>NZ_CP058552.1:0-4800000 GCF_013401555.1 Paenibacillus sp. E222
TTGTAGATTTCCCCGTACTCCAGGGTAACCTTACGAACTAATTCACCCTTATGTAGAGCCTTCACAGTACATTTAATGGCTTACCTACAACCTCTGAATACGAATTAATGTCATACAGCATAATCATTTATCCTTTTTATGAAAGTATTATTTCACTAAGATAACCTCGAAATTTAAATTGAAATATCAGCACATAATACGCTGGTCCCTATCAATATAGACTTACTTTGCTACCACAATTATACAACAACAAGTGTCCGTCTACCTATTGTTTTCTGAATGTAGCTGTATACCACTAAGGAATCTTAATTGGTTTGAGTTTATATTTTGGGATTTTACCAAATTAGAATAATTCAATAAGCATATGATCAAATGATCAAATGCCCGAAGTGGTACATATGATCGCTGTCGACCACATCGACTGCCAAGGTAGCCGTGTAAACTCAAGTTCAACCTGAACCCAACCTCTTTTGAACTTTGAAGTTATAAAGCAATGTTACTGTCTCAGAGTAACGATGTGGTTTCAACCCAAACGTCTTATACAATCCTCGTTGGACAAAATTTTCGCGCGAGAAAAATGTTCTTCTCTCAGTGAAGGTAAGTTATTCGTTTCAAATGAAATAGTACCGTAGCCCTTCAGAGGAGATCGTTGACTCTAGGACAGACTGTCCTAGAGACCATTCCGAGGAATATCTCGTTATTTTACGAAATGTTAAACAATTGTTATAGGATCTGTGACTCACGCCAATTTTCGGTCATTATTAGAGACTTGTATTCAAGTTGGACATAACGCCCAAATCAAGAAGGATGGAATTTCAACTCACCTTAAACAGTTACCCTCAGTTTGGGGCTTCAGGTTAAACTTACGAGTAATATAGTCATGAATCAATGTGGGCATTTTGTCCTTATTGTGACCACGAATATATAATGTAAAAAGGACAACATCCATTTGTGTCATCCTCATCTATCATATTCAACTTGTCTTGTTATCTCCTGTTCCATCATTCGTTTCTGCTTCCTGATTAATGTTAACTCCTACGTATTGCCATCCTACGTTCAATTTTAAGTCTAATCGATCCTTCAGCAACCAAATGGCTATATCGTGAATCAATTGTTATAGGCTTACATTGTTTCTTTGGCTTAATACGATTGGCTCTGAGTTTACTACTAGGCGACTGATACGGAATTTCCGTATAATTCAGGCTCATTATCATTTCGAACAGTGTCACGTTACTGTGCATTGGATTTCGTTCTCCTCTATCAATATTTGATTTCGTTTGGTAGTGGTCTAAGCACCTCACGAAATAAATCTGCAAACAATGACTCCAGCCCATTCAACTCTTGGCTAAGAGGTGGTAACAATTTTTTATCAATCAAGTCAATCATGGTCTGATATCTTACATCTAGCTCTTTAGCCCTTTCCATCATCCCTGTGACCATAGCTACATCTAAACCGTAAGAGACGAAGTATTTATCATTGCTATGCGAGTACGTAAATAGTGATCATAATTCCAGCTGCTTTTCATCTGGCGGTAAGTTCTCATAGTCCTGCTTGTATAATTCGTTCATGCATGTCCTCCTATTCAACTCATCTATAACCATTTAAATCAAGTTGAAATTGTAATTTTATCAAGTCAATCACTCTATAATTAGAGTTGTTATATGAATTTTTAAGATATGTTACGGTACAGTGTTGCATCTATAATCTATAAAATCATCGGTGGCACAGTCTCCCGACAGAGAGCCGATCTAGTTCCTGTCACATTTGTTTTAAATTTTTAATTACCATACAACTTTTCTAACACATCATTAAGATGAATGTTATTATCCAATTGCTTCAGTCTAACTACATCTTTGATGTTGATTCCCACAGCCTGATACGTTCAAGATGAGCCGTTGATACGCTATGCTTAAAATTGGATGAGTGCAGCAATCGGATTTAGTAAATATATGTCCAAAAATACATCATGTTCCATTGAGTTTGTTTTGAGTTGCTCATCACGCATCTCATCAAGTAAAGCGTGAATATTGAACCAGATGGTTTGTGAGGAATACGCATCATAAATTCGTTGCAGAGTTCGCCAGTTGTAAGAACTGCTTTCATATCAGCAATCAACATAAGCGCTTTTTTTTTGATTTCACACTCAGTCATGATTTCATCAAACGTCCCAAGCTGTGATTTAAAGTTGTTGTTATTGTAGTTTTGCTCCTCTGTTGTGAAGTAGTGGATGGTTTATTCATGAGTGTCATTATATATTCGTCTCCTTTGAAGTTAGTTTTGATGACTAAACGTATGCAACAGATTTCAGTGCTATCCACGTACCGTTACGTGTACGAATACATAATTGTCGGTGATTAATTTGCCATGTTTGTTTGTACACCTGTCTCGCTCCCTTCTGATGAGTTTGCTTGTGGGAAATTTTCCAACAGCATATTTTACAGTTGTTACATGAAATACGTTGTTACTAAGATACTATTCTTATGAATGTAAGTTACAGTACAATGTTGCGCTATTTGATGTACAATGTGTACACAGGTGTTAACGTTTGATACTCATAATTTGATTCGCATAAACGAATAATAATTACCTCTACATAATATTCGCTCAAACGAATCATGTCAACTGTTTTTTAGGGGGAATTTCTAGTTGCGCGTTCTGAGAATTAAACTTAAAGATGTACTAAAACAGAGAAATATCACTCAAAGACAATTAGAGAGCACGTCTGGAGTCAATCAAGCTAGAATATCGCAACTCTGCAAGCCGGGTAGACAAGAGATTAACTTAGGTATCCTTAGAGAAAATAGCCGCTGCCCTAGATATCACAGACATATCTGAACTGATTCAGTTTGAAGAAGTAGCAGATACGGAAAACGATGAGCATACATCGAATTAAGAACTCTGAATAAGGGTTCTTTTTTACTTTTTATCCAAAGGAAATATGTAGTACTACTCATATATTTTTGGTAAACTATCTTTGCAACTTACATAAACATTGAAGGAGTATCAAAGTATGAAAAAGAAATTAGTTTTTACTGTGTTAGCCACGATTTTGGTTGCAAACGTATCAGTAATAGCTGTACCTAAAGCTGAAGCAAAAAAAGTGTATTACAAGAACTGTACTGCTGTAAGGAAGGCTGGCAAAGCTCCACTATACAAAGGTGAGCCAGGATACCGTAAAGCATTGGATAGAGACGGGGATGGTGTAGCTTGTGAGAAGAAAAAACTAACTAAAATTTTCAGCGCCTTAATCTGCTTTTCTGTGGTTTCTACTGTAATTACAGTTCCTTCCCTTCAGCCTAAAGTAGAAGCTGCTGCTAAAAAGGAGAGTACTGTAGCAGAAAAAGTGGCGTATTTCCAAAAGCAAATCAAGAAACTTAAACATTTGATTGCTAAATTAGAAATTGAACGTAGTAGTATAATGGTTAAAGGTTCAAAAGAACATATAGCAAACCTCAAGCAGACAAAGAAATACACTGAACAGATCATATATTATTCAGAGAAGATCCTTGAACTATATAAGTAATATACAAGCACTCCATTTGGTTGGGGTGCTTTTGTCTTCCACTATTTAGAGTGGATTTGGGTGTCTGCACATTTTGAAGAAACTTAGTACACGGTTCCCCGAAATTTTCGTGAAAGCTTCCCGTCAAATTGACGACAACCTCAAATTTCGCGATCAGATATGTGTACATCGAGTACACAGTTAAAATTATCATTTTGGTCATATGGGTGGACTGTAAGTAGCTGATACATAATGACTTGCATCGGGGTTCCCCGAAATACTATGACATATAGGTGATGTGGGCAAGGGAGTGAAATCTGACTGCTTAGAGTTGCTTATTGTATCAAACAAAAAGGTGACACCAAGTGCCACCTCATGTGATCAAATTACTCCAATCCATAGACTGATTCAAGGTTTTCCATGTTCAAGAAATCCTTTTTTAATCTAGCATAAACAAAACCACCCTCACGTGTACGTCCAACATTATAACCTTCACATATAGCAAAATACTCCTTTTTGCCAAGCTTACCACTTTCTTTATACAGCTTGTATGCCATATATAACATTCCACTGTTTCTGATATTGTAGGCGTTAATGTTGGAACTTGGTACAGCTCTGATATCTTCTTTATTCTTCTATTGATCAATGCGGAAGCTGCTGGTACGTTACCCTCAACACCTGTACGTGCATCAGCCGCGCCACGAACTATGTAGTCCGTTTTAGTAAGATAGTTTTTGTTGTTTCTCATGCCTTCAAACTCTAATCCATTATTCTTGAAATTTATCTCTTCATTGTTGGCAATTCTCATATGTTATAAAGTTTGTTTGAGATGGGTATTACTCTTGATTCTTTACTGCCATCTGATGTTTCATTGAATAATTCAACTTCATAACTCAACGTATCGCTACTAACTTCTCTTACTCTGTCCATTTTAAGGGTCAAAAGTTCACTGTATTGTCTGCCATATATCCCTTCAAATATTCCGAGTATGGCAAGTTTATCTTGATGATTTATGCACTCATCCACCCAATCCATGATGTCATCGTGAGAGAATAATGTAGGCTCACTTGTATCTAGAAATTGCCTATAAAATTCATCAGAACTAACAGCATCAAGTGGATTTATATTGTCTGTACGTAAATCTTGCTCTATAGCCCATCTTATATAATTTTGTATTATGATTCCTGTAGCAGTGATTGTAGTCATCTTTGTGGACTTTAATAGAAGGAGTACCTGTTTAATCTCGCCCAAGTTAAAATCATATAGATCACGACCTAATTTGCTCTCAATACTCGAAGCTCTCTTCAGTACACGCCCATATGAGATTCTCGCTGCTTGACTCTGATTTTTCAAGTATCGTTCTTTCACGGATGAATTGTAGAAGGATTCATCATAGATTTTATTCACACTGTGCACCTCTAAATATGGAGTCGAAATACTTGATAATATCTTCACGTATACGCTTGTTTCCGGTTAATACATTCTTCTTGTTAAGTAGATTCAATAGTTTTTCATCTTTTAGATTAATGCTATTAATGTAATGAGATAATTTCTGTAGAGGAATCTTGTTCTCATACATGTAATGGGATAAAACGATATATCCTATGAACATAAGGGGGTGACTCATCATGTGACTTCCTCGTAGTTTTACATTGATTGAAAACTCATCTGGATAGCTTCCTACTAAATAAGCAACGAATTCTATCAAGTAATCCGATACTTGAAGCACATCAAATTGCCTTTCCAATTTGAACACTTTATCTACAGCATAAGAAAGGATATCAAAAGTTGTAAGTTCGCCAACTAAATCACTTACTTTGTTAGATGATGCAATCTGTTTCCCGATTTCAGACTTACGTTGCAGATTTGCCACTACTTTATCAGACAACCTTTCTTGAGCTAACTCTTCTCTTCTTTCCTTCTTCAACACGTTAACTGTATTAATCTGACCAAAGTATCTCTGCGCTGTTTCATGGTCATACGATCGTATAGATAGGATCAACTCCAAGTCTAAGTATGGATTGACTTGTAGCGCAACCACGCCACCTTGTAAGCGATGGAAACCATCAAGGATGGATACAACAGCCCCCTCGTTAATTGTCAGTGTGTTGGACTCCTCATTGTACGTAACAGGGTCAACTTCACTTGAGATGCATTAAGAGTGATCATATCTTCAAAATAACTGTTGGAAGCCATTTATCAGCAATCCTTTTAACACTGGCTTTGTTTACAATAGGAGTCCTAACTATCCCCCCTGATATGTTTGTCTTATAGTTGACTCCACGTTGTGTTTCATCGTCATAAATAATTAACTGGCTGTCGTACAACTTGACTAAGTTTTGAATTGAAATCTTAGTGATGTAGCTATCAAATTTAATCTTTGTACATTCCTCAAAATGGATAGGTAAAGTGATTCTTTCTTGAACTGATTGGCTAAGAACATTCTCGGCTTCTATAATTTCTCGCTTACCGAAATACCTATCTGGGTCGAATAGTTATCCTCAGTTACTTCATATAAAGCTTTGGTCAGGCCATAAAGCATGGGAACATCTAAATTGGAAACAGACTCCACATTAGATATTATTGAATTAATCTCTTCAACTGGAACATTTAATTCGATTAATTGAACCTGTAATTGGTGCTTTACTTTTTTAGTTTTAAGAACTACTTCAAGATGAGTCAAAGGATTTGCTCAACTTCTATTCTATCTATCTTCATATGTATCTTCACTCCTTAAATACAGTATAGCACCCGCCAAAGTGATTTTAAACGTAAAAATACATATTAGTTGTAAATCAAATGGTCGGTAAGAGTTGACGTGATGTCAGCCAGCCATAGGGTGTCACCAAATGACACCACGGTAGTAAAATTTTGCACTTCCGAAATTCGGAACCACAGTGTCACTGGGTGACACGATTATGAAGATTTAGGATTAGCTATGACCTATTTAAATGTAGAACACATTTTGTAAGGGGTAAATAAAAACAGCCGTGTGAGGGCTGTTAGAAGTTTATTTGAGGTATCTCTGGTTTAAGCGGTGCAATAACTGATGTTATAAACCTGATAAATGTTCAAATGAGTATCCAATAAAATCACCCACACCTTGATAGCTATAGTCTGTCTTGTAAGCAACGTACAACAAGATGAGAAATGCAGAGCCACCAACAAGTATAAGCTTGTCCTTTAACGATAATGATCTCATGTACAACCTCCCTTTTATAGGAATATTATACCATGAGCAAGAACATACTTTCTACTCCGCTCGTCACTACCCTGAGTAGTATCTATTATGGGGGTAATTTCAAACTGCATCACATTCGAAATATGGTTACGCACCGTTTTCTCGCTGATGAATAACTGCCCTGCGATGTCACGCGTCGTTTTGTCCTGAACCAGTAATTCGAATACTTCGCGTTCACGGTGGGTCAACAGAATTTGCTTTTATGATCGATACCCTTCAATGTTCACCCCTCCTTGCTCGGGTTGTGTTGGTGTAACAAGGTTAAGGGGATACAGTCAACTCATCTTATGTAAGGTCAAGGCGTTGGTTCAGTTTTATCAAAAAAATGGGCAGTCTTATATGAGATCCAATGACGATGCATGATGATGTCCATTAAAACAAGTGTGCCTTTGCTGCTGATGTAAACATCTGCGCAAAGGCAACTTGTTCTTACAATTATGAGTTACCGATGATTCATGCGATTCAAGCCATCGTAGTTATTACGATGCATGATGCCATCATCAAGCACGCCGTCACGGTGATTTGTGTTCAACGCATTCGTTGGAAAATACGTTCAACCATCGATTGGAACGTGTTAATCATGCCGCTAACCGGTTTGCCATTACGAATATCTTTGGAATACGTTTCTACATGTTGTACAAAGTCCGGGTTAGCTGACACGTATACGTTCTCCACGTGAGGTGCAAATTGTTTGATTTTCGCCGAGATTTTGGATTTAATCTCTTCGGGGTGTGTTGTCATCCGTGCTGTCAATACGCGATGTTTCACTCTTCATCCCGTAGTGACCATCGGTCATTGTACGTGCATTGCCACTGTTCGTCAGACCACGCATCATGCCATAAGATCCGGTTCCCATGGTTCCATAGATGCTGCGGTCATTGCCCATATGGCTGCGATCCGTAGCTGCATTCGTGTTCAATCCCGGTGCTATGCCACTGGTGCTGTATGGAGACATGGTTCCATTACCACCGTGTACACGCAACCCGCCCATATCTTGATTGTAGCTTTCTGTACGCATCGTGCCGTTCGCACGGTTACGCATCGATTTGCTTTCCAATTTGCCAGTGTGACCATCTGTCAACGGACTGCTACATATGCGTTACGATCGGTCAGCATGACACTTGCTGACTTCACTTCCTTCATTTCCGCAATGCGTTTAGCCAGCTCGTCACTGGATTTCAGGTTAGTGACGTTATGCGTCCGATAGCTTTTCGCACGAATACCATCCATCCCATTGGACTCAACACCATAACGGTTAATGCCTTTCACTTCATGACGAACACTTTTGGTGTGCAGATTGTTATCTTTGGTGTTGTTCACAACCCGTCAATCCGGCCATTACGAAGATTGCAGTAGACAAAGATAAGCTGATTGCTGTCGCCTTTTTGGCTGCTGGCATGTCTCATCCTCCAATTATGTTGGTTTTGGTCACAAGGATAGGATGCTCTTCTGCATGGACTGATATGCTGAAAGGATATGGAACAACAGCCTCCTTTATCTGGACTCCATGGGTTCTCTTCCACGTAAAAAAAGCGATGCTTGCACAACGTGCAGCACCGCTCTGTATAACCGCGTATATCCTGTTCAAGTGTGAACCTTCATTATCATGTTGAAGGGCCACTCACTTACTTGGATGAGGAATTCGCATCGCATCATCTTCACTCATAGAAGAGTTGCGTCTGATTCTGATTTTTGGATGGAATTCGGAAATTGTTCAGCTTCCTTCAGACTAGCTGCATCCATCGGATAAGCCCACTGACCGTCTGGTGTGACTACCCGATCTGATCCGGTTTCGATGGAATAGTAAGCCCCCTGTAAACATCTGTACAGCCTCTCCATTAACGATCTGCTCAACGGATAAAGTAAAGCGTGGCACAGTGCCTTTCAGTTCAGAGCTTTGCTTTGTAAGCCGCCTCTTCAGCTTTGTATTGGAGCTGATGGCAAGACCTGCTGCTGAACAACGTTTGGTTGGTTTGAATTTTGGCAAATAGGAGATACCGTAATCACACCAGCCTCCTGGTAGTTGGTTGTATTCCAGCTGCCACCCGGATTCATCGCTACTTTGGATGTCGTAATCGCAAGATTCACCTGTCCACCCAAACCTTCAATCTGTGCAGGAGTGGTGTTGATCTTTTTATTTTGGTCAAGTCGATAAAATAGTTCAGCACTTCCATCGCTTCAGGTGTCTCAAGCGCAAGGGAGCCATCGTCATTCACCAATTCGCACCGTTGGACCACAATTCCGGCTCCAGGAACCAATCCATCGTTGATCCTGGTGAAATGGACAAGCCCACTGCACAATGTTTCCGGCGTCAAAAACCCGCTTCGTCTGCGCTTTTCCCGTTCTTATCCAGCGTCAGCTGGTTGCAATGTCAGTAATTTCATCCCACGTTGGCTCAAGCGATGGAACGGGAGCTTTATGAGGATTCGTGGCTTCATTCTCAAAAATCGCTTTGTTGTAATACCATACGATGACGTTGGCATCGATAGGCAAGGATACTTGCTTGCCCTGATATTGGTGAAGACCGAGCAGACTTTTGTCCACATTGTTCAGATCAAACTGATTTTCCGCGAGCAAGCCGTCCAATTCCTTGAAAATGCCCAGCTCGGCGTATTTCTCCACGTATGCATAACTCGTTTTGAACACGTCCGGAAGTGTGCCCCCAGCTGCATTGGCTGTTAGTCCGTCCCAGTAGCTGCCCCAATCCTTGCCTTCGAGTTTGACCTTAATATCGGTATTGACCTTCATGAACTGATCCAGCAGTTCCTGGTACGATGAAGCTCTTCTGCCGTCCCCCACTGGGAGTATGTGATCGTAACAGGTTCGCTCTGGCTGCTGCCGGAATCAGAAGAGTCGGCGTTTTCGGACGATCCCCGTTTCCACATCCACTAATCACCACCATTGTAGCAAGTACAAGTGCCCAAACATTGAATAGCCGTTTACTCTTCGCTCTCATATACACAGCTCCCCTTTAAGTCATATCAATAAGTCCTGTCACCTGAAAACCGGAAAGCAGGCAGCCACTCTACCCTTTGGTGCCCGTAAGCACACCCCCTCGACGATATAACGTTGTGCAAACAGATACAGCAGACCAATAGGTACAATACTGATAAATGCACCTGCAGCAAGCGCCGGCAAATCCTGGCTCGTCTGACCAATCAACAGCTGCAAGCCTACGCTCATCGTAAACATTTCTGCATTTTTGATATACAGGAACGGCCCCAGAAAATCGAGCCAGGAGTTCACAAAGGCAAAAATAATAGTCGTCATAATAATGGGTTTGGACAGCGGCATAATGACTCGTGCATATCCGTCCAGCGATTGCCGCCATCGAGATATGTAGCCTCGTCCAGCTCCTGGGGAATCGTCATGAAAACTGTCGGAACAGGAAGATATAATAGGCACCTCCAAGCCAGGCTGGCACAATGAGCGGCAACCAGGTATCAATCCAGTTCAGCTTGGAAAAAAGGACGTACGAGGGAATCATCATAATGGATGGAGGAATCATTAAGGTAACAAGTACAACCGGGAACAGAATATTCCGGTACTTGGTTGCAAAACGGGAGAAACCGTAAGCCACAAGTGAACTGGACACCACCGCCCCCGCTGCAACAAAAAAGGAAATGATAAATGAGTTCTGAATCCACTGCCACATCATCGGCTGCACAGCGAACAACCGTTCAAAGGCTTCCAGACTGAATGTGTCCGGCAGGATGGTTGGAGGTACCTTGTAGGTTTCCGCTTTGGTTTTCAGCATGGTCGAGAGCATCCATACCAGAGGCCCTGCGAACAGCATTAATGCTGCAATCAGCATGGTATATTTGGACGCTTTTACCGCTATTTTTCGGCTGTTCATGTAACTCTCCTCCTATCGTTCTCCCTCGTAATACACAAAGCGGTTCGATACTTTCATCAGGATCAGGGTGACAAGCGAGATCACGGCGAACAGGAAAATCGACTGCGTCATCGCCATGCTGAATTTCAGATCGGTAAAGGCCGACTTGTAAATATTGTAGACAAACGTATAAGCAGAGTAGTTCGGACCACCCTTAGATAGCAGCAGCGCTTCCGTAAACATCTGAAAGTTATACATCGTCTGAATAATGATGACAAACAGGATGGAAGGACTGATCATCGGCAGTGTAATTGGAAAAATCGGCGAATCCCGCTTGCACCGTCAATTGCAGCAGCTTCATACAAATGTCTAGGTACATTTTTCAGTGCAGCCAGGAAGATCAAACCCGCTGCCCGAGATCCAGACCTGAAGCATGATGATGACCGGCTTAATCGTATGCTCCCCGCCAATCCAGTCCACTTTGCCTATACCCAGCGCGCCAAGTCGGCGTTCAGGATGCCGAATTCGGAGTTGAATACCAGTCGCCAGATAATGACCGTTGCTACGATAGGCACCAGGGTCGGTAAATAGAAGAAGGTACGGAACAGGGCAATACCTTTGACATTAAAATTAAGCAGCATGGCCAGACCCAGCATACCCGCCGTTACGATCGGAACACCGAATACCACGAAAAACATCGTGTTCATCAAGCTTTTCAGGAAGATGGGATCATCCATCATGTGCGTAAAATTATCAATGCCGACAAAATTGAAGTTGGTCGCTCCCGGGAGTCTCGCATCCGTAAAGGCGTAGAAAACCGAAGTCCCGAAAGGAAACAGGAAAAAGGTGATAAATCCGATAATCCAAGGCAAAATGAAGAGAAAAAACAGCAGTGTGTCATATTTCTCAACCTGTCATGATGACACCCCTCAGCCTGAAATTTCTTCTAAATAGACGTACCGTTCTTCCAAAATAGATTTCTCTGCCGCCAGAGCAAAAGCAGCGCGTTACGACCAACCTGAGCACTAGCAAAGGGCTGTCTGCCTTCCTGTACACATTTCAAAAAATCAATGCGCTGGGTCTGTCCACCCGTGTGTCCACCCATATGGAATCCGACGTCACATCAATCTCGAGATGGTCCTTCGTCCAGTCCTGCCCGCCAACGATATCAATCGTTTTGTCATTACGGGCAACCATTTGGCCGCCGTTCTCTCCGATCAGGCCAATCTCAAGCCCTTCTCCCATCAGATTGCGCGGTTTCAAATACATGCACAGGCCCAGATTGGCCTTGCTGCCGTTATCATAATCAATGGTGATAAAGGCATGGTCGACGATGGAGGTATCCGAAATTTCTTTCGTCGGGTAGTGACTGTATGAATTCTGAATCCGATTAGGCTCTCCTTGCTTCATGACATGCTGGCCTCCAGAGGCAAACACGCGGACAGGCTTCGCCTGGATCATCCAGTTGAAAATATCGAAGTGATGACAATCCTTCTCTACAATCGCTCCCCCAGACTTGGTCTTGTCATAGAACCAATCCGCAGGCGGGAACGGATCACGGAATTCCTTGCACCACATCAATTTCACGTCACCAAGACGTCCGCTCTCCAGTTCCTTCTCCATTCGGCGATACAGATTCGAATACCGATATACCAATCCGATCTGCAATACCCGTCCCGAGGCTTCCGCCGCTTCTATAATGGCATCACAGTCCTCAATGGTATGGGCAACCGGCTTCTCCAGAAATACATGCTTGCCTGCTTCCAGAAAAGCGACTGCCACTTCACGATGCAAATAGTTCGGTACACTGATGACCACCGCATCCAAATCTTCCTTGGCAAGCAGCTCACGATAATCGCTAACGATGGTAGGATTACTGTTCTTAAGTTCAGCCAGCGTACGTGCCACATTGGCTTCATTCATATCACAGATATAACGAACCTCACTATCCTCAAGCAAATCAAAACCAATGCAATGATGTGACCCCATCTCCTACACCGATAAAAGCCATTTTTTATCTTCCCCATGCTTACACTCTCCGTTGCTCGTTAATTTGCGGCAAATGCCATGAAGCCAACTCAATGTCAATAAATCTAACAAGACTGTGACTATGTAACGATAGTAAAATAGTTTTAAATCCTTGTCAATTGATTTTGGCTAAATTTTAAATTATTTTGCGGCAATATATTTGCAGTGCATTTCACATACTACTAAACAGTATAACTCTTTATTCATCATAAATTAAGCGTTTACATTTTTATTGTATTATCATATACTTTAATTTGTATTCATTTTTATTTGCGGCAAATATTATATTATTCCCATGTGTACTCATGTTCAAAATTCAATGGAACACGCTTATTTTCAATAGAAAACACAATAAATTCTGGAAAAAATTCTGTTGAATCTCCCGTATCCATCCCCTATAATGCAATTTAGACACAGAATCCAAGAACTAAAAATACATTTTAAATTTGCCGCAAACCAAAATCACATCTTTTTAGTTGTTTATCCCCCGATTACTACCATGAATCTTACATAAAACGTTACTATTCTGCTGCTTCATGCGGATCAGAAAGGAGTTGAGCTCTCCTAACGCTCCCTCATAACGAAATTCGGGGGGCAGAACGAGGTATCATTCAAAATCCATTATTCAGGAGGTATACCATGACAAGATTATTTGATAAAAGCAAGCGGAGCCTTGGATTGTTTTTGGCTTTTGTCCTCATGATTACCCTGCTATTGCCTGCGGGAGCCTTACCCAAAGCCTCTGCTGCAACCATCACCATTGATGGCAATATCAACGACTGGAGCAGCGTTAGTGCTCTCACCACCAATAGTGGCACTGCCCAGACGCTCAAGGTGACCAATGATGGAACCAATCTCTATCTGCTTATTCAAGGCTCTGGTCTGAGTACAACGATGGGCAACTTCTGGATCAATACCGATAACAATACGTCAACGGGTTACCAGGCTGCGGGTTGGGGAGCTACAGGTGTGGAGTGGCTGCTTGAAAATACGGGGTTATACCGCTACGGCGGCAGCGGAACGGACTGGGTCTGGAACTTCAACAGCACGTTGACCAGCTCCCAATTCTACCGCAGCTCCACCGTCATTGAGGTCGCTATTCCTCTCTCTACACTGCAAATCAGTGCTGGCAGCACAGTGCGGGTCGGGTATATCGACAACAGCTCGGATACGTCGAGATTGCCTGCGGCTGGACAAACACTGCCCGCTTACCTTCTGACCTCGGCTGGATCGGGTGGTGGTACAGGGAACAATACCGTAGTGAATCCTGTAGAGCTGGACAGCCCACTCAACAATCCATTCAAAGGCTGGGCGCCTTCGGCCAAGAGCACAACATATACACAGCCACACAGGCTTGTATATGCTGGTGTAACTTGGAAGGAGCTGGAGTCTACCAAAGGCACATATGATTTTAGTGCAATTGAAGCCGCCAACAATTTTGCCTACTGGAAAAGTAAAGGGGTCAAAGTGGTGTTTCGCTTCATTCTGGACAGCCCGACAGGACAGGCTCATCGGGATATTCCCGACTGGCTCTACAATGACATGATTGCCCGCGGAGAATCGCCTGGAACCGTATACAACGATACAACCGGAGGCATGGGTACGGGAAACAACATGGGCTTCTCCCCCAACTACAACTCCACCTATCTGCAAGAACGGCACAAATTAGCCATCGAAGCCATTGCGGCAAGGTACAACACGAATGATCGTCCGGTCACCTTTGTCCAAATCGGTTCCCTCGGACACTGGGGCGAGTTCCATACGTGGCCTTATGTCGGACCCAATGGTGAAACCAATTACACGGGTGCTTTCCCTACCAATGACATCTCGAACAAGTACGTTCAACATTATATTGATGCTTTTGCTGGCAAAGAGGACAAAATGCAGGTTCTGATCCGGCGCAGTATCGCCCTCGCCAAAACCAATAACAAAGGCATGGTCATGGGCATGTTCAACGATGTGTTTGGACATAAAGACAGCTTTGATGCCGATTGGGGCTGGTACACAGGTACCCAGAACGGTTATTGGGATGATATCGGCCAGCAGCAGCCAGGACATCCGAACTTCTGGGAGACACGTATCTCAGGAGGCGAATTTTACGGGGGAGCTTCCGGCATGCTTGCGGCATTAACTACCGGCAGCGGATTCACGGAAACGTTGCGTCAAACGGAGCTTAGCAAACCAAGTTGGCTGGGACCGAATTCCCCTGCCTCGCTTCCTCTAAATCATGCCTTACAGGCCAATATGGATGCACTCAAGAAACGAATGGGTTACCACTTTGTCGTGAAGGAAATTTCGCATCCATCCACCATTAGCGGAAGCACGTTTACAACAACGATTAAAGTGGAGAATAAAGGTGTACAGCACTTCCCATTTGCGTGGCCGGTTGAAATTCAACTGCGCAGCGGCAATACCGTGGTCGCCAAGAAAACAACAACCGTTAATCTGACCACGTGGAAAACGGGTACCTACACCCTGTCCGATTCCATTCCGGTCTCCGGTCTTGCTGCCGGAACCTATGATATCGCGATTGCGATCATTGACCCGGAAACGAATAAACCTGGCGTAGACTTTGCCAATACAAACAAGCTGACCGACGGCTCGTTCAAGCTGAGCAGTGTAACGAAATAAATTACCACAAGCTACAATTCATATCCAATTCA
Source organism: Paenibacillus sp. E222 (assembly GCF_013401555.1). Lineage (NCBI taxonomy): Bacteria > Bacillati > Bacillota > Bacilli > Caryophanales > Paenibacillaceae > Paenibacillus > Paenibacillus sp. E222. The sequence continues at coordinate 15,271 of NZ_CP058552.1, forward strand.
AATGCAAAGAGCAGGAATGCAGGGCACCATGCCCTCCATACCTGCTCTTTCTTTTCCGGGTATAAGAAACTGAACATTCTTTACCAGGATAGCTGGAAACTATCCAATAGAGCCTACAGAAAAGAGCATGGTCGCCATTGTTCTTGGTCCATGCTCTTCTGCGTTATTGCGCCTTGTTCCGCAGCTGACTGTAATACAGTTCGCTGTAGAAGCCACCTTGTTCCAGCAATGCGTCATGCGAACCCTGCTCCAGGAGCTGACCATCCTTCAGTACAAGAATACGATCGGCTTGGCGGATCGTGTTCAGTCTGTGAGCGATAACAAAGCTGGTGCGGCCTTGCATCAGGCGCTGCAGCCCTTCCTGGATTTTGATCTCCGTGACGGTATCGATGCTGCTGGTCGCCTCATCCAATACAAGAATGGACGGATCGGCCAGAATTGCCCGGGCAATCGCAAGCAGCTGCTTCTGTCCCTGACTGATGCCACTTCCGTCGGCCTGAAGCACTTTGTCGTACCCGTCCTTCATCCGTATGATGAACGAATGGGCATTCGCCAGCCTCGAAGCAGCTTCCACCTCTTCGTCGGTCGCATCCAGACGGCCGAAACGGATATTTTCACGAATCGTGCCCTGGAACAGGAATGAATCCTGAAGGACAAATGCCATATGTGAGCGCAAATTCTCGCGCCGAATGGTCGTAATGTCACGTCCATCCACCGTTAGTGTACCGGATGTAGGATCATAGAAGCGGGATAACAGCTGAATCAATGTTGTTTTCCCTGCCCCGGTCGGACCTACAAGAGCAATCATCTCACCCGGCTTGGCTTCAAAGTTAATTTCATGTAAAATATTGCGTCCTTCATCGTATCCAAAGGATACCTTGTCGAAGCGAACGGCTCCCTCCACCTTTTCGAGAGATACTGCTGCGCCTTCATCCTTCGCTTCCTCATCCTCATCCAATACCTCGAACACACGCTCTGCCCCGGCAATCGCAGACAGCAACGTATTCCACTGGTTGGCCAGATCGTTGAGCGGACGGGTAAACTGACGGGCATATTCTACGAAGATGATAATCACGCCGACGGTAACGGAACCTTGAATCGCCAAGATCCCGCCAATGCCTGCGACAATCGCAAAGCTCAGGTTGTTCAGACCATTCATCAGCTTTGGAATAAAACCGGAGATGGTCTGTGCCCAGAAACCGGACAACCGGATCTTCGTATTTCGTTCCTCAAAGCCGCGAATGACCCGCTCCTCCTGAGAGAACGCCTTGATAATCTTCTGCCCGGACAAGGTTTCCTCAATGTACCCATTGAGTTCGCCGAGATTACGTTGACGCTGTTTGAACAACGGTCCGGTTCTGCGCGTTATCCAGCGCATGCCGATAGCCATCAGTGGTACCACGATAAATGTAAGTAAGGTCAGCAGCGGACTTAACCAGAGCATCACGCCAAACGTTCCGATCAGTGTTAACACACTGGAGAAAATCTGGATGGCCGAGCTGTTCAGCGTACCGCTGACATTCTCAATGTCGTTGGTAACCCGGCTCATGATCTCCCCTGCTGACGCTTGCCGAAGAATGGAATCGGCAGTTTGTGCAGATGGGAGAACAGATCATACCGCATGCGGAACACGGTCTCCTGTGCAATTTCGATCATCCATATATTTTGCAGCCATGACGTCAGGGAGAAGAAAACGTAGACTGCCACCAGACCCAATAAAAATGTCGTCCAGCTGGAACTCGTTGCTTCTCCATCAATGAATTTATCCACGGCCACACCGACCATATAAGGACCAAGCAAAGCGAGTGCAGAACTAGCAAATACCATCAGCAGCACCATCGTCAGCTTGACCTTGCGACGGGCCAGATACGTCCAGATTCGGCCTAACGTACCAGACCAGTTCTTCGCCCTTGCCTTCGGCTTGCGACCTCCTCCTGCCTTCAGCGTATCGGGATCAATCGGAGGCGGGGGCTGACGGAAAGGTTCAATGAATGCTTTGAACATGTGGTGTACCCTCCCCGTATTGTGATTCATAGATTCGGCGATACAATTCGGATGAATCCATCAGATCCTCATGTTTCCCCTGTCCAATCAGACGCCCGTCGTCCAACAACAGAATCAGATCCGCAGAGGTGGTTGAGCTGATCTTCTGCGTGATGATAAACGTTGTACACGACAGCTCTTCCAGTGCGCCCAGCAGCCTTGCTTCCGTGGCTACATCGAGCGCACTTGTACTGTCATCCAGAATCAAGATGCTTGGACGACGAATCAATGCACGGGCAATCGAGAGCCGCTGCTTCTGTCCACCCGACAGATTGACTCCTCGCTGACCCAGCTGTGTATCATAGCCATTCGGCAGCTTCTCAATGGTCTCGTGAATCTGGGCACGCCGCGCTGCTTCCTTAATCTCTTCGAGCGTTGCGTCCTCCCGGCCCCAGGCGATGTTATCCCGTACCGATCCGGTAAAGAGGACCACCTCCTGGGGCACATAACCGATAGCTCCGCGCAATGTGGCTATGTCCAACTGTTCTGCGTCATTACCATCGATACGAACCTCGCCGTGATCTTCGGTATAGAGCCTTGGAATGAGCTGTACCAGCGAGGATTTACCCGAGCCTGTCGCTCCCATGATGGCGATACGCTCGCCTCGTTTGGCTGAGAACGTAATGTCCTCCAATACGGTAATTTCACTGCCCGGATAACTGAACCCTACACCCTGAAAATCAACTCCACCCTGGATCACAGGATTCCCTTTACCCGTTTTTGCAGAACGATCTGTATCCATGGATTGACCCGAATCCGAAACTTCCTCCGTGTCAAAAACTTCGTTAAGCCGTTGTGCCGAAGCACTCGCTCTGGAGAAGGTCACCAGAATCCAGGACAGCGCAGACATGGCGCCAATGGTGCGAAGCAGATAGTTAATAACTGCGACGACTTCACCCACGGTTGCACTTCCGGTAGTGATGTCACGTCGTCCAAACCATAGCACGGCGATGATACAACCATTCATCATGAGCAGCATGAATGGCATCGTCGTCTCCGTCAGGCGCAGCGCGGAGATCGTGCCCTTCATCAGCTTGCCGCTATATCCGGCAAAGCGTTCAATCTCGTGGCCCATCCGGACGAAGACACGGATCAGCCGAATGCCTGTCAGATTTTCCTGGATGACTCCGTTGACGGCATCCAGTCTGCGCTGCACATTGCGGAACAGCAGCGCTGCCTTTTTGATCATCCAGATGACAAACACGAGCAGTACAGGCACCATCACAACGAGCAGCAGACCCAGCTTCGGATTCACCACAACCGCCATAATCATGCTCCCAATCACCACCAGCGGCACACGTGTCATGAATCGCAGACTCATAAACACCGTATCCTGCACCTGTGTAACGTCTCCGGTCAACCGGGTAATCAGGGATGATGTGGCAAACCGGTTAAACACTGCATAAGAGAACGCTTGCACTTTGTCATACAGCTTCTCCCGCAGATCGTAACCGAAGCCGAGACTCGCATGTGACGCAAAAAACGAACTCGCAATTCCCGCGGCAAACGCCACAACGGCACTGCCCACAAGCACTCCACCCCATAGCCAAACCACTGACAGATCTCCTTGCTGGATACCGTTATCAATGATCTTTGAGATTAAATAGGGTTGAGCCAATTCGACCGTCAATTCAATCAGCATCATGACCAGTGCTGCGATGGCGGCGACTCGATACTTCTTCAAGTAGTACAACAGCTTGATCATAACCATTCCTCCGGCCCAGAGCGTTTCATCTTCGTGACGATTTGGTATGTTCACGCAGCTAGCTCCGTTAGTCTCTTTACATAAATCTATGTAAAATTTCACGTATCCAATACGCCTATTATATCGCATTTTGAACTTTCAAATCGCTAATATCTTCTATGCTTCTTATTATTAACCTGAAATAGACTTGGAGTGAACATTCATCTGCAACAAAAAACCTGAGCAGACTGCCCAGGTGCGATGATATTCCAATTCGAATACGTTTATTGACACTCAACTCATCCCAGCTATTTTACTCAGACTTCTTGAAATCGGCTTGCTGCTGTTCATAGATTTCATAGAAATCATCCCAGACAAGTACATTGTCCTTTTCTTTGCTCCACCAGTCTTTGTACCATGTTTCAATCTCCGGGCCACCACCCTGTTCCCACTTTTGCTGCGCTTCTGCAGCAGCCTGCTCAACTGTATACTTACTACCGCTGATAATGGAACGGGTGAAAATATCATTAATGGCTGTCGTCACATTGGTAAGCTTCACCTGAAGCTCTTTGGGCAGCTGCGGCATATGTTCTGAGTGGGTAACGCCTTCACCCACCGGCAGATCGTTCATGTATACTTCCCTTGCTTCCTTGAAGAGGCGAAGTCCTTCCTTCTGGGAAGGGATTTCCTCACTAAACAGCATTTCGGTGTAACCGCATTTGCCTTCCTCCAGGCGGCTGTACAGCATCGCGTAATCACCAGCCCAGCTTATTTCCTGTTTGTACTTTTCCTGATCAGATATACGCGGGCAGCCCTGTTCGTTCAACGTATAATGAGTGCCTTCGAACCCGTTCTTGACCGTTCGGCCTGTCTCGGTTTTGGTTAGAAAATCAATATATTGAATGACGGCTTCCGGATTTTTGGCACGGGCATTCACAACGGCCGTCATCTGCACCGGGTTATTCCATACCATCGTATATTGACCCACCAATGTGGAAGGCAGGGCAATGACCTTCAGCTTGGCATCAGGCACATTCTGCATGAGCGTATCCAGTTCCTTGGCCGCAAATCCAGTGTAATCAGCCGTCATTGCGGCATACATGCCTATTTTCCCGTTCAGGAAATCCTGTTTGGACTTAGCTCCATCCTTGTCGGTCAGAAAATCCTTGTCTACTACCCCCGCCTCAAACAATGCCCGCTTAAACGCCGTCATTTCCTTCATGTGATTGGGGCCAACAACGATCTCCCCGTCCTCCACGTTCACCCAATTGGCATTGTACATGTAGCGGAATAATCCCGCAGTGTCCCCAAATTGCAAACCTCCGATTCCAAAAGTATCGTCTGCACCGTTCCCATCCGGATCATTCTCTGTGAATGCCTTGGCGACCGCCAGCATCTCTGCTTCGTTCGTCGGCACCTCCAGGTTCAGCTTTTCCAGCCAATCTTCACGAATGAAGAAACTGGTCAGCGGAAATACCTCATTCATTCGGCCTACTTCATATAACTTGCCATCGCTCTTGATCCCAGCTTTCTTTAACTGTGGATACTTCTCCATCAGCGCTTTATATTCCACACTGGAGTTCTCAATCAGTTCATCCAGCGGCATCAGTTGTTTTTGATTAAATAACGTATTCCGAATAGGCGTTCCGAATTCAAAAATAACATCTGGTGCACTGCCCGAAGCAAACAGCACGTTTAATTTGGACTGCGATTCCCAGCGGGGAACCGCCGTATATTTGACATTGGCCGGGCCGTTCTCATTGATCCACTTGGACCACATGTTATCCTCAATCGTTCCCATACCGCTTGGTACGGCGCCCCGATCATAGATCGTCGACGTTATATTGCCGCGCGCACCTTCCCCTTCAGCCTGCTCACTTCCACTTCCTCCTGAACACCCTGCCAGTATTCCGCCGATTAAGCCCAGAACAAGACCGGACTTCATCCATGCCTTGATGGATATCACCATAAGATCAGACCCTCTTTCTTATATAATGTGAAATGAAATAAGCGAATGGCTTGCAGCCTGCACTACCCTTTGATGGAGCCCAGCATGACCCCTTTAACAAAGTACTTTTGCAAGAATGGATACACTGCCAAAATGGGAATGACCATCACGATTACGGCCGCTGCCCGAATGCCTTCTGGCGTTAGATTCGAAATCATCGTCGGATCGGTAAAATCCTGCACGTTCAGATTGGACATAATCATATTTTGGACCAATACAGTCATGTTGTACTTAGAGGTGTCGTTGATATAAATCATCACACTCATGAATGAATTCCAGTACCCTACACCATAGAACAGAGCAATGGTCGCCAGCAACGGTTTGGACAGAGGCAGCACGATCCGAAATAACAATCCGAGCTCTCCGCATCCATCGATGCGTGCAGCTTCGTCCACTTCCCCTGGCAGATTTTCAAAATACGATCTCATAATCAGCATGTTATACGTACTTACCAGACCTGGCAGCCAAAGTGCACCATAACTGTTCACCAGCCCAAGGTTCTGCACCACCAGATAAGTCGGAATCAATCCGCCGTTAAAAATCATCGTGAATACCATCGCCATCGTAAAAAACCTGCGGTGGTAAAAATGCCTGCGCGACAGCGGATACGCCGCCATAATCGTAACAGCCATACTCAGCCCCGTACCGATTAACGTAATCTCGACACTGTTCCAGAACGCATTCAGGATTGGCGTCCCAGTCATTAGACTGTGATAGGAAAACCAGGTGAAGTCGACTGGCCATAGCCCTACTTTACCGGATACAACGGCTCTCGCATCACTCAACGACAAAGCCACAATATTCAGAAGGGGCAGGATACAGCTGATGGCTACCAATGTTAACAACACATAATTGATCATATAAAAGACTTGTTCTCCTCGTGTTTTTCTCACTCTGCTCCGCCTCCCTTACCACAAACCTTCGTTAAATCGACGTGCAATATAGTTGGCACAATAGATGAGAATAAACGCGACCAGTGATTCGAATAATCCCATGGCCGTCGTCAGGCTGAACTGCGCTCCCTGAAGACCTGTGCGATAAATATACGTACTGATGACATCAGCAACCTCGTTCACGTTAGAGTTCTGCAGCATATACACTTGGTCAAATCCAACTTCCATCACGCGCCCCATCGACAGAATAAGCAGCAAAATAATGGTGGAGCGAATGCCCGGAAGCGTTACGTGCCAGATCTGTCGCATCTTGCTCGCCCCATCCATCTGTGCAGCTTCGTACTGGCTTGGATCGATGGTCGTTAGTGCCGCCAGAAAAATAATCGCGTTAAAGCCCATGTCCTTCCAGATACCTGACCCGACAAACACGGCGATCCAAGAGCCTTTGTTGTACATGAACGGATACGGCTCTCCCGTCCAGGCTTCCACCCATCGGTTCACAATTCCGTTCTCCAGTGAAAATACGGTCATGATCATCATTGCAATGATGACCCAGGAGAAAAAGTGCGGCATGTACACCACGGTCTGCACGGTCCGCTTAAACGCCATGTTTCTCACTTCATTCAGCATGATCGCCAGAATAATCGGGATCGGAAAACCCACGATAATGCTAAGCAGACTGAGAAATAGAGTATTACGGATGATCTCCACTGTGCGCGGATCGCTGAACAAGGTCTGAAAGTGTTGAAAGCCCACCCATGGACTGTTCCAAAGCCCGTCATAGAAGTTATAATCCTTGAAGGCGATGACCAGCCCCCCAATCGGCGCATAACGAAAGATAAGATAAAACAGGATCACCGGAAGAAACATCAATAGTAGCGGAATATTCGTCTTGAAACGGCGAAGCCGCTGCTGCCGGATTCTCTGCCTCACTTCGTTTTCTGGCGGTTCCAACCTTGGCGGCCCTGCGGCCAGCTCTCCCTTCATGTTCATCACTCCTCTCTGCTGTGGATGTCTATAGTTGTATTTTAGATATAAATGTAAGCGTAAACATTCGATATTTAACGATCCTTTTTTAAATTTCTACGCAAAATAACCCCACATCGTGGGGCTGTGTTCGGTAACAGCTTCTACTCGCTGCTCTCATGGCTCGGCTGCTTGCGAAATTCGCGGGGCGACAGCCCGGTTATCTGTTTGAACACGGTTGTAAAATAACTGGAGTTATCGAACCCGGTCTGTTCAGCAATGTCCGCCATGCTCTGCCGGGTACTGTGCAGCAGTAACTTCGCCTTATCCACTCTACGCTTGCTGACGTACTGGCTGAAGCCATGACCGGTTTCTTTTTTGAACAGGTGACTGAGATAATTGGGGGTCACGTGAACATGCGCGGCTGCCGCTTGAAGATTACAATTGCTGGAATAGTTCATCTCGATGTACTGAAGGACCCGTGTGACCACATGATCCTGTTGTTCCTGCGTAAGCCGGACCAGCATACCAAGCCATTCTTCTCTTTTGCAGCGTGCCCAAGCCATCACTTCCGCTACCGAATGAATCCAGAGCAACGGATCTGGGCCGAACTTGTCGACACTCGCAAACTGCTGAACACGGAACTGCTGCACTAACAGATCGGTCATCACTTTCATGAGCAGCTGAATCTCGGCTTTACATTCAGGGAGAGGCATCCGGGATGCATGGCTGAACAGTTCATCTATCCGTGCAGCCATTTGCTGCATCTGCTGCTTCAACAAGAATGCTGCCAACTCATCACGCAATCGATCCGATCTCTCTACCAGACTGTACTGTTCCCTAATTCGGTTATCGGATTGCCGCTGGCAGTATCGCTCATGCGCTTTGCGAAGAACACGACAGGCCTCATCTAGAGAGAAGGGCTTGAGCAGAAACTCCATAGCACCATAACGGATGGCGCGCTGTGCATATTCAAACTCCCGATAGCCCGTCAAAATAATGATCATAATGTCCTGACCACGATCATGGATCTGTTCTGCCAAGTCCAAGCCATCCATCACCGGCATGTTGATATCCGTAATAATTAGATCCGGTGTACAACTGTTTACGGCTTGCAGCGCTTCTTCTCCGTCGGCAGCTTCACCAACTACTTCCCACCCGAGTGGATTATTGGAAACCAGATGTATTAATCCTTGCCGAAACATCGCTTCATCATCGACTACGAGCATTCGTCCATTCAATGGATGTATTCTCCTCTCAGCATGTTATCTGTTCTCTTCCAGCAACCTATTCTACCTGATAGGGCAAACGAAGCCGCACCAGCGTTCCCACTTCAGGAGTGGATTCGATCTGCACACCATAAGGGTCGCCATGAATCAGTTCGATTCGTCTGATTACACTTCGCATGCCAATGTGTTGACGCTCCTCATCAGCGTGTGCCAAAGGTGCCAAAATACGATCCATCATGGATGGGTCCATCCCGCATCCGTTATCGGCTATCTCCAGAATAAGCATGTCCGATTCTGCATCATTTCCCGCGTACCGGAAGACGCGAATCTCGAGACGACGATTGTCTCTTTTGTCCGCAAAGGCATGAACAAACACATTCTCCACAATGGGTTGCAGCAGCAGCCGAATCACCTGGCAACGTAGCAGTTCAGAAGGAACAGAAATCTCGATCGATAAGGCCTCCTGATACCGGGCCTGCTGAATCTGCAGGTAATGGTCAATCTGGTTCATCTCATCCTGCAGGGTAGTCAACCGCTGGACTGGCTCCAGTGTATATTGCAGCATTTCGGACAAGGCCGTAACCAGACGCGCCGACTTCTCATCTCCAAGCATATAGAACTTCCAGAAGAACATACTTAATGTGTTATACAGAAAATGTGGATTCAACTGGGCCTGTATAGCCTTGAGCTCAGCTTGCTTTTCACTTAATTCACGCTCATAGACTTCATGAATCAACGTATCGATCCGTGATGCCATCGCATTGAATCGTTCTCCAATGAAGCCCAGCTCATCCTGTGTCTGAATCTGAACGCGTGTATCGAATTGTCCGTCGCGCACTCTTTTCATCGCGTTAACCAGACTGGCCAGTGGACGCAGCAGCCTGCGGCTGATGATGGTAATAATGATCCACGAACACAGAACCGTGGCTGCCGCAGAAAATACAGCAACCTTTACGATAATCTTGCCCTTATGCTGAATCTGAGCCAAGGATACTTTGCTGATTAACGTGAACTTGGCTTTGTCCGACGTTTGTTTTGTATACAAATGAGCGGTTCCCTGCTCGTCCCTAATCTCGGTTGCTCCCATGCTTAGTTGTGTAAGCGGTGGTGGGTCTGCATCTTGATTATGAAACGCATATACCAGTTTCCCATCTGCATCCAACAAATACGCGGCAATATCTTCATTAAGACGTAGGTCCTTAAGATAGGATTCATACAGAGAGGTATTAAAGAGGATCAACATGACCCCATACGTCTCCAGATCAACAGAACGCATTAAGCGCCCTGCCAGAATCCAGTTGGATTTTTCCTCCTGAAGAAAAGCATCTACATCCAGACGGTTCCATACATATTCTCCTCCCGTCCCTTCCAGCTTATGGACCATCTCAGCCAAATATGAGGGGTCCATCTGTTGGAACGATCCGGCAAACGTACCGAGATTAAATATGTTCCCCTTCAAATCATAGATTCGAATTCCCATGATCTCCGGTGCATCGAGACGAACCTGATACAACTGATCATCCAGTTCCTCCTCCAGCTTCATCTGATCATAGGAGGAAATGCCCGCAGCCTGCGCCTTAATTGCATTTTTCACGGAGGGATTCAGCGTAATGTAGTCCGTCACTTTATACATGTCGTGCACCCTGGAATCGAGTCTTGCAAGTACCTGTTCTGCGGTAAGACTATACTGGCGACTCACTTCCTCATTAAACAGCGAAATATGTATGCGATAAGTAATTAACCCCGTGATGCCTGATATCAATACAGTCGCCGCCGACAGAAACAAAATCAGTTTTGTTCTGAATTTAAAGCGTTTACATAACTGAATCCATCTCATCACTCTTCGCACCTCACCCTTGTCCCGCACCACTTTATTCTTAAAAAAGATATCATACCCCTATGTAAAACAACAGAAAAACCCTGACCCCGTGTTGACGGTAGTCAGAGTTTCTACCTGCTCTATGAAGGATAAGCCGTATGAACATTTGTCAGAACAGTATTTTCCATAGATGACTATTTGCCGTATGTCTGCTCCATACGTTCTTCTTCATTGGTGGACAGCAAAATGTTCAGCAGCCCCATCACGTTATTCGCTTCTGTTCTGGCTTCCGTATACTTCTCAGCAAATGCGGCTTCGTCCTGTTCCGGATCTATTGCAGCCAGTTTGGCCCACGACTCGCGTGCTTTATCGTAAAGTTTCGTTAAAGTGATGTCATACGTATGCTGCGCGACAGGTGCCATGGAGTCGAACTCCGCTGCATTCTTGAAAAATACCATCGAGTCCGTAAAGGACTGACTGGTGTAATCCTTGTTCTTCATGGCATCCTCCGTGAGGAGCAGCGCCTGACGAGAGATAAACAACGTCTTTACCATGGCACGTTCCAGATTGGTTGCTTCTTCCCATGATACATAGGAGACTTCCGGTGCCTGAACGGTTGTGAAAAAAGGAAAGGCATCATCGATCAAACGCTGTGAATCGGAATGGATGGGAATACCTGTGTTCATATTCACTACCGCATCACTGTAGTTGGCGATATTAATATTTTTGGAGCCTTCTTCACTTACCCTGCGTACCGGATGATCGTTAAGCGGGACACGGATATAGCCAAGCTTGTCTGCATATTTCTGCTTCAATTCCTCCAGTGTAGAGTCCACTCCGATCTTGCCTTCTTCAGGCGAAGACCCCGCTGTATCGGAAGTTGAGGAGGTGCCCGCAGAGTCTTCAGCATTGGTATCTGCTGCGGACGTGTCAGTCGTTGACGTGTCCGAGCTATTGGTCGCTGTAGCCACCGTGCCAGCATCCTGAGCAGACTCCTTCATCGTTGCTTCCTTCGCCCCACCGCCACATGCAGTCAATATGGCAACCAAGCTGAAAATGGCCGTGAACATCTTGATTCTATGATTCCAACTCATTGTGTAATCTTCCCCTTATCTTATGTATGTACCTGTGTTATATTAACCTCTACTTCAATCCATGAATAGTTCATTCCATAAACATTCTTTCGGATAACATAGATAGACTACTATATAATCTGGTCTTTATTCTATCATAAGTTAAATACTGGGTGTATAAGACATTGTGCCTGCATGCTTATGCTGTATTTCCGTCAGTCCTATTCTCACTTACGGAGAGAACAAAAAACACGGTCATCCATGAAAGGATAACCGTGTTGATATGCACGCTCGGTAAGCTGCATTATTCGTTTTCAATTCATCGCCGTATGAATGATGCAGCAGGTTGCAGGTTCGATTCCTCTTATTTGATGCCTTTGGCCTTCTCCATATGATCAGCCCGAATCTGGGGATCCGTGGAATTGACTGCGGACAGCATGTTGTAGATGGCCTGAATATCCTGTTCCTTATACAACGTTTCGGGGACTTCGGTCTCAAGCCTTTCCGTTTTGCGCAGGATGGTCTCCACCAATTCATGATCATAGATAATCAGTTCATCCGAATTAACATACCGCACAGCTGGATCAACACTGATCCGGCAGCGATTGGTGAAGGTCACCATAGAGACGAGACGAACTCTTTTATAATCACCGAGGTGTGCCTGAATGGCCTCCACATGCCCTCGGTGCTGCATCAGTGGGTTGTACATCTTGATTCGGCTGCTGCTGACTGTCCAGTTGGCCTCTCTTCGGCCGCCACGAATCTCACCTGTCGTCAGGTTTCGTGTCTCAATCACGAAGATTCCCCGTGGACCGATAACGACATGATCAATCGATGAGTAACCCGAGCGAGACTTGGGATTGGCAACGAGCAAGTCGTTCAGCACTTTGTATTCACCCGGAAGAGCATGCAGCTGCTGGGCAGTGCTTGGTTCCTCGGGCTGACGGGTCCAATCTCCGTCCGATTTCGTTTTGCGACGACTACGGACCATACGTGTGGGAATGGGGGCCGTTGACGGTAAAGATGAAGCGGAAGCTGATATCTGGTTCGCGAGCTCTGGCTGTGACTTGAACAGAGACAGGATTTTTTTGAACATGGGCAAGCTCCGTTCTATGTAGTGTGGGTTTCGCACATCCATTATGTATACTTCTATTACTTATGTCGGATAAAGAGGGGCAAAAATAAAGGGAAGAGGACCAACAATCCATTGTTCAACTAAAGTATATACCAATATTTAACCAATACTGTGACTTTAGACGCATACGAGAAGGGGAATTTTAAAAAAAACAGCGTATTCCTTTCTATTGAAGAAAAAGAACACGCTGTTGTCTTGGTTGTGAGGATTAAGCCTGTAAATAATAGGTGTAAAGCACCTGCGTACCCTTTTCATCCAGACCGTTGCTGGATATTTCCTGATACAAGGACTCAGCCAAGGCCAGCCCTGGTGTCTTCATCCCCATAGCTTTGGCAGATTCGAGAGCGATACCCATGTCTTTGATAAAATGTTTCACATAGAATCCAGGCTCATAATCGCCTGCGATCATGCGCGGACCGAGATTGCTAAGTGACCAGCTCCCGGCTGCACCGGTAGCGATGCTCTTCAGCACATTCTCCGCGTCCAGACCGGATGTCTTGGCATAAGCGAGTGCCTCGCATACACCCATCATGCCTGAAGCAATGGCGATTTGGTTGCACATTTTGGTATGCTGTCCTGCTCCTGCTTTGCCTTGCAGCACAATGTTAGTGCCCATTTGCTCGAACAACGGACGAACCGCTTCAAAAGCCTCCGTACTACCACCAACCATTATGGACAGCTTGGCATCCCTTGCTCCGATATCCCCACCGGAAACCGGTGCATCCAATGCATGCAGTCCTTTCGCTTCCGCGGCTTCATAGATCCGTGCAGCCAGCAGCGGACTGGATGTGGTCATATCAATCAGGTACGAGCCTGGTTTCGCGTTGGCCACGAGACCATCTTCACCAAGATAAATCTCCTCAACATCCTTCGGATACCCCACCATCGTGATGATGACATCACACTCGGCTGCCAGTTTGCCTGGTGTGTCATGCCATACGGCACCTTCCTTCACCAGCGCATCCGCCTTGGCGGCCGTGCGCGTATAGACATGCAGTGGATAGCCTGCCTGCTGGATATGCCCTGCCATGCTTTTGCCCATTACGCCTGTACCGATAAAGCCAACTTTCGTCTCTCCAGGTGCCTTCGTTGTATTTGTCATCGCAGGTTTCCTCCTATTTCTCTATACTTCGTTTGGAGCTTGTCTTCTAAACTTGCTATATCTGTATGTTAATGCTTTCTGTCTCTTCCGTCTATCTTGTTTCGTCTTCTATTGTTCAAAAAGATAAAACAGGAATCGAAAATCCATTTCCTGTACAACCTAACGGAAACTTCCTTGAACGGAAAGGAGAATTCCCATGAGCCGTGAAAAGGGAGAAATCACGATTTGGCTGTCCTTTTCCATCATTTTGTTAAGTGCAGGCCTCGTGTGCCATGTGCTGTCCATTCCGGCGATCCTGGATTATGCAGGCAGAGATGGCTGGCTATCGGTAGTCGCTGCTGCTCCCTTATTTTTGTTATTTCTATGTATGATGTTCGTTATTATCCGGCGGGTACGCGGACAGCGTTTGACGGACTGGATCACGCGGGAATTTGGCGTAATTCCTTCATGGGTTTTCCGTATCACTGCCTCACTCATGCTGCTTGCACTTGGATCACATACCTTATATGAAACAACAAACTGGACGGTATCCACCTATCTTCAATTCACCCCACCCTATGTGCTCGCAGGTGTGGGTGCACTGGTTGCTGCCTGGGCGGCTGCCAAAGGTATCCGTTCCATTGCCATGACTTCAAGTCTTCTGCTTCCATTCGTGATCCTGCTTGGATATTTCGTGATGTCAGCCAACATGAAATATAAAGACTATGGTCAGTTGTTTCCCATCATGGAATATGGTTCCGGCCCCGTTCTAAGGGGCATGATCTATTCGCTTGCTGGACTGATGGAAATCTGGATATTAATGCTGTTCCAACACGATATCAAAAGTAAAATTCGCTGGTGGCATCTTCTGCTGCTTGGGTTATTCATGCTCAGTATGGCAATTGGCCCAACGCTGGGAGCCATCGTTGAGTTCGGTCCGGAGGAAGCAGCAAAACAACGAAATAGCCCCTATGAACAATGGAAGCTGGTGAATATAGGAAAATTGCTCCAGCACGTGGACTTCCTGTCCATCTATCAATGGCTAAGCGGTTCATTTGCCAGAGTGGCGATCTCCATCTATCTTATCGTCGATCTGCTCGATTTTCGTAGACCAAAGAAAAGGTACGTTGCCGTTCTAATTGTCACCTTCATCATGTGCGCCATAGCTGTACAGTGGTGGAGAATTGATTACGTTGACTATTATGTAAACCATATTCAATTTCCCGTGATGCTGGCCTATGTATCCACGGTAACAGTCCTGTTGACCCTCGCCGCATTCATACACAAAAAAGACAAGGAGGCTCCCGCCCATGCCGCTCACAACCACACCAAAGAAGAACCCCCATCTGGCTGAACCATTCCGAATCAATGAGCATAATCTGACGACGTTTTTTGCAGGTTCAGACGATGTGATCACCAGCAGCCATATGATTGGGGAATCTCCGCAGCAGATTGTCATCGTGTATTGCAGCGGTATGGTCGACAGCAAATCCATATATGATATTATTCTTCCCGAACTGACCCGAACGTACGAGAGTACTCACTTTGTTCGTGCATCGGATATCGAGAAGTCCATTACCCTGCAATGGACAAGTATAGACATACAGAATAATCCGCTGGGAAAGGAACTCATGTCCTTGCGGGTGTTTGAGGGACACATGCTCATCTGCATTCCTTCCATCCAGAAGATGTGGAGCATGGATATATCCAACATTCCTACACGGTCGCCGGATGAATCCACTACGGAAGTATCGATCCGCGGGGCACGAGATGGCTTTATCGAACGACTATCAGTTAATATTGCGTTAATTCGTACACGCCTGCGTACGGCTGAATTAGCCTGTAATATTGAATTAATTGGTTCTCGCTCCGTGACCAAAGTCGCCCTGATGTATATTAAGAACATTGCCAATCCCGAGCTGATTGATGATGTGAAGAATAGGCTGCGCAAAATCGATATCGAACGCATTATGACGGCCAATGAACTAGAGGAATTATTGTCCCCTTCCAAAGTCACATTGTTTCCGGTAACCCATTACACGGGCAGACCTGATTTTGCGGCTGAATGTCTTCTGAACGGACGTTTCGTCATTATCGTGGATGGCAATCCCAGCGTCATCATCGGACCCGTCAATTTGTTTCTGCTTCTCAAATCCCCCGAGGATGCCAGCTTCCCGTTTCTTCCGGTGAATGTGGGCCGTATGCTGCGTTTTATCGGGCTATTAATAACCGTGTTCTTGCCTGGTTTCTATATTGCGCTGACTTCTTTTCACATGGACCAGCTACCCTTTCCTCTAGTAGCCACGATTTCGGTTGGGCGCATGGGTTTACCTATGGAGTCTGGTGTGGAAATGTTTCTCATTATGCTGCTGATGGAGCTATTCCGGGAAGCAGGGGTGAGGCTTCCCAGCGCCATTGGTCAGACACTGACCGTTGTTGGCGGATTGATTATTGGGGATTCGGCCATCCGTGCAGGCATGGTTTCCCCGCTCATGATTGTCGTCATTGCTGTAACCGTAGTGGCCGGAGCAACGATTGTGAATCAGGTCATGACCAGTTCTGTTCTGATTCTACGTTTTTTCTGTTTTGTACTGGGGGCATCCCTTGGCATATATGGGTTCATTCTGTCCATTATCCTGTTCCTGATCTATCTGACCGATCTGAAATCGTTCGGGATTCCTTATCTCACGCCGCTCAGTCCGCTTAATTTCAAACAGGCACTCGCCTCCTTGTTCAAACTTCCGAAAGGATGGATGAAACGCAGACCTGTCTATCTCGAAACGCAGGAGCCGCGCAAAGAAGGGAATGAGCGATGAAGCGCCTTTTACAGCGATGGTTGCTTGGAGCGTTAAGTGTCTCTCTTTGTTTCGTGACCAGTGGGTGCTGGAGTGCATATGAAATTCAACAGGTGGATTATGCGAAAGCGATCGGGATCGAGTATAAGGATGGGTTGTACCATATGTATGTTCAGAGCATGGACTTTACCAGTGTAGCCAAAAGCGAAAGTTCAACCAAAACGGCGGAGGCTCCACCCGTGTGGGTTGGACATACATCAGGGAAAACATTGAATCTGGCGGTAAACGAGCTGTTCCGAAGTTCCCAGCTGCATATTGCTTGGGGCCATGTGACAGCCATTGTCATGGGCGAAAGTGTCTTGACAAGCAAGCATATTAAGGAAGTGTTTGACATGCTTGGACGTTTCCCGGAATCACGTTATACCACCTGGGTGTACGGCACGCGCGATCCACTAGAAAATATTCTTAGTGCCACGTCCATATACAATTTGTCGCCACTGGATAGCATTCTGCACAACCCTCTTCCCTCATTTCTGGAAGAATCGCTGTTTCCTCCAGTGCTCAGTTTCAAACTCATTGCCACCCATAACAATACGTCCACGACAACTTATCTGCCTTGTATCACCCTGAACAAGGAACACTGGTCGCAGAACAAAAAGAATTATGAACTGTTTATGATTGACGGTGCTTTTTTTGAAAGAACCGGGGATGATTTTGAATATTTGCCCCATAGCAAGCTTTCTGGATTTCACTGGTTACTTAAGGATATGCGTCGTGCGCCATTGATTATTGAGAACGAAGGAACCGTCTATGGTGTGCTCAGCGTTGGTTTGCCTAATATCAAAATTGTGCCTGTCATTCGTGGGAATGAGGTTCATTTCAACATCGATGCCAAGTACCTGACCGCTTTGTATGAATATCTCACCCCTGTTTCCTATGACGAGATGGTCCGATTCAGCGAGAAGACATTGCGGGAGCAAATCATGCAAACGTATCGCGAAGGTCTGAAACGCGGGGTCGATGTCTATGGACTTCAGGAGAAGGTTTATCGCAAAAATCCAGGTCTGTGGCGCAAGCTGTCCAACAACGGCTCAAAGATGATCCTGACGGAAGATTCCATTCAGAAGCTGGACATTCATATTACCATTCCATATACGGGTAAATTCCGTAGGAAAGTGTAGCCATAACAAATCCCCTGCCGTATGAAACGGACTAGGGGATTGTTTGGTTGATGCTTCGATTATTTTGGTAGGGAGATGAGATTTTAAATAACATTCATGTGATCTTCTAATCTTCGTTATCCAGGGATGAGTAGATCGTATTGCCAGCGTTATCGAGCCCTCGGATGTCCATCTGCATTTCCGTTATTGGCTGCTGAATTACAGCAAACCACAACCTCCCCTGATCAGAGGGATCAAGGATCCCTGCCTCTACTTCCGCAACCGGAGAATTCGGATTATAGTGGATAAGTAATCTGATTATGTCCGGATTGTGGATATATCCGTATATAATATAGCACGTGTTGTCATTAGAATACTGGTATCCCGTCAGACGATAAGATATTGGCTCATCCTTATTGTCCTCAAGGACATTTTCTGATTTTATTACTTTTGAAGACCACTTCCTTTGCTGAATCAAGGCAGAAGCAATACCCTCAGTCTGGGTGTCCTGATATAAAACCAAGTGAGTTCTTGAATCGACGGGTGCTACCACCCTCACCTGTTCAGGTTGAATGTTATTTCTGGCTAGCAGGGGGGCGAACTCTTCTGGCTTGCATGATCGAATCAAGAGGAGAAGCGCTACAAATACTATAATAAATAACACATATGCTCCCCGTTTTCGATTACGTGTCATATGCAATCCTCTTTTCTTTAAAAGCTAAATTTCAATCCTAAGTATTCGACTATGATCCATGCAACAGGCCAAAGTAATGGAACATGAACAACCCAATAAGGGGCTTTATATCGCCCGTTCTCGTAACTGATCCCACAATAAAAAATCGCGAATAATACGCCTAAAGGATAGGTGAAAAGAATTTTAACCAATAGATCACGGGAAGTATCATATGTGTGTGGATACGGTGCCGATAAGGACATACCAAGTCCAAAAAGAGCCATAGGCCAAATAAACAAAGTAACTCCATACAAAACTAAAAATAATAATAAATAATTGTATAACTTCTCATTCTTCCTCTTGCTCATATGCCCTCCTGATTGCCTGAACGTAATCGCCCAACGTGAATAACCTTTATCAGAAGATTTTACAGGATAGATATGGAATTATAAATAGTTTATTCCTTGCTGATTAATAAAAAGACCTCCAACCATACAGGTTAGGAAGTCATTAATGATGTTAAATTATCATATTCCCCCTAGGCAGCGACCGCCTATCAGACTATTATCCGTTCTGCCTATAGTACTCCATTATTCGCATGCGTGTGGTCAGTATCAGGGTCTGTGGCAGTAGCACCACAAATATAAAAATCAGCACGATCAGCCACAGATGAGCGGCAAAATTCTCTGCGCCAAACGATGGTTTGGGAAGCTCAATGAAATACCACCAGCACGGGATGGCAACAAACCAGGTCAATCCGGTAGAGATGAATAACTCCTTCACCCCACTCCATAGAAAACAAAACACAATGGCAATGGTTAACGCGAACCATGGATGGGGCTGCCCCGTCCAACTCCTATCTAAAAACATTAGCAGTGGATACAACAGTGTTGTGCTCCATCGCCAGATGCTGTTGGTGTACAGTTTCATGAGATTCCTCCTTTGTAACAAGCAACCCTTTTACTTTATAAACAATACCTATGCTAAAAAGTTGGACCTTCTGATCCATTGGTTTGCATGCATAATTACCAATTTACGGTTCATACTACCATAAGGAAATTATATAAGGAGTGACAACATGAGGTTAAAAAGCATCATCGCCGTTGGAACGGTGTTAACTTGCTCGACTCTGTTATGGGGCTGTGGCAATGCCAATATGAACCATGCTTCGCAGCAGAAGGATACTGTTCAAACCGAGAGCTGGAGCGATCCCAAACGACTGGAGGCTTCCCATCTGGAAGCGCTGGAAAGGATGGAAAAGGATCATATTCATCGCATGGTTTCGCTAAATGCGAGCATGGATGAAGACAAAGTAATGACCACTCTTGAACGATCCACCCAGAAGCTGGAGGAAATGAGACCGCTCGCTGAAATGCTGCAACATGAGGGCCATCCAACACTGTTACAACGAATTCAGGAGATGGCTGGAGATATTCAAGGCTCGAAACAAGTGGTTGCTGAGATGAAAAAACTGCCTCAGGATGGAAAAATTAAGATTCAGTCGGAAAATTCCGATTCTTTGCACCACATCAGCAGTTTTCGCGATTACCACCAGTACATGCAAGAGAAGATTCAAACGTTGAACAAGTCTAAGTCAGCTACACATTAATCCGAATCAGCTACTTGGATGACGCTGCTCTATATAGAAAAAAACCATAATAGTTAGATGGGAAGGTCCATTCCTATCTAACTATTTTCTTGTAAAGAGGTGTTACTGTACCCTGCTGCGATCCCTGCGATCTTCTCTGTCCGCTTCCTCCATTTTACGAATAAATCGCATCAGTTCTTCTTTATGAGCTTCGAGTTCATTCAGCTTTGCAGATGCCCCATCCATAAATGACTGCATTCTGTGTGACAGTTCTGTTGCGGATGTACCGATCCAGTCCTGCTGCAATCGGCCATGAATGGAGCGCATTTTCTGTTCCTGCTGCATGAGCCGTTGCTGCAACTGCTCACATTGCTGAACAGCCCTTCTTAAATCAGACAAGGATACGGATATTCTGCCCATTTCTCATTTCCTCCCGTTAGTCCTTCTATGTAAACTAAATTAGTGTTGGTCTGCGATTACAAAATCCTCTCGTTTACGCTCAATATATTCCGCTATTTCGCTGATGGATTCCTGATACCAACGATTGATCGCTTGCAGCGTTGCTGTTGCGTTATAGGCGATGGGAGTAAAGGACTGACTTTCGCTGGTAGATATATGTGTCTGAAACATCTGAATTGAAGCCTGGGCATCATTCGAGAAGTCACTTAAACTCAGCCTCATCTCCCGAGCAGCCTGCGCTAACTCTTCCGGTGTTAATTGAATCTTGCCCCCGCCTTTTCCACTAACCATTCCTGTAGCCGCTGCAATCAACGGAGGAACAATGCCTGACATCAAATTGGAGAACGTGGCTAATGCTTCCTGATGTGCTGTCCATCTTGGAGAAATATCAATGGTTTCACCTGTGCTCCGGTCTATTAGCGGTCCTTTTAGATTTCCATTCTCATCAAACTCATATTGATCCATGGAATGATAACCCTTGCCTTCGTCCTTCGAGAATGAATCAAAAAATCTCATAATATCACCAACATGAAGCTTGTCCAGATCCACACCTACTCTTACGTCATGAACTAACATCGGTGAGCCTGCACCCAGAGGCTGAAAAGGAACCTTTAACTGAAACTGAAATTTCCAATTCTGATACATCGCATTAGCGGTGTCAAAGTCCTGACCCTTATACACGGTACTTCCTACGTGCCTGTCATATTCACTTATTCCCCCAGCCCCTACAGAATCATTGGGATGAACCACGTTAACCATTTTGTTATCAAAATGACCCTCATTCACCTTGGCCAAACTGACATCATCCAGCAGATTCGTTACACTAGGAGCACTATACGTCATCCCAGACACATCCTGACGAGCAGCTACATATTGAGCCAAACCGCCACCCAGGGAATGACCCGTCAATGAAATGTCTGAATCAGGGTACGCCACCTTCACCGCCTCATACAATTCCTCAGCTTGGTGGAACTGATTATTTTCCCAATCCAATTTATCCTTCATAAGTTTGAAGGGACTATTTTTAAATATATTATGACGTTCTGGATCGGTTATCGCATCTTCAAGCCTTCTGGTTCTGCCACCTACGACATCGAAGGCATCTGTCTCAATATCAGCTGCTTTTCCAATAATACCTTCAGGTTCAGTACCTCTATAACCGATGATAACTTGATTTGTTTTGGGATTCTCAAGAACTATAGCATCAAATCCTGAATACGCACTATGCAGACTTGCACCCTTTGGTTCAACCGTTCTCCAATCCTTGTACTCATCCTTGTCCAAAATATCACTACGACCTGCAGGAACATCCGTATATGCAAGCTCAGATATTTTTAAATATAATTCGTCAGTCATGTATTTATCCATCCTATTCACCCTTTCTTCTAGTTAACGGAAGTTGTATAATGCACATTATCAAACGACAACATTAGGAATATGAGGTGATTACTTGAAAAAATCAGGATTACTTTTTATATTAATGATCTGCGCCATATCATTCACTTTAGGAGGATGTATGTCAAACGAGAAAAAAGAGATTATTCAAAAAGCTCAGGTAGCAAGCCAAGCCTATTTTAAAGAAAAGTATGGAATTGATGTTGAATTCACAGACCATAAGTTTATTCCCGCTGATTTATCCCATACCGTTTCTTTAACTGGATATGTGAAAGGAAACAAAGATCAGGAAATATTCACTATGGTCGATTATGATACCTATGAAGTCAAGACGGGTTCAGTGCCAGATGAAATCAAGCCTCTTCAATAAATGAATTCTACTTAACTCAAACAAACATATACGATTTTTTTATCTGAGAGCCTTGTAGATATACTCGGCTCTTTAATTATGTAATAAGAAACCACTTCACTAGATTCCATCCTCTTTTTCCAAAAGAAGTAGAATCATTATAGTGCATCTTCGGCGTGACGTGTACATAACAACTGAAAAATGAGTACAAAGTCTTTATCCTTTTGGGTAGTAGACAGTAGGTACATTCAAGTACTTAGGCAGTTGTTACCAGTAATAAGCTCACACTTTTGCGTGTATACGTGAGGAAATAAATCTAGCTTTATCCTAATAAAGTTAGTAGGCAGTAACTGTCCACATAATTTCTAGATATGCCACTGCCCTCACTTTAACATGCTATTCATTCAAAGGTATTTACCCTAATCAATCATGATTCATTCCACCCACAAGGATACCCATATAAAAATGCTGAACAACATAACTGGCATAAGCGCCCCAGTGGCTAACATGATCCAAAGTGTTACTGGCCTTACATTCTGGAAGTATTGATCAAACCAGTGAAATCGTTCTTTCCGCCATTTGGCAAACTTGAGTTGCCTGATCATATGCTTCAACATTTTATGCCGTTGCTTTCCTTCCTCCACTTCTTCCAGCGCATGTCTTAACTCGTCATACAAACACGCCTCTTCCTGCTCAGCCAGTGTGGTTGTCGTCATTCTGCATCCCCTCCTTTACCTAATTTAACACGGAAACGTGACCAAAGTTTGGAATTTTATAGAGAAATGAACTTAAGATTGCTCAGGTTCCACAATCATCTTCACCAACTCCTGATCTGAAGTTCTAAGAACAGGCCATTCTTTCAGAACAAGTCCGGATCAAGCTGTCTTCCCTCGTGTGATGCACAGCAAAAAGCGATCCTCTTCCATGACCAGCGTCAAGTTGGAGAACCGCCATAATGTACCGTTTAATACAATTCAGTCGGGTTAAACATCACAGTGTGATACAACGATTACATTAGCCCACGTTTTTGATCAATTCATTCAAGCACACAGCACCCTGCGCACGCACATTAACCACAATAATTGGCGTATCCAGCATACCGTGCATCCAGGACATATACTCCTCAACCTTTTCGTTGGGAAGAATCGTCAGAATGACCCCTGCAAATCCACCGCCGTGTATACGGCAAGCACCATCGCCCAGCTTTTGCAGATAATTCTCAGTTAACGCCAATGCGATACCAATCTCCTGTTCCTTCACCGAGCCGCTCTGATATACATTCTGGAGCCATTTCCAGGAAGAGTTCCCGGATGCCGTAATCAGATTCAAGAAATCAGCAAAACTACCTTCCCGCAAGGCCTGTACCTGACCGTCCACTCGATTGTTTTCCTCCAAGAAATGCAGCGCACGCAGTACCGCGCGATCCCCTGCAGCTTCACGTACCTGCTTGAGATTGGCGTAGATCGCCTCAGCCGTAATTTCCCGGACATACTCACTGCCCAGCGCTTTAGCAACCGCTCTCATCTCATATGGTACAGCAGCGTAATCCTCCGTCAGATCCGCGTGATTCCCACCTGTGTTTACAATGACCAAGGAGTAACCGTTTTGTTGGAAATCCCATTGTACAGGCTCAATTGCAGGCTCGGCCGGATTTTCAAAATCAATCGCAATTAGCCCTCCATGGGCACAAGCCATCTGATCCAGCAGACCGGATGGTTTATTCCAATAGTTGTTCTCCGCATACTGACCAATCTTGGACATGACGACCACATCTAATGTGCCCTCATTATAGAAATGATTCAGAATCGTACAAATCAGCATCTCGAACGATGCCGACGAGCTCAGCCCGGACGCCGAGAACACGTTACTGGAGATGTACGCCTGGAAGCCGCCCACTTTGTATCCGAACTTCTCAAATCCCGCAGCCATACCACGAATCAAAGCTGTAGTGCCGTCGTCCTCAGCCTTCGGTGCCAAATCTGTGAGATCGATTACATATTTCTGTTCATAGCCTTCTGAATAAAAGGTAATTACCGAATCCGTCGTTGGCGCAGCCACCGCTATCGTATCCAGCGTAATACTGCCCGCCAGCACCTTGCCGTGGTTATGATCCGTGTGGTTGCCGCCAATTTCGCTGCGTCCAGCCGCACTGAACAATTTGCTGCACACTTGTACGCCAAAATACTGTTCGAATGATTCATTGAGCTTGGTGTAACGTGCTGTCTGTTCTTCTAGTTGTTGCTGACCGTACATTTGGGCAAGCAGCGCTTGGCCTGAAGTGGATTGGATCAGTTCCAGTGGTTGAGTGTTCATTGATAATCCTCCTATGGATATGCAGCATTTATTTTTGACGTAGATGATAAACAATACGGGGAACAATTCATTCCCGTTTACTCTCCCATTATCTCAGCTTCGTTTGGTAAAAGGTAGGGTAGAATTGCAAGTTTGCAAGCGTTTTTTAAATTGATTTTATTTTACAATCATAGGCTTAACTTCGCTCCAATTGGCGTTCGCTTATTTCAGAAAGGGTGCGATGCTATCCTTCAACGAAGTTACCGGATGACCCATCCATTGCTCAAGGTCCTTCGATGTAGATACCGTATCTATACTACTTAAAAAAGGGTAGATCCAGTGCTGCACTGACACATCCTCGCTGTGAATAACGGTCTTGCCTGCAAACGCTGTAAGCACCTCAGCCAGATCAGCAAAGGTCCAAGTTTTTGGCGCGGCCAGCTCATAGATTTGCTGCTCATATCCTTTGCCTGCGAGTACGTTCGAAATTGCCTGTGCAAGATCGCTACGTGTTACAGCATTGAACCGCCAATTTCCGGGACGAGTTGTCAGTACACCACTTTGTATCGCCTCATTTAATCCAAGTACATCCACAAAATCAATGTACAGCCCGTTGCGCAAAATCGTATACTTCATACCTGAATCAAATATGACCTGCTCGGTAAGTCTATGAACGCTTACTGGAATTTTAAGACCCGTCTGAGGAAAAGCAAAGCTGGTATAGAAGATATGTTCAACTCCTGCTTTCTTCGCTGCATGAATTACACTAGTATGTTGAGTTAGCCGCACCGTATCATCGGTATGTGAGCTAGAGATCAGCAGCAATTTATTCACACCGTTAAAAGCTTTCTGGCATGTTTCCGGACTATCATAGTCCATGAAGCGAACCTCTCCACCCTGATCCTTTAATGCTTCTAAGGTTGAGGACATACTCAAATTACGGACACCTGCAATAATTTTTGTAGCCGGAATTTTATCAAGCAGATTTGCGATAATCAGATTGCCTAATTGTCCTGTCGCTCCAGTAATCATAATAGACATCCTATTTTCCCCTCCTTTAAATGAAATTATAATCAAGTAGTTAAGTTATTAACTAAATGGACAGAATGATCAGCTGGACTTTAACATATTCCTCGCTGGACCAATCATATCCATTTCCACACAACCCGCTCTAGAATCTTCTGATCATAACACCGTTTTAAACTGTATTAAGACATGTTCAGCTTCTGTAACAAAATGATCAACTGATGCTGCTCTTGTTCATCCAATTTGTCCATCTGTCTTGCTACAGCTTCACGATTTCCCGGAAGATGCCCACTCAATAATGTCCGTCCAGCATCGGTAATGGAAATCACCGTCTTGCGACCATCTCGGGCATGTTCAGCTCTCGCGATATAACCATCACGCTCCAGTGGTGTT
The DNA here is from genome assembly GCF_013401555.1 of Paenibacillus sp. E222. NCBI lineage: Bacteria > Bacillati > Bacillota > Bacilli > Caryophanales > Paenibacillaceae > Paenibacillus > Paenibacillus sp. E222. The sequence goes on from NZ_CP058552.1 coordinate 41,332, forward strand.
AGCAGTAAGCTGATATTAGCCTTGGTGACACCAATTTTTTCGGCAAGCACTGAAGGTAGCATCGTTCCCCCATCTTTGGCAATCTCCACAAGCACACGGATTCTTGCTCCATTCAGCCCCTTCGACTGCCAGTATTTTTCCGATACGGCTACCAGGTTGGCAGTCGCCTCAACCATTATGAAAAAAGCTGTATTCGGCAGTGGTAGATGAAGCAAGTATTCCTGCAACGCATCTTGTTTAGAGTCAATTGAGGGCAAGTTTTCTTCTTGTAATTGGTCCATACGGTCTGTTCCTCTCCATTTAGTTAATAACTTAACTATATAGTTTAAGATAACTTTCCCTATTGAAAATGTCAATGTACCCATTTGTTCAAGACTCCATATCCCCTTTCATTATGCCTAGCAGAAACGATATCAATATCGCTTTGATGAAGCCACTATAAATTCTTATTTTATTGACAAATTACCCTGTGAATATTTCACAGTGAACTAAAGACACCATGAAATATGGACAGGGTTCAGATTTAGTTTTTTTAAAATATACTCCCTCGTTTTTCATTCGGCATCAAACAGTTGTTTGCAGAACTCCGAGTATGTAGGTACATGCTCCAACTCATAATTCATGATCTTAATGATCAATCCTTCAACAATGGTCTGTGACAGATCGTCACGCTCTTGAGGTCTCACCTGATATCTCATCCGCTGAATGATAGGTTGAAATGCACTAATAATTTGAAGCATGCTCTCCCGATCCCCACTCTGTGCCTTCTGCACTGCATCATAAAATTCAACGTTGTTTTGATTCATCTTTAATCACCGCTTTAATTACCTCTATAAGGGTATTAATATTCACTGAGAGTTGATCCAGCTTCTTCTCAAATCGGGTAAATAAATATAATGTAATCATGATGGGAAAACCGACCTGACTGATTCCACCTATAAAAGTCGCAAATGCGCTATTGTCCATTACTTACTCCTCTCTAACCAACACGGTTTTCATTTTTTTCAGAGCTGCATTTCTTGTCTTCGCTATCGCCTGCTGGCTGACCTGAAGTCTGCTCGCAATTTCATGATCGTGGTAACCCTGTCCATAATATAGTGTAGTGACATGCTTCTGCTTATCCGTTAAACTATCAAATGCCGATTCCACATACTCATCCGCAAAGCCTTCCTGGAAATTAGTAGATTGTTTATCCGGCTGTACATTATCCACTGAAGTTTGATAGGCACTCATCTTCTCACCAATACACATACTGGAATCGTCCGAGGATGGCCTGTCATAGATCAATACATTTCGGGTAGCATAACGCTGATTACGCCGCATCTGATCGATACTCATGAATTTGAGCGATGATGTGACATAAGTGATAAATCGAAATTGAAAGAAATATTTGCGGAACGCCTCATTTAACTCTTCTTCCTTACCAGCCTCCCCTCTCAAGGACTCCAACAATAACTTCTGGTGCTTCTCCTGTTCGAAAAAGTTTAGAACAACCCGATTATGGAATAACGCGGGATTCTGATGCTTGTACTCCTCAAACTGTGCAGTCACCGAATGTGTTGGGTAATGACAAATCTTCTCTAAGGAACTCATATGACTCCGCCTCCTTCACTTTTTATATTTACGAAGGCGTTTTTGGCAGAAGAAAAAACAACCATAAATAAGAACATTTGTTCTCTTTATTATACTATATTTTTTCCCATATCGTACAAAATAATTAAAAATCCATCCCTCAGATGATTATCCTCATGACCCTGAGATATAAAAAATAAGACACCAGCACAATTAGGCTGATGTCTCATTATCACTTTCAGGGTGAATAATCCTTATCTTTGGAGATTAACGACAGAGAAAACAAAAAGATAAGTATTTTTTTCATCATATACTCCATATTAGGTTGTTTTTAGATAAGTTCATCACGCTTTATGAAATAGATTGGCACCGATCAAATAATTCATAGAGGTGATTACACATATCTAACCAACGCAGGTGTAGATGTAGTGATTACACGAACTTCAGAAATACTGTAGGCATTAATGATCGCGGGGTTCTGGACGATACAAAAACAGCTGTTGGATCTCTTGGTGTATTGCGATAACCGTCAGGAGCCACGTAATTAAATAGAAAGCTGGGAGACTAATCTCCCAGCTTTACTTCGTTTTACATTGCTTTTGGATATTCATTGAGGCGTTTGTTCACATCCAGCCCAATCGTGACCTTCCTGGTTTTGCGATTTTCGGAAGAAAACCAGTTTTTTAATGCTGAATACTCGCTTGTTTCCAACGCTGCCGTTTCAATGTTGAACTGGTTATTATCTATCCAATCATATGAGATGATGGGCCAAGTTGGCTTCAACATAAATGGTTCTTCAAGAGCAGCTGATGTATACGGAATGATTTTTAATTTTTCGAGATCTACGGCAACAAGAATTTGTCTTTTGACCAGACTACCTTCGTCATAAGCGTAACGAATTAACACCTTTTTATGATCTGAAGAAACTTTATAATCCTGAAATATGCCCACAGGCATGGTTAGACCTTCGCTTTTATTCCCATCGGTTTGGACTAGAATGGTGGAACACTCCTTGGACCCACACCCATATTTTAGCATCACATACATATTAGAAGAAGGTACATCCAATGAAGTAAATTGAGTGCGCGCAATCTCCGTTTGAATATCCCCTTCATTCAATAAATAATTCTTATACTGAGGAATGTCGTTAAGGGATAATTTTACAGATTCCCCCTCACTTTTGATTTCAACGATATCAGGTAAAGTGGATAATTCGGTATGCGGGAGTTCCGTCTCGGTGGAGACTGTTTCAGTCGCCTCACTCGCGGATGAGCTGGTTAAGTACAACCAAACCGTACTCCCTGAACCGACAAGCAACAGGAGCAAGAAAGGGATCATATATTTTTTCATAACCTTTTTCCTCATTTCAGGTTGTTTTAAAGTCGACTTCGTTCGCCTTATGAGTATTCCCAAACATAAGGAGATGAAGTTATATGGCACTTACAGACAGCTTGAAAGACAAATTGTTGAGAAATACCGGATTTTTTGAAGGAAACGATGGTTATTCCACCGTTTCAGGTAATTTTGATGGACAAGGAATTTCGTTCGGCATTATCCAGTACAACTTTGGTCAAGGGACCCTGCAACCTTTACTAAAAGAGTACATTCAGAACAACGAAACCGAGTTCAAAGCCGTATTCGGTACTTCCAAAGCCGCGACCCTGAAAGATGTGGTCAACAACAAAACGAAATCACAACAAATTGATTGGGGCGCCAGTATCTCAACAAGCGGCGGTAATGTGGTATCCGAATGGAAGACACTGTTTGAGTCCATGGGGGCAAAGTCTGCGAACCAGGCACTTCAACGTAAATATGCCGAAAGTTATTTTGATCGCGCCGTCACCTTCGCTGGCAAATTCGGCATTATTAGCACGCAGGGGCTTGCCTTCTTATTCGATCATTCCGTTCAGTCCTGGAGTCTTTCCGGAGAAAGCTCAATCATTTCCGAAATTAAATCTCTCGAAAAAGCATGGAGAGATATGGGAGAGACAGGTCGTTATCCCGATAAAGAACGATTGTATTCTGTCTTGAAAGGAGTTAGCGGCTCAGATCCAATTGCCCGTAGAACAGCTATTCGTAATGGATCAGGCACCGTACACGGAAAGAGTTATAACATTTCAACATTTGGATTGTCATACTCGACCAACTTTTAATTTGGTAAAAGCGGAACACCCCCTCGTGGGGTGTTTTTCCAATTTAAAAGCATTATATAATAAGGATCTTTGGTGGGGGTTTCAGTTCTGTCTCAAAGTTCAAAGGAATTGAACCAAAATTGTAACAATTAGTAAATAAACTATTTAGCGATTTCTCCTTGACTGTTACGTCAGGTCATACTTGATAATGATCTCAAGTTCACCTAAAGGAGAGATTAAGGATGAAAATTACCGCTTTGCGCTCAGATCAAATCTATGAAGAGATCATTCAGGCTGCACCCGATGAGAAATTGGAGTTATACCGCGAGCGAATGATGGGTCCTTTCATGAACAAATGGAACATACAACATATCCCGTTTCGCTCTCATGAGCCTCACGGCTTCGATGTGATCATGATGAATAACTTTATGAATATCGCTCCCGCAGATATCACACCTGAGATTAACGAATCGCTAGCAGCGATTTCGTCTGAAGCATTTTGGCAACAGTGTCATGAAGCCGTTCGTACGAGTCTATCTACCTTTACAGATCATGGGATTGAGCTGTCTGTCTCCGAATATCTATATACGATTTTATTAGGCGATAAGAACAGTCCATCACTCACCATGAACGAAGGTATCAGCGGAGATGGCGGCATTCCTGGTTATATTATTGCGAACCTGATTCCGGGTGCGTATACTTTACCTCGTATTCAATCCGTGTTAGCTCATGAATGCAATCATAATGTGAGATATCAATTTATCCAGTGGAATCCACAGATTACGCTTGGAGAAATGGTTGTTAGTGAGGGGTTGGCTGAGAGCTTTGCGACATCCCTGTATGGAGAAAAGTTGCTAGGCCCCTGGGTAGCCAAAACGGATATGGAGACTTTGAACACCTTAATTAAACCAAAAATGAAAGACCAGCTGCATCTCACCGGTTTTGACCAGATTAATCCGTATCTATACGGCGATGAACTTGCCATCATGCAAAACTTCACGCCCGTTGGTATGCCCTATGCGGCTGGCTATGCCTGCGGTTATCACTTAATCCAATATTATTTGAATAAAACAGGTACACCGATCACCGAAGCAACCATCACTCCGGCAAGTGACATCCTTGCGGAAACAAAGGACTTTTGGAATGAAGACACCCTATTTCACCGTTAAAGATATCATTCAAATAACAGGCATCACCAAACGCGCATTACATTATTACGATAAAACGGATCTATTGAAACCAAGCAGAGTCGAGGACAATGGCTATCGGTATTACGATCAAGAGGCACTGGGGAATCTGCAAATGATTCTCTTGTTCAAAGAAATGAATTTCTCCTTAAAAGACATTGCAGCCATGATGCAACTCTCCAAAGACGAACAGAAAGATATCCTGAGAGAGCATCGCAGTACACTCGTTCATCACAAACAAAAACTCGAAACCATCATCGACCAATTGGATGAGTATGTAGATGGGACGGATATCTCTCATCTTCATCTGTTTGACGACTCTTCCATTCTGTCTATTCAAGAGCAATATGAAACTGAGGCGAAGTTTGTATATGGAGACACCGAGAAATATCAGGAATTCGAAGCTAATGTGAACCAACTGTCTGCGGAAGAGCAAGAACAAGCTTACCAGCAGTTCTCGGTCAACATGGAGCAGGTATTTCGGGAATTGGCGAAGCATCAGGATCTGTCCCCTGATTCTGATGAGGTGCGATCGTTAGTGCTTGAATGGAAGAGTTGTCTGGAGCAGTTCATGGTCTGTGATGCTGAGATTCTCAGGTATATCGCAGAAGCCTATACGGCAGATCGTCGCTATGCGGGTTATTTCGATCAGTTTGGCGATGAGGGATTTTTGAGGTTTTTGCATCAAGCGATTATGGTTTATGTGGAGGGTGGGGAAAAGTCATTTTGTGTGAATTGGATACCCTCTACCAACAAGGTAACAAAGTAAAAAAACGTATCTCCATTGCATATGTATGGAAGATACGTTTTTTTAATATAGTTCATTTTACGTGTAAATATTACTTTCCCATTGTTCGTTCAGACCACATGCGATTACCCTCTGCTTACCGCTTTATCTCTTTGCCTTTCCGTCCGTTGCTGCTGAACCTCATCCAGATATTGCGTGAATCGGGATTCACCAGAATAGCTCAGGAACAGCCATTCCAAGGCTCGTGTCATACCGATATAGAAACGGGACACCTCCCGTTCATCCACTTCATCTATTTTTCCCATCTTACGTGGCATCGTTTCAATGGCAATGATAAACACCGCCCTGAAATCAAGCCCTTTAGCGCTATCGATGGTTAACATTTTAATGCTTTCCTCTTCGCGATCAAAACTCTTCTTGCTCTGTTCATCTTTGGTCACCCAATTATACGGAAGACTGTTATCGTTTAGAGCTTGCTCCATCTCACCAATAATGTTAATTCCTTGATGTTCCTGTACCCTATACAGGATTGCAATATCCTTCAGGGCAAACGATTTTTCCCGGCGCAGATAGTCAATCGACTTAGCTACAAACGCCATCTCCGCCTTCGTGCTTTGGCTTTGATAGATCAGAGGCTCTGGTCCTTTTCGTTTTGTGAACTGAGGCGGTATAATCTCGATTCCGTCTGCCGCAGTGCTAATGACTTTGTGCTGTAACCTGGAGTGTTCCTTGTAAAAATCCCACGCAAATTGCACGATTTGTGCCGTGTTCCTATAATTGATCGTCAGAATTTTGGAGCGGCCACGGAAGTCCAGTCCCGTATCTTGAGCCAAACTGTTTTTTCGTTTGAAAATCGTTTGCGCCCGATCCTCCACAAGCAAGAGCGACTGCGTCTCCTCATTGAGACAAGCACTCACCAACTTCAACCAATCCGGTTCGAAATCCTGACCCTCGTCAATCAATATTGCATCATATTTCGGCAACTCTTGCATCCCCTGCTCCATCTTCTCCAGCAAGGCCGGCAACTTCTTGTCCATAATCCGAAATTGCTTTCCGAGCCACGAATGGAACGTACTCACCTGAATATTGGATCCAAGCGTAGAAACCCCATCATTATCTACAAGATCAAATAAATCCTCAGGCTCTGCCATCTTCTGCACAATGGCCTGTCTCAAGTATTGGGATAAGGTTGATCCATAACAAAGTACAAGAATGTCCCAGTCTGGATTGGCCTTCGCCAGCATCCGCGCCCGACTGACAAGCACCAGCGTTTTACCGCTACCCGCAACGCCACGGATTAATCGGTGCTTGTCTCCAACCTGCTTCGCCATCTTTTCCTGATGCAGATCCATCGTCTTGATGTTATGCAAGGATAACAATAGCTGGTCCTGATGAGGCACGATTTCTTTGCGCTCCAAACTAATCCGCACTTCGGGGAACAGATGGTAACGAATTGCTTGTATATCGTCATGGGTCAAGCTATATCGGTTCCGGGTAGGCACCGTAAACATGTGCAGAAGCTTCTCAATCAGAATTTCTTCCGAGAAATCTTCATCCTCCGGATTGACCTCTTCTCTGGTCAGCACAAACACCGGATCAATAACACTGTATAAATCCATATGTAGAAAGTCCCTTTGCTTCAACCGGGTGAAAACAACACCATACCCATAATTGAATTTCAGATATCCTGGCGTTCCCTCTTTGATCAGATTCTTATCCTTCTTCAATTGATCCGCTATGAGGAATGCGTAACCTCTTGCTTGCTTCAGTGGACTCGGTTCAGTAGTCGTCTCACCTGCCGTAGTGTGTAAAGTCCATTCATCCCGATTTACCTGATGCAGTGTGCCTTTGGTATAATCCTTCACTTCTAGTACAAGCAACCCTAAATCTGGCCCGATAATGACAAAATCCGGTCGTCTTCCACGAATCTCAGGTTCATAGTACACAATGTAGTCTTCCGGAAGATGTTTCTTAAGAGTTTCAAATAATAACCGCTCACCAGGCATCGCTTTCTTCGGGATAACCTCTGGTACTGTATTTGCCATGCTAATCGCTCCTAGTCAAATCTATAATTGCTATATGTACATTATATTATTCAACATAAAACCACAATTTTCCACAAGTAATTTTATTCTCGAAACAGTATTCGTTGCAAATGAATCTATCGAGCGCTAAAGCAAAAAAGAGAGACTCATAAGTTCAGAGTCACTCTTTTGTTAAAAATGGGAAACTCAACTCATTTCTAGTTGTTATATACTAATAAGTACCAATACCCATTTAAGGTTTGTAATTCTGTTGAGTATAGATGTGAATGAAATAAGGAACAATAGCTCCGGCTGCCTGAGCTTTAGCACCTTCATTATTGGCAATAGTAATTATATTATTCGGGAAGCTGCTTGGAACGGTTTTATCTTGAAAATCATACTTATCATAAGTATGAATATATACTTTCCAGCTTCCACTCACTTTTTCAGCTGCCCAACTAACAGTAACTTTACCCAGAGCCAGATAAAAATCCAAACCCGCATTTCCAGCGCTTGTAGCAACACTGGAATCACCAGAAACAAATGTTTTCCCAGCAGCATTTGCATTATCAATCGCTTTGGCAATAGGTATTGAAACTGTAGTGTAAGCTGAAGTTAGTGACCATGCATTTGAACGACTGCTGCCTGCAGCATAATCGAGTGCTGAAGGAGAGTCCTGAAGCGAATTTTTAAGAGCCTGTCCTGCAAAAGGGCAAGAGAAAGAGCCTAGAGATAGCGCTACCAAATTAAAATCAGAACGATACTGTGCTTTTGTTTTTTCTGCTGCCGCTGCAAAATTCAATTGATCATTGGCATTTGTAGAAGACTGGAATTGTTGAACTTCTTCCAAAAATTTGGCCTCAGCCTCTTGTTGGGCCTGAGCTTTTAAAGCAGAAGTATTGTTGCTTTTGATACTTTTCAATACCGTCTTTGCCTCATCATCATATCTTATATTCCAAGTCGATAAATCTGCTTCTTCTTTCAGCTGTTCATTATTTACAGTACCATCTGTCCAGGCATTATTTACGCCATTCGTGATAGAAGTTGATGCTTCGACTGAGAGGGGGTCTGCATAAGTAGTATTGCTAGAAAGAGCATATGGCATAAATGCTGCAGACAGTAACGAGAATGCAAGTACTGGTTTTAGTAGCTTACTAGAATTATCCATCTCACTTCTCCTTCTTTATATGTTATTTATTTACATGTATGATATTATCATATATAAAATAATTTGTAAAATTTACCTATAATAGAAAGGTTGTTTTGTATGAAAAAATAATTACCAAGTTATCCTCTATACTAGGTTACGGACTTCTAATCACCCTTTTTATTTTTTTCCTTATAGCACTAATTGCTATTATAATTCTGGCTATCTATGAATTTAAAAACTAGATTGATAAGCCAATTAATAATCATGAATCGATCACAAAAAAATAAGAGGCAACAAAGCAAAGGTCTTACCAGCTTTGTTGCCTCTTATTTTTTATAAAACAACTTCAATGAATCTCACCAAAAGAGGATTACCTCCGCTCAAAATACGCATGCAACCGATACAAACAAATCTCCTTCGTCCATCGGTACAGCACCGCCCGTTCCTCCGCATCCTCTACCTGCACACTCAACGAGAACACGCCATCCTCGAATCGGGTCATACTGCCCTTCGCCCCGCTCCACATCGACATGGGCATTTTAACAATCAGCTTCTCAATCTCCGTTCTCGTCTTCTCGTTCCATTCCCAGAGCGCAAGTTTGCCATTGTCCGAAAAGTCCTTCCGTTTCCGGTATTCCTTTTCCGTAAGATACGTATGGAAAAATCTCGCCATCTCCCCCGGTGTGATCGGGTCCATCCAGTGCGCTTCGCCTCGCTCCAGCATGTACAGCAGCACGATCATCTTATAGCTTTTGTTCATGACCGTCTTCTCGACATCGCGCAGCCAAGCCTCATGCCGGACGTACATTTCTCCCTCATATGGGGACAGCAGTTCTGCCCAATATAGAAACCCAACATACGAACCAAATTCGCCCCGATACCCGATACTCTTGGAACGTCCCAGCAGATGCAGTTCCAGATACGTCGGAATACGCCCCAGCTCTCGCTTCACATCCAGAAAATCCTGATGCAGCTTCTCTCGGCGCGGCAGCCGTTTGCGGCTTAGCTCCTGAAGCAGGTTCACCACTCGGGTTTCCAGATGAATCCCGCAGTTGTCCGGAACTTCCGGCACCGCCGAATCCCGGTCTTTCGCCGCTCCTTCCAGCTCCCCGCGCACGTCCAACAGACTCAGCTTCACATCCGCATTTCGGTAGTTTCCGATCAGGTCGATGATGACACAATGCGATTTGCCCTCCGCCAGCCGCAGACCGCGCCCCACCTGCTGGGTAAACACCGTAAGCGACTCCGTTGGACGCACAAAGAGCAGCGTGTCTACACGCGGAATATCCGTTCCTTCATTGAACAGATCCACCGTCAGCACAACCTCCAGCTCGCCCGAATCAAGCTGCCGAATCGCTTCCTCCCGCGACATCTCCGATGTGCGCGAATGCAGACTGAGTACCTTCACCCCCCTGACCGCGAAAATACGCAGCCAAATAGTCCGCCTGCCGGATCGAGGAGCAAAAGCCAATCGTTCTCGTCTGCTTGTACCGCAGCCAGGCCGCATAGATCGTCTCCACATGCTCCTCTTGCAACTGAACAGCCATGAGCTGTTCTTCATCATACTTCGTGCCAATCCAGCGAATCTGCGAATAGTCCGTATCGTCGAATACTCCGTAATATTGAAATGGCGCCAGCCAACCTCGTCGGATCGCTTCGATAAAATGCATCTGGTACGCCACATTCCCATCACAGAGCGCATACACATCCTTGCCATCCAGTCGATCCGGAGTTGCCGTAATGCCCAGCAGGAATCTTGGTTGAAAATGCTCAATCACCGACATGTACGTCTTCGCCGCCGCATGATGGAACTCATCCACCACGATCAGATCAAATGCATCGACGGCAAACACGTCCCGGTGCTTCTGCATACTCAGCGTAAAGATCGAAGCATACACACAATCCGCCGCCCCATCCTTATACTGCCCGTTATAGATCCCATGACTGCGCTCCGGCATGATCCGTTGAAAAGACTTCTTCGCCTGGAACAGAATCTCTTCCCGATGTGCCACAAACAACACCCGCTGGAATCGCTGGGCGAAGAAACCCGCCAGATACGTTTTGCCAAGCCCGGTCGCCATGACGACCATCGCTTTGTCGTACTGCTCCTCCATCGTGCCATGGAGTGCTTCAAGCGCATCCAACTGCGCCAAACGTGCCTGGATCGGCACAAGCGACAGCTCAGCGGCTTCTTCCTCTTTTTCCTCGAGTAGACCTGTGCCAAATTCCGCTTCTTCCATCTCCGTGATTCGCTTGATCATCTCCGGGTTCTTCTGGTGATATTTGCGGTACTCTTCCTCATACAATTCAATGGAATCCGGGTTCACCGGCAAGGTTGTCTCGTGGTAAAAGCTCTGCATGAACTTGTCCAAAGCTGACTGGAACGTATACGGCTCCGCCTCCGCATTCATCGCGAGATTCCATTCATATCCCGTCTTCAGCGCTGTGAAGGAAAAGTTCGAAGAGCCAACGATCAGCAGTCCTTCCCCGTTGTCATGATCGAACAGATAAGCTTTTGGGTGAAAAGAAGTGCCCCTACTTCGCCACAGCCGTGTCTCAATTCGGGGATCAACCTCACACAGCGCCCGTAATCCTTCCGACTGCGTGATATACAGATAGTCTCCCGCGAGCATCCGCACCTCGGCTCCACGTTCTGCCGCCTGTTTCAAATGCGGGGCAAGCAGCTTCACACCAGACTGCATGATAAAGGACGTCATAATATAAATCCCGGACGCATGCTGCATCCGGGTGATCAATTCATCTGCCAGGTTGTCTGTAATGAGCTTAACGTTAAGCTTCGTCGACATCGATCAGATACACCCGCTCCTGGAATCCACCGCGCGCCTCGGCTTTGTCCGCCCGCAGTTTGTCCAGCTGTGCCGCATTCGCCCCATGCACCTCAGCCAGCGCCCGGATCACTTCGAGCATGTCGGCCAGTTCTTCTAGCGCTTCCTGATCGCTTCCTGCACTCATGTATTCTTCCGATTCTTCTTGCAGCTTTGTTCTTAGTTCTTGCTTATACTCCTCCGGGTCCAGAATGCGTGTGCGGCATTCCTTACCGCTGGATGTGATAATATGCGGGATCTTGTCCCGCACCAATTTGTTGTATGTAGGCATGTGGTATAACATCCTTTCTGCTGTGAGAGCCTTCGAGCCTCGCGCTAGAATCTCCCTTTTTGCCATTATACCATTTGCTATGGGGAGGGATGGGTGGATTTAATAGAAAATGATTAACAAAAACACCAACGGGCACGCCGTCAACAATGCCGCTGTCAAACTGATCTGTGCCGCGACTCGTCCTCCGGTAAACTCTTGCCGTGAAAAGAACATCCAGATCGAGAGGTACGTAGCGCCTAGTGGGAATGAAATTATCCCGCTAAACGTACTCGGTTCCATATACCCAGTCATCAAGCTTTTGCCAATTAGGATTAATGTAACCAATTCCATTATAGCTAATATGAAAAACGCGATAGCAATTACTCTTTTCAAAATGTACACCTACTTTCCAGATGCAAAGCAAAGAGCATCCTTTGTAATCTCTGCATCATATACCCTTTATTTGGATGATTTCATCTTGTAAACGTAACACATATAAATCAAACATTTAACCGAAATGATCAATTAAAAAAATATCTTACTCTGATGAATCATCCTTCAATCGAGTGGCTAACTCGTCCAATATCTCTTCTGTTCGTTGAAGAAGCTTTTCGATGTTGTTCAGTTCTAGTGGCTGGTCATGTGGGTAATCTGCTAGGGATGACATATGTTGCATCGTACCGATGAACAAGGCAATATCCAATCCGGGTTCAGTGTCCGTATGCACTAAAGGCAAAATTACGTTCATGGTGAGTTCCTTGGGTGGATGAACTGAATGATACTTATGGATATAAAGCGCCTTAATCATAGAGGCTAAAGCCCAATCACATAAAATCAGGCAGGCTTTGAACTGATTGTGATTACGCATGATGGTGGCAAGTTTGAGATGATACTTAGCATGTTGGTGATACTCCATTATTGTGGTACGTAGCATATGGTAAGCAGGAGTTTGTTTGGATCTAGGTTTTGTGGAGATATCATGGTCTTGCGAACGTGGAGTAAAATCTACTTGGTGATTACAATGTGCTTCGGTTATGGACCAATTTCTTGCCATTGTCATCCCTCCAAAGAGTTAATACCAGTATTATACAATAAAATGATACTTATGATAATCAAATAAATTATTTGTATTCTTCGTTTGGTGTTTACCTTGAGAAAACTTGTCTACACTTTTGAACATAGAGAGGTGAATACCATGAACGAAGAAAGAGAAGTTTTGAAGTTGGTCGGAGCCAGAATTCGCGCACTACGCAAAGAAAGAGGGTATTCACAGGAATCCCTCGGAGAAAAAGGCGGATTTCATTTTTCATACATAGGACAGATCGAACGTGGAGAAAAGAACGTTTCTTTGGTGAATTTAGCAAAGATCGCTGAGTCACTGGATGTTAATTTGATTCAGTTATTTGCTTATATAGAAGAAGAGTTTGAAGTAACTGAAGATGAGAAACAAATCAAAGAAATTGTACAACTGCTAAGAGATTCTTCTCCTGATAATATTCGTGTTGCCAAAAATGTTATTAAAGGAATATTGATGTGAAAACGGCAAACCCTATCCTTCTATTTATGGAAGGATAGGGTTTCTCTCTACTTTGCATAGTCCCTGGTGCACATCATCTTGAATTTGCTCTGCTGCATAAATAATTCAACAATTCTTGATCTCTACAGTAAACATAACAACCTTTCATCCCCCGAGACATCAAGATTTTATAAATATTTTTGATAAGTTTTGTTAGTTCCTCATTCTTAAATTTAAGCCCGCGTTTTCCCATTCTATCTTTGTACTCATCATAATCTGAATAAAGTTCTATTTTCTCCGAATCGAATTTAAGATCATTCCCTATAATTACGCCTACATAATCAAACTCAAGACCTTGAGACGTATGAACGCACCCGATCTGATCTATACCACTCTCATGAATGGCCCAGGTGCTTGATATAGAACGTGCATTCCAAGGCATAGCAAAACGATGTTCTTCAATAGTTACATCCGGAATTTCCCCATTGCGATTACCTTCTTTATCAGCTGTCCAATTCCAAGCAAAACCTGCTAACATCCTCGCCTTATATCCCTGATCGTTTTTACTTTTGATTAGATCGTATACTTCGTTAGGCGTGTCTACTAATTTGAATTCGAAAGAATCTTGATCCCAACCATCGAAATTAGCGGTGGGACGAATCTGTAAAGCATCATCAACCCAATTCAAAAATCCTTCTGCTCCAGAACAACGGAACTGTGCTGCTAGTGAATATTCATGCACTTCCGAATCATATAGGGCAGCTAAACGTTTAATCTCGTCTATAGAACCTATATCTTCAGGACGAATACGTTGAAAGTCATCTATGAAAAACACATTCACTTTAGATGCTTTTATGATATCCTCGATCTGATTCTCCCCAAGATATTGATATGCTCCTTTACCTTTTAAACGATGCGCCTCATCCACAACAAGTACGTCGTACATATCAGCTGGCTCTTTGTAAAACTGACTTGATCCCGTAAATAACATCTTTGTCCTAGTTTTGTTTCTAGCTTGTCGCTGAGTCAAGGTCTCTACCATAACCGTCCGGAATGAGGCATTCGGGGCAATGAATTTAACATTCAACTTATTTTTAAGTAATCTACCAAGGGCATTCATAGATATCACTGATTTACCTGTTCCAGGCCCACCTTGCACAATGATTGTGCGTTTTACATCTGTTTGCTTGGCAAGGCTCATAATGGCCTCGTATGCAACCTTCTGCTCATCAAGTAAAACAAAATCAGAGTTCCCTTGAAATAATCCATCGATATGATCGATTAGCTTCTTGGAAGGACGAATCTTACCATTCTCAATTAAATAAAGTAAATTAACTCCATTTCCTTCACCTACATGCCTTTTCAGAAAATCTTGAAGTTTAGATGCATCATCAGCTAGAAACAAAGGAGCTTCACGGATAATATCCTGATATTGATTATATTCGAGAGGGTCAGGCTGAACTTTTCTGTAATTATGTAGATATGCACATGAGTATCCGTTAATATCTTTAGAGTATACAGCCTCATTCATATCACTCAAATATTGTTTGTATGACCAAGCTTGATACGAAGGATGCGGTGTCTCTCTTGTCCTACCTCCTATAAAAGCTCTTACGACATCTTCCCGATCCATAGCCTCTACTGAATCCCATTGTTTTAACTCAACGATCACAAAGTTATCATTCTTCTGTTCATCCTGACCTGCAATGATAAAATCTATCCGCTTACTTGTAGAAGGAATATTATATTCAATCAATATTCCGCAGTCATCTGCTACCTTCGAATTACGGATAATTTTCTCCATAAACTGCATAGAGTTGTTCCAAGCTCGTACTTCCCCTTGATTAGGTCTTTTTCCCATGCCTTTAATGAATGCTTCTTCAATCTGAACTGTAATTTGGTTGTTATCAACTGATTCCCGGAAAGCTAATGCGTTACTGCTGTAGATAATCATGATGCACCCCTAAAAATTAATTTTCTTTAACTTCTTTTTTCTCTAATCCTAAAGCATTAGACGTAAGGGTAGCTATCCCCGCTGCAAATAAGTGTAATTCCAATAATTTGTTTTGTATGTAATGAAGGAATTGAAGTATTTTCATATAAGAGTTATTCATAATTGAGTTTTGCATATTAAAATAAAATTCAGTTGTAGGCATAGGAACAGCAAAATGTAAGCAAAAAGTGTAATAAAAAGCTTTGCTATAAAAAACAATCATACTTCCTATATCAAAGTTATCTGCATAATGAAGAAACTCTAATGACTCACTTGTCTCAGCAAAAGATAGGTAGAGATATGAAAATACCATATCAGGAAATATTAAGGCAAACAAAGAAAATAGAAATATAAATATGATTTGATACCGAGATTTATTGTTCAATACTTTAGTCTTTACAAGCTTAAAAAGAGATTCGAAGACATAGTAAGCAATTATTATTGTGAACAACGCCACCAGAAGGGTTTTCAACATATTCCATGTTAGGTATCCTGATATATAAAGTAACATATTATTGCTCGGATATTGTTCAAATACTTTTATAAGGAAAGCATAATAAACAAAAAATAGAACCAAAAACGTAACTAAACTTAACATAAGCATAATAACAACGGAAATATAAATGCCTAATTTCAATTTATCATTTATAACATGATGTAACGCAACAAGAATATAAACAGGTATAAATAGTATTGTCACTGTGCTCAAAACAAAAAAGAATTCTACGGTCCATAAATGAATAAGCACTATTGGTATTGCCCCTAATAAACAATATGCAAACCAAGATTTAATCTTCTTGTGAAATTGAAAAGCTAATAGTATAATTGTTGACCAAATAACTATAACTTTCGTATTTATGTCTTTTGAAAACAAAAATATCAGAAAATTAAATATATGTGGAATATATAACATTATTAAATAAGTTATATTACTACTTTTCATTTTATTATATCCCCTGTTCTATTTAATTCCTCAAACAATACACTTATTCGCCACCGCCACCATCTTCGCAGGCATCTCTTCCCGTAATCGCCATACAAAGCTCATCGGTTTATTCCCCTCATGACTTACATAATCTGCTTCGCCCAGGAA
Organism: Paenibacillus sp. E222; assembly: GCF_013401555.1. Classification (NCBI taxonomy): domain Bacteria; kingdom Bacillati; phylum Bacillota; class Bacilli; order Caryophanales; family Paenibacillaceae; genus Paenibacillus; species Paenibacillus sp. E222. The sequence continues at coordinate 57,843 of NZ_CP058552.1, forward strand.
GACAAATGGAGACGTATAGCCATGCTCCTCCTTATACTCCCGCACGAACAGCACAATCCGGTTGCCCGTCTCCCGGTGATGAATATACCGCTGCGCGGTAGCCGTATGCTCCGACACCCTGCTCTGTGTCTGCCAGTGGAATAGACGCTCGTTGATCGCATAATCCTCGTACAGCGTGGAGGGTGAAAAGTCTTTGTCCGATTTGTTCAGCGTAATGAAGAAGATATCGGTCTGTTCATCGGCAAAATACTTCACCCCTTCACGGAAGGCGGGTGATTGCTGGGCATTCCAATAACCGAAGGCGGCAAGCACTTGGTCGATGGAGTACATACAGTGGATATCCAGTGGACAAGTGTACGGGAACGAATTGCTTTTATCCACAAATCGCAGATGACCCAGATTATATTTGAAAATATCCACAAGCTCTTCTCGAAAAGCCTCACAAGACAGCACGCGCTGCACACCCTCTTCAATGCTGCTCAGTCCTAGTTTCTCGGGCGCAGCCCGGTGGAAGGTGTAATAGAACATGATCAACATGCGCCGTTCATCCGCGGTCGTCGGTTCTTTGCCTTTTTCGATATAGTCGATCAGGAACGTCAGCCAGCTTCGGGAGTTGATCGTCAGCACAGATGGCAGTCTGCGGATATACTCATCCTGCTCACTCTCGATAGGCTCTGTCAGTCCAGCTTCGGCTAACATACCGCGGAAATACCTTCTCCCCGTACGTCCACCATAGAATTCATAGAGTTTCATCCCGTGATGCTCTAAAAAATGAGCCAAGGTCAGCGGCAGTCCGGTGTCTTGCTGGAACGTTTGCAGCTTCTGGATCAACGCTCTACGATTGCGGCTCATCTGCTTCAAGTTGCGCATGATGTATTCCTTCGCTTGTTTTTCCAATTGAATGAACGTGCCGCGTGGTAAGTTCGAAAAACCATTCTCGACGTAGTACGAGATGGAATGTTTGGTAGCGCCGATCAGGGCGCGGAATTTATCCTGGAACCTGTATTCCTGATGCGCTTGTCCGATGAAGTCGAGCACGGTCAGGCACTCTTTGCCATCCGCCATCCGCAGTCCACGTCCCAACTGCTGCAGGAATACGGTCAGACTCTCGGTAGGACGCAGGAACAGAATCGTGTTCACCTCAGGGATATCCACGCCCTCATTGTACAGATCCACGACAAAGATCATGCGCAGTTCCCCGTTCACCAGCTGTCCTTTCGCAGAATGACGTTCCTGTTCGCTCGACCCGCCATGCAGGGCTATGGATGGAATGCCGGCTTCGTTAAATATTTTTGCCATATACATCGCATGATCCACCCCAACACAGAACCCAAGCCCCTTCACATCGTCCAGATCAGTTGCGTATTTGTTCAAACTTTGGATGATCTGGTTGGCACGAATTTTGTTATGAGTATAGAGCTTCTCCAGTTCGTTCAGATCGTAGCCTTTTCGCGACCATTTCACCTGAGATAGATCGACAGTATCGGTGACGCCAAAATATTGAAAAGGACTCAGCAGTTTCCGGTCAATGGCATCGGTTAGACGGATCTCGGCGGCAATCGTATGATCGAAGTAGGCAGAAATGTCTTTGCCATCCATCCGTTCCGGTGTTGCAGTAAGTCCTAGCAAAATCTTCGGTTCGTAGTGAGACAACAGCCTCTGGTACGAAGGCGCAGCGGCATGGTGGAATTCATCCACGATAATGTAATCGTAATAGTCTGGGCTGGTGATCTCCGTCAGCTTCATGGAGTTAAGACTCTGAATGCTAACAAACAATTGGTCCAGCGCCTCTGCTCGTTGATTCCCGACATGCAGCTCGCCAAAGTTCATATCCTTCAGGATATACCGGAACGTGTCCCGGCTTTGCTTCAAGATTTCTTCCCGATGGGCGACAAAAAGCAGCTTGGCTCCCGCATGGCTTGCCCGGAATCGCTTGTAGTCGAAGGCAGAGATGACCGTTTTGCCAACACCTGTGGCGGCGACGATCAGATTGCGGTTTCGTCCGTACAGCGTACGCTCGGCGTGAAGCTGTTCCAGCACTTCTTTCTGATAATCGTAAGGCTGGATGTCCAGGTGAAAGTGGTTAGACTGATCTTTTTTACGATTCAGAGCTGCCTTCAACTGTGCCTCATGTCCTTTATCCTCAGCCACATATCTCGTGAATTCACGGTCATTCCAGTAACTCTCGAAGGTCGCTTCAATCTTGCGCAGCACGTCGAGTGAATCCTTCTCCGTCACCTTGAGGTTCCACTCCATACCACTGGTCAGCGCCGGGTTGGACAGGTTGGAAGAGCCGACATAGGCGGTGGTGAATCCAGTATCACGGTGGAAAATGTACGTTTTGGCGTGCAGTCGGGTCACTTTGGTATCATACGAAATCTGGATTTCCGTGTTAGGCAGTTTGCTAAGTTCAGTAATGGCCTTGAGGTCGGTTGCTTCCATATAAGTCGTCGTGATAATCCGCAGCTTGCCTCCGCCAGCCGTGAACTGTTGAAGCTGTTCCAGCAGCAGGCGAAGCCCGCTGAACTTGATAAATGATACCAGCCAATCGATCCGATCGGCGGTCACGATCTCCTTTTGCAGCTCCAGTAACATACTCGGCTCGGACTTGGCACCTGTGAATAAAGAGCTTTGGGAGATCGGAGTATCTGGACGAACGATTTTGGTATCCCGGACAGCCCGAATGCTGTTCAGCTTGGAATACACATGGGTCAGTACCTCCCCCTGCTCATCCAGTTGCAATTCGTTGTACTCTTCTTCTCCCAGTGTGCCTTTCAGGGTAGCAATAATCTCATTACACGTTCGGATCTGCGCCAGTACTGCGGCGCTGTCTTCGGACTGTTCCCGTACAATCTTGAGCGCTCGTCGGGTCACCGCCGCCAAATACGTGGACAGCAGCTTGCGTGCTTCCTCTGCATCCAGCTTCTCAGTCCCAATGTGATACACATCCGGGTCCAGCGCCGAAATCTCCTGTCTGGTGATTGTGTTGATAAGCTGTTCATATATACCTTGTTTCATGAATGTACCTCGTGTGGGTGTAGGATGGTTGTGGATATGTAGGTGATTTCATTAGTTGATTTGTTATTCACAAATGTAAAACCAGTATTAAACTGTAAAATTTTTGTAAAATTATTGTTTTTCAACTATCTTATAAGTTAATATTTGGATGTGGCCACAAATATATCAAAAGGAGTAGATTCCATAATCATGAAGAGTCTATTGAAAAAATCTATACTTACTCTTGCACTTACAGCATGCACGGTAGGTGCTATATCTGCGGCCTCATTTGCATCATTCAGTTTTGATTCGTACGCAACGACTACAGGTAGTGGCGGAAGATTTATCGTTACCGCATACACTGCTCAAACCAATGAACCATTCATCAAATCAATACATGTCTCAGCCCGAACTAACGATGGTACTTATGAGTCTCGCAATAAAGAAGCTTCGCCAACGGATCAAGTAACTCTTATCATGACTACTGCAGGAGCTGCAACTAGCGGTACTTCCTGGCATGATTGGGTCAGCGCAGTAGATGAAGCAAACCGTACGAAAAGCATAAATTTCCGCTGATCCTTCCCGATCTTACTTCATATTATCCAAAACGTGAATAAGGCTGACACCTTATTCACGTTTTCCTTACTATTGGAGGAAAACATGCGACATATCTTTAACGATATATGGATTAACAAAAAGATTTTTGTGATGCTTTTTCTCGGCTTTGTATTAACTGTACTGCCGATCCTCATTTCTCTTTCAACTCAAGAATACTACGACAAGATTTTTTACTATTCCAAGAATGGAAAATACGAACATTACTATTCAGCAACTTTGACAAACATGAATCAAGTGAATTATAGCTCACTTCAAGCTATTGCTGAATCAATTACGTCGAATACAAGTGTGATCACCCAGAACATAACCATATTTCATCCTGAGTTAGGCAATGTTCAAGTCGTCGGAATGTTGAATCACAACTGGTCGCCTCCGTTACTTGAAGGTACCGGAATATCTTCCGAAACAGCCAATGCGGTAATGACTGGAACCATGATATCCAAACACGTTGGCCCACTGGAACTATTCGATAAAAAATACAATGTTACGGGGATTGCGGGAGACAACACTGGAAAAGAGTCTATATCGGTATTCAACTATACAATATTCACTTCCTTTGAGGGATTGCCGGATGTTATTAAACACGAAATAGAACAAAAAAAATCCATTGAACTTCTATTCAGATCGGATCAAGACACAACTAAAGAGATTCAGCAGTTTATTTCAGAGGTACAGCGAATTACCCCTGAGGTTAGGGCAACGATTGAGAACATAACAAAGTCTTATGAGGTAGAAAAAAAATCAAGGGCGGGTGTAAACGAAGTATTAAGTTATCCATATAAACTTTTTATCATTTCGCTCATTAACTGTATAAATATAAGCTATCTGTGGATTTACTTGAAGCGAAAAGAAATCTCGTTGCGCAAAGCTTTGGGAGCTAGCCATTTGCAAATTATTGCTCACCTGTTCAGTCAACTGCTTGTGTGCGCAGTAGTGGCATCCGGCTTTTCATTTTGTATTCAATGGGCCCTCAGCCGTACCAGTTTCGCTATCATTGATGCCACAAGTTACGATGTGCAGTTGAATTACATGCATATCATTCTTGGCACATTCATCACCCTTGCTACGGCAGTCATTACTGCCATGATTCCGCTTCTGCTCATTCTCAGAACAGAACCAGCGCAAGCCTTAAAGGAGTAGACCCTCATGTATAGAATCAAAGATGCGCTCAGAGCATTGAAAAACAGATGGGTGATATCCATACTTTTACTTATCCAGTTTACATATGGTTTGTCCACCATCACTGGAAGCAGCAATATCTTTTTAAATCTATATGACATGAACTTTAACTCCCTGCTCGATTTGAAAAGCACATATGTTGTTGTGCCTGCAAAAGGAAGTGCTTCTGCTCATACACTATCTAAGGAACAAGTGGACAAGGTATACAGCCAATTGGAACAGCATCCCGACATCATTTCATTAGGTACGTACGCCGAGGAGATTTTACTACTGGATACGTCTTCGAACCCTGACCGAAGGTTAATGGATCAGCTGACCCGGAGCTCTATGACATCGGGGCTGAACGAGCCCTTTATTACTGGAATCATGATTGATGAGCAATATAATGAACTTCTTAATGGGCAATTTGCAGCTGGCACCGGATTTACTTCGCAGGATTTCAGAAAAAATAGTCAAGGGCAAATGCCCATATTGGTCGGCTCCTTCTTCAAGTCGTATTACAGCCTCGGCGACCTCATCAATCATAAATACAAAATTGTCGGCTTCTTGCCTAATAAATACTTGGTGTATAGCAACACATCCAACGTCTACTTAAAGCTGGATAAGGCATTCATAATGCCTATGCCCACAGATCGTTTTGATAGTAATGATGCCATCTCATCAAGATTACAACAGACAACCATCCTCACGTTGAACCCTAACGCCAATGTGGATGAGTTAAATAACATCTTCAGTTCAAATCAAGTCAATCTGACTCTGAAGAATTTGGGTGCATCCGTTCATGAAAACATCGAACAAAATATGTATCTGGAGACCTTTCAAACCATACTTGGATTGGCTTTTGTCCTGTTTTCAGTCACTGGAATCGTGGTAACTACGATCGTCTCGCTGATGATTCGCAAAAGAGAATTTGGCATCAAACTCGCTTTGGGTGAACGTCCTTTAGGCATATTAGGTCAGATTACGATTGAAAATATCCTGATCGGGGTTATTGGCTTCGGGTTGTCTCTAATCCATTTTCAATGGAAATATAAAGAACTGCTCCAAATCTCCAAATAGATAAATATGCTTAGTCCGTTAGACTTCAAATTAGATGGTTCCATTCTATTCATCATTTTTATCATCTTTAGTTTCATTATCGTCGTTTCCAGTTTCATCATTTATTTATATATACGAAAACAGGATATAAAATCGCTCATAGGAGGCATGGAATGATGGAACTTATTCAATTAAAAAACATCACCAAAGCGTATCGTCGCCAATCCCCTGACGCCCCTGCCCTGGAAGATATCAATCTTACTATACACCGCGGAGAGTTGATTGCCATCATGGGACCCTCAGGCTCCGGTAAAAGTACCTTACTCAATATACTGGGGTTTATGGATCATCCTACCGAAGGCGAATATCTTTTTGACGCTCAACCTCTGCAACGAATCTCGTCTCGTCATATTCATAGGACAAGAAATCAAATGGTTGGATTTGTTTTTCAACATTTTGCCCTGCTCAAAGATTATACAGTTCAGGATAATGTTATACTGCCGCTGACCTTTCGAAAAGGAAAACATAAAGACAGAGTAGCCAAGCCACACATTATCTTGAAAAAGTCGGGTTAGCATCGCATCGTCTAAAAAAGGCAAATGAACTGTCCGGGGGCCAGCAACAGAGGGTGGCCATCGCCAGAGCCTTGGTGGGAGAGCCTGAATTGATCTTGGCCGATGAGCCCACTGGAAATTTGGATCGAAGAACCGGTGAAGAAATCATGGATCTCCTGCAACAATTACACCATGAAGGTAGAACGATTATCATCGTGACGCATGATGATGAGGTTGCCAAGCGATGCAACCGCATCATTAGATTAGTTGATGGAAAAGTCCTTACTGATCAGAATAACTATCAAAACCAAGTTTAAAATGAATCTGCAAAATGATGGGCCGAGTAACTCCGCTAATTAGCATTAGAGTTCAGTTTAGGACATCATACGTGGCTTGATAGACATCAAACTCATTAGGTGTATCAACTTTCCCGACAATTTTACCGTTAATATTTGGTATCCCGGACCGCACGCATGCTGTTCAGCTTGGAATACACATGGGTCAATACTTCCCCCTGCTCATCCATCTGCAATTCGCTGTACTCTTCTTCTCCTAACGTGTCTTTCAGGGAGGCAATAATCTCATTACAGGTTCGAATCTGCTCTAATACGGCCATCTTATCTTCCGTCTGTTCCCGCACAATCTTGAGCGCTCGCCGGGTCCAGCGCCGAAATCTCCTGCTTGGTGATGGTGTTGATAAGCTATTCATATATGCCTTGTTTCATGAAAGTTCTTCCTATTGCCTCTAAACGGCAGGAGTATTCCACTTTGAATGTGCATCTCATATCTAGTATCAATTAGCTCTTCTTCATCATTCGTATCTTGGATTCAAAGCGTCTCTCCAAACGTCATCATCCACGAAATTAACCTTTTTCTCACTAAAATAAGCTCGTGTCACTTGCTCCAGATCATTCAAGATTTGGGGCCAATCATTCTCGTTAATTTCCTTGGATTCAAAGTCCCCAACAATGTTCAGCCATCGATGATTTAACTGCCGGTACTCCTCGATCCTGGCTTTAAGTTCAGCTGTTACAGGATAACTGTTTATATCCAGCCTCTCGAACGTCATTCGCATGCGGTGAAGTGTAGGTGGCAAAATGTCATCTTGGCCTAAGTCGTTTGTAAATAATGCTGCGGGTTGTAGCAGCCAGTTGGCTTCTTCGCTGAAACTTAGATTCATCAAGTTATACTTATCTATAATCTGCGTCATATCTGTAAAGTTGTAATAGAGCTGGCTGGCTTGTTCTCCATCCTCAACCATCTCGTTTGTTATTATTTCATTCGTAAGTATTCGGTTAAATAAAATATCATTATTTATAATCGCACTCTTCATATCAACGATATCTTGGCGGACATTCATCGTTAGATACTCTTCATACATTCTTTTCTCTTTATAAAAGCTATAAGTTAGAACAAGTAAGATCACACAGGCAATACAACATCCGATCATTAAAAGTCGTTTTTTTAGTATCATGGCACTTTGTTCTCCTAAGATTTTATGGTAAAAGCACCTCTAGTTTGTGTGTAGAAGTGCTAACCCATGTTCCCTATTTATTAATAAATCCTCTTAACTCATACAATCTTTTCGCTACACCACTTTGGGTTGTACGGCTTTTGACTTAATATCAAGATATCGTCAGCTGTATAATACCACTCAGCATCATCAAACCATAGGTAATCTTCCGTGTTATCTTGAAAATACTCTACTACAAACCTATAAATAAATTTATATTCATGACTAATATTTACAACATCCGCTGCCCAAAAGTAATCTGTTGATTCGGTGAGCCACGTAAAACTATCATATGAATTTTCGACAACTTTATTCACGTTAAAAGTGAAGTACCTAATAGTTTCTTCATCATCAGTATTTGATAGGGTCTCTTCATCCACTTCAGATAGCGTGCCTTCTGCAGATTGAAAGTTGTTATCTGTTTCATGATCAACTGTTAAATGAAAACAATACATATTCGCTCTCTGTGCTGCATGCTTAAAGTTCTCAAGAGTCTGCTCCGGAGAATAATTTGAGATTTTTTTTAGAATGATTACTGAACTCATTTACTTATATCCTCCTTCAATTCGTCTAATGAGCTAATTTTATATTCTGATCTTTTAATTTTTCAACTGAGTCAGACTGAGTTTTATTTTTCACAGTTACATCTTCCATACTCGTGTGGCAGCGGGCTAAACCGCTGAAAGAAGATGCAGATTATGTCCGTAACCACTTGTAAAGGCTGATGGAACACTAGGAATACGAATATCCATTAAACCAAAAGACAATCTCCTGATGTTGAATAACGAAATAGGAATGTTATACTTGCTATAGTATATTAGTAGTATTTAGAATTAAAGTTTATTGGAGGGAAGTATTCATGAATATAGTAATTGAGAAGTTAAAAGACACTGATCTTGAAAGCTTGTATGAATTTGAGATTGAAAACAGAACTTTTTTCGAGGAAATGGTACCGTCTCGAGGAAATGATTATTACAAGCCTGAGGGTTTTAAAGTAAGGAATGAATCTCTGCTTGATGAACAAGCTAAAGGACTTTCCTTTTTTTATTTAATAAAAGACGAAAATAATTCTATTCTTGGAAGAATAAATTTAGTTGATATTGATGATTCCGATAAAATAGGATTTCTCGGCTATAGAGTGGGACAAATTCACACTGGAAAAGGTATTGCTAAAAAAGCATTAAAATTATTTCTCAATACAATAGTTGATTTAGATATAAAAGAAGTTGAGGCAAAAACAACCACCAACAATATAGCATCTCAGAAAGTTTTAGAGAAAAACGGATTCGAGCATACAGAAACTAGTGATAAAGAATTTGAAATGAATGGGCAAATGTTAAAATTCATTAGTTATAAATGGATAAATAAATCATTGTTTTAATAACCAATGCCTTCTGCTTAACCTCTCCTCCATCATCTCTCTTGAATCATCTAGAAAACCACGATTCCAGGTCCACTGGTGAGTCTCCTATTATTCCTGGAACATATGGATTGGTGTAAAGAAAATCCTTATTTATTTTCAACCCACCTTTTTGAATGGCGTGTCACTAATATAGTCGAGTATATTTTAATGCTCCTTCGCTATTGTAAGTTTCTTCATCCTTATCAAAGAAAAGTTTCTCTTTTCTACATATGTTCCGAGCAGCACTCGATAAAAGATAAGTCGGCATGCTCTTTCCAAGTCTAAATAGTATAAAAGATGATACCCATGAATTAAATCTCCCAATAATAAGATGATACAACTTTTCACTGCTTGTCGGCCATGATCAGGGATGAGCTTTATATCAGCTATTGTATAGATTCATTTTCTATACTCTCAACTTCTAACATCTTTTGTTTAACCCATTTCATAACCATTTCTGCCTCCTTTAAAGCAATCACTCCCTTTTTACTTTTAAATTTGTAAGTTTCGTAAGCCCATAGTAATATTACTTTTACGAATTCAACTGTCTCTAACTTACAAATGGGTTCAATTTCATCTTCTTCCTCATCATAAAATGGATCTTCAATTATTGTGTAATCTTTATGTGATATGACGCTGGATGCATTTCCTCCATGTCTATATTCGGGGATTCCTCCCCTTAATAAATCAAAATAATTCTCAATATCTTTTCTCAAATCTTCAAATCTCCAAGGTATATCAGATCCTAAAGGATCACTTATCATAGTGGCGAACTTAAGTGATTTTTCCTCGTCAAAATCCATTACAACCATATTAAATTCATCCATGTATTTCAATTTATAATTATATTTTATCTTCACTAATGTACCCTCCAATTCAGTATATTGGGTATGCTGAGATTATCTTATCATTTCTCAAAATAAGCTCTATTTCCATACCTGTGCTTGTTTTCCCTATATATTTATTGTTTTTTTATATTTACTTTACTATTAAAAGCTTCATTTACTGAATCAATTACCTGTTGTGGTGTCCATTCCTTTGGAAAAAATGTGGATTTGGGTCCTTTTGGTACTCCATTAATTTCAACATTGGCTTGATAGACACCAAACTCATTAGGTGTATCAACTTTCCCGACAATTTTGCCGTTACTATTTGGCATCCCTTCATAATGAAAACCATTGGCATTCCCATTTTTGAGTATTTCACCACCAAAAATATGGCTTAATCCGTTTTCTTTAGTTCCTGTTTTAAAGTTTTCTGTATTTTGTAGACTCCCGAGCCACCTCTCTTTATTTACAACAGGTTTACCATCTTGTCCAGCCCCTTCTTTACCCTTATCCGCTTCTTTCTTACCTCCCCCTAATCCCCCGCCCATATCTTCTTTCGAACGAAGCGCCCTGCCAACAAAGGCGTAGGCCAATACCTGACCCATCACAGAACCACTATAATAGCCTACCCCACTCTCATCCATCTGTTTCTTCTGCTCATCTACAAACTGCTCAATGTCAGACCTGGCTGTTCCTGTGCCCCAAGCGGCATCCCATGCGAATCCGATTCCTCGTCCAACATCGACCACTCTGCCCAAAGTCAGCCCATAGGCCACACTGGCGACCGTCCCGAATGGATCATAAAAGAGCGCCTCTGCTGTCTGTCCAATTCCCGTTACGGTCTCTCCAACCGACTTGTCGAGCAGTCCAACACCGAAATTTCGTTTCAGTTCTTCCGGAATGTACAGTGCAACCTCACCCGAACCATCCGCTGTTCTAAAACTCTTCGCTATAAATATAAATTCATTCTGAATTTTATCCAATAGCCCAATTGTGGCTGGGAAAACTTCTTTCACCTGCATAAAATCCCAGAAGAACCGCTCTCCTGTGACACCAGACCATTCGGACTGCAACAGGTAAATTGATTTTTCCAGATCCCGTACCATTCGCTCCAATTCCAGCTTCTTCTGTTGAACCAATCGCGCTTTTTCCTCTAATTCATCGGGATGTACCTGAATACGCTGCATCTATCTTCACCGCCAACCTGACCGTAGTATATGTACCTAAATTTAACAAGTTAGAAGGGGGATTGGAATCAAACAGAGGATTCAATTTTTTATAAGTAGTCCGGTAGGTAGGAGATATCCTACAGGCAAGTATATTGCACATTAGTGCATGTTGAAGGCTAATATACTGAGCTTCTCTATCTTAAACGAAAGCGCCAGTCGATCAAATCGGCGGTCACGATCTTCTTTTGCAGCACCAATAACATACTCGTCTTAGACCTTGCGCCTGTGATTAATGAGCTTAGAGGTTCATAGAGTGTGGGGGAAAACATCTTCAACTTGGCCGGTAGAAACATCAGCGGATTATACCAGTATGTCTAGGATCATAAAGAGCAGTATCCCGAAGTTCACATTACTCACCATTCTTCCATACTCGTGTTGCAGCGGGCTATACCGCTGGGCGGCGATGATGAGGTTGCGGCGGGTTCGTCGATACAGTGACGCTCGGCGTATAGCTGTTCCAGCACTCTGCCCGTGAGTTATATGACATTCACTACTCATGTAGCGAGGAGATGAAGATACAGCAGAAGGCCAATTCTTCTTGTTCTCCTATGAACCCAATCAAAATGAATTTAATAACATAACATAAACTATCACTTTTAGGAGGTTGATATGTATGACATTAGTAAAATATTCTACTGGTCCAGTTGAAAATGCTATTAATACTGCAACAGTTCCCGGAGAGTCCAGAACTTTTTTCGCGAAGGCAGTTAATAATGGAAGTAGCAACGCTACGGTACGTGTTCGATTATTCCGTTTGAATGGAGCAAAAACTCTGGTTAGCACATTTACTTTCACTCTTGCACCAGGCTCTTCTAGCTTCCGGGTTCTGAATGTTGCTAATTTGGTTCAATTTGAAGTTGAGTATACTACAAACAGCGAACATGTCCTTGTGTCAGGATGGGGTAAAAACGCAACTGGCCGACTGGTTGCAGCTCATCGCTTTTCACCTACAGAATTGGCTAAGAAAAGTTTCGGCAAGCACTCTAAGCATTATAAACACTATAAACATTATAAAAAGCATTAATAATAATCAGTAGATTGGAGATCGACCTGCTTCTACAGAGGTGGGTCTTTTGGGTTTATGTTTCAGATTCTGCCGACCTTCTATTATTTGTATTAAAGCTCTCTTGTTTTATCAATACATAAATCAAAAAAAGCCGCCATATAGCGACACAAAAAATACTCGGTGGCTATCAAGCTAAGTTCAACTTCCTTTTCGAAGTCCATTTCCCCCAGAGCATCAATAATACAAGCACTAATGCACCGATAACCAAATTAAGTCCGATCTCCATCAAACGCTGCACATTACCATCCAGGAAAACGCCATACCCCTGAGTTACCGAGGAACTAAACTGCTCTGACGTAAAGAATGCGTAATAGAGAGTGAACATCATCATATGAACCAATGTATACATGGTGGAAAAGACAAACGGGAGTATGGATATATAACGATTTTTACTTACAGCAAAAAGGATGAGCACTTGTGTTACCAGGAACAAATCGCCTATCAACATGACTTCAATCCGACCGGAAATATCATATGAACCACTGAAAAATAACTTTTCAAACATCGTAAACGATAATCCCTCACCCCAATAATCAACCAAGATTTGAAAGTAGGCTTGCAGATATCCTAAGGCAAATAACAGTGGCAGAGATAGCAGACAAAGTCGATCTACTCGTTTACGAGTTAAACATATACAGATGCTTAATGCACTCACGGTAATCAAAACAACCGGCATAATCTCGATATATCGGTTATGTACACCGTATTGATTGGCTACTAGTCCAGCTACGAGTGTCACGATGAAAAGGATAAAACTTGCTAAAGCACAACCAAGTATCGTCCTCATATTGAATCCATATGTTTCTTTGGTTACCGTTCTGCGTAGTTCTGAAATAGAGCCAAATTGTTGGATGCTGCGTTCCATAGCCTGTTCTTCAGAATATCCCTGACTTCTATAGTGATCGGTAGACGAATGGAGATGAGCGGCCATTTCTTCTCTCCACTCGGACTTTTCCCGTTTGGACAAAAACGTATAGCGGAGTACTTGATCTAAATATTGTTCAATGACTTCCATGAAGACTCCCTCCCAAGAAAATATTGATGATCTTTATGTTATCCGTCCAAGATGTTCTCAACTTGTCGAGCTGAGTCTGACCCTCGGAGGTCATTCGGTAATATCGTCGCCGTGGTCCTCCAATTTGCTCCCCCCAATAGCCCTCAATGTACCCATTAGCCTCCATTCGTTTGAGGGCGGGATATAACGTCCCTTCTTTCAGATCAAATTGACCGTTCGTCTCGTCATGTACCATTTTGGATATTTCATACCCGTATGCATCCTGCTTACTCAGAACAGACAGTACAATACCATCAATGTAACCTTTCATCATTTCATTCCTCAGTTCTCACACCACCTACTGTGTAATTCTATGTAGTCAGCATAACAAACAAATATTGTAAAAAGCAATACATAAAATCATTTGAGATTAATGTTCTCCCTCGAATTTAGGCATATCTAGAAGGTTTATTTCTTCCTATTGCCGAATTCGGCCGTTTGTTAAGTTCGTTAATACCCTTTAGAGTCGATTGGTGCCTTGTACAAAAAAGTCCGGCTTCTATCACAGATAGAAGCCGGACAAGATAATGATGCAGCATGATTCAAGTAAACGTTAAGACACTACGAATTGTACTACGACTGGAATTCCAGCATTCAGCGCGTCTCCACCAGGAATCGTAATTGTAGTGGTTGTAACGGAGGAAGTATCTGCTGTCTGCATAATACCGTTAATATAAAGATTGTAATAATTGAACGTGCCTGGAAATGCCGTTGCAGCTGTACCTGCGTCGTTTGTAAAAGCCGTCGCAGCAATCGCAAACGTCGCTCCGGTACCTGTTCCATCGCCAATGGTTGCAGCATATCTTAAACTGTTCTGAAAGGGGGTCACGAGTGGCATGTTTCTCACCTCCTACCTGACATAGTATATGTGGTAGATTCGAGAGTCGTGAAGGCAAAGTCACGAGGAGGTTTGACTAATTTTAACCATTTATTATATTTACTGTTAGTTGGATAGTCTCCAAGATGATCGGCGTTTCTGCAAAAAGTACACCACCTTGCGAAGGAAAAAACAGCATAACCTTATTTACTTCATATGAGTTACCTGGCTGTACGATCCCGTTGATATAAAGATTGTAGAAACTCGTAAGTCCTATTCCTGCAAATTCGGATACGATACCACCCTCATCATTCGCGAATTCCACGGCCGGAATCGTAACCGAGTCCAATAAATTCAGATCGGTGTCTGGAAAATAGAAGTAACGGTTTACCGTAGGAATGATCTCAATTCCGGGTACACTGCCCGGCGGACCTTGCTCACCTGGGGGACCCGTTGGTCCTTGTACTCCGGGAATTCCTGGGAAACCCTGCTCGCCTTGGGAGCCAGCGGGACCCTGCGCTCCGGGCAGACCCGGTTCGCCTTGCTCACCCTGCGGGCCGACAGGACCCTGCGCTCCGGCAAGACCCGGTTCGCCTGGATCGCCGCGAAGGCCAGCAGGGCCTTGCGCTCCAAGTTGGCCCGGCTGCCCAGGCACACCGTGGGGACCGACAGGGCCTTGGGGGCCTTGGGCACCTTGCTCCCCTACCAGACCTTGTGTTCCATGAGGTCCAACAGTCTGAGTTTCATGTTGTCTCACCGGAGCCAGCCGGGGCCTGGACTCCCGGCATGCCGGGTCGATGCCAATTCCCCTCGGCAAAGCAATGATTTTTTTGCCACAGACTACTTTCAGTTGTCTTATTGGACGCTTCGGTCGGAGGTAGCGCCGCTTTTTCCGGCAAGGTTTACGGGTCATAGGGCAATTCCTGAGTTTTCCCAGGGATTTTTTTCTACATTTCGGTATTGAACGTCTCGATCTTAATCGTTTGGGCGCAGCTCTTCTCTTATTCAGATACTTCAAAACGTTCACTCTCCTTAGGCCAAAGCACACAGTGTATATGCCCTATTCTATGTCCTTGCCACATTCGGAGAGTGTGCGAATAACTATGAAGGATGCCCAATAAAAAAAGACAACAGCTCCTGCTGCAGTCCTTTGTCTTAGCCATATGCTTTCATTGTTTGCTCATGAGGTTTTTTTTGGTGGACTCTTACCTCTACTCAAAATGCTGAACGATTTCTTCAGGTTTATGTGTCTCCAATGTAATCTGACCTTTCTCGAAGAGGATCATATACGGGTATGTTTCTAGTTCAAAAATCTTCTCAAATTTAAATTTATGTTCATCACGAATATTATAAAAAGTCACGTTGGTGATTGGGCCTTCCGCCCTCAGATTCTGGTTGTTCACTTCATTCAATTCTGTCTGTAAATCAACAATAAATGGCCGCTCCGCAGGGCGATCGGTAAATACAATTAGAGAAGCATCATTCCTCTGGTTTTGAGTCAAATGTTCAATGGCCTTCTCTCTATTGTTCTGACCACACCCTGTCAATAAGAGTATCAACACACTCACTATCCAGAACCTCTTCATCAAACACGCCTCCAATATATGATATAAGTTAATTCATAATCACCATGAGTTAACTCTTTTGATTGTTTACACTAATGCTCTTTTCAATTGCTTATAAAACGTCAACGGGTCAGCATAATCCGGTAAACCCGCAACCTGTCCGTCACCTAGTTCGAGAATAATCCAGGATCCGCCTTCCATCTTGGCAAAATCCATTGTGAAGAAACGACTTTGAATCGATTGGGCAATGTCCAGAAACGAAATAAATGCTTCCTTGAATGCTTCGTCCTGACCGTCATCCCAATAGTTTGAAATGTATGCAGGCTTACCGTCCATCATAAACACACGCATCTCCCGGGACAACGGCATGCCGCTCTGATCGTGGTAGGATAGAAACTCCAACTGAACATACTCCCTGAACACAAGCCCTGCATTCAATTCCTCACCTTGTAACGTCACAAAGTTATGCACAATCTGCTTCATATGCTCCTCATCCGCAGCATCTGGGATGTAACAGGCTTCCTTCCACTCATGTTTACGAGATTTTACGTAATCCTTAACGATAATCGGCTGATTACCAAACTGGCGCGCGGCCTCCTTAACGGCATCTGGAGAAGCCTGGATATCTGACATAGGCACCCAGACGGAGCGCGGTGTATATCCTTTGATTACGTCATATGACTCGGGCAAGTAATGGCAATGCTTATATTGCTCCGGTGTGTTAATGAGATATAGATTTTTTGACTCCAGGGCCTCATATAGTAGCTCATACTCTTCCGGTCTCAGCATCCAGCCGCGATATAACACGTCCTCTCGTTCTGTTGCTTTCTTCAGCCGTCTCACCGCGAGATCCGGTCGCTGGTTCACTATTAGCTCTTCCAGATGAACTAATCCCAACTCAAATCCAAATTCCTTGGCACATATATACTCTTGTTCGTAGCTTTCGTCTACCTTCTTCTCATTCAGCGGTGAACTACAAAAATAATTTTCATATGTATCTCCTTTTTTCATTTTGCTTTATTGTGTTTCTCATACGATGTCGATCCAACTGAGCTCTAAGGTATAATAAACGAAATACTATTATATACAACCCTCGTTTTACAGGAGCTAATGATCCAATTCGAAGGAGGCTCATCCATGAAATTAGAACGACTTGATCATCTCGTGTTAACCGTAGAGAATCTGGAAGCAACGATTGCATTTTATACGAATGTATTAGGCATGCAGGTAGTTGAATTCGGCCAGGGCCGAAAAGCGTTACAGTTTGGACAGCAGAAAATCAATCTGCATGAGCGGGGCAAAGAGTTTGAACCGAAAGCTCATATCCCCACGCCGGGTTCAGCAGATCTTTGTTTTCTGGTCAGCACGCCGTTGGAGGAAGTCATTGCGCATTTAACACAACAGAACACGAAGATCGAAGAAGGACCGGTAAAACGCACAGGTGCACTGGGGCCAATCTGTTCGGTGTATATACGTGACCCTAACGGTAATCTGATCGAACTATCCAATGCTTTGTATGCATAAGCCATCAGCTCT
This sequence comes from Paenibacillus sp. E222, assembly GCF_013401555.1. Classification (NCBI taxonomy): domain Bacteria; kingdom Bacillati; phylum Bacillota; class Bacilli; order Caryophanales; family Paenibacillaceae; genus Paenibacillus; species Paenibacillus sp. E222. The sequence continues at coordinate 75,238 of NZ_CP058552.1, forward strand.
CACTCTCCATATGGCAGTAAAAAGATCCTGAAAAGCCTCGGCTTCGCAGGTTCTTTTTGGTTTACAGCATGAATAGTTACATAGCTCAAATATTTACGGTTGATATCACTCTCATCACTTGGGAATAGAAAAGGTGCTCCCTTCCTTCTCACAACCGGTTAACACGTAAAAAACACGTCCTTGCTCACTCTTCATCGTACCAATCCCTTTGCAGGTGTTGGTCGTCATCCCCTGTTTGGAGCCATAGGCATCCCTAGAGTTATCATAAGTCGCTTGAATCGCTGAGCCATCGTAAATCAATTCATGGATAATGGCCCCACCTTCAAAGGTATACATTGTTACACGAACCTGATCCTGCTGCTTGTTCTTCACATTCTTCACAAATGTGTTCCACTTATCCTTGTTCCGCATGCCTTCGAGAAGTACAACGACATCCCCGCTTTGCTCCGCTTGCTCAGGGTTATGTGGCTCAATAATTTCCGAAAATGAATTCATGATTACTGGAGAATCCACTGTCTGATCATTTGCCTCACAGGCTGTTAACATCATTAACGCTATCGAAAGCGTGAGCAGTACTCTTTTCATCCTATCACCTCATGCTTAAGACGATAAAGTCGCTGTTCATGTTACATCTCTTTTCAAAACCCTGTTCCAATCATTGTGTGCAAGCGCTAATGTACCTTTGTATCGACTGAATGTACCCCAGATGATACCACTCATGATAAAGCGTGCGCGGAATAATTTCCCCGATGGTGTTCATGCCAAGTTCACTCTCGCGTTGCAGCGGTTCTTCAAGACGACCGGAAAATTTGCGCTTTAGCACCTCTGGCTGCATCTTCAAACGCTCCATTAATTCCTCCCACGTTGGCAGTTCTTCTGTCCATGTTGCAGGGCTTGTCCCGAATCCAAAAAATTTCTCATACGCCGTCGGAATTTCCGCCTCATCAGCAATCAGATAATGAAACCACGTATCCTGATCCAAAATGATATGTCCCACATTCCATCGAATGGAATTGTTGAAACCCTGAGGAACCACATCTACTTGTTCCGGATTCATGGCCACGCACACCTGCAACGTAAATTGCCTTACATCCTGCAGTTGATTCCAAAGAACATCCTCATTGAATTTCATGATTGTTCCTCCTCTGTTTACTAATGGTAATGACTGCTCCATAAGCTGAAACGGCGATTTCTATCTTCAATATAAAGGAAATTTTATCATTTGTATGTAACTTCGACTCTCCATAAAGTGTTTATATAGCAATGCATCATTTACGTCCATCTCATCTGAAAAAGAGGCGATACCTATGCGTTCGATTAACCCATCCAATAACATAGCAAAAGAAAAACGACGCTCTACTTCACGCTTGAATCATAGACCCAATGGGAAAGGTAAAACGGCCCGCCGATTCGCCATTGCCATGGCTGCAGCATTAGTTGTATCAAGTCTGTTGATTGAGCTGGCAGATGAGCAAACGACTCACGCAGCCACTAACGTACAGCATTCCGCCAGTAACACTTCTGTTCCATCGAATGCAGCAAACGCAGAGAAGAAACTCCACTATACCGCTGTAGAGGGGGCTTATTATTACACAGTCGCCTTAAGAAGTGATGGTTCGGTCTGGACCTGGGGCCGCAATCTCTTTGGAGAGCTGGGTGTGAGCGAGAACATTCGATATCGTCATACGTCTAGTCCAATCCGAATACCGGTACTATCTAATGTAACAGCTATTTCAGCCGCCGGTGGTGGAATCAACGCAGCCGTTCAGGCGGATGGAACGGTCTGGGAGTGGGGTGCTGGCAAACTACCAAGCAAAGTCGAAAGCATCAACTCTGCGAAGGATGTAGTGAGTGGTTCTTTTACTGTCGCCCTTCTCCAGAACGGGACAGTCTGGTCATGGCAGCGCCCTAACGCTCAAGGAATCAATTCAGATGATCTCATACGTAAACCGCATGAGATTAACGGACTGAAAGATGTTATCCAGGTTGGATCCGCAGGTCTCCATGGATATGCTCTGAAGAAAGATGGCTCCGTATGGACGTGGAACGAGCCCAACGAATCCGGTAAAATCCTGTCCAAACCTACCAAGATAAAAGGTCTGACCAACATATCTTCGATCACAAGTACAGATACGTCCCTGCTTGCACTGGATAAGAACGGGAAAGTCTGGGGTTTGGACGAGACAGGGAAAGCATTCGCCTTTCATTACGACTTCAAGGTGAAAAAGATGGATGGAAATTCGCAATATATGTTATTACTCACGACATCCGGTGAGGTATATAGCTACGGAAGGAGCGTGAACGGCAAAGAAGGCAAAGTAAACCATTTATCCGGCATTACTGATATTTCAGCAGGATATTACCACAGTCTTGCCTTATCCTCGGATGGAGCCGTCTGGGGCTGGGGAAGTGATAAATACGAGGAAGCGGGTGCACCTGCAACGTCATCTGGTGGCATGGTCTACAAACCCGTTCAAGCCAAAATTGGCACAGATGTATATCTGAACGGTGAGTTGTTCCAGTCGATGTATGCCGCTGTTGAAACGGCTAAGACCGTGCAACTGCCCATCAAAGCCATCGCAGCAGCACTCGGAGCAGAATTTGAGATTCACCAGGTGGAAGGTAGCCTGAACCACTATACGTTAACATATGACAATCGGACAATCACAATCCAACCTAACGAAACACAGTATGTTATAACTTCCGCAGATGTGTCTGGGGAGAGAGTCATGCAGCTGCCTGAACCCATAAATAACTACTCGGGAGCAACCACAGTGCCTTTTGAGGTATTGCGTGGTTTGGGATTGAACGTGTCCTGGGATTCAGAGAAAGCAATGCTGACCATTGACGATGCTGATAAAAAAGAGTCAGGAAGCTAAAAAAGTCCATTTCTTTCTAAAAACACGCGCTTCTTGTGACTTCTGCATTTTCTATTCTATATACAGCATCTCCTTTTTGGTTACTAAGAGTCTAGCGTATGAATTGGATGAAAGAACTTCGTAAAGAATCTAATCTAAATAAAAAGAGTGACGGTTATCCGTCACTCTTAAATAACTAAGAAGTCATCCACTCATAATGATGCCGAGCGAAATGATTTAATTCACTTATATCAGTAAATTTCTCCAAAAATAATCTCGTCTCACTCTTGTATCCCAATGTATAGAAAATCAGAAATCGTTCGTCCTCTGATAATTGAGAGAGAGCAATACGGGTATAATTCGAATCTCTCAAATCTTCTTCTGTGTTCAGACCATGCTGCTCAATCAATTCAAGTATACAATAATAGTTATTAAGGTAATGTTTAATATGCCGACCTTTAAGTCTAAGAAAATCTTCTATTGTTTTATTCAAATCACGCTTATGATCAGCACGTTTCAATTCATCATAGAGAAACTCTCGTAGTTTCTCTATGGCTCTTCTTCCCTCATAAGGTTTATCATTCATTGATGCAATTAAATTGTGATGGAGTTCGATCATTTTAAAAAAAGTGTTTTCAAAGCTTTGCTGTATCATTACATTTTTTTGTTGTTCTAATTGATCACCATTACGAGCCACTTCCAAACGTTGCATCTCCAACTCTTTTCTTTGTAAACTCAACTCATATCTCTGAATGAAAAGAGTGTACACTAATCCTCCAAAAGCAAAAGCAGAGAAAAGTGCATTGATCGCTCCAAACATATCACCAAATGTTCCCCTGTCACTCCACTCCGAGAATGCATAGTAAATAATTACTCCTGATAGACACCAGATAACCAAAAATCCTAATAAAATTGCTTTAAAGTTCACAATAACATTCGGCTTGTCTTGTTTTTTAATTGAATCCAAATCTTCTAACATAAACTTTCTAACACTAGACTTAAGACGATTCATATGTATATTTTCTCCTTTAGGTGACTTTCTCAGGAAAATTATACATAACAACAAGCAATGTGACCATCCTGAACAAAAGAGATTTAAAAAATCCCCTTCAGGTAAACGTCCTGTTCTGAATGAACACCGTTTACTTGAAGAGGATGGATATAAATCATCTCTAACCCTGAATTACTATATTTGGACTCCTACTTCTCGAACCGGAACCAGCCAAAGTCAAACTGACTACCCGGCAGGAAAATAAAGGTCACCTTCTGCACACCTTTAACTTGCTCAAGCTCAAACACCCGCTCCTCATATCCATCGGACTGTGTGAATTCGACCAGCTGATTGCTCTGTCCGTCCTCACCTGCAAAGCGGATATGAATCGTGTTTTTATCAATCGGCGAACGTCCATAGATCACAAGCTTGGACGAGCCGTCTGCCGTGAAGTCCATATTTTCAAACTCCAGCGACACATTGTTCCCGATCCCCTCAACATGATCACCCTCGATCTTGAATGTATCCCCGTAGAGATGATCGCATGATGCAGCCGTATTCTGCTCAAATGCCCGGCTTTGGCGCTCGAACGAGAAGCCTTTGATATGAATCTTCTGCTTCAGTACAAAACAGATCGATGTAATCCCGCTCAGCCGCTTGGACAGATGATACGTCTCTTCCTGATATACATTCCATCTGGATTCTTTGTCATACACCACATCTGCCAGCAGTGTACTTCCCTCTTCATCCGGCATGCCTTCCCAGATCTGAATGAAGTACTCTTCACTGGACAGCGCAAAGATTGGAATCGTAATGGTGTCAGATCCATAAGGCCCGAAGTCAATGTTGCGGAAGCCCACATGTGTCTCCCCGTCCCGGCTTGTCGCTACCCCGCGTTCATTGCCGTTGCCGACATCCCCTTTGGTGTAATCGTACAGCCCGCCAGTAATAAAGCCGTATGGATCTTTGTAAGCCGTACCTAGACCTGTTGCTTTGAACTCCAGTTGGGAAATCAGTTTCGTTTTATCGGTACCGTTACTGCTCGTCGCACGAAGACGGAATTCCCCATCGCCCAGAGCGGATACGTTGACTTCCAGACCGTTGGCTTCGACCTTGGCAATGTTGGATTCGATACCTGCGTCGTTCACAACTGCCCACTCAATATCCCGATAGGATGTGTTCTCCGGATACAGCTTGGCTTTCACCGTCATCTCCTGTTTCGATTCATCGAATAGCTGTCCACCTTCGCTGACAATCTCGATTTTTCGCAAAGGAATCTCCTGCACGTGGCCCGTCAGAACCGGACGTTCTGTATTACTCATGAGTACGATATGCTCCTGACCTGCAGCGGCCTCGGAATCACCTAAGGTACGATCTCCTGCGCCTGCAACAGCTCGTGATTCGAACTCGGCAGCTGCACTTTCCAACCCTTCCGAAGTCACCTCGATGCGTACCGTTCCCGATTCGTTCGTTGCCCCGATGATTGCCATCAGCTTGCCGCTGAACAGCCTTCTGCTCAGTCCTTTATATGGATCATAGTCCGTGCTGTCCCCGTTATCGAGACCCAACAGACGACCTGCACCTGTCACTTGGACCTGCACACGGTTGTTTGCATTTTGCACGGGATTGCCCGCTTCATCTTCCACTTGGATTTCCACGAAAATAAGATCCGTACCGTCCGCTTGCAGCTGCTCCCGATCGGCTTGCAGACGAATCTTCTTCGCATCTGTATAGGATCGTTGCACATCCGTTGCAATTACGTTGCCGTTCTCATCATAAGCGATCGCTTTGAGCTCGCCTTCTTCATATGGCACTTTCCACCAGCCTGCCAACTGGGTTCCCTTTGCATGGTCGATATCATGCGTGCCGATTGTCTTGCCATTCAGCTGCAATTCAATTTTCGGCGCATTACTGCACACGCGTACATCGATCAGCTGACCCGGGCTGAAATCCCAGTAAGGGAACAGGTGAACCATCGGGCTTTTCTTGTAATCCGTCCAGGCCGCTTGGTAGATATAATAGGAATCCTTCGGGAACGTTGCTGTATCCAGCTGTCCAAAATACGAATTCTTCGTATGATACGGTGTTGGTTCTCCAATATAATCGAATCCCGTCCACAGGAACTGCCCCAAGGAATACGGCGTATCTCGTTCCGCCAAAATGCAATATTCTGCTGACTTTGCGCCCCAGCTTGTTGTACTGTTACCCAAAGCTGAGCACTGCTCGTCATCGTCGGCCAGAATGGATTGCTCGAACGGGAAGTGATAGATCCCACGGCTCTGCACCACAGACGACGTTTCACTACCATAGATAATCCAGTCCGGATGTTCTTCGTGATGTTTGTCGTAGTATTTTTCCGCGTAGTTATAACCTGCGAGCTTCACGATATCGGCGCATTTTTGTGCGTTTTCCCACGGCATGTAGTTCGAACCGATCGTCACGCCTGCATTCCCTTTTGGATCGAATTCCAGTACATACTCCATCAGCATCCGGGTTACTTCTTGGCCCCTCTCATCCGCATGAGTGTCGTAAATTTCGTTACCGATACTCCACATGATCAGACTTGCATGGTTACGATCACGCTTGACCCAGCTCTTCACATCAGAATATGCCCACTCCGGGAAAAATCTCGCATAATCGTAAGGGGTTTTGGCTCTCTCCCACATATCAAACGCTTCCGAAACGATCAGCATACCCATCTCATCCGCAAGTTCCATGAATTCTTTGGCAGGCATGTTATGAGCGGTCCGGATGGCATTGACGCCCATTTCCTTCAACAGAGTAAATCTTCTGCGCAGCGCCGTCAGGTTAAAAGCAGCCCCGAGCGCCCCGAGATCATGGTGTTCACACACACCGTTCAGCTTCATCTTGACCCCATTCAGGTGGAATCCTTCGTTTGCATCCAACTTGATATCCCTGAAACCAATCCGCTGTGTGGCGGTCTCGATCGTCTCATAGCCCTGCTCACCTGTAGCTACTTGTAGTTCCGTTACCAGATCATACAGATTCGGTTCATCCGGGCTCCATAACTTCGGAAGATCGACCGTCAGCTTTTGGCTGTTGGATTGTATCTCTCCATGTCCGGCGTCTTGACCCGCTGTAGCTGTAACGTCCTCTTTGCTGGATACGATCTGATTACCCTGATACCAAATCGTGTGCACAAGTTGTGCGTTCTGATTGAGACTCAGCTCTGTATCCACCTCAACCTGCCAGCCTTCTGTCTGCTGCTGAATCGATACATAGGTACCGTCTGTGACAATATGATTCCGATCTCTCGTTTTGAGCCACACATTGCGATAAATGCCAGCCCCCGAATACCATCTGCTGTTGGGACTCTGATGCACAACCTTGACTACAATTTCATTGTCACCTTCCACCAAAGCACTCGTGATCTCATGCTCAAAAGCCGAATAACCGTACTTCCACTCCCCCACAAGCTGACCGTTTACATATACGAAAGAATCCATATACACCCCGTCAAAGCAAAGCAGAAGCTGCTGCTCATCCTTCGTATACGGGAATGTCTTGCGATACCATCCGATGCTATCCTCATACAGATCGAGCGTATTATAGATCAGCCAATCATGAGGAAGCTCAACCGGTTCAAACGTTAACCCCGCAGGCTCCGTAACCTCCAGCTTACTTTTCGCAAATTGCCATCCATCCGTAAAAAGCTTTTTCTGATTCATCTCAGCTCTCACTTTCTGTGTGTATTATGATTGCGGTTACAAACAACAATAGACTACGTACCGAAAACCTTTTCGAAAATAATTTGGTGAGACAATAACACTTGACCCGATTATACCATCTGACCGCCTCTGTACGTCACTTTTTGAACAGATTGAAGAAAAAAGGGCCCGCTTTAGATTTCCAAGTCGGGACCTTACGAATTCTACCAAATATATAACTGCATTAATTATTCATAGCTCGAATCGGTCTGTAGAATGCCCGAATATCATCTGCCAGCAACTCCGGTTCTTCCAAAGCCGTAAAATGCCCTCCACTTGGCATGGACGTCCAACGCGTTACGTTCAGGTTTTGCATCGCCCAAGACTTGGGCGGCAGCACGATATCCGCAGGAAATATGGCAATGCCTGTCGGAACATCTATCCGTCCCAATGGTGGCAAGGAATGTGAATTTTCGTAATACATACGTGTGGATGATCCTATCGTGTTTGTAACCCAATAGATCATAATATGAGTCAGCAATTCATCCTTGCTAAATAGTTGATTAAGGTCGCCTTTACAGTCGCTCCAAGCACGAAATTTCTCAATGATCCAAGCGGCCAAACCTACTGGGGAATCGGAAAGTCCATACGCAAGTGTCTGAGGTTTGGTTGATTGAATGGACATATAACCCCCCTCTTGTGAAATCCAGGTTGAAGCATTTTTCTTGTACTCTCGCTCTTCCTCTGAGCGTTCTCCTTCATCCTGGGAAGATAAGAGATCTCTTATGATACCAATATCCGTTAAGTGGATTCCAACTAGAAGTTCAGGATTATTCGATGCCAGATAACGTGTAACGCCAGAGCCAATATCTCCACCTGCAGCAGCAAATTTGCTGTAGCCTAATTCTTTGGTCATTAGTTTGGCCCACATCTGGGAGACACCAGAGTTGTTGATTCCAGGTTGGTCAGGGCGACTAGAGAATCCAAATCCAGGCAGTGAAGGCACAATGACATCAAAAGAGTCCTCCGGATTACCTCCATGACTCGCGGGATCGGTCAGGAGAGGGATAATCTTTTGATAACGAAGATAGCTATCGGGCCAGCCATGGGTAAGAATAATCGGCAGAGGGTTAGGCCCTTTACCACGTTCATGTACGAAGTGCACATCCACCCCATCCAACTGGCAACGAAACTGGGAAAATTGATTCAACCTGGACTCTTGTGCTCGCCAGTCATAATGATCTCTCCAATAAGAGACAAGTGATTTTAAATAACTAATATCTGTTCCTCGCTCCCAGCCGGAATCTACAAATTGATCTGGCCAACGGATGTGATGCAGCCGATATTGCAAATCGTCCAGAATCTCATCGGAGACATGAATATGAAAACGTTCAACAGTCATCAAGATTTCCTCCCTTTTTGCTGATTCACAACGTTATTATATCCTTTTAAACTTGCATCTTGCACGGTTATAACTGAAGCAAACAACTTCATATTGATTCATAGATTCCATCTCTGTAAATCGATTCCTGTAATTTCTTGTCGTGCTATGTTAGATTATCCATTGGAATAATATCACATATATAGATAGGGGAAATTAGAACGTGAAGAAATCATGGGTACTATCAATTATTATGAGTTTTGTTTTGCTCGGCGGGGTACTCGCACCTGCAGGGTCCTATGCCGCTGCGGCGGATGACTCAACCACTACATATTCGGATGATGCATACTCCGAGGTTGATACAACAGAAGAAGAGCCGGAACTTACAGCCGATGAAGAGGATTTCTTGAACTACCTGGATCAACTGGATAGCGCATCTGTGTATGAGGAGAAAGCCTTCAATGCTTTGGTGGGCAGCTCATACATTACGTCTTCCAATCGCAAATCAGTTTTCCTGAAATTGACCAACACAGCGATTCCTAACTACACCAAATATGTATCTATGCTGAAGCTGATCAAGCCGCAAAATGCGGAACTGCAAAAAATTCATGCCAGCCTGATCAAAGGAAGCTACACACAGCTGGAAGGATTCCAACTGGCTAAAAAGGCTGTATCGAAAACAACGATAAACAGCGCTGTTCTGAAACAAGGTAACGCCAAAATCGATACGGGTAAGAAAAGCATTGAGAAGTATCAGAAAGAATTGTCCGCTTATGCTGATAAACTTGGGTATGAATTTTAAAACAAAAACCCAAATTGAATGGTGACTCCAAAAATCATCCTTATCTCATAAATGAAGTGAAAGCGCAACTTGCGTTTTGAATTCGATAATTTGAGAATTAAGGAAAAAAAGTGTTTTCTTTTTCCAATTTAGTTCGTATAATAGCACTATAATCAAAAGGCTATGCTGCCGAAAGGTACAACCTCGTGAACATTGGGGTTGTGCCTTTTTTGCGTTTATAGCCATATTATCCATCCCAGATAAGGAGTGAATGCTATGTTACTTGAAGCTATTTATCACCGTCCCAAAATGAATTGGTCCTACGTATATGACCGTTCCACCATGCACCTGAGACTCCGTTCCAAGCGGGGCGACCTGGATGCGGTTATTGCCATCATCGGGGATAAATATGCGTGGGATCGTACGGTCCTTCACCTTCCGATGCGAATCTTTGCCCGTGATGCCCTGTTCGATTATTGGGAAGTGGAAGCGCAACCACCTTACCGCAGATTGCGTTACGGCTTCCAACTGATCGAGGGAGAAGAATCGGTCTGGATGACGGAACGGGGATTCGAACAGGCTCTGCCTGATCATCCGCTGGAATTTTTCGATTTTCCATTTATGAATCCAGCAGATTTCTTCGAAACGCCTGCTTGGGTTAAGGATGCTGTGTTCTATCAGATCTTCCCTGAACGTTTTGCCAATGGTGATCCGTCGATCAGTCCAAAGAACGCTGAGCCCTGGGGTGGTGAACCGACTCCTGTCAATTTTTTCGGAGGTGATTTACAAGGCGTTTTGGACCATCTCGACCATCTGAGTGCGCTTGGCATTAACGCCATTTATTTCTGCCCAGTGTTCCAGGCTACAACCAACCATAAATACAATACCGCAGACTACCTGAAGATCGATCCGCACTTTGGCACTAATGAGAAAATGAAGGAGCTTGTGGATGCATGCCATGCACGTGGGATACGGGTAGTTCTGGACGCGGTGTTTAACCACTCCGGCAGAGAGTTCCTTCCGTTTGCGGATGTGCTTGAAAAAGGGGCTGCTTCCCGTTATGCGGATTGGTTCCATGTCAGAGAATGGCCAGCACGTATCGAGGACGGTATTCCCACATATGATACGTTTGCCTTTGAACCCCTTATGCCCAAACTGAACACGGAGCATCCCGAGGTTAAGGAATATTTGCTGGAGGTGGCCCGCTACTGGATTCAGGATATGGGAATCGACGGTTGGAGGCTGGATGTTGCCAATGAGGTAGACCATCAATTCTGGCGTGAATTCCGGCAAACAGTCAAATCACTTAACCCGGATGCTTATCTGCTCGGCGAAATCTGGCATGATTCCATCATGTGGCTGCAGGGGGACCAATTCGATGCAGTCATGAACTATCCGTTCACGAATTCAGTCATGGATTACGCTGTGCTTGGCAAGCTGGACGGTCTCGGATTCGCCAACGAGGTTGGCAAACTGCTTGCTGCCTATTCACAGCCTGTAACCGAAGCGGCCTTCAACCTGCTCGGCAGTCATGACACGCCAAGACTGCTCACCCTATGTGAAGGGGATGTACGCAAAATGAAGCTGGCCGTCATTCTGCTGCTTACGTATCCAGGTGCTCCTTGTATTTACTATGGTGATGAGGTAGGACTTGATGGAGGCTATGATCCAGGTTGCCGCAAATGTATGGAGTGGGACGAACAGAAGCAGAACAAGGATCTGCTCGATTTCTTCACCCAAGCCATTGCCCTGCGTAAACAACACGCTGCATTGCGCAGTGCGGACATCACGATGATTTACGCGGAAGCCGGAGATCCGTGCATTGCCATCGGACGCAAGGATCAGGATAGCGGAGAACAATTCGTCCTTGTCCTGAATGCAAGTGAAGAACCGCGCAGTATGGAGCTGCCACTACATCAAGGAACTTGGCGTAATGTATTCTCAGCCACAACTCGGGAAACTCAGCAGAACAATCTGAAGCTGGACTTGGAACCATACGGTTTCTCCCTGTTGCAGCTGGATGTCAAAGCACACGTGAAGGCATAACATTTACGTTAATCACAGCCCTTCTCAAAGCTTTCCTAAATCATTTGCAGCGAGAAGTTGTGTATGTTAATCTCTCAAAGTGAAAAAAAGGGGAACCCTCGGTGCATCATGTATCCAAAGGTTCCCCTCTCCTGTTACAACTCATGATATCCCCTGCTGCATTGGCATTCATGAGTCACTTTATTCATTCGTTCATTCAGATTCATTCAGTATTGTGTTCCTCCGAATGTTCCTCCTTGCTTGCCGCAACCTCATCTCGAACGGAGGAGCTTTGACCGGAATTTCTTATTTTCTTCATTCTTGGGCTTGTTAATGTATCCTGGGTGATCACGATTTTTTGCGGAATTTTGTACTGGGGCAGCTTGTCTCGGCAAAAGTCCCAGATTTGTCTGCGCAGTTCCGTAAGAGGCTGCTCACCTGTAAGTCTGACCGTGGCCTTTACCATCTGCCCCATAATTCCACTCGGCTCACCACTCACGATAGCCGTTTCAATGACTTCCATTTGCTCCAGAATACTCTCCACTTCCGCAGGATAAACCTTACGTCCGCCTACATTAATGATCTCGGAGCGGCGACCCAAAATACGAATGTAACCATCCTCCATCTCCGCTTCATCCCCGGTCTGGAGCCAGCCATCTTCCGTGAACGGAGAAGGGGCGTTCAGATACCCGATCATGGCCGTTTTCGTTTGGATCTCTAACAGCCCGTCCACAATGCGATAACGGACTCCTCCGTCACGAACCGTAAATAGCAATGAACCCGAATCCTTGGAGCGTGTCGGCAGAATGCCAAGCTCCGACATCCCATAAGCCTGCACCGTGCGCACATTCGGAAACTGTCTGTTCCATGCGGTAAGCATCGCCTCCGGCATAACCTCTGAACCATAGGAGACCACTTCGAGACTGGATAAATCGAATTCCCGATAGACTCCGCTAAGGAGCAGCAAATTCATGAACGTTGGTGAGACTGGCAGTGCCTGAACACGATACTTTTCAATGGTTTTGCATACTTCCAGGGGGGAGCGATCCGGTATGACACATAAACAGCCGCCGCTGGACAGGGATTGCAGCATTGTGTTTAACCCGCCAATGTGATCAAACATCATGAAAGGGATCGTACAGAGCGGCCGGACTTGCCGCCTGAACCCGTGCAACAGGCGATCCGCGCTGTGAACAGCAGCTTTGCTTCGTCCTGTCGATCCGGATGAGAAGATCACCAGACCTGCATTCTTTTTCTGACTCAGCCTTGCCAATATCGGAGACCGAGAGCCTTGCACAGAGCAACGTCTGGCTATCGCTTCCCCTTCCCCAACACTCATACGCCATTCTGCCTGAGCGAGCGTTGTATACTCATTCCGTTTGGCCTCAACCAAGTGTCGATCCAGCGGAACCACAATACAATTCCGCTCCAGAAGTGCGATCAATGCCGCTGCGGCATAAGGAGAATAATCCTCTTCAAGCACAACAATCGCCTCTTCGAGCCCTTCTCTGGAAATCCACTGGCTAAAGGTCTGAATCTGATCCAATAACCAGTTATAACTATATTGCTCGTCCTTCCATATCAACGCAGGGCGATGGTCATACGCGGCGAACCGTTCCAGAAGAAAAGTGATATTCATCCCTTATCATCCTTTGGGCAATGTTTCAATTGCGCCTCCAGATATTCAACCAGCGATTCCACCGTTCGGTAAGGACTTTCTGGCATGGAAGCTGCCGCCATTTCCGCGAGGGTTATCCCTACACCGAACGCATCTTCAACACTTTGCTCGACAACGGCAAGTAAAGTTACAAGTTCAAGGGAGTCCAGTCTCCCCCGACTTCCATATAGGGGTGCCTGCAAGCCATGCTCTAGTGGAATGGGCGCGTTATGGTACCGATTAAGCTCATCGCAGCTGTCCAGCACAATCCGCTCTATGACTTCCCGATGTGAAGGCGCGGGATTTTCCACAGTCAATGAGGTCCGTCTGAAGCGATCAGCATGCTGATGTGTCGTCATTAGCGCTTCGTACCAGCCTAATTCGTCCGCCGCCAATTGTTGAATAATAACCGTTAACTGCTCCCTCCATTCTGGGCTTCGTTTCATTCTGGCGATCTGCAGCAGCTTATGCGCCTGTTCCCACTGGGCAATCATTGCACCGAATTCTGCAACATATTGATCATGGGGAGAATCGAGCCATTCGGCGGCCTCCTCCAGCAAATCGCGGAAAAAGTAGCGGCTCCAGCGCATGTCGAACAGGAACGCGGAGATGGCTTTCTCCTGTTCCCGATCCACCTCGGCATCCGGGTGCAATCTTTGTAACAATTGTGATGTGACAGCCTGTCCAAAATAATAGCTTCGATGGCCCTGCCAGATCGTTCTGCCCGTGATGAATTCATGCGCCTGCGTCGCCAGCGCAGAGCGCAGCATGGTTCGGTAGCCTGCGGCGTCGAGTGTCTCCACAGCACGGATCTCCATCGTGCCATATGTCCGTAATGTTTCTTTGCGCCGGGCTATTTCGAGCTCGGAGATATTTTTGTTCCCTTTCCAGAACTCCTGGAAATCAGTAGACGATACAGCTCCCATGTATTTGGAGGGAACGGGGTCATAGACATAGAACTGCTCCTCATCCATCCCGTACACAGCCAGCCAATGATCGACCAGATGAAGGCGCGAGCCTTGTTTAACGAGTTTATGAATATACTCGGGATTTCGATAATCCTCCCCGTAAGGCAAGCAATAACTTGTGCCTGTAACGACCAGAAGCCCCTCATTTTCAAGGCGTTCCCGAATATATGCCTTCCCTTGTTCGAAGCTGTCAAACTCCCGTTCTCCAAACACTTCCCACATCGGCTCCTCATAATCCAGCTTATGAAAGTAAGGCTTGATCAGACCACGTTCCGAACAGGAAGGCAGACTATACAAACGGCTGGAAGCCAGCAAGCCCAGACTGCTTATTGAGCCCTGACGCTGAAGGATTTCGTGGATCAAAGGAAAATTGCAGGGATAATAATACGGAATATCCATCGTTGGTTGAAATGGTTGACTGATCATGGCTACCTCCTGTTCCCGGCTTTGGCAGCCATGCTGCCCCAAGACTGGATTTTGTAATGAAGTGACAGGTTATCATGGGCACGAAACACCCGATTGGGAAGTGGCTTTCCATCTGCATCGGTTTCAAACTGCCGGAAGCCTCGAGTGAACCTGAACCGAAATCCGCTGTCACGTGGAACCTCGAAGCAGCCCTCATAATGGCCACCTCCGGTGTGCAGAAGCTTCATGCCCATGCCTCCGTAGATCGAGTCATCGTACATGTCTTGAAAGGGGGCCTCGGCACTCAGGCAGACTGTCACGTGACCCGATAATTCTTCCACAACTGTGTACATTCGTGATGCCGACAGCTCTCCCACCGTGAGGGTGACCACTGCATTACCTATCTTGACAGGAACCAATTCCCCATTGGGTCGAACCTCAATAACATCGGGTTGATCGGAATGATATTCCCCTTCAAGCACACTCATGGTGAACCCGCTGTCGTAATGAAGCAGCGCATTGATGTGACAGTTCATTCCGCCTTTCAATCCGATCATGTCCCTTCCCATCAGCTCCAGAGAAACCGGTTTGCCGATTCGGCCAAACATGTACAGTAGCGGAAGGTGAACCCTCTCTCCCCAATCCGCTTCCTGATGACCTGCATCCGGCTGTTCCAGAAATGCGATGTCCTTGCCAGGCTTGTATCCCCGTTCAGTGATCTGACGGACTACATTCCTTACCTGGGAAGGAAGAAATAATCCTTCTGCATCCCCAATATCTATCCACATTTGAATCGGAGCACTGCGCTCAGGCATGAGGTACATATCCTCCTCCTGTAAACTGCTCTCCGACGTTTCATCCAGCTGCACGTCCACGAAAAAGGGAGAGAGCATGATCAGTTTGCCAAAAATTTCAGGATGACGTGTTCCTATATGGAAGGTGCTGAGTGCCGCTGCGGAAGAACCAAGCAGTCCCGTATTGTCCTTGTCTGGAAGTGTGCGGTAATGCTCGTCAATGAACGGTTTCAGTTCATGAATGATAAAGTGTTCATAATCCAGGCCTGAGCAGCCCACACTCACCGCTTCTCTTGCAGGCGCAATGAAATGATAGAATTCATTGTGTGTAACTGGACGAACATGGGCAATTCCGACAATGATCAGCCCGTCCATCAAGCCTTGATCAATCAGTTGGTTTGCCGCCTGATCTACGTGCCACGTTTCATTTCCCGTAGTCGAAGGGCCGAAGGCCCTCTGACCCGCATGCATGTATAACACAGGATAGCGATGATCCACATGCTCCTTATAGCCTGGTGGCAAATAGACAAAAATCTTTCTCGTGTTGCCCAGCCTGGATGCCTTGAAACCTTCCACACATTCGATGACAGAATGAGTGTTCACTGAGCCATCAACCGCCTCTCCTATAGATTTCCCTTTTACAATACCGGGGTTTTCTTGTTAGTCTTGCTTCGTTCTTCCCTCGGCTACATCGACAAACAACCCCGTCTCTAAAGAGACGGGGTTGTTTTAAAACACCGAAATGTTCTAAAATGCATAGCCCTTATATTGGTGGGTCTGCGAATAGTTTAAATCTGTTGAGCCTGATTTGTAAATATAGAAATAGAAAAAAAATGCTCAAGAAAAAGTTATTGACAACCAAACCATTATTTAATTATCATAACGTTGTGATTATAACTAGAGGGCCATGCTTTTAAACCCAATCGGTTTAGGACAACCCCGGTAACTCCAGCAGGAGGTGCCGGGGTTGTTGGCGTTCATAAAGGGGGGGATATCTTAAGAATAACGAACCAGCGTCTAACTTGAAAGCGCTTTTCTAATCAAGAAGAGATTACACATCTAAACCACGAAGGGTGGATTATCAATGTTCAAATGGACCAAGCGAATCATCCTCAGTACCACGCTGAGCTTCAGCTTGCTGGCCGGAAGTGCACTGCCACTATTCCCGGCGGCCTCCGTATTCGCAGATGCTGATACGGCTGTAACCAACAAGCAGAACTTCAGCACCGATGTTATTTATCAAGTATTTACCGACCGTTTTCTGGACGGCAATCCCTCCAATAACCCTACTGGGGGAGCCTATGACGCCTCCTGTTCCAACCTGAAGCTCTATTGCGGGGGCGACTGGCAAGGACTGATCAATAAGATCAACGACAACTACTTTTCCGATCTCGGCATTACGGCACTCTGGATTTCCCAGCCTGTGGAGAACATTTACTCGCTGATTAACTATTCCGGTGTCAACAATACAGCTTATCACGGCTATTGGGCACGTGACTTCAAGAAGACCAATCCTGCTTTCGGTACGATGACCGATTTCCAGAACCTGATCAATACGGCACATGCCAAAGGCATTAAAGTCATCATTGATTTTGCTCCTAACCATACCTCTCCTGCCATGGAAACCGATACCTCATTCGCAGAGAATGGAAAGTTGTACAATAACGGCACTCTGCTTGGTGGCTACACCAATGATACGAACAAATTTTTCCACCACAATGGCGGCTCTGACTTCTCCACACTGGAGAACGGTATCTACAAAAATCTCTATGATCTCGCTGACCTGAACCACAATAACAGCACCATTGACACCTATTTCAAGGATGCGATCAAGCTCTGGCTGGATATGGGCATTGACGGAATCCGGGTGGATGCGGTGAAGCATATGCCGATGGGATGGCAAAAGAACTGGATGTCCTCCATCTATGGCTACAAACCGGTATTCACGTTTGGTGAATGGTTCCTGGGTTCATCCGCATCCGATGCGGACAACACCAACTTCGCCAACCAGTCCGGCATGAGTCTGCTCGACTTCCGCTTCAACAATGAAGTACGTAACGTGTTCCGTGATAACACATCCACAATGGTTGCCCTGGATTCCATGATCACCAGCACTGCCGCTGATTATGCCCAGGTGAATGACCAAGTGACCTTCATTGATAACCATGACATGGATCGCTTCAAAACAAGTGCCGTTAACAACCGTCGCCTGGAACAAGCTCTTGCATTTACACTTACCTCGCGGGGCGTACCAGCCATCTATTATGGCACTGAGCAGTATTTGACAGGTAACGGCGACCCTAATAACCGTGCCAAAATGCCTTCGTTCTCCAAAACAACAACCGCTTTTAACGTGATCAGCAAGCTGGCTCCATTGCGCAAAACCAATCCAGCCATAGCCTATGGAACAACCCAGCAGCGCTGGATTAACAACGATGTGTATGTGTATGAGCGTAAATTCGGCAACAATGTGGCCGTCGTAGCGATTAACCGCAATCTTTCGACTTCCACATCTATCAGCGGTCTAACCACTTCACTCCCTTCGGGTACATACAACGATGTTCTTGCAGGTGCATTAAGTGGTAATACCATTACCTCTACTGGAGGTAACGTCGCTAACTTCACTTTGGCAGCAGGAGCTACAGCAGTCTGGCAGTATACAGCCAATACCACTACACCAACCATCGGGCATGTGGGCCCTGTAATGGGTAAAGCGGGTAATACCGTTACCATTGATGGTCGTGGATTCGGCACTACCAAAGGTACTGTTTATTTTGGTACAACCGCTGTTACCGGTTCAGCCATCACATCATGGGAAGATACTCAGATCAAAGTGACCATCCCTGCTGTTGCCGCCGGCAACTATGCAGTTAAAGTCGCAGCGAGTGGAGTCAACAGCAACACTTATAACAATTTCACGATTCTTAGTGGCAACCAGGTTTCCGTTCGGTTTGTCATCAACAATGCATCCACGACACTCGGCCAGAATCTCTATCTGACGGGCAATGTTGCGGAGCTGGGTAACTGGTCCACAGGCCCTCTCGCCATTGGTCCGGCGTTCAATCAGGTGATCTATTCTTATCCAACCTGGTATTATGACGTGAGCGTGCCTGCCGGAACGAATCTGGAATTCAAGTTCTTCAAAAAGAACGGCTCTACGATTACGTGGGAAAATGGCAATAATCATACCTTCACCACACCAACCAGTGGAACCGCAACCGTTACAGTGGACTGGCAGCCTTAATTCCTTCACCGTCCTATCATTCAACCCGGAGTCAGACGCGATGTGCGTCTGCTTCCGGGTTCTTTGATTAGGCTCGCCCATACCTTTTGCATGGTTGCTCTGCTATCGATAGGTCCGAATGGATTTTAATCCAGCTGAAGCAATCACTCCTACCACTAGCAGCAGCGCGCCCAAGCTCTCCAGCACGGTTTGGGCACCCCACTGATCAGCCAAAACGGAAACCACCGTTAATCCCAGAATCGGGGCTGTACTTGTTATGGTTCCGAGCACCCCGTAGATTCTCCCCTGCAGCTCATCGGGAACTTCGGCACGCATCATGATCTGGGTTAACATTGTACAGCACGCAAACATCGCTCCCCCCGCAATGATCAGCGGCAAGGCCACCAAAGGAGAAGATACATTGGCTAACAGCATATACAGTGGGCCGAGAACCAGCAGACCGATAAACACCCATCGCCCCTTTCGTTTCAGCCGGTTGCCTGAGGCAATCAGAATTCCGGAACCCAGCATGTACCCCAGTGGAATACATGTCTCGATCAGTCCGAACTGGACAGGATTCGCCTGCCATACGTTGACGGCCATGACTTGAACAAGCATGATGGCTGACATGAAGAAAAGAATCAGCAGCGGATTAAGAATAACGATAGAGCGAATCAGGGGATGTGCAAAGATGTAGGAAAATGAACCGCCCCACTCCTTTACAAACGATCCTCTATGCATCGAAGAGCGTTGTACATCCGGAAAACGCCCAGCCAACATTACACATATCGCTGACAGCAGAAAGGTCACACCTGTAATCATAATAGCCGTAAACCCTCCAAATGCTGAAACTGCAATCCCCGCTGCGGCCAGTCCGCTGATCCGGGCAATATTATCGACCAGATGAATGGTTCCTGTAGCTTGCTGCAGATGCTCCCTCCCTACAAGACTGGTTACCGAAGCATGAAAGGCAGGCGCCTGAAACAGGCTGGAGAACATCGAAAGGGAAAGCATGAGCAGTACGATTGGAAAAGGAGCATGCAGCACAAACAGACTCACCGCGATGATAAACGCCATAGCACCACGAAACAAATCCGACGACAGCATCAATGTTCTGCGATCCAGCCTGTCGGCAAACGTACCCGCGAATGATCCGAACAGAAAACTGACGACCATATTACATACTTGTACAGCTGCCATGCTCTTCGCACTTCCCGTGGTCTGCAGCACCCACAGACTGATGGCAATGCCGTTGAAGCAATCACCAAATACGGAGATGCCGTAACCGCACAAAATTCTGCGATATGCAACATTGCGCCAAAGCGCCCTGTTGGCCATTTTCGGACTTTCCGCGGCAGCGAGAGCCCCGTTCGGTCCTAATTCCGGTTCTGGGGACTGTAGCGTTCCCATCGATCTTTTCCTCCTCTTGTCATTCAGATCTCAAACAGCAGGCAGGCGCTTCCGGAGCAGTTCCAGCGATAAATGGAACCTCTCAGAAGCGCCTGATTGGTGGCCTGGATATGTTCTACAGGCTGTCTATGCGGTTAATGGTTTATCCTTTATCTTTTATCCTTTGGAGGCGCCAGAGGTCAGCCCCTGCACTAGGAAGCGCTGCAGGAATACAAACAACAACGTAATCGGAATGGCGATCAGTACCGCCCCGGCAGCAAACATGGTAAAGTTACTGTCCTGATAACGGCTAACCAGATCCCACATGCCAACAGCAAGTGTCCAGTTCTCTTTCGTCCGAAGTACCAGCCGGGCAAAGATAAAGTCCATCCACGCTCCAGTGAAGCTGGTTAAGGCTACATAGGTCAGCATTGGCCGGGACAATGGCAAAATGATGCTGGTGAACACACGCAGATGACTGGCACCGTCAATTCGTGCGGCTTCATCCAAACTGCGCGGAATGGTATCAAAGAACCCTTTGACAATAAATCCACCTAGCACGGCCCCGGAAGAATAGACCAGAATCAACGCGGCATGAGTGTCCAGCAATTTGATCTGAAGCAAAATAATATAAATGGCAATCATGCTCATGAAGCTGGGGAACATCCCCAGAATCAGCATCGTGGATAGAATGGTCTTACGACCGCGAAAACGGAAACGGGACAAAGCATACATGCCCAAAGTGACCATAAGCGTTGAGAAAATCATCGTGAAAAAGGCGATCTTCAACGTGTTCAGATACCATGTGCCATACATGAACGACGGGTTGGTAAACAGTTCCCCGTAATGGGCCAGCGTGAACGCTTCAGGCCACAGACGTTCACTGTATAGCGCTGCCCCTGGACGCAGTGACGAGAGAAATATCCACAAGACGGGATACACCGATACGATGGCAATGATGACCAGCAGCACATAACTGATCGCCAGACGCATGGGATTGTTGCGCTTTTTCATTGAATCATGTCCTCCTCCTTGAACGATTTGGAACGACGGAAATTCCAGATGGAGAACGACGCAATAATCAGGAAAATAATGATGCCGACCGCCGAAGCCATATTGAATTTGTTGTTATCCAACGTCAGTTTGTACAACCAGGTCACGAGGAGATCGGTTGATCCCGCGTATTGATAATCTCCACGCAGCGGATTCCCGTTCGTCAGCAGGAAGATGACATTGAAGTTGTTGAAATTCCCGGCAAATTGCATAATAAGCACCGGTGTCGTAGCGAACATGATAAAAGGAAGCGTAATGATGCGGAACTTCTGAAAGCCGGACGCACCGTCTACCTCAGCCGCTTCATACAAATCCCGTGGAATCGCCGTCAGCACGCCCAGGATGAGCACCATGCTGACCGGGATTCCGATCCACATGTTTACAATAACGACTGTAACTTTTGCCCAGAATGGATCAGTTAACCACGGCAACCCCTCAAGGCCAAAAGCCTTCATATACGTATTAATCGGGCCAAACTGTCCGTTGAACAGGTTCCGCATCAGAAGCAGTGAGATAATCTGCGGAATGGCATAAGGAAGAATGAATATCGTCCGCCACACCTTTTTGAAGCGAATACCCTTCTGCTCGATGAGAAGTGCAACCAGCACCCCGCCGAAATACGTAGTGACCGTTGCCAGAATGGCCCAGATCACGGTCCATGTTAATACGCCAAAGAAGGTATGGCTCCACGATTTAAGCTGGACCAGATCCGTGAATGTCTTGAAGCCGACCCAGTCCACCAGCTTGGCGGGCGGAATATGATCCGGTGCCGAGTAATTGGTAAAGGCCAGGGTAATCGTAAACAAAATCGGCATAATGGTGAAAAACAGGATGCCGAGTGCAGGGATGGATAAGAAAAGATACGGGAATTGTTTATCGAGCAGATATCTCAGGGAAGCAGAAGCTCCGGTGGCCTGCTTGCCTTCCTCTCTTAATTTTCCCGTGAGGTACGCATCCCGGATATTGAATATATACAGAAGAAGAAAAACGAAAAATACCAGAAGTACTATGATTCCGTTGAGCAGTAAAAAGATGGAGTGGTCGCCCTGCTGGAGCACCGTTGATCCATTGACCTTGACGAAACGCTGCGTTTGCTCGCCCAGCGTCCATACTCCCCATACGGCCTGATTCAAACGGGGAATCAGATAGGCGAGTCCCACTGCCTCTAAGATCAGAAAACAAATTCCCTTGATCCATTGACGGTTATACAATTGTCCAAGTCCTTGCAGGACAACGGACAACACAGCCGCTGTCATACGATGCTGTCTTTCTCGATTCGGCTTAACCGTGACTGGAACATGCTGTTGTTTCATTCATTCCTACTCCTTCCCGGCAAGCGAAGTTACCGATCAGTTATAGCAGAGTGCAGAGGACATGTTGACTTCCTCTGCACCTGCTCATTTTTTATTTTATTGGGTGGTTGCAAGGCTCTCCTTGACTTGTTTGACTGCGTTATCCAGAGAGGTCTTTACATCCTTGCCTCCATCCCATATGTCGGTAATCGCCGCGCTGATGGGACCCCACACGCTATCCATGGCAGGAAGCGAAGGCATAGGGGTGGAGTTGTTGAATTGCTCAAGGAATGCCTTCGTGATTTCATCCCCTTGAATCTTCGGATCTGCCGCCACATCTTTATTGGCCGGGAGTGTTCCGTTCATCTCAAAGTTGACCATCTGGGATTCGGCACTGGAGAGATAGGCCGCAAACAGCTTGGCAGCATTCGGATAGGTTGTAAATGCATTGACGTAATAGGCCTTAACTCCAGAGAAGGAGGTCATCGGTTTGCCTTCAATCGCCGGGAGTGGAGCCACACCGAAGTCAATGCCAGCATTGCGATAATCGGCGATGGACCAAGGTCCGTTAATATCCATGGCCAGTTTCCCACTTGAAAATAGACCTTTTTTGATGTCATAGTTCACATCACCCATTTTCACAGGCAGTACTTCCGATTTCAGCGTTTGCAGGAACTGACCGCCCTTGATGGCTCCCTCATTGTTAAGACCAATGTCCTCGCTGTTCATGCCTTCATCGCCGAAGATATATCCGCCCTGAGAAGCCAGATAAGCAAAGTTGTAATAAAATTGCTGGAGTTCCCACATCAGAGTGTACTTGTTGTTTTTGGGGTCATTAAAGGTTTTGGCAAAGCTGATAATGTCATCAAATGATTTTGGTGCTTCGGGATAAAGCTTTTTGTTATAAAACAACGCATAGGTTTCTACGCTGTAGGGATATCCATATAAGATGTCTTTGAAGGTTACGGCTTTAACCGCATTGTCGCTGGTAGATTGCGTGGTCTGTTGCTCAAAAATATCGTTTGGCAAGATCAGTCCGGCCTCTGAAGCGCTACCAATCTTGTCATGCGGGAAAACGACTACATCCGCAGCCAATCCTGCGGGTCCGTCCGTAGTGAGCTTGGTCACTTGGTCGGTAGGCGGCAATTCCTCGATCTTTACAGAGACGCCATACTCCTCTTCAAATTTCTTCGCCCGCTCCTCGATAAAGCTGCGTTGATTCTTATCCTCCCATATAACAAGGCTCGCGCCCTCTTCTGGCTGAATATTTTCCGCGGTCACTGTGGTTTCTCCAGTCTCACCGCTGTCTGTTGTGGTTGGCGCTGCGCCTCCACCTCCGCTTGAACATGCGGTAAGTGCAAGTGCCATGAAACCTGCAAGTGCTGCTTGCTGCCATTTTCTCATTGAATTTCCCCCTTTTCGTAGTCTTGATCGATGCTGTACTCGCGCTTTTCACCCGTTATTCTGTGTACTGTTCCTGTACTCCGAAGTTCGCCGTGGTTCCGTTTGAAAGCAATACAAACGTTTGCTCATATTAACCTCAGACTGGTCCAATCCTTATGTAATCGGGATGAATATTCTAGGAAGTATGTTGATTTAAGTTATGTAAGCGCTATAATGACAATAACATCATACAACAGCAAACTTTGTTTGTACAAACGTTTGCACAAGTCATTTTCGTTCATTTTCCGTCACTTTTGTGGTGTTTCTTTCTGTAATTTCCTATTTGCTTGATCTACCACCATCTTCCTTTATTTTTCTTTTTCCCTCTTCACCATGATGCAGTTAGCAATTGATTTATCCAAGTCTTTGAATTAACATAGGAGACATGTTGAAATGCTTGTACAGAAGGGATTTTTCACATGATTACAATCAAAGATATTGCCAAATTGGCGGGTGTATCCCCTTCTACGGTCTCACGGGTTATTTCCAACCATCCCAGAATCAGTTCGGAAACATCACTCAAAGTGAAGCAAATCATGAAAGAAATGAATTATCATCCCAATATGATGGCCAAAAGCCTTGTTTCCAAAACGACTCAAACCCTGGGTATCATGCTGCCCCGACCTGCTGAAGAGCTGTTTCAGAACTACTTTTTCGGAGAATTGCTTCGGGGAATCATTACCCATGCCACCCGCATGAATTATGAACTTCTTCTCTCCACCGAAACGTCTTCCAGCGATGAATTGAATGCCATATCTCGCCTGGTACACGGGCGGCGCGTAGATGGAATTTTGCTGCTTGGTTCTAAACGGGAAGACCCGATTATTTCATTTTTGGAGGCGGAAAAGTTTCCTTTTGTACTGATTGGCCGCAGCGAAACGCATCCTGATGCCCCGATGGTGGACAATAACAATGTACAGACGGCTTTCGATGCAACTACACATCTGATTGCCCAAGGGCATAAACGAGTCGGATTTGTTAGCGGACCACCAGATTTGACGTTGTCTCATGATCGCCTGCTTGGATACAAAAACGCGCTTGAAGAAGCGGGTCTTGATGCTAACAATGACTGGATCGTGGAGGGAGAATTCCTGCAGGAAAGCGGCTTCCGGTCGATGTCCCTGTTCATGTCGCTACCCGACAGGCCTACCGCCCTCGTTGTCATCGACGACAATGTTGCCTTTGGCGTACTTCGCGCTCTGGCCGAGCTGGGATACAACGTTCCTGAAGATATAAGTGTTGTGAGCTTTAACAATATTGCCTTATCGGAACTCGCATCGCCTCCACTCAGTTCGATTGATATCGGAACCTATCAACTGGGCTATACCGCGGTTCAGGTACTGCTGAAAATTCTGAGTGGGGAGCAGTTGCCTCAGAATCCGGTCATTATTCCCCACCGCTTAATTGTTCGGGATTCGTCCTTGTTTACGCTGTCCGGGAATGTCTAGACACGTTTGTGCAAACGTTTGTCCTACTGGTTTGAAGTGTCACATTCTCGCCTGTTGCAGACATGCAAAAGAAGCCCATACAGCGGTATGAGCTTCTTTGCACATTTAAGTTATGAACGATGGATTAGTAAGAGCTCCATCCTGCATCTGCCGTTACGACGGTTCCGTTCACAAAGCTGGATTCGTCTGAGCCTAAGAACAGAGCCACCTTAGCAATCTCTTCACTTGTTCCTATACGTGGGTTAATCGCCATACCCAATTGTTGTCTGCCCGCACCAAACTGACTTAACCCCGCCATGGATGAACTAATATTGGTTGCTACCGCCCCAGGAGCGATGGCGTTACAGCGAATGCCTTGCTCGGCGTACATGTAGCCTGTATTTTTGGTGAATCCAACCACAGCGTGTTTGGAAGCTGTGTAGGCTGCACCGGCCCGGCCACCGTTCAAGCCACCTGCTGATGCAATATTGACGATGACGCCTTTTTGTTTCTCCAGGAAGATTGGCAGCACCTTACGTGTTGCACGCATAACACTGGTCGTGTTGATTGCAAATACTCTCTCCCATTTGTCATCGGACACATCAGCAGCCGGCTCCATGCCATCCATAATGCCTGCATTGTTCACCAGAACATCCACTGTTCCGTATGTGCTCACCGCAGTATCAATCAGGTTCTGGATATCTTCTTCTTTTGCCACATTGGCAAGCACCACAATGGCTTCGCCGCCCTGTGCCTTAATCTCATCCACGACCGTCTGTGCTGTCTCCGCATTGATATCCGATACGATTACCTTCGCTCCCTCCTGTGCGTACAATGTTGCAATCGCTCTACCCATACCGGAACCCGCACCTGTCACCACAGCCACTTTATCTTGAAGTTTCATCATGTATCATCCTCCATGTATTCGTTTACAATAAGTTAACAAACAAATGTTCATTAACTCGTATCCTTAGTATAATAAGTCATAGCATTCCTGTTCAATCAGTAAAAGCATGCCCAAATGTACGTTAATCAACAATTTCCATGATGTATGTACTTTAACTTATAACTCGCTCTTCCAAGGAGGCTGTAGTATGACTGAACTTCCGAACTCCATAGACCGAAGAATCAAGAAATCCAAAGCCGCGCTGAAGGATGCCCTCATCCAGTTAATGCAGAAGCAGCCGTTTAAGGAAATATCCATAACCGAGATCGTGCAGCTTGCGGATCTGAATCGAGGTACCTTTTACAGACATTATCAATACAAAGAAGACCTGTTCAATGAAATGATCGATGATGTGATCAAGGATCTGGTGGCTTCTTTCCGTGAGCCTTATCAGGATATGGAACTATTCCGAGTAAGTCATATGCCTTCTTCCGCAATCAAAATATTTGAACATGTGCATCAACATGCACCATTCTACACGCTTGTGGTGAAGTCCGAGGCCGCGTCCAACTTTCAACAAATGATCTGTGAGGTTCTTCGTAACCTTGCCTTGCAGGATCTCACTGAGGTTTTTCCTTCTCACATCAACCAGGAACTGCTAGCCAGCTACCAGTCCCATGCGATCTTTGGCATGATCCTGGAGTGGATTCGGCAGGAATTCAAACACACCCCCGCCTATATGGCAGAGGAGTTATTCAAAATCATTAATTTCAAGCCTGCCAATGCGGTGGTCCAGTCCAATCTCAAATGATCGATCCAGGCGTATTTATCCACGAATTCTGAATGAAAGTCAAAAAGCGACCGTTCCCCAATGATTAACAAGGAACGGCCGCTTTGTATATTTATGAATGTCGAACTACAGCCCCAGCTTCTGCCCTTTCTCCAACCGCTGAATCTGCTGCTCCCCGGTATCCGCCAGTTCACGGAACTGGTTAATGGTCTCCCGCATCCGTGGCAATGCCTCCTGCTTATATACACTGATGGAGTCGAGCGCGGACAGCACATCCGTGAACGCCTGCTTCATCGTATCGACCGAAATGCTGGCATCATAAGCTTGCTTCTGGATGGCAATGCCCTGATCTTTCAGCATTTTGGACGTACCTGCGATCAGGTCGTTGGTCGTCCGGTTAAGCAGTTCAATTTTCTGCAATACAATCTTCTGATTGTAAAGTGCACTCGCAACGGTGACGGCAATTTTCAAGGCCGAGATCGTTACATTTTTGGCCCGATCCACACCACGGATCAATTCCTTGTTGTTGCGGATGACAACTTCAATCGCCATAATGCCCTGCTGGTTCACCACCAGCATTTGCTGCAAATCCATGACCCGCTGACGAAGCGGGAACAGCACTTCTTCCGTTATAAATCGGACTTTCTCCGGGTCCTCGTTGCGTACTTTGGCTGCTTCGATCTGTGCGTCAATCGACTCATCCATCAGCACCCCAAGCTGAATTTCCTTTTGCAGTCGTTTGGTGAGCTCCCGCAGATTTTGCTGTTCAATCTCCAGTGTAGTGTTATCATTTCTCAAGGTTGCTCTGCCTTTATCCAGCGAGGTCACAATATCAGCGATGACCGCGTCAGCCTTCTGGTATTTCAGGAAATAGGCCCGCAGGGGATTAAACAATTTGCCAAGGAATCCGGTCTTGGCAAAGTCGACCACGCTGGGGTCGAGATCCTTCAGTTGCATATGCAGCTCGGCCAAGCCTTTGGCGACCTGTCCGCCCTCGTCTCCCGTCTTGGACAGATGTCCAACGGAGACTTGAAGCAACGCGTTTTTCTCGGAAGAAGATCTCATCGTGTTCATGCCAAAGCCGTCAATGGATTGCAGAATCTCCTTGCGTTTCTCCAACGATTCAAGATCGAGTGTCATGATCATCTCCACGTTGGCATTGGCGACTTGCTGCAGTTCCGCCACCTCGGCAGGTACGGGCTTTATTTCCTCCTCAATCACCTTCTGAATTTCCTTCTGGCTAGGTATCTCCATCGAAAACGACATCCAAGTTCCCCCTTCAATTACGTGCTATATAAAATAGAATAATAAACTTTACATCAGGGCACTTCGAGCGCAGTCCCCGTGCTACATCTGCACGTTGAACAGGTTACCGATTTTGTATACCACATCGTCGGTATCCGCGTTAATGCTCGCTGCTTCGTTAATGCTGGAGATGCTCTCCAAAGCTTTGATGTCCGCGTTGTAACCAATCGTGTAGATCGGCACTTTGTACGTCTCGACCAGATCACGAATATCTTTCAGTGTATGTCCTTCATTGGTCTCTCCATCACTTAGGACAAAGATCAGTGGCTTCACATTCGGATTCGCAGCCATATAATCTTCCAGCATCTTCATTGCCACAACGATTCCATCGAAGGTTGCCGTACCGCCACCCGCTTGCAGGCTATCCACCGTACCGACAAACATCGACTGCTGATTCGTATCATACTTGGCAATGGGCAGATTCACCGTTACTCCACTAGAGTAGGAGACGAGGCCAATACTGTTATCTGTGCCTAGGAACTTCTGGCCTTTGCGCAATGATTCCTTGAGTCGGTTCAGTGGTTCACCATCCATACTCCCGGATACGTCGGTTACAAATACGGCTGCAATCGGTTTACTGCCGTTCTTTTTCTCTTTCCATACTTTCTGAGCGGACAACAAGGTGCCACCATCCACTGTGTTCAATTCGGACTTGTAGTCTTGCAAGCCGTTGAAGCCGAACGCCTCAGCCGATTGCTGATACTTCGCTTGGGTTACGAACTCTGCATACTTCTTGATAATCTCTTGCTTGTTCTGCGGCAGTTGCCCCAGTGCATACAGCGGGCTGTCATGTCTTACACCAAAAGGGGTAAAGACGTATCCGCTTTTCAGATCTGCGGTGTTTACGTAAGTCTGGTATTCCAGTACAAATGCGTCCAAACGGCCTGACTTGGCTGCCTCACGCATCTGAATGGTTGTGGACGCCGTAAACGGTACGTTAGCTTGAAACTTCTCAAAACCCTCAATCGCTTTCTCACCAAGCGGATTGGAGCTGTCGTATGTGTTGAGTGCCGTCACCAGAAAGTTCAGTCCCGTGGAACTGGCAAATGGATCGGTGTACCCCATCGCGAGTTCATTGTTGGCAATCGCTTCGGTCACGGTTTTTACATTAACTGAGCCGTACGTGTCGACCAGCGCATCATATTTGGCTTTCGAGATGACGATTCCGGGAACGTTCCCCACCAGTCTTTTGGATACCAGGTCTGTCTTCACTCCGCTTGCAGCTACCATCTCGCCCCATAACTCATTGGAGGGAGTGTACGCATCAGGCACATATTTACCAGACTTGATATAATCGGCCGCCGTACCGGATGCGATATTGCGTAACTTTACCGAAACCTGCTTGCCGCCAACGGTAATGTTAGCCTTGTTGAACTCTTCGGTGACCTCGGTTAACCAGCCATCTCCGCCAGTGCCTGCTTTCTCCGGGGATGAAAAGATTTCCACATAATCATTCGTTGTATTTTCGACCGTGATCGGAAATTTCGAGATGTCTGGAAGTGACTCTGCCACATCCACCGGATCGAGATCAATCTGTCCCTTCACAGGTTCAGCCGTTGCCGGAGCAATGTCCGCATACAGCTTGCCTAACTCTTTGCCTGCATTCTCTGTCGTTACCTGTGTACTGGATTTACCCACGTTCGACGTCAGCGTGATACCTGCATATACGAGTCCAAACACAAGTACCAGCATTAAGATCGATATGAAAAAAAACTTTCCCTTCTTAGCCATACGTACAACCCCTCACTGTCTGTATAATTTGGTGTGCTTGATTAATTGGTCAATTTCTTGCATACAAGGCATCTGTTCAATATCTCCTGCTTCAAAGCTGTCCAGGCGGGAGATTTCCAGCATCAATTGGTCGAGCTTCAAAAGAATTTCCTCATTGGTATGAAGCGAGCTTTTCACATAGCTCAGATAGTCGTTATATACTTTAGTCTTTTCCTGAAAGAGCTTCTGGGGAAGTGTTGCGGATTTGGACTTCATCAGGCTGGCGTACTCCGCTTCATCGAACACATTGAGTCGGTTAAGTACACTTCGGATGTTGAGGTATAACAGCTTCTCCACTTCGAGGGTGACCGAAGCAAATTTCTTGTAACTCAGTTCCCCCGGATCAAATCGCTGATTCAGCACGTTCAGGAGGGTTTCTTTCTTTTTCTTCATGCGACTTAGTTGAGATAATCCCAGTGTGATATCTTCCTCAAGCACTTTAATGCGTCGATAAAAGGATAACGCTTCCACATAATCATCATGGGTTTCGATATTTTTCACGGGCAAGACCACAGGCTGTTTGAACAACAAGGTGTAGCTTCCATAGAAGAGCGTCATCACGCTGCCGAACAGAAATGTCACCGAGAGCGCTGTCGTAAATGCTCCCCCGCCAAACTCCAGTCCGATGAATCCTGGTGAGAACAACAGAACATTCATGACCACAACGCCGAAGATTAGCCCCAGCAGTTTTATGTACTTTATCATGTAAATCATCAGACCTCCTTTCGCGCTATGTGTTGGAGCTTTATGTCGATATTTACCATTGGAACTTTATTTCATTGTACATGATGTTGCCGCATTCGGGTGGATTAATATGGATATTCATAATATACGTGGCTTGGGCTTATCCCATTTCATCTTTAGAGGGACAACGTGGATAAGATTTTGTAACCTTTGGGAAGCGAGCCTGGTACCCTTGAACAATCGGTGGCGGAAAAAGAAATGTTATCAGGTAATACGTGGAAATTTGCTGTGCGTGTCATTTTTTATATAGAGCTTGTTTGATACGATAAAAATCAAAAAACACCCCGACGCCCGGCGCCGGAGTGATGATGATGTTGTGTAATCTAATTCAGCTTGAATAAATTCCGAAGCGGAATTTCCAATTCCGGATATAACACCGATTGAATCGTTTCTTGCTCCGTGTACAGATGACGGTTCTGGTAACTGCCTTCTTCCAATGTGTACACATGAACGGTCTGATTGCCAGGGTCAACAATCCAGTATTCATTCACACCGTATTTCTGATACAGATTAAACTTCTCGTTAAAATCCTTTAGCGCAGTTGAAGGAGACAGCACTTCTATGATTAGAGACGGCGCACCTTGACAGCCGTTTTTGGTTATTTGGTCTTTGGAACAAACCACCGATAAATCCGGTTGGACAACATGATCAGGTACGTCATACTGCTCATTCTCACTGAAATACACGTCAAAGGGGGCAACAAATACGATACATTTCCGATTCTGAAAAAAAGTACGCAAGGAGAAGTGCAGCTCACCCACAATAAACTGGTGTAATGAGGTGGGTGCTGGAGACATATTGAATGCTTTGCCGTTAATTAACTCCCATGCCCCCTCCCAAGTTAACCAATCCTGAAAACTATAGATGCCTTTATTATCCGGTTTGGCCACACTTCCAACCTCCTCTTTTACCTAATCAGCATTTTGCTATTATTATACCACTGTGTTTTCCCATTTTCATATCATACCTCATTTTGCGAAAAGACGGTTTCCGGTTTACTCCGCGTTGTACGTACCTCCACCACTTTCCCGGCACAACCATTGTCGTCCAACGCCTGGAATGCAACCCGAACGCTGTCTTTACCTGACGTTACCTTCTCAGGGATGTCATAGGTAACGTAGAACACTTCACCAATCTTGTTCATATGAATCCACTGTTCTCCGACCACATGTCCATCGACGGCGATACTAAATATTCTCTCATGCCGTGTTCCTTCCCGTACAAAAGGAGAATGATCGCCGCCCCAGTATGCCACGCATACATAGTTCGGTGCAGAACCATCCACCGCCAGCTGGTAGCTGAAGTAAGACCCGCTGACACCAAAAGCTTCCCGCCACATATGCAGCTTGTTGCGGCTGTCTGTATAGGAACCGTTATGATGTTCTGCGCGGCAATTGCTATCCAGATGATGTCCAATCTCATCCTGCTGACCGTCAGGCTGCACCCTGTCGATGGTGATATCATTCAATTCCTTCTCCAGCGCATCCCCTTCATCGTTGAACGGCCAATAGACCGTATAGAACTCATGATGCACATCATAGAACGGAATTAGCTTCACCGGGTTACCGTCTGATGTGACATCCTTGCTGATCTCAAACGTCAACGTACTTGCGTCTATGACCTTGATCCACTCGTGCACATCCTCCTGCTCTGTCCATATAACAGGTACAGGTGCAGTTTTGGGGTTCAGTGCCGTTTCGTCCACAATGGTATCCTCAGGCAGCCCTTCGCTTCCCAGAGCCCCTGCCAGCACAATCGGGCCATACAGGAATGCCACCTTGTGAGCATCATCCCGGGACGTATATTGGTGGAGCGACATCGGCAGCGTGATGGTGATGACATCGCCAGCGGTCCATGTGCGCTCGATGTCGAGGTATCCGGGTTCCATCCGGGTATGCGGATGGGCCGTATCCCCGTTGACCGTTGCCGTCATTGGCTCCTGCAGCCAGGAGGGCACGCGTAGTCTAAGATTGGCCGAGGCGCTGCCTTCGGTGATCGTAAGGGTACCCTTTTCCGAATAAGGAAAGTTGGTTTCGAGCTTCAGCGATATGCCTTGGGATCTCCAGTCCAATTGGGAAGCGATATACAGATTGACATACAGATCCTGCTCATCCTCGAAATAGATGGCCTCCGCGTATTTGCCCGGATTCTCCATGCCAGATCCTGTACAGCACCACCAGGCGGTATCGTGAGTACCGTAGATTTTGTAGTGGCCTTGCAGCGTTGATGCAAAATACGTTTTGTTGCCTGTGTCCGGGTCCTGTGTGCCCAGGATGTGGTTGTAGATCGCATTTTCATAATAGTCCATGTAGGCACTGTCCGGATTCCAGGTGTAGAGCTGCTTCGTCAGATGCATCATGTTGTGGGTACAGCAGCTCTCTCCGGTTTTAATGCCGAGACTCTCCATGCCTTTCGCTTCATAATGCTCCGAAATGCTCGTAGCACCAAATACATAAGACCGATGATGAATCGTAGTGTCCCAGAAAAACTCCGCTGCTGTCCGGTAACTCTCGTGATGATGGTCCTGATTGTAGATTTCGGCTGCACCGATGACTTTCGGAATCTGCGTATTCGCATGTTTGCCCTGAAGATCGTCCTGCTTGTGTTCCAACGGTTCGAGGATTAATTGATGTGTGAATTTGTTGGCTATATCAAGGTATACGGACTTCCCGGTGATTCCATACAAGTGTGCAAACACTTCGTTCATACCGCCGTGTTCACATTGAAGCATGATCTGCATCTGTTCTTCGGTCATCGGGCTTAGACCGTCCACCGCCCAATCCGCAAACCGTGTTACCACCTCAAGGGCCTGCCCGTTGCCCGTTAGTTTGTAAGCGTCAATTAGTCCGCGATAGATTTTGTGTATGCTGTACCAAGGCACCCAGTATTCACCGATGTTAAAACCACCAATATGCTCTGCCCGAAATGCGATACGGAAAGCTTCTTCGGATAAGCCGCCGACATACCCGCTGCCCGTTGTCTGTTGAATGGATGCAAGCTCGCTGACGGCATAGTCCAGCGTTTGCTTTAACGTTTCATTACCTGTCGCCTGATAGGTCACTGCCAAGGCAGACAGATAGTGTCCAAGGGAATGCCCGCTAATCGAGCGTGCCTCCCAACCCGCGTATCGTTCCTTTTTCGCCGGTAACCCATGGGCCTCAAAACATGGTGCCAAAAAACGGTCAATGTCCAGTGATAACAAATACCGTTCTCCAACCTCCTGTGATGTTTGAAAGACGCCATTTAACAGCTCTACATGCTCAGGTCCCAGAAATCCCTTTTTGGTTTCAATCATTCTGCTCGCTCCTCCTCGGTATGTAGTGGATATTTAGAAGCACTTATATCATTGTACAAAGGGTAAAATCCGTGTTTAAATTCATATGTCCCTTGCGATCTTTCTTCATACAGTCCTTGAATATCCTCATATTATCAAATAAAATACAACTACATCAGACTCATAATCCAAGAAAAGGTGGAGAAATCCGTCCTATGCAAAAGCCATTGGAACATTACTTGTGCGGCAAATTCATAACCGAGGGCAATTGGAGCCATATGAAGCGCAGCATGCCTGTTCACGAGATCATTTTGATGCTGGAGGGCGAGATGTACATTGCGGAGGAGGAAGAGCAGTTTGTGGTTCGTGCCAATGATCTGCTGTTTCTGAGGGCTGGACGCACCCATTATGGCTATCAGGTTAGCGATGCTCCCGTCAGCTTTTATTGGGTTCATTATGATTCAAATGAGAAAGAGTTCGACCAGTATCCCACCCATGCGACTATTCAGGTTCCGTCCACCGCCAATCAGCTGTTCAAGCAGCTGCTGCATAGTTCATCGTTTTCGCCGGAAGAAGCAGACGCAGCATTGCTGCTGCTGCTCAAAGAACTGGAACGCAATACACAGGCGGGTTATCGACCGCACAATGCAATCGTTGACCACATCTGCAAGTGGGTGGATATTCATCTGCATACCGACATTACGGTGGGCAAGATTGCCGAGACTTTTAATTTTAACAAGGACTATATCTCCAAAATGGTGAAACGTGAGAAAGGCATTGGACTCAAAACCTATATCCTCACGGAACGGATTCGCCGGGCCAAGCAGATGCTGCTCAATACCAATGCCAGTGTGAAAGAAATTGCGGGGCAATGCGGTTTTTCGGATTACAAACTCTTCCTGCGCATGTTCAAACAATACGAAGGCAATACGCCCACCGAATATCGCAATAATTTGTATTCTACACAGCTCAATCGCCTATAATGAACCTTATACGTGCGAACCTTGGATGTGCTTGTGCGGATATAACCACTCATAGAATTTCATGAGTCATATATAGAAAATTTGAATGAATCCAGTACCATCAGGTGTGATACAATTCAAGTCAACTATATCTCTTATCAAACCAAGATCAAATCAGAAGGAGAACTTGAGATGACAACGGCAGTAACGATTCATCCCGCTACAGAAGCTGACCATGAAGAAATTGTACATATTCTCATTGAAAGTTACTCCGAGTACCGGGACACGTTCCAAACCCAGGAGCAATGGGAGCATTATTTGAAGGATATTCGGGAATCGCCGAGCAATCCTTATATCAAGCAATTATGGATTGCCAAAATAGATAATCAGATTGTTGGAACGGTCCAATTGTTTGAGACTGCACATAAGGCTTACCCGAACTTCGAGCTGCCTATTGATTATCCGTTTATTCGACTGTTGGGCGTTGATCCCAAGTGGAGAGGTCACGGTATTGCCAGAGAATTGCTTCAACAATGTGTTGAATCTGCCAAAGACATGGGCAAAAATACGGTGTATTTATATACGGGCGGCCAGATGGTCAACGCGATCCGATTATACGAGCGTTTCGGTTTTGTAGAAGACCCGGAATTCAGTTCCGAGAGTGGTGGAGGCAAAGCGATCTGCTACCGTTATGATTCATAATTCTCGCAAATGGTAATAAGTGTGGATAACAGAAAAAGGGATGTCCTAAGTCATTAATATGACGGAGGGTATCCCTTTTAGCGTTATTCTGAGCTAAAGAATCGGAATCGAGCCGCAAATGCGATTCGCTCCATTTCCTCACTATTAGCCGCCGATTTCTACCAGAATTTTCGCATGGCTCTTGTCGGTCATGAGCAGTTCAAGACCTTCCTGAACGATGTCGTCCAGCTTGATTTTTCTGGTGATCACCTGCTTCACATCAAGTGCTCCCTCAGCAATCAAAGAGATGACTTCAGGGAAGATATGACGGTAGGCCAGCGTTGCTGTCAGGTTCGCTTCCTTCACCAACAGGTCGAAGAAATTCACCTGAAGTGGATTCGGAATTGCTGCGATGACAACAACTTCTCCACCTTTTTTGATTACGGCTACGGCGCTGTCCATGGTTGGCTGCACACCTGCCGCTTCATATGCTACATCTATTCCGCCAGACTGCTGCAAAATCACCTCAGTGGCATTAACTTTGGCACTATTCACCGGAATGGCTCCCAGCTTGGCAGCCAGGTTCAGGCGTTCTTCAAATACATCAACTGCATAGATCGTGGAAGCTCCGGCAGCTTTGGCTGACAGGATCGTCAGGAGTCCAATCGGACCTGCACCATATACAGCAACCTTCTGACCTACTTTTAGTTTGCTATGGCGAACCGCATGAAAAGCTACCGCTGTAGGCTCAACCAGTGCGCCCTCTTCAAAGGAGACGTTGTCCGGCAATTTGTGCACCATATACGCCTCAACCACAACGTATTCAGCAAAACCTCCGTCACCGTTCAGTCCCACAAATCCGAACTCGGTGCATTGGTTATAACGCCCCTGAATACAGTACTCACACTGTCCGCAATGATACAGCGGTTCAACAACAACACGGTCTCCTACACTGATACCGTTTACATCACTTCCCAATTCACTGACGGTTCCAGCAAACTCATGACCAAGTGTCAGCGGTGCTTTCTGTCCTGAAAGCGGGTGGTTCTGCCCTTCCTGAATGCCTACGCCATGATGGTAAGCGTGCAAGTCACTACCGCAGATTCCTGCGTACTCCACTTTAATTTTCACTTGTCCTGAATGGGCTACCGGTATTTCCCGTTCTTCGACCCGGACATCTTTTTTGGCATACCATACTGCTGCTTTCATAAGATACATCCCCTTTGGTTTATCTTGTCTACCTGAGATTCAACTACTGTCTATTAATTATATCGCTGTTCACGTATTATTCATATTTATAGATACTAATGTTAATATTACTTGTACTAATGCTAAAACGGAGATGAAACCATGAATCTGGAACAGCTTGAATATGTCGTTGAAATTGCCAAAACCCAATCATTCTCGGCTGCCTCGGAGCACCTGCATGTCACTCAATCGGCGATCAGCCAATCTGTACATCGTCTTGAAAATGAGCTGGGTATGATCCTGTTCGAACGCTCGCGGCATGGGACGTTTCCCACTCCTGAGGGCAAACAGTTTATTGCCAAGGCACTCGATATTTTGCAGCGAATTGATGAATTGAAATCACTGAATGCCGAGACATCCTTGTTAACCGGAGACCTGCATGTTGCTACTTTTCCAAGTGTGATGCCTTACCTTGTACAGACGGCTGCAGATATGAAACGCGAGCACCCTCAATTGAATATTGCCATTGAAGAGAAAGGTTCCATGGAAATTATCGAGGACATCCGTAACAACAGAACCCACCTGGGTTTCATCGCCATCTACGCCAAACAATTGCGGGAATTCGACGGACTGCATTTCAGTCCCATGTATTCAGGCAAACTGGTTGTGTGCACTCATCACCAATCCGAACTAGCCAAGCTTAACCGTGTTACTCCCGAACAATTAAAAGAACATAAGCTTGCTCTGTATCGTGATGGATTTATCGAAGATTTCCTGCAGGAGTTCACGTATGATTATGGCCCTCTGTCCATCCTGTTCAAAACGAACAACTCGGAAGCGATTAGCACCGTTCTAAGAAACAATATTGCTGCCACCATTGGTCATGACTTCTCCTTCCACCAACATCCGCTATGGAAAGAAGGTATTGCGAAAATGGTTGAGATCGCCTCGATCGACCAGCCTAAAATGCAAATCGGCTTCGTACAGACCGAGTCCAAGGAGGTTGCTGTATCTGCTGAGCGATTTGCCCAACGCTTCAGACAGGCGATTGAGCTGGATCAGTTATAATGGCAGAGTCTAAGTCATCATCGGGGTGTCAAAAAAACACTCCGGTGCTTGCACCAGAGTGTTCCACATTTGATGATAAGGATTCAACTTACTGCTTCCTGCTTACTTCCTTTATACCTTTACTTTTCTTACCGCTTCGCTCAACTCAATCGTTTGCTGTCTTAGCAGGGTGGACGTCTGTGCCACCTTCTGGAACATGCTCGACTGCTCCCCTGTCAAACGATAAATGTCATCCGAATGATCTGAAACGCCGGATGAAATTTGCGAGATCGTATTGACCGATGCTGCCGCTTCCTCGGAACCCGCCGATATCTCCTCCGCTGCTGCGGATACCTCCTGGATACGATGTGTTACCACACGAAAAGCCTCAACCATATGCGTGAAGGCAAGCTCTGCTTCTGCTGTGCTCGTTACTCCCTGGCCGATCTCTTGCGAGGTAATATCCATCTGTGATCCGATGTTCTGGGACTCCTGCTGAATGCCGAGCAACAAATCCGATATCGTCTGCACGGATGTGCTTGATGCCTCCGCCAACTTCCGCACTTCATTCGCCACAACGGCAAATCCCTTCCCGTGCTCTCCTGCATGAGCGGCTTCAATCGAAGCATTCAGTGCCAGCAGCTTGGTCTGACTCGCAAAATCCTGCACCGTATGAAGCGCACCGCCAATCTGCTTCGAGAAGTCGTTAAGCACTCGGACCATGGCTACAACTTCAGCAGATACAGCCGAAATGCTCTCCATCTGTTTCTTCATTTGCGTCATGCTCTGCTTACCCGATTGTGCCATAGCAAGCGCAGTTGTTGCAGCGTCGGACACGGCTGTAGATGACTCTGAAATATCGGTAATCCCTTTAGCGATTTCTTCCATCGCATTGGCGCTGTCGCTAGCACCTTGCTTCTGGGTGTGTGCTCCCTGTCTGATCTGCTGCACGGACTGGTCAACACTCTTATTCATCTCAAGCATGTCTTCTGCATCACGATTGAATTGCTCCGTTGATTCCGCGAGAATACCGGTGGTTACCGAGACACCCGCGACCATGTCACCGATCATTTGATTTAAGTCCCCGGACATATGAATCATCGCCTTGAATGTGCTGCCAATCTCATCCTCACTTTGCAGCCGATACGCGGTCAGGATTCGGTTGGCTTCCGCCAGTTCACCTTGCGCCATTTGTTCGACGCTTGCCTTCAGCGGTTTCAGCGGTCGCAGGCCTCTTACGATGAACCACAATACAACCGCGATGCCTGCAAGCGTAATGAATAACAACAGGGCATACAACGGAATGCTGGATTTCATAATATCTGACTCAATACTTCCAATGACCGACACAGCTGTATCGATTCCTATCACACCCGTTAAGGCTCCATTACTGTCCAAAATCGGAGCGTATGAGGAAATATATTCGCCATATTCCTCAT
Source organism: Paenibacillus sp. E222 (assembly GCF_013401555.1). NCBI lineage: Bacteria > Bacillati > Bacillota > Bacilli > Caryophanales > Paenibacillaceae > Paenibacillus > Paenibacillus sp. E222. Next base: position 114,679 of record NZ_CP058552.1, read on the forward strand.
TATGAATGATCGGAGAACTGGCCGTTTTCCCTTGCAGAAGCTTTTGGACTGCATCACCTGGGATATCCGTCACTTCATTGATCGGTGATGCTTTATCCGCATCTTTCATGCCGTCCACCATAATGAGGGGCGTGCCTGAATCGTCTATTTTTACAAAATACACATACATCGCCCCGATGCTCACACGAAAATCATCCAGCTCATCACGAATCTTCAAGAACACGTCATTTTCTTTGGGATCTTGGGCAAATTCCACATACGGTCCTGTATCCAGCTGTTTCACATAACTCTCGGCAATTTGAATATTGTAACTCGATATGGCCTCCTGCGCGGCAAGCTTCATATTCGCCAGCTGAAGCAGCATGCTTCCCGCAGATATAATCATAATGACCAATGTAACCATGGCAACAATGCGAACAACCAAACGTTTCTTGAAAAAACCGACCATCCAATCCTCTTCCTCTCACGCCTGTATGTAAGCCTTTTCGACTACGCCCTACCCAAAAACTACATGCTCGAAGCACTATGTAATGTGAAAATAGTATATGAAGTTGTCGAATTAGGCAAGAAAATATTGGGACGGAATTGGAACGCTATCATGAATGTGTTAGCTACTTTAAAAGCACTTTACAAAAACACCGTCAGCTCTTAACTGACGATGTTTTGAACTACAATTTACCGTTAACTCAAGCTTAAAATCGGTCTACCACTGCCCCCAAAGTTACACCTCTCACATAAGGCTGTCCACTTAACATTTGAAGTTCTTTTGCTGTTCCTGTAACCACTACTCCAAAAATACGAATATCACTCTCATTAGGTTTGGCCTTGTCTTTTTTTAAATAATTGTATATTCGGTTGAACTCATACTGATAATGTCCTTTCAGTTGAACTCCCTGTTCCAAGGCTTCCAAAAATGTTTTCTCGCTCACTTCGCTTGAATCGGGGTCCGAGTTCCCAAACCCTTTCACCCAATCTTCCGGGTCCGGTATTGCGTAACTCTTATTCCCATTGCCATCGATGTACGGATCATAAAATGTTTTATTATCATAAGTATCCACCCAATACCACGTCTGGGTTAACTCATGAGGAAGCAGCTGCTTCACTTCATTTAAAGAGTAATCTTTGTCAAAGGATACTGCCATTTCTACAAGCTTATCTTGATCCAATTCATGAACTAATGGAAGATCATTCAGAATTTTGTCATTATAATTTACTTTCGGAATGTAAAATAACATTTCTCTCTGCCCATTTAATCCATTGTAGCTACGTGTATACTTATAGCCTTGTTTTTTCATGTTCTCATCCTGCAACGAAACAGATTGTGACGTATATCCCCCAAAGGAAACAAAATTAATAAAGGGAAACACTTGATAATTGATTTTTTTATCTGCCCAAGGGATGGGTACGCCCTCTATCACTTTAACTGTATAATACTGAAAGGAGCCGTTCAGGAAACCGCTGTAATTGACCTGTCCTATCTGCTTTTCATCAGGTCCGCTAATAAGGCTCATGATCCGCTCGCTATGGTCTGCACGATTGTAACTCCAGCTTGTCAAATAATGATTGCCCAGCAGTACTCCAAAAAATGCGATTAAAGACACAAGTAAGGAAATGACAACTGTGCGAATTGTTGATACCCGCTTTGCTTTCTTAACCATCTTGCTTATATTCACTGAATCTCCCTCTTTGTGCTGTCTTTTCAATTGACCTCACTCCCATACCTTTTTTTGAACTGCTGTCTAGCCTGATATAATGACGCTTTGACGTGTTCCATCCGAATTCCCATTAAATTCGCTATTTCTTGATACGAAAGATCCATCTCATATTTCATAATTAGAAGTTGCTTATGCAGCGGAGTAAGCTGAGTGAGAACAGCCTCCACTTCCTCTTTCTTTTCCTGTTGTAGCAGAGCATCTTCAGGCAGTTTAGAATCCGGTATTTCCACAGTGTCGATTGGAACCATAGTCCATTTCTTTCGACGGCAAAGATCATAATAGCTGTTAATAGCTACTTTATACATCCATGCACTTAACTTCCCGTTTTCTATTGAGTCTATGTATAAAAAAGCTTTATACACGGTCTCCTGCAAGATATCCTCTGCATCGGCTGGACAAGCACCAAGTCTAATCAAATAATGCCGGATTTCATTCAGCTTTGGCTGTAGCAATTCATTAATCTGTCCGGCGTCCATGTTTCACCGCCTTTCACAGGTATAACGGACAGAAGTCGGAAATGTTAAAAGTTCAAAGAATTTTTTTTAAAAATTTAGGCATTTCGCCTACTACTTTCAGAACACTATTATTGCTGTATTAGCTTATTTTCGTAGAATTATATTCATGTTTTTTTCGATGAAACAGTTACAAAGTTATAAAATTTAAGCATTTCTGAGCAAAAAAAGATAGTGAGAAATCTTTTTACGAATATTACATGGGTTAAATGTATTAATGGTTGAATAATGGTTCATTCGACACTATGTAACCCTACAAAAAAAGAACCTTCAAAGGCTCTGAGCCAAAAAAGGTTCAAACAACTCTATTCTTTCAAAAATTCTACACTAATTCGGTCAACTTGGAATTCTACCACTTTGTCAGTCCCTATTAAAACTTTTCTTTCTCAAAAAAACACCCCAGCGTGAACGCTGAGATGTCTTGTTACTGCGTAGCTATTATGATTCTTCTACAAACACTAAACTTCTTGCCCATGGTTCTTCCTGAATCGAATCAGAGACCAGAGGATCAGTAACACGAGTACAGTTAGACAGATGCTGATGCTAAAACGGTTGCCTTCATCAAATACGAACATGACTGCAATCACGCCAAGACAGAGCACAGCAGCTCCAGTTACGTAAGGAAATCCCCAGACCTTAAATGTCGGCTGTACCGGATACCTCTTGCGCAGCTTCAGCTGTGAGGTGGCAATACAGATCCACACGAGCATCACGACAAACCCCGGAACCGCCAGCAGCACGCGGAAGAGCTGGTCTTGTGCGAACAGCCCCAGCATGGAGCCCCAAGCAGAATCACAGCACATACCAGCAGTGTATTTACCGGACTGCCGTTGCGATTCGTTTGTGATAATGCCTTGGGAGCTTCACCACCTACCGCCATGGAATGCATCATACGGGATGCGCCGTAAATGCCCGAATTCGCAGCAGACAGCACAGCGGTTACCAAAATAAAGTTCATAATATGAGCGGCTCCGGGTAGTCCCGTGGAGGCAAGCACCTGTACAAACGGACTGCTCTCCGGTCCAATTTCATTCCACGGAATGAGTCCACAGATGATGAGAATCGGCAGCGTGAAAAATAAAATAATTCTCAGCATAAAGTTGCCCACAATCTTAGGCATCACCTTGTCCGCATTTTCCGTCTCCGTTAAGGTGAGTCCAATCAGCTCCGATCCTCCATACGAGAACATCACGACCAATAATGCCGAGAAGACCGATGACCATCCATTAGGGAAGAAACCGCCTGCTTGCGTGTAATTATGCAGATAAGGCGTGTTGTCACTTGGAATGATTCCGAAGATCAGACCAGCACCAAGGATAATAAAAATAATAATCATGGCGATTTTAATGCCCGCCAGCCAAAATTCAAATTCCCCAAATACGCCCACACTCAACAGATTAATCAGTATAATAAACACCGCACATGCCAAGCTCAGCATCCACAGCGGCACTTCCGTGAACCAATACTGCAAAAAGCTCCCTGCTGCAATCACCTCAATTACACATACCGATAACCAGAGGAAACAATACATCCATCCCATGATAAAGGAGACTCTGCTGCCGAACGCTTCCTGCACAAAGTCTTTCATATTTTTGTTCTTGTATACCGTAGCCATCTCCGCCATCGCAGCCATGACAACCAGTAACAATAATCCTGCAAAAATGTACGTTACAATGACGCCTGGACCTGCAATTCCAATCGTTTCGGCGCTTCCTTTGAAAATGCCGGTTCCAATGACACCGCCCATAGCCATAAAGCTAATATGCCTTGGTTTGAGTTTCTTCTGCAATGTTCCTTCTGTCTGAGCCAATTCAAATCCTCCTGATGTAAAAAACGTCTATAATCTTCTGTTATGTTTTCTAAAACATAACTTCCAGTATACCCTATTGTTCATGGATCAGCCCAGCAGTTCCTTAGGGCCAATTCATCCCAAACCGTCGCTGACATAACCTATGTTTAATACCCCACAATGATACATGGCAAACTGTATGCAATCCCATTTGTTCATTTGAATACATTCTACTCTTCTTGCGATCTCCCATATGTATGATTTGTTGCAATCCACCACTTCGGACAACAATCATTAGACGCAAAAAACCAGCGTTCTGTCTGCAACAGAATGCCGGTTTCCTGTGTTCCTGCTATGTTGTTTTGCCTATCATGTAATTTATAATTCCTTCGTCATAAAAGCGCTGTTCGGGTCCAAACTATAATCTGCAAATGGCTCACAGTATACAAACCCAAAGTCTTCATACAGTTTCCGCGCCGGAATAAAAGAATCCATCGAGCCTGTCTCCAAACTGATCCGTTTATATCCCCGATCCTTGGCAACCTCGATAATATGGGCAAGGATTTTTCTCGCTACGCCTTTTCTCAGGTGAGCCGATGCTGTACGCATCGATTTCAATTCTGCATGCTCCGAATTCAATTCCTTCATGGCGCCGCAGCCCAGCAACTCCTCCGCTTCCCATGCGCACCAGAAGGTAATCTCAGGTTTCTTTAACCCCTCCAGATCCAGAGCGTGAATGCTTTCCGGCGGCGAGTCTGCTGCCATGCCCTGCAAATGTTCTGCAATTAATCCAATGACCTGATGACCGCTCAAATCGTCTACTTTGATCTCCATATCTACCACTCCTGCCGACATTTTGTTGTGTGTTATATCAATGAATACATGTCTATTATTTATATAGTACTACCATGACAGGTTTTCTGACAACAACTTCAAAAACACAAACGAAATGTCTATTGTGATACCCTTAAATTTCCATTATAGTGAGGCTATCTGAAACCAAAAGGAGCGAAGAATATTGCGTAGCAGCCATATAGCTAAATTGATATTTACTCGAAAACGGAGAGGACAGAAATAACCTGAAGAAGCGGAGCGTTCGCCTTTATCCCCGGATTTTCCCCTTTGAAAAAGGAATTCAAAAAATCTGGGGATAACAGCGATCGGAAGGTTGTTCTGTCATCGGAGTGGCATGTGTAAATATCTTTTTTAGTTCAATTTATATAGCTAATTGTCGTGCTAGGTGAAGCGAACTTAATTTGTGAATAGGAGATCATCATGACACTATCGACTGAAAATCTGTTTTATAGCAAACGATTGAAAATGACCCCGCCCCGTGCTGAAGACGTGCAAACCATGCTGCAATGGAATGAAGATCCCGAATATTTGCGAAATGTGGACACGGATATTGCCATTCCTTATTCGGAAAAGCAGCTTGAAGATGAAGGCGAGACGAAGGACAAGGAAGTTTACTTCCGGCTTCGAACGCTTGAGGATGAACAACTGATCGGATTCGTTGTCATTCACAGTATTGAATGGAACAACCGCTGCGGACAGCTTGCCATTGGCATTGGACTCGCACAGCATCGCAACAAGGGGTACGGAACGGAAGCGTTGAATCTTATTTTGCGGTATGCCTTCCATGAATTGAATCTGGACCGGGTAGGTCTGGATGTCATCGCCTATAATGCCAAGGGCATCCGAGCCTATGAGAAGGTCGGCTTTCAGTTGGAAGGTCGGGCTAGATCAGCCGTGTATCGTGATGGAAAACGCTATGATCGCTTATGGATGGGAATTCTAAGACCGGAATGGGAAGCACACAATCAGATCAAATTGGAGGGTGGACAAGCATGAATAGGAATGAGGAAGTCACTGAATTTATCGAACAGATCACGGTACCATGGCAAGTCCAGGTTGCAAGTAAACTGCGGGAGTTGGTACATGAGTCCATCCCTGAAGTAGAGGAACGTGTGCAGTACAAAAAACCTCATTTCCTGAAAAACGGTAAATATACGGCGGTCATCTCTCCTTCCAAGCCGGCTGTATCCTTCACGATCTTCAATGCAACCGGACTTGATCTGCCAGATGGGATATTTGAAGGCCCTGCGGAACGCAAAACCATCAAGATCAAGGAAAAAGATACGCCGGACTATGAGTGGCTCGCTGGCCTTCTGACACAGGCATCGGCAGAACTCTAAGCTGGTATCGAGGATATAACATGTCATAGATTTTTCTAACCGACTATAGCAACTATTAAAAAGGCCAACCAGCATATCTGGTTGACCTGATCATACGAAGGGGCTTCCTATACTGTTGAACACATATAGGATCGCCCCTTTTGGGTGTGCAGCATTTATTACAATTTAAATCGCATCTATGCAATAACAGATCATTAGAGTTCCCTCATCAGGATTGTTGATAAGATACCGCAGTCATCTGACACGGCTCGCAAATGAACATGTAATACATGCCATCCCCGTATTCCTCAACCTCGCTCCAGTCTATTTGTCCAACGGCCCGCATCCTAGAAGAGCAGCATGGACAGTTCGGGTACTCCGCGTCCTGAACCCATCCGGGATGGCCCCCAATCTGGGAAGCAGAAGGCTCCATCGCCCACTCACTGGCATGGAACGCATGACGTGGTGTGGTCGCAATCCGAAACTGCTGCCCTGCATCCGCTGCAAGCTGAACATCGTCGTCCGGGTCAAGATTATCCGCTCCCATCGGCATCACATTATGCGCACTCCAGCACGGTTCACCTGCTGAATCCATCTCCATATAAACGACGCCATAACAACTACAACTAATGCAAGTCTGCACTTGAAGTCGTTCACTGTTCCAAGCAACGTCCTGCAGTGCTGGATGCCGTACATCCAAATCCATTAAGGTCGTTAACTGACTGCCACACCACTCACAGGTATCGGCACTGGTCAGCAGCATGGAGATGGGATCGCCAATTGATGGGTCGTCTGCCCCTTCATTCCCTTTTACTTTATAGAGTGAATAACTTGGGGTGATGAATAAATCCCTGCGCTGACCTTCATTCGTTAACTCCCAACCGGCTTCGGTTGTATAGTACTCTGGTGCAACATGCAGCTGATCTGCCCAATGAGGTGGCAACTGCCTCCATTGCTGGAACTGACGTACGACCACTTCATCTCCAATATAGGCGAGCATGAGCAACAGGTTATTCCGATTCTCATCATCGGTGTTCACCCGCTGCAAAAGTTGATCACGTACTTCGGGCGAGGCACTCTTATACAAAATGGCAGGGTAGTCAATTTCATGCTCCAGCAGCTCAGGAATCTGTGCAGACAACGAGGTATCATGGTAACAGACCAGATATACCAATATATCTTTACCTGTATCATCATCCCCTGAACGAATCAGCTGCATCGCATACTCAATCATGAGGGCTTGCTGCTCCGCAGACAAGGACAGATATACTTCTTCTTTGGAATGATCGTATGCCACATAACGGATTAGCGGATCATGAACCTGGCGTGTATGCATAACTTTCAAAATCTCCACAGGGTCCGTCATTCCCTCATACAAGTTCACGTCGCGCCGATTGGCTTCAATGTATCTTTGACGTGCCTCACGTTCCATCTCCTGCTTGCAAGGCATACAGTACCCACCTGTTCGGGCAGCCGTTGCTGGCAAAATCGTATTTGGGCACCCCTCTCGTATGCACGGAATGCGTTCTGTCATCCGTTGGCACCTCCTCTGCTATTGATCACGCTTCACGATCCATCGAGTCCCATCCATATCGATCAGCGGGAAGGTAGATTAGTGATGTCCCAGTTGCTCCTTCGTGAATTCATAAAATGCGAGCGCATCTTCGCTGCTGGCAAAGCCCGCCTGAGCCATCTTGTCGCTGCCGCCACCTTTGCCCTGGTAGGCTCCGAGATTGCCCTTGAAGAAAGGTCCACAAGCCCACTCTGGCGGCTGCCCGTTCTGCGCCAATACAACCTTGGCCTCCGAGATGCTCGCAAAGAGTACAAGGCCTTCATGTTCTGATGTCAGCTTGGTTGCCAGACTCTGCATATCCTTGAGCGATTTGTCCTCAAAGATTTGGGCAATGACAAGCCCTTCCCGTGCAGATAAAAGCTCCTGCGCATAATAAGCGTCATTGGAAGCTTTCACCACGTTCAGCTCTGCTTGCAGCTGCTTTTGTTCTGCTTCCATTTTGTCGATCCGATCCGTCAGCTCTTCCCGGCTCGTCTTCAATTTGGCTGTAATTCCGGTCAGTACGCTTTGCGCGGCGTTGAACTCATTCAGTGCTCGGTATCCACATTTAAAATAAATCCGGGTGCCGCCCTTCACTTTCTCGGTTTTCAACAGTTTAATGATCCCGATCTCGCCAGTGGCTGACACATGTGTTCCACCACAAGCGTTATATTCCACACCCTCGATTTCCACGATGCGAATATCTTCGGTGACGGAAGGCTGCTTCACCAGCGGCAGACGGGCCGCTTCTTCCGCTGTGACCCAGGAACTGCTGATTTTGGCATTTCGGTATATCTGCTGATTGACCTCCATTTCAATGGCAGCCAGTTGGTTCGCTCCCAATTCGGCTGCGGCCACATCAATCGTGATATAATCTGTGCCCAGATGAAAACTGAACGTCATCGCATCTGCCAGTTTCAGCGCAATAGCCGATAGCAAATGCTGCCCGCTATGCTGCTGCATATGATCGAATCTGCGCTGCCAATCGATGTGGCAATCCACGTCATTCTGCTCCGGCGCACGCTCCAGCTTGTGCAGCACCTCATCATTTTCACTAATTACATCCAACACATCCATGCCGCCGATCTGTCCCAGATCACAAGGCTGTCCACCCCCATGCGGATAAAAAGCCGTCTCTGCCAGCGTCACATATATACCGTCTTCCTTGTCCACTCTGCCTGTAATTTGTGTATGCCACTCGCGTGTGTATGCCGAGTCATAATAGATTTTTTGCGTCATCGAATCATCCCGATCCCTTCTCTTTCAAATGGCTGTCCATACTCTCCAGATTACACTATCTGGAACCGCCAAGCCAAATTTTCCGACTCACATCTTCGCTTTTCCATATCAAAAAAAGACCGCTCTGTAAGCCAAGCTACAGAGCGGTCTCCTTACTTATATCCACTATCCACGTTTAATGAAACGTTGGATATGGTTTGTACCTATGATTACACCAAAACAAGATGCAGTCATATTAATTTGGTATAGACACAAGAGCGAAACAGACAGAAAGGACCTGAAGAAGCGGAGCGTGCTCCTTTATCACCGGATTTCTCCCTTCAGGGGAAAATCATTGAAATCCGGGGGTAAGAGAGATCGAAAGGTTTTCTGTCTGTGTAGTTCCTGAGTGTCAAATCAAGTATGGTCTGCAATCGGAGTGGCCAAGTGTAATCTCGTTGCACTCCATATTTATTTCATTGACTCAGATAGCTCTGTGAAAATAACACCCAGCGCATAGGCGCCAGCATCCGGGTATCCGAGACTGCGATCACCAACAGCACCCGCGCGGCCCATGCGTGCCACAATGTCTTCTGTTTTCTTCGCGCCTTCTACCGCGGCTTCAGCACCTTTGGCAAACGCCGTTTGGAAGTTATCTCCAGACTTCGCACTTTGCGTCCATGAATCTGCACAAGGAACAAGTGCGTCAATTAATGTCTTGTCACCTACAACGGCACCACGTCCGAAGGAGCGCTCCCCTGTAGATTGAATGCCTTGTACTGCCGCCTGCATCATGTCAGCGAACTCTGCAACGTTCAATTGCTGCTTGTCCCCAACGGCTTTGCCTGCCGCCCGGAATGCCGAACCCCAGATTGGACCGGAGGCACCGCCGCAGTATTCCATAATGACAAGAGAGCATGCATCGAGGAATGAACCGATATTCTTTTTCTCTTCATTCAAGATATGGTTCCATTCACGCTTGAGCTGTCTGAAGCCCTTTGCTACGCTCATGCCAAAGTCGCCGTCACCCGCATGGGAATCCAGTTCACAGAACGGTACTTCGTTCTTAATGATGATCTCACTCATCTTATCGATCAGGTAGACGATATTTTCCAGGGAGAATTGATTGTTGTTGATTACAGCAGAAGATGCAGGTGTCTCCACTTCATAGGATACTGGCGCATCTTCAGTCACGACGGCTTCCAACGCTTCGGAATATGTCACTTGTGCTACTGGAGGACCAGTCACTTTGAAAGCAGGTGTATCACTTTCCTTAAACAACAACGTTTTCAGTTCATCGTCCAGTTTCAGGATGGTTACCGATGCGCCTGCCATATCGATGCTCGTCATGTAATTGCCAACAAACGTAGTGGCTACATTCAGTCCTGAATGCTGTGCCAGCTCACGCTGAACCGAGTTGTTGAGCAGATAGAGCTCCTGCAACGGTGTAGCGCCAAAGCCATTGACGAGCACAGCAATCTCAGCAGAAGCATCGTTGTCCAGCTTCATATCTGCAAGCAGCGCTTCAACCATGCGTCCTGCAAGCTCATCCGCAGATACCAATTTCTCGCGGCGAATACCTGGCTCACCATGAATGCCCACACCGAATTCCATCTCATCTTCAGCGATTTCAAATGTCGGTGTTCCTTTGGCAGGTACGGTACAGGATGTGAATCCAAATCCGATGCTGCGTACGTTCAGGGCTGCTTTCTCAGCAACGGATTTCACCTCTGCCAGACTGCGGCCTTCTTCGGCAGCGGCACCAGCGATTTTGTGAACCAGTACAGTTCCGGCAACGCCGCGGCGTCCTACCGTATACAAACTGTCTTGAACAGCAATATCATCCTCAACCCGTACATATTGCACGTCAATGCCATCTTCCTCGGCAAGATGCGCCGCGTTCTTGAAGTTCATCATATCTCCGCTGTAGTTTTTGATAATCAGCAGCGTGCCCTTCTTGCTAGCTGTGGCCTTGATCGCCTGATATACCTGAATCTGGGAAGGAGATGCGAATACATCTCCGCAGACCGCAGCATCCAGCATGCCTTTGCCAACGTAACCCGCATGAGCAGGTTCATGACCACTACCGCCGCCACTGATGAGGCTGACTTTATCCCCATTAATCTCTCTGCGTTTAATGACCTTATATTTTTTCAAAAATTCAAGCTCCGGGTGCGCCAGCGCAATTCCGTTGCACATTTCCATGACAACATTTTCAGCCTGATTGATGATTTTTTTCATTTATTTCGCCTCCCGGCGAGCTTTTTTGTAGTCCCGTCCCATCCGGTCAGCAGCCGCAATGGCAGCAGCCACTTCAGGAACAGTAATCGGGAACGGCATGGCGTGAATGGATTCTTCCGGAATACATGCGATCTCGGCCACCTTCAACAACTCTTCCTGACTAATGGTATCTACACCGATATCCGCCAAGCTTACAGGCAGTCCCACCGCGAGACAGAAGTCCATGACTTCATGCAGCTCTTCGGTTGGTGCATTTTCAAGGACGAGTTGTGCAATCGTACCGAAGGATACTTTTTCACCGTGGAAGAAGTGATGTGTACCCTCCAGAACAGTCAAACCGTTGTGGATCGCATGGGCAGCAGCCAGACCGCCACTTTCAAATCCAAGACCAGACAACAGAATGTTGGTCTCAACGATGTTTTCCAGCGCTTGAGTCACGACGTTGCTGTCACTGGCTACTTTTGCTTTCAATCCATCAGTCAGCAGCATTTCATAACACAGTTTTGCAAGGGCAAGTGCTGCATTCGTACCTACTGCGGATGGCGTGTATCCTTCACGGGAGCCCATCGGCAGACTTGCGTTCACACGAGAGTACGACTTCGCTGTAGCTCTTGCTTCAAAGTATGTCGACAATGCATCACCCATACCCGATACGAGGAAACGTGTTGGGGCGTTTGCGATAACCGTTGTGTCCACGAGAACAACACTTGGGCTTTGTTTGAAATAAGCGTAGTCATCAAAAGCACCTTCCGGCGTGTACAACACAGCCGAGTGACTTGTTGGCGCATCCGTTGCTGCGATGGTAGGACAGATAATCAGCGCTTCACCTTCTGCCACACATTTGGCTGCGTCGATCGCTTTACCGCCACCAAGACCGATGGTACAATGACATCCTTTTTCCTTCGCGATCTCTTGCAGACGAGCAACTTCCTCGCGGGAACATTCCCCTTTAAAACCGCTTTCAACAAACGTAATATTGAATTTCTGTGCCGTTGCATCGAGCTTCGCCTTTACACGCTGCACATCATCCGGATGTGCGATCAGCAATGCAGATTCACCAAAGGATTTCACAAAGTAACCGAGGTTCAATAATTCGTCTTCGCCTTGCACATATTTCGTTGGGCTAATAAATGCTTTTCTCATAATGATATAGACCCTCCTATGGATGATATAAGTTAAGTTCGTTTACTGCATAAATGTTCTGCATACCTACAACAAGGGTACCTGATGTCATTCTTGGATGAACTTATACATTAAATTTTAAATGCTCACAATTAACCTAAATATATACCATGCATGTGAGGTTTACAGTGGACTTTGATAACAAATTATTATAATTTGCAATCGTAATTTTTTGCTTTTCAACGGAAACATGGTATCTTATTGTCATGCGATAGGTTAATTTTTGACATCTTCTATACATTACCCGTCATTATCTCATCTTAATATGTACAACTTGCTAACTTTTAACGAACAAAATCTTTCATCAGGTTAGCTATGGAGGGTTCCATTCATGATTAAAGAATATCTGCATATCAATAAAATCCTTGATTTGAATAAATGGAAGCGTCTACAGGATTCCCTTGCCACCGTGACCAAGCTGGCTATTCTAACCGTCGACTATAAAGGCATTCCCGTAACCAGCCATAGCAGCTGTCAGTCCTTTTGCCAAAATGTTCGCAAAGATCCCGAACTGCTCCCCTACTGCCAGAAATGTGATTCTCGTGGTGGTCTGGAAGCCGTTCGATTGAACGAGCCTTATGTCTACCTGTGTCATTTCAATATCGTGGATATCGCGATTCCTATCACAATTGATGGGAAATATATCGGCGCCGTAATGGCAGGACAAGTTAAGCTCGCTGACCCGGAGAAAGGTACAGAACTGGAACAGATCGTCACGTCCAAGAACGTGCCAATGCATGCTGCAAAGCTAAAGGAATTACAGGACGATTATGACCAGCTGCCGGTCATGACCTATGAAGAGGTTGTGAAAATTTCCAACATGCTTTCTTTACTTTGTAACTACATTGTGGAGGAAGCACTAAACAAAAATTTGCTGGTGGAAATGTTCGAGAAAGCTTCGGGGCATCAGGAGTCTCTGAATCTGTCTACGATTCTGCCTGGATACTCCATCCGTAATATTGAGTCGATCAAAAAAGAAATGACCAATGCGATTGCGGATGCCTATCTTAAAAACAGCCCAAGCGATACAGAGAGTTCCAGCCCGGTGCTCCAACCTGCTTTTGAATATATTCACAGTCACAAGAGTGAGCAAGTCTCACTCAAACAAATGGCCGATCTGTGCCACCTGAGTCCAAGTTATTTCAGCAGGCTGTTTGCCAAGGAAACGGGAGAGAACTTCACGACTTATATTGCCCGACTCAAAATCAAATGGGCCAAGCAACTGCTGGAGGTTACGGATATGCCCGTATCACAGATCAGTGATGAACTGGGGTTCAATGAATCGGGTTATTTTATCAGAATATTCAAAAAATTCGAGGAGATTACGCCTGCCCTCTATCGCAAATACATGCAGGAACAATGAGCAAGCCTAACTATACGTTTTTGTTACAAGAGAAAACTCAGTGATATCTTTTTCGTATCAAAGATGAGGTTAAAAGATATTTCACCTATTAATCTGCCATTGCTACAATGGAGTCCAGATTACTTAGGGAGGCGTCACGAATGGAATATCGCAAATTAGGAAACAGCGGTCTAACCGTCAGTGAAATTTCACTGGGGAACTGGATTACACATGGAGCACAAGTGGATGATGGAATCGCAAAAGCCTGTGTTCAGGCTGCTTTGGAGGCAGGTATCACGACATTTGATACGGCAGACGTCTATTCCAATACCAAGGCAGAAACTGTGTTGGGACATGCTCTTAAGGAGATCCGAAGAGAAAGTATTGAACTGTGCACCAAAGTCTGTCATCCAACCGGCTCAGGTCGCAACGACAGAGGACTTTCCCGCAAACATATCATGGAGGCCTGCAACGCTTCATTGCAAAGATTGCAAACCGATTATATCGACGTCTATTATGCTCACCGTTATGATCCAAATACGCCGCTGGAGGAAACATTCCTTGCATTTGCCGATCTGGTTCGTCAGGGCAAGGTTCACTATATTGGAGCTAGCGAATGGACTGCTGCTCAGATTGAAGAGGCTTCCGCATTAGCTAAGGAGCTTCGCGTGCCCTTTATTGCGAGCCAACCACAGTATTCAATGTTATGGCGTGTTATTGAGCAGGAAGTTGTGCCAGCAAGTACACAAGCAGGTCTGGGCCACATTACATGGTCTCCCCTGGCTCAGGGCATACTATCGGGTAAATATATCCCGCACGAAGCGATCCCAGCCGGATCACGTGCAGCGGCCGAGGCTGGAGCACCCTTTTTCAACAATCTTGCTGGTCGGTGGTTACGTGACGACGTTCTGACTGCTGTTCAGCAGCTTATTCCACTCGCGAAAGACATCGGGCTGACGCTCCCTCAACTTGCCGTCGCCTGGGTTCTCCAGCATTCGTATGTGTCATCCGTCATTATTGGCGCATCTCGTCCAGAACAAGTTCTTGAGAATGTAAAAGCCTCTGGTGTTCAACTGGATCGGGACATCCTGTCCCGCATTGATGAAATATTGGGTGAGTGGATTGAAAGAGACCCTGCCAAGACGGGTTAGTAGCTCTTCTTAAACTACTCTAACCATACTATATAAGTTGGACTAATCATTTGCACGACAACGGAGAGGACAGAAAAAACCTGAAAAAGCGAAGTTACAAGCTTTCTACAAGAAAGCTGCATCGGAAGCATACGCTTATCCCCAGATTTTCCGATTGGAAGGTTGTTCTGTCATCGAAGTGCTAGTGTAAATAATCTTTAGCTCAAGTTATATTCCCCTTCAACAATTTCATCTACAATATTCATAAAACGGGAAATCACTTCCTGATTCATGTCCGTCCGCCATGCCGTGTATAACGGTACGGAGGGCGGACTTTCTATTAGTGGTAGAAATACCACACCCCTCCGCTCGAACACATCTACTGAAGAAGGAACGATGGAGATGCCCATGCCCGCTGCCACGAGATTCACAATCGTGTACATCTGAATGGCTTCCTGTGTAATACGAGGATCTACACCATGCTCCCTGCAATAATCCAGAACGAGACGATGAAACGGAGACCCCAGATGCCGCGGGAATAAAATAAAATCTTCGTTCGCCAGCTCTGTTATGGACACCTGAGTCTGTGAAGCTAAAGGGTGATGGTCTGGCAGCACTGCAAGTAATGTTTCCGTCTGACAGACCCGGAACGACAAATGTCCGTTATGATCCGGATACCGCAAAAATCCAATATGGATCTGTCCATCTGCTAGTGCCTGCAATTGTTCGGACGAGGTCATCTCGCGCAACGTAAGTTCAATCTGCGGGTACGCAGCTCGGAATTTTCTCAGCACATCGACCATAATACTCCCCGAAGCAGAATCCACAAAAGCAACCGTTAAATGTCCAATGATGCCCTGGTCAGCCTTCTGCGTAAGCTGGATGGAGCGTTCAAGTTGGGCCATGATCAGCCTCGCCTGTTCCAGAAATACGGCACCTGCCGCAGTGAGACGAACCATTTTTTTCGTGCGTTCCAACAGCTTCACGCCAAGCTCTTCTTCCAGATTCTGAATCTGCTGGCTCAGCGGCGGCTGCGTCATATTTAATTTCTCTGCCGCACGGTGGAAATGAAGCTCCTCCGCCACGGTGATAAAGTATCGTAATTTTCGGATATCCATTCGCCTGATGTACTTCCCTTCTGTCTGACCTCTTACTTCATCTGTTCCTGAACCCAAACGGCTGATTCAGCCAGCATCGTCATTAATTCATTAAAGTCCACGGCTATCTCACGAAGAGGTAGTTCTCCCGCATCGTGGATTAACATCAGAACCTTGCCAGAATTTTGATCCAGTATAGCAATGCTTCCTTCGCCAAACCCACCAATTGGAAATGGTTGCAACTCAGCGGGCAACTCGTATTCCTTCTCATATTCACGGTATACTTCCAGGAACTCGGGATATGCCCAATTCAATTCTTTCACCGAATACACGGCAGGATCGCCGAAGTTGCATGCACCAAATTCAAGCAAGAGCTCACGATACACTGCGGGCAATTTCACATTAAACTTTTGCTCAAAATCCTCAATGCTTTGTTGCGTTTCAGGAGTACACCCTTCTCCCATGGTTGTATTGTATGCTTCCACCAAAAGATCACGAATGGACTCCAAACGTATTGACTCCACTTGAACTCCTCCTTATAAATGAAAATCAATGAAATTGTGGTCCACGAATATGTTCACTATTAACGACGCGATGATACTAGAAGCTGCATTATTGCTGTTATTACTGCATTAAAGTACTTTTCGTCAGCTATCTTTCTTTTCCTGCAACAAAAATGCCCTATCCAACAAGTGGATAAGGCAGAATTAGCATAGCTTTATTTTAGTTCACATGTTTCCGCAGTTCTTCATCCAACCATTGCAGCGCTGAATGCAGCTTGTCCTTGGGTACATTCTGATAACGATCCCCCGTTGACAATTCAAAGGCACAGCTATGAGCACTGGTCTGCTGCAAGTATGAAGTAAACCCTAAGCCGAATTGCTGTGTCATGAATGCCAGAATACGCTCCACTTCGGCTTGGGCCAAGGGGAAATGTACGTGAAACATATTGGAGACGGGTACTTCTGGCAATGTACGTATACCGTGACACGCATTTAACAAGGAAGCAAGTTCTTTCGCCTGCTCATAATAAAGCCCCATTTTGCCAATTCGTTCATTGAAATAATATTGAGAACTAAGAATATACGGATATAGGCCGATCAGATCGCCGCCGTGCCGACGCTTCCATATTTTCGATTCTTGCATGACATCCGTATCTCCTGCCAATATAGCCCCAGCAATTCCTCCAATGCCTTTGTAAAAAGACACGTAGACACTATCGAACAGACTGCAAATCTCGGCGGGTGTCTTCTGATAATAAGGCGTGATTTCGAACAGGCGTGCCCCGTCCAGATGAAGCTTGATTCCACGTTCACGGCAATAAGCCGAGATTGCTTCCAACTCTTCATAGGCAGGCAATTGTCCACCAATCTCGCGTTGAGGCAGTTCAAGCAGCAGGCAGGAAATTTCCTCATTCATCCCCTCTACATCTTCCAATCGAATCAGTCGGTCCTCGTCCGCCAGCAAAACGGTTTCAATCTGATGCAGTTCCTTCAGTCCGTCTTCCTCATGGATTTCCAGATGAGATAAAGGATGATAGGCTACCCGCTTGATGCCTTTGCGGTCACACCAGATACGTAGCGCAATTTGCTGTGCCATCGTACCACTGGGGAAAAATACAGCCGATTCCTTGCCCAGAACTTCAGCCATCTGCTGCTGGAATTGATCAATGATTTTACCGTTGCCGTAATGATCACTATACTGTTCCCCATCCACCTGCTCCAGCGCTTTCTGAAGCACTTTGACTTTACGACTTCCGTGACCGCCTATAATAATCTCTGCCTGATTAAAAGCTTCCGCTAATGTTAACTCTGTATTCTTCAAGGTTATTTACTCCTTTATTGTCCTGGTTTTTTGGTTCGTTATCATCTGCACCAATGCACCCAGCGCTCCGTATAGATGCTCACTCCGGGAATGCACAAATCCCACTTCCAACCTGCGGTACGGATCAGGCAAAGATAACACTGTAACCTCGCCTCTCCCTTCGGCTTTCGTAACCGAGGATCGTGGGAGCAATGACACACCTATTCCCTCAGATACGCCATTCATAATGGTGTCCAGTGTTCCATATTCCGTAACGTTGAGGGTGTGCACACCTTGATCTTTCAAAAAGGCTTCTGCCTGTTCGCGATGAGTACACCCTACTTCAAAGAATAACATGGGTTTACGCAATAAATCATGCATTTTATGGGTTCCGGGTTCGGCAATCAGCACCAATTCTTCGTCGTACACTTTCATATAGTTCAGCTCAGGGTGATCAATTGGGCCATATATTAAAGCTCCATGCAGCTCATGTTGAATGACCTTCTGATTAAGTTCATGTGTACCCCCTGTAATTAACAAATGCTGAACCTCGGGGTAACATAAACGGTATTCAGCGAGCAGCGGCGTCAAATAACTGGAGGCTGCGGTCTCAATCGCACCAAGACGAAGCATCCCTGCGGGCGGATGGCCCATTTGCGTTGCCTGTTCTGCTTCATATAACAAATGTAATATTTTATCCGCATATCCCAGCAAATTCTCACCCGCTGGTGTGAGCGACATGCCCCGGTTGGAGCGATGAAACAGCGGTACTTGCAGCTGATCCTCCAACTGTTTAATTCGTGTTGTTACATTGGATTGCACATAATTCAGCGCTAATGCTGCCTTGCTGATACTGCCTTCGCGGGCAACCGCCTGAAATATTTTTAAATCTCCTGCATCCATGCCCTGATCACCTGCTTGTTATCTATGATCTGAATTGATACTGACATTCATTTTTGTTCATTTTACGTGAATCTGCCCCATCTGTACAATGAGGCTCAGTAGTGAAGTTTTTTATACACAAGGAGGATTTTTGAAAATGAAAGCTATTATACATTCCGGCCAGAGCGGCCTTGAAGGTCTTCAATATACAGATTCAACATCTCGGGCACCAGAAGCCGGTGAAGTACAGATCCAACTGAAATCTGCTGGAATTAATCATCGTGATCTGTTCATCATGGCAGGACGTACACTCCAGGACACACCACTCATTCTTGGTTCCGATGGAGCAGGTGTAATCATAGCGATTGGAGAAAGTGTAGATGGCTTATCTGTAGGTGATGAGGTCATTATCCACCCTACTCTCGGTTGGGACCATGCAGTAGACGTGCCCATTGTGCCCGATATTGTAGGGGGCCCTACGGATGGAACTCTCGCACAATATATTACGCTGCCTGCTAGAAATGCCTTGCCCAAACCCTCTCATCTATCATGGGCGGAAGCAGGGGTGTTGTCCCTTTCGGCTTTGACAGCATACCGCGCCCTATTCACTCGTGGCGAACTTAAGCAGGGTGAACATATCCTCATTCCCGGCATTGGCGGCGGTGTAGCGACCTATGCTTTGCTTATAGCCATAGCTGCTGGTGCCAAGGTAACCGTTACATCCAGAAGTGAAGCCAAGATACATGAGGCTCTGCGTCTGGGCGCTTTCCAAGCTCTGGACAGTCATGCAGACTGGAGTCTGCAGAACGATCTTAATCCTATTGATCTCATCTTGGATAGCATCGGACAAGCCATGTTTCCCAAATATTTTGATATAATCAGACCAGGTGGCCGTATCGTGATGTATGGTGCAAGCTCTGGAGATGATCTGGCTGTTCCGATCCGCTCGATCTTTTTCCCGCAAGTTAGCTTGATTGGCACCTCCATGGGCAGCCGTGAAGAGTTTGTCCAGATGCTCCAATGGGTTGAAGAACATGATATACATCCTGTAATCGATAGCATATATCCGCTACAAGACACAGCCAAAGCATTCGAACGTATGGAAAAGGGAGAACAGTTTGGCAATCTTGCTATACTCGTGGAGTGACATCTGGTTATAGATGGACCTTCATTACTTGGTAAAAATCATCTTACGATAATGGGGGAATCCATCTGACCCGTCTCGCTAAACGTACAGCCATTGTTCTGGTCGCAATTATACTTTTGGCTCAAATTCCGTTGTTGAAAGCAACCCTTGCCCGCGGGGTAACTACGCTATATGTGAACATAAAGTACCCCGAACGCTCCTTTCAATACAGGGATTTCATCTATGAATCTCATTTTGGGAGCTATCTCATCTCTTATGCTGATCAAGACGAACAACTCATTAGCCTGATGCTTGAGCCTCAATTTTTACCAGTGATCGTTACATATGATCCATTGGATCAACCCATGAAAGACTAAATTATTCACTCTATGAATCATTCAGGAGGTATAGATATGTCTAATCATTTGCACTTGGTAGAATTAGTTCGCAAGCTAATGAATGCCGAAGGAACCGAGGATGAACTGGATGAGATGCTAAACGAGCTGCAGCAGCAATTGCCTTACGCGGAGATCAGCAATCTCATTTTCTGGGATGATCGAGATCTGACACCCGAGCAGATTGTGGAGGAGGCGCTGACTGCTCGTCCCATCATTCTTCCGCCCCAGCCCTAACATACTTCAGGAGGTTAATGAAGGATATGTCGGATCTGAATCATAACAACAATGAACAGCCTGATTTGAGCACTATCAGTGGAGAAGAAAAACTACAGGCCCTTCGTGATCTGATCGATCTGACGGATAACCACCTTGCTCAGCAAATTCTCACTATTGGCATGGATTCTCGCGAAGAAGATCTGGTGCGCATCGAAGCATGGCGTGCTCTTGGTATGGCAGGCACCTCTGCTCTTCTAGGTGAGATCCTTCATGCTGCCGCACAACTTGTTCGTAATCCAGAAGAAGATGAGGATGTACAGAATTACGTCTTGCAAACTCTCGCCTTATTGCCTATTACCGAAGCGGAGATCAAGTTGGCTCAGGAGGTTTTGGAGGGGGAAGCCTATATTTTGGTCAAAGCAGCGGCCTTTGCTATTCTTGTTGCACATCAACATGTTTCTGGTGCCACATCCGCGCTAGAATCGCTTCAATACGATCCTGATTTTGGCGCTTCCGCGAAGCGGGTACTGCATTTGAATTAAGGAAGTGATAATGATGACTAGTGAGCGGACATGACCTTTCACATCAACATGAATTTTATGAAAACTGAATCAAAACCAGGAGAAGCTGTACGAGATCTGTCCGAATGAACAGAGGAACCGAAGATCAAGATTCTCAGATCCTGTATGTATTCATCTCCGTTTAAATATTAAAATCCTCCCTACTCAAGTTCAGAGTAGGGAGGATTTTAATATCAATAATGAATCATACTACCTAGTAAACTGTATTTCTTGGTTTCTTACCCTCAACTCTACGGTGTATGTTTACCCACATGCTGTAAAGTTCCTTTAGGGAACTCGTTCCACTCACCTGTTAATGAAAACTGTTGTGAACCCGTGTAAATCCCACGTTTGCGAATAAATGTCCCACCAGCAGGCATAAATTGATCATGCGAGGATGGGTCTCCCAGTACATCGACAATTCTTCCGTCCTTTTTGAGAACCAAAGCAACGACGTTATACTCATTCGGGTTATACAATTCCAGTTCATCATTGTAGTACGTGGCTGAAGTGATATCAAAAAAGTCGTAAAATATATAATTTATATAAATGAAAGGCATTCCTGGAACAACATCGAATACATTTTTCGTCGTCACCTTCATTGTTGACGTCTTTTTCATCCACTGATACACGTCCACTTGATAACCTGTTGCCTTGTGAGACGGATTACCGTCACCAGTATAGTACAGTTGGACAACACTACGTCCATCTCCTGCATCCATGTATTGAGAGAAAAATAACTCGGGTGAGCCTTGTGGAAGCGAATTGACCTGAACGACCACGGCTCTACCATCATTTCCAATAATCCAGAAGTACAACGGAGATGCGGTTAAAGTAATTTGAGTCGTATTTATCGTATCCGGTCCCGTAAACGTCGAATCTGGTGTGCCACTATATAGTTTGAAACTTGTCTGTCCCGGGAACAAATTCGAAGTTGAATAGGTTAGAGCATCCTGCACCCCTGATTTCGTATTGATCTGCATCACTCCATCATTCACCAGAGAAGCGGTACGAACATTAAAGGAATACTCTGCCTCTCCACCTTTTCCATCCTTCGCCGTCAGGGTTAATGGGGCTACTGCATTACCTGTTCCCGGCTTCAAGGTTAACAGGCTACCATTAATGCTTGCATTAACTGCTTCGCTCGAAATGCTGCTAATTGCAAATTGTAACACATCTCCATCTGGATCACTGAACAATTGACTCAGATCAAACGTACGATCGTTCGTTACATTGGGTGTTAAAACTTGTTCGTAAATACTGCTTACAACCTCTGGTGATAAATTAGGACCAGCAGGCTCACCTTGTATGGTCAAGCCAAAGGACGCTTGCTCGCTTCGTCCTGTCTGATCATACACCGTTAACGTCACTGTTGTGTGTCCTTCCGCAATTGGAGCGACAGATACCCTCGAACCAGTAGTAGAAACTTCCGCAATATTGACGTCTTCAGAAGAGGCATCCACCGTTAATGTACTTATGTCAAAATTCAGCAGGTACGGAGTAAGGTCTATATCCTCAGTCGTCCAAGGCCATGTTACCGTTTGATCCGGAATCGAACCAATGCTTCCTGATTCTAAGACCTCTACATCAATAGGGACTGTTGCCTTTTTGCCATATACATCTTTTGCTATAATGTCAGCTTGAAATTTCCCAACTTGCTTGGGATGAATAATCAGCTTGTTTTCTTGAATATTCATCTCTGCTATCAGGAAATTATTGAAGTCAATTGGCGTTTGAAACTCTAATGCATCTCCATCTGGATCACTAAAATATTGTGAGAGATCAATGACAATATCCTCCTTACCCAGAAACAACGTTTGAGCAGGTAGATCACTCGTAAGAATTGGAGAAGCATTAGGCTTAGGATTAACGCTTATTTGAAAACCAGTGGAAACGAAACCTCCCCTACCATCTTCAACCGAATAGTTAATGGTATATTCTCCAAATTTCAGAGCAGTAAAATTCAGCACTCCGGAAATTTCCTCCACTATCAATCCATCCGGATCAGATGAACTGGCGCTGAATGTAAGCGGGTCACCGTCTGGATCACTATAATAATCATTTAAGTTAACAGATGGAATTCGATCTGGTAAGAAACCAAAATATACGTTAATCCAACCAGGTGACTGTCCTACCGGATTCAAATTCGGTATAGGATCTACATTGATATCAAATGTGCCACTTGTTAATCCGCCCTTACCGTCATTTACGGAATACGATATGGTATAAGTTCCAAGTTGAAGAGCAGTTAACTTCAACTCACCTGCATTTTCCTCCACAGCAACCCCATCTGAATTGGATGAAGCTGCTGAATACGTTAAAGCATCACCATCTGGATCAGTATATAGCTCGTTCAGTTTCACTACAGGGATGTCATCACCCAGATAGACGTCTATTTTCGATGGAGCTTCTCCCATAGGCGCACGATTCAGTGGTGGAAGAACAACAACCCTCATGTCGAGTTCTGTAACACCCGTACTGCCATCATCTGCGATTTGCCCATCATCCACTTTGATTTTAAGAACAACTTCGCCCGCCTTTTTAGGCGTTAACCTCAATACAGATTGCCCATATTCCGATTTTACGATCTCCGTATCCACGATTTCCGGGGCACTATTCAATACACTGTAAAGCAGCTCCGATTCATATTTCTCGTCATCCATAACATAGACCATGAGATGGACATCTGTGCTGCCTGACCCGGCTATAAGCTCTTGATCCGGGATCGGTGATGGAAGAGGTGGTGCATTCACGTTGACGTCAAATGTGGACCTTAGCCTTTTGCCGCGACCATCATTCGAGGACACGGTTATTGTGGCTGTACCATGTTCCAAGGGTATAATTTCGAGATTTGATCCACTAAGCACAACCTTAGCTACTGAGGATTTGGACGAAGCAACCGTATACGTTATTGAATCACCATCCGGATCAGTCACATAGTCGTTCAGGTTTAACGTCTTACCCTGACCATTTGCCGTAAACTTGCGATTTTCAAATGGCTTCAGCAGTTCAGGTGATCGATTGGCAACAACAGGAGTTGTTTCGCTCCCTCCCGTTCCACCTGACGAAGAAGATGCCGCATTCGAAGTTACTGTTCCGGTGTTTCCACTTACGGCCGAAGATGGTACTCCAGCAGCCAGAGAAACCTCGGCAACCTTAATATTCCCTGTTATATTAACCTGTGCTGCTGCATTATTCACCTGAAGTCGTTGAATGGTACCCGCTACATTAAGATTAACAGCCCCAACCCCATCAACCGTTAATTGTGGCAGGCTGACATTACCGTTAAGTTGCAGAGGCTTTGACGTATTCAACTTGACCGTATCTACAGTTCCCTGCATTTCCACCTTACTCGCGCCATCTACAATATTCAGTAAAGACAGCTCAGCTGTGTTTGCAATTTCAAGAGCACT
Organism: Paenibacillus sp. E222; assembly: GCF_013401555.1. Lineage (NCBI taxonomy): Bacteria > Bacillati > Bacillota > Bacilli > Caryophanales > Paenibacillaceae > Paenibacillus > Paenibacillus sp. E222. The sequence continues at coordinate 139,029 of NZ_CP058552.1, forward strand.
GTCAGTTTTAATACTAACCTCTTGAGCATTCGTACTGCCCGAGAACACCACATGTACATCACTTTTATCTATATTCACATTGTTTAGAACAGAGTCTTCGAACACAACGGTATTGCTGTCGCCACCCTGAACTGAAATAGATTGTTCTACTTTTATATTTTTGGCATAGAAATCATGCTCCATCTCTGGTGCTATCGTCAGTTTGCCTTTGATCTTAAGCCCTTGTACCGAATTGAAGTCCGCCTTAATCGTCAGATCTCCATTCAATGTGGTTTCCCCAGCATTCAATAACAGATTACGGCTGAATTCCGCCTCTCCTGTCTGTGCTGATTTTCCACCTTTTCTAATTTCCAAGGCGTTAATTTCGGTAATTGTATGATCTTGGCTCTTAAACTGTATACCAGCCTGATCAAGTACAGCCTTGTTACGTTCATTCAGAAGACCTGCCACTTGTTCAGATATCTGATAGACAACTCCGTTGATCTGAACTTGGCTTCCATGGATTGACTGGACCACAGACAGGCGGGTTTCTGGGAAGATGGCTGACAACATCATACCTATGGCTTCGCCCCGAACAAGACCTTGTTTAACTTTATTCTCTCCCTGATATTCACTTAGAAGATTAGCCTTCTCAGCAGCTTGGATATAAGGAGCCGCCCACGCACTTGCCCCTTTCCATTCCGAAGGAAGTGACTCTATTTGATTACCTTGTTTAGCATAAGCCGTTGCTCTCACCAAAACGGTGATCAATTCCTGTCCGGTAATCTCCGCTCGTGGATGGAAATACCCTTTTGTATCTCCCTGCAAAAGACCAGCCTTCTTCACCGCTTGAATGGAAGGTGCTGACCAACTAGATGAGTTCACATCTACAAATGGCTCTGAAACTTTCTTACTTGTTGTTAGTCCGAGAGCCTGCGCAAGAACAACCGCCAGTTCCTGACGGGTGATCGGATCGGTCGCCCGAAGGTTCCCATCTGGATCTCCTTTGATGAACCCCATGCCTACAGCCTTATTCATCGAATCATTTAATTGATTTGTAGCATTGGAGCCTGAAGATATGCTAGATGGGGTTATCGTCTGCTCTGCTGAATCCCGACTCTGTGCAGCAACTGGAACAGTATTACTTAAGAGCAATGCAATCATGGCTAATTGTGCTGTTCTTTTCATTTTTCGCATTAGTATTCTCCTTCTGTATCTGCTGTTGAATTAAACGAAATTAAGGAGTAATTAAAGAATCGAATTTGCCCAAGTTATCATAATTGTTTTCTCCGATATTGCTCCATTCGGATGGCTCATAAGAAAGCTTGTCACCTTGAACAGTATCCCTTTTTCTTGTCAAAGATTGAGCAGGTACAATAACTGCCGTATCCATGATTTCCCCTTTGTAATATAGCGTCAGCGTTACCGGCTCCGTATTTTCAGCCAGACCTAGAATCAGATAATAGTACTCTTCCTCTATAAAATTACTAAGCTCTTCTGCGAGAACCAACGTGCCTGTGGTGGGAATAATTGTGTCGGGATCTAACGTAATAGGCGTATCAGTATCGCTGCGTACAATTGTGATATCCCCTCCGTTAAGCGGTTTGGATGTAGGGTTATACAACTCAATTGCCTGATTGAACTCCTCACCCCAGACTACCTCAGAAATAAATAATCCCTTTCCTGCATCCGGGTCTTCCACTTTAACCGTAAATGTGGTCTCAGCTTCTTCACCATCAGGATCGGTAGCTTTGACCGTAACCGTAGCTGAACCAATAACGTTTTTGAAGCCCAATGTCAATGTTTCTCCTTGCACACTGGTATCTACTACATTGGAATCCGAAGATTCTGCTGTATACGTCAGAATGTCTCCATCTGAATCTTCGAACACACCATCCAGGCTTACCGTATCGCTAACCTTTCCCAAAGTTACATTCAACTTAGAAATCTGCCCTGCTACCGTGGGCTTATGATTAATAGCTACAGGAGCTTTGACCTCGACAGTGAACTCGCTCTTCACTTCTGCACCGATATTGTCCTTGGCAGTTACAGTCATCGTGGCAGATCCAACAGAATAGAAATTCAGTGACATCATATTGTCTGTAATATCAGCACTCGCAACTTGATTATCGGATGAAGTAACAACAAAGGTCAGTTCATCTCCGTCCGGGTCTGAGAAAATAGTTTTTAAATCTATTGGATCACTTGTAGTTCCCAATTGAATTTCAACAGTTTGCAGTGTTTTCACCACTTCGGGAGCATGGTTTATTGGCGGTAGCGGCGTTACAACTGGCGGATTTGTTTCAGGTGTTGGCGTTGATGGGCCCGATGAGCCACCTGAATCTGAATTAGAGTTGCTAGTCCCCGTATTACTGGATGGTCTCGTTACAGTCGGTGTACTGCGGATGATCTGTGTTGATACCCCTCCTTTCGGAAGAATAACCTTGTCCGTTTTTACAGTCTCAGGCAATTGAATAACAGACTTCGCATCTTTCAGTTGTATCTGTTTCCATGTTCCACTTCCCTGAACGGTAACCTTATCAGTAGTATCTACGGTCACTGCCTCGATGTCCCCTTCGATGCTAACTACACTAACTCCAGATTTTAAGAAAACTTGGGACAATGTGTCGGCTCTCAAAATCACATGATCTGCCGAGACTGAAATCACGCCCTTATAAGATGAACCTTTCAGATCCAATGTCACTGGATCTTTAACTGTCCCTGCTTGAACAATCTGAATTTCCGACAAGGAAGATAGATTACGTGTTCGAGCATCATAAGTGATCACAGCGTTCTGTAATGCATCTTTATTCCCATCATTCAAAATACTTTGAAGCTCTTTACTAATTACAAAAGGACGTCCGTCGATGTAGGCAACATCTCCATCCAATTTAGTCAGAGAAGCTGTTCTCTCTCCCGTTTGAAAAACGTCTACTAGAATTCCAGCAATATCTTGCCGCTCCACCAAAGCCTTGGAATTGAAACTTCCTTCACTGGATTCCAACAATCCAAGCTTTAATGCTGTATGTACCTGCTCTTTGGCCCAACTACTCACCATGGATTCATCTGAAAGTGTCTGTTGTTGACCTCCCTTTATTCCTTGTGCTCCTGTAACTCTTACCAAGATGGAAGCGAGTTCTTCCCGTCGAATTGGATCGTTGGCACGGAAATTACCGGATGCGTCTCCAGTCATCCAGCCTACTTTTCGAATAGCATCAATATAAGGAGTGGCCCAGTCTGAATTATTCCGAACCAATTGCGATGGTTCTTCAAGTGTTAAATGGGCTGCTTTAGCCAGCAATACGGCCATTTCTCTTCGAGTCAAATGCTGCCTCGGATGAAAGGAGCCATCAGGATATCCCGCAATTAATCCTTGTTTTACCGCTTCCTGAACCGCTTGCAAGGAAGTGGAACGGATATCGGTTTGATCTGTGAAAACCGATGATATATGATTTGCTACTTCTCCCGTTTGATCGGCTGCGTTGACGATCTGATTTCCCCACAGCATGCCCACTACAATTGAAGTAAGTAGTAATTTTTTCCAATCTTGATTCATGCTTGTTCCTCCCCAAAAACTTCGTTTTCGGCACATAGTTTATCAAGATTTTCTGAACAAATTCTGAACAAAAAAACTAACATATTATCCAATTAAAAGGTGCTTACTAATAACCCCTTCACCCCCACTTCACTTAACATTGGATCAAAAAGTTAAATACAAAAAGAGATTGCCCATTGGATTGAAATAGGTGCAAATAAATTATTAAAAAAAATAATATCAGTTCATATAATACGTATTCACGTGAAACTCACATTGCGCTTTCTTACATTCTTTTTCTGAAATCACGTGTATCTGCCTCAAAATTCGTTATAATGAAAAGAACTTGGTGAGATTTGTAAGTTTATGCAATTAATCAACTTAGCTATTGGAGGCGAATTATGGAAACGGAAGGTTTACGCAACGTAGAGAAGCTGGCGCTGAAGAAACACAAGATTTACAAACAAAGCTTGATCAGGTACCTTGCACGCTCCATGCTCGCCAGCATGTTTATCGGGTTTGGCGTCATCGTGGCGTTCAAGACGGGTAACTTCTTTTATATGGAGGATTCCCCTTTTACATACCCTATGGCTGCCCTCACGTTCGGCGCGGCAATTATTCTGATCGCCTATGGTGGCGGTGATTTGTTCACAGGAAATACGTTCTACTACACCTATGCCGCCTTACGCAAGAAACTGAAATGGTTCGAAGTGGTGAAGCTGTGGATTGCAAGTTACAGTGGAAATCTAATGGGTGCGGCGGTATTTGCCTTGTTAATCTACCTGACGGGTCTGTTCGATTCATCTCAGGTGAATGGTTTTCTGCTGAGTGTCGTAGAGCACAAGATGGAGGCTCCGGCCATGCAGCTTTTCTTCCGGGGCATTCTGTGTAACTGGCTCGTATGTCTGGCGTTCTTTGTGCCGATGTTCATGAAGGAGAATGGTGCGAAAATGTTCGCCATGATGCTCTTTGTCTTCTGTTTCTTCATCTCGGGATATGAGCATAGCGTCGCCAATATGTGTACGTTTGCGATTGCGCTGGTACTGAACCATCCGGGGACGATCTCATTCGGCGGGGTTATTCACAACCTGATTCCGGTCACGCTCGGCAATCTGGTGGGCGGCGTACTGTTGATGGGCTTCATGTATTATGCGGTGAACAAACCGTTTCTGGACGAAGAGACACACTAATCTTTGGGCAAAAAAAAAGCCCCCTTACTGGCCTGGTCACCTGACCGTGGATGGACGGTAAGCCAAACCGCAAACACCCGCGCAACCTTTCCATCCTGTGATGAAGGTTGCGCGGGTGTTTGTTTATGGGCAGGCTCCTTATTTGCCTGCCCTCGGTTCTACCTGCCTTGTACCCGAATGAGGCTACAAGGCAGGGCTTCGTGGCTTAGTTATACTCGCGCCACGGAATATATTCAATATCGTTGTCGCCACGGGTGACAACGATCATATTCTCGATTTTTCCTGTATCCTTGTTGGTTCGGTAGATCATCGTACGCGTCTCGCCTTCTTCCGGCACGGAGAACAGGAACTTGTCCGCAACAAAGGAGGAACCGAGCCCTGTCGCATGTTCTGTAAAGGCAGATCCACTCTTGCTGGTCAACAGCAGGCCGATTCCATAAGCTGTAGCCGTTTGTGCTCCTTTGCCAAAGAGATGCTCCCCTTGACTGGTCGTATGGGTTTGTTCCCAGTACTCGTATTTTTTCGTATCCTTGTTGTAATCCACGACGTTACCCTGTTTATCCAAGCTGATGCTGGTCGTTTCACCCTTGTCACTTTTCACTTGATACGTACCTACAATCGAATCCTCGGTAATCTTCACCGTCTTGCCTGTGTTCGGATCGGTTTGGTAGATTTCGTCCTCATATTGAAGCCGAATAACGTTCATGCTGGCCTGAAGCTGCTGCGCCAGTTTCTCGTCACCCATTTCCTCGGCTTTCTTTAACATTTCCTCATAGTTTTTGTAATCCTCGGCGTCCTTCTTATCCCAATCCTCCATATTCTCGGGAGGACCGGACGTTTTGCCCGAGCCATCGCCTTTATGTTTACCGAGGGACGTAAGAGTCTGTGCCGCAGCCAAAGCCACCATAAGAGCCTTGTTCACAACATCTTCATCCGTGGTGCGGAAACGCTCCGCAATTTTCTTGAGTTCGGATTGGATGGACAAGACCAGCTCAAGGACAGACTTCATTGTAGCTTGGGCCGTTGCATAATCGTTATAAAAGCGCTCCCGCTCCATTCCGTCCCAATTGCTGCGCATGACACGGATCTGGCTGTCCAATGTGGACATGAACCCCGACAATTGCTGATGTGCCTGAGCGAATTGCCCACTAACTGTATCCAGTTGTTCCGGTGTTACCTTAATCTGTGTCATCCTGCACGCTCCTCTTCGTCATATTCCTCCTGTTTCGTGGTCCACCGATGATTATCTTGCAGCCTGATCTGCCTTGATCTCCAGATGCAGCAGCGGAAATGGATTACCGGAACCATCCAACTCAGAACGACCAATTTGTACAAATCCCATTTTCTCGTAGAATCGGGCTGCTCCAGCATTCTGCTCATTGACATCCACCTTGAGGTGACTGCCTTTGATGTTAAGGGTATGGTTGATTAGAAGACGTCCAAGACCCTGTCCGTGCTGACTGACATCTACAAACAACATTTCAATAAAGTTATCATCCAAGCCGATAAAACCAACGGGTTCATTGTCAGCATTCAGCACTTCCCATACCTCAACTTGCTTTTGCTGCAACACGTCGCTCACTACTTTTTTATAGAACTCGATGTGATGCTCTTCCAAAAACGTATGGGTTGCCCGAACGGCCCTCTCCCAAATCTCGACTAACTTGTCATGATCCTGTTCCCGATATGAAGCGATTAGCATGTCCAATGTATTCTCCTTTTCCTTTTCAAGATAACGATTATGTAACCATCCGATTCTGCGATTGGATTTGGTTAGTACCTCAAATTTTATATAACTTTACATATATTTTACCATGCCCAACACTCAATCTGTACCCACCATTGCCAATCTTGAGTCAACTCTTCACTGCCTTTTAAGGATTAGTTACCAAATGACACAAAATAAAAGACAGCCAAAGTCACCTTGGACTGGTGCTCTAGCTGCCTGATATTCGATAGGTTCACTCGGCTTCGGCAATCTGATGCGGCTTGGCTACAGCATCATTGCAACATGCTAATCAATGCTGCAATTGTGCAAGGATTTGCGGATCCTTGATCTTCTTGTCTTCAGCCAATAACATCACTTTCGATAAAATCTCAGCCGTTCTCGGATCTTCATCAAGGAATGGCAAGAAGATCCTGCCTCGATGCTGACTGTGCACAGGAACGATATGAAGCGCGCCCGTCGCCTGTTTGAACACATTGCCGCTGCCAAGATGAACGGCATACTCGCCCAGTTCACCTTCAATTCGAGCGTAATTTCCATCGAGGCGTACATTATCGACCTTCAACAGACGCAATGACTCATTCACAATCACATGACGCATCTCAATTGTGGTCAAGCTGGCTTCCGGATCTACTCCGCCAACATGCGCAACGCTAACCACCAAATCAATGTCACGCATAACTTCCGAGAAGAAGACCGGCGGTACATCCTTCAACGCCACAGGTTTATACGTTTTCCGATCATAGAACTGTACCGTCTCCAGGGTAGGCGCTTCTGTATCTGCGGGTGAGAACCAGTCTGCCATGGCATAGAGATTGGCAATCAGATTATGCTCATAGCTTACCTTCTGTAGCCCTTCCTCATAGCTGACGGTCCATTGACGTCCTTTAAGCAGAGCAACTGCTTTTTTCGGCTGAATCTGATAACCTGCGTACCGACGGGATACGGTTCCATTAGCCAGCTCATCCTCATTCGGAAGATAGAGTTCACGGAACACCTGCTTGAATGGCTGACGTTCCTGACGGTTGAACAGATCCCGTTGGAATTCACTCCAGCTTCCACTCTGGAACAGATGCAATGGATGCGCAATCAGTAGGCGATCCTGTTCCGTCAAGGCTTGAATCGAGCGTTCTGAATCATCCGAAGCCGGAGTAACCAACCCACCGGACGTTACATCGAAACGCCCCAGCTTGTCATCTGCTTGGAACACAAGCGTGCGAACCAGTGGACGAAGAACCGGATTCTGGAACAGACTTGAAACTTCCTCACTCGTAAAGGCCGTTCCTGCCGTCATGGATCGCTCCAATTCCTGTCTTGCCCGGCGATACTGATCAACCAGATCTGTTTTTAATTCCTTCAATTCGGCAATGTAACCATCTTTCTTGAACCGGGCAGGTACAGACTTGAGTGTTTTTCCTTTGCTTACGATGAGCAGTTCCGGCTGGCCTTCTTCATCAATGACCAACTGTGCTGTCGTAGCCTCATCCAGTTCATGGGGCTCAAAATAGGATTTCATCTCATCCAGCTTGCGAGCTTCCATATCCCACATCAGCCGGGTAACATCGGCATATCCCGCATTACGGGCAAGGTTGCCCAGCGCAATCTGGGATACCAGACCCTCACTGGCACGACGCTGTGCGCCAAACTGCTTGCTCTGCATTAGAAACTTCTGAATGAAATCGTACCGCTCACGCAGATCTTGTTCCCGATCTTCTGCAAACGGAATCAGGCTGTAGGTCAACAAATGATCCTTATTGCGTTTATCTTCCACGGACTGACGCATGTCTTCTAATTTCAGCTTTCCAAGTGCCGCATCCGCGAACAACTGTGATCTGCGGTGATTGGCTCCCCCGGAAATATATTTGGCGCAATCGTACAACAGATTGAACCTTTCCTCACCGACGGCTTCATATGCCTCCTCGAACCAGGCGATATCAAATGCACCTTCGTTAAAGTCCTGAGGTGAAATTGGAGAATAATGCGCCACGATGGTTTCCTTTTCAGCAGTGAATCTTTCATTAATATGAGCATGAAAGTACCAGGCTGCACTGCGCAGTCCTTCCCATCCGAGATGCTTCGCAACAATCTCCATCCATTGCGGTGCGTACATTGCAGCTTCCAGGAGCTTCTTCTCCTGGATTGGATGCTTCGCCAGCAATTGTCCCAGCAGCACTTCGTCCTCTCCATCACGCGGATGACAAACCTGGATCAGATGGCTGAACGTTTCTTTGCGAGTCGTATTGTCACCATAGCTGTAGATATATCCACGGACAAAGGTATCCTGATCCATGGCAGCAACAAGATGCACCCAATGCTCCATACCTTCAATGCGTTCAAGCTTCATCGCCAGTGTACTTACTTCTGTCGAGAGCTCTCCTCGGGTCAACTCAATCTCCAAAATTCGTTCAACAACTGTTCTTCGCAGTTCTGCCAATACGGGTTTCTCCGTAATCCAGTCGGACCGACTGGATGTCAACTCCCGAATAAACAGGGCACGGGATTCTCCCACAAGCAGCTGCTTGTAGACTTCCTGTGCATCAATGAAGCCCAGTTCGTATGCACGCAGGTAATCGTTCAGAGTGAGGAAGGAGCCTCGGTTACTATCCTTATTTAATCGGTCGAATTGGCTTAGCGTTTGGAAGTATCGCATGAAACTGTAATCGTCGTGTACTCGATCCCGGACAATATAGAACCATGGGCCAGACAAGAGAGCGAGCATGCCCGATTCCTTTTCCATTTGTGCCTCAGGCATCATTTTCATCAACGCATACAATGTCCGCTCAGCGATTTCAAATGTATCTGACTTATCACTGTCCTCATAAACGGCCTCAATCAGCGTTTTCACCTGATCTGCGTAACGAAGCTCACTGACCATCTTTTTCATGTCCTGGATATACTGAACGGGATAGACCTCTTCGGCAAACTCCTTGCGCCATCCTTCCAGCAGCCAGTGTTTCTCCAACTCACTATATTCGTATGTGGTGGAATAGTAACGGTAATAACTATCCAGCTTCTTGTTCAAATCCTCCAAACGAATCACAAACAAAATTTGCAGCAGTTCTTTACTATCCAGACCACTCTTCTGAACATATTCTCTCCATATGTTATGGAGAGGGAACTGCTCCAATAATGCTATATCTTGCCGCTGATCATAAGGAATGAAGACCATGGCACGCAATGTCGCACCTACAAGCAAGGTTTCTTTGTAGCCGGCATAATATTCTGCCTCATATTCATGGTCTCTGTGCTCATGTAACAACGCATCCAAACCATCAAGAAACTGCTTCGCTTTTTCCAGGGAAAGGGTAAACATGTCCTTCGGCTTGAAGCCGCCGAGATCACGTTCTTCCTGAAGCAATGGATTTTCCCATGAAGGATCATACAAACCGAATCCATTAGCCGCCGTATACCTGCTGCTCTCCTCTGTAAGCTTGTCCAGCAGCTTCTGCTCCTTGGCTGTTGGTGTCTTGATTAACGCTATGATCGGCTGCATCTGCTCCTGCTGCTCCGTGCGTTGTGGATCTGCGGAGATCTCGGTCAACAGTTCCAGGGCACCCAAGCGCTGCAGTTCAGTTTTGGATTGTACAAGTCGTTTCAGGGATACCATCAGCTGATCGGTTGGCTGTAGCAGTAACACCTGAATGATCTTCTGACGCAACGATCCTGTTTTCAGTTTGAGCAACGCCTCCATTTGCAGCATCTCTTCGAGCGTCAGCGTCAGCAGCTTGGCTTTGAGCAGAGCATTCTCACGGTTGTTCATGCTCTTATCCGACAGACTGTCAAAAATAAATTGTCGTTGTACTTCGTTCTCGGGATGCTGGACAAAATGGGACAACAATTCTCCTCGCAAATCCGGGCTTAGCTTGTCTTTGAGCGCAATGACCTCGCCAATCCATTCCGGGTCCATGTCATACGCAGCAAGATACAGCATTTTTTTCACTACATCATCCGGATCGATCCGATATTGAACAAATTCAAGAACACCGGATGGTCCACCTGCCCCTCCCTGCGGAATATAGGCCAGCATTTGTTTAAACAGATCAAAGTCACGCCGACGCACGGCTTTATCTTCAAAAACAGGCAGCGGCCAGACGTGAACACTGCGTTGATTCTCCCCATTTTCAAAGCTCCAGTTAAACATGTACATGGCATCATAATTCTCAATCACCCAATGCAGCAGCTCCATATCCTGCACTTCAAGATACTGACGTGCCATGTTTAAGCGCAGCCCTCTGTTCTGACTGTTGGCAAGTACGTATTGTGCAACAATCTGCTGATATACTTGCCCGTAATCCATGATCTGGATCACTTTTCGCTCCAATTCATTCTCTTCGATGACTGCCGTTGCCCAGAGACTGATAAACAATTGGTTTGCATTGGCACTTAGCTGCCATTCCTCTCGCACCGCAGGATCAGTCAATGCTTGATGTGCTTGTGTAATTAGTTGCGCAGCAACACGCTGATTCGCCGCTTCAATGCCAATACCTGTCCATACAGCGAGCGCTCTCACCACCGAACTGAACCGAATCAGGTTGTTGTCGATGATTATTTTTAATATGTATATATACGCCTCAAGCGTTCCTTCATCCATCCGTTCCACAATGCTCTGGCGCAAACCCTCCTGCAGTCTGGCTGCAACCAGCAATTCCCCAACCATCTGGTAAGCATCCAGCTGATCGCTCATGAAGATACCCTTGATCATTTCATTGGTCAGCCATGCATTCTGATTGTCGCCGTAGATAATATCATGAAGCGCCTGCTTCATATCGCCGGTTTCATGATCCAGTTCAAAGGCAATGCAATCCGGTATAACGGCTCTAACCTCATGAAGATAATCAAACTTGTACTCCCGCATGGATACATATTCGTTCAGAGAGAAGCCATGCATCTCCATGCGGAACAAGGCAATCATTTTACGAAGAACCTGTCCAATATGCTGCTCTGGATCGGTCGTACGAAATGGTCTGCGCTCATAATGTTTGCTATAAGGAAAATTTGCGGCACGTTCTGCAATGTAACGGAACCGAGCCAGGAAAGATTCACTGACCAGCTGCTCCAGCACATTCAGCAATGGAAGGAACAATGGAGTTTTCGTCTCAACAGACATACGTTGCAATTGCTGCTCTGCATCCAAGTAGGCCCTTTCGTCTTCGCGCAAATAGGTAAATCCAGCCATCTCTGCAACATAGCCTGCAAGTTCCTGCTCCCCATCCTTCAGCAATTTCACTTTTTCCTGCAACTCTTGCTGGTACTGTTGAACTTTATCTTCCTGATTCATTCTATTCTCCTCCTCGTCACTCTCTACCACATACGCCCGGCAAGCATTGTAAAGCGGATAAATACCACATTATCGTCTTCCTGTATAATCAACGGCTCATCCAGTGCCTGCAACTCTTCATCATTGAGAAACACTTTAAATAATCCATCTTCATATGCGGTTACAGCTGTATCCATGGCGCCTTCTACATCGGGAACCCCTTCGTTATATATCGTGCCAAAGCCTACTTTTCCTGCCGCTCCCTGCTCTTGAATGTCCTCGGGCATCAGGTAGGCAAGCCATTCCGCTTTATTTTTCTTGTCCTGAAGAGCCTTGAGCTGCTGAGCCACCATGTTCTGAATAAGCTTTCTCAGCGTATCGATTGTTTCCGGAAGTTCGGCAGCTTGTTTGGCAAGTGCCGGCTTGCGTTTACCCAGACTTTTCACCGTAATCCATACATTCACTGCTTACCCTCCTATGTATAGCTTTATGTTAGAAGAAGCCTCTATCAGCCCTTATATCTATACCACCATGGAAAATGGACCAAACTTAAGCTCCGGCCTATTTCGTTATCCATTAATATACGTACATATGTGCCCCTATTGAATATTCTAACGAATATCACGACCATATTCATGGGCCATTTCTCATGTTTACATGCAACCAGCGAACTAATGACCTATATTGCAGCACTTTCGCAGCCGAAACAGTCTCCCCACAGCAAATAAAAAGAGAACAGTGCGCCTTCGGGCAGTCACTGCTCTCTGTAAGTTTACGATGAATACTTCTGCAAAATAATGACCGCATTATGGCCACCGAAGCCAAATGAGTTGGACATGCCAATCTTCAGGTCAGCTTCTCTTGCAACGTTGGGAACATAATCGAGATCACATTCCGGATCACTCTGCTCTTGATTGATTGTCGGTGGAATGATGCCGCTACGCAAGCTTTGAATGAGCGATATAGCTTCCGCACCACCAGCCGCACCCAGCATATGTCCTGTCATCGATTTGTTTGCTGTTACCGGAATATGATAGGCTTCCGCACCAAACAGCTGCTTAATTGCTCGTGTCTCCGAAAGATCACCCGCTTCGGTACTGGTAGCATGAGCATTAATGACATCAATGTCTTGTGGCTGAAGCTGTGCATCCGCCAGAGCGGCCTTCATGGCCAAGTATGCGCCACGTCCTTCCGGATGGGTCGCTACCATATGATACGCGTCTGAACTGGCACCATAACCTACGATCTCTGCAAGGATGTTTGCACCTCTCGCAAGGGCGTGGGACAAAGACTCCACAACCAAGACCCCGGCACCCTCAGCCATGACAAAACCATCTCTGCCTGCATCAAATGGTCGACTCGCTCCTTCGTACGCTTCGTTTCGTGTAGATAGCGCCGTCGCATTGCCGAAGCTTGCCAGTGATACTTCGGTGACAGCTGCCTCCGTCCCTCCAGCAAAAATTACATCCGCTCCACCATGACGGATCAGCCGGAAAGCCTCACCTATCGCGGTGTTGCCGATCGAACAGGCTGTCACTGGCGAGAGAGTGGGTCCCCAACAGCCAAACCTCATGCTCACCATAGCCGCCGCCATATTGGATATCATCATGGGCACCAGTGTTGGACTGACTCTTGCAGGCCCGCGTTCAGACAGGAGTTTACCTTGTTCCATCAGAGTCTGGATTCCGCCAATGCCGGAACCGATATACACCCCAACGCGCTCCCTGTCCACCTGATCCATCTCGAGTCCGGAGTCAGATAAAGCCTGATCTGCGGCCGCAACAGCAAATTGCACGAACCGGTCCATACGCCGTGCTTCTTTCCGTCCAAACCGTTCTTCTCCGTCAAAATCACGGACCGCCCCTGCTATCTTCGTTTTATAGGACGTTGTATCAAACGCTTCAATTGGCGAAACGCCTGATTTGCCTTCCACCAATCCATTCCAAAATGTATGCACATCATTCCCCAGAGGAGAGATAATCCCCATTCCTGTAATAACAACACGCTCCATAATGCATCCTCCTTCAGTGCTCTTTCCATACTTGTTTAGTTAAGTTATGCACTTATATTGCCATTCGTATTATCCTATTACAAGTTGTCAATTATAATAGTATAATGACTACCATGATAAACGAAGGAACGAAGGTGATGGAATGAACCATGATGTCAGGCTGCAGGCACTGTCCGCTTTTCTGAAAAACCAGCGCTCCAAAATCTCGCCAGAATCCGTCGGATTACCCGCGGGCTCCCGGCGAAGAACGCCTGGATTAAGAAGAGAAGAAGTATCCCAATTGGCAGGTGTGAGCACCACATGGTACACCTGGCTTGAACAGGGCCGAGATATTCAGGTATCTCATTCCGTATTGGATAACATCGCCTCAGCTCTCAAGCTGACAGCGGATGAACGGAAGTATTTGTTTTCCCTTGGTCTGGATTACCATTCGGAACTTCATATCCTGGATGAGAAGCCACTCCAAATACATCCCTCTTTACAAAAAATATTGCAGGAACTTCGCAATTGTCCCACAATCATCTCAGACCGACGCTGCCACATTGTGGGCTGGAATGACGCAGCGCGGCATGTGTTTATGGACTTTGAACAGATTCCGGCTGAACAGCGGAACATGATCAGCTTGTTGTTTGAACGAAAAGAATTTCGAAGACTGGCCGTCAACTGGGAGGATTTTGTTAGCGGATTCCTGGCTATTTTCCGTGCTTATTATGGTCAATATGTCGATGATGAATGGTACAACTTGTTTTTGGATGACATGATGGACAGATATCCTGATTTTCAACCCCTTTGGAAACAAAGCAGTGTTAGCAGTGCCCCGGATGTGTTGATTGAATTTAGACATTCCAGAGCTGGCAAAATGCTTTTTGATCTTACCTCACTCCAGGTTCAGGGAAATGCCGATTTGCGGTGCAGCATCTACACACCTGCAACGGACACGGCTACAGAGCGGAAACTGATTCGCCTGATGGAGCCAAAGGTAGAAACTGACTCCGACAAAAGCTGATGCAGACCTTCTTCCTTTATTCGGTAATACAAGGTAACAAAAAAAAGACCCAGGCGATCAGGCCTGGGTCTTCATGTTTGTTTTGAACCTATCTGTACCATCATTTCAGTTGCAGATTAACCGATGTTATTTAAAAGCCGGGATTGCAATATCTGCATACTTCTCTTCAAAGAAGGCTTTCACTTCTGGACCCGCCATACGCTTCGCCAGCTTCTGAATGGCTTCCGAATCCTTGTTATCTTCACGGGCAACCAAGGTAATAGCAAAATGAGAATCGTCCTTCTCAGTGAACAGCGCATCCTTCTTCGGTGTAAGTCCCAGCGGACTCGCATAAGCTGGAGTCATAGCAACCAGATCGGCATCATCCAACATGCGGGCCAGCATCAACAGGTCCACTTCCTCGAACTTGAAGTTTTTCGTGTTTTCCGTGATGTCTGCTTGCGTTGCATTGAAACCGACGCCTTCTTTCAGCTTAATCAGGCCGTTCTGTTCCATCATCACCAACGAGCGTCCAATGTTGGACGGATCGTTGGCAATCGCTACCGTTGCACCTTCAGGCAATTCTTCAATGGATTTATACTTCTTGGAATATGCTCCGTAGATGGCATTGTAGATCGGTTGAACAGCCACCAAGTTAGCGTTATTTGCTTCATTGTACTGATTCATGTAAGGTACGTGCTGGAAGAAGTTTGCGTCTACTTCTTTGTTCGCGAGTGCAGTATTCGGTTGAACGTTATCGGAAAGTACAACAACTTCCAGATTAACGCCATCTTCTTTGAGCAATGGCTTCACAATATCCAGCACATCCGTCATTGGCGGAATCAAAGTAGCTACTTTCAACGTCACTTCTTGTCCGGCTTGAGCACCTTCCTTAGTACCTTCCGCCGCAGGTGTTTCTTCTTTTTTGCCGCATCCGGCTGCTACGAGCATTACTGCCAGCAGCATGAGCATTAGTTTTGCTTTCATCTGATATAAACCCCTTCATCATATAATCTGTATTGTTCATGCTGTAATTCAAATTTCTCTGCTCTGCTTGTCCTTCTTCAGGATCGGCGATCGAGCCAGCGGGACAGTCTACTGCCAGTAAATTGGATCATCTGTACCAGGATAATCATAATGATAATCGTAAATACCATAATCTCCGTCTCGAATCGCTGATAACCGTAACGAATTGCAAAATCACCAACCCCGCCACCACCGACAATACCCATGACCGTAGAGTAAGAGATAAAGCTGATGGTTGCCGTTGTTAAGCCGAGCACAAGACTTGAGCGAGCCTCCACATACAGGAATTTCACCACTAGCTGTATGGTCGATGCACCCATGGAAGAAGCAGCTTCAACGACCCCTTTCGGGACATCAAGCAATGCCTGTTCTACCAGTCTGGCGTAATAAGCAATGGCGATGACCGAGAGCGGCACGGTTGCCGCGAGCGTCCCGATGGATGTTCCAACAATCAGACGTGTGAACGGAATCATAAATACGACTAGCAGCAGAAACGGGAAGGAACGAATGATGTTGACGAGACTTCCCAGAATCGTGAACAGAGGTCGATTCTGATAACGTTGCCCTCTTCTGAACAGATACAACAGTGTACCCAGAGGCAACCCGATTAACACGGCTGCGGTGATAGAGATCCCCACCATGACAAACGTCTCTCCGATGGCCTTCCAAATTTCATGCTGATATTTCACAACGGACTCAGGTATCATCGTTATGGTCCTCCTGACCGCCATGAAGAGAGGTATTTCGTCCGCTCATGGATGCATCTTCGCCCATCAACAAGGATGTTAGAAGATCAGGCTTCGGTGCCGGTATGCTGCGTACTTCCGCTTCCGACAGCGTTTTGATGATCCGTCCCTCTTTCATCACCGATATCCGGTCGCAGAGCTTTCGGGCAACCTCCATCTCATGTGTAACGAGTACGATAGTTACCCCCAGCGTTTCATTGACATGACGCAGCACATCCAGAATTCCACTCGTGGTCTGCGGATCAAGCGAAGATGTTGGTTCATCACAGAGCAGCACATCCGGGCGGCTGGCAAGTGCTCTGGCGATGGCAACTCGCTGCTTTTGCCCTCCGCTTAACTGTGCAGGATACTGGTTGGCCTTATCTTCAAGTCCGACAAATCTCAACACCTCAAGTCCTCGTGCAACCCGTTCGGTCCGGGAGACGCCCGCAAGTTCCAGAGGCATGCAGACATTGCCACTTACGGTCCGATTGCTGACCAGATTGAAATGCTGAAAAATCATGCCAATGGACCTGCGTGCCTGGCGCAAACTATTCTCACTCATCCGGGTCAGATGCTGCCCATTCACAATGACTTCACCGTCATCCGGCTTCTCCAATCCATTGAGCATACGCAGAAGCGTGGACTTCCCTGCACCACTGGAGCCAATAATACCGTGAATCTCTCCCTGGCCTACTTCCAGGGAAACCGAGCTTAACGCTTCGAATCCCTGATCTTCACGGGACCCACGCTCGTTATAACGCTTGCTTACCCGGTATAATGAAATCATGGGAGATTCCTCCTGCGATTAATCGTACATGGTCCTTCAAGAACACATGAAGAAAGCCCGCACAGCCGATAACCGGAGCGCGAGCAATCCTGTTTATTTATAATAAATCATCATTCGACATGAAACAAGCTTTAACGTGAGATATCTGTTTTTAAACTACCTGCATTATATAAGCTGAACCGTCCGTTGGACGAACCAATATAGACTTCATTTCCAAGTCGATTCATAGTTCCGTTCTTCGCATCCCGATCACGATGCTCCGGGTTTCCCATCACAACGTCATGCACACGACCAAGCAAAGTACCGTCCTGTTTGTTCATCACCAGAAGATCATCACCCATCGGCAGCAAAAGCTGATCATCAATCACCACGTAACTCCCCTGATTGGTAGGGTATTGATAGGCAGCAATCGTGTTTTGTGCGGACCAACGAGTCTCTCCTGAATCATATGCAAGGGCTGATGGGTACCCATTTTTGATTACATATAATTGATCTTCCTCCACAAACCCTCGTTCAATCTTGTTATTCTGCGTCCACCATTTTTTTTGGGTCTTGGGATCATACAAGGTGGTTGTGTAATCCTTATATTCACCATACATTTCCCCGTTGTTGTTCTCTCGAATGAGCACCATGCCGTCATTCAGCACCTCAAATTGCTGTCCATTCCGAGCTGGGAATTGTGCAAGCTTCTTGCCAGTGTTCAGATCAAGCAACGCCCATTGATCTCTCAACAACATCCAGCGTTCTGGCTGAGTTGACGCAAAAGGATCAAGACGGTATATTCCATCAAAGTATGGATTGTTCTCAGGATGATCCACAATCGGTTTACCAACCTTGATGCTCCATACGGTTCGGCCAGACTGAGGGTCCGCTGCGACCAGTTGGTTTTTCTCCCAATACATCACATAAGGGTCATCTGCACCCTTGTTTAACAGTTGATATCCTGTACTAAGTTTTCTTGTCCATAATGTTTTTCCATTTGCACTGTCCAGCACCGTTAACCAGCTATTACTTGATCCTTCAACAACAGAGCTGTCGACAATGACGACATTCTTCGCTGCCGTGATGCCATTCAATCTGAAATTTTGCTTGGGGGTATACTCCCACTCGACCTTTCCGTTCTTCAAGCCCAGATGGCGTATACGATCCACGTATTTTTTCTTGTCAGGGTCATAATCGGTGTAGATGGTAACGTATTGGCGTCCTGCATCCACCTCTGCCTGCTGTCTCCCATACCCCGTATTGATCCCCCATAACTTCTGGCCTGAATGTCGGTCAAGAGCATATATGGAACCTTCGTAGTGCCCCCCGCTAAATCCACCGTCATCCCCTTTCATCAGGAGCACATCATCCGTTGCTGCTTGTAAAAAGGTGTAGTTAATATCACCCTGATTGGTCCATACCGATTTCCAGGGTAAAGTGGCAGGCAGCATTGTGCCATAGATTTTAGTCGTGAACGGATATTCATCTGAACCACCAAATTCCCAATTAGACACTACACCGTTTCGATTATCCTGGGGTATATTCCAGCGCGCTCGCACCAGCCTGCCGTTCTTGTTAAATGTCACGAGAAAATGAGCATCTGCTCGTTCGTACCGCCAGGTCTTTCCTATGCTCATGGCATAACCCGTATCGTTTAAATTGCCGGAATGCTCTTGCCAATCGGGTTCGCCAAGCCACTGCGCCACCTGTTTCGAGGTCGTTTTTGAATTCAGCACAATATCTGTCAAATGACGTATAGTGGACGTGGGCATCGCCAATGATCTACTGAACCAGCCATCCGCTACCTTGGTATGCTGTGCTACATCCTGTGCCTTAACCCAAAGCAATGCAGGACGATAAGTGGACGATTCCTTATTCCAGACGCGCGGGGCAATGGACAAGCCGTACCAATCCTTCGTCGCTGCAACAATCAACGCCTGATCTTTCAGAAATGCCCCTGAAGACCAGGTTGCCTGACTTCCGGGAAACAGGTACAGCTTGCTGCCCGATCGCATTGTAAACGTTTGTGGAATTGTTTTCGTCAAGCTGCGGCTTTCTTTGGAGGTATACCAACCAGGTATCCAGAATTCAGTGTAATCGCTGCCTTTTAGTTTGATCCATTCCCCGCGAACAGCGTCTATTTGCAGGCTTCCTTGGGCGGAGCTATACCCGTTTATGTCCATCAGATCAGGGGAAACACTGCTCTCGACCACACCACTGTAAATAGGTACACCTTCAGCTACCGTCACCTTATCCCCCTTTTTATAATTAAGCTTCACCGATTGCACTTGTATAACTGAAATGGAACCTTGTCCTTCAACCGCCCTAGCATGGTTATTCAGCAACAGTCCCCCCGTGACCAGCACAGCTACGATACCAGCAATTACATTCCATGGGTAGCCCGTCCCTGGCCTCTTACGCTCGGTCTTCACGTCAGTACACTCCAATCATTTGAAGTTATTTCCAATAAAGACGTTTTGAACAAGGAAAAGTTACCGTTAATCCTAAATATATTTACAAGGTGCAAAATAAATACAGGACTTACCTTACATCCACAAGCATTGAATGATAAGGGAATGTAGTTCCCAATATATAAGCAGCGGTTAACATGATGATAAAATACCCCACAAACCATACATCCGCTCGGGAATATCCGATCTGAACGTAATAGGTCCGGCTCCCGCCTTCCTTGAATCCTTTTGCTTCCATCGCCACCGCCATACGCTGCGCACGGCGAATACTCTGTGCAAGTAGTGGAATAGCATATCGTTTCAGTGTGCCGTATACATTCCAGCGGGAGCCGTGCTCCCTCGTTCCCCGAATGCGGATGGCATACCGCAGCGTCTGGAATTCATCCAGCAAAATCGGAATCATACGCATCGCCGCCAGGAAACTATAAGCATACTTAGGTGGGAGCCTCCACTGCTGCATGAGGGAATAAAAGAGACGAACAGGCTTGGTCGTCAGGCCGAACAACAATCCAGCTGCCGCCATACTTAGGGAACGAAAGCCCAGGTGCAGCCCGCGATAGAAGCTCTCTTCGGTAATATGAATCAATCCCCACTGAAACCAGGTGGTCTCGCCTTTACCAAACATGATCATACCTGTGGAAGTTGATATAAATACCAGAATGAACGGAGACGCATACAGCAATAATCTGGGCCATGGGTGACCTGTCCAGCCCAGCAATAACAGCATGACAACTGCCACATTCGCCATTACATTCAGGTTGTGAACAAGAATGACGAAGACAAACAGCAATGTCAGGAAAATCATTTTCAACCCCGGATTCACCGCGTGAAGCCAAGTCTCACGATGAGGAAACGAGAGCTGCATCCGTTAACCTCCCCTCATCCACCGTCCAGATCCTGTTGCAATAACGTTTCACGATTTCATGATCATGCGTAACCATCACGATGGCTGTCCCTTCACGCCGCAACCGCTCCAGCTGGGATAACATGGAAAAGGTATTCCGCGCATCCTGTCCAAAGGTAGGTTCATCCAATAACAAAATACGCTGTTCCCGTACCAGAGCTGATGCTACACTCAGCCGTCGTTTCTGTCCCATCGACAATTGATATGGGTGCCTACCGGACAGCTCACTCAGTCCGAATTGCTCCAACATATGATCGGTTCGGATACCTCTTTCTTCGGCAGTTAGCTTTCCGCTCAGCAAGGAAAATCCCACTTCATCACGGACTGAATTTGTCACGAATTGAAATTCAGGATTCTGGAATACAAAGGCAATGCGATCTGCAAGCTGCTCGGTTTTTCCAGCCGATTGTCCTTCCACAACATATTGACCTGTCGTTTTTAGAATATTCATCATGGACAGCAATAATGAACTTTTACCTGCCCCGTTAGCCCCGACAATCCCCACCCAATCTCCGTGCCATACCTTGGCCTGCTCCACCTGAATGAATGGCGTTTTTCCGCGCCATCCGGTGAATTGCTGCATTTCCAGGGCTGGTTGGATCAGTGCAGAGGTTTCCCCCTCCTTATAATCTATACTTTCAGTTTCTGTTGCACCGTAACGACTATCCTCTCCTGAGACCCATGCCTGTGCCTTCGATTGGCCTCGTTCTTCCCAGACCCCTGGATACCAGATCCCGTATTCCCTGAGCATATTCCGCTCATCTGTAAACACCTGATTCGCCGGGCCATCTGCCACAATCTTTCCTTCAGGCGACAATACGATGATTCGGTCTACCCACTCGACGATTTCATTAATTTTATGTTCTACGATAATGAGTGTTTTGTCCTGTGCAATCTGTTTCACCGTTTCCCACACCTGAGAGGTTCCTTCATCATCCAGCAGTGCCGTTGGTTCATCCAAAAAGAGTACGTCTGGCTCCATGGCCAGAATCGAAGCCATCGCAAGACGCTGCTTCATACCCTGAGACATGGATTGAATGAGTGTTCGATTATGTTCAAAGCATAACCCGACCTGTTCCAGGTATTGATGGATAAGGGTAGGCATCTGCTCGCGTGGAATATTCCGGTTCTCCAATACAAAAGCAATCTCTTCATCCGTATATGACATACAGAACTGGGTATCCGGATCTTGAAAAACAATGCCGGGCTGCTCAGGCACCTGAATGTCATCACATTTCATCGGAATCTCCACAGATCGCGGAATCAGACCGCTCAGAATTTGCAGCAAGGTTGATTTGCCAGATCCGCTTGGACCAAGCAATAATACTTTCTCCCCTTGACGCACAGAGAGAGACAAGCCTTGAAACACCAAGGCCTTCTCTCCCGGGAACTTGCATCTTAGATTCGTAACACCTACCGCTTGCACATTCTCCACTTCATTCATCTAGTCCAGCGCCTCGTAATCCTGCTTCGACACCGGTCTAAGGGATCGTGTTACACCTGTAAGCTCCAGCGCTTTGGCAAGGTAATAGGCGAATACACCTGCAATCAGAATACTGCCAATGAAGCGGAACCCGATAAACAGTGTATAATTCCAAGCCGAGAGGGAATCAATGTACCCGTACTGATAATCCAGTACAAGCGAAGCTGCCGCTGCACCAATAGCCGCAAGGCAGGTGACGAACAGATTGCTTTTCCGATACAGAAATGCGGCGAAGAAGATCTCTGCACCCAGCCCTTGCAACAGTCCATACACCAGTGTCGACATGCCCCACTCACTTCCGAGAAAAGCACTCACCGTGGATGCCGCTACTTCAGCCAGAATGGCTACACCCGGCTTACGAATGATTACAAAGGCAAAGGTTCCCGCCATAAACCACATGCCATAAATCATCTGCTCCGCATGAACGCCGAATGGCTTCATCAGATCATATGTAGGTCCCCATATTTTGTAGATCACCCCGAAGACCACCGCAATCACAATCGTTACCAAAATATCGGTTAACTTCAATCTGTTGCTGCCTACTGCTGTTGACATGTTCTCTACTTCCTTCCTCTGTTTCCCTGGATTTATAAAATAAACAATAAAACAAACAAAAAAGCCTCCCCGGTTTCCAGGCAGGCCATACGCACAGTTTACAATCTCACGATGCTGCGCATTAGGCAGATATAGAGAAAGAAGAAAACAAACGACACCATTCCCGTCACATCAGAAAAATCCTGCTGCACCCAAGAAACGCTGACATTTATGTTCTATCCCTATCGCTTACCATTGCACATCGCAAATTCATGTTCTCTACGCTGGCATTACCCAGATCAGATTTACGGTCAGCGGCACAAGGCCGCTCTCTCAGCCCAACTTCATTGAGCTCCCGGTTCACTTATTTCATTGCTTCTACTGTACAACACATGGGTATTTGTGACAATCCCGGAAAAATCATTACGCTGTATTTTGGGTAAATCAGAGAAGACATTCTGTGGTGTACTTTACAATACTATGCAACATTTGGATCAAGTAGTCCGTTTGGTATACAAGAAGGGAGATTGATAATGATGAAACAAACCAATACTGCCTGGCAGCAAAAAAAGTGGAAAATGATCCTTGCCGCTTCGATTCTCACCGCGGGTACGGCACCCGCACTGCTGTCATCCACTGTCGCGGAAGCAGCAACAACACACAAACCGACAGCGTATATTAACAATGTACAAGCTCAAAATGATGTGGTTATAAAGCAGGGTATAACGTACGTAGCATTGACTGAACTTCAATTCCTCGGGGACTATACGTTTGGCTACAATAACAAAACAAAACAGATTAGCATCAGCACAGACAGCGACAAATATGTTCTTATACCCAACAGCAAAACAATGAAGAAAAACGGTCAGAATGCGACGTTGTCGTCCGCTCCCATTCTGGTGAATGGCAAAGCCATGCTTCCGCTCCGTGCCATTGGCGAAGCCTTTGGCGCACAGGTTCGCTGGAACCAGACGGCCAAGGAGGCCTACATCTACACCACGGATGCTGCGGTGGTCAAAGACTACAGCAGTGCTGATCTGACTGTGGCGCGTGAAGCTGCGCTGCATTTGCCACGCTTCTCTGAACTGGGACAAGCACGCCTGGAGATTCGCAACCCTCTGGGTCCAGTGGATTCATCCATTCAATACATTTTTGAACAAGGCAAAAAGGAAAGTTTCTTCATTGTTGAAGATAACGATCTGATCAGCTATTACACGATTAAAAATGAAAACGCCCTGCTGAAATGGCAGGCCAATATCGGTAAAGATGCCGGAACTATCGGTGACCTGTTTTTTATCAAAACCAAACCCGTTGCTGAAGCAGGGACTCGCCCTTCCGTCAAGGGTCAAACCCTCGTATCATTTAAGTATTCTCGTATGCTTGAAGAGACTTCCTACGAGATCATGAACAAGTCCGGCTCCATCCATGCGGGCTCCATTGCCCCTGAGAAAGGTAAAGTGATCGTTGAAGTTCCGGAAGAAAAGTAAATTGGAATGCCCGCCCAGGCTTTAGAGACCTTTGTATCGGCGCAGGTGGGCAAATGATGCTTCTTCTGAATGCAACACCAAAAGGGATGTCCCCTACGTGATGAATAAACATAACGGGGGACATCCCTTTTTAGCATTATTCTTTATTTATTCGCTCACGGATATCATTGTCTTAATATTGCGTATTTCCGGACTGACTGGTTTTTCCCGAAGCAAATCCCTTAAATAAGGTCGGGACTTTAGAATAACGGGTATTTGTAATTTTCCCTTGCGATGTACTGCTGTCCGTACGCATGATCGAATCTTTGACGTTGGAAATATTTGAGTTGTCCAGCGTCATGTTCACCGTGAAGGTGGTTCCACCATTTTGACGCACCAGCTTGCCAATATCGTCTGCACGGAAATTTTTAATGTTAATCGTTCCGGCTGCATTAATTTGAAATACTTTATCGTAGGCTTTGTAAGCTGCCCCGCCAGTAATGTTGACTGTTCCGGCTGATTTCAGAGTCAGAGCGTCCTCGCCTACATCCTCCCACACCACATTTGAAATTGTACAGTTACCGTAACAATGAACACCGTCAGCTGCGGGTGAACCGATATTTACATTTTTGAGCGTGGCGCCTGCCTCCAGTCGAAATACCGGCTTCTGATTTTCCGCTTGAGATCCATCTCCCAGTGTGGAGGGGTTAGCTACATAGGTTTGGCCTTTGCCGTCAAACGTTTCACCCTTGGGTACAATAATCGTTGAGTTTACCACAGTAGGTGCGGCAAAAGCTGGAATTGCACTGAATAATGAAGCGACCAAACCCGCGGACAGTAACAACGTCAACATTTTTTTCATCACTTAAATCCTCCCTTATTCTGATGAATTGGCGTACAAGCATAAGCTTGTCCTCAAGGAACCGATCAGAGGTGCACCTCTGGCTTGGAACCTACCCTGATCCTACCAAAAAAGGAATGTTACGATAATAATCATTAGCTTAGATATAGAAACGACAGCATTATACCTGTGTTCTCGGCATTTTTTGCATCGTACTCCATTGTGTAATGTGCCGATCTCAACTTCGGGTATGCTTCTTTTACAACTTATAATCTATGGCTATATGCTCCTTTATCGTTCTAAAAAAAAAACGAAAGACCACTTCATCTGTTTTCAGACAACGTGATCTCTATTATTTTGAATCTCATTTTATTTATTAAATTACGCTTTAGGCTCCGAACCGCTGACGATATCCGCACTTCCGACATAATTCCTCCACGGCTTCCCGTTTGGAGAAACCATAGAACAGATTATTGGCTCGTTCACCATCCACAATCTCCGAGAACGATTTTTCGTGAACGTTGCCCAAGTTAATTACACCTTCACCATCTAGACAGCATGGAACCACAGTTCCATCGACAAGCACGGCTGCCTGACTGCGAAGCGCATGACAGAAGCCTTTACCATCATCTTCGGGTGCATCCAGACTCGGCCACTGGAATTCATGATCCTGATTCAGATATACATTCGGGGCAATTTTGACACCACTCCCTGGCACCACTTTCTCCTCAATACGGAAATCCAGATTGAACTCTCGTTCAAGGACCTCCAGCGTCTCCCGGTTTCGGTTCATCTGCGCATTCGTAAAGTTATCCTGTGTCAGATTCCAGAGTCGGAATGAAATAATGACATTGTGCTTCACGGCTTCTCGAACAAAAGACAACACATTGCCCAGATAACCCTCACGGTCTGTAGAACCCTCATGACCATCAAAGCTGTGCAGGGAGAAGTTCATCTGACGCAGCGCGGGTTTGCCAAGCAGTTTGTGCTGGGTTTTGGGCAGCAGCGTACCGTTTGTTGTAATGTTGACCTTGAATCCCTTTTCATGCGCTGAATCCAATAACAGATCAATTTTGGGATGAAGCAGCGGCTCACCTTTGACATGTAAATAAATATGTTTGGTATGGGGTTTGATCTGATCCAATATATTGTTGAAGACTTCAGGGTCAATGAAATTTTTGGCACGTTTGGTCTGTGGACAGAAGCTGCATGCCAGATTACATATACTTGTGATCTCAATATATACTTTCTTGAACGTTTTCAACTCGGGGTCCCCATTCTGCTTAGAGGGAGAACAGTCCCACCCTCATTTGTGATCCGGCTCATATGTGCCACCACTATTATATCGGGTTCAGGTGCCAAGGTAAATCAGAGAACCGGTTTATACCGTTAGGTCCATTTTATTTGGCTAATGCCAGATTAACAGATTCAATGGCATGTATACGTGTTGTGTCAAATAAGGGCACTTCTGAATCCTCCGGTTTAACTAATAATCCAATTTCGGTACAACCTAATATTATTCCTTCAGCTCCATTGTCAACTAACCTCTTGATCACCTTTTTATAATAGTCCCTTGATAAGGGTTTAATTTCACCTAAGCATAATTCGTCATATATTATTTCATTGATCACTTTTCGATCCTCTTCATTCGGTATCAAAACCTTAATGCCGTTATGCTCAATACGTGTTTTATAAAAATCTTGTTCCATCGTATATTTGGTGCCAAGTAAACCAACTGTACTTATTTTGGACTTTTGAATCTGGTTGGCTGTTGAATCAGCAATGTGTACAACGGGTAAGCTAACTTTTTCTTCAATATGATTAATCACTTTATGCATCGTATTTGTACAAATTACAATCATTTCAGCTCCTGCCTTTTCCAAAGACTGAGCAGCATTGCCTAATAATTTTCCAGCGCTTTCCCATTCTCCCTCAGCTTGATAGCGCTCGATCTCTTCGAAATCCACGCTATATAAAATGCACTTGGCTGAATGCAATCCTCCCAATTTAGTTTTCACTTCTTCGTTAATAATTCGATAATATTCTAGCGATGACTCCCAGCTCATTCCACCAATAAGGCCAATAGTTTTCATAAGCACTCCCCTCTTCCTAGGTCATATCCCGAAAGCAACCTATAGAAATTTAATAGACATTGTACCGTATTCTTACATCTTAAATAAACCTGCCTCCGTAAGCAAAGTAAAGAGTCGATTCCCCCTCGTTCCCCCGTTCTACAGTCACCTATAGATTCTTTCAATCGAAGTATAGGATGTATTGATAGTCTGGGTTATTGTGGTTGCTGCAACGCGATGCTAGAATTTAAACAATTTAAAACCAAGTTAAAACGTAAGAATAATAAGTTATAAGGGGAGTGTATTCATGATTACTGTTAAAGCACCCGCAGTATACGTACACGAGGCTAACATTCTTGAGCAAAGTGGTTCGCGGATTGCACAGCTTGGGCAGCATGTTCTCATTATCGCCGGTGAGTCTGCATTAGAAGCCGTGAAGCCTTACCTTCTTCCTTCACTGGAGGAGCATAAGATCAAATTCCATGTGCAGTTGTTTCATGGTGAGGTTACAACAGGCCAGATTGATACTTTTACGCAGCAAGCTTTCGATCTGGATGTTGATCTGATTATCGGCGTCGGTGGTGGTAAAGTGCTCGATCTGTCCAAAGCAGTGGCCGAGCAAGCCCAATTGCCCATTGTAACAGTCCCAACGATTGCCGCAACCTGTGCCGCCTGGTCCGCCTTAACCGTGCTCTATGATGAACAGGGACAATCTGCAGGCTATCGTCCCCTGCGGCGTTCGCCTAATCTCGTTCTGGCTGATTCTCATATTCTGGCGAGTGCACCAAGACGGTATTTGGCCGCTGGGATCGGTGACACACTCGTAAAATGGCATGAGTTCGCCGTTAATCTAAGTGGCAACGCCACCAGTCTCACTCTTCGAAACAGTGTCAGCACTGCCAAGCTTGCACTTGATATTCTTGAAGCGCACGCCATCGAAGTCTATGAATCTACCGATACAACCGGTAGTACACCCCAATTCCGTGATGTTGCCGATGCCATTATTGTGCTCGCCGGCCTTGTAGGCAGCATTAGTGATGGATCACTTCATGCCGCGATTGCTCACGGGCTGCATGACAGCCTCACCAAATTACCCGAAACACACGCTTCGCTACATGGAGAAAAGGTAGCCTTTGGACTCTTCACCCAGTGGATTCTTGAAGGCAAAGCAGGGGATGAGCTTCATGAGCTGACCACGCTGTTACATAAGCTGAATCTGCCTATCACTCTTGCTGAGCTTGGCATACAACAACAGCCTCAGGAAGCTGCTGCACGCATTGCAGCAGGACTACAGCTGCGGGAAGGCAGTGCGGCACATCTCTCCTTCGGAGTTAGCACAGCGCAGGTAACTGAAGCCATTCTTCAGGCAGACCGTATCGGCCAGGCATTTATCGAATCCAATGATTCTATTGAGTCCAATGGATCTATCACTAAATTCACTGAGTCCGTTGAGTCCAATGAGAACAACTCATACACCAAGGAGGTTTCCTCCCTATGATCCGTCCAAACCGCCAGCACACTCTTGCCTTAACTGTATTTCTGAGCGCGGTTCTGTTGTTGCTAATTTCCGGCTGCTCTGCCGGAACTGACAATCAGGCCGCGGGTACAGGTACAACACCGACAGCGGCATCAGCTGCTTCGAATAAAGACGTTACCATTCGGGTTGGTCAGACCGGATGGGGCAATCTCGAATTGGGACTGAAAGCCGCCGGACTCGATGACACCCCCTATAAAGTCACTTATAACGTATTTCAGGGAGGTAACCTGATCCTTGAAGCGATGGCTGCAAACCAACTGGACTTTGGTGTAACCAGTGAAATTCCGCCCATTTTTGCATCTCAGGCTGCCAATGGTGGAAGCTTCAAAATTATTGCGGTACAACAAGGCAGCACCTTGAATCAAGAGGTCGTTGTCCCCAAAGGTTCTTCGATCAAATCGGTTGCTGACCTGAAAGGCAAGAAAGTGGCTTTCGTAAAAAATACAACGGCCCACTATTTCCTGCTCAAAATGCTGGAGGAAGCCGGATTAACCTGGAGTGACATCAGTCCGGTCGAACTTACAACAGCGGACGGACTCAGTGCCCTAATTAGCGGGAAAGTGGATGCTCTCGCCAGTTACGGCAATGCCATCATCTCCGCACATCAGAATGAAGCAACAACGCTCGCCAGCGCCAAAGATATCCTGTCAGGCAGCTTCCTTGTAGCCGCCTCCGATCAGGCTATTGCGAATGAGGAACAGAAAAAGGCCCTTGCCGATTATCTGGAGCGAATCAACAAATTCAATGATTGGGCTCGTGCCAATAAGGATGCGTGGGCTCAAATTACAGCAGACAACACCCACCAGCCCGTGGAGCAAGCCCTTAAAACCTACACGGATGGAGAGGCACAACGGCCATCGCGGATTGTTGCCATTTCTGACGAAGCCATCAAGTCCGAACAGGACGTAGCAGATACGTTTCAACAAGCAGGAATTTTTGACCAGGCAGTTGATGTGAGCACATTCTGGAGTGATGCTCTTCAAGATCAACTTCCAGCTCCAGGTAGCCAATAATGAACGAAGCAAGGAGGTAGGCATAACGTGCGGTCCAACACCTTTAACCGGGCATGGTTTAACCGATTTATTCCTTTTGTTGTACCACTACTCATTCTGGCTCTGTGGCAATGGCTGACTGCATCCGGAGTTGTTGCAGCCAATATTTTGCCCCGTCCCGCTCAGGTACTGGAGGCCTTCATTCGTCTGCTTCGTAACGGTGAACTACTGAACAATATCAGTATCAGCGCCAAGCGAGCTTTGGGAGGATTCCTCATTGGTGGGGGTCTCGGTTTCCTTCTGGGTGTGCTGAACGGCATCTCCTCCCTTGCGGAAAAGATCGCTGACTCCTCGGTGCAGATGATCCGCAACATTCCGCATCTGTCCTTGATCCCCCTCGTTATTGTGTGGTTCGGGATCGGTGAAGAAGCCAAATTATTTCTCGTTTCCCTGGGTGTATTCTTTCCGGTATATCTGAATACGTTCCACGGTATTCGATCGGTTGATCCCGGTCTGATTGAAATGGGCAAAGTATATGGACTCAGCCGCTGGTCCCTTTATAAGGACATTATCCTGCCTGGTGCACTGCCTTCCATTCTGGTGGGCATTCGATATGCACTTGGCATTATGTGGCTGACCCTCATCGTAGCCGAGACGGTTGCGGCGGATGCGGGGATTGGATACATGGCAATGAACGCGCGGGAATTCATGCAGATGGACGTCATCGTCTTAAGCATTCTGCTATATGCTCTACTGGGCAAGTTGTCCGATACCATCGCCAAATGGCTGGAACGGCGCTGGCTGCGCTGGAACCCGGCCCTATCCCGCAAGTAAAGCCAAAGGAGCGTGATTCATCTATGAGCACAAGTCAGATCAGTCCTTTTCTTCAAGTAGATGGGGTTCAGAAATCGTATGATCAGCGGACGATTCTGTCCGACATCAACGTCAATGTAAGACAAGGGGAATTTGTAGCCATCGTTGGACGAAGCGGCTGTGGCAAAAGTACGTTGCTGCGTCTGATCGCCGGGCTGGAGGCCCCCTCTTCCGGGAGCGTTACGCTGGGCAACAGAAAGCTTGGCAGTACGGCACCCGAGACACGATTTCTGTTTCAGGAAGCCCGGCTGCTGCCTTGGAAATCCGTGCTCGACAATGTACGGCTGGGCATCCCCGACAAGAACAAGGAAGATGCACGCCAGTCGCTTCGCAATGTGGGACTCGGAGAGCGTGAAGGTGACTGGCCGGGGGTATTATCTGGCGGACAAAAACAACGTGTCGCCTTGGCACGGGCACTCGCTAGTCATCCGCGCCTACTGCTGCTGGATGAACCGCTGGGTGCATTGGATGCATTAACCCGAATTGAGATGCAGCAATTAATCGAACGCTTGTGGGTAGAAGAAGATCTGACCGTCATTCTGGTCACGCATGATGTCAGCGAGGCGGTTGCGCTGGCAGACAGGGTGCTGCTAATCGAAGATGGTCATATAACGATGGATACCCGTATTACGCTGGAGCGGCCACGCGTTCGGGACAGCGGGTTTGCTCATTTTGAAAACCTGATTCTGAATCGCTTGTTGACTCCTCCACAAGAGACACCACAGCAGATTGCCCAGAAACAGATATCATTCTCGATCTAATTCCACTGGAAAGAAGGCATGATTATGCAATCCCTTTCACCCGTTCCCTCTCCTCCTGTTAAAGACCTGTTAAATCAAATTCCGGCTTATACGCCTGCTAAATCCATGGAACAGATCCGGCGGGAGTTGGGACTGGAAAGTGTGGATCGACTCGCAGCAAACGAGAATCCGTTTGGTTCCTCTCCGCTGGCAGCAGAAGCGGTCAGATCGCTGAGTTCCGATCTTTTGGCTCAATACCCCGACGGTTCCAGCCAACTGCTGCGTGACAAACTTGCGGAACGTCTGGGGGTTCGTACTTCCCAACTGGTATTTGGAAGTGGATCTTTCGAGCTCCTCACCCTTACCGCCCAAGCTTATCTTAATCCCGGGGAGGAATCACTCATTCCGGTGCCCTCCTTTAACTGGTATAAGGGCGCTACGCTGCTGGCAGGCGGGGTCATTCATGAAGTGCCTTTGGTCAACCATTCACTGGATCTGGAGCAATTCCGGCAGCGGATTAATACTTCTACCCGAATCATCTGGCTGTGCAATCCGAATAATCCGACCGGAACCATTTTCACGGCAAATGCCCTGCTTGATTTACTCGAACATGTTCCCTCCCATGTCGTGGTTGTCCTGGATGAAGCGTATTATGAATTCGCGGAAAGTGAAGATTACCCTGATACGGTTAAGCTGCTGGAGCAGTATAATAATCTGATTATTTTGCGGACCTTCTCCAAAATATATGGACTGGCCGGACTGCGTATTGGATATGGCATCGCGAATGAAAGCATCATTGAAGGCATTAACCGGGTCAAGCTGCCCATCAGTCTGACAGCCACATCCCAAGCCGCTGCTTCGGCCAGCCTGGATGATCATGAATTTGTTTCTCATTGCCTGCAATACAATCGTCAGGGACGTGAAACGTTAATGCAATCCTTTGATCAGTGGAAATTACCCTACATCCCTTCCGAAACCAATTTCATCATGGTGGATCTGTTGCAGGATAGCGGCCCGATTACCAAAGAATTGTTGAACAGAGGTATCTCTGTCCGCGGCGGTGCCGAATTCGGTATGCCTACCTGGCTTCGGATTACGATTGGCACACCTGAGCAGATTGTCCGGCTGATCAGTGAGCTTGATTCACTGTTACATTCAAACGATTAGAATAGGTTACTTTCCTAACTCTCATTACGCACACTTCTTTTAAGCCGCCCTCTTTACATTCTGCTTGCATGTGATATATGCTGAACACACAACTGCATATCTTAATCATTGCACTAGGGGAGCCTTGCGGCTGAGACGAATCGAACGATTCGGACCCTTTGAACCTGATCTGGATCATACCAGCGGAGGGAAGTGGAGCGGCCTCTCAGTAAGCGGATTTTTTCATGTTGATGATGAAATTTAATGTGAATTGAACTTACAGACCCACTCATTTCTCCGGAAATGGGTGGGTCTTTTTCGCATTCTTCGGGCAGATCAGAAGGTGTAATTAAAGATCACGCAGTTTGAAGTTTGAATAATAAAGGGGAACGGATCGAGATGGATAACGACATAACCATTCATAACATGAGCTACGCCTTCCCGGGAAAAAGGGATTCCCCCGTGCTCTCCAATGTGTCGATGCGTGTAGCCAAAGGCGAATTCGTCTCGCTCATCGGTTCCAGCGGCTCCGGTAAAAGCACCCTCTTCAAGCTGCTGGCAGGCCTGCTTGAGCCAACCCACGGAACCATTAATATTCCTTGGGTTCAGGAAGGAAAGCGACTGGGGCAGGTGGCCTACATGCCGCAAAAGGACCTCCTGTTACCCTGGCGAACCGTCATGGAGAATTGCATGCTCCCCGCTGAACTTGCTCCAGGTCGGCAGGATAAGGTACGAATTCGAGCGGACATTCTGGCCGGTCTCGACCGATTTGGCTTATCTGGCCACGCGCATGCTTACCCGGACGAGCTGTCAGGTGGCATGCGCCAGCGTGTCGCGCTGCTTCGTACGTTGCTGACAGGTGGCCAGCTCATGCTGCTGGATGAACCATTCGGCGCACTCGATGCCCTGACCAAACGTGAGATGCATCGCTGGCTGCTGGAGCTCTGGGAAGGCTTGGGCAAAACCGTGTTGTTCATCACGCATGACATTGAAGAAGCCCTGCTGCTCAGTGATCGGATTATCCTGTTAACTCCGGTGGGCCATAGCCAACAGCTGCTGGATCTGACGGTACCTTTGCCGCGTCCAAGACATTCGGACATGATCTACGAACCCGCTCTCGTTCAGATGAGACGACGACTGGAGGAACAATTGCATGCGAGACGGTAACTTGAGAGATAGCACGAAGTATAGCGTGAGAGGTTGGCTTGCCCGTTATGGTCTATTTCTTTTGCTCATGATCCTGCTGCTTGCTCTCTGGGAGTGGATTGTGCGTATGGGATGGGTGCCTTCCTTCATCATTCCAGCCCCGACGGCGATTGTCCGTTCCCTGTATGAGCATCGCCACCTTCTGCTGGGTACACATTTGCCCGCTACCTTGATGGAGGTTGTCGTTGGCTTTGGCTTGTCCATTGGTGCCGGAATTGCACTTGCAACGGGTATGCATATGAATCAGTCGATTGAAAAAGCGTTATATCCCTTCATCGTGATCAGTCAGACGATCCCGCTGATTGCCTTGTCCCCCGTCTTCATCCTGTGGTTTGGCTACACGCTGTGGAGTAAAGTCGCGGTGGTATTCCTGATCTCATTTTTCCCGATTGTGGTGAGCACCTACGATGGCCTGCGCCAGGGTGATCCGGAGCAGCGTGAACTGCTCCTGACGATGGGGGCCAGCAAGTGGGATATTTTCCGCAAACTCCAGATTCCACTTGCCCTTCCCTCCTTCTTTTCGGGAATGAAAATGTCTGTGGTGTATTGTGTGGTCGGTGCAACGATCGGGGAATGGCTCGGTGGAAGCAAGGGCCTTGGGTACTTCAGCCGCAGAATGTCGAGCAATATGAACACGGACGCCATGTTCGCCGCCATTGTGCTGTTATCCCTGCTCGGTATCGCGCTGTTTGTAATCATTGCATGGATGGAGAGAAGATTCGGTACACCACGTCATGCAGGTAGAAGAAAAGCTGGATCATTTCCGGAGGCAGACCTGCCAAAACAGACTTAGTGTGCTTTGCCCAATCCCCCTGCTATCGACTAAAAATTACAGCGCAGCGTTATCCCATCTCAGGAATGTAAAACTTATGAATGATTAAACAGATAAAAGGAAATGAGGAATTTGAAGCTATGAAGAAAAAACATATCTACTCCCTGCTCCCCACTCTGCTCATGACCCTGTTGCTGATCGTCAGCGGATGCGGAAATACTGGTACCAACACACCTGCTACAGATTCAACTTCCAATGCAAAAGATACAGAATCATCTGCGTCCGAGAGGTCATCGGCATCCAAAGACAAGCTGTCCATCATGCTCGATTGGTATCCGAATGCAGTGCATTCCTTCATCTATGCTGCACAGGAAAAAGGTTACTTCGCGGATCAAGGTCTGGATGTTGATATTCAGATGCCTGCCGATACCAATGACTCACTCAAGCTTGTTGCTGCCGGGAAAATCGATCTGGCGCTGAGCTATCAGCCGCAAATCTTGCTCGCGCGTGGGGAAAACATTCCTGTACGTTCGATTGCAGCCGTCGTTCGGCATCCGCTCGTGCATCTGTTAACCGAAGCCAACGGTAAAGTGAAATCGCCAAAAGATCTTGAAGGGCTGACGGTCGGCTATTCCTCAATCCCCCTGTATGAAGCAATGGTGCGTACCATGATCAGCCAGGATGGCGGTAATCCCGACAAGATGAATCTGGTCGATGTAGGATTTGACCTGATCCCTTCCCTGGCTTCCGGGCAGGCAGATGCCATTATGGGTGGTTTTATTAACCATGAACAATTGATTCTGGAAAAGGAAGGTCATGCCATGAAATCGATCAATCCCGTCGATTACGGTGTACCTGATTATTATGAACTGGTCCTCACTGCAAGTGATGCGGGCATTGAAGCGAAAAAGGATCAGCTTACCCGCTTCATCAAAGCATTACAGGATGGACAGAAATATGTAACAGAGCACCCCGAGGATGCGCTGAACATTCTGCTCGCACATGAGAACGAAACGTCTCCTCTTGACCCGGAGATCGAAACCAAAAGTCTGAATATTTTACTGCCGCTGATGAATGAAGAAGGTCAGCCGTTTGGCAGGCAGGACGCCCCTTCTTGGGAAAACGTACGGGCATGGTTGGTTCAAAGTGAACTGATTCCGGATTCCGTAAAGGCTGAGGATGCTTTTATCAATTTGCAGGGTGAGTAGGAAACTCGACTGCTGGGTGAAGATCAAGAGATTTTGAAAGTTGTATATTCATTTTCGGATGACGCCCACATGAGTAGCTGCAGAATTCAATCACTCTACGAATAGAATCTTTATCGAGGATAGGAATTTTAATTAAGCTTTCTATATGCACTTTGTAGCTATCCGTGAATAGCTTTTTTGTTCCCATCATTTAATAACCCCTATTAACAACATATATAAGGGCCATCCTGCCCTGCCACTTTTATTGATTAATTTGCTTATTTATAAGGAGGAACTCATATGACTTACCTGGAACGTGTTCGTACACAAAATCCGCTTGTTCATAACATTACGAATATTGTCGTCGCTCCGTTTACAGCCAACGGTTTGCTCGCACTAGGTGCATCTCCCTTTATGGCCTATGCGCATGAAGAGGTCGCTGATGTTGCCAAGATGGCAGGAGCAGTTGTACTGAACATTGGCACTTTGGACGAAAAGGTAGTTGAGGCAATCCGCCTGGCTGGTCAATCCGCCAATTCAAATAACGTGCCTGTTGTGCTCGATCCGGTTGGTGCTGGCGCAACCGCCTATCGTACAGAAACCGTTCAGATGCTCGTTCGTGAGCTTCGCCTCACGGTGTTGCGGGGTAATGTGGCGGAAATCGCCAATGTCATCGGTGAGCGTTGGAGCATCAAAGGTGTGGATGCAGGTCAAGGCGAGGGCGATCGAATTGGAATAGCGGAACGGGCAGCACAAAAACTCGGCTGTGTGGTCGTCATTACCGGACGCGAGGATGTCATTACGGATGGACAAACGACGTTCCTGACGAGTAATGGACATGCCTTGCTTACCCAAGTGACAGGTGCAGGCTGCTTGCTCAGCTCGGTAATTGGTACTTTTGCAGCCATTGCGAAACCGGGAGACGACCTGCTGGAAAGTATTGTGGAAGCTCTAGCTTTCTATGGCGTTGCTGCAGAGATTGCGGCGGAACGTACCGCTGACCTGGGACCGGGCAGCTTCCAGATCGAATTGCTGAATCAACTGGCTCAAGTGACACCTGACGTTCTTGCGCAGCGGGCACAGGTTCGTCAGATTGATGGAGGTGCGCAATGAGTATTGCACAGGCTTTGACGATTGCTGGTTCCGATAATGGTGGTGGCGCCGGAATTCAAGCTGATCTGAAGACCTTTCAGGAGCTCGGTGTATACGGCATGACTGTGATTACGGCTATTGCTGCCCAAAATACTACAGGTGTGCAGGGCGTCTTCCCTATTTCATATGAAGGTATCGCTCAACAATTGGATTCGACCGGGGATGATTTTCAACCTTCAGTCGTGAAGACGGGCATGCTCTACAGTGCCGAAATTATTCGACTGGTCGCCGAGAAAAGGCAGCAATACGGCTGGTCCAATCTGGTCATCGATCCGGTTATGGTTGCCAAAGGCGGCGCCCCTCTGCTGCAACAGGAGGCCGTTCAGGCGCTAATTACAGAGCTGCTGCCTCATGCACTGATTACGACACCGAACATTCCGGAAGCCGAGCTTCTTACTGGAATGTCTATTATGAATTTGAGTCAGCGCGAAGAAGCCGCAAGACGAATCGTGCAAATGGGCTCCACGTATGCATTGGTGAAAGGTGGTCATGATGAGGGAAGTGGCATGATTGTCGATGTGCTTTATGATGGGCGGTCTTTTCACTATCTGGAGAACGTTCGGGTGGTGACAAGGCATACCCATGGAACGGGATGTACGTATTCTGCAGCCATTACTGCCGAATTGGCGAAGGGCTCAACTGTATTGGCTGCCGTCACCACCGCGCGAGCATTCATTCAGGCAGCCATCGAAGATGAGCTGGGAATTGGGTCCGGACATGGGCCGACGAATCATTTTGCGTATCAGCGCAGACTGCGGGGTGAACAATAATGCGCCCTCTGGATGCAGAAGCGGTAAGACGTGCGATGCAGGTGTATTTGGTCATGGGCAGCGTGAATACGACGCGTGACCCGGTGGAAGTGCTGCGCCAAGCCATCGCTGGCGGCATTACGCTGTTCCAGTTCCGGGAAAAAGGAACTGGCGCTCTGGTTGGCGAAGCACGCATCACGCTTGCGATGCGGCTTCGCGAGGTGTGCAGCCAGCACGGGATACCGTTCATCGTGAACGATGATGTGGAGCTGGCTGTGGCGGTGGAGGCCGACGGTATGCATGTCGGCCAGGACGATGCGGACGCGGCGCTGGTACGCGCCCGCATCGGAGAAGGGCGGATGCTTGGCGTATCCGCCCACTCCGCGCTGGAAGCCCGCCGTGCAGTGCAGGCGGGCGCCGACTATCTTGGCGTCGGGCCCATGTACCCGACGCGGTCCAAAGCGGATGCCCACGCTGTGCTGGGCCCCGCCGGGGTTGCCGAACTGCGCGCCGCAGGCATCGCAGTTCCGGTGGTGGGTATCGGCGGCATTACGCCCGATACCACGGCCGCCGTGATGGCGGCAGGAGCCGACGGCGTAGCCGTCATCTCCGCCATCGCGGGCGCGGCCGATGTACGCGCAGCGGCTGCGCAGTTCGCTGCGGCGGTGCGCGGGATGCAGGCGTAGCCATGCGCTCCCTGCACCGCCAGCCCGTGTGCTGCACCAAATAGTTCGTGCAGCACACTCATTCTCAAGATGCAGCTTCTACGCCTGCATCTTATTTTTTCATTTTCACCTGTTGACTCTCACGTAACGTGACGCTGTACAATCGATGGTGTAAGGAGGTTTCCATCATGGCCATGAAAGTAAAAGAAGTGGCCGAACTTGTCGGGATTAGTGTGCGCACACTGCATCACTATGATGAGATCGGGTTGTTAACACCGGACGAAGTGACTTCTGCCGGATATCGACTGTATTCAGATGCCAATCTGGAAATGCTGCAGCAGATTTTATTTTTTAAAGAACTCGATTTCTCTCTGAAAGATATCAAGGAGATTATAAACAATCCATCTTTTGATCGAGAAGAAGCCCTGAATATGCACCGTCGTATTTTGCTGGAGAAACGCCAACGATTGGACCTAATGATCGCCACCATTGATAAATCGGTTCAACACGTGAGAGGAGAAATTAAGATGACAGCCAAAGAACAATTTGAAGGGTTTAATTTCAGTCATAATCCGTATGAACAGGAAGCGAGGGAACGTTGGGGAGACCAAGCGGTGGATCAGGCTAATCAAAAGTTACACAAGCAGTCTCCTGAGGAGCAAAAAGCTCTATCCGATCAAATGAATTCAATCTACACCCGTCTTGCAGCAATCCGTCACACGGATCCAAACTCTGCCGAAGCTCAAGCCGGAATCTCGGAATGGTATAGCTATCTGAACAACATGGGCAATTATCCTCCTGAAGTCTTCAGAGGGTTGGGCCAAATGTACGTGGACGACGAACGTTTTACACGTAATATTGATCAATTCGGCGAAGGCTTGGCTGTATTTATGAGGGATGCCATGGCTGTTTTTGCTGGTCGAAACAGTTAATCAAGCGTTAAGCTTTAGTTACGATTTTGTATCAACCGGTGTCAACCAACATTAACTTTCTTAAACAATTGGGATATCACTCAAAGCTACCTATTACTATATGCATTTAAAAAGGGGGTGTCCATAAGTCATAAGCATGACGATGGGCACTTTAAGAAATAGGAACATCCGCCCAATAACCGCATATTCTGGTTAAAACGTGTTTGGAAGGAGTACTCCCCATGTACTATGTTCCCTATTTCCGGAATGACAACATGCTGTTAGCGCAAATTTCCAAAGCTATTAATGGAGAATCCTCAGCAATTGCCTGTTACGCAAAACTGGCAGAATTGGCACCCTCAGAAGTGGAAAAAGCCCGTATTCTGGAGATACGTCTTGATGAACTAGAGCATCTTCAAAAATTCACCGCTATTTATGTTTCGTTAACAGGTACGCAACCTACGGTCCAAATCTCTCCGGATTGTCCATCAGAGTATTTTGCGGGAATAGATTATGCTTTTAATGATGAGCAAAATACGGTTGAGTTTTACTCACAAGTCGCAGATCAAGCAAATGACCCTTACATTAAGGAAACGTTTCGCCGTGCAGCAACGGATGAACAGAGACATGCCGTCTGGTTCCTGTATTACTTAACAAAGCATAAGTCAAAAACATCTTTTGAGAATTCTCCTATTACCAAATAACGAAAAAAATCCCCTCTAGAAGCTTTCGCTGGCATAGAGGGGAAAACGATATAACTCTCATCATCTCTTGTCAAAAGACAGTTTATATATACACTTAAGCTCTCTTGGAAGGATTAATGACAGCAGCAATCTGCGCCAAAATGGCATCCACCGATGCTGGGTCATTCACATCATACTCATCAATGTTCAACCGCAGTACCGGACAGGCCGTAAACTGATTAATCCATACCGAATAGCGCTCATGCATATGCTCCCAGTAAGAACGGTCCGTCTGAATCTCCATCTCCCGTCCGCGTTCCGTAATCCGATTCAGAATGGATGGCAGGCTGCCTTCCAGATAAATCAGCACGTCCGGATGAGGGAAATACGGTGTCATCACCATTGCTTCAAACAAACTGCTGTACGTCTCAAAATCCGTAGCCGACATTGTACCCTGATCCGCATGCATTTGTGCAAAGATACCTGTATCCTCATAGATAGAACGATCCTGTACAAATCCGCCGCCCAGTTCAAAGATTTTCTTCTGCTCCTTGAAACGCTCTGCCAGGAAATAAATTTGCAAATGGAAGCTCCAACGTTCGAAGTCATGATAGAACTTCTCCAAATAGGGATTGTGGTCGACTTGCTCAAGCGAAGTCTTAAAGCTCAAACGCTCTGCCAGTGCCGCTGTTAGCGTAGATTTGCCCACCCCAACGGTACCTGCTACCGTAATTAACGCATTGGCCGGAATGCCATAGTTGTTCATGTGATATACTCCTTTACCTGATTAACAATCTGTTTGAAATGTTCGGGATGTTCTACAAAATCGAGCTGCTCCGCATTCACCTTAATGATAATTGGCCGATTCGGGCTGCTGGCCAGATAGGCCATACCTGTTTTATAATCTGCAATTAACTGCTCCATATAAGCGGGGTCCATATCCTGCTCAAAAGAACGTCCGCGTTTGTTGATACGTTTCATCAATGTATCGAGTTCAGCCTCAATATAAAGCACCAAATTGGGTTTCGGTAAATCATCCGTTAAGAGATGATAGATTTGACGGTATTTGTCCCGTTTCGTTCCTTTTAAGGTACGTTCGGCAAAAATCATATTTTTATAGATATGATAGTCCGAAATGACGGGGGTATTCTTCTTAATATAGTGCACGCCTGTGTCTTCCAGTTGCTTAAACCGGTTACACAGAAAAAACATTTCAAGCTGGAAGCTCCACTCATCTATATCCTGATAGAAGGAAGCCAAAAAGGGATTCTCTTCTACAATCTCCTTGACCAGCGGAAGGTTCAATTCCTGAGAAAGCATCGTTGCTAACGTTGTTTTCCCCGCACCAATCGGACCCTCCACGGCAATAAACGGGGCTGATTTCATCGTAATTCAGTTCCTCCTCGTACTCATGCGTGTTTCCGTTTCTATATAGACCCCACCTATTGTATCACAGCTTGGATGATGGGAAGGCCAGTATTTTATGTATAAAATGAGTTTAATCTCTAAGATGAAGATATATAAAACAGCCTACAGTAGTTATAATCATTCCCATGATCATAATAACAGAAAAAGACACGATCGCAGATAAGCGATCGTGTCTTTTGATTGCTTGGCGGCGTCCTACTCTCCCAGGACCCTGCGGTCCAAGTACCATCGGCGCTAGAGGGCTTAACGGTCGTGTTCGGGATGGGTACGTGTGGAACCCCTCCGCCATCGCCACCAAACGCATAGCTTAGCTTACATCTCAGAGTGTATTCTCTGAAAACTAGATCCGAAACGAAATTTGCGAGTTATAACCTGCATATCTTGGATAAGCCCTCGACCGATTAGTACTGGTCAGCTCCATGCATTGCTGCACTTCCACCCCCAGCCTATCTACCTCGTCGTCTTCAAGGGGTCTTACATACTGGGAAATCTCATCTTGAGGGGGGCTTCACGCTTAGATGCTTTCAGCGCTTATCCCTTCCGTACATAGCTACCCAGCGGTGCTCCTGGCGGAACAACTGGTACACCAGCGGTACGTCCATCCCGGTCCTCTCGTACTAAGGACAGCTCCTCTCAAATTTCCTACGCCCACGACAGATAGGGACCGAACTGTCTCACGACGTTCTGAACCCAGCTCGCGTACCGCTTTAATGGGCGAACAGCCCAACCCTTGGGACCTACTTCAGCCCCAGGATGCGATGAGCCGACATCGAGGTGCCAAACCTCCCCGTCGATGTGGACTCTTGGGGGAGATAAGCCTGTTATCCCCAGGGTAGCTTTTATCCGTTGAGCGATGGCCCTTCCATGCGGTACCACCGGATCACTAAGCCCGACTTTCGTCCCTGCTCGACTTGTAGGTCTCGCAGTCAAGCTCCCTTATGCCTTTGCACTCTTCGAATGATTTCCAACCATTCTGAGGGAACCTTTGGGCGCCTCCGTTACTCTTTAGGAGGCGACCGCCCCAGTCAAACTGCCCACCTGACACTGTCCCCGCACCGGATTACGGTACCAGGTTAGAACCTAGATACGATCAGGGTGGTATCCCAACGGTGCCTCCACACAAGCTGGCGCTCATGCTTCAAAGGCTCCCACCTATCCTGTACAGATCGTACCCAAATTCAATATCAAGCTGCAGTAAAGCTCCATGGGGTCTTTCCGTCTTGTCGCGGGTAACCTGCATCTTCACAGGTATTAAAATTTCACCGGATCTCTCGTTGAGACAGCGCCCAAGTCGTTACGCCATTCGTGCGGGTCAGAATTTACCTGACAAGGAATTTCGCTACCTTAGGACCGTTATAGTTACGGCCGCCGTTTACTGGGGCTTCGGTTCATAGCTTCGGGTTACCCCTAACCACTCCCCTTAACCTTCCAGCACCGGGCAGGCGTCAGCCCGTATACTTCGCC
Source organism: Paenibacillus sp. E222 (assembly GCF_013401555.1). NCBI lineage: Bacteria > Bacillati > Bacillota > Bacilli > Caryophanales > Paenibacillaceae > Paenibacillus > Paenibacillus sp. E222. The sequence goes on from NZ_CP058552.1 coordinate 181,511, forward strand.
TTACGGCTTCGCACAGACCTGTGTTTTTGCTAAACAGTCGCTTGGGCCTTTTCACTGCGGCCCCCTCGTGCTATTCACACTACCGGGGCACCCCTTCTCCCGAAGTTACGGGGTCATTTTGCCGAGTTCCTTAACGAGAGTTCTTCCGCGCGCCTTAGAATTCTCTTCTCGCCTACCTGTGTCGGTTTGCGGTACGGGCACCATCACCTGGCTAGAGGCTTTTCTTGGCAGTGTGAGATCATGACCTTCGCTACTATAATTTTCGCTCCCCATCACAGTCCAGCCTTATGATGTGCGGATTTGCCTACACATCAGCCTCACTGCTTAGACGGACATCCATCAGTCCGCGTCACTACCCTGCTGCGTCCCCCCATTGCTCATAACGGCTTACGGTGGTACAGGAATTTCGACCTGTTGTCCTTCGACTACGCCTTTCGGCCTCGCCTTAGGTCCCGACTTACCCTGAGCGGACGAGCCTTCCTCAGGAACCCTTAGGCTTTCGGCGGATCAGATTCTCACTGATCTTTTCGTTACTCATACCGGCATTCTCACTTGTATAATGTCCAGCGCTCCTTACGGTACACCTTCAACCCTTATACAACGCTCCCCTACCCCTGATGCAAAGCATCAAGCCATAGCTTCGGTGGTGTGTTTAGCCCCGTTACATTTTCGGCGCAGAGTCACTCGACCAGTGAGCTATTACGCACTCTTTCAATGGTGGCTGCTTCTAAGCCAACATCCTGGTTGTCTGTGCAACTCCACATCCTTTCCCACTTAACACACACTTGGGGACCTTAGCTGATGGTCTGGGCTGTTTCCCTTTTGACAATGGATCTTAGCACTCACTGTCTGACTCCCGGAAGTAAGTCTATGGCATTCGGAGTTTGACTGAGCTTGGTAACCCTTGCGGGCCCCGCACCCAATCAGTGCTCTACCTCCACGACTCTGTTTTCCGAGGCTAGCCCTAAAGCTATTTCGGGGAGAACCAGCTATCTCCGAGTTCGATTGGAATTTCTCCGCTACCCCCACCTCATCCCCGCACTTTTCAACGTGCGTGGGTTCGGGCCTCCAGTGCGTGTTACCGCACCTTCACCCTGGACAGGGGTAGATCACCCGGTTTCGGGTCTACGTCCACGTACTACATCGCCCTATTCAGACTCGCTTTCGCTGCGGCTCCGGCTCTTCACCTTAACCTTGCACGGGAACGTAACTCGCCGGTTCATTCTACAAAAGGCACGCCATCACCCCTAAAACGGGCTCTGACTTTTTGTAAGCACACGGTTTCAGGTTCTATTTCACTCCCCTTCCGGGGTGCTTTTCACCTTTCCCTCACGGTACTGCTTCACTATCGGTCGCTAGGAAGTATTTAGCCTTGGCAGATGGTCCTGCCGGATTCATACGGGGTTTCACGTGCCCCGCACTACTCGGGATACATCTCGGAGAGAGCCAACTTTCAACTACAGGGCTTTTACCTTCTTTGGCGGGCCTTTCCAGACCTCTTCGTTTAACCGGCTCCTTTGTAACTCCATGTGAGATGTCCCACAACCCCAAAGAGCAAGCTCTTTGGTTTGGGCTTCTCCGCGTTCGCTCGCCGCTACTGACGGAATCACTATTGTTTTCTCTTCCTCAGGGTACTTAGATGTTTCAGTTCCCCTGGTATGCCTCTGCATAACCTATGTATTCAGTTATGAGTAACTGGAAATTACCCCAGCTGGGTTTCCCCATTCGGACACCCCCGGATCAAAGCTTGCTTACAGCTCCCCGAGGCAGTTTCGTTGTTCGCCACGTCCTTCATCGGCTCCTAGCGCCTAGGCATCCTCCGTGTGCTCTTAGTAGCTTAACCAGTTGCTCCGGTTTCGATGGCGCGCTCCGCTTGTTTTGGACTACGTCCAAAGCCAAAAGTCGCTTCCCATTCGATACCATCGCAATAGCAGTCTACCTTATAAACACTTCACTTGTTTACACAAGATCAGCTTAAAGGAATGTTCTAAATCGCAAAATTTCGTTTCGATATCTAGTTTTCAAAGAACAAGCTCCATGCAAAAGCAAGCTGTTTGAGAGTTTGAGCTCTCAAAACTGAGCAACGAGTGAGTGAAAAGCTTTACGAAGTAAAGCTCGCTTCGGAAGCATGCTTCCTGAAGACTTATTTGAATGTTTCCACTCGGGAAACGATTCTCCATAGAAAGGAGGTGATCCAGCCGCACCTTCCGATACGGCTACCTTGTTACGACTTCACCCCAATCATCTATCCCACCTTCGGCGGCTGGCTCCTTGCGGTTACCCCACCGACTTCGGGTGTTATAAACTCTCGTGGTGTGACGGGCGGTGTGTACAAGACCCGGGAACGTATTCACCGCGGCATGCTGATCCGCGATTACTAGCAATTCCGACTTCATGCAGGCGAGTTGCAGCCTGCAATCCGAACTGAGACCGGCTTTTTAGGATTCGTTCCACCTCGCGGCTTCACAGCCCGTTGTACCGGCCATTGTAGTACGTGTGTAGCCCAGGTCATAAGGGGCATGATGATTTGACGTCATCCCCACCTTCCTCCGGTTTGTCACCGGCAGTCACCTTAGAGTGCCCACCCGAAGTGCTGGCAACTAAGATCAAGGGTTGCGCTCGTTGCGGGACTTAACCCAACATCTCACGACACGAGCTGACGACAACCATGCACCACCTGTCTCCTCTGTCCCGAAGGAAAGGTACATCTCTGTACCGGTCAGAGGGATGTCAAGACCTGGTAAGGTTCTTCGCGTTGCTTCGAATTAAACCACATACTCCACTGCTTGTGCGGGTCCCCGTCAATTCCTTTGAGTTTCAGTCTTGCGACCGTACTCCCCAGGCGGAGTGCTTAATGTGTTAACTTCGGCACCAAGGGTATCGAAACCCCTAACACCTAGCACTCATCGTTTACGGCGTGGACTACCAGGGTATCTAATCCTGTTTGCTCCCCACGCTTTCGCGCCTCAGCGTCAGTTACAGCCCAGAGAGTCGCCTTCGCCACTGGTGTTCCTCCACATATCTACGCATTTCACCGCTACACGTGGAATTCCACTCTCCTCTTCTGCACTCAAGTCACCCAGTTTCCAGTGCGATCCGGGGTTGAGCCCCGGGATTAAACACCAGACTTAAATGACCGCCTGCGCGCGCTTTACGCCCAATAATTCCGGACAACGCTTGCCCCCTACGTATTACCGCGGCTGCTGGCACGTAGTTAGCCGGGGCTTTCTTCTCAGGTACCGTCACCTTGAGAGCAGTTACTCTCCCAAGCGTTCTTCCCTGGCAACAGAGCTTTACGATCCGAAAACCTTCATCACTCACGCGGCATTGCTCCGTCAGGCTTTCGCCCATTGCGGAAGATTCCCTACTGCTGCCTCCCGTAGGAGTCTGGGCCGTGTCTCAGTCCCAGTGTGGCCGATCACCCTCTCAGGTCGGCTACGCATCGTCGCCTTGGTGAGCCGTTACCCCACCAACTAGCTAATGCGCCGCAGGCCCATCCCCAAGTGACAGATTACTCCGTCTTTCCAGTTTCCTTCAGGAGAAGAAAACAACTATTCGGTATTAGCTACCGTTTCCGGTAGTTGTCCCAAGCTTGAGGGCAGGTTGCCTACGTGTTACTCACCCGTCCGCCGCTAACCATCTGAGAAGCAAGCTTCTCATCAAGTCCGCTCGACTTGCATGTATTAGGCATGCCGCCAGCGTTCGTCCTGAGCCAGGATCAAACTCTCCAATAAAGTATTGAAAAGAGCGATAAGCTCATTTTGAAACTGACGAGATTAAAAATCTCATTGTTGCTTCAAAATCATACAGCCCGAAGGCTTGTACCGATTTCTCAGCGTCGATCTTGCAAGCAAGATCGTTACTCACTCGTTGTTCAGTTTTCAAAGATCAAACTTCTTTGCGTCGCTGTCGTTGTTCTCTTCAGCAACTCTTATATATTATCACGTCCGAACCAACTTTGCAAGCATTTTTTTAAGTTTCTTTCGAAGATTATTTCATTTGCTTGCCGCACCATGTTTCTCGTGTTTTCTTGGCCGGATTAATAATATATCATGTTCTAATACTAATTACAACCCATAATATAAATTAATTTATTTCACTACATTTAGTTAATCTACTCTCCTAGTTATACATATACTCCAGCGGTTGTTAAGCTAACGGAATCTCGCGATACGCTCTATGCGTTCTATAGGATAGCCTATATTGACTGCAAACCCAACGCGTAAGCTCTAATAAACAGTTTGTCTCGTAGGGCCGTAAAAACTTTTCTTCATTAAAGTCACTACTTATTAAGTAGCTTCATCTATGTACTGCTGTCTTTCATTACAGTATTAGGATATCGTACAGGGAACTTTTCTATATTCGCCAAGTCTCGTTTAGAGTCATTTTGCGTATTAATGTATTTCATAGTTGCGCATATCTTTATTTCAATCTAAATCTCTCTTCCCTTTATGTATATACATGTTAAGCAAAATTCACTTCTTGAAATGAAGGGAGCTTATTCCTTTTTGGCATTTAATTGCCCAATCTTCTAAGAAATTGCCGTTATAGATTTGCGCATTTTTTTAATAATGAACATATTAATGAAAGAAATGAGGAAAATTCTGAAAACCTTGGTACTAAAGCATCATTTTCATTCAAAAACTAACATTAATCTAACCCTATTACGATATATCACATGGATACAAAGCACCATGCGTTGAGCGAACGCGCATCCAGATACTCACAATTTGAAAAAGGAGTGAACTATGTTGTTAGATAAGATACGGTGGAGTACTCTTCCCTTCTTTGCTAAAAATCTCGTTATTTCATTCGGCAGCATTACGCTAATTGGCGTTATTTTAATTACAGCCGGATATCAGTTCCAAAAAAGCATTTTGATTCAACAGTTATATGATCAGGCTGAGGTAACGACGCAGAAATGGTCTGATGATCTGGATACAAGCAAGGTTCTTGAAGCAGCGAATGAGAAAAACTATGACGGGACTGCCCAAAAGGTAATTCGAGATTATCTGGATTCCATCCATGAACTCTATCCCAATATCGCCCAGGCCTATATTTTTGGAACAGAGTTGGAAAAGGGAAATGAGACCTCCATTATCGCGATTCCAACCAGTCTCGTTGAGTCCTTCGAAGAAGGCAATATGGCAGCAGGTACTATGTATCCCTTATCCTCACAAATTGTCGAAGCTCTTGAGGATATGAAAGTAGACAGTGAGCCTGGATTCAGTAGCTTTTATACCGACGATTATGGCACTTGGACAACAATTATGTATCCCATCAAGAATGCCGAGGGCAATACCTATGCAGCAATATACTTTGATGTTGATGCAAGCGCAGTTCCAAAAGGACTTCATAAACTGATTACATACAGTAGTATTTTTCTGATCGTTTTCCTGATCGTGTTTATGGTACTTCAGTATGTTCTATTGAAGAAAACACTTAAGCCAATCCGTGACCTTATGAAAGGTATTGAGGCTGCGAGCTCAGGCAATCTGGATGTAAGCATTCACACCGGACGGGATGATCTGGGAATTATTAATCAAAAATTCAATACGATGATTCAGCGATTCAATGACACGATGTTCAAAGTGCAAACGACATCCTATCACCTCTCTGACTCATCCAAGAAATTATTAGATATTTCCGAGAAAAATAATGATAATATCCAGATGATCAGCAGCAATATCCGGGACATCTCTCACGGCCTTCGCTCCCAGGATCAGGCCAGCGTGGAAAGTGCCCGAGCAATGACAGAAATGTCTACCGTTGTGCAGACGATTGCCAGCAGTTCTGCAGATGTTGCGGATGAGGCATCAAGCATGGAAGAACGTTCTAATACAGGTCATGAGATTATGCAACAAGTGGTTGAACAGATGAGACTGATCTCAGGTGCAGTGAAGCACACGTCGGAATCGATACAGTCTTTGGAAAGCCGCTCGAACGAAATTAGCAGCATCGTCAATATGATTACACAAATTGCAGATCAGACTAATTTGCTCGCACTAAATGCTTCCATTGAGGCGGCTCGTGTTGGTGAGGAAGGAAAAGGATTTGCGGTTGTCGCAGGAGAAGTCCGCAAGCTCGCTGAACAGTCCCAGGACTCTGCCAAACAGATTCGTACCTTAATTGACGGAATTCAACGCGATATCCTTCAATCTGCCGAAGCTATGCACCTTGGCTCTCAAGAAGTGGAGAAGGGCTCTCAGGTTACCATGGAGACGGGTCAATTCTTTGAAGATATTTTGACAGCTACGAACAAAGTCGCTAACCAAATTCAGGATATCTCCAGCTCTACCGAAGAAATATCCGCCAGCACACAGGAAATGTCCGCTACTGCGGATGAGTTGTCTGCGAGCGTCAGCAAAGCAGCACATAGCAGCAAACAGATTGAGCAATCCATTGCTGAACAGGAATCATCCATGGCTTCCATTGTGGCCGCCTCTGATGAACTCTCGGCTGTATCGGGCCAATTGCAAGAACTGATCTCCTTCTTTAAAGTAAGAGCAAACTGAATCACTTTTATTATTCATCACCTTTCAAGCCAGATTCAGCCGGCGCTCCAATTTTAAATCTTGGATGCTGCCGTTTGAGTATGGCTTTTCTTATGTAAAAAGCGATTCACGAAGGTTTAAATCTTCGTGAATCGCTTTTTAATATGGTCATTACATTGTTATAAAATACAACCTTAATGCTGAGTCTGCACTGCTGCAGGGGACACTGAAGCTTGTTGTGCTGCTTCTTTTTGTAAACCTACACGAAGCAGCGTAATTCCCCACGTTACAGCCGAGATCAACAGAAGATTTAGCATGAACCCACCCACAGCTTCTCCACTATAGATCAAACGCATAAAGCCCTGTACCCCATTGGAAGCGGGCAGAAAGTTCCCTATATAACGGTAGAATGGCGCCAGCATCTCGGCTGGAATGATACTTCCCGCTGTCATCAACTGGAGTGGAACCATCGCCACATTAAATAGAGGGCCTGCATTGCCAAACAGGGCAAAACTCATTTGTGTAAAACAGATACAAGCCAGACATACGAGCACATGATAGAGATACAAAGCGCCGAAGGAACTCGCCACATCCGTAAACTGAAGAGCCACCGTATCCACAATAAGGGGAACGATTACAGCTATACACAACAGCAGCACTTGCCGTCCCCAGAAGATTTCCCATTTGGAATGGTTACGCTTCATGATGTTCGACGTAATATTGAACTGAATATTCATAGTCATGGTGGCAATATAGGTGATAAAACCCAGAATCATGGGCAGCATCGATGTTGCAAAATCACTTACACTGTTCGTTTTATTAATTTCAGCCTTCACAGGCCCTTCATTCATCTTCGCCATCGCTTGTCCAATGGCTGCACTTAAATCTTCGCTGTTTATACTATCGTTATTGAGTGTCACTTGAACCTTGGATTCCAAAATCCCTTGACCTATTTGTGTAGTCATTCCAGTCGCCGCGTGTTCTACAATGGATTTGGCTACATCGGCATTTCCCTGATTGATATAAAAGGATAAATTCGCCTCTGTACCACCTTCAATCCGGTCAGTGAATCCTTCCGGAATAACAATAACCATCGCATAGTTACCTGCATTCATCTGTTGCTCAGCTTCCTCGGCAGAACCCAGTACATTGACATGGAAAGGCGCGAGCGTTTCAATCTGCTTCTGCACCTCTGTTCCCTGTGTCCCATCTTCGTTCACCAGAGCAACTTGAAGTTGATCCACTCTCTCCGTGGCTTGATGATAACCCGTCATCCAGATCACAACAAATAACAGCGGAACAATCAATGCAAAAACCAATCCTATTTTTGTCTGTGGCACTTTAAGAAAATCTTTGAAGCTTTTCATTCGTTCACGACTCCCATTAGTTAAAATTAAAATAATTGCACTGCATATATATGCACATGCACATATTTGGTCAAAAAAATTTATTTCATCTTTTCATAGATGCGATTCATCACATTCATGAATACATCAAGCTCTTCAGGGGAACATTCGGCAAGTGCCTCTTGCTCTTGCTGTTTTGCCTTTGGTGTCAGAACGTTATTCATTTCCAGTCCTTCCGCCGTCAAACAAAGTAAAACCGCTCTGCGATCCTGTGGATCTTCTTCTCTCGTCACCAGACCTTTGCGAATCAACTTGTCTATAATTTTGCCTACCGTTGTCTGGTCCCGAACTGTTAATTCAGCCAGTTTTTTCTGTGATATATGGCTTCCAGCCTTGCTCAATTCATTCAGAACTGCAAATTGTTCGGGAGTAATATCCTGTTCGCTCAGATTTCTGGTTGTTGTTTTTTTGTATGCCAGATAAGTACGTGACAGAATAAGTCCAAGTGGATTTTCATCCATATTAACAGGCATGCTGATGCTCCTTTCTCTATATAGTAGCACTACCATCTAATTTGCGTAAGCTCTATATTATTACCAGATCTACACTACTGTCAATTTAATTTTTTTATATCTCTAAACAAAAAGAGACCCACCCGTTAGTCAGGCAGCTCTCTCCTCTGGCATCGTCAAGCCATACTTACTCGGGCTTGCCACTTGAAGTTTCGGTATCGTCCTTCTTCTTTGTACCTTTACTTTTGTAAGGCTTCGGGGCACTTTTCGCCCGGTTAGCGGCGGCTTGCCAACGGTTCCAGCCTTTTTTGCCGGTACCGCGGCCGGTGCCACCTTTTCCTTTTGCTTTGCTCATGTTATCACTCCAATAATCCTGTATATGCTTAAAAATGACCGTCCTCGGTAACTTGTTATGCAACCCAGCCCATCTTCTTCACTTCCAGCATTTCTTATTATAACAAAGTTTGACGTCTTTACGTTCATTTCCAGAAGTCAGGCTTACATTTCAGCCTTAGCATTACCTGTGGAGTTAACTCCTCTTAACACCCGCAAAGATAACAGGAAACAGATTGCCAGAACAACAGCTGCTGAAACGTAAGGATAGTTGATATTCACATCAAACAGTGCTCCCGCTACAATTGGACCTGCGATATTCCCCAAACTTGTATAGGCTGAGTTCAATCCGGCCACAAAGCCTTGTTGTTCTTCCGCCAGTTTGGACATCTGCGTACTGATTGCCGGACGCAATATATCCATACCAAGGAAGACGATAAACGTTACGACAAGAATCATCCAGTAGGTATTTACAAACAAGGTCAATAGCACAAATACAGCCACAAAAAGCAAGCAGACCGAAATGACTTTTTTCTCACCAAACCGGTTTAACAGCCAGCCAATCAGTGAGACCTGCACCACGGCTCCCGCAATGGAACCAAACGTAATTATGAATGCAATATCCTTGGTGGTGAAGCCAAATTTGTGATCCACAAACAGAGAAAAGACCGTCTCATAGTTAGCCAGACCAAACGCCATGACAAATACGATAATTAAACTGAAAAAGTAAGGCTCCCGGTACGAATGCAGCAACTGGGAAACCATACCCGGGCTTTTGACCTTCGGTGCACCCGCAACAGGTTTGGTTTGCTCTCCGGTAATTCTGGTCGATTCCGGCAAAATAATCAGGGTAATGATGGATGCCAGCAAACCTGCAATACCTGCGGCATAGAAAGGAATCCGAATGCCAAAGTCAGCGATATATCCGCCGATCCCCGGACCAATGATAAAACCTGTAGTAATTGCCGCATTAATTAATCCCATACCTTTACCGCGTTCTTCTTCTGTCGTAATATCTGCGGTATAGGCCATAACTGCTGGGAAGATCATCGCTGCACCGATTCCTCCAAGCATCCGGGCTGCGAAGAGCAGCGATGGTGCATTCACAGCACCAAACATGAACTCCGATACAGCAAAGATTAACATGCCGCCAACAATAATTTTTTTACGCCCCAAGATGTCAGACCAACGGCCCGCAACTGGAGAAAACAGAAACTGCGTGAAGGAGAATGCTGCTACCAGCAAACCAACCGTGAACCCGGTGATATGCAGTAGATCCATATACGCAGGCATAATAGGTACCACAAGACCTATACCTGTAAAAACGAGAAAAATATTAAACATTAACAGCAGCAATGCGCCCCTGTTCCGTGTAAGTAATGCCATGATTCCATCCTCCGTGTTGTCAAAATGTTGCTTTAAGATTTTTCTTTTGCTATTCCATACAAGAATACGCTAGCCGCTTGGCGGTACAAGGCAAGAGCCTGTTCTGGCTCCATTCCGCGCGACAGCTGACTAAGTCCAATGATGGTGCTTTCCAGAATGAGCGCAAGATTGTCTGCGTTGTCCGCCTTGAACTCTCCGCTCTCTATCCCCTGCTCCACCAATTGTTTGTTAAATTGAATATGCCGCTCAAACATCAAAGCTATGCGTTCTTCAATATCATTTTCTTTCTTTTCTCCGGTAAAGAACTCATCTGCCGCCTTCGTAAGCGGGTGATTCATATCATCGAGGATTAATTGTTCTGCCAAGCCGTAGATCTTCTCGGTAGAGGTATGATACAGATGTTCCTTGGCCGCCCAATTCTCTTCCCATTCCCGATCCCACTCATCAATCAGATACAGAAAGAGGCCTTCCTTGCTTTTAAAATGGTAATAGATATTGCCTTTACTGCTGCCTGTCGCAGCCACAATATCTTCAATGGAAGTAGCTTTATACCCTTTTTGCACAAAAAGAGCTCTTGAGGCATCCGCAAGTTTCTTCTTGGTCTGCTCGGTTTGAATTTGCTTTTTATTCATACTCATCCATTTCACTCCACCTCTTGCATACTGAACGTTCGTTCTGTATTTTAACAGAACCATCAAACTTAAGCAATCAAAAAGGAGAATCGGCTTGGCGCCCATTCTCCCTCCACAACTTTATTTCACTTTTTTCCCTTGGCCATGAAGTATTTTCAGTTGTCCATTTTCATAACCGACCTGATACGTAACTTTATATTTCGTGGTGACCAATTCACCGTCTTTTCGTTCATCCGCTGTAATAACAGCAGTGACCTCTATTTCATCATTTGTCTTATCTGAGGACGAAACTTCGGCAATGGTCACATAACTGGTGTTGATGTAACCTTCACGGAACTTGGCATAACTTATCCCGCTCTGCCACTCACTGCCAAGCAAGGCATACGCGGTAACATAGTCGTTCAGATTCAGGTTCATATAAAATTCGGTCACCAGGCCCTCTGCTTCCAAAGAAGCTGAATTTGATCCCGCTCCCTGATTGCCACTCGTCTGAACGGCCGTTTTAGACGATGACGGTTTCTCAGACCAGGCCTGGACCTGCTTCAACACGCTGGTGATGGGAATGCTGAACCCGATTCCGCCTTCCTGCTCCACAACGGCTGAATTAATGCCCAGTACTTCACCGGTTTCTGCACTGATCAGCGGGCCACCGCTGTTGCCGTGTGTAATGGGCGCCGAGATTTGATACAGATTACTATAGATATATGGGGCAATTTCGAAGCTGCGGCCCACACCGCTGATAATGCCTGTAGTTACGGTGTTCTCCAGACCTAGCGGACTGCCCAGAGCGAGAATCTCATCTCCCGTCTCTGCTTTGGATTTGGCGATAGGCAGCGGTTTAACTTTTTTCAGATCAGGCACCCTGACGACAGCAACATCCGTCTCTTCCCCAATCCCGATAACGGTTCCTTTATACTCCTCATGATTGAGGGTTCGAATCGTTACTTCTTTCGAGCCCTCCACCACGTGAGCATTGGTTACCACATCACCCTGATCATTGTAGAGAAAACCGGAGCCCAGTCCACTGCTGCTCTCAATCGTAACCACTTTCTTCTGACTGTCTTCAATAATCTGTTTACGTGTTTTCTTCACGGTTGTCTGGGAGGACGGTTTAGACGTTGTGGTTGCCGTTTCCTTCGTAGTGACAACAGCCAGTCTTGGTCCTCCATCCTGCAGTTGATCTGCTGAATACTGATGAATCCAGAACACACCTCCTGCTCCCGCTCCAATAATGATTGCACTGGAGATAATCGTACTCCATGTTCGTTTGGCCATTCCAACCTGTCCTCCTATTCCAGATACCACGTTGCGTTCACTACAGAAACTTCCGCTTCCTCGTACACACCATAATAATACGTTTCAAAAAATCCCTGATCCCCTACTTCAAGCCAGCTTGGATATACATCCGCATAGGTTTGACCAAGGTATGCCCCGTCTGAGCTGTAGATGTCCAACATAACCGTTACGGAAGAGATAGGCCGAGTGGCATTATTCACGATTGAGCCGCTTATATACAGATCGCCATACATATCAAGCGTCGCTTCTACGTCTACAATGCTCACCGCTGCTGTGCGGTTCTTCAGGTCTTCTTCTGCTGCCTGTTGCTCAGCAAGTTGAATTCGTTCGGCTTCTGCTTTTTCAAAAGCCTTCTTCTCACTCAATACTCGTTCGCGATATGCTGTCAGTTTTTCATCCTCCGGAGCGTAGGACAACCCCTGATCAACGGTTTGCAATGCAGCCGTAAAATCCTTTTTCTTCACTTGCTGTTCAGCTTGCTTATAGCTAAGACCAGCCAGCTTGTCGATAATTTGTTTCTGAACCGCCTCGGCTTCCTTGCCTTTCAATTTCGATACCGTGTCCAATTTCTCAGCCAGTGCCTGTACGGTGGTCAAACTATCGATTTCTTTCTTCACCTTCAGGACAGCCAGTGTCACCTTGTTGTTGTTTAGAGTCGTCCGCACCTTGGCAAAAACCGGTTCATCTCGCTCTTTCAACACTTTTGCTACAGCCTGAAGCGTCTTGTCGCCAGCAGCAAGTTTGCCCGTTTTCAAACTTGTCGCAGCTTCGTTCAGCTGATTCATCAGATTGAAAGCTTTGGCTGTAATTTGACGATCCTGCACAAGTCCATCCACGTTTGGCCGTTTCGCAAGAGCCGAATCCAGAAATTGAAGCGCCTCTTGATATTTTCCGTCCAAGGCCGCCTGCTCCGCCTGTTGATGCAGTGATTTTACCTCCGCATTGATGCCCATCTCCTGCTTGTAATAATAAGTCAATAAGGCCCCCATCACCGCTGCCAGAAGCAGTGGAATAATCCAGCTAAATGCTCGTCCTTGTGCCGTGTTGCTCTGCTTTGGTGCAGACTGATGCTGTCTGGATAACGGATCTAATGCTTTTCCCGTTCCACTCTCCAGGCCAACCGCTGTTTCTGCCCAAATCTGTTCATCGGTAGAGCTTGAACCTTTTAATTTCGTTCTACACTTTCTACATGTGCTGTCCCCTAGACTGCTTTTGGTCCCACATACGTGACAATACACCCTGATCCCTCCATCAAAAAGAACGTATGTATCCTATGCTATTTTTACATGAATCGACACTTATCATATAGTAAAAAGGTAAATTGCACCATATCTTTATGGTGTATAATGGATGCATTCCAAACTGTGAGGTGACACGGATGTCGTTCCCAATCGTTCGAAGTAATTAGTCGTCGGGCTGGGTCAAAACGCGTACCAGCTAACATGGGATACGTCTGCCCTTTTGAGCCTGTTCGGCATCTAATCATAACGATTTTGCACAACATCTATTTAGAATCAAGAACTCACATTGGAGGAATCATATAATGAAGAAAAAGATGGACTATACTACTTTTTACGAACGTATTGGGCGATTGAATGGCTGGGACTTCAGCTCCCTGAAAGTGACTTCAGAGGGCATTGGATGGAACTTCTACGAGGAAGTTACACGCTGCACCCAACCGTCAGATCTATTGCTTGATATTGGCACAGGTGGGGGAGAAGCTGTTCTTTCCATCGCGGATGCTGCACTATTATTGGTTGGAATAGACCTTTCCCGGGGAATGATTGAGACTGCCCAGCGTAATCTCAAGGCATCTGGTTCCCGTTCGAATGTCCGTTTTGTGCATATGAATGCAGAGCAACTGACATTTCCAGATCAATTCTTTAATGTCGTGTCCTCCAGACACTGCGACTTCTGCGCTACAGAAGTATTCAGAGTATTGGCCGATGGCGGTGTACTCCTTACCCAACAAGTCAGTGAACATGATAAATATAATCTCTCAAAGGCTTTTGACCGTGGACAGTCACTGGGCGTTCAGCCTGGCACATTAATGGAACGATACAAACGTGAACTTCGCGAAGCGGGTTTTCAAGACATTGAGGCATACGAATATAACGCAACAGAATATTACGCCACGCCTGATGATCTACTTTTCCTGCTGACCCATGCACCGATCATTCCCGATTTTGGAGAGAAGGAATCCGACTTAGAGCGTTTCCAACAGTTTGTTGAGCAAAATCGCTGCGATAAAGGGATTCGAACGAACTCGGCACGTTTTATGCTGACTGCTCGGAAATAAATCTTATAACATAAAGGCAAAATAAAGCCCATCCACCATTCTGGTAACATGAATGGTGGATGGGCTCTTCAAATACTAAAGATACATCGTAAATCGCAATCCATCCAATTACTGCGTTACTCCCTTTTTCTCCAGGAAAGGCTTTAATTTGTCCAAAACATAATGACTGCCGCCTCTTCCGTTCACTTGTTCAATGACCGCGGCTATAAGGAAGGATGGTGATTCGGTATCAAACACCACCACAAAACCGTTCTCCTGTCCTTTCTCCCCCTTCTTGGCCTTCAGTTCGGCCGTCCCTGTCTTAGCTGCCAGTCCTTCAGGGAGTGAATTCAAGGAATGAGCCGTTCCTCCCGATCGGGTCACCACCTGGCCCAAGGCATCCTTCACCGTATTTGCAACTTCAGGTGTAATTACAACCTCCGGTTCGGCGGTTTCCTTTTCCTCTATCAGTACGGGCTTCACCATTTTCCCTTCATTAATAAAAGGAGTGAAAGAGGACGCCAGATGGATTGGCGACATCAGCATTTCGCCCTGTCCATAGGACGTGTCAGCGAGCAGCACCTCCGATGAAAGATCGAGATGAGCCTCGTTTGCATACTGACTTGGTTTCAAATACAGTTCATCCAGTCCAAAGTTGTCTCCAAAACCGAACTTCTGGATGCCCTCTATGAACTTGGCGCTGCCCATCTCAACCGCTTCCTTCGCAAAATAAATATTGTCCGAGTAGACCAGCGCATCAACCATGTTCACCGGGGATACACTTTTCACACGTTTCACATAATAACCGCCCCAGCTCTCATCCTTACGCCATTGCAGACCAGAGATATCATGCGATTTGTCCGCTGTGGTAACCTTCTCCATCAGACCTGCCGCTGCCGTAATGGCTTTGAAGGTTGACCCTGGTGCATAACGATTCGTAAACCTATTAATAAAAGGAAGCTTCTCATCTGCTGAATAGGCATCCCACTCAGCCTGTGTCAGTCCCGTAACCATCTTGTTCGGATTATAGGCGGGCGCACTTGCCAGAGCCAGCAGATTGCCGTCCGTCGGATTCATCAGCACCATCGCTCCGGCGTCACCACCACTCGATAATGTCTTATACAGTTTACGCTGTTGCTCGGAGCTGATCGTCAGTTGAATATTCTGGCCATCCTCTGCATCCTTGCGGATAAGCTCTGAACGGGTATTTCCCGATTCATCGGTAATCTCGATCAGGCCACCCCTTTCGCCGCGAAGCTGCTTCTCCAGGGATTGCTCCAGTCCGGCTTTGCCAATCCAATCTTCCGCACGATAATAGCCTTCCGTATCTTTCTCCAAATCTTCTTTGGTGGCCTTGCGCACATAACCGATCAAATGAGCAGCAGCCTCACCAAGAGGATAGTATCGTATTTCCTTGGATTGAACCTGCACACCAGCCAGTGCTGCAGGCACCCGGGAGTCCTCTGTTGAAGCAATCGGGACAAAATATTCCGGCTTCACCCATTTCTGTGCAAGCGCGGTGTTGATGATAGCTTCTGTTACTTTGTAATGCTCCGCGATCCGGGCGATCATCGGCTCCGGATTTTCTCCCAGCTTCTCCGGTATGATGCCCCACTCGTATATATTCCCCTTGGTTGCAAGGGGCAGCCCTTCACGATCAACAATGTCCCCACGTTCCGGGAAAAGGGTTCTAACCCGAACTTTGCTTCCCTTGACCATGTCAGTCAGAATCATGGATGGCTTCCAATTGATCCGCCAGACTTTGCGACCCTCCTCAAGCTCTTCACGCACCAGTTTCAGTGTATGTGTCTCGGCCACTTCTCCCAGGAAGGTCGTTAACTGCAGGCTGTAGTCCACTTCATAGGCATCCGGGTTTTGGTTTTTATTGTCATTACCCGTGCCATCCGTTGTCTCTTCGATTACTTTCGGTTTCAATTCTGCCTTAATTGCAGAAACCTCCATGCCCGAATAGATCGCGTTATATTTTTCCACAAATTGCTCACGGTTCATGCCGGACTCTTTCAATGAAGCAGGCGTCATCAAGGTGTACAGTTGATCAAATTCTTTCTTTTGCAAATGCTCTATGTACTGATTAACGGTTACCTCAGGCTTAACTTCCTCTGTTTTGCTATTCTGCATGTATAAGTACATTCCGATTCCACCGGCAAATAAGATGGGAAGCAGTCCATAAATAATTTTACGTTTCGATTTCATAATCATATCACCTCTAATATACACTATAGATTTCCAGCCTCAATTAAACAATGGAACAAATCTGACGAATTTATCATTAAAAATAGCCGAAAGCTCACATAATATGTTTAAATAAGGAGAGCGAGATTACAGTAAAGGAGCCCGATGATGGAAATCAGCTATTTTTTACTCCCCAAAGCCGAAGTGGCCTATATCAAGTCTTCCGCTTCCATGAAAGATGCGATCGAGCAGCTTGAATTGCAGCATTATACCGCCATTCCCGTGATTGACCAGGATGGAAAATATGTTGCCACCCTGTCCGAAGGCGATTTGTTATGGAAAATGCGGAACACCCCCGGACTGACGTTTGAGACGATGGATCAGGTCCAGGTGCATGAGATCGACAACCGTGTATATAATGAATGTGTCTTTATTAAGGCAGAAATGGAGGATATGCTGACGTTGGCAGCAGATCAAAACTTTGTGCCTGTGGTGGATGTGGACCGTGTCTTCCTCGGGATTATCCGTCGCAAGGATATTATTGAGTATTATACGCGCAACATCTCCGACTAAATTTGAAATGAATATATGCCTTTTGCTGATTACATGGGCAAAAGGCTAAAACAGAAATGACGAGTCCTTGGGGCAATGTCATTAAGTTATTTAACTTAATGATATTAGAACCTTGGGCTCGTCATCTTTGTGTTTTCAGATAACATCCAAGCCCCACTTTCAGATATGCGGAAAAATAAATAAACATATTGCGCAAATTTCGACATATAAATACAATAATTATTACGATACGACAAAATTAACCATCAAAAATGGAACCGATGGCTCTATATTTTTCGAGGTCCTATCTCATTTTTCAGAATTTGTTCAGAATCGTTTAGTACAATGATCACATTCTTTTTATTCCGATAGGCGGCACTACTCAGAAAAATCAGGAAGAGGTATTCACTTGAACTACTTAAGTACACGCAACAAGATACTTGTCACGGCTACAGTGATTATGTCTTGTATTTACGTCATTTGGCGTACATTCTTCACCATTCCTTTCGGACATGGCCCTCTCGCCGTGACGGCAGGTCTTGCCCTCCTCATTGTCGAACTAATAGGTATGTTCGAACTGGCCGTCCATTTTTACAATATGACCCGGCTCGAATATCCCGAACTTCCCGTTGTTGACGAAGCCCTATATCCGGATGTGGATGTATTTATCGCAACTTATAATGAACCCACTTCACTTCTGTTCAAAACGATTAATGGCTGTCTGAACATGGATTATCCTGATCGCTCCAAAGTACATATCCATCTGTGTGATGACTCCAATCGTCCCGAGATGCGGGAACTGGCTGCACACCTGGGCATTAACTACCTTACGCGAACGGAGCATGTACACGCCAAGGCGGGTAACCTGAACAATGCCATGAAGCATACGTCCTCCCCGCTAATCGTCACCTTTGATGCAGACATGATTCCAAAACATGATTTTCTGACGTCGTGCGTTCCCTACTTTCTGACCGGAGAAAAAATTGGTTTCGTACAGACACCACAGAGTTTCTATAATCCCGATCAGTTCCAGTACAATCTGTACTCCGAGAACCGGATACCGAATGAACAGGATTATTTCTATCGGGACGTACAAGTGGGACGCAACAAGTCCAACTCTGTCATCTATGGTGGAACAAATACGGTACTCTCCAGACAGGCACTGGAAGACGTCGGCGGTTTCTACACCGGTTCCATTACAGAGGATTTTGCTACGGGTATTGAAATGCAGAGCAAAGGGTATCGCTGCTTCGCCACCAATAAAGTACTAGCCTCCGGACTTGCTCCCGGTGATCTGAAAAGTCTGATCAAACAACGTCAGCGCTGGGCGCGCGGTTGTATCCAGACAGGCAAAAAGATGAACCTTCTTTTCAAGAAAGGACTTAGCTTTGCCCAAAAACTAAACTACATTTCTTCCATTACCTACTGGTACTCCGGGTTAAAACGACTGCTGTACATCATGTCACCCATACTGTTTGCCGTGTTCGGCGTTCTGGTTGTGAAATGTACCATTCTGGAAATTCTCGTGTTCTGGTTGCCGATGTATCTGTTGACCAACACCTGTCTGAGGATGTTATCCGGCAATATTCGGACCACCAAATGGACCAATGTATATGAGACTATTCTGTTCCCTTCCCTTCTGCCAGCCGTCATTCTGGAAACACTGGGCATCACGATGAACAAATTTGTCGTTACTCGCAAAGACGGTGCGCAAAATGATGATCGGAACTATCAGATTAAACAGATGATTCCTCATCTGATTCTGGCGGTTCTGTCCATTATCGGAATCGTGAATTGCATCCACTGGACATTCAGTCAGGGAACGATTGGTTTCCTCGTTGTGCTGTACTGGTTATTGATTAATTTCTACAACATCATGATGTCGATCTTCTTCCTGGCTGGACGCAAAGTATTCCGCAATCATGAGCGCTCAATGGCTGCCGTGGATTGCACGCTCACAACGGAAGGGGAGACGATCTCCTGCATCACTCACGATCTCTCGGAAGGCGGTATTTCCGTCATGCTTGATACACCGAAGTACATTCCAAGTGATACAGAGATTGGCATTAAACTGGTAAATGATCGATATTCAAGCGAGTTTACAGGCAAGGTGGCACATGTCGCTTCGATCGGGAACCGTTGGAAATATGCTTTTACGGTTAAGGATATCACGGAACAAGAGCAGCGCCAGCTACTGCACATCATCTATGATCGCGAACCTACACTGCCTCAGAAGCTGGACAAGGATATCAGTACATTTGAAGATATTCGCCTGAATTTTGTACGTCGGGGTCAGAGTGAGTTCATGTCCAACCGGAAGCTGGCACGAATTGCGCTAAATCGCGAATTGCCAACGGCAGATCATGGAACCGTGACATTGCTGGATTTCAACTATGAATTCGTCCTGGTGGAGATGGAGCCTCATGATTTGGCCAATGAGATCCAACTTCCGCTTAGCGAAGACATCTCACTGAAATGCGTGTGGGTACAGTCCCTGCGTAACAAACGAGGCAATTTGTACCATGTGACCAATATTCGTGATATTGCTCGCAACCATCAGATGCCAACCTTGGAAGCTCTGCTGAAACAGTGGAATAAGGAACATATTCAGTTGGGTAAAACAGGCCCTGCATCCCAGGGCAAGAACAACATCTCTCCAGACGAACTGAACGAGATGGCTTATCTATAGAGCGGAGGCAAGAAAGCATGATCAAGAAGTGGAAACAACTGACGCTTGTCGCCAGTCTTGTTGTGTTATGGAACGTATATCCCATTCAGGCTGTTCAGGCAGAGCAGCTTAAGGTGAATGAGAATAAACTCCATGAATGGAACAACGGAGCCAGGGTAGACGCCAGCGTTGATAACAAAGGTAGTATCCAGATTAAGACCTCCACGCAGGGGCTCCAAAAAGGATACTATTCGGCCTACGTCTATGAGCTGCAGAATCGAGACTGGTCAGGCTATGGGGCTTTGACCTTCTCCATCCGCAATGAATCGGAGCAAAAATTGCCTCTTAATATCGTACTGACCCGAGCGGATAAAACCTCCCTTACTGTGTCTGATGATCGAAACGTCATCGTAGTCGAGAAATCAACCGGACATGCCGAACTGATTCGCCCGGTTTCCGGCCAGATTGCTTTGGAACCGGGATTTGTCGGACAGATCCGCATCCCCTTTTCCAGCCTGATGGTCCAGGACAAGGCCAACACGGCAGGTCGGGTGAGCTTGGGTAAAGTCATTGGCTGGGGAATTACAACTACAACTCCCGAAAATGCCAAACTGAGCTTCCGCATCGGCAACATCAAGCCGTTGTCCAAAAAGCAAGCTGTGGTGGAGAACGGGCTCACCACCTTGCATATGACTGGTGACGAACGTGTGGTAAAGCCTGTAGCCGGGGAATCCATTGCCCAATACGCTGTTGAATCCTCCTCAGAAGAAAAGCACGATGTACAATTCCAGCTCGACACCCCCGTACAGGGAGTATCCATTACACCGAATGGACTGCTGACGCTTCATACCGAAGTCGATGCTGAGCAGGCCACCATACGTGCACTTGTGAATAACAAATGGAACCTAACAAAGACTGTCATGCTGGATCGCTCTTCGGCCATGAATGTTCAGGAGAAAGACGGGACGCCACGTTCTATTCCTGACCCATCTGAAGTTACCAAGGTACTCAGCCCAGCGGACCCACTGATGAAAACATCGGTGGGATGGTTTATTCGACTCTTGTTAACCGCTGCCGGAATCCATGGACTCGTCCTCTACTGGATGTGGAGAAGACAACGGATTGCCCATGGCGCCATAAAACGGCGTTCCCGGGAAGATCGACAAGCACGGCGTCCTTTTCGTATGTAAATGACCCTTGCAGACCAACTCGCCTCCTTAGATGCGGGTGTCTGCCTGTTTTGCTTGAGCATGTTGCATCCATAGATACAACGTGCACCCTTATATGATGCTCAAGGAGGAAAGGCAGTGCTCTTTTCCAGTGTAATCTTTCTATTTTATTTTCTGCCGCTTGTGCTGGGGCTGTATTACATACTGAGATTCTCGGTTACGGCCAAAAACATGCTGCTGCTGGTTGCCAGCCTGTTCTTCTATGCATGGGGTGAACCGTGGTTTGTCCTCATCATGCTGGCCTCCATCTGTTTCAACTATATTTTCGCCCTGCTTGTGGACAAGTTCAGGGAACGAAGGAATACCGCGTACACCATCATTACGTTGATGCTTATCGTCAATCTGGGTATGCTGTTCGTCTTTAAATACATGGCTTTTGCACTGCGTATTGTGAATGAAAATACCGGCTTTGGCTTAAATATCCCGAATATTGCGTTACCGCTAGGCATCTCGTTCTTCACCTTCCACGGAATTTCCTACGTCATCGACGTGTATCGCGGACATGGTGCCGTGCAAAAAAATCTCTTTTATGTGGCGCTGTATATCTCTTTCTTCCCTCAGCTCGTTGCCGGACCGATTCTGCGCTATAACACAATTGCAGATCAAATGGTCAACCGTAAGGAAAGTTGGGACAAGTTCGCACTGGGCTGCTGCCGCTTCATTGTGGGCCTGGGTAAAAAGGTGCTGTTATCCAACAGCATGGCAATTGTCGCCGATCACATCTTTAGCATGGGTGGCACCTCGGATATTCCGGCGAGTCTGGCATGGCTTGGAGCCATCGCCTATACGTTGCAGATTTATTTTGATTTCTCAGGATACTCCGATATGGCCATTGGTCTCGCCCTCATGTTCGGGTTCAAGTTCGAAGAGAACTTCAGATATCCTTATATCTCCCGGTCCATCACTGAATTTTGGCGCCGCTGGCATATCTCGCTGGGCACCTGGTTCAAGGAATATGTCTATTTCCCGCTCGGGGGATCACGTGTCACCAACAAGGATAAAATGATTCGCAATCTGCTCATTGTCTGGGGACTGACTGGTGTGTGGCATGGTGCGGAGTGGACATTTGTAGTCTGGGGATTGATTAACTTCGCATTCATTGCGCTGGAGAAAATCTCTAACTTTGATAAAGGAACCCGCTTCAACCCGCTGCGGCATCTCTATGCCATGTTCATTGTGGTCATCGGGTGGGTGATCTTCCGTTCACCAGATCTAATACAAGCTGGCAACTATCTGGGCAACATGTTTGGACTGTACGGTAATGGGTTCTGGAGTGATACGACTTGGATGTTCCTGAAGGAATACGCGCTCTTCTTCATTCTGGGCATTCTGTTCTGCATGCCGATTGCCACGCGAATGAACAAACTGATGGTCGACGGCGCACGTTTCAGCAAACCACTGGAACTGGTATATCCAGTTACGATCATCGTGTTATTCCTGGTGTGTGTATCGTATCTGGTCAAAGGTACATACAACCCGTTTATTTATTTCAATTTCTGAGTCAATTTATAAACTAACTCTCTGAGAGAAGGCACAAGCATGCACAACTTTTTTGCCAAAAAGAGAATCACGGCTTTCCTCTTCATTCTCGTGCTCGTGACATTCTCTGTTCTGAACATCATTCAGTCCTTCGGGCCGATCCAAAAGACACTGGCCTCAGCGGACTTCCATTATTCTGAAGCCAAAGAACTGATTCACGAACTGGACGACGACATTAATGAACATGTCTTCGATAAATTCGGCTTCGTGGAAGCGTATGGATATATGCAGTCACTCATGTGGAAGAACGAGGAGAACAACTTCGAAGTCGTAAAAGACATGGAGGGCAAGCTGCACTATACCTACTTCGCCACAGGGCCGACGGATACGAAAGATCTTTCGAATCGGGTTGCTGCGCTCGGAGCACATTTGGACCCCAAAACAAAGCTGACTTATGTAATGACACCAGACAAATACGTTCGTGGGTATACACAGTTCCCGGAAGGCATTCCTTACAATTATAACAACGAAACAGCCGATGGCTTTCTGGCCAATCTCAAGCAGGATGGCATCGATACGGTGGATCTGCGCGAAGGTCTATTGGAAAACGGTATTCCGGCAAAGGATCTCTTTTTCACCACGGATCACCACTGGAAAATCAAGACTGCATTCTGGGCCTTTGGCCAGCTGGTGAATCATCTGGACGGCATGTACAACAAACCGCTGGACCCGGATCATTATTTCACGGACTTAAATAACTATAATGTGGTTCCGTATCAGGATATTTTCATTGGATCACAGGGTCGAAAAGCCGGGAAATACTTTGCGGGTGACGATGACTTTGACCTGATTTATCCGAAGTTCAAAACAGACTATTCCTTCTACTTCAAAACCGGCGAGACGGAAGCCACATTGAACGGCCGCTTTGAGGATGCTCTGCTCACGACCTATCCGCTGAATGTGCAAGGAGCTACCTATGATCTAACCGCTGACAAGTACTTTACGTACCTGTACGGAAATCAGGGAATCGTTCATGTGGTGAACAAAGACAACTCGAATGGACTCAAGGTACTGTTCATCAAGGACTCTCTCGCAGTGCCGATGATCTCCTTCCTGTCGACCGTCGTGTCCGAGATTTACCTGATTGATCCGCGGTATTATACGGGAGACATCATGGATTTCGCCAGCAAAACCGACCTGGATCACGTCTTTGTATCCATATCGCCGCAGGATCTCGTGGATGAATTTTTCCCTTACGGATCGAAAGATTAACTCGGTGAAGGATCATACTTTACCACTACAGTGGCAGAACAATCTTCCGATCACTGTTATCCCCAGATTTCTTTTATCCCTTTTTATTAGGGAGAAATCCGGTGATAAAGGTGAACGCTTCGCTTCTCCAGATTCTTTCTGCCCCCCTCCGTTCCGGTATGATCTTGTAGTCAAACACAAGAAAAGGGTACCCCACAGCCAATGATCTGGCAGACAGGGTATCCTTTTCTTTTTGTAATCCAATAGAAATAGAATCAGTTTCGTTCACGCTTCGCCTTTTGTTCCTTATAATATTGCAAAACGTCACGCGGGCTGCCTTGAAACGCTCTTTCCTTGCCATATGCATACGCCAGGTCCAAATTAGCAAAAGCCTCATCATGCTGCTCTAGCCTCATGCAGACTATACCCAATTCAATCCACGGGCCGGTATTAATATCCGAACCTCGCGTTTGCAGTGCTATTTCAGCCCACGGCTTCGCCAGCGCGTACTGCTCTAGGTCCATATGTGTATTCACGTGACAGGAAGCGATCCAGCTTGCCAATTCCCAGTCCGTCTTCGGCTCGGGCAGCATCCCCCAAGCCTGTTCATAATAGATCAGGGCTTGCTCATGTTGCTGCGTTTCATCCAGAACATTGCCTGCTTCTACCGTTTCGATAATTTGTCTCTCCAGTTCGGGATGCTCCGGCGTCAAATCTTTCACTCCGTAACCTCCTCCTCCAGTTCGAAATACCATTCCAGAAAGTTATTGAAGCTTGCCCATTGCGGTGTACTTTCACCGCTCAGGAAACGTTCAATTGATTCACCAAGCTCCACCAGAGCCACGTCTCCCGTTTGGCGATTATAAAAGAACCCGCCCTCGCCCTCAAAGCTGTCCAGCGGGATGTAGGCTTCTGGCAATCCCAACGTGAGTTGAGCCACCGTCATGTCCTCCAAATATACGGTGTTTTCCATCACCCAGCAGATCTGATAGATTTCCTGATGTCTACTGTAAAAGGTCGGACCATCATCAGCATGCAAATAAAAATGTGCAAAATCAGATGCAAGATCAATACCCAGTTTACGTAAAGCTTCTTCGTACTCTGCTGGCACATCTTCATGCCACCAGCCCTGATTTTGACAATAATCAATCACTTTATTGGATAACATATTAAGCCTCCTAATGAATCGAACATGATGCAGCCATGATGAGTAAACCCTCTGGTACAATATAAATTGAACTAAAGATTATTTACACGTGGCACTCCGATGACAGAACAACCTTCCGATCGCTGTTATCCCCAGATTTTTTGGATTCCCTTTTTAAAGGGGAAAATCCGGGGATAAAGGCGAAGCGTATGCTTCCGATGCAGCTTTCTTTCAGAAAGCTTTTAGCTCCGCTTCTTCAGGTTATTTCTGTCCTCTCCGTTATCGTGTAAAAGTTTAGTTCAATTGATATAGTTGATCTTTACCTATATAACGATATAACCTAGCCTGTTATGCGTTAAATCACGATAACGGTTTAACAGGTATCCATACTTGAGGAGGAAGACCCTGACCACGGTATACCTCAAGTTCCGGAATTCCCGCATGCTTGTAAGGGGTGGCTCCGAACCATTCGCTCATAATATACCTCCACAACCGCTGTATCGCTTCTGGCGCCAATTCATCGGCTTCAAACACCATCCACTGGGACGCGGGAATCTCTATTGAGAACAAACCCTCAGGCACTTCCCCGGAGTGTGAAGTTGCGATCCAATATTCCATTTGACCTCTGTGTAATTCCCTCTGATCTATACAAATGCCAACCAAACCGGAGACGGCCCCGTTATTAAACTCGTTTAAACGATCTTCTATTCCGTCCGCCAAAGCTTCCTGCCACATCTTTGGAATCTCTCTCAAATTCTCGCCATCCACACAAGAGAACGTTCTTTTAATGCCTACGAAAGTTAAGGACTGCTGTTCAATCAAGTTATCTTTCACATTCATGGGATCGGCTCCTTTCAGAATGAACGAATTATTAGTATCTAACCGAAACGTGCCTACGCACGCGCATTCCGCAGGAGTTCCTGAAGTGATTGTTGCATAAACAATATATCCCCACGGATTTTACTATAAATACTGTATCAAAAGAGCAAGACGATTGGAAATAGGTTCATTCATATCCAGCCTCATTTTCCTAATTCTGGAGCAACTTTACCTTCATTCTTTCGTCTAATGATTAACTAACAACGAAGGAGATGACTATGCGAATAAGTTGCAGTCCCGGCTTCCCCGGGAGCATGATTGGGTCAATTGACCTTCAACCTACCAAGTTTAATACGGGTGTTTCCAGCAACAGCGAGATTTCTCATCATGTTGATCCTAAACTCATTGCCATTCCCTATGTGGATGATCCTGAATTCGGTTCTTGCTTTGATGCAATGAAGATGATGAAGGGAACGTACAAGGAAGAGTTTCACGTAAGCTATGATGTGGAATTTACGATTGATGTGGATAAAAAGGGGTACATCACTCAGTTCGAGCATACCTTTGCACTGGAGCGTTATCTTGATCTTGTGCGGACGCAGTCCTATAAAGTGATTAAAACGAATTGGAAAGGTCGTTCCTTCCATGTCATGACCTACAGTTATATGGAGGAAGTGTGTAATCCGAACAACGTGATCTTCAAATGTAACCATACAGAGGATGTTTTCGTCGTAGCCGAACTTGTCCCCTATTCTGTCGGTGGTGTTGTGGTGCAACCCCATAATCGCTACCTTCACCTTCGTGCATTAATCTCGGCGCGAGAGGATCTCTACCCGATCGACTATATGTGCGAACCCAATTTCGATCTTAGTATCGAACCATAACTCCTACATCATTTGAATACAACAAGAGCACAAAGCGTTCCTGACTTACTTCGGATCACCTGTGCTCTTTTTGAATATAGGTTCTGTCTACCAAAAAATCAAATCTCAGGGGTGGTTACATGGATTTTCGAGAAGAAACACCCGAAGAAAAAAGAGAACGTTTGAGACAAGAAGAATTAAAAGGAAACCCTATGGGTACGTTTGGTGATGGCATAAATCGTGCTCAATTTGGAAGCTTCGCAGATTTAGTTGGTAGTTTGGGATGGAAAGGCACTGGAATCCTCATTATATTATTGGTAATAGGGTATGTAATCTATAAATTAGTATCCTAAATATAGGGATAAATAAGCATTCTTCCCTACTTGAAGAACTCCTTGGCGAGCTCGCCTTCTGATGGCACGGGATCATGTGGCCGCAATTTCCGGTTACGGATTTCTTCCATCACCAAATCGGCAGTTTGCAAGTACAACAACGGTTTCCGATGTGGTTCCTCCATAAGAACACCTACCCCAGTTCCGGATTTTACGATCATTCTATCATTTTCTCATGTAAAAAAGTAAAAATAACCCGTGAGCAGAAGGTTGAATGACATTCTATCCTTCTGCTCACGGGCATACAAGCAAACATTTTATTTATTTGACTTCGGCATTTAGCCGTTCAATAAGTTCAAGCAGCTCCAGCGGTTCACCGACTGTGTGAGTCGGACGTTCTGTCTCATCCACCGGCTCATGGGGATAACGTGGCGTCCAGCTCTGAAAGATGCTGGTGATGCCAAGTGCGTTGGCTCCCTTCATATCACGACTCAGGTTATTGCCAATCATCACTGTTCTTGAAAAATCCCCTTCGGACAAATCAAGAGCACCAATTGCTGCCTTGAACATCCGCGGGCTTGGCTTGCTGGCTTTAATATTTTCCGAAATAATCATTGCGCTAAAATAATCATGAAGTCCATGCTGCTTAAATACGTTCTTGAAGGATTGTGCATCGCCGTCAGCAACCAGGGCCAGCGTGTACCCTCTTTCATGAAGCTTCTGAATCGTGATATCCGCACCCGGAATCAAATCCGCACTCAGAACAATTCCCTCTTCGTCCCGAATCTCGGTCGATTCATCAACAATGGTATCGCCGCTGTCAAAAAAGATAATTAACTTTTTGTCGTCCATGTTCGTTATGACCATCCTCTTCATTCAATTGGTGAAACGAATTGCCGGTTTCCACTTGACCATGTAATCCAACATTGATGTTTTAATAAAAGGTATAGCGCTTAATCTAATGTTACAATGGAGACGAATAAAAAATCAATCAATATTTCGTTGTGCATATGCAGATGCCTGATTTAAGCTTAATCATCTTGACTGAAAAAGTAATGAGGATCATTTAGCCGGTAGTTGGAGGGGCTGCTGCTTACCAAACTGCTTTGCTTTCACTGTCATCGCTTTATCCAGCCTTGCTCTTAATCCACTCATCCACTCCGGCTCATTTGCCCATTGTTCTTCCCCAGATCGAAGCACACGTACATAACCGTACAGATTGGCAAAACGACGACATGCCAGAAACATCGACTCCATATCATAGGCGTCTCCTGCTTCCTTCCAATACCCTTGCAAGAATATTCGCTTCTTCTGCTCCCATTCATCCGGCTGAATTTCATCCCGTAAACTATCCAGACTCTGCTCCACATCCATTGCGTACCAGTGGTACATGGCGTCATCGAAGTCAATGGCGTAACAGGAATGACTCTCCTCGTCATAGAAGACATTATCCAGTTCAAAATCATAATGAATTAACCCGAAGTTCTGCTGTGTAACGGGCCAATTTACAAAATAATTCCGGAGAACTTCCACCTCATTGAGCGCCGCATTCTCGCCAGGGAACTCCCCCAGAACGTCCTTCATCCAATCCAGTACATCGGTATACGTCCAGCGTTTTGCCTGTTTGGGTGTGTATTCACGAGATAAACGATGCAGCTTACCCAATGCCTCACCCAAGCTGTACACGATCTGGTCATTTAAATCGATACTGCCCATCTGGTTACCAGGAACTCGTTTGAATACGGAGGCATAATACGTTCCCCAAGGCGTATGAGCCTCTACCAGCTCTTTTCCCGCATGAGAAGGTACAGCTTCCATGGCACCATATTGGTTTAGTTTAAGATAGGTCAGGAACTCCAGCTCCGCTGCAAGATTGGTTTGATTTTTCTCTCCTACAGGGGCAAAACGAAGCAAGTGAACCTTTCCCTGAACTCTGAACGGATACACGGCATTGGAGGAAATACGATAATACCGGAACATGTCCAGTGACTCCGGATCATAACTCCAGTTTTGCAAAATCATCTCGGCGAGATCGTTATTATGGAATAAATATTTAAGTTTTAACATGGGCATATCTCCTTAGTGGTCGTTTAATATAGAACGCTTTAAGCGTTCCGAATCCTATTTTTGCGCGCAAAAAGCCGCAGGCTATGCCTGCGGCTTTAAAAATTCTAGATACACGGGTTTACTTGCATAAGCAAATAAACCTCGTGCAACCCAGGAAAAATGAGCAGTTATATCCCTATATGTCGGCAGGCTTCAGATCGTCACATTAGTAAACACCAAATGCTTCGCCATGTGTCCGTTGTTCTGCCGGATCTATTCAGTTCGTAATCACCTTAATTGTTGTAGTCACACTCTGCATCATCTTAGCCCGTCGTTTCATGACGCTCACTCCTTCCGAAAAACAAGTTATTTCCATAATACTCCATTAGATGATTATCGGCAACGAATATCAAGACTGTGTAACAACCATTCGTTCTACGGTCTCGGTGTTCTCCTTATACCAAACCCTAACGACATCTCCCTCTTTCAGATCAGACACCTGAATAGATGAATTAGCGTTTTGGTTGTTACCTGGGGCACCCATGCCCATACCTTCCGTGATATCCACATCCCCACTGATGTTCAATTTCATTTCGATGCCCGTATCTTTCATATCCATGCTTCCGCCTCTAGAGGCACCTGGTTGTCTTCCATTTCCATTCGTGGAGTCTGTGGATGAGTTGTCCTGCACCTCAAGCAACGAGATCGTGACGTTACTTCCTGTGGCAGAGATCACTCTGCCTGTAAGATCGGCATTCATCATCCCCCGCATATCGTCCTGACCGCCTGTTCTGCCATTCATTCCTTGCCCTACGCCCCTCTGTGTTCCTCCGTTCATGCCCGGGCCACCGCCATTCATCATTCCGCCACCATTCATGCCTTGGGCAGAACCGGTATTCGTAATGTTCTGGGCAGTAATAGCATCACAAGCAGAGAGCAAAACTGAGCAGGTCAACAGCGAGAGTATAGCCGCTGTGAGATAACTATTTTTTCGCATACAGATCACCCTTTTCTCAGGGAAGAACGTTCCCAGCCGAGTTTTCTATGAAACATGAAGTTATACGCATCTTTGAATCCCATGTACGACAATACAACCAGCAGCGGATATACGGGGTAAATATACCTCGATTTAATCTCCCACAGAATGTAGAACCCGATAAATCCGAGAATAACCAGAATCAAAGAGGCTTCGTCATACCGCTTTCCACGAATCCCACCGACCAAACGAATAAAAATAAAACAGTACATCATGAAATTCATCACATAAACGATCCAAAGCACCCCCGTCCGGTAGACGGAATCTCCCTTGAATAAGTCTGTTACCGCATTGGTATAACTGTAGGAGCCGGCAATTCCGCCACCTCTTCCTCCTCCCATACCCGTGGAGCTTTCGTTGCCAATGCCATATCGATCCATTTGGTAGGTACCTTCGGTCCAGGTCCAAATGATCTTTTTGTAATACATCTGGGCCAAGGCACTTAAGCTCGCTTCCGACAGCTTGCGTTCAATCTCCTGTTTGTACAGTTCTGTACTTTCAGCTTTGTTATAATTGGCTTCTCTTTGATAGATCTGGTAGCTCTCCATGTTGTCCCAGAAGCCGAATCGTTCCAGATTAATACCCATGTTCAACCACATATAGACCGGTGCCGAATTTTCCCCAACAGGCTCACTTACAGCACCTGAAGATTTCAAGACCGCATTCTGAGTCCACCCTGGGACGTTAAACAACATAGCCAGCACGAAGATGGAGGCAATCATTTTCTTGAATCCAATACTTCGCATATTTAGCAGGATGGTTAATATAGCAGCAATCAGCACAATCACACCAATGCTTCGGAAGTAGTTGCCAATCGCAAGCAAAATGGCGGCAATGACGATCGTCTGCCAAGACTTTTCACGTATAAACCGAATCAAAAAGTATAAACAAGATGTTAGAAACGCCGTAGCAATGACATCGTTATAGATCAGGTTGTTCAGAAACAGGGATGGCAGATACGTCGCTGCAAAGATCAGAACTCCGTAATCACGTTCCGTGGACTTATGATTTAACTGTTTATAAATGAGATAAATCATTAATGTCGTTACCGTTGAGAACAAAATATTGAACAGCTTGATCACCAGATAATTATCCGGGAACAAGTACAGCAATGTTTTTAGATACAAGACGGTGGAAAAGTTAAACGGGAACATGTGCAGATATCCGCCCGTTTCGAACGAAGAATAATCCTGATCGTAGAGCATGTTCATCGCGAGTGAAAGCACGGTCTGTGAATCATCCGTAGGCACTCGTGGAAACACGAAGATAATGATAATTTGAATAGCAATTGAACATAGCAGCACCCCCGGAATGACAACTTTGGGACTGTATTTGTTCAGCTTCAGACAAAGGCGGTACAATCCGATACCCGCTCCTAGAAGCAAAGCAATCACCGGGATAAAAATACTCCACTGCTGCATGCCCAGAATCGGATTATCCCCATACAAGGTGTAGTTGTACTGCGCCCGGACAAACAGGGACGAAACGATAAATACGCCGACAAAAACAAGCAAAATGAGATAAAGCGACTTATGGATCACCTTAGACATGCCAAAACTCCTTTTCCAGTACAGGATTCGGGAATAGTATAATGCCTCTACCTGAAAAAAGGCTGAATTCAGATTCGTGCTTAAGAATGCTCATTAAGACAACAAGGAATATGAGGATACCTCATCGAATAAGAAAAATATGTTGGTCGGATCGTGCCAATCCATAAGAATCAACCCAAGTTGAATTAGGGTAAAATGTAGTAAGTGTAAAGTTAGATATCCCTTATGCACAAAGGAGAACTGAAAATGAGAAAACTCGTTCTATTTCTGCACGCATCGCTTGACGGTTTTGTAGAAGGGCCGGAAGGTGCAATGGACATTGGCTGGGTTGCCTACGATGCTGATTTGGAGAAACATGCGAAAGAAATTCTGAGTACTGCCGACACTGTCATTTGGGGGCGTGGGACATATCAGATGATGCACAGTTACTGGCCATCTGTACCTTCAAACCCATCAGCTTCGGAACATGAGCGGAATCATGCCGAGTGGATCGAAAAGACAGCCAAAATTGTTTTTTCCACGACGCTGGATACCGTTGATTGGAATAATTCAAGACTCGTGAAAGAAAATATCGAGGAAGAGATCAATAACCTCAAACAGCAGCCAGGCAACGATATGGTCATCCTCGGCAGTCCCAGGTTCGCACACCACCTTATGCAGCTTGATTTAATTGATGAGTATAAAATTACGGTTTCTCCCGTGCTGATCGGTAAGGGATTGCCGCTATTCCAAGGCATCAAGGAGAAGATCAATCTTAAGCTAATCGAAAACAAGACCTTTGATTCTGGAGCCATAGGCCTCGTTTACCAGACGGTAAGATGACCTTGTCACTAAGGTGATTACGCTAAAAGAAAGCTCAATAAGACCAAGAAAGCAGCTGATCAACGTGATCGGCTGCTTTTATTCAACTAACGGGCAGGTTAGTTGAATAGATCTGCTGAGTAGTGGAGCATCTGGCCTCTCACGGTTGGTTGCGGACAAGAAAAATTAAAAATCGTAAGGTTAAAGGAGAACTCTGGCAGATACGATTGCGATTAAAAACTACCCATGACGCACATGCGTCATGGGTAGTTTTTAATCATTTCCATACGTTAAGGAGGGGGGCCGTGGTAAAATAGCGATGTCCTAATTACTTCGTTGGAACAGACAGAGTGGAAAGAAAGAGTTTTGTGTAAAAATGGCCACCGCCCGGGAACGGCTATTCTTCGTATACATTTCCGAACCGACTTACTTGACCGGCCCCATCCAGGTCGAAATCGTCTTCTGCTGGTGCGGCAACGGCGGTTTCAACTTCCCGTTATCGATCAAATGCTTCAAAATATAAGCGACCAGCCGACCTCCTCCGGTGTTGCCTCTCACCATGTAAGCAAGCTGCGACTCCAAATGCTTAGGCTGATTTTGCAGGAACAGGTTGAGCATTTTGTCGTAGAGCTTGCCGACAGCAGGCGCATAAAGAGCGGACAAATCCGGCATTGCTTTGTTCAACCGATCCAACGTTTGCGGAGAGTCAATCCAAACCGCATTGAACTTGTACCCCTCCTTCGTCTTGCGGATGTACCCCTTCTCCAGCAGGAACGAATATTGCTCAGCGTTCTCTTCGTTGTCGGGCAGTTCCCCTTGTTGGAACGCATAACAAATCTCGACATTCCGATATTCCAGGAAACGCCAATCCATCTGGCGGTCGCTCCAGTACGTATTGAATTGCCACAAGTATAAAGGAGAGTCTTCGACGTAGCGGAGCGACGGACCGAAGGTGACGTAACTACTCATATCAAAACCCGGATCGGCATCGTAGCTCCGATTTAACGCCGCATAGGCAATATATTGACCTCCGTCCTTTCGCATTGGTGCGACCGCATCGAAGTTTTCGCCAGCCGGCATGCTCCGCCAAGATTGCTCCTCGATGTTCTTGGGCAGCAAGGTCCAGAGCAGGAAGTTATAGTCGCCTTCCGGAACGTACACTCCGCTATCCTCAACTTGCCGGCGAACTTCCATTAACGCGTCAAAATGAACATCGGCCACTTCGGCGGCGCAATCTTGCCAGAATTGATGACCGGCTACGGCCAACTCGAAGAGGTCCCAGACGATGGTATTGCTTTGATATTTGCCGGGAGAGGTTTGGATGAGAAAATTGTAATCGGCCAGGTGCCGGACTTCGCCTTCCAGTAAAGACGGCGGCATTCCGAGCTCCTCCGCGATTTGATGTACGGTACGCGCCTTGTGATAAGCCGCGTAAACGATATTTTGCGCCAAGGCGCGTCCAAGAAAATCGTTGGTTTCGCCCAGTCTGCCGGCCGAACCGGAATGGCCCATTTCCCCCATGCTGACCGGATTGACACTTAAAGTTCCTGTTGCACGCATACGTTTCATCCCTTTCCGTAACTTCTTTTTAGCCTCGCTCAAATGCCACTTCACCGTGTTGACAGGAATGTTCAGAGCACTCGCGATATCGCCGATTTTAACCTCGTCGTAGTAATGCATGACCACGATCCGGCGATGGATATCGGACAGAAACGCGACTTCTCGGCGCAGCTCGCGGTAAGCTTCGGTTACCAGCAGCCGGTCAAGCGGCTCCCGGGAAGGGGCGGCAGACAGTTCGGACATACCGTTGATTTCGATCGCTTGGGGAGCGTGCGCCCGCTTTTTCAACCAATTCACCCAAGTGTATCGGGCAACCGTCCAGACGTAAGCGTCAAGGCTTCTAATGTCCCGCACCCCAGAGAAGGATTTCAACAACTGCAGCATAATCTCCTGAGCCAGATCCTCCGCCTCGGCCCGCTGCTTGACCCGGTTTAAGGCAAAACCGAAAATCGGTTTGACATAGCTCCGAATCGCTTCCGCCGCTTCTTTTCCGCTTTTACTAATTGAATCCATTTTTTGCCTCCATAGTTGCATCTGTAATTCCTGACAATTATATAGTGTGCCAGGCGAAATAAAGGTTGGGATTATTTCAGAAAAATTTGGGCATCCTACCTGATTCCTTCATACATGTATAATTACAAACATCATGAGTAGGTCATTTAAATGGTTAAAGAGACGTTATGAACTTTTTGTTAAACAAGTTGAAGATTACTTTAGATGTTAAGGTCTCACTTTTAGTATATAAAGATACTTCTTTTCCGTTTAACTATGGGAAGATACAAACTAGGTGCACGAGCCGAAGTTCTCCTTCGGGTACTTGGGGTACTAGGGAGTATTAATATTAAAACGGAACTTTACTTATATACCAGGATTATAATATATTTGTAAATATAAAGAAATTAACACAAAACAGATAGAGGATATTTAATGAATGAAAAAGAATTTCAGTAAATTCTTTAAGTAGTTTACTACTATTTTCAGCTAGTGGTGTTGTTTCAGCCTCTATGGCCTCATCTTTATTTTTCATGATGTAAGGAGCAAGAATTATGGATAAAAAAGAAAAGAAGTATGTTATTGCTATTGTTATAGTTGTTGCAGTTGTATTGGGTGTTATATGGTATTTTAGAGTGGGTTATTTATTAAAAAAACCAGAGATGCCCGAAGCAAATATTGAAATTAAAACAAAAATGGTTGATAGAGGCACTATTAATTTACGAAATGCTGAATACACGGAAGGACAAATAAAGGTCGGGTATGAAGTGAATGGATTCAGTTTGAAAGAGTTTAATGTTTCTTGTAAGCTTTATAATGACGGAAATTTAATTTCATCTTCTGGCTCGACAGATGGAGGCTTAATAGAATTAGACGAACAGCATTATTACTTTGTCGGATTTGAGAATATAGATCAAGTTAATCTGCCTGACTCTATAAATCTAACTGTGGAAATTACAGTGATACCAAATGATTCTGGACAAAAACCTTTAACAGCATCATTCAATGTGGACCTTGATAAAGAAATGTAAATAGAATTAAATATCATAATAGTTTTTCGTTTAATTTCCTTCTACACTAGTTGGTCTCCGTAGTGAAACCATTCAACTAACGGGAAACGATAGCTCAATAAACCGCCTTTTCACAAAGGCGGTTTTCTTATGGTCACAAATCAACATTAGAATGTAACATATCATTTTTTATAGAAAAGAGTATAAACCGTGTTAATCCTCGTACATTCTCTTATACTCATGCAAATATAGAACCTCAATACAATTGGACCAGTTTAGAATTGAACCAACAAAGTCCTGAATATCTAACCCTGGCATTTCATACGTCTCTTCTGTATTTACCGAACCCGTTGCGTCCTCGATCAGAGTGACTTTGAATCCTTCATGTTCGGCAGTAATTGCCGTAAACAAGCAACAATATTCTGTGTTAAATCCAACAATAAACACATGTTCCACTTGATGTTCATGTAGCCATTTCTTCAACTTCGGGTTGCTAAAGGCGTTAGGTTTACTTTTTTCCAGAATCGTATGCCGCCCAGTGTCGACTACAATCTCCAGATCCGCAGCATTCTTGTAAAAAAGTGAAGACCCCTCATGATCATAGTCTACATGCTTCAAGTAAATGACCGGTTCATTCCGCTGGTCAAAATCAGCGATAACAGCTTTAATTTTCTCCAGCTGTGCTGTGAAATCTCTTAATGACGTAATCCCGTATTGCACATCCAATACCATCAGTGCTTTGTTCATATGCTCTCCCCGTGCTTTAGTAGATCGAAAAGCGTTTTCCCCAATACACTACTTCTTTTGCTTCTTTTCCTGAGCCTTCTTCACATTTTCCTGCACCCGAAATTCCACGATCCGGCGGATCAATTCTTCTGGCAATGGTTGATCCAACGGAAACTGCACTGATCCTTTGGCTCCTTTATACCGTGAGAGTTCTTCCTTAAACGCTTCGATCCCACTGGCACCCGGGTAAAATCCGATATGCTTAGAGTACGCTGCAAAATGAACCAAGTTTCCGTGCTCTGCATATGTTGGCATCTTGTAACTGATCTTCTCCACGGCATTGGGAGCGGAATCGCGAATAATCTGTCTTAATGCTTGTAATTTGACCTGTACATCCGAAGGAAATTGCGAGATATATTCATCTACTAGCACATCAAAAGAGGTACTCTCTGACATCTTGAACTCCTTCCACCACGTCCATTCGTGGTATGAGCATTTTTCACAACGTCATGGCTCGGCCATTTCGCATCAGATAATCCTCTTTGGCTTTGTAATCAGGCATAATACTGCCCACACGGCGCCAGAACGAACGATCATGATTCATATGATGGATATGGCATAACTCATGAATGATCACGTAATCAATCACCTCTAGTGGAGCCATCGCCAAGCGGTAGTTAAACGTCAGCTTTTTATCCCAACTACAGCTTCCCCACTTGGTCGCCGATTCCACGATATCCACAGACTTCGGCTTCACCTTCAACTCCTGCTGGTAACGGCCGATACGCTCACCGATCATTCTTTTACACTCCGCAAAATAAAACTTCTTCAGATTCGCACGCAAATCCTCTTCCGAACGTCCCTCTACGTCAATTAACTCATGCAGCGCATGTTCTTTGCCAAAGAGCAGAAACTTCCCTTTGCCCTCCTCTTCATATTCTTTCGCTTGAGGACCATCCAACGCCTGCTGCATCAGAGCTGATTTCGTCAAAATAACGTCCCCATGCTGCGCAACTAGCTGCCGGATCATGTCTTCGCTAGTACCATTGGGAGCCTTGATTGTGACCATATAGGGTAAATCCATCGTAATGGAAGCTTTCTTCCGTTTCCCATATTCAATATGACAGTTAATGATGTGATTGTTTATTTCAATAGTTAGCATAACCTGCTCCACTTCTTCCGATATTTCAATTTCAATTTATTCATTCAGATTGTAACCCATTCAGTAACTCTATGCATAATGTTTCGCAACAATATATATCTTATATTGAATTTTTATTCATTAATATGTATTATTATAAAATCATAAGATAGGAGGATAGATATGACCCTTAGATCGAATTCGGAATACAAAACGATTGAGGAACTATCCCTCAACCATTGGCAGCCCTTATCCACCTTGCTTTTTGACGGATGGGTACTGCGTTTTTCAGAGGGATTTACGAAGCGCGCCAACTCCATTCAACCTATCCACTACTCTACCCAAGATGTGCATGAAAAGATCGAGCAATGTGAGCGAATCTACGCCTCCAATCAATTAAGTACCATATTCAAGATTACGCCGTTTATCCAGCCGGATCATCTCGACCAGCTTTTGCATGAAAAGGGGTATGATGTTGTAGATCTGAGCCGGGTCCAGACTCGGAGCCTGGAAACCATTAAGGAGCCTGAGCACGCTGATGTAAAAATGGACGAACAGTTAACCGGAGAGTGGTTGGATCACTTTTGCAGACTGAATCAGGTAAATGATCTGTATCGGGGAACGATGAAACAAATGTTAAACAACATCCGTACGCGCACAGGTTTCATCTCGCTGTTCATCGACGGACAAGTCGTTGCGTGTGGATTCGGTGTGGTGGAACGAGGTTATATTGGATTGTATGACATCATTACGGACGCTAACTTCCGGAATCGGGGATTGGCCGAGCAGATGATCCTTCATCTGTTGCATTGGGGAAAAGAGAATGGTGCTACCTCCAGTTACCTGCAAGTCGTTGCTAATAATGCTCCCGCATTAAAACTGTATGCCAAACTTGGATTCTCCGAAATCTATTCATACTGGTATAGGGTCAAGAAAGCTTAGGCTTTTCTGTAATCACTCCACTAGCTAGCTAATGGTTTTATAATCTATAAACTTTTCAGTTCATTGAAGTCCTTACCCAGAAGCACACTCAATCTGCCGGACATCCCTTGTGCAGAAGACACGCTCACATAAAACAAGCCCCTTGACCAAGCTTGGTCACTCCAATACGTATGCTCTTTTCCATCTGCTGGGACAGTATAAGACATTTTTGCGATTCCAGCAGTAGATTCTTGGTTAATCGTGAACGTGAACGCTTTCGAACCGGTATTTTTAAAGCTCACTTTCACACATTCAAATCCCTCCGGGATATTAAACTGTTTTGTAGTCGCAGTGCCTGCGAGATCCTCATTATTAATTACTGATAATGTGGATGGGGTAGAAGTAGTGACAACAGTTTCATTATTCATTAATGCTGTTGTTATTACTGTAGTAATAATGGCGGTGGCGGCCAGAACAGCCATTGCCATTTTTATGTGTTTCATGATGTCACCTCCACCTGTTATATCTGAATTATACAGTTTAAGAAATCTCTCCTGTGAAAGAGCTGGTTCTCAGCTCTGATTGCGCTCCAATTGTTTTTCGATCCCCAGCCTGTCAATCTGAATCCAGTATTCTGCAATTCTCTCATTCTCCACTCGATATACCGCACTCGCTATTTCAATCACGGGAAGATTGGTCGGCGCATATCCATCCACTTCTCCAACATGAGTACCCACTTGTCTCCAGCGTACATATACTTTATCTCCCTGTGCAAGCAACTCCTGAATCTGCATCGAAAAATCTCCGTACGCCTCCATCATTTCCCTCACATGATCCGCATAGACGGAGGGCGTTCTTGTGACTGTCACTTCCTCTTCCGAGATTACCTGGTGAGCCAGTACCTGCTCGGCCATCAGTGTATTGGCATAATCAAGATTGCGATCCGAGCGCACTTCTTCAAAAAAGGTCCTGACAATCTGTTCTGGCGTCATCCGATCCACTCCATTTTTCGTTTTATCATGCATTGTACCAGAAGTCTCAACAATTCTCACTCTCTCGCAAAGATCATTTTAACTAACTCTAATACACGATTATCACTCTATTGTATATAGTCATAATATACCATTACATATCTTGACAATAAGTCTATATGACCATAGACTAGCAAAAGACATTAGGGAATTAATAGGAGGTCTTGCTGATAAGAGGTTTGAAAATAGTTTTTAACCAGAAATGATAATCTTCGGTGTTGAGAAATTATTTTTGAAATTAGCCTTTGCAACAACTTAGAATAACGAGAAAGTGGTGTACCATGAAACGTTTATTTTTGATTATGTTTACGCTCACCCTGTTATTGGCTGGATGCCAGAGCAATGACAAGGAGAGTAGCCCGTCCGAGAATACCCCCACAGAAATAGTAGAAGGCTCTAGCGTATTAAGTTTGAAGCAGAAGTATGGCTCCGAATCGGATAAAGCGATTATGCCGATGTATAACGTAGCTCAAGATGAAGAATTTACGTTCAAGTTTAAAGCAGATTTAGGAAAAAGTAACTGGTCACTGAGTGATATGATTTCAGTACATACCGATATTAAAGCACTTAAGGCAAGTGAAGTAGCTTTGTTATCAGATATTCATGACAATAGTATTTCTATTAAACCTCTTGGATGGGGCGTTTTAAGTTCAGATTCCATGATGAAAAGGGGGCAAAGTTCTTGGGGTGGTGCCCCAATATATTACATTCGTCTGAATTATGATCCAGATGCAGAGAAACTGACATTGCTCGAACATCCAATCATTATTCCATTTACGGTGAAATCAGAGTTACCTGTACCCAATCTAAGATACGAAATTGACAAAGATAGACGGTTCAAATTGGTCTGGGACAAGGTTGAGGGTGCAACTGAATATAAAATTTATAAACGTTCTGACCTAACCGACTTTGATACAAACAAACCTTTAACTGGCGAAGAGGATGCTTTCAGCAATAGTATACCTTTAGATATTGCGGTAACGACTGAGACTTCCTTTAATGATTTTATGAAGGACGGAAGAGGCGGGCTTGCGACTTATAATGAAATGATAACGACTCATCAGAACCATGGTATACGAGGAGAATATTACGTCACTGCAATCGGTGGGGGCAAAGAGTCCAATTTTAGCAAAGGGGTCCCTACTGCTCCACTGGCATCCCAGTTACCGACAGCTTTGAAAGAACAACTGTATATGGAGAAATTAAAGAATATAGATGTACTTCCCCAAAAAACGACAGTTGAGTACAATGATGGTTCTTTAGCCCTTGAGACGATCATCTATGATACTGCCAACGTAGAGATTTCGGAGTTCAACGAAACGAATATTCCGTTTCACATTAAAGGAACAGCTCTGAAAAGTTACGTACGAGTGGAGAATGTGACCCAAGATGACCTGGATAGACTTGCCCAGCAAACCGTGGCTGATTCCAGTAACGGACTGGTAGAACCGAAAAATGACACACCATACGTCCCTGCACCTGATGTGCCAACCATTATCAACAATCATGATGCACCTGCGACTGAGCCGGCAACGGAAACAGAAGCAGACACAGAACCGACGTTGGAAGAAACTCCATCTACGGAGTCCACAACCAATATTGGAACGTCAGAGGATAAAATTGATTCTGAATCCAACGAGGCTTCCGATGATACTTCCGATAAAGCTTCTGATGAAATTACGAGTGAATCACCTGAAACTGAAGAAGACAACTTGGTGGATGAGCAGAAATCCAATACACACCAGAATGTAGAACAAGGCAATCAGGAAACGGTTCCTGAGCCGGCTACAGGCGATGCAATGATCAATGCAGATTCTGCATTGGAAGAAGTTTTGGCTAAAAACATGGTTGCTGCCCATGACAAGATCTCATTAAAAGCTTTTCCAGAAGCCCAGAATTTCACAACGCTCTCCGATGTTGTCCTGAAAGTAATGTACCAGAATCCATTGATTCTGGGTGTGGAAGGTTTTGAATACAATTACGGTACACTTACCCTTTCAATCCATTACAATGAGTCGGTAGATGTCATCCAGAAGAAACAGAGCGAGATTATTGCCAAAGCAAACGAAGTTGTTGCTTCCATCATCAAGGATGGCATGAAGGATGATGAGAAACGGAAAGCCATCTACGATTATCTGAACGATAACGCGAAGTATGATGATGCGGCACTTGAAAATGCGGAACAGAACAACTTTAAAAATGTCGATGCACAGTTCAATGATTCGTTTACCACTTACGGTATCCTGGTCAAAGGCGTTGGCGTATGCGCCAGCCTTCCGTCTACAAACTGCTCTCCGATCTGTCTGGACTGGAAAGCATCGTCGTAACGGGAGCTTCTAGCGGTGTTCCTCATGCGTGGAATAAGGTCAAAATCGGGAATGAATGGTTCCATGTGGATGCCACCAACAATCTGACCAATTCCGGTATTCCTTACTTCCTGTACAATGCAAATGATGAGACGGCTGCAAGTCAGAAAACGATAGCCGACAAGGATTACTGGCTTGATTCCGAACTCGCCCTGTTTAATGGTGAAAGTGATGCGAACGATTATTATGTACAGAACGATCTCGAAGTCGCTTCCATTAGTGAATACAAAACGAAGGCTGAGAGTGAACTGAAGAATGGAGAAAATCGGGTAATTCTCCGTTTTGCCTCACCTGTGGACTCTGATGAGCTGATGACAGCTGCAGGCGAAGCCCTCGCTGCGGTAGATGAGGCCCTGCTTAATACGGCTCAATTGGCCACGCTTGGCAGCTACGCCATTCTGGAGCCTAACCCGGATCAGAAGTAATGCAATAATCAGGAAAAATTCCATAACAACAAAGAACTCCATTCACCTTCATCGGGAATGGAGTTCTTTGCTTCTCTTGCCAATGATCACTGACCTAAGATTCATAGGCCTTTTTATCCAAAATTACGGACTAACTGTACCGCCATTGGCGTTCAGTGTCTCACCGCTCACATAGCTGGATTCCTGGCTCGCCAGGAACACAAACGCTGGTGCCATTTCAGCAGGTTGCCCTGCACGACCCAGCGGAGTATTGGAGCCGAAATCAGCAAGCTTCTCTATGGGCTGTCCACCAACGACCTGAAGCGGTGTCCATACTGGACCTGGTGCGACGACGTTTACGCGGATGCCTTTGCTGCCGACTTGCTGAGCCAGCGCTTTGCTGAAGGTGTTGATTGCTGCCTTTGTTGTCGCATAATCCAGCAGGATTGGAGATGGCTTATAGGCCTGAATAGAAGACGTGTTAATGATGGAGCTGCCTGGTTTCATGTGTTTCACCGCTGCTTTACAGAGCCAGAACATCGAATAGACATTGGTTTTGAATGTCGCATCAAATTGTTCTGTAGTCAGATCGGCGATCTGCTCAACAAACTGCTGTTTACCTGCCACGTTGGCGAGGATATCGATCCCACCGAGCTCTTTTACAGCAGATTCAATGAGTTCTTCGCAGTATTTCTCATCCTTGAGGTCGCCTGGAATCGCAACAGCCTTGCGGCCTGCTTCTTCGATCAGTTTGACCACTTCCTTCGCATCGGCTTCTTCCTCAGGAAGGTAAGCCAGGACAACATCCGCGCCTTCACGGGCAAAAGCGATGGCTGCTGCCCGACCAATACCGCTGTCTGCTCCGGTTACAACAGCTTTACGTCCGGTCAGACGCCCGCTGCCTTTATAGCTTTTTTCACCTGCATCAGGTACAGGAGTCATTTCACGCTGAAGTCCCGGCTCCTCCTGCTGCTGCTTCCAATCTGATGTAGCCTTCGGATATTGTGTCGTCGGATCTTGCATGGTGTGCTGGTCTTGATTAGCCATGTTCAATTCCTCCTCGGATTAATTTACACCCTATAAATAGAACGAAATGATTCTACACTGGCCACTACGCGGTCAGGAGCAACCTTCCGATCGCTGTTATCCCCAGATTTTTTTCTATCCCTAATTAAGGGGAAATCCGGGGATAAAGGCGAAGCATATGCTTTCGAAGCAGCTTTCTTTTAGAAAGCTTTTAGCTTCACTTCTCCAGGCTTTCTCTGCCCTCTACGTTATTGTGTAGAAAATAAGTTCAATTTAAATAGACTGTGTAAATTTAAAATTTATTTTGTATATTGTTTTCATAAAAGTTGCACTCTTTCCTTTGTAACCGAGATGGGCGGAATTTAAACTGGCTCTGATAGCAGCTCTTCTATTTTCAATCATAAAACCATCATTTACATGAGATTCAAGCAAGAATTTTGAAAAACAAAAAAATGCACTCCCTGCATGACACTGGATCTCCCGAAGGTTCTCCCATGTATTCAAGGAATGCACGTATGATATTACGATATTAACATCAACGATTTTATAACATAAGGCTAGTGATCCTCGCTTGCATCTACCCGCTGTCTTTTTCCTATGCCAAATACGAAATATCCGATCACAACGATCGCCATAAATGTAGCCCCGACAATCAGGGGTAACCGCGTATCCGGGTTAAATGCCATACCAATAATGACGAGCGTCAGATATACGATGATGATATAGTTGCTGATGGGGAACCATTTGGATTTAAAATTGTGGTCTCCCATTTCATTGCCCCAACGCTTTCTGAACCTGAACTGGCTGAAGGCCAGCGCGAACCATGGAACCATCCCCGGAAGAACACTTGCGCTATAGATGTACAGGAACAGTTTGGAGTCCGGCATCAGGTAGTTGAGTACCACACCCACCAGCAGCAAGGAAATTGTGATGATAATACTGTTGCGGGGAACCCCGCCTTTGGACAGCTTTTTGAAAAAGGCCGGTGCCTGTCCATTCTCCGCAAGCGTGTAAAGCATACGTCCTGCACTATAGATCCCACTGTTACATCCCGACATCGCCGCGGTAAGCACGACAAAGTTGATAATTCCCGCAGCAGCGACAATCCCGACTTTGGCAAACGTCAGTACAAACGGACTTCCCGTCTCTCCCACTTCATTCCAAGGGTACAATGTCACGATGACAAAGATGGCCCCAACGTAAAAAATAAGAATGCGCCACACGATGTTTTTGATCGCTTTACGCAGCGTGATCTTCGGATTTTCCGCTTCACCTGCCGTAATCCCTACCATTTCGACACCTTGATAGGCTGCCGTTACGATACACAGGGCAAAAAGGAAACCTTTGATGCCTCCAGGGAAAAATCCGCCATGGCTCACCAGATTCGATAGCCCAATGGGCTCTCCTCCGTTCCCCCAGCCGAAGAAAATTAGTCCGGTTCCAATCACGATCATGAAGACAATCGCCGTCACCTTGATCAGCGCAAACCAGAATTCAAATTCGCCATAGTACTTTACCGCTGCCAGATTCGCAGCCGCAATAATGAGCACACCAGCCAAGGCAGGCAGCCATTGTGGAATATCCGGGAACCAGTAGCCTACATAAATCCCAATCGCGGTGACTTCCGCCATACCAACCGTGACCCAGAGGAACCAGTAACTCCAGGCAGTCAGGAACCCGGCGAGTGGACTGATATACTTATGAGCAAATGTGGCAAATGAACCGGTAACAGGCTCCTGAATCAACATTTCCCCCATAATGCGCATGACAAAAAAGATAATGATCCCGGCCAGCAAATAGGCCAGCAGCACTGAAGGACCTGCCCATTTGATCGTACTTGCCGATCCCATGAACAATCCGACCCCGATCGTACCTCCGAGTGCAATCAGCTCTACATGGCGGGGCTTTAGCCCTCTGGATAGTTGCTTCGATTCCAAACGATTCTCCCCTTTTCACATTCGCATTAACGCAATGCAGAATTACTTCACCAAATTGTACGAGA
This sequence comes from Paenibacillus sp. E222, assembly GCF_013401555.1. NCBI lineage: Bacteria > Bacillati > Bacillota > Bacilli > Caryophanales > Paenibacillaceae > Paenibacillus > Paenibacillus sp. E222. The sequence goes on from NZ_CP058552.1 coordinate 226,433, forward strand.
TGTGCCGCAGAAATACAACAAGGAATGTAAGGAAGCGGATACACTATATCAATCATGGACACCTATGAAGTAGGCTCCAGTAAACTTTTCCGTCCAGCAACAGCATCCTCCTGAGACAACACAGCACATTCACGAAAAGCAAAATGCTTGCAGCCTAGGCATTTCTGGTGATTTAGATGCTGTAATGCATAATTGATGGCTTCACCGGTATGCTCAAACATGTGATCCGGATGAATGCCCTCCATTAAACCCGTTTTCCTCATCATCTCCAAGGGCTGTGCCTGAACGCCTGAAAACAGTATCATGCCACCATATCGCTCAAAATGCTTTACCAAACTGGCAAGGTTGGCTTCACCTGTTGTATCCATAAAAGGAACCTTCCCCATACGCAGCAGCAGAATACCTGGTCTTTGATGAATTGAATCCATCACCGATTTCTCAAACAGATCTGCCGCTCCAAAAAACAAAGGGCCTTCAATCGTATACATACTGATCTGCGGACAATCATGCCCTTCATGAACCATATGCGCCATAACCTTCTCATGCTTGTGATCGGGGTCAGGCAGCACTTTGGCAACCTTCAGCATCTCGCTCATGCGCTTCACGAATAGAAGGACCGCAAGGATCAATCCCACCTCCACAGCGGTGGTTAGACTCGTAAAAACGGTGAGCAAAAAGGTAATGAGTAGTACGAGTGAATCACTCGTTTTGGTTTTCATTACATGTATGAACGATCTCCGCTCACTCATATTCCAGGCAACCAGCATCAGCACCGGGGCCATACTGGCAAGAGGGATGTGGGACGCATATGGTGCGAAGAGAACAAGCACCAGCAACACAACAACGCCGTGAATAACGCCAGAAAATGGCGATACTGCACCGGATTTTATATTCGTTGCCGTACGCGCAATGGCCCCTGTTGCTGGAATGCCGCCGAATAGCGGTGTCACCATATTCGCGATTCCCTGCCCAATCAGCTCCCGATTGCTGTTATGACGGGTCCCGGTCATGCCATCCGCAACCACAGCAGACAACAGCGATTCGATGCCGCCCAGCATGGCGATAACAAAAGCGGGCTGCAGCAAGTTCACCACACGCGCCCATGTGATCTCCGGAATATGAAACTGGGGCAACGCTCCCGGAATAGCGCCAAATGACGATCCGATCGTAGCAACCTGCCCTTCAAAAAGAACGCTGCAACTAGCGTCGATAGAATCAACCCGGCCAGTGATGCAGGCACCTTGGGTGCAAACTTGGGCACAAACAGAAGAACAGCCAGACAGATTCCAGCCGTCAACAAACTGTATATATTAATTGTCGAGAAGTGCATCCCGATTTCTTTCATATTGGACCAGAAATCCTCGTGCTTCTCGATGCCGCTCAGCCCCAGAAAATTCGCAATTTGCCCACTAAAAATAATCACAGCAATTCCCGCCGTAAATCCAATGGTCACGGGTCTTGGAATAAATTTGATTAACGCCCCAAGCTTGAAAACGCCCATAAGTACAAGCATTAATCCGGCCATTATTCCGGCGATCAGCAGATTTTCGTATCCATACTGCATGACAATAGCGAAAAGGATCGGAATAAATGCCCCTGTCGGCCCGCCAATCTGGAATTTGGACCCACCCAGCAAGGAAATGAGAATGCCCGCCATAATTGTCGTGTACAGACCATACTCGGGCTTGACCCCGGAAGCTATCGCAAACGCCATCCCGAGCGGGATCGCAATAATGCCAACAATCAGCCCCGATACCAGATCCTTGCGAAATGCGGCAGCATTGTATCCTGCAAATCTTCCCATCCATTTCATCTGTCCTGACCTTCTTTTCTTCATATATTTGAATATTTGAATATAATAAAAAGACTACTCCCGTCTGTGCTCCCTGTCAATCGTAATGCTCACAGCAGTGACCCTCCTAAAACGCAAAAAACAAGAAGTTACCTGAAACTTGCTTCCGGTTCCCCTTGTTTAATGTGTTTAAGTATCTTTTCGAATGTCTTCCAGCATGGAAATGGCGTCAACCAGATGATTGTCAAAAATCTGTTTGGCAACGGCCAACAGGTCTTTAATCAATGGGTCACGCAGCGAATAAGTGACTGTCGTCCCTTCTTTTGTTCCCTGGACAACGTTTTTACTGCGCAATACAGCCAGCTGCTGCGAGACGGCGGAGCCTTCTGATCCCAGAATGCTTTGCAGTTCATTGACGTTCTTCGCTCCTTCGCTCAGCAGCTCCAGAATCTGAATTCTCATCGGGTGCGCCAAGGCTTTGAAAAAATCCGCTTTAAACTGTTGTATGCTCTGATTCATACGCTATGCCCCTTCAATCAAACTTTTGAAGATGCAAATATCATAACATATAACATATTGAAAGGAAGCAGGTTTTCCGCGGCCTTCATTCACAACCGGCCATCCTCACCCTGAATTGCTTTTTTTATTCTTTCACCCCTCCAATGGTGAGTCCAGTCACAAAATATTTTTGCAAGAACGGATATAGTAAAACGATGGGCATGGCCGTCACAACCGTAATTGCTGCCCGAATCGATACGGGAGTGACCATGTTTGTTACATTTTTGTACTGGTCCACATTGACAGTTCCACCCTGTGAAGTCGCAGAGGACAGCAATTTCATCAGCTCATACTGCAAGGTGGTCAAATTCCGGTTGCCCGCTGTGTACAGCATGGAATCAAACCAGGAGTTCCACTGTCCCACGGCGATAAACAGCGCGATGGTGGCCAACACCGGTTTGGATAGCGGAAGCACGATGCGCATAAAGATTTTAAAATCGCCGGCACCGTCCATCTTCGCCGATTCGAGCAGTCCTTCTGAAAGTCCCTGAATGTAGGTGCGGACCACGATCATGTTGAAGACACCGATTAATCCAGGGATAATATATACCCAGAAGTTATTCAACAGCCCCAGTTGCTTGATCAGCATGTATCCCGGAATCAATCCGCCGCTGAAATACATCGTCACCACAAACAGCGTGGTGACCAATTTGTTAAACATGTACTCCTTGCGGCTCAACACGTAGGCCAGCATCGCGGTACAGAACAACTGCACCATCGTCCCAACTACCGTTCTAGCGACCGAAATAAATGCCGCTTGCGTGAGATGGGGATTCTGGAATACGGATACGTAGTTCTGAAGTGTCCATTCCCTTGGCCACAGATATATTCCTCCGCGGATCGTATCAAGCCCATTATTGAAGGATACGGCAATCGTGTTTAAAAAAGGATATAATGTAACAACCATAACGAACAACATAAAAAAACCGTTTGTGAATGAAAATAAATAATCGCCAAAGCTTCGTCTTCTGCTAAATCGCTTCACAGCTACACCTCCTTATCAAATCAAACGCTCTTCGCCAAGAGCCTTGGCAAGCCCGTTGGCCATAAATATGAGCACCAGGCTGACTACGCTCTTGAATATGCCTGCGGCAGTTGCAAGAGAATAGTTGCCCAGGTTAATTCCGTACTTCAATACGAAAATGTCGATGGTCTCGGACACGTCCTGCACCAATCCGTTCCCCAGCAAATATTGAATCTCGAAACCCGCGTTCAGCACGTTGCCGACATTGATAATGAGCAGGATAATAATCGTTGGTTTAATGCCTGGAAGAGTGACATTGAACATTTTGCGAAATCGGCCTGCCCCGTCAATCGAAGCCGCCTCGTACAAGCTCGGATTAATTGAAGTCATGGCAGCCAGATAAATGATGGTACCCCAGCCAATTTCTTTCCACATGCTGGACAAGCCCACAATGCCCCAGAAATATTTCGGCTCGGCGAAGAAATTAATTGGAGCGCTGATGATGTGAAGCTTCGTCAGCAGCACATTGACGATTCCCGTCTCAGTGGATAATACGTTGGCAACGATGCCTGTAACGATGATCCATGATAGAAAATGTGGAAGATAGGAAACCGTTTGCACGACACGTTTGAACAGCACCATCCGCAATTCGTTCAACAGAAGCGCCAGGCCAATCGAGCCAACAAAGCCCAGAAACAGACTGATTAAGCTCATCGCCAGCGTATTTCGGATGACACGTACAAATGTAGGGTCCGTGAACAGGGTTTTAAAATGCTCCATGCCTACCCATTCCTGCTGAAAAAAACCAAGGCCGGGTCTGTAATTCTGAAACGCCATCAACCAGCCCCATAACGGTCCATACGCAAAAATAGCGATAAACGCAATAAATGGAAATGACATCCACAATAATTGACGCTGACTTTTCATTCGTGACAGGTTATACCCGATCCAGCTTTTTCCTGATGGAAAATGGCTTGCCTTTATCCGGTGCTGCAACTCATTTTTGGCCATTCTTTTTCTCTCCTTGCTTACGAGTTTATCTATATCAACCTCGTGTGGATGAATCGGTCCATTCCAATCCAATCTCCGATTTTATCGTGTAAGAAAAGGCTACAGGATTCCCCATAGCCTTGCTGCACAGCAGATCCTTACCCCCACAGCTCCACGCGTCTGCGGACTTCCTCCGTTAATGCATCTTCATATGCTTTGATATCCGCACTCTCCTTGAGAGTGGCCTGATACTCTTCCCAGGCCTGGTCAAACTCGGCTGGTGACGTCATGATCACTTTAGGCAGCCATTTTCGTTTTACGTCGTCCATTTTCTGTCTAGCAATCGTCTCAGGTTTGTTGGGTTCAAAGTTATAGGTATAGATCGGGAACCATGGTTCGTTGTCCTCCGCAGGCTCCAGGAAATCCGTAAACTTCGTATATCCGTAAGCCTTCAACACTTTTTTGTCGATGTCATTCAGTGTGGCCAGATATTCCTCCGGTTGCTCCTTAGGGTCGAGTGCGTTTTTTCCGTCAGCAGTCATGCCTTCATGATGCGGAAAATATACCAGGGGACTTCCCGTGTTCGCCAGCACCCAGTCTGGATCTTTGGAATTGGAACGCTGCTCTTCATTCCGGGAGAATACGCCTTTTTCATCGACCTGGTAATCCACGCCTTCCTGTCCCCATGTTCTCAATACTTCCATCTCAGGGTCCAGCAAATCATTAATATACTGAAGCGCTCCCTCTACATCCTTGCAACTCGTTGTAATGGCCAAGCCGCCATTCACGTTTAGGATTGGCTTGTGCTGATAGCGTCCCTTTACATCCTCGGAAAGCGTGATGGACAATGGCACATAGGTTTTGTCGTACAATTTTTGCTTCACGAGCGATGCCTCGGCGTCAAGGAACTGCCACCCCTGGTCCACCATGCCCAGCACACGTCCGGTTGAAAGTTTGGAAATATATTGATCAAAGTTTGCCGTAAATGTCTCGTTATCGACCAAACCTTTATGGTACACTTCATTGATCTTTTTGAAATACGCCTTCGCTTCAGGAATCGTATTGTAGTTTTTGGCCGTCAGCGTTTCTTTGTCTATGATAGCTGCCCCTTCATTGGGGTAACCAGCCAGGAAGAGCGGAGGGTTTTCCAGTGCAAAATATCGCCAGTCATACGAGATAATTTCAAATCCAATCGTCGGCTGACCGTCAACTGTCGGATGAGCTGCTTTATACCGTTCAATCAAGTCAAAGTATTGATCAAGTGTTTTGATTGTCGGATAATTATCCCATTCCAGCACAGCCTTCTGAATCCAGAATGCTTCTCCGTCATGAGTTACCTTCATGGACTCGCCTTGTACATTGCCAAACTGAGGGATGAAGTAGATATGTCCATCCGTTGTGTTTTTCATTTTTTTCCAATCTTCGCCTAGATAATTTTTGATGTTCGGATATTTATCGATGTAATCCTCAAGCGGGACCAGCGCCCCTGCCGATACCAATTGCTGAGTACCATCACTTCCATCGATAAAGTCGGGATATTCGCCGCCTGCAATCAGCACGCCAATCCGTTCCTTGGCCGTTTGGCCGGTGAGCCAATCCATGGTCACGCGGACACCCGTTTTTTCTTCAATCGCTTTCAGCACCCGATTATCGTCTGGTGCAATTTTCCCCGGCACGGCAAAAAATGCGGAAAATTGCTTCAAATCCTTGCCATCCGCTGTCTTCTCACCAGACGAGGATGATCCTGGCGTACATCCGGCAAGTGCAACAACCAGTATTAAAGCCAGCAAAACGCAATGCCTGATTTTTTTTCTAACATCCTTTTTCATCATGACCCCTCCATCGATTATTTGGACAGAAGCTTTGTGGAAAGCGCTTTCCAAAGGCTATGTTAAAATTACCATGTTCCCCTGTCCCCCTCAACGGGAGAAATTATAGGCGAAATCCCAATAATTCCAGTTCAATGGCAATAAAAATCCTGCCCCTCCATCAAGGAGTGCAGGATGTAGAATCGGCAGCGTACGCTGCCTGGGCTCTTTTGCGATATTGCGCAGGCGTCTCATCCATGAGTTTCTCGAACCGGTTAATAAAGTAATCGGAATCGCGATATCCGACAGCTGTTGCAATTTCATATACCCTTTGATCGGTTCTGCGCAGCAGCCGGGCGGCTTCCTCCACACGCAATTGATTCAAATAATCATTGAAGGACAGAGCATAATGCTTTTTGAAAATCTGACCCAAATACGCACTGTTCATGTAAAATTGCTCTCCCAGCAATTTCAGGCTGATGTTCTCCCTGTAATGTTCATGAATGAATGCCTCGATTCTGGCCAATACACCCATTGCGTTCCATTTCTGCTGCTCCTTCAGCTTCTCTGCGCACAGTCGCGAGAACTCCCATAAATTTTCAATGTTAGCCTCCATAGACAGCATCGCGTAATTCATCTGGAGGAACGCTGACTGCATCAACCCGGAATCCGGGGGACCCGTCTCACCTTTTACAAGTTCCAACAGATTGTACGCCAAATAATGCAACTGAATGCGGACGATGCCCGGCTCGATTCGTTCATTGAGAAAAAATTGAAAGATCGCCTCTGCATGACTGCGAAGCTCATCCATTTGCTGTTGCTCAATCGACTTGATCAGGCCATCAAACAATTGTTTCTCTCGTTGTCCTGGCTGTTTCGTAAATATTTCAGTATTCATATGCTCGAAGTAATACATGGGGCCACTCGTGGTAAAAAAACGCAAGCTCTTCATTTTGCCGCAGGATTGGTAGGACTCATACAGTTCCTCCACCCTCTGTACTTCCTTTCCGATATAGAAGGCAACTGCCGACTCCTGACCCTGATTCAGCTCGCCATGTAATCGGCCGATATATTCCTCCAACGCGATAGCCTCCTCCTTCAGCATCAGATCCGTGAGAATGAGCAAAACCGCATTCTTTTCCCCCGTGAACGGCTTCAGCACTTGTCCCTTGAAGGGCTCGCCAACCGATGCTTCAACCCGGGAGTACCAATCCGTTTCGCATTCTGCTCTCCCTGCGGTCTCCCCTGTCGCCTCGATCAGCATGCAGCGCAGGAAGTTGGCACTCTGATAGCTGGACTGCACATTTGCAACAGATTCTTTATCGGCTGACCCAAGCAAGATGGACTGCATATGCTGAGCCAAGATGATCCGGTCCTTTTCTTGCTGGTGTCGCTTCTCTTCTGTCCGCGCATCGAATGAGATTCTGAATTCCTCAAGCACTTGAACCAGTTCCGTCTTCACGATGGGCTTGAGAATATAGTCATTCACCTGGTATTTAATCGCCTGCTTGGCATACTCGAACTCGTAGAATCCGCTTAGCAGGATCAGCTTGATCTCGCCGCCATACTGTTCGTACAAGGTTCTCGCAAGCTCCATGCCGTCCATCTCCGGCATCTTGATGTCGGCGATGACCAGGTCAGGGTGCACGGCCCGAATGCACTCCAGCGCCTGCAAACCGTTTGATGCCTGACCGCAAATCTGATATCCGCATGACTCCCAATCGATAAGTAACTGAAGTCCCTGGCGAATAAATGGCTCATCATCCACAATCAGCACGTTGATCATATCCTCGCTCCTTATCCCTGAGATGCTTGCAAAAGGGGAATATGGATGGCAACCGTTGTCCCCTTGCCCTTTTCGCTGAAGATGTCCATCTGCACGCAATCATCGAAATACATCCGCAGCCGAATATAGGCATTCATCATGCCGATGCTGCTAAGCTCGCTCATCCGATCGATGTTTGGATCACGCATCATCGCTCGAAGCAGCGCCAGCTTGTCAGGATCGATGCCGACTCCGGTGTCCCGAATGGTTATGGAGAGCTGCTCGCTTCGAATTTCGAACAAAACCTCCACGATCCCGTCACTCGACGTGCTCTCGATGCCATGGATGCAAGCATTCTCGACAAAGGTGAGCACGGTCAGCTTGGGGATCATCAGGTCTGGAATAGAAGGATCTGTGACCCTGATTGCGAATTGCAGCTTGTCACCAAAGCGATATTGCTGAATGTTCAAATAACTCTCCACGAACTTGATTTCCTCTGCAATGGTAATCAGGTCATCCCCCCAATTAATCGTCTGGCGCAGCAGCAATGCCAGCTTATGAATAATATCCGAGGTTTCAAGCTCATCCTTGATCAAGCTCCGCATACGGATCGTTTCCAGCGTATTGAACATGAAATGCGGATTCACCTGGCTTTGAAGGGCCTTCAGTTCCGCTTGCTTCCTGGAGAGTTCAAGGGCTTGCCGCTCCACCTGACCCTTAAATACAATCTCGATCAGGTTCCTGATCTTGATCACCATCATATTGTAGCTGTGGGTCAGGCTACCAATCTCGTCCTTGCCCACAGGTCCTGAAATGACCTCAAATTGCTCATGCTTCACTTGATCCAGATGCTTCGAAATCCGGTCAATCCTCGTTACCAGCGATCTGGATATCATCCAGATCAGCAGGGTCGGCATCAGCAGATTGAGGATCATCAGGACGGTCACATTGAGCCTGGAATCCATGACCTCGGACAAAAAGTCCAATTTGGCGGCGCTGACGATAATCTGCCAGTTCTCTGATACCACGGGAATCAATTCCGTGGATTGAACAGACGAAATTGGACTGTTCGCCAACAGGTGAAATGGCTGGCGCGTCTGGTTCATTTTTGAATCGTTCGAGAAAATGACCTTGTCATCCGATACCACATATACATTTCCGTTCGTTCCCTCGTTCTTGAGCGACTTGTTGATGAAGGCATAATCCAGATCGACCTTCAAAACCTTCTCCACCTGCTGCTCCCCAAAGTAATCCAGCCTCCGAATGATGCTTACTTTGCGTCCTCCCTGACTTTGTGACATCTCCGCCTGCTGCTTGTCGAAATACGAATAGATCATGATATGGTCGCTCGTATTCATCAACGCTTGGTACCACTCACTTGCTCGAACCGCATCATCCAGCTTAATGAAGTTTCCGCCATTCACAAAGGTATCGTTGCCGACATAAAACGTTACTTGATTCACCTGCTGATAACTGTAATAGTATCTGACCAGATTATTGTTGCTAAGCATGTCATAGTAAGCAAGATAATAGTCTTCGTCATCGCGGTATCTGGACTCCATAAATCGGTTCAGCGTTGCATCCGTATACAGAAAATTGGACACATACAGGCTGTTGTCGATGCTGTTCCGCAGGTTGAACCTGATCCTTTGCTGCATTTCATTGAAACGGTTGTTTTCCTTTTCCTCGATGTTGCCTTTGATGCTTTGATAAAAGACCGTATTGGTTGCCAGTACCGGAACTAGCACACAAAAAATGAACAATATGTACAGCTTCGTTTTGAGACTCCAATCATCTAAAAATTGTTTGCGCTTACAGAACTGCTTTTGGCTCATCTCTTATCATTATCTCCTCTAACAATTACATCGCATCAACGTTATTATATCGTTTTTTGAATCGGAGTTGGTACAAATGATGCCGCCTATCCGTCGTGCTCCGGAAGATCATAGCACCTGGGGTTGAACAACATCATGCATTCCTTGCCCACGTGCCAGAAAAAGTTTGGTCATGAAGGAATTGAAGCAAAAATAAACACTCGGCGCAACAATCGGCCGAGCGTTCGCTTCTCATTTACATTGGCTCCCCTGAGTAAAAACGGTCATGAGGATGCGTTAACTCATCAGTTGGTTGAATACCTTTTCCCAGCGGCTGCTGTGCCCATCCTCCATGAATAAAGGAACAAATCCCAATCGGAGATAGATTGCAATTGCAGGAAGCCTGAAGTCATCCGTCTCAAGCAGGGCCGCTTGCTTCCCCTCATCTCTCATTCGGTGCAAGGCAGCCAGTGCAATGGTATACCCAAGCCCTTTCCCGGAGTGCCCCGGCAGAGCACCCACCATATGCAGATATCCACAGTTGATATCCCTGTCCTCTTTCTCCCATGCTACAGCAGTGGCAACAGCAAGTCCCTGATAACAGAGAAACAGAATCTTCTCCGGCAAAAACGGTGGCTGAAATCCGATCTTGTCGCCGAAGGCAATCTCCCTGGCAAAAGAAATTCGGATCACATGCTCCCACTCCGTTACATCACCAGATTGAAACGATCTCAAGCTGTAACCTTCCGGTATGTTCAGCTGCGGCAGATCTGCCAAAGTATCCTTTTTCATGACCAGCTTGGAGCGTTCATCCCTCATCCTGTAAAGCCTGCCTTTACTCTAAAGTCTGGAAATGGAACCGTGTTCCCGCCCTGCTTCACGGATTGCATCGAGAGGAAAAAGACCGCGCTCCAGGTCACGGCATCATACACATCAACCAGCGGGCTGCGGTTTTCCTGAATCGCCGAGATGAATTCCTCCAGCACCAGAAAATCACCCCCGCCATGCTTCGTTCCCGCCGCTAAGTGCCCCCACTGCTTCCATTTGGGATGATCATATTCGGGCTGATAACAGGACATTTTCTCCCATACATCCGAGCCATCCTCTCCGTTTACCGGAGAGCGGTTCTGCAGCCATACGAGATCTTCCTCATAGGGATGACGCGCGGACAAGTAAGCTCCCTTGGTTCCCTGCAGCATATAATGAGTTTTATTATGCGGCCGGACGGAGACCCAGTCGATACGCAGCGTAATCAGAACGCCGTTCTCGGTCACCAGCGCGGCGACGGCTGAATCCCCTTGACTCCAGTAGCCTTCACGGGCAGCCGGATGATCCTTGCCAAACTGCTCGCTGAAATAATTCTGCAGCGCCCTCGGTTTGGAGACTTGCGCCGAGATGCTTTTAAGCCGATCTCCTCCCGGTTGATTCAGCCCGATCCACTGCGCGGCTGGCCCAATCGAATGCGTCGGATAGTTGACGCCGTTATAATTCTGGTGGAGCTGTCCTCGCCACGTAAGTGAGCCGTCCGGATGATGAATCAGATGGCGTAAATCATGAATATAGCCACCCTCAACATGGGTAATCTCCCCGAATAAACCTTGCTGCGCCATATAATTAACCGTAAGATTGGACCTGGAGAAGCAATAGTTTTCTGACATCATATATTTCAAACCTGTGCGCTCCACCGTCTCGACCAATTCCCAGGCTTCCTCAAGCGACTGCACAGCAATCACCTCACTTAACACATGTTTGCCTGCGTTCAGTGCATCAATGGAATGCCTGGCATGCATATGCATGGGGCTAATTACAAAGACGGCATCAATGGAAGCGTCCTGCAGCATTTCCGAATAGTCGCTATACGTCCTGATCCCCGGGAAAATCCCTTTCCACTGCTCCAGAACCAGTTCATTCAAATCACAAGTAGCCGTCAGATCAATACGGTCAGCCAGAGAATGCAAGGCATTCAGAAAGCTTGCCCCCCGGTTACCTCCCACTATAGCCAGCCTTACTCGCTTGCGGGTCATCGCGTCATCCCTTTCTTCGGAGAGGATAGTGACACAATCAGTTCTGTGGAATGACCATCGCCTTTGGCATCTGGATGCGGTTCATAATCATATATGCCTTTGACAAAAATGTTCGCCAGCTCCTGATACGGTGTCCCCTGCAGCAAAATAGTATTGATGCTCAACTGCTGCTCCTGAAGGTTTACGAGCAGCACCGCTGGGATATCCGGTACAGCCGCCAATTGTACAAAATGCCAATGATCACGTTGGAAGACAGACTGAACATGGTTATGTCCGTTAAAGAAAATGCCCGGTCCCTGATGTTCATTCAGTATCGACCAGATATCGAGTGCAGCATCAAGAGACATCATCGGCTCCGTGGATCTGGCCGTTGTAGCGTATACCGGATGATGGGCGAACACGAGCAGCGGCTTCTGTCCGTACCTGTTCATCTGTCCCCGCAGCCAGTTCAGCTGCTCTTCATCGATCATACCGCCCCAATGGTCGGGATTCTCACGCGCAGTGTCCAGTACCAGCAGCACCGCCTCCTCTTCTTCAATCGCCAGATAGCGATCTTGCCCCGTCATTGCCTGAAGATCGCCCTTGGAACAGGTATGCGTGTCATGATTACCCAGCGCATATAAAAATTCACCTTGCAATAGCTCACTTTTAACCTTACTCATAATAAAATCGAACTCCGAGGGTTCACCGGCATGTGTCAAGTCACCAATAGACAGATGGTAGTCAGCGGAGAATGCCAAAAACTCCGACAGATAACCGGTATAGAAAGCCTCCCTGGCCTCAATCATCGGATCATCCGCCTCTATCAGCTCGCTAGAATAGTGCAAATCGCCCATTACAATCAGTCTCATTATCATAATCTCCCTTATCCTTTGATGCCCGAATGCATAAAGCTGCTGATAAACTGCCGTTGGAACAACATAAAGCCAATCAGCATCGGCGCCGTTACAATCAGGGTTGCTGCGCTGACATCCGTCCACTGTGCACCTGCTTCGGTTGATTTGGCAAACATCGCTAGCCCTACAGTGAGCAGACGATTTTCCGGGGAATTCGTCACAATAAGGGGCCAAAGAAAATCATTCCAATGAAAGCTGATGGAAACGATCGCAAAAGAAAGATAGACGGGCTTCGACAGCGGTATATAAATACGCAGCAAAATGCCGAGCGAAGAACAGCCCTCTACACGCGCAGCCTCATCCAGTTCGTAAGGAAGCTGTTTAAAGGCCTGCCTTAAGAGGAACACGCCAAACGCAGAAGCAAAATAAGGCAGCATAATACCGATCTTTGTATCCAGCAGTCCCAACTCGTTAATGATTTGGTAGTTAGAGAAAATGAGTACATCCGATGGGACCATAATCTGGACGAGAAAGAGCATAAAGACAATATGGCGCCCAACAAAAGCAACGCGGGCAAACGCATATGCGGCCAGGGTTAATGTAACAATCTGAACTGCAAATATTCCTGAGGTTACAAGTAGCGTATTCCACATGTATTGTCCGAATGGTGCCCCCTGCCACACCCGACTGAAATTATCCAGCGTAAAATTCCAGGACCAACCTGCACCAATGGATGCATCCTTTGGAAGAAAGGCATTGCGCAGCATCCACAATAGCGGAATCAGCCAAGCGGCAGCAAACAACAGCATAATTGCATGCCACAACGCTTGTCCGGCCATCCGGCGGCGCCTTGCGGATCGAAACTTCCCGTTCAGCGACTGCTTGGCCTTTTCTGGCCGCAATGTAGCGGACAAGGACAGCTCGGCAGCATTTTTCATGATTCCTATCCCCTTTCACCTTCCACCTTCTACTGGTAATGAATTTGGCGTTCCCATCCCGCAAACTGGAAGCAGGATATTACAAGAAGCAGAACGATCATCACCACGGTCATAGCCGCCGCCATCCCCTGGTCATTGAAACTAAAAGTTGTCTCATAGATATAATATAGAAGCAGGCTGCTGGCATGATCCGGCCCTCCCTTGGTCATCATCCACAGATGATCCACCCATTTGAAGGCATTCGTAATCGCGACGACGGTGACAAACAGCGTTGTGGGCATCGTCAATGGTATGGTGATCCGCAGCTGCTGCGTCCACACGCCGATCCCGTCTACCGAGGCCGACTCGTAAAGATCTTTCGGAATTTGCTGCAAGCCAGCCAGATAAAAGATCATGAAATATCCGGCTTCCTTCCAGACAGTCATCACAATCAGCGAGCCAAGCACCGTATCCGGATTGCCAAGCAGATTAACCTCGCTTCCTGTGAACCAGGAAGCAAACCGGGCAAACAAACCAAACTGAGGCATATAAAGAAACAGCCAAATGCTCGCAGCGGCGATCATTGGAATCATATTCGGGTAGAAAAAAGCAATACGGACCAGACCTTTGCCCCGGATCGCTTTATCTGCGAACAACGCCATTACAAAGGCCAGCGCCATCGAGACGGGAACCGTACCGACGGCAAACCAGATGTTATTTCGGAACACTTCAATAAAAACAGGATCATGCAGCAATGCCTTATAGTTGTCCATTCCTACGAATACGGGCGTGCGTACGGCCAAATTCTGCTCAAACAGACTGAGCCATGCCGATTTAAGCATCGGATAATAGGTGAACATGCCAAGAAACAGAAGGGATGGTAACACAAGTCCCCACCCAAACCCGTTCCGCCTAAGCTTTTCGTTCCAGCGGGTATTCATGCCCGATTCTCCTCCTTGTACTATCTGCGCCTTACATCCCTGCAACTCCGTGAAAAGAAATATCGGCGGGAAGCACTGTCTTGGCTTCCCGCCAGGATCATAACTGAGGAAGGTTCTAATTCAGCAGTTTTATTTGTTAAAAGGAGCGAGCACACGATCCGCTTCTTCTTGTGCGGCCTTCAGTGCACCGGCGGCATCGATTTTGCCAGCCAGCGCGGATTGAATCTGGTTGGTCAGTGCGGAGGACACCTTGCCGTGATTATGCGTGGATAACTCCCTGAATGCATACTGCAGCTGGTCGCGGGCCACGAGTGCCTGCGGAAATTCATCGGTGTACGCCTTCATGGCTTCCGTATCGTAGGCGGATTTGCGAACCCCGACATAACCGGATGAAGAACTGAACAGTGCGGCCTGTTCCGGAGCAGTCATATACTTGGCGAATTCCCAAGCCGCCGCCTGTTTCTCCGGTGTGGTATCTTTGAAAATGTACAGGTTTCCCCCGCCCGTAGGCGATCCGTATTGCTTATTGGCTGGTGCGAAGGCTACACCAAAGTCGAATTTGGCGTTGGTTTTTACGTTCGTCAAGTTGCCGCTGGTGTGCATCATCATAGCCGTTTTGCCTTCAATAAAATCGGTTGGCGTAGCCGCCCAATCAATAACCCCTTCCGGCATTACCTTGTACTTACGGGACAAATCAAGCCAGAATTGCAGAGCTTCGACGTTCTCCGGCGTATTAAAATTGGCCTTTCTGCCGTCGTCCCCCATAATGCTTTGCTTGGGATCGCTCGCATTTTGGCGGGCTAGCATCTGGAACATCCAGTAGGAATCATCATTCCCCGGAATCTCCATCCCTGTATGTCCATCACGATTCAGCTTCCCGGCATATTCCACCAGCTCATCCCAGTTTGTTGGCGGCTTGTTCGGGTCCAGACCAGCAGCTTTGAACATCTCTTTGTTGTAATACAAAATAATTGTGCTTCGCTGGAACGGTACACTGTACGTATGTCCATCCGCTTGGGTATCCTCCACAAATGCCGGATAGAAATCATCCTTGTTATAGTCCGCATCCTTGGCGATAAAATCATCCAGAGGAATTATGGCGTCGGTGTCCATCATGCTGTACAGCTCAGTCGACATCATAACAGCCACATCCGGCGGCTGCTTGGCCTGTACACCTGCCTGAATTTTGATCGTATTATCTCCGTAGTTTCCGGTATAGACCGGTTTAACCTTAATATCCGGGAATTTCTCCATAAAAGATGCACTCATCCCGTCAATAACCTTTGTAAGCGGCCCGCCTACGTTCACCGGGTAATAGAATGAAATTTCAACCGGCTCCTTGGGAGTCTGATCCAAAGCGGTGTTTGGATTAGCTGTTGAAGCCGTTGTACCTGTACCCGCCTTGGTATCAGCTGCATTCCCCCCTCCCTGACTGCACCCGACCAGCATTAACGTTAACCCCAGCGCAATCAGCGCCATTTTCCCCTGCTTCAGCATTTGTTTTCTCCCCTCATATGTGCCGAGCGTTCCAATTGGCTCTGTTTAAAATGCATAATGTCTGAAATTCATGCTTACACGGTTGGAGTCTACATCAAGGATATGCAGGACAGCACCTTCGGCTGTTGGAAGTACAGTGATGCCTTGTGCTTCATTACTACTTCCGAGGTTCCGGTCAAAGGCCAGCGTGACAGCTCCGGTATCCGGATCAATCCGGTAGACGGATTTCTTGGAATTATTATCGGAGGAAGCATAAAGCGCACCATTATACATCTCTGCGCCTTGAATGCGATCAATCGTTTGACTAAGCGGTACGGTTTTGATTAAGGACATGTCACTGAGTCGAAACACATTCAGCACCGGGGCATTGTTCCACTGGGCCGTATAGACCTGACCGCGATCGGCATCTACGGCTACCCATGGCACACCACCGGGATGAAGGTTCAGCGGAAGCGCATAGGAGGTTCCGGTATATTGAAGTGTGGAGGCATTATAGACGGCAATGTAGGGATGCTCGTATTTCTTGCTGTCTTCAATAGGAGCATAAATCAACCCGTTGTAATAGGAAATGTCACCAATGTGGTCACCGCCCTGCACTGCTATCTCAGCCGGGATCGCTACCGCATTTCGTTTCTGAACCGTCTTACCGTCCAGTGCCGTCTTTAATAAACCAAGCTGGGAGTTAAAAATCCATGAGTTTCCATCTGTTGTGACGCCTTGTCCACGCTCAAAGGCATCCGTCAGCCAAAAGGTTTGCTTGGACACCTCATGCCAGGATTCAGCCGCCTGTGCAGCATATACCGCATTTTCCGCAGCTTCGGCCGATACGGGCACCGCCCATGCTCCTGATGTAAGAGAACCTGCAATTAACACTCCCGCACAGACCCAGCCTGACACTCTTCTCAGTTTCATGATATTAACGCCTCCTGAATTGTGGGTCTGCTCCAAATAATGGATCGTCCATTATAGAAGCAGTGACCTCCATTTTAGCCAGCGGGATTCACTTCCCGATCGGCTTAAACTAATTGTAGCTTTCAGGATAAGGACGTCTGTTGGACAAAATGCGGTTTTTATTGAACAAAACAATCATTTTAGAATGATCCGGTTCGAAGAAACCTCGTTCATATACTGTTTGGGCGTCGTTCCAGCAATCCGCTTGAACATTCTTGTGAAGTGACCCTGATCAGAGAAACCGGCACGGTCGGCAATTTCCTTCAGCCCGTACTCTCCCTTGCTGATCAGCAGCTTGGAATGTTCAATCCGCAGGCGAATCAGATAATGATGCGGTGTATGCCCCGTCTGCTGTTTGAACAGCCGAATATAATGGGACAGGCTCAGGGCAGCCTTGTCTGCCAGCTCCTGAATGGAGAGCTCCGCCTCCAAATTTTCCTTCATATATTCTATGGACTGATAAATTTCCTGATTGGCCGTCATTCTGGAGGGAGTGCTGTTCGTGCATACCTGAGAATAATGGTTCAGGAGATGCAGGATGAGCATATTGGAGAGTGAATCACTATATATCTTTCCTTGTCTGCCGCCATTCTGCAGCTCTTCAAGCAACCAGAGTCCTAATTGCAGCAGCTTGGGGTCCTTGACATAATACTTCATTTCCAACTGAATATACCCTTCCTTTAGCAGTCCCGATTCACGTGCGATGTGCTCCAGATAGGAAGGCGGGATTTCGATCTGCAGGAAATACAGGGAGGCCTTTCCCCAGGAACAGAGAACGGGTTCTCCGGCAGGCAGGATATGAATGGTGTAATAGTTCTCATAGTAAGCCGAACAATGTATGGCAATCTGATGCTTCGTTCCGGTAAGCCACCCGGCAGCATGCTGAGGACTCGGCCACCGGGACACCTGCAGATGATCCCATCCAAGGGTATGGCTCGTGAGTACAGGCTGGTTGTCAGCAGGGTATGCTCTTTCGGTTGTTCTCATCCTTATCACCCCTTTTCATCACGTTAGCAATCTACTATGCGGGATGTATAAACTGTGGGTAAAAGAGTTTCTCTTTTTCGAAGGTGGAGCCAGCTGACTGCTTTGTTGTTTGATCTAAAGCTTCAGCAAAAATAAAAAAACACGCCAACCGTGGCGCGTTTGAAGTGACTATGCTAAAGGCAGATGAACCAGCACCGTCGTACCCTCACCCTCCTGGCTTTGAATTTCAACCGTTCCGTGATGGATCATTACAATTTTTTTGACGATCGCAAGGCCCAGACCGTTACCGCTGATGCTGCGATTTCGCGACAGATCTGTTTTATAAAACCGATCAAACACATAATCCAGCTGCTCTGGCGCTATTCCAATGCCCGTATCCGTTATCGTGATGAGAATTTTGTTCTCTACCTGATGCGTCCGTATATGAATATGCCCACCTGCTGGCGTAAACTTGATGCTGTTCCCCAGCAGATTCATCCAAACCTGATTGAGCTGATCCCGATCTGCTGTAACTTGAATCGGTTCTGCCAACTCCAGATGAACCTGAATATTTTTGGTGGACCACTGCGGCTCGCAAGTAACGATAATTTGCCGGATTTGCTCATCAAGATTATAGGTAGCCGCCTCGAACGGATGATGATCGGAGTCCAGAGATGCAAGCTCCAGCAGATTATCGCTAAGTCTGGATAGCCGCCCACTCTCCGTTATAATGATATCCAGATAATAATTACGATCAGCCTCAGCTACTAGACTACTATTTTTCATCGCCATGGCAAATCCGGAAATAGAGGTCAGCGGGGTTTGAATCTCATGAGATACATTGGAAACAAAATCCTGTCTCATCTGTTCCAACTGTTTGAGCTCACTCGCCATCTCATTAAAACTGTGTGTCAAAGCTCCCATTTCGTCCACACGTTTCGTTTGGATTTCCACGTCAAAATCACCCTTTGCCAGCTGCTTGGTTGCACGAGTCAATACCTGAATCGGTCTCACCAAGTACCTTGCAGCAATAAAAATACATAGGCTTCCGATAAACAGTGCGAGTAATAATATCAGAAAGACCATCCGATTAATGATATTTTCGTTCTGCGGTGAAAATTGCATAAACACAGCTTGCGGCTCCCCTTGGAATGGGAAAGGAAGACCGATAAAGGTCTGATCCACTTCAGCCGGAGAACGATAGACCTGGCCCTGTAATACCATTTGAACCACCTCGGGTGCAATTTGAACGGTATCTGTATTGTCCAGATCATAGTAGGTTACGTTGCCGGAAACGTCATATAAGTGAATGAGATAGGTGGATATCTTCACCATACTTTTAATGAATGCCTCCCGGTCCTCCGGGTGTGTTTGTTCATAGAGACGTATCATTTCCTCACCTGCTGCAATCATGTCATTCTGACCGAGATGGTTTACTTCTTTTTTGAATAGAAAGATCCCTATGAGGAAAGACGACAGCAGGCTGAAAATAATGACAACCAGAAATGTGAAAATGATGCGAACGTATAAGGTCTTGATCATGTGATCACTAACCGGTAGCCCAGACTGCGGGCCGTTTCAATCTGAAAATGGTGTGCATCACCAGCGAATTTTTCCCTTAATCGCTTAATGTGAACGTCAACCGTCCGGTCATCCCCTTCATAGTCGCTCCCCCAGATTTTCGTAATTAACTGTTCCCGGGTAAAAATCTGCCCAGGCTGATTCGCCAGCATGAACAGCAATTCGAACTCCTTTAAAGGCAGATTGAGCGTCTCCTCCCCTCGAATCACTTGAAAGCTGCGGCGGTTCAATGTAATGCCCCCCAATTGAATCGTTTGGGAAGAGACAATCAGATACCGTTTCAGCAATGCTTTCACTCTCATCACAAGCTCCAGCGGGTCAAAGGGCTTCGTCAGATAATCATCTGTTCCAAGCTGGAATCCCTTTACTTTCTGAGCCGATTCCCCTTTGACCGTAACCATCAAGAGCGGCATATTCAGATTCATGCGCCGAATCTCCCGGCATAGCTCCCATCCATCCAATTTTGGCATCATAATATCGAGAATAACCAGATCAATTGGGGATTTCTCAACAATATCCAATGCTTCTGCACCGTCTTTAGCCACCACGATCTCAAATCCCTCATTCCGCAAAAACAAGGTTATCAGCTCACGAATATGCACATCGTCGTCCACGACAAGGATTTGGGTCATATGAAATGCATGCCTCCAATAGATTTCTTATCCTCTTCCACCTGGGTGAAGGGTTCATCCAAAATGCCAGCCCAACAGATTCCAATGATAGAAAAATAAACATAAGGTTACTGCTGCTAGAGTTACGAACGTATAGTACACACGCTTAGGTAACGTCCAATATTTGTTTTTCCATGCCAGAACGTTCATCGTTACGATTGCCACACTCCATCCCACAAGAATCAGAGGCATGAACAGATAAAGACGTAGAGATAGTGGAATATGACTGAGTCGATCGATCAGATCGATGTTCATCACCAAAAGTGTGGCTCCCAAGGTCACCAATGACCACACGGACGTAACTACCGTCAGCTGGACTGCCCATTTCTGCGCCCTTGGCATCGCTTTGATTTGGCGTCTGCGATAAACAGCTCCCAGTAGTACGGTAATGAACAGAACGGCAGTTATACCGAGCAGCGGAAGCCAAAACTTCGATTGATTGATTAACGGGGTTGGCTCCAGTGGCATGGGGTTGAGCATATCCAGAAACAGATACGTGACCTTGCCCTCTGTATCCGTACGGAATCCCATCTGATGCTTCCCGCCGACTTCTTGGAATAGATTCACTCCAATCGGAGTGTATACTTGCTGATCTGCACCACTTCCAATTGACAACCGATTATCTGAAACTTCAATATTGATCTGAGTCAGAAAACTGAAAAACGTATCGATCTTCGTGTGATTACGACGTGTAAATTGATAGGAACCTGCATATTTCTCCAAAGGCTCCCCCAGTTCAATAGAGGTTGCAGCAGGCTGCTTCGTCATATGGGCAGGATAGTAACGATCAAAGAAGGCTTGCGCCAATCCTCCTGCTGCCGTTCCACCGTCACCTCCACTATAGGAAACAAATATGCCGACTTGTTGGTCTGGTACAAGATAGAGCGCTGTATTAAACAGCTCGTCGGCACCTCCATGAGAGATCACACGCAGTCCATTCATATTCAGCTCATAAAAGCCCAAGTCCATGGCGGGTAAACGTTCGTCAAACTGGAATGCCGGGGAATGCATGAGCCTGGCGGTTTCCGGCTTGAGAATTTGCTTATCCTCATATCGCCCGTCCTGTAGATGGGCAATCATGAAATGAGCCATATCATTCGCCGAGACACTGCCTGATCCTGCTGGTCGGAAGCCACCTTCAAACGTAGGGGGCTTGGTTACATACTCGCCATTGGCTCGGGCATATCCAAGTACGGCATAAGGCTTCAACGATGCCGGAACAGGCTCCTCCACCGTAGCATACTTCATGCTCAGCGGATCAAATATATTGTTCTGTATATAATCATTATAAGCAATGCCGCTAACTTCTTCGACGATAAGTCCCGCGAGTGAGGCCCCATAGTTGGAATAGGCCAGCATCGCGCCTGGCGGCATGACCCTCGCTGGCATATGGTTTGCCATTGTTTCTTCAATGGAGACGGGGAGCTTCTCTAGATCAGTGGTAATCTGATATCCGACACCACCTTCTTCAAAGCCTGCCGTATGGGTCAAGAGATGACGTAGCGTAATTGGTTCCGCATAGGTTGGTGGTATTTTCACCGTTTTCAGATAGGTGTTCACGTCAGTGTCCAGATCAAGCTTTCCCGCCTCAACCAGCTGCATCACAGCGGTCCATGTAAACAGCTTTGTGGTCGACGCAATCCGAAACAGGCTGGTCTCGGGATCAACGGGTTTATTTTCTTTGATGTTCGAATGTCCGTACCCTTTGGAGAGCAGAACCTTTCCATCCTTCACAATTGAAATGACTGCGCCCGGAATCTGTAAAGAACCCATTTGCACATCCATAATCCCATCAATGAAAGCTGCTAGCTGGTCTTTGTCATCCAGATTAACAGCGACTCTCTTCTCTTGTGTACCAGAACCCAATCCGGAGGAATAAGCCTCTGCTGATAAGGGAGCTTTAATCCCTAACCAAGTTGCCCCTAGCGTAGTACCCAACAATACCAGTAACATCATTTTGCAAACCATTTTCCTTATCGATGATGACATAACCAACCTCCACCACTCCGCATATTTTGTTTGATCGCTGTTCCTCGGCTTTCTTTCGAGAGCATATCAGGAACGTATGAACGGAGCGTGAATATTTTTTTCATATTTTGCCAAATAGAATTGGGTTTAGTAACATAGGGGAAGGTTGTTTAGAAAGGGAGAAGGGGTATGCCTGACTTTTTACTAGTCTTATTTTTGTTTAATTTATCTTTATTTCTACTGCACGAAATGGACGCCATTAGACGATCTGAGTGGAAATTGTTTATCGTGCTGAAAGATATGGAAGATGAAAAAGCCTATAAATACTTCACATGTGTTCACCTACCACTCTACACCGTCATACTCGCACTGCTTTTCAGCTCATATCAAACGATTACGTTCTGGGTGCTCGATATATTTTTCATCATTCATGCGGTACTACACCTATTTTTCGAAAAACACCCTCGTAATGAATTTAAGAATTCATTTTCCAGATCATTCATTTACCCCATGGGGATTATTGGGGCCATCCATTTGTTAGCTTTATTATTGTAATTTCAGAAAAGTCCAATCATTCGGGAGGTCTGCTTATGCAAGAGCAACATGCTGCACGAGTCGAATTATTCGTCACCAACACTCAGATCATCAAGAAATCATTCAAGTGGCAAAATGTGATGATGCACCGTCTGGCAGCCCTACTCTATGCAGCGGAAAATAAACAAGCCGATGGGGAGGCCATCCGTAATAGTCATGAATTGATTAAGCAAAATACCAATCTCTTCTCGGCCTTCAGGGGAAATTCGGCGATCAGCGTTGCCACCTTGCTCTCGCTTACAACAGATCAGGAAAAGAAACTGGATGACACCCTCCTTATCTATGATCTGATGAAAAAAATGAAATTTCGTACGTCCGATTTTCTGGTTATTGCCGCCTATCAGATTGCAGCTCACGCGGCGCCTGACCAATTCGAGCATATGGTCGAACGAGCCAAAGCATTTTATGATCACATGAAAGCCCAACACCGCTTTCTTACCGGACAGGACGACTATATTTTCGCTGCCATGCTGGCCCTTTCCGATCTCGACGTGGAATCCGGTGTGACTCGTATGGAGCAGCTCTATGCAGAATTAAAACCTGAGTTCTCACCAGGCAATAGTGTGCAGGCATTAACACAGGTGCTGGTCCTAGGCGATGATAATCCGGAGGCGGGCACTCATGTGATAGCGTTAAATGAGGCATTCCGCAGACGGGGAATACGATTAGACAAAATGTACACCCTGCCGGCTCTGGGGATCCTCTCTCTACTGCCCGCTGACAGAGATACGCTGGTAGAACAAGTTGAGGAAACGTATGAGTGGTTGCGTACACAGAAGGGCTTTGGTGCCTGGTCAATCAACAAACAGGAGTTGCTGCTGCTCTCGTCCTCGCTGGTGGCCGTGCAATATGTGGAGGATCTTCGAAACGGCGTCCTGACCACGACGGTCTCCACTAGCATCACCAACATTATCATTGCCCAGCAGGCCGCCATGGCCGCTGCTGCAACATCGGCTGCCGTCGTAGCTTCGACTTCATCGAACTAAGTAAAGGTTATGAAATGCATCTTATAAAATAAAACAGGCCCTCTGGAAACATCCAGAAGGCCCTCTTTATTGGAGTACATCATTGCTGTAAGTCATCAATACTGAACAATTCCTGTGTCACGAAACTCTTCCACAAAACTATCCAGCCAATCCGAACCATAATCCAGCGCACCCATATCACTCTCAATAAAAGCAACATCCAGACCCATCACCCAGAATCGGCGAGCAACAATAAAGAGATCAACGGTCTGTTCATCTTGGGTAGAGAAGCTTCTAACGGAACGATATCCTGCCATGAGCGCATTCCATAACGCTTCTTTTTGCTCACCAGACTGTCTCTTTCGAGCCTTCACCTGCGCCAGATCGTAGGCACGCCAACCATTAGCCGCCCACTCAAAGTCATAATGGATGAACTGATTCCCCTGTTGAAAAGCGTTATTGTTCCCATGCATATCGCCATGGCACAGCCCATTGTCCAAACCTAGTTTGGATGCCACGCTGATTCGTTCTTTTAACTCTTTAGCAAACGTATGTAGGAATGATGATGCTTCATTTTTTTCACCGATGTAGTTGATGATTCGTTCCAGAGGCTCGTCAATGAGAAACTTCGTATCCAACTCATATCGCGGCTGCTCCAATACGACTTGGTCCATCGCTTTATGCAGCTCAGCCGCAGACTGACCAAAAGCGTAACAAGACTGTTCATCTTCAAGGTTGTTCTCCATACCCTCAATATACCGAAACATTACAGCAACCCGCTTGCCTTCCGCGGCCTCCAACACCGTATATCCAGTATGATCTTTCTTCTCGATGTATTCTCCAATATCGGTATGTACAGATGAACCTAGAATGCCCTTTAATTGAGATAACAGGGAGAGTTCGTACTGAACATCAGCCTCCGTAATTTCAGTACGGTAGACTCGCAGAATATACATGCCAGTAGATGTAGTTACCCGGTAAGTATCATTTAACCCTCTCAGCCAAAATAAACATTCTTCCCACGATCCGATGTCGTATTGATCACTCAATACAAGCTCCAGATATTTAGGATTGAGCACTGAACGTAAAGCAGTCGGTTGATTGAACATATGTATGCTCCTTCTGTTTGATATAATTATCACTATAGCCGCAATAGTTGCAGATAAATGATCCCTTCATCTATTAATCTATAACATAGTATATTTTTAATTTATTTTCCAGAATATATATTTAAGGGGGGGCGAATGTTTAGCAGAATTTATTTCGCCTCTTTTATGCGCACTAATCACTTTCGAGCCTTGATCTTAAGTATACTTCATCGGAACCCATGAAGGTTTATTTACCAAACATGAAGCTCGACAAACGGCTTACCGACCAGGGCATTGACCATAATACCTTTGTTTATTCTAAAATGAATCACGTTGTTCTTTACCCTGTTCAGGCTTTTGTGGAGAGATGATCTCTCCGACAAAGGCCTTTTTGTGTACCTGCCTAACTCTTGAATAACTGGATGATCTATCAAATTTATCCTTGTTCGGCAAATGTGCGTCCTTTACAATAACTTTAGAAATTCCCGTATATCGATTTCTTTGTTAAACAATATCCATATATGGTATAGCACTTCCTTAATTACGATATAAGCTCTTCCTTGAGTTTATATAAAAAAATGATACAGGAGGCTATCGAATGTTCAGATTCATTGTACCGTCTTCCAAGCTAGTATTGATTTGCTGTCTGCTGGTGCTTACAACGGTAAGCATGCTGTTCAACAGTCCAAAGGCGTTGTCCCATGGTTACGTAGAAGGGCCAGCGAGCCGAGCTGCACTGTGTGCTTCGGGAGTCAATCAAGATTGCGGCAGTATCGTCTATGAACCCCAAAGCCTTGAAGCGCCTAAGGGCTTCCCTGCTGCAGGACCTACGGATGGCCATATTGCAAGCGCTAATGGCGTCTTCCCTAAGCTCGATGAGCAATCCGCTACACGTTGGTCAAAAGTGAATATGTCTAGTGGCAGTAATACGTTTACTTGGAAGCTGACAGCGAACCATTCAACGGCAAGCTGGAAATATTATATTACGAAAACGAACTGGAATCCGAATGCACCTCTATCCCGTGATTCGTTTGACCTGACACCGTTCTGTTCAGTTCCCTATAATGGAAGCCAACCACCATTTAGCTACACCAACTCATGCAACGTTCCCGAACGCAGCGGTTATCATGTCATTCTAGCAGTCTGGGAGGTTGCGGATACTCCCAACGCCTTCTATAACGTCATCGACGTAAACTTCTCCGGGACGAACCCGGTTGATCATGTGGCACCGACACCTCCAACTTCACTTGTAGCAACTGCAACTGCTGCGACCAGTACATCCTTATCGTGGAAGGCTTCGTCAGATAATGTAGGCGTAACGGGATATAAAATTTACAACGGGACTACCTTAATAGGCAATGTATCCGGCACAACTACAAGCTATACCGTAACAGGGCTTACAGCAAGCACGGCTTATACCTTTACGGTCAAAGCAGTCGACGCAGCAGGCAATGAATCTGCAGCCAGTAATAGTGTAAGCGTTACCACAACTGCACCTCCTGCAAACGACACTACCGCACCCACATCTCCAGGCGGGCTGCATGTGATGGGAACACCAACCGCCTCCAGCATTCAACTGATGTGGACGGCATCCACGGATAATGTAGGAGTGACAGGGTACAAAATTTATAACGGCTCTACTTTGGTTACAACGACATCCGGGACGGCAACGTCTTATACGGTAACCAATCTTGAAGCGAACACAACCTACAACTTCTCGGTTTATGCTGTTGATGCAGCAGGCAACCAATCTGCGGCTAGCACAGTCAGCGGTAAAACAGCCGCAGCTGCTACTGCACCTGCATGGGCAGCCAATACGCAATACACAGTGGGCACAATCGTGAGCTACAATAACCTGACGTACAAATGCCTCCTTACACACACGTCTCAAGTGGATTGGATCCCTTCGGCAACACCAACCCTCTGGCAGCTGCAATAAGGGGATTGACTGGAGGATTAGTTATAAAGAACATCATTTAGATTCTGATTACTACCATAGCCGGTCCATATTTAAGGGATCGGCTGTGAATTACAGCATGCCAAATAAGACGCTTCAGGAATTAATCCCGAACTTCTTATTGCTTGCTTTTTACGTTGCTATACCGATTTTATCAAGCCAATGTGGGTAATCTTGGTGTCATACGGATCTAATTCCAAAGTTTGTTTTCCATACTCGGTATCAATCGTCGTCGTTTGAACCTGATCACTATTATTAATGACGACCAATATTTTACTCTCCGGATAATAAGTACACTCTGTAAATAAGTTATCCGTGATGTACTTCGAATCATGGGACTCCTGCCCCGCAAAACGAATCAGATTCAGCAGCAGCCTTGTGTTCTCCCAACTGAATTCGAATGAAGGCAGATAGATTCCTTTTCCTTTACCAAAATCATGTGCAGACAATGTGATCATACCATTCGCTTCATCCACCACAGCAGCTGTTCCATCGGTTAGATATACGTTATGTTTCGGCGTTATTCTTGCCTCTTCCGGCAACAAACCATGCTCATCGCGAGTCTCATATGTCCATTTTCCATGAACCACCCTGGCGCCAGTATCCTCATCCACCCCAAGAACATGTGCCATCCTGAAAAAGCTGTCGTACCCTTCTACCGCCGATGGCTGGTTGATGCCAATAAAGGTACCGCCTTCATACACCCATTCGGTTAGCAGGTCCACACACTTGAGGTCATTCCAATGTTCTCCGCCGCTCCAGGCTGAACCGGCAGAGCCGGCATTGATCACGACATCTATATGCTGCAGTACGCCCTGACGGATATCTTCAAAATCAATGAACTGCACTTCAACCGGTAAGCCCGACAAGGCTTCATTAACATGAATCAAGTCATGTATAACCGTTTCATGGAAATGGCCGGACAACGTCCACGATCTTAGTTTGCCCCAGCTATGCAGAACCGCTACCCTCGTCTTAATCTGATAGGGCTTGCCTGCATGATGCAGCTCTTTTATTTCCCTGAACTCGTCCGCAATCTTCTCGATATAATCGCAAAAGTCCGGGTAAGGCTCAACCAGATGCAGATATCCACCCAATCCAATCCGGTCAATCGGCTCTCTGAGCAAAGCGCGTCTAATATTGATCCAATACTTTTTGGCATCCAGCGTGGGGTCTCCGCCCTCCTTAAAGGTAGGAAGTCCGCCTAAACCCACCGGAAACAAGTAGGGATGCAGACGAATCTCATGGGTATCCACGTTAACACCTGAACACATCCTTGCCTCATAACCGGAGAACACACATTTAATCATCCCATCGAATCCAAACTCCTGAAAGCGGTCATTGTAAGGCTCCATGCCAACCCAGCTGTCATCATAGAAGACATACGCCAGCTTGCCGTGGTTATGCACGATATCAATTAACTTCTTCCCAAATTCGATCACAAAATCATTGATAAATGCCATCCAGTCCAGCTTGCGCTGATCCGCAGGCATATGAGTGACCCGATATTTGCCGCCATTCACAAAATCCTCAGCCGAGAGTGAATACCCATATTTTTGAGCAAACAGATCCAACGCTCTCGAACTTACCGTGAAATCGTATGAGCCCCAATCCGAGAAGAGATGGCGATTACGCTCGTTGCTGCCCCAGATCCAGGCGAAATTATAAAACAATGAGGTAAAACGAACCACCGTTGTTTCCTGATGCTGCTGACACCAGTCCTCCATCCAATCCAGCAGATATGTCTGCGTTTCTGAATAGATCGGATCAATTTGCATCAAATGCTCTTTGTCCCAGTGGTTCGTGGTGTGATTGTACATCGAAATCTCTTCCCAGATCCGATAGGCCATGAAGCTTACCGTGTATTTATGCCAAGGAACGATGCCAGTAATGACCACATGGCCGGATTCCCTCTCATAATTCCACTGTCCTCTTGGCACTTCCTCCCCGGTTGTCCGGTCAAAGACCTGCCAATACTTAAACGCTTCTTTGGAATCATTCACCTTGAATTGCTCAGCAAAAAAATCCTCCATCAGATAGAACGATACATAATCTTGTACAGCTACCTTCGGATTCGTAATAAGAAAACATTGCTGGAGCTTATCTCGATTTTGGGATGCCCACTCATTATGATCCCGGATAATACAGATAGTCGAATAAATGCCATATCCCGCATTAATAATCTCATCGGATAATTGTGTGCCATCACTGTCACGAATGACATCGGCACCCCACCGTTCGGCAAGTTCCAAAGTCAGTGCCTCATAACCGGATTCGCCGGGTAGTGTAAAGGAGCCTTTGATTGGTTTGGACAACTTGGTTCCCTCCCTATTTCAACATGTCGGACAGGAAAGCGAGCGCCAGGCCCTGACCCCAGCCCTGAATCCAGTCTTTTGGAATATTGCGATATCCTTCCCGATCCTTCATCACCGCTGTACCACCCGATACACCTAGTACACGCCCGTCTTCGCTAATGTTGTTTAGGATACCTTCCAATGCCTTTTGAACGTATTTGGTATGCAGCGGATTACCGTTATTGATCATGGCTGCTGCAATACCAGCGGAAGCCGACACTTCTTCATACGACTGCTCGTCATCCAGAACTGTCCGCCACAAGCCATTCTCTGTCTGCACGAGCTTCAGAGCTGCCAGTTGATCCCGCAGTGAGCACTCCACGTCCATGCACTGTGGATATAGATACCAGTCCTTCAACTGTGGTTTTACTTGCGACATGGTGTAAGCGCCCCAAGCGTTCGCTCTTCCCCAATATAATCCGGACATGTGGTCCTTGTTAACGTTATTGTAGCCGTGGTACCAGAGGCCGCTGCTCGGATCTTGCAGGTATTTGATATGCCAGTAATATTGATTCAGAGCATCCTGGATCATGTCCTGATCCTTTAATTTGCTTCCTACACGGAGCAGGAAAAATGCCGCCATAAACAAGGTATCCGCCCATGCCTGCTCGGGAAAATCATTGGCAATGGATACTGTATGCTGAAGCACGTTATCTCCGAATCGAAGCGCATGATTTTGTAGATAATCCACCTTGCTCATTACAATATCCCAGTATTTTTGGTTCCCTGTTTCTTCATATAAAGTAATCAGCATATGGCCCATGGCACATGTATTTACGGTCCAGTCCGGCAAGCCCAGCTCGATATATTCATCCGCCCATTGGACAAGCCTGTCCAAATACTCTTGATTTCCTGTCGTTTGATAAGCTCTGGATACACCATAATATGCCACACCGCAAGGCCAATCCCACGTCAAATCCATCGCCAGTGTTTTTTTCGTAACGTTATCCATAACGTTTAAAATTTCTTCCCTGTCATATTTCACTTGAAGCATCGGTGGTTCCCCTCTCGTAGCGCACACGCCCCCAAATGTGCTTGAGAGCTGCCCGTCCATAGTTTGAAAACGCTTTACTTATTCCATTGTACGCAGTAAAATAGTGTCAATCTAAGCATATTCGCAACAAAACTGCGCAATTTCAATCATTTATGAATGGGAGTTATCGAATGTGCCCAGAAAAAAGCAGCCCATTATTGAATACCGCCACTATAGCTTGCCGATCCATTTTCCAATTCTGCTGTTAAGCGGTGAACGTTGGAAAATCTCCGATATCAAAAGTGAACATCTTCATTTCCACAACCATCTGGAGATTGGTATTTGCCATTCGGATAGCGGCATGATGGAGATCAAAGGTGAATCGGTACCTTTTAAAGCCGGTGACGTGACCTTTATCCCCAGATATCTTCCTCATACAACGTATAGTTCACCCAATGAAGCCAGCTTATGGTCTTATCTCTTTTTCTCGCCCGAGGACCTCTTTCAACAATCGTTTAAGAGCAGTGCCTACAGTAATTTCGAGCCCAATTTGAGGACCATTAAGGGATTGAACTGCATTCTAAACAGGAAGGAACATCCGAAGATTTATACCCTTGCGACATCCGTTGTAGAGGAATTAAAGCAGAAAAATCCTTTATATCAGGAAAGTGCCTATGGCTTATTGCTATCCCTTTATATCGAACTCCTGCGAACCCATTCCCGGCATGAACCCTTGGCAGACCAAGAAACGCAGCATAATCTAAAAGGTGATCTTGTTATTTCTCCGGTTCTGGAGTATATCACCAAAAACTATATGTCGCCCATCACCATCGATTTTCTCGCTGATTTGTGCCACCTAAGCACCACTCATTTTCGAAGAAAATTCCATGACATCATGGGAACCGCACCCCTGGATTTCCTAAACAGCACCCGAATTGAAGAAGCCTGCAAACAATTAAAAAGCACGGACGCTTCCATTCTTTCAATCTCCGAACAAGTCGGTTTTCAGTCCATTTCCAGCTTCAATCGCTGCTTCTCCAAACTTATGGGGAAATCGCCGAAAGAATGGCGCAAAGGCGCACAGTCCGAAGTGCAATCTGCCAAAGCCTCCATTTTGGAGTTTACGGGGTGGGTGTAGGGAAGGGATATCTGCGATAGAGTTTATAGGCAAATTAAAGACGCTTCGGGAGCGAGTCTCGAGCGTCTTCTTACGTTCCTTGGATTATTATTCATTAATTCAACACGAATAAAGGGATTGATAAACGAGTCTACAGTACCTCTGTCGTAAGCGTGAACCCTTCAATCACGACATCTTCGTCCACTTCAATCATGATACACCGTCTGCCTTGAAAATTCACTTGTTTCACATATCTCAAGTCTTGGGGGCTAACCGAAATCGTAGCAACTTTGGTTTCAATCTTAATGGACTTGGACGTAAACTTCGGCATAACACTGGTTGCTTTCATTTCATAATTCTTGTTGTCGACGATGGTTTCAAAAGCACGTTCCACTTTCTCCGACGTCAGGTCCTCTACACCGCTTGCAGTCAGCACACGTTCCAGATCTTTATAATCGAGCTTCGGAGGTTCTTCCTCATGTGACTCTTCGTTAATTTCGATGACCCGGTTGATCTCCTCGTAAACATGTGCAATGGTGGCGGAGTCGAGCTGTTCACCGGCCACTTCCTTCACGATATCTTCGAAGATCGCCCGTTCTTCCAGTGCTGTAACTGATCGTTCTCCATTCAATACATTTTCAACAAAATGAGGGTCCGGGAAATTGGATTTCCCTGTGCAATATAGAACACGATTCACATCGGAATAGTTGTCCGTCACGCTGGGGTACAGGAAACCCTGCTCCGGTGTGCTTAATTTGACAACCGGATCTACAATCACATTGTACTTAAATTCTCTCTCCACGTAGTCAAACAAGAGCGTTTTCCGCTGCTTCTCCGTCGAATTCACACTGCACAGAATGAATGGATGTGCGAACACTTCGTTTTTCTCGCTCTCTTCCGTAGCTTCGTTTCTAGCCTTAGTCGGCAGATAATACTGTCCACGAACGAACGTGACCACCATATCCCGTTCATACTTGGCATCCGCCAACATTCTTTCCACCAGCAGGAGCATCAGGTCCTGCCATTCCTCCGGATCTCCTGTTACCAGTGCTTGGTGCAGCATCACCTGAGCTGGCTCTTCTGCTTGCTCCTGGAACTTCAACTCAAACAATTTCTGATCTAGCTCACCTGTCAGCAATTTTTTGAAATTGCCCATGTACAGTTCCTGTTTCTCTCTGTCCACCAGCTCAAACGGATGGCGCTCCCAATGATAGATCTCGTTCGTTTCTTTCGTAATATACACGTTGAGAATATCGTAAATATTCAGTAAATCATGATCCATCTTAAACTGTTTACGTATATGCGCGACTTCTTTTTTATTCATGATTCGTTAGACAACTCCTCAAGTAAATTGGCCTTACAAGTATAAACGATATAAAAAACCTTCGCTATATAAGTTCAACTAAAGAATATTTCCACGGGTACTCCGCCGATGACAGAACAACCTTCCGATCACTGTTATCCCCAGATTTTTTTGATTTTTTTAATGGTAAAATCCGGGGATAAAGGCGAACGCTTCGCTTCTTCAGGTTATTTCTGTCCTCTCCGTTATCGTGAAAATGTTAATTGAACTTATATAAAAGGACCTTTATCGTTATATGTCATCTGCGGTAACTAAAAAGAAAGACGCATCAGGAATGTTTCCTGTGCGTCTGTTCTCGTTTTACTGCTTATCTTTTCATTTAACTGCTGATTGGCAACATATCTCCATTCAATAGGGGTTCACGGCTGGGAGACACTTTCTTCCCTTCACGCAAAAACAGTAACCCCATGAACAAGGACACAACGCCAATAATAATTAGCAATGCCCCCAACTCCTGACTGTAGGCTGCAAGTGCTCCGTCCCGAAAAGCCATCCCGCGAATCAGGCGGTTAAGCCAGTTCATCGGTAAAGCCCATGCGAAAATTTGGAATGGTACTGGAAATGCCAGCGGCGTTAGTTGAATTCCCGTAGCCAGAAAGGAGGGATACAATACAAAGCTGGTTCGTAGGCTGACTTTGGATATGTCTTTGGCTGTGTATCCAATCAACATACCCATGAGTGACAAGGCGAAGGAATAAATAACCAGTGGGATAATAAAAAGATAAGGCTCCGCTTCAAATCGCATTCCTCCCACCTGCTTTAACAATCCATAGGATAAGAGCAGCGAAAGTGAACTTAACACTGCGTAAGGTACAGACCGAATCCATAGCTGGAAAGGTGACTTTCCGTTTGCAAACAGTTTTCCTTCCTGACGAAGCCGAGGTGCAATCGAGCCCGCTGCGCTTGTCGTAATCATCAATACTACGATATTCACAAATCCTAGCACCATAAAACCGACATAACTGGAGGTTGGATTAAACAGCATACGCTGCTGAAGGGATAACGGTGACACGATTCCTTTAGCTGTTTCGGCATCCATCCCTTTCTGGATCAGACGTGTTATGGAAAGGGTCATATTTTCTGTCTGGATGATCTCCTGAATTGCGGTCCGGATTCCGGTTAGCCCCGAGGGCATGGTGTTATCCATCAATATGCCGATATTCGTCGATTTCCCTTGTTGTTGACGCATTACCAAATGATTGGGGAGCATAATGACCGCAACAGCCTGCTCATTGGCAAGCAATGTTTCCGGACTCATTCGGCTCGCATACACACTTTTGACGCTCATATATGGTGAGGCATTTATTTTGGAGATCAACTGCCGTGAATATTCGCTATGATCCTCATCAATGACCACAACTGGTGATTTACTGAGTTGATTCTGCGAAAACATTAAACCAAAAAATAGGGCTGCAATCATTGGCCCAATAAAAATTAGCCGTATATACTTACTTCCTACGACGTACTTCCACTCGTCAATCAGTGATTTCATCAAGTTTCACCTCTGCCGTCATCCCGGGAAGCAGATCAGCATTCGAATCCATCGATATTCGGACCAGAAACATACTTAGATCAGCTTGCCCTTTTTCCCGTGACATGCGCAAGCTCGCGAATTGTGGGGCAGATGAGATGGAAGTAACAACCCCACTCAACTGTGCTGGCTGATCCAAATACGGAAAATGAACATCAATGCTTTGATTCACTTCAAGCTTTTGAACTTCACTTTCCTGGATGTAGAGGTCCGTATAGTAATTATTCTTTTGCAGAACCGCCAGCGGCACTCCTGCTTGCACTTGATCTCCCTGCTTTACAGTAACTCGGTCAACCAAACCATCATACGGCGCGAGTACATCCACTTCTCCTTCCCCAGCTGATTTCACTTTGAAAAGCACCTCTCCCTCTTTCACGGAGTCACCTGCAGAAGCACCTGCCTCTACAATTGCCCCAGGACTATTCTGATAAAATAAAGTCGTTTGTTCTGCCTCAAGTATGCCTTGTTTCCTGCTCTCAGCCTGACTTACAGCATCCTTCCCTTTAACAGCCAGAAGTGAACCTCCAACAATGAGCACCATCGCAATTCCGATATACAAACCTGCTTTTATCTTCATTCTTTTATCTCTCCCGTTCCCAATCCTCGTGTATGGTTAAATTTGCTGACTATTTTTGCTTTTTCATTTTGGTGACCGCGTTCTCGGCTGCC
Source organism: Paenibacillus sp. E222 (assembly GCF_013401555.1). Classification (NCBI taxonomy): domain Bacteria; kingdom Bacillati; phylum Bacillota; class Bacilli; order Caryophanales; family Paenibacillaceae; genus Paenibacillus; species Paenibacillus sp. E222. Next base: position 261,087 of record NZ_CP058552.1, read on the forward strand.
TCCATGATCACTTCTCCCAAAGTGGGATGAGGGTGAATCGTCATGGCCAGATCCTCTACGGTTGCGCCCATTTCAATTGCAAGTGCGAGCTCCGATATCAGTGTGGATGCCTCCACGCCAACGATTTGCGCACCAATGACAATTCCTGAAGTCGGGTCAACCACTATTTTCACAAAACCTTCGGTTTCCCTTAACGCCAATGCTCTTCCGTTGATCCCAAAAGAAGATTTTCCGATAACCACCGGAATGGCCTGTGCTTTGGCTTCCGTCTCACTTACTCCAACACTGGATAGCTCTGGATTAGAAAAGACAACAAGCGGAATCACCTTGTAATCCACTTTGGAGGTGAGACCCGCAATGGCCTCTGCTGCTACTTTCGCTTCGTAAGATGCTTTGTGAGCGAGTGCCGGACCTGCTGTTATATCTCCAATGGCATAAATGTGAGGGATAACCGTTCTGCACTGTTCATCCGTCTCAACCAGTCCTTTGTTCGTTACGGGCAAACCTATGCGTTCCAGTCCTAACTGGCCGTCTGTATTGGGTTTCCTGCCGATTGTGACCAATACATATTCTGCTGTAACTTGTTGCTGCTCCTGATTTTTTGAATAATGCAGTGTAATGGAATCCGCATTGTGCTCCACCTTTTCGGCAATCGCTCCGGTTACGATGTGGATGCCGTCCGCCTTTAATTGTTTGACTACCGGGGCTGCAAGTTCCGCCTCGAATCCGGGCAATACCTGTGCTCCACCCTCCAAAATCGTTACCTTTGTTCCGAATTTCGCATACATCTGTCCAAGCTCCACCCCAATATAACCTCCGCCGATCACAACCAGACTACTCGGAACCTCCTGCAGAGACAGTGCCTCTGTGGAAGACAAGATGCGACCTCCAACCGGAAATGCGGGCAGCTCAATCGGACGAGATCCCGTTGCCAGTATGAGGTTTTTAAAAGAAATGCTTTGCTCCTGTCCAGTTTGATGGATCATCGCTGTGTGCTCATCCACCAGACTGGCCTCTCCTTCGAGAATGGTCACATTCGCAGTCTTTAACAAATAGCGGACGCCACCTGCCTGTTTATTCACAACCCCCTGCTTGAAATGCTGAGCAATCTTAAATGTCGCTGCCGCGTCAGCTTGATTGAACCGTCTGAACAAATCATGCCGATGTGATTCCGCAATCAATGCTTTGGATGGTATGCAACCCACATGCGTGCAGACCCCGCCGAGCTGGTGACGTTCGACGATTGCCGTCTTCATTCCCAGTTGCGAAGAACGAAGCGCCGCCACATATCCTCCCGGACCTGATCCAATAACTAACGTATCTACAGACTCAAGTTTACTCATATCCTGATACCTCCCGTTTTGAAGTCAATTTAAAATATGATGATCATAATATATTATAACCATCATATTTTAAGGCCGTCAACAACCGTAATTAACCCTTTTGTAAAGCAACAGATATTCAGTCGCCAAATTGACAAGCTTTATTATGATGACTATAATATTTTAAAAAGCAGAATCATAAAATTATGGAGTGAATGATAATGCCCTATCCCAAAGGCCATAAAATAAAAGTACGAGGTAAAATTGTTGAGAGTGCGGCTCGGGCTTTTCGCACCAATGGTATTCAGGACGTCAGTGTACCGTTCATTATGAAGGGAGCCGGATTGACTCATGGAGGGTTCTACTCACACTTTGACAACAAGGAACAGTTGGTCGCCGAAGCCTGTGAATATGCCATCAGTGATACCATCGCACTTCTTCAGAAAGTCGCTGATCAGGAAGAGCAGAATCCCAAAATCAATACAGTCATCGATTATTATCTCAGTCCCTATCACCGCGACAAAACAGAAATGAGCTGCATTTTTCCTGCACTTTCTGGCGAAATCTCCCGCTCCTCCAAAGAGGTTCGGCAGGTGTTCACTCATGAACTGGAGCGGATGATTGCTTTTATCTCCAATCTGGCAGATATGGATGTGTCCAAAGGTCGTGCACTGTTCAGTACCATGGTTGGCTCGCTTGTTCTTGCGCGGTCTGTTAGTGATCCTGAACTAAGCGACAGCTTCCTCGCGGCGGGCAGGCTGCAAGCCAAAGAAATGCTTAGAAGTATGCAGGGGTAAACATAAAAACACGCCTATAAATGGCGTGTTTTCTCTTATTTGTTTTCAACTAAATAATTCTTCATACTAGCCACCGTAACGCTATTTTCACATTCACTGTATTGGGTAATGATCACGCCAAGACTTTTATGAAAACGAATTATTGTCATCTATTAGCTCCAAGAAAAATATGGTATACTCACAGAGCAATGGAAAGGCTTATATGGGCTGTCGGCTAATCTCCCGGGAGGGAGGTGATGCCTTGTGACAGTATTTGAAACAATTATGCTAATGCTTACCTTCGGTTTGCTGCTTGTAGCGCTGCTGTCCAATAAAGACAAATAGACCGCCCTCTGGCTAAGGGATGCGGTCTATTTAGTCGGTACCCTGCTTGTTAAGCCCACCGCCCTTAAAAGCGGCTATTGCATCGGAGAGTCGTGTTAGCGCACGGCTCTCTTTGCATTATAAGCTGTTTCTGTCCTTATTATAACATGGTGATTGTGGATTTCAATCCAAAGCATAGCCATGTTATTCACATGTTCACTATGCCAAAACTGACGATAAGGCGAAAGCATCAGCATCTTACATATTTACGCTTGAACCCCGTTCGCCCTTTATCCACTGCCTTTTGAATATTTTCGGAAGCTTGCAGGAACTTGCTCTTAGGTTTGTCCTTGTCGACTTCAACAGGTCCCACGGCCTTAGCTGTCTCCACTGCCTGATCGTGCAGCGGTTGATAGGATGTCGCGATGGTGTACAGGAAGTTGTTCATCGAATATTTCGTTCGTTCCGGAGATTCGTGAATCGTCTTTTTCACCCGTTCGAGCATCTCCATCATTTTATTTTCGGAGAATTCGCTATCCGGTCGGCTACCAAGCAACCAACAGTAGCAGCTCCATCCTGCTGACATTTTCAGCTCATCTCCGCTCGCGATCCACTTATCCGAAACTTCTTGAGCAATATCCGTCTCTGCCAACGTGACGGCAACGATAAAATCAGAGATCATGTAAAAATAAGCAGCGTCGATCCAACGGTCAAAATCAGCTTCCGTCATCGCTTGGGGATCGGCAATTACGCCAGCAAAGTACATTGCATCATAATTCCCCGTAGCGTAAAGCTGCTCAGCCAAAGGTTGATCCTTTTTAATTTTCTTCGCCATGGGTTTCATCGCTCCGGTTGCCACCCCAAAAAGCGGTTCATGTGCGCCATTGGACATATATATTTTCTTTGTTCGTTCTTTGCCCAGTGCCTCCAGCTCTTGCATTACTTCATCCAGATTCAATTCCCAACACCCCTTAACCCTATTAAATTTTTATGCCTAATCAAACAGACGCTTATGTTTGTCGAAAAACTGGTGGAAAAATCGCACATTGTCCAGTTCGAACCATTCTGCCGTTTGCAAAATCGTTCCGTCGAGATTGTAAATTTTAGCATGAAGCGTCCCCAAAACAAAGGGCGAGTGCGTCGAAATAATAAATTGACTATCAAAATAACGCGCCAACTCATTGATTTGCTCTGCCAGCCTGATTTGGTTAGCAGGAGAAAGCGACGTTTCTGGTTCATCCAATAAATATAATTGGCCCGGAAGCAGGTACTCTTCGAAAAACTGCATGGAGGTTTCCCCATTAGAGTATTTTTCCTGAGAAAACTGAATGTTATCCAGTTTTTTCTTAAAAGCATAGGAATGCTCTAACTCTTCTGTCTCGGCTTTGCTCATTCCTTGCTGAATCTGTTCATACAACAGTCCTTCGCGGAGCGCATTTGCTTGCTGAATTTTCTTAATTTCATACAAAATGTCCTCTGACTTGATGTATAGGCTCCCTTCCGGCAGTTGCCGGATGACACGCTCCTGTTCATCACGCCCAAGCTCATAATGGCTCATATCCAGAAAACGCTGCACATAGGCGTTATGTCCATAAGTTGTCATTCGTTCAGAACCCGAGATTCCCAACTTGTTGGCGATTACGTTCAGCAAGGTGGATTTGCCAGAACCGTTGCTGCCATAGAGCACCGTAACTCGATCAAAAAAAAGGGCTTCCCCTGACATATGCTTGAATACATGATCAGGATATATATTGGGATTGCTGGAAATTTCCGAAGACAGTTTGAAATTGCTTAAATAAATCATCTGCTCACTCCTTATCCCTCATTCTGTTAGAGGACGGATGACCGTACACATCCTGGGCCAACAAATGGATAGCTCAGAAAGAATTCGCACAAGACACCTAAAAGAATATAACTTCTTCGCAGGCGGACATTTCTCCTTTCTTATGCTTATTCCGACAACATTCTAAATATCTGCCACTTGTCTGATCGGGAAAGCTGCTTCCACCAGTAGAGCATCATATGTCCATGTCCAAGCAACGTCTAGCTATGGCTGGAAAGGGTGTTCATCGTTTAAATTCAGTTTAGTTCTACTAACGATACTGAGAAGAGGAAGGATGCGAAATATGAGCAGCAACCAAATGTTAGGATTTGCCCCCGCCCTGGGCTGGAATTCGTGGAATACCTTTACGTGGGATATTAACGAACAATTAATTCGGGATGTCGCTGATGTGTTCGTATCGGAAGGTTATCTGGCCGCCGGCTACGAGTACATCGTAATCGATGATTGCTGGAGCCTGAAAGAACGGGACGCAAGCGGCAATCTCGTAGCAGATCCCGAGAAATTCCCAAGCGGAATGAGAGCGCTCGCCGACTATATTCATGGCAAAGGACTGAAGTTCGGTATGTATTCATGCGTTGGCACGCATACTTGTGCCGGGTATCCAGGCAGCTTTGAGCATGAATTCCAGGATGCCGCCCTTTTTGCCGAATGGGGAGTTGATTATTTGAAGTATGATTACTGCTTCAAGCCGCGCCATATCTCAGGCGAGCTGCTGTACAAGCGGATGAGCCTCGCGCTCAAAAACTGCGGACGCGATATCCTCTTCTCCGCCTGCAACTGGGGAGCCGACGATGTATACGATTGGATTCGGGAATCGGGGGCTCATATGTACCGCTCTACCGGGGATATCCGCGACAACTGGGATTCAGTAAAAGAACTTGCCTTGTCCCAATTGGGGAAGCAAAGTTACACCGGCTCTTTCTGCCATAACGACATGGACATGCTGATTGTGGGTATGTACGGTGGAAGCAACAATGATTATATTGGCAGTATCGGCGGATGCAACGACATTGAGTATAAAACTCACTTCTCGCTTTGGTCCATGATGGGTTCACCATTGATGATTGGATGTGACGTGCGTAAGGCTAACCAAGTCACGAAGGATATTCTGCTGAACCCCGACCTGATCGCCATCAATCAGGATATGGAGGCACGCGGAGCTTACCGTATTAAACCGGAGCCACAATGGTTTCACACAGACGATGTATTTATGCTCGTGAAAGTGCTGACAGACGGCGATCTGGCCATCGGTTTCTTCAATCTGAGTGATAGCCAGCGGGAATTGTCTTTGCAATTTTGGGATATGGGTCTGCCTTACGCTGCCGGTTATGCCTTGTCAATGTACGACTGCTGGGAGCATAAGGAACTGGGCGTGTTCCGCGAACGCTTCGCTCCCGTTGTTGCAGCACATGATTGCCTCATTGTCCGGGCCAAGCTGGTGAAGTAGATGGTCAGCAACCGCCTGTGCCAGTCCTGTCAGGTTCCTCTTGCGGCGGACGATGTGGCTATCTACCTGAAGCTGGTATCCCGCTCTGCCCAGCAATTTTCGTGCATCGACTGCCTTGGCAAGAAGCTGAATTGCGGGCGAGAGCCTATTGAGAGGCTGATTCGTTATTTTCGGGAATCCGGCAACTGCGCTCTGTTCCGCTGAAGCTCTGTTGGTTCCGCATGCAGCATCAAGTACGCTGATGGCGTAAGTGATGTTGCTTTCTTGAATACTTTGGAGAAATATAACGGATCATTGTAGCCTACCGAGTAAGCCACCGATTGAATGGGCAAGCCCGACGTCTTCAGCAGTTCACAGGCACGCCGGATTCGGCACGATGTAATATACTCCAACACAGACTTGCCGGTAGCTCCCTTAAACCGTCGAAACAAATAGCTGCGCTCCAGATTGACTGCCTTTACGATTTCCGTGACGGTCAAGGCTGGCTTCCAATAATTCTGCTCAATGTACTTTCTGGCCAGCCAGACATAATCCTTGGTGTCCACCTGCGGCTCCTTCGGATAATATTCCATGTAATAGGAGAGCAGCAGACGTAAACGAGCATCCGCCCGCAGCATTTCGCAGTGCGATACGCCCGCGTTCCACGCCAGATGAAAAAAGGGCTGCAGCGTCTCCGGCGCCTTCGTCAGCACGGGTTGTACCTCTGAAAGCTGTGTCAGTTCCAGCAAACGCCCGGCGTCAGCTCCGCTGAACTCCACCCAGACATACTCCCACGGATCGTACGCGTCCGGGTAATAGTAGATCTCTTTTTGCGGGAAAATGATGAAGCTTTCCCCCGCACCCAGCCGAAAAACGTCGCCGCCCGTCTCAAGCGTCCCTTGGCCGCGAATAATATAGTGCAGCGCATACACGTCACGTACTCCTGGCCCCCATTGGTGAAGGTTAGCTGGCTTGTGACCGCCGCTGATAAAATACAAATGACTTGCTCTGCTGCTCTCTTGCCAAATCGGATTCAACCTTGATTCCCCCATTTCTGAAGACGCCCTGTTCTGGCGTTCGGTGTACCTATTTACTATCGTTTGGTACTGGAAACATCGCTGCAAGTTGCTTATTATGGAAATAGAGGGCAATGCGCCCCACATAATTGTAAGCGCATCCACACGTCTTTGATCGGCATGATTGATATACGCTAAATCCAGAGAGGAGAATGTTGTGTTGCTTAGAATGGTAACGGTAGAACACGGACAAGTGCAAGGACTGCCCGCAGCGGACCCGCGTATTACCAGCTTTAAGGGAATCCCTTTTGCCGCACCTCCTGTAGGTGAGAATCGCTGGCGCGCTCCACAGCCGCAGACCAACTGGAATGGCACTCTGAAAGCTTTTGACTTTGCCCCCACCTCCATGCAAGCCAAAACGGTCATAGACGATAACAACATCTATACCCGCGAATGGGCCGTTGATCCGGATCTGCCTATGGACGAGGATTGTCTGTATCTGAACGTCTGGACACCCGCCAAACGAACAGATGAGAAACTGCCTGTCTTTGTCTGGTATTTTGGGGGAGGCCTTCAGGTCGGGAACACTGCCGAAATGGAATTTGATGGCGAGCGAATTGCCCGCAGAGGCATTGTCGTCGTCACAATTAACTATCGCCTGAATGCCTTCGGCTTCCTGTGTCACCCCGAGATCAGTGCCGAATCTCCACATGCACCGGCCAACTTCGGACATCTCGATCAGCAAGCAGGTACCCAGTGGGTCAAACGCAACATTGCCGCCTTTGGCGGTGATCCTGACCAGATCACGATTGGTGGGCAGTCGGCAGGCGGAGGCAGTGTGCTCAGCCAGATGACCTCTCCACAAAATAAAGGCTTGTTCCAGCGAGCCGTCATCATGAGCGGCATCGCTACCGAGCTGTACCCGAAGGTCCGCGTGCCTGCGGTCCGCACCACACTGCGGGATGCAGAGCAGGAAGGCGTTGAATTTTTCCGCTTCCTTGGCGTATCCTCTCTGGCTGAGGCCAGACAACTGGATGCCGAATATCTGCGTGACAAAGCCCTGGAATACAAAGGCTTTTGGGGAACCGTCATCGACGATCAATTCTGCGCAGGTGATCCATTTACCCGCTTTATTCAGCAGGAACGCGAGCCGATCCCCGTGATGCTGGGGCATACCTCTTCCGAATTTTGGACCCGTCCCGCTGCAGACAATCTGGATGAACTGAAGCAGATGGCTGTAGAGCTTTTCGGCGAGGATGCTCCTGTCTTTTTGCAGCTATGCGAGGCCGATACCGGTCAATTCGAGCATGCCCTGCAACAAGCTTCTGTCCGCATGATCCAGCATGCCATCTTGCTCGCCATCCGTGCGAATAGCGGTCATCCATCTGAAACGCCGCTCTACTATTACAACTTCGACGCCGAGATTCCCGGCTGGGACCAGCCTGGTACCTTCCACTCTGTCGATCTGTGGTTTTTCTTCGAAACACTCGCCAAATGCTGGCGCCCTTTCGTGGGTAAACATTATGATCTGGCCCGCCAGATGTGCAATTATTTGTCCAATTTTATTGCTACCGGTGACCCGAACGGCCCAGATACCACCGGAAATCTGATGCCTCATTGGATTCCTTGCACCACTGCTCAGCCGTATCTCATGGAATTCGGGGATCAGTCTCAATTACAGAAGGCAGATCCTGAACCGATGCTCGCGTTTCTAATGGATCAATATTTCAAGAAGCAGAATGTACATGCTGTTTAAGAAATGAGCCTGTCCTTTCATAATATATGTATGGGCCATGCTGACGCATGGCTCTCTTTTTACAGTGTGATGGTTGAGCCATTTTTTCATTCGCCTGTTTGCGCGTCTTCCCCACCATTGAGTATTGATGATGTGATTGCATAGTCTTTTCTTAGCATACCGTAAATTTCCAAGTCGACAATTCCTTTACCTGACCATAAGGTAGCTTGTCTAAGCGTTCCCTCATGGATGAAACCGTTTTTTAATAACACCTTTTTCGAATGTTCATTTGCAGGCATCACTTCTGCCTGAATCCTATTAACGTTAACCTTCATAAACAAAAATTCGAGCAACATCCCTACCGCTTGGGTCGCAATTCCCTTCCCCCATTGAGATTCTGCTAAAAAGTAACCAATCGTCACCATATTCACTTTCAGGTTGAAATCGACGGCTTCAATAATGCCAAGCAACCGATCGGGTTCATTACTGGCAAATATCCCCCACTTCACCCTTGATCTCTTATGATAATCTCTCTCGAAATGCCCAATCATCTTCTTCACAGTCTCTTTATTGTGTTTGGGTATGATACCGCAGTATTCAAACACATTGACATTATCATAGATTTCATAAACTTCGTTAACATGCTGATCTTCAATCTTTTTCAACACCAGTTCATCTGATTTTAGGATCGGAAGTTGATCATAAACTGCATCCAAATTCATTCTGTCACATCCCTATATCTTCTTGATCGGAATACATAAATCGATTTTGCATTTCCCTTGCTCATCCTTCGCCGGATCATTCATGCAGTACTCAAGGCTTGGTCTGTCATCGGCATCATACTCACTATTCGGCAACCATAAGCCAAATACATTTTCATAGGCGAGAACGAATTGATCAATGGTGTCGTAGAATGGATATACAGCGTACATTCCACCAGATAGCGTTCTAAATTCTACTTGCCCCTGATGTTGAAACTTCTCAAATCCAGGGGGCAATGTTACACAAGCATCGTATCGGCAAGCCCATTCTTCGACGAAATTTCCATCATCCAAAGACACCCCAATATAATAATGATCAGTCGGAGTAATTCCTTGCTCGCTTGCCCAGCGCCCCAACTTCTCCCATGCCACATGAGTATGCAAATAACTCCCCACATGTCTGACATACGCCACTTCATAATCTGGAAGTTCCTTGATGGTTATCATTTTCCCCCAAGCCCTCCTTAAAAGATGATTTCTTCCATTTCCATTGTAATCATCCAACGGAGATAACTCTTCTTGCTTCTTGCTAAAATGTAAGGGATAATTGCTATGTTTTCTGATGTTATTTCGAACTTCACTTGGGGTCTTACCATAGTGCTTCTTAAAGAGAGCATTGAAGGCGGATACCGATTCAAAGCCGCAATAATTAGATATCTCTAATATGGTTCTATTGTTTTCACCCAAAAGATATACAGACTTCTGTAAACGCTCTCGATTTACAAATGCTATTGGAGACACACCTTCCAACGATGTGAATATTCTTGTGAAATGATATTTTGAAAAACCTGAAACGTCAGCCAACATATCGAGGTTGAGCTTTTGATGACTATTTTGCCTAATATATTGGATCACTCTATCCATTCTATCTTTATATTCACTATTCATGTGTTGAACCCCTCAATTAGTCTATGTATTATGAACTACCAAAATTATACACTCAGTATATCCGAACAGGATACCTTACAGGTACTTCGATTGTATAAAATTTCTATAGAGTACTACTGCTTTATTCGTATACGTATCCATGCCCAAAACAAAAAAGCTCAAGTCGCCATACCACTTGAGCTTAAAACATAGGTGATATTATTTAGGTTTAGTGGGCTTAATAATTTAGACCTTTAACGATCCGCGAAATCCTCTTGCACCATAGTAAGATTCTGCTCCATTGTGGTAGACAAACACCGTATCATAGCGACGATCGCAAAAAATGGCCCCGCCCCGTTTTCTAATATTAGCAGGTGTTGTCACCCAACTCGACGATTTCAAATCATAGTTTTCCAGCTTCTGCAGCTCCCGGTACTGCTCTTCTGTTAAAAGCTCAATGCCCATGTCCTCTGCCATTCCAACCGCACTATTCTGTGGTTTATGCTCTTTCCTTGACTCCAGCGCTTCACGGTCATAACAGACACTTCTCCGTCCCTTGGGACTTTCCGCTGAACAATCCACAAAAGTATATTCGTCTGCCTTGCTGTCATAATGCACAACATCCGGTTCGCCGCCAGTCCTCTCCATTTCATGGAGTGACCACAGTTTTTCAGGTTGAGCCTCAAATTTGGCTTCCAGGCTGGCCCATTCCATACCTGGATGACGGTTCATGTTTTTTTCAAAACGGGCTTTCAAGGTGGTGAGCAGTCCCTCGCGTTGTTCTGGCGATAACTCCCTCTCATCCATTGGGCTTGTTGTCATCTATATTTCTCCCTTCAATAGGTTGTTGCATGCATGGTGGAATGTTACAAAGTCAGATGTCACAGAAGCGCTATCCGCTTCATCCTGTCAGAGTATCCCTTCGAGTCCAGCTTCATGAACACTCGTTCCTTGTCCAACGTTGGTTGGTTCATTTTCATAACGTCTTAAGGTGAGTCTGCTCTGTTTGGATGACGGGCAGCACGATTTGCAGTGAAAAGGTACCTTCTTCCTGCGATATCCTCAGCGTGCCGCTATGCTGCTCTATGATTTTCTGACAACTCATCAGCCCGATCTCGTTGCTGTCTTTCTTTTTATCTACAGGTTTAATCTTATTCACTATTTCAATCAAGACCGTTTGTTGCTGCAAAGCTACCTTGATAAGAACAGGATATGAGGTATCCGCGTATTTCTTAATATTGGAAAATATATTGTCAAATACACGCCGTATAGCCACCAGATTGATCTCCAGCAAAAATTTAGGATGATCAGCATCCGGCTGAACCTGGACATCGACATGATCCAAGACCACCAACTGCTCATCAATGAGTTGATCTATAAGCGCTCTGCCCTCATACATTTCAAATTCCACTTCCTCTTCTTCCGCAGCAGAGGATACCGTGAAATACTCAAACAGTTTGTCCGACAGCGCTTTGATCTGATATGCTTTCTCTCGGCTGTTATGGATATACTGCAACAGATCATCCTGTGTCTTAAACTTGTTAAGCTCTATGATGTCCATATATCCCAGCAGAATCGTAAGCGGAGTACGCAAGTCATGAGATATCGCTGTGATCAACTCGCGGTTGGCCATTCTCACTCTCTCCTCGCTGCTGAGTCGCTCCACAAATGATTTTCTCATCTCATCAATACTTAAGGCAAGCGAAGACAGTTCATCCTTCCCCGACACCGTGATGCTGTAATCCAGATTTCCACCTTCCAGTATTTTGATCTCACGTTCTAGCAAACCAATATACGACGTCTTTTTGTTAATCATCAGCAGGAAGGAAATAATGAATACAATGAGCGCGAAGAATACACCAAGAATCAGAATGAGGTTGTAGTATTGATATTCATAGAAACCAACCAGATAGATTTGGGCATCCCGATCAGCGAAATGAATGGTGGTAACCGGTATTTTCGATGGCACGAATTGAGTTAACAGCTCTTCATTAATGGCAGGATCAATCTCCGTGTTGGAGGAATATATCAATTGGTCTTTTGCAAAAATATACAGATTTAAGTAGCGCTCATGACTTATCCAAGCAGACAATTGCTCATGATCACGGGTTGACACGTTCTGGTTACTCACGAAGGTTTCGAATCGATTCAGTGCATCTCGCTGCCGATTCTCTACAAAAGTGGATTTGCTTAAATAACTATCCAATGCAGTCTCGCCAACAACTTGTAACACAATGAACGCACAGATGGAGAACATCAAAGAAATAACTATGGCGAGAACCAGTTTGAGCTTCAGTTTTTTTCCGATGAGCAATCTATTCAATTTTGTACCCCTTCCCCCAAACGGTCTTCACATATTTAGGGTTCTGCGGATCATCTTCCAGCTTACTTCTCAAATTACGAATATGAACCATCACCGTGTTATTACACGTATAAAAGTAGGGTTGTTTCCATACACTCTCATAGATATTTTCCGCGGAAAATACCTTTCGTCGTTTCTTAGCCAGCAACAGTAGAATCTGATATTCAATATCCGTCAACGAGATTTCCTTCTCGCCAATAAATACGTTTTTTGCATCCTGATGGACCTTAAGATCCTTAATGATAATTTGGTCCGCTTCTTCTGTCTTCTCCTTGCCCCGATAAACATAATACCTCCGCAGTAAAGCCTTCACCCTCGAAACGAGTTCTGTATAGGAGAAGGGTTTGGACAAAAAGTCATCACTGCCTGAGGAAAAGGCCAATTGTTTATCCGAATCCTGCGTTTTCGCCGTGAGAAACAGGATCGGTGCGCTTGTTTTTTCACGAATCTCCAGACACGCCTTCAGCCCCGATTTATTGGGCATCATCATATCCAAAATAATGAGATCCGTCTCTTCGTTCACTTTATCAATCGCATCTTGACCATCTATCGCTTCAATCACTTCATAATTCTCGCTCTCCAACAAAATCCTTACAATTTCACGAATTTCACTGTTATCATCAGCAATTAGGATTTTCTTGCTCATCTGATCCCTCCGTCTAATTTCAGTATAATATGCGCTATTAGCGACTACCAGCAAATCCAATCGACTTAAGAATTCTTCAGAAGTTATGTAGGTATCTCTTAATAATTTCGATTTATACTTTAAATATGTAGAGGTCATTACACAAAGGGGTCGTCAGCTATGCCACAACCTTCAAAAAAAGTAATGATTAACGTATTGTTGGGTCTGTTAATCATAATGTCCATTGGTCTACTGGTCTATTATTCTCCTGCCATTATTAAAACCATGTCGTCCCTGGACAACTTCAGAGCGTATATTCATTCAACAGGTCATTGGGGCCCGGTTATGTTTATTTTATTCCAGATTCTTCAGATCGTGGTTGCACCTATTCCAGGAGAAGTTGTACAAGTCGCAGGCGGATATATTTACGGTACAGCCATTGGTTCATTGTATACCACTGTAGGTTTGATATTAGGCTCAGCGATCGCCTTTTATTTCACGCGTTTTATCGGTCGCGCTTATATTTCACGGCTGCTGCAAAAGAAAAATAATAAGTGGATGTCCTTCATTCATGATGAGAAGAAGTTTTCTGCTTTTTTATTTATCTTTTTCGTGATTCCCGGCTTGCCCAAAGACATGCTTGTATTTGTCGCCGCTCTTACATCGATTCGTTCGGTTAGATTCTTCACGATCCTTATCGTCGGTCGTCTGCCGTGGATCATCGCATCTGCCGCTGTAGGGTCCACAATTCATATGCAACAATACACGCTTGCCATTATTATTTCTGTTATCGCAGTGATCGGGTTCGTAATCGGCTATATGTATAGGGAGAAATTGGTGAGATTATTCTCCCGGTCAGACAGAACCAAAGCCAAACCTAAATCCAAACCCAAAGCTATCCCCTCCTATAGTAAAGAATAGTGAGCCTGGTAGAATAAAAAGAGATTCAACATGAACGAAGCCAATCTATGGATATGAAACCGGAGGTATATCTCATGCAAACCCTTGAAACCAATCGATTAATCCTGCGAAATTTCACCGCAGCGGACGCAGCAGGACTGTTGGAATACACAGCAAATCCAAGAGTGAACTGCTTTATGGATCATCGGATTTCAACGTTGGAAGACGCGGCGGCTGAGGTTGCAAAAAGAAGCAGTGACGATTCCTACATCGCGGTCTGCCTGAAAGACAGTAACGAGCTGATCGGTGAGCTGTTTGGTATGAGGGAAGATCGGGATTCCAATACGGATAAGGATTCGAATTCCGATACGTATAGTATTGGTTGGAATTTTAATGGAAGATTTGAAGGGAAAGGGTACGCGAGTGAAAGCGCCAGTGCTTTCATCGAGCATCTCTTTATGGAACAGGGAATAAGAAGACTGTACGCTTATGTCGAGGATGACAACTTCCGTTCCCAGAAGCTTTGTGAGAAGCTGGGCATGCGCCGGGAAGGTCTTTTTTGGAGTTCATTTCATTTGTCAAAAATGAGGACGGCACACCGAAATACGAGAATACGTATCAATATGCTTTGTTAAAAAAGGAATGGCTGGCACAGCGTGAACAGCAGAAATAATGAATCAAGCCTCATCATTAGTTCAAAAAAATTATAGCAATGAGAACATATCCATACGTACGTTCCAACACCAAACAAATACGGCGGCTTCTCCCTGAACGGATTCCAGAGGAAAAGTCGCCGTTTTATTATCGTACAGAACACTCTTGAATGGGCAATGCGTTTATACAGTCACAACATATTCAACCTGAATCCTAGACGGTGGTGCCCCAGTATTGCTTGGCAATTTTCTGACCTTGAACGATTTTGGCCCATTGCTCAGCTTCGCTTAGTTCGTTACCGCCATCGCAGGATGCAAAGCCGCATTGGTGCGAAAGCAACAGGCGATCCTTATCGATAATTTTGGAGGCTTCGTCAAGCAAACGGATTACGCGCTCTTCATCATCCAGTGTATTGGTCTTCGATGACAACAGCCCTAATACGATTTCCGTTTCCGGTCTGTCCTTGAACACCTCCAAGGCTTCGATAGAACCCGCACGATCATCATCCCACTCCAGGAAGAAACGATCATATTTCAATTGCTTCAGGAACAGGTTAGCGATTTTCGCGTAAGATCCGCCTCCCATGTTGCGGGAATCATAGTTGCCACGGCAGTTGTGTGTCCACATTTTCAAGCCCAGGCTATGACCAAAGTCAATCACCGTGTTATTAATATAAATGAATTCGGTGGCGAGACCCTGTACTTCCTCTTGCTTAATATGCTCCCCCGTAAACGGAGAGTTCGGGTTGTCGTCTGCAAACAGCTCCCACAAGCAATCATCGAATTGCAGGATTTTACCGCCTACCGCAGCGAATTCCTCCACAAACTCCTTATACGCCTTCACAAGACCCGCTTTGAGCTCCTGAATGTTCTGATAAACAGCGTCCTTACCGCCGATATTATCCGACCAGGAGAGTTCTCCAAAAATATGGGATGGCGACGGAACGCAAAGTTTCGTTTGCTGGTCACCCGCCGTGTCTTGCAGCTGTTTGAACAGTTGAATGAAATGATGATTTTTACCGCTCAATTCGCCAGTTATGCGCAGGCCAATATCTTTACGTGTTTCATATTTTGAAGAGCCATCCACATCACGGAAAAAATAGCCATGGTCTGCGATATAACGCTCAACTCCACCAAAGCCCCACACAAAATCCAGATGCCACATCGATTTGGAGAACTCGCCATCTGTAATGATCGACAGGTCATGCTCGATTTCCTTTTTCACCACTTGTTTGATGGCCTCAGTCTCGCATTTCTCATAACCTTCAAAACTTTCATAGAATGGATACTGGATATCATCACGATGTTCAATTTGCGTTTTATATGTCAGCAGCTCTTCAGGACGCAACAAACTTCCTACGATCTGGAACTTATCAGTCATGTCAAAACCCCCTCGTTGTATACCATTATCATATCATGCAGAACGAGGCTGACTGAGATACTTAAATACCATAACTAGTTATAGTTAAAAGCTATAGCAGAAAAAAATCGAATAAAAAAAGTAGACTTTCCTACATGCACAGGTTGAAGTCTACTGATCATCAATTCTCTTATTAAGCTAATGTTCATTAGGACACCCTTGATACAGGGTGCCTGTCATTGAAATTAATTAATTTTCACAACGTTCTACGCCGCAACTCATAAAAATACTGCACAGCTGGATGCTTTAACTTGATCTGCTCAGACATATTTAGAATTCGCTTCTTGCCAACTCGTCTGTCTATCAAAGCCAGAATATTCAACAAGATATCGTTGCTCTCCAGTTTATCCTCTATCGAAGTAGATAAAAACGTAGTCGCTGCAACGGTAAAATTGGATTTACTTAATGATGACTGTGCTGACAGGAGCTCTTTTGCATGTCCTGTGCTTTTTCTGCTTCTTGCTATGACTTGAAGACGATCCTCTGGAACGGTCCCTTTGGTTTCTTTTCTGACGGCTTCAATCTCTTCATGGCTCACAGGAATCATGATCTCCGAATCGCTCTTGATCTCCTGCTCCGTCTGATACCATCGGATTGGGGTTGTTGTATCACTCATGTTGAGTACATTCTTTTTATCTACAGTAATATAACAATTGCCAGATTTATCAGGTAAATAGCGGTAGCTGGTCGCCCGGTATTCGACGGTTCCAACTAACGTGGGACTAAGAAAACTCTCCAGTTGCTGCTTCAATTTACTCCAGGACATATGACCTCCTGTATTCTATTCATTTTCCTCTGCCCCATCATGATCCTTGCTACCAAATTCATCGAGCAATTCCCTTACTCTAGTCGTTGTTTTGGCGTTCATCAAGCTATTTCTAAGCTCACTTGCCCCGCGGAATCCACGGACGTAGATTTTGAAAAAGCGGGCCAGTGGGCTGAACGAACGCGGTTCAATCTCTGAATATTGATCATGCAGGTCCAGGTGCAGCCGCAGCAAATGAAGGAACTCCTCTGTGGTATGCTCCCTTGGCTCTTTTTCAAAAGCAAACGGATTTTGGAAAATGCCTCGTCCAATCATAACGCCATCCACACCATATTGCTCCACGAGTCTCAGGCCTGTTTCACGGTCAGGAATGTCTCCATTAATGGTTAACAGCGTATTCGGTGCAATCTCATCCCGAAGTTTCTTGATCTCCGGGATCAGCTCCCAGTGTGCATCGACCTTGCTCATTTCCTCTCTTGTACGCAGATGAATGGACAGATTCACAATGTTTTGCTGCAAAATATGAGTCAACCAGTCGCGCCATTCGTCCACCTCGGTGAACCCGAGGCGAGTTTTGACACTGACGGGCAAGCCACCGGCTTTGGCCGCCTGAATGATCTCTGCTGCAAGCGCAGGACGGCAGATCAGACCGCTTCCTTTTCCATTCTCAGCGACATTCGCAACAGGACAGCCCATATTAATATCGATGCCTTTAAAGCCTTCCTTCGCCATTCCGATGCTCATCTCGCGGAAGAACTCCGGCTTGTCTCCCCAAATATGTGCCACAATCGGCTGTTCATCTTCTGTAAACGTCAACCGCCCGCGCACACTTTTGTTCCCCTCCGGGTGACAGTAACTCTCTGTATTCGCAAACTCCGTAAAAAACACATCCGGTCTGCCCGCTTCGCTTACGACATGACGAAACACAACATCCGTCACATCTTCCATCGGTGCCAGTATAAAAAATGGCCGTGGTAAATCAAGCCAAAAATTTTCTTTCATATTAGAAACTCCTCTATATATAGCAGGACAATCTTTGTCCTCATTAATAATAAAAAATCGTAAGCCATACATCTGCAATCGTATCATTTACATTAGCAGATTCGTTGCAATTTACATTTTGATGCCCTTGCTTCTTCTTCACTTATACCTTTTCTCCATTGATCACTCCACCAATTTTACCACGTCTTTAGTTGATTTTCAGCACGGGTTTATTCATGATTATTTGAAGCATAACTTTACCTTCTCGTTTTGGCCCCCCAGTATAGAAATCAGACCGCCTCCATCGTTTTAAAGGATCGCTTCGTTTGCTCTTGCCGAACCGGACAAGCTCCTCTACAATAAAAGCTCGGCAGGCTTTTGTACCTGCAAATCGTGACATGGAGGAGGCCTGAAACAAACATGGAAATTTCACTCGATATTATCAAAGACAAAGTCGAATGCCTGCAGGCTTATGACTTCCGGGAACTGGAACGAGCGATCGAAGAACGAATCGGAATGAACAAAGCGCTGATGCTGCGGGTGAAGCAGGTTCAGCATCAAGTGACGTTCGACCCTCTTCGCAACAAGATGTTATTTAGTGCAGTTGTGCATTTTTCTGCAGATTGATGAAAGAGGTTTTTTACTTTGTTAGCGCAACATGCGGTTGTACTCATCCACATATGGCATACACAAGAAAGGACGCAAAATCGTTTGCGTCCACTTTTCATACCAAATTCAGTTATCTCATACTCATAGATTTCAAATGAACCTATTGAAACAGATCCGGTAAAATATCATAAATATACTGGTTCACCCAAGACCAAGCATGCGTGCCGCCGTCAGCTACGATAAAGTAGAAATTTCCTTTTGTCAGATCCGATGAATAGACGAAGGTATTTGTTAGTTGCTTCATGGCATCAATCTGAGGTTTCAAGTTAGGGTAAGCGGTATCCGCACTGCCTGTAGCACTGAATACATAGAAATCCTTCGATCCGTATCCGGCATCTTTTGCAGCCTTGGCCAGGTATTCTGCCGTTTCCACCGGTTTACTGCCTCCACCTGTTTGGCCCACGACCCAGCTGTCACCACTTAATGGCATAAAGTACTTGAAGTAATCAAGCCCATGAACAAAAGTATACCAGGTCGTTACGGAACCCATGGAGAACCCGCCGAAGGCCCGGTGTGCTCTGGCTGCTTTTAAGTCGTCCCGACTTGCCGATTCGGTGTAGGTGTTAAATTCGGTTTCCACTAAGGGAAGCACAATATTAATCAGTTCCTCGTGGAATGTAGCCGTGTCATTGGTGCCGCCATAGAAGGAAGGGGTTACCACAATAAGAGGCTCGATATCCCCTTTTGCAATCATGTTATCTATGATGATCTTCAACTCTTTACTCTGGCCAGGACCGCCGAAGATCGTATCCACATTCTCTCCGCCGCCGTGCATCAGATACAAAACATTATATTTCTTCGTTTTATCCGAGGAGTCATATCCGTAAGGAAGATAAACATTCACTCTCTTGTCGTCCATTCCGTTCACTAAATTAGGTGCTTTGTACGTTACACTCTGGATCGTCCCCGGTTTTTCGCTCTGGACGCGATATTCATTGGGAACCGCTTCGAAATATTTCTCGTTTGCCGCTTCATCTGTCATTTCCAATTTTCCGATTGCATTTTGCAAAGCAGTATACTGTTGATCCATTTGTTCTTGAGTGATCTTATGATTGTCCAGAACGTGCTCGGAGACAACTTTCATCATGGCATCTTGTACGACATTTGCATTTTTATACAGATTAAAATCCATCTCGATCGTATGCTTGACCAAATTCAAAAGATCATAAGGATTCACACCGCTGATATCCCCCTTGCTCTTGCCGGTAAGCAAAACCTCTCCAAACTTCCCTGTATCATTCCAGGCGGTGCCTGTTGAGTCGAAAACATTAATGGTCCCGATTCGCTCCGATCCCTTCGCATCATTCACTTGCAGCTCGATGCCCATCACTTTTCCGTTTTCCGGTTTTGATTGGAGTGCGATCCTTGTTTCAACGACATATCCACCCTGCACCTTTTTCGCAGATGAATAGATCTGCTCGGGTTTGCCGTTATCAATAGACTGGAAGTTCTCATAATTTACCCGATAATGCAAATCGTCCACACCATACTCTTGTGTCTTGTTATTGTTCTCATCAAGGAATACTTCCACGGAATCCTGCATATACGGTGTTACAGATTGTGCAGATAAGTCTTTGTCCTTAACTTCTGCAAGAATATAGAGTGCATGATCATCCCATAAAGCCTTAAATTCTACCGAAGTGTCGAGGTTGTCTGACACATGTTTAGGTGTAACCGCTTTAGCTTTGCTCCACACTTTATCCATATTACCGTCAATAACTGGCGATCCGAATTGGGCCACCATTCTTCCGTTAGCATCGAACCCGTTTTGGTCGTAAGAGACCTTTCCCGGTTCTGGGGATGGTATTTTGGATGCGTTATTCACAACAATCTTGGTCTGGTGCATAGGCGCTGCTGAAACAGGAGACCGGAAACCGAAAGCACTTGTACATACCAAAGGTATAACAACCATGGTAACCAAAATAGGTTTTAACCACATTCTTGTTCTAGTCATCTGAATATCTCCTCCCCAGTCATCTATCTCATCAAACGTTGTACCGATCGGCCAATGGATGAAAAATTCTTAACGGGTTCTGTCTGTGGCAATAATGTCTCAACAGAGACTACACCAGTGCCCAACCTGCTATTCATAGCGAGGCCAAATGGATATAGCCAGGCCGGCGTAAGTCGACTTAATAGAAGAACTACCCCCGTTAGATCATATACGGGGGAGTCTTTTTTAATCAGCTTATTCAATTAAACTTTAAATTTACATTTACATTTACATGTTCCAGATCCGGTAGAGAACCATAGCTGCTTCTGCACGGGTCAATGTGTCGGCTGGTGCAATTTTGCCATCTTTGCCGTTGACGATTCCGCTTCCTATGAGGGAAGTTACACTATCCACCGCATAAGTGGAAATACTTGCAGCATCCGAATAAGGAGCCAGATTCCCGCTGCCGGCAGTTTGCTTACCTGCTGCTTTCAGGGCTTTCGCCGTAAGAACCATCATGTCTTGACGGGAAATGCTGTTACCTGGTTTGAATGTGTTGTCTTCGAATCCAGAGGCAATTCCAAGTTCTTTGGCAATAGCCACGGCCTCTGCATAGTGAGCGGTTGGCTGTACATCGCTGAAGGCTGCCGTGTTCGTGCCCGGACCCTTCAATTCAAGTGCTCGGACAAGCAAGGTGATAAAGTCGGCTCTCGTGATAGAAGCTGCAGGCGCGAAGCTGTCATCAGAGATTCCTTTAATAATATCGCGTGCAGCCATCGCTTCAACTGCTTGTTTTGCCCACAGGATATGCTGTACATCGGCAAAAGACTTGGTTACGTAGGCTACAGCATAGGTGCTGAAATGAGTTGTTTTGAACACCATCGAGCCAGATTTAGCATCATAGTGTCCGCTTGGTACGGCTGCTGCCTGTCCTTGATTATCAATGTAAAGAATCACGATCTGATGTGCATTGCCAAGCTCCTGTGCAGCAGGCGTGTACGGAACAGATACCGTTACTGGCGCTGCGGGATTGTTCCAGGCAAGGAGACGGTCACCAGCTTTTACGCTTAGATCAATCACCGGACGGCTGCCCACAACAGCGCGAACATCTGCGCTCAGAAGATCTGCCGAGACTTTGTTAATCTCAATAGAGACTTGATCGGCTTGCTCCGTAATATTAGAAAGCATATTGGACGGAATATGAAGTGTTACATTCTCCGTCCTAAGAACAAACTCAACATTATTGTTGCTTTGCAGGCTGGAAGTCGGCATCTGCACCACATAGGATTGGGCATTGGCCTGCTTCGGCACTTCGATGGTAACCTGCTTCTTGCCATTCGCACCTAGAGAAGCTTTTTCAATCGCTTTATTCAGGCTGTCGCTTGAAATGGTTGCTGTGGCTGTTCCATTTTCGACTTTAATTACCGGCACAATCGCCGAATCGCTGCCTGGAAGCTGTGGTTGAGGCTGCGGCTGCGGTTGCGGAGTAGTCCCGGAGTTCGATCCGCCACTGCTGCCACTATTATTCCCCCCGCTGTTGTTGCCTCCACCGTTGTTGCCGCCACCGTCGTTACCTCCTGAAGAAGGCTTGCCCGTGAGCGTCAATTCACCGAATACGGACGTATCCTGGTAACCTTGACCGGATGCATCGTTCCATGCATTCACGCTGATTCTGTTGCCATCTTTGGCATCATTGATCTGCGCATCAAAGCCAATTTTGGCATTGTTCGTTGGCTTAACCTTTTTGAATGGAATTTTCATCTCGACCGTGTAGTTGGTACCGGAAACAGAGACTTTGGATTCGAAACCTGCAGCGATTTCCGCAGGATTAAAGGAAGCTAGGTTCTCGAAGTTCACTCTGTATTGTCCATCATCATCCTGGAAGCTGGACGTTTTTCCGTTATTTTCATCGACGAATATTTCGACGGAATCCTGCTCCCATACATTTGGATTGGACTTGTTCAGCTGATCGTCTCTGACTTGAACGAGCACATAGAGATTGTCGTCATCCCACAGTACTTTTGCCGTTCCTGTCGCACCGGACCACGCCATTTGCTTCGTATCCAGTTTCAATTCAGGAGCTTTGCTCCATACACTGTCTACGGAGCCATCAATAGCTGGTGTCCCATAGTGCGCGCTTGATTTCTTATATTCAAGCTCTTCAGGTGGATTTTCCGCCAGGTACTTCTCCGGATCAACAACCCCGTAGAACGCCTCTTTGGCTTGAAAATTTTTGTCAAACAAGGTTGGATTCTGCTCGGCTCTCCAGCTGGTGCTGTCATTTAATCCCCAGAAGGTGACACGCGGAATATGCTCGCTGTTCTTCTTATACAGATCCATCAATTGGGCATACAGATAGGCCTGCTGCTTCGCTTCTTTTTCAGTGATTGTAGAATTGGTGCCTGCCATAATGTCCAACTCGGTGACACTGACTTCTACTCCCAAGGAAATGAAACGCTCGAGCGACATCTTGACATTATCCAATCTCGTGCCCAAATTGTAGTGGGCTTGCATGCCGATGCCGTCAATCAGTTTCTCGCCAGGGTGATCTTTGGCGTACTTCTCATTGATCTCTTTCACCATGCTGTAGATGGCTGTAGATTTATTCTGGTTGTCATCGTTGTAGTCATTGTAATAAAGCTTGATATCCCAGCCGTTTTCATCAATGACTTCTTTGGCTGCAAGGAATGCCTCCTCAAGAAAATCAGGGCCGATGGCCTGTAACCAGCCTGAATTACGCAACGCATTTTTCCAGTCTTCCGGATTAGCCGGGTTATCGTTCATGGCTTCATTGACAACGTCCCAGGAAATAACTTGGTCACCAAAATGCTCAACGACCGTTTTAATATGTGTTCTCAGGTTCGTCAGAGCTTCTTCACGGCTCAAAGGTTCGCCGTTTGCTGCCGTATGAAGCCATGTAGGAGACTGAGCATGCCATACGAGCACGTGACCGTGCAAATCAAGGCCTGCATCCTGTACTTTTTGGACAAGGGCATCTTCTGCAGTGAAATCAAATTGTCTGTCCGCGTTATATGCATAATCCGGCTTCATATCATTCTCAAACGTAACGACATTGTGATGCTTCGTCAGAAGCTTGAGCCGAGTCTCGTCAAAGGTAGCCGGATTCACAATGTTCCCGATCAGAAAATCATTCTTGTAAATATCCTTGAGGTTAGGAAGGTTTTCTTGAATCGGAGGTGCGGCAGTTACAGGTCCCACATATTTTAGAGCAAAGTCATCCAAGAAGAAGGTACGGTTGCCGCCGTCATTGTTTGCTGTTTCAATATAAGCATTAAGTACGCTTGGAGTAGTGGTGAGCGTATACTTACCCGTTAAGTGTACCCATTCCTGATCTGTAACGGTTGCATTTGGTGAAACGTTCGCAAAGCCGCTGTCAGCATATTGAACACTTATACGAAGTGTTGTGGGTTCTTGTCCAGGTGCCATTTTCACCCAAGCAGACAGCTCATATTCGTGATTCTTTGCCATTTTGCCATCAGCATTAACCAAGGCTGCATCATATTGTGCCTTAGTCGTCACAAGCAAGCTTTGTTTGCCGCCAGATGTATGATTATCGTCTTGGGAAAGAGCTACCGTTTCACGGCCGTTCCGTGCTTTGAATCCATCCAGGCCATTCTCAAAATCGGTAGCGATGCCTGTTTTATCTACAATCTCTGGTGCGGTTTGATCAGGGGTTACATCGGTGATGATGACTTCATCAATGTAGATATCGGAGGTTAACGTATTGTTTGATGGTTCAACATAGATGATGACCTCATTCGTTTTAGAAGGAACTTCATAGCCTTTGGTTTCAAATAGTGTCCATTCGGAAGCGGTTACAAGTTTGTTCCCTATAATCCAAGGGTACTTCTGGTCTCCCGACAATATTTCAGAATCTATCTTGGAAGCCAGATGGAACTGGCCTTCACCTGAACTGATTTTAACCTTGAGGGAAATATCATACTTATGGTCGGATTTCATTTTGCCAGTAAGTACGAGAGCAGGAACGGCCTTCTCATCGGCCCGGTTGAAGAACTTCAGAGATCTCGTGCCTTCGGAGGCTACGTCGTTAACGACCGTTGTGTCCCCATTCGATCCCCAACCCAGTTTGCTCCATCCACCGGTATTCCCGTCTTCAAAGCTTTGGTTAAGGACTACCGTGGGTTCGACAGGTGTTACTGTCTGGGTGATCGTGATATTCCCGATATAGAAAGAGACACCCTTACCTGCTTCATCAGACTTGATTCGCAGAGCCGTATTCTCCACACTGTTAACGGAGAGATCGGCGGATAGTGTAATGCCTTGTCCTGCTTTAAAGTCAGCAGAGCTAATTCCAGTGTATGCCTCAGATCCATCAACGCCCTTATTGCTTACAATTTCCAGAACGGCTTTCCCGTCTGCAGATGGGTTAGCATCAGTATCGACATATACGGAAGCGGTTACAGAATACTCTTTGCCAACTGACAAACCAAGGTCATCAAAAGCGAGGTCCACGCCATCCCAGTTATTAGATCGATTGCTAACATGTAGAGCCGCTCCATCATCATTGCCTTCAAACGGCTTACCTGTTACAGCGTCCAGCTGGGCACCGCCTGATGGAGTTGCCTTGCCTTGACCATTCTGGAATGTTTCCTGATACACAATTTGTGAATTAGTTGCCACTAGATCTGCAGCGCTAACTGCCGGAGCTATCAAGCCGCCCGGAAGAAGCAGAGCCGCTGTGAGTAACCCGGAAACGACCTGCTTAAACGATTTCCTCATGCGAAGCATTCCCCCCACACCAAATTTTAAAAAAAACACATAAAGCGCTTACATAATTATTGTGATCAGCCTCCTTTCACCCAGATAATACCACTTCATGGAAGAGAAATCTTACTCCAAATTAAAGGGGAATCCTAGTTTTTTTCATATATATGCAAAGTCTGATACAGGTACGGACATGCTCTTCGTTCCGCTGATCAGGCCGAGGCAGATAGAATCGTGAATCTATATAAGTTGAAACGTTGTTCATTACTAGAAACGAAATTGTTTTTGTTATGTTCAAATATCATGATAAATCTCTATCAAATACATAAAAACCACATTTAATTAACACCACTTGGCCTATTGAAAAGGTGTCAGGTATACGGCGTTTCCGTGAATTCGATGCTTGTTAAACCAGTTGAAGTAAAGGATAATACCCATTAATATACAAATAGTTACTTTTGAGGACTAAGGGGGAAAGACCTTGCAGGAATTTATATTTAAGAAGGATTATAGAAACAATGAAGCACTTCGAACAAGTTTTTTCGAACTTGCTGCTAACACTTTTGATATAAAATTTGAAAATTGGTATCAACAAGGGTGTTGGGGAGAACGATACATACCTTTTTCATTTGTAGTTGGAGACCAGGTTATTGCCAACGCTTCTGTTAACATCCTTGAGCTCATCATTCACGGGGAGAAGAAAAAAGCGATTCAAATCGGCACGGTGATGACACATCCCGATTATCGAGGAAGAGGATTATCTGCGAGTTTAATGAACATGGTTTTAGAGGAATACGAGAACAAGGTCGATTACATGTACCTTTTTGCCAATGAATCTGTGCTTGATTTTTACCCCAAGTTTGGGTTTAAGCCTGTGGAAGAACATCTATTTCCAATGGATTTTACGGCAAAAAAATCATCGGAGCCTGCCAACTTTCAGAAACTCGATGTTACTAACGCGGAGGATTTGCGCCTTATCCATAAATTTGCATCCGAAAGACTACCTGTTTCGCAGCATTTTGCAACTGATCATGTCCAGGGCATATTCATGTTTTACTGCCTGAATGTTTTTAGTGATGATATTTATTACTTGGAAAATGAAAACGTCATCGTTATTTATCAGAAAGAAGACAATCATATTGAGCTCTTCGACGTTGTTAGCTTAAACGAAATGAATATGAAAGATATCTTGGATAAGATTGCAGATGAAGATACGGAGAAAGTAACCTTTCATTTCACGCCAGATGCAACAGAACATATCGTTCTAAAAAGTACAATCACCAATGAAGGTTTATTTGTAAGAACCCATGGTGAACATCTCTACCCTGTGCACGTTAAACATCCGATTACTTCGATCGCTTAATGATTTATTCCCAATAATGCCTACCACCAGCCATACTTAAAAAGATCAAGAAGGAGCAGGATTCCCCTGCTCCTTCGCTATGTGAAACTTCTTTCTCTCATCAAACGTAAATTCACAAGGTATAATGAAATCAGATGACCGTTCAGCATGATCTTATGACCATCATAATGAAGGAGGGGATATTCGTGGCGTTTATCCCGTTAAACTGTCCCAATTGCAACGGAAGAATTGAATACAAAGAGGGTGAGATTTTAAAGTGTCCCTATTGTGAAACAGAGCTTTTATTGAAGCAAAATCACGTCTACTATGTGGACCAGACCATTAATCACTACCATGGAACGCCCCCTAAAGCACAGCGGAAGCAGACTGTCTCCGTAAAGCTAATGCTGATACTGATGTTAGTCCTAACTGGCGCCATCGGTACTTATTTTTATTATAGCAACAGCTCCACCTATCCAAAAACAGAAGCCAATCTGCCTGTGCGAAAGATGCCCGAAAGTGAGGTTCTGCTCTCCTTTTTGCGAGATATCTTCGATAAAGGGTCTGCCTTGCCGACAGAGGAGGAATTGGCTCGTCTTCGCTATTTAACCGTAGCGCATTCGGAGAATGATCAGTGGATGTTTACATATAGCCTCTCCGATCCCTTCAGCGATGAACAGGCCGAGAAGATCACTTATATTACTCAGGACAAGAAACTGAATAGCCAGCGGATTGATCAGCGCGATTTTGAAGCTTTTAAGGGACTGACGGCATTGGACCTGACGAATACCTATGAAATCTCCCAGACGGACCAAACCACTTTGGCCCATATGTCCGGATTAAAAAGTTATGGAGGCGCTTTTAACGAATCCTTTAGCAAATTTTCGGGCTACTTTGGCGACAAGACTAAGATTACGGAGCTTTCCACTCAGCTTCGCAGCAATCAGGAATTGGCCATGCTGCTGGAATTTCCTAATCTGAGCTCGTTATCCATTACCTATGTGGATGAATCCGTAACGGATTTCTTTCTATTGAACAAGCTGCCGCTCAAGTCCCTGTCGCTCACCTTTGTCGATGAACTCGGATGGTTGTCGTCCATGACCGGGCTGACCTCCCTGTCCATCAATTACAGTGAAGCCACAGACCTACAGCCGCTATACGCCTTGACCCAGCTTCAGGAGCTTCGGCTGTCCTTCTTAACGAATGTAAAGTCCATCGACTTTGTACAAAATATGCCTGCTCTACAAACGCTTGATCTCGAAAACGTAAACTTCTCAAGCCTGGAGCCCTTGGCCGGCAAAAACTCCATTACTACCTTACGTCTGGCTTCTCTAAGTCAACTTGGCTCGGTAAAGGCCATAAACAGTCTGCCCTCTCTGCGGGAATTAACGTTGTCCGGTTACTACGAGAATGCAGAAGCGCTGACATTACCTAATGTGGGGCGAGTGGAAATTCCAAGTTCCTTTCTCACCGGGCTAAAGGCCCCGACTACAACAAGTCTGACGCTTCGTGGTGGAAGCGGGGAATTGAACTTGGCTGCGCTGGGGAAATTCCCAAAACTGGAGCAACTATCGCTCTGGGAGATCGATGAAATAACCCGTCTTGGCGCCCTGGACGGCTTGTCCAGCCTAGAGGCCCTAAGCATTTACGACTCGTCACTGTTCAAGGAAAGCGCTGCCTTATTTCGTTTAAAACAGGTCAAATCTCTGATGTGCTCCGAGTGCAGGCTGAACTTTGAACAAAAGGCGGCCGCGGAAAACAGCGTGCTTGAACATTTGACCTTAGAGCAGCCATATTTCAGCATAAACAACACCTCTGTTACTGAAGTTGACCAGATGATGCCTTACTTTGCCAACATGTCCGCTCTACGTTCCTTCACTCTGCAAGACAGCAATTTAGCTTCTCTCGAATTTATGAGTCACTGGCAGGCCATAGAAGAGCTTCATCTCGAGAACAATGCCATTTCCAATATCGAGACCCTAAGCCAGCTGCCTAATCTGCAAAAGGTATATCTATCCGGTAATTCCGTACAAAATAAATCCGTGCTTGGTACGGGTGTGCACGTATATTAATTACCGGCTGGGATGATGGGGAGTTTTAGACTACTTTAATTAATGAACTCACTCCAGAATTACTCACAAATTAATGAATAGTATTAAAACAAAGACAAAAAGGGGTTCGAGAATTATGTATACATTCTCGAACCCCTTTTTTTTATGTTTAGGTTTCTAACCAACATCGCTACACTCCAGAGCGTTGCGGATTGACCGTGCTAAAGATATGATACGGTGTTATCCCCTTTGAAAATAGACTATCGATCAGCTTGATCAATTCCTCCGACGATAGATCTTTGTCTCTCTGTATCCAAAGACGAAACATAGATATTAATGTTGATATGTAAAACTCAATGATGTATGGTGCCAAGACATCATCTGTTGAAAAATCCATAATCAATCGCTCAAAGGGAATTTCTCTTTTCAAGCGTTCCACAAAATGAACAGAACCATAGTCGCCCAATACAGCTTTAAGAACTGTAATTTCCTCTGCATTTTCCAAGCATTGAAGTGCATCTTGGATAGTATGTGTAGAAAACTCTCTGCCTGCCATTTCCTCCTTGATCGATTTCAACATACGCTCTTCAACGCAGTCCAACAACTCATAGATATCTGTAAAGTATTGATAAAATGTACTCCGATTATATCCTGATTGGTTAGCAATCTCTTGAATGGATATCTTTTCGATTGGTTTTCGGCAATATAAATCACAGAATACATTTATAAATGTCTGCCTTGTTTTTTCCGTAATTTCAGGTTGCTTATTCATTGTTAACCTCCATTTTCTGTTGAATTGATTATACGACAGATATTAAAAATCTGATGGTTGATGACCAAATAGTGAATCTATACAATAACATTATACAACACGTTGTTGGATCATCAACAAAGATGAATATGGATATTAGGAGGCTATCGACCCAATACGCTTGGGCTTTAGAGAAGGCAGGGCATACCGTTGAGTTTTACGTTAGAAAAGGGAGAAAAGAAACGTTCGGAAGTCATATCGCGCTTGAAATGTGGGACGCACGAAGAGGAAAACAGTTCATCCAAGAAAGCTGGAAAATCAAGCTGCATGAGGAGATAAGCCCAAATTACGATCTCATTATTGCGAGTGTCAATACGGAGCAACTTCCCGAAGCAGCAAGAATACTTTCGACTACTGCTGGTAACACCCCGATCCTAATATTCAATAATATTTGGCAGGATTTAAAATCATCAATCTTGCCCCTGTCTATGAACAACGTTGTCTTTGGGTTCCCAGGAGCAGGAGGCGGCATTGAGGACAATAAGCTTAGGGGCGGCTTTTTAAAAATGATATTTCTGGAAAAACCACGGGTTGGCACGGAACAGATAAACAACAAGGTCAAAGAACTATTTGAAAGCGCCAATTTTAAAATCAATTGGATCAAGGATATGCAAAGCTGGCTATGGAATCACTATGCCATGAATGCGGCGATGGAGACCGAGGTGCTCAAACGGGAAAGTTTCCCAGCAATCTTGAATCACAGTGACTCATTCGCAAATGTCGGCAACAGTATGCGGGAAATGACCCCTGTACTTAAAGCAAGAGGCGCCAAGATGGACGCGATTACTCTACTGTTGACCAAGATTCCACCAGCACTTCTCGGCATGCTGTTTAACAAGGTTATTTTTGCAAAGGGCAGCTTACCACGACTTTTCATTGAATACAATAATAGTACATCCAGTTTTGCAGTACTTGAAGTTGTGAGAGAAGCCAAAAAGTTAGGTATACCTTTGCCACGTCTTACCTCGGCATTAGAAAACACTGAACAACACACAAGTATCGAAAACGGATAAACTGGAAAACTTGATATTGTTCAGACCAACATCAACTCTACTAATTATTATATAAACCATCATCCGATGAACGGAAGCCTCATCTTGCGCTGCGATGAATTAATTACTGTGGTTATAACAGATATAGCCCGAACTTTAGAAGCTTCGGGCTAGGTAGCTATTTAAACAGGTGCATGTAGCTCCAGAACACTATACCCTCATAAACATCGCCACTGACTCCACATGCTCCGTATGCGGGTAACGATCCTATTATCAGGGGTTCGACTACGTCAACTGGTTCAACCGGCATCGAATTCATGGATCACTAGGGTATTTGACGCCTGTTCAGTATCGCCAAGAAGCCTTAAAAAAAGTGGTCTGATTTAATGTTGACAATCTATTGGTGAAATTTCCAGGCGGATATAACAAGCCTTAACCTACATAAGAGACAGTATCTTTTTCACTGGGGGGGAAGAGCGGCAGTTGTCAGCCACTCCTAATCAAACCTATGGTCAAAAAAGAAGCGGGACATTACCCGCTCCGTTGCTGTATACACCAATACACCTCACTATTAGCTTTTTTAACCAACATCGCCACCAACTCCACATGACTAGCGTGCTGTTACAAAATCAAAACAAAAAAAAACAGCATCTCTGCCGTTTGTGTTTAAAGTGTTGATACAGACAGCGGTTACGGATTCTCTGTTCGCGGCGGTTTTCATACGATGAAAAGACACATGCACAGTATGCCTGTTGATGCGGCTCATTTCTAGCAATATTAGATGTGATTTTCCCTGAAAGCCTTTAACATTAAAAATAATTGATTATTAAAATGCACTTCATTCGTATATATTTTTGTAAATAAACCAATGCACTTGTCTATGATTTCCCCAGTGAACTTTTGGGACATGATGGCTTTATTCGAATAGATCCTTACTGTCTTCCAGTCATGAATAATTTGGTCCAATAACGGGTCAAGCGTATGTTTTGCATGGATATGATCAATGTTGTACTTATAGAGCGTATTTAACCTGTATTTCTCAGAACATTTTCTATAAATAGTACTGCTAAGTGTTTCTATAATCGTTTCATTTTTTATAATGAGCTCGTAATTTTCTGCGAGCAACAGTATATTATCCAAATTTTCTGTTATTTCATTTTGATACCTGCACATATTTTCTACGAATGTATTGATGGTTGTGTGTGCTGACTTCTTATTGTTCAGAATCTCATGGTTACCGAGGGGCACTAGCGCATATTCCCAAAAGTAATCTGGCATCTTTACGTGTTCCGAAGTCATGCATGACCATTTAAATTCTGAAAATGGCAGAGAATATTGTCTGTATTCTGTAATATCATCAACCGTATATATTTCCTCGTTCGTAAGATTGAAGCCATAGACAAAAACAGGGTGCAGTCCATGTTTTTTGTTATAGTAAAAGTCTCTCCCGCGTTGATAAAATAAATCAATAAATATGGAAATCGGATGACCACTAGAAATAGAGTTTATGATCTCATCTTGTAACGTATCTAGTGCAGGGGATTTTTTACGAATAGAGATCCCCATTTCTTCAAGGATCTGATCTCCCTCCTCAAGATCCAACACCTCTAACTTGAAATATCCTCTTGTTTGTATTTTTTGTTTATCAAATCTATAAATACTAATGACATTATTCAAAATCGGCAGCTCATCTTTTTTAAAATATCTGGCAAGCGTTAACAACAAATTGTAGTCGCAATTAAAATAAGGAAAATTATGATGAGGAAACATTTTTGTCATGCCGTCGAAGGGCTGAAAGGTGTCCAGGGAAATCATTTCTTCCATACAATATTTCTCCTATACTAAAAGTATTGTCGATATTACGGCTATATTACCTCTTAACAAGGTTCATCATACGGTATTGCCGCGTTCCAGCCTTCATCTCTTCATATTTCTTCGAGCCGGGCAATGCGATGAAATCATTAATATCTCCAATATTCGTGCTTGCTTTGGCGTTGCTCGCAATCCCTTGTGTGCCAGTACGCTGCTTCGCACTCTCATCACATGATAGAAGAACATTCGAAGTCACATCCTGATTACGGATTACAGACAGGCCTGCTTCCTCTAACAGCCTGACGTTCTGCGCTACCTGATCTCCCAGCATCAGCTCCGTATACAGAAATACACCGCCAACTCTCATTATCCGGTACACCTCTTCATAGAAGCGTGATCGGTTCGGATAGGCATGCGCGGATTCTATATTTAACACCACATCGAAGCTCTCGTCTGCAAACGGTATATTCTCCGCATCGCCGACGAGATACAAAGATTCACCCCCTCGGGATTTGGCATTGCAATAGGCAATATTCTCCGGGCAGATGTCGAGACCGACAATAG
The DNA here is from genome assembly GCF_013401555.1 of Paenibacillus sp. E222. Taxonomy (NCBI): domain Bacteria; kingdom Bacillati; phylum Bacillota; class Bacilli; order Caryophanales; family Paenibacillaceae; genus Paenibacillus; species Paenibacillus sp. E222. The sequence goes on from NZ_CP058552.1 coordinate 293,784, forward strand.
ACAGCGGCTTGAAATATTTAGACAGAGCTGCTATGTTCCCTCCCCTGCCGCATCCGATGTCGATCACCTGCCGCTCCCGAATCGCCGTCCTGCCCACTGTCTCAAGCAGCAGCTTGACTGAGTTTCTATTCCATGCATCGCCCGGCTCGATCACCGCATGTTGCTCATTCCCGTCCGGGACGTAACCATAATTTAAGAAGGTGGCGAATCGGCCTATACCGGACAGCGCAAGGGAGTGCGAAATCTCGCTATAATCCCGAATTTCAGCCTCTTTCCGGTTCCAATCGGAAGGGTGAGCAACCTGCTCACGCCGGTCGAGCATCGATACATAACGCTCATCTTTCGTATATACCGCATCGCAGCTGCAGCATTGCAGCAATGCCTCCGACTGGACCAGCACGCCCTTGCAGCTGGAGCATACCAACCTTGCATGCAGATGCTGTAGCATGATTATCCCCCAGCCGAAATATGCATTTGATTCAATGCATACACATTGTAGTAATTGGGTATATTCAAGTCTTCGTAGTAATCGATCAAGACATGGAAGCCGTTGGTTCGGAAGATGTTCTCGAGCCTGCTGATCTGTTCTCCGTCCAGTCCGTGTACCTCCATAACAATTTGCCTGATTTTGCCCCAATCCTCCGGCTCTATGCCTTCCAGGACCTCAAATTCACTTTTTTCCACGTCGATTTTGAGCAGATCAATGGTGTTCAGATCGTAATAGCGGATCATTTCAGAGATCGTAGTTAGCTTGCATCGATGGATTTGTTCATTCAGAAGCTTCGGCGACATAAGTTGATCCACAAACCGGTTTAGCATGCGCGGGTCGTCGAAATGATCCCGGTAATGGTTGATTAACCCGTATCGGAGATCTTGATCGTGGTTCTCCCGGAATTTGATCTGCACAGAATCCGTGGACATCGTAGGAAAATAGGCAAACTCCGCTTCCTTGATCTCATTGGAAAGCCCGACGTTAACCGTTGTTACGCGAGGCAGCGAGCTCGTATTCATCTTCAAGAGCTTAAACGTCGGAGGCAGTGGCTCAAAGGCATATACCCTGCAGTTGCTCTTGCTGCTGACATACAGGGTGAACATGCCGATATTAGCCCCGACGTCCATGACCGTGCCATGATCCGGGAGCGTAATCCCGTGCTTGAAATACATCTCCTTCTGGAAAATCTCGTTGTAGAGGAACTCGGTCTCGCCTTCGTTGTTTTGATAGATTTCGATCCCGTTGTGCAGCTGCTTCTTGGCAGTGGCCTCTGTCTGCGGCGAAAAGCTCTTGTACTCCATCCCGCTCATTCGATTCACCCTCTCAACCATTTGTTTTTGGCATTTCTCTAACTGCTGGCGCTCTCATAGTGTCTGACGGCCAGCTTCCAGAACAGCCTGACCACTAGAAGCGATATCACAGGAGCTGCAAAAATCCATATCCCAAGGAAGAAGTCCAAGCGGTCGATCAAATAAACCGACGGCATGTTGGTGATAAACAAGATAGGCACGACATACAGCCCCATCCTCTGCAGCCATTTGGGGTATATGTACATCGGCATATTGTTCAAATCCCAACATTTGTCCAGAATGTCGAAGATCGAACCGGACTTCACCGTCCAGAAAGCAAGAATTTGCGGAAGCAGAAGCACCGAGTACATCACGATCGTGCTGCTCAAGATCACGCCGATATATCCCGCCAAGTGGATGAAGCTTGGCTCGATGCCAAGCCGCCGCCAAGCCAGTACGATCATCGTGATCCCGGCGATCAGGTTCGGAATCGGAAACGCGTAGTTAACGTTCCGGAATGAAATCATGAACTGCAGCGATAGCGGCTTCGTCATATACAAGTCCAGCGTTCCGTTGCGGATATGGCCGGCGAATCTATAAAAGTTATCCATAAACAATCCTGTATAGATTGCGATCATAATCGTATAGGTCCCGGTGAAGATCATCATCTGATCAGGAGAAATGCCATTAATTTCGATCCCCAGCCGGAAAACGAAGATGATATAGATCAGCTTGGAAAACAGAAATACGGTCTCCATGATCAAACCGGAGTAGAAATTCGCTTTGTATTCCATATAACCGACCAAACTGTTCTTTGCGAAAATAAAAAACATGCGTACGTGCTTCCGAATCTCACTCAAGCGGATACTCACAGATCTAACCTCCAACCGCTACATATTTCTTCATCCCGGAATCCCAGGACAACTTGGAAATGACCAAAAGCACAATTACCCAAACCGCCTGTACGAGGAGCCCGCTCACGATCTCATGAACCGCCAAGCTCCCGATGATGATCTTAACCGGGAAGAATACGACATACTGGAACGGTAAATAGCTGGAGATTGTGGCAAACGTATCCCCGAAAATATTAAGCGGAAAGATGGCGCCGCTGAGCAGATAGACGCCTTGGTTGAACGCGATATACACGCCCCAAACCTCAGTAATGATGAACGCGAGCGCACTAATCGAATAAAAAAGCAGAAAGTTGATGAGCATTCCGAACAGAATACTGACCAGGAACATAACGATCTGCCCCACTCTAAGCGGAAACTCCCAAATCTGAGTAAACACGGTCATCAATATGACGAATAAGACAAGGACGACCCCGGTCTGAACCGTTTTCTCACCGAAGAAATTGCATATCCGATAGCTGAAATAATGAATGGGCTGAGCGATAAATTTGCTTAGTCCGCCCGTCTTGATATCATTCGCAATCTCCCCTTCGAAGCCGGCAGAAACCAGCTTGGAGACGACGCCGGACAACACGGAATAAATGATGATCTGTGAATACGTATAGCCGTTAATAATCTCTTGGGGCGAGCTGCGGAACACGGCTGTCCAGAGGAAGCATTGGACGAGTATGATAAAGCCGCCGCTGATAATACTCATCAGGAAATCGGTCCGGTACTCCATCGCATTCTGAAGCGCAAGGATGTACGTCCTTTTATACTTCTGCAAGGCTTTCATGTCTGTACCACATCTTTCTGATATAAGCTTTCAATGCCTCGCTCGACAGGTATATCTTCAACTGTGAAATCGAGGATCGGGAACCGGTCCAGTATCATTTTCGAAAGCCGCTGGAGGTCATGCTTATTGATTTCCATGACGACATTCATGCCGTCATGTTGAGTTATAGTGCCATAGTCGCTTAGCGCTTGCCTCGGTACTTCGTCCGTAAATTGCAGCTTGATAATCTTTTTGGCATGGAACAGCTCGTTCACACGCCGAAGATCGCCGTCGTATACGATCTTCCCTTGATTGATGATGATCGTTCGTTTGCATAGATCCTCAATATCCGCCATGTAGTGGCTTGTCAGAATGACCGTTGCCTTCGTCTGCTGGTTATAATACTTCAGGAACTCCCGAATGCGCTTCTGCGAAATCAGATCGAGTCCGATTGTAGGCTCATCCAGGAAAATCACCTTGGGCCGGTGGATGAGGGACGCAATAAGCTCCATCTTCATCCGTTCCCCCAGCGAGAGTCTCCGCACCTGAATATTTAGCAGTTCTTTAACGTCAAGCATCTCCGTAAGCTCATCCAGGACAAGGTTGTAGGGCTTATCCTCGACCTCATAAATGCATTTGTTCAGGTACAACGATTCGTTCGCCGGCAAATCCCACCACAACTGCGATTTCTGCCCCATCACGATCGAGAACTGCATCTTGAATTCTTTTTTTCGCTCCCAAGGGACATAGCCTAATACCGTCGCTTGCCCGCTTGTCGGATACAAGATGCCGGACAGCATCTTAAGCGTAGTCGTTTTGCCTGAACCGTTCGGGCCTAAAAATCCGACCATCTCACCCTGCTCGATTACAAGAGATATTTCGCTAACCGCTTCTTTGATCAGTGATTTCCGCTTCACTAAATTTTTGAGCGATTTTTTGAGCCCCAGTTCTTTCTCGTAATACTTGAAGCTTTTGGATAACCCCTCCATCTGGATAATACTCACTTGCGCACCTCATTTATGTGAATTTAGAATCGTTATACACCATGCAAATGCAAGACACTGCACTTGGAACATGCCGGTGTCAGTCTTTCATCCATCATTTCCCTTATCCTTCTGTAGGTCATGCTATGCCATAATTCCTGTACGGACGTATCATGTAATTTGCCGATCTCGAACTCCTTGAAAAATTTGCATGCGATAATTGTTCCATCGGGCGTAATATCCATCCGATTCGAGAGAGCCAGGCACTTCTTGTTCATCGTGCCGTTACCTCTCACCTCTTTGCCAAGCACGAAATCTTCGATCTGGTCATGATCCAGATTCGGCTGGTAGCGTAAACGCATTTTCCAGACCCGATTATTCACCCGGTCCAACTCGCTCATCAAAGCAGGGATACGCTCCGGATCGAGCTTGTAGTTAAAGGCGTGCCAGCTTCGTTCGCCCTTGTGCTCGCTCGCCGGAAGGAAGTCGAACTTCTGGTCAAAGTAATCGTCCATTCCCTGCGTGCATTCGTCCGAGATGTACCACGGGAAGCAGACCATGACCATATCTACACCGACGTCCTCCAGAAAGTCCAGCAGATCGTAAAGCCTGTCAGTCATACCATCGTTAACGACGGTATGGATCGTAATTTTGCCCCTGAATCGGTTTTCTTTGCGCAGCTCGACTAGCATCCGAATAGCATCTATCGCCTTGTTGAATACCCCTTTGCCGCGAAGCGCATCATTCTCTTCTTCGAATCCATCAAGCGCAATGAGCAGCTCCAGGTTGTCGGAGATTCTCAGCAAGGCGTCCAGCTTTCGCTCGATCAGCACCGCGTTCGTGCAGATCGTCGTCTCACGGGGATGGGCTTCAAGCAAATCGGCCAAACGGTCGAAATGGCTGTATACGAGCGGCTCGCCGCCCCAGATATAGAGTCTCGACTTGGCTGGTTCCGTCTCGAGGATCAGCTTCTCCAGCAGCCCGTAGTCGAGCTGTTCGCGCTGCTGCTCCGGTGTCATGAAGTGATGGTAGCCGGTGTCGTTCCATTGATAGCAATGTTTGCAGCGCAAGTTGCATTGGTTTGTCAGTTTAATCCCGACCGACTCTGGCAGCGGTGTCGCGTAACCCGCTGTTTTCTCCATGTTCCGCTTGGTTTCCACCGTATTCTTGATAGTACGTTTCAATATTTGCAGATCCTTTGCGGAATGCTTAATCTCAGATTTCGGATTCATATCAACACACCCTTCTTAAACGTAATAGGTCATTCACATGAATCAGTAGATATAATACCTTGAACAAGCCGTACAAATCGGAAGCATATTTTTTTTCATATACGCACGATACTCTTTGTAATTGTCACTGCGCCAGATATCCAGCAAATTCGCTTCGTTCACGTTGCCGAAGGTCAAATCATAGAAAGCATGGCAGGGCGAAACGTCGCCCCTTGCCGTAATCTCCGCATAAGTCCATGGAAGGGAGCAGCGTTTTCGTTTATCTGCCATCTGATGGAATTGTCCCGAGAAATAGTTGTGCAAATTCTGTTCATCTATCGTCTTCGGATAGGTGATCACATGGATACGGTTTTTCAGGCAATAATCTTTAACATTATTGAGCTGTCTCGTCAATTCGGGAATATCGATCTGGCTGAACGAACCGATGTCTTGCCAGACCATCCCCTTGGCATACGGAGCTTCATACACGCCGAATTCCTCACGAAGAACCTCCACATATTGGGCATACTGCTCTTCCGTGGCATAGAGCTGCACTTCCATGCTGATATGGTCCAACATCGACAAGTCGATATACTTAAAGAAAAATTCCTCGACGTACATATAGTTCAAGGGCGTAATGATAAAGGAAACACCCATCTTCGGAAATTGCTTGCCTTTGCTTTGCCGGAGCTCATAGAGCTTCTCGATCCCTTTGATTACTTTCTTGAATACGCCTTTGCCCCTCTGCCTGTCGTTGATTTCCTCAGGTCCGTCGAGCGACACCCAGATCTTATTGGGCGGAGTCTCGACTAGCATCTCGGCATGCTTCTCAAGCAGTGTGCCGTTCGTGGGGAAGTCCGCTATGCTTCCATAATGATTGATCATGGCGAGAATGTCGCTCAGCCAAGGGTACATCAGCGGCTCGCCGCCGAAGAAATCGTAATACGGCTTGCCGGGGCTGCACTCGGCGATGATCTTTTTGATCAGCTCCGGGTCCAGCTGCGCTAATGTTTTTTTGCTTTTGTAGGGTCCTTCGAGTCCCCATTCATAACACATTTTGCATCGCAAATTGCACTCCTCTAGCAGCTGCAAGACGATCCATCTCGGATAGCTTACCGTATCCTTGGCAACACTCAATTGATTTAAGCTCATCGCATAACCCCCTCTGCCATTGAAATCTTACCTCTTCGTTAACGCAACCCTTGAACAATAGTGATCCACATAATTCGTCCGTTCACCGGGTCTGTTCTGGATCGCTTGATGCATCTCCTTAAGGATATCTACAGAAAAATCCATCTCTCGCCACTTCTCGTAGCGTATTCCGAACCCAAGCGACTCCCACAATTCCAGATTGCTAAGCTCATGACTGCCGAACGGCTCCAGAAGAATAAGAGGGGTTTCGGAGGCAAGCGAGTCGATCAATGTGCCCGCTCCAGGCTTGGCCACGATAGCCATCGCCTCAGAAGCGACGTCAAATAACCAATGATGATCAGCCTCAGCGGTGTATGAATTCGTATCTTCTCCCGCTATTTCAATATATGGCGGAAATTCGTGCAGGCCGTTCGCGCTCTTCACCCATGAACACCATTCCGGATCGTTCATCCAATATCGGTGATCGGGATCGGGCTTCGCTTCCTTCCAGTCGTAAGCTACAATATCAAGCCCATAGTTATGGCCGGCAAGCTCTGGAATTGTACTTTGATAAGTGCCCATCCCCCAGCCGCCGCCATGAACAACAAGCCGCCGCTTCCTTGATTCGAAGGGCAGTGACGTACCAGGAAGAACCGAGATTTCGCATAGAATCGCCATCTTATCGGTGTCATAGAGACAAGCATTGTAATAATGCTCGTCATACAAGGGATGAAACTTCTTCAGGCTCTTCCAGGACGGGGCCAGATCTGAATCGACGTAGAGCAGGTCTACATGAATTGGATTCGGCAGCATCTTCTCCCTATACCAATCCAGAATATAGACCCAGTGTCCGGATAGCGATATGAATTCGTAGCGTTCTTCCGCTTTCCACGCCTCCAGCAATCGCTCGACCTGGGCGTAATCTATACTACCCCGGATATCCATCGGCATTCGGGCCGAAAAATTGGCAAGTGCGAAATTATTGTGGTACGCCGTCCTGCTGTCTGCTATATGCTCCCTCTTGTCATGCTCCAAATAGCTTTCGAACACGAGCACTTCCGTCGCAATATCTCTTTTCCCGAAATCGCTTGCAGCTAACAGGCCGGGAATATAGAACCCCAGACCGAAACCCGAGCATAGAATCGTTACTTTCCGCTCCCCCATAAACTCTCTTCCTCCATCCATGGTTTCAAGCACTTCGGAATGCATCAGCGGGCGATCTTGAAGGATAGCGACAACAGAACCTCCTTAAGCTTCGCGGATAATCGTTCGTTATCCCCTGTCCCCTCGATCAGCGAATAATACAATCTGCCCTTCACCTGCTTATTCCGGATCCCCTTGCACTCGCTGACGACCTTGTTAATAAAGAGCGTATTCGCGCTTAACGGTAGTATGCCAAACCCTTGATTAGGCTTATATAGAACACCCTCGCGGTCCAGCGATTCCAGCAATTGATCGAATGATACATCACCTGCAAACTGTAACGTCGCATGTGTCATGCTCCCGGCCGTATCGTGCTTCTCGAGATACCGGTCAACGTAATGCTTGATCAGACTCATCGATCTTCTTGCATTGACCTCAACAATCGGAACGATGCGGCCGTCTCTTAGCAGCATTGAATCAACGCATACGTCGCCGTGATAACCCGACTGGTAAAGCTCGCGGGCCGCCAGCTTCATTACATCAAAGTACTCCGCTTCGTGCAGCATATGAAGCAGCCTGTCATCGGCTGTATAGGTGCCTTGGTAAGCGAAATTGTGATTGACCAATTGCTGTACAGAGATATGCCGGTACGTACCGTCCTGATCGATGTGGAATTGGCAAGAGAAATCCAGCTCCTTGAGGAGGAACGGCTCAATAATAAACCGAACCGTTCTTCCCTTTCTGCACTGATCGGCGAGATAGGATGTGACCCGCTGCAGAATCGCTTCCGACTCGATTAGCAAATTCCCCTTTCCAGATACTCCAAACTCATCTTTGATCAGGAAGGGGCCTTGTTTTAGCAGAGCCAGGCCGCTTGACAGCAGTTCTTCGTGGGAATAGACCGTCTGGCTGTCACACTGAAGCTCAAGGCGACGGTTCAATTCGGTTGAATACAGCTTAGAGTTGACCGTCTGAACCGTCTCAACAGCTGGACAATCCTGTTCCAGACCGAAACGCGCAGCAGCACGGTCCGCCCCCGGAATGACCGCAAAGGGCGACAACCGGGCGCCGTTCAGCCATTCTGGATCCATGTCACCCACATGATCAGTTGAGGTGAGCAGGTCGAATATATTGGCGGTTTTGCCTGCGCTTCCTCCATCAGGACTCTCAAGATCGGTTGAATTGGACAGAAATTGGAATCCGATCTCATGCAAATACGCTTTATGAGAAGCGTTCATTCGATAACGGGTAATGAGCTTATCCTGCGCCCCGCAAAATGGGAAGAGCAGCTCATCCATGGCCATCACGACATTCTCCATTGCAGGATCGTGAAACGACGGCAGTTTGGCTTGATTAGGGTCGCGCCAGAAGCGTTCCGCATCAAACGTCCCGATAATGAGCTCGAACTTGCGTCTATCGTTCATGCAGATGCCGTCTTCTGCAGCTCCGAGATATAATTGCAGAAGACTGTAACCGATTCCATGCAATCGAAGTCGAATTGTTCGAAATCAATTTCAATGCCGAATCGCTCCTCCACCTTCAATAAGAAAGTAATTAGCTGTAAAGAGTCCAATCCCCCGTCTTCCATGATGCTGGAATGACCGTTCAAGCTGATTGCCAGCTGGGCATCGTCCTTGACTTCGCTTATCATCGCTATGATCTGTTCTTGCATAGGTACCTCCCGTTTAATGGATATATTGACTTGGTAATAATGGATCGTTCTAGCGAGTGCATCATGCAAACTGATCGCCGGTTCCCAGTCCATGATCGTCCTTGAAATGGTTGTATCCCGATTCCCCAAATGGACTGGCTGTTCATACGTGGTGCCCAGAAGTCTTATCATCCCTTCCAGCAAATCGTCGATATACTGAAAGCTTCTCGTCTGTCTGTTAAATATGGTTCTATGCATGAATCACAAGATGTCGGGTCAAATACCAGGAGAGATTCTTGAGGTGAGTGGATTCGCTGTGGTTGTGCCGGAAAAAAGCGCTTGAAGCAATGCGGATCGTTGAAAGACAAGAAAGCAATAGGCTGTCAGCAAACGGAATTTTTAAGACAAGAGCAACGGTCTAGCTTACTCAATACGCTGTATCGCAACGATTATAATCCCGGCATCACTCCCTCCAAAAAATGCCCTGATCACCACGGGCTCCGGGCTAAGGCTTCTATTCGATACAAGAAGAGATATCCACAACTGACATCATCTGCTCCCTCAACATTACTGAATGCCTACCTTCTTCAGCCATCCTTCAAGGAATATGGATTCTTCATTTTCTATATTCGTAATCAGCGTTTGTAAGCTTTCGGAAATACTCGTATCCCTTGTCAAATTATATTTAATCGCTACATTCACAAGTATCTTAGCCTTAAGTTCAATGGCTGTGAATTCATCTATATGCTCTTGATTTAATTTATTTAAATGCCGATTATCGTACAAGTACTTGAATCTTAGCGTCATTATCTTCTTATGATCATAAAGTAAATGAAAGGGTCTTATATCAAGCATAGCCTTATGTTCCGATGTCTCTTTCGCATAATTTAATAGAGTTGTGTATATTTGCATGCCGAAGTCAAGATTATCCCTGTCGCCCCCGTAGTTGAACATCTCCCAATACTCCGGCGTTTTGTTAGTGAAATAATTTCTTATAGAATTCACTAGGGTATCTGCACTGAATTTATCCTGATATTGATCATTGAATGTATACAGATAAACCATTTCTCTAAGGTAATCATGATTCGTTGTTAGATGATTCGTGTCGAACGCAAGATTGAAATCATTAAATGATATCTCAGCCTGACTATACAAGCCGTTCTTGAAAAAATCGGAAACATACAATATCTCTCTATCCAAATCATAGCCGTAAACAAATATGTCATGATGCAATTGAAGTTTATTGTAGCGATCGCTTAGAGGCACGTAGAAATAATTGATCATGGTGTGGACATAGTTATTAGCATTAATATTTTCTACAATAAAATGAATAACAGAGTCCCATTTAGTTGTTACAGTATCTCTATGTATCTTTTGAGTAGTAATCCATTTGCACGTATCCGAAGGCCGCAGCTCATAAGTCACAGGGAAATAAAAATCTCCCCAATGATGATTATAATCTTTGTTAATAAATAATTGGATATAATTGCTAAATATCCATGGGTGTGCGCACTCGTAATGGGTAAGTATGGACAAGAGATGAGCATGTTGCGTATAGGTTGTAATCATCGGATAACTGACCGGCAATATTTTTCTCCTTAACGTTTGAGTTGAATTCTTCAACCTTTCGTTCACCCCTGGTTATTTTGGTTAAATGGCTTAAGGATTCCGAATCAGTATATCTCATTTAGCAATAAGCGCTTCGTGCTTGCCCTGTCCAGTTTTCCTGTTTTTGTTTTTGGAATGTCATCTATAATCCTCCATTGTCTAGGCACTTTATACGATGACAAATGCAAGTTGCAATGTCGTGTCAGTGCATCTATATCCATCGGGTATTCATTAAAAACTTTCAGAAATGCGATGGGAACTTCACCTAACAGATCATCGTGTATACCAACAACCATGACCTCCTCCACTTCTTTCAAGCCGTACAAAAATTCCTCAATTTCTTCCGGATAGATATTGATACCGCCGGATATAATGATATTCTTCTTTCGGCCTGTGAGTATAAGACACCCTGATTCATTCCAATATCCCAAATCTCCTGTCTTTAACCAACCCTCAACAATGGTTGCGTTCGTTAACTCCGGGTTTTTGTAATAACCGAGCATCACATTCGGGCCCTTGACCCAAATTTCTCCGATAGCTGCTCCTTCTACCTCATTCTCTTCTTCGTCAACAAGACGAATAGAAACGTCATTTATGGGTGATCCACAGGATAAGCAGCGCTCTCCCCGTTCCATCATGCTCACCCGCGGAGAAGCTTCGGTCAATCCATAGGTTTGAATAATGTCCGCGTGAGGAAATACAGCCTGAAGATGGTCTACTAATTTCGCGGGAATCGCCGCACCGCTAATTACAATAAATTCAATGGAATCAAAGGCACTCCATTTCTTTGTCTGATGGAAATCGGAAACAAAGTGCATCAACTGCGTAGGCACCGCTGAGAATGCCGTGACCGCCTTATTCTGAAACAGTTTAAACGCTGTGCGCGGCAGCAAGGGCAAGCTGACAAGTTTAATTCGGGCTCCATATAGCATGCAAGAAATCAATTGCGTGACAATCGTAGAACTGAAATGAACGGGCATCGTTACAAGAAACGAATCCTGATCCGTATACCCCACCTTTTCGCCATGTGCCAACGCATTCGTTAATACATTCCAATGGGATAACATCACGATTTTAGATTTTCCGGTTGTGCCCGATGTAGGAAGGAGAATCGCACATTGATTGGGATCGGACTGATTTGTTAACGAGATCGATTCGAACGAAGGCATTGCTTCTTGCGATAAATCCTGAGCGGTAACCCAAGGAATGTCGCAATTTAAATGCGCAGGCTGTGCATATTTGCTGATAACCAATTTGGCGTCACTGGCATTTAAAATATTTTCGATTTCAGTATTGGATGCCGAATAAGGAACCGGTACTAACACATAACCGCAGAATTGAATGCCCAGCGCCGCAAAAATGAACAAGGGCTCATTATTTGTGTATAGTGCAAGATGACTTCCGGACTCAAGCTCAAAATTCTTGTGGATATATAGAGCAATCAAGTAAGCTTCTGTCATCACCTCTGCGTAAGTCCATTGCTGCTTTAGATCTTCAAGGATAATATGATCTTGGCGATCAGAGGCCTCCAGAAATAGACGCTGAATGATAGTCATCATAGCGTTTTCTCAGTCAAATAATTAAGGATTAATCCAGCCGTGGAGAACTTCTCAAATAACAGATCTTCATCAGGGATCGAGATGTTAAACTTCGATTCCATTGAAACAATAAGCTTGATGAAGCCTACTGAGTCGATCCCTTGGTCCAACAAACGGGTATCGTGGTCTTGCGGATATTCAATGTCCAGCTCAGTAAAAATTTCATCTCTCAAGATAGATTCTATTGATTTAGACATCATGTTTCCCCCGTTAGATAATCTTTAGAAAAAGGCTGATTAAAGAGGATCGTATAAGTGATGAGCAAATGAAAGTGATTGTGAAGAAGAATAAGTTCATAACGATGGACAAGGTGAATTTGCACTGAAAGAGTTGTTTGCAGAGATGCTGCAATTCATGCTGGAGGCGGAGTATGACACGATGCAGGACATAAAAAGCTTGACGAGAAGAGTACAACGATGGAAATAATCGAGGGTTACCATCGTCAACATCGCAAAGCCTAAAGAAAAAAGCATTTTCCCAAGCAATGAAGCTTTGCTGAAAATGCTTTACAAAACTAAGAGGAATGTCACTCGTAAATGGACAGGGCGTGCACAAAACTGGGACTAATTTCACCCCGTCACCTCTCCATTTTCTTCCTCGACGTGATCGAACTATATTGCGTAAAGTTTTGCTTGGAGAGCGTTTACACTAGTAGATTTACAGCACCAAGCGCCTGATATATTTAATATAATTCCATATATGCCAATTGTCAACAATCTCAAAAAAGCCCGTTGATGCCCTCTGGAATTTCATTCGTCATCTGGCTGTTTATCTCATTTGCGATTGTACGCCCAATACAATAAACATTGTCAGAATGCTTCATAGCTACAATGTCGAAGTGTTTTCGTCTAGGTACTCCAAGCAAGAGGTGCAAAGCTTGAAATGATTTCTCACCTGCTAACCGAAATTCCACCGGTACTTCTCGGCACACGTTTTAACAAGGTTATTTTTTCAAAGGACAGCCTACCCAGAATTTTCATGGAATACAACAACAGCAAACCAGGTTTTGCGATATTTGAAGTTGTGAGAGAAGCCAAAAAGTCAGGCATACCTTTACCACGTCTTACTACAGCACTTGATAACATTGAACAACATTAAAGTTATTGAAAGCTGAAAAAATCGACAACTTGATATTGTTCAGACTTCAACTCTACTAATGATTATATAAAACGATTCTCCCTCCGACGAACGGAAGCCTCATCTTACGCTGCGCTGAATTAATTACTGTGGTTATAACAAAAATAGCCCTAGCTTTAGAAGCTTCGGGCTATATAGCTATTTATTAAAGCAGGTAAATGCCAGCGCAAAACACTAGACCCTTACCAATATCGCCACTGACTTTACATGTAACGTGTTGATACTTAAAACAAATTACAGGAATAGCACTTGCTCAATCAGGGGCGACTGACAGAAGCCGTCCTTATTTTCTAACCGATAGTATCAGTTCATTGCTGAACAATCGTTCTGATGTGACAATAAAACTAATGTCATACTTATGACCAATCAGTAACTAGGGGTTCATAAATGCCTAAAAATTAACGTATATGTATAAAACATACCTTTGCTGACACAGGGAGCAACTACTAAACTGACATTTGAACGCCTTCATGCTTCTAAACCACTAAAAACTTCATTATACAAAAATCCCCACCCTCAACAGTTTACTTCCTCTTAGCAGGTCTCCATTTGAAACCACAGTTCATACAGCCGTTAACAATTTCACTTCTTCCAACAAACCCGACTAAGATACTCACAGGTAAGGATACAAAAATTGAAATCCCGCAAATAACACCGATGATAGTTAATAGACTTTCGAAAGCTTCACTTCCGGTGCTACTTACACCACTTCCTTTACTACTTACACCACTTCCGACTTGAACATTCATATTGTAATAAAAAGCCCACATCGTAAATCCCAACACTAATACGAGAGGAAGTAACCACATCCATCCCATTGTTTTAAACATGTTTGCGAAACTGTACCCTCTTTTGTTGGCTACTACTTGCTGTGACTTGCATTTGCGGCATGCAACAGCATTAACTTTATTTGCAGTGTTCAATTGACTCCCTGTTCCTTCTACTTGTCCGACTGTTCTGTTTACTTGGGGGCTAGCCACCCTAGATTTCCCCCTAGCAGGGGCGGACGTTGTCCTGTTGGGCTGATTGACTGATGGTCTAGTAGTACGTTGCATTTCTTTTGACTCCTCCTGATGATCTTTTGTAGGTACTTAGAACTATTCGGCAAAACTTTCCAAAAACCTCTATACAGCCTTCCTAGATGTTAGGCATAAATCAATGACCTTATTGTAGAACAAACACCCCGCAATATTGGGTATACGTTCTTCTGCAACATAGGCATTTCCATAGCATAGCGCGAACTATATCGTCCGTTACATCTTCGAAAGAAACCGAGAGCTCGCTACGCTCAAAGTATTAAGCTAACCTGCTACTAAAATGAAAAATGTCTCGTATCGCTATGATCGAATCACTAAAAGGGTTGGAATAGCTATCCCAACTTTGAGGGATTGAAGAGTGATTGCGTATATCTCTATAATTCAGATATTGGATTAAAGATAATCTAGATAGCGGCAGGGGTGCCGAAAAGGAGGGTGCATATGAATAACCAAACAGCAATGGCTCCGAAACGGCAAAAAAGCCGCTCTGACAGAGTAGATGAATACGTAAAATCGCCGGAGAAGCAGAAGAAGCTGTATAAAAAAACGTTATGGCTTGTTGTTGTCTCACAAATATTCGGAGGAGCGGGGCTGGCTGCCGGGCTTACTGTTGGAGCGCTGCTTGCGCAGGACATGCTAGGCAGCGACAGCCTTTCCGGTCTTCCCGCAGCTTTGTTTACGCTAGGCTCTGCGGCGGCGGCGCTGATCGTGGGAAGGTTGTCACAGCGATTTGGACGCAGAGTCGGGCTGGCTGCCGGATTTATAGCGGGTGGAGCTGGAGCAACTGGCGTTGTGTTTGCCGCGCTTTGGGATCAAATAGCGCTGCTATTTGTGTCACTGTTGATTTATGGAGCGGGCACGGCAACCAATCTGCAAGCCCGGTACGCGGGTACGGACCTGGCGCTGCCGAATCAGCGGGCCAAAGCAATCAGTACAGCGCTGGTGTTTACGACGATTGGCGCGGTGGCAGGTCCCAATCTGGTAGAGCCGACTGGTCACATGGCGACCTCCATCGGTCTTCCTGCTTTGTCGGGGCCGTTTATTCTAGCGGCAGTTGCCTATTTGATAGCAGGCCTGGTACTGCTGCTGTTTCTTCGTCCTGATCCGTTTATCGTTGCCAAAGCGATTGACGAAGAGGAAATATTGAATAAAGGGTCGCAGGTGAAAGACGGCAAAAGTCTTCAGGGGAAGGGAGACGCAAGCCGCCCGGAGAGCTCTCATAACCGAAAAGGACTTATTGTGGGAGCAACGGTTATGGTGCTTACCCAAATCGTAATGGTGGGTATCATGGTCATGACGCCCGTTCATATGAAGCAGCATGGCCATGAGCTTGGAGATGCAGGTCTGGTGATTGGCATCCATATCGCATTCATGTATTTGCCTTCCCTGCTGACTGGCGTGCTGGTGGATAAGCTTGGCCGTACCTTTATGTCCTATGCATCAGGAGTAACGCTGCTGCTGGCAGGTTTGACCGCGGCTTTTGCACCAGGCGAATCCATGGGCTTACTTATTGTAGCGTTGGCACTTCTCGGCCTAGGCTGGAACTTTGGCCTGATTAGCGGAACGGCGGCCATTATCGACTCCACAACGCCGAAGGTTCGCGCGAAGACACAAGGCACGGTTGACGTTCTGATTGCACTGGCCGGCGCGTCCGGCGGCGCTTTGTCAGGCATGGTTATGGCTGGCGTTGGCTACTCCATGCTTTCCCTTGCCGGAGGATTGATGTCCTTGCTGCTTATTCCAGTGGTGGCCTGGTCATGGAGGAAAAATTCAACCTCTCATTCTGAAAAGGGGTAAATGCTTTGTCATCCTTTTACAGAGCCGGCTGTAATGCCCTAATTGCTCAAGCTTCTCAGTACCCGGCCCATGCTTATCAAACCGTATTCCAGCTAGCAACGCAGTTCGAATGAAAATGCCAATGGCTCTAGATAATACTCTTGCACTTTATTAATCACAGACCACGTAAATGCCTGGGTTGGAGAACCGCTCACGCCCCTTTTCAGAGGAACTGTCGCACTTAGCTTGACAATCCGTCATTTACAAATACGCTTTCTATGGTGATTGTGGACGTGGAATGCATTATAAGAAGAACTTTAAGGGATATGTTTGGGGTACTATAACAAGCCAGGTAAAAACGGGAGAGTAAAGTGTAGTGACCATCTCGTACGTGAAGCAGATTTAAAATTAGCTATTATCGAGGATATTCGAACGCTCGCATCCAATCTCTCAAATGCTACAATTTATAAAAAACTTGAAAATCAGCTACAGAAAATCAATTGGCAAAATGAAAAACAAATAAGTTCGGTAGAAAGTGAATTTGACAAGTTGAAAACTCGAAAGAAAAAAGCACGAGACAAAAATCTGGATGGCAACATGACAGATTTTGGCGTTCAGCGAATTAAAACAGCTCCTCGGAGAATTTTTGTCCTTCAGGGAGTTGACTCCAGAGATTTTGCACCGACTAATTAATCGAATTGAGATTAAAGCAAACGAGAGTCCGAGAATCTTTTACAGATTCTCGAACCCTTCTGCTTATTCTTTAATCCTCACTATCATCGCAACGCTCTCCACATGCACCGTATGCGGGATCATGTGGGAGTTGGTTTGAATCTGTATCAGTTGGCTAAAAGCCTTGATATATAGAGTGTTCTTGAAACGCAGACTATTCTTTTTGTTTGGATTTTAATAGCTGTTGACGTTGTTCGTCAACAAGTAGTCAACAACTATTGTTGAATATCGATTTATTAAATCACGCAATAGGATGAGATCAAGGGGCGAGTTTAATTAGGTTCTCTGAAACCCATTTTAGTTTAAAATCATTCCTTATTAGCACTTACGGCTTCATCCTTTTCACTTCCGAATGATCCGAAGCGTTTAGCACAGTCGGCAAGGTATTGCCTAAGCCCTGGCCAAACGCTCTCCATCCGACTTCTATGAATTTTATTATAATTGCTCCTTACTGATTGCCCAATTTATAGAAATAGTTGTATACACATTTTTTTTCGCTACTAGTTTTTCATAAGGGTTTTGAATTAATTTAATATTGGGTATGCCATCCAGGTTACTTACCAATACTAAAATATACCTTTCCCCCAATTCTTTTGCCACAATCCACTCTTTATCCGTAAATACTACTCCCCCAATTATAGCCGATAGCCCTTTAACCTCAAAGACAAAAGGAAGGGATGAGTCCAGTTCAAAGTCAAAACCACAGCCATCATTTCTTCTATCTTTTAGCCCCCCTCCAAATCCGTCAATTTTATTCTTAAGGAATGACTCATAAAAAAATTCTTCCGCTCTTTTACCCGTTATGCCTCTTGTACTAAATTTTCGAGTAGCGTGCTTTGTTTCATCATCTTCCTGTATTGTATCAATATATACTTGAATGTTTTTATCTAATTCAGTAGTCCGATTCAACGTACTATAAGATAAAATGTCTTTTACTATCCCCAATAATGCTGACTCACTCAATTCCTCATATTTCTCCAAAACTTCAAGACGGCTTGGCCTCAGTTCTCTTTGATACCACCCTCTTCTATTATTAGGATGAAAGGGATCGAATTCATCTCTCATATTCTTAATCGTATTAGGTTTAACACTTAGTTTAAAACCAATGTCTTCAAAAGCGGCTGTGAAATTTGAGTATCCAAGATTCTCTAAAGCTATCTCATTGTACTTTGAAAGAAAGTAAGCAACAATTAAAGCTAACTTATGATTATCCAGCATTACGAACACCTCTTTTTTCTTACTTTATCAACACAGAATAAGAAAATTTTTAATATATAAGCTACCAATGCTTACTAATACCAAATATTAAGACCCGAACGTGACGAAATGAGTCATTCGGGTCATTACAAAAAGAAGTTCTTATGAAAAATACCCTATCTGTTGAGAACCTGGCAAACCGACGGTCAGTCCCCTGTCTAGAAACCGGTTGAATTCTTCACATGCTGTTTCCGGCACAAGAGAGCAGCTATGGCAGGCGGCCAAGTTACAAGAATCAGGTCCTTGTGGCCCAATTTCGGAACAAATAGGATCTGAAGAACACCAACCTGCATTTATTAATGATTTTTGAATTACCTTCTCTAGATAGCCCGGCTTCCCCATTCGAACCAGTCCACCCATCGTTCCATCTGAATCACCTGCTGCGGTGTATATCAATATACCGTACATAGGATTGGCTTCGTCATCGGATATGTACAATCGTTCTCTTAGTGAAGAAGAGCTATACCCGCATTCGAAAGTAAGCTGATTCATCAGAAGATGAGCAAAAGTATGAGCCATTACAAACCTAGGTGTAATTTGCTTTTCCCGAGTACGCCGATTCACGAGCAAATTTCTATAACGTTCTGCTAATGGTTGAAGTCTGGAGACCACGTCGGCCTTGTCCTCCCACGTGTTTAATAGATCAGGATTGAATTTCAAGAAAATTCCTTCACCGTATACAACATAAGCGGGTAGCCAATTATCTGAGGACTCATCTGGTACACTCCGCCACATCTGATATTTCAATTGCTGAACGTCTGTAGGCCGATCATTAAAAACCCGGTTAAAACCCGCAAGCACCCGCGTTTCTTTTAATTTTTCTACCAGAAATACATCAGAAAAATATTTTTCCATATCAAACAGATTACTGTCATACTGTGCAAGTGGAATCCACCGGATTTTAAGATCATCTTGATCCGAAGTTTCACTTAATACACTATACTCTTCTAGACGCAGAACTCTTTCTAAATCTGTACCGCCAGCCCCTTCGTTTTCTTCAATTTCAATAGTCGCACGTTGCTCCAAGCTCAAAATCGCGCGCTTTATTTCAGCATCAGAATATGTTTCCAGCTCAATCCGAAACTGTGCACGGAGCTCATCCACTGTTTCTTCTTCACTTAAGTTACCCCGTTTTGAAAGATTCAGAATACGCACATATTGAGGCGATTGAAATAATTCAATCAATGTTTTGATTTGTCGACTTACTTCACCTGGTATATAAATCGCACTTCGGACTTGAGCGAAATAAACATTTGAAGCACTGCGGAGAGATCCCCTAAGATGGCATCTGCATGTTTCGCCATCCTCAGTACCAAGCCAGGGCCTTTTTCCCTGGCAGTAAAACACATTTCCGCCACCAACTAACTCTTTACTAAGTTCCGTGCTTCCATCCGGATGTGCGCTGGTTATTTTATTGAGCATACGGGGTTCTACTCCACACCCGCATTTTACTTGCATCGTCGTCAGCGCACCGCCGCCGGTACTTACCAGCTTCATCGTGGCAGTACAAGATGGATTTGCTGAACGATGTACCCATTCACGCCACGGGAAATCTTGAATATGCCCGTTTTCGCATATTGCTATAAAGGGTACTTGCACCATAAACTTTTTGATGTTGTTAGCCTTACAAGTTGAGCATTCTTCCCTCGACTTAGTTGTAAGCTCCGTCTTTTTCATATCTCCGCAAAATGTGCAATAATGCCATTGTGGAAACCTTAAAAAGGGAACGGTCAAAAATTTATTATTCTCGCCTGCGCCTTTATAGCGGAAATCTGGTGGTAACCGAAAATGGTCTACCCCAAGCAAGCGTTCTAAACGCCACTCTTTGATTTTGTACTGTGATAGATCCACCCGCTCCGAAGATCCGTTTTTGTCCTTATACCAATGATCAAGTCCTCCACAAATAGCTGAGATTCCACTTTTCGATATAGACATTGCTCCGGTACCAAATGGGGCTATCATTTGTGCTCTGCGTATCGGATATACCATACTATTCCAAATCCTCCAGTTCTTCAAGTTTATACAACACGGATATATCCCCCCGACATTGGGCATCAACGTTCCTTAATGACATCGGCGTTGCCAAGGAGAGCCTGGTTGAACGCTCATCAGCATACTCTCCGGCGACTCGTAAGAGCGGATAGTCACCACCCTCGGCTGTTCCAGACCACTCAGAGGGATTTAGTTTCATCCAATGTGCAAGTCTTTTTTCAAAAACACGCTTAACGTTTTCCAATTCCTCAGGATCCGTGCGCTTCACACGCCGCACTAATATTTCCTCAAGTTGGTTCAGGATATCCTGTGGCAATGGCCGCGGCGTATCAACTTCAACGGCATCACCGATTTGACGCACATAACCTACCATCACAGCATGGAGTAAGCGGTCAATGACAGCCGGAGAAAAAGGTGTAACACTAGTCGGTTCTACCTGGGCATATAGTTTTTCATGATAACTCCTGAACTTTTCATAGTGCGAGCGGTCACGCGGCTTTGATGCGCTGTATAATGTCACGACTAACCCTGGCCTTTCGAACCAGCGACGGCCCACGCGACCGGTAACCTGGATGTATTGGCTGGTTGTCTTCGGCTGTCCTATAACGGCCATTAATGAAAGACGGTCAATATCTATACCCACCTCAATAATGTTCGAGGCAAGACATACATCAATAGCCGTTCCACGCTTCACATCGGTTTTTAATTCACCAATAGCAGCAGAAATTTCATCGCTGGTTAAACGGGATGTTAATTCCTTAATCCGGTTTAATCGGCGTAACTTGTCATAACCAATACCTTCCCTATTTTTGACCACTTTTAGGTGGTTTGGAATGTCTGATTGCAATAGGGTGACAGTCGTACCTAATTCCCGTAGACTATTAAAAAATATTAGTAATGTCCACCATGGATCCCGCTCCCCTTCACCCATTTCAAAAGGTTTTTGCAGAAGAGCTGTTAAAGATCTCACTTGAAGTGTTTGCATAGATCCCAGACCTGGTGTGTTAATACCAATATACTTTCTCCCCGGCATTAATTTACCTTCTGTGTCAGTAGCATTTTGGGCGAAAAACGAATCATCCGCTTCAAGCCCTGGTGATGGAAACAGCCGAGTATTCTCCCTAGCGTAAACATCCTTAACTTGTCTCTTGAATCTTCGTATTGTTGCCGTAGAACATACAAGCTTAGGGCGGACAGGCTCTTGTGCACGATAATCCGTGCACAACTCTTCAATTAAAACTTCAAACAAACCGGTCATAGAACCCAGTGGACCTGAAATTAAATGTAATTCGTCTTGAATAATTAAACCCGGGGGAGAACAAAAACGCTCCCCGTCCGCACCAATACCAAACATCGCACGAGGCACGGAATTCCAGGCTAGCAGTGCAAATTTATCTACCGTTCCAATGACTAAAGTTGGTCTTTTGGAGTAGATATCTTCGTCCACTACATAGACAGGAAGTTCCTGGTTGAATATACAATCACGATCTGGACAGTGAATCATCACATTACCAGAAGATATTTTGTATCCATTAATATTGAATCCCAAGCCTTTTCTCTTACCGCGACCACTTCTTAGTCCGGATTCAGTTTTCCGGTTATCTGGTATTTTCCCCATTTGCGCTCCACACCAAGGGCAAGAGCGAACCAAAAACGGATTGTCCTCACTCGTTCCATTCTTCAAAGCTTTTAAATCAGCTAATGCGCCTTTGTGTGTGTTTGGTGTTGTATCTGATCCCAACCATATTCCTATTGAAAATGACTCGTCTCCCAAATCTATCTCATGTAGCTTTCGAATATATTCCATTGAACAAATAAGCCTCGATGCTCTTTGAAATTGATCCGCAGTTAACAAGCGTAATGTATAACGCATAAGTACTTGGACACCTGTATCATAGGGGTCTCGTAGACGACGTAAGAACATAGAGTAGGCAGCTAAACCTAAATAGGCTTCTGTTTTACCTCCACCAGTAGGGAAAAAGATGAGTTCAACAGTTTCGCGTTCGTTAGAAAAGAAATTGGCAGTGGATTCAATTGACATCAACATAAAAGCAATCTGAAACGCACGCCATTTACCTTTATCTGTGCCAATGACATCAGGATTTGTATAAGGCTTACTAAAAAGAACACCACTCTCAGTTACTTCTGATTCCCGAACGACTGTACCAGTTATCTGCTGGAGCAGCATGGCATAATTCGCCAGTTGAAAAGCCTTTAACGCTTCTAAATTATTCTTAAGATAATTAAGTCCTTGTTCCATCCTGTCTGCGCATTCACTACAAAGAAGCAGGTTTCTTTCCGCCACTTCTTGTAGGTGTTTATCCAACTTCGGAATCGTTAATCTCTTCTTCTCGATCCATTCCCTATACAAATTTACTATTTCTTCTAATTCATTGAAGCCATGATCGCTGCTTGAATCGAGACCTGCCAATGTCCTCATGGAAACTTCAATATCGGAACCGTCCCCTCGCTTAATTGCAGGTGTCATACTCTTTGTTTCATAGCTAGGGAGAAACTCGGTTCTTACGCTTTCCACTTTATCACCGGTCATATCCCAATCTGCAGAACAGCCATGTCCCACAGCGTATGTCTTCATCGAGCGATATAATAAGGCAAGTGATTGTTCCTCTTCATCAGCATCTGTTGGTTCTACAGCCTCCGGATAAGGCAGAATGCCTACGCTTTGATCTGCTTGATTTAACGGAAAAATATCTGCTGTAAATTGTGACTGGAATAAACTGACACTATCAACTGATGTATTACCTCCAAATTCGGAACGATTAACCAAGCTTACAGTAATTAGACGGCTACCATCTTCAATTGGCCTCGACAGAATCTGCACCTGCAAGTTTAGACCGTCTGTATTGTCGGCCTCAATTACCCGGCCTGTTAACAACACATGTCTTTCCGTATTTAACTCTTCAGCTGAACATGTGACTTTCATACTTACAGGTGATCGAACCCACCACTTTCTTTCCCTTTTATCCCCTTCTATCCTCGCTTTAAAAGAATTATAACGTCCACCGGTTACAAATATTCTGAGCTCCGATTCAGGATTAAGGATAGCACGAAAACTTACTGCCATACTGCTTTGTTGATAGTCATTTGCTGATGAAATATCCAATTCGGAATCTTCATCATTTTTGTTGGAACTATTTCGCGATTCAATTTCCTCAATTTCTCTCGTATTGACAAGCTGGATAGCATCCGAATCTGCCGGGTCTAACTGATGATCTTCACTTTCATCACGACCGATACCGTAAGGGTAAAGAATTGCAGCCCCGTATCGTCTGCTGGGTTGCTCATGTAAAATCTCCTCTCCCGTCTCCTTATTTCTGTATGGCCTGTAATATTCTTCTTTACTTTTAAATAACACATCCGTCTGGCAACTAATTGACATACTGTTGTCTGAAACAGCAGGCCCGATAAATTCCCGCCTCAATGCCTCAAAAAGCTGATCCCTGTTTTTCATATTTTTCTGCAGTTCGGTTAACATAATTCTGACACCTCTTTCATGTTTAAAAGTGTACGAGTTCTATGTTCATCAACATAAAAATCATTTGTGCCGATATACTCCACTTTAAAAGCAGTAAAGCTCGCATCCTCGGCTCCTGGCAGAGGGAAGATAATAGTACGCTCCAGTTCCAATTTAGAAAGGTCCGCTTTGTTTACAACGTTTAGTAACTGCTGCCTAATGGTAGCACCAGCCTGTAGATGACCTCTCGCCAGAATTTCTGCTTCCCTCCATAGATCCTTTTCACGATCGTTATATTTTAAGATTTTAATAATTGATGAAAAATCTTGACGGTCCCTTGGTTTAATACTGTCCAGAGACATCCAATTACGTAAATTCATATGATTTGCCTTTGATGAACCATTTTTACGTAAGGCACGAATAACACGGTCATATCCATACTTATAGACAAGTTTCTGAAGCCCCTTTTTCCATTCAACGTGTCTTTCACGCATTGATACCGCTTTCTCACCCAATATTTGATCCGCAATATTTTGAATCACGTCCCGCTCTGTCCCTGTTCTAATGAGTATGTAGCATTCCGTATCCAGTTGCTGTACAGGCAACCGTATAACTTTTTCTTCTTGGTTAAAAGTAAGGACCCAAATGTTACCAATAGTATGCTTTTCAAAAAAAATATACTTACCGCCTGCTAATGCTACTAGTGTAGCTGGTACTTGACTTTGCTCTTTAGGTTTACCGGATCTTCTATAAATAGATTGTTCTAATGCCATATAGTTTGTCTGAACGTTTTCGATGATTATTTTATCGGCCGCCTTGAAATGCCCTTTTTGTTCAGTGACTGTACATCCATCATACAATGATGATACTCTGCTGTTCTCCCCACTGAAATGGTGGCTATTACTATTTTTCCAAGGTTGCCATTCATAAGCAACACTATCAATTAAACGAGCACGAGGCGAATTATACAAATACTCGGGATACCAATGAGGTGCGCCAAAAATAATTAAGTGTTCAAAAATTGCGCCATGCTTCAAAGCCAATGGGCTGACTACAGTTATAGAAGCAGATAGCGATTCCTGTATCATCCGGTTAACTAAGTCTAAGTTGTTTGCAACCTTAATGACTAATCCGGTGTTTCTTCCGGCTTGTACCTGCCTGCTAATAAAATCTAAACCCGGTTTTTCATTTGATTCAACAACTGCAATACCAGCTTCCACTAATCTAATAGCTGATTCTTTCAAATCAGGAAACATTAAGCCACATTTTCTCGCGAGATTCTTTAGCTTGATTTGGTCAAATTGATCCTGTGAATTTGAAAAAGGTAGGACGCTTGCCGTCACGTAAAAGCGAAATCTCCTTAAATCACTAACGAAATCACGAATAAATTCATCTTCTCTAGCTTCCTCATTTAAAATGCGTTCAAACTTCGATAGCATGCTGGAAAAAGCGGATAAGGAATTGGACGTAACCTCATGAAAATTCAGCATGTATCTTTGTGACAAATCAAACACCCGGTTCATATGTTCAAGTTTGTTCATCGCTTTTCCTTCCAATATAAAATTTCAATACCTTTAGGTAACTTAGATAGCTCTGGCCTTGTCACGTTCAAAAAATCGTTATTCTCCAGAAACCTATTGTTTAATTCATCCACCGCTAGTTGATATTGTGTTTCAGATCGGTCGAGAAGAACAATAGAATCATAGTCATGAAAATTATGGTGGCAACTCAAATAACTGACCGCATTACAATATATAATTACAGTTGCTGGTTGCAGTACTACATCAATTTTCCTTGACTGTGAAGCAACGACCTCGGATTGATATATATCCGTTATTCCCAGAAACTGTCTAATTTTTAGTATTTCGTTAAGGCAGCCGGAGATATATCTGCTTTCAGTTAAGGTTGCAAACTGGTAATCATTTGTTTCAGCCAACAAAGCTTCCTTATTCCCCACAAAGCATATCTTAGGATCGGAAAAACGGAACATCGGCGTATTTCCCGCGTTATCAAATAGTGCTGCTAAGAATTGGGACTCAATTGCTTCTGTTCTTCCAACCTGATTATTGGGTATTTGTAGCTGTTGATTATTACTTATACTAATATCAAATGCGCGTGATTGTGGTATAAAGTCCACTAAACCACCTGCCTCGGGATTTTGGGTCTGAATCTTTAGCCGTTTTTCACCATAAATAATTTCTGTACCTAAAAAAGTTGCTATCTTTTGTCGGCCGCCATCCCTAAAGCGAACCAGCGTGCCTTCATGTAACTGGGTCAGAGCCGAAAAATGGTTAAAAAGCAATCTATCATAGGGAATCGACTCAATAATGCCTGCTATTACACCAATCCCTAATAACGTCGGGAGAAAGTATGCTGCAGGGGCAGAAATACACATAACTGACTTTCTTCTTTCCTCAGTGTGCTCTGAGAAATAATAGCCACTATTTATAAAAAAGTTAAACCAGTCAGGAACCGGTGCCCAAACATTATTATCATTATAGAAAAAAATTTTGTTATGGATTGACATTGATTATCATCCTTTAGTTCTTTATGCCTAACTTTTTTACATGTTAAAATTCGACATTTTAATCGAGTTTCCTGCTGCGCCAATATTTAACAGTAGCTTCGCTAATATTCAACCACGCGGCGGAAATGGATTATTTACCATAACTATTTTTATCTCTGTTTTGATCGTTTCAGAATTCTGATTTCTTGCAATTTGGACTGCCTTGTTAATAGCAGCTGCTTGGTTATCCGTTCTAGCGGTTGCACGGGCATTGCTTGCACGAGCTTTTTCAACTCCATGTGTTTTCAATTTTTTTTGAAAACCATTTTTTAAAAAAAGAGCCGCTTCAGGACTCTTTTAAAAAAGACTTCGGTACACGTATTACCTCCCGCCTTTTTCCATTAAAATTAGGCGGAGATTACAAAGCTCAGATAGTTGCCTACTGGATACTCATCAGACAGATCTCTCGCTGTAATTTTTTTCCTCTCATATACTATATCTAATATCTCTTTCAGGGCTTTCCCTAAATGTCCGAGAAGTATATGACCGTGATTTTTCTTAGCAACAATGCAGTCTTTTAGTCCTTCCAATGAGCTCCCAATATTGTATGCATGATCATATTCTAAATTCAAATTGTCCTTGAAGAGGTACTTATCATGAGTCTTATGATTTATCCTCATCCATAGAACAACCTTTAAGATGATTTCATCAACACCTGAAACATTAATTCCATAGACCTCACTCATATTGTAAAAGACCACTCTGCAGCTAGGTCATTATTCTGGAGTTTAAACACTGCAATGACGGACTCAAAAAATTGCATTTGTTGTATTCTCACTTAAAAGCTGTATGCATTCCATAATTCCCACTCTCTTTTTTATTTCGATTTTGTACTTGAAATCGGAAGCCATCTCATTTGACTTAGACCAACTTTAACAAGATGACTTGCGCTATGTGATTTATAAATTTTAGCACATTCGTGAGTCCAATCATGTACATCATTGACCGTGTCGAAACTTCCTATGAGTTTTAGCATACTTTTTCACATCCGAAGGTTTATTCTCAATAACTTTTGGTTAAGCATACCATCAGATTCAGCCCATTTACATGCTGAATTGAGTAGTTTTTGTCATTAATCGTTATTACACTTCCCGTCCCAGAAATAGTGTTCCCCTTCACAACTACATATGTTCCTGTTTCAACGGGTCCAAGTATGCTGTTCCTTGACACTATAATAAATCTCACATTGTCCTGAATTTGTTCGTACACTCCAGGCGACAATGGCTTTAACGGCACTCCTGTCATATCCTCATAAGCGACTGCAGCAGATTTAATATCGTCCGTAAGGACTACCACTTCACATGCAATTTTGTCAATGGTCTGCAACTTTTGCTTTAATTCTTCCGCATCCATCTCATCCATTTTATAAAGCGTTCCATAATCATGCGTCGGTTCTTTCATCAATGCGAGATGCTTTTTACCGTTCATAAAAAACCACTCAATGTATGGCAAGTTTGCCATTACGGTTTCCGGCTGATTTCTGCTTGAGCCAGATCCCCCAAGAACACTATCTACGTGTGTAGCTGGCGTAGAACATAACTTATCCCATATTTTCTTCAGTTCGCTAAAAGGCCTTGTTTTTGCCTTGCCTGCATAAGTAACCAATTCAATCCTCTTAGCTTCCCTGTCTATCCCAGTAAGAGTTATGTTGGCACCCGGTTTAATACTTTCTAACTCCAAACCAACCATCTTCTCGATATCATTAATTACTTCATCAAATGTCATTTTCGTCCTCCTGGCAATTCCGGTGGAAATTTTAGTAGGCTTGTATCCTCGCCTGCCCCTTCAACAGCAGCCACATCTTCAATCCATTGCCTCATGAATGATTCGGTCTGCGGGTCCTCCCCGCCAGCTTTTCTGAAAGTAACTTTATGCGGCAAACTGATTCTGACCGGGTTACCCGGAGCGGGTCCATCTTCAAAGAGACCATCTTTTAAATCAATACCTGCCGCGAATCTGCGTATGTCAGATACGAAGTCGAGAACAATAACCTTTTCCTTGTCTTTCGACAATCTTAAACCTCTGCCTAACTGCTGGATAAATATTCTGCGGCTATGGGTTACTCTCTGAAACACAATAATGTTTACATCAGGTACATCAACGCCTTCATTCAGTATATCAACGGCGCATAATACATCAATCGCCCCGTCTTGAAAATCACAAAGTATACGGTTACGTTCTGCCGGGCCCATCGAACGTCCTGTAGAGGTTTGCGAATATATTGCTGACGCGTTACAAAAACCAAGTGAGTTAATCCTGTCCCTCATAGTTGCGGCGTGGTCTATCGTGCCACAGAAAACTATAGCCCGCGGTTTACGCTGTTCTTGCCAAACCCTCTTCAGCTCAAAGACGACAGCATCGTCCCATTCAGTAATAAATAGTGTTCTATTTATCTGCCGCGGTGAAAAATTCTTCCCTTTTAATTGGCCTAAAGCTTCCCAATTTATATTATCTGTATACATCCTGTAGTCAACATTTGATAAAAAGCCATTACGCAAACCGGTAACAATGTCTACACGAACTAGAGGCTCACCAAAATAATTCGAAAGGTCAACATCATCTGGACGCCAAGGTGTTGCTGTTAGCCCGAGAAGAAAAGGGCCATTTTCCGAGCCAGCCATGGTATCATCTAAAACAGCATTATACATCTGCCCGCCCACATGATGACATTCATCTATAATAATAAGATCAAAATGCGGCAGTTCTTTTCCCCGCTGAACATAATCAGCAACAGTATTTAAACACGCGAAAACCGCACTACTTTGTTTAAGCCGTTCTTCTCCAGGCTGCTCATACCCATTCCATACTGCTGTTTCCTGTTCCTTAGATAAAAATGACCAGAAAGCCTTCTCTATCTGGTAAACAAGTTCATTCGTATGAGCTATCACAAGAATCCTTACCGGAGAAACAGCATTAATCCGTTTAACCGTTTCGCATGCGACGAATGTTTTTCCAAGACCCGTAGCCATCACGACAAGAGCTTTTTTTTTCCCTTCGTTAAAAGCTTGGATCGTTGAACGGATTGTCTGTTCCTGATATTCCCGCGGAACTCTGTCAAGTACGGGCATCTCTGGAAGTTTCTCTGCCTTTGTGACAAGAGCCTTTGTATCCCACAACTGAAGCGGGATTCCTCTACTCATGAGAGCTCTCTGGTGCTCTTTTAACTTTTCATCAAACCCATTTAAAGCTACAATAACTGGGACTTGAGCCCTGTATATTCTCATGGCCTCCAGCGTCTGGTCCGCAACATCGACACCGACCTTGTTCTTCCAATGTTTCATTTGAAACAGCCATCGCTTACCGGCCCGATGTGCAAGAACATCCGCCCCTCGGTCACCAGACTGTCCAACAAGTCTTATACCTTCAAAACCCTCATGGGCTAGTAAGCGCGAGACCACCCGTTCAAATGCCTGCCACGTACCGAACCTCAGGTTTGTATCACTGATAAAAACGCTCACTTCATCACCTTTTGCTGTAGGAAATCCAAAGACAACCTTGTTTTTTGTCCAATGCTTGCCTCAGAGAAACGGTATTTTATATAATTTGCTATATCATTTAAACAGTTCAGATAAATGTTCCGGATTCTTATTTGTGCCTGTTGCAAAATATTCCCTGTTAGTTCTGCGGAACTGGAATAAGAAACATCCCATATTCCACCATCAAAGAAAATGTGTGGATACCTTTTGAATATATCAGTTATTCCATCCTCATCAATATATAATAAAAACGCGCCACTTTCCTTCATATCCCCGAGCTGACTGATATCAGCGCTTTGATTAAGCATGTTATCAACCATAGCTTTCTTCTGCCCTTCGGGCATTTCATTAAAAATATCAACGGCCATTTCCTTTAGGAGTTCCGGAAGCTTCTCCTTTAATTGGGCAAAGAATCCGTTGATCTCTTCTCTTATTTTCTCAGGGCTATCCTCTAACTTATCCGACCATCTGCTATTCAATATCTGCCATTCAATATTAGAAAGCGTATGTTGACCCTGATATTGTTTTCCGGAGAGTCTTCGGTTCATATCGTAGATGTAAAGTGCTACCTCTGCGGCTATCATTTGCTCTGGACGGATTCGGAAAGACTTATATACTTTGTGCGTCTTATCAAGATATATATCGATTTCTTCCCCTTTAAAAGCAATAAGAGGGACCCCTTCTTGTTGCTGATTAGCCTTAATCGATAGCTGTGTTATATACACATTTACATTCACAGGGGAACTATATGTGCCATCAGCTAACATAATAGAACATCCCGGTATGGAAAGATCATCTGATTTATTAGCATTCTTAGAAAGGAACTCTTTTGAAAGTGTATTCTCGGAACCTTTTTCTTCATTACAGGATGTACAGTTTTTTTCTGCTGCCCTGTTTTTCATACCGCAAACCTGGCATGTCCATGGTTCTTCGACTTTTGGATGCTGTGACATTCCGCATTCTGGACAAGAGTGTGCGGATTTCGGTATTTCGTTTTCACATTCCGGATTGATACATGGCTTACCTATTAATACAAAACCACATACGGCACACGTATCATGTTCTTTAAGATTTTGTGCACTGCAGGCTGGGCACTCTGCAAGTTCCTCAAGCGGAGGGGAATCAGCCTGTTCCACGAGCTTCCACCATTCTGAATCATCATAATACCCTGGGAGTTTCACAAGAAATTTTTGATAATATTCTTTTTCAACATCTCTAGATATCCTCTTTGATTCATTCGCTTCCTTATCCCAATACCCCATATACAAATCAGATTTTCCAGGTTTTCTTACTCTGCGGAAACCTTGAAACAATTTATAAATATAACTTTCATTTTGACCTGCACCAGGCTGAGTTGGCTGTAAGGAACTGTCACCTCTTAAATACGAAATAGCACGTTGCCATTCAGGACTGCTTCGCTGAAAATCCTGCTTGAGAAAATCTACAGGAACATGATTGAGATGTACTTCACCTACTATCCTCCCATACGGCCCATCAATAGGGTAATCTTTAATCGTTTTTTTAAATTCGTCAACAAATTCAAAAAAAGCTGTCTTTTCAGCTATTCGGATTGCTCGTCCATTCCGGATCAGATCAATTCCGTACTCCGTACTGTCGTCAAACCTCTGAATACCAACCCAGCCTTTGACTCTTTCCTCAACACTTCGAATGCTTGAAGATTTGCAAGCAGGACATTCAATTAGTCCGGTCGGTACTAGAGCTGTACAGTTACCGCATCTCCTCTGCACTCCTATAATATGGTCAAAATCATATCTTGCCTGAATCTGACCGTGCCCTTTTCGCTCAACATATCTATTGGAATCCCAAACGCAATGCTCAAATGCTTCACACGGCTCTCCATTCACCAATATTCTAATTTCACGTTTAGATAACACTGAAGCATACCGTCGGCCAATCTCAGAACGGACCTTAGGAAGCCCGTATTGAATCAGGCGTTTGACAAATTGACTGTTTGCATTCCCCTCAGGCCACCAATGGCTTATTTCAATAACAGTCCCATAATTGACTTCTCTAGGTTTATCAACGATATTAACAGGAAGCTGATAATTTTTGGATTGATTAATATTATCCAGATCAATAATAACCTCTATTGCCTTCTTCTCATCCTTCCGAGCTGTCAGTAGCCGGGTTACTCTACCTAATTTACCTGTAGAAATATTAAACCCCATACCAAATAATCCGAGACTGTCGTAAGGGTTATTACCAGAGAATCCCGCCTTTATTGATTTCTCAGCCATTTCAGCCGTCATGCCTGGCCCATTGTCACGAATACGTACTATTCCTGCATTTTTATTGAGATCTGAATTTCTTGGCAATTCAATTGAGATTAATGGATTATCTATTTTTACACCTATAAGTTTAGCAGCCTGAAATGAATCTATCGCATTATCGATCAATTCACATAACGCATCTAAAGGAAGCATTGGTGTGTGAGTTAAAGCTATCAGCACTTTTGGATCCGGTGTAAAATCAAAAAACAACCCTGGCTGTATCATATAGGTTCCCCCTCTATCATTTTCCTTATTGCTACCGCCATTGCATGTGCCAGCTTCACTGGCACGCCGTTACCGATTGTTTTGAACTTATAAGTTAGTGGCATTTCCGGCGGTAAAACATAGTCATCCGGAACACTCTGAATTCTTAGTGCTTCCCTGACAGTAAGCCTCCTTGGTTGTGTCGGATGCAAGTGAACCTCATTATGACCGTATGCCGCAGTAGGGCTATATCGCCAACGATGCAGCCGTTTAAAACTTTTTCGGGAAACATCCCCTTCATGAATAACATAATACTTATCACTTAATGGCCTTAATCCTTCAAGACCGTTTGGCAATAAAGCTATCTCATCCAGATTACATATTATTGGACCCACCATTAATTCTTCTGGAATATCAGAGGGTTTCTCGGGATTGAATCCAAAAGGGTTTTCCCGCGGCCAAGTAAACCGCTGTTTCGCTCCCGCAAAACGGTGGTCCTCCGGCCATTGAAACCAGTTATAGTCCTTGGGGATATTCCTTACACCAAGTTTCTTTTTTAGCCACTTCTTTTTCAGCCCCACCATAAACACGCGTTCCCTGTCTTGTGGCACACCGAAATCGAGCGCATTCAATATGCGTACATCTGTCAAATAGTGTTCTGAAAACTGCATTCTCAGACTATCGAAAAACTCACGATGTTTTGCAGTTTTAAAAAGCCCTTTTACATTTTCAAATAAAAAAAAGGATGGCTGAAGATCCATTATTTTATCAACGTACACCTTTGAGAGGGTTCCATTTTCTCCAGTCCGTCCCTTATTTTTTCCGCCTACCGAAAAGTCAGGACATGGAGGCCCTCCAATAATCCCGAATGTTTCAGGAATTTGGGTATTATGAAAGGCCTCTTTGGCGATTTGATTAGGACCTATCTCAACTATTGAAGAACAGTTAGTGATTTTATGAGGCTGCACCCTCATGGAACTAAGTCCATATTCAAACCCCTTCACAAACTGACGATCATATTCGTTAGACCAAATCGTTTGAAATCCTGCTTGCATAAAACCGATATCTAGAAATCCTGCACCAGTAAAAAAGGATAAGATAGGTATCGGTATTGTATTGATATAAAAATTGTTCATTTCAATACATCCTTTCACACTCGCCACACAAGTCAAGTATTCTTAAATTGTACCGTACGGAAAAATTTAAAAGGGAGATTTTAACTTGAATCATACTACATATTATACCTAAAATCCTCCAGGGAACATATATTCGTTTTTTCCTGAAAGTTTATTGAATATCCTTCGATAATCGGTGATAATAGAAAATAGCATTCAAGATAGAGGAGACTTATTAAAATAATGACCTATCCCGTTATTTCGCTTTTTTCTGGTGCAGGCTTTCTCGATTTAGGCTTTACCGAGACGCATGCTTTTTCTATTATTTGGGGAACAGAATTAATAAAACAATTTGCTCAGTCAAATAACTACAACATGAGGCAGCGTTATGGACATCCTGATAGAATTATCACAGGTGACGTTACTCAAATTGATCCTATAAAAGACATTCCCAAAGGTGCAGTTGGAATCATTGGGGGGCCCCCATGTCAAGACTATTCAATTGGAAATGCTAATAGTCCTGGGGTTGAGGGAGATAGAGGGAAGCTTGTCTGGGACTTCTTAGATAAAATTGAGAAACTGAAGCCAGACTTTTTTTTGTTTGAGAACGTTGAAGCCTTATACAAAACAAAAAACATCGAATTCAGGCTTTAAATCCTCTCATTGATAAATTTGAGGAGCTTGGCTATGAAGTACAATTTAAGGTGCTTAATACGCTTAACTATGGAATTCCGCAAGATCGGTCAAGAGTATTTATTGTAGGATTTAGGAAATACATTCCTATTACTTTAAGACAGCGGGGCTTTGAAACTTTTAAATGGCCTGCTCCGGTCTATCAGGATCCTAAAAAATCATTTGAATGGCCTGATACATGGGAGATCGGGACTGAAGTTAGTGAAGCTGACTACATTGCTAATCTCGCACCCGATCAATACCAACTAACCATTCATTCGGTTATAGGAAACCAAAACGAATTATTACAATTGCCAAATCATGTTTCATTTAATCCCTACTCTCAACGATTTTTCACCGTACTTGAAGGTGACGTTAAGAGGAAATCATTCAAACGCCTACACCGCTTCAGATATAGCCCAACCGTAGCATATGGTAATAATGAGGTACATCTTCACCCTACTCTACCGCGGCGCTTAACCGTGCGTGAAGCACTTCGGCTCCAATCTGTCCCTGACTGGTATCATTTTGAGGAAGATATACCGCTAGATAAGATGTTTAAGATGATAAGCAACGGAGTAGCCTATAAACTTGCAAATTTATTAGCGGAAGAGATTAGAACAGTTCTAGATAACTACAACATTGCGGTTCAGGAACGCACAGAAAAGATAAGATTAACAAATGAAACTATTAACAAAAATTCTGTATAACATCCCTAGAAGAGCAGTTCGCATAATATGCGAACTGCTCTTTTTCTATTAAATTTGTAAAAAAATTGAGAGAAACTGTCTGATACGTTAATAAAGCTTGTTAGGATCCTCCTTAATAGTATCACCGTTTTTCAAAGTGTTATTATACATGATTTTAAAAACAACAAGTTATCTGGCACATCTCTTAAAATGAATTTATTTTTCTTTTTTTATAGGAAATAATGATTCATTTTTCACCGTCCTCTTTGCAGATATACTCCAATTAAGGAGGTGACATGGTGAATCTAAATTTAAAAGAGGTGGGTAAGCGGATTAGACTCGTGAGAAAGAGCCGTTATAGGACAGCGAAGGCTTTTTCCGAGTTTTTAGGCTTGTCTGAGCGTCACATTCATAATATTGAATCTGGAAAAAACCTGCCTAGTTTCGAAATCTTAGCTCAAATCACAAATGAGTTTCATGTAACAATTGATTTCATTTTATTTGGTCAAAAAAGAGGGTTAGTGTACGAAGAAAATTGGGATGCCTTACTAAATACATTTAACAGTCTGAGTCCAGATGGACGGCAAACTTTATTTCACATCGCTAAAGAACTACTAAGATTGGAAAACAAAATAACAGGAGGTAACTCAGAATAGTGGAATTTGACTATTTGAAAAGCTATAGCGTTGAACTGTACGGTACGGAAAATAACCAAAAAACACGGATAAAACCCTCTATAGCTCTAGCTGAGGTATATGGAGATAACCTCCCGACAGGAACTATTAAAGAAAACCTCGACAAACTTGAAATGCACACAAAGAATGCAGCATTGGCACAAAACATGATGGTTCCTAATTCACAAGCTTTCTCAAATACCCGGGGATTCTGGTTTGAAGTTTTCATAGCTGTCCATGCTTGGAATTACCGTATTAGACACAATCTAGATGACGTGTTGATCGTTAAAATGCCCAACGTTAGCTCATTTGATTTCCGTAGAATTTTTGAAGAAAAAACAGATAGAATGCTAAAACAACTGGAAATATCGTTACTTAAAAACAATGTGCGGTTGATCACTTCAAATCCAGATTTATTAATAGTAGAACAAGAAGACCTAATATTGGATGAACATAACATACCCATATCCTGTCTTGGTACTCAAAATATTATGGATGCCGTTAATTTATATAAGATCCTCGAAAATAAGTGTCGTTGGAATAGCCTGAAAGCAGGAATAGGGGTCAAAACATCTTTACGTCCTGATAGAAGGCTCCAAGTCGTACACGAAGGCAACATTCTAAAATCATTATTTGCTCATTTGAAGATGCGTCACTGGAACCGGGAGGCAAACTTTAAATATTATGGTGCTTCTAGTGAGATTATAAGTGGTGCTGATGATGATGCCTTACAAACAGCAGCAACCCATACTATTGTTAATGTAGATTCCTTGCCTGAGAGAGCAGTGGATGGTCTTTACTCCCTCCTTACTTTTGATGACATAGAAAAAATGCTTAATACGATCTTAAAAACAAAAGCCCCCCATCAATAGAGACGGGAGACTCTAAAGAATAACGCTAAAATAATTTTAAACAATTCGCCGTCATTTAATAAGGAGCATTGAAATTGAATTCACTATTAATGCTCCTTTTCTAAAAGCTCAGTTTTTAGATTATGTTCAAGAAAATCAGCCAATTTTCGAGATCATTCGTGCGTTGACCACCGTACATAGTGCAACGTGGGAACAGCATTTGCCTTGATATAGGAAAAGGCGGAAGCGTGAGGCGGACCTCAGAAGCGAGTGTATCAAATCGGTGTCTACGACACGTTTCGAGGATGGGGTGTTTATTCTACGAGTCGGGTCCGCTCATAAGCATCGCTATCTTGTATCGCTGTACAAAAGAAATTTGCCTATATAGGCTGTATTATCATTTTGAACGCAAAAAGCAACAGCAAGGTCCCTTCAGTGATAAAATACCTGAGGAATAAGATCACGAACAAGTTTATGTAAACCGTAATGGGCATTCAACCTTTGCATTTTAGTTAATTTTCATCTGTAACACCCTTTCATCTTAATCGTCATAAATTAGGAACTATTCTTTCAAGTACTAGAATCAACCACGCTGTTAATATATTTCTGTACTAGTAACCGGAAACCTCTGGATAAATCCTTTTTATTTCTTAATATAAAAACACCTGAATGCAACTCCAGGTGTCCTTGACTAGCGTGTCTATTTTTTCGTCACCAATCAGCCAACTCTAGTATTTTTACGCTTCAGTTTCATTTCATCTGTATTACCCCACACCCACTCCATCACTGCATTCTTAGCCCTCTGTACCATTCCGCACCAACATCGCCACCGACTCAACATGCACCGTGTGCGGGAACATATCCACCGGCGTTACCTCAACCGTCCGATATCCGCCATCCTCCAGCACGCGCAAATCACGTGCCAATGTACTCGGATTACAGCTTACATACACCACACGCTCCGGCTTCATTTCCAGGATTGTATCCAGCAAGCGCGGATCGCAACCCTTCCGCGGCGGATCGACAACGATGACATCAGCTTCAATGCCTTGTTCTTTCCAACGCGGAATAACATCCTCGGAGGCACCGACTTCAAACTTGACGTTCTTCATGTCGTTCAACATCGCATTGCTGCGAGCGTCTTCGATGGCTTCGGGCACGATCTCCACCCCGTACACCTGATCCGCATGCTGCGCAAGGAAAAGAGAAATCGTACCGATGCCGCAATAGGCATCAATGACAGTCTCTTTGCCACTCAACCCTGCGTACTCCACCGTTTTCCCGTACAGTACTTCCGTCTGCACCGGATTCACCTGGTAGAACGAACGCGCAGAGATGGCAAACTGTACATCCCCGATATAATCATAGATCACGTCACGACCCCACAGGACGCGGGTTTCATCGCCGAAGATAACGTTGGTCTGCTTCTTGTTCACATTCTGGCAGATGCTCGCCACATGCGGGATCGCTTCACGAATACTGCCAATCCATTCATCCTTGTATGGGATGTCCCGACCATTGGTGACCAGAACGAGCATCATCTCGCCCGTACGGAACGCCTTCTTCACAACCACATGGCGCAGCAGGCCGCGGCCGGTCTCTTCGTTGTACGCACTAATGCCGAGATGGCTACCTAGCTCCTTGACCTTGGCGACCACTTCATCGTTGTGCTCATGCTGAATGAGGCAAGTATCCATGTCGATGATCCGATGGCTTCCTTTGGCGTAAAAACCACCCACCAAGCCGCCCTCGGCTGCACCGATAGGCACCTGTGCCTTGTTGCGATAGCGCCACGGCTCGTCCATACCCATGGTAGGCAGCACACGAATGCCTTGCGCAGCAGCTTCTTCGTTCATGACACCTTCCAGCCGAAGACGAATACGATTGCTGCCGTTCACTTGTTCTTCGGAAATAGCTGGTTCAGCTGCCTGATCCGCATTCTTTTCGCCTGTATCCTCCACCAACACATTCAACTTCCCAATCCGCTGCAAATTATCCACCACCAGCTGGCGTTTCCACGCAAGCTGTCCGGCGTAACTCATATGCTGAATCTGGCATCCGCCGCATTGATCATAGATCGGGCAAGGCGCGGATACACGATCCGGGCTTGCCTTCACAATCTCCAGCAGTTTGGCGTAGCCGTACTGCTTTTTGGTTTTCATCACGCGCACACGCACAGTTTCACCGGGAAGCGCACCCTGCACAAAGAGCGTGTATCCATTGGCACGGCCGACACCTTCACCGTCATGGTTCATGCCAATGATATCGATGACGGTTTCTTCATTTTTACTAACGGGCAGCCCTTCGATTGGTGCAGATTCACGCGCTCTCTCCTTTGGACGAACGGCAGAAAGAGATGCGCCTTGTGGCCGCACCTCTTTTCCTTGCTGACGTGTAGATGGACGAGATGTTTGACTTGGCTGACGGGACACTGAAGCATTCCCTTGCCCCTGAGAGGCAGCCGAATTCCGGCGGTT
Organism: Paenibacillus sp. E222; assembly: GCF_013401555.1. Classification (NCBI taxonomy): domain Bacteria; kingdom Bacillati; phylum Bacillota; class Bacilli; order Caryophanales; family Paenibacillaceae; genus Paenibacillus; species Paenibacillus sp. E222. Next base: position 332,476 of record NZ_CP058552.1, read on the forward strand.
TTTTCCACGACCGCTGCGGTTCGTATTAGACAACGTACATTCACTTCTTTCTTCATATATGTTCATCCCTTGTACAAGGGAGATTCCATTCATTTTCAGGCACCCTGAGATTATACGTGATCCCAATGCCCACGGCAACAGGAAATCACATTTCCTCCCCGATCCATACTATGCTTAACGATACAACATCAGGTGATGGCGCAAGTTCTTGAATGTCGCAGGCAATGTACCGCCCAGCTCACCATCCAGGTTCAACTGCACATAGCCCGGAGACGTTACTTCCATATAATCCGTTTGGAAATGAACGACCTTCTTGTCATTCAGATGTTCACCACGCAGCGCTAGGGTTACGAGGCGAATCATGTCAGCCAGATTACATTTGCGCACACCAATCACATCGAACAGACCATCATCTATGGTCGCACCCGGAGCCAGCTTCTCGAAGCCCCCGACGGAGTTCGTATTGGCAATGAGGAACAGCATGAATTCATCATGAATTTCTTCCTGACCCGCGGCACGGATAACCAGTTCCTGCGGAGACAGGCTAGCCATTTTCTCAATACCCTTCATATAGTAGGCCAGTTGCCCGATCATCGTTTTCAGACGGCTTGGCACCTCATAGGTCAGTTCGGTTAACGAACCTCCGCCCGCAATATTGATAAAATATTTATCATTCGCCTTGCCCAGATCGAGCGGACGAAGCTGCTGGTTAATGACCAGATCCACGTAATCTTCCCACTGTCTCGGAATACCGAGCGCACGCGCAAAATCATTGGTCGTTCCCAAAGGAAATACACCCAGCGGAGGACGATTCTCCCGCTCGGCCATACCGTTAATGACTTCATACAATGTACCGTCGCCGCCAGCGGCAATAATCATGTCATATCCGCGTTCAATCGCCAGCTCCGCTTCCCGGGTTGCATCTCCTTCACCCGTTGTTGCGTGACACGAGGCTTCGATACCACCTTGATCCAAACGCTGCAAAATATCAGCCAGACGTTTCTTCATTTCTTCCCGGCCTGAGGTCGGATTATATATCAAGCGAGCTTTTTTCATCTCATACGCCACCTATTCCACATTATCCATGAGTCTGAACGACCTCATTTTCTTACTATCTGAGAGTGATCGCAGTCGGCATCATTTTACACAATGACTCACGTCCGTTAATCCTGCCCCAACACTTTTCTCTACTTATATATATGCATAAGGAATTCCGTCTCATTCCAAAGCCTTTATGTACTATCATATCATCAAATGTGAAGATGTCCTAGCCTGTGATACATAAGTAATTATTTTCATATATACTATAGTGAAATTTTACATCTGGATAACAATAACGATAAACCCTCAAGAATTACCTCATTCCAGCAATGACAACATACTTTCTGTTCACTTCCGAGCTTGCCTATCCTTTACAAAATAAACCTCTGGCACTCCTCTTGAATCTAATCCTATGGATTTTCTGTAAATTATAACCATCCATCACCATTCTGCCCGCTTGGGCCGGAAATAGTCTTATACTCTTTCAAATCATGAGAACTACATATCCTCCAAAAAATTTACAAAATCCAGAACAAGATGACAAATAAAATGAAACCTTTTCCAATATAGTCTTAGTGCGTCCTGCATCCTCAACACATTCCAATACCATATCCATGAAGGAGATCACCGAATGAAAAAACTCGTTTTATTGCTCATGATATCGATCTTAGCCTGTTTTCCCTTTATTACAGCCGTTGAAGCCGCAGTCATTAACCATGATCAGGTTGTCGGATTCCAGGAACTAACTCCCGTCACAGTCACGCAAATAACAGCCAAGCGTTTCCAACCCTACTTAAAAGTCTACCATGGATGTGTTCCATTCCCCGCTGTGGATCAACAGGGCAATACCAATGCAGGCTTGCAAACCTCAGGTTCACCTAATGGAAATTGCAGCTCAAGCACAGGCCAAGTGTACTCCCGTTCGGCATGGCATAATGGCGTATGGGCTATTATGTACGCATGGTACTTCCCGAAAGACTCCCCTTCCTCCGGCCTCGGCCATCGTCATGACTGGGAAGGTATCGTTGTATGGGTAGACAATCCCGCAGCACCAAATCCTCAAATTCTCTCCATCGCCTATTCAGGACATGGGCAGTTCACGAATGTTGCACCAAGTAACACGAACCTGAACGGTACGAATCCTTTGATTAGTTACAACAGTACCTGGCCTCTAAACCATGAGCTTGGTGTTACTGGAACCGTCGGTGGAATGCAGCCTTTGATCGGTTGGGATGATCTGACGTCTGCGGCCCGCAATGCGCTGAATACAACCGATTTTGGCAGTGCCAATGTTCCGTTGAACGATAGTAATTTTACGAACAATTTAAACAAGGCCTGGTTCAGGTAAAAAAGTAAAATCCCCTTCAAGTAGACACAGAACTTGGAGGGGATTGTTTTTGCAATCACATATAGTTTAAAAGCCAATCTTTCTGCCAGCACAGAGCTGTTTATACCAAAAATATACGGTGCAGCCCACACAGTAACCGAGCAATGCGGCACTTGCAGCCAGGAGAAGCATCGACGAGAAAATATAGCCCGCTACCTGCCAGCCAAGACCGAATGAGACAAGTGCCAACGTGAGAAACAATACGGCCAGAACATTGTTGAAGCGTTGCAGTTCCACTGCCTGTGTCTCTGACCCTTTTCCCGTTAACACAGCCTTCCCAATCTGTACAAACAGATTAAGCTTGCCTCCGGATGCCAGGCCGACAACTTGGATGATCCATAACGCTCCCAGAATTAACGGCTGGTTGAACAGAAATGACAGGACGACAAATAGCACAATCCCGATCTGATTCGCTTTGACATAGCGCATAGGTACTTCCCGCATCTGCATATCACCTTATCCCCATTTTATTAGTTGGTTTAATTGTAGTCTGTAAATGAAGTAAGAGCAATAGGAAGTTGCTTTGATCATGCTTATAAGATGGAATAGTCCCTTTTCAAGATCTCCCAATGCGGTGTTGGTACACCTGTGGCCTTTTTCCAATCAGTAAATGCATGATCTAACGCCTCGATCTCCCCAAAAGAACCCGCAACCAGTTTATAGATCGGAAGCATACTATATAATTTCAATAGAAGGTAAAACATCCGTTGATGCTTGCGAATCAGTTTAGCCTGCATCTCCGGTATAATCGTTATACCCATAGCCTCAAGCACGCGAAAGCCCTCATCCATCGCCCCAATCATATGCTGGAGTTGCTTTCTGTTCCCGTCCAACCTGATCATCTCACGCTTCTCATTAAAGCTCACTGCATTAAGCATCAGAATGGGCACAATATGGCTTTTCAGCCAGGCATCAATATCATCCAGGTAATTCAACTTGTATTTCGTCTTCTCAAAAGCTTGATCCAGTATGGATTTAAAGGCAATCTCGCTATCCAGCCCACCAATCACCATTTGCCCGCTTGCTCCACCAATGGATAACATCCGGTCTTCTTGCCGCCGCCCGCCGCTGATATGAAAACCAAATGCGACTTTCTTTTCCACTCTGCTGTTTTCCTCCAAAAAGAGTTGCATGCTTCGTGCATCTGCATTGTTACCGACAATCACCACATTCCTGCTCTGATTGGCCGCCAAAATAGGCAGCACTGATGGAAAATCGTTATATTTCATAACCACAAAAATAAGATCATAGTGATCATTCTCTTCCAACGTTCTTGTTACCCGCACCGGGTCAACGGTCGTTCTAAACTGGAACACATGACGAATGACGATGCCATCCCTCTCCAGTTCCTCTGCCCGCTTCCCTCTAGCCAGAATGGTGACGTCATTTCCCCCACGTACCAGAACCTGCGCCAACTGACTGCCCAAGACGCCTGCACCATACACTAATATGTTCATTAGTTATCCCTCTATTTCAAAATTTTATAGATATTCGTTGCTTTATCAACATTTGTTGATAAAATAAGAGTAACAAAGCATCTGCAGCGCTTCAATCGCTAAAATATCCGTTTTTGTTGAATAATCAACGAATGAACCCATATTGTTGAAAACATCAAAGGAGGAGCCATGGACAGACGAGTTGTCAAGACAAGAAAAGCCATAACCGAGGCCTTGATCGGGCTGTTGAAAGAGCAGGATTTTGAGCAAATTACGATTAATGACATTGCTGATCGGGCCGATGTGAACCGCGGTACCGTCTATTTGCACTACACGGACAAGTTCGATCTGCTGGATCAAAGCATTGAGACGTATTTGCAGCAGCTGGTGGAGAGCTGTATGGTGGAGAGCCCTACCACGCCCATGACTGTCAAGGAGGCATTGCTCCGAACCTTCCGTTACCTGGAGCAGCACGCCCCCGTGTATACCACGCTATTAACCCAAAAAGGCATTCCCGCCTTCCGGAATCGGATGATGACGCTCCTGGTTCAGGGGGTCGAAGAGCAGGTTGATGCGTGTGGCATTCACAAAGGGATTAACCGGGAAATCACTGTACAATTTCTGGCCTGTGCCTCCGCAGGCCTGCTGGAATGGTGGATCATGAATTCCATGCCTTATCCAGCCGAACAGATTGTTGAAGAACTGATGTCTTTGCTGGAGCTTCATCTGATTGTTCCTTCTCAGGTAAAGGGTTAATAAGGAGCTACGGATTGAATGAGTAGAAGATCGTACGTCGCTGCGACGCCTCCCTGTATGCTGAACTTATCCTCGTACTCCTTATACATGTTGGTGAACAATCGCCGCAAGCTGTACCCGGATACCGTTGCTGCTTCTGAAGTGCTGGCTCCCATTCCTTTAACTGTATAAAGAAAATCTCTCGCGGAAGCATACTTTTCCATATGCATCGAACGCTCACAACGGAAACCAGAATACCCGGATTCCTGAAGCATGATCTCCCATTGAGCAGGTGCATGAAACGAAAGTCCATGTCGCTGTGGTTCCATCCCGTTGGCATGATAAACTTTATCAAATGCCTCATGCATCTCACGAAATGTATCAGGCCCGAAGGTCGTAAATATGAGCACACCCCCTGGGCGCAGCATTCGCCGCAGGTGACCCAGTGTTTCCTTCGGCGAACTTAGCCATTGAAAACAGGCGTTGGAGACGATGATATCCACTGAGCACTCCGGAGCATTTACGGCCCACATTTCGATATCTGCTTGTAGAAAACGTAAATTATCCATTTTGCAATTTGCAGTACCTGGATGCTCTGCTGATCGGAACCGTTTTGAAGCCACTTCAATCATCTCGGATGCAATATCAAGTGCAGTAATATTGGCATTAGGCCATTCATTCACCAGAATTTGAGTCAAAGCCCCCGTGCCACAACCGATTTCGAGAATGCTTGGATCACTTAAGAACCTTCTGTTCCTCCATTCAGCGAGGGATCTTGCTAGCTGCTCAGCCATAGAACGCTGAATATGAGCATGTGCATCATAAGAAGTGGCACTACGATTAAATTGGCGTTGAACCGCACGGCTTCTACCAATGGTCATGCCACCATCTCCTCCATTCATCAGCAATGTGTACTTCCTTTCCCAAAAAAGGTGCATGTCCGCAGGCGGTTAATGTAATTAACTTGGCATGGGGTAATTGATTCATAAGCTCCAATCCAGCACCATAAGGACATATCTTATCCTCGGTGCCGTGAAAAATAAGAACAGGACAATCTATACTCGGCAGTTGAGACAAACCATTCTCGGTTCGCAACAATTGAAGACCTGCCAGTAATGCTTGGGTTGTCCAGCTACCCGTATGGGGCAGACGTTCAGCAAGACCCGCCTCCCATTCTTGCTCCGTAAACATCACCTTTCGAAAATTCGTTTCAACTGCATGTCGATCCCTTAAGATCCCTTTGATCATCTGCCTAACATATGCATCTGCCAAGCCGCGGTCAAACTCTTCTTTTGAACGGGTAAAACGAGCCGTTGCACCGAACAGCACAAGGCCATCTGCGTAACCTTTAGCCGCTAGTCTGAGCGCCAGTAAACCTCCAAGCGACCAACCTGATATTAGATGTGGACCTTGGGAAACTCTCTCCCTGAAAGCTGTTCCTTCAATATCTAACATGTCCCTAACTGCTGTTTCAGTTAAACACAGCATTTCCTCTGGAGAATCCGCAGCACTATAATCTACAGACATATGACGAAAATCAGGCAATAACAGGCGAAGACGGTCAAACACAGCATCAGGCATGCTCCATCCCGTTAACCATAATATAGTTCCACTTTTCTCTTGCTCAATTTGTAGCGGATTATTATTCAAGGCACTCATGAGGTCAGCACTCCTAACTGCAGTCCGATTTTACAGATTTGTACGCTGGCATCATTCAGTTCCTTAGAGGTATGGTCGGCTGATAAAGAGAAGCGAATTCGGGCCGTGCCATCAGGAACGGTAGGCGGTCGGATGGCAATCCCAGCAATACCACCTGCTTCAAGTGCCTCACTGAAACGAAGAGCCCCTTCGTTATCACCGACAATGATCGGCACAATAGGGGAATCCCCGGTCCCAACGTGAAATCCGGCATCCCTAAGCGAAGAACGAAATAATTGACTTGCCAAGTAGAGGCGTTCGCGGCGCCAATGATCCGCTTTTACCAAAGTTAACGCTGTTGAAATACCAGCTACGAGAGAAGGCGGCAATGCCGTTGAATAGATAAGTGGTCTTGCTTTGTTGATGAGAAAGCGGATTAATGTTCGGCTGCCACAGACATAAGCTCCATATAAACCGAATGATTTGCTAAACGTCCCCATATGCACATCCACATCATGATGCAGACCAAGCTTAAAGCACAGTCCTTCACCCAGTTTCCCGTAGATGCCCCCACTGTGCGCCTCATCCACCATCAGCATGGCCCCGTATTCTTGTTTGAGCGCAACGAGCTCTTTCAAGTGTGCTTGATCACCATCCATTGAAAAGACGGCATCCGTGACAATCAGCTTACGCCGTTTATCCCGATGTTTGTTCAATAATAGCTTCAGATGCTCCATATCATTATGCCGATACCGGGCATGTTCCGCGCGGCTCAGCACAATACCGTCCACGATGCTGGCATGGTTTAATTGATCACTAAAAACCACATCACCTCGGCCCACGAGTGCACGAATGACACCAGAATTAGCCATATAACCATTTGCAAAAACAAGCGCAGCTTCACTATGCTGCCAAGTGGCCAGCGCTTCTTCCAGACGGCCATAAGGCGGTCGATTCCCAGTAACAAGACGAGATGCGCCTGAGCCTCCTCCTTCGGTAAGAAGCGCCGCGCGAATTGTATCGATGATAGCGGGATGTTGTGCAAGTCCCAGGTAGTCATTGGAGGCCAGGTTGAGGAGCACTCGGTCCCCCCTCCACGTATACCCAGGACAATCTGGAACCGCGGCACTATCACGCAGGTAACGTTCATTGGAGGCATCAGCCAATAACGCAAGTTCTTTTTCCATCCAATTCATAGTCCGTACCGCCTTATAGTGCATTTAACTCAATCTCAAAACCCAGATCTTCAATCATTTGATGATCATTTGATATTTCCTGACCTGCTGTCGTTAAATAATCACCTACAAAGAGTGAATTAGCAGCATACAGTGACAAAGGTTGCAATGTACGGAGGTTAATCTCGCGTCCACCCGCAACACGAATCTCTTTAGATGGACAGATGAGCCGAAATAGTGCCAGTACCTTAAGCGCCTTCATAGCCGGAGTGCGTCCTGCTCCTTCCAGAGGGGTCCCCGGTATTGCATTCAGGAAATTAATCGGAATTGAATCCGCATCAAGCTTACGGAGCGCGAAAGCCATCTCAACAATTTCCTGATTACTCTCACCCATACCAATAATGACACCGGAACAGGGAGACATGCCGTATGCTTTTACCTTTTCCACGGTTTCAATTCGCTGGTCATAGGTATGCGTTGTGGTTATCGATGGATAATTGGCCTTACTTGTGTTCAAGTTGTGATTATATCGGTGCACGCCTGCTTCAGCCAAACGTTCTGCTTGATCGTCCTTCAAGATTCCTAGACAAGCACAGATTTTAAGTGGCATCGTTTCACGGATTTCTTTTACCGCCTCAACCACTTGATCCAGCTCTTTATTCGTGGGACCTTTGCCTGAAGCTACAATGCAATAGGTTCCTGCTTTACGCGCCATAGCTTCATGTGCTCCTGCAAGCAACGTTTCTTTGTCGAGCAAGCTGTATTTCTGGATGGGAGCGGTGGATACGATGGATTGTGAGCAATAGCCGCAGTCTTCGGGACAATAGCCGCTTTTGGCGTTGATAATCATATTCAGCTTCACTTTTTTGCCGTAAAAATATTGCCTCACTTGGAAAGCCGCTTGCATCAGCGGCAATACCTCATCGTCGCTTGCTTCAAGCACGGCAAGTCCCTCTTCCATTGTTAAACATTCGCCATTCAACGATCGATTCGCAAGCGACGACCATTCTAGATTAGTTACCGTTGTTTTCAACTTCATTCCTCCTCCATGGATTGAACTGTTAATGCCTGTCTGATCGGTGTTAACTGGATCGTCTCTCGAATGACCTGGATCAACAATTCTGTATTTATTTCGTCCATTAAGCGAGGAAAACGTCCAAGAAAGGGGATGCCGCAATAACGTTCAATCAGCTCCGCGTTTGTTGTGATGCTGGAGTCGTTATAAATCTCGTCAGATTCACCATCGTTCAGAATAAAACCTACGATCTTAATCCCATGCTGCTGCAGGTATGACACTGTAAGAAGTGTATGATTAATCGTACCTAAACCTGTCCGTGCAACGATCAGGGCCGGTGTCCGTAGCTTCGAGATCAAATCCACCACAAAAGAGTCTTCGGTCAGAGGGACAGCGACACCGCCTGCTCCTTCAATGAGTACCGATTCGTATCGATCTGCCAGCGGCTGACCCGCACTGATTATTTCCTGTAGCGTAATTTCCACCTCATCCTGCTTGGCAGCTAGCATCGGGGTCAGTGGAGCTTGGAACGTAAATGGCGCCACATGCTCGGCACGCTCATCAATTCCGGTGTATTGCAACAGGCGTTCTGCATCGGTTTCTCCACTGCCAAGAAGTGCACCGGATTGCACAGGCTTCCAGACGCCTATATTCCGCTTTTCAGCACGAAGCGCAGCAACAAGAGCCCCTGTAACGATTGTTTTTCCAACCCCTGTGTCCGTACCAGTTACAAATAATCCGGGAAATACATTCATGATTTCGAACCACCTTCGGTAACGTCAACAATGGATTGCATCAAGATATCAATCATTGCTTCAAGCTCAGCTTCTGTGCTAGCGAGAGGAGGCATGAACACAACAACATTGCCAAGGGGTCTCGTAAGCATGCCAAGCTCTCTGGCCCGCTCCGTTACCCGAACACCAATTCGTTCGGCCCAATCGTACGGTTCCCGAGTTGCTTTATCCCGTACAAGCTCAATTCCTAACATCAGTCCCTTTTGCCTGATATCCCCGACGTGCGGAGAACCTTTAAGTACTGAGAGCTTCTGCTCGACAAAAGCCGCCTTTGCTCTTACACCTTCCACCAGGTTGCGCTCTTCAAATCGTTTCAAGTTAGCCAAAGCAACAGCGCAGCCGAGCGGGTTACCTGTGAAGGAATGACCGTGGAAAAATGTTTTTTGCTCTTCATAATCGGCATAAAATGCGCTGTACACCTCATCTGTTGCCAGTGTCGCAGCCACAGGTAAGTAGCCGCCTGTAAGGCCTTTGCCTATCACCATCAAGTCAGGTGACACTTCTTCGAGATCACAAGCAAACATTGCACCTGTTCTACCGAAACCTGTCGCCACCTCATCGGCGATGAATAGTATGTCATATGTAAGGCAAAGTGCTGCCATCTCGCGGAGACAGCCCTCTGGCATAATCAGGATGCCGCTAGCTCCTTGCACAATCGGCTCCACGATAATAGCCGCGATTTCATCTGCACTCGTTTCAAGTACATTACGTAATGCGGTTAACGTAGCTTCCATGGCTTCCCGCTCGCCATCCTCATATCGATAGACGTAAGGATATGGAATGACATGAGTAGGAAACAGCATGGGACGGAACACATCGTGGTACAACGGAATTGCACCGACACTCACCGCACCAATCGTATCTCCGTGATAGGCTTGATTCATCGTGATAAACTTCGTTTTACCAGTTTCTCCTCGATTCTTCCAGTATTGAAACGCCATTTTCACTGCGATCTCGACACCAGTTGCTCCCGAATCGGAATAAAATACTTTATTTAATCCCTCTGGGGAAATCTCTACTAGTTTCTCAGCAAGTTCAATAGCTGGCACATTAGCCATTCCGAGTAACGTAGAATGTGCAACACGTTCCAACTGATCCGTTATGGCCTGGTTCAGCTCGGGTATGTTATGTCCGTGAACATTAAGCCAAACCGAGGAGAAGCCATCATAATAAGCACGTCCCTGGACGTCATAGAGCATGACGCCTTCGCCTCGTTCAATGATGAGAGGATCAGAGTTATTGTAATCTTTCATTTGCGTAAAAGGGTTCCATAAATGAGCCTTATTTTTGGCTGCAAGCCGTTCATAATGTGTCACAAGATATCACCTTCCGTAAGAGCATTTCAATTGTTAACCAAAAATATTATTTAGGTTAACAATTGAATGTTGACATCTTATCAGACAAAAACTTTCCTGTAAAGAGAATCATTTCAGAGTTAGAATCCTCTGTCTTCACTCTGTCTGCATGGATTGAACTCGAAGTTTCCCCTCGTAGAGGGTTTGCCTAATACAAAAAAACACGCCTGCTTCGGCGTGTTTGGTCTAAATTACATACAAAAACAAAAAAAACGGCATCTCTGCCGTTTGGTGTTTAAGCTATTGTTAGAGAGAACGGAAATAATCGCTAGCAGCGACCTGCTTTCCCTATCCTAAACCTTAACCTCATTACATCTTTCCAGTAAACGTTGAATTTGGCGCTCCAGCCACGTCCCTAATAGCGGATGTGGAAGCAGCGTCTCACCACTATACGCGTAATCCAGCTCCTTCAGTCGGCTCGGAATCACTTTCATAGTGAAATAACCGGCACTCAAAAACAACGGCGCCACAATAACCCGGCTCCCCCGCTCTTCACTCCAGTATTTCGCCTTGCTGTACACACTGTCCGGATTTAGCAGCGCATAATCGGTATGAGCAACACCGCTGACTTCCTGCACCCGCTGTGCGAGTGAAGAAATACCCGCTTCCCAGCGCTGACGGAATCCATCGTGAATACTCCCATGTCCGACTAGCAGAATCGTCTCCTGTTCTGGCTGCTGCGACAGGGCCTTTACCTTGTCCCAGACCATGACCGCAATATCCGGGTCGTTATCCACAGGATAGCCGAAGTGGACTTGTGCTTTCACCTCAAAGGGTTCCAGATCCGTCTCACGCTCCGGAGCGTCTTTGGCACCGATGGCATACTCAATCTCATCCACATGTGTACTACCGGACGATACAAACAGAGGTACGACCAATATATCAGTTACGCCCTGTGCTTCCAGTCGGTTGATACCGTCCTGGATCAGGCGTCCTTCCACCAGTTCAAGAAACCCGGCTTCAACGGGCAATGATTCAGGCAGATTCAACCGGGAGACCGCGTCATCGACGGATTCTACCCAGGTCTTCTCCTGAGAACCGTGACTAATGATGAGTACACCCGGTTTCTTCATCCTTATCGTCCCAGGCGTTCCAGCGTCATTTTATAACCGTCATTACCGTAGTTCAGGCAGCGTTTTACACGAGAGATCGTGGCTGTGCTTGCACCTGTCTCCGCTTCAATCTGGTTATAAGTATTTCCTTTGCCAAGCATACGTGCTACTTCCAGCCGCTGGGACATGGATTGAATCTCGTTTACCGTGCAGAGGTCATCAAAAAACACATAACACTCTTCAATATCTTTCAGAGTCAAAATAGCCTCAAATAATTGTTCAATGCTTTTATCATTTAGCTTTTTCAGCTGCATTTCATCATCATCCCCTAGCGGTTACTGTGTACCTTCATTGTACCCAGCCTGAGTTGGTATTTCAAGCGTTAACGATTTCACGCACTACAGAATAAAAATACATGTTACCGCTTTCATATAGCATAAATGTCCTCCGTGCGCGCACAATCCTCCTCTTTCTTACGATTTTCCCTCTTTTTCCGTGTATATTTCCTATTAATTATGTAGGAATTATCAAATTTAAAATGTGACAATTTTGTGTCGGAAAAATATAATTCCACTGTGAAGCTGGCATCCTCTCTGCGCCCAAATCCGCAAATATCCCGTTTTACGGGATACTCGCCTACGCCGTCTCTCCGCTAATGACATACAGTATAGCAAAAGGGAGTTCCGACTCGGTCTGTTATGCACGTCCAGCAGCTGAAGGAACGCAATTCCGAAATCCAACATAGAAGGAACGTGATAGTTCATGCCACAGCATTATTATCACCGCCAGCCTGCTCCACGGCAGCGTCCGTCTTCCCATACGCAACGGCAGGCCCATTCTTCTGCCTATATGCCGCCACGGGCATTGAATGAAGCTCAGGTTCAACCCATGTATCCTGGAGTAGAGCCTTACTACCCTCAATTCCAAGAGGTTGAAGCATCCGGACTTGTACCTTATAGTCCAGGTGGCCCGGGGGGACCTGGTGGAAACTTTTTCGGCGGGGGAGCTCCTGTTGCTCCCCCTGTTCCGGTGGAAGCGCCTGCGTCTTCCTCAGGCTTTTCCCTGGCCAACATCGGGGAACTGAAAGGAATGATCGACCGTTTTGGTGGAATTGATGGCATCATGAACGGAATCGGCAAAATGCAAAAGGTCGTTGGTGGCTTCCAGCAGATGGCACCCATGATGAAACTGGTGATGGGGATTCTGCCTTTTGGAAAAGGAAAAAAGAGCAGCAGTCTTGCGGATAAAGATTATGAAGAGTATTCGCCACCTCGCTCACGCAAACGTCGTAAAAAAACGACCTCTGCTCCTCGCAAACGGAACACGAGTAGTAAAACGGGCCGGAATAAATCCAATTCCACCAAACGTCGTCCCAAAAAAAGCAAATAACTCTAAAATTTTTCCCAGGTGCCCTCTTACATAAGGGGGTGCCTTAATCCACTTCCATCTATTCTCCCCATCAATTCACTCATTCTTTAATATAAGAGAATTTTCCTAACCATTTTTTAAGAACCTATGTTCTTATTCCCGTAAATTGAGGTATACTGAGTTATAGATAAAGGAGGCGGATTATGGAACTGTTCAAAGACAAATATACTCCCGCATTAATCGACCGGACAGGGGAATGGTTACACCAATTCTACCCCAAGTTGGACAAACAGCAATTTCGTGAACTTGTATTTGCCGAAGGCTGGGGAGAGCTGGAATTCAAAGCTCGTATCCGCCGCATTACGTCGGCATTGACCGAAGTTCTCCCTGACAACTATGAAGAGGCATTACACGTGATTGAGCAGGCCGCACCGCATATGCGAGGGGTCGAGTATCTGTTCGTTCCCGATTTTATTGAAGTCAACGGACTTGCGCCGGAAAACTACGAACTATCCATGAAATACTTGACCCTCTTCACACCTTATTCCAGTTCCGAGTTCGCGGTACGCCCTTTTATTGAACGATACCCGATCGAAACGATGAAACGCATGATGGAATGGACGGGCAGTCCGAATGAACATATACGCAGGCTTGCCAGTGAAGGCAGCCGTCCACGTCTTCCATGGGGTTCCAAACTTCGGGGGTTCATCACCGATCCAACACCCGTACTTCCCATTCTGCATGAATTGAAGCAGGACGAATCCCTGTATGTCCGAAAAAGTGTAGCCAACCACCTGAACGACATCTCGAAAGACCACCCTGAACTGGTCCTGGATTTGGCCTCCAGCTGGTACGGACAACATGAGCATACGGACTGGATCGTTCGCCATGCAAGCCGCTCTTTGCTGAAAAAGGGACATCCGAAGGCGCTGAGCCTCTTTGGTTATGTCGAGCAGGATGCGACACATATCGAGCATCTTCAGCTTGCAAGAGATACCGTAGCCATCGGGGAAGATCTTCATTTCTCTTTTGATGTGGTAAATAAAAGTGGTCAGTCACAGATGCTGCGAATCGAATATGAAATCGGATATATGAAAGCCAATGGCAAGCAGGCACCCAAGCGGTTCAAATGCTCTGACAAAACCTTCCCTACAGGGAGAACCAAGGTTGCAACGAAGCAATCGTTCAAAGTCATTACGACGAGAAAGCATTACGCTGGTTTGCATACGCTAACGATTGTCGTTAATGGACAACCTGCCGCTACGGCCACATTTGTATTGGAGCAAGCAGAGTAAACTACCCTATGCTGTAGCCATCCAACTTATCATGAAAACGTGGCACGGTTCATTTTATGATATGCATCCCATGTTCAAATTCAGCTCATAGAATCCATTCATCGAGAAATTCCCCAAGGCGTCTTCACTACTGAAGATGCCTTTTACTATTTTCACTCTGTTCGTAGCAGCCAAATATCCTTCAAAATAAAGTTATGCACATGTTGCTTCTTCATTTATCTTATCCACATGTGGACATCTATTCCGAAAACCAATCTATATGTACTCCTATTTGCCCTCTTATACACATCGTACACAGGCTAAAGAAGCGATCTGTGCAGATCGCTAACTCTTCGCTTGCTATCCAATTGCTAGTCTTTCTTATTTAAACCAGCCCCGCTTCACAAACCAGGCCACCATGCTTCCGCCCAGAACAAACATCAGCAGCAGCACAGCTCCATACCCAAACTTCCATTGCAGCTCAGGCATATAAGCAAAGTTCATGCCATAGATCCCCGCGATCAGCGTCAGTGGCATAAAGACTGTTGTAATTACGGTGAGGGTCTTCATAATCTGGTTCATTCGATTGGAATTCAAGGAGATGTAACTGTCACGCAGGTCAGCCGTCATTTCCCGATCAGCTTCAATCATGTCTGTCAGCTTCAACAAATGATCATAGATATCGGTAAAATAAACGGTATGCTCCCCAGTTCGCTGCACATGCTGAGAATTGACTACCCGATAGAGCAGATCCCGCATGGGCACTACCGTCCGTCTAAGCTTCAGCAATCGACTGCGCAAGTCGAACACCTGATTCATCAGGTCTTCCACCGACTCCTTGCCGCCCCGGTTCTCCAGTTCAGCCAGCTCATCCTCAATGGCAAATAGAGACGGGAAATAATGATCGACCAACTTGTCCATCACCGTATACGCCGCTGCCACCGGGCCTCGGGCCCAAATGGTTCGTTCATGCGCATGATGCAGCAATCGCTCCCAAGCTTCATCGACTTCCTCCAGGGCCCCGTGATGATAGGATACCAGGAAGTTTGCACCCAGAAACAGGTCCACCTCTTCCGCTTCCAATGTGGTCGGATTCAATGCATGCAGCACGAGGAACTGCAAATTGTCATAATAATCGAGCTTGGGTCGCTGCAACACATGCATACAATCCTCAATAGCTAATGGATGAAAATGAAAATATGTATCCAGTAACTTGCTTTCCTCTTCGGAAGGCTGATTGAAATCTGCCCATACCCAGGCGTAATCCTGCAGATCCAGCTGTGTCAGCGGTACATTTACAGATACCTGATGATCCCGTGAGATGGCGAGTGTACGAATCATAAATTAGACCACGTCCTTGTCTTGTATCCTTTACGCTATTGCACAACTTTAACCATTGAACCGTCCCCTGCAACAGCCCATTATACACACGTTATCCTGCAAACGCGACAACAAAAAAAGCCAACCCTGTTGGCTTCTCTCATTTCCCTATCCACAGTCTCCTGTATCCACAGGAATATCTTCTTTTGGTTTATCATTCCACGGATGGCTATCCACATATCCAGCCTGTCCACACGTTCATGCACAGGCGTCTCTTCTTTTTGGTTGTTTAATTGTCCACATATCCCGATATTCACAACGTTATGAACAGTTTGTCTGAAATCCAGAATTTGTTCTGGAACACTTTTTCGAATTAGAAAATGATCCAGTACAACAATCCTGCCAGCGCCCCGGTAATCGGAATTGTAATGAACCACGTAATAATGATACGTCCAGCTAGTCCCCATTTCACGGCTGAGAAACGTTTCGCGGAACCAACACCCAGAATGGCAGATGTGATTGCGTGAGTTGTACTCACCGGCAGGTGGAGCAAGGTTGCTGTGAAAATAACAGATGCGGCTGACAGATCTGCTGCAAATCCGTTAATCGGTTCAATTTTAAAAATTTTGGTTCCCATCGTTTTGATGATTTTCCAACCACCGATGGAAGTACCAAGAGCCATCGCTGTTGCCGCAGAGATTTTAACCCACAACGGAACTTCCAGATGATCCTGTACGCCTGCTGCAACGAGTGCAAAGGTAATGATCCCCATTGCCTTCTGTGCATCATTGGTACCATGCGTAAACGCCTGGAGTGCTGCTGTGAAAATCTGTACCGTACGGAAACCTTTGTTCACGTTATGCGGACTGCGTTTGGCAAAAATATATTTGAGAATGGTCATGACCACATACCCGATGGCAAATGCGATCAGAGGTGATAATAACAACCCTCCGACGATGTCAATAAATCCACTCCATTTGACTTTATCAGCCCCTGCGCCAACAAGTACAGCACCAGCAAGAGCACCAATCAATGCATGCGAGGATGAAGAAGGAATTCCGAACCACCATGTAACGAGATTCCAGATAATCGCGGCGATTAAGGTGACTATGACGACCTCAATCCCGTTATCCAGCTTGGTGGGGTCTGTTACACTCCCCCCGATCGTCTTCGCTACTCCAGTAAACATCATGGCACCGACAAAGTTCATCACGGCAGCCATAAGGATTGCCCGGCGAGGAGTCAGTGCTCGTGTCGAGACCGAAGTTGCAATGGCATTCGCCGTATCGTGGAATCCGTTGATGAAGTCAAACGCCAGTGCAAGGAAGACGACTATACCCAATACCCAAATCGTTGTTTCCATTATTCTCTGGCTCCTTAAGAATTACGCATGATGATGGATTCGAGCACATTCGCTACGTGTTCACAAGCATCCGTTGTTGTCTCAAGACGTTCGTAAATTTCTTTGCGTTTGATCAGTTCAATCGGATCAGGCACAGTAGCGAAAAGGTTCTTGATACAGTTGCGCAGCACTTCGTCGCCCTGGTTTTCCAGATCGTTCAGACGAATCGTGTACTCGCGGATCGCCAGCAATTTTTTCTGAGACAGCAAATGAATGGCCTTCTGAATTTCGTAAGCCGATTGGCGCAAAATTTCAGCGAATTGAACGATATATTCGTCCGGGTCAGTCAGTTGGTACATATAGAAACGGGAAGCCGTTGCTTCGAGTCCGTCCAATACGTCATCAAGTGTCGTTGTCAGTTCCATAATATCATCGCGTTCGATCGGCGTGATAAATGTCTTGTTGAGCTCTGTAATGATGGTATGAACATAATCATCACACTGGGACTCGTACTTCTTCATTTCATTGGCAAAAAGAGTCACATCCTGAAGGTTGGAAACATGTTGGGAGAAATAATCAGCCGCTTGCACGACCGTATCTGCCATGTTCTCTAGTGTCTCAAAAAATATATCCTTCTTCTTCTTAAGCTTCATAGCTCTATCCCCTTTACGAGAAATTGCCGATAACCGATGAAACATGAAATGACAACCTTTGATATCTTATCATAAATGTTTCACGGTTTGTACATAAGGCATGATCCTTTTTTATATTCTTATCACATAAATCTGAAATGAATCTTAATTATTTGGAATGGCTGGAAAAATGATGATGAAATTTTACACTGCGTTTACATTTCTCTTCAAATTGGATTAATTTTCAATTTCGACATGTGATGCAAAGTCGGGCTGATTCGGAACGATACTGATAAAAGTCTTGCCAGGAACAAGAGCAACTTCGGTCCCATTTTGTACAAATCGAATAATATCACCCGGTTTTTTGACCCACTGTCCTCGAATCATTTTGCCTTTCTGAAACAGCATGGCTTCACCGCCCTGCTCCAGATTAACGGACAATCTGCCCACATTATCGAGCACCTTGTGATCCGCACCCGCTACAATAATGTTGGACCCTCCGATCGGATTGCCGTTATCCAGATCCTGGTCTGCCTTTCCGTTCACCAATCTCATATATCGTCCGCTAACTTCATCATAATCATACGTGACCCGGTAGCTCTCCAATAAATAATGAATATCGAACTGCTTGGCCAACTCTCCGCCAGACGTGGCGCCCTCCTCGTTATACGTATATACAGGGGATTTGAAGTCGTAACTATACCCTTTGGTGTCCGCGCCTTCTCTCAGCTTGTCCGCCGACGTGTACAGATTGTGCGGTGCTTTACGATCCGAGGAACGCCAGAAATAAGGGCCGCTATTCGATATCTCATCCATATGCTGTTTCTGCTGCTTTTGCAAAATGGAATAGGCATCCGGGCTGCCACCCGCATGAACTAATACCCCATCATAACTCTCACCAAGCTCGATCAGATACGGACGGATACTGCGCACGGGCCCAACCGTCTCTGCCCCGCCTTCGCTTTGGAAGATGGCAATAAAACGGGTGATGCCTCCCTCAGCGAGCACTTCGATCATAATATCTGCCGCACTCAGACCGGATTGGGGCCGTGCTGCAGGAGCATTGTTAATCATAACCGCCAATGGGCGGCGCGTAATGGCTTCATCAACAGGCAGACCCGTCAGAGGCGCAGTATAGAGCGACGTAGCAGGTTCTTCCGTCTCTTGTTCTTCCTGTACGGGTGTAGGAACGGACTCCGGCTTCGGAATTTGAACCATCTCCTTACTCTGGCAAGCAACCAGACTTGAGGCCAGAATAAGCAGCGATGCCGCAGAAATCATTTTGTTCCATTTCAATTGCTTCAATATATGTACCTCCTGAACGATATGGCTGAAATCTAGGCTGTAGTTGCTCTTATGTAGGTGACCATTTCACGTATTTCTTTCCATTTAATCACACACAGCACCATTTGTCTTCGATAAGGAGAGCATTTTCTACCCTGCATTTTACATTTGAAACCTGAGCCAGGATGAAAAATATGTCCTAAATGTGAACTTCTCAAACCTTACTTAAAATTTGAACTAGATTGTGATAATAATCACAAACAAGATGACTTTTGAACTATACAATAAAGACATCAAAGGTGATCACTTAGAAAAACAAAAACAACACACACTAGATTCCATGAAGGAGTGGTTTATATGTTCAGCTTCAACCAATGGCTTAGAGAAAACAAAGTGGCAATGTGGATTTTGACAGTACTTCGGGTGTATATCGGTTACGACTGGATGACACACGGCTGGGGCAAATTAACAGGTGGATTCGAAGCTGGCGGATTCCTTGCAGGCGCTGTAGAAAAAGCAACTGGTGATCACCCGGCGGTGCAAGCTTGGTGGGCAACCTTCCTTGAGAAATTCGCGGTACCAAATGCAGGACTGTTCGACTTCATCATCCCGCTGGGTGAATTCCTTGTAGGTCTGGGTCTCATTCTTGGATGCTTTACAACACTGGCAGCACTGATGGCGATGGTCATGAACTTCGCGTTCCTCTTCTCGGGAACAGTAAGCACGAATGCTCAATTAGTTCTGATGGAAATCTTCCTTGTAGTTGCAGGTGCGAACGCTGGTAAAATTGGTTTGGATCGTTGGGTAATGCCTTACCTTCGCGGATTGTTCACTCGCAATAAAGGAAGCCAGCCTAAAGAAACACCAACGATAAATCCTACGCACAAAACAGCCTAAATCGTAAGTAGACATGATCCGGTCCTGCTCCCCTCCCCCTGGAGAGCAGGACTTTTTTGTATTTTTATATATGCTTGTAGGTCATCCGACTTGCCCATCGACAGAAACACGTATTATGATGAACATATCGATCGATTATAATCAAAGGAGTACATGACATGCCAACCCAGCGCCGTCTTGAGACCGATGCCGACTTCCAGGAAGCCATGGAAATGAAGCATAAAGTCCGTGTTTTTAAAGATAATCACCAGATTGATTCCGGTGGCGTCATTATCCGTTTTGACAGCAATACCGTTGTGGTTCAGTCCAGTGTAAGTGAACTGGCATATCACTCGCGTACAGCATGTGAGCTTTTTGAGATTCGCAAGTGAATATACTCATTTGCAGAATGGTCAAGTTATAGAAAAAGGTTCCTGAGGCCCATTACGCTGGCCGCAGAAACCTTTTTGGATCAGCTCATTCATAACCTAACTCTATCTGGTCAAAGAACTACGTGTTTTTGCAAAATACAATCCGCGGACCTGTTTACATCCTCTTGTCTGTTCCAAGTTATACGCCGTCACCAAACTGCCAGCAGTTCAAACTGAGCGTACCGTAAGGATACGACTGGAATAGACGTTTTGCAGATCGTGACATATCAGCCGTACCCATGGCATAGAACAAAGGCGCAATGTGCTCCGTTCCATAGGATGGAACTGCTGTGCGGGCATGGGGCGCTTTTTTGTCATATTGAAACAGCTCTCTCGTATTCCACTGCTCCAGCCGCTCGCCAATCCAGTTATCGAATTCCACTGCCCAGTCTTGCGGCTCATCATTACTGCCAAGCATACGCAAGTTATGAACGGTTCCACCGCTGCCAATAATCAGCACATTATCATGACGCAGCTGCTCCAGCATCCGACCAATATCATACTGTTCCTGCGGGGAACGCAGCGAATCGACAGATACCGCAATTACAGGAATATTGGCTTCTGGATACATGTGTAGCAGCGGTACCCATACCCCATGATCCAATCCCCGGCCTCGAACCGGTTGATGTGGGAGATTACTACGGGTGAACAGAGCGCAGATCTCATTCGCAAGGTCTGGCTGACCAGGCGCAGGGTAATTCATTGTATACATATTAGAGGGAAATCCGTAAAAATCATGCAAGGTCTGATGTGTATCATCCATTGTCACGGACGGTTCGGGACGATCCCAATGCGCCGTAAATACAACAATGGCTTTCGGAGCCGGCAGCCTGTCTCCAAGCTGGTTCAAAAAGTGAGTGTAATCATTGCTCTCCACCGCCAGAGCGGGAGAACCATGCGCAATGAATAGTGCGGGTAATGTCATTGCTGCCAACCTCCAGACACGGATAGTATGCTTACCCTTCTATTTTACCCCGAAGAAGGCGCTTTTCCAAGCTAACATCCCAATCAGATGCAATCTGGACGCGCATGTGGCCTTATGGACCAATCCATGTTGGATATAGAATGTTCTAGCTTAAAGATAAAGATTGCTATATAACCACTCTTAGATCATCCAGTGCTGCCAATCCTGTTCGATCTTCTGACGTTCTCCCAGCCATTCTCTCGTACGCGTAATCAGCTGTTCACGCTCTTTACCGGAAGAGAAGGTATGATCGCCCTGGAAAATAATCTCCTTGTCGCAGCGGCCTTCCTGGCGCATCCAGAATACCTTTTGATACAGGAATGCGTAATCGACAGGAATGGTCTCATCCGATGTACCGTGCACCACCAGCACATCCCCGTTAAATTTAACGGCTTCCTGGAAAGGCTGATGTTCAGCCAGTGATTCAAAGAATGCTGGTGTAAACTTGTAGCCGAGATAATCAGCAGACCCCAGTTTCACCCCTTCATCGTATACATCACGTCCCGTAATTTTCACAATATCATTGAACGGGTATCCCACGGATGACCACATCACAAGATTCTTGACCCGTTTGTCACGGACAGCAGTGAGCAGCGCAACAGCTCCACCCAGACTATGTCCGATCAGCGTTACACGGCTTGGATCTACATCACTGCAGTTTACCGCATAGTCCAGCACAGAACGTGTTTGGGTAATCATGGATTCCAGTCCTTCAGCTCCGTACTCACCACTGCTCTCCCCGCAGCCGATATAATCGAAGCGCAGCACCAAATACCCATCTTCGGCCAGCTCACGGGCGGTCTTCACAAACAGACGATCTACACCGATCCGACTTCCTACGAATCCATGGCAGATGATAGCAAGAGGCACGCGCTGTTGGTGATTTCCCTCCTTGATGTCTTTGACGACAGGATAATGAATCGTGGCTGTTAATTCTTCTTGCCCATGACGAATACTGATCTGACGCTCCATGCCCATTTCCCCTTTCCATTCTTCCCTGCTCATGTTCAATTTGTTAATTATATATAAATCCGATAAGTTTAATGTGTATTAAGATGATATTAGTATATTATCATCCTGTGAACCTCAAGTCAACGCGAGGAAATGTCCATTTCCAGACGTACCTTGTCTACATTTTATCGGTAATTTCGCAAAAAAAATGAGCCAAGCTGACCACAGCTGACTCGAATTATTTCTAATACTTAAAGTCACTACTCATAACTGCGACGGAACATCTCATGAGTCTCCACTCGACCCTGCCATTCATGTTCATGAACCGAATTCGAGCTCCCCCAGAAGCTCCCTGACTGAAAGGTTCCATCTGTATACTCTTCCGCATATTCAACATCCTCCAACGTCTCCTCCATTGGCACAACCTCATCCGTTACTCCACGGGAGTTGCTATTCAGCAGCAGCTTCCTTGTTAGTTTATCCGTTTGTTGATCCATACCTGCCACACTCCAATCCCTGGTTTCTGTTGGAAATGCTACTATTGTGGTGGAATCGGCTGTACTTTATTCATTCTTCACACAATCGTTAGAACTTGACGAGCACTTACGCATATTAATGGCGAACCACGGAGAACCTAAGCAAAATATTATAGCCAACATTTGCCTCTGATTCCTTCTGGCGAAAGGGTTGAATTCATGGAACACATCTTGGAATGGATTCGTAGTCACGGAAAACTGGTGCTGTTATGCACCTGTGTCATTCTGGCCTGTGCAGGGCTATGGTCGAATCGTAAACAGTTGTTTTATAAGGAATGACTTTGCGAAACGAGAGCCCTTCCCGTATACTAAAATACCGTCAGGGTCTCCAGATCACCGGGGATCAGAACGTGTGTAGACAGGGGGAGCAATCATTGGGGATTTCCTATAAAAAGTTGAAAGAAATACAGAATCGGCAAATGACCGAAATGAGTAAGATGACACCGGAGCATGTAAAACTGTTTGATCAGATCAGCACCATTGCGCGCCAAGCACCTGCCGATGAGAGAACGCAGGAAGAATGGATTCTCTCGGCTGGAAGAGCCATCGTACAAGCTCAGCGTGACGGTAAGCCTGCTCGCGAGTTATATGGACCTAATCTGGAACAACATATCTATTCACAACTAGGAGTAGCAGATGATAATAATCCGGCTGCAACTGCTGGCGAAATTCATATGGACTCATCCAGAGCTTCAAGTAAGGCTGTACAGAGCTCCGGAAGCAAATCCAATAAAACAACCAGTACCTCAGCCAAAAAGACCGCAGCGGTTGAAGCGGAACCCGCGGAGACTCCGGATCAAGTGAAACGGACGCCTAAATGGTACTTCATGATCTCTTGGGCAGCTTTGTCTTTTGTCATGCTGATTCAAGGTGCAGTTGGATTATTTATTGGCTGGACGGGTGGAGATACGGAACCATTTAGCCATATCAGCCTGTTCTCCCTTATCGTTGCGGCGGTTGGAGGTATTGCACTGGTTGAAATGCTTCGTCGCCTTGCTGAGCGTCCAGATGATCAGGGAGCAGACAAGACGGCCAGACCACAGATCAACCTTCGTGGGATCGCCATCTATATCGTTATCGTTGTGCTTGTCTTATTTGTAGGATATCCGTTGCGTGACAGCCTTCCCGTATTTACGCTGGCTCCGTGGATAAGTCTTGTGATCGGTATTGTGGGCTTGGCTACGTTGAGACCACTATTTGGACAAAAGAAAGCATAAGGATGCTGATGCCCTTGGTGGGGCAGTAGCATTGGGTATATCGTACAGTAATGTGGTGTGCGAAGATTAAAGTACGAATGAAGTACGACATTCGGTGATGAGATAGATCAGATTATCGAGTGTCCAAAAAGGGGCCATAATGGCCCCTAGCCAGCTGTTGAGAAGTTCTCGACAGCTATTTTTATTTTTAGACCGTTCAGAAAAAGCTCATAATGCTCTTTATCTATCAGAGGTAAAGGTGATCATGTGCCACACCTTATGAGTAACCTTACATACAGTCAGTAGCTCGTATGAAGCTGATCCCGCCTCCCGAAAGGAAGGGCTTATCATACTTCATATAGATGATCCACAGAACCCGTAGAGTCTCTCTCCATTTTGAGCTGAATGCGATGTTTGATTTCCTTGCCCGGGGTCTCTCCGAATTCTCGCTTATACATGCGGATAAAGTAGTTCACTTCCATACCAACCGTCTCCGCAGCCTCTCTTACACTTGCTCGTGGGTGCTTGTCCAGCCATTCCGATGCCTTGTGCAAACGTAATCGCTGCATGTACTGATGTCCCGTCACCCCATGTCTCTGGTGAAATAATCGGTTCAGGTGCTGCACTGAATAACCAACAGCTTCAGCTACATGCTTCAGCAGCAGATCATCCTGGTAGTGTGTATGCATCAGCGACACTGCTCGAGTGAATGCTTCATTTGCCGATTCCGACTCGCGCTCAGAACGTGTTAACGACCTACGCCTTGCTTCTCGCTCTTCTGTCTCATCATGCAGCGGGAGGATGTAACGAGACATGTCCAGAATAAGCTGGTAGATGATCGTTGAGCTGTTCCACATTTCAGTCATCCCATCGTCCAGCGAGTGCCAGATCCCCGTCACTCTTGACCAGAACTGTTCAAATTCGGACAAACGCCGTGGCCCCATTGGCAGCAGTCCCGCCGACCGAAGCACCGCCCCCGCCGCCTCTCCACCAATGCCAATATATCCAAGCTCCCCGTGTGTTTTGGAATACGGAATATACTCATGTGCCACCCCCGGTTCGATCACGAACAGTTCAGCTGCCGATACTGTCCATGCTCCTTCACCTGGAACCTTAAATTCTCCCTTGCCGCTGCGTAACAAAAAAAGCTGATACACCGGAAATCCATCCGGTCTGAACTGGACCTTCTCTTCTTGTGTTCCCACACAATACAGATACAGAGGCAACCGGGAATCCGGCAGGCCGGTCAAGCGAAATGCAAGCATTCCATCATTCCTTTCGGATCATGCTCTTCTTTCTCCTATTATCCATCGGTTGACTCGTTGCAGCAACGGTCAAAGGAACCTTTTTGGTGACAGGATTTTTAAAATGGATTACATACGATTCACAAAATCTACTGCGATGACACAACAACTTTTAAGATGATAAATAAAAAAACTCCCCTTCTCATTTGGAAAGGGAGGCTGAGTGTTAACATAACTGAAAGATAAGATTGTTGGTTCTTGGAGTGGCCGTTCCGGTTACGGATCGTTCTTTCGATCGCTGTTGTCTCCAAATTTTTTTTGATTCAACCTCTATAAGGTTTAAATTCGGAGACAAAGGCGAGCGCTACCGCTTCTTCAGAATCGATTCCGTCCCCTCCACTACTTCTGGAGCTCAAAACGAACTACTTACCTTGTTTAACGTTAATCTTACTTTATTATTATGAAGATGGTGTATCTCCAGCTGGTGCTGGTGTATTGTTGCTCCCTTGGTCTGTACCCGTAGGAGCTACCGAAATTGGAAATGTAGCTACTTCTGAATTGTTTTTATACTTAGTATTATCACTAGCCACAGAAACTACCAGAACTTTGTATTCTCCCGCTTCAAAAACTGAACCGTCAGAATCATTGGAGGAAACTCCAATATTCACAGTTGCTGTTCTTGGGTTACTACCAATATTCACTCTTTCTAAAGCTTTTCCAGTATCACCTGAACCACTCTTAGCTTTAACAACGTACACATCATAACGAGAAATTCCTGTTTCATTGCCAGGCTTGGTGAAACTTACACTAATCGAAGTATCCGTTGCCGTCGCCTTCACATCTGCTACCTTCTCTACAAATGTTGGTGACTGTTTTTTAGCATTAATTATGAAAGTAGCTGAATCTATGTTTGATTCACGTTTGCTGTCGGAGGATTCTGATAAAATGTAAGCCGTGTACAACTTGCCCGATACAATAGGTTGCCCATTGATATCATTCAGTGCATTCGGAAGTATAGCATAGCCCCCTGTCGTTTCCAATGATCTGATCACGTTAGGATTGTTTTCTTTTGCAATAGCTTTCGCCAAATTAAGATTAAATGCACTTCCAGTCGGGGCAATCATTACAACATAACGACTGATTCCTACTTTAGAAGCTGGTTCCGTATATCTCAAGGTCACATCCGTTGCATCGCCAGCAGCTTGCTCTTCATTTTTAACTTCTACATCAGTGATTTTAACTGCTCCAACAGCACTTGTTACAGACAATTTAATATCAGCATACGCAGTGGACAGCACATTGGAAGAGTTGCTGGTATTGCTTACTGCAAGCACAAATATACGATAGTTCTCATCATTGCGAATATCTGTACCATCTGTTGCTTTTACATCCTTTAAAGTCAAAGTATAATTTCCGCTTCCGCTAGCTTTATTTACAACCTTATAGTTTGAGTTCCGATTTGCTTCGGCCAAATCGAACCCACCCAAATTCGCCGTTTTGACTGCGAAAACACGATAATGATAAACATTCGTCTCATTAGACGATCTATTAAATGTCACCTGCAAATCACTACCGTCTCCATTATCTCCGATGTCCGCTGCATTCACGTAGGTCGGAGCGGCCACAGTCGAGTTCTGTACTAGCGTAATTTGTGAAGAATAAGATGACAATGCATTCTGGCTGGAATTGCCGCTATTGCTTACCGACAGGACGAACACACGATAAGAAACACCATTAGAGATTCGAGATCCATTAGTATCTACCGCGCTGCTCGGAAGAGTAAATGACTGATTTCCACCCGTTTTGCTCACCTGATAATAATTGTTCGATGCATTAGCCGCGCTCAGTGTGAAGCTGCCTGCATTTCCCGAACGGACCACATATACACGATACGCAGAAACATTGGATTCATCCGAAGCTCTATTAAACGAAACCCGGAGATCGCGCCCATCGCCATAGTCACTCACATCAGCAACCCCGATATTGCTTGCAACGCCAGCATTACTATTCGTTGTCAGTCTCAACAGCGTTGACGACGAAGACAGCGCATTAGTATATCCATTCTGCTGGTTGCCTACAGCCATAACGTAGATTCGATAATCTTGCAGATTCGTTACGTTATAACCACTTGTGTCCTTCATGGAGGATGGCAGTGTTGTTGTAATGTTGTTGCCTGTTTTGTTCACGTTATAGTACAAGCTGGAAGACAGATTGCTCGCCGTAGTCAGATTAAAGCTGCTGGATACCGAGTTCCGCACTACAAAAATTCGATAATTAGCAACTCTGGACTCATCGGATGAACGGTTGAAGCTCACCTGAATGTCACGACCGTCTCCATAATCCGAATTGTCTTTTACTTGCGTGATGACTGGCGCTGTTGCTGTGTTTACGCCCAGCGTAAGTGAAGATGATACTGTGGACAGTTTATTGTCTGCTGTTGCCGCATTGGAGCTCACGGATACAATGTAAACGACATAAGATGTGCCGTTTTTGATCAATTCCCCGGATGTATCACGCGTCGAGGAACTGAGCTGGGTTTTGACCGCTGCGCTGTTACCTTTGTAAATAATGGTTGAATTCGAACTGGACACATTATTGGCCGTAGTTAGATTGAATGAAGAAGCGTCTTTCGCCTTAACTACAAAAGCACGGTAATACGTAATATTCGATGTGGTGCTCGGCTGTGTGAAGTTAATTTCCAGATCACGTCCATCTCCGTAGTCGCTGATATCTGCGATCCGCAGGCCTGTGACAGGCTGCACCGTCGTTTTCACATTGTTTAGTTTTATGGACTGGGTAG
Organism: Paenibacillus sp. E222; assembly: GCF_013401555.1. Lineage (NCBI taxonomy): Bacteria > Bacillati > Bacillota > Bacilli > Caryophanales > Paenibacillaceae > Paenibacillus > Paenibacillus sp. E222. The sequence goes on from NZ_CP058552.1 coordinate 360,322, forward strand.
ACCAGGCCAGCTGATTTTTGTAGCTGTTGTTGCTGTTCCCCACCGTAAGTACATACAATCGATAGGTTTCATTTGAATTCAACAGATCCCCGTTCACGTCACGTGTCTGAGCATTCAATGTCAATCTTGGATCGGTGCCATTTGGAGAAATGGAAGTGTAATTACTAGATGGTACTGCCGATGCCGCAGACTCAGTAAAGCTGTTCACATCACGTGTTTTTACCAGCATAATCCGATATGCCGACACAGCCTTCTCGGACGTCGGACGTGTGAAACTTACGGTCAGATCTCGACCATCCCCATTGCTTCCTGACACAGCACCGTAAATGTTCCATGCTGCATATTGCGTCTCATCCACAGGAGGAGTGGACGTTGTTTTGATATCTACTCGCTGATTGCGGGAATTCCAGAATACTTTCTCTCCAAAAGCTTCACTGACAAAACGAATTGGAACCATTGTGTTTCCCTTGATGGTATTTGCAGGTACATCTAGCGCTACCGCTTCTCCGTTGATGTAAGCCGTTTTGGAACCCAGTTTCAGCGATACTTCCTGATCTCCCCGGTTCGCCGTGATCGTTTTGGTTTTATTGGTGTACTTTACAGTGGCATCCAAGCCTTCGAAAATGGAGCGTAATGGAACCAGTACACGTCCACCTTTCATGACAGGGGCCTGTGCAGAGGATAACTCCGCGTCGTTAATATAAATGCTGATTCTTGCAGCTGCATCCATAACCGACGTTGGTAGTGCAGACATCAACATAGCCGATACGGCCAGTGCTGACATCACCTTTTTCACTTGACGTCCTCCAGCTTTTCTCATATCCAATATCCCCATTCTCTTCATTATTTAAGTTGAAATGTCATCGTTGGTGAATTTCATTTTATTCCTGTAATTTCCTGTGCACATCTAAGACGTATGAACATAAGTAAAAGTTTCCAATCCCACAAAAAATATTTTCGCAGAAATGTCCTTCCGCCATCTACCCTCCAAAGGTTAAAAATAACAGAAGAATTTGTCATTATTCCGCAACAACATCTTTCCCAATTTCGTTTAATGTATAGTGAATAACAACCTATTATCTTTATAATTACGGGAGGTTCACACAGATGACATCATCGTATTTATCTGGTCAACGCAAAAGGATGCGATTCTTCATCACAGTCGTTACCATTGCTGCAATCTTTACAGGAACCCCAGCTACATCCGGAGCTGCTACTGCCGCTCCTTCAAGCCTGGATACCAAAGTAACCACCAGCAGTTCAACCGCCATATATAAAACATTTCAGTCCATGCTCAAAAAAAAGAACGGCTTACCCGCCGCTGACACCTATCTGGAATCCAATATCAAAAAAGTAACAAAGCATCACGCCACCCTGATGGTCCTTCAATTGGAGAATGCACGTCTGAAGGCCCTAACCTCCATGACGGACCGCTTGCTCGTTCCTAACGTTCAGGACAAGATGCTCAAGGCATACCAAACGAACGACAGCTTCACCAAACTCATGGAGCGTACCCAGGATTCCGATCTGCGTGTACTTTTAAAAGAAGCCCGTGACAGCGGCTATCGCCTCGTCATGCTCGAAGGCTCCCTCTATCCCATTATGAATTATGCGGCATTCGTGAAATATACCTCTGAAATTACAGAGGATATCTCAAGCTACATCAATATCATGACGAAGGAAACGAAAAACCTGCCTGCGGATGACGGAGCTCTGGTCATTGGATATCAGGAAATTCTCCTTCGGGCACTTAGCCAGGAAAGATTCCTGGAGCTGCATCCGAAATCGAATCGGGCCAAGCAGGTACAGGATCTGTTGAACAGTTATACCCTGTATACCTTTTATGGGCTGAACAATACACCGCTGTTTGATTATGAAACGAACAAAATGGTTGCTAACGCCCAAAGAGGATACAACGGCGTCTTGCAGCGTCTTGCATCAGTCGATAGTGTGTTTCTCTCCAAGCTGGATGCCTTTATGGATGTGGTTAAGGAAGCGAAGTATGAGAAAACAGCTGCGGTGGAGAAATGGCTGGAACAGAATGTTCCGACCGGGGCGGATGCCGGCTATTAAATAATCATGATATTAATCACCTAAAGGACACATAAAGCACACAAAGAAAACCGACATAGGATTCGCTCCCATGTCGGTTTTCTTTGTGGATTCTATCGATGAATTGAATTTGAATTGAATCTCCTACACCAGGCTAATTCGTTCGGATGCATGAACTACAGAATTGGCTTGACCATATGGTTATACTCATGTCCACCAATGACAATGACTTCATCCTTGATATAGCCCTGCCGTTCGTACAGCATCAAGGCCCGGCCATTGTCCCGTTCAACAATGAGGGACACCTGGGAGTGTCCGAGTTCCCTTCCCTGCTGCTCAAAAGCAGCCATCAACGCCTTGCCGATGCCCTGCCCCTGATACGCTTCGCTTACGGATAGAGTATCCAGATAATACTCCCCGGGACGGGTTTCTTTGACCAACGTATATTTCTCATCTGTACTCCGACCAGGCCGATCCAATATTGGCTGATCCAGAAGATCTGCTTCACCGCCATCATACGCTACCAGTATTCCAGCGACCTGTTCGTTGTGCTCCATTACCGTTATGTTGCGATAACTGATCCTATTGTCTTCCTGCACGTAAAATTGCTGCAATATCTGCATCGCTTTCTCATGCTCACCTTCACCCGCCAGAGCATAGGCAATATCACCAATCGCCTGATAAAGCAAAGGAATGACTTGTGCCGCATCTTCTTTGTGAGCAGGTCTCAACAGAGGCTGCGCCTCACTACGGTCCGACTTCACATTGGAATGATTCATCAGATTAACATGTTGAACAGATTGAGATTTTTGTTCAGCTCGGTATACGCGAGGCCTTTACGATTCATACGTTCAATCAGCGGCTGGTAATCTTCCTTGTACATCAGCTCGATGCCCACCAAGGCCGGTCCATTTTCCTTATCATGCTTCTTCGTATATTCAAAACGGGCAATGTCGTCATTGGGTCCCAGTACTTCCACAAGGAATTCACGCAAAGCTCCCGCACGCTGTGGGAAATTGACCATGAAATAATATTTCAGACCTTCATAAATCAACGAACGTTCCTTGATTTCCTGCATCCGATCGATATCATTGTTGCCGCCGCTGATCACACAGACAACCGTCTTGCCCGCAATCTGTTCGCGATACTGCTCGAGTGCAGCAACCGCCAAAGAACCAGCAGGCTCCACAACAATCGCATTTTCATTATATAGCTCCAAAATGGTTGTACAGGCTTTGCCTTCAGGCACCTTCACAATATCATCCAACGTGCTGCTACAGATGTCGAAGGTTAGGTCACCAACGCGTTTCACCGCAGCACCATCCACGAATTTATCAATATTATCCAACGTGACAACCTGCTTGCGGAACATGGCCTCACTCATGGAAGCCGCGCCAAGTGGTTCTACGCCAATGATGCGGGTTTCCGGGCTAACCGTCTTCATGTAGGTTCCAACACCAGCAGCCAGACCGCCACCACCGATTGTGACGAATACATAATCCGCTTTTTCATCCAGACTCTCCATGATTTCCATCGCTACCGTACCATTACCCGCAATGATCTTCGGCTGATCGAACGGATGGATGAACGTCATGCCCTGTTCATTACACGCACGCATAGCTTCTTCATAAGCATCGTCATACGTATCACCTGTCAGCACCACTTCAACATTATCTCCACCAAATCGACGTACCTGTTTCACCTTCTGGTTAGGAGTTGTGCTCGGCATAAAAATTTTGCCGTGGATGCTAAGCGCGTTACAGGAAAAAGCAACTCCCTGCGCATGGTTACCCGCGCTCGCGCAGACAATGCCTTTCTCCAGTTCAGCAGGAGTCAGACTACGAATCATGTTGTATGCTCCACGAATTTTAAACGAACGTACCACCTGCAGGTCTTCCCGTTTAAGATACACATTACAGTTATATTTGGCCGACAATACAGCATCCCGCTGCAATGGCGTTCTTACAATGACTTCACGCAGCACATGATGTGCGCGCACGATATCTTCCATGCCAACACCGGTACGGCCGGGATTGGCAGTTCCCGTTGGTTCTTGTTCCACTGGTTTCATCTCTTATCCACACTCCGCTTATCTTTGTTGGCAATGCAAGCATTGCTTTTTCTTTTTATTGTATCACTTTTGCACTGTTCTTGCGCCTGAGCTCGCATCATTTACCATTCGCAAACAAACCGCATCTAATTGAAAATCATTATCAATTACTTGATTATAGATTATTCCATACTTTAGGACAAGGCATAGTGTCGCTCTGATTCATTAAAAAGTGGATCATTGAAATTGCACGAGTAGCATGCTGCTCGGTTCCTTAAACCGTATAAACGGCAAAAAAGGGGTATCCCCGTCATTTTCATGACCTATGGGACATCCCTTTTAAAAGAAGTATTTAAAGCAACTAGTCAAATTTTTAAGCCTGAGTCTTAAACCACGCCTCAGCAGCTTCCGCCTCGGTACGAGTCAACTGATGTCCCTGACGCTCCCAGTGCATGTGCACGGCTGCACCTGCTCCACTAAGCAGTGAAGCGAGTTCATCCGTTTCTCGTTTCGGCACAATTGGATCGTTCTCTCCTGCTCCGATGAATACAGGCAGCCCCTTCAGTTCTGGCAATTGCAGACCGCGAAGCGGTACCATTGGATGGTGCAGAATCGCTCCTTTAAAAACATCAGCCTGATGGAAAATCAGACTTGCTGCGATGTTTGCTCCGTTGGAATAGCCCAGTGCGAAGACATTGGCACGATCAAAGCCATACTCCACAGCGGCTGCATCCACAAAAGAACCCAGTTCCGCTGTCCGTGCAATGAGATCCTCTTCATCGAACACCCCTTCCGCCAAACGGCGGAAGAAACGAGGCATTCCATTTTCGGATACGTTACCACGCACCCCCAGAATACCTGCTCCTGGGGCAATCATCTCGGCCAGACCTACCAGATCGTTCTCCGTTCCACCTGTCCCGTGCAGTAACAAAAGGGTGGGAGCAGTTGGCTGAGAACCTGCTTTATAGATATGTTTCATTGTATTAGTAGTACTCATGATTTGGACTCTCCTTTCCATTCACGTACTTGAATAGGTGGCAGCAGCTGTTCAATCTGCTCACGCTGTGGTTCGTACCATTCAGGCAGCATCAGTTTTTCACCCATGCTCTCCTGTGGTTCATCCCGTGCAAATCCTGGAGGATCAGTAGCCAGTTCAAACAGTATACCTCCCGGTTCCCGGAAATACACGGCGTTAAAGTACTGGCGGTCAATGACCGGAGTTGGATGATATCCGGCTTTTTGAAGCTCCTGCTGCATTTGTTCGTGCTCGACATAATCTTTTGCGCGCCATGCAATATGGTGAACCGTGCCTGCTCCGCCAATTCCCCGTTGGATTCCAGTCGATTGAATGTCGATCAGTTGACCGATGTCACCACTCGCCTGCAGACGAATGATTCCATCCTCTTCTCCTACCTGCTCGAGACCGAGCATCGTTGTCAGTACATCCGTTGTTTTGTCAGGTACATGGCTGAATAAAACAGCTCCACCAAAACCTTTGATGGCATGTTCAGAGGGTACGCCGTTGAATGACCACTGACTTGGCTGACCTCCTTCACGCTCGACCAACTCGAGCAACAGACCGCCTTTATCGAAGAAACGAATGTATTGCTCGCCAAATCTTGTTTTATTTTCAAATGGAATATCGAAGGATGCCAGACGTTCTTTCCAGAATGGTAGACTGCCCACCGGAATCGCATATACGGTTACTCCAGTCTGTCCTGCGCCGATGACACCTCTTCTAGCATTCTGCTGCGGGAAGAAGGTGATAATAGTGCCAGGAGCGCCATCCTCATTGCCATAATACAGATGGTACACATCCGGTGCATCAAAGTTAATTGTTTTTTTCACCATTCTCAGTGCCAATACACCTGCGTAAAAATCAACGTTTTTCTGTGCATCATCTACAAAAGCCGTTACGTGATGGATTCCTGAAGTTCTGAACATAATCTCCACTCCCTTGGTTTTATTTGTATCATTGTTATATTTAGCAGTTCGTTATACATTGCTTTGCTTTTTGTTTTTTTATCTTTAAATTAAGATTCTTTAAATTTATATTAATCCATTAAGCCACGATTTGCAAGCTTTTGTTTTAAAGTTAAGATATTGCTGGACTTTAACCTGCTGAATGCCGCTTGAGTATACTCGGATGGGCAAAAAAACAGGCCCCGATCACTCGGAAACCTGTCTTCCTTGAAACTTATTCAATTGCCGCCGCACAACATCGATCCTTATAATCTCGCATTACTTTTAGGTTAATTTTAATCGCTTAGTCGGTTGAACCAGATCTTTGCCATCATACTCGTCCTTGATATCCCCGACAATTTCTTCAAGAATATCCTCCATCGTAACCAGACCAACTGTTTCCCCTTCTGCATTATGAACTGTAGCGATATGGGAACGACTTTGCTGCATCTGGACCAAGACATCCTTAATCGGCGATAACTCCGAAAATTTTAACATGTCGTGTACAAACGTATCCATATTGAATTCCCGGCCTGCTGCAACACTCGTAAGCATTTCCTTTGTATGGATAAATCCAATGAATTGATCCTGATTTCCTTTTTCGATCACCGGGAAACGTGTATATTCATGCTGCTTTAGAACCTCGATCATACGATCCAGCGGCATTTCTTTGTCCAACGTAACGATTTTTTCTTTGCGGATCATAATCTCCTGAAGCAAACGCTCATCAAAAGCAAAAATGTTTTTGAGGTAGTCCAGCTCTGTCTGATTAATTTCTCCACTCTCATAACTCTGTGCCATAATCAGCTTCAGTTCCTCCTCGGAGTGAACTGTATCGTGACCGGCAGGTTTTATACCGAAAATTCCAAGCAATAGACGAGCAGCCCCATTCAGGGCATAGATGAACGGATTCATGATCTTACCGAACCAGTACAGCGGTGGTGCAAGCAATAGTGTCATCTTCTCTGCAAACTGGATCGCCAGTGTTTTCGGTGCCAATTCACCGATAACCACATGCAGAAACGTAATGATTGCCAAGGCAATCCCGTACGAAAGTACCGTAGACAACGCCGCTGGGACTTCCAGTCGCTCAAACAACGGATGCAGCATTTTCTCAACAGTGGGTTCACCCAATGCGCCCAATACCAGCGCTGTGATCGTGATACCCAATTGACACGCAGATAGATAATAATCCAGATTGTGAGCCACTTTTTTGGCCAATACCGCTTTTTTGTTCCCTTCCAAGATCAACTGATCTATTCGGGACATCCGTACTTTCAGAATTGCAAATTCCGCTCCAACGAAAAAGGCGGTCAGACCTATAAATACGGCTACTAAAAATAAGTTTAAGGCTATTATTCCGTCCAATGATTTCCCTCAAAATGAGGGATTCACCTCCAAGTTTTATTTAAGTGATGCACGAGAGACGCTCCGGTTACGGATCATTCTTCCGATCGCCATTGTCTCCAAATTTCTCTGATTATAGTTTTCAATGGTTTAAAATTTGTTTACAAACGCGAGCGCTTCGCTTCTTCAGAATTGATTCCGCCCCCCTTCACTGTTACGCTGCCATATCGTTAAAATATAATGAGGGCAGTAGCAGTGAAGAAAGCAATTTTAGACTAATCAGATCAGGCCAGGTCACTGGAAGATTCATCGATCTGAGCACCGTTTACACGTTCAAGCAGGACTTGTTTAATGTGAAAATTTTCTGCGTCCACAACGGTCCAGACGTAATCACCGTGTTCTACCGTATCGCCTTGTTCCACACCGACACCCTTCTGGAACTGAATCCATCCGGCCACGGTATCCATCTCTTCATTGCCTTCAAAGACAAGCCCAAACTGTCGCTCCAACTCATCCAGCAGCACCCGGCCGTTAATGAGATATTGGTTCTCTCCGGTTACCTGAATGTCAGCAACTTCATCGGCATCAAACTCATCCCGAATCTCGCCGACAAGCTCCTCCAGAATATCCTCCATTGTAATGATTCCCGAAGTACCTCCGTATTCATCCACGACCACAGCCATGTGCACGCGTTCCTGCTGCATCTTGATCATGGCATCCTGGATACTTGTAACTTCAGATACGAAAGGAATCTCCCGAACAAAATCGATAAGTTGGTGCTCCCTAAGGGCAACCATGTCGGGCAAAATCTTTTTCACATTCACTACACCGACAATTCGGTCCTTGTCCCCATCCTCGATGACGGGATAACGTGAATAATTATGCTCATCCAATATCGGAATGATATCGTCGTAAGTCATATTCTGATTCAGTGTCACAAGCTCTGTCCTCGGAACCATGATGTCTTTGGCATCACGCTCATCGAACACGAATACGTTTTCCAGATACGAAAGCTTGGTCTTGTTGTTCTCGTCTCCTTCATAACTCTGGTTCATGATGATTTTGATCTCATCTTCCGAGTAGGCCTGTTCATGTCCGGCAGGCTTTACGCCAAATGCCCGAAGAATTACCCGAGACGCACCGTTCAGCGCCCAAATGAAGGGATACATAATTTTTCCGAACCAATATAGCGGCGGCGAGAGCAACAGCGTCAATTTTTCCGAAAATTGAATCGCCATCGTTTTGGGAGCCATCTCCCCAACCACAACGTGCAGGAACGTGACAAGGATAAAGGCAATCGCATAGGAAGCAACCGCCGATATGGAAGCTGATACGTCCAGATAATTAAATACGGGGTATAACAACCTTTCAACGGTTGGCTTACCGAGCGCTCCCAATCCAAGGGCAGTTACGGTAATACCAAGCTGACAGGCTGACAAATAATAATCGAGGTCCGAGACTACTTTCTTGGCCAATATGGCTTTTTTATTCCCCTCGGCAACCAGTTGATCCACTCTTGATGTACGAATCTTAACCACAGCGAACTCAGATGCAACGAAAAATGCGGTTAATGCAATCAAGATAATGAGTAATACAATATTTAATATGGTGATTATGTCCAATGATTTCCCCGCTTCTCAGGGATTCACCTCCAGAGATAGTTACAGCGTCATCGGTTAACTTGGTTAACCATTCAACAGCTGATTGACGTTCAATATGGCGTATGCCTTATATGAAATCGAAAAGATAAAGTGTGTATAGGTTATACTTTGACCTTGTAAAATTGCAAAACAGGAATTCAGGATGAAGTCAATCACTTATAGAAACTACTTCACTAAAAACAGGGTTCCCCCTCATGCTGTCATTGTTTCTCGATTTACTCCACCAAAATTCTCCATTTGGACAGTTTACAATATCGCCTTCCCAATAGATATCCACCTCCCCTCTTGTTCATTCCTGTTTCAGAAAAGTATAACATGTTCTACGCCAAACCATCCAGTTGCACGTTATGGTTTGGAATAAAGAATAGATATGAGTTCACAAAAAAATCTTTTATATACGTGGTTTTTCTCCCATTTACAGTTCATTTTATGTGATATGGTTCACATAATTAGTATAGACCAATTTATAGAAATGCTACCCTTTTACTTTGGTCGATTAAACCTGCTGGGGGCCTTTATTTATAGCCATTCTTCTTTGCCGTATCCGGACTATGACACGTCCAGCAATGACACCATAATCATGTATACGTTGAAAAGGGCCCGCAGGATGCAAACACCTTTTTTCGGTGTACATCTTTACGGGCCCTTAGGCTTCACTTTATCAAGTTACAATGAATTAGAATTAGTTATACCAACGCTTTAGCAGCAATATCAGACCTTTGATGTTTACCGTCAAAATGGATGCGTTCTGCTTGAGCGTAGGCTTTGTTTCTGGCCTCGGCAATATCAGAACCAAGACCCACAACGCCTAGAATTCGTCCACCATTGGTGACCCATTCTCCAGATTCAGTGCGTGCCGTTCCAGCGTGGAATACTACTGCTTCATCGACTTGATCCAGTCCTTCAATAACTACACCTTTTGAATACGGACCAGGATATCCTCCAGAAGCAAGCACCACACATACAGCGGATTCGTCACTCCATTCAATCTCGATATCCGCCAATTTCCCGTGCACCGTAGCCCAGAAAATGTCGAGCAGATCACTCTTCAGACGTGGCAATACAACCTGCGTCTCAGGATCACCGAAGCGAGCGTTGAACTCAATCGTTTTGGGTTTACCATCTGGTGAAATCATCAGCCCGGCAAACAATACACCTTGGAACGGACGCCCTTCGGATACCATCGCTTTGGCTGTTGGTTTAATTATCGTCTCTACCGCTTCTTCAATGATCGAGGCCTGAATATGTGGCAATGGTGAGTATGTACCCATACCTCCCGTGTTTGGCCCCTGATCATTGTCGAATACCGGTTTGTGATCTTGTGCTGCGGCCATCGGACGAACGGTCTCCCCATCGACAAACGCCAAAATCGACATTTCCTGACCTGCGAGGAATTCTTCAATGATGACTTTGGCTCCTGCTTCACCAAATACTTTGTCCACCATAATGCTGCGGAGTGCTTGATCAGCCTCATCACGTGAATAGGCTACGGTAACTCCTTTTCCAGCTGCCAGCCCATCGGCCTTGATTACTACAGGGATGGCCTGCTCATTCAGATAAGCCTGCGCTTGCTCGTAATTGTCGAATTTCTCATAGGCTGCAGTCGGAATATTGTATTTATGCAGCAAGTCTTTCATGAACGTTTTGCTGCCTTCAATCTCTGCTGCATTGCGGCGTGGTCCAAATACCGGAATGCCTGTTTTATCAAAAGCGTCTACAATGCCGTCTGCGAGCGGATCGTCTGGCCCAATAACAACCAATCCCACGTTAAGCTCCACGGCAAGTGCCGTCAGTTTATCGAATTCATTAACCGCGATCGGATGACACTCCGCAAGCTGTGCAATGCCTGCATTTCCCGGAGCACAATGAATCTTGCCTGCCTTCGGGCTTTTCGCCAGTGCCCATATGATTGCGTGTTCCCGGCCACCGCCGCCCACTACCAGAATATCCATTAGCGCTGTTCCCCCTCCATAAATTTCAGGATTTTTTTCTATTCTCTTGGCAAAAAAGCTGAAAAAGAGGATGAACAAGCCTATTCGCTTGTTCATCGTTTGGAAGCATTATAGTTGTCGTTTAGTGTTTGAAGTGACGAACGCCTGTGAACACCATGGCAATACCGTATTCATTCGCAACTTTGATGGACTCTTCGTCCTTGATCGAACCACCTGGTTGAATAACGGCTGTAACTCCAGCTTTCGCTGCAAGTTCCAGTGTATCGCCCATTGGGAAGAAAGCATCGGATGCCAGAATGGCTCCTTTGGCTAGTTCTCCAGCTTGTTCAATAGCAATCTTGGCTGCGCCCACACGGTTCATTTGCCCTGCGCCTACACCTACAGTCATGTCGTTTGCTGCAAGCACGATCGCATTGGATTTCACGTGCTTAACCACTTTCCAGCCAAACAACAGCTGTTTCAGTTCTTCTTCGGATGGTGCACGATCAGTAACTACCTTGAGCTCGCTCGCTTCAATGGAATGCACATCGCTTTGCTGCACGATCATGCCGCCGTCGATTGAAGTTACTACGAACTTACTCTCCCGATTGCGGGCAGCGTTCAGTTCACCCGTTTTGAGCAAACGAATATTTTTCTTTTTGGTCAGGATGTCGAGTGCCTCTTGTGTAAAATCAGGAGCCAGTACGATTTCCAGGAAAATCTCACTCAGTTTAGCCGCTGTATCGCTATCGATTATGCGATTGGCTGCCACGATTCCACCAAAGATAGAAGTTGGATCAGCCGCATAAGCTTTGCCATAAGCTTCGTAGATGCTTTCGCCAATACCCACGCCGCAAGGATTCATATGTTTAACCGCCACAACTGCCGGTTCTTCGAATTCTTTCACAATCTGCAATGCTGCGTTCGCATCGTTGATATTATTGTAGGACAACTCTTTGCCATGCAATTGCTCAGCTGTTGTCAACGTATCTTGGGCTGCCAGCGGTTTGCGGTAGAATGCCGCCTGCTGATGTGGATTTTCGCCATAGCGCAAATCCTGGAGTTTTTCGTAAGTAACCGTCAGACGCTCTGGCAGTGGATCACCGTTCAGGTTGGAGAGATAATCGGAAATAACTGCATCGTATGCCGCTGTATGGCGGAACACTTTTGCCGCAAGCCGTTTGCGTGTCTCGAGTGTGGTGTCCCCATTGCTGCGGACTTCTTCAAGCACCTTGCCGTAATCTGCTGTGTCTACAACAACACTAACATAAGCATGGTTTTTGGCAGCAGAACGAAGCATGGTTGGACCACCAATATCGATGTTCTCGATTGCGTCCTCATACGTTACATCCGGTTTGGCGATGGTGTCTTGGAACGGATACAGGTTTACAACAACGAGGTCGATATAGTCCAGTCCATTCTCTTCCATCTGGCGCTTGTGCTCTTCGCTGTCACGAACAGCTAATAAACCACCATGAACTCCCGGATGCAATGTTTTCACACGTCCATCCATAATCTCCGGGAATCCGGTCACATCCGAAATTCCGATGACAGGTACGCCTTCCTTCGACAACAGACTGCTTGTACCTCCTGTCGAAATAATCTCCACACCCATTTGCGACAGCTCGCGGCAAAAATCCACGATGCCTGTTTTATCCCATACGCTGACCAGCGCTCTTTTGATACTCACAATATGCTCCTCCTTTAATGTCCCATGGCTTCGCGCTTCATGGCGAAACACAACCGATTTATTTCCCGAGAAATATCACAAAATGCGTACCAATTTTCGACGATCATACTTGTTTCAAACGACAGTTCCTGCCCGAATCGGCTTCAATCCGCTTTCTTTACAGTAACTTGGCGGCCTTCGAGCTGGACCCATCCCTGAGCAAACCAGGATACAACCTGAGGGTACAGCTGCTGTTCGGCAGCATGGATGGACCGACTGACGGACTCAGCCGTGTCCTCTGGCAAAATCGGAACAGGATGCTGGGCAATAATCGGCCCTGTATCCATGCCCCCATCCACAAAGTGGACGGTAACCCCGGTAATTTTAACGCCGTATTCCAGTGCCTGTCCTATGGCATCTTTGCCTGCAAACGCTGGCAACAAGGACGGATGAATATTGATCAGCCGTCCTGCATAGCGATCCACAACAACCGAAGTCAACAATCTCATATATCCGGCAAGAACAACCAGGTCAATGTCTTTGGATTCAAGCACTTCTACGATCTCAGCCTCGTAGGCTTCGCGGGAATCATAATTTTTAGGAGTAAACAGATGGCATTCCACGCCTGCATCCTGCGCCCGCTGCACCACACGTGCAGACGGTTTGTCACATACCAGCAGATCTATGGATGCACCTACTTCTCCGCTCCGCACTGCATCCACCAATGCCTGAAAGTTCGACCCTTCACCAGAGGCAAATACAGCAATACGGTAGTTAACCATTAAACATCCGCTCCCGTGAAGGTTACTCGCGCATCTCCTTCGGTCACACGTCCAATGATGTACGCTTCTTCACCGGATGCTTTCAGTTGTTCCAATGCTTCACCTGCATCTGCTTCATTCACAACCAGCACAAGTCCGATCCCCATATTAAATGTGGTGAACATGTCGCGGTTCGAAACGGAGCCCTTTTCTTGCAACAGATTAAAGATTGGCAGAATCGGCCAAGAGCCGTAATCAATATCCACATTCACGTTGTTTGGCAACATACGTGGGATATTCTCGATGAAGCCGCCACCTGTAATGTGCGCCATGCCTTTTACTTTTACCTTTTCAAGCAGGGACAGAAGTGGTTTCACATAGATTTTCGTTGGTTCCAGAAGTGCGTCACCCAGCTTACCACCCAGTTCAGCGACTTCATCCTGCAAGCCCAATCCGGCTTGTTCCAACAAAAGTTTGCGTACCAAGGAGAATCCGTTACTATGCACTCCGCTGGATGCAAGTCCGATCACCGTGTCGCCAGAAGCGATCGTTGTACCGTTAATGATTTTCGCTTTGTCCACGATACCTACGGTAAATCCGGCAATATCGTATTCACCCTCACTGTACATGCCCGGCATTTCAGCCGTTTCGCCACCGATCAGCGCACAGCCCGACTGATGACATCCTTCTGCGATTCCCGCAACGATGGCTTCGATTTTCTCCGGGATGACTTTGTCACATGCCAGATAGTCGAGGAAGAACAGCGGCTCTGCGCCTTGTACCACAATGTCGTTCACACACATGGCTACTGCGTCGATTCCGATGGTATCATGACGGTCCATGGCAAATGCGATTTTCAGCTTGGTTCCTACACCGTCTGTACCGGATACAAGCACCGGCTCATCATATTTATCTTTGTTCAAACCGAACAGGGCGCCAAAGCCTCCCAGATCTGTCATCACTTCCGGACGGAAGGTACGCTTCACGTGTTTTTTCATCCGTTCAACCGCTTCGTTGCCTGCCGCGATATCGACGCCGGCGTTTTTGTATGCTTCGGACAAGTGGAATCAGCTCCTTATTTTTCGCCCCTCCTAAATCCTCCCGCCCGGGAGGACCCCATAGGACCTTGGCAGGCCCTCTGGACACCCGCCAAACAAGCGGTGCAGGGGTGGCTGGTATGATCTTGCTATGGTTGGTTCGTTCGTGTGCTCGCGTGGTTGTTCGCCGATCCGTTGGCCCAAGGCCACCGATCAGCGAACCCCGCTCGGCTGCGCTGCGGGGCAAGCCCGCTGGGGCAGCTGCTTTGCACTGCTGCCCGTGCCCCTGTTGCTCCGCAAGGCGGGGCTAAGGGCTCGGGCTGCGCCCGGAGGGCAGCTGCTTTGCACTGCTGCCCGTGCCCCTGTTGCTCCGCAAGGCGGGGCTAAGGGCTCGGGCTGCGCCCGGAGGGCAGCTGCTTCGCCTGGCTGCCCGTGCCCCTGTTGCTCCGCAAGGCGGGGCTAAGGGCTCGGGCTGTGCCCGGAGGGCAGCTGCTTTGCACTGCTGCCCGTGCCCCTGTTGCTCCGCAAGGCGGGGCTTAAGGGCTCGGCGCGGCGAGTTACGTTTTGTCCCGCCAGATAACAGCTAGCAGCTGCAGCCGAATTTCTCTTCGCCGCCGAAGTCGAGGCGGGTTGGGTAATCATTATCAAAGCATGCGAGGCAAAGCCCGCCTTTGTAGTCATCCTGATTATCTCCCTGAATCGATGCAATCAGTCCGTCCGGACTGAGGAACGACAGGGAGTCCGCGTTGATTTCACGGCAAATTTCTTCCACCGACAGTTGAGAGGCAATCAATTCCCGACTGTCAGGCGTATCGATGCCGTAGAAGCACGGGTTTTTGAACGGTGGTGAGGTAATACGTACATGTACTTCGGTTGCTCCTGCATCACGCAGCATGTTCACGATCCGGCGGGAAGTGGTTCCCCGTACAATGGAGTCGTCAATCATGACCACGCGTTTGCCTTCCACCACACGGCGCACGGCGCTCAGTTTCATCTTCACGCCCTGTTCCCGCAGTTCCTGGCTTGGCTGGATAAACGTACGTCCGGTGTATTTGTTTTTGATCATACCCATCTCATACGGAATCCCTGTCTGCTCGGCGTAGCCGATTGCCGCGGAAATACTGGAGTCCGGTACACCTGTCACCAGATCGGCATCGACAAATGACTCAATCGCCATCCGGCTGCCCATCCGTTTACGCGCAGCGTGCTGGTTTGCTCCATTCATATCACTATCCGGACGGGCAAAGTAGATATATTCCATTGCGCACAGTGCCTTGCGGTGTTTGTGATGATCGAAGCGGTCCTCGTGAAGACCATCCGCATCCAGCACCAACAGTTCACCGGGTTCAATGTCACGAATCAACTCTGCACCAATCGTCTCCAATGCACATGTCTCGGATGCAAACAGATACGCATCTCCCAATTTACCCATTGTGAGCGGACGCAGACCATGGGGATCAGAAGCAACCAGCAATTTGTCGTTAGTCATGATCAGAAATGCATAACCACCCACAATCCGTTGGAACGCATCCTTCGCAGCTTCTACCAATCCTTTGGAAGATCTCGCGATTAGATGGGCAATAACTTCGGTATCACTGGTCGTTTGAAAAATGGACCCACTCTGCTCCAGCTCACGCCGGATCGTTGGTGCATTTACAATATTTCCGTTGGTTGCTACTGCCAAATCGCCATCACGGTATTTAAATACCAATGGCTGTGCGTTCGTCAGTTTACTGTCACCACTTGTTGAATAACGGACATGTCCAATGGAAATATCCCCGGTCAACGTTTGCATCAGATCTTTGGTGAAGACTTCCTTCACCAGACCCATACCACGGTGGTAGTGAAACTCGTTGCCGTCACTTACACACATTCCTGCACTTTCTTCCCCCCGGTGTTGAAGGGCATGCAGGCCATAATAGGATAGTGATGCGGCGTCAGGGTGTTTGAACACCCCGAATACTCCGCATTCTTCCTTTAATTTGTCGAGTCCTTCCTTGCCGGACCCTTCGTTATAATAATCACCTGTCCACAATGGTCCTGTCATCAGTTCATGAGACATGGAATCGCATCCTCCCAGACCTGAGCTAAACCTCCTACAGGTTCATTCACGGCTGATGTTCCGTTCAATTCAATTGTCAGGTTACTTCCTTCCACACGTCCAATAACAGCTACAGGCACACCGCGTTCACGTACAAAAGCTTCCAGCTTACCTGCTTGCTCCGGCGAAGCCGACAACAGAATACGAGATTGGCTCTCACTGAACAGCGCATGGTCTGCACGCAATGCCGTTTCAACATTGACCTGCGCACCAACATTGCCGCTGATGCAAGACTCAGCCAATGCTACAGCCAGACCGCCTTCAGACAAGTCATGCGCGGAGCGAACGAGACCGGATTGGATTGCTTCCAGTACCGTATTAAGCAACGCTTTTTCCGTGTTGAGGTCCAGCTGTGGTGGACGGCCTTCCGTTTTGCCATGAACTGCATATTGCAGCTCACTGCCCCCCAGTTCAGCTTTCGTTTCACCGAGCAGGATAATGACGTCACCTTCGGCTTTGAAGCCCTGTGTTGTGATGTGATCTGTATCATGAACGAGACCAACCATACCAACCACTGGTGTTGGATAGATGGAGCCTTTGGCGTTTTCGTTGTACAGACTCACGTTACCACCGATAACTGGTGTATCCAGCACGCGGCAAGCTTCCGCCATACCGTCTACCGCTTTTTCCATTTGCCAGAAAATATCCGGCTTCTCCGGGTTACCAAAGTTCAGGTTGTCCGTAATCGCGAGTGGCTCTGCACCAGAACATACAATGTTACGGGCAGCTTCACTGACTGCGATCCGTCCGCCTACTTCTGGATCCAGATATACATAACGTCCGTTGCAGTCTGTTGTCATCGCTAGACCCTTACGTGTCCCGCGAATCGTTACAACCGCTGCATCCGAACCTGGACGAACCGCAGTGCTTGTACGCACCATGTAATCATATTGATCATAGACCCACTTCTTGCTCGCTACTGTTGGGGAAGCCAACACTTGTTTCAATGCACCGCCGAGATCCGACACTTCGTCGTAACGAAGCGTGTCGATGGAAGCACTTTGCTCGTAGTAAGCAGGTACAGAAGATGGTTTGTCATACACTGGACATTCGTCAACCAAAGCCGTTACCGGCATGTCTCCAACCACTTCGCCATGGTGGATCAATTTCAGACGTCCATCGTCCGTTACTTTTCCGACTTTTGCACAGATAACGCCCCAACGTTCAAAGATCTCCATCGCTTGTGCCTCATCCTTCGGCTCAACGACAAACAGCATCCGTTCCTGGGACTCGGACAGCATCATCTCATAAGGCGTCATACCTTCTTCACGCTGTGGCACCTGATCCAGATACAGTTCCAGACCATTGCCCGCCTTACTTGCCATCTCCGCACTGGAGCATGTCAGACCTGCTGCGCCCATATCCTGAATACCAAGAACAATACCGGTATCGATCAATTCGAGGCAAGACTCCATTACGAGTTTTTCCATGAACGGGTCGCCCACTTGAACAGCAGTCCGTTTGGATTCGGATTCTTCCGTCAGCTCCACCGAAGCAAAGGTTGCACCGTGAATTCCGTCACGACCTGTTGGCGGTCCAACATAATACACCGGGTTACCTACACCTTTAGCGACACCGCGCTGGATTTTGTCATGATCGATCAGACCTACACACATCGCGTTTACGAGCGGGTTACCATCGTAGCTTTCGTCAAACATGACTTCACCAGCCACGGTTGGAATTCCGATACAGTTACCATAGCCAGCGATACCCGATACGACATGTTCGAACAGATATTTCACTCGGTCACTTTCCAGCTTGCCAAAACGCAAGGAATTCAGCAATGCTACCGGTCTTGCACCCATGGAGAAAATATCACGGATAATGCCGCCTACACCTGTTGCTGCACCTTGGTAAGGCTCAACCGCGGAAGGATGGTTATGGCTTTCAATTTTGAATACAACGGCCTGATTGTCACCGATATCCACGATTCCGGCGCCTTCACCTGGACCCATCAGGACACGCGGTCCACTTGTAGGGAATCGACGCAGTAACGGCTTGGAGTTTTTGTATGCGCAGTGCTCCGACCACATAACACTGAAAACACCAATCTCCGTGTAGTTCGGCTTACGCCCCATGAACTCACAGATCAGCTCATACTCGCTGTCAGACACGCCCATTTGTGCGTAAAGTTTATGTTCTGCGACCTGTTCTGCCGTCGGTTCCTTAGCGGATAGCTGCTGCGTCATGCCGATCCCTCCATGCTTTCAAAATAGATGTAAACATACGTTTGCCGTCTTCCGAACCTAACAGTGAGTCCACCGCGCGCTCTGGATGCGGCATCATGCCAACCACGTTTCCACCCTCATTACAGATTCCCGCGATATCACCCAGGGAACCATTCGGGTTGCTGCCATACGTAAAGACGATCTGGTTGTTTGCCTGCAAACTCGCGAGCGTTTCCTCGTCACAGTAATAGTTTCCTTCACCGTGAGCAATCGGAATAATAATCTCTTCACCCGCTGCATAATCACGTGTAAACGGTGTATCTGCATTCACTACTTTCAGCACCGTATCGTGACAACGGAATTTAAGAGATGTATTACGAATCAATGCACCAGGTAGCAATCCTGCCTCAGTGAGGATCTGGAATCCGTTGCAAATGCCGAGAATATATTTACCTTGTTCAGCAGCCTTAGCTACCTCATTCATTACGGGTGCAAAACGGGAGATCGCTCCGCAGCGCAGATAGTCACCATAAGAGAAACCACCTGGAACAAGGATGCAATCATACGCCGAAAGATCTGTAGCCGTGTGCCATACATAATCAACCTCTTGTCCAATCGCATCTTCTACTGCTTTGTAACAGTCGATGTCGCAGTTGGAGCCAGGAAACACAAGAACTGCAAATTTCATGGGATTAACCCTCCAATTCGTAGCGGTAATCTTCAACAACGGTGTTAGCCAGCAGCTTCTCACACATTACTGTCAATCGTTTCTCCGCTTCCACACGATCTGTTGTATCCAGGTTCAATTCCATGACTTTACCGATCCGTACACTTTCCACTTCGTTGAATCCCATGGAATGCAGGGCTCCTTGAACAGCTACGCCTTGCGGGTCGAGTACGCTTTGCTTAATAGTGACATATACGGTTGCTTTGATCATGATCCTTATGTTCCTCCTCAGTAATGAACGGGATAAATGCTTTATGCTGTTAAAAAGGTGGCTTTGGAGCTTGCTCCGGGGCGGATTGTTCTTTCCGGTCGCTTGTTGTCCCCAGGTTTTTTGGATTGTTTTGGCCCGCTGTGCGGTCAAAACCCGGGGACAAAGGCGAACGCTATCGCTCCTTTAAGAACAATTCCGCCCCTCCGCTAGTCCATGCGACGTTTTTTTAAAGGCCTAAACCTTTTACGTTGCACGGTGGGTAATGGTCTAGCCTGACCATTACGTTAAAACAATAAATGGTATTCGAGTTTAATGAGTAACCTTACTGTTCTTTTATATTGATAAACTTCCAGTTTAATAGAAGTCTTGGTTTAATTGCCTCATCCCAGTTTGACACTGGCGGAGGGAAAGATTTGAGCTGGAGAAGCGGAGCGTTCGCCTTTGCAACCGGAATGTTTCCTTTTGAAAAAAGGATTCCAATCCAAACATTCCGGGGGCAACAGCGATCGAAAGCCAAACTTTCCCGTAGCCCGCTCAAACTTTAGCCTCCTCAAAACTTTCCCATAGCCTACACTCAAACGTCCCATACTCAAACTTACTTATCAGTTAAACGGTGATAAATATCGACGTATCTTGCGGTTGTGGCCTCCACTACCTCTTGTGGCAGCGGGTCAGGTTTGCTGTTCTTGTCCCAATCGCTGCCTGCCAGATAGGTGCGCACTGGTTCTTTATCCATGCTGTCGATCTCGATGTCGAGTGCGTAATTCTCTTTGGCCCAGAAGCGAGAAGCGTCTGGCGTGAAGATTTCATCGATTAGAATGACTTTGCCATCGACCATACCGAACTCGAATTTGCAGTCTGCGAGAATGATACCTCGCTGATCACAATAGTCGCGAGCGAATTCGTAGAGACGCAGGCTCTTTTCCTGAAGTTCAATCGCGAGAGCATCTCCGACAATTTCTTTCATTCGATCCATCGGGATGTCTTCGTCGTGACCCACATCGTTTTTGGCTGCCGGGGTGAAGATGGGAACGTCGAGCTTGGCGTTTTTGCGAAGTCCATCCGGCAGCTTGATGCCGTTGACCTCTCCGCTGTTCTCATATTGTCTCCATCCGCCTCCAGTAATGTATCCACGCACCACACATTCAATATCAATGCGCTCGGCTTTGCGGGTCACCATGATGCGGTCTTTAAGCAGTTCAGGATCAGTTATGATATCGCCCAATTGGTTTATATCCGTATGCACCACGTGGTTATCCATCATGTCGCTCGTCAGTTCAAACCAGAAGCTGCTCAGTTTATTAAGCACATTGCCTTTCTCGGGGACGGCTGGGTCCAGCACATAGTCAAATGCCGAAATCCGGTCCGTAACCACGATAAGAAAATGTTCACCCAGATCGTACAACTCACGTACTTTTCCCTTATATAACAAAGGAGCTTTAACGAGATCTGCCGCAGTGGACAGCGCCATGGAGGCTCACCTTCTTTCAGGAGATGTAAGGCTATAAACAGAACCGTGATGGTGCACACTCCACTCCGATGACAGAACAATCTTCCGATCGCTGTTATCCCCAGGTTTCTTTCATTATTCCGAACCGTTTCACGGTCGAAACCCGGGGATAAAGGCGAACGCATTCGCTTCTTCAGCTTATTTCTGTCCTCTGCGTTCCCTGCTGACCCATCATTCTGTTCTCTAGCCTTATGAGAGTATTATATTAGTCGTTCAAACCAAGCTTTTTGAAGATGGTGTCTACGTGCTTCAGGTGCCATGATGGGTTGAATGCATCTGCGATTTCCTCTTCGCTCAGCACTTCCGTGATTTCCGGTGTAGATTTCACGATATCCTGGAACTGGCGTTGTTCTTCCCATGCTTGCATCGCACGTGGTTGAACGGTATCGTATGCCTGCTCGCGGCTGAAACCTTTGTCGATCAGCTTCGTCATGACGCGACCGGAGAATGGAACGCCGAAGGTGCGCTCCATATTGCGTTTCATATTTTCAGGGAATACCGTCAAGTTCTTCACGATGTTACCAAAACGGTTCAGCATGTAATTCAGCAGCATCGTTGCATCCGGCAAAATGATACGTTCTACAGAAGAGTGCGAGATGTCGCGTTCATGCCAGAGCGTTACATTCTCGTATGCCGATACCATATGTCCGCGAATGACGCGGGACAGACCGGAGATATTTTCACTGCCGATGGGGTTACGTTTGTGCGGCATTGCCGAAGATCCTTTTTGACCTTTCGCGAATGCTTCTTCCACTTCACGGAACTCACTCTTTTGCAGCGCACGTACTTCTGTAGCGAACTTGTCCAGAGATGTTGCGATCAATGCCAATGTAGCCATGTATTCTGCATGACGGTCACGTTGCAGCGTTTGGGTCGAGATTGGTGCAGGCTTCGTGCCCAGCTTCTCGCAGACAAACTCTTCAACAAATGGATCGATGTTTGCGTATGTGCCAACTGCTCCAGAGATTTTACCGTATTGTACGTTGTCTGCCGCGTGGCGGAAACGCTCCAGATTCCGTTTCATTTCTTCATGCCATAGCGCCATTTTCAGTCCAAATGTTGTTGGCTCTGCATGTACCCCGTGCGTACGTCCCATCATTGGTGTGTGCTGATACGTCAGTGCTTTTTCCCGAAGAATTTCAATGAAATTCACGATATCCTTTTCCAGAATCTCATTCGCTTGACGCAGTACATATCCCAGAGCCGTATCAACGACATCCGTGGAAGTCAGTCCGTAGTGCACCCATTTCCGCTCAGCACCCAGACTTTCAGATACCGTACGTGTGAAAGCAATAACGTCATGACGTGTTTCCTGTTCAATCTCGTAAATGCGGTCGATGTCAAAAGAAGCGTTCTGACGAAGCAATGCTGCTTCTTCCTTAGGAATGACGCCAAGCTCTGCCCAAGCTTCACATGCACAAATTTCAACTTCCAGCCATGACTTGAATTTGTTCTCTTCCGTCCAGATTGCTCTCATTTCGGGTCTGCTATAACGTTCGATCATAAATTTGTATTCCTCCAAAGATTAGTTTGTTCAATCCATTGTAATCCTTCTTCGACATCCTGACAGAGCAGATTGATATGCCCCATTTTCCGTCCTGTCTTCGCTTCGGTTTTACCATATATATGAAGCTTAGGAATCACACCGAGTTCCAACGCTTCTGCGTCAGGCTGACCCGTTCTGGCAATAATACCTTCCAGATGTTCTCCAAGCACATTGACCATAACAACCGGGCTCAATAATGAAGTATCTCCAAGCGGCAATCCGCAAATCGCACGAATATGCTGTTCAAATTGTGATGTAGCACAGGCCTCCATCGTATAGTGGCCGGAATTATGCGGCCTAGGGGCCAGCTCATTCACATACAGTCTTCCATCTGCCGCAACAAACAACTCCACTGCGAGCAATCCAACAGCTTGTATGGACTGAGCCACTGCCGCCGCCAACTTTTGTGCCTCAATCTGTATTTCAGTCGCCACTCTTGCGGGTACAATCGAAGCATGCAATATGTTGTTCACATGAATGTTCTCCGCAGGTGGGAACGTCTTAATTTCTCCATTCGTGCTGCGTGCAACAACGACTGAAATCTCGCAGTCAAACTTGATAAATTGCTCCAACACTAGTTCCGCACCGGTAGCTGCGAGTTCTTCATAAGCAGCTACCGCCTGATTGGTTTCGCGAATAACCCGTTGACCCTTGCCGTCGTATCCGCCGGTCACCGTCTTCAGTACACACGGAACACCCAGTTCACTCACTGCTGCCTTCATTGTGTCCGAGCTTGTAATTTCCCGGTAAGGGGCAACACGTACACCGGCCGCCTCAATGGCTCGTTTTTCACGCAAACGATGCTGGGTTGTGTATAATAACGCACTTCCTTGCGGTACATAGGATTCCCGTTCTAGGAGAGAAGCAACATCTGCATCTACATTCTCGAACTCATAGGTGATTACATCACACTGCCGAGCCAGTTCGAGTGCAGCTTTTTCATCGTCATATCCCGCTTCAATCTGATCGGCAATTTGTCCACAAGGAGCATCTGCTGTTGGATCAAGTGTAACGAACCGATAACCCATCGCTGTTCCGGCAAGTGTCAGCATCCGTCCAAGCTGCCCGCCTCCGAGAACACCGATGGTTGTTTTTCCTGGGAGCAAGACACGTTCTGCTTGGCCTGCTGATCCGGGTTGAATTTTGGTATTCGTCATATTTCGTCACTGCTTTCGAGCACTTCTTGTTTGATTCGCTCTCTGCGGGCTTCGCTGCGACGTTGGACATCCTGGTCAAAAGCACCGATGATCTGAGCCGCAAGCAATCCCGCATTCGTTGCACCAGCCTTGCCAATCGCTACCGTTGCGACGGGAATGCCACCAGGCATCTGGACAATGGACAGTAAAGAATCGAGACCATTTAGCGCCTTGGATTGCACGGGAACTCCAATGACCGGAAGCATCGTTTTGGAAGCGACCATACCGGGAAGATGTGCTGCCCCGCCCGCACCTGCAATGATAACCTTGAATCCACGGCCAATCGCTTGCTCCGCATATTCAAACATCAAATCTGGTGTGCGATGCGCAGATACGACCTTTTTTTCATAACCAATCTCCAGCTCGTCCAGCACCTCACAAGCATACTTCATCGTTTCCCAATCCGACTTACTGCCCATAATTACAGCTACCTGTACTGACATGAATACATCCAACTCCCGTCTGAGCGTTTTGGTTTAACGCTGTTGTTCTGTTGTTTCTCGTTTAATTGTGAAATGAAAAAATCCGCTACCCGCGAAAACATCACATTTTCTCCGGACACCGGACTCCAAGAAATACGTATCCCGCATTTGGGCATGCCAAAGGCAGGCTTGCTGTCCGCATCTGATTTCATGCGTCTCTCAGCCGTATCTCCTCGTAGTCCGGAAATTTACGGTTCCCGGGTAGATACTTCCGGGCCCTATTCCCGGCGTTATACGAGCAAATATCTATTTCAACAAATTATTTCAATAATATTGAAGATTCCACATCTTTCGAACCTACTCGACCTTAATTATAACTGATCGACACATCTAACATTCTAACAATCCCCTACAGCTAATGTCAACTTAAAGACGAACATTTAACATATTGACAAATGTAATGTTCGGAAATAACCGATCATTCGGAGATGCTGCATCCCTTTTATTCCAAAAAAGAAAGCCGACCCCTCTTCAACCTATCGAAGACAGCCGGCTTTTCTCTTTCATGTGTACACACACATTCTATAATTATTTCACGATAAGTACCGGAACCTGAGCATGCTGCACTACATTGTGACTGACGCTGCCCAAAACAAATTCCCGGATTCCACCAAGGCCACGGCTACCAATAATAATAATATCCGATCCGTTCTCTTTGGCGTAATCGAGAAGGACCTCGGCAGCAGCACCTTGAATCAGATCCACGTTCGCTGTAACGCCAGCAGCCTGAATCCGCTCTTTCGCTTCATCCGTCGTTTGCACAGCCAGATTATAGTAGTCATTATTCAATGAAGGTGGCAAAGGTGCCAATCCTTCCCCGATGAATACACGCGGAAAGTCAAAGGCATGGATAACATCCAAAACAGCACCCGGAGAAACTTTGGCTAACTCAATTGCACGATCAAGTGCTTTATTTGAAGCTTTCGAACCATCATATGCTACTAATATTTTGGAGAATAACATGTAAATCCCGTCCCTTCCTTTATATGTAGAACATTCGAAGCCAGCTTCGGTCTGACATAAAATACAAGAACCATGTAACTCCTTAAACGTCCCCAGGTCAAAATGAACCATTTATAAGAAACATTTTACATAATCATTCTAGCCACTCACCTGGAGTACAGCAGATCCCAACCATTCAATCCTTACCTTATTGCAGGAAATACCCATAGATTACCGCATTTAGGAATAACAACAACGGAATGCCAATCGTAAAACTGGGATGTTTGGTCTTGTGACGTTTACGATACATTGCAATCCATACTCCCAATGCACCACCAATAAAGGCCAGCAGAAACAGCGTTCGTTCGGGTGTACGGTCTCGACGGCGCTGCGCACGTTTCTTGTCATCCGACATGACCAGGTAACCTACAACATTGATAAACAAGAACCACAGTATTAATCCGGTTTGCATATACTTTTAGCGGTCCCCCTATCCCGGGACATCTCCCTGTACCTCCATTATAGTCCTCTAGAGGAACATGATCAACGCGAGAAGGGAACCGCAAAGATATTTAGAAGCTATGAATCCCGAATACCGAACCTATGACTCCTGTTTAGGAATACCATTCAGGTTTGGTGCTCTTTTTGCTGCTTTGTCGGGACGTACAGAGATACTCTCTTCCTGAATGCTGTCTTTGTTCTGCTGATTATGAATCTTTTCTGGTTTGTTATGTGGCATCTGCGTATCACCTCCTAGGCTTACGTTGCCTGAAAAAGGAGAATCTTATACGACAGTCTTACTCTCCCTTTTTCTCCATGGCTGCCTTCAACAGTTCTCCCAGATTGGAGCCGATCGACTCCTGTTTCGCATATTGTTTGACCAACTTTTGCTGATCACGTTTGTTCACATGCTGTTTGTCTTTATCCAATGTTTCCGTTATGCCGCAAGGCAGACATTGCACGTACAAACCTGCCTTACCCTCTTTAATTTCCATCTTTTTGTGACACTGTGCACAGCGACGGTTGGATAATCGTTTTTCAGCCGAACGACGATATCCGCAATCCTCTGTTGGACATACGAGGAACTTGCCACGTTTACCCTTCTTCTCAAGCAAGCGTGCATTACAATCCGGGCAGTGACTATTCGATACATTATGCGGCTTATACTCCGCTTTGCTTCCTTTTACGGTAGATACAAGCTCTTTCGCCATTGAACGAATGCTCTCCAGGAAAGGCTCTGGCTTCCCTTGTCCACGAGCAATACGCTCCAGTTCAGCTTCCCAGCGGGCTGTTAAATCCGGTGTACGCAGCTGAGGAGCAGCCAGTTCAATTAACTGCTTTCCTTTTCCCGTTGGATGCATGCTGTTCCCTTGACGATCGATGGTGTCGGAACTTACCAGCTTCTCGATAATATCTGCGCGTGTAGCCGGAGTACCCAATCCATACTTCTCCATCTGGGAAAGCAAAGCTGCCTCGGTATACCGTTTGGGCGGCATCGTCCGTCCGCTTTTGATATGACAACGTTGAACCGTCACGGACTGACCTTGCTGCACGTCTGGCAAAAGTGCACGCTCATGTTCCGAAGAATCGTCAGCACGATCATCATCCTCATTGCTATAATCTCCGCCGTACACTTCACGCCAGCCGCTTTCTTTCACCGTTGTGCCTTTCACATAAAAGGAATCGTGGCCCACCTGAACAGTGATCGCAACAGAGTCGTACTTCGCAGCCGGATAGAACAAGCTGATAAAACGGCGTACGATCAGATCGTATAACTTACGTTCCTCTGGATTCAGCTGATTGAGGAGAACCGTCTGTTCTGTTGGAATGATCGCGTGGTGATCGGTTACCTTGCTGTCATCCACGATACGTTTGGTGATATTCAGATTTTTACGCAACAACGGACGAGCCAAAGACGCATAGGGGCCAATCGCAACACTATCCAGTCGTTCTTTCAGCGTTCCCGTCATATCCGATGTCAGGTAACGGCTGTCTGTACGTGGGTAGGTTACCAGCTTGTGCTGTTCATAAAGGCGCTGAAGCACATTCGATGTTTGCTTGGCAGAAAAACCGTATTTCCGGTTGGCATCCCGTTGTAATTCCGTCAGGTCATAAGCCAGCGGATGCGGCTCAACCTTTTCGCTTTTTTTCACTTGGGCAATTGTACCCTTACGACCCTCTATACGTTTCTTCAGTTCTTGTGTCTCTTGCGAATCGAAGATGCGTGAATCCCCACCTGCAGCTCGCCATACCGCCTGAAAACCTCCCAGATCGGCCGTTAACGTCTCATACTCCTGCGAACGGAAACCGTTGATCTCATTTTCCCTGTCCATAATCATGCCAAGTGTGGGGGTCTGTACCCGTCCAGCTGACAATTGTGCATTAAATCGAACCGTCAATGCACGCGTCACGTTAAGACCGATCATCCAATCTGCTTCTGCCCGGCAACGTGCCGATTCATAAAGACGATCAAACTGGCTGCCTGGCTTCAGTGATGCAAATCCATCCTTGATTGCCTTGTCCGTCTGGGATGATATCCACAGCCGCTTGAACGGCTTTTTCCACTGGGCCATTTGCATAATCCAACGAGCCAGTAATTCTCCCTCACGCGCTGCATCCGTTGCAATGACTAGTTCACCAACATCCTGACGTTTCATCAGCTGCTGTACCGCTTTGTATTGATGGTTTGTCTCTTTGAGTACCTTCAGCTTGGTCCGATCGGGCAGAATCGGCAGATCCTCCAGATTCCAGGTTGCATACTTTTTGTCATAGTCCTCTGGCTCAGCCAACCCAACAAGATGCCCAAGCGCCCAGGTCACGATATATTTCGGGCCTTCCATATAACTTTTATGTTTATCACGCGCCCCCATCACTCTGGCTATTTCGCGTGCCACAGATGGTTTTTCTGCGAGTACTAATGTTTTCACTCCATATCTTCCTTTCTTTGATGAAACCTATGACCCTCACTGCTTCTATTGTTTGATTAAAAGAATTCTTCTGCTTCTATCTTTCCATTATATCATTTCATGGTATCGGTTTGCTTTGGCTTCATAAAGAACGATTTTCCTCATGGTGCCTATCCCACGACTTTCATGTCAGTTTAATTAACACAATATTCTTCGACAATTTTCTTCTGTGAATGGAATTAAGAGAAAATGGTAGGTCCAATAGCGATAATATAGTATGTATACGTTTTTTTGAATATATATGAGTATTGTAAGAATACCTTACATCTATTTAGAATGTGACAAAAGCAACTATATCAGATTCGCTAACACACATCATTGATACACAGGAAGGGAGCGTGGATGCATGACTTATCATGGATCTGTATTGAAAAAAAGTGGGGCCTTGTTACTGGCCGGAGCAGTTGTTGCCACAACATGGGGAGGAACGGTTCCCTCAGCCTCAGCTGCAACAGCAGCGCCTTCGAGCAAAACTACGGTTGCAGCCGTAACTGCTGGTAAGGCTCCTGTCACTGCAGCAGCATTTGTTCAAGCTATGGAAGAAGCGGCTACACTTGCAGGTGTTCCTTTTTCCATGGACAAGCTTTCCGGCACAACAGTACAGCGTAAAGATGCTGCTTTAGCTTTGCAATCCTGGCTGAAGCTGGAGTCCACTCCAGAATCGTTCAAGGATGTCCCGGATCAGGCAAGCTTTGCCGGTGCCGTTGGTGCGCTGAACACCGCAGGGTTGATGAAAGGATATACCGACGCCCTCTTCCTTCCCAATGCAGTACTTACCCAAAATGATGTTGCTATATTGAAAGACCGCATTTATAACTACATAAAACCATTTGTTCTGGAGGAAGCCACCATTACGGATCTCCAGGCTGCCATGACGCAAGGAAAGCTGACATCCAAAGAACTTGTGCAGAAGTACCTGGATCGCATTGAAAAATACGATGATCAGGGTGTGAGCATTAATGCAGTTCTGACCTTGAACCCGGATGCTCTCAAAATCGCTGAAACGTTGGACCAGGAACGTGCAGCTCAGGGGCCTCGCGGACCTTTACATGGTATTCCGGTTTTAGTTAAAGACAACTTCGATACCAACGATATGCCTACAACCGCAGGCTGTATCTGTTTGAAAGATTCTGTACCTGCTCACGATGCTGAACAAGTGAAGAAGCTCAAAGCAGCAGGGGCCATTATTTTGGGCAAAACCAATCTGCATGAATTCGCATTCGGTATTACCACGTCCAGCTCGCTGGGTGGACAAACACTGAATCCTTATGCGCTGGACCACTATCCAGGCGGATCGAGTGGTGGTACAGGTGCCGCCATTGCCTCAAACTTCGCAGCCGCAGGCATGGGGACTGACACCGGCGGATCAATCCGTATCCCTTCCAGCTTCAACAGCCTTGTCGGTATTCGTCCAACGATTGGATTGTCCAGCCGTGAAGGGATCATCCCTCTTGCATTGACACAGGATGTCGGCGGCCCTATGGCTCGTACCGTGAGTGATGCCGCAATCATGCTGGATGCTACAGCCGGCTATGACAAAAACGATGTCGCTACAGCTTATGCTGTAGGCAAAATCCCTTCCAGCTATACAGACTTCCTGGATGTAAACGGTCTGAAAGGTGCACGGATCGGTGTGGCCACCGAACTCATTCCAAGCACCAAAACTGAGGAAAAAGCCGTCGCTGATGTAATTAACAACGCTGTAGAAGAACTCAAAACGCTCGGAGCTACAGCAGTCCCGATCAGCATTCCAAACCTGGCGGAGATCAATAAATATCCAAGCTTGAGTGGATACGAGTTCAAATTCCAACTTAATGACTATCTGGAGTCTCTTGGTGACAAAGCCCCTTACCACAGCTTGGCCGAGATTATTGCTTCCGGACAGTTTGACAAGTCACAAGAACAGTCGATGAAGACTCGTGATGCACGGGAAACGTTGGAGACTGCCGAATATAAGGACATCGTCCTGAAACGTACCCAAATCACACGTGAGTCCTTGCTGAAAGTTATGGCGGACAATAACCTGGATGCCATTATCTATCCTACGTCCACACAAGCCGCTGGTGTTATTGGCGAAGGACAAAACTCCGGTGGTAACAACCGATTGAGTCCATTCTCCGGATTCCCGGCAATTACCGTACCTGCTGGATTTACAACTGAAGGTCTGCCAGTAGGGATGGAATTCCTGGGCCGCGCCTTTGATGAAGGAACCCTGATCAAGCTGGCTTACAGCTATGAGCAAGGGACTCATCACCGCAAAGCACCTAAGCTAACGCCATAAATCGTTAATAAGGTTAATTAAATTACCATTAAAATAGCGCAAACATTTATGTTAATTGTCTGCTTCATAGGGATTGAGACGTATCAGAAACAAAGCTAATGCTATTGAGTTATACAACTTATCTTAATTATTCTGCTTCTCAAAAAAAGTACACTCTTTTCATGACTTCATGAAAAAGGGTGTACTTTTTTTGTGTGCTATCTCAATTCAATTATGACAAGAGTTATATCCATGATTTTAATTGGTATCCGGTACGCTCCATCTAAGCACAAGACCTGCGTAGGTCAGGCCGCCTCCAAAACCAAACAGGGCTATTTGATGCCCATTCTTTAATTTCCCTGCGTCTACTGCAAGCTGTAGAGCCAGAGGGATGGAAGCCGCGGAGGTATTTCCTCGGTACTCCACACTTGTTAAAGTACGTTCCAGCGGAATAGGGCCGCGTTCACACACCGCTTCAATCATTCTTAGATTCGCACTATGGGGTACAAACCAATCGATCTGCTCCGGTTTCATCTCTGCTTTGGCTATAAGTCCACCCAATTGTTCTGGAATCGTGCGCACTGCCCACTTATAGATTTCCCTGCCATTCTGGACAAGACATCCCTCACCCTGCAAAGGTACGCCATTCATCTCCGAAGATAGACCCGTCTTATAGAGATGAATACCGCCTTCTCCACTCGTACCTGAGATGGCTGCCATAAAGTCACCTTTTCCAGCAGCTCTTTCTACCAAAAAGGCTCCTGCCCCGTCCCCGAACAATACACATGTCGTACGGTCTGTATAATCGGTAATCTTGGACAATGTCTCAGCTCCAATAACCAACACTTTATGATACATGCCACTGGTTACCAGACTGTCCGCCAGCTGCAATCCATACGTAAATCCCGCACATGCCGCATTCAAATCAAGCACTCCTGTATGTGGAATCTTGAGATTCGCCTGTACTCGGGATGCTGTGCTGGGAAACGAATATTCAGGTGTGCTGGTAGCAACCAAAATCATATCCACATCTTCTACGCTAACATTATAACGACGCATCATATCTTCTACAGCCCTGGTGGCCAGGTCAGATACAAATTGATCCTCAGCTGCGATGCGCCGTTCTCTCATCCCTGTACGCTGTACAATCCATTCATCACTCGTGTCGACCAGCTTCTCCAAATCAGCATTGCTTAATATTCGATCCGGTACATACGTACCCATTGCGGTAATGGTTGACATTGATTGATTCATACCGGTAGTCACCTCGTTTGTTTTTTATATCATTATAGCACTAAGTATTAGTACTTGGTACTAATTTTAAAAAATATTTATTATAATTCATTCCTCAGTTGTTTGTTTTAAGTGATTTCTTCACCCTATTACTCAGAGTTATGAAAGCTATCGCATGCATTTTTGATGAAGAATTGTGGATGTCATCTGAGTAACATGAAGAATACCTTAATTAAATGCGTTTTCTATAGACAGTCCATTCCGTCAGGAGGAAAATAAAAATACTGTCCTACATTACTAAAGAATAGAGATGATGTATACCCATGAAAAAAGAATTAAATATCCTTGCGATTTCCGGAAGTCTGCGCAATCAGTCCTCCAATACGTTACTAATGCACGCCATGATTAAGCTGGCTCCTCCTAACCTTAAGTTTGAAGTATATACTGGGTTAAATGATCTACCGCATTTTAACCCTGACCTCGATGTCGAGGAGGGTCTAGTATCCGTGCAGAATTTGAGAGCCCAACTGAAGCATTCGGATGGAGTTCTGATCTGCACGCCGGAGTATGGAAATGGAGTTCCTGGGGTCTTAAAAAACGCATTAGATTGGATTGTATCTTCTGGAGAATGGCTTAATAAACCTACCGTTGCCATCGCTGCTTCTCCAAGTCCCATGGGCGGTGACAAAGCCCATGCCTCACTATTAATGACGTTAAACATGATTAATGCCCAAGTCTTACATGAGGCCTCTCTAACCATTCCTCATATTACATTGAAGATGAATAAACAAGGAGTCATCATTGATTCAGAAACCCAGCATGCATTGGAGAACTCGCTTCTAAACCTAGGGGATGCATGCAACCACTTGAATAAATAGACAGACAGAACCTGCTTAAATTAAACTGACTATAAAGAAATCAATAACCTAAAAAGATTTAGTACATCACATAAATTGAAATAAAAAACAGCCCAGGAATTCCTCCGGGCTGTTAAGGTTTATATTAGATACTTCATATTAAACAAATAAAAACCACCACCGAATAACATCGGCAGTGGTTCTTTGTTTGGCGGCGTCCTACTCTCCCAGGACCCTGCGGTCCAAGTACCATCGGCGCTAGAGGGCTTAACGGTCGTGTTCGGGATGGGTACGTGTGGAACCCCTCCGCCATCGCCACCAAACGCATAGCTTAGCTTACATTTCAGAGATCATTCTCTGAAAACTAGATCCGAAACGAAATTTGCAACTTACAACCTGCATATCTTGGATAAGCCCTCGACCGATTAGTACTGGTCAGCTCCATGCATTGCTGCACTTCCACCCCCAGCCTATCTACCTCGTCGTCTTCAAGGGGTCTTACATACTGGGAAATCTCATCTTGAGGGGGGCTTCACGCTTAGATGCTTTCAGCGCTTATCCCTTCCGTACATAGCTACCCAGCGGTGCTCCTGGCGGAACAACTGGTACACCAGCGGTACGTCCATCCCGGTCCTCTCGTACTAAGGACAGCTCCTCTCAAATTTCCTACGCCCACGACAGATAGGGACCGAACTGTCTCACGACGTTCTGAACCCAGCTCGCGTACCGCTTTAATGGGCGAACAGCCCAACCCTTGGGACCTACTTCAGCCCCAGGATGCGATGAGCCGACATCGAGGTGCCAAACCTCCCCGTCGATGTGGACTCTTGGGGGAGATAAGCCTGTTATCCCCAGGGTAGCTTTTATCCGTTGAGCGATGGCCCTTCCATGCGGTACCACCGGATCACTAAGCCCGACTTTCGTCCCTGCTCGACTTGTAGGTCTCGCAGTCAAGCTCCCTTATGCCTTTGCACTCTTCGAATGATTTCCAACCATTCTGAGGGAACCTTTGGGCGCCTCCGTTACTCTTTAGGAGGCGACCGCCCCAGTCAAACTGCCCACCTGACACTGTCCCCGCACCGGATTACGGTACCAGGTTAGAACCTAGATACGATCAGGGTGGTATCCCAACGGTGCCTCCACGCAAGCTGGCGCTCACGCTTCAAAGGCTCCCACCTATCCTGTACAGATCGTACCCAAATTCAATATCAAGCTGCAGTAAAGCTCCATGGGGTCTTTCCGTCTTGTCGCGGGTAACCTGCATCTTCACAGGTATTAAAATTTCACCGGATCTCTCGTTGAGACAGCGCCCAAGTCGTTACGCCATTCGTGCGGGTCAGAATTTACCTGACAAGGAATTTCGCTACCTTAGGACCGTTATAGTTACGGCCGCCGTTTACTGGGGCTTCGGTTCACAGCTTCGGATTGCTCCTAACCGCTCCCCTTAACCTTCCAGCACCGGGCAGGCGTCAGCCCGTATACTTCGCCTTACGGCTTCGCACAGACCTGTGTTTTTGCTAAACAGTCGCTTGGGCCTTTTCACTGCGGCCCCCTCGTGCTATTCACACTACCGGGGCACCCCTTCTCCCGAAGTTACGGGGTCATTTTGCCGAGTTCCTTAACGAGAGTTCTTCCGCGCGCCTTAGAATTCTCTTCTCGCCTACCTGTGTCGGTTTGCGGTACGGGCACCATCACCTGGCTAGAGGCTTTTCTTGGCAGTGTGAGATCATGACCTTCGCTACTATAATTTTCGCTCCCCATCACAGTCCAGCCTTACGATGTGCGGATTTGCCTACACATCAGCCTCACTGCTTAGACGGACATCCATCAGTCCGCGTCACTACCCTGCTGCGTCCCCCCATTGCTCATAACGGCTTACGGTGGTACAGGAATTTCGACCTGTTGTCCTTCGACTACGCCTTTCGGCCTCGCCTTAGGTCCCGACTTACCCTGAGCGGACGAGCCTTCCTCAGGAACCCTTAGGCTTTCGGCGGATCAGATTCTCACTGATCTTTTCGTTACTCATACCGGCATTCTCACTTGTATAATGTCCAGCGCTCCTTACGGTACACCTTCAACCCTTATACAACGCTCCCCTACCCCTGATGCAAGCATCAAGCCATAGCTTCGGTGGTGTGTTTAGCCCCGTTACATTTTCGGCGCAGAGTCACTCGACCAGTGAGCTATTACGCACTCTTTCAATGGTGGCTGCTTCTAAGCCAACATCCTGGTTGTCTGTGCAACTCCACATCCTTTCCCACTTAACACACACTTGGGGACCTTAGCTGATGGTCTGGGCTGTTTCCCTTTTGACAATGGATCTTAGCACTCACTGTCTGACTCCCGGAAGTAAGTCTATGGCATTCGGAGTTTGACTGAGCTTGGTAACCCTTGCGGGCCCCGCACCCAATCAGTGCTCTACCTCCACGACTCTGTTTTCCGAGGCTAGCCCTAAAGCTATTTCGGGGAGAACCAGCTATCTCCGAGTTCGATTGGAATTTCTCCGCTACCCCCACCTCATCCCCGCACTTTTCAACGTGCGTGGGTTCGGGCCTCCAGTGCGTGTTACCGCACCTTCACCCTGGACAGGGGTAGATCACCCGGTTTCGGGTCTACGTCCACGTACTACATCGCCCTATTCAGACTCGCTTTCGCTGCGGCTCCGGCTCTTCACCTTAACCTTGCACGGGAACGTAACTCGCCGGTTCATTCTACAAAAGGCACGCCATCACCCCTAAAACGGGCTCTGACTTTTTGTAAGCACACGGTTTCAGGTTCTATTTCACTCCCCTTCCGGGGTGCTTTTCACCTTTCCCTCACGGTACTGCTTCACTATCGGTCGCTAGGAAGTATTTAGCCTTGGCAGATGGTCCTGCCGGATTCATACGGGGTTTCACGTGCCCCGCACTACTCGGGATACATCTCGGAGAGAGCAGACTTTCAACTACAGGGCTTTTACCTTCTTTGGCGGGCCTTTCCAGACCTCTTCGTTTAACCGGCTCCTTTGTAACTCCATGTGAGATGTCCCACAACCCCAAAGAGCAAGCTCTCTGGTTTGGGCTTCTCCGCGTTCGCTCGCCGCTACTGACGGAATCACTATTGTTTTCTCTTCCTCAGGGTACTTAGATGTTTCAGTTCCCCTGGTATGCCTCTACACAACCTATGTATTCAGTTGTGAGTAACTGGAAATTACCCCAGCTGGGTTTCCCCATTCGGACACCCCCGGATCAAAGCTTGCTTACAGCTCCCCGAGGCAGTTTCGTTGTTCGCCACGTCCTTCATCGGCTCCTAGCGCCTAGGCATCCTCCGTGTGCTCTTAGTAGCTTAACCAGTTGCTCCGGTTTCGATGGCGCGCTCCGCTTGTTTTGGACTACGTCCAAAGCCAAAAGTCGCTTCCCATTCGATACCATCGCAATAGCAGTCTACCTTATAAACACTTCACTTGTTTACACAAGATCAGCTTAAAGGAATGTTCTAAATCGCAAAATTTCGTTTCGATATCTAGTTTTCAAAGAACAAGCTCCATGCAAAAGCAAGCTGTTTGAGAGTTTGAGCTCTCAAAACTGAGCAACGAGTGAGTAATTTTTGCAGCTAAGCTGCGTATTTGAATGTTTCCGTTACAGGAAACGATTCTCCATAGAAAGGAGGTGATCCAGCCGCACCTTCCGATACGGCTACCTTGTTACGACTTCACCCCAATCATCTATCCCACCTTCGGCGGCTGGCTCCTTGCGGTTACCCCACCGACTTCGGGTGTTATAAACTCTCGTGGTGTGACGGGCGGTGTGTACAAGACCCGGGAACGTATTCACCGCGGCATGCTGATCCGCGATTACTAGCAATTCCGACTTCATGCAGGCGAGTTGCAGCCTGCAATCCGAACTGAGACCGGCTTTTTAGGATTCGTTCCACCTCGCGGCTTCACAGCCCGTTGTACCGGCCATTGTAGTACGTGTGTAGCCCAGGTCATAAGGGGCATGATGATTTGACGTCATCCCCACCTTCCTCCGGTTTGTCACCGGCAGTCACCTTAGAGTGCCCATCCGAAATGCTGGCAACTAAGATCAAGGGTTGCGCTCGTTGCGGGACTTAACCCAACATCTCACGACACGAGCTGACGACAACCATGCACCACCTGTCTCCTCTGTCCCGAAGGAAAGATACATCTCTGTATCGGTCAGAGGGATGTCAAGACCTGGTAAGGTTCTTCGCGTTGCTTCGAATTAAACCACATACTCCACTGCTTGTGCGGGTCCCCGTCAATTCCTTTGAGTTTCAGTCTTGCGACCGTACTCCCCAGGCGGAGTGCTTAATGTGTTAACTTCGGCACCAAGGGTATCGAAACCCCTAACACCTAGCACTCATCGTTTACGGCGTGGACTACCAGGGTATCTAATCCTGTTTGCTCCCCACGCTTTCGCGCCTCAGCGTCAGTTACAGCCCAGAGAGTCGCCTTCGCCACTGGTGTTCCTCCACATATCTACGCATTTCACCGCTACACGTGGAATTCCACTCTCCTCTTCTGCACTCAAGTCACCCAGTTTCCAGTGCGATCCGGGGTTGAGCCCCGGGATTAAACACCAGACTTAAATGACCGCCTGCGCGCGCTTTACGCCCAATAATTCCGGACAACGCTTGCCCCCTACGTATTACCGCGGCTGCTGGCACGTAGTTAGCCGGGGCTTTCTTCTCAGGTACCGTCACCTTGAGAGCAGTTACTCTCCCAAGCGTTCTTCCCTGGCAACAGAGCTTTACGATCCGAAAACCTTCATCACTCACGCGGCATTGCTCCGTCAGGCTTTCGCCCATTGCGGAAGATTCCCTACTGCTGCCTCCCGTAGGAGTCTGGGCCGTGTCTCAGTCCCAGTGTGGCCGATCACCCTCTCAGGTCGGCTACGCATCGTCGCCTTGGTGAGCCGTTACCCCACCAACTAGCTAATGCGCCGCAGGCCCATCCCCAAGTGACAGATTGCTCCGTCTTTCCAGTTCTCTTCAGGAGAAGAAAACAACTATTCGGTATTAGCTACCGTTTCCGGTAGTTGTCCCAAGCTTGAGGGCAGGTTGCCTACGTGTTACTCACCCGTCCGCCGCTAACTATCTGAGAAGCAAGCTTCTCATCAAGTCCGCTCGACTTGCATGTATTAGGCATGCCGCCAGCGTTCGTCCTGAGCCAGGATCAAACTCTCCAATAAAGTATTGAAAAGAGCGATAAGCTCATTTTGAAACTGACGAGATTAAAAATCTCATTTATTTTGCTTTGAAAGCATACAGCCCGAAGGCTTGTACCGATTTCTCAGCGTCGATCTTGCAAGCAAGATCGTTACTCACTCGTTGTTCAGTTTTCAAAGATCAAACTTGTTTCATTGCCGTGTGTTGTTCACCTCAGCAACTTTTATATCTTATCACATCCGAACCAACTTTGCAAGCTCTTTTTTAAGTTTCTTTCGAAGCTTGGTGTTTCGCTTGCCGCACCGTGTTTCTCGTGTTTTCTTGGCCGGAATTAGAATATACCATGTACAGATTTCGAATGCAAGCTTTATTTTCAACTTTTCCGTGAGCGGTTCTCTTCCTCCCCCCTACTCCTATTATACTCTACACGATACTTCATCCGGCAGCACCAACTATCTTTCTAATCTCTGAGAATAGCAACTCTCTCACATTACACTAGTTTCTATTATATAGTAGAATGTCTTTCAATCGGGTTATATTCAGCTACTATGTAAACCTCATAGTGCTGTTTCCCAAGTTTGCTATTTAAGTATACACATCAGGGTCTGATGATCTCACCATCCGAGCCGCTTACATCAAAGAAACCAACGTTATGCTTCCTTGCCAACTCACGCATCATTATATAGGCGTCCTCCGCAACAGACCACGCGAATGCAGCATAAATCACTTCTTTTCCTAGCGAGTATTCTGTTAATCGATTATCTGTTCCGGCTTCTTCCATCGCTTCAAACACATCGTCGTCTACATTCATGGAAGGAAATATAAGAATGAGTTCTTCGTAAAAACGTTGAAGCTGCTCTGAGCTCACCTTAATGTCTGAATAGGAATGGTCCTCTGACCATTTTGTCTGCTCACCATACCATCTCATAAACGACGTTTTATCAACTGGAGCTTTGGCTGGATCAAAAACCATCAAATCATAACTCATGTATGTTCCCCCTTTATATATAGAAGAAAGTCAATTTCGATCTCCCATAGATCAAGAATATCCCCTACGTAGAACATTTCAAAGAGTCTCCTGTCCCTTCTTTTAGAGCTAACGCTACATATATAAGAAACAAAAAAAAGCGAAAGCCCCGTTAAAGTACAAGGCTTCCGCTTCTTTCATTTGTATAAATAAGAAATACATTATAAGTCTCTGACCCAATTCATTCAGTCAAACTTTTATTCTCCACCGATAAATACATACCGGCATATAACAATGATAGCCAATATCCACATAAGCCAGTGGATCTTCACTTTGCGCTCCGTAACCAGGTTGCTGAATACGGCCAGGATTACATAGGATACAATCCCTGCGGAAATCCCGTTTGCAATTCCTCCAGTGAAAGGCATCAATACGATTGTAAGGAATGCCGGGAAAGCTTGCAGGAAGTCATCCCACTCAATGCTGCGAACCTGATTCATCATCAAGACACCCACGATGATCAATGCCGGAGCTGTTGCAGCGGACGGAACAACCAATGCCAGTGGAGCAATAAACAAAGCCAGGATGAACAGGATACCTGTGGTTACAGAGGTCAGACCTGTACGTCCACCAGCTTCGACGCCAGAGGCACTTTCAACGAATGCGGTAATTGTACTTGTACCCAGTGCAGCCCCTGCACTTACACCCACTGCATCGACGAGCATTGCTTTACCAATTGTTTTCTCGCCTTTTTTCTTATCCTTCATAATCCCCATTCGTGTTGCTGTACCCACCATTGTTCCGAATGTGTCAAACAGCTCCACAAAGGTGAAGATGAAGATGATTTCAAACAATCCAAGGCTAATTGCACCCTTCAAATCCAATTGTCCAACTGCCAGATCACTGAAGTTAGGCAACCAGCTTGCACCGGACAAACCGCTGAGATTCGTAACGCCCATAGGGATACCAATCAACGTTGTAGCAATGATACCAATTAGCAATGCACCTTTGACGCGCATAACCATCAGTACAGCAATAATGAGCAGTCCAATCAGTGCGAGCAATGCATCATGATGTGTGATGAAGTTGCCCAAAGACAGATTAAAACTGCTGCCCGGAATCGGTTGGCTCAGATCCGCATCAGGTGCAACATTGACTGTTACAGCGACCAGATTAGCCAGTTTGAAACCTACAATGGTTATAAAGAGACCAATACCAACTGTGATTGCCATTTTTAATGAGTCTGGAACTGCAACGAGCAGCATTTGACGAATTTTGGTCACTGTCAAAATAATAAACACGATACCAGAGATAAATACCGCTCCGAGAGCTGCCTGCCAGGAAATCGCACCGTTGGAACTCAGAACCACGGTCATGAAGTAAGCATTCAAACCCATACCTGGTGCAAGGGCGATCGGAATGTTAACGAACAATCCCATAATGATGGTCATCAAACCAGCACCTACGGCTGTTGCAAAAAATACTGCATTGTCCGACATACCAGCTCCGGCCGATCCCAAGAACAACGTGTTTACGAAAAGAATGTACGCCATTGTCATAAAGGTAGTAAGACCCGCAACAATCTCCGTTCTAACGTTCGTTCCGTTTTCTTTTAATTTAAAGAAACGATCCATAATTCACCAATTCCCCCTTAGAGATGTTGAAGCCTTTTGAAAAACGACAAATACCCCTGAAGATGAATACATCACCCAGGGTTATAGCTGATGAGGAGTGGCACGGTGCCAATTACGGAGAACAAAAAAAATTCTAATGTGCGTGATGTCCTGCCCGACGCAATCATGTAGAATTCATGTGCTCAGCCTTCTCCTCTTCGTAGCCAGATCATTAGGGTGATCTCGTAGAAACTCCCAGGCCAATCCCCGGGATTATACGAAGTAATATGCGCTATTTGTGTGTTTCCAATCACTATTTTAGGAGGGTTACCTCTAGTTTGTCAATGAGAAAAACGAATGTTATTATCACTCATCATATAAATCGTTCGTATTATTTAGCAAAATGAACCAGTTCAGCGGTTTACAACCCAAATTAAACTGAGGTTTCCGGTGAGCTTTTCGAGTATATGTCGATCCTGGCAAAGGGTGTTTCCCTCTTCTGCAAAAAATAAAAAAAGCTACCGCAATCAAAGGTGGATCGCACACTTTGATTGCGGTAGCTTCATGGGTTACCGAGAAGATGTTTATGTGATGAGGCCATGTATTTGGATATTCAAAAAGATTAGGTATAGAGAGCAGGCTACCACGGTTAATAGATCATTTTTTACATGATAGGTCCTATGCGGTATATTCTAAATCTCTGTCTGAAGCACGTCCTGTGCCTGCTGTTGTTCCTGACGTGTATTACTAGTCGATCCCTCAGACAATTCCTGATTCTGGGCTTGATCGGAAGACGAATCTGCTGCCTCCAAATTTACAAATGAAGATTCCCCCGCACCAAGAGCCAAGTCCTGCATACCGGAGCCGCATCCTGCCAGCATCACCATCAGAAACGCACTTCCAATGCCCATCTTCCATTTGCTCATATTGTCGGTTTTACGCATACATTCAATTCTCCTTTCAGTTGCCATATAGCTGTATTCTGTACTTAGTGTACAAGCCGGACATGAAAACAATATGAAACGAACCTAAAAAAGGAATTAAATATTCAGAGATTCATCGTTATACCACCATCCGCTCTCATCCCACATGCCTGCTGCCATTATCGCCTGCTTCACCACTTTTTGCTGTTTGGCACTTTTCAAATGAACGATCATACTTTCCAAGGATGTATGATGAATCAGGGATTCGATTTCTTCGGCATTCATATGCTTCATTTGCAGAAGAGCGAGCTCTTTCAGACTTTTGGAAGTCTTTGCCCATTCAATATTCTCCACATTCACATTGTTCAGGGAAACACGCTGTAATTCAGTCAGATTCTCAAGAGACGGTAGACTAGATATATGTGGCTGGTCTTCTATCCCTAATAAGCGCAACCCCTTCAGATCAGGCAATACGGTAAGATCGGATAAACCTTTCACTCTTAGGAGCTTCAACATTTGCAAGGATTCCATTCCAGCAAGGCTATCCAGATTCTCTGCTCCACCAAAACTGAGATGAAGTTCGCGCAAATACGTTAAATCTTTTAAGTATCCCAATTCCTTTAATGGCATTCCCGAAACATAGAGGGACCGGAGTGAAGACAATGTACCGATCGTTTCGATGTTAGTTGTATGACCATTCACACTCAGCGTTTTAAGCTCAGTAAAGCGGTTAAGTACGGACAAATTGGTTTTCTTTGTTTTGGTTTTACCGATGCGGAGCTGCTGTAAAGTGGCAGGTACAAGTGTTAATGCATCAAGAGATTCCGCTTCAAATACGTCAAATGCAAA
The DNA here is from genome assembly GCF_013401555.1 of Paenibacillus sp. E222. Lineage (NCBI taxonomy): Bacteria > Bacillati > Bacillota > Bacilli > Caryophanales > Paenibacillaceae > Paenibacillus > Paenibacillus sp. E222. The sequence continues at coordinate 402,512 of NZ_CP058552.1, forward strand.
CTCTTCTAACCTTAGCAATTCACCTAAGCCCTCAATCCCATGAATGCGTCTGTTACAATCAATCACAAGCTTTTCTACATGGTTCATATATTTTAGAACAGACAAGTCGCCAGATTGCGAATGAAAGCCATATATACGAAAAGTAACATCGGGTCTATTTGCAAACAGCTCCTCATTCAATATCTGCATCAAGTCCACACCCGGGATATTGTGCTCGCTGTATTGGACAATCTTTAGATCAGAATTAGACGTAAGTGCAGCAACATCTTCAAGAGTCCATCCAGGGTTGAGTTCAATTCTTTCCTTCATCCGCTATAGTTCCTCCTTACAGAGTGTTCTTCTTCGTAGTATCAATTGCAGATTTTATCCGATACATCCCAAGGGATACGTGCCCAGTCAGCTGTCATACCATCGATGGACGTTTTAAATTTTTCATAAAAAATGCATTTTAAGTTTCATAGCTCATCAACACGGTCAGTCTTGTTTAAGTTTCCATCCTTGTCAGATTAATTTTCTCCACGAAACGTGTATACTAATATTAGGATAGGAGGAGAAATATGAGAATTAACAATAATCTGCCAGCATTAAACGCCAAAAATAGAATTAATAATAATAGTAACGCCAAAAAAACTTCTTTTGAAAGACTTTCGTCCGGTCTACGCATTAGTCGCGCTGCTGATGACGCTGCCGGTCTAGCTATTAGCGAAAGTATGCGTGCTCAGATTAGGGCTTTAGAGCAAGGAGCAAGAAATATCCAAGATGGAATTTCATTAATTCAAACTGCGGAAGGTGCTCTCAATAGCATAACAAGCGGACTTCAAAGAATCAGAGAACTACTTGTTCAAAGGGAAAATGATACATACACCTATAGTGATAAAGAAACAATTAATCAAGAAATTACACACAACCTCCGAAATATAGAGGATATAACAAACAACACACAATTCAATGGAATCTACCTTTTGAACGGGTCACTTACTAATGCTGCTGTCCATACAGGTACTGACACAATTCCGCTAAGCATTAATGACATGCATCTGGACCTATATTATAGGGAGAATTTTAACGATCAAAATAGGTTTTCACAATGGCATCCTGCGCAAGGTGCCTGGACAGTCCAGAACGGATTATTGACACAGTCCACTGAAGGCGTTGGTGACAAAACGATTCTCTCGGAAGTAATTCAAGGTAACGATATGACCATCACGGTCAATGGAAAATTCATGACGACACATCCAGATGGAAATATTGGCATAATTATTAAAGGAGACGACTTTAACAACCAAGTTTTTGGTTGGTATAGCCAGTACGGTGGATTATATATTGGAGAACGCGTAAATGGATCATATCGATTAATTACCTCCATAGTAGTGGATCCTGCCCAATTGGATCAGAACTATGAACTTACCGGAACTGTTGTAGGCAATTATTATACATTTTCTGTTACGGGTGTAGGAAAGATCGAAGGCTATTCCGCCAATACATCCATGCTTGAAGGCTACACCGGATTGTTCACCGCATTTTCGGAAGCAAGTTTTGATGATTATGAAGTCATTCCTCATATCACAGTAACAGATATCAAAACGGCTTTAGATAAAGTCACAGGGGAGCGTGCAAAATTAGGCGCCTATCAAAATCGACTAGAGTACGCCTATAACAACACATCCAACTATTCTGAGAACCTTACAGCATCCGAGTCACGAATCAGGGACACTGACATATCCAAAGAAATGATAAAGATATCTACACTGAGTATTCTAACCGATGCCTCTCAAGCCATACTTGCTCAAGCAAACAGTCACCCCCAACGAATACTGGAGTTACTTCGGAACTAGGGTTGATTAATTCATATAACCAATATAAAAAGCTCATTCTTGATAACAATTTATCAAGAATGAGCTTTTTATTTAAAAATCCAAGGGTTCCAACCATATCAGGGCTTCTAAGCAATGAAGTCCACTAATATTTCACACCTATTCCCACTCAATCGTTGCTGGTGGTTTGGAAGTTACGTCATACACGATACGGTTTACGTTATCCACTTCGTTAACGATCCGCACGGAGATCTTCTCCAATACGTCCCAAGGGATACGTGCCCAGTCAGCTGTCATGCCGTCGATGGATGTTACAGCACGAATACCTACAGTGTAGGAATACGTACGCGCGTCACCCATAACCCCAACACTCTTCATGTTAGGCAGGGCTGTGAAGTATTGCCAAATCTCGCGATCAAGGCCAGCTTTAATAATCTCTTCACGCAGGATGTAGTCGGAATCACGAACGATTTTGAGCTTCTCTTCCGTTACTTCACCAAGGACACGGATCGCAAGACCTGGACCCGGGAAAGGCTGACGGTGTACAATTTCGTCCGGCAGGCCGCACTCTGTACCCACTTTGCGCACCTCATCCTTGAACAGAGTGTTCAGTGGTTCGATCAGTTTGAAGTTCATGTCCTCAGGCAGACCGCCTACGTTGTGGTGGGATTTGATCGTCTGTGCAGTCGCTGTACCACTTTCCACGATATCCGTGTACAGTGTACCTTGCGCCAGGAATGCAAAATCATCAAACTGCTTGGACTCTTCATCAAATACGTAAATAAACTCGTTACCGATGATTTTACGTTTTTGTTCCGGATCATCCACACCAGCCAGCTTGGACATGAAACGCTCCTGCGCATCAATTTTAACCACTTTCATATCGAATTTGCCGACGAACGTCTCCATTACGCTTTCCGCTTCGCCTTTGCGCAGTAGACCGTGGTCGATAAACATACAAGTCAGTTGATCACCAATTGCTTTGTGCAGCAACGCAGCAACAACGGAAGAATCCACGCCGCCACTGAGTGCGCACAGCACTTTGCCGTCGCCGACTTTTTCACGAATATCCTTGATCGTGTCATCGATGAATGTCTCCATCGTCCAGTTGCCTTCGCAGCCACAGATTTCGAACAGGAAGTTTTTGATCATTTCATTACCGCGAACAGAGTGGCGTACTTCTGGATGGAACTGAACAGCATACAATTTGCGCTCGTCGTCGCTCATCGCTGCGATTGGCGCACTTTCCGTGCCTGCATCCAGTTTGAAGCCCGGAGGAAGAGTAACCACGTGGTCACCATGACTCATCCATACGGTATGTTCGCCTTCAATGCCTTTTGCAAGTGTAGCGCCTGCTGCAAACTCAAGGTCTGCTTTTCCGTACTCACGCTTCTCAGAACGCTCCACTTTACCATCAAGCTGCTGCGCCATGAGCTGCATACCGTAACAAATTCCGAAGATTGGCAATCCCAGATCATAAACGGCCGGATCTACATGTGGTGCATTTTCTGCGTAAACGCTAGATGGTCCACCCGAGAACACGATTCCCTTCGGTGATAATTCTGCGATTTTCTCCGCCGGTGTGTTATACGGCAAAAGCTCACTGTATACGCCCAGATCCCGAATTCTTCTGGCGATTAACTGGTTGTATTGGCCCCCAAAGTCAAGGACAACCACGATTTCATTTTGCTTATTCATTACCGAGCCTCCCTCAATTAATGAAACTAATTATACGCAACGACAAAACATACCGTCAAGGAAAGGCGAAACTCCTTTTTTCGACATCTCAAAACTTGGCATATTCAACGCCTGAGATTACAGTAATTGGTCGAATATTCCTGCCTTCATTCTATACATTTGCCGATCGGAAATATAAGAAAAGGGTTGATGTTCTATTTTATCAATAAAAGATATCTTCCGCATGAAGTTCACGGTGTATGATCGCGGAAAGACGCCTCGTTCGCTTTATGGGCGAGAAAGGCGTCTATGTTAAGGGCTGCACTGTACTTCATGTTACAGCGCCTGCATACGCCGGGCCAGTTGAAGTGCCCGGCGCAGGAAGTCCAGACTGTCCGCACGCAGCGGACGGTCCGGCCCGTACAGCAGCCGTTCCCAGTCGGCTGCGAACCGCGCGATGTCCGCGCCGTCCGCGCCTGCGGCCACGACGGGTGACGCTGCATATTCACGCAGCGTCATTCCCGGCGGCCGCGGGCCGTAGCGGCGCGCGAGCGCGGCCCAGACCGGAGCGGCGGCGCTGAGCAGCCGCTCGCGGTCCGGAAAGCTGCTGCGCGGCCACGCCAGCAGCAGCCTTAGCCGCAGCGCGGGGCGAAGCCGCCGCAGGCGGATGGCCCCAGCGGCGCATAGCAGCGCCGCTGCCGCAAGGGCTGCCGCGAGCCATGGGTGCGCGGCAATGGCCCGTGCGCGGGCGAGCAGCCATGCGCCCGCGTGAGCCACCCCGCCGTCCGTCTGCGGCGGGGTTACGGCAATGGGCTGCTGCCCGCTGAGCGCAGCGGCATCTTGGCCTTCACCCTGCGTCATGGTGAAGCCTGGCGTAGCCTCGAACGGCATCCAGCCTGCGCCGGGGAAATACACTTCGACCCAGGAGTGTGCATCTCCCTGGGTCACAATGTATTGCCCGGAAACGTCCGCATCGGCTTCCCCGGGTCCGAACCCCTTAACCCAGCGTGCCGGAATGCCCTCTGCACGTAGCAGCACAATCATAGCTGTCGAGAAATGATTGCAATACCCCTGCCGTGTAACGAATAGAAAATCGTCCACAAAATCCGTTCCGCGTGGTGGCATACGGGTATCCAGTGTATATTCGGCGTGGTCCACAAGGTACGACTTTACGGCTTGCACGGCATCATAACGGGTCTCACTTCCCTGAATGATTTCCTTGGCAAGCGCCTGCACGCGTCCGGGAAGCGTAGTGGGTAGCTGCAGATACGTTCTGCGAATTGCCGCCGGATCTTTCATGTTGGACTTCTTCCCCAGAAGGCGTAGTTGTTCAGGTGTTGCCACGGGAATCATGACATCTGCCGTATAACCTTTGACCGTTTGATTGTCATAAGTAGCCGCGAGCCATAACGTTGCGGAATCTTCATTTGATAGCAGTAAACGTTTGTTTTTCTGATTATCACTATTCTTATCCTGAAACGACAGATTGAGTGGCATTCCACCTGTGAAGAGGGGATTGGGTCCTCTCCACTCTCGCTTCATCGTCACCGTTTGACGAATACGTTGCCAATAGGCCGGGTACTCCCAACCATCGGCACGCACCAATCCGGATGGACTTGCCGTCTCAAAGCTCTGCACAGGATCACTCCAGGTACTTCCGTTATAATATGAACGGGTCTCGCCCCGCCAATACGTAGCTTCCGGACTTTTCGCCGTAAAAAAGATCGTGTCTCCCTGCACCAAAGGTGCGCCCATTGGTGCATCCGCTGTACTATATCCTGTGACGGCGGTTGCAGCAGGAATGCTTCCTTGCTGTGTATAGCCTGCCCAGCGGGCCAGCCGTTCACCCATCTGCTCAAGGGATACACGTTCCGGTGGAGGAATGGAAGCAAGCTGCCCAGGGAGCGCTGAGAAAAGCACCATACCTGCCGACACCGCAAGCGTTACCGCACACCAACGACCGTAAGGACTCTGCTTAAAGATCGGTGTGGTGACCCCGCCATTAAGGCGAAGCAACTGTAACATGGCCTGCATGAGCAGAATCCACAACACAGAACGTATCACCGAAGCATATACATCGAGCCCGGCAAAAGATTCAAGCAGCAGCAAATAGACCAATGTTGCACTGCCAAACAGCATCACACTTCGTCGCAGCAGTACAAGGGACTGCACGGAAGCCATCAGCATGCTCCAACCGCACATCATGAGCAGACCTCTTGTCTCCACACTAATCGAGTGAAACCGCCATGTACTCATGAAACTGCCCATATCCGTAGAAATCGTGGCCGGATAGGTAGCCGCCCAACCGACAGGGTCATTACTTCCATACATGCAGCATAATGCGGTTAGAGCAATGAAGAGCCTCATCAGTATTCCCGTGATCCAGCCGGTACGAAGCAAACCCGCGAGCAGCAAGGCCCCCGTTAATCCTGCCATCACGGACAAGAATCGTTCACTGCCCTGCTGACCCGTTGACGTAACCGGATATATCCACTCCAGGGACAATATAAGCAAAATGACAGAAAGACCGATTCTGTAAAGGACAGGTTCGGAACTGTGGCCATGACTCTTCAAATCTACTCCAGATGTTCTGGTTTCCGCTTTATATATGGTATGCAAAGAATCTAATCCGAAACTGGCGGTGTGCCTCCTGTCAGCCACAGTGGAATTCGCTTGAGCGTTTCCATTATGCTCCCACATCCGTTACCTCCACCTTTCTCATTGGAGGTAAAGCGCTGTCCGTAAGCCAATGGATCTGTACTCCACTTTGACGAAGCTGTTCCAGAGTTTCATTGCCCATGTCACGAATGGTTTGATCTGTTAACTGAACCTCTACCTTGAATCCCAAACGGATTGCACATATTGCCCACTCCACCAATGCTTCATCCATTTTGCCAGTGAGAATCACAATTCGTGACCCCAGTGCCATTCTATCCAACATCTCTGTGCGAAGCGACGGAGATACAGCTTGAGGCGTAGCAATTCGTGCCTGCGCCAGCTTATCCAACGCATGGTTTTCAGGCGAGTGCAGGAGTTCCTGTTTCCATTTCTCCTGATGAGCAGATCCCGACCCACCGCCTTCCGTCCACAGATGATAAGGAATGTTATCCCGTTCAGCAGTATGAATCCAGCGGGCAGCTGCACGGACCGCACGTTCAAAAGCAGGCGTATCCCTCTTCTCTGACTGCGGTACTTCATAACCGGATGCACCTTCATACACCAGTATACCCAGGGAGACAGAATCGGAGGTTTCAGGCAAAAAAGTCTGAAGCTTACCCGTTTTGGCTGTGCTTTTCCAATGAACACGTCCCAGCGGGTCTCCTTGCTGATATTCCCGGAACTCAGGGCTGCGATTTCCCTGACTGCTTCTCCGCTCAGACAGTGTATCTTCACCCATTGCCGAGTATTCTCCGTGATCATTCTCGCCCCATTCCGCTGCCTGAGGAACAACAATGAGCGGGGTATGATTCACCGTTTCTGCGGAGACCGTATTCCACCCGAAAACATCACCCCAGTACAATCTGCCTGACTCCCATCTGTATACACCTCTGCGCAAACCCGATAATTCATATTGATACGTAAATTGGCGACGGGTTCCCGGAAATAGTAATTTACGATGTACGCCAGCAGGCGTATTCTCACACAAAATCATCCATAACAGTGGTATCGAACAGTCGAATTTCAGCTCCACTGCCACGAGCGTTCTTTCGCCTGCCACAACCCGATTCGCATGCATTTGCCGGCGAATGTTAATATTGCGCGGACCCAACACATGGATAATCAGCGCACTTGCGAGCATCAAGGCCGCCATAATGGACAGAAATAGCGCGGCTTTGCCGCCATGCCATACATACAACGAGGCAAAAGCCACAACCAGGACAGCACCCAACATCCGTTGACCGAGCGCAGTCATTGACGCCGTCCCCTTCCCTGTGCCGCCATCTGTACAGGTACAGGGACCGATGACAGAGCTTCTTGAATCACCTGCGCCTGTGCCCAGATTTCCGCTCTGTTCTGGGCTTTTAATTGAACGCGATGGGAAAGGACAGGTACAGCCATCTCTTTCACATCATCGGGAATGACATAACTGCGTCCTTGGAGGTAAGCAAACGATTGTGCAGCAGCCATCCAGGCCAATGTCCCACGCGGACTGATTCCGAGTCTTACCGCCGGGTGACTTCTGGAGGCAACGGCAACAGCAACCAGATACTGTTTGACGACAGGGTCCACATGTACATGTTTTACTTCACGCTGCATGGCTACCACTTCTTCAGCCAGCATGACAGGACGAAGTTCATCAAGCAGCTCTCTGCTTTGCATCCGGGTTAACAGTTCGACTTCCTGCTCCGGATCAGGGTACCCCAGTCCGATCTTCATGATAAAACGATCCAGCTGCGCTTCAGGCAGACGATAGGTGCCCTCAAACTGCAACGGATTCTGCGTCGCCAGCAAAAAGAATGGGCGCGGCAAAGCATAGGTTGTGCCATCCACCGTAATGCGTCGTTCCTCCATCGCTTCCAGAAGTGCCGACTGGGTACGGGGGGAAGCGCGATTGATTTCATCAGCCAGAACAATATTGGACATGACCGGTCCTGGCCGAAATGTGAATTCTCCCGTATGCGGATGATACATCGATGTGCCCGTCACATCTGCCGGCATCACGTCCGACGTGAACTGAATTCGTCCCATGGAGCAATCCAGCGCAGAAGCGACGGCGCGAACCAGCATCGTTTTGCCAGTACCCGGTACATCTTCCAGAAGTACATGACCTCCACTAAGCATGGCAGTTAACACATAACGAATCTCTTGTTTTTTGCCAATGATTACACTCTCAACTCGCTTCATAACTCTATTCAGCAATTCTACGGCATGTTCATGTTCCATTCGGATATAAGACATTTCTCCTGATCTCCTTCCATCCATCGGCATTCCTGAACCATACTAATCTATGATTCAGTGTTGCCCGGAAGTAGAGAGAATAGTCCTGCACGAACGACTTTATTCAGATCAATTTATCCAAATACATGCTGTTCGCTGCTGCCAGAGGAACGCTGGCCTTAACCATCCATTCCTTTTCATTCGCCTTTAGTGAATCAACAGTTACTCCCATATGCTCCATCAATTCTCGCAGCGGAACCCAGATCGTTCCTCCCTGGCTCTGCACGACTCCCTCCGTCGTCCTGTCCTTTATCTGGTCTGCACGCTTCGTTGTCAGTTCGCCGCTGATGCTGTCTGCATGGATGGTTCGTTCTTTCCATATGGCTGTAGCTGTTCGGGTCTCTGCATTCCAGCGAGCGCTGCCACCGAACTTTTTCATAAAGGTCCGCAAAGGCACCATGATCCGCTGATCTTCCACGCGAAATTCTCCTTGCTTCAACGTCGCTGCTGCCAAGCCAATTTCCACCTTCAGTTCCTTGCCAGCCAACCACAGGTTGCTGTTCTCCTGTACATTTTCGGCGATCCATTCCTTACCCGGGGCTTTGCGAGACTTGTATTTACCATTGGAATTGATACGGAATTGAACAGGCTCATCCGAGGCCTTCATCGTGTCAAAACGAAAACCCTGATCACGGTAATACTTGATAATGCCAGGTAGTGCTTTTACCGTCTCGGCATGAGCGCCTCCATCATGCATCAGTACAATGACCGAACTTGCCCCGACAGGTACCTTAGTCGCATTGCGTAGGATTTCTTTAGCCGGAACACCCTTCCGTTTGGAATCACCACTATCTACGTTCCAGTCCATGACGGTGTACCCGCCCAATTTCAGCAGATCAAAATAGCTCTTGTCAAAATGTCCGTAGGTACCGCCCGGTGCCCGGACCAAATTCGGGCGAAATCCGGTAATTCGCTCCACTACCGCCTCTGTCTGTTTGATCTGCTTCCAGAACACTTTGAAATCACTGTACAGCTGTTCATAATTATGATTAAACGTATGATTGCCCAAAGCATGTCCGTCTTCCACAACCGCACGGATCATCTCAGGATAACGTTCTGCCTGCTCACCAAGCACAAAAAATGTAGCCAAAACCTGCTCCTTGCGCAAAATATCCAATACTTCACGGGTATGCTTACCCGGTCCATCGTCAAAACTCAAATAGACTACCTTGTCTTGAGTATTCTCTTCTTTGAAGGCGGGTGCATCAGAGCCCGATACAGAGGAAGCGTAAGTTGTTGTGCCTGCAGATGCAGCGAATACACACAGCAGTACCACAATGCGAAGGATTAGCACAGACCATTTTCCAGATAATAATGTATGTATTGGCGTTACCATGTACGAATCGACCTCCAACGTCTCTAGTGAATTTGCTGATAGATTTCAGCAGATTTGTTAGAATTATATGGAGGATGCGCTGAAAAAAGACGCGATTTTGTTTTATAATTTTTCACAATTTGGGATGGCTCGTGATTGATTCTTCGCTTCGGATTAGGTAGCATAATGGACAGGTAGGATCGTGAACAAAACGCCTTGGAGAGTACGTATCTCCTCCCACCCTGTCTGCAGGAGAGTGAAGTCTATTGGAATTGCTTGAAAAGGTCCAGCATCTGTTTGGATCCTACGGATACAGCGTTTTATTTTTTGGCTTATTGCTGGAATTCATCGCCCTTCCCTTCCCGGGAGAAACAACTATGGCCTATGCAGGGTTTCTGTCCTACAAGGGACATCTGGACTTCGGAATTCTGGCCATCCTTGCTTTTCTGGGAACGACGATTGGCATGACGATCACTTATTTTATTGGGGCCAAAGCAGGTCTGCCGTTCATTACACGATATGGAAAATGGTTTCTGATGAAACAGGACAAGCTGGATAAAACGCAAAAGTGGTTTGCCAAGTACGGCAATGCCCTGATCTTCATCGGTTATTTCATTCCGGGAGTGAGACATTTCACCGGATATTTCGCGGGTATAGCCGCTGTTCCCTTTCGTAAATTCGCTCTCTATGCCTATTCAGGCGCCCTGTTCTGGGTGTTGTTGTTCCTGGGTATTGGCAAAATATTCGGACCCCAATGGAACGCGGTGTTCCATCTTGCCCATCAATATACAGCTTACATCGTGGCGGGAATCGGACTGCTGCTGATTGCAGCCGTACTGTACCGTTATCGAAAAGCGTGGGCAGCCCGATCGTTGCGCAAACCTGCCGCCATTCGGCAAAGACAAAAATAAACAATAATCAAATCAATAACATATCTATCGTGATATCAAAGTTTGAATTCAAACACATTTAGCGCAGAGGTTTTTCTGCCCTATTAGATGTGGGACCTCCGGGTTAACCTTTCTATTATTAATAAGGAGCTGCATATCGCGGCTCCTTTTTTCATGTTCCTTTGGTGGTACGTCTAATCCTAAAAGCCTCACGCGCCCTTAGCCACCCATAAGTTGTAAGCAAAACAGCAATACCCGCAAAACCCAAACCGCCTGCAAAACCAAGCTTCCGTGGCTCCACCACTTCTAATAACAAACCCGCACCAAACATGGATAACCCCAGCATGGTACTACTGCAAGCCGTTACCAAACCATAGATAAGCCCTCGGTATTTCTCAGGTGTCTCACGCATCAGAAGTGTATCCAGACAAGCATTGCCTACTCCCGACATAAGGGCCAGCAGAATATAGATCAGCACTGCGATCACTGGCAGAGTCGCCACACTAAGCAGCATAAGCAATCCCCCTTCCACGAGCAGACACAGGACTACTCCCGGAAGCAGCCAATGCTGAAAATAACGAGAGCACCAGTTGCTTAATACCAGCCCCGTCCCAAGCGCCGCATAGAACAGACCTACACCCCAATCCCCAAGGGCAAACACTTCAATTGCATATACACTGATCAATACATTATCGATCCCGTTAATGACTGGTACCCATAACTCAAACAGGATGATGATCTGTAATGCTACAGACGATCGAACCAGCCGCCATATCACCGAAGGAACATGAACTGCACCATTGGCACGAGTAATCACTGAAGGATTTCCAGAAGCTGCAGCGGATGTTTTCTCCACATGTTCAAGTGACATCCCATTTGATTCAGTACTCATTCCGGATGGAAACGAGACTTTACGGATCATAACAGCTGCCACCAGGAAACACAGCGCATTGGTTATAAATGCAGCCTGCGGTCCCAGCACGGATGAGGTGATCCCCCAAGAAAGGCACCCACGATCAGCACCGTACCGTTCATTACCTGTTCAAGTCCGTTAATTTTGAGCAAATGTTCCGGCTGAACCAGCAGTGGTATGCCTGATTTGCGGACCGGCGCATAGAGAGCCTCAGCACAAGCTAGTAAAGTACTCGCTGTATATAAAATCCACAGATCATCTGCACTGTTTACAAGTAAATAACTCAGAGCAAATGGCACCCTTATCAGATTGGTAAGCAGCATGATCTTTCGCCGTGAGAAGCGCATGGTTAACATACCTCCTGCCGGGGCAAGCAGCAGAAATGGAAGCACACGCAGGCCAAGGGCAAGTCCTACGGCAAGTCCAGATCCTGTTGTGCTAAAAATTAGCGAAAGCATGGCGACCTGACAGAAACGGTCGCCTATGCCGTTCACTAAGCCCGCAACAAAGAACTTGCGGTACTCCGATTCTTTTTGTAGCAGAACCAGAATGGAAGATCTAAACAACATGACAAATCCTCTTCTCTAATATTAGATATAAATCTAATTAGATATTATTCTAATTTATAAGGATTGACAATGTTCTTTTTTTATTTTGTGGGATTCAATAACACTTTTGTGATAATCCTGATTCATCCAGGTCATACTAATTTGCAAATATAGGGTGTATAAGGGGTGAAGGAATGAGTACAACATCGCAGAGCAGTCAGGATCAGAGAATATCTCCGAATCTTACGGAAAATATAGATTACTGCAACCAAGTGATGGGGAATAGCAAAGACTTGATGGTTCGTCCACTGCAAAGTCTGCACAAATGGCCTTCTGTCATGTTGTACATCGATGGAATGGTGGATGTACAGATCATCAATCATTCCATCCTTAAATCCTTGTTACAAACCCGAGAGATACCTGAATTTTCGGAAGATAATGAACACCTCATCTATCTGCAGAATGACGTGCTGGCGGCCAGCAATGTGTTATTAATCAATGAAATGAAAGACGTTCTTGATGCGCTTCTGGCGGGCTTTGCCGTAGTGCTCCTAGAAGGTTCCAATCAGGGCCTAAAAATTGCAGCAGCCGGATGGGAAGATCGTGCCGTTGGTGAACCGATCTCCCAGACGGTTGTTCGAGGACCCATGGAAGGCTTTAATGAAAATTTGCGTACGAATACCGGGTTAATCCGCAAACGAATTCGAGACCCTCATCTCTGGATTGAGGAAAGGGAGATTGGCCGAGTCACGAACACCAGGATAGCCGTTGTATATCTGGAGCATATCGTCGATCAAGAGGTTGTAAAAGAACTGCGGCGCAGACTTGATGAGATTGACATTGACGCTATTCTGGAAAGCGGATATATCGAGGAACTCGTGCAGGACAAAACAGGTACAATCTTCCCTACGGTCTATAACAGTGAGCGACCAGACGCCGTATGTGCTGCACTGCTAGAAGGCAGGGTCGCGATCATTGTGGACGGCACGCCTTTCGTACTGCTTGTCCCAGCCTTGTTTGTACATTTCTTTCAGTCTCCCGAGGATTACTATCAGCGAGCCGATATTAGCTCATTGATTCGAATGATTCGTTATCTGGCCTTCTTTATCGCGCTGCTCGCTCCATCCTTCTATATTGCCATCACTACCTTTCACCAGGAAATGCTGCCTACCAACCTGTTAATCAGTTTGGCAGCACAGCGTGAAGGTGTACCATTCCCGGCATTCATTGAAGCCATCTTAATGGAGCTGACCTATGAAATTTTGCGGGAGGCGGGTATCCGGATTCCGAAGACCGTCGGTCAGGCCGTTTCCATTGTAGGAACCCTTGTTATTGGTCAAGCCGCAGTAGATGCAGGCGTTGTATCGGCTGCCATGGTAATTATCGTATCCATTACAGCGATATCCAGTTATGTTATTCCGGAAAATGGCCTCTCCATTTCTGTACGGATTCTACGTTTTGTCCTGATGATTCTGGCTGCTGCCTTTGGTTTCTATGGCATTCTGATGGTTCTGCTGATTACGGTAACCCATCTATGCAGTTTAAGATCTTTTGGGGTGTCTTACATGTCCCCGTTCGCGCCTTACATCGGTAAAGATCTCAAAGATACCATTTTCCGCGTGCCTTGGACCCGGATGAAAACCCGTCCGATCTCTACCGGAACTCCGAACGAAACTAGACAAGCGAACAAAAAAACGAAGCGATAATCGGTAAGGAGAACGCGTATGAACAAATGGTTCCAATTAATACTATCTTTTGTCGTTCTGCTCCCTCTCCTTACCGGATGCTGGGATCGACAGGAACTCAATGAACTCGGCATTATGCTGGGACTGGGTGTGGACAAGGATGGCGATATGATCAAGGTGAGTGCCCAGGTTGTTGTTCCCAATGAAGTATCCTCCAAGTCCGGGGGAGGTAAAGGAACGCCTGTAACTCAGTATCAGGCTTCTGCGCCTACCTTATTTGAAGCTATTCAAAAGCTAACGGAGTCTAGCCCCCGTCGTATATTCATGGCACATATCCGCATAATGGTCATTGGCGAGGAGTATGCTCGCAAAGTAGGCATTTATGATATCACAGAAGCATTAATGCGTGAGCCTACGGTTCGTCCTGACTATTACGTCATGGTTGCACGAAATACAACGGCGTCCAAAGTGCTTGACGTATTAACGCCACTTGAGAACATCCCTGCGGAAAAGATGTTTAATTCACTGGATGTCTCGACCAAAACGTGGTCACCCACAACAACCGTAACCGGAGATCAATTAATGGAATATATTTTGGCTCCCGGAATACAGCCTGTAATTACCGGTGTAGAGGTTGTTGGTCAATCGGAGAAAAGTGGAAGTCAAGCTAACATCTCAACCATTAAGTCTCCTGCCAGCCTTAATTCTACCGGACTATCCGTGTTCAAAGGAGACAAACTGATAGGGTGGCTAACGGAGGATGAGTCCAAGGGATACAACTACATCAGAAACAACGTTGTATCCACCATCAGCCATCTGCCTTGTCGCAAAGGTGGAAATGTGACCTTCAAAACACTTCGTACAACGACCAAACGGAAAGCAAAAGTCGTGGCAGATCACCCTTTAATCAACATTAAAATCAAAAATGTAACTTCCATAGGTGCCGTGGAATGCGGAATCAAAATTGGTTCAATGAAAGTACTCAAGGAACTCGAACGGGACAGTGAGGAACGGCTTGTGGAATTGATGCAAAAGTCCATTAAATCGGTCCAGCGCAAGTTTCACGTTGATATTTTCGGATTCGGGCAAGAGGTTTACCATGCTGATCCAAAGTTCTTTAAAAAAGTGGAGAAAGATTGGGATAGTTATTTGGAAAATCTGGATGTCCATTACGATGTCAATGTACAAATCAAACGTGTAGGCACACTGGATGATTCGTTCAAAGATCAAATTAGGGAGTGAGACAGGGTGTTACTTACACTTAGTGTCATTGTGACCGCAGGGGTCATTGGATGGTTTGATGTGCCGGGTCTAATACGTCGCAAGGAATGGAAAGAAACAGCTGTTTACAGTGCCTTACTGCTCTTAGCTACCATTCTAAGTGTCTTTGCGGCAAACTTGTGGGAAATTCCCAGCCCACTTTATCTCATCATATGGATCTATGAACCTGTAAATCAATTTCTGGCACACTTGACTGGCACTTAGGGAAAAAAGGAGGGGACATTATGCTTGAGCAGGGTCGCATCGGAACAAGACAATTGTCCATCCTCATTTTTATGATGGTGGTGGGGGATATGATGCTCATCTATCCCTCGGTCATCACATCCTATGCCAAACAAGATGCCTGGATATGTGCTCTTATCGGGGTTCCACTGGGAATGGCCCTCATTCTCATGTTTTTAAAGCTGTGCAATCTGTATCCGGAGGAAAATCTGATTCAGATTTCACGAAGCATTCTGGGATTTTGGCCAGGCAGTCTTGTATCCGGATTTTATCTTTTCTTTTTTGTAATAGGTGCCTCCACGCACACCCGAGAGGTCGGAGATTTCCTCACCTCCCAAATCTTTCAGTACACCCCCATTCGCGTCATCATTCTGATGTTTGTCATTACAGTTGGCTGGGGATTGTACCATGGATTGGAAACGATGGGGAGAAGCAGTGAACTGCTGATGCCTATTCTGATCGTGTTTATTCTCGTCCTTGCATTCTGTCTGCTCCCTCAGGTTGATCCCAGCAATTTGAAGCCTGCAACAGATACCGGCGTCGTTCCCATCCTGCAGGGTATTCTCATCAGTATCATATATCCGGTAGGTGAGCTGGTCCCCATTATGATGATTGTTCCCTATACGATAAAACAAGCTCACCGAACTCGGGATGTTCTTGTTGCGGCAGGACTTGGCAACTTGTTGCTGGCAATATTGGTTACTATCTCTCTGCTTGTTCTAGGTGCTTTCCTTACCCAGCACAACATCTATGCTTCCTTTATTTTATCTCAGAAGATTAACATCGGTGGTTTCTTTGAGCGTATTGAAGCCATTATGGCTTCTTCCTGGCTCATCTCCACGTATGTTAAAGCGATGGTGTATATGTACGCATTTATTGTGGGATGTGCCGAACTATTTAAGCTCAAGCAGTATCGCGTACTTATTCTGCCAGCAACATTTCTGATATTCGGTCTTGCCAATCTGGTCTCGCCCAATTTGACCTTCATCGTCATTACGGTCGTTCCGTATTGGGTAGATTGGGATACCACATTGAGCATTATATTGCCGGGACTGTTACTGTTGGTGCACATGCTCAAAAAGCGCTGGAAAAACAAACCTTCGGGATAAGGTAATGCCTGGAGTTCTACTATGTCAGGAAGGAGGCTGGAGACCATGCCAAAAGAAAAAGTAACCATTCGGCAATTTGCCCTGCTTACCTTTCTTGTCATGGTTGGGGATATGATTCTGATCTATCCTTCGTTAGTCACAACCTTGGGCAAACAGGACGCATGGATATGCTCTTTCCTCAGCCAGCCCATCGGTCTGTTTATCATATGGATTTTGTACAAGCTGCACCAAACATTCCCTGAACTATCTTTAATCGAAATTTGCAAGAAATTGCTTGGTCCATGGATGGGATCAGTATTGTCTGCTGGTTACCTGTTCTATTTCGCAATAGGCGCTGCCATCTGTATCCGTGAAGTTGGAGACTTCATGACGACCCAGATCTATCTCCAAACCCCCATCCGTGTCATTTTAATTATGCTCATGTGTTCCCTAACCTGGGGCCTAATGAAAGGGTTAAATACCATGGGAGCAACCAGTGAACTATTAACCCCCATTGTTGTTTTTTTTATGGCCTTCCTGTTTATGGGGTTAATGCCCAAATTAGACGCCTCGCATTTGAAACCATTTCTGAGCATAAGTTGGGTGCATTTGATTGAAACCGTTATTCGAGGATCATTCACCTCCTTCGGAGAGCTGCTTGTGCTTACCATGATTCTTCCTTATGTAATGTCAGGGCCACACCTTAAACGAGACCTCTTGCTTGCCACTTTCTGTGGAGGTCTGCTTCTATGTGTACTGCTATTGTTTTCCATTATGGTTGTGGGACCTTTCCTAACCCAGCATAACATTTTCATTTCGTATACCCTGTCCCAAAAAATTAATATCGGCAACTTCTTTGAGCGTATTGAAGCCTTCATGGCTACTGCCTGGTTAATTGCGACCTATTTCAAAAGCCTGCTGTACATGTTCGCTTTTGTTATCGGACTAGCTCATCTATTTCGGTTGAAAACATACAAACCACTCATTCTCCCTTCATCTTTGCTTATGTTTGCACTGAGTATCCTGATTTCCCCCAATGTCATTTTTTATATCGAAACCATCATGCCTGCATGGGTGGATTGGGACATTACTTGCAGTTTTATTATTCCTCTGTTGCTGTTACTTGTTCATCGCATTCGCTTTGGCAAGAACAAAAAAAATCAGACTCATCCAGAACGCTTGCCCACATAAAAAGGCTGTGCTTCACGGTATAATCCGCGAACACAGCCTTTATTATGAAGTGAACATTTATTCGATGTATAGAGAGCAGACAAGTTTACCTTCCTAAAGTTGCTGTAAAGCCTCAAGTGCTGCCTCAATATGTCCTTTAACTCGCACCTTCAACCACGACTTCAGCAGAACACCCTCTTCATCAATGAGAAACGTGGAGCGTACCATGCCCATGTATTCCTTGCCATACATCTTTTTGAGCTGCCATACGCCGTATTGCTCGGCAACCTGATGTTCTTCGTCGGATAACAGAATGAAAGGCAATCCATATTTGGCAATAAATTTGTCGTGCTGCTTCATCGGATCAATACTAATGCCCAGAATAACTGTATTTAACCCCTTGAACTCCTCATGACGATCACGAAAATCACATGCCTGCTGTGTGCAGGAAGAAGTCATATCTTTCGGGTAAAAATATATGAGCACCCGCTGTCCGCGATAATTCGAGAGCTTCACCGTCTCTCCCGTACTGGACGGAAGCTCAAAGTCTGGTGCCAGTTTCCCTTCGGTTAATGTCATCTCATTACCTCCTGAATCTAGTCTATTACCTTTCACAAAGGTCTTCTCTTATGATCCTGCTCCGCGATACTTCTTCACACCATAATTCCATAGCAGAAGACCGATGGAGCCAAACACCAATCCCATCACAGGTGTCAGCATCGCCATACGATGCATTTCGGATCGTTCCAGAAACAGAGCTGCCGGATAAATACCCACGAAGGCAAATGGAATGACCCATGTTAACAGGACCTGAATTGCACGATTATAGATGGTTACCGGATAACGCCCATATCCCTGAATGTTGTACATTAATGGCAGGATACCTGTAGGCGCGTCCGAATAAAAGGACAGAGACGTCAAGGTGATATAAATTCCTGCATAGATTAACACTGAACTAAGAGTAAGAATAATGAGGGCCGGAATATGCCACCACTCCAGCACAAGCCCCATCTCCGCACCGCTGATGACCATAATGATCAGACCGATAAACGAACCAACAAGTGCAGGCGGGTCCACATTTTCGAGTAAAATCTGGAACAGGTTATGCGCAGGTCGTGTTAATATGCGATCCATCTCGCCTTTGACAATATACCGTTCACTGAACCCCCACAGATTGATAAAACAACTGAAGATGCCGTAAGGCACCATAAAATATCCATAAACAAAAAGGACTTCACTCTCACTCCAGCCGCCCAAATTATCCGTATGCCGGAATACCACAAAGATAAAGATCAGATTGGTTGCCTGGAACAGCAAATCCGAAAGGATCTCGACCCAAAAATCAGCGCGGTACGTGAGACGTGTTTTCATGTAATTTTTTAAATATTCCCAGATCAGACCCATATAGTACACTCTGTTATCCTCCTTGCACGAACAGACGCTTGCGCGCCTGACGCCAGATCAGCATCATCGGAATGAGCAATATGACAAACCAGAACACCTGAATGCCGAGTACGCTCCAGATGCCTGTGCCTTCCACTCTTCCGGTGAAAACCGAGCCAGGCAGATACGTAATGGCCTGAAAAGGCAATACTTTCATCACTGCAGACATCCAGCCCGGATAGAGGCTGATTGGAATGATCAGACCGGAGAACAGATCAACCACAACGCGTTTCATGCGCATCATACCTTCATTGTTTTCCACAAAAAATGCGGCCAGTCCCGTAATGACATTAATCTGGGAGTTAATGAGGAAACTGAAGAACAGCATGACCAGAAAGCCAATCCATGCGGACGGCGCTGTTGGCAGTTCAACCGGGAACAACAGAATGGCAATGAGCATTCCAGGAATCATGAGCAGCAGGAAACGGAAAATACCTTCGCCCAGCCCCTGCATCATTTTGACCATGACATAGTTGATCGGTCTTATGAATTGAATGGCAATGGAGCCATCCCGAATGTCTGCGGCTATTTCCCGGTCCAGGTTGTTAAAATAAAATGCACGCGCCATCCACGATACCGCCACATATGTCGTCATCTGAGCTGCCGTAAAACCGCCCAATTCACCACTACTGCCGTAAATGGCTTGCCACGTAAAGTAATACACGCCGATATTCAGCGTATATATCAAAATGCCGGAATAATAATTCACCCGGTATGCAAGCATCGTCAGGAACCGGATGCGCATAAAATCAAAAAATGCACTATTCATGTTAGGATACACCCACCGCTTCGTTCTTTGCGCCCACAATCTCGGGACGCTCGGCGGAACCGGATTGGTAAATACTGCGCACGATCTCATCCGTGTTAATCTCAATAATCTGAATATCGGTAATATCTGCCTGTCCAACGACACGTCCCAGCACATCAGACACGTTGAGTTCAAGTGGAATCCAGACCGATGCGGACAGCTCGTTCTCCACCGTCCAGCGAACAGGAAGCGCAGCTGTCCATTCCAGCATTTGTTCCATAGGGTGAGCCGTACCAAACTTGAACCGGATTTCCCGTTCTTTGCCCCACTGGGATTTTAGATGATCCAACCCGCCATCATAAATGATATTGCCCGCATCGAGCATAATAACTCTTGAACATAAAGCTTCGATGTCCTGCAGATCGTGGGTTGTTAGCAAAATGGTTGTTCCGTGTTCCTTATTCATGTCTTTCAGGAATTCGCGGATTTCCGACTTCACAACAATATCCAGACCAATAGTTGGCTCATCCAGAAATACAATATCCGGATTGTGCAGCAGCGCAGCGACCAGTTCACAGCGCATACGCTGTCCAAGACTGAGCTTACGTACCGGACGGTTCAGCAGATCCTGAAGCTGTAACCGCTCAACCAATTCATCCAGACGTTTGCGGAAATCGATCTCACCTACTCGATACACTTTGCGCAGCAGATGGAATGATTCAATGACACCGATATCCCACCATAGCTGGCTGCGTTGACCAAAAACGACACCAATATTCTGTACAAACTTCTCACGTTCCTGATACGGAACATATCCACCAACCGATATTTGCCCTGAAGTAGGCACCAAAATGCCGGTCAACATCTTAATCGTTGTTGATTTACCGGCACCGTTCTCCCCAATATATCCGCATATTTCGCCTTGCGGAATTTGAAATGAAATATCATTTACAGCCAAGACCTCCTGGTATTGACGTGCAAACAGATCCTGGAATGCGCCCTTAAGTCCTCCTCGACTTTTCTGGACGCTAAACGACTTGCGTAAATCTTTGACATCAATCGCCAGCATGATTATACCTCACTTGGATTTTGTTGAAATTGCTTGTAGCCCAAAAAGAAATTATAATAGTATCAGTCAAAATTCAGCAAGCTTTAAAAATAGTCTGAGGCCGCGTCCTCTGTTGCATCTCACAGATAGGTCGTGTACGGAAAGCCCCGGCTAGATCAAATTGGACTCATTTTCATTTATTTTGAATACAAAGGAGAGCTAGCATGACCAGAAAGACGAAGAGAACCATTTGGATTTCTCTTGCCGCCTTCGTGCTGATTGTTGGAGGCGCTGCGGCATTTTATTTCGGTTCTATTCTCAATCAGTTGAATGGCTTGCAAAAGGAAGGCGATGAATCGCCGTTTGCCGGTATCGAAAATGTTGAAAAAGTAAGTACACCGGATCCTCCGAAATGGGAAGGCACCGAGACGGTAAATATTCTCGTTATGGGTGTGGATGCCCGCGGGCTGGAGAAGGGGGAAGTCCCTCGTTCTGACAGCATGATGGTCGTTTCGCTTGACCCACTCACCAAAAAAATTAATCTATTCTCCATTCTGCGTGACACATACGTCAACATTGACGGATATGGCAAGGAACGCATCAATACTGCCATTACCCATGGTCCCAACGTGGCAATGAAAGCTGCCGGAGACCTGCTGGGTATCCCTGTCCAGTATTATGTGTATACCGATTTCCAAGGATTCATCAAATTGGTGGATGCCGTTGGCGGTGTGGATTTTGACGTAGAGAAGGACATGCACTATACAAGTAAAGCGGACAATAATGAATACGATATTGATCTAAAAAAAGGCTACCAGCATTTGGACGGTAATACAGCTCTCATGTACGTTCGCTTCCGTCATGATGCCATGTCGGATTATGCCCGCTCTGAGCGGCAGCGCGAGTTCCTGAAAGCTGTAGCAGCGAAAATGCAGTCAACAACAACGATTGCCAAACTACCTTCCATTCTGGAAGAAGTAAATCCTTATGTAGATACCAATCTGACCCTCTCCGATATGTGGAAACTGGGCGGACTTGGATATCAGAGCAGCATGAACGGCAGCGAGCAAATTCCGCCAATGAAAATGCTCAAGGAAGAACGTACACCTGGTGGAGCTGAGGTGCTGTCGGTAACCAACGAGGAAAAACTCAAGCAATATATTCAAGATATCATTCATCCTCCTGTTCAAGAAGAAGGCAGTACTACCGGAGCCGAAGACAAAACGGCAAGTGGTGACGAACAAGACTCCAAGCAACCTGCACAGTAATGAAGTGCACACGAAGAGGGCAGCCCATATGCTGCCCTCTCGCTGTGTTTTGTTGATCTAATATGAAAGGAAGTTATCTTATGAATCCATCACGTTCCCGTTCCGAGCTTTTATACGAAGAAGCACTTCAACATATTGTAGGAGGTGTCAACAGTCCTTCCCGCTCATTCAAAGCGGTGGGAGGCGGTGCACCTGTATTTATGAAAAAGGCACAAGGTGCACACTTCTGGGATGTCGATGACAACCGTTATATCGATTATCTCGCGGCCTACGGTCCGATTGTTACAGGACATGCTCATCCTCATATTACCCAGGCGATTACCGAGGCAGCAGCAAATGGTGTGCTGTACGGTACACCTACTGAGCTTGAGATCAAGCTCGCCAAAATGCTGAAAGAAGCCATTCCTTCCATGGACAAGGTTCGTTTTGTAAACTCCGGTACAGAAGCAGTCATGACTACCATCCGGGTTGCCCGTGCCTACACCAAACGTAATAAAATTGTGAAATTCGCCGGATGTTACCATGGTCACTCCGATCTGGTCCTTGTGGCAGCAGGTTCGGGGCCGTCCACGCTGGGTATTCCCGATAGTGCAGGCATTCCGACAAGCATTGCCCACGAAGTCATCACAGTACCGTTCAACGATCTGGACAGCCTGAAAGCGGCTCTGGAGCGTTGGGGCGATGATGTCGCCGCAGTTATGGTTGAACCGATTGTCGGCAACTTCGGTATGGTTATGCCAGAACCCGGCTTCCTGGAAGGACTCTGTGCCATGACACGGGACAATGGCTCGCTTGTCATTTACGATGAGGTCATTACAGCCTTCCGTTTCCACTATGGTTCCACACAGACGTACGCGGGACTGGACAATCATGCGGAGATCGAACCGGATCTGACTGCACTTGGCAAAATCATTGGCGGCGGTCTGCCAATCGGTGCTTACGGCGGTCGTAAACAGGTCATGGAGCAGGTTGCTCCACTCGGCCCTGCCTATCAAGCCGGAACGATGGCTGGTAACCCTGCGTCTATCTCTGCGGGTATCGCTTGTCTGGAGGTTCTGCAAGGCGAAGGTGTATATGCGGAGATGGAACGTCTAGCCATTGATCTGACAACAGGCCTTCAGGCTTCTGCGGATCGTCATGGCATTGCGTTAACCATTAACCGAATTCGTGGTGCCTTTTCCACTCACTTCTGTGACCATCCGATTACGAACTATGATCAAGCCCAGGACACCGATGGTGAACAGTTCGCTTCCTTCTTCCGTCATATGTTAAATCGTGGCATTAATCTGGCTCCTTCTAAATATGAAGCCTGGTTCCTGACCACTGCACATACGGACAAGGATGTTGCGGAAACACTCGAAGCCGCAGAAGCTTCCTTCAAAGCTATGGCTCAGGCGTAAACGGTTATCTAAACCATTCACATATCGCATCATAGCAGGCATCACTGAAATTTACCTGATGAAATAAGGCGTCCCCCAAGCGATTAATCCGCTTGTGTGGACGCCTTTTGCAGTTTCACTATTTCCTCACGGATAATCCGCAGCCCTTCCTTGATCCGCTGCTTTGGAACATTGGATATATTTAACCGCAGCATTTTATCCTGATGTATCTCCTGTGCACCTTCCGGATAATATCGTTCTGTTGTATCGGCAATGACTCCACGTTGATCCAACCGGGACAGCAAGACCCTGAGCGGCATATCCTTAGGCAGTGGCAGAACCGTATGCTCCCCTCCTGTGCGCGGTGCTTTCACAAATGGACTGAAGTCCGGGAAGGCATTAAGCTGTTCATACAATTTGTTCATCCGGGCAGCATAGCGGCTGCGGATGACTTTGCCATGGTGAGCAAACATCCCGTTACGGATGTAGACCTCAAGTGCTGCCTGAGACAATACCGCTGTGTCAATGTCGAGCATTTTTTTGTATTTACTAAATGATGCAGTAAGACTTGCAGGCAGAATAGCCACGCCAATCCGCAGGCCGGGAAACAGGATTTTGGAGTAACTTTTCAGATAAATGACTCGCCCTTCCGTATCATACGACCATAACGGGTCCTGCTTTGTGTTCTCTTCCAGATCAGCCAAGAAATCGTCCTCTACCAGATAGACATCGTAACGCTGCGCCAGGCGGATCAATTTTTTCTTCTCAGCTGCCGTCAGGGAAGTCCCAATCGGGTTGTGAAAACGCGGCATGACATAAAAAAATTTGATGTCTCCTTCGCGGAACTGTCGTTCGAGCGCCTCCCAATCCAGGCCATCCAGCGAGCGTCTCACACCAGCAATCGGTACATTCAGTCCTTGTAGAAGCGAAGGCATATTATGATAACCCGGCAGTTCCAGCATCACCTGCTTTTTCCCATTCGGAAAAGGCATTAGCGCCAGCACAGCAAGGGCCTGCTGTACCCCTGACGTAATAAAGAACTGTTCCTGTCGGGCAAACACCTGATAATCGGCGAATTGCTTCTCCAGCAATTCAATCAAGGAAGGCAAGCCTCTCTCCGTTCCGTACAAGAACAGGTCGGCCTGTTTCTTCGCCATTGCCTCATCCACACAATGGCGAAAATCGGAATACGGGAACACTCGCGGATCAGGAGCTGCGGAGGCAAAATCCAGCGGCCCCTGCCACTCTCCATCCTCCACCTCGGCTCCATTCTGAACCGCATAATACCCGGACTGGGGCACCGCGTAGACCAGATGCCGCTCCTCCAGCCACTCGTACGCGCGTATGGCTGTACTCACACTACATTGATATTGCTCAGCCAGAACACGTACAGCCGGCAGTTTGATGCCTTTATCCTGCCATTGTCCACTGTTTTGCTGCCGCAATTGGTCCTGAATCCATTCCTTCAGTGATTCGGCGATAATCTCGTATTTTCTCATTGGATTCTGCCTCTCCTCCGACTTCAGCATTGCCTTAAGTGTACCGGTACAGTAATCGTTTTTGTCTATTGTACCACTATTGGTCTGGCAGTATATTGAATAAGGTCAGATCGCACACATTGGAGGAAACCTTATGAACAATAGCCAAACTAGAACTTACGCATATGTAGCAGCTGTTTTATACGCAGCCATTATTGGCTTATCCTTTTTATTTGTCAAAATGACGGTGAGTGTCGCACATCCCATTGATGTACTTGCCCATCGTTTTGCTTTGTCATTGCTCGTAGTCAGCATCCCTGTCGTTTTTGGATGGATCAAGATCAAGCTAACCCTTCGAGATCTGTGGCGTATCATTCCGTTAGGACTGCTCTCTCCTGTTTTGTTCTTTGCCTTTCAGGCATTCGGGTTAGTCTCATCCAACTCATCGGAAGCAGGGATTATCCAGGCGATGGCCCCCGTATTCACACTTGTGTTGGCCTCTATCTTTCTAAAGGAACGCACATCCATACCGCAAAAACTGTTCCTGTTGTTGTCTGTGGCGGGTGTAATCTTTATTTTTATGATGAAAGGGAACGGGATGTCAGCAGGCAATTTTAAGGGTATTGCTTTACTGCTGCTCTCCACGGTGTGTTTTGCAGGTTATGGTGTATTGGCAAGACCCTTGGCGCAGAAATATAAACCGATGGAATTGACCTGGGTGACCCTGATGGTTGGATTTATCGTCTTCAACGCAGCTTCCCTGATTCGTCACGCATCGAGCGGAACCATGATGGATTATGTGAAGCCACTCGGAGATGCATCTTACCTGGGAGCACTGGCCTATCTGGCCGTCCTCTCCACCATGTTCTCCACGCTGCTGGCGAGTTATGCCCTGACTCATCTGGAAGCTTCCAAAATGAGTGTATTCAGTAATTTGTCCACACTCATCTCGATTGCTGGCGGAGCCTGGATATTGCATGAACCCGTTCATGGATACCACTTTGTTGGAGCGCTGCTGATCATCGCAGGTGTACTTGGCACCAATATGAGCGGAAGAAAACGTGGGCTGGTCAAACCAGATCAAGCGTGATACAATGTGAAAAATTGTAAACCGACGTTATCAACAATGATGAAGAGAAGTACACGTGATTAGATACCTCAGAGAGCCTGCGGATGGTGTGAGCAGGTGTATCGGTCATGTGGAAATGGGCTTCGGAGTTCCGAGTTGAACCCGTTCTGCCACCTAACTCAGGAGCGCGGATCGTCAGTAGGCAAGGCGGCATGTTCAGCCGTTATCCATGGACAGGATATCGATAAGTCATATGCGGAATTTCCGCATATATTCATCCGTATCCCTCAAGCGGGCCGCAACCAGCGGCCAATTAAGGTGGCACCGCGAAGTATAAGCTTCGTCCTTCTGTTCTGTTCCCGTCTGGGAAACAGGATGAAGGACGAGGCTTTTTTTGATTTAATTTCTTTATTAGTACAACTCAACATTTACACAAGAACGGAGAGGACAGAAATAACCTGAAGAAGCGGAGTGTTCGCCTTTATCCCCAGATTTTCACCTTTGTAAAAGTGTATCAAAAAATCAGGGGATAACAGCGATCGGAAGGTTGTTCTGTCATCGAAGTGACAAGTGTAAATAATCTTTAGTTCGACTGAGAAAGATGCAGGCTGAAAGGAGGTGATGGTCGTGGAAGACGGCTGGTGGCGTCAGCAATTAAGGATCGACAAATCACAACATCAAAGGAGAATGAACCATGAACAAGAACAAAGACATTATTTTAACCGGAGACCGGACAACCGGACAGCTTCATCTCGGCCATTACGTGGGCAGCCTGCGCAGTCGGGTGCAATTGCAGGATGAGTACAAAACGTATATTTTACTGGCTGATGTACAGGCGCTCACGACCCACTATGATCAACCGGGGCTGATTGCAGACAGCGTACATCAAGTGACACTTGATTATCTTGCCGTAGGTATCGATCCCAATAAAGCCACTCTGTTCATCCAGTCGATGATTCCGGAAATTGCCGAGCTGACTGTCATTTTCTCCATGTTTATCACGGTGAACAGTCTTCGGCATAATCCCACGATTAAAAACGAAGCGCTTGACCGTGGCTATAAAGACCTCTATTACGGATTTCTCGGTTATCCCGTCAGTCAGGCTGCGGATATTGCGTTCTGCAAAGCAACCCTTGTTCCGGCAGGTGAAGACCAGATCCCACATATCGAAACAGCGCGGAAACTGGTACGGCGGTTCAATGAATTATATGCGCCAGTTCTGCCTGAACCACGTATTCTGACCGGAGAACGGCTGGGCGGACTGGATGGCGTGGGCAAAATGAGCAAAAGCATGGGCAACGCCATTTCGTTGAATGCTCATCCTGATGATGTGTATGCCAAGCTGTCCAGAGCGAAAACCGATCCTGCCCGCATTCATCGTTCTGACCCGGGGCATCCGGATATTTGTCCGGTGTTTGCCTATCACCAGCTATTTCGAAAGGATGAAGCCGCTGAGATTCATGCGAGCTGCAGTGACGGCACCATTGGATGCAAGGACTGCAAGAAGATGGCGGGCAATGCAATTAACGAACTGCTCTCTCCTTTCCGTGAACGGCGAAATTACTATGAACAACGTGGGCATGAAGTGAAAGAAATCCTCGTGGAAGGCACACGTCAGGCCCGTCAGGCTGCACGTGAGACAATGCTTGAGGTTCGTGAAGCGATGGGAATACGTTATTTCGACTGACGGTATGAGAAGGCTTGTTCACGTTAACACTGCTGAGAACAGTATATTGGGAAAAGAGGTACCCTCAGCATGAAACCAACACAGCCTTCTTTTTTGCAAGCCATGATGTTAATGATGTTATCTGTCGGCCTGATCAGCCACGTCCTGATCATCCCTGCTCTTTTGTCTTCGGCCAAAAGAGATGCATGGATATCCGTTCTGTTGTCTGCAGGGCCCTATCTTATATTCACGCTGATGCTTGCGTATGTCTCTCGTTTTCTCCAGCACCAAACCCTGCATGAATGGCTGACTTCCCATCTTGGCAAGCCTCTTGGCATGCTGTTTCGGGTGGGAAACAGCCTCTTTTTTCTGTCCGTAATCTACTTCACTCTGCATGATACCACCACTTGGGCCAAAACCAATTACCTGACGGAGACACCCGTATTGGTTACAAGCATTGCCCTGATGACTCTTTGTGCCTATGCAGCCTATAAAGGTATACGTTCTCTGGCATTTACAGCAGGATTGATCCTGCCACTGGTTGTGCTGCTTGGCTTCTATGTCGCAATCGTTAATTCACAATACAAAGATTACAGTCGTCTGCTGCCTGTGCTTGAACATGGCTGGCACCCTGTGCTTCATGGTACAGTCTACAGCCTTTCAGGCATGTTTGAGCTGCTGTTCATCTGGTACTTGCAGCCCCACCTCTCCAAGCGGATACGTGTATGGCAATACCTGATGCTCGCGTTCATTATTCTTGGGCTGACCCTTGGCCCGCTCATTGGGGCGATCGTGGAATTCGATCCTTTTGAAGCTGCCAAAATGCGATATCCCGCCTTTGAAGAATGGCGAATTGCCTCCTTGGGCAAATATATTGCCCAGACCGATTTCTTTTCCATCTACCAGTGGCTGGCCGGTTCTTTTACCCGGATTAGTCTGGCCATGTATATTGTAGTAGAAATTTGGAATATTAAGAGCGCCTCCAGAAGGATCATATGTTGTGCCACTCTTGGCGTCTTATTTATTCTTTCCATGCTGTATCCTCTGGATGATATGACATTCGAAAAGCTGCTTGTCCAATACATATTCCCGTTCAATCTCATGTATCTGAGCGGACTAGCGGTGGTTGCAACAGCCGTTGCATACATCAGTTCACGCCATCAGAGGAGGAAACATCATGGAGCACCAAACGATTGACACCACGTCCCATGAAACACTGCTTGCCTCTTTCGAAGAGCAGTTCAATCCCTGCGCAGATGTTGTTATTCAGACCTTTCCTGCCAAAGATGAAACCGATATGTCGGTGATTATGATCTACTGCGACGGTTTGGTGGATGGCAAACAAATCAACCAGTTTATTATCCCACGTCTGGAACAGCATTCTCTGTTCATAGAAGAAGCACATCCCAAAGAATTGGGATTAACCTTGAATCCGGTGGATGATCTCAAAGATACAGAGAATTTAAATCTGTTGATTTTTAGCGGACAATTACTGCTCATTTTCGGAAATGGTGATCAGTCCTGCAGTCTGGATATCGCGAGTATACCAGGAAGAACTCCTGAGGAATCGGCGATCGAGTCCTCGATTAAAGGGCCTCGAGATGGGTTCACTGAAGAGCTGTCCGTGAATATCGGCCTCGTTCGCAAACGAATGAAAACCTCTTCCATGTGTTATGAGAAATATGTTAAAGGTGGCCGTACCCAGACCTCCATTGGTCTATTGTATGTCAAAGACATCATTAACCCGGATATTCTGAAAGAAGCACGCCAAAATCTCGACCAAATTGAAATCGATGGTCTTCTCGGTACCTCCATTATGGAACGTGCAATTATGGGGGGAATCCGCAGCATATTTCCGCTCACGGATAATACGGAGCGACCCGATTATGTTGTGGACTCCCTTTTAAATGGGCGATTTGCTGTTCTAATTGAAGGCTCACCGGTAGCCATTATCGCTCCAACCACTCTGTTTAATCAGCTAAAGTCGCCAGAAGACGAGAGCACCCCTTTTTTCATTGTTACTTTTGAGCGAATTTTGCGCATTTCCGGATTACTGATTGCCTGCTTCTTTCCTGCCTTTTATATCGGCCTGACCAGTTTCAATGTGGAACAGATCCCCCTGCCTCTGCTCGCAACCATTTCAGGTACCCGGGTGGGTCTACCTATGCCAGTAACGCTGGAAGCATTTCTAATGATATTTATGTTCGAGCTATTTAATGAAGCAGGCCGAAGGCTCCCACGTGCCTTGGGACAGACCGTCAGCGTGGTCGGTGGGCTTATTATCGGAGATGCAGCTATTCGAGCAGGAATTACTTCCCCCACGATCATTGTCACGGTGGCGATCTCGGTGATCTCCAGCTATATTTTGGTGAATACCGTGCTTAGTGGGGCTACGGCTCAAGTCCGGATAGGGATGCTGCTCATTTCTTCCATCCTTGGGTTATTCGGTTTCATCCTTGGACTGCTTGGTCTGCTGGTGCACCTCGTATCCTTGGAGTGTTATGGTGTCTCATACCTGTCACCCGTCTCTCCTTATATACCCGGCGACTTCACCCGAGCCGTATCCATGCCCCCATCCATGAAACGGACCAAGCGCCCAGCTGTACTCCATACCCAGGATTCCACTCGCCGGAGGAAACGCTCGTGACAAGATGGATGGCTAAAGTTAGCTTGTTAATAAGCTGCTTTATCCTGTTGACCGGGTGCTGGGATTCCAAAGAGGTTCAGAGCATTAACTTTATCACGGCTGTAGGGATAGATTATGTAGACAACCATTACGTTGCTTATGCTCAACTTATTGATTTCTCCAATATTGCCAAGCAGGAAGGACCCACTTCAAGGCAAGCAAGTGATATCTGGATCGGGCGGGGTAAGGGTTCTACGCTGAGTATGGCTATTGATGACCTGTATCAAACGTCTCAGCAACAAACGCTGTGGACCCATGTAAAAGCAATTGTTTTATCCAAAAATGTGTTGAATGGACGGCTGGAGGATGTCTTCAATACACTGTTGCATTCAGGCCAACTGAGATATACCCCATGGCTCTACGGTACAGAGCGTAACATTACAGATGTACTCGCTCCCTCTGCCCTGCTGAACCAATCTGCCCAGACCATCGAGCTGTTTGAACCGATGAAGCTGTATAAGCAACATTCCGGTTATGAACCCATCCGGCTTCATCAGCTCCTTGACGGATTCCGGGAGCCTGCTTCCGTTATTCTTTTGCCGTCCGTTACCAACCAGAACGAGACCTGGTATAACGGGGATAAAGCACCTCCGCTCATTAAAATGGATGGGTTTTACGTCATTACAAACGGTAAAAATCAAGGCAGGGTAACGGGCAAAGACGCTAATGGCACACGCTTCGTGAATTATGACCGCGTCTTTCAATATCCGTTGTACGTATACAGCAGCGGGAGCAAAACGCCGGAACTGACACTTAGGCTTAATAACCCAAAGACCAAGATTAAGGCGAGGAAAGAAGGAAACGGTGTAACATTCGACCTGGTTACGTCGGTTAAAAGCGCCATCATCGAGGATCATAACTCTCACCTTTCTCCTCAAGTTATGGAAAAAGAGGCGGAGAAACAGATTGAGTCCGAAATTCGCAATACGTTTGAGAAAACCAAATCACGCAAAATTGATTCCTACGGTTTTGTGGAATATCTCTATCGCCATGACCTCCCCCTGTGGAGACAAGAGGTATATAAACGGGCAAATCCACTTGAGCGGTTTAAACTCGGTAAGGTCGAGGTTCATGTGAAAATCCTCAATGCCAGTACGTATAAATACGATGAGTAAAGCAAAAAGACGATCAGCAGCCTGCAGTTCATGCAAGGTTACGGGTCGTCTTTTTATTTCATAATTCACATGTTATCCCAGTGGAAACGCCATAACACTCATGAGTGCCAGTTCAGGCTGCGTTGTATCCAGACGACTGTACTGGACGATAACAGGAACATTGCTGGAGACGGTAATAGCATAGGGTACTCCCGTAGGGATAAGTTGCTCACCCGATCTCAGCGACGCTGTCCGGATATGCTTTGTTCTCCGTGCAGGTACCTCGGCCAAGATATCTTCAAGCGGTTCTCTGTCTTCAAAGTAGATCGTTATTTGCAGCTCTGCATCCACTGTGCCTGTATTTAATACACAGATGCTCTCGTGACTCTCCAGCGAGCCCGAGCTGTCCGGTGGAATATAACCATCGGGGATCACCCAGTAGGTGTGACCTGTCACTTTGGGAGATGTTTTATGTGCTGAAGTGTTCGTCTGATCCTGTGCCATAACATAATTCCTCCTTTGCTAATGCAATAATTAGTTAAACGCACGGGAGTCTCGCGGGGCTGGCGCTCTGGCGGGCGGATCGGGCTGTGGGCCGCTGTTGGTTCGGGATTTCTTTTTCATTCCCCCTCAGCAGGGGAAATCCCGCTCCAAAGGCGGACGCTTCGCTCCCTCTGCTCCGATTCCGCCCTCCTTCGCTGCAACGCTCGCCATAGCTTTTTAAAGGCTTATTGCCTTCGCTATGCTCGCTGGGCAACTTAAAAAGCAACCTTGCTCGTTACTTCGTTAACTCGCTGAATAAAAGCAAGGCTAACTCGCGGGGCTGGCGCTCTGGCGGGCGGATCGGGCTGTGGGCCGCTGTTGGTTCGGGATTTCTTTTTCATTCCCCCTCAGCAGGGGAAATCCCGCTCCAAAGGCGGACGCTTCGCTCCCTCTGCTCCGATTCCGCCCTCCTCCGCTGCAACGCTCGCCTTGGCTTTTTAAAGGCTTATTGCCTTCGCTATGCTCGCTGGGCAACTTAAAAAGCAACCTTGCTCGTTACTTCGTTAACTCGCTGAATAAAAGCAAGGCTAACTCGCGAGGCAGACGCTTCGGCGGGAGAATCGGGCGGTGGGCCGCTGTTGGCTCGGGATTTCTTCTCATTTCCCCCTCAGCAGGGGAAATCCCGCTCCAAAGGCGGACGCTTCGCTCCCTCTGCTCCGATTCCGCCCTCCTCCGCTGCAACGCTCGCCTTGGCTTTTAAAGGCTTATTGCCTTCGCTATGCTCGCTGGGCAACTTTGGGGGATGCTCGTTACTTCATTGACTCGCTGAATAAAAAGGCGGATCGAG
Source organism: Paenibacillus sp. E222 (assembly GCF_013401555.1). NCBI lineage: Bacteria > Bacillati > Bacillota > Bacilli > Caryophanales > Paenibacillaceae > Paenibacillus > Paenibacillus sp. E222. The sequence continues at coordinate 435,262 of NZ_CP058552.1, forward strand.
GAGCAGACGCTTCGATGGGCGGATCAGGCGGTGGGCCGCTGTTGGCTCGGGATTTCCTTTTCTTTCCCCCTCAGCAGGGGAAACCCCGCTCCAAAGGCGGACGCTTCGCTCCCTCTGCTCCGATTCCGCCCTCCTTCGCCCCTCACCTCAAGTACATTTGCAGCGGCTGCAGTCGCAGCTCGCGGATGGCTTCCGCCACCTGCATGGCGAGGCGACGGGCACCGCGCTCCTGAAAATGCGTGTTATCCTCCATGCCTGCAGGAAAGGTCACGTACTCACCCGGCAGCACCCACATAAAATCCTCCTTGCTGCCTTCAATACCCGCTTGCTCGAACAGAATGCGGCTTCGCTCAGCCAGATCGATCAGCGGCACCCCTTCCTCCTCCGCCAGCTCACGCACGGCGATGATATAATCGCCATGCGTGTCGGTTAATGTGCCTTCATCAGCGAAGTAGCGCCGGTGCACCGGCGTCACGAGCACCGGACAAGCCTTGGCTTCGCGGGCAGCATCGATATACTTTTTCAAATATTCCTTATATGTTGTGAAAGGCTCCGTTCCCCGGTCAGGGTCCGGCTTCTCATCGTTGTGTCCAAATTGAATAAACAGAAAATCTTCCGGTTTAATCGTCTCCAGAATGGCATCCAATCTGCCTTCATTGATAAAGCTCCGGGAGCTGCGCCCAGACTGGGCATGATTATCTACAGCAACATCATGTTTGAACTGTGCGGGTAACAGCTGGCCCCAGCCGCAGTATGGATATCCACTTTCCGGCTGATCCGTCACGGTAGAATCACCAGCGAGAAACACAGTCATCGTCTGATTGGCAAGTGTGATCTCCAATGCATTAATCCGTGGCGCAGGACCGGAGAAGGATAGTCGGAGCTTACCTCCACGAACCACAACCGAGAATCGAACCTCTGCACATTGCCCAGGAAGTGTACGAATGGTTGGCAGCATCAATCTGCCCTCTCCGGCTTTGACACGGGTGATCGTCTCCGCCAATTCATCCCCTGCAATTAACAAGACCTGATAGGTTCCATCGGGTACATCAACGATGAAAGATGCCTTAAGCGGAATGCAAAAGCCTGAACGTAATCGGGCAGACACATTGGCCTGCCCTTGTTTGCCGTTGTTTGCCCTACTGGAAACCGATCCTTCGTCTTCACTTATCCGTTGTTTCTCATACACAAGGGAGCCGGATTCAAAACCGTATTCTCCCTGTTCTTCATATGCAGTGCTGGCAGACACTTTCAAATAACCCTCAATCTCACCTGCACTGCCAGAGTCCGGTCCAAAATTGAACTTCCAATGGGTAACGGCCTCTTTATCGCCCTCTGCCGTTGCCTTAGAGACAACAGCCTGACTACCCTGGGCCTTATTCAATAGGAACAACCTCCTTATTCAACATGCTAATCCAGGTTTGAATCCAGTGGTTATCGTTTATCCTTTCAGTCCGCTGGTGCTCATGCCCTGTACAATTTGTTTCTGGAAAATAAAGAACACGGCTACAACCGGTACGAGACTCACAATGGACATCGCGAACATCGCTCCCCAGTTGGAGGCAGACTCACTGTCCAGGAACATTTTCAGCGCCATGGAGACCGTATATTTATCCGGCGAGTTCAGATACAGTACTGGTCCGAGCAAATCTTCCCATCTCCAGTAGAAGGAGAAGATCGCAGCCGTTGCGAGTGACGACTTGATGAGCGGCATAATAATCTGTACATACAGTCTGAACTTGTTACATCCATCAATGGTAGCCGCCTCATCCAGCTCTTTCGGAATTGTACGAATGAACTGAACCATCAGGAAGATAAAAAACGGCATCCCGAAGAACGTAGGTACAACAATCGGCAGAATGGTATTCAACCAGCCAAGCTTCGTGAAGATAATATATTGAGGTACGAGTACAACGTCATGCGGCAGCATCAGAGTCAACATCATCAGGGAGAACCAAAAGTTACGTCCTTTGAAATTGAGTCTGGCAAATCCAAAGGCGATCAGCGATGAGGATAACACGGCACCAATCGTAGAGATGACCACAATAACGAGCGAGTTGGTGATGTAATCCATAAACGGTCTTCCGCCTGCGCCTTTCCAGCCATCCGCGTAGTTACTCCAGATCCATTCCGTAGGGAACAAGGACTCGGCAGTTACGAAAATGGTACGACTTTCTTTGAATGAGCTGAAAAGCATCCATAGAACGGGATAAAGCATCAGGAGGGCCAAAGCTGCAACGAACAGGTGATAGATGGGCCATTTCACATTTCTCCAAACCATCGTTACTTCCCTCCTTCAGATTCATAAAACACCCAGAACCTGGATGTCAGGAACACCGCGACTGTGAGTATACCGATCATAATAAGCATGATCCAGGCCATGGCCGAAGCATAACCCATGTTGTTAAACATAAATGCCTGACGGAACAGATAAAGCGAGTAAAGCATCGTACCGTCCATTGGACCGCCCTCGCCTTTAGAGATGATATATGCAGGTACAAAGGTCATAAATGCACCGATCGTTTGCATAATCAGGTTGAACAGAATGATTGGACTGAGTAGCGGTAAGGTGATACCAAAAAATTTACGCACCGGGTTGGCTCCATCCACACCTGCTGCTTCGTACATCTCGGGAGAGATATTTTTCAGACCAGCGAGGAAAATAAGCATGGAAGATCCAAACTGCCAAACAGATAACGAGATCAGCATAACCAGAGACGCATTCGGGTCACCAAACCAGCTGATAGGCCCGATTCCGATTGCCGTTAATGCACTGTTGATGACACCCTCATTACTGAAAAGGTTACGCCACATTATCGATACGGCCACACTACCACCGATAATGGACGGCAGGTAGTACAAGGTACGATACGTTCCGACCATACGAGATCCCGTATTCAGAATCATGGCTACGAAAAGCGCGAAGACCAGCCTTAGAGGGACACCAATAAACACATACAAGAACGTTACTTTAACCGAATTCCAGTACTTCGGATCATCAAAGAACATTTTGGTGTAGTTGTCCAGCCCTATCCACCGTGGAGAGGTGAACAGGTTATAACTCGTAAACGACATGTATAAGGATACAAACATCGGAATCAGCGTAAAGCCCAGAAAACCGATGATGAAAGGACTAATAAAAGCATACCCGGTCAGGTTTCTGCGCAACGATGAATATTGCCTCAACGGAACGAACCTCCTTTATTGATCTGCTTGCTTCCCGCAGCCTTGCTGCGAGTTACTGACGGGGAAAGGCCCTCGCGTTATGCGAGTAGCCCTATTCCCGTCCATCCCGGTAATGGGATGAGCAAGCGATCATTCAACTGTTATTTATTGTTGGCAAGAACCGCCTCGGCATTTTTGCGGAATGTCGCTGCTGCTTGTTCCGGTGTCACCTTACCAAAGTTCAGTTCCTCCACAACGTCCGCCAGAGAAGCAATGACTTCCGGGGAACCTACCGGTGGTGGTGGACTCATTGGTGAAGCCTTAGGCTCCATGGACGCTACGAAATCAAATACCTGTTTCGTTGCATCACTCAACTCAGGAGCGATTGCTTCCTTGATTTTGCCGGAGATCGGCACACCGCGCTCGCCTTTGATCAGTTTGTTCGCTTCCACGTCATTCACCCAGAAATCGATGAATTTGGCCGCTTCTTCCTTCACTTTTGAGTTCGATGTTACAGCCCAGTACATACTTGGCTGCATATAAAGTCCTTTTTCCATGTCAGGACCAGGCATTGGTGCAAACGCTAACGGACGGTTGGCTACCTGCTGCAAGGCCACAAACTGGTTGGACCATTGCCATACGCCAATTCCTTTTTCCTTGACCAGATCGGATTCCTCGATAATACCTTTTGTCTGGTTCGCCACATCCGGTGAAGGCGCTGCGCCCTGCTCGATCATCCGGCGCATGAGTCCGAAGAACTCAACGAATAGTTTGTCGTCATCATAGCCAAGACCGGTTCCTTCAGCATTGTAGAGGGACAATCCTTTGGTACGCAGGAAATAGTGGAAAAAGATATCCGGCGCTACGCCCCCATCCAAAAAGAGTCCTTTGGCAGCCGTTTGTTTGCCAAGCTCTTCATACGATTCCCAAGTCATGTTTTCGGGAATAGCATCCACACCCGCTTTTTTGAGCAGAGCAGGATCATACTGGAAACCCAGTACGTTAACACCAGCAGGTACCCCATATTGTTTGCTGTTGATAACGCCTGTGCTGATTACGTTCTCGGATACATCGTCCACTTTAATCTGGTTTCCGAGGTACGGGGACAGATCTTCGAGCTGTCCATTCTGTGCATATTGGCTGATGTAGGAAATATCCATCTGAACAATGTCTGGCAGTTGATTCGCTGCAGCTTGTGGAGCGAGTTTTTTCCAGTAGTCATCGAACGAAGCATATTCCACGTCAATTTTGACGTTCGGGTTTTTCTCTTTGTACAAGTCAATGACCTTCTGTGTATATTCGTGACGTGCATCCGATCCCCACCATGCGATACGAAGTGTTACCGAACCATCCGCAGATGTTTCGCCCGATCCTCCGCTGCTGCTGCATGCCGTTGTTAATACCAGCAATGCCGCCATCATCAGGAATATTGCCTTTTTCACCATGCCAATCTCCCCTTTTATGTTGAAATGGTTGTGTGAACGAGTTACCTTTTATTTTCTGATAACGCTTTCACGAACTTTATATTGTCATTTTCTCAAATGTCGGACCATAGTTGAATACACAAAACCGTCTTGTTGGTTCAAAAAACAGAGGAGGACAACTGCACCTCTATCAGCGCTGTTTGTCCCCCTCATATATCAACTCCATGTTCGTCAGTCAATTGTTATAAGCCAGTTCTACGAAATTCGGTAGGTGTCATGCCGGTCCACTTTTTGAACACCTGACTGAAATATTGTGAATTCCCTCCGAAGCCAAACAATTCGGCAAGCTCAAAAACCTTCACATCCCCGCCTCTGCGAATATGGTCGCAAGCACGCTCAATGCGTAAACGATTCACATAATTGGAGAAGTTTTCTCCCGTCACTTTTTTGAAAATCTTCCCGAGATAATCCGGATTCATATATAACATCTGATGGGCAACCCCGTTAAGAGAGAGATCAGCCTCGCCATAGTGTCGATCCACAATATCCATCATCTTCTCCACGGCAGAAGACTGACGGCTAATATGGTTTTTGTAATAACCGGAGGTTAACCGGGCTGCACTGCTGGCAACAAAGGATTTTAAGCCAGACAAGGTATCGATGTGGGGCAGCTCTGCCATCCGCTGGGTGAATTCCGTCGCCTCCTCAGGAGGACAGACATGAATCATTGCGGAATACAACTGCACCACATACGAACGAGTAATCCCAATTTCCAGCTGCTGACCGGACAAAAGCTCGAACAAGCGATCCACTTCAGCTGCAGCTTCTTCGGTATTGCCTGACTTAATCAACTGGCAGAGCTGCTCTGCATCTTGTTCAACATGTACACCGTCGCATTCGCCGGCCAGCTCCAGATCACTTTTGGTAATCAGCTTGCCTTCACCGATAAAAAAGCGGTGGTTCAGACATTGCAGTGCCTCACGGAACAGACGTCGGGACTGGATCATTCGATCTGCTTCACTGAGGGCAGCCGTAACTTCCAGTTTATATAGTCTGGTGAAAGCAGCCCGCACTTCCTCGATGCTCTTCTTCAGACCGACCGAATCGGCAGAGTCCCCCAGCAGAATTAACAGTTTGCCTTCAATGGTAGTGCTTAACAGAACATGGGGCAGCAGATCACTGGCAATATTTTTGATCGCAAATAAATGACTATAATCATGTTCATCTGCGATTCGGAACAGCAGCAGCCGAACTTCGTTATCCTCCAGCTCCAGGTCAAACAGCTCCTGATAATATTCCAAATCGACCGGACCATAGGTTTGGTTCGTCATAAACTCCAGCAGGAACTGCTCCTTCACATGTGGCAGCACCCGCTGCAGCCGCTGTTTCATCTCTCCGGCCACATGTTCCTTCACCTGGGCATCCTGGTGTTCCTGAAGCAACTCGGACAAGGCATCGTGAATCTGGTTCTCGTTACACGGTTTGAGTAGATAATGCTTTACTCCATATTGCATGGCCCGGCGAGCGTATTCGAACTCTTTGTAGCCAGACAACATGATGAAGCGGAGTCCAGGGTAAGCTTCGGATGCTTTTTCAATGAGTCCAAGACCATCAAGGCCTGGCATCGAAATATCCGTAATAATAATATCCGGTCTGGATTGACCGATTTTATCCAGCGCTTCAATACCGTTTCTCGCCGTATCCACCAGTTCCGTCCCCGCCGCAGCCCAATCCACGACTTGCGAAATTCCCTCCAGAATGACACGTTCATCATCTACGAGCATCACTTTGTACATCGTCATCGTCCTCTCTGATCCAAGGTATTCTGATCGATACTACGGTCCCTGATCCGGGATTGCTGCTCATGATCATTTCGCCTTCGTCGCCGAAGGTCAACCTGATCCGTTCCTTGATGTTTGACAGCCCGATCCCCTGTCCCCTCGTCTGTATGCGTCCCTCCTGCAATTGCTCCAAAAATTCGGCAGTCATGCCCGGGCCGTCGTCCTCCACCTCAATTACAACATGGTCTCCATCCGCTCTCGCCCTAATCCGAATTCGGCAAGGTTCTATGCTTGGCTCCAATGCATAATGAATGGCGTTCTCTACCAATGGCTGCAAGGTTAACTTCGGAATGCGGGCAGTTCCCACTTCGGGCGCAATGTCCATGTCAAAATCAAGTCTTTCCTCGAACCGCGTGTGCTGAATCGTCACATAACTGCGGACGATGTCCAGTTCCCTTTCCAAAGTAATCCACTTCTCGGACATGTTCACTGAGCTTCGCAGCAGAAATCCGAGGGCCTCAACCATTTCGGAGATTTGGTGCTGCTTCTGTACTTTGGCAAGCCAGTTGATTGATTCCAGTGTGTTATATAGAAAATGTGGATTAATCTGCGCCTGAAGCGCTTTCAATTCAGTCTCTCGTATCACAAGTTGCTTCGCATAATTCTCGTCAATGAGCTCGCGTATACGCTGTAACATCATCTTGAACGTGCGGTGCAGCAATCCAACCTCATTTTGTGAAGATATCGGGACATTGCCCAGCGCTGCTTCCTCCAGCTTATCCAGATCGCCTTTTTCGATATTGCGCATTTTCTTGATCAACTGGGCGATGGGTTGTGTAATGCTGCGAGAAAACTTGGCTCCAAATATAAGCGCCGCCAGAAATATCATGATAAAAATGACAGTTACCAGCTGTTTAACAAACTGGATCTGCTTAAACATCTGGTCAAAGGGCGTCATATACAGATACACCCAATCGGTATAGGGAGAATTTGCACGGGCGACAAAATTCCTTCCCTGCTCAAACATGGCTATCCCATAGGGTTGAGTGCGCTTCAGTTCAGACTCAATTTCAGATTTACTGACAGTCGACTCTGTTGGGTAGATTACTTCCCGGCCATCTGTAATTAATAGCTGTGAATCCTCTGCCGGGTGCTGCATCTGGTCCTGCACAATCCGATCCAGTCGTACACGAATAACGAGAGTTCCCAGCTTCTCCAGCGTGAACGCTCCACCGGTAAAAGACTTCACCTGTCTAACTGACAGTAGTCTGGCTTGTTGGTCGCCGCCCGTGTACCAGGCATTGGAGCCCGAATATTGTTGTGCCAGTGCAACTAATTCACTCTGCTTCGACTCCGAGATCCCCTCCCGGTTTCCAGCTGCCATAATATTATTATCATTATCGATAAAGATCATGGAATAGACGTATTTCTCCGAACCTGCATATGCGACCAATCGGTTGGTAATTTTTTTGCGCAGGCCATTTTGCTCATATCCCGTTTCGGCTTTTTCCAACTGAAGAAGGTATTGCTGGAGCGGCTCGTCAGACATGACTTTAAAGGATAGATTAGAGATTTCACGCAGCTGGTTCTCGATGCCTACCGAAGACATATTCAGCACCTGTGAGGACTTCTCATAGATCTGTCGGTCATAAATGCCGAACACATATCCCAGGACAGACACATAGAACGTGAAGCTGATCAGCATCAGTAATCCGATGAGAAGAATGGTTTTGTGATGAATCGGCAATGTCGTGAAAGCGTTCTTAATTTTTCTCATCCAAAGCGCTCCTTTGGCTCGCGAAGGGTGCTGCCATTCGATACTGTTTTCGATCTGCTGTAAGTTATTTTCATATTTACACATCCATGGTCAGATGACAAGTCATATTTATGCAACATTTTAGGTTATTCCCGAAGGGTGGTAGGTTTTATTTTCATGGAAATTATAGTAATTTATATATTAATAATTCCAAAGGAGGAAATATGAATTCTACCCATATACTTATTCTCATTTTGCTACTTTTTCTTTTCCTATCACTAAATGAAATCATTAAGTTTATAGCTCGCAAAGATAAAGAATCGCCCCACACCAGTAAACGTAAGACTTTGGCTTATTCCTTTGTTATCTCTACTGATCATTGTTCCTGTTGCTTTTTTCACAGTACTATATAGTTTGTTTTTTTATACTTTTGGGGGTATGAGTAATTCGTTATATTTTGAACAGATTGGTGATGGGATTATATTTTCTGTATTTATTTTAATTGGATTTATATTATTTGAAACGCTTATTCATCCTATTATCATTGCTGCCTTGAACTATGGTGTAATAAGACATGTTTCAGTTTATACCAGAAATTCTGTCACAATATTAATCGACGGTATCATTATTTATTTTTTGGGCTCTACCTTTGAAGGGGTATATATCCAAGATTTCTGGTCAGCTCTATCCATTTCAGTTTTATATCATATTATAGAATGGATATTCACTTGGATTCACCATCTTTACAAAAAGAGGAAAACTAATATGACTTTATAATTTCATTCAGTCTCCCAAGTAAAAATGCTAAAGCCTTCCTAATTAGTAGGAAGGCTTTAGCATTTTTACTTAAATCCTTTTAAGTTCACAAACTTTATTTAATAAACTTTATTACATTTCATGGATTTACAAATACCGTTTTTAACTTGGCTACATACTGCACATCAAAGCCAAGACCCTCGGCGACCATGGCGAGAGGTACATACGTTTTGGATTCTGTGCCCACCTTGTTCAGGAATGCAGGTGTATCCACGGCTACGGATGCACCATTCACCTGAACAGCCGTTGCACCAATCTTCACGGCAACCTTCCGATCCCCATATGTAATCGTTGCAGTTGATGTTTTATTATCCCATACCGTGGTTGCGCCAACGGCGTTCACGATATCCTGGATCGCCACAAAGTTTTTGCCATTGCGGATGATTGGTTTGTACGGCGTATCCAGCGTTTTACCGCTGACAATAATATTCATCGGCTGGCCTGCAGCAGGAGCCGTCAGCTTGGTGTAATCGCCCCAGATTGTTTCTGCGAATACTTTGGCAATCGCTTCATATCCGAACTGGTTCGGGTGGAAGTCGCGATCCTTAATCATATGAGTCATCGTGCCTTCACCGCCAATGAACTCCTTGGCGACATGAGCCACTTTTACATCCATCCCTTTAGCGGCAAATTCAGTCGCAATTCCATCAATGGTCGCAGTAAACCCTTGGGAAGCTTCCATTAGTTTCGCGTAGAGTGCTTTGCCAGCTACTTCAGGCATGGGTTGGTACTGGTCAGCGATTACGATTTTGGCATTAGGATTAATCTCATGAATATCATTGATAACTGCGCTAACATTGGCTGTATAAGAAGATAGCAATTCCTTCACTTTGGCTTCCAGTTCCGCATCACTCAGCTTATCTGCTGAACCGAGCAATTCGGATACATCGTTACCTCCGATCGTGATGGCAATCAGATTGGCTTCTGCTACACTCTCCCGGATGGCCGCAATATTGGCTCCAACTTGTGCCGCTCTTGGGTCAGGCAGGCTTGGTTGGATGGCCTCGGAAGTGAGCGCTTTCCCTTCCTTGATCGCATCTACAAAGTTTTTCAATCCACTGCTCTTCAATCCGGCAATACCATAGTTGTCCACCTGAGTACGTCCGTGAAGCAGACCTTGTTCCTGCAACCGTTCTACATAACCATATGGCAATTCTTTGAGGTTCGGCTCATACCCTACGGTGATGGAGTCCCCCAATGTGACGAGGCGGAATTCCTTGGTTACCGCTACCGCATCTTTCTGTACAGGCAATGATGATGTTACGCTTCCTGCCGGTAACGCACTACTATCCGCAGCATGAGCAGACTGTGCGGATGATGCCAAAATCAGCATGCCTGCCAGCATACTTGCCGTTAATCCCGCGGCGGTACTTCTCCATATGCGTTTACGCTTCATTCTTAGAACACTCCTTTTTCTTGTATCTATAAAATAAAAAAATACTTACATTTACACTGTTCACTCCGATGACAGAAGTTCGTGTAACTCTATTCTAACATTATTAAAGGGGCGCTGTCGTCTTCACGAAAAAGTAGGCGCTCACCCTGTACGTGTGAAATAGGCTACCCCGTAAGTAAGTTCTCCCCTCTGATCGTCGTCGCTAATCCCCAAGCTAACGAACAAAAGAAGCTTCCCGCCATATTCATGACTACTGGAAGCCCCTTCGATTAACACCAATAAAAATGCTATCCTGTCAAGACCTCGGTTTCTCCGATTCTCCAGAATCTGAATCAATCGGATCGGTATCCGGTTTGTTCCCGGTAGGCCGCTCAAGGTAGCGATCGTAGCGATCATCCACCTCACGTGCCATGTCCCGGTACTTCAACGTTTCTTCGACAATCGGGTCCCGTTCTGTCTGAATGCGAACCTCGTACTTGGGAGGAATCAGCTGACGTTCACGTTTGTCAGCATCGCCGGACTCCTCCATGTCCCCTTCAGTCAGCATATCACTCAAACGTCGTTCCAGTTCTTTGGATTCATCCATTGTTGTTCGCTCCTTTAGTAAATTTTCACTCCAAACCTGTTGCGTTGGCTTCCTTCAGCACATCCGTCAGTGCATCATGAATCTTGCCATTGCTGGCAACCACATGACTTACGGACAGTTGGTAAGGCGTCCCGACGGTATCGGTAACCTTGCCACCGGATTCCTCAACCAGCAGTGCACCTGCCGCGATATCCCAAGGCTTCAGACCAACTTCGGTATAAGCGCTGAGGCGCCCCGCTGCAACATATGCCAAGTGCAGGGCGGCAGAACCACCTGCACGCAGGCTGCGTACTTGCGGTGCCAGTGCCTGAACAGCGGCCATATTGATTGGCAGCGCGTAGGTTGTATCCGCCGGGAAGCCAACCGCGATCAGGCTCTGAGCCAGTTCCTGTTCACCCGATACAAGCATCCGGTTTCCGTGCACGTAAGCGCCTTTTCCTTTTTCCGCAACAAACATCTCGTCACGGGAAGGATCGTAGATTACTCCAACAATCACCTCACCGTTATGAGCCAAAGCGATGGATACCGAATAGAACGGAAAACCGTGCACAAAGTTCGTCGTTCCGTCCACCGGGTCCACAATCCAGAGAAACTCTTCTTCCTCAGCTTCTTTCAGTGCCTTCGCTGATGCTTCCGGTCCTGGTTCCACGCCTTCTTCACCCAGAATGGCATGATGGGGAAAATGCGTCAGAATCAGGCGGCGGATCATCTGCTCTGCACCTTTATCCACTTCAGTAACGAGATCCTGCGGCGAATACTTGGTTCCAGGCTCCCCCACCGTTCCGAGACGGCTCTTGATCCACTCTCCAGCTTTGGAAGCTGCATTAATGGCGACGGCAGTATAGCTTTTGCTTGTCACGACATAAGGTGTTTTTTCCTTCTCATTCAAAGCGTTCACTCTACTTTCTATATCAATCTACGAAAAATTAAAATACTTGTTAAAAGTATACGCCCCAAGGGTCGTAAAGTTTCTCGTTGCCCAGGCCCCTTTTGGCGCTACGGATGAATGATAACCGTCGATTCGTCCACCCACTCCACACCCTCTTCGTGATAGAATGCTAGTTTCTGCATTAACTGCACCAGAGCTTCATCCTTGCGCTTGGCCTCAATCATCACATCAAGGGCGGGTGTATCGGCTGCAATATGACGTAAAAAAGCGAGCATCGGCTCCACCTCAACACCGTCAGCATGACCACGCAGGTCCTTCTCACTCTTTGGACTGGAGACGTGAATTTTGGGAGGCAACGGCTTGTCTGCCGGTGAATCCGCTTGAGCCAGCGGAGACTCCCACGTCTTCAATATATCCGGCCAAAGATCCCACGGCTGTTCGCCTTCATTGTTCACCCATTGATGGTGGATATCCAGCACCATAGGCAGCCCCACACGTTGACAGACCGCAAGTGTCTCGGGTGCATTGAACGTTTTGTCATCATTTTCAAGCGTCATCCGTTCCTGAATATCCCGATCCAGCTTCAGAAAATTTTCTTCAAAACGCAGCGCTGCACTAGGCTTGTCCCCGTATGCACCACCAATATGTATATTGTTCTTGGCAGTAGCATTCAGACCCATGGCATCCAGCATGCGTACATGATGACGAAGGTCGCGCATGGAGTTGCGCAGCACTTCCTCCCGCGGCGTGCTGAGTACCGTAAAATGATCCGGGTGGAAAGATACACGCATCTCGTTCTCCTTCACAAAATCGCCAATCGCGGCAAAATCCTGCTTGAGCGCGGGAAACGGGTCCCAATCACTGAGATCCTCATGCGTTGCCAGCGGGATTAATTTGGAGGAGAAACGATATACATGAATATGGCTTCCTTTGTTGTGTCTGAGCAAACGTAATGTATTATGCAAATTCTCGGCTGCAATCCGTTCAAGCTTGCGAATTGCCGCTTCCCTATCATCAATTTTCTTAAAGCTGGACATGGTCATCGTCCGGGAAGGAGAAGCATTCTCCACAAGCACGGACATCGCCACATAGCCAAAACGTACGAGCATGAATTTCTTCCTCTCTATTAGGGCGGGATTCCTTCCCGACATATGAAGCCGGCAGTCTTCCCTTCACTTTATATAACCAAGTTTTACCCTAAAAGAGTGACCATAATCGTGATTTGGGCAAATCCGTCCATTCGTCCCGATCCACATGTAACAAACTAGCCCTGTGCCTGTTCACCAAAGAACATCTCGTCCGCGAGAGCCGTCTGAATGCGTGATTCTTCCTCGTTCAGTTTACGGATCAATTGCATCTCCACTTCGGTCACTTCTTGACCCTGGAAGTTAATCTCCGCAATGGAGACTACGATTTTTACGATGGCTACGGCCACGTTATCCGGTGTGTAAGCAATGACTTTCTGTCCGGTAGGAAATACACGAAAGCCTTGTTTGACCATTTTGCCACGGCCGTATTCAAGCAATTCAAACAGCTCTTGTTCATTCTTGAACTTGCACACGGAATTGAATTCGGTCTGAAATCCCATTCATACCCCTCCTTATAATGTCGTCCCCAGGCTACGCCTGTACGCCGTTCTCGTAGTTCAACGCCTGCTTGCGATTGTAGCGCTCCAAAGCCAGCTCAATCATGCGATCCAGCAGTTCGGCATACGATACGCCAGTCTCACGCCACAAGAGCGGATACATGCTGTATGGTGTGAAACCAGGCATGGTGTTTACTTCATTAATAAGTAATGCCCCATCCGATTTGCGAATGAAGAAGTCTGCACGGGAAATGCCATTGCCTTCAATCGCACGGAATGCCTGCAAGGCGGCCTCACGGATGCGATCTGCTGCTTCCGGGTCGAGCGGAGCAGGGATCAGCATCTGAGACTGTCCATCGATGTATTTGGCTGCATAGTCATAATATTCACCGGAAGATACGATTTCTCCTGGTACGGAAGCCATCGGCTCGTCATTACCGAGCACACTGACTTCAACTTCACGCGCCTCTACAAACTCCTCAATGACAACCTTCGTATCGTAACGGAGAGCGAACTCCACGGCTTTCTTCAGTTCATCCCGGTTACGCGCCTTCGAGATTCCTACACTGGAACCGAGATTGGCTGGTTTAATGAAACACGGATAGCCCAGTTGATCCTCCACCTGCAAGATCATTTCATACTCAGTCTGCTTCCATTGAGTAGCGTTAAAATACGTAAAGGCACATTGATCGATTCCGGCCTGCGCAAACAGCTTCTTCATGACCACTTTGTCCATACCGCCTGCCGAAGCCAGTACACCTGCGCCAACATAAGGCATATCCGCCATCTCGAACATCCCTTGAATCGTGCCATCCTCACCGAACGTACCGTGCAGCAGCGGGAACATGACGTCCAGCGCCTCTTCTCCGCCATATAAACGGCCGAACAGCGCGTTCAGCGCTTCCTGGGTTCCGCCCGCCGCCTGCTCCAGCTTCAATTCTTCAATCTGCGCGAATGGCGCGTGCATGACAGATCCTTTTTTCCACGTACCCTGCTTGGAGATATAAAAAGGAACCAGTTCATACTTCTCATAATCAAATGCGTTCGTTACAGCAAACGCCGTTTGCAGCGACACCTCATGCTCGCCTGACTTCCCGCCGTAAACGACGCCTACTGTTAATTTATCCATACTCATGCGTAACCTCCGATTATCTGTGCAATGATGCTGCCTGCCATGTCTGCATGTTCAGCACCACTTTTTATTCTGTTATCTAGACTTATTTTACACGGAACCAGACGTCCACGTCACCGAATCCCGTAAAATCGTTGACCCTCAAAACTCATCTGCAATATGAAAAAGCCGGTACACCGTCCGCTCATTCCAAGCGTAAGAATCCCGGTAATCCCAAAAACGGTGGCGGCTGCTGACCGTATGTGCGTTCACAAGCGGCATACCTCCCGCATCAAAAGCGGTCACAACGGTGCTGTGCTGAAACCTGCCGTCCCCGTCCCAATCGTAAAGAATTACATCTCCGAGCATTAACTGCTCTGGACGATCCACTTCGGTTGCTGACAATCCCCAGCTGCTGCCGGATAAATAACGCTCCAGACTGTTGGACACAGCCCAGCTGTAACTCCACATTTCAGAGCCATTGACATAGCCTTTGTACCACCATCCTGCTTCTCTTTTACCAGTATAGTGGATGGGTGCTCCCCCTGCAAAGAGACATTGGGACACATAATTGGTGCAATCGACATCGAATTCCTCAAATGCCGGGTTTCCCGCATTCCACCACCGGTCCGCATAGGCGACAGCCAGATCCCTGCGATACAGCTGCTGCCTCGATCTCCTGCCCTGTCCCAGCACTTCTCGATTAAGCAGCGGCCGATTTATCGCCTGTACAAAATCAGCTTGTTGAAAAGGGCGGCCCTCTCCTACCGGGCGACGCTCCGGCACTTCACGTTCCACACGCGCAATGGTCCAAACTCCACCTTGCCTAAGAAAAGTCAGGCGTTCCCGCTCAATCCGGTCTTCCCGATGGGTCAAACCGTTCTTCTCATAGAACAGCCTGCTGTACAATTGCACATCCACTACTGATTCATCGGCCCCATCCATAAGTGTCCGCACAAGCTTGGCGCTGGTCTCACTGCGAAGAGGCACGGCCCGCCGCTTGCGGTACCATTGATCCAGTCTGGCCATCCGCTCTCCCCGTTCCAGCACAAATTCCGGATCGGTGACAATCCGTTCGCTTGTCTGTGGACGATAATCGATCTCACAGCGATTATACTGGTTCACGTAGGTATATAAGGCACTCTTCCATTCGCGTTCCAAGCCTGTATCCCCCTTTGGCATGAGTTCTGTCCGGAATGATCCATTGCATGAAAATCTCCTTTATATTTATATGAGAGAATTTCGGTTGTATGTGTCTGGTTCTGTTTTGAAACCTTATTATCAGGGATAATACGCACGGAAGAGATCGCGTCCATTCCCTTTACTTGAGAACGCATTCAATCTCAATAATAGCTTGGCTGGACAGGCAAAAAGCCCTTTACGTACGGAGCTGAAAACGTTATACTTAAAACTAAAGTTACGATTATGAAATTACGTTTCACCTAATGAAACTAACGAACAAGGACACGGAACGATGAAGGCCTGTTCTTCACCTAAATGAACGTTTTCTTCATCTCACCGACACATTTTAAGGAGGTACATGTATGTCAGCCAAGAATCATTTCTCCGCGGCCCGCAGTCTTGAGGTCGGAGGCAAGTCTTATCGCTACTACAGTTTAGATGCTCTTCAGGAAGGCGGCTACGGCGACCTTTCCAAGCTTCCTTTCTCCATTAAAGTGCTGCTCGAAGCAGCTATTCGTCAATTCGACGGACGTGCTATTACCGAAGAACATGTAAAACAACTGACTGGCTGGGCAGAAGGCCGTGACAATAACAAAGAAATTCCATTTATCCCTGCACGTATCGTTCTGCAGGATTTCACCGGTGTACCCGTGGTCGTTGACCTTGCAGCAATGCGCGATACCGTGAAAAAAGCAGGCGGCGATCCAAAACAGATCAACCCACTCGTACCTGTCGATCTCGTTATCGACCACTCCGTAATGGTTGATGCGTTCGGAACGAACGATGCACTTGACTACAACATCAAGGTTGAATTCGAGCGTAACGAAGAGCGTTACCGCTTCTTGCGCTGGGCGCAAACGGCATTCAACAACTTCCGTGCAGTACCACCATCCACAGGGATTGTTCACCAAGTTAACCTGGAGTACCTGGCTTCAGTGGCTGCAACCAAAACCATTGACGGCGAAACTGTTGTATTCCCGGATTCCCTCGTAGGAACGGACTCCCACACCACCATGATCAACGGACTCGGCGTTGTTGGTTGGGGTGTTGGCGGGATCGAGGCTGAAGCAGGTATGCTGGGCCAACCGCTTTATTTTGTTACACCGGACGTTATCGGTTTCAAATTGACAGGCAGCCTGAGCGAAGGCGCAACCGCAACGGATCTGGCACTGACAGTTACCCAAATGCTGCGTAAAAAAGGCGTTGTCGGTAAATTTGTCGAGTTCTACGGACCGGGTCTTGGCAACATCAGCCTGGCTGACCGTGCAACAGTAGCCAACATGGCTCCAGAGTACGGCGCAACAATTGGTTTCTTCCCTGTTGACAGCGAAACACTGAACTATATGCGTAATACCGGTCGTACCGACGAACAGGTAAATCTGGTTGAAGCTTATTACAAAGCTCAAAACATGTTCCGTACTGCGGATACAGTTGATCCTGAGTTTACAGACGTGATCGAACTGGATCTGGCATCCGTTGTTCCAAGTCTTGCCGGACCAAAACGTCCACAGGATCGCATCGAGCTGACTCAAATGAAAGAAGGCTTCAACAGCATTATCCGTACGCCGATCGACAAAGGCGGCTATGGTCTGAGCGACGAGAAAATCGCTGAGAAAGTGCCTGTGAAACACCCTGACGGTTCCACTAGCGAACTGAGTGCTGGTGCTGTCGTTATCGCGGCAATCACTAGCTGCACCAACACATCCAACCCTAGCGTTATGGTCGGAGCGGGTCTGCTTGCGAAAAAAGCTGTTGAACGTGGCCTGACTAAACCTGGCTATGTGAAAAGCAGCTTGACTCCAGGTTCCCTCGTTGTTACCGAGTATCTGGAAAAAGCAGGTCTGATCGAATATCTCGACAAACTCGGATTTAACGTTGCCGGCTATGGTTGCGCAACTTGCATCGGTAACTCTGGCCCACTGCCAGACGAAGTAAGTGAAGCAATTGCCGAGAATGATATGACCGTAGCGGCTGTATTGTCCGGTAACCGTAACTTTGAAGGTCGTGTGCACGCGCAGGTCAAAGCCAACTATCTGGCTTCTCCGCCACTCGTTGTGGCGTACGCTCTCGCGGGTACCGTTAATATTGATTTTGCAACCGATCCAATCGGTTATGATACCAACAACGAACCTGTATTCCTGAAAGACCTCTGGCCTAGCTCCGAGGAAATCAAGGATACCATCGCTAGCTCGCTGAACGCACAGATGTTCCGCAACAAATACGAGAACGTATTTACAGCTAACGAACGTTGGAATACGATCCCTGTACCGGAAGGCGAATTGTATGAGTGGGATCCAAATTCCACGTACATTCAGAATCCACCATTCTTCCAGGAGCTTGGCGACAAGTTGACGGATATTGCAGATATTCGTTCCGCACGTGTAATGGCATTGCTGGGTGACTCCGTAACAACGGACCACATCTCACCAGCAGGTAACATTGCTCCGTCCAGCCCGGCTGGATTGTATCTGAAAGAACATGGCGTAGAGCGCAAAGACTTCAACTCCTACGGTTCACGCCGTGGTAACCATGAAGTTATGATGCGTGGTACATTTGCAAACATTCGTATTCGTAACCAAGTGGCTCCAGGTACTGAGGGTGGTATTACGAAATACCTGCCAACAGACGAAGAAATGTCCATCTACGATGCTTCCATGAAGTATCAGGACGAAGGACAGAACCTGATCGTTATCGCAGGTAAAGAGTATGGCACAGGAAGCTCGCGTGACTGGGCAGCAAAAGGAACATTCCTGCTTGGTGTCAAAGCCGTTATCGCAGAAAGCTTCGAGCGCATTCACCGCAGTAACCTGGTGGGCATGGGCGTAATGCCATTGCAATTCCAGGAAGGTCATGGCTGGTCCAGCCTCGGTCTGAACGGTCGTGAAACATATGACATCACAGGTCTGAGCAATGATGTGAAACCAGGACAAGAACTGACGGTTACCGTAACTCGTGAGGACGGTACCAAGTTCGACTTCCCTGTTATCGCTCGTCTGGACAGCATGGTTGATGTGGACTACTACCATAACGGCGGTATCCTGCAAACCGTATTGCGTCAAATGATGAAAAAATCTTAATCGCATTTATATTTTATGCAATTAAGGTATACAAAAAGCTCCCCGCCACGTGCGCTCTGCACGGTGACGGGGAGCTTTTTGATTTTGCTTTTAATAATCGATATACGTTTAAAAATCAATCCTCAATGCAACTTCCGAATCATCAGGTGGTGCAGGAATGCGATATACACCTCTACAGTTTAATTTCTCCACGTTGATCCAGTCTGCAAAATCATCCCCACCGTAGCAACGTACAAAAACACCATATTCTTTCTTACCCTCATGATCAATATATTCGGTATATTGGGTGAATGGATGTTTCCCTTCTATACTCTGCAAAAAATCAGAAAACTCCCCTCTCCACTCATTTATCTGCTCTGCATATTGATCGGGGACATAATAATAGAAACCATCTGGTGTATAGTATGAAATCTTCATTATCATCTAGCAGACCTCCTAGATCCAATTTGATAGCAGTTTAGATTTTTAAAATTTCCATACCTTCTTTTAAAAATGACGAGACGAGTGTATGATATTCAATTCCATCTGCTAGTTCTTGTTTTGTTTTATGTACCAGAAAGTGAGAGTATTTCTTCATCAGTTCATGCTCATTCAACTCAATGGGGAGGTAAATAAGCTCAACGTCATCTGAGTCAAAGTAGTGTCGATATCCTCTCTCTGATTGCCCTATCTCCATCACGGTTGTTATGACCAATAACTCATCGCTTGTAAAGGTTTTTATCAAGTCTGATCTTTTCTGTGCTAAATCACGCACAAATTCTTCACCTTGCTGATTACGCTCAGCTTCAGCCATTTCACTTTCGATGTCCATGATCGCTTTCATTCTTCCTGCGAGTTGTTTAGCCAATGAATACAATATATGTCCTCCTTGTAAGGATGTGGGTATCTGGCAGATATAAAAAATCCCCACCCCGTACTCAGCCGCGATGGGGAGCTTCTCTTATTAATATACCGAAGGCTATGTAACGCCTCTACACTTCCTTTTAATGCCCAATGTAATGTGATGCTTGATCCAGGGATTGCAGTGTGGCCATAACCACAAACAGACAGGACATTATGATCAGTGAGTACCCAATCCATCTGGAGGTAATTTGATTGTTGTTGGTTCCATCCTCTGACGAAGATTGAGTAACATAACGCGGACGAACGATAAATACCATTCCTGTCCCAATCATTAAAACAACCAAGAAAATCATCAAATATTTTCCCTCCTTACACCCGACTCTGATTGGTATTATACTCTTTTTTCGCAGTGCTTGCTGTTCCTCCCACAATCATACGTTTCAGACCGATAAGCATGGTATACAGAACATAACCGATCATTCCACCAAACGTGTTTAACATCAGATCATCCACGTCGAATATGCCCATGCCGGTCAATAGCTGTGTCGCTTCAAAAGCAAAACTTAAAAGCAAGGAAAGTACGAATACCTTGGCCCCTGACAACAGCTTGTTCCCCATCAGTACTGGAATAAAAATACCCAGTGGGATAAAGGCCATGACATTGCCTAACAGATGAATCGCGGTACCTGGACGATGTAACGACAGGCTATGCCAGTCTCTCGAGATTTCCTGAAATGGCGTCAGGTTAACGGTTCGCGTATGAATCAGATCCGGCTGCTGCGCGATCGCCATAAGTTGAACCCTCACGATGTTCCAATCCACCGTATGCCCCTTGAATAATATCAGCTTGGTTAGCAGATACAGATACACGATCAATGCCGCGACCCATATCATCTTCAGGTTGAACTCCTTAGGTTTCATATATGAACCTCCATGTATTTCTTGTTGTTTATTCCTCTACCGTCACGACAACTCCCTTCATGTTGTCTCCCGATATCTCATATTGACCGTGCTCAGGGATATTAATGGTCTCATCTTTGGATGCATCGTAATAACGTATAAGATAGCTCTCGCCCCCGACTTCAGCAGAAATGCTCTTTTTCTGCCGCAGCAGCTCCAAATATTGCTCCAGCACCAGATGATTATGATACATGATGGCGCTGTGCGGCAATCCCACATACCGGAAATGCCATGGTTCGAATTGGATGCCGGTGATGTCCACTTTATCCTTCGGATAACGCAAGATAAATCCGAATTTCCATGCATTCTTTTCCAGCCAAGCTCCTTCTGGTGCTTCACTCATAGCAGCCAGCGTAGAGCCGATATCCATCGACAAGCCCAGGTTATGTTCACTATGTCCCGCGGGAAGCGCATAGTCCGATCCCTTTTCCTCATATAGCTGCTCCTGTTTCGTAAAGTCCCGATAGCCACTGCTGATAATGAAGTATCGTACGTCCTCTTTCCCAGCAGCTTCAACCATCTTCTGGAATGCTTGCGCTACGTATTTTGACAGCATAATATTCTGATCCAGCAATCCGTATCCCCGAATCAGTTCATGTTGTTCCGCCAGATTGACAATGTCGGTTCTAATCCCTTCCGCATGAACGGGATACTCCGAATTGACGAGCAATAAATTCCCTTTATGTACTTGATTCTGCATATTCACTTTAATTGTTTTCGTATAGCCTGCACGAATTCCACCCGTATCCTGAACTTCCAGATTCGCCTCTTCCTTCTGCTCAAACAGTGCGGGTGACTTGGAAAAGATATATCCCAGTACAATGATACATATCAAAAATCCCCACTTTTTCATTCCATGCTCCTCCTTTACCTCGTCATTCAAGGATAGAGAAAACTAGTTAAAAAAAAGCAGGGCAATTCTAAAGTTTTTCTTAAATTCATCCTTTTATTTCATTCTAGTGCTGGCAACCGCACTTCAAATACGGTCCGTACGATATCACTTTGAGCCGAAATGGACCCATCATGCTGCTCCACAATATTTTTGGCGATAAACAGGCCCAGACCTGTTCCCCCTTCCTGAGGTGTCCGCGCACGATCTCCGGTATAGTACATATCGAAAATATGAGGCAGATCATCCGGATGAATATGTCCCCCGTAGTTCATGATCTGAATGATCACCTGTCCTGCATCACGGTGCCCATGGATATCCACATAAAGACCATCTGTTCCGTGACGCGCTGCATTAATCAACAGGTTCTCAAACACGCGTGCAAGCACCTCACCATCGCCGGAAATGGTTAACTCGGAATCGATGTGCAGTCGGGTGACCAGGCGGTTCTTTTCAAAAACAGGGTACAGCTCTTCGTTCATCTGCCTTAGCAGTTCACTAAGATCAAGTCTCTTTTTCTCAATCGGCAACATGCCATAGTTCATTCGTGTAATCTCAAACAAATCATCGATCAGTTTCTCGAGACGCTGAGATTTGGTAAAAGCAATCGCTGTAAAGTGCCTGACCTGCTCCTCCGTCAGCTGATCATCCTTCATCAACAGATCCAGATAACCCAATACTGATGTTAAAGGGGTACGCAAATCATGCGCCAGGTTTACCACCAGTTGGTCCTTGCTGCTCTCCGCAAAATCTCCCCGTTCTACCGCTTCCCTCAGTTTCAGACTCGCCAGATTGATATCCTCTGCAATCGCGCCCAGCTCGTCCTTCGTCGAAATTTGCACACGGTGCTGGAAATCACCACTCGCGAGCTGCCGGATACCTGTGGAGATATTTTTGAAATAGGTAACATACGGCTTGGTAAACCAGAAGAAAAACAGGATCGCAAGCGGTATGAACAAGATGAGGAAAAAGTAAATATCCCCTATGCTTCTCATAAAGTGGCGATATTCTGCTAACTGATCTTCCGCACGCACACCAGTGTAATAGTATTGCATCACTTTATATACCCCAAAGGTAATCGCACCAGATGCCAGCATGCTTAAACCCAGCAACAGAATCATGGTCGTTCGAAAACTTCTGCGTTTATTCATTGAACGTGTACCCCACACCCCAGATCGTTTTGATAAACTTGTTCTTGTCCACATCTTCGCCCAGCTTTTTGCGCAGGGTCCGAATATGAACCATCACGGTATTGCCGCTCTCATAATAAGCCTCTCCCCACACTTGTTCAAAGATGCTCTCCGCACTGAACACTTGTTTGGGATGACTTGCGAGCAGATAAAGGATGTCAAACTCCTTCGGTGTTAACTCTACTGGCTTGCCGTATAAGGTGACGCTATGTTGATCTGGCGAGATAATGAGCCCGCCTTTCTCCAGAATAGAGCGCTGGACCGGTGCAGACTGGCTAAATTGAAGGGAACGGCGCAGCTGTGAATTGACCCGGGCAACCAGTTCCATCGGGTTAAATGGTTTTGTCATGTAATCGTCTGCGCCCATCACGAGCCCGGTGATTTTATCCATATCCGAGGTTTTGGCACTCAGAAAAATAATAGGCAGATGATACTGCTCCCGAATTTTGCGGGTCACCTCATATCCATCCATACCAGGCATCATAATATCCAAAATGGCCAAATCTATCGTTTGTGTCTGTACGGCTTGAACCGCCGTTTTCCCATCGAATGCCTTAATGATGTGATATCCTTCTTTTTGCAAGTGCAATGCAACCAGATCAGCGATCTCAACTTCATCATCTGCGATTAAAATCGTAATACGCTTCATTGCTTATTCCACTCCTATATGTGATGCTCAACAATATAACATATCTGAATCCAACTTATAAATGATTGAAGGGAATCCAATATATGAAACTGGACCGTTTATTAGCCATCCTTGTGCTGCTGATCAATCGTGGCCGGGTGCAGGCCAAGGATCTGGCGGATACGTTTGAAGTATCCATCCGCACCATCTACCGGGATATAGACACCCTGGGTCAGGCGGGTATTCCTGTCGTCACCTATCAGGGTGCAAGCGGTGGTATTGGCCTGGCAGAGGGCTATCGGCTTGACCGAAACGTACTGACTGACAAAGATCTGGCCTCCATCGTCACTGCGCTGCGCAGTGTCTCCACCTCCCATACAAATGTAGCACGGGATCTGTTAATGGAGAAACTCAGCAGCATCGTGCCTGAAGCCAAAAATGAGGATTTCCAGGCTAATACCAGCCGCTTCATTGTGGATTATTCGATGTGGACGCATCCCGAAGCGCTGCAAATTAAACTTCAGCTCATTGAACAGGGCATGGATCAACTGCGGCCCATTACATTTACCTATTGTAGTGCAGAAGGTACTCAAACTCATAGAACGACCGATCCGCATACCCTTGTGCTCAAAAAGCATTCCTGGTATCTCTATGCGTTCTGTCACGAACGCAACGATTTCCGCATGTTCAAGCTGGTCCGCATGCGAGACATCATCCTTGCTCAAGGAAACTTCGAGCGCAAGCCGATCAACCTCCAGGACAGGCCCTGGCAGCAAGAGTGGGCAACTCCGGATAATCAAGTGGCCCTGACCCTGAGATTCCATGCTCGTATCCGTCACATCGCAGAGGAGTGGTTTGGCATAGAGAACGTCGTTTCGGATGGTGAGGGGTATTATATCAGCCAAGTCGCATTTCCAGAGGACAACTGGTTGTATGGGTTCATTCTTGGGTTTGGCGCGGATGTCGAAGTGCTGGAGCCTCTGCATATCCGGGAAGAGATTCGTAGAATTGCCGAACAAATTGTACAAAATTATAAAGCCCACCCCTAACCTGACAGACAGGTGTCCAGTTCCTCCCGTTATACTTCTATTATATTCAAGCTGTACATACCGAGGAGGAATTGATGATGAACGTCACAGTATGCCAGAGCTGCGGAATGCCACTTACTACCCCTGCCCAATTCGGCACAGAAACGGGTGGTAATACAACCCGCGAATACTGTATCTATTGTTATAAAGAAGGGAAGTTTGAACAGCCCGATATTACGCTGGAGGGCATGATTGAAATGTGCACCGCCATTCTGAACCAGGAAGGTATGGACGAGGAATCAGCAAGGTCGATGCTGCGCAACCAGCTTCCTTTTTTGAAAAGATGGAATACATCTGGCTCAGAACGGAACGTGACATTTGGGGCAGAACTTTCGGAAGAGTCCGCTGACCTTAATCAAACAACTCGCAACAATACGCTCTCCATAGAGCCCATTCGGTATGTCACACTGCCAGGAAAGCGCCTTGCCGGTGTGTCCGCCAGAACAACCAATGCCATTGAAATGAGCGGAAAAGGCTGTATTCAGGGACTCTGGAACAGCTACTTCGCCTCAGATTATCAGCCAACCCCTGAAGCCCCCCGCTATGGCTGTTACGCTGATTATACGGATGGCATAAATGGAGAATACACCATACTGGTGGGGCATGAGGTGGGTTCGGATGAAGCGTTGCCTGAGGGAGTGAGTTCCGTTGAGCTGCCACCTGCAACATATGCAGTGTTCACCTCCAGAAAGGGCCCGATGGGCGAGGTCGTAGGCGAGGCCTGGGGTGCAGCGTGGTCCTGGAACAATCAGGGAGAACGCACATTTACCGGAGATTTCGAATTGTATGATGAGCGCAGCCTCGATCCTGAGAACGTACAAGTGGACCTGTATATTGCCGTTCGCCAAGGATAATAAGAAAATAGTGATTAAGGTCATTTCCTAATTCCAATTGCACCGTTTCGATCTATATTTAAGCAATGGAATACCGCACACCGATTTATGAAAAATGCTGTTAGGCTGTCAGGTTTTCCTGACGGCTTTTTGGCGTTTCCGCTTTGTCTTTTCGTTGAAAATTGCCCTAATATGCACCCGACAACCGACCATGGTACCAAGTTAGCTAGCTTGCGTCGTACCTATACAACCAGACAATATGTCTTAATTTCGACACAATTGGCATTCTCAAAACTGGGTCTATTCACTTAACAACCGCTTCTATCCTCCCATACGAAACTTCACATATGCGGTCCTTTCCTCCTGAATTTACTTAAAAACGTTTACATCTCCTGAATACGGGGTAAAATCACTACAATCCAATTGGAATTACACCTTAAGTTGCCTGTTTCGTCTAACAAGTCACATATACCTATTTGCGTATTAGAGACGATAATCCGTCGGAATACATAACCTATTCATAATCACATATGCATATTTGAAAATGCATTAAAGGAGGAACCAAGATGATCCGCATGCCTATTCAGCAAATGATCCCGTACCACCATCAATATCCGCGCAACACGGCGACCACTGCTCCCAAAAAGGAGAATGAGAACACTCAAGGTCTATCCTTTCATGAAATTTTGCAACAAAAAATGGCTAAAAAGAACGCTGCCCCTTCTATGCGATAAATGAAATGACGAGCGAATTGAGAATCGCTTACGTGGTTTGCACCGTTCCTCTGCGAAGTTGTAGATGAACGGTTATTCGCGTTTTCACGATAAATGTTGTTACCTCCGTATTTTAAATATGTACAGTCTATTGTCACATCCCTATAATGGGTTAAATATCTGCGGAACTTATATGAGATAGAATCCATTTCAGGGGGCAAGTATGATGATGACCATTGGCTGTTTTCACGCTCACTATTCCAATATTGCACTGATTGAAGAAGCACTCGCTCCTTATGAGGTTGAATTTGTACATTATGTCGATCCGGGTCTGGATCGCCTCAAACATGATGCTGATTTTACCGAGGCAGTTACGCATGAGAAAGTATCACAGACGCTGCAATGGATCGCCCAATGCCATGCAGATGCCATCCTCGTCACTTGTACCCTGTTTGCAGCCGTACTCGAGCAAGAGGCACAACATATTCCCGTGCCCGTGATAGGAATTGATGATCCATTACTTCAGGAAATGCAGCAAAATTCTGGCGAGTACATCCTTGCGTTTACCAACCCCGCAACGATTGAAGGAACGATGGCGCGGGTGAATCAGGCTTTGCAGCAAGATGATGAAGATGAGCAGCGACACGAGGCCGTGACCGTAAAGACTGAAGCAGTATTGATCCCGGGCACATTCGAGTTAATTATGCGAGGCGATAAGGAAGGTTATCTTGCAGCAGTTAGCGGCGGTTTACAGCATCTTGCTGAGCAGTATCCGGATAGCACGCTAGTAGCCGCTCAACTGTCCATGGCTCCTGCAGCAGCACGGGTTACAGCAGATAAAGGCATGGCGATCTATAGCCCTTTGGCTTCGCTAGCGGCGTATTTGGAGAAGAAGTTGAGCTTGAAGCGGTGTTGAGTGTTGAGCTCATGAAGCAAAATAAAAAGGCTCTCGAATGAGAGACTTTCGAAAGGAATAATTATTTTGAGCCAATCTGTGGTGGGAAATAGATTGCCTCCGGTGGGAGGTGATCCTATGAACTTCTCTTTCAACGACGTAAAATCGTGTTCGCAATGCTAATTATTGCGCTCTTGACATACATCGACCGTAAAAAGAAGTGACCCGCCACAGGTTGACGGCCTGACGGGTCACTTCGTCTGAACTATGCTGCACTTGGAGGAATACCCACCGCAAATGCTGTGCAGGAGTAGCCATTGGCCTGGCTACTCTTATTTGTTTTTCACTTACATTCATTTTATTAAACATCTGGGAGACAATCAACCTATAACTGATAAAATATGTTGTGTCATTATCCTTGTTCCTCGAAGTTAAGTGTGCGCACCACATACCAAGTAAGAGGCCGCTCTTCTCCGCAATCACGGAGAGGAACGGCTTTTCACCATGTCAGGCCGCCCAGATTGCGCTGTAACGACGCTTAGGAGCGTGTCCGGTATTCCTCAGCCTTTTCCTGCATACCCGCTGCCACGGCCTCATTCTCGGACAAACCTTTGTCTGCGGCAAAAGCACGAATATCCTGCGTAATGCGCATGCTGCAGAACTTCGGCCCGCACATGGAGCAGAAATGGGCTTCTTTTGCCCCTTCGGCCGGCAACGTCTCATCGTGGTAGGACAGCGCACGCTCAGGGTCCAGCGACAGGTTGAACTGATCCCTCCAGCGGAACTCAAAGCGTGCTTTGGACAGCGCATCATCCCGCCGCTGGGCACGCGGGTGACCTTTCGCCAGATCAGCGGCATGCGCAGCGATCTTGTAGGCGATAACCCCTTCCCGCACATCATCCTTATTAGGCAGGCCCAGATGTTCTTTTGGCGTAACATAACAGAGCATCGACGTACCGAACCAGCCGATCATCGCTGCCCCAATGGCCGAGGTAATATGGTCATATCCTGGTGCAATATCGGTCGTCAGCGGTCCCAGCGTATAGAACGGCGCCTCCTTGCAAATCTCCATTTGCAGATCGACATTCTCCTTGATCTTGTGCATCGGCACATGTCCCGGACCTTCAATCATCACCTGCACATCATGCTTCCAGGCGATTTGTGTTAGTTCACCAAGCGTCGCCAGTTCCGCCATCTGGGCTTCATCATTGGCATCGTAGATGCTTCCTGGGCGCAGTCCGTCTCCGAGAGAGAAGGCCACGTCATACCTTTTCATAATCTCGCAGATGTCTTCAAAATGGGTATACAAAAAATTTTCCTCATGATGCGCAAGACACCATGCTGCCATGATGGACCCGCCCCGTGACACAATGCCCGTCATGCGTTTGGCGGTCATCGGAATATATCTCAGCAGCACGCCTGCATGGATCGTAAAGTAGTCCACACCCTGCTCTGCCTGCTCTATGAGCGTGTCACGATACAACTCCCAGGTCAGTGCTTCGGCTTCTCCATTGACCTTCTCCAGTGCCTGATAGAGCGGAACTGTTCCAATGGGTACAGGTGAATTGCGGATGATCCATTCACGGGTTGTATGAATGTCCTTGCCTGTGGAAAGATCCATCACCGTATCCGATCCCCAGCGTACGGCCCAAGTCATCTTTTCTACCTCTTCCTCGATGGAGGAGGATACCGCAGAGTTCCCGATGTTAGCATTGATCTTCACATGAAAATGACGCCCGATCAGCATCGGCTCACTCTCCGGGTGATTGATGTTCGACGGCAGGATGGCCCTGCCACTCGCCAGCTCCTGCCGCACAAATTCCGGCTCCACACCCTCACGGATGGCAGCGAACTCCATCTCCGGTGTGATCATTCCCTGCCGTGCATAATGCATCTGGGTCACGCAGCGCCCTGCCTGTGCCCGTAACGGTTTACCACGCAAGCCTGGATACTTCTCGGCTCCAGTTCGCTTCCCTCCGGGTTTCAATCCGTTATCCTCCGGTTTTACCGTTCGTCCCTGGTAGGCTTCAACATCTTCACGCTCCGTAATCCAGCGGGTGCGCAGCGCTGGCAGCCCTGCCCGGATATCGGCATGAAATCCGGGATCAGTCATCGGCCCGCTCGTATCGTAGACACGCAGCGGTTCGTTATGCTCCACTCCTTGGGGAGTATTCGTGTCATGAAGGGCAATTTCACGCTCCGGTACTGCAATGTCCGGTCGTGAGCCCTGAATGTACACTTTGCGGCTGCCCGGGAAGGGCTTAATTCGTCCGGCCGCACCTGCACTCTTTTCCAACACCTGATCCTGCTCGTCTTGTCCCAGCGTTCTG
Source organism: Paenibacillus sp. E222 (assembly GCF_013401555.1). NCBI lineage: Bacteria > Bacillati > Bacillota > Bacilli > Caryophanales > Paenibacillaceae > Paenibacillus > Paenibacillus sp. E222. Next base: position 464,399 of record NZ_CP058552.1, read on the forward strand.
TTCTCTGTACTCATCGCTCTTGTCTCCTCCTCATTGGTGATTGCCTGGATTGAAATGCTTGCGCACGAGTCCAAACCATCCACAACATAGAAAAAGGAAGAGCGATCATACCACACAAAATAGGGACATACAGTTCAAGTAATACAGACAGTCGAGGAAAAAAAATCCATACCACCGCTTCGCCAATAGCTCCCAGCTCTTTATCCAAAAGCAGCTCTGACAACGGCTTCCGCCTGTTTACTGTATAAAAAAAGCCGGTTCCCAAGGGAACCGGCTTATGTCCATCACCAATAACGCAACTCATTCAGGCTCCATAACGGAGTCCATCCATAGGTTACATTATATGGTGTTCGTGGTCGTATCGCCGATTACTTCCCTACGCTGGTATGATCCAGATCAGGTGCAAAGGGTCCGGAATCTCATGCGATTCCGTCTCAGTCCGGACAATTCGGACTCCCCCAGTAACGTTAACAAGTTGCAGCATCTCAGCCGCAGATTCATATTCAATTATGCTGACCCTGTTGGGCCGTCCATTACAGAGTAGCGCAACCGGATCATAAAAACAACCTTTAAATTCCAGAACATAAAATCAGGATAACATCAGTCCCATCTGTGTAGCAGCTTCCTTCAGCACAGGTGCGTATTCATGCAGCGTCTCCTGCGAAAGGCGACTAACAGGCCCGGATACCGACAGAGCAGCAGCGATGTTGCCTTTCCGATCCATGATGGGTACAGATACAGCGGCTGCTCCCGGTTCACGTTCCTCATAACTTGTTGCATAGCCATATTCCAGAATGTCTTTCATCTGTGCCAAATATACTTTGGGATCGATAAATACGGGCCATTCCGGTCCATTCATCAGATCTTCGCGGTCCTCTTCGGTGGCAAAAGCCATCAGCACTTTACTGGAGGCTCCCACGGATAGCGGAAGTCTGACGCCCACCGGAGCTACACGGCGAATCGCCTGATCACTCTGTACAGCTTGAATTCGAATCCGCTCACTGCCATCACGCAGATATAAACTCACGGTTTCGCCCAGTCGATCTCTGAGCCGCTCCATCGCAGGAAGGAGCAAAATGGCCGGATCATCGCTGCGAGACATATGGGCAGACAGTTCCCAGATGCGTATGCCGAGTCGATACTTCTCGGTGGCTGCATCCCGGATCACGAACCCTTTGTCCTCCAAAGTAGCCATCAGACGATGGACTGTACTTTTGTGCAGACCGATCTGGCTGGCAATTTCCGTGAGTCCCAGATCACTGCGGGTTGTAAAACACAATAATATATCCAGCGCCCGTTCTACAGCCCGGACGGTTAACTTTCGGTCTTCCATGGCAAGTTGCCCTCCTCATGTTTCATCACATGAAACTTGGTTACATAAATTATATGAGAAACGGTCTCATCTGTAAACCAAAAAGAGCCATTTGGAATAGGAATAATTGTAAATATTTTCTTTTTATAAATTAAAATCCCCTGCTATTTGCACCCTAAGGAAATGTTAACCAGATATCTTCAGAACTATATAACAATTGCGTAACAAATGCCTCCAATCAATTGACTTTGACTATATTGGAACATACGATAAAGATATATTAAATTAAGATTTTGCTTCAAAAGTAGTCAGAAAAATCATTTATCCGCTCTGTTCGTCTCGTTGTTATCTTCATTTGATTTTTAAAGGAGGGGCAATCATGTATCCGACATCCCAGAGCGAAGCCCCGCTGCAAACGAAAGTGTCAGATCTGCCTTCTTCGTTATCACCGAGGCTGATCCGGTTCAAACATATTGTCGTGGCGTTGTTGCTCTCCGTTGTATTTTTTCTGCTCTTTTGTTTCATCGCACTGCACGGTTATATTGCTTGGGTATTATCCAATCCAACTGTAGCGCCTGTATTCTCCAATCCCATGCAGGCCAAGAACATGAAGTATCAAGACATCACATTCCCTGCGGCAGACGGCAGTCGAACGATGCAGGGTTGGTATATTCCGGCTGATGATAATGCAAACAAAACCATCATATTCAGCCATGGATATGGTGCGAATCGTGAAGAGACCTGGGTACCGATGTATGACCTGGCCCATTATGCACACCAACTCGGCTTCAATGTGGTAATGTTCGATTACGGTTTCGCTTCACAGGTCAACAAAGCTGTCGCCACAGGCGGCAAAGCCGAGTCCCAGCAGCTGCTTGGTGCAATCCAGTTTGCGAAGCAGCGCGGAGCTCAGGAGCTTGTTGTATGGGGTTTCTCCATGGGTGCAGGTACAGCTCTGCAGACTGGGCTTATTACCAAAGATGTGGATGCCATGATTCTGGACAGCACATTCCTGCTTGAGCCGGATACGCTGTATCACAACATCCATAATCAGATTGATCTTCCGCGTCAGCCTACGCTGGAAATTATGAACCTGCTGTTCCCGATTCTGAACGGGACTGGATTGCAGCAGATTCCGTATCAAGAAGTGAAAAAAGAAGATTATCCTTTCCCGATTTTCTTTATCCATGGTACCGAGGATGAGAAAGCTCCTTACCCGATTGCGGAACTGCTTGCCGGCAACCAGACCAATCCGAATTCCGATGAATGGATTGTGGACGGTGCGCATCATGAGCTGATCTTCCGGGAGCATCCGAAGGAATATCTGCGCCGTGTCTCCACATTCCTGAGTCATGTGACCAAGACGAGCAGCGATGATGTGGACAATACCAATACCGGAGAATCGTGAAAACCCGGTAATTCAAGAGCCCCTATGGGGCTCTTTTTTTGTGTACACATAGGACAAGGTACCTGGAGAATATACTTTTGGGACGTAATTAAAGACAGCTCTAGCTTGTACATTGCCAAATTGAACGAACGGGAGAATCAAATTTAATTTCTGCTGCTGGATCTGAATTTCAATTCACTTGAACGGAGGTTTACCGCATATGAATTGGTATGGATATGGGCATCTGCTGCCTCTGAGGGTACTCGAAGAAGTCCGTTTCTGGAAAGAGCAAGAGAAGGAACATACGATTGTCATTCGCGCCTTGGTTCCTGATCTTGAACCCTTTTATGTCAAATGGCTTGCGGAATGGGAAGCGATCTTTGAGAATAGCGAACGAGTCGCGAATCAGCTGTTGAAGCAAATACTGCCGGGAACCCAGCCACCTGCTCCTTACATCATCCGCTGTATTGAACAGCTCGTGGCTGAGACCTGCACACAATCGCGTGAGTTCATTAGACAGCTGTACGTCCTGCTGGAGCAAAGTACTGCTGTTCAGCAAGTGCCAATTGCCAAAGTGGTTATTCTGCATTTCATTCGCGAATCCGAGTATTTCCTGGGGGTACTTGAAACGCTGAAACAATCTGGAGCTTTGCGGGATTTGGAGTCTGATTCATCGTTTTCACTGAATGATATTCTTCAAACCTCGGGACAACCGGCTGATGCCAACGTAGTGACTTCAATGCCCATGTCTGAACAGCCCTATCGTGAAGCTGTAGAAGAATCATCCAATGCTGCGGGAAAAGCCAACAACCCTACTCCAGCGGTACAGACACAATCTTCGGCGGCTGTACCGTCCCCCAATGCAAGTACAGAGGGCACAACCAACTCTACAGCAGTGCCGGTCAAAGAGAAACCTGTACCTATTGGTGGACACACACTGCCACCCCTACCCTACGCCTACAATGCGCTGGAACCATATATTGACGAGATGACGATGCGCATACACCATGACAAACACCATCAATCCTACGTAGACGGACTGAACACCGCGGAGAAAAAGCTGGCAGAATCGCGGAAAAAGAATAATTTTGAACTCGTCAAACATTGGGAACGCGAACTCGCATTTAATGGTGCAGGCCATTACCTGCATACGATCTTCTGGACGATCATGAACCCCAAAGGCGGAGGCAAGCCTTCCGGTATGCTCGCAGAGCAAATCAAGCGGGATTTTGGCAGCTATGAAGCGTTCAAGAATCAATTCACTGAAGCCGCCAACAAAGTGGAGGGCAGCGGCTGGGCCATGCTGGTCTGGAGCCCGCGGGCGCATAGATTGGAAATTTTGCAGGCGGAGAAACATCAGAACTTATCTCAGTCCGACATCGTGCCTCTCCTGCCGCTTGATGTATGGGAACATGCCTACTATCTGAAACACCAGAATGAACGCAAAAAATATATCGAGGACTGGTGGAAGGTTGTGTACTGGCCAGCTGTGGCGGAACGTTATGAAACTGCGCGCAAGCTGTTATGGCCGCCTTATTAGAATTCTCGGGCTAAGCATAGCATCGGGGCGTACTCTGGAGCGCATTGAATCCATGGTGCTATATGTTGATGTAAAAAAAGAGATATCTCCAGCCGAATGACTGAAAGATATCTCTTTGAGTTTGAATACAACTATTTACTTGCGGATAGAAGCTGCCTCAATCGCTTCATAAGCCCAATGTGTGGCAGGTACATCCGACCAATGTCCTGACGCATTCGTTTCAGCTTGAAGACCGATCAGCTTATTCAGCATTGTAACAGCTTCAGCGCGGGTTATCGGCTGACTTGGACGGAACATTCCATCCTTGTATCCGGTAACTACTCCCGCCGAACTTAATTGTTCTACTGCTTGTTGCGCCCAATGCTCGTTCATATCGGTAAATGCTGTCGGCGCAGTAGTCATCTGAGCAGATGTTAATAACGGCTGTAACACGACAGCCATTTCTGCGCGGGTAATCGCTTGATCCGGCTTAAAGCTGCCATCTGTATAGCCTTGAACAGAACCGGATTGGGCTGCTGCTGATATAGATGCCTGTGCCCAGTGGCTGGATGTAACATCTGTAAATTCATGACTTCCCTCAAGAGTAGATGTTCCCAGAATACGCGTGATTAATGTTGCCATTTCCGCACGAGTTACATTACGCTCTGGTCGGAAACTTCCATCCGTGTACCCCTGAATATAAGGTTGTGCTTTCAGTGTGTTGTCTGTCCAGTCTTTGACCCTAACAATGGAGAATGTACTGAATTTGTTTACTTCAATCTCGACGCCTTGCTGATTATCACCGTTTAGGGTAACCCGTTTGCCGTGTACAAGCTCCTTCGTTCCATCACTATGCTCAATATATACACCTAGCTCCTCAGACTTCACACCTGCAACCTGATTAGCATCTAAAGGCAATATGAGCGTAACAGGTCTGCTCTGAAGATTCGTTTCGATCATCATTGGACGTCCAATGATCTGGATATCCGTTGTACCTACAGATTGGATGATCGACTCATTCGCCTGTGCTCTCGTTTGGATCTCTAAACGTTGGGATTCCTTCTTCACCGGTACAAGACGGAAATAAATATCATCTGTGCGTCCGTTCAAGGAACTCGCCGGAATGATAATCTTTACATTAGGATTGGAAATAACCAGATTCACTCCTTGCTCAGCCAGCATTACTGACGATTGTGGAGAGAGCTTCAGATCCCACTGTGATACTTCATCTTTTGCGTCTGGAATCAAGACAACCGCTGTATGGGAGCCTGTCTGTTTCAACTGGTCGATAATGGTTTGCGTTTTGCTCTGATCAAGAAGAAGTTCATCCTTAACCGTACCATCTGTTCCTCGAGTACGATTAATCTTCAAGGAAGCGATCGTTGAAGCTTGATCCCCATTCGCCACATCCACTTTGATTACTTCTTTCTGTGGAGCTTGTGGAGTTGTTGGCGTTACAGGAGTTGGAGTAATAACTCCCCCACCTCCCCCATTACCTGGCGTTTCTGGATTGGATGGAGTTATGTTAATCTTCACTGAATTAGAAATTCCATATTCGGATACGCCATCTTCATATACAGCTCTAACAGCGAAAATATATTTTTCGCCTTCTCTAAGATCATTAATTTCCCAACTGCTATTCAAAATATTAGAAGTAACAAGTACCCATTGTGAAGGGTCTACTGGTGCTGATGAACCTTCGTACATATAGACCGAAGCTAATCCGTTCAAGATTGGATCCCAAGTTAACACAACCTTTTTCTCACCTTTTGTTGCCACTACATGCTGTGGTACAGGAAAGTTCGGGTCTGGGTCTGGATTTGGATTAGATCCACCACCATTATTATTCTCCTCTTGCGGGATCACCACGTTAGATGCAACATAATCTGAATTTTCTTCATCGGAAGCATATGATCTAACTGCAAACACATAAGATTCACCATTCGTCAGCCCACCGATATGTCCATCGATGTAACTGTCCGTCACATTTGTCCACAGATCCGGATCCTTTGGTGCCTCCGTACCTTGGTACATATACACGCGATATTCTAATTCTGGCTCTGTAGTCCATTCAATGGCAGCCTGACCATCACCAGGTGTAGCCACTACGTTTTGTGGAAGAGGCGTTGAGTTTGCAAGTGTTTCATATCCCCGACCTCCCATGTCCCAGAGCTGACCATTCGTATCTTCTACCGCCAGGAACATTCGGTACAAAGTGTTCTCTTCCAGTCCTGTAAACAAGAACGATCTTACTTCATTAGCTTCTAGATCAACATAAGATAGATTAGCTAGGGCATGTAATTTAGTATCTTCATTCGACTGCCCCTCAATTTCTTCATCAAACACTTGATTGTCAAAATAAAATCTACCAGCTTCATTAAGCTTCACTATAACTTTAGATGTGGACTGAGTAATTGTTCCGCTTGTAGGATATGGATACAAATAATCTATTGTCCGATCAGGCAGTGGTGGAGTCGGCGCAGTCATAAGCTTGGATGAACGCAAGATCGGGTACCCATCATTGATCCTGTTACGAGTTGTCCAAACTCCATCGAAATCCCATCCATTGAAATTAGATTGTTGTTTCATCTGCTCAGTAGTAAGACCCATTGCATAATTAGAACCATTCTGCTGGTTCGTACTACTCTTGGCTAAATCATAGTAGTTATTAGTAAAGATAACTTGATTCTCTGGATCATTCAGATTACCAATGACTGACCCTATGGTCTGATTATCAATGGGTGATGATGAATTATCAGGAACAGTGATATCCATAGACGCAGCTACATAATTATTTTGAATATCTATTTTTGCGGAGGCTGATTCATCATATTTTTTCACTTCACCAATCAGTCCGCCAATGGCTTCAGCAGAAAAATCATTATTCCCTGTAGCATGTGAACTCACTGAACCAACCACATAGTTATCCGCAATAGTGTGGCTAAGTTCATAATTAAGTTGGCCAATCAAACCGCCTACCTGGTAGTTACCCGTCACCTGTCCTGAAGCGTAGCTCTGACGAATGAAATTATCATTCGACTCTCCGATCAGTCCACCTACAGCCTCATAACCACTCACTATACCCTCAGCAGCATTTGCAATGATTGTGCTCTTATTACTTTCTCCAACAAGTCCCCCGAGTGAGTCGCCATCCTCACCTAATGCAATCACCTCGACATTAGTGCTGTTATTTATATACTCACTTTCGTCCGATAAACCTGAAATACCGCCTACTCTCATATTCCCTTGTATATTTCCACTGATTTGGATGCCTTCAATACGCGACTCTATGCTCCGTCCGGCAAGTCCGCCTACGATCACATTTCCTTTTATAGAAACATCGTTTAATATAAGATTTTTAACCTCAGCACCTTGTAATACAGAGAACAGACCCACATCGTTCTGATTCTCATCCGTCGTTTTCAAACCGGATATTGAATAACCATTCCCATCGAACCTGCCTGTAAAAGGCATAAGCTCATCTTCTATTATGTCAGCAATTGGAGTCCAAGATCCTCCATTCAAAAACGTGCTCATGGCTGCTTCAGAAATATCATTCTTCAGCTTGTAATTACCGTTTAAGTCTTCTCTTACACAATAGAGCTCTTCAGGCGTACTAATGAGCTTCCATTCAACATCATCAGAATCTTTTTCCGTCAGATCATAGCAACTCTTGGCCTGTACGACACCTTGTTGAAATACAACTGGCAGCATTCCGAAGACCATAAAGAATGTTAATATCACAATCCCTATTCGTCTCAGGAGCCTGGAGCGCTTCTGGTGATCCTTTTTTCGCATGTTCGAATCTTCCCTTCTCTTTCCGTTGTTGTAGGAAGATTATACCTATAAGCTCTGAACCGATTCTGAACATTTATCGGCATTTTTCGTGAAAATATGCCTTTTCTCGCATTTTCGCAAAACCACTTTCAAATGAACATATTTCTTCCCGTGCAATTATTGTTCAGCGAGGCACGCCTGAATCGAATAAATCAAATACAGATACAAAAAAGCAAGTCTCTATACTAGAGACTTGCTTATCATTTGAGGCCCACTATGCAGAGCGTTTACCTTAGGAAGCGCAACCCTCACAGGCAACATAGTTGTCGCCAACCTGTTTGCTAATGGCGATCAGATCGCCCAGCTTGATATCTTCTTCACCTGTAAATTCAAGATCAGCGATACGCGCAACGATTAGGGCAGCTGCTTCTTCCTTGCTTGTAGCCATTTGGCTGAATTCAGACTTTTCGCCTGTTGAAATGACCTCATATAAGTACGTATATCTTAAAGTTTCCATGTAGACACTCTCCTTCCGAAATCACATCATATCATCTCTATTAACCAATTCCAAGTCCAAGCTTGTGAACCTAATCGTAACGCAGTTTCATCTGCTCAGCCGTCCGTATGACGGTTTCCCGTTCCACAGTCAACACACGGCTCGTCTCCGCTTGGGGAAAGCGCTGACGCAGTGTACGTACCAGCGAGGCTGTATACGCCGCGGCAGAAGGGACACCTGCCAGTTCCTGCAAACTCGCCATCGTTCCGGGCCGAACATCCGGGTACCCTTCGCTGGCTCCATCTGCTGCATCCTGATAAAACTTACGCACGTCGGCTGCCAATTGGTCCCCTTGTCCTTCCACGATGATAAAGGCCGTAATGATATAAGCCTTGGCCTGTCTGCGCTGGGCGATCCCACAAAATTTCAGTCCACCCACACTGACATCATAATCGCCAGGACAGAAGGCGCCTTCGATCTCCCCCGTGCGTGCCTGATTCGACCATGGTGTTAGCGACTCAGCGATCAGTGAGGCCATCTCCCTGAAATCATCATGAATATTGATGGCACGTCCCGGGTTCGGCAAAATTAAAGACACGTTAACCACCCCTGGATTCAGGGGAACTGCTGCACCACCCGATGGACGAACGCAGACCGCCGTTCCCTGGCTTCTAATGCGTTCCATCGCTTCAACTGCCTGAGGCAGCCTCCGATCCCGCAGCCCCGCTACAAAGGCATCTGGATGCCGCCAAATATGAGCAACGGGCAGCTGACCTTCTCCCACCCGGCGGCACATGACTTCTTCCCAAGCAAATGCTTCAAGCACACTGCTCCCGCGCCGCAGCAGCGGTGTCTCCCAAATCTGTAGCCGCAAGGAATGATCCGGCTGCATCTGCTGCTTTGCTCCCGGCGATCCGGGTTGATCTGAATTGGACGGTACATTCATATAAGATAGCCTCCGAATAAACTAATCTGGATGAATTTTAATTGAGTAATTGCGTGATCCTTATGTATCCCCTTGTGTGAATGCAAAAGTAATATATAAATAAGCCGGTTCCCCAAGGAACACGGCTTATTTATGAATGCTTCCATTGGCACAAGCATCTATTCTGCCATTTCAGATCCGGCAATTTGCCGAATTTAATGGAAATAACCATAATTGTACGAAAGATTGAATGCTTCTGGCTTGTCCAACGAATGGAATGAGCCCGAACTTAATCTTTTACCAGCGACAGGAACTCGGCACGTTGTGCCGGATTGTCACGGAAGGAACCACGCACAGCAGACGTTACCGTCTTGCTGCCCGGCTTCTTCACGCCGCGGGAACACATGCACAAGTGCTCGCCTTCCACGACGACCATGACACCGTTCGGCTCTACTGCCTCAGTCAGAATATCGGCAATCTGTGAGGTAATTCGCTCTTGAACCTGCAGGCGGCGGGTAACTGCCTCCACCAGACGGGCCATTTTGCTCAATCCCACAATCTTGCCACTCGGTACATATCCAATGTGCACCTTACCGAAGAAAGGCGCCATATGGTGTTCACATTGGCTGTAATAGACAATGTCCTTCACAATGACCAGTTCTTCATGATTCTCGTCAAACGTCACACCAAGCACATCGCGCGGGTCCACTTCATACCCGCCAAAAATCTCTTCATACATCCGGGTTACGCGTGCAGGCGTTTCTAACAGCCCTTCCCGCGTACTATCCTCACCAATCAATTGCAAGATCTGCTCAATGTGATACTCGATCTTCTCCCGATTGTCGGATACTTTTGAATTCAAATAATCTTTAACGCCAGCCACTGCCGAACGCCTCCTTTCGAACCACATGCTGTAAGCAGCTATTCACTTCAGCAACTTCAGCATTAAGCAAAATGCTCGCTCACAGCTATTATTTTCGGCGGCCCGAGTTTTTACGCGCAGGATGTTGTTGCGGCTGAGGCATCTTCGCGCCAGGCTGCTGGTTCTTCATCATCTGCTGGGCGCGCTGCATTTGCTTGCCGTTCAGGTTATAACCCATTTGCTTCGCCATCTTCTGGAGCATGTCGGGATCGCTTTGCATTTTCTCAAGCTGTTTCCGCAAGTAGTATACCCCAATGAAAAATCCTCCGACCAGACCAACAATCAATGTAATAATCGGTATTGCTATTTCCATCTCTTAGACACCTCTGTATACAATCTAAAAAGCCTGATGATCCGTGTCAGCACATGATGTTATACGTTCACGATGCAAACATGACACGCACCGGATTTCCTGAAAGCTATCATAGCATTTCCGCACGCCTTGAGCAAACGGATTTTCCAGCTATACGCTGAATTTAACATCCAGAAAACAGATCGAAAACATTCAGTAAATCTCCCAGGAGCATCCGTATAAGTTACATCAGTACCGCCTCTATGAAAACGGTTGTATGCTGAGCCAGATCCACTTCAATCACATCCAGATCATAACGTGTACTGCCCCGCGCCACCCGAATGACTGGCCTGCCGGGCAAACCCCGGTGCTGACGTACAATGACTCCGGTCTCTTTGGTAGACAACCGAACTGCTGTTCCGTTCGGATACACGGACACACTCCGGTTGAATTCGATAAGAATGTCACGATCCAGCTTCGTGCCAGACATCGCCATCATCTCTTCACAGGCTTCATGTGGCAGCAACCTTCTACCCGAAAGGCCGTTGATCAGATTATCATACGTGTTAGCTGCACTAACGATTTTAGCGAAAAGATGAATGTCTTTTCCCTGGATACCCCTCGGCAGTCCCGTACCATCCACATGCTCATGATGCTGCAGAGCCGTATGTGCCACAAGCAGATTAAACTCCCGTTTGGACTTGATCAACTCGAACCCTTTCCACGTGTGATGCAGGGAAGAGTTTGCTGCTGAACCACTGCCAGGTGGCTCCCCAACCTTTCCGATGTCATGCAATAGTGCTCCGACGGCCAGATCCTTGAGCTGAACATAGTTAAGCCCCAGATTCAGACCAATGACAGAAGACAGCAAACATACATTCATGGCGTGAACATACTGTGCATTATCTTTGGTCCGAATATCTGTGAGCTGAACAAGTAGTTCTCGCCCGTTCAGAACATCGTTCAACAATTTATCGATGCTGATGGCGACCTTCTTCGGGCTCCAGTCTTTCCCGGAACGGATAGAATCGAGTGTAACACTCATTTCATTAATTACTGCCTTTTTCGTGGCTTCATCCAGAATGTCTTCTGTATCCACATCTTTATACGCTTCATCCTGGATGTACAGCATGGTCACGCCAATACGCTTCAGCGTATTGACCATAAATACGGTGAGCTGAACTCCGGCAGACAGCAATACCGTGCCGTTGCCGGAATATATGGTTTTGCCCAGAAGCTCCCCCGCCTCCACGCTCTCCACGTTAACATACTTCATGAACGTCCCCCGCTCTTACGATTGCTGCTCCAATGTGAGCAATTGCTCTTTGGTTTGCAGCCCGCCTACATAACCCACCAGGGTTCCGTCTTTACCGCTGATGCGGTGACAGGGAATAATAATCGGAAGCGGATTTTTACTAATCGCATCCAGAACTGCTCGAACAGCTTTGGGCCTGCCGATAATTTCCGCAACCTGTTGGTGTGTTGAGGCCTCTCCATAAGATATATCGGACAGGACTTGCCATACTTGTAGCTGGAATGGTGTTCCAAACAAATCAAGCTTCAGTTCAAACGCTTTTCTTTCTCCTGCAAAATACTGCTTCAACTGTTGTGCAGCTTCACTCAGCTTCTCTTCATTTTTCTCATATCGATATTCGCCAATCCATGTACGGGCCCATTGTTGCAGATGCGCCTCGCGCACATGGAATGCACCAAAATCAATGTGACAAAGGCCCTTATCCGTGGCACAGAGCGTTAGTGTACCGATCGGTGTCAGTACCTCATCGTAATATACCGGCGTTCCATGCAGGCCTGTTACGGCTGATGGTTTCCATGCTGCTGCTTCCGGTTTGACAGGCTCTGTCGTCTGCCCGTTTTCCTGTTCGGGTGTCTTATTCTGTTCCTTCTGATCCTCAGGCTTATTGTTGCTCTTTAGCTCTGCCTGAGGCTTATCGGGTAAGGTCGCGGACGAACTCAGTCGTTCCTTGGCCTTCTGCAGCATGCTTAGCACGTTCCCATCTTGTTCGTTAGCGGCAGCTTCCCCAATGGCTCTCATTGCGTCTTCTCCTCCAATTCTGCTCAGCGCCCAAGCTGCAGTTCCCCGCAGCTCGGGACGCGGATCACGCTTCAGTACCTCCGTTAGTTTCGGTACAGCGGTTTTGTCTTTGAAATTGCCGAGGGCAATCACGGCGTTGCGCTGGATTGGCTTCTTGCCCCGCCAAGCGGCGGAACTTTGGCCGAAGCGCTCTTTGAATTCACGGTTACCGATGTCAAGCAGCGGTATCAGCAAAGGTTTTACAATCTCCGGATCGGGATGAAACTCGGGATGGTGATCCCAGTTTTTACCCCGATTCTTCGGACAGACAATCTGACAGGTATCACAACCGTACAGACGGTTGCCAATTTTCAGCATAAACTCTTCATCCACGAAGCCTTTTGTCTGGGTCACAAACGAAATGCAGCGCTGTGCATTCAGTTGTCCCGGCCCGACCAGTGCTCCAGTTGGACAGGCATCAATACACTTCGTACATTCACCACAATCCTCGGTCACCGGGTTATCTGGCTGAAATGGAATATTCGTGACCAGTTCGCCGAGAAAGATCCATGAACCGAATTTGGGCGATATAATGGCACAGTTCTTAGCACTGAATCCAATCCCCGCACGCTGGGAAACAGCACGGTCCACCAACGCCCCCGTGTCTACCATACTTTCGATCATGGCCTCAGGTACGCGCTCACGTATAAAATGAACCAGCTTGTCCATCGCTGCACGCAGGACTTGGTGATAATCCTGCCCCCAGGCTGAACGAGCCAGAATACCACGGTATGCACCAGGCTCCGACTTCGGCGGATTGACCATCTTCGAGGGATAGGCCACGGCAATCGCAATGAGCGAAGCAGGCTCGCCATCTTTCAATGCAGGACGCACCCTTTTCTCAATATCAGGCTCCTCAAATCCGGACTCGAATCCTTTCGCCCGATGTTGCTCCAGAATGGATTTCAAGGTCACGAATGGCTCTGCTGAAGCAAATCCTATATCATCAATACCCATCTCGGGAGCAGCTGCCTTAATCTCTTGTTTTAACTTCTCCCATACAGCTGCTGCCTTTGCTGCTCCGGTCTGTACACTCGTCATATCTATTCCCTCTCTTCTTCCACGCTAATTCCGTAAATAGTGAACGCCCGCCTCAGGTGGGAGGACAGGCGCTGATTTCGATATACAAGTCGGACATACCGGAGCTACAAAGAAACCGAGTCTATATCGTTTAACGCAAAATGCAGCGTGAAGTTGTTGTCCTTGTCCTGCTAACATTTTACAATTTTTTAATTTCCGAGAACGGCCAAAAAATAAACTCCGCCCTGCCTACAATTTCACTGGATGTAATGCTGCCAAACACACGGCTGTCCTTGCTCTTGCCTTCATGACGGTTATCTCCCATCACAAAGTAATGATCCGCTTCCAGCGTAATCGGTCCAAAATCAGGGTCCTGAACCTCCGTATCCGTGTACGTTTCCGCTTGCTGCTCCCCATTCACGAATAAATGATGGTCCCGTACTTCAACTGTGTCTCCTGGAAGTCCGACAATCCGTTTGACCAGAAAATCTTTTTTCTCCACACCTTCGCTTGGATCACGAAGCACAATAACATCTGATCGGGACGGTGTCCCAAAATCATATACAATTTTATTCACGAACAAACGGTCCTTCTCAACCAGCGTGGGCTGCATCGATTGACCTTTGACCATCGAAAGATTGAATACAAACAGGTTCAACAGCATCATGATTACAAAAGCAATCACTATCGTTTTCACCCAGTCCCAAAGCTCTGCACCCCAGGATTTCCCCGGTTGATCAGGCACTCCCGGACTGTTTCGTTCCTTGGAGGCTACATGCTCCGTTGAAAGATTGTTGGAGTTCAAAGAGACACCTCGTTTATCCATTTTGTAATAAAAAACGTCGATCGGCATACTTTCAAGGAACACAGATCGCATATAGTGAACGTTTTTCTTAAAAATATCAGGAAGCTGACGCTTCGTGTCTATCCGTGTTTATATGTTCTGATATTACCAAAATCGAGTGATCATAATCCTTTTAATTCTACTTCATTTGCAAGGGTGAAACAATTGGTTATGAGCACCAACACTCCTTGAAGGGTGAATAACAACGAGATTAAAACAGTTAAACCAGGGATTAATTTAAATGAAATGGCGTTCAGAAGTGGCGAAAAAAGGGGAATAATCGGTGAATAGCACTCATATAAATAGAAAGGCATATCCCTCACGTTGTTACACGCTGAAAGATACGCCTAATATGAAATGAAAATCTGTTATATTTCTTTTTTAACCATGCAAACTAAGCTTTGGACAAGATACTGAGTTTCTGGAAAGCGCTCATAATCTGATTGGCACCGTAACCCATTGCTTCATAAAGAGGCATGGCTACTTTGTTGTGCTCATCACCCGCCACCCATATTTGACTGACTTTACGCTGCTGGAACCTTTGTTCCATGGCCTCGACAAGTTTTTTGCCGACTCCGCGGCGACGATAGTCTGGATGGACCGCAATACGATAGATGCATCCCTGGTTGTGGTCAATCGTACCGATCAAAGCGCCGACGAGGTCTCCCTCTTCTTCCGCAACCATGATCAGGTCAGAATCCCATGACAATTGACGGGCAAACGGGCCCATCGTGTTCTCATAACACTCTTCCGATAGTGCAACCTGGAGAAGCTCTGTCATCTGGCTTGCATCACTCAACTGAAAGGAACGAACGTGCATGTCTTAAATCTCCCTTTTCGTTAGCTTAGATGAGGTTTTACAAAAAGGGGCTCCCCTTTTTACCAAAAACCCAATGTTCATATAATGACAAAAAACGAGAAAATACCGCTTCTTCGTCAATTAAACCATACTTTACGCCATAAAACACGCATTTTCTTTTGAAAGCGCTTAATTGTAACCGTTTACATAAGAATATTAAACTTTTCCTCTCTTTAAACGCCTGAAATCACATAAATAGTTTCATAATGGGTAAAATATGTTTGTTATCTCTGACCCATGAATGGATTAACGTCTGGGGGACTTAATAAACAAAAATGTTGCTTAATTAGCCCGAATGCGGTTTAATATTAGTGACAAGGGTATTATTACATAGGTACCTGGGCAATTTGCATAAATCCTGTGAGCGACTTTCACTCAGCAAGATATAGATCGAAGTGATCCTATTCGTCTAGAACTTGTCCCGGAAGCGATTCGAATTGAATTATGCAAAATGCTGACCTTAACAAAAATTCAAAAATCTCAGGAGGTATTTCACTATGACTTTTCAATTACCAGCACTTCCTTACGCTAACGACGCACTGGAACCACATATTGATGCGCAAACGATGGAAATCCACCACGATCGCCATCACAATACTTACGTAACGAACCTGAACGCAGCTCTGGAAAGCGCTCCTGAACTGCAAGGTAAAAGCTTGGAAGATCTGATTGCTAACCTCGACAGCGTACCTGAAGGTATCCGCACAGCGGTTCGCAACAATGGTGGCGGACATGCTAACCACAGCCTGTTCTGGGAAATCATCGGACCTAACGGCGGCGGCGCTCCTACTGGCGACATCGCAGCAGCAATCGATAGTGAACTGGGTGGCTTTGACAAATTCAAAGAAGATTTTGCAAAAGCAGCTACAACTCGTTTCGGTTCCGGTTGGGCTTGGCTCGTAGTTGGTAAAGATGGCAAATTGTCCATCACTAGCACTCCTAACCAAGACAGCCCTCTCTTCGAAGGTCTGACTCCGGTTCTGGGTCTGGATGTATGGGAGCACGCTTACTACCTGAAATATCAAAACAAACGCCCTGACTACATCGGTGCTTTCTGGAATGTAATCAACTGGGATGAAGTAAACAAACGTTACGCTGCAGCGAAATAAGACTGCCAGCATAATAGAAGAGCCTGATTCGGTCAAACGACCGGATCAGGCTCTTTTTTTTGTATACTTATGCTTGCTGCACGTTGGTTGATTTAATATTTGTATGGCAAGCGCCCCTTACTCACTAACATCGTCATATGCCCCTGCAAAATAACTGCTGATAAGCTTCAGGAAAATGTTAGGGAACGCCATTTTGTCCATATCTTCCGGACCAATCCAGCGATAAGTCAGCCCATCGCCTTTTCCACTCATTACATCATGCGCCTGTTTACTTGCAGCAAATGCTGACAACGGCTCGCCTTGTTCATCAAGCGAGCCTGAGATGTTGGCTGCATCGATGATGCCTAGCTCCGATACTTGGGCTGGAGCAGTAGTTTCCTTGGCAGCCGCCTGTGCATCGTAGGCGGCTCTGGCTTCCGCGGCGATCAGCGGAAGCTCGTTACTCTGGTCCTGCTCGGTGCACTTGTACACCTGCAGGCTCCAGACAATGTGGCTGAACACATGCTCCGCATGGGTAGCCAGCCCTTCCGGGCGGGCAGCGAAGCCTTCCGCCCACAGACTGCCGGCCAGCAAAGCCATGGCCGGCTCATCTGCCAGCGGCCCCGCCGCCTTGCCGGCTGCGGCGGGCGCCGCCAGCACATGCGGCAGCTCCCACATGCGGGCCAATAGGCCCGTCGCTGGGCGCTGGCGCACAAGCACACGGCCGCGATGAGCACCGTGGCCCTCCACAATGGCGACCAGCCGCTGCTCAGGGCGCGGCGGCTTCGCCTTGGTCTTGACCGGCAGGGTGAGCTCCCGTCCGGCGATGCGGCCGGAACATTGCTCCATGACCGGGCAAGTCAGGCAGTGCGGCGCTTTGGGCGTGCACACCAGCGCGCCAAGTTCCATCAGCGCCTGATTGAAATCACGCGCACGCCCTTCCGGAATGAGCTCTCCTGCGAGCTCTTCCATCAACACCCGGGTGCTGCCCTTCATAATGTCCTCATCAATGAGGAAGTATCGGGACAGAACCCGCATCACATTGCCATCCACCGCTGGCTGCGGCTGGTTGAAGGCAATGCTGAGAATGGCCCCGGCTGTATACGGGCCCACCCCTTTTAACGCAAAGACCGCTTGCTTGTCCTGCGGCATCTCCCCACCGTGCAGCTCCATGACTTGTCTGGCAGCTGCCTGAAGATTGCGGGCACGCGAATAATATCCGAGTCCCTCCCAATTTTTCAAAACCTCTTCTTCCGGTGCTTCAGCCAGAGCCTGTACAGTCGGAAAATTCCCGATAAAACGGTTAAAATACGGAATCACCGTATCCACCCGAGTCTGCTGCAGCATAATTTCCGATACCCACGTGAAATAAGGATTGTTATGGCGACGCCACGGCAAATCTCGTCTGTTGACCATATACCAATCCAGCAAATTCACGCTGAAATGTCGTTTCTGTTCCAATAAACCCATATTCCCGTCCTCTCCTGTTACCATGCTTACGTTCTTCACACGTTCTCCCACAGTACTATTAATCAGATCCAGTCAACGTCTTCCCCATCTGCTCTACAATAGCAAAGGCCGCAGCCAACTCCGTCTGGTGCGTAATACTCAAATGAATATCATACTGTTTACCGTATGGCAGCTGCAGTCGTTCCCATGCTTCATCAGAAAGTGTGGCAACGGGACGCCCTTTCGCATCAGGTAGCACTTCAATGTCGGTAAAACTCATCATGCTTCCAATGCCACAGCCAAACGCCTTGGACACCGCTTCCTTCGCTGCGAATCGCCCGGATACAAACTCTACCATGCGTTTTCCCCGTTGATTCGCAATCTCCCGCTCTGCATGCGTTAAAATCCGCTTCATAAACGCTTCGGCGTGGCGACCAGACAACAGCTTGCGCATGCGACCAATCTCCAGTACATCGTTTCCAATGCCATATATCATCAACGCTTCACCCGCTTAACCTTTTATGCTGTAAACGATCTCCATTCGGTCATCTGATCGGTACCTTATCCGAACACGTATTCTATTGTAGCAGGAGGCGCGCATGGATGCGAGTACCTTCGTCCACATTACCATTTATGTTAAAATATGAATCAGGAATAGATGAAACTTTAGGAGGAATAAGATATGTCCACAGCATTTGAACTGCCTGTTGACGGAAATGCCGTCATTCGCGGAAATATATTCACTGCACGGCAATCCGCTCAAGGAATCATTATCCTGGCTCACGGTTACAAAGGCTTCAAAGACTGGGGCATGTTCCCCTATGCTGCATCGAAGCTGAGCGAGAACTATCACGTCCTGACCTTCAATTTCTCTCACAACGGTGTTGGAGAAGATCTGGAGCAATTTTCTGAACTTGAAAAGTTTGCAGTCAATACGTACAGCCGGGAGCTTGCCGACTTGGCAACACTGCTTGATTATGTGTCCACACAGCCAGAACTTCACGGACTGCCAGTAGTTCTAATTGGACATAGCCGCGGTGCAGGCGTAAGCCTCGTGTACGCACTGGATCATCCCGAACAGATTGCAGCCGTACTCTCCTGGAACGGGGTAACCAATCTGGATCTCTTTACCCCTGAGCAAAAGCAAGAAATGCGTACACATGGCCGCAGCCATGTCACGAACGGGCGAACCGGCCAGCAGATGCCTCTGGACGTATCTATTCTGGAAGACCTGGACGCGCATAAGGAGCGTTACGCCATTATTGATCGCTTGGCTTCTTCCCCTTTGCGTGTGGCACTTATTCAGGGAACAGAAGACGGCAAACGGCTGCGTGACGGCTCGGCAGCACTGGTTCAGGTTCGCCCGGACATCCCGTGGCATCAGATTCCCGGCGGAAATCATACCTTTAATACTGTGCATCCATTCAAGGAATCAACACCGCAGCTTGAGCAGGCGATATACGAAACACTTCGCCAGATCGCAACTTGGATGAACTAATCTTGCATAACAAAAAGAGTCGCTGCCATATGCAGTGACTCTTTGCCGTTCAGATGCTTGCATTGTCCATATCTAATCATGGCATGCTTGCAATCCATATTAGATGCCAGGAATGGCATTGCGTTTGTGATGGGTACGCTTGTAAAATGCTTCAAGACGCTCTTGCACAGCCGGATCAATCTGTTTGCCTTCCAGATAGTCACTGTTCGCTTCATACGAAATGCCCAGCTCATCTTCATCGGTCTGGCCTTCCCAGAGTCCTGCTGATGGAGCCTTGTCCAAAATGGCCTGTGGCACGTTCAAATACGCAGCCAGCTGACGCACTTGACGTTTGTTCAGGCTGCTCAGTGGTGTAATATCCACGGCGCCGTCACCCCATTTGGTGTAAAAGCCTGTGATGGCTTCAGAGGCATGGTCAGTTCCGACAACCAGCAGGTTTTCCTCAAAGGACAGAGCATATTGCATCACCATACGGGTTCTCGCTTTCACGTTCCCTTTGCCTTGATGAGTCATATGACGCGGGCTGCCCATGGATTTGAAACCTTGCTCCACTTCCAGTGCGATCTCGTTAACTGCATCTTCGATGTTGGTTTCCACGACATGCTTCAGGTCATAAGCTTTTGCCACAGCATAGCTGTGGTCAATGTCCGATTGCTCACCGTAAGGCTGGAATACACCCAGCGTTTTGTATTCCTTATTCTCTTCTGCTGTAAGCTCATCCGTTGCTTTTTTGCAAAGCGCCGTAGCTACAGCACTGTCAATCCCGCCACTGATTGCGATTAGCAATCCTTTGGAATTGGCATTCTTCACATAGGTTTTTAGAAAGTCAACGCGCTTGCGCACTTCCTCATCTTCATTAATACTTGGTTTAACCTTCAATTCAGCGATGATCTGTTGTTGCAAACTCATCGTACACACACCCCGTTTCTAAATTAATGAAATTTGATGTCCATTTTGAAAGGTCCGAATGGTTCAATAACCCTATTCGCTCAAAATGAAACGCCCCGGCATCGGTCATCCGAAAGACGGGGCGCTCTTTGAGCTAATTAACGGCAGTAACGGTCAAACACACTTGTGAGCTCAGCCGCAATTTCCTCCGCAGAACGGTCTTCCACTTGATGACGCTCAATAAAGTGAACGAGTTCTCCGTCTTTCATCAGAGCGATGGAAGGTGAAGATGGAGGATACGGTGCAAAGTATTCACGAGCTTTCGCTGTAGCTTCCTTATCCTGACCGGCAAATACCGTGTACAGGTGGTCTGGTGTGATATCATGCTGTAACGCTTCGGCTACACCTGGGCGGCATTGACCTGCCGCACATCCGCAGACGGAGTTAATGACAACCAGAGCGGTACCTTTGGCATCCGGCAAACTTGCTTCAACTTCTTCTGGAGTACGCAACTCCTGAATTCCCAAACGAGTCAGATCATCCCGCATCGGTTGAACCATATCTTTCATGTATTGATCAAATGACATAGACATTCGGTTTCACTCCTTAAACATGTAAGTTCTATTATTTAAAAAATTAAATGCTTTTGTGCTATTCCTATTATACATCCCTAATCAATGAAAGCAAGGTTCAAACACCGCCTGCGGAAAGGCTTCTCCATTAATATTATGTCTCATTCCTTGGCAAAACATGCTTAAAGTTCAGCGTTGAAATGCAACCTTGAACGTTGTACCCTGGCCTTCCTCCGATTCGATGGTAATGGTTCCGTTATGTCGTTCGACGATACTCAGACACATGGATAATCCCAATCCGGTTCCTTTGGCCTTAGTCGTAAAAAAAGGTTCGAACAACTTCTCCTGCTTCACTCTAGGAATGCCTGGGCCTGTATCTCGCACACACAGCTCTACGGTGTCATCCACCAACCGGGTCTCAAGTGTGAGTACCCCTTTTTCACTCATGGCTTCCATGCCGTTACGAGCCAGATTAAGTACCACTTGTTTGATTTCCTTTGAATTCAGATGCAGCTTCGGCACATTGTGATCCAGCATAAATTCAATACTCTGACCTCGCAAATTCGCATCCGCCCATAACAAAGGACTTAGTTCATGGATGATATCATGCAGCTGGGATTCTTCTTTCTCCGCAATTCGATTCTGAGCCAATGACAGAAAATCATTAATAATGCTGTTTGCCCGGTCAAGCTCCTCCAGAACGATCCGATAATAGTGATCCAGGGATTCCGGACTCTTTTCCTGCATTAATTGAAGAAACCCACGTACAACCGCCATCGGATTCCGTACTTCATGGGTAATACTTGCGGCCATTTGGCCGACCAGACTGAGACGATCCACATTATCGAGCTCGCTTCGCAGCATTTCAAGCTCAGTAATATCCTGAATGATTAACATGGCCCCGATAGCCTCTCTTGGCAGTTCTGCTGAATACGCGTAGATTGGAACGGTCCGGGATTGGAACACGTTTGAACCGTAACGCACCGTCAGCCCACTCACTTCTCCATGAACAATGGCTTTACGAATACTGCTCTCCATCTTGTCTGCCTGAGCTTGTTCGACAAACTGACTCGCAGGTTGCCCAATCAAATCCGGTGTGGTTGTGCAAGGCAGTTGATCCCGCGCCGTTTGCTCCATCGTATCGTTGACGAACTGCACGGTCCCTTCCTTATCTACGGTTGCTATGGATAAAGGAACGGCATTCAGAATTTGGTTAAGCTTTTCCGTTTCGGCTATGTATCTATGATGAACTTCGGACAAATGTTGCTCAAGCCCCCGGTGATGCTGCATCTGTTCAATCCAGAGCATACTAAGACTTCCAGCAATAATTGCACCGATCGTATATCCCAGAGCTGACAATACCCACAGTACTATGGAGAATGTTGTTTGGCTTTCCATGGATGCGATATACAGTACACTGGCCACAACCATCTCTGCCGTTATCAGAGAGATAACAGTTCCCATTTTGCGTGAACGTGTATAATGCTTGAATCGTTTGGCTGACAACCATACAATAGGATAGAGAAGAATGCCCGTTTGAAGTAGAAATCCGTACAGATTATAGGGATGCGCAAAGAGAAAATAGAAGAATATCTGGAGAAGAGACAGCATTAGGCCTAAGCGAGGCCTGCAATACAATATGACGAGCGTCAGAGGCACAATGCCCAAGGAGATGGAGACTGACACCGGGCTCCCATAGTGGGCAAAAAGCAGACACAGTAACATGCTCACCACACTGGTTGCGGCAAAACTGGTCTGTACCATCCTATGATATCCTGCCTTGACGACCGCTTGCCTGGAGAGCCCCAAGTGCAATAATGGAATCAGGAATACCGCAGCTCCTGCAAGCAGTATTTGTAAAAGAATGTCCTTCAACGCAACCACAATGCCATCTCCTTCCTCTGCCTGCACATTCCCTCATGTATTTCTGATTAAAACATAGGCGACAGTATATTACAATATATCCCTTAAGACAGCATAATAGAACTGCTAATACATTTGTATTGTTTCATATTCAGGCAGGAGTAGACAGCTTTTTCGGAAAACAGACAAAATCAATGAAAAAAGAGGGTAATAACGCATGTATGATGTCATTGTAATTGGTGGTGGATCTGCAGGCCTCATGGCCTGTGTTGCTGCTGCCGAGCATGGAGCCTCCGTGCTTCTGCTGGATAAAGGAGATCAACTCGGCCGCAAACTCGGGATCTCTGGCGGCGGTCGCTGCAATGTGACCAATGCCAAGGAGACGGATGAACTGATCCGGCATATTCCGGGCAATGGACGCTTTTTATATAGTTCGTTTCAGAATCTGGACAATCAGGGAATTATGCGTTTTTTTGAAAATCTCGGTATTGCCCTGAAAGAGGAGGATAACGGGAGAATGTTCCCGGTAACCGATAAAGCCAAAACAGTCGTTGATGCGTTGGTAGGCAAAATTGTTTCCCTTGGGGTAGAGATTCGCACCAAACAGCCGGTTAAGGAATTAATTCAGAATGGTCAACACGTGCAGGGCGTGAAGCTGGCTTCCGGCACAACGATACTTGCACGCTCTGTTATTATCGCTACCGGGGGCAAATCAGTCCCACAAACCGGATCAACCGGGGATGGATATCCTTGGGCTGAAGCGGCTGGACATACGATTACAGAGCTGTATCCGACGGAAGTGCCGATTGTGTCTGGTGAGAGCTGGATTCAATCCAAAGAACTGCAAGGCTTGTCCCTGCGCGATGTTGGGTTATCTGTTCTAGATGCCAAAGGCAAATCAGTCATCTCTCATCGTGGAGATATGATTTTCACCCATTTCGGCGTATCTGGACCGATCGCGCTTCGTTGCAGCCAGTTCATTCGTAAGGTGCAAATGAAATCCGGGAACCCCCAGGTCACGATGAGTATTGATCTTTTCCCGGATCTGTCCGCCGGTGCGCTGGAATCCCAAGTTCAGCAGGTGCTGGAGCAAGAATCCCGAAAGGCCGTCAAAAACATACTCAAAACGTGGGTTCCTGAGCGTATGATTCCATTGATGATGAAGCGTGCAGAGATCAGCGAAGACCTCACATTCCACCATTTCCCCAAAGGTATGTTAAATACATTAGTGGGGTTAATGAAAGATTTTACTTTCCGCGTGGACGGAACTCGTTCTCTCAAAGAAGCCTTTGTTACTGGCGGGGGAATCCACTTAAAGGAAATATACCCCAAAACAATGGAATCCAAGCTGCTACCGGGACTATTCTTTTGCGGAGAAGTGTTGGATATTCATGGCTACACGGGAGGCTATAATATTACCGCTGCCTTCTCTACGGGGTACACGGCTGGCATGCATGCTGCAGAGTATAAAAACGCTCGCTCATAACTTGAACATAAGATGTTCATGGACCGATTCCGGTTCCACATCATATAAGGTTACTAAGTGCACGAAAAAACCTCGACATCCCGCTATCGGTGGGGTATCGAGGTTTTTTTGAAATGTATGCCAATTCAAAATCACTGTAATCAACAAGGCAAGCAGCATCGTTGCCCATGTTATATTTACGCCTTCACACTGCCCGAGAAACCATCGACTGAGTCATCGAATGTCGGATCTTCATCCCGGTTATGCATTCCCTGTTCGGGATTGCTCCCTTGTCCACCGCTCGCATAACCTTCATTCCAATCTTCATTCACAAGATGAGCCGGAATGGATATATTCTGAAACTGATCCAATCCATCTGTTTCGGAGAGAAACACCGCACTACCCCCGTGTGACTGCACGATCTCCACAGCAGATTGCGTATCCTGGCGATCTGTAGGAATGTACAATTCAAGCGGGCCTGACTGGTATGGCTTATACCCCAGTTCCTCCAGTGTGGCCTGCGCCGCCAGCAGCGCTGCATTGTCTGCGAAATGCACTTGAAGTTCACTATCATCCATCATATTCTCATCCTCCTTAACCTCGTAGCTATCACTGAACATCAACTTCCAAGAAAATTCATCACGACTCCATTAAATGTATCTGCTTCCTCCACAAAAGGAAGATGCCCGCATCCCCCCATGACTACTTTGGAGGAGTTGCACAACGTAGTATGTAACAAATCAGTAGATTTTATATTATAAGGATGATCTTGATCTCCAATAATCATACAAGTTGGCAGCATAATTTTATGAAGTCTTGTAACAGCGGAAGGTTTAAGAGGTAATGATAATCTGGGCTCAAAGCGACAAAATACATCCGCATTCCTTAGTTGATTTAGAATCTGATCTCTTGCCATTTTTTTTGAGATGGGGGGAATGAAGTATTGCCAGAAATCACTCTTTATAAATGACTCGATAGCAGTCTCTCTGCCCTTGAAACGTACTGAAAGGTAATTTTTCAGACCATTCCAGATCATTTGGATAGGCATTGAATTACCGCTAATGAAAGGAGCTGAAAGTATAAGGCCACATACACGTTCAGGATATTCCAATGCAAAATCCAAAGCGACTCCGCCTCCATATGAAGAACCCAGAAGGATCGCCTTAGGAACGTGTAAAGCATCCATAACTGCTTTTAAATCAGCCACATTGGAAAACTTAGTTCGGGGAGTACTTGAACGTCCATAACCCCTAAGGTCATAACGTATTACTCGATACATTCGTGAGAAAAACATAGCCTGCTTGTCCCATACTTCATGAGTGTTAAAATTTCCATGTATGCATATAAAAGGTTCACCCTCACCAGAGACCTTACAGTATAAGGACGAATCATCCGCTCTTAAGATATACTCGTTATCCATAATCCTCCTCCTATTAAAGTAAATCAGCCTGATGCAGATTATCCTCAATAAGTGATCTTAACACTTCGGATATAGTATGATCTCCCCGTTGGCAGTAGCGGTCGATCTCATTCCAGCACTCCTCGGGCAGGGTCAATGAAATTTTACGTGTTATTCCTATTCTTTTGCGCCCAGCTCCCTTACGCACTCCTCCTTTTTGCTTTTCGACCCCCATAGGAATACCTGTATTACCATATTGTCCCATATTCATCCTCCTCCAACAGAATCATTGCATAGAATTATTAATCATTCAATTATTGCTACCTTATTCAAAAGAAATTCAATCCGTTCGAATGGAGCGAATCCAGCCTGTTATAGACAGGACGAACAGCCCGAATGCCACGACAGCCACAGCCGTCACGATACCTTCCAACCAGCCTAGCCAAGCTGCCCCCAGTGAAAATCCCATTAAAATCCCCAGCGGAACAAACAACATCCGTACCATGGTCACACCTGCACGATTTAACGCCTCCGAATCGTAGGATACGAGCTGAACATAGTCCGAGGTTGCAAATACCTCCCAGGAGCGATAGAAAAGTACACTTAACATGATGACCAACAAGCCACACACGATTACATTGACCGGGAAAGGCGGCAAAGCAACGGCAGCGATCGAAAGGCCCCCAAGCTGCAAGTACAATTTCATAGTCGAGGAGTTACGAAAAAATGCTTTGAATGCCGTCTCAGCTGTCCGATTAGAGATGGTTCGATGACGTAGCAACTTTCGCTGCTTGCGGAATATGATCGTCCGGGTGCGCGGCGCTTTCGGCTTGGTCACAGACCGGCTCAGTAAAAGGGCGGTAAACTTTAGCCGTTCTCGTAAATCTTCACGCACATCACCCTCAAAGGTTCCCTTCATCTCCAGCCTCATTCGGGCAACCGTAATCAGAAGAAGGATTGCGGCTACAATGCCTGCAAGCAGTGTCCAGATGTGTCCATGCATCCAGGATGTTACCCCAATCGTGAACATGCCCATTGCAACTGCTAAAGGGATGATGCGAATCCAGCGTCTCCATCCGGTATAACGTACTTTCGTCATATGGAGTACAATGACCTGGAATGAAGCTACTGTGCCAAACCAAATCGCTATTAACGCGATATGGATAAATGACATGTCATACACACGGGACCATAGTGGTGAGGTCAACGCCGTAATTGCAATCATTTTACCCAGATGCTGCAAGCAACCCCGATAGATCCCTTGTTTCATCAATGTACGCATCCACAGCGACCTTGATTTCAGGAACAACACATCCGCTTCCTCTACAAATAGTAGAATTCCACCTGTAAGCATAATGATGTCGATCAGCCCTGTCAGTATAGGCAGCGTTAATCCGGTCGCCCAGGAGGGCAGTGGTTTGGACCATAAACTCACGTACCATCCGCTGAAATACAGCAGACCCGGAATAAGCAGGTATACCCATACCGTCCAATCTACTACCAGTTTCAGGTTTTTTAACTGTTCATTGAAGTGCTCCTTGCGTCTGCGTCTATATAAACCAAGTGGCGTGTATGCTCGAGAGGTCTCCATCTCTTCTCCCCCCCTTCCCGGTCAGGATGTCAGTGTGTCAAAACAATCAAACAATGAGGCGTCCGGCAAATCTGCTGCTGCACGGATTTCGTCCAGTGTTCCCTCAGCAGCAGAGCGTCCGGAATGGATGAGAATAAACCGATCACAGATTCGTTCAGCGGTATCCAGTACATGCGTTGACATAAGAACACCCGCACCACGGCGGCGCTCATCGTCCAGCAACTTCAGAAAATCCTTGGTAGCGCGTGGGTCCAGCCCGATGAAAGGCTCGTCCACAATATATACATCCGGCGAGGACAGGAAGCCGATCATCAGCATCATTTTCTGCCGCATCCCCTTGGAAAAACTGGCCGGAAGATCATTGCGGACGTGATCCATGCCGAAACGAACCAACATCTCCTCCGCCCTGGCAACAAAGACCTCTTCCTCCATCTCATAGGCCGCCGCTGCCAGATCGAGATGTTCCCACAGGGTCATATATTCGTAAAACACAGGTTGTTCCGGGATATAGGCATAGCGTCCGTCTCCCCCAATGGTTACTTCATACTTCGCATGCTCAAGCAGGCCAAGTAATGTTTTGATGGTCGTGCTTTTGCCAGCCCCATTTGGTCCGATAATTCCCACCAGCTCCCCCGGCGCTACGTGTAATCGGATGTTCCTAATCGTGGATTGACCCGCCTCATACCCTGCTTTCGTAATATGTACGTCCAGTATGGACTCCTGTGCGGCTGTATCTTCGTTTTCGATTTCCATATCATTCACTCCCTGTCCTGTCAGGTGCTTGTTGGGTTCTATATTGATATTGTAATCGAGTTCTTGAGGAATTGTTTGATCATTTTGAGCTTTTGTATAATGATTTTACATTTGCAATTCATGTTATATGTTATAACGTACTAACATTTATACTTACTTACGTATTCATTTCTTAAGTTGAATCATACGATAGGAGGAACATACTATGAATGGTGGTTCCCAAATGAAAGAGGACAATTTTAAGAAGAACATTTTATCTCGTAAGATAGGTAAAATGGGTAAATAGCCTAGGCGTTAGCTTGCCAAAGGTTTTGATTGATAAGCTCGATGTGTCACAAGGTGATGAGATTGAATTTATTGAGAACAGTCAAGGTGAGATTATACTCAAAAAAGTTAGACAATTGAAAATACCTGAAAATGTGAGACCTGAAGTACTGGAAGGTTTTTTTGATGTTTTTGATGTTGAATGGTTACCATCTCCAAATGGAACGTCAATATGCAGTAGAGTTCATGATCAATATTGCAGAGGGCAAGCACTCATTTGAAAGCATCGCAACTATATTAAAGTACCATTCAGTCGTGCGATAACATAATCTTATAATAAACGAAAAAAGCAGGGGATCTGGATCCCCTGCTTTTTTATATTACAGTGAAAATCTCATATTTGTATACTCGTTTCACTCACCTGTTATCATGGATTTGCTGCAAGACTCCCGTCCATATCGTTCTTTTTTTGCCTGCGAATCACTACATAAATCACGCCAAGCAGCGTCAGCAAAATGCCTGAACTAATAAAAGCCGGAATAACTCCGAATGAGGTCACCAAAAATCCACCTACCACCGGACCCATGATGTTACTGGCTGTCATGATGCTGCCAACCGTTCCAAACACACGCCCCGTCATGGATTCAGGTGTTTGTTCCTGAAGTAGAATTTGGAACGGAACAATGGCAAACCCAACCCCCACACCCGCCAGGGCAAATAACGATATCAGCAGCAAATTGGCGCCAAGACCGGCATGCGGCCATACTCCTACGATCATTCCTACTCCACCAATGACAAGACCCATCAATGATGTTCCAAGCCCCATCTTGATAACATGCCCCGCCCTTTTCCACTTCTGAACACTCATCGCTGCAATTAACGTTCCAACACCGCTAGCTGCGACGCACCATCCGAGCAGATCACTTGAAATACCGGGAAGCTGTCTGAACAGGACTACCGTCTGGGAATCCGCAAATTGCAGAAACAGAAGGGCTGAAGCAAGCAGGACTAGCGAGGTTCCCACATGAGGAAGAGATGCGAGCATGCGGATGCCTTCCATTGTATCTTTCAAAAACGTAGCTTTTTCACCTGTTTGTGCAACACCTGCTGTCTCTTCCCTTACTTGTTCTACGTTCTGATTCACAGATTGGATCACTCGGGCTCCAGGAATCCATAGCAAAATAATGCCTGAGATCAGAAAAGACGCGGAATCCAACACGAAACACCAGGTAATCCCAAAAGCAGCAACCAACAGCCCGCCAAGGGCTGGACCGATAATTTTGGACATCTGTTCAATCACCGAGCTGATGGACACTGCCTGCCCCAATTGCTCCTGCGGCACAATTTCCTTAAGCTTGCCGTTCTTGGCTGGTGAGAACACCACATCGAATAAAGACTTGAGAATAAGCAATACATACACATGCCAGATTTGATCGGCAAAAATGAGCCCTCCAACGATCACAATTCGCGCACCGTCTGCGCCGATCATCAGCCACTTCCGATTGACCCGGTCTGCCAGCGCCCCTGCAAATGGTCCGGTAAGCAAGACAGGCAATGCTGCACAGAGCGTGGTAAACGTAATCTCCCATGGCGTTGCATTCCAGCGAATACCCACCAACGTAAGGATTGCCAGCAAGTGCAGCCAGTCTCCCAGATTGGAGATAGCCTGCGCAGCCATCAAAGTGATAAAAGATCGATTGTGCTTCAGGGGTCTTCGTTCCTGCATCGTTAATCCACTTGTCATCCTTCTTCTCCTCCGCCCTCAACCCATTCATGATATGAATTTATTATAGAGAGCAGGCTGTGCCCCCACCTCCTGCCAGAGACGGAGAAGCCGCGGCGCCTTCAGGATGAT
This sequence comes from Paenibacillus sp. E222, assembly GCF_013401555.1. Taxonomy (NCBI): domain Bacteria; kingdom Bacillati; phylum Bacillota; class Bacilli; order Caryophanales; family Paenibacillaceae; genus Paenibacillus; species Paenibacillus sp. E222. Next base: position 494,529 of record NZ_CP058552.1, read on the forward strand.
CTTTCCATAGCTTATTTTCGAGTTTTATGAATTCTGACTACAAGTGTAAATATTCTTTAGTTCAATTTATATAGACGAAAATGATTAAATTTTAATTGCTAAAAATGCAAATCTTGTGACATATCGCATGTTTTTCGTGCAAACAGGTGCTTACAATAGAAATATGGCGAACCTCTGAATCGTCAAATGTAAATTCATCAACTCCAATAAATCTGAAAAGGCGGGATCAGTATGCTGGAATTACAGGAAATCGGAACCGAACGTTCTCTTCATCTGTACCGCACCTTGGCCCAGACATTTAAGAGCGTGAATGAACACGCTGTATCCGGAAGCAAAGTGCATGGCTTCAACCCCACCGCTTACGGAGTGCTCGAAGTGTTATATATGAAAGGAGCACAGCCCATTCAACAAGTCGGTGCACAACTGCTGTTACAGAGCGGGAATGTCACATATGTCATTGACAAGCTGGAGCAAAAGGGGCTTTTACACCGAAAACACTGTCCGCAGGACAGACGCATTATTTTCGTGGAATTGACTGAGGAAGGTCAGCGTACGATGGATGACATCTATCCAGGGTACGCTCACAAAATAGATCGTGCTGTCAGCGGTCTGAGCGAGGATGACAAGACATTGCTCTCTGAGCTGTTGGAAAGGCTTGCACTTGGTGCGGATCGTTTATCCGCAAACGGCTAGGCCAGCCCCATATCACCTGATCCAAACTAAAAATAACCGGTAACGCCTATTTAGGCGAACCGGTTATTCGTATTTATTTACTAATCTAATCAAAGGTACAGAATCCACATCAACACCGTGAGAACAGCAACAACCAATCCACCTGCAATGAGCAAATCCACAATGTAACTGGACAGACCTGAGCGGCTGTGACCCTCAACCTCCCTCTGCGTCTCTTCGTACTTCCGTTTGGCTTCATCTTCATTGGACGAATTCAGATTATTGGGAAACATCATCCTCACCCCTACTCCAAATGAGATATCTATATTATCCTGTGCTGGTCTGCTGCTTCTGCTTACGTGATCTATTCAAGATCCATCCCAGACCTGATTGCCACAGTAAAAAAACAAAAGTTGTTATGACTACGTATTGATAAGGGCCAGCATTCTGAAAGGCATGCATTCTGTACACAAAGATGGAGAACAACAGCGCACTGCCTACACCAAGAAGAAAATAAGCTACGATTGTATATATTACCTTGGATACAGGTCTGTTCATTTTCAGAGAAGCAAGCACTTGGTCCACAAATAGCGATAAAGGCAGGATCAGAAACAGAAGAACAGCCAAATTGATAAGAGTGCTTATGATCAATGTATACCAGAAGGGATAGTAATATGTATCTTCCGCTCGTTCCGCCAAGGGAACATATTGCATGAGTCCGACAACGATGGAAAGTGAAATGCAAGTCATAAGGACTGCCAGCAGCTTGATTGGAAAGGGCACATACCGGAACGATTTCAGGGATTGCTTACTCATCTTAACTCGCCTCCCATTCCATTATTGTAAATTATAGATAATCCCTTCTAGAAAATAATAACAAAAAAGCAGCTGAGAAACAGCTGCCTTAATCCAATGATTATTCTTTTCACTTCGTTTACTGCCCAGAAGCTTGCGCTTGCGGCGGAGCATCTGCATCTTCAGGAACGATTAACCGTTTGCGTAAAGCCAATGTCGTTACCCATGAGATAATAGCAATGACAAACATAATGATGAACAAGGAATGCAGACTTCCTTCCAGCACGTTACGCAGAAGTGCCCATTTGTCATCCGACAGAGCGGCTTCCGTATGTGGAGCAAGCAGTTGATTCAGGTCCCCATCCGAAATCCCAGCCTCAGCCAGATGCTGCTCGCTCGACAACGTGGATATCCGGTAGTTCAACCATGTGCCGAAGGCTGCTGCACCGATGGTTTGTCCAAGCGTACGCATAAAGGTATGTAACGCCGTGGAAGATCCACGCTCTTTATACCCAACAGACGACTGTGAAATGATCGTGAATATGGTAAAAGCAAATCCGAAGCCGAGTCCGTAAATAAACGTCAATATAAACAGTACGGCTTGAGGCGATGTTCCACCGACCAGGAAAAGTCCTCCCGATCCAATGGCGATCCCGGTTAAGCCAATCACCGCTGTTAAGCGTGATCCAATCTTCATTAACAGACGGCCGGCAAGTACACTACCGATCAGCCAGCCAACAGACATCGGCGCAAGCAGCAACCCGGATTCAGTCGCATTACCGCCCCGAACCCCCTGCACCCATAGTGGCAAATAACTGGTTAGGCCAATCATCAGGGTACTGGTTAGTAATCCGGCGATATTCGCCACCCGGATGTCCCGAATACGGAATAGATGGAGCGGTACCATCGGGGCCTGGGCTCTTTTTTCCACCACAAAAAATAAAATCATAAACAAAATAGCGACAATACTCAGTCCCACAATAATAGGAGAACTCCAGGCATAATACTGTCCACCCGCGGACAATACAAAGAGCAATGCTGTAATACCGACGGTAAAGGTCAACGCACCCATATAGTCAATTTTCGCGGTACGCGGAGACATTTCTTCCTTCAGATAACGAAACACAAACCACATCGCCAGCAGTCCGAACGGCAAATTGAACCCAAAGATCCATTGCCAGCCCAGATTATCTACGAAATAACCGCCCAGCAGCGGTCCGACTAGAGATGAAATGCCCCACACGGAGCTGATCCAGCCCTGTATTTTGCCCCGTTCTTCAATGCGGTAGATGTCGCCAATAATCGTAAACGTAACAGGCACAACCGCACCTGCACCAATCCCTTGAATCGCTCGAAAAATAATCAGCTGCTCCATATTCTGCGAAAGGCAGCAAAGAAGCGAACCCAGTAAGAATAAAGCACATCCAATCAGGAATACTGGCTTTCGTCCGTATATATCACTGATTTTGCCGAAAATCGGCGTGCTCACAGCCATCGTTAACAGATAAGCCGTGAAAATCCAGCTCAACAGCTGTACACTTCCCAGCTCACTGACAATGGTTGGCCCTGCCGGACCAATCACTGTACCTTCGATTGCAGATAAAAAAGTCGCCAGCAGCAATCCCGCCAGGATGAAACTGCGGTTCAAACCTCCTGTTGTATTCACACAAACCCTTCTCTCTTCAATTCTCTATATAATTGGAACATTGATTTACACAGCCCACTACGAACCAGAACAACCTTTTGATCGCTGTTATCCCCAGATTTTTTTCATCCCCTTCAAAGGGGAAATCCGGTGATAAATGCGAACGCTACGCTTCTCCAGCTTTGTTCTGCCCCTTCGTTGCTTTCTTTATTTATCTCTCTTACGCAAAAACTCATCATACAACAGGGAGTACATCACCATATCCTTATACCCGGTAGACGTGTGCTGCACCTGACGCAGCAGGCCTTCCCGCGTGAAGCCTCGGTTCGTCAGAAACTCTCCCGAAGCCAGATTGCGCGGATCAACCAGCGCTTCAATCCGATTGAGACCCATCGTCTCATACCCAAATGGTAACATGACCGAAAATGCTTCCGTCATATAACCGTGACGCCAGTAGTCGCGCCCCAGTTCATAACCGATCTCCCCACGGAATGCACCTTCAAGTTGCCAAGTGTTATATCCGCAGCTTCCGATGAGTCGGCCCGTTTCCTTGAGTTCAATGCCCCAGCGAATCGCCTCCTCTTCTCCTGCCATATGGTTCAGCAGCCCGATCATATCCGCAGCCTCACTTGTCCCGATCATGGGCGCCAAATTCATATAACGGGTCACTTCCCGGTCAGACCAGCAAGCAAACATCTGGGCCGCATCCCGGCGGCGCATTTTACGCAAACGCAGCCGCCCTGTCTCTAGTTCGGGAATTCTCCCTTTGCATTTATACATGAAAAGACACTCCGATCCGATCTATCCCACAGACCTCATATTCAATAGCCATCTAACCATAACCTGCACCGAATGGCAACTGTTCAATCATCATGATCACGTCAAAAAACCGGGCCACTTCCCCTCCCGGTCTTGTTGTACGTATGGACAGCTCAAGTTTACATCCTAATTTCGGCACACTTTATCCGAATTTAGGTTCAGGCTGTAGACGTCTTCTTGTCCGACGCCAGCAACTCTTCACTAACCCGGCCGAACACGGCTATGATTTCCTTAAACTCCTCAATGCCTGTCCCGGTAAGGCTCCATTGATCTCCATGGGCGGTCAGGAAGTTCTCCTGTGTCAGATGCTCAAGCTCCTGCTTGATCTCCCGTTCTCCAACGCGATACCCCCGTTCTTCCAATAGAGGCAATGCGTCGCTAACGGTTAAATCCTGATTTTGGGCCAAATATAGAAGATGAATTCGTACAAAAAGATTCTGTACCTCTGCATGCATAAGCCAAGCTCCTTCCCGGGTTGTAGCCCGCCGTGGTTGCTAAGTATTTACCCCACCCAGGAAGATGAGAAACAGGAGGAAATTTCATAATTGACCTGCCCTTTCCGAAATCCTCCGCTTGACTAACCGCAGGCTCTGCACTATCTTGAAAATAAGTACCATTTTTGCTCGGGAGGGTGATTCATCATGTTTCAAGCTGTTTCTTATGAAGGAACACGAAGCGAGCAGCAAACCGCCGTCCTGGGACAGTTAAGTGCTCTGATCCGCGATGAACCTAGCGCTATTGCCAATCTGGCAAACGCTGCGGCGTTGCTCAATGTATTTATGACCGACACCAATTGGGTCGGATTCTATCTGTATGATGGAAAAGAACTTGTACTCGGTCCATTCCAGGGACTGCCTGCCTGCATCCGTATTCAACTTGGGCGCGGTGTATGCGGCACTTCTGCTGCGGAGCGACGTACGATGGTCGTTGAAGATGTTCATGCCTTTCCAGGCCATATCGCCTGTGATGCCGCATCGAACAGTGAAATCGTTGTACCCATTATCAAAAACGGCGAATTGTACGGGGTGCTCGACATCGACAGCCCGCTCAAAAACCGTTTTGACGACGAAGACCGCATCTTTCTGGAAAAGGCGGTAAGCCTGATCACAGAGCAGTTGGAATTATCCTAACTGCCTGAAATAAGGTCTTAAGCCGATGCAGAGTTCATCGGTCATACGATGATATGCAATAACAAAGAGCGCACTCTCCTAGAGGATCTGCGCTCTTTGTTATGATTATTTTTCTTCACACCCATGTTCTGCTCGCCCAAGATACTTTATGCAGCTAGGATAAATCCTGTTCCGCCTTAATCATCATCCCGTCTCGCAAAAACTCGGCCAGCTTGGGGTGGTAGCCATCATACATCTGACGAAAATTTTTGTGCTCGACGTACAGATTGGCCAAATCCCGGTAAATCTCTGCTGTTGGGGTGTAATAATCCTTGATCCAATCGAGATGTCTGCCAATAATCTGCTGTACTTCCGGGCTGCCGGGTTCTAACCCTTCTTCAATAGCGTCCTGCAAGTCCAAGTGAATTCGATCAATCTTCGCCTGTGAATCGAGAAAATCTTCCTTCGTCTTCATCTCCTGACCATCAGGCATTTTGGACTGCTCCGGTGAATTGGCGTTGTAGTTCTGACTGTTCTCTGTATGCATCCGTTCAGAATAGTCATTCTTTGGCGCTCGGTCAGAGATCGGTTCATTCAGAAGCTGGTGACGCCCCTTCCTTGAAAACCCGGCGTACAGTTCGTACTCATCCATTTCCTGCTCTCCACGTAAGTAAGAGATGGTTTTGTCCAGTGTCTGAATCATTCCGTGGAGATGAAGTGCCTTCTCCAGCATCTCGATCCGATGCTGCTGCATAATACGGATCATGTCCCGGGGAGTATCCCTGAGCATGGGGCCAATCTCTTCCTCCTCCATGCCTACTTCTTTACAGAACAGAATCTGCTGTAGTCTCAGCAGCTCCGGCTTCTCATAGTAGATATCCTCATCTTGACCCACGAAGGCTGGATTCAGCAGACCTTTCTCTGCATACTGTCCCAATTCACTCAGACTTACACCGGACATCCCGGATACATCAACCATGGAATATGCCATTGGAATACACCTCCTGTCTGGCCTGTAACTCCAAGGTTCAGGCTTGTTCATACTGCATTTTATTTAAATTTAAGTGAGATATTATAAGACTTCCATCAATTCTGTACCCCAGTAATCCGTTCATTCTCTGGATGGATACACAACGCTTCGGTGATATGAACGGCATGTCATTGGTAGATTTGCGGTATGATAAGTATTTATACCCTTCTCATCAGATGTGAACCCGGGGTTAATAAAGAAAGGCTATGTATTTTTTTACGGTATGGGCTGAACGCAGAAAAAGAAAAAATCCTGTACCCGCTAACTTGGGCACAGGATCACCAGTTTCTATTTTATCTCGAATATCCATCGTCTCACGGTTGGATCTTAATTCTTGTTAAACATGACAAACTTCAATTCGGTCATTTCCTCTACGGCATATTTAACACCTTCACGTCCCATCCCGCTCTGCTTCACACCGCCATAAGGCATATGATCCACACGGAAAGTGGGAATATCGTTAATCATCACGCCGCCAGCTTCGATGTGGTCCGCTGCATGCAATGCAGTATGAATATCATTGGTAAACACACCTGCCTGAAGCCCGTAGATGGAATCATTCACATGCTCAATGCCTTCTTCAACCGAATCCACCGAATTAATGACAACGATCGGGGCAAAGACCTCCTGACAAGACACCTTGGCATCTCGCGGAACGTTAATCAGTACGGTTGGACGCAATACGCCTCCCTCGGCTTCGCCACCTGTCGCCACCTCAGCGCCTGCCTGCTTCGCTTCATCGATCCAATCCAGCGTACGCTGTACATCTTTGGATGTGATGAGCGCAGAGACAACGGTATCCGGATTCAACGGGTCTCCAACTACGACTTTTTGGGCTGCTTCTGCAAAACGACGAATGAACTCATCCGCAATCGCGCTATGCACATAGATTCGCTGCAGTGAAATACATACCTGACCTTGGTAAGTAAAAGCCCCGGTCACACATCTCGGTACCACCTTATCCAAATTGGCATCCGCATCTATAATGACGGCTGCATTGGACCCCAGCTCCAATGTTACGCGTTTCAGTCCGGCTTTGCTGCGAATGCTGGTACCTACAGCAGGGCTGCCTGTAAACGTAATATGGGCCACGTCAGTATGCTCTACAAGTACATCACCGATCGTTTTGCCGTCACCGCTCACCACATTCAATGCGCCATCCGGTAATCCCGCTTCCTGAAGCAAATTGGCAATATAATACGAAGACAACGGTGTCTGCTCCGCAGGTTTCAACACAATCGTATTGCCTGCTGCCAGCGCTGGTCCTACTTTGTGGGCCACCAGGTTCATCGGAAAATTAAACGGCGTAATGGCTCCAATAACGCCCAAAGGCTGCCGCATCGTGTATCCTATGCGTCCTTCTCCGCCTTTGGCTGCATCCATAGGAACCGTCTCTCCGGTGAGCCGCTTGGCTTCTTCTGCGGCGAAACGATACGTTTCCACCGTACGATCAACCTCGGCCAGTGCCGCAGTAATCGGCTTCGCTGCCTCCAGCGCAATGATTCGTGCTGCTTCTTCCTTCCGCTCTTCCAGCAGGGCGGACAGCTTGTAAAGGATGTCTGCACGCTGATGGGCAGGCATTCTGCGCATCTCTTTGCCCGCCTGAACTGCGGCGGCAATCGCTGCTTCGACTTCCTCCGCTGACGCAGAAGATACTTCTGCCAATGTTTCTTTCGAGTACGGTGCCTGAAGTGCTATATAGTCTACTGATTCGGTGGGCTTGCCCCCGATGAACAGATGTTGTTTTTTCATGGTTGTATCCTCCATTCATGTTTAACGCAGCGTTATCCCATACCTATTTATACACCACTTTAGCATCATCAACACAAGAAAGTCATACCTCTATTTGACAGTCATCACCGGACATCCTGCATGTTTCAAGACGCCGTGGCTGACACTTCCCACCACGATTTCAGCGAGCATGCTTTTCCCGGCCGTCCCCATTACAATGAGATCACAGTCTCTATCCTTGGCTACACGGCAGATCTCATTCACGGGATCACCAGCAATCAGCAACGTTTCATAATGAACAGAACGAGCAGCTAACAATTCATTAACAGGTTGTATAATATGCTGCCCTTCTTCAGCGATCCGCGCTTCCAGATCCACACCCAGTGCGGGCTCATTCAGCGAGATCGAAGGATTAACATGTACGATGATCAAGGAAGCCGGTTGTTTCAAACTTTCTGCCAGATCAACAGCTTGCTCCAAAGCCTTGTGTGCATGATCCGACCCATCGACAGCAACCAATATTCGTTTCAGCATTTTCCATTCCTCCTGTTCATTAATGATGCGTGATGGCAGCATCGATATCACGCAGATGTCTGCGGCGTACCAGAAGCACAACGACCCCGATCAGAACCATCAATGCGCCAAAATAAAACGGTGTCTCCGGCAGGAACCACTCGGACAATTTACCAGCAAGCCAAGGTGCCAGCGCACCTCCAAGGAACCGAACAAAGCTGTATGCAGCCGATGCCACAGAACGTTCCACAGGTGCAGCTTCCATAACTGCTGTTGTAATTAATGTGTTGTTAATCCCGAGGAAAATCCCGGCAACGATAACAGCCACAATAACCGTTGTGGATGATCCCATCACCGTACCCACCGCCATCACCAGCAAATCAATGGCGAACAGGGTCAGCATAACGCTCATGGAAGGAACCGATCCGAATCGACGTTGCAGCCTTGGTGCGACAAAGACAGACGTGATCGCCAGCATCAAACCCCAACCGAAGAATACATAACCGAGTCCGTGCTCATCCAGATTCATGACATAAGGTGAATAAGCCATTAAGGTAAAGAAACCAAAGTTATACAGAAAGGCCGTAATCGCCAATGTTTTCAGTGAAGGATAACCCAGAGCCTTGAACGGATCGGACAAGGAACTGCGCGTTTTCGGTTTGGCCATCTTAGGCAGCATAAACGTAATACTGATAAAAGCAATCGCCATCAGAACAGCTACACCATAGAACGGGCCGCGCCATGAGATGGAACCCAGTTCACCACCGAGCAATGGACCAACGGCAATCCCCAGACCAAGCGCTGCTTCGTATAAAATAATCGCTTTGGCTGTCCCCGAAGTGGACAGTCCTACAATAGCGGATAATGCAGTTGCGATGAACAGCGCATTCCCTAGTCCCCAACCACCACGGTATCCGACGAGCGCACCTACAGTGTCAGAGGTCCCGCCGAGGAAAGAGAAAACAATGATCAGCAGAATCCCGCTGAGCAGTGTCCACTTCACTCCAATCCGGCTGGATACAACACCTGTAATCAGCATGGCTACCCCCGTAACTGCGTTATAACTTGTAAACAATAAAGATACCTGGCTTTTGGAAGCATGCAGCTGATCTGCAATCGCAGGCAAAATCGGGTCGACCAATCCTAATCCCATAAAGGAGATGATACAGGCGAAGGCCACTGCCCATACCGCTCTGGGCTGGGATAACAGTCCTCCACGAGATGACGTCAATTCGTCAGGTAGTGAGGGTTCTCTTTTCATACGTAATTCCTCCTGATTCATGATTTATGTTGTGAAGTAATTGTGAAAAACAATGAAATTATCATTTTTATTTTCAGAAATATAGGTAAGAAAACGGCACAAATGACACCGGATCTCCCGGTGCTTATCGTGGAATACTAATTTAGCATTTTGCATAATTCGATGCATTCGCTTCGGGTACATGATATAGACGAATAAAAGCATTTCGATCTATATCATGCTGATTGGAACACGCTCTTTGGATTTATGCAAAATGCTCATTTATGTGTCGTTCTCATGCCCTTCTAATCGTCGAATGCCGTTCTGAACCCGTTCACGTAATTCCTCAAGTTCCTCCTGAACGGCGTGAATGCTCTGAAGTTTCTGCTCGATCAATTGCAGCTGGTCATCCAACGTCGTTTCCATCTTGGTGAGCTTCTCGATCCGTTCCCTCACTTCAGTGGTCTGCTGGTAGTCAAAACGCTGTTCGTTCAGCGCATCCGCCGTTGCCACATAGGTATGCAGCTCCTGAAGCGAGAAACCAAGAACTTCCTTCGCCCGAACCACCTTTTTGAGATAATCGATATCTTCCCGAGTGTATAATCGTGTGCCACCGTCCGTCCGCTGAGGTGAAGGCATAACACCGATCTCTTCGTAATACCGAATGGTACGTTTGGTCAAACCACATTCCTTGGCTACGTCATCGATTTTATATAAACTCATTTCCTTCACCTCACTTTCATATGTCTATAATGTTATGTACATAATTATATATATTATTAACGTTAACGTCAACGTCAGATTTTGGACTTGAATATGTAGTATGGCTCAAACAAGAATAAATTATTGCAGTTTTAATTTTCACAACACGTTGTTAAAAGCAGATCTCTGTTATCCTTCGCCTCTATAAGATGCAAAAAAGATCCGCTCTCGCGGATCTTCGTTCAGGTGCAATTTCACATTGTGCCCCTAAGCGCCTTGCTCCTTCTGCTCCTGTTGCTGGACACGCTGCATTTGCTTCAAACGGCCTTCGACTCTGGTAAACAGCCTGAATGTATAGAATCCTGTAGCCACAAGACTTAGAACCAAAGCTCGTACATCCGTAAGCCAAAAACCGATTATGCCGAATACCGTAATAATCACACCAAACTGCATCATCAGATTGGCGCTATAACGTTGCGCTTCTTCCCATAAATCGGGATGACTCATTGCTCGCGGAGTACGATAACCATATATGCCATTAATCCTTTTCGGCGGCTTTTTGTACACCATTAATCCCAAAATGAAATAGCACACTCCGCATATAATCCCAACAATTGCTCCTGCCACAATGTTCTCCCCTTCTCTTCACTTTCAATGTGCAATTAAACGTATATACGAAGAGCCGTCCGGATCGTTTCGTAAAACTTAAATGTCCTTCACCCGCAGTACACGCATGGCGTTCAGGACAGCCAGCACGGTCACCCCAACATCAGAGAATACCGCTTCCCACATGGTGGCAATGCCGAATACACCCAGCAGCAGGAAGATCGCTTTGACACCCAACGCAAAACCGATATTTTGCCAGACAATGGTTCGTGTCCGTTTTGCAATCCGGATCGCACTTGCAAGTCTGGAGGGTTCATCCGTCATGATGACAACGTCTGCCGCTTCAATCGCGGCATCCGAACCAAGTCCACCCATCGCTACACCTACATCGGCACGCGCCAGAACTGGTGTATCGTTAATACCATCACCGACAAACACCATTTTCTCTTTCGGTGATTTGGCAGCTTCGAGCCGCTCCAGCTGTTCGACCTTATGCTGTGGCAGCAGCTCAGCGTATACTTCATCGACACCCAGCTCACGCCCTACAGCTTCACCAACAGCCTTGGCATCCCCGGTCAGCATGACCGTTTTGCGAATACCGAGCTTCTTGAGTGCCTGAATGGCTGCCGCTGCATCATCCTTCACCTCATCGGCAATGATCAGGTGACCGACATATGAACCGGATTCGGCAATGTGCACCACCGTACCCACGGTTTGCGGAGTCGTGTAGGAGATACCTGCCTGTTCCATCAATTTGGCGTTACCTGCAAGCACTTCACGTCCATCCACACTGACCTTGATGCCATGCCCTGCAACCTCATCGTAATCATCCACACCCTGGGTCCGAATATCTTTCGCCCAAGCTGCGCGAATGGATTCAGCAATCGGATGATTGGAATGAGCCTCGGCAATTGCAGCAAGCTCCATCAATTCATCTTCCGTACGCCCGCCTTCAGGGCGAATAGCTGTAACTTTGAATACACCTTTAGTTAGGGTACCCGTTTTATCGAAAACAACGACTTTGACATCGTTCAATGCTTCAAGGTAGTTACTTCCTTTGATGAGTATCCCGTTACGCGAGGCAGCTCCGATGCCACCGAAAAAACCAAGCGGAATGGAAACGACCAGCGCACACGGACAAGAGATCACGAGGAAGACCAGTGCACGATAGATCCAATCGGTGAATGTCGCACCACTGAGCACCAGCGGCGGAACAAGCGCAATCAATGCGGCAAGAATGACGACAACCGGTGTATAATAACGGGCGAATTTGCTAATAAAATGCTCCGTTTTGGCTTTGCGGCTGCTCGCATTCTGCACCAGGTCCAGAATTTTGGATACCGTCGATTCACCAAAAGTTTTTGTTACTTCAATTGTTAACATTCCGTTTTTGTTCACAAATCCACTCAGTACATCACTGCCGGGTTCCAGTTCACGCGGAACGGACTCACCTGTCAGGGCGGAAGTGTCCACCATGGAGCGACCTGCCTTAACGATCCCGTCCAGAGGTACTCGCTCACCCGCTTTAACCACGATTCGATCTCCAATACGTACTTCTTCCGGCGACACTCGCTTGGTCTCTTCTCCCGCGCCAATCAGCATATTGGCATAGTCCGGGCGAATATCCATCAGCGACTGGATCGACTTCCTTGAGCGATTAACCGCCAGCCCCTGAAACAGCTCACCGAGCTGATAGAAGAGCATAACTGCAACACCTTCAGGATATTGACCAATGGCAAAAGCACCGATGGTGGCCACGGACATCAGGAAGTATTCATCGAATACCTGACCTCGAATGATATTTTTGAACGCCTGGAGAACGATATCTCCCCCTGCGATCAGATAAGCGACAACATAAAGTGCAAGTTGCGCCCATCCTTCCAGCGGAGACCAGATCGCGGCTGCTACCAAAATGGACCCTGCCGCCAAACGTGCCAGCAGCACCTTTGTCTGCCCAGCGCCATGTTCATGCGAGTGTCCGGCATGCGCGTCATGATTGTGACTATCTGCATGACCGTGATCATGTCCAGCATGACTTCCATGATCATGCGTGTGATCTTGGGCTCCGTGATGATGAACGTGGTCATGTGCATGATCATGGTCATGGGAGTGACCGGCATGATCGTGTCCACTCGGCGTATGCTCATGCGTGTGAGCCCCGCTGCCTGCATGGGCGTGCACATTGCCGTTGGCGTGATTTATTGAATCAGCAGCACCACGACTGCCTTGTGATGATTTTCCTTTTTCCGAGATGCGAATATGCGGTTCCAGCCGAAGCACTTTGCGTTTCGCTTCTTCCACCACCTGCTCATCCATATCGGATGTGGTGTGCATGGATAAGGTTTTGGTCACAAAATTGACCGAGCAATCGGTAATGCCTTTAATTTTTTTGACGCCATTCTCAATCTTCAATGCGCAGTTCGCGCAATCCAATCCATCCAGCAGCAGTTCCCTTTTCACCTGTTCCTGTCCGGTTCCCATGTGAACTCTCCCCTTTGCAGTACGTAAGACAAAGTTATCCGTAATTTTTTTGATTTTAAATCAATATATGAGCAATCATTCATATGTTTTGTTAACCCTATTATATGCACGCTTAAACATGAGTGTCAACAATTCCAGTTGATTTTTCATACAGAATATGCTAATAGTAATTATTTCGCTTTAGACGTTTTTTGGATATAATAGGCTTATCGAAAAACATTTGATCAAATCAAAGGTTGAGTTAACATAGGTGGTGATAGGAAATGGAACAACCGGTTAAAGCTCCAGCCGAATGCGACGCGGCCTGCTCTGGAACAGAGGCTGACGTGCAAACCATTCGTGCTTCTCTCATGGATCGCGAGACCTCTTCCGAGATGGCTGATTGGTTCAAGGCTTTCAGCGACCCGACACGGCTTCGTATTATTGATGCGCTGTTGCAGAAGGAATTATGTGTGCACGATCTGACGGTGCTGCTCGATATGGGACAGTCGGCCATTTCGCACCAGCTGCGGTCACTCCGCAACATGCGGATTGTCAAGCGGCGCAAAGAAGGCAAGACTGTGTATTATTCTCTGGATGATGCACACATTGAACAGATCTTCCTGCAGACGCTCCAACATATTAAACATGGCTAGGCATCAGCCTGCCTGTTCACACAACAGAACCCCCGCCTCTCGGCTGTTAGCCGATGGACGGGGGTTCTGTTGAATAAGGGCACCGTTTTGCCAGAAAAAAGAGTTTATCATTCTCTAGCTATGGGCTTGCCTACTCCTGTTACAGTAGATTGTTATTCTTCGGATCATACAGGCCGGATCTTTCCTTGAACCAGTTGAAGATATGCGACACACATACTTTCAGCACCGCGTATCCGGGAACGGCCAGCAGAATGCCCACCACACCGAACAGATTGCCTGAAGTCAGAATGACAAAGATAATCGTGATGGGGTGAATCTTGAGCGTTTTGCCCATAATCTGAGGTGAGATGAATTTACCCTCAATTAATTGCACGATCGTCCACACCGCTACCATCTTCAGCAGCATCACCGGGGAAGTGACCAGAGCCACGATCAACGCAGGCGTAATCGCAATTGCTGGTCCCAGGTAAGGTACAACACTCGTGAACGATGCGATAATCGCAAGAATCAGCGCATAGTCCAGACCAATAATCATATACCCGATGTAGAGCAGAATACCGATGCAGAAGCTGACGATAATCTGTCCACGAATGAACGAACTAATCTGGTGATTGATATCTTCCAGCACATGCATTGCACCTGTACGGCTCTTGATTGGCAGGAAAGATAAAATTTTGGACGGAAGTTTCTTGCCGTCTTTCAGCAGATAGAACAGGATAAACGGAACCGTTACAATGGACAGCACCGTCTCGGTGAACGCTCCGAGGAATCCGCCCAATTTGGTCCAGGTCGAGTTCAGAATGTCCGTGGCTTTCTGGGAGATCGTACCCCACCAGTCCTGAGAATTCAGATTCACTGTCTCCTGGAACTGACCGAACAGTTTGCTGCCCGTAAGCTGCTCAAACTGCTGTTTGACCGTCTCACTGTAAGTTGGAAAATTTTCAATCAGACTCGTAATCTGGTTACGTACGACCGGAATGACTGCCAGCACGACGATTGTCAGAATACCCCCGATAGCGAGATATAAGATCAGAATGGACCAGCCACGCTTGATCCTCCACTTCTCCATGACATCCACAATCGGATTCAGCAGATAATAGAGAATACCCGACAGAATAATCGGCAGCACAATCGTCTTGATCAGCACCGCGAGCGGGTGCAAAACAAAAGATACTTTGGTAAGAACCATCACGTTCAATCCTACCAGCAGCAGAATTAACAGGAAAAGCACGAACTTGTTATTCAGAAAAAATCGTTTAAACCGATCCGGCCAAATACGAGGTTGCTCAGGTTGCTCCATAGGCGTGTCTTCCTCTCTCATGTATCCTTTATCAAAGCATAAGCTGTAAACCTGCATGTTTCTTGACTGTACAAAAAGTAGCTTGTACAAGCCAACATATGTATAACACACTGAGTTTATACGTATGGCGCTATTTAACCGTTTCAAATTAGACAGGTAAGTTCATTTTACCCTAAAAAGAACCTTCTGCCCCATACGATTCCTTTGAAAAATATCCCTACCAAAAACGGCTCGTCTCCGAAGAGACAAACCGTTATAATGTCAGCGGCATCCAAGCCTTATGTTCACGTCCGCTGTTGCGTTTATGCTTTTGTTTATGCTTTTCCCGCCAGTTGAGCGATCAGCTCATACGAGTGCAGGCGTGCCTGATGATCATAGATCATCGACGTAATAATCAGCTCATCCGCCTGGGTCTGAGCAATAAATGATTCCAGTTGACCACGCACGGTTTCCGGAGAACCGTTCACTGCTGCTTTCAGCGTCTGTTCTACACCAACTTTCTCACGATCCGTCCATTTGCCTTCCATATCAGCTGGTGGCTGCACCAACCCGGTTGTGCCACGAATAATGTTCAGGAACTGCTGCTGCATCGTCGTACCAAGCCATGCAGCTTCTTCGTCGGTATCCGCAACGACTGCATTTACACCCACAATAACATGGGGCTCCTTCAAGTAATCGGATGGCTGGAAGCTGCTCCGATACGTTTCAAGTGCAATCCGAGTGTAATCCGGTGAGAAGTGGCTGGCAAAAGCAAACGGCAATCCCAGCTGTCCGGCGAGACGAGCACTGAAATCACTGGAGCCAAGCAGGTAAATCGGGATATTCAATCCTTCTCCGGGTACAGCGCGAACAGGCGCGTGATACGATGTAGCAGAAGCATCGAAGTATGCTCTTAGCTCAGCCAGCAATTCAGGGAAATCTTCACCGCTGTTCAGGTCTTTGCGTAAAGCAAGAGACGTACGACGGTCACTACCTGGCGCACGGCCTAACCCAAGGTCTATACGGCCTGGATAAAGTGACTCCAGCGTACCAAACTGCTCGGCAATGACAAGCGGCGCATGGTTAGGCAGCATGATACCACCAGAACCGAGACGAATAGTCTTCGTTCCACCCGCAAGGTAACCAATAACAACCGAGGTCGCGGAAGAAGCAATGCCTGGCATGTTGTGGTGTTCCGCTACCCAGTAACGGTGATATCCCCAACGCTCTGCGTGCTGAGCAAGATCCAGACTGTTGCGGAGCGCATCCGCAGGTGTGGCACCTACTACGACAGGAGCCAAATCCAGAATGGACAATTTAACGTCGTTAATATGTTTTTTGGGGGATGAAGCTGTGTTTTCGGTAGACATGATAGAAAGTTCTCCTCTGTGTGTATATTTTTATTTTTGTATATCCAGATATATAGATGTAAAAGCGCAAAAAAATGATGTATCCGTACTGCTCCTCAAGCCGTTTGCATCCGGACGGAATACCCGCCTGCACCTGCATTCTTGCTTCCGTCTCGGCGTCCGGCTTATAACTCGTGCTGTACGTACTCGGCAAACTGACGAATGGTTTCTTCGTTGCGGCGATAATACGTCCACTGTCCCCTGCGCTCGGAGATCAGCAACCCGGCTTTCAGCATAGTCAGCAGATAGCTGGATATAACGGATTGAGCCAGTCCGGCCTTCACCTGAATCGTTCCAACACATATGCCACTCTTGCCTGCATCCGGATGCTGGGATAACTCCAGCGGTGGAAAGTGCTGCTCCGGGTTTTTGAGCCACAACAGAATCTGTCGACGTGTCTCGTTGGATAATGCTTTGAATATGAGTATAGGTTCCATGGGTAAGATTATACCGCCTTTCTTTCATTTTGCAAACCAAACAGACCGATTCGACGAATGAACCAGCCTGCCAATATATGCATGTGTATACGTTTAGAACTTGGTGCTGACCGTTGCTTTTACTTGTTCCCGCAATGACTGGTAAACTTAATCAATCCACTGCGTGATTTTATCCAGAGACTGACGGGATTTTTCGCGTGGCGGATCTTCCGCCCGATAACCAAAGGCAGCCATGACGGATACATCCCATACTCCATCCTCTAACAGTCCTTCCTCTTCCAGAATACGATGTACGTCTTCATAGATAAATCCTTCAATCGGGCAGGAGTCGATACCAATCAGCGCTGCCGCAGTCATCATATTACCGAGAGCGATATAAGTCTGTTTGGACGCCCAGTCAAATAAAGTACGCGGGTTCTCAAGCATTCGTTGGTTCTTTTGAAATTTGCCATAAGCTTCACGGGTCAACTCAAAAACGTCATTCGGCATGCCTTTGATTTCTTTCAGCATATATTCCGCGTATGGCGAGTTATAACTCGCATCGGATCGCGCCAGAATGACCATAAAATGGCTTGCCGCCGCCAATTGTTTCTGAGCCCCGGAAGCAACTTCGGACAGACGCTTGCGGAAATCCGGGTTCTGCACAATCAGAAATTTCCATGGTTCCAAACCAATTGAGCTTGGTGACAATCGTCCTGTTTCAAGAATAAACTCAAAATCTTCTTCCGAAATGATACGTGAAGCATCAAACTGTTTGGTTGCATGCCGAAAATGGTAAGCGTTCAAGACGTTTTCTTTCGTAATAGCTTTTGCCGATTGTTCCATATGCCTGCACATCCTTTTTTCTTATTTATGTTTATATTCATGGTCATTGTCTAAACCGAATACCTGAGTGTTATTTTAGATTCTATAATCAAAATATAAAAGTACGCACAATAATGTTTCTTAGTTCATAAAAGTAACTATTGTTATCTAACAAGGTTTTCAACGGTCGGTTGCATAACCTGTTGTAACAAAAAAACAAGTCGCCATGGATCTGCTGCTCCCCAAGGCGACTTACCTGTCATTCGTGTCAGAGATGATTATTTACGAGAATTACAACTGTTCCATGAACTCATTTTCCGAAATAACCGTAAATCCCTCTTGCCGCAGCAAAGCAGACGTAACCCCTTCGCCCGCGACTTTGTGGTTAGCAAAATTCCCATCGTAGATCATCTGTGTACCGCAGGAAGGACTGAATTCTTTGAGCACCACACAGGTGACATCCAGTTTTTGTGCCCATTCAAGTGTCTGATAGGCTCCTTTAATGTACAGATCCGTCACATCCTTGCCACTCTTCTCCATTACCTTGGCTGTACCTGCCAGCACATCCTTACCCGTACCGCCGATAATTTCAGCCGGCTCCCGCGGGGTGGAAAATCCTCCAAGCAGCTCCGGGCAGACCATCTTCGCCTGTTCCTGCTCCACAAGCTCTTGAATCTTTGCATCCAGACTCGCTGTTCCGTTGTAACGGCAGGCTACGCCAGCAAGACATGAACTCACTAAATATTTCATCGTTATGCTCCTTATGCGCCAATCATCTATTAAATTGATTGTACCATATGAAATCAAATTTTAGAGGTTGGCATTGGCATCTATTGTGATCATCGTAATCCGTGCATCTTCTTCATATCGAACCTTAAAAGTATGGTAAACCTCTGTCTCTGCTGAACGGAATGTGACCATTCCAGGCGTATTTGGATCTCTTTCAAGTTTATATAGATCAAGGTCGATTTTGAATATTTGTTTGATTACTGGTGCTGCGTTCTGCCTGATTACACTTTCCTTCATGTTACGTAACTTCTCAAAGTAAAGTTCATACTCTTCCCGAGTTTCAAGGTCTGGAATCTCCCTCTGGAAATCCATAACAGTATATTTATCGCTAAACATCCCACCAATTCTACTTACTAAATAACGATCTCCAAAATACAGGTCCGTTGTATCTTCAAGCGTCTTGCCATTTTGTTCAAAAATTATATTTTTCAAATCAGGTGCGGGCTCACCAGACAAGGCTTCAATCGACATTCTGGCTTCTGTTATTAAATCTTGTGATACAGTATCTGAACTCACACTACCAGAAACGGATACTGCTTCATCCCTTGTCCATTCGATACTGCCTCTGCCCCTACTATTTTCCAAAAACAATGTAGTGAACCATACCGGTTTTTCCTGACCCTGCTTCATTTTCACATAACGTCTGGCTGAGATCGGTTTTAGCGTAGGGTCACTTTTTATCCCTTCAAGAAGTGAAGGAATCTGGCGCAAATAACGATGCTCCAGCTCATTAGCTGCCATCTCCCGTCTCATTTCCACCTCACGCAGATTGCCTGTTGCTGCATCAAGCCAGATCAACGCATATTCTGCATCTCCTTCTTTTCCAGCCTCGACGGACACTCTTCCAGACACAGGCAAGTCCTGCACTTTGGTTATACGTAATTGTTTGCCAAGGTAGTCTCGCATCGTGACGGCTACATTCCTTTTCATCTTGTCTGTGAGCAGGCTCATGCCGGCATCATCCGTATATTGCAGCGCTGCTGTGGGATACACTGTTTCAATCACAGGCTCCACAAGCTGTCCGTTCCAGAGAATGACCGCCGCTGCCACGGCTGCAATCGTCGTGCACGCCATAACGGCTCTGCGGGAGCGAAGACCACGTCTGTGTGGATTGGGCAGTTTTTTTTGCTCGGCGGACTTATCCCCAGCACCACTCATTTTCTGTGCAGATCCCGATTTGAGCCAGGCTACCTGGCGAAGTACATTCTGTTTATGCTCCTCGGCAAAAGGAGACGCCGCAAACGGCTCCTTTCTGACTACTTTTTCCCATTCGTCATCCTTATGTTTCATTCGCTCCGCTCCTCCCACTGTTTCCTTACCTTCGCCTTCGCCCTGGACAGTCGCGATTTGACCGTTCCTGCGCTGATGCCCAGCATTTCCGCAATTTCACCCGTTGTAAGCTCATACTTCAGATGCAGCAAAAGCAATTCCCGGAATTTGTCCGGCAGAGCCATGATGATGTCCCAGATTTCATGAACGTGCTCCCTGCTGATCGCCTCGGCTTCGGCAGAGGGGTGAACCAATTTTTCAGGCTTCATCTCACTCATGCTCGCATTAACCTGTTCCGTGTGGATTGGCAGTGTCTCTCCCCATAAACTGCTGCGAAAAAATCTAGATTTCCGGTATGTAAATGTCGTGTTCCTAGTAATGGTCAGCAGCCATGTCTTCAATGAGCATTCTCCTCGAAAGTGGGCGATCCCGGAATATGCCCGGATAAACACCTCCTGTGACAATTCATCCGCCTGCTCTGTACTTTTGGTCAGAAAGTACGCGTAGTTCCATACGTCGTTCCCGTAATCATCCATCATACTGCTAAGTGTGTAATTATCGATCGTCTGAGCGTGTGCCAGATATTGATAGTCCAACTGATGTTCACCTCACTTAATAAGACTGCGTCTAATCCCATTTGGTTCCCAAATCGTTTATATCTTCTCCCTATCCTGCAAAATAAAATAAACCAGCAAGGTCCAGATGTACTGAACGCGCTGGTCTACCGAGTATAAAACCTATAAACTTCATGTTGATGCCAAAAGCTGCTGCTCAAGCCTTAACCGCGGCAATCATCAGAAACATCGGTCGACGATTCTCGTCTCGCATACCGGGAACCTGCTCCATCATCTCAGGAGATGGCTTGGACTCGGCTACCTGTTGAATGATAAAACCAGCTTGAATCAATTCATTCAGATGAGTCGCCATTGTCCGATGGTATTTCACCACGTCCTGATTCAGAAAGTTCGCTATCCGCTGCCCTTCCTCCTGATAATGATCCACAGGCCAATGCAGTATTTCACCCTGAGATCCATAATGCCAGTCCTGCTCCGCCCGCGCCGTGAAAATAGGATGTTCCACAGACAAGACAAAAGTACCTCCTTGGACAAGACATGCATTGATTTTGGCGTATACCTGATCCAGACGTTCGATATAATGCAAAGCCAGTGAGCTGATCACCACATCAAATTGTCCGGGTACAAAATCAATATCCTCAATCGCCATGCGCTGGTACTCGATATGAGGATCATCCGTCATCTCGCATGCCCGCTGCAGCATATTTTCAGACAAATCCACGCCAACCACAGAACTTGCCTGTTGCTCACTTGCATATCGACAGTGCCAACCAAAGCCGCACCCCAGATCCAGTACGTTCTTGCCATTTAATTCAGGCAGCATCGTTTGCAGTTCATGCCACTCGCCAGCAGCCTCCAGCCCTTGGGTTGATCGGGCCATCTGACTGTAATTGCCGAAAAATTCGGCTTCATCGTATTTGTTTTGCTTCATAATTGGCGATACCTCCCGCTGCAAAAATAATACATTCACTCTACCACATAAACGGTGACCTTACTAAAAAAGGCGAGCCCACAGGCCCGCCAGATTATACTTATTTTACATTGATCCATCAATGAATTCAGCTTGAAGCAGCATCCGGTATAACAGCACCGTTGTTTCGGCCCGAGTTAATGAGCTTTGTGGACGAAGTTCATCTCCATAGCCTTTCACCAAGCCTATATGAATCGCCGTTTGCATAGCAGCATTGGCCCAGCTTCCAATTTGATGGCTGTCGGCATACAGAGACAAGTCCACTTGCGCCTGAGGTTGAACAGTTAATGTAGAGCCTTTAACCAGTTGCATGGATCTCACTAGGGTCACGATGGCTTCTTGTCTGGATACTTCCCGTTCGGGTCTAAAGGTCCCATCCTCGAAGCCATCCATCATTCCATAAGCCTTAACCGTGGCAACAGCCCCGCTGTACCAGCTTGAAGAACTTACGTCTTTATAGCCAGCCTCACCCTCTCCTTGCACTGCATCAGCATCCGGAAGACCAAGAGCTCTGGCCAGTATAGTGGCAAGTTCGGCCCGGGTAATAGATGCATCCGGCATAAATCGGCTGCCATTTATACCCTGGACAATCATCCGCTCATTCATTTTGCTGATTTCCGCCGAAGCCCAATAGTTTTTGATATCGGTTAATGTAGACGTCCTGGATACCGGGACATATACACTGTTCGTGAGACTTTGAATAATAGCAGCCGGATGACCGTTTATATCCACGAACCGGGTTGGTACAGGACGTAATTCCTTCTGCGCCTCGTCCCATACCATAATAGTTGTGACCTTTTCCTGATCACTAGGCAAATAAATTGCCCTTTCCACATATCGGCTGAATTGGTTTACCTCTGTTGCTACACCATTCCGAATGGCCTGCACATTGAAATCCACCGGATGGCCTGCAATTTGAAGCGCCCCTTTAATGGCTGCATCCTTGATTCCGGTTATTGCTTCAGCATCGCCAAGCTCAATCGTGATTCGAGCTTCCGTATCCCCGGACACGCCAGATTTCGGAAGGACCAGTTCAGATAGTGGCAGACGGTACTGCCCATAGGCACTAACCAACGTGATATCTGCTACTTTGCCTACAAGCAGCTTTACAGCATCTGCGGGGAGCTTCAATACGACTTTCGCCACCGCTTGCTCGTAAGCGATGGAAATAGCGCTGACCGTTTCAGCGGAGGCTCCATCAAGCACCTTCTTCAAGGTAGTCATGTCCATTGCGATTTCAACGAATTTCTTTCCGCTCTCATCAGCTTGAAGCTTGGCGATCCCTGATACTTCCTGATCATTTATTTTGATCCGTACCGACGTCGCCAGCGAGGAATCACTCGGATGACTCGCAGCGCTTGTTGAGCCAGACGGACTCGGATTCGAGCCCGGATTCGGGGTTGGTGTCGGGCCAGGGATTGAGCTGGCCGCGGCACGATTTACATTCAGTTGGTACGTCTGCACAGACTGATCCTGTGCTGTAACACGCACGTTGAATGTATTCATCCCGACCACAAGTGGATACGTGACTGTACTTGATCCACTGGTTACCGGCTGACCGTTTACATCTATCACTGAATATGAATCAGCAACGGTCATTACCATGCTCAGACCATTCACAGCATGAGTGGCTTCAATGGTATAGGTTGTTTTTCCCGGATCGAAATTCAGGGCAAGCACGCCCCCCACACCCGTAACTTTCCAGTCCGACAGGTTGCCGTTGCTGCTCTTCTTCACAATGTTCTGCACATCAATCTGACTCACATTCGCATTGCCTGCGGCATCTTTCACATACACAGCATAAATACCGTTCTCCTGCACTTCAAAATGATCGGTAATTTCTGTACCCTGCGTATCAAAATAGGAGACGGACTGAGCACCTGCCGCCCATTTAATCATTGAGATGTTATTCAAT
Organism: Paenibacillus sp. E222; assembly: GCF_013401555.1. Taxonomy (NCBI): domain Bacteria; kingdom Bacillati; phylum Bacillota; class Bacilli; order Caryophanales; family Paenibacillaceae; genus Paenibacillus; species Paenibacillus sp. E222. The sequence continues at coordinate 517,954 of NZ_CP058552.1, forward strand.
TGCCCATAAGCCGTTGCCGTTACGGTGACCTTCACACTGTCAAAAGTAGGATCGGCAGGGTCAGCGTGCAATTCAATCTTTGGAGGCTGCTCATATACAAACGCAATCTCCACCGTCTGATCCAACACCACTTCGCTACTTACCGCTCGTGCAGCATAGGTGACTCGCTCTGCCGCTGTATTGCTGACTTGAAAAACAGCAGTTCCATCCTGACTAGTCCAGCCGTAGGCATCATGGATGACAGATGCTCCGCCGTCAGCCTGAAGTAGCACCTGTTGACCTGGCAACGGATTGCCATAATTATCGGTAAGCTTCACCAGAATGGTGGCTGCACTGCGTCCATCGGCTGGCACAACCAACTCTTTTGCTGTCACAGTAGACTGAAACGAACTCACCGGTCCTGGCACAAACTCCACCGTGATCGTTGTGGTTAATGCATTTCCCCCAACGGTTGCGCTGATCGTTGTCGTACCCACGGTTGTTGGGGCCGTCAACGTTGCGCTGTACGTGCCATCCTGGTTATCCGTTACGGCGCTGACGGTGCCCTGTGTCGATGTAATCGCCACTGACTCACCTCCGCTCGTCAGCCGATTGCCCTGCGCATCCTTTAACGTCACCTTAATCGCGGTCTGGCTCGTTCCATCGGCCGTTAAAGACGCTTTGGACGTTTCCATCAGACTGCTCGCTAATGACGGAGAGCCTGCAACAAACTCCACCGTGCTCGTTGCGGTTAATTCATTTCCCCCAACGGTTGCGCTGATCGTTGCTGTACCCACGGTTGTTGGGGCCGTCAACGTTGCGCTGTACGTACCATCCTGGTTATCCGTTACGGCGCTGACGGTGCCCTGTGTCGATGTAATCGCCACCGACTCACCTCCGCCCGTCAGCCGATTGCCCTGCGCATCCTTTAACGTCACCTTAATCGCGGTCTGGCTCGTTCCATCGGCCGTTAAAGACGCTTTGGACGTTTCCATCAGACTGCTCGCTAATGACGGAGAGCCTGCAACAAACTCCACCGTGCTCGTTGCGGTTAATTCATTTCCCCCAACGGTTGCGCTGATCGTTGCTGTACCCACGGTTGTTGGGGCCGTCAACGTTGCGCTGTACGTACCATCCTGGTTATCCGTTACGGCGCTGACGGTGCCCTGTGTCGATGTAATCGCCACCGACTCACCTCCGCCCGTCAGCCGATTGCCCTGCGCATCCTTTAACGTCACCTTAATCGCGGTCTGGCTCGTTCCATCGGCCGTTAAAGACGCTTTGGACGTTTCCATCAGACTGCTCGCTAATGACGGAGAGCCTGCAACAAACTCCACCGTGCTCGTTGCGGTTAATTCATTTCCCCCAACGGTTGCGCTGATCGTTGCTGTACCCACGGTTGTTGGGGCCGTCAACGTTGCGCTGTACGTACCATCCTGGTTATCCGTTACGGCGCTGACGGTGCCCTGTGTCGATGTAATCGCCACCGACTCACCTCCGCCCGTCAGCCGATTGCCCTGCGCATCCTTTAACGTCACCTTAATCGCGGTCTGGCTCGTTCCGTCGGCGGTTAAAGACGCTTTGGACGTTTCCAATACACTGCTCGTTGGTGACGGAGTACCGGGTACAAAATTCACCGTGCTCGTTGCGGTCAGCGCTTTCCCACCAACTGTGGCGCTGATTGTCGCCTTGCCTGCAGTCGTCGGTGCGGTTAACGTTGCGCTGTACGTACCATCCTGGTTATCCGTTACGGCGCTGACGGTGCCCAATGTTGATGTAATCGCCACCGACTCACCACCATCGGTAAGCGGGGTGCCCTGGGCATCCTTCAAGTTCACCGTGATCGTGCTCTGACTCGTTCCATCTGCGATCAAACTGGCTTGTGTACTCACAATGCGGCTCTCTTCCATAGATATCGAGTAATCGGCAATCATGTACGTTCTGAAGGAATAATCATAATTAGCAGCCGGGGAAGAGCCTCTCGGATAAGGATTACCAGAACCCATATACCACCCAAAACCGATATTAGACCCACCATTTTCGGTAGATACGATCATTCTGTATTGGGTTTCCCTTTTTAAATAAGGAGCAGACTCTCCGGAAAAATTAACAGATGTCCAGCCTGACGCATAGTTAACAACAGTCTTTGCCTCAGCAATTGCGGTGGACAGGTCACTTTCCTTATAAATTTTAATCTGAATGGCACCCAAACCGTTATAACTATCGAATATGTTCAGATCAATCCTGCTCAGATTGCCTGTTATAGCCGGAGTAAACGTCTGATATCTGGGATAATCCCGATTAACAAATGAATTTCCCGACCAACTCGCTTGCTCCTGATCCAGGACCCCAGGCGAGTCAGCCATCACATATGCACCTGATGCTCCCCCTGTTGCAACCATAATACATAGAATCAGGATCAACCATTTCTTTCCCTTGCTCCAACCGTTCATTCATATCCCCCTTCTTAATCGTTGCTGTTCGCTTGCTTCATACCGTGAACTACACCCACGTACCCAATAACATAAAATGGGACCGTTCTCTTAGGCCATACCTCCAAAGGGGTATCTTATACCTAATCCTCAGCAAACCAACGCTGAAATGCTAATCCCATGGAGGTATAGAGTTCTTCTTGAAAGCGGGATATGATAAGGGAATCATTATAAGGAATCATTGCTCGATAATTATTCTTTTGGTCTGTAACGTGGACTGAACTTCCATTACAATAAGACCTAATAGCTAGTATGTTGATGTATGAGGTGCACAGCCATGACAGGAACTAACATTATTGAACATGCAACAGAAGATAGAGATTCAGGAAAAGAAGGACTTCCCCTGGATCGGATAAATAACGATGCACCTAAGATAACCCTCAAAGAATTCATTGAACATTATTCTCCCATGAAGCTTGAAGTGTTTCTCCCTCTGGCGAGAGCCATTGTATCCTGTGTCGGGAATGTTCATCGACTGCAGACCCTACATCTGGATCTAAGGCCTGAGCACATCGACGTGCTGAATAATGGTTACGAGGTTTCTTTGAATACTTCCGGTTGTACGGTGCTGCGTTCAGCGGAAGGTTATATACGCCCACACCCGATTGAGAGCGGTATACCCGAAGGGTCTCTGCCGTATTGCTCACCTGAAAATACAGGCAGAATGCAGCGACAAATTGACGAGCGGAGCGATCTTTATTCCCTTGGTGCAATTTTTTACGAAATGCTCACAGGTCGACTTCCTTTTCTCGCTAATACTGCACTTGAATGGGTGTATCTGCATCTCGCTCAAAGCCCCTCCCCCTTAAATTTGTCTGGTATACATGGATCAGATGCGCTGGAATCCATCGTGATGAAGCTGCTGGAGAAAAATCCGGACTCTCGCTATCCAAACACAGCTTATCTGCTCGCTGATCTGGATCGTATTGGACAATCTGCGGATACACTTCTCACAGAGTCGGACTTTCACGGAAGGTTGCATGAAATGTCAGTCCTCATTCAGGCTTTCGATTCCGCTTGCTTAGGCTCAACCGAGATGATGTACGTTGCAGGCGAAGCTGGAATGGGCAAAACAAGCCTGATCCACCAGGTCTTCCGCAATGAACAGCATACAAGACCATTTTTCTATATCACCGGAAAATTCGAGCAGTTATCCATGGAAAGCCCCTATCAGCCGATTATTCAGGCGTTCCGTGGACTTATTCGCCATTTGCTCGGAGAGACTAAACAAGCCTCTATGCAGTGGGGACACAAGCTGCGCGAAGCATTGGGGATATACGCAGGAGTGATCACGAGCATTATCCCTGAAGCCGACATGATATTGGGCCAAGTACCCGCTGTAGAGGAACTGCCTGCCAATGAATCCAAGAAACGGTTCGTCCATGCTTTTCGCAAATTTGTACAGACACTCGCAACCAGGGAATGTCCGCTTGTGTTATTTATCGATGATGTGCAATGGGCGGATTCTTCCTCTCTTCAATTAATTGATGCCTTGCTCTGTGATCCGGAATCCCAGTATTTGATGATTGTGTGCGCCTATCGTCAGGCGGAAACCGACGTGAGTCAGCTGCCCGGATATCAGGCTGACGGAAGCGCTGCCCTGCAAGCGGTCATCAGACATATCCATCTCAGTCCGCTAGGTCTGGAGGATATGAACGGAATCGTGACGGCGAAGCTAAACAGCGATACACATGCTACACAGTCATTGACGGAATTGCTGTATCAGCAATCGGGTGGAAACCCGTTTCATTTTCAACAAATTCTGCTTCGTCTCCAGGACGATCAAACACTGCTGTATGATGAAGAGCACCGCCATTGGCAGTGGGACCTTGGGCAGATTATTGAGCATAATCTTAGCTACTCGGTTCAGGATCTGATCACACTTAAACTGCGCCGTCTTAACGAGGAGGCTCAGGAGCTTCTTCAGGTGGCAGCTTGTGTAGGCAGCACGTTTCACTCTAAATTCATTGCCCTGGTGGTGAACCAACACGCCGAAGTGCTGCTTCCGTTATGGTCCATGATCGTTGCCGAAGGGATGATTATGCCTACCTCCGATCAACAATTCAAATTCGCTCATGACCATATTCAGAAGCAGATCTACAGCTCCATGGATGTCACCTCCAGACAAGCCCTTCATCTCCGAATTGGCAGTTGTTTGAGGGATCTGTACCCGGAGAATGAAGAGTACACCTATGAGAAGGTTCATCATCTGAATCGTGGTTCCGCCAGCATAGCAGATCCACAGGAGATTCTGCGGCTCGTACAATTGAATGCGGATGCGGGTCACCGTGCCAAATCAGCCTCCGCCCACGATGTTGCGTTAGGTTATTTCAGGCAAGCGATTGAGCTACTCCCAGCGGGATATTGGGAAATGGCATTTGAAACGTGCTTTGAATTACATATCCAAAGGGCGGAATGCGAATATTTATGCGGCCACCATGCGCAATCCGAACAGGAGATTGAACTCTTGCTTGAACGTGCGCGCAATCCGGTCGAGCGGAGCAAAGTACAGATGATTCGAATTATGCAATATATTAACCAGGGAAAATATTCGGAAGGCACCGCCCTTGGCCTCGAATGTTTGCATGACCTTCGGATTTACATCACGCCTAATCCCGGGAAATTCACGCTGTTTATAGAAAGCAAACGAATAGAATGGATGCTTCAAAATCGATACGAGCAGTTGACTCACTTGGAGGAAATGCAAGATCAGGAACGAATTTCAGCCATGAATCTGATTTTTGCCATTACCCCCTCAACCTTCTTCACCAATAAAAAAGTTTTTTTTCTGCTCATGTGTCGGGCCATTCAGCTCTCTCTTCAATATGGAAACACGCCGGTTTCCGCAGCAGTTTATTCGGCCTATGGCCTGCTTCAAGGCATTGCGTTGGGAAAATTCGAAAGAGGATATGCCATGGGCAAGGTCGGGATGGAATTATCTAACCGTTACAACATTCCATCCATTCAAAGCAGAACCTATACGATGTTTGGCGGTGTACTTTGCCAGTTTGTCGGGGATGCAAGGGAAGGGGATATGTATCTGAAAGATGCCATCCAGATGGGCATGAATTCAGGGGATTATATATTTGCCAGCTACGCCATCGGCGCACATGTGAACTCTTTATACACAAGGGCACCCCTTGGACAATTTTCCAAAAACCTCGCCGATTATCTGACGGTGCTGGAGACGACAAAGGATGAATTTGTAAGACAAAACATTTACCTGTATCAGCAATATATCCTTGCCCTTCAAGGAAAGACAGATGCACCGGACTCATTCAGCCGTGCCCATTTTGATGAAAATGAATTTCTGGAGCGGATATCGGGGGAAGAGACATCTGGCACCACTCTGTTTCAATATAATACCTACAAAACGCAGCTATGTTATCTGCTAGGTCATTACGAGGAAGCGATGCAATGGGCAAGGCAAGCCCGATCCCATGAAATTTATGCGACGCATCTGCCCCATTTGCCGGAATGCCTGTTCTATGAATCACTCGCCATGGTGGCCGCCTGTATCCTGCCACATCAACGGTCCACATGGCCGACCCTCAAGCGGCGTTTCAATCAAAATATACGTCGTTTTCGCCAATGGGCGGCATGGAGTCCAGTAAACTACCAGTCCAGGCTGCTGTTGCTTGAGGCTGAGCTTGCTCGTGTCTCGCGGGATATGCAGAGGGCTGAGCATCTGTATGATCAATGCATCCGGGAAGCCAGGGAGCGGGGCGATCTGAGGGTCGCCAGTCTCGCCAGCGAGATTGCTGCCACTCACTATGATAATCAGGACAAGCGGAAGAGCGCTTCTTTTTATTTGCAATCATCGATTCAGGGATATGAGGAGTGGGAGGTGCGTATCAAAATAACCCAACTGAAAAAATTGCAGCAGCACTGGCACCAGGAACAAGAGCCGGAGCATGCTTCACATACCTCCCTGCCCCCTTCAGATAGCAGCGATAAAATGGAGAAGATAGAGCAAAGTATGCGATCTGCCTCCTTCCCGGATCAGCTTGCTGCCATAGACCGCCTTGGCCTCTCTCCTCTCCTGCAAACGATGCAGGACACGTCCAGTCAGACGGAAATGGATACTGTGGTGGCAGACATCATGAAATCCATCCTGATCTATGCAGGTGCAAGCAAAGGGGCCTTGTTGACAGGCAGTGCAGAGCCCTTTTTCATACAGGGTTATGCGGATATGGAGAGTTCCTCTTCCTCCTCTAATGAAATCATTCATGACATGAACCGGTTGCCGGAAGGCATCATTCGCTATGTGTTCCGCACCCAGGAAAGGGTTTATTATAACGGAGGCGAGGATAGCTGGCTCATACACAATCCTTATATGTCGAAGCATCAGCCGCAATCGGTTCTGTGTATTCCTGTAGCGGTTCATGGCACATTGCTGGGCGTTCTTTACCTGGAAAACAGGCTCACACGAGGCGTGTTCCATGAGGAGCACAACTCTGTACTCGTGACGATGGCGTCTCATGTTATCCTGATGGGCTTGCTTCACCATTCCCATGAAACATCTGATCCTTCTCAGTCTTCGCCAGACATCGCGAAAGGAACAGATTCTCTTTCGACCTTGATTGAAGAGCCGCTCACGGAACGCGAACTGGAGGTGCTTGCACTGATTGCAGCCGGATTGTCCAACAAGGAAATTGCAGAGCATCTGGTCATTGCGATGGGTACAGTAAAGGTCCACGTCAAACATATTTTTGCCAAGCTCAAAGTTAACCGGCGTACCAAAGCTATTGCTCAGGCCAAGGAGCTTAATCTGCTCGAATGAGCTTTGCTGAGCTTAAATATCATTTTCGTTTTCGTCTCACATAATAAATATCCCCGATCATGTAATGATCGGGGATATTTATTGCTATATAGAAAAATTCATGAATTAATTCGGTTTATTTCAATATCTTAGACCCGAATGTCAAATCGGCCATTGCTGTCCGTTGATGCATTTGCAATTTCTTGCGGGGAGGCTGCTTGCAGGCCATGGGTTGGTGGTTTGGCCGGCGGTGCTTCTTTGGTTGTTGTTGCCCCGCTGCTCTGGGAGCTTTGCTGTGAGATTTGAGCTTCAATTTGCTTGATTTGCTGCTGCAACTGCTTCGTTTTGGTCTCCTTGGTTTTCTCATCGTTCTTGCTGGATTGTACCTTTTCCAATTCGGCCTCAAGCTTCGTCTTTTGTTTTTCCAACTCACTTGTGCTGTTCGAACTGGATGAAGATGTGGATATGTAGGATGTCGTGGAACTTGCTGCAGAAGAAATATTCATCGTTGATCTCCTCCTCTTTCTTGGTTCCACTATATCCCATCCAGACGAAAGGCACGTTAATTTCAACTGAAAGGTTGCTGAATGATTGGCTGTCGGCCCTTTCTAGTTTTTCGGACAAAGCTACGAGGTCCTTTCGTGAAAATTTCTCACAAGAAATTTCATGAATTTCCTAACGCTATAAAATTCCCCCCATACCTTTCTATATCAGCCTTCGTCAGGCTTCTTAAAAGAAATTCGGCAGCATCCATGAAGGTAGCGCTTACAACCATCCAAAAAAAGGGTTGATAAATGAGAAACCATCCACTATGATATTGTCATCAGTCCGGATAATAAAGTTAAAGCACTTTAACTTTCAATTACATAACATCATGTGAAACCTTTTATTTATGGGAAAACCAACTCTGAAAGTTAAAGCGTTATAACTTTATACCCGATAGAAAGGTTGGTGTTTATGTGACCCATCGCGAAAGCCGGCGGCAGACATTTTACATGTACCTCTTCATCTCTCCATGGCTTATCGGTTTCTTCGTGTTTGCCTTGTATCCGATTCTGTCATCCCTTTATTACAGCTTCACGGACTATGACATTATCCACCCGCCGAAATATGTCGGACTCGCGAATTACAAAGAAATGTTTCAAAATGACCTGTTTTGGAAATCTGTTTTCGTAACGGTGCGCTATACCTTTATCAGTGTACCGATCCAGCTGCTGCTGGCACTCGGATTCGCGCTCCTGCTCAATGCAAAAATACCGTTTCGCGGGTTTTTCCGCACGGCCATGTATTTTCCGAGTATGGTATCCGGCGTCGCCATGTCCTTGCTGTGGTACTGGATTTTCAACCCATCAATCGGTCTGTTCAATTACGTGCTATCTTGGTTCGGCATTAGCGGCCCAGCCTGGCTCATGAGCCCTGATTATGCGCTTTATGCTCTGATGATTATGTCCTTCTGGACGGTGGGCTCAGGCATGATCCTGTTCCTTGCAGGACTTCAAGGCGTTCCTTCAAGTCTCGTGGAAGCCGCCAAGCTTGACGGTGCGGGACGCTTCCGAATTTTCCTGAACGTGACGCTGCCCATGATTTCACCGGTGCTTTTGTTCCAGCTGATTATGGGCGTCATTGATTCCTTCCAGGTATTCACTCAGGCGTATGTAATGACCCAAGGGGGTCCAAACTACTCGACCTGGTTCTACGTTTACAACCTCTACACCAGCGCCTTCAAGGAATACAGGGCAGGCTACTCCTCGGCACTCGCTTGGGTGCTGCTGATCGTCGTCATGGCGTTTACGGCGCTCATTATCAAACTCTCGAACCGGTATGTTCACTATGAAGGAGGCGGGGGCAAATGAGTACGATTCCGACTGCCGGACCAGGGGCTTCACCTTCTGTAAATAAACGCCGGCGCAAAATCGATGCGGTTAGCATTGCCAGCTTCATTGCCCTTGTGGTCACCACCTTTCTCATGCTCCTCCCTTTGTTTTTCATGGTCTCGACCTCGCTGAAATCGAAGAAGGAACTGCTGAAGTTTCCTCCGACCTTTCTGCCGGAATCATGGCAATGGAGTAACTACAGAGAGATTTTCGACACGCTGAACTTCGGTCAAATGTATATGAACAGTCTCATTATCGGCATTTTGACCGTTGTGGGCACCCTGTTTTCGTCGGCGCTTGCAGGCTATGGCTTCGCCAGATATCGGGGCAAGGGCAGCAACTTGTGGTTCATGCTCATGCTCAGCACCATGATGCTTCCATATCCGGCGATTATGATCCCGCAGTTCATTCTCTTTTCCAAGCTGAACTGGATCGATACCTTCCTGCCGCTGATTGTCCCTGCATTTTTCGGTTCGGCATACAACATCTTTTTGCTGCGACAGTTCTTTTCCACCCTGCCGGATGAGCTGTTTGACGCCGGACGCATTGATGGCTGCAGCGAGTTCCGGATGTGGCGACAGATCGCTTTGCCTCTGTCCGGTCCCGCGCTTGCAACCGTTGCAATCTTTGCTTTCATTTACAGCTGGAACGACCTTCTGACACCAGTGCTCTATTTAAGCTCATCGGATAAGTTTACGCTTCCGGTCGGTATGTCTTCCTTCACATCTTCGCGTTTCCGAATCCCGCCATGGCATCTGCTCATGGTTGCCTCCGTGCTCGCCATGCTGCCGATCGTGACTCTGTTTGCGATAGCCCAGAAGCGGTTTGTAGAAGGAATTGTACTTACAGGCATCAAGTAAAGGCTCCGCCGCAGGGGCGGCAAAAAACTTGAATATATGGGGGACTGTAGTTCATGAAAACGCTAAGGATCAAAAAGTCTTTTACACTCTTGCTTGCGACCAGCATGCTCGTCGTATTCGCATTGTCCGGCTGTAGCGGCGGCAAATCTGCGGGAGATATCGTAACCGGGAACGATGGCGATAACGCTAACTCCGGCTCCTCAGGAGGGCAAGTCACCATAACGCACTACACCATTGATTCCGAGGATCGCACCTTTATCGAAAAGCTGGTTCCGGATTTTGAAGCCCAACATCCGAATATTAAGGTAAAAGTCGAGAAAGCTCCTTACGAGCAGTTCGACAGTAAACTCCAAACGCTGATTGCCGGCGGCAAATCTCCTGACGTCACAAGCCACTATGGTTACGGCGGTTTTGCGGAGTATTACAACAAAGACATGCTGCTCGACATGAACGACATGATTAAGGAAGACGGATTTAAAGCATCTGACTACAGCATCCCGGATGATCTCATGAAAATCTATACCGTCAAAGACCATGTCTACGGTATCCCGGTCAACATGTACGTCTCTCTAATGCTCTACAACAAAGACATGTTCGACGCAGCCAACGTTCCTTATCCTCCAAGCGATTACGAGGACAAGAGCTGGACGTTTGACAAAATGGTTGAAGATGCGAAGCAAATGACGCATGTATCCAATGATATTGCCAAAACTCAATATGGCGTTGACTTCACATGGTCCGAGCGCGATATGCGCCCGCTCTATTTCGGAGCTGAGCCCTACTCCGAGGATACCTGGACCAACGGCGGTGTACCATCCGAGACTCATTTCGATTCGCCGGAAGTCATCGCAGCCTATAACAAGCTGTTCAACCTGATCTTAAAAGATAAAGTGTCTCCGACAACGGAATGGAGCAAAAGCGTAGCGGGGCAAAACGGTGATGCGTTCGTAACCGGCAAGGTGGGTATGACCGTCAGCGGCTCATGGAGCCTTGCGGGCTCCAATGATTTCCCTTTCAAGGTTGGCGTGGCTGCAGTACCTGCCGGCGGCAATGACAAGGTCCGCAGTGTACTTTTCGTCGATCCGCTCTTGATTCTGAAGGGCTCCAAACATCCGAAGGAAGCTTTTGAATGGATCAAGTATCTGGTCAGCGACGAAATTCAGGAAAAATCCATCGAACTGAGCGGTGGCAACCCTCCTGTAAATACGAAGGCTGCCGAAACCTATTACAAGCATTTTGATGGCATCGATCCAGCAGATGTGAAGAAGGTATACGAAGGTGCAGTGAAATACGGATTTGAATCCTATAACCACCTGATCACCCACTATTCTCAGATCAACGACATGTTCATCAACGAGATGCAGCCGATTGATACCGGACACAGCACCGTTGAAGAAGTGATGCCGACGATTCAGAAAAAGGTCATGGAAATTATCAATCGTTAACGCTAGAGTTGTGCCGTCCCGCAAGGGGCGGTGCACTATTAAATTAGCTTCGCGGCTAAGCCTCCGTACATGTATACTAATGTTAAGTCAATATAAAGTACGGAAAATCTGCCGCAAGGAGAGTAAACAATGAAGGTTAGTATATTTGATGTTGCAAAGAAATCAGGACTGTCCGTCGTGACGGTTTCTCGCGTTTTAAACGGTGCCGAATCCGTGCGAGAGAAAAATAGGCAAAAGGTTCTGGAGGCCATCAAGGAGCTCGATTACCATCCTAACGCTGCTGCGCGGAGTTTAGCTCGCGGCAAGACAGGAATCGTCGGTTTGATCATGACCACTCTTCAGGACTCCTTCTTCGACACCGTCGTTAAAGAGCTGAACGAAGTGCTTGCACTTCACGGCTATTTTCTTGCCGTCTCGGTCTCTACCGGCATTGGCTCTGATGAAAACCATTACCTGATCCAGGAGGACCGGGTGGACGGTCTGATCCTGCTCTCCCCGATGGAAGAGGATAACTACATTGTGGAACTGAAGCGACGCAATATTCCTTATGTGCTCATCGACAATCAGAAGCCGGAGAACGATGCTTTTTCGGTAACCATCGATAACTACAAAGGCGGCTATGCCGCTACGAAGCATCTGCTTGATCTCGGCCATACCTCCATCGCGCACTTAAGCGGACAGAACATGTTCCGCAGTACGAGGGAGCGCCGCAGCGGTTTTCTGGATGCACTCAAGGAAAAAGACCTGGCACCGTTCGACATGATTACAGGTGATTTCGAAATCGATTTTGGTTATGACATCTGCCGCAAATGGCTGCGAGAGGGACGCCTTCCTTCCGCGGTGTTCGCGGGCGATGACCATATCGCGCTTGGGGTCGTGAACGCCCTCATGGAAGAAGGCATCAAGGTGCCTGAACAGGTAGCTATCGTCGGCTATGACGATCAGTATATTTCATCCAAGCTGCACCCCCATCTGACAACGGTCCGGCAGCCTGCCGACCGCATCGGGATTGCTGCTGCAGATATGCTGCTGAAACGCATGGAGGGTACGATGAAACGCGGGGCTAATGTAAAGATCGACCCTGAACTCATCGTGAGAGAATCTACTGGATCTGGATCACCAACCAAAAGTACGACTGGATAAAAATAATATAACCTTATATATAGGAGTGACGACCATTGGCTTACTACTTGGGAATCGACGGGGGAGGAACAAAAACATACGCCCTGCTGACCGATGACTGCGGCAATGTGCTTGGCAAAGGCATGGGCGGCAACGGCAATCACCAGATTGACCGCGCCTTGGCCGCGCAAAGCATACGAGAAGCCGCGGAAGGAGCCCTGAACGAGGCAGGACTGCAGATTCATGAAGTCTCCCACACCTATTTTGGACTTGCAGGAGCAGACCGGGAAGTAGATTACCGAATCCTGCACCCTCTGGTTCAGGGAATCGGATTCACCCAGAATTACTCGATTAACTGTGATACCATGATCAGCCTGCGCGCAGGTACGAACCGACCTTACGGGGTCGCACTGATCTGCGGCACAGGCACCAACTCCGCTGGCCGCAATCCGGCAGGAGAACATGTGCAGGTCGGCGGTTTTGATTATATGTACGGTGATTTCGGCGGTGGCGGTTCCCTCAATATTGAGGTGTTCCGCTCTGTCATCCGTTCTTGGGACGGTCGTGAGCAGCCAACGCTCCTGACTCCCCTGCTGTTGAACTTTCTTGGGTATAACAGTGTCAGCGATATGTTCGATGACTATCAGGATCACGGCAAACATGTGCCTGTCCATGCAGCGAAGCTGCTGTTTGAAGCTGCCGCAGAGGACGATACTGTAGCCCTGGAGATTCTGAACCGCCAAGGCGTAGAGCTTGGCAAATCAGCGGCTGCGGTAATCCACAAACTTGAAATGGAAAAGGATACTTTTGACGTAGTCCTGGCAGGAAGTCTGCTAACAAGGGGAGATCGCGGCTGGATTCGCAGCAAAGTTGAACAGACTGTTGCAACCGTCGCTAAGAATGCGACCATCGTAACGTTGGCCACCGAGCCTGTTGTCGGTGCCTTATGGTCTGCTATGGATGCGAGCGGACATGCGGTAAGCCAGGATGTGTATAACAAAATGCGCACTTTCCGTGACTTCGAACATATTAAGCAAACCACAAGATAAACGTCAGTAAACACTGTCATCATAAATAATTCTTATAAGACTGGAGTGTGCAAAAATGGCATATGAACAAGGGCTAAAAATAGCGGTAATTGGTGGTGGATCTTCCTATACTCCGGAGCTCGTTGAGGGGTTCATCCTTCACCATGCCGAGCTTCCGGTACGTGAGCTGTGGTTGGTCGATATTGAGCCAGGACAGCGCAAACTGAATATTGTCGGTAACTTGGCCAAACGCATGGTGGAGAAATCGGGTCTGCCCATTGAAGTACATCTGACGTTTGACCGCCGCGAAGCCATCAAGGGTGCGGACTTCGTCAGCACTCAAATGCGTGTCGGCATGCTTGACGCCCGTGGCCGCGATGAATCCATTCCCCTGAAATACGGCGTGATCGGTCAGGAAACCACTGGTCCCGGAGGCATGATGAAGGCGCTGCGGACGATTCCGGTCCTGCTTGATATCTGCCGTGATATTGAAGAACTCGCTCCTAATGCCTGGCTGCTGAACTTTACGAATCCGGCGGGTATGGTCACGGAAGCCATTCTGAAGTATTCCAACGTTAAAAGCATTGGTCTCTGTAATGCACCGATCGGCCTAATCAAGCAGACTTCGGCCAAATACGGCGTAGAAGCGGACCGCATCTATGCCGAGTTTGTCGGCCTGAACCATCTGCACTGGATTACGCGTATCGATGTGAACGGTGAAGACAAACTAGATGACATGCTGGCCGATACGGCCGGGTACAGCGCCAAGAACGTGCCTGCTCGGGAGTGGAATCCGGAGTTCCTGCAATCCCTGCATGCCCTGCCTTCCTATTATTTAAAATACTTTTATATGACTGATGCCATGCTTGAAGAGCAGCTGGAATCCTTACAAACAGGCGGCAACCGTGCGGAAGTAGTTAAACGTGTCGAAGAAGAACTGTTCGAGCTTTATAATGACCCGGACCTTAAGGATAAACCGAAACAGCTGGAACAGCGAGGCGGCGCCTTCTATTCCGAAGCAGCCGTAAACCTGATGCGCTCACTGTACAACGGAACGAATGACATTCAGACGTTGAACGTAGCCAATCAAGGCATTATTGATTTCCTACCGGATGATGCCAGCATTGAAGTCAACTGCGTGGTCACCAAAACCGGCCCGCTGCCCCTGCCGTTAACCAAGGTTCCTCCAATGGCCGTTGGACTGATCCATGCGGTTAAAACCTATGAGCGCCTCGCCATTGATGCTGCCGTGACCGGCGATCGTGGATTGGCCATACAGGCATTGGCCCATCATCCTCTGGTCCCTTCGGTCGAAGTGGCGATTCAGATGTTGGATGAAATGCTCGAAGCCAACAAGGAATATTTGCCGCAGTTCTTTACTGAATCTGCAGCTAATGCATAATTCGGCTATCATCCATTCGTCCTGATACCATAAGAGAAACGTCAATAGACGTGCTTTCACACTAAACGAAACCGCCATATCCCAGGATTTCCTGAGCTATGGCGGTTTGTTGTTTCTAGGCATTCTCCTATCTATATCGCTTACTCAAATCCATCATTAAATCATTCTTCTAGCTCTCCTTCCATTTAAAAAGCAGGCTGGGAGCTAATCTCCCTGCCTGCTTGCATATGAGCAATCAATCCATTTCAAGTTGTTTAGTATGTCCACCAGTTGCCGGACATCACGATCATGGAGAACAGCTTGATGCTGTCTTCATAGTAGCCTTCATTGGAGCTACCCGCCGTTTTGGTCCATACGGAATTCAGCCAGTTTTGGTTCGTGGACGAGGTCATAGCGCTGACACCAAACGGTGCATAGAACGCGCCGCTGCCACCGGAACCTGTAACCGTGCCGTTGAGTTTATAACCATCCTTTACGCTGCTAGGGTTGCCGCTTACTTTGGTCGTAATCCAGCTGTTCATTTGGCTGAGCTGATTGAGCGCCCGGCTGTCACCCGTCA
Source organism: Paenibacillus sp. E222 (assembly GCF_013401555.1). Classification (NCBI taxonomy): domain Bacteria; kingdom Bacillati; phylum Bacillota; class Bacilli; order Caryophanales; family Paenibacillaceae; genus Paenibacillus; species Paenibacillus sp. E222. The sequence goes on from NZ_CP058552.1 coordinate 533,477, forward strand.
TCAGATAATCCGTTGCGATCCGCCAAGGCGTACGACACGAGTTGTAATCGTAGTTACCATCGTTGGCCCCTTCCAGAAAATCGGCTGAAGCCGGCTTGTACGTTGAACCCGACAGAACGACGAAGTCTGGAAGCAATCCGGTTGATGAACTATACCCGTTGTATAAGGAGTTGATAATGGTATAGGTTTTGTCGATCACGTTCGCCCATCTGGCATCACCCGTTGCAGCCTGGAACGCCTTCAAGTGATTCAGCATAAAGTCTGATGGACGGGTAGCATTTTTGTAGGTGTTGTCCGTTGCCCAGTCGCCAAGACGCAGCGTCCATTGAGACTGATTCACGTCACTTTGCATAATGGCATTGATGATGTCCTTGCCGGCCTGAAGGTAGTTGATGCTGCCGCTGCTCCCCCACTGCTTGTCCGCAAGCAGGAGCGAATAAGCAATGTCCATGTCTCCATCCGTGGCCGAGTCGGCGCCTTCAATGTTCTGAAAACTGCTGTTTTGTTTCCATGCCATCAGTTTCGAATTGTTGGCGCTCGGATGAGCCTTATAATATTGATAAAGTCCGTCGAAATAGGTCTGCGCGTTGCTGTCATAACCAGCCATTAGAACCGTTGCCAGCATTCCATACCCGTGAGCTTCAGATACAGTATCCCCGTTGGACTGATATTTCACATAATACTTGCCTGTGCCTGCTGTCTTCAAATATGCTGATTTCCAGCTGTCCCATTTCGCTTTCACGGCGCTGTCCATCGCATTTTGCGTAACATGGTTCGGCTTGATCGAACCGCTGGTATATGTTGTGTGCTGCGGGAATGGCTTGTTTGGAGCGGCGAAGGCAAAGCCCGCCGGAATCAGAAGAAAAGCGAGACAACACATCATAACAGCCTTGCTGCTAACCGAAAATCTCCTGTTTTTTCTCATAAAATTACGCTCCTTTTTAGGTCCAAATGGGTCTTGATCCATGACATAACCTTTAAGCCGAAAATTCAGTGCAGCATCTTGATGGAGAAACCATGATTCGTTTTTGGCATCCAGAGACACAATCACCTCCATCTAAAAGTTAAAGCGCTTTAATTTTTAAAACGCTTACATTTATTTTAATTGTTCTTCTAATATTTGTAAATAGACATTTCCGAGATTGAATCTAAAGTCCTGATTCGACATTTTGGCAGAGACCACCGTTTTCTTACCCTAATTAATTTTCTCCATAATCCAGCTGTACATCCAGCCTTACTCACGGACGGAACAGTACTCCTTTCTTCACAGGCATACAAAAATCCCCCTCTTCCAGTGCTTGAGGGGGATTTTACTAATCTCTTTTTTCACTATCTATTGTCTACCATGAGGGGAGAATACCAGGCTCCCATAAAAGGAGCTATAATTCTTTTATTTTCGTACCACTGTATATCCTTTATCTTTCAGCAATTTCACGATCCCATGATCGCCCAAGTAGTGCGCTGCACCAACTACGATGAAGTACTCTTCCCCTTTGCCGTTTTTCAGGTAACCATCGATCTTGTCAGCCATTCCCACATTACGATCAGTGAGCATTGCTTTGTTGTACTCTTCATCATCAGAAAAGCTGTTCGTCAGCTCCAGCAGTTGCTCGTCATTCCCTGTTTTCCACATTTCGGCCATTTGGTTCACGCTGTCATCCAACACATCGAAATTGTCCAAAGTCGCTTTCAATGTTTTTTCTTGCAGCTCCTTGGAGAAGTCATTGAACATTCCCAATTGAGATTCATAGGATTCCAGCTCGATCACCGGAAGTTTGCGCTCGATTGCCTTCTGAATGAAATACAGATCAACCCCCGCAGAAGCTTCATAACCAGATTTCATAGACTTCAGACTGGCTAACGTGCTCTCCACCACCCAAGGCTTAAAGGTATCCAGTGCGTTCGCTTCCAATCCATTCTTCTTCAAAATATCGCCCAGTTGAGTATACGTCTCGCTGGAGATGTGATCTTTCAGTGTTGTGCCATCCTGATACGAGCCCATATCCAGAACAATCTTCTGCTGCGCTTCTTCAGCTGCTTTGCTGATATCGATCTCTACGCCTAGGTAATCTGCCTCGGCAAAGGCTTCTTCAAACTCCTTACGCAATGGATAAAAGCTTTCATCCGCAATATGCATAGAACCTACCAGGTACACGGTGTTGCCGTTGCTTTCGACTTCCCACATGAAGCCACGTCCACCGGTTTGAACAGTTTCTGTTTCGCCACCTTTGGAAACCAGCAGCACTGTGCGTGCAGCAGCATCCCAACGGACCTCATAACCAGTTGCATCCCCTACAATACGAATCGGCGCATATGTTACGCCATTAATACGTGTAAGCTTGCTATTCAAAGTAATCGTCTTGCCGTTAACGACGGCTGTAATTGTATCATCTGTTGCTATCGTCAGCTTCACATCCATCGCATCCAGCGTGGAACGAAGCGGAACAAGTGTTGTTCCTTTATTGTTAATCGGTGCACCTGCGGTGTATTCAACCGTTTCGTCATTCACCTTTACCGATGTCTCTTGAGGAGAGGCCATAGTCGTCGGCACTGCGGATGCAAGCAAACCGACCGAAATAGTTAGAGACAAGAGCATGCGTTTCCAGTTTTTCATATTATGTATTCTCCTTTAAGAATGAAATAATGAAAAGATATGTTCACTAGAAGAAAAATTAGAGATGGGTGCCACACCGACTTCTTTAGTGCAGCACCTGCTCCCATTCAATTATTTTACTGAGACATCAAAACACCACGACCTACTACACGACTACTACTTACTACCTCCGTAAATTTGAATCAGATTTTATACGCCTTCATCGCTTTGAACAATTCCTTGAAGGTTGGGCGTTTACCATACATCAACACACCTGTACGATAGATTTTCGCTGCGAGCCAACCGAAGATCATAATGGATACCACGAGAATGGCCAGGGACGTCCAGATCTGCCAGGTTGGCGCAACGCCTGCCCCGATCCGAACCAGAATTGCCGTTGGCGATGTGAACGGAATGAAGCTTGCTACTTTCAATAACAGGATGTTCGGTGTAGCAATACTGAAGATCGCGATATAGAAGGACACCAGGGACAACATCGTAATTGGCAGCACGGCCTGACCCAGTTCTTCTGTCCGACTCACCATGGAACCAATGGCTGCGAACATCACCGCATACAGGAAGTAACCCAGAATGTAGAAGATAAGTCCATATACAATGACTGCGACGTTCACATCACTCAGATTCATATTGAAATCGCTCAATACATCACGGTTATGCGGTAGCAGCATATTGCCAGCAACTACTGCACCGAAAATACCGATTTGCAGCAAACCTACCATGAAAATACCGATGATTTTACCAAACATCTGACTGAGCGGAGATACACTCGTAATCAAAATCTCCATAATACGCGAACTCTTCTCAGCTGTAATCTCGGAAGCAATCATATTCCCTGTCATCATCGTTGATGTGAACAACAGGATAATGAGCAGATATACCACAATGTAGTTGATGCCACTCATGGTACCTTCCGACTCCGCAGCAGCTCCACTTTGGCTAGAATCAAGGCTTTGCTCTGTCAGTTTTACCGGCGTGCTGATGAGCTGTTTTTGCTCCGCCGTGAGTGTATCCTTCACCACGACATCAAGCTTCACAATTTGCAGCGCAGCTTCAATAGGTGCTATAACCTGCGGGGAGATATCTTCGCTTGAATACAAGACAGGTTGTGGGAAGTCTTGCCCAGCAACAGGTTCAAACTTCAGGTACCCATCCAAAAGCTCCGACTCCACATCGGCTTTGAGGGCCGCTTCATCTTTACTCGCGTCCGAAACAAAGTGGTATGCTTCATTTCCTTGTGCGGAGGAGTATGTCTCCAGCTTCTCAGCTACCTCCGTTTGTCCCGTGCTCAGCAGACCGATCTTCACCGGATTTGTGCTCGAGCCTCCACCGATGGGACCACCATTAAATAGGGTAATGAAATATGGAATATTGAGTCCAATCGTAATTAAAAGTGCAAGTACAATAGTCGTTACCATGAAAGACTTCGTTTTTACTTTGTTTTTGAACGTAAATCCGATAATTGTCCCCATTTTATTCATTCGACTCACCTACCTCACGAATAAAGATTTGGTTAAGCGTTGGTTCCTTGATTTCAAAATGTTCAACGGTCGTCTGAGCCATGGCTGCTCTCAGAATTTCCTGAGCTGCTTCCATCTGACCAATATGGATCAGGTATCCACGCTCATTTTGCTCTACCTTTTTCACACCCGGCAGCTGTTCCAGACCGCCCACATTACCCGTGGTGCTCAGGAATACATGCTCACGTGGATAACGGCTCTTGATCTCCTTGATCTCTCCTTGCACAACCGTATTGGAGCGATGCAGAATGGTTATCTGACGACATAATTCTTCAACGTGCTCCATCCGATGTGTCGAGAACAGAATGGCTGTGCCTTCATCACGCAACTCCTTCACCGTGGATTTCAGCAATTCCACGTTGACCGGATCGAGTCCGCTAAAGGCTTCATCCAGAATGAGAATTTGCGGTCTGTGCACCACTGCGGCAATAAAGCCCATCTTTTGCTGATTCCCTTTGGATAGTTCCTCAATCTTTTTGTCGTAATACTCCGGCACTTCGAATCGGTCCAACCAATACTTCAGGCTCTGATCCGCATCCTTTCCATTCATGCCGCGCAGACGGGCCAGATAGTTGATCTGCTCACTGACCTTCACCTTCGGATACAAACCGCGCTCTTCCGGAAGATAGCCCATAATCTGCTGCAACTCCGTGTTGTAGGGCTTGCCGTTGTACAGGATATTCCCTCCGTCCGGATGGATCAATCCGAGCACCATACGCATCGTTGTTGTTTTACCAGCACCGTTGGCTCCGAGCAGACCGTAAATCTCCCCTTCTTGTACATTAAGCGTCACACCATTAACTGCCGTTTTGTCTGCGTATTGCTTGACTACCTGCTTCAATTCCAATCGGTTCATCATTTATCGTCTCCCTTCGGTTATTTCCACTGTACGGGTGCATACCCGGCAATCCAGAATGCCAAGACTTCATCCAATTCCAAGTTGCGGATTTTCAATACCCGGTTATTTGCCAGCTCCAGCCTTTCCTGCGCTTCGCTGACTCGGGTTGTAATGACGCGGACCAGACCCCTCTCTTCCAAAGAAGATTCCACAACACCGGGGATACTCTCTGGTCGCAAGTCTCCTTCATACCAGACTTCTTTCCACTGATCGAGCACCATATCTTTCTCGGCTATCCCCAGCGACTGACCCCGGTGCATCAATACGATGTAATCTGCAAGCCTTTTGACTTCATCCGCAATATGTGTGGCAATCAGAATCGTGGTGTCTCCCTCCGCCATGAAGGTACGGAACTGCTCAATCATCACTTTCCAGGCAAAGGGGTCCAGCCCTGATGAAGGCTCATCCAAAAGCAATAGTCTTGGGCGAGCTGCGATTGCAGCAGCGATCTCGAATTTCCGCCGTTCACCCTTGGACATCTTGTTCAGCTTCACATCAACAGGTACTTCCATATCGTGAATCAGTTGGTCGAACAACTTCATATCCCAACGCGGGTACCAGTAGGCCCGAAAATTAGCTGCTTCCTGTGCAGTTATCCGGTTCTCTTCGAGCCCAGCGTTGTCAGCCACAAAACCGATCTGTTGTCTCAGTTCAATGGGAAGAGGCCCCCCATGTTCCTTCCCAAACCATATAATCTGTCCTGCATCTGGCAGTACCACTTGTTGTAGCATGTTAAGAAGTGTGCTTTTACCTGAACCGTTATGACCGAGAATAGCAACTACATACCCTTCCGGGATGGTCAGATCGATTGGACCAATAACTCTGCGTTTTCGCATTTTGGATACGCCGTTCAACTGAACTGCGATGGGCTCCATGTATGAATCACTCCCTCACTTCACTTCGAGTAAACAGCCTTCAGGACTTCCCGGAACAGACTCTCCAGTTCTTCTTCCGTACATCCTACCGATTTTCCGGACTGCACCGCTGCCTGCATCGCTTCCTGTGCGGCCTTCAATCTATAATTTTCTCTGTCGCCGGCTTCTACCTGGGCCACAAATGTACCCGTCCCCTGCTTCGTACGAAGCAGCCCTTCATTCTCCAGATCCTGATAGACCCGTCTAACCGTTATAACACTGCAATTCAGTGATCCGGCGAATTCGCGAATGGATGGCAAATGTGTTCCCTCCCCCAACTGACCCGTAACAATTAACGATCTCAACTGATTTTCAATTTGGTGGTATAAAGGTTCAGCGCTATTTTCATTAATTTGAATGGGTATTTTCACATCTTGCACCTCGCCCTCCGGTACACTCCAGCCTGTTACCTGTCCGTGCCGGTTTCATCCTGTATTCATTTTTGTGTTCATCCCTCATACCCTTAACTCAAATCCCGAGTGGAAAGTTTCTTAAGCGTCAATCGACTGAAAAGCCATAATCCTGCTATGCCAGCCACCAAAGCAACCCACATAATCGGGGAAAGCAGCCCCCATGATTTACTCATATCAATTACAATCGAAAATCCGTAACTGCCCGACGTTCGGATCAGCAAGGATATGATGATTGTAAGCGGCAAGAACAGCGAACTGAGAAGCAAATATTTTTTACCACTGTGCAGAAACTCTCCGTAAATATATAAGCCTGTCATGAGAAGCCCGTAACCTGTACAAGTTATGCCAAAAGCCAGGTACTGATCCCACCGGAATCCTTCCTCGTGCAACCCAACCACATACAGTGATCCATAGAAAAAGATACCATTATACGTAAACGCCATCAGAGACTGCTGAAGTCTCGACCACATCACGGTTTCGTTCGGAATGGGAAGTCTGCGATAGTAGGCTAACATCTGTGTATAGGAATCCTCATGTATGTAACGGAAGGAACGCCTGCTGAACACAAATCCCTGAAATGGCACCATGATCAAAAAGAAAGTATCTACAACAGGATTAATGAAATCTGTCTTCTGTTGTCCTAATAACAACACACCGCTCATGCTGCCCGTGTATATCATAAAAATTGCGGTCCACAGCCATTGGAGCTTATCCTTGTTCATCTCGCTACGGGTCAGCCACCAAGCCTGCTTCCATTCGTTCATATCATTGCCTGCCTTTCCATCATTCATTGGAACACTTTGATCACTGTGCCTACTGTATATATCATTATACACAGTATACAGACCGTTCCTCATTCCCGTCAACCCCTTATTTTCCTGAATCAGGAAGTTTGGATAGGATTCAGGTTAGAGATACGATAAAATAAAACTTGATTCTGAACGTACAGTGATTTATTGTAATGTCATTTGTTCAACTTATAGAGATACTACAGAGATAAATAGAAAGGATGGATTCACTCATGGATTGGCTAGTTGAGATCGGGTTTGTGCTCCTCTTCCTTATCGTGGTTATCTGGCTCATTGTTCGAGACGAACCCAAACGGCACGCTACCAAAAAAGGCAGACATCGTGTACAGCGTAACAGCGGCTACACCGACTCTTCTCCGGCATACCCGGTCATGACCAATGATGACTCCTACACTCATCATTCCAAACATTTTCACGATCACAAGCATCATGACAGCGATCCTTTTTCGGGATCTAATCACCATCACAGCAGCAACGACAGCAGTGGAGATAGTGGCGGTGGGGACAGTGGCGGCGGTGGTGGAGATTGAATTTAACTCCTCAAACCAAAAAAAGAGCTGTATCCGATATTGTGCGAACACAATTCGGAACAGCTCTTTCCTGTTTCCCGGCACCTGAAATACAGAAGAGGTCTAATCCTTAAACGAGATCGTAGCCACTCGGCAGAGTCCGATTTCTACGGATTTCACGAATCTCCTCCAGAGTCAATCGCTGATTGGTGGAGATCAGGGATTCCACATCATTGCCACGGATCAGATCATCCAAATCTCTCAAATTGGTATTCCCACGAAAGACGCGGAACCCACCTTGAAAGTTAGGTCGCGTAAACACAACCAACGTTGCATTCAAACTTGTCGAGAAAAAACGCAGGCTCTCTACCCCTCCCAGGATGTTGTCCAGATTACGGAGACCCGTGTTACCACGATATACCCTGCTTCTTCCGCGATAAGCCTCTTCTGAATACACCGTAAGGCGTGGATACGTTTGACTTACATGGACTGTTTTTTTCATTTGTTTCCCCCCTCTCGAACTCATTCTATGAATGAATACGAGAGGAAGTTTGGACCAATCAACGGATGGATTCATCCATTTTCATATTTTCAAAGAATTTAATTCATCGCATTAAACACCCAGGATGACTTCCCATACCGGGCGTGTGTGCCCACCAGGATACAGCAAGTACAACAGAACGTATACAATAACGCCTGTGATCGCACTGCTAAACCAGATCATGGATGTGAATCTCCCCCAGCGGCGATGTGTCTTGAATTTCTTTTTGAAACCAAGCACTAAAGTGGAAATCCCGAAGACCGCTGCCACCGTGGCAAGGATAATATGAAAGATCAGAAATATTCGATAGAAGATCTCCATCTCCGGATCCCCGCCCCAAGCCGTATTCCCGACAAAGATGGTACGAGACATATAAATGACAAAGAACAGAAGGGCAGCAATGGCCCCTGCAATCATCGCGGTTTGGTGCGCCTCCCGTTTGCCACGGATAATTAGCACCCAGCCAATTCCAACCAGCACCGCGCTAATCACAATGAAAGAAGTACTGATCGTGGGTAGCAGAAAATACATATCCATCGTGTGTTTCCCCCTCTTGTCCAAACAAAACTTGTGTTATTTCGCTGCAGGATTAAGCGGTCCTCCCGTTTTCTCTACAGGGTATGGATCATCATCATCTTCCCGTTTTTCCTTGCGGTACCATTGGAAAAAGACATACGCCAGCATGGAGACAAAGATGCCTTCCTGTATAAATTTCATCAAAATACCGCCCACCTGCTGATCCTCCTTGGCAGAGGACAGGAAGTTGAAGAACGCCGGTCCACCGAACGATCGCAGCAACGCCGTAGAATCCCCGGACACACAATACCGCATCGCCTCAGCCCATACGGCGGGATTGCTATAGGTCGCATACAAGGGTTCGGAAGCAAAGATAATCAGTCCACAGGCTGGTGTCAGAAGCACCATGTTCAGAAAAATAAATCCAATCTTGGACAGCCCCGACGCTTGTCTGCCTTCCGGCAACGGATTGAGCAGCGTCCACCACATCAGCATGGAAGTAATGAAAAGTACAATGTAATACAAACGGTGAACCGTAAAGTTTAACATCACGTAATCATGTACTACGGGCAGGTGATATAACGAGAACAACCCGTTAAACAGCACAGCCGCCACGATTGGATGAGTCAAAAAAGATAACTGCCGTGTCGGCAGCCACCTTATGATTCCGCGCCATACCCAAAGGGGCAATCCCTTCATCAGTAGCGGTGGCGCAACCAGATAGGACAGAGCCATACTCACCATATGGAAACTGAACATCACATGACCCAGCAGATTGAATGGCCCTGCTTGTGCAAGATACAGCACCGTAAGCCCTGTAATAAACATCATTTTCTGTGCAGTTGTGGCCTGATCTGCCCCCTTGATTCGCTCACTGAACGGACCAACGAGCACCAGATAAGCTGCGGCAATGAGCAGAAACAATGCCATAATAAGTGGACTCCATAAATCGTTGAAACTAAAATATTGCAACCCGAGCATACGGGAAACCTCCCCGTGACCTGTTTTGGTTATTGCCTGAATTCATTGACCGATCGGTTCGCCTAAAAGGGGAAAAGACGGCGACACTGCGCCGCCGCCATCTCTTTTACCACCAAACCCAATAGAGTGCCATAATGATGCACGTAAAAGCTACGAAAAATCCGAAGCACATGAACAGGATCGGCATCAAATGCCCTTTATCCTTCAAGTGCATCCAGTAACCGAGCTGTACAAACACCTGCAGGATCGCCATAACCACCAATATAATAATGGTAAAGGTCGTATTAACTCCTCCCGCGGCGGCAGCCGCGAACGCAATGAGCGTCAGGACGATCGAGAAGATAAAAACAACAACGTGTTTCTGTGGACCTTCCGCCCGGTGACGATGCTTCACAGGCTGCTGATCACTCTTATCCTGTACCGACATGTGTTACCCCACCTTTCCGAGCAGGTACACGACCGTAAAGATAAACACCCAGACCACGTCAATAAAGTGCCAGTACATTGCGGAGACGTATACTTTAGGTGCAGTTACGACCGTTAATCCTTTTCTGAACAGTTGACCGATAATGAGCCCGATCCACATAATACCGAATGCAACGTGAGCTCCGTGGAACCCGACCAGCGTATAGAACGCTGAACTGAATGCACTTGTGGTCATGCCGAACTCTTTATGTTTCACATATTCATAGAACTCGTAAATTTCCAGACCGAGGAATCCGAGACCCAGTACAACGGTGATGCTAAGCCAGAGAGCAAGAGCATTGCGCTTGCCCTTATGCATAGCCTGGATGGCAAATACACTTGTCAAACTGCTGACCAAGAGAATAAAAGTTGCGGCAGCCACGAGGGGCAGATGAAACAATTCATTTGCCGTCGGTCCGTCATTCGTTTGCCCACGAAGGGCCAAAAAGGTTGCGAAGAGGGTTCCGAACAATACGGTCTCGCCGCCAAGGAACAACCAGAAGCCGACAAGCTTGTTGCGTCCTTCCAGCGTTGCTTTCTCCGGCTCATGCGGCAATTTGCCGTCTACCGGTTCGGCATGTGAAGTTGTCATGTTCTAACCCCCTTCTCATCCTGATCCTCCGGTTCAATATGCCAGCCATGATCGTCGTAAAGTGACCGCAGCGCCATCGCACCAAATGTAATCAGAAGGCCAATAATGACCACAATATAATTGTTGAACAATCCGTTCATAAACGCATTGCCAAAATCATCCTTGCTGAACATGAGACCAAGTCCAGCAATGAATATACCGACGGACATAACAAACGGCAGCGGCGTCGCTGACGGCATATGGATCGAACCTACAGGTTCAGCTGGTGTCATCTCCGTATGTCCTGCCATCTTTTCCTTCCAATACGCATCGATTCCACGTACCAGAGGCGTCTGCTTGAAGTTGTATTCCGGCGGTGGAGATGGAATCGACCATTCCAACGTACGGCCATCTTCCCACGGATCATTCGGTGCGTCTGCTGGTTTTCTCGTTGTGATCACGATGTTCACGAGGAACAGGATAACCCCAACACCCATCAGGAATGCACCAACGGAGCTGACTAGGTTAAGCAGGTCAAAATCCTGATTCGGCAAGTATGTAACGATCCGGCGCTGCATCCCCATCAATCCAAGGAAATGCTGTACGAAGAACGTTAATTGGAAACCGATCATGAACGTCCAGAACGTCCACTTTCCGAGCGTTTCGCTCAGAACACGACCGAACATCTTCGGCCACCAGTAATGTAGCCCCGAGAACAAACCTAGCACCAATCCACCAACGATAACGTAATGGAAGTGAGCGACAACAAAGTACGTATCATGGAACTGGAAATCCGCAGGCGCAGAGGCCAGCATGACACCAGTTACCCCGCCCATAACGAAGGTTGGAACGAATCCAACAGCAAACAGGTTTGCTGCCGTAAAACGGATCTGTCCGCCCCACATCGTAAAGAGCCAGTTAAATATTTTGATCCCTGTTGGTACAGCAATCAGCATGGTTGAGATCGAGAACAATGCATTAGCGACGGTTCCCAGACCTGTCGTAAACATGTGATGCGCCCATACCATGAATCCCAGAAAGGCAATCAGAATGGTTGCAAACACCATGGAGCTGTAACCAAACAATCTTTTACGTGCAAAGGTTGGAATAACCTCAGAAATAATACCAAATGCTGGCAAAATGAGAATGTATACTTCCGGGTGCCCGAAGATCCAGAAGATATGCTGCCAGAGTACCGGGTTACCGCCACCTGCAACATCGAAGAAATTGGCTCCCAGTATACGGTCAAACGTTAACAATACAAGTCCTACCGTTATGGCAGGGAATGCAAAAAGGATGATGGCTGATGTAATAAATGTGGTCCAGGTGAACATCGGCATCCGCATATAGGACATTCCCGGCGCACGCATCGTAATGATGGTGGCGAGAAAGTTAATGCCCCCGATGAGTGTCCCTAGACCGGCGATCTGGAGTCCTATAGTGTAGAAATCCACACCGTGCGTCCCACTGTACTCGCTGCCAGAGAGAGGCGTATACGAAGTCCATCCGGCATCCGGTGCCCCTCCCATCAACCAGCTCAGGTTCAAGAGCAGTCCGCCAAACAGGAATGTCCAGAAACCCAGCGCGTTAACAAAAGGGAAAGCAACGTCCCGTGCCCCAATCTGCAAAGGCACAACGGCATTCATTACGGCAAAAATAATAGGCATGACACCAAGGAAAATCATCGTTGTTCCGTGCATCGTAATCAATTCGTTGAAGACCTGCGCCGACACAAAATTATTCATCGGTTTCATGAGCTGAATCCGAATCAAAATGGCTTCAATGCCGCCGATTCCAAAGAAAAATCCACCCGCAATTAAGTAGAGAACGGCGATTTTTTTGTGATCGACGGTGGTAATCCAATCCATCAAGCCCCTGTAACGCTTGACGCTATGAGCATGAGCCAAGGTTGTGTACCCCCTTCTTCGTCCTTGCTGTTCTATTCATAGTCCAATTTGTAGTTGGCCAGATATTCGGCAATTCCGTCGATTTCTTCATCTGTGAGTCCAAGGTCTTTCGGATTAGGCATCGTATTGCCCGGCTTCACGGATTGTGGATCATGGAGCCATTCTTTCATGTTGTCCAGCACCGGATTACCGTCTTCCTGGCCTTCGCCCTGGTTCAGCAGAATACCTGCCACGGATTGCTTGCCACCGATACCTGTAAGGTTAGGCGCAACTGGTCCACCCTGATCCCCAACTGCATGGCAAGAAAGGCAGTTTGTTTTGAACTTCTCAGCCAATTGGGTATCTTCCGGAAGTACCGCCGGGGCTTTCATTTCATTGACCCATTTGTCAAAGGATTCCTGACTGACCGCTTTTACCTTAAATTCCATGAAGGCATGCGATCTGCCGCATAATTCAGCACATTTACCTCGGTAAACGCCTTCATTTGGCGCCGAGAAACTGAACTTGTTAAGCGTTCCATCCGGGTTTGTGTCCATTTTACCCGCAAGTGACGGCACCCAGAAGGAGTGAAGCACGTCAGCGGTTTTCAATTCGAATGCGATTTTCTTTCCGGTCGGGATGATGAGGTCTTGAGCGGTGGTTACGTCATATTGAGGATAAGTGAATTCCCACCAGTACTGATGCGAGGTGACTTTGACCTGAACTGCATTTTTGTCGTTGGACAGATCTTCGCCTTGGGCAAAAATCGTTTTGACCGTCGGTACTGCCAGAACAATAACGAGCAGCAACGGAATGGCTGTCCATATTACTTCCAGCTTGAAATTGCCTTCAACCTGTTCGGGCACTTCATTCTGCCCGGCTCGTCTGCGAAACCGGATCAACACATACGCAGCAATAGCAAATACAATGATGAGCACCACGATCATAATCGTAATGGACAGCTTCATCAGATCATATTGGCCTTGCGCCACAGGACCCTGAGGTTTCATTACCGACAAGTCTTCCCGCCCGCATGCGGATAGCAGCAAAGAGAACACCGCCAGCAAGGGGAGAATTCGCTTTGCAACCTGCCACTGTTTCATCATTGATCTACCCCACTTTTTTAACATTTTCGTAGATTGCCGTTGTCGCCCGAAATAAACTCAATTTAACCCATTTCAGCACGATACACGTAATCCTGTCCGACATACAGAATGCTTACAAAAATAACGCTTCCACCACTCCCGTCATTTCCTGCTAAGGGCATGTCTGCGCATTCTTCCAATTCATTCTATATGGTTCAATCACTTATTAAATATAAGTTGAGGGTATGATTTTGTCAATCTTTGGACACATGTTCACAAATTGTTCACTATATGTAAAAAACCGCACCACAACTTGATTTGTAACCGATTTCACTTAAAAATATTACTCTCTACTTTTGAAAATTTTTGCCAAATTTCGGTGATGAAATTGATTTTTTTGCCGATATTTCTCACATTGAAAACATGCAGTATTATGCAAAACAGAAAAGCATGCACCAGGTTGTCTCTCTTACAACTACTGGAAGCCGCAGTAAAGCTCCATACCGCTCCCTTTTAGAACCAAACGGCATGGAGCCTGAACCTATTGAACATCCCGGACACCATTACACACGCTCTTACCAGCTTCCCATAGATACAGCATCTAAGTCCCGTCAGTTAATATAAGGGGACCATCATTTGTTATGGCTACCGTATGCTCATACTGAACGCCCCAGCTTCCATCCGCCGTTCTCACCGTCCAGCCATCCTCATCCCATACAACCGCTCCAGAGCTGCCTTTTGTAAATATGGGTTCAATTGTAATGACCATGCCTTCTGTCAGCATCATACCTGTTCTGCGTTTCCCGTAAGGGAGGACGTTTGGTGGTTCATGGATATATTGACCGATCCCATGACCAATAAGAGGCTTCACAATCCCGTAACGATACAGCCTTGCTGTCCGTTCAATCGCGTTTCCAATATCCCCCAGCGTATTTCCTGGCACGGCCTGTGCTATCGCCTTATGAAGTGCCCTTTCCGTTCGATGCATTAGCTTGCTGATGGACCTTCGTTGCTCACCGATCCCATACGTCCATGCAGAATCGGAAAGCCAGCCGTCTTTGTTCACCACCATATCAATAGTCACTACATCCCCTTGGGCCAATTTCCGGTCATCAGGGAAGCCGTGGCAAACCACTTCATTAACTGAAGCGCATGTAGCGTAAGGATAACCTCTATACCCCTTTTGCTCAGGTGTAGCTCCTCTCTCAGCCAGAAAAGCCTCCACCCGCTCGTCAATATCTCCTGTCGTCACTCCGGGGGCAAGCCATTTTTCAATCTGCTCGTGACAGCTTCGCAGGATTCGTCCCGCTTCCCGCATGTAGCCGATCTCTTCTTTTGTTTTTAAAATAGGGTCCACATGCATTCATCCTTCCTGCCATATGTGTACTTCCATGTATATGCAGCAGGCAAGGAACAAAGCCCCCAAAAATGGAACAAAGCTTATGCTGCTTATTCGGTTTTCTTTTAGGTAAGCGGGTGACCCATTGCAAGTATGTACATATTATTTTCAGAACAAAAAAAACCGTCTGCCGGAGCTTAAAGCCCGGGAGACGGTTCTATTCATATCGGAACAGTATAATCAGAGTTGTGTGTGTTTCAGGACACGGAAGAATCCATCTTGACAAGCTCATGCTCAACCACAGAAGTCAATTCTTCCTCGTATCCACCCGTAATCCGGTATTTTCTCACGTACTCCTTCACGAATTTTTTTGGATCTTTAGGACGGAAAATCCGAGTCATTTCCCTCAAACTTTCTTTGACCTCATTGTGACCTTTCGTTGCCATTGTAATTCCCTCCCAAAACGTTGAAAGTGAATGCTCCGTTTAGAGAATGCCGAATAAGTCTTAAATGCCATTCATGAAGTTGTGTGCGCGGCTCAAAGCAAGCTTTAGGTCGGGAACCCTTGCTTAAGCAAGTACCTGACACTATAAATACCCGATATGATTCGGTTTGAATCATAATCTTATTGTAGCATATTCGGAAGTATCTTACGACTTGACAATCTTACCTAATATTTATAACGGTTTCTATGCCCAAAAAGTTTAATTCCGAATTATTTTTACAAATACGATACTTCTATACGGAACTAATATATCCAGCATAACACTGAACTATTCGGGGGATATTATCACGGACAACCCATACAGTTAAAACACTGGGATCAAGGAGGCGTTGTTTTATGGATCAAAAGGATAAAGAAATGCTGCCCCTTTCGCATGAAAAGGTGGAAGTGGACGGAATATATACCAACGAAGCCGGACAAGAAGAACATCTGCATCGCGGACAACACTTCCCGGCCGATCCCGTTCTCGGCAAGACAGAATGGGAACTGACGGAATTCGCTTTTGACAACCATCACGATGGTCGTACTGACGAGCGTTTGGTTCCTAAAGAGAATGACACCGATAAGATTGGCAAGACCACACATCCACGTAGACATTTTCAGCGTGGCGACCGTTAAGTTCTAAACGCAATAAATCACTTTAAAACTAGGGCGCATCATACCAATCATTGGTTGGTGCTGCCCTGTTTTCTATACTATATGCAATTGAGAATACAGAGAGTTAACTTGCATCCCTTAGATCGTTAAGAAGAATTTTCTGGGAACGCTGTTCCAGCTGTCGAAACTCCTCATTGATTCTTCGTTCTTTAGCAGCATCCGGCTGATACGCAGGAATCATCGCCCAGTGCTCACGTATCAATTCGATGCGATTCTTCATTGGAGGATGGTAGGTACGGTTTTGAGTATCATTCATTTCCTGTATCCGCTGAATACGAAGAATTTCCTGAGTTGGAACGGCAGAAATCCGTTTTCTAAACTCCTCATACAGCTCTTTGTTATATTGATATTCCGCAACCTGTTCAGCCGTTTGTGCAAAAAGACCTTCCATCTCGGCCTTCAATAATAGAGATAACACTGCCTCACTGCCAGCTGTCTCCGAAGCTTCATTATCTGCGATGTAGAATACTCGCTGCATCTCATTCCGCATGCTTTTGATTAACAATACATAGATACCGCCTATAACAGCAAATAACAATAAACGTAGTATTATAAGTGGAAACACCACCCAATATAAACTGTATAATCCCTGGGCTTGTCACCTCCGACAATCCCTGTAAATGCCAGGTCAGCCACATCACCGACCATACTAAGCAGGCTTTTCCCCTCTTCGATTACACCATCTCGTTTACCCTTTTCACGTGCATCCCAGTTTCGTTTCAGCCGCGCTTCCTTCAGCGCGCTCTCTCCCATACTGGCCAGACTCTGGTCGAACGCAGACTGGATCATGTCAAAGGAACGATGGATCTCGGCTTCCAGTGCTTCAGCTTCGCACCAGGTTCAGGCATCATGTACCATACTTGGCTACTTTCGCGGCATACGGGATATAAACTGTAGGTAATTCACAATGCTTTTCAACAAGAAAACAGACCGATCCCATTGGTCATTTGACCACGATCGATCTGTTATACGTACACTTGCCTACAGACAACTATTTTGCCGATCCCACTGATATACTGCCTCAACACCATTGGCCATCAACTTGGTGATCAGCGAATCTCGGCCTTTCTCAAAAAAGTGTATGATCTCCTCCCGGTACAAGGGCAGCAATGTATGGAAATAGATCGGCCATTCGCCCTCCATCTCCTTACCTTCATCCCGGTACGGCATGTTCAACGCTTCTGGGCATTGAGGTAGCGGTGGAACGATCATGACTCCGCAGTAGGTGGTACTGTCGTCATACGGTAGGATTTTTGTATGTGCAGGTACTCCTGTCTCACTAAACATCTCCCGATATGTATCCGCCAGATCCTCCTCACTTTGGTTGGGGAAGACAAGCCACTGTCCTGTAAAATATCCACGCTGCATGATTTCTTTCACAAAGTGCCGCATCATAGGTACGACCCAGCCGAGCGGACGATTCTCCCAGTTTTCTTTCGTCAACTGTGCATCCACTGGTAAATGCATTACAATTTCTGCATATCCGGTATCCAGTGAAGCTGGCGTCATCCCCCGGAAGTAACTGTTCCCAAATGAAACCAGCGTTTGATATGGTACCGCAGCAGTAGGTTCGGTTATGTAGATTTCAGGATCGCCTGCATCGTTCGACTCCGCGGGAATCATATTATGAATAGGTCCATAGAATGTGCTGATATGTGTCTCTGCATCCTGACGATCCGTTACTCGAATCCGTGGATTGCGTTCCACGTATGCTTCAGGTTCGCTTGACCAAGCTAGGTCAAAATCAAATCCCTCTAGACCTGCTTCTTCTACACGTTGTTTGAACTCATCCGAGACATAGGTTGCACTTGATATGATTGGATGTTCAGTGATTTCATAGTTATAGAAGATCGTTTTGAAAATATGCTGTCCACTGACCCTTTCTTCAATAAATTCTAATTTTTCGAATCCTCCATATTTATTAGCAATAGACTTGTCCAAATTAATACAATCCAAAATGTTAAGTACATTCATTACGTAATGTGTTTCATTTTTATAAATAACAGGTAAAACTTCCACATTATTCTCCAGAAATTCTCTCAACTCAATAGCTGCATGCTGGTTTAAAATCATATCTGATAGATGACTAGATATACTGTAAATCTGAGTAGAGTCACCTTCGTACTTCAATCTCATCTGTATAACTTTCCATTCATTAATCAACGAAATACCTTTATTGAGTTCTTCGAGCATTCCTCCATCCTTTACAACATCAAGAATTTGCCCATCTGTAACTTCAGACATTCTCCAAATTTTCAAAAACGCTTCCCCCTCTTCATTAATCTTCATATAAAATCTCGATTTTGCCTGTTAGCAGACCTTCTCTTGTCTCCTCCAAGAATGCTAGTATGCGTTCTTTCTTTATTTGTTGACTTACTGGAAGTTTATCTATATCCAATAGATTCTTTCTCATATACTTAATATACTCCTGACCATGCCTGAACATAGGATTCCCTTTTTTATCTATATTGTTAAACGGGAAATGCGTCACTTGCCCTGGCCAATCCGACATTGCTTTCTGAGGAAGAAAGACTCCGTTTGCCGAGGAATTGATGTTAATTCCATACTTCTCGATTAGCTCTCGGAGCCCCCCTTGATTTACAGGCACGAGGTGATGCGCTTGAGAATCCGGCGGACGGGTAATACCTGCTTCTTCTAGTTCCTTTCCAAGTACTACGGAATCCTGCCTGGATGCAGGATATTCCTTGCTGAGCTCCCATCCGTTACTTTCCTTAACTTTATCAGAATAATCTTCTGCAAGCTTCGAAGACTGATTGCGTAACGTCATTATCCGATCTGCATTCACATTTTTTCCAGCGATGAGCAGCTTATTAATCTCTTGTAACTCACGTTGTGTTAGATGTTCCAGATCCCCACTCTTACATTCCAATTTCCCGGTCCATTGGTTGGGAGTAATGATTCCTTCATCTGCTGCTGCATTTAGTTTGGAAATACTCTGTTGATTCAGATGTGGATCATAGTATTCCTGGTGATTTCTAGTCCTCGGCTTGGTACTTTCAGATGGACTATCTTTGGGAATCCATGTATTTTGGGGTTTGGATGCCTCAACCTTCGGTGAAATGAATGAAGGACTAGACTCCACATTTTGTGACTTCCCTGTCTTCTTCGAATCCACATGAGAAGTGCTCGGCGATCCCTTCGAGCTACCAGAATCACTGCCTTTCCCATGATTTCCACCTGTATCGGAGAACATGTGACTGTCATTCTTCACAATCACAGGCACGGTCTGGCCGTTGCTCAGCCTCACTCGTTGAACTCGCCATGGAACACTGGCTGCTGCACCTGCAGTCATTTTACCCATAGCCTGGTTGATTCGTTCTCCCAGCTCTGCAAGAGATGAAGGCATTAAAGCCGCATTGGTCTTGAGCTTGCCATCCTTCATGGCACCGCCTGAGGCTCTATCTGGCCCATCTCCATGACCATGCGGAACGCCGCCCTTGGCTCCATCTCCATCTGCATGACCAAACTTCTTACCACCACCCTTGAGCACTTTGACACCATTTTTGACCAAGGATGCCCCGCCAGCTACAGCCGTTACCGTATCAACAACCCGTACCGCAGCGTTGACATCGTTCCGACCAGCGTCGTAACTCTCTTGTTCCTTCAGGGTCAGCATCGTGCGGTTGTCTTCGCCTTTCAGATCCATGAACGGTTTGGCATACGCCTTTCCCGCACCGGATACATCCTGCCAGATCTCTTGCCCTGATTTCTGGCCCGTGACCAAGTCTCCTGTATAATCGATGACGTTATTTACGCCCGTAATCGTTCCTTGTACCGTGGCATTCCGCTCCAGCACATTGTTCTTTAGTATTTAAGATATCAAAAAAAACACTCATATCGATCTGCTTGTAGTACCAAGCGTTATCCATTATATCAAGCACTTCACTACTAATTTCTCTTGATTCGTACTGACTTAGGCTACTACTTGGTATACGGGACCTTCCAGTATTTCCACATAGATATCCGCATGGTGATACCTAACCCTCCCGTATTATGACTCTCTTCACGTAAATACTTTGCCAGTTTATCCACCCCCACCGTCAACGTCTAATGCGGTGAGGATACTTCTCTCAAAAGGCAAGGGCGGTTTTACCACCCGCACTGGGTAGGTTCTATTCATCAGCCACTGAGACAGTGACCGAAACAAAGAAGACCACAACACGGCGGTTAGCTCGCATTATGGCCCTATACAGAACGATGGATACACATAAATCGTGACAAACCCAAAAATAGATTTGCTCCAAATTCGCTTACTAACTTATGCACTCTACTCAATATCAGAATAAATAAACCCTTTTGACTTTCTTGTTAAAAATCATTATCCAATATTGAACTTTTGTTTGATTTCCTCTAATCGAGCTTCAACCTCACCCTTAACATTTGGATTCCGTATTAAATAGTCCTTACTTGCTTCATTTAGATACTGATAGAAAGTGGAATAATCCAATACAATTTTTTGATCTTCTTCTACTGCGGGGTAGTCAAAAAAATAGCAAACTCCCGCATCTCCGAAATAACCTTCCTCCCACTCATCTAACTCACCTGCAAAAACACACCAAACACTCTCACTACCGCCAAACCCATTTCCATTGCAATAGTTTTTAAGTGCATCTAAAAAATATTTCCCTTCAAGGTGTCGATAATACATTTCCAATAATTCTTTCTCTGTTAATTTGACACTCATCAAATCATCCTCCTAGAAATTATTCTGATATGGTCGGAAAGAAGTTCGTCACCTTTCCATTTTCATCAAGGTATCCCGTGAACTTCAAACCATTCGATGCTGTCCCTCGAACTTCCCTACCTACAATTTCGCCATTCGCCATCGCTTCTTTTCCCCACTTGTATAATTTGATCATTCGAGATTACTTTTGGATCATATACAGTTTTTGGATGTGAAATATTTTTATACTGACCGGATATTACTTTCAATTCCCTATCAAGGGCTGGAAGTCTATATTGGATTTGATAGATTCCAGGGGTTGTAGGATGTGGGGTTTTGGAAACGATAAGGTCTTCAAGACTCCAGCCTTGATCTGTTAATATTTTTTCGAAACTTTCTAAATTGTGACCTCCCACAACTCCTTTGTTCCCTTTTCTTACAATACTTTGTGCATTAATTAAGTGATCGTCAAAACCATCTAAATACTCGAAATTATTCTTTATTACTGGTACGGTATCACCCGTCCCCTCAGTTTTCCCATCCCTGGCCTTAGTTCCATCTTTCGATGACGGAGCATCTTTAGGTTTAGATGCATCCTTCGGCTTAGTTGGTGTAACGTTTGAAGACGTAGCTGACTCTTTAGATACGATTCCTTTCGGCACACTACTCTCTCTCGAATCCACATGAGAAGTGCTCGGCGATCCCTTCGAGCTACCAGAATCACTGCCTTTCCCATGATTTCCACCTGTATCGGAGAACATGTGACTGTCATTCTTCACAATCACCGGCACGGTCTGGCCGTTGCTCAGCCTCACCCGCTGAACTCGCCATGGAACACTGGCTGCTGCGCCTGCGGTCATTTTACCCATAGCCTACCTGATTGGTTCTCCCAGTTCCGCTAGAGATGAAGGCATTAAAGCCGCATTGGTCTTGAGCTTGCCATCGTTCATGGCACCGCATGAGGTTCCATCTGGCCCATCTCCATGACCATGTGGAACGCCGCCCTTGGCTCCAAAAAAACAGGTCAATCATGGTGGTATCTGACCATAATCAACCTGTTTGATGTATCGGAATAGCGATATTTAAGTTTTAAAATTAAAGTATTTGATGGGCGTACAACCGAAATGGAAGATCTCTATAGGCCCGCCATTCTCACTATTTCAAAAGATGCTCATATTTTTCCATCATTTAGAGTGGATGGAAAATCACCTTACGCGCTATGTTCCTCTTTAATTTGCTCGAACCATTCCTTCGCAATGTCGTCTGCGGTTTTTACAGGGTCATTTGAATAAACCAACTCATATTTATATTCTGCTTTAAGGCTATTTTTTGTAACATCATATACCAATTTTATTTCGGTTGGCATTTCTCTTTTGTGTTCGTCGCATAATCTATATATCTTTTCAATATCATCGTTAATAATATTCAGAACGCCTTTTTGTCTTTCGACTGATATGTCATATAGAAGACCATAACTATCATCTAATGCATCGTTAAGTTTGTGTTTCTTTACAAGCCTACCATTAATAAAATAGAAAAAATCACTAGAAATAACTCTTTCTTCAAATGAACAATAAATATATATTTTTTCGGCTCTTTTGTGAACATACTCTAAACAAATGGAGACCATGTCAGCTTGAAGTTCACTAAAAATATCTTCAAATACTTTGCTCATAGTAACCTGCCTTTCTTAATTTAATATACTCTTTGAGAAAGCTTCTCCATCAATTTCATACTGTACATTAAATTTAGATGGGCGTATACTGTCTCCGTCATATTTCACTTCAACATTTACTTTTACTTTTTTCCCTTCTTTAATCGCATTAGCCCATTGATTCTCAATTTTCTTATATTGGCTTAAATTCACATTGCTTAGTTGTGAAACAAGGTTGTCAATTTCTGGTGAACCACCAAATCTATCCCCTGCCAAATGCCCTGCATGGTCGCCTGGCTCTTTGCCTGGAGTATCTGGATCATGAGGTAATCTGCTATCCCTCTCAGTTAATTTTAAATCGTCAGCAGTAAATTTTTCAAGCCTTCCCTTACTATCAGTTTTGTAGATATATTCATATTCACCTGTTTTATATGTTACATTTGGCTTTAGCTCCCCATCTACTATATGGCTTCCATCTCGTAAAATATCATCAGCCTGGCTACCAACCTCACTAATTTTCCCCGTCCCCTCAGTATTCCCATCCCTAACCTTAGTTCCATCTTTCGATGATAGGGCTTCTTTAGGTTTAGGAGCTTCCTTCGGCTTAACTGGCGGAACGTTTGGAGACGTCTTAGACGATTCTTTAGAAACGGTTCCTTTCGATGGCGCACTACTCTCTCTCGAATCCACATGAGAAGTGTTCGGCGATCCCTTCGAATTTCCAGAACCACTGCCTTTCCCACGATTTCCACCTGCATCCGAGAACATGTGACTGTCATTCTTCACAATCACCGGCACGGTCTGGCCGTTGCTCAGCCTCACCCGCTGAACTCGCCATGGAACACTGGCTGCTGCGCCTGCGGTCATTTTACCCATAGCCTGGTTGATTCGTTCTCCCAGTTCCGCGAGAGATGAAGGCATTAATGCCGCATTGGTCTTGAGCTTGCCATCCTTCATAGCACCGCCTGAGGCTCCATCTGGCCCATCTCCATGACCATGTGGAACGCCGCCCTTGGCTCCATCTCCATCTGCATGACCAGACTTCTTACTACCACCCTTGAGCACCTTGACGCCATTTTTGACCAAGGATGCTCCGCCAGCTACAGCCGTTACCGTATCAACAACCCGTACCGCAGCGTTGACATCGTTCCGACCAGCGTCGTAACTCTCTTGTTCCTTCAGGGTCAGCATCGTGCGGTTGTCTTCGCCTTTCAGGTCCATGAATGGCTTGGCATACGCTTCTCCCGCACCGGATACATCCTGCCAGATCTCTTTCCCTGATTTCTGGCCCGTGACCAAGTCTCCCGTATAATCAATGACGTTATTTACGCCCGTAATCGTTCCTTGTACCGTGGCATTCCGCTCCGTTAATGACCCTACTTCTTCTCCCTTGACCCAGCTGTATAATCCCTGGGCATTGTCACCCCCGACGATCCCTGTAAATGCAAGGTCAGCCACATCACCGACCATACTGAGCAGGCTTTTTCCCTCTTCGATCACACCGTCCAATTTGCCCTTTTCACGTGCTTCCCAGTTCCGTTTCAGCCGCGCTTCCTTCAGCGCGCTCTCTCCCATACTGGCCAGACTCTGGTCGAACGCAGACTGAATCATGTCAAAGGAACGATGGATCTCGGCTTCCAGGACTACATTCTCACTCTTGCCGTTGACCTCTTCCACAAGCTCCACATGATCTGTCATCGTCTGAATGTACAGACCTTCTGTACCCTCCAGACTGACGCTGGCTCCGCTGATGTTCAGGTCACCCATGCATTGGATCTGCACGTGGGTTGTGCTGTTCAATGTAACCCCGTTACCCGCAGCCATCGAGATATACAAGGCGCCCTCTTGAGCGTTCATGACAAGTTCACTGTCGCCAAGGGTGAACGATTTCCCCTGCGGGTTACCGAAAGACTTTACACCCGGGTCTTGCATCACTTTACCGCTCTTCTCCACATGTCCCGCTTCCGTTGGTTCCTGACGAACCGACTGCATCACCATGGCTTCGTCTTCTTCCGCACTTGGGAAATACAGTTTCACCTTCGCGCCGGGTTCGGGCATCATGTACCATACTTGACTGCCTTCCGCGGCATACGGGAACCAGCGTGCCTCCCCAGCCTGCTGACCCTCATCCATATCCAGATGAACCTTCACCTGGTTACGTTTCACATCAATGATTTTTCCTTCGATAGCCGCACCCGTGATCATCGTTTGAAGCTGTCTGGGCAGTGGATGCGATGCTGGCAATGCACATGTATACTTCCACTGTAGCAAGCTCCGTTCCAGCATCGCCTGGCGAGAGGTTATGTTGTAGATACGGCCATCAGAGGATACTTCATCCCCCAATTGAAGCTCCTGCCCCAGATCGAAGGTATACGTTGTATACTCCGCCTCCGTTACCGCATGTTTTCCCTGGGCTTCGGTATGTAAAAAACGCTCAATATTACGACTCTTCTCGAAAGGGATGGCTTTCAGCTCAAATGCCCCTCTGCCTTCGGGATAACCAATCCAGAACCTGGGCTTGTGTGCAGTCACATCCGGCACCAGATCTGCTCCCAGATGAGAAGCGAGCCGTTTCAGAAAGCTCCAATCAGTCTCCTGGTACTGCATGATAAAAGCGCCCGTCTTCGTCTCATCAAAGGCAAAATCAATATAGTCTCCTTCAGGATACCCCTTCATAACACGATTAACAATGTCCAGATAACGTAGATTCTCGTTCTGATAGGATTTCGTTCTCTGTAAGGCATCCAGTTCATAGGTATGTGAGATGACTACAGCCATCACATATACGATCCCTCTGGTTGCTTCGACTTTGATCTCATGGAGTTGTCCCTTGAACAGGGGTAACTCCCTTCCGGATTCATCTATCTGGATGAATCCGACTCGATCGTGACTCCCAGCTTTCTGGATAATGGTTTCTTCCCATTCTTCATCTACCCATCCACTGAAGGATAACCGACCATGTGCTCCTGCTTGCTGGATCAATTCCAGCTTATCCAGGCGTATCTTGCCATACGGCCAATGGACATGGATATCCCCATAGGTTAGCGTTGATTTTTCCAAGGTCTGCACAGTGTTCCCCCTTTCTTATCCGTCTGCATCTTACAACTGACCATCGACCTCAATCTTGATAATCCCGCCTTTTCGGCATATCAGTTCAGATCGACTGAGTAGAGCAGCCTCACCTTCCACCAGCACATCCTCCTTGCCCTGGCTCCATTTGTTAAAGAACGTATCTGGTTCACACAATGCTCCGTCCATTTTGCAAAACCCGCATCGTCCAACGTTAGCCAGTGGAATCACGTCCGCAACGTTTAATACAGGCTGTTCCTTGATATAGATGCCGTGGGAAAGAGGCAGGTTCAGCACACCCGGATCTGATCCCTGACTGCAGGAAATCTCGGCACCTCTGACCACATAGGTAAATTCACCACCGAACCCTCCTGACATCAAAGCTTTGAACAGCATGGGTAGCAGCATTCTAGTCCCCCCTATGTTAATTAATGGATTGGTCCATTTCCGTTTTCACTCATCCGGGCACATGTGAATATCGCCCTTGTTAGAAGTCGCCATAGATGAAGCTGTTCAACCGGAAAACGGACATTCCCTGTGACCGCTCTTCCTTTTACCGATGTAACGATCACAATATCGTAAGCCATTCCCAAGGTTGAGGGCTGAATGGATTCTCCATAGAAGACAATCAGTCTATCTCCTTGTACCGTCTCCTCATGTAACCATTGCGCATCCTTTTTGAGCGTTCGCATCTGATCTGTGATGATCCTGCCCATTCCCTCAATCTGGCTTACGTGCAATGGATGAGATGATCTAGATAGGCTTAAGCTGATACCCTTTTGCTCATCAATCCACATGACCTCATCTCGTCCATGGCTGTTTCTGCCCTCCTGTAGTTTGCCTCGGGGAACCCGGACCAGACGATCCGGTAAAGGAAGGGTTATTATCCCCTCCCAGATTTGGTGATTGTTCAACGTGATGATATCTGCTTCGGTCTCGATCAGACCCTGGCGTACTCCGAATGTAACCTCTTCCTGCGTCATCAGCTCCCCACTTGCCGCTTCAGCTTCCTGAATGCGCTTTGCCAAACGCAAATCCCGATCCATTTTCAGCAACATCTCATCACCATATCGGTTCATTCCAGGTCCACCTTTCGTAAAACAAAGCCACTTAACCCTCTGCGAAGCATGCTCTCTGCTACATCAAGACGCACGATTACACCACTCCCTCTTACACCCTCCAATGTAAATATGCGTTGATCTTTAACCGCCTCACCCTGCAATACAAGCTGCTGTATTGAACCATTCGGATAAAACAGGCTATGGTCAGACGAAGCCAGCACAGCAGGGATATGACTCGCCCAGTAGCTCAACTGTTCCCCACTCCCCTGATCAATGAAGGTGACGGATTTGAACAACATTGCTTCATCGACCAATTCCATCAGCCGCTTCATGCGATCACTAACAAAATATGAAGGCCTACTTATCCAATCGGTCGGCTCTTCATTCAGTCTGCGTTCAATCATCATGACAGATGAAATGGGCAACTCATCAAAACTGGTTTGTAATATGGGAGGCCTGAACGGATTCAATATCCGATGATCTTCGGTCAGTTCATAAAATCGTGGGACCATAGCTCCTCCTCCTCTTCCTCATGGGATACAACCCAGCGTATCGATTCAATCTGCTCTTCATTCAAAACATGTGTATACCTCTCACGGTCATGAATCCATATCTGTGCCTGACTCAGCCTAGCCCCCTGGAAATCAGCATGGAATAACTGTGCTCCCCGAAGGTCGGCGCCTTCCAGATTGGCCCCGGCAAAACAGATTCCCTGAAGACCAAGAACACTTTCCTCGAATTCCATACTCGCTCCGTCACTGACATCAGACAGGTTGGCTCCACGCAGACTGCATTCCCGGAACACAGCATCCATAAGTAGCGCCCCTCTGAGGTCAGCTCCACTCAGATCACTCTGTTCCCATTTGGTCCCAATCATCACAGCACCTCTTAAGTTACTCTTGTTCAGATCGGCAAGACTGAAATCGGAATACCTGATATCAACGTGGTCATATAATCCTTCTGCCAAGGATAGTGACGTATAGTCTCCATAAGCACATTCCAGCCCTTCCGCTACTGATAATTTCTTGCGGATATTCTGCATGTCCCTATACCCAAAGTCCCTGATATACACGGGTTCACTCCAGTCCTTATATTCACCTACCCTGATCTGAAACTGATCTGCACGGTCGATGTGTTCCATCTCTTTCAAATTCACAACATGAGGAACGGCCAGACGTGCAAGCGCAATGACGTAGGCGTTGAATCTCCCCGCGGACTGCAACATCATCCGTTCAACATCAGAAGCATTCAGTACACCTCCATAACGTCTCATTTCGATATGAAGCAGCTGTTGTAACGAAGACAACGGCTGGAATGCCCACGTCGCATCATATGTGTGCATACACTCCACCTCATCCCAATACCATTGATCGGAGTAGGCTTCCATTAAGCAGGTGTAACTCCCCTCCAATATAGATGTTCTCAACATGGAACAATGAAGGATTGAGACTGGTTGTTTCCCGAGTTCCTGTTGGGCCCATTCTGCTTTTACACAGAGTTGCCGCATAGACTCTACGAACGATTGGATTAACGAGTTCTGATGTTGCATGATGTACACCCTAAGTGACGAGAGATGTTCCTGAAGTGCGGGCTCCAATATTTCCTGCTGTAAATGTGCAATCGCTTCCGCTTTGTTCATTTCTCTTCCTTTCTACTACTCTTGGCTAATTCATCTTGATCTCCGCCCCGTGCATCTTCAACTCTTCTTCCAACGTGATGGTATTGCCCTTTCCGGTTAACTCAACCTTCTCACCTGCGATCCGAATCGTTTGTCCGGACATGACGACATCCTGACCCGCTGTAATGCTGACATTCTGATCGCTTACAATCTCGATGCCATTCTCGTCACTGACCGTGATATACATTCCACCCGCCGAGATCACAATTTTGTCTGGAGCCAGCATGATCTCTTTCCCATACTTGGTCCGGAATGTCTTGATGTCCGGATTACCCATTCGATCTTCGGGCACTGGGGGCGGGGCTACTCTGCTGGCCGGGCTAGATTTACTTCCACCTCCAGCCGCGCCTGAACTATTACGATTGCTCCCGCTTGGACTTCCCCCAGACTGTCCCGAAGCCCCACCCTTTCCAACCGCTGATGATGCGGTTGAAGTCTGTTTCGGTGCAGCTGGCACAATCTCAGGATCTTGCCTTTTTACAGAGCTTATGGCAATGCCGTCTTCCTCTTTTTTGCTTGGAAAATAAATACGGATGCTGTCATTCACTTCAGGCATGCAATACCAGCCCGTATTGTTCTCGGAAGCATAAATCGTTGAATAGGGAAAGAAATAGGCTGTGCTCTCATCCTGCTGCTCATCCATATCGAGCTTCGCACGAACTTTGTCCCCCTTGACTTGAAGAACCGAAGCCTGAATGGAAGCGCCAATAATGGAAGTATTGTAGCTCTTCTTATAACGAAGCCCCTCCGCTGGAAATAAGGAGTATGTATGATTTAGCAAACTATCGATGAATCGGGTCTTCGCCTCACCTACAATCCACTTTTTGGATTTAAACTCTACTTCATTCCCTACTTCGAACCATTGCCTGCTGTCCGCTTCGTATACGATATAATCCGGATCTTTGACACCCGGTACTTTATTTTCCTTGGCAGATCGATAGTCGGCAATTCGTTTGGTTGCTGTGTAATGGGATGCTTGCAATTCACCCTTATACTGGCCTTCGGGTAAGCCAAAATAAAACTTGGGTTTTCCTGAAGATGTATCCGGAACAACTCCAGTGTAGAAATGGGAAGCCATCCTTTTGATAAATTGCCAATCTGTTTCCTCATACTGCATCACAAAATCTCCGATTTTACGGCCATCTGTAGCAAAGTCAATAACATCTGAACCTTCATAGGGAGAAATAATCTTGCGCACCAAATTCTTGTAGGACAGATTAGGGTTTTGGAAGGAGCGCTTGTGCAGTTTTACATCCAATAAGTAGGTATGGGACACCGCTTCAACCATAAGTGTATGTACATCGTTAATAACGTTCACTTTTACGTGCAGCACCACACCGGAGAAAAACACTTTCTCATGTCCATCGTCATCGGCAATTTTCACTTTAATATCGGTTTGGGATGTTGTTGCTTGCACATAGCTGTCTTTTCGAGATTCCGGGATCACTGCCGTCATTCTCATTCGCGCATGTCCGTTCATCGTTTTATTCACTTCAAGGGTCTGAAGACGAACGATTTCGTAAGGTGTTACCCGAACCTGACCGTATGTTGTTGCGGATATATTCATAATAAGCCTCCTTGTATCTCAAATTAATTAATGGTTTACCCTTTATAATTGTATTTATATAATTCGGAATTTTATGGAATATTTTGAATATGTAGAAAGTCTCAAATTGGATGTATATATACGCACTTCTATTTTCAAATGAATCTATAGTCTCACGTGGTGTTTACCTATATTGAGTGTTACATTTTCTTTGTCCATCTGGAACATTCCTTGATCAAACCGGTTCAGTTCTGTCCCACTCCCTCATAACCTAGTTAAAAAGGACAAAGGAGGCTGGACCGAATGTCCCCCATGAAATCATCAAGCGGTCTGGATGAAAATATTGCCGGCATGCTCTGTTATCTGTTCACTTTTATAGGCGGAATCGTCTTTCTGGCTGTTGAGAAACGAAGCCGATTCGTTCTGTTTCATGCACTTCAATCCGTCACGGTATTTGGCCTCATTATGGTCGGTCATGTGTTGTGTGCATTTCTCCCACTTTTTGGGCCACTGCTGGCATCGCTATTGTCCATGCTTGGTGTGGTGGTCTGGCTTCTCATGGTAGTCACCAGTTTGCAAGGCAAATGGCTGAAGCTGCCATGGGTCGGAGACTTTGCAGAGAAACAGCTGCGCCATCTGTAGTATGTAACGCTCTATCGGCTTCCTCCCAAAGTAATTCATCCCGTGAGTCTACATAATAATCCATCTTGTTTTCGGCAAAAAAGAAAAAACACCGGATCTCCTGCTCTCTAATGAGCAAGGTCTCCGGTGTTCCGTTTATTTCATTCATTATGACTTCAATAACGATTCACAGGATAGATGATTCATCCCCTGAATCGTTTAGGCCGTTTAACTTTTTGATTCACAACATTTATTATTCAATCCATGAGGAATTTAAAGTTAACATAATATACATGTTGAAGGCGTCCGGTAATGGCAACGAAGATTTCAGCTCTTTACTTTTTACGCCGACTTGCCATTATCTCCAAGGATCACATCTGCTTGACGCTCAGCCATTTTGGCCGCCGTTGCTTGAGTACCCAGACCATTAAAGAGCAAATTCATGAAAATGGCAGTAAAGCTACCTGCAATAATTCCGTTACCCAGCATAATCTGTGCCCAGTCCGGTGCACCTGCGAACAATTGAGGTACAACCGTTACACCCAGCCCCATCCCTACAGAGCAGGCGATGATGAACAGGTTCTCATGACGGTTCAGATCAACCTGGCTGCCCAGAATACGAATACCAGACGATACTACCATACCGAACAATGCAACCATGGCCCCGCCAAGAACAGAACCTGGAACTAGCTGTGCCAATGCAGCAATCTTCGGTACAAAGCCGATAACCACAAGCAGTCCACCCGCTACAACGATAACATCGCGCGTTTTGACACGAGTCATCTGTACAAGCCCTACGTTTTGTGAATAGGTCGTGTACGGGAATGAGTTGAAGATACCACCCAGCACAATCGCCAAACCTTCTGCACGATAGCCACGGGCCAGATCTTTGGAAGACAGGTCTTTATCCAAAATTTTGCCAAGAGCCATAAATACACCCGTGGATTCAGCCACGCTGACAATCGCCACCAGGATCATGGTCAGAATCGGTACAATCTCAAACGTCGGCGTACCAAAGTAGAATGGCTGCACGACATGGAACCAGCTTGCTTCACGAATTGGAGCGAAGTTCACTTCACCCATAAGCCCTGCTGCCACTGTGCCCACGAGAAGGCCGATCAGCACCGAGATGGAACGAACGAATCCCGTCGTGAACCGTGTCATCAGAATGATGAACACCAATACGCCGAAACCGAGCAGAAGATGAACACCACTGCCAAAATCTTCTGCGCCCTGACCGCCGCCGAGATCGTTGAACGCAACTGGAATCAGGGTCAGACCAATAATGGTTACTACTGATCCGGTGACGACTGGCGGGAAGAGCCGAATCAATTTACCAAAAATGCCCGAGAACAATACAACGAATATCCCTGATGCAATAATCGCACCATAAATGGCAGACACGCCGCTCTTCATCCCAATTAAAATCATCGGTGATACAGCCTGGAATGCACAGCCAAGCATGACGGGCAGCCCCACTCCGAAGAACCGATTGCCCCATACCTGAAGCAGAGTTGCCACACCACAGGCGAGCAGGTCAATGGCAATCAGATAGGTTAACTGCTCCGTTGTAAAACCAAGGGCTTTGCTGACAATAATCGGTACAACGACAGCTCCTGCATACATCGCCAGTACGTGCTGGAGACCTAGCGAGAACGTTTTGATCGGATGCCGATGCCGCTGGAAAATACGTTCGCGTGCCATATTAGATCGTGACCTCCTCGTCCGCAAACGTAACTTTCCCGTCTGACAACGCCCCAATGCGAACCAGTGATTCCACACGGTATCCTGCTTCTTTCAGCAAGCGGCCTCCCGGTTGGAACGCCTTTTCAATCACGATGCCAATCCCCACTACTTCAGCACCTACTTGCTCCACAATGCGGGCCAGACCAAATGCTGCCTCGCCATTGGCTAGAAAGTCATCAATGATCAGTACACGGTCACCAGGCTGCATGAACTTCTTCGCAACTGTAATTTCATTGGTCTCCTGCTTCGTAAAGGAGTAAACTTTCTCAACCAGAATGTCTTCCGTGAGTGTAAGTGACTTCTGCTTCCGTGCAAAAATAAGCGGAACGTTGAGTTCCAGCGCAGTCATGATGCCTGGTGCGATCCCTGAGGATTCAATCGTCAGTACACGTGTAATGTTCTCCCCGTCAAAACGGCGGATGAACTCCTTGCCCACTTCCTTCATCAGAACCGGGTCCATCTGGTGGTTCAGGAATGAATCCACTTTGAGTACCTGCTCGGACAGGACAATGCCTTCCTGTATTACCTTGTCTTTTAACAATTGCATCGTCATTCTTCCCCCTGTGCGCCCTCTCGTACAGAAGCCTGCATGACCCGATCCCCGCTGTAAAAAAACAAAAAGCCCGCCTTTTTACACGCTGCGGAAGAACCGGAGACGGGAAAAGACGGACTTGTACGTATGTGGACAAGCCGCATAGGTACTGCAAGTGTAGTGTAATGGACGAGCTTGATAACTGGTCAACTCCGAGCAAACCTCAAAACTCCCTATCCAAGAAGGGATATGAAAGGGCCTGAACATGCTTTTTCAGACACACTGCCCGAGAATCCTCTCTCTCCATACCTTAAAACGTTGCAGATCTTTCCCGTAGTCCGATCATTCCGGTGATCGGGTAGAAACATGCAGGCCTATTCCTGCACATATACGAGTCGGCATATTTAATTTTAAGCTCCATGATTCGTTACAATGTATGATCGCGAACCTGAATGTAAAAGTGTGAACGGAACTGATAATGTTAGAAGTATACCGAATCGGCGCCGTGAAATAAAGAAGTATTTTCATGGAAGTTGCGGAAACTTGTCTTAATTTGCAATAAAGGGATGATTGCTGCGGTGTTTTTATGTACAATATGAGAACGGAAGCGCGTGTCTGAACGGAGAATCGATGGAAACGCCGCCTGTATTATGAATTTATTGGGTAAAGGAGATTTGCAGACATGAAAGGCGTACTGAAGGAATTTAAAGAATTTGCTGTACGTGGCAACGTCATCGATCTGGCGGTCGGTGTCATTATCGGGGCTGCTTTTGGTAAAATTGTCACGTCCCTCGTGAATGACATTATCATGCCACCTGTAGGTAAGTTGCTTGGAGGAGTTGATTTCAGTCAGAAAATTTTTAATCTGGATTGGGATATGCGAACTGCCAGTGGACAGGAGATCACAACACTCGCTCAAGCCAATGAGGCTGGCGCTACGGTGATTGCATATGGGCAGTTCATCAACGTGATGATTGATTTCCTCATCGTTGCATTCTGTATTTTCATGCTGGTGAAGGGTATCAATTACATCAAAAGCAAAGAACACAAAAAGCCCGAGCCGCAAAAAACGACCAAGGCTTGCAAATACTGTCTCTCTGAAATTCCGGCTGCGGCTACTCGCTGTTCGCACTGTACTTCAGAGCTGGAAGCTGAAGGTAACGGCGCAACGGTTTAATCGATTCCATGCTTTGAGTTCATTAGAATTTAAAGTGTACCCAAAACTCTATATAGCGAATAGTAGAGGATAATTGTTAATATATAAAGGTTTATGTAAAAAAAATCCTGCTTGATCTGTCCGTCATTCTTCTTCATCCGTGTTGTTGCAA
Organism: Paenibacillus sp. E222; assembly: GCF_013401555.1. NCBI lineage: Bacteria > Bacillati > Bacillota > Bacilli > Caryophanales > Paenibacillaceae > Paenibacillus > Paenibacillus sp. E222. The sequence goes on from NZ_CP058552.1 coordinate 567,616, forward strand.
TCCCGCACGGGGCGGGTGGAATTCAATCGGCTTCCACATGAAAGGTCTCACCGTAATGGTGGGGCCTTTCTTAATCTCACAAGCAGGGTATGTTGCTTTACTCTCATTACTATCCTTACACTCACCAAATGTACAAACTAGAATCGACGCGGCAGCAAGTGCTCCAAAATCGACTTCAAATCCCGATCTTCCTTATAAACCTCTTCCCCGGTATCGAGCTCCGTTACCCGGATATAATCAAAATTCATCGACGCATCCACAGGTTTGAACAACAATTGGCTCTCGTCTTCCAAACGTACGTTGAATCCCATATCCTTAAACATCGTTGTTAGCTGGCTATTTGCCGGTTCCTGACCTTGCCCTACCATAATCAACCCTCTAAGACTTTTACGTTCCTGAGGTTGCGGATAAATGACCTGAAAGTGTACAATGCATTCCATAAGGTGGTTCCCCTTTCGTTTAAAACACACTTTGTGAAATTTTGAACTTTAAAACTTGCTATATAAGGAGATACGTATCATGACCCCAGAACGTTTCGACATTTACGACGATCAGCAAAATTGGATAGGTACAGAGCTGCGCAGCGTGGTCCATGCCGAGGGATTCTGGCACCGTTCATTCCACTGCTGGATCGTGCGGGACGAAGGTTCACAGCGGTTGGTTCTATTTCAGCGAAGACGGGATATCAAGGATACCTTCCCCGGATGTTACGACATTACCGCAGCAGGGCATCTCACAGCCGGAGAACAGCTGCATGAAGCCAGTCGTGAGCTTGACGAAGAACTGGGCGTGCAAGCACCTTTTGAAACGCTGACCTACCTGTTGACGGCAAGACAGCAACTTGAAGGGCAGGTTCGCGGCGTACCTTTTATTGATCGGGAATTCAGCTCTGTCTTTGGACTGTGCTTGAACCAGCCTCTCGAAGCCTATACCTTGCAGGCAAGCGAGGTCGACAGCCTCTACGAAGTGCCTTTGGAAGACTTGATTGCCTTGTTCCGTGGCGATATCCATGTGATTCAAGCCGCAGGAGTGCAAGCCGTGCAGTCAGTGTCCAATCAGATGGATCAGGCAAATCGAAACTCTGTTCCTCTCCCCGTTCAAACACGTCACATGCGCGAGATTAGAGCAGCCGAGTTCGTGCCACACGGTACGGAATATTATATCGATGTACTTGAAGCGTTAGTTCACTTGCGCAAAAACTAACCAATTTTGCCTATAACAAAGTTACGTTCATAGCTTCATTTTCTCAAAAATAGCATGAATTCATACCCTATTACATTAGCTCAACAGGGAACATTTGCTGTGATGAACATCACTGCTTCTGTTAACTAGCATGAAGAGGCGTCTGCCACATGGCAGCGCCTGCTTCCTTTAAGCATGTATTTTGGAGTTCATACTCACTCTGAAGGTACGGACCAATAACGTGCTGAGAGGTTTTCGTATCGAGTCCCGTAACGAGACTCCAGTTCATCCCCCATGTCTTGCTCCAGTTCATACAACACCAATTCCTGAGCAAAATGATTCAGCAGCAGTCCGGTCATGACCGGATGTTCTGTTACCATCGCTTGAGTGGCGCAAGATTCCCCGCGCATCCCTAACATACACCAACGACGATCGACCACTAAAGAGAACTTTCGGCCATTATCTGCTCCGTATGAGGGCAAACCAGGCCAAGGAGCTGGCTGATCCATAATACCCTCTCCGCCATCACATGACCATAAAAGGCGCACACCTCGATCTTCAGCACGCTGCAAGTCTGCACGCAACAACTCCGCTTCCTCACGCCACACGTCCACCACAATCTCATGTTTGGCCTCAGCCAGTTCACGGCTTAGATTCTCAAATACATTTTTGTCGCCTTCAATGTTGTAAAAGACCGGCTTCTCCGGCTCATGCTGCGGCATACTGCTCTGCACATATTCAAGAGATGCACGCATCTGACTTGAGATCATGCTTGTCATCTCTTCAGGCTTCAAGACACTGTACTTCGCAGGCTCACCAGCGCTGCAGCGCAGGAATCCCCGCTGTTCCAGCCGTTGCAGGGTGGCATATACATTGGAACGGGACACACCCAGCCTTTTTGCAACCTCATATCCCGAGGCCGAACCTTGGCGAGCGAGTTCCACCATAATTTTAGATTCCATCTCGGTAAACCCCAGATGACGCAAATGATGCAGCAGTTGGTCCATATTCCCGTCCCCCCATGCTGTAAGCAACCAGCGCTGCCCCACAATGATTCAGCTGCGCGTCTACTGCATCAAATCAGATCTGTTCTGCTCCGCAGCGTGGGCACCATTTCGAGCCTTTGGGCAGCTCTGCTGCACAAATCTGACAGTTCACCATTTCGCGTGGCACTTCGGTCTGTACGTCCACGGTGTTCACGATTGGATTATTTTCTTTCCAGTACCGAATACGCTCATCCAGCTCCTGCTGGCGCTCACGCTCCCGTTGCATTTCTTCATCCCGACGGCGTTCCCACTCGGCATCGAACGCTTCCTTTTCCTCTTGGGTAAACTCCGTACTGTTATACTCGGATTCGGTCTCCAGGTCCGCAATGGACGGAATCACCGTGTGATACGGCTCAGCTTCCTCCAGTTCCTCTTCAACTGGCGCATCGTAGATCGGTCGCTCCGGGCTGTGGGCCACGGCTGCTTCCTGTCTCGCAGGGCTTGTTCCTCCTACAGATGCTGCTGCGGGTTTGAACTCACCCAACTTGCGTCCGCATTTCGGACAGAAGTTGGCATCCAGTGTAGCGACGTGTCCACACTCGCATAACCGCTCATTTTTCAGTTGTGCAATCTTGTTGCGCAGTCCATCGATCTCGTCCTGCAATTCATCGCACAGCCCCGATAGATCCACCATCTCTTTTTCGGCACGCGTCATGTCCTGTGCGCGATAACCTTCATAGAAGATACGACCCATATCTGTAAAATGGACTTCCTGTTCCTGCTGCAAGCCCACAATCTGATTATTAATTTTACCGATTTCAACGGCGTGCTGGGCACGCTCTGTTGCTTTGTTTGCTCCGTTCTTAATTCGCTGAAGCAGTTTCATGACTTCTCCTCCTCTGTCCCGTCAGAGTTGAACCTTTTGATTCAACACCATTTGTTCCAAAACCCATTTTCATTTGATTTTTTATAGTATATAACTTATACGATATCATACCAAAAAGTTGCGAAATCTCGCGTGAATGCCCGTTTTCTGCCGATGCTGGATGAATTCGGGGGCTTTCGCCAGGACCATACGTTCGGGTATAATGAAGCTTTGGCCCTACTGATCCGCCTACTTGGGCGGTTATCCCTATCATACCAATTTACAATGCGATTATGAAAAGGGCAAATGAATTACTTTTAAGCCGGGATAGTCCTATCCCTGAATGCATATAGAGGTGGATGAATGATGTTAAGTCCGAACTCAACGTTTTACCCCCGTCCGCTCGGGGTTACCCCGGCGGCATCCCTGCCCCAGTCCCCTTCAGCTCCGCTGGAGACCAGTAGGCAGCTCGTGGGCAGCGATGATCGGGATGCGCCTTATTTCCGCTCTCTGGAAGAGGTAGGCATCCGTCTGAACGGACCCCAGATCTCAGCGGTTCGCCACGGCAAAGGACCCCTGCTGACTCTCGCAGGAGCTGGCTGCGGCAAAACAACCGTACTGGCTGCACGTGCCGGCTACCTGATGGAGGTTAGTGGCGCTCAAGCGGGAAGCATCCTGCTGGTGACGTTCACGAACAAAGCTGCCACTGAGATGAAGGACCGCATCGCATCGCTGCCTGGCATTCGTCCCGCAGCCGCACGAGCGGTGCAGGCCCGTACATTCCACTCGTTCGCGTTGACGCTGCTGCGTCATTACGGCGTGCAGGAGGAGATTTTTGGCGAGTCCCGTGCGCAGCATACCGTGCTCAAAATGCTCCTGCGTCAGAATGGCATGAGTGAGGCTTTTCAGCCTGAGAGTCTGTTGGCCATGCTGTCTGCTTGGAAAATGCAAGGCTCAGAGACGAGCGATCTTCCCGAAAAATCACAGGAGGAACGGGATGCCAAACGTGTTCTCCTTGGTTATGAAGCCTGGAAGCGGGATCGCAACAAAATGGATTTTGACGATATTTTGCTGCGAGCTGCCGCTCTGCTTCGTGATCCTGCTGTACTGGGGCCGCTTCAGCAGCGTTTTCAGTACATCATGGTCGATGAGTTCCAGGATACGAACAGTCTGCAATATGAAATTGTGCAAAAACTGGCTGCTGCCCACCGCAACCTGATGGTTGTGGGAGACGATGACCAGACGATCTATACATTTAATGGGGCACGGCAGGAATCCATTTTGGAATTCGATAAAGTTTACCCCGGTGCACGCATCGTGACGCTGGATATCAACTACCGCAGCGATGCGCGTATTCTGGGACTGGGCAGTGAATTGGTCGCCCGGAACAAACGAAGACGTGACAAGCGGCTGCGCGCAGCCGGACATCGCGGAGATGCGCCACGGTTCGCAACCCCCTCCAATGCCGAGGAAGAAGCAGCTTGGGTTGTTAACCAGTTGTGTCAGCAAGTTGAGGAAGGTTTGCATACGTATCGGGATATCGCAATCCTGCACAGGACAGCCAGCAGCAGTCGGGCTATATTCGAGCAGCTTGTGTTGAAAGATGTGCCGTTTGTACAACACGGCGCTTCCCCGGTCTTCTATGACCAGTCATTGATTCGACCGTTGATGGATCATATGCGCTTGTCTCTGAATCCACGTGCTGTAGATGCTCTGCCGAGTGCGCTGGGGCCTCTCTATGTATCCCGTGATGCCGGACTGGAGTGGATTCAGCGCAGTGAAGAGCAGCAAGCGAAGAAATATCCGCTCATCCATCTGGCCAAATGGGACAAGCTGAAGCCTTTTCAGCAGGAACAGGTCAAGGAACGCATCAAGCTGATCAAATCACTGACGAAGCTGAAACCGGTGATCGCGATCCAGGAGATGCGCCGCCAGTTTTACGACAAGTATATGGAAAGCGGTGATCCCAGCATCTTTACCCATTATAAGGAAACGATGTTGGAGACACTGGACGAATTCGAAGCTGCCGCCAAAAAATTCGAAACCGTTGAAGAGTTCATCCAATTCGCCGATGAACTCTCCCGCAGACACCGCGAGATGGAATCACTGCGCCGTTCACAGGACAGCGATGCAGTCCAACTGATGACCATTCACCGGGCCAAGGGACTTGAATTCCCATGTGTATACTGGATCGGCGCCAGCGAAGGAATCGTGCCTCACAGCACGGCACTGCGGCAGGATATCCCTGAAGACCAGAAGGCTGCTCTTACGGTGCAGCAGACAGATGCCGAACTGGATATGGCTCTGGAAGAGGAGCGACGTCTCGCCTATGTCGCAATCACACGGGCCAAACAGTACTTATACATCACTTCTCCCGCCAGTCATCACGGAAAACCGGCGGACGTTTCCCGCTTTCTGCTCGAAGCCTTCGGCATGGAGGTACCGGATAAACGCAAAAACCGCGAGGATGGCCAGACTGGCAATCACACGTCATACGGCAGTGGTAGCAGCAGCTGGAAGGGTAGCGGGAACACGAATGGTAAAGCTAACGGCAATGAGAGTAGAACTAGAAACGGAAATGCAGCATCCGTCCGTTCAGGATCGCGGCCGCAGGGACGGGATGCAATGAGTCCCGTTCAGCGTGGTTCAGATCTACGAAGTGCAGGTCAGCGTAGCGCGATCCGTCAAAGTGATCGGCGTGATTTGGAAGTACTCGATGAACGAGACGAGGATCGTCTCAGTGAGCGGCGCGGCAGCGGGGTGATTCGCAATCACACGGCGTTCAGCACCACGGGTGTAAGTCAGGCCGCTTCGTCTTCATCAAACCGTTCTGGGTCGCATTCCTCAGGAAAGACAGAACGCACGGAGACCGTGGCAATCTGGAAGTGCAGCTCGTCCACCTGCAAAGCGTGGCTGCGCCAGAAACCGGATGGTTCTTCTGCCAATTCATCCAAAAAAGCGACCTCTGGTCCTCCGCCCTGTCCACTATGTTCAGGCACGATGGAGGCCGGTACACGGAAGGTTCCGGTAACTAGCCGGTTCGGAAGATGAGTTAGGTTTAACGAACCTAGCACACGCTATTTGCTCCGATTTGCGCAAAACTGAGGTGTAACGAATCATAGTGACCTTATTTCTTCAATGTTGACCGATTTTTAGGTTCGCACGTCCGTTTTTACCTAAATAAGGTCACTGAAGTTCGTTAAAATATGTAATCTTTGAGAATTAGTCTTTTAGTATGCGGTAGGTTCGTTAACGCTTGGAGCGAGAGGAGCATCCCTTTCGAGATAGCCCCTTTGCACAAATTAGAAGAGGTGAGTTATGGAACTGGAAGCTGTAATTAAAGAGCGGATACAAGAAAGATTCGATATATTACAAGAACTGTATACGATATGGTTTACTGAAAACCCTTCTTGTATCGTCCCCAAAAAAAGATTCTATCCGGATGCACACATAGAGAGACAGAGAACGATCACATATTTATTGAACAAAGGATTTATTGTTGTAGATCCCGTAGAAAATGAACCGGAAATGGTTGCAGTGAGTATCACAGTTAATGGAATTGATTTTTTTGAACAAGGTCGTTTGGATGGCATAGGCAATGGATGGTCGGTTGTAACTGAGCACATTGATGAGTAAGACGAAGGCAAACGATAGCCATTCGTTTCAGGACGCTTCCTGCTGTTTATTAACAGTAGAAGCGTCTTTTTTCCATTTTAGAATGGAGGTTGGATTATGCAGGACGGCAAAAAGCATTACTATGTATCGGTAACCCATAATCTTATTGAACAGACCAAGAACGAATCAACTCCGTTTGAAGTCATGGTGAACGATGAACAGTTAAATCGGCTGAAAGACCTGATGAAAGTGCTGGAGGATGAAGACGCCTATACACTGCAACGAGCTCCGGTACCCTACAAATCGGCGGATCATGACGAAGCAACAGAACAATTCTCAGATGGCATGACGTTGCTGTACACGTTTCTTTACGACCATGGCACTTCGGATACCCGGCAGGCGATTGAGAGCATGAATGTACTTTCACGGCTGCAAGATACGGATTATGATGATCAAGGGTATGAGAACTCACCGCTGAATAAATGAACTTTTTTATCAAAGACTTCCTCGCTCCGCCTGTCTGCTTCAGGAGTGGTGGGAGTCTTTTTTATAAATTTAACTCTAATAGTATCATTATTGATACTATAAACCAAAAATGATACTACTGTTTATTTTTGATATTATGATATATGTTTATATATATACACTTATTTCTGCGAGGAGGATAACTATAGCGATGGAAAACCCAATCATGATGAAAGCATTCGGATATTACGAACCCGGGCTAGAGACTGACATACCGCCATTTCAGGAGGTAGAACTGGAGAAACCCAAACCTACAGGAAAGGATTTACTCGTTGAGGTGAAGGCGGTGTCTGTCAATCCGACGGATTGGAGGTCGCATCTTTCCAAACAACCGAACGACTTATCCCTGACTGTGCCTGGTCGTGATGTAGCGGGCGTGGTAGTGGACATCGGCTCCGATTGCCATTTGTTCAACGTTGGTGACGAAGTATATTATGCGGGGAGCAATATACGCCCAGGCGGACACAGTGAGTTTCATTTAGTAGATGAACGCATTGTCGGCAGAAAGCCGAAAAATCTGGATTTTGCCCAGGCAGCAGCTTTACCTCTGACAAGCCTTACGGCAGGAGAAGCTTTTTTTGAGCGCTTGGGCATTTCCAGGAATGCATCGGATAACGAAGGCAATAGCATGCTTATTATCGGGGCAGCGGGAGGCGTCGGCTCGATCGCTACTCAATTAGCCAAGCTCGCTGGACTTCAAGTTATAGCAACTGCCTCTCGTCCCGAATCCGTCTCTTGGGCAAAATCAAACGGAGCAGACCACGTGATCAACCATCATCAACCATTTGGACCACAACTTAAAGATCTTGGACTCGCTGGTGTACAATACATTTTCGTGCTAAATCATATAGATGAGCATATGGAACAGATGGCAGACGTTATTTTGCCTCAGGGGAAAATTTGCTCCATTCTACCCTTCGAAAAACCACCCGAACTTCAAAAGTTATTCTCAAAAAGCGTAACGCTCGTCTGGGAAATGATGTTCACCCGCCCGATGTTCCAGACTGATGATATGATTGAACAGCATCTTCTGCTTAATGAAATCGCAGATCTGGTGGAGGCTGGCAAGATTCATACAACGATGGCAGAACGGATTGAACCCATTAATGCAGCTAACCTGCTGGAAGCCTACCGAAAAAGTAAATCGGGCACTGCGATTGGCAAAATCGTGTTGGAAGGGTTCGAAAAATAAACGTACATCCGTTTTGTCTGATCACGATCAGTGAATCCACCAAAGGGTGTTGTCTCTCCAAAGATAAGATGGAGAAACAACACCCTTTAATACCACATTAAATTCTACCTCTATATCAGTCCAGACGAATCTCCTGACCCTTTTCGGCTGACTCGTAAATTCCGCACAGCATCCTTGTCGAAGCCACACCATCCGCAATGGGACTAATGGGCTCGGTACCATTCAGACAGCAATCCACAAAGTGATCAATCTGATTCTGGAAGGCACCATGAATATCGAGACCTTTATAGTCTGTCTGGGGTTCAATGTTAAGGATGGTATTGTGTTTCTCGGTGACGATTAACGTCTCCGGCTCCAGCTCAAACCCACCGCGCTCGCCGTACAATCGGACTGAAGATTCTTCCCCACGTGCATGCAGGGTAAAGCTCACATCTACGGCCAAAGAAGCCCCGTTCTCGAAGCGAATCAGTGCATTCGCCATATCCTCCACATTGTTGACAGCAGAACTGTAATCTGCGGCTTTGTAAAAAGAAAGATGCTCGATATGCGCACGATTGCCCAGTTTTCGGTACGTATTGCCACTCACCGAAACAGGTTTCGGTTTGCCCATCAGATACCAGCATTGGTCGATAATATGTACGCCAAGATCAATGAGCGGGCCACCGCCGGAACGGTTTTTGTCCGCAAACCAGCCTCCGGGATTTCCCAAGCGACGCAGGATAGAAGCTTTGGCATAGTACAACTCACCAAACTCACCGGCATCAATGAAACCGCGCATCATCTGCATATTGTTGTCATAACGACGCACAAAGCCCACGACAAAGGTACATCCGCTTCTCTTCACAGCCTCTTCAATCCGCAGCGCATCTTCCACATTGGTTGCTACCGGTTTTTCCAGCAGCACATGTTTACCTGCCTCCAGGGCAGCGATCGCAAATTCGGCATGTGTATTATTCCATGTACAGATACTAACGGCATCCACATGCGGGTCCTTCAGCATCTCCCGATAATCGGTGTACACAGATTGTGCATCATACTTCTCAGCAGCCGCGGCTGCACGCTGTTCGTTCAGGTCACAGATGGCGTAAATGACTGCATTCTCGTTCTTGGCATAACACCTCATATGAAGATCCGAGATGGAGCCTGTGCCGATCATGCCAATATGCAGCATTTTGCTCGTGGTCATCTTCTTCCTCCCTTCCTTTTCCAGAACATGAATATCGTCTAGTCTGCCCGGAGCATGCCTTTGTAAATCCCTGGTGTTGAATTTTCGATCTTCACGGCCCCCAGGGTCTGAGCATAGAAATCCACGGGTCCCGCCGATCCAATAATCGCGTAAGCGTAACCATCTGCCTTCATGGCATGCATACAGGCCAACAGCAGCGCTGTACCGACACCTTTGCCCCGTGCCTCCTGACCCACACCTGTTGGACCAAAGAAATTACGACATGTTGCTTCATAACAAGCGAAGCCGATCATCTTCCCATGCTCAAGTGCAATATAACAAGTCACAGGTTGACGTGCAAAAGCTACATCACATTCATCCACCCAGGGCTGGCTAAAATGGGATTTCACCCAATCCAGCACAACCTGCTTCTCTGGTGCAATGGCTCTACGGATAACAATAGAGGACTCCTCCAACTTTTTCAGTCCACTCTCTTGCTCTGGCAAATGGTAAAGCGCCACTAACATATCACTCATGTGACTTCCCCCTCCTCTTATCTGGGTGCTCCCCACCCCCATGTAATCCAGGGTTAATTCCACGTCTGAATCACACGTTTTCCACTCATTGATCCTTAACCGCATCCTGCTTCTTATAACCGGGAATCTGGCATGTTTTTCAAATAATAGACTACCATGCTGCTCACATTAATTACCTTAAAGTGCAACACTGGACGAAGTTGTCCCGTCTATAAGGATGGAACGTGGCCTTAATAGGAGTTTACCGCGTCATAACCAAGATGAGAAGGGATGAAATCAACGATGAACAACAACATGAAAAAAGTTAGTGCCCTGATGGTCCTGTCCTTGGCCCTGGGCGGGGGAGCCGCATACGCAGCAAACCTGGACAGCATTCAGCCTGTTAATTCAACTTCCGTATCAGCCGATAGCAAAGCAACTGAAGCTGTAAAAGTATCTGTGAACGGTGCTCCGATGACTGACGGTTATTGGAACAAGGATGGTCAAGTACCTATGATCGCACTTCGTGATCTCACCGAAGCACTTGGCATTGAACTGAAATGGAACAAGGAAAACAAATCTGCGGAGCTGACAAAAGGTACCCTCTGGACACTTGTAACCACAGGCAAAGACCAGTATTCAGTCAATAAAATGCTGCTTAAGCTGGGAACAGCACCTGAAATCACAAATGGTACATTGTTTGTACCCGCTTCTTTTGCAGATAAAGTACTGCACGCACAAGTGAATACAACAGGTAACCAAGTAACCATCTCCAGTGAAGAGGAAGTGAAAACCGTTACTGAGCGTGGGGTCATTACGGGAATTAACAGTGAAGGCAAGTATCAATCCATCCATATCGGCGGTGCAGGTACAGAGGGTATCGTCCTTAATGTTAGTGAAGATACCGTGTTCAAATCCGCGGATGGCAAAGATATCAAGCTTACCGATTTGACCATTGGCATGAACGTGGAAGCTGAGCATTCAGAGATTGCAACCCTCAGTTTACCGCCGCAAACCCCTACTTACAAAGTCACTGTACTGGATACTGCTGCTTCTGAATCCGAAGCACAACCCAAAGAGGTTCTGGGTACAGCAGGTACAATTGAAAATGTAAAAACAACAGAAGATAATGGTACTCAGATCGAGATCTCTGGCTCCCGTCTGACAGAGACGGCCCCTGACCATGTTATCCTTAACATTACCAAAGATACACAACTGGTGAATCATAAAGGGGAAACGATCAAACCAGAGGAACTGACCAAAGGTGCTAAAGTGATTGGATTCTATAGCCCGGTCCTGACTCGCAGCCTGCCACCAATCGGAACGGCTTGGAAAGTGGTCATCGAAACACCAGCGGATCAACCTGAAGCGAAATAAGCTCTCAGTAAAGAAGCCTACCCTAATTTAGGCGTAGGGCTCAGTAGAGCTAGATTACACTATATCAATGCAAAAATAACCTTATCCCTTGCTTCCTCCTTCATGGAGGTTGGGGTAAGGTTATTTCTCGATCCTGCATTTCGTATATATGTACGCAATAGCTCTACTCCGTTATTGTTATTTCGGCTTTAACTTCAGCTTGTGCTTCAACAATCGCTTCTGCCTCAATCTCTACCATCAGCAAAGGATCAATGAGTGCACTGACCTCCACCATCGTGGCGACAGGCTGGATCTGACCAAAAAATTCACCATGGGCCTTGCCCACTTCTTCCCACCGGGAAATGTCAGTAACAAACATGCGGGTTCTCACGACATGAGACATGTCTGCTCCCAATTCTTTCAGTGCATTTTCGATGGTCTGCAAAATAAATCTCGTCTGTGCATATGGATCTCCTGCTCCAACCACAACACCATCCTGCATGGCTGTAGTACCCGCAACCTCAATTCGGTTGCCAACACGAATGGCACGGCAATATCCTACAAGCGGCTCCCAAGGAGAACCGGTAAACACCTGCTGTCTGTTCATTCTGCTTCCCCTCGCTTTAACTGTGATTTCGATTCCTGATTAAACATGAATTATATCAGCCTGCCGACTTGCTGAACAAGCAAATAAATAGGATATTAGCTGAACTTAGCTCAAATCAAAAAGCCCCTGAGTGATTTCCCGTGCCTTGGACAGGGGCTGAATCATTCAGCGGCTTTGGAGATTGAGATCCTATTCCTCAATCAAAAGATGAAGCATCAGGCTTACAGCTTGATATTAGCTTCGTCAAAGTATTCTTCAAGTGTCAGTCCACTTTTCACAATATCAGGAGCCAGATCAGTGCCAACATAGCGAATATGCCATGGCTCGTACACATAGCCGGTTATCGCTTCCTCACCTTTTGGATAACGGATGATGAACCCATATTCTGCTGCATGCTCAGCCAACCACTGGCCTTCTTTCGATGTGCCAAACACCTCTTCTATGGCATTGCCTACACTTGGACTGGAAACGTCAATCGCTAGTCCGGTCTGATGTTCGCTGTGGCCTGGCACAGAGCTTACACGATCCGTGTATTCTTGACCTTTGGTTTTGACATTGTTGTTATAGATCGACACCTGGCGCTGATAAGAACGATATCCAGATACCGCACGAAGCTCAATGTCGTCCGCTTTGGCACCGGCAAACAGCTTCTCCAACGCTTCGGCAGCTTCCTTGCGCATATGACGCTTTTCATGCGGCCCGTCGAAGGAGAACGGTACGTTAGGCTCCACCAGATCATCCGGCTCGTATCCTTCTGGCAAGCTGCGCTGTTTGTTAACGATCACTGTCATCGCTTCTGAATTGGTCACTACCGCTTGTGCATCAATCGTCGTTTGCAGCGCGCTAATGCTGCGTTTCTCCATCAGGGAATTCTCTGCTGTGGTGGCTCCATTGCCTGCGTCAGAAGAACCCGCTCCCCCAGTTGATGCATTGCCGGAACCACTATCTGTACCTTCATTGTTATTGTCCGAAGATGAGCTGTCAGCCCCACCTGTGTTGCTGCCATCCTTGCCAGTATCCTCCGTCAAATGAACCGTGGTACCGTCCGACTCTTGCTGTGCGCTTCCTGCTGCGTTCAGATTCTGGTTCTCCTCCGAGCCTGAGCCGTCCTGGCAAGCAGATAACAAAGCGGCGCATATCATAAGTGAGGACAGCATAACCGCAATGTGGCGCTGTCGTCCTGTACGTAATTTCATGTAAAAACTCCTATCGCATAGTAATAATAATTGCCGTATTCGTGCATGTGGGCTTGTCTTCCCCTGCGACAGTATACCTCAAATTGCTGCGAAGCTCCACCGGTAAAGACCTCCTTGAGAGGAGGTCACCCTAAAGATATGCCGGGTGTACAGCTTGTACGGTCGTTTTTTGGACTTTTAGAGCCCTATCCCAAGGTTCAACGCCATAGAAGCGAATTAGAAATGTATATATCCATTTTGGATCAAAAGGATTACGCCGATGCACAGCACAAACAAGCGGGGATGATCTAAGATCTCCCCCCGCTCGTAATGGTGCATCATTTGGTTGCCGGGCTGTCATTCTTCTTCTTTTGGACAGCCTCCCACATCCGCGCAGCTACGCGCTCGCGGATCAATGCCAGCCCTGCGGTGGCAGGCACGCCTGGCAGCAGGGCCGCCAGCTCTGGCGTTGCCGGGGGCTTGCCCGGCTGCGCCAGCCGCACCTTCACGGCGCCGAAGCCAGGCCCCGGCTGGTGCATGGCGCCGTCCGCGGCTGCCTCGGCGATCCACTCGCCGACGGCTGCGCCGCCTTCGCCGCCCCGCGCCTGCGGGCGGCCGGCCGTTTCGGCTGCGCGGCCGGGGCCGCTGGGATCATGGGCCAGTTCCTCCGCCCATGATCCCAGCACGCCGGCGAGCAGCGCTTCGCGCGGCAGGCCGGCGTGCGCCAGCTGCAGCAGCGGCTCGGCCGCGAAGCGCGCGGCAACGGCGCGCTCAGCGGCCGCGGCATGCGCGCAGCCCGGGCGGCCGCAGGTGCACGTCGCTGCGCCGCCCGCGCTTAGCGAGCTGCCAACGGCTGTGCCGTGCTCAGCCTCGCTTGGCGCATGCAGCGGCAGCAGCCCTGCGAGCTCCGCCGGGGCAGGGCCGCCGCGCAGCAGCGCGTACAGCGCCAGCGGACGCTTGCTCAGCTGTGCCAGCACAGCCTCCCGTTCAGCTTCACTAAGCTGCGTCAGCGTGCCTGTTACCGTAAACAAGCCTTCGGCTGATTCGGTCTTGCCTGCGGCGGCTGCTAATGCCTCTTTGCCTGCATCAGCAGCCGCACTAACTTCTGCTGTCCATCCACCGGGGGACATATGCAGCTCTACATTCCATTTTTCGCTCACAACAATCCCCCTTCCTGTCATTACACTCTTCATTTATGTGAGTGTGTATCTATATATGTTTAACTAAACATTCACACAATAACGGAGAGGACAGAAATAACCTGAAGAAGCAAAGCGTTCGCCTTTATCCCCGGATTTCCCCTTTTATAAAGGAATTAAAGAAATCTGGGGATAACAGCGATCGGAAGGTTGTTCTGTCATCGGAGTGCCAGTGTAAATATTCATTAGTTGAACTTATATAGCAACTTACAGCCATGTCTCGCCCTGAAGCGAGATCAGGCCGCGCAGCTCATCATCCGACATCTCGGTCAGCCAGTTCTCACCGGAACCGACCACTTGCTCAGAAAGTGCCTTTTTACTCTCAATCAGCTCATCAATCCGTTCCTCCAGGGTACCCTGACAGATCAGCTTATGCACCTGTACGTTTCGATTCTGCCCAATCCGGAATACCCGGTCCGTTGCCTGATTCTCCACCGCAGGATTCCACCAGCGATCGTAGTGAACGACATGACTGGCACGCGTCAGATTCAGGCCCACACCTCCGGCACGAAGAGACAGGACAAACAAGGATGGCCCTTCCCCTTTTTGGAAGGTTTCCACCATATCATCTCTTTGCGACTTCGATACGCCGCCATGCAGGAAGTAAGGTTCTTCCTCATACCGCTGTTTAAGCCTGGATACGAGCAGTTCTCCCATCGCTACATACTGAGTGAAAATCAGCGCCGACTCCCCGTTGTCACGGATTGCATCCAGCAATTCCAGCAAACGCTCCATTTTACCAGATGCCTCAGCCTTGCCGTGTTCCTTCCGACTGCTGTCTGCCAGCACCGGATGATCGCAGATCTGCTTCAGCTTGGTCAGTGATGACAACACAATTCCCTTACGAGCGATACCGTTACGTCCATCCAATCCGCCCATCAGATCATCCACCACTCGCTGATACAGAACGGTCTGCTCTGGTGTCAGGGAACAATAGGATTTCAGTTCCAGCTTCTCCGGCAGATCCTTGCGGATATCCGGGTCACTTTTCAGCCTGCGCAGCATAAAGGGCGATACAAGCCGATGAAGCTCACGCAAAGAGGCTGCATTTTCTTCGGATGGGCCCAGTCCGGTATAGCGCTGGCGGAATGAAGAAGCCGTGCCCAGATACCCCGGATTGAGGAATTGGAAAATGGACCACAGCTCGCTTAGTCGATTCTCCACTGGCGTACCCGTCATCGCAATGCGATGCGGCGTAGACAGACGCATGACGCTTTGCGCTTGCTTCGTACGGTAATTTTTAATATATTGCGCCTCATCCAGCACAACGGTAGACCAGTGCAATGAAGCCAGATCGGGGCCATCCCGGCCAGCCAGATGATAGGTCGTCAGCACAATATCATGGGACTGTGCTTCCGCCTGGAAGGCATTGCCGTGCAACCGTTGTCCGCCATGATGAATATATAACGACAGATTCGGAGCAAAACGCTTCAGCTCACGCTGCCAGTTCCCGAGCAACGAGGTAGGACACACAATAAGTGCAGGCAGATGCGCATCATGCACATGCGGTTGTTCACTGTTCCCGAACTCTTCTTCCATCCCCATAAACGCTTCGTGCTCACGCGCTTCATCTGCCGCGGCTTGCTGTTCCTCCTGTTTCAAGTCCAGCAAGCAGGTGATAACCTGAATCGTTTTTCCCAGTCCCATATCATCGGCAAGACATACTCCGAACCCAAGCTCACGCATGGCGGATAACCATTGGTATCCCCGCTCTTGATAGGGTCTCAGCTCGCCGTGCAGCTCTGCCGGAACTTGACGAGGCTCAATACTGCGGAGCACCTGCCCGTCGAGCAAAAAGGACAGCAGCCCCTCGGATTCCGCACCAAAGACGGAAAGTCCCTTCCATGCGGTATCTTCGCCTTCTTCCGCTGCCAGATGCAGCCATTCGGATAGAGGCATATATTGTTCTTCTTCTTTTTTCATATAACGCAGAACCTGGCGAATCTCTTTTGTATCCACTTCAATCCATTCGCCGCGGAACATCACATAAGGCACCGTTGCTTCTGCAAGGGCAGCCAGCTCCTCCGCCGTAACCGGTTTGCCGTCCAGCATCGGTTCTGCCTTGAAGGCAACCAGCTGCTCCATGCCCAGTGCAGACGGGGCCCCGACCGGTCTTTCTATGCCACGATTGAGCATTTGCAGACGTAGCCCAGCGCGGCGTTTCCCTGCTCGGCTCCAGCGGGAAGGCATTAACACGGTTACTCCCGCCTTCTGCAGACGAGGCACAGCATAGGTCAAAAATTCAAAAAAGGCTTGCTGTTCCAGCTTCATTCCTTCCGGTCGTGCATGAAGAAGCGCCGTTTCCAGCTCCGGTGCCAGTTCTGATGCATGCCCCAGCGCCATCAGGAGCTGTTCTGCAGCTGAAATATAACGTACTTTGCCTCGGTCCAGATCTCGTTCCGGATGCGCCCAGATCGTACGTGCAGGCAATCTCAGCCCAGATTCCTGCACACTGTCTGCCCAGAAGGTAATCCCCCACAATGATTCATGATCACCAAGGGGCGGTTCCAGCCGCAGTACCAGCTTCAGCTCCCCTTCCGTGGGAGCCGTTTCTTCACTGCCTACCACGGGTCTCGCCGTACCGCCAGCTTCTTGCAGCGTTCCAATGAGTTCTGCCATTTCTTCCGTAGGTCCCTGCACCGTCACCGGGCGGAACATCGAGATCAGACTATTCCACCACAGCTCTGCTACCGGAGAGGACCCACGCCGGAATGGCGTGCGGTAACGAGACAGCTCACTGTCCATGCTTTCCATCTCACTTGTGACAACCGCATGAATCATTCCGCTCATAAATGAAAATAATACGGCTGCTCCCGCTTCCTCCCGTGATTCCGGTTCAGAAGATGCGTATGCTCCAGGTGCAGACAATCCGATCGGCGGCATGGATTCCGCCAACTCCCGGAATCGTTCCACATCCGCTTCCTGCAGCAGACGCGGACGCCATACGCCCGTCAGTGTTTCCTGTCCGGTGCGCCGACGCGCACCCGTCTTGGCCGCAAACTCAGCGGATGGAGCAAATTCTCCACGCAGCAGCAGTTCCTGTGTAAACTGTGCTGCTTTCACCCAGTAGCGAATCTCTTCTCCGGCCTGAATTCCTGCCGCATTCAATATACTTTCGTCCCAATGGAGCAGCAGCTTGAATGTATCTTTAGGCGAGATTGCCAGCCCTTCCAACGTCCGTCCGAGCAATTGACGCCGCTTCGTACCCTTCGCTTCCGCGGCATTACGCATCGGATTGGGCCAACGAAGCTCCGCAAGGCGCAGAGCGGCAGGCTGAAACAGACGACCCCCGTCGCCAAAATTCAGCTTCCGTACCACGTGGCTCCACGCATCCACACGTGGCTCCGATGTTTCACCGGAAAAACAAAAAAATACGTCACCAAGCCATACTCCATACAGCGATTGCATCATTACAGTCTCCCGTCATCCCTTCGCATTGTTACTCTCCATCATATACGAAAATGCTCGGATTTAAAAACGTTTACGAATAAAAAGTGCTACATCACTTCGAAAAACCATCTTCAAACCACTTCGTACTATATTATGTACGGCTGTTAAAAGGTGAAACATACCACGTCATTGCATTCAACGATTAGGTGATCACACTAAAAAATGCCCCTCGTCCCCAAAAAGGGATAAGGAGCATTATCTAAATCAAGCGGATATGTGCTTTGTATATAACATTTCAACGTTGCGTTTACTGCGATTTGGTTAAATTACCGAGCAATACATCCAAATTAAGAATGCCCGCCTCATGATCGTCATTGTGTGCGATTTCCTTGAATATGCCCGTTGTGTAACGTCGATATTCTTCCGTAGGCTCTTCAAACCGATCATACATCACCACGGAATCCACGGAATCGACGACGAGCGGTACATAATCGTCGTGGTAAGGTACAACAATGATACGCGTCGAAGGTGTAGGCTCCTCGTCAGGCATGCCGAGCAGGACGCGGACACTCACAACAGAGACCACTTTGCCGTACAAGGGTGTGAAACCCTTGATCTCAGGACTGCCAAAAGGAACGGTGGTTACCGGGAGCATTTTAATAATTTCATGAACTTCATCAATTCGAAGCGCACAAATCTGATTTCCGACCGAGAAATTGATGTATTGAATTTGAACTTCCTCATCCATAGATGTTTTCATACCCTTCTTGTTTTCAGTTTCAATAGAAGCTTTTTATAGTCATCTTGATCATGAATCATTACATTTCATGTTGCTTTCTCTGTGTTTATATCGGTTAAAGCGAGATAAATTTTTACCCATTTCTTAATATGAAGATTCTATCGTCAGAAAATAAAGGCAGCAGAGCAGATATAAAAAGAAAAATGCAAACAGAGCTCCAAGTAAACCGGGAGTTTGTTTGCATTTTCTGAACGTATTTTTCAGTTCGAATGATCACTCTAATACAAATGGCACGCCACCTGACGCCCTGGTGAAATCTCCCGCAGCTCCGGGATGACGGAGCGGCATTCGTCCTTCACATACGGACAGCGGGTATGGAAGGTGCAGCCGGACGGTGGATTTTCCGGATTGGGCACATCGCCGCCCAGGACGATCCGTTCCTTTTGCACATTCGGATCAGGAACCGGAACAGCGGACATTAATGCTTTGGTATATGGATGCAGCGCCTCGGTAAACAGTTCGGATGTTGGCGCAAGCTCGACCACTTTGCCCAGATACATGACAGCCACACGATCACTGATGAACTTAACGACAGACAAGTCATGAGAGATGAACATATACGTCAGTCCAAATTGTTCCTGCAGATCCTGCATCAGGTTCAGCACCTGTGCCTGAATGGACACATCCAGCGCTGACACAGGCTCGTCACACACAATGAATTTGGGATTCAAAGCGAGAGCACGGGCAATCCCGATCCGTTGGCGTTGTCCACCCGAGAACTCGTGCGGAAAGCGATGTGCCTGGTAGGGGGATAATCCGACCACTTCCATCAGTTCTTCGATTCGGCTCTTTAACTCGTTTTTGCCCAGATTGTGGTGGGTAAGCAGCGGCTCCTCCAGTGTACGCTGTACTGTCCATCGAGGATCAAGGGAGGCGTATGGGTCCTGGAACACCATCTGCATATCCGTTCGGAAACGACGCAGCTCTTCTGGCGGCAGCTTCCGTACATCCTTGCCTTCGAAGAATACTTCACCATCTGTTGGTTCAATCAGACGCAGGATGGCACGCCCCGTGGTGGATTTTCCGCAGCCGGACTCTCCAACCACGGCGAGTGTTTCCCCGCGCTCCACAGACAGTGTTACACCATCGACTGCTTTGACGGCACCGACCTGTTTGGAGAACAGGCCTTTGCGGATAGGGTAATGCTTCTTGAGGTTTCTGACTTCCAATATCGCACTCATATAATCCCCTCCTGTTGCAGCAGACAGCGGCAGCTGTGGCTTGGTGCTGTCTCCAGTAATTCGGGCTGTATCGTCTCGCATCGTGCTTCCTTCACCGGACAACGAGGGGCAAAACGGCAGCCGGAAGGCATATGGGCCGGATTCGGCACCTGACCTGGAATGGATTGAAGACGATCCTGATCCCCTGCAAGCTGCGGCAGCGAAGCGAGTAGACCGCGAGTATATGGATGCTTGGGATCGGCAAAAAGGGTTTTGACATCCGTCTCTTCCACCACTTGTCCGGCATACATCACCATGACGCGATCACACATCTCAGCTACTACGCCGAGATCATGAGTGATCATCATGATTGCCATATTCTCCGTCCGCTGGAGGTCACGCATCAAGTCCAGAATCTGTGCCTGGATGGTCACATCCAGGGCTGTTGTCGGTTCATCTGCAATGAGCAGCTGCGGACTGCACACCATCGCCATGGCAATCATCACCCGCTGGCGCATGCCACCTGAGAGCTGGTGCGGGTATTGTTCTGCAATTTTGTCAGGACGGGGAATGCCGACTTTGCGAAGCATATCAACCGACCGTGTCCAAGCCTCTTTTTTGCCCAGCTTCAGATGATATCGTGCCGCTTCCGAGATTTGTTTGCCGATTTTGAATACCGGATTGAGCGAGGTCATCGGCTCCTGGAAAATCATGGCCATTCGGTTGCCCCGAATTCGACGAATTTCTCGCCCGGACAGCTTAAGCATGTCTTTCCCCTGGAAACGGACTTCCCCTGACGCCACGCGTCCGATCTTTTTGGGGAGCAGCTGCATGATTGATAACGATGTAATACTTTTCCCGCATCCCGATTCTCCGACAATACCCAGCGTTTCACCCTGCCGTATGGAAAGACTGATCCCGTCCACTGCACGGATTACGCCTGCATCCGTGATGAATTCTGTCCGCAAATCCGAAACTTCGAGCAGTTCAGCCATGTTGTTCCCCTCCCCTACCATTACGTTTTGAACTTTTTTTCTTTTTTCTTCTAAAAGAATTAACGCTTGGACGTCGTAGCTTCTTCGGAAGCAGCAGTCTTCGAATTCTTCAAGGACATTTCATCTTCCATACCTTCCACGCCCAAATATTTAAGCGCGCTCAGCGCGTATACTTTGGCGCACTGGATAATCTGCCATACGGGTGCTTTTTCGTTGAAATTATGAATTGTGGACAGCTCTGCCGGACCATATTGCAATACCGGAATCTGATGATTACGGAAGTGGCGTGCATCGCTGGATGCCCATTGCAGCACACCGTACGCCTCTTCGCCGCTCACTTCGCTGATGCTCTCCACCAGTTGGCTCACGATTGGTTCATGCGCTGGAGTCCAGTTGGCGTTGCCCTGGAAGCCAAACGGCTTCAGCTCCGATTCTATTCCTGCTTCAAGCAGAAGCGAGCGAGCACGGTCCAATACATCCCGGTAATCCACACCAAATGGAACGCGAGAGTCTACCTGAACAGTGCAGCGATCCGCTACCACATTCACCTTGGTTCCACCCTGAATGGAACCGATATTCACCGTGACATGGTCGAACACCTGATAAGCCAGACCTGCCTTCTCCCGATCACGCGCATACTCCTGCGAGATGCGAATAATCTCCTTCACCTCTTCCGGGATGTCTGGCTTGATGTCCCACAGCCGCTGCAAGGCTTCAATGCCTTTAGCTGCCTTCACAATCGCATTATCGCCTACAATAGGTTGAAGACTGCCATGACCCGGTGTCCCTTCCACCGTAAATTCAAACCAGCAGCTTCCCTTTTGTCCAATGGTTGGATGCTGCGGGCTGGACGGCTCTGCAATTACCGCGGCAGTTCCGGTTGCAAGACCACGTTCCAGAACCCACGGTACCCCCAGGTCACCGCCTGTTTCTTCATCTGGAACAATCATCAGCGACAGATCACCACGCAAAGGAACACCCAGCTTCGCCAGAATAACCGTCGCAAAGATTAAGCCAGCAAGCCCGCCTTTCATGTCGGATGCCCCGCGTCCCAGCATATATCCGTCCTTGATTTCACCGCAGAACGGATCAAAATCCCAACGGGAAAGATCCCCGGCTGGCACAACGTCCGTATGACCACAGAAAATCAGATGTTTGTCTGACTTGTCCGCGCCTTCTCCGTGTAACGTCGAGATCAGGTTAAACATCGTTTCCGTTGCCGCATGTACTTTGGTGTCTATTCCAGCCCGATGCAGATATTCGATAATAAAAGCGCTAATCTCACGCGAATCCCCTGGAGGGTTCTCCGTCGGAAAACGAATCAGCTGTGAACAGAGCTCCAGTAATTCGTCCTGGCCTTCCTCGATTGCATCAAGTACCTTCCTTTTCCAATCCATCCTGTTCAGGCTCCTTTCAATATGGGCTGTATGGTGGTCCGTACGAATCGTCAGAAGACAGGCATGATTGCCTGTCCCCCAGATCGTCCGTTCGTTTACTGCTCTTTGCTAAGCGGGTAGAAACGCAGAACCTCATCCGGATAATACACGTATCCGCTGACCTTGTTATTCATGCCGACAACCCGGTTGTATTCGTATAGATACGCCCATGGCGCTTCTGTCGTAATAATCTCCTGTGCCTTCATGTATAGCTCGTTGCGTTTCGCCTGATCCGGTTCGGCACCTGCTTCTTCCCACAGCTTGTTAACTTCCGCATTGTTGTAATGAATGTAGTTGGAAGAGCCTTTGCCATAGAGCAGGAAGCCCAGATGGTACCCAGGGTCGTTAACAAATGAAGTCCATTTGGAGATGTAAGAGACTAAGTTCCCTTCTTTTTGCTGTTCCAGGAACTGTGCACGAGCGACTTTGTTAATGTTCATTTTGACACCGATCTTGGCCAGCTCTGCTTGAATCAGAACCGCATCATACTCCCAGTCGTCAAAGCCGGAACCGAGGGTAAAGTCAAAGCTGAACCCTTCCGCATAACCCGCTTCTTTCAACAACGCCTTGGCTTTGTCCAGATTGTACTCGTACACATAGCCTGCATCCGTAAAGCCCGGTGTGTTACTTGCTACAGCACTTTTCATCTCTTTGGCTTGACCGTACATAACATCGTTAATCAATTGATCATAAGGGATCGCATAGTTGATGGCCTGACGCACTTTTTCATTATCAAACGGTTTGACATTGTTGTTCATCGCGAAGAACAAAATGCGGTTACTCGCATTGGACTTGATGGTCAAATCACTGTTCTCCTGCAAAGCTGCAACATCTTTGGGAGGAATCTCGATCGCCATGTCCACGTCACTCTTGTTCAGCAGCAGAACACGGTTGGAGGCTTCCTTCGTGAATTTCAGCGTAACTTTGCTGAGTTTCGGTGCACCCTGCCAGTAGTCGTTGTTGGCCTGGAAGACTGCTTCACTGGCCGGGTCCCATTTTTCAAGCGTGAACGGGCCTGAACCGGCAGCATTCGTTTTCAGATAATCATCACCTTTTTCCTCGACCAGCTTCTGGTCCACAATGGAGAAGGTATACATGGCAATGATCTGGGTGAACATGTGGTTTGCTTTATTAAGTACGATCTCGACGGTGGAGTCGTCCTTGGCTGTCACGCTCTTGATGTCGGCCATTCCGTATAGAAAGCTGCCGGAGCTGGACTTCGCCACACGGTCAAAAGAGTACACAACCGCATCCGCATTGACCGGATTTCCACTTTGGAATTTCAGACCGCTTTTGATTTTGAACGTATACGTTGTATTGTCATCAGACACTTCCCAGCTCTCGGCCAGCATCGGCTGAATATCCTCCGTGTTGGCTACGTCAGCACCATCCACCGTTTTGACACCATAGGTTACCAACTGATCATAGGTTGCCAGTACCAAAGTGTCCGAGGTCAGGTCATTCGCTTCCGCCGGGTCCATCGTGGTTCCCCCCTCAGAGTAAGCAACCGTCAGTGTTGGCGCGGGTTTTGTTTCCTCTCCTGAGCCGGATGCCGCAGGCTGCTGGTTGGCATTGCTGGCACAGCCGCCAAGAACAACGGTAAGAGCAATCATTGCAGAAAACCATTTGAGCTTTTTCATGTTTAGTTTCCTCCCCTTTTTGAACCAGTCTTATGATGTGATACTGTAAAACGTTGCAGCTTTTATTAGACAAAGCAAATGTGTGCACCAGTACCTTGGAAAGCAACTTACCCATTTCCTGATACCAACCGCAGCAGCATTCATTCTGCCTACTGCCGGCGATGGAACCTTGCATGCCATTAGTCCAAGGCATTCCCCGCAAGTCCGTTCCACCATCCAGCTATCTATGAATCGGTTCTGTAGAGGTCGGTGGTGACCCACCTCTATTTTCCCGAACGCAACCTTGGGTCCAGTACATCACGGAAACCATCTCCGAGCAGGTTAAAGCCAAGAATGGATGTGGCTATAGCCAGTCCAGGGAATGTCACGAGCCACCATTGTCCGGAAATGATATACTCCCGACCTTCAGAGATCATGGCCCCCCATTCGGCTGTAGGCGGTTTGACGCCAAGACCGAGAAAACTCAAACTGGATGCCGTCAGGATGGCAAAGCCCATACCGAGTGTGGCTTGTACCAACAGTGGTGCCAAAGCATTCGGCAAGATGTGGCGAAACAATATCACTCTGTCCCTCACACCGATGGCTCTGCTTGCCTCCACGTATTCCTTTTCGCGCAGGGATACCGTCTGCCCATACATCAATCTGGCAAATTCGGGAATGCCCACAATCCCTACAGCAATCATGGCACTCGTCAGTCCGTTGCCGATGGAAGCCGCGATGGCCATGGAGAGTACCAGCGAGGGAAATGCAAGCAATACATCCATTACCCGCATGATGATATTGCCAGTACGTCCGCCGTAGTAAGCAGCGATTCCGCCCAGCGGAACCCCGATGACAAACGAGATGCTGACGGCAATCAAGCCTGTCCAGATGCTGATTCTAGCTCCATACAGAACACGACTCAGAATGTCACGACCATAGTTATCGGTACCAAACCAGTGACCACCTGATGGCGATTCCAGCTTCACAGCCGTATTCGTCACGTACGGATCATACGGGGCAATCCAGGGGGCAATAGCTGCAATGACAGTCCACATGACGATAAAGGCCAGACCAATGGCAGCGAGCCGATTGCGGAGCAACAATCTCAGAAAGGTTTTGGGTTTGGGAACAACCGCCGGTGCAGGTTTGGTTCCCATGGAAGTCGGTGCGGCAGTACTCACAGCGGTACTCCTCCTTTCGCGGCGACCCTATTCATAACGGATTCGTGGATCAATCAATCCATAGACCAGATCCACCGCCAGATTTATAAAGCTGAACAGAATGGCACTTACCAGTGTGAAGGCCTGAATTGGTGCATAATCGGCGGCCAGAATCGAATCTGTGACATAACCGCCGACACCGGGCCAGGAAAAGATAGTTTCCGTGATGACCGCACCACCGAGTAATCCGCCAAACTGAAGACCAAGAACGGTCAACGTGGGAATCAGCGCATTGATCAGGGAGTGTTTGCCGACGACCGCGGTTTCGCTCAAGCCTTTGGCTCGTGCGGTACGCACATAGTCCTGTCCGATGACTTCCAGCATGCTGGACCTGGTCATACGTGCCACTATTGCCATTGTCCCTGTGCTCAGGCAGATGGCCGGAAGCAGCAAATGCGCAAGACTGCTTTTGAGTGCAACCATATCTCCGGTCATAAGACTGTCTACGACATACAATCCGGTGATATGCGTCGGTGGATTGAGGTCTCCGCTGATGCGTCCCATTGGAGCCGGAGCCCAGCCGAGGATGGAATAGAAGATGTAAATAAACAGCAGTCCCAGCCAGAAGATGGGTACACATGCTCCAATCAAGGAGAACACTCTGGAGATGTGGTCGATAAAGGACTCTTTTCGAGTTGCAGCGATAATGCCTACCGGAATCGCAACACAGATGGCTATAATCACACTGGCCAACGTCAGCTCAATGGTTGCCGGAAAGCGGGTAGCGAAATCACTTAGCACCGTATGACCGGTATGGTAGGCGAATCCCAGATTCCCTTGAAGCAACTGTCCCACGTAACTAAAAAACTGTACAAATAATGGCTTGTCCAATCCCATGTCCATTCGGATTTTGGCAATGACATCATCCGTGGCCTGTTCGCCAGCCATGACAATGGCGGGATCTCCCGGAAGAACGCGGGACAGGATGAAGGTAATCACCACAATGCCGATCAGTGCCGGAATCATCTGCAGCAGCCTTCGGAGCGTGTAAGCAAACAATCGATCAACCCCTTTAACTCTCATGTCTCACTTGCTGTTTTACGGTTCTCTGTGGACGGCCCAGTCTTGAAAACTTGACTGTTTATTCGTCTCTTCTTTGTAATTGTGCTTATTTTACCTAGAATCGGAGCGTCGAACTACGTCCCTTTTAGCTAAAAAAAAGCACAACCGTTTGTCGATTGTGCACTAATGTCTCCTATTAATGTCATGTTAAATTACACTCTAAGACATAGTTCGTCATTTTTCGACCTATATCTACCATAAAGTTCATCGTTGGTATTGCTGTAGAAACAAATGTCCGATTGGCAGGACCTACACCTCTTGTTTATCCTGCTTCATGTAGTAATACACAAGACACAGATGACAGACAAATTGTTCACGCGGGTGATTCAGGTCGAAGCCCGTAATGTCCCGTATTCGCTCCAGTCGGTATTTCACGGAATTCCGGTGAATATAGAGGCGGTTTGCAGTCTCGATCAGGCTGCCTCTGCTCTCCAGATAATAAAAAAACGTACGCAGCAAATCCCCGCTGTGCTCATCATCATAAGCACGCAATTTCCCCAGCTTCCGTTCAAACAATGCCGCAAAACCTGGATCATTCGCCGTTTCACTCAACAAATGATATACCTCCACGTCCTCAAACCGGGTTGTACGCCCACCGGACAAGCGGGAGGATACGAGCAGGGCATTTCTGGCCTCGCCATAGCTTTGATGCATATTCCAAAGTGGAACCTGGGTGCCTACGCCTGTTCTGAATTGTCCAAGCTTGTTGGCCGGATCTTCGAGCCATAGCCCGATCGTATCAGACCAGGATTGAACGTCATCCTTCCATGCCGCATCCCGGGATTCCGGTGTTGGCAAGAAGAGCACCGCCCTGTTGGTCCGAAACTCAATATGAGGCGCTACCCTCCGTTTTCTGGCCTCCTGACCAAGCAATTCCGTCAATAGGTCTTCATCTGGAGCAGTCTCACCTTCCATCACGGCTACTTCCCATACATGCTCCGGATTCATGCCAAGCTTGCGACCTCTCGATTCGGCCTCATGTGGCAGCAGCAGAGGTGGTGTCAGCAGTTCGTCAATGAAGTTGCCCCGCAGACGCAATTCGGTATCTTCCGCCACCTTGTTTCTCATCAATTCCAGGGATAATACTAATCTGGCTTGCTCAATACCGACTTGTTCCATCTCATCCAGGGAGTCCTTGTCCACCAGCAGTCGGGCGACCTTTCGCCGATCGAGATTTATCTCCCATACGAGCGGGTCCACAGCTTCTTTCCATTCATAATCCGGCGGTGAAGACACAATCATCTGACCAGCATTGTCGATAACACCCACGGGTGCCTGAAGCAGCTCAGCCACATTGTCCCCCACCGCCTGTATTCCGCTGTTTTCAAGTACCATGGTCATCAGTGTCCGATATACTTCCTCTGACCTGCGGAGAAGTGCGGCCTGTCGATCCAGTACCAATTCCATAACAGGCTGCGTAATATCCATGTAGGGTATTTCCGGAGGAATTTCAATGATGGGCAGGCCGCAGTCATTACTGGCTGCAACGGCTTCTTTCGGGATTTCTTTGAGAAAACGCGCAGGCTTGATAGCCAGAGCAGCCGCCCCTGCTTCATTAAGTGTATAGATTAGTTCTCCGAGCAAGCCGGGATTATCACGAATTGAATAGGCTGTCGTCAGCATAAGCATGCCTTCTCGCAACCACCCTTGCAGATCGGGCACCTCCATAATATCCACGAACCGCACAACCCGATCCAATCCCTGGTGCCCACTAATGACTTTGGCCTTGCTGAGTATAGGAATATTCAACAGTTCTTTCAATGTTATACCTGTCGTTTTCAAACCTATCGACCACCCTGAGCCAGATTTGCAAATCATTTTTGCATACTGTATCTAATTTTTTTGGATAGTTTACCAGACTATCTGATCAAAAAAAACGGGAATTTCTGTGATATCCGTATGTTATGTATTCATTTTATAAATTATAGTATTAACAATACGTTGTTAGTAGAAGTTAATTGCATGGAAAATAAATTCATTACTTTATCGCTTCACATTACAAAATAGGATAATTATATCCACGCTCCTCGCACACCTGCGCCATGCTATTCCAAGAGCCCCGATAACACCTTATCCAACACAAATAACGCCGATGCAGTTATACACATTGCATCGGCGTCAACATCAAATTAACCCAAATATAAAATCATCACATATCCACATCCGGCATTCCATAGATCAGACATTCAACGCAGACACAGCTGCTCCCAATGAATAGATCGGGTCAAGCGCCCGGATATGCAGTTCTTTTTCCACTTCCAAGGCGAATCCCATCGTTGCAAAACCTGTACACGCAAGAACAATGGACTCGGCGCCCTCCGCCTTCAGTCTTCTGGCGGCTTCCATAGCCGCGATTCGCCCCTGTGGCGTGTTGAGATCCAGCGTAGTTACCACACCTTCGGGACGCTCCATCCCAATATAGGCATCACCTAGTATTCCTCGAATTAGATGAGGCACTTCCTCAAGGATGGTCAATACACCTACACGCGCCGCTGAAGTGAGCGCAAGATGTGCTGCACATGATCCAGCACCATAGACTGGGATGTCAACAGCGGCACGCATTTCTGCGAGAGCCGGATCGGCTGCACAACTGATACCGATGGAGGTACAGCCTTCCTGTTCCAGTTTTCGTGCCAGATCCACAATTTTGGGAATCGATTCAAGCTCTGTGGCCTGATCATATACCCCCAGCGGTTGATCGGGAATGCAGCGACTCCGAACCTGAATGCCATAACGTCCTTCAATCAATGCCCCGTGTCTGTGGATATCTTCTTCATGATGAAGCGTAATCACTCTGATAAGACCCAACATCAGCATTCCTCCCCAGGCTGTGGATATCTTGTGCATATGTTACCCACAAACTGTTGATAGTTACCCCCAGTTATGTGGATATCTCTTTATATATTGTGAATATGTTGTGTATTTGTCGCTAAAACTACCGCGTAATTTACGCATTGGTCCCCACTGTGGATATGTTGTGCATACGCTCTCATTCACTTTTTTTTGATCTACAAGGTTATCCCTTGAATATTCTGCTCTGTTATTGATCGAGCAGTTCTCCCTGACGCATAATCAACACATCATCAATGTACACATCCGGCTTCTGCACAACGGCATCAATGTGAACACCTGCTGCAACTGTGCCGCCAAAGGTATTATTACTTCCAAAAGCAACATGAATCGTACCGTAGACTTTCTCGTCCTCCAGGACAACACCTGTAATTCGGGCCTTGTCATTGGTGCCAATGCCAAATTCGCCAAGAATCCGACCATCCCCTTCACCCAGCATGGATAACAACTTGTCTCCTTCAACGCCAGTTGCTGTAACAAGGCGCCCTTCTCTAACTGTCAGTAGAACAGGTTCACTGATCGCACCTATTCCTGCAATTGAGCCATCCACCAGGATTTCACCCTCGCCAATGCCTTCAACGGGGGCGATGTACGCTTCACCGGAAGGCAAATTGCCGGATTCACCTGGATTGAGGTACATACCTGTGCTCGGCACGCCATTACGACCCTGAATGGAGAACGACAGCTGGTGTCCATCTTTTTCGATACGGACACTTCTCCCTGCACTCAGCATGGCCGTAACCTTATCTGTCAATGCCTTCACTTTGGGATATTCTGCGGTAATGGCTCCGTTCATGAACATATCGTCCGTCATGCCCGGCATCGTAGCTACCCGGGTTCCAGCAGCTGCCGCCTGTTTACGCGCCTGCGTATGGGTTAATGAATAACGAGTTACGCACACTGCGACATCTGCACACTTCATCGCTTCGGCAATCGGCGCAGGCGGCTCTTCACCGGATTTGCTCCGTTCCTTCATCACCATTAGTACCGCATCTGCTCCCAGTGCCTTGCCTGCCTCATATATGGACTCGGCCAGTTCTCTCTTGGCATCATCCGCTACGACAGCCAGTGTCTCACCACTGCGAAGTCCAAGGCATTCCACCAAAACATTTTTACTGACGTCAATTCGTTGCTGGTTCATTGGTTCGTCTCCTCCTGTGTCAGACCATTTCCGCTACTAGCTTCCCCATTAGAGCATTCGACAAAATGACTGGGATTCCTGCGCTGGCATTGGCAACCCACTGACGGTGGCGCTCATCATACCCCATGCAATCCAGTAAAATAAGTTCAACACGCCCCTTTAATGATTCCGTCGCCTGCCGGAACTCAGCCTCCCCGGATGTATAAGGAGAAGCAGCGGCAAACGCAGGCTGGACCAGGGAGGAAAACTTCAAATCAAGCTGTCCCGCTTGCTCTGGCAATGGTCCGATAAGCCCCAGACGGCGGCCATCGGCCATCGCCTGTACGGCTGGAGGAATAATGCGGTCAGGCTCAATGAGGTGCACCTTGACTGAACGCAGACCTGGAAAGGAACCTGTGCACAGCAGCAGAATATTGGGGACACCCATTGCTTCGAATTCACGAATCTTTTGATTCAGCATCGGTCTGATTTTTTCACGGGATACGATAGCCGCACTGCCATCCTGTAGACGGGAAGTGAGCACATATTCACCAGGTTCCGGGGCCAGCGCAGCAATCTGAGTTGCCGACAGCCCGTCCAGCACTCCGACCTGAAGGAGTTCCGCCCGCCCCTCCAGATACTTTTCTATGACAGGCGCAACATCGGTTCGCGGAGCTTGTCCAATCGTAATCATGCCAAGCTGCTTGGTCATGTTCTAGCCTCCTACATATCAGATCGGCTGTAGAAGCCACGTATGTCCACAGCATTATTTTCACCTGCCGCGTTAACCGTGAACTTCTCGACTAAACTATGCTGACGGAGCTGCCTGGATTCCTGGGGTCTGAAGTACTTTCATTGATCCATATAGACGAGTAATCAGGTTATATTCCTCCACATTGTAGAAAGAACAGGTGCCATTCGTAAATTCCTTGGCTGTCTCCACGACCAAACGAACTGCGCTTGCAATGTCAACCTCATGGCTCGCTCCTGTGCCGCATCCCGGAACTGCGGATTGTGCGGTTACAGCTACGCCTACAACGGGTGCATGTGTAGCCACAGCTGGCTGTAAAATGGAATTGATATGGTATAAGTCATTGCC
Organism: Paenibacillus sp. E222; assembly: GCF_013401555.1. Classification (NCBI taxonomy): domain Bacteria; kingdom Bacillati; phylum Bacillota; class Bacilli; order Caryophanales; family Paenibacillaceae; genus Paenibacillus; species Paenibacillus sp. E222. The sequence continues at coordinate 598,751 of NZ_CP058552.1, forward strand.
GTATGGCGTAATATCCTGCGTTGTAATCGGGAAAGTCACAGGCAGCTGCCCTGTGGTCATCTCCATAATTCGGAGCAAATCATCGCTCACCCGTAAAATATATCCCTCTTTCACTGTTGGCGAAATGGCGATGCCTTTATGGTTAATCACCCGGTTTCCTTTGGTTGTATCAATGGACAAAATGGCTTCCATCTCAGGTAGAACCTCATGTTCGTTCATCTGCAAAATGTCGACCGGAGAGTCCATAAAATCAACCGGTTCATGCGGAAGCGTGGGAGCATCCGGACAGATATGCGTAGTTACAATGACATCACCTTTAAGCGAATCACCCTTGGTCTGCATATCGGCGAGTTTCAGTCCTGCTGCGACAGCAGCAACGGCGCCATCGGCATCCGAGACGAGTCCGATGCGTGTAGGACGGGCACCGATTCCACCCAGTCGTCCGACAATCCCCATGGTCGGGGCCTGCCCTCCCGACAGCTTGCCTTGTGTACCAGGGATGATGATTTTAACAAAATCCGTGCTTCCCTTTTCCCCTTGTACGGTCAGCACTTCAACGGAAACCTGTGGGTATTGAACAAATAGTTGCTTTACACTTTCACCATTTACATAAGCGCTGTCCAGCGCGTCCAGTGCCAATAACGTTTTTTGAAGTGGCATTGTACACATCCTCCTCTTAGCTGTTGATCTTGAAATCAAGTCTATCGCAGTTCAGAAGAGGCTCACAATGTACTGCCTTGCCAAAATGAGCATCGTTTTATTGTGCGACAAGTATAAATGGAAGTGAAAATAACGTTTTCATTCCGTTTATCTAACTGTATGTGTAATATAATTTAACATTTTATTATCGAGCGACTTGAATATCATGTAATTTTGGGAATGCACACTTCATTTCTTCGCATACCCTCTTTTCATTTGCCACTCCACAAGCAGCGAAGCAGTTTCTTCCGCATGAAACAGGGGAAATTGGTGCCCATAGGGAAGTTCCACATGTTGAACGGAGGAATGGATATTTTCGGGGCGCGCGTATCCCTTATCGTTTGTCCCCCAAACCATAAGTGTGCGCTGCGCATCTGCACTTGTCTGCGACACTTTATCATTTGAATGAGACTGTATCCAGTGGAGCAAATCAGCATTCGCTCCTGCGATGCGGGGAGACTTCAAACCAGAAGAAACTCTTCTCGCATAACCTTTCAGCAGAGTTGGATTGATCTCCGAAACATCTGCTCTTTTTAACTGTCCAGCCACTTGCTGTGGAGTCATCCGAGATAACAGTCCTTGCAGCATTCTTCTCGGGAGCCTTGATATCAGGCGCTGCATTCCGTCTTTTGAAGCTCCCCATACGGGTTGCAGCAAGGCAAGCTGGATATTTTCACGTCCACTCTCCTGCATCACCGCCGCGGCTATGGCTGCCCCAACAGAATGTCCTAACAGTTTGACAGGACCTTGTATCTCATCCAGCACACTTCGCATCGCTTCGACCTGCCCTTTGAAGGCCGCCCCTATTATCTTGTTCCGATGAACCGGAGAACGCCCAAATCCGGCAAGATCCACAAGCCATACAGGGTTTCCCGTCATACTCCATAGCGCATCTCCCAGCGGGATCATATCGTCAGCACTGCTCATCAAACCATGAACAATCACCCACGGCTCCCCTTGACCCTCATGGAGCAGCACCGCAAGACTGCCCTTACGTGTCCGAGTCCAGCTCTGAGGCAGATCCTCCTGTGCAGGATAGCTGAAACGATAATCCAAATCGGCTATTACGTAAGGTAATAGCTCGCTAACTTCAGGCAAGTTTAGTCCCATTCGTCGAAATAACCGCTCCGTCTGCTGCACTTCAAACTCCTGTTTGGTAATAAACGCGATCGATTCAGGCGGTATTCCGCTGATCTTTGTACCACCAGCCTTCATCGCTGCATGGATCATGGGCAGAGGTACTGACCATCGAGGTGCAGATACATCCAACTCAACCGCCATTAGCCGAATCAGTTCCTTCATATCCGGACCGTCCGCTTTTCTGGACAACAAGGGATATGTCCCGCCGGATGGATGACTGTCCTGAGTCAGAAAAACAAGGGTCTTTGCAACCACATCATTGGATACAAGGGGCAGCCAATGCTGTCGACCACCAGGAATCACCGGCATTCTACGCCTTCTCATTGCCTGTATCATCATGCCAATTCCACCCGTTTGTTCGGTTGCCCCTGTAGGATATGGACCCACGATTGTACTCGGGTTAACAACAGATAAGACATACGAATGCTGCTCAGCGTGCTGTCGAATATAGCGGTCCGCTTCGAATTTCATATGTTCATAAGCACTTTCCGAATGGAAGGCTTTGCTAATCAATGACTTCTGACCGCTCGACTTATCCCCAACATCTTCATTCGTTGAAGATATAGGCGGAGAATCCTTCCTTCCATACGGACTCATAAAACCAACCACGTGGATAAAGTGCCTCAATCCTTGTTTACGCTGGATTTCTTCGGCCAATTCGGCCATCCCTCTTGCTCCATTCATAAAAATCTGTTCTGCCACCTTCGGTTGCAATGTGACATCCATCGTCCCACCTGCATGAATTATGACATTGGCCTGAAGAGCACGTTCACGATCAGCTTTGGTCAGTCCGAGGCCAGGAGCTGACAGATCTCCCTGAATACAAGTTATTCGGCTGAAATCCGTTACTCCGTATGCATTCAGAACCATCCTCGCTTTGGATTCCGAGCGTACAAGCAGTAATAACTGCACTTCACTGTGCCCAAGTTGTTTTACTGCCTCCTTGCCTATAAATCCGGTACTGCCTGTCATCAAAATAGTGGTTGATTCAGTCGCTATGTTGTTCTTAGCTGGATTGGAATCAGTCTTACCTCCTGCGTTTAATGATGATGATGAATTATGTATACTCATTTCTAATCTCTCTCCCTTTTTAGTATTATTTATTTTAGTACTATACAGTACTAGTTATGATCAAAAAAAGAGCTTCGTTTACCGAAGCATCTGACAAAATGTACGTGCTGACTGTTCAATTATCCCTATATCACGTGCAGTCTCCGCGAGTACAAGTGAACCCTCGAATGCAGCGATAAATAAAGCAGCCGCGGGTCCCGGCTCAATCCCTTTACGAAATTCGCCACGCTCCACCCCTTGCTGCAACAGCTTTTCCATCATCGGCTGCAGCTCACGGAAGAAACGGGCTATGCTCTCTTTCACTTCGGGTGCGCTGGCTGGTGTCTGCATATACAATGTAATAAACGGACAACTCCCTTTATAATCGCGCCCTTCCATGCCTGCGGACAGTAAGGCCATAAACGAATAGATCCGTTCTGTGACCTCTCGTTCACGCTGACTGAGCAGCAGGTAGATCTCCGATTCATACTGGGCAATCCAGTACTGCACCACGGCCTGGAGCAATTCCTCCTTGTTTTTGAAATGGTAATAAATATTCGATTTGGATACCCCGCTTGCCCGCACGACCTCATCCATGCTGACATAGCTGTAACCCTGACGCAAAAATAACTGAGCAGCCACTTCGACTGCCTTGGTCCGATTAACCGGATTGGAACTTTTGGATTTCATAGAAGCAGAATTTGAATTTGAATTTGAATTTTTCATAAATAGAACTATACAGTACTAATCAAACAAATACAAGTTATGTTGTTAACAAAAGATGATCTTTGCCCAAATATTTCTCGTACTTGTCCACATTTAGAACATTGTACACACAGGATATCCACATATAGTATTAACTCTGTGTTAAATATGTCATTGGGCCTCACCATATGATGGAGTTATCCACATTTCAAGAGCGGGTTCGCCATTTGTTCTTCCATTCGGCAATGATGATGGCGTCCACTTACAATAAAACAGGCCAACCAGAATGAAATTCTGGCTGACCTGTTCGAGGCTCGAGATACTCGAAATATGAATTACATAATATGAACTGTCCATCGAATCAAATCAGTTGCGAATGGCTCCAATAGCCTGTGGATACTAGTATGTGGATAACCATTCAAGGATGAGACAGCACTATTTTACTTATACACTTATACGGATAGCTCATCCGAGTGATTATTTTTTCAGACTATCCCAGTTTTGCTGCAATGCGTCAAGCAGGGCTTTTTTGTCCGATTTGCCTGCTACATATGCCTGAATCGTGCTGCCGAATTCTTGTGGAACACCCTCAGGGAAACGGTTAAAGTTCCAGCTTAATGTTTTGTTTTCCTGGCTGTATTTCATGATATCCGTTGCGAGGTCACCCAGATCCTCTTCGGATGCCTGAATGGAACTGAATGCCGGGATAAACTTGAATTCTTTGGTCATATACTGTTTCCCGATGTCGGATGTGACGAGCCATTCCAGAAACTCTTTCGCTTCCGGTTTCACTTGCGAATTCTTGTTCACAACCCAGTAGTTCGGTACGCCAACAAACAATTTGTCGTTCGGTTCATTCGTAATTGGCATCGGCAGAATGCCGAGATTCAGATTAGGATCAATGCCATCAATTTGTACCTGCGTCCAGTTCCCTTGCTGCATCATCGCTGCTTCCCCACTGGCAAACAGGGTTACCTGAGTGTTGTAGTCGGTTGTGAGCGGGTTTTTGTTGCTGTATTTCAGCGTCAAGTCGAGCAGGTTCATCCAGTCCGTGAACACCTGATTGCCAGGGATTTTCTCCGTACCTTCGTTAAGACCTTGAATAAATTTCACCGGATCTGCCTGATTCGCAAATGCCACGTTTACGTTATGATTGCCGAGTACCCACCATTCCTGATATCCATTGGAGAACGGGGTAATGCCTGCAGCCTGAAGCTTTTGTGCAGCCTGATCCAATTGTTCCAGTGTCGTTGGAATTTCAGTGATGCCTGCTTTTTGGAAGAGGTCTTTGTTATAAATGAAGCCATAGCCTTCCAGTGCCAGCGGCTGTCCATACAGTTTGCCGTCTTTGGTCATCGGCTCTTTGGCAACTTCAAGCACATCTTTTGCCCATGCTTCACCTGACAGATCCTCCAGGTATTCGAGCCATGTGTCCAGCTCACGATAACCACCAACGTTGAAAATGTCCGGTTGCTCGCCAGCAGCGAACTTGGCTTTCAATGCAGCACCGTAGTCACTGCCGCCGCCCACGGTCTGAATGTCCAGCTTAATTCCTGGATGGGAGGACTCATATTCCGCTTTGAGACGGTTAAACGCTTCCGCAATTTCGACTTTGTACTGGAATATTTTAATCGTTTTGTCTCCTGCAGCAGCCTCTCCGCCACCTTGGGTGTCTGTGTTGACAGGACTTCCACTCTTATCTCCGTTGCCACAACCCGCAAGCATTACAGAAAAAGCAATCAGCATAAGCAACGTCAACTTGGTCATTCTTTTCATACATACACTCTCCCTATAGTAGTTTCAGTATAACAGCTTCGTTGCATTTTTTAGCCACCAGGATGCAGGCGGCGATTGATTCACAACCGAAATTCCGCAAGTCGTTAACCCCTGCACTTACTTAGTGATCTCGTTCATCCAGTTTAACGAACCCAGCGCACGCTAATCGCTCCTATTTGCTATGGTTTGCATTCTAACGAATCCTGGAAGCGTTATTTCGCCGATATGGTCGATTTTTAAGGCTCTGATGCCGTTTTGCACCAGACTAGCGTTACTGAGGTTCGTTAAACTTTCTATACCTCAATTATTCACCTCATAAGATGCTGTGAGTTCGTTAGAACTTTGACCCATGTTTTTATCTTTTTCCCAGGAGTCAGGCCCATGCTTTGCGGGCCTGAATCCCTTTGCTCACCTCCGTGCGAGGTCGGAGCGGAGGGATCATGATGCGCTGGAGGAGCGAAGCGCTCGCCTTTGATACTTGGTGGCTTCTTTGCCTTCATTCATTCAGGCCACCGAGGAGCAACTGCGACCGTAAGTGCACATGATCTCGGAGTGGACTTCCCTCGCTCCCCCACATGATCCCGGAGTGGCTCCTACCCCGTACTTACCCTTTAACTGATCCAGCGGTAATGCCCTGAATGATGTATTTCTGCATCAGCAGGAAGAAGATGATAATTGGCATGATGCCAAGCACCAGTGCAGGCAGGGCAAGATCCCATTGCTTCGTATATTGTCCGAAGAGCGCAAAGGTCGCAATCGGAATGGTACGCAAATTGGAGCTTTGCAGAATCAGGGATGGAAGCAGATAGTCATTCCAGATCCAGAGTGTATTCAGGATGATGACGGTTACATACATCGGCTTCATGAGCGGGAATACAATCCGGAAGAACACGCCGTAGGCGGAGCTTCCATCCACCCGAGCTGCCTCTTCAATTTCGAGCGGAACTGATTTGACGAATCCGTGGAACAGGAAGATGGACATCGGTGCGCCAAAACCAAGATAACAGATGATGAGTCCGAAGAGGCTATCGATCAGTCCAAGATTACTGGTTACGGTAACGAGTGGAATCATGATAGACTGAAACGGAATCACCATGGCGGCAATAAACACGCCGAACAAAATCCGGTTGAAGCGCGTATCGCTGCGTACCATTCGGTAGGCGGCCATGGAGCTAATCAACACGAGCAGCAGATTGCTGACTACGGTGACGATGAGCGAGTTCATCAGGGCTGACGGGAATTTAATTTTCTCCCAGGCGTTTGCATAGTTGCCCCATTGGAACACCTCCGGCCATGCGGCCGAATTGGTAAGCAGGTCACCGAATGTTTTGACTGAATTGACAAACAGGAAGTAAAACGGAACCAGGAACAATAAACCAATGAGCACCATAACAATCTCGGTTACAATGGTACTGAAGCGGTAATTTTTTGACGTTTCCATCTATGCCTCCACCTCCTTGCTCTTCGTCACACGCACCTGAATCATGGTGATAATGGCAACGATGACGAAGAACACAAGTGCTTTGGCTGTACCGATGCCGTACCGATTATTCACAAAAGCCTCATTGTAAATATTCAGCGCTACCGATTCTGTTGATCCAAACGGTCCGCCTTTGGTCAGCGACAGATTGAGATCGAACATTTTGAATGACCAGGAGATGGCAAGGAACAGACAGATTGTGACTCCCGGCATAATGAGCGGAAAAATAATGCTGCGCAGTACCTGCCAGCGGCTGGCACCATCAATTTCTGCAGCTTCCAGCAGATCGGGTGATACGTTGGTCAAGGACGAGATGTAGATAACCATCAGATACCCTGCGGTCTGCCAGACAAATACAATGACGATACCCCAGAAGGCGGTCGGCTCGTCTCCCAACCATGGGAGGTTGAAGAAGGACCATCCGGTTACGTCGCCTACTGCTGAAAACCCTTTCACAAATATGAACTGCCAGATAAAGCCGAGTAACAATCCACCGATCACGTTAGGCATAAAAAAGATCGTGCGCAGAAAGTTTCTCGTCTTGAGCGGCTTGGTCAGGAAATACGCCAGGAAAAAACCGATAACATTGGTCAAGATTACACCAACCACGGTGAAGCGCACCGTAAACCAAAACGCAGATAGAAACTTGGGATCATTCGCAAAAATTTGCTTGAAATTGTCGAATCCTACCCAATGAATGTTCGCCGACACCCCGTTCCAGTCGGTAAAGGAATACACCATGCCAAGCAGGAAAGGGACCACGATAATGAGAATAAAAAAGACGATGGAGGGACCCACGAACACAAGCTGCTGTAACAGCTGTGAAGATTTGCGATGCTTCATATCGTTCTCCCCTTCTATAGATGGATGAAATTGGTCTCTTGTTCTATTAAACTCCAATCTCGCACAGGGAAACACCGACCCTGGTGAACAGTTGGGTGTAAAATATTGTCCTTTCTTAACCTGCAACCAGAAGGGGTGTCACGATGTCAAAATACTACAGCATTCGCACCAAGCTAATCGCTTTTATGCTCATTGCCACAACCATTCCGCTGCTGGCATCCATCAGCATGACGTTTATCCAGACCAAGACCGCCCTGCGCGAGCAGGCCGTCGCAGAGAACAAACGCCTGATTTTCCAGGCGTCCACCAATCTCAACAATTACGTGGATAACGTGGCAAGAGCTTCGCTTGCTGTGTACAACGATCCAAATTTTCTACGGAATCTGGCGAAAATCCCTGGCGACTATCGTGCAGTTGCCGAGGTATACACCACCTTGCAGACGATACGTTCTGCTGTGCCCGATGTATTCCAGCTGTATCTGCACTCCTTTGCTGCCAATCAATCGACATTAATTGCGAACCCTTTCCCGAAGCGGGAAGAGCGCAAACAGGCCTACTCTGACTCGCTTCATGGAAAATCGGACGCTAAAAGTCAGGATATCTGGGTCGAATCAGCGCATCTTAGTCATTCCTATGGCTTCAAGGCAGCGTCAGCGGATGATCCTCCAAGAACAGTGATTACCCTTCACCGTGTGATCAAGGATGTGCCATCAACAGAACGATTAGGTGTGCTCGCCATCGATTTGAACATGGATACCATTGCCGAAATCTGCAGCAGACTGTATGATCCGACAAAGGAACAGATCTATGTCATCGACAATCAGAACCAGATTATTTACGAGGGGAAGTCGGAAGTCAGCGGAACGGATGCATTACGGCAGGAAGCAGCGACTGAGCTGAATTCGGCACGTTCCAGCGCAGGGACAGCACAGACCGCTTCAGGTCATTTTGAACAGGATCATTCCATGTATGTGTACCAGCAGTTAGGAAGCCAATTTGCAGACTGGACCATTGTTAAACAGATTCCGAATGAAACACTTTACGCGAGTGCCACCACCTTAACGTGGAATAATGCCATGATCGCTATTGCCGCACTGTTATTGGTCATCGTGGCAACCCTGTTCATCTCGATCCGGATCACCGGACCGCTCAAGCAATTAATGCGTTATATGAACCAGATTCAGGCAGGACGCCTGCATGTGGATATCCGTTTAACGAGTCGGGACGAGATCGGTGTGCTGGCCCGTCATTTCCGGGATATGATGGATACGGTGAACAACTTGATTTTGCGGGAATATCGCCTTGAAATAGCGAATAAAACCAATCAGCTCAAAGCGCTGCAAGCCCAAATTCATCCCCATTTTCTGTATAATACGTTGCAATCTATCGGTACACTGGCGCTTCAACAGCAAGGACAACGGGTGTATGTGCTGCTCTCTTCCCTATCCAAAATGCTGCGCTACAGCATGCGTGACCAGACCCGGGTCACTTTGAACGAAGAAGCCGAGCATGCACGGCTCTATCTGGAACTGCAAAAAGAGCGGTTCGCTGACCGCCTGGAAGTTGAACTGGATTTTGCCGAAGATACCCTGCGCGCCGAAATGCCGAGGATGACCTTGCAGCCTTTAATTGAGAATTACTTCAAGCATGGAGCAGATGTTCAGCCTGGCAAAGGCAGGATACGCATATCCAGTCAGCGAACGGCTGACGATTGGATTCAGATTCGACTGGAAAATAACGGACCATGCATTCCCGAAGAGAAGTTGTCCGAGATTCAGCGTTGGTTGCGTCCGGAATCTATATCTTCCGATTCCTCTCAGGAACCGGACGAGACTGAGTCGATTGGATTGCGTAACGTGATGCGCAGACTGCAACTGAACTCACCTCCGGGATACAATGCGACGCTTACGATTGGCAATATGGAACCGAATGGCGTAGAGATCACAGTCAAAATATACGCGGGAGAGTGAACAACATGAAAGCCTTGATTGTCGATGATGAAAAACACGTCCGCGATGCGATAAAGCTGCTTGGTCAATGGGAAGCCGCAGGAATTGATACCTTGTATGAAGCGGCAGATGGTCACGAAGCGGTCGCTGCCATCACGGCCCATCAACCGCAAATTGTACTCAGCGATATGCGAATGCCTGGCAAGGATGGTATGGCTCTGCTCGAATGGATATCTGTTCATGCCCCACACAGCAAGGTACTGGTCATCAGCGGATATGATGATTTTGAACTGGTCAGACATGCGATTCGATATGGGGGTACGGACTACCTGCTCAAACCAGTCGAAGCAGATGAACTGAATTCATCCTTATTTAGGGCAGTCGATGCCTGGAAAGAAGCCGATGCCGTTCGTGTGCAGTCCACAAGACAATCCATGGTGGTAAATCAGATGCGTCCGCATTATCATGACAGACTGCTCACAGAGCTTGTCGTGGGACGCGGAAGCAACAATACCCAATTCCAGCGGCTGCGGGATGAATTAAATCTGCCCAAGGATATCGACAGTTGCAGTGTGGCCGTCACCAGCCTTTCGCATCTCGATGCTCAATGCTTGGCAAAATATCGCAGCCAGCCTGACCTTCTTGTATTCTCCGTTCTGAATATCTGTGCGGAGATGTTATCCCCACCTGCCGAAGGTGTCGTGTTCCGCCAGCTTGATCAGCCGGATGAAGTCGTTCTCCTGTATTGGGGTCAGTGCTCGACACTTCAAACCATTCTCGAAAAAGTGAACGATGGTCTGGAGCAGATCATCCAACGCCGTCTCCATTTTGGTATCTCCAGCTGTGAGTTTTACCCTACTGGAACCTCGGGAGCCTATCAGGAAGCCAGTTTGCGGTTGTGGCGACGCAATGCCTTGCAAATGAAGCAGTGTATTCACGATGCATTGGAGCCCTCCAACGGAAACAAAGGGCTGCGGTTATCTACCTTTGAGGAGTCCTTACGTCTCGCGTCGATGAGCGGGCGCGCTTCCAGCGTGTCCAATGCCGTTTCAGAATGGATTGATCCCATCACCCGGCTCGATGTCATAACTGCAGAGCAGATACAGCAATGGATGGATGAAATGGAATGGATGATTGGCCGTTGGCTCGACGATGCCGCCGGCGCCCCACCGAAGGAGGAAGATGAAGCGATAGAGGAACAATCCATTCCATTCGCCGAATTGCCTTTGGATCATGATGGGCTGTTATCACTGCCCTTGCTCCGCTCCCTGCTGGAACAGCGGTTGCTCGCAGCCGGAAAAGCCCTCACCGCACATCATCACGCCACACCGGACCCAATGAGTGAGATCGCTCGTTATATGGATGCTCATTATCAGGAAGACCTGTCTCTGCAGCAGATTGCTGCACGGTTCTACCTGAGTCGTGAATATATATCTCGCAAATTCAAACAGCAGTTCGGATTGAACTGGTCGGAGTATTTGGGCAAACTGCGAATCAATAACGCAAAGCTGCTGTTACAGAATCCTTCACTACGAATTGCAAAAATCTCGGAGATGGTCGGCTATCAGGACGAGAAGTATTTCAGTAAAGTGTTCAAAAAAATGGAGGGCATCACACCGGGGGAGTACCGCAAAACGTTATCTGACGGAAATGCTTAATTGAGACGCCGGATCTGTTGAAAATCTGTCTAATAGAACATGCTCGATTCGTTAAACGATAAAAGGGGCATCCCGTCATGTTCATGACTCTGGGAATAGCCCCTTTCCCTTTTACATATATGAATGCATATTGATGGATACACTCTGATCTTCTTTTCTAAGGGATCAGCGATCCCGCAGTATGACGGAAGGAACAATACGAATATAGATTAACTCTCCTGCCAGCTCGACGATCGTCTGGGTTACAATCACTGCGGCAGCAATTGTGGCCCACTCTTGCGGCAATGCAAGTGCCAATGGCAGAACAACAAGTGAATTCCGGGTCCCTGCACTGAAAATAACGGCCCTGCCTGCGCCTGTGTCCAATCGGAATAGAGCCACTACGATTCGTGAGATGAAGGGCATAACCATCAGAAAAATAATATAGATGGGCAGAACATCCACAATTACAGCAAAATCATCGTAGACCTTCCCGATTTGCGACGCGACAACCACTATCAATGCCAAAGCCATCAGGGGTACAGGCAACCAGGCGGTTGCGTTTATCACCCGTTCTCCTCCGGCCTTGCCTTTGGTCACAAATTGCGTAAGAATAGCCAACAGCAACGGAATAACGATCAGGAACAGAAAAGCCTCCACGAAAGGCCCCACTTGCATGACCTGTGCCGCTTCCTTCCCGATGAACAGCCACAAATATACCGGTAATAAAACCATCTGTATAACAAACAGGATTGGCGTTGCAGCCAGCATCAGTCTCTCATTGCCCCGACCCAACTGTGTAAAAACAATGACGTAATCAATGCAGGGGGTTAGTAGTACCAGATAAACGCCGATGAGCACGGCCGGAGGCTGTGGAAACGCCAGGGTTAACAACCACACAACCACAGGTACAACGATAAAATTAGCGACCAGCAAAGCACCAATAAATCGCAGGTTAGACAAGGATTCTTTGAGCTGTAAAAAAGGAATCTGTGCAAACATGCTATATAACAAAATGGCAAGCACAGGTGAAACCGTATAATGCATCGCTGCCCCCCATTCAGGGGTGCCCAGCCCAATCGCTGCTCCCACGAATAGGGCCACGACATAAAACCACGTTTGTTGCTTCTCCATCGTTTCTCTCGTAAACAACCTTCTTCCTCTCCCTCTGAGAATTAGCATTTTATCACAATATCAAAATGATAATTGTACGTTTGTAGTGAGTTGTAGTATATGTTATTGTCATATTAGAAAGCAGTTCTGGGTAATATGAAAATATCCGCAATGCGCTAACATTGCGGATATCCAGACAAAAGACCGATGGGTGACCACGGCGCGAACTTCAAATGCATGAAAAACCACCGAATTAAGGGGCCAACCTATCGTCGGTGGTTTTTCTTGTTTTTACGTGTCTTCTTTACGCCAAATAAAGTTATCAGGCCAGTACAAATACTGACGATCTTTAATAAAGCGTCCAGAATCTTCACGATCAAATCAAGGGACACGGCTCCACCTCCTTTCGGAGCAGCTTCGCCGTGTCTTCCCACCGATTACATTTCTCCTAAATTTGAGTATAGCAGAACGTTATGAACAAAATATAGATAAACTTACCAGCCAAATTAATAAGATAGAATTTCATGGATTAACATAATTCTGCTTCAACCAGCGTACATTGAGACGTAGCACAACGAATAAGAGAGCGGCAAACCACAGGACAGTCAGACAATGATCCTGTGAATTTTTTGCGGCTTCTTATTAGAATGCGAAAGAACTGGGTATATTCATTATAGACTGACCCGTGGTTCATTCATTTTTGTTAAACCAAGGAGGAAACACAATGTCACGTAACAATCCGTACAAGTGGTTAAACGCGATTGGGTTTATCGCTGTTATCGTAGTAAACTACCTTTCCAACGCGCTGCCGATCGGAGGCAGGACCAACAAGGAAGTATCGGATATGTACCCTGTATTGCTCACCCCTTCGGGCTATGCTTTCTCCATATGGGGACTGATCTATCTGCTGCTCGCTGGCTTTGTCATCTATCAATTCGTTCCCTCTTCGTGGAAAAGGGACTCCATTACCCGCCTCGGTTACTGGTTTCTGGCAAGTTGTGCCTTTAATGTAGCGTGGATCTTTGCTTTTCAAAATCTCAAAATCGGTCTCGCCTTAGTCGTCATCGTCCTGCTTCTGCTCACCCTTATCATGTTGTATGTAAAAACGCGTGCAATCACCCTTCCTACAACTGCCGAAATCTGGCTTGTGAAGCTGCCGTTCAGCATATATCTTGGATGGGTTAGCGTGGCAACCATTATCAATGCGGCTGTATTATTATATAAAATTGGCTGGGATGGCTTTGGACTCAGTGAAACTACCTGGACCATCATCATGTTAATTGTAGGCCTGGTGCTGGCTGTACTGGTGAGCTTTCCTTACCGGGATAGTGTATACCCACTTGTCTTTACATGGGCATACATTGCCATCGCACTCAAACAAAAAGACGTCACCTCCGTGTATTATACGGCAATTATCATTGCGATCGTACTGGCCATTTATGCGGTATGGCTGTTCTTCGCCCGTAATCAGGATCGGGATTAATCCGGATCTGTTCATTTAAATTCAAAAAGCCGATTTCGGTCATATGACCCGAAATCGGCTTTTTATGTATCTTTCTTACTTGGCGGATATCAGTTTCCCCTATTTGAGGGCAATGACTTCAATTTCCACAAGTGCATCCTTCGGCAGACGAGCAACTTCAACTGCGCTGCGTGCCGGATAAGGCTGTTCGAAGAACGTGCTGTACACTTCGTTTACCGGAACAAAATCATTCATATCTTTCAGGAAAACCGTCGTTTTCACAACTTTGTCCATACTCGTGCCTGCTGCTTCAAGGATGGCCTTCACATTGCTCAGGGACAAACGAGTCTGCTCCTGTACATCGGCTCCAAATTCCCCTGTTTGCGGGTTGAGGCCAAGCTGACCGGATGTATAGATGAAATCGCCTGCTTCAACAGCCTGACTGTATGGACCAATAGCGCCTGGCGCCTGATCGGTAGAGATTGGTTTTTTCATGGACGAGTTCTCCTTCATGTTCGCTGTCCTGCCGCCGCAAGGAGACAAGCCTCGAACTCATTTTTGAAGCTTATTATAACATGATCCCGCCCAGGCAAGAAACGTCTATCCTTAGCTCTCATTCCGATATGGGCAAACCATGAATATCTCAGGACTCATCCAGTCCAAGCACATGAATAACATCATTGGAATAGACGTGGTTTCCATTGGTTTGAACAAGTGCAATGTTTATCATGGCCCGAGCTATGGTTGCAGCTTGGATTGCCCGGTATTTATCCACTCTGCCTTTCATCCAGCGATCCAGAAACGTCATGGCATGAGCTGCCAACTGCTCACCCAACCGTTTTTCTTTGCGATCTCCGAGGATTAACGACGGACGGAATATATGCAGTGAACGTAAACCGATAGCCGATAACGCGTCTTCCATCTCTCCCTTGGTCCGACTATAAAATACCCGTGACCCGGCATCGGCTCCCATGGAAGAAATGACAAGCATCTGGGATACACCTTGCTCCTTGGCAAGTTTGGCAGCTCTAACGGGGTAGTGAAAATCCACTTGCCGGAAGTTTTCCTGACTTCCGGCTTTTTTAATCGTTGTACCCAAGCAACAATATAAGTCATCAACATCGCGAAACAGATCTTTTTGCTCCTCAAGCTGTTCCCAATCCACGATGTGCTGCTCCAGCTTTGGATGCTCCAATTCAAGCCGGCGTCTGACCAATACACGAATCCGGCCATAAGCCGGATTCTGAAGCAAGCTGCGTACCAATAGTCCACCCACAAGCCCAGTGGCTCCAATCACAAGAGCTTGCCGTTCGTGATTCTCCAAGTACATCCCTCCACATCTCTCTATTTCAGAAGCACACGACGTCCAAGCGTAAACGTAAGAACCAGCATCGCTGCACCAACACCCACTTGGAATCCATAGGCGGAAACCCAATTCATCGCATCTGGCCAGGTTTCCATTCTCTCATATAACCAGCCACCAATCAGTGGTCCAAGAAACGAGGTCACTCCGGTCAGTGCCGAATACACAGCGACAAACATAGGTCTTTCGCTTTTCGGTGTATCCCCGATTGTGAAGTTAAAGGCAAGCTGGTTGAATCCACCCACACCAATACCGAGAAAAATATGGGATAAAAAAAGCGCTATCAAAACAGGCATAAACGACATCAATCCCCATGACAGACAGGAGAAGGCGATGATCGGTAATGTCCAAAATAATAAGGTTTTGTTGCTGAATCTCGCGTTCAGATTGCCCCAGATATAGAATCCGGCCATCATGACGAGCGTCTGCACTACAGTAATGATGGATACCGTCTGATAATTAATGTTAAGCAGGTCAAGCATTACATAGGAAAATAGTGGAACGATCAACGTCTGGATCAGTAACCAGGCCGCGAGGAACAGTGCAGCCTTCAGAAAGGAAGGATCCTGAAACGGCTTTTTGAACATCCCCCAAAAAACCTTTTCAGTTGAACGTTCAAACGGTACATCCGGATAAAAGAAATAAATAACCGTATTGGCTATGGCGCAGATCCACACAGGAATGAACAGGATTAAGAAGCCAGTCTCTCCGGGGAAACGATCCAGAACGATGCCTCCCGCAAATAAGCATGCGCTTCCAAGTGCGTTCAGAATCGTGTTTCGGATTCCGAAATAACGCCCTCTCACCTTGGCAGGAACAATATCTCCAATCAACGAGGTCCAGATCATCCCGCCAATCGTATTGGCTATGAATGCAACCGTATACACACCAATATAAATGCCTACCCACCACTCCTTGGGAAACAGGAACGGAATGAGTCCCGTCGAACTCCACAGGATGCGATGCACCCCCACAAACAATATAAGCATGCGTTTGCGGCTGCGAATGCGCTGCATCCAGTAAGCCGCTCCAATCTGGGCGATATTGACAAACGTTGTAATAGCGAGCACAAAGCCAATATGTCTTGACCCGGCCCCAAGGTACAGCAGAAATCCGGTTAAAAATGGGCCTCCCAGCAACGTCTGCAAAATAATTGCCGGTACACCCTCCCATGTTGCAATGGATAAATTCGTGCGTTGTGTCGAACCCTTGCGCCGTGGCTTGCCTACAAACGGAGGAGGGTTAACGTTGACCGTCTTCTGTATGGGGATACACTCCTTAGACCGGGTTTCATGTGCCGGTCGATGCTAGTTGTCACCCCAAATTCTACTCACAGCGTGAAGGTTGTCAACTCATTTTTTCACGGTTCAACGGAAGGTAGAGATAGAAGGTACTACCCTTGCCTTCAGCGCTTTCAAGTTCGATCGATCCGTCCAGTAATCTCGCCAGATCCCTACTAATGGACAGGCCAAGTCCTGTACCCCCAAATTTCCGGGTGATGGACCCGTCAGCCTGTTGAAATGCTTCAAAAATGGACTGATGTTTATCTTTGGCAATGCCAATTCCTGTATCTTGCACCGAAAAAACAATCCATTGACTCAGAATGCCTGACTTCTTGATTTGCTTGGTGCTCACGGTCAGTGTGACCTTCCCCTTAACCGTAAACTTGATGGCATTGGACATGAGATTACGTAATATCTGCTGGACTCGCTGGGGATCAGACCAGAGGGTCTCTGGCAATCCTGGCTTTTTGACCAATTGCAGCTCTACTCCCTTTTTCTCAGCAACCAGCTGAAAGTGAGTCATGGCATCTTCCGTGAGTTGTGCAATACTGATATCCTCCAAGACAATATCCAGTCTGCCCGCCTCCACTTTGGACAGATCGAGAATGTCATTGATTAACGTTAGCAGCTCCTGACCCGAATGTTCAATCATTGTGGCAAAACGTACGACATCTTCCTGCTCCATCGTATCACCATTCTCGCTGATCATCTGGGCAAAGTTAATAACACTGTTCAGCGGTGTTCGCAGTTCATGCGACATATTCGCCAGAAACTCCGATTTGTACTGGGAAGCAATACTCAGCTGCTTGGCGCGGTCTTCCAGCACAATCTGGGCTTTCTGCAACTCTTCTTTTTGGACAGACAACAAACGATTGGTGCTCTGGATGAGCAAAATCCGATTCTGTTCGTTCTGGAAATCTCGTAAAATAAAAGCAAAAATAAGACTAAGTAAAATGCCAACAGGAAGGGTATACGGCATAATATGAGAGAAAAAATATGTAGCCGGGATAACGCCGACGATAGCAATGTTCACACTATTGACCACATTTACAATCAATATGACGATGATACCTTTAACAATTAGCCTGTAGTCACTGCGTCTCATCCATATATTTAACCCTGCACACAGCACACCCAAGATTGACATGTTGATCAGTGCAGCCACCGTAGCATCATTGATACCGAAAGTTAAACGGGTCAGTCCAATCCCAACACCAACAATAATAACGCTATAGGGTTGTCTGTACGTCAAAACGGCAACAATTAAAGGAACAAAGCGAAGATCGAAAACCACTTCATCATTAAGCTGAAATCCAAATACCGTGCTGATCCAGCCTGCAAAAATAAGCACAAACAACGAACTGATCTGTTTTACTTGTGATGAAGCTCGTATTACGATGTATTTATAGAACACACTAGCAAGGTAAGCAATGGTAATGAGCATCCCCATATTTAATACGAACATTTTTGAAAATTGCATTCACTCACTCCTGTTGTCGTGTATTCATTGACATAAAACCTATAGTTCGTATGCATCTCTATCATATCATGCCCATTCAACCTTCGACATTGCTTCGTCGTCAAAAAAATGCACAAAAATACACAAATCAGGATTCAATTTGTGCGCCGAAAGTAGTAGAATATATTGTTGTTCGATTTTATTTGCTGTGATCCAGTTCCTTGCGGACCTGGATGAAAGGAGAAACGGTGTTGTGCACGTGTTAAAAAGCAAATCCTACTGGCTGTCGTTAAGCTTGATGCTTTCCTTGGCTGTCATGGGGATGTTCTATGATATTCTGAATAGTCCGGAACGTGGTTTCTATGTGCTGAATTCCCCGTTGGACCGGATCATCCCTTATGTACCATCTATGTCCATACCCTATCTGGGTTGGTATCCGTTTGTCTTCGGTGTGCTGGCTTATTTATGCGCCAAGGATCGGCTCACTTATTATCGCGTCCTGTTATCCATGAACATCTGTGTCTGGATCTGCTACCTGATCTACTTTAATTTTCAGACCATGGTGCCGCGTCCCGAGTTAACAGGTACAGGTCTCGGTGCATCTCTTCTTGGGTGGCTCTACAGCCAGGACCGTCCATATAATTGTTTTCCAAGTATTCATGCTCTTCATTCTTATCTGGTGATGCGTGCTGTTCTCTCCGTTCAGAGCATTCGCAAACAGGTTAAGGTGTTGGTTGCTGCCGGGGCAGCACTGATTATATTATCCACCTTGATGATTAAACAACATGTCATCTATGACGCCCTTGGTGCGGTCGTACTGGGTGAATGCATTTTCACAATTATCACCGGGCTCTCGCTGCACCGTCGTCGCAGAAAAGAATCGAAGTGGACAGAGGGGATCAGCTGACCCCTCGCTCCGACGATTTCTGGAGATGCTGTTGTCGTCTCCATTCATCAATAAACAAGCTTGCAAAATAGGGATCCCACTGGGTCCCTTTTCCTTGTTCCAAAATAGATAGCGCTTTCTCATGACTCATCCCATTCCGGTACGGACGATCAGACGTCATGGCATCAAAAGCATCAGCCACGGCAATGATACGGCCAAATAGCGGAATCTCTTCGCCTGCTATGCCATCCGGATACCCTTTGCCATCATATCTTTCGTGATGAGACCTTACACCCGGCAGAAAATCTGCCATCGCATCGATCGGTTCAATCTGTAACAAAATACTCTCTCCAAGAACGGGATGTGTGCGAATGATGGCAAATTCCTCATCGGTGAGTTTTCCATCTTTCAATAACACTTCGTCGGGTATGCCGATCTTCCCGATATCATGCAGCAGTGCTGATTTGTATAACAAATCTGCTTGCTCTTCGTTCATGCCGCTCAGCTTGCCAATCATAAGGGAATACTCTGCCACCCGCATGGAATGACCGGCCGTATATTTATCCCTTGCGTCCAATGCAGCCGCCAAGGTGGAAAAATAACTTTGCAGCAACTGTCGATTGCGCTCCTGTCTCATCTCAAGCCGATTAATCATCATATTGAATCCGGAGATGAGTGCAGAAAATTCATCCGCGTAGAGATCAGGCGTTCTTCTGCCGAGGTCTCCCTCTTGAATTCGGTTCATCTCCTCCGTCAGCTCCGCAACTGGACCGCGAACATCCCGAATCAGCAGCCAGCTTCCCACAAGGGCGAAGCCCCCGCCCAGCACAACGATAAGAATGGCCCACAGAGTATACTCTTTCGCAAACTCGCTATCCATATATTGAAGACGGATCGATGTAGCCAAGAAGAACAGAAATAATGGAAATAAACCGATCAGCGCCGTACTCAGCTGAAATTTACGCTGAATGGACACCAGAACACGTCCTCCGAGAGAGGGCTCCATACCATGCTGTTCTTTACCTCTGCGGCGAACTTCCAGCAGCAGCGGTCTCACGGTTCGAACCGTCAGAAAATATTCAATCAGGGCATGCATCACGGCAATCAATAAGGCACACGCAGCTGCAACGGCTACGTAGCCATAAGGAAACTCCAGCCATCCCGTGGAGATCATCCATAATGTCAATCCGGCAGCAGGCAGGGAAAAACCAAGCATATGCGGACCCAAAATACGATAAATCGTTTGTCCCGGAAACCGGTGAATCCTTTCATACATCTTCGTCAGTTCGGACTCTTCATGATGTTCGGCGGAAAAGAATTGCCGAATGGGGCCAAGTTGTGCCCAGAGCGTAATCAGTTCAGCAACAAGCATGAACAATAGTGAAATCAACACAATGAAAATGAGGCGTACAAATTGAATATTCGGTATTTGTAAGGTAGACACCATAACCACTGTACCTACCACAAAAACAGCCGCCATCGAACCGATAAGATAATTTCGTATCAGACGAAAGATAAATGAACGGTATACTTCCACCCCAACCCCTCACTCTCTAGGTGTAAACCAGTTCTCCCCATTGATGCCACAGAGGGAGATCAAGGGTACAGCCTCCTATTTGTTATCGGTCATTCGGACTTAAAAAATTAATTCATTTCACGGACGGGAAACCCCCATACTGGAATTAACTATGAATCGCTCATCTGCTTATATGTACGCGTACAACCATACAAAAAAGACTGCCTCCCGTAGGAAACAGCCTGATATGGCAAAACATTTCTTATCCTTTAATCTTGGCAGCCAGAATCATTGTACCACGCGGCTCATCACCCATCGCATCCGGTTCAAGTGTGATCGCGACCGTGTCGTAGTCATTGACAGAGTCTAACGTGTAGTATACTGCTCCCGTTCCATTATGGCTCAGGAAGGTCCCCGCATTCTGAGGTGTATCACCCTTGATCAGCCACACCTGGAACGCCTCTTTGCCTTCCAGCGTAGGCAGGTTCTCCGCCTGTACGACCAGGTGAGTGCCTTTGCTGTCAATAACGATAGTAGCCAGTCCTTGGGCCACAATGTCCTGTGTCGCAGGACTAAGCTTGACGGCTTCGCCTGTCTGCATTCCCTGTGCAGGCTGCAGGGATGAAGCAAGCTGCTCTTGCAGCTGCGCATTCTGCGCCTGCGCCTGAGCAAGCTGCTCTTCCACTGTTGATGAGCCCGCAGCTTGCTGCTTCAGCGAATCGACCTGGCCTTGCAGCTGCCCGGCGTAGATGCCGAGCACAAGCGCCGCTGCCGCGAGGGCTGCGCTCGCTATGCGCCAGGCGCGGCTGCTGCGCGCACGCGCGCGCCCTTGAGGCTGCCACGGCTGTGCCTGTGCAGCCTCTTCTGCCCGGGCTGCAGGCACCGCCGTCTCCGGCGGCAAGCCTTGCCCGGGCTGCGCCGCTTCATGCTGCGGCGCAAGATCCTCCTGAAGCACCGCGGGTGCTTCAGGCTGCGCAGGAGCAGCCGCCGGCTTCGCTTCGGCGCTCTCCTGCGCGTGTCCGAGCACGTTGCCCAGCACACGTGCTCGCATGCCAGGCGGCGGTGCAACAGGTTCCGCCGCGAGTGGCAGGAAGCCTGTTACTTCCTGCAATTCCCTCACCTCCTGGCGACAAGACTCACAATGGGCCAAATGCGCTTCAAATGCTGCCACTTCCTCCGCTTCGAGTCCTCCCAGCACATACACCGGTGCCAGATCAGACCATTCCTCATGTCGTTCTATCATGGATGTATGCCCTCCCTTCCCGCGTCCGGATGCATTTCAGCATCGGCGAGCAGCTTCTGAAGCTGCCGCATCGCAAGCCTGACACGGCTCTTTACTGTACCCAGCGGAATCCCGAATCTGCTGGATACCTCTTGTTGGGTTAAACCTGCATAATAGATCGATTCAATGACCTGTTGCTGGTCACCATTCAACTGGGACAGGGCTTCCTTGATTCGGACACCTTCCCACTTGCGCTCTATTTCTTCTTCTGTATTTGTATGTTCATCGGCATAGGCCGCCAGTGTTTCGTTCTCCACTGAGGTTGTAGCTGCGCTTTTGGATTTTCGCCTCAGCATGTCCACTGCAATGTTGCGCGTTATGGCGAACATCCACGTGGTCAGCTTCCCCTGTGAGGCCTCATATCGTTCAGCATTGTTCCAAACCCGCAGGAATAATTCCTGGACAGTCTCTTCTGCTGTCATTGGATCACCAACGATCCGATAAGCAAAAGAATACACCGCCCGCTCGTAGCGGTCATATAAAAGCTCCAGTGCAGAAGCATCTCGCTCTGCAATCTGCCGCATCAACCTGCTGTCCTCTATTGATTCAGTCATGCGAGGGCCCCTTTCCGTGTCATCCCTCTTATTATAACCTACGCAGAATCATTTGAAGAGGATTACCTTATTGAAGAAAAACCTGAAGTGTTTTCGCAATTGTTTTCAAAAAAAAGCTTCTACCTTCCTTTTTATTGCAAAAAATTACAGCCTGTGGTATACTATAAGAGTTGGTAATTAAACAACCTCATATGATTTTCTGTCTTCTTTAAACCCCGGAATATTTTCTTCATGCTGCGACCGCAGCGAATATGCACATTAACCTATGAAGATTGAAGAACCTGAATCACAATAACCCGGTAGTACAGAGTTTCACAAGATGTTCCCATTCACACTGGCGCGGTCATCGGAGCCGCAAGGACAAAAGAGAGGTAGGGCTTTTGTTGTTTTGGATGTCACTTATTCTTGAGAAGATTGAAAACATAAACAAAGCACCCGGAATTGGGTTCCGGGTGTTTTTCCATGTCCATTTTTAATAAATAGTGTCCAAACAGCCAAAAGGCACCGATACAATCTCGGTGCCTTTCAACGGAGTTGTATGGATCAACTCCCTAATACAGTTGCTGTTGCACAATTTAGATAAACATTGTTTTGGAGATAATAACCAACAGGATGAACAGTACGAGAATCGTACCCATCGATCCCCAGCTTCCCCCGCCGTGTCCATAGGAAGTTCCACAACCTTGGTGGTAACCGTGCAGCATTGGCGCATGATTGGGATGATGAGCGTATCCGTAGCCATAGCCCGCTGGCATTGTTCCACAACCATACCCGTACCCATGCATTTCATGACCTGTGTATCCATGCATGTGCTCATACCCTCCCACGTATCCGTATACGTGTCCCTGTCCGTTCGGTGAATTCGGTTTTACTTCGCTCATTGTTCATTCCTCCTTAACATTTGCCTACACCCCTAAGCTATGTATTATGCCTACCTCTGGACCGGGCTATGGCCCTACTTTGACAAAATAGGCGTTTTCACTATGGATATAGGCTTGTCCTTAAACCAAAAAAAACCCCACCGGTTAAGGCGGAGTTCAACACATTATACCCAGAAAGATTTAGTGATAATGACAAGGAGAATGAACAGAACCAAGATTGCACCAGTCGATGTCCAGCCGCCGTATCCTACGCCTCCAACTTCGCTCATGGGGAACCCTCCTTTACTAAAGTATTAGGGTCCAGATACTCTTATTAGATCAGGAATGCTTTAGAGATGATGACCAACAGGATGAAGAGTACCAAAATGGCGCCAGTCGATGTCCATGCTCCGCCAACACCGTAACCTACTCCTCCAACTACTCCACTCATTGAAAACCCTCCTTTGATTTGAGGTACAGTTCACTATATGCAAAAATCACACGCTAGATCGGGCTCTGGTTAAATTTGGGCAGATCACTATGAAGGAAAGCAAAATGCCTTTTCCGCTGTTCCCATTGAATGCAAAAAACTGCAAGCCTCAGACAGAGACTTGCAGTACATTGTATAAAGCCATTTTCCGTACGCTGCTGACTTCCGTTAGTTCGGCCGTGCCTGACGGGATGCCAGTTTCTCCTGAACCGATTGCAGCTTCTGCACACTGGAGGCATCCGGTTTGTCACGACGATCGTCAATCTTGACGGAGGTGGAGACACGCTGAGCTCCCGATAGAAACGGAGCTTCATGCAGAGCCGCAATGGCTGTAAATACTTCATTGAGCGGGCCTTCGATAATGGTACTCATGGAGGTCAACTGATATGTAATGCCCCGCTGGTTTTCCAATACTTTCTGCATGTCTGCCACATAACTGCTCAAGCTGGTTGTCCCGGTGCCAATTGGAATTACGGTCACTTCTGCTATTGCCATTTCGCTCCGCCTCCCTTGGGCCCCGCAAGTTACCGGTGCCGCTCATTTTTAGTCGATTTTTGCCTGTTTTTATTCTACCAGTTGAAGGAGGCATAATTCAAACTGACGTGATAACGTCATCTGATTTGACCAAAAATTTTTTTTGATAAATCTTCAAATCTTCCAGTCCTTTTCCTTTGCGGAATCCCAGCTTAAATGGTATACTCGGAATTACGTTTCACTGTGTTGACCCTGTTTACAAACACTATATGTTGGGTTACAGTTAGAGAACAGCAACAAAATGTAGTAAAATTGAATTACCCCACTTCTATTAGTCATCTTCTGAAATCTCGCGAAAAACAGGATGAAATCACCTCCAAAGGCACGTCCCTGTAGGTGTAAATCGTTTTCTCGAAACAGACTTGACTCGGAGGTCAACGGGGCTATTTGGACTGCACCGGTATCCTCTATTTACAGGCGTGTCTGCTTATAGACAAAAGATTACATAAGCACCCTTTTCTGTCTCTTTATGAACCTTTAAAGACAGCAAGGAACTCAGAACATCCATGGGCATTTTCAGCCAATAGGCAGAGAGAATGCTTTTTATGTGACCATGTTCTGTGTGCTGCTCCTATGTGCAAGATAAGGCAAGACTCGCGATCACCGCCGTTCAGTCCGCAATATGCAGCTATTTTCTTTATCTCACCGTAAGAAGACACTCAATTCTTTATATAAAGAATTTCTCCAATTTATCTCTTAAACATGCGAAAGCGAGGAATATTCATGCCACAAGTTGTGACCAAGCCGAACAACCGCCAGCTTGCCTTTGATGATATGCGCATCTCGGTATATGCAGATCGTATTCTGGAAGGACTGGACATGCTCGACAAGGAACGTCTGGTACGCGGGGTAAACAGCAAGCTCCGTCGTGACGAAGTGACCGGAGACGAGATCAGCAACGCTTTTATGATGAGCGCGCTGGAACTGGTAACGAAGGAAGAGCCTAACTGGAAATTTGCAGCGGCACGCTCCCTGCTTACTTCCCTTTACAAGAAAGCGGCAACCAACCGCAGATACAAATCTTACCCAGAAGAGCCTTACGGTGCTTTCCACCCGCTTCTAGTGGATCTTGTGAAGAAAGGCATCTACCGCGAAGAACTGCTGGAATGTTACACCAAAGAGCAGATCGACGAACTTGCTGAATGCATCGACTACCGAAACGATCTGTTGTTCGACTACATCGGCTTGCTCACACTGGCAGAACGTTACCTGGCTCATGATTTTGACGGAAAAGTCATGGAGCTGCCTCAAGAGCGTTACATGGTTATCGCGATGTACCTGATGCATCAGGAGCCTGCTGAGAGACGTATGGATCTCGTTAAAGAAGCTTACTGGGCAATGAGCAACATGTACATGACGGCAGCTACACCTACAATGTCCAATGCGGGCAAAAAGGTGGCTGGACAACTCTCCAGCTGTTTCATTGATACCGTGGATGATTCCCTTGAGGGCATCTTCGATTCCAACACAGATGTAGCACGTCTCAGCAAAATGGGCGGCGGCATCGGCGTTTACCTCGGTAAAGTCAGAGCTCGCGGTTCGGACATCCGTGGTCACAAAAACACAAGTTCTGGCGTAATCCCTTGGATTCGTCAACTGAATAATACTGCGGTCAGCGTAGACCAGCTCGGAACACGTAAAGGTGCGATCGCCGTTTATCTGGACGTTTTCCACAAAGACATTCTGGCCTTCCTTGATCTGAAGCTGAACAATGGTGACGAGCGGATGCGTGCGCATGACGTATTCCACGGCATCTGCCTGCCTGACCTGTTCATGGAGCGAGTAGCGAGCCGCGGCGAATGGAGTCTGTTCTGCCCGCATGAAACGAAAAAAGTGATGGGCTGGAAAGACGAGAACGGTCGTCCACTCGGACTGGAAGATTTCTATGATGAGTCCGTAGGCGAAGGCGCGTTCCGTGAGAAATATGAAGAAGCGGTCAACCACCCGCTGTTGTCCCGGATCACGGTTCAGGCGATTGACATCATGAAACGTGTTATGAAATCCCAACTGGAAACCGGTACGCCTTACATGTTCTACCGGGATACGGTTAACCGTGCGAACCCGAACAGTGCACACGGCATGGTGTACTCTTCCAACCTTTGTACGGAAATCATGCAGAACCAATCTGCAACTGTTGTTGAAAAGGAAGAACTCGTAACCAAAGATGGACAAACCCGCATCGTGATTTCCAAAGTGCCGGGCGACTTCGTAGTCTGCAACCTGAACTCCATTCACTTGGCACGTGCTGTACCTCATGATGTATTGGAGCGTCTGATACCGATTCAGGTTCGTATGCTGGACAACGTAATCGACATTAACAACATTGAAGTACTGCAAGCCCAATACACCAACAGTCAATACCGTGCGGTTGGTCTGGGAACATTCGGACTCCATCACCTACTTGCTCTTGAAGGCATTCGTTGGGAATCGGAAGAAGCAGTCACTTATAACGATAACTTGTATGAAAAAATTAACTATTTGCTCGTAAAAGCCAGCATGGAGCTGTCCAAGGAAAAAGGACATTATCCGAAATTCCAAGGTTCCGATTGGCAAACGGGTAAATACTTCGACCAACGGGATTACACGACTGGTGAACGCGTAGGTCAATTCGTTACAACTGAACAATGGAAAGAACTGCAAGCACAAGTACAGCAAAACGGTGTACGTAACGCCTGGCTGTTCGCTATTGCACCAAATGGTTCAACATCCATCATTGCCGGTTCAACAGCCAGCATTGATCCGCTTTACGAACTGTTGTCTTATGAAGAGAAAACGACATATAAGATTGCCAACCCGGCACCTGACCTGTCCGAAAAAACGATCTGGTACTACAAAACAGCGTTCATGGTGGATCAACATGCTTCCATCAATATGGCTGCCGCCCGTCAGCGTCACGTCGATCAGGGACAAAGTTTCAACTTGTATGTTCGTCCAGATATCAAAGCAACGGAATTCCTGGAACTGCATCTGCACGCCTGGAGAGCCGGCATTAAATCAACTTATTATGTCCGCAGTCGGGCATTGACTATTGAAGAATGCGATTCTTGCGCAAGCTAATGTTTATCGTGATGCTGAAAGCTCACTAGATCTACGATGACCACCAGGGCATCCTGTTTTGATTGCAAAATGGCGTTGCCCTGGTACTTTTTTGCCCAAAACACGATCACAACATCACGAGATGTTGATATAGATGCCACAACACAGCCCCTAATATATAAGTTGAAATAATATTACAGTGTAAATTCATTCAAGGAGTGAACGGATTATGCAATTGCAGAAAATTTTCAATACCGAAGCGCCTAACCAGTCTACCCGTATCATTGAAGGGGAATGCTCAGGCATTCTGAACTGGAACGATATTCGTATGCCTCATATGTACAAACTATATAAAGTACTGCTGCTCAACCACTGGATCGCGGATGAAATTCCAATGTCCAAGGATGCTTCCCAATTTGCCCAATTGGACCCGGAAGAACAGCGTACATTCAAAGTCAATATCTCCCTGCTCGCTGTATTGGACTCCATGCAAACAATGTTTGTAGGTGACGTGAAACGTTATTTCACGGATTCCTCACTGGAAGCGATCTCGGCAATCATCGGACAACAGGAAGTTGTACACAACCAATCGTACTCTTACGTTCTGTCCTCCATCGTATCCGATCGGGAGCAAAAGGAAATTTTTGAATACTGGAAACATGATCCGGTGCTGCTTGACCGTAACCGGTTCATCGCGGACATCTACCAAACCTTCCGGGATAACCCGTCTCCACAGACGTTCTTCCAGGCTATGGTAGCCGATCTGGTACTTGAAGGTATTTTCTTCTATAGTACATTTGCCTTCTTCTACAACCTGGCCCGTGACCAGAAGATGATGGCAACCAGCCAAATGATCTCTTATATTCAGCGTGACGAGAACCAACACTGCTACTTCTTCGCTGAAGTGTACAAACAGCTGTTGGTAGACTTCCCTGAACTGAACACACCAGAGAACATGGACTATGTGTACAAAACGATTAACCGTGCCGTTGAACTCGAAACCAACTGGGCGCACTACACACTCAGCAATGTACGCGGAATTGACCTGAATGAGTTGGAAGACTACATCAAGTACATCGCTAACAAACGTCTGCGTCTGATGGGTATGGAAAAAGCTTATGAAGGCGTGGATGTGAACTGCATGCCTTGGATCAAACCATTCTCCGACGAAGCGCTGAATGCGACGAAAACAGACTTCTTCGAAGCCAAATCCCGTAACTACGGCAAAGTCGGCGACGATAACGGATTTGACGATCTGTAAACCCAGCTAATTGCATTCTTCAATCATTCATAATTATTACATTAAAGCACTCCTTGTTAGTAGAAAGCCATCGTGGTTGTCTACAAGCAGGAGTGTTTTTTTATCTCTGAACCTTGTAAAATAGTTGGAAGAGATTCTCATCCCCTACTGAAATGAGGCCTACGTAATGCAAAGTGAACTGTTGGAACAACTCCAATCGTGGCATGAGCAGGATGAATTTGGACGTATCATTGAACGTATTGAAGCTATACCGGAAACGGAACGAGACTATAATCTCATCGGCCAGCTCGCCAGAGCTTATAATAATACAGGGCGTTATCGCGAAGCTGTCGAGCAATTGCTTTCTGTTCATCAACAAGGGGCATCTGACCCGCTCTGGCAATATCGCTTGGGTTACGCGTACTGTTATATCGCCAACTATGAACAAGCACTTTTGGCTTTTGAGAGAGCGGACGAACTCATGCCGCACGATGAATCTACCTTGGAATTCCTTCGTCAGATTCGTCCCGAAGCGGACAAGATGCGTCGAGATCGCCAGCGTCATGAAGAGGAGCTTGCCGCATTCAAGCAGAGCGGTATACAGAACCATCTAAGAGCCGCTTCAGGGACTTATGATCCTGCAACGTTCTGGGTACAGAGCGATTATGCGCAGGACAATCATGTATCAGACCCATTTGACGAAGAAGAAATTGTGTCTATTGAGCAAGAACTAGGTTACAAGCTGCCCGCATCCTATATTCAACTGATGAATACGCAGAACGGCGGTATACCTGCGCTCACTGTATTTCCCACCAAAGAAGCAACTTCATGGGCTGAGGATCACATCGCCATTTCAAGCCTTATGGGAATCGGACACGATAAAATATACGCACTCGCTGGTGAGCTGGGAAGTCGGTTCATGATCGAAGATTGGGGATACCCCGATCTGGGGATTGTGATCTGTGATTGTCCATCCGCTGGTCATGATGTCGTTATGCTGGATTATCGCTTCTGTGGTCCTGAAGGTGAACCCTGTGTAGTTCATGTGGATCAGGAAAATGATTATGAGATTACATATCTTGCGCCGAATTTTGAAGCTTTCATCCGTGGATTGGTCGATGAGGATACGTATGACCTGTCTGACGAAGAGAATGAGGACTAAAATCCAGGAGGGTCCGACCATATGACAACCCGTATATATTTTGGTTCCAATCAACTTGGCGAAGTGGCCGCAGTTTCATTGCAGGATGCGCTGAATGAGCTTGACCTGGGAACCCTTGAAGATTATCGACGAACGGATAAAGGGGTTATGGGTCAGACCCTGCTCATTCGCTCTTCCCGTGGAGAGTATGTTCTGAAAGGCAATCCTTTATATGCAGGACAGTTACAGGAAGAAAAGTTCTTTGTAGAACAACTGGCGAAACATACGTCCATTCCTGTCCCTGATCCATATTTATTACATGAAGATACTCATCTGCTAGGCTGGAGTTATGCGATAATGCCGCGCCTGCCCGGGAATCACCTGTATGATCCAACTTTCCAGGCTTCACTGTCACAGCAAGATCAGGAAGAGATCGCCTGTATGTTTGCCCATACTTTGGCTGAACTGCACCGCTGGAAGGTGCCTGATGCCGGGGAGTATGACCCTGTAGCGAAGCAGATTGTTTCCTTTGCGGGCGATTATCTGGACTGGTTGTACGGAACCATTCGTCACTGGTTACATGATGCTGAACAGTATTCGGTGATTACGGATGAAGATGTGCAGTGGGTGGACGAGCAATTCAAGAATGCTGAACCGGCATTTCGTTCCAAAGCTGTTCCGGGATTTGTCATGGGAGACTTCAAGGTCGAGAATATTCTGATTCAAAATCTGGACGGCCCTTCTTCAGGGTGGCAGATTAGTGGTCTGTTCGATTTTACAACCTCCTATTTCGGAGA
Source organism: Paenibacillus sp. E222 (assembly GCF_013401555.1). Classification (NCBI taxonomy): domain Bacteria; kingdom Bacillati; phylum Bacillota; class Bacilli; order Caryophanales; family Paenibacillaceae; genus Paenibacillus; species Paenibacillus sp. E222. Next base: position 629,046 of record NZ_CP058552.1, read on the forward strand.
CGGCACAGCCGACTTAACCAAAATATCCACCAGGTATGTTCGTGAGGGTCAACCAGAACTGGCCGCACAGTTCCTTCGCTGCTACCGGGATCTGGTCCGTACAGCAGATGAAGAGAAAAACCAACACTTCCGTGCACGCCTCAGCGTGCATCTGCTGTATCAACGTATCTTATGGTGGGGTGAAGCCAAAGCGACAGGACAAGTGACGTGGGCAGCTGACCTTCCTTTTGCACAATGGGCGGAGCAGTCCATCGATTCGATTCTCGCATTGCTGGATGAGTAGATTTGGACAGGTCGCTTAATGGATAACAGCCCTCCAAACTAAGGTATGTATCGTTCCATATATGTCGCCCAACATGCGGGAGCACGCATGAAACCGCCAAAGATCAAGGATGATCTCTGGCGGTTTTCGTCATACCAATATATATTTCGATCAAAGACGAAACCTCGCTCACCTTAAGCCTGTGTGACGGGTGACTCCTGATGTTTCTGCAAAAACTCCAGCATCCGCCGATAAACGAGAATCTCATTCGTTTTCCTGGAGAAGCCATGGCCTTCATCATCCAGAACGATGTATTCCACGTCTACCCCTTTCCCCTGCAACGCGGCCACGATCTGATCGGATTCCGCCTTGACGACCCTTGGATCATTGGCCCCTTGAATGACCAGCATCGGGTTCACCATCTGGTCGAGATACGTAATTGGTGAGTCCTTCGTTAAACGTTCGCGGTCACGGACCGGATCACCCAGCCAGTTGTCCATCATCGGTTTCCAGTCTTCCGGCACGGATTCCAGGAAGGTGAACAGGTTACTAGGTCCAAAAATATCGACCGCAGCGCGGAATAATTCCGGATGACGCCCTGCCAGCAGCAAGGTCATATACCCGCCGTAACTGCCTCCCACCACAAACAGGCGATCCGGTGATGAGATACCCTCGTCAAAGAGCCAGTTTATACCGGCAACACAGTCCAGCCTTGGGCCCTCGCCCCAATCTCTCTCGACCATTTTGCCAAACTCGGCGCCATATCCAGTGCTCCCTCGGAAGTTCGGAGCAAAAATATGATAACCCTGAGCCAGCATCATTTGGAACATCGGACGGAAGAATTTCGCTTCCGATGCCTGTGGCCCCCCATGCGGCCAAAATACTGTGTAACCATTCGCCTGCTCCGGCTTCGCGTTGAAAAAAAGCGCTTCGATCTCCAGTCCGTCATAGGAGTTATATCGAATGACATCCGGGTAGACGAGATCGCTCGGATCAAGCCCTGTTACCCGATTCGCAGTCAACGGTTCCCAGGACTCACTACCTGCCATCAACCGATAGATATTATGCGGCTGGATAGCTCCACGCCCCAAGATATACACATTGCCGGCCTTGGTAACCGTCACATCTTCCACCGTATCCAGTGGCATGTCCATACGCCGAGGCTGCTCCGAACCTTTGTCCAGCGCGTACATCCGATTCTCGGGACCTGTAAACGTCCAGAAGTATAACGTCTCTGAATCCTTGTGCCAGCGGATGATATCCACGTCTTCTCCCTCCACTTTGCACAGAGGACGAAATTCATGAGTATCCAGCCGGTATTCGGCCACATAGGTGTACGGTTCATTATCATTTGTAATCATCAGAAGCCGATTATTGTCTGCAAATAAGACATACGAGACCTGACTCTGCCGCTCGGAGACTGGAATAATGGATTCTGACTGACCGTTCCGATACACGTATGCTGTCTGGTAGGTATTGGAGTATACATTCAAGATCACATAGGCCTGTTCATCCGAACTCACAGTAACCAGATTGCTTGTGACCTCTTCCCCCTGATGCAGCAGCTCATCCTCTCCCGTTTCCAGGTTAATCCGGCGTGAATTGAGATAGTTCGGGTTATCCCTACTTGTCATATAATAAAGACGCTGTCCATCCTCGGACAGATGGGAGAAATAACAACGATCATTGGGCTCTGCCGGAACGACAGGAAATGGGACCCCGCCTTCCGGTTGAAGTGCATACAGATGATAATTCTCATCCCCGTCCCGATCAAACGCCGTGAGAATATGACGTCCTTCTGGGTCTGGTTTGATAAACTGGCTGCTCTGATTCAAATATGTCAAAGGATACGGGTAGCCACCCGGCAGATCCATCGCCCAGATATTGGGCTGGCCATTCAGATTGCTGTCAAAAAACAAACGTTTCTCATCGGCCGATACGGCAAAATGGGAAATCCGATACGTCTGGAAATACTGTTCTACATCCGGTTTGGGAAACTGAATCATGACAAACCTCCTTAAGTATGAACTAAGTATCAAACGGTGGTAAATTAAGGGTATATTTGTCCATATTATATGTACATCCATTGTTTGTACAATAGATATGGCACATTTTTTTCCATTTTAACTCATTGATTACGTATAAAAGGTCATATGGGGTTTGTCTTCCCTGTAATATTCCAGCCTTTGCTTCATATTTCCGGTATGTAGCTCGAACAGATGTCCATCGGGATCGGTAAAATACACAGATAATGCATCCTTAGGGTCACGTGGTCTTCCGCGAAGAATGTGAGCCCCGGCTGCTCGCAGCTGCTGCACAGATTCGTCGAATTCCTCTTCTTTTACGGTAAAGGCAATATGTGTATACGTTCGTTCCGTATAGTTGCGAATGACGTCTTCCTGATTCAATGCGATCCACAGTCCGGCAAGTTCGAAATATGCCAGCTTCCGGCCTTTCACCTGAATACGGGCACCGAGAGCCTGCTCATAAAAGGTAATGGACCGCTCCAGATTGGATACGGAAAAGCACAGATGATTAATCCCCTGAATATTCATTTGGCTCCTGACACCTCCACATTTTAATGAACTGCTGCAATAACTACACCCTTATTATGGTATATTTTGCGCCAAAAACAAATGCCCTTCTTGCTCCTGCCGCACCTTCTTCTGGGCGAATGCATAGTTTAGACGTATGAACGAACGTGCGAGGAGGATGTAAACCGAATGAATCCTGTCTATCCTTTTTACGGTGAGAAAACGGTGTGCAAGCCACAAAAGTTGGCTTTCCCGCCCCAGCATCAGGACCTGCAGCCAGGTCTGGAAACCCTGATGGTGCCTGAACCGATCAGCGAAGATCCTGCTTATATTGGCAGCTGCAAGCTGGAAGGCAAGGTTGCGATTATAACCGGTGGTGACAGTGGAATCGGCAGAGCAGCAGCTATTGCTTTTGCCAAGGAAGGTGCAGATATCACCATCGCTTATTTATATGAACGGACCGACGCCGAAAGGACACGTGAACGCATTGAAGAGCTGGGACAACGGTGTCTGTTAATCGAGATTGATCTGCGGTTGAAGAAAAACTGCGAGGCTGTCATCCGTACGACCATGGAAACCTTCGGAAAGATCGATGTCCTTGTTAACAATCATGGCGTGCAGTACGTACAGCCGAGCATTGTCGATATTACGGAAGAACAGCTGTACCATACGTTCCAAACGAATGTGTTTGCCTATTTCTTTCTTATTCAGGCGGCTCTCCCGCATCTGTGCAAAGGAGCATCCATCATCAATACAGCTTCCATTACGGCCTATAAAGGTGAAGTGCAGCTGATCGATTACTCATCCAGCAAAGGGGCTGTCGTCTCCCTGACTCGTGTACTCGCCAAATCGCTCGCATCGGAAGGAATCCGGGTGAATTGCGTGGCTCCGGGACCCATCTGGACACCACTCATTCCATCCAGCTTCTCCGCTGAAGATGTACAGGTATTTGGAACCGAGACGCCGATGGGCCGGGCAGGCCAACCTTATGAACTTGCGGCTGCCTACGTCTATCTTGCATCTCGCGACTCCTCCTATGTCACTGGTGAGTGCATTCATGTCAATGGCGGCGACATGGTAACAACCTAGTCATCTGGAGAACACCTCAAATCTTTGAAAAAAATATAATTGCACTGATATGAATTCAACTGTATCATCCCCGTTCACGAGCCATGTCAGGTTGGATTTCGCGTTGGCAGCAGGAGAACACGTCATCTGTTCCGAAGAGGGTTAGGAGTAAATGATCCGGCGAGCCGGAACCTGACATCTTGCGACAAGGAGCTGAACAACCTGATGAACTACGATCCACTCTACCAACCGTATCCGTCTTACCGTGTGCCCGTTTATGCCAAACAAGGTATGGTCGCCACTTCACAGCCGTTGGCTGCACAAGCCGGTCTGGACGTGTTAAAAAAGGGCGGCAACGCCATTGATGCCGCGATCGCCACCGCTGCTGCGCTCACCGTGCTGGAGCCAACGTCCAATGGCATTGGGGGCGATGCCTTTGCCCTCGTCTGGACCGAGGGCAAGCTGCATGGCCTGAATGCCAGCGGGCCTGCGCCTCAGAGTATATCGATTGAGGCGCTCAAGGCGGCAGGCTATTCGGAGATGCCGAAGCTTGGGGTCATCCCGGTGACGGTGCCTGGCGCACCGGCTGGTTGGGCTGAGCTGAGCCGCCGATTCGGGCGGCTCACGCTGGCGGAAGCGCTGGAACCGGCTGTCCGCTACGCGGAAGAAGGTTACCCGCTTGCGCCGGGGCTGGCCCGCCATTGGGCACGGGCAGCCGACATCTATGCACGCCAAGGCGATGCGGAAGCCGGGCGGGCGTGGTTTGAGACGTTTGCCCCAGGCGGGCGTGTTCCCGCCGTGGGCGAGATGTGGCGTTCGCCGGATCATGCGGCAACACTGCGCCGGATTGGCGAGAGCGAGTCGCGAGACTTCTATGAAGGTGAACTCGCGGAGCGTATTCACTCTTTTATGGCAGAACACGGAGGTTACCTCACCAAAGAAGATCTGGCTGCATTTCAGCCTGAATGGGTTGATCCGATCTCGGTCTCCTATCGCGGATATGACGTGTGGGAGATCCCACCGAACGGTCAGGGGCTGATTGCTCTGGCAGCGCTCAATCTGCTAAAGGGCTTTGATTTTGAAGAAAAGGAATCCGTCCTGGCATACCACAGGCAGCTGGAAGCCATGAAGCTGGCGTTTGCCGATGGGGAGAAATACATTACCGAGGAACGCAAGATGGGCGTAACCGTGCAGGAATTATTATCCGAAGCGTATGCAGACGAACGGCGCAAACTCATTGGTGATATGGCACTTCCACCTGAAGCAGGCGATCCAAAGGCAAGCGGAACGGTGTATCTTGCAACGGCAGATGGTAAGGGCAACATGGTTTCCTTCATCCAGAGCAATTATATGGGCTTCGGCTCCGGACTAGTTGTGCCAGGCACAGGCATTGCCCTGCAAAACCGGGGACATAATTTCTCACTTGATCCCGATCACGCCAACGCGCTAGCGCCGGGCAAACGGACATATCATACGATCATCCCGGGCTTTCTGACACGCGGCGAGGAAGCGATCGGACCATTCGGGGTCATGGGCGGTTTCATGCAGCCCCAGGGTCATGTGCAGATCGTCATGAATACGGTGGACTTCCACCTCAACCCACAGGCTGCGCTCGATTCTCCGCGCTGGCAGTGGACCAAAGGCAAAACGATCCTGGTTGAGCCCGGATTCCCTCAGCATATTGCACAGGCACTTGCCCGCAAAGGGCATGATATACAAGTCGCCCTCGATCCGTCGATGTTTGGTCGCGGCCAGATCATCTGGCGCAACCCGGACGACAGCGTATTGTGCGGCGGTACGGAAAGCCGGGCCGATGGCTCGGTAGCAGCGTGGTAATAGGCTGCAAGTGCAGCTGAATGAGAGCGGGAACGTAACGCTCAGGCGTATTGCATATGCTAAGGGGAACAGGGAAAACCGTTCATATATATGAATTTTTTGATTCATGATATGTAGTCATTCATCATTCGTTTGGTTTCAGGAAAGAGGCAAGGAAGAGATCTGATCGGTCTCTTCTTTGCTTTTTTTATCTTTTTTCCCCGTTGACCAGCAAGACGTATTACAGGTTCTGTATAGAATTCATGTCTCTTCAAATGTAAATCCCATGTATAATTCATAGTTTTCATTTTATTTTCATAGATTTTCCGTAAATTTTCATCCTTCCCATTACAGAGACTCTGCTCCCGTCCGATATACATATAGAGGAATTGCTCACCTCACACGTCATCTCCATCTTATAGAAAAGAGGGCATACGCACATGAAAACACAAGGGAAAATCAAATTCTGGTTCACCATGATGATGGTTCTGGTTATTATGGTCCTGGGAGCATGCTCGGCAACCGATAAGGTGTCCCCCGCAGATCAGCGAACCAAAGTCGGAATCGTTCTTACAGATGTCGGCCTGGGTGATCATTCCTTCAGTGACGCATCTTTTGAAGGATTGGTACAGGCAAGAAACGAGAACAGTATTGTGTTTGATTACAAGGAACCGGGAAAGGATCTGACATCCGAGGCAGCCTTTGAGCAATTTGCGAAGGATAAGGTTGATCTGATTATTGGTCTAAGCGACACGATAAAAGCCGATTTGGAGAAGGTTGCTCAAAAATATCCCGATCAGCGTTTTCTCATCATTGACGGGCATTCCGATCTCCCCAATGTGACCTCCATGTCCTTCAAAGCAGAAGAAGGCAGCTATCTTGCAGGTATCATTGCTGGCTTTGCAACAAATGAAGACCATGTAGGCTTCTTGGGTGGAATGGATATTCCGGTGCTTCACGATTTCCAGCAAGGTTTTGAGCAAGGTGTAAAGGCCGCTAATCCCGATGCCGCAGTGCATGTCATGTACGCCGGGGATTTCGGCAATCCTGATCTTGGAGGTAAGCTCGCAGCACAGATGATTCAAGAACAACGAGTTGACGTGATTTATGTTGCTGCCGGACTTACCGGTATAGGCTCACTTTCAGAGATTCAGCGATTGGGTAAATACGCCATTGGCGTGGACCAGGATCAGTTCTTTTTAGCAGAAAAAGCAGTACTCACTTCCATGCTCAAAAATGTAGATGTCTCTCTTCATAACGCCATTAATACGTTCATTCAGAACCAGCATTCATTTCCCGAAAAAGAAATGTTCTATGGTCTGGCAGAAAACGGCGTAGGTTTAACCGCCCTACATAACATCACACTCACGGACGAACAACAGCAAACATTCGAAGATTTGAAAGCACAGATCGCTTCCGGCAAAACCAAAATTACCCTAGATCAATAAACCAATTGCTAATATGGAGGCACGCTTATGAAATTGCAGGGAAAGCTGATATTGAACGCCATCGTATCGTTACTGTTATGCCTTTTGCTAGTAGCCTATATCATCATTCAATTGCTAAACATGAATGCCAAAAATCAAAATCTGGTGCCTGCCATGCTGAAGGTCACGGAGCTGAACGCTAACCAGATACAGACCGAACAGGCGCTCGATGTGTACTCGTTCTCCATGACAGCTGGCAATCAGGATAATGTAGCACGCTTGCTGAATGAAGGTAAAACCATGGTAAAGCAGCTCACAGAAGGTTTGTTGGAAACGGATGAACAGCTTCGCCTGATCCAATCGATCCAAACCAAATTGACGGCTCTTGACACGGGCGCCACCGAAGCCATCACAGCCATGAACAGTTCGGACGCCAAACGTTTCAGCTCACGGGTCAAAGGCATACAAAATGATATCTATATGCTGGATGAGGTGACCCGGGATCGATATGACCAATACACAGTAGATCTTGAACAAGACATCCAGCGAACCTGGCAGATTGCTCTCGTCGGAGCCATCGTCCTGCTGGTCGCTGTCCTGCTGTTCAACATGTACACTTCACGACAATTGGCGGGGCGCATTCGCACCTTGAAGGAAGCTGCAGGACAGATTGCAAACGGCAATCTTACGCAGCAGCTTACGGAGACACGTGGCAAAGATGAACTGGATGACTTAAACCGCTCCTTCCGTCTTATGACGGGGAACATACGCGGTATCATTCAATCCATTGGTGCCGCAGGAAACCGTGTTGATGGGATGGCGCAGGACATTGACCGCGGCAATGATACCGTGCAGGCCATTGTTCAGCAAGTATCTAGAACAACCGAAGAACTGTCGATTGGCAGTCAGAAAATTGCTGAGGATCTAAGTGACACGGTCATGGTCGTGGACAAGATGCAGCATATGTTTGAAAGCAATCTACAGGCGACTTCACAATCGGCCATCTATGGTAACGAAGTTTTGAGTTCCGTTCAGGAGGGACATATTGCCGTACAGGAACAGCTTCGACTGGCTGAAGTAAACCGGATTGCCATGTCTGAGGTAGAGAAGACTGTCCAGGAACTGGAGGAGAGCGCCTCCCGGATCGCAACGATGACCGGCTATGTATCAAGCATTGCTACACAGACAACCCTTCTGTCTCTGAACGCTTCCATCGAAGCGGCACGTGCTGGTGAAGCGGGACGCGGTTTTGCTGTCGTCGCGGGGGAAGTGAAGAAACTGGCTGAGCAATCTGAGCAATCGGTACAGCATATCTTTGCGGCTGTCGGCGAAATCACAGCAGCTATGGGCAAAGTGAAAAACTCTGTGACACAGAGCATCCAGCTCTTTGCAGAACAGGAGCAGGCCACCGGAAAAACCGGCGAATCCTTCTCCGGAATTCGTCACAGTGTAGAGCGGATCAGCACAAGTATTAATCAGCTTACGGAAGACATGCAGCAGTCCAGTGAACTTAGCGCACAGGTTCAGCAGGCGATTGAAAATATAAGTGCCATAACGGAACAATCGGCTGCAAGCAGTGAGGAAATTACAGCTTCAACGGCCGAGCAGCAACGTTCGTTCGCCGAAGCAAGCACTAAGGTGAAAACCCTGCGGGATATCAGTGCAGAGATGCATCAGGAGCTTTTACGGTTCCGGTTGTAGTGGAGTCAGGATGAAAGAAAGAAAGAAAGAAGAGAAGCGATTGTACCGAAGGCTGGAAGAGACTTCCCTTCTCGTCTCGAATCGCTAATCAATTCTAATGAATCGACCACACCTTAATTGGGGGATTTGGATCGAATGTACAGGTTAACGAACTTCAGCCACGTTATTCTCGTTATACTGGTACAGACTTGGGCCAGAGCCTGCCGATCAGTGAAAATAACGTCGCTGTGATTCGTTAAAACGCAGATCATTGGAAAATGCAGCTCATAGCGTGTGCTCGGTTCGTTAAACGGTATTCACACTAAAAAGGGATGTCCACGTCATGTTGATGACTTGCGGGACATCCCTTTCTTAATGTTATGAATGGTTTATATCATTATGCTGTGTGCAGAGACAAGCAGCATATGAAGGACATGCACTCTCTAACTGCACCTGTCACACGAGCTCAAAGCGCGGTGTAAATGCAGCTTATGCAGTAACGAATGCACCAAGAGTGCGGCACCAATCATGCTCAAGATTTATAGTGCATCCACGATATCCCCGGCGAGCAGGGATGCCGGATCACCACGCAGCAGCGCGGCTCTCTCCCCTGCCCGGCCGTGTAGAAACACGCCAAAGGAGGCAGCCTGCTCCGCGCTGAGCCCTTGGGCGAGCAGACCGGCGATAATGCCGGTCAATACGTCTCCGGCACCTCCGGTTGCCATGCCGGCGTGCCCGGTGGTGTTGATATACGCCTCGCCGGATGGCGTTGCGATGACCGTTCGTGCTCCCTTGAGCACCAGGGTCACGCCCTGCTCGCGGGCGTACCGTACAGCGTGTCCGATTCGGTCACGCTGCACTTCGGGGGTCGACATGCCCAGCAGTCGGCCCATCTCCCCCGGGTGCGGCGTCAGGATAGTCGCCGCACTTCGTTTGCCCCAGTCGCGGGGCCCTGTTGGGCCAGCGTCTGCCAGCATGTTGAGGGCGTCCGCGTCGATGACGAGCGGGCGATCCGAATGTTGCCACAGACGGCGCAGCCAGTCTGTGTCGTCCTTGAAGCGGCCGAGGCCCGGGCCGGTCGCGAGCACGTCGCGGCTTTCCGCGAGACGCAGCACGGCGTCCGCGGAAGCCGCGTTCCATTCGCCGCTGTCGCCATCTGCGGCGGCAGCGAGCATGAGCTCGGGCACGGTGCCGATGACATGCGGCAGCAGTGCCGCGGGCAGCGCCCATGTGGCGAGCCCGCAGCCAGCGCGCAGCGCAGCCTTGGCCGAGAGCAGGCCTGCGCCGCTCATCGGCAGACTTCCTGCGGCCAGCAGCACATGGCCGTAAGTGCCCTTGTGGCCGTCCGGTGCCCGGAGGCGGCCCGTGTCCACGCGCAGCGCACTGCGCAGCACCTCTTCCGTCAGCAGACGGACCGAGGGGCCATGCTGCGGCGCAAGCCGCGCGGGAATGCCGATGGAGCGCACCACGATGCGCCCCGCGGCAGAGGCACCCGGGTACTGCACGAGTCCGCACTTAAGCAGCGCGAGACATACAGTTACCCTGGCCTGAATGCAGGGCTCATATACCTCCCCGGTGTCGGCATTCAGCCCGCTTGGCACATCGGCGGACACGACCAGCTTGCCGCTGTCGTTCGCCGCTGCGATCAGCGCCGCATATGCTCCGCGCGGCGCCCCACGCGAGCCGGTGCCCAACAGCGCATCTACGATGCCTGTGCACCGGCTGAAGTCCACGGCTTCGCGCCCGTGGACCAGAGCAGGGATGCCGAGCTGCGCGGCGGCATCCCGCTGCACTGCGGCTTCGCCCCGCAATGCATCAGGCGCATCGGCGTAGACTAAAGTCACGCCGAGCCCAGCTTCAACCAAATGGCGCGCCGCAACCAGCCCGTCGCCGCCATTATTACCCTTGCCGATCAGCATGTACCACTGCTGATCGCCGGGCTGCTCCATCACGAGCGCCGGATCGGCGATGATGTCGCCACCATGAGCAGGCCGATCACCGGGCCCGGTGTGCGCCCACTTCCCGTTTACATCGTTCCAGCAGGCATTCTGCTCCGAACGATGGTCAACATCGCCTTCCCGGCACAGCCGGATAACCTCCTCGGCGATGGCTCTGCCTGCGTTCTCCATCAGACTGGCAGCAGGAATGCCAAGCGTCTGAATCGTATGCTCATCCACAGCTCTCATCTGTTCAGCGGTTACGATAAACAACGTTCATCCCTCCCCGGTGACAACCCTTTTCGAAATATTTCTGCCTAGCAAGCCTTAACTATTGAGTTTCCGTTTCATCGATCTGGTTTAAACAAATAACGATTAATAGCCCACCGTAAACCGGGATTGAATAAATTGCGGATCATCCAGTTCATCCACCAAAGCGGCTGCAAAATCACCAACGGAAATCGAACTCTCACCCAGATCATCGGTAATCACACGATTCATGCCAACCCGGAACAGGCCTGTCCGTCTTCCTGTTGTGATCGTAGCGGCAGGACTCATGTAAGTCCAGTGGATATCCGATGCCTCGATCAGGTTATACGCATCAACATGAGCTTTCGCCAATGGTTTAACCTCCTCAGGGAATCCTGGTGTGTCCATCAGCATTTCTCCAGAATCCGTAAGTAAGCTTCCTGCTCCGCCAACGACAACCAAACGTCCTGCTTTTGCACGGCGAACACCCTCAATTAATGAACGTGTAACTTCCAGCATCTCTTCCTCCGCACCAAACTTCGGTCCATAGGCACTCACAACAGCTTCCTGTCCGGCTGTAAAATCGGCAACCTGGTCCGGGTTAAGCAAATCCCCCTCTACCACACGCAAACGTTCATGCTCCATCTCAACCTTCGAAGGATCACGAACAATCGCCGTTACCTCATGTCCGCGGTCCATCAACTCCCACAGTATCGTCTTTCCAATCGCTCCGGTTGCTCCAAAAATGGCAACTTTCATATCAAATCCCTCTTTTCAGTAGATATCATCTTGTCAACTTACCGTTATTTTAATACTTAATCCCATTGTTATATACCTTAAACGGCTCACGCCATCTTAAACCGTCTTCACTCTCTTGTAAACCATGAGTCTAGCTCATCTCCCCATTCCCGGGTACATTCGTTATTAAAACAAAGAATCACAACTCCCTTTTCCGTTCGAAAAGACACCCCAACCCATGCCAAAAAAGCCGCAAAGCGGCTTTGGCAGCTTACCTCTATTTTGCCTGTCCCACCTTGGTAAAGGTTAAAAAATCGACTGCTTTCTGGGCCCAGAACCGTTCCGAATAAATTTCATGCTCTAAGTCTTTAATGATATGAAGTTCCAGTCTGCCTGAGGGTTCGTCCAGAGCCAGCTTGTATTTCAATATTTCCTGATAGATTTGTTCCGTCTGCTCCACCGGACAAAGTTGATCTGCTTGCCCATGAATAAACAAGATATCACTTCCGCTTAGCGCAGAAGCGTAGGCTACTGGGCTTCGGGTCCTCAGCGCGGATTCATCCTCAAGAAGTTCACCGATCTCTTTTTGCAAAAAAGATCTGAGCTTTGCCCCTCCTCCTGTATACAGCTTGCCCAAATCCGTAAAGGGGGCACACGCTACCACAGCACTCCACAGTACTGGGTCTCTGCCCGCAGCCAGCAATGCAAGATAGGCGCCATAACTGACGCCATACAGAGCTACGTCTGAATAGGAGGATAAGACCTGTTCCCGAATAAACCGGACCACATCTGCGTCCACACCGCCCCAATCGTTCTCATTACGACTCCTGTATCCACCAGTAAAGCCGGAGCTACCCGGATAGTTGAGCCCGATCACCCGTACACCAGCCTCGGATAACCTCTTCATTACTGGACTATAACTGTCGAACAGACAGTTATGTGGGCCTCCGTGCAGGTAAATGACGGCCTGTACAGCACCTTTTGGATGGATATCCAGATAGGGAATGATCTCGGACCGATAGGAGGCTTCCCCGTATTCCACCTTCAGTTCTCCACCGTTGCGACCGTTAGTTATAACTTCCTGCTGCCCTTGAACCCAAGGAATGGCGTTGGTTTGATCTTGAAAACGAAATAGACCTGGTCTCGGAGCTGTCGCGATAGTCTCGTATTTGCCCACCAGCCCCTGCTTGTCCCTGCTGAGAACAGCCTGTGTCAGCGTCCCTGGATAATCTCGCAGCTGAAATACTTCCTTTTTCTCCTGTAATGCATATTGCACATAATGCCATCTGCCACAAGTTATACCTTCACACAGAATTTTCTGTGTATCTAGATCAATCTGTACCCTTGCCAGTTCAGAGAACGCTTCACACTGTGGGAACAATTCGTGCACAACATCCTCACCCTGTTTCAGCCATCCCGGTTTGAATCCCTGCTCTGAAGGGATGGATACCGCAATGATATCCCCCTGTTTGTCCATGACTGGATACGGATATGCCGTATACATCCATTCTGCACTTTGAACGACTTTGTCCCTGTATGAATACACTCTCCCCTGTCCATCAACATTCAGACCGATTTCCTGTTCAATTCCCGACCAGAAAGCCAATTGCGGATGATTCAGATTAGCTGTAATCCATCTAGCCTCATCTCGTTTCGTATCGTAAAGCCCTAATCGAACAGAACCCCCTTTATTTCGGATGGCAAAAAGCAACTGCAACTTTTCGTCTTGCCAAGCCGCCTGTAGAACAGCAAAAGGTAATTGCAGCGCACAGGTATGGACAAGCTTCACTTGAGCTTGCATTTCATACAGATGCAGCCGTTTCCCGGCATCTCCTTGAGTGATTATCAGAACCTGATTAGGTGCAATAAACTGAATATGCTCCGTCCGATCCATTGAATCTGACGTATGTTCATACAGCCAATGCCTGTCTTTTGTCTGACCTGTCTCATCAAGTGTGCACCATTCTGTATGACCATTATCATAGGACAACAGCATTCCAGTCCGCTCCCGATTAATGCTCATTCGAGTCAGGAAGGTACGACGCAACTGGATTCCCTCCTCTCATTCCAGAGCTTCAGTTGCTCCCACTCCTCCAACTGGCTACGTAATCTGTTGATGTATTGATCCAGGACAGAAGTTTCAGGTGAGACATCTGTTTCAAGCTCTCTTATGGCCTGCTGGATCTTCTCAATTTGTGGCAGATTGGCAGCAGGAAGGGACATCATTAATAGGTGATAAACCTCGGTAGCCAGGTCGGTTGACCCTCGGCGTACTTGTTCTCCAGCAATCTCCACCGCACGACGGAGCCGCTTGGCATTGACGGAGGCAGTCTTTAATCGAAGCAACCGAATCAGCAGTTGGTACTCCTTCTCTTCTTCACCACACTGCCGATGTATTTCCATTCTTAAATCGAGTATGGGACTGAGCCAATCGACATACTGCTCAGTGCACAGTTTCTCCGCTGCCAGCAGAGTTGTATGAGCCTCAGCCCATTGGCCTGATCTAAGCTGCAACCCTGCAATATTTAACGCAGTCTGAATCTGAAAAGTACGCTGCTCAGGACCATCAGGAAGCAACTGAATACGCCGACTGGCCTGCCGTTCCAGCTCAATTGCACGATCAGCATTGCCTTCCTGCAGTTCAATCAATGCTTCACCATTATCCAGCGCACAGCATTTCCCAACCCGGAAAGACTCGGTTAATTCCTTATGTGAGAGCAGCTTTCGAGCTTCTGAATAACAGTATCGTGCTCCCGAATAATCCCTGCCTTTTTTGGTTAGCAGCTGTGCCAATTCGAACCATAAAACCGCTTGCTGAGCCGCTGACAAACGTTGAAATAATGTATTCTGTTTAAAAAAATGCAAACAAGCCTTATACCGGACCGGATCATCCGACTTGGACAACAAAATCCAGGCCATCCTGTTGTAGAGCGCCAATGTTTTCTCTTGTCCGCCTTTTTTTCTCGCCATGGCAAGATGTTTATCCAATGAACTTCGGGTATGGTCCGGTGTTTCTCTGACAAGCGAAATTGGAAGCCAGTGCATCTCACCGCGTGTCGGCATTTTGGAAGGATATCGGTGGAAAAATACCAGTACACTGACCCCTCTTAGTTTCTGACGATACAGAAGATGGTGGATAGCCCCGAGATCAGATGCATGTAAATGGGACGCTACCTCCACCAATACCCATTTCCTATGACCCGGAGCCCAGCCCGCTGTTTTGAATCTTAATAAGGCGTTTTTGCAGGCCACAAGATCGCCGGAAGGCTGAATTGCATTTAGCTGATAGATGATGGGAAGAGAATAATACGGATGATCCACCGATATTACAATAGCCTGATCCTGCCAGTGAGTGTGCAGCTTTTGGACCTCATGCTTCACTGCGTCCGGCTCCCCTTGAGCGACAAACAGCCCAGGCTCATGACTCGAACGAAGCCAATTGCTTCGCAGATCACGATATTGCGTACTCTCAAGTAATACAGGGATCATGAGCAATCACGCTCTTTCGTAATCCGGCATACCTGTGCAGGCTCGGGAATCTGCTGCAAATTCAGTGAAGCCATTAATCGATAACTGCCGATATTGTTCGCATCGAGCGAAGCTTTTACCGTTTCATATTGTTCTGTTATACATCGTTGAAGACCGTAAGCAGCAAGCCAGCGCGCCCAGCCCTTACGTTTCACATTAGGTACTGTGCATATATGAGCAATCAATACAGATCCGAACTCATCACTGAGTAAGCAAGCTCCCATCTGTTGCCCCTCTAATTCAACCAATCCGGACCCCTTCAGCAAAGTTCCATATGCTCCTCTATAGATATCTTTGACTGCCTGACGTGCAGCTTCCAAGCCGGGACAGGAGGGATCGCTTTCCAAAAGAATCTGCGCTACCCCCTCCGCCTGTCCCAGTGTAGAAATCCATGTTGCAGCATCATCAGGAATATCAGAAGCCGGGATATCCTTCAACTTACCGATAAATCGATGCCTATGCGCAAGAACATCCACCCGTAATCCAAGTTTTTCCCATGGAAATGAGACAGGAAACGTTGCATATAGAGCATCCCATTCGAGTGACTCAAGTATGGGTTGAATCCGATCCTTCCAATACGTCATGGAACCTGCATCACTCCATAAATCGAGTGTATACTGCCTTTGTCCGTGATCAATGATCATTAATGAAGATCCGGTTTCGCAGTAATCTGGGGCTGCTGCATAATAACGATGCCCGTACTCGCCCTGTTCATGCCGAAATTGAGGAAGAACATCAGATATAGCTGTTAATATCATAATTCATCGCCTCCTTGACAGGGTTAAAACCTGAATATACCAACGGTTCTGCACACACTGAAGGGTAATAAAGACGAAGCAGAAAGGAGTATACGCCCATATATCCTGTCATATAATCCGGTGAGAATGATTCCATATCTTCCAGTGGCCACATCCACATGTCGTGCTCGTCACTTCTCATCGCCAACAGCGTCTGTGCATATTGTTCCAGTCTGGCCGCATACCGGCCAGGATGACAACGCTCCGCCAAAAGCAGCAGATCACCGTTGCCAGCTAACCCATGACATTGCCCGAAGGAAGCAAAGATCGTGGTCTGTTCCACCGCATCTGCAGCTTCTCTGCCAAGCCTCGCAGACACCGGATCACCCAACACATCAGCAGCTGCCAGAAGAAAACGCCCGATGCCAGCCGAACCATTACACCAGTGTACCCAGAGCGTATCCGGTTTTTCAGATGTTGCAGGCCACATCTTCTGGCCATTCTGACCGGTATGACTGGTACGATCCAATGTATAGACAATTCGTTTCACTGCTGATAAATAGACTTCCTTATTGGTTTGATCTGCAATTGCGAGTAGAAAATAACCAATCCCCGCGATGCCGTGAGAAAATCCCAGGGAATAATGCCCACCATTTTTCTTACTTGGCTGCTCTTTCACTTTCCACATACTCAGTCCATCCTCGTTCCGTTCTTCCTGATTCAATATATAAGCAGCCAATAACTCAGCTCGTTCAAGTAGTTCCGCGCGGCCCCCAATGCGATAAATCTCCAATAACATTAATCCCAGACCTGCAGCTCCATGACTGATATTGGTTTGGGTCGGTCCATTCTGAGTTAGCTGTAATGCCAGATTCTCCGCCAGATCAAGCAATGAAGAATCATTTAACGCCTCTGCAGTCTCAGCCAATCTCCACGGAACTGCCCCATACCCAAAGTATAATCCGGTCGGTGTCTCGTCCGGAATGTATGGGTGATGAACCAAAATCCATTCCATAACTTCTCGGGCATACTGATGATACTGAATAAGTTGTGTAATATGACCAAGCTGGTTAAAGCCGTAGACCATGCCTGTCCATCCAAAGTTAAAATTTGCCGGATGAAACATCCGGCTCATGCTGTTTTCCGGATAAAGTTCTTGCCTATTATCAAAATCAAGCGATGTATAAAGCCAATCGGCCATCCTTTGTGCCTGACGCAATACCTCGGCTCCAGTTAGTTCGTTGTTCAATGGCAGAGATGATCCTTGCCATTCATTCATCGGCTCTTTTGAAATTGCATCCAAATCGTTGCGAATATCTGCCAACTGCTCATAAACACCAGTCATGATCCGTACAGAAAGATTACCCAGGGAACGCAGTTCTTCCATATTAACCAGACCTTTCAACAAAGCCTGACCACATTTGAGGTAGTCCGTCTGATATTTGAAATAGGGGTCCACAGATGATGCCATATAATAGAAAACAGCCCCGAGTGAATAGATATCATCCTGGAAGCTTGATCTCTGACTGTGTTCCCGTCCACGAGACACATATCCAGGCGTATGCCCAGTCAATGGCTTGGTCTCCCTCTCGTCATTTCGTAAGTAAGCCAATTCGAGGTCAATTAGACGTACATTACCATCCGGCATTACGACAATATTGTTAGGTGTTAAATCATTAATAATGACTCCCTTACGATGACAGGTCTCAACCATATCCAGAATATCCTGGCAGATCCGAGCCATCTCCGTCCATGTATAATCTGCAGCAACATGTCTGCGATGAATATACTCGCGCAAGCTGATGCTATCAAAATACTCCAGAATCAGATACCGATTTTTCTCATAATTAAACAAATCAAGTGGCTGGGGTGTATAGCCCGTTTCCTTCAATAATTCAAGTACATGATATTCATTTTCTACATAGTCGTGGGCAGAGCGTCCTGCTCTATCGACACGCATGCGATGGACCGCTTCTTTCATAACGGCTTGTGCATGCTGCGTACAGGAAATAAGAAATACGCCTCCCTTGCCAGACTTCTTGAGCACACGCTTCACACGAATATTTCGTATTCCAAACTCATTGTTATTAGGACTGGATACGTTGGAAGAAGAAATATCCTTCTTGGTGGCCTGGATGTGAAGTAGTTCCTCCGGCTCGTTGACCCATTCCGGCTTATACCTGCCAGGTACACGGCGATCCTCCTCCAGATTTCCCTCAATATTCTGGATCGCATGCACTTTTGCTGCCGAATATCGGTCATAATAGAATCGGTCTGTGAACGCACCATAACGATAAAATACGCATGCGCTCCCGCGGTATGACCGATCTGTAGGAATAGCCGGGCCATCGAACCCGATGGTGCATACATGCATATCCTCAAGCAGGTGCAGAAACTGTTTCTCGTTTGCTGCATAGATCGTGACACATTTACCCGTTTGAGGCAGGGGGATCGATCCGTTAGAAGTTTCAATCAATTTCAATCCACTGTTCACAACCTTCCACTGTACACCGTGCTCCGTCAAAACAGGTGTAATGCGGCGTAACAGTTCAGCTCCTTCTCCAGGAACCACAGATAGATGTATTTTCCAGCCTTGTGAAGGAAGTTTCAAATCCTCTGGTCTAAAACAAATCCAATGGCCGTCATTCGACCATTGGATGGATTGGGGAAGTTCCCTGATTATATGTTCCAAAGCGTTCTCAAAGGCGTCCTTCTTAACGGATACATTTGCGAATTTCAATGAGAATCACTCCTGTTGGTTAAAGTTAGAGGGGGAGGTACAATTATTTTAGTAATGCGAAAATCAAAGACTTATCCTTAAATTTACTGGATAGAGCGTTTAATGAAGATGTTCCTAGCTCTCGACAGCGATTGTCTGTGAGCTTGTCCAGCTGCACACGGTACACAGGCTGGTTTCCTCGAACATGTAGTTATCCTCTTCAACCTCTAATGCCATCAAGTCCTGTACAGATAAAATTTCCTTGTTTTCCATGATAAATTACCTCCCATTTGTCTCCCCCTCTTAATAACCAATTTCTACATAAATTTTGATATTCCTTCTTTTTAATTGAATTATTTTACATAAATTATTTAAGATATCCATTTACGCGACATACTCATGTTAACCCAATCGGAATTATCGTATAAAAAATGGAGGTATTCTTACATTGATTATAATTAAACGGATGCCGCTTGCTGTCTGGAATGTTTCCCCTGCTCCTCTCGGAAAGGCCTAACAAACATGCTCCCCAGCCCCATCACAATAACAAATATACCAATCCCCATGTACACCCAGGATGGATTATACGTTTCAATAAACCAGCCTCCGAGCAATAAACCGAGTGGATTACTGACACCACTCATTAAGACTCCCATACTGTTCATGACACGCCCTCTCTTTTCTTCCGGTGTGGATAGAAGGATCGAGGTAACCAGAGGTACATTTACGAGGGCAAGCCCCAGCATTAACAAGAATGAACAGGCGATGGCGATATACAGATTAGGAAACATAGGCATGAGTAACAAACTTGCACCTGAGATGAGGTAACTGATCAGGAACCATCGAGCAAGCGAAAGCCGTTTGGCATATTTCCCGCTGAGCAAAGAGCCTGCAATACTACCAGCGGCAAAGGCCGATTGGAGAAGACCGTACCCTTGTGGTCCGGCATGAAGAACCATGTCAGCAAAAATCGGAGTGAAGATGTGCAGAGGCGCACCAGCAAAGTTGATAATGGCACCAAAAATGATGCAGCTGGCCAGAATTTTACGCGAGAACAAAAAGGTAATCCCTTGCAAACTATCCTTCATGAAGCCAGAAATCCCTTTTTGTTTGACCACTTTGGTCACCGGAATATGAATAAAGACAATGGAGAAAGCAGATAGCAGAAAGGTAAGTGCATAGATGAAAAGGATTGACTGGACTGAGATGAACGCCACCAATATGCCACCTACAGCATATCCAAGCAATTCAATTGTTTTGGAAGATGAATTTAGAAGTGCGTTGGCTGGTGCTAACTGTTTCGACGGGTCGGGCAGAATTGCGGGGATGACGGTCTGGGTTGCCGGATTGAACAAAAATCCAAGAATCGCAATGAGCAAATTGGCAGCATAGATATGCCACGGTACCATCTGACCACTCATGAATAAAAGCGCCAATATACAGGCCACGCACGCTCTAAGTATATCTGTCCAGATCAAGAGCTGCTTTTTGGGCAGCCGATCACTGATTGTAGCCAGTGGTATGCCCAAAAAAGCATAGATAAAGTATGGCAACATAGGAATCAGTGCTGCTGCGAGTGCTGACTCGGTTAGTTGAAGAATATACCACATCGTAGCCATGGAAAATAAAATTTGACCTGCACCGGATATCAGTCTGCCTGCAAGAAGTACACAAAAAGATGGAAGACGCAGAACAGATCCGTAACTGTCGTTATGGATTTCATTTTTCGTCTGTTTCATTCACTCCCTCTCCTTTCCCCTCACTATCACTTTCAGTTTCATTTTGCAGACGTGTCAACAAACCTGAATTGCGAATGGACCGTTGTATCTTGGCCTTTACGCGCTCAAGCTCTGCCGTATACTCCTGAATCTCGTTCAATAGCGATTGATGAGTCCGAATCCCTTCCCTAATTAACATAGCCGTTGCATCAGATCGATTCTTGGCCAGTTCAAGAAATACAAGCTGATCAATAATATCAATCTCTTCCTGACTTAATCTTACCGAGACGACCCCCTTGGTTCCCGAAAGGTTTCTGCTGGCCTGCTCCATGGATCGTTCCACCATTTGATTAAATTGAGTCCGCTGGTTCTTATCCAAATTCGTATCCTCCATTCTGCATTTATTGTTATTATCGTAATTTGTAAATCGTAAATTGTATTTGATTTACATTATACCTGTAAATAATTGGATGTAAAGCAAAAAACCTTTGGATGACAACCAAAGGTTTGAATAACCGATTGTACGAATTGAGTTTGGCTAGACTAATTCCATATACACAAGGCGAGGCTTAATTCTCCTTGTTTCTATCAACTATTCCCCTTGCCTCCACCACATGCCTTCCGATTTCGGACTGGTATAGGTGAAGCCATATTGAGCGTACAGACGATCGGCAGGGACGTCAGCCAGCAGGCTAACCAGTCCACGAGCAGGCACATGTTCACGCAAATAATTCATGATCTCGCTCATGATCAATTTGCCATATCCTCTTCCCTGCTGATCCGGGCGCACGGCGATATCCACCACCTGAAAGAAGCAACCACCGTCCCCGATGACCCGGCCCATGCCTACGATTTCATTTTCTGCACGCAGACATACGGCAAACAGGCTATTCGGCAGCCCAATCTCCGCTCCCTCCTTGCTCATCGCACTAAGACCTGCGCTTTTCCGTAACGCTAGGTATTCTGCTGCTGAGGGCGGTGTGTGTTCAATGTTGATCTGGTCCATAGATCTTGCTCCTTTCCTATTAAACCGATGATTATGTGCAGAATTAAAAATTCATGGAAATTACATCTTCTTTGCATGGGTGCTCTGGTCCTTCTTATGACAGTAAATTCCTACTGTTCCTGCTTGAATTCACGCAATTCCTGTGTAATAGTGAGAGAAAGCTTATGTGAACCGTGTTTCATGCTACGCTACAGTTTTTGCAAAGGAGGAACCACTGTGCTTCAACGCTGGATGCTTGCTCTATTCTCATATCCAGGCTTCGTGGCGGTACTACTCGGAGTGATCGCTGTGCTGCTTGGACTCTACGTATGGTCTGCAACTGAGGTCAGACGGAGTCGTGACAGGCGAATGCAAGCGATACGAGATACTTTATACATAAGTACAACCCTATTGGGACAACTCACAGCCAAAGAACATCGGAATGGTTCTCTTACAGAACATGAGCACCATGAATTATTAACCGCCATGCTATCCTGCAGAGCCGCAGTGCATCTGTCTCCACAGCTTCAGGATCAGATCCGCAGCTGTATCATCGATGTTGATCCCGCTCGACTGGCATTGATGCACAGAGCTCTGGAACGAGAGAGTGCGGCATTGTCCGATGAATTGAATCGATACGCACATCCTGATCATTGGGGAAGGGCGATCTGGAATGTCATTCGTCCGGCTGCTGAGCCTGCCGCTGTCGTGGCTGTACTGTACCTGATCGCTGATTTTGTGTTTCGTCAACAAGGGCTGTTGTATCCCTTCTGGCATTCCTGGTCCAACGCTTTGCCATGGATACGCTTCGTTTCCTTAATCATCACGGTATTCTATGGTTATCTGCTCTGGTCCAGCCCAAGACAAGGTTCATCGGGCACAGTAACCAAAGCACTCTTTACCCTAATTGCCATGTGCTCCCTGCTTCATCTGATCGGACTTGCTGCTGCGCCCTACGCATTAGGATTGCAACTCATCCTGTTCATCTCCGGCTTCAGCCTGACAGGAGCGCCCTCTCGCAGTGATCGCCCCTACGCGGGACACACCGATTCGGATAAGGAATTGAATCACAGTACAGAAGCACATGAGGATGAGAACCTGGATGTGGAGCTAAACCTTTATAAACCACGCACATCTGGAGCCATTTCCGAAAAATAAACCTTTATTTTAACTTGGTTTGCCCGGCATCATCAGACTCAGTTCATTCAAAACCAGAAAAGAGAAGCCGGCAAAATCATCGGCTTCTCTTTTTTTGATTTCTACTATTTTTGCATTATGCCTAATTCGATCCTGAATTACATAAACCCTATCCCTTCGCGCTTGCATTCGATGAGCGCAATGAACGGGGTGAGCTGCTTCGTGCAGTGCTGCCGGATTTGGAGGCGCTGCCGGAGGGCGTATTTTCAAAACGCTTGCGTTCGGTCCGCTCCATCTGCACAATCTGGCCTTCGTGTACAACGATGTGTAACGAGCCAAACTCCATGTCATTCAGTTGTCCGGCAATTCGATCCATCCATACCTCATCCACTTTTAACGGCTTAGCCATAGAGCCGCCTCCTCTTCTCGGGCTACTGCCCGCTATATTCCTCAAGTGCGCTGTCATCCAACCCGACTTATAATTCATTCTTATCCAACCCATATACTTGGTTTATACATTAGCAGGGCTTCCAGTAGCTGTCAATCCGAATTTTCATGAACTTTAAACAAAAACCATTTACATTCGGAACCCTCTTCAAAACCAAGATGATTGGCAGGGATACAGGAGTGTTAAATCACTTTTCGGGAATCGTTTTATGACCCAACCAGCTCTTGAGCAGCAACGTTGCCAGAGCCAAAATCAGCAACAAGGAGGCGACGGCAAACGAAGCGGAGAATTGATATTCGTTATACAGGATCTCGACATGCAGCGGCAAGGTGTTGGTCTCCCCGCGAATATGTCCCGATACAACAGACACGGCCCCAAACTCGCCCATCGCCCGCGCATTACACAAAATAATGCCATACAACAGTCCCCACTTGATGTTGGGCAGGGTCACATTCCAGAAAATCCGCCACCCGGATGCCCCAAGTGTAACCGCCGCTTCTTCTTCCCTCGTGCCCTGATCTTCCATTAGCGGAATCAGTTCTCTGGCGACGAAGGGAAACGTAATGAACAACGTTGCGATGACAATGCCGGGCAGGGCAAAAATAATTTTGATATCATGCTCGGCCAGCCACGGTCCAAACCATCCATTCGAACCAAAGACGAGGACAAAGATCAATCCGCCTACCACAGGCGAGATCGAAAAAGGAAGATCGATCAGGGTGATCATGAGTCCTTTGCCCCTGAACTGGAACTTGGTAATGACCCACGCAGCCGCCACACCGAATATCGTATTGAGCGGTACGGTGATCCCGGCAACCAGCAGCGTAAGTTTCAATGCCGACATCGCGTCCGGCTCGGTAAGCGCGGCGATGTAGACACCCCAGCCTTGCTTTAACGCTTCCATCAGCACGATCACCAGTGGCAAGATGAGCAGCCAGAGCAGCACCAGACTTGCCAATCCGATCAACAACCATTTGACCCATGGTGCTTCCGTCGTTGCACGGTTTGGCCCCGGCCCGGTTCGCACACTGGATGCAGGCGTCAATGGAACGGAACCCGTCATATTATGTACCTCCTTTTGGTTTATATAAGTTGAACAAATGATTTACACTAAACCACTGCGCGGTCAGAACATCTTCCGATTGCTGTTATCCCCAGATTTTTTATGAACCACTCCTAAAAAGGGGAAATCCGGGGATAAAGGCAAACGCTCCGCTTCTCCAGATTTTTCTGTCCTCTCCGTTATCGTGTAAATGTTAAGTTCAACTTATATAGGTGGGCTTATGCATTAGGCTCTGCCTGCCTTACGGCTCCAGCGTTGAAGTGAATTAATGATCAAGAGCAGGACAAAAGAGACCAACAGCAGCAGCAAGGCTACCGCCGTGGCTCCCGCATAATCGAACTGCTCTAGCTTCGCCATGATCAGCAAGGGCGCAATCTCCGTTTTCATCGGCATATTGCCTGAGATAAATACCACTGAGCCATATTCGCCAATGCCTCGGGCAAAGGCTAACGCAAAACCTGTCAGCAGCGGCGGGATCAGATCCGGAAGCAGGATCTTCCGGAATATCCGCCATCTTCCCGCTCCCAGCGTAGCGGCAGCTTCCTCCACCTCAGTCTCCAGTTCCTGCAAAACCGGCTGCACCGTACGCACCACAAACGGAATCCCGATAAACATCAGCGCGAGCGTAATGCCCGCCTGTGAATAGGCCAGCTTGATGCCCAAAGGCTCCACAAACTGCCCAATCCAGCCATTTCCGGCATACAGCGCCGTTAAGGCAACCCCGGCCACTGCCGTCGGCAAAGCAAAAGGCAGATCAATAACGGCATCAAACAGCCGTTTTCCAGGGAACTCATACCGGACAAGTACCCAAGCCAAGAGTAACCCGAGAACCAGATCGATCAGCGCCGCTGCACCTGCAGTCAGAAAACTCACCTGGAAAGAAGCAAGTACCCGGGGATTCGTCGCCACCTCAATCAGTGTGGACCAGGTCAGCCCCGTGGAGTTAAACAAGAGCGCTGCGAGTGGAATAAGTACAACCAGGCTCAGGTAAAGCACACTGTAACCCATCGTTAATCCGAATCCCGGCAGTGTGCGACTCCGGGCCACCATCACCTTGCTCATGCACGTTCATCCTCTCTGCCTTCAGTCGGTCGGACTGGTTGGCCGCTTACATGGTCAAGCAACATCATCGACGTCAGAAGCATTAGCTGCCCGGAACATAAATCTGGTCAAAGATACCGCCATCATTAAAATGCTTGGCCTGGGTATCGCGCCATGTACCGAATACATCGTTCAATGTGAACAGCTCAAGCTGCGGGAACTGATCCTTGAACTTTTCCTTCACGCTGTCCAGGGTTGGACGGTAATAGTTCTCAGCAGCAATGGTTTGCCCCTCTTCGCTATACAAATATTTCAGATAGGCGTCAGCCACTTCGCGGCTACCTTTTTTGTCTGCATTTTTATCTACAATTGCTACAGGTGGTTCAGCCAAAATACTGACCGAAGGCACAACAATGTCGAATTTGTCCGGTCCCAGCTCTTTAACTGACAAGAAAGCCTCATTCTCCCATGCAAGCAGTACATCACCAATACCGCGCTCTACAAACGTAGTCGTCGCCCCACGTGCTCCAGAGTCAAGGACAGGCGCATGTTTGAACAGTTCTGCAACAAATGCTTTGGCCTTCTCTTCATCATTGTTGTTATGTTTGAGCGCATATCCCCATGCCGCCAGATAGTTCCAGCGTGCTCCACCGGACGTTTTCGGATTCGGGGTAATGACCTGGGTATCTCCCTTGATGAGATCATCCCAGTCCTTAATGCCTTTCGGATTGCCTTTGCGTACCAAAAACACGATCGTTGAAGTATACGGGGAGCTGTTGTGCTCGTATTTGTCCTGCCACCCCGCATTGATCAGACCTTTGTCTTCAATAGCATCGATATCGTATCCCAATGCCAGCGTAACCACATCCGCATCCAGCCCATCTATGACAGAACGACTCTGTTTACCTGAACCGCCATGAGATTGCTTAACCGTTACTTCCTGACCTTTCTCTTTTAGCCAATACGCCGCAAACGCCTTGTTATATTGCTCATAGAGTTCACGTGTCGGATCATAGGATACATTCAGCAGCTCGATCGCTTTTGCCCCTTCTTTGCCGCCTTCCGTTCCTCCCGATGTTGCTGTCGCATTCGTGCCACCACTTTCCGATCCGCATGCCGCCAGTACCCCTGTTAACACCAATGCCAGACCAACCAAAATACCCTTATGAATTCTCTTTTTCATAGCTAACACTCCCCCCGAATGGATCTGCAAGATTACCTCAGGCAGGCTGAACAGCATGGAACGCACCGAAAAAAAAACAAAAAACGGAGGAACCCCCGCGCACTTCTCCCTCATAAAGTCATGCCGGCCCAAAGGCCGTGTATGCTTCATCCAGAAATGATGCGCTGCGGTGTTCCTCCGTCTATACGGTGAGAACGTTATTCTGTTCACGTTACGATCTCTCATGTGACTGTAAATGACTGCTCCCGAAAATAGGGCTTAGTCATTTTTATTATTCCTACCTGTTTAGTGAGTTATATACGTATCATAAGGGCAGTACATATGACTGTCAAACGTTTTTTTCCGATTTCTACCGAATATCTGTGGAAATGGCAGAAAAAAAAGAACAACGGACCAAAGACCGTTGTTCCCTTGTCAGCGGTAAGCTTTATACGCTGTAACATCAGCCCTGGGATTGGCATGAGTTCATGCCCTTTCCCTCTTATTTGCCAGCGTACCGGATATTCGGTACGGGAGGTGTACTCATGCCATCTCCTAAATAAAAGCCAGTATGTGGCGGTTGGTTATAGGCTACATTTTGCCAAGCTACACCAAGACGGTATACCGGATCATGCATCAGGGTGTAGATCCGTTTGTCCGTAACGGCTGTTGTCGTGTAGATGCGCAGTGCAGAGCTGTCATTGGTCCGCCATACCACTTCTTCTCTCCAGTCGCCAAACAGGTCAGCCTGCAGATTCGGTGTGGATTTCGTTCCATTATTGGAAGAAACACCGGATGCGGTCAACAGATTAACCGTTTTGCTATTGGCGTAGTCCCATTTATCAATCCGGTTGCTGTCCAGCAGTTCACGGAGCAGGTCACCGTCCCACCAGATGCCAAAATTCGTGGAGGAAGGCAGGGTTGTCCCAATTTTCTGTCCTTTGGCTGTATACAAACCACCATCCGCCCACACTTCGGCACCCTTATAACGTGGATCGATATCGGCTGCCATGCCGCGCCCAATATCTTTGGTCGTAGGTACGCCCCAGATCAACTGACCTGTACGCGCATCGCGGAATTCCACTCCGGCATTGGACGGTGTCTCATGCACCTGGAATACTTCAAGTCCTGCACGATCCGGGTCCAGATCACTGAGATGCATCGCATCCCCATGATGAAGTCCTGTCGTGTAGAGTCCTTTGCCGTTATCATCCACCGCCATCGCGCCATATACGATCTCATCTTTGCCATCACCGTCCACGTCTGCCACACTCAAATTATGATTACCTTGTCCACCATAACCGGAATTACCTGATGTATTGGAATCAAAAGTCCATTGTTTCGTCAATTGCCCATCCCGCCAGTTGTACGCCACCAGCACGGTTCGGGTATAGTATCCACGCGCCATGACCAGACTTGGCCGCTCCCCATCCAAATACGCAATGGCTGCAAGGAATCGATCGACCCGATTGCCGTAGTTGTCTCCCCAATCGGACACATTGCCGCGCGCCGGTTCGTAGTTCACCGTGGAAAGTGCTTTGCCGGTCTGTCCATTAAAGATCGTAAGGAACTCCGGTCCGGACAGAACGTATCCGCTAGAATTACGATAATCCTTGCTGGCATCCCCGATGACTACGCCCGTACCATCCTTGGTACCATCAGCCGTTTTCATCGCCACTTCTGCCTTGCCGTCTCCGTTCAGGTCGTACACCATGAACTGGGTGTAATGGGCACCCGCACGGATATTTTTACCCAGACTGATTCGCCACAGGCGCGTTCCATTCAATTTGTAGGCATCGATAAATACTTCACCCGTATAGCCGCTTTGGGAATTATCCTTGGAGTTGGACGGGTCCCACTTTACAATCAGTTCATACTCGCCGTCCCCGTCCACATCGCCTGCACTCGCATCATTGGCACTGTACGTGTAGGCTACACCATCCGGTGTTGTGCCTCCTGCGGGTACACTGAGAGGTACAGACAAATAATTATTGCCCCATACGCTCACTGCCGCCGAAGCAGCCTGCTCGGTCCCACTGACTACGGCTCGCACCGTATATTTGGAACTGCTTGTCCCGCTTGTATCCTGGAGGTTGGTGCTGTTCGTTATAGGCGATGCATTTACCTTAGTTCCGTCCCGATAAACATTAAACGATACATTCGACCCTTCCGTACCCAGAAGCCGCCAACTGACAAACACACCTGTGCCTGTCTTCACTGCAACTACACCGCGGTCCAGAAACTCCATCTGACGGGCACCCGCAGCATGAGTGACTGGCGTGTTTCCAAGACCGAGCGAAGTAACCAGTAACGCAGAACTCAGCAGGGATACCCCTGCGTTCCGCAATGTTCGCTTCCATAACGATCGTTTTTCCATAAAGCCATTGCCTCCCCAATCGAATTGGTAAGCCCGATGCCCTTGGTAGCGCCATCTTATATGTAAGCGCTTTAATACAATCATTTTAAAATAAACATATAATTCCATCTATAGGTCTAGCTTAGTAATTTCATATATGAAAAAAAGGAAAAAAGCCGAAAGATGAATCTTTCGACTGGAATGCTTCTTTTCTCGCACGCTCGATCTTTCGGAATCTGAACGTAACAAAGAATGTTGTGTCATCTCACTTTATACTACCGGAGTAATACACACTGGGCGGGGTATCTCCAACTTGAATCCGTTGTGTGTCAGACGTCCATCTTCACCATTGATCTGAAAAGCAACAAGGTTGTTGCTGTCCTGATTGGCCACCAGCAAAATGCCACCTGGCAGCAAGTTGAAGTTACGCGGGGTCTGACCGATAGTGGAAGTCCACTCTATCGCCTCCAGCTCACCGGATTCCTGGTCAATGTGATACAGCACAATACTGTCGTCCCCACGATTGGAAGCATACAGGAAGCGACCACACGGGGACACACGGATATCCGCTGCCGTACCTTCTCCAGAATGTCCTTCAGGCAGTGTGGTGATATGCTGCAACGTAGTGAACTCACCTCGACGCTGATCATACATGAATGCCGTAACGGTGTTACTCAATTCATTAATCACATAGGCCCATTGCGAGTTTGGGTGGAAGACGAGATGTCTCGGTCCAGAGCCTGGAGGCTGATTCGTCTCACGATGCGTTACTAAGCGGCCTTCTTCTTGACGATACACAATAATCTGATCCAGACCCAGATCACAGACAACGGCGTACTGACCCGAAGGGTCCGGTTGAATGGAGTGAGCGTGCGGCCCTTCCTGACGGTCATCGTTCTGCCCTCTTCCCGTATGCTCAATCAAAGCACTCATCTCTTCAAGCGTGCCTTGATCTCCTACCGGAAATACGTTCACACTGCCGCTGCTGTAGTTCGAAGTCAGCACCCACTTGCCGTCCTCACTGACAGACACATAACAAGGCGAAGCGCCCTTCGTCAACTTGCGATCCATCAGGTGCAGCTCACCCGTTGCGGCATCCCTGCGATAGACCAGCACCTCTCCCTCATCTGTCTCACTTACCGCGTAGAGACAATCCCCATCCGCAGATAAAGCCAGATAGGATGGATTATCCACCCCATCCATATGACTTACAATCCGCAACTCGCCTGTATCCTTGTTCAACGCACAGAGAAAAATCCCCGGTTGATCTGCTGATGCATAAGTACCTGTATAGAAAAAAGCTTCATTCGTTGCTGTCGGTTCCATCGTCTCATTCTCTCCTTATTGATTCAAATGATTGACCTTACTCCGTAATTACAAGCAATGATAAGAAGTATTAACCCGAATAGTTGATTCCACTGTTATGTACTTACCCAATTCACTGTCTTTTGCTTCAGCGGTTATCCTCCCTCAACATAATACAAAGCAAGAGGGCTTACAATAGTCCAACCACATTGTACCTAATCCAACGGAATTTCATATTGAAAACCAATGGAAAATTGCAGCAACCTTTTGAGGAATAAGGTCGTCTATAGGGACAAATAGCTTATAAACAAAGGGATATTCCCTGGAAAAGTGAGGCGAACCTGACATGAAAAAAAATATATTGGCTGCATTAACAGCCGGAGCTTTACTTACCCTTTCTCTGAGCGCTGGTCCAATTCACGCCGCTCAAGCGGAATTCACTGATATTCAAGGTATTGCAGGGGCAGACAAGATTGAATCCCTGCATCAGGATGGCTTAATCAAAGGCGTGAGTGATAGCTTGTTCAAACCGGAACAGGAACTAAACACGGCTCAGGGTATTCAGCTCATTGCAGATGGTCTGAATCTGAATTTGGACACGATTCGTTTTGTCAAACAACCCCTGCCAAGTGACTACTTCTCCAACGTAAAAGATGGCGTATGGTACAGCGATGCTTTTGTCCGTGCCCAGTTCAATGGTATTAAGATGTCCAACGATATCGATCCTTCCAAGGCGCTGACCCGTGAACAGTACACCCTTTTCTTGATGCAGGGCATTGAAGCCAAAGGTGGCCTGCCGATGATTAACATCAAACCTGTAAATATCACGGATGAAAAAGAGCTTACGCCAGAATTTCAAGGCGCTGTTCAACGCTCCCTTGTCTTGAAGATTAACACGCTCGATGCCGAGGGCAACTTCAATCCGAAGGATACGATTACCCGCGCTGAAGCTGCGGTTATGATGTATAACGCAATTGAGTATTTGGAAGATTTCAATGCACCGAAAATCCCGGAAACACCAGAGAAATAATGCCCCATCTTTATTTTAAATACCAAATAGCCGCATGTTCCCTCTAGAAGGGACATGCGGCTATTTATGTTATATCTATTGATATCTATAGCGATAACTGATCCAAAATCAGTCTTAGAAAGAACCTTTAACAACAACTTCAGACAGCGGGAAACGACCTGCCGGACGAGCTGGAACTGCAGCTTTACCTACAGTGATCAACAACGTTGGCAAATAACGCGCAGGGATGTTGAATGTTTCGATCAATTGTTGCGGGTTGTAACCACCCATTGGGCAAGTATCATATCCCAGGGAACGTGCAGCAAGCATAATGTTCTGTGAAGCAAAAGATGCATTGCGGATTGCTTCATCACGGGCGATTTGCGGATTTTGGTAAGCACCATTGATCTGTCCAACCAATGCGTCACGAACTTCAGCCGGGATCGCACCTGCTTCAACAGCCTGATCATAAATCACGGCGTTGCGGTTTGCTTCCAGATCTCCGAGTACAGCAATCGTAACGGAGCTGTCTGTGATTTGACTTTGGCCGTAAGCGATTGGCAGCAACTTGGCTTTGTCTGCTTCGGATTCAATCACGAGGAATTTCCAGTGCTGCAGGTTCCATGAAGACGGTGCTTCGGAAGCGGCTGTCAGGATAGCGTTCAGATCTGCTTCAGGCATAACAAAACCACTTTCGTACTTTTTGACAGCGTGACGTTCGTTAATCACGCGAAGTGTTTCATTGTTTTCAATGCTGGACATGCGTTCCACTCCCCAAGTTCTTTTTTATTTTTTTACGTTCGCAAGGCCAAACTCTACCGAGTACTCACCTTCCGAAAATAACATCAGCGCAGACGATCGCTTCCATCTGTGTTCACGTTATGCCCGGAATCGCCTGAAACATCAACGGATCTTACAACCGGAGCAAACGCCCTTATATAGCCTGTCCACCATGCCTGACAGCAGCAGTCCAAGGCCAGATCATGAAGAACGGTTAACGATTCAATCTGTCAGGATCTTTCCTTCATGGACAAGGGTTCCATAGCCAAGGAACATTCTTCCCCATTACCGATACGATGCTTCACATCCTCAATGGATATACGGTCAAAATAAGCGCTTAATGCTTCTTCGCCTCCATCGTAGATACTTCCCATCACATCCTGCATATTGGAAGAAACAACGCACGTTGAACCGGATTCTCCCGAACACCAGCTGGGACCAAGCGATCCACCTGCTACCAGTCTGTACAGTTCCCCAAGCTTGATTTCTTCACTCGGACGGCTGAGCAGATATCCACCATGGGCACCTTCCTTAGTGGTCAGATATCCATGCTTCCGCAGCACACTAAGCACCTTGCGTACTCTGGCTGGATGCGTACCCACACTTTGAGACAAGTCTTCACTATTGGCCATACACTCATCCTTCATGGACAGAAAGACCAGACAGTGCACAGCAATGGTAAATTCACTGTTCATTACTTACTCCCTTCCCGGCATAACGTTCACCGATGAAAATTCAATCCAAGGTAAGTATAACTGTTATTATAGGAATAACAGTTATGTTTGTCAACACTCTCCACCCGGTGGTTGAAAATCCTGTTATCCCCTGTCATATCAGTATATATAGGCCCTTCACAGGCTAAGCAAAACGGCTGAGTTCTATACGTTGTTTAAGGGAAAAGAACAAAAAAAGTGAGCCCCTCGCTTCGCGAAAGGCTCCAATAAGATAGACATATGAAAGGGCTTACGAGATTATTATAATCGGTTATCCTTATTTTGAAAACGCTTTTTTTGTAAAGTGTTTTGAGATTTTAAAATATCCTATTTTTTAAGCATATTCACATAGGGTATTGCAAAAACTAATTACATTAGTTATATTACTAACAACATTAGTTTTAAGGAGGATTTAATGATGCGAATTACACGTGAGCATGCTGTTGTCCAAGTTTCATTCCTCCCACGCCTCTTCCCTGTGAACGTATATCTTGTTGAAGAAGATGATGGGTTTACTCTTATTGATGCCGGAATGCCATTCAGTCTGAAGGGGATTCTGACTACAGCACAATCGCTAGGCAAACCGATTACCAGAATCATTCTGACTCATGCCCATGGCGATCATGTTGGAGCACTGGATGGTCTTAAGGATGCGCTGCCTAAAGCCGAGGTCTGCATCTCCAGAAGAGATGCCCCGCTGCTGGCCGGAGACGCTTCCCTGCTTCCCGACGAGCCGCAGACCCCGGTACGCGGCAGTGTCCCCAAAGCGATCCGCACCCGCCCGGACCGCTTGCTCGATGATGGCGACCGAATCGGATCCCTGGTCGCCATTGCCACCCCAGGCCATACGCCGGGCCATATGGCCTTCATGGATACGCGCAGCCGCGTGCTCATCGCTGGCGACGCGTATCAGCTGCACGGCGGCCTCGCCGTATCCGGCCACCTGCGCCCGCTCTTTCCGTTCCCCGCGCTGGCGACGTGGAACCGTGAACTTGCTCTTGCCAGCGCCAAGCGCCTGGCTGAGCTGGAACCGTCCGTGCTCGCAGTAGGGCACGGACGAATGCTGCATCAGCCCGCCGCGGCCATGCGCGCAGCTACGGCAGACGCAGAGCAGCGGCTGCGCCCTGCCGGGGGGCATCTGTGAGCCCCCGTCAAGGGCTGGATCGCGGCGCTCTGTTAAGCGCCGCCACCCAGCTTGCCGACAGCGACGGATTCCATTCGCTAACACTGGCCGCTCTGGCCCAGCGGCTGGATGTGCGCTCTCCGTCGCTCTACAACCACATCAACGGTCTTCCGGGGCTTCGCCAGGAATTGGCGTTGATGTCCGCACAGCAGCTCAGACGTGCATTAACCGAGGCTTCCGTCGGCCGTTCGGGCGACGAAGCCATTCAGGAGGTCGCTGCTGCATATATCGGCTTCGTCCGCAAGCATCCAGGGCTATACGAAGCTTTCTTCCATGCCCCGGATCGTCAGGAGCCGCAGCTCGTTATGGAGAGTGCAGCTGCCCTGGATCTGCTGCTCCGCCTGCTGCAGCCCTATTCGCTAAGTGAGGCGGAAGCGCTCCATGCCGTTCGCGGTTTACGCAGTCTTTGCCACGGCTTCGCCTCCATCGGTGAAAAAGGAGGCTTCGGCATGAACTTTGACCCGGATGAGAGCCTGCAGCTGACTGTGACTGCTTTCCTGGATGGGTTGCGACACCTTCATAAAGCCTGATGCTCTCGATACCCAATGGAAGAGGGCTGCAGATCATCTGCAGCCCTCTTTATGTATCCTACCGTTCGCTACCGAAAGAACGGTTTTTCTATTGCCAGGGTGCTTGCCCTGTCTGGACTTCCTGCAAAATCTTCTTCATCACGGGTACGTATACTTTCCAGTAAAACCGATCCGGAACGCTCTTTTGATCCGGAGTAAGCTTCGTTTTCACCACATCCCATCCCTTGATACGGCGCCAGAACGAATAATGTTCCAGCTCTCCGAAGGATCCCGCCATATAATACGTCCGATTATGGCCCTCATACCGGGTAAGAGCAGCAAATCCCCCCGGAATACCTGCGTCCATCAGTTTCTGCTGTCCATTCTCCGTTAGATCCGTCTTATACCAGGCCAGAACCGTAGCCTGTTGTTCAGGCACAATGATGTCGAACCATTCGCTGTAATGGATGTCTCGGGTAATTCCACTCCATTCCCCACCTTCCTGTGTGAAGACGAATTTTATGTCACCGGTCTTTACATCCCGGCCTTGCTTCAGTACAATCACCCGTCCATCGTTGTGAACCAGTACAATGCCTGCTCCATGATAAGGCCACTGCCTTTTCTCCCTAAGCTCGTAGTTCATTCTTAACTGCTGAGGCACTTCATCCAGGCTCTGCAGATCCGATACCGATCTCCCTTGCCATCCGCTGCTTTTCATGCCCAGAATCGGATACAATTGCTCTCTTGTCATGTCCGAAACAGCATTCGACAAGGCGCTAAACTCAGCGACAATCGTTACGCCTTTGGTCGCAGCTTCACGAATTTTGTGCGCATCATATATCGTAAGACCTTCATAAGCTTTGTCTTGTATACGTTCATTCGTTTCTGTAGATGAAAGATGATGATTCGCCGTCAGATAGATCAGGTCCGTGTCGGTCACCTCATCCGGCAATTTCCGCTCAATACGGGAGATCCCATTCTGTATATCATACCCGTAGTAATCTTCTTCATAATTATAATGTTCCCCTGTCTGCTGAACAATCTTCTGCTGATTCAAAATCCATACCAGTCCTTTATGTCCCACATAGGACAAGTCCGGTTTACTTTTGTCGACAATCATGATGTTAAGCGGTGTTGGTGCCTGTGATTGCCACATAATCCAGGGGATAACCAGGACCACTGATACCACAGTCAGAGAAGCCAATGTCCATACCGTGAGTGGCCTGTGATTTCTATTCATGAAGCGTATTCCTCCTTGCTCTGTTCCAAGGTATTCCTATGATCAGCATATTACTCCTTTCCGTTCTTACTGTCCTTCCTCCTGTAGCCCATCCACCCATAGATTGAATCGGGAATGTATATAATACGTCCACGCTCTTTCATCTGTTTCATATGTTTGTGCAGTCGCCTGACAAGCTCTATATGACCCACTTGGTTATCTGTCTAGTCACCGTCGATTTTTATGACCCTACATGTTCGTTCATTTCCTGATTTCCCCTTATTCGAATAAACGGCTTCACATTGGGTACAATAATACAAATTTTTCAAATGAACCCTCTATATACAATCCGGGTAAATGATACACTAAGCATTCTATCGGCTTTCTTCGTTTGTGATATAATAGAAACAGAAAATTCCGGTAATTCGCATCATGTTCCGGATGTCCGGATAACATATTATTCCAGAAAGAGGGAGTTCTACGTGGCTCAAATCAGTCCGTTTTACCTTCAGATCGGTGCAACTGTGGGTATGCTCGTCATGGCCCTGCTTGCCATTTTTATTCGAATGAAAGCTAGCCATCGTCCGGTAACCATTCGCAAAATACTTATTCCCCCGCTGGGAATGAGCACGGGTTTTCTCATGTTTGTTGTACCCCAGACACATGTCCCGCTTCTATGGGCACTCATTGCGCTGTTGGTGGGCTGGTTTATATTCTCGTATCCCCTCATTCGCAGTACTCGCTTTGAACGAGTTAACGATGAAATTTTTGCCACACGTTCACGAAGCTTCGCGTTCATTCTGCTTGGATTGCTGGCTATACGTCTAATCCTGCATGAAGTCATTCAGCGTTATGTGAGCATTCCTCAAACGGGTGGCTTGTTCTTCCTTCTGGCCTTCGGTATGATCGTACGCTGGCGGGTATACATGTACAAGCACTATAAGGAAGTTGTTGCTGCGGAATCCTAGCATCATCGCAACATTCTAACAACTAAAAAGACACGTTCTGTGCACTTCACCGTGCGGAACGTGTCTTTTCCTGTTCTGGCATATGTTCAAGGGTCTATATCTATTCAGGGTCCGCAACCTTTACTAGCTGTTTGCCCAGGTTATCTCCAGAGAAGAGGCCCATAAATGCTTCCGGCGTCTGGTCAAAACCTTCCACAATGTTTTCTTCAAACTGAATATGACCTTCCTTGATCCATTTTGCCAATTTGGCCCGGCCTTCCTTAAAGGATTTGGCATAGTCACCCACCAGGAAGCCTTTCATCAACGCTGTATTGGTTAACAGTAACGTCTGCGGGCGCAAGCCGATGTCCGGCTTCTCCAGATTATATGACGAAATCTGTCCACAGAGCGGTATACGTGCATTCCGATTAATATGACGCAGTACCGCATCGGAGATTTCACCGCCAACATTGTCGAAATAAACGTCTACGCCAGCCGGGCAAGCCCGTTCAATGGCAGCAGACATATCCTCTTCGTGCTTATAGTTCAACACCACGTCGAATCCCAGTTGTTCTTTCAGATAAGCACATTTTTCGTCAGAACCTGCAATCCCGACTACACGCGCACCTACAATCTTGGCGATCTGGCCCGCAATCATGCCCACCGCTCCGGCTGCTCCCGATACGACCACCGTTTCGCCGTCCTTCGGCTTACCGATATCTTCCATGCCAAAATAAGCGGTCAAACCAGTCATGCCAAGTGCACCCAGGTAAGCCGTAATCGGAGCCTCTTCTGTATCGATCAGGGAAATGTCTCCCGTATTTACGGCTGCATACTGCTGCCAGCCCCACATGCCGGATACTAAATCCCCTTTGCGCAGATTGGGTTCCGAAGACTCCACCACCTGCCCAATCGTTCCGCCCTTGATCACTTCATTCAACGCATAGGGGGGAGCATAGGATTTTGTATCTTTCATGCGGCCCCGCATGTATGGGTCTACAGACAAATATAGCGTACGTACCAGGACTTGTCCTGCTTCCGGTTCAGGAAGCGGTGCATCAATGAATTTAAAGTCTTCTCTGGATGGGGCACCTTCGGGACGAGACGCAAGTACGATCTGTTTATTTTCAGACACCAAAATGACCTCCTTCTTGCCAGTGGACAGGGGTTAACCCTCTGTCAGCTGATATCCTTCACCACTGGCTCTATGTGTATCACCTCTAAATAGTTTAAACCGAAACAGGCGGATCACAAACGTGGGCCGCCTTGAAATATGCAAATATCATCACATTGGAGACATCTGGGGCCATTATTGCGCAGTCAGAATGACAGGACCATCTGCTGTAATGGCAATCGTATGCTCATATTGGGCAGACAGACTTCCATCCTGAGTACGTGCTGTCCAACCATCCGAGTCCAGCTTGCTGCGATACGTACCAATGTTCAGCATCGGCTCAATCGTAATAACCATACCTTCCTTGAGACGTGGACCACGGTGTGGTGGGCCGTAGTGAGGCACTTGTGGTTCCTCATGCATCTTCTCGCCGATTCCATGACCGATAAATTCACGGACAACTGATAGGCCTTCACCTTCCGCATACGTCTGAATCGCATTGGAGATATCACCGATCCGGTTGCCGATCACAGCCATTTCAATCCCTTTGTAGAGCGATGTTTTGGTGACGTCCAACAAGTGTTGTGCCTCTGGAGTCACCTGACCCACCGCATACGACCATGCGGAATCGGCCAGCCAGCCATTCAGATTCACGACCATATCAATCGTAACGATATCTCCATCTTGGAGTACATATTTTCCCGGAAATCCATGACAGATCACATCATTAACCGACGCACATGTCGCATATTGGTACCCGTTATACCCCTTTTGTTCCGGTGTAGCGCCATTTTTCTTCATAAAAGCTTCTGCAAACTGATCAATTTCCTGTGTCGTGATCCCTGGACGGATCATTCCTGCGATTTCTCTATGGCATGCGGCAAGAATTTCTCCGGCCTTCTTCATAAGTTCGATTTGTTCTTTGGTCTTCAACGTAATCATTACAACTACTCCTGTCCGTTAAAATCTCATCCTGTCTTCTATTGTAACGCGAATTGCTCAAAATAAAAAATTCCGTGTAATCGTCGAGCATCCTATTATACGCCCAGCCCCTGTCCAATGAATACAATCCTACTTAAAAAAATCCGAAACCTGTCCAATCGAAGCCCCGTATATGCTTAAAACGGCTGAAGTCGAAAGGATGAACGTTCATGTTCAAAAAGATTATAGGCAAACTTCTGGATTCTAAATCTTCATCTCACCGTAGGCGCAGCTCATCAGATCGACGTTCATATAAACGTTACAGCAGTTCCTCTGGCAAACGCAACTACAGACGATATTCATCTTCGGATGCAAAGCACCGGGATAGCCGCCACGGCTCCGGTTATTATAAAAGCAGAAAGTACAGCTCCAGCTAAACGGGTATTACAATTTCAAAACAGAATGGTTCGTATCAGGTAGACTGGCGCTAAATCATCGTATATGTATTAAAAGGGGTGTTCTGCCAACCGTCCTCACGGTTAGCAAAACACCCTTTATTTATTTCTTCATCGCAATTTCATCAGTACACGGTCAATATCCGCCTGTAATTCCAGCGCATCGCCTTCATAGCCTGGACGAAGTCCAAGCAGTCGTTCCAGCATATCGCGAACTCCCGGCGTGAGCTTGAGCTCTTCCTGCCAGCTGGCCGGTTTGCGACCCTTTTCTGGCTCGTAAGCGGAATACAGCATGAACAAAAGAAAATGACCGAGATCCTGCAAATCCTGGTCCGGAGCAGCCAGTTCATCTTCAGGCTCGGGTAATTCACGCATCCGGCGTTTCAGCTCAGGCAACAACGGCTCCCCCATGCGCCGTGCCAGGCCAAAATCAATTAAATGCGTCTGTCCGTCACGTAAAATGACATTCGGAATACGCACATCCCCATGGATAAATCCCTGCTCATGAACATGCATAATGGGAGCCAGTAATTGCCTTACCAGCTCCAGACATTCCTGTTCCGTATATTTGAGGCCTTGATCGAATATGCACTGTTCCAGTGTCTCCCCTAAGATATACTCAGTAACAATGTAACTGCGCGCCCGGTATGTGAACACATCCAGCAACTGTGGGATGGCCGGATGTTCCATCCGATTCATCACATCCGCCTCCCTGTCCAGCAGCCGTACAGCGAGTTTACCCTTGCTGGGTTTGGATTCTTTTAAAGCCACATCCTGGCCAGTCTGTTCATCGGTACACAGGTATGTCAGTCCATAACTCCCCATGCCGAGCAGGTCATATATCGTATAACGCCCGGCGATCTTCGTACCTTTCCGCCGGGGGCGATCAGTCCATAGGCCAAGCAGTTTTTGCCAGCTTCGTCGCAGCTCCACAGGTCCTCCCACGCCAGCCATCTGATCTCCTGTTCTCCGTTTAAGCAGAACAGATCAGCAGCCAGTCTTGTTGTTGTATGGGCTCATTATATCAAGCTGCCTGTGTAAAATCACGACGAGCATGGACCAGACCCTCAAGCTTCTTTATGCTTTTTGGGCAGCAGCCCGAACAACATTCGGAGCGACGCTCCTTTGGGTTTGCGTTTTCTGCCCTGGAAGCTGCGCAGATTGGTGACCAGTTCACGGTCCCGCTCCTCTTCGAGCTTCTCATTCATCCACAGGCGCTGCTTCTCCATCTGCTCCTGAAGAGCAAGATGGGTATCCGCCAGATGCTGCAGCGTTAACTCCAGTTCGTCCACCCGATGCTGCAGCAGCTGGACCTGATCATCCTGCTGTCCAACAGCACCATATGTCACTTCACTCACCAGTTGTCCCAGACCTTCATAAGATCTCAAGGCTCCAGTTGGCTCAGGTCCCTCAGGGAATACTGTGGGCATCCCTGTTGCAGCAACCTCCATCTTCGAAACCTCCTCCACTGCCATCACAGGCACATCCGGAGTCAGTACAGTCACCACAGCATCTGCAAGTGGCAGGTTATGTTCCCTAAGTTCTGTCATCAGACGTTCGATGCACTCGATATCGTCCGACTTGAACAACCTGGATTTGTTGGCGGAACGCTCGAATCGATACCCATGTTCCTCAAGCGCCGCCGCATATTTACGAAGAGTACTGGCACCAATGCCCAGGCTCTTGGCCGTTTCCGTCGTTGCTCCTGCTTCTTCAATCATTATTATTCCCTCCCGGAATGAAGTCTTTTTGATACAAGGTAGTGGCTTCAGCGTTCCCTTCTGGAACTGTCATCGGATCGGGTCAACCTGTCTCATGGATCAAGTACGCATTTTTCATTTGCTTGTCCGTATGTATTCGTCAGTCTCGTTGCAGATCCCTTTGACGCTTTTCTTCTGTTTCTGCGGATTCATAAGAACTTTTGTCAGCTGCCTCATTCGTAAAAATAACCCTTCATCCGACAAGGAGCATGAATGCTGTCATGTCGAAATTGATTGGTGCAAACGCCGTCACTTTTTATGAATATGAATTATACATGTCAATTTTGTTAACCCCATTACTCCAATACGCTCCCGCGACAGAGGAAATCATTGCTGCACAGCTTTTCCATGTGTTATCTTATGTAACGTAGAAGCAGTTATTCGCATAAAATAAAGGACTATACTTAACATAAGTCTCATTGTGAACGGATAAATCAAATGTAAACGGGGGCTGAACGGCAGTGTTAGGCAAATCAGGTAAAGTAGCGGTGATCGGGGCGGGACTTGTCGGTTCAAGTTGTGCGTATTCGATGATTAATCAATCGATATGCAGAGAGATTATGATGGTTGACCGGACGTATGACCGCGCGGTTGCACAGGCGCTGGATTTTTCCCATTGTATGGACTTCACACATAACCGCACGAAGGTATACGCTGGCACTTATGCAGATTGCGGCAGCATGGACGTCATTGTTCTGACTGCCGGAGCGAATCCGAAGCCGGGGCAGACTCGTCTGGATATTCTGGAGGAAGCGGAGTCCATTGCCAAAGATATCGTTGTTCCTATCATGAATAGCGGATTCCGGGGGATTTTTGTCGTCGCGGCCAATCCGGTTGACATAGTAACTTATATGGTATGGAAGCTGTCCGGTCTTCCGCGTGAACGAGTCATCGGTACAGGTACGTCTATTGATTCCTCCCGGCTCAAAACACTGTTGTCCGAAGTCTTCTCCATCGATCCACGCAGCGTGCACGGATATGCTCTCGGGGAGCATGGGGAATCTCAATTCGTGGCATGGTCGCATGTCACCATCGGAGGCAAACCGATTATGCACATTATGGAGCAGCACAAGGAACGTTTCAAACATCTGGACTTGGAAGATATCGCCCGCAAGACGAAAGATGCCGGTTGGGAAATTTTCACCCGTAAAGGTTCCACTCAATTCGGAATCGGTAACGCACTCGCACATATTACCCGTTCGATTCTCAACGATGAACACAAGATCATTGCTGTCTCCGCGATCCTCGATGGCGAGTATGGACAGAGCAACGTCTGTGCAGGTGTTCCAGCCATTATTGGCGGGAATGGAATTCAGGAGATTATCGAATTGAATCTGGATGCATCTGAACGTGAGAAATTCGAGCGTTCCTGTGAGGTACTGTCGGGTAATATCAACCGTCTTACCTTGGTTTGACCAGTTCATTCAAGGATGGCCCATAACAAAATAACCAGAAACACAAAAACGCCAATAACCTCCTGATACAGAAGCGTCATTGGCGTTTTTATGTTTGTTTATTTTAATACACCTTGGGAGTACGAGTCTTCAGCTCGGTGCAAGCTGAGGTTCATCTGTTGGTCCCCATTGCTGTAATACCCGTTTTAATTCACTCAGCATGATTGGTTTGCTGATGAAGTCGCGCATCCCAATCTCCAAACAAGCTTCCTTGTCTTCACGTTTGGCATTTCCGGTTACCGCTATAATAGCCGGAATTCGCTCCTGCGGAATTAATCGGTGTACAAGGTCTGTCGCTTTCAGCCCATCCATAACAGGCATCTGAAGATCCATAAGAACAATATCATAGGCATTTTGTGAAATAGCCTCGATCGCTTCAACCCCATTGGTGCATACATCTGCCTGGTAACCAAGCTTCTCCAGATACTCTGATAAAATCTTCCGGTTTACCGGGTGATCCTCGGCAACCAGAATACGCATCGCCACCTTATCCCCCTGGCGTGTGCGATCATGGTTGAATTGACGTGCAGATTGCTCTGCCTCTGCAGTCGCATCTACACTTGTGGCTGGCACTGCGAAGCGGAAGGTTGATCCCTTCCCATCTTCACTCTCCACACTGATACTACCCCCCATAATCTCCACAAGTCGCTTCGAGATGACCAATCCAAGACCTGTCCCGCCATATTTGCGGTTAATTACAGGATGCAGTTGAGAGAATGACTGGAACAACTGATCCAGCTTATCCTCTGGAATACCGATCCCCGTATCCTTCACCGCAAAGTCCAGCACACTCGCTTCCGGTCGACTGCCGCGAATAATATCCACCGTGACATCAATGCTGCCCTGATCCGTAAACTTCAAGGCATTACTCACCAGATTGACGAGAATTTGCCGAATACGCATCGCATCTCCCACCATAAACTCAGGAATATCGGGATTAAGTCGATATCGGATCTTCAACTGCTTCTCTTCCGCTTTTGAGGAGAAAAGTTCCGCAACCTGCTCCAGCATGATGCGCAGCGAGAACGGTTCGTAGGCCAAAGCCATTTTACCGGACTCCAATTTACTGAAATCAAGGATGTCATTCAGAATATTTAATAGTGCATCGCCGCTCTCACGGATGATCTCGGCGTATTCTCGCTGTTCCTCTGACAAATCGGTCCCGATCAGCAATTCAGTCATCCCCACGATTCCATTCAT
The DNA here is from genome assembly GCF_013401555.1 of Paenibacillus sp. E222. Classification (NCBI taxonomy): domain Bacteria; kingdom Bacillati; phylum Bacillota; class Bacilli; order Caryophanales; family Paenibacillaceae; genus Paenibacillus; species Paenibacillus sp. E222. Next base: position 672,219 of record NZ_CP058552.1, read on the forward strand.
CGGTGTACGAATTTCATGACTGACCATGGACAGGAATTCCGACTTGGCCTGTGCCGCGAGTTCAGCGGTTTCCTTGGCACGCACAATTTCGCGATCACCAGTCACATCATTGAACACGATAACGGCACCACGAATCTGACCCTCATCGATAATCGGTGTAACCTGGTACTCCACCAGAAAGCTGGTTCCATCTTTGCGCCAGAACACATCCTCCTTCACCGTACGACGCTGCCCGTCCATCACCGTCATATGAATAGGACATTCATTTTTCGGGAAATAGCTGCCATCTGCACGTGAATGATGAATGATGGGATGCGAATTTTTGCCGACAAACTCTTCCGCTTCATAGCCAAACATGGAAGCAGCAGCCGGATTCATAAATCGGGTGATGCCCTCTGCGTCCAATCCATAGATGCCCTCTGTAACCGAGTTAAGAATCAGGGCATGCTGTTTGCTAAGCTCCTGAATCTGCTCCGTATAATCCTTGCGCTCCGTAATATCAGACAAGATCCCATACACACCCACAAGTTCCTGATCCACAATGATGGGAACATTAATGATAGATACATCAACCTTCCGACCACTGGAATTCACGATCCGAGTTTCATAATGTTGGGGTTTCCCCTGCTTCACCAGTTCGAAGTAGGCTTGCCCGGCGTTCACTTCACTTTTATCCAGATGCGTAAGAAAGGACTGCCCGATCAATTTGCTTCGAGGCACATCCAGCATTTTGACCAGATTTCGGTTCACTGCCGTATATTTACCTTCGAGATTGAGCGAATATACCGCTGCCGGATTATGTTCGAAGAGAGATTTGTACCGTTGACGACTCTCTCTAAGGCGTCTTTCTGCATTTTTATGCTGGGTAATATCCCGGCTGATGCTTACAATCTGAGTATTTTTGCCCTCTTCTCCAGCCACAGGCTTTGCCAGCGTTTCCATCCAGATGTAGTGACCTTTCTTATGAAGCACTCGCATCTTGCAGCCATTCCCACTCGACGACATCTCCAAAAGTTCAGGATAATCCCCAGGGTAACAATAATCCTTCAGGGACTTTCCTGTCACCTCTTCCGGGCGATATCCGAGCAACGGATAGACGGAAGGAGAAACATAGAGCAGCTTGCCGTCCATTGAACTCGTGGTAATCAGATCCTGAGCATGGTCCGCCAACATCTGATATTTCTCCTGCGTTTCATGCAATTTACGTTCCACTTCTACAATCTCAGTTACATCCCTGGCAATACCGTATATCCCTACAATCTCATCTTTCTCCGTTATGGGAACATAGGTAATCTCGGCCTGTTTCAGAGAACCGTCTCTATGATAAAACGTGATTGAATTACTGACTGAATGCCCAGCCAGTACCTCATTAATGTATTTTCCTCGTAACTCCTCGCTCTCTGGAGGACAGATCACATCTCGATTCAACCGACGGAGTTCTTCAAATGTATACCCTGAAATCCTCTCAATCGAGGGATTGGCATCAATATAGTTTCCATGGATGTCCATCACATATATGGCATCCGGGTGATTAAAAAACAATGATTGGTAAGAACTTCCCTCAGAAATAATGCGCTTCAGGGTTTCCGTTTTATTAATATCCAAGGCTTACCCCTCTTTTCTTAGCCTATATCTTCATCTAACAACCAAAAAATATAATTATCTGCGAAATGGGCCTACCCTCGAATAACCATGTAAGCCTTCCTAGAAACAGCTTTTTTTATTTTACCAGATTCCAGTTCAAATTTGCTTAAAATCTCTTCACCATAACCATGTAAAAACGACAAAAAAATCCCCTTTAAGCGACATAGTCCGTCAATAACCGAGGTCTATGTTTGCTTAAAAGGAATTTATTACACAACGAATTGTGAGATCCGGTAATTAAATTTCTTTTTTTCTAAAATATAAAACGCCAATCAAAATGAAGAGAATTGCACTGCCCCCGACAACCGCCAGCATGGTCCCAAGCGGAACATTGTACGCTCCGAATCCTCCACCTTCGATCGGTGTCATTAGAATCATCGGTTGCGCCCAAGGGTAATACGGGCCAAATGTAGCCGAGTTCACGATCAGAATGTTCGGTACGGTCAACGCAAAATTCAATGCCAGCGGTGCGGCAAAGCTGCTCCATATCAAGGAAACGAACATTTGGAGAGCAGCGAGCGGCACACAAGCAAACAGTCCCAGCAGCAGCTTACCTGTAAGGAACCCCCAAGGGATAGGACCGGTCATACCCTGGATCGTACCCGCCAGCAGGATGGACCCCAACAGCAGCAATTGTGTGCCTGCCAGAAGCAAAATCACGATGGTCAGTTTACCTGCATATACGCCTGTACGGGTAAGCGGCAGCACCAGCATTTGTTTCCAGCCTCCCCCCGCATGCTCGAAACGACAGACGAAAGAGGTGAATACACCAGTCAGAATGGGCAGCAATAACAAACCGTGAAGAAAGACCATTGAACCCATAAGTACACTCCATTGACCTGATGGTGTGGACAGCAGCCCGATAAGCAGTGCGATCAATGGACTAAGCAGAATCAGAAGCCAGACAGGTGATTTGCCCATTTTGAGCCGCTCAGAGGACAGGATTCGAAGATAAGTAGTTGCAAAATTCATCTCAGGCCACATCCTTCCGGCTAAAGTGCAGCATCCCCAGCAGCATGATCAAGAGACCCGAACCTACGCCCAAACCGACATACACGAATGGTGTTGGGCTGGCCCAAGCCATCTGTGCCCATGCAAGCGGAAAGTACGGTGAGATACTGAGTGCGAACATGCCCATTACCGCGAGGACAATGCCAAGCGTGACGGGAAGAGCCTGATTTTTGTTTACCATTGTCAGCCATAGCTCCAGCGATAACACCGGAAGCGCGCCAGCCAGTGGCAGTAAACCCAGCTTGATTGCATGTATCCAGGGAATCTCATCCGCGTTGAATCCAAGCACCAGACCCAGACCAATAATTCCCGCTGTTAATAACAAACAGGAGATGATGAGCAGCATACAAGAGAGCAGGAACTTGGCCAGGTATACCGCAGGTCTCGAGATCGGCATCGCCAGCAATTGCTTCCACGATCCCTGTTCATGTTCCACATTTGCGATCATTGAGCTGAGGATCGTCGCCCCCAGCATCAAGGCAAGTGGTACAAAAACAACCACATTATCCAGCAAACTCTCCCACAGATGGCCCCCATACTGTTCTTTCAGATAGTCCAAACGAAGCCCGAAATTCAAAGCTTGCATCGCTGTCAGTCCGATGGGGGCCAAGAAAACGAGGAACCAGATACCTTTGCCACGAATTTTGAGCCAATCGGACGATAACGCACGGCCCGTCATACCGTTGCCCCCTCACCGATGACTCGCATGAACAAGTCTTCCAGGGATTGACGGTGCTCTTCCACACGATAGACTGCGTGATCCTGCTCAACCAATCGGCGAACCAGCAATGCAATCGCGCTATTATCCATATACGGGAACGTGAGCGCGGCTCCTTCACGTTGACCGAATTGTCCCTGCTCTCTTGCCAGCTTCATCGCCTCTTCCGGCTCGGAAACCGTCAGTCGAATGGAACTGCCCGTCTGGCTATGCAGATTGGCAATCGTATCCTGAAGGACCATTTTCCCCTCACGGATAATGCCGACCCGGCTCGCCATCTGTTCCACTTCACTCAGCAAATGGCTGGACACCAGGACGGTAATGCCGTGCTCCAGCGGCATGCGTTTGATTAATTCCCTAATCTCCTGAATGCCCGCCGGATCAAGGCCGTTCGTCGGCTCGTCCAAAATTAGCAGCTCCGGCTCGCCCAGCAGGGCACTTGCAATCCCCAGACGCTGTTTCATTCCAAGCGAATAACCTTTTACGGAACGTTTGGCATCCCGGGTCAGATCCACAATGGAAAGAACTTCGGCAATCCTCGATTTGGGGACATTCAATATCCGACGCAAGGTTTCCAGATTCTCCACGGCGTTCAGGTGTCCATAGTATGAAGGATATTCAACCAATGACCCTACACGTCGCAGAATGTCCATGCGATCTTTGCGGATATCCTTGTCGAATACACGGATGACACCTTTGGTTGGCTTGATTAAGCCAAGAAGCATACGAATGGTTGTTGTTTTACCAGCGCCGTTGGGACCAAGGAAGCCGTAAATGTCTCCCTTTTTAATATGCAAATCAAGTTCACGGACCGCCGCACGGTCCCGGTATGTTTTCCATAAGTTAGCGGTTTGAATAATGTTATTACTCACTGTTTGATCACCTCGGATATCATCGTAACCTTCCAAGGTTAAAGCTGAAGTCGCCTGAAGTTTAAGTTTAGTTTAAAAAAAGGTTAGGCCCTTGGTTTCCCAGCTCCCTCGCCGCTATAGAGGCACACCCGCAGTCCGTTCTCGGAGCTGTCCACCCTCTTCCGCAGACCCATCTCACGAATCAGCAGATCCACGATAGATAACCCGAGACCTGTTCCCTTGGTATCCGAATCTTCCTGCAATCCTGGTCCCCTATCTTGAATGACAAGAGCTACCTCCCCATGGATCTGTTCTGTCGATATGCCAATATATCTCCCACTCGCTGCATGGCGGATGACATTCTGAAACAGGTTATCAAGAACACGACGCAATCCCTGCTCATCCACCTGCCAAGTCAATGGTTCTTCCGGCAGATCGATATCAATCTCAAACTGCTCTTTCTCCCACACAGGATACCATGCTGCTGCCGTTTCTCTGACGATTCGCAGGACGTCCTTCAGTTCCAGCTTCAATGTATATTTTCCGCTGGTGAGCAGGTTGTACGACAACATGTTATCGATCAGTCCGCTCAAGTCATCCATCTTGGCTTCCATACGACGCAATGAAGTATCCGCAGCCGTGCTTAGTGGTTCTTTGTGAAGAGAATGCATATGTCCACGAATAACAGTCAGCGGTGTGCGCAGATCATGCGACAGTCCCGCGACAAGACGTTTGCGAAGCTGCTCTTCCTCCCGCTCCCGGTGACGGCTGTCTGTCAACTGATGCACCATTTCATTGAACGATTCTTCCAGCTGCCCGATCTCGTCTGATCTGCGAATCTCAACAGGAAGTGGAATACCCTCCTTGCCCGGAGTGATCATCGCCGTCTGGAGCCGGATGAGCCGCTTGCGAATTCGCGCAAAGAACAGGATCGACATGATGATAAATAACAGGAAGATAATCATCATCAGTCCACCCAAATACAAGAGTTCCATAGGCCAGTTGTTCTGCGGCTTTTGCAAAAGATATCTTGGGACTTCAATCACCATAAAGCCTTGTCCCTTGTCTTCACTATCTCCCCCTACAAAAGAAACCACCGTTAGCGGATCACGATAGGAGGCTTCCTTCATAAATTCCAGGGAGGTGTTTGCATTCCATATCGAAGGAATCCGGGTCTCGGTTGTCTGATGATTCAACGTCCACTTCAATGTCGTCATTGTTGTTCCATCCACGGTGGATTCCGATACATCAACATCCTCTCCAGCGAGAATAAATGCTGTTTCACCTTTTTGATCCACACGGTACATCGAAGATTTGGGATATTTGCGGTGCAGCTGCTCCATACGTTGATTGATTTTTTCAGATGTCGCCCCATCCAGCTTCTCGGATTCCCGGGTCCACAGGTTACTGATTTTCGTGCTATCCCCATAAGGTGCCGTATTCTCTTTATTTGTATTGTTCACCACCACCACATAGATGATGGATGTAATGGGGAGAATGACCGGCACAAACAAAACCGCTGCCAAGATCAGAAGAATATATCGGGACATCAGGGTCCGTCCAAAACGCATTTTCCGTTTGCCTGGAAAGCTTCGTTTCACTCCTCTATCCCTATTGGATGAATCGCGCATCGTCGCCTTTTTGCTCATGGCTTCTTCACACGATACCCGACACCGCGAACGGTCTGAATGATAGTCGGGTTCGCCGGATCACGCTCCAGCTTCTCACGCAGATGCCGAATATGTACCATTAATGTCTTGTCTCCGTCGAGGTAAGATTCGTTCCAAACGGCTTCGTAGATCTGTTCCTTGGTTCGAATCATGCCCATATGCCTGAGCAGGTAGGCGAAGATATGAAACTGTTTACCTGATAAAATAATTTCTTCCCCCGTCTCCTCATTCACGATCCGGTGGTCCTTCTCGTAGATGGACAGGTGGTCCAGTTTCACCACGGTATCGGCGGAGATTGCCGTTCCTGCCTTTCGAAGCTGGACTTCAATCCGTGCGGCGAGTTCATCGGGATGGAATGGCTTGGTTACATAATCATCGGCAAAATCAAGCCCATGCAGCTTGTCGTCAATGGACGTTCTGGCCGAAAGCATGACAATGGGCACTTCTGGATGTTCCTTTTTGAGTCGCTGTCCTACCGTAAATCCATCCAGTCCCGGCAGCATGACATCCAGAATAACCAACGAACAGCCCCCGGCAGCTTCAGCCGCACCTTCACCACTTCCGAGCCACAGCACCTCATATCCACGCTCCTCCAAGTCGGCTCTGACCCAGGTGGCAATTTCCGTATCGTCTTCAATGTATAACAGTTTCGTTTTCATGCGTGTATTCGTTTCCTTTCTGCACCCTTTGGGTTAATTATATATTTGAAACATAATGAGATATCTTGTTTATATAAATTGTACAAATGTTGATTCCGCAATCATTGATGTCCTTTTATTTTAAATTATACCTTAATCATCCGCTTCGCATAATTCTGCATCGAATGCTTCGACTTGCTCACATAATACATGTGTATACGACGGGAGGAAATTCAACATGCTGCTGGAAGCCATCTATCATCAACCAAAACGGAACTGGGCCTATGCCTACGATAAGGATACCATTCGTCTGCGTCTGCGTGCCAAAAAGAATGATCTTACCGAGGTACATGCCCTGACTGGGGACAAATACGCCTGGGATCGCACCAAAGAGCTGGTTCCTTTAACCAAATATACATCCGACTCCATGTTCGACTATTATGAGGGGCAAGTAAAGCCTCCGTATCATCGACTGAAGTATTCCTTCCTGCTGAAAAGTGGCACAGAACAAATCTGGATGACCGAAACGGATTTCCAAGACCATGAACCCGACGACCCTGGTCACATGTTCCAGTTCCCATATATCCACCCTGGGGCTGTATTTACACCGCCTGCATGGGTTAAGGATGCAATTTTCTATCAGATCTTCCCTGAACGATTCGCAAATGGCAACCCCGACCTCAATCCGGAACATGTGGAACCGTGGGGAGGCAAGCCGACCCCGTTTAACTTCTTCGGCGGTGATCTCCAGGGCGTCATCGACCATCTGGATTACCTTGAAGAGTTGGGTATTAACGCCATTTATTTCACACCGATCTTCGAGGCAACGACCAATCACAAATACGATACCGAAGATTATCTGCGAGTAGATCGTCATTTTGGTGATGCAGATACGGTCAAACGGCTTGTTGAGCTGTGCCATGCACGCGGAATCCGGGTGCTGCTGGATGCGGTGTTTAATCATTCCGGGAAGACGTTCGCGCCGTTTGTTGATGTGCAGAAGAACGGGGAGAATTCCAAATACAAGGACTGGTTCCATGTGCATGAATTCCCGCTGGAGGTGAAGGATGGCATTCCTACGTATGAAACGTTTGGATTCGAAGCTCACATGCCGAAGCTGAACACGGAAAATCCGGAGGTGAAGGCGTATTTGCTGGAGGTGGCGGAATACTGGATTAAGGAAGTGGGTACCGACGGCTGGCGGCTGGATGTCGCGGATGAAGTGGATAATGCGTTCTGGCGCGACTTCCGCCGTGTAGTGAAGGCTGCGAATCCGGATGCCTATATCTTGGGTGAGGTATGGAATGAGTCCTCCTCCTGGCTGCAAGGTGATCAGTTCGATGCCTCGATGAACTATCCATTTACGGAAGCCGTAAATCGCTTTTTTGTAAAAGATGCCATGCATGCCGACCAATTCGCGAACTCGATCGGTCGACAACTGTCCCGCTATCCGCTGCAAGCCAGCGAAGTGGCATTCAACCTGCTGGACAGCCACGATACACCACGGCTGCTCACCTTATGTGAGGGCGACCAGCGGAAGATGAAACTGGCTGCGCTGTTCCAATTCACTTATATGGGTACTCCGTGCATCTATTACGGAGACGAGATTGGGCTGGACGGAGAGCATGATCCCGGTTGTCGGAAATGTATGGAGTGGGATGAGACGAAGCAGGACCGCGAGCTGTTCACCTTTTATCAAAAGCTGATTGCACTTCGTCATGCCCATCCTGCCCTGCGTGCAGAAGGCAGCATTCGATTCCTGCAGGCCCGTGAAGGCGGGAGCCAGCTTGTGATGGAACGACAGGATGATAATGAGCGTATTCTGATCCTGTTCAATCGTTCGGAAGAAACAGCGATCGTCGAGCTGGAGGCGGGCGCAGGGGAATGGACGGAGTTATTTGGCGAGAATTATCGCACAGCCAAGGAAGAAGGAATCCTGGTCGTTGAGTTGCCCGCATACGGATATGCTGTACTAAGTACAGATATCGCATAGCATCTTCATATTGTGGTGTCCTTGCCATTCCAACGCATTGAAAGCAACCCCGAATAAGCAAAAAAGCCGATACGCTTCTTCATCAGGAAGAATTCGTATCGGCTTTTATATTATGATGGGAACAGATCACCGTTCATGATCCAGGCTCCACGAGTTAAATTCAGTTCATGTTCGTTCATGGATGTTATGCCTTGGCTTCTGGTTTATTTTCAGCAGGGGACTCAGCTTCAGCCTCAGGCTCAGCACGCTTCGCCTTCGGTTTAGCAAGCTTCTCCATCATTTTCCGTCCTGTCGGTGTTTGGGCAAGCCCACCTTGGGCCGTTTCACGGTGCCTGCTCGGCATCGCACTGCCCACTTCCAGCATGACATCAATGACTTCGTCAGAAGGAATTGCACTTCGTACCCCGGCCAGCGCCATGTCGGCTGCAGCCAAAGCGGTTACGGCACCCAGTCCGTTACGGACGATGCACGGAATTTCCACGAGGCCTGCCACTGGATCGCAGATGAGGCCTAATGTATTTTTTAACGCGAGGCCAACCGCATGAACCACTTGCTCCGGCGTCCCTCCTCGCAGCTCCACCATGGCTCCAGCGGCCATACCGATGGCAGAACCCACTTCAGCCTGACAGCCACCCTCGGCACCGGAGATAAATGAATTGTTGGCAATGACATAACCAATCGCTCCCGCACAGAACAGACCGTTCACCAGATGCTCGTCACTCCAGCCAAAACGCTCTTGGGAGCTGATAAACACACCCGGAATGATGCCGCAAGAACCGGCTGTCGGTGTCGCTACGATCCGGCCCATGGAGGCATTCACTTCCGATACACAAAGGGCATACGCCATGGCCAGTGCAGAAGCATCTCCAGAACAAGTCTCACCTTTACGAATGTACTCAGCCATTTTTTTGCCGTCTCCGCCAGTCAAACCGCTGCGTGATGTCGTATCTTCTGTCAGCCCTTTGTGTACAGCTTCCTTCATCACCTGATAGTAATCCGACATCTGCCGTACAACATCCGCTTCCGGGATATTCGTCTCCTGAACCTGCTCTTCGATCATCAGCTCGGCAATGGTCTTGGATTCTGCTGTACAGATGGTATTCAGTTCATGTAGATGTTTAAACCGCATCAGGCTCGACCCCTCTCTTTAAATCAATCACGCGAATGTCCAGCATATGATCCAGTGACCGCAGACGGTTCAACATCTCAGGATTCGGCACACCATCCATCTCCATCGCTGTTAATGCTTCACCATCCCGGGCTTTCCGATCCACTTGCATGTACCCGATGTTCACCCCGGACGAACTGATGGTGGAGGTTACGGAAGCGAGCACCCCTGCTTTGTCCGAATGGCGCAGTACAAGTGTGGGAAACTCTCCGCTGATCTGTACACGAAAATCATTCAATGCATGCACCGATACACTACCTCCGCCAATGGAAGCACCAATTAGTGAGCATTGACGGTCTCCATGCCACAGTTCAATCTTGACCGTATTTGGATGAGGAGCAGGCAGGCCGCTTGTAAAAAACTCTACCTCCATCCCCGCTTCCTCTGCATATTGTTCTGCATCCGGTATACGTGGATCATCCGTCACATAATCAAGCAGGCCACCGATCAACGCAAGATCCGTACCATGCCCCTGATACGTATCGGCGAACGAGCCGTACAGCGTTAATCGGGCGCGTTCAGGCGTGCATCCCAGCCACTGACGAGCAATTCGCCCCAATCTTGCCGCTCCAGCCGTATGTGAACTTGATGGACCTGTCATGGACGGACCAATAATTGAAAAAACGTCTTTAAAACGCATCGCAAACCCTCCATTTATAATCGTCATTTTCATCCAGACGTACACCCATAATGTTCCTTTATTACTGAATGATGACATGAGAAAAGGACAGAAGAAGGCCCTAGGCCCTCTCTCTGTCCTCGATACCTGAGAGTTTCATGATAAGAAGCGCGGCGAATCGATGCATCCCTGTATTCACAGGTGATGTCACCCTGCACACCGTGCTGCTTGACCATATACCCCTTGGGTGGCGCAGTTTGCGCACTCTCCAGAGTTGCGTCCAACGATGGTACATTTACCTGAGAGATTAACCGCTGCGCCGGGTGCGCAGCAGCTTGCTCCTTCGGTGCCCGACAGCTGCCATTTTACTCGACATGCCCAGGTCTCTCCCGCTCGCTATCATTCGCTGTATGGAACCATTCTGATCTTGTACCAGAACGATAATTGAAGTTTTTAATACTTTCTCATTAAGATTAATCGACAGGAAGATCAGTGTCAACAAACTTAACGATTTCTTTGTGAATATTTGCTTTTTTCCATTTTATACACAAGATAAACTGATGAACTGTAAACTTTCATCACATGAATGTGTTAATGCGTTTCATCTAGAAAGCGTATACATTTTTCATTTTCTATTAGCCAATATCTGTGTTTAATACTATTTATGTTATGTTCCACTGAACGGTTCGGGTATTCAGGCAACCATTATTCTGTACTGGAATTGCCTTATTTCTGCCTGTTACCCCACCATCGCCTTGGACTTCGCCGGTTCATCGTAATACCTGCTTCGGGAAGGAAACATGCTCGTCACCCACAATCCCAACGCAGCTAACAGCATGACCCCAGATACAACTGTATATACCATACGAAGTGACAACTGCTCTGCTATTACCCCTGCAATCAAAATGGAAGCCACCTGCAGCACACTTAACACCAGTCCAAGTACACTGCTCATTCGCCCCATCATATCCACAGGGATATTATTTTGATAAAAGGTAACCAGGCCCGTATTCGCCAGTGCCGAACAGAGACCGAGCAGAATAAAAGCAACCGCCGCCAGCTCAAACGAGAATGAACGGGCGAACAGGAAATAACCCAGCGCAACCAGAAGTACACCGCCACCCATCATGTGACGGATCGGCAAATGTTTGGCGAACAGCCAAACCAGCATGGAGCCTGCCAAATAACCAATCCCGGTGATACTCATTAATGCTCCGTACTGCGATTCAGGCAGGTTCATCACCTGACGGATAAATACCACTTCCTGGGCATCCAGCGACATGCCGACGACCAGAATAATCTGGAACAGAGCATATATACCGACCACGTAGCCCGACTTCCGGCTAAAGCTCAGTACAGCTCTCCAATCCTGGGCTACCATCCGAGGGGTCAGTCTGCTGCCTGTCCCTATATTCTGTTCTCCAATGCCCAGTTTGGGAAGAAACATTAGAATCAATGCAGAAGCAGCAAAGGAAGCCGCATTGGCATAAATGGCTGCCGAAGGAGATAAATATATCAGCATCACTCCTGCAACTGCCGGACCGGTAATAAATGCCCCTGAGCTGATCAGAGCTTGTAGGGAATTAAAGCGCTTGCGCCGTTCAGCAGGCACCAGCCGGGTAATGTATACCTGAGAGGAAGGGTCAAATATGGAGGAGGACATGCTGATCAGAAACATCACTGCGTACATCATCCATAGACTGGACATCAGTGGGAGCATCGCCACCAACAATGCCCGTAGCATATCAGCACCAATCATCAACTGCCTCTGATCATAACGATCAATCAGGCTGCCTGACCAAAACTTAGTACACACCGAAGCAATCGGCGAGATAATCCATAACCCTGCGACTGCCGCTGGAGACTGTGTCATATCCAAAACCATCAGGTTAATTGCCACAATATATATGAAATCACCCAGATTGGATATGCCCACTCCACTAAGCAGCAATCCGGCATGCTTCCAGCCACCAGACTGCCCATTTGATGCAGCTCTCTTTGTACGGATTTCCTTCATAGCGCTACCCACCCACTTGAAATCATAAATTATAAATTATAAATCATAAATCATAAATTATAAATCATAAATCATAAATCATAAATCATAAATCATAAATCATAGAAAATACTCTCATTCTGCAGATATGGTCTGCAAAATTTGCTGCATATAAGATGCATTCGCTCTTTCATCCATTCGTACCTGGATTCATTCTCCATCTGGAATGCGAAATAGCCAAACGTAAAGATCAGCATGAATCCTTCCATTAACCGAATATCACGCTTCGTTAGTGGTCCTGTCTGCTCCGTATAACCCGATAGGAAGACATCCCGTTCCTCCGGATTGAAAATAAGAGCTGCACCACCGGCATCAAACAGATAGTAGCCATAACCGTATAAACAAAAATCAATCATGGATATGCCTTGATCCGTCACTAACAGATTGCCGCGAGTAATATCCCCGTGAATTATTCCCCATGTCTCAGCATTATACGGATACGTATCGAGTTGCCCGTTAATGTTCTCAAACGTCTCGCGAATCAGATCGAAATCTTCAGGAGTAAAGATGCCACGTCTAACGCCTTCCTCCAATTGCTCCAGCATGACCAGATTCTCTTTGATCGAGCCATAGGCTGGTCTTACTTCCTTTTGCTTCAAGGTAGGGCTGTCGCTATCGGTATACTCCCCTGAGATGGTCGTCTTATCAGCATGCTGTTCACGGTCATTCACCTGCTGTCCGCTTTCAGACTCCCATGAACCAGCCCCCGGCTTGGGAGTTTCCTTCGGTCGTCGTCCATATTGATGCAATATCTGCAACTGTACACCCAAATCATGAATCTGCGCTGTTGTCAGACGTTCTCCCTGCTTGATATCCCTGCCCTCAATCCATTCCAGAACAGTACAACAGATCTCTTCTCCTGTTTCGTCCAACCAGACGGTAACCCACTCATCCGATGTATTGCGAACGGGTGTCTGCACCCGCAATGGACTGGTAGCCCGTAATTCATGAAGTAGATTCATCTCTGCTTCAAGTGCAGGTCGTGTATGCTGAATGCCCGTCATGCTTGCAAAAGCGGCTTTATGTATTCGCAATAGATACTTCTGTCCGGTTGATTCATCAACCACCTGATACGTTAGATTTTCATTATGTCGGATAAAGGAAACCGAAGGCTTTTCTATGGAATAATGCGAGATAATTTCAGTTGCCATGGTGTCATGGGAAATCTTATGGGTAGTTATAATCCACATCTCCTTCTCTTATCAAATTAAAGGCAGTGTTTACAAATATCGTAGCATGATTGTTTTTACTTTGGCAAACTATTCCATATTTACGAAGATGTAAAAAAGCATAACTCCCGAACGACCTCGCCCGAGTGTTATGCTTCCTTGTATCTCTATAAAACTATCTCTATCTCATACTCCATCCAATATAACAGTTAACCGAAACGTCCCATAATATATTCCTGAGTCAGACGATTGTCCGGATTGGTGAAAATATGCTCCGTATCTCCGTGCTCAACCATGCTTCCCAGATAAAAATAAGCCGTATAATCCGAGATGCGTGCCGCTTGCTGCATATTATGGGTAACAATTACGATCCGAAGATCCTTCTTGAGCTCCGAGATCAACTCCTCCACTTTACCCGTAGATACCGGGTCAAGCGCAGATGCCGGCTCATCGAGCAGCAATATCTGTGGATCAACCGACAACGCGCGCGCGATACAAAGCCGCTGCTGTTGTCCACCCGAAAGGGCCAGGGCAGATTCATTCAGTCTGTCCTTCACTTCGTCCCAGAGCGCAGCGCGGCGCAAGCTTTTTTCCACAATTTCATCCAATGCCTTCTTGCTCTTGATACCGCGGTAGCGGGGGCCAAACGCGATATTATTGTAAATGGACTTGTGAAAAGGATTCGGCTTCTGCCACACCATGCCAATCTTCTGGCGAAGTTTGATTACATCTGTGCCTGGCTCATTCAGATCATTGCCATCCATCCAGATATGTCCCTCCGTGCGGGAACCGGCAATCTCGTCATTCATCCGGTTGAGCGACCGCAGGAACGTAGATTTACCACAGCCGGATGGTCCAATGAGTGCCGTTACACTGGCTTCGGGAAACGTCAGGCTGATCTGTTTAACGGCCTGAAAATGCCCATAATATATGCTTAACTGTTCCGTACCAAAAGGTATGGCCATGTTGGTTCCTCCTTATTTCGAAGCTGTCATGCGGCGGTAAACCACCCGACCGATCCAGCGTGCACTGAGATTGAACGCCAGTACGAGAAGTACAAGCACGGCTGAAGCGCCAGCTGCTATTTCTTTGGAATCCGGGCCAATGCCTTCACTGTTTACTTTCCAGATGTGCACGGCCAGCGTCTCTGCCGGACGCAATGGATTGATCGGAGACCTTGGACTTGTTGGATTCCAGTCCGTGAAGTCCAGCGGCGGACTACTCATACCTGCTGTGAACATCAGGGCTGCTGCTTCACCGAAGATCCGTCCTGATGCCAGGATCGTACCCGTGATTAAGCTTGGCAATGCCACAGGCAGCAGAATGGAGGTAATAATTTTCCATTTGGACAATCCGAGTGCAAGACCCGCTTCCTTCTGCTCTTTCGGAACGGCCCGGAACGCCTGCTCCGTTGTCCGCACCATGAGTGGAAGATTGAATATTGCCAAGGCCATAGCACCCGATAGAAGGGAGAATCCGAGACCAAATGTATTAACAATCAACAAGAGTCCGAACAAACCAATAACGATAGACGGGAACGAGGATAACACTTCGACAACCAGTCGAATAAAGCTTGTGATCCGGCCTGGCTTGGCGTACTCAGCCATATAAATACCGCCGCCCCATCCGAGCGGAATCGTAATAATCAGGGTCAGAACAAGCAGGAAGATCGAGTTGAATAATTGCGGTCCAATCCCGCCACCACCTTTGAGCAGCTGTGGTGCACTGGTCAGGAAGTGCCAGTTAATCTGCCCAATCCCACGTACCAGAATGAAGCCAAGCAAACCGAGCAAGAGAACAACAATGAACAGGGCCAGAACAACGATAATGGAAGTGGCAACTTTATCTACCGTTTTAGCCTTCATTTTCATACCCGGTTCCTCCTTTCAAGCAGGCGAACCAGAATGACGAAGACAAAGGTCATCACCAGCAGGACAAGCGCCATACTCCACAGTGCATTATTATGAACAGATCCCATCGTGGTGTTACCCATACTCAGGGTGATTACACTCGTTAATGTTGAAGCCGATTCGAGCAATGATGTCGGTACATGCGGGGCATTCCCGATGACCATCTGTACGGCCAGAGCTTCACCAAATGCGCGTGCCATGCCCAGTACAATCCCTGTCAGCAAAGCTGGAAGAACCGTCGGGATAATGACACGGTAGATCGTTTGCCAGCGAGTTGCCCCCAGCGCATAGGATGATTCACGCAGACCTTTCGGCAGTGCAGACAATGCATCTGCCATAATGCTAGTTACGGTAGGCAGAATCATAACAGACAGAACCAAACATCCGGCTGCAATCCCGACGCCGGCTCCGCCAAACATGCTGCGCAACAATGGAACGATCACACTGAGACCGATAAACCCGTACACAACGGAAGGGATACCGGACAGCAATTCAATCGCAGGTTGCAATATCTTTTTACCTTTACCTGGTACAATCTCGGTCATGAAGAGCGCTGCGCACAAGCTAAGCGGACTTGCAATCAGAGCTGCAAGCAATGTTGTTATGAATGAACCGGTAATGAACGGCAACGCTCCATAGGCAGCAGGTTCCCCCGTTGGGTTCCACGTTTTTCCGGATATAAATTCGCGCAAACTTACGCCATCCTGGAAAAAGGTCGACAAGCCTTTGGACGCTACAAAATAAACGATGGAAAACATGACAACGATCAGGAAAACGACACAAATCGACGTATAGATCCGTCCCGTCCACTCTTCCCAATAATGCTTCTCTCTCAAGGGCCGGCGCGGTTTCAACTTGTTGTTCATTACCGTTCCCCCTTCGGTCTGTTCCATAACAACCATCCTTCTATAGTAGAATTCATAAATATGGGATTATTCCAGAGCAAACCGCGCAAAGAGGCAGGACCTGGGTCCGCCTCTCTCGCTGTATGCGCAAGTTCAAAGATTATTGAGTCACAGTGCCTGCAGCGTCACGTTTTACTTTCATGCCGGATACTGGGATGTAACCAAGCTCCGTCACATCTTTCTGTTGAATTTCGTCACTCAAGATGTAGTCAAGGAATGCTTTTGTTGCTGCATCCGGGTCACCTTTAGTGTACATGTGCTCGTAAGCCCATACCGGATAAGTTCCTGCTTCTACGTTCTCAACTGTTGCTTCTACACCTTCGTATTTCAAAACTTGCAGGCTGTCATCCAGGTAGGACAGAGCCAGATAACCAATTGCGCCTGGCGTTTCAGCTACGAGCTTTTTAACTGTACCGGAGGAATCTTCCTGAATAGAACCTTGGATATCTTCAACTTTTGTTCCCAGTGCAAAGTTCTCGAATGTTGCACGAGTACCGGAGCTGCTAGGACGGTTTACGATAACGATAGCTTGATCTTTACCGCCAACATCTTTCCAGTTTGTGATTTTACCAGAGAAAATGTCGATCAGTTGTTGCTTCGTCAAATCTTGTACACCTGCATCTTTGTTGCTTACTGGAGCGATGGCTACAACAGCCACTTGGTGATCTTTCAATTCGCTTACTTTTGCTGCGTCATCGATTTTCTCTTCTGCAAATACGTCAGAGTTACCGATTGTAGCTTGTCCGTCGGATACTTGTGTCAAACCAGTACCACTACCGCCGCCTTGCACTTGTACTGTTACGTTCTTATATTCATCAACTGCCATAAATTTTTGTCCAGCTTGCTCTACCAGAGGTTGCAGTGCTGTTGAACCAACAGCCAGAATGTTACCGCTAAGTTCAGTAGCAGTTTCTCCTGTGGAATTATTGCTTCCCTCTGTACCAGCGTCATTTTTCGATCCGCATGCTGCGAGAACCAGTACGAACGTTAAGGTCATCAAAATGAACGGCAACTTTTTAAACATGTTTTGTTTTCCTCCCCCAATTTAGTGACGGTGATTTGGCTTTTATTTTTGTTCACCATCAACTCTTTATTCATTGTAGTTTCGTTATGTCATCTCAAAATCAATGTTTTGTAAACGCAATGTTAAAAATGTTTACTGTGGATTGAAATTTACCTGAGACAAATTGCGCTGAAGTGACCGCTTCGTGAACGGACGTTGTTTCAATCCGTATTGTGTCCAGTTTTTCATCACATAATGAATAAGTCGCTAATACTTTCGAGTGGCCGTTCCGGTTACGGATCGTTCTTCCGATCGCTGTTGTCTCCAATTTTTTTTGATTTGATATGTATAATGTTAAAACTCGGAGACAAAGGCGAACGCTGCCGCTTCTTCAGAATCGATTCCGTCCCCTCCACTACGTTACGTATTTTATCTACCCATTAAGAATAAATGATCATTTTGATCTTTTCTTACAATTAAAATTCTTACACAGAATACGTTTCGCTTTTACACCATCGTTCCGTTCCCTGCGCTGTGTCAGCGCTGGTTGTGTCCCAGGCATTTTAATCCTCAGCCTGGGGGATGGCAAAAAGAAGGCCAGTCTATAGAAGGCTGGCCTTAGTGTAAATGCATAATGAAGAAAGAGGATTTGTTTCTTCTATAGAAGAAACAAAAAAACTGCCTCATAGCTAGTAGGTAATACCAGCGTGTGAGAGCAGCTTTTTACAATATATTGGATCATTTGATGATTGTTAATGTAAAATGCGATTTTACTAACCCAATATCCATAGCCATAACGCTAATCCGGCCAAGGTAATTAATAGGGTAGGAATGGTTAAGATGATGCCTGCCTTGAAATAATATCCCCATGTAATCTTCACACCTTTGCGGGACAGCACGTGCAGCCACAGTAATGTGGCAAGTGAGCCGATCGGCGTCATTTTGGGACCCAGATCCGAACCAATCACATTGGCATAGATCAGCGCCTCACGCACAATGCCTTCGGTGTGTGCACCCTGAATCGCGAGTGCGTTAATTAACACGGTGGGCAAGTTGTTCATTACAGATGACAATATTGCTGCGATCATGCCCATTCCCACTGAGGCAGCCAGCAGACCTTGCTCTGCGATGGCATCAAGCCAGCGGCTCAGGTGATCGGTTAATCCGGCATTACGCAGCCCATACACCACGATGTACATACCGACCGAGAACACGACAATGGACCATGGGGCCTCCTTGATTACGCGTTTCAGGTCCACGGCTTCGCTCTTTCTCGCCAATATGGCGAACAAAAGAGCTACTGCACCGACGATAACCGATACGGGGATCGGCAAAAACTCACTGGAAGCATAGGCCACGAGCAGCAGCACCAGCATAAACCAGGCGATGCGAAACATCCGCGGATCACGAATGGCTTCCCGTGGATCACGTGCTGCAGAGATATCGTAGCGGAGCGGGATGTTTTTACGATAAAACAAGAACAACATCCCCGTACTCGCCACGATGGAAAAGAGATTAGGCACAATCATCCGCACCGCATACTCCACAAATGTAATACCGAAATAATCCGCAGATACGATATTCACCAGGTTGCTGACGACCAGCGGCAACGACGTTGTATCCGCGATAAATCCACTGGCCATAACAAAGGCAAGCACCATGCGCTCATCGAACTTCAATGCACGTACCATCGCAAGCACAATCGGGGTAAGAATGAGCGCTGCACCATCATTGGCGAAGAGAGCTGATACCGCCGCCCCGAGCAAAATGGAATAGATAAACAGCCTGCGTCCATTTCCTCCCGCCAATCTTGCCATATGAAGAGCTGCCCATTCGAAAAAACCTGTCTCATCGAGTATTAATGAAATCATAATAATACCGACAAAAGCGAGCGTTGCATTCCATACAATGGATGCCACATCAGAGGCATCGTTCAGACTGACGACACCACACATCAACGCCAGCAAAGCCCCGCCCATGGCGGACCAGCCAATACCCAATCCGCGTGGTTGCCAGATAACCAATGTGATGGTCAGGACAAAAATCAAAATTGCTACATATGTCATAAAGCCTCCTGTGCCGCTATATTCATCATGTTTTGGAGCATGATATGAGAATGGCCTGCGCGATATGATTACACCGCAATTCTTGCGGATAAACCAGACGCTATAGTTATACAGGGCTTCAGGAGAAATGTCTATCTTTATTTCCTTCTAACTCTATAGAAACTGCGGTAAAAGATATGTCGTCTAATGGTTAGACTTGTCCCCATCCTTCGGCGTGTCCTCCACCATTTTGAACATACCCAACAATCCTTGCAGTTGCTCCGCCATACTGTTCAGATGTGCTGAAGACGAAGCGATCTCCTCCACAGATGCCAGCTGTTCCTGAGAAGATGCCGAGACGGATTCCGTATTCGCAGCAGATTCTTGGGTCACGGTCGATATATCGTTCATTGCTTTGGCAACGTGGGAAGCACCACTCTCCAACTGTTTCGTTGTTTCGGACAAATTGTCCAGCGTATGAACAGCATCCTCTACAGCCTCCCGAATCTGTGCAAAGGATTGTCCAGACGTATTCACGGCCTGAATTCCGTCTCCAACCCGAGTCTGGGCTGCATTCATAGCGTTCAGAGCAGCATCCATATCCTGACGAATATTATGAACGAGTTCACCGATCTGCGCAGCCGAGCTTCCCGATTCCTCTGCAAGCTTCCGCACCTCACCCGCTACGACTGCGAAGCCACGGCCAGCATCACCCGCTCTTGCCGCTTCAATGGAAGCGTTCAGTGCCAGCAGATTGGTCTGTTTCGAGATTGTGGCAATCACATCTACCATGCTGCCGATCTCAACGGACCGTGCATTCAGTGACTGAACCACCGTCGCGAGCTGTTCCACCGTTTCCTGAATGCTATTCATCTGCTCAACTGCCTGACCTGCTGCCTCGTTGCCTGAATAGGCCGCTCCAGATGTATGTCGCATATTCGTTGTAATGGATTGCACACGCTCAGACATCATGCGAACATCTTCCGCGATTTGCCTCATTTGTCCTGATCCATCGGTTACACTCTTCACTTGCTGCTCCGCACCCTCGGCAAGTTCCTGAATCGCCATCGTTGAATGCTCAATGGCCTTGGTTGTTTGATCCGCACTGGCGGACAATTCCTGCGAGGAGGCAGACACCTGCTCTGCCGTTTCCTGCACACCCAGAATCATCATGCGCAGATTGTCGACCATCCGTTCAAAGTATTTCGCCAGATCGCCTACCTCATCTTTGCGCCCTGTGTCCAATTTTACCGTAAGGTCGCCTTTGCTCACTGCTCTAGCGGATTCCTGCAGACGTTTAATCGGACGTAGCATCGAACGTGTAAACCAGATAATAAATATCAGCGTTAAGAAGGTTGCCGTCAGAATGACCAACAGGGTAGCCATCCGAATGTCTTTACTTGCATTTAATACTTCACTTCTGAACATTGTGCCGCCAATCTTCCACCCGGTTTCTTCATTAGTAGAGAAAATCATGGTCTTTGGATCATCATTATAGATATAACTGAATTCGCCTTCCTTGCTCTCAAACATTGGATCCAGCGCTGTTGTTTGTTCTTTTGTACCAGCATCCGCGACTGGAGATACAATATAATTTTTGTCCGCATCCATGATAATGACATATCCTTCTTTGCCAACCTTAATGGATGCCTGTTCTCGCAGCTTAGTTAGATCCATGGACAAACCAACGACACCCGATTGATCATCAAGCGTTTTGGAGACAAAGACAACAGCAATGCCGTCCGTGTTCTTGGATACAGGTGAAACTACTGGAGCACCTGGCTTCTCCATCGCAAGCTTATACCATTCTCGTTCCCGGGGATCATAAGCGGACCCTTGTGAGCTGCCCGCAGACTCCTTACCTCGGACCATGACTCCCTCTTTGGTTCCCACAAAGATATTTAAAGCATCCGGATGCAACCCAAGATACTGTTTCAATTTCAGCTCAAGCTCAGGGCTTTCATTTTGCCCTTTTATCATGTCAGTCACAATCAGACTGGCAAAATAATTGATATCATGAATCTTCGCATCCACATGTGTGCCAATGATTGAATTCGTTGTGTCTACACTTTGTTTGGCACTGTCCATCAGCTGGTCTTCCACTGTATCATCAGCGATAATCAGCGTAACGATCCCTATGGTTAGACTCGGCAAGAGCAGAATCGCCAGGAAGGATACCAATAATTTGTTTCTTATGCTCCAAACGAAGCCTTTTTTCTTTTTGTTTTTCTTTTTCGTTTTATTGTCTTTTGCTTTGACCGGCTTGGTTGCTGCCTTTTCTTGCTCGTTCCCCCGAATGTTACCCATCTTGCTTCTCCCCCTCCAAATATAAATCTGCCCTTTTTCTTTTTTTATGTAGGACCTCTTTACCTGATTAAATAAGGTGTCATATAGACGCCGATCTAATCTAAAGGCCTATCCTATATATCGGCTGAATGAGCGTATTTATTTGATTGAAAAAATTCCATGGCATGTCAAACAAGCCACTCCGATCATGCGAAGTGACTTGTGGGTACATCCATATTTTATTACATTCACGCAGAGGTTTTTCCGTAAGGACCTTGTGGCGGATATGCGGTTGGCTTACCAAAATAATATCCTTGTGCCAAATCAATACCCACGGATCGACAGAATTCAAATTCCTCAATTCGTTCAATGCCTTCAGCAAGTACTCGCCCGCCAAATCGACGCGACATCTCAACAATATCGATAATTTGCTGTTGTTTGTTTAGATCATGATCACAATGATCAATGAGACTCCGATCTATTTTGACAAAATCCGGCTCCAGCCGATTCATTACTTCGATCGTCGAGAATCCGGCTCCCACGTCATCCAAGGCAACCGACATCCCATGAGAACGATACACCTCAAAAATACGCTGCAAAATGGACATATGCTGAATCTGTTCCGTTTCCACCACTTCAAACACAAAATCCTTAGGGTCTAGCGAAAGGCGTTCAATCGCTTCAAAGGTGTGCGTCAGGCAAAATTCGGGGTTATAGATGGAAGAAGGAAGGAAATTCACGAAACGTTTGACACCATGCGGTAAAAGAACGGCACTCGTCTCAATGGCAGCAATACGTGCTGTCCGATCCAGAAAAGAATGCAATCCGGTATCCCGTGCAACTTCAAATAATTCATAAGCACTGAACGATCTGCCCTGTTCAGCAGGACGAAGTAAAAACTCAAATCCGATGATCTGCTCCGATGCATCTACGATCGGCTGCATATGACTGCTAAATTGATGCTCCAGGATAACGGAAACCAGATCGGCATGTTTGAGGCGAGCTTCCTGCATGGAGAGACTGATCCAGCTATCCGCATCAGCCTGACCATATAGTTGAGTGACCTGAACCGTTAACTTATCCGGCAGGGTCGCTTCAATCTTCCGAATATCCTCAATACATTGCTGTGCAGATTCAAGATTCAAAAAATGCATCCAGACGAGTTCATCCGAATGTTCGACATATCTTCCCTGCACTTGCAGTGCTTCGAGCAAAGCGGGGGAGATGGGACGCAAATACAGGGTACCTTGATCCTCTATAGGATGAATTGGGCTGCAGCCACTGCAATTCATGTAGAACCCCCTTGCCAGTTTGTGATTCTATCTCATTAATGTTTACTGGTATATACCCAAAGTTTGTAAATATTATAGCATGGGTATTGAAATTTATCTCTACTGTTTTGATGACTTCAACTATGACGGTTACTGATGCATTAACGGATCAGCATAGCATGAAAAAGACCGACAGTCTGCTGACTGTCGGTCTTCATTTACCGCTAATTCATCTTAAGAAGCGGGAATTACGATTTTCTGTCCAACTTTAAGATTGTGCACATTTGTAATTTTGTTTGCGGAAACCAACTTACGCCAGTCCACCCCGTATTTCAAACCGATGCGGTAGAGGTTATCTCCTTTTTTCACTACATATACCACTTTGCTGCCTGTTGGTTTCTCAGGTTGTGGCTTGGTTGTAGGTTTAGTTGGAGTTGGGTCTGGCTTCGTAGGCGTTGGAGCAGGCTCCGTACCTGTTTCAGGAGTCGTTGTTGCTTCTCCTGTCAATTTCAAGCCATACTCAGCAAAACCATCATCGTTTGTCCCAATGAAGGACATCGCCGGGTTCGCTTCAACCAATGCTTTGGCATCTGGGGAAGACGCGAACACCACTTCAAGATCGTTAAGTGCAGCTGCCGTTACACCTGCAGAAGGCTTAATTGGCGCAAGCGACCAGTTGCCATCTGCTGCCGGGTTAATCGTTTTGTTCTCACGGATATAATCAATGATTACTTGACGATTCTCATCCGGTGCAGCCAAGACGATGCGTTTACCGTCCGGGTTAGCCAGTTTGGACGAAGAAGCACGATAGTTATTCGTTGCCACGATGAATTTTTGTGCCGGATCAATTGGTTTGCCATTGAAGCTCAGGTCTTTAATCCGGTTAGCCGAAGCATTCACAATCGTTGCTTTGCTATCGTATTTCGCTGGTTGAGTTACATCAATCTGGTACGTAACACCATCGATAACGTCAAAGTTATACGTTGGGAAGTCCATATTAACCAACTGCTGTTGTCCGCCTTTTGCCGGGTCGATCTGGTTAAATTGGCCAGCAGACCATTCCAACCATTCTTTCAGCTCAGCGCCATTAACCAACACGGCATGTACCGTATTTGGATACACGTACAAGTCAGCTACGTTTTTGATCGCAATGGTGCCTTTAGGAATATTCGTGTAATACGAAGCACCTGAACGTCCGCCTGCTTTGAACGGAGCTCCTGCAGACAAGACTGGAATATCTTCGTATTCTGTTCCTTGCATATGTTTTTCAACATACCATTTCTGTGCATTCGTTACGATCTGAATGGATGGATCATCCTGAACCAGTGCAAAGAAGCTGTTGATTGGAGCTGTCGTTTCGCCGACTGGGCCACGCACATACTCAAGCGTACCTTCATGTTCGTCATGAACAGCATCAACGATCTCTTGATCAGCATCTACCAGAGCTTTTTTGTTGGCTGTGTCATAGATAGGGCGTGCTTCCACTTTAGAGTCTGCCACTTTCCACTTACCGTCTACCAGTTCCAGATCCAAATCGATAATACCAAGGTGGTCACCCCAGAAACCAGGCTCTACAGCAGGAACGCCATTGATTGTACCTTTTTCAAGGTCTACACCTTTTTTACCGGCAAAATCAGCGCTCGGGAATACTTTATGGGCATGTCCAAACAGGATGGCATTAATGCCTTCAACCTGGCTCAGATACAATACCGAGTTTTCCATCAGATCCGTTTGCGGAATATCTTCAAAACCGGAGTGAGGAATAGCCACAATAATGTCGGCACCTTCAGCCTTCATTTTAGGAATGAATTTTTTCGCAGTAGCGATAATGTCTTTGGCAATGACTTTGCCTTCCAGATTAGCGCTGTCCCACTGCATCACTTGTGGTGGTACAAATCCGATGACACCCACCTTGATGGTGTGCTCTTTGCCACTCTCATCGGTAACTTTTTTGTCTAGAATTTTATACGGGGTAAAATAGTTCTTGTCATTTGTCTCATCGTCGTCACCGTCATCTACATATACGTTGGCATTGATGTAAGGGAAGTTTGCACCTTCCAGCGTCATGTCAAGGAAATCCAAACCATAGTTAAACTCATGGTTACCGATGTTTCCTGCATCATAATCGAGCAGGTTCATCGCTTTATATACGGGGTGAGTCTCACCCTTTTTGAGTGGATCAATCTTCGCTACATAATCCCCGAGCGGGTTACCCTGGATCAGGTCACCGTTGTCGAACAGCAGGCTGTTCTTCGCTTCGTCACGGGCTTTTTTGATCAGTGTAGCTGTCTTCGCTAGACCATACTGGTCTGTCTCTTTGTCGGAATAGTAATCATAGTTAATCAGGTTGTCGTGAATGTCCGTTGTTTCCATGATCCGCAATTTAACCTTGGTTGCGTCCGCAGCCGATACAGGTACCGGAAATACCGCAAGCACGTTTAATGCAACCAAAGCGGCAGTCAGGCTCGATAATACTTTTTTACTCTTTCTCAAAATAACCCCTCCCGGTTATGTACATTGAATCATGCATTAGTGGGCAAACGAATAAGCGCAGAAATGCGAAAGATCTCATGGGTTGTGCGTACTGATTTTCCGATCGTATGGTTCAGAATCTCAGGTTAGTTTATCTCACATGAACATCTATTCATATCTGTGCGTATCGTTTACATTCCAAATCATAACGCAATGTTTAGCCATTGAAAAGCATTATTTTTTACGTTATCCGCACATACCTGCCCCAGTTTACAATAACATGCGTGATTTCGACATCTTTTGCATGTTTTTGGATGAAAATAGTTTACTCGCGTTGTTAAAAACGTATATTACATGTGTCTTACATCTATATCCATATTAGCTGAATCTTTTCATATCAAAAAACCGTGAAGCCTTCTGGCATTCACGGTTGGCTATATCTTTTCCGAATTGTTGGCACGGCCTCCACTCAGAAAAGGTGATTTTCAATATGCGAAATTACTGCTCCCACACCTGATGCTCATGATCTTTGCCGGTGTATTCAATCCGATTTGGGGTGATGTCCAGAATGACATAATTGGGATCGTTCGGGCCGTCAAACCAAGCTTTTAGTTCATCATTCCATACCTGTTCGCGCAAACCTTCATTTTTCGTCACTTCGCACGTTCCTTCAATCTCGACCACTTCCTTGGAGCCGCCCGCTTCATAACCTAACAAAAGGCTGACGTTCGGATTATTCTCCAGCTCCTCTACCTTGTGTGTACGGCGGTTTGTCGCCAGATGAATGTTCATTCCATCGTTGAAAAGCGCCATATAGCGGGATTTCGGTTTACCGTTCTCCACCGTGGAGAAACTGCAAAAAGGGTTGTTTTCCAATGCTTTTACAATGTTTTGTTCCAGTTCAGTCTGGTTCATGGGAAATGCTCCTTTCGATTTGGGGGTATATAAGCTGAACTAACTATCATTACACTGAAGCACTCCACTGACAGACGACCTGCGTGGGTAGCCGTTACGGGTACGGATCGTTCTTTCGATCGCTGTTATCCCCAGATTTTTTTTGAAATCCTATTTCATAGGATAAAATCTCGGGGATAAAGGCGAACGCTACCGCTTCTCCAGAATCGATTCCGTCCCCTCCACTACTTCTACAGTTCTTCCAATTAAGATGCTAAGCCAAAGTTTAGATAGAAATGCTTCGCTTAATTAGACTTCTGTCCACTTCGTTGCCGTGTAACTCTTGGTTCCGCTTATATTAAGATTTTATATATAAGCCTGTACTTATAGTGTACCCACCTCATCTATGGTGAATCCATGAACCTGTTCGTAAACGTGACCGTTTTAATTCAAATCTCCAAGATAAATGCGTGATGAATTCTTATTCTGCAGCAACTCACCAATGGTTTTCGGATATAAGCGAACCTTGGACAGCTCTTCGATAGGAATCCATTCTACAGCGACCTGATGGTCGTCTGGACTGGAGCCTTCAAAGATCGTAGCTTTTGGGTCAACTAACTTGCATTCAAAATAGAATTCAACCTGGTGGACATCAGCATCCCACTCTGCAAATTCATGGTTTTTTCCGATATACTCCCGGATATGCAGCAGTTCTCCCACCGTCACCGCCTGTCCAATCTCCTCCAGACATTCACGCGCAACGGCATCCTTGAGTTCTTCGCCTTTCTCCTGTCCTCCGCCGGGGAAAACATAAGCGTCCCCATATTGATCCTCCAACCGGATCACCAGCAAACGTCCATCCTGTACAATAACAGCCTTCGCCGAATTACGTATCGGTTTCATGCTCTACTTTCACTCCTTACAAACTCGTATATTTCAACCTCTGGCCCTCGGATACTATAGCAATCATCTAGCATCTCCAGGTGCAGACAGCCTAACTCCCTCAGATTCAAGCAACGTACGTATCTCTTGAGCAAATGCAAGGGCATGCGCTCCGTCACCGTGGATGCAAATGGTTTCTGCCTTTATGGATACAGGTGTACCTCCCGTCGACACAACAATGCCCTCTTTCACCATACGCAGCACTTGAGCAAGAGCTTGTTCCGTCTGCTGAATGACAGCTCCTGGCTGACTGCGTGGGGTTAGCTTCCCATACGGGCCGTAGGTTCGATCTGCAAAAACTTCACTGACGCTGCGCAGTCCAATGCGATCCGCTGCCTGTATCATTGCACTGTCGGCCAGGCCATAGAGATACAATTCCGGTTGTACTTTATAGATCGCCTCAGCGATTCCCTCAGCGAGACGATCATCTTCAGCAGCCATGTTATACAAGGCTCCATGAGGTTTCACATGATGCATGCGCCCTCCGTATGAACGGACAAAAGCATTCAGCGCACCCATTTGATACACTACCATGTCATAGGCTTCCCGGGGTGTAATGTCCATACGTCTTCTGCCAAAACCCTGTAAATCCGGCAGACCGGGATGGGCGCCTATAGCGACCTGATGCTCCAATGCTTGCTGCACCGTTTGTCGCATCGTTGCCGGATCACCCGCATGAAACCCACAAGCGATGTTGGCTGAAGTGATTAGCGGCAGAATCGACTCCTCCGACTCCATCCGGTACACCCCGTAACTTTCACCAAGGTCACAGTTGATATCCACCGTGTTCATTAATGGTCCCCCATTTCTGCCAATCTCCTGCGAATCAGCTGATCGGTTAGCCGCCACTCCAACTCCTGCTCCAGGAATAGCTGCTGTGCTTCTTCATATGTAATCCGTTCAAAAGCAACCCGTGCACCCGGCCTAGCCTGTGCAAGTATCGGCAAATCTACCCGGGCCACCTGTGCAATCACTGGATAACCCCCAATGGTCTGATGATCCGCCATCAATATGATGGGCTGACCGTCTGATGGCACCTGAACTGTGCCATAGGTGACGGCTTCAGACAGCCGATCCATTGATTGACCGAGTTCCAGCTTCGCACCTTCCAAGCGATACCCCATTCGATCCGATTGGGGAGAGATCACATATCGTTCTTTATGGAATCGTTCCAGGCTATCTTCATCAAACGCTGCAATATCTTTGCCCGGCATGACACGAATAACAGGTTCAGCATGGTAGGCGGGCCATTCCCTGCTGGACAAGTACCAGGCAGGTGCATGCATCCGCCGGTTGCTCTTCTCGGCTTCTACACTCAATCCATGCAACGCCGATTGCGCTTCATAAGAAGCTTCCCCCGCAAACAACCTGTCACCCACCTTCAGGGCACGTCCTTCAACCCCACCAAAACCTGTCTTAAGATCCGTACTGCGACTACCCATCATCTCAGGTACTGCGATTCCACCGGCAATCGCCATATAAGACCTCAAGCCAGAACGACATCGCCCAAATCTCAGCACACTTCCAGCAAGCAGCACGACCGGACGCCATAGCGGAACAGGCAGGCCATCCACAGTTGCCGTCAGATCCGCACCACATAGAGAGATCAGCCGAGTCTTATGGAAACGAAGCTCCGGTCCCGTCATCGTCATCTCCAGCACAGCCGCATCACGGGAATTCCCAACCAGTGCATTGGCTGCTCTGGCTGCAAAGGTATCCATAACTCCGCCCGGATGAATCCCATACCGGCGAAATCCTGTTCTTCCTTCGTCCTGAACGGTGGATAACAAACCTGGGCGAATGACTTCAATACTCATCGTTCGCCCTCCTTTAATTCCAGATACTCCTGATGAGATATCGATGCAAAACGAACCCGATCACCAGCTGCCAGCAGACTTGGCGGATTTTCCATCGGACGAAACAACGCTAGTGGCGTACGCCCGATGCACTGCCATCCCCCTGGGGTCGTTACCGGGTAAACTCCCGTTTGTTTTCCACCAATGCCTACCGTTCCCGCTTCAACCCGAAGCCGAGGTGTAGAGCGTCTGGGCGTAGCGATCTTCTCCGCTAATCCGCCCAGATACGGAAAACCCGGCGCAAATCCGATCATGTGAACCAGGTAATCTCCGGATGTGTGAATAGCTATGACCTCATCTGGCGTAAGCCCATGTTCAGTAGCGACGTATTCCAGGTCAGGACCCAATTCACCACCATAACATACAGGAATAATGATCGTTCTGGGTTGAATTAGCGTCACCTCTTGCATCTTATTCAACTCATGAAGCAGCATCCCGCATACCTCGTGGTATGGGGAGAGCAATGGATCATAGAACAGTGTGACCGATGCAAATGAAGGTAGCCACTCCAAGATGCCCGGCAGCCGGCTCTTTTCCAGCAAAGCACATACCGACATCACCCTCTGGTGCACCGCTTCAGATATGGTGTCCCCACAACGGATCATAACCCCTGTTTCGCCCAGAGGAGACAGCGCATCCTCAGTCCATGAATATGGCAGTTTAGTCATGCTATCACCCTCCTTGTCCACAAGTTTATAATCCCTTGATCATTTTTTTCTCCAAAGCCTGCAAAATAAGTGAATGAACAGCGGGAAAGGGCTCTGCGTCTTCTATCTATCACAACTCCTTGTAGGAATCAAGATGTGCGCTGCAATTGTATAGCTCGCATTGCCAGGACTCCGCTTCCCAAGAAATCCGGGTGATCGACGTGTTGGACAGCTTTGCGCTCACATCAATTTCAGGCACCAGACCTCGCAATGTATTCCGGAGAATAGCGCCATGGCTGACAACAATCACTTTTCCATTGGGATGCTGCCGTACAATATCTTCTAACGCGGCAATGCCTCGAATTGTACCTGCATCCGCAAGCTCTCGGCCTAAATCCAGAGTGTTCCAATCTGCTCCCCATTTGGCTACACGTTCAGCCTCGGTCGTACCTTCCACCTGCCCACCGCCCATTTCACGCAACCTCGGGTCCAAATGAATCTCCTGTATTCCCAAACGATCTCCAATGATGCGAGCCGTCTCACTTGCACGCTCCAGGTCGCTTGCATAGATGGCATCCCACGTTTCCTCACTCAGTCTTGCAGCAAGCAATAGTGCCTGTTCTCTTCCTTCCTGATCCAGCGGATTATCCGTTTGTCCCTGTGAACGTTTTTCCTTATTCCACGCCGTGCTTCCATGGCGAATCAATGCGATCTGTGTCATTGCTGTTCCTCACCTTTACCTTTTTCTATGTGTAATTCATCATCTGTAAAATGTTTTCGTGCCTTCGGCTTGGCAAATTTGCCACCATTATATTGATCCGAACCATTTCTCGGAATGGAAAGACTGTTCCATGAGGTTTCTTTGAGCATTTTGGCCGCATAGATAATCTGCCCCACATGATAGGGGTAATGCGCCAATTGCCGGATAATTGCTTCCATGACGGTATGTCCTTCATTGCGAATATATATAATATGAGACAGTTGCTCCGGTGTAAAAGAACGAATGGCTCCAAGCAGACAGTTCCAGCCTTCCTCCCATTTGGCGAGCAGCTCTTCCCGGGTAGAAATATCATTCACAAATTCCGCATCACGTTCACGCCATGGCTTTTCTCCATCGGTCGTCAGCACATCCGTCCAACGGGACAGCATATTGCCCCATAGATGCTTCACAATAACCGCAATGCTGTTGGCATCTTCATTCCAGGATTGAAACAGCTGCTCGGATTCCAGTTGCTCCATGGCCTTTTCCCCAAGCTGCTTGTAATACAAAAATTGCTTCTCGGCTGTATCCAGAAATACCTGATTCATATCCACACGTCCACAACCCTTCACAAAATGTATTTATTCAGGAAAAGAAAACGTCCCGTCCTCATTCGGTTCAAAGGAAATGACTTTCCGTACAGCATCCAAATTAAGTTCACCATAGATATGCGGAAATAGTTCATTCAACTCATACAGGTCCTCATACACCAGTTCCGGTTTCAAGGCCCTCTCATCAATGCCAAGCAATAACAAATCCGTACGCCCTTGATAATATTGAGCCGCTACCCATGGAATCTGTTCTTTAGTGGAACAATGAATGAAACCGTCCGTCTCCAGGCTATCCGGTGCATACACGCTCTGTTTGGACACCTGCTCCCATACCGCTTGGGAAATAATACTGTAGATCATTGTTCCGCCTCCTTCAATTTCTTCTATGTATCCTGCATGTCATTGGAAGTATTATAGATCATCCCGGATACGGGAGTACAATTTTTGATCTGTAAACACACCTTTAATCTTCAATTGTTTACGCAGCAAACCTTCATATGACATGCCCAGCTTCTCCATCACTCGTGCAGAGCCGATGTTGCCTGCATTGCATTTCCCCTCCAGCCGATTGCAGTCCAATTCCTGAAAACAGTACGCAACAATCGGCTGCATCGCTTCTGCCGCAAGGCCTTTGCCCCAGCAACTGCTGGCAATCGCGTACCCCAGTTCAGCACTTTGCATGGATTCATTGAGATGAAAAATGCCACCTCGCCCGATCAGCCTCCCCGTTTCCTTCAGAATAAAGGCCCATATATAGACCGTCTTTTTCTCATAATTGTCCAACACCCTTTGAATATATTGAACGGAGTCGTCCAACGTTTCATGACAGTTCCACAGACTTTGCTGACTCACGTTGGGATCGGAGGCAAACATAAAATAATCATCGAGGTCGTTAAGCGTAAGACGTCTCAGTACCAAGCGATCTGTCTCAAACTCAGGTGATTCCGTAAAAAGCTTCTCTACCTTCACTTAAGTCCCTCCCCATCATCTAGCCTTCTTATTTCTTAGGAAATAACGATCAATCCCATACACACACAGAATGCCGACACCATACCTCAACAGATCCATTACCAGAAATCCACGTCCCAAAATAAGCGCACCCAGCACCGTTGAACGCACTTCGTTCAGCCAAGAAGTCTGAATCATTTGCGAACATTCGACGGCCCAGCTAAAAAGCAGGCTCACCATCAGCGCCAACTCTTTGCTGCGATTAATCCAAACCATCCGTACCCCAAAATAAATCATCGCTGCCCACAAGGCATCACCAAAATGCTCACGTACAAAATCCGGTAAAAGTTCACCAAAGTGTCTGGACGCCAGTCCTGCCGCCATGGTTATGATCACTGCGAAGAAATAAATCAGCCTCTCTTTGAAAAACGCCTTCATCATGGATCAAATGCCTTCATCAAGCACTTGTAAAATAAAATCCGTTTTGGCAGCGGTATATGCTTCTCTGTCATCCTTATTCTTATTAGCAAGTTTAGCTTTCAAAGCCGCATAAACCTCTACCAGATCCGGCCGCTGTCTTAGCACATCCCGAAACTGGATTTGGCGATCCCAACGTTCTTCGCCTGGGCGCATCAGATGAAGATGTACAGCCCTCTTGCCATCTTTCACTCTGACCCAGAAACGTCTATATTCCCGACCATCCAGTTCAGGTGGAACGTAGTTCCAGTCGACCGGATTCAGCTGATCGGCAATCAAGTCCATGTCCTCCCATGACTGCACCTCTCCCATCAAATCAATAATGGGCTTTGCGGGCAATCCCGGAATGGACGTGCTTCCGATATGTTCAAACTTATGAATATTGAGCTGCTTTAATAATTCTCTGAGCTGGCGAATCTCTTCCTGAGCCTGTAGGTTCCACATGGGGTTAGCCTCAACAATCTCTACCGATTCTGTCGCCCACGCAGGCCAATTTTCCGGTTGCAGATGATCTGTCATTCGGATGCATCCTCCTTTGCAGGATTGAATTTCAATCGGTATTGTTCCAGGTACTTCAGATGGGCTCGTTTCTTCGTGTCCTCCACTGTGGTAATCATCCCGAGTGTCAGTATCGAAAGTAGGATGAGAAGAAGATACTTTATGTAAGTCAAACCATAGAAATTGTTATCTGAGCTTATAATTGAAGAATTCAGTTTCATCACATCCAATTTTTTTATACTTAAAAGGGGCGTATGTCTACGCCCCATCTGTTTCTGTTCACGATGATGAAATGACCTTAATGGATATACTTCATTCGTTGAAAATTTTATTTTACCGTTACCGGTATAGTAACTTTTTTATTGCCCCACTTGGCAGTGATGGATGTTTTGCCTTTACCCACGGCCACAATCTTGCCGCCCGTTACTGTGGCTACACTTGGTTTGGTGCTGCTCCATACCGCACTGCTCGTTACAACCGTGGTTTTGCCTGTATCATACTGCGCCATCACACTCAGTGTTGTACTTGCCTGTGGCGATAAGACGAGTGTTTTCTGGCCTGTGATCAGCTTCTTGAGCAAAGGAACAACGGTAACCTCTGCCTTTATTGTCTGATTTTGATAAGTTCCTGTCAAGGTGGCTTGTCCTTCCGTCAGTGTTTTGACTGTACCATTCTTGACGATGGCTACATTATTGTTGGAAGAGGTCCACGTTACCTGTTTCGAAAGATTAATCGTTTTCCCATTGGCATATGTACCGATGACCTTCAACGCTTTCGATTTCTTAATATTCAGCTGCATGACAGCAGGAGTCACTTCAACTTTGGTAATCTGGTCCGTAATCGCTACGGGAACTTTAACCGTCTCTGAGCCATATTTGCCTTGTAACATCACTCTGCCAGGCGTAATTCCTTTGATTTTGCCACTCTCCAGCACCGCGGAAGCACTCGATACCGTCCATACAATCTCGGATGTCACGTCTTCTTCCTTGCCGTTTGCACGCACAATGCTTACTTTGGGCAGCGTACTTTCACTACCTTTGACAAAATTATAGGAACTTGGCGAAGCTTTGATGCTTTTAATTTTATCCTGAACCTTAACCACCAATTGCGCTTTGGCGCCATCTACCTGTGCGTATATTGTCGCTTCTCCCGCTGCCACAGCCTTCAATTTGCCTTTAATAATGGTGGCAACAGCTTCGTTACTCGTGGACCATGTGACGCCACCCGTAACATCCTGCTTGTTATCAAATCCTTCAATAACCGCCATCACCTGAAGCGTAGCTGTCTGGGACACACTCATCTGTTGCGGACTACTGTTGGTAATCTCGATAGATGTCACGTCACCCGTGGCTGCTAGGGCAAGCGAAGGAGCCAATGCTGCCAATACTAAAATAAAGGCCAAGGCGCCTCGTATTGCTAATTTCATTCCATTCATTGCAATCCTCATCTCCTGTAATCCAATATTTTACTTCTATTATATTATATCGGAAACTCATTACATAAAAGTGAATATCCCAAATAAGTAGAGGCATTCTTCAAGTCACTAGGAAGTGACTGAAAAATGCCTCTTTATTCAGAATAAGAACGGAATTGTAACAGGCTGCAATCCTATATAAATTAAACTATTCATTTACACAGAAACGGAGAGGACAGAAAAAACCTGGAAAAGCGAAGCGTTCGCCTTTATCACCGGATTTTCCCCTTGAGAAAAGGAAATTTTAAAAATCTGGGGATAACAGCGATTGGAAGGTTATTCTGTCATCGGAGTGTTCAGTGTAAAATCTTTAGTTCTACTTATATAGTTTAATTCAATAAATGTTTTGAGATAATCAGGATAGATACGATGAGAAAAAAGAACATGACCAGCAGCAGCTCGGGAAATCTTTTACTCATGTTCAGCTCTTTCTACCGAAGAAACCGTTGTACGAATAAGCTGCAGAACCTTGTCAACGGCGTTGTCCGTTCCACTCGCCTTCATATGGCCTACCATATGATCCCTCTCCATATATACAAGGTCAATATCTCGCAGGAATGTCTGAGGACTCAGCTGCTCTTCCTGGAGAACTCTTGCATAACCTCGCTCCTGAAAATACTTCGCGTTCAGCGTCTGTCCAACAAGAGATCCGCCGTTGGCATGGGGAATCAGGAGCATCGGCTTCCGCAGCAACAACCACTCATGGATCGCATTGGAGCCAGCACGTGACACGACCATATCCGCCATAACCATTAAATCCGCAAGTTCTTCATGCACATATTCAAATGCCTTGTAGCCTGCAAAACTTGGGAAGGATGAGTTCAATTTACCTGTACCACATATATGAATGATTTGATAACGCTTGAGCAGTTCCGGCAGTGTTTCAAGTACCATATGATTAAGCTTTTCCGAGCCCTGACTGCCACCCATAATGAACAGAATAGGTCTGTCGGAGACAAATCGGCAAAAATGAATCCCCCGCGCTCGGCTGCCAAGCTTCAACTCCTCCCTGATTACAGGTCCCACGTACATCGTCTTTCCTGAACCTTTCGTGGAGGCGAACGTCGCAGTATCCATAAACGTAGTACACATCATTTGGGCGTATCGCCGTGACAGCCTGTTGGCCAGACCCGGATGTAGATCCGGCTCCAGAATCAGCACCGGAACCCGGTTCCACCTAGCACCCACTACAGCAGGAACAGCTACGAATCCCCCTAACGAAAAGCATACATGAGGTTTAATTCTTAAAATGAGCAGATAAGCCTGCAGCACTCCTAGCATAATTTTGAACACATCGGAAATATTCGCCCACGACCAATACCTTCTCAACTTGCCTGTTGCAACCGCATGATAGTGAACTGCCGGGATTTTGCCGATTAATTGACGCTCGATGCCATGCTTGGAACCGATATAATGGATTTCCCATTTCTCCTGAAGCAATCTGGAGATCAGAATGAGATTGGCTGTCACATGACCGGCGGAGCCGCCTCCTGTAAATATGATCCTCCGTTTGAACACAGAAATCCCCCTCTCCACAGCATATCGCGTACTTCCGCCTTGGTCATGATGACATCCTCCGAATGATATCCTCTGCCAGGAAGAACATATGTCCCACAACCCTCTTTATCCGCTAATTTGGCTGAAGGGGAGGTCGTAACAACAAAGTAGGACTTCTCCTCCTCCGCTTCCTTAACGTTTTCCCAATCTGAAATCAGCGTTTCATAAAGCCGTTCACCCGGACGGGCACCGATGAACTGTATCGGAACATCCTTTTGCCCAGCATCCTCTGCCAAAACCTGTGCGATATCCGTTATTTTGCAGGATGGCATTCGGGGTACAATAATCTCGCCGCCCTTGCATTGCTCCATGGCCGACAGGATAATTTCCACGGCGTCTCCAAGGGGAAGAAAAAAACGTGTCATTCTGGAATCGGTAACGCTAAGTGGCTGCTTCAACTCAAGCTGGCGTTTGAATAACGGTACTACGCTGCCCGTGGAACCAAGAACATTCCCGCTTCGTACACAAACAAAGCTTGTAGCGGAACGGGTGTCAGCTAATAAAATCAATTTTTCCCCGATGGCTTTGGTCATCCCGTACATGCTGGAAGGATTCGCTGCCTTGTCCGTAGAGACATATACCACCTTCCGCACGCCATTCTCGATTGCAGCATCAATGACGTTCTGCGTTCCGATAATATTGGTCTTGACTGCACAATCCGGTTGGTCCTCGCAGACCGGAACATGTTTAAGCGCCGCAAGATGAAAGACATCATCTACATCCTTGCAGGCACCTGCCAGCTCCCAGCGGTCTCTGATATCCCCCAGTACAAACTTCACTCTCGGGTCAGGGATGGCTTGTCTCATTTGAGCCTGAAGCGATTCATTTCGTGAGAAAATACGTATCTCTTTTGGCTCCTGAACGAGCAATTGTTTGACCAACTCTTCTCCCCATGAGCCAGTGCCTCCCGTTATTAAAAAGGTTTTATTGAACATCGGATATCCCTCCATAAAAGTTCAGATTTGGTGATAGGCCTTATCCTAAGGCAATTGTGTTACATCAGTATGACAGGGGAACAATTGGCTTTTCCCAACGTTAACAAGCTCTAATTCAGGTTGCTTCTCACACACAAAAAAACCACCATTTGCATGGCGGCTCCTTCATTAACGTTGTATTAAAGGTAAAGAAAAATAAAACATAACTTTTCCATCGGCTACGCTAAGGCCATAGTCGGCATGGTGATTCTCCAGAATCGTCTGGGCAATAGACAAGCCCAGTCCCGTCCCGCTAAACTTTTTGCTGCGCGAACTATCCATTACATAGAAGGGCTCCCAAACCTGATCCCACTGTTCATGCTCTTCCTTATCCGTTTCATTGGCGATACCGAAATATGCCGCTTCCTCTTTCAGTTCAAGTGTAATGGTTATTCGGTCACCGCTTGTATATTTCACCGCGTTGGTCATCCAATTGTGCAGAACAGACTCCAGCTTTCGTCGATCAGCCAGCACCCAGGTCTCGGCAGTCCATCCATCCTCCACTTCCACATGCAAGCCATGCTGCTGAAATACGGTTTCATAGGTATGAAGGGTCTCCGTGAGCAGTTGGCGAAGATCAACGGGTTCAACATCATATACTTCAGCCTGTAATCGGGATAGCTCCAAGAGACGGTCAATTAAACCAGCCAGCTCATCGCTCTGTTGCTCGATTACCCCAGCATAGGTTCCGTCATCCAGGCCATCCTGAATACCAGAGGCATAGACTCGAATCAGGGAGAGCGGTGTTTTCAATTCATGCGAGATATCCGAGATGAACGTTCGCAGATTGGCGTTTTTCATTTCCAAAGAATGTTGCGCTTGCTGCAATTTGTCGCTCATCACATTGATGCTGCGTCCTAAAGACTCAATCTCATCACCTGTCTTTATATCAACCTTCGCGAACGATAAATTGGAAATGGCTTCAGCCGTTTCGCTTAGTTTTGCGAGCGGTTTAACAATCCGGGCAGTATACAACACGGAAAGCAGGATAAGCAACAGCAGCATGCCGAGCCATATGTACGCGTTGAACTGATTAATAATTCGAATCGTCTCCGCTGAATGGGAGATGGATTCGCCGACAGCAAACACAGAATCCCCCACCTTCACAAAGTTCACGAGAAAGCTTGATTTCAACTTGGTCTGATCATAGAATTTATTAACCCGGGCACCCTCACGCAGCGCAGAAATACTCTCCTCTGTCAGCCAAAATTTACTGAGGGCAATCCCCTTGCGGTTATATTGAAATAACAATTGATCGTTAATATCATTCACGCTATCCTTCAACGAAGCATAAGCGATAGCGACCTCGTATTGCCTTTCAAGGCCCTCAATCCGTGGCAGCTGAACGCCATGTTCTGAAGCAGAGATTTCAGTCGTTAACTCGGCCAATTTCTGCTTTTTTTGATACAAAAAATAGCTAGGCAGGAAAAACGTATTGACGATAAAGGATAGGAAAAAGACAACACACAATGCACCGATAATACGCACGAGCAGTTTTCGGGTCAGTTTACTCATTTTGATCCTCTAGGCAGTAGCCCATTCCCCGGTACGTTTTGATCGAATCTTCTCCAATTTTCTCACGCAGTCTGCGAATATGAGTGTCTACGGTGCGTTCCTCGCCAAAATAATCGAAACCCCACACCTGATCCAGCAAAATTTTACGGGTTACGATCTGCCCCTTATTCATTCCCAGAACCTTCATTAATTCAAATTCCTTATGGGTAGCCCCTACATCTACTCCACGACGATAGATCTTCTGGCCTTCCAGATCGACGGTCAGTTCTCCCACCATGATCTTGGAGGATAGTTGCAGCAGCTTCTTTACACGCAACAGAAGGATACGCGAATCAAACGGCTTGCGCAGATAATCATCCGCCCCGGCCTTCAAGGCAACAAACTCATCATCCGATTCCCCTTTGGCTGTCAGCAGCAGTACCTTCGCCCGACTCGTACGCTTGATTTCCCGGCACACCTCGACACCGCTGCGACCTGGCATCATCCAATCCAAAACCGCCAAATCGATTTGATTATTATAAAAAAGATTCAGGGCTGCTTCCCCATCCTCGGCCAAAAGCACTTGAAAGCCCTCTTTAACGAAATAGGCTTTTAATATTTGCAGCATCAGCGGCTCATCATCCGCGAGCAGCAGGTTCATAACTGCGCCTCCTTTCCAAACTGGATTCTACTATACAATCTGTACGTTACAGCTGTGTGACATACCCTTCTGGTTTGGCCACTTTCCACATCCTATACTGCGGCCTCCGTAACACAAAAGCGCTGAACACTCTTCACTGGTCCCAACATCACAGGCAAAACAAAAAGAAACCCCGAAACAGGGTTCCCTTTTGTTTCTCAGTACAGCTTGTAATCCTTTTAAATCTCTTCATCTTCGTGCGGCAAAACCAAATATTCGGCACCGCCCATATAAGGCTGAAGTGCGGCTGGAATACGAATGCTTCCATCCGCCTGCTGATGATTCTCCAGCAATGGAATCAGAATGCGTGGCGAAGCCACAGCCGTATTGTTCAACGTATGGCAGTATGCAAGCTTGCCTTGGGCATCGCGACAACGAATATTCGAACGACGAGCCTGGAAATCATGCAGATTCGACGACGAATGTGTCTCCCCGTACGCATTGCGGCTTGGCATCCAGGTCTCAATATCGTACTGTTTGTACGTTTTCTGCGACATATCCCCTGTACACACAGCCACCACGCGATAAGGCAGTTCCAGCAATTGCAATAATTCCTCGGCGTGTCCCGTAATTTCCTGCAGCATTCGCTCCGATTCTTTCGCATCCGGTGCACAGAGAATGACTTGTTCCACTTTGGCAAATTGATGCACCCGGTACAATCCGCGTACGTCCCGCCCGCCTGAGCCAACCTCACTGCGGAAACATGTCGATGTGGCAGCCAGCTTGATTGGCTCCTGCACATCCACAATCTCATCCGCATAATACGAAACCAGCGGCACTTCCGATGTTCCCACCAGCCACTTGTTCTCGCCTTGTAATTCATAGACCTGATCCCTCCCTGTGGGGAAGAACCCCGTGTTCAAAAGGGTATTCTCCCTCACCATCAGAGGAACTTCCATTGGCGTAAATCCATGCTTCAGCAGCAGATCAAGCGCAAGTTGCTGTACAGCCCGGTGCAGGAGCAGCCCTGCTCCTTTGAGCACATAGCTTCGTGTTCCGCCGATTTTCACCCCACGTGGGATGTCGATTAGATCATGCCGTTCACCGAGTTCCACGTGATCCTTGGCCTCATAATCGAATACCGGCAGCTCACCCACACGTCTCAGCTCCACATTATCCTCATCCGATACGCCCAATGGCGTATCCGGCGATACAACATTGGGTACCAACCATTGCAGCCTTGTCACTTCCTCCTGCACAACGGCAAGCTTGGCTTCAACATGCGCCAACTGATCATTCAGCTGTTTCACCTGTCCCCTTAAACCCTCGGCTTGCTC
Organism: Paenibacillus sp. E222; assembly: GCF_013401555.1. Taxonomy (NCBI): domain Bacteria; kingdom Bacillati; phylum Bacillota; class Bacilli; order Caryophanales; family Paenibacillaceae; genus Paenibacillus; species Paenibacillus sp. E222. Next base: position 712,697 of record NZ_CP058552.1, read on the forward strand.
ACGCTCACCAGCTTGCATCAGTCTGCCGATATCCGCAGATAACGAATTACGTACTCTACGCCCTTCTTCCGTTTCCAGTAAAAGAGCTCTGCGCTCTTCGTCCCGTTCCAACAATTCGCGAATACTGATATCCATTCTCTTGCCGACTGCCGCAGCTTGCACCTCTTCTGCATGCTCCCGAATCCACTTCATTTCCAACATGGTCACCGTCTCCTTTGGCTGTAAAAATACAAAGAGCGCCCTCATCCCTTGGGACGAGGAGCGCTCTGCTCGCGGTGCCACCCAACTTGCTGAACCAGAATATTCTGATTCGGCCTCTTGGTCCGCGATAACGGGCGGTTCCGGTTAACTTGGGGAATGGTTCGCTCCCCTGGCGAAAACGCCTCCGAGTTGGATGCTCTTCAACGGCATGGTCCGATCTGTAATTGTTGTTTTTCAGTATATACGATCTTTAGCCTCCATTGCAAGTTATCCGTGCATACCCTTACATGTCCTGTTATGATAGAGATTGTTTGTTTTTAGGAAATGCTCCTGAATGGCAGACTTACTACATAACATAATATCTAGAAGGAGTTTTTCTTCATGAGAAAATTGCTTTGGATTGGATGCTTGTCCTATTTCCTCATCGGACTTGCCCACGTCGTTCTCGGCTCCATCCTGCCCGTTGCTCTTGAACATTATGGCAAGGATTATAGTCAGGGAGGCACGCTGATATTTGCCCAATTTGCCGGGTTCCTGGGTGGTGTACTGTTATCTCCATGGTTGAATAAACGCTTCGGGAAACGAGGCGGTCTATTAATTGCTGCAGCTCTGCTCTGCATTGCAGAGTTATCCTATATGCTGCTGCCTCCTTGGGGCTGGATGTTCGTCATTGCACCTGCAGCCGGATTTGGATTTGGCATGATCGAGGCTGTCATCGGTACAATTATCATTGCAGCAATTAAAGATAATACGGCGGTTGCCATGAGCCGACTTGAAGTGTTATTTGGTATCGGCGCCATGGTCATGCCGCTCATTGCCAGCGGTCTGATTTCTGCAGAGTACTGGCGCATGTCGTTCCTCGTGGTTGCCGTCTGTGCAGCGATGACTTTTATCTTCTGGGCCAAAAGTTCATTCGGTGAGCTGGACAACGAGCTGAGTCGACGCAGCTCAGACCAGACTCCTGTACACACTCAAGCTGCTGAATTGCCAAATGGAACGAATCCTGAAGACATTAAACCAACTCGTTCAACCTATCACGGCCGTAATTTGGCTCTTCTGTCTTTATTTGTTTTATTTTTCTTTCTCTATGTCGGCACTGAAATGAGCCTTGCCAACTTCATGCCAGCCATTCTGATTGAGAAAATGAACATGAAGGAAGCAGGTGCTGCACTTAGTGTTACCTGCTTCTGGATCGCCATGTCCGTTGGACGACTGTTTGCCGGATATATTGCGGAGAAATTCCAATATCGCGTCTACGTTCTGTACAGTTGCCTTGCAGCAGTTGTGCTGCTGATGATCTTTCCTTTTACCAACCAGATCTGGTCGGCATTTCTGATCATTCTGTTGCTCGGGCTCGCATTATCTGGTGTATTCTCCATTGCCCTCGTCTTCGCCAGCAAAATGCTGCCTGGAACAGAAGAATCAACGCCCAGCATCCTGATTGCGTCAGGTGGGGTTGGTGGTGCCATTCTGCCTTTGGTTACAGGCTGGAGTCTGGACCATCTGGAGGTTAACCAGTCCGCATGGATGCTTGCCATTTTTGCAGTTGGTCTGCTGATGATCAGCGTGATTGCGTATCAATGGCAGAACAAACATGTGGTCGATACAGTGACTTAACAGTTATGTGTCGAGGCAGACCTGAGAATTAGAATCAGAAATAGAATACCTATTATAGAGATTGAGATGTCCACCGCCATGAATTGGCGGTGGACATTTTGTTGTAGCGTTATTCTGTTCTAACGAACCTGGTACACGCTATTCATCTCCATTTCTGCATGTTTGAAATCTAACGAATCCTAGAGACGTTATTCTAGATAATTAGCTCCAAATCAAGGTCTCGTTGCAGTTTCTTAGCATAATAACGCCGCTGAGATTCGTTAGATTTTTCATTCCTTAAAAACCGGCCTAATAAGATGTTCTCGATTCGTTAGCGCTGTAATCATGGTAGAAAGTGTCCTACCTTTGCCTCAGATCACCTTTCATTGAAGGTGATCATACGATCTATTTATTTGCACAAGATTGCCCAGGAAATACTTTCAGGTGCTCTAAATCGGAACTAACGTTATTTAGGTTGAAGGGACTACACTCCCCTTATCCTTAATGAATTTACCGAACACATATCGAACGAGTGGTCCCAGAATAATGATTTGGTAAGGAAGCGCCAGGCTGAAATTACGAGCAATCGTATGAAGATACGTATTTAGTACGGATGCTCTACTTAACTGATTCGCAAGATAAGCAGAAATCATTCCGTATAAGGACATGATCAGAACCATCCCAATGACCATGAAAAATGACATAGCGAGCACACCCAAAATTTTATTGGATTTGTCAAAAGGTAAGGAAAATGCAATTTTTCTCGCTACAGGTCCAACAATGAAGGACTCCACCAGAAACGCAATGATAAAACACAATATGAATTGAAGCAGTATATCTAGCGCGGACATCTTGCTCAATAACCCATTGTGCCATAAATTGAAAGTCATCATGACGATGACCATTCCTGTGCACATCATCATTCCAAAAACAATCTGTTCTTTCTTTGTCGTTGGCAAATCTCTCATCCTCTCTGTTTACCTTCGTAATTATAGAGATGATGAAGCCTTCCTCATAAGTGAACATTCTGTGAACAATTATAATTTTCCCAAATTAAAAATCGGATTTGACAACCCCGTAGTACAGCCCTATGATATCCCTTAAAATGGTAGAAAAGATCCACTGCATATTTAAAGGAGGATTTTTGATTATGAGTTTTCAAAAGCGCATTGACCACGTCGGCATTGCCGTTCGCGATCTGGAGACCACGCTGCGTTTCTACACGGAGATTGTTGGTCTTGAATTGAAAGACCGGGTAACCCATACCAACGGTGTCATTCAGCTCGCCTTTCTCGGCTTCAACGGAAGCGATGAGACCGAGATTGAGTTGATTCAGGGATACAGCGACAAGCTGCCTTCCGAAGGTACGGTGCACCACTTTGCCATCCATGTCGATGACCTTGAGGCCGAGTATAACCGCATTAAAGAAACCGAGGCCGAGTTTATTGATGGAGAGATGATTACACTGCCTAACGGTTACCGTTATTTCTTCATCTATGGACCTGAAAAGGAATGGATTGAGTTCTTCCAGCGCTAAAAATTGGAGCTGATTTTTATGAACATTTTAATTACCGGTGCAGCCGGAAAAATTGGACGTGACGTGTCCCAACACTTGTCAGAAGCATTTCACCTGCGACTAACAGATTTGAATATCGACAGACTGCATACGTATCAAGGGACAGACCATGAGATCATGACACTGGATGTGACAGATCCCGAAGCCTGTCAGCACGCTTGCGAAGGCATGGATGTGGTTGTACATCTGGCGGGAGATCCTTCCCCGCATGCCGGATTCTATGAATCGTTGTTGGACATCAATATCAAAGGTACATTTAATGTATTCCGTGCAGCCAAGGACCAAGGTGTGCAAAGAGTCATTCTGGCAAGCAGTGCACAGACGATCGAGGGGTATCCCATTGATGCTCAGGTCTATCCAGACATGCCGACACGCCCACGGAATTTGTACGGGGTTAGCAAATGTTTTGGAGAATCGCTTGCTTCCTATTTTGCGTATACCGAAGGTTTACAAAGTGTTGCAATACGTATCGGTGCATATGATGATTTTCAACCGGATGGACCCGTGCTGGAGGCAAGGGATATGAGCGCGTATATTAGTCCGGCTGACTTGTGTAATTTGATGTTCAAAGCAATTACAGCTACAGAGCTGGAGCCCTTCACCATACTGCATGGGATCTCGAATAATAAGTTTAAACGGTTGAATCTGGAAGCCACTCAGAAACAGGTAGGCTATGACCCGAAATCCGATGCTTTTGCACTCAGTCAGATTTCCTTATATGATTCGCCACGATAATTGTTGAAAATCACACATCTTAACAGGCTGTTATACATATGTATAACGGCCTGTTTGATAACTTCATACGTGTCCCCATCCAGTTCCTGACTGGACATGCATAGGCCTCTGGCCTATAATTACACATAGTAATGCCCGTAACTTCATAGTTTCCCAGGGGAGTCGGAATAGGCCGGCTGAGAGTGTATCCCACCAAGATACTGACCCTTAGACCTGATCTGGATCATGCCAGCGTAGGAATCGGAGTATATCGAATTGGCCCAGCCTCTTTGCTGAGTGCCACATCTCTAACGCCTGCACGCGTCCCGGATTAACGGGGCGCTTTTTTAATGTTCTTTTATATAGCCAGAGAGCTAAAAAAAATGACGTCATCCGGATCATAGCTGGTATAAATCTGTCGATTTATGCAAGATGCTTGGATATGAAGCCAAGGAGTACCCCGTGCCACTGGCCGGACAACATGAAGGAGAGAAATGAAGATGAGATGGCGTAAAATGATGGGCCTAATGCTCTTGTGCGTACTACTAGTGGCTGTGGCCGCATGTGGCGGCAAAGAAGCTGCACCTTCAGGAGAAACTGGCAGCAGCAATACCGAAAACAGCAATGAAGGTGACAACGCAGCCCTCAAGGACATTAAAGTAGTGCTGGACTGGACACCAAATACGAATCATACCGGCCTGTATGCGGCCGTAGATCAAGGTTTTTACAAGGCCGAAGGCTTGAACGTAGAGATTGTACAACCAGGTGCCGGTGGCGCAGATACGATGGTTGCATCCAATGAAGTGCCTTTTGGCGTAAGTTATCAGGAGAGCGTGACTCAGGCCCGCACACAAGGCGTACCGCTTGTGTCCATCGCTGCGGTTATTCAGCATAACACGTCCGGATTTGCCGCTCCGGTGGATCGAAACATCAAGTCTCCCAAAGATTTTGAAGGCAAAACCTATGGCGGCTGGGGTTCCCCAGTCGAAGAAGCCGTGATGCAATCCATTATGGAAGGTGAAGGCGCCGATGTATCCAAAGTGAAAAACATTAACATGGGTGACGCCGACTTTTTCACCGCTGTGAAACGTGATATCGACTTTGCCTGGATTTTCTACGCGTGGACGGGTATTGAAGCCGAACTGCGCGGCGAACCGATCGACATGTTATATGTGAAGGATTATTCCGAGGCACTGGACTACTACACTCCTGTACTCGTTACCAATGAAAAGACGATTCAGAACGATCCCGAGCTGGTTAAAGCATTCCTGAAAGCCACTTCCGAAGGATATCAATATGCGATTGATCATCCCGAAGACGCTGCGAACATTCTGATCAAGGCCGTACCGGATCTGGATAAGGACCTTGTACTCGCAAGCCAAAAGTGGCTGAGTCCGAAATATCAGGATGACGCACCGCGCTGGGGTGAGCAAAAGCAGGAAGTATGGCAGAACTATACAGATTGGATGTTTAGCAAAAAACTGCTCGATGAGCAGGTAGATGTATCCAAAGCGTATACGAACGAGTTTCTACCCCAATAAAAATGGTTTAAGTTTAACTTTTTTTTACACCAGAACGAAGAGTGCAGAACCCATCTGAAGAAACGAAGTGGTCGCCTTTATCCCCGGATTTTCCCCTTGTGGAAAATGAAATCAAAAAAATTCGGGGATAACAGCGATCGGAAGAGGGTACTGCAATCGGAGTGGTCAAGTGTAAAGCTGGTTTAACTCATGCAATTTAACTCGAAAGGAAAAGTGATCTTTCATGGCAAGCACACTACTTAGCATTCAAGTCATTCCTAAAACGCCAAATGGCGAAAATTCCTATCCTTATGTTGATCGTGCCATTGAAGTGATTCAGCAGTCCGGCTTGAAATATCAGGTTAATGCACTGGATACCACGATGGAGGGTGAACTGGAGGAACTGCTGGAGGTTGTCCGCAAAATGCACGAAGTTCTCGTGGAAGCCGGCAGTCCAAGCATCATCTCACAGATCAAGATCGCCCATAGCCCAAGCGGCTTCAGCATGGACACCCTGACGGAGAAATATCGCTAATGCATGCCTATTGGAAAAGCGTATGGCCGCCCTTTGTGGCGGTTATTCTCTTTATAGCGATATGGCAGGGAGCTGTCTCCCTGTTCCATATTGAGAAATGGATGCTGCCTGCGCCTTCGGACATCGCCCATGAAGCAGCGTCCCAAGCAGATCGACTTGGCATGCATGCATGGGCAACAATCCAGCTGACATTGATTGGGTTCGCAGCAGGTACGCTCGTGGGATTACTGATTGCGATGGTGCTGCATTTAATTCCATTTTTGAAATCTGCACTCTATCCATTACTTATCCTTAGTCAAAATATTCCGACCATCGCGCTCGCGCCGCTCCTGTTAATCTGGTTCGGATTTGGGCTGCTGCCCAAATTGATTACTATCATCCTGGTCTGCTTCTTCCCGGTGGCTGTAGCTGCTATGGACGGGTTGACCCGCACCGATGCAGCGATGATGAACTATATGCGCATGGCTGGTGCAAAACGCGGCCAAATCTTCTGGAAGCTCGAACTTCCACATGCATTGCCCTCGGTATTCTCGGGGATTAAAATCGCCGCTACGTACAGCGTCATGGGTGCGATTATCGCCGAATGGATCGGTGCAGATAAGGGGATCGGTTATTATATGATGCTGCAAAAATCAGCCTATCGGACGGATCGTCTTTTCGTGGCAATCATGATTATTGTAGCACTGAGCCTGCTGCTCTTCCTGCTCATTGCGCTACTGGAGAAGCTGCTCGTACGCTGGCGACCACAAAAGCGATAACTTTGAAATATATGCACCCTATAAAGGTTAGGAAGTGATGACAAGATGACACCCGAACACAACGAGCGGGTAGCTGCTGAGCCGGATGAAGGTGCAACCCTTCCAACGAGCAGCGGAGGTCCCGAGCAAGAAAACGTGGCCTTACCTGCACATCAATCATCACCAGCGCTCGAAGTTCTGAACGTGCATGCTTCGTTCCGCGAGCGACGCAGCACATTGCCTGTTCTGGATGGCCTGTCCCTGACCGTGGAACAAGGAGAATTCGTAGCCATCGTCGGCCCTTCCGGCTGCGGCAAAAGCACCCTGTTTCACATCATCGGCGGCCTGCTGAAACCACAGGAGGGACAAATCCTGATGAATGGTCAGAATGTTACCGGGCAACGCGGCAAGATTAGCTATATGCCGCAGCAGCCTGCCCTCTTCCCATGGCGTACCATTGAGGACAATGTGCTGCTTGCAGGTGAAGTGTCTGCGGATGCACCACCCCGAGCAGAAGCGCTGGCAGATGCCCGGAAGTGGCTGAGCAGTGTCGGACTGGCCGGGTTCGAACAAGCCTATCCGCATATGTTATCGGGCGGTATGCAGCAGCGGGTTGCCTTTCTGCGCGCCCTACTCAGTCCGCAGGAGCTGATGCTGCTGGACGAGCCTTTCAGTGCGCTAGATGCACTGACCCGCAGCGATATGCAGCGCTGGCTGCTCGATATCTGGGAACAAAACCGCCGCTCGGTGCTGTTCATTACGCATAATATCGAGGAAGCACTGCTGCTCGCTGACCGTATCTACGTCCTGTCGAATCGGCCTGCGACTGTACTTCACGAGGTCGATGTTCCCTTTGATCGTCCACGTCGGGAAGCGATTACGGAGGAGTCTGCTTTTCTTGAACGGAAACGGCAGATTTCCCAGTGGATGAGAGAAGAACAGCAGAAAACCCGCCTATCTAAATAGTGCGGGTTTTTAAGTTATTATTTTCCTGAAATGGGTGATCCAACACAAACCACCCTGCGTATCATTGGTAAAAGATAAAAAGGAGGGGTCCAGCCATGCAATCAACCGCTTTTGCACCCTTGATCGATGCCCATCTTCACCTGGACAAATATACACCTGAAGAACAACGTGAGATGCTGCATTCCTTCCCGTCCCAACAGGTTGAGGCCGTCATCGCCGTTTCCATGAATCTGGCATCTACCCAGACCAACCTGGAGCTCGCTTCACAATACCCCCGTACCGTATATCCGGCCTTTGGCTTCCATCCGGAGCAACCTCTGCCGTCCCTGGCAGAGCAGGATCTGTTCTTCGACTGGATCGAAAAGCATATAGGACAAGCCACAGCGATTGGGGAAGTTGGATTGCCTTATTACAACCGACAGGAAGCCGAACAATTAGGACAACGCTTTGATCAGCGCGGCTATATCGATCTGTTGGAGCGATTTATCCAGCTAGCCAAGCGGCACGGTAAACCGATTATACTGCACGCTGTATACGAGGATGCCGATATCGCCTGTGATCTGCTGGAGCAATATCATCATCGCCGGGCTCATTTTCACTGGTTCAAGGGTTCCAAGCGGACCGTCCAGCGAATGGCTGACAACGGATATTTCGTCTCATTCACACCTGATATCATATACGAAGAGGAAATTCGCGAATTAGCTCGCCAGTATCCTTCCGAGCAGGTTATGGCAGAGACCGATGGGCCTTGGCCCTTCGAGGGACCTTTCCAGGGAAGAATGACGCACCCTGCCATGACGAGACAGGTCATTCAAGCTTGGAGTGAAGTGACCGGTATGGGAACGGAGCGGGCTGCGCGTCTCTTTTATCAGAATACGAAACGCTTCTACGGTCTCCCTTAGAGACGAGTTGGCGTCCAGTCTTGTGCTGATTCCTCAACTAAATGGGTACAGTATAGTATGCAAAAAAAGAAGTCAGTCGGCTTCCGCCGAACTGACTTCTGTTGTATTTACGCTTAACGTTTTAAGAATCCTTTGCCTTCGAGGAATGGCTTCATCTGTAGACGTACCGGCTCTGTGAGACGTTTCGCCATCATTTCGGACCATGGCGTAGAGCGTTCCCCTTGAGTGCGCTCCTTCATGTATGCAGCGGTCGTTTCGTCATAGCTCTCGACGCCTTTGAGGGTCTGCTCGGCGTTATAGCGGCCATGGTGTAAGACCGCATCCAGCGGTAGACGCGGACGAATACCCGTCTCCTGATCAGCAACACCAATACACATTCCATATACTGGATATACTCCCTCAGGCAAGCCCAATACTTCGCTAACTTCCTCAATGCGATTGCGCAGCCCACCAATATATACAATTCCGAAACCCAGTGACTCTGCTGCAAGTGCAGCATTTTGCGATGCGAGCGCAACATCGATTGTCGCCACCATAAAGTTTTCAGTGGAGTCCTCGTAGGATTCCTTTTCGGGCAAATGACGCTTGGCAGCATCACTCAGCCGATAAAGGTCAGCACACCATACGAGAAACACAGGGCATTCGTTCACGTAAGACTGATTGCCTGCCAATTCAGCCAATTTGGCCTTCTGCTCCTGTTCGGTAACAGCAATTACAGTATAGGCCTGCACACTACTTGAAGAGGAAGCCATCTGCCCGGCCGCCACGATGGCTGCCAGCTGTTCCTCACTTACCGGGTCTGACTTGAATTTCCGCACAGAGCGGTGCTTCATCATCAATTCAATGGTTTCGTTCATTGCTATTCACTCCCAATCCTCGTAGTACGAATTCAATGGTCTGCTCGGCCAGCTCATCTGTGTTCATGTCCTGATAGTCAAAGCTAAATCGTGAATTCTTGGCCCGTTTGTGCGCCAAAGCCACACCCATGACCTGAAGCATCGCATAGGATACGGACTCGATCTGAAACACGCCCTGCTCCTTGCCTTCTTGCAGCAGTTCTCTCACTCTGGTCCAGACGGGGTCCAGAAAACGAAACACGGTAGCTGTGCGATGGGTACGCAGCGTAATTTCAAGCTGCACAATATCGCTCATCTCCCGGTCCGTCATCGTGAACTTTACGACTTCACCTATGATTCGTCGGATACCCTCCACGGGGGAGGACATGGACTCTTCAGCCAACTCGTTCATCATATGATCAGGAAAAAAGTGTTCAAATAAGGCTTCAAACACCTTTTCTTTTCCGCCAAAATGATACGAGACCAGCGATACATTTGCACCCGCCTCATCACAGATTTGACGAACACTTGTCCCGTCATACCCCTGCTGTGCAAAAAGCTTCTTGGCTGCAAGCAAAATCCTCGTTTTTATATCCAATTCAGGTTCCGTCATTCCGTCCGCTCCTCTTGTCCGTTCTATTCATCTGCTCCAGCTTACAGGGCTGCAGCGAGACTACTCTATCGTTTCATTATGAAAGTTTGTGCATCAAAGCGCAAGGTGTGCCACCTTAAGCTACTATTAAACCAAGCACCCCGGTGAATATCACCGGGGTGCTTGATCATATCCTATGAAGACCAACCATTACGTCTGGAATATTAGCTGTTCATTTGAGCCGGGCTTGGTGCCCCAACTGGCATGCGTTGTTTTTTCAACAACGTCACCACCAGGGAAAGGGCTACAGCAACCAGCAATACAATAACAATCGAGCCCGCAGCGGATTGAACCCCAGGACCGCCCAGTTGAGCGCTCAGAATACCTTGAACGGCATATGTGGCTGGCAGATACTGGCCAATACCACTGTAGAAACTGTTCAGCAATTCACGTGGCACCATTGCACCGGAGGATACCAGTTGCAGGGACAGGGAAATGATGTTGAACAAGCTTCCCGCTGGTCCAAAGCAGATCAGGAAGAACTGGGAGAAGAACATGAACGTGCAGAGGAACAACGCCTGGAACAACCAGAATGCGATAAATCCTTGCTCGATCTGTCCGCCCAGGGACACTATCAGTGATGATCCCAGCAGGGAAACGACAAGAGCAGACCCCAGATTAATGACTACTCTAGCTCCGAACAATGTCCAGCGGGAGTGAGTAGCGGACAGCATACCCATCGCTGTCTGCAGGTTCATCCCCATAATCATGGCTCCCACATAAGAAGCGAGTACCATCATCATCGGAACCATTTGGTTGTTCATGCCGTTAACCGGATTAATGGAAGTGGTTGTACCTTCCACTCGTGTAGTCAGGTTGGCAGCAGCTTCAGCTGCCTGAGCTGCAGGCGCTCCGGAAGCGGTCAACACAGCTTGCACACCTTGTGCGGTTGCTTGCTTGTTAATCGTGTTCGTCACACTTTGCGATACACCTTGCATCATGCTTTTGATCGTCACCGGGTTCGCCTCGTTAATGGTGTACTTGATCTCGGCAGTGGAACCGGCTGTCTGAATCAGCTCGTTAAACCCTGCAGGAATATTGAGCACCATATGAATCTTGCGATGATTTAACTGGTCGAGGGCCTCGGCAGCACTCAGATTCGTTACGGTATGAAAAGGAAGCGTCTCAGCCATACGATCTGCGATCCCCTTGGACTGCTCTCCATCCTCATTGACAACGGCAACCGTCAATTCATTCATCCGGTCATTCACTCCGGAATATGCTGTCATCCAGATCACGCTGAAGATCACTTGGAACATAAGTGCCGTCACGATCCCCACAATTACTGGCGGTTTTTTCAACAATATACGTAAAGCCTGCAACATAAATGATGTCCTCCATTACTCATTAGTTCAAATTTGATATAAACGATTGTTTAAATCAAACGATCGTTTTAAATTTTAAGTCTATATGTCTATATTGTCAAACTATTTCTGAAAGGTTCAGAAAGATAAAGATGTGTTTCGCAAACAATGAATTCCATTTCATAAGAGGACATCACTTCACATCCTCACCTCTTTTAACAAGGAAAGGACAGCTCCTTTAACATATCTCAAACATCGTTCCCCAACAAAAAAAGGCACGGATCGCCGTAGCGGACCGCACCTTGCTTACTTTTGAGCATAATGATAAGTTGAATCACGTCTCTCAATGGACGTCAGTCATTGCTTTTCAGTTTCATTCGTTGCAGACGCAGCGAATTCAGTACAACCGACACGGAGCTGAACGCCATCGCCGCACCTGCCAACCAAGGAGCGAGGAAGCCCACTGCTGCAATTGGAATACCAATCACGTTATAACCAAGTGCCCAGAACAGGTTCTGCTTGATATTGCCCATCGTGCGCCGGCTCATCTCGATCGCATCTGCAATACTGTTCAGGTCCCCGCGCATTAGCGTAATATCCGCTGCTTCCATCGCTACATCGGTTCCGGTTCCAATCGCCATACCAATATCGGCTGTAGCAAGGGCCGGAGCATCGTTGATTCCATCTCCAACCATCGCTACCTTGAGGCCACTTTCCTGAAGTTTTTTCACTTCTGCCGCTTTACCCTCTGGCAGTACCTCAGCCAGAACTTTATTAATTCCGGCTTGCTCCGCTACAGCGCGTGCTGTCCGCTCATTGTCTCCCGTAATCATGATGACATCGATTCCCATAGCATGAAGCCGCTGAATGGCTTCCCGTGAAGTATCCTTGATAGTGTCAGCCACGGCAACAACCCCAGCCCATTGACCGTCTACCGCGACCAGCATCGCTGTACGCCCTTGTTCTTCAAGGTTGTTCATCTGCTGCATGGTTTCCTCGGAGACATTCACCTTCGCATCCGTAAGCAGTCTACGTGTCCCGACCAGGACCTCTTGTCCCTGAACCCGAGCTCGCACACCATATCCCGGTATGTTCTCGAATTGCTCGGATTGGGTTAACTCCAGACCTTTAGCTCGGATTCCTTCTACAATCGCCTCAGCCAAAGGATGCTCCGAACTCTGCTCAGCTGCCCCCACTCGCTGCAACAGCTCTGCTTCCGACCACTCTGGAGCGGTCACCACATCTGTAAGCACGGGCTTGCCTTGGGTAACTGTACCTGTTTTGTCCAATACAACGGTCTGGATCTGCTGTGCCGATTCCAGATGTTCGCCGCCTTTGAACAATACACCGTATTCCGCCGCACGTCCCGATCCAGCCATAATAGACGTTGGCGTTGCAAGGCCCAGCGCGCAAGGACAGGCAATGACCAGAACAGCAATCGCCTTCTCCAGCGAACCGGCAAAGTCACCGGGACTTGCGAACAAATACCAGATCAGGAACGTCACTGCCGCGATGCCTACAACAATCGGAACAAAGATGCCTGAAATCACATCGGCAATCCGCTGAATAGGGGCTTTGGAACCCTGCGCTTGCTCAACTACTTTAATAATCTGAGATAATGCCGTGTCCGAGCCAACGCGGGTGGCACGCAGTCGTAATACTCCATTTTTGTTCAGCGTAGCGCCTGTAACGGTGTCCCCCGGTTTTTTATCCACGGGCAGGCTCTCTCCGCTTAACATGGATTCGTCAACAGAAGACTGCCCCTCCTCCACGATGCCATCCACAGGAATGCTGTCTCCGGGTTTGACCAGAACGAGATCACCTACCACAACATATGCCGACGGTACAATAACCTCCTGTCCATCACGAATCACTCTGGCTTCACGTGGAGCCAGTTCGATGAGGCTCTTGATCGCCTGAGAAGAGCGCCCTTTGGCTACGGCTTCGAACCATTTTCCCAATAGGATCAACGTAATCAGGATTGCACTCGTCTCATAATATAGTTCCACAGTTGGCATGGCTGCTGCAGCCATGCCCGCCCCGCCATGATCCATCATGGTCGAAGCTGCATTGCCGCTGATCAGGGTCAGATACAGACTGTAGAAGAACGCTGCACTTGTACCCAAAGCAACCAGTACATCCATATTGGCACTGCCATTGCGCAGCGCTTTATAGGCTCCTACATAGAATTGCCATCCGATCACAAACTGTACTGGCGCTGCCAACACCAGTTGGAACCATGGGTTCATGAACAGGTCCGGTACCCAGATCCACGAAGTGAATGAGAAGTGACCCACCATGGCCCAAAGCAGCGGCAAAGATAACAGGGCGGAGATCATCCATTTCCACTTTTTGCGCTGTAATTCACGCTCTCGCACTGATTGGGTATCTTCCTGTGTCTGCTGCAATTCCGCGCCATAACCAAGCTGCTTGATCTTCGCCGTAATATCGGATGCTTTCAACGCTCCCGCTGCGAACTCCACATGTCCCGTCTCAAGCGCCAGATTCACGTTAGCTCGGGATACACCCGGTAACCGGGAAAGACCCTTTTCGATTCGAGCAGAACAAGCAGCACAGGTCATGCCTGTAATGTCCAGATCCACGGATTCCGTTACTGTACCGTAGCCAAGCGCCTCCACCTTATCCCGCAAAGCATTGATGTTCGTTGTCTTCGGATCATAGGATACCGTTGCTTGTTCAATGGCGAGGTTCACATTCGCCTGATTGACCCCTTCCATTCGGGACAATCCCTTCTCAATCCGGGTAGAGCAGGCAGCACAGGTCATGCCTGTAATTTGCAGAGTTGTCTGTAATCCAGCTGCTTCTGGCGATGGTGCGGATTCTGATGCTGTTGCGTTTGCCGTTGTTGATGACTTATCCATGTTGTTAGCTCCTTTCTCTATGAAATATTCTATTCATTCAATACCCCCAAGGGGTATATAAAAGACGAAAAATCAGGCTTAAACAATGAACTTATTTATCGGAAAAGAGCTGTTGAATTCCTTTCCATGCAAAGGCAAGTTCAGTTTAAGCCTGCGATGATTAGACTACGTCATACCCTTGATCTTCAATGGCTGCCTTGATCTGATCCACATTGACTTTTTGCTCGTCATATTCAACTGCGACAGTTCCTGCTGCCAGATCAACCTGACCACTCGCTCCCGCATTCTTCACGGCTTCTTCAACCGATTTCACACAGTGATTGCAAGACATTCCTGTAACGTTCAACGTAATATTAGACATGGATAGTTCCTCCTTAGATATATAAATGATGAGTTCATTCAAAAATAATTACTTCATTAACTTCCTTACCGTTACCAATAATTCATCCACAACTTCATGCTCTCCGGCCTGAATACGCTCAACGATACAGCTCTTCATATGACCTTCCAGCAACAGCTTGCCTACTGAATTAAGAGCAGACTGAGCCGCCGCGATCTGCGTCAGCACATCATCACAATAGGTGTCCTTTTCGATCAAGCCCTTGATCCCGCGGATCTGTCCTTCAACACGGTTCAATCGCGAAATCAGGTTGCCCTTCATCTCTTGGGAGTGATGGCTCTTGCGCACATGCTTTCCATCACTGCCTGCCGTATGACATGAATCAGCTTGCTGATCATCGGACTGTGACACTTCGTTCACCTCTGTTACGGATGACTCCAAAGGTTCCTTGGGATGGCTCTGATGTTCCATCGCGAACACCCCTTTTCTTTCGTTCTGTTATAAGAGTAACATACCCCATGGGGGTATGCAAGACCATTTCTTTATTTTTATTTTGCTGCAAATCAAATGGATGTATTCCATGCTTCCTACGTCTACACTAACTTCCAGACATCTGAATCGTCTTCGAACAGGTGCATTATAGTATGTATTCCATTCTGCTGCTGCGTACAGACAGACCCAACTGCTCATAGAAAGCCTGTGCACCGGTATTAAATGTAGACACGGTCAGTTCAACACTGTCAACCTGAATTTCTTTACCAAGTTCAATTAACACCTGCATTAACAGTTTACCTGTCCCATGTCCACGATGTTTGCTGCCAACGATGATTTCATTGATGTATAACATCCTTCGATCGTTTAACAAAGTCACATTCTGAATAACATTTAACTGTGCGCTCGCATATCCAACAATCTCACCCTGTTCCAGCAATTCCGCAACATAGAGATGACGATGATCCGTTTCTAGTAGTTGTTCATATTCCTTATGACTCATTCTCGGCTGCAGCTCTCTGTATACGTCTGGCCTGGCCTCTACATGCAGGCGATGAAGCTCGTCCATTAATGCAGATACTCCCTTATAATCTCCGATGACAGCCCGTCTAATGTTAATCTCACTCATCTTCACATTCTCCCCTCACAAAACGTTTCCATGATTATACAACAAAAAAAACATCTGTCGATGTGCTTCATGAACCCCGACTGCGTGTTGCGGACAATTACCTTAAATATCAGAACGATGACCCTCATCCAGAGCTAATCCTTTTCTTATTTTATAAAAAAAGCAGATACCTTAACGGTACCCGCTTCTTCTCAACCTATATCTGGTACCTCTTATTCTTTGGATGATTTACCTTCATCAAATGCTACAGGTGAAGGTTTCGCAGACCACTCGTCTGCTTGCGGCTCAATATCCACACCGCTCAAAATTTTCTTTTTCTCCATCAAGGAATCCCCGTCTTCATCCAGTTTGTTGCGAATTGCCGCCTCATCCTGAGGTTGATTGTTCTGTGTCATGCTGGAGTCCTCCTTTTCGATATCATGGTGATGTTCCTATATATAACTTACCCATTTATTGCATTGTCATTCTGACGAGGAATTATATCCTCTGATTTATGTATTCCACTTTGATGAAAAATGAAATTTAGCATGTAATGCTACAATATTAATATCATTTTTAGAGGAGTTTTATATTTCATGGCTACAGATAAAAGAGTCTTTACACTTAGGCTGCGAGAAAAGAATTTCGAGAAAATTAAAGTGATTGCTGACAAAAACAAACGATCCATCGCGATGCAAATTGAGTATCTGATTGAACAGCATATTGAAGCCTATGAGAAGGAGAAAGGCATTATTTCCCGTGATAAACATAATGACGTATAGATCGTGCGCCCTTAGTACATGCGCAACATCCATACGTCATTTTTCATGATAAATCCTGATTCCTGTTAATCGAAGTCCACCTGTTTATCCAAAAAGACTTCCTCCACTTTGTATTCCAACTCTGGTATTGAAGGAATTAAGGAGAATCGCACGTTTTCCAGAGAAGAAGGAAGGGCAGGAATTACTCGGAAAGTGAGTTGTGTCTCGCCACCGCCTCCACGACTGTCGTGTCTCATGGTTGTATGTATCTGTGCACCGATTATCTCCAGAGCTAAATGTGGTACCATTTGTATACGCTCAGCATTATTCCCCTTATATTGAATCTCCACATAGACGAGACTTTCTCCTTCATATTGCATCGAATGCGTGATCATATACTCACACGAATCTTTGATTGTTTTCTTCATGATCGGCACCACACTCTTCAATTGGAGGGGTTCACGTGGAAAGTAGTGCCTTTGCGGCATCGGCTGCACGCTACGGAGTACATAACGGATATCTTCCTCCTTCATATCCAGTAAGTTCACCCATTTATCGATGACATCTTTAGGGGGCTGGTATTGGGTAGTTCCGGTTATGTTCTTTCTGGCTGTAACCATCTTCAAGAGTTGCTCATCAATCTGCTGTACCTCATCGCTGTATTCATTCGGGATTTCACGTAATTCACTCCAGCCCATATTCAATCACCCTCCTAATTTAATGACATACCACGCACATACAATTCGCTGTTGCACCTGCATCCCCTCTTCTTTTCTCGGTTTAACCAAAAAAAAAACGGCGAACCTTCCCTTTCAGCTACAACAGCCAATTTGAGAAAGTTCACCGCATACTTTATATTTTCGCTACCTTACTGCCTTTCACTTTAACATTCACAAGCAGAATGCTTGCAATAATCATGACCAGACCTGCGATCAAATTGACCGTCACCGACTCTCCGAGGAACAGCACACTGCATAGAAGGGCAATCAACGGAATCAGGAACGTAAACGATCCTACTTTGCTGGCTTCACCGGAGCTGACCAGTTTGAAGAACGCGAGCCAGCCCAACGCAATGACAAACACCGAAATAAACAGCGTATCCAGTATAAAAGGAAGCACCCACTGCACATCAGCCCAGCTCTCTGTGACCGTTCCTGTCAACGTCAGAACAACTCCGCCGATCAGAATCGGAATGGCTGTCATCCAGATTCCATCGACCTTCATTGAATTTCTCTTCATATATACGGTCCCGATCGCCCAGCTAATTGCGCTGAACAGCCCAAGCATAACCCCTTCAGGGGATACTTTGCCTGTCATGCCGCCAATACTGATTGTAGCCACTCCTGCAAAACCGAGCACCAATCCGGCAATCTTCAGTCCATACATGGACTCACCCAGCCACAGCCATGCTCCGATTCCGAGCAGCACAGGCTGCAGGAACACGATGGATGAAAATAAGCCTGCCGGCACTTCCGTCAGCCCCACGGTCTGAAAACCGTAGAAAAAGATGATGTTAAGCACCGCAGATATGGCATAAATATGCCAGGTTTGCTTCAGCCGCAGCGTTTTGTAGCGTGGAAAAGCATACAACCCCAGCACCAGACCCCCAATTAACAGGCGCATGCCTGCGAATATAAGCGGCGGTGTAAAATTTAATGCGTATTTGGTCAGGGGCCAGTTTACTCCCCACATGAGTACCAGAAAAGCCAGGACCCAGCCTGCTTTTGCACGTGATAAAGCCATATGTTTATTCTCCTATCCGGCACACATCTACAGGCGCAGTTTAATCAATCGTGTACATTATCCTGCGCTCTTTCTATGCCTGCAAACCATTTGGAATCCGATCCAGACCCGTTTTACATCCGTTCTTTGATCGTTCCGTGTCTTCATGATACAATAATGATCGAAATAATTGAAATGCATGTTAATCATAAGGAGCATACCATATTTGTTATGAACAACTCACAGTTGCAGTTATTTGTGAAAATTGCAGAGACGGGAAGTTTCACCCGTGCAGGCCAGGAACTGAATATGACACAGCCCGCAGTCAGTCGGGCCATCTCTTCGCTGGAGAATGAACTGGATGTCACTCTAATCATACGAGATCGCAGGAACGGCATCGTGCTTACGGATGTGGGACAGCGAATTTTGGTCATTTTCCGCCGGATTTTACAGCAATTTGATAAGGTACAGCAGGTCGTTGCCGCCGAAAAAGGGTTGGAGATTGGTACGATTCGTATTGGCTCTTTCCCCATGTCATCTGCCCATCTGCTTCCGAAAATTATCCGCTCGATTCGGGATCGCTATCCTCAGATTCAGTTTGAACTGCACGAGGGGAACATCCTTGAAATTCAGGAGTGGCTAAGCTCACGCGCCATTGATGTGGCTCTCATTATTGCAACCGACAAAGAGCCAGCAGAAGTGGCTTATGAGACGCTTCCACTCTATAGCGAAGAGATGCTCGCGGTGTTTCGGGACGATGAACCTTTTGCTGATCAGGAGATACTTCCCGTACAAATGCTGGACAAACACCCCATGATTATTTGCAAAGGCGGCTACGAGGTACCGATTGTTGATCTGTTCAATCGAGCAGATGCAGAATTACATTTCGGATTTGTGGTGTATAACGTAAACACTTGCCTCAGCATGATTGAACAGGGACTCGGAACCGCCATGCTGCCTGCAATCTCACTATCCTGGCTGCCACCGGGTGTTAAAGCACTCCCCACAGAGCCGAAAGCCTACCGCAATATCGAGATTGCCGTTCCTTCACTTGTTGATGCTTCTCCCGCCTCCCGGTTATTTATTGAGACGGCGCAGCAGTTGTTTGGACAACGCTAACGAATCGATTGCACCTTCCAATCTAGCGCCAGTCACTTTCTATTTCAAATTCAAAAGGGCGCCCCCTAGGTCATGTTCATGACCTTATGGGACGCCCTTTTATATTGTCCACCTCAGATGGACATCATTTGCGTATTTTGCAATTTTACCAGTAGTAGTACTACAAAATACCCTGATGATCTCAGCTTTACGCCTGATCCTGGCGAGCGAGTGCAGCCAGTGCACGCAGAGCGGCTTCGATCTCACGCTCTACTGCATCAGCTACCGCATTGGTATGCGGATCATACTCTGCCGCCAAGTCGCTATCTGCGAATCCATCGATAGCCACAATAGCTCCGGCACGAGCACCGCGCAGTGTGCTTACGATGTAGAGCGCAGCAATTTCCATCT
Organism: Paenibacillus sp. E222; assembly: GCF_013401555.1. Lineage (NCBI taxonomy): Bacteria > Bacillati > Bacillota > Bacilli > Caryophanales > Paenibacillaceae > Paenibacillus > Paenibacillus sp. E222. Next base: position 732,549 of record NZ_CP058552.1, read on the forward strand.
CAGCGGCAAGAGCACCCGCCTGCTTGTACTTGCGGTGAGGAATCTCTTCAACCCCGGTGAAGAAAGCATCCAGCGTAACGGTAATGCCTACGCCAACTTTACCCGCACCTGAAGCTTTCACTCCACTTGCATGCTCACGAGTTGCCTCGATTAACGCTTGCGTAACGCCAAGGTCCGCGACCGCAGGGAAACCATCCGGTACGAGCTGACGCGTAAGCCCGTCCGTACGTACAGCAGCTGTACTGACGATTACACTTCCCGCAGGATAATCCGCGCTATACGAGCCCGCTGTACCTACACGAATCAGGGTCGTTACCCCTGCCCGGATCAGTTCTTCGAAGCAGACGGCTGCTCCGGGTGATCCTACGCCATGGCTGACCACGGCCATTTGTACACCTTCGTACAATCCTACAAACGTGCGATACTCCCGGCTGAACGCCAGTTCTCTTGCCTGCTCCAGCTTACGGGAGATCTTTTCTGCACGTGCCGGATCACCACAGACAATGGCATATGCAGGCATATCCTCGGAATGAATTTGCAAAATAGGCATCAACATCTTAATCAAACTCCTTCTTCGTCCATTCGTCTTCCGGAATCGGAATATCTTCACCCGAGAAGCGCTGCTCCTTGAACGGATCGGCAAAATGATGGAAACCATTGACTTCCCAGAAGCCATTGCGATCTTCTTTCATGAATTCCAGACCGCGTATCCACTTCGCACTCTTCCAGAAGTAGAGTTGTGGAACAACCAAACGCAGCGGATAACCGTGCTTCGGTGTGAGCGGCTCACCGTTATATTTAAAAGCAAGCAATACGTCGTCATGCATCAGTTCTTCGAGCGGAACATTGGTCTCATAATCATGGTCTGCGTGGATCATGACGTATTTTGCCTCCGGTTTGACGCCAAGAAGCTTGATAAAATCCGAGAAACGGATGCCTTCCCACGGCGTGTCGAACTTGGACCAGCGGGTAACACAGTGAATATCGCTCACTGTGTTCACTTGAGGCATCGCCTGAAGCTCGGCGAAGGAGAATACCTTATCCTCTTCAACCTCGCCGAATACTTTCAAATCCCAAGTGGAAAGGTCGTATTCCGGCACTTCACCTTCGTGCAGAATCGGGAATTTCTCGGTCAGTACCTGCCCCGGCGGCAGCCGGTCTCCGTGCTCGGCACCCGCTTTGGGTGCAGGGCTTTTCGTTTTTTTCAGACGTTCAGCCTTATTATGCAAGTGTGATTCCTCCTTCTTTATATGCTTCCAGCATAACACTCAGGAATTAACGCGAGCTTCCGCCCGCTTTCAGTGCGTCTTGTGCATAGGTACGGTCCTTGAAGAAGAACATCGCCACCAGTGTCACAATATACGGCAGCATCATGGTAAAGTGGGTTGGCAGCGCAAAGCCCTGCAATCGGATACTAAGAGCTTCCATGAACCCGAACAGCACACTGGACCCCATAACGCCAAGCGGATTCGCTTGACCCAGCATCGTTGCTACCAATGCGATGAAGCCGCGACCTGCGGTCATGCCCTCGGTAAACATCGTAACCTGACCGAGCGATAACTGTGCGCCCGCCAAGGCGCACAATACGCCGCACATCAGAACTGCACCATATTGAATGCCGCGCACCTTGATGCCGATACTTTGTGCCGCTACCGGATTCTCACCCACGGAACGAAGACGGAAACCAGAGACACTTTTGAACAGATAAAACTGCAAGGCAATTACGATAATAATCCCGAGATATACGAGCGGGCTATGCCCTGAGATCACATCGCCTACCCACGGAATGTCCTTAATAAGAGGAATGTCCCATTTGGGGAGTCCCACCATATCCTTGTCGTAGTAAGCACCTTTTACATCAAAAATCGCCCGCAGCGCAAAAGTCGTCAGTCCTGTCGCCAGAAAGTTAAGCGAGATCCCGACCACAATGGCGTTGGCCTTCAGATTAATACTGATGAAGGCAAATAGCGCAGAGAACAACATGACGATCACAATCGAGAATAGTACGGCCAGCAGTACATTGCCGAACAGATAGTTACCGACAATAGCGGAGAAAGCACCGATCAGTACGAGTCCTTCCAGACCCACGTTGAACAGACCGACACGAGAGCATAAAGCCCCACCGAGCGCTGCGAGCAGGATCGGCGTCATAATCCGCAAGGTAGAGCCAAACATGGCTGCATCAAACAGTTGTTGCATTGGACTTTTTCTCCTTTCTCCGCTTCAGGAATGAATATCCGATCTGAGCCGATACAAATAACGTCAATACCGCTTGGATGACACTGCCCACTTCCAGCGGCACATCCGTATTTCGTTCCATCCCCATGGCACCTGTCTGCAACGCTGCAAGCAGGATTGCCGCCACAGCTGTTCCTAGCGGATGCGAGCGGGCAAGCAATGTCGCCATAATACCGCTCCATGCATAACTTGCAGATGACAACGACCCATCAAGGAAACGGTACTGTGTACCCAGCACTTCCCCTGCACCCGCAAGACCTGCAAGTCCACCACTGATGATCATGGACAGCATCATCATGCGGATACGGCGCACGCCGCCATACGTTGCAAACGAAGGGTTGCTTCCCAACATGCGGATCTCATAACCGGTTACCGTCTTGTGTGTGAACCAGTAGATGAGAATTGCCGCCACGACGGCAATAATGAATCCGGCATGCAGTCCCATGCCCTGGAACAGCTTCGGCAGCCAGACACTCTGATCAATCATGGGCGTCTGAGCCATTGCCGCCGATCCCGTGCGGTCTTTAAACGGGTAGGATACCATGTATCCTCCAAAATATATTGCAATGTAGTTGAGCAGCAGCGTTGTAATCAACAGATTCATGCCAAAGCGGGCATCCAGCCAGCCTGCAAACAGCGACCAGACTCCACCGGCAATAATCCCCGCCACAATGGCTGCAATACAGACAAACCAGCCTGGGCCCGGCAGGTAGAGCGCCGTCAGCGCTGCACTAAGTCCACCCAGAACCATCTGCCCCTCAGCACCCATGTTGAAAAATCCGGCGCGGAACGCCAGGGCTACGCCCAGCCCTGCAAGAATAATGGGCGTCGAACGTGCCAGTGTGTTAGTGAAGAAGTAGAAGTTGCCGAAGGCCCCTTTCCACATCTCCGCATACGTATCCACCACAGACCCGCCAACGACCAGAATGGCTACAGCACCTGCCAGCAAACCGATGAATACGGCAAGCAGCGGCTGTACGAGTCCACGAAGTGTTTCTTTTACCCGATTCATATCCGCTCTTTCCCTCCTGCCATCAACAAGCTGATCTGTTCTTCTGTTGCTTCATCTGCCTTCAGTTCCCCGGCAATTCCGCCTTCATACATAACAATGATCCGATCCGATAATTGCAAAATCTCAGACAATTCAGAGGAAACGAGCAGAATACCCGCACCCTCATTCCGTTTGCGCAGCAATTCAGCGTGGATGGTCTCCATCGCTCCGATGTCTACACCCCGTGTAGGTTCAGCCGCAATCAGAAACGGCGTATCCTGGGCAAACTCACGCGCAGCAATCAGCTTCTGCAGGTTACCGCCCGAAAGGAACTGTGCCTTTGTTTCCGCAGAACCCGTTTTGATGCTGAACTGCTTGATCCAGTTCTCCACCATGGTCCGTGCTGCCTTCGCTTTAATGATACCGCGTGATTGGAGCCGGTGATGATGGCCCATCAGTCCATTTTCACGGACGCTCGCATCCTTCGCCGCTCCCCACATATAACGGTCTTCCGGGATATGGGCAAGTCCATGCTCCCGAATGCGCCGCACTGGCCAATTGGTTGTATCCTGCCCTGACAGCAGGACGCGTCCGCTATCTGCCTTGCGTAGACCCGCAATGATCTGGATCAGTTCAGACTGGCCATTGCCGGAAATACCCGCGATTCCAACGATCTCGCCTTTCCGCACTTGCAGATGGATATCCTTGAGTGCAGAACGATCCTCTGCCCCTGACAGATTGACCGCTTCCACCTGAAGCACCGCTTCTCCCGGAACGGATGGCTGCTTGTCCATGCGAACCAGCTCACGACCTACCATCAAGCGGGACAATTCCTCTACATTCGTGTCTTTTGCTTCCAATGTACCTGTCACCTGACCATCCCGAAGAACCGTGATCCGGTCTGCCACATCCATAACTTCCTGCAGCTTGTGCGTGATCAATACGAAGGTTTTGCCCAGCTTGGCAAGGGACTTCATATTCGCGAGCAGTTCTTTCACTTCCAGCGGTGTCAGTACCGCTGAAGGTTCATCCAATATAATGATATCTGCGCCCTGATGCAGCACCTTGAGAATTTCAACACGCTGCTGCATGCCCAGAGGGCATTCAAATACTTTTTTCCACGGATCCACCGGCATGCCATACGTTCTGCCCAACTCATTCACCTGGGCCGCTGCCTGTTTGCGGTCAAATACACCTGCCGCAGACGGTTCACGCCCGATCACGATGTTCTCGGCAACCGTAAAGGAAGGAAACAGCATGAAATGCTGGTGCACCATGCCGATACCGCTTGCCATGGCCTGAGACGGGGTAGCGAAGCTGACCTCGCGTCCACGAACTTTGATTGTGCCTGATGTCGGCTGCTCCATTCCGTACAACATACGCATCAGGGTTGTTTTACCAGCGCCGTTCTCACCCACGAGGGCATGAATCTCTCCTTCTCGCAAATTAAAACGGATGTCCCGGTTAGCGGTGAAGCCGCCGTATTTCTTCGTAATCTGCTCCATCTCCAACAGCATATCTCGCGTTCTCTCCTCTCGGTCTTAAATAGCAGCAAAACCGGCTGCCTGATCGGGCAGCCGGCTGATCAACTCCATCACTTCATCCTATGGGACAAAGAATACTATTGTTGCAAAGGATCTTTCACAACGATTTTGCCGGATACGATATCATCCTTGATCGCTTTAACCTTGTCGATAACCTCTTGTCCAACAAAAGCATTCAATGGAGATTCGCTGTCACGTGTTACATACGTCAAGCCAACGCCATCTTCTTTCAAGCCGTAGTTCACAGCACCTGCTTTGAAGTTTCCTTCTACAAAATCCTTCACTGTCTGATAAGCAACCGTGTCGGTTGACTTCAATTGAGACAATACAATATGCTCCGGATCTTCAACGGTACGGTCTGTATCCTGACCGGAAGTATAGAAGCCTTTTTCCTTCGCAGCTTCGAACACGCCCAGATCGCCTACAGCAGATGCTCCAGCGATGAAGTCAGCCCCTTTGCCGAATTGCACCAGCGCAAGCTCTTTTGCTTTGGCCGGGTCATTAAATCCACCAACGTAGTTCACGAGGAATTCCGCTTTTGGGTTAACCGATTCCAGACCAGCTTTGAAACCTTCTGTATATTTCTTGATCAATGGAACGTCCATCGCGGCAATCATGCCGACTTTGTCTGTTTTTGTAGACAGTCCGGCAGCTGCACCAAGCAGGTACGCTCCTTCATATTCATGGAAACCAACGCTACGAACGTTAGGCAGATCAACCGTTGTGTCCACAATAGCAAAGGACTTGTCCGGGTTTTCAGCAGCCACTTTTTTCAATGCATCTTCTGCCTGGAACGTTGCTGTAATAATCAGATCATAGTTTTCAGCAACTGCAGCACGCAGGTTTTGCTCAAATGCAGCCGGGTCAGTCGATTCAATCGTCTTGGTATCTACCTTGAATTCCTCGCCTGCTTTTTTGAAACCTTCATCCATCTGTACGAAGAACGGGTTAACCCCGATTTTTTCAGGAAGTACAAGGGCCATGCGCAGTGATTTCTCACTATCGCCACCTTGGGCCGATTGTTCGTCTTTGGAAGCAGAATTTCCACAAGCCGCCAGTAAAATAGCCAACATGATGATCGATAAGACGAACGATAAACCTCTTTTCATTTTGAAAATTCCCCTTTTCACTATTCTTTTTTTATAATCCTAGCGGATACTGTCGATCCTTGTCAATAAATCTTTGAGCGTATACACTAAATGGAATATAATAGTTGATTTGCCTTCCATAAAGCCTCCGAAGCCTCTCTATACCAAGGTTTTTTCCGTTGACATCCAGAGCTGCTCCATGCTAAAGTCAATCCAATTATTATATTCAGATAGGATTTGTCAGAATTATAACCCGATCTTCTTTATTTTCCAACCCTATTTTGAGGAGGCTATTCATATGAAAAAAATCACCCAGATCACATTGGCCGCTCTGCTTGCCGCTCCGGTTACACTCGGCAGCCTCAGCTTGCCTGCTTCGGCATCCGCAGCATCCGCCATTCCAACCGGACAAACTCCCTCGCAAGCAGTTAAAGGACCAGTAGCACAAGCTCCTTCAGTCTATACTGAGAGTGCGGCCGATTACGCCCAATTCCTGCAAGCCAAATACAATATCCAATTGCCGAAGCAGTTAACAAAGGGGGACTTCATCAAGGCGGTTGCTTCCATTTTTGAAGCCGATCAAGCTGCTCCGGCTACAGATGAAGCAAGTGACAGTGAAGTCAAGGCTCCGGCCTTCACTGATCTGAACTCGAGTGATTCTGCGTATAAAGCTGCCGTTTCTTTATATAACAACGGCATCCTATCCGGTACGGAAGTGCGTGCCAATGACAAACTTAGCACTTATGCCGCTGTTTTCATCGCAATCAAAGCAGCCGGATTCAAAGAGCTGGCCTATACATACCCTGAAGACAAAACAGCGAAGGCACTCGCGAAACTTGGCATTAGCTCAGGACGCGTTCAGGGACAAGCTGCGCAAGAACTGGCCGCTGCCATTGATACCGGTCTGATCCCGGAAAGTCTGTACCCCGCTCTCCGTAAGGGCGGCGAAGCAAGTTCCGATTTTGCCAACATTTTGCTTGGACGGGTATTAACCAGTCAGGGAAAATATAAAAATGAAATTGGCCGCTCCGGCGACGCTGACATTTACTCCAAATTGTACGCTGCCTATCGCACCGCTGATTTAATAGAAGCACCGGAACTGCGGACCATTGTGGATCAAGCACTGCGGAATGATCTCGTCACTGGTTACAATCTTAAGGATAGTCGCTTTGATTCCAACTTCATCGATGAACTGACTTTAACTTACGGACATGATGATATTAAACACGCGGTGCAGTTAATTGGACTGTTGCGCAGCGAAGGCATTGATGCTGACGTACAGTTCCAGCCGAAGACATCTGCCTTCATTTATTTGAAGGAATGGGGAGAGCCCAAGGAAACACCGGATTACAAAGTAACCCAGATCGAGAATGGCAACTACATCGCTTACGCCAAAGAGTATGACATTCAGTTCGAGTTCAATAACACAGCGGACAAAGCCCGCTTCAACGACATTATATTGAAGTACGCCAAAAAGAATAGCGATGACACCTCCGCCTTGATTCATGCTTCCTGGTGGCAGCCGCTGTATTATTCGCCAACTGCTCTGGCGGAATATCCGGTCATTGCCAACAATAAAATTTCACTTGGCAACTATTACGCACAATCCTTCTCCCTTAAAGAGAATTCCAAGGTGATTCAGGAAGGATTCCGTAAGCTCGCCCCTGATGCGGACATATCCAGTTACACCTTCTGGGTTGACCATCCGTTCTTCAATTATCTGAACGGAGAATCAGAATAAACTGAACAAATATCAAGTGCATTAAAGCTCGCATTTTGACACAATATAAAGCCGACTTTACCGAACTTTACAATGGATTCGACCCATTTGTTCGTAAAGGCGGTTTTTTGCTTATTTTTTTGCAAATTTCTTCTAAAAAAATATTTTTCATTGCAGGATTTACCAGTAAAAGGTCGAATAACATAGGTACATAAACACGCAATCACATTTACACATATCTGTAAGACAGGAGTTAATCATGGTATACGACGGCATTCTGCTCGGCTTGATCGTTGGACTGTTCCGGGGAGGATTTCGGTATGGTCTCCACCAGTTTGCAGCACTCAAGCTGCGAGGCGGATGGATTTTCCCGCTGTTGCTGCTGGCCCAGTTCTTCATCTTTTTCTTGCAGGAAAGGCTTGATTGGGTTGCATCCATCAATGGATACCTGTTTGCTGCCGTTTATGTCACAGGTCTGGCATTTTTGTGGCTTAATCGACATTACAAGGGTTTTACGCTGATCTGGATCGGTGTCTTTCTCAATTTCATCGTCATGGCGGTGAACGGTGGGCGTATGCCTGTTTCCGTGGACGCCTCGGCTGTTCTTGGGCCCTATTATGTGGACATGCTGCGCGAAGGCGGAGCCGTATCAAAGCATTATATGATGGATGCTTCCACACATCTTTCGTTTCTAGGTGATATCATCCCGCTGTCCAGCCCTTATCCGCGGACCCAGGTAATCAGCATCGGCGATGTGGTCATGAACATTGGCATATTCCTGTTTATCCAGTACATGATGGTGAATCGAACCAGAGATGCTCTGCAGCCAGTTAATTCAATCAGGCCTGAAGAGATTCGGACAGACTCCAAGGAAGGGAGGTCTTTTCCATGAAAAAATTCGAAGGCATTAAATATTCCCGTCTCGTCATCAACGCAATCATCGTAGCTTCTGTCGTTGTTGCATTGACTTCGGGATACAAGTTGGGCGGCTAGTACATATACTTCGCCAACCAAGACAAACAGGCTGCCAGCGGCCTGTTTTTTCTTTCTGGATTTTTGGGAGGTAACTTGTTATGTTATACATCAATATAGTACAAGCCGATATATTCACATCAAGAGCAGACTAAACCAAGCAGGAGAATTTTTATGAACTTTATTCGTAACCTTATCCATAAAGCAGATCGAAGCAGCATGTATGTCGTGTTGCTTAGCTGCACGGGCATCGGTATTTTTCTGTATATGAACAAGTGGTCTTATCTCCATCTATCCGCTGAAGAATGGGTAATGGTATACACGATGCTCGGTGCGGCGCTGATTTTGGATTACTTCACGTTTCAAATTCCGCCCAAAGGCAATCAGCAATCCATGGACTCTTCCGTGTACCTCGCCTCTATCTTCATGTTTGGTGGTGCATTCAGTCTGTCTGTACTGCTGCCCGTTTCCCTCATTCTGTTAATCAAGGACCGCAAACTCACCTGGTGGAAACATATCGTCAATTTCAGCATTTACAGCCTTATGATTGCTGGAGCTGCTTATGTATTTACTTGGACTGGAGGAATTCCAGGAGCACTGGATGGATATAACCTGCTGCCCTATTTTGCGGCACTTGCAGCCTACTTCATCATTAATACAATCACGCTCGGCCTGTTCTTTCATTTCTCAACAAAGGATGCTTTACAGCAGATGAAGCGTGTGTTCGTTACCGAATCACTGCTCGTCTATTTATGTACATTGATTTTGGCACTTGTGCTGACCATTCTCGTTGTGCATAACGGCGTTCTCGGCCTGCTGCTCTATCTCAGTCTTAGCATTCTACTATCGCATGCGTTCAAACAGCTGTTTGTGATGTATCAGAGTATTGAGGAAAAGGCGAATACGGATCAACGCACAGGTTTGTTTAACCACAGCCATTTTGAAAGTATGCTGGAAAGCGAGCTTGCTAACGCCCGTTCCCAGGGAACCCCGCTTTCACTGGGACTCATCGATATTGATGATTTCAAAAAATACAACGACCGCTTCGGTCATCTCCAGGGTGACAGCCTGCTGGCTCTTCTGGGAGATTTCCTCAATCGGAAGACGGAAGGTACTCCGGTCACCGCCTTTCGTTACGGCGGAGAAGAGTTCACCTTACTCATGCCAGGCATGGACCTGGACGAGGCTTATGCGTTCATGAACAAGCTGCGCAAGCAGCTGAACGATACACCTTTTGAAGGAGTTGAAGTGTTTCCGCACGGCTGTCTCTCGTTCTCCGCGGGTGTTGCACGTTATGAGGTCGATATGTACAACAAGTCACAACTTGTAGATCAGGCGGATAAAGCGCTGTATTATGCCAAAAAGCAGGGCAAAAACAATGTGCATCGCCACGGCAGTAACGACGGCATGGAGCAAGAGATTGATCTGGTGCAGGATGTGCGAGACATTGAGCAGCAGCTCAACTTGTTCAGATATAAGGATATGGATACATTCAAACATTCCAAACGCGTATATAAGTATGCTCTCGATATAAGTGAGCTGCTGGAACTCGATAATGTGGAGAAGCGCAATTTTGTACTGGGCGCATTGATTCATGACATCGGAAAGCTTGAAATTCCGTGGTCCATCCTGAATAAGAAAGAAAAGCTCACCGCTGAAGAATGGGAAACGATCAAGGGCCATGTCACCTGGGGCAAAAAAATGGCCATGACCAACGAGCGTTTTGCCGATCTCATTCCCTATATTGAATTGCATCATGAACGGTATGACGGGGCAGGCTACCCTTATGGTCTGAAAGGCTGTGAGATTCCCAGGCTGTGCCGGATGCTCACGGTCATTGATTCCTTTGATGCAATGACGACGGAGCGGCCGTATCAGGAAACGAAAAATGTGGATGAAGCGATCAAGGAACTGAAGATGTGCTCCGGTTCTCAGTTCGATCCCGAGCTAGCCGAACTGTTCATCCGATATATTCAGACACGAACGGTGCAGCAACAACTTGTGTAACACCTCAGAAATCCCCCTTAAAAAGCCAAAAGCGCTACCCCCGGCCGAATCGGGGATAGCGCCATTTTCATGTTCATCATAGAGTAAATCATGCACCAGATTATTTCATTCTTGTGCAGATTCTGCGTTATCGAGTGGTATTCATCTCATGTGAAGTCTGATGCAGCTCTTTAATCATCTGCTGCAAAAACATGTTATCCTGACGACTGATTCCGTGCTGATTGTCTTGAAGAAGCATTTGATGAATGTTCTTCTTAAGCAACTCGCTGCGACGTTCCAATACCTCTTGATTCATGTTGTTGCGTTCACTCCTTAACATCTTTTGTAATAAATTTGCGTTCTATATAAGTATAGAGGACCTCCTCCAATAGGGAAAATGGATGCAGCCCCGCTCATCTGTACTCATCAAGGCTCACCCTGCGTGACATAATTTCACCCCGTATTGTTCTTAGATATCCTTCTAAATGCTCCCTTATCCACCCGAGGTTCCTCCGAAGAAAGCCAGACTAGGGTCTGAAGCAAGCATGCGTTATAATGGTGCCAACCCTTGAAACGGATACATATAAGTGGACCTTATATCAAAGGAGCTCTGTATTCATGTCATACAAACAGATTAAATGGATGATTCTGCTGGTCCCCACATTTACGGTTGGTCTCTGGGAATACATCCGTCACCAATTTTTGATGCCGTACCTCTCCATGGATGTGGGTAACTGGCTTACCCCTCTAATCCTTTACCTCATAAGCGTCACCTTGCTAAGTCGCTTATTCAACATGCTGGAGAGTGCCAGGGCCGCTCTGGAGCAGGAGCGTGCTTCCAAAGTGGCACTCGAAGCTCGGGACCAACTGGCCCGCGAGCTTCACGACGGCATCTCGCAGTCTCTTTTTCTCTTGTCGGTAAAAACAGACAAAGCCGAGCGCAGTTTGGCTGGAAGTGGTCACGAGAATGAAATTCAGGAAATACGCAAAACCGTACACGAGGTCAACGCTTACGTACGGCAGGCCATCGCCCAGCTCCGCTACGTCCCTGGACAAGCGGCAGTACCGGAGGGAACTTCCCTGCTGTCACAGGTGGAATTGCTCATAGAGGAGACGGTTCCTTCGGCGCATCTGGCATGGGATCTGGACAGCACCTTTTTCTCCCCCAAGGAGCAGGTAGAACTGCTCGCCTGCATTCGGGAAGCACTGCTTAATGTACGCAAACATGCCCGGGCTACAGATATTCGGGTGATTGCAGAAGGGACTCCTTTTGCCTGGTCGATCTTCATTCAGGATAACGGTATTGGTGTGAGCGGTGATCCACTGCACCTGAAGGATCGGTACGGCCTGCGAATTACGAAGGAACGTGCAGCTCAGATGGGCTGGTCTTTCGCCCTTGATTCAAGGCCTGGTTACACACGAATAACCATTGGAAAGGGGCATGCTTAATATGGAACTTGTACGGGTATTGGTCGTCGATGATCACGCACATGCGCGTGAGGCGATCTGCAGTATTTTATCCGAGGACAGCCTGTTTGAGGTTATTGGTACCGCTTCGACTGGACTGGAGGCGCTGGAGCTTACCGGGCAATGGATGCCCGATCTTATTCTGATGGACGTGCAGATGCCGGATATGGATGGGCTGGAAGCCACCCGCCAGATCAAACTGCGCTTTCCGTATGTCATTATCGTCATGGTTACTATATCGGATGATGTCACGTACCTGTTCGAAGCGCTGAAGCAGGGGGCCCAGGGATATTTGCTCAAAAATCTGGCTCCCTCCACCTGGCTTGAATACCTTCGCGCCATCGTCAGTGATGATGCACCCCTGAGCAAGGAGCTTGCCTATCGAATCCTCCAGGAGTTCCCTGCGCCTCGCACGGAGGATGTACCCGATAATCCGCTGACTACGCGGGAGCTTGAGATCCTGCAATGGGTATCTGCGGGATATACCAACCGTGAGATTGCCGACCAACTTGGCATTTCGGACCAAACGGTTAAAAATCATCTGAAGAATATTTTACAGAAACTGCATCTCGAAAATCGTGTGCAATTAACCCGCTATGCATTGGAAAGCGGACTCGCAGGCCGTAAGCTGCGTAAATAGCAGGGCATTCATGTTTTTGTCACAATTCCATGGATCATTTCGTTTTTTTATAGCCCAATGTAGTCATACGGTGTTATTTTGGACAAAGTTATAATGGTATAGATTGTGCTCAGATAACAAAGAATGACTTACAATTCTAGACCTAAGGGTGATGATTTTTTGATTTTGAGTAGATTCACCATGAAATTGGGCAAACGGCACTGGGCACTGATAGTCGCTCTGATGTTGTTGTGTTGCCTTGTTATGCCACAATGGGCATCTGCCCATGCTTATATTGTGCAGGCCTCACCAGGTGAAGATGAACTGGTTGCGACTGCGCCTGAACAACTGACTCTGGAGTTCAATGAGTCTTTGCAAACGGCCTTTTATGATATTAAAATCACCGCACCTGACGGAACACAGGCAGATGACGGCAATGTGCACGTCGATGAGGCTCGTCCTCATATTCTGGAGACCGGACTGCGGACCGGACTTGGAAACGGAACCTACGCCGTGAATTGGAAGGCCGTGTCTGCGGATGGTCACCCCATTCAGGGAGCCTATGTGTTTCATATCGGGGAACCATCTGGCGCTCCTGCTGGTCTCGCAGATTTAACTTCTGGTTCAGGCCAGGTTGGCGGACCGTTAAAATGGATTTTGTCGCTGACCGACTGGATCCAATATCTGGGGTTGTCTGTGATTCTAGGCACACTTGCTTTCCTGCTGTTCCGGATTGCGCCTGCTTCCATGGCGAGAGAACCACTGGAAGTGCCAAGGAGCTACAGGCTGTTATGGATCAATTATGGTGCCGCTTCTGTTGCCGCTCTGATCAGCCTGCCCCTGAACACATTGTATGAATCTGGCGTTTCCATCGGGGAGTTCAGCTGGGCACTGATGGGCAGTGCACTCAAATTGACGTCATTTGGCCAGATCTGGATGGTACAGATGCTCATTGTGATGCTGCTGGCGGTTACTATCCTCTCCGGATATGACCGGGATCGCTCGCTGCGTATCCGGATCTGGTCATCATACGGATCACTGGTCCTCGTTCTTGGCTGGTTGTTCACCCATGCCATGACAGGACATCCGGCTGCGGCGGAGCAACGTGCGCTCGCCATCGCAATGGACTTCGTTCATCTGATCGGAGCCGCTTTCTGGATCGGCGCTCTAACCGCCATGGCTGCGTGTCTGCCTCCGCTCGCGGATAAACTGCCTTCCACGGTGCGAGGAGAGGTCTACTGGACGGCGATCCGACGATTCACAGCATGGGGCATTGGTGCTGTTGCTGCTCTCGTCGCTACGGGGATATACAGCAGCCTGATCATTTTGCCTGCACCTCTCCTTACGTCTTTGTTCACAACGGCGTATGGTCTCGTGCTTATCGCTAAAGTTGTCTTGCTTGTGGTGATGCTTCTATTGGCCTGGCGTCATGCCAGAATGGCACGTACAAGCAGCGGTAACCGACTCGCCGGCAGCCTGAAGGCGGAACTGATTGCTGGTGCCGTCGTGCTTGCGCTGGCCGCCGTACTGACACACCTGTCTCCTGGACAACCGGCAGCCGCAGGACCTTATAAAGAAGCGCAGACCATGGACGACGGAACCACAATTACACTTCAGGTAAGCCCAAATCGTACCGGAGAGAATCAGTTTAAGGTCGATGTGAAGAAACCGGACGGCACTACAGTTAACGATCTGGAACAGATCACACTGTCACTGACCCACCTGGATATGGATATGGGCATTTACGAGATCACGATTCCGAAAAATGATACTGGCGTATATGAGGCAGAAGAATACATCTCCATGCCAGGACGCTGGAATATCAAGGTGCATCTGCTAACCCGATCTCTGGATTCACTGGATACCGAATTTGAGATCGACACCGCTAATCCATAGGTTAAAACCGATTCAGATTTGAAAGGCGACTCAGCCTAAAATCAGTGTCTCAACAAGCTGCAATTGTAGTGAAGGGGACGAAATCGATTCTGGAGAAGTGTAATGTCCACCTAAAAGCTTTCTGCAAGAAAGCTGCTTCGGAAGCATACGCTATTCCCGGATTTTCACTTATAAAGTGAATCAAAAAATCTGGGAATAACAGCGATTGAAAGAACGATTCGTAACCGGAACGTTGACTTTGCAGCACATCAGGCACTAATTTTAGAAAATGGGCCGAAACATAAATGATAAGATTTGAGAGGGGTAATTTATTTTGAAGAAAACATCATGGACTTCCAAACTGACATCCAGCCTCGCTGCTGGAGCTGCTGCGCTGATGCTGTTCGCCGGATTCGCCAGCGCTCACGTTACCGTTAACCCAACTGTGGCACAGACAGGCGCATGGCAGACGTATAGCATCAAGATTCCATCCGAAAAAGAGCTGCCTACCACCAAAGTCACGCTGAAAGTACCGCAAGGCGTTGCATTCAAGCAATACCAACCACTGGCAGGCTGGAAAATCACTACCGAAAAAAATGATTCCAATGAAGTAACATCTATCACTTGGGAAGTGGACGGAGATAACGAAGGCATTCTGGCTGGTCAATTCCAGCAGTTCAACTTCGTAGCACAGAATCCGGATGCGGAAACGGAAGTCGCCTGGGATGCGTTCCAGTATTATAGCGATGGCAGCATCGTGGAATGGACAGGCGGACCAAGTGACAGCAACCCGCACAGTATCACGGCAATCAGCCAAGATCCTGCTGCTGCAGGTAATGCCGCTGCAGGCGGAGGTCATGACAGCGCAGGTACAGCCGACAATGCGGGTCATGATGATGAAGCTGCAACGGGTGGCGATACGAAGGCAAACGACGATACCACATTGGGTGACGCGTTGAACGACACCGTTACTGGTGAGCCAAACAACACGGATTCAGATCCAGGCACATTGAAGCTGCAACAGGCTACCCTGATCGTATCCATTCTGGCGTTGATCCTATCCTTCCTGGGTATCGCTCTGGCAACACGCCGCAAAAAACGTTAAAAGCTAACATGCAAAACATGCAGTCTTGTATGTAAACAAAAAAGAAAGGAGCCTTTGGCGAACGGGATTTATCCCGATGTGCCAAGGCTCCTTTTTGTTAGCTGTACGCTTACGCTAACTTCGAATTCAAACTTCGGTTTCAAAACTCAAACTCATGTTTAAGTTCACCGGTTCAAGAGCAGCGTTCCCATACAACTTTTCCTCTATCGTCCCTGATCCGTCTGGATCATGATTTCAATATATTGCAGCAAGCTCTTCTTCTGTTGTTCAATCGACTGTATTCGTCCAGACAGACCCGCGAAGAACGCTTCAATCTGCTGCCTTGTATAATCGGCCGATTGTCCCTTCCAGTCGTCGAGACGATTGTATAGGCTCCTCGCCTCCTGCTCATCTGCCTGGAGACGGGCAAGCAGCTGGGTCAATTCTTTTTCCGCAATCCGAAGATCATTCAGCTCTACCAGCAATTGTCCGCTCACTCGTATTCCCTCCCTTATGTAATTGCCAATCGCCAGGCCCTTCACGCAAAATTCTATTTAAAACTGACCTGACTCTCATCCGCTTGACGGAAGGCTTCCGCCTTCTCTTCGATAAAGTTCAAGAACTGACTCGTATGTTTCATATGCCATGTGCTCAATTCGTTAATAGACGCATCCAGATGAGTGACGATAGGTTCAAGTCTGCGACTGCGGCTGGAATGCAGGTATTGAGCCATCCGGCTCCGTACCGTATTCAATTCTGCATTGCACTGTTGTGCATTTTGCTTCCAACGGGCAGCGACACTTTTGAGTTCCTCGGGCGTTACCTGAATCAGGCCAGACGCTCCTGCTGCCGAGGCCATACCTCTTGTAAAACCGCCTGCCTGCCCACCCAGGTTCCGCATAAATGCTGCGAGATCAGACAGGACATTGAACGGCTGACGTGGTGAATAATGGATTTGCTCGCCTGTAACCGGATCATATAGATCGTTGGAAATATAGCCGTTCTCAAACTTGTACTGTTTCAAACTGTGATACTCTTTACCACCAAAGGTGTTGCTGATTTTATCCCACATGCCCATGTCATCATTCATATCCTCATAGTTGGAATTGATGTAATACATGGAACCTACGTGACGATCGTATCCACCAAAAAAGCCGCTCGTTACAAAGTCTCCCGGATGCCCATAATTGATAATTTGGCTATCAAACCCACCCTCTTCGGCCTTTCGTTTTGCCTCTGGCGTGAGACTGGAGATTACGGATGGCGCGCTGAACGTCACCGCGGAGAGTCCCGTGTATGCAGCCGCATACTGGGCATTCCCCCCTCCAAGCGAATGCCCTGTCAGCGAGAAATCCAGATCCTTGTATTTTTTCTGCATATCATTGGCGTAGTCTTCCGCCTCATACATCTGGTTCGGTCCCAGACTGAACGTTTTATCCAGCTTTTTATCCAGTTCTCCCACAGCATTCTCGACTGTAGTGATCCCCGTAACATCTCTTACCTTCTGAATGCCATTTGCCAACCAATCCGGTGTAAAATCCGTACTTTGTTCGATCTTTCTGCCAAGCTCAGGCAAACCGATTTGAGCATCCGCGTAATAATCAGGAACGCTGCGATCCAGCGAAGCACTTCCCTCCGTGCCCCGATATGCGATTACCGCCTGTTTGGTCTCGGGATTGTAGAAGGTCACCGCATCAAAGCCGGATTTTTTGTTTCCATGCGTGTCCTCAAGAACTTGCCATCCAGGAAGATTCTCAAACTCCATACCTGCTTTCAGATTCTCATATGCTAATTCAGACATCTTGTTGTATGTTTCGTCATCAATTTTAGGTGAGTTACTCACAGCCGTCGCACCTCCAAGAAAATCAATCCTGAATTATGATTTATTTGTTAAACGGATCATATCCCTTAGCTATAATGGCTTCCTTAATTGCTGGACTCATGCCAAAGTTTTTAATTTTTTTATCCTCATAGTCATACGAGATCGTAAATTCTTGCTCTTCATGTTCAACCACATGTCCTTCCATAGCAATAGAATCAAGCGCCATCTCAGGTAACAACTCTTTGTTCGTGATCACCACATCCAGTTCATATTTATTTTTCAAATATTTTACGGCTTCCGCTTCCGCTTCTTTAAAATAAGCCTGTTTTTCACTTTCCTTCATGTTCTGACACCCTCCCAAAATGAAAGTGGATAGTATGGTCAAAAAAAATACACACGCGAATTGCCGCTTCAACCTCATATCAATCACCTTTTCTTTTTCATTAAATATATTCGTATATCCACTCTTTTCTTCTGTTATGTGCATCATAGTACAAAATCAACATGATCACATCGGCTGTTGGCATCGTTTTTATGTAACTTTGTTCCTACATGATTCCAATCGGTCATTTGGGTGTACATTACCCCATTTTCTGGATTATGCATCAGTTCGCCATTTATAATTGCCCAGACGAAAAAGAGCCACTCCAGTGAGCGGCCCTAATCTTGCCATTATCAATGAGTTACTCCAATACCATCCGCAGGGCGGTCAACACAATCCCGATTATAAATCCGGTAACAGCCCCGTTAATCCGAATCCATTGCAAATCCTGTCCAACCTTATCCTCAATCAAGGAGATCAATGAGGCATTGTCCATTTTGTTGACATTTTCGCGCACGAGATTGCCGATCTTGGAATGGTTTTTCTCCAGCAGTGTCGTTACACCTTGCACAATCTTCGCATTCAACCCTGCCAATAAAGTATCGTCTGACCGCAAATCGGACAATACCCGCTCAATCGCAGGCAGAGCAAACGTATCCACATACTGACCATCTTCCATTGCAGTGAGCGCCTTATCCCTCAATTCAATGAGCTTGTTCAGTACGGTTTCCTCTGCGTTCCATCCATCCAGCATGTTGTTTTTCCAGCCGTTGACTCCATCCTGAACACTTTCACTCATCGCCAGCCGGATAGCCTGGGTTCGCAACAGATCGAGCACTTTGTAACGAAGAGCACTGCCCTCTCGCTTCATATCCTCCACCCGGTCAAACAGATACCCTTGCAAAATGCTGCCCAGACGCTCTTCATTCAGATAACCCATGAACGCATTCATCGCAAATTGCATTAATCCGTTCATCTGGATGCCACTGATCGCCTTTAAGCCACTTTCACCCAAAAACATAATGGTCTCCGGCTTCACCAGCCATTCCTCTGCCTGCTTCAGACCATAGTCCAGTGCTTTGGCATCATATCCACGCTCACTCATCTGGATCGAAGCCCGTTCCAGAATCGGACCCAGATCGAAGGCCCCCGCTTGTGATTTGATCTCGCCCGCAACCAATGGAGCAATCTGCTCGAGCGGCAGGCCTGCAAGGATTCGTTTGCAGAGCGTATCAATCATGGTTTTGACTCCATCGTTGTGAAGTTCCCGTGTCATCGTATCCAGAACGATTTCTGCCGCCTTGAAACCCGCAATTTTCTCGGTGATGCTATCCTTGTTCAGCAAGTTGTTTTCCACTGCGGAAACAAGGCCTTCGGTCAATTTGTCCCGATTCTTGGGCAGCAATGCCGTATGGGGAATCGGAATACCCAGTGGATGACGGAACAACGCTGTTACGGCAAACCAGTCCGCTAGTCCACCTACCAAGCCCGCTTCAAATGAACCTACCAGCAGTTTGCCTACTACGCCGCCCTGAAACGGCAATGATGCGGCAAATCCCGCTCCCATAACAACAAGAGACCAAGCTGCTGCTTTTTTGGTTTGTTTAGGTTTAGCCATTGTATTCTTACTCCTTTATCGTTAATCACACGGGTTCAATGACACCCAACTTTCCCGTGCTCCTCTGTTCTTCATGTGATCCCTTCCATAGGAAAGCTTCTGTTTCCATATTTCGTATACTTCATCTTATCACCCGCACGCGTCAAAACCAAACCTCTGGCTGGCGAAAAAGGATAAAAGAGGGGTTTTTCCTATCGAAATGCTCGTATTCTTTCCCATTACCAAAAAGGTTTTAGTATAATCAATACAGACAGTCATCCATTTACGATTGGCTGCCGATCATCAGGGTAATTACATAATGAAATAATGAATGAATCAGAGGAGGAATTTCGGACCATGAAACATGTGCAGGACACAACGACACTTTATAACGGAGTCAAAATGCCTTGGCTGGGTTTTGGCGTATTCAAAGTTAAAGATGGAGAAGAAGTGGTTGAAGCCGTCAAAACGGCTATCCAGGCTGGTTATCGCAGTATTGATACAGCAAAAGCGTATAACAACGAAACGGGTGTAGCTCAAGGTATTCGTGAATCCGGAATCGCCCGCGAGGATCTGTTCATTACGACCAAAGTGTGGAACGGGGATCAAGGTTACGAATCCACACTGGCCGCTTTTGAAGCAAGTATGGAACGACTCGAACTGGAATATCTGGATCTCTATCTGATCCACTGGCCTGTCAAGGGCAAGTATAAGGATACCTGGAGAGCGCTGGAGAAGCTGCATAAGGAAGGACGCATCCGCGCCATTGGGGTGAGTAACTTCCAGATTCACCATCTGGAGGACCTGATGACCGATGCAACCATTAAACCTGCTGTGAATCAGGTGGAACTGCATCCGCTGTTGATCCAAACGGAGCTAAGGGAGTATTGCAACAAACATCAGATCCAGATTGAAGCATGGTCTCCACTGGGTCAGGGACATCTGCTGGAGCATCCGCTACTTCTGGAGATCGCTGCCAAGTACAGCAAGTCACCGGCACAGGTCATTCTACGTTGGGATCTGCAAAATGGTATTGTGACCATACCTAAATCCGTTACACCACAGCGCATTCGCGATAATGCGGACCTGTATGATTTTGAGTTGACCACGGAAGAAATCGAACGCATTAACCAATTGAACGAGAATAAACGCTTTGGTTCCGATCCGGACAACTTTAACTTCTAATTTCAATATATAATCACAGCTAGAAAACATCAAAAAATCCCGATCCGGATGCACACGCACCTGAATCGGGATTTTGCTTGTTAATTTATGGTTATATTAGCCTTTGGAAACCAGTTTGAAATCATCAAAATGGAAACCTGGTGCTACAACGCACGTTACCAGTACAGGCTCATCACCCAGCGGGCGTGCGGTTTGCCATACTCCGGCTGGAACGAGTACCTGCGGCGATTGACCCGCAGCAATATCCATACCCAGTACGAGCACTTCTTCATTTTCCGGGTTTTCTCCGTTGCCGCCCAATTTCAATTCAATCGGACTGCCGCTATGCCATAACCAAAGCTCATCAGACAAAACAGTATGCCATTCCGAGACTTCGTGCGAGTGCAGCAGGAAGTATGTCGAACTTGCCGAGAATCGAGGGCCTGAGTATGTATCCGGCAGTACGGATTGTGGAATTTGATACGATGCCTTCCATTCTTCCTTATACCAACCGCCTTCAACGTGTGGCTGCATATTCAATGCAGCAACGAGTGGCGATAATTCATGCGTCGTCATATTCTGTTTCCTTCCTTCCAAATCGAATTGGAGACACCCCTATCCAGAGGTTAGCCTCACTCCCCCTACTGTAAAACATGAATAGACTTTTGTCACCTTTACAGCCTATATTAGCTTTCCGAAAATCATTCCGCCCACATTCTATTCATTACGTCTGGTCGGACCCTCATTTAAATGATAGCGTTTACAACAAACTGGATTTTCCGTTATGATATGGATATTAACCGTAAATCAGCTGGCGCAGAGGAGAGACGTGTTATGAGTGTTATAGAGAATCGGATTGGTCCCAAATATCGAATTGGCGAGAGTTCATTCACCATTGAACACATGAGCAGACACAACGGGAACGCCATGCCACAGCCTCACGCACACCCTTTTTACGAACTGTATTATCTGCTTGAAGGAGAACGTGTCTATTCCATGAATGGTCAGCTTCTTACCGCCCGCAAAGGTGATTTGATCCTGATCAATCCCCATGATGTACATACGACGTCCAAAGGAAGCATTCCCGGCTTTGAACGAATTCTGATCGGGTTCTCGCCTTCTTTTGCCACCGGGATGGAGTTTGGAATATGCGGTCTGCTTCCCTTCGATCGTTCAAGGCTGCTGCACTTTCCTGATGCGGAGCAGCCTGAGATCGAACGAATGCTGTGGCAGATGCTGAAAGAATGCAAGGAGCGCCGACCTCATTATGAAATCGTGGTGAGAAGCCTGCTCGCCCAGATCCTGATTCAGATCCACCGGGTGCAAGAGAATACTCGGCAAACCTCTCCGGCTCCGCATCATCCCATGCAGGATAAGATCAGTGAGATCGTCACTTATGTGAACAATCATTATAATGAGCCCCTTACATTGGAAGAGGCCGCAGCGAGATTTTATATCAGTCCATCTTATCTTAGCCGAATGTTCAGCCGTTTTACGGGATTTCGCTTCAGCGAATATTTGCGTGTTACCCGGGTTCGGGAGGCACAGAGACGTTTATTGTCCACCCAAGAACGGGTGCAGCTGATTGCGGAGAAGGTAGGATTTGAGCATACAGCCCATTTTAATAAAACGTTTAAACAGGTGACCGGGACTACGCCGCTTCGCTATCGCAAAGAACATCGATAGATCTTCAAAGCGACTGGCGAAGCCGGACGTCTGTCATACGACAATCTGCCATGACATCGCGCGCCAGGATATGCCCGCGGTGATAAGATAAACCTATGCAACGTCGAACCCTTCTTACCTGCGGATGATTACACCACTTCTTACTTCAGGACCAACGGAGATTTGGCGCCCCTCTGTATCTGCATCACTTTCCCGGCATACGATCCCTGCCGATTCATGTCCTGTCACCATTAGGAGCCGACCGTCTGCGCCCACACCCTCAATCGATTCCAGCTCCGCACCCTTACACTGATGCAAATGAATTAACGATCCTTCGGTAATATGTGCGTTCATTTCGGCGATTCGCAGGTGCTTCGCATGAGCGCATTGCACCCCGTTACGAGCCGTCACCGTATATCCCTGAATGACCAGACCGTCCAGCGGCATTTCCGGCAGTCCACTCACCAATAACGCGGTTTCCGCTCCTGCACAGACTACATCCGATATCCGAATATCCCGGAACACCGGAGTCTCCTCACTAATCTCCTGAGTCAAGTCGCTACCGCGAGCTGATCCCTCCTGATTGGCATAGAAAAAGGAAAACGAGATAGCTTCCATTATGATATCTTTCATATAGATTCGCTCCACCTGAATATCTTCAACGACCCCGCCGCGCCCACGCGCACTTTTGAAGCGAAGCCCAATATCTGTTCCAATAAACGTACAGTCCGAGACACGCACATGCCGCACGCCACCGGACATTTCACTGCCAATGACAAAACCGCCATGACCGTGATACACGGTGCAATTGCGGATCGTAATATATTCCGAGGGCAGACCGAGTTCACGACCTTCTGCATCCTTGCCGGATTTCAGGCAGATCGCATCATCACCAACATCGAATACACTCTGCTCCACAACGACATGACGGCAGGATTCGATGTCCAGCCCATCCCCATTCTGGGAAAACCATGGATTCCGCACACTCACTTTACGAATCGTGACATGCTCGGATGCCCAGGGGTGCAGGTTCCATGCCGGCGAATTCTGGAACGTTGGGCCGTCCAAAAGCACTCGTTTACATTGACGCAAGCTGACCATGTTAGGACGCAAAAAGTCTCTGACTTCCTCATAAGCAGCCACGTCACACACTTGCTCCAGATGCAGACGATTCGCAATCGCACCGCCTTCAAGGGCAGAAGTCGATGGCCACCAAATGGCTTCATCTCCGTCAGCCTGCTCCACCACACCGCCCGAAGAAACCAGTCGATTCCACTGCGATGCAGTCATTTTGGATCGTTTCACCGGACGCCATGCCTCTCCACCGCCATCCCAAATCCCCTCACCCGTGATCGCAATATCCTCCAGCTGCTCACCATCAATGGGCGACTGACACCGCACTGCCTGCCAACCCTCGAAGCTGGACGCAATCAGGGGATATTGATCGAAATTACGGCTGAACGTAACCAGAGCACCCGCCTGAACATGAAGCTCAATTCGACTGCGAAGCACAATCGGCCCCGTTAACCAAACACCCTCCGGAATGACAATTCGACCTCCGCCCGCTTCTGCACAAGCTGCTATAGCCAGCCGGAACATCTCGGTATTATCCGTCAAGCCATCCCCTACCGCACCATAATCCGTAATCTGAAAATCCCGTGCCGGGATGACAGGTAAACTCACTTCATAAGCCTTCGTATCAAATTCTGTACCTTCTCCTGTGTCCAGTGGGGAGTAATATGTATTCATCGTTCAGAACATCCTCTCTACCTATAATTGGATCGGACTGTTTATACTATTGCATCACTTACTGGAAAGCGCATTCTCGCTCCATCATATCAATGCCATAGGGCATAGGGTTGAGCTTTTTTGCCATGTACGATTCAGAATTTGATGTTATTTGTTTTTATGATCAGAGTCATAAAGTAAACACCTCTTCCAGTATACTCTATACATCTATTCCAATGGTTGTAAAACAACTAGGAGAATGGATGCATTTTTCTGTCAGGATTCGTCATAAATAGGTTAGTAATATAACAAATATATAACATAATTACTGGCTATAGCCCTATAAAACCCATTACTTATGTCATGTTTTATCACAAACCAATTGCCTTTAGCAGGATGAGTATGTATGATTAAATAACTAGTTTCAATTTATTCCTTATAATTCCTTTTACACACAGACGCTGCAGAAAGGATGGGGTCTCTTGATTGAATTTAGGGGTGTCCAGAAACATTTTGGCCATTTTCATGTCCTCAAAGATATTCATCTTCACATTGAAGAAGGAGAAGTCGTTGTCATTATCGGCCCTTCCGGCTCAGGCAAAAGTACATTGCTCCGCTGCATCAATCGTCTGGAGACGATTACCGAAGGTGAACTTGTCGTCAGTGGTGTCCCTTTACATCAGAAAAAGGTGGACATCAACCTCTTCCGCCGTGATATCGGCATGGTATTTCAACACTTCAATCTCTACCCTCACAAAAAAGTCATCGATAACATTACTCTTGCACCCATGAAGGTGCGTAAACAACCCAAAGCACAGGCAGCCTCTACGGCGATGAAGTATTTGACCCGGGTAGGCATTGCCGACAAGGCAGACAGTTATCCTTCCCAGTTGTCCGGTGGACAGCAGCAGCGTGTAGCCATTGCAAGAGGTCTTGCCATGGAGCCCAAAATCATGCTTTTTGACGAACCCACCTCTGCACTGGACCCCGAAATGATCGGGGAAGTTCTGGATGTTATGAGGTCTCTTGCCCACAACGGGATGACGATGGTTGTCGTTACCCATGAGATGGGATTTGCGCGCGAGGTCGCAGACCGAGTCATATTTATGGATGAAGGCCGAATTGTGGAAGAAGCCTCCGCCGCTGAATTTTTCGACAACCCGAGAGAAGAACGGGCCAAGCAATTCCTGAGTCGTCTGATTCACCACTGAGAATAATCCATTTTGAAAGGGGTCTTTACCAAATGAAAAATGTATTAAAGTGGCCGTCGTTTATGCTTGTTTTGATTCTATCCCTTGTATTGTCCGGTTGTAGCACTGGAGAGGAAAGCAGCAGCGGTTCTGGTGGGAGTACCGAAGCCAAAGGCACCATTGAACAGATTAAAGAGCGCGGCAAGCTCATTGCCGGCGTGAAATATGATACCAAATTGTTCGGTTTGAAAGACCCCGCAAGCGGCGAAGTCGAAGGATTCGATATTGATATCGCCAAAGCACTTGCCAAACAGATTCTTGGAGACGAAACGAAGGTAGAACTGAAGGAAGTAACGTCCAAAACGCGCATTCCGATGCTGCAAAACGGCGACATTGATATCATCATCGCCACGATGACGATTACGGATGAACGTAAGGAACAAGTGGATTTCAGTGATGTCTATTTTGAAGCCGGGCAATCCCTGCTTGTGAAAAACGACAGCCCGATTACCGGTCTCGAAAGTCTCGGCGGTGTGAAGGTACTTGCCGTCAAAGGCTCGACTTCTGCGCAAAATATTCGGGAAAAAGCCCCGGATGCCGAGGTCCTCGAATACGACAATTATCAGGATGCCTTCACAGCCCTCAAAGCGGGTAAAGGCGAAGCATTGACGACCGATAACATTATCCTGATCGGCATGCAGCAGACCGATAACAACTTCAAGCTGGTTGGTGGCAATTTCACGAGCGAACCTTACGGCATGGCGATTCGCAAAGGCGACACTGCCTTCGTTGAAGAAGTAAACAGCCTGCTCAAAAGCATGAAGGACAGCGGAGAATATGATACGTTGCACGAGAAATGGCTGGGCAGCAAGCCCGAGTAACCCCGATTAATGATGGTTAAGCGGCGACCTCGCCTATGCTGTGCCATGCATGGATAGGACGCAATCGCCGCTTCTACCTCTGGAGAACGGAGGCTTCGCCTACATGGGCAAATTGGACTTCAGTATACTGATTAAACACTCGGATCGATTCCTGGAAGGGTTCCTCAACACCATCCAGGTGAGCATCATGGCCTTGATTGGCAGCTTTATTCTTGGTGCAATTATGGCTATCTTTCGGATATCCCCCATTAAACCGCTCAACTGGATCGGCACGGCTTTTGTGGAGTTTATCCGCAACATCCCGCTGCTGCTCGTCGTATTTTTCTTCTACCTTGGCTTGCCGGCACTCGGCATTTCATTGGATGGCTTCATCTCGGGTACACTCGGTCTGACCATCTATACGGCCGCTTTCATTGCCGAAGCAATCCGGGCGGGCATTCAGACAGTCCCCCGCGGGCAGTTAGAGGCGGCGAGATCTTCCGGTCTGTCCTACGTACAGGCCATGAACCTGATCATTTTGCCACAAGCGATCAAGATTGTATTGCCGTCCATTGGCAACCAGTTTATCAATTTGGTCAAAAACTCATCCATCCTCGCGGTCGTAGCGGGTATGGATCTGATGTATTTTGCCGATCTGATCAACTCGGATACATTCCTACCACTGAGCGTCTACACCATTGTTGCGCTATTCTACCTGGTGTTGACTTTACCGCTCAGCTTCCTGGTTCACTATATGGAGCGCCGTTTCGGACAAAGCGATGCTGACGCCAGCCGAACCAAAGGCAAACCAAAAAAGAACAAACCAACGGGTCAGGTCACCATGTAAAATTCGAACGATATTCTCTCTGTGTTTAGTACACCAGTTTAAGGTGCAACTCTACTATCTACTATGCTATGCAGCTAATTTTTCCAAATTATTTCATTTTCTGTCCGCACACAGAAGGAGGCCGATGATCCATGGACTTTAGCGGGGCCTACGCCTGGCCCAACCTTCGTTTCCTGCTGCACGGATTCCTGATCACTCTGCAAGTGGCAGGTTTGTCGATTGTATTCAGCTTTGTACTCGGCACCGTGCTTGGTACCGTTCGATACACCCGAATTCCGGTCCTGTCACAGATTGTGGCCGTCATCGTGGATACGATTCGGAATCTGCCGCTGCTGCTGATCATTTTCTTCATTCATATCGTACTTCCCCAGCTCGGGATCAAAATGTCTGTCTTCTGGTCCACGGTTGTTGGACTAAGTCTGTTCGAAGGCGCCATGATCGCAGAGATTGTCCGCAGCGGACTCAAATCGATAGAACGTGGTCAGGTGGAAGCCGCCCGTTCCTCGGGACTGAGCTACATGCAGACACTTGGCGGCATCATTATGCCTCAGGCTTTGCGGCGCATGTCGCCACCGATGGTGAGCCAGTTCATCTCCTTGCTGAAGGACACTTCACTGGCGATCATCATCTCCCTGCCAGAACTGATGCACAATGTGCAGATCCTTGGTGGGCAGAGCTTCGATTACGTCATCCCTGCCTTGCTGCTCGCAGCCGTATTATACTTCGTCATCAACTACACGTTGTCCATTGTGGCACGGCGGCTTGAAGCACGAATGACTTGATGCATGGAAGGAATAAGGCAAGAAGGAATATGAAACATGAAGTAACATGAAGTAACTTGAAGTAACTTGAAGCAACCTAGGCTTCATGGTTGATTAGATACGATGGAAATAGATATGAAGGAAAGAACCGAATTTGATAAAAAGAAGGAAAGCGTCCCAAAGACTCTAAATCCACGTATGCAGTGGACTTAGAGTTTTTTTGGGACCTACAGTTATGCTCATAAATTCACTAGGACTTCCCACCAATTTCTAACGAACTGAGGGAAGCTTATTTAGCCATTTGTGAGACTGTTTCTAATCTAACGAATCGTAGACGCTCTATTCCTCTGATTCACCCGCTTTTACCCGCTATTTCAGTGTTTTGAGGTGAAATAACTTCACTGAGATTCGTTACATTTTTCATATCAGCTGATATCCCCAAATTAGACGTCTCAGGTTCGTTAAAATTTACGCCCCAGTGATTCAATTAAAACTCACTCCCACTATTAATTCGCCCACAACCAGCTCATCCCCTAGATCGCTGCTCCGTTACGGCGTAGTTCCTTTTGCAGCACCGCTACCGACAGCTCCAACGGATCTAGCTTCATCTGAACAGCTAAAGCGGCTGCTGTTCCCGCAGCCTGCCCCGTAGCCATACAGCTTGGAGTCAGCCTTGTCGTTGCGTGAGCCTCATGTGTGGTGGAGATACAGCGTCCTGCCGCCAGCAGATTGCGAATATTGCGGGAAATCAGAGAGCGGTACGGAATATCGTATGCTCCGTCTCCTTCTATAAAAGCGGCTACGACGCCTTGACCGGAAGGATCATGAATATCAATCGGATAGCCACTTCTGGCGATTACATCGTCAAACTTTCGCCCTGCAACCACATCGTCCTTGGTCAACGCATAATGCCCGATGATTCGTCTGGATTCACGGATACCGATCTGCGGTGCTACCGCTGAGATGGAAGCCCTTTCGAAGCCAGGCACGTCGCGCTGCAGAAACTCAGCGATCATCAGCACCTGCTTCCGACCTTCCTGTTCCGCAGAAGTCAGATCCTCTGCATCTGTAGCATCCAGCCCCTGCACCCGGGTGCAGTTAATCAATACTTCATCTTCAGCCGGTCCGGTAAAAAATAATACCTGATCCCGATTAATCGGCACACCTGCTTTTTTCCATTGGGAATAGAAGCCGCTCACCCCGGTTAACGGAATACTGTCCAGTTCGGAGAAAGGGGTCTTGGCATAGAAATCCTCCGGGTGCTCCTGCATGTATTGTTTTACTCGTCCAAGGTCCACACCACGCATTCGGAATTTCATGGTCATCGGCTGTGATTGGTGATCGCCGTCTCGCCCCTTTGCAACAGAAGCGCCCGCAAGATAAGCCGCATCCGCATCACCGCTGGCATCCACGAATACGTTCGCTCTTAGCTCCATTCGCCCAGATTTATTCGTCAGACGTACCGCCTCTACCCGATCATCCACCATAACCACTTCATCCACGAAGCTGTGCAATAACAACCGGACACCCGCCTCCTGCAGCATTTCTGCCGCTACCACCTGATAGATCGCCGGATGGTAAGGCGTAACCGTATGAACAAATCCAACCGTATCCCGAAGATGCCCCGGAGAGCCGCCACGTGCCTGCAGTCGGTCAACGATTTCCTGGGCGATGCCTCGAATCACCTGCTCACCACTCTCCGTATGGAAGGTCATCCAAGGGTAGACCATGGCGGCAGTCGACATTCCACCAACGAACCCGTACCGCTCCACCAGTACTACTCGAACACCTTGTCGTCCAGCAGCAATGGCTGCCGCTATACCCGCCGGACCCCCTCCCACAACAACCACATCCGCTTCTTCCCTTTTCAACCTCATCCTTATCCGTTCACTCAAGTTATCACTCCTTCCGTTCTATTGCATGGACTACTCTTTCAGTCCTGTCATGGCAACTCCCTCAATGAAGCGCCGTTGTGCCAGGAAAAAAACAATCAGCAGCGGCAGGGTCGCCATAACAGTGGCACTCATCAGATATTGCCAGGCTGTTCCCACTTCATCCGTGAACAAGGATAACCCAAGCGGCAGCGTCATCAGTTCTCGCGAGTTAATGAAAATCAACGGATCGAAAAACTCATTCCAGATCGTCACAAACGTAAAGATTGTCAGCGTAGCCATACCGGGCTTGGCAATCGGAAGCATAATACGTGCATAGATCTTGAATCGGTTGCAGCCGTCAATCATCGCCGCTTCCTCCAGCTCGGTGGGTACTGTAATGAAGAACTGCCGCATCACAAAGATGCCAAACACGCCGCCCGCCCCAAAGATCGGCAGTAAAATCAGCGGAAGATGTGTATCAATCCATCCCAGCTGCCGCATGAACAGAAACATGGGAATTGCCGTCACCTCATGGGGAATCATCATCGCACTCAGCAGGATGAGAAATACCACATTACGTCCCTTGAACGGAATTTTGGCAAATGCATACCCGGCGAGTGATGCAAAGAACACCGTACCCAACACAACCACAGCAGCAATATATACACTGTTAAAATAAAAACGATGAAACGGAATCAATCGAAAGACATCGATGTAGTTCTGAAATCGGAAGGTATCCGGTATCCACTGTGGTGGATAGGTAAATATGCTCTGGGGCTCCTTGAATGACGTCGATATCATCCAGATAAATGGAACAAGCATGATCAGCGAGATCAGAGTCAGCAGCAAATACGTCCCAAGGGCACTGCCTGTCTTGCGAATCGAAGAATTAGGCATCGCCTTCATTGAATACCCACCTCTTTCGAAGCTGCCATTGCAGCAGTGTCAAAATCAGCACGATAAAGAACAGCACATACGCAAGCGAAGAAGCGTAGCCGAACTGAAATAATTTGAATGCTTTTTCCCAGATATAATAGACCAATACCTTTGTGCTGTTGCTCGGCCCTCCCTGTGTCATGACGTAGATCTGTCCAAACACCTTGAGCGAGCCAATCACAGTCATGACCATGGTTAGAAACACCGTTGGCGTAATCATGGGCAGCGTGACGTTAAAGAAAGTTCCCCTTCTGCCCGCGCCATCCAGTGTTGCCGCTTCGTAAAGCGAACGCGGCACCTGCTGAATGGCTGCAATGAACAACACCATATTCAGACCCACATTTTTCAGTACACTCGTCACAATAACCGCAGGCATCGCCAGATCCTGATTGTAGAGCCAGGCCGGACCCTTGATGCCTATCATTAACAGAAGCTGATTGATCAGTCCCGACTCTGTGGCATACATCAGCTTCCATACGATGGACCATACAATCAGCGAGGTCATGACCGGAACGAAGATGGCTGTTCGAAAAATCCCGATGCCGCGCAAACTTCTGGATAGCAGCAATGCGAGCAGCAAAGCAAGCACAATGTTAAGCGGCACAAGCCCCGCAGTGAAATAAACCGTATTGGCGAGCACTTTCCAGAACATGGCGTCTGTCATCACATTCCGGTAATTCTCCAGTCCAATAAAATGATGATCCCCCAGCAGCGGCCAGTCGGTCAGGCTCATGTATAGCGCGAGACCCATGGGAAACAGCAGCAGCAGGGTAAACCCGAGCACCATCGGTGATACAAACAGCCATCCCGCGATCTGGGCCTCTCTGGCGAGCGGACCTCTTCCTGTACGCTTGCGTGAATGGGTCACAGTCAGGCCCTCCCCTTTATCAATTTTCTTCCTCTAGTCTGGACGGTTCAGATTGTCCACCGCATTACGGAAGGCGTTAACAGCCCTTCGCAGCTGCTCCTCTGCTCTGCCTGTTACGACCGCTCCAAGCATGATCGCCTTGACTCCGGTATCGTGCAGCACCCGAACATCCTCCGGCACCAGCTTACGCTGAGAAGGAACCAATACCGGAATTTGCGCCTGCAAGACCAGACGGCGATACTTGAGCACGTCCGCAAAGCTTAGCGGTGTACCATATTCATTTCCAGGCACAATAGATGCCTCCAGGGCGGTGAAGCCGTAATGGGCCGCAGACGTGACGAGAGAAGGTTCATATTCGTCGTTGATTGCAAACGTGGGTTCCAGCCCCAGATTATCCAGCATGAAGGAAGGCAAGTGATGTGCATAGATCGAATAGAAGTCAAAACCCAGCCCGGAAAGCCGCTCCACATCCTCTCGCCTTGCTCCATCAATACTGCCGGATGGCACGACCCCAAGCGGACCGTCAAACTCGCTACGAATCGCCTGAAAAACTTCGGCATAGTTGTCCAGTGGACCAAAATGATTCCCGCTGGCGCGATGACCGACATTATAATGCACCTTCAGTGCATCAGCGCCCTCTTCAATTGCTGCCCGGGCCAAAGATAGATCGTTCTCGGGGAGGCTGACCACAAGTGACAGCGATTTCCGATCAAGCAATTCCTTGAATTTGCCCATTATGCTCACCTCCTGTTTCTATAAAATGATTTATTGTTGCAGTACGCTTTGGATCTCTTCCTGCATTTGCTTCAGATTATCCTCGGGTGTCGCTGAACGAGCGAACAATCGATCAAATCCCTGCAATACCGCATTGTCGATATCCTGCCAACGGATATGACCGGGAATCAAGCGCGCTTTTGGCATTTCATTAATCACCGCCTGCACAATATGCTCCTTGCTCGGATTATTCGGCTGATTAATGAACGCATCGGAGTTCAGCACAGAGGTACGCGGAGGCACAAAATAGGTGGCCGTCGCCTGAATACCCTGCTCACTGGCAAAATACTTCAACAGCTTCTTGGTTTCCTCCGGATGCTTGCTGTCGTTGAACATGGCATATCCAGCCTGCCCCAGCATCGGTACGCTGCCCTGTGAGCCGGAAGGCATAGGAGCGATACTCCATTCAAAATCCGTAATCTCTCTTGCCTTGGAAACATAGCTGTAGTTATCGAAGAACATGCCCACATTGCCAGCATCGAAGCTGACCTGCTCGCCTGCTTTTGGATGCGATTCATCGGTGAACATCATGCGCTCCAGCAGTTCAAAGGTCTGTACGCCATAAGCATCGTTCCAGGTGAACTTCGTCATGCCTTCGTCGAACGGGCCGCTGCCATTGGACCAGGAATATGAGGAGAGCACAGCCCATGTCTTCCAATCGCGAAAAAAGTTGGCGCCATAGATCCGGTTGGTCGCCTCCTTGCTGGTAATCGCCTTGGCGGACTTCTCGAACTGTTCCCATGTCCATTGCCCTTGGCTGGCAAGTGTATTCGGGTCGGTCAGGCTGGCCTTGTCGAACAGCGTTTTATTGTAGAACATAACCACCGGAGGTGTGGAAAAAGGCAGCCCCAGCAGCTGATCGCCATCACGGAACAAATCCAGTGTACTTGGTATATAATCATCCAGTTTGAACTGGACATCATCCTTGAACTCGGATACATCAGCCAGGATGTGATTGGATTTGAATTGTGGCACCATCCGCTCTGATACCCATGCGATATCCGGGAGAGAGCCTCCAGCGGCAAGCACCGAAATTTTTTGCTGGTATTCTGCGAAAGGAACGGATTCCATCGTCACCTTGATGCCTGGATTTTCCTGCGTGAAGCCATCGATCAGCTTGTTGTATACATCCATATGTGCCTGATTGCCCCACATCATGAATTTCAGCTCAACCTCTCCATTCTCCCCGGCTGCTTGCCCAGGATCACTTCCGGAATTGGAGCTTGTGCACCCGATTGAAGCAACCATCATGAGTAAGAGTAGCAATATCAGTCCTGCTTTTTTCATGAAAATCCCCCTTATGGACGTAGTGGTATACATGTGCAACCAAAGTATAACGAAGGCATCGCCCGCTCATAAATCACGTCAATTACAGAAATGGTATGGTATTTCAAGAAATGCTGAATCGGTCACGATATTCCCCTGCTGTCCATCCCACCTGCTGCTTGAATACCAGCATGAAGTGCTTGGGACTCTGATGCCCGGATAACCTTGCAACATCATAGATTTTGAGCCCTGTGTTAACCAGCAGCCACTTGGCCCGTTCCATACGAGCCTCAGCAACGTATTCGGAGTAATTGGTTCCTGTTTCGTTCTTGAACAACTGGCTTAGATAGGTGGGGTTCAGATGAACCAGAGCTGCTATGGTCTGAAGTCGCAGGTCCCCATCGGGGTGCTGCTTGATGTGCTCCTTCACATCTCGGATAATCTTTCGCGCATCTCCGCCGGAGTGCTCTGCTTTCCCAGATGGCTCCGTGACTGGAAGGGTTGAAATGCCGTACCTGCGATCCAGCAGCAACTGAATTTTTTGGATGCATAACGCCAGTTCATGACGTTCAATCGGCTTCAGCAGATAGTTCAACACCCCGTACTCCATCGCCCTGCGTGCATATTCAAACTCCCCGTACCCGCTTATGATGATCATCAGCAGTTCAGGGTACATATCTCTTGCTTTGGATACCAGTGTCAATCCGTCCATTCCACGCATGCGAATATCCGTGATCAACACATCCGGTACTTCACATCTCAGAAAATCCAGTGCCTCGACTCCGCTAGAAGCTTCACCTGTTACCTCGAACTGAGGAGCCGCCTGTACAATCAGCTCTCTCAGTCCCTGACGGATGACCGTCTCATCCTCCACAAGCAATACTTTATACATGCGCTTCATTCCCCTTTCGGTTGAAGTTGAATGGATATCGTCACCGCCAGGCCCTGCCCGGGACTGCCATCGACGCTCAGGCTGCCGCCTTCTCCATACATGAGTCGGAGCCTTTGGGCGATATTGTTAAGTCCCAGCCTGTCCCCCGCATGACAGCGCAATGCCTCATTGGAGGGCTGCCGAGCAATGGATTCATTTAATTCATCAATCTCCGCCTGAGCCATGCCTTTGCCATTGTCACGTACAATAATCAGCAGCTCATCATCAAATTTCAATGCAGATACCCAGATCACCCCGCCATCCGCCTGCCCTTCAATGCCATGGTAGACCGCGTTCTCCACCAGCGGTTGCAATACCAGCTTGGGAATCAGACAATCTGTAGCAGCTTCATCGATGTCATAGATTACCTCCAGCTTGCCGTCATAACGTACTTGTTGAATGCGTACATAGGATTGCACAAAAGCCAATTCTTCCTGAAGTGGAACCCTCCGATCTACCTTATCAATCGTATAACGCAGCAGCTTGCCAAGTGCCGTCACCATATCAGACACCTCAGCGTGCTTCTGGCGGACCGCCATCATGTTGATGGACTCTAATGTGTTGTATATAAAATGAGGATTGATCTGGCTCTGCAATGCTGACAACTCCGCCTCTCGCTCTTGAATGCCCAACAGAAATACCTCGTTGAACAGTCGATGGATCTCTTCCATCATCCGGTTAAAACCCCTGCTAATCTGTCCGAACTCATCATTGCTAAAGTGCGCTACGCGCTGGCTAAAGTCTCCCTGCTCCACCCGAATCATATTGTGCTTCAATCGAATCAGCGGCCTCGTTATGCGGTAGGATAAGAGAACCGCGAGAACTGCTACCGCCGCCATACATAACACAGCGAATCCAAACGTAAACGTGAGCATCTCGCCTGATTCCTTCTGAATAACGGCAATAGGTGTCAGGCTGATCACCGAAAGTCCTGAATAGCTGGAATGGTGCTGTACGTAGAGATAGGGCTTCCCATCAAGGACAACCTTCTGGTTGCCTGCGTAGCCTTGAAGCTGGCCATGCGTTAACAGTTGGTCGTATGCGGACAAGCCTCCGGCTGAGGTGCGTTCGAATAGGAGCCGCTGCTTGCTGTCGACAATCATCAGGCTCGCATTTTGCTCAAAATTCAGATTGGACAAGAGCTGACCGAAAGCTTCCAGCCGGATGTCGATCAGGATGTAGCCCAGTCGCTGGAGTGTCCCCGGATCACGAATCTCACGGGCAACCGATATATACGGCTCTTCATGACTGCCCGTGTAATAGCTGGGCTCGTGCGGAGGAAGCAGACGCCATTCGCCTTCCGAGCCGTTAAGCTCAGCAAACCAGTCATCCTGCCTGCTGTCCCATACCGGATTCACTGCCAGTGAATCCAGATTGGAGAACAAAATGCCGCTGTTGCTAATCAGATGGATGCCACGAATTTCCGGTCGGTCATACGCCTGACCGGACGTGTAGAGCTTCATTTTCAGGTAATCATCGGACCTCGCCCATGTACCCGATCCCATCGGAGCATTGTATTTGCCCAGAATGCCGAGCACCATCTGATCGTAGAGCGGCAAGAGCGACAACCGCTCGAAGTCCTTGAGCAGCCGATTCAGATTGGTGTTAATCTGGCGAACAATATCAATGGTGAACTGCTCCGTCTTGCGATCAATCGTCTGCGAGAAATGCAGGTAATTCACTACTCCCTGCAAGCTTAGCGGCAGCAAGGTCAGCCCCAGGAACAACAGGAGCAGCTTGGTGCGCAGATTCATATTTCTTCCGAAATAACCTTGTACCTTGTCCATCATTTCCGTTCATCCCTCCCTCTCCCGATCATTGTATGATCCCTCTTCATAGATCAATCTGGATATAACTGGGGTCATCATATCCAGTTTTAATGATCGATGGCTATCCTGCCAACCATGGGATTGGTACGGAATTTCAAGATTGAAGCGCAGGCTTTCGGGGAAACGCAAAAAAGCCAACTGTATCGCTACAGTCGACTACTCTTCTATTGCATCAAAAAACCGACTGCATTATGCAATCGGCTGTCTTTTCATAAAGTGTTTTTTATATTTGAAGCGATTATATTCATTAATTAGTTCGTCCAATACCATCGATTGTTGAAGGACTTTGTAGTCTTGCATGCCATGATATTCCGCCAATCGACTTAACTCATGCCTGTTCTGTTCGATTTGGTCTCTAATCTGCTTCGGTTCTCTCACAGCATGCACCCCCTCTTTTTAAAACATTTTAGGATACATTGCCAAAAAATTCATATTTTATTCCTTTGCAAAATAAAATGTTTGCTTACATAATAATATTTTCATAACCAACATTTTGCATTAATTCGTGAAAATTGTCACAACTACCGCATATAGATATAGTTCACTTACGCCAAACTACATATCGTACGCATGGAAAAAATGGAGTCCCTTAACGTAAAAACTAAAGACAGAAACCCATTATAAATTATGTTCCAATCGTATGCTGTACTTTGCTCGTTCTGGAGCGGATTAGAATCCCTGCCACACGCACCAAAACCATAGCAGCCGTCATTAATATAAATGCAGGACCGATATTCTGAAGATCCAATTGATGCTCAATTGCATAGTGATATGCTTGCTGCGGATGATGCGTGATCCATTCCACCGGGATAATGCGTAGCAGGAATGCCGCCGCCCAAACGACCACACTACCTATCCCCACTCGGGTATACCACTTACCTGCCGTCGCATCGAATTCCATACGCGTTATTCCCAGCACAATCATTCCAAACATTGCTCCTACAATGACAGCCACCAACAAAAACAGCACATTATTGCCTGTAAAAGTCATGTATTTAAGAAATTTGGCTGCATAATAACCCATAATAACGAAAGGTAGCAATAACCGATAATAACGTACTGGCTTTCGTCCAATTGAAGTAAATACTAATACCGCAAACATGATGATCATCTGAATCCACATGCTCGTTGTCATATGTTGTTCCCCCTGTAATTTGCTTGATTTGATGCTTTAAGCATAGCAGGGAGAACATCGCTCTAGCGTCCACAAACGGGTGGATAACGTGGTCCACCTGTGGGTGGATCATAGTGGAGGATAAGAGCATTAACAAATTAGTATTTCTCTCTTAGTCGAATGTATTTATTAATCAGTTCATCCAGCACCATAGACTGCTTAAGAACCTTATCATCATGCATGCCATGTTTCTCCACCAACCGACGCAAATGTTGCCGATTCTGCTCGATTTGATCTTTGATCTGTTTGATTTCTCTCACAGCATGCACCCCTTTTTCAAACAATTTAGATTACAGCTTAAATCCTCCATTTTTTTCGTTTAAACCCTTCATAATGACAAAAACATATGATGTTTTGCAGAATTTTGTAAAAATGATTCTTTAGAAAACTTTTATATCCATTTGTCGACCGGATTATTAAACACAAAAATAGCCTACTGCAAAAACAGTTGGCTGTTTGAATATTTATTAATTTATGCAATATTGTTCAATTGTAATATCTATTGATATTTTACGTTTATTTCTTCATTAGCAAACTTATATATTTCCCTTACAGATTTACACATTTCATTAAGGCTACAGATACTTACAAACTCGCATTTGGGTGAAGCAAGCTGATTAATGTTTTGTATTGGTTCTCTAATTCTTTAGATACATGACTCTTAAAATCTCCATAAAGATCAATACACTTTAATGTTGCCGCATCATCTTTAACAAAAATGGATAACTCCAAACTTATAAGTAGCGACATCGATCCAGAATCGTACCTATGTCTTCTAAAGTAATAAACTGATAGCTCATAAAATAATATAACTCTTCGATAATACCAGCTTTGTTCTGTGTACCCCCCTCTTAAATAAGCATCACTGAATTGGATAGAAATCTCCTTTTCAAACTTGATCAATAAATCATCCACATCATATTGATGCCTGTTAGCAGATTGAAGAATTTTAACCAAAGCAGGAAGAATTTCTGCTTCATCTTTCTCGATACAATTAATGTAATCAGGTATAACTTCTCGTACGCCCATCATTACTTGATATAAATATTTATTAAGTTTAGCCATATATCTAATTTTTCGATCAATGAGCTTATCCTCAATTCCGTATGTCTCAATGATTTTCTCATAAATATCAGTATATCGAAGAGCTTCTTTATAATTTTCGGAGCAATCATGGTAATTCGCAATAAGCAAGTTAGAATAAGCTTTATATACATATAGTGGATACTGTGTTTTACTAGTAAGCTTTTTAGTTTGTCTCATAGCCACATCCGACTGCTTTTCTAATTGGCGGGCTAAGTCTCTCATTCTATCCCATTCATGTAATCCCCAGTATGCATTCGCTAGATCCTTAATTGCATCCAGCTGATAGTCTTCATCTAATCGTTCTATGAATGGTTCAAATTTGGAAACGAGTAGTCTGTTCACTTTCTGGTCATGACCAATATTAATAAGAAAAATACGGTACTGGCACAAGGCTAATCTTTCCGAATGCTGATATTTCTCACCTTCGGCTACACATTCATATAAAATAAGCGCCGCTTCATTCATTTCTTTGGAATATAGATTCTCTGCCATTTCAAATAGTTCTGAAATATAGGATCGATCATCTGTAACCTGATAAACCACTTTTTTAATACAGTCTAGCTTGTTAAGTTCAGCGCAGCGATACAGGAACGGCTCCAAACGCCTCCAATGAGGTGCCGTTTCCACAAAACATTCCACACTGTACATTTCGTAGAAGTATCCCTTCTCCAGCCCCATACCAGAAGTGATTTGATCCAACTGATTCATAGCTAGAGGTCTGCTGCCCTTGAGGATGGCACTTAATGTACCAACGTTGACACCCGTGACATCTGAGAATTGCTGTAGTTTATATCCTCGTTCTCTTATGTGATTCTCTATATATGTGCGTATCGTAGGTGCAAGTTTCAATTCTCCCACCCCCATCAACCAAGCTACTTAATGATTTATAATAAATGTAATTTTAATCCGGTATTTTACATCGGTCAATCTATGAAAACACAAAAAAGGCTTACTTCCGCATTCGGAAATAAACCAATAAAGTATCCATAGATAATATCTCTTATACCTTATCTTACAATACTCCAGCACCATGTCCTGATGGTGTGTATATCTGATTTTGCACATCAGACTGATTTATAGGGTAATTACTAATAATCACAACACTAAACAAGAGTATAGCCATGATTTTTTTTATTTTCATAATAGCCGTAAACCTCCTCCATTAGTTTGCGATAGTTATTTTCCACTTCTTTAGATGCAAAAGACCTATACCTCTCAAAGAGAGCAACACATTGTATTATGTCATTAGAATTATTAATTCTAATAGCTGAACTCAGACAAGTGACAAGCTTTTCCATTCCTTCTGGGTACCGCCCTCTGTTAAAAAGATACATTGCCAGTTCAAATAAAAGTTTAGAGTATTGATCATTCTTCA
Organism: Paenibacillus sp. E222; assembly: GCF_013401555.1. Taxonomy (NCBI): domain Bacteria; kingdom Bacillati; phylum Bacillota; class Bacilli; order Caryophanales; family Paenibacillaceae; genus Paenibacillus; species Paenibacillus sp. E222. The sequence continues at coordinate 772,202 of NZ_CP058552.1, forward strand.
TTTGCTCATTGTACCCTTCAGTTAAGGTTTTATCACTCAGCATTAAATTAAAGGAATTATCAAATTTCAGTAAAATATAATCTATATCCATTTCAAATTTATTTGCTGCTTCAATAATTTTAACAAGAGCAGTAAGAGTTTCTCCTTCATTTTGTTCAACCCAAGCTAGATATACCGGAAGAACCTCTTTCTTCCCCATCATCAGATTATATAAGTAGGTGTTGGCCTCAGTCCATCTATTAAACATATCGATATAAACTTTATCTTCGTCGCTAGAATTCAAAACACTAGCTAATTCAGCATTTTTTCTTGTATAAAACAGTGCCTCAGTATACTCACCTTTCCACTCGCACGCAGTGGCTTTAAGCAAGTTTGAATATGCCTGGTACACAAATAAAGGATAGGCTGTTACCCTATTCTCTTTGCTTATTTTTTTCTTAGTATAGGATTGGATAATTTCCGCTTTCCGTCCCAGATCATCAGCAAGTGAAAATGACTTGTCCCAATATCTCAAAGCCAAGTATGTATTCGCCAGGTCCTTGATCGCATCCAGTTGCCGCTCTTCATCCAGCCTATTAATATATGGCTCGAAGTGCACGGCCGCCCTGAGATTTTCATGCTGATCCTGACCCAGAGATAGTGTGAAAATACGATATTGGCATAATGCGAGACGTTCCGAGTGTTGGTACTTCTCACACTCCGCGACACATTCATATAACATGCGGGCCGCTTTCTTTTGTCCGCGTTCAAGCATGCCTTCTGCCATTTCAAACAATTCGGAGATATAGGAGCGGTCATCCGTCACTTGCTGGATTATCCGCTGAATACACTCGAGCTTGTCCAACTCGGCGCAACGTTGCAGAAAAGGCTCCAGTCTTCTCCAGTGCGGTGCAGATTCCACAAAACACTCAGCGCCATAAATTTCGTAGAAATGACCTTCTTCCAGCTTCATGCCCTGAGTAATCAGATCCAGTTGAGCCATGGCAATTGGCCGCGTTCCTTTGATGATCGCACTTAACGTTCCAGCGTTCACACCCGATATATCGGCAAAGTATTGCAGGGTATAGCCCTGTTTCCTGATGTAGTCCTCAATAAAGGAGCGTATCGTAGTTGTAGGTTCCATGTCTCCCACCTCCACAATGAAAATCCATAAATTTGAATTTATATGATATGCACAATTTTAATCCTAAATTTTACAGCGGTCAATAAAAATCGTGGCAATTTCCTGCCCATTTGTCCAGGTTTGAGCAGCTTTAATCCGCCTTATAGAAAAAATCCATTAGAAGAATGCAGGGCAACATGGTAAAGTTAGTTCTATCTTGAATATCCTACTATTTCCATAGGATTAGACAACCCAGGTGCTTTTCCAATCCAATCCGAGGAGATGGTTAGATGAAATTTGCCTTATTTAGTCTCATGATGAATCTTCCAAATGCCGTAACTGGTGAATCATTAACGACACAACAGAAGTTCCACAATATTCTGGAACAAGCCAAGCTGGCCGAACGGCTGGGGTTCGATGCATATGGGATCGGTGAGCGGCATGGCGCACCTTTTCTGTCTTCCTCACCTCCCGTCGTGCTGACCGCCGTCGCTGCTGCGACTTCACGTATCCGGTTGCTAACAACAGTCACTGTTCTTAGTATACTTGATCCGGTACGGGTTGCCGAGGATTATGCCACGCTGGATCAATTATCGGGTGGACGGCTGGAGATGATCATCGGCAAAGGCAATGATCCTCGGCACTATCCCCTGTTTGGCATTAGCGAAGAGGAACAATGGGATTCGCTCGGTGAACGCTACGAACTGCTGAAACGGCTGTGGACTGAAGAGAACGTAACCTGGCAGGGAACGTATCGCCCTCCCCTTCAAGAGGTTACCACTCAGCCGAGACCGCTCCAGCAGTCCATTCCGATCTGGCATGGCAGCGCATCGAGCACCCGCTCTACCGAGCTTGCTGCGAAGTATGGCGAACCGATATTTAGCTCGAATTCCTTCCACCCGCAGGCAAAATATAAAGCGTTAATTGATCATTACCGGGAGCGTCTCGATTATTATGGTCATGATGCGAACCGAGCGGTGGTCGGCTCCGGGGCAGGCAGCCTGTACCTCGCGAATACACGCGAAGAGGCGATCCGTCGTTATACGCCTTATTATGAGGCCTTTCATGCTACGGCCGCTGCGCAGCACAACCAGTCACCCTTTAAGGACCTGGAAGATAACATTGCACATGGCCCTGTACTGATTGGTAGTCCAGAGCAGGTCATTGAGAAGATCCTCAATTACCATGCCGCATATGGACATCAGGTACTGAGCATCAGCGTGGATGGACTCAGCCATGCGGAGCAGCTGGAGCAGGTAGAACGCTTCGCCCAGGATGTAGCACCCGTGTTACGACGCGAAATACCCAGTTTCATATGGAACGAGCCCCCGATCCTGAACCAGTCTCTTCCCTCTTCCACTTCGCCTTCTCCCGATTCATGGCCCCCAGCCATCTCACCGATCTTCCAGGTGTAGTTCTCAATTCTCCACACATTCCCCATTCATCCACAAGCCTTTATGTATCCAGGGTGATTCTTGCGAATCGCCCTATCCCTCCCCCAAGATGTCTTTCTCTATGATCCAGATTTAATCCCTTCAAATAAGGAAATCAACGAACGCTGCACGAATTCAGTATCTATCGCTTCGCCAGTCACCAGCATGCGATAGAACATCGCTCCATAGACGAGGTCTATGCACAGTCCGATGTCACAATCCTTTTTCAACTCTCCCCGTTCTACACCTTTTTCGAAAATTCCCCACGCTTCGCGCCGACGAGGCTGAATGTATCTGGTTCGGTATTCTTCTGCAAGCCCTGGATCAGACTGTCCCTCTCCGACAATCTGTGTGATCACTTTTCCTTCCCGGCTGCTCAAAAAAACAACCAGATTGCTCGCATGAATGCGCACATCCTCAAATACCGATCCTGTATCCGGTACAGGTAATCTTGCCGTTGCCGCAGACATGTACCCATCCATAATGACAGCACCTTTATTGGGCCACCATTTATATATCGTTGCTTTGCTCACCTTAGCACGTTCAGCAATTTTTTCGATCGTAACCGCTCCGAAGCCGTGTTCCAGTAATAATTCATAGGAAGCTGCAAGAATCGCATTCTGGGTTTCCACATTGCGGGGACGCCCTCTTTTGGCTGTCATCATAAGCCCTCCTTGGTGCAACAAATGCATCTGTGATTCATAAAAACTGTACGTTCATTATACTAAAACACCGATACATTAAACAATTTCGTTCTTACCTTAATTCCGACATGCAAAAAAATCCCCACACCTATTTACAATACTAAACGTTTAGTTTATTATATGTTTGTAATTAGTAAACGCACCGTTTAGTAATTTAAAATTTGCAATACTAATTTACTTGAATAAAAAATAATTTAAGAACATGTGGAGGGTGATACTCATGGATATACAACCTGATGTGAAGTCACATTCAGTTCCAAGCTGGTTGATTTTGCTTTTGGCTGCGGCGTGCGGGCTGATTGCGGCAAACCTGTATTATGCTCAGACCGTTATAGGACCAATCGGCGTGACAACAGGGCTTTCCTCTGCTGCTGCTGGACTGATTGTGACATTAACACAGATCGGATATGTTATTGGCCTGCTGTTTATCGTTCCGCTCAGTGACGTTCTGGAGAATAAGCGACTGGTCACTTTTTTCCTCATCATTCTGGTCGTTGCATTGATTGCCGCTGCCTTCTCTTCCCATGCCGTTTTATTTCTGACTGCTTCCCTCGTCATCGGGATTAGTTCAGTCGTTGCGCAAATTCTAGTTCCCTATGCCACCTACCTCACTTCTGAGGTGCAACGCGGACGGGTTGTCGGCAATGTGATGAGTGGTCTGCTGCTGGGCATCATGCTGGCTCGGCCAGTCGCCAGTTTTATTACAAGCCTGCTCGGTTGGCAAGCGGTCTTTGTCTTCTCGGCAATCATTATCGGATTGCTTACATTGCTCCTGTCACGTGCACTTCCTGCACGTCAGCCACAACCTGCGATGAAGTACGGACAATTAATTTTGTCATTAGGTTCCCTGCTCAAAACATTTCCCATGCTTCGCCGCCGAGCTCTCTATCAGGCCAGTCTGTTTGGCGCCTTCAGCTTGTTCTGGACTACAGTTCCCTTGCAGCTCGCCAACGAATATGGCATGTCCCAGCAGGGAATTGCCTGGTTTGCACTGGCTGGTGTTGGGGGTGCCATCGCAGCACCTATTGCCGGAAGATGGGCGGATAAAGGTTTAACCCGCATCTTAACCGGACTCGCCATGGTCATCGCGGTTGCATCTTTTGGGCTTGCCTATCTGTTCCAGGGTCACTCTACCGCTACCCTTATTTTGCTTGTGGTCGTTGCCATCACACTGGATATGGCGGTCTCGGGCAATCTGGTGCTGGGACAACGCATCATTTATTCGTTAAGCGAAGCAAGAGGACGGGTAAACGGGATATTTATGTCGATCTTTTTTGTAGGGGGCGCAATTGGATCATCTCTTGGCAGCTGGTCCTACGCACATGGAGGTTGGAGTCTCACCACATTGATTGGTCTGGTGATGCCTCTGCTGGCGCTTGTATACTACTTAACGGAAAAGAAAGTCACCGTTGTCAGTAACCCGTAACCATCCTTCCATACGTAAACAAAGGGCAGAGTGATCCACAGGATCAGCTTCTGCCCTTTGTCCATCATCATTTCATGACACTAAACTTCTTGGTTGTGGCCCTAACCTTGTCATCCTCTCCCCACACAATGACACCTACAACTTTGGTAACTTCCATTTCCATCGAAGCGATCTCATCTGCATATTGTTCGAATGCATTATTGAGTGATTGACCCTTCTGTGAAAACACAACATAGCTCACTTCGTCGTTGTCAGCTGAACAGGATTTAGCCAACTGGATCAATTGATTCTCCCCAGCCTTCAAAATAACCGTGCTATACCGGATGCCTGCATGCTGAACGCCGCTAAGATCCAGTACAGGTGTATCAGAATATAAATCCGGCTCTTTAAGGGCTGCTTGTCCCATCAATAAGGCAGCTACATTCGCTGCGGCGCCAATCTCCAAATTTTTATCCAATATAATAGCTATTCTCTTCATACGAGTGCATTCATCCTCTGTACATTTTTTGTAAAACATACCCACGGCATATTGATTCCCTCACGCAATACCTTGTAGGTCACGAGCCCGTAATGATCGGCACAAAGCTGATTCGTGACCGCAATGGACCTTTCAGTGTGATGCATGACCTTCCTGCAGGCTTCGGGGTTGGACGATACGGTGCTGCTCTCTCTATAGATTATACTGAGTTCAGATAACAAGTATGTAGTTGCCGGATGATGAAAAATAACGTCGATCTGATCAGGACATTCCGCATGGAATCCGGATAGAACCAGCGCAGGAATCTTCTCTACAAAGCTCTCAGACACCACTAATTCGGAATCCATGATGAAACTGTTGAGCTTGGGATAAGCCCCGGGGACCAATAGGCAGGAAATTTCCCCTGATTTCAAGTCTTCCGCGGCCGCTTCAAATTCGGGGTACGGTTTGATTATATCAGAGTTGTTGAGTTTCTTAGCGATATGCATGCTGCAAGTCAGGAATCCTTCATCGTCTCCCAATGTTCCCAGTATGGCATATTTGCTTTCAGTAATCTCCATTTTTTTCTATTTCCTCCCTTTTATTCAAATCCGGTACGATCGTATACCAAAAAAATCCTGTTGTCAATTAACACTTTAACGTAACAAAAATTTTACAAAAACCGTATTGAAAATGGAATATTTTTATATATAATGTTATGAAATGGTCTTTTTCTAATTTTTGTTCTTCATTGAAGGAGGATTTATGAAAACAATTGTATACATATCTGATTTCAGGCTTCCATCAGGCTTAAACTTCGTAAAACATTTGAAAAAATTTGCTGATTACAAAAAAATTCTGATTATTGAACGTCACAATCTGCTTCATGATGATTTGCTTGAGGACTTCTTCGATGAGATTAGATACGTGGATCACTTGGAATCCGTGGATGACATCAGGGAACACATTATAGAAATCCGACGTTCCCACTCCATCGTAGCGTTGTTAACTCCGGGTGAGAATGCGATTGAGATCGGCGGCCAGATTCGATCCGAATTTGGTATCCCCGGCATGCAGCGCAACCAGGCTGAAGCCGTCCGCAATAAATGGATTATGAAACAGATGCTCCATCAACGAGGAATTCGGACGTCTGACATTGCAATCGCTCTTCATGAACAGGATTACATTCGTTTCACTGATATACACGGGTTCCCGATTATTGTGAAGCCACTCAGCGGATATGGAAGTATAAATACGTTCAAATTGTCCAGCATGGAAGAACTGATCCATTATCTTCACCATACTAGACAAGCGCAGCAACGGGACTTGCTGGAGGAGTTCATCAACGGTACAGAGTTTCACTGTGATTCCATTGTCTCCAAGGGGAAAGTTCTATTTTCATCCGTTTCCCAATACCTGTATAACTGTTTGGATATTGCTACTAAGCAGAAGCCACCTGCCAGCATTACGTTTCCTGAAGGCACTGAGGCTGACTTTATTCACCACATCAAGGAAGTCAATGAACAGGTCATTGCTGCACTGGGAATTAATCATTCCGTAACACATGCCGAGCTTTTTCTAACTTCGGAGGGAGAAGTGGTATTTGGAGAGATCGGTGCAAGAATCGGGGGTTCACATGTTATGCCTCCTTGTATCAAGAACACACATGGTGTTGATTTATTCGAGGCAGTCAGCGATCTGGAAGTTGGAATATATGAGTTCAACAAACAACAGACGAATAATAAATATACGGGTATGATCTGCTTCCCTTCTCGCGCAGGAATGATTCAAAGCATATCAGGGATAGAAGATTATGAAGATATCTCCGGCATCATTGATTTCAATGTATCCTATCAAGTGGGACAACGTGCCGGGGACGTGAGCGATACGATGACCAGATCGGGTTTTGCCATTGTGGAAGGGAATTCATTCGAAGAATTGCGTCAAACACTGCTGAATATGTACGATCGCTTCAAGATTGAAGTTACTGTTACCGAACCCGTATAAAACGCGGGATGGACCATAAAGGCTTGTTTTTGAATTGACAGTGGTATGGGGGAGGGCTGGAATTATTGTCTTTATTTAAATCATACGCGGGTTTGAGCCGTGAAATATATTACCTCTGTTTAGCCAGAACGATTAACAGCGCAGGAGATTTTGTGTTTTCCCTTATTACCTTAGTCCTGACTTTACAGATGGGGATGAATGTTGTCAGTGCAGGTATCTTTGTATCACTGGCAGCCTTGATTAGTGGACCAGGTGTCCTTCTTGGCGGTTATTTAAGTGATCTTATGGGCAAAAAAACAATTATCGTTACCGGGCAATTGCTGTCCGCCACAATGATAATATGCTGTTCGTTCTGGTCGGGCACTATTACGGTTGGCTATTTACTGATCGCTGTCATGTTCTTCATCAGCATTACCCGCCCTGCGTATAACGCATTAATCATTCAACTGTGCACGGAGGAGAAAGAGCGAAAGTCGGCCTTCTCTCTTATGTATTTGGGAGCCAATTTGGGGATAGCCATCGGACCATTGGTAGCCGGTTTTTTCATCAAGGATCATGTCCATATCGTCTTTATCAGTATCAGCACTGTATTTCTGATATCCACCTTCATTATCATCAACCAGGTAAAGATCGGTACAAGCAAGGTAATGGCGTCTACGGGCAGCAAGAATTCTGCACATCTACAATCGAGCCAACCTCCCACTCCTTTATTCACACTTCTTATGAGAAATCCGCTCGTCGCCTTGTTCATCTTGGTATCATTTCTCAACTATTTTATTTATATGCAATCCTCGTTTAGCCTTCCGCTACAAATGAATGATTCGTTCGGAGAAGACGGGGCAGCCTATTACGGCTCTGTCATGACCATTAATGCTATCAGCGTCATTATCCTGACCACCTTGATCCTATCCGTTACACGTAAGTTAACTGCGCTAAACTCCATTGCCACAGGTGCGCTCTTCTATGGCATTGGATTTGGTGCATTGAGCCTGATGGGTTATTTTCCCCATTTCGCCATCGTCGCCGTCTCTACGGTACTATGGACCGTCGGAGAGATTCTGGTGCAAACCAATATCAATCTATATATCGCTTCACGAGTGCCGGATACACATCAGGGGCGGTTTAACGGCTTGCTGCTGTTCGTAGGCTGTCTGGGTTATACACTTAGCCCATACTTGACAGGTATTTTCATCAAAAACATGGACATGGGGAGCTTATGGATCATTATTCTGGCCTTCAGCTTGGTCTATGCGTTGTGCATGATCATCCTGTGGTATATCGAAAAAAGCTCAACCAGAAAAAGTGAAATTGAACCGCTGGATTTATCACAAAGTGTTTGAGCAATCTGACCCAACCCTCCGCAAGTTGCTACAGCATGGAAGACATTTAATCATAGTTAGCATCAAAAACAGAAACAACGGGCAGAGTGATCCACAGGATCAGCTTCTGCCCTTTTCTTGCTACATTCACACCAACATAGTCAGATGTGCATTGGCATCGTACTCGACCCACTGCTGCCCCGTACGCAATTTTTGCACCAGATCGGGATTGGCGATAAACGGTCTGCCGAACGCTGCCAAATCAATGCTCCGATTCTGCACAGCCTGCTCTGCTATTTTTGCCTCAAGGTCCCCTACGCCAATGATGATACCGTCCCACTGCTCGCGAATTGCCTCATGGAAATTCTGTTCCCCAGTCCAGACTGTGGTGTATCGATCTGTTGATGGGTGCAAGATTGTAATGCCTGTCTCGCGGAACAGATTCAGATAGGCGTTCAGCACTCCAGCCTTGTCTGCCCAGACATAGGAAGGATCATCATCTTTTTTCTCGGAAAATCGTACCGATATGCGATCCACGCTGATTTCTTTTTGAACTGCAATAATGATCTCCTTCAGAAAACGCAATCGACCCTGGATATCGCCTCCGTATTCGTCTGTTCTGTGGTTCGTCTTCTCATTGATAAACTGGTCGATCAGATAACCATGTGCTGCATGCAGCTCAATTCCGTCGAATCCAGCCAGTACCGCATTGCGGGCAGCCGTTTGAAACTGTTGAATGCTATCCCGGATATCTTGCACACTCATAGCTTGAGGTATCTGATATGGCTTATGCAATTTATGGACTCTTCCTTGAGCCGGAATGCTTGAAGGTGCCAGTGGCGGGGTACCGATCAGATCGGAGTGAGACAGTCTGCCCACATGCCACAACTGAGCGATGATGGTTCCTCCGTGTTTATGGACGGCATTCGTTACCTTTTTCCATGAAGCGGTCTGTTCAGCTGTATATAATCCGGGGATACCATAGGTTCCTTTGCCAGTCAGCGAGGGATTAATCCCCTCTGTAATGATCAACCCTACACCATCCCGAGCACGTCGCTCGTAATACGCCACCATCTCTTCCGTCGCAGTCCCATCCTGATCATTGGCAAACCCTCGGGTAAGAGGCGCCATCACTATTCTGTTTCTCAAATGCCATTCGTTGATCGTCACCGGGCTCAGTAATGTAGACATATTCTTCATCACTACTCCTTCTCCATTGTCATTGTCAGCATTTTTGCATATTCCATTGTTCTAAAAATGCGCTGTTGATAACGATATTGTAAGCCGGCATATATATATCGTAAAATGATTGAAATATATAGATGTATCTCTCATAGAGATACCTAACTAAACAATCTGGAGATAACAGCGATCGGAAGGTTGTTCTGTCATCGGAGTGCCCGTGTAAATATTCATTAGTGAAACTTATATATAGTTAAAAGTAAGCAGGAGGCCAGAGCTATGGAACTCTCGGATATCGATATTATTCTCGCGGTGGCACGGTCCGGCAAAATCTCACAGGCCGCCAAAGAATTGAATTACGCACAATCCAACGTCACCACACGCATCAAAAAACTGGAACAGGAATATCAAGTGCAGTTGTTCAACCGTTTTCCCAAAGGGGTAGTGCTGACTTCCAAAGGAGAACAGTTTGTCCAGTATGCAACACGCATCCGTGACCTGCTAAACGATCTGGAGCAGGACATGACTGATCCCGGTGAGCCTTCAGGCACGTTAAAAATCGGGATTGTGGAGACGGCTGCATCCAGCCGATTCATGGAAATTCTCAATGAATACCAAGTGACCTATCCCGAGGTTTCCATCTCACTTGTGAATGCCACTTCACCCAAAGTGCTGCGCAAGAAAATACAGGAATATGAGATCGATGGTGCCTTTATTAGTGGTGCGTGTGTAAAAGAGGGTCTGAAAGTGGAATATGAAATGCAGGACACGGTGCATATCATCTCGAAACGGATGGACGTCCCCCCCGAAAGCCTGTGTCAGGTTTCGTGGGTCGTTTTCCCAAAAGGCTGCCCTTACCGTGAAATTACGGAGGAATATTTGCAGGAAGAAGGTTTGTCTGCTCGCAATATGATTGAAGTCAGCACGATGGATAACCTGCTTAGCTGTGTGGAGTCAGGAATTGCTTTTACCATTATGCCTTGCAGCGTAATTCACAAGAAACCGGATGAGTTCTCGGTATACGATCTGGCTGAACGATTCACACATACCACAACGACCTTTGTCCGTGGCGAAGATCGATACGTCAGCAGCGCGCTGGATCGATTTGTGAAGCTGCTGAATCAGAAGTGTATTACCTTTTGAAATATCATTTCGATTTTCCCCATATCTGCTCAATGCTTATCTGGGCAGAGAACATAAGAAGAGAGATGCGATCTTTCGCATCTCTCTTCTGGTATAGTAATGCATCAGCTCTCAGAATGTTACGGCGCTAACTTAATGTTTGCACATTATTAGGTAGGATTACCCGGGAATGCACAGGCTAATGATCCACAAAGACGTTATTCCAGTAGAAACCTACGGAAATACATACAGAGTGAAGCAATAACTCGCGTCTACGTTTCGTTAGCAATTTTCTTCCCCCGCATCCTTATTCTCGTACTTACTTATACACCAGATTCTGAAGCTCCTTAATATTGTAAGTATCATCCTGTATGAGCCACTGATTATTCTCCTGGAGGAACGTAATGTCTCCTTCGAGTGGAATGTTTCGAGATTCCTGGCCGTTCTTATCGGTGAGAATCAAGTTTAACGTGTAAGTGATCAGGAGCGAGTCTCCTCTATTTTCCTTCACACTGAAACTCATATCTTCCGGGTGCAGCGTAACGCTCTCCTTGTTCGCAACCTGAAGCGGCAGTGCAATATTACGATCAGCCATCTTTGCAACATAATATCTTGAAGTCAGGAACGGCTTCAGAATCTCTCCTTTGGCCTCCAATGCCTCTCGAGTCATTGTGTGCTCTTCATCATATTTGTCCACTGTGAATTCAGCCTTTTTGTATAGATCAGCGGTTGTAAGCATTGCTTTCTCATCACTCTCCGAAGCAGGTGGGACCTCCTTTGTTCCCTCACTCGTGCTTCCTCCTCCATTGCCGGATGAATCTTCCTGCCCGGATGGTATAGTCACGCCCGGTTCAGTCGTCCCTTCATCCGCAGTAGAATTACTACAGCCTGTAATCAATATGAATGAGAGTACCATCGCACCTGCTAACCATGAATATCTACGCATCATACTCCTCCTTTTAATTAAATCAAAATTCCATACATTCACCTTACCACTTATGGTTTAATAATCCAATTAATGAAATGGTAATATTTTTATGTACGTTATTAGCTATAAAAGCTTTTTCCCACTTTTCACTAAGATGAACAGCAAGGATAGAAAAAATAAACACTCTGACATGTTGACCAACAGTCTCATGCCTTCCCCTAAATCCTTCAATCCAAATAGAATATGGATCAGCGAAATCATTCCCGTAATTACAGCGACCATCCCAGCCAAAACCAGCATGTATTTATTCCCCTCAAAATTTATTTTAAATTTTATTACTACCACACTATTCCTTTTAATTACAAATAATGATAGATTAAGAGAGAAAATATGGATATACATTCCAAAGGAGGGTATTAATAATGAGTAAATCTATTGTTCTACGTTGCGTCTTAACCTGTCTGTTCTTCCTTAGTTCGTTATCTTTGCTGTCCATCCCTGCCGGTGCGGAGCAAGCAGCGGCTGCCAATGGGCGCAATCCCATTGTACTTGTACACGGTATTGGAGGCGCGGGATTTAACTTTGCCAGCATCGAAAGAGCACTAATAAACGAAGGCTATTCCCGAAGTGACCTGTACGCCATCGATTTCCTGGACAAGTCAGGAAACAATATCACCAATTCACGCCAGTTATCCTCCTATATTGATGATGTCCTGCGTAAGACCGGCGCCAGCAAGGTCGATATTATTGCCCATAGCATGGGCGGGGCCAACACCCTGTATTATATCAACAACCTCGGTGGTGGCAAAAATATAGGCAAGGTTATTACACTCGGCTCTCCCAACCGGCTTGTAGCCCGATCGGCACCAACCGGCATTGCATATACTTCCATCTACAGTACGTCGGACTTAATTGTAAACAATACGTTATCCCCACTGAACGGGGCGAACAATATTCGCATTTTCGGGGTGACCCATATCGGCCTGTTGATTGATCGTGGTGTTCAAAACCACATCATGAACGCCTTGAAGTAAAACAATTGATAAAGAAGGCGGGCATCCACACGGACACCCGCCTTTATTTGTATTTTTATTTTACCTGTACTTTTCTCGGAGCATTCGAGCAGGAGGCTCAGAAAGGCTTCGCCTGCTCTTTTCCAAGGAACCTAGAACGTCTTATTTGGCTCTCAAGCCCTCTTTTTCAATCGTAAGGAACACCAGACGCGTTATTGCTTAAAATCTCGCTAAAAAGACGCTAAAAACGGCCTCAAATTTTGATATAACGTGTCTCAGGTTCCTTATCCTTCTGTAGACGCTTCAAACCCCTGAATAACACGTCTCAGATTCGTTAGCGCTCCGGCCATACTCCGTCGTAAGCGAAACGAAAGATACGACTCAGGATAGCGTCTGAAAAAGGGCACGTGGAGAAAACACGCGTTCTGGCGAGTTTTGCGCCGCGAACTCGACCCACTCTTCAGCTCTCAGACTGAGGTTTCATGACACACTACACTCTTATCCATTTCAATGCAATCCTTAAATTTACCCGCGCAGTCTGCGGGAACTCAGCGCGTGATGACCATTTTGCAGGAATGTGCTGCGTGTATTCTTCATCAGTTCAATCCGGCGTTCAGCCAAACGATCCGCAGCAATATACGTTGCGATGCCTTCGGTGCGCGACGTGTCGAAGATTTTCTCCAGAGTATTGTAGATCTCTCCAACCTTGCTCCACGCACGATCGGCGTTATAACCGTTCAGCTCATCCGCAATATTAATTACGCCACCTGCATTGATCACGTAGTCTGGGGCGTATACAATTCCCATTTCATGCAGCTTGTCACCATGACGCGGCTCCAGCAGCTGGTTGTTGGCACAGCCTGCCACCACCCTGGCTTTGAGCTGTTTCAACGTATCGTCGTTAATGGTACCGCCCAGTGCACATGGAGCATAAATATCACAATCCACTCCAGTGATGTCGGCAGGGTCTACCGCCTTAGCACCGAATTGATCCACAGCCTGCTTCACGGAATCCTTATGGATATCGGTAACGATTAGATGCGCACTTTCTTCATACAAATATTTGCACAGACGCATCGCCACGTTGCCCACGCCCTGTACAGCCACGGTTTTGCCTTCCAGCAGATCCGTGCCGAATGCTTGCTTCGCCGCAGCCTTCATACCCCGATATACACCCCAGGCTGTTGCCGGGGAGGGGTTACCGGAGGAGCCGTAGCTTGGGGATATGCCTGTAACATAGTCGGTCTCCTGATAGATCAGATTCATATCTTCTTCTGTGGTTCCCACATCCTCTGCGGTGACATACCGTCCGTTCAGTCCCTGAATGTATCGGCCAAAGGCCCGGAACATCGCTTCATTTTTGTCACGGCGCGGATCTCCGATAATTACGGCTTTGCCTCCGCCCAGATTCAGTCCGGATACCGCATGTTTATATGTCATTCCCCGCGCAAGGCGCAAGGCATCTTCAATGGCCGCTTCCTCAGAAGCATAAGTCCACATCCGTGTGCCTCCCAGCGCAGGACCGAGTGTTGTATCGTGAATAGCAATAATTGCTTTTAAACCAGAGGCTCTATCCTGGCACAGTACCAGTTCCTCATAATCGTGATGTTCCATTGCTTCAAACCAGCTCATGTGTAACCGTCTCCTCCAACCATTTTTGCGATCCAATCGCCTTCATCCATTTCGTCTTCCACCCTCTATTGTACCCATGATGATCTAGTATGTGCAAAATCACATTACGATGTAACAAAAAGACCTTTCTCTCTTCACAGGGAAAAAGGTTCGTTATTCCAGCATGGAATCGGTAAAAAAATTTAGCGACGAGTGATCATGGCAAGGTTTCAACCACGTTGATGGGATGCAGATCCCCACCCACGGCGAATGAAGCTTGACCAGTCTCCTCCGAGACAACAAGCACAACCGCATCCGTCAGTTCACTCAATCCGAGAGCAGCCCTATGCCGTGTGCCAATCTTCCGTTCACGCGTAATGGCCTGTGATAGAGGCAGGACATTACCCGCAGATACAATCTGATTGCCTCGAATCAGTACAGCCCCATCATGCAGAGGTGCACCCGGTATAAACAGCGATTCCAGCAATGCATGAGTGACTCTCGCATCGACTGCAACCCCTGAGTGGATAATCGGTTCAAGCGGCACTTCCCGTTCAATTACAATGAGAGCACCATATCGGCGATCCGACAAATGCTGTACACTGGCAGTCAATTCTGCAAATTTCTCCGTGAAGGGAGACAGATAACAATCCAGATAAAAGGAAGAGGCCAGCACCTCAATATGCTTGATCTCAGCCCGAATCTCCGCAAATTGGCCCAGCAGACACACACTGTCATGATCAAAGGTGGATAACGTCTGGTTCATTCGTTCTGCCACACGATGAAGGTCTGCTTTGAGTTTCTGTCTCATGGTCGAGCTGTCACAGTCTGCTTGCCGATTCATCATGGTCCTCCCCCTCACCTTTGGCATCTCGCTCATCATTCATAATTACCCATACGTTTCCCTCTACTCCGGGCATTTATGCAAAATAAAGCCTGTCCGCAATCGCTGCGGACAGGCCGATTCTCCGTATAGCTACCTTCCTGCTTGTCTTACTGCGCTTTGCCGTACGAACCAGCTTTAAACGTTGTAGGATCGTACCATTTATAGCCTGCAGCCGGTGTAGCCCATGGCTCGGTTTGCGGCTCAGTCGATGAAGCCGGAGCTTCAATCGCAAGCAGACTTGTCGGCGTATCCAATATCAGTCCAGACACCTGAGACAGACTGGTATAGCTTTCTTTCACTGCAAGCCATTTCACGGTATTCACAAGGAATACACCATCATTCACTTCTTTGAAGCCATCATACGTTGTTTTGGCAGCGCCTGTTTCTTCACGTAGATATTTTGGAGTGGCATCCTCCACAGGTGAGGAGTCACCGATAAATGCTGCTTTACCTGCACCGACCTTGGCAATCGCTGCGTAAGCTCCTTCAGCCCGTCCGCCGCCATTGTATACGCCCTGATCTACCGCGTTGCCCCATTTAGATACACCGCTCGGAACATACACCAGACCTTTGGCTTTGTTCGGATCAATAATGGCAAGTGTGGAACCTGCATGCATGGCTACTGCGCTCACACCAGTGGTAATGCCGAACGACTGCGAAGGTGCGACAATATCTGTTGCATTAACATCACCCAGTGCGTTGTAGCGGAAACGAATACCGAAGTTGGATGCCAACCAGTCGGAACTGGTCACGCCTTGCATCGCTGGAGATTCAGCTTCTGCTGACGACATGCCTTTGGCTGGATTCAAGAATGCACCCCGGCGATAGCCGTTGAATACTTCAGAGGAATCCCAGCGGTTTTTGTTCCGGTCTGCGTTATAGTGGTCGGCAATGAAGAAGACACTGCCACCATTCTGTACATATTGCAGCAGCGCAGCCTGCTCTGTCGCTTTGAAAGGCACGTTCGCTTCGCCGATAACGAAGACATCATAGTCTTTCAATTTATTAAAGGTGATGGCTTGCTCACCGAAGGTATACGGGATGCTGCGATTCAGCTGATCCACGGTAAAGCCTGCGTTTCGCAAACCATTCGCAAAGTCTGAAAATGCCCCATCAATAACCCAGTCCGCAGCCCCGGCTGTCTGAGCATGCGAGTTGTCGAACAATACTTTTTTTCCAGTACCATCCGGCAGCGTTGTGCCTGGATCAGGATCAGGATTGGTTGTTCCAGAGGAGAGTGCGATGGAGGTAGGATTCTTCACTCCGGCATAACTGTTGTATGCACCTAGCGTTCCGGTTACGATAACCTTCTGCCCTACAAGATTCGGGTTGGTAGCCAGTCCATATTGCGAGCGGTACGACGCTGGAATCTGCACATCCAGCAGTTTCGCATTGGTCTTCTCTGTCGCTGAATCGGCAATCAGGAAGTTGAAATCATTGGCATAAGGAGATGTAAATTTGGCTGTAAGCGAACCCGTGGCATGTCCAACAATATATCCTTCTACCGTTGCCGTGCCTCCACCACTCTGGGCTGCGATGGCCTGAGATACCGTAAGGGGCGCTGCAGCTTGTACCGGACTTAATGAACCCGGCCCCAGCAACGCCGTTGCCATCATGATGAAGACCAGGAATGCTCCGGTCCAATGCTGCCATATCGCTTTCTTCATACTTGCCTTCTCCTCCTCATAATTACCTGATAATGGGTTATCCACCTTTAATTTAATCGTTCATATGCTGAATTCCTCTTTCTTTTTGTAAAATGTTTGCAAAAACTTTTGGAAGTTACACCAATTGCCCATACTGGTTAACAAAAGTATCCCAAAGGAGACCTGTACGATGAAGTTTCTATTTCTTCTGCTCCTGCTGATTGTTCCACTGATTATGGTTTTTGTTGCACTTCGCTCCCGGATGGTGACCCGTGTTTTCCATGTCCTTGCCCTGCTCTGCTTCTATAGTGCGGCGACGGTCATTGCAGGCGATGTGTACGCTACGAATGCCCATATGACGACGTTCACCACCGAAATTCACCATTTCCTGTTGAATGGATGGTTCCTTTATCCGTCTGCATATCTGGGTGTGTACATTCCCTATCTGCTGTGGACGAGCCTATTTACGAAAAAAAGTTAAGTTTATTCGAGCCTTGGCATTGCATTTTGCCATCGTTCATTGCATAATAAATATATAGATATGATAATGATTATCATTCTTGAGCTTGTCTCAAGTCTTCTGTCTACTTTACATGACTTAACGATTTTATAGATAAAGGGGAACGAACATCGAATGAATACAACTCTGCAAAAGGCTGATCTGCAGCTTGACGATTATTTGGATCTTCTGAACCTGGCAACCAACCTGGGTGATACGAGATGGCAAAAGGAAATTATCCGCAAGCTGGCTTATACTTATCCCGCAGTTGAATGTAAACAACCACAATAGCATGCCTTATACTTACATAGCTCGTAACCCATTCTTTACACGAATCGGTTATTGGGCTATTTTTGTTTTATATAGGAGGGAATAGCGATGCAATTGGAAACCGAACGACTCATCATCCGGGATATTCTGGAGACAGACTGGGAAAGTATACATAGCTACACATCCATGACAGAAGTTACTCAGCACACGGCATGGGGACCGAATACGGAGGAAGATACGCGGGCTTATGTGGAATTTGTAATGAATTTACAGCAAACACAACCACGAGAGGGCTTCGAACTGGCGATATGCTTGAAAAAGGAGGGCATCTTGATCGGCGGTGTTGGCCTCCACATCGAAAAGACGAACGCTGAGATCGGTTATGTGCTCAATCCCGTTTATCAGGGAAAAGGGTATGCTGCCGAAGCAGCCCGAGCCATGCTTGGCTTTGGCTTCAATACACTTGGCGTACACCGGATATATGCGAAATGCCGCCCGAACAACGTGGCCTCAGAGAAGGTTATGCTGAAGATTGGCATGCAGCGTGAAGGTCTGATGCGAGAACATTGGTTTTACAAAGGGAAATATCATGATTCGTGTCTATATTCGATTCTTGCAAAGGAGTATATAGGTGCAAACGTTGGACGCTAATCGTGCCTACAACAAAAAAAACATATAACCACGCCAAAAAGCTGACCCCGAGTACATCGGACATCAGCTTTTTTTGATTTCTCCGTAACGACCCCAATCGCCATCGAAGGTACAACCCTATTCAACTTGCTTTCATTACAATCGACACAGCTCTACCGGACAGCTTGGAAATGTAGGACATCCGCACATGCAGCGCAAGGCTGCCAGGTCACGAATCATCAGCTTTCCATCCACGGTGTCCAGCGTCCCCTGTTCTTTCCAGGCTCCCAACATACGCGTTACACTCTCCCGCGTGGCACCAATCATTTCCGACAACTCGGTATGATTCAGCTTCATGTCGAGCACGATGCCATCCGGCGTAATTCTGCCATACGAGTTGCTGGCACGAATCAGCGTCGATGCGAGCGCACCTGCCTTGCCATAGAGCAAGAGATCACGGAAACGCGACTGGGTGATACGCTGGGCGAGCGCCATCCATTGCAGGAATTTCAAGGCAAGATCACCATGTTTGCTGAGCACACTTTCCAAGTCGCTGAGCGAGATAATCCCCAGCTCCCCTTTGCCTGCCATCTCTGCACTGTAGCTGTGAGTCAATCCGCCTATACCGCCAAACTCTCCAATCAGATCGCCGGTTTGCTGAATCGATAAAATGATTTCTTTCCCATCCTCAGTCGACTTGGTCAGCTTCACTCTTCCCGAGCGAATGTAGTACAGGTATCCGGCTTCATCGCCTTCCAGAAAGAGACTGTACCCCGACTTTACCCGTTTTGGCTGCATCTTCGCCTCGATCAAGCCCCATTGTTCAGCTGTCACGAACGAAAGGATTCCACCTGTCTCCCGTGTCATCTTGCTCGCCTCCGTCTGTTCTTGTTGTGTCGCCTGGGTTGTTCTTTCTGTAAATACCGTACCCATTACCATCGTCCCCCTCGGTGTTTCCTTATGTATCCATCATACCGCGAATATAGCGTGGGGGTTATCGGGGGATTACCTGAACCTCACGGGGAAACTCCCTGAATTTGCTGTGAGATAAATCACACTTATGAGGACCCTTTACGACTCCGTAATCAAAAAAAGCCTTGCCGTTCCTGGCCTGATTGCCTGTCCATACACAGGGTCAGCAAATTGCAGAACGGAAATAGGGGTTTTCCCTGAATTACAATCCGGAAGAAAGGGGCTACAATAGAAACAACAGCGAAATACCCTTATTTTAAGATGTTCCCTGACCACAGGTTAACGATATTGATATTGATATTGATTACACCGTAACGTACGGTATGATTCCAAAAAAGGAAGTGTCCTCTCATGCATGATGAACTGCCATCTGGCATTCAGGAGATGATCGACGGCCTGCGCATGAATACCTCCAGCGATTTTTGCGGACTGGCCTGTCTGTCCGGCACGATGCTGCGCTGGAAGTATACATCCGGCGCCAGCAACGAACGAGTGAAGCGCATGGAGATGCGCCCTGGACAAGATCTGGTTGGCACAGCGCTTCGGACTGGACGCACCGCTCTATCTGATGCACAATCCACCGGGGAGCATACACCCGGCCGTTGCCCGTTAATGCTTGCGGAGCGGTTGGTATGTGCCATAGCCGTGCCTGTGTTCCAGCAAGGAAGTGTTCCTGGCGCCGTGTTGCTCCTTGGCAGCAGGTTACCCTGCACGTTCTCACCGGAGATGGTCCGTCAGACTGAACAGGTCGCTATACAGCTGCAGCCAAAAGTGTACGGATAAAGACATCTGTCTGTAATACGCTAAGAAGTCTTGTTATTTCCTTATGGAAGTAACACGCACTTACAGAGAATCGAAGCCATTCAGAGATTAACCTCTGAATGGCTTTCTTTTTTGGTATGATAAAGAAAGAACTGTGGAACCGGACAGGAGGAAAATGATGTGATTCAATTATTAGTTGTCGACGATCATGTAGTTGTACGCTCCGGGCTGATCGCCCTGCTCGACGGAAAGAATGATATACATATTGTTGGAGACGCGGCCGATGGGGATGAAGCTATTGCCAAGGCACAAGAACTGAAGCCGGATGTGGTCTTAATGGATTTCAGCATGCCGCCAGGCAAAGACGGTCTGACCGCTACCGCTGAATTGAAGAAATTGATGCCGGATGTCTCCATATTGATCCTGACCATGCATGACGATGAAGAATATCTGTTCCGCGCCATCCACGCGGGAGCATCCGGATATATTCTCAAAAGCGCGCCACATGAAGAATTGCTCGCCGCGATTCGTTGCGTAGCAGAGGGTAGCGCCTATCTGTACCCAAGTGCGACCAAGCGGCTGATGAGTGAATACCTGGACAAAGCGAAGCAGGAGAACGCCGGACCGTATGACACGTTATCCGAGCGGGAGAAAGAGATATTGTCCTGGATTGCCAAGGGTTACGCCAACAAGGAAATCGCTGAACATCTGGTGATCAGTGTCAAAACGGTCGAATCCCACAAAAGCAATCTGATGGAGAAGCTCGGCCTTCGAACCAGACCGGAACTGGTGAAGTTTGCGATGAAAAAGGGGTTGCTGAACTTTGAGTAGCGCACGCAAAAACAGACTTAGCGGATTTGCCGATCAACCTGTGCGTCAGTTATTAGAGGAAATCGACAGTCACATTACAGATACTGAATTCCGCAGCAGACTGAAAGGTTCCCTGCATCAGCTCAGTGATCTGAAGTTTGCCCTGGATGAGTCGTCCATTGTAGCCCTCACGGACCGCAAAGGAAAGATCCAGTATGTAAACGATAAATTTTGCGAAATCTCACAATATAATCGGGAAGAATTGATTGGTCAGGATCATCGGATCATTAATTCCGGTTATCACGGGAAGAACTTTATGAAGAACCTGTGGGAAACTATCTCTTCCGGACGAGTGTGGAACGGAGAGATCCGTAACCGTGCGAGGGATGGCAGCCATTATTGGGTGAATACAACGATTGTGCCTTTTCTCGATAACGATGGTGAGCCCTATCAGTATTTGGCTGTTCGTAGTGAGGTAACCAAGTTGAAGCAGGTTGAAGCTGAGTTACAGACGATGATGACCCAGGTCATGAACATTCAGGAAGAGGAGCGGCGTCGCATCTCCCGTGAGCTGCATGACGGCATTGGACAGAGTCTCTTCTCTCTTGTCATTCAGATGGATCGTCTGTTGGCGGACCAACCTCAATCTGGTGTGGAAGCACTGCGAAAACAAGTTACGGGCATTATGGAGGATGTACGCGGCATGGCATGGGAGCTGAGACCCTCCGTACTGGATGACCTTGGTGTCGTTCCGGCCATTCGCACGTATATCGAGAACTATACCCGGCACTACGGGATTGAAGTGGAGCTGGAATGTAATCTGCGAAAACGACTGGAGATGAACCGGGAGATCGCCATGTATCGCATTATCCAAGAGGCGTTAACCAATGTGGCCAAGTACGCCGATGTGTCAGAAGCACATGTGACGGTGGAAGATTCGGAAGAGGCAACCGTTGTGAAGATCATGGACCAAGGCGCAGGGTTCAACAGTACGACGGCTGGTAACGGCGTTGGTCTGTTTAGCATGGAGGAGCGAGCCCGCGGAGCCGGAGGTACACTCGTAGTGTGTTCGGAGCCTGGGGAAGGAACGGTCGTGACCTTTTGTCTACCCAAAACTGTTCATTAAGTCGCTTCAACCCGTACTTTATATAGAAGACTGTTTACGGATGTGCTCCGTGAACAGTCTCTTTTTCGATTCATGCTTGCCTCCTGCTCGTGCTCCTATTCATCATCTCTGATTGGTGAAAATGACAAAATGAAAGCTCTGAATCGTATAAATTTAACATTCACAATAAATATATTGACTCCATTTACGATTCGTCATTAAAATATGAATGCTGCATACAAATTGTACGTAGATCCTATCATAATTTTTTATTCTATATAGTTAAAAAAAAGGATGGTCAATCATGTCAGAGAAACGCTCCTCCAAAGGGGGAGAAATTCCGCAAATGCACAATCTGGATACAATCGATCGTAAAATCATTGCCGCCCTTCACCAAAATAGCCGGATATCTTACACCGATCTGGGTGCACAGATCGGTTTGTCCCGTGTGGCCGTTCAGGCTCGCATTAATGCCTTATCCGAAAAGGGAATCATTGAACGCTTCACTGTGGTTCTCAATCCGGGCAAAGTTGGACTCCAGGTCTCTGCCTTTTTCAATGTCGATGTAGAACCGCTATTTCTGGATGAAGTGGCCGCGAAACTGGACGAAGAACCCGCAGTAACCAGCCTCTATCATATGACAGGCCCGAGTACCCTGCACATGCATGGTATTTTTGCAGATATGGAAGAGATGGAGCAGTTCCTGCTGGAGAAGCTCTACAAGATGCCCGGCATCGTCAAGGTAGAGTCACAGCTGTTGTTAAAACGATATAAAAGCCGAATGGGCATGAGACTCTAGGAGGATATCAGCATGAGTTGGAAAGATTACAACGGTCTCGTCATTGGGATGGTACGAACCGGAATTTTGGGATATGGCGGCGGACCTTCGGTTATTCCGCTTATCCGTTATGAAGCCGTTACCCGCTATAAGTGGGTCAGCGATGATGAGTTTGGCGAGATTTTGGCCATTGCCAACGCCCTGCCTGGTCCTATTGCCACCAAGATGGCTGCGTATCTGGGGTATAAAACCAAAGGCGTGCTGGGCGCTATTGTGTCCGTTTTGGCCCACATTTTGCCGACGAGCATCGCCATCATTGCGCTGCTTGGCTCCATGTACGCGCTCCGCGAATCGAAAATCGTAGCAGGCATGGTGGCCGCTGTTCGCCCGGTTATTTTTGTCATGCTCGGCATGATGGCATACGAATTCGCCAAGAAAGCATGGAAGGGACTCGGTACAACCTTTGCCGCCCTGTTCGGTGTCCTTGCATTTGTGCTGCTGCAGCTGCTAGATATTCACCCCGGTATTGTGATTGCCGTCTTCCTTGGATATGGCGTCTTCCATCTGGATGTGGTCCAGCGTTTCAAATCCAAAGGCAATTCCGACAAGGGGGTGTCCTAAGCGATGCTTCAGACATGGTGGGAATTGTTTTGGGGATTTTTTGTAGCCAATATCTTGGGATACGGGGGCGGCCCCGCCTCCATTCCGTTAATGCAGGAAGAAGTGGTCAACCACTACAAGTGGATGACCACCGAGCAATTCGGTGATGTACTCGCCATCGGTAATGCACTTCCCGGTCCAATCGCGACCAAAATTGCCGCATTTGTCGGTTATCAGGTAGCTGGCTGGTTTGGCGCCTTCATCGCCAGTTTTGCCACCGTTGTACCTTCGGCTGTCGCGTTAATTCTGCTGCTTCGTTTACTGAACAAGCATCGTACTTCACCAAAGGTGAAAGGGATGACGCTGCTCGTACAACCGGTTATTGCTGTACTTATGATCTTACTTACATGGGAATTCGGTCAGGTATCCACCAATTCCATCGGCATTTGGCAGACATTGATCATTGCAGGGATCTCGCTCTGGGTCATGACCAAGACCAAGCTGCATCCAGCCATACTCATCGTCATTGCTTTTGCATACGGAGCGTTGGTTCTGTCTCATACGATGTAATTCATTGATTATTTAGATTCGGGGAACGTCTTGGAACAATGTGTTTTTATATCCAAAGTGGATATATGCACATGTTTCAGGGCGTTTCTTTTTTTGTATTGTTAGTTTTTTATTTCCAATCTCCACTATAAAAAAACGGTGACGCCAGCATTTAAGCTGTCATCACCGTACATAGAATTGCTTGTTTTATCTTCGTACTTGAAAATATTATTTCGCTTCAACGACTACAGTTACTTTGGTTTTCACACCTGCATAAGTCACGGTAATGGTTGCTTTACCCTTACCATTGGCCTGAATGATGCCATCTTTCACCGATGCTGTCGCAATACGGGAAGATTTCCAAAGTGCCGGCTTGGATACGTTCGCTTCGCTGCCATCGAGATACGTTGCTGTAGCAACCAGGGTTGCCTTGTCACCAGGCTTCATGGTCAGGGTTACTTTATCGGTTTGCAAATATTTCAGTGTATCTACATCGACTGCAATGGTTACCGTTTTGCTGCCGTACTTCGCTGTAATTTTTGCTTTACCTGAACCTGTCGCTTTTACTTTACCTTTAGTTACCTGAGCTACTTTGTAGCTGTTGGTTTTCCATTCCGCTTTGTCCGTGACATCACGCTCACTGCCATCGCTCAGATAAGCAGTAACTGTAAGATCAGCGGAATCACCGGTTTTCAGGGAAAGAGCCGGTTCGGATGCTTCAATGCGTGAAATAACGTCCACTTCAACCGCAATCGTCACTTTTTGGGAGCCATATTCAGCCGTGATATTGGTTTTACCGCTGCTGTTGGCAGTGATAACCCCTTTCTTCACATCAGCCACGCGGGAGTTGCTTGATTTCCATGTTGCATCGGATGAAACATCCTTGGTCAAGCCATCTTCATCCGTAGCTGTGAGTACGATTTGTTGTGTTTCCTTGGAGGACAACACCACAAAGTTCACATCTGCCTCCAGCCCACTAGCCATGCCTACTTCAACAGGCAGAGTTAACGTTTTACCTTCAATTTTGGCTGTGATGGTTACTTTACCTGTTGCAATACCTGTCACGACACCTTTGCTGTCCACTTCAGCGAGTTTCTCACTGCTGCTGCTCCAATTCGCATCTTCGGACACGTCTTTGGATGTATCACCATATACGGCCAATACTTTCACAGACAATGTACCACCAACGGCTACAGAACCTTTTTTCTTGTCCATTTCATACTTGTCCGGAACATCTACATTCACTGTGAATTTAACGGTTTTGCCGCCGTATGCCGCAGTGATGGTTGCTGTACCCGATTTATAAGCGATCAGCTCGCCGCCAGATACATATACAACATCCGCATTGCTGGATGTCCAAGTTGCTTTGGAAGTTACGTTTTCTGTACTTGCATCAATATATTCTGCATTGGCTACCAGTTTCTTGGTTTTGTTATCACCTGTAACGCTCATAGCCAGTTTATCTTCGACACCTGCAATATCCAGATATCTTGCCGTATCAACGTCAACCGTGATTTCTACAGTTTTGCCGCTATACGTTGCTTTGATTGTCGTAGAACCCGCACCAATCGCTGTAACTTGTCCCTTGAATACCGTCGCTACCTGCTCGTTGCTGGATGTCCATGTCGCTTGATCCGTTACATTCACATCAGCGCTATTTGGATAAGAGGCAGTCAATACTACATTTGCCGTTTTATTGGACTCGCTCAGACGGAAGAAAATGCTCTGTTTCTCCACACTCAGTTTGCTTGTCAGATCCACATCTACATCTACCGATACGGATTTCGTTCCGTATTTGGCTGTGATCTTAGTAGAACCTGCCGAGTATCCTGTGATTTCACCTTTTAATACATCTGCTACTTTTTCATTACTTGACGTCCACTCTGCCAAATCCGTTACATCTTTGGTTGTGCCATCTGGATAGGTGGCTGTCAATTTTACAGTTTCGCTTTTGTTCAAGAGCAGATTGACCTGCTTCTTGTCCACATCCACACGTTTAACAACCTCAACGTTAACATCGACAGTCACACTTTGGCTGCCCACTTTACCTGTGATGACAGCTGTTCCGGCGCTTTGCCCAGTAACTTTACCATTCACAACCGTTGCGACTTTCTCGTCATCAGAGGACCACTCGGCAACTTTGGATGCATCTGCATTCGTCGTATTATCACTGTAAGTTGCCGTCAAAATAATGTCTTTGCTATCTCCTGTGCGCAAGTCCAGCGACTGCACATTCTTGGAAAGGGCTTTGACTTTTTTGGTTACATTCACCTGAACCGTCTGACTCTGAGTCAGATACGACGTTGTAATGGTTGCCGTACCTTCCTTTTTGGCAGTAATGGCACCATTATATACAGTCGCTATCGAAGTATCACTGCTGCTCCAGGAAGAACTGATGGTTACGTTAGCCGATGTATTATCGGTATATACTCCTGTCACCGTAACCGAACTGGAATCACCCACTTCGAGCGACAGCTCATTTTTGGAAACTACAATTTTGGACAGTTCTTTATCTGCCGCAGCGGCCAAGCCTACGTTGGAAATACTCAGCACCAATACCAGCATCATCACCATGTACTTGGTCAATCTTGGCTTTAACATCATTTCCCCCCGATTCTTTTCATTTTGTTCCTTAGTTTAATGTCGGCAAGTTCTTTCCAGATGTTTAGACTTTCAGGGAATTTTCAGGGGATTTCGTGGAAATTCATTCATACGATCTATCGATTTCCAAATGGTTCATACCTGCAAATATTACGCATAACCTATGTATAGTCACTATTTTGAATTCATTTATATGATCGGGGGAGACACATGAATCAGCCTTTTGATTACAAAGGATATTGGGAACAGACCTATAGCAATGGCAGGACATCCGGAAGAGGATCTTACGGGGCTTTGGCTGAATTCAAGGCAGAGGTAGTAAATGGACTGATTCAGCGTGTGGGTATTTCCAGCGTCATTGAATTTGGATGCGGTGATGGCAATCAACTGCAATATATGAACTATAATACGTATCTAGGTGTCGATGTAGCTGCCTCGTCGGTGCGTCTATGCGCCTCCAAATTTGCTAACGATACGTCCAAAAGTTTCATGTTATATACACCCGGTCTATGGATTAACCGTGGTTTCCTGCAAGCTGATCTCACCGTCTGTCTGGATGTACTCTATCATATTACGGATGAAACGGATTTTCGCAATACACTCTACGACATTCTGCACTCTACGTCAGAGTGGGTTGTGTTGTACACTCGTTTGAAAGAAAACGGTAATCCAGGGGTTAGCACCATTCAGGACCGGAATATTTTTGACTATCTGTTTGACTATCCCGAATTCAAGGTACATGAAATTATTCCTCAGCGATATCCCGATCAGTCCTCGGCCGATTTTGTCATTTTAAGACGCACACCCGACATCGAAAATAAATCGGTCTGAGACCAAGGGTGTGCTCCGCCTCCTAGACAGGAATACCCTGTCCCGCTAGGAGGCAGGCACACTCGCACGGCTGTATGAGTAGGAAGCATACTCATGCACCTCCTCACTCATACTCGCCGCTCGACGTGTGATGTTCCTGATACTCGTTTCTCTAAAATAAACCTGGACGTCCACGCAGCTTCGCCAGCGCCTCCATATAGAAATAATCGCCGTATATAATCGGCACATTCAAGCCACGACCCTCTGGATAATGCACCGTGCCCTGCATGATTAGACCTTCTTCCGCTGCCGTCTCACCGGAGCTGTAGTTCTCATGCAGCCCGCGAAGGATTCGCTCTGCCGCGGCCGCATATTGCTCGCCGCGCGGCGACAGCTTCGCCAGCTCCAACAGTCCGCTTGCGGCAATTGCCGAAGCGGACGAGTCCCACGCCACCTGATGCTCGGCAGGTGCGCGGAAATCCCACACCGGCACGATCTCTTCGCCAAGCATGGCGAGGAAGAAATCGGCCGCCCGCTCCGCTGTCTCCAGATAGCGTGCTTCGCCCGTATACCGGAAAGACAGCGCAAACCCGTGCAACGCCCAGGCGGTACCCCGCGCCCAGGCGGAACCTGGAGCATGGCCCTGCCCGCCATGCTCCTGCAGCTTCTGCCCCGTGAGTGGATCGAACTCCACCACGTGGCAGATGGACCCGTCAGCGCGGACGAATTCGCGCGCCACGGTGTCCGCATGCGCTTGCGCCAGGCAGCGGAAGCGCGGGTCGCCGCTCTGCTCGGATGCCCAGTAGAGCAGCGGCAGGTTCATCATGCTGTCAATGATGGCTACGCCGCGCGTATCCATGGTTGACGAGCTGAAGTTCCAGGCGCGGATGAATTCACCGCGCACGTTAAAGCGGGCAGCGAGCAGATTGGCGGCGAGCATGCCCCGCCGCCGACCATCTGCGCTGCCGGTCTGGCGGTAGTTGGCTACGCCACTAAGCAGCCAGATGAACCCAAGATCGTGATCCACCGATTCGGGATCACGCAGACAACCTTCCAATTGCCGTTCACAACTTTCGGCAATGCGGGTTAACGGAGCGACAGCTTGGTTTTCCGGTGACTCGCCATAGACAAGCCATAACAGCCCCGGCCAGAAGCCGGCGGTCCACCATTCGGGATCATTCCGGTCATATATGCCCTGCGGGGCGGTGTGCGGAAATGTATCCTTGATGCGCTTCGCGTTGCGAATCGTTTTGGCTGCTCCTTGCCGCCATGCTTCCTCCAGCCATTTCACAGATGTTGATGTATTCATTAACTTACCCCTCCTCTAATCAATGCACGATACCCAATCTGATCGTAAACGTTATACTTCGTCCACCGCTCACTTCCATCCGTGCTTCCTTCAGCAGCCCATTGCGGGATGCCACCGGCTGTTGCTTAAGATGAATGATGGCTCCTTCATCCAGCACGGTGGATTCCACATAAGCTCCCCGGTACTCGCTGCGCACAGCCTGCTTGGAATGAGTGATGTCAGCCTGCTCGCGTCCATCATTGAACATCAATGGAATGAGTGCCCCCACCGCCTCAAGCTCACCGTCGAATTCATAGGTCACAGTAAGCAACTCCGCCCGCTGTACATAACGGGTTCGCAGTGAATTGAGCCCGGGTAGTGGGCCGAGCCATGTCACTGTAAATGCATTGGTCTGATCCAGATGCTTCCCGTCATCTCCCCCTGTAGAGGCAGAAACATCTTCGACCTCTTGATCTAGCGTTTCAAGCAAAATCGAACCTCCGCCGTCGGCAGGATTAATCCCTGCATCCCTGTCATAGTCAGCACCTGACGGAATGCCCCCGGCAAGACTGTGCCAGTTCCCATCTGCCGTCTTCCAGACAGGACAATAGCTCAACGGACCAACTTCCCCTTCCGCAAACTCCGTGAATCCGGATTGCACATGTCCAGCTGCCGATGGACCGATCAGCCCCGGCAATCCCGCCTGTTGTATACGCACGAGACCGGGAACCGTGTATGGATCATTCATGGCCGTATGCAGAATCATTTGTTGACCTGGTACAGAGGCGATAATCGTTTCAAACCATCCATCGGCCTGCAACACTCGGTTGCCTATCTCAGAAGGAAGGTATATTTCCGTTACATCTTCACCAGGATCGCTAAGGCAGGCATGGGCCAGCGCTGCTGCCGTCCACAGATTATAACCCGTATGATTCGTATAGATTTCGTAGCCATGACGCGCCTCAGGGGGATACTCGTTGCGAACTATTTTCAGACGCCCATCATCCATCTTCCAACGCTCCACCGCTTCGAAACACCAATTGGCCGCACGAGCGAACGCCCCAGCCATCACCCGATCTCCAGCCTGTAATGCCTGTGCTGCATGGGCAGAACATACGTAGGCTGCTGCCGCTTCATTCCATTGATGTTGGGAGCTGCGTCCCCGCGGCGGAATCTCCCCCAGCGGTGAAAGTGTAAGCAGCGTACTGAATGCACCATGACGTAATTGTTCCTTCAACTCACCAGCACACGCCCCGTCATATCCCGCTTCAATCATGACATCCAGATGATAGCGTGTTGCAATATCATAGGAAAATGGACAATTCGGTCGGTCCAGCGGCCCGTCCTGATATAGTCCAAGCGGCGTAAATCGTGGCAGATGATACAGATTCAGATACCGATCCATCCAATCCGTACCCTCACTGGCAAGCTGCTCCCTCAAGCGCAGATATTCTCCGGAGATCATGATGGCGTTCCAGTTGATCATGCGATTGGAATTGTTCATTTTGCTCATTGTAAAAACATAATCTTGTTCAGGCTGTATCTTCTTGAGGGCCTCTGCCCAGACCTTTGCTTGCTCAGGCAAATGCGGCTTCAACAGGATGTAAGCTCTCATCATCAACACAGGAAAAAAGTCCGGATGATGATCCGGTGCACAACCCTCCACAACAACATCGATGCTGTGTGACAGGGCCGAGGCGGCCGAAGCAAGCAGATCCATATGTCCCGCTTGAACAAGAACTGATGCAGCCATTGCATAAGCTGGTGTGGAATAATATCGCTCCGCCTCCGAGAACGGATCAATAATGGCGCCACTACTGTCCTGGTATGGTGTATAAGCCCGAACAACACTCTCCACAAGGGCCAATTTGCGAGCCTGATTCCAACCATCTGACGAGGCAGGCCCCGCCTCTTCCGCCAGTTTACGGTAATTCTCGAGTACATCTTTCCATGGATAAGTTGATGCGGCTTTATACTCACTCACGTATGCTCACCTCCATCTTTCACTTTGGTTCAATCGTGAACTTCAGCTCACACACCGTCTCCGATAGATCAATTTCCTCACTTCCTGCAAAGGAGTTATCCAACTGCTCTCGCCATTCAAGTGATGTCCGATAGAATGTAACTGGCACATTGTCATGATCAACCGTATGAATGACCTCTATATCCGCCTGCCACTGATTTGCATCGTACGTCATACATACCGTTGCTCTCTCGCCATGCCATTGAATCTGCCCCTCATGTACCTTCTCAGGTACCTTTCTGCTCATAAACCGCTCCGTCACACTCGGCCGGTGCAATTCTCCCACCGAATGTAACGTGCCTGATGAAGACGCCGCTCTGTTTTTCCATTGAAATCGATCCTTCAGACGAAGTTCTGCCACGCTCCCGACATCATTAGCAGAACTGCTCCAATGCAGCTGGCGTGTATAACAAGCGAGCAAAGTTGCTTCAGGATAAGCTGCTGTCAGTTCCAAACGGGCTTCCAGTGTACGGTCATCGTCCGAAACCTTCGCCTCAAGGATCTGTGCTTGCGCCTCACGCCCCGAGCTCTGCTCCTTCCCCTCAATCCGGGGCACGCTATGCCCGGACGAGCTAATGTGGAACAACTGCTCTCTGCCCGGAGCAAAATAGGCTTGTGTATACAGCCCTGCTCCCGGATCACAAAGAATATTTTCGCCACCACAATGGATCATAAATTGCCCAAGATCATTATGGTTATGGGGTTCCTCGTTATGCCCGGCCTTGATGGAAAAGGCAATAGCGAGAGGTTCATCTCTGGTAAGATCTGCGCTTGGAGAATCAAGTGCTCCCTTCGCAATCATCCAGCCCAAATCTTCCAAAATGATCCCTCGTTCCGCCGGAACAGCCCCCACTTCTTGAAGGTACATTGCCGGACTGCTCCACATCACGTTACGCAGCAGGTGAGCCCAACGATGACAGGGATCATTGATAAACAAAGGGATATGAAACGGAAGATCCACCTGTATACCGAAACGAGATGCCAGAAGTGAGAGCAAGCCCGAAGGAATCTCTTGCTGCTCCGCACTATCCGAATAATTCACGAAGGTTCCTCCTGACAGATGTACCCGCAGTGGAAAGGCTGCTATCGCCGCTATTTTCGAACCACTCAGCAGATCCAACTTACCTTCACTGTATTCACGCAGCATGTCGGCATAATAGACGAAATAGCCGAACCCATACACCCAGTAACCAATGCCTTCTGCACAGCCGCCATCCATGCCATATCCACTCAGAAATGCCTGCATGGAACGAATCGTCTGACCAACCGATTCCGTCAGAATCGCTTCTTCCTCCAGCAGTAATAATCCAGCCATGCCACAGCATCCGCTGCACACAGCAGACCAGTTATGCTCTGCATCTTGCCAGTGATAGGTACGTTGTTCCCGATAGAGCGGTGTGAAGATGCGCCGCTCGGCCTCAGACCTAATCCGCTGGATGATACGTGGATCCAGTCGATCCGCGTGAATTGTTACGATTTCGGCCAGCATATGTACCGTCTCCGCGGCAAACAGATCGATATTACCGTTGACCTGTTCCACTCCCCCCGAACCCAAATGTGCAGGCAAACACCATGTATACTCACCACATACATCCCACAACATATTTTCCAATGTCTCTATCCATCTCGGCGCATTCAAATCCACAGCGAGCAGCGCTATTGCCGCAAGACGTCCCCTGCGTTCAAAATACGCATCCTCATACAACTTTCGTTCCCCTATATCCCCAAACTTCCGATAAAGACCGAATGACAGCGAAGGCAAGCTTTCGTTCAGGGCACGTTCCCCATAGCTGCTCAGATCTGTGTAAAAAGAAGCTAGCTCTGGTTGCAATAATGCCTTTCCAATGGCATCGATAGAGCAGATTGAGGGTGCTGCTGAAGCAAGCAGAACCTGCTGGCTCCTCTTTCTGTCTTGTACCATCCGATGTACTGCCTGTTGAATGACTGCAGGATCCGGCATGGTGAAGGAATTGGCTTTACTTTGATTGGTGTTTTCCATTGAATTCACCCTAATCTATATGGAATACGAAGACTTCATTATATGTAACCGATTTCATTTTACCGGATAATGCCGTACTTTTGAAGAGTTATCCATCATATTCAACCAAATTAACCACTCAATCCCTGCCCCAAATATAAAAAAACGAAGAACCCCCCGGGTTCCTCGTTACATTCAGCTTTGCAGCGCAGATTTGATATATCCAATGTCTATTAACCAATCGCAAGTGGAGAATTCTGTACAACAGACAGCCACTGACGTGCAATCAGCTCATGACCCGCTGCAGTTGGATGCACACCATCCCATAACCAGTAGGCAGCGTCAGCTTGTTCGAGAGCATCGTTGAACGTTTGCTGCAAAGGTACCCAGACGGCCCCGAACTCACTTGCGAGTTCACGGACCAGATTTTGATACTGCCCGATACGCTCCTGCCATGTGTCCCAAAGCTCCACTGTAGCTCCGGTTTTAAGAATGAACGGCTCCATTAAAACCAACCCAGTATTCGGCATCACTTCGCGTGTCTCCTCCAGCAAATGACGATATGCACGTCCAAGACGATCCGTCACACCACTAGGTTCGCCATTCATGGTACGCCATGCATCATTAACACCAATTAGAATACTGATCAGATCCGGCTTCAAACTAAAGGTATCCTCGTTCCAACGTGCATACAGATCGGAAGCGCGGTCCCCGCTAATTCCTCTGTTGTAGAACGTTGGCTGCTTGGCTGCCAGTTCCACACCCAGTTTGCTTGAGATCAGATACGCATAGCCATGCCCGAGAAAATGATTCGGATCATCATTGCGCGATCTTCCCCCATCTGTAATGGAGTCTCCCTGAAAAAGTATAACGGATGAATGTGTACTCATAATCAAAACCGTTCCTTCCTGTATGTAAAATGAAAACCTCAACCTTTCAGTCTCCATTTTATCCCTTTCGGACGCAATAGAAAATAGCGTTTTCAGGTCTTTAATATTTCAGGATTTCGGGTCCTTCGCGACATATCCTCCGCCCTGATATTCCGTCTCATCCTGCTTATCCGGCGCTCCCTTGCGTTTCGCTTCGTCCCACAACACTGCCGCGTCGTCCTTGGGGCGGTACCCAATCTTCTGTTCCAGATATCCAATATCATAATAATTGTCCGTATTCGCTGAAGTTCCATATAGATTAACGTATTTCATGCTTGAATCCGCCTCAATGCAGCACTCGGCAAGCTGTACCATATCTCTGGGAGAGATCCAAATATGTGCGGAACGCTCAGAGTGTGGATGTGCATCACCCGAGAAGTTGCCTATTCGAATATTGAATGACGACAGGTCATATTTATCCACGTAATATCGCCCAAGCAGCTCGATATAACATTTGCTGAGCCCGTAGAAACTGTCTGGCCGATATGGATCATCCACTTCGATATCCTCTCCTGTTGGATAAAACCCTGTCGCATGATTTGAACTCGCAAAAATAACCCGCTGTACACCATTCAACCGAGCAGCTTCATACACATGGTAGGCCCCTGTTACGTTGATCGGTAGGACTTTGCCCAGAAAATCTTCTTCATCCTTGGCCCATGCAATATGCAGCACCGTGTGAACACCCTGCATCAGCTCTTTCAATCGTTCTTCGTCGGTCACATCCATCGTTACAATGCCTGCTTGAGGATCTTCATGAAGATCGGCAGCTACGATGTCATACTTGCCCTTTTCCCTCAGCCCCTCCAGCAGACTGCGACCAATGACTCCCGCCGCTCCCGTAATCAATATTCTGTGCTTTGAGTCGCTCATGGATTTAGCTCCCTTCGCTCTATTACGATCTTATAGAACATTATTAACCGTTAGAGCGAAGGATTTACCTGATCCCATAAAGGCCCCATATATTAACCCATCAAGTACCGCAAAATCATCATCGCAACAATACCGACTAGTACGGTTCCGAGCAGACTTCGTGTCCAGATGGCTACTGCAATCGTAGGCAGTGCTGCCCACAGGGCTGGATTATGTGTAATCGGCACCCACTGGTTATCCGCCATGAACAGTTCCTGACCGATCAGTGCCGCCATGACCGCAACGGGTACATACTCAAGCCAGCGTAACAGCCACATCGGAATCTGTATTTTACTGAACAGCATGAGCGGCAATACGCGCGGGATGAACGTTAACAAAGCCGAACCCATAATAATCCAGAATACATCCCATCTTACTTCCATCGTTCCATCACTACTCCCATCGTTGCCGCAATGACCGCAGCCACAATGACACTCATGCTGCCAAGTGAAGCCATGCTGGCGAAGATTACACAGACAACAGCGATAATCGCCACATTGATGTGGTTTTTTTTATTTTTGCGCTGCATCAGTTGAAGCACTACCAGACCAATAAACATTGCAGGCAGGGCAAAATCAAGTCCAAACCGCTCGGGATTGGTTATCCAGCGCCCAAAGTAAGCCCCCGCCATATTCGCCACAAACCAATTCAGATATGCTGTAATGTTCAGACCGTGCATCCAGCGCTCACTCAACGTTTTCCGTCCAATCGCTCGCGTCATCGCCACGCCAAAGGACTCGTCGGTAAGCAGCGAGCCGATCCACATATTTTTAAGCGGCGTCAGATGACGAAAGTAAGGTGATACGGCTGCACTCAGCAGCAGATGGCGAAGATTCACGAAAAATATGGTGAAAATGATAGCAGTCGCTGAACCACTCGAGGCAAGCATGCCCGCGGCAATAAACTGGGCCGATCCAGCGTATACAATCAGACTAAGCAGTGCCGTTTCCGCCAAACTTAGGCCTGCCGTCATTTCAATGACACCCGCTGCAAAACCAATACTTAAATATCCAAGCAGGGTTGGGATACAGTCCTTAACCCCTTGCATAAATGTAGCATCATCCAGCACCTCTTCGGTATTTGCGGGCCCGGATGTCAGTGGTATCGATTTATCCAAATCCGGTTCATCCCCTCTCCATCTCATCCACATCTTGCGGATTACTTTTAATTTAGAAATATACCACAAGATGAGACATTCAGGGAGAGACAGATTCATTTTTACAGAACATAACAGATCAGAACAGATCCATTCCGCGCCTTCATACACCGTTGAATAACGAAGGACATCAATAAGAAAAAGACTGCAGGGTTACAACCCCACAGTCTCTTTTAGAATGGATATTGAACTATAACTTGAATTTCTCAATCAGGCTTTGCAGATCTTCAGCCATACGGGACAATGCCGCAGAAGAAGCTGCAACCTCTTCCATTGTAGCGAGCTGCTCCTGCGCAGCAGCTGAACCATCCTCGGTTCCTGAGGCAATCTGATTGGATAATTCAATGGTGTCATTCACTTCCTTGGACACATAACTCATGCCTCCATCGATCTGACGGGAAGCTGCCGACACTTCTCCAGCTTGTGCAGCAACCAACTGCACCGCACTACGGATATTTTTGAAGGCCTCTCCCGCCTCCGTGATCATTTGCGTACTTTTAATCATACCTTCTCCTGTATGGGCAAAGGTGGACTGTACCGCATTCGTTTTCTCTTGCATCTCACGCATAAGTTCATTAATACGTTCGGCAGCACTGCCTGAATTGTTAGCTAGAGACTTCACTTCGTTGGCAACGACAGCAAAGCCTCGACCCTGTTCACCTGCTCTTGAAGCTTCAATAGATGCATTCAAGGCCAGGATATTGGTCTGTTTGGCGATGTTGGTGATCTCGGCCACAATCTCAACAATCTCTTCATTTTTCGCACGAAGATCCTGTATGACAACAGCCATGGCCTCACTCTCATCATTCACCTTCTGAATATGAGCAACCGCATCTTCCACCGTAACCATACCCGCTTCGGACTTGGAAGATGCTTCTACAGCTATACGAGCAGTGTCTTCAGCACTCGATGAGATTCCTTTGACCCCAATAGACATTTCACTGACGAGTTGACCCGTTGCAGCAAGACTGGCGTTTTGTTTGTTCGTTCCTGACGCTGCATCCTGCATCAATTCAGCAACCTGTTCCGTTGCTCT
Source organism: Paenibacillus sp. E222 (assembly GCF_013401555.1). Taxonomy (NCBI): domain Bacteria; kingdom Bacillati; phylum Bacillota; class Bacilli; order Caryophanales; family Paenibacillaceae; genus Paenibacillus; species Paenibacillus sp. E222. The sequence continues at coordinate 808,746 of NZ_CP058552.1, forward strand.
GGATGTCTGTTCAGAACTCGCCATCAGCTCCTCAGAGGATGCCGCTAGCTGGCTTGATGTATCATGCACTTCGCCAAGAACGTTACGCAGCGAAGATGTCATGGTATCGAAGCTTTCCCCGAGTTGTCCGAACTCGTCACGGCGCTGCAAGCCTACTCGAACCGTCAGATCACCCGCGCTTACTTTGGATGCTGCCTGGGTCAATTGCAACAATGGACGGTGAATGCTGCGAATAATGAATACGAGCAGAATAATACCAATAATCAATGAAGCCCCTACCAGAGTGTAGGCACGGATCAAGATCGGTCTTACCGCATCTGCTGCTTCAGAAGGAACCATCTCACCGACAATTTTCCAGCCTGTTTCGGGATTCGTATAGAATACGGCCTCCAATTCTTGTCCATCATACGTGTACTTTACAGTTCCTTGATTTTTTTTATACATCTCATTAATGTAGCTCTCATTGGACTGCACACCGGATTCAATCTTGTAGTGGAAAAGAAACTTCCCGCCGTTATCCAGCATATACAGTTTTCCTTGTTCACCTATATGTATCTTATCAACAGATTCTTTCAAATGATTGAGACTTACATTGGCACCAAATACCCCTTTCCCATCGGCCAGCTTGGCAGCTGCGGTGACAACCCATTCTCCCGTGGTTACCGACTGGAACGTATCTGAGATAATTGGTTCATCTGATGACATCGCCATCGTGTACCAGCTGCGCTCCCGTGGATCATAGATCTGCTGCCCGGGGTCAGGGGATTTCATCCAGCTGCCATCTTCAGCGCCGGCAGTTAATACGCCCAGTTCTTTATGAGCCTTGGACATACGGTCCATTTGTCTTTGTAGGGCTGGTGATTTATTGATAATATCTGTTGAAGTAATACCGGCGGCGAATTGCGCTGCATTATCCTTCTCCATATCCAGCATCTGACTAATCTGCAGACTGAGCATTTCCGTTTTGGCCTGAGCGGAATGAATAATTTCTACGTTGACCTGATCTGCTGCTTTTAAATAAGACAACCATCCCACACTAATGCTCGGTACAATCAGGAACAGGAGCAACGAAGCGATCAGACGTTTCTTAACCGTTAATGTAAACCAATTGCGAATCCTTTTCTTCATTTAAATATCCCCCATCATCATCTTCACCCTTTTTTATCGGACAAACGTAGTAAAAATATTATGTATGGATACTAAAATGAATCGAAATTACATTATTTTTGTTAGGATAATAGAAAATGATGCTCATTCCCCGTTTTGACCCCCTCTTCGTGATCGTTTACAATATCTCATAAGCTGGTTATCCATGAAACGACTGGAAGGAGAGGATTCGAATCTTACGCAAGTCGCATGTGCAACAACCTGTTACCAGATTATTTTCATCTATGTTACGTATTCTGTTAGCCCTCATCCTTTGTGCAGGCCCCATTATGGGACAAGCCAGTTTCACGGCATCCGCGGCACAAGAGACGCAAACAGTTCACATTGAAGTGAATGGTCAAGAGCAATCGTGGAAAAATGCACCCCTTGTATACAAAGGCACAACATATGTTCCATTGCGAGATGTTGTTACCTCTGTAAATGGCACCTTGAAGTGGGAAGCTCGTACCAAAACGGCTACGATTACCGTTGGTCGAGACAAGCTGGTTCACCAGGCTGGCAGTGATTTCATACAGGTTAATCAGATTCGTCTGTCCTCCGGTGTGCAGTCCCGCACCATTAACGGCACACTGATGTTACCTGTCCGCGCGCTTGCCAATGCACTCAAAGCGGATATTAAAGTACAACGTACAGCCTCAGGGCAGATGAGTGTTAATATCGAGACGGACAAAGTAAGCCTATTAAATAGTCAAGTCGCCAGTGTAGACAGCTATTTGCGCGAAATTGATTTTCCCGGTATGGCTCTGATTGCCCGCAATGGAAAAGTCCTGCTTCGCCAAGGCTACGGACTAGCGGATGAACAAACGTTGAATCGTCCGGATCAGAAGACTAGAATCGCCTCTCTGAGCAAGTCCTTCACCGCAGCCTCCATTCTGAGCTTGGTTGAAAAAGGAAAGCTCGATGTGCAAGATCCAATATCCAAATACATCTCCGGTATACCGAAGGGAGATCAGATCACGCTCCATATGCTGTTATCCCAGACTTCAGGTCTCCCGTCCGCCTTTGGCCGGGGTGAAGGCACTTCATTGGAAGAAACGGTAGAGGAAATCCGGTACAAAACATTGAAATTCGAACCAGGTAGTGCCTATTTATACAGTAACAGTGGTTATGTTCTGCTGGCCTATGTTATTGAACAGGTTTCTGGCATGAGTTATGCCGATTATGTACAACAGACCATTTTGAAGCCGCTCGGCATGAAGGACTCCGGAGAAGCTTCCCGCAAGATCCATACGAATAGTGGATTTGTTGCGGAGAATAAGCAGTGGGTACCTGCCCCTTATTATGTTTCACAATCAGGTTCAGGGACGATCTACTCCACTGTGGACGATTTGCTGAAGTGGGATCGGGCACTGTACACGGACAAAATTCTGAGCCAGGATACGATTGAACAGATGTATGAGCCATATTCGGATAAAAATTATGGCTACGCCTGGATTCTCAAGGAAAACGATCAGAATCGTACCGTCTTCCATAACGGTAGCGGCGGTGGTTTTGCCACAGCGTTCTCACGCAATTTAACAGACGATGTTACCATTATTCTGCTTGGTAATCATGCGGGTATGGATATGACTTCGCTCATGGATGAAGTCGAGGCTAAGACAGCTAAGGCACTGAATCTGCAATAATTTTGCAATTATTCATTAGATATAGCAGAAGGGACGGTCCATTACAGGATCGTCCCTTCTGCTATATTGGTCTTCATAATCCGGATCATAATTTCGCTTCGTTCGTCATTTAACGCCTGTCTGCTTTATGGATACAGGAAGCTTTCCAGCAAAAGGAATATGCCCCATCAGCGCCCGAGCAGCGCTATCCATGGCAAGCGGCCTGCTCTCGTACGCTGTCACATAGACCTTTATCTCCGGGATCGCAAGCAGGTCATAGGGACTGCGGAGCGCCACAACAGCGAGCGGCTTGCCCAATTGCTGCAGCCAACCGATCAACCTGCACTGCGGATCACCGGCGGCACTGCCTGCATTATAAGTCCCCACTACAATCTGGCGAATGTCATCCTCTTCCGCAGCTTGAAGCAGACGAGCAGAACGGATGGCAACTTCCTCTGGCGAGACTGTTACATCGACCACATCCAGACCGCAATGCGACAAAGCCGAGCCTAGGGTAACCGCCTGCGTCAGCTGTTCGTCGGCAATCGTTGTGACAGATGTAGCAACCGTTATGACCAGTGTACGTTCCGGCTTCAAAGGAAGCATGTTCAGTTGGTCACGCACCAGCGTGATGCTGTTCTCACTGATTCGTCGAGCCACCTCTTGATGTGACGGTTGGTTACGCTCTTGGCGCTCGAATGAAGCTGGATGAATTGATGCCTCAGCGGAGATTGCAGTCGACACCGCTCCGTGCACTCCATCATCACCTGTGCCCGCTCCATTCTCGAGCCGTTTGGCCTTGTATTTCAGCAACCGAGTTACAGATTCATCAATGCGCGCCTCGCTGATTCGCCCACTCTGCACGGCTGCCAGCAGCGCTTCAAATGCCCCTGCCTGAAGATGAGCTGTGTGGCTGATCAACACCAGATCTGCACCGGCCTCTACCGCCATTACAGCTGCATCGACAGTCCCATAGTTGGCGGCAATCGCGTCCATCTCCATACAATCCGTTACTATCATGCCGTCATACCCCAGCTCCTGACGAAGCAATCCACTTAACACGGCTCGCGATAGTGTCACAGGCAGACGCTCCGGTTCCAGAGCCGGAAAATAAATATGTGCCGACATCATCGCATCAACACCTGCCGTTATGGCAGCCCGGAACGGAATCAGCTCGACATGCTCTACCCGTTCCCGATCATGGGTGATGACCGGGAGATCCAGATGCGAATCGGTATCCGTATCCCCGTGACCTGGGAAATGTTTGGCTGTCGCAGAAATGCCAGCATCTTGTACTCCCGCAATGCTTCTGACCCCATACGCTGCCACGGACTGCGGTGATTCCCCAAATGAACGCACACCGATTACCGGATTGGCAGCGTTGTTGTTTACATCCAGGACCGGAGCAAAGTTCATGTTAATTCCCATGGATCTCAGCTCCACCCCACTGATATAGGCTGCCTGGTATGCATCCTCGATGGAACCTGCTGCCGCAATCGCCATTTGTCCCGGCATCAGGGCGATCCCTTCGGTAATCCGGGCCACCATGCCGCCCTCCTGATCAATGGATATCCAAAGCGGTACATTACCGCTATCGACAGCAATCCGTTGCAGCCCCGACGATAACCGCTCTACCTGCTCCGGCGACTCGACGTTGCGCGCAAAATAGATTACGCCGCCAATGGGATACTTTCGCAGAAAAGCGTCCACCTCTCCGGTAGCCTCGGTGCCATGAAAGCCGCAAAGCAGCATTTGTCCAATTTTCTCACGCAAGGTCATCTGTTTCAGCTTCAACGCGTATATCTCTTTTGGCTCACTCATTCCATGCCTCCTCCCCAGGACAAACATCATCCGTACATTACGCGACATTCTATTGATGAATTTCACTCTTTATGGGTATAGCAAAAACGGCTTCCGCCGTTCCTTCCATTCCTCTGCCTCTGCGTTCCAATCTTCCATCAAGCGTACTAATTCTTCACGGTCATGAATGACATCCCTGACTTTCCTGCCTCCGGTCAACAGATCAATAAAATAACGGGAGCCCGGCTGTGGCGGCTCCAACCAGCGAAATTGCTCCGGATAGAGCGACGCCAGTTCATGTAAAAGCACCAGACCTGTATCTACCGCCCGGAATGCCCTGCTGTCTGTCACGAAAATCCTCACACCTCCACACAGCTCACCTGCATGTTTGGAGAAGGTTGGCGACATGTACACCGGATGCACATGAACACCCTCCAGTTTGTGTTCCCGAAAGCGTTCCGCCAGTCGTTCACCCTCAATCCAAGGTGCTCCAATCCACTCAAATGGGCGGGTCGTGCCCCTGCCTTCCGATACATTGGTGCCTTCGAACAGGCAAGTACCCGCATACACCCGCACACTGTCCATTGTAGGCATATTGGGAGAGGGCAGCATCCAGGGAAGCTCACAATCCGTAAACTCCATGGAGCGCCGCCATCCTTGCATTACGATCACATCCAGATCGCAGGGCACCTCCATCTCACTGTTGACCAACAGGGCCAATTCACCTACCGTCAGTCCGGTGCGGACAGGAACACGCCAAGCGCCAACGAGTGATTCATACCCCGCGCTTAGTAGGCTGCCTTCTACCGTATCCCCGCCCAGCGGATTGGGACGGTCCAGCACCAGCAGGCGTTTGCCTGCTTCGGCACAGGCCTCCATCATGTGGAACAAGGTTGATGCATACGTGTAATAACGGACACCCACATCCTGGATGTCAAACAGCACCGTATCCACCTCAGCCAGCATCGCAGGGGTAGGCTTCTTGTGTTCCCCATAAAGGCTGAGCACAGGGATGCCCAGACGTGGATGCACTGTATTCCCGAATCGGACACCAGCTTGAAGTTCACCTTCCAGCCCGTGCTCACACGCATAAAGCGCTGTAAGCTTGGCCTCTGCCAAGCTGGCACAAACATCCACTGTAGAGACAAAATTTGCCGTAATACCCGTAGGGTTTGTCATCAATCCAATACGCGCATCCGTTAACCATGGGTGGGAGAATCCTCCCGACAGAAGATCAACTCCAGTTTTTACACCCATCACACATTCCCTTGGCTGATCCACCCCGTATGCTGGTGGTCATTGCCGCCAGATGTGACAGGTTCCTCTTCCGGTTCCAGCACATTAAGGGACACCTTATGCTGATAGATGGCAAACATGCCCGCGAACAGCGCTCCGAAGCCAACAACCGTCAGCATTAGCAGAGCCGTCAGACACAGCGCCTGAAAACAGGCTCCCATCGTGTACCCCGGATGACGGAAGAATAGCTTCACACTTTCCCCCATCGCCTGAATGATGCCCATGTTCTTTTGCAGAACAAGCTGCCAGGTATAGAACTGCGACATGAGCGCCATGAGGACGAAGAACGTTTGGAACATGCTCACCGCTGTACCTGTAATTCCGCCCTGTCCGCCGTAATACCACCAGGTTGACCAGAGAATGAAGCCAAGCACGGCGAAAAGCACACCTACTGCCCCTCCCGGGATGAATCCCTTCATCGTTCCGTTCCAGATATCCTTAAGCCCATTGCGGCGTTTCTTGCGTTCCAGCCTGTGATGCACGGCATAACTGACACCGAACAGGATTGGCATATAAATCACGGCCAAAAGCAGCACCGCGATTGGCAGCGGAGCAAACATCAGAATGGGCACCAGCACGATGGAGCTGACAACACTGTACAGGGCCACCGGAATGATATCCCGATAGATTTCCGCCCCCGACTTGACCAAGACTTCACTCAGCTTACGCATTTTCATTCTCCCCTCTATATAAGTTGACCCACACATTTACACGATAACGGAGAAGACAGAACTAAAATGGAAAAGAAAGTGTTGTCCCATAAGGACTGTCTCAAAAGGTCTCCCCATTTCGATTGGCTTGGCCGCACCGCTGGTCAGTATGTTGCAACCAAACTTGCAATGTGCCCCAAACTTCCAATGTGCTAACGAATCTACCGCACCTTAAACGAAGGATTTTCGAGGCATACAAATTTTAACGAACTTCAGTGCCGTTATTTCAGTACAAACAAGGCGTCAGAGCCTAATAAACAACGTCATCGAGTATATAACGTCTCTGTGATTCGTTACATTTCAAACCGGTGCAAATGGGTGCGAATAACGTGTGTAAGGTTCGTTAAAAATTCACGCTCTTTGCTTATAGGACAGCGCCGCTTACTCCCGTCCAATCGCCAACTCCGTCTCCGGGTCAAAAAAGTGCGCCTTACGCAGGTCCAGTACAAAGTTTTTGTCCATGCCTACATAAGCATGTGTTTCCGGGTGAACCTTGGCCGTAACGGTACGGGCACCCGAATGGAAATACACCAGATTCTCGGAGCCCAGATGCTCTACTACCTGGACCCGCGCCTGCAGCATATGATCTGTCGGGATATTCGGAGCGACATCGTCACCAAAAATATGCTCTGGACGCAGCCCCATAATTACCGGCTTGCCTTGATGGCTCTGAAGACGAGCGAGTACATCTTCTGGCAAGGTGAATGATGCACCGTCCACGACAACCTGTGTGCCTTCAATCCGGGCATCAATGAAATTCATCGCCGGGGAACCGATAAATCCGGCAACAAACATATTACGGGGACTCGCATACAATTCTTTCGGCGAAGCCACTTGCTGAATATCTCCATGATTCATGACCACGATGCGCTCCCCAAGTGTCATCGCCTCCACCTGATCATGCGTGACGTATACAATTGTGGCACCGAGCCGCTTATGCAGCTCGCCCAATTCCACTCGCATCTGTACCCGCAGCTTCGCATCCAGATTGGAGAGCGGCTCGTCGAACAGAAACACCTGCGGATCACGGACGATCGCACGCCCTACCGCCACACGCTGGCGCTGACCACCGGACAGCTCGCGCGGTTTGCGCTCCAGCATCGCCTCCAGCCCCAGAATGGAGGCCGCATTCTGTACCTGTTCATCGATATATGATTTTGGCTTCTTGAGATTTTTCAGCCCAAAGGACAGATTTTCACGTATCGTCATATGCGGATAAAGCGCATAATCCTGAAATACCATCGCGATATCGCGATCCTTCGGATGCAGATCATTCACGACCCGTTCCCCGATGACAATATCACCACTCGTCTGTTTTTCCAGACCCGCAATCATCCGCAGTGACGTTGTCTTGCCACAGCCCGAAGGACCCACAAAAACCACGAATTCCTTATCTTCTATAACAAAGTCCGAGCCGGCCACAGCCGTGAACGTTCCTTTATGATCGTCTTTGAATTCTTTGCGCACTTGGCGAAACTCCACGCGTGCCATAGGTAGATCCCCCTTTACGTTGTCGCTTGTCCTGAACTATATAAGCTCCACTAACGAATATTTACACGGGCACTCCGATGACAGAACAACCTTCCGATCGCTGTTATCCCCAGATTTCTTTGATTCCTTTATAAAAAGGGGAAATCCGGTGATAGCGTATGCTTCCGATGTAGCTTTCTTTTAGAAAGCTTTTAGGCGAACGCTTTCGCTTCTTCAGGTTATTTCTGTCCTCTCCGTTATGGTGTAAATGTTTAGTTGAACATATATAGGAATTAACCTTTTACCGCACCGATCGTAATGCCCTGTAGGAAATAACGTTGCAGCGAGAAAAACAGAATGATCATCGGCAGTGCACCGATCGTTGCCCCTGCCATCATGGCGCCGAAGTCCGTTGATTCGGCAAATACGAACGAAGCCAGACCCACCTGAACGGTGCGCATCTCGTTGGAATTAGTGATCAGGAATGGCCAGAAAAATTCATTCCATGAAGCTACAAACGTGAAAATCGCCAGCACCGCGATCCCTGGCTTCGCCATCGGCAGAATCACTTTCCAGAAGATGCCGAACTCGCTGCACGCATCAATACGTGCCGCATGAATCAGCGATGTGGGCAGCGTTGACATGAACTGTTTCATCAAGAAAATGTTGCCCACACTGACCGCAGCAGGCAGAATAATGGCCGTATACGTATCTCCCAGGTCAAACACGTTGACCATCAGAATGTACAAGGGAATCAGCGTCACCTGTGCTGGAATCATCATCGTGCCCAGCAAGGTCCAGAATACCGCCTGACTTCCCGGAAATTTCAGTTTGGCGAACGCATATCCCGCCAAGGAGGCGAAGAACACATTCGTCACGGTCAGAATGACCGAGATGAGCAGCGAGTTGTACAGCCAGCGCCAGGCATCCGTTTTGGCAAAAAAGCGCTCATATGGTGATAACGACAGCTGCTCCGGGATCATCTGCGGTTTGAAGGAAGCCGACATCGCACTATCCTGCACCGAACCGACCAGCATCCAGTACATCGGAATGACCGTCACCAGTGCCCAGACCACCAGCAGAATGGATGCAACGACAAGCAGTGTCTTTTTCTGTGTTGATTTCATGGATTTCATTCACCCCCGGATGCTTAATGCAACGTGCTCTAATCGTACGTGTTTTGAACTACCTCTAATACTCAATATCGCTGGAGAAATATTTGAACTGAATGACGGAGATGACAATGATGATAATCGCCAGTACGAACGACTGTGCTGAAGCCAATCCGAACTCATAGAACTTGAATGCCGTCTCGTAGATCAGATAAGCGATCGTTGTTGTCGCAAAGTTCGGTCCACCCTGTGTCATTAGATACACCGAGATGAACACCTGGAAAGACGTGATCACACCTGTCACGAGCAGATACAGCGTCGTTGGTTTGAGCAGCGGCCATGTAATCTTGCTGAACTGGGTCCAGCCGCTGGCATGATCAATATCTGCCGCTTCGTACAGCGATTTCGGAATACCGCCCATGGCTGCCAGATACAGAATAATGCCCGCGCCGTGCGATCCGAGCCAGTTCATCAGAATGAGTGAAAAGAGTGCCGTTCCCGATTGGCCCAGCCAGATCACCGGATCAAGGCCTAACAGGCCGAGGAAGCGGTTCAGCAGTCCCGAATCCGTCGGGTCAAAGATCGCCAGCCATACGATGGAGATGGTTACCCCGGATGCTACCGCAGGCAGGTACAATGTTGCTTTGAAGAACGTCTGCCACTTGCTTTTCATCTGGAAGATGAAGTAGGACAGTACAAATGTAATGAGAATATTGACCGGTACCGTACCCACAGTAAAGATGAGTGTATTTTTAATCGACTTCCAGAACGTCTCATCTTTCACCAGTCGCTCGTAGTTATCCAATCCAACCCACGTCGAATTCATAATGTTGTATTTCTGGAAGCTCATCACGAGAGCCGTCAGAACGGGATATAGTGTGAAAATGAGAAACAGCAGGACAGGCGCCAAAATAAACAAATACGCCCACCCGTAGTCTCGCCAAAACCGGGCAACCCGGGTAGTCCGGGGCACAGACGGTTTTGGCGCAAGGGCGGTCTGCATGGCGAATCCTCCTCTCCTAATCAGTGTGGTTTTGCGTTATGTTCTATGGTCCGAGTTATTGTCCAAACATCTGCTGGCCTTTGTTCTTGAAGTCTTCTGCGATCTGCTCCGGTGTCTTCTCACCCGAGAACAGCGCCTGAATGTTAGGCTTCACAACTTGTTCCTTGAATTGTTTTTGCTGTGATGCTTTGTCGATATCCAGTTCCAGTACAACCGGCATCGCGATATTCACTGCCATGACTTTTGCAGCAGCCAGATTATCCGGTTGACCAAGTTCTTTTCCTTTAAACAGATCCACCTGGGACTGTCTTACAAATGGAAGCGCCAGTTCATTGGCCGAGTTCCCTGCTTTGGCACCACTGAGTGCCTCCATGACCAGGAACGTATTTTTGGCATGCTGTTCGCCTTTGTCCTTCTTCTGTTTGAAGGCTACATACCCTTCGCCGCCCATCGTTGTTGCCGCAGGTTGATCGTCATTATGCGGTACAGGCAGCAGGACAAAATCAATTTTCTCTCCTTGTACCTTGCCATCATCGATGTCCTTGTTGCGGTTCTGAATCATCACATCATAATAAGGAATCGCTTTGGAGATGATCGCCGTTTCCCCCGCGTAGAACATATCCGTCCGTTTTGCTGGAGCAAGAGCCGCCGTTTCCTTCGGCATATAACCTTGATCCATCAGATTTTTGATAAAAGAGAGAGTATCCAGAATGCGGCCATCATTCCATTGGAACGTGCCAGCTTTGTCGAGAACGTCAATCATGCCGTTGTTTCGAGACAGCATTTCAATGAAATCAAGCGAGGTTCCGTCGGTAACCAGTGCATATTGTTTAGCCCCACCATCCAGCGTTTTGGTCAGCTTGGCTGCGGCAGCGTTGAATTCGGACCAGGTCCAGCCATTTTGCTGAATGGATTTCCAGTCCATGCCCGCTTCCTCGAGAATGCGTTTGTTGCCACCCCATGCCCATTGGAATTGATACAACGGCAGTCCGTACTGTTTCCCTTGGATCTGACCTAATTCAAGCGTACCTGGCAGATAGTCATCCTTGATCTCAGGTGTCAGGTAGCTGTCCAGCTCAAGTGCCAATCCCGTATTCACATATGTCCCGTCTACACTATGAAAGTAAAGATCCGGCGGGTTGCCCGCGTTCAGAGCGACATCGAATTTTTTGGGCCCTTCCGCCCAGGAGAGCATTTCCGTCTTCACGGTAATATTCGGGTGTTCTTTATTGAAATCAACAATCAGATCCTTCAGTTCATCTTCATATGTCCCATGTACTGGATAAGTCCATACGGTCACCGTATCTTCCGCATTAGGATCATCTGAAGCAGCGCCCCCGCTATTCCCGCAGGCAGTAACCCAGACCATCATCAACAACATTGCCCATACCAGACCCTTCTTTTTCATCCCTTCATCTCCTTCGCGTGTCGTCTCCCGATAATTGCATTGCCTAACCATGCTACCCCTTTTGAAATCATCCATCCTTAAACGACTTAACAGATTATTGAGCGTGGCAGTAAGGAAAAAGCACCTCCCTTATGGATTAGACCTGAACGTACGCAGGATTAATCTCTTAAATGCAATATTAACGTCAACTTAGTTGACATTAACAGTATTAATTCCTTCCAAAATTGTAGATTGAGTTCATTATATGAGCTATGAAATAAAAATTCAACATTATTTTTTATTATAAAATTTAATTTTACTTTTTCATTTTATGCCTCTATACTATGTAAAAAGAAAACTCAAGCAATCGAGGTGAGCCACTTTGCGAGTATATGTAGGCGTAGATGGAGGCGGTACCAATACTGATGCAGCAATCATTTCTGAATCTGGCGAAATTGTCGCCCGGCTCAGCGGCGGTCCCACGAATCCTCACAGCGTACCACTGGAACAGGCCCTTTCCGAACTGCAACGAGTGCTGGAACAGCTATTTAATCTAAAAAGTGATTTATCGACAAATTGTGAAGGTATATGCCTCGGCATGTCAGGTGTAGATACGATTCAAGAACGGCAACTTATAGCCGACACAGTAAATAATTATATGAAGAGCCGCAATCAACGGGGATCAGAGGGCTGTCCAGTCTGGGTTGTATCCGAAGGAGAAATTGCTCTGATGGCCACTCTCGGACATACTCACGGTGTATTATGCATCTCTGGAACAGGGTCCATCGTGTACGGATTTACGCTGGAAGGCGAGCGATATCGTGCAGGAGGCTGGGGTCATCTGCTCGGAGATGAGGGGAGCGGCTATCGTATTGGGCAGCGTGCACTTCAAGTGGTTATGCAGAGCTATGACGGTGTTCTTCCTCCCACCCGTTTAACCCCGCTTCTTCTAAAGAAACTGAAACTTCGGGATATCTCGGAGCTAAAGACACGGGTGTATCAGATGGATTGGGGCAAAACCGAGACCGCATCCATCGCCCGTCTGGCTATAGAAGCAGCTGAATCCGGGGATAAGGCCGCCCGGGCACTGATCATCGATGAAGCCTCACAACTGGCGGATACCGCCAAGGCGCTGATTGCCCGTCATCCCGAATTTGCATCTACTCAGGTTGTCCTGTCCGGATCATTGTTTCGATATGCTGCACTTTTCCGAAATACATTTATCCAGAAGTTATCGGGATATTATGGAAAGTTGGATTTTGTATATCGTGAAGATGCCCCCGATCCAGTGGTTGGCGCAGCACAACTGGCAAGAAGACGCTGTTCCCTGAATGAATCATTTTAAAAGAGAGAAGGAGGCCATACGGATGAATCACATGCTAAACTCACTACTAACGGAACAACCCAATCCATTAACAGATCATATAGATGAACTACCTTCGGCAGAAATTATGGAGCTAATTAATAAAGAGGATCAACGGATTGCGGAGCTCATTCAGCCCTTGATTCCGGTCATTGCCCAAGCGGCGGACCTGATCTTGGAGGCCTTTCAGTCTGGCGGCAGGCTGTTCTATGTAGGCGCAGGTACCAGTGGACGATTGGGAATACTTGACGCTTCGGAATGCCCGCCTACCTACGGAACCCCGCCCTCCATGGTGCAGGGTATTATTGCAGGAGGATTCCGGGCAGTGAAGGACCCGGTGGAAGGTGCTGAAGATAGTGAGGAATTGGGAGCTGCGGACCTTGATGAACACGGCTTAGACGAAAACGATGTCGTGGTTGGCATTGCAGCCAGTGGGCGAACGCCGTATGTGCTGGGTGCGATGAGACACGCCAAGGAGATCGGAGCTACGGTGATCAGCCTGAGTAACAACGCAGGTACACCGATGACCCTTCTGGCTGATGTGAGCATCGAGGCTGTTGTTGGCCCGGAGGTTGTCATGGGATCAACACGCATGAAGGCCGGCAGCGCCCAGAAAATGATTCTGAACATGCTCACCACTACCGCCATGATTCGTCTAGGCAAGGTTTACCGTAATTTCATGGTCGATCTGAACCCTTCGAACGAGAAGCTTGTCCATCGGGCCAAACGCATGATCCATCTGGCAACCGGAGCGAATGAAGCGGACATTGAACAGGCTTTTGCCGGTGCAGACGGTCATGTAAAAACGGCAATCGTCATGCTGATGGCAGGCGTGGACGCGGTGGAAGCTCAGCGAAGACTGGATCTGGCTGACGGATTTGTCCGCAGCGCCATTGTGGGGCCTTCCTGAGCCGTACAGGGGTATTTCTAGAGGTTGAAAGAGAGGAGCCCGACATAAGTCTGGGCTTTTTTTATAATTTTTTTATTCTAAAAGCGGATATAATCCGTCAAAAAACCAAAAAAATCCCCTCCTGTATAAACAGAAAGGGATTCATAGGTTCTACTTCATTTATGCTCCAGAATAGCCTGCCGGCTCTTCTCCAAATATTCCACCGACTGGTTGTAGTCGCGGCTGGCAATCGCCAGATACAAAATGTCGATTACGTTCAGCTGTGCAATTCGTGATGAAGTTGCTCCGCTTCGGATATCGCTTTCGGTGGAAGTAATCATCAGGGGCACATCCGCTAGACTGCTGAGCGTATTGCTCCCCCACTTGGTAATGCTAATCGTTGCAGCGCCGCCTTCACGAGCATGCTTCAGGCAGGAAATCACGTTCGAAGTCTCCCCTGAATATGAGATACATACCACCGCATCATCTTCGCGAAGCGTCGTTGCGGACGAAATCTGCATATGCGGATCGGCGAACGAAAAGCTTGTGCGATTGATTCGCATGAACTTGTAGTGTGCATCCAGCGCAATCAGGTTGGAGGCCCCCACCCCGTAGAAAAAGACCCGGTTCGCCCGATGGAGCACGTCCACTGCCTGTTCCACCAGACGCGGGTCCAAAATATGAACGGTATCCTTCACCGATTGAATATTATTTGCGGACACATGCTGAATAATGCTCTCCATGGAGTCCTGGGGACGAATCTCCGTATATTGGTATTGTTCACCTGTCTGCAAATCTCCGGCAATCTTCAGCTTCAGCTCCTGAAAACCCGTTACACCCAGTGATTTGCAGAGACGGATAATGGCAGCCGGGCTGCCACCGCTCCGTTCAGACAGCTGTGCCACCGAGGACTGAACCGTCTCTTGAGGATGATCGAGAATGTAAGCTCCGATCTTCCGTTCTGACGGAGTCAAGTCATCCATTAATGCGCGTAAACGTACAAGTCCACCTTTCATGCCTTCCATCCGCTCCTCCTTTCCGTACTGCCTTCATGTACAAGCATTTTATCCTATAATTCCAATAGAGTCTAATTGATTACACGCCCTTGCATATGCAACTCATTCAAAAGCCTTGCTGCACTACAGTGTCAGGTGGCCCGATATTACGGCGTGTTTCGCGCCGGTTACTGCCGGGAGTGTATTGGTTCTGCCCATGAGTGCCTCATGGCCAAGGAGGGCAAATCCAATCGCTTCGCGGGCATCATCCGGTATACCATAGTCCGCTGTTCGCTCCAAACGGATGTCTTCCGGGAGTCTCTGACGGATCATCTCCATTAACGTGGCATTGGAAGTGCCACCACCGCAGGCGAGCATGGCCGAGATGTGCACCTTGGGCAGGATAAAATCCTTCACTGCTCGCACGATCGTCTCCGCGGTCAGACAGGTGGCAGTAGCCAGCGTATCTTCAAGGGATAAGGAACGCGCTGCGGCCATCTCCATCAAGCGTGCTGCATATGCCGCACCGTACACTTCACGTCCGGTGCTCTTGGGAGGCAGCCTTTTGAAATAGGTATCGTCCAAACACAGATCTACCAGATCCTGATTGAACTTTCCTTGTGCGGCGATGCTTCCATTCGGATCATAGTGCTGCCGCCCTCCCGTCGCCTGGCGTACGATCGCGTCCATCACCATATTGCCAGGTCCCGTATCAAAAGCCGAGATACCTTCATTAGAAGACGCTGATGGCAGCACCGTAACGTTGCCAATACCTCCGATATTTTGCACCAGTCGCCCTTCCTCCGGACTGCGGAACATCAACGCATCGGCATAAGGGGTAAGTGGCGCGCCCTCTCCGCCAGCCGCCATATCCCGTGCCCGCAAATTGCCGATCACTGGCAGGCCCGTTCGTTCACGTACAACGGCGCATTCGCCAATCTGCAGCGTGGACACCACTGGAAGACTCTCGCCTACTGGCCCTGGAAAAGCCGAAGCTACAGGTGCGTGCCATACGGTCTGTCCGTGCATGCTGATTGCATCCACCTGCCCGGATCGGATTCCTGAGGATCGAATAAGCTCACTGACACTGTGAGCATACCACTCCGATACGCCAAAATGTGCAGCCGTCAGCTCATCCACACGTGCCGTCTCCGGTGAACATAGTCGAATCAGCACTTCTCTCAATTCATTGGAGTACGGTACGCAGACGAAGTCAACCAGAGTGATCTTTTGCAATGCCCCGCTGTCATCTGTCAGAATACGCACCAATGCCGCATCCGTCCCGTCGAGGGACGTGCCTGACATCAGTCCAATGATGTAATGCTCCCGTTTCAAGCGATATTGCTCCCACATCGGATAGCTGCCTGTATCCATCCATTCACAACCTCCCGCCAGCCCCGATGAACACGTCATCTTGCCATAATTTCACCCAGTATATGATATAAAATTTCACAAGTCAAATATTTTATGAAATTTAATTACACTCTTCCAACCATAGCGACTCTTTGTCCGAACTGGCATGCTCACAAGAGGTTTTCTATGAATCAAAACAGATAAATAACGATCAAAAAAGAAACATTTTTACAATTTTACCGTTTATATAACGAAGGTATATTTTGGAATCGACATGTTGAGGGTTATAAACTGTCACCAGCGGAAGGAGATACCCAGATGAACAACGCTGCTATTTGGTTTTCAACTGTTTTATTACTAGGGGGACTGACGACTACATCGTCATCCGTTGTGGGTGCCAAACCAGCTGCACCAGAACAAATTTCACAACGTTCCGTTAATGCGCCTTCTGTAACTCCTTCCATTTATTCAAGCATCAAACCGTTTAAAAGGAACAACAGTACCAACAAAATTATCTGGAAAGGAGGAAATATTACTCTAACCGCTACTACATTGAAGTTGGAAGGTAAGCCTGCTTTTGAACAAAACGTCATCCACTCCATTGTCGTCTCCAAGGGGAGCCAGAAACATACGATTGAAACGAGTAATCTGGAGGACAATTGGCTCGATATCACAAGTGTTGTTGCCTCCAACTCCAATACATGGCTTGCTATACACGCAAAACGTAGCTCAGGAAACACGCTGATGCTTCTTAACCTTCAAACAGGTGACAAGACGGAATTAAATGAACGATTGAAACAAGCAGGTAAGAAAAACATAGAAACCATTGCCACCTATAACTGGGCACCCAACGAAGATCAGATAGCCTTCTCTTACGGAGATCCCTCCAAGAGCTCATTAGCCATCTACAATGTTCAGAAAGAGGGCTTTGTATTCCTGCCAAGAGCAACCAATTATATTAGTACCAATCTGATTTTGTGGCAAAAAAACGGAAAAATACTAGATTACATCAGTGAGTACCCATCTGATCAAATGATACTTTATAGGTATAGCATAGAGACTAACAAGGTGAAGCCTGTTAAGAAAATTAGCCGTAATGAGTTTGCAGAATGGTTCAAGCTGGATAAGTATCCCACACAGTAACGATAAATAGTAGAGGTGCAAATAATGAAGAAAACGATTTTACTCCTGTTTTTAAGTCTGTTCTTGCTGGTTGTACTCCCTCATCAGGGAAATGCGGCTGCAAGCACGTCGAAAATCTTCTTGGACGGCGAGGAATTAATCCTACCAAGTGACGTTCAGGTGACCATCGTGAATAAGAATGTTATGATTCCAATTCGTGTTGTTGCCGAAAATTTGAAATTCAAAGTCGATTGGAATCAAAATACACGTAATGTAAAGATCCAGCAAAATGACAAAACGATTTCTTTAACCGTTGATCAAAAGCAAGCCATGGTTGCTGACAAGCAAGTTACCTTGAACACAGCCCCACTCATTTTAAATAACACCACGGTGGTACCCATTCGATTTGTCAGTGAACAAATGGGACTCAACGTGAAATGGAACAACAAAGAGAAGATTGTATACTTAGTCAACACCGACACCAGTAAAGAGCCCACTGTTGAGCCCGGCAACGGTTCAGGAAACGGCAGCCCAACATCAATAACACATGTTACCGATATCCAATTTGCCAACAATCAGCTCGTCGTGTCTATGGATGGCGAATCCAAACCCGTGATGACGACTTTGAAGAATCCCGATCGTCTGGTCGTGGATCTGCCCGGAGCAGTGTTTGGTGATCTATCGCAACCGTTGAATCAAAACATGAATGGCAAATTGGATGTGGACGCATACCCCAATGTAACGGAAGTTAGATATTCTCTTTTTAAACAAGACCCTGGTCAAGTTCGAATTGTCGTTGAATTGAATCAGGTGAAGGATGTACAGTACAGCCAGAACATCATCGCCGATAAACTGATTATCGATCTGAATGTTTCGGGAGATAACGTCACACCCGTTCCTGTAAATCCTGTAGGCGACTCGGGACGCAAGGTCGTTGTCATCGACCCAGGCCATGGGGGTAAGGATCCAGGTTCGACCAGCATCACCAACAAACCCGAGAAGGAATACAATCTGGCATTGGCTCTTAAAGTACAAGCACTGCTTCTCAATGAACCGGATATCGAATTGGTGATGACTCGTGACGGTGATACTTATCCCACTCGCCCGGAGCGTGTTCGGCTCGCCAATCAATTAAACGCGGATGTATTTGTATCTATCCATGGCAATAATGTGGAGTCCTCACCCCAGGCAACAGGTACGGAGACGTTCTACTATCAACGCAGCAGCAGCAAGGAATTAGCCAATATTATTCACGAACGTTTGGTTAAAGCCATGGGGCTCAAAGACCGTGGTGTGAAAAATGGCAACTTGGAAGTGATCAGAGATACGACCATGGCTGCAGTACTTTTGGAAGTGGGATTCCTGAGTAATGTTATGGATGAAGAACTGATGTCTTCCGATGTTGTTCAGATGAAAGCCGCTCAAGCGATAGCAGATGGGATTAAGGAATATCTGGGTATAAATTAAATGATAAAAAATGATGTAAATATGCTGGAGGATGTGATCCATTGAAAACGAAATTGGGATGTGCACTCGTCTTATCCTTCTTAATGATAGTTGGCATTGGTTGTGCTCAGAAGCCAGTCAGTGAATCCGGATCGGCCGAACCTGCTGTTCAGGGGGGACAGTCACCAAACCCATCCGAAACAAAGGTGGATCTGGGCACAATGAACATACAAGCGGTTGATGTGTATTTCGCAGACGCCCAGGTACTGGAACTTGAGAAAAAAGAGCAGGAAATTGAATACAAAGACGATTCCGAGAAATACAAAAAAACATTTGAAGCTTTACAAAACAATACCGATTCGGAGCTCGTATCCCTCTGGGAAAAAGTCGAATTGCTCTCCTTACAGTACGGCGAGGGCAAAGTTACTTTGGATGTTCATATTCCGGATGAAGCCAAATTGGGAACCAGTGGCGAGCTGCTTGCATTGGATGCGCTGACCCAGACGATGTTTCAATACGATGAAGTAGAAAGTATCGATATTCTGGTGGACGGTGAAGCCCTCGATAGCTTGATGGGCCATTCAGAACTGGAGCATCCTATTCAGCGGGAGCCTTAATCTAATTTCAAAAGCCATTGGATGATATCCTCATGATTCTCCCCTTGAATCATCTCTCATGCATGATGAGAAGCATAACTTCTCATCATGCATTTTTTATATAAAAATCCACATTCAAAAAGACGTCCCCAGGGACGCCCTACATAGATCCAATCTTTATGAAATTCAAATTAGAGATGCAGCTCATCTCCAGGAGATAGCGAATGCAAAATCCCTTTCCCCGAGACCGATTTTTCGCTGAGTAAGCCTTCTCTCAGTTTATCCGTCTCTGCCCGTTCCGCATGTACAAGTACCGTATGCCTCGCAGGAACCTGATGCAGCATTCTCTCGACATCCTTCCAACCCTGATGCACCTTATAACGAATTTTCCGTACCTCGCACGCTCCGTGTTTTGCAGGATTCTGCAACAGCCTGTAAGCATAGGTGCCGGCAGAGACATGCCCAGTGAGCAGTACCAGATTATGCTCATCGTCCGCAAACTGGCTATAGTACCAGCGAGCAAGAGAGGACTGCATCATCCCGTCCGGAATGAACCACAAAGAGGCAGCATGTTGATGCAGTAGCCGCTCTCGATCTTCCTTTGTTACAGGCATTTCCCAACCATAACCCCTCAAAAAACGCTCAATTGCTTCCTTTACAGAGCCCGATATGTGTTCTTCCTCTTCTTTTAGCCAATATGGAGCACGTAAAAGCTGCTTCAGACCGTCCACCAGCCCTTGTTCCACGACAATTGGAACGTCCGGTAACTGCTGCTGTGCCCACAGCATGATTTCCTGACCACGACCCACTGAGGGCATAGGCATTAGCACCTTTCCACCCCGGGCAATGGTCTCATGAATGGCCTGCTCCAGCTGTTCCAGCTTGTTGGCCTGCGTATCGCAATCTGTTCCATAGGCAGCATCCATAATCGCCAAATCCAGAAGACCGGATGAAGATGCATGGATCACTTCTACTCCCTTGGATACGGCATAGGCATCCCCTTGCTCCACAGGTCTACCTGCTGATACGTGGGATCGTAACACCCCTTCGGATGCAGCAAAGGGGAGAGTCTGCGACGCGGATGGCTTTCCTGCCAAGGCATGCCCACCATTCACGACGGTTCGTATATCCGATTTCCAATGTTGACTAACTGGAGCATCAAGCCCCCGCCTGTTACGTGGTACCCTTGCCTGCCAGAATACGTCCGCTGGACAATCTTCCTGCAAAAGCATGGATTCGGAGGTGTAATCACCGGAATAAAATATACGCTTATCCTCCATTTCCAGCCCGAACCATACCGATCCTGCCAGGTGTCCACTGCGCCCCCACACCACCGAGACGCCAGGAACCATTTCAAACCAGGTTCCACCCTCGGCTTCGTCCTCCAAAAATCGGTAGCGAATCAATTGTTCATCGCCTTCTTCGTATGGGAGGGTGTGTCCTGTCCTCTCCATATTTCTTCGCCAAGCTCTGAAGTAGGTGTCCAATTGCTCTCTGGTTTCACGCGTCGTCCATACTTCACCCTGATAACCCATCTTATAAAGCAATGGAATAGCGACGGAATGATCCTCATGGGCGTGAGACAACAAAACCACATCTAACTCTTTAACGATTTCCGGTTCAATCAACGGATACTCGCCGGCTCCTTCTTTTTTCACGCCACAATCCAGCAAAAGTTGAACCCGGCTCCCTCTCAGGAGATAGGCAGAGCGCCCGTGTTCCCCGGCGCCGCCCCATACCTTCAGTTTGATCATGATGCATTCCACTTTCTCTTCGAATTCAGAACTTCGATGCCGAGCAGCATCAGTACTGTCATACCGACAGTAACCACGGCCATCGCCATTCCCAATGACACCTGACCTTGTTCAAATTGAGCAAAAATATACGTAGCCGATGTCTGCATCGATGGAGGCAAAATCAACAGTGAACCTACCAGCTCCCGCGTGGCAATGGTGAATGTCATCATCCAACCGGCCAACATACCGGGGATAATCAGAGGCAGAAGAATGCGCCGCAGAATATATAACGGTCTTCCGCCAAAGACCTGACCCGCCTGGAACAACGTTCCGTCGATCTGGGTGAAGCTTGATTTGACATACTGCACCGTGTACGGCAAGAAAAGTACCACATACGTCAGAACAACCATTCCGTACGAGTTGTACAGGGTGAACGGCATCCATGGTGAATTCCAGAACAGGATGAGACCCACCACCATGACAATGCCAGGTACCGTATTCGGCAGCAGACTGAACAGGTCAATGACACGCTGCATAAAGGAAGACGATTTACCAATGGCCAGTGCCAAACCTGTACCGATAATAACCGCAACCGTCGAAGCTGCCAGTGACAGCCCCAGGCTGTTCCCTATTGCTTTCATACTGACCGATCCCCAGGACAGCAATTCCCGGTAGTGATCCAGCGTCAGATTGTCGAAGGACAATCCCGCACCGCGAAGCTTCATGGTCGATGCAGCAATAATGGAGAAATACGGAATGCCCACCGACAGAATCAGCAGCAACGCGAGATACAACCCGCACAACCAACCCGCTCCGCCACGTAGGGAGTATCGTTTGGAACGCTGCCCCTTGCCCCCTACCAGACGGTACGTGAACTTTCGACTCATGGCAGACTGCATGTACCACATCACCAGACAGACCGACAGCAGCACCGATGCAAGCGAGGTAGCCTTGCCAAAATCAATCGGCCAACTGGAGATATACTTGTGGATCTCAGAGGTCATGACATAATAACCGATACGGCGCCCGAAGGTGGCCGGTGTTCCGAATTCCGCAATCGTTTTGACAAAGACGAGCATGATCCCCATGCCATAGGAAGACAACAGCAGTGGCAAAATAATGCGTCTGAATCGGTATCCTGCACGTCCCCCGTGCACCGCCCCCGCTTCTTCCAAATTGCCTCCAATGCGAATGATGGCATCCCGAAGCAACAGATACAGGAAAGGGAACAGATGCAGGCTCATAATGAGCACCATGCCCCAGAAGCTGAAGAACAACTCACTCCAGCTCGCAGCGGAGGGCACCCATTGCTGCAGGTATCCCCCTTTTTGCATAAACAGAATCCATCCCATGGAGCCGATATACGGCGGGGTCATGAACGGAATCATCAGGATCACGTCCACCCAGCGATGCTGACCCATGCGGGTCTTGGCCATCATCCACGCCAATGGCAATGCCAGCAGCGTTGTTACAGCGACCACGCAGATCCCCAGCCAGACGGAATTCAGCAGCACCCCGGATAAATGCTGACCGGTAATGGTTCGAATCGGAGCCATCCAATCCCATTGCCCATCCGGATACACACTTTGCCAGAAAATCAGCAAGAGCGGTACACCAATGCTTATCGTTAGCAGAAAGAGGGCCAGAATCACGCCCACTCTCCGAAAAATGCGGTTGTTGTCTACTACAACAGGTTTCACTACGATTTCACCTCACATGACTTCCACAAGACAATCGTCTCTTCACTCTAGTTGCTCTAGTTACTCAATCGTTAGGTCGTAACACTATTCTTATTTAAAAGTCTCGGAGAACCGTGCCGCTGTCTCATCTCCGTGTTCACTCATCCAGTTCCAATCCACTTTAAGCTGCGGGATATCTTTCAGATTCGCCCGGTTAGTCGCTTCGATGTCTTCACGACCCGGAATCAGGTAAGCATCTGCAACAAGCTTTTGTGCCTCATCAGACAACAGGTAATCGATAAATGCCTTGGCATTCTCCACATTCTGACTCGATTTCAGAATCGCTGCCGGTCTTGGACTGATTACAGTTCCTTCCTCTGGATATACGATGTCCAGCGGTTCACCTTTGGCCTTGGAGGAATACGCCATGTAGTCCACACCAGCTGCTACGATGCTTTTCGCTCCGGTAATGACCGGGTCAAGTGCTTCCTGATTCGCTCCTGCCATCGCTACACCATTGGCTTTGTAGCTGTCCAGCAAGTCCCAGCCTTTATCTCCATTTACACTCAGGTAACCCGTAATGAAGTCCAGCGCGGAACCGGACAGCGTAGGATCAGGAATGTTCACAACATCTTTCCAGGCAGGTGTTGCCAGCTCAGCCCAACTGGTTGGTGGCGTAGACACCAGCTTCGTATTGTAGACAATTCCGAGTGCGGAAGCACTGGAGCTAAAATAGTTGCCGTCGGCATCCGACCAGTCCTTGTTCAGCTTGTCTGCATTCTCCGCATCAGGATATGGGAGTGTCAGTCCATCTGCTTTCAGTGCTTGTGCCGAAGGCAGGGAGGCTAGAATAACCACGTCCGCTACCGGGTTGGATTTTTCAGCTTCCATGCGAGCCAGAATTTTGCCTGTCGTGCCCTGGAACATCTCCACTTCAATGCCCGTCTTGGCTGTAAATCCGCTGATGATGTTATCCGCCAGCTTCTGAGGTCCTGCACTGTACAAAACCAGCTTACCACCGGCTGGTTTTGTTGTTTCCGCCGATGCAGTAGCCGTACTGCCTTCCCCAGCAGCTTGACCCGCATTCCCGGTAGTTGAATTACCTGTGCTGCATCCGAACAAACTGATACTCATTACCGCTGATAATAACAGCATTGCGCTTCTTTTCCGTGTTTTCATACCCAACATTTCATTCCATCTCCCTTGGTTTCTGATTATATTTGTACTCACATTTCTGCAAACTCAAGCTGTATGCTCATCATGATCAGTTGGCTGCTGCGATGAACTCTCTCGACTTCACAATCGGAGTGTCTTGTCCGTTCATTCGGCAGATCCGCTCCGGGGCTACATAGAGCTGAACCTTCTCCCCTACGCGTACTCTTCGATCCAGATAGGCTGTCCATACACCCAGTCCCTCCATCTGCACCCGAATTTCATAACGCTCTCCTACATAACTGACGCTGAGCACTACCGCCTGATAACACAGATCGTCATGACCTGTTTTGCTCCAGGAGACATGTTCCGGTCTCACCATGGACTGATTAGGCGTAAGCCAGTTGGACTTTCCGATAAACGAAGCAACAAAAGGATCGCTTGGCGATGCGTAGATCGTTTCCGGGGTTCCTTTTTGCAATATGCGCCCCTTCTCCATCACTACAATCTCATCGGACATCGACATCGCCTCAACCTGATCATGGGTGACGTACAGCGCTGTCAGTCCCATGTCCCGTACCAATGACATCATCTCAATTCGCATCTCTTCCCGCAGCACGGCATCCAGTGCACTTAGCGGCTCATCGAACAGAATAATCCCCGGTCTTACTGCTACCGCTCTGGCAAAAGCAACCCGTTGCTGCTGTCCTCCCGACAGCTGATGAGGATAACGATCCTCCATGCCTTGCAGGCGAACCATGCCAAGTGCTTCGGTCACCTTTTGGCGCAGATCCGATTTTTGCTTTCCGGCTTTCAAGCCGAACGCCACATTTTCGTATACTGTCATATGCGGCCATAATGCAAAATCCTGAAACACCATGCCCAGATTACGCTTATGGGTCGGTACATCTATTCGCTTCGTCGCCGAGTAGAAACTCTTGCCATCCGCGACGATTTCTCCCGCATCCGGTTGCTCCAGCCCCGCCAGCATCCGCAGCAACGTCGTTTTGCCGCAGCCGGATGGGCCGAGCAGCGTCGTGAACTGTCCATGCTGTAGCGTTAAATCCGTGGGCAGCAGCGCGGGAGTGCGATTGAATGATTTTTGAATTCCCCTAATTTCCATTTTCATAAGCATCCCTGCCTGTCTTCTTGTACTGTTCTCAGTCTAACGTCCGCTTTCGCGAGTTGTATGTTAGAAATGTAAAATTGGAATTAACTTTTTAGATGAATTCTGTTGATCTTCATAGATTAAATCTATATAAGGTGATTAAAATGAATTTTTCATTTTGCTACTCCGATTACAGCACCATCTTCCGATCGCTGTTATCCCCAGATTTCCTTGATCCCCTTTACAAAGGGAGAAACCAGGGGATAAAGGCGAAGCATATGCTTCCGAAGTAGCTTTCTTTCAGAAAGCTTTTAGCTCCGCTTCTTCAGATTGGTCCTGTACTCTCCGTCTTTATGAAAAAAAGCATTAATTCATCTTATATTATGGAGGCCCTGTATAAGTGAGAGGAGTGTTGAGTTCGTTGAACCTGATTAAACTGCAAATTGTTGAACTCATTGATAAGCATCATTATATGACCAGCGTGGCCGAGCTTCTCGGCATCAAGCAGCCTACCGTTACCTTCCATATGAAGTCTCTGGAGGAAGAGATGGGGGTGCGATTATTCGAATCGCGTAGTGGAAAGACATTTCTCACCGAGGCTGGACAAGCCCTTTTACACTATTCCGTCAAAATCAATGCCCTCACTCAGGAGGCGCGCCGGGTAGTACAGGAATATGACAGCCTCTATCGGGGCACCCTGCACATTGGAGCGAGCTATGTACCTGCAACGTATTTACTGCCACCTATTTTGAATACATTTTCTCAGGAATTTCCCGGTATTCGAATGATGTTATCAGTCAAACCTTCACCCGTCATCCGCGAAATGTTGATCCGTCACCAGATTGATCTGGGTGTAATCTCTTCCGAACCGTTTGTAGGGCCGGTGCTGCAAGCAGAGACGTTGTGTGAAGACGATCTGGTATTAATCTGCTCTCCAGAGCATGCCTTGGCTCAGAGGAATGTGCTGAAACCTGAGCATATGGCACAGGTTCCTTTTGCACTGCATGGGGATGAATCCAGCACTCGACGTTTAACGAACCAATGGCTGGAGCAACATGATATTCGTTTGCGAAGCACCGTTGAGATGGACTCTTTGGAAGCGATCAAGCAGTTGGTTCTACTCGGTGGTCATATCTCGTTCATGTCACGAATGGCCGTACAGTGGGAAGAGCAGCATGGACTGATCAAGGTCCTCCCCATTCCGGGGGAGCAGGCTCCGCGACATATTTATACCGTCCACAACAAGGATCGTCATCCTTCCGTCCAGGTCAACCGCTTCAAGGAAGTATTGCGGGACATGAGCCACAGCCTCTCTCTTTTTCATTCATGATCCCGCTAACCCATATAAACTATCGCTTGGCATTCATCAAATCTATGCAGGGTTAACGCAACGCCCCCTTCCATTTAATCGCTTTCATATACTTCGACGATAAAGTGGGTCTGTACGTTAATCCAGCCTAGGGAGTGATTCGTTTTGAAAAAATGGAAAAAGGTAACCGCCTCATTCATGCTGAGCATCGTGACATTGGGAAGTGGACTGACGTTTCTGGAAGCACCACAGGCTTCCGCAGCAGCCAATGCCGTTCCTGCTTATGAAGTGAAGTTCCTGGCTAAGCCGGAGCTGGTATTGAACACGGATGGGACACCACGCAATGAAGTCATTCAGACGCTGGGCTTGAGCTCCTCAGCAAGAAACATTAGTGCAGAGTATTTCGACACCAACGCACTTAATCTGAATCAAGCAGGGTGGGATGTCCGTTTTCGGAAGAAGGATGACAAGAACAATTATGAACTGACTTATAAAAAGCGCTATCCTGTTATCAATGGTGATGTTAATGCGGCGTTGACTCTGGCTAACCAAGAGGGATTTGATGCGTCAGATGATAACTACGAGGCTGAAATTGACTGGGGATATGGCAAACAAACATTAAGCTTCTCCAACACGAAAAAGGTGGACACCAAAGCTACAGGCGTACAACTTCCATCACAGCAGGAAGCTTTGAGCATGTTATTGGACAAACTGCCTGGCAAATTAAAAAACTGGTCCTCCTCCAACTGGGGTAAACAACAACTCACGGCCTCCCGTGCGTACGGCCCGGTAACGTTCCAACGTTATGAAGGCTCATGGAATGGACAAGAACTCACCCTTGAAGTATGGCCTATTCGCAACGCAGCAGGCACAGGTGTAGAGAATATCGTGGAGATCTCGTTCAAAACAGCAGATTCTACAGCTGTTTCGGGACTGCGTACCCAACTGATGCAAGTGCTGGAAAACAAAAACTGGCTCATTCCTGCCGATGGCCTGAAAACTCAGCTCATCTTGGAAAGATACTAATTGGTTGTTGCTGTCTATATCGTATGAGTCTAAGTATGGTATCTAGCGGTTTATGGGACAACGGGGAAAATGGGCATGTCTATGTTCTTATGAAACGAAAAGGATCAGGGTCTTTCCCCTTCCCTTCCCGTATCGATTAAACATACAACGATATGTTTGGTTTATCTGCCATCAAGCTGAAATCCCATTTCATCCAAAACAAAAGGAGATCAACAGGAACTTTCTGTCGATCTCCTTTATTTAATATTCCTTACAGTTAGTATATTTTAAAGGTTTGGGCTGTTTCGATCCCAAGGGCACTCTGGATAAACGTATTGGCGACACGCTCCACCGGCACCGGATTAAATCCGATAAACACACCCTTATATTTCTCTGCGGATTCAACAAACAGGTTAGGACTAACCGAATTCAGACGTATACCTCGCGGTAACTCATACGCTGCTGCTTTGGCAAACGAATCGATTGCACCGTTAACCATAGCACTGGACGCGCCTTTCAGAATGGGGTGGTCCTGTATAATGCCACTGACCAGCGTAAAACTTCCCTTATCGTTGATGTAGTGCTGCCCAATCAAGACAATGTTTACTTGACCGAGTAATTTCCCCTGCACACTAATCATATTGTTCTCAGGGGTCAGTTCCTCCAGCTTCGCATAATGGGTCTGACCTGCTGCAACAATCACATAGTCTATATTAGTCACCGTTTCAAAGAGGGATGTAATACTCTCTGTGGATGTCATATCCACCTGGTAATCTCCGGATTGCCTGCCGGCTGTAATGACCTCAACGGAATATTCCTGAAGCTTTGCTACAACAGCCTTGCCTAATGTTCCATTTCCTCCAATAACGAGAGCCCTTTTCATAATACGCCTCCTTTTTATCAGTGAAAGCATGCTATTGTACATTCATTGATCTCTCCATTTAAACAAAGATCACTCGCATAATCAAACCTACTTCACAATTAAGCCTAATAATCCAACAAAAGAGGCGGCCTGAGCATCTGAGATGATGCATCCGTCCAGATCCTCAATATCCACGAGCAACCTTTCAAAGCTACAGTCGCTGAGGTCCATTCCTTTAAGCTTAACACCCGACAAAAGAGCTTGATCTATATTGCATTCAGAAAACTCCAGTTTTTGAGCTGTAGCTTGAAAGAAATCGCCACTCACCAGAGAACATTCCGTGTACTTCACCTGTTTAAACTTGGAGAATCGAAATAAAGAAAGGTCAGCTACACAGCCCTGAAAGCTTATATTTTGGAGCCTGCTATTTGAAAAATTAGTACCAAGCAATTTACAATTTCTAAATTCTGTTCGGTGAAGGAAAGAACCGTTAAAGTCCATATTGGACAAATCACATTTATCAAAAATCACATCAGTAAGCTCGACTTCGGGGAGAGAGGACTGGCTAAAGATCACGTTCTCAAAGACCACTTTATCGAATGAAACCCTGCTGGCGCTCTGATTCTCCACAGAGATATTGGTAAATCGTCCATGTTTAATTTCTTCTTTAATCTCCCATGTTTCTAAAGTTAACGATAAGTCTTCGAGTTCCAGGGGAATCTTTGGCGTTTCTATTTTATTTTTCATAAGTCCTCCCACTATTTTCTGATATGAGCTTACTATATCAAAAAGAGCCCTTGCAATAAGCAAGAGCTCTCTTTGTTGTTACCATGAAGCGGGTGATGGGAATCGAACCCACGCTATTAGCTTGGAAGGCTAAAGTTCTACCATTGAACTACACCCGCAAATAAAAATCGGGATGACACGATTTG
Source organism: Paenibacillus sp. E222 (assembly GCF_013401555.1). Taxonomy (NCBI): domain Bacteria; kingdom Bacillati; phylum Bacillota; class Bacilli; order Caryophanales; family Paenibacillaceae; genus Paenibacillus; species Paenibacillus sp. E222. The sequence goes on from NZ_CP058552.1 coordinate 837,842, forward strand.
AACATGCGACCCCCTGGTCCCAAACCAGGTGCTCTACCAAGCTGAGCTACATCCCGATACTTATGAAAATAATGGCGCGCCCTGAGAGATTCGAACTCCCGGCCTTTTGATTCGTAGTCAAACGCTCTATCCAGCTGAGCTAAGGGCGCAAATATTGGAGCGGAAGACGGGAATCGAACCCGCGACCCTCGCCTTGGCAAGGCGATGCTCTACCGCTGAGCCACTTCCGCAAAATATATGGTGCGGTCGAGAGGACTCGAACCTCCACGGGGGTTAGCCCACACGGACCTGAACCGTGCGCGTCTGCCAATTCCGCCACGACCGCAAAATATAATGGTGAGTCATGAAGGGCTCGAACCTTCGACACCCTGATTAAAAGTCAGGTGCTCTACCAACTGAGCTAATGACTCAAACTAAAAACTAAAATGGCTGGGGATATAGGATTTGAACCTATGCATGACGGAGTCAAAGTCCGTTGCCTTACCGCTTGGCTAATCCCCATTAAGAAAACATGGGGCGATCGAGGGGAATTGAACCCCCGAATGCCGGATCCACAAACCGGTGCGTTAACCACTTCGCCACGATCGCCATAAGCTATCCCTTACATTCGCTGAGAGTATCTCAGTATTCCCATCTGAAACTACAATATACATTCTATTATAAATTCAGAGGTAAATGCAATAAATGGTGCCGGCGAGAGGACTTGAACCCCCAACCTACTGATTACAAGTCAGTTGCTCTACCAGTTGAGCTACACCGGCACGGTGTAAAATGTTACTTGAGTAAAAATGGCGGAACCGACGGGATTCGAACCCGCGATCTCCTGCGTGACAGGCAGGCATGTTAGGCCAACTACACCACGGTTCCAGATCACTTTCTTAATAGAAAGGTTAATTGCGGGGGCAGGATTTGAACCTGCGGCCTTCGGGTTATGAGCCCGACGAGCTACCGGGCTGCTCCACCCCGCGTCGTTATTATAAGTTATATGGTGGAGGCTGAGGGGATCGAACCCCCGACCCTCTGCTTGTAAGGCAGATGCTCTCCCAGCTGAGCTAAGCCTCCATATATATGACCCGTAGGGGATTCGAACCCCTGTTACCTCCGTGAAAGGGAGGTGTCTTAACCCCTTGACCAACGGGCCACAGTAACAAAATTCTATCTGGCGGAGAGAGAGGGATTCGAACCCTCGAGACGCTTTTGGCGCCTACACGATTTCCAATCGTGCTCCTTCGACCAACTCGGACACCTCTCCTGAATGGCTCCCCGAACAGGGCTCGAACCTGTGACAACTCGATTAACAGTCGAGTGCTCTACCAACTGAGCTATCAGGGAATGGTGGAGCCAAGCGGGATCGAACCGCTGACCTCCTGCTTGCAAGGCAGGCGCTCTCCCAGCTGAGCTATGGCCCCATACACTGTGGTTTAAAACTTATATGGTGGGCCCTGGTGGACTCGAACCACCGGCCTCACCCTTATCAGAGGTGCGCTCTAACCAACTGAGCTAAGGGCCCCAATATATTTCCCTTTTCCTTACGAGGGGGGCAAAAAAAATACCCCAAAGGGAATTCGCTTGGCGGCGTCCTACTCTCCCAGGACCCTGCGGTCCAAGTACCATCGGCGCTAGAGGGCTTAACGGTCGTGTTCGGGATGGGTACGTGTGGAACCCCTCCGCCATCGCCACCAAACGCGATTTGTCGAAGCATAGCTTCTTGAAATCCAATATGGAACTGAAAATCATACGCACATTCTGTGATGTACCGATTTTCATTTCAGAGATTATTCTCTGAAAACTAGATCCGAAACGAAATTTGCGAGTTATAACCTGCATATTGGATAAGCCCTCGACCGATTAGTACTGGTCAGCTCCATGCATTGCTGCACTTCCACCCCCAGCCTATCTACCTCGTCGTCTTCAAGGGGTCTTACATACTGGGAAATCTCATCTTGAGGGGGGCTTCACGCTTAGATGCTTTCAGCGCTTATCCCTTCCGTACATAGCTACCCAGCGGTGCTCCTGGCGGAACAACTGGTACACCAGCGGTACGTCCATCCCGGTCCTCTCGTACTAAGGACAGCTCCTCTCAAATTTCCTACGCCCACGACAGATAGGGACCGAACTGTCTCACGACGTTCTGAACCCAGCTCGCGTACCGCTTTAATGGGCGAACAGCCCAACCCTTGGGACCTACTTCAGCCCCAGGATGCGATGAGCCGACATCGAGGTGCCAAACCTCCCCGTCGATGTGGACTCTTGGGGGAGATAAGCCTGTTATCCCCAGGGTAGCTTTTATCCGTTGAGCGATGGCCCTTCCATGCGGTACCACCGGATCACTAAGCCCGACTTTCGTCCCTGCTCGACTTGTAGGTCTCGCAGTCAAGCTCCCTTATGCCTTTGCACTCTTCGAATGATTTCCAACCATTCTGAGGGAACCTTTGGGCGCCTCCGTTACTCTTTAGGAGGCGACCGCCCCAGTCAAACTGCCCACCTGACACTGTCCCCGCACCGGATTACGGTACCAGGTTAGAACCTAGATACGATCAGGGTGGTATCCCAACGGTGCCTCCACACAAGCTGGCGCTCATGCTTCAAAGGCTCCCACCTATCCTGTACAGATCGTACCCAAATTCAATATCAAGCTGCAGTAAAGCTCCATGGGGTCTTTCCGTCTTGTCGCGGGTAACCTGCATCTTCACAGGTATTAAAATTTCACCGGATCTCTCGTTGAGACAGCGCCCAAGTCGTTACGCCATTCGTGCGGGTCAGAATTTACCTGACAAGGAATTTCGCTACCTTAGGACCGTTATAGTTACGGCCGCCGTTTACTGGGGCTTCGGTTCACAGCTTCGGATTGCTCCTAACCGCTCCCCTTAACCTTCCAGCACCGGGCAGGCGTCAGCCCGTATACTTCGCCTTACGGCTTCGCACAGACCTGTGTTTTTGCTAAACAGTCGCTTGGGCCTTTTCACTGCGGCCCCCTCGTGCTATTCACACTACCGGGGCACCCCTTCTCCCGAAGTTACGGGGTCATTTTGCCGAGTTCCTTAACGAGAGTTCTTCCGCGCGCCTTAGAATTCTCTTCTCGCCTACCTGTGTCGGTTTGCGGTACGGGCACCATCACCTGGCTAGAGGCTTTTCTTGGCAGTGTGAGATCATGACCTTCGCTACTATAATTTTCGCTCCCCATTACAGCCCAGCCTTACGATGTGCGGATTTGCCTACACATCAGCCTCACTGCTTAGACGGACATCCATCAGTCCGCGTCACTACCCTGCTGCGTCCCCCCATTGCTCATAACGGCTTACGGTGGTACAGGAATTTCGACCTGTTGTCCTTCGACTACGCCTTTCGGCCTCGCCTTAGGTCCCGACTTACCCTGAGCGGACGAGCCTTCCTCAGGAACCCTTAGGCTTTCGGCGGATCAGATTCTCACTGATCTTTTCGTTACTCATACCGGCATTCTCACTTGTATAATGTCCAGCGCTCCTTACGGTACACCTTCAACCCTTATACAACGCTCCCCTACCCCTGATGCAAGCATCAAGCCATAGCTTCGGTGGTGTGTTTAGCCCCGTTACATTTTCGGCGCAGAGTCACTCGACCAGTGAGCTATTACGCACTCTTTCAATGGTGGCTGCTTCTAAGCCAACATCCTGGTTGTCTGTGCAACTCCACATCCTTTCCCACTTAACACACACTTGGGGACCTTAGCTGATGGTCTGGGCTGTTTCCCTTTTGACAATGGATCTTAGCACTCACTGTCTGACTCCCGGAAGTAAGTCTATGGCATTCGGAGTTTGACTGAGCTTGGTAACCCTTGCGGGCCCCGCACCCAATCAGTGCTCTACCTCCACGACTCTGTTTTCCGAGGCTAGCCCTAAAGCTATTTCGGGGAGAACCAGCTATCTCCGAGTTCGATTGGAATTTCTCCGCTACCCCCACCTCATCCCCGCACTTTTCAACGTGCGTGGGTTCGGGCCTCCAGTGCGTGTTACCGCACCTTCACCCTGGACAGGGGTAGATCACCCGGTTTCGGGTCTACGTCCACGTACTACATCGCCCTATTCAGACTCGCTTTCGCTGCGGCTCCGGCTCTTCACCTTAACCTTGCACGGGAACGTAACTCGCCGGTTCATTCTACAAAAGGCACGCCATCACCCCTAAAACGGGCTCTGACTTTTTGTAAGCACACGGTTTCAGGTTCTATTTCACTCCCCTTCCGGGGTGCTTTTCACCTTTCCCTCACGGTACTGCTTCACTATCGGTCGCTAGGAAGTATTTAGCCTTGGCAGATGGTCCTGCCGGATTCATACGGGGTTTCACGTGCCCCGCACTACTCGGGATACATCTCGGAGAGAGCAGACTTTCAACTACAGGGCTTTTACCTTCTTTGGCGGGCCTTTCCAGACCTCTTCGTTTAACCGGCTCCTTTGTAACTCCATGTGAGATGTCCCACAACCCCAGAGAGCAAGCTCTCTGGTTTGGGCTTCTCCGCGTTCGCTCGCCGCTACTGACGGAATCACTATTGTTTTCTCTTCCTCAGGGTACTTAGATGTTTCAGTTCCCCTGGTATGCCTCTACATAACCTATGTATTCAGTTATGAGTAACTGGAAATTACCCCAGCTGGGTTTCCCCATTCGGACACCCCCGGATCAAAGCTTGCTTACAGCTCCCCGAGGCAGTTTCGTTGTTCGCCACGTCCTTCATCGGCTCCTAGCGCCTAGGCATCCTCCGTGTGCTCTTAGTAGCTTAACCATAATTGCTCCGGTTTCGACTGCTCGCTTCCCTTGTTTTGCTTACGCAAAGCCAAAAGTCACTCCCATTCGATACCATCGCAATGCAGTTTTCACTATTTATTGAAACTTGTTTTAACACAAGTTCAGCTTAAAAAGGAATGTTCTAAATCGCAAAATTTCGTTTCGATATCTAGTTTTCAAAGAACAAGCTCCATGCAAAAGCAAGCTGTTTGAGAGTTTGAGCTCTCAAAACTGAGCAACGAGTGAGTAGTTTTTGCAGCTAAGCTGCGTATTTGAATGTTTCCGTTACAGGAAACGATTCTCCATAGAAAGGAGGTGATCCAGCCGCACCTTCCGATACGGCTACCTTGTTACGACTTCACCCCAATCATCTATCCCACCTTCGGCGGCTGGCTCCTTGCGGTTACCCCACCGACTTCGGGTGTTATAAACTCTCGTGGTGTGACGGGCGGTGTGTACAAGACCCGGGAACGTATTCACCGCGGCATGCTGATCCGCGATTACTAGCAATTCCGACTTCATGCAGGCGAGTTGCAGCCTGCAATCCGAACTGAGACCGGCTTTTTAGGATTCGTTCCACCTCGCGGCTTCACAGCCCGTTGTACCGGCCATTGTAGTACGTGTGTAGCCCAGGTCATAAGGGGCATGATGATTTGACGTCATCCCCACCTTCCTCCGGTTTGTCACCGGCAGTCACCTTAGAGTGCCCATCCGAAATGCTGGCAACTAAGATCAAGGGTTGCGCTCGTTGCGGGACTTAACCCAACATCTCACGACACGAGCTGACGACAACCATGCACCACCTGTCTCCTCTGTCCCGAAGGAAAGGCACATCTCTGTACCGGTCAGAGGGATGTCAAGACCTGGTAAGGTTCTTCGCGTTGCTTCGAATTAAACCACATACTCCACTGCTTGTGCGGGTCCCCGTCAATTCCTTTGAGTTTCAGTCTTGCGACCGTACTCCCCAGGCGGAGTGCTTAATGTGTTAACTTCGGCACCAAGGGTATCGAAACCCCTAACACCTAGCACTCATCGTTTACGGCGTGGACTACCAGGGTATCTAATCCTGTTTGCTCCCCACGCTTTCGCGCCTCAGCGTCAGTTACAGCCCAGAGAGTCGCCTTCGCCACTGGTGTTCCTCCACATATCTACGCATTTCACCGCTACACGTGGAATTCCACTCTCCTCTTCTGCACTCAAGTCACCCAGTTTCCAGTGCGATCCGGGGTTGAGCCCCGGGATTAAACACCAGACTTAAATGACCGCCTGCGCGCGCTTTACGCCCAATAATTCCGGACAACGCTTGCCCCCTACGTATTACCGCGGCTGCTGGCACGTAGTTAGCCGGGGCTTTCTTCTCAGGTACCGTCACCTTGAGAGCAGTTACTCTCCCAAGCGTTCTTCCCTGGCAACAGAGCTTTACGATCCGAAAACCTTCATCACTCACGCGGCATTGCTCCGTCAGGCTTTCGCCCATTGCGGAAGATTCCCTACTGCTGCCTCCCGTAGGAGTCTGGGCCGTGTCTCAGTCCCAGTGTGGCCGATCACCCTCTCAGGTCGGCTACGCATCGTCGCCTTGGTGAGCCATTACCCCACCAACTAGCTAATGCGCCGCAGGCCCATCCCCAAGTGACAGATTGCTCCGTCTTTCCAGTTTTCTTCAGGAGAAGAAAACAACTATTCGGTATTAGCTACCGTTTCCGGTAGTTGTCCCAAGCTTGAGGGCAGGTTGCCTACGTGTTACTCACCCGTCCGCCGCTAACCATCAGAGAAGCAAGCTTCTCATCAAGTCCGCTCGACTTGCATGTATTAGGCATGCCGCCAGCGTTCGTCCTGAGCCAGGATCAAACTCTCCAATAAAGTATTGAAAAGAGCGATAAGCTCATTTTGAAACTGACGAGATTAAAAATCTCATTTTATGCTCCAGTCGATCCAAGCCAAGGCTTGTCTCAAACTTTCGCGTTCACTCTGCAAGCAGAATGTTTACTCACTCGTTGTTCAGTTTTCAAAGATCAAACTTGTTTCATTGCCGTGTGTTGTTCACCTCAGCAACTTTTATATCTTATCACATCCGAACCAACTTTGCAAGCTCTTTTTTTAAGTTTCTTTCGAAGCTTATTTCATTCGCTTGCCGCACCATGTTTCTCGTGTTTTCTTGGCCGGAATTAGAATATACCATGTACAGTTTTCGAATGCAAGCTTTATTTTCAAAAAAACTTTAGAAGCACATTCTCTATCAGATAATCTACAATCTCTTTCTTCTATAGTAGAGACCCTCGTATATATACCCAACACTCCTTAAGGTACCAGAAAGCAACGTTTACCCAGGCATTCTTACTCTATAAAACCAACTTCACCCTCCATCCGTTCAAGAGTCTAGAGGTGCATCCAACATCTATAGCCAGGGAAGTCATTCATACCTATCTTCATTCAGTCGAAGATCATATGGATGAGTCAGACCCTGGCTCTTATATAACATTACATTATATGATTCGACATCACCTTCTATATAAGCATGAATTCATCCCCACACGAAATAGCTATCCGATCGTTATAAGATCCGTTTACCCAGCAATGAAGCAATCAGCTCTACTCCAAGGCGGGCCGTATGCCTGTTCTGATCAAACAGCGGGTTAACCTCCACCAGATCCATAGACGTGACTTGGTTGGTGGAAGCGAGCAGCTCCAGTGCAAAATGAGCTTCACGGTAATTCAGCCCCCCTGGTACCGGCGTACCCACACCCGGAGCCTCACGCGGATCAAGACAATCCATATCAAAGCTAATATGAATACCATCTGTTCCTTCTCCGACTACAGCCAGCGTCTGTTCAACAACCTGTTGTATACCCATCCGGTCAATATCATGCATTGTAAAGCTCTTGATGCCAAGTGCTCGGATCTGTTCCTTCTCATATACATCCAAATCACGCAAGCCAATATAGACCAGGTTGGAAGGATTAAGGAACGGCCCCGCGCCCGGAATATGTGACAAGTTAAATGCAGAATGCCCCAAAGCGGCAGCAACACTCATCCCATGCATATTTCCAGACAGACTACGCTCTTCTGTATTCAAATCCGCATGAGCATCAAACCAGATCACACCCAGATTGGAATAATGCGCAGACAACCCGGCAAGAGAACCTATAGCTACACTGTGATCCCCACCCAGAACAAGTGGAAAAGCTCCTTCCGCTATCGCGCCAGACACTTCATTGCACACTCGCTCGCTCACCTGTCTAACCTCGGATAAATATTTCACACGATTGCGTTCAATTGGAGCTACAGACTCTGAGGGACAATCTACACGGATCTCTTTTGATACTTTCAACCCAAGGCTAGCAATTTCACGTTTCAATCCTGCGGTAATGAGTTCATCCGGACCTAACTCAGCACCACCTCGGGCCCCGCCTAATCCAAAAGGCACCTTAATAACGGCAACGTCATGATGACGCAAATGTAATTGGCTCGTTTCATTAGAAGCACTCAGCGTTCCTGCAGATTCCATATCATTGTTTCCCATGTAGGCCAGCTCCTTCGCTGCTTATATGAAGTAATCAAAGAATCAAAGGTTTATCAGTCACCCAGCACCTGAGCAATTCGCTCCAACGCCCAGTCGATCTCAGTCTCCGTAATGGTCAGTGGCGGTGCAAAACGGATCGTTGTTTCATGGGTTTCTTTACAGAGCAGTCCAACAGACATTAACTTCTCACAATATGGGCGTGCAGGTACATGCAGATCAACACCGATGAACAACCCTCTGCCTCGAACCTCACGCACAGCTGAACTGCGAATTCCCTGAAGCTGTTTCATAAAATAATTCCCCAGACGCTCCGAGCGCCCTGCAAGCTTCTCATTTTCCAGAACTTCCAGTGCCGCAACAGCCACTGCGCAGGCAAGTGGGTTCCCCCCGAAAGTGGAGCCATGAGAACCCGGTTCAAACAAATCCAGTATTTCTGCATTTGCAGCAATAGCCGAGATGGGTATCACTCCCCCACCTAGCGCTTTACCCATAATCCAGATATCAGGCTCAACCCCCTCCCAGTCAGAGGCAAAACGGCGTCCCGTTCGTCCGAATCCGGTCTGAATTTCATCCGCCACAGTCAACACCCGGTGCTGTTTGCACAGCGTAAAGGCTTCAGCAAGATATCCTTCTGGCGGAATGACAATACCGGCCTCCCCCTGAATGGGTTCCACAAGAAAAGCGGCCGTATGCGGTGTAATCGCAAGTTTAAGCGCTTCAATGTCACCATAAGGAATGATTTTGAATCCGGGTGTAAACGGACCAAAGTCTTTTTTGTACTCTTCTGAAGATGAGAAAGAGGTGACCGTCAGTGTTCTTCCATGAAAATTGCCGGAGCATACGATAATTTCAGCTTGATTTTCCGGTACACCCTTGCAGCGATATGCCCATCTTCGTACTGCTTTCACGGCCGTTTCAACCGCTTCAGCTCCCGTGTTCATGGCCAGAATTTTGGGTTTGCCTGTAAATTGCGAGAGCTTCTGATAAAAAAGTGATGCCGCACTGCTGTGAAATGCCCGTGATGTTAATGTTACCCGATCTGCCTGATCTTTCAGCGCCTGAATGATTACCGGATGTCTGTGCCCATGATTTAATGCCGAATATGCACTTAACATATCCATATAACGGCGACCTTCGGGATCTTCGACCCATACTCCCTCTGCCTGCTCAATGACGATCGGGAGCGGATGATAATTAGGTGCAGCATAACGTTCCGACCAATCCATTAACATTTTCGAATCTGACATATACTCCCAGCACCCCTCTTTGATTATATTGTATACAAAATACAATATCAATGTATGCTTCGCCACGACCATTTACGACTCCTGCTCACTTTTTCCGCGATCACCTAATTTCACTTCATTCGCAGACTTTCCGTATTCCGTTATCGGGATACGGAAAGTCTGCGTTCCAGCCAGGTGAGCAGGTTGGCCAACGTAAATGTAATTACAAAATAGAGGGCAGCAGCAACAAGGAGCGGGGCAAGCGGCTGGAAGGTAACCCCCTGAATGGCTCTAGCCGTATATATAATCTCAGCAATCCCGATCATGGAAACAAGCGAGGAATCTTTAATGATAATAATGAATTCATTACCGATCGCCGGAAGCATGTTTCGAAAGGCCTGCGGCAGTATAATGTAGCGAAGCGTCATGCTATGGGACATCCCAAGAGAACGCGAAACTTCAGTCTGTCCTTTATCAATTGCCTGAATCCCCGCCCTGAACACCTCTGCCATGTATGCCGAGCTGTTCATGGTCAATGCGACCACCCCCGACATAAATGCGGTTAGGTTCACACCAATTACGGTCAGACCATAATGAATAATGAGAATTTGCACCAACATCGGCGTACCGCGAATGAGTTCGATATACGCGGATGCTGCGAACTTGATAGGCCACACTCGTGATATACGCAGCAGTGCCACCATAACCCCCAGCAAAGTACCAAATAACACCCCAAAGAAGGAAAGCTCCAACGTCACCCACGCGCTACGCGCATAATCCTGCCAATGTTCGGATAGAAAGGAGAAATCTAAATTCACGGTATATCCCTCACTCGCCCGGTTTATTCGCCTAACATCTCATTCGCTTCAACAACGAAGCGTTCGATATCTCCGTCCGTTTTGAGCTTCTCCAGCGTACTGTTGATCTGATCAACGAGCTCCTTGTTGCCTTTTTTCACGGCGATTGCCGATCCTCCTTCATCCTCTGCCTGTTCAATCTTCACATTTGCAACAACCAGTCCCTCCTGGTTCTTTACATACTGCTGCGCAACCGGCTTCTCCAGAATAAGCGCATCTACCCGCCCGGTCTGCAATTCAAGAATCAATTCGGGAATTTTGGCAAGAGAAGTAAGTTTGGCTCCTTGAATATCCTGAGCAATGCCTTCCTGAATGGAGCTTTTCTGCACACCTACCTGCTTACCCGACAAATCATCCAGTGAGGTTATCGAGTCGCCTTCGTCAGCTCTAACGAGCACAGCCTGTTCTGCATAATAGTAGATATCCGTAAAATCAACGTTCTTCTTTCGCTCTACTGTAGGTGTTAAGCCCGATATAACAAAATCGACCTTGTCCGTGCTCAGCGCCATAAGCAAGCCATCAAAATCCATATCCTCAATCTTCAGCTCAGCTCCCATGTCCGCAGCAATCGCCTTGGCAATCTCAATATCAAAACCAACAATAGTGTCCTTGCCATTAATGCTTTTGTGAAATTCATAAGGTGCGTAGTCTGCACTGGTGCCAAGTACGATAACTTTCTTCTCTGCGCTACCACTCTCAGAGGATGGAGAAGGTTCCGACCCGGCCCCCGTCGTTTGTTCCTGCCCACAAGCTGACATGATTACCACCATTAACAACAGCATCATTGGCAAAAGCACTCTTTTCACTCAACATACCCCTGTTCTGTTTTGGAATGATAAAGACATATAACTTGTATACAATATACACAAGGCAATATATGGACTTTGATGTAAGCAATACTAACAAATAATCTATTTCATGGCAATGAATTTAACACATTTATACACTTTAATTCCATAATACGTAATTTATTTAACATAAAACTTACATTGATTTAGATCATTAAGATTGCTTGCCCAACTCCCCCCTCGGTGTTAAGATGATAAAAACTTGAAACTCCCGAACGGCGCACCATTACAGGGCTCACACCCTCACACATCCAATCATCACTATATACAGAAGGGGGGATTCGGTATGGAGGCACCCAAATACCGGTCCTTGAAAGATCACGTTTACGATTATATCGCACAGAAAATTCAGGACGGGACATTGCTCCCCAATCAGAAGATTAATGAAGCGGAGATTTGCAAAAAGTTGGACATCAGCCGTACACCTACTCGGGAAGCCTTATTTCAGCTCACTTCTGACAATCTTCTGCAATATATCCCACGCAGGGGATTTATCGTGGCTCCATTTGATGCTGGCAAAAAACTCGAGTTCTCGCAGGCCATCGGTGCGCTTGAAGCACTTGCTGCTACACTCGCAGCGGACCAGCTCAAACCGTCTGAGCTCCTGGAGATGGAGGCCCTTATTGCACGGATGGATGAAGATATCACCCAGCTCGATCTGGCTGCTTACAGCAAGAATCAATATCAATTTCATAACCTGTACATCCAGCGCTGCGGCAACGCCACTGTCATCGAGATGTTAAACACGTTAAAAAATAGCTTTATTCGCCAATCATATGTCAGCGACAACAAGCCGAAGCTGTCCAGTGTACTTAATGAGGTAAATGAAGAACATCGCCAAATCGTAAGCGCTTTTCGAGCCAAGGATAAACCGCAACTGGAAGCTCTGCTGAAGCATCACTGGCGCATTATCGACAACGATATGCTGTAACGCCTTCAGCCAAAATCTGGCGAGGACTATTTTGATCACTCACTGGCTTGAGTTTAGAGTCCGAGAGTAAAGAAAAAGCAATCCACTTTGGGTGGGTTGCTTTTTTAGATGCCAAATCAGCATCAGCCTAATTTTTTTACATTCGTTAGGGGACTACCCTCTCCGCCAACAAGTCATCCTACACTTTCTGTTTATTATCACTATCCATGGATGACTTTGCTTCAAAAACCGCATAACCCAATTTTTTTCCGTATCTCGCAAGCAAACGATCATTGGTGCGACCCATACGCTGCACTTGCTCATCCTCAAACAAGCTCATATCCATCTCTCGATGAGGATCATGATCCACGCCCCATTTTCCCATAGAACGAGAATGTTCCTTGACCAAGACCTCAGTAAATCCACACTGTCTGAGACGTTTCTTCCATGTAGTCATGGTTGCCAGGGTCCTTATTCCATAAAATTGTTTCAACCTACGGCTCATCACTTCTGTCTTCCTGCCGGATAACACCATCTCCCGATCAATGAATAGACCACCTGGCTTCAATACTCGCTTATATTCCGCAAGGGTACTTCGCCACTGGGTAAAGATGGTGACGGACTCTACAAATACCACATCAAAATAATGATCCGGAAAAGGTAAGGATTTTACATCCGCCTGAATAAAACGAATATCCAAGCGCTCCCGTCTTGCGCGTCGCACCGCTTTCTCCAACATCTGCCGATTCAGATCAACCGCGGTTACCCGATAGCCCTTTCGGGCGAGGTAACAAGCCGTCCTCCCTGTACCACATCCCACCTCAAGCACCTTGCTATGCGCAGGCAGAGACAGCGTATCCAACAGTTGCATCGTTGCTGTAAATCCTCCCGGATGGGCACTCCCTTCTCCAAGCCGGGCCAGCAAATCATGATAATCCATGAGATCCCCTCCCTTTTACTCCCTCCAGTGTATGGAGCAGATATAAAAACGGCTCCTCCCCATCTAATTTCCGGGTACTCGTCCATACCAATCGGTCTTCTTTTTACTATGATATACAAACCGTTGAATTCAAGCGGCAACCGCACCTAATGAGGAGGATTTGCATGTACAGAATTAATCCGGTATGCGAAGAAACGGTTTCTCCGCACGTTGGACGTTCCGTTTGTCTCGTTATGAACGACGGTAAGCATATGTATGGTACGCTTGGTCAATGTCGTGATGGTAAAATTTATTTGAACGGATGTTTCGAAGGACCACGGCTGTGTTCAGTCAAATCCAAACAGCAGCTTGTAAAAAGCAGCAAGAAAAACACTGTTGCAACAAAGAAAGTTAAATCTTCGGCCTACGGTCCATATGGAGGATACGGCGGAGGTTACGGGCGTTACGGCTATGGAGCTGGAGCAGGGATCGAACTGGCTCTGGTAGCAACCCTGTTTCTGCTGCCATTCCTGTTCATCTAAAATCTCTAAACAAACAAAGAACCTTCTTGCATGAAGCAAGAAGGTTCTTTGTTTGTCATTTATCGTTAATTCAAACCCTAGATCCAAGTAAAAACATTGTTGTAAATCGGATGTATTAATTGAAAAAAAAGATATAAAAAAAGGCATTCGCCAAAACGAATGCCGGGAACTTCTTATTTAAGACCCTTACCTTTGTACAAGATGTCAGGTTCAACTTAAAAAAAAACACCTCGTTAGAGGCGGGTAAGCTATGTTAAATCCGATTTCCTTTAGGCATCGTTTTCAGATTACTATTCGAATTTTCAAGCAATGGCAGCATCCTGGTCGTGCTAACCATCTCAGAAGCACATATCGGACAAGTAGGCACGCTATCAAACGCAAAATTGTCCCGCATCCATCCTTTGCACGTATCACTCGTACATTCCCAGATTGCCGCATCCGCTTGTGGAATCTCTTCCAACGGTTTTTTGCGATTATACATGACTTCTACCCCCTTTGTTATGGAAAAACATCTGATCCGACGTTATTTCACAGAAGCCACTACTTAGCGGAAGTTTTGTCCCGTCCGGACTTCTGTCTCGACAACTATTGGGCCGACTTTCATTATAACTGCTCAAAAAAAAGAAGCTGCCTTTACCATTATAACATGTTAAAGGCAGCTATGCTTTAATTACAGTTTTACAACTTCTTCTGCTTGAGGACCACGGTTTCCTTGTACAATTTTAAATTGCACGCGTTGACCTTCGTCCAGCGTTTTGAAGCCTTCGCCTGTAATAGCGCTGAAGTGTACGAATACATCTTCTCCGCCTTCAACTTCGATGAAACCGAAGCCTTTATCAGCGTTGAACCATTTTACTGTTCCGTTTTGCATGTGAATTACACCTCCAAATAAAGATTAACATGTTCCTTTGTTCTTTGCAGCAAGCAAATAAAAATTCACACATTGAAAAAGGTACCAGTCATAACCTATAAGTGATCGCCCTTTACAATATGTGAATTAGGTTTTCCACTCTCTACAACTTGTTTTTATTATAACTCCGTTTTCACCAAAAAGCAAATCTTTGTATTTTCTTTTCAAACAGCTTTGGAAATACATGTTATTCGCACGCACAGGAACAGGGTTTGTCGCTTGCCCTTCCGCTCATTGCGGTCTTATGAAAGGATATGCAGATCCGAACCAACTTATACATTTTCTAAAAAAAATTTTGACATGCATATCCAACACATCCATGAAAGCTCAATCAATCACAGGATAACACTCTAGGTCCATGCCCACATAAAGGCATCCCTATCCCATGCAATCTGCCCACGATGCAGCTTGCGGAACGCTTTCTTCACTTCTTTTGATAACGAAGTATTTCCATTCTCATTCACAAATACAAATTCTTCTCCAAAATTGGACCTTACATATTCAATTGCAGCTTCCTGATGAAGTGTACCGGTGAATTTAATCTCCTGTACCATCCATTCCGCCACTGCCTGTGCTGTCTTTTCCACAATATCACCTATTTATCTACCCATTGTACGGTTGGACGGACTTCCGATTGATTATGAACAAGCCTGCCATACCGCCAGATTGAAGTATACCACGTTCCAATGGCTGGCGGTTAACAGAGTTAGGCCGCAACTTATCACGCCCGTTTAACGAACCACTGAACTCCCCTGTGTAGTACTCTCTGAAGAAGATAATTTCGTTCGAACGTTAAACGTCAACCATACGCAATAAGCAACCAACACAACCAATATGAAGATATCGTAGGCAAGTGTCCCGGTGTCTTGCCGGTCGTTCCCAAGAAATTGAATTAAATTATGTATGAAATGAAAGAGGATCAGCGGCACGATATTCCCGTTTTTCAACATTAACAGCGCGAGCGCCGCTCCAAGCAGCAATGCATAGATTAGTTGCAGAATGGTGTCTGCCATACTCTGACCGGATAATGCATTCATGATATGGGTGATGGAAAATAAAACACTAGAAGTGACAACTGCCGCAACCGCACTCTTACGAAGCAACGTTTTGAAGATCAGTCCACGATAAATGGTTTCCTCCACAAAGGCGACAAGCAAGGTGAAAAATATAAAAAAGGCGACCTTGGAGAAGGCTAACTCTGTAAATCCTTTCAGCGCAAGAGTACCCAGTACAAGGAGTAGCGGAATATAATACTTTGCATGACTTGCCGGGATAGTTCTTATGGAGCGAAATCCGATCTCTCTCCATTTGCGTCGCAGGGTGAGATAAATAATGAGCACGAGGGCCATTGGAGTAAACGACATCAATACTGGTGATGTGTAGTCCAGTTGCTTCACGGTAGCTACCGCCCCTGCCGCGAAAACCGCGAGCAAAAGGAGCAGTTCAATAATGACTACCGTCAGCACGGGCCTGCGCGTGGAAAAGGATTGGTTTTGCTTGGATTGCGGGATGTTCATAGATTGTAATAGCCTCATTTCATTTTTATTGGTTGTCATATGAACTTATATGACAATTTAGTTTTATCATATCTATTCGATATTCTGCTATCCTTTTCTGGATAAAACTATAAAAGTAACAAAAAAGAGAATTTCTCTTACAGCTTTTACCTTACAATCAGGTATGGCTCAAGTGCTAAAATGTCTATTATAGTATTAAAAGAATGAATCGGTGCAGGGTTACGACATTTCTGCAACGTCATATATATGGAGAGTTAAGATGAGAGCTGTGAAATGAAGAACGAAGAACGAACTCAGGGGGATACTATGAAAGCATTATTTCTGCGCTGGGGACATTTGCTGGCAATCTTATGTATACCGCTTCAAGGTTCCATTTATGTTTTGTTAGGCAGTAACACCGGAAGTGATGTCTTCTACAATTATGCCTGGATTGATACACAGATTCCTTTTATCAAAGAATTTATTTATCCTTATGTCAGTTGGATGCCGATTCTGTATCTTGGATTTCTCTATTTGGGTCTAACAAACAAATCGCTATTCTGGCGTATGATAATTACCTATAACGTAGGAGTAATCGCAGCCAACATCGTTTTTGCGGTCTTCCCTACTTACGTGCCTCGACCGGAAGCTATCGGAACAGGTTTAAGCAGCACGCTCGTACAGTTTATCTATACCAATGATGCTCCATACAACTGTTTTCCAAGCATCCACTGTCTCACAAGTTATCTGCTCTTCATCATCATCAATCGACACTTAAACTTCAAACCAATGGCGCGGATCTCATGGTCGATATGGTTGTGGCTAATTATTGCTTCGACGGTGTTTGTAAAGCAGCATTCGCTGCTGGATGTAGCTGGCGGCATTCTGTTCGGCGAAGCAGCGTACTGGGCTGTGCATGTAGTTGCAGTTCGCGCTGGACTGGCAAGCAAAAAAACAAAGCAACCACTTACAGCTACAAATACAAGCAGCAACCGCTTAGTATAAGATCTATATTGCATCGGCAGGAGTAATTCAACTGTCATGAAACCAGAAAGAGGGCCTCGGCCCTCTTTTTTTGCGTGATTGCAAGTTGATGTTTAGTTAATACTTAAATGAAAGAACTTTTCAAGACGCAACCATGAGGACCCTGTCCTTCATACAATGGGTGGACGTTCATGGAGCAGATCAGATGGAGGGCTTCCCATTAAACGCTTGAATATCCGGTAAAAATAAGACAGATCTCGGTATCCGAGAAATTCTGCAATTTCCTGAATGGAGAGCTGTGACTCGGTAAGCAAATACACTGCCCTTTTCATCCGTTGATCATGAACATATTGGCTGATCGTCTGATTTGTCATGCTTTTAAATAACGCGGCTGCGTAATTAGGAGTTTTACCGATCTCATCCCCGAGCTCTTCTTTCGTAACTTTCTCTCGGTAATGCCGCTCAATGTATCGCTTCATCCGCTCCGCATGAAGATGTCTCTCCGGTGGAATAACACCGCGGTCCAGCTCCCTGTTTATATAAATAAGCACTTCCATCAATAAGGCTTGGCTCATCATGACATAATAAGACGGACGTTCCTGCCATTGTTGTTGGATAGCTTTCATACGTTCATGGATCAGTTCATAACATCCGGGCTTATGTCGCAAGGCCTCACTCCGTTCCAGCGCAGGCAAACCTTGTGCATGATCCCCCTGTAATTGAACAACAATTTGCGTGTGAGTTACGGTAGGAATACTTTTGCCGTAATACGGAATGCCGGCGGGAATTAGCAGCAGCTCACCTTTCTCCATGATCTGCTTCTCTCCGTTCACCCAATATACACATTTTCCATAAGTAACCAGGCTTAACCGCCAAGTGGCCTGTGACTGCACCGCTTCTTCGTACCAACCGACACCATTAATGTGTCGTACTTCTAATGGAGTGACCATAACACACCTCATTATTGGACTATATTCTAATCATTGTACTATAGTTCATACCCTGATTCGACAGAAAACGCTACAATACACATATAAGCAAACATATGAGGAGGAAAACAGCATGTTGAAAACAAAAATTATTTGTACTATGGGACCTGCTTGTGACTCAATCGAATTGTTAAAAGTAATGATCCAGGAAGGGATGACGGTTGCCCGTCTGAATATGGCTCATGGTGAGCTGGAAGATCACGTGGCACGGATTAACAATATCCGCAAAGCAGCTTCCGAATTGAATACGTATGTACCGATTATGATGGATATCAAGGGACCGGAAGTTCGTATTGGCAAACTGAAAGAAGCATCCTGCCATCTGCAAGCAGGTAAAGAGCTTATCCTGACTACCGAAGAAATTCTTGGTGACGCTGAGCGTATTTCGGTAAACTATCCGGAATTGAACCTTGTTGTAAAACCTGGCGATCGCATCCTCATTGATGATGGTTTAGTGGATCTGACTGTACTGTCCGTGGAGGGATCAGATATTCACTGTAAAATCATCAGCGGCGGCATTCTGAAACCACGTAAAGGGGTTAACTTGCCAGGAATCAAAACGACTTTGCCAGGTGTAACGGAACGTGACGTTATGCACATCGGATTCGGAATCGAAAACGGTATCGAAATCATCGCTGCTTCCTTTGTTCGTAAAGGCGACGACATTCGTGAAATTCGCAGCATCCTGAAAGAACGCGGTGTAGATCATGTACAAATCATCTCCAAAATCGAAAACCAGGAAGGTATGACCAACCTGGACGATATCATTGAAGCATCTGACGGTATCATGGTAGCTCGTGGAGATCTCGGGGTTGAAGTACCAATCGAAGACGTTCCTATGATGCAAAAAGAAATGATCGATAAATGTAACCGCGCAGGTAAACCGGTTATCGTCGCAACGCACATGTTGGAATCGATGCAAGTGAATCCGCGTCCAACTCGTTCGGAAGTTAGTGACGTTGCTAACGCTGTTCTTCAAGGCGCAGACGTTGTGATGTTGTCTGGTGAATCGGCAGCAGGTAAATACCCAGTACAATCCGTGCGCACAATGGCAGCTGTTGCTCGCCGTGCTGAAACGATGATTGATTACAAAGAACAATTCAACCAAAAATCCGCTCAACAAGTAGCTGACATTACCGAAGTTATCAGTCAGGGAGCAGTTAGTTCCTCCCTTGTCCTGAATGCCAAAGCGATCATCACATCTACCGAGAGTGGATTTACGGCGCGCATGATCTCCAAATATCGTCCAAAAGCACCGATCATTGCGGTTACACAGCATGAAGAAGTACTTGCGAAAATCTGTCTGCTCTCCGGTGTCATTCCGGTTATGGGCGACAAAGTAACGACAACCGATGAAATGTTTGAGTCCGCTACACGCAATGCAATTAAAACCGGTTATATTGAAAAAGGCGACATCATCGTATTGTCCGCTGGCGTACCGATTGGTCAATCCGGTAACACCAACTTGATCAAAGTTCAACAAGTATAATTCAAGAGATAGATTTGCATATATCGTGTGTTGAGAATACAAAAAAACAACCGAGAGCAGAAATTGCGTCTCGGTTGTTTTTTCTTGTGTAATTCATTTTATCATCCAACAATCAACAAGGTTAAACCGTATCCCATCTTACAAATTTCGTGAGTAGTTCACCAAATCCTGCGACATCATATTAATCTCATCCATCGAGGCGTTTACCTGCTGTGTCAGGGCAGCCTGATTCTGTGTCAGTGTGGACATGTTGCCAATGTGCTCCAGAATCTGGTCAATGAAGGTCTTCATTGCCTGCATGCTATCTTCAATATTGACGGTAGCCTGCGAGCTATGGTCAGCCAACTTCCGAACTTCTCCGGCCACAACTCCAAAACCAAGACCCAATTCTCCCGCTCTGGCTGCTTCGATCGCAGCATTCAGACCCAGTAAATTCGTTTGGCTGGCAATTTCCCGAATAAACGCTGTAATGTTTTTGGTATCATCTGCACTGCTCTTTACCTGAATGGCCGCGTCCGCGGATAACTCTTGTGCAGTAACCAGTTCCTGAGCCTGATCAGTAATCGAGTTAATTCCACGTACCATCTCACCGATGGATTCGGATAAAAGCTTCGTCTTCTGATTCATCGCTTCGACGATCTGTTCCTTGTTCTTCTCATGTGTCACGTCACGAATGGTTCCCGCTACACGGAGCGGTACTCCGTTACTGTCCCGAACCGTCTCACCACCTGCATGATACCAGCGATATTCCCCGTTCTTACGTTGCAGACGGTAATCCAGATCGTAAGGTGTCCGTCCACTGTAGTCATTCATGTGCTTGGCAAATTCATTGATCGTGCGGTCATGATCGTCCGGGTGAAGCCGGCTGCTCCAACTGCTGAACACATTCGGGAAATCCTGCTCATCGGTAAATCCAAGCTCTCGGCGAAACTGTGGTGACCACCAAAATTCATTATTCGGGTTAACCACATCTCCAGCCACAACGGTCATATCCCACGGCGCTTCCACTAATGCGCGATTTACCAGGTCATAACGGGTAACGAGTGCTTCTAACTCATCGGATTTACTCTTCTCATCATGAATATCAAACATGATTCCCAGAAGTTTAACCGGAACGCCTTGATCATTTCTAACAACTTGTCCAAGACACCGGAACCAGCGCACTTCTCCACTCTTTGTTATCATTCGGCTCGTTACATTGTATGCGGCCTTCTCAGAAGTTGTATTAACGTTTTTCGTAATCTCCTGAACCAGCTGGGGTCTGTCATCAGGATGGACGGATTTGGCCCAACTTGCAAAAGCATCGGGAAAATCCTTCGTATTGCTAAAGCCTAACATTTGACGAAATTCATTGGAAAAAGCAACGATATTATTGCTATCCAGAGGATCTCCTGCTACAATCTCGGATTCCCAGAGTCCGATATTCAATGCCTGATTTAGCATTCTGAGGCGCATATCCGCTGCTTCATTTTGCTTCTTCAGCATATGTACCGCTTTATTGATATTATGTGCAATTTCAACAATTTCCTGAGAATCATTGATTAATTCCAGCTCACTGGTATATATCCCTTGCTCTGCGTCTTTAACCAGTTTACGACTGTATTCCAATAAGTGTTGAAGCGAACCCGCAGGGGCTTGCTTGATCATTTGGGTACGTTTACCAAACATATCGATTTCTCCTCTAAAGTCATTTATATATATTTCGACATCATTAGACATTAAATGTAGAGGGTTTTCATCCATTTGCGAAAAACAACATAAAAAAAAACGCCTTATCAGCGCTTTTCTCACATTGTTATGATGTTATATTCATATATTTTCTCGCGATCGGACCTTTACCAGCCAAAATTCAGCGTTTCGCCTGTCTCTACCCATGTCTTGATACTGCTCAATATCATCCACCAGCTACTCTGTGCGTTCGCAAAGGATGGATGGTTGTCCGTAAATTGGTCGTTGATCAGGGTTAATTTCGTACATTCCCCCACCTTCTCCAGCTGAAACACTACTCTGGATTGAAGCTCAGCGTGATTAGCGTGGTAGGAAGGTCCAGGATGCTCAAGGTAACTTAACAAAGATAGAGGTTCGAATTCCAGAATATCGCCGTATACATGAACCGTCTCTGCACCGTCATTCCCAGGCCCTACATAGGCAAACGGCTGACCTGGTTGGAAATTAGAACGAAGTTCGCTGCCAAAAAAGCTGCTCCGTGTACCATCCGGCGAGATCAGGGCATTCCACACCTCTTCCTGTCCGGCATTAATATAGAACTCATATTTTAATTCCATGAACTCACTCCCTATATGTATTGTATTGAAGGTACAACTCAACTGACATGCTTGCAATACTATCCTATCGTTTACCCCAATCGGCGTATTGTAAAAACGCGACAACAGTGAAAACAAATGATAACCCAATATGCTCATTTATAAATAAAGTCAAACTATCTTTTGTATGAGCAGGAAGCATTCAACAAAAATAATATTGTGAGAAATTTTTTTTCGTATTATGATTAACAGGACTTTAGATGTATTATTTAATCATTTATGAGTAAATAGTCTTATTTTTAAGGAGGATTTTCATTGATTTATCCCAAAAAATTTGGTATTGCTGCTGCTGCAACGATTGCACTCACATTAAGCAGTTCAAGTGCTTTTGCAGAATCCAGTACCACCTCATTCAAAGACCTGAGTAAGGCATCCTCATGGGCTCAATCCTTTATTCAAGAAGCACAAGAAAAAGGATTGCTTAGCGGAGATCGGCAGGGTATGTTTTATCCACTTCAAGAAGTTTCAAGACAAGAAATTGCAATGGCCATCACTAAATTAATGCAACTACCTGTACAGGAATTTAGCTCCACAACGTTCTCTGATGTTCCAAATGAAACATGGAGTGCACAAGCTATTGATGCAGTACATAATCATGGTTGGATGCTGGGAGATAACAATGGTTACTTCCGTCCAAAGAACTCTGTGACAAGGGAAGAATTAGCAACTATTTTAACCCGTATTACTCAAAATAAAGATATAGATCCTAAAGAAGAAGAGCGCCAACTAAGTAATCTAAAAGACGAAAAAAACATCTCTACATGGGCTAAACAATCAGTTAATTCTGTTGTATCTTCCGGCTTAATGACAGGTAGTAATGGTAGCTTCTATCCTAAACAGTATGTGCTTCGTCAAGAATTAGCAGCTATTTTAATTCGACTCGATTCACAAAACAGTGTGAGTAATCTTCAGTTCATACAGAAAATTAATGATGAAAATGTGATTATTGGAGATAAGACCTATCAAGTAGCAGATAATTTGAAGGCATTATTCACATCCAAGAATGAACCTGTTCTACAAAACGCAGGCATTCAATTTAAAGCTGAAAATGGCGTTATTACACAAGTACTTGAATTGAAGCTTGTAACTCCAGGTAAGGCTGCAGTCTCAGGAAAACCTGAATTTTCAGGAAACCTTGTACTCGACGGGGGTAAAATATCTGTTGAAAAAGACCTGACTGTTGCTGCAGATTATATAACAATTAAGAATATCTCTATAAAAGGCAACTTGGAAATATCATCTGAAGTGAATAACGATTTTTACGCGGAACAAATATCTGTATTAGGGACTACATATGTAAATGGTGGAGACGATAACACCGTTGTCTTTGACCAATCGAATCTTCAAAATATGAGAATTGCCAAAGAAGATGTCCGTGTTGAGTCTTTAAACAAGACAGTAGTTAAAGAAGTACAGATCGAATCCAAGCTCTCAGGGTTATGGGGAGATAACTCCATAACCTATGAAACTGTGAGTATAGGTCAAGGAGTACAGAACGCTTCTTTATATGCACATATTCGTAATCTTGAGGTTAACGCCGGTGATAAAGAAATAACAATATCCGGGACAGGTCATATTGATTCTATGACCATCCAAGGTTCCGGAGCGATCAACGTTCAAAACGCCAAAGTGATTGGTACGGTCACCGTTAACGAACGTTCAGCAAAAGTATCTCTTCCAGCGAATGTAATTGTCCAAAAAATTGTACTTCCAGAAGGTGTCTCACCAGAACAAGTGATTTTGAATTACGATAAAGTTAAATCACAAATTGCAACAATTAACGGGACACCGAATCCAAGCTATACACCACCGGTCACCGGGGGAGGAGGTTCCTCTAATAGTGGAGCAAATGGAGGCAGTTCAGGGGGGACAAGCCCGTCTAACCCTGGAACAAATCCAACAACGCCTACACCTTCAACAGGATATCCTTTTATTGAAGGAACTAGTTATCAGAACCGAATGGAAACATCCGCTGATGGCCTAGTCACCGTAAACCAAACGGGGACGATCTATTATATGGCCGTTCGGTTAGATGATAATGTACGCCCTACTGCAGAGCAAATAAAGAATGGAACACTTACTGAAGATGTACCATTTGCAAACGGCGTTGTACAAGCAACAGCTAACCAATTAACAACCTTTAAAATTGAAGGCTTAGAGCAATCAAAAGCATATGGTATTTGGGCCGTTTTCAAAAATAGCGATACAGGTGAAGAAACTAAACCTAGCTATATCATGTCGGTAAGCAATTACTTGCCTAATAGTGAGGATATCTTGCCATTTAAAAAGAAAAACCTTGAACAAATTAGGATTCAGTTCACTGGTGTGCTTACACCACCAATTACTAGTGTGACCGATCCATCTGCTATTGTAGAAGGCGGGCATCTCAGAAACTATGGTTATGGTTTTATTGAAATTAATTCGATAGAGTGGGATTTAACTATTCCGGATATGCCTATCCTTAATTTAAACTTTGACCCAGTCACACTGGGAGATGGAACTTCCTATAGATTAGACTGGACCTATGTAAAAAATGCTCTGTCTATTAAATTTACAAGCTCTAACGGTACACCTACTGCTCATGGGTTTGGTGGGTTTGGGACTTATACAGGTCCGGAAGTCGTGAATCTTATTACCAAACAGCTCGCTATCGAAATAGGAAGCATTGTTGATCCAACCCAGGCTGAAGAGGTTATGCACCTTCTTGAAGCATACCCTTCTCCGTTAAAACAAGAATTAGGCTTGATTGAGTTTAATGCTCAGCATTATCAGAAGGCTCTCGCAGAACAAGCCGGGAAGTACACAACCTACAGCGATGTTAAAGAAATTGTAGAAGCCGTTAATCAACAATATCCTGCACCAAGCACCAATGAAGCCACTGCTATTCGTTCCCTGAATAGTGCGCAAAGTGCTTCCTTAATGGAGTCATATATCAAGCGTTATGCATCAGCATTAAATATTGATTTAACTGCATTCAATAATTTAAACGCAGCTTCTAGAATTGAGATTGGCAAAATCATTTTAGAATACAGAGAACAATTGCCACAAGGGGAGTTTACTGGCATTGCTCAAATTCGCAGCTATTACGATCTAGCATACGAAGTTGTATCCTCTGCTCCAACTACACTGAATTTTTCAGATACTGACACAAGAGTAGGACTTATTGGAGGAGACGTAGTTTGGACACCTGGTGTAAATGAGGACAAAGTGAGTTCATATGAAATTATCTGGGGAAGTCAAGGTAGAGAGATTGCTTCCATTAATCGAGTGGATAAGGATGGATCCAACCGATATACGATTGCTGAAGGAACATCGATTCCTGAAGGGGCAACCCAACTGTTAGTCCGTGCCTTACTTCAAGATGGTACAGAAACTGCCCCAATTTATATCACATTAAAAGATACATTGCCAGCTGCGCCTGAACAACCGTCCATCGATAATGATGACGCAAAAAATATATTAATTGGAGCAGATTCAACTATGGAGTTCTCTGTGGATGGAGGAACAAACTGGCATAACTATGATGAAGAGAATCCTCCCATCTTCCCAGGTCGCGTTTTTGTACAGGTACGCGTTCAGGCTGATCCAGTAAATCAAGTGCCTGCAGGTAAAGCAAAGACTGTCTCTTTTGTAGATAATGTTGTGATGTATGCCGGCATAAATGATATAAGTAATACTTTTGATACAAATTACATTTCATCAGCCATGGAATACTCATCAGATAATGGAGAGACGTGGACAACATATGATGAAAACAACCCTCCTCAGTTTCCAGGGGATCTGACCATTCTGCTTCGTGAAAAAGGAGGACAATACCTCCCAGCAGCCCCAGCCAAAAGTTTCACTTTTAAATCTAAAGTGAACATTTTTAAAGGAGGGAATACCCTTTCTGCTTCAACGTCAGCTATTGAGTACTCGAAGAATGGTGAAGAATGGATCAAATTCGTTCCACAACAAGTAGTTACATTTCAACCTGGAGATAGCGTAGACGTTCGGGAAGCTGCATATGGTTCATTCCCTGCAGGAGCTATTGAAACAATCACCTTCGATTAAATATGTAGGAGTAAAGATTTTGTTCCTTTTAAGCCGCTATATTTCTAGCGGCTTTTGTTTTTTTAAAGGGAGATCCTCATGCCTCATTACAGTTTAACTGGAAGCATAACCGTATGCCGAGAGTACTAACGGGCAGGGTAGTTGTAATATATGTAAGAAAAGGTTAATAAAACAGATACGCTCTAGTGTTTATTCCGATAATCTTCATCTATTTATTTGTTTCTAGCAAGTATAGACAACGAAAACATTCTATAGTGCAATGCCAGGAGATCAGATATACTCAAATGGAATGAAATAACAGGAAATAGACACCGGTAGGAACGAATAGATCGAGCTCGAAAGGAACAAATATATGAACCAAACAACAAATATTATGGGAATTCCTTTTCCCAATATAACTATGGATCAGACGGTTACGATTCTTGGTGATGTAGTCGATCAGAGACAATCCGAACTGTTCCATGTCATCACAGGCAATCCGGAAATCGTCATGTCCTGCCAGAAGGATCAGGCGCTTCGTTCGGTCGTGGATCAGGCAGGGCTTATTACCGCTGACGGCGCGGGCATTGTTATGGTATCCCGCTTTCGGGGTGGACAATTGACCGAACGGGTAACAGGTTGTGACCTGCTTTTTCGTTTGTTGGAGGAAGGACGCAGGAAGAATTGGTCCTTTTATATGCTCGGGGCAGAAGAAAGTGTCAGTAAGCGGGCTGTAGAAGTTATTACGCAAAACTATCCGGGCGTCATTGTTCATGGCAGACATCATGGATTTTTCACAACGGGCGAGGAGCAAAACATTGTAGAAGAGATTCACGAGGCACAACCTGATTTTCTTATCGTGGCCCTGGGAGCACCCCATGCTGAACACTGGATCAACAAATATCGCCATCAACTCAATGCTCGTGTAGCCATCGGAGTCGGGGGAAGCCTGGATATTCTGGCCGGCAAAACCAAACGAGCACCTGCCATATGGCAGAAGCTTAACTTGGAATGGCTTTATCGACTGCTCAGCCAGCCTTCCAGATGGCGCAGACAACTTATTTTGCCACGTTTCGCTGTTCGTGCGTTGCTGTTCAGGGAGCAAAGGTAAATAACAAAGGGGACTGGTTACGGAATGATCGGTGAACAATCCATGATCAAACTCAGGCCAAACAAAATACATATTATCGGCTCAGTCGGTAGCGGCAAGTCTACACTGGCCCGCCATTTATCCG
Source organism: Paenibacillus sp. E222 (assembly GCF_013401555.1). NCBI lineage: Bacteria > Bacillati > Bacillota > Bacilli > Caryophanales > Paenibacillaceae > Paenibacillus > Paenibacillus sp. E222. The sequence continues at coordinate 864,878 of NZ_CP058552.1, forward strand.
CGAGGTTAGACCTTCCTTATTATGAGCTCGACAACATAGTGTGGCACCGTGTACCTCAAGGACAGGATATTCGCAATAGTCCGGAGACACGGGACACCCTTCTGCAAAAAGCTGTGGATTCCAATCAGTGGATTATTGAAGGTGTGCACTATAAATGGGTAGCAAGCAGTTTTGAGCAGGCTGATCTTATCGTCTATTTAAATACCCCCGTGTGGAAAAGGAATGTGCGCATTCTCAAACGTTTCACAGTACAGAAGCTCGGGCTGGAACAGGGAAATTACCGACAGACATTCACCATGCTCTGGAAGATGTATACATGGAGCTATCATCATGACCGTAAGGAAAAGGCGCTAATCATGGCGTTTTTGCAGCCTCACCAACATAAATTGTGTATGGTTCGTAACGAAGCAGAATTGACTAGATACCTGGAGGAATCGACAAGATGAAACATGAGGATCATGCGATCAGACCCAGTATGGGTCTTCTGAAACTGGATGAGGGCGACAAAAGATATTGCCTGACACGGTATGCCCCTTCCGAGGCATTGAGTTCTTTGGTCAAGCATTTCTGGATCGTCTCCTGGGATCTTACCGGGCATGATCCTTATCCTCAACATGTGGTTCCCAATCCATGTGTCAATCTGGTGGTAGAGCGTGGAAACACCTTTTTCTTTGGTCCATCCGGACAGAAATTCTCCTATCTCGTCCGTGAAAAAGGAACCGTGTTTGGGGTGAAGTTTAAGCCTGGCGGATTCTATCCATTCATTCGTAATCCCGTCTCCACATTGTATGGGAACCCCTTGGATGTCTCTGGTGTGCTTGGTGTCGATGCTCCACTGCTCGAAGAACGTCTGCTCGGAGATGAAAGTGATGCGGACAAAGTCAGTTATATGGATCAGCTTCTCTGTAAACACCTCCCTCCTCCTGATGATCAAGCCATTCTGGTCAGCCAGATTGTGCTGTATATTGAACAGCATCGGGATATGTTAAGAGTCGATGACTTATCTGCCTCCTGGAAAATGCACACAAGAAAGCTCCAGCGCCTGTTCAATCAGTATGTGGGCATCAGCCCCAAAATGGTCATCAAACTCTACCGCCTGCAAAATGCTGCTGAGCTGATGGAGCGGGGTGTGAATTGCGATCTGGTTAAGCTGTCCCAGGACCTTGGATATCATGATCAGTCACATTTTATCAAAGACTTCAAGTCCATCATCGGCAGCACACCTGAAGATTACGTCCATTCCAGAGGATAAAGTGAGATGAACTGCAGTCGAAGCAAAGGACTAGACTGCAATGCAAAAACCTGTCCTGAAGCCTCAGGACAGGCGAACAACTTCGACGGTATCTCCGGTGGTGATGACGCCTTCACGCTCGACTGAGCAGACGATTCCGCGTTTTTTGCGGGCGGCTGGCACGAACTTTTTGCGCAACCCATCCTGCTCGTAGACTTGCTCAATGATTTTCCCTGGGTGTACACAAGGCAGATTCTCCCCTTCGCAGATCAGCCCGGTTCCATCCGGAAACAGAAGTCGGGTCCCGACAGGAAGCTCCGTCAACTTTTCAACACCACGGACAAATAGGTTGGCGCCGAGCCACTCCGGACGTACTTCAGGAATATTCATCTTCTGTGCTATGAGAGCACATTCCTCTTCCGAGACAATACTGATTTGCCTGCGATTTGCAACCGGCGTTCCCCGTTTGTATATTTTCTGGCGGGAGTCGGCTGGGCGCAACAGACCATAATGCCGGTCATTCGGAATTCCAGCGAGTTCAATATCAATAAAAGGTACGACTCGTGTAACAAATGTTGATGGATCATCCGCCAGCAGGACGAATTGAACGGTTCCCACACCCACGCTAATCCCCCTTTTCCATGAGTAATTTCATATTCTTTATTGTTCATTATTACCCAATGAATGGATTTTCGACAATCAGCGTATGTTTATCTTTGTACTTAATCCGTGGCGTCATTATTAATGAAAATCATGAATCCATAAACAATTCACACAATTAATTTGTGTAAAATTAAATTTATACTTTCAGTTCGGATGGTAAACATTTATACTGAGTAGGACAAGTAAATAAATGACATATAAGAAAGCAAGGTGTTTCTTTTGATTAGTATCATTTTCGTGGCTATTGTAGCCATCGAGCACTTCTACATCATGGTGATGGAGATGTTCCTGTGGACCCGTCCACGCACGATGAAAACGTTCGGTCTTACCCCTGAACTAGCCGAATCCACCAAGTCCATGGCAGCCAATCAAGGTCTGTACAATGGATTTTTGGCCGCAGGTTTGATCTGGGGACTCGTTTATCCGGATGCATCCGTCGGACAGCACATTCAGATCTTCTTCCTGGCATGTGTCATTATCGCCGCCCTCTACGGAGGTGTAACCGCTACTCGGTCCATCATTATCAAACAAGGGCTGCCTGCGATCATTGCATTACTTCTCGTTCTTTTCCTCTGATCACCTGATGGGCAGTACCATACCGGGATTCATTAAAAGCTCCAATGTGGTAAGGTATGGTTATAAAGGCATCGGAATATGCCTGATCATGTGATTGGTCTGGAAAGGAGAACGTTTCATGGGACTGTTTGACAAGCTTCGACGCCGCAAAAAGGAAAACGCGACCGCAGGTGGAGCCGTACATACTGCTCCATATAGTGAAACTATCGTCGGATTTGTTTTGCTGGAGCACGAAGATTGTAATTTTGATCACTTTATTAGCACGATGAAAAACGAGTGGAATATTGAGATTGAGGAACGTCCGGAGGAAGGCAATCTTTTTTTCGAAGTGAATGGAATGCAAGTCGTGTGTGCACATATTAATGCTCCAATTCCTGACCACGAAGTAGAGGAAAATGCCAAATTAAATGTGCTGTGGCGGGACGCAGTACAAGTCACTTCAAGACATCAATCTCAGATTATTGTCTCTGTACTGAATGCAACTGACGCCATACAGGCACATATTCTGTTCACCCAAACAGCGAGTGCTTTGCTCCAGCTTGACCATGCGCTGGCTATATATATGGCGCCACTGGTGGTGGAAGCAGGTCAGTACGTGGACATCAGTCGTGGAATCAAGGATGATGAACTGCCCGTCTCCCTCTGGATTTTCATCGGATTATTCCAAAGTCCTGAAGGCGCATCGGCCTACACTTATGGATTACGCAACTTCGGGAAAGAGGAGATGGAAATCACTCAGTCCGCAAAACCCTTAAGTGAAGTATTTGAAATGATGTATATGACTGCGACTTATGTTGTTGAAAACGATGTAACTCTGCATGACGGCGAGACGCTTGGCTTCTCCGCAGAACAAAAGCTGTCCATCAACCGCTCGGAAGGAATAGCCACAGAGGGCAGCAGCTTGAAGATTGGTTTTTAGACATTGTTAAGAGCCGTCCAGATTCTTCGTGACTGGGCGGCTTTTTATGTTTGATGTCTGGTTTAGCTCATCAACATTCGTTCCCTGAAACTGTATCTGCTAGGAGGACATAGTTCATAAGTATTAGAAAATGGTGGAGCACCAGAAGCTGCTGGCACAGTGGGGCATGAAGCGTGCTAGTGTAGCGGTTGGCGGAGCGATTGCCAAAATGCAGCTAAACCGGATCTCCAAAGAATCGCAGCATCAGACCGAATTCCAGTGGGAAACATATGATGACGCTTTGGCATTTTTATTAAACTAATTAAAAAAGGGCTGTTATGTGAGCATAAAGGAAATACGGTGTGAGGAGCATGCAGTCATATCTTAAGGCGCTTCCCAGCAAATGAGGGGAACGCCTTTTGTATTTTCAAACTCTCCATATGAAATGAATATGTTTATCATGTTTGCGATAAGATCATGGGTTCATCACACACACCATCGTTACAGATGTGCCGCACATGCCCTGTTCGACGAATCCGAAACGCTGATAAAGCCGAATTGCTTCATTGTCCGGGTCAACACTGAGCGAAACGGCTTCAATTCCCCGCTTTCGAGCCTCTTCTAATGCCTCCTGAATGAGAAGGGTACCTATTCCTTTGCCACGCGCTGTCTCAATTACAGCCATTCCCATCTCGGGTGTAGCCTCATTTACATAACCATATCCCGCATTCTGATCATTAAAAAACCGCAACGTGACCGAACCCATACGTTTGCCCTGAGAATCCAAGGCGATAAATCCGAAATCTCCCTCTCTCCCCCAGCCTTCAACGTACTTGGACATGCCGGGGCTATGGATGATCTCAGGTTCAAAAGGCTCTTCGCCCTCCCGCTTGAATATGGATGCATACAACATCTCCCACAGAAAAGGGATATCCTGCTCCTCAATCGGACGCAATTGATACTCCGTCATTCCTTTCCCTCCTTCAAATTAGTAAATAGGCGTTCCATTTCACTTAAATTAAAATCATTGGTAATTTCATAATTTTCAAGCTTGTCTCTCGTTTTATATCCGCTATAGATAGAGACGGCATGTTCGTTATAAAACGTAATTCCAAAGCCTACTGTAAATTGATCTTCTTTCTTAGTCAAAATCTGCCAGTCATAGTAATACGGCTTCCCCTCGGATCGCCCTGAGATATCTGTTTCCGTTAGTCTTCTTAATTCGATATCCTTCGCAAGCTTCAACACCTTTCTAATCTCTTTGGGATCTTTAATAGTCACTTCTTTTTCATCGTATGGATCGGTGGTCGGTATTTTTTTGATAACCAGAATCTCCAGTGTATCCAGCATACTCATATGATCCGTGACTTCAGCTCGAAAGGTGGTATGTTGTCTCGAAATGTACATTGGTAACACAATAGCTGCAATCACGAGTAGAACAACCACACCAAGAATGGTTTTGGTTCTTTTTTTCATTAAGTCTCCTTTCACCGTTGGGTAAAACAGGGAATAAAATTTTCCATTATAAGTATAACATCTCATCCAAATATTGTTCTAGATCATTAAAATCATCCATTAAATACATGTGCTTTATAAAGAAAAAAACCTCTTCATAACTCTTCATTTTAAATTTTATAATTGCTAACTAACTTGATAAATATCTATATTATCTTTTTGAAAAAAATGTCGATATATTACATAAGCTTTCGGCTTTGCCTATACTAGCAGGACATCGAAGGGGGAGAATTGGATGAAACTTAAACCGAAATTAATGATGATGTTTCTGGCCGCTGTACTCATTACGGCGATTCCACTGGCAACACTTGGCTTATACCAAACAGAGAAACAAGCCACTCGTAATGTTGATTCCAAGTTAACTGGATTAATGTCCTCGTCGGCCAACGAACTGAATGGCTGGATCAGCAGCAATGCCAAAGTTGTGGAAACACTAGGGTTTGTGATTCAGGAAGGAGTTCCGGCTGGACAACTGAACGAAGATTATTTTGACATCATGAAGCTGGGCAGTAACAAAGAGAGTCTATCAGATCTTTACTTTGGTTCAGAACAAGACGGTCATTTCATGAATGGTTCAGACTGGACACCTGATGCGGGGTATGATCCACGTCAGCGTCCTTGGTACCAGGAAGCGAAGCAGGCCGATCAACTGGTATTCTCTGATCCCTATCTGGATATGATGTCGAAGCAATATGCGGTGTCCATGGCGATGCCGGTCCTGAATAAAACGGGACAGCTGCAAGGCGTAGTGGCAGGGGATTTACTGCTCTCTACCCTTACGGATACGGTGGGGAAAATTAATCTGGACGGGCTAGGTTATACATTTTTAATCGATAAAAAAGGAATGCTTCTGGCTCACCCTGACGAGAAACAGGTGAATACCTCGGCATCTGACAATGCTGAATTAAAACCACTGCTGGCCGATATGCAGGCAAACCCGTCAGGGGAGAAGAATTTTAACTACAATGGTGAGAATTATCTGCTGTTCTATAATCAAATCCCCAGCACGGGCTGGGTGATCGGTTCAGTTATTTCCGAGAAATTAGCCTATTCAGAATACTATGAACTACGAAATAACTACATTCTGATTATCGCTGTTACGCTAATCGTTGTTATGGCAGCAGCATACTGGATTGCAACACTATTCATCAAACCACTGAAAAGCTTGGGGGCGACCTCCAGACTGATGTCGAGTGGTGACTTTACCGGTCGGGTGCAGATCAAAGGTAAAGATGAGTTCGCGGAGTTAGGTACGGCATTCAATCAGATGTCCGCTCAACTCAGTTTGCTGCTGAAACAGGTCGCCTCCTCCGCTAACCGGGTGCAAAGCATCTCGGGTGAGATGGAAGAGCATACGGACAATACCAAACGTATTGCCGAACAGATCTCCATCGCCACAGATGAACTCGCTCAAGGGTCAAGCAAACAGGCGGAATCGGTCTACGACGGTTCAAGTCGACTGTCCGAGATGAGTAATAGTGTTGGCGGCATTAACCGCAGTGTTGAACAATCGGTAACGATGATGCGAGAAGCAGGAGAAGCCATGCTTGCCGGATTGCAAGCCGTGGACCATCAGGTGGAACTTGCGGACAGCAATCGGAGTTCTATTGATCGGGTGGGTGAGTCGATCACGCTTTTGGCGGACAAGTCGCAGAAAATTGAGGATATTGTCGGCATGATTCGGGGCATCGCCTCCCAGACTAATCTGCTCGCCCTGAACGCTTCCATTGAAGCAGCCAGAGCAGGTGAACACGGACGCGGCTTTGCTGTCGTTGCCGAAGAAGTGCGGAAACTGGCCGAGCAGTCTTCGGACTCGGCACAGGATATCATTGTCCTGCTGGATGAGATTCAGGCGGCAAGTCGTCAAAGCGTGAGTGAAGTAACTTCGGCTGAACAAGGTATTGAGCAGCAGGTAGCTGCTGTGCATGAGATGCGCGAGTCGTTTACCCGAATCAAACAATCCATTGACGGCATCGACAGCCAGCTTCAGTTGGTATCCTCTGCTACGACCGAGTTGGATGATAGCTCTGGTAAGATTGCCGAAGTGATTTCCAGTGTTGCAGCCATGTCGGAGCAGAGCGCGGCTTCCACGGAAGAGGTTGCTTCTTCCAAGCAGGAACAGTTCAATTACATTACTAGCATCTCGGAACGTTCCAATGAGCTGGCGCAGCATGCCAATACGCTGTACGAGGAAGTGAAGAAGTTCAAGATTTAACTCAAACAAGCCGCGTTCACCCTTAGGGGCACGCGGCTTGTTTTGTATGGACGACGTATATGTTTGTTGATACTCATATGCTTTTTTGTGTTGATCTTTCCTGAATCGTTGAAGTAACCGATTACGTGACTGTGTTCTCAGATTGAGCTGATACATTCCCTGTCGAGTCTCTAATGACCAATTCAGGCTTCAGGACAATTTTCTGCGGTGAATTTTCTTCATTTTTCAGCTCATCAATTAATAGATCAACGGCACGACGCCCCAGATCCTCAATAGGTTGGGCAACCGTCGTCAGAGGCGGACTGGTTACCGAAGCCAGAATCGTATTATCGAATCCGATGATGGATACATCTTCAGGCACACGCAGGCCTAACTCTTTGGCAGCCTGAAGCGCACCAATCGCCTGCATGTCGTTACAGCAGAAGATGCCTGTGGCACGATTTTTTTCCGTGAGCAGCACGAGCGCCTCTTTTTTGGCTGAACCCAGATCGGCAGACGACTCTCTCACCCGATTGCCTTCAAGAGAATAACCCGCCTTCTCCAATGCTTCACGAAATCCGCGTACACGTTCCTGACTGCTGCTGACTTTGAACGGTTCCGATAGCACCGCTACGTGAGTATGACCCAATTCAAGCAGATGCTGTGCTGCCAAGGCGCCGCCAAGCCTGTCATCGATCGCAACGGTATGTACCGACAACGACGGCATATGACGGGCAATCAGAGCAACAGGTATCGACTGCTGCAGGAGTGGAGAGAGAATCTCGGCATTGTCGATACCTGTTCCGATCATCATGCCGTCGACCCTTTTTTGCTGAAGCAGATTCAAATACCGCTCTACCCGCTCGTCCTTATTGTCTGTGCTGCAAATCACGACGCTATAACCCAACTGCCGACTGCGATCTTCTACCGCTCTGGCCAGCTCGGCAAAATACGGATTGGAGATATCGGGCACGAGCAGCCCGAGCGTGTATGTCTGCTTACCCGTAAGTGCAGCAGCAATAGCGCTCGGCTGGTAGTGAAGCCGCTCCATGATCTCCATAATCTCGGCACGCCGCTTCTCGCTAATTTTACCTTTGCCGTTAATAACCTGTGAGACGGTTGCAATGGATACCCCCGCCTCGCGTGCGATATCATATATGGTTGCTTTCATTGTTATTATTTCCCCATTTGTGCTATATATAAATTCCCTTATATATAGGTAATCGTTATCTTCTCATTATGCAGGGGGAAGTCCGCATACGCAACTTGAAGCCGATACTACTTTTTATTCATCAGCCAATCATGGTCCGGGTCGTTATGGAACTTCCAGGTCCGGGTTGGTCCTGCCATCACATTCAGATAGTAGACCTCGTATCCCGGAGGAGCACCTACCGGATGGTATCCACACGGAACAAGCACAACTTCGCCGTTGTTCACTGCAATCGTCTCATCTACAGCTCGATCATCTGTGTATATTCGTTGGATGGCAAACCCCTGCTCAGGCTGCACTCGGAAATAGTACGTCTCCTCTAGTAACGACTCATCAGGCAGTGCATCCCGGTCATGTTTATGCGGCGGGTAACTCGACCAATGTCCATCTGGCGTGAACACCTCAACGACGAGCAGACTGTCTGCTTCTTTTTGTTCCGGCAAAATGTTGTGAATCTGTCGTTCCAGATTGCCGTAACCACGCGTCTCAACACCTACATCTTCCGGGGCAATCAGACGAGCAGGATACGTGCCTTTACCTGGTGCCGCACATATGGCAATCTCCAATGCGGTAAGAGCGGTGAACTCCACTCGGTCTGAACTGGATACGTAAATCGAATACGGAGGAATTTTCTCAAAAACACTCATTCTTTTCCCGATATTCTCCCACGTATATTCACGAGTACTTACATTCGCCAAACCGCTGAGAAGCACAAGACAGAGTTCCTGATCCCCGCTCTCACGAGTTAGAGTCTGCCCCTCCGCAAGCTGCACCACCTGGAACCCGACGTATTCCCATCCCGCAGACTCTGGCGTGACCGTCAACAACGTTCCGTCTGCTTTTGGATTCAACACAGGTTTTACTACGCGTTCTGACATGCTTCCTTCCACTCCTTCCGATATTTATCCTTTATCGTGATGACTGTCTATTAGATGAAATGAATTTGTTACGAAAATGGCCCTACGGGGCAACCGTCTGCGATTCCACCGACATCCCCGGGACTTCCCGCAGCTTCACAGGTCTGCCTTGTTCCATGGACATGCGAGCGGCGAGTGCGATGCGTTCTGCCTGAACGGCATCATTCCCGTTTACGATGACAGGTGTGTCGTTCCGAATCGCATCAATGAAAAGAGCTGTCTCCTGCACGTACGCTTCGTTGTATCGCTCCAGGAAAAAGTGCAGCGGCTTGTCGCGCATCAATCCGGTCGCTGTACTAATCTCTGCCGTATTCGGATGATCGTTCGCAGCTGCCGCGCTGCCTAATGAGCCAAACACCTCGACTCGCTGATCGTATCCATATACCGCCTGGCGGCTGTTATCAATGACGCCAATTGCTCCATTTTCAAAACTCATCGTCACAATGGCCGTATCCACATCGCCGTGTTCCGCAAATACAGGATGAATCAGCACATTACCCTGGGCATAGACTTCCTCCACCTCACTCCCGGACAGATACCGGGCCATATCGAAATCATGGATCATCATATCCATGAAGATTCCGCCAGACACCTGAATGTACTCCGCTGGCGGCGGACTCGGGTCACGAGAAGTGATTTTGATAATATGCGGATCACCAATCGTTCCCTCCTGCACATGTGCACGTACCCGTTTGAAGTTATGATCGAAGCGACGATTGAATCCAATTTGCAGCTTTACCCCGGCCTTGTGCACGGCTGCAACAGCTGCCTGAGTCTGGTGAAGGTCCATACTGACCGGCTTCTCGCAAAAAATGTGTTTACCCGCCTGGGCTGCCTGTTCAATCAGGGGTACATGCGTATCTGTTGAGGAACAGATCAGTACTGCATCTACATTTGGCATCGCGATCAGCTGGCTGCTATCTGTCGTTACCACCGGAATACCACGGCTGGAAGCCCACGCCTCCAGCTCGGGTCCTGCAAACAAATCACTGATGCCAACAATCTCGGCATGCGGGTTGCGCAGGAGATTGTCCGCATGAATTTTACCAATCCGCCCAGCGCCGATGATGCCTATTCTCACTTTATCCTTGCCCATTCCGTTATCCTCCCTGTATGTGTCCATGTGGACTCAACGTTCTTCCATTGGCTGGGTATGCCCTGAGTGACTACCAGCGGGCAGTAACCATCTTTTTGCGAGTATAAAATTCAACGCCGTCTGTACCGTTGGCATGCAAATCACCGTAGAAGGATTTCTTCCAGCCGGAAAAAGGGAAAAATGCCATTGGCGCAGGTACGCCCAGGTTAATGCCCAGCATGCCTGCATCAATCGTTTCACGGAATTGGCGCATGCTTGCTCCACTGCGGGTGAACAGGCAAGCTCCGTTGGCAAAGTCGGAACGGTTGGCCAGTTCCACTGCTTCCTCCAGCGTAGCCACCCTCGCTACCGAGAGCACCGGTGCAAAAATCTCGTCCTTCCAGATCTTCATGGTGCTCTGCACCTCATCAAATACCGTCGGACCAACGAAATAACCGGACTTGCCTGTCGCTTCATCTTTGCGACCATCCCGGATCAGAGCAGCGCCTTCCTGTTCTCCGGATTCAATGTAACTAAGTGTACGTTCCTTATGTGGGCCACGAATGACAGGACCCAGGAATACCCCTTCATCCATGCCGTTACCAATGGTGATGCGATCTGCCGCTTCGACCAGCTTTTGCACCAGCGTGTCAGCAACATCGCCCACGGCGACAACAACCGAGCAGGCCATACAGCGTTCTCCGGCTGAGCCGAAGGCCGCACTGGTGATTTCTTTCACCGTCAATTCGAGATCGGCATCCGGCATAACGATCGAGTGATTTTTGGCACCAGCAAGCGCCTGTACCCGTTTGCCATGTGCGGATGCGGTAGTGTATACATATTCAGCCACAGGCTGTGATCCGACAAAAGAGATCGCTTGAACATCCTTGTGTTCAAGCAGGCCATTCACGACGTCATGCGCACCGTGAACGATATTGAGCACGCCGTCCGGAAGCCCTGCTTCCTTGAACAGCTCGGCCAGACGACCTGCCAGCAGCGGTGTGCGCTCCGACGGCTTCAGGACAAAGGTGTTGCCGCACGCAATCGCCAGCGGGAACATCCAGCACGGTACCATCATCGGGAAGTTGAAGGGGGTTATTCCCCCAATAACACCGATCGGGTACCGATACATGCCTGACTCCAGCCCCGTGGCGATGTCGGGCAGCTGTTTGCCCATCATCAGGTTCGGGGCGCCTGCCGCGAATTCGACGCATTCAATGCCGCGCTGCACTTCGCCGTAAGCTTCCGCGTAGCTTTTACCGTTCTCCAGCGTAACCAGCCGTGCGAGTTCTTCCCAGTGCTCCACCAGCAGCTGCTGGTAGCGGAACAGAATCCGTGCACGGCGGGGAACCGGTGTGCCACTCCAGGACGGGAATGCCTCCCGTGCCGTCTGGACGGCCAAATCCACATCCGCCTGTTCAGACAGCGGAACGTGTGCAATGACCTCTTCCGTAGCCGGATTTACGACCGGCTCCGTACGGGTTGCCGCCGGGGTCACCCAGGCACCCCCGATCCAGTTTTGAACCATTGTCGCTGTTGCTGACGCTTCCGAAATTCCTTTTCCCATAGCCCTGTCTCCCTTCGCTTATATGTGCGTTGCGTCGAATCACTCCATGTACTCCAAGTACTTCAACACGCTTCAAGACACCGTGATTTCGCCCCGATTGCAGCGTTCGATATAGTCATTCACTTGTTCCACCGTTGGCATTGCATCCGAGCAGCTATGGCTGGAGATAACGATACACGCAGCCGCACTGCCAAACGCCATACTGCGTTCAATCGTCCATCCCTGCATCAACCCATACAGGAATCCCGCCGCATAGGAATCACCTGCTCCAAACGTCTTCACCACACGCGCAGGGTAGCTGTCCGCTTGATGAGATAGCCCTTCACCGGTATAGGCAATGGAGCCTTCCTTGCCATGTTTGATGACGACAATTTTAGCTGAGAAGTCAAACCATTTTTGCGCGGTCACCTGATCGCTATGGTCTGGATTATGGTCAAACGTCTCCATCATGTCGAACTCTTCACGTGTGCCCAGGATGATATCGCATTTCTCGGCTGCGAGGTTATAATAGACCGCCGTCTCTTCGGCTGATGTCCATGTGTAAGGACGATAGTCCAGATCAAACACAATGATTGTGCCATGCTTTTTCGCATATGCCAGTGCCTGGAATACCGCTTCACGTGATGGACTCTGGGCGAGGGCAGTACCTGAGATCAGCAGCACTTTGGAGTCGGCAATCAGCTGCTCCTGAACTTCTCTCGACTGCAATAGCAGATCAGCCACATGGTCACGGTACATTAGGATGCTGCAATCAGTTGGACTTTTGATCTCGGTAAAAGCAAGTCCTGTCACCGCTCCGGTATCGTCCGTTACCACATTTGACGTATCGATCCCGTTCCGCTCCAGATAACTGTTGATGAACCTGCCCATCTGGTCATTCGCGATTTTGCCGATAAATGCCGTTTCCATACCGAGCCTGGACATGCCAATCGTGATATTAGCCGGAGATCCGCCCACATATTTCGTAAAGGTCATCGTCTCTTCCATCGGGCGATTGATCTCATTGGCATTCAAGTCGATGCACAGACGGCCAATCGCGGTGAAATCCATCTTCCTGGAATCAGGAAAGGATACGTAAGTCATTGTATTTGAACCCCTTTCTGTAATGGGATTTGGAATGATACATTCATCAAACTCACACTCATAATCCGGTTTACCTCATGGTATGGCTCTCTCCCGATGGCCATGGCTTTATCAGCTGTGCTGGTATAAGGTCTCCATATATTGCAACGATCGCCGCGCATACTCATACGGATTATGAATCGCAGGGTCCTGTTCCCCTTCAAGCATCGCCCAGCCATCATACCCCCGTGTGACCAACTCCTGCAGAATCGGTGCAAAATCAATACAACCATCTCCGGGAACCGTAAAAACCCCTTTACGAATACAGCCTACAAAATCAGACTGTTCCGCCCGTGCTTCCTCCAGCACTTGAGGACGAATATCCTTCAGATGAATATAGGCAATCCGATCATAATGCTTGCGTAGGAGAGCTAACGGGTCGGCTCCGCCATAGTAAGCATGACCTGTGTCATAGAGCAAATAAACAAGAGATGGGTCAGTCAGTTCCATCAATTTATCGATCTCATCCGGCTGCTCAACAACGGTACCACCATGATGATGGTACGTCAGCTTCAACCCGTGCTCACGGGCGATGGCACCTGCTTCGTTCAGCCCCTCAGCAAGGATGTGCCATTCTGATTCACGGAGTCTCAGTACTTCTTTCTCATGCGGTGTCCGCCTTGGATCGAAATGCAGGGAACCGCCTACTTCCGCTGTGCTAATCACCTTGCTGCCCATCGATTGCAGAAACTCCGCGTGTCTGCGATAGCTGTCCAGTTCAGACTGACGATATGCCGGGTCGGAGAACAATACCGATTTCCACTGGGAAACGAGGCGGATGTTGCGCTTGCCCAGCTCCTCCCGCAATGTGTCTGGATCCGTGGGATATTTGCGTCCCATCTCCGTACCTGTCAGACCAAGTCGCTGAATGTCATCCAGAATCTGTTCACATGTTGTTGCATCACCATGCTCCTTTACATCCTCTCCGACCCAGTTGATCGGATGAATCCCGAGCTGAAATGGCAGCTTGTTCATGGCTCCACGTCTCCTTTTGTGGTTCAACATTTTTGCATCATTCGATGTAACTCTTTGCTGGGTGAAAATATTTAGAGGAAGAAGCACCCTGATTCATACAACATATATACGCGTGAAGCATTCCCCTCTGAATCATGCAGATGTGAAAGACACTCTTTGAATTTATGCAAAAAGGTCTATTAAACGAGTCTAACTTTGGCACGGTTTGCCTGCATGGCGTGGTGAGCCGTTACCACCTTTTCCTCGTTGGATACTTCTGGCACGCCCACATTCCACCAGGACTCATATCCGCCTGCATTGGTTCCGGGTACGACTGGAATTTCGATCAGTGTAGTCACGGTCTCATTCCGGGCATCTCTGATCGCCTGCTCCAATTGTTCCGCCGTCTCTGCCTTATAGGCTTTGGCTCCAAGGCTGCGGGCATGGGCTGCAAAATCCATAGGCATGTAATCTCCGGTCAGTCGTCCGCTCTCCGATTCCCGATAGCGAAACTCATTACCGAAGCCGTCACTTCCGTGCTCCCGTTGCAAATTATGAATACACTGAAATCCATTGTTGTTGAATAGTAAAATGGTCATCTTCTTCTGTTCCTGCAAGCTAGTCACCAGTTCAGAATGCAGCATTAGGTAACTACCATCACCCACCATGGCATACACTTCACGCTCCGGCTCTGCAAGAGCTGCCCCGAATGCCCCGCTTACCTCATAGCCCATACAGGAGAAGCCGTACTCCATGTGGTATGTTTTGGGTGCAGAAGCGCGCCACAGACGGTGTAAGTCTCCAGGCAAACTTCCCGCCGCACAAACAATAACGGAAGAAGGGTCAATGGTCCGATTAATAACACCGACCGCGGTTGTCTGTGCCAGTCCTGCCTCATGCTGCAGTTCGTAGAGTCGATCTACCTCGGCGTTCCACTCATCCCGCAGATTGGCGATCTCGGATGTGCCGTATCCACTGTGGTACTGCCGTCCCTTTAAAGCCGTTTGCAAAGCTTGCAGACCTTCCCGTGCATCCGCCAGAATCGCTTCGCCACCCAATTTGGCGGCATCCATGCCGTTCAGGTTAATATTGATGAATGCCACTTCGGGATGCTGAAAAGCAGACCGGGACGCCGTCGTAAAATCCGAGAACCGGGTGCCGACGCCGATTACCACATCCGCTTCTCTGGCAAGCCTATTGGCAGCCAGCGAGCCGGTCACGCCGATAGCTCCCACATTAAGTGGGTGGTCCCACGCCAAGGCACTCTTGCCAGCCTGCGTCTCGGCAACCGGAATGCCAAATGCCTCGGCGAATTCAGCCAGCTGTGTGGATGCCTCGGCATACAACACACCGCCGCCTGCTACGATCAGCGGCTTCCTGCCACGGGCAATCTGCTGCGCTGCCCGTTCAATTGCTGCCTGGACCGGAGGACGACGGTCCAGGTAATGCACCTTGCGGGCGAAGAACGATTCAGGGTAATCGTACGCCTCTGCCTGCACATCCTGCGGCAGCGCCAGCGTTACCGCGCCCGTCTCCGCCGGGTCCGTCAGCACGCGCATCGCCTGCGTGGCGGCAATCATCAGCTGTTCGGGACGTACGATGCGATCCCAGTATTTGCTGACCGCTTTGAACGGGTCAGTAGCTGAAATCGTATAATCGCCGCTTACCTCCAGTTGTTGCAGCACGGGATCTGGCTCACGCGTGGCAAAGTTATCACCCGGAAGCAATAACACCGGAATACGATTGACTGTTGCGGTTGCCGCCGCAGTAATCATGTTCAGCGCACCCGGCCCAATGGACGTTGTACACGCATAAATCTGTCTACGGTTCTTCTGCTTGGCATAAGCCGCTGCTGTATGCACCATGCCCTGTTCATTCTTGCCCTGCATATACGTCAGACTTCCTGGGCTACGCTCCAGTGCTTCTCCCATACCTGTTACGTTGCCGTGTCCAAAAATGCCAATGACACCATTCACAAACTTGGTTTCCACTCCATCAACGGAAATATATTGCTGATCCAAGTATCGGAGCAGTGCCTGAGCCATCGTTAGTCTAATTGTTTTCATGTATTGACTATCTCCCTTCCCCTTACGGGTTAAGCGCTTAATCCGTGTTAAGTTTAAGCGCCTTACCCCTAAGGTTAAGCGCTTAATTGATATAGTATTACAGGCTGGTGAATTAGGCAAGATATTTTTGTAAGCGTTTTAAAAAATGCAAATAAACATAGCTATACCACTGTAGTATTGTGTATTATCCCACTGTTGATAAAGCTATGATCCGAGAAGTTACTATCATGGGAGTACGTGTTCCGAGGATGATGGAGACGTCAAAAAAATACAAAAAAAGAGATGGCAGAAGCCATCTCTCTTTTTGTATTTCTATGAAGCGGGTGATGGGAATCGAACCCACGCTATTAGCTTGGAAGGCTAAAGTTCTACCATTGAACTACACCCGCATGTAAAAATCGGGATGACACGATTTGAACATGCGACCCCCTGGTCCCAAACCAGGTGCTCTACCAAGCTGAGCTACATCCCGTTATCTATACCGGCGAGAGGACTCGAACCTCCACGGTTTCCCACTCGATTTTGAGTCGAGCGCGTCTGCCATTCCGCCACGCCGGCATATGAAGTTATAAATGGCGCGCCCTGAGAGATTCGAACTCCCGGCCTTTTGATTCGTAGTCAAACGCTCTATCCAGCTGAGCTAAGGGCGCAAAATATTGGAGCGGACGACGGGAATCGAACCCGCGACCCTCGCCTTGGCAAGGCGATGCTCTACCGCTGAGCCACGTCCGCTTATAAAGGATGCGCGTGGAGGGACTTGAACCCCCACGTCAAAGACGCTAGATCCTAAGTCTAGTGCGTCTGCCAATTCCGCCACACGCGCATATGATGGTGAGTCATGAAGGGCTCGAACCTTCGACACCCTGATTAAAAGTCAGGTGCTCTACCAACTGAGCTAATGACTCGAAAAACTGGTGGAGGATGATGGATTCGAACCACCGAACCCGTACGGGAGCAGATTTACAGTCTGATGCGTTTGGCCGCTTCGCTAATCCTCCAGGATTACATGGTGCCGGCGAGAGGACTTGAACCCCCAACCTACTGATTACAAGTCAGTTGCTCTACCAGTTGAGCTACACCGGCATATTAAGTTGTGATAAATGGTGGCTCGGGACGGAATCGAACCGCCGACACGAGGATTTTCAGTCCTCTGCTCTACCGACTGAGCTACCGAGCCACAATAAAGTTTTAAATTAATGGCGGAACCGACGGGATACTCTCACTTCGTTCGAGACTGCGAAGCTGATGCTCTCGAAGTGTATGCTCCGACGAACCCAAAAACGGATTCTCATCCCTGAAGCAAAATTAAGATGGCGGAACCGACGGGATTCGAACCCGCGATCTCCTGCGTGACAGGCAGGCATGTTAGGCCAACTACACCACGGTTCCAGATCACTTTCTTGATAGAAAGGTTAATTGCGGGGGCAGGATTTGAACCTGCGGCCTTCGGGTTATGAGCCCGACGAGCTACCGGGCTGCTCCACCCCGCGTCGTTATTATAAGTTATATGGTGGAGGCTGAGGGGATCGAACCCCCGACCCTCTGCTTGTAAGGCAGATGCTCTCCCAGCTGAGCTAAGCCTCCATATATATGACCCGTAGGGGATACTCTCACTTCGTTCGAGACTGAGAAGCCATTGCTAACGAAGTTTATCCTCCGACGAACCTTTGGGATTCTCATCCCTTTTTTAAGCTAATAAATATAGCTATGACCCGTAGGGGATTCGAACCCCTGTTACCTCCGTGAAAGGGAGGTGTCTTAACCCCTTGACCAACGGGCCTTAATGGCTCCCCGAACAGGACTCGAACCTGTGACAACTCGATTAACAGTCGAGTGCTCTACCAACTGAGCTATCAGGGAATGGTGGAGCCAAGCGGGATCGAACCGCTGACCTCCTGCTTGCAAGGCAGGCGCTCTCCCAGCTGAGCTATGGCCCCATACACTTTAGTCTATCTGGTATTACTATGGGCCCTGGTGGACTCGAACCACCGGCCTCACCCTTATCAGAGGTGCGCTCTAACCAACTGAGCTAAGGGCCCGTATGAAAAATCGAAAAAAAATACCCCAAAGGGGTTTCGCTTGGCGGCGTCCTACTCTCCCAGGACCCTGCGGTCCAAGTACCATCGGCGCTAGAGGGCTTAACGGTCGTGTTCGGGATGGGTACGTGTGGAACCCCTCCGCCATCGCCACCAAACGCATAGCTTAGCTTACATTTCAGAGTGTATTCTCTGAAAACTAGATCCGAAACGAAATTTGCGACTTATAACCTGCATATCTTGGATAAGCCCTCGACCGATTAGTACTGGTCAGCTCCATGCATTGCTGCACTTCCACCCCCAGCCTATCTACCTCGTCGTCTTCAAGGGGTCTTACATACTGGGAAATCTCATCTTGAGGGGGGCTTCACGCTTAGATGCTTTCAGCGCTTATCCCTTCCGTACATAGCTACCCAGCGGTGCTCCTGGCGGAACAACTGGTACACCAGCGGTACGTCCATCCCGGTCCTCTCGTACTAAGGACAGCTCCTCTCAAATTTCCTACGCCCACGACAGATAGGGACCGAACTGTCTCACGACGTTCTGAACCCAGCTCGCGTACCGCTTTAATGGGCGAACAGCCCAACCCTTGGGACCTACTTCAGCCCCAGGATGCGATGAGCCGACATCGAGGTGCCAAACCTCCCCGTCGATGTGGACTCTTGGGGGAGATAAGCCTGTTATCCCCAGGGTAGCTTTTATCCGTTGAGCGATGGCCCTTCCATGCGGTACCACCGGATCACTAAGCCCGACTTTCGTCCCTGCTCGACTTGTAGGTCTCGCAGTCAAGCTCCCTTATGCCTTTGCACTCTTCGAATGATTTCCAACCATTCTGAGGGAACCTTTGGGCGCCTCCGTTACTCTTTAGGAGGCGACCGCCCCAGTCAAACTGCCCACCTGACACTGTCCCCGCACCGGATTACGGTACCAGGTTAGAACCTAGATACGATCAGGGTGGTATCCCAACGGTGCCTCCACGCAAGCTGGCGCTCACGCTTCAAAGGCTCCCACCTATCCTGTACAGATCGTACCCAAATTCAATATCAAGCTGCAGTAAAGCTCCATGGGGTCTTTCCGTCTTGTCGCGGGTAACCTGCATCTTCACAGGTATTAAAATTTCACCGGATCTCTCGTTGAGACAGCGCCCAAGTCGTTACGCCATTCGTGCGGGTCAGAATTTACCTGACAAGGAATTTCGCTACCTTAGGACCGTTATAGTTACGGCCGCCGTTTACTGGGGCTTCGGTTCACAGCTTCGGATTGCTCCTAACCGCTCCCCTTAACCTTCCAGCACCGGGCAGGCGTCAGCCCGTATACTTCGCCTTACGGCTTCGCACAGACCTGTGTTTTTGCTAAACAGTCGCTTGGGCCTTTTCACTGCGGCCCCCTCGTGCTATTCACACTACCAGGGCACCCCTTCTCCCGAAGTTACGGGGTCATTTTGCCGAGTTCCTTAACGAGAGTTCTTCCGCGCGCCTTAGAATTCTCTTCTCGCCTACCTGTGTCGGTTTGCGGTACGGGCACCATCACCTGGCTAGAGGCTTTTCTTGGCAGTGTGAGATCATGACCTTCGCTACTATAATTTTCGCTCCCCATTACAGCCCAGCCTTACGATGTGCGGATTTGCCTACACATCAGCCTCACTGCTTAGACGGACATCCATCAGTCCGCGTCACTACCCTGCTGCGTCCCCCCATTGCTCATAACGGCTTACGGTGGTACAGGAATTTCGACCTGTTGTCCTTCGACTACGCCTTTCGGCCTCGCCTTAGGTCCCGACTTACCCTGAGCGGACGAGCCTTCCTCAGGAACCCTTAGGCTTTCGGCGGATCAGATTCTCACTGATCTTTTCGTTACTCATACCGGCATTCTCACTTGTATAATGTCCAGCGCTCCTTACGGTACACCTTCAACCCTTATACAACGCTCCCCTACCCCTGATGCAAGCATCAAGCCATAGCTTCGGTGGTGTGTTTAGCCCCGTTACATTTTCGGCGCAGAGTCACTCGACCAGTGAGCTATTACGCACTCTTTCAATGGTGGCTGCTTCTAAGCCAACATCCTGGTTGTCTGTGCAACTCCACATCCTTTCCCACTTAACACACACTTGGGGACCTTAGCTGATGGTCTGGGCTGTTTCCCTTTTGACAATGGATCTTAGCACTCACTGTCTGACTCCCGGAAGTAAGTCTATGGCATTCGGAGTTTGACTGAGCTTGGTAACCCTTGCGGGCCCCGCACCCAATCAGTGCTCTACCTCCACGACTCTGTTTTCCGAGGCTAGCCCTAAAGCTATTTCGGGGAGAACCAGCTATCTCCGAGTTCGATTGGAATTTCTCCGCTACCCCCACCTCATCCCCGCACTTTTCAACGTGCGTGGGTTCGGGCCTCCAGTGCGTGTTACCGCACCTTCACCCTGGACAGGGGTAGATCACCCGGTTTCGGGTCTACGTCCACGTACTACATCGCCCTATTCAGACTCGCTTTCGCTGCGGCTCCGGCTCTTCACCTTAACCTTGCACGGGAACGTAACTCGCCGGTTCATTCTACAAAAGGCACGCCATCACCCCTAAAACGGGCTCTGACTTTTTGTAAGCACACGGTTTCAGGTTCTATTTCACTCCCCTTCCGGGGTGCTTTTCACCTTTCCCTCACGGTACTGCTTCACTATCGGTCGCTAGGAAGTATTTAGCCTTGGCAGATGGTCCTGCCGGATTCATACGGGGTTTCACGTGCCCCGCACTACTCGGGATACATCTCGGAGAGAGCCAACTTTCAACTACAGGGCTTTTACCTTCTTTGGCGGGCCTTTCCAGACCTCTTCGTTTAACCGGCTCCTTTGTAACTCCATGTGAGATGTCCCACAACCCCAAAGAGCAAGCTCTCTGGTTTGGGCTTCTCCGCGTTCGCTCGCCGCTACTGACGGAATCACTATTGTTTTCTCTTCCTCAGGGTACTTAGATGTTTCAGTTCCCCTGGTATGCCTCTACATAACCTATGTATTCAGTTATGAGTAACTGGAAATTACCCCAGCTGGGTTTCCCCATTCGGACACCCCCGGATCAAAGCTTGCTTACAGCTCCCCGAGGCAGTTTCGTTGTTCGCCACGTCCTTCATCGGCTCCTAGCGCCTAGGCATCCTCCGTGTGCTCTTAGTAGCTTAACCATAATTGCTCCGGTTTCGACTGCTCGCTTCCCTTGTTTTGCTTACGCAAAGCCAAAAGTCACTCCCATTCGATACCATCGCAATGCAGTTTTCACTATTTATTGAAACTTGTTTTAACACAAGTTCAGCTTAAAAAGGAATGTTCTAAATCGCAAAATTTCGTTTCGATATCTAGTTTTCAAAGAACAAGCTCCATGCAAAAGCAAGCTGTTTTGAGAGTTTGAGCTCTCAAAACTGAGCAACGAGTGAGTAAGTTGTGCAGCTAAGCTGCGTATTTGAATGTTTCCACGCGGGAAACGATTCTCCATAGAAAGGAGGTGATCCAGCCGCACCTTCCGATACGGCTACCTTGTTACGACTTCACCCCAATCATCTATCCCACCTTCGGCGGCTGGCTCCTTGCGGTTACCCCACCGACTTCGGGTGTTATAAACTCTCGTGGTGTGACGGGCGGTGTGTACAAGACCCGGGAACGTATTCACCGCGGCATGCTGATCCGCGATTACTAGCAATTCCGACTTCATGCAGGCGAGTTGCAGCCTGCAATCCGAACTGAGACCGGCTTTTTAGGATTCGTTCCACCTCGCGGCTTCACAGCCCGTTGTACCGGCCATTGTAGTACGTGTGTAGCCCAGGTCATAAGGGGCATGATGATTTGACGTCATCCCCACCTTCCTCCGGTTTGTCACCGGCAGTCACCTTAGAGTGCCCACCCGAAGTGCTGGCAACTAAGATCAAGGGTTGCGCTCGTTGCGGGACTTAACCCAACATCTCACGACACGAGCTGACGACAACCATGCACCACCTGTCTCCTCTGTCCCGAAGGAAAGGTACATCTCTGTACCGGTCAGAGGGATGTCAAGACCTGGTAAGGTTCTTCGCGTTGCTTCGAATTAAACCACATACTCCACTGCTTGTGCGGGTCCCCGTCAATTCCTTTGAGTTTCAGTCTTGCGACCGTACTCCCCAGGCGGAGTGCTTAATGTGTTAACTTCGGCACCAAGGGTATCGAAACCCCTAACACCTAGCACTCATCGTTTACGGCGTGGACTACCAGGGTATCTAATCCTGTTTGCTCCCCACGCTTTCGCGCCTCAGCGTCAGTTACAGCCCAGAGAGTCGCCTTCGCCACTGGTGTTCCTCCACATATCTACGCATTTCACCGCTACACGTGGAATTCCACTCTCCTCTTCTGCACTCAAGTCACCCAGTTTCCAGTGCGATCCGGGGTTGAGCCCCGGGATTAAACACCAGACTTAAATGACCGCCTGCGCGCGCTTTACGCCCAATAATTCCGGACAACGCTTGCCCCCTACGTATTACCGCGGCTGCTGGCACGTAGTTAGCCGGGGCTTTCTTCTCAGGTACCGTCACCTTGAGAGCAGTCACTCTCCCAAGCGTTCTTCCCTGGCAACAGAGCTTTACGATCCGAAAACCTTCATCACTCACGCGGCATTGCTCCGTCAGGCTTTCGCCCATTGCGGAAGATTCCCTACTGCTGCCTCCCGTAGGAGTCTGGGCCGTGTCTCAGTCCCAGTGTGGCCGATCACCCTCTCAGGTCGGCTACGCATCGTCGCCTTGGTGAGCCGTTACCCCACCAACTAGCTAATGCGCCGCAGGCCCATCCCCAAGTGACAGATTGCTCCGTCTTTCCAGTTCTCTTCAGGAGAAGAAAACAACTATTCGGTATTAGCTACCGTTTCCGGTAGTTGTCCCAAGCTTGAGGGCAGGTTGCCTACGTGTTACTCACCCGTCCGCCGCTAACCATCAGAGAAGCAAGCTTCTCATCAAGTCCGCTCGACTTGCATGTATTAGGCATGCCGCCAGCGTTCGTCCTGAGCCAGGATCAAACTCTCCAATAAAGTATTGAAAAGAGCGATAAGCTCATTTTGAAACTGACGAGATTAAAAATCTCATTTTATGCTCCAGTCGATCCAAGCCAAGGCTTGTCTCAAACTTTCGCGTTCACTCTGCAAGCAGAATGTTTACTCACTCGTTGTTCAGTTTTCAAAGATCAAACTTGTTTCATTGCCGTGTGTTGTTCACCTCAGCAACTTTTATATCTTATCACATCCGAACCAACTTTGCAAGCTCTTTTTTAAGTTTCTTTCGAAGCTTATTTCATTTGCTTGCCGCACCGTGTTTCTCGTGTTTTCTTGGCCGGAATTAGAATATACCATGTACAAAAATAAATTGCAACCCTTAATTAATATTTCTCTATCCTCGTTTTATGAGAACAATAGAACCGTTATATTCCCCTTCTATATCATACTAAGTCATAGTCTTGAAATCAGACCCTATCTGCTACACTCTATAGATATGACAATACTAATTATCATTAACTTATTGAGAAAGGGTAATAGTTACTGTTCATAGCAAACTGATATTCTATTCGTTTTGAAGAAACACTAACTAGCAGCTAAAGGGATGCTTAGTTTTATATCGATTATCCAATAGCTTCTATAGCAATATATGAAATCAAATTTTAATAAACCTGCAATGAATAGATACTTACTCTCTCCATAAAAGATGCGTAGTGACTCTAGTATCTGTTCTCTAATATATACTCATTGATACAAAAAAGGAGTGGCGTATGGCTAGCCAAACTTCTCAGCATCCCCTTCTCCCCTCAGCCCCTGAACCTTCCCATCATAACTGTATCGTAATACCGACCGTCCGCGTGTCGCCGATCCTTTTTCAAAGTTCCCTCTATCTCGAAGCCCATTCTTCTGTAAAGCTCCATCGCCTTATCGTTCGTCCCCACCACGTTCAAGGTCATTTTCTCAATTCCATTCGTATCTGCCCAATCTATCGATAGTTCGAGTAGTTTCTCGCCGATCCCGTATCCCCAGAACTCTTTCGCTACACAAACACCAAATTCAACCTTATGAGAAAATCGCTTTAGATCAACTCCTTCACATCTGGAATACCCGACGATTTGTTCCTTTACGACAGTAACGAGAAACAGGTTTCTCTCTTTTTCCGAGTCCGACCGAATTATGTGTTCAAATCCAGCTGGATCAATAAAGCCTTCACCTTGCTCACGATCCATATACTCGGTTTCTCCATCCATCTGTACACGAAGTGAAGACAATACCTCAGCATCCTTTTCAATTGCGGACCTAATCGAATAGGTCAATCCTTTTACATTAAACTCCTGTTGATCGATGATCATACGCCATAATCCCTCCATTCTATTTTATTTTGCATATCCTATTCATGGCTCTACCCCACCTCAGACGGACTCTTGCCCGTAAGCATCTTGAACACCTGACTGAAATACGTCGCGTTGCGGAACCCTGTCATCTCGCTAACTTCGTAGACCATGTAATGCCCTGACTGTAATAGCTCCAACGCACGTTGAATCCGATACCCGTTTACATAACTCACAAAGTTCTCTCCGGTCACTCTCTTGAACAGCTGACTCAAATATTTGGGGTGCACAAACAGTCCCTTGGCAATGGCTTCAAAACTGATTTCTTCAGCATAATGCATTTCCACGTACTGTTTCACCTGCTCCACTAGTTTATTGGTTTTTTTCTCGCCCATTTCTTTACGTATCTGTTCCATCCAGTTTCGAATAATACCATCCATCCAGCATATCAGATCCTGCAGCCCATATTTCGATTGGATTTCCCACAAAAAATGGCTCATCGCGAGCGGCGGTGCCAGCATGGGATAATGTCGGTTCCAACTATGAATTAACGTGTCGAACAGGCTCACGGCCACAACTTGCACATCCTGAATACTGGCACCACCCCCTTCCTCCAACAGATTGCGAAGCTGAACCCATATCTCCTCTGCCAGATCAGTCCTCATATCTGCCCATGACTCATTCCATTGTCGCAGCAATAGCGAGTAATCCGTTGCGCTCGGCGTTAAAGCAGCAGATGAATCATATCGATATACACGACTCCCGCCCTGAAACTCTGCTTTCTCCAGCGCCTCCCTGCTCTCCAGATAAGAGTCCATCACTTCGCATAAGTGCCCTTTGGACGTTCCAATACCTGCGCTCATTTCGATCTTGAGGTACGTAAAAATCTGATCAATCATCCGTTCAACAATGGACTCAAATTGCTCTAGCGGGTCCCTCTCGTCAAATAGAAGCAGCACAAACACCTGATCCGAGTAATCCACGATCTCCACCTGGCAGTCGTTTATTTGCGAAGTCTGCTCTTTGACGGTCTCCTGAATTATATCTGCTGCCCCATATCTTAATAGCTGCCAGTCCCGCTCTTTCATCTTTGTCAGAAATGCAGGCCGGTACAACTGTAGACTTATTGCGCGCACTTGAGAGGGTATGCGAATACCCACATAATCCATACGCTCCGCAGGCAGCTCCTCTTCCCGATAGCGCGTGGTTAACAGCTCGTGAAGAAATAGTTTGCGAAGATAAGGAACCACCCGTCCAATCTCCTGTTTGTATGTCCGCTCTAGCTGCTCATGCCGCTCACGCACATCCTGTTCCAGTAACACCTCACGCAGAACAGACTCAATCTCCTCCACTTCCGCAGGCTTCAGCAAAAAATGATTCACGCCCCAACGCATGGCCGCCCGGGCATTCTCGAATTCGTCATATCCACTAAGAATGATGATCGGCAGATGGGGATGGTCCCGCCGCAACGCCTGCGTGAGCTCAAGTCCTGTCATTCCTGGCAAATAGACGTCCGTCATCACAAGATCGGGGCGCAGCTGTTGGAACATCTCCAGTGCATCCACGCCATTGGAAGCAGTTCCTGCAATGCGGAGGCCAATGGATGGCCAATCAATATGGTCGGTCAATGCTTTTACAATATGCGGGTCATCGTCTATGAGCATAATGCTTTTCATTCATTTTCACCGCCCAGCCATAAGTTTAATTGTTCTTCCGTCTCGATACGCGGCAGCGTAATGGTCACTCCTACTCCGCCCAATTCACCTGCGCATATATCAATGCCATACCCCATGCCACAATACAGTTGAATGCGTTGATGTACATTACGTATCCCAATGCCCGTTGTCTCCTCCAGCTTCCAGCCCTCAGGCAAGCCCTGTCCGTTATCTCTTATGCAAATGATGATTTTGGATGGTGGATCGATGCCCTCCAATTCGCGCATATCCACCTGTATGCGAAGTTTTCCTTCCTTTGGATGCCCATGCATGACTGCATTCTCGATAAAAGGCTGTAAAATGATTTTGGGAATGTAACAGCCTCGCACTCTCGGATCAATCTGTTCCTGATAATCAATAGAGAACGGAAGACGCTCTGACTGAATGCTGACGTAACAACGAGCATGCTCCAACTCATCCCGTACCCGGATGAATAGTCTGCCGCCGCTCAATCCGATACGCAGCAGTTTGCTGAGTTGTACAATCATGCGGCTGATGTCCTTGGCCTCATAATCGAGAGCACGCCAGTGGATCATGTCGAGTGTGTTGTACAAAAAATGCGGTTTGATTTGCGCCTCCAGTAAACCGGTCTGTGCTTCACGCTTCGCTCGGCTCTCTTCTTTGACCCGCTCCATCAACTCCGTCAATTGTGATGCCATATGATTGAATCCATACGCCAAATGGGCATATTCCTCGGTAAACGAAAGCTGAACCCGGGTATTGAAATCCCCCTTCTCCAATTGCCTCATCCGCTTGATCAGCTGACGTAAAGGACGAACAATCCGCCAAACGAACAGATACGCAAGTACCGCCGAAAATAGTAACCCCAGCACAGCTATTCCAAGGACCTGCCATCCGGCCTGCCTCACAGGAGATAATAGTGTGTGAACAGGGATGGTCTGTACCAATCGCCACTGAAGCATGGCAGGTCTTGAATACAGTACAAGCTGCGCTCCACCAGGCTTGCCGGAAACCACTTCAAAGCCGTCCTCCCCATGTTCAACATGCTCCTGAATCCATGCACGATCGACGACTGGTTCGCTTTCCCCAGCAGCAGCGAAATTAGCAGATACACTAATAGAAGGAAAAATTCCCGAGGCTCCATGAATTGAACTCAAATCCTCACCAGAATTCACCTCTAAATTGTCATCGCCCATCTGCATGACGACGTTACCTGCGGTATCCACCAACAGTACCTGTCCATCCAGCACCATCGGCATATCCGCAAATCTACGTACAATATCGGCGCGACTCAGGCGGATGAGCACGTAGGCTACCGTACCACCCCGGCTGTCAAAGATTCGCTGGGCGTATCCGATTAGCGATTGGCCTGATTCGTTTTCCCGCAGAGGTACCCAAGCCGCATCCGCATGCTCCAGTGCAGCAAACCATGAATCACCGGCAATCGTATCCACTGGATAAATGCGGTCGGCCATCGTGACAGCGACACCGTTGAAGGCATCCGTATACAGCTCCACGGAGGTAATACCTTCACTGACTACCACCGTATGATCCAGTATTTTGGATACCTCACGCCGTTGGTGGATCTGTGTCAGCCTTCCCGCTCCTTTCGTTTCAAGCAGACTCGACAGCTCACGGTTGCTCGCCAAAGAATAAGCCGTGCCTGTCACACCTGTAATAAAATCAAACCCGCGGCGTGTACTCTCATTCAGAAGAGCAAGTCGTGCTTTGCTAATCTCGGTAAACGTGACGGCAGAGAACGACTGGTATGCCAGCCAAACAATAACCGAGACGAGAAGTAGATTAAACGCAATAAAGCAAGTCACCATCAACGTGGAGAGCTTGCTTTGTTGCAGCTTATGATTTAGGAATAACGATAATCTTCGTTTCCGCATGGAATCAACTCGTTTCGTCTTGGAATTACCCTTTGAGCCCAGAGGTCGCGATTCCTTCCACGAAATACTTTTGACACACGATAAATACGATAAAACAAGGCACCAGTGACAGCACTGACATTGCAAACATCGGTCCCCAATCCGATTGAGAACTGGAATCGAGGAACAGGCGTAAGCCCAGCGGCACCGTGTATTTGCTGACATCACTCAGATAGATCAACTGACTGAAGAAGTCATCCCATGTCCACAAAAAGGTAAAGATCATCGTCGTCACCAGCGCCGGAAAGGCCAGCGGAATGATAATTTTGGTGTAAATTCGTACAGGACCACATCCATCAATCGTCGCCGCTTCATCCAGCTCTTTGGGCAATCCCCGGAAGAACTGGACCATCAGGAAAATGAAGAAGGCATCGGTCGCCAGCCATTTCGGCACCACCAGCGGCAGATACGTATTCACCCATTCCAGATGGTTAAACAGAATATATTGAGGGATCAGCGTCACATGGTGCGGCAGCATGATCGTCATTAGCATTAAGCCAAAGCAAATCGCTTTGAACCGAAAATTCAATCTGGCAAAGGCATATGCCGCCATCGAGCAAGAGATGACATTGCCAAGCACAGCGCCCAGCGACAGGACGACGGAGTTGGTCAGAAAACGGGAGAAGGGATTGCCCTGAATGCCCGTCCAGCCATTGATGTAATTTTGCCAGTTCCATTCTCGCGGCCAAAACCAAGTCTCGGTGAAAATCATATGTCCCGGTTTGAATGAACTGCCCAGCATCCAGAGCACCGGATACAGCATGACAAAGGCAATAACCGAGATCAGTACATGTTTGGCGACTACCCACGTAGCAGCATTTCGTTGTCCAATCATGATTTTCCACCATCCTCATAGTGCACCCACAGCTTGCTGCTGCGGAATACCAGCAATGTAAAGACACCGATCAGGATCACCAGCACCCAGGCCATCGCGGACGCATAACCCATCTGGAAGAACGAGAACCCTTTTTTGTACAGGTATAAAGAGTACATTAAAGTTGAATTGACTGGCCCCCCGCTGCCGTTACTGATGACAAAAGCCTGAGTAAATGACTGGAAGGAGGTAATCAGCTGCATCACGAGATTGAAAAAGATCACCGGTGACAGAATCGGCAGTGTGATATAAAAGAATCTCCGGAGCGGTCCTGCTCCATCTACCGAGGAAGCTTCGTCATACTCAGGTGGAATCTGTTTCAAGCCTGCCAGGAAAATAATCATCGACGATCCGAACTGCCATACGGACAGCAGTACGATTGAATACAGGGCATATTTCGGGTTGGCGACCCAATCGGGTGCCTTAATGCCGATCATGGCAAGTACCCCATTAAGCAGTCCGTCACCGCCCAGCATTTTGCGCCACAGCATCGCAATTGCGACACTGCCCCCAAGCAGGGTTGGGATGTAATACACCGTACGGTAAATGCCGAGCCCACGAATGCCTTTGTTCAACAGCATCGCCACCAGCAGGGCAAAAATCAGCTTGATCGGTACGGAGACAGCGACATACGTAAATGTGACTTTGAGCGATTGGATAAACAGTTTATCCGATGTAAACATCGTGGTGTAGTTATCCAGACCGACCCAGGAAGGGGCGGCCAGGATACTGTAGTCGGTGAACGAAATGTATAAGGAAACGAGCATCGGCCCAAGTGTCAGAAACAATAAACCAACCAGCCATGGGGCCAGAAACAGAAGCGCTGCTCCATTATGGGCATATCTCCGCTTCACCCGCCGGGCTGTTACACGCTCGGTTCGTGCTTGACTGATCTGTGTTGTACTCATCTTCGCAACCTCCCCGCGGAATATGAAGTCTGGAACCATTCAAGTGTTATTGACTTGATGCAAGTGTCGCCTTGGCCCCTTCAATGAACTGGGCAATCACATCCGGTGTATTGCCTTGACCGAAGGCGATCTGCTCGCTTGCACTCTTGAAGCTGGTATCCACTTCGGAAAATCCTTGTGGGTATGGCGGATCAATTTCACTGGAGTTTTTCGATACCACATCGATAAATTGGAAGATGGCTTGCTCCGCTTCTGGTAGCGTAGGCTGCATCTTCTCACGGATGCTGGCATTGACGGGTACGCCGCGCTCCGAGCCGAGAATGGCGGTAGCTTCGGGATCATTGACCATGAAGTCGATAAACATCGCCACTTCCTTCGGATGTTTTGTTTTGGCATAACCGGACAGGAACTGACCTGCTTTCAGGTATTCACCGATTTGCTTTTCACCCACACCGTGCGGAAGCACTTGTATCCCAAGCTTATGATCCTGGTTTTTGTTCACCTGCTGGAACGTCAGCAATTGATTAGACCAGGCAAAGTCCATGGCGGCTGTACCAAGCGAGATCGGGCGTGTCTCCAGTGCATTCGTAGTGGATGCCGTCACTTCCGCAGAGGTTGCCCCCCCGTTCTCACGAAGCGCCCCCCACATGTCAAACCATTGCTGGAGCTCCTCGCTGGTAGCTGTCAACGTCCCGCCATCAAATAGTCCCTTGCCTGTTTGCCGGATAAATACCTCAAACATGTTCGTGGTTCCTGATACATCCGCCGAACCGTAGAAACCGTCACCTTTCTCTGCTGCAATCTTGGCCGCTATGTCGCTAAAATCCTTCCACGTCCAGCTTTCCTGCGGCTCCTCGATCCCGAGCTCCTGGAATACGGTGGCATCATAGATGACACCTGGCGCATTTACACCCAATGTAATGGCGTATAATTTATCGTCAATCGATCCGGCTTTGAGCATGCTCTTGTCATGGTCTTCTGTGCGCAGCTCTTTGCTCTCTGCATATGGGGTCAGGTCAAGCAATGCACCACGCCGGGCAAAGTCGGTTAGAAAAGCGTAATCCATCTGTATGATATCCGGTGCATTTGAACCGGCTACCTGTGTAGTCAGCTTGTCAAAGTATCCGTCCCAACCGGAATATTCCGGCTTAATGGTAATGCCAGGGTGCTTCTCTTCAAACAGCTTAATCACTTTGGTCGTGAGATCGTGGCGAGTCTGTGATCCCCACCAGGTCATACGAAGTTCAATTTTGCCGGAAGTGTCTCCTTCTTCTCCTTCATTGGTTGAAGCAGACGGGGCTGATGATCCTCCGGAACAGGCTGTAGCAAACATTAACAGGGATAGGCAGAACAAGGTTACCCACTTTTTGGTATTCAACATGAATGAATTTCCTCCCCTTTTGCTTTTATGGAATCGCTTACAAAAACTATTGTAACGGCCTATGGCTGCTCATGACATAAACAAAAGTAAGCTTTCCTGTCAAAAAAGTAAGGGGTTGGGACAAGTGTCCATTCAATTGTCATCGATAATCCAGTGATTAAATAACCACCAGAATTGATGCACCTGGTGGTTATTCATATATACAGCATTCTTCGTGCGGCGCACTGTGCCTCGCTCCATCTCAACGGTAGTCATCCTGACGTCTGCATTGAAACGTTAAAGTAGATACCATGTAAGATTTCGATCAAGGTATCCTGTGGTTTTACTGACACTTTCAGGATTGCGTCACAACAGTTGATGACACCTTAGGCTGGGCCAGATGTTTCTTCATCTTCGCTACTTCGGTTCCTGCCAGCATCATAATGCCAATACCGTGATTGTCATTCGTTACTGTGAGCAGGTCTTTATTGTAATATTCTGCGGTAAAGGCATATCTCGACCCACTGCATACACCATGTACATTGCCCTGACGGTCAATCGCTTTACGGGTTAATCCGCTCCAGGCCCGTTCAGCTGCTTCAAAGTAACGTGCAGGTTGATTTAACCAGCCAAACCGCACTCCCCGTGCAAAACCATATGCAAACATCGCTGTACAGGAGGCTTCCTGGTATGTTTCCGAATCATTCAATACCTGATGCCACAATCCGCCCTCTCCTTGCAGAGCTGCATATCCTTCACATATTTCATTAAAGAAGCCAATTAAAGCCGGGCGATCCGGGTGCTCTGCTGGCAAAGCTTCCAATACCTCAGACAGTGAAAAGAGCGTCCAACCATTTCCCCGTCCCCACGGAATCTGTGTCGCCTGTCCATATTTGAAATCGAATACGTGGGACATGATCTTGAATTCAGGCATGAACAGATACTTCCGATACAATAAAAATTGTCTGGCTGCTTCGTCCAGTGCTGAATTATTCCCCTTCAGTCGGGCATACCGCACAAGAAACGGAGTGCTCATATAAAGGTCGTCGGCCCACATCGTATTCTCGGCAAACTCACCGATACACTCGCGGTAAAATGCACCGTCCTCCTGTCGCTCCAACCGAGTCAGCATAAAATCTGCAATTCGTTCGGCAATCGGCAAGAACGTCGGCTCCTGACATTCGGAGTAGGCCTCCAGCATTGCGGAGCCAAAAGAGCCACAGTTATCCAGCATTTTCATCATAACCAGCTGCTGGTTAATTGCCGGAAAACCGTACTGCTCCCGATCCCATAATGAGTATTCATCCATACGGGTACACAACTGCACGTGTTCTGACGCATAACGTGTAATGTCAGGTCGCTGCAAATAACGTCCAGTCTGCAACAAACCATACACGGTGACACCTAAAGGATAGTCCCAGCGACCATAGTTGGTTACACTGCCTACTGTCCATTTGTTACTGAGCATTGCATTTTCATAATATGGACGTATCCACGCATCCGGTCTGTCCAATCGCCAATATATGCGTTCCTTCCGTCCTTTATAGACTCGATCTATACGCATTAGATCCTGCAAATCAGGTTCGACGTCCTCCGATGCAAAAGGTCCAAGATATAGCCACGACTCTCCAGAAGCTCCGTGCACACGTTGGGGAAGCTCCATCTCCAGTTGCTCTCCATTCACCGTTGCGTTTATCACAAAACTCCATGGCTCATCCGTATCACTACATTCACTGCGAACCAACAGGTCGTTCCGTCCAAAAGATGCGGGTATGTTCACCTCGAATGGACCCGCTTCCTTTAATTGCACTGCCGATACGCCGTTCATCCATATAGTCAGCGGCCCGGAAGATTGACCAGACAAACGGATTGGACCATCGCTTAAATCCCTGTTCATCAACCGTGTCCACGCATAGACTTGCTGACCAGGAAGATGTCCGTACATTCTCTCCAAAGACGGTTGCATCTGCTTTTCCTCTGACCACAGCGCATCAGGCAGCCACTCCAGTCTGTGATCCTCTTCTGACCCGAGCAGATTCCATTCCGGATGACTGTCCTCCGAACTCACAGGTTTGGAATATACCCATCCGGCCTGTCCCTGTCTCTCCTGGAAAGGAGCAAGCACATTCAGAATTCGTACTTTCCCCTCGTCCGAGCCAAACTGGCATCCAAATCCCGCAGGTGTATACTTCATCTCCAGGAGCAACGTATTCCATCCCGGCTTTATGTCGATTCCCAGCTTTATAGTCGCGTCCAGGTTGATCTCATCCATGACCGTGGAGCGATATACCAATTGCTCGTTAAAATAGAAGCGAACCGGTCCATAACAGCGGACCAGCACATCCAGATTTCGATCTTCATCTCCCCAGACCAGCGCTGCGGCATAGGAAGTCTGCCCTTTATGTGCATCAGGGAAACGTTTACTCAAATTCAGATCATACAGACCCTTCTCATTTTGCAAAATACCAGACTTCTGAAATACCCGATATACAAAACCAGCCTGCGCATTGGCGCCTATATACCTCTCAGCCAGCACCTTCAGCACCTGATCCTGATCTTCTCCGAATCGATAATACATGCTCTGCGGTTCACTGAAATACGTTGTCATTGAATGCCCACATTCCTTTCCCGATGGATTATATAGGTATAGCGCTTAACCTTTGTGAGAAAATCCCTTTTTGGCTAACGTTGAAGAACCTCGTTTATCGTTGGAACAGCCGAATAATAAACCAAGTATAACTGACCTGCTTCCCGGTGGCTACAGGTTTTTGTTTGCGCTTACAAATAAATAATTGTATTGTCAGTCTGACGATAAGACAAAACAACGGACTACATCGTTGTAGTCCGTCTCATGTAAATTAAAATTATCCGAAGATGTCAAATTTAATGAATAGCTTCTCGGTTTCTTCATATACAGATGTGGCTGGCACTATAACAATGTGTACAAGGATGACCAAGTGTTAAATTTCCACAGCTACGCCGTAATGGTCAGAGACCACAGGGCCGTTCTTTCCGTTGAGAACTACCGTCGAAGACTTCGCCTGTACCGGACGATTCGAGAAAATATAATCAATACGCAGATCGCGTTTGTTATCCGCCCAGCCGGCAATGGCTTTGACCACGGTTGCA
Organism: Paenibacillus sp. E222; assembly: GCF_013401555.1. Classification (NCBI taxonomy): domain Bacteria; kingdom Bacillati; phylum Bacillota; class Bacilli; order Caryophanales; family Paenibacillaceae; genus Paenibacillus; species Paenibacillus sp. E222. The sequence goes on from NZ_CP058552.1 coordinate 899,102, forward strand.
CCGTCATCCTTTTGCTCAGCCGTCGTATACAGGTCATTCCAGCCCTTGCTCATCATATAATCGTAGCCTTCCCCACGTACTTCCGCGACATTATTGAAATCACCCATAATATACAGCGGCTGGTCCATATATGGAGCAAGCTTGCTCTCGGTTAGTTCCCACTGTCCCTTGAAAGGCTCTTGTTCATCATCCCACCAGTTATAGTGTCCATTTACAAACCAGGTTGCTTCACCTTGGACGGCCGTCTGTATACCCATAATTTTGCGTGTCCGGTAGTTGTCGTAATCCCGCATATGGGATACATATTCACCAAAAGCCTGTGTAATTGGCGTCCGGCTCAGGATGGCCAGCCCTTCATCGTATTTTTGGAAACCGATATGGGCCGGAATCCATGTCCAGTAATAGGTTTCGGTCAGTTGCGTAAGCAGAACGTAGGCGTAGTTGTCTTTTTTGATCACAGCATCCAATTCCGTGGCAAAGTAATGTTTCAGTTCCTCCGCGGACAGCGCTGTTTCATGCATGGATTGGTTGACCTCCTGCATGGAGATGACATCAAATTGATGTGTATTGATAAAATCAGCCAGCTGACTGATCTTGTTCAGTTGGTCTTCTTCTGCCCAAGCGTGTGTATTTAACGTAAGTATTTTCATTATGCACTCTCCTGTTGTTTGAAATTAAGCCGAATCCCGGCCTGCATCGTTCCTGAAAGGAATACATACGCTAAGCATACACAAGACGAGCCTATTATGCATGGTCCAAGTTCTCAGAACCGATGCACGGAGCACACGATAACTGATATGATGGATACATAAAATGAACACCATTACGTCAAGACGTGGTGATTACTGAACCTATGATTTCCCCAGGAGATGGAATGATGAACATACCTAATGACATGAACATGGATGATGCGCAGTGGCAACAGCTGATCAGGCAGGTCGCTGAATATTTTAACAACCTGACGATTATGCGTGGATTCCAATATTATAAACAGAAACGTGTCGGCCCATTAACCTACACCGAACAAAACGGAATTTTGGCTAAAGTACAAGGCTCCGATGATTATGAGGTAACGCTGAGTTTGCAATCGTTGAACACCAGTCACTGTACCTGTCCGGTTGGTTCTCATTGCAAACATATGATAGCGGTTCTAATGAGTTATGCGGAGCAACTGGGCCGACCCGTACATGGCATTGTGAACGCCCACTCCAGTACGGCACTGAAACAGGCTCCAAAACCTGCTGCTATTGCGCCTTCTGGACGTTCGGATTACGCAGCGCACGAAGAGGATCTCACTATCCCTGATAACCAGTATAGCCAGATCAAGGAACGTGCAACGGAACTTGCAGAACTTGAAATCACGGAGTGGCATGAGCTGTTTCGAGCATGCCTGAAACGACTCGGGATAGGCACGCCAAGTACATCATACGTGCAGGCCGCAGCGGACGAGCTCTATTCCATCAAACCTAAGCTGTCCGCTGGCATGGACCAGTTATTTGAGCTGCATGTTCAGTTATACCTGATTCGCTTCTGTGTGCCTGGCCGCAATTCAATCACACATACACCGGTGTATCTGAGCTATCCTGCTCAACTTGCCGTGGATGCGCTCCAGAAAGGGCTGGAACAGATCTTTAGCCGTCCGTTGGAACTCTCTGGTCTGAAGGGCACGAGGCTTGAACAACTTTGGAACAGGCTTGAGGAAACCTCGGCTTACCTGCGTACGCAGATGATCTCCGAGACGTCCAGCATGATGTTCTTCACCCCGATTTATCGGGAGCTTTGGTTAAACTGGATCGTGCCAAATCTTCAGGGGAACCGGGAAACGCTGGAGTCAGAGCTGGCATTTCTACAGGAAATAGAGAATGGCCTGGCTGCTGCGTCCAAACCCGTCAAGCCTGGTGAGAGCGTGCTGAGTGTAGCAAATCTGACGGAAAACGGGAGCCGTGGGCCGATTAAATCTGTCACGCTGCCCTTACCGCTGGTATTGGCGCAGAGCTGGATGTATTTCCATTTGGGGCAAGATGAACAGGCTTGGCAGCGATTAATCAGCGGAAGCTCGGCATATGGCATCCCGCCGGAGCATCTGCTGCATTTTCTTCATGTGCTTGCAGATTCTTCCGACTGGAAGCGGCTGAGCGAGTGGTTAGTGCAGCTCGGACCTTTGCTGGCGAACCGACGGAACTCCCCTTTGAATGATTACATGCAGTTGTGGGACACAGCCATTCATCATCTGCCTGATGTAGAGCACCGCATGTGGGACACATTGGTCAGCATGCTTCCTCATTCCCGTCCGGCTTATGAGGAAGCAATGCATTCCCGGGGACAGTGGCGGCGGTGGATTGATTTTCAACTGAGCACGGAGACGGAGCCGCTTGAATTCCGGGTAGCGGTGCTACAGCCGATTGAAAAGGATGCACCCGAGTTGCTATTGCCTTTCTACCATCAGGCTGTGGATCGTTATATCGGACACAAAAACAGGGACGGATACAAAGCAGCAGTGAAACTGTTGAAGCGTCTGTCCAAAATTTATAAAAAATTGAAGCAGGAAGAGCATTGGGAGCAGTTTATCACCACATTGGCTGTCCGCAACAGCCGACTGCGCGCCCTGCAGGAAGAGCTTCGGAAAGGTAAGTTGATCTCATGAGCCTAATGCACCCTTACACCGAAACGATTGAGGTCCATGTTGCATTGACAGGATACGGGGATGCTTTGTTCTATGGAGCGTTGAACACCCATCACTTTGTATCGGGACAATCGCTCAAGCAGCGATTATTTGCATGGCATGCCCCTTCCTTCTACGGAACAGAACTGGAAACAAGACAGATCGAAGAAATTGAACTCGTCGTCCTGCCTGCGGAAGAAGTGATTCCTTTCTTCAGCGAAATGAACACCCTTCTGCACATTGAATGGAAATGGGACGAGCAGGCAGAGCATTTAATCCGGTTGGCCTCGGTACTTGCAGCATCGATTGAGAATCGTAAATACATCCCCAGCTTCACCGCATTTCGTACCGGACAACTGCAATGGACCTGGGACCTCGACAGCTTGAAAAAGCAGGATCGAACTGCTCTTGGCAAAGCCCTGGAACAAACGGATGAGAGCTACGCCGAAGGACTGAGTGCTGCCTATTCGGCTTCCGTGTTCCAACGATGGTACAGTACGGAGGAAGCGGCCACCGATCTGCGGCGCGAGTTCCCGCAGTTGTTTCCACAAAGCGGAACAGCTCCGCAAACGGCCGGCATGGATGCCCAATCCTGGCTCGTGTCCATCGGCTGGAAAGCAGACGCAGCCCCATTCCGTCCGCTCCTGCAATTGCTGGAGCCGGAAGATGATGAACCAGCATGGCGACTACGGCTGGTATTGCAGAACAAACTGGATGCAGCTGTTCTGGTTCCCGTACGCCTGGATTCACGTGGCCGGTTGGAAGGTGAATGGCCGGACGTATGGACGCCGTTCATCCTTGATCGTTCCGCAGGATGGCTGGAGCAGCTGCGTGCACATCTGCCCCGAATTCGCCGCGCTATCAGCGGCAGCCGGGATGTGCTCAGTGATCCATTGGGAGATCAGGATGCTTGGCTGTTCCTGACGCAAGACAGCGGACGACTGCTCGAGGCCGGGTGGCAAGTGCTGCTTCCGGGTTGGTGGGAAGCTGCACGCAAGAAGAAACCCAAGCTGCGTGCCAAGGTGAAACCGGAGGAAGGCAGTGAACGGGGACAGTCGTTCTTTGGACTGGACTCGATCATTCATTTTGACTGGCGTATTGCGATTGGGGATACGGATCTCAGTGAGGAAGAATTCGCTGACCTCGTGGCCCGTAATGAACGGCTGGTCCGCTTCCGTGGAGAATGGGTTCCCCTTGATCCGGCCTTGCTTGAGCAGATCCGCCGGGCCATGGGCGGTGTGGATCAGGAACAGGGGCTGTCTTTTCAGGATATTCTGCACCTGCATCTACTTCATAATGAGCAGCGGGAATATCGCAACCAGAAACGCAAGGAAGGACAGGAAGAGGAAGAAGAACAGCCACAATCCAACGAGAACATTCGACTTGAGGTGGAACTGAACGAACACCTGAACCGGATAATCGCACAGCTTGGCGGAGGGCAAGGCGGCGCTCCTTCCCTGCCTATTCCGGAAGGGTTGCATGCTGAGCTGCGTTCTTATCAAAAGGAAGGTTTCGCTTGGCTTGGATTCCTGCGTAGATTCGGTCTCGGTGCTTGTCTTGCGGATGACATGGGACTGGGAAAAACGATACAGTTCATTACGTACTTACTTCATCTCAAAGAGCATGAGCAGCGCTTGCCTGGGCAGGCCCCGGCCCTTCTCGTCTGCCCCACTTCCGTATTGGGGAACTGGCAAAAGGAAATCAGTCGCTTCGCGCCTTCAATTAACGTCAGTTTGCACTACGGAGCACGAAGACTGAGCGGAGAAGCGTTCCGGGAACAAACTGAACAGGTGGATATTATCATTACCTCGTATGCAACAGCTACTCTCGATCAGGAGATGTTACAGTCCTATACGTGGGCATCGATCTGTCTGGATGAAGCGCAAAATATTAAAAATGCCCAAACGAAGCAGTCCATGGCGGTACGCAGCTTCCCGGCAAAACACCGTATTGCACTGACGGGTACGCCGATTGAAAATCGGCTGTCCGAGCTGTGGTCCATCTATGATTTTATTAATCCAGGCTATCTGGGCAGCGCACGAGCATTCCAGACTCGCTTTATCAGTGCGATCGAGAAGGATAAGGACGAGCAGCGCATGCAGGATTTGCAGCAGTTAGTGAAGCCATTCATGCTGCGCCGCAAGAAAAAAGATCCGAATATTCAACTCGATCTGCCGGACAAAAATGAAATGAAAACTTACATTCACCTTACGGGTGAACAAAGTGCACTGTATGATCAGTCCGTTCAGGAACTGATGGACAAAATGAAAGAGCTGGAAGGCATCAAGCGCAAAGGTGCGATTCTCTCTGCCTTAACCCAGCTCAAGCAGTTGTGTGATCATCCCCTGCTGCTGACTAAAGAAGCCTTGCCGGAAACGATCTCCTCGGAAGGCTCTGTAACAGAGTATGACCTGTACAGTCCGCAGGACATGGCCATGCTGATCAGCCGCTCCGCAAAGCTGGAACGACTGATGGAACTGGTCCGTGAACTACGGGATGAGGGCGAACGTTGCCTGATTTTCACACAATACATCGGCATGGGACAGATGCTGCAGCAGGTGTTAAGACAAGAGTTGCAGGAGCCTGTACTGTATCTGCATGGGGGTACGTCCAAGACAGCCAGGGATCGCATGATTGACGAGTTTCAGTCCCGGACGCTGCCTGCCGCAGAGCAGCCTTCGGTCTTTATTCTGTCCATCAAAGCAGGCGGCGTGGGCTTGAACCTGACCGCAGCGAATCATGTATTCCACTTTGACCGCTGGTGGAACCCTGCCGTGGAAAATCAGGCTACAGACCGTGCCTATCGGATGGGACAGACGAAGGATGTTCAAGTACACAAGTTCATCTCCCTGGGCACGCTTGAAGAACGCATTGACGAGATGCTGGAGAGTAAACAACAGCTTAGCGACAATATTATCACCAGCTCAGAAAACTGGATTACCGAGCTGTCGACGGATGAGCTGAAGGATCTGTTCACCCGGCGCCGCGACTGGTCGGGTTAACTCCAGACTGGGTTGATGCAACATGCGTAACCTTGTAAATAGTAGAATACAAAAAGAGCGAAGTGTCGGAAATGAATTCCGTCTTCGCTCTTTTTTACAATCCTAGCGCATGTTTCCGATGATGGACGATCTTGAATCCTGCATTTTCTTGATGAAGTTAGTCATCACATCAAAAGCTTCATTGCGTTTGTTAGTCATAGACTGCAAACGCAGCATATCCATTTGTTGTGAGTTGCTCAACGCATCGATTTGGCCCTTCAGAACTTGGACTTGGGAAGCATCCCCGCTCTGAATGGCCGCTTGCAATTGTTCGTTCAGCTCTGCAATCGCTTGATTGCGATTTTGAACTTGTTGAATCTGTGTCTGCAATTGGCTATCCAGCAATTTCGTGCGTTCTTGCTGAACCATCAACAAAGCTGTTTCGATATCCATGCTGCTCAGATCAATAGCTGAGAGAGAAGCCCCCACCGGATTTACCGCAGAAGCACTTGCTGCAGAAGCAGAAGTTACAACGGATATAGCTGCAATGGCAGCAATAACTGTGGAAGAAATGACTTTGCTTGATTTTTTCATAACGTATACCTCCTTCATGTTAATAGATACCAGCCATTAACTGGCATCTTTCGACATCATATATCGAAGGTCCTAGATCCTACAACCTAAACTAGCGAAGTTGAGACTAAATTGATACAGATTGAGTCCCAGAACCAATAGATATACATAATTCAAAACCAGCACGCTGTTCCATTCAAAATGGCAAACGTGCTGGTCGTTTTGTTTTATTTTTCAGAATCCATGGCAGTATCAGGTTGAGCCAACCTTCTAACCATATACGGAACCAGAATGGAGGTCAGAATAACCGCAAAAGCAATCTGGGCAATCGCCGTCTCCACGTAAGGTTCATATGCCGGGTTAAATCCGGCGGCCATCGAGGGTACTACCATTGACAGACCAGCAACCGAACAAGTCGCTGCCGCTGCATAACCCGGACGTTTGAGCAACCCACGATCAATTCCGATGAGAGGCAGCATACAGATGATCAGAAACAGCACAGTTACCAGCAAGCCGGATAAGCTCGACTGAAATGCAATGCGCAAATTAATATTAGACCCAAAGCTTGTACCAAGAAAAGGCAGCAGAATCAATGTTCCCGGAGCGAACATCTTCTGAATATTGCTGTCCAGATTACCCAACAGAATACCAATCAGAAAAGGCACCAGTGTAGCAAGAACACTGAGATAATCAATCCCGACACCACTTGCCGAATTCAATATCATGACCGGAATGACGGGAACAGCAATCAGATTCAAAATGCCAAATGCAGCTCGATCTACATCATCGCCATAGGAATTCATCAATGCCAGATATAGGCCCGGATTGCAGCTGGTCAGAACGGCTATGAATGCTACCGCAGAGACACCACCAATCCCACCTATGCCAAAAAAATGTACAAACGCCCAGCCGAATATACAGCTGATGATTAGGCGGGAAATGCAGAGCACACCTGCTCTCTTCAAGGTCGTCAGTAGCTGGGACAGGTTCAATTGTGTTCCGGACACCAGCAGGATCATGCCAATGAGCACCATCGTGCCTTTTGAGGTGAACAGTGCCGTTGTTGGATCACCGAGCTGAAAGAAGGCCGGAAACAGGGTGTTGATGACAGCAGCTAACAGCATAGGGACAATTAGCAAGCCGCCAGGAATTTTTTGGACACGCCCCAGAATATTCATCTTGGCTTACAGCTGCTCTCCATTGGTTTGGATCACATTCTGATACCAGAAGAACGAATCTTTACGATATCTTTTCATTGAACCATTGCCATAGTCGTCCTGATCGACATAGATGAACCCGTAACGTTTACTCATCTCGGAAGTACCCGAACTGATCATGTCGATCGGTCCCCACATCGTGTATCCCAGCACCTCTACACCATCGGCTATGGCCAGCCCCATCTGTTCAATGTGTTTGCTCAGAAAGTCAATTCGATAAGGATCGTTGACGCTTCCATCCTCATTCAACTTGTCGTAGAAGCCCGAGCTGTTCTCAAGAATAAATACAGGCTTTTTATAGCGGTCATAGACCAGATTAAGCGTATACCGCAGTCCCACCGGGTCGATCTGCCAGCCCCATTCGTTTGCAGGCAAATGGGGGTTTTTGTAGACGCTGTGTACATTCCCGGCCGTTAATTCAAGCTGTTCGGTATCACTGCTGGAGATCATGGAATTGTAATACGACATGCCAACGAAATCAGCCGTGTTCGCCCGAATGCTATCGAGGTCACCGTCTTCGATGTTGATGGTAATGCCTTTATTTTTGAAATAAGTCTTGCCATAGTACGGATATTCCCCTTGATTCAATACATCCAGGAAGAACTGGTTTTTCATCTGATCATCCTGCTGCATTTGGAGCGCATCCTCCGGCTTGCACGTATATGGATACGTTGTAAAATAGGCCACCATACTTCCGATTTTATTCTCCGGATCGATCTCGTGTGCCATCTTGGTCGCTCTGGATGCCGCCACAAATTGGTGGTGCAGACCCTGGAATAACATCTCTTCAAAATTCGGCTTGTCATATTCAATAATGCCCAGCGTCTTGGCTCCTGCTTTTACACTCATGTTGATCTCGTTAAATGTGATCCAATACTTCACTTTCCCTTTGTACCGATTAAACAGCACATCACAGTAATTCACATACAAATCAATCAGCTTGCGGTTGAACCATCCACCAAACTTGTCAATTAACACGATGGGCATATCAAAATGACTGATCGTAATCAGAGGCTCCATGCCATGCTTCAGACACTCATCAATCACTTGGTCGTAGAACTGAAGTGCCTTCTCGTTCGGAGCCGCGTCATCCCCGTTCGGGAATACTCTGGCCCATGAGATGGAATAGCGGAATACCTTGAAGCCCATTTCAGCGAATAGCGCAAGGTCCTCTCTAAACGTATGGTAAAAGTCGATGCCCCGGCGCTTCGGATATTTTACGGTATCAGGGTCATTTTTCGCTTCCTCGATCATCTCCCGATTGATTCGGATCTGCTTGGTCACCTTGCGATCGTTCTTCTCGTTAAACTTCATCACTTCCGGTATGGTCAGGCTCTTGCCATCCACATTGTAAGCTCCTTCTGCCTGACAGGCTGAAAGCGCCCCGCCCCATAAGAAATCTTTTGGAAAATTTAAATTTGTCATTTGGGTTTCCTCCTGTTATTCGGTCTACCTTTATTTAGTTTGGATCAGAAATGCAGTAGCAGTAGCACTAGCGCATTAAGGGATCAGCTTGATCAATGCTTCGCTTTCTCGAACGGATCCACTATTAGCTGTGGTCAAGACGTCTCCATACTGCTGCATATTGGTTACCACAATGGATGTAATCGTGTTATATCCCGCTGAAGTGATGCCTTCCGGATCAAACTCTACTAATAAATCCCCTGCCTTGATGCTCTGTCCTTGTTCGATATGGGCGTTAAAATATTTCCCTTTCAGACTGACGGTGTCCACGCCAATATGAATCAGAATTTCCACACCGTTTGCTGCCTTGAGCCCAATGGCATGTTTGGTACGATATAACGCTTCAACTACCCCGTCAAAAGGAGCGTACACTTTGCCTTCTGTCGGAACAATGGCAATACCTTTACCCATCAGCTCCTGGGCGAATGCCTGATCCTCAACCTCTGAGATCGGTCTGATCTCCCCCGTCATTGGACTGACAATTAGCATATCGGAGGAAGATGCAGATGTCTGAGGGGAGTCTTGTTCTGCTGTCACTCCTGTGGCAGCAGCAGTCTGAATGCTGTCTACCGCACCCGCTGCCTGCTGCTTCGGTTTTGCTCCATCTGCGTCTTCCTTAATACCGGCCATCAGGGTAAATACAAAGCCGAGTATGATTGCAGCAACAGAGCCAATCACGACATAGATGTAACGGTCAGCAGTGTACGTCCCCAAAGCGAGGATGCCGGGCAATGAAATTGCTGTAGCACTGGCGTGAACCAGACTGTAAAATCCTCCGACCAGCCCGGCTGCTGCACAGCCCGCAAAGAATGGCCGCTTGTATCGCAGCGTAACCCCGTAGATAGCAGGTTCAGTGATTCCGAACAATGCCGTGAAGCCGCTTGATCCGGCGGCAGATTTCATCGTTTTACTCTTCGTCAGTACAAATACACCGAATGCCGCTCCCGCTTGGGCCAGGTTCGCCGCCAGTGCAGCAGGCAGCAGCACGGTTGAACCCAGACTCGCCACTTGTTGTACCTGAATGGGCATGAGTGCATAGTGCATACCGAACATAACCATGATCGGTTTGAAAAATCCGAGAATCAGACCGGCAAGAACGCCTGCTGTGGAGAACAGATAATTAATTCCCTGGGTGAGCCAGTCACCGACATAGGAACCGATAGGTCCAAGTACGATGAGTTCGAGTGGAATCATGATAAATAAAACCACCATTGGGGTAAGCAGCACCCTGAGAAACTTCGGTATGAACTGATCGACAAATCTGTACACATAGCTCATGATCCAAACGGCCAGTATGATGGGAATGACCGAGGATGAATACTTCATCAGCAGGATCGGCATTCCAAGAAAATCAATGGTATTGACGCCTGTATCGGCGATCTGGGCAGCTGCATTCAAAATGGTTGGATGCATCAGTCCGGCTGCAAGTGCCACCGCCAGATACGGATTGGTTTTGAACTTGTGAGCTGCGCTCACGGCCAGGAAGAAAGGCAGGAAATAGAAGATCAGATCGCCAATCATATTGACGATGACCAAGAATCCCGAACCTTCGAGCCATCCCAATGCAGCGATTACTGTAGCCACACATTTGATCATCCCGCAGCCAACGAGGGCTGGAAGTACAGGCGTGAATATGCCTGCAATCGTCTCCAGCACTACATTGACCGGGTTACGTTTCTTCTTCGGTCCGCTGCGATCTGCGGATTCGTCCACTCCACCAAATTGGTCTGAAGTCAGACTTTTCACTTCACCGTATACTGCATCTACCTTGGCACCAATAACGACCTGGATCTGTCCCCCGGAATTCTGTGCCTTGAGTACGCCCTCCAGCTGATCCAGCGTCTTCAAATCTGCCTTGGCATCATCTTTTAATACAAATCTCAACCGGGTTGCACAGTGTGTCAGACCCGAGATGTTTTGCTCGCCGCCAACAAGTTCAAGTATGTTTTTAGCCAAGTCTTTGTTGTTCATGACCCTTCTCCTTTATACAGAAAGATAAAATGGTTTGATTTTTATATAAAAAATGACCAAGCCGGGGAATCGTCATTCCCTACGCTTGGTCATGCCTGATCGAATCAGTAACAGTCCATTGTGTAATATTCGATTGTTTAGTTGGATATAAGTCGTTGGATATGAAGAATCAGGTATAATTTTTCATCATCGGAACAGGTCCAGCCATAATTGTTTTTCAGGAAATCCGCAATCTTCTCCACACACGCCAGTTCCTTCGGAAACTTCTCCTTCACCATCAGGAACAGGGACTCGTTCTCGTCCTTGAGCGATTTGCCGCTCATTTGCCGCATAATGAAGTACCGTATATGTGTCGCAAACCTCATAAAATGAATGGAATCTTCCTGAAAATCGATTTTGAGCGCATACTTAATCACCGATAGAATCTCACCCGTTACTGTGGTCACCTTGGTCGTGTCCGTCATTTCCCCCGAACCGACCTGTGCGTTGACAAAATGAAGTGCCATTAGTGTCGTTTCTGCTGCTGGCAAGGTTATACCCGTTTGTTCATGGATCAGCTTGAGTGCTGCCTCTCCCACCCGGGTCTCATCCGGATAGAGTGTTCGCACTTCCCATTCCAGTGGATTTTTGATACTGATGCCTTCTCTGGTTCGGGTTAACGCAAAACTGATATGGTCAGACAGGGTGAGAAGCAGATTCGGGTTAAACGTTTTATTCAGGATCTGACTGCCCAGCTTGATGACTTCCTCCGCGAGATAAATATCCTCAATCGGAATGCTGTTCAGCAGATCATACATCCGGATGTTCTTCGGAGCTACGAATATTTTCTCCACCAAGTCGGTCTCCGTCAGCTCATAAGGGGTCTTCAGAAATCCCACACCCTTGCCTACGACAAATACCTCTTCGTTATGTTCATTGATAGCGATGGCCACGTTATTGTTTACTTTCTTGATAACCTTCAATGTTCTCACCCCCTGACAAAAATAAAAAAAGACCGAAAGCGATTACAGTAAAGCAATCGAATTCGGTCATGCCTGGTTTCCCCAGTAACAGTCCGTGTTATGAATATACGTTTATTATAGTGCTGTTTTCGTAAAAGTCAATCATCCAATGTCAGGAAAAAAATTAACCTCTCTTTCATTGAAGGATATATACACCCGAATCGAAGGGAACGTGCACACCCAATACGTCATATATAACGAGCACTTTTTTTCAAACTAAAAAAAAATGTGACCCTATGCCCTGCACGGCAGTCTAATTCATATAAAAACCAACCAGCCCAGTGCTGTGTTCATTCCTCCCATACGAAAGGAGCTGTCACCCATGGATTCACCCGATCTCATCAAGCTAGCCATTCAGGGAGATCGCGATGCCTTCATCAGGCTAATCCGAGAGATTGAAAATTCCCTATACAATACCGCAATATCCATGCTGCGAAAAGAGGAGGATGTGGCGGATGCCATTCAGGAGACCATCCTGAAAGCCTACAAATCCATGCACACCCTCCGGGAACCCCAGTACTTCAAAACATGGATGTTCCGCATTCTTATTAATGAATGCAATACCCTGCTATCCCGTCGTACCCGCTCCACTTCCTATGCAGAAGTACCACTGTCAAGACAGCTGGAGCCTTCCAGTCCCTATGATGAGGTGGACATGAGGGAAGCGGTCGATCAACTGGAAGAGTCCAAGCGAATTGTCATTGTGCTGCATTATTTTGAAGATTTGAGTCTGCGTCAAGTCGCGGATGCGCTGGGGCTATCTGAAAGCGCAGTGAAAATGAGGCTGACACGGGCAAGGAAAGAACTGTACCACAAATTCAGAAACTTTCGGGAGGTAAAATTCCATGTCGAACCCGTTTAATATCGATCAGAAGTTAAAAGAACAAGCAAAGGAGCGTCCAATTATGTCTGAAATCGTACGTAACCGCATTGATGCTACACTGGGGTCTCTGCCAGAATCACCAAACACCCTGAACATCGAACAGGGCGCAGGGCGCGGGCTGCGCAAAGGATTACGCCGCACGGCAGCCGCAACAATTGCAGCCGGTGTACTGGCCGTGACCGTATTTGCATCAGGCTTTGTCTCTCCGGTCATGGCTGACTCCTTGCGCCAAATACCGCTTGTAGGCAGTCTCTTCAGCTCCATCGAAGCCGATATGGGGCTTAGAACAGCGGGTAACGAAGGTTTAACTACCCCTGTGAACCGCTCCTTTGCTTATCAGGATGTGAAGCTCGAAGTATTGGAAACGGTATATGACGGTACACGCGCAGCGTTTCTGGTTCACGTCACTGCACCCAATCTGAATCAGGGCATGTATGACAACGGCAAGGACATTGTGAAGCTGAGCAGCGGCATCGAGAACGTCTTTTTCCAAGCCAACGGGTCCCGACCGGACAGCGGTCTGTTCTACAGTTCCACCGGGGCGAACGAGCCAGACACCCTGCTTTTTGAACAGGTCATTCCCTCCGATCAGAAAGACGCCTTCCCGGATCAGTTTGACGCTAAAGTCAAGTTGACGCTTCAAGGGATTGATCACGAGTTTGAGTTGACAGTTCCTTTTGCCAAATCAACAGATAACATCCACCATGTTCAGCCTGATACCGTCATGACCCATGATCTGTATACAGCTGCTGTTACGAAAGCCGACGTTACACCTGTCACCACCCGCTTAACTACCGTTATCGGTTTGAACGATAAGAGTACACTTACGGCAAAAGAGGAAGAACAGCTGCGTCACATCGGATTTGCCGTCTATGATGATCAGGGGCGGCAGCTGACTGCACTCAGTGGCGAGGGCATGTACGAGGGCAACCAGCTGAAATCGGAACGCATCTATGCTACAACAGCCAAAGATGTAAAATACCTGATGGTGAAACCTTTCGAGATCAAGGATGACTTCGCCGAAGAGGTTAAAGACACGCAATTCATCAAGGGAATGGAAATGAAGATTCAGCTTCAATAGCCTGAAACTCATTTCTTTGTAAAGGGGTCATTCCATGTCCATCCAGTATTCCATCTCATCTCCCATCGTACTTGGTCCTCTATTCGTTTTGGTCCTGCTTATCCTGGTGCTTCATGCCAGGTTGAGCAGCACCAGGTATACGGTCAGACAGTATGTGTTGGTGCTCGCATTAGCCATATATATGTTGGGTATTATGCACTTTGTATTCTTCCCTATCGACGTGAACATCGGGATCTATGCCAATCAGACCCCCTGGTATCAAAGCATTCAATGGATTCCGCTTCTGACCGCAGATGCATCAAGTTTTCTCCTAAACATCCTGCTGTTTATGCCACTGGGGTTTATGCTTCCTTTGGCAAGGCCTTGGATTCACTCGATACGAACAGCAGCAGCAGCAGGATTGGCCCTGAGTTTTCTCATCGAAATAACACAACTCCTGCTCCGAGTAACCTTGGGCAATGGTCGCAGCACCGATCTGAACGATCTAATAGCCAATACAGCAGGAAGTGTAATTGGCTTTGTTATCCTGAATATGTTCTCAAAAAGTTCCATCGGACAGCGCCTAATAGCCATATGGGAGTTACCTCATGGTGCATCCTCCAAAGATATGCAGTAATTGATAAGCAGCAAACATAACTTGCCCTGGAAGGCAAAACATGGTCCATCCGCCAATGATGAAAAAAGCCGTCTGCTATGTTACAATGATGGAATTGTGTATTCACAGACAGACATGTGGATAAAGGCATGAACGAAGGATTTCTGGTTCGCCTTTATTCATTCATCATGCTGCCATTCTAGGGAGGTTTATGGAACAATCATGCTCATTATTGGTATCGCCGGAGGAACCGGCTCCGGTAAAACGACGGTAGCTCGCTCCGTCATAGACCGTCTTGGATCGGGCAAAGTGACTTTCATATCCCAAGACAACTATTACAAAGACCAGTCGCAGCTCACCCCTGAGCAACGTCGACTCACCAATTACGATCATCCGTTTGCATTCGATAATGATCTGTTAATTGAGCATCTTACCCTGTTAAAACAAGGACAAACCGCATATGCCCCCGTATATGACTTCACCATAGATAACCGTGCCGCTAATGAAACGGTTGAACTGGCACCGAACCATATCGTTATTGTGGAAGGACTGCATGTCCTGATCGATGAACATCTGCGCGCCCTTCTGGATATCAAGGTATTTGTTGATACGGATTCCGATGTGCGTATTCTGCGCAGAGTACTGCGGGATATGGAAGAACGCGGCCGTACGATTCAATCCGTGTACAAACAATATCTCGACACCGTTAAACCGATGCATGATGCTTTTATCGAGCCTTCCAAAAAGTATGCTGACATCATCATTCCCGAAGGTGGACATAATGAAGTTGGCATTCAGATGTTATCCATTCTGACTGAGAAATATCTGACCGGTGAAAAGTGGAATGGCGCTTAATGTAATATGATGTTGCTGCATTAAACGCTCTGCCCTGCTCACATCCGAGTGGAACAAAAACGGGCATCGCTCATACCATATCAACACTAAAATCCAGGTTGCGATTAGCGCAATCTGGATTTTTTGGTTATTTCTATTTTATAATGGACTCCATAGCTGAAAGGAGACATCACAACATGGCTACTTTTGAAGAGTTTATCCAGCATGATATCCGCGTTGGCACAGTGGTGGAAGCCGAACCTTTTCCAAAGGCACGCATCCCCGCCATTAAAATGACCATCGATTTCGGCCCACTTGGCCTTAAACGTTCGAGCGCCCAAATTACGAAACGTTATACCCCCGACATGATGATCGGCAAGCAGGTTATTGCTGTAGTCAATTTCCCACCGCGCCGAATTGCCGGTTTTGTATCCGAAGTACTGGTGCTTGGCGGCGTGCCTGATGAAGGTGACGTTGTATTGTTAACCCCGGATCAGACCTTGCCGAACGGAACACCGATTGCCTGATTTTCATCATATCGCTATCCTGTCTTTACACCTTAAAGCATAAGGCTATGAATCTTCGGATTCGTGGCCTTTTTTTGCATTTTTCGAGGTTCACAGCATAATGAAAACTATTCACCCTGCTCCATGCTTCTCAACCCTTTCGGAGACACCCCTGTCACCCGCTTAAACATCTTGGAAAACAACAATGCATCTGTATATCCCACAGAGTGGGCCACTTCACTAACCGATAGGGCCGAATGCTGCAGCAATTCAGCTGCCCGGTTCATTCGGTATTCAAGAAAAAAGGCCTGCAGTGACTTGCCGTATCTTCCCTTGAAAAGTCCTGACAGATATGTGCGATCCAGCCCCACGGCCTGTGCAATATCTAGGATTGAGGTCCTCTGACTATACCTGTTCTCTATAAATTGAACGGCCTGCCTGATGTACTCTTCTTTGGTGGACAGAGGACGCTGCAGCTGCTCTCCTGCGGGAGAAGATGCAATCAGCTCGGCGATCAGCCTGTACAGCAGGCTCTGGTTGAACACATCTCCCTCGGTACGTGTTGATGCTTGAACCATCTCCGCATAGAGACGAGCGAATGTGTCTGGATCTCTGGCATCAAATACAGGATGTTCCGGACTGATGTGTGCCCGCTGCATGAATGCCTTGGCATGAACACCTTTGAACCCGAACCAGGAGTAAGTCCATGGCTGCTTCGCATCCGCTTCATAATGAATAAGCGTATCCGGAAGAATGACAAAGCCCTGGCCCTGTGTAAGCTCGTATTGCTGATCCGCCATAAACACCGTGCCCCGTCCTTCATGAATGTAATGAACAATATAAGCATCCCGAACACCCGGACCCCAATAATGCGACGGATCACAAGCCTGCCAACCGAAAAATAACAGTACCAATTCCATCTGCGTCAAATCCATGGGAACTACATTCGTTTCGATTAATTTCAACATTTCACACTCCCTCTGTTCACCCCAACCGCAATCTCTTCACTAAAATTATAACAGGTAAATAGATAAATTATTAGCTGTAAGCGAATCCAAAAATGGGATTATGACATGTTTCAGAGAGGTTGAGCCATAGTTATATGAGCCCGATCCGCCTATATTGGAGGTACACCATTTATTCAGGGAGGCTGAACTTGAGATGAACAAAATTACGTTCCTCGGTGCGGGAAGCACCGTTTTTGTCAAAAATGTATTGGGTGATGTCATGATGACCGAAGCACTTCAGGATTTTGAGCTGGCGTTGTTCGATATTGATGCTGAACGCCTAAACGACTCAGAGCGTTTGCTTACCAGTATGGCCCGCTCGCTCGGAAGCCAATGTGCCATTAAAGCTTATACCGACCGCAAGGAAGCACTGCGCGGCGCCAAATATGTAATCAATGCCATTCAGGTGGGTGGATATGATCCATGTACCATTACGGATTTTGAGATTCCGAAGAAATATGGATTGCGTCAAACGATTGCCGATACGCTCGGGATTGGCGGGATTTTCCGTAATTTGCGGACGATTCCGGTGATGCTCGATTTTGCACGGGATATGCAGGAAGTGTGTCCTGATGCGTGGTTCCTGAACTACACCAACCCGATGGCGGTACTGACAAATGTCATGAACGTGCATGGCGGAATTAAAACCGTAGGTCTGTGTCACAGTGTACAGGTGTGTGTGCCGCATCTGTTTGATGCATTGGGGATGGATCAGACGGGTGTGGTCGCGAAAGTTGCGGGTATCAACCATATGGCCTGGCTGCTTGAAGTAACTCGGGATGGTCAGGATCTGTATCCGGAGATTAAACGTCTGGCGAAGGAAAAGCAGAAAGAGCAGCATGATGACATGGTGCGTTATGAGCTGATGCAGCGTTTTGGATACTATGTAACCGAGTCCTCCGAGCATAATGCCGAGTACCATCCTTATTTTATCAAACGAAACTACCCGGAGCTGATCGAACGCTTCAACATTCCGCTGGATGAGTATCCGCGCCGCTGCGTGAATCAGATTGAAGGCTGGAAAGAAATGCGTGAGAAGCTGTTATCCAGCGAAAATATCGAACATACACGCAGCCGTGAATACGCTTCGCATATTATGGAGGCTATGGAGACGGATCGCCCTTACAAAATCGGCGGTAATGTCATGAATAACGGACTGATCACCAACCTGCCTCGTGAAGCCTGTGTTGAGGTGCCTTGTCTTGTTGATGGTTCAGGTATCAGCCCGACGTATATCGGGGACCTGCCTCCGCAGCTTGCAGCATTGAACCGTACGAATATTAACACCCAATTGTTGACCATTGAAGCAGCGATTACGGGCAAAAGAGAACACATCTATCATGCCGCGATGCTTGACCCGCATACCGCTGCCGAGCTGTCCATTGATGATATCGTCTCCATGTGTGATGAACTGATTGAAGCTCATGGCGACTGGTTGCCGAAGTACACGTCATAAGAAGTCCATCGTTTGCAATTCTAAAAGCACTAGTCTCCTCCTCAATAGGGAGGGGCTGGTGCTTTTTTGAGCTTTCGTCTTGTTTCCCAGCCTAATCCTGAAGCAGAAAACGATAGCCGATTCCCGGCTCGGTCTGAATAAAACGGGGACGCATGGGATCTTCCTGTAATTTTTTGCGCAGATGCCCGACATATACCCGCAAGTAATGACTGTCCGACTCATGATGATGCCCTCCCCACACTTGTTGCAGCAGCTGGCGTTGGGTAATAATTTTGCCTGCATGGGTTGCGAGTACTTTCAGCATTTCATACTCAGTCGGTGTTAGCTTTACGGGTGACCCGTCCAAATTGACCTGTCTCTGGGCCAAATCAATGGTGAGTGGTCCAAAACGCAGTATCGGCTCATCCGTAGTTTTGGCCACATGGCGAAGGGCAACCCGAATACGGGCAACGAGCTCTCCCATGCCAAACGGTTTGGTGACATAATCATCCGCCCCGCCATCAAGTGCAGCAATTTTATCCTCTTCGCGATCCTTTGCAGTCAGTACAATGACTGGTACCTGCGACCATTCCCGAATCCGCTGAAGTACATCCATTCCGGACATTCCAGGCAAGCCCAGATCAAGCACAATCAGATCAGGATGCACAATGCTCGCCTGAATGACCGCTTCTTCTCCGTCGGCGCATTCGTGAATCTCAAATTGGTGCGCCTGAAGCGTAACCTTCAGCAGTTTACGGATTTGCGGTTCATCATCCACAATTAATATGCGCGCGCCTTGCGGTGCCGTCATGTCATTCTTCCTCTCCTTGTCCCATATACGGGAATGATGCTTCGGGTTCCTCTGTGGGCAAACAGATGCATACCCGCGTCCCGCCTCCCGGATTCGGTTCTGCGGTGATTGTACCTCCGTGAACCTCGACGATTCCTCTACAGATGGCAAGCCCAAGTCCCGTACCTGTCACATGCCGGGACGATTCGGATCGATAAAATTTTTCAAACACCCGCTCGCGGTCTGCTTCCGGAATCCCGACACCCGAATCAGCCACCACAATGGTCATTCGTCCATGCCACTCATCCATCTTCACCGTAATGACGATTTCACTGTCCTCTGGAGAATATTTGATGGCATTGCTGATCACGTTGACCAGAACCTGCTCCAGCAAAACCTCATCCCCGGATACAAATGGCGGCTGATCCGGCAATTCCACTCGAATGCGACGTTGCTGGATGAATTGTTGAACCTGGGTTAACACAATGCCGATCATGTCGCCCACGTCGCACCATTTTCTGCGCAGCTGCAGCATGCCACTCTCCAGCTTCACCATGCCCAGCAAATTCGTTACCAGCCTGTTCATACGCAGAGCTCCATCCCGAATATTGCCTGTCAGTTCTTTACGATCCTCCGGGGTAAATAGAGAATCATTCTCCAGCAAACCTGTCGCTGAACCAATGATGGCCGTAAGGGGTGTGCGCAGCTCATGGGATACCGAGTCCAGCAAAGCGGTGCGAATTCGTTCCGATTCAGCCGTCACCTGCGCGAGTCTCGCTTCTTCAGCCAGCTTGACTCGAGCAATGGCACTTGCTGCCAGCCCGCCACATGCTTCCAGCAAACGCAGCTCTTCCCGTTGCTCCTGAAGATCGCTGGATTCCAGATTCACGGCGAGCACCCCATGGATCTGGTCTTCTGTACGCAGCGGCACATACAGACCAGACGATTCCCGCAGGCTGGAGGAGCCGCGTCCGGCGATTTCGCCATGTTGATACACCCATTTGGCAATAGCGACTTCAGCTTCTCCTTCACCCCAGGCTATTACATCCGAATCCTCCGAGGAGGAGGTAACCTGAAGTTCGCCTTGTGCATTCGGGAGATATATTGCCGCCGGTGTTCCAAGTGTCAGTGACACTTGTCTCGCAATGTTGCCGAGTAGGGTATGCAAATCTGTAACAGCCGTCATCTGACGACTTAGAGCATACAGCGAATTCGTCGTAATCTCGCGTTGTTTTACCACCTCCAGCTGCTGCCGCAGGCGTCCCGCCAGACTCGCGGTTAATACCGCCACTGCCAAATACACAACAAAGGAAAATATATATCGCAAATCTTCAACCGTAAAACTGAGATAAGGAGGAACAAAAAAGAAGTCAAAGGCAACGACGCTAAGACTTGCTGCATATATGGCCGGCCCCATTCCCCAGTACACAGCGCTGACCAATACTGGAAAAAGATAAATTAACCCCACGTTAACCAGGTCATCGCTAATCCCTATTACATGAAGCAGAAGGGTTAACAATGTGATTCCAAGGGTTACCCATATATATTTGGGAACACGGTTCAGCTTCAGCCGGACGTCTTCCCCTTTATTTCGTTCAGACACAGCACATCTCACATCCCGCTCAGATCATAATCGTAGTCCGCAACGATCAATACGTCCATATGTCTGGATAACCGCACCAGCCTGCTGACCACCGTGCCCTTTCCACGATAGCCGTTCAGCCACCAGACCCGTTTCGCTTGACCAACCACCAACTGTGTTGCTTTTTCCTCAGAAGCTTTACCCGCCAAAATACCTGGTACATCTCGCAGCCTCTGGCTATGATGAATATGAAATTTGCCGCCCAGTCGAACGGTCAGCTGTTCCAGCTCCTCCAACTGGCATTTCACTTCATCATTCATGGCTATGCCTACATGAACATGGTGCACATGCCAGACCGCCTTTAACCGGTAGGCTGTGCGGAACCCGCGGCGGATCAGCCGCTCCGCATGCTCATCACTGCTTACGCAGACAAAGACTGCCTCCTGTCTGCGCCAGGGACCGCGAAGTGCACTTTTGCGCTCCTGTGATTCGAGGCGTTCATCCACATCATCGGCCAATTCCCGCAGAGCTAGTTCCCGTAAGGCAATCAGATTGCCAATGCGAAAAAAATGACCAAGCGCTTGTTCCACCTTGGCTGCTGCATAGATTTTACCCTCCCGCATACGTTGCCGCAAGGCCTGAGGGGCAACATCGATAAGCTGGACCTCATCTGCCATTTGCAAAATTTGATCCGGCACGGTCTCTCTCACCCGAATTCCCGTAATATGCTCCACCGCATCGTTCAAACTTTCCAGGTGCTGCACATTCACAGTAGTGATGACAGAGATGCCCGCATCCAACAGGATCTGCACATCTTCGTAACGCTTTTGCCGTGTGCTGCCTGGGACATTCGTATGCGCAAGCTCATCCACTAATACCACCTCAGGACATAGACGAAGAATCGCTTCGGTATCCATTTCCTCGAGCTGTACCCCCTGGTATACCCGCTGCTCGCGTGGAATGATGGATAGTTGGCCGATCTGTTCCACCGTCTCCGCCCGATTATGTGTCTCCAGCAAACCAATTCGTACGTCGATGCCTTTGCGGAGCAGATCATTGCCTTCCCGGAGCATCATATAGGTTTTCCCCACACCTGGCGCAGCACCAATGTATACCTTGAACTTGCCACGCCGAATCTGACCAATCTGTGCCTTCATCTCCTGCTCACTTAACCTGCGATATGTTGGCATCTCTGTGTCTGACAATCGGGTCGGAAGCACCCGCTCGCCCTCATGCTGTGCCCGATCCGCAAGCAGAAACAGATCGACACCCCGAACCCTGCGCAGCAAGGAATTAACAAATGATCCCCGCCACAGCTCCTGCCAGCGACTGTGTCGTGAGTGTCCCATAACAATACGTGTAATCTGATGCTGGACTGCGTAGCGTGCAAGCGTAGATGGAATGTTACGGCGGTGTAACACAGGCAATTCCTCAAACTGTCCCCCGAATTTCTCCACCAGTTTGATCATGTTGCGACGAAAAACAGCAGCTTCCTTGGATAGCGGCTGCTTCATATTACGAAAGGTTACGGCATGCAGATCTCCGTTTAATCTCTTCGCAATCTGCTGTCCCCGCCGAATATAGATAGACCCGTTCCAGTGATATTGGGTGGATACCAAAATGCGTTCCATGATGCCTGTCGTGACCGTAATTCCCATCTCTTCCCGGTGCTCACGCAGTGATTCGTTAACCCCTTCTGCGACAAGTCGAAGTGCCAGTTCACGCAAAATACCCAAGTTGCCATGCCGAAATACCGCTTCACCCTCGTGTCCCCGAAGATGTCCCTCCGCAAGGCGGCTTAAGACGGTTTCAGGAGTTACATCAATCAGCTTCACTTCATCGGCCAGTTCAAGGGTATCGGCAGGCACAGTATGCTCTGCCGCAATTCCTGTTAGCTGGCGTGCAAGCTCCGTATATCCCTCCAGCTCATATACATTCACCGTTGTAATGACACTGATGTTGTGTCGCAGCAAATACTGAATGTCTTCCAGTCGGGTTGCATGACGTGCCCCTTTTCGGTTTCTATGAGCAAGTCCGTCAACGAGCACAACCTCCGGATTACGTACCAGCAGGGCATCCAGATTCAGATCCTTCATCTCCATGCCATCCTTCCAGCGAGACCAGTGAATACTTGGAATTCGCTCCAACTCGCCGAGCTGCTCCACGGTCTCCGGTCTTTGCATGGTCGACACAGCACAGATGACCACATCGATCCCCTGGTGGTGCAATGTGTTTCCTTCCCTGAGCATATGATACGTTTTGCCTGAACCGCTGACCGGACCGATATATATCTTCAAGGTGCCCTGCTGCAGCTTCGTGATCATCTTCAAGATGTCTTCCGGGGACTTCCGCTTGAAGCTGTCTTTCATCCTGTTCACTCCCCAAACATAATCTTTACTTAAAATGGAGAAAGCCCCTTCCGAGGCTCGGAAGAAGGCCTGATACGAACAACCAAGGGAAGCTGCGTCCCCCGTGGATCTACTAATACAATGCCTTTTATTTCAGCTCAGCCGTTAACGCCAGATTCAAAGCGGTCACATTCACACGCGGCTCACCGAAAATGCCCAGCTGTCGCCCTTGTGTATGTTCCTCCACGATCTTGGCAAGCTCTTGCTCACCAAGACCCGTTGCCTGGCTAATCCGCGGAATCTGTGCTTTTGCCGCTTCCGGTGACAGATCCGGGTCAAGACCGGAACCGGAACCGGTCACGAGATCCGCAGGAATGTGCTGCAAGCCCGGATTCTCTTGCTTGAGCTGAGCCACCTTTTCCTTCATTTCAACCATATACGCCTCCGAGGCCACGGCGCGATTAGAACCTGCCGAAGCAGTTCCATCATAATTGGCGTTCGATGCCCGGGGCTGGAACAGCCCCGGCGATTTCACTTCCTGCGCCAGCAGCGACGAACCAATGGTTTTCCCGTCAGCTGTGATCAGACTGCCGTTCGCCTGATCGGAGAAGAGCAGCTGTGCCACTCCGGTTGTAGCCAGCGGATAGATGACACCGCAAATCAGCATAAGCACGACAGACAACCGAATCGCGGGCAGTACCTGTTTCATATGAATCACATCCTGAATTTATTATTAGTTAAATTTAACAAATGATTCTACACTAGACCACTTCGCGGTCAGAACAACCTTTCGATCGCTGTTATCCCCAGATTTTTTTGATTCCCTTTCCCAAGGGATAAAATCCGGGAATAAAGGCGAACGCTACGCTTCTCCAGTTTTGTTCTGCCCTCTACGTTTTCGTGTAAATGTTATTCAAATCTAGTGTTAAAACCTCATACCAAATGAAGCCCCGACAGCACCAGATCAATCAGCTTAATTCCGATAAACGGTACGATTACACCGCCCACACCATAGATGAACACATTCCGTCCAAGCAGCCGTTCCGCGGACATGGCCCGATACTTCACACCCCGCATGGCGATTGGGATGAGCAGCGGGATAATGATAGCGTTGAAGATGAGCGCTGACAGAATCGCGGACTGCGGTGAAGCGAGGTTCATAATATTGAGTGCCTGAAGCTGCGGCATGGCCAGAATAAACATGGCCGGAATGATGGCGAAATACTTGGCAATATCATTGGATATCGAAAATGTCGTCAGTGCACCGCGGGTAATGAGCAGTTGCTTGCCAATGGAGACCACCGACAATAGCTTGGTCGGGTCAGAATCCAGATCGATCATGTTGGCCGCTTCCTTGGCCGCCATGGTGCCCGAATTCATCGCCAGGCCTACATCGGCCTGCGCCAGAGCAGGAGCATCGTTGGTGCCGTCGCCGGTCATGGCGACGAGCTTGCCCTCCTGCTGCTCTTTTTTGATCGCGGTAATCTTGTCTTCCGGCTTGGCCTCGGCAATAAAATCATCCACACCCGCTTCCAGCGCAATGGTCGCCGCTGTCAGGGGATTATCCCCTGTACACATGATCGTCTTGATACCCATGGCTCGCATCTCCGCAAACTTCTCTTTCAGTCCCGGCTTCACTGTATCTTTCAGATAGATCACACCATAAATCTGGTCATCAATCGCAACAGCAAGCGGTGTACCCCCAGCCTTTGCAATTCGGTTCGCAATATCGTCCAAATCGCCGGGTATCCGTCCCCCACGGGAGGAAATATGGCGTTTGATCGCATCTACCGCACCTTTGCGGATCTGCTTCCCACCGCTTAGATTCAGACCCGACATCCGGGTCTCTGCGGTGAAGTTCACATGTTCTGCATCTGCATATTCCGTCTCCGACCAGTTCTCGCCCTGCTTGCCAGCCAATTCAACGACCGAGCGCCCCTCTGGTGTCTCATCCACTACGGAAGCTTGCAGCGCCGCCCGAGTCATCTCTTGTGCAGATACGCCCTGAACGGGAATAAACTCCGAAGCCATGCGGTTGCCGTACGTAATTGTTCCGGTTTTGTCCAGGATCAGTGTATCAATATCGCCTGCCGCTTCCACCGCTTTACCCGACATGGCGAGTACGTTGAACTGCGTGACACGGTCCATGCCCGCAATACCGATCGCGGATAACAGACCGCCAATCGTCGTAGGAATCAGACAGACAAGCAGTGCGATAAGCGTAGCCAGATCGAGTCGAATGCCCAAATAGTTCGCCATTGGTACCATGGTCATGATGACAATCAGGAATATCAGTGTCAACACGGCGAGCAGTGTTGTCAGCGCAATCTCATTCGGTGTTTTCTGGCGCTGTGCGCCTTCAACGAGTGAGATCATTCGGTCGAGGAACGACTCCCCCGGATCGGTCTGCACACGCATCACGATATAGTCGGAAGTAACCCGCGTACCTCCCGTAACGGAGGAGAAGTCGCCGCCCGCCTCCTTGATCACGGGAGCCGACTCCCCCGTAATGGCGGACTCGTCGATAGAGGCCAGCCCTTCAATAATCTCACCGTCCGTGGGAATCAGTTCGCCTGCTTCTACACGGACGATATCTCCTTTTTTCAACTGGGTCGAAGATACTTGCTTGATGGTTCCGTCTTTCTGTACCAGCTTCGCCGTGGTGTCGGATTTCGTCTTACGCAGCGTGTCCGCCTGAGCTTTGCCCCGTCCCTCTGCCAGTGCTTCAGCAAAGTTGGCAAACAGCAACGTGAACAACAGGATGAGAAACACCGCAATGTTGTACCCTCGCCCTGCCTCGGATGCAACAAAGAAATCCGGATTGATACATAACAGCAATGTGATGAGTGTGCCGACTTCGACGATAAACATCACCGGATTTTTGATCATGACGACCGGGTTCAGCTTCTTGAAGGCATCCAGAGATGCCTGGAGCAGAATGTCCCGACTTAATGTTTTGGTTCTTTTGGGCGTACCGGGATCCGTACCCGTACCTCTCGTTCCTTTACCCTGGGTTCTGATCGTGCCTCTGTCTAATCCTTTCACCGTCTGCTCCTTCTTTCGTTCTACAACATTCATTGTGATAATCCACCTCCGCACTTTACGTCCTTGCTCCTATTCCCATATCCGATCACTGTACCATTCATATTGGACCTTCCATCATCGGATCATCGCCAAATGTTCTGCAATCGGTCCAAGCGCCAGTGATGGGAAGAACGTCAACGCCCCAACGACCACAATCATCATCACCAGAATACCTGCAAAAAGAGGCGTATGCGTACGCAGTGTACCCGTTGTTACGGGAACCACTCGTTTGGTGGCTAATGATCCGGCAATGGCGAGCATCGCGATCATGGAAATATATCTTCCGAGCAGCATCACCACACCAATGGCGATGTTGTAAAAGTCCGTGTTGGCATTCAGCCCGGCAAACGCCGATCCATTATTGGCAGCCCCGGATGCAAAGGCATATAGCACCTCGGTCAGACCATGCATGCCTGAATTCGAAATTGAAGCGACAGACTCAGGACGCATAAGCGCCAGCGCGGTCGGAGCCAGAATAATCAAAGGATGAACCAGCAGCGCGATAGATGCGAGCTTCACTTCCTTGCCCTCAATTTTTTTGCCCAGAAATTCAGGGGTCCGCCCAACCATCAGCCCACAGATAAACACGGCCAGAATCACATAGAGCAACCCGTTGAGCAAACCTACCCCTTTACCGCCGAATACGTTGTTGAGCATCATCTCCGCCAGTGCAATCATGCCACCAAGCGGGGTGAGCGACTCATGCATATTGTTCACTGACCCGGTTGTGGCTGCTGTAGTCACCGCTGTGAAAAGTGCGGATTCGGATACTCCGAACCTGACCTCCTTACCTTCCATATTGCCTTGGATTCCCACCGCATCCAGCGCTGGCACACCGCGATATTCGGAAACAAATACCGTGGTCAGCATCACGAGGAAAAGTAAACTCATGGCCGCAAACAGCGTCCAGCCCTGCTTCCGGTTGTTCACCATGATGCCGAAGGCGTAAACCAGCGCCGTAGGCAGCAGCATCATGCAGACAATATGCACGAGGTTCGACAACGCCGTAGGGTTCTCAAATGGATGCGCGGCGTTGGTTCCGAACCAGCCTCCACCATTGGTACCCAAGTGTTTGATCGACTCCAACGAAGCGACCAATCCGCGGCTAATCGTCTGCTGCGCCCCATCCAGCGTGGTCGCGTTCACCGATCCCGCCAGTGTCTGCGGCACACCCTGGAATATGAGGAACAACGCCACAATGAAGCTCAGCGGCAAAAAGATTCTCGTAATCGACCGTACCACGTCGACGTAGAAGTTCCCCAGTTCATCCCGTCGGCCCACCAGGCCGCGAATGAAGGCAATAGCGACCGCAAAGCCGGTCGCGGCTGAGGTGAACATTGGAAACGTCACTGCCAGCATCTGTGACAGATACGACAGGGCGTTCTCGCCCGTGTAAGACTGCCAGTTCGTGTTGGTCATGAACGATGCAGCTGTATTAAAAGCCTGTGCCGCAGGCATATTGCCAATGCCATCCGGGTTGAGCGGCAGATACTTTTGCAACCGCAGCACCAGAAACATCAATAACAGCATGACGAAGTTCGAAATGAGCACGGCTGACAGGTACTTTTTCCAACCCATCGACTCGTTCTCCTTCACCCCCATCAATCGATACAGCAATCGCTCAGGCCCACCAAATATCCGATCCAGTCCTGTTCGTTTGCCGTCAAACACCTTCACCAGATAACTCCCCACTGGCTTCACCAGTAGTATGATGATCAGCAGCGTCACCGCCACTTGTAATAAACCGCTACTCATATCCGCATTTCCTCCCTAAAATCGACGATCCAAGTGCTTCTGGTTTCGTGCCCCAAACGACCATCAGAATTTCTCCGGCCTCACCAGCACGTAACCTAGATAGACTACCAGTGCGAGCACAATCATGCCGATGACGATCATACGGCTTCTCCCCTTTCATGCCCTATGCATTCATGCTTTCTCACAAAATTTCACAAATCCCCAGAACACCACAAACAACAACACAACCAGCCCAATGATCGTGGCATCATTCACCATGTGCTCCCCTCCCTCTCTCTACCGTTCTTGCAACCTTCTACATATGAAATCGTAATACGAAACGCTGTAAAAAGGGGGTAAAGAAATACCCGCCAAGGTGTAAAAATAGCGTAAAAAAGACCCGCTCCCCTCAGCGATCAGCTGAAAGAAACAGGTCTATGTGCATTTTTATATCGAACAATCCATTACCTATTAGGATGTGTCTTCAAATTCAACAAGCTTAACGTTGACGGAGGTTATCATCTAAAAAGAGGTCTTGGTGTCCAAGCCGCTGTTCCCTGGCTAAAGGGTAGTCCATTTTAAGAACTACGTGTGGGCATTTCCCTAACATTTTGAGTGTTAGTTTCGCGTTTGCTCATCATGTACTTATTAAAAAAATCAGTGCTTATCCCTGTCATATGATGAAAAAAGGACGTCTCCACTTTCCAATCTTCCTCAATCATATAACGAATATCCACAAGACCTTTCTTGGAGATCAGGTCAATAATGGTTTTGATTCGCATCGGTTTTTGCAGTGGTATCGTATGGTCGAAAGGTTCTTTTTCCAGATATCCTCTTCGGTGCATCGCCGCATAGAAATTACGATGATCCTTTGCCTCCATCATACCTAAATGCGCAGCTCTGTATCCCAATACTTGTAGTGAGGTCTTCCATTTCTTTTTCAAATCGAGATACTGATCTGGATTCGTCTTATAAGAGATGTCATTCATATCCGATGAGAACTCTTCCTCAGGTAATAAAAAGGCACCCGCAAACAAATTGGCTTCATTCTCAATTAATTTGTGTTCTTTTCGATCCAGATTGGCGAACTCAAGACGGTAATGAAGCAGCAAATGGCCAAGCTCATGCGCAATATCGAAGTTCCTGCGAACCGCTGACCGTTTGATGTTGCCCAGTATGATAAACGGACGATCGTTCCGCGTCCAAAGGCTGTACGCATCAATTTCCTCACCAATCGCTTTCTCAAAAACGTACACACCGCTTTTTTCAATCCAGAACATGAGGTTCTCATTCGTAGAAGGCTCCAAATTAAGTCGTTGCCTCGCAAGTTGTGCAACATAATGGATCTGAGTCGAACGATCATCGTCTGAATGATTCATATATGCAATAGCCTCTTCCCGCAGCTTGATAATATTCAGCGTAGGAAGGCTAATCTGAGCGGTAATATAGTTGATGAATGTATCCAGATATTCTACGTGTTTTGCTTCTGTCTGTGTCTTGGAAATCACATTCAACACCTTTGAACGATAGGCAATATTCATGACATTAATATTGGCAGAGTTATTATGCTCTGCAAGCATATCCTTTGCATAAAAATACTTGCTTTTCACACTGAAAATGCGTTTTAACTCGTTCACGATTGGTACTTTGGGAGAGGTATACGCATTTTCATATTGCCAGACTGCTTGTTCTGTCACACCTAACAGTTCGGAGAGCTGTTTTCTAGAATACCCGTGCATGATCCGCAAATTGGTCAGATTTTCACCAACGAACACGCTGCTCCCTCCTTACTGAACTACCGGGGGATTATCCCCATTGTTCTTCTTCCAAAATTTGAATATCGTATGCTGCCGGGTCGACGATATCCTCCATGTCTGGTGCAAGGACCTCGCGGTCACTATCATTCAACTCTGCACCTGAGATACGATCGGATAAATCTTCTATAAAATAGGCTATATTATCATGCGGATTGGGCAGATAATGTTGAATCCTAGAAATTTGAAATGCTTCATCAATAGCATAAGTGAGTATATGGAATTCATTATACGTAGAAGCAAAATGTTCAAGTTCTTCTTTCACACGACTGACCTGACTTTCTGGAATAGGTAAACAAAGTTGCTCCACTCTCTCGAACTTAGCTTGCCCAGTAGAGGAGGGTTGGGTTAAGGAGAATTCCAAGTCTTTATTAATCTTGGAAAGATCATGTAGATACGTACGTAAAGCACCCTTGTTGTCACCACCCGTAGGCAGCTTAGCTCTGGAAAAACTATATTCATTAAAATAAACAGCATTCTTAATCAGAAATATTACTTTTGAATCTTCGTGTGTAAACTGAAGGTAATCCCAAGTTAAACCTGCTTTGGATTTTTTGTGAGTGAATCCTTGTTCAACACAAAAATCTGCGATTTTACTTTCAATAAAGTTACCTTTAGTCCAGGCAAACGCTGAACTAATCTTCATGTTCTTTTTCCGATCTTTACGGTGCTCAATATAGTCACGGTATCCTTCAACAATAGCATCAACAATCATCTGACTATGTTCCGACTTGAACTTATATTGTTCCATATGGATCACTCCGATTCAGAAATATGAAGGCCATTTATATTTTAATCGAATTTCACATGTAAGGATATGATTTTTTTTGTTATTTTTAAAGTGGAAGTGATTTCAATGCCCTTATCCAAACGGATTCTGGGCCCATTGCAGCAGTCTCTTCCGGGTAATTTTCCCGTGTGACGTATGTTGAATAACTTGGCCGCCGTCCAGCAGCAGCACTTGAGGCGATTCATGGTGAACCTCGGTGTCTTCCGCAATGCGGCGGGACAGCGAGCGACTTTCGATGACTTTGACGATCCGGTACTCCATCTTCTGTGCGGGATCTGATGCGTTCGAGCCCACAAACGCCATAAACTCCCTGTATGCTCTCGCACTGATTGAACAAGTTGTACTGTGTTTCAGCAGCAGCACCGGATGATCCTGCGATTGCTCAAGTACCTCTTCCCAGTCCTCCTGCTTACGCAATTCCTTGACATGTTCACTCAGCATATCATCCAGCCCCGAGCCTGCACGTTTGCTAACGACAGATCCAACCACGACGCCCAGTGCCACACCAAAGGCTATCCCCAGAGCGATCTGGTTCGTTGCCACACCAATACTCGTTCCAATGACAATACCCACCCCAAGCCAAAGAGTTTGAGGATTCGCTTTTTTATCCATGGAGATCATCCTCCTTGCAGATATTTATATAATAATATTTACTTTAATGTAGGAACAGTCGCTCGTTTGCCTGTATAAAAGGGCTATGGTAACATAAGAATAGACAACAAGGAGAGGTAAAACCCTCTCACGGAGCATCTATTCAGATGCAGAGCAAATCCCACCGCAGGCAGTCAACCTGTTTAACGGTGGGTTTTTGTTTATGACTTCATTATGGTAATTTCCGCCCGTTGTCTCCCGAAAATTATACCATAGGCGCCTACGCAGGCGCTTTTATATTCCTCATCGAAGGGTCCATTTTTGTGATACACTGAGTGTAATTTGGCAACGATGAATATGAAGAACTGATTGGAAAGGCGGAAAATCGTTATGGGATATGCTTTTATGATCGAACCGCAGTATTATACCGCTTTGGAGAACGAAGACGAGTTGATTGAGAAGTGCCAGGAATGGGGCCTGCTTTCGGAAAAAGCAACGAAGGTCAAAACGTTCTATTATAAAGGGAATGGGCTGAATATGCCTTGCACCATCGTTGGCTTTGTCGATCATATGGCAGCAGTCATTCAATTGGACAATGATCAGAAACACTGTATTCATCCGTCTTATCTGAAAGAAATGCAGGCGTCCAGCTATAATGTGAGAAGTTCGATTGCAGCGGGAACGGACAAGTCTAGCGAACCAGTCGTGGTAAGTAATACAGAGAATCTCACCACTTCTGAAGCTGTACAAAATTCTGAACCTGTGACTAATTTGGATGAGATTACATCCGGTTTGCATAGTTCCGATTCAGAACTGGATGTGGACACGGATGACGATGATTCCTCCTCTGCTTTAAAAGGCGACCCTGACGGTCTGGTGGAAGAGTATGTTGGACCTGCTAACGCAACAAGCAGCGCTGCTAAACCAAAGGCAAAAACCGCAGGTAAAGCTAAATCGCTTAAGATTGAATTGCCAGAGGGTAAAGTGAAAATGTCTGCGGTTGTGAAGGAATTTACAACCGTGCCGAACCACTTCTCCGACAATGATGATGAAGTCATTATCTATGAAGCCGTTACGATCACCGAGCCCGAAGTTGTTGATGTGGGCGAAGCCTGGTCCAGCCACAGTGCCACGATTAAGAAGCAGGAGCTTGAGGTTGGCGATGTGCTTACTTTTGAAGCAAAGATTATCAAGAAAAAGCTGGCCAAGAATCCTGTTCCCTACAAAATCAACAATCCTTCCAAGATTCAGAAAGAAGTCTAATTTTAGATTAGCAACTATACACACCTTGCAGGAGTCACAAAAAACCTCCAGACACGTTACTCATGTCTCGGAGGTTTTGTAGTTTTATCATATAAAGTGGAGGCACTAACTCGCAATTTCTACTGATGTTTACTGATGGTTGGCTGCAACACAGCTAATCTGGAACTGAACGCCAAATTTATCGATAACCATGCCGTAGGCCGGACTCCAAAATGTTTCCTGGATCGGCATTTTCACTTCGCCACCGTCTTGCAGTTGGTTGAAAATCGCTTTGGCTTCTTCGGCAGTATCTGTGTTCACCGTGACATTCACATGATTACCTACAATATAAGGCATGCCAGGGAATGTATCGGATAACATCAATACAGAACTGCCAATCTGCAAGGAAGCATGCATGATGCGATCTTTCGCTTCGGGTGGTACGGGGTGGTCTGGGTTGGAAGGACCATCGCCAAATGTCTGGAGAGCCAGCACTTCCGCTCCAAATGCCTTTTTATAAAATTCCACTGCTTCACGTCCGTTACCATCCGTTACAAGATACACATTCAAGCTAATCGCCATTCGTGCTTCATCTCCTTGATATCATGTAATTGAACCATTCCTGCCACCTGCGACATGAGTATATACGAATAGGTTGTCCGTTGACAAGAAGGGATTTCTGCAAGGTTCTCTATGAACAATTCCTGCCTCTCAAAAGGGGATCTGGCCACTTTCTCCCTCATCTTGGGCAGTGCTAGGTCAAAAAAGATCATCCATTGGTAGGATTGTCCTGTAATCCTTATTTTATCCTCGCTGTCTTCACAAAAAAAAACCACTCTCCCGAATCCTGTCGGTAAAATGGCGTGGTCGATCCTATGAGGTTAGCGCGTTTTTACGATGCTATCTATTTCACTTTTCAACAAGAGGTATCGGTGAACACTTCTCATGATCGGGACCTTAGTTAGTTTATTCTTGTCTACATAAAGTTTCATCTGATCTTTGGTCAGACCGAGCAAACTCCCTGCTTCAGATACCGTCAATACAACCTCGGGATTCGTAGCATTAAACGTTTTTTTCACTTTCTGGTTCCAGTCCTCAAATACCTGCATAGATCAGTGATCTCCCCTATCCATAGCCAGTCATTTTCCAGGCTGAATAGATCCATTATACCATACTTGTGATGATCGTAACTTAATCCTTATGTAGAACCAATTAATGTTAGTAAATTAGGCTTCGCGAACCAACACCTCGAACTGCCTTAATGCCGGGAATGGAGAGGCATCTGACCACTTAATCAGTCGCTTAACGTTACCCGTTCCACGTGTATATACCTCAACATAAGAAGTACATAAAGAGCCACTTCCTTAAAGTGGCCCCACGATATAAAACTAAATGATTGCCTTAAGCCTCTTCCCAGAAACGGCGCAGGTTGCTCATGGCGATTTTGGAAGCAGATTTGCATTCCTCCATGCCCTCAAACTCAATCGTAATGTTACCATCATAACCGGAGTCTTTAATCAGCCTCACAATTTTGCGAATGGGAATATCCCCTTGCCCAACAATGGCACCGCGCAGGAAGTTTCCGTAAGCGGTTGTGAACCATTCCCCTTCACCCGGATGCTCATCATAGGGGCGGAAATAGAAGTCCTTGAAGTGGACCAGAGAAGCGTACGGCAGATTTTTCATGACCCCGATAATCGGATTCTCATCCACGCACATGAAGTTGCCGATATCGAGTGTCGTTTTGAAGTTGGGACGATCTACGGCATGAAGCACACGCTGCACACGGTCACTGGCCTGCACACTGAAGCCGTGATTCTCAATGGTTGTTGTAATGCCAAACTGCGCAGCATAATCAGCGATGATCTGGCTTCCCTTCACCATCAGAGGCAAATGTTCCTCAAACCAGGCAATGGTCATTTTCTTCTTAGGCAAAGTAAACGCCGTTACGTCATGACGCATATGCTTTACACCCATTCGGTGTACAACATCGACATGTCTTTTGACCCGAGCTATCTCTTCTTCAAAAGCTTCTTCCGTCTCCTGCACGAAATTCGCAGGCATCGAATAGTTGGACAGCTCAATACCCGCAGAAGCAGCCCGCTCCCGAATGGCATCGGCGAGATCAGGATTATCCTCCACGGTGTAACCATACGGAACCATCTCCATATGCTCGCCACCATTTGCAGCAATCCAGTCGATGATATCCAGAACCGTCATTTCACCCGAATTCAGATCGTTCAACAAGCTATACGTACTCAGGCCCACTTTCATCTGCTCAGCTCCCTATCGGTATTGTTGGATAAATTTAACCGCTTTGCGAATGTCCTGTTCCGGTTGGTCGCCTACCTCGCGTTCAATCGTCAGATAACCTTTGTAGCCAATATCCCGAAGGGCTGCAAAGTATGCTTCAAAATCCACACTGCCCTCACCCAGCGGCACCTCACGGAAGAACGTTCCGGAAGAGACCATTTCGGCAATTTTCTCATGATCCATAGGCGCATATCCTACTGCACCGTATACGTCCCTCGGGTCTACTTCCTTCAGGCGCACACCATCTTTCACATGGGTATGCACAATATAATCCTTGAGCAGATGAACACCTCGTGCAGGATCATCTCCGGTAACCATCACCATGTTCGCCGGGTCAAAATTCACCGAAACCCCGTTCGTAGACAGGGTATCCAGAAACCCTTTCAGGTCTGCTGCCGTTTCCGGTCCCGTCTCAATTGCGAAGTAGGCTCCTGCGCTTTTGGCGTATTGGCCCAGTTCCTCACATGCGGCATGCAGTGTGGCATACACTTCGGAGGAAGGATCGTGCGGAACAATACCGATATGTGTTGTAACGATATTCGTACCTAGATCCAGAGCAAGGTCCACGATGCGCTTGGACTTCTCTACTTTCCACGGATTATCTTCCTTGACCTGAAACCCGTGACCGCCCAAATCGCCAACCAGGGCAGAAATTTCAAGACCGAGAGAATCGATATAACTTCTTAACTCCTTGCGAGCTGCCGAAGAGAGGTTTTCGGGGTCCATCTCTCCATGGACTGCATAGATCTGTACGCCTTCTGCACCTACATCTTTCGCTTTGCTTAATCCTTCACGTACACCTACACCGAAGCTATCCACGATAACGCCAATCTTGTTTGTTAATTTCATGCCATACCCTCCCGTTAAATCGGTATTTGATTTTCCATTCCTGGTGAGCCTTCATGACGGACGGAATGCTCTATACAATTTTCGACCCCTACCCGGTCACTCCTTTTTCTCCGATCATTTCTTATCCGGTTTCCTGAGACTAATCTGTTGAAACCAGCTTCACGGTTTGAATTTCATATGGCTTGAACGTCAGCTCAAACTTCCCATCATGACAAGCTAGTGGTCTAATTTCATCCTCCAACAGATTGACTACAGACGTCTGTATACACGCGTCAGCCCATTGAACCTGAACCGTTTCTCTTCCACCAGATGACTCATAGAAACGAAGTATCGTTCCCGTGCCATCTTCGGAAGCCTTGATTGTATCCAGAATAACATGTTCACTATGGAAATGAACCCAGCTATGTTCTGCCGGCAATGTGCCAGAGTGTCGTTCACTCGCAACAACCCGAACCGGGTGGTTTAGTTCCATCGCACGTCGTACCACACCCGCTTCCCGCCAATCTCCCTGATGCGGCAGCAGGGAATAGATAAATTCATGCTCACCCTGGTCAGCATGTTCATCCGGCCATTTTGGAGCACGAAGCAGGGAAAGACGGATCGTCTGATCCTTGATGTCATATCCATATTTACAATCGTTCAGCAGGCTTACACCACTGTTGCCCTCGGAGATATCCGCCCAGCGGTGACCACACACTTCAAACTGGGCCTGCTCCCAGCTGGTGTTGTTATGGGTTGGCCGCTCCAGCGCACCAAACGGAATTTCGTAGGCTGCTTTGGCTGATATCAGATCAACGGGAAAAGCCACTTTGAGCAGCTTATGGCTCTCCGCCCAGTTTACCTTTGTCTTGAAATCTACACGTCGCTGATGACGATACAGGATCATATCCTGGTGAATCTCCGACTCGTTTAACTTCCAGTGAAACCGAAGGACATCCTGCGTTACTCCACGCTGTACTACTTCTCTGGAGATCAGCTCTGCCACTCCTGCACGTTGCGATTCAAACCGCGGATCAATATCCCAAGCATCCCAATACGTTGGTCTGTCATGGAAAAACTGTAACTCGTTCGCTTTATCGCCCGGCTTCAGCCACTCCCGTTGGTTGGATTTGTCATACCATCTGGTGATCTCCCCTACATCGTTAAATTCAAGCGTGTAAAAGTCCGTTTCCCAGACAGAAGGGAAGGATTCATCCTGCTTCAAAGTAGGGAGATTTGCATCCAGTGCCTGGCGTAGCCATAACGTTGTATACCCAAAGGCCGGAATGGACGGGACATAGACTGACAAGGTGAGCACGTCTCCATTTGCCTCAAGGTCATTCGGCAGACGATTACCCTGATGGTCGAACACTGCCAAACCGCTCAGTTTCTCGTCGCCTGTAATCGTAACGACTTCTCCCCGCTCCCAACCTAAGCTATTAAATACAACATAGGGCAGACCGTCGAAGCCATCTGTCGCAATGTGTTCCTCTATACGGCCAAGAGTCCCTTCCATAGCCGACGTCCCCAGAGCGAATACTGTCGTATACTCCTCCTTAGATGTTACGTATACTTCGGGAATGGACGTCCCTGGGATAATGTCATGGAATTGATTCAGCATAATCAGCTTCCAGCCTTCATCCAGATCACTTTTCGCCTGCGCTGCTTCAACTCCGGCAAACTGCCCCCAAATTTCCGCTTCCCGATACAGCACCTCTGCTTTGCGATTGCTCCGTTTGTTGCGCGCATGAGTTGTATAGGTTCCACGATGCAGTTCCAGATATAAGTCGCCATGCCATTTTGGCAGCTTAGGATTGTTGTTCGAAATCTCTTCGAAAAACGCGCCTGCCGTACTGAAATTGCTAATGGGCTGCCCAACCATGAAATGGGATCGTTCTGCGAACACAACCATCTCGTTCGTTACCCCGCCTCCACCATCGCCATGCCCATACAGCAGCATTTGCTCGGGGTGTGCATCCTTCTGCTTGTAAGATTGCCAGTGCTCATCGACATCTTTGGGCCGGGTATGTTCATTTACTCCATGATTGAGATACGCAAGCACCGAGGTGCCGTCAATGCCAACCCAGTGGAACAGATCATACGGGAAAACGTTGGTATCATTCCAATTGAGCTTGGTCGTCATAAAATAAGGAATGTCAGCCAGCTTAAGCAGTTGTGGCAGCGAAGCACAGTAGCCAAACGTATCGGGTAGCCACTCGATGTTTGAACGTTTACCGAACTCCTTCTGATAAAAGTTCTGCCCGTACAGGATCTGCCGCACAAGCGACTCACCACTCGGAATATTTAGATCCGGCTCGACCCACATGCCACCAACCAGTTCCCAGCGACCTTCGGCAATTCGGGCTTTGATTCGTTCGTACAGCTCAGGATAATGCTCTTTCACAAATGCATACAGCTGCGGTTGACTCTGCGAATACACGAACTCCGGATACTCATCCATCAAAGTACACATCGTGGAAAAGGTGCGGCTGGACTTCCGCACAGTCTCACGCACAGGCCACAGCCAGGCAATATCGATATGGGACTGCCCAACCAGATGCATGAATCCGTCCCGGTACTCTTCCGGGTCTTCCTCCTGCACCGACTGTGCGAGCCATTCTTCCCAATGCTGTACCCACACTGCTTCACTCCAGCGCTGCGGCTCGTTGTACATCTTATCCATCACCTGATGAACATTCCGAATAAGACGGGTGCGTTTTAAGTCTTTCTCCGGCAATGCTCGGAGTGATTCTGCAAGTACCGTAATGCTATACATTAGACTCTGTAAAGGCGAATTAACACGAACCAAAGCAGCTCGGATGCCCTGAATGGGCGGCTGGATCACCGCCTGTCGATTCAAAGGGTCATGTGGTTCCGGTATGGGATCATATAGTTCAATCTCCAGCAAAGGCGCAGTTCCCACACGGCTCTTCGGCAACGGTACATACCCATGATTGCGGTCCAGTCCGTGATAAGGCATGCCGTTTACCTTCAGCAGCCCTTCACCCCTGGTCTCGAAGATCAACCCGACCGCATCTTCCTCCCAATGGGCCGGAATCTCTACGGTTTTGCTCAGAAAATAAGTCGTTCCATGGTTGCTATGGAGAGGATTCAAGCTATGAACAGAAGTATTCTCCTGTTCATACTCGTATTCGCCAGGACGGATATACCTGGCTTTCTGCATCTGCCACTCTGGAAGTTCAATGGTATCCGTCCATTGCTGCTGAGCCAGATCCTGAATGAATCGCTGAATTCGAATCATACCTCCACCCCCACCTTCTGGATGTGTAAATTACAAGCAGTCCAGTCTCTGGAGCTGCTGCCAACCATCAGCTTGAATTCACCCGGTTCCACCACAGACTGGAGACGGGAGTCGATCAGCTCCAGATGCTCTTT
This sequence comes from Paenibacillus sp. E222, assembly GCF_013401555.1. Lineage (NCBI taxonomy): Bacteria > Bacillati > Bacillota > Bacilli > Caryophanales > Paenibacillaceae > Paenibacillus > Paenibacillus sp. E222. The sequence continues at coordinate 937,824 of NZ_CP058552.1, forward strand.
TTGCACAGGGAACGTCACCGTCCGCGTCTGTCCCGGCTCCAGATAAATTTTACGAAATCCCTTCAGTGAGATTTCGGCCCGGGTGACCGAAGCCGATACGTCCGTAATATACAGCTGCACAACTTCATTTCCCGCAACTACTCCCGTATTGGTGACCTCCAACTGCACCTCTGCTTCATCGTCTGGTCCGATCACTTCGGGTACAACTCTTACATTCTCGTACTTGAATTCCGTATAACTCAGCCCAAAGCCGAACGGATATTGTGGTGCCAGATCGGTCTCCAGATAACGTTTGCCCCGTGTGCGTTTGGCATTGTAGCTGACCGGAAGCTGACCTACATGCTTGGGAATAGAGACGGTAAGGCGACCAGATGGATTCACATCACCGAACAGAATATCTGCAATAGCGTTGCCTCCCTCCTGCCCCGGATACCACGCTTCCACAATGGCATGGGCATGCTCATCAATCCAGGGTTCAGCAATGGGCCGTCCGTTAATATATACGACAATAACCGGTTTCCCCAGCTTATGTACTTCCTGCACCAGTTCCAGTTGAACACCCATCAGGTTCAGAGACGAACGGTCTATCCCCTCGCCGCACTCCATATCGTTCCATGGATCATCCGTAACAACGGATGCCCCCGTCCGCAGATCAATGGTCCCTTCGCCAAAATCCCGGCTACTTGACCCTCCCATCACCATAACGATGGTATCTGCTTCTTCAGCACAGGCGAGCGCTTGCGCAAAGCCCTCTCTGGAATCCCCTTTGATCCGGCAGCCCGGTGCGTACAGCACCTTTCCGGTGTCAGCACCAAGCTTGCGCGTAATCCCATCCAGCACCGTTATAATCTGTCCTCTCGGCTGCGGCGAGGTGTAGTCACCAAGCTGGTTGTAGACATGGTTCGCATTCGGACCTATGACCGCCAGTTTTGTTCCTGTTTTGCTAAGCGGAAGGGTGTTGTCTTCATTTTTGAGTAAAATGATTCCCTCTTGCGCCACTTTTCTCGCCAGCTGAATATGTTCTTCACAACCGATGACCTGCTCTGCAAAGTCAGGATCAACGAAGGGTTGTTCGAATAAACCTAGTCTGAACTTCATCTCCAGCACCCGCCTAACGGCTGTATCCAGATCCTGCTCTTCAATTAATCCTTGCTCCAAGGCCTGCCCGAGATGCTTGCGGTACATGTACCCGGACATTTCCATATCCACCCCTGCCTTAAGCGACTGAGCGACGGCCTGCTCCCCGTTCTCCGCGGTGCTGTGTCCATTGACGAGCATCTGAATTGCACCAAAGTCAGTAATGACAAATCCGTCAAAGCCCCATTGCTCGCGCAGGAGATCATTCAGCAGATACGAACTCGACGTACAGGGCACACCATCAATTTCGTTGTACGCTGTCATGACAGAACATGCTCCGGCTTCCACCGCTTTCTTGAACGGCAGCAGATCGACCTCGTGCAGCTCGCGCAGTCCCATATGCACCGGAGCAGCATTGCGCCCACCCTCCGAGCTGCCATAGGCCGCAAAATGTTTGAGTGTCGCCACAATCGTCCGATTGGAATCGAGCCGATCACCCTGCAAGCCTTTCATCGCTTCAACCGCCAATTCACCGATCAGGTATGGATCTTCGGCAAAACATTCCTCTGTCCGTCCCCATCTCGGGTCCCGCACGACATCAAGCACAGGTGAATACGTTGCCGCTCCTCCCTGGCTCCGAGTCTCCACAGCAATCGCTTCACACATCCTGCGGTACAACTCCGTGTTCCAAGCACTTCCTACTGCTAGCGGCACCGGGAATACGGTTGCCCCAATGGCCATATGCCCGTGAGAACACTCTTCCCCGAACAAAATGGGAATGCCCAGCCGGGAGTTCTCCATGGCATACCGCTGAATTTCATTGGTGGCAACAGCTCCCTGCCTAGGGGTCAGGCCAGTATCCAGCGTCACTTCTGTCCAGGGATCAGCACGAAGTGTTCCATATAAAGACCCAATTCCGCCCTCTGCGATGTCCTTTTTAAACTCATCCGTAACCTGAACCGTACCATCTGCTTTCTTCACATAAGTCTTCCACCCCATCGGCTGGATCAGCTGCCCGATCTTCTCTTCCGTGGTCATCCGCCCGATCAGATCTTGGGTCCGCTCCTGAACGGGAAGCGAAGCATCTTTATAGTCCATATGCACATTCTCCTTATGAGTTCGGCTTAGTCTGGTGCATGGGCTCACATGGCTTTTCGGTAGTCGCTAGGCGCTACACCCACCACATTCTTGAACGCCCGATTGAAGGAATTGTAATTCGTATACCCAACTTCCTCACTGATCTCCTGAATGGCCTTATCCGTCTCCAGCATGAGCTGTTTCGCCTTCTCAATACGGTGACTAATCAGAAGATCCACGAATTTCTCACCAATTTCGTCCTTGAACAACTTGCTCAAATATTTTGGATTGATATCAAATAGATCACTTAGATAATTCAGCGACAGCTCGGGATTGTTGTAGTTCTGTTCAATATACTTGCGAATTTCAAGAATATGAGATCTATGTTTTCTGGAGCAATGCAGCGTCTGCATCTCTTCAGCCAGTTCACGGAAGCCTTCCCAGCACAACGCGCGCAAATCATTCAACGTCTCCCAACCTTCCAACCTGGGAAGAAGTGGTGTAAATACAGATGCCCATCGCTCCTGATATTCTCGTGGAAGTTCTGCGAACTCCCGGTTATAGTGCTGGAACAGCAATTGGACCGTATTCATAATCTCCTGGCGGGAGAGCACGGATTCATGGATCTGTTCGAACAAGCGGTCAAAATGCTTCTCCCATTCATCATCCGACAGTCTCATCGCCTGCACCAGCAGAGAGATCGTCTTCAGGAACTCATACACATCATTGGTTGAGTTCGGTACCTCCCCGCATGGAATGATCCGATTCATGCCGAGCACAGCCTTGTATTCCAAGGCATGCACCGCCTCCTTTAGCGAAGCTCTCAGACCACGGACATCCACAGCGACTCTCCCAATACCGATGGTTACGGTGAAGTTCAAATACTGCCCAACCCTGTCCAGATAACCGGAGAGCATTCTCTGCTCGGTCTCCTCACCTTTCTCCATTTCGGGAATCCAGAGTATGGCATATAGACGCTGATCCGATATCCACTCAGCCCACACTTCGGTGCCCTCGTGCCTTGCACTCTCCTGCAGAATGCTGGATAACACAAATTTCAGGAGGGATTGATCCTGATTGTGGTACGCCTCCATGAACCGGGAATACTGATCGATCTCCACCACCATTACAGCCCATCGATCCTCTAACTGCGGGAGCTTGAACCTGCTCATCTCCGCTGTCAGTTCACCGCCGGTAAAATCCCGCGTACCCTCCAGCAGCTCCTGAAAGAAATATTTCTTCTGCAAAATCAGGTTCTCTTCATGCTCCTCCTGATATTGCTTGGTTTGATCAATCATTTGCTCCAGCGTAGTCTGGATAAAACGGAACTCATTATCCTTCGTATAACCGACGCTTGGCTGTTTCTGCGAAGACACCGTCTCAATCAACGTGACAATCTGCTGGATGGGCTTGTAATTTCTTCGTGTCACATAGATCACCCACACCACACCAATCAGGACAACGGCAACGGCAAAAACAAACCAGATATTATAAAATTTCAGGGCAAATTTGACGATCTTGCCATTGTTGAGCCCCGTCTGTACCTTCCAGCCGCTGTAGCTGGATGTAAATTCGGAGAACACTTCCCCTGAGTCTGTTTTGGGAGAAACTGCTGTAATGCCATCCTGCATTCCTCCGTCCCACAGATTGCCGCCAGAGCGATTAAAGATATTCACGAAGGTGAATTCAGGGTCATACATCTGCATAATAGATTTCTGCAAGGTTGGCAGATCGACGTTAACCACCACAAGACCCGTGCCGTTTCCTACACCGCGAATGAGTGTAATGACCTGTTGTCCTTCCTCGGTCGGAAATGCCTTGAAGGATCTCGCCCCCACCCACTTTTGCGTTGCCGCAGCACGACTGTCTTTAATAAACGCTGCATCCGGGAATTCCTCAATCGGCACGGCCTTGCCATTGCTGAATACCGTATCGTCGTTGTATCTCACCAGATATATGGAATCAATTAGCGGATACTCTATTTTCAATTCATCAATAACCTGGACTGCTTGAATTCCGGCATACACATCCTCGCTTCCGGTTACCGAATAATAATTTTTCAGGTTGGGATTGGTCAAAATATCACGCAGCACCTTGAAGTCGATGGAGCGCAGTGAATTGTCCAAATATTGCGTTACCTGTGACGCCAGAAACTCATTGGCCTTGAGTGCTTCTCTCCGGTTCTGTTCATTGAATACCTGAAAGAAGATGATAAACAGGATTGTGGTCACGATAAAAAAAACAGGCAAATACGATAGCAGCAAACGTCTAAACCAACTGTTGTTCATCTCCTAGGCCCCCCACCATTGTTTATACGCATGAGCATTTTGCATAAGCTGGAATGACAACCGCGCCAATCTGGTCGCTAATTTTCCATGAGTATTCAGTAAATTTTATCGAATGAAGTGGGGTTGTCAAAAGGAGAAGACCGTCCCGATTCCTGTGTTGACATCGGAACAGCCTCATTCATGAATCCATCAAGCTTTATTGATTCTTCTCAATCGCACGCTGGTAAATCTCAAGGTAATTGCTCAGTCCCAGACCATCGAAACCTTTTACGTACGCGTCCCATTCCTTATCAATGCTTTTGCTGCCGATAATGAATTGAGCCATATTGGTCATCACGTAATCCTTGACGGCCGTCGTGAGCTGCGCAGCGGTTTCTGTATCTTCCGGACGGATAAATACGTTCGCAGGATAGACTTCTTTTGGCGCATAAGGTTCATATACATTGGTTGCTTGCGCCAGACGTGTCCCGTAACCCTCCGCTTCCAGTGGGTTCTGACCTTCTGCAAACAGATTGCGGAATGTATTGGACAAGTCATGTGCGCCGATCTGTGACCAACTCTCATTGACTACAACATTTGGATCGCGCTCAGGCAGGTTATAGTAGCTGTATTTGGCAGGCTCGCCATTGATGTTTTTCTCATCGGCATCCGCCTTCTTCCAGCCCTTACCTTCTGTTGGACCGTACTCTGCATACAGGGCCCCTTCTTCACTGAACATGTAATCTACAATTTTGATCGCGGCGATCTGTTGTGCTTCAGTCGCTTTATTGGTGATAGCGAACTCGAACTCACCTACGCTTTGCGTAGCGCCTGTCGTCTGCACACCATCCGGCCCTTTCAGCGGAGGCACGATGTCCCAGTGCTGGTGGCGGGTGATATCTTTGTCATACGTGTTCACAAGGTAGCTGACCAGCGCTGTCGTAATGGAACCAACCACTTCATCGCCTTCCTTGTTGCCCAGCTGCCCGATCGCCTGATCGTTCTGTGTGAAGGAAGCCGGATCAATCAGGCCTTCTGCATACAGCTTATGCATGTACTCCAGCCCTTTTTTCCACTCTTCCTTATTCGCCGCAAAATCAACCTTGCCATCATTCACGATCAGATATTTATCGTTGTCATTATAGATAAAGCTGTTCATCAAATAGGCATCGATGTTGCCGTTCCACACGTACTTGTTGGGTGCACCCGTGAGTGGAATCTCATCGGCTTTGCCGTTGCCATTCGGATCTTGTGTTTTAAATGCCTTCAGAACCGTGTAGAGTTCATCCGTTGTGGTTGGCATTTTCAGACCCAAATTGTCCAGCCATTCCGTGTTAATCCAATACTTCTGCGCATACGTACAGTGGTAACATTCATTGAAAATCGGCAGAGCGTAGATGTTGCCGTCCGGCGCAGTTATTGCTTCTTTGAAGTACGGCTTCTCCTCCATCATCTTGGTCAGATTCGGACCGTACTGCTTGATCAGATCCTGCAGCGGGAGGAACACGCCCTGTTTTCCGTACGTTTGAAGGTCTGAGGTCGTGAATTTGCCATGGAGAAACACTTCAGGATAATCGCCACTCGCCAGCAGCAACTGTCTGCGGTCTTGCAGAGCGTCCGTCGGGGCCAGATCCCATTTCAAGGTAACATCGAACTTGTCTTCGATAAATTTGGTGAATTCATTTTCTTCCATGGACGCTTTACCTTGTGGGGCAAAGAAGGTCATCGTTACCGGGCCACCGTTCTCCCCGCTACCGTCGCTCCCTGTACCCGCCTCCTCGGATGAACCACATGCGGACAACAAAGCCATCGAAGCAAAGACCAGAAACAACATCGAAATCCAAGATTTTTTCAATCTGACTCCTCCTTTTTGTTGAAAACGGCATAACCTTCTGATTACGTACTCGTGTTAAACCTTATCCCGGAAGCCGGAGTGTTCCCCCACCTCCTTTCAAGTGGCATAACGGACGCAGATGACAAAGATCATCCTTTGAGCGAGCCAACCATAACCCCTTTAACAAAATGCTTCTGCACAAACGGGTACATGATGAGAATAGGAATGCTGGCGACTACAATCAGTGCGTATTTCAGGACCTGCTCGAACCCCTGATCTCTTAGCTGCTGGCTCGTATTGGCCAACATTGCCGGGTCTGCGGCGTTTAGAATTAGCAGATTGCGCAGCACATATTGGAGTGGGAACAGCTTCTCGGAACGAAGATAGATCAGGGCATCAAAGTACGCATTCCAGTGGCCCACCGCATACATCAGGGTCATGACCGCCAGAATCGGCTTCGATAACGGAAGAACCACGCTGATCAAATACCGGATGTCCCGACATCCGTCCATTTCCGCCGCCTCCCCCAGCTCTTCCGGGATGGAAGACTGGAAGAAGGTTCTCGCTACGATGACCTGGAACACGGCGAGCGCCCCTGGCAGCCACATCGCCCAGCGAGTATCCAGCAGATGAAGGTCTTTCATCAAGAGATAGGTTGGAATCAGACCGCCATCAAAGAACATCGTGATCATCATGAAAATAATGATGGCTCCCCGTCCGTAAAACGACTTGCGCGATAGCGGATACGCGAGCATGACCGTAAGCGCCACATTGATAAATGTGCCTACAACGGTATAGATGATCGTGTTGTAGAAACCGAGCATGAGCTGCTGGCTTTTGAAAATGGAGATGTAGGCCTTGATGTTAAAGTCTACCGGGAACAGCCACACCTGACCGGATGTAACGGCACGCGAGGAGCTGAACGAAGAACTGATGATATACAAGAGCGGGTAAAACACCGTTAGAAGTATGGCGAACAGAAAGATATAGTTGAATGTCATGAAGATACGGTCACCGAGCGGGTCCTTGATCCGGTTACGATTCATCAGGTTGAACATGGATGAGCTCCTCCTTTACCACAAGCTGTTCTGGGATACTTTGCGGGAAATGCCGTTGACGATAACCAGCAGGATCAGGTTGATCACGGAGTTGAACAATCCTACTGCCGAGGAAAAGCTGAAGTTGGCCCCGATTAGACCGACCTTGTACACATACGTAGAGATGACTTCCGATGCACTCGTGTTGAGCGGGTTCTGCATTAGATATATTTTTTCAAAGCCCACGCCCATAATGCTACCCAGACTTAGAATCAGCATGATGACGGTGACTGGTACGAGCGTTGGAAGGTCGATATGCCAGATTTTACGAAGCCTTGAAGCGCCGTCCATCTTCGCTGCCTCATAGAGGGATGGATCAACGCCAGCGAGAGCCGCGATATAAATGATCGATGAATAGCCCATGCCCTGCCATACACCCGACCACACATAGATGGATTTGAAGTATTCGGGAATGCCCATAAAGTTGGTCATCGGGAAACCCAGGAAGGTAAATAGCTTGTCTACAACACCCACATGCGGTGACAGCATCAGAATGATAATGGATACCATGACGACTGTGGAGATAAAATGCGGAGCATACGTGACCATTTGGACGGTCTTCTTAAAGTAACCTGTTCGGATCTCATTCAGCGCGAGCGCCAGCAGGATCGGAATGGGAAATCCGGCGAGTAACGAGTAGAAACTGATCCCAATCGTATTCTTGATTAGCAGCCAGAAGTTCGGGGATTCGAAAAAGGCTTCAAAGTGTTTCAGTCCAACCCATGGGCTGCCCCAGATTCCTTTGACGACACTAAAGTCTTTGAAGGCAATCTGTACACCAACCATTGGAATGTACTTGAAGATCAACAGATACAATACGGGAGGAAGCACCAATAGATAGAGCTCCCAATGCTTCTTCAGGCTTCTGATAAATGGATGCTGTCGCTTGGGTTCTGCGTAATTCTTTCCTTGCTGGAGCTCCACCGGTGCAGGTATGCTTTCCATAGCTCGACTCATTCGCGTCACTCCTTCTACACCTTAAGTGTAATAATACATTACATTTACATCCCTTAAACATCCTTTTCTTTGACTCTTTTTTCTGTAATAGCGTCATCCGTGTGAAGATTAATGTCAGGTAACGCTTTCTTAAATCGATAGTACCTTGAGCGGTGCTCTTTTATCAATTTGCAATTTTCTCCCACCTCTCCTTATTCCCAAAACCCTTGCCAGACAAGGGAAAATCGTCCTTTAGCACAGGTATAGCGCAAAAATCACCAACCCAAAAAATCCCGAAGGACTGTAAAAGTCCCCCGGGAGTTGAAGTGTAGATTTATTGGTTTGTGAACAATCTGAACGTCAGCGTGATAGGTGCTACTTCTGTAACTGCCGCTTGCGGCAACTCTACAGCAAGTCCATCTTCCGTCCGTTGGAAGGACAGCACATCATCTGTGCCGACGAGTTCAATTCGCTCCACCTTTTCCATATATGGAATGACTACCTGTGATTGCACTGCTTCGTTCTCGCTTCTGTACAGACGGAAGGCATACGATACGTTGAGATTTTCCTTACGTGTAAAGGCCCACTCTCCTGTGAAGTATGGTCCGCAAATCCGCGTGCCATAGATGCCCTCCCCGTGAGTGCCGATCCATTCTCCAAGGGCTTGAATGCTTCGGACTGCCCCTTTTGGAAGACGTCCGTCCGGTTGTGGTCCCACATTCAGTGCCAGATTACCGCCCTTGGATACGACCTCAAGCAGAATATGCGCTAACTGTCTTGCTGACTTATACTGATCATCATATCCAAACGCAAAGGAATTGCCCACCGTTATACAGCTCTCCCAAGGAATATTCATTGGATGCTCCGGGATGGTCTGCTCTGGAGTTACGATATTTTCATACGGTCCGCCTACTGTGCGATCAGCTGCGAGGAGCCACGGCTGAGTTGTCTGACGCGCTCGCTCCACCACTTCGCCCAATCGGATATCCTGACCGTGTCGGCCTTCACGTACCCAGCCTGCATCCAGCCACAGACATTCAATTCGTCCGTAGTTGGTCAGCAGCTCCATAATTTGCTCATGCGTGAACTCCACGAATTTCTCCCACAGCCATGGATACGCTTTCGGATCATAGGATGGTCCACGCCACATATGGCTTCCGCGCTCCATACCAGGTGTCCAGTAATATGGCGTATGCCAGTCCGCTTTGGAGAAGTAAGCCGAGATGCCAAGTCCCTTGGCACGAAAAGCGTCAAAAAGCGCCCGGCATATATCCGCATACTTATGGGTGTGAAAAGGAGTATCCTTGCCCGTGATGCGATAATCGGTGGTATGTGTATCCCACATGCAGAAACCATCATGATGTTTGGTGGTGAACAGGAAATATTTGAACCCGTTATCAGCGGCCATCTGTGCCCACTCTTCAGGCTGAAAGCGAATGGGATTGAAGGTTTTGTTGAGATCAAAGTACTCCTGCTTGAAATGCTCCATGTCGTCAGTCCAGTCGATATCATTGCGCGACCAATCGCCATCCTCGTCACTTAACGCCCAGGACTCCACGAGTCCAAGCTGAGAATAGGGACCCCAATGCATCATCAGCCCCAGCTTCTGATCCTTGAACCACTCAAGTCGTTCATTCAGCAACGGATCTTCAGGCTTCACCCATTCCTCTTCTTTGCTAAAGTTGTGCACCCCGGCTTCGACAACCTGCTCTTCCTGTTCCAGCACCGTATCTTTGGTTTCGCTCATCCCGTTCATCTCCTTTGGATTGGATGTCATACGCTGAATAAATAGCATTACACTGGACCACTGCGCGGTCAAAACAATCTTCCGATCGCTGTTATCCCCAGATTTTTTCGATTCCCTTTCCTAAGGGGAAAATCCGGGGATAAAGGCGAGCGCTCCGCTTCTTCAGATTCGTTCTGCCCTCTCCGTTATTGTGTAAATATTTCGTTCAACTAAGAAAGACATATTAAGCCCAGTCATTTCGATTGCAGTGCATTCTTCAGATTGGTTCTAACTCCATTTCGGCGAAATGTTTGGTTCAACAAGTATAGACTTGTTAGACCTCACTACTTCGAGCGGCGTTGCCATTTTCGGATCGCAACAGCATATTTACAGTGAAATCTCTCGTCCTTCTCGTGCGGACTCGTAGATGGCACAGAGGATTTTCATGATTTCAACGCCATCCTCAACGGGGCTTAGCGTCTCTTTGCGTCCTTGGGTACTGTCGATAAAATGATTGACTTCATTACGGAAAGAACCTGCGAAATCAAGGGATTTGAAATCCACCTGTGGCGTCATGTTCAAAATGGTATCGAATTTCTCACCAATCAGTGAAATTTCCGGTTCCAGTTCAGCTCCACCTTTATCGCCATAGAGTCTGACCGAAGTTTCATCCTGCTTCGCGTGCAGTGTGAAGCTTACATCCACCAGCAGGCTGGCCCCGTTCTCGAAACGAATCAACGCATTCGCCATATCCTCTACGGTGTTTTTGTTCGCATCATAGTCCGCTGCCTGGTAGAACGACAGATTACGGATATTGGCACGGTTACCCAATCGATTGGAAACATTCGCAGACACGGTTTTCACCTTCGGTTTGCCCATCAGGTACCAGGAGATATCAATAATATGAACACCAATATCGATCAACGGGCCGCCGCCAGAACGTTCCACATCTGCAAACCAGCCGCCCGGATTTCCCAAACGCCGCAGACAGGATGCCTTGGCATAATAGATCTCTCCCAGCTCGCCTTCATCAATGAACTTCTTCAGGATCTGCGCATTGTCACTATAGCGGCGTACAAAGCCAACTTGAAGCAGCTTTCCACTGCGATGAACAGCCTTCTCCACCTCCAATGCATCTTCTACCGTCTGACAGAGCGGCTTCTCGCAAAGTACGTTTTTACCCGCATCCAGAGCAGCAATGCTGATCTCGGCATGTGTATCATTCCAGGTACAGATGCTGACCGAATGGATTTCAGGTAATCCCAGGAGCTCTTTATAATCCGTGAATACATGAGTAGCGTTATATTTTTTCGCCGCTTCCTTGGCACGTGCTTCATTCAGGTCGCATATGGCGTATATTTCAACTTCAGGATTGCTGTCATACGCTTGTAAATGAAAATCGGAAATAGATCCTGCACCGATCACGGCAATTTTAAGTTTGGACATGGATTTTCCCCTCCATAATAAGTTGAATGATGGTTATATCAGTTAATTCAAAACATATGATAATCGGCTTAACGTAACTGCGGTGAATGTTTGGACTTTCGGCCGCTGTTGTCTACAGATTTCTTGTATCAACCGCTCTCAGCAGTTGAAATCCGCAGACAAAGGCGGGCGCTACCGCTCCTACAGTTCCAAACTTCCCTTCTGTTACTTCAGCCTTACATATAAAAATTGATTCCACTTATATAGTAGTAAGTCGCTGCTTATGCTTCCTCCCAGAAGCGGCGGACGTTATCCATCGCAATTCTGGATGCTGTTTTACAATTTTCCATACCTTCGAATTCGACAGAGATATATCCGTCATAACCGGACTGCTTCAGCACACGGAATACTTCCGGCATGTCGATATCCCCGTGACCCACAATCGCTCCGCGCAGGTAATTGCCATGTGCGGTCTGGAACCAGCCCTCTCCAGGATTACGGTAGGATGGTCTCCAATAGAAATCTTTGGCGTGCACCATGGATGCATAAGGAATGTTGTTTTTCACAGCGCTAACCGGGTCTTCATCCACACACAGGAAATTGCCGATATCCAGCGTTGTCCTGAAGTTTTCACGTGCCGTCTCATGCACCAGCCGCCGGACACGCTCACTGGACTGCACATAGTAACCATGATTCTCCACACTTGTGGTAATGCCGTGACTCGCTGCGTAATCGGCAATTCGCTGACAGGCCTTCACCAGAACAGGCAGGTCCGCTTCAAACTGGGCAACAGTGCCCTCCTGTGCAGGACGAAACGCAACATCATGGCGCATTCTCGTAACGCCAAGTGCGGCAGCGACATCCACATGCTTCATGACAGCAGCAATCTCATTTTCAAATGCATCCGGGCCTTCTCCTGTAACGAAGTTGGCACCTATTGCGTAATTCGAAATATCAATTCCCACGTCTTGTGCAGTCTCTCGAATCTGGTCAATTAATTCTGGCTGGTCGATCAGGCTGTACCCGATCGGAACAATCTCCACATGTTCTCCGCCCTGCTCGGCGATGTAACGGATGGCGTCGGGTACAGTCAATTCTTTGGCATCCAGTGCCTGTTGCAGACTGTATGTGCTGAGTCCTACTTTCATATCCTCTCATCCTCTCCTGCTGGTGTGTGGCTCTACCTTACGTATACCTTTTTCCATAAGATCATACAATTGCCAATAATCGTTTGCTACTCTATTTTCCATGGGATGAATCCAAAATCGGCTTATCTACAAATGTTACGGCTTGATCGGCCGCTTCATGCATCTCTTGTTTGCTCAGATATATACCCAGCCAGGACAACGTTGGGTACCATCTGGACTCATGAATGGTCAAACGAATGGTTTTGGCGGTAAAAGGTTCGAAACTACAGATTCGTTTATGACCAACAATCGTGCCGGAATACAGCTCCTGCCAATCACCACTCTCTCCTTTTGCCTCCAGCGTAAACTGCTCAATTCGTTGACCTGAACGAATATGTTCCATAAGAACGACTCGGTCGAACCGCTTTTCCTCCGACAGCTCCACCTCCAGCCAAGCCAGTTCAGTTCCTTCAGATGGGCACCAGAACGTATCCGATTCCTCAAGCAAGACCTGGGTAGCCGCATGTTCTTCATCCATGGTGTCCGAGGCCTGAATCCTCGCTCCAACAGCCAGACTTTGCCGATATGTACTGCGTAAAAAGTCCCCGACCTGCTGCAGCCGCTCAACATCCTGTTCGTGAATAAGGCCGCGTCGATCTGGTGGAAGGTTCAGTAGAAAATTGGCGTTGCCCCCAACCGCTCCATCATAGATGGCAAGCAGTTCCTCCAGCGATTTGATGTGATCGTCCTCGCTTGCATGATAGAACCACCCCGGACGGATGGACGTGTTCACTTCTGCGGGATACCAGATGAGCTTGCCCTCATGCTGCCGGATCACCTCCCGACTCCCCAAATCGGCATCCTGTGTATTAATTCTGCTGGCAAACTCACCATCATCCACCTGCTGGGATTGCTCCTGGATCTTCTCATTATCTTGCAAGTAGGCAGGAACGACGCTCCATTCCGAAGTCCTTGTATGACCTGCCTCATTGCCGCACCAGCGAACATCCGGCCCACATACCGAAATTACAGCCTCTGGCTGCAACTCCCGAATCAGTGCATAATAGGAATCCCAATCGTAGACCTGCCTTTTCCCATTTGGCCCCTCTCCGCAAGCCCCATCGAACCACACGCAGAAAATTGGACCATATTGGGTTAACAGTTCACGCAGCTGATTTTTGAAAAATGCGTTGTATAGCTCCGAATCTCCGTAGGATGCTTCATGACGGTCCCATGGAGACAGATAGATACCGAACTTCAACCCGCCTTCAAGGCAGGCATCAGCAACCTCTTTTACCAGATCACCCGCACCATTTCGCCAAGGGCTGGCGGCTACCGTATGATTCGTGTACTGGCTTGGCCATAAACAAAACCCATCGTGATGCTTGCATGTGAGAATTAATCCGGTCATACCAGCAGACTTGCACACCTGAACCCATTGCCGGGCACTCAGATGAGAAGGGCTAAAGATATCGGGATCTTCATCTCCCGTTCCCCACTCCTGATCTGTGAACGTATTCATGGTAAAATGAATAAATGCATAGAACCCCATCTTCTGCCATTCCAGCTGACGTTCTGATGGCACGACCTGTGCTGCTGCCTTCACCCAATCGGTTGTATTTACTGGATTCCTCTCCTCTCATGCCGGTTCTCTGTCCGCTTTCCGTCAAATGCCATAAAGGACCGACAGAGCACAGCATCTCCAGCGGTCCTTAATTATGTTCATCTGTCGTTGAAAGTCAGCTTCCTGATTGCAATTCGGTCCCTGTTCCACGAAGACTCTATCAATCTCAGCGGAACGATCCACGAACCCTTCTGCCGTCCCCACACCCTGCTCACCACATCCATTGCCTTTTCATGCTTGCCTGCAAACCATGCCGCCATAACCTTCATGAATGGGTCTCCTTTCGGAAAATGATGGGTTAGCCATTGGAGTAATCACATTCGTTATTTTTGTTATCATAAAAATGTTATTGTTTTATTCATAAACAGTCTAAGACGTTATGAATGAAACGTCAATACACAAAAAAGACACCCCTAAGGGTGCCTCTCTCTTGATCGATATCGAATATTATAAGTTCATTTTCGCTTTGCTTTTGTCATTCGATTAAACATGATCAGTGCAGCAATCAACATGGCAACAATTGCGATATTACTTGCTGCATCATGCGACATGCCGAACAGAACGCCCAGATTGGTAACCAGGCCTCTGACAATCAGCGCAACCGCAATCAACAGAATGGGGCTCCAAAAATTATACCTTCTCATCCTTCGCAACACTCCTGACCAGATTGTTCAGAAATTCCGGATCTCATAACACAATCATAACAGTCGTCATGTTCAGTTACAACAGATCAGACGATCTTGCGTTACACTTGTTTGAATTCGATCCAGTCAATCTGCAGACCTGGTTTGGTGAAGTCCAGCTTCAATTCGTACAAGCCTGCTTCCAACTCCACTTTGACAAGTTTCTGTCTGATCCATTTACCTTCAGTACCATTGGTTTGAATGGTCGTCATCAATTGATCATTGAGAATCACATTACATGCACTTTGAGCCAGTTCCGGCTCAGGAGACATGATCTGTACAATAATCCGGTATTGACCTGCTTCGTCTACTTTCATGTAGACAGGTTCGCCCACAACGGGTTTGACCTGTGCATTCTCAGCCAGCACTTGTGCCTGCTCTGAGGAAAGTGAAGCATTCGCTTGGAATGAAGCGACATTCTCTACAATCTCATGTTTTCTGGAGAAGACAGGTGCATTCATGATGAACTCACAAATATTCATGGCTGAACGCTGAAGCTCGCCACGTGTCAACGTCCCATTTTCCAGAGATTCAATCGTGTTGTCATCCCAGCCGTTGATTTCTGCACCATAGTTAGGTACAACCATGTACAGGTCGTTTTGAGCGCGAACCATCCAGTTGGTGTTTTTCCGATCTGCTGGTCCACCTTCAACGCCATCATTCATAATAGCCCACCAGTCGGTCATTACGATACCTTGGAAGCCCCACTCTCCACGAAGAATGGTTGTGTTCAGATCATAGTTCGAAGCTGCCCAATGTCCATTAATCGGATTGTAGGAGGTCATGATCGAGTTCGCACCGCCTTCTTTTACGGCAATTTCGAACCCTTTCAGATAGATCTCACGCAAGGCACGTTCAGATACAACAGCATCCACTTTACTGCGATGTTTCTCCTGATTGTTGCAGGCGAAATGTTTCAGCGTAGCATTAGAGCCACCCTTCATGATTCCTTTTGTACATGCAGCAGCAAATACACCGGAAAT
Source organism: Paenibacillus sp. E222 (assembly GCF_013401555.1). Lineage (NCBI taxonomy): Bacteria > Bacillati > Bacillota > Bacilli > Caryophanales > Paenibacillaceae > Paenibacillus > Paenibacillus sp. E222. Next base: position 953,680 of record NZ_CP058552.1, read on the forward strand.
CAGCGGATCTTCCGAGAAATACTCAAAGTTACGTCCGTTCATCGGACTCCGGCGAATATTCAATCCAGGCCCGAGCAGTGCATCCACCTGATTTCTCAGCAATTCCTGGCCTTCCATCACATACAGCTCTTCGACGAGTTCTGCATTCCATGTTGCGGCAAGCAAAGTTCCAATGGAAACTTGTGTAGCCTTCTCCCCGCTATCCATACGAATACCGGATGGGCCATCTGCAGTACATGCAACAGGGATTCCGTAATTAAACAGACTGTCACTAACACCGCCAAATGCGGAAGCTGTACCCGATGTAACGAGTGGGCTGCTCATGCCTTCACCTCTCACGATGGCTGCCAGGTCCTGATCACTCAATTGGGCGATAAAAGCCTCCAGGCTGACTTTGCCATCCTTCACGTCTCTCAGCTTGTAGCCCTGATTGCCGGTTTGCTCCAGCGTTTGCGGCAAGCATTGTTCAATTCGTTCAGCCATGGATACTTGGCGCGTCGGTACATCTGCATAGATCAGCTCGTAAGATCCATCATCTTTGCGCACTCCCGGCTTCATTCTCGTAAAGCTTTCGGTCGGTGCCATTGCCTCCTGGAGCTGTTCCACGAGTTGAATCGTTTCTACGACGTAGCCATCTTGGCCATCAATGCTGATATGCTCCACATTTTTGACACTGGTTCCCACGTACAAACGATATGTTCCTGGCTCAAGTACATACGCCGATGCATGTCCTGTTACGCCAGCATCATCATAGGAAGCCATGGAATCTACAGGGAAGCTCACAGTCAGACGCTGAGACTCACCCGGCTGAAGCAGATTCGTTTTGCCGAATGCCACCAGAGCTTTCGCAGGTTTCCCTAATTGACCTTGTGGGGCTTCATAATAGATCTGCACTACTTCTTTACCGGCATAGGTTGTGCCCGTATTGGTTACGGTTACATTCACCTTAATGCAATTTTCTCCGTCTTGGGAGATCAATTTTGCGTCTTCAGCCTTGGTTGTGAACGTGGTATAGGACAAGCCGTATCCAAATTCAAATTGTACTTTTTCAGGTCGAAACGTTTCGAAATAACGATAGCCTACGTAGATATCTTCTTGATAAAGGTTCTTAAATTCATTCCCGTAATTGCTTGTGGAAGGATAATCTTCAATGGAATACGCAATCGTATCGGTCAATTTACCACTTGGTGTAACGTCTCCGGCCAGTACATCGGCGATCGCATTACCACCCTCCATACCGCCATGCCACGAGTAAATGACACTTTGGATTGGATGAACATAACTTTCATCATTCAACCAGCTCATGTCCATGATATTCGAAACATTCAACACAACGATCGTTTGTTCAAAATGATTCGTGACCTGCTTCAGCATCGCTTTCTCATCTTCCGTCAACCGGTAGCTGCCTGGTGCATCGACGTTATCCTGATCTTCGCCTGCTGTACGTCCAATCACCACGATTGCTTTGCTGGATTTACTTCTGGCTTGAGATACCACTTCATCCGTTAAAGGCATTTCTTTCTGGTTCCAAGGCTCTGCCGCCCATACTTTTCCACCGTCATCAAACGGGTTTTCCTCAATCCATTTTTCATAGACAGCTGCCAATTCTTCATTGACCGTAAGTCCTTTTTTGCTGCGCAGACCATCTAGCAGATTGGTTGTATACGCCACATGAACGCTGCCGCCTGAGCCTGTACCACTGCGATAATAGTTGACTTGAATCCGTCCAAATACTGAAACGTTTTCGTCTTTCTGAATCGGAAGAGCTCGTCCTTCGTTCTTCAAAAGCACTGCGCCTTCAGCGGCAACCGTACGGCTAAACTCTGCAAACCCTTCCAATGGAACTCCGATTTGATGTGTGCTCAATGATTTCCCTCCTGATTGTCATCTCCATCTCCACGAATCACTATGTATAAAATGAATTTATGAATCTCACACTTGGGTCACTCCAATGACAGAACAACCTTCCGATCACTGTTATCCCCAGATTTCCTTAATACCTTTTTAAAAGGTTGAAATCCGGTGCTAAAAGGTGAAGCGTATGCTTCCGATGTAGCTTTCTTTCAGAAAGCTTTTGGCTTCGCTTCTTCAGGTTTTTTCTGTCCTCTCCGTTATCGTGTAACTCTTCTTGGTTCATTTTATAAAGAAAGTTATTCGTTAATCTGGTAGATTCACTTGTATCTAGTCTCATATTAACAGATTCTATAGTAGAAAATAAATCAGGTTAAACGTTTTTTCTCACAGTAGACATGATATTTACAATTATCCAACTAAAAAAGCCACGAACGTCATTCGTCCGTGACTTTTATGCTTGTGCGACCAACGCATCAGGTCGTCAATTTGGCATAGACAAGAAAGAACACCATGTTCTCTCCCACGATTGCATAATTAGGCACCCGATAGATCAGATCCACAACGATAAACGCGGCCATTATCCCCAGCATAAACACCAAGTGACGCGGACGTAGCCGCAGATGAGCATGTCTGTATCGGTGGAACACCAGCGAGGTGGACAGAAAATACAGCAGAACCGAGCCAAATACAAAGGCCAACATGAAACCATAATTGAGTTCATTCAGGTATAAAAGTTGAATAGAAGCGGCAATCATGCTCATGGATATATAGATGAACAGATGGCCGTAGATGATCGCTTGCCCGGCGGTCTGGATCTCTTTGCTAACCTTTTTCTCAACATTATCAAAATACTGCCACCACATCGCAATCACGAATATGGATGTAAACGCCGCGAATAGAACAGATCGTACATCCCAGTGATCCATTTGCAGCACGGCAATGATACTGACAACCGACTCACCGAGCAGGATAAGCGTAAACAGAGCAAAACGTTCCAATAAATGATGCGTGTGTATCGGCACCTTCACCAGATTTTTGCGTCCGATGAGCGGAAGAATGATATCCACGGCAATTCCCACGTACAAAACCGCATATCGCAGCCACGAATCAAAGAACAGGGAACCTGTTGAGATCAATATACCGATGATGAAGCATACGCCCAGATAACGGGCGGCTTTTTGTTGATGTTCGCTTTTGGAATTATGAATCATAAAATATTGAATGGCTGTCAAAGCTCTCGAACCGATATAACCCGCAAAGAAGGGGAGATAGTATTGATCAAAATCAACCGAGAGGCTCGCCGTCATCACCAGAACGGACAGGAGTTGAAGGATAAGAAAGACTCGATGGATGAAGATATCCTGACCATAACGATTAATGAATAGGGTCTGACCGACCCATGCCCACCAGACAGGAATGAAAATCAAAACAAATTTCATCAGATATTCAAACGAAATCACGCCGTGTTCCGCATGCAGCAGGACATGGCCCGCTTTGGAGACTGCCGCTACAAAGAGCAAATCATAGAACAGCTCCAGCCAGGTAACCTTTTTTTCCATCATCCTTCAATGCTCCTTTAGTTGAACTCATCTCAAAAAGATTACTTGTTCTTACCTCTTGTTTAACGTGCCATCATAGAATGCGAAGGCTCTAACGTTCTGACTTGGATCGGCTGCAAATTGCCTTCAATTTGGGCGCGATATGGCTCAAACCACTCTGGCAACATGAGTTTCTGTCCGAGCGACTCCGCCGGCTCATCTTTCGCGAATCCAGGAGGATCGGTAGCAATTTCGAACAGGATTCCGCCCGCTTCTCTGAAATAGATTGCGTTAAAATATTGACGGTCCCGAACAGGTGTTGGCTGATAGCCGTACTGTTGTACAGCTTCTCTCCACTGCTCGTGCTCTGCAAAATCTTTGGCACGCCACGCAATATGGTGGACCGTCCCTGCTCCACCTGCCCCCAAAGCCATCCGGGTGACAGGAACATCCACGACATTACCGATATCTCCGATGGACCGGAATCGTACATACTCCTCATTTTCATCTACTTTGGTGAATCCGAGTATTTTGTCCAGCGCATCCATCGTTCTCTGCGGATTGACGCTGAACAGCACGGCACCTCCAAATCCTTTGATGGCTTTGTCTGCGGGAATTCCTTCATGCACCCAGGTGCTGGCTGCGCCCTCTTCACGTTCAACCAGTTCAAGACGCAAGCCCTCGCTGTCTTCGAACTGCAGCAGCTCTTCGTTAAAACGATTGGTTTTTGTTACCTCAATGTTATACTGTTCCAGCCGATCCTGCCAGAAGCCAATAGTCCCAGGCGGAATCACATACGAGGTGATGCCGACCTGACCGCCACCAATTTTGCCTCGCGGTGATCCGGCTGATGGGAAGAATGTGATAATGGTACCTGGACTTCCGTTCTCATCCCCAAAGTACAGATGGTAAACGTCTGGTGCATCGAAGTTGATTGTTTTTTTCACAAGCCGAAGTCCCAAGACACCAGCATAAAAGTCGACATTAGCCTGCGGATCTCCCGCAAAAGCTGTAATATGGTGAATACCTGCAGTTTGAATTGTCATCATCATTTCCTCCTAGGTTTATAGATCATTTTTGTATGGGAAGGGTTATTTGTAGATCGTCTTATAGGTGCTTTATTTATATTTATAGTCGTATATTATCTTAATATTAAGATAATATACCGAACTGATTCAGTTATTATTTTGTTGGGCCTGTTCCTGTTTCAGTTTATCCGGAGTGACGTCATCGCCGTTCGGATCATAGATGGTTACATTCAGCAGAATATCGTTGATCGAACCGCGAAAGGTTTGCAGGTATTCCTGGCGCAGACGAATTTGTTCCGCTTTCTCCATCTCCGTCAACCCTGCGGCTTTGGCTTTTCTTGAAAGTTCATTTATTCTGGTCAATGTTGGAATCATCATCTTGGATCTCTCCTCGTAAATCGAAATTAAGATATTTGCTTTTCTTGGTGTAATTTATATTCAAATTAAATATCTTAATTTAAAGATAAATGATTTTTGATCCGTTGTCAACCGTTTTCTCCCATTTAAAATTGAATGAAAAAAAGGGCCTACTCCAAAGTTTGACCTTAGAGTAAGCCCTTCTTATATTTAGATATAGGTTAACCCAACTTCTGACCACAGTTTGGACAGAAATTTGCTCCTTCATTCTTGGCGCCACAGTTCGGACAGAAGTTCGGCTTTTTATGGTCTCCAGACGAAGAAGATGCACCTGCATCGCTGTTTGGATTACCCGCAGGCTTTTGATCCGAATTCTGATTCTGGTTATTCTGGTTCTGATTCATGTTCTTCATCATTTCATTTGCCATGTTCATGCCCATCATCATGCCCGCCATATCCGAAGCAGCGCCGCCACCCTTAACTTTACCGGATGAGATGCCATCAGTCATGCTGACCTGCTGATACTTTTGCAAATTGCCGATCATTTCATGTGAAGCCGTCTTCGTAATCATATCCTGGATCTCCTGCGGATAATTGAAGCTCATCACCTGGAAGCCTGTGATCCCGATCCCGATGTCCATCATTTGCATATCCAGATCTTCCTGAATACCTTTGGCAATATCCGAGGCATTCGCCTGCAGGTTGAACATGTCCTTACCCTCACGGCTGATCCATTTCATTAGCAACTGATCCAGCACAGACGTAATCCGGATTTTGACATCTTCGACCAGATAGCTCTGCTTGATACCCGCGATTTTATCGATCAATGTCACATAGTCACTCACTTTAAAATTAAACGTACCATTCGCACGAATCGGCATCCCGCCTGGAAGTTGAGGAGTCGGAATCAATACCGGGCTTTGCGTACCCCACCGAACCGTAAACTCCTTCGTATTCACAAACAGCACTTCGACCCGCATGCCGCTGTTGAATCCGAATTTGAAGCCTTTTAAGGTAGACAGAAACGGAATGATCTCGGAATCGATATTAAACGATCCTTCGTCCTCAAAAATCCCTTCCACCTTGCCGTTATTCAGGAAGATCGCATCCTGTCCCGAACGGATAATCAGTTTACTTCCCTTCTTGATCTCACGGTTACTCCACTTCCAGAAAATCATATCATCTCTGAACTCTTCCCATTCCACCACATTCGAAAATTGATTTTTGAAAAATCCCATACACGTTCCCATCCCTTCTATAGTAAACATTTTGCAGCATCATGACATAAGCTATGTTGTTGTTTTTCCTACTAAAAAGATCCTCTACTACCACTGTGCGAATGACCGCCTCGGCTGGTACCACCGCCACCGCCGCCTCCGCCACCATTGTTGTTGTTCTTCTCAATTTTGCGTTTGGTTACCGTTGTACGGATATACCGATCCTGACGATCGATTACACTGGAAGTACTTGAATCCTCATAGGTCGCCCGGTTGACTGTCACACGTCCGCCAGAACGATAGGCCATTACCCCAACAGCAATACCTCCAATCGCTACTGACGCAATAAGTTGGAACCAGATATTGAAGAGAATATTATCAGGATTCACGCCCGGCTTATATCCCATATATTTGTAGGAGAGATTAATATATTTTTCAAAAGCAAGCTTGTAATTCCCCTCTGTCAGATCGGGAGTAATTTTGTTTCTAATTTTATCCAGCCTTCCACTGTCCAGATAAACTTTGGCTTTATAGAATCCAGCCAGATAAACATCCCGATTGTACATATCCAACGTTAGAATGACCGCATTTCCATGCGCTTTATCATACCCAAGAGCGTGCTCATCATAGAAATCCTCGGTCAGCAGCTGTACATCCTGATTCTCCGTATTATTCGTTGTCAGAATAACAAAATCCGTCTGCCTCTCTGCCCCATATTCATTCGCCAATGCGTTCAGTTCACTTTTCTCCTGCTCGTTCAGCAGATTAGCTTCATCGTAAATCAGGTTTTTGCTGTCTGCCGCCGATACCACTGACATTGGAATCAATGGAGAAACGAGAGTAATCACCAATAAAATGAGTGTTGCCATCCATGCCAGATGTTTTCTTTTTCTCACAGGAATCCACCTCCCATCATCCAGGAGACCAGTTTCAATGACAACAAGGAAACGGCTGAAATTCCTGCGAACCATCCGGCAACTTTAGCTTTGCTAATAGGCGGTTTACCCACCACTTTACCTGTCTGACCATTCATGGCAAAGGTATACTGCGAACGATTGTAGTCATAGTAAACCATCCATACCGGGAGCAGCACATAGTCTGCATTTTTTAACGTAGTATCAATCTGTTTGTCCGTGTAACTAACACTGTTATAGCCTGAAACGGTTGATGCAATATAAGAATCGATATAAGAGCTCGTTTTTTCCTTGGCGCGCGGGTACAGTTCCTCATCGGTATAACTATATTTTTCCGCAATGTACCCGGCGAGATACGGGGTTTTGAAAAGCTTTAACTGGTTATACGGAAATGGCTCCAGCTTATCCATCAGTTCATCTTTCATTTTCTCCGAAGCATCGATGGGCAGATTCACATAATTCAGCCGGATTCTCCGGTAAATATCAAAATGCTGTGTTTCCGTATAATGATAATCACCCTGCGTGTAGGTTCTGATTTTTGTGCCACGGCCATGAACTTCGATTTTGTTATGTAACTCATATAACCAGAAGGGCACGTAAATCCCGGTAATGCTCTTGACCCGGTCAGCTGTCATGAAGCCGCTAGGAGTCAGCAAGCCGTTTCTGCACCACTTTTTGAACGCCTGCTGGGCCTCATCCTTACTGATCGAAAAGGGTAAGACCATGGCCGGTGCCAGATCTCCCGTCAGTCGATCACTCAGAACAACGGCCGCTCCACAGAAGCTGCATGTCGTTGCACTTGTCTCCGGCTCAGTCACAATATCCGCGCCGCAGCTGTTACAGTGATACTCCTTGACCTCATTCTCCGTGAATACCTGTTTCTTCAGCGGATCGGGGATCTGTTCGATATTATCCTGTCGTCCGCAGCTGGGGCAGGATAACGCTCCAGTTGCACTGTCAAAAAGCATTCCACTGCCGCAGTTAGGACACTTGTACTCGATTACCGGCATTTGCTCACCTCAATGTTTTACGAAATGTTTTACCTTATATATTCGTTATTTATCTTCCAATTTCTTCTGAATTGCTGCAAGCTCTTCCTCTGGACTTGGCGTCACCTGTGCATTATTACCCGCTTCAGCGTTCATTTGCTGCTCCAACTGCGCAATTAGCACATCCAGATCATCTTCCTGCGCCCCAGCACGAATTTCAGCCAAAGCTTCAGCTTCGTTAAGTGCCTGATTTGCCTTGTCTTCCATCGCTTTCAAAGCAGCATTCGCATTGGCAGCCGAAGCGTTCCGTTCATTGGACTGTTGCTGCCTATTTGCAGCCGCCATCCTGCCCTTCAGATCCGCATGCCGAGCTTCCAATTGCCCCATATCCGCAACCAGCTTCTCGTGCATATGCTTCATCATTTTGGCTTTGGCCGAAGCCCGATCATAGGCAGCTTGTAATTCATTCCGTTTCACAGTCTGCGCTGCCTTCTTTTCCAGAAAACCACGTGCCTTGTCTTCATCACCAGACTCCGCAGATTTCTCTGCATACCGCTGTAATTTCTTAATCTCTGCATTGCATTCGTCCAAAGCCCTCTTCGCCCGGCTCTCATCCGAGAGAACCGCAGCCGTCTCGGCCTTCACCTGACCCAGATCACTGCTCAAGCTCCGCATATATTCATTCACCGTCTTCTCCGGATCTTGCGCCCGAGCCAGCACATGGTTCATATTCGCTTTCATCACGTCCCTAAACCTCGATAAGATTCCCATCATTCGTTCCTCCTTCGATCAGTTCATATGTACTATAATACATGAATATGGGGATGAAGGTTTCATTTACTGCCACTGCAACCATAAATCTGAAGTAATCCAAGCGTGACACAATCTCCTTACATTATAAAAGAAAAGACGATCGCCTATGGCGTCGCCTCATTAACTAAAACCTCTTCCGAGATCAGTGATTTACTTTTCATTATTCACAGTTCTTCTATAAATTTGATACTTTCCTCTGCAATTAGATCGGGATCAGCATCATGAACGTAATGACCGTTATGTAATAAAAGATAGCGCCCATTCTTCACAAACTCAACGTAGTTTACTAAGTAATCACTCCAGTTCTCGAAAGGTAATTCTTCTCCACTCGATATAAAAAAATACATGGGCACATCTGGAATACCTCGTTCTAAAACTTGTGCTGCATTATTCCTAATCATTTTAACTTCTTCATTCATGTTCAGTGTCTGCGTTTTTTTATAAAATAATGCCCTATAGATTTCCTCCTCTTGGGAGGACAACCGCTTCTCTTCAATCGCGGCGGACGAGTTAACGATGGCAGGGAAAAAACGAGTAATTCCGACACGAGCTCCTAAGCCTGTAAGGCTCATCATACCAACTGAAGGTAGAGGATACTCTTCATAAACTTCTGGAATAGCAGGATCAAGACCAATAATAGCCTCAACTTCGTTTGGATACATTTGTGCCCAATATAGTGCTTCTATACCCGACATGGAATGCGGAAACAACACATAGGGCGGTGATTCTCCCGCTAACGTCAGAGCTGCTCTGGTTTCTTCCAACATCGTATCGATATCACGGGGGACCTTTGCCGTTGCACTGAAACCGTAGCCTGCCTTCTCAACAACAGCAATCTTGTATTGATCCGACAATCTGGAATAGAGCGCCTTGAAATCCAATACAGGAGAAGATGTGCCCCCACCTGACATAAAGACCAGGGTATGTTCTCCGGAACCTTCTGTATAGACATGCATTGGGTGATTATTAACATCAACCATTACACCTGGGGGTGACAGTATAGCCGCTTCTTTCTTTAATTTAATTGTATGATTCGTGAAACTAATCGTTATGAACAAAAGCAAGATACCCAATAAAGCCAAGGCACCATAACCCATTCGTTTAAATACAATTCTCATTACATCCCCCCAACATTCTATCCCATTTCCAATGATTATAGCATGTAAGCTAGTCAAATCAGACAGCGTTCATTCGTACAAAAAAGGCCGCCCCTCGTCGTTACTGACAGAGGACAGCCCTTTTCAATAACGCCAAGTCAACATTCCTTATGCCGTCCTTTGCGTTTTATCTCGTGATTAGCCCTTGATTGCGCCGGCGATCATGCTTTTCTGTACCTGTTTGTTCAGCAGCAAATAAATAATAATGGTTGGCAAAGTCGTAATCATCAGCCCCGCACCAATAATGCCCCATTGTGTAATGTACGTGCCCACCATAGACATCATGCCCACCGTTAGCGTCTGATACGCCTCGTTATTAATAAACGTGACCGCAAACATCAGCTCGTTCCAGCAAGCGAGAAAGGTAAAGATCGCTACTGTAGACACCGCAGGACGAACAAGCGGCATGATGATGGAGAAAAAGGTTCTGTATATGCCGCAGCCATCGATGACCGCTGCTTCCTCCAGCTCGCGTGGAACCCCTTTGAAAAAGCTGCCCAAAATAAACACGGCCATCGGGATGCCAAAAGCAACGTAAGGAATGATCAACGACCAATAGGTGTTCAGCAATCCTAAATTCTTCAATATGATGAACAAGGGAAGGAGTGCGGCGTGAATGGGAACCATCATGCCCAGAAGGATCAGATTCATCGTGAATCCGCTCCATTTCCAGTTCATCCTCGTAATGGCGTATCCCGTCATAGAGGCGAGAATTAATACAAGAATAATGGAGATGACCGTTACCAGCACACTGTTGAAAAAATAACTCAACACATGGCCATCTGACAACGCTTTGGTATAATTGCTCCAGAGAAAGGATTTCGGAAAGGCTGCAACATCGCCGCTAAATATCTCGCTATTATCTTTGAGGGAGAAAAAAGCAAGCCAGACGAGCGGATACATCTGTATGACAGCTACGATAATCAAAAACAGATGCAACAATAGTTTACCCACCGGTTTGGGTTTTGGGGACGACAACACCACTTCAACTGTACTCAGTTTCCTCACCCCCTAGTCGGTTTTGAACCATTTATTAATCAAGACTGTACAGATCAGACATTCCAGAATGATAAAGACGGATATCGCACTACCGTAGCCATACCTGTACGTACTAAAAATCGTTGAATACATTAACGTGCTTGGCACTTCCGTCGTAAACAGCGGGCCGCCGCCCGTTAGGACATAGATCAGATCGAACACCTTAAACGCTCCGATAACCGAAAAAATAAGACAAACTTTGAGAATAGGCCTCATCAGTGGAATCGTAATGGAAAAGGCTGTCCGTAGACGGGAAGCCCCGTCCATCTTGGCCGCCTCCACAATATCCTGCGAGATCGACTTGGCCCCTGCATACATCAGCAGCATGTGATACCCGACATACTGCCACAGCGTAGGTACAAACGAGGCGGCGAGGGCCGTATTCTTCTGTCCAAGCCAATCCTGAGCCAGGTGGGACAGCCCTACACTCTCCAGCAAAGCGTTCAGAAGGCCGTAGTCTGCGTTATAGATTTTGGACCATAACTGTGCAATCACAACGGTTGAGATTAGAACCGGTATGAAGTAGACTGTGCGATAAAACCCTTCTCCCTTCACACTTGACGCCAGTACAAGAGCCAGCAGCAGTGAGATCGGCAATTGAATGAACACCGATGCACCGGCGAACAGCAGGGAATTTTTGATCGAATTCAATACGCGCGGGTCTTTAAACATCTCAACATAATTATCCAGTCCGATAAATACCCCTTTGCCTATGCCATTCCAATCCAGCAGACTATAATAACTGGAGACAAAAATCGGGATGAGCACAATGGCGCAGAACAGCACAACTGTAGGTAAAACAAAGATCGCAATCGTGGTTTTATTGGAAAATACAGCGTTCATTCTCGTTCTCCTCTCCAAGCTGCAGCCAAGGATCACCCCTGACTACAGCTTGTTTGGGTATGTGCATGAATCAGAGACTCAGTTCCGTTGGTTTAAGCTGAGCCATCTGTTCGCAGAACTCCTCTGGAGTAACGTCGCCTGCCAGAAGCTGTGCAATCAGGTTTTTGTGTGCTTCAGCGGATTCAGCGGGCAGAATGTTGTCCCACCATGCAATAAATGAAGTCGCTGTTTTCATAATTTCCGCACTGGATTGGTCAAGCGTGGATAATCCGGATGTGTCCAGATCGTCCGTGTTCCAGCTCGGAAGTCCCGCGCCTGCCAGATAACCTTGTGTGCCGAGCTGCTCACTCAGATACTTGAGGAATTCAACCGCTTCATCGGGATGCTGAGTGTTATTGCTAATATAAAAGCCATCCACGGCTCCGCCGAATATTTCCGTATTATTTCCTTTGCCGTCTTCAAATACAGGGAAGGGAATGACCTTCACCTTGCCCTTGGTGGCCGAGGACGGATCTTCGATTCCTGCATTCACCCAGTTGGCCTGGAACATCATGGCTCCATTGCCTGCGTTGAATGCACCCAGCATTTCATCATAACCCATGCTGAACATGCTGCTGTTAAATGCCCCTGCTTTGGCCAGCTCCTGCATTTTGGTTGCCGCTGCGACAAAGTCGGGCGTATTCCATTTTGCCGGATCTTTAAATGCTTCAATAACCGCTTCATTCCCTGCCTGACGCATCGCAATGATGTCATACCAGTACATGCCCGGCCAGCGATCCTTTTCCCCCATCAGCGCAGGGGTAATTCCAGCGGCCTTCAATTTCTCTACCGCATCAAGCAATTCCGTATACGTGGTCGGCAGCTTGGCTCCAGCCTGCTCGAACAGCTCAGTATTCACATACAGATTAGCGATATGGGTGTAGACCGGAAGGGTGTAGATTTTCCCATCCTTTTCAATCGCCTCTGCCATGCCTGGAGCCATACGTTTTTTCAGGTCATCCGTAATATACTTGGTGATTTCCAGCACGTTTCCTGACTGGATATAAGGCTCCATAAAACTTCCCCCACCCATACCGTAAAACAAATCAGGCGCCTCGCCTGCTGCAATGGATGTTTTGATTTTGGTTTTGTACTGCTCGCCCGTCGTGCCTGTCCGTACAATCTGGATGTCGGGATGTTCATTGTTCCATTTCTCGATGATTTGCGGCAATAATTTCGCCGAGGGGTCTGTATTACCTACGGACTGATCCCACAGCTTCAAGGTAACGCTTCCATCTCCGCCTGAACCTTTGCCCTCTGATGACTCGGAAGAACAGGCGACCAGGCTGCCTGCAATACCCAACGCCAACACCATACCTAGCGATCTTTTTAATAGCGCTTTCATCTTGTGACCTCCCCTAATCAGGTTTTGTTCTACTCGTACTATTTTAGGGAGTCCTTTCCAATATCTCCATTTAGAAAACGCACATTCGCTTTTAAAATTCAAACATGTTCCAGGTCACGATTTACGTTGTCTGTACTCATTCATGGACCTGCCTGTGCTTTTTTTGAATAAAACACTAAAATAATGCGGGTCCGTGATGCCGACCTGCTCGCCAATCTCATACCCCTTCAACTGGGTCTGTTTCAGTAAGGTCTCTGCCCTTTTCATACGCAAATTCGTAAGATACTCGACAAAGGTTTTCCCCGTTTCCTTCTTCATCAACCTTCCCAAATGACCTGGACTGACAAAGAAAGCCGCAGCGGTATTCGCCAGGCCGATATTCGGATCGCTCATATGATCTTCCAGGTACATCTTGACCTGACCGATCAGGTTGTCTTCCTTGGTCTGGTTTTTGGAATATACCGTTTCGGAAACATATTGAACGTAGTCTTCCAATCGGGTTATCAGTTCCGGCAGATGGTCGGCTGTAAGAATGGACACCAGTGCTTCGGTATTCAACACCTGATCACTCTCGATCTGCTGCTCCATTGCCGCTCGCTGGCATTCTGTGATCACGTCCATAGCTGCAAGGCGAAACTGTGACACACTCGAAAAGGACACATCAAAGATATGATGCAGCACTTCAATCGCACGCGCAGCAGAACCAACGCTAATATAAAATTGCAATCGCTGAAGAAGATCGGCGTTCGACCGATATGACTGCTCCCGGTTATCCACGATATCCTCGAAACAGACCACTTGATTTTTTCCGACAAAGGCTTGGTATTCCAGAGCGCGGCAGGCTTCCTGATAGGCTGCTGGGCCCTCCTCTACATGGCCATGCTTGCGTCCGATGCCTATGCTTAAGGCACAGGGATAGGAATTGGTAAGAAGGGGAATAAGCGCTTCGCCATCTTCAATAAAATCCACACCGGAATTGAAGCTGATGATCACAATCCGGTTTCGAGTATCCATCAAATGCACCACACCCGGTTCTTTTTCATAAAATGAGTCTATTTCGTTGCTGCACTCCATGCTGAGCAAAATCAACTGCTCCTCCGTCTCCTTGGCGGATGCAGTTGAAACTTCGATGACTGCGATCTGGATTTCACGGGTCGTCAGAAGCATCGGAATGTTAAAATAGGCCGCCTTCTCTCGAATTTCTGCCTGCGTGGTGAGTACGCCATTCAACCATTGCAGCATAAATTTTTCACGTAGGTAAGGGAAATTACGTTCCAGATCTGCCCTGAGCCTCTGAATTTCCTGTTCACGTTTTCGCTCCTCATCAATCATGGCCCTCAGCTTGTCCGTCACTGTAAGCAGCTCGGCAGCACGAATAGGCTTTAATATAAAATCCACGATGCCTATCTGGATGCTCTGGCGTGCATATTCAAATTCGTCATGCCCTGTGACGACCACGATTTTAATATCCGGGTACTTCTTCAGAATTAATCGGCTTAATTCAATCCCATCCATGTTAGGCATATAAATATCCGTAAACATAATATCCGGCTGCTGTTTGTCCACCAGATCCAGAGCTTCCTGCGCGTTCGAGGCTTCGCCCATGATGCTCATGCCTTGCTCCTCCCAGTTAATGCGCATACGAAGCAAGTTCCGTATCAAATATTCATCGTCTACAATCAGCACGTTCAATTGTTCCATGACGCATCTGCTCCATTCGGTATTTTGATCAAGATAGTCGTTCCTTGTCCTGCTCCACTGTGGATCGTGATGCCGTCTTCTATTCCATAGAACATTCGCAAGCGTTCCAGCGTCCCCCATAAGCCAAAGCTTCTGATTTCACCGTTCTGCTCCGTTTGAAGAATCTGATCGATCTTATGCTCGGACATGCCTATCCCATCATCGGAGATGGATAGTTCGACTCCGCCTTTTGTTTTGCTCGCATGAATTCGGATGGTGCCCTTTGATCCTTTGGGGCGAATACCATGATAGAGTGAATTTTCAGCCAGCGGTTGCAGCACAAGCTTGGGAATAGGCGTCTGCAAGCAGTCCTCATCCACGTGGAATTCCATCTCGAACGTATCCTGATAACGTGTTTTCTGAATTGTCATATAGTTTCTTACAATCTCGATTTCCTCCCCAAGGGTGATCACGTCCCGGCCTTTGCTGACACTCATGCGATAATACGTGCCCAGCGCCTCCAGCAGCTCGCATACCTGATGATTGCGCCCGGACAGTGCCAACGAAGTAATGGAATCCAGTGTGTTATACAAAAAATGCGGCTTGATCTGGGCCTGGAGTGTATTCAGTTCAGCTCTTCGAATCGTCTTCTGTTCTTCCAACTTGCGTTTGAGCATCTGGTCCATTTGTTCAATCATTTGGTTGTAACCTCTGAATAGCTGTTTAAATTCATAACTGTTCAGTTCCATATTCACTTTTCTGAAGTTGCCGCTCGGTGCTTTGTTCATGGATCGCAGAAGTTTATGAATGGGCTTGATAATACTGTTCGAAATGATGAATGAGCTGACAAAAAACACCGTTCCGTTCATGATTAGCATGACCAGGGCCAGTAACACAATGGATTTGTTGCGGGTATCGACCGTGTCGTACGAATTCATACTGATGAACTTCCAATGCTCATTGCCATCCGATCGATACGAGACCGCATATTTCTGTGATCCGTTATCCAGCGTAAGCGACCCTGAGCCGCTCTGCTCAAAATGCTGCTCCAGCTCCTCTTGGTGCGCAGCCAGGATGTCCTGAAAAGAGGTATTATCGGGATCGACGGTGGAGTTATCGACAATGATCTGATTGTGCTCATCCAGGATGGCAATCTGAAACGAATCCTGATTAATGAGGCTCGCGTACGCTTGCGCAAAGGATTCTCCTTTGATATTCATAACCAGCATCCCAAGCGGGGAGGTATTATCGATATCCCGAATCATCCGAATGAAGGAGACAAACGGTTTATCTTCCGCATCGGTGGATTCAGACTCGCTTCCATTACGTATCAGCACATACTTTCCTTTGTTGCGCACAGCCTGTTCATACCATGATGTTTCTTCAACATTCGCTTCCAGAAATGCAGGCAGTTCCTCTGTCCCGACGGAAAAGCGATGTCCCGAATTGTCATAAATATATACCGAATCAATCATTGGAACCGCTTGCATCAAATTGTACAAGTATGTACTGACCTTGGCCTGAGTTTGCAAATTGGCATAGACATCGCCTTGTCTTAACAAGTTTTGCAGATTGTGATCTGAGAAAATCATTTTGGAATAGTTATTTACATTGTCAATAATCAGCTCCACATTGGTCTGGATGGAGGTAATCGTTTGCAAGGACGTCTCATTGATTTTCTTCTGGGCCGAGTTCGCAGAGATTTGGGTTAGTACCCAGTAACTGAATACAACCGTGAGCAAAATGATTAGAAAATAAGCAAATGGTATTTTAAAGGCCAGTTTCTTAGGTTTGCTGCGAATGAAAGCTTGAAATTCATCAATCCACTTCATAATCACCACTGTCGTCCCCCGTTCAATATGACCTTGATCTGTTCTCACATATGCATTATAGCCTCAGCTTTGTTTTTATCTCAATAAACGTATCACCACTTACTCAAGCGCAGCTTTGCTGGCAAGCCCTTCTGAAACACCTCTATCCTCCTTGTTTAGTGAATCCGGCAGGAGCCAGGGATGCCATTCCTCTGCAAGTTGGCTATAATAAGGAAAGCCCTCTGGTCTGATGTACCAGCAGGAACCATGAATGATTTTTATAAAAGGCAGGAAAATTATGCGTACACGAGTTCATATTATTGCTCCTTACGAATCCATGACTACGATTATAGAAGAATGTATTCCGCTATTTCCCCAGTTAGCTATTCAATATGAAGTGGGCGACCTGATGAAAGGCGCCGAATTGGCGGCCCAGGCTGAACGAAACGGGGCGGAGATTGTGATTAGCCGCGGCGGTACTGCCCAACTAATTAAGGAAGCCGTAACCATTCCCGTCATTGATGTGCAGTTGTCCGGATATGACATGATTCGTTCGCTAACGCTGGCAAGCCAGTTCAACGGCCAAACGGCGATCGTTGGTTTTGCCAACATTACGTCAGGGGCGCAGTCAATTATCGATCTAATGGAACTGCCATTAAAGGTATATACCATACGCAGCTCCGAGGATGTGGCCAGGCTGCTGCTGGAGCTGAAAGCGTCAGGGTACCGTCAGATTGTTGGCGATGTCATCACCGTTAATACAGCCAAAACCTATGGAATGGAAGGATTGCTGATCCAGTCTGGCAAGGAATCCATCCTCAGAGCGCTTGAAGATGCCCAGTTGGTATATCGGTACTTGAGCAAAAATCATGCGATATCCATCATACTGAATAACCTGGTTACCAAGGAGCATCCAAATCTCATGATCTTGGACGACCAGAACGAGGTTGTATTCGAGAATTTGACTGATTTTGAACAGAATCCGCTGACCGATAATCACATTTACCTCACCAATACCAATCTGGATTTCCATCAATCCCAAGTTCAAAATGTGTTCATCGTGGATGATTACCAGCTTACGGTAACGGCCTATGAAACGACGTTAAGTAACAAAAGCTATAAAGTGTATTCCCTTGAAAAAGGACAGCCCTATGCTTTTGCACAATTCGGCATAACGGCGTATACCGATATATCCATGGAGCCGATCGTTGCCGAATCCCCTGCCATGCAGGGCGTATTGAAGAATATCCGGGCGCTTTACGAGAATCACGAACCCATTTATCTGCTAGGTGAAGCCGATTCGGGCAAGTCTTTTCTGGTAAAACATATTCATCAAATGTACTCCAGCGGTGGGCTGATGCTCCAAATCGATCTTGCTCAGGTTCCTCCAGGCCATTTGCACAAAATTCCACTCTCCAAAGTACGCAACGTGGAGATTAACCATTTGGAAAATGGCTCGAAAGATGAGGAATTGATCTCCTTCATTCAGACCTGTCTTCAGAGGCAGATCGGGGTATTCATCCTGGGGGAACAGGGATTGAATCCAAACAGAACGCTGGATGTCGAGCTGAATACAATCATTATGCCGAGCCTTGTGGACAGGCAGGAGGATCTTGCTCCACTGATCCAGCATTTCCTCAGCGATTACTACCAGAAGTATGGGACAGTTGCGGTGAAGATGAAAGAGGACGCGCTGCAGCTCATTAGAGATCAAGTTCCGCATTTGACAGCGAACCAGCTGAGGCATCTCATCAAACAGGCTGCACTGAATGAGCAGGACTACGTCATCTCAGCCGAGACCTTATCACATCTTCTTGGTGAACAGCCCTCATCCAATACGATGAAGCTCAATGGTACGCTGAAGGAAATCGAAAAAGAGATTATTCAACTCGTTCTACATGAGGAAAACAATAATCAATCCAAGGCGGCCGAACGCTTAGGGATTAACCGTGCCACGTTATGGCGTAAACTTAAAGAGTAACTTTAGGTTTACGCTTTTTTTACGCTTCTATGTGTTGCATAATTAAACACTCATAACTATTACTTAAAATTTACAATAAATAAGTGTTGCTAAAATAAACAATTTGGGATAACATAATCCCTGCAAGCGCTTTATAAAAACGATTACTTCATAAGGAGCCACTACTATGAACATTAAAGCAACATTAGATCGTATTCCTGGCGGTATGATGGTTGTTCCCCTGCTGCTCGGTGCAACCATTAACACATTCTTTCCGAATGCTTTGCGGATCGGAGGTTTCACCGAAGCCTTGTTCGTCAATAGCTCAAGCACATTGATCGCCCTGTTCCTGTTGATTGCTGGTACGCAAATTACGTTTAAGACGGCCGGTTCTTCGGTTGGTAAAGGCGTTACCTTGCTTGTGTTCAAGTGGGCAGTTGGTGCAATATTAGGTTTGATCGCCATCTATTTTGCGGATTCCAATGGTTTATTCCTTGGTTTGGCACCGCTTGCCATTATTGCCGCGATGACGAATTCCAACGGCGGACTGTACATCGCATTGGCCGGACAATACGGCAAAGAAGATGACAAGGCTGCTTATCCGTTCCTCGCGCTCAGCGACGGACCGTTCCTCACCATGGTTGCTCTTTCCATTTTCGGTGCGATGGGCTTCGCCAACGGCATGTTCTCCCCGATGGCTTTTGTAGCCGTACTGCTTCCACTGATCGTCGGTGTTGTTATCGGTAACCTGGATCGCAACCTTGCTGAATGGCTGCACAAAGGCAGCGACAAGCTCGTTCCATTCTTCGCCTTTTCACTCGGTATGGGCATCAACTTCTCGTCGATCATTCAAGGTGGATTAAGCGGTATCTTGTTGGGTGTCCTGACTGTACTGATCACTGGCGGCGTTGGATTCCTGCTGTTCAGAGCTATTGGCTGGAACCCGATCGTTGGTGCTTCTGAGGGTTCTACTGCCGGTAATGCTGTAGGTACGCCTGCTGCCATCGTAGCTGCAAACGCTTCTTTTGCCCCGATTGCCGAGATTGCTACGGTACAGATTGCTGCAAGTGTTGTGACAACTGCCATTCTGCTGCCGATCTTCATCGGATTCCTCTCCAAAAGGCTGGAGAAATCAGGCGGTGTCGAGAAATACAATCAAAGACCGTCCACATAAATGCAATGAATTTAGCTGACCGGACTTATATTAAATTTTGATTTCCAAGGAGGGATGACTGCATGAAATTAGCCATTATTGCAGATGATTTGACCGGCGCCAATGACAGCGGGGTGCAGCTTGCCCGTCATGGATTAAAGACAAGCGTACTATTCAACATGGACGAAGATAACATTCGTCATTACGATGCAGTCGTGTTTGATACGGATAGCCGTTCCATCACACCGGAGGATGCGTATCAGCGGGTTAGCCGCGCAGCGGAATTGCTGTTAAGGAACGGATTTGGTACCATTTTCAAAAAAATGGATTCGACCATGCGCGGAAACATCGGGATTGAGATCGACGCTTTGTACGATGTGGTCAAACCCGATTTCATGATGATTGCCCCGGGCTATCCCAAGAACAACCGCACCATTCTTAATGGCACGCATTATCTGAACGGGGTTCCACTGGCCGATACCGAGATTGCGAATGATCCTAAGACACCTGTGACCCTTTCGTATCTTCCGGATTTGCTCAAGCTCCAGACCAAGTATGAAGTGGGCGAGATTACGGTGAGTGATCTTGAATCGGGTACAGATCATATGAAGACGCAACTGGAAACCTTGAAGGCAAACGGCATTCCCTATATCCTCGTCGACTCGACAGATGAGCAGCATTTGGAGCAGGTTCTGAGTATCACCAGTGAGCTGGATTATTCATTTGCCTGGGCAGGCTCGGCAGGTATCGCGAACTACCTTCCCACTCATTACGGCTTTGGAGCCAAGTCTGCGGAATTAAACATTCCGGCAAATCCAGGTCCAATCCTCACTGTTGTAGGGAGTGTGAACAAAAACTCTCGTGAACAGCTCAAGCTGTTGCTGCAGAAAACCAACGTATCATCCATCCCGTTCCACTCGTTCAAAGCCGTATCGGGATCGGCAGATCGTGAGCAAGAAATCGATCGGGTGTATGAGGAAGTGATGGCCAAAGCCGTGGAAGGTAATGACGTTGTTCTCTATTCAACCGCCGAACAGGTAGATATTGAACTAGCACGTGCTACGGGTGAAGTCAGAGGACTTAATCACACCGAGGTCAGCAATGAAATTGTACGAGCCATAGGTGAAATCTGTGCCAAGCTGCTGGAGAATGGGTACTTCAAAGGTGTATCCATGACGGGCGGAGATACAGCTAAACAAATCTGTATGAAGTGGAATATCAGCGGTTTCGAGCTGCTCGATGAGCTTGAAATTGGTGTACCGATATCGAAATTTATTGGAATTGAGGATCTGCACGTGATTACCAAAGCGGGCGGATTCGGCAAGCCCGACGTCTTCATCCATGCCATTGAAAAATTAAAAGGAGGAGTTACCGTATGAAACCAACCGTTGGAATTACCATGGGAGATGCAGCAGGTATTGGACCCGAGATCATTATGAAAGCATTGGGCCATCAGGAGGTCTACAACAATTGCAATCCACTCGTCATTGGCGATGCCAAAATATTGGAGCGTGTCCTGCCTGTCATCGGATCGAGCCTGAAGGTACATGCTATTCTTGAGCCATCCGAAGCCAAGTATGAATTCGGCACTGTAGACGTTATTGACCTGGATCTCATTCCTGCCAATCTGGAGTATGGGAAAGTATCTGCCGTTGCGGGAGATGCAGCATTTCAGTTTCTGGCGAAAGCCATTGATCTAGCCAAAAAACAGCAAATCCACTCCATCTGCACGGCGCCTCTGAACAAGGAAGCCCTGCACCTGGGCGGGCACTTGTATCCAGGTCACACCGAGATTTTGGCCGATTTGACCGATACAGAGGATTTCTCCATGATGCTGACTACACCCAATCTGCGAGTAATTCACCTTACGACACATATGGGCTTGATTGATGCCATTGCGAGCATCAACCCGGAAAGAACATACACTGTGGTTAAGCTGGCTCATGATACGTTGCAAAAAGCCGGCTTCGAAAATCCACGTGTAGCTGTTTGCGGTATTAACCCACATGCAGGTGAGAACGGATTGTTCGGTAATGGTGAAGAGGAAGAAAAACTGCAGCCCGGCATCGAACGTGCGCAAAAGGAAGGCATTAACGTGGTTGGTCCACTTCCGGCGGACACGTTATTCTTCCGCGCTGGCCGTGGCGATTTTGATATCGTTGTAGCTTGTTATCACGATCAGGGACATGCCCCTATCAAAGTTATGGGTATTGAAGAAGGCGTGAACATTACGGTAGGTCTCAAAGGCGGCATTATCCGTACTTCGGTAGACCATGGAACAGCCTTTGACATCGCAGGCAAAAACATCGCCGATGATAAAAGTATGCTGGCCGCCATTCGTTCCGCCATTGAACTTGCGCCAAAAACGCAAATTTAACAGCACGTATTCACATATAAAGATTAAAAGCAGCGATTCTGTCATCACGGAAGAATCGCTGCTTTTCCTTTTGGGGTCAAAATATTTTGATTCATCGGCAAGGAACTTGTTCATAGTCACTTTATTGACGATCGTACCAATAGCCAGGAATACCTCGTTCAAGACGCATCAACGCTTCAAGATAAAAATAATCGCCCCAGATCGTGTAATCGTCAGGTGAATCTCCACCTCTTACGGAGTAAGAACCATGCTTTAGCAGACCCTCGGCTGTGTCCGAGCCCTGCGTGGAATAATGATTAATTAAGGATCTCATGGACGATTCCGCTGCTTTCCGAAAAACCTCCTGCTCAGGATCTGCCTCATCAAGCCGTCCGGCAATTTCTAGCAGACCACAGCAAACAATGGCCGATGCAGAACTGTCCCGTTTCGTGTCAGGCATCTGCGGGGCATCAAAATCCCAGTACGCTACTTCATCCTCCGGAAGATGAGCAAGGAAATAACGGGCAAGACGTTTGGCTGTCTCCAGCAGCTCTGCACTTTGCAGATAGCGGCTGCACAGTGCAAAACCATATATCCCCCATGCCTGTCCGCGAGTCCAGGTAGAACCATCATTGTAGCCTTGATGCGTACCCCCTCGAATGGCTTCTCCGGTAGCCTGGTCAAAATAAAAGGTATGATAACTGGAGTCGTCTCCACGAACGAGGAAACGGCGGCTTTTCAACGCATGCAGCTCGGCAACGCGGCGATACTCCTCGTTATTGGTCTGCTCATACGCCCAGAACAGCAGTGGAAGATTGAGCAGGCAATCGATAATAATTCGCCCTCCGTTATTCACATCACCTTTCCGTCCCCACGCCTGAATCAGTCCAGCATCCTCCCGCCAGCGTTTCATCAGCATATCGGCGGCTTCCAGCGTGAGTTTCCTTGCGGGCGCGTCATGCTCCACAATCCATTGTGCCTTAGAAGACAAGGAATAGAGGAAACCAATATCATGATGATCGAAAATGATTTTCTGTTCCATTCGCCGACGGAAGTTATCGACGCTATTCACTGCAGCCTCACGAAACCTCGGGTCCTGAGTATACTCCGTGCATAACCACAGGATGCCTGACCAGAACCCTGCCGTCCACTCCGTATTATCGTTCAGCACATAATGCTCATCCCCATTACTAACATGGGGAAAGCGCCCTTCAAATCGATCTATATTACGCCGGATGACAGGGAGTGCATCTTCAATAGCTTTTTTCCACATGGAACAGTTCCTCCTCTAGGCAAGTCATATTCTTCAACCCTCTTGCTGGACAAGTCTGCTATTTTGCTTATATTGGCCGGGTGTAATTCCCTCATATTTCTTGAAGACACGAATGAACGAATTGCTGTTCAGGAAACCCACCCGCTCGGATACGTCCTGGATCGTCAATTCCTCTGCCTGTAGAATTTTCTTGGATTGCTCAATTCGATATTGGTTGATGTAATCGATCACGTTGACCCCGGTCTGTTCTTTGAAGTACTTGGAGACATAGGTTGGATGAAACCGAAAGCGCTCGGATAAATGGGTTAAGCCCAGATTGACATCCCCATAACTCTCATGAATGAATTCCACCAGTTGATCCCTCAATTCCTCACTGCGGGAACGCTTGCGCTCATGCACCGTCTGGCATACCGTCTCCAGTATTCGCAGCAATTCGGACTCGATCTCCTCAAAGGTCTCACATGCAAACAATTGCCGAATCAGATCGTTGCGCTGCGTCATCTCGTTCTGGTCATCCGTCTTGATTTGTTCGGTAGCTTTCAGAAAGGTACCAATCAACTCAAACATCAGACAACGAGCCAGTTCAACAGACAAGGGCTCTCCGGCAAAATTAGTCATGAGAATTTCATTCATCACTTCCGTGGAACGAGCATAATTGCCTGTAGCGATATAATTGATGAGCTGTCTCTCCAGATCAAGAGGGTAATACAGCTCCTCCTTGGGCCGACGAATTCGGTTCGGGTCAATAATTTGACCGATCCCCAGAATCAGCCTGTATTCCAGCGCTTCTTCCGATTCCCGGAAACAATCTGATATCTCCGTGATACGTTGATGAACATGGCTAACGCCAACAGAGAAGTAAACGCAGAATCGGGAGCCGATGAAACGCTGGGCTTCTTCGACTGCACGAATTAACCGATGACTGGTATGCTCCTCACACTCCCGAATATTGATCAGGAACGCGATTCTTCCATCAATGTCGGCAGAGTATACATGACCGATCGAGCCGATCATCTCCTCCAGCACATTGGTCAGAATCAGGTGCACAAATTGATGCTTCTCCTCCTGGTCCTGCTCACGTACTCTGGAACGGAACAGTCCTTCAACATCCTCAATGTGCAGGAGCAATACGGCAAACGAATCCGTCTCGAACCGAATACCCGAACGTTCCAGGGTCGATGCGAACTCCTCACCCACCTGTACCCTTCCCTTCATCAACTTGGAGAGCAAACTGCTCCGTATTACGCTTTGCTGATCCTTAAGCCTGTTCGCAAATTGATCCTGCTCTTCCCAGGCTTGGATCAGAACAGATTGCAAAATGCCATATTCATCGTCCGGCTGCTCCAGTTTCCATTTGACCTTATCCGAGATAATGTTCATGATCCGTCCTAGCGGACGGTAATTCCGTCTGGTGAACCACCAGGCTGCCACCCCGCCAAGGATAAGTCCTGCGGCAACACCTCCAAGCGTAATATCGCGGATTACCGTCAGCTTCTTGGCATAGATTCGGGTAGGTATGATGGATACATACTTCCAGTCCTGGATCTTAGAAGAAATCTGCGATATGGTCACGGATTCTCCGTTCCAATCGATCGTTTCCGTTCTTTTCCCAGCATCATCGAAAAGGTTAAGGTCCTCCCCATTCATGTAAGGGGTTTCAAGTGATCCGGTAGAAAATAACGTTTGACCGTCGTGATCCAGAATGAACACGGTGCTCTCTTTTTCCAAACGTACGTTATCAATGGCTTGCTGGAATCGGTTGGGGTCCAGGTTAACAACGAAGGTCGCAGGGCTGTCAGCGCCATTCTGAATAGGAAACGGCTGAATATAGACCAGCGTGTCTTCAATCCGTCGATCTTCACTCCGTACCTCCATCTTTCGGTACATGCTCTTACCGGAATTGTGCATAAGCCGGGTCCATGCTTCCTCGGTTACATTGGTGCCCTGATAGAACATGTCATATAGATAATTTTTTTGAATAAGTGAAGACGAGGACAACGCAATATCGGGTTGTTTGATATAAATGTACAATTCACTAATCAGGCCGTTTCCGACGCGTGTAGATTTTAGGTTTTTGATCAGATCAATCCCCATGAATCTCCAGCGGGCATCCTGTTCAGACGCATGATTAATGAAGCTCATGAGTTGAGAGTCAGCCATTAATTGATTGCTAATGCTGCCAATATCCCCAATCTGGTTATCAATGGTTTCCTGTACCTGAGATAACAGCACCATGTTGGAACGATTAACTTCTTCCTCAAGCAACATGCGAGACTCGGCAAAAACAGCAGCACCGATCACAATCGGTATGAGCAGAATGACCATGTAAGAAATGCCCCAGGATAACAGGATGCTTTTTCTCTTCATGCGTCTCCTCCTCACCGTTTGTTATTTGGTATGGCTTGATAAGGCAACTCTATTCTTTGATTGCTCCGATCATAACACCTTTAACAAAGTATTTCTGCAGAAACGGATAGATGAACAATATAGGCAGGGTGGCTACCATAACGGTTGCATATTTTACACTTTCCCCGATGGCTTCTTTGTCCATAGCGGTCGCTCCTGTGGTCATCGAGTCTGTACTGTTCTGAATCAGAATTTCTCGCAGCACCAGTTGAAGTGGAAACAGGTTCCGGTCCCGAATATACAGGATCGCACTGAACCATGAATTCCAGTGACCGACGCCATAAAAGAGAATCATCACCGCAATAACGGGCATGGACAATGGTACGACGATCCGCCACAGAATGAGCATCTCTCCCGCCCCGTCTATACGTGCCGACTCTAGTAGGCTTTCCGAGATTTCCGCAAAGGAAGTTCGCATAATAATCAGATTATAGCTGCTGATCAGACCGGGTACAATCAGAGCCCAGAGGCTGTTCCCCATATGGAGCGTGTTATTAATCAACAGATAAGAGGGTATGATTCCGCCGTTAAAAAACATCGTGAACACAATCGCCAGCATAATCGTATTTCGGAGCATAAAGCTTTTGCGGGATAACGTGTACGCCCCCAGAATGGTGAACAGCAGATTAAGCGCCGTGCCCACCACCACAATGAATATCGTATTCCGGTATCCGGACAGAATATTGGGGTTGCTTAGCACCAGCTTGTAGCTCTCCATTGTAATTCCTTTGGGGAAAAGCAGCAGGCCTCTATGGGCCATGAGTTGACCTGAGTCGCTAAGCGATGCATTCAGCACATGCAGCAGCGGATACAAGGTTACGATAATCAGCCCTGTCATCAGAATCGCGTTCGCACCGCCAAACAACCGCTCTCCAATGGACCTTTTCATTCGCAAAAGAAACCCCTCCCTTCAACTCGTTCTTGGCTAGAACAGTTTCGTATTGGATATCACCTTGGACAGACGGTTGGCACCGATTAGCAGCGCAAAGTTAATGACCGACTGGAACAGACCCACCGCGGTTGTATAGCTGAATTCAGCACTTTCACTAATCCCTTTGCGGTAGACAAACGTCGAGATTACATCTGCTGTATCATACACATTCGGATTATAGAGCAGAATAATTTTCTCGAACCCAATCTCCATCAATCCTCCAATGCGGAGTATAAGGAGAATCATAATCATCGGAATGATGCCGGGAAGCGTGATATGCCACACCTGGCGAAGCCGACTCGCTCCGTCCACGTTGGCAGCATCGTAGAGCTCGGGGTTAATGCCGCTAAGCGCAGCCAAATAAATGATGCTGGAGAAGCCAAGCTCCTGCCAGATCGATGAGGCGGTATATATGGTACGAAAATTGGCCGGATCACTGAGAAGCGCACTGCTCTGACCGCCAAAATAACCAATGATGGTGTTAAACAGTCCATCCCGGGACGAGAAATCAACAATCATACCGCAGATGACAACAATGGAAATAAAGTGAGGAATGTACGAGATCGTCTGCACCGTACGTTTGAATATTTCATGTCTGAGCTCATTAAGCAGAAGAGCAAGAAGAATGGGTGCCGGAAAACCGAACAACAGCTGATAAAAGCTTAGCAAAAGAGTATTCTTCAGAATTCTCCAGAAATAATAGCTCTGAAAGAAATCACGAAAATGCTGCAATCCGACCCAATCACTGCCCCATATGCCTTTGCCCACCGAGTAGTCTTTGAACGCAATGATGGCTCCGTACATCGGCAGGTATTTGAAGACGAGAAAATATAAAACGACGGGGAGAGCCATCCAATAGATGGCTTTATTCTTTTTGTAATTGAGCCATAACAAGGAAAGCTTGTGCGACAACTCCTTCATCCCCTTCCTTTTTCATTCCAAAGAGGGCGTCCAGGGCAGCAAAGCCGTAAAAAGGCTTCATTACCCTTGGACATCTCTTCCTTATCTGGCGTTATACCGATCCAGAGCAGCTTGCTGAATTTCAATAGCTCGTTTCACGTTAAACTTGTTGATCTGATCCACAAACTTGTCAAAGTTCTCTATCGGTTCAACCCCAATGACAAACTTGACGAACATCTCGTCCCGGTAAGTTCCAATATCACTCATGATTTTGCTGTACTCTGTAGATTCTTCTGTTGTCAGACTGGTCGGAGGAAGGCCTACCTTCAGCGTATTCTCGCTATATTTGGAGAACAGAACCGCTGCATCCTTCTGCTGTTGGAGCTGATAATATTGCTCGTTGTACCGGTCGTCATCCTCCCCAACGAAGGGATAGTTCGCAATAAAATGTTTGGCCATGGCTTGAGCAACCGACAGGCCGTCCGGATTTTTCAAAATCTCATCAGTATAGGTCGGGTAACCGTCCTTCATCGTGTAGGTGAGGCCCTCTACACCGAAATTTTTCAGCATATGTCCTTCTTCACTGAAGAAATAATCGAGTGCTTTGACCGTTTCCTCCGGATGTTTGTTGCTATTGGTGAGCACAACGCCGCTACTGCTCCACTCCCAGGAACGTCCGGTAAACATCGGTTCATCGCCCTTATTCAGCACCGGATATTGTGTGGCTGTCAGGTTGGCGTTCGGATCCGTTTCCTGCAGAGCGGGCAGGTAGCGGCCTACACCTCCACCGATGAAGGTGAAAAATGCACCCGCTTGACTGCTCAAAATTTTGGCGTCGTATGTTTTCTGGTCATTGGTAGCAAAATCGGGATCAATCAATCCCTCCTGATACCAGCGATGGAACATGGTTAGAAATTCCTTATATTCAGGCTCAATTGGTCCATAGACTACCTTGCCATCTTTCATAAACGTATTATTAGTGATGCCATAAGCCTCCAGATATGTCGGTGCCGCTGGTCCCATCGTGGTCATTTTGGGTGGTGCACCAAACAATAGCGGCGCTGCTACGCCTTTTTTCTCTTTGAAGGCCTTGAGTACCGTCTCCCACTCCTCCAGCGTTTCCGGTTTCTCCAGCTTTAGCTCATCCAACCAATCCTGACGGATGAATGTGCCGCCGAAGGTTTTGTATTCCCCCAGACGCAGATGCGGTATTGCATAGATGTCTCCGTTGTCGGCTTTTAACTGTTTGGCAACCTCAGGATTCTCTTCCAGGATCTTTTTCAAATTGGGAGCGTATTCATCAATGAGTTCGTTCAATCGAATGATGATACCATCATTGAATAGCTTGGCGTAATCTCCATTGACAAACATGGCATCAGGCAGCTGATTCGAGGCAATCATGACATTGAACTGTTCGGTCTCGGCACCCACAGCGGGATGCTGGAATTCGATTTTGGTATTGGTTTTCTTCTCCCATTCCTTAATCGCCGTAATTTCATTCATGCTCTTGAGTGTGATGGAAGCATTGGTATTCATCGACATCCAGATTGAAATGGGGGTGGGTCCATCTCCTCCTGCTTCACCTGCACTTCCATTTCCCCCTGAACAGCCCCCAAGAATAGCAATACTCATCATTAGGCAGATTCCAATTGCCAGTCGTTTTCTCCATGACCTTTTCATCGCTTCACGTCCCCCCATTGAATGTGTATCGTGGATAAGCAGCCCTGTCATCGCTCTCCATAAAGTTACCGCTTGCCCGATATATTGGCTATCCTCCATTCTTGCCGGCATATCCAAAATTTGATATTTCCTTGTGCAGCGCAGGATTTGCACATGAATGCAAAAGATCAAGATCATAATTCCAGATTGAACGGTGAGCGTGAGCACAAGAAAGAGATCGATCAAGCCCGTTTCCAAAATCATAAGGTGTTTGACCAGTCGCTGCCACATATATGGAATAAACTAATATCACTTCTTAATTGAGCGTGTTCGTTTTTTTCATAAGGAGCGTCCAACAACGTGAAGGAGGAAACAGGAATGGCGATCCGCTACAGCATCATTATCCCAACCTATAATCGGGCCCATCAGTTATCGCTTACTCTGGCAGCCTTAGAGACACAAACCTACCCGAAGCACCTTTTCGAAGTCATCGTAGCTGATGACGGTTCCACTGATGGAACGAAAGAACAGATTCAGGCATTCCAGTCTTCATATCCTTTGACCTACGTATCGCAGACGGAGCAACGTGGCAGATCAGCGATCCGGAATTTGGGACTTCAGCATGCCAAAGGGCTATATGTTATCTTCTGTGATGCTGACTTTCTGGCATTACCCGAATTTATTCGAACCGTGCGTCAATATCATCGTAAAAATCCCAGAGCCGTCGTTTCGGGTTTTCCACATTCCTTTGCCGATGCTTATACCCACTACTATCCAGACTTCTCGCCCTCGGAAAAAGATCATTGCCGTTCAATCCTTACCCCTTCAAACTTATGGCGTCCTGAATTTGATGCAGCGAATGAAATCGTCCCACTGGTCACACCGGAAGACATCATTCAACAGACAGATACATTGTCCAAAGTGATTTTCCCAACCAAAATACCGCCTGGTGTCATCAAGCAATTTGCCAGCACCGATGTGGCTCCCTGGATGTTACTTGTCACTCGGTGTGTATCCATCCGACGAAGCCTTCTGAATCGAGTTGGAGGTTTCAATGAACGATTTGTACTGTATGGGCTTGAAGACTGGGATCTGGGCTACAGACTGCATCGTTTGAAAGTGCCCTTCTACTGTATGAAGGAGGTCGTAGGTTATCATCAAGAACATCCTACCCATTTCCGAGGGGAAGTGCTCAATACAGAAAATCTGAAAATCATGCTCGAAACCTATGGATTCAATGATTCCGCACTCAATTTATTCTGCGTTGTACCACCATCAGCTGACCTCCAAACCTACAAAAAAACGCTGCGAATCTTGCGCAGAGGCTTCCGGTCCAGAACAACACGTTCTTCCGCACGATTGTTAAAGAAAACATTACGGATTGCTGCCAAACACTTCGCGCTTCAAACAGATGTGGAAGCGTATAAAAGATCGCTCGCAAGAATACAGAGAAAAGCAAAAGGCAGAAAAAGTCGGGTGGCTCGCGTTTTACAGGATATGGCGCAGAGATCTAAGAATTTGGTTGAGTAGTTAGCTGTATCAATAAACTTCGCCCATATTACTCCTGCTCCAAGTGCATTCACTTTTTTAATACAACAAAAAGCCTCCTATCTACATCTTTGTAGAATAGAAGGCTTTGTTTCCTTTATACTCGTCTCCTCACCTTACG
Source organism: Paenibacillus sp. E222 (assembly GCF_013401555.1). Lineage (NCBI taxonomy): Bacteria > Bacillati > Bacillota > Bacilli > Caryophanales > Paenibacillaceae > Paenibacillus > Paenibacillus sp. E222. The sequence goes on from NZ_CP058552.1 coordinate 984,610, forward strand.
ATGAATCGCACGTTTTCAAATTCAGCAATTTAAAATTCTTCGTATTCACTCGGGTCCTGATTCCACAACCGTCCATCTTTACGATTATAAGAAGAAATGACTTCCATCTCTTTCTCGCTCAACTCGAAATCGAAAATATCGATATTTTCTTGCTGGTGTTGAAGCGAGCCTGCTTTAGGAATAGGAATTGACCCAAGCTGGGTATGCCAGCGTAAAATAACCTGCGTACCCGTTTTGCCATGAGCTTCGGCAATTCGAAGGATCTGCTCATCTTTCACGATATCTTGTACTGCGTCATTGCCACGTCCAATGGGACTCCACGATTCGTTAATAATGCCATGCTGCGAATCCTTCTCCCGCTGATCTGCTTGATCAAAGAATGGATGCAGCTCAATCTGATTCAGACTTGGCGCTACTCCGGTCTCCTTAATTAAACGTTCATTGTGTTCCGGAAGGAAATTGCTAACTCCGATGGAACGGATATATCCGCGTTTTTTCGCCTCAATGAGTGCCTGCCACGCTTCCACATACATATCCTGCTTGGGATTCGGCCAGTGAATCAGATATAGATCATAATAATCCAGATCTGCTCTGTATAGAGATTCCTGGATGGCTACAATCGCCTTTTCGAAGGCATGGTAACGCCCTGGCAGTTTAGATGAAATGAGCAGGTCTTCTCTGGAAACCGAGCTCTGCTTAATGGCCTTCCCGACAGTCGCCTCGTTCTCATAGTTATACGCTGTGTCAATCAGTCGGTAACCTGCATCCATCGCGGATGCTATGGAATTGACCCCTTTTTCGCCTTTTAAGCTATAGGTACCAAAGCCAATGGCAGGTACTTTTAGGCCATCATTCAACGTATATTCCGGAATTGTATGATTCATCTGGTAAACTCTCCTTTGCGAAAGATATACTAAAACGATATGGAAAAGGTGATATGCCCTCTCCGTTTATTCTACCCCTCCATACGCGGATGAATCAAATATAAGCCACCAACCCGTTATGCCGGGTGGTGGCTTTCTTGTCTAATTTTAATAAAGGCAAGTTGCCTCTTTATTCATGCGAAGAGATCGGCGTGGCCGATAACGACCGATCGCCCATAAAGTTCTGAATGGCGATAGCAGCCTGCTTGTACCCGCCAGCGTCGCGTAACGTTTTCCCAATAACCTCAGCATGTTCCTTGTAGGAGGCATTGCCGAGCACTTCTAATACCGCGTTTCTCAGTACGTCGGGTGTAAGGTTATTTTTATCCACGATGACCCCTGCTCCGAGCTCCTGCACCCGGCCTGCTACACGCGGCTGATCCGAGGTTAACGGGAGCATCACCAACGGTACATTATAATATAAAGCTTCACTTGTACTGTTCATGCCCGCATGTGTCAGAAAAGCATCCACACCCTGCAGCACTTCCAATTGTGGGAGATAAGGTCTGATGATGAAATTGTCAGGAATGAGATCAGCAATCGGCTCCAAATCAGTATCCTTCCCTGAAGACAGTATAAACTGCACAGGCAAATCACCGAAAGCCGTAAAGCACAGCTTATAAAAATCAAGATCCTTATTTAAAATGGTTCCCATCGAAATATAAACCGCCTGTTTATAAACGGCTTGCAGAGATTCCTTTGCAAAGGATGGTGCATCCTTACGGGGGGTAATCGATGGGCCAGTGAACACAAAGCTCTCATCCAGCTTGTCCCCCATGGGTTGAAAATAGCGGCTTGTATAAACAATCTTCAGTTGTCCTGGATGCCCTGAAAGCTCCGCCAAAGAAGGAACAGCCACATTGAACTGGGACGCTAATTGCTGGGACATCTCGATGATGTCGTTATATAGCTCCTTGACCTCCTCATCGTCCTCCTTCAGTTGATTTTGATTACCTGATCCGAGAGGTTCCACAAAAACAAAAGTGGTGGTTGAGCATACTGCTGGGATACCCAGCTTTTCGCCTAAAATTTGTCCTCCCCAGCCTATTAAAGAGTCAAAAATTAAATAATCGTAGGTTTCATTTTCAATCAGATTCAGGACATCCGGAATAAAGCGTTGAATAATTTTTTTCATAACCATATATAAAAATTGGTAAGGATGCTTGATTTCAAATGGCTTCATATCTGGGTTGTTGAGCAGGGTAGCCTCGTTGAAGGAGTAGGCTTTAAATTGTGCACCTAACGCTTCAATCTTCGTCCGATATTTTTCCGTACAACAGTAGACGACCTCATCGCCGTTCTCTATCAGTTCCTTGATTATTCCGAGTGTCGGATTGATATGTCCTTCTGCAGGCATCATTACTACTAATACACGTGCCACGAAATTCACCTCCATTAATTTTTAAATCTTCAAAGCGGACATTTTATTTCTAACCTCTAGATGATGCGTGAAAAGTAGAATCTGGAAATCATACCCATATGATTATACTATTAATTATTTCCATTTTTGTAAATAGTTTATATGTCACTTTTTGAACAAAAAAAGCACCTTTACGGTGCTTCCTCTGTTCATACTCATTTTGGATTAGGTAAATAACCTATCTCAATATCCTCTTGAATACTGGGGGATTTCTTTTAGTTGCACGATATCATGACCTGTTGGATTCTGGAAGGCACGAAGGCCAAATGTCGGCGCAACGGCGAAGATGTGGTCAAAGATATCGGCTTGAACCGATTCATACACACCCCAGGTGATATCATTGCTGAATGCATAGATTTCAAGTGGTAGTCCGTTATCTCCAGGTGCCAACTGTCTCACGATCAACGTCATATCCTTATGGATTTTCGGATGATTCCTCAAATATTGATGGATATATTCCCTGAATACACCCACATTCGTAAGCTGTCTACCATTCACAATGCTTTCCGTATTAATATGATGTTCTATATTGTATTCGTTAATTTCATTTAATTTTGTCTCGAGATAGTCCGTAAGATAGTGGATCTTCTGAAATTCCCCAATCATTTCCTTGGTGCAGAAGCTTATGCTGCTTGTATCAATATAGACGCTTCTTTTAATCCTTCTGCCACCGGATACCTGCATGCCTCTCCAATTTTTGAATGAATCCGAAATAAGTGCGTAGCTCGGAATCATCGTGATCGTTTTATCGAAATTCATAACCTTTACCGTGTTTAATGTAATATCGATGACGTCGCCGTCGGCATTATATTTGGGCATTTCAATCCAGTCACCAACACGCACCATGTCATTCGATGATAATTGCACGCCTGCCACCAGTCCCAATATGGAATCCTTGAAGACAAGCATCAGAACGGCTGATAAGGCGCCAAGCCCACTGAGAATAATTAACGGATTCTGACCAATCAGGCTCGAGATGACGATAATGCCTCCAATGATGAAAAGAATGATCTTGGCTACCTGAATGTATCCCTTAATGGGTCTAATCTTGGAGACTTCATAGGAACGATATATGGTATCAAAGGCATTAAGTAACGCATTTAATACCGTGATGGTGATGACGATCATATACGTTAAAGCTGCTTTTTCAATCAAAGCTTGATAGGACGGGAAGACATATGCAGAATAATAGATGATAATCGCCGGTACCAGATGCGAGAGGTTGTGGAACACTTTTTTCTCCACAATGATTTTATCCCACGTGTACCGATTGTTGTTGATGATTTGGATAATAATCTTCAGCACGATTTTTTTGGCTATAAAATTGGCCAGTATGGAGACCACAGCTATAAATACCACCATGATCAAATTCGAAAGATATCCAATGGTTTGTTCACTCATGCCCGTTCCGTCTAGTTGATTTTTGATAAAGTCCATTGTATCCTCCTGACGCGGTTTATATTAACTTATTATTATAAATTACATTCTAGTACGAAGTAAAATTTCAAAAAAATACAGTAATCAGTTGATGGGGTAAAGGGCATATGCACCCTCAGGAGTATCACGTCACACAAATGGGCTAATGTGCATAGACTGGGCTAAATATAAACCAGATCCTTGCATTGGAGATGTGAACATTGAGTAATCCCAAAAATAAAGTTAAGACTCAGCCTATTGCCATGAAAAAGCTTTCCCCCGTAAGCATGGTAACGGAGCTTCCACCCGTCCGCGGTAATTTAAGAACCTCTTCCTCAAGTCCAACTAAGGCCATTCATAATGAAAAGGATACAACATCCGCTATCGATGCATGTGTAGACCGCGCTTTTCGTATTCCTATATTTTTGAGTACAACCAACACGGTAAATGACCTGCAAGAGCAATTTCTGACCCGTCTGATTAGGGAAATTGAAGATGCATTGCTCTTTCCCCGCACATTGCCCGTTAGTGAACAATACCCGGAAAACATTCTAACGAATATACGACGCCTGGTTTTTTCAAGCTATGGATTACTCGCAATCAACTTCCGCAGATTTTATGTTCAAATTCTTGATTCCAATGTAGGAGAGCCACCAACGACCACTCCGTTCTGGGAAGGATCGACCTTTTCTCAAATCGAGCCTGCCATGGCCTTTCAATTCGGCATTCCAATCTTATTAGTGAGGGAGAAGGGAACGGACGTCAGTAATGGAATTTGGGCCGGAGGAATCACACCTCTCAACATATTTGTTGACTGGGATTCCGACAACCAATCCGTAGACGATTTCTTTAACAGTGTTCAATGGAGAGAAGTCTTTGCTTATTGGGCTGCAGAGGTAAGGGGTAACTATTTGCTTCGCACGGAGCCATTGTTCAATAATTAAACTTCTGGGCTGATGGATACTGGACAAGAAAGAGGACCCTATCATTCCAATGAATGATGGGCCCAATCTACAATACTCTGTTTAACGATTAGTAAGAAAATCTCAACAATTCACTTACCGTGACCAATCGGTACCCTTCCGCGACAAGTTCATCCACCAATACTCGAACCGCCTCCACTGTCTCGGAACGATCCCCGTACCCGTCATGGAAAATTAACACGCTCCCGGGTTTCACCGCAGACCGGGTATGCTCCAGAATGTGCTCAACGCCGGGATTGTCCCAATCCTTCGCATCACCGTTTACCGCACCAATCGTTTGATATCCGCGCTCCGCCGCCAGAGACAGAATGTCATCGTTTACGCCAAAATACGGCGGGCGGAAGCAGCGGGTAGTTTGCCCCGTAATTTCTTGAACCAGACTTTCTGCACGTTGCAGTTCCTCTCCAGCTGCCTTCAGCGTCAGCTTTGTCAGGTCCGGATGCGTGTACGTATGGTTTCCAATCTCATGCCCTTCACGGTGCACCTCCGCCGCAATCTCCGGGTGAGCCTCCATCTCTTTGCCGATCATGAAAAACGTCGCCTGCCCACTCGCACGGCGGAATATCTCAAGCACTTGACGTGTATAGACTGGATGAGGCCCATCATCAAACGTGAACGCCACAACCTTTTCCCTAACAGATACCTGCTCTACCAACGCGATATTAACCATAAAGCAATGACCCCTCTCTGCAACTGCTACGTTCTCCCTTATTATTCCATGACTATATGCTCCGGTCTAGTCCAGAGATCACAATATGCAATTGGAATAGGATGGCGATCAGTGCCACGATTCGAGCATCAGGATTCCATTGCATAAGCTGTCTAGCAAAGGTAAACCATCCTCCAACTCTGCCAAAGTCGGCGTCAATTCGTCATCATGCTTTCAGAAGATTGCCAAGGATGCAGGGGATAGTTATTCCAAAATATGAAGTCCGTTGGCTTTCACCTTGAACTAGATAACACTTTGCCCCATATGATGGATGCTGTCAGTTCTGCAATCCGTATAGCGCCTTACTCCTGTTTTAAGTGATTATATCATAAAATGAAAAGCCACCATCCAGATCACTGGGTGGTGACTTTTGCTTACTCTAATAGAGGCGAGGGGCATCGCCCCCCATTTGGTACTTAATATTATCGATACTTGTAAGACTGGAATAATTGATGTAAGATGTGGGAAATTATCGACAAACGGAGGTATGTTGATGCATCCAAATCGAGAACAACTCCAAGATATTCTGATGCGTGCCAATCAACATGCACGTAAACAAGCGAGAGAATTAGGTGCATCAATTTACTATATAAAGGACAACACACGAATTCGTGAAGATGCTGAAGGAAACATGTTCGAGATCTCTTTTAATTCAGAAGGTAATCGATTAGAGGTTCGTTTTGATAAGTGGTAGAAGAAGTAGAAAGAGACCAGTCAATTGATCCAGTCTCTTTTCTTATATATGTGTGCATGTCTCATATATACCAGCTTTAAACACTTATACAAACAGGTCAACAACGTTGCGGATAATCTCCTCCTTTTTATATGCAAAGTCATTGATACTTGAGAAATATAACTTGTTTGAATTCATAGGAGTTACCATAACAGGCTGTTTAAATAACAGCATGACATAAAGTGAATTATCGGCACCAACCTTAATGTCCTTGTCAAAAAGTCCTTCCCATATCTGCTCAGCCATTTCTGGCATAAATAGATCAGAGTATCTCTCCATGTATGTTTTAACACCGTACTCAGACCACCACCACAAGGAAAAAGTCTTCCATACTCTTTCAGATGTATGAAAAACTGAATCCTCTCGAAACAAACGTTTAAAACAATCTCTAAAATGGATCGTTTTAAACGGGTTATCCATATACTGTTGTTGCTCATACTCCTTTACAATTTCATCCCAACTTGTGCTCAAGTTTTCTTTAAAACTCTCATATTCCAGTAATTCCTGTTCGTTTGAAATTAAGTACTTCCCCGGGAAGATTTCTTTTTCTCCATGGTAGCATTCATAAATATTTTCTATATATAAAAGAAAATTTAAGTCCATAGGGCAGAGGTTACTTATATTCAACTTCTTATGATTACGTGAATGTGCCATATCAGACATTTAATCCTATAACACATGGCGGTACGTACCAACTAAAGAGCTGAGAAGCATCTCTTGCTGAGCCAATTATGGAGACACTGTACTCACCTTTTGGTAAACCTAAACTTACAGTATCATAAGGTGTGGGGAGACCATTTATATATCTTGATATTACCAGTGTACCTGTAAAAAAGTGTACTGTAGAGAATCGAGGATTAACCTCCCATCTGACCGCACCACCAAGGCCAAATGCTGGCTCTATACGAGCATATCCTCCGTCTCCAGAACAAGTACTCAGTGGTCCAACCTCACCGTCAACTGATTGGAGCGCTAAATCATCATCCACACAGACATAATCGCCTTCGACAGTAATACTTTTAGGAAGTGATTCAAAATCTTGTGTGATCTCTACCTCTGGTACTACTTCATTAACTTTACCATCATGCGCAAAAGCATTAAGTGGAAGGGTGAACAGAAAAACAAGTAGCAGCAAAACAATTTTTTTCATCTTTTGTCCTCCCCTTATTTTTTTCATCACCCTTACTATATTACTATTATTTTCTATATTATCAATACTATGTTTGTAAAGATTTCTTAGGATTTTTCAAGTTTTTATCAATACTGATTAATAGTATTTATAGTACTTCAACCTTTACAACTTCGCGCTGATAATCTTATTTCTTCTCTGCTGGTATCGCCTCGAAGCTCTATGAGTCGCTTAGCAATCAATTGTTTCATAGTTGTTGGCCCCACCTTCCAAAAACACATTTCGTGTTGTTGACCTTATTATGTTGAATACATTTCGTGGTGTCAACACGTTTTGTGTTTCTGAATATTTTTTAACACGTATTGTGTTAATATTATGAATGGGTGATAATTGATGGCCACTTTTGGGCAAAAGTTACGTGCAATTCGCACGGGAAATAATCTAACGCAAAAAGACCTTGCTACAATATTCAAGGTCAGTGAAAGCGCGATTGGTATGTATGAAAGAGACGAACGGGAACCGTCATTCAAATTTATTAATGATGCTGCAGACCGTTTTGAGGTAACCACAGATTACTTACTAGGAAGAACTAGTGATACAAATCAAGGTACATCTAAGGTTATTTCAAAAGGAGTAAAAGAATTCCTTAGTGCAATTGAATTAGCTGACGATGAAGCAATTTTGAAGCTAAAAGGAATGTTGCGCCACGAAGGTAATGAGTTATCAGATGATGCTATAAGAGAAATTATTTCTTATGCTCGTTACAAAGCAAATCAAGAATAATGTCTGGTAGTTCAAATCGGAGTTCTTCAAAAATGTCCTTAACTTCGTATTCTTCTGTTTTCTCTTGGTCCATGCTGCCACTTCCGTTCCTGTTTCTTGATAAAAAATAGAACAATTGTTCCTATTTAATTCTAACATGTGCTCCTATGATTGGTAAATCCTCAGCAGTTATTTCTTATAATTATATATGTGGATCAGCACAGGAACGCTCACACTGGAGTAAAGAGTTACATCTGAAGAACGGCTGCATCAAAACAACATCTTACCATCATCTCGTAAATCGTCTTTACGAAGTGATGTTTACATATATAACACCTAATGTACGAGCAAATTCCCCAACCGATGGGACAGAGAAAAGAGAAGGTATAGAAAGATGAAAAAAATAGCTTTATTTACTATGGTTTTTGCACTTGTAGCAGTATTATCAGCATGCGGAGATACAAAGGAGAATTCTTCTTCGCAAGCCAGCCAAACAGAAACCAAACAAAAAGAAATTGAAGCAGAAAACCAAAAACTAAAAGAAGAAGCTGAAGCTTTGAAAAAAGAGTTGGCTGAAAAAGAAGCTTCCGAAGTTGAAACTGCAGCTACTGAGGTGAACACAGAAACGCAAGAACCAGAAACTAAAAGTGCTGTTACCGCGGAAATGATGAGTGTAGTTGTTCCTAATCTTGTAGAGGGTGGCGCTGTTGACCAAAAAACCTACGATTATTTGGTAAAACATGCTGATCTCTTTCCAGCTGTAACTGCTGAAACAAAAAAAGCTGCAACCAAGGAAGTAGATAGCAAAATCACTTCGAAGCACCTCTTTAAAAATATTACCCCTTACCTTGATAAGATGGTAAAAGTAACTGGTACCGTTGTGCAAGTACAAGAAGAAGAAACAGATTTCGGCACTGTAGCGTCTATACATATCATGGACGAATCCGGTAACTCCTTAATCGGTTATTATAATAATTCAACAGGAGATATTCTCGACGGTGATGATGTGACAATGCGCGGAGTTCCTACAGCAGTCTATTCTTTTGACAATATAAGTGGTGGAACTACGAATGCTATTATGTTGGCCGTTTCTACAGTTCAAAAAGTCCAATAATAAACTAACAGCAGATAAGCCCTACGGGGCTTTTCTTTCGCACAAATAACCGAACATACATTCCTAAAAGGAGCGAGTAAAATGAAGGCGGCCCTATACATCCGCGTCAGTACCGACCGACAAAACGAGGAAGGATTCTCGATGGAGGCTCAACATGATCTCTTATGGAACTACTGGAGAAGAAAGGAATGGAGTTATACCGCGTTTACTCCGATCCAGGAATCAGTGGTAGAACGATTAAAAAGCGCCCTGGTATTCAAAGGCTTATAGAAGATATGAAAGCTGGAAAGTTCGATGCTGTATTGATTCATAAGTTGGATCGACTCAGCCGCAACCTGGGAGACTTGTATGACTTTATTGCCATGATCAACAAGCTTAATAAGCGTTTCGTTGTGGCATCTTTGGGGAGCGAGGAAATAGACACACAATCTCCAATGGGGAAAGCTTTCCTGTACTTTAACGGAATTTTTGCTGAAATTTATTCGGATAACCTTCGGGAGGAAACCTTAAAGGGATTTACAAAGAAAATGGAGAACGGTGGGCTGCATATGTCCAAGGCTCCTCTCGGGTATGATATCGAATTGATCGATGGAGAGCGTAAGCTGATAGTAAATGAATACGAAGCAGGACTGATTAAAGAAGTATTCCGGCTGTACCTTGCTGGCAAAGGGGTTGTGTCCATAGCGAAACATATGAATGGGCACAGTCGTGGAAAAGAAGGTGGAGTATGGGACAGCAAGTATGTAAGGATCTTACTGCAGAACCATACTTACACCGGTCATAATCACTTCAAGCCGGTACTGTGGGAAGAATCCAAAAGAATCATCAAACCTGGGGAACATGAAGCAATTATTTCTATGGAGGATTTCCTGAATGTACGTAGATGATGGAGCGACGTGGAGAGAATCACATGAGCAAACATAGTTATGATTATCCGTATGGAGGAATTGTTAAATGGGGGGCATGTGGGGCAACATACATTGGTAATGCGTCAAGACAGACACTCGTAGATGGAACCGTACGAGTATATAGGAGTTACCGCTGCCGAAATCAGTATTCAAACAAAACTTGTGATGCTCCAGGGATTTCAGAACATCACCTTCAGCAGCTCGTCTTCGAGGGACTGCAGATCACCAATAAAAAACTTCAGGACAAAAAAACGAGCGCTCAGGCTAAGAATGATCAACGCATGCTGCAAAAAGAAATAGAAGTGTCGAATCGCCGGCGAAAGAACTGGATGCTTGCCCTGGGAGACGGTAAACTCTCTGCTGATGATTATGCTGGGCTGATCGATGAGGAAGAAGCAAGAATGAAGGCAATCACTGCTCAATATGAAGAAAAAGAGGATTATTACATCAACGAGCTGTCGACCGAGGAAATAAAAGAGATGATGGCAAACTTAAAAGAAAACTGGATACTGATCGAACCAGAAACCCAAAAGCTACTGGTGCAATCCATGTTCCGTCAGGTTGTAATAAAAAAAGAATCAGCTCGGTGGACCATCCCTCAGATGCTCACCGTCTGATTCTTTTTTTTCTTGGAGATTTTCTCTAAACGCCTTCAACATAGTACTTAGTCGTTAAGTACCATCTTGGAGGCGAGGGGAGTCGAACCCCTGTCCGAAGATAACGACACATAAGCTTCTACGGGTGTAGTCACAGTTTTGATGTCACCCGAGTATCGCCCCGTAACCGGCTATACGTTGGGTCAGCCTGATTGTCTTCTTCAGCACACCCCAGGCGGAGATGTGACAGCGTATCCCACTACTTGTTAGCCCCTAATCCTGTCACATGGGCGATGCAGGTTAGAAGCACGCACACAGTTTCTTAGGCTGCGAAAGCGTAGTTTGTTTGTTGTTTGCCGTTTAATAGGCTTTAGCGTTGATGAAGTGGACGCGTCCCCACTACCCGCTACCCATGCTCGAACTATCCCCGTCGAATCCATAAACGCCCCCTCATATAAGAAGGGCTCCAGGATTAATCCGTGAATACGGAGCAAAGGTGCTGCACATCTTTTTCCTCCAAGGTAAAAAGATGCTTCTTTCAAACTCGGCATTCCTGTCTGCTACAAGAACATCATAACACAGGAACAATCACCGATATAGTACAGATTGCTGGAAGACGTTCCAGCAGGCTGAGCAACTGTGCAAGTTTAACCAACACACATATGAGGCTCAAGCGTCTACATATTATACCGCGTCCCTCAAGGGAAGTAAAGTTGAGTACCGAAGTGCAGACAATTCATGAACATGAACAACTTTTCTTAACTATCTTACCCACGATCCCAATAAACTACGCAGCCATCTGCGAACTAACTCCATCAACCTTTCCAAATAATCATACAACTTTACCTGTACTCACACTAACCATCTTATTAGACAGGGTACCTAGTAACAACTGGTGTATCTCATATCATAACCGGCACAATAATCTGACAGACTTGGCTGCACGGCAGGTTAGTATGATCCGTTAAACTCATTATACCGCTTCCCCTTAACAAGGAACCTCTAATCAAAACAAAAAATCCCAAGCTCCACCCAACTACGGGTAAAACCTGAGATCCTAATTTCTAACATAACCTGCTTATCACTAACTAACATACCATGTGCAAATCAACACATAGCAACCGAATCAACGAGCTACCTTCTGCTTCTCGCGCAGTACCCGTTGAATATCACGTTGTGCATCGCGTTTTGCAGCAGACTCCCGTTTATCGTACTGCTTCTTACCTTTACCCAGTCCGAGCAATAGCTTCGCATACCCGTTACGAATATAAATCTTCAGCGGCACAATACTGTATCCGTCCTGCTTCGACAGCCCAAGCAGCTTGTGAATCTGCACTTTATGCATCAACAACTTGCGTGTACGTGTTGGATCAATTGGATTATGACGGTTCCCTTGTTCAAAAGGACTAATATGCATATTGTGAATATGAATCTCACCGTTCCGAATCGTGGCAAATGCATCGCCAATATTCGCACGGCCGTTACGAAGAGATTTGATCTCCGTTCCGGTAAGCACCATGCCCGCTTCATACGTATCTTCAATGAAGTAGTCATGGGAAGCCTTTTTATTCTGTGCAAGCACTTTACTCTGTCCATCATTCTTGCCCATGTCCTCACTCCTTCTCCGTAAAATAAGCCGGTACCTATGCTCTACAGCAGCGCACCACACATTTCCTCAGGTACCACATGCCAGACCTTAATTGTAGCAAGGACCGCTGTTAAAATCAAGAAAGAGGCGGTCTGCGCCGCCCCTTCTCATTACACTCATTTCATGTTCAGCGAAACGCGTTTACTTTTTCTTCTTCCGTACAAAAGCCGCCGTTCCGTTGGCAGGTGCACCTTTATTCTTTTTGCGCTTACGGCGTGGTGCTCCACCTTCCTGAACACCGCCTGGTGTAGCTCCTTCTCCGATAAACACACCGCTAGGTGAGGTGTTTTTGCGTCCACTACCGCCTTTGCCACCTTTACCTCCGCCTTTACCGGATTTGAAGCTACCTTCACCGCGACTGCTGCCGCTGTTCAGAGCATTCCCTTGTCCACTAGCTGAAGTGCCTTCCTGGCCACCCGCGGTAGAGCTATAACCGCCTTTGCCAGAGCCAAAACCAAAGCTTACCGCTCCCTTGCTCCGGCCCGTTGATCCTCCAGCATCTCCAGCACGACGCTCCCCTCTTGGTTTGCCGCCACCTTTGCCACCTGCGTTTCCTGCTGAGTTCGAAGCTCCGCTACGACCGCCACGTCCACCTTTGCTGCTCTCATCGGCAGATCTGCCACCACGGTTGCCTCCAGCACCAGTAGGGGTGCCTTTACCACCACGCGAGCCACTGAATCCACCAGAACCACTCTTCGCACCGCCGCGTCCTCCTCCACCAGCAGGACGTCCACCTTTACCGCCACGTCCACCATTGAAGCCACCTGGACGTTCGCCGCGAGGTTTCATGTCGACCATTTCAAAGTCAATTGTGTACTCCTCCATGCTCACACGCGCCACACGAATCTTCACTTCATCACCGATGCGGAAGACTTTGGAGGTGCGTTCGCCAATCAGAGCCATATGTTGATCGTCAAAATGGTAATAGTCGTCTGTGAGCGCACTCAGGCGAATCAGACCTTCTACCGTATTTTCCAGTTCAATGAACATACCGAAGCTGGTAACACTGCTGATCATGCCTTCGAACTCTTCACCGACTTTATCAAGCATATACTCGGCTTTTTTCATTTTCTCCGTATCCCGCTCAGCTTCAACCGCCACACGCTCACGTTCCGAAGACTGCTGCGCAATATCGGCCATACGTGCTGCCAAATACTCCTGACGGTTCTCGGGCAAAGCCCCGTTGTTCTCAATCACTTCCCGAATAACACGGTGAATGACGAGATCGGGATAACGACGGATTGGTGATGTGAAGTGACTGTAGAACTCTGCTGCCAGACCAAAGTGACCGGACATCTCAGAATCATACTTCGCTTGTTTCATGGAACGCAGCATCATTGTACTGATAACCGTCTGTTCCTTTGTTCCGTTAATATCCTCAAGCAGGGATTGAAGCGCCCGTGGATGAATCGTGTTGCCACGTCCTTTGACGTGGTGTCCGAAATTCGCCGCAAAGGCGAGAAAATTTTGCAGTTTTTCCTGATCTGGATCTTCATGCACACGATAGATGAACGGAACCTTCAACCAGTGGAAATGCTCTGCTACCGTTTCATTAGCTGCCAGCATGAATTCCTCAATGATTTGCTCCGCAATCGAACGCTCCCGTTTCACGATATCGACTGGTTTGCATTCTTCATCCACAATGATTTTGGATTCTTCAAAATCAAAGTCAACCGCACCGCGGCGCATACGCATCGCACGAAGCTTCAAGGCAATCTCTTTCATCAAGTGGAAATCATCCACCAGATCCTTATAACGCTCGAGCAATTCAGGCTCTTCACCTTCAAGAATTTTGCGAACGTTGGAATACGTCATCCGCTCTTTGGTCTTGATCACACTTGTGAAAATGTCGTGTTTCACAACCTTCATCTGGTCGTTGAACTCCATCTCACAAGAAAGGGTCAAGCGGTCTACCTGTGGGTTCAAACTACAGATCCCGTTGGACAACCGTTGCGGAAGCATCGGAATAACACGGTCCACCAGATACACGCTGCATCCGCGGTTGTACGCCTCCTGGTCCAGCTTGGAGTTCTCCTGCACGTAATAGCCTACATCGGCAATATGAACACCCAGACGATAGTTACCGTTAGGCAGTTTCTCTACATTGACAGCGTCATCGAGATCCTTCGCGTCTTCGCCATCAATCGTAACGATATTCAATCCACGCAGATCGCGGCGACCTTGCTGGATAATTTCTTCTTCCGTAATGGCATCAGGCGCCTTTTCGGCTTCTTCCACCACTTCATCCGGGAAGGCTTCAGGCAGCTGATGTTTACGAATTACGGACAAAATATCAATACCCGGTTCATCCTTATGACCGAGAATCTCGATCACTTCACCTTCTGCTGCTGCCCGGCCCTCTGGATAGCTGACGATTTTGGCAACCACCTTTTGCCCATCTACAGCTCCATTAAAGTTCGTACGCGGGATGAAGATATCCCGGTTAATCCGCTTGTCGTCCGGAATGACGAAGCCATAAACCTCGTGGCTTTGGAATACACCAACCACTTGCGTGACCGCACGGGTAACAATACGGACGATCTCACCTTCCAAGCGACCGCCAGAAGGGCCTTGGGACGTGACTTTAACCAATACCGTGTCACCATTCATCGCGCTTTTCATATCATTGGCATGGATGTACACATCCGGGTGCTCCCGATCCTCAGGGATGAGGAAAGCAAACCCTTTCGCATGAGCCTGCAAACGTCCGCGCACCAAATCCATACGTTCTGGCATACCATAGCGGTTATTGCGGGTCAGCAGGACTTTACCGGATTCCTCCAACGTATTAAGCATAATTAAAAAGGCTTTGAAATCAGCTGCGTCTTCGATCTCGAAGTGCTGTTCCAGTTCCTGATAAGTCATCGGTTTATAAGCGGTCTCCCGCATGAAGTCGAGCAATTGTTGTTCTGTTATCATTAATATTCACCTCGGGAAACATAAAAGTGTAATCTTGTCTCATCTCTCTATGTATCAGTAACCTTACAGATGTAAAGGCCCTTTACCGCAGGCCACACTATCTCATACCCTAGTATACACGAATTCAATCCGGCGCATCCGTACCCTGCAAAATAAACCAAGCATGCATGGCCCCTTGCATAACCGCGCTTTCATGCATCATAACTGCATTTATGCTACATGTGTTTTGCTCTCGAAAAGACAGAAAAGAATCGGCCCAGAACAGGGCGAATATGTAGGAAGGTAACCGAACAGAAGTGAGAAGAAATCGAAGATCAGAATCATGTGGTTCATTGGAAAATACTGGTCATGGATGAATTTATTAAAAAACCTCCGTTTCTTCTCGAAACGAAGGTTAATCATTCAAGCGTTCCTGCTCGAAACTATCTCGTTACATAAGGCACTCCGGCTTACTTGGAGACAACCGTAACGATGATAGACAAAATGAAGAATCCTGCACCCAGTACAACTGTTGCACGTTGCAGGAAAAGATCCAGTCCGCGCGCTTTCGTTTTACCGAAAAGATGTTCCGCACCACCGGAGATGGCACCCGCCAAACCAGCGCTTTTCCCGTGCTGCAGCAATACTACAGTGATTAGACCGATCGAAAACACCACGAGCAGCAATTTCAAAGCAATATCCATTCTTTCCACCTCCTACCCATGTGGGCATAACATCTCACCATAAAAACAGTTACTTTAATTGTAACACAGCTATTAACGTGATACAAGTAGTGGCATTTCCTCAATTACTGAGATACAGCCAATATTTTCAACCCTTTTAATCTTAAGCAATTATAGTGAACTTAATAAAAAAGACAAGCCGGTTACCCGGCTTGCCTAATGTTGTCGTAAGACAACTTATTTTTTGAGGTTGTAGAATCCTTTGAGACCATTGTATTGAGCCAGTTCACCCAGTTGATCCTCGATGCGGAGCAATTGGTTGTACTTCGCGATACGGTCTGTACGGGAAGGAGCACCCGTTTTGATTTGACCTGCGTTTGTTGCAACAGCGATATCAGCGATTGTGCTGTCTTCGGACTCACCGGAACGGTGGGAGATTACAGCAGTGTATCCTGCACGTTTAGCCATTTCGATTGCATCGAATGTTTCAGTCAATGTACCGATTTGGTTTACTTTGATCAGGATGGAGTTACCGATACCTTCTTCGATACCTCTACCCAGGCGCTCTGTGTTCGTTACGAACAGGTCATCACCAACGAGTTGTACTTTGTCTCCCAATTTTTCTGTGAGCAATTTCCAACCATCCCAGTCATCTTCGGACATACCGTCTTCAATTGTGATGATTGGGTATTTCTCAACCCAAGAAGCCAGAAGGTCAACATATTCAGCGGAAGTGTAAGATTTACCTTCGCCAGCAAGTGTGTACTTACCATCTTTGTAGAACTCAGTGGAAGCAACGTCCATACCCAGGAATACGTCAACGCCTGGTTTGTAACCTGCTTTTTCAATTGCTTCGATGATTGTAGTGATTGCTTCTTCGTTCGAACCAAGGTTCGGTGCGAAACCACCTTCGTCACCCACAGCTGTGTTCAGGCCTTTGGAGCTCAGTACAGATTTCAGGTTGTGGAAGATTTCCGCGCCTACGCGGAGAGCTTCTTTGAATGTTGGTGCTCCAACAGGAAGAACCATGAACTCTTGAACGTCGATGTTGTTGTCAGCATGCTCACCACCGTTGATGATGTTCATCATTGGTACTGGAAGTGCTTTAGCGTTGAATCCGCCCAGGTAAACGTACAATGGCAGGTCCAGAGCGTCAGCAGCTGCGCGAGCTACTGCCATGGATACAGCCAAGATTGCGTTAGCACCCAGTTTACCTTTGTTTGGCGTACCATCCAAAGTGATCATCAATTTGTCGATACCCAGTTGATCCAATGCATCCATACCGATTACTTCTGGAGCGATTGTTTCGTTTACGTTTTTAACAGCTTGCAGAACGCCTTTACCCAGGTAACGGGATTTGTCGCCATCGCGAAGCTCAACAGCTTCGTGGGCACCAGTGGATGCACCGGATGGAACGATAGCGCGTCCGATTGCGCCGGACTCCAGGTATACTTCAACTTCAACTGTAGGGTTACCGCGGGAGTCGAGGACTTCGCGAGCGTACACGTCAGAAATAATAGTCATGAGTGATAATCTCCTTTAATTTTAAATTTATTTTTAATACGTTCAGAATAGCCTGAGTTTCACCAGTCCACTCCGCACGCAGTACCATCTTCCGATCGCTGTTATCCCCTGATTCCTTTGAACTTATTTTCATAAGTTGGAATCATGTGATAAAGGCGAACGCTTCGCTTCTTCAGATCGGTTCTGCTTGCTTCGTTCCGGGTTCCACTTTGTATTATTCAACAACCTATTAAAACTAATTATTTACGGGTAGCGATGACAGATGTTCCTGTCATTTCTTCCGGTTTAGGCAATTGCATCAAGTCAAGAATCGTTGGAGCGATATCCGCGAGGATTCCGCCCTCACGCAGGGTAACATTAGCATCTGTAACGATGAATGGAACCGGGTTCGTTGTGTGAGCCGTGAACGGACGTCCTTGCTCATCAAACACCATATCCGCGTTACCATGATCCGCAGTAATCAGCACAACGCCGCCTTTAGCGAGAACTGCATCCACAACACGGCCCATGCATTCATCCGTTACTTCTACTGCCTTAATCGTAGGCTCCAGCATGCCGGAGTGTCCAACCATATCAGGGTTAGCGAAGTTCAGAATGATGGCGTCATGTTTGTCTGCTTCAATCTCGCGAACACATGCGTCAGCTACTTCATACGCGCTCATCTCCGGCTGCAAGTCGTACGTTGCAACTTTTGGTGAGTTGATCAGCACGCGTGTTTCGCCCGGAAGCTCAACATCACGGCCGCCGCTGAAGAAGAAGGTTACGTGCGGGTATTTCTCGGTTTCTGCAATACGCAATTGTTTCTTGTTATTCTGTACCAGAACTTCACCCAGCGTGTTGTCGAGGTTTTTAGGCGAGTAAGCCACATAACCTTCAACGGTCTCGCTGAACAAGGTCAGGCACACGAAGTGCAAGCCCACAGGGAACTTCGGACCACGGTCGAAACCACGGAAATCCTGGTTCGTGAATACTTGCGACAGTTGGATCGCACGGTCAGGACGGAAGTTGAGGAAAATGACGGAATCGCCGCTCTCCACCAAACCTACCGGCTGGCCATCTGCTTTAACGATAACCGTTGGTTCAACGAATTCGTCAAATACGGATTTTTCATACGATTCTTCAACCGCTTTGAGTGGATCAGTGTATTTTGGTCCATCACCATAAACGATGGCACGATATGATTTCTCAACACGTTCCCAACGTTTGTCACGGTCCATCGCATAGTAGCGACCTTGAACCGTTGCGATTTGCCCTACACCAACTTCTTCAATTTTGGCGATCAGCTTCTGCATGAACTCTTTACCGCTATCTGGCATAACATCACGGCCATCCATGAAGGCATGAATGTATACGTCATTCATTTCTTCTTTTTTGGCGAGATCCAGCATAGCGAACAAGTGGTCGATGTGACTATGTACGCCGCCATCGGACAACAAACCATACAAGTGAAGCTTTTTACCGTTTTGTTTCGCTTCGCGAACAGCTTTGACAAGTGTTTCATTGTCGTAGAACTCACCGTCACGAATCGATTTAGAGATACGAGTCAAATCCTGGTATACGATCCGGCCGGCACCAATGTTCAGGTGACCTACCTCGGAGTTCCCCATTTGCCCTTCCGGCAAACCTACAGCTTCACCGCAAGCAGTGAGCGTTGTGTGTGGGAATTGGCTCATAAAACGGTCATAGTTCGGTTTCTTGGCTTGCGCTACCGCGTTGCCTTCCTCCGTGTTACGAAGACCAAAGCCGTCCATAATGATCAGCGCTACAGGTTTTGGAGCTGTCATTACTTCGCCCCCTCAACAAGCGCGATGAACGAAGCCGGCTGCAAGCTGGCACCGCCAACAAGTGCGCCGTCGATGTCGCTTTGTCCGAGGTATTCTGTTACGTTCTCAGGTTTAACACTGCCGCCGTATTGAATACGAACTGCATCTGCTACCTTTTGGTCGTACAGATCCTTCACCAGCGTACGGATGTAAGCAATAACTTCATTCGCATCTTGGGAAGTGGAGGATTTGCCTGTACCAATCGCCCAGATTGGCTCATAAGCGATAACGACTTGTGCCGCTTGCTCTGCAGACAGACCTGCCAAAGCAGCTTCTGTTTGCACTTTGCATACGTCTTTCGTTTGGTTCGCTTCGCGCTCTTCTAGCGTTTCACCAAGGCAAAAGATTGGAGTCAATCCGTGACGGAATGCTGCATGCAACTTTTTATTGACAGTCTCATCGGTTTCCGCAAAATATTGACGGCGCTCCGAGTGACCAATAATGACATAATCCACACCCAGTTCTTTCAGCATAACGCCGCTGATTTCACCTGTGAATGCACCGTTGTCTTCAAAATGAAGATTTTGTGCACCAATTTTGATGTTTGTGCCTTTAACAGCTTCTACCAGGGATGGCAGATTCGTAAACGGTGCGCAAATAACAGTCTCTACGCCTTCAACTTCCGCTTTTCCTTTGACTTCCTGAATGAAGTCATTGGATTCGGAAACCGTTTTGAACATTTTCCAGTTACCTGCGATAATCGGTGTTCTCATGGTTTTCAACTCCTTCATGCTATAGCTTAAAGCTTACTTGTCGTTCAATGCAACTACGCCAGGAAGCACTTTGCCTTCCATGAACTCGAGCGATGCACCGCCACCTGTAGAGATGTGGTCCATTTTGTCAGCCAGTTTGAACTTCTCAGCTGCTGCTGCGGAGTCACCGCCACCAATGATGGTGTATGCCGATGTCTCAGCGCAAGCTTCTGCTACTGCACGAGTACCGTGGGAGAAAGGCTCGATTTCGAATACGCCCATTGGTCCGTTCCATACAACAAGTTTGGAGTTTTTAACAACGTCAGCATAGATCTCACGTGTTTTAGGACCGATGTCGATACCTTCCCAATCTGCAGGAATGTCGCCAACTTCAACAATCTTCGTATTTGCGTTAGCGCTGAAGTCATCGGAGATAACGATATCAACTGGCAGATAGAAGTTTTTACCCAGTTTCTTTGCTTTTTCGATAAAGCCCAGAGCAACATCCAGTTTGGACTCATCCAGCAGGGATTGACCTACTTCATGACCTTGAGCCTTCATGAATGTGTAGGAAAGACCGCCACCGATGATTACGTTGTCTGCAATGTTCAACAGGTTGTCGATCACATCGATTTTGTCTTTAACTTTGGAACCACCGATGATGGCTGTGAAAGGACGCTCAGGGTTGGAGATGGCTTTACCCAACACTTCCAGTTCTTTCTCCATCAACAGGCCGGATACTGCTGGCAACAAGTGAGCGATACCTTCTGTCGAAGCGTGTGCTCTGTGAGCTGCGCCGAATGCATCGTTAACGAATACGTCAGCCAGTTCAGCAAATTGTTTTGCGAGTTCCGGATCGTTTTTCTCTTCGCCTGCGTGGAAACGAACGTTCTCAAGCAACAATACGTCGCCGTTGTTCAGTTCAGCGACTTGAGCTTTTACGGTTTCGCCAACGGAATCGTCAGCTTTAACCACTTTTTTACCAAGCAACTCGGACAAACGCTCAGCCGCTGGAGTCAAACGCAAGGATTCAACCACTTCGCCATTTGGACGACCCATGTGGCTTGCCAAAATAACTTTAGCGCCTTTTTCGATCAAATAGTTGATCGTAGGAAGCGTGGCACGAATACGTTTGTCATCTGTAATTTTACCATCTTCGAGCGGCACATTAAAATCTACACGGACAAAAGCCCGTTTTCCTGTCAATTCGATATCACGTACACTTTTTTTGTTCATCTGTATTTCCTCCGCACCCATGTATTTGGTGGACCAATCAAGGGCCCAAATCCCTTGTCAATCCTGGTGTTTTTGAGAAATTTGCAAAATATTGATATATAAAGAGCGGAAACAATAGCATCTGTTTCCGCTCTATGTTATTGCAGATATTACTTGATCATTTTTGCAAAGTGCTCCAAAGTGCGAACCAGTTGAGCAGTGTAGGACATTTCATTGTCATACCAAGCTACAGTTTTAACCAATTGTTGGTCGCCAACAGTCAGAACTTTAGTTTGAGTTGCATCAAACAGGGAACCGAAAGTGATACCTTGGATATCGGAAGATACGATTTCATCTTCTGTGTATCCGAAAGTTTGTGGATCGGAAGCTTCTTTCATTACTGCGTTAACTTCTTCAGCAGTAACTTTTTTGCCCAATACAGTTACGAGCTCAGTCAGGGAACCAGTAGCTACTGGTACACGTTGAGCTGCACCGTCGAGTTTGCCTTGCAGTTCTGGAATAACCAAACCGATTGCTTTAGCAGCACCAGTTGTGTTAGGGATGATGTTTTCAGCTGCTGCGCGAGCACGACGGAAGTCACCTTTAGGGTGTGGAGCATCCAATGTGTTTTGGTCGCCAGTGTAAGCGTGAATTGTAGTCATCAAACCTTGAACGATTCCGAATTTGTCTTGCAGCGTTTTTGCCATAGGTGCCAGGCAGTTTGTTGTGCAAGATGCGCCGGAGATTACAGTTTCAGTACCGTCGAGGATTTCATGGTTTACGTTGTAAACGATGGTTTTCATGTCGCCAGTAGCTGGTGCGGAGATAACAACTTTCTTAGCTCCACCTTTCAAGTGTTTCTCAGCTGCTTCTTTAGTTGTGAAGAAACCAGTACATTCCAGAACGATATCTACGCCGAGGTCGCCCCATGGCAGTTCTTCTGGGTTACGGTTAGCCAATACTTTAACTTCTTTGCCGTTCACTTTGAAGAAGCCATCGTGTACTTCAACATCGCCATCGAAGCGACCTTGAGTTGTATCATATTTAAGCAAATGAGCCAGCATTTTAGCATCAGTCAAGTCGTTGATTGCTACAACTTCAATGCCCTCTACATTTTGAATACGGCGGAATGCCAAACGACCAATACGTCCAAAACCGTTAATACCTACTTTAATCATGAGTAAGTTCCTCCCAAGTTTTGATTGATTTTTTTATGAAGCTTATATATTCAAGACAGACGGTGAAGTCCGTCAAGACAACAATAGTTGTGGTGCAAAATAAAACCTTATTCCATTTCGGCGACGATGACTTCAGCAGCAGCCTCATCAATAATCAGAATATCTTCCTGACCAAATCGCAGGACAGAATGTATGGCAGCAGCCTTGCTCTTGCCACCTGCAATGCCAATTACGACATCGGTTCGTTCTATATCCTGGAGTCGCATGCCCAGCGTAAGCATGGTATGTACCACCTCACCCTGATCATTAAAGTAATAACCGAATGATTCAGATACGGCCCCTTGCTCCTGGAGTTCATCTATGATCTCTGTCGCAAGTTTGCGGCGCCGTGCCATCTCTACGGCATCACCAATTCCATGAATGACGATCCGCGATTTTCGGATCAGCTGCAGAATCTCCTGAACACTCGGGTCCTGGATTAGTGATTCATAGGCATGATCACTCAGCAAATCCGGTACATGCAGGAGTTTGTATTGGGCTCCTACCCGTTTTGCCATCGTGGATGCTATCGTATTGGCCTGAATTTCGAGGCTTTCTCCCAGCCCACCGCGTGCCGGTACGAACCAGACACCTTTCAGCGATGTTGGCGGAGTCAGTTGCTCTGCGACTTCAGCCGTTGTTGAACCGCCAGTTACGGCGACAACATCGTTATCACTCATGATATTACCCAGAGCCTTCGCTCCGGCTCTGCCCAGCTCCCGTTTGGCAAATGGAGAAATGTCCGAATCGCCGGGAACCACAACTACCTTTTGCAGACCGTAGGCTTGCTTGATGCGTTCTTCCAGTTCGGATAATCCAAACAGTTCTTTGGCGACGGGTTCCAACTGCTGCAGCAATTCATGCCCTGCCTCACTGATCTTCATCCCTGCACTGTCAATTTCAATAAGTCCCTGAGCCTTTAACAAATCGGTCTCAGCCCTCAGAACCCGCTCGGTCATCTGCATGGAATTAGCTAACGTTCTTCGTCCGATCACATCCGATAACATGATCTGGCGCAGAATCGTGTATCTCTTCTTCAAGACATCCATGAGATCAGGCAGAAGCTGCTTTTGTACTTCTAAAATCGTTCGCATGCTTTCCACTCCCGCAAGCTTCTCGTTCCAAGCTTTCTTTCATGGCCCTAAAACGTCCCGGGTTAACTTTTTAAGTCCCACGTCTATTCTACCTAAAACTGACGCGACATGCAAGTGTTTCAAAGCCTTATTTCGACACGTTTCAGGCGTTTGTACGCGCCTATTTTCACAATGTCACCCTACTCTGATCGAGAACAACCTGTTCGATACCATATATAGAAGCAAAGTAAATTTTCCATCTACATATTGCTTGCTGTTGTTTTTCATATGGCATATCCAAAACCTCTTTTAGCATTTACCTATTTGCGCTCTTTATCCACTTATCTTCATCATGATCATTTTCAAGCTTATCCAAACCACAACAGTGAACATCTGCTTGCAATTCAATTATTCATGAGCTATAATCATTATTGCTGTCACATCTTTGAAACTTCTATTTCAAAACAGCTTTATGCAGCTATGCTTGCAGCAATAATCAATGTGCGCCCGTGGTCCAATGGATATGACGTAGGCCTCCGAAGCCTGAGATCCAAGTTCGATTCTTGGCGGGCGCGCCACTCTTAATTAGTAGCTCATAACCCTTTTAACCAATGAAACCGAATAGGTTTCTTTTTTTTCAAACTTAGTTTGACTTTCTTTGACTTTTTGTTTGAAATTGTTTATGATGTGGGTAATACGGTAACAGTTTATATATAAACACCAATTTAACATTTACATTTCCGAGGAGGTTTTTCACGTGAGTTATATTCCAATGGTCGTTGAACAGAGCAACCGCGGTGAGCGCGCCTATGACATCTATTCCAGATTGCTGAAGGATCGTATCATCTTCCTTGGCAGTGATGTAAATGACGTTGTAGCGAATTCCATCATGGCACAGATGTTGTTCCTTACTGCGGAAGATCCGGAGAAAGACATTCACTTATACATCAATAGCCCAGGCGGATCCATTACAGCCGGTATGGCGATTTACGATACTATGCAATTCATCAAACCGGATGTATCTACCATCTGTGTAGGTATGGCGGCTTCGATGGGTGCATTCCTGTTGAACGCAGGTGCCAAAGGTAAACGTTTTGCATTGCCTAACAGCGAAATCATGATTCACCAACCGCTTGGTGGTGCGCAAGGTCAAGCTTCGGACATCGAAATTCGTGCCCGCCGCATCCTGAAAATGCGTGATACCTTGAACCGCATCATCGCTGAGCGCTCAGGCCAACCGCTGGAGCGTATCGAGAAAGATACAGATCGTGACTACTTTATGAGCGCTGCTGAAGCTGCTGATTACGGTATCATCGATAAAGTTATCGAAAACGTAGGTTCCCAAGGCATCTAAGCCGAGGCGAATCGCCAATTAAACGGATATACCATATAGGCAACTCAAAGGGTAACGCCCAGTTGAGTTGCCTATATGAAAAAAGGGCGCTCTCGTCAATATGACGAGGGCGTCCTTTTTTTTGAAGATAATTTAAGAGTGCATAATTCGTTTAAATCTAATAGCATTACAATGGCCCTAGAACCTATGTGAAGACGGACACTACAACAACACGAACACAGCTAATATTAACGTACATCACATCTAACGAACTGAGCACACGCTATTGACCACCATTTCAACGAAATGGAATTCTAACGAATCACAGGAATGTTATCGTTGCTATATGTTCCCGTTTTCTTTCGATTTCCCCGTTTCTTCACTCCATAGCCTCTCTACGATTCGTTACAATATCCCAAGCCTCATATATCTAGCCTTATAAGATGCAACAGGTTCGTTAGAGTTCCAGATATCCAATGAATTACTTAAGGAATGACTAATACTTCCGATACTCTTACTTGTTGGCCGTTAAGCCACTGAACGGCTCTGTGCCTTTAGGAAGCAACTCTTTGTATGTGAACGGGAATTCTGGGAAACCCTCCGCATAAGCTGTGTACTCATACAACTGGAAGAATACAACTACACCAGTTGGGGTTACATAGAAATCCTGATCTTTATTTAGACCTTTATAGCCTTCAAGGTAACCACCACGGGCTTTAAGCTGATCTCCCACTTTTTTGCTTACTGTCTCACGTACGGTTTTGTTATTTTGGATCACATCATCCAGACTCAATTCCTTACCGGAATCCAGAGCAAAGGTGTGACCTGTACGGAACGTCATGCCATGTGCGCCTGCATAGTCCTGATAACTTTGCGTAATGAGCCCAAGTACACCATTTTCGTTGTATGTCACGACATAAGAACTCTCAAATGCATATGGACGGTTCGCTGCTGCATCACCAAATTCCTTGGTTTGTTTTTTGAAATCTGCTACAAAAGCATCGACTTCATCTTTCAACACCTTGTTGATAGCCGCTTCCGCTTTATCGTTCGCCAGTCCGCTCACCTGAGGATATTGAATATCGACTTCAGCATTCTTGATGCTGACTTTCACTGTTGCCGCTTTGACTGCCACGTTATTTTGCTTCACTTTGCTCAGCGACAGTGTCTTGGCTTTACCATCCCAGTTGCCCTGTACACCCAAATAATCTCTCATTGCAGAGAACGGAATGTACAATCGGCCATTAATCAGCTTCGCTTCTACCCCTGGGTAATACCCATTTATTCTCAGCATTGGATCACCATCCAACAGACTGATCGTCATTTTGTTATTGGCTGCTGTCAGGGCATACTCTTTGGTTTTCGCATCATATTTCAAGCTTCCACCCGCTACATCTTTGACAGCCGTAAGCGATACCCAAGTGGAGCCGCCTTGAAGGAGTCCTTTTTGAGTAAGCGTTTTGCCTCCCGATTTCAGAGTTACCTCAGTAGGTGTTGTCACTTTCGTGGATACTGAAGCTGCCTGTACAGAACTATCCTGCCATACAGCCCCGCTCCCCACAATAATTCCTGCCGCCAATAGTGCACTTGTCCATTTTTTCCATGATGTCATATATAAAACTCCTCTCTCGAATTCAAATTTTGAGTGTCATTGCGTATGTATCCTGATTTGATCGTATGCCTCATACGCTCACCTCTTTATTATAATTAACCCGATTCCGGAAAGGTTTACAGCTCCAGTTACAATGTTGTTTGATCCAGATGCCTATAATGAATGTTTTGTTACGAACAAATAGACAAAAAAGATACCAATAACCAGCAATTTATTTCGTCATATTTCATCTCTTCTTTTCAAACTTCATTAAGTCCGCCTTTATAACAAAAAAGACGCTGTCCATCGGACAACGTCTTTGTCATTATTGCCTTTCGCCTGCTCAAGCATATCTTTAACGGACATTCAGCCTTTATTTATTTCACCTATTTCATTTCATAAGTAATATTCAGCGTTGTGCTTACTTTAACCTGACCTGTTTCAATGGCTGTACCGCCATCTGCCTCTGACTTCGCTTGGGACATCAGAGCCTCATTTGCATAGAACACAGGTACATTGGCATCACCTTGGCTCACGGACAGAACAGCACCCAGTTGACGTTTAACCGCTTTGGCAATAGCTCCAGCTTTCACATCAGCATTGGCAACAGCTTTTTCAATCACTTGAGCTTCAAAGCTCTCCGGTTTTTCTACCGTAAAACGAACATTTTCAATGTTGTTGGCACCAGCCTGGGATGCTGCATCCAGGAGTTCACCAATCTTGTCCATCTCCCGGTAAGTTACAGTCAGTGTGTGATGAGCTGTGTACCCTTTGATCTTCTGTCCGTCTTTTTCACTATACGTATAGTTAGGCTGTACGTAGAACTGGCTGGTTTGAATATCATCCGCACTGATTTTCCACGTACTTTTCAGCAGATTGCTAACTTTTTGAATTTTCGCTGCATTCGCTTTTTGAGCAGAGGCTGCTGTGTCTGCCGTACTGTTCACTCCGATGGAAAGATAAGCGATGTCAGGCTTCACCTGAATCTCACCTGTACCCACAACATTAATCACGTTTTGCTGTACCCCCTGTACCTCAGCAGCATAGGCATAGTTACTAGGTGCCACCCACGCAGTACCTCCAACAAGCAATGTACCAGCAACCATCACCGCGCCCAGCGGTTTCATCCATAATTTACCCATCATGTTAGCCTCCTTAAGTTTTAACATCTCATACTCAAATCGATTTGATACCTAACAGACGGGCTTAATTCCATAATGTTGCACTTGACAGTCCTAAAACGCAAAAAAGCCCCTTTCGGGACTTCTTCATTGGATTCAAATCATATCTTATTGGTTCTCAAGCTCTTCCTTGCTTACCAGACTAACTAAAGCGTTTACAGCCTGTTCGGCGTCCGCGCCCTCTGCACTAATCTGGATTTCCGTACCAGTACTGATTGCAAGGCTCATGATCCCCATGATACTTTTTGCATTTACTTTTTTGTCGTCCTTCTCGACGAACACTTCAGATGAGTACTTATTCGCTTCTTGAACGAACAGTGCCGCAGGTCTGGCATGGAGACCCGTTTTCAAACGGACAACTACCGGGTGCTTTGTCATGGAAACTTACCCCCTATTATGAAATCTAGACATTAAATACACAATTATATTTATAACATTATACCATATAACCAGAGCAGGACACTAGAAGAAAAAACTCAGGGTGATTGGATGTCATTATTATGACCCATTTTAGCCTTTTTACATCGCTTCATTTCACCTGAGCAGCTCTCCAAGATCCTTAAGGCTGACTTCAAGCTGACCTTCTGGCGAAAACGAAAGCAATCAGCTTTGCCAGGCTGCCCTACCCTTATTTTAACCGTAACGCTCGGTACGAACCTTCTCTGCCAGCTCATCAATCTTGCGAAGCCGGTGATTCACCCCGGACTTGCTTACTGTACCCTTAAGCAGTTCGCCTACTTCCTTCAAGTTGATATCCGGATGGGCGAGCCTCACTTCAGCCACTTCACGAAGCTTTTCGGGCAACGACTCCAGACCAACTTCCTTTTGCAACAGTCTGATGTTATCGATCTGTCTGACGGCCGCTCCAATCGTTTTGTTCAGATTCGCCGTCTCACAATTGACGATTCGGTTGACGGAATTACGCATATCTCGCATGATACGCACATCCTCGAACTTGAAAAGGGCCTGATGTGCACCAATGATACTGAGCAGCTCAATGATTTTCTCGCCTTCCTTAATGTATAGGATGAATCCTTTTTTGCGTTCTATACAACGGGCATTGAGATGAAATTCATTCGCCAGGTCCACCAGGGCCTGACAGTGCTCCTCATACATGGACGCAATCTCCAGGTGGTAGGATGAACCTTCGGGATTGTTGACTGAGCCACCTGCCATAAATGCGCCTCGAAGATAAGCACGTTTACAGCAGTTATTATTGAACAGCTCTCCACTAATCCCGGGAGTAAACAGAAATCCTTCGGATACAATGTACAGATCTTTTAAAATCTCTTGTACCATAGTTGGAATCCGAACAATATATACATTGTTCTTTTTCAGCCGCATTTTTTTGCGGACAAGCAATTCCGTATGCACTTGAAAATGCTTTTTAAGCAGAGAGTATGCCCGTCTTGCAATGGCGGCATTCTCCGTCGAAATATCCAAGATGACTTTTTTATTCGATAACTGCACCGCACCAAGCATACGGATGAGGGCTGAAAGTTCCGCCTTTTCGCAGCACGGTTCGCTTTCAATCATCGTTAGTTCTTTTTTGGTCTGTGCTGCAAACGACATGGGACTTCACCTCTTCCGTAACATCCAATTTTGTACAAGTTGGTAGATGTGATGGCTCAGTTTGTCGGCATCATGACGCAGATAGGTTCGGAATAGGACCAATGTATCCGCAACGACTTGATAGCCGGCACTCTTCAGCACATTCATATCCAGTACAACCGGTTTAGCTCCTTTTTCCGCATACTTATTCTGCACCTGCAGCGGAATATCACCATTATTTACAATAACATAGTCGAAAATTTGATGTCCTACATGTTCATGTACCGCCTTGAGGTGGTCACTCACCGTGTAATTATCCGTCTCTCCTGGCTGTGTCATCACATTACAAATAAACATTTTCACTGCGTCCGCCTCAACGACAGCTTCAGCCAGCTTAGGTACAAGCAGATTGGGCAAAATACTCGTGTAGAGACTACCAGGCCCAATCAGGATGGCGTCTGCCTGACGAATAGCCTCAACAGCCTCTGGCAACGGCTCCACGTGATCCGGTTCAAGGAAAACACGTTTGATCCGTAAGCCAGCTTCAGGGATCTTGGACTCGCCCGTAACAATCGAGCCATCCTCCATCTCTGCATGCAGTATAACGGCCTGCCCGGCTGCGGGCAATACCTCACCCCGAACGGCAAACACGCGGCTAAGTTCCCGCACAGCGGTCACAAAGTCGCCCGATATATCCGTCATTGCAGCCAAAATTAAGTTACCCAGGCTGTGGCCTGCAAGCCCCGCGCCTGTATTGAAGCGATAATTCAGCATATCCGACAACAACGGTTCTACATCTGCTAGCGCCGTGAGTACGTTACGAATGTCGCCCGGAGGCGGCATTTGCAGCTCATTACGCAGGATGCCCGAACTTCCTCCGTCATCCGCCACCGTCACGATGGCCGTGATGTCCAGCGGCTTTTCCTTCAAACCGCGCAGCATCACGGATAATCCGGTTCCGCCGCCCATGACTACAATTCTCGGACGTTCTCTTCGTGGTCCGGCTTCTTTCATCCCTTCACCCTCTTCAATGACGGTCCCGGTCGGCGTCGCGATGGCTCACGGTGACAGCCTCAGTTTCGCTGCTTCCCAACATTTTGCCCAAATATTCCGATATTGCTACCGAACGATGCTTGCCTCCGGTACAGCCGATTCCAATAATAACCTGGCTTTTGCCTTCCTTCCGGTATTGCGGAATCAGAAAATGCAGCATATCCAGCAGCTTGGTCAGAAACGCTTGCGTCTCCGGCCATTTCATAACATATTCGTATACATCACTATTCTGTCCCGTATTCGGACGTAAATGCTCAATATAATGCGGATTTGGCAAGAAACGAACGTCAAACACCAGATCCGCATCGATTGGAATACCGTATTTGAACCCAAACGACGTAATATTTACCGACAGCATATGGCTTTCCAGATGAGAAAAGCGGGATATGATACGCTCTTTCAATTGAGCAGGCTTCATCGTACTGGTATTCAGTACCTGAGTGGCGGAGTTTTTGAGCTCCTCCAGCATCTTACGTTCCAGCCGGATGCCATCAAGCGGCATACCCTCAGGAGCCAGCGGATGTCTGCGCCTGCTCTCCTTATAGCGCTGGACTAATACAGAGTCTGTCGCGTCCAGGAATAATATTTCACAATGAATGGTAAAATGATCTTTAATATAGTTCAGTGACTCGGACAAAGCCGTAAAGAACTCACGACCGCGAAGGTCAATAACCAGTGCGACCTTGCCAATTTTGCCGTTCGATTGCTCAATCAACTCCGCGAATTTCGGAATCAATACCGGTGGAAGATTATCCACACAGAAGAAACCAAGATCCTCCAGGCTTTGTACTGCAATCGTCTTGCCTGCTCCGGACATGCCCGTAATGATAATGAGCGTGGCGCCTGTGCCCGGTGAAACTTCACCTTCAAGCATAAATGTCCCCTCCTTATCATATTGCTGTCGGATTATACTGTTACGAGGTTACTAGGAACGCAAGAGAAGACCAGCCGCGCCAACAATACCTGCATTGTTGCCAAGCGTTGCTTCAAGGATTTTAACCCCTTCTTGCAGCGGTTCAGGTGTCAGTTTCGCAAATACAGTGCGTACTTCATCAAACAAAATATTACCCGCTTTGGATACACCGCCACCGATAATGAACATCTCAGGGTTAATCACAGCCGCTACAGCCGCCATCGATTTACCCAGATAGAACGCTGCACGATTGACGATACGAAGCGCAACTTCATCGCCCGCCTTGGCTGCATCAAATACTTCCTTGGCTGCAATCTTGTCCACGAGTGCCAGTGATGTATGGTCTCCACGCTCTACAGCGTCTTTGGCCATACGAATAATTCCGGTTGCTGAAGATACAGTTTCCACGCATCCCATTTTGCCACATCCGCACTGAATCGCTTCCAGATCAGGAACAACACTGACATGACCAAGCTCACCAGCCATACCGGAGAAACCTTGATAGATCTTGCCGTTCAAGATCAGTCCGCCACCAACGCCTGTACCAAGCGTATAGCATACACAGTTGTCCACTCCCTTGCCGGCACCTGCCCAGGCTTCACCCAGTGCAGCCACGTTTGCATCGTTATCTATTTTGACTGGCTTGCCCAGACGTTCTTCCAAAATCGAACGAATGGCTACATTCCGAAATCCAATGTTAGGGGCAAGAACGATAATTCCCTCGCGTACATTGGTGAACCCAGCCACTCCTGCTCCCACACCTTCAAGCTGTTCCCAGCTGTAAGGCGATTCGGCAACGATATGACGGACATACTTTTCGATGTTGGCA
The DNA here is from genome assembly GCF_013401555.1 of Paenibacillus sp. E222. Classification (NCBI taxonomy): domain Bacteria; kingdom Bacillati; phylum Bacillota; class Bacilli; order Caryophanales; family Paenibacillaceae; genus Paenibacillus; species Paenibacillus sp. E222. The sequence goes on from NZ_CP058552.1 coordinate 1,016,527, forward strand.
ATGACCGTGTCAACGCCCTTATCCACTTCAGTCGGTCCTTCATACGTATGCATAAGCTGACCGTGTTCATCACATATACCGACCTTGATTGCTGTTCCGCCGAGATCGACCCCAACGTAGATTTTCTCAGACATGCTACAAGCCACCTTTATCTATCTATAATAGTTTAATCCTACGTACCAACTATAATTGAAGGATACGCCTGGGTCAAGACGATAAGACCTTTGCTGGTATTAGCTTCCCCGCTATTGTGAACAACATCACAGGCTATTTTTGAATACGTATACAACCTCATTTGTCTCTATCAAAAACGCAAGCTTCTTTCCTTCCTCCATAGAGGAGGAAGCCTCAACTCATGATATTGCATATCCACTCGTTCCATGCGTAAAAGATGACAATTGTCATCTGAATTTCATGACAATCCTTACTAATCACGTCTAGGGCAGTTCGGTAAGATGGAAATATCTTATAGAACAGAACAAGGACGTGATTCAAGATGAGCTCACCCGTAGTACAGTTGTTGCAACCCTTAGCCCTAACGACGCAAAAAAACGCCTTCCCATAACAGGAGGCGTTTCTCTAATTTTATGAACATTACCTAACCTAGCCTTCAGCAGTTATTCAGCAACTGGTCACAGTTTCGTTTCCACACGTACAGGCTCTTCCGTTTTTTCCATCTTGTTGACGTCCAGAATATCGAGCAGGAAGACAAAGATCGGAATACCGATGATAAGCCCCCAGATCCCCAGGAAATGTTGAGACAGAATCAGTACGATAAACGTGTAGAACATCGGCAATTTGGTTTTGTGCGCCATCAGCTTCGGATTCAGGAAGTACGTCTCCAACGCATGAATAATGATGATCATAATGACCACGATCACGCTGAGCTGCAACCCACCCAGTTGATAGCCGATTAGACACAGCGGAATCAGTGAGATGATAACCCCCGCAACGGGTACCAGACTCAGCATGAATACCAGAATGGTCAAGGCGAACAAGTACGGGAAGCCGAGTATCCATAATCCCAAAATCGTCAAAGCTGTATTGAACACCGCAATCAACAACTGTGCCTCGATTACTTTACCAAAGGAAGATACAAATTTATCTCCAAGGTACGCCACTTCATTATAGAACCAGCCGATCTTGCTTGTTTTGAACTTGGAGGTAAACTTGGAAATCTCCCGCTTCTGCAACAAGAAGAAAAGGCTCAGGATGATGACCAGTAGAATGAACTCCAACCATTTACTTAACGCAAAAATATACTTCAATGCATCGTTGGTATAGTTTTTGATATCGAACGATTGAAGATAACCTGCAATTTTGGAAGCAAAATTATCCCCGTCAGCAGTATCAAGAAATTTCATGATCTCATTCGTTAACTGAACAACCTGATCCACAATTCGTGGTGAATACCTGGAGATGCCCAGTACTATGGCTGCAATAACGATAAGGTAGAGCAGAATGACTACAACTTTATAGTTAATCGGAAATAAACGATTCAACTTCTCTGTGATAAAATGCTGCAGCCTGTTCATGACATACGTCACCAGGAATAACAGCAAAATCATGTGCAGCATACTCCCCATGCTGAAAAGCACCAAACAAAACAACAGCAGGATCAAAAATCGCCGCACTGTTGCATTCTGTAACCAATCTTTTATCATTTCCCCCAAAGTCTTCACCTCACAGCTAATATGCCCATTATGTATACGATCTCATGCCCACTTTGGTTTCAAAAAAAGAGAAGCCTTCCGGCTTCTCACATCATGAGACTTCCCGTTGTCTCTTATACTTAATTTATGCCAAAACATACCCTTTTCATGCTTACTTATCCAGTGTTTCGCTCCAGTCATGCACAATACTGCCTTCAAGGAATTTCTCGCAGTCCATTGCGGCCATACATCCTGAACCTGCTGCTGTAATGGCTTGACGATACTTCGTATCCTGAACGTCACCACAGGCGAATACACCTGGAATGTTGGTCTCGGTTGTACCCGGTCTAACGACAACATAACCGTGCTCATCCAAAGTAATCTGGTTGCCCAGGAACCCCGTATTCGGTGTGTGTCCAATGGCAATGAATACCCCATCCGCCTGAAGCAACTCTTCCTGTCCGGTCTCGTTATTGCGGACCTTAAGTCCTTTGACGCCAAGAGCCTCAGGCACAACTTCGAGCGGTGTACGGTTCAAGGCCCATTTCACCTTCTCGTTGCTGCGAGCCCGATCCTGCATAATTTTCGATGCACGTAATTCGTCCCGGCGGTGAACCAAGGTAACGTCTGTTGCAAAACGGGTCAGGAAGCTGGCTTCCTCCATCGCGGAGTCTCCACCGCCAACAACGACGATCTTTTTACCACGGAAAAAGAATCCGTCACAGGTGGCACATGTACTTACTCCACGTCCCACATTTTCCTGCTCTCCCGGAATGCCGAGATAACGGGCCGAAGCACCGGTAGAGATAATGATCGAATCGGCTTCCAGTTCACCGATGCCTCCAACTTTAACCTTGAAGGGCGGTTTGCTGAAATCCACTTCTTCCACCCAGCCATTTTTGAACTCAGCTCCAAAACGCTCCGCTTGCTTGCGCATATTGTCCATCAGTTCCGGACCCATAATACCTTGCGGAAAACCAGGGAAATTCTCAACTTCCGTTGTTGTCGTCAATTGACCACCCGGCTGAAGACCTTCGATTACCAGTGGGTTTAGATTAGCACGAGCCAGATATATCGCTGCTGTCAGACCCGCAGGTCCGGTACCGATCACAATCGTTCTGTATTTAGACATATAGATACAGCCTCCTTAATAAGGTTGAGAGTGTGTTGAGTGGCGATTAACTTGCTATGATGATATCCTACAGGCATGTCGAGACCTATCGTTAAGTTTACCCGTTTTCCAGGCCTATGTATCCTTCACGCAATGAAGTCTATCCCCAAGCGAGAAATTTCAAGGAACATTTACTGGACCGGTGGGTTGGAATTGCACACTTTATTGATTTGTCGTGCATATTTGCTGACTGTGGCAGCTGATATGCCATACCGGTCGGCTATGCTTTGGTAGGTCACTGGACGACTGTGAATTTTCGCAGCCAGATATTCCAGTCCCGCAGCCAAGCCTTCAATTTGCTTCGCGCCAGGCACCTCCGGGTGTACGCGAGATACATAGTCGGTCCACAGCCGCTCCATTTCTTGCTGCAATTCGGCTTTGGCTTCAGACATCTGTAACGCCCGGTCCACGACCGCCTGCCAATGCGGCGAAGGTTTCATTTCCGATTGTTCCGTCATCGACTCCATCTTCGGAATGGTGCGATTGCTCGATGCAGTTAGCGGCCGCAGAACAGAAGATTCATCCTGCTCAGCTCCTTCTGCATCCAGACCGTTTAATACGGAACGAGCGGCTTCCACCAGATCCTGATCTTCACCAGGTTCCTGGATGAAGGATTGCAGTGCCTGCTGCACCTCATAATCACCGATCATGCCAAGAGCATGAATGACCTGGAGCTTGGTTGCCCGATCCCCATGTCGCAACGCCCAGAAGAAAGAGGAACGGATTAAGGGATCATTTTTCATCTCTTCAGGTATGCCGTTGCCATAGTTCTCCCATTGTCTGAATTGCTCGTCAAATGGCAGATGATAGTGATAGCTTAGTTTCTCCGGATCTTTCTCTCCCTGTCTCACAGCCTCAAGACCCGACAGATAGTAACGGGATACTTCCGAACCCGGGTCCAGCTTGCCCACATGGCGCCACAGACGTTCAGCGGAATCGTAACGTTCGGTATTATAAGCTGCGACTGCGGCATAATGTGCGAGAGCCGGATCTGCAGCGGTTTCTTCATCCTTCATCAGGCGACGGAAATGCACATAAGCCGTATCATGTTGTCCCAGGATACCCATCGTGGTAGCCAGTTTGTAGACTTGTTCGTGCTGGAAAGGCACGATGACACGCAATTTTTTAATCAGAAGCAGCACTTGGTCGACTCGATTCTCGTTCTGGTGAAAGATCGCCAGATTACACAGTGCATGCAAATTACCTGGTTCCTGCTCCAGTACCTCGGCAATCGTCTCTTTCGCTTTGGGAAACAGCCCCATATAATAATAGGCAAGCGCCAAATTGTTGCGAGCAGCCAAATAATCAGGATAATCAGGTGACATACCTTCCAGCAGCTCAGCCGCCTGTGCAAACTTCCCTTGTTCCAACAATTCTCGCGCCTGATCGTGTTCAACGACACCCTTACGTGATTTGATCCGGTTCAGTTTGGCTGGTCGATCCAGCTCGTAGTACAGAAGCTCCATCATCTCTTCGGCTTCCGTCATAAACTGCCCCTGGGTATCCTCCTCCAAATACGTAACAAGCGCTTGCTCAGCTTCTTCAAACCGATCCATATTCGCATAATTGTTCGCCATGTAGAAATAACATTCCGTCATGGACGGATCTACCACGTCGAGCACATGTGCAAGAACGGCATTGGAAGCCTCGTAATCCCCCTTCTCTGATAATATACCCGCCATATTACAATGATTCACCGGATTTTCCGGTTCATATTCAACAGCTTTACGAAAATATTTTAATGCCTTGTCGACGTGATTACGGTCCAGCGAGCGGACAGCTCTCTCAAAAAAGAAAGAAGCATCCAAGTGAATCGGTATTACATTGGCAAGGTGTCCCTCAGCCCGCAGTAGCTTGCCCTTCATCTTCCAAGGCACCTCCTCTTTGCTTTCATTCATACTCTCCAGTATACCACATCTTAAGGCCCACTTCTCAATATGTAGTTTCATGTCGTTTATGCCAAAAATGCGCAAAAAAGATGACACCCCCTCATCCCTTTCGAATGAAATGTCATCTTTTGCTTCTTGTACTCTTTCCTATAAAGAGATTCACAGAATTAAAGCTTCAAGGCCATGGATGGCGAAAGAGAGATATTAACCGTCTTGTGAAAAGGAGTCATAAAGTTAACCAGCACAACCTTACACTTATCAGGCAACCTCGCCTCACGTACGGTTGCCGCCAAATGTCCTACCTCTCCACCAGTCAGCTCAATCCAGTCATCTCCACAGGAATAACGCAATGTGCCGCTCTTCCACAGATAATGGCCCTCATCCGTCTCAAGCATTTCCCCATGGGAAAGCTCGCCCTCGCTTCCGAACACGAAAGACAGCTGCACCATAATCTGTTCCGGCTGCTCTCCTGCCAGTTTCAGTGTCCAGCCATTTTCCGTTCGTAGTACTTCCGTCTGTACATGGAATGTCTGCTCATGGGTGAGCGATCGACTCTGATGAGGCAATAAATACCACGGACTGATGGCTGTTCTCGCCGTTTCAGGCAGTTGGCTATCCGGGATCGGACCGTAATAGCCTTTCTTCTGTTCGCCCGTCAGACAGTAACCTGCTGGCAATCGGGACATGTGCTGCATCGGCACATATCCTGGATTAAAATAGGAGGCCAACTGAACGGCCAGCAGACGTACGGCACCATGACGAAGGGCAAAGAAGGAAGGCACCTCCGTCATTACAGTCGCACTTGTATTACCGGAACGAATTCGTGCTACAGGTGCGCCGAAGTCCGTATGCAACCGGCTGTGCGAGATGTGTCCATGATGACCTGCCGAATCCACTCGCTGTAAATAGTCCTCCCGCACAAATCGTTCATTCAGTATGATCTCGTACCGCTCAGGCAGCTGATCGCGTGCTTTACGTGCCTGCTGAAGCACCGGCTCCAGCAGTAGCCGGACGAGTGCATTGACCGAGCAGACGCCGGGATCTGTTAACATTTCTCCCGCCCAATCGGCCATGCCGGCAAAGATCGGATCACCGTCCAACCGGGCCAAGATGGCATACGGCAAGTAATACGGTGATAAATCATGCACGCTCCCCAGATCCTGGCGACCTGAGTAATCCGTAACCACCTCCCCTGTTGGATGTACAAGATACACCATCATACGAAGATTGAGTCTCACCGGGTCCAGCAATTCGGGACGGTTCAACAGGCGTGCCGCATGAATCAGCATGATGTCGCTAACCGCACTGTAGATTCCGTTGCTTCGTTCAGTCCACTCCCCATCAGGCGTAATATCCATACCTTCAGCCAGCCATTGCTCTGCACGCTGCACAGCTTCCTCCAGGTCAAACAATTGATGCAGGAAACCGAGCGCCGCGCATAGCACCCAGCGATGATTCGGCGTATGACAGCCTCCAGTCAGCAAGACCGGAACAGTTCGTTCCAGAAACAGGCGCATATTATTCAGCACAGATTGCAGTGGCTCCCAATCCTGCTGCTGAAGAAGCTGATATAACTGGGCATATCCCACGACGAGAAATGCAGTATCCGGCGGAGAATGAGAATTGGTCCAGCCGGGTGAGATGGAGCCGTCTCCATGCTGATTACGAAGTACGTACTCCGAGGCAAGCTGCAGACGATTTAACAGATCTTCATCCCGGTAAAAGATCGAATCCGGATTTGCGATTGCCGCTCCCCAGTAACACATATCCGTAGGTGTTCCGGTCGTGTGGTTAACCCAGGCAATACCTGTAGAGGGATCAATCGTTCCTCCATAATAACGGCTATCCGGGTCAAGCACCTGCCGGGATATACCTCTTTGCACCGCTTTGTCATTGCTGTCCACCAGTTGCCTGTACATGTGTATTCCCTCCAAACGAATGCATTTGCCGTGTGCCACCGATCTGCGGTTTCCCTTCCTGATTCGGCCGGAATACAAGCAGATCCTTTAACATGGCAGTTCATCTTGCCGACAGTAAATACAGGTTTCTTATCGTAGATAGTCGCCATAAAATTTTCGATCTGTTGACTCCCTAATCACGTAAGCCCTATGCCCCTTACGTCAACCCTTGACCGCCCCAAGCATGGCACCACTAACAAAATATTTTTGCAGCCATGGGTAGACAAGCAGGATCGGTACGGTTGCGAAGATAACAGTGGCAGCCTTGAGACTTTCCGGAGTTAAAGGTGTACGGTTCGCCCCCTCCATCTGTGTAAGCTCGCTAACCATGTTATTCTGTACCATTTGGAAGAGCTTCAGCTGTAGTGGGTACAGCTTCGGATCATTGATGTACATCAGGGAGTCCTGAAAGCCATTCCAGCGTCCAACTGCATAGAAAAGAGCCAAAGTAGCCAGCACAGGCATAGATAAGGGCAAGATGATTTTAAAGAGCGTATGAATATGTGAGCTACCATCAATCTCTGCCGATTCCTCCAGACTTTCCGGTATACCCCTGAAGAACGATATCAGGATAATCAGATTAAACGGACTCACGAGACCCGGCAGAATCAGTGCCCAAACCGAATTGAGCAAGTGCAGGTCACGAATGAGCAAGTACTCGGGAATGATCCCGCCGCTGAAGAACATCGTAATGATGATCACATACATGAAGAGCTTGCGACCTTTCAATTTTTTCTTGGTCAACGGATAAGCCGCAGCAAGCGTGAATAGCATACACAATACTGTAGTGGCGATCGTAAGAACAGTTGTATAACCCAGTGAATAGATCATCGACTGATCAGAGAACACCTGAATATACGCATCCCAATTGAACTCTTTGGGGAATATGGTCACTTCACCTGATGTAATTGCCCGGTTTGAGCTGAACGATATCGCAATCGTGTGCAGAAATGGAGCCAGACAGAATATAACAAACAGGGTGATAAAGGAGATATTAACGATATCAAAAATCCGGTTCGAGGTGCGTTCACTCATCTGCGCACAACTCCTTTACTGATGGTCTATACAAATAAGCCGATTGGCGTATCTTTCATTCTTTAAACATCTACAAAATACCTTCACCGGTTGCCTTCTTCGAAATATAATTGGAGCCGAGTACGAAAATCAGTCCCACAACGGCCTGGAACAATCCAACAACGGTTGCGAGCGTGTACTGTCCTGATTCAAGGCCGACCCTGTATACAAAGGTACTAAGTACATCCGAATATTCACGAACGGCCGTGTTACCGATAATATAAGGACGATCAAAACCGATGCTGACCATATGTCCAAGATTAAGAATAAGCAAGGTGACAATGGTTGGTTTGATACTAGGCAGCGTAATATGCCAGATTCTCTTCAGCCGCGTTGCGCCATCAATCTCCGCCGCTTCAAACAATTCCCGGTTTACGCCGGTTAATGCCGCCAGATATAGAATGGTTCCCCATCCTGCACTTTGCCAGACACCTGTGAACAGATACGTAACAAGCCAAGGATTTTTCTCTGTCAAAAATGGGATCGGATTTAAGCCTATGCTCTCCAGTACTCCGTTAACCATACCGGATTGATTGCCGAACAATTGGTATACAATCCCCCCGATGATGACCCACGAGATAAAGTGGGGAATGTACAGAATCGTCTGCGATATTTTTTTGAACCACTTAAATCGAACTTCATAGAGCATAATGGCGAGTATGATTGGAGCAGGGAACGAAACGATCAGATCAAGAAAATTCAGCATAAAGGTATTGCGTAATGTGGTGTAGAAGTCTCGCATCCCAAATACCTCACGAAACGCATCGAAACCGATCCACTCACTGCCGCTGATACCCTGAAACAGGTTGAAGTCTTTAAAGGCGATCTGCACACCGTACATCGGTCCATAACGAAAAATCAAAAAGTAAATGAGGGGCAAGGAAATCAGTGCGTACAATTGCCAATACCTTTTCAAGTATGTGAAGGTCATGTCGGTTTCCTCCTATCAACAAAGAAACTGCAGTGCCGCCAAGCCGGCGGCACAGGTTTCTTTCAAAGTTAAGCAGTCGTATGGGTTATCTGTCTCAAATCATGAAAGAATAAGATGGTTTAATTTGCAGTGAGTTACTTTAAGGCTTCTTCAAGCTCTTTCTTCAGCTCTGTGCCGCCCAGGGACATAAAATCATTCATTTCCCGTTCATATACCGCGTCGAATTCTTCAGGCTTCGCCATCGCGGTTTTAACAATGATGACGTTCAGCTTGTCTTTGAGCGCTGTACTGTACTTCATCTCCGCCTCAATCGGTTTGTCAAAGATGATAGGTCCTACCGTGTCCGTGTTGGCGATATCAATCGATTGTTTTAACAAATCCTGGTTGTTTTGCGGAAAGCCCAGAATCCATGCTTTTTCATTCGTTGCCTGATCGCCAATATTTTTACCGTTCGAGATAATCGCTGTATCCCCTGCGTTGAACAAACGATCCTTCGCTTCCTGGGATGCATCTTCCTTCACAACCGGAATGCCATCTACCAGATCATAGTTCTCCCCTTCCACACCGCTGTAGATATCGATCAGGTTGTTGCCGGAGGCCATCCAGTCCAAATATTTAATGGCTTCCACAGAACGTTTGCTGCTCTTCGGAATCATAATATACATGCCGTTTGTTCCGTAGCGAGACTTGATGTGTTTGTTATCTGCATTCGGATTCGTGTATACATCAACCGGCAGTACTTCGCTGCCGTCCACATTTTTGCGCAAATTATCCAGTGTACCGTCTCCGTAGAACATGGCATCGACATCTTCAGACCAATAACCTACGTTGCCATTCTGTATGTCCTTACCTAACTGTGTTTTATCTTCATCCAAACTGAAGTCTTTGCTGATCAGTCCTTCATTGTAGAGCTTGTTCAGGAATTTCATCGAATCTTTGAATCCTTCATGCAAAGGCAATTCATAACGTTGACCATAAGTCAGATCTCCACTTACCGGCTTGATAAACGAATAGATCAGTGTCTCGAACTGAGCCGGTGCAAGTGCCATACCCATTGGGATGTTTTTGCTGCCAAGTCCGCCAGGATCCTTCTCTTTAAAGGCTTTCAAAGTGGTATAAAGTTCATCTGTGGTTTTTGGCACCGGCAATCCCAGCTTATCAAGCCAATCCTGACGAATATAAGAGCTATATCTACCTGTAATTGCACGTTTACCCGGTACGGCGAACTGTTGCCCTTCCACTTGCCCGAATTTCAATGTATCTTCACCCAGGAACTTCTTCAGGTTTGGTCCATACTGATCAATCAGTTCACCAACATCCGTCAGTCCGCCCTGCTGGGCATAGCGGTAAAACACGCTGGAGTCATAGACAAAGACAATATCGGGGACATCTGTATTGCTCGCCATCAGGACATTCAGTTTGGTGACTTCCTCTGAACGCTGAACGGGTACAAACTGCACATCAATGTTGTTGGGGTCGCCGAACTTCTCCTGAATCATTTTAGATAGATAGTTGTTCGTGATGGTGTACGGCGAAGGGCTGTTACCACGATCGAAAATCTCCACCTTTAAGGTAACGCGCTCACCGCTGCCTGATGTGCCACCTTCTGCTGATTCTTGATCTGATGCAGACGAGCACCCCGCAAGCAGGGAAACGCCCATTACCATCGTAAGCGCCAGACCCATCCATTTCTTGAGACTCCCTTTGGTTGCTTTTCTTGTCATTTTGTCATCCCCTTTGGCTATGCGTGAATGTTTAAAGCTTGCCCAGAGTATTCCACATCTTTGCGCACCCTTGCAATAAACTCATTTCGTAAACGCTTACATAAGGATAATAGTTTATCTCCTGTGACGATTTTCGCAGACTGACTATATTCTTCGCTACTCTGTTAATGCCCGCGGTGCCTGCAGTCGTCGTTACTCAGGCGCTCCCCTCTCCGGTTCAACTGTACTCAGATACAATAAACCATTTTCATATACTGCCTATATTCGTAAAAGGGCCTAAAATGGGCCTAAACCAGGGAGTTCTTGCATAAGCACAGGCCCTCCAGCCGGAATCAGAGGTTATACCCACAGCAAAAAGGTGGACTTCTACACGTCTTCTCCTAAGAGAAGTCCGTATGAATTCCACCCCATTGCTTGCCATATTGTAATCGCATATTAAGTCTGTGCTTACGACTCGGGATCGTGATGTTCACGTTTCATACGGCGATAGTCTCCTGGTGTAATACCCTCAACCCGTTTGAATACACGTCCCAAGGTAATTCCATTGGCATACCCCACCTTCAAGGCAATGTCCTGTATGGAAAGATCCGTACTCCGCAGAAGACGCTCCGTTTCCTTCATCCGCAATTCGGTAAGGAAGTCTACAAACTTCATATTGAACTCTGTCTTGAACAAATAACTCGCATGTTTGCCGGTAATCTGGAATCGATCGCTCAGATGCTTCAGTGAAAGATCAGGATTCGCAAACTGTTCTTCGATATAGTTTTTCATTTCATTGACCATCGCTTTGTAGCTCTTGGTTTCAGTTACCGACACATAAGTTCTGAACAGGTCCGTCAGGTCATCAAAAAGAATGTCTTTGACACCCTCAAGTGTCTCCGCTTCTTTCATCAGCATCAACCACTTGTTTATGTTTTCCTCCGATAATTTCTCTTGCAGCTGTTCAGACATGACCGCTACTTCCCGGCTGAGCATCTGTAGCATCGCCTGAATCAAGGAGTGAATCTCATCATCTGGCAGCTTATCGCGTTCAAAAGCAGCGAAGATCTCCTCCAGCTGATCACGCCATTGACTGCTCGACATCCGAAACCTTTTAACAAAATCAGCGATCATTTGCAAATACGTATAGGTATCAAGCAGCTGCTGCTGGGTATCTCCATACCCGGCCAGAGCCACATCACCGTCCCTCAGCAATCTGCGGTGCATCACAGTCTCAGCCGCCGCGTATGATTCACGAATGGCCTTGATGCCCTCTGCAATCGGTCCGATTCCGAAACTCAATGATATACGCAGATTCTGCTCAACCCAGGATCGGCATTCCTCCGCAACTAAGCGAATCTGCTCAGTCATATCCGGGCTGCCGTCTGTGGACAGGAAAAGGATTGCAATCTGATCCGAGCTGACCCATTCCGTCCAGCATTGCATGCCCGCATTGCGTGAGAGCTCCTGCAGCACATTCATTAACGCAAATTTGAGCGTATTCTGCTCACCTCTCGTAAAGCGTTCCTGGAATCCCTTCTCGTATCGGTTGATTTCACCAACCACAACGGCGAAGCATGACGAAGTATCCACACCAGTTAACGGGGAAAGGTCCTTTAATCGCTCTACTGCATGATCCAAATTCTCTCCATTGAGTAGATCGTTAAAAAGTTTGCTGCGCTGCAGAAGCACGTTTTCCCTGCTTTTTTTGTCCGAATCCATCATGTGGTTGATCAGGTTCTCCAACACGCCATCAATCAATTTCATCTCATCGGTCCGAGATCCGGATTGTTCCAGCACCCGAATCTGATGGGCCTCAATCCGATTCATGATAATCTGAATGGGTTTATAGTTGCGGCGAGTGATGTAGATAATATAGACGATTGCACAAATGACGGTAACAACCGCAATAATCACCCATACATAGGAAACCACCGAGACCCAACCATATAAGTTCCCCTTCTTGATCCCACTGGAGATCGTCCAACCCAATCTTTCCAGCGAAAGGGTGTTCAGCTCTTGTCCTTCTAAAGCACCTTCACGATCTGAATGCGCATCGTAAACAACCTGACCGTCACGGTCAAGAATACTCATGAAAGAAAGCTGTCCATTAACCATACTATCAATGCTCTGCTCGATGCTGCTCATCTTGATATTAATGACAAGCACCCCATCGGAGCCGAATGGCAAGGGCATGTCCTTATTCACCGTCAACACCCGAATAGGCGTACGCTGATTAACTCCTGCATCGTATTCCCTTACAGGCTGCCAGCCTGAACTAAGGGAACCGGACTTAATCCGGTCGATCCACGCCTTGTCTGAAAAGCTGTCTACATCCTTGGAGCCGCTCGAGGTTAAAACGCTTTCATTTTTCTTGTCATACAAATAAATCGATTGGATCCAAGGGTTGGAACTCGTCAGCTCACGCAAGCTTTGTGCAATGCTATACACGGTCTCTTTGCCTACCTGGTTCTGGCTATTAAAATAATACTTATAGGCCTGCTCACTCTGCACCGCTTCCATCACCGACAGCTCAATATCCCGGATCGTCCGGTCCAGACTGTCCACCAAATAGCTGGAGGAGATACGGTCTGCTTTCCTTGTTTCTTCCCTGGAGATGTCATTAATGAAAACAAAAGCGATAAAAATGAGTACGGTCATGGTAAGAAAGAAAATAGGAAAATAAGAAAACAGTAAACGATAATACCAAGTCCGGGACAATAGACCCCACTCCTCACTCCACGACACCGCTGTATAGTAGCCGTGGTTCTACTGTTCTTCACATCAGTTACATCTCTGGGATTGGAATCCCCATACACGCAGCTACTAAATCAATTTTAAGTTATTATAGCACAAGCCTCCAGGTAGCAAGACAGGAATCGATTTTCTCCTTCTCCTTAACTCCTCGCATTTCTACCCTAATCCATTATCATAAAAAAACAAAAACCGTGCTGAGCAGCAAACTACTCAAACACGGTACCGTAAACCTGGATTCGCGCAAGTCTGTACAGTATGATTAAATCCCTGAATCTTTGAACAACGTCGCCATAGACCCGCCATCCACAATAATGCGTATAGCACGAGCAAGCATTGGAGCTACAGGCAACACTTTGAAGCATTCGGGATGATCATCCGGCAGTGCGATGGAGTCTGTAACCACCACCTCGGCTATAGACGGGTGGTTGAGCTTACTTAGCGCTCCGTCCGAGAATAGACCATGTGTTGCGCATACATATACGTTTTTGGAGCCTCGCTCCTTCAATCCTTCAACAACATTGAGAATTGTCGTTCCGGTATCGATCAGATCCTCAATAATAATCGGGGTCCGCCCCTCAACATCCCCAATGACGTGTGTGATGATGGATTCGTTGTGGCTTGGACGCTTCTTGATCATAATGGCAAAAGGAGAATCCAGACGATTCGCCAGTTTCTCCGCCATGGATGCTCGTCCCGCATCAGGGGAGACAACCACCGGATTTTCAATCCCTTTACTCAGCAAATAATCACTAATAAGGTCCAATGATGTCATGTGGTCGACTGGAATATTGAAGAATCCCTGAATTGCGGCTGCATGCAGATCAATGGTTACTACCCGGTTCGCTCCGGCCGTAGTTAACACATCCGCAACCATCTTGGCCGAAATCGGCTCACGCGGAGCAGACTTGCGTTCCTGACGGGCATATCCGTAGTAAGGAACAATAATATTTACCGTACGGGCAGAAGCCCTTTTGGCTGCATCAATCATGACGAGCAGTTCAACGAACAACTCATTGATTGGATGAGATAATGATTGAACCAGAAACACATCACAGTTGCGGATCGTCTCTTCGTAGTGAACGTATATTTCTCCGCTCTTGAACCGGGACAGTTTGATCTTGCCTAGTTGTACACCCAGCTTGTCGCATACCTGTTCTGCCAGCTTAGGGTTCGATGAACCGGAAAAAATACGTAACGAATGCTGCATAATGCCCTCCCGAGGGTTGAAGTCCCAATATAATCCTTTATCAGTCTAAAAGTGAATGTTCAAAAAAAACGATTTTCAGTACCTTTTGAACTACCTCTAAAAAGGTTATTTCCTACCCTCATTATACTCCACTGCCTTATACATTTAAAGAAAGGAACGAGCGCTGTCGGCCTTCAAAAACGGCTACCTCCGTACAGCCCAGCTCACGCAGGAGCGCCTCGGCCTCAGGCAGATAATCGCCCAGCTTCAGCGGATCATGTGCATCGGAGCCAAGGGTCAGCGGAATCCCCAATTGAATGGCCTCCATTAACATCCGGCGACCAGGGAACATCTCTGCACATGGCTTCGATAATCCTGATGCATTGAGCTCCATGGCACAGCCACTTTTCGCGATAGCTTGCAGCGCTGCATTCTCCAGAGCTATACGCTCTTCAGTCTGCTCTGGTGCCGGAGTGAAGCCAAAGCGCTTGATTACATCCGTGTGACCCATAATATCGTACATTCCCGTCGCTGCTGCTTTGCTCACAGCATCATAGTACTGACGATAAACTTCCAATACGTCTTTCCCTTCCCAATGATGGGTCTGGCGAAAATCCGTAATGTCCCATTCCCCGAGGAAATGAACTGATCCAATCACATAGTCCCATGGGTACCGCTCAATAATGGCCCGGATTTCCGTCTCCCAGCCTTCAATATAGTCGCCTTCAAGGCCGACACGTACATCGATCTGACCACGGTAGCGCTCCTTCAGAGAGAAACACTCTTCCACGTAACGCGGCAGCTCGTCCATCGGCATGGCCATCTCAGGATAATATTGAGCGGGGTCTACATGCAGCAAGGGCATGTGATCCGACAGCCCGATCTGCGACAGGCCAATCTCTACCCCACGCTGCACATAAGCCTCCAGCTTGCCAACCGCATGACCACACCGCTCATGGTGTGTATGATAGTCTATAAGCACAGGCTCGCCTCCTAATCGCGGCGAGGCCGCTCGTGGCGACGGCTCAACTCTGACATGATGTCATCCAGCGGCAGCTTGCGCTCTTGCAACAGAACGAGCAAGTGGTACATCAGGTCACTGACCTCAAGACGAAGCTCGTCATTGTCTTTATTTTTGGCGGCGATAATCGTCTCGGACGCTTCTTCACCGATTTTTTTCAGAATTTTATCAACGCCTTTATCGAACAGGTACGTCGTATATGCGCCTTCCGGACGCTCGCGTTCACGCTCTGCAATGACTGATTCCAGTTCAGCCAGTACTTCAAAACGACTTTCGGAGCTAGCACTTGAAGTCGCTGCACTAGAATCACTTGAGGTCTGGTCAGCCGATTGTTCTGGCAAGCCCACGATTTCATTATGGAAACACGTCACCGCTCCGGTGTGGCAAGCAGGACCATTCGGTTTTACCTCAACCAATAAGGTATCGCCGTCACAATCGTACTTCACGGAAGTGATTGTCTGTACATTACCTGAAGTTGCACCCTTGTGCCACAGCTCTTGACGCGAGCGCGACCAAAACCACGTTTCACCGGATTCCAGTGACAATTTCAGCGATTCCCGATTCATATAAGCCATCATCAGAACTTGACGCGTCTTTGCATCCTGCACAATGGCAGGTACCAAACCATCGCTCCAGCGAATGTGTTCTACAACCTGCTCCAAGGATAACTGCTCCTTGATCTCATTGCTTACGTTAGTCACGGATCTCCACCCCTTGCTCTCTCAAATGTTGTTTTAACGCCGGAACGGCGATTTCTTTGTAATGGAATATCGTTGCTGCTAGACCTGCGTCCGCTTTGCCTGTCGTGAACACATCATAGAAATGGGATTCCTTGCCCGCACCGCCTGAGGCAATGACCGGAATACGTACCGATTCGGATACCGCTGCGGTCAGCTTCAGATCGAATCCGTCCTTCGTTCCGTCCGCATCCATGCTTGTCAGCAGAATTTCACCAGCGCCTAAGGTCTCCGCCTGTTTAACCCACTCCAGCGCCTTAATCCCTGAAGGTTTACGTCCACCATGCGTATACACTTCCCATTCGCCCCATGCCTCATTATACTTGGCGTCAATTGCAACAACGATACACTGGGAGCCAAAGCGGCGTGCCCCGTCTGCAATCAGCTGAGGATTAAGCACAGCCGCTGTATTTACCGCAATCTTGTCCGCTCCTGCACGCAGAATGCGCTTCATGTCTTCCACCTTGGAGATCCCTCCACCTACGGTAAAAGGAATGGCGATCTCGCCTGCGGTTTGCCGCACCACTTCTTCCATCGTTTCGCGGCCTTCCACAGAAGCGGAGATATCGAGAAACACCAGTTCGTCCGCACCCTCGCGGTCATACAGCGCCGCCAGCTCCACCGGATCACCCGCATCGCGGAGATTGACGAAGTTAACGCCTTTGACAACCCGGCCGTCCTTTACGTCCAGACAAGGAATGATTCTTTTTGCCAGCATGCTCCTCTTCCTCTCTATCCGATTATCGCATACCTGTATAAGTTCAACTATAGAACATTCACACTAGTCACTCCGATGACAGAACAGCCTTACGATCGCTGTTATCCCCAGATTTCTCGATCCGCTTAAAGGGAAAATTCGGGGATAAAGGTGAACGTTTCATTTCCTCAGGTTATTTCTATCCTCTCTGTTATCGTGCAAATGTTTATTTGAGCTTATATAGTACCGCTATTATTTATTAACCGCGTTCACCGCTTCGGACAGATCAATACTGCCAGTATACAGTGCTTTTCCTACGATTGCTCCTCCAACACCATCTTCCGCATGCTTGCTTAAACGAAGCAGGTCATCCATAACACTTACGCCCCCGGAAGCAATCACTGTACGGCCACTTGCCTTCGCAAGAGACACGATCGCTTCCACGTTAGGACCCTGCATCATGCCATCACGGGAGATGTCTGTGAAGATGAAGGTTTGGGCACCGAATGCCGCCAGTTCCTTCGCCAGTACCTCGGCCTGAACTTCCGATGTCTCCAGCCATCCACGTGTCGCCACATAGCCATTA
The DNA here is from genome assembly GCF_013401555.1 of Paenibacillus sp. E222. NCBI lineage: Bacteria > Bacillati > Bacillota > Bacilli > Caryophanales > Paenibacillaceae > Paenibacillus > Paenibacillus sp. E222. Next base: position 1,033,889 of record NZ_CP058552.1, read on the forward strand.
CGTGCATCGATACCAATAGCTACTTTGTCTCCATACCGTCCCAGTACTTCTTCTGTAAAAGCGCGATCTTCAATCGCAGCTGTCCCGATAATCAGACGACTTACACCGAGACCCAGCAAACGCTCTACATCAGCCACTGTACGAAGACCTCCCCCCACCTGAACAGGCACGTTCACGGCCGAAGCAATACGTCCGATCAGCTCATCATTCACGGGATGACCTGCTTTTGCACCATCCAGATCCACTAGATGAACGTATGTACCACCTTGCTTCTCCCAGGAAAGAGCAACTTGAACCGGGTCATCGTTATATACCGTCTCCTGATTGTAATCTCCCTGCACCAGTCTTACACATTTGCCGTCCCGGATATCAATTGCCGGATATATGATAAAAGATGACATACAAGGCCTCCTGAATATATTCATATTTGTCTCTATATAAATTGAAACTAAAGAATATTTACACTTGCCACTCCGATGACAGAACAACCTTCCGAGCGCTGTTATCCCCAGATTTATTTTGAATCCCTTATTTAAAGGGGAAAAATCCGGGGATAAAGGCGTAGCGTATGATTCCGATGCAGCTTTCTTTCAGAAAACTTTTAGCTCCGCTTCTTCAGGTTTTTTCTGTCCTCTCCGCTATCGTGTAAATGTTTAGTTCAATTTATATAGATTAGATTTTATATAAGTTTAGTTACGTATATTTTATAAGGATGAAATTAAAAAATCATATGATCCCGAATTATGGTTACGCCTTCGATTCCGTCAATGCCAGGAAGTTTCCAAGCAGCTTCATACCCAGCTCACCGCTCTTCTCCGGGTGGAACTGCATGCCGAAATTGGAGCCTCTGCCAACAATCGCTGTAACCGGATGTCCGTAATCCGTTACTGCCAATAGATCGCTCTCTACGTCCGTACGTGCATGATATGAATGGACAAAATAGACATGACTTGCCTCAAGCCCCGCGAATAGCGGATTTTCCGGGTGCAGGAACTGCAAACGATTCCAGCCCATATGTGGAACCTTTAATTCTCCCGGTGCGAATCGCACCACTTTACCCGGCAAAATATTCAATCCTTCATGCTCGCCATGCTCCTCACTTGAGCTGAACAACAGCTGCATGCCCAGACAGATCCCGAGCAGCGGTGTTGGTCCAGCTGCTGCTTCCTTCACCACAGCGTCCAATCCACTCTCTCGCAAGTGCACCATGGCATCGCCAAATGCACCTACACCTGGCAAAATCACACCATCTGCACCAAGAATCGCATCCCGGTCACCTGTGACCAGCGCTTCGTAGCCAAGACGTTCGACCGCTTTGCCGACGCTGTGCAGGTTCCCCATACCGTAATCGACAATTGCAATCGCCATCGTCTACAGCACTCCCTTCGTGGAAGGCACACCTGTTACACGTGGATCAATCGTTGTTGCCTCATCCAATGCACGTCCCAGTGCTTTGAAGATCGCCTCGATCATGTGATGTGTATTTTGTCCGTAGTGCACGATAACGTGCAATGTAATGCGCGCTTCCAGCGCCAGTTTCCACAGGAACTCATGTACCAGCTCTGTTGAGAAGCTGCCCACTTGCTGAGAAGGGTATTGTGCACGGTACTCAAAGTGAGGGCGGTTGCTGACATCGATGACTACCTGAGCGAGAGCCTCATCCATCGGCACAAATACACTAGCATAACGTTTGATGCCCCGCTTGTCACCCAATGCTTCACGAAGAGTCTGTCCCAAACAGATCCCGATATCCTCCACCGTGTGGTGGTCATCAATATCAACATCGCCGCGCGCCTGTACGTTCAGATCGAATTGGCCATGCTTTGTGAACAGATCGAGCATATGATTCAGGAAAGGTACGTCCGTTTCAATCTCGGATTCCCCGGTTCCATCTACAGCAAAAGAAAGCTGAATGTTCGTTTCATTTGTTTTGCGGTCTACCTCTGCCTGACGTACAGCACCCTTATTCTGAAGGTCCAAACCATTATCCTGCTTATCCATTATCCGATTCCGCCTTTCCTTCCTGTTCTAACCGTACAGCGATCGCACGGGCGTGTCCTTCGAACCCTTCATTCCGGGCAAGCTCTATAATAGCCGCTCCATTTTGGAACAGCGCTTCCTTGCTGTAATAGATCAAACTCGATTTTTTGATAAAATCATCCACGTCCACAGGTGAACTGAAACGGGCCGTTCCATTTGTCGGAATGATGTGATTCGGTCCGGCAAAATAATCCCCTACCGGCTCCGAGCTATACGGGCCGAGGAAGATTGCTCCAGCATTCTCGATCCGGCCAGCGTAAGCCATCGGCTCCTGCACCATGATCTCCAGATGCTCCGGTGCGAGCCGGTTCACCACATCGATTCCCTCATCGATGGAATCGACCACAATAATCGCGCCATGCTGCTCCACGGAAGCAGCAGCGATATCGCGCCGCGGCAGCACTTCCAGCTGCTGCTGCACTTCGGCCTGCACGGCTTCCGCCAGCACGGCCGAGGTCGTGACGAGAATGGCCGATGCCATCTCGTCATGCTCCGCCTGCGACAACAGGTCTGCGGCGACATACACCGGATTCGCCGTATCATCGGCGAGCACCACAATCTCACTCGGCCCGGCGATACTATCGATATCGACTGCGCCGTACACCTCGCGCTTCGCGAGCGCCACGTAAATATTGCCCGGTCCACAGATCTTGTCGACCGGGGCAATACTCTCCGTGCCGTAAGCGAGGGCGGCGATCGCCTGAGCGCCGCCAACCCGGTACATCTCGCTCACGCCTGCTTCCGCAGCAGCCACGAGAATGTACGGGTTAATGCCTTCGCCGCCGTTTGTTGACGGCGGCGTCACCATAACAATCTCCGGCACGCCAGCCACCTGTGCCGGTATCACATTCATCAGCACCGACGAAGGGTACGCTGCTTTGCCGCCAGGTACATACACGCCGACCCGCTTCAGCGGCCGGATCACCTGGCCCAGCAGACTGCCGTCCGGCTGCCAATCCATCCATGAGTTGCGTTTCTGCTTCTCATGAAACGCACGAATGTTCGCGGCGGCCTGACGGATCGCCGTCACGAAGGAAGGCTCCACGGCTGCATAAGCCGCCTGCAGCTCTTCCTGCGGCACGCGCAGATCAGCAGCCGTCAGCTTCGTGCGATCAAGCTGCTCTGTGTAACGCAGCAGTGCCGCATCTCCTTCCCGGCGAATGTCGCTGACAATGCGCCGTACCGCTTCATTTTGCTCCGTTGTACCGTATTCGACTTCCCGCTTCAGATCAAACTCCCGTGCAGGTACAATTTTCATGCGTACATCCTCCCTGTCCGTCCTAGTAATGCCTGTGAAATTTTAATTTCTTTAATACCACTAATGCCCATATGTCCTATATGATCAATTGCAGATGAATGAACTCATTCCACCGTGCAAGATACATTCTTATACGCCGCATTTACCCCCGATAAATTCCTGCCGACACCTCATTCGAGGCTGGAATAACCTGCTGGAGAGCATCGCATAATGCCTGAATCCGTGCGTTCTTCATCCGATAGCTGACCCGATTGGCAATAAGGCGGCTTGTAATATCCAGAATACCCGTCATCTCCACGAGTCCGTTCTCACGCAGCGTCTGACCCGTCTCTACCAGATCGACAATCCGGTCAGCCAGACCGATCAGTGGCGCCAGTTCGATGGAACCGTTCAGTTTGATCACTTCCACCTGCTGTCCTTGCTCGCGGAAATACTGGGAGGCAATCCTCGGGTACTTTGTTGCAACCCGCTGCTGAATGCCAGGCGTCCAGTCCGGTAGTCCAATAACAGACATGCGACACTGTGCGATTCCCAGGTTCAACAATTCGTATACGTCCCGATTTTCCTCAAGCAGAACGTCTTTACCCACTATACCAATATCCGCTACTCCATACTCCACATACGTTGGCACGTCTACAGGCTTCGCCATGATGAACTCCATTCCCGCTTCCGGCACTTCGATAACCAATTTGCGCGTATCGTCCACGTCTACCGGAATATCAAGCCCTGCTTCGCGGAACAGTTTGGAGGCTTTCTTATAGATTCGGCCCTTCGGCATAGCTACCTTCAAAATATCCGACATCTCAGCGTCCTCCTCCTTCTTCAGATGCGAACGTGATAACCTGTTCATTCTGAATCGTCTTCCCACCAGTTATGGCACCAACTTTTGTTACACTTACCTCTGCCTCATCTTCCGAAAGCAGAGACGTGACTACATTTTGACCGATGCTGCGTAGTCTCGCCGCCTCCGTTAGAGCCTCTGCCCGGCGTTCCGAAGTATATTGAATAAGGACAGGCTTCTTCTCTTCCATCGTAATTCCATGAACACCATCGATAATCCGGTTTGTTTTGAGTGCAAACCCTGTAGCCGGTAATGAACGGCCAAACTGCTGTAACAGATTATCATATCGTCCACCGCTGCATACCGGGGATCCTAGCTCTGCCGCATACCCTTCAAACGTCATGCCTGTATAATAGGAGAAATCACCAATCATCGTCAGATCAATCAATACATGCTCAGAGACACCATACGCTTCCAACACCTCGAATACTGCACAGAGATGCGCAATGGACTGTGCTGCTTCAGTACTTGAACTCAGCTCTGCTGCGTGTGTACATACTTCTTTACCGCCACGCAGACGCAAAATGGCTTCAAGCTGCTCCTTCAGTTTCGGTTCTAGATTCAATGCTTCAATGGATTGGCGATAGCCGACATAATCACGTCCCAGCAATCCTTCTTTCAACTGTTCCTGTTGTACCGTTTGACCCGGAATGACTTCTTCCAGTAATCCGTTCAGAAATCCCATATGACCCATCGCAATTTTAAAGGAAGATACACCCGCTGCCTGCAAAGAAGCGATCGCAAGTGCTACAACTTCTGCATCTGCTTCCGGCGAATCATCACCGACAAGCTCTACACCCGTTTGGAAAAATTCTGCCTCACGCCCCGCTTCCTCTTCAATGGAACGAAACACATTTGCATGATAGGACAGACGCAGAGGAAGCTGCTCATCCTTCAATAGAGAAGAGACCACCCGTGCAATCGGAGCTGTCAGATCTGATCTTAGTACCAGCGTAGTCCCGCGACTGTTCAATAATTTAAACAGCTTGCGATCCGATGTGGAACTCGCTACACCTACGGTATCGTAGTATTCAATCGTTGGCGTAATGATTTGACGGTAACCCCAGCGTTCCATGCATTCCAGTACATTCCGCTCAATGGTTCGCAGCTTGGTCACCACATGTGGTGTATAGTCACGAAAACCTGTCGGTTTTTCAAAGCCTTTTGGTTTGGACATTGGTATTATTCACCCCGAGTCAGTAATTTAAGATTGGTAGACGTTCTATTTCAACAGGATTTATGTAGTGTAAATCCCCGTTCTATCTTGTAACCTGAATTCTTATCGTTGCTGCCAGGCAGCTTTCAGAAAATGTTTAGTACATGTTCATTGATGCTTAACTATACTTAACTTCTGTCCTATTTCTTTAACATGGTAAAGTGCTAACAAACTAAAGGATATGGGATATGATAACATGAATGACCATCCATCGTCAACAATACAGCCCCTTTGAGGTGCTTGTACTACATCCTCCAATTTGATGCCATTTCTAAACATGAATCTAATTATCTGTATACGAAAAAAGCTGCCATCAGCAGCTTTCTTACTCCAGTCGTTCGACTTATTGCTCTTCCCTGACTGAACCATTCAGGTTAATTTTCGTCCGTGTATTCTTTGTGATAATCTTTTCTAATATATCCGCAGGCCGTCTCCCAAAATCATTACTCATCAGCCTTTATGACAATCTCCTCTGCTGAAGCATTGGAGCGAGACAGATCACGAAGTGGATTCCCGCCTACAAAAGCTCCCGGAGCTACATCCTTATGAACGACTGCACCTGCAGCTACAACCGCACCGTCTCCGATGGTCACACCCGGCAGGATGGTTGAATTTGCACCGATCAGTACATTTTCCCCGATAATTACCTCACCGAGTCTGTACTCTTTAATAAGATACTCGTGAGCCAGGATCGTGGTGTTGTAACCAATGACGGAATTTTCGCCTACCGTAATTTTCTCCGGAAAGAAAACATCAACCATCACCATCAATCCAAACGCCGTATGTTTACCCACCTTCATGCCAAGCATGCGACGATAGATCCAGTTCTTGACCGATAGAATCGGACAGTACCGTGACAACTGAATCCAGATAAAATTGCGCACGCCTTTCCACGGACTCACAGTCTTATAGATATGCCAAAGTGCGTTATGGCCTTCTACGGGATAGCGGGTTACTTTTCTCATGAACGTTCCGTTTCAATCAGCTTAAGCAAGTCCTTCATGTCGTGCAAAATGTAATCCGGGTTATATCCGCTTAATACGGTCTCTCCCTTAAGGGACCAGGCTACGCCTGCCGCAAGCGCACCCGCATTCTGTGCCGATTGAATATCGACTGGGCTGTCACCCACCATCAATGTTTTGGACGGATCTGCACCCAACTCTTCGATCGCCTTCAGGACCGGTTCAGCATGCGGTTTGGGATTGGTTACATCGGTAACTGTCACAATCGATTTCATATACTTCAACAGGTCGAAACGCTCCAGCACCTTAAGAGTAGATGGACGAATCTTTGTCGTGACAACACCCATCACGATTCCTGCCTCATGAAGAGCTTCAATGACCTCAATTACGTGAGGAAACGGCTGAACCATCGCCTCATGATGAACGTCGTTGTATGCCCGATATCCTTTGACATACTCCGCAACGTCCTCTTTCCCAGAGAACGTACGCATCTGATTCTCCAGTGTTCCCCCCATATGAGGAATGATCTGTTCGCGTGTCCAAGGGGTGGATAACTGCAAATCCTCCATTACATGAAGGAAAGAGTTAATAATTAACTCATTCGTATCAATAATCGTTCCATCCAGATCAAACAAAACCGTGTCAATCATGTTGCATTACTCCTTTTTCTCTTCAGCTTGCTTCAGATCCTCTTTGGTCGAGACTGGAGTTACCGTGTCCTCTTTACCTGCAACCGGGCCTGTGTGCACCATATCATCCGATGATTCTGAAGGAACCTTGGAAGATACAATCGGATCACTATAACGTACATTTGCCTTGCCTGTCATTCTTCTCACGACGATGAAGACTACCGCAACAATAATGATCCCAATAGCCAGCAGCTGCGAAATTCTTACGTTACCATAGGCTGGATCAAGATATCCTTGCTCGAAGCCCATAGCTGTCATCGGTGACCATAATCCATTAACCATGGAGGCAACCCATTGAGGAGCCTGGAATCCCAGACTGTCGGTACGCAGCGCTTCGATAAAGAAACGACCGATCGAGTACCAGATAAAATAGGACATAAACAGCTCACCAGCACGCAGAAACTTCTGACGACGAAGCACCAGCAAGATGACCAAACCAACAAGACTCCACATCGATTCATACAAAAATGCAGGATGATGGAATACACCTTCCACATTCATCTGATTAACGATAAAGTCTGGCAAATGAAGCTTGTCTCTCAAAAATGATTCTTCTACAGGACCACCATAGGCCTCTTGGTTTACAAAGTTACCCCAGCGTCCGATCATTTGTCCAACGATCAATCCAGGTGCACAGATGTCGGCCATGCGCCAGAAATTATACCCTTTACGACGGAAGAAAATGACTGCACATATGATTGCACCAATCAGTGCGCCATATATGGCGATACCACCATTCCATATTTTAAAGACATCCCACAAATTATCCTTATAATCGTCCCATCGAAATGCCACGTAGTATATGCGGGCACCGATAATGGCAGAAGGCACACCAAGCAGAACCATGTCCATGAACACTTCCTGCGGAATGTTATACCGTTTGCCTTCCCGGATGACAAGCAGCAAACCTACAAGTGCCGCTGTACCGAGTATAAGCCCGTACCAGTGAACCTTTAACGCTCCGATGGAGAACGCAATCGGGTTCAACAGTAATAATGTATCCATTCATTCACACTCCTATAAATTGACTCATTCACAAGCATGACCAATTGCTGCATGTCTCCACCACTCTATACAGAAGTAGAACACATCATCAATTGGCCTTTAATCATATAATAGGTCCTTCTCTTCTTAGTCCATGTCTTCCATATCTTCAGAGATCGTTGCTGTCAGCTTGTTCGTAAATTGCAGTGCAGCATTCAGACCCATCTGTTTCAAGCGATAGTTCATTCCCGCTACTTCAATGATAACAGCCAAGTTCCGTCCCGGACGAACAGGAATCGTTACAAGTGGTACATCTGTGTCAATGATGCGAGTCGTCTCTTCATCCAGACCAAGACGATCATATTGTTTATCCTGCTGCCAAGCTTCCAGACGAACAACCAGTGTAATTCGTTTGTTATTACGTACCGCTCCCGCACCGAACAATGTCATTACGTTGATGATGCCGACGCCACGGATCTCAAGCAGGTGACGGATCAATTCTGGTGCAGTTCCATGCAGCTGGAAGTCTGATGTCTGACGAATTTCTACCGCATCATCGGCAATCAATCGGTGACCACGTTTCACAAGTTCCAGTGCAGTCTCACTCTTACCAATGCCGCTGCTTCCCGTGATCAACATCCCTACACCATACACATCACAGAGTACACCGTGAATTGTTGCTGTAGGCGCTAGTTTCTTCTCCAGGAATCCAGTAATCCGGCTGGATAGAATCGTTGTAGCCATGTTGCTGCGAAGCACGGCCAGGTTCTGTTCTTCACTGATGTCAATCAGTTCCTGTGGCACTTCAAGTCCTCGGGTTACTACGATACATGGCGTTTCTTCCGTACAAAGGCGCTGCATCCGATCACGGCGCTCATCTTCCGGCAACATTGCAAAAAAGGCCAGCTCTGTTCGACCAAGCAGCTGTACCCGTTCTTGTGGATGATATTCAAAATAACCGGCCATTTCCAGGCCAGGACGGTTCAAATCGTCTACAGTAATGACTCTCTTCAGTCCGTGAGATCCAGAAACAACCTCCAACTGGAACTGTTGTACCAATTCAGATACTTTCACTTTTTTCGCCATTTGTCTCTTCCTTTCAGCATTCGCTGCCCTCTATGTACATCAGCATAAGCGTCATTCCATTGCCTTAATAGCGCATTCATGTTGTTTGTTACAGCATCTAACCTTCAAATAATCTTAAATGAATTCCGGGATGAATGCAATCTTGGCTTCCACCCGTTTAAGAGTAAAAAAGCCCCTTCCAGCAATAACGGAAGGGGCTCAGATTACAATGTATAATTGCATTAACTGATAGATTCCATCGTTACCGATGAATCTCAGTACTATTAGTCTTGAAGAAGAACGTTTGCTTCAGTCTCTTTGTCAAAGATATGAACTTTGTTCATGTCAATTGCCATTTTAACTGTGGAACCATCACGAGTGTTGGAACGTCCGTCTACACGTGCGATTGTAGTGTCGTTACCTACACCGCTCAAGTAGAGGAGCATTTCGTGACCCAGGTTCTCTGTTACGTCTACGTGTGTAGAGAATACAGAGTTCGGGGATGCTTCCAGGAATACTGGCTCTTCGTGAATGTCTTCTGGACGAACACCCAGAATGACTTCTTTGCCAATGTATCCTCTTGATTTCAGCACTTGTGCTTTACCTTGTGGGATTTCAACGTCCACACCAGGAGCTACGAAATGCAGGCTAGCACCTTGCTCAGCCAATTTACCCGAGATAAAGTTCATTGTCGGGGAACCGATGAAACCAGCTACGAACAAGTTAGCAGGGTGGTTGTAAAGCTCTTCCGGAGAAGCTGCTTGTTGGATGATACCATCCTTCATAACAACGATCCGATCACCCATTGTCATTGCTTCAATCTGGTCATGCGTTACGTAGATAACAGTTGTTTCCAAACGTTTCGCAAGTTTAGTGATCTCAGCACGCATTTGACCACGCAGTTTGGCATCCAAGTTGGAGAGAGGCTCATCCATCAAGAACACTTGTGGATCACGGACGATCGCACGTCCCAGAGCGACACGCTGACGTTGACCACCGGACAATGCCTTAGGTTTACGCTCAAGCAAATGCTCGATATCCAGGATTTTAGCTGCTTCACGTACACGTTTGTCGATCTCATCTTTTTTCACTTTACGCAATTTCAGACCAAACGCCATGTTTTGGTATACGCTCATATGCGGATACAAGGCATAGGATTGGAATACCATCGCGATATCGCGGTCTTTAGGAGCAACGTCATTAACGACACGGTCACCGATATAGAGTTTACCTTCAGAAATTTCCTCAAGGCCTGCGATCATACGCAGTGTTGTTGATTTACCACAACCGGACGGACCTACCAGTACCAGAAACTCTTTATCTTTAATGTCCAGGTTAATATCAACTACTGTTGCTTTATCAGAACCCGGGTATTTTTTGAAAATATGCTCTAAACGTACACCAGCCATGATTGTTGCCTCCTCAGAGATCATTTTGTAATCGAATACATTTTGTAGTTTTATATTAACCCATTTACATGATGTTTGACTATTCGCAAACTGCACAAAAATATCAAAGCTTTTTCGTCACTTTGTACATAAGCAATAAAAGTCGCACCAGAACAGCACTTTCGAAGTTTCTGACATCATATCCGATCTCCTGTTTGATCTTATCCAAACGATATACCAAGGTATTTCGATGAATGAAGAGTCGCTTGGCCGTCTCGCTGACATTACAATCGAGATTGAAGAAGGTCTCCAGCGTAGCCAGTGCCTCACTATCATTAAATAACACAGTGCCTCTGCCCGTTTCCTGTATAAAACGAAGACGCTGTTGCACAGGAATGCTATCTACCAAACGTTCGAGTTGCAGATCCCAAGGGAGATGGATGTGTTGTGCGACATGGAAAGCCCTGCCCAAGTGAACACTCTCTTGAAGAAGTGCCGTGACAGGAGATAGCTGCTTTGCAGGGATACACGGTAAGGATGCAGACAAATGAAACACACCCGCCCACTCGCTGGCAACCAATTCATAGAGCCCCTGACAAAAGGCATTCAATAAGTCCTTTCTGGCTTCTGTTGTATCCTCTTCAGCTTCGCCAGTGACAATCTGTTCATCACCTAGAAAAACCCACTCCTGCTCTCCTACAGGAATCAGTATAATTTCTTCTCCGAAGTAACTTTCGAGCAACTTATTCAATTCCTTCGAACGTATGCGATGAGCATCAGGTGTCTCACATTGCAGCAAAAATGGGATTTTCTCTGTGTTCAATTCTCCATCCAGCGAATAATGATCCGGAATGGGTTCCTGCTGGACTTTTTGCTCGATCTGCTTCCGAAGCCATTGTCCCAATTCAGCAAGCTGTTGTTCTCTATCGTTTTCATAAATCACTGGCTGTTCTTCATCTAGCGCTTCCCTATGACTACTAATGAGAAGTTCAATTAAACGCTGTACTTCCAGCGTAACGGCATTAACAGAGCATGCCCAATATAAAACAGTACCTTCTTTCTCGTTCATCCCAACTTTAAAATAGATACGGTCTCCTATACACCAACTGCTTACATCCGTATCCAAACCATCCATCATCTCATCATCCTGCATGAAACCTTCGGCTTCTTTTGTAAGAGTATTATGAGCCACTGGGACCGTTCTACGGTGAGTTGAGCTTGATCCATATTGATTCCATTCTTCTATAGTTATCACGGATTCGTCCAATGTAGTACCTATAATTGCTTCAATTTGTTGTTTTAGATCAGGTATGAGCTTCATATAATGAACGCCACCACTCTGCTTTTTTCTATTATTTTATCATATCTTGCGCAGCATCGCCTTTTTCAGTCGTTATCATAGGTTTCCACATTAATAATTTATTTATCTATAACAAAAAAGAGTGATTGATCAAATTAATGATCAATCACTCTTTCTTAAAAGATGAGTCATGAAGGGCTCGAACCTTCGACACCCTGATTAAAAGTCAGGTGCTCTACCAACTGAGCTAATGACTCGAAAAACTGGTGGAGGATGATGGATTCGAACCACCGAACCCGTACGGGAGCAGATTTACAGTCTGATGCGTTTGGCCACTTCGCTAATCCTCCAGGATTACATGGTGGCTCGGGACGGAATCGAACCGCCGACACGAGGATTTTCAGTCCTCTGCTCTACCGACTGAGCTACCGAGCCTTATTTAATTTTTTAGATTAATGGCGGAACCGACGGGATTCGAACCCGCGATCTCCTGCGTGACAGGCAGGCATGTTAGGCCAACTACACCACGGTTCCAGGCATTAATGGTGCCGGCGAGAGGACTTGAACCCCCAACCTACTGATTACAAGTCAGTTGCTCTACCAGTTGAGCTACACCGGCGTATATGGTGGAGGCTGAGGGGATCGAACCCCCGACCCTCTGCTTGTAAGGCAGATGCTCTCCCAGCTGAGCTAAGCCTCCTGGGTAATATGGTAGCGGCGGAGGGGATCGAACCCCCGACCTCACGGGTATGAACCGTACGCTCTAGCCAGCTGAGCTACACCGCCATATTAATAATATTGATCTTGATTGCTTGTCCATCTTAGGTAAAGATGGCGGAGAGAGAGGGATTCGAACCCTCGCACCGCTTACGCAGTCTAACCCCTTAGCAGAGGGTCCCCTTATAGCCACTTGGGTATCTCTCCAAATAGACAATCATGAACAATGCTTACAAGGATTGCTCCCTGAAAACTAGATCCGAAACGAACTTTGCGAGTTACAACCTGCATATCTTGGATAAGCCCTCGACCGATTAGTACTGGTCAGCTCCATGCATTGCTGCACTTCCACCCCCAGCCTATCTACCTCGTCGTCTTCAAGGGGTCTTACATACTGGGAAATCTCATCTTGAGGGGGGCTTCACGCTTAGATGCTTTCAGCGCTTATCCCTTCCGTACATAGCTACCCAGCGGTGCTCCTGGCGGAACAACTGGTACACCAGCGGTACGTCCATCCCGGTCCTCTCGTACTAAGGACAGCTCCTCTCAAATTTCCTACGCCCACGACAGATAGGGACCGAACTGTCTCACGACGTTCTGAACCCAGCTCGCGTACCGCTTTAATGGGCGAACAGCCCAACCCTTGGGACCTACTTCAGCCCCAGGATGCGATGAGCCGACATCGAGGTGCCAAACCTCCCCGTCGATGTGGACTCTTGGGGGAGATAAGCCTGTTATCCCCAGGGTAGCTTTTATCCGTTGAGCGATGGCCCTTCCATGCGGTACCACCGGATCACTAAGCCCGACTTTCGTCCCTGCTCGACTTGTAGGTCTCGCAGTCAAGCTCCCTTATGCCTTTGCACTCTTCGAATGATTTCCAACCATTCTGAGGGAACCTTTGGGCGCCTCCGTTACTCTTTAGGAGGCGACCGCCCCAGTCAAACTGCCCACCTGACACTGTCCCCGCACCGGATTACGGTACCAGGTTAGAACCTAGATACGATCAGGGTGGTATCCCAACGGTGCCTCCACGCAAGCTGGCGCTCACGTTTCAAAGGCTCCCACCTATCCTGTACAGATCGTACCCAAATTCAATATCAAGCTGCAGTAAAGCTCCATGGGGTCTTTCCGTCTTGTCGCGGGTAACCTGCATCTTCACAGGTATTAAAATTTCACCGGATCTCTCGTTGAGACAGCGCCCAAGTCGTTACGCCATTCGTGCGGGTCAGAATTTACCTGACAAGGAATTTCGCTACCTTAGGACCGTTATAGTTACGGCCGCCGTTTACTGGGGCTTCGGTTCACAGCTTCGGATTGCTCCTAACCGCTCCCCTTAACCTTCCAGCACCGGGCAGGCGTCAGCCCGTATACTTCGCCTTACGGCTTCGCACAGACCTGTGTTTTTGCTAAACAGTCGCTTGGGCCTTTTCACTGCGGCCCCCTCGTGCTATTCACACTACCGGGGCACCCCTTCTCCCGAAGTTACGGGGTCATTTTGCCGAGTTCCTTAACGAGAGTTCTTCCGCGCGCCTTAGAATTCTCTTCTCGCCTACCTGTGTCGGTTTGCGGTACGGGCACCATCACCTGGCTAGAGGCTTTTCTTGGCAGTGTGAGATCATGACCTTCGCTACTATAATTTTCGCTCCCCATCACAGTCCAGCCTTACGATGTGCGGATTTGCCTACACATCAGCCTCACTGCTTAGACGGACATCCATCAGTCCGCGTCACTACCCTGCTGCGTCCCCCCATTGCTCATAACGGCTTACGGTGGTACAGGAATTTCGACCTGTTGTCCTTCGACTACGCCTTTCGGCCTCGCCTTAGGTCCCGACTTACCCTGAGCGGACGAGCCTTCCTCAGGAACCCTTAGGCTTTCGGCGGATCAGATTCTCACTGATCTTTTCGTTACTCATACCGGCATTCTCACTTGTATAATGTCCAGCGCTCCTTACGGTACACCTTCAACCCTTATACAACGCTCCCCTACCCCTGATGCAAGCATCAAGCCATAGCTTCGGTGGTGTGTTTAGCCCCGTTACATTTTCGGCGCAGAGTCACTCGACCAGTGAGCTATTACGCACTCTTTCAATGGTGGCTGCTTCTAAGCCAACATCCTGGTTGTCTGTGCAACTCCACATCCTTTCCCACTTAACACACACTTGGGGACCTTAGCTGATGGTCTGGGCTGTTTCCCTTTTGACAATGGATCTTAGCACTCACTGTCTGACTCCCGGAAGTAAGTCTATGGCATTCGGAGTTTGACTGAGCTTGGTAACCCTTGCGGGCCCCGCACCCAATCAGTGCTCTACCTCCACGACTCTGTTTTCCGAGGCTAGCCCTAAAGCTATTTCGGGGAGAACCAGCTATCTCCGAGTTCGATTGGAATTTCTCCGCTACCCCCACCTCATCCCCGCACTTTTCAACGTGCGTGGGTTCGGGCCTCCAGTGCGTGTTACCGCACCTTCACCCTGGACAGGGGTAGATCACCCGGTTTCGGGTCTACGTCCACGTACTACATCGCCCTATTCAGACTCGCTTTCGCTGCGGCTCCGGCTCTTCACCTTAACCTTGCACGGGAACGTAACTCGCCGGTTCATTCTACAAAAGGCACGCCATCACCCCTAAAACGGGCTCTGACTTTTTGTAAGCACACGGTTTCAGGTTCTATTTCACTCCCCTTCCGGGGTGCTTTTCACCTTTCCCTCACGGTACTGCTTCACTATCGGTCGCTAGGAAGTATTTAGCCTTGGCAGATGGTCCTGCCGGATTCATACGGGGTTTCACGTGCCCCGCACTACTCGGGATACATCTCGGAGAGAACAGACTTTCAAGTACAGGGCTTTTACCTTCTTTGGCGGGCCTTTCCAGACCTCTTCGTTTAACCGGCTCCTTTGTAACTCCATGTGAGATGTCCCACAACCCCAGAGAGCAAGCTCTCTGGTTTGGGCTTCTCCGCGTTCGCTCGCCGCTACTGACGGAATCACTATTGTTTTCTCTTCCTCAGGGTACTTAGATGTTTCAGTTCCCCTGGTATGCCTCTGCATAACCTATGTATTCAGTTATGAGTAACTGGAAATTACCCCAGCTGGGTTTCCCCATTCGGACACCCCCGGATCAAAGCTTGCTTACAGCTCCCCGAGGCAGTTTCGTTGTTCGCCACGTCCTTCATCGGCTCCTAGCGCCTAGGCATCCTCCGTGTGCTCTTAGTAGCTTAACCATTCCGCTCGTGTTCGAGCTGTCGCTCCGCTTGTTTTGGACTACGTCCAAAGCCAAAAGTCGCTCCATTTCGATCACTTGCTCATGCAATCTACCGTTTTTATTGAAACTTGTTTTAACACAAGTTCAGCTTAAAAAGGAATGTTCTAAATCGCAAAATTTCGTTTCGATATCTAGTTTTCAAAGAACAAGCTTGTAAAATCTTGTTGGTGGAGCCAAGCGGGATCGAACCGCTGACCTCCTGCTTGCAAGGCAGGCGCTCTCCCAGCTGAGCTATGGCCCCATATTAGATTTTAAGGTATACATGGTGGGCCCTGGTGGACTCGAACCACCGGCCTCACCCTTATCAGAGGTGCGCTCTAACCAACTGAGCTAAGGGCCCACATTATATATCATATTGAAACCCGTAATGGGTTTACGCTTGGCGGCGTTCTACTCTCCCAGGACCCTGCGGTCCAAGTACCATTGACGCTGAAGGGCTTAACGGTCGTGTTCGGGATGGGAACGTGTGGAACCCCTTCGCTATCGCCACCAAACGTTTGAGAGTTTGAGCTCTCAAAACTGAGCAACGAGTGAGTAACTAGCCGACCTGGCTAGATTTTGTATTTGAATGTTTCCACGCGGGAAACGATTCTCCATAGAAAGGAGGTGATCCAGCCGCACCTTCCGATACGGCTACCTTGTTACGACTTCACCCCAATCATCTATCCCACCTTCGGCGGCTGGCTCCTTGCGGTTACCCCACCGACTTCGGGTGTTATAAACTCTCGTGGTGTGACGGGCGGTGTGTACAAGACCCGGGAACGTATTCACCGCGGCATGCTGATCCGCGATTACTAGCAATTCCGACTTCATGCAGGCGAGTTGCAGCCTGCAATCCGAACTGAGACCGGCTTTTTAGGATTCGTTCCACCTCGCGGCTTCACAGCCCGTTGTACCGGCCATTGTAGTACGTGTGTAGCCCAGGTCATAAGGGGCATGATGATTTGACGTCATCCCCACCTTCCTCCGGTTTGTCACCGGCAGTCACCTTAGAGTGCCCACCCGAAGTGCTGGCAACTAAGATCAAGGGTTGCGCTCGTTGCGGGACTTAACCCAACATCTCACGACACGAGCTGACGACAACCATGCACCACCTGTCTCCTCTGTCCCGAAGGAAAGGTACATCTCTGTACCGGTCAGAGGGATGTCAAGACCTGGTAAGGTTCTTCGCGTTGCTTCGAATTAAACCACATACTCCACTGCTTGTGCGGGTCCCCGTCAATTCCTTTGAGTTTCAGTCTTGCGACCGTACTCCCCAGGCGGAGTGCTTAATGTGTTAACTTCGGCACCAAGGGTATCGAAACCCCTAACACCTAGCACTCATCGTTTACGGCGTGGACTACCAGGGTATCTAATCCTGTTTGCTCCCCACGCTTTCGCGCCTCAGCGTCAGTTACAGCCCAGAGAGTCGCCTTCGCCACTGGTGTTCCTCCACATATCTACGCATTTCACCGCTACACGTGGAATTCCACTCTCCTCTTCTGCACTCAAGTCACCCAGTTTCCAGTGCGATCCGGGGTTGAGCCCCGGGATTAAACACCAGACTTAAATGACCGCCTGCGCGCGCTTTACGCCCAATAATTCCGGACAACGCTTGCCCCCTACGTATTACCGCGGCTGCTGGCACGTAGTTAGCCGGGGCTTTCTTCTCAGGTACCGTCACCTTGAGAGCAGTTACTCTCCCAAGCGTTCTTCCCTGGCAACAGAGCTTTACGATCCGAAAACCTTCATCACTCACGCGGCATTGCTCCGTCAGGCTTTCGCCCATTGCGGAAGATTCCCTACTGCTGCCTCCCGTAGGAGTCTGGGCCGTGTCTCAGTCCCAGTGTGGCCGATCACCCTCTCAGGTCGGCTACGCATCGTCGCCTTGGTGAGCCATTACCCCACCAACTAGCTAATGCGCCGCAGGCCCATCCCCAAGTGACAGATTGCTCCGTCTTTCCAGTTTCCTTCAGGAGAAGAAAACAACTATTCGGTATTAGCTACCGTTTCCGGTAGTTGTCCCAAGCTTGAGGGCAGGTTGCCTACGTGTTACTCACCCGTCCGCCGCTAACCATCAGAGAAGCAAGCTTCTCATCAAGTCCGCTCGACTTGCATGTATTAGGCATGCCGCCAGCGTTCGTCCTGAGCCAGGATCAAACTCTCCAATAAAGTATTGAAAAGAGCGATAAGCTCATTTTGAAACTGACGAGATTAAAAATCTCATTTATTTTGCTTTGAAAGCATACAGCCCGAAGACGTGTACCGATTTCTCAGCGTCGATCTTGCAAGCAAGATCGTTACTCACTCGTTGTTCAGTTTTCAAAGATCAAACTTAATAATTTTCTTGCTTTTTCGTCACCATTTTCTCTCAGCGGCGACTTTTATAATATACCATACTTCGTTTGTTTCAGTCAAGCTTTTTTTGAAATTCTTTTTTCGAGTTCTTATCAAACTCAATCATTTCGTCAAAAGCATTTAACCAAGCAAGCAAAGCAACGAGATATAATGTACCATATAAACATCGAAGGAGTCAACTACCCAAACAAAGAAATTTTCAAACCCAATAATAAACCAACACCCGGCAGTCCTAGAATGCTTACAGTGCCTATTGTGGCAGGGTTCAGCGGGATGTATGCTCCAGTGATCCAACCAGAATAATTAACAACATATATCCCCACCGCAGCCAGTACCAGATGAATCCCGAATGATGTAAAGAAGGATAGCACAATCCGTTTTCTAAACAAGATGATTATCAACCCTAGTAACGACATAACAAGCACACTGCCTAATATAAGACTCTTCATACTTAACACCCCCATAATTGAATGTCACACGTCCACCTACATGCCCATCCCTCGATCACCTATAACTGCCTTATTAATCCCTACACGTTTAGCACGCTTCAAATGAATCTGATATTTACGCTCCGCGGCCTCCAGCACATAGATCGCATAATCAATCTCATCCTGCCCCTGCGCCTCTTCAAACTGTCTGACAGCCCGTTCCCACTCTGCCTTGGCTTTCTGTATATCTGAATAAATCTGTTCCTCTTCCATCTCCTTTAGCATTCTTTCACGCTTCTCCACCGATCTTCCTATATTTCGCCATATAAACATAAGCTCGCTCCCTCCTAATCAGCACGACATATTCTCATACATATCAGGGAAAGGACAAACTTAGAACTGAGCTAAACAATTTAATGAATCGTTAATTTAATCTCAACGAGAAATTCTATAGACTAATAAACATACATCAGTAGAAATGAGAGACTTTACATTTAAGCGACGTTAGAAAGAGTATTAAAACAAAAAAAAGAGAGCCTAAAGGGCTCTCTAAGTAATCCAAACTTATCTATTCTTTTCAATTAGGAAATCAATCATTATAGGCGCATACTCTTAATAAGAAACACGCACAGCTATCTCATTTCCCTGCGCCCTTCCAGCGCCTTGGAAAGAGTCACTTCATCCGCATACTCCAGGTCGCCCCCAACAGGCAATCCATGGGCAATCCGAGTCACCGAGATCTCAAACGGACGGACCAGACGAGAAATATACATCGCCGTGGCCTCACCTTCGATATTCGGATTTGTAGCCAGAATCAGTTCTTTAACTCGCTCATCGCTTAAACGGGTCAATAGTTCCTTCAGACGGATATCATCCGGACCTATCCCCTCCATAGGAGAGATTGCACCCTGCAGCACATGATAGTATCCGTCAAATTCCTTGGTACGCTCCATAGCCACCAAATCTTTGGAATCCTGAACGACACAGATTACCGAGACATCCCTGGATTTATCCTGACAGATCCGACACGGGTCAGTATCCGTAATATTACAACACACCGAACAGTAATGAAGATTCCGCTTCACACTGACGAGCGCTTTGGCAAAATCAATAACGTCATCTTCCTTCATGTTAAGCACATGAAAAGCTAGTCGCGCCGCAGTCTTGGGGCCAACACCCGGCAAACGGGTGAAA
Source organism: Paenibacillus sp. E222 (assembly GCF_013401555.1). Lineage (NCBI taxonomy): Bacteria > Bacillati > Bacillota > Bacilli > Caryophanales > Paenibacillaceae > Paenibacillus > Paenibacillus sp. E222. The sequence goes on from NZ_CP058552.1 coordinate 1,053,568, forward strand.
GCATCAATCAGCTTCGCTATCGGTTCGGGATAATACAATCGATTGCGTCTCCTTTGATAGGATCAATTTTAATTAAAATAATCCCGGAATTTTCATACCGCCTGTGAATTTACCCATATCCTGGTTCGCAATTTCATCCGCTTTGGTCATTGCGTCATTGACTGCTGTCATAACCAGATCCTGCAGCATTTCTACATCTTCTGGATCAACCGCTTCTGGCTTGATAGTGATCGCCAGCAATTTCTTATGTCCGTTAACTTCAGCAGTTACAACACCGCCACCAGAAGTACCTTGGACTGTTTTGTCCGCCAGTTCCTCCTGTGCCTTCAGCATTTGCTCCTGCATTTTCTTCACTTGTTTCATCATTTGGTTCATGTTGTTCATGATTATTCATCTCCTTTGGTATAGTTATCGCGCCAGGCGCATGTATATCTATTCTTTGATCACTACAAGGTCCTCACCAAAGAGCTGGATGGCTTCATCAATCCAAGGCTGCTTGTTGCCTGAACCGCCGTCTTCATGCTCAGGTTCAAGCTTAAAGTCCTCCTTTGGCGTTTCAGCAGCTCCTTCCATCGCTCCAGTCCAATCTTTGAGCATCATCGTCACAAGACGCGCTGAACGTCCAAGCTGTTCAGACAGCACCCGTTCAATCACTTCGCGATTAGCCTGCTTCTCCGTAGTTTCACGGTGGATGTTGTTCTTAAACGCCACCAGAACATTGTCTTCCAGCACCGATACAGGTTCACCATCCATAAACCAGGCGTGAACGGTTACTTTCTCTTCTTTGACGCGCTGCAGGATCTGCCCCCACTTCTTGCTAACCTCCGTAAACTCAGGAGATCCCTTACGTGCAACATACTGATCAAGCTGTGCAGGTAACTTCGCTGGCGAATTGCCTCTCGACACCGGAGCTCGTGTTGCCGGGCGTGAAGGAGCACTTGATGCAGCCTCTCCCCCAGACAAACCGCTCTTAAGCGCACGATCCAGCTTTTTCTCCAGTTCAGCAAGCTGTTGCTTCAGTCGGTTGATCTCCCCGCCATCCACTGGCGCGGATACAGCAGGAGCAGCGCCGGCCGAATCCGCCATCTGACCCGATGACGCCCCTTGAGCAGGAATACTGCACAGTTTAAGGAGAGCTACTTCAAACAGCGTCTGCGGCTGTACTGCATATTTCATCTCACTCTGGTACCGGTTAAGTGTATCAATCATCTGGAACAGCTGTTCCTTGGTGAATGATTCCGCCATATCACGGAACGACTCGGGGTTAAGTACCCGATCCGTCAGTTTATCGGCATCCGGCACCATCTTAATCATAAGCAAATCACGGAAATAATAAAGCAAATTTTCCATGCACTTGTCCGCACTCTTACCTTCATGCATGAACCCTTCGATCATCTGCAAAATATGACCTACATCGCCCTTGAGCAGAGAAGCAGCCAACTTTGCAAACTGTTCGGAAGGAATGCCTCCGGTCATATCCATAACCTGCTGATAGGTCACCCTTCCATCTGTAAAGGAAGAGATCTGATCCAGGACACTGAGTGCGTCCCTCATTCCCCCGTCAGACAGACGGGCAATATACTGGAGTGCGTCCTGATCGGCTTCCATGCCTTCCTGTTCACAGATCAGCGTAAGTCGTGCTGTCTGTTCTTCCAGAGACACTCTGCGAAAATCAAATCGCTGACAGCGAGAAATAATTGTTGCCGGAAGACGATGGGGTTCTGTCGTTGCCAAAATAAACATCACATGTGGCGGAGGCTCTTCCAATGTTTTGAGCAGCGCATTGAATGCCTCTGTCGTCAGCATGTGCACTTCGTCAATAATATACACTTTCTGCCGGACTTCAGTCGGGGCGTATTTCACCTTTTCCCGAAGATCGCGGATTTCTTCAACGCCACGGTTGGATGCGGCATCAATTTCCTGCACATCCATCACAGCGCCAGTCGTAATCCTGCGGCAAGCTTCACACTCGTTACAAGGCTCAGGCGCAGGCCCGCGTTCGCAGTTTACAGCTTTGGCCAAAATCTTGGCGGCACTCGTCTTCCCTGTTCCTCTGGGCCCGCTAAACAAGTAGGCATGGGAAGTCCGCTGTTCACGAATCGCGTTCTGCAAGGTCTGAATAATATGCTGTTGTCCCACCATATCTTGAAACGACTGGGGACGCCAAGCCCGGTATAACGCGATATGCTCCATGATGCGTTACCTTCCTTCCACTTCGCATTCGAGTCCTTTGTCGTTCCCCCATTATACTATATTCCGGGGTGAATCCAAACTTTATCTGACTCATCATACGTGGTTTTTTTAGACATATCAAAAAGACCTCTGCATACATACAACTGCAAAGGTCTCTACATTTAAATGGTAAGCCGTGCACCTGCTATCGATATTTGCGATCCAAGCGGCACCCCTTAACAACAGCTCGGGCTAGGCGACCCTCCGGCACAAGAGTGATCTCACTTATGGCTGCTTCCTTCCGGACCTGACCAGGTTCATGAGTACTCATTGCGGAGGACCCAACCGTCAACACCACGTTAAGGGACCAAACCTCACATCGACAAAACCTCTAGCAGGAATTCAACCTCGCTGTAGCGGATTGCGAGTTACAGGGCACCGCTACCTCCCCATCTAGCACGGTAAGAAATAGTATAACTTAAGGTTGTCTAAATTGCAACCGGAGCGAAAAGGGCAGCAATACAATCACATAAAAAAATATAAAAACCCCTGCCGGAACGGCAGAGGTGATTTGGATGTAATAGACAGACAATCCCCAGGGAATTGCTGAATTAGATTCCGTATTTTTTCTTGAAACGATCAACACGGCCGCCAGCATCGATAAACTTCTGTTTACCGGTGAAGAACGGGTGGCACGCGGAGCAAATCTCTACACGAAGTCCGTCTTTAACCGAACCAGTCTCAAAAGTATTCCCGCAAGCGCAAGATACTTGACCAATCGTGTATTTAGGATGAATTGCTGCTTTCATTACCTTTCACCTCTTTCCGCCCTGAGCCTCAAGCGGACCCAGAATAAATGGCACAACATCGAAGATTATAACACGGCCTAATGCCGGTTGCAATCCATTATTGTCAAGAGGTGATCAGACGTTTAGGACGTGCCATTCCAGCTGGGGGAACATGCGTGTAAGAGCCGATAACGACATCAGGCAGCTCTTCCTCAAAGATCTCAATCATTTGCTTCATACCCAAAATATCACCTTGAGCCGGAGGAATCAATTCCAGATAGCTCTCCGGGTCAATATTAAGATTACGCATTTGAATAAGACGCAACTCGGTTCTGCGAGCAAACTCAATCATCGCTTCAATCTCTTCCTCACGATCTGTTACTCCCGGGAAGATCAAATAGTTGATCGACGTATATACGCCCTGGGAAGCGGCGTATTTCATCGATTTTTCTACATTGGCCAGTGTATATCCGCGAGGTTTGTAGTATGCATTGTAGTGGTCATCCAGAGCGCTGATTGTACTTACACGCATGAGGTCAAGCCCTGCATCAACAATACCTCTCATGTGATCATTCAAACCGGCATTGGTGTTAATGTTGATATATCCCATGTCGGTAATGGAACGCACTTCACGGATAGCCTCAATAATCAATTTGGCCTGTGTGGAAGGCTCCCCTTCACAACCTTGACCAAAGCTGATAATCGATTCCGGCGTCTTCAAGTGCTCCAGCATTACTTCAACGATTTCGTCTACACGCGGACGGAAATTCATCCGGGTCTGCGGAGAAACGAAGCCACTATCATCCGGTTGCTCGGAAATACATCCGAAACAGCCTGCGTTGCAGGAATAGGATACTGGAACTCCGCCTTCCCAACGATTCAGGAAGGTGTTGGACGAAGTCAGACATTCATACCCGAGCGCACAATTGGACAGATGGGTATAGAGACGGTTTTCAGGATATTGCTTCGTTAAGCGTTTAACACCCGCACGTACGTCATCCCGATCACAGTTCAGCGGATTCCATTGATCTGGATGATCCGACATCCGGGCAGTGACGTAAAACTGACCATCTTTCCACACAACAGCCGAGTAACCGAACAAAGGCAGTTTGTACTCTTTATCCGTCTTTACATACCCCGGCAGACACAACCGAGTGAACCCTTGCGGAAGCAAAGCCCCAACCGCCTGTGTATCGCTAGGCATTGGAAGCATTTCGCCAGTATCCGGGTCCATACCAATCGGGCGTGTACTCGGCAGTCCAACCAGCGTTGCACCTTCCGGCAAAGGAATCAGCTCATCCTCCATAATTTCGACGATCATATCTCCACTGCGGGCCAACCCGTACAGGGAAGGATGATCAAATACATTACCTTTTTCATCTGCGTATACTAAATACATGATGTTCTCCTCACATCTAATGGGTTAAAACCAAACGACGAGTATATTGTTAATCAGCAGCAGCGCTGCAAAATTTGAGTTAAATCAACGACGTAATGCTAGGTAGTTGTACCGGACGCCGCAGTCTGTCTTGGCGAGCGGCGAGTCGTAGTCGATCCGGAGTTGCTGGTTGGACTGCTGCCAGCTGTATCAAATGCCGCCAGGAATTCAGCGTTCGTCTTGCTATTACGCAGTTTTTTCAAGAAACCTTCGACAAAGTCGTGGGAATCGTTCATATTTTTACGAATCGCCCAGATTGTATCAAGTTCTTCCTTGCTCAGCAACACTTCTTCGCGACGTGTACCGGAACGACGAATATCGATAGCCGGGAAAATACGACGCTCGGCCAGCTTACGATCCAGATGAAGCTCCATATTGCCCGTACCTTTAAATTCTTCATAAATGATATCATCCATACGTGATCCTGTATCAATCAATGCTGTAGCCAGGATCGTCAGGCTTCCGCCCTCTTCCACATTCCGTGCAGAACCGAAGAAACGTTTAGGACGATGGAATGCTGCAGGGTCAATACCGCCACTAAGTGTCCGTCCGGACGGTGGGATGACCAGGTTGTATGCACGAGCAAGACGCGTAATGCTATCCAGCAAAATAACGACGTCTTTTTTCGCTTCAACCAGGCGGAGCGCACGTTCCAGCACCAATTCCGCAACTTTGATATGGTTTTCTGGCAGCTCATCGAACGTAGAAGCCACAACTTCCCCTTTAACCGAACGCGACATATCCGTAACTTCTTCCGGACGTTCATCAATCAACAGGACAAATAGTTCAATTTCCGGGTTGTTGGTTGAGATGCTGTTGGCGATTTCTTTGAGGAGTAGTGTTTTACCCGCTTTGGGAGGTGCTACGATCAATCCGCGCTGTCCCAGTCCTACCGGGGCGAGCACATCCATAATGCGTGTGGACAAATGGTTGGGGGATGTTTCGAGAACCAGTTTCTTCTGCGGGTACAATGGGGTTAATGCCGGGAAGTGAAGCCTTTCCGCAGCCGCCGATGGATTCTCACCATTTACAGCGTTGACTTGCAGCAAACCGAAGTATCGCTCGTTTTCTTTAGGTGTTCTACACTTACCTGATACGAGGTCACCTGTTCTTAGGTCAAACTTGCGAATCTGTGAGGCTGAGATGTAGATGTCTTCCGTACTTGGCAGGTAATTGATCGGACGAAGGAATCCGTAGCCTTCAGGTAGAATTTCGAGCACACCCTGCATGAACATCAATCCGCTCTGTTCAGCTTGCGCACGTAGTATAGCGAAGATCAATTCTTTCTTTTTTAAAGTGCCGTAGTAGGGAATTTGATATTTTTTGGCCAGTTTGTAGAGGTCCGTTAGTTTCATTTCTTCCAAATCGGAAATTTGTAGATCCATATAATAACCACCTATTCAATTAATAAGTCCGTGAAATGGATAGTTTCGCTTGATGTTCCGGCTATAAGAGCAGCATCGTTCTGCATTTCTCTTCTGTCCATTGTACGGAATGTAACCGTTATAATGCAAATACTTGTCTTTGAGTGTAAGTTTCCGGGCGGGATAGCCAACTTTCGGCAAGATCCGCTAGTGAGTGAACACGAATACATGAGGCGTTCGATCCGGGCAGACCGGCTATGGAGCGCAGTTCAAACAAAACCGGGGTTTGGGGAAAAGGAAATGATGTTCTTAAAGCCATATGAAGTCTGACTCAAAAAAAGACCCTCCGGTAAAGGAAACAGGAACATTTCGTCTTATCCCGGAGAGACTGAGAACTCTATTAAAACAGGTTTACCCAATTACTGAAAGGATATGCAGTTCTGCCAAAATAATCATTTGAATACCGTAAAACTCGTCATACAATACAGAATTAATCGGTTTCTCGCCACACATCTGCACCTAGCAGACGCAGATTGGTTACTAGATGATCGTACCCGCGGTCGATAAATTCAACGCCTGTCACTTCGGTCACACCTTCACTGACGGTGAGACCCGCGATCACCAGCGCGGCACCGGCGCGAAGATCGGATGCTTTTACCTTGGCCGCATTCAGTGCACTGCCTTCAATAATAGCCGAGCGCCCTTCCACACGGATTTTGGCACCCATGCGTACCAATTCAGGAACGTGCTTGAATCGGTTGCTATATACAAAGTCGCTCAGGACACTCACACCCGTTGCCTGTGTCAATACACTAGTCATCGGGGACTGCAAATCCGTTGGAAAACCGGGATATACGAGCGCCTTAACGTCTACATGATTGTAGCTTGGTTTGCCAATGACACGAATACTTTCGTCGAGTTCTTCAATGCCAACACCCATTTCCAGCAACTTTGCCGTCAAAGCCTCCAGATGTTTAGGAATGACATTGTCAATCAGAACGTCGCCACGCGTCGCAGCCGCAGCGATCATATACGTACCTGCTTGTATACGGTCCGGAATGATAGAATGACGGCAGCCCTTAAGCTCCGACACACCTTCAATGCGGATCGTTTCGGTACCCGCACCCTTGATGCTGGCACCCATTGAATTCAAAAGTGTTGCTACATCTATAATCTCAGGCTCTTTAGCCGCGTTTTCGATAATTGTAGAGCCTTTGGCACGAGTAGCCGCCAGCATGATGTTAATGGTTGCACCTACACTGCTTACATCAAGATAAATCTTTGCTCCGCGCAGCTCTTTGGCATGCAAATGAATGGAGCCATGTTCGTTCGTTACGGTTGCGCCAAGCGCTTCAAACCCTTTGATATGTTGATCAATCGGACGAGGCTCAAAGTTGCAGCCCCCGGGCAAACCAATGGTTGCTTCTTTAAAACGCCCAAGCAGTGCTCCCATCATATAATACGAAGCACGTAGCTTCTTCACGGGACCATTCGGCATGGGAATGGATTTAATATCGGAAGGATCGATCTTCATCTGACTGCCTTCCCAGTGTACACGAGCTCCGAGTTCCTCCAAAATTTCTGCATAAACCGCCACGTCACTCAAAAGCGGCAGGTTGTCCAGCACGACTTCTGACTCGGCAAGCAATGCTGCAGGAATAAGCGCGATGGCGCTGTTCTTGGCGCCGCTTATAGTTACAGTTCCCTGTAACGGACGTCCGCCACTAATCATCAATTTTTCCATAAAGCTTAATGTCCCCCTACGTGTTTTGCAGCCGGTTAACGGCAATACGTGCTGTTGGCTTTCGATGTAGAAATAAGGCGTGAAAATGGAAAGACACCGGCTAGGCGGTGTTCTTTCCACTTACACAGTATGGAACTGGTAAAGACAAATTACGCTTTGTTGTTGGAACCAAACTCGCGAATTTTACCTTTAACGGTTTCTTTGATTGCATCACGGCCTGGTACGATGAATGTACGTGGATCGTAAGCATCTGGTTTAGCTGCAAGCACTTCGCGAACCACTTTGGAGAACGAAATTTGGTTCTCAGTGTTCACGTTGATTTTGGAAGTTCCCAGGGAAATGGCTTTGTCGATATCATGTTTAGGGATACCTGTACCACCATGCAGTACCAGTGGAACGTTAACTGCATCGCGAACTTCTTCCATTTCTTTGAAGCCCAAGTTAGGCTCGCCATGGTAAGGACCGTGTACGGAACCAAGAGCCGGAGCCAATGTGTCGATACCTGTTTCTTTAACGATACGTACACACTCGTTCAGGTCAGCGTACATGATACCACCGATAACGTCGTCTTCTTGTCCACCAACAGTACCTACTTCGGCTTCTACAGAAACGCCTTTAGCGTGTGCATATTCAACAACTTTTTTAGTCATTGCGATGTTTTCATCGATAGAGTGGTGAGAACCGTCGATCATTACGGATGTAAATCCAGCATCGATCGCTTCTTTACACTTGTCAAAGCTGGAACCGTGGTCCAGGTGAATCGCAACTGGAACGGTGATTTTCATGTCGTGAATGAGTCCTTCTACCATTTTAACTACTGTGTAGAAACCGCTCATGTGACGCGCTGCGCCTTCGGATACGCCCAAGATTACTGGGGATTTCTCTTCTTCAGCAGCAGCAAGAATCGCTTGAGTCCACTCAAGGTTATTGATGTTGTATTGACCAACTGCATATTTACCTTCGAGTGCTTTGTTCAACATGTCTGTCATAGATACTAATGGCATGGTTTCAATCCTCCTAGGGGTGTTGGGTTGTGTCTATGGTTTTTAGCCGAAATCACATACGGGCTTATTATACCACATCCCATGTCAAATACTAAACAAGCATTTGCAAAAATGCTGTGCTTTGCAGCACAGTTTTCATAGACACAGCATGATGACGTCCCCATTTCCAATATTCCCCGGATGTCTGACTGAAATACCTTGTATGCCCACCCGTAAACTCTCACAGCCTCACACGCAAAAAAATCCTGTATCTACAGGATTCAGCTGCACTTATTCGCAGTATCATTTCGAAGCTGCATATTGACTGCCACTCGCATTTCATCGATATCAAACGGTTTCGTAAAGTGCATGAGCGCTCCAAGATCCGTAGCTTCTTTGATCATGTCCAGTTCACCATAAGCCGTCATCATGATGACTTTGATATCCGGATCAATTTCCTTAATATGTTTCAGAATTTCCAGGCCATCCATGCCAGGAATCTTCATATCAAGCAGCACAAGATCAGGTTTGTCATTATTTACTATCTCCAGGGCGATCTTCCCATTAGGCGCTTGGAACGTATTATATCCTTCGCTGCTGAACACTTCCATTAACAGGATTCGAATACCGTTTTGGTCATCAACTATCAACACTTTTTTATTTTCCACTGAGTAACCTCCTAGAATTAGGAAAGCATGTACGTCTGAATCTGGATAACAATCCCATAGTCGTCATGATAAGTATTCTACCTTACCCATTGAAATCCTGCTTACATCCCAAAATGCCAAAAACCATTTTCGCTTAACTTTACGCACTAAAAAAGGATGCCCCTGGCACCCTTATCGGCTGCCAAGAACATCCATTTATTTATAACTTAATGATCAATACTTATTTCCCAGCGTTCTCCAGAGAAGCTTTTACAAACTCACGGAACAACGGCTGCGGACGGTTCGGACGGGAAGTGAATTCCGGGTGGAATTGTACTGCCAAGAACCATGGGTGTCCCGGAAGCTCCACGATCTCAACCAGACGTCCATCCGGGGATGTACCCGAGATTACCAGACCGGCTTTTTCGATCGCTTCACGATATTCATTGTTGAACTCATACCGGTGACGGTGTCTCTCATAGACCAACTCATCATCATAACAAGACATTGCCAGGGAACCTTCCTGAAGCTTACAAGGATACAGACCCAGACGCATTGTACCACCCAGGTTTTCGATATCTTTTTGTTCAGGCAACAGGTCGATTACCGGGAACTCTGTAGCCGGATTGATTTCGGAGCTGTTTGCTCCAGTCAAACCAACGATGGAACGTGCATATTCAATAACGGAAACCTGCATACCCAGGCAAATACCGAAGAACGGAATTTGTTTCTCACGGGCATAACGAATCGCAGATACTTTACCTTCAATACCCCGATCACCAAATCCGCCTGGTACGAGAATTCCGCCTACGCCGTGCAACAGATCGCCCACATTCTCATCGGTGATATCTTCGGAGTGAATCCAGCGAATCTTCACATCAGCATTGGATGCAAATCCTGCATGAGACAAGGATTCAACAACACTCAAATAAGCATCATGCAAAGCTACATATTTACCTACAATGGCAATCTCCACTGTATGCTGCAGCTTGTTGATACGGTCAACCAGCCCTTCCCACTCGCTCATATCCGGTGCAGGAGTAGTCAGCTTCAGGTGGTTTACCACAATCTCATCCAAACCTTCTTCACGCAGGTTCAAAGGCACTTGGTACAATGTGTCTGCATCACGGCATTCCACCACGGCATTTTCATCAATGTCACAGAAGAGAGCGATTTTGGCTTTCATATCTTTGGACAGCTCATACTCTGTACGGCATACAATGACGTTCGGTTGAATTCCGATACTGCGCAATTCCTTCACACTGTGCTGCGTTGGCTTAGTTTTCACTTCGCCGGCAGCCTTGATGTAAGGAATAAGTGTTACATGGATGTACATGACGTTGTCACGACCTACATCACTCTTGATTTGACGAATAGCTTCCAGGAACGGCAAGCTCTCGATGTCACCCACCGTACCGCCGATCTCCGTAATAACAACATCCGAGCCCGCTTCACGTCCTGCGCGGAATACGCGCTCTTTGATCTCGTTCGTAATGTGTGGAATGACTTGTACCGTTCCGCCCAGATATTCCCCGCGCCGCTCTTTGCTGATGACGGAGGAGTATACTTTACCAGTCGTGACGTTGCTGTTTTTGGAGAGGTTGATGTCAATAAAACGTTCGTAGTGGCCAAGGTCAAGATCCGTTTCCGCGCCATCATCCGTTACAAAAACCTCACCATGCTGATAAGGACTCATTGTCCCCGGGTCGATATTGATGTATGGATCAAATTTTTGAATAGTTACCTTCAACCCTCTGTTTTTCAGCAATCTGCCCAGCGAGGCAGCCGTTATCCCTTTGCCCAGGGAGGACACAACTCCGCCCGTCACGAAAATATACTTTGTCACTATTATTACCCTCCTAATATAAGTACAGAAATTCAGGCGATATATGGTATTATCGTAACCCGTTTCCCAGGTAATCATCGTTAAAAAGAGCAATGGCAGAAATTCCCTGCATCTGCGAACTGCTCTTTCATGCGAAGACCGTGTGTAAACAACGTTGTTCTACAGCGTAGAATGGTGCAAACCTTCCGAGAGCCAACTACCGGGCCTGTCCTAAATAGATATCATTGCATCGATCCATTTGGTGTTTTGGATATACAAAAATAGACCACGGATTGTTGGCCGGGAGCATGCGGAATTCAAATCATTTTGCAAAATTCTGCCTCTAAAAATACAAAAAAAGTACTCCCGCAGGACGGGGCACTTTTTATAAAAAACATAAATATTTTGTCGCTCATTCATAAGCCCATGCAATAGTTTACCCGTTACCCCGTCTGCTGTCAAGGCTGACTATGCGGGGAAAACGGGTAAACTATCGAGGTCAAAAATGACTGCTACTTATCGGAATCGTCGTCAAATTCACCCTCGTCTTCGGACTCTTCTTCATCGTCTTCATCGAGGTCTTCCTCTTCCAAATCGTCATCTTCAACCAGAACTTCTTCATCGCCATCTTCTTCGTCAAAGATGTCGTCTTCGTCATCATCATCGTCATCATCATCTTCGTCCTGATCATCGTCAGAATTATCGAAGTCTTCGTCGCTGTTGTAGCTGTCTTCCTCTTCCCCGAAGTCCTCATCTTCCAGATCATCGTCTTCATCGTTGATGATGCGCGGACGCTTCGCACCCGTCATCGTATCTTCCGATCCAGCTACCGGATACCAGCGCTTCAAGCCCCACAGACTTGTACCGACGCAAGCAAAACGGCCATCGATATTAATCTCGGTATATAGCTGGGCGATAAACTCGTTAATTTCTTCATCAGTCATTCCGCGCTGTTTAGCTACCTCATTCATCAAATCACGGTAGTAATACGGCGTATTGGCCGCTTTCAGCACCATAAAGGCGAGGTCCACCAAAGGAATCTCTCTGACCTTTTCTTTATCAATTTTCAAATTGAGCGAGGTACTCACTGACAGACACTTCCTCTCACACAAAATTCACTTTATATCCCTACGAACTGGAACGTTACGTATAACATATCCATTAACAAACCTAAGTAAAACCTATTTAGCCTCAAAAAGCAAGTTTTTATGTATGGATGTCTCATAATTCCAAGAAGCGACTTCAAACGAGCAATGTACAGACCCGTAAGAGACATCTAACTCGGGGACATATCGCCCTTTGTGCAAAAAAAACATCATCATATAAAAAAGACGGAGTCCCCTCCGCCTTCTGACTGTATACCCTTGAAGGATCGCTCCTCACCAGGGTCCCCGCAAGAGCCCTCTAGCCCTCCATCCATCATATGTCCCTGCGCCCGTTTTGACACGAAGAGAACGTGTTTTTTGTAAAAAAAGGGCAGGTTCCCCATGCGGCGGGATCAATGCATTCATAGAATACCTCAGCATGTTCATCCCGAAGGGGGCTGCCCATTATGGACTATACTGGTTTTCTACATCAATTGGTTGAAGGAATGCAACGTCCCGAACCAGAACAGGGGCGGCGGTACCTGATCCGGTTCGCCAAACCGAAGCAATATGAAGCCTGCCTCGTGGAACTGTCGCGGATGAGGAATGAATTTACGGATCTTGGTATGGTACGCTCTTCCCGGCTGGCCCGCTCCATTATCGCCCCGGTGCATGACCCAGAACAGTTATCTCGCTACAGCGATGAGATTACGGTAGAAGAAGATGTACCCATCTCCCTTCATGCCACCGCGCTTCACAGTAAACCGAGCAGTGCTCAGGGCATACCTTGGGGTGTCAAACAGATTCATGCTCCCAAAGTATGGTCCGTATCCACAGGACATCGGATTAAAATCGGCGTGATTGACACAGGTGCCGATTATCAACACCCGGATCTTCGCTATTCGCTGGCACGCGGAATCAATCTGTTAAACCGCAGTCTACTTCCTCATGATGATAACGGTCATGGCACTCATATTGCCGGAACCATTGCCGCAGCCAATAGTATGGCAGGTATGATTGGCGTTGCTCCTCGCTCCCTGATCTATCCGGTGAAGGCATTCGACCATAATGGTTCGGCCTTCGTGTCAGACATTGTGCTTGGCATCGACTGGTGTGTGCGCAATCGGGTCGATATTATCAATATGAGCTTTGGCATGAAAACGCGCAGCAAAGCATTGCTTGATGTTGTGAACCGTGCCTATCAGGCCGGGATTGTCATTGTTGCATCGTCAGGAAATGACGGCAAACGCCGCAGCATTGATTATCCGGCACGTTATCCTCAAACGATATCAGTTGGGGCAACCGACAAAAACCGGCGGATTGCCTCGTTCAGTAACCGAGGTGCTTACGTCGATGTATACGCGCCTGGGGACAAAATTGTCTCCTCCTGGGTGCAAGGCAAGCACCATGAGATGAGTGGCACCTCCATGGCGACATCCCACGTCAGTGGCGCCATAGCGCTCTTGCTTGCGAAGCACCCCGGCCTGTCGCCAGCCGAGATCAAAATGCTCGTGAAGCGCGCGACCGTTCCGCTGCGCCCACGCAAGACCTCCACCGCGAAGAGCAAAATACGCGGTGGCGAGATTGACGCCCTCAAGCTGATGCAGGAGGGCGGAGGGTAACCAGCGCTGCCTGCCGCAGGGAGCCGTTCCGTGAAGCATCACTAAGCGCAGCACTGCTGCGTGATGTGATGCTTCACGGTGGTTGCCCACGGCGGCAGGCAGCGCTGGCTCTGGGTGCCTCGGGGCCGTATGAACTCGGCCGCGGGCACAGCAAAAAGTCTCCATGTCCACGCTGCATTGCAGGCGTGGTGCATGGAGACTTTTTGCCAAAGCCACAGGCGGTTGTGCACCGCCAGGGCTTGAATTACATTTTGTCCGGTGCGGATACGCCCACCAGACGAAGCGCTGTTGCGATGACGGTGCGTACAGCACCGATCAGCGCCAGACGCGCCTGGGTTTGTCCCGCGTCTTCAGTAATGACGCGCTCTGCACGATAGTAACTGTGGAACAGGGATGCCAGTTCATATACATAACGAACAATACGATGCGGCGCATATCCCGTAGCAGCAGTTGCGATTTCTTCAGGCAGTTCACCCATTTTGCGAAGAAGGTCATATTCATGTTCCGTGGTCAGCTTCGAAAGGTCGATCTGTGCCAATGGCAACAGCTCAATGCCTTGTTCTTCTGCCTGACGGTATACGCTGCATACCCGAGCGTGAGCATATTGTACATAGAATACAGGGTTTTCATTGGACGTCGAAATCGCAAGGTCCATGTCGAAGTCCAGATGAGAATCCATGCTGCGCATAGTAAAGAAGTAACGAATGGCATCAATGCCTACTTCGTCCATCAGATCTTCCATCGTTACCGCCTTGCCTGTACGCTTGGACATCTTCACTTTCTCGCCATTCTGGAACAAGCTCACCATTTGTGCAATCAGCACGACCAATTTCTCAGGATCGTTGCCCAGTGCCTGCATGGCCGCTTTCATCCGTGGAATGTAGCCATGGTGGTCTGCTCCCCAGATGTTAATCATCGTGTCGTATCCACGGGCATATTTATCACGGTGATAAGCAATGTCCGGTGTAAGGTACGTGTACGTACCGTCATTTTTGATCAAAACACGCTCTTTATCGTCACCATACTGCATCGTTTTCAACCAAGTTGCTCCGTCTTGCTCATAGATTTCATTACGATCACGCAATTCGTCAAGCACACGCAACACTTCTCCGTTATCATACAGCGAAGTTTCGCTGAACCAGATGTCGAAATTGACGCGGAAGCGATTCAAGTCACGTTTGATCTTGTCCAGTTCTTTCTCCAAACCAAAGTCGCGGAAGTAAGCTGCACGGTCACCTGGATGCATGGACAGCAAAGAATCGCCTTTCTCAGCCACTAGCTCCTTGGCAAACCCTTTGATATCCTCACCGTGATAACCGTCTTCCGGCATCTCTGCGTCTTGGCCCAGTTCCTGCAAATAACGAGCTTCAATGGAACGAGCCAGATTAAATACCTGGTTACCCGCGTCATTAATGTAGTATTCGCGTGTTACATCATATCCCGCATAGTCGAGGATGTTGCAAAGCGCATCACCCACAGCCGCTCCACGCGCATGGCCCAGATGCAGACTGCCTGTCGGATTGGCACTGACAAACTCCATCTCGACCTTGCGCCCTTCACCAACATTGATTCTTCCATAATTCTCACCCTGCTCATGTACAAGCCCCAGCACAGGGTAGAGATAACTCTTGTCCAACTTAAAGTTAATGAATCCCGGTCCGGCAATTTCCGCTTTCTCGATTCCAGCTTCACTCAGGTTGAGATTGGCAATAATCTCTTCTGCGATCTGGCGTGGATTACGCTTGGCAATCTTGGTCAGCTGCATAGCGGCATTGGTTGCCAGATCGCCGTGTGTTTTCTCGCGTGGTACTTCAAGGGTGATGGTCGGCAGATCCTCCTGCGTAACAATGCCAGCAGCAACAATGGCATTGCCGATGGCTGTACTTACCCGTTCGTTAATCGTATCTAATGGATTACGTGTCATGAAATTGGTTCCTCCTGTATATGCAAACTAATCGCGAAATGTCCGGATTCTTCGTCAAAGCGGTAAAAGTCGTAGCTCCACGCTGCGCGTGCGCTCAATCCCTGAATGGAAAGTTCCAGCTCCTGTGTATGCGTGGACAAGGCAAACGACATATACGGCGAACGGTAAAAACCAGGAAGCTTGCGGTTTAACTCAAATGTTTGCTCCGATTCCACCTCGCCGTGACGTATAATCTTGATGGATTGTCCGCCCAGCTTCAATGTTGTTCGGGTAATACCGCCCTCGGGTCCAGCCTGTGGCTCTTCATAACGAACATAGAGCACAGATCCCTTCAACACGGCTTCACCCTGCATTTCCTGCAGTACATCTTCACCTTCATAACGGCTGTGCAGCCGGATCTGAACCGGTCGCATGTTCGACATGAATGTTAACCTCCATTATATTCGAGGCGACGCAAAATCAGGCACGGCCGGTGAGAACAGCCCTTCCTGTATTGTTGTGCCGCTATACGCGCTCATATTCCCGGATAGCTCGCTATCCTACACTCTACTGTATAACTATATCCAGTTCACCCGCTCAATTCAAATCCAAATTCAGAGTTCTTGCCCATCAACGCCAAAAAAAGCAGAGCCACACCTGTAAAGTGCAGCTCTGCCTTGCTTCATTAATAAAGAAATATATTCTGGATCAGGTCCATCGCGGCTCATATGGAAACGGACAGGTCGACTCTACCAGCTTGGCGCGAACCTGTACGAGACACCCACAGTAACGGCAGGTTGTACCGTATTGTAACCCTGGACAGTTATAGCAGGTAGATAAACGCCGCTCATATTCAGCATCCTCGACGGCTGGACGTGAACGTGAGGCAAGCTCCACGAGCCGGGCCATCTTGGCTTCACTAATCTTCACATCATATTGATCGTTACATCCCTTGCATGGTTCCCGTTTCCCAGCGCTTCTACTCTGCACGGATGAATCCATACTGATTATCCCTTTATAGCGACCACACCAACAGAGGCCGGAGGCAGTACAAAACGCAGTTTGTTATTTTCGAGTGTAATACCTTTCCATTCCGCCGGTTGAACCCGATCCGGCTGTTCAAATGTGTTGAATGCACTATAATCGGCATGATGCAGAATTCGTCCCGTTACAGCAGAAGCGTCCGTTGATTCAATCTGACAAACCACTTCAAGCTCATCCGTATGACTAAGGTTACACGCCGTCACATGAATAACGCCATCATTGCTGCGAGAAGCTGACATACTCAGTTGAGGGATGGTCTCTTCCCCGAAAGTGTATCCAGGGCTCTCGTAATTCAGTTCCAACCGCTGCGCGTCCATGTGCACCTGATACATATCAAATACATGATATGTAGGCGTAAGCAGCATCTTCTCTCCTTCTGTCAAAACCAACGCCTGGAGCACATTAACGATCTGGGCCAGATTAGCCATATGCACTCTTTTATTGTGTTGGTTGAAAATATTCAGATTGATCCCAGCAAGTACAGCATCACGCATCGTATTTTGTTGATACAGGAACCCTGGATTCGTACCTGGCTCAACGTTATACCACGTTCCCCACTCATCTACGATAATACCGACTCTGCCCTCAGGATCATATTTGTCCATAATCTCGGAGTGCTTCACAAGTAACTCTTCCATATATAGCGTCTTTTTCAATGTGGTGAACCATTCAGCTTCTCCAAAACCTGTAGCCTGACCTTTATCTGCCCACTCACCTGTTGGAATGGTGTAATAATGCAGGCTGATTCCATCCATAAATCGACCGGCCTCCCGCATTAACACCTCCATCCAGTGATAGTTGTTGTCATTGGGGCCGCAGGCAATTTTATAAATTTCATTCCCGGAATAATTGCGTACATATGTAGCATAACGACGGTACTCATCTGCGTAATATTCCGGACGCATATTACCGCCGCAACCCCAGTTCTCGTTCCCCACTCCAAAGTATTTCAGCTTCCATGGCTCTTCACGGCCGTTGCTCTTCCGCCAGTTCGCCATCGGTGATTCCCCATCAAACGTGATGTATTCCACCCATTCCTGCATCTCCTGCACCGTGCCGCTGCCCAGATTGCCACTGATATATGGCTGCGTATCAAGTAGCTCACATAATCTCAGGAATTCATGCGTGCCAAAATGATTGTTCTCTTCCACCCCGCCCCAGTGCGTATTAATCATCCGGGCGCGTTCACTTTTGGGACCTACGCCATCTTTCCAGTGATACTCATCGGCAAAACAACCGCCAGGCCAGCGAAGTACGGGAATACGCAGTTTTTGCAGCGCAGTAAGCACATCATTTCGAATACCTTCCGTATTGGGAATAGGTGAGTCCTCCCCCACCCAGATGCCTTCATAGATACAGCGTCCCAGATGTTCTGAGAAATGACCATATATATTGCGATTTATTAATCCTTGTTCCGAATCTGCCTTTAGAATAACATCAACCATAATTTCAACCTCCCAAATAGTATTGTTATCGCTTACAATAACGTGTTTCCGAACAGGATTCAACCGTTTTTATTTAAGCAAAAACAAGCCCTTTCCGGCTTTTTTTGTCCGGAAAAGACTTGTTTGTTTGCGCTGGCCTCATCAGGCCAAATAAGTTAAGATTTATACCCTTTTAGATTGAAATCGCCTTGAAATTATTCCATGGCATGACGCCATTTACTCGTTTTCAGCGGGCAATAACATTTTTTGCTTCCATGTTGTTCCACCATCTGTCGTCTCATAAATCGCAGGAGAATTGTCGCTGGTTACGACGAGCCAGCCTGTTTTGGCAGAAGGAAACGAAATGCGGGAGCTATAACCTGGATCTTTCAGGTCGATATTTTTCCACGTGGAACCTGCATCATATGAACGTCCAATCCCCACTTTGCCTGCTGCAGGTGATCCTGCGGAGAGATAGGCCGTCTGATTACCAATCAACGCCATGTTCCCTGGGTGACCCCCTGGGTCTGCGGGGCCTTTTCCATTCCCTGTGCTGCTTGCACCTGGGGCAGGGCCCCCACCTGCTGTGGATTGAGCAAAGACCTGTCTCCACTTCTTGCCCTCATTCCCGCTCGCGTAGAGAGAATATGACTGCTGGGACATTCCTGCGTCGCCATACAGAAGAGCCCATACCTGGTTACCGTTTGCGTATAAGTCTCCACCACTCCAGGTTGTTGATGCCACTTTCAACGATTGCGTCCAGTTCTTGCCGCCATTACTTGTCTGCATGATACGGTAACCCGAACCAGGAACCACTACAATAGCATAACCTTGCTTCTCAGTCGCAAACACAGCTCCGCGTGTATTGGCTGGTGTGGAGATTCGATTCCATGTTGCACCGCCATCCTTCGTCAAATAAGCTCCATTATAGGTGTATCCAAAGCCTTCGTTTTTATTGCGAAAATCAATTCGTTTAAATGGTATGCCCTTCGTATCCATCCGTGTCCAGTGCGCACCACCATCCGTTGAGCGGATGAGATACGTCGTTGGAGAATCCTTCACCTGTGCCAATGCAAATCCATTCACATTATTGGGGAAATCAAGTTGTGTGAACTGCCATTGCCCCGTATAGATGGACTGCCAAGTACAGCCTGAATTCGATGTGCCAATGAGGAATCCCTCACCAGCAGCCCGTCCGGTTGTATTGTTCAGAAAATCGATATCCGTAAATTGCAGTCGTTGGTCTTCCACACCACTGCCTTTTTTCAACGTAGCCGTTAATCCGTGATCTCCACTTCCACATGTGGGGGAGGATGCAGCGTTAGCGCCGGGTAGAGTATGTACCGGTCCCAATCCCCAAGCCAGTGTTACCGATAGTGCAATTGCGCCAATCCGTTTCCATGTCATTCTGCTCTTTGTTGTCATTGTGACACCTCCTTCTATGTTTTTACCCTATTTTGCAGGATTTAACGTAACAATTTGTTTATCGCGCGTGACATTATTGCAATAAAAAAACCACTCATACCCACATTTTGTTATCTCATGGGCACGAGTGGTTCATCATGAATCTCTACTAAGAGCTGATTTAAATGGGATATGCCTTAAAAGCAATGATCACAAAAGTGATACTTAAAACAAGGCAAAGGGCAAAATGCAATTTATTGTATTTAAGTGTCCTGATGCTAAAGGCAGCATATAGCATGGCGAGATTAGCCAGTATTAACGTTAAATTGATGAACATAGTCATTGTTAATATAAGATTGATGGTAAATATAATAAGTACCGCTACGAACCATTTGGGATACATACTCAACTGAGCCCGGATTGCATGCATAACATAACTCCTTTCCTCTATTTCCATATTATACATAAATATTAAGATAGAGTCATCCCAAATGCGTGTTTTCGCTTAACTCATGGGCGGAATTATATATACAACAAATGGTAGAGAGACGGGAACGTACGTGCTATAATCGGTGTTATGGACTTTGAATAACGGTGGATGTTTTCTTGATCACGGCGCAGCTTCCCGAAAGGGGGTGACGTCGATGGTCAATCTTGTGGCGTTGCTTGATGTAATCCGATGGATTGCTGCGATCCTCAGTCTAGTGCTGAGTATCCGTAAGCTTTACCGTTGGTTGCGCAAAAAGTTTCGTAGCAAGCGAAAACCCACCTCATAAGGTTGACAGCCTGACGGTGGGTTTCGCTTGAATCGCAATATTTAATTCATGCACGCCGTGGCAGTTCACAGCCTTTCGGGGTCCTAAGAGTCTTTACCGTTGGTAGCGGTGAAGACTCTTTTTAGTATATGGTCGAACCCGATCACCATATACTTCACGAATGTAATATATCAATTAATATACTACTGATTACTGTTGTTGTCAGTATAACACAGTCCAGAAATGAGGTTCAACAAGTTAAGATCAGGAGACGATCATAAAAAAAGCCCTCTCCTACGCAGACTTCAACCTGACGCAGACAGAGGACGCTGTTTTTTTGCGATTACTTCACGAATCCAAGCAGCATTTCACGGATCATCTTCGCAGCCACAATTTGTGTCTGTTCTGTAGGATCGTAAATCGGCGCCACTTCCACCAGGTCACAACCGACCACATTTACATCTGATCCTGCGATCATGTGGATGGCTTCAAGCAGTTCCTTGGATGTAATGCCGCCCGCTTCTGCTGTTCCTGTACCCGGAGCTGCAGACGGATCAAGCACATCGATATCGATTGTAACATACACAGGACGGTTACCCATTTTCGGAAGAGCTTCCTTCATCGGAGCTGCCACTTCAAACGGATAGAAGTTTATGTTCTCCCGTCCGAATTGGAACTCTTCACGGGAGCCGGAACGAATTCCGAACTGATAAATATTTTTGCCGCCCATCAGTTCAGCTGCTTTACGCACTGGTGTGGAGTGAGACAATGGCTCGCCCTCATAGTTTTCACGAAGGTCGGCATGTGCATCAATATGAATCAGGATAAGGTCCGGATATTTTTTGTACATTTGCTGAATAACAGGCCAAGTGACGAGGTGTTCCCCGCCGAGACCAATCGGGAATTTGCCGTCAGCCAGCAGGCCACCGATATATTCTCCGATGACTTCGAGACTGCGTCCTGCGTTACCGAAAGGCAAAAGCAGATCCCCAGCGTCAAAGTAAGTCATGTCCACAATGCTTTTATCCAGGTAAGGGCTGTACTCTTCAAGTCCAACCGAAGCCTGACGGATATGGGAAGGACCGAAACGGGACCCTGGACGGAAGCTGACGGTGTAATCCATCGGCATACCATAAATGACCGCTTTGGAGTTCTCATAATCCTCTGAACTACAAATAAACACGTTACCTGAATAAGCTTGATCCAATTTCATCTCATTATTCCTCCTTATTTCGTAAGGTCTTCCACGAATTTAGGAAGAACGAACGCCGCTTTGTGCAGACGTGGAGAGTAGTATTTCGTATCCATCTCTGGAATCTGCGTCTCGTCCACCTCAAGCGGATTATGTTTTTTGCTACCCATTGTAAAAGTCCACAGACCACTTGGGTACGTGGGAATATTACAGCCGTACACATGTACGATCGGGAAGATTTCTTTAACGTCTTTGTTTACCTTTTGGATCAGATCCGCTTTGAACCACGGGTTGTCCGTTTGAGCAACGAAGATCCCGTCCTCTTTCAGCGCTTCATAGATGCCTTGATAGAAACCGCGCTCAAACAGCGGAGCAGCCGGACCTACAGGCTCTGTAGAGTCAACGATGATTACATCGTATTCATTTTTATGCTCTATAATATGCATGTAGCCATCGTTCACCAGCACTTCGACGTTAGGCTCGTCCAACTTACCGGCGATTTCGGGCAGATACTTTTTGGAATATTCAATCACTTTTCCGTCGATTTCGACGAGAACTGCTTTTTCTACAGCAGCATGCTTAATGACTTCACGGATAACTCCGCCGTCACCGCCACCAACAACCAGCACCTTTTTCGGATTCGGGTGTGTGTTCAGCGCAGGGTGAGCCGCCATTTCGTGATAAACGAACTCGTCTTTTACCGTCGTCATGACCATGCCGTCAAGCAGCAACATATTGCCGAATTCTTCGGTCTCTACCATAGCCAGATCTTGAAAATCCGTCTTTTCGCTTACATAGGTCTGCTTAATCTTCGCGGTGATTCCGAATTCGGGGGTCTGTTTCTCCGTAAACCACAATTCCATAATCTCTACCTTCTTTCCGTAAAGTTTATATAGATTAAATTGACCAGAGCGTACATAGCGTCTGACTAATCAAAGAATCCAAGCACTGACAATGGGAACTGTTCGACCTTCCTTGCTTATGGTATGTTGTGCCGAACTGTACCTTTTCATTACCCTTTTGCATTATACGCGATTGACGTTTATACTGCAAAACGGTTTTTTTCTGCAAAAAAGCTATATTTTAAACGGTTAAACAGGCGGATTGAATATCCGTGTCACTGAATTCCCATACTGGAAAGAAAAGAAAGGAGCCCGTCCCATGACCCAATCAAGCCAAAAGACCCGCAAACGCGGGTTCCGTATATGGAAAGTCATCAAAAGCCTGACTCTGCTCGTTATTCTCGGCCTAATCGCCATGGCAGCAGCATTGGTCTATCTATACGCCACCAGCCTGCCACTGGCCGACTCCGATCGCAATTCCAGGCTGTTAGACAGCCAGGGCGAAGTCATTGCCACTTTCTCGGCAGGCGGCAAAGACTCGGTACCCGTGCAGTTGGGAGATATCTCACCTGATTTGGTCAACGCTACACTTGCTGTAGAGGACCGCAAGTTCTATGATCATGTCGGCTTCGACATCCGAGGAATGGGACGGGCTGTACTCGTCAACCTGGAACATATGCAGATGTCCCAGGGCGCAAGTACACTGACGCAACAGCTCGCGCGCAACTTGTATTTGTCCCATGAAAAGACATGGACCCGCAAAGCCAAGGAAGCGATGTACACAGCACAATTGGAGATGAAATACAGCAAGGATGAAATTCTGCAGATGTACCTCAATGAAATCTATTATGGTCATGGCGCCTACGGGATCGAAGCAGCCTCACGGATGTATTTTGGCAAATCCGCCAAACAGTTGACGCTTGCCGAAAGTGCCATGCTTGCAGGAATCCCAAAGGGGCCGACCTACTATTCTCCATATAATCATATGAAGAACGCGAAGGATCGTCAGAAGGTTGTATTGAATGCCATGGCTGACATCGGCAAAATTACGCAAGCGGAAGCAGATAAAGCCTATGAGGAAATGCTATCGTTCAAGCCGGAAAGTGAACGCAAAACCGTAGAAAGTGCACCCTATTTCCGCGATTATATCCGGAATCTGGCTATCAAGGAGCTGGGGATCAGCGAAGCGATGCTGGATCATGGAGGATTGAATATATACACCACGCTGGATCTGCGTGTACAAAAAGCGGCGGAAGACGCCGTAGCCAAAGGCATGGACGCCAAAAGCGAGCTCGAAACCGCTCTGGTATCGATCGATCCGCGTACCGGATATATCAAAGCGATGGTGGGAGGCAAAAATTACCGCACCAATCAGATTAACCATGTACTGGCGACTACACGTCAGCCGGGATCTGCTTTTAAACCCATTATGTATCTCGCTGCCCTGGAATCGAAACAGCTCACCAGTGCGTCCATGTTTAAAAGCGAGCCGACCCTGTTTCATTATGACAATGATCGCAAGACCTATAAGCCCGGTAACTTCGGTGATAAGTATTTAGGTGAGATTGATCTGAGACAGGCGATCGCCGCTTCGGACAATATCTACGCGGTAAATACGATTATGCAGATCGGACCTGAACAAGTGGTGAAAATGGCCAAAAATTTAGGGATTACGAGCAACATGAGCCCGGTACCTTCCCTTGCACTCGGCACCTCGCCTGTTAGTCCATTGGAGATGGCTTCAGCATTTTCCGCTATCGCAGCAGGTGGGCAAAGAACACCTCCTGTAGCCATTCTGCAAGTGACGGATGCCGCAGGGCGAGTCATCTATGAAGCACCTCAGACCAAGGCCGAGAGGGTCGTTGAACCCGCTGCTGCTTATGTATTAACACGGTTGATGGAAAGTGTGTTCGAAAATGGAGGTACGGGTAATCGGGTATCTGCAACGATTAAACGGCCTGTCGCCGGCAAAACAGGGACGACCAATACGGATGCTTGGCTAGTCGGCTTCACCCCAGAGCTCTCAACGGCTGTCTGGGTCGGTTATGATCAAGGCAAAGCCATTTCCACATCCGACGGGCGTCGTGCGGCACCTATGTTTGCCCAATTCACGGAACAGGCCCTCGCCAGTGTTCCACCGAAGATTTTTACCGTACCGGATAATGTCGTCAGTGTATATATCGATCCCGAATCCGGTAAACTCGCTGGCAATGGCTGCGCCGAGAAACGGCTGGAAGTTTTTATTGATGGCACGGAACCGACCGAGGTCTGTCGCAGCGCTTCGGACGATTCGGGTTCAGAGAAGGATAAAGACATTCGCGAGGTGCAAAACCAGCAGGGAATACAGGAAGAGAAGCATTCATGGTGGAAGGATTTCAAACGCTGGTGGGTGGAATGACCGAAGTGACGTAAATACGTAATGACGTAATTGCGTCAGTGTCCGTAAAATTTAATTTTAGCATAGAAGCAAAAGCCCCGAACCGATCATCTCGGTCACGGGGCTTTTGCTTCTTCTTTTTTGAACAACTTGAACATTCATGAATTAGGCGAGCGCTTCTTTCAATTCATCTGGAGAAGCGTTCCACCATTCTTCGTTATGCGTAGTCAGCAGCGTCTTGAGTGCCGCGCGATCCTCAGGTCCAAGATCATCGAGCATGAACCGGCGCTTCATGGCATAATCCATGCGATTCACATGATCGGCCAGCAGTTTCCATCCACGACGCGCTTCTGTATCAATCCACATCTCACACGCAGTTGCTCCGCCATAGAACTGTCCCTGTTCATTACGGTCCACAGCTACCCATACCAGCCATACCTGGCGCCCATTGGGTACGTCCTCACGGTTGGTCGAGAACTTGATGTTACGCTCTACCTTGCTCTTGGCATGCATCGCGCCAATATCGATCTTGGCTTCTCCGTTATCAATAATAACTGGAGACAGGTTGTTCAGATCAATGGAACCTGCACCGAAGCCTTTGTGTTTGCTCTTTGCACTAACGATATTCAAGGCAATCTGTTTTTTGCCGCTTTGCTCGTTTTGGTCCATGTTTATAGCCTCCAAGGGTTGATACAAATATTTTAACTAATAATCGCCCCAATGCAAACATATACATGCTGTAGATGCTTGTCAACGGGAGGTATTTAACGATGATTCCACGACGCGCCAAGAGCTGGCTCACCGCAATTATAGCCCTGTGTGTAGTTGCCGGGGGGATATGGCTTGGTCTGGGTTCCACACGCTCCATTCATTCTGACTTGCCTGCGCTCGCCCCGGAATCGGGCAAGCCTACGGCACCCGTCAAAACCCAAACATCTCCGGAAAGTATACAGACACCTACCGCTGAAGTGTTCAGCAACCGCGTAGTGGAATATCACATGGATGTGAAGCTGGTAGACGGGAATGTACTGCGAGGAACTCAGACGATAACCTGGACACATCCAGGTAAGAAAACCGTCAGTGAGCTTTATTTTCACATGTATCCCAATGCCTTCTCTTCTGCTGACACCACTTTTATGCAAGAATCCGGGGGAAAGCTTCGCGGTGATGTCATGCCCACGAACGGTTATGGTTCCATGCAGATCAAAGAAATGAAAACAGAGGACGGGCTTTCTCTCATGCATCGGATGCAGTATGTGCAACCGGATGATGGAAACATGAAAGATACTACTCTCATTAAGGTACGGCTGCCCAAACCCGTTAAAGGCGGTGAAAGCATCACGCTTCACACCCAATTTGAGGTCAAGCTACCGCAAATTTTTGCCCGCATGGGAACGGCAGATCATTTCGTTATGGCTGGTCAGTGGTTCCCTAAACTTAGCGTATATGAGCCAGTAGGCACACGAGGTCGAACGAACGAAGGCTGGAATCTGCATCAGTATCACGGTAATTCAGAGTTTTACGCCGATTTCGGTATCTATAGTGTGCGTATTCGGGTACCGGAAACATACAAAGTAGCTGCTACTGGATTCCCAACCCAGCAAGCGGTTGTGAAGAACGGCGAAAAAATATATCAGTTCTATGCCGATGATGTGCATGATTTTGCCTGGTCAGCCTCTCCTGATTTTGTTTATGCGGAAGAACCCTTCTCTGCTCCCAATGTGCCAGGTGTTCGAATCAAGCTGTATCTCGACCCTGCTCATGAGGATCTGAAGGAACGTTATTTCTACGCCGCCAAAGCGGCGCTATCCAACTATAGCAAGTGGTTTGGCCCTTATCCGTATTCCACATTGTCCATTGTTGTCCCGCCCAAATCGGGGAACGGCGCAGGAGGAATGGAATACCCTACCTTGGTCACCGCCTTCGGTGCGGACGATTCTACACCTGGTTACGATCTGGAACGCACGGTTGTGCATGAGATTGGGCATCAGTATTTTTACGGCATGGTTGCGAGTAATGAATTCGAAGAGGCTTGGCTGGACGAAGGATTCACCTCCTATGCAGAAGACAAAGTGATGGAACAGGAATACGGACTTATCCCGAATCTGCCTGTACAATCAGGTCTCATTACTTCTCCGGCTCCACTGACACAGAACTCCTGGAAGTTTGATTCCCAGAATCAATATGCAGCGAACGTATACACACGAGGCAAGCTTGTTTTACTCGGAATAGAACAACAGGTTGGTGCCAAAACGATGGAGCGTATTCTCTCGACCTATGTAAAGAAATACCGTTTCAAACACCCTACTTCGTCTGATTTTCAAAAGGTCGTGGAGCAAGTGACCCGTACATCCTGGACCGATTATTTTAATCAATATGTATATGGAGATGGCATGGCTGACTTTGCAGTGGAGAAGATCACCATCAATCCTATCCTGAAAGACGGTCAAACGTTGTACGAGTCGTCTGTAACAGTCCAGAAAAAAGGCAGTGAATATAAGAAGGTGCCTGTTCGAATTATGTTCGAAGACGGGAAAACCATGACGAAAGAATGGGATGGCAGCGAGGAGCGCATTACCTACAAACTGACCTATACTTCCCCTGTTTCCTGGGCTATGACTGATCCGCTGTACACCATTGTGCTGGAGAACCATCATATGAACAATTTTCTGAAAGCCGGACTGGATGAGCCAACCAAATCCCGCTGGAGCATGAGTGCAACCAAACTTATAGAAGCCATATTCGGAAGTCTGTCATGGTGAGGTGGATACAGTGAAAGCGAAAATACGTGAAGGCTGGTTTCTCGTCCGTCAGCATATGTTCATTGCAGCACTTTTATTTCTCTATCAATTAGTATGGGGATACTTTCTTTATCGAATGGTTCAGTCAGCTGTGGTCCCGCTGCTCCTGCGTTATCCTGACCCTGATGCAGGGGAACTCAGTACAATTTTATTCAAAATGGAGAGCCAACTCGGCCTGACAACGAATCCGGAGGTCCATCGCTATTTATGGATTTTAGGGGCTATGCTGCTGCTACGGATGCTGATTAGCCCTCTCATTCAGGCAGGGCTGCTCTACTCGCTCCAGCATTATAATCATTCGGAAGAGCGCATTCCATTCATTCGTGGCATCAAAAATTTGTGGAAACCGATGCTGTTGCTTTACACCATTCGTACCCTTTTGCTGCTGCTGCCTGCTTATTGGCTCGCACCAAAGCTCTATTCTATCTTTATGGAAGGTTTTCATTCCCTCCATCTGCTCTTGCCTGGTATTCCCTATGTTGCTGGTTGGATTGTATACGGGTGGGTTATCCATCATATCCTGCTCTACATGCAGTTTGGTATCTCAGCTCCTGATGGGGAAGGCGGAGCGCGTGGTACGTTTCAAGCTCTATGGATTGCACTACGCCAGGTCATCACTCTGATCGGCATCGCTGTCATGCTGGGCGGCCTTCATCTGCTGGTCTTTGGTGCCTTTACTTCAGCTTCATGGTTACTAACGGGTTTAACTGGTCTTATACTACAACAGACGTATCCACTTGCCCGGTGCTTGCTAAGCCTATGGAAAATATGCGCCCATTTCCGGTTATGGCAGTACAATTCGATCAAGGATTAACGTGCACGGTTAAAAATGGTTACCATCTCTATGTAAAGTTGTATTCATCAAAAGCCTTTAAACAAGCAACCTCGACCTTTCCCCGTCAAAGGTCGAGGTTTTTTTTGCTAATTTTGTTGTTAAACGTTGCCAAAGTGATATACCTCTGTTACAATAATCGCAGTGAGTTTTTAGTAACAACTTTGTAATCTTTACCTTCATATTTGTAACTACTTAAAATTTAATCGTCATTTCTTGATTTCGCAGGTGCATAACTAGCATAGCCAAATTCCTAGCACCTGGGAAGCGGGGGAACCAGTTATGGGTGAATTGATCTTGCAACAGAGGGATCATAGGGGACCTTCAACCGAATCCTTAAGCTAACCTCGCAGGCATTGGAAGGGGTATATCTCTTGTTTAAAAAGAAATTAACCGCAGCTGTACTTAGCCTCACATTTGCATTATCGCTTGGAGCAGGCAGCGCATTCGCAGATTCAAAAATGGACCAAGTCATTGATTCAGCAATGGGAACTACATACAAAAGCGGAGGAACAACGCTTAACGGCTTTGACTGCTCTGGGTTCACAAGTTATGTATTCGACAAGCTGGGTATTGATCTGGCTCGCCAATCGAGTTCACAATTCGACATGGGTGATTCGGTATCCCGTATGGAAATGAGACCAGGTGATCTGGTATTCTTCAATACAACGGGTAAAGGGGTCTCGCACGTAGGGATCTTTGTAGGGGATGGAAAGTTTGCACACTCCTCTTCTTCCAAAGGAGTTACCATCAGCGAATTAAGTGAAAGCTACTGGGCTAACCGCTATGTTGGCGCTAAACGCATTATGAGCACGGACGCATATGAGACATTGGCCATCGACTAGGGACAAGCTGAGCAACGTCATGCTGGAACAATAAAACTACTGTAACGAAGCATAATAGAACCGTCTGGTACATTCTCCGCAGGAATGGATCCGGCGGTTTTTTTGTGCTTCGTTTCCTTTAAAGCATTCGGGATAGCGATCAAACCTAAGTTTAAGTTTTTTAGAGCTATTTTCATTGCTTCGTCCGTGCTCTTATCATGTTTTTACCCATCCTACTATAATATAAACGAAATTACCGGAACTTTTGTTTCACTTTTTTTTCTAAAACGAGGACTTGCCAAATGAACGCCTCTTTTGTAGAGTGAAAACAAGCTTAGATATGGAATGACATATGGATATAGATATGGACAAATCAAAATCATTATCGCTTGTTCACAATGAGAGGAGCGTGCAGTTTTGTATGGATGAAGCCCCTGTGACGTTTCACGTTGTGCCCATGCAAGAAGAACATGCGGAGCTCATCTGCGATTGGCAGTATGACCCGCCTTATAATATTTATAGCTGGCTGCCCTGGGAGCAAATGAAAGCACTTGAAGTAGAATTCGGCGATCCCCAGCTACGGAAGGAACAATATGCGGTGGTGCTGGGAGAGGATGAGCAGATTTGCGGTTTCGCTCAATACTTCCCGCTTGAAGGTGTCACCCGCATTGGGCTTGGCATGCACCCCGATCGATGTGGCCATGGGCAAGGGAAGGCTTTTGTCTTGGCCATTGTGCAGGAAGCCATTCGCCGGAACCCTGCAAACGAAATTGATCTGGAAGTTCTGACCTGGAATGACCGGGCCATTCGCGTCTATCTCAAAGCCGGATTTGTTACGAAGGATACATACGAACGACAGACACCGAGCGGTTTGAAACCTTTTTACTGTATGGTCTATGAAGGTCCACGCGAATAAATAGTGCATAAAATCACCCTAAAAAGTCCCCGGTTATGTGATTAGTTCAAAAAATTACCACAAAATGCTATGATGTCACTACAGGTTCCGTTATAATGATATGGATAGTTTCAAGTTAGATGATCTTTCATTCTGGAGGGGACATAAGGGATGCACAAATGGATCATGAGCGGGGTATTTTTTGCAGCGTGCGCTTTAGCTATTGTACTAATGTTTACGCTTCCAGGGAAAGAGGAAGTTGCAGAAGAAGCGAAACCGACGATGCCACAAGTTACAATGGATGCAGGACAGGCTGAGGCACTGGTCAAAGCAAACTGTATTACCTGCCACGGTGATCAGCTTCAAGGGGGTATGGGCCCTAGTCTGCAGAAGATTGGTAGCCAGGACGATGTGGAGAAGATTTATACCACGATTGTCAAAGGTAAAAGCGGCGGTATGCCTTCGTTCAAAGACAAGCTGAAGGATGAAGAAATCGCGAATATTGCGATGTGGCTGGCGGAGAAGAAGTAAGGCTAGAAGACTAAGGCAGCGAATCATAGGATTCAGATTACACGCGTGTTAAAGCGAGGGACCCCAACCGTCCTTTCGCTCTCACGCATGCTCCAAGCCATCATCGCTCTGGATGCACCACGTAGTCGATCGTATTCCAGTGGTCGCTGAATTGATCAACTGTTCATAAGAAGAAGAGGCTCTTATTCCCCCTGTCGGGAGAGTAAGAGCCTCTTGGTCATATTCATGTGTTCAATGCGTAGGATGCTCCAGTAAGAAACATACGAGCCATGGCTATCCGGCTGCATAAGCGATCCCGATACAGCTGTCTATGACTCGTTCTAAGCAAAGCATCATACTTTACGGCGTCTTTGCCTGCTGCTCAGCCAGGAAAGCCTCCACTTCACGTGCGAACGGCATCCCGGACTGGGCGCCGAGCTTCGTCACGGACAGCGCAGCCGCGCCCATGGCGAAGCCAACTGCTGCGTCCAGCGTCTCTCCGCGCGCAAGGGCTACCGCCAGCGCGCCGTTGAAGCAATCGCCAGCGCCGGTCGTATCGACGGCGCTTACGGCGTAGCCGCGCGCACGGCACGCGCCGGCACGCCCTGCCTGTACGCGGCCGCCAGGCGCCGCCGCGTATACAGCCCCCTCGGGGCCGAGCGTCGTGACGACAGCGGCCCCGAGGGATGCGGCGAGTTCTACGACCGCCGCATCCACGTCTTCCGGCCGGAGATCATCCCGGCCGGTGAGCAGGGCGAGCTCGCTGCGGTTCGGCGTGACGACGTCGACGCACCGCAGGAGCTCCTGGGGCAGACCCGGCACGGCAGGCGCCGGGTTGAGCACCACCAATGCGCTGCCTTCAGCCGCCAGTTGGGCGGCGCGGGTGACCGCAGGCAGCGGGATCTCCAGCTGCAGCAGCACCGCTGCGGCTGCAGTCAGGCTTTTTACCGTATCCGCCTCTTCCAGCATCGCAGGCACAACCTGACCATTCGCTCCGGGAATGACAATAATCCGGTTATCTCCTTTGGAGAGCCAGATGGAGGCCGTACCCGTAACGGTATCATCCAGAATGCGAATCTGCGAGGCATCCGCCCCGCTTTCCGTCAGGCTGTGCAGTAGACGTTCACCAAACCCATCCGAACCTACCGCACCAATCATTGTTGTCTGTCCGCCCAGTCGTGCAGCAGCAACCGCCTGATTGGCGCCTTTGCCCCCGGCCAAATAGTGCAGTTCCTCCCCGCTCACCGTCTCGCCTTCCTCAGGGATGATGTCCGTCTTCACCACCAGATCCATATTGAGGCTGCCTACAACAGCAATAAGAGGTTTGTTCTGAATATCGTCTGACATGTATGCTTCACTCATTTCTGGTAGTGCGATAATAACCGATCCAGGTTATTCCGACCTCATTTTCTCAAAAGCCTCGTTATATTGCTCTGCTTCTTTAATATCTACAGATGTGATGCCACCTTCATCCCATGATGTGAGACGCAGTGTGACTGTTGTATAGTCAATCGTAATGAAAGGGTGATGATTGAACGCTTCCGAAATCGCTGCGACCTCGTCCACAAATGCAATCCCTTTCATGTAGTTGGAAAATACGAACTTGCGGACAATCCATCGTCCCTCTTCCAGTTCCCAGCCTTCCAGCCTTCCCAGATGAGCTTCGACTTCCTCTTGCGTAAAAACCATACGTTATCTTCCTCCCCATATGATGGCTCATCACAGACACCTGTCCATGCTGCCACCGAAACCTTTGGTGCTACCATAGCAACCCAAACGCATAGGTCCACCGCCCTGCGGTTCGCCCGTTTCATGACTATCATCTTACCACGGACAAGCCTCAAATTCCAATAGTACAAATGGCGCTAGATCCACTAACCATAAGGCTTTAGGGAGATTCTCCAACCCGGTTTTCCATGCCAAATATCTTATGTGTGCATACTAAATGAGTGGTACAAAAGTCAGCTCTTCTTCACCTATTAAGATATGAATTCGGTGCTGATCCTTGTCATGAATGACCACTCCACTTCCTACCGGAATGACCGCTTCCTCACCCAGCGCATAGAACAGATCTTCCGCCAGCGCCTCATCCACTTCGAGCTGCTCTGTTACACCAAGGCGTGACCATTCTTCCTCATCCATCTCAAAGAAAACATAGCGGTCCGGTATTCGGCCTATAGCCTCTGTCAAATCTGTCAATATTCCTTCATAATCCCGTCCATGCTTTACGCCCATTGGCTTTTCACTCCTATTTGGCCCCTAAGGAGCAGATTTGATCTTATTATACCTGAAAATAACCCTTAAAAAAAAAGGCCATCTGGTCGATAAATACTATACATGACCGTTTTAACTGTTTCTGCATCCCTAAAGGATGCCTAACATTAAACGGATTGCGGTGTAACGTTCGTCCGGAAGCCCGAATAAAGCCGCTTGAAAGGATTCAATTTTATCTCATGGATGAGGTGTATGATGGAAATTTCAACGATTATCGGACTAGTTTTAGGGCTGGTTTCACTTGTATTGGGTATGTTCCTGAAGGGTGCGCCCCTAATCAACCTGGTTAACAACCCGGCAGCCTACGTTATTATTTTTGTTGGTACGGCAGCAACTATTTTCATGGCATTTCCCATGTCTGAAGTTAAAAAAATCCCCAAGCTTTTCGGGGTACTGTTCAAAAAGCAACAACTGATTGACCGTGTTTCTCTAATCGGCACATTTATGGACTGGGCTTCCACTACCCGTCGTGAAGGTTTGCTCGCACTTGAATCGAAAGTCGAAGATATTGATGATCAGTTCCTGCGCGGCGGTATGCGTATGATTATTGACGGCAATGATCAGGAATTTGTAAGTGATGTACTCATGGAAGATATTCATGCTACAGAAGAGCGCCATCGTGGCGGTGCCTTGATCTTCGCTCAAGCGGGGATGTATGCACCAACGCTCGGGGTACTCGGGGCCGTTGTAGGTCTCATTGCAGCGCTTGCCGATCTCAGTGATATGGAAAAGCTCTCGCATGCGATTGCAGCGGCGTTTATCGCGACACTTCTCGGTATCTTCAGTGGTTACGTGTTGTGGCATCCGATGTCCAATAAACTGAAGCGGATGTCCAAAAAAGAGATGGAAATCAAGCTGATGATGGTTGAAGGCTTGTTATCCATACAATCTGGTGTATCCACCATTGCCATTAATCAAAAATTATCTGTATTCCTGACACCTTCCGAACGTAGACAGTTGGAAGAGAAGGAGGGCTCATCAGGTGAAAAAGGCTAAAAAACACGAACCGCATGAAGAACATATAGACGAGAGTTGGTTGCTTCCCTACTCCGACTTGATGACCTTGTTGCTCGCTCTGTTTATCACATTATTCTCTATGAGCTCTATAGATGCAACGAAGTTTGAACAGATGGCTTCCGCACTGAGCAGCGCATTGAACGGTGGTTCGGGTGTACTGGATCATACCTCCATGAACCCTACAGAATCTACTACAGATTTGGGCAAGAACAAACAGCAGCCTGAAGATATCACCAAAAAGACACAAGCTCAGATTACAGATGCGCAGATGGCTCAGAAAGAACAGGAAGATCTGGAGAAACTCAAGAAACGGCTTGATCAATATATTCAGAAAAACGGGCTTTCCGATCAGCTGAATACGAAGCTGAATCAGTCTGAGCTCAAGATCACAATCAGTGATAACGCCCTGTTCTCCTCTGGCCGGGCTGATGTTAAACCCGAGTCACGCTCGCTGGCCAAAGCCATCTCGAGCATGCTGCAAGAGTTCCCGGAATATGAGGTCGTTGTGTCTGGTCATACTGATAATGTTCCCATTTCGAACAGCCAATATAAGGATAACTGGGATTTGAGTGCCGATCGAGCACTGAATTTCCTCAAAATTCTGTTATTGAATGAGGCGCTGGACCCTTCGAAGTTCACACCTAGCGGTTATGGGGAGTATCACCCAGTCGCTAGCAACCAAACGGATGCTGGACGAGCTCAAAACCGTAGGGTAGAAGTTTCGATTATCCGGAAATATCAGAGTAACAACACGGCCGTGAAAGCAGTCGGACAAGGTAACTAAAGAATCGTTCGTTGTAGCAAACGAATGCTTAAGGCACTCTCCTTCATACCAGAAGAGTGCCTTTTTTTCTATCCACTGATATGAAAAGGCGCTGCTTCCCTTGAGAGAAGCAGCGCCTTAGTTATCATCATTTATTCCATATTGTAATCTAGCAGAGTGCTTAATTCCGATTTTTCTGCGGCTGTCAGTTCTCTCCAGGTTCCTGTGGCCTGTTCCCCGAGATGAATGTTCATAATACGAATCCGCTTCAATTTCCGAACCTCATAGCCAAATGCACTGCACATCCGGCGAATTTGACGGTTTTTTCCCTCCGTCAAAATAATGCGGAACACCCGCTCAGATATACGAGTCACAGTACAAGGAAGCGTCATTTCACCAAGGATCTTGACCCCTGTGCTCATGCCTCTCAAGAAACTTGGCGTTACCGCACGGTCCACGGTCACAATATATTCTTTCTCATGGCGTCCTTCTGCCCTTAGAATTCGATTGACGATATCACCATCATTGGTCATCAGAATCAAACCTTCCGAATCCTTATCCAAGCGACCAATGGGGAAAATGCGCTCTTTGTGCCCTACAAAATCAACGATATTCCCTTGAATATGCCGCTCCGTTGTACTCGTTATTCCGACAGGTTTATTGAGCGCAATATATACGTGTTTCCGTTTTTCCTTAATAGGTTGACCATTAATTCGTACATCATCGCCATCTTCAGCTTGACTGCCCAGCTCTGCCGTCACTCCATTAATCGTTACTTTCCCGCTCTCCACCAATCTGTCTGCTTCCCGACGGGAACAAAAACCTGTTTCACTAATAAATTTATTAATACGCAAAAGGTAATCTCACCTCATCTAGTTCTCTTCGTCTGTAGGTTCATTGTCCGTCTTATGCTCTTCCTCTGTACGCTCCGTTTGCTGTTGGGAGGCAGGCAGGTCGATAATGACGGTCGTCCCCTTGTTCATGACGCTTTTGATATCCATCATGCCCTTATGTGATTGAATAATGCGCTGGCTGACCATCAGGCCAAGCCCTGTTCCCGATTCCTTGCTTGTAAAGAATGGTTCCCCCAGCTTGGGCATTAATTCTTCTGGAATTCCAGTGCCTTCATCCTTAATTTCAATCCGAACCCGACTGTTCTCTTGGTCAGGATTGAGTTTAATTCGAATATTACCCCCGTCTGGCATAGCCTCCATGCCGTTCTTCAGCAAGTTAATGAAGACCTGCTTCAACTGGTTCTCTTCACAGTGTACCATAGCTGAATCGGATGAAGCATTCAGTATAAATTCCACACCATGCAGATGTGCCTGACTGTCCAGCAATGATATAACATCTCCCAGAATGAAGCGAATATCCCGCTCTTGAAAATGAACCGCCTGTGGTTTGGCAAGTATCAGAAACTCACCCACAATAAGATTAATTCGATCCAGCTCGGACAGCATCAAGTCCAAGTGTCGATGATTAAGCTTGTTCGTCTCTTGTTGGAGCTGAAGGAACCCACGCAGGGTCGTAAGCGGATTACGTATCTCATGCGCAACACCGGCTGCCAGCTGGCCTACCGTCGTCAGTTTCTCGGAACGTCTGAGCAACTCCTCCATACGGTTACGGCTGGTAATATCCCTTGATACGCTGATCAATGCGGTAATCTCGCCTGCTTCATCCCGAACTGGTGCTGTACTCACACTGACTTCGACACGGCTGCCATCCTTCTTCATCCACGTCGTTTCATTGGAAGTAATAGACATACCCTCAATCAACTGGGCATGCTGCTCTTCCATCTCCTCTTCAGTACCAGGAGGGATAATCTTCAATTTGCGGCCTTCCACTTCACGACTGCGCCAGCCGTACAACTGCTCAAAGGCACGATTCACCCGCAAAACATTTCCATCCAGATCCGTAATATGAATCGCGTCTGCCGTTTGGTTAATGATCGATTCCAAATGCTCTTTTACCGCACGATTTTCTTCATACATCTGTTTCAGACGATTCGTATAATGTCCTAAATTACGAATCATGGCATTAATGCGATTCGCTAATTGCCCCAGTTCATCTTTCCTTCTCACTTTGAGACGGAAATCAAAGTGACCGTCAGCCACATCATTCACTTTGCCCAAAATAGATTGAATAGGACGCGTAATGTAGCCTGCGAGCAAATAGCTGCCAAAGATCACAATCTCCAGCAAAACAAGCGAAATCGAGGCATGGCTAACCAGTTGTTCCGATACCATTGAGGATATTTGCTTATAGTCCATGACAATACTAATCACATATGATGATTCATTGGGGGTGAATATCGGAATGAAACTTTTGAGCACTTTCTGTTCATGAGTTTCACTGACAAAGGATACATTCTGCCCAGTACGAATTGCCCGTACCACCGCCTTGTGATCCTCTTCTGCGGCACCATATTGATAGGTACCAAAACGAATTGGCCTGTTATTCAACTTGTTATGGTTCGTATCCCTTCCGTCATTACTCATGCTCGAGCTACCGAAGGTCAATGGATTAATGCCCGTAATCTCCAGAATCGAAGGATTCACTTCACGAATCTTATTCAAAATCTCGTCTGGACCAGAGATCTTCACATAGTCGTCAACAGCGGCATTATTATAGAAGGGATTGATTATGTAATTCCTCTTCCCATCATGATAGTAACCCCAGATATCAACATCTGACGGATTGGACGTAGAGTATTCGAATCCATCTGACCAAAAATGGTCCAATTTCTGTCCCTGTGAAATCGTAACCTGATTATTTTCGAACAGCTGTTTAAATGCCTGATACCAGTACGTCATGGATTTGGTAGACAATCCAATCTCCTTTGGATCGGAGGACCGGGTAACCACAATATCATCATCCGTTTGCTCCATCAACGAAATGTGGGAGACACCGACTTTTTCACTCATGCGAACCAGGTCTTCATTTGTGATATTATTAATATTCGGGTCCAGCTCTTCCGCTGCCATTACAGAGGCCAGCCATAGATTGTTCCCAATTTGTCGTTTTACATATTCCGAACTGGACTGACTCTGTTCGACAGCAATTGCAATCTGTTTGGCTGTAAGCACCATCTTGGTTTCGCTGTCCTGCCTTAGATTCTCTTCTGTAGTATAATAACTCAGTGCTATATTCAAAACCAAAATGACGAGCACCGAGCACGACATAATCATGGATAATTTCGTTTTAATAGACAACTTTTTCGTTCACCTCTCGGCTTGTACCCTCTGGCGATATATGGCAAAACCTATATCCATCATAACTGTTGTATGTCTATTTGAAAAGGATAATTGACCCTTGTCCAAAAGTTACCGCTTGGCTGAAAAACGCGAAATCAATTGTATTTTGTCATTTCCATGCCTACAATGGGAATAACCACTAAGAATTGTACACAAATCCACAGGCATGTGGATAGTATGTTCATAACTATGTGAGCAACTCGCTGGTTATCCACATACTTATACACAACATGTTAACAAACGAATGTTTGTTCGCCGCACAAAACGCTCTTTGGAAGGGGTTTTACATTTTAATGAAGGACGATGTTCTCCAACCTGATCTTACACATCTCTCGGAGGAAGCTCAGCACGAGCACTGGATGCGTGAAGCCATTGCTGAAGCGTACAAAGCAGAAGCACTCGGGGAAGTACCGATTGGGGCTGTAATTGTTCAACATAATCGCATTATTGGTCGTGGATATAACCTGCGTGAGACGACACTTGATTCCACAGCACATGCGGAGATGGTAGCCATCCGGCAGGCAAGTGAAGCCATCGGTGCATGGCGACTGCTGGATTGCAGTCTGTACGTCACACTGGAGCCCTGTCCCATGTGTGCAGGTGCCATTGTGCAATCCAGAGTGCCTCGAGTCATATATGGTACCGCTGACCCCAAGGCCGGATGTGCAGGAACGCTGATGAATCTGCTGCAGGAACCTCGTTTTAATCATCGAACCGAAGTAGTAGCTGACATTCTTCAACCAGAGTGCTCCACTATGCTGACTCAATTTTTCCGGCGTTTACGCAAAAAATAGAATCTTACTTACATCCATCTGGAAAGGAAGTGCATTCCATGCCGCTTACACTGTACGACACACCAAAAGGAATAAGTCTCCGTCTACTTCATTCACAAGACACGGAGGCATATCTTGCTCTTATCCAAATCACACGTCTTCCCTACCAAGCTGTGGAGCCTATCCGGGATGATGAATTCTATACGCTGCATGCGCAAACCAGACGCATTCAGGATAGAATGCAGGCGGCCGAGGAAGGAACAGGTTATCAATTCGGAATTTTTACAATCGACGATGGTATTCTCATCGGTCAGGTTAGCTTGAACAATGTCGTTCAGGGCGTTGCCAATTATGCGGACATGGGATACTTTATCCATCCAGACTACCAAGGCGGCGGACGAATGACCGCAGCCGTGAAGCTCGCTGTATCCTACGCCTTCCGTGCCCTGAAGTTAAATCGTGTTCAGGCAGCTATTCTGTTGTCCAATACCGGTTCCAAACGTGTTCTGGAGAAGAACGGCTTTCAGGCTGAGGGCATTGCGCGTAAATATCTCAAGATTAACGGAGAGTATCAGGATCATCAGATCTACGCTGTGCTGGCCGAGGACTTGGGTGAATCTTTACAGTAACTGAATAGACTATGGAACATACAAAGAGCCGCCCAACCCTAAGGTTAAGCGGCTCTTTGCTTTAACATGAATCTGAGAACTTAGTATCCGTAAGATGCGTTCATTAGTTCTTCAAACTGATCCATTGTAATAACGTCTTCGCCAGTAGGAATATTGATTTTGAATGCTGGCTTCTCGTTAATTTTGGTGTATGTGTTCGAACCAGTGAATGCAAGTTTTACTTCATCCTTGGTATCAGGTTGTTTAATCAACAGATCAGCAACCAATTTTTGATATACCGGGAAATCTTTTTTGTCCAAAGCAAAATCAATGTGGAACTGGTTAATGGTCAGTGTATCTTTCAACTGGTCCAGATCTTTAGCCATTTCAGCTTGATCTGCTTCAGTAATTTTCAGATCCTCTTTGGCTTTGTCGATATCTTCCTGACTCATTTGCAACATGTCACGATACTCTTCTTTAGAGATGATGTCCAATACTTTTGGCAATGCTTTGGTTACCAGAACAGTAACGGCTTCCTTCACATTGTCATTGTTGACCGAAAATTGAACAACTTGCTTGGCATCCAAACCTTCTGGAAGCTGTGCATCCTTCACGTCCAGGTTTTTAAAGAATTTATCCTGATCGTACTCGCTCAGAACCGCATCCATAACTTCATTGCTCAGCTTTTGTGTTTTCGCTGCATCCATAGCATCCGGATTCCATTCCGTTCCTTCTTGCTCAGCCAGTTCTTTCAGATCCAGCTCCAGGAATTTACCAACAACCGTTTCCGGAATCGGGAAGAATGGAATACTCGGTACCTTAACATATAACTTCTCAGCGGTCATTACCATTGGAATAGTAAATGTCATACCCATATCGCCTTTAAGCTCAATACCTACCGTCATTTCGGTCTGCATTGGCTCGCTTTGGTATACGCCAGTTACATTCAACTGAGCATCCTTCAGCATACTCATAAACTGAGACATCGTTGGGTCCTGTTGTGACTCGTCTGCAGCTTTATAGCTCAATTCATTAATAGTGAAATTAGAACTCATCTCATACGAAGTCAGTTTGGAAGCATTGGCTGCCGCCGTCTTTAATGCCTCTTTTGGTTCTTGCTTGCTGCTACATGCTGTCAGTGCCATCGATACGGTTAACAGCAACGTAAGAAGAAGCGCCCCCATACGTTTAGTCATTTTGTTTCTCTCCTCTCGTGATAACCCCAAAAAAATAATTCAATATCAATGATATACCATTTATTCTGAAACGGAAACACGATTTGGGAAATTTGTGAGCTTTACTCTCTAAATTGGCTACAAAGACCTATGTAAGCTTTAGATATCCATGGGATGCTCCTCTAAATCATGTATGAACGCGCAAAAACCCCGGTTTGTTAACCGGAGTTATAGGTTATGGTTATGCATTTAATATGTGCTAAAGAGAGGAATGATCGTTCCTTTAACTTAGCCTTGTGGATTGTTATGATCCACATGATTCTGGTTTTTCACTTTTTTGGAGCCGGACAACGGTTCCTGCATGGAAGAATGCTCTTCAGGTTTTCGGTGCTGCACATTAGCCTGAGCTTCAGGCACAGGTGTTGTTTTGGGTTTGCTCATGTAGTTCACTCCTCTTCATGGATTAGGAATGGGATGGGTCCATATCTTCCGTTTTGTCATGATTCATGGAATCCTGATGCCGACGGTCATTCGAGTCCTGTTGAATTTGCTGGGCATGGTGACTATTCACAGGTGTTTGATCCAGATCTGCGACTACATTTTGCAGGTTTTTATCTGTTCCAGCTTTCGCTTTGCTCACGTATTACCACTCCTTTGACGTCTGCCTAATGTCTGGTTTTGGGTTGCAACGACTGGGCACATTCATGAATATGACGAGTGTAATCCTGAGCCAATTCCTGAATGGGCTCTGTACGCTCATCTGTCGTCCTTCCATCGCGCTCCACATCAATCAGCTGCACACTGACTTCACGAGAATCCACATAGGCACACTTGAAATCAAATGAGTACATCTGGTGTCCCGCTGTTGCGATGTGAATTCGAATAGCCTGTTGATCAGCCTCGTCAGCCATAACCTGAGCCCGATCTCCGACATTAAGAACTTCAGGCAATCTTTCCTGCCATGCACCAACAAGCTCTGTCTGATCTATGTTTAATTCGCGGTTCATCTTACCACCTCCACTCTTATATAAAGTGCGGCGATTCGAATGTTTTTATGCATCTCACAGATAATGAAACAAACTGATTTTCTGTCGTAAACATGCTCTGTAAGTACAACGTGTAGGCCGCTGCGCCAAATGGATAAATAAATGCAAAAAAGGACCCGAGCTTATCGCTCGAATCCTTATCATTATTGTAGTATGGCGGAGAGGGTGGGATTCGAACCCACGTGGAGTTGCCCCCTAACGGTTTTCAAGACCGCCCCGTTATGACCGCTTCGGTACCTCTCCAGGGAATTAATTTTTATAAACTTGCCACGAAATAGATCATACCATAATTGTATGGCAGAAAGCAACCTTTTATATTATTTTTATATTCGATACATTAAAAAGTGAGTTTAGCCCTGTTAAACAACGGTAAATAGTGCTGTTCAACGATTGAAATTATTGTTCAGAATCTGTTTAGCCTTTTCTGTATACTACAAGAAACCGCCTCCCAGTCATAATGGAACGTTCTAAACTTCCATTTGTCAGGAGACGGTTTTTTATTTCATTCATTTAGTTGAACGTCTTAGGAACGACGGGCAATCACGCTGACTCCGCCCATGTAAGGACGCAGTGCTTCAGGAATAACCACTGTTCCATCTTCTTGTTGGTAGTTCTCCAGAATAGCAGCTACGGTACGCCCTACTGCCAGTCCTGAACCATTTAACGTATGGACGAATTCCGGTTTCGCTTTTGGCTCTCTACGGAAACGGATATTAGCCCGACGTGCTTGGAAGTCTTCACAGTTGGAGCAAGACGAGATTTCACGATACGTATTGCTTTCTGGCAACCAGACCTCGATGTCATACGTTTTGGCAGACGTGAAGCCCATATCTGCTGTACACAACGTCAGTACACGGTAAGGCAGCCCCAGTAATTGAAGCACACGCTCCGCATTTTGGGTCATGTTCTCCAATTCCTCATAAGAGGTCTCAGGAGAAGACAGTTTCAACAACTCAACTTTATTGAACTGGTGCTGACGAATCAAGCCGCGTGTATCCCGTCCAGCAGAACCTGCTTCGGATCGGAAACATGAGCTGTATGCCACAAAGTGTTTGGGCAGTTGGTCTGCATTCAAAATCTCTTCGCGATGATAGTTCGTTACCGGAACTTCAGCGGTAGGGATCAAATAATACTCGGTATCTTTCAGCTTGAACAGGTCTTCCTCGAATTTCGGCAGTTGACCTGTCCCAAACAAGCTGTCACGGTTAACGATGTATGGCGGCAGAATCTCTTCATACCCATGCTGATCGCTGTGCAGATCCATCATAAAGTTGATCAAAGCGCGTTCCAAACGTGCACCCAGCCCTTTATAAAAGGTAAAACGGGAGCCGGTTACTTTGGCAGCCGCTTCAAA
Source organism: Paenibacillus sp. E222 (assembly GCF_013401555.1). Classification (NCBI taxonomy): domain Bacteria; kingdom Bacillati; phylum Bacillota; class Bacilli; order Caryophanales; family Paenibacillaceae; genus Paenibacillus; species Paenibacillus sp. E222. Next base: position 1,096,303 of record NZ_CP058552.1, read on the forward strand.
ATCAAGAATGTCGAGATCCTGTGCGATTTCCCAGTGTGCTTTTGGCGTAAATGAAAAGGACTTTGGCTCTTCCCAACGACGAATCTCCACATTATCATCTTCGGACGCACCTACAGGTACACTCTCGTTAGGAATATTCGGAATCGCCATAGTCAGATCGTTGATCTTCACTTCCAACTCACGCACTTCTTCATCCATTGCTTTGATCCGATCAGAGACTTCACGCATCTCAAGAATCAACTCGTCGGCATTTTCACCACTCTTTTTAAGCTTGGCAACTTCTCCGGATACCGTATTCCGGCGACTTTTCAGGTTTTCACTCTCTTGCAGCAACTCACGACGCTTGGCATCCATGTCCGTGAACCCGGCGATTAGATCCAGCGATTTGCCACGTTTCGTCAACGCTTCTTCAACACGTGCGTACTCATTCCGCAATATTTTCACATCAAGCACTAAATACCCCTCCTAAATAACACCACAAAGTAGAAACCTTCCTTATTAACTCATAACAAAACTTTGCAGCTCCGTATAACTTGATTATTCCTCAATGGTAAAAAACAACCTATGGCCTCCGGTGCTGCCCTACGCTGCGATTCCCGCTTTGGAAGCAGATACGGGCAACATCAGGCATCTGACCAGACAGCACCTTGCCAGCAAGCCTTGTGAGCCTCTGGAGGACTGATCCGGTTCACCGGCAGTCATAGGTTGTATATCAATCACTATTGGTTCTGTACAGGCTGTTTATACGACCTAGCCATGTCCACAAAGTATGCATGCAGTCGATAATCATCTGTCAGCTCAGGGTGATAGGAGCAAGCCAGCAGATGCCCTTGGCGAGCAGTAACAATCTCATCCTTGTAAGTGGAGAGAACTTCTACCTCTTCTCCTACACTCTCAATCAGGGGTGCCCGGATGAACACAGCCCTTACCGTCTCCTTAATGCCTTTTACCGGGAGATCCGTTTCAAAGCTTTCCCTCTGCCGTCCAAATGCATTTCTGGAGACGGTCATATCCATTAGCTCCAGATGAGCTTCCTCTTGTCCTGCAATATGTTTGGCCATAACAATCAAACCAGCACAGGTGCCGAATACCGGTTTACCCTCAGCAGCGAATGCTCGAATGGCCTCCATGAAACCATATTTGCGCATCAGTTTGCCAATCGTGGTACTCTCACCGCCAGGAAGAATCAACCCATCCAGCTCCTCAAGTTGCTGTACCTGTTTAATAGCCATTCCTTCTGCGCCAGCCCGTTCAATACTGCGAATATGCTCGGTGACTGCCCCTTGAAGTGCTAAAACGCCGATCTTCATTAAAATCCACCTTTCTCTTACCAGCCGCGATCCTTCATGCGCTCGGAAGGTGCAAGTTTGGAATGGGTACGGATCATGTAAGCCCATTCGCCAATCTGGCGCAACGCTTCACCCAAGTCCTTGGCGCCACTTACAAACGGGACAGTGAACTCGTGTTTGTAGATATGGAATACTTCATCAGATGGAGTCAGCACTACACTCTCATCAAGGTAATCCACTTTTAGGGATTCCAAGACCTTGGCTTCAACGTAATGTCCGATCCGCGCTTTCGCACCTCTTTTAACGCGTGCTGTTCCCGTTTCCATACCCTAATCTACCGTAATGGTTGTATCGTTCTTGTCCATAAACAGGATGTGGAATATGCCGTGTCAGTTAGAAGAACAATAGTCTTTTTAACTGATTTATACGTAGAATTCTAACTTGATATTTTACCGGAAAAATTGTAAATATACAATCCATCCGGTCGGAATTGCTTGTAATTTGTCAATGGCCCAACGACACTATATTAAAAATGTCATATTGTCCGTCTTCTTTCACCTTGTCTATTAGAACAGGTTTTTGATGCCATCAAACAGATCAACGAAGAAATCTTTCACTGCACGGAAGAAGAGACGGAACCAACCGCCTTTTTCGGCTTCTTCTGCGGTGATGAGGTTGACTGTCTTCTCCTGAGGCTCAATTCCCTCTGCTTTGTAGGTATAAGTAACCGTCCCAACCTTGGTTCCGGCCTTGATTGGAGCAACTAGCTTATCAGCTTCAGTTACATTGGCTTTAAACGTGACATCCAGGTTTTGGGTACCTTTAGGTACAACGAAACTTACTGCATTATCCGTCACAACAGGTACAGTTGTTTCCTTCCCTTTTTTCAAAGCTACAGCTTCCCAGCCTGTGACTTTAGTTTTGGCAGCAACCGCCTGTTTCACTTCAAAATTGTTGAATCCGAAGTCCAATACTTTCTTCGTTTCTCTGAAACGTGCCGGCTCCGAATCGGTCCCCATAACAACACTGATCAGACGCATGCCATTACGCTCAGCCGTACCGGTAAAGTTATTCCCAGCGTTCGTGGTATGGCCCGTTTTCATCCCGTCCAGACCCTCATAAGCATAGCTTTTGAAGTTGGTTATATTTTTATTCGCTTCCAGCATCCAGTTATAGTTAATAATTGGATCTTTGTCATTGGGACGGAATTTATAGGATTGAATGGTTGTAAAATCTTTGTAGTCCGGGTGATCCATGATGATATATCTGCATAAAATGGCCGCATCCCGTGCCGACATAACGATTTCTTTGTCCTCAGCTGGACGGAAATCTGCAGGCATATCTGCCCGATCCAAACCTGTTGAGTTGATGAAATAGCTATCTTTCATTCCCATACGCTTCGCTTCATCATTCATCATTTTGACAAAAGCTTGTTCAGAACCAGCGATGTGCTCAGCCAAGGCCACTGTAGCATCATTGGCTGATCCTACAGCCATGGCGATATATAGTTCCTTAATAGTATGCTGATCACCTTCTGCGAGGAAAATGCGTGAGCCAGTACTTTCTGCAGCGTTCTTTTTGATTGTAACAACATCATCCCAACTAAACTTTCCCTGTTTAACCTGTTCAGCCACAATGTACTCGGTCATCATTTTGGTCATGCTGGCTGGCGGCATAGCTTTATCCGCATTCACATTGAGCAAAATCTGGCCCGTTGAAGCCTCCATCAGTATGGCTGATTTAACATCGAGTCCCAGTGAGTCTGCCGAAGGAATGTCCACAGCTTTTCCTGTCTTCGTTGTTGTAGCTGCCGCGGTCAACACCTGCCCCGAATCGTTTGCAGCAGCCATAACAGGCATTACCGCAGACATGCAGAGCATATTAATCAGCATAACCGAGGCTACGCTTTTTTTGAGCATTTGACGTTTTTTCTTATTCATTTGTTTGGCTTTCAATGATGAATACTCCCTTCGGTCCGAAGCTTTCTATTGTGTGCTTCAGTGCAGCTTGAGCTGCCATATTTTCTTAGTCCCTCTCAGGTGAAGATGATGTGTGAGATGTGTCATATATGCGCTGTATCGAAAGAGCAATGTCATTGCTCCTAAAGTTCGAATCGATTGTCACTTAGTTAGCATTAAATGAAATGCTTATGTAAAAGGACGTCCGCGCTTCTTTTTTCGCTGGGCAACCTTCAACCTTTGTCTATCACTCAAAATTCATTGTTAAAAACAGTTTCATAGACTCACGTCAAAAAACCGCCGCAATGCCCTAATCCATTAAAGGATCATTACCGCTTGTTCTATTCTATCACAGGGGTATCCGCAAAAAAAGACAGGCTCGGCGAAAATCGCCAAGCCTGTCCTGGAAATGATTAACACAAATCAGATTATAACGAGTAGTTAGGAGCTTCTTTCGTAATCTGTACATCATGCGGATGACTTTCACGAAGTCCCGCACCTGTAATACGAATAAACTGAGTGTTGTTGCGAAGCTGTTCCAAACTGCTTGTACCACAGTAACCCATACCTGAACGCAGACCACCAATCAACTGATGAATCGTATCAGACAATGGACCTTTGTAAGCAACACGTCCCTCAATTCCTTCCGGAACCAGTTTCTTGTCATCATCCTGGAAGTAACGATCTTTACTTCCTTGTTTCATTGCAGCCATTGAACCCATGCCGCGGTAAACTTTGTAGCTACGTCCTTGGAAGATTTCTGTTTCTCCAGGGCTTTCTGCCGTACCTGCAAACAAGCTTCCCAGCATAACTGCATGAGCACCTGCAGCAAGAGCCTTGGTAATTTCACCAGAGTACTTGATACCACCATCAGCAATGATTGGTACGCCATATTCACGTGCTACATTGGCACAATCGTATACTGCTGTTACTTGAGGAACACCAATACCAGCAATTACACGAGTTGTACAGATGGAACCTGGACCAATTCCGACTTTGACAACTGATGCCCCTGCTTCGATCAACTCACGAGTTGCATCGCCTGTAGCAACGTTACCTGCAACAATTGTCAGGTTCGGGAAACGCTCGCGCAGCTGACGAACCGCATCAATGATGTTAATGTGATGTCCGTGTGCCGAGTCTACCGTAATCAGGTCCACACCGGCTTGAACCAATGCATCTGCACGTTCAAAGGTATCTTTGGAAATCCCGATCGCTGCTCCAACCAGCAAACGTCCTTGTGCATCTTTAGCTGCGTTAGGGAATTGAATTGCTTTTTCGATATCTTTAATCGTAATGAGACCTTTCAGTGTGTTGGACTCATCTACTAATGGAAGTTTCTCGATTTTATGCTTCTGGAGAATGCCTTCTGCTTCTTGCAGTGTAGTACCTACAGGCGCAGTTACCAGATTCTCACGTGTCATGACTTCGCTGATTTTAATGGAGAAGTCGTGGATGAAACGCAAGTCACGATTTGTCAGGATACCAACAAGCTTTTGATCTCCTTCAACAATCGGTACACCGGAAATACGATATTTCGCCATAACCGCTTCTGCATCAGAAACCAGATGTTCCGCTGTCAATGAGAACGGGTTGGTAATAACACCACTCTCAGAACGCTTAACCCGATCCACTTCCTCCGCTTGCTGCTCAACAGACATATTTTTATGAATGATACCAATACCGCCTTCACGGGCAATAGCAATAGCCAATGTCGCTTCAGTAACAGTATCCATACCAGCACTAATCAAAGGAATATTCAGTTTTACGCTGTCACTCAAACGAACAGATACGTCCACTTCTTTAGGCAGTGTCTCGGATTTCCGGGGCACCAGCAGTACATCGTCGAAGGTGAAACCTTCCTTACCAAATTTATCTTCCCACACGCGGGCGTTCCTCCTTATGTTTGCTCAGCTTTACGGTCCAAAACCCGAAGATCTCAGGCTGTATTTTATGCCGAAAATACGTTTTCTGAAAAATTTATTATTGCCATCTTAGCAAAGCGTTATTTAGACTGTCAAGGGAAACTCCCTGGTTATATTAGGTGTATTGCCTGATGCATACAACTGTATTTTCCATACGGACAGGTTCATTTTATATATAAAAAATGCCACTCGATATGAGTGGCGTTTATCTATGTTAAGTCAATTACCTCACTGTTTCTAAGCCAACAGCTTTTAATGTATTTTTATATTTTTAAACAAATAAAAACCACCACCGAATAACATCGGCAGTGGTTCTTTGCTTGGCGGCGTCCTACTCTCCCAGGACCCTGCGGTCCAAGTACCATCGGCGCTAGAGGGCTTAACGGTCGTGTTCGGGATGGGTACGTGTGGAACCCCTCCGCTATCGCCACCAAACGCGATTTGTCGAAGCATAGCTTCTTGAAATCCAATATGGAACTGAAAATCATACGCACATTCTGTGATGTACCAATTTTCATTTCAGAGATTATTCTCTGAAAACTAGATCCGAAACGAAATTTGCAACTTACAACCTGCATATCTTGGATAAGCCCTCGACCGATTAGTACTGGTCAGCTCCATGCATTGCTGCACTTCCACCCCCAGCCTATCTACCTCGTCGTCTTCAAGGGGTCTTACATACTGGGAAATCTCATCTTGAGGGGGGCTTCACGCTTAGATGCTTTCAGCGCTTATCCCTTCCGTACATAGCTACCCAGCGGTGCTCCTGGCGGAACAACTGGTACACCAGCGGTACGTCCATCCCGGTCCTCTCGTACTAAGGACAGCTCCTCTCAAATTTCCTACGCCCACGACAGATAGGGACCGAACTGTCTCACGACGTTCTGAACCCAGCTCGCGTACCGCTTTAATGGGCGAACAGCCCAACCCTTGGGACCTACTTCAGCCCCAGGATGCGATGAGCCGACATCGAGGTGCCAAACCTCCCCGTCGATGTGGACTCTTGGGGGAGATAAGCCTGTTATCCCCAGGGTAGCTTTTATCCGTTGAGCGATGGCCCTTCCATGCGGTACCACCGGATCACTAAGCCCGACTTTCGTCCCTGCTCGACTTGTAGGTCTCGCAGTCAAGCTCCCTTATGCCTTTGCACTCTTCGAATGATTTCCAACCATTCTGAGGGAACCTTTGGGCGCCTCCGTTACTCTTTAGGAGGCGACCGCCCCAGTCAAACTGCCCACCTGACACTGTCCCCGCACCGGATTACGGTACCAGGTTAGAACCTAGATACGATCAGGGTGGTATCCCAACGGTGCCTCCACGCAAGCTGGCGCTCACGCTTCAAAGGCTCCCACCTATCCTGTACAGATCGTACCCAAATTCAATATCAAGCTGCAGTAAAGCTCCATGGGGTCTTTCCGTCTTGTCGCGGGTAACCTGCATCTTCACAGGTATTAAAATTTCACCGGATCTCTCGTTGAGACAGCGCCCAAGTCGTTACGCCATTCGTGCGGGTCAGAATTTACCTGACAAGGAATTTCGCTACCTTAGGACCGTTATAGTTACGGCCGCCGTTTACTGGGGCTTCGGTTCACAGCTTCGGGTTACCCCTAACCGCTCCCCTTAACCTTCCAGCACCGGGCAGGCGTCAGCCCGTATACTTCGCCTTACGGCTTCGCACAGACCTGTGTTTTTGCTAAACAGTCGCTTGGGCCTTTTCACTGCGGCCCCCTCGTGCTATTCACACTACCGGGGCACCCCTTCTCCCGAAGTTACGGGGTCATTTTGCCGAGTTCCTTAACGAGAGTTCTTCCGCGCGCCTTAGAATTCTCTTCTCGCCTACCTGTGTCGGTTTGCGGTACGGGCACCATCACCTGGCTAGAGGCTTTTCTTGGCAGTGTGAGATCATGACCTTCGCTACTATAATTTTCGCTCCCCATTACAGCCCAGCCTTACGATGTGCGGATTTGCCTACACATCAGCCTCACTGCTTAGACGGACATCCATCAGTCCGCGTCACTACCCTGCTGCGTCCCCCCATTGCTCATAACGGCTTACGGTGGTACAGGAATTTCGACCTGTTGTCCTTCGACTACGCCTTTCGGCCTCGCCTTAGGTCCCGACTTACCCTGAGCGGACGAGCCTTCCTCAGGAACCCTTAGGCTTTCGGCGGATCAGATTCTCACTGATCTTTTCGTTACTCATACCGGCATTCTCACTTGTATAATGTCCAGCGCTCCTTACGGTACACCTTCAACCCTTATACAACGCTCCCCTACCCCTGATGCAAAGCATCAAGCCATAGCTTCGGTGGTGTGTTTAGCCCCGTTACATTTTCGGCGCAGAGTCACTCGACCAGTGAGCTATTACGCACTCTTTCAATGGTGGCTGCTTCTAAGCCAACATCCTGGTTGTCTGTGCAACTCCACATCCTTTCCCACTTAACACACACTTGGGGACCTTAGCTGATGGTCTGGGCTGTTTCCCTTTTGACAATGGATCTTAGCACTCACTGTCTGACTCCCGGAAGTAAGTCTATGGCATTCGGAGTTTGACTGAGCTTGGTAACCCTTGCGGGCCCCGCACCCAATCAGTGCTCTACCTCCACGACTCTGTTTTCCGAGGCTAGCCCTAAAGCTATTTCGGGGAGAACCAGCTATCTCCGAGTTCGATTGGAATTTCTCCGCTACCCCCACCTCATCCCCGCACTTTTCAACGTGCGTGGGTTCGGGCCTCCAGTGCGTGTTACCGCACCTTCACCCTGGACAGGGGTAGATCACCCGGTTTCGGGTCTACGTCCACGTACTCATTCGCCCTATTCAGACTCGCTTTCGCTGCGGCTCCGGCTCTTCACCTTAACCTTGCACGGGAACGTAACTCGCCGGTTCATTCTACAAAAGGCACGCCATCACCCCTAAAACGGGCTCTGACTTTTTGTAAGCACACGGTTTCAGGTTCTATTTCACTCCCCTTCCGGGGTGCTTTTCACCTTTCCCTCACGGTACTGCTTCACTATCGGTCGCTAGGAAGTATTTAGCCTTGGCAGATGGTCCTGCCGGATTCATACGGGGTTTCACGTGCCCCGCACTACTCGGGATACATCTCGGAGAGAGCAGACTTTCAACTACAGGGCTTTTACCTTCTTTGGCGGGCCTTTCCAGACCTCTTCGTTTAACCGGCTCCTTTGTAACTCCATGTGAGATGTCCCACAACCCCAAAGAGCAAGCTCTCTGGTTTGGGCTTCTCCGCGTTCGCTCGCCGCTACTGACGGAATCACTATTGTTTTCTCTTCCTCAGGGTACTTAGATGTTTCAGTTCCCCTGGTATGCCTCTACATAACCTATGTATTCAGTTATGAGTAACTGGAAATTACCCCAGCTGGGTTTCCCCATTCGGACACCCCCGGATCAAAGCTTGCTTACAGCTCCCCGAGGCAGTTTCGTTGTTCGCCACGTCCTTCATCGGCTCCTAGCGCCTAGGCATCCTCCGTGTGCTCTTAGTAGCTTAACCATAATTGCTCCGGTTTCGACTGCTCGCTTCCCTTGTTTTGCTTACGCAAAGCCAAAAGTCACTCCCATTCGATACCATCGCAATGCAGTTTTCACTATTTATTGAAACTTGTTTTAACACAAGTTCAGCTTAAAAAGGAATGTTCTAAATCGCAAAATTTCGTTTCGATATCTAGTTTTCAAAGAACAAGCTCCATGCAAAAGCAAGCTGTTTTGAGAGTTTGAGCTCTCAAAACTGAGCAACGAGTGAGTAAGTTGTGCAGCTAAGCTGCGTATTTGAATGTTTCCGCTACGGGAAACGATTCTCCATAGAAAGGAGGTGATCCAGCCGCACCTTCCGATACGGCTACCTTGTTACGACTTCACCCCAATCATCTATCCCACCTTCGGCGGCTGGCTCCTTGCGGTTACCCCACCGACTTCGGGTGTTATAAACTCTCGTGGTGTGACGGGCGGTGTGTACAAGACCCGGGAACGTATTCACCGCGGCATGCTGATCCGCGATTACTAGCAATTCCGACTTCATGCAGGCGAGTTGCAGCCTGCAATCCGAACTGAGACCGGCTTTTTAGGATTCGTTCCACCTCGCGGCTTCACAGCCCGTTGTACCGGCCATTGTAGTACGTGTGTAGCCCAGGTCATAAGGGGCATGATGATTTGACGTCATCCCCACCTTCCTCCGGTTTGTCACCGGCAGTCACCTTAGAGTGCCCACCCGAAGTGCTGGCAACTAAGATCAAGGGTTGCGCTCGTTGCGGGACTTAACCCAACATCTCACGACACGAGCTGACGACAACCATGCACCACCTGTCTCCTCTGTCCCGAAGGAAAGGTACATCTCTGTACCGGTCAGAGGGATGTCAAGACCTGGTAAGGTTCTTCGCGTTGCTTCGAATTAAACCACATACTCCACTGCTTGTGCGGGTCCCCGTCAATTCCTTTGAGTTTCAGTCTTGCGACCGTACTCCCCAGGCGGAGTGCTTAATGTGTTAACTTCGGCACCAAGGGTATCGAAACCCCTAACACCTAGCACTCATCGTTTACGGCGTGGACTACCAGGGTATCTAATCCTGTTTGCTCCCCACGCTTTCGCGCCTCAGCGTCAGTTACAGCCCAGAGAGTCGCCTTCGCCACTGGTGTTCCTCCACATATCTACGCATTTCACCGCTACACGTGGAATTCCACTCTCCTCTTCTGCACTCAAGTCACCCAGTTTCCAGTGCGATCCGGGGTTGAGCCCCGGGATTAAACACCAGACTTAAATGACCGCCTGCGCGCGCTTTACGCCCAATAATTCCGGACAACGCTTGCCCCCTACGTATTACCGCGGCTGCTGGCACGTAGTTAGCCGGGGCTTTCTTCTCAGGTACCGTCACCTTGAGAGCAGTTACTCTCCCAAGCGTTCTTCCCTGGCAACAGAGCTTTACGATCCGAAAACCTTCATCACTCACGCGGCATTGCTCCGTCAGGCTTTCGCCCATTGCGGAAGATTCCCTACTGCTGCCTCCCGTAGGAGTCTGGGCCGTGTCTCAGTCCCAGTGTGGCCGATCACCCTCTCAGGTCGGCTACGCATCGTCGCCTTGGTGAGCCGTTACCCCACCAACTAGCTAATGCGCCGCAGGCCCATCCCCAAGTGACAGATTGCTCCGTCTTTCCAGTTCTCTTCAGGAGAAGAAAACAACTATTCGGTATTAGCTACCGTTTCCGGTAGTTGTCCCAAGCTTGAGGGCAGGTTGCCTACGTGTTACTCACCCGTCCGCCGCTAACTATCTGAGAAGCAAGCTTCTCATCAAGTCCGCTCGACTTGCATGTATTAGGCATGCCGCCAGCGTTCGTCCTGAGCCAGGATCAAACTCTCCAATAAAGTATTGAAAAGAGCGATAAGCTCATTTTGAAACTGACGAGATTAAAAATCTCATTTTATGCTCCAGTCGATCCAAGCCAAGGCTTGTCTCAAACTTTCGCGTTCACTCTGCAAGCAGAATGTTTACTCACTCGTTGTTCAGTTTTCAAAGATCAAACTTGTTTCATTGCCGTGTGTTGTTCACCTCAGCAACTTTTATATCTTATCACATCCAAACCAACTTTGCAAGCTCTTTTTTAAGTTTCTTTCGAAGCTTATTTCATTTGCTTGCCGCACCGTGTTTCTCGTGTTTTCTTGGCCGGAATTAGAATATACCATGTACAGATTTCGAATGCAAGCTTTATTTTCAATAAATTATATCTATTCTCTCAATGAACTACACTTCTGAAGCCAGGCTTGTTTTAGCTCCCATTAATCATCATTAGACACGCTCTTGCCAGAACATGCGGATCACCTTTCTCTCACAGATATTCCGCACGTTCTCCCCTCCTATCCAAGGATATGTTACTTCACTTTCTTCACAGGCATCTTTCGCGGCCATAAACTATAACTGAAGCTGATTATAAAATCGATTCCCAATATGATTCCCCATACTCTTATGAGATTAGAAAATGCCGCAGTACGCTCCGTATCACCAATCCACCAGATCATCGCGAGCAGAAACATGCTACCTATGCACCAAGCCAATAGATGTCTAAGCCATCCCACTCTTTCACGACTAGCATGCTCACTGCCGTACACCTTACTGCTCCGAGGATTATCTCCACCTTTTAACCAATATAGGAAATAACGATCAGCCCAAGCGATCATCTGATGACCATAGGCAATACTCACACCTATATATATAGCTGCAATGCCATGAACCATACTTGCTGTAGCACCCCGTTGAAGATCCATCACCGTCGCTACCATAAGAAGAACATCCACAACCGGCGTTGCCATTAACAGCGCAATCCCTGTCCGTTTCATCCCAAGCAGATAACGCACACTCAGACCTGTAGCGACAAATACCCAGAAGGCAATCTCACATCCAATAATAAAATAGGCAATCAAATGATCCACTCCTTTTATAATACAAATGTATTAAATACAATTTAACACGTTTGTATTATAATAATCAACAATGATATAATCCTTATATGCCTAAAATAGTTGATCATGATAAACAACGTCTGCTCGTAGCCGAAGCGGCTTGGCGTGTCATCCGAAGAGATGGCATGGAACAGGCCTCCGTACGAAATATTGCGGTAGAAGCAGGAATATCGGCCGGGTCTATGCGCCACTACTTTTCAACCCAATCGGAACTACTCCTATACGCAATGAATCTGGTATCCGAACGGGTATCGAATCGAATCACACAGATGTCCTTTAATTCATCTCCTTTGGAGAATATGAAGCTTCTGTTATTAGAACTCTTGCCAAGCACGGATGAAAAAATGGCCGAAATGGAGGTGTGGTACGCTTTTACAGCCAAGTCCAAAAGCGACCCTGTTCTCAAAGAGCATGCCGACAAAGTCTATAACGAGCTCCGACACGCGATGGCTACGGTTATCACCTACCTCATGGAGCTCAATCTCTCCCGTACAGACCTTGATAAGGAGCTGGAAATTGAACGGCTGTACGCACTGTTCGACGGTTTGGGAATTCATGCGATTCTTCGTCCTGACCAGATGAACACCAAGATCATGGAGGATATCCTTACTATGCATCTTGCAACGTTATGCCGGGATGCAGAATAACATACCGTCAAATAAATTAAAACAGCTCTACTCTTCGTACCAACAGGAACCGAGTATTTGCTTCTATGTAAAAAAAACCGTCAGGCATTCGTTGTAACTAACCTATTCCATAAAGGGTTAGTCCTAGATGCGTGACGGTTTTCTTTTTATCCAATAATAATCCGGCCCTCCGGATGGCGATACAGCTTCTTCTCTTTGCGCGGACGAAGTGCGTATGCGATAGTGAGTGGCCCGATACGTCCGATAAACATCGTGAAGGCGATAATTACTTTTCCCCATGCCGTTAATTCATGCGTTACCCCCACCGACAAACCTACTGTCCCAATTGCCGAGGCCGCCTCAAACATGAGTGAAAGGAACGGTGCGTCCTCTGTCGTAAGTAGTAACATTACCACAACCATGAATATGATCAAGGAAACCATAATAATCGTCAATGCTCTCATCAGCAAATCTTTCGGAACACGCTGACGGAAAAATACAATATCTTTATTGCCACGAATCATGGCATACACCGCTCCAATCATAATCAGGAACGTTGTCGTCTTGATCCCACCCCCGGTTGATCCCGGGGAAGCCCCAATAAACATCAACAGAATGAAGAAGAACTGGGTTGCCTGCCTCATCTGGGTAATATCAATGGTGCTCGTACCCGACGAACGTGTAGAGACCGATTGGAAGAATGAGGCATAGATCTTTTCGCTCCAACTGAGAGGCGCCAGAGTGTGCCCATTGGTGAATTCAAATACAAAAAGTACAATGGCACCAATACCAATCAGCGCACCTGAGACGGACAATACCAGTTTGGACTGCAACGATAAGCGGCGACGCTTGCGGAACTCAAACAAATCATTCAGCACCACAAAGCCAAGTCCACCCGATATAACCAGTACGGAAGCTGTCAGGTTAAACAACCAGTCGCCTGTATAATACTGAAAACTGTTGCCAAACAGATCAAAACCACCATTATTAAATAATGATACCGAGTGAAAAGCACCATAGTATACCGCCTGCCAAAAAGGCATCTCCGTTGCCCAGCGGAGTGCCAGTATAACGGCAGCCACACCTTCAATGGTAAACGAAAAAATCAGCACTTTGCGGATAATGCGAACAATGCCTTCCATACTGTCAGCGTTGATCGCCTCTTTCAGCAGCAGTCTGTCCTTCAGCGAAATTCGCTTACCTAATACTAATGCAAACAACGTTGCGATGGTCATGAAGCCAAGTCCACCTAGCTGCATAAGCACCATAATCACAATTTGACCAAACAGGTTGAAGGTTGTCCCTACATCCACTACAACCAACCCGGTTACACATGCGGCAGAGGTAGACGTAAACAGCGCATCAATAAACGCCAAATGCTCACCGCTTTGATTGGAGATAGGTAGCATGAGCAGAATCGTACCGATCATGATAATAAGCATAAAACCACCAACCAGAATCAATGGGGGTGATAGGAATTTAGCAATGTGAAGCCTAAACTTCATGGAGGGCACCTCTTTTAACATAATACAAGCAGGTAGGCGAACAAATTCTGACACCACACTTTGATAACACATGCTCTTCAGACGAATCTGACACTTCAATGCCTATGTAAACCTAAAGAGGAACTTGCCACAGCATCATACTGAACGGCAGGTTCCTCTTCTATTATGAACGAGTCAAACGTTCCTTATTTAATCCTGTGTACGAGGACGCATGTGCGGGAAGAGCAGTACGTCACGAATGGACGGCGAGTTGGTCAACAACATGATCAGACGGTCAATACCGATCCCCAGTCCACCTGTTGGTGGCATACCATATTCGAGCGCACGGATGAAATCATCATCCATTTCGTGTGCTTCGTCGTTCCCGTGTTCTTTCTCCAGCAATTGTGCCTCAAAGCGCTGACGCTGATCAATTGGATCATTCAGCTCCGTAAAGGCATTTGCATGCTCACGTCCAACGATAAACAGCTCGAAGCGGTCCGTGAAGCGTGGATCTACATCGCTTTTCTTCGCCAGCGGCGAAATCTCAACCGGATGCCCCATAATAAAGGTTGGTTGAATCAACGTCTCTTCTACAAAATGTTCGAAGAATGCATTCAGAATATGACCAAATGTCATATGCTTTTCAACTGGAACCTTATGTTCTTTCGCCAAACGATGAGCTTCCTCGTCCGTCATGTGCACGGAGAAGTCCACGCCTACCACTTCCTTAACCGCGTCTACCATCGTTACACGACGCCATTGTGGTGTAAGATCCACTTGATAGTCTGCATATTGAATAACTTGTGTACCAAGCACTTCCTGTGCAATGTGAGCAACAAGATTCTCAGTCAAACGCATGATATCCTGATAATCGGCATATGCCTCATAAAGTTCAATCATCGTGAACTCAGGGTTATGACGTGTCGACATTCCTTCGTTACGGTATACACGGCCGATCTCATATACCTTCTCCAGACCGCCTACAATCAGACGTTTCAGGTGAAGCTCAATCGCAATCCGCATGTACAATTCCATATCAAGTGCATTATGATGCGTGATGAATGGACGCGCAGCGGCTCCACCAGCGATGGTGTGCAGCGTCGGCGTTTCCACTTCCAGATAACCCAGAGAATCCAGGTAACGGCGCATCGACTGAATGATTTTGGAACGAGTAATGAAGGTCTGCTGCACTTCGCGATTCATAATCAGGTCAACATAGCGCTGACGGTAACGCAGCTCTACATCCGCGAGTCCATGATATTTATCCGGTAGTGGGTATAGTGATTTGGACAATACTTCAAGGTTTTGAACCTTAACCGAAGTCTCACCTGTCTTGGTTTTGAAGATTACCCCAGAGACACCTACAATATCCCCTAGATCGAGCAGGCTGAACGCGGCGTATTTGTCTTCCGGCACAGTATCCTGACGAACATAGATCTGGATTCTGCCGCTCAGGTCCTGAATATGTGCAAAGCTCGCTTTACCCATTCCCCGCTTCGCCATAATCCGTCCGGCAATACTGACTTCGATGTGCTTCTCTTCCAGCTCTTCCTTGGTCAGTTCTTCATACTTCTTCAGAATGGAGCCGGCTTCTTCCGTACGTACGTATTTTTGGCCAAAAGGGTCGATTCCCAATTTGCGGAGCTCGTCCAATTTGTCGCGGCGAATTTGTAAAAGCTCACTTAGTTCGGTTTCGGTTTCCTGATTCAAGACTTCATCCGTCATGATCTATATTCATCTCCTTATTTACATTGCAGGCATCTTCAGAGGTATTCTGCCTCAAATGTTGAAAAAAGCTTCCCTAAGGAAGCTTTTGTCTCCGTACCCGACTGCTTCATTGCTTATATTACTTTTTGATGTCTACAATTTTATATTGAATTACGCCAGCAGGCACACTTACATCAACAACCGTACCTTTTTTCTTGCCCAGAATGGCTTTGCCAACAGGGCTTTCGTTCGATATTTTGTTTTGCAGCGGATTGGACTCCGCAGTACCTACAATCGTATATTCCGTGATATCACCGAATTCCAGATCTTCTACAGTGACTGTTGCACCCACGCTTACAGCTTCGGTATCGATCTCGTCGCTGTTGATAATCCGTGCGTTCCGGAGCAATTTCTCCAACGTAATAACGCGGCCTTCAATGAATGCCTGTTCATTCTTCGCGTCTTCGTATTCGGAGTTCTCACTAATATCTCCATACCCGATGGCTACCTTAATCCGTTCAGCCACTTCGCGGCGCTTCACTGATTTCAGCATTTCCAGTTCTTCTTCAAGCTTCTTAAGTCCCTCTGGTGTAAGGATAACTTCCTTATCGCTCATCTCAACCGATTCTCCTGTCATGGGAATAATTTGATTGCACGGCAACGGAACCGGTGCTGTTTACAGAGCTCCGCCCGCATACATCTTCAAAACTATATGAAGTTCTCCGGAGAAACAGAACGTTCCTCCTGATGCACTAGCCTTATGACGCACATGGCGAATTTATACTGTGAAATTATAGGGGAACGGTCTCGAAAAGTCAATGTTACGCCCCCTATAGCTGTAAACGTTTTACAGCAGGAGATCAGGAAGCATTTTCGGCTAGTGCCGGTTCTGACTCCAGATTGCCTTCGATATGCAGCTGGGATACAAAATTCTCCAGAATATGCACCATCTCATCACGTTTGGTTTCTTCCATAATAACGTCCTTGATGCGGGCAGATCCTTTCAGCCCTTTCAGATACCAAGCCAGGTGTTTACGCATCTCGCGAACAGCAACAGCCTCACCCTTCAGTGCAATCAGACGGTCCATATGCAAAATGGCAACCCGAATTTTCTCTTCCCCATTCGGGTCAGGAAGCAGTTCGCCGGAACTCAGGTATTGAATGGTACGATACAGCATCCATGGGTTACCCAGGGCGGCACGACCGATCATCACTCCGTCACAACCCGTTTCATCCAACATGCGACGGGCATCTTCCGGTGAAGATACATCTCCGTTCCCGATCACCGGGATGGAGACAGCCTCTTTTACATTTTTGATGTGTGACCAGTCCGCTGTGCCTGTATAGAGCTGTTCACGTGTACGGCCGTGCACACTTACCGCTTGGCCGCCAGCACGTTCAACCGCAAGTGCATTCTCAACCACGTAGATATGCTCGTTATCCCAGCCGATCCGCATCTTGACGGTAACCGGCTTATCCACCGCGTCCACTACAGCGGATACCATTTCATAAATTTTGTTCGGATCAAGCAACCAGCGTGCACCTGCATCACAGCTCGTCACTTTAGGCACAGGGCATCCCATGTTGATGTCGATGATGTCAGCATTGGTTTCTTTGTCCACAATTTTGGCTGCTTCTACGAGGGCTTGGCGATCTCCCCCCCAAATTTGCAGGCTCAGCGGTTTCTCACGCTCATCGACAAACAACATCTCACGCGTACGCTTGTTACCATGTACAATGGCTTTGCCACTCACCATCTCCGCACATACGAGGCCTGTTCCGAATTCTTTTGCGATCAGACGAAAAGCCGGATTACATACGCCAGCCATCGGCGCAAGTACGACCTGGTTTTTCATTTCAATGTCACCAATTTTAAGCATGGTAGTCGTCCCACTCCTTTTTAAATCCGAGACTCTTGTATGAATCCTGGTTGTTTTTAATTCTTTAATACTTCTTGCTGTATAAAATAAACGAATAATGACGATGTTTTCTTGTGGTAATTAGTAAAAAGCGGCCTTAGTTCCCCTGTAATTCCTCAATACTGATCGACAGTACCCCGGCAATTAGATTCAACTCCCGTTCAACTACTTTGCGGTTGCCTCGTTCAATCATACCCAGAACGGCCAGAGATATGCCCGTCTCAGCAGCGAGTTCCTGTTGTGTTAAACCTTTCAGCTTCCGGAAAGCCCGGATTCGATTGGCCAATTGCACGTTTTCCAAAGCTGTATTCCATCCTTTCCATCCAGTACAGACAACGATGATTGTACAAAGGCATACAAACCTGAATGCTCGTCTTCGGTTACGATGTCAGCCAGTGGCACCAATACAAACGCCCGTTCACCCATCCGTGGATGCGGCAATTGCAGCCGTTCGGTATCACTTGTCTCTCCATCCATCCAAAGCAGATCCAAATCGACTGTACGAGGGCCCCAACGGATATCACGAACCCGCCCAAGCCTTGTTTCAATATCCAGCAGTTCCATGAGCAGCTGCTCCGGCAAAAGTGTAGTCTGTACCGCAGTTGCCATATTCAAAAACGCTGGCTGGTCCACATAACCTACAGGCTCCGTCTCATACAACGCAGAACAGCGCAAGACGGATATATGAGGATGTGCATCCAGCAACGTTAACGCCTCAAGCAGCGTCTGTTCCCGGTCACCCAAATTAGCCCCTAAAGCAATATAAGCCTCTGAAGATTCAGAGGTCGAATGTGCAATCATGATCGGTTCTCACTTTCTTGTGCGGCGAAGCTCTACAGTCACGCCCCCAAAATGAATATCAAAAGGCGGATGTGGCTTCGTCACCTTGACTGTCAGTGCATTGATAATAGTATAAGTGTCTAGTAAAGAAGATGCAATATGTTCGCCCAAAGCTTCAATTAACTGGAATGATTTATTTTCAACGATCTGTTTCACCAGCTCATGGATTTCCGCATAATTGATGGTTTTGGTCAAATCATCGGTACGCCCAGCCTCGCCCAGATCCATATCGATCTCCAGATCAATATAATAACGCGCCCCCAGCTTCCGTTCCTCGGCAAATACGCCGTGATATCCGTAATACTCCATTCGATGCATTACCATTCTATCCATAAGTTCCGCCTGCCCTCTATATATAATGAAATCATGGTTCGAAATTCGCTCCTGTTGCAAAACGCTGCGCTTTCACTGGACGGGTCACCGAACCCGCCAACATCATTTCCTCCGCAAGCCTGGAGAGGCATACAGCATGGCATCACACATGTCCACCGTGCGCCGAATCGGCTTCACATCATGAACCCGGACCATCTGGCATCCTTGGGCTATGCCAAAAGCAACCGTAGCGGCCGTACCTTCCAGCGCATCATCTGCCTGTACCTGTAAGGTGTTCTGGATAAACCTTTTACGCGAGGTGGCAAGCAGAACGGGATATCCCATCTCATTGAGTAACCCGAGCGATGACATGAGCACCAGATTTTCGTTCAGATCCTTCACAAAGCCAATGCCCGGGTCCAGAATAATCTGATCGGGGTGTACTCCGGCCTCTAGCGCAATCTGTATACTCTCTTGAAGATCACTGACTACGTCAACCAAATAGTTGGTATAGTCTCGTTCTTGCCGGTTATGCATTAGGATCAGAGGACATCCCAGCTCTGCCGCAGTACGTGCCATCTCCGGGTCAGCCTTGGCACCCCACACATCATTGATGATGTGTGCTCCAGCCTGAATGGCCTGACGAGCGACATCTGCCTTATAGGTGTCCACCGATATCGGAATATGTGGAGCCTGCTGCCGCAGTGCTTCAATGACCGGAATGATCCGGCTTAGTTCTTCATCAGCACCAACGATATCTGAACCCGGACGTGTAGATTCCCCGCCAATATCAATGAGGTCCGCGCCATCCTCCATCATCTGAATGGCGTGAGCCACCGCTCGCTCCACATTGGTATAACGTCCCCCATCCGAGAAGGAGTCCGGTGTGACATTCAGAATACCCATAATAAGTGTACGTGTGCCAAGTTTTAGCTCCGCTGGCCCCCACGCATAATTCCGTTCATAAATGACTGGTGTAAGTGTCATGAAGTATACCCCGCTTTCTGCCGGTACATACCCAGAAGTGCTTCTGTAACCGGGCCTATATGTCCGCTGCTGATTACCGTTTCCGTTCCAGCTTGATCCCGCAATATAGTAACTGGAACGAGTTCAGCAACAGACCCTGTCAAAAAGATCTCATCAGCCTGCAACAGCTCCTCCCAAGGGAACAGCCCTTCCTGACAAGGCATTCCTTGCTGAGCTGCAAGCTCCAGTACAACGGCTCTGGTGATTCCCGGCAAAATACCAGTAGCAAGTGCTGGCGTATAGAGTACGCCTTGTCTCACCCAGAACACATTGCTGACAATCCCCTCAGCTATGTAGCCCTCCCGGGTTAGTTGCAGCCCTTCCGCTCCTTGCACATGCTGCCCGTATCCGTTCAGTTCCCGTTTCGCCAGAATGCTGTTCATGTAATGCAGTGATTTGAACCGCACTTCTCCTTCAGGCGTGTTGCGGGGCGTCGACAGACGTTGAAGCATTTTCCCATTTTCATATAGAGATGGAGAGGGTTCAGGTAGTGCTTTTGCCAATACGATATGATTGGGTTTCCCATAATCTCCTGAAGGTAGTCCGAGCGGAGCCTCGCCCGCAGATACCGTATAGCGCACATAGGCATCCTGGAGTTCATTCGCAAGCAACAGATTGCTGATCCAGTTCGTTACCTCCGCTGCTGTTGCTGTGAATGGAATGCCCAGTTCACGACACCCTGAAGCCATCCGCTCCAAATGACGCTCCAGCAGAAAAGGGGCTCCCTGATACGTCCGAAACGTCTCGAACAATCCAAGTCCGTACAAAAAGCCGTGATCCGTCACCGGAACCACGGCTGCCGCCATATTAACCAATTCTCCGTTTATCGCGGCATATTTCATCTCTATACCTTTACCTGCTGAGACAGGAAGTTACGCAGCATTTGATGACCGTGATCCGTAATGATGGATTCGGGATGGAACTGAACACCTTCAATCGCATATTCCTTGTGACGCAAGCCCATAATCTCGCCTTCCGCCGTCTCGGCCGTAATCTCCAGACAATCTGGCAGACTGCTGCGCTCCACGATCAAAGAGTGATACCGCGTTGCCGTGAAGGGAGATGGCAATCCGGTAAATACGGATGTTCCATTATGATGCATCTCTGATGTTTTGCCATGCATCATGCGGTCCGCACGAATAACATTACCTCCGAAAGCCTGTCCAATCGCCTGATGTCCCAGACATACGCCGAAGATCGGAATACTGCCCTTGAAGTGGTCAATGACCGCCAGACTAATGCCGGCCTCATTCGGAGTACAAGGCCCCGGTGAGATCAAAATATGATCAGGTGCCAACGCCTCAATGCCTGCCAGATCAATCTCATCATTACGGCGAACTTCCACCGTCTCCCCCAGTTCACCCAGATATTGAACCAGGTTGTATGTGAAGGAATCATAATTGTCGATAACCAGTATCATATCTTTGTTCCTCCTATTCTTCCGTCCACACAGGACGGCTGCTTGATTATTTTAATTTAACGGCTTCCGCTTCCTCGCTGTAGTTCACTGCCCTCATCATGGCTCTTGCCTTGTTGCGGCACTCCTTGTATTCCCGATATGGATCGGAGTCGATAACGATGCCCGCTCCTGCCTGTACATAGCCCACTCCATCTTTAATGGAAAGTGTACGAATGACGATGTTCAACTCCATATTGCCACTGTAGTCCATCCACCCAATCGAACCTGTATACGGTCCACGACGCACAGGCTCCAGTTCTTCAATGATTTCCATGGTGCGAACTTTGGGTGCACCCGTAATCGTTCCACCTGGGAACGTCGCTGCAATCACATCAAATACCGATAGTCCGTCTGCCAGCGTCCCCTCGACTTGAGACACCAGATGCATGACATGCGAATACTTCTCGATCGTCATCAGTTCAGGCACATGCACTGATCCGTAGGCTGCAATTCGACCGATATCATTCCGCTCCAGATCGACCAGCATAATATGCTCTGCCCGTTCCTTCTCACTGTTCAGCATCTCAGCGGCCATCAAGTCATCCTCAGCTTCATCTCGGCCTCTTCTCCGAGTGCCTGCGATCGGACGAGCGCTTACCTTGCGATTATCCACCTTGACGAGCAATTCAGGTGAACCGCTCACCAGTTGAAAGTCCGGACTACGCAGCATCCCCATATAAGGAGATGGATTCACGAGACGCAGCCATTCATAGATATGTTCTGCACTGGACTTCAGACGTTTTTCCTGCCGCAGGGACAGGTTCACTTGAAACACATCCCCTTGCCGGATATATTCCTGCACTGTGCGTACCGCCTGCTCAAAGTCCTCTTGAGGAAAGGAAGTATGCCATCCTTCCGTTTCCCCCTCCGAATCCGCTGATTGCGCACTGAGATGAATGTGGCTATGACGATGCTCCAATGCCTGCTGCTGCTCTTCCGCCTGGGCAAATCCCAAAATATGCAGCCATCGCTGCTGCATGGCCGCTGCTCGCTCTTCTGCTTCTGCGTACAGCCCGCGAAGCTGAGCTTCATCCTGATTCGGCCGTACAGCCAGATGAACCATGCAGAACAGTGCCTGCTGCTCATGGTCATACGCCCATATTTCTTCAAACCGCATCCACCAATAATCCGGAAGAGCCGGGTTGTCTTCTGCCAAGTTTGGCAGCTTTTCCAGGGATCTGGCTACGTCATAGCTCAGATAGCCTGCACATCCACCGCCAAAGTCTGGAGCCCCGCTCACCTTTGGTGCACGGTATGGCGCAGCCCACCTTTTTAATACTTCAAGTGGTTTACCACTATCTGTTTGGGTACCGCCTTGAATGAGATCTTGAATAACAGCCTCGTTGCCCTTGCCGGAAATAACGGATACCGGGTTTAATCCCAGAAAGGTATATCTTCCGCCTTTACCATTCTCCAGTACCATTGCATAGGGTGACGCCTGCTGCCAGGCTGCTTCCCACGTTAACGGTAAACCGCCATGATACGGTCCCTTATCCGACTTAGTTATATACGGCATCATGGTCCAACCTTCTCCGGCCCACTCTGTCCAGTCGGCGTATGTTGTCATCAGGTGTGTCATTGCGGTTTGCCGCCCTCCATCTGTCGCTAGTTCTATTGTCTGATAGTATACTAAAGCGCCGCTGCTTTTAAAAGCATTCAGCAAAAAATCCTCCACACCCGGCATGCGGGCAAGGAGGATTTGTTTCATCACTTGTTACACTTAAGCTTCGAAGTTGTAAAGTGGCGTACTGAGGTAACGTTCACCGTTACTTGGCACAATCACGACAACGCGTTTGCCTGCACCCAACTGTTTGGCCACTTGCAGCCCTGCGCGGATAGCTGCACCGGAAGAAATACCGGACAGAATGCCCTCTTCCTTCGCTACCTGACGAGCCGTCTCGAACGCATCGTCATTCTCGATGTGAATGATTTCGTCATAGATTTCCTGATCCAGAATCTCAGGAATAAAGTTAGCACCGATCCCCTGGATTTTGTGAGGGCCCGGTTTGCCGCCTGCCAAGATTGGCGAAGCTGCTGGTTCAACGGCAACGATTTTAATCCCAGGGAAGGATTCCTTCAACACTTGGCCTGTACCTGTAATCGTTCCGCCTGTACCGATTCCTGCAACGAAAGCATCCAACGTACCGCCTACAGATTGAATGGCTTCAACAATCTCAGGGCCAGTCGTTTCATGGTGGATCTTCACGTTGGCTTTATTTTTAAATTGCTCAGCCATGAAATAAGATGGATTTTCCTTAAGCAATTCCTCAGCTTTTTTAACTGCACCATTCATACCTTCGGCTCCCGGTGTGAGCACAAGCTCAGCTCCGTAAGCGCGAAGCAGGTTACGACGCTCCATGCTCATCGTTTCCGGCATAACAATAACAGACTTGTAGCCTTTGGCTGCAGCCACCATAGCGAGTCCAATTCCTGTGTTACCACTTGTTGCTTCGATGATGGTATCACCGGGTTTCAGCTTGCCTTCTTTTTCCGCTTCTTCCACGATGCTAATCGCGATACGGTCTTTGACGCTTGAACCTGGATTCTGGTATTCCAGTTTCACGAACACTTCAGCACTGCCTTCAGGTACGATACGGTTCAGACGAACAAGCGGAGTACCTCCGATGAGTTCTGTTACGTTATTAACTACTTTAGCCATATGAATGCCCTCCTTAGTGGGATGAATACTACTTAAGTCCTGTTGCCACATACATGTGCGGCCGAGCAGCCTCTAGATGTTATAAAAGAACTACGGAAATCCGTCTGAGTCCATTCCATCTGCAATAAACCGGACAGAACCTGGGTTTTCCGAAGATTTCTTTGTTCATATAAATGGTTTTAATCCGAGTAAATGAGTAGGTTTTTGATTATTTTTATCTTATCAACGTTATACCCCATTGTCAATATGAGGACTCAAAAAAATACTCCGCCCTGGGCCCTAAGGCCGTAGACAGAGTATTTTTATCAAGATGCAGCAGAACATTCGTTTGCAGGATAATCAGGATGCCGGAATTTCAGCGATGATGACAGCCTCATACTTGTTGCGCAACCTTTCCTCCACCTGAGGCAAAGGATCGGCCTGGCTGAGAGCCAACTGCATCCGAATCTCTTCGCGAACCTCTTCCGCAGGCTCCACCTGACGCTCTTGTTTGTCGTTCATTTTAATGATCGCGTAGCCTTCTTCCACCTTCACCGGCCCTGCAATATCGCCAACGTCCAGTTGAGCTGCAAGTTTGAGGAGTGCTTCGGACTGAAACGGATCGTTCTGCTCGATCCATCCCAGACGACCGCCCGCATCACGGGAGTAACTGTCTGTCGATTCATTACGTGCGGTTTCTTCAAAGTCTGCTCCCTTGTCGAGCGCATCCAGCACTGACTCAGCCTGTTCCTCTTCCTTCAATACGATGGTAGACAGATCATATTTCTCTGGGGAAACATAGTCTTCATGGTGTTCGGTCCAGTAATGCTCGATATCTGCATCCTTAATCTGAATACCGCTCGTCGCAATTTTCTCAAGCAGAAGTCGGTATCCCGCCTCCAACTCAAGATCTTGCCTGGATAAACCCAGTTGAGACTGCATTTCGTCAAAATAAGCCTTCTCCGAATCATATCCATCCGTCGCCGCGGCAAGTTCCTTCGCAATTTCTTTGGGAGTCACCGTCAGATTACGATCGAGTGCTTCCGCATATACAGCTTTGCGATTGAGCATCTGGAGCAGCAATTCACTGCCATAGCGCCGTTTCAATGCATCGGTCCATTCCTTGTTGGTGATGACCTCCCCATTGATCGTTGCTACCGCATTTCCCTCTTCCTGATTGGTATCCTGAGGTGAATCTGCTCCTTCACGTCCATTCCGTAAGCCTTGCACAACCATAACCGAACCCATTACCAGCATTCCAAGCGTCAAGACAATTACAGCCGTCCATAACCCTTTTTCCTGTCTTGTCATTCCGCGTCCCATCCCCGCATAAAATCAGTTCTTGGCTTGCTCTAGGATGGTCTCAAGTTGTTCCTTGTTGAAATCGTAAGCCTCATTGCAAAATTGGCAGACTACTTCAGCCTGGCCTTCTTCCTCAATCAATTGTTCCATTTCAGATTGACCCAGACTGATCAACGTTTTCTCTACCCGCTCACGTGAACACTCACAGTGGAAATGGATATCCATTTCGTCCATGACCTGTACATCAGGCAGTACGCGACGAAGCAGTGCTTCCAGTTCAAGCCCCTCAGCCAGCAGAGACGTCACTGGTGGCATTGTGCCAATGGCATTTTCAATCACGGTGATCTCGTCATCCGTTAAACCTGGAAGCAACTGCACAATGAATCCACCGGCTACAATAACCGAATTGTCGGTATCCACCAGTACACCAACGCCTACAGCAGAAGGCGTCTGCTCCGATTTGGCAAAATAGTACGTAAAGTCTTCGCCAAGTTCTCCCGAAATAATCGGTACACTGCCGCGATAAGGCTCTTTCAGCCCCAGATCCTTGGTTACGTTCACGAATCCTTCTGTTCCGACTGCGCCAGCAACGTCCAGCTTACCCATACTGTTGCTCGGCAGATGTACATGTGGATTGCTTACATAACCACGAACTTCACCCTTCGCATTAGCATCGGCAACAATCTGTCCAATGGGACCGTCGCCTTTGACTTGAATCGTCAGCTTTTCTTCTCCCTTAAGCATAGCACCCATAATGGATGCTGCTGTAACCGTACGCCCCATAGCTGCTGTAGCCGTGGGAAACGTATCATGTCTTCTGCGCAGTTCCTCAACCAGTTCCGTCGTTTGAACAGCAAAGGCCCTAACCCGTCCGTTCATTGCTGTACCGCGAATCAACCGGTCTTGTTTGTTGTTGTTTTCCAAGTCATTCAGCCTCCTTTGGCGTAATCGCCAGTTATAGAAAAAACGGCATAACATATAAGACTGTAATCTCAGCCCGCTGTTTGCCGTCTCTGTTCTTACCTTTCCCGGTTTCGCTCATAAACGATACGCAGCCCTTCAAGCGTAAGCAGCGGATCCACTTCCTCGATGCTGCGTGTTTCTTCTGCAATCAGCTTGGCAAGGCCACCAGTTGCAATAACTCTGGGTTTGGTTCCCATTTCCTCGCGAATACGCTCCACAATGCCGTCCACCTGTCCTGCATAACCATAAATAATGCCGGCCTGCATCGCATGAATGGTGTTGCGACCAATGACTTTCTTGGGCTTCTCCAATTCAATGCGAGGTAGCTTGGACGCCCGTTCATAGAGCGCTTCGGTTGCAATATGGATGCCAGGTACGATAGCCCCGCCCAGATAATTTCCTTTCTCGTCAATACAGTCAAATGTGGTCGCTGTACCGAAATCGACCACAACGAGAGGGCCGCCGTACTTCTCAACGGCTGCTACTGCATTAACAATGCGATCCGCGCCAACTTCACGAGGATTCTCATACCGCAGGTTCAGGCCGGTTCGAATACCAGGCCCAACGAGTAGCGGTTTTTTGCCTACGTATTTCTCACACATGGCTTCAATCACATTCACCAACGGCGGAACCACGGATGAGATGATCACACCTTCAATGTCGCGTGTTGAAATACCCGACATATGAAATAAATTATAAATCATTACGCCATATTCATCCACTGTCGACTGACGGGATGTGCTCAGGCGAAAATGGTGGAGCAACTCCCGGCCTTGATACACACCGAGTACGATGTTGCTGTTGCCCACGTCTACCACAAGAATCAAAGAGGTTCACCCCTCTTTCTTTTCGTTTAAATCCAGGCTGATATCCAGGCTCTCAAAAGAGTAGGTTAACCTGCCAACTGAAATTACATCCACTCCGCTCTCTGCAATACCACGAATGGTATTTAGCGAGACGTTGCCCGATGCCTCAACTTTCACATGCGGAGCCTGCTCACGAATAAGAGCGACGGCCTCACGCATCCGATCTGGGTGCATGTTATCCAGCATAATGATATCTGCCCCAGCCTGCAAGGCTTCTCTGACCTGTTCCAGGTTTTCGGTCTCGACTTCAATGGTCATTGTATGCGGAATGACGGCCCGGGCACGCTGTACCGCTTCAGTGATCCCGCCTGCGCCCTTGATGTGGTTATCCTTAATCATGACGGCATCATAGAGGCCGAACCGGTGATTTGCTCCGCCACCAACCCGCACTGCATATTTTTCAAGCAGGCGGTGTCCCGGTGTTGTTTTACGAGTATCGACCAGTCGTGTAGAAAGGCCTTCCAACGCATCAACATAGGTACGTGTGCGGGTAGCGATACCAGACATACGCTGAAGCAGGTTAAGAGCCAGACGCTCTCCTGTCAGCAAGCTATGTGTGCTCCCTTCTACCTCTGCAAGAATCGTACCACGGGTAACTGCGTCACCGTCTTTTACCATCGCTGTGAACACAAGGTCAGAATCCACTACCTGAAACACGAGTTCTGCTACCGTAATTCCTGCAATGATTCCATTGTCTTTGGCATGTATAACGGCCTTGGACTGACTGCCAGCGGGAATCGTCACACTTGTTGTGACATCCCCTGCACCGACATCCTCACGAAGCCAGTTTTTGATTGATTCGATGAGTCCTTCATTATATCCGTTCAGTATCATGACATCAATTCCTCCACAATCGCTTGTTCTCGCTGCTGCAGACTATGCTTCTGCCATACGGCATCGTCACGCTGCGGGAAATCCTCACGATAGTGGGCTCCCCGACTTTCCTCGCGGTGTAATGCTCCAGTGGTAACCAACCAGGCACAGGTCAACAAGTTGGCATATTCCATCTCTTCTTTGTGAGTAAACTTCTGATCAAAAAATTGCAGTTCTTGTTGCAGCTTCTCTATTGCTGCTTGCAGGTTAACGCCATTCCGGCGCAACCCCACTTGACGTACCATCATTTTTTGCAGACGCAAGCGTTTTTCGGACACCGGCTTCTGCTCTTCCTTTATACTCCTGCGAATGCTTGTTGATGCGGGAACCCTTGACTGCAGTGGAGCAAGCGGAGGAAGGGATTGAATGCGATCCACGATTCTCCCGCCAAAGACGATGGCTTCAGACAGAGAGTTGCTTGCCAGGCGATTAGCACCATGTACTCCAGTAGAGGATACCTCACCGCAGGCAAATAACCGGCCAATGCTGCTCTCCCCGCTAAGATCGGTCTTCACTCCACCCATCATGTAATGTGCAGCAGGAGCGACAGGAATCCAGTCTGTGGTCATATCCAGTCCGTACCGCATACATGTTTCATAGATAGTAGGAAACCGATGCTTAATCATCTCCGCCGATTCATGAGTGATATCCAAATATACAAACGTACTGTTTGTCGATTCCATCTCACTGACAATGGCCCGGGCGACGATATCCCGTGGTGCCAGTTCAAGCTGTGCATGATAGCGCTCCATGAAGCGCTCGCCTTTCACATTGCGCAAATAGGCTCCTTCGCCACGAACAGCCTCGGACACCAGGAAACGTGGGGCTCCCGGATAACAAAGGGAGGTCGGGTGGAACTGGATAAACTCCATGTCCCGGACAACCGCTCCGGCACGATAGGCCATCGCCACACCATCTGCTGTAGCCACTTCCGGGTTAGTGGTATATCGGTACAACTGTCCAGCCCCACCAGAGCATAATACGGTTGCCTCTGCCTTCACAAATACTTGCGAACCGTCAGCCTTCTGAACCAACGCACCTACACATTCTCCCTGCTCTGTAATCAGGTCAATGACAAAATGCTCATCCCACACTTCAATCCCGGGATGTTCATTCGCCTGCGCAGCCAATGCACGCACAATCTCATATCCCGTTGCATCGCCATTGGCATGCAAAATACGGCGGTGGCTGTGCGCACCTTCCTGCGTCAACGCCAACTCGCCGTTCTCCAGATCAAACAAAGTACCCAGTCGAATCAGTTCTTTCACGCCGTCCGGGCCCTCGTTCACCAATGCTTCGACTGCTTCGGAGCGGCATAATCCCGCTCCGGCAACAAGTGTATCCTGCAAATGATAGGCAGGTGAATCATCCTCAGCAATAACCGCAGCAATGCCACCCTGCGCATACCGGGTGTTACTTTCCAGTAACGACTTCTTCGTGATCATCAACACACTGCGTTGTTCACTCGCCTTGATCGCAGTAAACAAACCAGCAATGCCTGAACCAATAACCAGCACATCCGTCTCCACCATCGGCAGCGCGGACAGATCAAAATCCACTAAATATTGCGGTATCATGTTATTTCACCTGTCTTGGAGCAAGAGTAGCGCATGCTACTTCACCAGTAACATGCGCTCTAGTGATTCTCTGGCTTTGTCAGCAACAGCCGGTGGCACGTAAATCTGCGGCTTCATCGTTTCGAGACATTTAACCAGCTTTTTCAAGTTGTTGACCTTCATATTCGGACATACAAGGAACTTGGTAGCAAAGTGGAATTGTTTGTCCGGGCTATCGAGACGCAGTTGGTATCCTGTACCATCCTCAGTGCCTACGATAAATTCCTTAGCGGATGAATTTTTACAATATTCCAGAATGGCGGTTGTGCTACCTACGAAATCACCCATCTCTACAACCTCAGGACGACATTCTGGGTGAACAACAAACTCGGCATTTGGATGCTTCGCTCTCATTTCAACCACGTCTTTGACCGTCAGCATATCATGGGTATTGCAGTAACCTTCCCAGATAATCATTTTCTTGTCTGTATGTTGTTGCACATAATGTCCCAGATTTTTATCCGGTACCCAGATGATTTCATCGGAATCAACAGATTGAATGACTCTGACAGCATTGGCCGATGTACAACAGATGTCGGTCTCTGCCTTGATCTCAGCTGAAGAATTGATGTACGTTACAACTTTGGCATTCGGGTGCTGTGCTTTCAATTTACGTAAGCCTTCAACGTTCACCATGTCTGCCATTGGGCAGCCTGCACGCTCGTCGGGAATAATAACCGTTTTGTTAGGAGCAAGAATTTTAGCGCTTTCACCCATAAAATGAACCCCGCAAAAAACGATAACATCCGCATCGGTCTGCGCTGCCTTCTGAGCAAGCAGAAACGAATCTCCTCGGAAATCAGCGACCTCCTGTACCTCGTCACGTTGATAATAATGGGCAAGAATAATGGCATTCCGTTCCTTCTTCAACTCCATCAGCCGCTCACGCAGCTCCCGGTTCATCTCAGCCTTGCGCTCTAAAGCCAGAGCTTCCACCTGTGATCCTCTCCTTATCGGAACAGCCTCTACGCTGTTTTATATGGCAAATCCAAGTCGTTATTTTCGCTTGAGAAACGAATCACAAGCGGTTTAACACCTAATGTACACAACGTTCACGACTCTGTCAATAAATGAAAACGCCCCAGAACAAGGACATAACCGCCCATTTCCTACGTGGTTCGCCCTAAAGCTCCCGGTTATCATTATCTATACAATTTGAAGGAATACATAAAAAAAGAGAGCCCGAAGGCTCTCTTTAGTCATCTGCCACGATAGGCAGATGGTGTTATAAATTAAGACGTTGGCTTCGTTCCACCATCATCTGGGTCATTGCTGTTTCCTTTATCCAGGTTCGGAGCTTCGTTAGGAATATCTCCGGCTGGTGGCTCAGGCGTTTCATCTTTGCCTTGGATACGGACACGTACATCACCGATGTTGTCGATGATCGCTTCTCCGCCTTCGCTAGGCGTACCTTCGCCATCGTTGCTGTTTTCATCTTTTGGAGTCAGGGAACCGGTCTCGATCAATTGTTTGATCTGATCCATTTCCAATGTTTCCACTTCCAGCAACGTTTGAGCGATCAGATGCACTTCTTTGGAATGTTTAACGAGCAAGTCTTTACACTTCTCATAACATTCGTTAATAAAGCGCTGCATTTCCTGATCGATCTCGTAAGCGATGGAATCTGAGTAATTCTGTTCGTGACCGATATCACGACCCAGGAATACCTGTCCCTGCGAACTACCGAACTGCATAGGTCCCAGCTTCTCACTCATACCATACTCCATAACCATGCTACGGACAATACCCGTAGCTTGTTGGAAGTCACTGTATGCACCGGTACCGATTTCCCCGATAAAGAGTTCTTCGGAAACACGGCCGCCAAGGAGTCCAGTAATTTTGTCCAGCAATTCTTGCTTAGTTACAAGCATACGATCTTCTTTTGGCAACATGATTACATATCCACCCGCACGTCCGCGCGGAATAATGGTAACTTTATGTACCATATCGGCATGTTCCAGGAAGTAACCTACAATGGTATGACCTGCTTCGTGATAAGCAACAATACGTTTTTCACGGTCACTGATAACACGGCTTTTCTTCTCCGTACCCACAATGACACGGTCAATCGCTTCGTCTACCTCACGCATGGAAATATCTCTACGATTACGACGTGCCGCAAGCAATGCCGCTTCATTCAAGAGATTTTCCAAATCTGCACCGGAGAATCCGGTAGTACGCTTCGCAATAATGTCCAGCTTCACATCTTTGGTGAGTGGTTTGTTGCGTGAGTGTACTTTCAGAACCGCTTCACGACCTCTCACGTCAGGGCGATCAACCGTGATTTGACGGTCAAAACGTCCTGGACGCAGCAAGGCAGGGTCCAGAATATCAGCACGGTTCGTTGCAGCAACGATGATAATACCTTCATTGGCTCCGAATCCGTCCATTTCAACGAGCAACTGGTTGAGTGTTTGTTCACGTTCGTCGTGACCACCACCAAGACCAGCACCACGCTGACGTCCTACAGCATCAATCTCATCGATAAAGATAATACATGGGGCGTTTTTCTTCGCATTTTCAAACAAGTCACGTACACGAGATGCACCGACACCGACGAACATTTCAACGAAGTCAGAACCGGAAATGCTGAAGAATGGTACACCCGCTTCACCGGCAACAGCACGAGCGAGCAAGGTTTTACCTGTACCCGGAGGACCCACAAGCAATACGCCTTTAGGAATCCGTGCACCTACTGCTGCGAATTTACGAGGGTCCTTGAGGAAGTCCACGACTTCAACAAGCTCCTGCTTCTCTTCGTCAGCACCCGCAACATCTTCAAATGTAACCCGTTTCTTCTCTTCGTTATAGAGACGAGCACGGCTTTTACCAAAGTTCATTACTTTACCGCCGCCGCCTTGAGCCTGATTAAACAGGAAGAAGAACAGCAGGAACATAATGATCAAAGGAATAAAGGAAGTCAGCAACGTCAACAGAGATGCTGTCACCTTTCATAGGTTCCTGATGATATTGGAATTTGTTCGTTTCGCTTGCAGTTACAAGCTCACTAATTGCC
This sequence comes from Paenibacillus sp. E222, assembly GCF_013401555.1. Taxonomy (NCBI): domain Bacteria; kingdom Bacillati; phylum Bacillota; class Bacilli; order Caryophanales; family Paenibacillaceae; genus Paenibacillus; species Paenibacillus sp. E222. Next base: position 1,128,587 of record NZ_CP058552.1, read on the forward strand.
TCATCCGTAGGAGGAATATACGTTGAGAAATTTTCTGATTTGGCTCCGTCAGGCGTCTCCCTGTATTGACCGGTCACGAGGTACGTCTGACCGTTGAATTGAACCGTCAATTCAGAGACGTTATTGGCCTTGATCGCCGCGCGCAACTGATCATATCTAGGATTATCGGTGGCTTCGCCGCCATTGCTGACGAACTGGACTATCCCCACCACAACTAAAAAAAGAATCAAATAAAAAGCAGAATTCCGGATGAACCGATTCATCCCCTACCTCCTCTCGAGACACTTTAATTATTTTAACATAGCCCAACATGGCTTCTCAACAGAAGCCACCAACAGATATGGGCTTGGAACTAGCTTAAGCATTAGTTGCTGTAAACTTCCGGTTTCAGAATCCCGATGTAAGGGAGGTTCCGGTACTTCTCCGCATAATCCAGGCCATAGCCAACGATGAATGCGTCCGGAATGTCAAAGCCGGTGTAATGGGCTTCAAGTTCGACTTTGCGACCTGAAGGCTTGTCAAATAGCGTAACCACGCGGACGGATTCAGCACCGCGGTTCTGCAAGAGTTCGATCAGATAACTGAGCGTGAGTCCACTATCAATAATGTCCTCTACAATCAGAACCTCGCGTCCCTCAACGGATTCATCCAGATCCTTAATGATTTTGACCACGCCGGATGATTTGGTGGAAGCGCCATAACTCGATACTGCCATGAAATCCATCTCAACAGGTACCGTAATGTTCTTAACCAAATCAGCCATAAATATAAACGCACCCTTCAGCACACAAATGACCAAAGGATTGCGATTTGCATATTCGGCACTTATTGTTGCGCCTAATTCCTTGATTTTACTCTGAATCTCTTCTTCACTGATCAATACTTCCTGAATGTCGTTCTGCAACTGTGCGAACCTCCTAAGTTATACATATGAAAGCCTTACCTGAACCATAACCACTACCCCTGAATCGCTGAATCGCCTACAGTCATGTACAGGATTGCGGAAGTATCCTCCCTTACAGGAGCTACACTAGACCGGCGAACACCCGGTAACCAGATGATATTGCCTGCTCCATCACATACCACGGGAACCCGTGAACGGACAGAAGGGGGAATTTTCTCATCGATGAAAATATTTTTCACCTTTTTGCTTCCGTTTAATCCCATCACTTTCATGGTATCTCCAGGTAACCGTGAACGCACAACCAGCGGCATAAGCAGTTGATCTGCATCAAATGCGGCATGATCCGCCGATTCTGGTACATGATAGTCCTCGGGACTCATCGGAACGAGCCGAACATGCCGGTCGATTTCCGTGAGAGAAAGCTCATAGGTTCCGCTCGATTGAGCAAGACGATATTCGTAAGATTGACCCTGTACGTCAGTCCGTACGCCGAAAGAGATCAGATCATACTCCCGGGTGCAGGCGAGTGTCTGTCCTATATCCAGGCTCCAGGTCGTCGCTTCAGGCTGAATAACCTTGCGGCGAATGGTCTCAATACGGGTAAAGTCGACAAAATCACTGTCCAAAGGCAGATAATTCAATATTAGTTTAATCAACCTTCGTTGTAAAGCGACATGTAACTTCAAAAAGGAAGGCACCTCAAAGGTTTGCCTTCCGCCGTTCGCCTGCACTAGACACCTGTATGCGTCATATGCACCTTGTTCCATGAAATCGTCTTCATCGCCCACGATTTCGGCAAGTCGATTCAAAGACGGCGTCAACTGCCCATTATATTGCCCCAAAAAAGGAAGCACATCCAAGCGAATGGCATTACGCCGATATTTACGCAGGGAATTGCTTTCATCATTAAAATACAGAAAACCCTGGGTATTACAAGCTTCTACAAGGTCTGTCTTGTTTATACGAAGGCATGGACGAATAAGTTCCACATTTTTTTCTCGCCGTTTAAACTTCATTCCCGCGAGTCCGGATAGCCCACTACCGCGCAGCAAATGAAGCATAACCGTCTCTGCCTGATCGTCGGCATGATGGGCCAGTGCAATGCTTGCCGCATCGTATTTGGCAGCCACTTCATGCAAAAACTCATATCGTTTGTTACGCGCGGCCTCCTGAGGACCTTGACCGGTAAGCTTCATATAAGAAGGTACATCGGCCTTCACCCATTCAAATGCTATGCCAAGACGGTGCGCAAGTTCCTTCATCATCTCGGCTTCATGATCGGATTCAATCCGAAAACCATGATGTACATGGGCGCAGATCAACTCCAGCGGGACATGCCTGGTACTGATCTCATGCATGATATGCAAAAAAGCTACCGAGTCCGGTCCGCCCGATACTGCGACGACAATCCGATCCCCGGGAACCCATAACTGATGCTCTTCCGCTGCATCCAGCACGTTATTCACCAGCTTGTTCCAGCGTAAAGCCTCCATACCTGTTCCTCATTCCTTACGTTATGTATATGCACGCTCACAGGTCAGAATCGCAGTGCATAGATGAGTACCCCAATAAGTAATATAACGGATACAGCAAATGCATTTTTGAGCCAACGCGGTGTTGTACTTTTGGAACGTCGACGAAGAGGAGAAGGGCGTGCCATCATCTCTCTCCAGACCTTAGCCGCGTGTCCGGCATCCTGAAACTGACCTCGTAATGCCTGAATAGTCCAGTTTCGAAAGGGGCGAAGACGTTCGCTGCGCTCCACAAGCGCTGTAAGCTGGTTCACACTTCGCAGTTGGGGTAACCCTTCTGCAGCCAGCGCTTTGAGTGCATCAGCTTCAAGTACATGAATCAATAATAGCGCAAAAGCAAACACATCATAGGTACCATCTGCTGTTCGGCTGCCCGCATTCCAGAATCCGCGATCATACCATTCAGTGAACTGCTTGACGCTCCGGCCGATAGAAGTCACTCCACCATAGTCGATAAGTTCTACCTGCCCATAATCCGATACCAGTACATTTTGAGGTTTGAGATCGCCAAACACCCATCCAGCCTGATGCAATTGAGCCAGTTTCTGCAATAGTCTGAGTCCAACCAGAAGTGTCCAATCCGTTCCCTGACGCCGAATGAAGTGGTGCAGAGATTCCCCCCGAACGTAACGCATCACATAAAAGGGAATATCACGACCACGAATGGCGTAATCATCCACATCTTTCAGATAAGAAGGAATACCACTCTGCCGAAGGGCCTCATGATTACGCTGTAATTGAAAAGATTTGAGCACATTAATTTCTGATTGCAGATCTACAGGGTCAAATCCCATTTTAAGCGCATAATGTTTGCCATTCTCACCCCGCTGGACAAGAAAAACGATGCCGTTGGCTCCTTTGCCCAGCAGCTTCCGAATCGTATAACGGCTGCGATTCCATTTCCCTGTGATGACTGTTCCTGGCGGGAAAGAGGCGTCAGACAACGTTGTCACCGAGCATCCCTTCTCTTTCAATGCGATAGTTCCCTTCTATTTCCTGCTGTCCCTCCAGTGTACCATAACGGTAAAAATCAATCACCCTTTGAATCGCAGGACCTGTCGGCGTCGCTCCCTTCATTTGCAAACGTCCAAATAGTGAACGAACACGGCTCAGATCAGCTGTCCAGTCGATGTCCATGACAGCTTCTTCTCCGCTGTGTCGTCCAGGAAAATGAAAGACGGAAAGATGGCTCTGACCCATACGTGCCTGCAAGCTAAGCATTAAATCCCGAATCCCTTCCTCCACAGCAGCAAGCTTCGGCTTCATACTGGCACTTACGTCAATGAGAAGAACGACCTGAAGTGGCGTTGTCTCGGCCATATCATCCATCACTTCAACGACCTGCGCACGTTTAGCAGGTTCAAGGTCTGTTACCGTTTTGGGCTCGTGCTCTCCCAGAATTTGTGTTAACTCTCTATTAACCGCCTGTTGAATACCACCGTTTTTCTTGTCATCATCTGCATCGTATGCGCAAGCTGCCTGGTGCCTACGATCTGACTGATTCCACCTCCGGCTTTGGCAATATCCTCGATCTCCCGACTCCCCAGCTCACCAATGGTTCCATAATCAATAACACCGACCACGTTGACCGTAATTCCCTCTTCACGTGCTTCCGCCGCTGCCAGCACCGGGCTTGCACCTACATTGGAACAACCGTCGGTGATCAACAAGATTTGTTTCATCCGATATCCCTCCGTTTTGGGTTACTCTCCAACTCTATGACTAGCATTGCCAGAATGAAGAGACTTCAAACAGAGGAATATGCAATTAACTAACGGTACGCGGACGCTCCATCCGGCTTATTCCGGGTACTCTCAATGTGGCCCACTCCGGGCGATAATGTTCTATTTTGCCTACAATTACAGTCATATCATCATAGATCTCATGTTGCTGATAACGAATAACACTTTCAAGCAGACAATCCGCTACCTCCTGAGGATCATCACTATCAATTTCCTGAATGAGTCGCTTCATCCATAGTTCTTTATTGACGGCATACCCCGGTGCATCATAGATACCATCTGTCATCATAATTAAAACATCCCCTGGCTGGAGCTGTACGGTTACCAAATCCACCTCAATATCTTTGATAATACCAATCGGCAGATTGCTTGCCGAAACCTGAATAACCTCCTGCCCTCGTTTAATAAAGCTTGGCGTCGAGCCGATTTTCATAAACGTGGTCTCTGCCGTATATTCATCGATCAGAGCCATATCCACCGTTGCATACATTTCTTCAGGAGAACGCAGCATCAGAACGGAATTGACCGATTTGATCGCCAGCTTCTCATCCATGCCCGACTGTAACAGCTGCTCCAGTATATTTAGCGCAGCACTGCTCTCCATTCGTGCCCGTTCGCCATTGCCCATGCCATCGCTAAGCGCAACTGCAAATGTGCCATTTCCCAGTTCAACCGTACTGAAACTGTCCCCGGACATCACATCTCCCCTTTGGCGGCAGCGGCAACACCCGTTGTTATCTCAAACGTTTTGGCAGAGCCGAAGGTGACTGTCGCCAGCCCTTGGCGAGGGTCGAGCATGGACTCATTCAAGACGGCAATATGCTCGTCCAGTACATCTGAGATCAGCGGAGCGATTATTTTCCGGCACTCGTCAAATCCGCGTGTATAGGCATGGACAATCTCAATTTCCACATTCCCCGCTTCCAGATTAATGATTTCAATAGAATGTATGGACAGACCTAACGACTCAAGCGCATCCCGAATCTGTTCCTCCTGCTGTACCATCTCCTCACTTTCCCGTTGAATTTCTTTGGCCAAGTCCTCCATTACCTGGGATACCCCTGATAATTGCTCAGCAACCAGCTGTCGACTATCTATAATCTGACGTTTCCATTGCATGTTATGTTGATGCAGACCATACTGGGCGCGCATCACTTCAAGTACCTCCTCCGGTTTCGCACATACCCTGTTCCATTCCACCGGAATCTGCTTGCCTGACATCTCCGGATTGGCTTCAATGGAACTCATCACATCGGTCATATATTTATAGGTTTGAATAAACTTCGAATCCCAGCACTGCGCCTTCTTAAAGCATCCTGAACATGTGCCTTCGGCTACAGCATTCATGAAATGCTCCATCCCGCCTTCGTTCTGTACCGGCTCCCCCGCGCCGGACATCTGATCGAAGCTGCGTGACAGCTGACGGAATACCTGCGAGAAGCGGGTGACCCGTTCTGCGGTGACATCCCTGATCCGCTTCGCATATTCATGCTGCGACTTCGTATGATCCTGCGTGCCAGGAACATATTTGGATATGGCCGTCAGCATGCTTTTTGGCGTCAGCATAAACAGAACGATCGCTGCACACGTTTCCCATAAAGAATTCATGACATCTCCCGGACCACCCAGATATATGGATAGAATAGAGGAACCCAGCAGCATGCCCAGAGCAACCGCCGCACGTTTTCCTTCCCGAAGCATACCCGCCAGCATGCCAGCAAAAGCAAGCAGACTCATCTGATATACCGCCGACATATCGGCCAAACTCAGAATGAGGCCAGTAATGACCCCAACCGAGGCTCCGAGGGGGGCTCCGCCCACCAGCGCGAAGATCAGAATGAGATACCGGGAGAGCATATGCTCCACAGATAGGGACTGAATTGTCCAGCCCACCGCCCCCGTCATCACGGAAGCCAGCAAGATGATCAGACAGAGGATCTCCTCGTTCTTTAGGTTGAATTTTTTTTTGCGATACGTGAAGATCGGTATGGCCTGTATGAAAACCAGGGTAAGCACAAAGCTGAGTACGGAATCCATCGTAAGCATCAGCATGGCGTACCAGCTGAAAGACGGTCCAATGACGACGGCGAATAACTTGATCATAAAAGTAGTCGTAAACACCATCGTTGGTGCATAAGATAATTCAGCGCGGTCATAAGACTCCAGTCCTCTGAACAACAGATAGAAGATGGCGAGCTCCGAAGCAACAATTAGAGGTACCGGAAATGGGGCGAAGAGGCTCCCTGCCAGCAGCGCGGCTCCTACCGGAATGATGTAATCCCTGCGCATGAAAGCAATAACCGCAAAGTAGGCAATCGCAAAGGGCGATAATTCATTCAGAATCATGGCCTTGCCCAGTAAAAATCCCATAAAGGTAAGAAGCAGCACCCATTTACGTGCAGCAACGATCTGGACGGCCTTGCGGGAGCTAATCCACTGTTTGAGACGTACCGACAGCTCCTCCCGAGCTTCTGTACCTCCTTTACCAGCTTTCATTCCCGGAAATTGAATGACATTCCACTTTTCCATCATCCTCAAGGCACCCCATTCGATTAATTTAATTTTCGTGTTTCGTTCTCGATGGTTCTGATTATAGATAGAATAGAAGACGTAGTTTGTCACAATTGGTGGGTAGGGTCCAAAAACTTTACGACAAAAGAAACAGACGTGGCGCGGTGGTGCGGAACCCCCGGCCTTATTGTGGTTTCATCCATTTGCCACGACCCTTGCCGACAAGGTGCTTGTCTGATTTTGAACGGGACGCACTTCGTCATCGCCACAATTTGAGCAGGATACCTGTGGAATGCCACGGAAACCTGTCGCTAAAAAATGGTAGACGACAAATGTTCTTATGTACTTTTTTTCCGGCGCAGAAAAACTGGGGATATGGAGCTTCACTTTACAAAAACGGCTATGAATCCGGTTAAATGTCTATATCTGAACAGGTTAGCCTCCAAAATTAAAAACAAACGCAAAAAAACCGCCAGCCCCAAGGCTAACGGTTTTTCTTATATTTTAAATCAGGTTGAACCAGATTACACGCGTTTGGCTCCACGGCCACCACGTTTGCCTTCTGTGTTCTTCTTCAGCGAAGAGATCCGTTCTTCGCTATCTTTCAGGAAGCGTGACATTTTATCCTCAAATGAAGGTTTGCCTGCTGCGGGCTTGAAAGAACGGCCTCCGCGGTCACGGTTAAAACCACCACCACCGCCGCCACGGCCTTGGCCACCACTTGGGCCTCCACCGCTGAATCGTTCGCGATCTCCTCCACTGCGTTCCGGTCTAGGAGCTCTTGGGGGTCTGGACTGTGTTTGTTGCTCAACCGGTTTGTCAACAGCTTGCTTAATGGAAAGCCCAATCTTGCCATCCTTGTCAACGTTGATGACCTTAACGGTAACGAGGTCATTAAGCTTCAGGTGGTCGTTGACATCTTTGACATAATTGTCGGCGATTTCCGAGATGTGAACGAGACCCGTGACACCTCCTGACAGATCCACAAATGCTCCAAAATGCGTGATGCCTGTCACCTTGCCCTCTAACTTGGTGCCCACTTCAATTGCCATAGAATAAAATGATCCTCCCTTAAAAATATACAACCCGATTTTTGAATGCCAAAATCAATGCTGTGCTGATTTAATTATACCTTATGCCGCAAACCAAGGTCAACTGAGCACTACCCCTTAAGATAGCCTATTTTTTCCGGTATAACGGCTTCAGACATATAGATAACAATCCTTGCTCGATAATGAGCCAAATTACATCAGTTCCCTGACTCTTCAACCTGAATTGGTGTTTCTTCAGGCAGATAGTATCCTTTTTTTCGAGCCAGCTGTCCTATGTATTCGGGGTCCTTCAACCGACTGACTTCGTACTTCAATTGATCCAGCTTCTTCTGGGTCTCTTCCTTTGAAGCTTGCTGGGCAGCCAGACGAGAACTCTTGTCCGAAATTTGCGCAGTCTGCACAAGGAACGTATATCCTGCCCATATGATAAATACAACCATAAAGGTCATCCAGAGCATGAGACGCCTTTTGGCACCTGCAGATTTTCCTTGGCCTGCTGGACCTTTTGATTTGCTCATAGGTGTTTTACCCATTATCGGACCTCCTTAAAACCAGCGTTTCCACATCGCTGCGATACTTGAACCCGCACGGATCAGGAAGCGTGGCGTAACCCAATGTTTCAGGATTGGCCTAAACATCCAGCGGAACAACTTGCCGAAAGGTACCAAACATTGCAGCACCAGCTTACCCAGGAATAACAGGATGGCGAGTACAAAACCAATTAATACGCGCACTAGCTTGTATAGTCCTTTAGCGGGCATAACGATCAGGATGTTAAGGATATGTCCACACCAATGAATCAGCGTTCTTGCGAGTTTAATTAACATTACCACAAAACGCTGGGTTGTAACACTTAAAAGCCAAAAATAGAAGCAAACCCCTATAATCAGCCCCAAAAAGACATAAAACCGCAGCTGTCCGTGGTTCCCGGCATACAGCATCCGGAAGACGAACAGCGCGGAAGCGACCCAATATAACAGATCTAGTGTGTGGACGCTCCATCTCGGGAACCGCAGCTGACCGGACAGTACCCGGTAACTGTCGTAGGCCACCCCCATCACGGCTCCCGACATCAGCATCCACAACAATGTGATCCATTGAGTATCCGGACTCATCGGAACATCTTGCCGAACAGGCCTTTACCGTTTTTGGACTGAGAACCGGGGTCCAGATATTGAAGAGAACTGACAGTGCCCTCGATGGATAACAAACCGTCCTCCAGGCTCAGGTTTTTGATATGTAAATTGTGCCCCCGGATGGTCAGATGCCCAAGTTCAGTTTGCAGCAAAAATTCCTCACTGTCGAAGCTCTCCACATTGGAGACACCCGTCAGATCCAGCAGTTTCCGATTCTGCATGCTCAGATGATGCTGTTTCGTCTTACTTTGCTCAACCATGGCATGTACCCCTCCTTCTTAACCCTAGCTTATGGATCAGAAGTGCAGAATAGAACCAAGGTTGGTTGAAAGCAAATGTCCGATTTTTGAGAAACACAAAAACGCCCTTCCCTGTACGGGAAAGGCGTTTCTCTTCATTTTGCAATGAATGTGTACAAAAGTATATCAGGCATCCCTGTTACCAGTTCAGACCGTTATCCTTGGCGATCGGCTCTTCCTTAACCAAGGTGTAGAGGCTGCTCGCCTCATCCTTCTTGGTACTCTCGGCAAGACGCTCCACCTTCACGGTGACCAGCTTTTGACCAAACTGAACCGTAAGCTCATCGCCCACTTTGACAGCGGCGCTTGGTTTCGCTTCACGTCCGTTCACCAGCACACGTCCCTGTTCGGAAACGTCCTTGGCTACGGTGCGGCGTTTAATCAGCCGAGAGACCTTCAGGAATTTATCAAGACGCATTATTTTACGGCTTCTTTAAGTTTGTTGCCTGCTTTGAACGCAGGAACGGTGGACTCAGGAATCACGATTTCATTCCCTGTTTGCGGGTTACGTCCGGTACGACCGGAACGTTTGCGGGTCTCAAAAGTGCCAAAGCCGATCAGTTGTACTTTGTCTCCGCTGGCAAGTGCATCTGTAATTTCTCCCAAAAAGCCGTTCAATACGGACTCAACGTCTTTTTTAGTCAAACCGCTTTTGGTGGAAATGTTGTTAATCAGATCTGTTTTGTTCATTTTTAAAAGCCTCCCAAATTGAAAAAAAAGTATCTGCGAATCCGTGACAACAGATCTGCTGCTGCTGGCTCCGCGCAAGGTTACTACACATGTATTCTGGCTTGGCATCTGAAATCCTGCCTCGGTCTTCGACTTTTTTTCACTTTTTGTCGGTCCTGCCCAAGAACAGTCTAAGTCCAGTACCCGAAACACCTCTCCGTTAATCACACGCTTTCTCGTGCAACCCGTCCGAGATGCTTCGACGACACGATACGCATGATGCAACTAATGATATCGGATCAGCGCCCAAAATGCCAGGACCCTTTACAATCCAGCCTTCTTCGCTGCCTGCCAATATTGCTCCATTTCATCAACATTGCTGTCTGATGGAGTTCTTCCCTGTTCACGCAGACACTCCTCGATATACTGGAAACGCTGAATGAATTTCCGATTGGTGGCGGCAAGCGCCTCCTCCGGATCGGTATCAATAAATCTCGCTACATTGGCAGCTGCAAACAATAAATCACCCAGTTCCAGCTTCCGTTCTTCCGCTGACTGGTTATGCTGCACTGCTTCTTTTAGCTCTGCCAGTTCTTCCTCAATCTTGGCAAAGACACCTTCTACGTCATCCCAATCAAAGCCGACTTTAGCCGCTTTTTTCTGTAATTTGTACCCTTTCATCAAGGCAGGCAAGTCGCGGGGAATTCCGTCCAGCACAGAAGTCTGCTGCAAATCCTGTCCCTTGCGCTTTTTCTCCTCTGCCTTCATCTGTTCCCAGTTTTGCAGCGCTTCATTCGCGTTCTCAGCCTGTTGTTCACCGAATACATGCGGATGACGGAAAATCAGCTTGTCGTTCAAACCTTCGATTACGTCGTACACGTTAAATGTACCAACCTCTTCTTCCATCTGGGCGTGCAACAAAATCTGCAGCAGGAGATCACCCAGCTCTTCCTTCATGTGATCAGGGTCATCTTCATCAATCGTTTCAATGACTTCATAGGTTTCCTCAATCAGGTTTTTACGAATGGACTGGTGGGTCTGCTCCTGATCCCATGGACAGCCGCCTGGACTGCGAAGAATATTCACGATTTCATGCAGTCGTGCGAAGGAGCGCCGACGAAGCGCGTCATCCGTATTTTTGGGCACATATATCAATGAGAGATTACCATACCCTTCAATCCGGTCCAGATCATGCAGCGGCACTTTGTGAATGATTTCCTGTCCCTGCACACCCAAGGCATGTCCGACAAATACCGGATAATCGTCAGGGTAAACATCCATCAGACACAGTTTTACGTCGGAAGCGGTAAACACATCATATACTTGTCCAATCAAGGTATGAAGCTGTGGCTGCACCAGTTCCGTATTGAGACTGCTGGCATCGAGTAGCTGAAAACCTTCAATAGGATCGAATCCAAGTCGAATAAACGCTTCATCCAGAAAGCTCTCCCCACCCATAACTCGCAGCGAAATTCCCATTTGCGGGCAGCGCTCCTTCAACAGGCGTACGCTCGCTTCAGCGACCATGGGATGTCCTGGCACGGCATAAACGATCTCGGTACCTGGCTCGCCCTTGCGTGCGGCCTCAATCAGCCGGTCTGCAATTTCGTCGTACACTTCCGGAAAAGAATCCTTCGCCTCATAAATGGCATCGAAGGATGTCATCTCCAACCCTTCCTGCTTGAGATCATTCAATACGGGATGATCCAGCGTGCGTACATACAGCTTCGCTGCATGTTTCATTTTTTTGATGATCCCTACCGTCAGCTGATCTGCATCTCCAGATCCAAGACCGACTACTGTCAAAGCTGCACTCATCTTTGTAAGCCTCCATCCGAACTATCCTGTTCCGACTCTCCATCCTTGATCATAACCAATCATGGACGGGCCATACATCGTACAGAACAGGGCTCTATAATTACACGTATTATACCAGAATTAGACGTTATCCTATAATTGCATTTGCATATGACACGTTGTGACTTGGTCCACCCTCTGCTGCTCCGCTTTAGAATGCGAGAGCGGGGATGAATGGAAGGCGTAGCACTAAGCGTAGCAGCGCAACGCGAGGGTTAGCGCAGCACACGCAGTCTGCGCAGCAGCTTGGCCAGCATCGGCCCCAGCTTGGGCACGGCCGCCAGCTCTGCGGCGGTCAGCAGCCCCGTCCGGGCCGCGGCCAGCAAGAACACGGCCGTGCCTGCGGCTATGCCCAGCAGGCTTACGCCCATCGCGGCCAGCCGGCGGTCGGCCGCGATACCGACGCCGCCGAGCATCGCTTCGGCGGCCCAGGCCGTGCCTGCCGCCGCCAGGCTCATGGCGGCGATCACCAGCGCCGGCTTCGCCAGGACGGCGCCAGGGGCCGGGCGCAGGGCGACAAGCCGCGCCAGCAGCGCCACATTCAGGCCAGCCGCCAGCATGTAGGCGACTGCGCCTGCGAGGGCCGCGCCGCTGATGCCCAGCGCCGGCACAAGCATGACGTTCAGCAGCGCCTTGACGCCTGCGGCGGCCAGCATGCTGAACGCGGGTGCGCGCACGGCGCCGAGGCCTTGCAGCAGCGCCGCCGCGATAATACTGACGGTGCTGCCCGCAGCCGTCAGCGCCATGTACCGCAGAGCTTCGGTGCCTGCGGCATCCCCGTACAGCATGCGGTTAATCGGCTCTGCCAGCACCGCCAGACCTGCGGATGCCGCCAGGCCGATCAACCAGAACCAGCGCAGCGCAAGGCCTGCTTGCTGCCTTACGGCTTCTGGCCCGCCTTTCAGCCGGGCTTCGGCCATCGCCGGAATAAAGAGCACAGACAGCGACGTGGCAAGCATCGTCACCAACTGAACCAGCGGCAAACCACGGTTGTAAATGCCGAAGGACACCATGGATTGAAGCTCATCCAACCCTTCTCGTCTTAACAACCGGGGTACCGTAAAGGTATCCACCAGATTCATCAATGGCACGGCCAATGATCCGAGGCAGACCGGAATGGCATAGATCAGCAGTGTCCGCATCCATTCGCCGTTGGATCGCCGCTGTTCATACAGAAGGCTGGTGCTGTCGCTTCGACGCTCTTCCGTTTTCTCCACCTGCACAGCCGAAGATTCTTTTGTGTAAAATTTATTATTACCTCGGTTGTTCCCGTTATCGCCGTGAGATGATTTCCGCATTCCCTCTCTGGCTGGCCCATCTAATTGAGCATCGTTCATAACAGCGAGCCTTTCCCTAATTTTCCGTCGATGATGGTACACATATCCAAGCATCGTAACTAACCCGGCAAACCCTCCTGCCACTGAACCAATCATAGCTCCAGCTGCAATGACTTCCAATGAAGCGTCCCGCCCCATGAGCCACAACAACAGAACAATCATCACCGTGACCCGAACAGTCTGCTCTACCACCTGGGATACGGCTGTAGGCACCATTTGCTGCAACCCCTGGAAATATCCGCGCAGTCCTGTCATCACCGGTACAAACAGCAATGCCATTGAAGCTGCCCGAATGGACGGTACGACACTTCCGTTTCCAATCAGATCTCCAATAAGCGGTGCACCTATATACATCAACAAAGCCAGCGTCAGGCCAATTCCACCAAGCAGCATCGAGGACAAGCGTATAACCCGTCTCCCCTCCTCCGGTCGACCAAGAGCATTCTGCTCGGCTACGAATTTGGATATAGCGACAGGCAGCCCGGCAGCAGCAATGGTAATGATGAGCATATAGAACGGGTACACCGTATTGTAAATGCCAAAAACACCGTCTCCCCCCAGATTCTGCAGCGGAATCTTCTGAAAAGCACCAATGATTTTGGATATAATGGCGGCAAGCCCAAGCACAAATGCGCCCTGAAGCAATCTTGAGCCTGTAGACGACTGTTTCATATGTCCCTCCTGCGTACGTCCGTGCATTCTTCTCTTCAAACGTATACCTAGCTATTATACCTGTCCAAAGGCGCACAGACTAACCCTTCAAGGCATCCTGCCCTTCAGGACATTATCCACATTGTCTACAGCTTCCCTAAAATGCAAAAACTCCTGGTTGCCCTCTGGGCACCAGGAGTTGATTGCTTGTTTTTATTGCTCCATCTGTTTGCCAAGGAACCCGGCAGCCGTCTCAGACATTTTGACTTCCATCTGAGACATCTTCACCGATTCATCCTTGTTGAAAAGGATAACCGTTCCAATGGGGTCACCACCCGAAATGATTGGGGCGATAACAAAAGATGATAACGTCTCGTCATGATCTTTGCTAAGCTCATAAGAACCATTGTTGGTCTCCATAATCGTCTTCCGGTTTTCCATACAACTCTCCACCAGTTGACCTACCTGCTTGTCCAGATATTCTTTCTTGGAGCCACCTGCTACCGTAATAATCGTATCACGGTCAGAGATCATCGTGACATGGCCTGTACTTTCATACAGCGATTCTGCATATTCTTTAGCAAAATCACCAAGTTCGCCAATCGGCGAGTATTTTTTAAGAATAACCTCTCCATCGCGGTCCACAAAAATCTCAAGTGGATCGCCTTCACGGATACGTAACGTACGGCGGATTTCTTTCGGAATGACCACTCGACCGAGGTCATCAATACGGCGGACAATACCAGTAGCTTTCATTTCACATGTTGCCCCACTTTCTCGAGAAGATTTTTCAACTACTGTTCCTTAATGGGTAGAGGAAAGTCCCAGAACGTTTAGTGTGATATCTTGACCATAGTATTCATCTGTTCCCATTTCCTTATACATACTTTGGAGAATATAGTTGTGTAAACTTCCACAGAAGGCGACCATGTACCCACTTTGCTCCATAGATACAAGGAAAAGCAAGAGGCAGGCCTTAAGTCCCCCTCTTGCTTTTCTGTATGGTTGTCCATATTTGAAGCGTTCAGTGTATCATCCAGACAAACGTATTTGCTGAATGTATGCACTCGCTATCTTATTTACCGCTTGTATCTGTACTTTCATCTGTTTTTGTTTCCTTGTCGGTTCCAGTTGTTCCTTTATCCGTTTTGGTATCCGTACCCGCATCGGTTTTTTCACCCTCAGTACCTGTTCCAGTACCGGTCTTGCCTTCAGTAGTACCTTCAGTCGTGCCTTCTTTAGCCTTGTCTGTTTTTGGCAGTTTTACTTCTTTTACGATTTTGTCCAGTTCGCTGGTCATAAATGTGTCAATCTCAGCAGCGGCCAATTGGCTTTTGAGTGTTTCTTTTTGCTCAGCAGTCAATTTCGCATAGTCCGCTTCTGTACGTTTTTCTACTTTCATGATGTGATAACCGTATTCAGTCTCTACAGGATCGCTGATTTTGTTCAATGGCAGCGTTTTAGCCGCTTCTTTGAACGCATCTACCCAGCTGGCTACAGGTGTATCTTCGTACAATCCACCTTTTTCTGCAGAACCTGTGTCTTCAGAGTATTTCTTCGCAATTTCAGCAAAGTCCGCTCCCCCGTCCAATTTCGCTTTTACTTCTTTCGCAAGTTTCAGAGCATCTTCTTTTTTACGCTCTTTTTGCGTTTTTGGATCCGTAAAGTTGATCAGTACGTGACGAACAGACGCCGTTGTGAACTGATCTTTATTTTTCTCAAATTCAGCTTTAATCGCATCTTCAGTAACGCCCGTTTCTTTATCCTTGATTACCGTCATAATGCGAGTCATGTAATCCTTAATGTTCTGGTCTGTCAGATTCTGAGCTTTCAGCATCTCAGTCCATTGATCAGCTTGAACAGAAGCTTTCATTTTGTCGAATTGTTCTGTCGCTGTTTTGGCACCCTCGGTTTTGGCTGCATCACTTGCTTTTCCACTCAAATATTCATATGCAACTTCCTGTTTCACCAGGTATTCCTTGAAATCATCCATATCCATCATTTGTGCATATTCCGGATAGAGGAATTTCATGACCCGTTGCTCCATGTCGAATTCATTGGCTGTAATTGTACCGCCATCATACGTAGCGACTACAGCACTTGTATCCTTTGGTTCCGTTGTCGCTTCTTCCTTCTTGCCGCAAGCAGCAAGCAGTGATAAGGACAGTACTGCTACCATGCTCACAGACAGTACTTTCCCTACTTTTTTATACTTTGCTAACATCCTTTAGTTCCCCCTTTGATTTAAAAGCACTTTTCATGGACTCCAGAAATTTCTCTACCAGCTCCATCAGTTGCTTGTCCCCAAGCCCTTTACCCTTGACATGAATAAGCATATGGGATCCTTGTTCAAATTGTACACGTCTTTCGAACTGATTTCCAATGTGTGCGATTTTTGAGAGCTCAAATGCATGTTCTCTGCCTTCATAGAACTTCACTGTAAGATCATCTCCGCGTTGGGAGATGGATTCAATACCGTAGATCTTGCCATAGACTTTCATTCTGGCCACCGCCAGCAAGTTGATTACGGCTTCTGGCAGATCTCCGAATCGGTCAACCAATTCGTCTTCCAGTTCCATTGCATCGTCGAAGGAGGCAATAACCGCCACTTTTTTATAAATTTCAATCTTCTGAATACTGTCATAAATATAATCCGACGGCAAGTACGCATCGATACTGAGATCCAGCGTTGTGTTCCACTGATCGGATGGCACCGGCTCTTCGCCGAGCATTGTAACTTTGCGTTTGTTGATTTCCTCTGCCAGCATCTGAGAATACAGATCGAATCCGACAGACGCGATAAAGCCGTGCTGTTCAGCTCCGAGCAAATTACCCGCGCCGCGAATCGATAAATCGCGCATCGCGATCTTGAATCCTGAACCTAGTTCGGTAAATTCCTTAATTGATTGCAGACGTTTCTCAGCCACTTCGGTCAGCACTTTGTCCCGTTGGTATGTGAAATAGGCATACGCAATCCGATTGGAACGACCGACCCGTCCACGCAGCTGGTACAGCTGGGAGAGCCCCATTTTGTCCGCGTCATGCACGATCAGAGTATTTACGTTAGGAATATCCACCCCGGTCTCGATGATGCTAGTGCTGACAAGTACGTCATATTCACCATCCAGGAAGTCCAGAATGGTTTTCTCCAGCTCCGTTTCCGACATCTGTCCATGCCCCACACCAACCTTGGCTTCCGGCACCAATTCGGAAATTTCCGCAGCCATCTCCTGAATTCCCTGCACACGGTTATACAGGTAGTACACCTGACCGCCGCGAGCCAATTCACGTTCAATCGCTTCACGAACAAGCGCCTGACTGTGTTCAACGACATACGTCTGTACCGGAAAACGGTTTTCCGGCGGTGTCTCGATAACCGACAGATCCCGAACGCCCAGCATGGACATGTGAAGGGTACGCGGAATCGGCGTCGCTGTCAGTGTCAGCACGTCCACGTTTGTTTTCAGCTTTTTCAGTTTTTCCTTGTGCGTTACACCGAAGCGCTGCTCTTCATCTACAATTAACAGGCCAAGGTCTTTGAAGACCAGATCCTGTGACAATAACCGATGAGTACCGATGACGATATCGACCGTGCCTGCCTTAATGCCTTTGGCTGTCTCGTTCTGTTCTTTACGTGAACGGAATCGGCTAAGTACATGAATGTTGAATGGATAACCGGAGAAACGCTCACGGAACGTTTCATAATGCTGCTGAGCCAGAATGGTTGTAGGGACTAATACAGCAACCTGTTTTCCCTCAATGGCAGCCTTAAAGGCGGCACGGATCGCAACCTCTGTTTTGCCATAACCAACATCTCCACACAATAAACGGTCCATCGGACGATTTTGTTCCATATCTTTCTTGATTTCTTCGATTGCACGCACCTGATCCCGTGTCTCATCATAAGGGAACATGTCCTCGAACTCCTGCTGTTCCGCAGAGTCTTTGTCGAAGCCAAAACCTTTTGACGTCTGGCGTTCCGCATAAAGCTTGATTAGATCATCAGCAATATCCTGTACAGATGTGCGGACTTTATTTTTAACCCGTGTCCACTCATTGCCGCCCAGTTTATATATTTTCGGCTCTTTCTCTTCCGAACCGACATATTTCTGAATCAGATCAATCTGCTCAATCGGTACAGACAGTTTGTCTCCACCTGCATAGAGAATATGCATGTAGTCCTTGTGAATACCGCCAACCTCAAGTGTACCGATGCCGAGATACTTACCGATCCCGTGATTTTGGTGAACGACATAATCGCCCACTTTCAGCTCACTATAGGATTTAATGCGTTCTGCATTGTCCACATTACGAATCGGCTTGCGCACTTTGCGCTGCTTCTGTGAGAACATCTCGCCTTCGGTAACGACAGCCAGATGAATGGAAGGCATCTCAAATCCGGTTTGCAGGTTGCCAATAAGCATCTCCGGCTCAGGGATATCATAGTCCATGAGTACCCGACGCATCCGATCGAGTCTTTCCTCACCGTTAGCCAGCATAAGCACCTGAACCCCGGCTTTCTGCCAGCGCTCCATCTCTGCTTTGAGCACGTTCATCTGACCATGGAAGTCCTGCATTCCACGGCTGATAAAGTTGAGAATATTCTGCGGCTGGGTATGAGGAACCTGACGCAAAAAGATGGACATAAACAGCGTCTGGAATGGACGTTCATAGATCAGATCATCCCCATCCGCTGACAGATGCAGGTCCGGAAGGGTCTTCCCGTTTTGCATCAAATGCAGATTCCACTCCGACTCATCCCGGTCAAGCTGTTTCGACGTCTCTGCAAGCCTTGCCGGCTCGTCGAGTACAAGCAATGTATCTTCTGGCATGTAGTCGTAGATCGTCTTGTTTTCGGGATAGAGCGGTGAAATATATTTATACATTTCGGAGAAATACACATGCTCCCGCAGAAGTTCGATCTCACGATGAATTTCTTCCCGCAGACGCAGCTTCGCCTGCCGGTCCGTCATTTTCTCCAACTGTTGGTCAAGCAAAATAACGGCTGTATCCGCAGCCTTCTCCATGCGTTCGCGATCTGCAATTAACTCTTTGCACGGCAGAACCGTCACTTCGTCAATTCGTTCAATGGAACGCTGGTCTGCAGGATCAAATGTCCGAATGGAATCGATCTCATCGTCGAATAATTCCACACGATACGCAATGGACGATGTAACTGGATAGAAATCAATAATTCCTCCACGCACACTCATCTCACCACGTGATTCTACGCGCTCTACACGTTCATATCCAAGCTTCACCATCTCCAGCAGGAATGCATCGAGCTCCAGCGTATTGCCTTGTTTAATTGTAATCTGAGCATTAGCCATTACTTCCGGAAGTGGAACATAGCGCCGTACCCCGGAAAATGGGATAACAACAACGCCCCTGAATCCCTGGGCGCAACGGACCAACACATCAATACGCTGACCCAATGTTTCCGGACTGGAAACAGCAGCTTCAGCGGCAACAAGTTCGTTGGCAGGATAGAGCAGCACCTGATCCGGTGAAAGCGCTTCCTGTAAATCTTCTGCGATTTTTTGAGCGGAAAACATATTGTGTGTCACAACGAGCAGGGGTCGGTTCGTTTCCTGATGCAGGGCAGCCAGCATAATCTGACGTGCCGAACCGGATAAGCCCGAAACCAATTGCTCCTTCATACCGGATGTAATCCCGGCCGTAATGGACCCGAAGTCCGGATCTTTGGAAAAAGCCTGTATAAGTGCTTGTAACAAAAGGGGCACCTCTCTTATAACTTACTTGAGTATCTCACGCCTGCGCGCAGGTTCACCACATTAAAAATTGGATACAAATTCCTTTTTGTCCTGTTTCATCATAAAGGATTAATCGCTACTTTGCCACATCCGTTTAATGTGGCTGAGCACGATTTTGGAAGCAGTCTGGTTTCATCCCAACTGAAAAGAAGCCTCAGCAGGCTGCCAAGGCTATAAAGGTGGAGCGGTATTCCGCAGCCGCCATCATCTGTCATAAGTTCTTGCTGCGTGCGAGTTAATTATTGAAGCGGACTCGCAAGCAGGCTCAGCTCAGGATTAAATTCCAAAGCTTCTTTGCAATAATCACATGTAATCCGAACGGTTATATCGCCACCGGAATTATACGCTATTATATCCCTCCGCTCGTCGGGGGTCAAGAAATGAAAGCCTAATTGCGCTTCCGTTATCCGGGCAGAATCGATTCGTCCAATAAAAGTACGGCAGTGCCTACACACATAATTCACTGACATGTTTATGCCTCCTGAACATGGTTTATACGTCCAGTATGCCCATTAAGACTGAATTGAACCCGAATCTTGATCATTTTTCCAGTGCCAGTTGCAGCGGTTACCCGTTGAACTTGGCCATCGTCTGCTCAAACGTATGATCCAGACTATACTCCAATGCATTACAGGTCTGTTCGATCGTTTGTTCGAGTGCTTCCTTTTCGTTCTTCATAAACTTCGACAGTACGTAATCTACAATGGCATGTCCCGGTTCTGGTCGGGATATGCCCATCCGTACCCGGTTAAACTGCTGAGTACCGGTATGCTGGATAATGGATTTGATTCCATTGTGACCACCTGCACTGCCCTGGTAACGCAATCTGACTTTGCCTGTTTCCGTGTCCATATCATCGTAGACAACAATCAGGTCTTCCAGACTAACTTTATAAAAATCCATATAAGCCCTTACCGACTCACCGGACAGGTTCATAAACGTCATTGGTTTAATCAGCACCGTTTTGACGCCGCCAATCACACCTTCTCCAATCAGCGCCTTGCATTTGCTCTGCGTAATGGAGATATTATGGCGCTCTGCAAGTCGATCGAGTGCCATAAAGCCGATATTATGACGGGTTTTAGCGTAGTTCGGGCCTGGATTTCCGAGGCCGACAATCCACTTCATCTTGTTCCCTCCTTCGGATCAGCCTAAGGTGAAGCATAGACTTCGAATGTTATATTTCATATAATATCAACAAAGTATGATTCGAAATGGTTATATAATTTGAACGATTATTACACCTTATCACTCCGATTGCAGTACCATCTTTCGATCGGCTCTTATCCCCAGATTTTCTTTATTCCCTTGATCCAAGGGAATAATCCGGTGATAGCCTATGCTTCCGAAGTAGCTTTCTTGCAGAAAGCTTTCAGGCGCACGCTCCGCTTCTTCAGATTGGTTCTGCACTCTCCGTTTTGGTGTAAACGTCAGTTTCAACTTATATTATGTTTACAGCTTTTATTCATCAACCCAGGAAGGTGAGCGGGTTTTGCGCGAAGACAACGGACAACTGACTCAACATAGCGATTTTATCTATCATCTGGAATATCACGTACCTGTACAGGTATATGACCGCGACACCCATATTGAGATCGGACTAATCACACGTTTCGATAATCAATTTGTCGAAATTGCCGACACTCTTTTTCATCGGCGCCGGTTCCGTTTTATCTCCCGCCCCGGATACTAGAAATCCGGCAGGCAACTGCTTCACTTCCAACATAACGGCACGCCGACAGGGGTTACATTTTCCATTGATCCGGAAAACGTAACCCCTCTACTACTTTATGCAGACATCCTTATTCAATTTCAAACAGCTTGCTGATTGACAATTCCTCATGAACCCGGATAATGGCTTCTCCGAGCAAAGGTGCTACAGACAACACTTTAAGTTTGCTTGTCGGGTTAGCATGCGTAATCGGAATAGTATCCGTTACGATAACTTCCTTCAGCGGTGCATTCTCCAAGCGTTCCATCGCAGGGCCGGACAATACCGGGTGAGTACAGCAAGCGTATACTTCTTTCACGCCGCCTTCCATCAGAGCATTTGCTCCCAGTACAATCGTTCCCGCTGTATCAATGATGTCATCGATCAGAATTGCCGTTTTACCTTCGATGTTACCGATAATGTTCATCACTTCGCTGACGTTCGGCTCTGGACGACGTTTGTCGATAATTGCGAGAGGTGCATTCAGGAAGTCCGCCAGTTTCCGAGCGCGTACTACGCCGCCGTGGTCAGGCGATACAACAACCGGATTTTCGATCTGTTTCGAGCGGAAATATTGAGCCAAAATCGGCACGCCGAGCAGATGATCGACTGGAATGTCGAAGAATCCCTGGATCTGCATGGCATGCAAGTCCATTGCGATTACACGGGTTGCACCCGCTTTTTCGATCAAATTGGCAACCAGTTTGGCTGTAATCGGGTCACGCGAACGGGCCTTACGGTCCTGTCTAGCATAACCATAGTACGGAATAACGACGTTAATCGTCTTGGCAGATGCCCGTTTAAGTGCATCAATCATAACGAGCATTTCCATCAGGTTGTCATTAACCGGCAAGCAAGTAGACTGCACGATATAAACGTGACAGCCCCGAACACTCTCAGAGAGTTTCACTTGGATCTCACCATCACTGAAGCTGGTTGTGTGAGATTCACCCATAGGAATTCCGATATAATCAGCAATTTGATGGGCAAGCTTGGGGTTAGAATTGCAAGTAAATATTTTTAGTTTCGAATCAAAATAAGTCATAAAATAAAAACCCTCCGTGCTGGTTCATTGGAATCTATAAGCGTCTGCGACATGTCGGCACCCCCCGATGTTCGGCAGGCAATTCTTAATATCAATACCCCTTATTCGGGTTTGGCATTTTGTTTCTTTGCTTTGGCACGACCACGGATTTTCTCCGCATACCCAGGTTTGTTCTCCTGGCGTGGGCGGGCAATCGCGAGATCGTTGTCGGGAACGGAATGGGTAACGGTAGAGCCCGCAACAACATATGCGCCTTTTCCTACCGTGACAGGTGCAATCAGATTGACATTGCTGCCTACGAACGCATCATCTTCAATCGTCGTTACAGCTTTATTATATCCATCATAATTCACCGTTATTGCCCCGCATCCAACATTTACGTTTTTCCCGACTTTAGCATCCCCAATATAACTGAGATGAGATACTTTGGAGCCTTCATCAATTGTAGCATTTTTCACTTCAACAAAGTCACCAATTTTTACTTTGCGGCCCAGTTTGGTGCCTGGACGCAAATAAGCAAATGGACCTACGGTTGCTTCTGATCCAACCTCGGCTTGTGACAGCACAGAATGTTTGATTGTAACCCCATCCTGAATGATACTGTCTTCGATATCAGCCTGAGGACCAATATGGCAGGCTTCACCAATGGTAGTTGACCCTTTGAGTATGGTACCCGGATACAATACCGTATCTGATCCAATGGTAACATCCGCCCCGATATATGTCGATGCCGGATCGATGATCGTAACACCGTTCAACATATGTCTTACCGCCAAACGTTCACGCATGAACGCTTCTGCTTGTGAAAGGGCAAGCCGATCATTAACTCCGATGGATTCCGCGATGTCATCTGACATGTAGGCCTCCACCACTTCTCCATCATTACGGAAAATGCCAACCACGTCAGTGAGATAATACTCTCCCTGAGCATTCTGGTTCGTCACTTTCTCCAGCGCAGCGAACAACTTGGCATTATCGAAGCAGTACGTACCTGTGTTGATTTCGTTCACGGCATCTTCCTGCTCCGTGCAATCCTTCTGTTCCACAATGCGTTGTACTGAACCATCTTCTCCGCGAATAACGCGACCGTACCCTTTGGGATTGTCCAGTTTAGCTGTAAGTACCGTTGCTGCTGCTCCGCGACTCTCATGCAGCTTCATCAGTCCTTCCAGCGTTTCACTGGTCACAAGTGGTGTATCTCCACAGACAACAATGGTTGACCCTGCTTCACTGCCGAGCAGAGATTTAACCTGCTTCACCGCATGTCCTGTTCCCAATTGTTCAGCCTGAAGCACGTACTCTGCTCTGGAACCCAAAAATGACTGCACCGCTTCGGCACCGTGACCGACCACAACGACGCTGCGTTCAACACCTGCGCGAAGAGCTGCATCCAGCACGTGACCCACCATTGGTTTACCGCATACGGGATGCAGTACCTTGTACAATTTTGATTTCATCCGTTTGCCTTGCCCTGCCGCAAGAACGATTGCCATTCTTTTCAAAATTTACGACCTCCTGTTCTGAAAAACCCATCGTTTGACCTTACCTGTATATATCCGATGAGTAACGTTCAGCCGGCCCTGCGCCGGTCTTGTTCATCGCCTGCTGTCTCTGTAATCACGCGTAACAACGCGGACACCAACAAATCGTGACCTATATGTATACGCCGTGTACCTGCGAGCTTAACCGATTCCCATGATTCCTAAGATGCCGCCCTGTTACCAAGCGCACGCTGCGCTTTTTGTTCTTTCAACATTTTGCAGAATTCAAGCTGCGAAAATGCTCTTCTGTGAATAAACTCAATACTGAATATATCTTATTCCCGTCAAAAAGAAAAGAGAGCCATAAGACATGGCTCTCTTTTCCTTCGAACCCCAATAATGTTCTCAGGCACCTTCTTCAATGACTTCTTCCTCAGTTGCTGCGCGATCATACTCAGTCAAAACAGCTGCTTGAATCTTCTCGCGAGTACCGGAAGAGATCGGGTGGGCGATATCACGGAATTCTCCGTCAGGAGTCCGCTTGCTCGGCATAGCAACAAACATTCCGTTATTGCCATCGATGACGCGAATGTCATGAACGACGAATTCGTTATCGATGGTAATGGATGCGATAGCCTTCATTCTCCCCTCAGAGTTAACACGGCGGAGTCTGACATCCGTAATTTGCATGTGTGTGTTCACCACCTTTTTCCATCAGAACTTGGTGTATAATTCCACACAGCCTATACGAACTCCTTCTTTTTATAACCATAAAAATGTCCTAATTTCAGGAATTTTTTTATTTAATACACAATTCGACAACGTTAGTGCCAGGTCGATGGAAAAGAACCTTTCCCGACATGTAATTCGTCATGATTCTACACGTCAAAATAGTTGCCAGGCTTGACGGAAATGTGTCTGCTCTTCGCATCAACCGCCGTCAGCTTCGCCAGAGAAATGTAATCCGTCAGCAGTCGTTCTTCCGAATCAACCGATCCAGATTCTACTAATACGCCTACTCCCGCTACCGTAGCATTAAACTCGGCTAATAGGTCGATCATCCCTTGGACGGTTCCCCCGGCTTTCATAAAATCATCTACAATGAGCACTCTGGAGTGCTCACGCATAGCCCTGCGAGATAGGGACATGGTATGTAGGCTTTTATGGGACCCGGATACATAATTGATACTTACGGCCGATCCTTCCGTAGCCTGATGGTCCCTACGCACGAGCACTACAGGCAGGTTGAGCTGGGCTCCGGTCGCATAAGCAAGCGGAATTCCTTTAGTCTCGACCGTCATCACCACATCAATATCCATATTGCCAAAGGCCGTTGCAAAAATCTTGCCGGCTTCATTCATCAATGCGGGCTGTCCAAGCAGGTCGGACATGTACAGGTACTCACCAGGGAGTATCCGATCGGGCTGCGCGAGCTGGGTAGAAAGTCGTTCTGCAAAAGCCAGTGCCAGTTCTCTGGACACCTTTGGAATCCACTTTACTCCCCCGGCTGCTCCAGCCAGTGTATGCAGTTCTCCCGAACCACCTTCTTCGAACACTTCTTTGATAATCGCCAAATCTTCACTGATCGACGACTTCGCAGCTCCGTAGCGTTCGGCAAATGTGGTCAACGGAATAACCGTATGCGGTCTAGACAATAAGTACTGCGTCATTTCAACCAGCCTTGCGCTTCGTTTTAATTTCTTCACAGAGATCCATCCTCACGATCACGGAAAACATCCAAATCCGAATAATTATTTAAAAATATACCACCTTTATACGTGTTTGTACATTATAAAAGCGAATTTTAAGTTAGCATACGTACGGCGTATACTTCTTTACAGAAGCCTCGCAGCCCATTGTAGATCCGTGCAACTTTGGACTCCTTGGAGACCAGCCCAAACACAGTAGGGCCGCTGCCTGACATTAATACTCCGTCTGCTCCAAGCCGAATCATGGCATCCTTCAGATGCTGAACTTCCGGATACAGCTTCAACGTTACGTCCTCAAGCACATTCCCCATCTGCCCGCACACTTCGGCAAAGGATTGATTGCGAATGGCCTGCTCCATTTTGGCAGCACTCGGATGACGAACGATCTTGTCGCTGCGGAACCGTCCATAGACGTCGGCTGTGGACACATTAATCGGCGGCTTGGCCAAGATCACCCAACATTGCGGGGGATTCGGCATCGGTGTCAGCTTCTCCCCACGGCCTGTGGCGAGTGCTGTTCCGCCTGTAATGCAGAAAGGCACATCCGAGCCCAGTTCGGCTCCAAGTTCCTGCAGCTCTTGATCGGGGATGTTGAGACGCCAGAGGCGATTCAATCCACGCAGCGTTGCTGCTGCATCACTGCTGCCACCAGCAAGTCCGGCGGCCACTGGTATTTTTTTGTCCAGATGAATATGCACTCCGGTTCTCACGTCATAACGCTCTTTGATGAGCCTGGCTGCCTGAAAAGCCAAGTTCTTCTCATCCAGGGGGATATATCCCGCCTGACTAGAGATAAAGATCGTGTCACGAGGCAGCTCAGACATTTCCAGTCGATCGGCAAGATCCACCATCGTCATGATCATCTCAACTTCGTGGAATCCATCTCTTCTTTTATGTAAAACGTCTAGCATCAAATTGATTTTAGCAGGCGCTTTTTCGTAAATTTTCAAGGCGTTCACCCGTCCTCACCTTTTCCCTAAGACAACTTAACATATTATATCAAAATGGGGCTGTCAAGTCATTTCTATTCCGCATCCATGGGGAAAAAGCGAGGTCATTCCTGCCGGATTGCCCCGCTCTCCAAACCGATTGAACCGGATTACGATTTGCGTGCAGCTTCTTCCGCAAGTTGAATGGCCCGTTTCACCATATTGCCCGCATCCTTCGCTTTGATCCCGCCCCAACCTTCCTGCTGGACAGTATCATAGAACCCCAGGTCTTTTGCCAGTTCATTCTTGAGTTCATCCGACATTACACTTCTTCTTCTCCGGCTCATGGATCATCCTCCTCCAAATAGTTCATTCATGATAAGTCCATTGGTATCCGGGACTAATTGCCCCCAGGCCAAGCCAATTCATTTGATCTACTTAAGAATAATGCCTTGAACCTGTCCAAATAGTATGCCGCTTCTTCCCCAGACTCATTCCTGATCAACTATGGCTCTCCCATGAACCGAGCGGGATTTTTTCAAAATAAAAAAAGCGACCTGCCCAAGGGGGCAGAATCGCCGTAAATCGATACTTACGTCTCCATGTAGGAGCTATGCGTCTGGCTGCCTGGATCAAATACCATGACTTCCACCGATTCCGTAAGTATATCAGCATAACTGTAGGATACTCGCTTGAATGTTTCTTGCTCCTCATCAAGCTTGACAATAAAAACAGAAGGGTACGTTTCTTCCAATACACCCGTACGCTCAATGGTCTTACGGCGGCCACCATTAGCCCGCAGCATAATTTTCTGACCGATATGTGCATCGAGATTGCGTTTGATATCCAATAGCGTATTTTTAGCCATTGTCGACGACCACCTCTTTTCTTGTCCATTATACCGGATTTTACAGTCATTGTCAAATCAAAACTAATTATTATATCAGTATCAAAAAGTTGTTGTCAATGAATTTTTTTGCAAACAAAAAAAGCCCCTAAATGAGGCTTTCTTCTGCCATCTTCAGACGGCTGATGGATTCACTTTTAACGTGGATAAATCATTCAATCCGGGCAGACCTACCCGATAACTCCCTCGTGTCTCAACGCCGCCCACACCCTGGCTGCCACTAATCGTGTTATGCAAAATGTCATTCATATTCACGGTTTCGCGCACTGACGTGAAGGCTGCCTTGGCTGCCACATAGACCGGGTCTAAAGCATGAATGAGAATTCGGCCTGGTGAACTGGCAAAGTTCGCTCCAGCACGCAGCAAGGCCTCAAAGTGGGACTGACACGCACCAGCTACAATCGTGAGCGCATCGAGATGGCGTTCATATTGCCTAGCCACCTGAATAGCAGATACGAAGTTTTGCGAATTTTTGTAGCTGCCCAGACTATATAAGTCATAGGGCTGACGAGTCTTAAGTACACCATCATGGCCAGTAATGACAACAATGTCCGGGCGAACTTTGGGCAGCAGACGATATAAAGTGTCCGCCATGGCAGACTCATGTACGTATTGCCCCTCTGCGGGAACACGAAGCTGCTCATAAAGGTTCATGCTTTTTTTTAGATAATTAGGATCGCCATCCAAGTGCAGTACTTTGCCAGGCATCTCAAAATAGGCGGGTTCTTGTTGAACAGACCATTCCTGAACCAAACCTTCACGATTGCGCTCGGCCTGTTCCATTCGATTCTGCTGCAAGCGTGAGAGCGTCTGATGCGCCTTCACGTGAGCCTGCCTCGTCTTGGCACTCTGCGGTTCATAAGGAACCTGTATCAAATCGTCCACAGGGGAATCGGCTAACAGCCGGAACTCGGTCCCTTTAATGATGGCACCGTCCGACTGGAGGCCTTCCAACCGGAAAGTCACATCTCCACCGTATGACTTTCGAACGACCAAGTCTCCGATATTCATCAACATTATCACCTCTACCCCATCGTATGGGCAGAAACCCGGATTGGTTCATCCGAATTTTACAGAGCTGCGCGTACCCCAGCTTCCCACATTACGGTACTGAGTGTCGCATACTCCTGCAGGCTCAATGTTTCTCCCCGTCTCGAAGGCTGAATACCAGCCTGCTCCAGCAGCTGATCAGCCTGTTCTCTGTTCTCCTTTGTGAAGAAACGAGCTTTCAAATTATTGGAGATTGTTTTTCTACGCTGCGCGAATGAAGCCTGTACCACTTCGAAGAAATGTGCCTCGTCGGGAACTTCAACCGGCGGTTGCTCACGCACCTTTAACTTGATTACAGCCGATTCCACATTAGGCTGCGGAATAAATACCGTGGGCGGAACAATACAGACCAATTCAGGCATACTGTAGTACTGGACTGCAATGCTCAGACTGCCATAGTCCTTAGATCCAGGAGCAGCAGCCATGCGTTCAGCCACTTCCTTCTGGATCATGACCACAATGCTGTCTACAGGCAGCTTCTCTTCGAGCAGCTTCATCATGATTGGCGTCGTTACATAATAAGGCAGATTGGCCACAACACTCACTTTATCTACCGTTCCAAAATCGGTGCGGAACAGCTCAGCCAGATCCAGCTTCAGCACATCCCCATGATGCACACGAACATTCGGATAAGGCTGCATCACTTCACCCAGAATCGGCAGCAGCCGCTGATCAATCTCTACAGCCGTTACAGGCCCGGCTACCCGAGCCAGACGTTCTGTGAGGGCGCCGATACCTGGTCCGATCTCAAGTGCACCCTTGGACTCGTCCAAATCAGCTGCATTTACAATTTTGTTCAATATATTTTGATCGATCAGAAAGTTCTGACCCAGGCTCTTCTTGAATGAAAATCCGTGTCTTTGAATAATTTCTTTGGTTCGTTTGGGGGTTGCAATCTCTACCGTTTCTTCCATGCCCTTCATACGCTCACAATCCTTCACGTTCAATTTGCGATAATGCTGCGGAGAACTCTTCCCGGGTAATCTGGAATACACTCAACCGCTTGTGGAACTGCTTGCCGTTGCAATATCCTATGCCCAGCAGATTGCCCATCTCCATACGACGTGCAGCAGCCTGTGGGTGCACAATCAGTCCCGCCGCAATCAGATCCTCCCAATCGATCAGACTGGGTGCGCCTTCATAAGACGTGTGTACACGTGCCAGTGCATGACGAATGGCCTCAGGTGAGGCGTTCTCCACTCCGATGTCGCCTTTACGCGTAGCATCTGCCTCCGGGATGAAGGCATGCTTGCAGCCAGGTACTTTATTGGCGATGATTTTACGAATACGTTCACCAGCATGATCCGGGTCTGTCAGTACGATGACACCACGTCTCTCTTGGGCAAGTGCAATGCGCTTTAGAATACGCTGGTTGATGGCCGACCCACCAGTCTCGATCGTATCTGCCTGAACCGCACGTCGAATAGCTACGGTGTCGTCACGACCTTCCACCACGATCACTTCTTTTATCATGTTCCATTTCTTCCTTTCTAACGCAAAAAGAAGAGGAGTATCCTCTTCTCTGCCAAACGGCGGGGGAGACTGAATTCAGACCCCTCCGCCGCATATTCCGCATGAATCATTCATGCTTATATTTTATAGCATTCCCATTTCAAAGTAAAACGATTTTAGTTCGCTTCCGGCTTCACCGGACCAATCACATATACCGTCTTGCCTTTCTTCCGTCCGAAGTTCAGGGCATGCTTCACACTATCATAATACACATCAATTTTGTTGCCTTTAATGGCACCACCTGTGTCTTCCGCACGACGGAAGCCAAGGCCCTCGATATATACCCACCAGCCAATTGGAATGACTTTGGGATCAACCGCAATGGTACGTCCCTCGGTTACCCGAGTACCTGATGCCGTTTTTGTGCCGATACCGGGCTCTTCAGAAGAGTATGCCGTCATGGATACATTTTTCAACACTTTAGAATATTTAAAAGAACTGCCTGAGACGGTAATTACTTTGCTGCCCGAGGCAGCGGTTTTCTTCGAGTTCGTGGTTGTTGCTGTTTTTGTCGTGGAAGTCTGCGCCGATACCGTCTGAATCACTGGCTCTTTCACAACAGGTTTGGCTTTGGTACCAACGGCGATCACTTTATCAACGCGATTCGTTGCGACCGATTTGCCCACCATTTTTTTGGAGACCAATTCTCCATCCTGGAACACCTTTTCAATATGCTGTACAAGTGTGCCTTCTTTACCGCTCACAACGACACGATTGTCGCCTTTGTACAAGCTAGGGTCAGCCGTTTTGATCACTTTGTAAGCAATCGGCTGTTCCACGTCCACCGTACGCTTTGTTACACGCACTACACGGATTTTCATATCCGCTTCAATAGTGGTTCCAAGCGCCGGATACACTTTGTCTTCACTTGCAATCTGAATACCTGATTTTTTAATCGCATCTTTTACCGATGAATCGGTTGTATACAGAGTCTTGGTGTCTCCGTCTGCCGTAATATTAACTGGAACGGCCCGCTCAATAACGATGCGGTCTCCATCTGTGATCGCCCCATTCAAGGGCATGGATACCTGATCGTGAGGGCTGACTGTGATTGACTGCTCCTCCAGCATTTCCTGAAGCATTCCTGTACGAGTCTCTACCGCTTGAGCTTTGCCATCAATAACCAGTGAAATTTGTTTCCCGGCCTGACCGTAAACGACTAACAAGATCATGATTGTAAGCGCAATTGAGAAAATCGCGATCAATGCCATTTGACGCAAGTTCTCATGCTTCCACCGCAACGCGAAAGACTTACTGGATGATCGTGACTCATGGGTCTCTTCTGGTTGGAATGTGCCCACTTCTCCGTCCTCCTTCATAGCCTCGCCGTCTAAAGTAATGCATGATGTCTTTGACGCGACTATACCAAATTTTCTACAGAACACAGATCGGACCAACATAATCCGGTTCTGCACCATGAATCAATCTTCGCAACATGATGTCATCCTCCTGAATACTTACCGTATGATGACCGTATTTCTTTTATTCAAAAACAAAAAAGCCAAAGAAAGAGTTTAAGAGGAACTCTTTCGTGGCTTCCGAATGATTCTGAATATCGGAAATTCATGCACGAGGTTGCCTCTCTTTTTCCGCTTGCGAGGTTAGCTGTCGGGTTCGGGCGAAAGAGAGCCGCCCTATCTCCGGTCATCCGCTCATGGCGGACGCCCTTGAATTCACCCCGAGACCCAAAGAAGAAATCAAATATGGCTTCGCAGATTTATACGCTGCTTTTGGGTCAGCGCATTTTGCGCATCGGCTGAAAACACCGATGTTTAAGCCTTATTGGTTCCCCCGCTCTCCGTTAACGGAGACTCAGCGAGACTGATTCATGAAAGTAATGTTGTTTCATCGGAAAGTGTCCCTTTGTTCATCCCCCGAACATCTGTCCAATTTTCCGCACAACAATTCACTGAAAAGATGATATCCTGTTTCTATGCATGTTGTAAAGCGTTGTTCAAGTACGTTTTTCTAAATATTTGGTTAAAATATTGTAATATTCTTGATTTATTTGGATCAAAAAGCAAATTAACTCCGCCTAACTCACTTTTTCACCCGTTTTGCTCGATATTTTAACGAATCCCAAATCGTTCCATGGCATTTTTGGTCGTTATTGCTGCAATTTCCTCTACCGAAATGCCTTTAATTTCCGCAGCTGCTTCTGCAACCAGACGTACATGCGCTGTCTCATTTCGTTTTCCACGATAAGGGTGAGGTGTTAGATAAGGAGCATCGGTTTCAATGAAAAATCGGTCCATCGGAACCTTCTCAAGCACCTCTTTAGGCTGCTTCGCATTTTTGAACGTGATTGGCCCTCCGAAGGAAAGATGGAAGCCCAAATCCAGGCACATTTTCGCCGTTTCCCAGCTGCCAGAGAAGGAATGCATAACACCGCCTACTTCTCCTGCCTTCTCTTCACGCAAAATCTTTACAATATCCTCATGCGCATCCCGGTTGTGAATGACAATCGGCATATTTAACTCACGGGCAAGACCAATTTGTTGTCGTAATACGCGATGTTGAACCTCTTTCGGTGAAGTGTCCCAATAATAGTCTAGACCAATTTCACCGATAGCTACCACTTTTTCATGCTTGCATAAAGACGCAATCCATTCCAGATCACCCTCCTGCATCGTAATTGCATCCACTGGGTGCCAGCCTACCGCAGCATATATAAAATCATAGGTTTCAGCCAGCTTCATCGTGGATGGAATAGTCTCCCGGTTAAAGCCAACGTTAATCATGCGACTAACGCCCGCATCCACAGCACGCTGAATCATTTCCTCGCGGTCCTCGTCGAATTGTGGTGCATCCAGGTGTGTATGTGTGTCGAACAACATCATGCTGTATTTCTCCCTTCATGTCGAATTAACGACTAGCTCTTTTTAATCCATCCGGTAAACTAACCAGAACATAAATATTCCTAAATTCGGTCATATTTTTTTCTTTATTTCATTCTATTAGCTCATTCAGCACATTGAGCACAACATGTAGAGCGAACAAGTTCTTCCTTATCTATATGTTGCTTATCTTTAGCCATCCGGGTTGTATTCTAATTGCTCTGATTACAAAATTATGTCGATCTACATGTACTCTCCATTAAAGCAGATTACTGTATCATGGAAAATAGCTCTTTTAGAAAGCTTTATTCACCAGACTCCTGAACAGTATTGCTGATCATTTAATGTGAGAAATAGGGGCGTATATTTGACGGTAATTCATGAACAATTGCATCCACCTTATTTTGCGGATAATACAAGTGATGCTTTCCGCGATGAAGACCACTGATTGAACGGACAATGTCGGATACCTCTGACAACTCATGTAACTTGTCTTGCCGATCAAGCAGCAGGATCTGCTTGTCCGTTGATTCATCCGGACGAAACACATCATACGGATTATCCGTTGGAAAATCAATTTCCAGATCATACTCGGGATTAAGACCCGCTGCAGTGAAGGCTTCCCGAATCTCTTCAATCAGGTTTACGTCGATCTGTTCAATCTCTACATACTTATATAATTTGCGATCTATAAAACGTTCGCATAACTCACTTAGAACAGCATCGTCCTCTTTGCGCCACTGCATAAATGCCGTCTGAATCAAAGCTTCGTCCAGCTGCAAGTATTCATCCACCGTTAAATCGCCGGCGAATAGCTGGGACAGTGGATCGATCATGAAGCGGAATTGGAAACCTTGCTGTATGAGACTTTTCGCCCGCTTAAATATTTGCCGCAATATAATTTCCGAACTTCGGGTAACCGGATGAAAGTAAATTTGCCAGTACATCTGGTACCTGGACATCAAGTAATCCTCCACGGCATGCATGCCCGACTCCTTGACCACGATTCTTCCGTGAAATGGACGCAGCATACGCAGGATACGGTCAAGGTCGATCGTCCCATAGTTTACACCTGTAAAGTAGGCATCCCGAAGCAAGTAATCCATGCGGTCCGCATCAAGCGGACTGGTGACCAAATTAACGACAATAGGTTGCTCATATGTCTTTTGAATAACAGAAGCCACTTTCTCGGGAAAATCAGGAGCATACCGTCTTAAGATCGCCCCTACTTCGGTATCACCTGTAATGATCCGACAAGTCCAATCCTCATGATTCATATCGAAAGCTTCTTCTATTGAGTGAGAGAACGGCCCATGTCCAAGATCATGGAGCAATGCTGCGCAAAGGGCTACCGTTTTTTCCTCCTTTGGCCAATCTGAATAGTGACTTCTTTCGAATTGGGAAATAATCTTACGCGTAATTTCGTAGACACCCAAGGAATGTGAGAAGCGACTATGCTCTGCACCATGGAAAGTAAGAAATGATGTTCCCAATTGACGGATTCGGCGTAAACGTTGAAATTCGGGCGTGTTGATCAACTGCCATATAATCGGATCTTGCACATGGATATAATTATGTACCGGATCTTTAAACACCTTTTCTTCCGTTAAACGCTGTTCCATGTCTGTTCACTCCTTTAATATCGTTTGTATTTGTCGCTTTTCAGTATAATACCACCAAGGATTCGACACAGTTTGACGAATCTTGTCGAATACTGTATTTTTGTCGTTTTCCAAATCGACAAAGCTGACATTGATGTTTAAATACGAAAAATAGCTCCCAATCCCTTACCACTCGTAATCTTATCAAAAACAGCCTTTATTTTAAGCTAATTTTAAGGTTGACTGTTTTGGGAATCGTTGGTATGATGAGTATCATAAAACATAAAATAATGTCGAATAATGACAATGATCGTTAGCTGAGAGGAGCACTGATTATAATGATGAAATCAACAGGTATTGTAAGAAAAGTGGATGAACTGGGACGGGTAGTTATTCCAATTGAATTGCGCCGTACGCTCGGTATTGGTGAAAAAGATGCTCTTGAGATCTATGTTGACGGCGAGCGCATCATGTTGAAAAAATACGAACCAGCTTGTATCTTCTGTGGCAATGCAGAGAACGTTACTTATTTCAAAGGTAAAATTGTTTGTAACGAATGTATTTCCGAAATCCCTGCACCTGTGACAAAATAAGAAATATCAGGTATAATGGTCTTATTAAATTGTTATTTCTAACCTTTTTATATTCCTTGATCGCCTTCCCGGTGTGAACCCCACCGCTGGAAGGTATTTTTTTGCTTTCTTATTGGTTCTCATTACCCATAAAATCGAGCTGCGAGTCTGTACAACCAAAAAGAAGAGCGGTGATGTGCGTAATATGTTTTATTTTTCCGCTCTGCTATTTTTTTCATATTTCATTAAGGTTGGGTCTAAGGTTCCTTTAAGTTTATTTTCCCTATTCCAGTATATATTTCTTGATTCGTTATTAGATTAACGCATTATACACATCTCGTTTCGTCAAACCCCGATCTGTTGCCGTTTTCTTCATCGCATCTTTCCGACTAAGTCCTTCATTCTCATAATGGCCCACATGCTCCTCCAAAGACAGCAGCTGCCACCAGGCTTCACGCTCCGCCTTACGCTCCTCTTCCCTGATACCTTCTACAAGCAAACAATATTCCCCAAGCGGCGGATGTTCCTCAAGCCATTCTATACACTCTTGGATACTACCTCTTGCGAACTCCTCATGACGTTTTGTAAGCTCACGCGCCAGTACGATCGATCGGTCACCTAGAATCTCTTCGAGGTAGGCCAACGTTTTGCGAATACGGTGAGGGGACTCATAAAATAGCAACGTACCGTTGGACTCATTAAAAGCTTCCATCACTTTTCGCATGTCTTTTTTCTCCCGCGGCAAAAAACCGCCGAATGTGAAGCGCTCCGTCGGCAAGCCGGATACGATCAGAGCTGATAACGCTGCATTGGCTCCAGGGATGGGAATGACCGTAATTCCAGCTTCAAGCGCAAGTTTTACAAGATCGGAACCAGGGTCCGAAATGGCCGGCAGACCGGCATCACTGACGAGTGCCAAATTTTTTCCTTCTATTATATAGCGTATTAGTTCAGGCCCACTGGCTGCCTTATTATGCTCATGGTAACTGAACAACATCGATGGTGTAATTTCAAAATGGGTAAGCAGCTTTCGAGTCTGACGTGTGTCTTCCGCTGCAATGATGTCACAGCTCTGCAATGTTTTAATGGCTCGAAAAGTCATATCGTCCAGATTACCGATCGGTGTTCCTACCAAATATAGTTTGCCGGCATCACCCGACTGCTCCGCGTAGCTCTTCTGAATATGCAATGTCATCTAAACCCCTCCTTCCGTTGTCCGTTGTGCATGTTGTGCTCCGTAATATATATCCATGATCTCTTCACAGTATTTTCCCTCTTCATTGTAGACAATCAATGGGGGAAGCATGCGTACCTCCGGTTTCCCATCCTTGAGTGCTTCAATCAACACCATATTGGCTTCCAAATGAGCACGGGGATGTACCATCCGAATCCGCTTCGGTTCAAGTTTATACTCACGCATCAGAGAGATTATCTCACCTAGACGCTGCGGGCGATGAACCATGGATACTTTACCGCCATTGCGCACCAGTCGATTGCAGGCCTGAATGACTTCCTCCAGCGTAC
The DNA here is from genome assembly GCF_013401555.1 of Paenibacillus sp. E222. Lineage (NCBI taxonomy): Bacteria > Bacillati > Bacillota > Bacilli > Caryophanales > Paenibacillaceae > Paenibacillus > Paenibacillus sp. E222. The sequence continues at coordinate 1,164,929 of NZ_CP058552.1, forward strand.
ATCCGATTTCATGGCGTGCCATTGCCTGATGAGTGTTCATCTTGAGGTCACTTCCATTCAAGGGCATATACGGAGGGTTAACCGTTATAGCATCGTATACAGCATGGCCCGTTTCTTTCACAAGTTCACGCAAATCACCCTCATGAATCGTAATGGCTTCTTCCAATGCATTCAGCTGAACGCTGCGACGTGCCATATCCGCCAATCTTGGTTGAATTTCAATGCCCTCCAGACTCGCCTGCGTCCGTGTGGTCAACAGAATGGGAACCACCCCATTACCTGTACACAGATCAAGCACACGACCACGTTTCGGTACAGAAGCAAATCGGGCCAACAATACGGCATCCATTGAAAAACTAAACACTTCATCACTTTGAATAATCTTCAAATCATGGGAGAGCAAATCGTCGATTCGCTCCGAATCTTGCAGTTTTACTGATATTTCTGTCATATGATACACTCATCCTCCGGTACTCTATATCTCAGACAAGGTTCTTAACCTTGAAAAAAAACCGTAGGGGATCCCTACGGCCACTTCATTTATTCAAAAAAGACAGGCAGAACAGACAATCGCCTTCCGTCCGCAAATGTCCATAATAGACATTGCAGATATGGAATCCTTCGTGATACAACCGAGCCAGATTATCATACCCTTCACCTACAACATCTTCACCAGTAGCTGGACCTGCAGGCCTTGCTACCGGGGCGAGTGCCGATGCGATGGGCAAATCTGCCGGAGCTTCACGTTTCAGCAGTTTGCGTAACTGCTCATTCTCGATGGTAAGCCGTTGATTATCTTCAAGCAGCTCTTTAACAATCATTTTTAACTCTCCTAAATCACTGTGCAACTGACCCAATTGGGTTTCCATTTCATGAATGTGCGTAAACAGATTTTTCTTTTCCAAGTTTCCACCCCGAAGCAACCTTTATGGTTTACTTGATAACGACGTCATCCAGCGGAAGTTCTTTGACTTTACTGATGTCGAACAGTTGAACATGGACTGTGCGATTACCGGCATTGATGCCGACAACTTTTCCTTCACCCAAAGAGGTGACGACCAACTTGCCTACAGCCGGCAATTCTTCTCTCACACTTTCATAGTTATCATGCTCAAATTTCAGACAACACATGAGTCTTCCGCACAACCCGGAAATTTTCGTCGGATTCAGTGACAGGCTCTGATCTTTAGCCATCTTGATTGATACCGGCTCAAAGTCTCCCAGCCAGGAAGAACAACATAATACTCGGCCGCAAGGTCCGATCCCTCCAAGCATTTTTGCTTCATCACGTACACCGATCTGTCTCAGTTCGATCCGTGTCCGGAAAATGCTTGCCAGATCCTTGACCAGCTCCCGGAAATCCACTCTTCCTTCAGCTGTAAAATAAAAAATAATTTTATTGCGATCAAACGTAAATTCCACATCGACCAGCTTCATTTTGAGGCCGTGGTCTTTGATTTTATTTAAACAAGTACCGAATGCTTCTTTTGCTGCACGCTTGTTCTCATCTACGACACGGGCATCGGTCTCGCCCGCCACCCGGATGACCTTTTTGAGCGGCAACACCACATCAGACTCGCCTACTTCTTTCTTGCCAACGACAACCTTACCGTACTCTACCCCCCGCGCTGTCTCCACGATAACGCAGTTTTCTTTTTCAATGGGAAGGTCCAGGGGATCGAAGTAATAAATTTTGCCCGCTTTTTTGAAACGGACACCCACTACACTGTACAAAAAATTAACCCCCTCGTAAGCCAATCCCACTTCGTCTGAAGCCCTGTCTTCTTAGGGAACCCGCCGAAGTTATAACCGTTTGCATATGATTGGAACAAAATCTGTCCTCTCCCAGTCTTATGCCAAACCGATCAAAAATTGCTCCAGACAAAGCTGGCCATTGACATTGAAACGCAATTTTTTTCTGCATGCTGCGGCCATATCCATGTAGGAAACCCACTGCTCGGTGCTGCGGGTATGGGCCAACTGAGACAGCATGTCCAACTGATCTATAAAAACGATATGTTCATGCCTACCATACTGGACATACAGCATATCCCTGAACCATAAATGGAACAGGCTAAGCATCGTATCCAGGTGTTCTGAGAGTCCGGTTTTAAAAAGCTTCTGCTGTGCAGAGATCAATGATGTACTTCCTCTACCCAGGGACTCCTTCCCTAATTGTAACATTACGTTTCTAATTTCTGCAAACCAATTCTGCTGGAGAATTTCTCTACATGCTTCCAGTCCTGACGCTAAATGGACGGCAGAGCGAGCCAGATTGGCAGGGTGCCCTTCCGCAATCAGCGATTGCAGCATCTCTTCCGGATTCAGTGCACTGAAAGGAACCAATTGAGAGCGGGAACGAATGGTGGGCAGCATCGCCTGTCCATTATCCGTAATCAAAATACCTACCGCCGGCACTTGTGGTTCTTCCAGAAACTTCAGCAAGCTGTTGGCCGCTTGCACAGTCATTTTCTCGGCCTGTTCAATAATATATACTTTGGGATGCCCCGCCTCTGAACGGTACGAAAAGATACGCTGCAGATCCCGAATTTGATCAATTTTAATGTTATTTCCATCTGGTGCAAGCATCGTTAGATCCGGATGATTTCCATGCTCCACCTTACGACATTCAAGACACTGTCCGCAGGCATCATCTTCAAGCTCTGTACAGAATATCGCTTTGGCAAATGTAATCGCCGTCTGCAACTGTCCACTGCCGGATGGTCCGCTAAACAAATAAGCATGACTTATGGCCTGACGTCGCAAACTGCTCTGTAACATCTGCTTGGCTGCCTGCTGACCCATAATTTGTTGAAAGGACATACTTCCTCCTCAGAAGCTTAAGTTAATAAGCATTCCCCGAATTTCTCCTACTTGCTGTAATAACGTAATCTTGCCTTCCTCTGTCTCCAAAAGCTCGTCAGCCATAGATAACAAAGCAGAGTCAATCTCATCAATCAGCTTGTAACGCTTCCCTCTTCCACGACGATCCCATCCCCGAGTCTCTTTCATAGAAACACCGCGGCGGACCGTTTCCTCCAGAAATCTTTTTACAAGCTGCTTGTATGATTTTAATTCACGAATGGTCATGGAACGAGACAAACGGTCACCCTGCATCTGGATCTCACTTAATCGGCGGGTAAGTTCAGCCTGTGATGCCCGTTCACCCTGGTGATTCATCATATCAGAGAAATTTTTGGATTGAACCGGTTTGGAGCCGGAATCGGCAGAACTGAGTCCACTCTGCATCGGTCGGAATCCAGGGTTGATTTTCATGAAAACGCCTGCTTTCTATCTTAGTAGGCCTATCGTCCATCAGCACAGTGCGCGCTGCGCCTGTGCGAGGAGAGGACCTTATATATGTGCTGCATCATAATCTATATATAATAGTAGTTAAATATCACCACATGGATCTATTCGTTGGTTAGTCAACCTCTGTCCGAAATAAGACCTTCCTTGAGCGAAAAGTTTTTTTCGGACAGAGAACACGATTCTTGGTAACAAGAAGGACTCTGCATTGGATTTATGCAAAATGCACTATTAAAAGTGTTCGAATCGATCTACCGGAAGAACAAACACAGTAGCTCCGCCTACTTGAACTTCAACAGGTAGCGGCAGGTAAGAGTCGGTCGTTCCGCTCATCGGAGTGACTGGAGTCACGAGCTGTTCACGAACCTTACAGCTGCTGCGAATGACGTTCATTACGGATTCGACCTGACCATCATCGACACCGATCATAAACGTCGTGTTGCCTGCCTTCAAAAATCCACCGGTACTGGCCAATTTCGTAGCCCGAAAATTTGCTTTGACCAATGCGCTGGATAATCGGTTGCTGTCTTTATCCTGTATAATCGCAACAATCAGTTTCATCCTGCATAACCTCCTTCAGATAATAAGCACCTTGTGAAATGCCCTGTCTATATATTAGACAATTACTCGTCAAAATCCTTCAAAATCCCTGTCTCAAGCGACAAAATCATCGCTGCGAAGACCTCTTCTTGCTTTTGAGAAGCATCAATGACCCTGATCCTGTCCGGAAACTGTTCCTTTAACAGAAAATAGCCTTCACGCACTTTGCGGTGGAACTCCAGACTTTCGAGATCCAGACGGTTAACTTCACGTCCATCGTGGGCATCAATACGAGCGAGACCAGCTTCGGGCTCGATATCCAGATAGAGTGTGACGTCCGGCATCAGTTCACCTATTGCAAACCGATTGATGGCCCAAACATTCTCTACGCCAAGACCACGAGCGTATCCTTGATAGGCCAGACTGCTGTCGACAAATCGGTCACAGATAACAGTCTTCCCTGCCTTCAATGCAGGCTCCACTTTCTCCGCCAGATGCTGGCTGCGTGCAGCTGCATAGAGCAGCGCTTCGGTTCGTGCATCCATTGCCGTATGAAGAGGATTGAGGATGATGGCACGTATTTTCTCCGCAATTTCAATCCCGCCAGGTTCCCGAGTAATTACATATGGTATACCCTGTTCTTCAAAGTAAGAACCTAGCTTACTGATCATCGTGGTTTTGCCGGACCCTTCTCCCCCTTCCAACGTAATGAATTTACCTCTGCCCTGCATATGCTTCCCTGCTTTCTATATCGATAATTGCTCCTAATTGTGCTGCGATAATTACAACCTCGATCCTTTCATACTCCAGACTATGAATTAGCCCGCCCAGAGGTGTATGTTCACAACCACTCCGTAGATTGGTTCGAGGTTGGTACAAGCTTCTTATTATAATACTATACATGATCCCGCGTTAGCGGTCAGCTATTCTCCAATATTTTCGCTAAGGCACATAGCCTGATCAGCCGTAAATCAACCATACCCATAGAGGGAGCATGACAGAGCCGGCAATAGCACTGACAATCATGGATACGGAACTCAGCGCTACCGCATTTTCTCCATACTCAAAGGATCTTGCCATGCCCAGTGCATGGGAAGCCGAGCCGAGTCCGATCCCATACGCATTTTTGCTGCTTACTCTGGCCCATTTCAAAATCATGGGTCCCAATAATATCCCCGAAAATCCGGCTATCATCACAAATAACGAAGTGAAGGATGAATTTCCTCCCACCTGATCAGCCAGTTGAATGGCTACGGGTGTCGTAATGGATTTAGGTAATAATGCGATAACGATATCTTGCGGATAACCGAGCAGCAGTGATATAGCGGCCCCTGTTGACATACCAACGATGCTCCCACCCAAGGTACCGCCCAAAATCGGAATTATATTCCGTTTCAATACATGAAGGTGTTTTGCCAAAGGGAATGCCAGGGAAACTACGGCCGGCCCCAATAATTCCTGTATCCATTTGCCACCAAGCATGTACGTATCGAGCTTAATGCCGGAAATGAGCAAAATCAGTACGATTACAGCTGTTGCCGTCAATACAGGCATAAGAATCGGCCACTTCACCCTTCTATATAAATGAGTCGCCGGAATATATATAGCCACGGTCAAGGCAATCATTCCGATTCCGAGGATGAATGCGAGCATGAGATCGCCTCCTTCTTGCCTTGATGCGTCGATCTCCACGCCATGAGCCATTCACTGATTTTTGCGGACAACAGACAGGTAACCAACGTACTAACGATTAACCCCAGAACAAGCAGCACCGTATTGGCTCTAAAAAAATCAAAATGATTAATAATACCCACCGTGGGAGGGATAAACAATAATTGCAAATTCGATTGAAGCCAGGATGATCCTTCTTCGCCCCAACGTATTCTGATCCAGCCCAGTTGAATGACGATAAATAGAAGCAGCATCCCAACAATACTTCCTGTTAACGGCAGATGCAGTACAGCCTGAATCAGGTTTCCTATCCAATAAAAACCGTACATCAGTATGACTTGCAGGACTATTCCCGTATATTTTTTTAGCGGAATATCCAAGGTTTATTCCCTTCTTTCTTTATGTCCAGACAACAATGATGTCCTAATTCGTTTGAGTATTTTACATGAATTCAAAGCGTGTCTTCTAAACTCAATAATTCCCTGATGATTTTCAATGATTGCAGCGAAGTATCCGATACACCATGAAATCTTGCTCCTTCATCTCTCAGCAGCTTAATACGTGTTATCATGGCTGCACTTATTCGTTCACCAGCGTACACAAGGGGTATACCGGGCGGATACGGAATGACCATCTCCGCAGAGCGAAGACCAATACATTTTTCAATGGAAACCTCTGTTGTATCCTCCTCCATAATCGGCTGCAACGTAAACGGGATAGGCTCCGAAAAAGGAGTTCCTTCTTGAACATTGTTCCACGTGGAAATATATTTTGAAGCCTCTTTTGTTAAACGCGGTGAGGTTGAAGGTAGTGAATGAGCCTGCTCATTTGCAAGGCTGATTTGATGTAAAGCCTGCAACAGGTGCTCGGCATCGCGCAGCGTCGAGCCCAAGGTAAAGAGCAGGACGACGTATCGCTCGTCGCTCATTTCGGGCACGCAGCCGCACGCTTCCAGCTGCTGCTGCAGCCCATAACCGCTCAGCACCCCTGTGCCGTCATAGATGACGGCCTTGAACGGGTCCTGAGCGGTGTACCCCGCGGCTGAAGGCAACGCCGCAGCGGGCAGAGCTTGAGGCCGCCCCGGTGAACCAGCGGCGGCCTCGGACTTACCGCCAGCTGCCGGCTTCGCCCCGGCTGGCGGCTCTTGCTGCAGCAGCTGCCCCGGCTGCAGCAACCGAAAGCGCGGCAGCTCCGCGAGGCCGCGCTTAAAGGCGTCCACGGCGGCAAGCCCCGCCGTGAAGGCATTCGCGCCCTGCGTATGCAGCAGACGGCGCGCCAGATCAAGCGAGGCCATCACCGGGTATGATGGGCTTGAGCTTTGCACCATGGCCAGACGCTGACGCAGCAGGGACCGGCTTAACCGTGGTCCCTGAACGTGCAGCATGGCTCCCATGGTGAATGCAGACAGCATCTTGTGGGTCGACTGCACCACACCGTCTGCTCCGCAGGACAGTGCAGAGGCTGGCAGCTCCGGATGCTGCCCATAATGCGCGCCATGCGCTTCATCCACGAGCAGCGGCAGGCCTGCCTCATGGCACACCTCAGCAATGGGCTTCAGATCAGCGCCCATGCCGTAATAATTGGGCAAAGTCACAAGTACTGCCTTTGCCTCAGGATATGCCTGGACAGCCGCCTGCACCGTCTCAAGCGACGGCATCACCGCAAGTCCACTCGCAGGATCAACCCATGGCTCCAGGAATACAGCCCTTGCGCCTGCCAGCATTAACCCGTGAATTACGGACTTGTGCACATTACGCTGTACCAGTACAAGGCTATTAGGTTCATTACATACGGTCAGCAGCAAAGACAAATTCCCCGCCGTACTACCTCCAACAAGGAAGAAACTCTCTTCTGCTCCAAAACAATCCGCTGCCAGCTGCTGCGCCTCCAATATAACCCCTTCTGGATGATGCAAGTCATCCGTCCCCGAGATTTCCGTTACATCCAGCCGCATCATCTCCAGAAACGCAATCACCGGTACAACATCTACCGCAGTTCCGTCAGTTCCATTCCCAACATGATTCGTGAGCCCATTTTCATCTCCATGCCCTTGTTCCTCAGCTTGTCTGAAGCACTCTTCCCCATCAGTTAATGGACGTCCCAAACTTTGTTTTCCCTTTGTCTCACCCTCATTCAGGTGACTGTCACCCAATCCTCCATCTGACTGCTGCTGGCCCACTTGCTCCAGTAACCTGCGATAGACTTGTCCATTTTTGTGCCCAGGTACATGAAAAGAACGCTGCCCTGAATCACGATACGCAAGCAACGCCTCATATAAAGGTGCGGTATTTGATTTATGCTCCATTGAATAATCATCCTGTACATTCATAAATTTTGATACGGTCCGTACCAATACTCTCTATAACAACAGAGACCTTTCCACGCATGTTTCTATCCTACGATCTGCTGTATTCAAATGTGTAGCTGAAGCACTTCTCCCTTCATTATATCAGGAATTGTCCAGCCCCCGTGCAAACCAGCGTTTCCACCGACGCAGCAGCATCATATCCAGTCACCCCATGGGTGCTTATCATGCCCACTTCCCTTCTTATTTCCCTGATAAAAACAGAAAAAGGCCCCTAGGGCCTCTATCCACATCGATACAATTCAATGTGATGTTTCACTAATATGATTTAACGCTCTTTATGCGTTCTTTTGCACCCATATCTGCTTCATCTGATGGATAAAATAATTGTACTTGGCATCCTGTGCATCCGTATGAACCATTTCTGCTTCGCAAGCGTCACATATAAATTCAGATACAATAAAAATGCCTTCTCTTTTGGTCTGTTCGCAGATAATGCATGTGTGTTCGGCGTGTCCTTCCATCAACCATCCCACCTTGTTTTACGTATTACTATCAGTATTGCACAGTTTCTATTATTTTAAACCTTTTCATAGTGCTTTCTTTCTATAAAATATATATATTCGCCTGCCCCTCTATGGGTGTCTGTACCGAAAACAAACATAAGAAAAATGCCTTTGGTTCTACACTTCAGTGAACCAGCCCACATTTGTTAGCTATTCTCCTTACCTTTATAACGTACCTATAACCTCGCAGACCTGCAATTTCTTCTATTATATGAAAACCATGATTGGACAGCCATTACAAGAAACATCGCCGCGCTCCATTGTATTTTTCATGTGATTATCTGCTCCCCCTCCTATGACTATAAAAACTTATATTCTATATTCTTAAAAAATCTTGGATTTTCAGCCGATATATAATACATCACCATTCAGAACCTGACAGCCAGATCGTTCAAAGGTATACTTGTATATGATTAACCTACTTCCATATCTTGTACATCAATCTGGAGTACATACAAGGTTCAAATGTGCAACTCAGCGTCATCCATTTCCTTATTTATGAAAACGAATACCTTTTACAAATGAACGTGATCCCAGAAGGAGGATTTGTAATCGTATGATCGCCGAACCGGAGAATAAAGCAACCTTTTATCAATACCGGCTTCTGAAAAAAAAGGCCATTGCCCGCAGCGTAATCTTCAGCTATCTGTCTCTGCCTGTCATTATGCTTTTGTTTAATCTGTTAGCATTCTCCTGGACTGGCCTCTTTTATTTTATCTTGGCAGGCCCGGTTACATTATGGATTCATTATGTCATCGCCAGAACCATATTACTGCTGGTCCGTACCTCATATGCACGTCGATGGCGATGGAATCTCAAAATGCCTTGGTTCGGCTATATTCCTGACCAACATTTCAGCTACCGCATGTTTGTTAGAGTCCACCTCAATATGAGCTGGATTGGGCTATGTATCATTACCGTCTGTTTAATTTGGTCACCCTTGTCCTTCACCCTATCGTTGATTTTCTGGCATCTGTGGCTGCTTGTACCACGTCTATATGTTGTACTTGTTCTTTCACGCGAACGTAAGGACGGGCTTATCAAATTAAATGAACAAGATGTCTCCTACTACCTGCAGTAATTGTTCTTCTATTCTTTATCTATAACCTTGCCTACACGCAATGTATAGTTGAAACCAAGTAATACATAAATCGCTAAAGCTCATCCATACTTTCTATTCAAACTGACGCAACCACTCCTATGAAACTCATCCTTGATTACTCGTCAAGCTTCCAAACCTTAAAGGTTATCCACAGTGGATAACCTTTATTCATTCCCCCTCCCTTTCCCCCTTATCCACAGCAGGGGTATAGTTAAAATGGTTATCCCCAACGCAATACATCCATTTCCGTTCTGTCACGTCGAGCTTGTTGAATATCGTTTCTGATATTGAGTATGTACTAGGCTCATTATCGACCTGCTTTCGCTGTCTTCTCCCCTCTTCTATATTTAGTTACTCTACAGCCAGCGTACTGAAACCAGCCTCTACAGGCACCATACTATCCATGCCTCATGTCTCCTGTGTGAGTGCTATAAGCTTTCCTCTCTACAGCTCCTGGTTAAGTCACCGCCAAAAGAAACCGCCGAACGATCCATTGCTCATCTCCCATAGTTCATGACATACAAAAAGCCCCCGATCACAGATCGGGAGCTTTACTATCATACGGACCATTACACCGTTAATTGTCGAACCATTACATCCAAGCACAACTCATTCAATCATCATCATCAAGTGATTTTACTGTCGTCTGAGCAGCTTCACTTTTCGGAACCATTACCGTGAAGAACCCATCATGTACAGCTAGATGTACAGTATGCCCTTCTTTAGCAAATACACGTAGGGAACTTGAGTCATTGGATGTACTCTTGGCTTGCTTTTCTGTCCAGCCCCAGCTCTTAATCTCGTCTAGATACACCTCAGGAATACTAGTGCTCTCACTAATACCAGATAGCGTATATCGAACATAATCCATATCCGAATTGTTTTCAGACTGGTCAGATTTATTCGCCACTTTAGGAACCGGGAAACCCTTCTCGTTTACCGCTCCTTCATAAGAAGTCCATGCAGATCCTGCTTCACCGCATCCTGCAAGCACGCCTATCAGGCTGAGCAAGAGAAACGAATGAAGAATTAGTCTTCGCCAACTTGTCACACACACCCTCCTTTTCACAGCTGCACATTCCAGCTCTGTGGTCAGGTACTTTTAGCATATTTAACATAGTCCTATTATACTGGTTTCGAATGCGTTTTCCGTAACAAAAATGTTACCTTCATTTCAAGACTTTTTAAGGCATTCCTTTGCCCTCTTTTGAAAGTCAATCCACCCTCTAGTTGTATCAGCTTCCAAAGCCAGAGTTCCATCCACCTTAAACTAGCGATTCCTTCATTTTTGTTTATAGACAAATAAAAACCACCACCGAATAACATCGGCAGTGGTTCTTTGCTTGGCGGCGTCCTACTCTCCCAGGACCCTGCGGTCCAAGTACCATCGGCGCTAGAGGGCTTAACGGTCGTGTTCGGGATGGGTACGTGTGGAACCCCTCCGCTATCGCCACCAAACGCGATTTGTCGAAGCATAGCTTCTTGAAATCCAATATGGAACTGAAAATCATACGCACATTCTGTGATGTACCAATTTTCATTTCAGAGATTATTCTCTGAAAACTAGATCCGAAACGAAATTTGCAACTTACAACCTGCATATCTTGGATAAGCCCTCGACCGATTAGTACTGGTCAGCTCCATGCATTGCTGCACTTCCACCCCCAGCCTATCTACCTCGTCGTCTTCAAGGGGTCTTACATACTGGGAAATCTCATCTTGAGGGGGGCTTCACGCTTAGATGCTTTCAGCGCTTATCCCTTCCGTACATAGCTACCCAGCGGTGCTCCTGGCGGAACAACTGGTACACCAGCGGTACGTCCATCCCGGTCCTCTCGTACTAAGGACAGCTCCTCTCAAATTTCCTACGCCCACGACAGATAGGGACCGAACTGTCTCACGACGTTCTGAACCCAGCTCGCGTACCGCTTTAATGGGCGAACAGCCCAACCCTTGGGACCTACTTCAGCCCCAGGATGCGATGAGCCGACATCGAGGTGCCAAACCTCCCCGTCGATGTGGACTCTTGGGGGAGATAAGCCTGTTATCCCCAGGGTAGCTTTTATCCGTTGAGCGATGGCCCTTCCATGCGGTACCACCGGATCACTAAGCCCGACTTTCGTCCCTGCTCGACTTGTAGGTCTCGCAGTCAAGCTCCCTTATGCCTTTGCACTCTTCGAATGATTTCCAACCATTCTGAGGGAACCTTTGGGCGCCTCCGTTACTCTTTAGGAGGCGACCGCCCCAGTCAAACTGCCCACCTGACACTGTCCCCGCACCGGATTACGGTACCAGGTTAGAACCTAGATACGATCAGGGTGGTATCCCAACGGTGCCTCCACGCAAGCTGGCGCTCACGCTTCAAAGGCTCCCACCTATCCTGTACAGATCGTACCCAAATTCAATATCAAGCTGCAGTAAAGCTCCATGGGGTCTTTCCGTCTTGTCGCGGGTAACCTGCATCTTCACAGGTATTAAAATTTCACCGGATCTCTCGTTGAGACAGCGCCCAAGTCGTTACGCCATTCGTGCGGGTCAGAATTTACCTGACAAGGAATTTCGCTACCTTAGGACCGTTATAGTTACGGCCGCCGTTTACTGGGGCTTCGGTTCACAGCTTCGGATTGCTCCTAACCGCTCCCCTTAACCTTCCAGCACCGGGCAGGCGTCAGCCCGTATACTTCGCCTTACGGCTTCGCACAGACCTGTGTTTTTGCTAAACAGTCGCTTGGGCCTTTTCACTGCGGCCCCCTCGTGCTATTCACACTACCGGGGCACCCCTTCTCCCGAAGTTACGGGGTCATTTTGCCGAGTTCCTTAACGAGAGTTCTTCCGCGCGCCTTAGAATTCTCTTCTCGCCTACCTGTGTCGGTTTGCGGTACGGGCACCATCACCTGGCTAGAGGCTTTTCTTGGCAGTGTGAGATCATGACCTTCGCTACTATAATTTTCGCTCCCCATCACAGCCCAGCCTTACGATGTGCGGATTTGCCTACACATCAGCCTCACTGCTTAGACGGACATCCATCAGTCCGCGTCACTACCCTGCTGCGTCCCCCCATTGCTCATAACGGCTTACGGTGGTACAGGAATTTCGACCTGTTGTCCTTCGACTACGCCTTTCGGCCTCGCCTTAGGTCCCGACTTACCCTGAGCGGACGAGCCTTCCTCAGGAACCCTTAGGCTTTCGGCGGATCAGATTCTCACTGATCTTTTCGTTACTCATACCGGCATTCTCACTTGTATAATGTCCAGCGCTCCTTACGGTACACCTTCAACCCTTATACAACGCTCCCCTACCCCTGATGCAAGCATCAAGCCATAGCTTCGGTGGTGTGTTTAGCCCCGTTACATTTTCGGCGCAGAGTCACTCGACCAGTGAGCTATTACGCACTCTTTCAATGGTGGCTGCTTCTAAGCCAACATCCTGGTTGTCTGTGCAACTCCACATCCTTTCCCACTTAACACACACTTGGGGACCTTAGCTGATGGTCTGGGCTGTTTCCCTTTTGACAATGGATCTTAGCACTCACTGTCTGACTCCCGGAAGTAAGTCTATGGCATTCGGAGTTTGACTGAGCTTGGTAACCCTTGCGGGCCCCGCACCCAATCAGTGCTCTACCTCCACGACTCTGTTTTCCGAGGCTAGCCCTAAAGCTATTTCGGGGAGAACCAGCTATCTCCGAGTTCGATTGGAATTTCTCCGCTACCCCCACCTCATCCCCGCACTTTTCAACGTGCGTGGGTTCGGGCCTCCAGTGCGTGTTACCGCACCTTCACCCTGGACAGGGGTAGATCACCCGGTTTCGGGTCTACGTCCACGTACTACATCGCCCTATTCAGACTCGCTTTCGCTGCGGCTCCGGCTCTTCACCTTAACCTTGCACGGGAACGTAACTCGCCGGTTCATTCTACAAAAGGCACGCCATCACCCCTAAAACGGGCTCTGACTTTTTGTAAGCACACGGTTTCAGGTTCTATTTCACTCCCCTTCCGGGGTGCTTTTCACCTTTCCCTCACGGTACTGCTTCACTATCGGTCGCTAGGAAGTATTTAGCCTTGGCAGATGGTCCTGCCGGATTCATACGGGGTTTCACGTGCCCCGCACTACTCGGGATACATCTCGGAGAGAGCAGACTTTCAACTACAGGGCTTTTACCTTCTTTGGCGGGCCTTTCCAGACCTCTTCGTTTAACCGGCTCCTTTGTAACTCCATGTGAGATGTCCCACAACCCCAAAGAGCAAGCTCTCTGGTTTGGGCTTCTCCGCGTTCGCTCGCCGCTACTGACGGAATCACTATTGTTTTCTCTTCCTCAGGGTACTTAGATGTTTCAGTTCCCCTGGTATGCCTCTACATAACCTATGTATTCAGTTATGAGTAACTGGAAATTACCCCAGCTGGGTTTCCCCATTCGGACACCCCCGGATCAAAGCTTGCTTACAGCTCCCCGAGGCAGTTTCGTTGTTCGCCACGTCCTTCATCGGCTCCTAGCGCCTAGGCATCCTCCGTGTGCTCTTAGTAGCTTAACCATAATTGCTCCGGTTTCGACTGCTCGCTTCCCTTGTTTTGCTTACGCAAAGCCAAAAGTCACTCCCATTCGATACCATCGCAATGCAGTTTTCACTATTTATTGAAACTTGTTTTAACACAAGTTCAGCTTAAAAAGGAATGTTCTAAATCGCAAAATTTCGTTTCGATATCTAGTTTTCAAAGAACAAGCTCCATGCAAAAGCAAGCTGTTTTGAGAGTTTGAGCTCTCAAAACTGAGCAACGAGTGAGTAAGTTGTGCAGCTAAGCTGCGTATTTGAATGTTTCCGTTACAGGAAACGATTCTCCATAGAAAGGAGGTGATCCAGCCGCACCTTCCGATACGGCTACCTTGTTACGACTTCACCCCAATCATCTATCCCACCTTCGGCGGCTGGCTCCTTGCGGTTACCCCACCGACTTCGGGTGTTATAAACTCTCGTGGTGTGACGGGCGGTGTGTACAAGACCCGGGAACGTATTCACCGCGGCATGCTGATCCGCGATTACTAGCAATTCCGACTTCATGCAGGCGAGTTGCAGCCTGCAATCCGAACTGAGACCGGCTTTTTAGGATTCGTTCCACCTCGCGGCTTCACAGCCCGTTGTACCGGCCATTGTAGTACGTGTGTAGCCCAGGTCATAAGGGGCATGATGATTTGACGTCATCCCCACCTTCCTCCGGTTTGTCACCGGCAGTCACCTTAGAGTGCCCACCCGAAGTGCTGGCAACTAAGATCAAGGGTTGCGCTCGTTGCGGGACTTAACCCAACATCTCACGACACGAGCTGACGACAACCATGCACCACCTGTCTCCTCTGTCCCGAAGGAAAGGTACATCTCTGTACCGGTCAGAGGGATGTCAAGACCTGGTAAGGTTCTTCGCGTTGCTTCGAATTAAACCACATACTCCACTGCTTGTGCGGGTCCCCGTCAATTCCTTTGAGTTTCAGTCTTGCGACCGTACTCCCCAGGCGGAGTGCTTAATGTGTTAACTTCGGCACCAAGGGTATCGAAACCCCTAACACCTAGCACTCATCGTTTACGGCGTGGACTACCAGGGTATCTAATCCTGTTTGCTCCCCACGCTTTCGCGCCTCAGCGTCAGTTACAGCCCAGAGAGTCGCCTTCGCCACTGGTGTTCCTCCACATATCTACGCATTTCACCGCTACACGTGGAATTCCACTCTCCTCTTCTGCACTCAAGTCACCCAGTTTCCAGTGCGATCCGGGGTTGAGCCCCGGGATTAAACACCAGACTTAAATGACCGCCTGCGCGCGCTTTACGCCCAATAATTCCGGACAACGCTTGCCCCCTACGTATTACCGCGGCTGCTGGCACGTAGTTAGCCGGGGCTTTCTTCTCAGGTACCGTCACCTTGAGAGCAGTTACTCTCCCAAGCGTTCTTCCCTGGCAACAGAGCTTTACGATCCGAAAACCTTCATCACTCACGCGGCATTGCTCCGTCAGGCTTTCGCCCATTGCGGAAGATTCCCTACTGCTGCCTCCCGTAGGAGTCTGGGCCGTGTCTCAGTCCCAGTGTGGCCGATCACCCTCTCAGGTCGGCTACGCATCGTCGCCTTGGTGAGCCGTTACCCCACCAACTAGCTAATGCGCCGCAGGCCCATCCCCAAGTGACAGATTGCTCCGTCTTTCCAGTTCTCTTCAGGAGAAGAAAACAACTATTCGGTATTAGCTACCGTTTCCGGTAGTTGTCCCAAGCTTGAGGGTAGGTTGCCTACGTGTTACTCACCCGTCCGCCGCTAACCATCAGAGAAGCAAGCTTCTCATCAAGTCCGCTCGACTTGCATGTATTAGGCATGCCGCCAGCGTTCGTCCTGAGCCAGGATCAAACTCTCCAATAAAGTATTGAAAAGAGCGATAAGCTCATTTTGAAACTGACGAGATTAAAAATCTCATTTTATGCTCCAGTCGATCCAAGCCAAGGCTTGTCTCAAACTTTCGCGTTCATTCTGCAAGCAGAATGTTTACTCACTCGTTGTTCAGTTTTCAAAGATCAAACTTGTTTCATTGCCGTGTGTTGTTCACCTCAGCAACTTTTATATCTTATCAAATCCGAACCAACTTTGCAAGCTCTTTTTTTAAGTTTCTTTCGAAGCTTATTTCATTCGCTTGCCGCACCATGTTTCTCGTGTTTTCTTGGCCGGAATTAGAATATACCATGTACAGATTTAGAATGCAAGCTTTATTTTCAATAAAGTTATTTCTGTCTACTACTCCCTCTAATATGTCTCCCATATTCGGCTGATCATCTATACATTACACTGTCTAAGGCTTCTCTAAAGAATATCTCTCCACCTATACTTACTATTCTCATACTCTACATTAAGTTCAATAAAAAGAGCCTCTCCATATTGGAAAGGCTCTATTCTTATATATGAACTGAAGATTCAGCTAGCCAATGACTTCCTGGATATGTAGCTGCCTTTGCTGCATCAGATTGATGATTGTTCCTTCTACCGATACCATCGGCCGTGTAGGATGATCCCGATCTGAGAATACGATCTCACCAATTTGATTATTGCTGAGCTTCACTCGAATACCATTATGGATCTGTGTGGAACGCTGAACGAATACATTCACGATCGCAGGATCCAATTTACCAAAAGCCTCACTCTGAATCTGTTCCAGTACCAGGTACGGTGACTGTGCCTTGCGATAGATCTTCTCCAGAGTCATAGCGTGGAATATATCAGCGATAGCTACAATCTTGGCATAGATATGAATCTGCGTGCCGCTGAGTTGCAGCGGGTAACCCGACCCATCCACTTTTTCATGATGCTGCAATGCTGCGAGTCTAGCTCCCTCATTGATGGCCTTAGCCTGTTTCAGTACCTGATAACCATATTTCGTATGCTGCCGGATTTCTGCCTGCTCTGACGCAGTTAAAGTAGAAGGTTTATGAAGGATCTGAGGATCCACTTTGTTATTACCGATATCATGGAACAATCCTGCAAAAGCTACCTGCATCCAGTCTTTCGAGGGCAAATCCATCCACTGAGCCAACTGATAAGATGTAATGGCACTCAATACGGCATGATGGTACACATAATCATGTTCCTGCATAACTCGTGGACTGAAGGTAAGCACATTATACTGTTTGAGGTGAACAAACAATGCTTCCAGCTGTGTACGCAACTCATATACAGGTATTTCAGCCGCCAGAGACGATAGAAAAGCATTTTTGGTCAGTCCAACCATCTTTTCATATTCTTCATGCAGAGACGGTAATGCGATTGCTGAGACTACGCTGCTGCCTTTCTCTGCTCTTTCTCCGTTCTTCTCATTACCTGCGCCTGAAGAGGCCAATGAAGCCTTAGAACCCGAACTGCTTGTCCCTGTTCTCTCTTGCTCGATGTCCACTTGATGAATCATAAAGGCTTTGAGTACTTCCACATCCTTAGGCAAAATGACTTTGCCCTTCTGAAACAGCACATTACCACGAAGCGTTTGCACGTCATTTCCCAGTTTCAGTCCTGGTTTGACTTCAGACAGGGTAATTAATCCCATGTTTATTCCCCTCACTCATCGTTCTTCTATAATGATAACAAGACCATAGTCCCGGTTTTTCTCGTTAATTCCCATTATATTACTCAAAAATCAGGCTGTACATCCCAGATTTCAAGGAGAGAGGTCCTGGAGCCGTGAAAATAACAAAGGGCCCCCATATGGGAGCCCTCCAATTTCATTGAAATCATGAAATGATTTTCGTTATAGAAAATTAATTCTATACTTCCGAACCTGAATCATCGCCCTCAGCTTCAGCATCGGACACCGAGCCCTCATCCAGAGTGGACTCCGGACCTTCAGAGTTAGCGGCTTCTGCACCTTCAAGCAATTCTTCGTCTTCTGGTTCTTCCTCATTCTTGTCAATTCGGCTGACGGTAGCTACGGCATCTTCATCCCGAATATGAATCAGCTTCACGCCTTGCGTGTATCGACCCATGGTGGATATGCCTTCCATGCTCATCCGAATTAACGTACCGCTGGAAGTAATGATCATCAGATCTTCTTCTGTCTTAACCATTTTCAGGCTGACTACCGAACCATTCTTATCTGTGACGTTAATGGTTTTAATCCCTTTACCGCCACGAGTCTGCATCCGATAATCGCTGACAGGCGTACGTTTACCGTATCCTTTGGCTGTAACAATCAGAACATCCAGTTCCTGATCAACTACGTCCATACCGATTACGACATCCTGCTCATCCAGTGTGATCCCTTTAACCCCGGTTGCACTCCGTCCCATGGAACGGACATTTCCTTCCGAGAATCGGATGGACATCCCGTGAGCTGTACCCATAATGATCTCTTGCTGTCCATCTGTCAGCTTAACATCAATAAGGGCATCATCATCACGCAGGGAAATCCCGATCAGACCGCCTTTGCGAATATTCGTGTAATCCTCAAGTGGTGTCTTCTTCACAACCCCTTGACGGGTAGCAAAGAACAGATACTTGTCACTTTCGAATTCCTGAACGGGAATCACGGCATTGACCGATTCACCCTGCTCGATCTGAATCAGGTTGATAATCGGCGTTCCTCGTGCTGTACGTCCAAGTTCTGGAATCTCATAAGCTTTGAGACGGTACACTTTACCTTTGTCAGTAAAGAACATGAGGTAATTGTGAGAGTTGGTCACAAACAGATGCTCAACAAAGTCGGTATCTTTGGTGTCCATTCCCACAACCCCACGTCCGCCACGCTTTTGACTGCGGTATGTGGATACCGGCAGACGTTTCACATAGCCTGTATGGGTAATGGTGATGATAACCTCTTCGCGCGGAATCAGATCCTCGTCCAGAATGCTCTCTTCACCTACAGTGATTTCGGTACGACGATCATCGCTGAAGCGATCACGGATTTCTTGCAGCTCCGTGCTGATAATTTCGAGCACCAGATGCTCGTTGGCCAAAATTTCACGATATTCCTTAATTTTGACCATCAGTTCGTTATACTCATTTTCGATGCGCTCGCGTTCCAGACCTGTGAGGCGTTGCAGACGCATATCGAGAATAGCTTGAGCCTGATCATGACTGAGCGAGAAACGCTCGATCAGACCTTCTCTGGCTGCATCTGTATTGCTGGATGAACGAATCAACGCAATGATTTCGTCGATATGATCCAGCGCGATACGCAAGCCTTCCAGAATGTGTGCGCGTGCTTCGGCTTTTTTCAGCTCGAACTGTGTACGTCTGCGTATAACCTCAATCTGATGCTGCAAGTAGTGATACAACACTTCGCGCAGATTCAGAATCTTAGGTTCTTTATTTACAATCGCGAGCATGTTAATCCCGAATGTGGATTGCATCGCTGTATGCTTGTACAGGTTGTTCAGCACTACACCGGGGTTCACGTCTCTGCGAAGCTCAATCACAATCCGCATACCGTTACGGTCAGACTCATCACGCAGATCCGTAATACCATCAATCTTTTTATCACGTACCAACTCAGCAATTTTCTCAACGAGTCTTGCCTTGTTCACCTGATAAGGAAG
Organism: Paenibacillus sp. E222; assembly: GCF_013401555.1. Lineage (NCBI taxonomy): Bacteria > Bacillati > Bacillota > Bacilli > Caryophanales > Paenibacillaceae > Paenibacillus > Paenibacillus sp. E222. The sequence continues at coordinate 1,184,467 of NZ_CP058552.1, forward strand.
TTCCGTAACGATAATCCGTGCTTTGTTATTGTTTTCTTCGATGTTGGTTTTGGCCCGCATCGTTACTGAACCACGTCCGGTTTGATACGCCTGGCGAATTCCGGAGCGTCCCAAAATATAACCGGAAGTTGGGAAGTCTGGCCCGTGAATATAATCCATCAATTCCATCGAAGTGATGTCTGGATTTTTGATCATAGCCTGTACGCCGTCAATGACCTCTCCCAGGTTATGGGGAGGAATGTTGGTCGCCATACCTACCGCAATCCCGCCGACACCATTGACAAGCAAGTTAGGGAAACGAGCTGGCAGAACGATAGGTTCACTTTCTTCACCGTCATAGTTCGGCTGGAAGTCAATCGTATCCTTGTTGATGTCTCTGAGCATTTCCATAGCAATCTTGGACAACCGGGCTTCCGTATAACGCATGGCTGCTGCCATATCGCCATCCACCGATCCAAAGTTGCCATGTCCATCTACGTGCATGTAGCGCAGGGAGAAGTCCTGTGCCATCCGTACCATCGTTTCGTATACGGCAGAGTCACCATGTGGGTGATACTTACCGATAACTTCGCCGACGATTCTGGCTGATTTTTTATGTGGTTTATCGGGTGTCATGCCTAGCTCGGACATTGCGTACAGAATACGCCGGTGAACCGGCTTCAATCCGTCACGCACGTCAGGTAAGGCACGGCTCACAATAATGCTCATCGCATAATCCATAAACGATTCACGCATCTCGACGCCAATATCCCGATCTTTAATCTGCGAGTTCATTTCTTCCGCCATGCTGGACCTCCTTCTTGTCCTTCAACAAACATTCCATTCAGTCTTTCAAAAATTAATTGTATGTGAAAAGCCTAACAAGGCTAGAACCGCACAAGGACGCTACTCTTTATTATATTACTTTCACAAAAGGTAAACAATTAAACGTCCGCTGGGCAATAGCCTTTCTTCCGGGAACTTCAGAGAGTCTGGGGGTTCGCCCTGCCTTCCTCCCCATTTGCACATACAATGCTAGAAAAAGCGGCAAATGTACTGTGTATATTCAGGCTTAGACCGTTCCCGTTCTACGATCAAACTACATCTGTGCAACAAAACCGCACAAAACGCCATATTTCTCTATTATACCACTGAAATCATCTCTTGTCCTTTGATTTCTCTGCGTCTGCCACTCTTGTAAACCCCATTAAAACACGAAAGGACTGATGGCTCTTGGGCATCCAGCGTGTCTCCAGCAAATGGACCAAGACAGCTGTGTTACAACGCAGCCGTAATGTGAATGAATATATACCAGTAACACGACAATATAATCGCCAGACCCTGGAACGGATGACTGAATTATTCGAGTCAAACTATATCAAACCGGATCGGGGAACTTACGGCAATGGCGTCATGCGGGTAAAAACCATCCGCATAAAACCACACCCGATTACCGATGCAAACACATCGGAAAACGCTGTTGATCCGCTCCCCCCATCTGAAGCTGAAGTCGGTGCCGAGATCTCTGTTGAAGTCCCTCTGACAACGTATGAACTTCGATATGGGACGGAGGAAAAACATTTTCATTCCCTCGATGAGCTGGATCTGGCGCTCACTGAACGTATCCAGAATCGCGAATACATCATTCAGCAAGGTATTCCGCTGATGAAACATGATGGATTACCTTTCGACCTGCGGGTACTGACCCAGAAGAATCTACAACGCAACTGGGAAACGACAGGTATCCTGGGAAGAATTGCTGCACCGGGCAAGATCATTACCAACATTCATGGCGGCGGACGATTGGCCACCTTTAATGAGTTGGTACGCCCTCATTTTGATCAGGATCGGTTCCAGCAACTACGCAGTGAGCTATATCGTTTAGGCATTCATACGGCGGTACAGTTACAGAGGTCATTTCCAAGACTCAAAGAGATTGGTATCGATATCGCACTGGATGAAGATGGACGGCCATGGATTATTGAAGTCAACACATTGCCAGGTATCTATGCTTTTGGCCTATTGCCTGATAAGGAAACGTACCGAAAGATTAAGCGTTATGCGAGAGCGTATGGCAGATTACCCTCCAAAAAAGGGAAAACATCTCGTACCTCCCTCAAAGCCCAGGCCTCCTCTGCCAAAAGCCGCACACACCGATAACAGGCACACCAGAGTCCAATCTAAAATCTCTATGCTATAACCCCATAATGTAAAAGAGGCGCCCTCGCAGGCGCCTCTTCGAATATCGTTAGATGTCGAGGTTTTTCACGTATTTTGCATTTTCCTGAATAAAGTCACGACGAGGTTCAACATTATCTCCCATCAGGGTGTCGAACATGGCATCGGCCAGCATCGCATCGTTAATCGATACTTGAAGCATGGTCCGGCTCTCAGGGTCCATCGTCGTTTCCCACAATTGTCCGGCATTCATCTCACCCAGACCTTTATAACGCTGGACATTGAACTTCGCATTTTCGCCGAGCGTTGCAATAATTTCATCGCGTTCCTTCTCGGAGCCCGCATAACGAATTACTTTATTGCGCTCAATCTTGAACAATGGCGGTTGGGCAATGTATACATAACCGGCCTCAATGATTTTGCGCATATAGCGATAGAGGAATGTCAGAAGCAATGTCCGAATATGGGCGCCATCGACGTCGGCATCCGTCATCAGAATGATTTTGTGATAACGAGCTTTGGCAATATCGAAGTCATCACCAATACCCGTACCCATTGCAGTAATGATTGCTCTGATCTCCGCATTACCCAAAATCCGGTCAAGACGTGCTTTTTCCACGTTCAGGATCTTACCACGCAGTGGCAAAATCGCTTGGAAATGACGATCTCGTCCTTGCTTCGCTGATCCACCGGCGGAGTCACCTTCGACGATGTACAATTCGCTGATTGAAGCATCCTTGGATGAACAGTCGGCCAATTTACCTGGCAAAGAGCTGACTTCGAGTGCACCTTTACGACGTGTCAGTTCACGAGCTTTACGAGCTGCTTCACGTGCACGGGCTGCTTGAAGACCTTTTTCCAAAATGCGACGGGATACGGAAGGATTCTCTTCCAGGAATTCCTGCAGCTTCTCAGCAAACAGGGATTCGACAATTCCTCGCACTTCACTGTTACCCAGCTTGGTCTTGGTCTGTCCCTCAAATTGCGGATCAGGGATCTTGACCGAGATGATCGCTGTCAGACCTTCACGTACATCATCCCCGGACAGGTTGCCTGTGCTGTCTTTGATTACGCCCGCTTTACGTGCATAATCATTGATAATCCGGGTAAGGGCACTCTTGAAGCCGGATTCGTGCGTTCCGCCCTCATGTGTGTTGATGTTGTTGGCAAAAGAATAAATATTCTCGGTGTAGCTGTCATTGTATTGCAACGCAACTTCCACCTGAATGTTGTCTCTTGATCCCTCCACATAAATCGGGTTTTCGTGCAACGCTTCGCGCTTCTGGTTCAGGAAGGAGACATACTCGATAATACCGCCCTCATACAGGAAAGAGTTGGTTACACCTGTACGTTCATCGGTTAAGGTCATGCCAATTCCCTTGTTCAGGAACGCGAGCTCACGAATACGAGTCAGCAAAGTTTCATAGTCATAAACAGTTGTTTCCGTGAAAATCTCCGGATCCGGATGGAACGTAACCGTTGTTCCCGTTTCCTCCGTGGTACCGATCGTTTTCAGATCATACTGGGGAGCACCGCGACGGTATTCCTGTTGATACACATGGCCGTCAACCTTAACTGTAACAACAACTTTCGCTGATAGAGCATTGACAACAGATACACCTACCCCATGTAGACCACCGGATACTTTGTACCCGCCACCGCCAAATTTACCGCCCGCATGCAGAACAGTCATTACAACCTCAAGCGCAGGACGTTTCATTTTGGCATGTTCGCCGACAGGGATCCCCCGCCCGTTATCGACTACAGTGACGCTGTTATCTTCATGAATAGTAACTTCGATATGATCACAATAACCTGCGAGTGCTTCGTCAATACTGTTGTCCACTACTTCCCAAACGAGATGATGCAGACCTTTGGCACTGGTGGAACCAATATACATCCCCGGTCGTTTACGTACGGCTTCCAGCCCTTCAAGTACCTGAATTTCATCTGCACCATATGACGGTTGATTCATAGACATGCCTTTCACCTACTTCTATAGATTCAATATCGTAAATATGCGTTAACTAAGAATGCATGCTGAAATGAACATATGCCCTTAATTCCAGTAAGCAATCTAAATAAAGACAAGCAGCAAAAGGTACAATAACTCGTACCGCCGATAGGCTAGAGATCAGGAAAAATGTGAGCTCGCTTCTTGAGCGTAGCTGAGGAAATAGGCGAGTAGTACACAATGTTTTTAGTCACTACAATGGACTTGGCTTCCTCTTCACCAATATGCTCCACTGTTTTTTCCTGCTCGGCATGCGTGACATACTGCTTGGAGATTTTTGAGGATTTTTCAATCGATATATCAAAAATAGCAACCAATTCGGAAGAACGGATAATCTTCTCACCGCCCAGATGAATGTACATAAGCCCTCACTCCTTAGCGTTCAACCTGTCCGGCATGAACGTGATAAATACTGGCATCTTTGAGTTTGTCAACGTTCAGACTCTCGATGCCGGTAGCCGTAATAAAGGTCTGCACCTTGCTCTGGAACGTTTCGATCAGCTGCGTCTGACGAAACGGATCCAGTTCAGACAGTACATCGTCCAGCAGCAGGACCGGATATTCTCCGATTTCTTCATGAATCAGTTCAATTTCCGCAAGTTTAAGGGACAACGCCGTTGTGCGCTGCTGCCCCTGCGAGCCATACGTTTGTACTTCCCGATCGTTAATGAAAAAGGACAGGTCATCCCGATGCGGCCCACTAAGGGTTGTGCCTCGGCGAATCTCCTGCTCTTTCATTTGTGATAATTTTATCATAAATTGGTCCATTAAGACAGCTTCATCTTCCTCAGCGGCTTCACTGAAGGAAGGAAGGTAGGCCAGGCGCAGGACTTCTCCACCTCCGGTGATGCCCTGATGAATCGTTTCAGCCCACTTTTGCAGTTTCTTTATGAATTGTTTCCTTTTTTTGACGATTTTAACACCATGCTCCACCAGTTGCTCATTCCATACCTCAAGCATGGTCTGGGCTGAAGCGTTCTGCCCCCATAATTGCTTGAGCAGATTGTTACGCTGGACGAGCACTTTTTGATATTGCTGCAGATGATACAGGTAGCCTGGAGCCACCTGACCAATCTCCATGTCAAGAAACCGGCGGCGTATCCCCGGTGTGCCTTTGACAATCTCAAGATCTTCCGGTGCAAACATCACCACATTAAGCGCTCCGACAAAATCACTCAGCTTGCGCTGTTCCAGTCCGTTAATCTTTGCTTTTTTGCCTTGTTGCGACAAAGAAAGCTCGAGCTTGACCGATCCGTACTTTTTGTCGACCTCTGCTGCAAGCCTGGCACGTTCTTCACCGAAACGGATCAGTTCCTTGTCGCGGGATGTACGGTGGCTCTTGGTGAGTGCAAGCACAAAAATGGCTTCTGCGAGGTTGGTCTTGCCTTGGGCATTTTGCCCAATCAAAAGATTTACAGGACCAAAAGAATCCAGTCTCAGATGTTCATAATTGCGGAATTGCTGCAGATCTATGCTGTTTACAAACACGCGGTAACCTCCCTTTTATCCCGTCCGTCAGGAGGCAGCAGGATCTAACTGGTCTTCTTATTGTGCGACAACTTCGAACGAACCTTCTCCGTCCACCTCAACGATATCCCCAGGGTATAACTTGCGTCCCCGGCGTTCCTCAGGTTCTTTATTCACACGTACAAGTCCGTCCTGAAGCAGTGCTTTGGCCATACCTCCGGTTGGGATGCAATCGGCCAGTTTCAAAAATTGATCAAGCTTAATATATTCCGTACGAATCGCTACTTGGTTCACTATGATCTTCCTCTCGTTAGTTGGTCGTCCGGTAAGGCAATATGACGTACAAGCTGTGACTGTCGTCCAGCGGTTTCAGGATGATCGGGCTCATGACACCAGTAAAAGCGATCATCAGCTGCTCACTCTCCACCACTTTCAACACATCCAGCATATATTTGGAGTTGAACGAGATTTTCAGCGGTTCGCCGTTAAAGTCGGCAGGTTCGATCTCTTCTCTTACTTTTCCCAGCTCGGAAGAGCTTGAAGAAATTTCGATTGATCCGGACTCCATCGTTTGCATCCGCACAATGTTTGTTTTTTCTTCACGCGACAGCAAATAAGCCCGGTCGATAGATTCGCTTAATTTTTTTGTATCCAAAACGAGTTCTGTTTTGTACGAAGTCGGAATAATTCTAGAAGTATCCGGATAAGTTCCGTCCAAAATGCGCGAATAGAACAGAACACGGTCGATTTTGAACAGGACTTGATTATCAGCGACAACGATATCCACAAGTGTATTTTGATCCGGCACAATTTTGCTGAGTTCGTTCAGCGTTTTACCCGAGATCACGACATTGTTGAATCGCACACCTTCTGCATTATCCAGCATTGCTGAACGAGTAGCAAGACGGTGACGGTCAGTTGCCACAAATTTCAGTTCATTGTCACCCAAACTCCAGAGTACACCTGTCAGAATCGGCGTAGTTTCATGTGTGGAAATGGAGAATACGGTTTGTTTGATCATATTTTTGAGCAAATCTCCTGGAATGGAGACGGTTTGGTTTTCTTCGATGCTTGGCAATACTGGGAATTCTTCCGGATCAAGACCAACCAGTTGAATTTCGGTAGCTCCTGCGGAGATAAAGGTGTTGAAGTTTTCTTTTACCTCCATATGCACTTCTTGGGAAGGCAGCTTTTTGATGATCTCGACAAAAAACTTGGCTGGCAGTACAACACTGCCTGGTTGTTCTACCTGAACAACACTTTTATCACCATCTTCAAGCGGGATGAAGGATTGAATTGAAATATCGGTGTCGCTTGCTGTCAACGTCACACCTTGATGATTAACGTCGAATTTGATACCGCTCAGAATTGGAATCGTCGTACGGCTCGAGATCGCTTTGGATACTTGCTGTATGGAATCGTTTAAATAGTTTTTCATTATGCTGATTTTCATGGTTTCACTCCTAGCTGATTTTTTGGGTGTTTGGGTGTTGAAAGGTGTTTTTCAAAGGCCGAAGGCTAAGCTTCGAAATCGCTTATTTGGAGATGATATCTTTTAGATCTTTATAGTAATAATAGTAATAGGGGCACTGAATATGTGGATAAGTGGGTATAAACCCATAAGCCCAAGCCTATCCACATGTGTATACGTTGTGCACAGGCTTGGGACTTATTCAGGTTGGATTCTTAATTTTTTCGGTTAAGTTGTTAATAACTTTATAGAGATCCTGATCGACTTTAATCGCCTGGGAGATCTTTTCGTGCGCATGGATGACGGTGGTATGATCTCGCCCTCCAAATGCTTCACCGATTTTGGGCAGAGAAAAGTCTGTAAGTTCACGAGAGAGATACATAGCAATCTGTCTTGGGAACGCAACGGCCTTGGTCCGTTTCCGTGCTTTGAAATCTTCAAGCTTAAGGCTGTAATACTCGCCGACCTTTTGTTGGATGTCGTGAATAGTGATCATTTTTGGACGACTGGAAGGAATAATATCCTTCAGTGCTTCAGCTGCTAGATGAGTGGTTACATCTTGATTAGTCAGCGAAGAATAGGCAACAACCCGAATCAGTGCCCCTTCCAGTTCACGAATATTGGTATCAATCTGGTTGGCGATGTACATCATCGCCTCATTCGGAATATCCAGGTTTTCCGCACGAGCTTTTTTACGCAAAATAGCAATCCGTGTCTCCAGATCTGGAGGCTGGATATCCGTAATTAACCCCCATTCAAAACGGGAACGAAGCCGTTCTTCCAGGGTCGGAATTTCCTTCGGCGGTCTGTCGCTGGAGATGATGATCTGTTTCCGTTCCTCATGCAGCGCATTAAACGTATGGAAAAATTCCTCTTGCGTCGATTCTTTTCCAGCCAAAAACTGAATATCATCAATGAGCAGAATGTCGACACTACGGTATTTGTTACGGAAGCTCTCCCCGCGGTTATCACGGATCGAGTTAATGAATTCGTTCGTGAATTTCTCAGATGACAAATAAACAACTTTGCTGCCCGGATCATGCTCCAGAACGTAATGTCCAATCGCATGCATCAAGTGAGTTTTGCCGAGACCTACCCCTCCATAGAGAAACAGAGGATTGTATGCTTTGGCGGGCGCTTCAGCGACCGCCAGCGATGCGGCGTGGGCAAAACGGTTGCCCGGCCCAATGACAAATGTATCGAATGTATATTTCGGATTCAGCATGCTGAGTACCGCTTCTTCCTGAACAACTGTAGGCGTTGGCGCTGGCAGTTGAGGGTCCGGTTCAGCAGGCTTGTTCTCCTCGATGACAAATTTCACATCGACCTGTTTGCCAAGCAGCTCATATACCGTCGATCCGACCAGTTTGGTGTAACGGCTCTCCAGCCATTCGACGGCAAACGTGGTTGGTGCGGATATGACGATCGAACGATCATTCAGCTTGGTCGCTTTGGTTGCTTTGAACCAAGTGTCAAAGCTGGGTTTGCTGAGCTTGTTTTGTATGATTGATAAAATTTGCTGCCATAAATCAGAAGTATGGCTGTCCACAGACTGTCACTCCTTTTACATGTTCCAAGTGTGGCTTAAGCCATGATGCAGTGTCGAAATACGAGATATATTGTTGAATTTATCCCCAAACCCCCGCAGGTCGAAAACAAAAAAAGAATGAACAACGGAAAATTGTTCACAACTTTATCCACAGGCTGTTGATAATATTATGGGTCAGATCACATATTCACATCCAAAAGTAATACAATCATAGCAAAAGAAGCCCGGCATTTCAATGTATCACGTGATTTTATCCACAAATTCAATAACTTGTGTATAATTTTTAATCACAACACAATATATTGTTTATAAATTGTTTAACTTTCGACAAGAAGACCCAAAAACCTAAATTATTTTATACACAGGTTATTCGTCAAATGATGCTGAATTGTGTGTAAAAGTATTCTCTGTTTGTGAATAACCTCTCTGTGGATAACCGTAAACTGAAAATTACCGTTTTGGGGATTTACAGGAGAGTGACTCTTCATGCCCGTTTTCCTTTTTCGAAGAGAGGAATTGAGGACACGACAAAATGAAAGACATCGGAGATCAAGGAGAGGGCCGTTGAACGGAAGGAGCGTTTACTGATTTATATGAACTGAACGTAGCATTTATTCCTAAAAGAGGTAGGCTGAATAGCGCGCAAACAGTGGAGATGGATGTGATTCCATTGCAGCAAATTGGTTATGCCAAAAAAGAGGTTGTTCTTTAAGACCGGAATGGTGGTCTAAGAGAACAACCTCTTTTTGGTGGTTATAAAAGCATGATTTACTCGTTATGAGCGGAAAATTTACGTTGGAATTCCGCGATATCTGCATATTCTTCTTCCAATTTTCGCGAAATGCGAATAAAGATGGGGAGCAGCTCCTGGTAGATCGATGCATGTTCTTTGATAGGGGTATGCTTGTGCGTTGTACCAACCATCGATGAAACGGCATGAAGCGACTTAATTCGCCCTGTAGCATAAAGACCGAGCACGACGGCCCCCAGACAGGAACTTTCGAAGCTCTCGGGCACAATGACTTCCTGGTTGAATATATCGGACATCATCTGACGCCAGAGTGGGGAACGAGCGAAACCACCCGTTGCCTGAATGGAGGTAGGTTGTCCGATCTGTTCTTCCATGGCCAGCAGTACCGTATAAAGGTTGAAAATAACCCCTTCCAAAACGGAACGAATCATATGCTCTTTCTGGTGGTGAAGGGTCAAACCAAAGAAGGAACCCCGGGCGTCCGGATTCCATAAAGGGGCGCGTTCCCCTGAAAGGTACGGATGGAATAGAAGTCCTTCCGAACCGGGGCTGACGCGTTCCGCAATCTTAGTGAGTACATCATAGGAATTGATGCCGAGCCGTTTGGCTGTTTCGACTTCCGAGGCAGCGAATTCGTCCCGTACCCAGCGGAACAGCATGCCACCGTTATTCACAGGTCCGCCGATAACCCAAAGATTCTCGGTGAGGGCGTAACAGAACGTTCTACCTTTTGGATCGGTAACCGGACGGTCAACGACGGTGCGAATCGCGCCGCTGGTGCCGATCGTAGCTGCAACAACGCCAGGTTCAATGGCGTTTACGCCCAGATTGGACAATACCCCGTCACTTGCACCGATGACGAAGGGAGTAGAGGGGGAGAGAGCCATTTTTTCAGCCCATGTGCGATCCATTCCCTCTATAATATGTGTGGTCGGGACGAGCTGCGATAGATGGTCAGGTGTAATGCCTGCAACCTCAAGTGCCTCTGCATCCCAATCCAGTTGTTCCAGATTGAGCAGACCGGTACAGGAGGCGATGGAGTGATCCACGACATATTGACCGAACAGACGGAAGAACAAATATTCTTTAATAGAGATAAATTTGGCGGTACGTTGAAAAAGTTCAGGTTCGTCATGGCGCAGCCACATTAATTTGGTCAGTGGCGACATGGGGTGGATCGGTGTGCCTGTTCGCAAATAGATACGATGGCCTTGTCCGTTCTCTTGCAGTTTGGCGGCCCAGGCAGCACTCCGGTTGTCAGCCCAAGTGATGCAGCGGGTGAGGGGCATACCATCTTGTCCCATCGCAATGACACTGTGCATGGCAGAGCTGCAGGATACGAACATAATTTGTTCCGCAGCTACGCCGCTTTGATCCATCACGCCGCGTACGGAGCGAAGGGCAGCTTGCACAATTTGTTCCGGATCCTGCTCAGCGACATCCGGAGCTGGGGTGTATAAAGGATATTCCTGAGTCGACGTGCTTATAACTTCACCCTGTTCCGTAAAGAGTACGGATTTGGTACTGGTTGTACCGATATCCATCCCAATCATATAGTTGTTCATTTTGCATAAACCTTCTTTCTATAAAACCCGTAAAATTAAAACTCTAATGGTGTGAATTTATTTTCTTCTTCTATATAGGTATTCCAATTTATACGACTGTACTCAGCAGCAAAATAAAGATCAGTCCAACAACAGATAATAGTGTTTCCATAACGGTCCACGTCTTCAGCGTCTGCGAGACACTCATATTGAAGAATTCTTTGATCATCCAGAAGCCTGCGTCGTTCACATGAGATAGTACAAGTGAACCTGCACCAGTAGCGAGTACGACAAGTTCAATATTGGCACCAGGCGTTAGTGCAAGGACCGGAGCTACAATACCAGCTGCTGTCGTCATGGCCACAGTTGCTGAACCGGTAGCAACCCGAATGAGTGCGGCTACAAGCCAGGCGAACAGGATCACATTAATATTGGCATGTGTGGCGACCTCAGCAATGGCATTACCTACACCACTATTGATCAACACCTGTTTGAATGCACCGCCACCGCCAATGATGAGAATGATGGTCGCCGTAGGCGCCAGACATTCACTGGTGAAGCGGGAGATGTCATGTTTGTTGAACCCGCGTGAGAATCCGAGTGAAAAGAGGGCGAACACAACGGAGATCAGCAGGGCTATAATTTCATGGCCGATAAATTCACAGAAAACGGTAAATCCGCTTGTAGCGTCAGGATCTACGATATTGGCGATGGAGCCAATGAGCATCAAAATGACCGGCAGCAAAATGGTAAACAGGGTTATGCCGAAACCTGGCAAGTTGTTACTTTTTTTCGTTGCGAATTGTTCAGCCAGCTCTGCAGGTGGTTCGGTATGTATTCTTTTACCGATAAATTTACCGAACAGAGGTCCAGCGATAATAGCAGTCGGGATACCTACGATAAGGGAGTACAAGATCGTTTTACCCAAATCGGCGCTGAACGCTTCGATCGCAATCATGGGAGCCGGGTGAGGTGGAACCAGACCATGTACAGTAGAGAGACCGGCCAAAATCGGAATACCGATCTGCAGCAGCGACATATTGGTTTTACGTGCAACGGTGAAAATGATCGGAATCAGCAAAATAACGCCGACTTCAAAAAATACAGGAATACCGACGATAAAACCAACAATCATCATCGCCCAGTGCACACGCTTTACACCGAAACGATCCACCAGTGTGGTAGCAATACGCTCGGCTCCGCCGGATTCAGCCATCATTTTACCTAGCATGGTGCCCAAACCAATAACGATGGCGATCGTTCCAAGTGTGCCACCAAGTCCTCCCGTAATGGAGGAAATGACATCCGCGGGTTTCATGCCTGTAAGTAAACCAAGCATTAACGCAGATATTAAAAGGGTAATGAAAGGATTCCATTTATATTTGGAGATCAACACGATCAGGAAGACAATCGCAATTAATGTCCAGACTAATAATGTTGCATTGTGGGATAACCCAAAAAGAGTGCTCATGAGGTATGCTCCTTTTTTATGATATATAACGCTTACAACCGATCCATGATCAGGCGTAGGGAAGTCACTTTACAATTCATGCAGCGCGGGAAACGTAAGTCCCCTTTAATATGCCCCAAAAAATTGAAACAAATCGCACTTTGTATACTTGTCGACAAGTTAGGGGGCAATCATTCACAACGGATATGATTGCGGACCCCCTGCACAGCTATGCCATGAAGTGGATATAATTTTCATCAGCATGGCATTAGGAATCAAAGCTTTCGTGCAGCGTCTTGCCTGAATCCTGAAAATACGTGCGGACTCCAGCTTGGATGCGTGTCTTATCACCTGATTCAAGCGCCTCAATCAGCAAACGATGTTTACCAATTACAGCGCTTACTTTCTGCTCGCCCTGAATAAAGACCCTGCGGGTGGTGAGCAGCATGACCGTCATGACAACATAACGAATGCTTTTCCATAGATGTAAAATTCGCGAATGCTGGGCGGCTTCGATAATAGTCTCGTGAAAAGTGAGATCCTGAAATGCGAATTCAACCGCATCTTGGTGACGTCCAGCCAAGTCCATTTTGTCGATCACATTGCTTAACTGGGTAATCAATTGTTCTGGGACATCCCCCGCAAGCCGCTGCTGCACAAAACTTTCAATCAGGAAACGCACATCGTACAATTCCTCGACATCTTTAATTTTCAATCCAATGACAACGACACCCATACGCTCCAGCCGAATGAGGCCTTCATTCGACAAAGTTCTTAACGCTTCACGTACAGGTGATCGACTGCTGTCAAAATCAGCGGCAATCCGATTTTCTGACAAAACTTCGCCAGGACGAAGGGTTCCACTAATGATCCGCAGTCTTAATTCGCAGGCGATGGCTTCCCCACGGGAAGCTCCCTGAAGCCAGGATGAAGGAAACAGCATAATGGCTACGCTCCTATTATAAGTAATCAGTTCAATACTGATCATAGCACAACTATTTTGCCGATTGATCGTTTTAAACTAATCCTTATAACGAGAAGAAATGGCAGTATGCTCTTATGCATGTGCTGAAATTAGGAGCGTCATACGGTTTCAATAGATTTTCAAAGAGCTAGAGGAAGTATTGTCTTCCTATAAATGAGTTAGGATCTATGCTGCACTTTCCATAAGTATACTTGTATACAAGATGTGTTTTTTTTATCCTACACCTTTCTCGAAAACTTGTAAACCATAAGAATAAAGCGGATACATTAAATTTAAAGTATGTCATTTCAAAAGCTAAAACATATGGTTCATCTAATGGATAGATGCCCCACTAAAGTTCTTCAGAAACGTAGGAATATTAACCGAAAGCAGAGGCAATGAAACCGTATATCAACGTTAAATATTCTTTATCCACATGTGAATAACTTGAAGTGGTATTAAAAGATAGAATTAAGGGGTTCGAGGGGTGTGGATAACCGTAAAAGCTGATTTTTGGTGTATGAATCGGGACTTGGGGATAACTTCTGGAACTTCTAAATGGTGCTTTAGAAAGGTTGTTAACAGGGGTAAGCATCCATGGCCGTTCAGGCAGGGTGGAATAGGCATTAAAAGGAGAAAGGAGGCAGGAGGCTCGCAGTTGACTTTTCCAGGTGTTCATGGTTAAATGTATAAAGGTGTTTTCTGTGAAGATGAAAGTGATTCATCACATAAGTATTTCCTTGTGAGGAGGTGCAATACATTGAGACCTACATTCAAACCGAACGTTAGCAAACGTAAAAAAGTTCATGGTTTCCGGAAAAGAATGAGCACGAGCAACGGACGTAAAGTTCTGGCTGCACGTCGCCTTAAAGGCCGTAAAGTCCTGAGTGCTTAATGCATGTGAAGACCACCGAGGTGGTCTTTTTTTTCTTAAAATAGGTCTTTTCAGACTGGATGCTGGTATAGGTCAGGTCTGAATTGGCTGCGCAAAAGCATTAGTACACCTTTATGTTCAATGAATGAGATGTCCGTTTTTTCGAAAACGTTCCTTATATAATGAAGTTGCCGCCAAGACGGTTTATCGTTATTCAAGAAAGCCTATACTAAATCAGTAATGAGGCCTTCGTCAATAATGTTGGTGGAAAACAGCAAGGAGAAGCGCCGTGTATAAAAGACTGCGTTTACGAAACCGGGCGGACTTTAGCCGCGTATACCGGTATGGGAAATCGTTTGCCAATCATCAGTTTGTGGTGTATGGCTGTCGTCGTAAAGATACAGAACAATTCCGAGTGGGTGTATCCTGCAGCAAGAAAATCGGAAACGCTGTCGTACGCAACCGGATGAGACGCATGATTAAGGAAATTGTACGTCATCATGAGAACGAGATTGTCACGCAGATGGATCTGATCTTTATCGTCAGAAAAGGTGCATTGGACATGTCCTATAAGGATATGGAAAAAAGCCTGCTGCATGCGTTGCGCAAGGGCTCTCTTTTGAAGTCGGGCAAGCGGTAAGCTTCGGTTTATTTGTCCTCCTAATTATGGTATGATTTACGGTGGAATGGAATGGTTAAGAGAGGGGTTATGAAGTGTCGCGATTGAAGACATCAAAGGGGAAGTGGATTCTCCTCATTGCAGTCATTGCAATGGTCACTGTACTCGCCGGATGTACTCCACAAGGAGCCGGGGTTACTACGGAAGATCTGAAGAATAGTGATTCTTTTTGGCAAGCCAATGTTATTTATTGGTTCTCACTGGCGCTAGACACATTTGCCAACTGGTTTAACGGTGAATATGGACTGGCCGTCCTTGTGATGGTGTTAATTGTACGGACGTTAATCTTGCCGCTGACAATGAAGCAGGTTCGCAGCTCGAAGGCGATGCAAGCTATTCAGCCGCAGTTGAAAGAAATTCAAGCCAAGTATAAAGATACACCTGAGAAAGTACAGCAAGAAACAATGAAGTTGTTTCA
This sequence comes from Paenibacillus sp. E222, assembly GCF_013401555.1. Classification (NCBI taxonomy): domain Bacteria; kingdom Bacillati; phylum Bacillota; class Bacilli; order Caryophanales; family Paenibacillaceae; genus Paenibacillus; species Paenibacillus sp. E222. The sequence continues at coordinate 1,199,805 of NZ_CP058552.1, forward strand.
GGAGAACAAAGTTAATCCGATGGCGGGTTGTCTACCACTTCTGATTCAGATGCCGATTTACATCGCACTTTATAACTCCATTTACGGAAACTCGAGTCTGAGAACACATGATTTCTTGTGGCTTCAACTCGGAGCGCCGGATCACCTGTTTATTTTGCCAGTGCTTGCTGCCATCACTACATTCGTTCAAACATGGATGATGATGCGCATGAACCCTGCACAGCAGGTTGGACCGATGCAATTCATGCTGTGGGTGTACCCGATATTGATCTTCGTTATGTCGTATCAGTTCCCGGCTGCATTGCCACTGTACTGGTTCTACAGTAACATCTACACGATCGTGCAAAACTATTTCCTTTACCGGAATAATGATAAAGTCGTGGCTGAGGTCAACGTGAAGCAGACCAGCTCTTCCAAAAATGGAAATGGAGCTAAACGCAAAAACGGTGGCAAGGCAACTGTCTCTGGAAAAGGTTCGAAAGGGGCCAAAAAATCGAAATGACCAAAGTCATTGCGTCAGGAAAAACCGTTGAAGATGCTGTAAACCAAGGATTGGCTGAGCTTGGCGTGAGCCGGGACAAGGTCGAGATACAAGTGTTAGAGCAGCCGTCAAAAGGATTCCTGGGTTTGATCGGGGTTAAGGCCGCTAAAGTGGAAGTGAAACTTCTGCCTGTGCCTGAACCTGTTTCACAGCCGATCAAGCCGGCCGCACATATACCTCAGGTTGAAGCAACCCTTGAGGGTGTGGCTGCTAAAAATCCCTATGAGGAAGCGGCTGCTTTCTTAAAAGAAGTGGCAGCAGGTATGGGACTGGATGTTGAGGTGCATATCAAAAAACAGCGGGATGGACATATCTTCAATATTGCCGGTGAAGACCTGGGCATGATTATTGGCAGACGTGGACAGACGCTGGATGCCCTTCAATATTTAACGAACATTGTAGCAAATCGTTATTCGGAAAGTTTCGTTCGCATCGTACTCGATGCAGAGAATTTCCGTCAACGTCGACGCAAGACGCTGGAGGATCTGGCTGAACGTTTGGCTGGACAGGCTATTCGCACCGGCAAAGAAGTTGTGCTGGAGCCAATGCCGCCACTCGAACGCAAAGTCATTCATGCGAAATTGCAAAATCACTCGCAGATTAAGACATACAGCAAGGGCGAGGAGCCTAATCGGCGCGTGGTCATTACGACGAAATAACACGAAATTGAAGACGCAATGGCTTCCTGCCCGGTGCAGAAGCCATTGCTTTTTTCGTACAGAAGTACTTTTCCAAAACTATAGAGCGACTTCAATAAGCCATTGTGTAACTAAACAACTGAACTATATATAGAAATTAATATAGCGTCCCGAGGGGCGCAATTTTAAAATAGAGCAAGGAGAGATAACGATGATTAGTGATACGATTACAGCGATATCAACAGCAGTCGGAGAAGCGGGTATCGCTGTAATCCGGGTGAGCGGCCCGGATGCGGTGTCGGAGACGGAGAAGATTTTTCGCAGCAAAACCCCACTAACACAGGCAGCATCCCACACGGTTCATTACGGTCATATTGTAGATCCGGGGACTGGTGAGAAGATTGAGGAAGTATTGGTTACGGTGATGCGGGCGCCACGATCCTTCACAACAGAGGATGTCGTGGAGATTAGCGCCCATGGCGGAGTGGTGTCTGTTAAACGTGTAATGGATCTGCTGTTGCAGCTGGATATTCGCCTCGCTGAACCCGGCGAGTTCACAAAGCGTGCCTTTCTCAATGGGCGGATTGATCTATCCCAGGCGGAAGGGGTCATGGATCTCATTCGTTCCAAATCCGATCGGGCTTTCTCCGTTGCACTCAAGCAAGTGGAGGGCAAATTATCGTCCAAGCTGCGCGAGCTAAGATACACACTGGTGGAGACGCTTGCTCACATCGAAGTCAATATCGATTATCCTGAGCATGATGTAGAGTCACTAACCTCTGAATTTATTAAAGAAAAATCTAGTCAGGTGATGACTGAAATTGATAAATTGCTGGTAACCGCAGAACAAGGCAAGATACTTCGTGAAGGCATCACAACCGCTATCGTAGGCCGGCCAAACGTAGGGAAGTCTTCCTTGCTCAATACGTTGGCCCAGGACAACCGCGCAATTGTAACGGACATTCCAGGTACAACGCGTGACGTCATTGAGGAATTTGTTACGATTAACAATATACCGCTCAAATTGCTCGATACGGCAGGTATCCGGGAAACGATGGATGTCGTGGAAAGAATCGGGGTGGAGCGTTCGCGCTCTGCTGTCAATGAGGCTGATCTATTATTGATGGTTATCAATGCTGCCGAGCCACTGCATGAGGACGAGATTGAATTATTGGAACAAATCCGCGGTAGACAATCCATAATTATTATGAATAAAATGGACTTAGCGCCGCAGGCGGACCGCGAAGTGCTGCTTCGTTACATCCCTGAGGAACGGCTTGTTCCGATGTCGGTGAAAGATGATTTTGGCGTGGACCGATTAGAAGATGCCATCTCGACGTTGTTCTTCAGTGGCAAGCTGGAGTCGGCCGACCTGACGTATGTCAGCAATGTGCGTCATATTGCTTTGCTCAAAAAAGCGAAGCAGTCACTTATTGATGCTTATGAAGCGGCAGAGCAGCTGATTCCTATTGATATGATCCAGATTGATGTTCGTCTGGCATGGGAGCAGCTGGGTGAGATTGTGGGCGATACAGCACATGATGCATTGATTGATCAAATTTTCTCTCAATTCTGCCTCGGAAAATAACACCTGACAAACATACCGGCTCTGAAAAGTAGTATGATAATAAAGTCCATCTGTGGGTGGTCAAAGAATCCGCGAATATGTCTGAAGTACTTATAGACTTGATGGCTTAATATAGATCGAAATGCTTTCCGTGTAGCGCGGAGAGTGTTTCATCATTTTTACAAAAAATTGATCGTTTGCATGAATTCAGGCGTGCGGCGGCAAAAAGGAGGTAAACTGGAATGGCTTTTGATGGCGGTAGTTATGATGTAATCGTCGTTGGGGCAGGACATGCTGGTGTGGAATCGGCACTGGCTGCAGCTCGTATGGGTTCGAAAACATTGATGATTACCATCAATCTGGATATGGTGGCCTTCATGCCTTGTAACCCATCTATTGGGGGACCGGCAAAAGGACATGTGGTACGTGAGATTGATGCACTTGGTGGAGAGATGGGACGGAACATCGATAAGACCTTTATTCAGATGCGAATGCTCAACACGGGTAAAGGACCTGCCGTGCATGCACTTCGTGCTCAGGCGGATAAATTCTCTTACCAGCATACGATGAAAGAAACGATGGAGAATGAACGCAACCTGACGATGCGTCAGGGCATGGTTGATCGCCTGATCGTTGAAGATGGACATTGTGTAGGTGTGGTTACTCAGACGGGTACAGAGTATCGGGCCAAAGCTGTTGTTTTGACAACAGGTACGTATCTGCGCGGTAAAGTAATTATGGGTGAGTTGATGTACGAGAGTGGTCCAAATAATCAGCAGCCTTCACTTAAGTTATCCGAACATCTGCGTGAGCTTGGTTTCGACTTGGTTCGTTTTAAAACAGGTACACCACCGCGTGTGCATAAGGATACGATTGATTTTAGCAAAACGGAAATTCAGCCAGGTGATGACGAGCCGAAGTTCTTTTCTTATGAAACGGAATCTTCCGATAATGAGCAGCTGCCCTGCTGGTTGACGTATACGTCTGTGGAGACACACCAGATTATTAATGATAATCTTCACCGTGCTCCAATGTTCTCAGGTGTTATTGAAGGTACCGGACCGCGTTATTGCCCATCGATCGAGGACAAAATTGTGCGTTTCAGCGACAAGCCGAAGCATCAGATTTTCCTGGAGCCAGAAGGCAAAAATACATCCGAATACTATGTACAAGGTCTGTCCACCAGTCTGCCAGAGGATGTTCAATTGGCGGTCCTTCGTTCAATTCCGGGTATGGAAAAAGTAGAAATGATGCGTAACGGCTACGCTATTGAATATGATGCGATGGTGCCTACACAGTTGTGGCCTTCATTGGAAACGAAACGTCTGCCAGGTCTGTTCACAGCAGGGCAGATTAATGGTACCTCCGGGTATGAAGAAGCGGCAGGACAAGGCGTAATGGCAGGCATCAATGCTGCACGTAAAGTACAGGGTAAAGAGCCTGTCGTACTTGATCGCTCCCAAGGGTACATTGGTGTACTGATTGATGATCTCGTAACCAAAGGTACGAATGAACCTTATCGTCTGCTGACTTCCCGTGCAGAATACCGTTTGTTGCTTCGTCATGATAATGCCGATATGCGTTTGACGGAAATTGGTCATGATATTGGATTGATTTCTGAAGAGCGTTACGCCAAATTCCTTGATAAAAAGGCAAAAGTAGAGCAGGAAGTTGCTCGTCTGAAGGCAGCAAAGGTTCGCCCTGTCGAAGTAAATTCGAAGCTGGAAGAGAACGGTTCTACACCGATTCAGGATGGCAGCACACTTCTGACATTGATGCGTCGCCCAGAAATTGGGTATGACTTTATTGAGCAGATCTCCCCATCCGAGGTGGCACTGACTGCAGATATGAAAGAGCAAGTGGAAATTCAAATTAAATATGCGGGTTATATTGAGAAACAATTGATCCACGTGGAACGTTTGCAAAAAATGGAGAAAAAGAAAATTCCGGATACGATTATATATGACGAAATTCATGGCCTTGCTATGGAAGCAAAGCAGAAGCTCGCTACGATTCGTCCAATCTCGATAGGACAGGCGTCCCGTATTGCCGGGGTTACACCTGCGGATATCTCCATTCTGCTGGTTTACCTGGAGCATTATAACCGTGTAACCGCAGCAAGGGGACAATAATGGACGATATTCAACAGCAGCTACAACGGCGCCTGAAGAAACATGGACTAGAGCTGGATGAACGCCAGTTGGAGCAATTCGAGTTGTATTTTCAGGAGCTGGTAGCTTGGAATGAGAAGATGAATCTAACCGGGATTACCGAACGTGAACAAGTATATACAAAGCATTTCTATGATTCGGTATCGCTGGCATTCTATACAGATATGTCGAAGGTAAACAAACTTGCAGACATTGGTTCAGGGGCTGGTTTCCCAGGACTACCGCTTAAAATTTGTTTTCCGCATATCAAGCTGACCATCATTGACTCGCTAAATAAACGTATCGGCTTTCTGCAGCATGTTGTGGATACACTTGGCTTGACCGATGTGGAATTGATTCATGGACGTGCGGAGGAACTTGGACGCAAAGAAGGATATCGTGACAGCTACGACCTCGTTACTGCGCGTGCCGTTGCTAAGCTAGCGGTGCTTAACGAATTCTGTTTGCCATTTGTTCGCAAAAGCGGATTATTCGCTGCAATGAAGGGCGGAGACCCGCGCGAAGAAATGAAGGAAGCTGAATTCAGCTTTAACCAGCTGAAAGGACGGGTAAAAGCAGTTCATCCGTTCCAGCTACCTGTTGAAGAATCGACACGTCATATCATTCTGATTCAGAAGTTTGATAAGACACCATTTAAATATCCACGTAAACCAGGAACACCATTAAAAACACCTTTGGTATAGTTCTTGGCGCTCAACGTGTGTATGTATTAAAACTGTAAGATGATCATTCTTCGTTTATTTAATGAAGAACTTTCAATAAGAGGAAAGAGGATGTTTCACGTGAAACATCCTCTTTTTTTTTGATTTTTTTATCTAGGCTTAGATAGCATCTACATTATTCCGATCACATAGAGCAGAGAAAAACGGAATCGATAATATTTATTTTGGCGTAGAAGTTTTCTTGATGAAAAACTATTTTTCTTGTTACAGCTATTCTTGAATGAAGGTCATTGACTTATGGATAGAGGAAGAGCATCGGTAATACTAATAGCTATAGAATAGGAAGACACGAAGGAAGGGGTTTTTCTGCTACTGAGTTTGTTATGTGAAAAACCATTTTACAGGGTATCCAACGAATACATAACGCAGCTACTATGAGCAGGTCATGTCTACAAAGATTCTCTATATCTTATTGTGTCCAAGCAGTCATATGGCTAATGTTCATGAAGAAAAAGCAGGAAAATTAGGAGAGTTTAAAGAATAGGTAAACATAGGATTATGGAACAAAAGATGATAGAATAGAAGTATCCGGTCCTGGATTACAGCGATCATAGATTATATGTATAGATAGATTTTTTGAGCATGATTGTATAGGCTACAGAAAGCGTCATGGAAGGCAAAACTTATTCGAAGAACGACAGCATTTGGACGGGTCGCATATTGAATAAGAAGCACCTGCACCTTGCGGGAGCTATTACGAAACTAGGTGGTAATATACGGAATGAAAGAACAATTTTCGAAGTTGTTTGGTTTGGCGGAGCGCAATAACGGAGATGAGATTAAACAAATTCCGGTCAATGAAATTGTGAGCAGCCCATATCAGCCCCGTACTATTTTTGATGATGATAAAATTGATGAGTTGTTGCAGACGATCAAGACACATGGCGTAATACAGCCGATTGTCGTCCGCGTACGAAATGGATCATATGAAATTATCGCCGGGGAACGTCGCTGGCGTGCAGTTCGAAAACTTGGTTTGGATCATATTCCGGCCATTGTACGTGAATTCAACGACTCTCAGGCAGCGTCCATCGCATTGATCGAAAACCTGCAGCGTGAAGGACTCACTTCCATTGAAGAGGCTGTCGCTTATCAGAAATTGATTGACCTGCACCAACTTACACAGGAAAGTCTTGCGCAGCGATTAGGCAAAAGCCAGTCGACGATCGCCAACAAAATCCGGTTGTTACAGCTTCCGGAGGGCATTAAGACAGCTTTGATGGAACGTAAGATCTCGGAGCGTCATGCCAGAGCTTTGCTTTCGTTGGATACGGAAGAGTTGCAAATGAAATTGCTCGGCGAGATTATTGATAAAGAGTTGAATGTAAAACAAACGGAAGCGCGGGTTGCCTTTTACAAGGAAGCCTCGAAGATCAAAAAATCCAGACGTATCTCCTTCACGAAGGACGTTAGACTTGCACTTAATACGATTCGTCAATCTATTGATATGGTATCGGGCTCCGGTCTAGACATCAAAACCAAGGAAGCGGACCATGAGGACCATTACGAGATCGTTATCCATATCCCGAAACGCAAATGATTGAAGCTTAAGGCGGCAATGGGCCGCTTTTTCTGTCTATAAAGTTGAGAGTGGCATGAACAGCGTAGAATAGCACCATGAAGAAACGGTAGTTGATGTTTGTGTGGATGATAGCCACCTGCTTTTTGTTAACTGTAGCTCACAACCTACAAGAAAAGACTCCTATTTTATTTGAGGTGAAGTAATTGTCTAAGATTATGGCCGTAGCAAATCAAAAGGGCGGTGTGGGGAAAACGACGACATCTGTTAACTTGGGTGCAGGACTGGCTTCGCTCGGGAAAAGGGTGCTGCTAGTCGATATTGACCCCCAGGGGAATACAACCAGCGGAGTCGGAATCAACAAAGCAGATGTGGCCAATTGTATATATGATGTCATCATTAATGAAGTTCCCCCTCAGGAAGCGATTGTGGAAACTCAGATTGAAGGCCTTCATATCATACCTGCAACGATTCAGCTTGCCGGAGCCGAGATTGAACTGGTATCCACGATATCACGGGAAGTTCGCCTGAAAAAATCACTCGCCATGGTGAAAAAAAACTATGATTACATACTGATCGATTGTCCACCTTCCCTAGGCATGTTAACGATCAACTCGTTGACAGCTTCCGATTCGGTGATCATTCCGATACAGTGTGAGTATTATGCGCTCGAAGGGTTGAGCCAATTGCTCAACACGGTTCGTTTGGTGCAGAAGCATCTGAATACATCCCTGCAGATTGAAGGGGTATTGCTAACGATGTTTGACGCTCGTACGAATCTGGGCATTCAAGTCATTGAAGAAGTGAAGAAGTATTTTCAACAAAAGGTGTATCAGACCATTATTCCGCGCAATGTGCGGCTTAGTGAGGCACCTTCTCATGGTCAGTCTATCATTACGTATGATCCTCGATCCCGAGGGGCTGAAGTTTATTTAGAGCTCGCAAAGGAAGTGATTTCTTATGAGTAAGCGGCTTGGAAAAGGTCTTGATGCCCTCATTCCTTCGCTTTCAATTAATGACGATGATAAAGTCGTAGAAATCCCGATAAGTCAACTGCGGGCTAACCCTTACCAACCTCGTAAAGTATTTGATGAGGATGCAATACATGAACTCGCTGAATCCATCCGTCAACATGGTGTTATACAACCTATTATTGTACGTCCTGTTTTGAGAGGTTATGAGATCATTGCTGGTGAACGGCGTTTCAGAGCGTCCCAATATTGCGGTAATGCCACTGTGCCTGCCGTCGTTCGTAATTTCAGTGATCAGCAGGTTATGGAGATTGCTTTAATCGAGAACCTGCAGCGGGAGAATCTGAATGCGATGGAGGTTGCAGTTGCTTATCAGGGACTGATGGACCAATTCGGATTAACCCAAGAAGAACTCTCCGTAAAGGTAGGTAAGTCACGTTCTCACATCGCTAACTTCCTCCGTTTGTTATCATTGCCGGAAGAAGTGAAGGATCATGTTTCACGTGGAACATTGTCAATGGGACATGCACGTGCTATCGTCGGTGTTAAAGATGAGAGCCTTGTGAAGCAGCTGGCAAAACAAACCATTGATCAGCAATGGAGTGTACGTGAACTGGAAGAGGCTGTTCAACAATTGGATCGTTCCAAAACGGGTGAAGCGAAAGCCAAATCCAAGTTAAAGAAAAAAGATCCATTTATTGACACATTGGAAGAATCTTTACGTGAACGGTTCAAAACAACGGTGAAAATTAAGCATAACAAAGATAAAGGCAAAATTGAGCTCAACTACTACAGCAAACAAGATCTGGAGCGACTGTTGGAACTGTTACAATAATAGTCATGATTCCAAGATCGATGAACAACATGCGGGGCTTTTTCATGTGATGACATATCGCCTCTGTACCATGGAGAAACGATATGTCATTGTTTGTTTATAGGGATGTTTATAGGGAATTCACTCAGACAGAACGATCAATTAGGGACAGAGGTGGTCATGAGGTGGAGGGAGTTATCTATCTGGATCATGCAGCGACATCTTGGCCTAAGCCACCTGCTGTCGGGGAAGCCATGATGAAGGCTCTGGATGTGGCAGGGGCGAACCCGGGCAGAGGCAGTCATCGAATGGCTGTACAGGCGAGCCGAGTTTTATTTGGTGCCAGAAAAGCGATATCCACTCTTTTGGGTGTTCGTAATGCCAATGATATTGCTTTGGGTTCTAATACCACAGAAGCTTTGAATCTAGCTATTCAAGGGTGGTTAAGAGAAGGCGACCACGTCATTGCTACGATGGCTGAACATAATTCAGTAAGACGGCCTCTGGAGTACATGCGCAGATCTCGTAATGTAGAGGTTGATTATGTACCTGTTAATGCTGCCGGGCAGATCGATCTGGTCCAATTCGCACGGTTGTTTCGTTCCAATACAAGATTGGTTGTCTGCACGCATAGTTCGAACCTGCTGGGGAGTATTCTGCCCATTGGTGAAATTGCGCTGATGTGTCAAAAACATCAGGTGACGTTGCTTGTTGACGCTGCTCAAAGTGCTGGAATTATTCCTGTGGATGTGAAGCAGCTTGGGATCGATATGCTTGCCTTTCCAGGGCATAAAGGACTGTTGGGACCGCAGGGAACGGGTGGGCTGTACATCGCTCCTGAGCTGGATGTGCAACCACTGCTTCACGGAGGGACAGGAAGCCAATCCGAGGCGATTGAGCAGCCTCTTGTTCGTCCTGATCGTTATGAGGCGGGTACGCCGAATACCGTGGGTATAGCAGGTTTGGCAGCGGGAGTGCAGCATGTGCTTGAACTGACGCCTGAATTCATATATAAACAGGAGTGGGATTTGACTCAGCATATGATGGATGGGTTATCATCAGTACATGGGATTCGAATGCTTGGTCCTGAAATTGGACAGGCTCGTACCGGATTGTTATCCTTTACTGTTGAAGGATATGATTCGGCTCAACTCGCATTTCAATTAGATCGAAATTATGGCATTGCTGTGCGTTCAGGTTTTCATTGCACACCTCTTGCACATGAGTCGGCTGGAACCACGGCAAGTGGGGCTGTCAGAGCGAGTGTGGGGTATAGTACATCAAGAGAAGATGTCGATGCGTTGATCGAAGCGGTTATCGAGTTAACAGCATCGAAATCGGTATAAATCAGCTCGAATAAAACATGAATTTCAATGGCTTGAAGAAGCAAAAAGCAAAAGAGGCAAGAGGCCAAAACGAGTGATTAACCGTATGGGTTACCTGGTGAATAATAAGGGTATGCTTGAGGGTTACATTAGAGTGTTTGGATGATTTTAATTGGCTGAAATGGATCGATGATTGGAGTACGTTTGAAGCTACAAACGTTAACCTGAACAAACCAACAGAGGGGTAGTTGCACTACATGGCTGAATTAAATGAGCTGATTCTGGAACAGCTGATATGGATTATTGGCGGCATGGCATTACTTTTGGTGATTTTGCTTATCATAAGTATTGCTCAGGCCGCAAAGCTACGGAAGTTTAAACGGAAATATGAGGCCATGATGGCTGGCAGTGGAGTGGAAGATCTGGAGTCGCTGTTAATCAATCTGAAAATTCAGATGGACAGCATTGAGGATGAGCATACACTGCAAACGGATCAGTTACAGGCTGTCATGCAGAAGCTGACCCGTATTCAGGGGAAAGTGGGCGTGAAACGGTACAACGCTTATGGGGAGCTTGGCAGTGACCTAAGTTTCTCCATGGCGATGGTTAACGATAGCCAGGACGGTATGGTACTCACCGGTATCTATAATCGAGATGGTTCCTATGTATATGCCAAACCTCTTAAAGGGGGAGAGTCCACGTATACTCTTTCCCCTGAGGAAAAGGAAGCCATTACTCTGGCACAGCAAGCAGAGTAGAACGGGTATGCCATTCGCGAATGGCGGAGTAGAGACTGCTGGATATAATCTCGGACATGCGCATGACGAGACTGAGACGTGTGTTCTGCAAAACAAAGTATTCCATAAAGCCGCCGACGTTAACGATACCTGTAAGATGGATATCGCCGACCGGCGGTAATTCTTTATTTACACCCGCTCCTGGTTTGAGCGGTCCATTCACGACCTGGATACATCCAACACTCGAAGACTGTCCGAGACAGGCATCAATGCCGATCACATAAGGGTTGTGATGTGTGGTGTGTATTTTGTGTAGGGTGTCCTGCAGGTTCATTGCATGTACGGGTTCATCCAATGTGCCATAGAGATGGAATAGAGGGCTGTCCCACTTGGCAAGCGACGAGCCGACGAGTGGACCAAGACAGTCCCCCGTAGAGCGATCTGTACCGATACAGACGACAACTACATTTTGCAAAGAATGGGCTTTATAGAGATGAAACATTAAACGATGAATAATGGCTGAGTGAATGCCTGGATCTGTATGTGGGATTTTCAGGCTAGCCATGTCTTGAGATGAGAAGGAATGTGAAATGGGATTCATAGGATCTATCCTTTCCCTTGGAGATAGTAGTAACAGTATATGGAAGGATAGAACGTTTTATACTTCGTGGGGACAAGCTTTTTCAAAGGGATGAATGTAATGTGAAAGGGGCCGGACATGGACGAGTGGATTGATGATTGGATGCTGATTGCTTTTGATTCCACCCAGCAGGCGCTGCGGGCAGAAATGCTGCTGGAGTTTGCCGAGATTGAGATCGACTTATTTCCTACCCCGAAAGAGATCACAGCGGGCTGTGCTCTATGTATTCAGTTTCCAAAAGAAGATCTGGAGAGAGTGAAGCAGATCATTCGTAACGAATTTGTGGAGATCCGTGGCCTCTATTTCAAAACCGCTGACAGCTATGATAACATACCCATGTAGAGGAGGTTTGATCTATGTTGCCATTTAAGTTTGCTCAGAATGATACTAGCCCGGATGTGAAAGAAACAATAAATAGTGCAGTTCGCTGGACAGACCGATTATGGGATAAAGTCGCTGATGCAGATATGTGGTTTAATATTCTGTTCAGTTCGATCCGCATCGTTATTATTTTCATTATTACGCGTATTGTGATTAAGATTGTATCACGTATTATAGATCGCACGATGGCACGTAAGCAGGAAGGCAAGATTCGCGTCAATCCGCGGAGATTTATAACGGTTGGAGAATTGATGAAAAATGCGACCTCCATAACATGTAATTTCATTATGATTCTGTTACTGTTATCTGAGATCAATGTCAAAGTTGGACCATTGTTAGCGAGTGCGGGAGTACTTGGACTGGCTATCGGTTTTGGTGCTCAGGGCTTGGTTAAGGATGTTATTACCGGGTTCTTCATTATATTGGAGGATCAATTCGCGGTAGGCGATGTTATTCAAACAGGTACCTATAAAGGAACGGTTGAGGTCATTGGCCTGAGAACGACCAAACTGGTTAGCTGGCAAGGTGAGGTGCACATCATTCCAAATGGTACGATTGCAAGTGTAACCAATTTCTCAATGTCGAATTCCCTTGCAGTTGTGGATATTCCGATGAAGGGTGAGCAGACCCTGGACGAGTCAGTGCATTTGGTGAAAAGAGCATTGACTGGAATTGAGGATCGTGATCTGAACATCGTTAAAGTACCTGACGTGCTTGGTATCCAGTCGATGTCTACCTCGGAATATGTGGTTCGCATTGTTGCTGAGTGCTTGCCGAACTCCAGAGCATCTGTAGAGCGTCAAATTCAGAGTGATGTGAAGAAAACACTGGAGTATCATGAGATGAGCAATCGGGCAGCATTAGAGCAAGCAGCAGCTCAGGAGAAGGATGAGGGGGATGGCATAGGTGGAGCGTAAAATTTTCCAGCTTGGGGACATTGTGCAGATGAAGAAGCAGCATCCATGTGGTAGCAATGAAATGGAGATTATCCGGATGGGTATGGATATTCGCATCAAGTGTGTAGGGTGTAAACACAGCGTATTAATTCCCAGAGCGAAATTCGAGAAAAACATGAAAAAAGTGCTTCGTTCGGCAGAGGATTCGACTGAATCCTAATGGAATAATGCGGCTAATGTTTCCTCTTTTCGCACTCCATAATAACGTTTACATGTAAGCATAGCTGAGGTATTGCGTTCTGTAAATGATCATGCTATAATCATTATTGCTGCGGAAAGGTACCCAAGAGGCCCAAGGGGGCTGACTCGAAATCAGTTAGGCGTGTCACAGCGTGCGTGGGTTCGAATCCCACCCTTTCCGCCACTAATAGATCTTGCCTGAAATTGTAATTGAACAACTTACTCAACGTGTGTTGAGCTCTATACATGCAAAAAGGCCTTCCAGATGGAAGGTCTTTTATTTTTAATTTTGTTGTCTAATAATCATTTGTAATTAAAAAAACAAAGAGCCCCTAAGGGCTCTTCATCCGGCGATGCATTCGGTTTGTTAGGAAACAATCGGTCGTAACGATCAGAAACTTGGTGTACTGCAGGTAGCAATACTCGTGCTTCAGACAAAGCCTTACACACAACCATCTTGCTTCTTAAATTACGTGATGAATCTCCAACAGTGAATGTTCGGCTTCGTTGTCCAACGGAACCACACCTCTCTCGTGCATCGCCTGATTGTATTATGTGCATTAGTACGTTTTATATACAGCAGTCTGAAAAAAAACTTTACGCTTTAGTGGACGCGGGCTTTGGTAAGCTTTTTCCACTTGCGATTCTGATTGCTTGTTTCAGGGAAAGCTTCACCCTTTTGGAGAGTTACCCGTTTCGGATTGTTAATCTCCGTATGAAAGCTCTTCTCACCAACCTCGGTGTATTCGCCATCGTTTGGAGCTTTGTCTCCTGGTTCAAACTCGGTTTTTTCACCCATGATAAAACCTCCTTGGCATAATGGATTTGAATGTTGCTTCTGTAGTGTGCTCCATTGGAGTTATGATCATGTGTAATAAGAAGAGGGAACGTTTGCTTGCATTGAGACGCCATTTTTGTTATATTAATATAGTTCGAGTTTGTGCTCGTTCCTTGCTCTCAACCTAGATTGAGGGCCAGAGTCCATAAGGAGGTGAAAATTATGCGCAAATATGAAGTGATGTACATTATTCGTCCTGACGTTGAGCAAGAAGTTGTTCAAGCTACAGTCGATAAATTCCAAGGCATCATCTCCAACGGCGGTGGTGAAGTTACAGCTCACGACGTTATGGGTAAACGCCGTCTTGCGTATGAGATCAAGAAATTCCGTGATGGTGTTTATGTATTGGTACACTTCACTGCTGAACCAGCAGTAGTTACTGAACTTGAGCGTCTCATGAAGATTTCTGACGAAGTAATTCGTTATCTCATTACAAACGACGTTAAGTCTGCTTAAGACGATAACTCGTGATCAACGCACCAATACGCTCTGAAGGAGGGGATTACATTGTTGAACCGTGTCATTCTGATCGGCCGGTTAACCCGGGATCCTGAGTTGCGTTATACTCCAGCTGGAGTAGCTGTAACGCAATTTACTTTGGCAGTGGACAGACCGTTTACAAGCCAAGGGGGAGAACGGGAAGCGGATTTCATTCCGGTCGTAACCTGGAGACAGCTTGCTGAGACTTGTGCAAACTATTTGCGCAAAGGACGCCTAGCTGCAGTCGAAGGACGCATTCAAGTACGGAATTACGAGAATAACGAAGGAAAACGTGTATACGTGACCGAAGTCATTGCCGATAACGTCCGTTTCTTGGAGTCAGCTAACCGTGATAATAACGGTGGCGGCGGTGGGCAACCAATGCGTGAAGAGCCTTCTTACGGAGGCGGCGGGCGCGCGAACAATAACAACAATTCGCGTAGCAACAATCAGGATCCTTTTTCCGATGACGGAAAACCGATTGATATATCGGATGATGATTTGCCATTTTAACGTGAGCCGACACTCTTAGAGTGATTGGCTAAACGATAGGAAAGGACTGAAAAGCATGAGCTTCAAGCAAAGAGAAGGCGGAGACAACGATAAAAGACCGGCTCGCCGTGGCGGCCGTAACAAACGTCGTAAAGTGTGCTTCTTCACAGCTAACAAAATTACTCACATCGATTATAAAGATACGGACTTGCTTCGTAAATTTATCAGCGAGCGCGGAAAAATTTTGCCACGCCGTGTAACAGGTACTAGCGCTAAATATCAACGCATGCTGACGATTGCCATCAAACGCTCCCGTCAAATCGCATTGCTGCCATACACAACTGAGTAGTCTTACTCAGCATGGATACAAAGCAGTCGGCTTATAGCCGGCTGCTTTTTTGCATCCTAGAATACATTCAGGTAGTTCTCTCCTAGTAATTGGATATCGTAAGGAGCTGCGGCGATAGAGAAGCAATTCGGGCGTAAATGATTTATAATAGAGTCTATTATTGCTGATATCAGATAGCGTGAGTATGAACGAATACAGATTCCACCATCAGGAGAGAGCATGAATACATCCAAACGTAAAGTAAAACAGAGACGCAAGAGTAGTCTGCGATTTTGGATCGCAGCTACGTTGTTGCTTTCCATTATATATGTATGGTTACAGCAAAAAGGAGATACCTATGATCTATGGCCACAAACCAACGAACAAGAAACAGTGCCGATCACAGGGTTGCACCCGTTAGTTGCGGAAAGTGAGAAGTTGTTGGTTCGAAAGGCGGCTAGACGAGGAATTGAAGTCGTGATTACACATGATTTTCGCAGCATGGAGGAACAAGATGCCCTCTATAATCAAGGACGTTCCATTGCCGGAAATATCGTTACCAACGCCAAAGGGGGAGAGTCCTATCACAACTATGGTTTGGCTATTGATTTTGCACTGCGGACTCCTGAAGGAGATGTAGTGTGGGATATGGAACGTGATGATAATGGCAATGGAAAGGCCGATTGGCTGGAAGTTGTGGAGCTTGCCAAAGAACTAGGGTTTACGTGGGGCGGAGATTGGGCTAACTTCCCGGATTATCCTCACTTGCAGATGGACTTTGGTTTAAGTATCAACGATTTGAAGCGTGGGAAAAGACCACCGGACACACAGTAAATAGGATATTATATATACATGTATATGTATAAATATTAGAAAAGCCTTGCATTTTGCAGGGCTTTTTGCTTGCTTTTGTAAAATAAATGATAAAAGATGACAATTTGTTCTTTACATGAGCGATTAAATGAAACTATACTATAATAACTAGAAATTTAACTCCAATCCTTTAGTAGTATCTAATTTACACCTCTAAAAGTACAGAATTTGGATAGAAATCAATTTCACTTCCAAACGAAATAAGACCTCCACAATTCCCTCATACCTAACATAATAGTTTGTTATATCTACATTTCTAACATATAACTACACAACATGTGTAATGATAATGTCATGTATTTAGATAATCGGTATTTTTAAGATTCAAACTCTACCATCAAAAGCATCCAATTGGCTCTAAAATCCCTTGATTTATTCCCTTTAACGTATAACAATACCCAAAACTGTGCTATAAAAAACATTTATACCATAAATCTCAAATTAAGCATTGACGTCACCTAAATTTACACGTATGATTACATTAATTATTTTGCGTTATAATCCCGCTAGGAATTGTCAGTATTAATTGACCATCGGTCTAAATCCATCATTCCTAGATAGTTTACATCAAGATTTCACAGCATGAGCCAATATGCGTAATTATTCATGGATATTTATATCCAGATAATTTATTAGAAGTGAGAAATCAGAAAACTTTCGAGGGGGATTTTCATGAAGAAGAGATTTTCTTTAATGCTGGTCATCATGCTAATGTTGGTAACTGTACTGGCAGCATGTTCTAGTGGAGAGAGCGCTGAACCAACTCCAGGAGACACACCGAAAACAGAAACGCAGACTGAGAATCCGACTCCGGAAGATTCGACTCAAAACGATGGTCTATTTGAAGCAACTGACATGTCGCTGAATCCATCAACCGCTACAAACCGTAAAGACACATTAGTTGTAGGTACCACCTCACCTAAAGGGGTCTTTAACCCTTTATTTCAGGACTCAGCTTACGATGATATGATCAACCTGCTGGTGTTTGACAGTTTTGAGACCATTAATGGTGACGGGACATATTCGCCGTACCTTGCTGAAAGCATCGATGTCAGTGATGACGGTCTAAAGTACACCTTTAAGCTGAAGCCAGGCGTAACTTACACAGATGGTACACCTGCGACGGTTAAAGATTTCTACTTCGCATTGAAAGTTCTCCATGACAAGAGCTATGACGGCTCTTCTGATCCATTGTCCTATTCAATTAAAGGTGGACAAGAGTATTACGATGGAAAATCAAATGAAATTTCTGGTGTAAAAATCATTGATGATAATACAGTGGAAGTTGAAGTCACTGAAGTGACTGCCTTGACCAAAGATTTTTTGGGTGGCATAGCTTTCCTCCCAGAACATTACTATGGTAAGGACTATAAACAAGGTAACGTAGAGACGGTTAAAGCTCTGAATGATAAACCACTGGGTACGGGTCAATATATTTTGACTTCTTTCAAACCAGGTCAAGAAGTAACAATGGTGGCCAATGAGAATTATTTTGCTGGTGCCCCAAAAATCAAAAATGTCATCTTCAAGTCCACTACAGACGAGACTAAACTGGCTATGCTCGAAACTGGTGAAATCGATATGGATATGGTCACAGTAGATGAAGATAACGTAGAAGCTTTGCAAGCACTCGGGTTCCTGGACATCAATATCTTCCCTACTAATGGATATGGCTACATTGGTATGAACCATGAAAAAGAAAAATTTAAAGATCCTAAAGTAAGACAAGCCCTTGTATACGGTTTGAATCGTGCCGAGATTGTAGAAGCCGTTTATGGTAAATTCGCAGATGTTATCAACGTTCCTCAATCGAAGCAATCCTGGGCTTATACAGATGAAGGTATCGAGAAATATGAATTCGATATCGAAAAAGCAAAATCTCTGCTGGATGAAGCTGGATGGACTGTAGGAAGCGACGGTATTCGTGAGAAAAACGGAGAGAAATTTAAAATTGACTTTTCCGGTACATCCGAGAACCCTGTTGTAGATGCTATCCTGCCAATTATGACAGCAAACTATAAAGAACTGGGAATTGATATTGTAGCAGAAACACTAGATTTTAACGCAATCTTGGATAAAACAGACAAAGGCGATTTCGATATGTACTTTATGGCATGGGGGTTGACGCCTGATCCCGACTCGACAGTTTATTTGTCAAATGGAGCACAAAATCGTATTAAATACTCCAATACAACTTATGATGATCTAATGAAACAAGGTAAAAGAGAACTTGACCTTGAGAAACGTAAAGAAATTTATGCAAAAGCCTATCAAGAGTTGAATAAGGATATTGCAGACATTCTGATGTATCAAAGAAGAGATGGCTGGGCAATCAACGGTCGTGTGAACGGCTTGGATATTACTCCTTATAAAAAGTTTGTAGTAGATCTGTACAAAGCAGAACTGGAACAATAAGAATATCAACATGAAATCGATAAGCTCAGCTCTCGCCAGAGCTGAGCTTATCCACTTCTGACCCAGGAGGAATATTATGAAGCAGTACATTATCCGGCGGCTGCTGCAAATGATTCCGACAATGCTCGGAATTACAATCATTGTCTTCGCGATCACAACATTGGTTCCAGGTGATTATATTACGGCTCAGCAAAACCCGAGTATGACAGCAGAAAAGGCAGCGCAGTTAAGAGAAATTTACGGACTAGATAAGGGCCCTGTAGAGAGGTACTTTATTTGGGTGGGTAACATGCTTACCGGTAACATGGGCGATTCGTTACAACACAAACGTCCGGTCACGGACGTTATCGGGGATTATGTGTGGAATTCATTTATCATCGCTTTTCTGAGCTTGATTCTCTCATGGATCATAGCAATCTTTACCGGTGTATTTTCAGCTAAATTTCAATACTCGTTTTTCGATAAAATAGTCACCATGGCTGTATTTTTATGTATGTCTCTTCCATCCTTTTTTATAGGATTGGTTCTAATCAAGTTCCTTGCAATTGATCTCAGGTTGATGCCTGTCGGAGGAATGACTACAGCTGGTCAAACAGGATCTACATGGGACATGATTATGGACATCGGTTATCATGCTATTATGCCGGTACTGGTCTTAACAATGTTAAGTACAGGAAGCCTTACTCGCTATTTCAGAACGAGTATGCTTGAGGTCATCCGTCAGGATTATATTCGTACAGCCCGTGCAAAAGGATTGAAGGAAAGAACAGTTATTTTTAAACATGCACTTCGCAATGCCATGCTTCCTGCCATCACTCTTATGGGATTTGAATTGCCAGCTCTGTTCGGTGGAGCTATTATCCTTGAGAAAATCTTTGTATGGCCAGGCGTAGGACAGGTCTATCTGGAGTCCATAACGATGCGTGATTATCCGTTTATGCTTGGATTCACTATCTTTATGGCTGCGTTGACCCTTCTAGGTACGCTTTTGTCGGATGTTCTCTATGGGGTAGCAGATCCCAGAATTAGATTGAAGTAGGAGGAGATATCATTGTCACTTGAGGCTGCACCACTAAAATCGAAAGCACAGGTTCCTGTCCAGCAGCCCGATTCTCCTTGGCGGATTGCAGTACGACGCTTTTCCCGGAATCGGCTCGCATTAGCAGGACTTTTAATACTTGTATTGATGGTTCTCATTTGTTTCTTTGGACCGTGGATCTCTCCGTATAACATAAACGATTATAAGGTAATAGATAAAAACCAATCACCGAGCAGCGCGCACTGGTTGGGAACAGACAAGTTGGGTCGCGATGTGTTACTGCGCGTAATGTTGGCTGGCCGGATCTCGATTATGGTCGGAGTGGTCGCTACCGTTATTTCAGTTGTTTTAGGCGCCACACTCGGTGCCTTGGCGGGATTTTACAGAAAATTTATTGATTCATTTATCATGCGTATTGCTGAGATCTTTATGTCGATTCCTACGCTGCCTCTTCTAATCATTTTAGGGGCGTTGTTGTCTGATTTGAAGGTACCTCCACAGGACCGGATTTATTTTCTGATGCTGATTCTGGGTGTTCTGTCGTGGCCGGGTCTATCAAGACTGGTTCGTGGACAGATTCTAACGCTTCGGGAGCAAGAGTTTATGCAAGCTACTGAGGCACTAGGATTACGCGATCGGCGTAAAATATTTAGACACTTACTTCCCAATACTGTTCCAATTATTATTGTATCCGCTACGCTGGGTGTGGCTTCTGCAATTTTGGCTGAATCTGCGCTAAGTTATTTGGGACTTGGGGTAGTTCCACCAACTCCATCCTGGGGGAATATGATTTCTGAGGCGAACGGTATTATCGAATTCCGTAAAAGACCATGGCTCTGGATTCCTCCGGGAATATGCATATTAATAACGGTTGTAGCGATTAACTTGATTGGTGACGGACTGCGTGATGCGCTTGATCCAAAAATGAAGAAGTAGGAGATGCGATATGGCAAAAAACTTAGTTGAATTCCGTAATCTCAAAACGCATTTTCATACCTCTGCTGGAGTCGTGAAAGCCGTCGATGACGTGAGTTTCAATATCCGTGAAGGAGAGACTCTCTGTGTTGTGGGTGAATCAGGTTGCGGAAAAAGTGTTACAGCGATGTCTCTGATGCGCCTCGTGGATACCCCTCCTGCGGGCGGGGAAATATTGTTTGAAGGCAAGGATCTTCTGAAGCTTAGCAAAGGTGATATGAGTCAAATTCGTGGTAATGATATATCTGTAATTTTCCAGGAACCGATGTCCTCTCTGAATCCGGTACTGACGATTGGAGAGCAAATTACCGAACCCATATTGCTCCATACACTGTTGAGCCGTAAGGAAGCAAAGGCGCGCGCGATCGAGTTAATTACATTGGTGGGAATTCCTCGCCCTGAGAAAATATATGATTCTTATCCGCATGAACTCAGTGGTGGCATGAGGCAACGAATTATGATTGCAATTGCGCTGAGTTGCAATCCTAAACTCTTAATTGCTGATGAGCCGACAACTGCATTGGATGTTACGATTCAGGCTCAGATTCTGGACTTGATGCGTGACATCAAAGATAAAATAAATACGTCCATTATGCTAATTACTCATGATCTAGGAGTCGTTGCAGAAATGGCCGATTATGTGGTTGTCATGTATGCAGGTAAAGTGATTGAAGAGGCTTCGGTTTACGAGCTGTTCAAGTCACCCAAGCATCCATACACACAGGGCTTGTTAAAAGCCAAGCCAGTGATCAATCAGAAGCAGGATAGACTGTATTCCATCCCGGGTCAGGTTCCTAATCCTATTGAATTGGGCCAGAATTGCCACTTCCACGACAGATGTGAGTTTTGTATGAATGTATGCCGTGAGAAGGAACCACCTCTACATACTGACGCTACTGGCCATAAAGTTGCTTGCTGGTTGTATGAAGAGGGGGCGAAATAGTATGGCTGAGGCATTGATCGAGATACAAAATCTCAAAAAATATTTTCCAATCACTGGCGGAGTATTTAAACGGGTAGTTGGAAACGTAAGAGCCGTAGATGACGTCTCTTTTCAGATTAATAAAGGTGAATCTTTCGGACTTGTAGGCGAGTCCGGTTGCGGTAAAAGTACGATTGGTCGTACAATCCTTCGTTTGTTGGATAAGACGGATGGCAAGGTTGTGTTTAAGGGTGAGGACATACATGCATTGGATAAAACGAAGCTGCGTTCCCTTCGACCAAAAATGCAGATTGTGTTCCAGGACCCATTTAGTTCGCTTAATCCAAGAATCAAGGTAGGCGAAGCCATTGGTGAGGCTCTTATTGACCATGGCCTGTGTAGCCGGAGTGAAGTGAAGGACAGAGTCATTGAGACACTAAAAATTTGCGGGCTTGCGGCCTATCATTATGATCGTTATCCACATGAATTTTCCGGCGGACAACGACAGCGTATCGGTATTGCTCGGGCATTGATTATGAATCCTGATTTTATCGTAGCGGACGAGCCTGTATCCGCCCTGGATGTATCTATTCAGGCTCAAATTATAAATCTATTGAGTGATCTGCAACAGGAGAAACAGCTTACCTATCTTTTCATTTCCCATGACCTTAGTGTGGTGGAGCATTTGTGTGACCGTATCGGGGTTATGTATCTTGGTTCCATGGTAGAGATGGCAAGCAAGGAAGAAATGTTTCGCAATCCGCTTCATCCATATACCAAGGCGCTGCTGTCTGCAGTTCCTATACCGGATCCAACGTTGCGTCGTGAGCGAATTGTCCTGAAAGGGGACATTCCGAGTCCAGCCAATCCACCGTCCGGCTGCAAATTTCATACGCGATGTCCGCTGGCGACTGATATTTGCAAACAACAAGTACCAGAATATCGTGATGTTGGATCTCAACATTTTGTAGCTTGTCACCTGGTCTAACGAGTAAAGAGTTAAATATGGGCATGTCCAGCTTAAGGAATTGGGGTTCTGAACGAGTTGGAAAGCCATCTTAAAAAAGCACAAGTGATTGGCAATATTGCCGTCAGTTGTGCTTTTTTTGTTTTTAACACAATAAAAGGGGAACTTTATATAAAAGTTATTTAGATAAAATCATAATTTTAGTTTCACATGACTTAAATGTATTGTATACATCCCCACGTACGGAGATAGAAAACATCATAATTTACAGAACGTTATTTTTAGGAAGGGTCGACATATGAAAAAAATTCTATCATATAACAACGGGGTCGAGCAGGTATTGAACAAAAGAAAAGATAAAAATTTAAGCAATTTTTAGGAAAAATAAGGGTATACAGAATCGGATCAGCATGATAATCTAATTATGCAGATCGTCAATCTATAAAATCAGATCGTTAGTGTGATTACTTTTGAAGAGGAGGTAACATGAATGAGCGGCGATGAATCTTTTAACATTTCTATTGAGCAAGCGAAGCTGTTGGGGCATTCGCTTCGAGTACGAATTATTAAACAGTTGCTACATACTCCAAGGACGGCAAAACAAGTAGCGGATATGCTCGGAGAATCAGGGGGGAATGTCCATTACCATATGATGAAATTGTATGATGGTGGACTGATTAAGATGGTAGAGGAAAAAAAAGTTGGCGGAGTTACTGAAAAATATTACCTGTCCCGCTCTAAATGGTTCAATACGATAGGATCTGGAGCTGTCGATCCCGTGTTGGCTGATGAGTTTGACTCGAGTAATGTAACCAAATTGATCCTTCGTTTGGATCTTACCAACGATCAAAAGGATGAATTACATGAAGAATTTAAACAGCTGCTTGAGAGGTGGGTGGATAAAACGTCAATGCATACGACGGATAATGATTTAACAATAAGTCAGGAGTATAGCGTAGGAATCCAGATTAAGTCAACAAAGGAGAAAAAAGAAACAGGTGACAATACGGAGGTGTAACAATGAGTATGCTGCGTAACCGTAATTTTTTACTCATGTTTCTTGGGAGAGTGGTCACGAATATCGGAGATTCCCTTTATGCCGTAGCAGCGATGTGGTTGGTCTCTGAATTGGGAGGATCTACTTTTTATACAGGATTAGCTGGGTTTCTTACGATAATTCCTAGGTTTATTCAATTTTTTTCAGGTCCTATAATAGATCGGGTTAATATCCGTTCTCTTCTAATCTATACACAGTTAATACAGGCGGTATTGCTTTTATTAATTCCCATTGCTCACTACATGGGTTTCCTAACTGTGGGTCTTGTTCTTATCGTCTCTCCCATTATCTCCACGTTCAACATGTTTGTCTATCCGGCCCAGATGTCCTCCCTACCACAATTTGTTGAGGATCGAAATCTCTCCAAGGCTAATTCCATGTTCACCTTTGCCAATCAAGGCATTGAAACGGGCTGCAACGCTCTCGCAGGAATACTGTTGGTATCCATTGGGGCAATTTCCATCTATCTTCTTGATTCGGTTATGTTCATGATGAGTACGCTCCTCTTTGCTATGATTAAAGTCTCCAGGGTCAAGCACCTTGAGTCAAGGGGAGAGGAACCTAACAATCTAATACAGATTGTCAAGAAATATGGTTCTGAACTCACAGAAGGTATTCAAATCTTATTTAACAAAACAGTTTCACGCCTTCTTTTTGGAATAATCCTGATTAATTTGGTGGGCGGTGCAACATTTGTCGTTTTGCCGCAATTCAGTAAGGGATATGGAGGTGCAGAGATATATGGCTTATTGCTAATGGCCCAAGCGTTGGGAAGTTTATTAGGAGCTTTGTCGGCACCTTATCTTAGGTTAGAATCAATAGGAATGGGAAAAATTTATGCCGTAGCTTTCATGCTTAGTGGCTTGCTGTGGACGCTCTCTGTTTTTTGTCCCTATCCGTGGTTGATGATATTCGTATACGGATTAGCTTGGTTTCCTGGTGGTGTAACCAACATTTTGATTAATACTTATCTGCAAAAGGGTATACCTACGAATCTGCTAGGAAGAGTTTTTTCAGCTGCTTATAGCCTGAGTGGAATTGCTATGCCTATTGGTTCCTTAATAGGAGGAATTGTGGGTCAGATGGTGGATGGAAGGGAGGTTATTGGATGGAGTGGTTTTGTAGTTATAATGGTCGGAATCTATTGGATGTTGGACTATAAAACACGTTCGCTTCCGAATGCTCAGAATGTAACTGACAGAGCATTTATATCTTAATTACTGATACACAGGCAAACTAATGTTAGGGTAACTCACTTGTTGTCTAAATTGAGCTTTTGATTGGAAAATAGGAGATAGAATACTGCGATATTTAAAGTTATACCCTTAGAATAATTCCTTAAAAACATGGATTCCGTACACTCTGGCATGGGGGTAGGGGGTCCATGTTTTTTTTGGTAACAAAAAAAAAAAAAAATTTAACTTTTTTTCAAAAAAGTGCAGACAAAATGCCTCTTCACTTCGTCTATATCTGTAAGAGGTGATTTTCCGATGAAAAGATGGTGGATACGGGCAGGAATGCTTCTGGCTCTACTCGTTATTATATATTTGGGTGTAAAACCGGACATGCTGGTGGGCAAACCGGGGATTAAAGCTGAATCGGCTGTACTAATGGATATGAACTCCGAGCAGATTCTAATCAACTTTAACGGTTCTGAACAGATTGCACCTGCAGGAATCAGTAAACTGATGACAGAACTACTTGTAATGGAAGCTGTGATTAACGGAGAGTTGCGTTGGGACGACCCTGTAAATATCAGCCTATATGCAAGTTCAGTAGGTGGCAGCCACCTGGGTTTGAAACAAGGGGAGCAGTTCACTGTGCAGGAGCTATTCCAGATTGTAGCCGTCTATTCCGCGAATGACGCTGCTATTGCTCTGGCTGAACATATCAGTGGGACAGAGCAGACTTTTGCAAAAAAGATGAATCAGAAGGCTACAGAGATCGGACTGTCCGACAAGACAGTGTTTACCAATGCAACAGGTATAAGCGAAAAACTACTTGGTCCGAATCGTCCGAAGGAAATACAAGGCCAGACTGTAATGACCGCTGTAGATGCATGCAAGCTTGCACGTTATCTGCTGAGTAACTATCCCGAAATATTGAGAGTTTCCAGCCAAATGCAAGTTTCGATGCACCAAAAGGGAATGTACATGAGCAACACCAACTGGATGCTGTCCTCTATTGGCGGACCCTATGCTTACGATGGGAACGATGGATTGAAGACCGGATATGATGTGGATTCCGGCTATCACTTCGTTGGAACGGCGGAGCGAAATGGCAAGCGACTGATCTCCGTTGTACTGGGATCGGACAGTCGTGAGGGACGTTTTATCGAGACACGAAAGCTATTCAATTATGGATTTACCGGTTCAAAGTAAGGGGTAATGGAACTTAGGGGCTCTACCGCTGTTAACCAATGGTGTATCATGGTAAAATGATTTACGTATAATTCCAAATTATGATGTATTTCACTTTAAAGGGGGAAATAACTTGAACGCAGTGAGTAAAAAAGTATATACTCTCACGCTTACCATGGCGATGTCAATCGCTCTGATTCAACCAGCGGTCCAGGCAGCAGAAGCGGTGAAGCCTACGGCGACAGTCGCTGAATCCATTGCTTCGAAGGCAACACAGACACTACAGCAACTGGGATACATAGATGGCATAACAGATGGAATGAAAGACTCACAAACGCCAATTACCCGTGCTCAGGCGGCAATCATCCTGCAGCGTGTACTTAAACTGGATGCTCCAGCGTCTCTTACTGGTTTCGCAGATGTGTTGGCTAAGGATGGAGCTGCTCCTGCCATTTACGCGCTGAAGCAAAGTGGTCTTATTCAAGGACAAGCCAAAGGATATGCACCAGATGCACCTCTCACAAAAGCACAGATGGCATCGTTGTTTACTCGGGCGTTTGAACTGAAGGATAATGGCATTCAGGTTGTCTACAGTGATATGGCGCAGATTCCGAAGGTTCATACGGAGGATGCCATTCGTTTGAAGCAGCATTTTATTATCGAAGGCAGCGCTTTTAACGCCAAAAATTCGGTGACCCACGGTGAGTTTGCTGACGCACTGTATCTTGCTCTTGGACTTGATGTGCAGTCAGAAGGTCTCACACCTCTGGAAGACTTCTTCAAACAGCCGGCTCAAGCAGGATTCCAGATGTCTCCGGATGGTAAACATCTGGCTTACATGGAGCCTTGGAACAACCGAATGAATATCGTGGTGAAAGAGAATGGTCAGGACAAGGCAGTACGTATCACGAGTGAGACAGAGCGCAGTATAGCGGAATTTGTATGGGCGACAAAGGATAAGCTGTTGTACGTAAAGGATGAAGCAGGGGACGAGAACTATCATATTTATGTAACGGATATCGATGGGAAGAACAGCAAAGATCTGACACCATTTCCGAATACAAGAGCGATCCTGGTAGACTCGCTGGAGAACATTCCGGATGAAATTCTAGTGGGCATGAACAAACGTGATCCGCGGATCTTTGATGTGTACCGGATAAACATCAAGACAGGTGAGGCTGTGCTTGCTGCAGAGAATCCGGGCAATATTACGGGCTGGTTAACAGACCATGACGGTAAAATCCGTGTGGCCATATCGAGTGATGGTAATGTCTCTTCGTTGATGTATCGTGAATCGGAAAATAAACCATTTGAAAATTTGATGACCACCAAGCTTGGAGAAACATTTGCGCCGGTGATGTTCACGTATGATAACAAAAACATCTATGCTGTATCCAATCTGGAGCGGGATAAAACAGCGATTGTCGAATACAGCCCAAGCAGCAAAAAAGTAACAAAAACCATCTATGAAAACAAAGATGTGGACGTATCCAGTTTCGTTCCTTCTAAAGAAAAAGGCACAATCCTTGCAGCTGTCTATGAGACGGACAAGGTTAACTATGAATACTTCGATAATGATTTCAAAAAATTGATGCAGGATATCCAGGCGAAAGTTCCGGCTAAAGAAATAAGCATTTCAAACATAAGTGAAGAAGGTCAGGTTCTGTTCGTTGCCTATAGCGATAAAACCATGGGTACGTATTACTTCTACGATTCCAAGACGGGTAAGCTGGATAAATTAGCTGACGCGGCACCTTGGATTGATGAGAGTAAAATGTCGGATGTAAAACCCATTACGTACAAGTCACGTGACGGTTTAACCCTTCATGGTTATCTGACCCTCCCACAAGGAGCTGAGGCTTCCCAATTGCCATTGGTAGTTGTTCCGCATGGTGGACCTTGGGCCCGGGATTCGTGGGGCTTCAATCCGGAAATTCAATTTCTCGCAAGCCGCGGCTATGCCGTACTACAGGTGAATTTCCGTGGTTCTACTGGATACGGTAAGGAATTCCTGGATGCCGGAAACAAAGAGTGGGGTAAAGCGATGCAGGACGATCTCACAGACGGCGTAAATTGGCTGGTTAAAGAGGGAACAGTTGATGCGAAGCGCGTAGCCATCTACGGTGGATCTTATGGTGGATATGCTGCCCTGGCAGGACTGGCATTCACACCAGAAGTGTATGCTGCTGGAATTAGCTATGTTGGACCATCCAATCTGTTCACGCTGCTGGATTCACTGCCACCTTACTGGGAATCGGAGCGCAACATGTTCTATGAACGTATGGGTGATCCGGAGAAAGACAAGGAGCTGCTGACAGCTGTCTCACCACTGTTCCATATCGATCAGATGAAAGCCCCATTGTTCGTGGTTCAGGGTGCTAATGATCCGCGTGTCAAACAGGCTGAGTCTGATCAGATCGTGGAGGCTCTGCGCAAGCGTGGAGTAGATGTGCCTTATATGCTAAAAGCCAATGAGGGACATGGCTTCGGCAATGTTGAAAATCAATTGGATTTGTATCGTGCTATTGAGAAATTTCTGAACCGTCACCTGATGCAGCAATAGTAGGTTAGTTCAACAAAGAAGACCGTCCCATGGGTTTCATCCAACCTGAGGGACGGTTTTATTTGGTAGAGCAGGGAATGAGTGAATAGGAATACAAGTATATTAATAAATTGACATATGAAATCATTTTGTTTAAAATGACCAGTGAGTCATTAATGTACGATTAGGTTTAATATATATGTATCATTACAGCCATACGCTACTGGATTGCAATCTGACGGGGAGGAAACATGTGATGCAAAAACAAATGAAATGGCCGCTTATCCTATTTGCTATCGGGGTGTTTATGGCTGCGCTGGATAACGGAATTATTACGTCGTCCCTGACGACTTTAAATGCGTCGTTTGGCGTGTCGCCGACATGGGGAGCATGGACAATCACGCTCTATACGCTCGGACTTGCGGTGAGTGTGCCCATTGCGGGTAAGCTCTCCGACCGTTATGGACGCAAGAAGCTGTTTCTGATTGAAGTAGCTTTGTTCGGAATCGGGTCTTTACTCGTTGCGTTAAGCACATCGTTTACCTTCTTCCTGATTGCTCGTGTCATCCAGGCGTTGGGTGGTGGCGGGATTTTTATCATTGCGAGCTCTTACGTATTAAGCAAGTTCCCAGCGGAGCGTCAGGGTACAGCCTTGGGTCTTCTGGGAGGCATGAACGGGGTTGCCGCGATTCTTGGGCCGAATATCGGTGCTTTTATCCTCGACATTACGGGGAATTGGCATTGGTTGTTCTTAATCAATGTACCGATCGCCATTTTGTTGTTTATTGCAGGCATCCGTTATATTCATGAAGAACAGGAGCTGCACCGTAAGGCGGTGGACTGGAGTGGTATCGCGGTCCTGACGTTGGGTGTGCTCAGTCTGATGTACAGCTTCAGCAACCTGGATGGCGTAAATATGCTGCGAAGTCTTGGATCACCGACGTTCTATGGCTTCTTCCTGGCAGGTGTGGTCATTCTGGTCGTCTTCTACTTTCTTGAAAAAAGGCTGGAAGGATCACAACGTGAACCTGTTGTATCTACACAACTTCTGGGCATTGCGTCCTTTCGTTGGACGCTGCTGATTGCCTTTTTCTCAGGAGCCATTCTGGCATCTGTGATCTTCATTCCAGGCTTTGTTGAGCAATACCTCGGGGTATCCAACACAGCCTCCGGCTACTGGTTTACACCGCTTGCTCTGGCTTCAGGCATTGGTGCGGGTGGTGGCGGTTATCTGGTTGACCGCAAAGGGCCAATCTGGACGTTATCTGTAGCAGGTTTGCTGTCGGCAATCGGCTTCCTGCTCTTCCCGCTGTGGGTAGAGCATATCTGGCAATTCGTGATTGCGAGTGTACTCGTGGGGATTGGCTTCGGTATGATGCTGGGAGCTCCAGTGAACGTGCTCGTTACTGAGCAAGCGGGAGAGAACAACAAGGGCATCGCAGTAGCGACCAGTTCCTTGTTCCGTCAGATGGCTATGGCGATCGCGCCAACCATTTTTGCCGGTTTTCTGGCTCGCTCCTTCTCCAACCTGGGATCTAATATTCAGCAGGGTCTCGCAGATAAGGGCATTCAGGTGCCGCCCGAAGCGCTTCAACAATATGCGTCTGGCGGCGGTTCGGCTTCAGGGAGCGATATCTCCAGCTTAACGGAGGGACTATCCCAAATCCCTGATCCGGGCATTCGAGATGTGCTGCTACAGGCTCTACATCAGACAACCGGCGAGGGTTATAGTGGGCTGTTCTGGTCTGCGGTTATTTTCAGTGTACTCACGCTGGTCGCTGCGTTGATTACAGGACGTCAGCGTCATAAAGAGAAGAAGAATCAGGTAGAGATAGCCTCAACAAACTGAATGGATGGACATTCCACATCAAGAGAACAGTGCACCTTTTGCCAGTAAAAAAGGAGCGCTGTTCTTTTTAATTTAACCGTATTGTAACTTTTCATCACCCAGCAATGATTACAATAGAACGAGCGTGAGCGGCGTTTTCTTTTCAGATAGAGAAAACTTCAGAGAACACCGTGTCACAAGCCATTGCGCACGTTTAATGGTAAGTATATAAGTTGTTCGATTTAATTAACACTGTACCGTTGCGGGGTCAGGACAAGTTAAATTCAACTTATATCGTAGTAGTATCGAATTTCATTTTGACAGTGAAGAAGGAATCGATGGATGACAAGCAGAACTAAAGATAAGAAGAAGAAAAGAAGAAAAGGTCTATATATAACGCTCGTATCGCTCGTTGTTTTGTTAATCGGGGGCTATTTGTTTCGTCAGCAGCTTGCTGTAGCGGCCTTCGATCTGTTTCTCGCTGGTTCAGTTGAAGATCAATTGTCCCGTTCCTATGTGCCGCAGGAGGGCAACAATACGCCTGACCCAACAGTATATCGCAAAGAACCGTTCTCGGTGTTGCTTCTAGGTTCAGACAAACGTGCCTATGAGAAAACACGTGGGCGCTCGGACACGGTCATCTATGCCGTTGTTCGTCCCAAAGAATCACGCGTGCTCCTGGTCTCCATTCCTCGTGACACCTATGTGCAGATTGTTGGGCGTGATGCCAACAAGGATGGCGAGGATGATTATGACAAGCTCGCGCATGCCTACGCCTTCGGTGGGGAGAATATGTCTATCAATACGGTGGAGAAATTTCTCGATGCGGATGTTGGTTATTATGCAACGATTAACTTTGATGGGATCAAAAAAGTCGTTGATGCACTTGGGGGCGTGAAGCTGCCGATTGATGAGGACATTGTGAACAAGAACCCTGAACATGTACAGTTCACAATAGAAGGCGGTAAGCCGATCTATGACGGTCAGGAAGCACTTTACTATGTAAGATACCGTGAGGATAGCGATTTTAATCGTACCAAGCGGCAGCAGATTTTCCTGAATGCGATGGCCAATGAGATGCTTAATCTGAACGCCATCAGCAAAATTCCGGAATTAATTCAGATTATGGGAGACAGCTTCCAGACGGATATGCAGCCTTCCTTCATTATTGATCTGGCCAAGCAGGTACTGACTCAGGAAAAACCGCAAATCTCAAGCTTCACTATTTTGGGCGAAGGGATGCGGAAAGACGGAATTTATTATGGCAAGGCAGATGAGAAAGACGTCCAATATGCCAAAGAGCTGATTAACAACTGGATGGATGAGTCGACCCCAGCCGGTGAAGTGATGATTCCTGACCGGCAGAAGATCGAGTAACCAATTCCATACAGACGTTATGTTTTAACATCGATCAGCAGTGCGTTTATTGGCGGGCTGCTGTTTTTTTTACTTTGTAGAAGGAATCCTGCCTTTTGGAACATCTTGCGATCTAATGCGTACTATGTAAGTTGAATGTAATAAGCTGAATGATGAAATTCACAAGGAGGATACGTAAGGGTATGAACATCGCATTTTTTTTGCTGCCCAAACAAGAAGTTACGTGCGTAACGTCGGATTCTACTCTGCGGCAAACGTTGGAACGGATGGAATATCATCGGTTCACGGCGGTGCCCATTTTGAATAAGGAAGGCAAGTATATTGGCACGGTTACCGAAGGTGATCTGTTGTGGTATATGAAGAACTCCGAGGGAAAGATTACATTTGAAAACGCTTCAAAATTTCTGCTCAAAGACGTTCCACTTCGGCTGGACATCAAGCCGGTATCCATTGAAGCCAACATGGAGGATTTGATCAATCTGGCCAAAGTTCAGAACTTTGTGCCGGTCGTCGATGATATGGAGCGCTTTATTGGGATCGTAAGACGGAGTCAGATTATTGAGTATTGCGAGGGCATTGTAGCTAAGGAATCGATGAAAGTGAAGTAAGTCAAAATAAATTTTGATATTGTTGCAACAGCGTGGATAATCACAGCCGTCCGGTATCATGTTAAACTTAAGAACAGCTGAACTTAAATGAATTTTCGACAAGATAAAATACGAATTCGTTGTACGGGGTCCCCGCAAAGTACCTGAGATAAGTTTCGGAGGACTTCTCCGCTTTTTGGGATAATTTTGCGGCCCCCCTTTTTATGCTATAATGGAGAATAAAGCTTTTTCGGGGGAGAGTGACTTTCGCCAATATGCCTAAGGAACTGGATGTAGCCAAACGCGCAAAAGTGATTGAATGGCTTAAAACCGAAGTGCTTGATCAGGTATCCCGATTATTCAAAGCGTTATGGGAAGGCAGTACAACCCGAATCGGGGACAGTCTCGCCAGTTTGATGATGAGTAGTTACATATTGGGCCGCAGGCTCGGTATTCCTTTCAAGGATCTGGATGCACTGCTTGTTGAGAAATTGAAAAAGCATAAACAGGAAGGTCACCAGTTGGAAGATTGGTACCAGGATATTTCCGCGCTAGAAGATCACATGCGTAAGAGGTGAATTTGTTGAAGTTTAGCTTTAAATCAGCTGTCTGGAGCGTAGTTTATCTGCTCTTGCTACTTTCGCTGTTAACTCCTTTATCGGTTTTGGCCATATTTTTCATGATGATACCTGGAGTTATTTTGTATGCTTCATTACCGGTAAAATCTTTCATATGGCATCTCGTCCCAGTGGCGATTATTTTGGTCATATTTAGTCCGATTTATTTGTTATTGCTGCTTTTGTTCACCCTGCCCGCCATTGTTATGGGCAATGCGTATAAGAAAAAGAAGTCGGCCCTGTACGCCTTAATGGCCGGAAGTGGAGCCATGCTGGCCGAATATCTGTTGCTCCTGTTGATTGGAAGTGTAATCTTCCAGTTTGATTTGTCGAGTTATATTAATGATGTGGTCAGATTGACGATTGAACCGCTGACGAATACATCCAATCAGATGGTAAATGGGTTTGTATGGACACCTGAAATGACTCAGGATGTTGCAAGACAGACGCAGCTTATGATTCCTTTTGCCCTGGTGGTCACGTCTCTGGTCATGGCTCTAATCACACATCTCATTGCACGTCCGATTCTGAACGTTATGGGCGTGGTTGTACCGAAATTTCCACCTGCGCGTGAATGGCGCATGCCGCGTGCCCTGATCTGGTATTACTTCCTGGCATTGTTGTTCGAAGTGATATCCAGGCAGAGTGACGGAACGTACTGGACCATGATTGCCATGAACCTGTCGCCTCTAATCAATTTGGGCTTCATGATTCAAGCCATCGGATTCTTCTTCTTTCTCTCACATGCAAAGAAATGGAATCCGGTTGTACCGTATTTGCTGGCGGCGGCAGTTTTCTTCATTGGACCGCTGCGGATTATCGGGATTATCGATCTGGCGTTCCCGCTTCGCGAGGCAATATCGAAACCAAAACGATAGGGTGATGAGTCATGCCTAAATTTCTGAAGAAACGCTGGCACGGCTACTATACCGTATGGGCGTTCATACTGCTGCTTCTGCTTGTTATGTTCGTGACCATTTACAACTGGACGCTTGGTTTGATTAGTCTGATACTGGCTTCGGCGCTGGGAATCGTCATGATTAAGGCGGAGCTAGCGTTCCGTCGTGAGCTTAACGACTACATTAATGGCCTCTCCATTCGGATTAAGCGGATGGAGGGGGAAGCGGTCAGTATGCTCCCATTCGGTATTGTGCTGTACAGCGAAGATCGTACCGTAGAGTGGCATAACCGCTTCGTCGCGGACATGTTCCAAGAGAAGACGATGGTTGGCAATCCGCTGCAAAATTTATTTCCCAAACTTCCTCAACCGAAGGAGAAAAAGGATGGGACCAAGGAGCCTTCCAAGGAACTTCATGACGAATTCCAACTGGATGATCGATATTATGGAGTTATCCATAACCCGCAGGAACGGTATGTATATGTATACGAGATTACGGAGCTAGCCATTCTTCGTGATAAATATGAGAATGAACGCATGGCACTAGGCATTCTGGTTCTCGATAACCTGGACGAAGCAGCCCAGGGTATGGATGATCAGCAGCGGACTGCACTGATTGCCCGCGTAACAAGTGAGATCACGTCCTGGGCGAAGCGGTACGAGGTATACCTGCGCCGCCTTTCCTCTGATCGTTATCTCATGATGCTGAACTATAAGTCTTTGCAGGAACTGGAGCAGAGCCGATTTGTCATTCTGGATGAAGTCCGGGAGATGACGGCTGATCTTAAGGTGCCGATGACACTAAGTGTTGGACTGGCATTTGGTTCGGATACCATCAGTGAGATGGGAGAACTGGCTCAGTCCAGTCTGGATATGGCACTTGGCCGTGGTGGTGATCAGGCTGCCGTAAAATCTGGACAACGGCTGTCCTTTTACGGTGGGAAGTCCAACGCTGTGGAGAAACGTACACGGGTAAGAGCCCGGGTTATCGCGCATGCATTGCGTGATCTGATGCAGGAGAGCGACCGGGTGATTATCATGGGTCACAAAATGCCCGATATGGATGCGATTGGCGCGTCCATTGGGGTATGGAAAGCGGCAAGTCTGTACAATGTGGAGGCACGAATTGTGCTGGATGGGCCAAATCCTTCCATTGAACGCATGATGGAACAGGTGAATAAGGATGAGAAGCTGTCCAAAGCCTTTGTGTCACCGGAACAGGCAACGCAGATGATGACGGAGCATACGCTGCTCGTTGTTGTCGATACGCATAAGGCATCCATGACAATGGAGCCGAAACTGGTTCAATCCGCTACACGTGTCGTGGTTGTGGATCATCACCGTCGGGGTGAAGAATTCATTAACGATGCAGTGCTGATCTATCTTGAACCCTATGCATCATCTGCAGCAGAGCTGGTAACTGAGCTTCTTCAGTATATTCATGACAAGGTACAATTCACTCCGCTGGAAGCGACGGCGTTATTAGCCGGAATTACGGTGGATACGAAGCATTTTGCACTTCACACGGGATCGAGAACGTTTGAAGCGGCAGGCTTCCTGCGTCGTAGTGGTGCAGACACCATTATGATCCAGCGGCTGATGAAACAAGATCTGTCAGAATATATTGCTAAGGCAGAAATCATAAAGCATGCTAAAATGGTATACGGGAACATTGCGCTGGCGGTCACGGACCCTGGCAACAAGATTCCACAGATGATGATCGCCCAAGTGGCGGACACATTGCTCAATATGACCGACGTGGTCGCTTCATTTGTCATTAGTGAACGTCCGGATGGACTGATTGGCATCAGCGCGAGATCGCTGGGGCGCATGAATGTTCAGGTGGTCATGGAACGACTGGGCGGTGGCGGACATTTGACGAATGCTGCCGTGCAGCTTGAAGGAACGCTTGGAGAGGCGGAAAAACGGCTGACGAACGTACTGGCTGAAATCGAAAAGGAAGAGGGTTTGTTCGAATGAAAGTCATTTTTATAAAAGATATGAAGGGTCAAGGCAAAAAAGGACAAGTGAAGGAAGTGTCCGAGGGATATGCACAGAACTTCCTTCTGCCACGGGGAATCGCACGTCCAGCAACAGACGGAAACATGAAAACACTCGACAACCAGAAGGCAGCGGAAGACAGACGTAAGCAGGAAGAGAAAGCAGAAGCGGAAGCGCTGGCTAAAAAGCTGGAAGCTGAAGTGACTGAACTGAAGGCAAAAGCCGGCGAAGGCGGCCGTCTGTTCGGTGCAATCACAAGCAAACAAATCGCAGAAGCTCTGGCAGCGAAAGGTCTGAAAGTCGACAAACGCAAAATTGAACTGGACGAGCCTATTCGCACACTCGGCGTAACGCAAGTCACCGTCAAGGTTCACCCTGAAGTGAAGGCTACCTTGAAGGTACAGGTAACGGAGGAGTAAGATGGGCGGCGAAATGTTATTCGACCGGATTCCCCCACAGAACCTGGAAGCCGAACAGGCCGTGCTGGGTGCAATCCTGTTGCAGGGCGAAGCCCTGATTACAGCGATGGAACGGGTGCAAACCGAGGATTTCTATGATAAACCCCATCAATTAATTTTTGAAGCGATGATCCAGCTTGGCGAGGGAAATCAACCGATTGACCTCGTGACACTGACTTCGCTACTGAAGGATAAAGGTGAGCTTGAGGACATCGGCGGCGTCAGTTATCTGGCCAAGCTGGCTCATGGTGTTCCGACTGCTGCGAACGTGGATTATTACGCTCAGATTATCGAAGAGAAATCCATGCTGCGTCGCCTGATTCGTACGGCTACGCAGATCGTGAGTGAAGGATACACGGGCGGCGAGGATGTCGCGGCTATGCTTGGAGAAGCAGAGCGGCGAATTCTGGAGATTTCCAACCGACGTTCCAGTAGTGGTTTTATAGCCATACAGGATGTACTTATGGAAGTGTTCGACCGTGTGGAGACGCTGCATCAGAACCGGGGAACGACGACGGGTATTCCGTCAGGGTTTATCGATCTGGACAAGATGACCGCCGGATTCCAGCGGAGCGACTTGATTATTGTAGCGGCACGTCCATCTGTAGGTAAGACCGCTTTCGCCCTGAATATCGCTCAGAATGTAGCCATTCGTGCGCAGGAGACGGTTGCGATATTCAGTCTGGAGATGTCAGCCGC
This sequence comes from Paenibacillus sp. E222, assembly GCF_013401555.1. NCBI lineage: Bacteria > Bacillati > Bacillota > Bacilli > Caryophanales > Paenibacillaceae > Paenibacillus > Paenibacillus sp. E222. The sequence continues at coordinate 1,236,720 of NZ_CP058552.1, forward strand.
ACAGCTCGTACAGCGTATGATCTGTGCAGAGGCCAATCTGGATGCGGGTGTCATGCGTATGGGTGACTTCAAAGGTGATGAGGATTGGCAGAAGCTGACGATGGGCATTGCAGCCTTGAATGAAGCAAATATCTACATTGACGATACGCCAGGGATCACCGTAGCTGACATTCGTGCGAAATGCCGTCGTCTCAAGAAAGAGAAAGGCCTTGGCATGATTCTGATTGACTACCTTCAACTAATTAGTGGACGTGGTAAAGCCGGCGAGAACCGTCAACAAGAGGTATCCGAGATTTCGCGTACACTGAAACAGATTGGTCGGGAATTGGAAGTTCCGGTTATTGCCTTGTCTCAGCTGAGCCGGGGTGTAGAGCAGCGTCAGGATAAGCGTCCGATGATGAGTGACTTGCGGGAATCGGGTTCGATCGAGCAAGATGCCGACATCGTAGCGTTCCTGTACCGGGATGACTACTACAACCAGGAGACCGAGAAGAAAAACATTATCGAGATTATTATCGCCAAACAGCGTAATGGTCCGGTAGGCACGGTGGAACTGGTCTTCCTGAAAAACTTTAATAAATTCGTTAACTACGAGCGGGCACATAATGACGCCTTTGCCATGTAGGGGACAGGCACAGACTGCTTCGATCAGGAAGTGAAATCGTCTGTCCCGGCATCTATCATTAGATCATATGAACTCATAAGTACGTTGTGAATGAGACATATAGCGTTGGATTTGAATGCGTAGCGTATAACCGGGGTTAGCCGTCAAGCAAGCTTTGACTGGCTTCGCCGGTTTTTTGCGTCGAAATATGGAGTCAATTCCGAACATTAGAGTTGGAGGATATCTAATTGTTCGCCATTTGATTTGACTTTGAAAAAAGGGACTGGTACACTAGTACTGCTGCGTTAAAGCAGCGAAAACCTTCCCTTGGATGTAAACCGAGGGGGATTTTCACTGTCCGTTAGCACGCTTCTCCGCTGGTAATTTCACTTCAAATTCCTGCCGAGATAGAGGACGGACAGACCAATACAAAGGTGCGCAAGGCACCCACGGAGGTATGTACTATGTCAACGGTAGTTGTAGTGGGAACGCAATGGGGAGACGAAGGTAAAGGCAAGATTACGGATTATTTGGCGGAATCCGCAGATGTGGTAGCTCGTTACCAAGGTGGTAACAATGCAGGACACACGATTCTGATCGATAACAAAAAATATAAATTGACGATGATTCCATCGGGTATCTTCTACACAGATAAAGCATGTGTAATTGGTAACGGTATGGTTATCAATCCGAAGGCACTCATCGAAGAAATTAACTATATTCATGACAATGACTTTACGACCAAAAACCTGTCTATCAGCGAACGCGCACACATCATCCTGCCATATCACATGGTATTGGATGCATTGGAAGAAGAGAGCAAAGGGCCGAACAAAATCGGTACAACAGGTAAGGGAATTGGCCCATGTTACATGGACAAATCAGCCCGTATCGGTATTCGTATGGTTGATCTGCTGGATGCGGAAGAGTTCGAACTGAAACTGCGTCATCTGGTAAAAGAAAAAAACCGTGTAATCGAGCAAGTCTATGGCGGCGAGCCTGTAGATGTAGAAGAAATTTTGAAAGATTACCTGGGATATGCAGAAATTCTGCGTCCTTATGTGCGTGATACATCCGTTGTGCTCAACGAATACATCGATGAGGACAAAAAAGTATTGTTCGAAGGTGCACAAGGTGTGATGTTGGATCTTGATCAAGGAACTTATCCATTTGTTACTTCATCCAATCCGTCCGCAGGCGGCGTATGTATCGGTTCTGGCGTTGGCCCAGCCCGTATTCAGCAGGTTATCGGTGTGGCTAAAGCCTATACAACACGTGTAGGAGATGGTCCTTTCCCGACAGAGCTGCATGATGCCGTTGGTGACCAAATTCGTGAGACCGGACATGAGTACGGTACTGTAACTGGACGTCCGCGTCGTGTGGGCTGGTTCGACAGTGTTGTTGTTCGCCACGCTCGTCGTGTCAGCGGAATTACGGGTCTGTCCCTGAACTCCCTGGATGTAATGACAGGTCTGGATACGGTGAAAATCTGCACAGGATACAAATTCCGTGGCGAGGTTATCACTCACTATCCAGCAAGCCTGAAAATGCTGGCAGAATGTGAAGCGGTATACGAAGAGCTTCCAGGCTGGAGCGAAGATATCACTTCGGCGAAGAAGCTGGAAGACCTGCCTGTGAACACACAGAACTATGTAAAACGTGTTTCCGAACTGACAGGCATTCCAATTGCCATCTTCTCTGTAGGCCGTAACCGTGAGCAAACGAATCAGGTTCTTCCTATCTACGAATAAGCAGCTAGCTTAACCTGGCAATACGAAGTTAAACGTTCATCCAAATGATATGCCTATACAGGCATCATAGAGCCCCAGATATCGCTCAAATAGCGATAACTGGGGTTTTTCGCACATCTCCCTGATATAATCCCCGAATTTCCGTCAATACTGGTTAACAGTAGACTCATAGATCCTGAACATCGAATGTGATATAGGGTCGGAAAACGGAGGGAGAGAACGGGAATGAAGTTGCTTCAATGGTTCATTAAAATATTGCTTACCGTGATGCTGGTCAGTTCACTGACCCTGCTGACAACCGGATTAATCGTTCAGTCATATGTAAAATCGCTGCTGGCGAGTTTCAATATTCAGTGGGAAGGCCAGCCCATGGGATTAACGGCCATGTTCCAGGGTGCACTGGGTGGTAAATCCAGTGAAGAGAAGAAGCCGGGAACGGGCACGACAGATCAGCCAGCAGGAGCGGAGGAGGAACACGTTCCAGAAGATGCGATCTCTGTCATGGTCAATGGAACAGAAAGTGGAGAAACAGGCGCGAATACAGGCAACAGCTCAAGACAGGGTACGGGAACAAACGAGGGCCAAGGAGCAGGTTCAGGAACGAACTCTTCTGCTACGGGATTGAGTCCAGGGGGGAGCTCAGGCACGGGAACAGACGCAGATGCTGGTTCAAATGCTGGAACCGATTCAGGGACAACAACGGGCAACAGTACAGCATCGGGCAACGGAACAGGTACGAATTCCAATGGTACGTCTTCTTCAGGAAATGATGAGATTGTAGTATCTCCCGATGACATCACAGGCAAGAAGGACAAGCTGCCGCTGGAGGAAAAAGAAAAGATTTTCAGCCTGCTGATGAACAAGCTGCCTCAGAAAGAAATGCAGCAAATCTCAGGCGCCATGGAAGGTGGCCTGACTGAGCAGGAGCTGCGCGATATTGAGCAGGTGATCTCCAAATATCTGACGAGCGAAGAATACGATAATCTGATGGAAGTCCTTCAGGCGGAATAAGCATACAACCCAACCATATGAGGCACTATATAGCAAGAGTTTAACAAAATCCTTCACCAGAGATGATCTGGCGAGGGATTTTCTATTTGTATTTTTATGAAAAAGAAAACACATTTCAGTGGGTCTTAGAACCTAGTCTTAAAAAATGATCAAAAGTACATAGTATACCTGAAGTAGAGGTGTTACGGGGAAGAATATTGATCTTCCATCTTATGGATAATACAGGAAAACCAAGCGTGGCGCGGCTTTGCCCTATGACGTGTACAGTTGAAATGAGTGTAAAACCTGTGTTAAAGTATACGGGTGTGATAAAAGGTTAAAATTTTGACACTTTTATGAGCGCAGCTAAAGTCCTGATTTTGCGGACACCCGAATACAAATATCGACAAGCATGGGACAGACACAATGGGTGATGTCTTGACAGAAATGCGAACTGAGAAGTGCTGAAAAGGAGAGAATCATGAAAGGTTTCAGAGGCATACGCCAACCGGGCAAGAACCGGGAACACGAACAATCCGGGGAACACCGGACGGCCGAAGACAAAAACAACATGAGCATGTCCAACTTCAGTAGTAACAAAAAGCGCGTTCTGGCCTCGCGCAAATGGATCATTACAGCAGCATGCGGTTTATTCATCGCTGCATCGATCGGATTCGCAGGCAAACAATACGTTGCTGCAAACACCGTTCCATATTATAAAGTGATGGTTAAAGGAAATGAGATTGGCACCATCACGGATGAGGCGCAATTACAGAAATTATTTGCAGACAAAACCGAGGAATTCCAAAATAAATATCCAGAAGCGGAAATGGTGCTGAACACAGACGGCATCACGACCGAAACCATTAAAGCATACAAACCCGTAGTGAACAGTGATGAGACGCTGGACAAGCTCGGCGACATGCTTACCGCCTATGCTAAGGGTGTAGAGCTCAAGGTAGACGGTGAAGTGATCGGCATTGTGAAGGATCAGGCAACAGCAGACGCGATTCTGGAACAAGTGCAGAACAAGTACATATCGGCATCGGCTGTGCGCAGTTCGCTCAAGACGAAGTCGGTATCGGCCAACTCATCGAAGAAAGCCGAGGGGCCGAGTACTACGCTGAAGTCGGTAGGCATCAAGGAAGATGTAGCGACAGATGTGGTGAAGGCTGATCCAAACAAAATATGGGATGTGTCCGAGGCGGTTAAAGCTTTAACCGTTGGTAAAGACGCGCCTGTAACCTATGTCGTGCGTGAAGGAGATACGATCTCCTCCATTGCTGCCAAATACGAAATTACGCAAAGCGAGATTCGCAAACATAATCCGGGCATCAAAGAAACGTCGCTGCAAATTGGGGACGAGCTTACACTGACGGTGCCAAAACCAGCCGTTACGGTTAAATCGGTTGAGCAGGTGGTTGAACAGATTGAGATTAAACCGCAGGTGGAAGTACGCAAAAGTGCTGAGCTCAAAGCAGGCACAACCAAAGTGGTGCGTCCAGGTCAAAGCGGTCTGAAGAGCATGCAATATCGGATAACGAAGGAAAATGGTGAAGTCGTTCAGGAAGAATGGCTTGGCCAGGAAGTTATCAAAGCAGCGGTGACTGAAGTGGTTCTGAGTGGAACCAAAGTGGTCGGTGAAGGTACAGGTGAATTTGCTTGGCCAGTATCGAACGCTACGATGAGCAGCAGCTTTGGACAACGCTGGGGTCGCCAGCACAAAGGTGTGGATCTTGTCGGTAACCGGGACGTGAAAGCGTCTGATGAGGGCGTGATTACTTTTGCAGGACAAAAGAGTGGTTATGGCAATGTGATTATTATTAACCACCGTAATGGATACGAAACACTATATGGGCACTTGAACAGCATCGGTGTTAAGGTTGGTCAAGTCGTCGAAAAAGGTGAGAGCATCGGCGTCATGGGCAACACGGGCCGTTCGACCGGAACGCATCTGCATTTTGAGATTATCAAGAACGGAACGGTGGAAAATCCGTTGACATACTTGAACTAGTTATATCGCAACCCGGGGCAAGGTTGGCAGTTGATGCTGGCCTTGTTTTTTGCTGCTGTAAAAATTTTTCAGTTTGGGCTGTACATTGGCCCTGATCGGGATGTGACGGTGCTTCAGGTATGTTAAACTATAGACTATAGGCAACAAGACATATGATATAGACCATATTCAATGAAATCGTAGGAAACACAATTTATATAAGTTGAATAAGAGAGATAGACCGCTCAGGCGGATCAAGCAGGATATAGGGGTGAAGACAGCCGATGCAGGGGAAGATTTTGGTGGTGGACGATGAACAGCCCATTGCGGACATTCTGAAGTTTAATTTGGAAAAAGAGGGGTACGAGGTCATCTGCGCTTTTGATGGCATTCGTGCGGTTGAATTGGCGTTATCCGAGAAGCCGGATCTGATGCTGCTGGACCTGATGCTGCCAGGTAAGGATGGTATGGATGTGTGCCGCGAGGTGCGTGCCCATCTGGAGATGCCGATCATTATGCTGACCGCAAAGGATGGCGAGATCGACAAGGTGCTCGGTCTGGAGCTGGGCGCGGATGATTACGTGACAAAGCCTTTCAGTACGCGCGAGCTGCTCGCCCGGGTGAAAGCACAGATGCGCAGACGCCAGAAGCCTGCCATCACAGCTGAAGCGCCAGAAGACGAGGAGAAGCAGGTCATGCGTTTATTTGATCTGGCGTTTGATATGGACATGTATACAGCTTACAAAGGCGGCGAACCGCTGGATCTGACCCACCGTGAGTACGAACTTCTCTATTATATGGCGAAGCATTCCGGCAAGGTCATGACACGTGAACATCTGCTGCAGGCGGTATGGGGATATGAATATTTCGGGGATGTGCGTACCGTGGATGTTACGATTCGTCGTCTGCGTGAGAAGATTGAGGAGAACCCGAGCAAACCGGAAACGATTCTGACTCGCCGCGGGCTGGGATATCTCGTGCGCAGTCCCAAAAGCGTGGGGATATAATGGGACGTTTCTCGCGATTTTCGTTCTTTCGAACGATTCAGGCGAAACTGATTATTATCTATGTACTGCTGATTCTGATTGCGATGCAATTGATCGGTGTTTATTTTGTCAGTGCAATGAAGAACTCACTGACCAGCAACTTCACTGAGGATTTGCAGGCGCGGGCTGAGATGCTCTCTGTGCTTGTAGGGGAGACGATGGCTGGTGGGGAAGCTGAGGCCGGCGAGGACAAAACGGAAAACCTGCGTGTGTTGGTAAACAACCTGTTCAACATTAACGGCGCCGAGATTCAGGTGCTGGATGCCAGCGGCAAAGTGCTGACCACCTCGCTAAGTTCCCATTCAGACTATGTTGGGCGCAAAAACACCCAGACCGTTGTCAGCCGTGCGCTGCAAGGCATTCGGGACAATGAGGAATATATTGTGGACGAGGATAATGTTCGCAAAAAGGTCGTTGCCAAGCCGGTACTGTCCGGTGGCAAGATTGTCGGCGCGGTCTACATCGCCGCTTCGATGAATGAGTTATATGCCACAATGGAGGGCATTAACAAGATTTTTATCTCCGGCATTTTGATTGCCTTGGTATTAACCGCAGTGCTTGGTGTCATTCTGTCACATACGATAACGCAGCCGATCAAGGAAGTTACCCGAAGGGCGACGGCGGTCGCGGAAGGAAACTTTGATCAGCAGACCCCTGTATTCGGAACGGATGAGATTGGACAGCTCAGCCGGGCATTCAACTATATGACGAGCAGGCTCCGGGATGCACTCTCCCAGAACGAAGAGGAGAAGGAGAAGCTTACGTCCATTCTAACCAACATGAGTGATGGCGTGGTGGCCACGGACGAATATGGCAAAGTCATTCTGGTGAACCGCCGTGCGAGCAGCATTCTGGGCATGCGTCCGGCGGACATTGAAGGAAGGCATTTTGCGGTATTGCTGGGCATAGATCCGGAAGATGCAGAAGCGCTAGCGAGTGGATTTACGGGTTCGACGCTGCTTCAGATTGCGCCTGCGGGACAGGAAGATCCCGTTGTCATCCGCATGACGTTTACACCGGTTCATCGTCGTGAGCTAGGCATTACAGGTACGATCGCTGTGCTTCAGGACGTTACGGAGCAGGAAGAACTGGAAGCATCACGGCGTGAATTCGTGGCGAATGTCTCTCATGAGCTGCGTACACCGCTGACCACCATTAAGAGCTACGCAGAAGCGCTGGATGATGGAGCTCTGGAAGATCCGCAGCTCGCTGGACGATTCGTTGGGGTAATCCAGAATGAGACGGAGCGTATGATTCGCTTGGTTACGGATTTGCTGCATCTGTCCAGGCTCGATTCCAAGGAAGCGATGCTGCGCAAACAGCCAACCGACATCATGGAGATGTTGGAAGAAGTGTCGGATCGTTTTTCGTTCCAGATGCATCAGAAGGATATTCAACCTGTGCTTTCTGTAGAGAACGGGATTCCAGCGGTTCCGCTGGATCGCGACCAAATTGATCAGGTGCTTGATAATGTTGTGTCCAACGCGCTGAAATACACGCTCGAAGGTGGCACAATTACAATTGCAGCCAGACGCAATGATGATCATACTCTCGCCATATCGGTGACCGATACGGGGATGGGAATTCCACAGCGGGATTTGGATCGCATTTTTGAACGGTTTTATCGGGTAGACAAGGCTCGTTCCCGCAGTATGGGCGGCACAGGGCTTGGGTTGTCCATTGCCCGGGAAATTGTGAAGGCTCATGATGGCAATATATCACTGGAGTCTGAGGTGGACGTGGGGACAACGGTAACGTTCACACTGCCTATGCGTGAGGAAGGAGGTGAGCACCTTGAAAGAGCGGATTAAATCTCTGGTGCTTGCTTCCCTCGTCGTTGCCAGTTTGGTACAAAGTTACTTCTTGATCTATCGTTTGCCCGGTGGTGGTGATTCGATTGTGACATCAGAGACGAACTATGTGAAAACCGAGAATATGGGCCAGGAGCGCAATATTGAAGATTTAATTTTCCCTGATCAGATGGTTATTCATCTAGGGGAGGACAAACATACGGTGTTTTATCCGGGTAATACATTCTATCAGTTGATCTATTCACGGTTGCAGGGACGTACGTTTGATGATTTCCAGCGTCGGAGCGTGCAATCGGTCAACTGGGATCAGATTCGGAAGGAGAATCCTGGCTTTGAGCTGTCGTTCAAGGAAGGCATCCCTGTAGCGTTGTTGCAGCGCGTAATGCGGCTCGGGACAGACTCCCTCTTCCAAGGGGAAACGATTAACCGGATCTCGATCTATACCGCCAAAAATGAAACAAAGGCTCACGCACTGTTCTTCAGCGCCAAAGGCGATGTGGTCTACGAGGCGACGCAGGCGGATCTGACAGTTCAGGACGTGCAGCAGCATGTCGACTTCGGCAGCAGCTGGACACCTTATATGCTGATGGACGGCGGGTATTATATCCCGGCAGAAGCACTGGAAACGATTGAGGCTGACGTGCCTACAGGCCAGTTCACTGTCGAGCAAATGCAGCGCAGCCTATTCTTTGATCCAAGTATGACCCGAAACATTCGGGAAAAGGATGGATCGGAGATCTATACAGACAGCAAACGCAGTCTGCAAGTGAAGCAAGAACAGCGCTGGATTAGCTACACTGATCCGGCGGCGCCGCCTGCGGGACAGATTGATGCAGCGAAGGATGCGCTGTCCGCGGTTGATTTTGTGAATCAGCACGGCGGCTGGAAAGGTCGTTCGCGCATGATGCTGGATACAACCGATACAAAGACGAAGCTTCAGTTCCAGCAATATTACAGCAGCTTCCCGATTATGGACTCGATGCAGTTCAGGTTCGGTACGATCAGCATGGAGATGCAGCAGGAGACGGTGTCCAGCTATGAACGTTCGCTCGAATATCTGAACGAAGGCGCGGAGACGAAGAAATCGGTCACCCTGCCCGGTGGGGACAAGCTGAAGGCCCTCATCCAGAAGGTGGCGGGAACCAATCGGAAGGTTGTAGACGTGTATCCGGCGTACCGTCCATCCAGCATTGAGGACGGGCTGAAGCTCATCCCGGTGTGGGTAATCCATTTCGGAAATGGGGAGGAGACCACTGTTTCTTGATGGGTTATAGTCATTAAACATAAGGTGGGCTGCACTATCGCACTCCGCGGTCAGAACAACCTTTCGATGGCTGTTGTGGGCTTTTTGAAAGGCAGGTTCGCCGGGTCGGAGATCTAACGAATCTGACAAGCCTTAAATCGCGGATTAGCATCAAACTCGAAATCTAACGAACTTCAGCGACGTTATTCCATCGAAAATGAGTGAAAACGGATGGGAAACCTATAAATAATTGAGATAACTTCTCTCAGATTCGTTAGATTACAAACTTGTGGAAAATAGCGCAGATAGGGCGTGTACAGTTCGTTAGTCGGAAATAACGTTATAAGCGTGTCATCTTCATGTTGACGCTCCAAGCTCATGTTACGTAAATACGATGAGTTTCCCAACGCATGGTGTAACGCTTTATGTCCACAGGTGTTCAGCCATTTGTACGTACCTGTGATATTGTTGGTGAAGCGTATTATTTGAGGTGGACATTCTACCGTGTGGAACAAATAGCGCTAACGTGGACATACGGCTGTATTTTGTGTGAGTTGTAGAGAATATTTCAGTCAGTTAACTTCTAGGGAGGTGGATGTTTTGGATTGGGGACGGGCGAAAAATGTATTGATCTATGCCTTCCTGCTGCTCAATCTGGTGCTGGGATACCAGATCTGGATGGATGCACGGGAGACTGCCGGAGCCAATCTGGACTTCACCTCGCTGGCGGATAATACACAGCAGGCGATGGAGGAGAAGGGCATTCAGGTGCTGGCTCCTATTCCGAATGAGACGCCGAAGCTGCCGAAGCTGTCGTATGAGTTTATTGAAGATAACAAAACAGGCATTGAGGTTGAATTGGAAAAGCCTGTGGACAGCAAGCTGATTTTCTCGCAAAGCGAGCTGGAGGATGCACTGCAGGACGAGATTCCCCAGATTGGTACGTATCGATGGGATCAGCTGATGGCGGAGGATGGGGCATTTGTGCTTCATCCGTTGGTGGATGGCAAATGGCCGCTCTTTAATGTTAGTCTGGAGTTATTCTACAGCGATCAGAAAATTACGGGTTACCGTCAGACTCCGGTGCGGATTACGACAGCGGAGGAAAGCGATCAGCAGGTGCTTCCCGCGTCGAAGGCGCTGGGTACGCTGATCGAGAACTTTTTGCCAAATGATGCGATTGTCAAAGATATTCAGTTGGGCTATTACGGCCAGTTGTTCAATTCAGATATGCAGGTGGCGATGCCGGCATGGCGGTTCGTGCTGGAAAGTGGCGAAGTGTTGTACGTGCAGGGCATCAGCGGGGATGTATTCAGTCCCAAGACAGACAAACCAGGGGAGTAATGCGTTATGGGGATTTATTTTACCGTGTTATCCAGCGGTTCGACAGGCAATGCCACGGTTATACAGCATGGGGGCACGTCCCTCATGATTGATGCAGGTCTCAGTGCGAAGCGGCTGGAGGCATTGTTCCTGGAACGGGAGATTTCGGGAACAGAGCTGGACGGGATTCTGGTTACACATGAACATTCCGATCATATTAAAGGACTAGGCGCGATGTCTCGGAAATATAATTTACCAATCTATGCAAATACGAATACGTGGGCGGCACTGGAGAAGTCCGTTGGGGCGATTCCAGAGGAAAACCGGAGGGTGTTTGAGACGGGAGAGAAGCATGATTTTGGCTCCCTTCGCGTGGAATCCTTTGGCATCTCCCATGATGCGGCGGAGCCGGTAGGGTACACATTCGATGATGGCAGTGAGAAGTTGTCCGTCGCGACCGATCTCGGGTATATGAGCGACAAGGTTCGCGATGCAATCTCGGATTCGGATGTACTTGTACTGGAGGCGAATCATGATGTCGAATTGCTGCGTATGGGGCGGTATCCATGGAACACCAAGCGCCGCATCCTGAGCGACATTGGGCATTTGTCGAACGAAGCGGCGGGAGCAGCGCTTAGTGAACTGATGAACGGACGCATCAAGCGTACGTATCTGGCACATTTGAGCCGGGATCATAATATGATGGACTTGGCGAAAATGACGGTGCGTGATGCGATGGAGAGTCGTGGTTGCTTTTATCGGGATCATGAGTTCAAGCTCTGTGATACGTATTATGATCGGCCTACGCCATGGGATAGGGTGGGTGAGCCATAAAGCTGTCGAGTTCGGCAGCTTTGCGCTCCACTTCCTCGCGGGTCAGAATGCCTTTGTCGACGAGCAGTTCAATAATCGTGCTTAGGGCAAGGGTATTGCGGTAATGCTCTTCCTTGAGATCGGCCAGCTTGGCCGCCATATGAACTTCATCCATGGCTGTGAGTGTACGCGTGCGATCCATCATGTGAATCCTCCTTCTATGAAGCTTCGAATTGTCTTTTACTATTATTGTAGTCAGGCTTGATGGAAAACATTCCTCTTTTTGCCGCTATAATTACACGTAAGGGACGTGTATGCTGAACCAGGGGCCGCATTTTGCTTAAGAAGATGAAAAAGTTCACGGGAATAGGCAAAATTGCGCTTAACGAACTGGATTTTGTGGTGATAGATACTATGGACCTTTATTGTTAAGCGCGTTATAGCGGAAATTTCCGATAATCTTCGTAATTATGCAACTTTTTAAGATTTGGCGTGTTTAGTATATAAGGAGCTTTTAATAGTAGAGGCTGTTTTGCGCGCAAAAAGGCATGTCGTAGAATGCGAGAGCATTTCTGATAGAGTCACAGGCAGAATGGGATGTCCGTTCTGTTGTACATAGACGCTTCATTTCGAGTTAGTAGGGATGGTAGCGATATGCAAAACGATTTTTTATGCAGGAACGCATGGAAGAATGAGTTGGTGTTTACGGTAACCGCGTAACGGAGGACACAGAACGAAGCTGGAGAAGCGAAGCGTTCGCCTGAAAGCTTTCTGAAAGAAAGCTGCTTCGGAAGGATACGCTATCACCGATTTCACCCTGTGGAAAGGGATCGAGGAAATCTGGGGATAACAGCGATCGGAAGCTCGGCTGTGGCCGGAGTGGGGTAACGTAAGGACACAGTCGTTGGCCATGCGGCAACGATCGGGCGGCAGTCAGGGTCTTGATGCGTGACAACGAAGGGGAGAGGATCACGATGGGATTGTTTGGAGACGATTTTTATTCAACCAAAGTATCAAGACGCGCCGAACCTGAACAGAAAGGTAAACTTCAGATCATTCGCCCTGGAGGCAGGGGCAGGGGACGGGACCGCTGGCAGAATCCACGCAAGTCACGCTCGGGCTTTAGCTCCACGGTTAAGGTAGCCGTGATCAGTTCGGTAATCAGCTCCATCGTGACCGTTACGCTGTTCAGCTTTATCATGCAGCCTGCATCATTACCTCTGGCGAACGCTGCAGGGAACGGCGGAGGCGGTACACAAACAGCGCAGGCGGCTGATCCGTACGACCGGATTATCCAGGCAGCGGCGAAGGTCCGCCCTTCCGTGGTGAGCATTGTGAATCATAAGACGGGCAGCAGCCTGTCGATGGAAGATTCCGCGTTGGGATCAGGGGTCATTTTCAAGAAGGAAGATGGCAAAGCCTACATCATGACCAACCATCACGTTGTGGAAGGCGCGAGTGATCTGGAGATTGTAACGGTGGATGGGGAAACGCATAAGGCGAAGTTGGTGGGCAAAGACCGAGTGAGTGACATTGCCGTATTGTCTGTGCAAGATGATAAGGGCATCGGTCCAGCGGCAGAGCTTGGTGATTCCAGCAAACTTCAGCGTGGTCAAACGGTGCTGGCGATCGGTAATCCGCTCGGTCTGGGTGGTACGCTAACATCCGGTATTGTCAGTTACACAGATCGTATTCTGCCGGTATCCATTAATCAGGATGGTGTGTACGACTGGGAACAAAACGTGATTCAGACGGATGCGGCGATTAACGAAGGCAACAGTGGTGGGGCGTTGGCCGATCTTAACGGCAAATTGGTCGGCATCAACACGATGAAGATCTCGGATACAGGCGTTGAAGGCCTCGGCTTTGCGATTCCGATGAACGAAGTGATGAAAACAGTCGATTCCCTGCTGCTGAATGGTAAAGTATCTCGCCCATATCTGGGTGTGTATACCGTCGATCTGAGCAATCCGTACGCCCCACTGGATGACGAGCAGCGTAAAGACCTGAAGCTGCCATCCCACGTGGACAGCGGTGTGGTTGTACTGGAGGCGTCCGGTCCAGCATCCGAAGCGGGCATGAAGCTGAATGATGTCATTACGGAATTTGATGGGCAAAAAATTACCTCTACGCTTGATCTGCGGAAATATCTGTACGATAAGAAGAAGATCGGCGATATGATTGAAATCACCTTTTACCGGGACGGCAACGCCGAGAAGGTATCGGTGAAGCTCACGGATAAACCGGAGTAAGAGAATTGCTCTCATGTTCATGGCACACAGAGATAGGGTATTAAAAGAGAGTCGACCAACTCGTTGATCCGCTCTTTTTTATTGCACTAATCTTGATTTACATATAAACCAAATTCATGAGGTTACAGGGGGGATTTTGTCGTTTCCCTATGATAGTTAGGACCAGAGCCAAAGTCTCTATTATAGAGGGTTTCATTTATGGTAAACTGTTGGGAATGTGTTGGTGATGGGCGGCTGTGCGAGTAACATCTGTTTGTCGATCGGTATTCTCAATCTGGAGTGGAAGGGGTTAATTCAATGAAACGTTTGACGAAAACCATGTTGGGGGGAACAGGCCTGGTATCTGCGCTGTTTGTTTTGTCCGCATGTACTTCTGAGGTGTCCCCGTCAGGGACTGCTGATGTTAGTGGTTTACAGGAGAAGATTACAGGTCTGGAGAAGAAGCTTGCGGACCAGAGCGAGAAGAATAGTGAGCAGAACAAAAAGATCGCGGATCTGGAGAAAAAGCTGGAGGAGCTGAGCTCCACCGTGATTGCGGTGAATGAGCCTGGAGGTAAAGCACCTGTTAGCTCGGGAAACAACGGATCGGCTGGAAAGGGCGATGGGGTGCTGATTACGTTTGCCCAGTATGAAAAGCTAGAGGTTGGCATGGCGGTAGAGGAAGTTATCGATATCCTTGGCGGTGAAGGCGAGGCATTGAGCGAAGCGGAAAATATGGTGGTCTACAATTATAAAGGCACCGGGGGTTCGGGAGCCAATGCAGTAATCGCATTCCAGGGCGGCAAGCTGCTGACGAAGGCGCAGTCGGGGCTGGAGTAAGATCGATATTCATTGAGTATGGATTCGAATACAATAGATATGATGATTGCTTTCATGTGTCCGTTAATCTGAATAGTAACGACCGCATGGAATAGATTCGGAATTTGGAGAAGTGTTACTTTGGGATGCCAACCGGGTGTCGAGAAGTGACGCTTTTTTGGTTTTGTTTGTGCTGAAATGAGAGGACTGGTGGAAGTTGGACACGATAAATGGGGGCTAGGGGTTTCTTTTCCGCGGCAGGTGTGATAGAACAGAGAAGTGGCTATCCTGTATGGATAAGCGGTTGTGAATCGGGAGCATAGCTGGATACAGAAAGGATGCTTGAACGGATGTACGTTGTATGCAAAGAACACGTGGACATCGCCATTGACATGTTTGTTGATGAGTATGAGGACGCTCCGGATATCGTTGATCTGAAGGAGACGGAATTTGCCGATTGGGACCCGCCTGCGAAGTGCGCCGAGTGCGAACAGCACGCAGAATTCCTTGTCGTTTAGCGTACTGTAGGAAATGGATGGCTGGAGGTGTGACTTTAGGTGGCGCTTCGAGCTAGAAATCACTTTCCATCCGGTATGAACATCACAGCAAGAAGCCAAGGAGAGCGTGATGAGCGCTCTTTTTGTGTTTGTTGGGGAGTGGTGGGGTTGGTAGGCAGCGTGGAGTTGGGCTTGGATCGTAGGGGCTAATGTGGAATTAGGCGAGAGTAGGAGTTAAAGTTAGGTAGGTGCCAAGTTCCGAGATGGGAGCCAGCTAGGTTGTAACAACGGTGCAAGGTGCAGGTAATCGAAGCCTGGGCATGGGAGAAAGTGACGTTGGGTAACCTTGATGTGGGTAGGGACGTGGATGTAGACGAGCCTAGTAGCTCTAATGAACCTGATACTTCTTATTCGTGGCAAATACCGTCTGGTTAAAATCTAACGAATCGTAGACACGTTACATTACTGAAAAGGCCTCGAGACAGGTGGGAAGAGCTCGTTTTGAATGGGATAGCGTGTTTCAGATTCGTTAGATTTTAAAGGAGCCGAAATGAGGCTGAGTAAGGTGTGTGGGGTTCGTTAGAATTGGAGAGATATGTAGTAAAGGTAACACAGTTGGAACGAATGATGCTGTGAAGCATCTACTTATAGATTATTGCGAAAAAAAGATAATTTAGGAGGAATGAATCTTCATGTTGATTCAGATTATTGGCGTAGGCAAACTGAAGGAAAAATATTTGACGCTGGGCATTCAGGAATATGCCAAGCGCCTCGCCCCGTACATCAAATTTCAGATGATCGAGGTCGCAGACGAAAAAGCGCCCGACACCCTGAGCGAAGCTGAGGTGCGGGCGGTGAAGGAGCGCGAGGGTGAACGCATCCTCGCGCATGTGAAGAGCGAGGCGCATGTCGTCGCGCTCGCATTGGACGGCCAGCTCTGGAGTTCCGAGGAGCTGGCTATGGAGATCGACAAGCTCGGCACGTATGGGACGAGCCATGTCGTGTTTGTCATCGGAGGAAGCCATGGGCTCTCCGATGAGGTGCTGCGCCGCGCGAAGCAGCGCTTGAGCTTCGGGCGCATGACCCTGCCGCATCAGCTCATGAGGCTGGTGCTGGTGGAGCAGATTTATCGCGCAGTGAAGATTAATCGGAATGAACCGTACCATAAGTAAGCACAAAGTCGTCGTTAATTGAAGCGTCAAAGAACAATTCAATGTCCTTGACGCTTCTTTCGTCGGGATTGTTTCCAACGTTAACAGTGATCTTGTTGATGATGGAGTGAAGTAGGTCTTTTTGTTTCACTGGTTCAACCTTCGTTATTACCATTGAGAAGCCCATTAAGACTTGATGAACCTGTTCAAAAGACACCTCTTTTATGGTTGGTCTATTGAGTTCATACTCTGTATCCTTCTTTGTTTCAATCAGCTTTTTCTTTTCATCTTCCAACGTACCCAACTTCTCCACTACAGATGAAGGGGGATTGTCTGTAGTTACGATCACATCAATTAACCGCTTAATGTTTCTCTCAATATTCAGAAGTTGCTCCTGAATATATTCAAGTTGATCTTGGAGGGGTTGTTTTAATGTTCTGACCTTCCCGTTTACATTCCCCACAATTTTCTCTAAGAGATCGGGATTGGATGTAATCTGCTCGATTCTCTTAAAGACGAAGGCTTCAGCTTCATCTGCCCTTACTAAATTGGTCTTACATACAGCAGAGCCTTTAGAGCGTAATGCCGCACATTGATAATAACGGAGGTATTCACCAGTGGAGTTTTTAGTTCTATGTCCGATCATTCCCTGTCCGCACATTGGACAACGCAATAGGGTAGTAAGTGGGAAGTGACCGTGAAAGGTTTTTGTAGGCTTGTGAGATTTCATTTCATTCATTGATTTAGCTTTCTCCCAAACA
The DNA here is from genome assembly GCF_013401555.1 of Paenibacillus sp. E222. Taxonomy (NCBI): domain Bacteria; kingdom Bacillati; phylum Bacillota; class Bacilli; order Caryophanales; family Paenibacillaceae; genus Paenibacillus; species Paenibacillus sp. E222. Next base: position 1,253,753 of record NZ_CP058552.1, read on the forward strand.
GCCAGATCGATTATAGGTTCATGCTCACCTTGGACAAGAGTATAGTTTTCATTCTTACCTGCTCTTCTCCTTTCGTTCCAATTTTGAACCTGATTAAACCGAATGAAGCCCGCATACAAAGGATTAATGATAATTGTACGTATTGTTGGGATGGCGAAGAAGGCGTTCTTTTTGGTTTTGTAGCCCTCTTTGTTCAACTGGTTAGCAATCGCTTTATAGCCCTTACCATTGATGTAAAGGTCAAATATATAGCGTACAAGGGTGGCTTCTTTTTCATCAATAATAAGCTGTTTGTTTACTGACTTGTAGCCTAATACAATACCACCATTCCATTTGCCTTGTTCGGCACGTTCGTTCATACCCATTTTCACGTTCTCAATGATTTGATTTCTTTCTAACTCAGCAAAGCTTCCTAATATTTGTAACATCAACTTACCTACTGGGGTAGAAGCATCGATGTTTTCACTAAGGCTGAAGAAAGCAACTGAGTTTTTTTCAAGCGTATCAATGATCTGAAGAAAATCCAATTGCTTCCGTGACATTCGGTTAATTCTCCATACTGCCACCATATCAAACAGACCGTTTCCGCTATCGGCTAGAAGCATCTTTAGATTCGGTCTATCCTCGATATTCTTACCGCTGTATCCATCATCCTTATAAACATTTACAATTTCATAGCCCTTATTCTCAAAATGACTTTTTAGCACATTGATTTGGGCATCAATTGAGTAACCTTCTTTAACTTGCTCTTCTGTCGAAACACGTATATACAATGCTACCCTCATCGCTCCATATCCTCCGTATCAACCTCATCGTCTGCAAAGAACGCATCGTTCTGTTTGTTTCGAACGTATTCAGTTACCCAACGTAATACTTCCCTTTTGCTTTTGGAATCAAGTGAAGCGATATTATTTTCGAACAAGGAACAGAAGAACTCGAAATCTTCTTCCTCTTCGGTAAGCATAGCTAAGTTACCAATGACCTTCTCTGCTCTGGATAGATCAAACTGAATAAAGCTGGTTAAGGTGTTTTCGAAGATGGATTGTTTCTTATGGATTTCGTCATACCTCTTTGAATACCATCCAGAAGCCCATTTCTCTTCCTCTTGCTCCATCAATTTTATATTCATCTCTAGATTTGTTTTCTCTCGTTCAGGTGAGATGAATCCAAAGAAGTCCAAAATACCTTCAATTTTAGATTCGTCGACTCCAAGTTCGTTAAGCAGAGCGTAACAGGTATTGTAATCGGGATTCTTTATCTTTCCGTTTTCAAGTTGTGAGACGTACGTTACTGCTTTTCCAACTTTCGAAGACAGAACCTTAGAGGAGATACCTGCGGTTGTCCGTATTCTTTTGAGTTCTTGTCCGAAATCAATACCGTTCACGTTCATTCCTCCCTTTGATACTCTTAATGATAGCATATAGTAGCATGAATTTCAATACATGCAATTTAATACTTGATTTTCATGCTACCACATGCTACTGTAGTAATACAAACTTACTTGTAACGGAGGGAACAGACGGAATGAACACAATTAACCGACTTGATGTTTTTATAGATAGGGTGTCGAGTATTGTACTAGACTTTCTTTCTAGTGAAGCGGGCGAAGCTAATGATGAATGGGGCATTGCACCAGCAGTGTTTACGCAGTGTTGGTCAGTTGATGAGGATTGGATAAGTGAACAAGATAGGGTATTTGCCGAATTTCTTGAATCATTAACACCAGCAGAATACCACAGTTATTTCGCAGAGCAAGAAGAAGCCAGAAGAGTCTATTGGGAGTTAGAGATGGCAATGGTAGCATGACAGTGGACATAAATTTGGTCATGCTACCCTCTATATTAATAGCACACTACATGGTGTGTTAGATACGGATGTAATGAAAGAATTATATATCGTTTGTAGATCAAGATTTTGACAAGGGGGAATAATTATGTTGAAGAGTATACAGATCGACACGCTTCATCTAGTGGCGAAGCTGACTAACGATCAGAAGGACGAATTGTATGATCTAATTGATTTTGGTAAAGATTTCGGTGAGGGCTTTAAGGTTTACTGGAAGGGGAATGCCGTGTATAAGCACATCATCCATTCGAAAGAACCATTCTTCATGGTATTCTTTGAGCCGAGGGTGAGGACAGGACTATGGACAAAGTCGCACTATGACATACTAGTTATACTCCAACAAGAAGCGATACAGTCAAAACCAGCAATTCTTGAATTGATCTTCAATATTGGAGATTGGCGAGTAAAGCGAATGGACATTGCCTATGATTGGTCAACTCCGATAAGCCAGCATTTCATTTGGAAAAATGCAAACGTGAAAAAGGATGAGGTTATCGGTAATCAGAACTACTATCTTTACGGTATTAGAAGTGAAAACCGAGCAGTAATATACGATAAGAAGTTACAGCTAAAACAGAAAAAGAATATAGAAATACCAGAAGAACATCTAACAAGGCTAGAAATCCGTATTCGTCCTAAGCTGAACAATTTGTCAGTAAGTGCGAATAACCTTGAATGGTTGAGAAAGCACTTAGACAAATTCATCTTTGTTGAAAATGCAGCGAAGCTATCACGATGTTTGAAGGAACAGGATAGGAAGGCATTTCGGGCATTAAGACGTAATACAAGAATGGATTGGTCGGCATACGGTGGGGATTCAGTTAAACGAAGAATCAGAGAGAAAGCAAAAGAACAATCCGTAAATTTGTTCGATCTCTTCATGTCTCATAGAGTGCAAATGAATATGACAGCATAACCCAGAATCCTGCTTCTACACGAAGTAGGATTCTTTTTTGTATCCGTGAATTGGTCTGAGATTGAAAATGACACATCTTTCGACCGACTGATGTTATTTTTTTACGATACGATAAGGATATGTAGCCGAAAACCGAGCAATATAAAGTTGTTTATCGTCAAAGAAATAGCATGAGACTGAAAATAAGTATTTGGGAGATAGTACAGGTAATCGTGAGTGTACACGAGTATAAGTAACATTTGCTCGTTAGATTGCGATAGACATAGGTTTATTGTTCATATTCCTTGACACGACGATAGAAAGTATTTGGCTTCATGTCAAGTCTTCTCATGGCTTCTGTCGCAGTGATTTGTTCTGCCTTCCATTCTTTATATACCTTCTCAAAGACAGGTGTAATCGCTTGTTTGGGTCTTCCAAACTTCACTCCCTTGTTCAAGGCAACTTCAATACCTTCGGCTTGTCGTTGCTTGATATTATCCCTTTCAAGTTCATACAAAGCACCGAAGACGGTCAGCATAAACTTCCCTTGTGGAGTGCCTGTATCAATACTCTCCTTTAAGCTAACAAGCTGTACTCCCTTTGCTTCGCACTCTTTAACAATGCTCAGGAAGTCATAGGTGCTTCTAGCAAGCCGTGAGATTGATTCTATGTAAATTGTGTCGCCTTCTCTTACGAAGTCTAATAGGGCTTGTAGTTGAGGTCTGTTGCGGTCTTTACCACTGATCTTCTCAGTGAACCATTTACCGATTTGGTGTTGCTCTAATGCTTTCAATTGCCGTTCTTCATTTTGTTCAGCGGTTGATACTCTGACATAAGCAACGTTCATCTTGTTCATCTCCTATGCACCGTTCTATGTCATAAAGTATATCAACGATTATGAAATGTTTCAATAGTCACAATAGACATTTTGACATTAAGTTTTGAAGGGTAATAGAACCTTGTCAATTCGTATAGTTTTTGACATAAGCCGTAAGGGCGAAAGTGGGCTTGTGATGAGTTCTAACGATTGCCCTTAAACTGGTATGGAAGCAACCTCTAAACACGTCAGAAAGGATGCTGAACGGTCTGGCGACCTATTGAAGGGTGGGGGGATAGTTAACATCATTTTTGTGTTTGTTGTTTTCAAATATGTTGTAGGCACATCAATCGACCGACTATGAGTCTAATTCGAACCGATACGAGAGTTTGCAATTACCAACATGTGGTATAATTAAGAGAAGCAGTATGACGGTGAATGAACTATTTTTAGAATCGAGGGTAGTTTATATGAAATTTAATATTGAATTGGAGTATACCCCCAGAAGCCCTGTTGATGGTATTCCATATACTGAAGCGAGTTTTGTACGTAGAAAAACTCCATTCACCTTTGATGTTACAGAAATTGGTGTAGCACTAATAGATGTTTGGAATTTTGGATGGGAAAATAGTCCAGTTGTTGATTCATTGGGATATGAATTAAGTCTAGAGCGTGGAGTATCTCATGCAAGAAGAAAACGTGAAATCACCATAAACGCAATTAAACCAACAGTTGATGAATTAAGAAAGATAGGTGTTCAAATATTTCATTGTAACCATAAACCGTTTCTTGAAATATACCCTCAGTGGCATAGTTCAACAATTCCAGACGAAAGGATAACATCTAACCAATATTCAACTTCTAGCACAAGCCACAAGGGAAATTATCCTTCAATTGAGTGGGTAGATTCATGGAAAGGCAAGCACATTGACGATGTATTCAATAGCAAATGGATGGAAATACAGGGTGATGCCTATGAGCAGATTTCAATTCCTAAGACAATGGAACCACAAGAAGGGGACATACTTGTGTATTCTCACCAACAATTTCATCGATTGCTTCAGAAAAAGCAAATTCGAGTTCTATTTTATATGGGGTTTGAAACCGACGAATGTGTCCAGCATAGCGATTATGGTATCGTGAATATGAATAGCTATGGCTATATGACTAATATAGTTCGGGACTGCACTACTACATACGAATCGGCTGAAACACTAAATGGATTGTGGAGAACAAAAGTTGCAATAGAATCTATTGAGAAAAAATGGGGATACTCCATATGCTCTTTTGATTTAGTCGACGCTCTAAAAAAAGGAGAATAGTCAGTATCAAGGGATGGCGTAACACATAGAGAAAGTCCTATTTAATTAAGAAACCACTCCAATGCCAGAGTGGTTTTGTCCTTTATATACAGATGTATACCTTGTGGTCAAACCGACCTTTGTGCTTAGATACATTACGGTGAACCGTATCATAAGTGACGGCGAAAAATGGCTGCAAAAATCCTCTTTCTGAAGGTTCAGCTTTAGCTTTCTGCTCATAATGTAAAAACAGTACAGTGGCATACTCTTATTGGCGTCGCGCTAAATAACTTAGCTAGTTTTCACATCCTTCAATAATGGATTAAAGCTCTTCTGTGCATATTCCATAGCATCGATATACTTTTGCTGTTTTGAACGCTCCACCATTTCTTCAGGACTAACGTCCTCTATTCTAGATGTTATCCACCATATGTTTCCAAATGGATCAACCACTCTTCCCCCCCGCTCCCCCCATGCCTGGGTTATCACTTTCGTCATGGATGTAGCGCCGGCTTTTATGGCCTGATCATAAAATTCATCGCTATCATCTACGTACAGACGAATAAAGCAAGGAAACGACGGCCATTCGGCAGGAGAATCGAACATTAGAATTTTTGAATCGCCGATGCGTACCTCAGCATGCCCTATACTTCCGTCAGCATTGTATACCCGGCCAAGTTCCTGTGCATTAAATGCGGAAACTAAAAAGGCAATCAATTTTTCTGTGCTTTTTGTAGTGATCCAAGGGGTAATGGTACGGTTCTCAGTTTGCGACATTTGGTTCTCGCTCATTCGGCTCAACCTCCAATGATTGAATTCGATTGGATTGTACCATGGGTAACTTGACAACATTATGTCATATTCTTAAAGAAAGAGGAGTAATAGGATGAGATCGACTGATGAATCTCCATTATTATGCTTTTCATGCAACCCGTTCGAGTAATGGGGGTGAACCTTATCATAAATAAGGGCAAGTTTAGGTGAATTTACATTTTCCATTTCAAATGCTATCATGCAAACATGACGTTAACGTCATATTATGTCTTGAAAGGAGTGTTCATCATGAACCGCATGCGCATTGGAGATTTGACAGAACGAGCAGGGGTAACCCAGCGCACGGTTCGCTATTACGAGAGCATCGGATTGCTTCCTTCAGGCGAGCGCGAAGGCAATGGTCATCATTACTATACGGAAGAAACGGTTGCTCGTCTGCGTAAGATTGATCAGTTGAAGAAGCTTGGCCTAAGTTTGGAGGAAATTCGGGACGTAATTGAGCTTTACTTTACGGATACGAGCGGGGTGCTGCCGAAGCGGAAAGTCCTCGGCATACTGCGCCAACATCTGGACGACACGGATCAAAGGCTTGAAGCGCTCGGGCAGTTCCGCAGCGATTTGCAGTCACATATAGAACGTTTCGAGCGATGGCTCGAGGCCAATGATAGCGATTAATTTTTTTTGCTCTAAACATGACGTTAACGTAATGTTTAGCATTTAAGGAGGTTAAATTCATGAGAGAAAACATTGGATTTATCGGACTCGGACTGCTCGGTGTTCCAGTCGCTTCCAATCTGCTCCAAGCAGGATATGCATTGACCGTATACAACCGCACCCCAGAAAAAGCGGAGCCGCTCGTGGCCCAAGGTGCGCTGCAGGCGGTCCGTCCAGCTGACACCATGACAACCGGCGGCATCGTCGTCACCTTGGTTTGGGACGATGAAGCATTGGAAGACGTCGTCAAAAGCGAAGATTTCCTAGAACGCCTGGGCATAGGCGGTATTCATGTATCAATGAGTACGGTGTCGCCGGATACGGGCAGGAAGCTGGCGGATCTGCACGCGCGGCATGGCTCCTTCTATGTTGAGGCGCCTATCTTTGGACGGCCGGAAGCAGCCGCTGCCAGGCAATTGTGGATTCCAATAGCGGGTCCCAAGGAAGCAAAGGAGCGGGTCCGGCCGATGCTGGATGCGATGGGAGCTAAGGGGATTTTTGACTTTGGCGAGGAAGCCGGTTCGGCTGTAATCATCAAACTGATCGGTAACTTCCTTATTGTCTCCGCCGCACGCTCAATGGAAGAAGCACTAGGAATAGCTGAGCGCAGCGGTGTTGATCCCACTGCGGCGGTTAATATGCTTACGAGCACACTGTTTACCGCCCCAATCTATCAAAGCTACGGCAAAATGATTGCCGAAAAGTCAGCATCCGTATACGAAAGCAAAATTCCGCAGAAGGATGTCGGTCTCTTTCTGTCGGCGGCGCAAAGCGCACAATTCCCGGCTCCGCTTGCCAGCCTGCTGTTTGATATGCTAGAGAACGGAGATCGGAGCAGACCCTAAGGCTGCGGTCGATGTTATTCGTACTCTCAGCCAATGAACAAAACAATGAGGAAGTTAATCTGAAAGAAAAATGCTCAGTACCTTTTTTGGCTACAGGGATAATGTCACAGGCGTACAACCTTCATCATGGACATATGAATATAGCACTGCTATAATGGACGTATGAACACATATGACAAAATATTGGCAGCTGCTCTTCAGGTACTCGAAGAGGAGGGCGGAGCTCATTTCTCGACGCGAGCCGTAACTGCGATCGCGCAGGTTACGGCTCCTACGCTCTACCACCATTTCGGCAATGCCGATGGACTTCTAAGTGCAGCTATAGTGGAAGCATTCAAACAGTTATTTGAAAGCAAGATTGCCGCAGTGGAGTCCACCATTCCAGAGATGGCTCTTCGTCAAGGATGGGATGACTATGTCCGCTTCGCGGCAGCCCGTCCTCGGATTTATGCAGCGATGATGGGGCGGTTGCTGGAGGGCGCCCATATCGAGGCGGCAGATCATTCGTACCAAACACTGGTGCAAAATATTCAGAGAGTTGCCGCCGAAGGTAAACTGGCTGTGTCAGCTCAGGCTGCGGCAGATCTGGTCTGGGCTTCCGCCAATTCGGCCTCTTGGCTCTATGTGACGGCCCAGATCCGTAAGGCACCCCCACCCCAACCCGACGTCGTTGATCTCATTCGGGAAAGCGTAATGCAGATCATTTTGATCCAAAGGCCGGACGCCGATTTAAAATGAGGGATTCGATGACAGAGCCTGGAGACTCCAGGCAAAGCCCCAATTTAGAAGACGCATAATAAAGATCGCCTATCCAACTGGACCCCCAGAGGATGGCGATCTTTTTATGTTTGGAGGATGCGAGCTTTAGTTCGCTCGGATTTGTGTTGTGTGATAAGTGAAATGTAGTACGCCGAGTGCATCACGCACCGCCCGCTAAAACGATGTTCAGGCCGCAGGGCAACAATTTAGAAAATATATAGCACCGCTATATACAACTTTGTATAGCGGTGCTATAATACCTGTATAGCGGTGCTATAACGTGATCCATATCTTATCAAACCTAGGAGGGATACTATGTCATTCAAAACTCAAGAACTGGTCGTCGTCACAGGTACGTCCAGCGGTATCGGCAGGGCTACCGCCGAGCAGCTCGCCGATGAAGGATTTCACGTTTTGGCCGGGGTTCGTCGTCAGGAAGACGCTGACAAAATCAGACGCAAAAATATCGAGCCGGTGATCGTCGATGTTACCAACATCGACACACTAAAGGCACTGGCCGAACGGGTGGAGCAAGATCCGCTTGGTCGCCCTTTGCGGGCAGTGGTCAACAATGCCGGCATCGCCGTTAATGCACCTCTTGAGATGGTTCCGCTCGATGAATTTCGCCGCCAGATCGAAGTCAGCGTGATCGGACAGGTCGCGGTTATTCAGGCGCTCACCCCGGCCTTGCTGAACAGCGGCGGGCGCGTAGTTAATATTGGTTCAGTTGGCGGCAAGGTCTCCATGCCTGGTTTCGGGATATATTCGGCAGCAAAGTATGCTATGGAAGCGATCAATGACAGTCTCCGGAGGGAGATGTCCTCGTTTGGCCTCAAGGTAATCATGATCACCCCGGGTGGCGTAAGCACTGGCTTGTCGGAGCACGGGATTACGACAGCGGAGCGGCTGGCCAAGTTGATGACGCCGGACCAGCATCGACGCCATGATCGTCTTTTTGACGCCGTGAAGGCTCAGGCTGAAACGTGGGCAACGGACGGTATCCGCCCTGAGAAAGTGGCAGCAGTGATTTCACGCGCAATCCACGCAAGAAAGCCACGAACCCGCTATACGGTCGGTCGCGATTCGGCACTGCTGACCCGACTGGTCCGCATTCTCCCAGACAAACTCCTCGACCGGATGCTCCGCAGCCAGATGAAGCTGCAGTAACGGCAGTTTCAGGAATTCTCTTGGACAGAAAGCTAAAATGGGGGAATGAAATATGCCACAAAACAAGTTTGAACATGCCATCATTGTAGGTGGATCTTTAGGTGGTCTAATGATGGGGCTTGCGTTATCTCGTTCTGGTTATACAGTTACCATTCTTGAACGTGCAGATTCATCATTAAGAAATGGTGCTTTTATTCGTTTGCAAACAAAGCCTTATAGTAATAGTGAAATTGAACGAGAATTAAGACACTTGGCATCCAATGGTAACAACAATGTCGAAGCCTGGTCAGCCATTCAAGAACGTTTGCGCAATGCGGTTGCTAAAGAACCGGGTATTATCCTTCGGCATAATACACGAATTGTTAGTGTTGGGCAAAATGAATCATCTGCTTGGGCTACCAGTGAAGAGGAGCAGACGTTTAAAGGTGACTTTTTGATTGGTGCAGATGGATATCGCAGTATTGTCCGCCGCTATTTAAACCCTGACAAACCATTTGCAGATTATGCTGGCTATCTGGTTTGGGTAGGGAAGGTGGACGAAGAACTGCTGCCAAAGAAGGACTGGAAAAAACGGAAACTTTCGAGTGCTTATTTTAAAAATAGTGCTGCTGGTACATTAACAACTGCGGTGATGCCAGGTATAGAAGGGGGAACTAAGCCTGGTCAGCGATGGATTGGCTTTTGCTGGTTTGATCATTCGCATAATCATTTGCTGTCTGAACTAGGTGTATTAAAGGGCGGGATTGCCCAGCATTCCTTATACGGTGAAGATATTCCGGATTCCCTTCTAGAAGAACTATCACAAACCAGCCAAGCCAATTGGAATAAAGAAGATGATGCAATTTTGCAAATCGCGATTAAGGACCGCAGTTTGATCGGGGCACCTGTTAATGAATACATCCCTAATATATTGTCAAAAGGAAGAATAGCCATAATCGGCGATGCAGCTCATACCATGTCACCAATGACTGGCGCAGGCTTTAATGATTCACTTGATGATACGGTTGCCATCATGGACTCCATTAAACAGTATCCGAATTCGATAACCAAAGCTTTGGGTGAATACCAAACACGGCGTTTAGATGTGGTTCGTCAAGATTTTCAAGCATAAACGGGGAATTCCCCCATTTGAGAAAACGGTAAAGCAAAAAATACGAAGTATTTATAAATTAGGAGGAATTAGTATGAACGATACAAAGAACCGTTACGTTACTGTACTCTGGGAGGCGAGAGCTAAGGCAGGGAGAGAAGCCGAGATGAAGGCCTTCATGACTGCTGCTGTCACCCCGTCGCGCAACGACCTGGGCAACATTGACTACGAGGCTCACGAGGTAGAAGGCCAGCCTGGCACATTCATCATCTACGAGCGCTGGGAAAACCGGGATGCCCTCGATCGGCACCTGAGCGCCCCCCGGATGCAGGAACTGGTGCCCCAGCTCTTAGAACTGATGGAGGGATCCATTGAGGAAGGGATTCGACTCCTGCAGCCGTTCCGCCCAGCGCAGTAAATGCAACACCGAGCGGAACTCATTAAGTTCTGCCGGAAAGCGTGAGAGATATTTTCGTGAGCGGTTAAAGACTTTAGTGGAGGAGGCAAAACGTTGGCAACGATTGATGATTTCTCAGCATTGGATATTCGTGTCGGAACGATTAAGGAAGCGGAGTTTTTTGAAGAAGCAAAGATCCCTGCGATAAAGCTTAAGATTGATTTTGGACCGGAGATCGGGATGAAATCCTCAAGTGCACAAATAACTAAGCGTTACAAGGTTGAGGAAATTGTAGGGAAGCAAATTATAGGAATCGTCAATTTTCCTCCTCGGCGCATTGCGGGATTCAAATCGGAGGTATTAGTTTTGGGAGGAGTCCCGGAAAAAGGAGATGTTATTCTATTGAAGCCGGATACTGAAATACCTAATGGTACTCCTATTGCGTAAAAATAAGGCTGTAACCTAAATTGGGCGATGTAGGTAGTTGTAAAGTCGATCTTTTAACTGAGTATGGGGCCTTTGTAAAGTTTGGGAAGAGTAGTGCTTTTGTAAGTCTACAGCAATAGCTGGAGAACTTATTGCCCCATTATTTCTATCTATATAAATAGTCATGTAGTGGGTAAAGCGTAAGGTGGAATTAACGGTGAGTTTGACTAGTAGTTAACAAAGATACGACAGGAGCGCAGTACACTAAATCCGGTCGTATCTTTGTAACAATCATTCAGCTAAAGGGCAGTTTAGCCCAATAGCAACGTTTGTAAATCGTATTGTATAATATTACATATGTATACTATAATCGATCTTGTCCCGGTGCCGTAGAGATACGGATGATTCCGATCGGCACTCACGGGACTGTTGCAGACCGATTTGCATCGATCCGTCGGCCATTGTATACTTTATTTATTATTGATCAATCACTATCGACAGGAGGAATTAAAGGATGGCTAAATCCGAAGCAACGTCAGTCAATCGCAAATCGGACATTATATCCGCAGCGATCGAAGTGTTCGCGGAAGCCGGATATTACCGAGCTACGACAGCGCAGGTGGCGGAACGGGCGAACATCTCGCAGCCCTACGTATTCCGATTCTTCGCGACCAAGGAGCAATTGCTGCTGGCCGCGTTGGAGGTCTCTTGGTCTCGGGTGATCGAATCGTTCCGCCAGGTGGTGGAGACGACTTCGCTGGAATTGCTGGAAGCGAAGCTTATTCAAGAGTACGAGAACATTCAGGCGATGTACCAAAACGAAATGTTCTTGCAGATGCAAGCACAGACCATTCGGGAGGAAGCAATCCAGGACACGATGCGCAACGGGCTTAAGGGTGTTCGCGATATGGTGCTGACCGCTTTCCGTGAAGCCGGTATCGAGAAGCCCGAAGAGCGGACGATGCTGTTCCTCGCGCGCGGAATGCTGTGCAACGTCGCCGTCGCGATTAACTTGCCTGAATTGATGAAAGGGTGAGGGGTGAAATTTTTCTAAAATTGTTATTGATCAATTACTAACATTCTGATATAGTGAAATCAACAAGTTAGTAATTGATCAATCACTACCAGAGAAAGCGAGGGATCAAGCACGATCCACCTGTTGGTCACGAGTCGAGCAACAGTGGGTAAAGGGACTCTAATAAATACGGATAAGCGGTTTGGCGGGTCGAATATTTTTTTGAAAAAGTGTAAGTGATTAATCAATAATAGGAGGGGATTCTTATGAGTTTCATGGTTCAATCGGCAATCGCGAATTCTCGCGCTGTTTCACTACGATGGTGGGCGCTGATCGCGCTGGCGTTCGCGCAATTCCTGGTCGTGCTTGATGCATCCATCGTCAATATCGCGCTTCCCTCTCTCGGATCAGAGCTTCACCTCAGCACAACTACTCTGAGCTGGGTTATTACGGCTTATGTATTGCCCTTCGGGGGCCTGTTGCTTTTCGGAGGAAGGCTGTCAGATCGGTTCGGACATCGAAGGTTGTTCATGACCGGAGTCGCCGGATTCGCGCTTGCTTCGGCCGCAGCCGGAATGGCAAACTCGGGAGCCTGGCTGCTCATGGCGAGAGCGATTCAAGGCGCATCGGCTGCTCTGCTGGCCCCGGCCGCGCTTGCTCTCGTCACGAAGCTGTTCGCGGATCCGAAGGATCGGGCGAAGGCGCTCGGCATCTGGGGCGCGGTTGCGGGTATCGGCAGCGCGGCGGGCGTCTTGTTGGGAGGCGTGCTGACGGCTTCGCTTGGCTGGTCCGCGGTGTTCTATGTGAATGTTCCTGTAGCCGCATTGGTTCTGGTGGCTGTTCCCTTCCTCATCGCCAAGGATTCGTTAGGCGAACGCCTTAGCCTGGATATCTCGGGCTCGGCTACTGTAACAGCCGGCATCGTAGCGCTCGTAGCTGCGCTCTTCGGGACAGAGCGGGTCGGCTGGACGGCTCCACAGACGCTGATTCTCGCAGGCTTGGCGGTGGTGCTGCTCGGATTGTTTCTCTTCCTCGAGAAGCGTGCTTCGAATCCGCTTATGCCGTTCGGCATCTTCCGCAACAAGTCGGTTACAGGCGGCAATCTAGCCATGTTCCTCATCGGAGGAGCGACGACGGGATTGTTCTTCGCGCTCTCGGTTTACATGCAGCAAGTGCTTCATTATGATGCGTTAAAAGCAGGCCTCACCCAGCTCCCGCTCGCCGGAGCGCTGGTCGCCATCGCCGGAGTCGTTCCTGCAGCGATCAAGGCAATCGGGACGAGCAAGACTCTGGCGGCATCGCTGCTTCTGTTAGCCGCAGGGTTAATATGGCTATCCTTTTCGCCTAGCGACGCTACATTCGCAGCTAATCTGCTGGGGCCATCTATTTTGATCGGGGTCGGACTGGGAGGCGCCTTCATCTCCGGAACGGAGCTTGCGGTTCACGGCGTGGCGGATGGGGAAGCGGGGCTTGCCAGCGGCTTGGTCAATACGAGCCAACAGATCGGCGGAGCCATTGGACTTGCGGTGCTGACAACGGCGGCGTCGGGTCGAATCGATCGCTTGATGGGCCGCGGCGTAGCCGAAGCGCAAGCATTGACCGGAGGATTCTCCTGGGTGTTCCTTGGAGCGGCCGCGTTCTCGATTATCGGAGCGATAGTGGTTCTAGCGATTGTGCGGAAACCTCGTCTTCCAAAGTAAGTGACTAATCAATCACAAGCTAATTGCAGTCGTATCGGCTAGGAACCAAGTCAACATGATTTAGAATCTCTAGATACCTTAACCTAGGAGTGATCAGAATGCTTAAAGCAATGGTAGTGAGAGCAGGCAGCGGGTGGGGAAAGGCGCTTGTTAAGCAATTAATCGGGGCTAATGTCGAAGTCGTTGCCTATTCGGGATCGCAAAGGAAGCTGGAAGCGCTGAAGGAGGCTTTTTCATCCTCATCGCTTCTGCGAACGGCGAGAGGAGAGGCCGGGAATCGGAGCAAGCTGCTGGCTGCCGCGGAAGGCGTTGACGTGATTTTCTGCGGGGTTTACTTGACCTACGATGATAACCCGGAGAAGGTACGGCGCATGCTGGAAGCCGTTCGAAGCGTCGCAGCGGCGACCGGAGCCAAGACGGTTACCCTCGAAGGGGTATATCTTCCCGCCGATGAGGAGGAACCGATGAACCCGAACCTTCCCGGCGCGACTTCCATGCGAATCTTCAGCCCGGAGTTGTACGGCGACGCCGTCTCCAACACGCTCATTCATTATGCGCTTCGCAAAATCGTTCAAGAGAAACCCGTCAAGCTCCTCATCGATCCGTCCGTCAGAAGAGACTACCTTTACGTGGACGATGCCGCCCGGTATGTTCTGGAATTGGCTTCGATGGAGTCCGCATATGGGGGGGATTGGCATCTGCGCGGCACAGGCCAGATCTCGCAAGCGGAGCTCTTTGACTTCACGAGCCCAGTCGTCCAAGCGGCACCGCGGTTCGAGCCAATCGGAGGGTGGCAGCGGCGACTGCTTCAGTTGTATGAGCCGAAGGTCAAGGGAATGTTGGATCGCTACGAGAAGCGCTGGGACGCTCTTGGAACATATGGCAAAGGTTATGGCGGCGTATCGATTTCTTATCAAGAAGGTATAGCATCAACGGTAAAACGCATGTTGGCGAAGTACAAAGTACAATCATTCAATTCCAAATCCAGCGAAATGAGGTCGTTGAAAATGAAAAAATCGAAAGAGGCAGTCGGCGTGACGGGATCAGAGAACACGGAAGGAATGTCTGTACGGGGGGGAGCAATCGATGTTGACCGGAACGCCCAGGTCATCGTCGACCTGTCCATTGAGATCGAGGCCTCGCAGGAGACCGTATGGGGGATACAGACTGGCATCGAGCAGTGGCCGACTTGGCAGAAGGACATCGCACAAGTGCGATTATCCGGACCGATCGCGATTGGCAGCACGTTCCGGTGGGAGACTCATGGGTTACAGATCGTCTCCACCATCCTTGAGGTTGACCCCATGAATCGTATCGTATGGGGAGGTCCGGCACACGGTATCGAAGGCGTCCATGTATGGAGCATCACCCCTACGCCTAAAGGAGTACTCGTGCACACCACGGAGTCTTGGGACGGCCCGCCCGTTGCCGCCGACCCCGACGGAATGAGCGCTGCACTCGAGGCCTCGCTTAGCGCCTG
The DNA here is from genome assembly GCF_013401555.1 of Paenibacillus sp. E222. NCBI lineage: Bacteria > Bacillati > Bacillota > Bacilli > Caryophanales > Paenibacillaceae > Paenibacillus > Paenibacillus sp. E222. The sequence goes on from NZ_CP058552.1 coordinate 1,268,978, forward strand.
GCTCGCCGCTCTCAAAACGGCAGCCGAGAGCTTGCAGCTGACTTCGGGAGACAAGTAATTGACTAATCAATCATCGTGTGAGGTGGAAGAACTCTTGAAGAATAAAAGAAAAATCGGCAAACGCCTGATTTATATCGGACTTCCTTTGACTTTGGTGCTTCTGCTCGGAGCGGCGCTAAGCACTTATTTCTGGCAAATGAGGCTTCAGAAGCCAGAAGAGATCAACATGGCTCACCATCAGATGGCGGCTGGCATGGCCAGTATGACAAGCATGGCCGATATGACGGGCATGGAGCATATGGAGGGCAGGGAGTCTTCTTCTTCCGAAGAAGGCGGGGTATCTTGTGCTTCTATCACAATCCCGGAGTCATCGGCTCCGATCCGCAAGTTCGATCTGACGGCCGCCAAGACGACATTGAAGCTGGACAACGGCAAGACCGTCGAAGCTTGGACCTTCAACGGCATATCCCCGGGGCCGGAACTCCGCGTCACGGAGGGCGATCGGATAGTTGTTACTCTGCATAACAAGGACATCGAGGACGGCGTGACGATTCATTGGCACGGACTTGCGGTCCCGTGCTCGCAAGACGGCATTTCGGGAGTAACGCAAGACGCCGTGCCGCCGGGGGAACAGTTCACGTATTCGTTTATCGCGACGACTCCAGGTACGTACTGGTACCATTCCCACCAGATGAGCTCGATTCAGGTGAGCAAGGGACTGCTAGGTGCGCTCATCGTCGAGCCCAAGAAAGGTTCCGAATCCGATCCTTCAACATCTGAGGCAACGGCTCTCTATCAACAGCTAGGCTCTTCCATGCTGGTGAACGGAAGCGTGATCGGACTGTCGATCCCGGGCAAACCGGGCGAACAGGTCAGGCTAAGGCTGATCAATTCGGGCAATGAAACGATGGAATTCGGCGTCGACGGGGCACCCTTCCGGGTCATGGCGATGGATGGCCACGATTTGCATGAACCCGGACTACTGGAAGGGAAGATAGTTCCGATAGGAGCGGGCCAGCGTTATGATCTGCTTATCCAAGTTCCGGAGTCGGGCAAAGTCGTCGTCAGCAGCCCTTCGGCTAAAGGCTTGCCGGTTACGATAGGCAGCGGAAGCCAGCCGCAGCATAAGGAAGGGGGGCAGCTGTTCTCGTTCGTCCATTACGGCACCCCATTGCCTAACGACCCCGTCTTGCAAATCAAACCCGATCGGCACTATGAGCTTAAGCTCGGCCAAACTCTTTTCACCAAGTCAATTAACGGGAAGTCCTTCCATGAGATTCCTCCGATGACCGTGAAGAAGGGAGACCATGTTCTCATTACCGTAACCAACGAAGGCGGAGGAGACCATCCCTTCCACCTGCACGGGCACGTGTTCCGAGTCTTGAGTAAGAACGGCTCTGCCTTGCAAGGCAGCCCGGTTTATCTCGATACGCTTCTGACGAAGGAAGGCGAGACCTACGAGCTGTACCTGGAAGCAGACAATCCGGGCCTCTGGATGATCCATTGCCACAACCTCAAGCATGCCTCGATGGGCATGAGCATGATGCTGAATTACGAAGGCATTACGACGCCATACCGGGTAGGAACCAAGTCAGGCAATCTACCCGATCTATAACTAAAGACTTTCGTTATTCGCAAAGGAGCTTCATGTCATGACCAAAGACGCGAAGATATCCATCAACCGCCGAATCGACATCATCTCTGCGGCGATTGAAGTGTTTGCCGAGACCGGTTACTACAGAGCCACTACGGCACAAGTCGCGCAGAGGGCACAAATCTCGCAGCCTTACGTGTTCCGTTTCTTCGCCACGAAGGAACAGCTGCTGCTGTCAGCGCTTGAGGTATCTTGGCTGCGAATCATCAAGTCCTTCCGCCAAGTAATCGAGTCCGCGACTTCGGAGCGGCTGCAAGCCGAATTCATTGAAACCTACGAGAAAATCTCGGAGAGCCACCGTAATGAAATGCGCCTGCAGATGCAGGCGCAGACGATTCAAGAAGTCCCGATTCAAGATGCCATGCGTTATGGGTTCCGGGAGGTGCACCGAATGGTGCTTGAAGCATTCCGCCAAGCGGAGATCTCGAATCCCGAAGAGAGTACGATGCTGTTCCTAGCTCGAGGGATGCTGTGCAACATTGCCGAGGCTATCCACTTGCCGGAACTGAAGGATAGTTAAAGAGAGCGGGCAGTGCTTTAATCCAGTTAGTAATCAATCAATAATTAGTCAATAACCAATGATATAAAGGAGCAGTGATGAAATGACGATGACAAAGGCAATGGTGATTGGAGCAACGGGCGGAACGGGAGCCGCGATTACGGAAGAGCTGGTAAGAAGAGGGGTCGATACGATTGCATTCGGGCGCTCACGTCAGAAATTAGAACAGTTCGCAGCTCGGCTAGGCAACCCTGGGCATCTGACGCTTGTCGTAGGGGACGCGATGCGACCCGAGGATATTGCTTCTCAAGCAGGCGGCGCGGACGTATGGTTCCATTGCGCGAATGTTCCTTACCATGAGATGGCGAGCAAGTTGATTCCGCTGGGCGTGTCGGTGATGGAGGCGGCTGAGCGCATGGCTGTCCGAGTCGTCGCGATTGACGGTATTTACCCTTACGGCAGGAGACAGGCTAACCCGGTGACCGAGGAGCATCCCAAGCAACCGCATACTCGAAAAGGCAAAGTTCGCTTGGAATATGAACGGATGTTATTCAGCAAGCGGTGGAACCGGGCCAAGGTTCTGATCGCCCGTCTGCCCGATTATTACGGACCTACGGCCAACGAAGCTTCTTATTTGGGCTCGACTCTGGAAGCAATCGCGGCCGGCAAGATGGCGTTCCACATCGGCAATATGCATACTCCTCGCGAGTTCATCTATCTGCCGGACGCAGCGGCAATGATTGTCGAGTTGGCCGGCAAAGACTTCGCCTACGAGCAAAATTGGAATATACCGGGGGCCGGGTCGATCGCTGGAAGAGAAATCGTGAAGATCGCGCAATCGGCGAGTGGCAGCGTCAAACCGGTCATTCCGTTGAAGAAGCTGGGCTTGTCCCTGCTCGGAATCGGCTTGCCCGTCATGAAGGAAGTCGTGGATATGCTTTACTTGACCGAAGAACCGTTGACTCTAAGTCGAGACAAGTACGAACGACTCATCGGTCCGGTCATTGCAACCCCTTTCCAGGAGGGAATCGCCTCAACGATAAAAGCACTGCAGAGGAAATAAAGGGTTGCAGAATTGTGATTAATTGATCACTTTTGACCTGAAGCCAATTTTGTTGCGAAAAGCTTGGAGAATGTTGAAGAAGCAATTCTTCACAGCGCTAATCGACGGCATCCTGCTGCCTGCCCTCAAAAACCCGCAAAGGCAGGCAGGATCACAGCCCTGGAACCGGGTATAAAGGATTGGCGGTTAAGCGCTTCGGCTAATGATTCGCCGATAGACCCGTTAGACTGAACCGTATCATAAGTAAGGCGAAAATTTGAAATAATTATCGGAGCTTGCAATTGAAGGATTCATACAATACGGCAAACAAAAACTGTTGACACACCCCCCCTCAATCGATTGAGGGGGGGATGATACCCAGAAAAAGAAGGTACCGGACAAACTTGTTTTTTATATCATTGTTTGCCTATGGTTTACATGCTTAGCGATAATCTCCCCATTGAAGGCGAAATTCTTGACAACGGATATGGTTGCAACCATTTGTCTCTTTTGCTTTCTCCTCAATTCCCACATGATGACCCTATAGGATCAACTCCGCAAGACGATGAACCCCCTGCTCAATCGATGCTTCATCTACTTTTGCAAACCCCAACACCCATCCTTTTCGTTTGCTTTCCAAACAATAAGGTCGAAGAGTGTATACACGTATTCCCTTTTGAAGAGCTAACTTAGTTACAGTGTCTTCGTCGTATGACTCTTCAGCTTCAAGGAGCATATGCAATCCCGTTTCTACCCCACTTAGTGTGAAACGCTCTCCCAAACCACTTGCCACTATAGCTTTTGTCATGGCTTCATGTCTTCGTCGGTACACATTTCTGACTCTTCTCATATGGCGCATAAAATGCCCATTCTGGATGAAGTGGGTTAGAGTCAACTGGTCCATAATCGGAAGATGGCGGTAAATCAGCTCCTGTACCCTGGCTAGTTGAGCAATGGCCTCCACAGAGCCAACGATAGCCGAAATACGAATGCCTGGAGCAATCATTTTAGAAAAACTCATGAGGTACAAGGTATTATTAGGTGCCTGGCTAAACAGCGTTGGAAGTGGTTCGCCGCGATATCGAAATTCACTATCATAATCGTCCTCAATAATCCAGAATTGTTCTTGAGCAGCCTTATGTAACAATTGTTGCCTACGCGGCTCCGACATAACGACTCCGACCGCGCACTGGTGTGAAGGGGTTGTAAAGATCAGTTTGGATTGCGGGTGAATATGCTCAACCACTAGACCATACTTATCCACGGGAACGGGCACCACATTCATACGCCGGTATTTCATCGCCATCCAGGCAGCTGGAAAACCGGGATCTTCTACAGAGACAGTGTCTCCGTCAGCTAAAAGCGATTGTGCGATTAAGTCAATGCTATGCTGAGCTCCTGAGGTCAACAGAATCTGATTGGTTTGGATATGGATGCCTCGTTCAAGTGATAAATAACGCTGAATCTGCTCACGTAATGGTGTGAAACCACAGGGATTACCGTAAGACCAGTTGGATAAATCCATTGCAGCGGATGCGTGCAGAAGCGATTGTCGCCAGTTCTTTTGAAATTGTCCGTCTACATAGGGTTCATGGGGACTAAAATCAATATCCACGTCAGGATGTTCTTGGCCTTCGAACCAGTCGTGTAATTGATCGACAGCCGAGTTCAACAAAGGAAGTGAGGGGGGAATGGGGCCATCTGCTATTATTTCCTTTGTTGATTCAGTGACTTGTTGCCATTTACTAACCCGCGTCCCTCCTCGGCGAGATGTAACCGTATAGCCTCGACTTAGCAATTCCTCATAGACGATCTGTATTGTTGAGCGAGAGACACCTACCATATGAGCAAGTTCGCGGGAAGGAATCAGCAATTCCCCTGGCGCCCAGATCCCGCTCATAATATTATGAATCGCTTGATCAAGCAATTGCTGCCAGATTGGTCTCTTGTCATTACGATTCACTTTCATCATCGTATACACCTCCAGATAGAAGTTCCAATTATAAATGCTCATTATGGATTGCTTATAACCTATATCTTTGGATGTTTTAATGCAATCCATTCACTGATATACTACCGTAATAACCCTGATATTTGCAATCTAGTCGTAGCTGCACTCTAGAAGAGTATCGGGGTTTAGAGTGGGATGAGTGTGTTATGAGTGAAAGGAGAGGTTTAGAAATGAATTCGGTTCGTTACAAGATCAGGGAATGCCGGGATCAAGAGAAAATTGAATGTTTCCTTCATCAGGCGAGAATTGGGTATCTTGGGTTGGTTGATGGGACCCTGCCCTATGTTGTACCGCTTAATTATGTGTGGGCTGAGGAGAAGCTCTATTTTCACGGGGCTGGAGATGGAAGGCGTAATCATGTCATGAGTGAAAATCCAGAGGTATGTTTTACGGTATGTGAGGAATATGGGACCATCACTGACCCGGTACCTGCCAAAACGGATACGGCTTATATGAGCGTAATGGTATTTGGGCAAGCAGAGCCAATCACTGATTTGGATGAAGCCACCCATGTACTTCAGGAAATGATCAATAAATACGTACCTGGCTATTATAACCGCCCCTTGTCGAAGCAGCATGTGGACAAGTATAGGTCGGCCGTATTCGGCGGACCGGTTCAAGTGTACCGTGTTATTCCGCACCATATGACGGCAAAAGAAAGCCCAATTGAAGCAGAAAAAATGTATAGAACGGTCATGAATGGCGGACGAGGGATTTAACGACAAGATACCGTTACGACTTGCGTTAAGCTAACATGTGCGGTAGTTTAATGAAAAGTGAACACGTAAGAGGTCACCTGGGCATAGCGTTCTGGCTATGGAAAAGAAAGAATCTTCGAATCTTCGCTATGGGGTAAAGAACAAAGTGCGGCCTCAAATGATAGGTGAGGATTACCAGGAGCTTCGATTATTTAAAAAAAATGAAAAAGACGATAGCTGTGAGCTGTCGCCTTTAGACCAACTTTCATTTCATTTTCTCCAACTCCGCCTTTAATCTTGCATTCTCTTCCAACAGCTTTTGGACCTCCGGGACATCCTTGCCAGAAAGCCAGCCATACAAATCGTCTCTTGCTGCATACTCCGGCAATTGATCATGAAGTACCATTTTAATGTGCCGTACATCTTCAACATAATAGATAGGGATTTGTTCCATGACGGATTGCTTAAATTCTTGAAACTTCTGATAGTATTCAATTGCTGCGAAGTCGTATGGCTTTTGTCTTAATGCTTCATCTGTGACAACAAAAGCAAATCTAGGTTTGCCCGCTTCTCCGGCATACTCATACTCCCAATGGGTATAGCTCTTGGATTCATCTTCAGGAAGTGTTAAACCATAGAATCCTCCGAGAATCAGGACATATACATCGGACTCGTCGATCCATCTCTTCCTAATTTTCATTGGACTTTCCTTGAAAAATTGCTCGATTCCCGCAGGGATATGACCAGCTTGAAGTACGGCTTCAACAGCGGTATGTCTTTCCTCAATAAGATCGTAGTAAGTAGACGATATGTAAATTTGTAGTTTTTTTCTCATAGGCCCACCCCATTTAAAGAATGAATATAATTAGAATCTAGCACTCTCTCACTTTATTTGTCAAAATGAACTGGGGTTGAAATGGCCGAAGGTTTTGGTTTCTTCTTTGTCACTGGGGAGTTCGTCTTTAAGTGTTGGAATCATTGATTGATATGAGTCAGGATAAAGATCCAATCATTTAGAATGACTGGATCCTCAATCATAAATTAAATTTCAAAATCAATCGTACCCTTTTCGGTTAATTCAAAGGGACCAGGTGTGACAACTGCATCGGGTCTCTTTGTTCCGAAAAAGTCGGAGTCAAAATGATATGGGCTGCTGTCCGGCTCCTCAAACTTCATGTTGGCATGATAAGTCTTTCCAAGCAGATCCGTGGTAACTAACATTGCAGAGGTTCCCCGAAGCAATTCGGGATCATGGATCTGAATGTGCACTTTGCCTAGTGCAGGATTCATCTCAATTTTTACGCCCTTCTGTGCAACTATCTTCGCTTGGGATTCGTGACGACTTGGAACCGCATCGTTAAGAAATACATTGCCACCCATAGCCACCGGAAGAACGGCATTGCCTATAAAGAGATCCTTCGCGGCATCGCCAAGCTCCATAAGCTCCTCTTTGGTGTATTCCCACCATTTCTTATCTTTCACATCAGGATGTTGATCGTAGCCGCCAAGTCCCACAGCATGCAGATAGCATATGGAATTGTCCGGAACCCCGTCCATGACCGTCTTCCCGTCCTCTCCAACTTCATCCCTTGGTTTAAGTGGAAGATGCTCAAAAAAGGTGATGGGCACAGGTTCCCTATTAGGATCATTGTCACCAATAAATATATTGTTGTAGTACCTGTCATCGCCCCCAGTGATATTGGAGTATCCGGCCATGGCCGTCTCGTGAGGGAAGTGATATGGCGTAATACGAGTAATTTCAGAACGGACTACAAATCGGCCTGCAAACAAATTATGAGCAAATGCCCCGCCCTGAGCCATATTTCTGAAATTCATCGGAGAGAGAAATAGATTGTGATCGACCATATACGGACCATGGCAAACCTCAACGAAGAGATCTTCCGAAAGGTTGTCAAAAAATACATTACGGCTGATGCGAGTGCCCTGTGCCTGCCAGTCCAGCCAAAGCGCACGGTAACAGCTATACATTATATTTTCGCTAATCTGAGTATCCAGTGAAGCATGCAGTTTAATTCCGGCTACTTCGGCACCATGTCTGAGTCGTTTGTGGTGAATATTATAAATACGGTTCTGATAAATGTGGCTGAAGGCTGCTCCCATATGACCCACAATACCTGCCTGTTCGCAATCATGAATCACATTACCTCGAACAATGTGACTGCCGACGCGATCTTTATGCCAGCCGGAGCGTAATGCTCGTAAAATAACCTCCTGCTCGCGTTGAGTGCCGCCTTTACTATGCTTCTCCAAAGACTTGGTGTGCCCTGTGCCGATTTCGGTACCCAGGCTAATACCAACGCATTTGGATTCACTGATGATATTGTTTTCAATAATCCAGCCCTTGCTCCAGTGAGGTCCAATCAATCCTTCCTGGTAGTCTGTAGGTGGCGCCCATTGGGGGGAGGCTTGACGAAGAGTAAAACCGCTTACGGTGATGTAGTTAATTCCCGGTTTCTCAGGCCAGAAGCAATAAGGACGTACATTAATTTCTACATTTTCCGTACGAGGGTCTTTTCCACCAAAGTTGGCCCAGATTTTGGTTGTTGTAGAACCAACCTCGGCATACCATTTTAACAGTGAATCCTTGGGATACTTAGCTTCAGGCCACACTTCAGGATTGTGAACGCTTTCAACACTATCGCATTCATACAATGATTTGCCATCCAAATAGACATCACCGAGATGAACCGGGAAGGGCCCGTCAAACAACCAGTCTCCACTGAGTTCAACTTCAAAGGGATTGCGAACGGAAAAGATGGAATTGAGTACTTCTGTACGCCAAACATCGTCTCCTTCAGACTTCCAGTTGGTAACCCGTTCAGCTCCTGTAATGACGACTTCGCCGTCTCCTGCGGATCGATAGACGATTCTATGCTCCGCTGTTCCTCCATTAGCCGGGTTAACCCATTCCCTGTATATTCCCGCACGAACAATAACTGTATCACCAGCCATGGCATGAGCCGCAGCGCGTGATATGGTACGAAGGGGTTGATCCGCTGTTCCTTTTCCTTGATCATTCCCATGTATGGATACATGATATTCCATAACAACTCTCCTTCTATTTTAAAATTATTGTTGTATCCAGTTATTATACTAGAAAATAAATATAATGGGAGAGATAGGAAGGTGAATGTTAGGCTAAATTGATACTGATATAAGGTAAACCACATCCACTACCCTATGAGGTTGTGTTTTTTGCTTTTGAGGACTTTTAGCTATTGTTAAAAGCTATGACCAGTCATGCCTTTTTCATATAACAAGCATTTCATTTGATCATGCTATACTCATTAGACTAAAAAGCTAGAAGGAGAAATATAGATGATACCATTTCGTAATGATCATGTAGGTAGCTTTCTACGTCCTGCAAATTTAAGTCAGGCACGTGAACAATATAAATCAGGCAATATCACATATGAGGAATTAAGAGCTGTGGAAGATAAAGAGATTATTCGAATTATTGAAAAGCAAAAGGAAAATGGCGTATTGGCCGTTACCGATGGTGAATTCCGCAGAAGCTGGTGGCATTTTGATTTTCTGGATGGCTTGGATGGCGTAGAGTTATATGAGCAAATAGATGGACCAAAATTCCATAACATGCAAACTCGCAAGGGTGGGATTCGTGTTTTTGGTAAAGTTGATTTCTCGAGTCATCCCTTTGTTGAGGATTTTGTGTTTTTGAAAAAGCATGCAGGTGACGCAGTGGTGAAACAGACCATTCCAAGTCCCAACATGCTTCTATATCGGTTGGAAAATGGTGCCAATACCTATACGGATCGGGAGCAATTCCTTCAGGATACGATTGCGGCGTATCAAAAAGCCATTCAAGCCTTCTATGATGCGGGATGTCGATACCTGCAATTGGATGATACCGCTTGGGCAGATCTATTCTCAGAAGCTGGTCACGATAAGCTGCGTGCTAAAGGTCTGGAACCGGCGGAAGAGTTGAAAACGATGCAGCGAATGATTAATGAATCCTTGGCTCATAAACCGGCAGATTTAGTTGTGACGATGCATATTTGTCGTGGTAACTATAAATCGAACTATTTCTCAACGGGTGGTTACGAGTACGCTTCTGAAGTTATTTTTGGAGGCTTAAACGTAGATGGATTATTCTTAGAGTTTGATGATGAGCGCTCAGGTGGTTTCGAGCCATTACAATATGTGAATCGAAAAGATTTGAAAATCGTACTTGGTTTACTCACATCGAAATCAGGCGAGTTAGAGGATAAAGAACAAATTAAGGCTCGGATTGCAGAGGCGGCAACCTATGTATCACTTGAGCAGCTTTGTTTGAGCCCACAATGTGGTTTTTCGTCTACAGAAGAAGGCAATATTTTAACGGAAGAACAACAATGGCGTAAACTTCGTTATGTAAAGGAAATTGCAGAAGAAGTTTGGAATTAATCCATACGCTCTAACTTTTTTCTGGTGGAAATCAAAATAATAAGAAATAAAGAAGCCACTCCATTTTTTGGAGTGGCTTTGTACTCAGCTATTATACGGTAACGGCGGCTATCTTCTACCTAGTGTCTCCCAAATTCCATGGAGCCAGGAGTCGAACTCAGCATCTTTGTCGCCCTCGTAAGTATCATAGATATCCAGACGTGTCTTTTGCAGTTTTTCCTTAAATTGCTCAAATGTGTGACCTTCGGGAAGGCTTTTTTTAATCCGCAGCAAAATTTTGTTAAGACCTTTAAACAAATCGCCTTTGTTTTTGGCAGGCATTTGTACATCTTCATCCATCTGCTTAAGCTTAAGATATGCGGCTTCGCGCACTTGAAACACTTGATCATTTTTCAAAACATAATGTAGTAACTGTATGGTAGGGGCTGTATCCCAGTTTCCCAATTCGTTCACTGCATTCAGTCGGTCTCTCCAGCTTGCCGACCGATTAGCCGCTCGTTTGAGCTCTTCAAAGTTTTCCGGTAGTTCGTTAATTGCTCCAATATCATGGTTGTTCGTCAAAGTTCAATCTCCTTAATCATCGCCATCTCGGCAGAATGATGAATGTTAATCAGGTAAACACCATTATACCACGAACCTGGCTAAACTACTTCATATAAGCCGATTGGTTAATCAAAAACCCGAAAGATGCAACCAGGTTTTTAAATAAAACCTTCCAGTACAATTTTACCAATCGTCCTATTGCTCTCCAAAAATTTGTGGGCTTGCCGGAGATTATCTGCTGAGATGGGTCCAAGGACCTGGGCCAGTGTTGTCTTTAATTTTTGGTTATCCACAGCATCAGCAATACGATTAAGCAATAAATGCTGCTCAATCATATCATCTGTTTCGTAAACAGCGCGAGTAAACATAAACTCCCACACGAAGGTGACGCTTTTTTGCTTAAGCAATGTGAGGTCCAGCGGAGAGGTCGGATCATCAATTGCGCATACAACTCCTTGCGGAGAAATAGCTTCACTAATACCGGTCCAGTGTTTTTCCAAAGCATTCAGGCAAAAAATATAGGGAACGCTTGTAAATCCAATTGATTGAAGTTGTGGAAGGAGTGGCTCATGGTGATTAATGGTATAGTCCGCGCCCATTGATTTAACCCAGCTAACCGTCTCCGATCGGGAAGCAGTCCCGATTACAGTAAGCCCCGCTTGTTTTGAAAGCTGAGTGGCAATGGAACCTACACCCCCGGCTGCACCAATAATCAGCAGAGCCTTTCCTTTGTTGAAACCCGGATCTTGGGAAATAGACATTCGGGTAAATAATGCTTCCCAGGCTGTAATGGATGTTAAGGGAAGAGCTGCGGCTTCCACAAAACTTAAGGAAACAGGTTTGCGCCCAACGATTCGTTCATCGACCAGATGGTATTCACTGTTTCCGCCTTGTCGTGCAATACTGCCAGCATAAAAAACTTCATCTCCCGGACGAAACAATGAACAGTCTGGCCCTGTCTCTTCGACGACTCCTGCCACATCCCAACCTAGAATTTTAGGAACTTCCTCAACTTTTTCCTTAGGCGCTCGTACCTTTGTATCAACAGGATTGATCGATATAGCTGTAACTTTGACCAAAATGTCACGACCTGTTGCTTTTGGTTTTTCAACAACTATGTCCACCAGGCTTTGGGGATTGTCAATTGGAAGGTAACGAGTTAATCCTACCGCCTTCATTGTAGTCACGATGAACCACATCCTTTCCTTATTAGTATGCCCTTTAATTAGTACTATATTGACATGATCACTATTAGACTTAAGGTCTTAAGCATAAGTGAATTTTAGTTTAATATAGAGGTGAATGAAGTGTTAATAGTATAGAAGATATCACCTTAAGTTCACTGCTAGAGTTCATTAGTAATTTTCGGATGAAATTTCGATTGCTGTTCTAATACAAAAGAATATATTCACTATTGGACAAGTAGCCAAATTGATTTGAAAAGTAGCGCCCGAGATCCTGTAAAGGAAGGAACGATTGCTCATAAAGCAAGGGTAACGAAGCAAAAGGTCTCAGAGTGTATTCAAGAAGCTGTCGAAGAGTAAGGGATTATTTGTTTGATTCCGGTATATCCATTTCTTTTATGATTTCTGCTATCCGATTTTTTCCCCATTCATACATCATTTCAACGATAGGAAGTAAAGTCATCCCCAATTCAGTCATGGAATATTCCACTTTGGGTGGAACTTCTGGATAAACCTCGCGATGAACTATTCCATCTTCCATCAGTTCTCTTAATTGATTCGTTAATATTTTATGAGATATTTTTGGAAAAAGCCTTTGGAGATCACTGAATCGATACGGTCCTTCTACACATAAATGCCATAAAATAACAATTTTCCATTTACCACTTAGAATGGATAAGGTAAGTTCTTTTTCACAATTATAATCACCATTTATGATCTTTTCTTTAACTTCATCTCTAAACGTATCTGGCATAAGCTCTTACCTCCCTACTCGTATCAATTGTAACCTGTAGGTAACCTTCTTACACAAAAGTGCATACTTCACAGTGAAGAAAACAAGCAGTAGACTAAAATAGTCGTCTGACCGACAATCTTTTTCACTAATTAGGAGGAACTACAAATGAGTAAAAAAGCACTCTTTATTATACCACCAGAACGTTTCAATGAGGATGAATTATCTCAACCAAAAGCCGAATTGGAAAGCAACGGAATTGATGTGACCATTGCAAGTACGAAAACAGGTGAAATCATAGGGGATTATGAAGGCAAAGCAACTGCTGAGGTCATTTTCTCTGACGTTATTGCTTCTGATTATGATGTTGTATCAGTGATTGGTGGATCTGGTACGAACGATCATCTATGGGGGAATCAAGAATTACAAGATTACTTGAAACAAGCGTATACTGATAAAGTTCTGGTAACAGGAATTTGTGCAGGTGCGGTTACTGTAGCTAAAACCGGTTTACTTACCGGAAGAGAGGCTACTTGCTATCCAGTAGATGTACAAAAAGACCAATTAAAAGCGAATAAAGTAACATATGTTGAAAAACATGTTGTTGCTCATGAAGATATTATCACTGGCGATGGTCCGGATGGCGCTAAAGAATTTGGAGAAGCTTTAGTAAAAGCATTAAGCTAATTCTACATTTCCTCCTTGAATTTATATAATCGAAAGCCTACGGGATTCATTCCGTAGGCTTTTGGCACTTCAAAATCAACCTGAGTATGATCAAGCTAATCTATCACCTCGTGAAGAAAATCCGCTAGAGCCCCGATTGGTTAGCCTTTTCCTTAATGAAGTCTACCATAAACACCCAACCAATTAGTCCACATAAGACAAAACCAAACGCATGCAGAGATCCATAGATAGGAATAAAATCGAGTATGGTTAAGGAGTACATATTTTTCAGTAACGGATAGAAGATGGAAATAACAACAACCGTGTAAAAGGCTAGGCAAGAAAGGCCTAAGAAGAAGGCTGCCTTAATATCCAAAGCATTTTTCCTCAAGTAAGCAAGGAGATAAGCGGTGTATACCACAATATTGCAGGCGAACAAACTGACACCAATGTATTCAATCGGCTTGGAGAAAATCATACCAATAGCAATCAAGATGGGTCCGATGATATCGATGGCAACAACCCAGGGATACCAGCTTTTCTTCGTCATGATGCGTCCCAGTGCACCAATAAAAATTGGAACGATAGCAGATGAGAAATGGAAGTGGAGCGAGCTTAACGCGTGCGTTGCAGGATTAGCCTGGAAGAGGTTCAATTGATATTGATATAAGGTAAACCAAATGCCCCCGACAAAAAAATAAACGAGCCCCGCTCCAATCGCTACTTCCGCTGCTTTTCCTTTAGAGATCACAATCGTGGTCAAGCCATAGATGCCAAGCAGCAGGGTGAACAGTAGCCATCCAAGGGACAGAATCCCTGGGATTGCCGTACTTTCTAACCCCCACATCTTACTACTCATTACCGAGGCCAGGGTAAAAAGCGCAGCGGGAAATTGAAGCCATTTCATAGCAGCATATATCATTCGTTGATGTTTATTCTTTTCGTCATGGTTCAAAAGTAAAATCACAAGAGGTACAATGACGAAAGCCGCAAACAGTAGAAATTTCTCAACAAGTTCGAATTGAAAGTAATCAAGATAAAATATCAGAATGGTTATGATTCCACCGGGAAACACTGGTGCTAATAATGATTTCATTAGTTGCTTCAAGGAACTATTCATGGGGTTTCCTTTCTAACTACGTTTATCGTAATAACTGCCTGCATCCAGTTGAGCAGCGTTCTTTAGTATTAAATATAATGACAATACTAATCACTATAATTTGTTTGAAACCAATTTTTTAACTCTTCACTCATTATCTTATACTCCATCTCGGGAGCCTTCGAATGCAATTCGATTCCTCCAGATGGTCCGAAAATAACGATGTCTAGGCTCGTTTCATCTGTAAATGTAATTTTCCCAGCATTGTTCGATCCAACAACATCACCTGCATCAAAAGGTCTAAGTTCTGCATCTTGTATCATTTGGATAACCGTATTTTTTTCTTCCTCGCTTAATATGGAGGGATTAATCATGCCGATACTGATTTCTTTTACTTGCCCTGTATCAAGTTTTTCTTTAAATTGTTCTGCCCATTTGCTGTCCGCTCCGCTTCCTGTGGAGCAACTTGAAACGATTAGTATAAAACCGACAATCACTAAGACAATACCTGAAATCCGTCCAGCATTTAATGCTAAGTCACTTGGCTCCGCATCTTTAAAGTTCCATCCCAGTCGTAAATACCAAGCAAAGTAAGGCCAAATCGCCATAATTAATCCTATTATTAAGACTAAAACACCTATAATTCCTGTCAAACTATCACATCCTGTATATGTTAATTAGTCTATTTAATACGAAAAATACTCGTTAAAGTTCCTTGTATGTAAATATCCCTCGCTACATGTAAGTAATCTATCAACTTCCTTGGGGAAACAAAAAAAGAGCCGCACATCATGCGGCTCTCGATCTAAATTTAGCGCCCGCCCGTATTGGAAGCCCAAACAGGAATCCAACTGTTAGGATAATAGTCATTGGTCAGGGTTGTGTTATAGAGAACTAAATTCCCATCACTTTGCATGACCAGTGTATCACCTGTTGTGTTAGCCGGTAAGCTGCTCCCGTGATGACCTGGAATCCATGAGGTGGTATTGGGAGACCAAGCAGCTATCTGTACAGAAGTATCAATCATCAAAACTTTATCCCATCCCCAACCAGTGTAATATTCGAATTTACCTGTAGCCGGGTTGAAACCATAACGATAACCATATTGGTAAACATCTTGATATTTCATGCCATATTTATAGATGACAGGTTTCCCGTATTGTGGTTCAAATTTGAACGAAAGAGCCCCACTGTTACTGGTACCGCTACTCCAAAGAGAAGAACCATTCTGATAGATAACGAAATTCCCGTCATTCTGCCAAATGGCTGAGAACCTGCCATCTTGGGAGGTGAGATAGTCACCCTTGGCCATACTTTGGCCGATCGTGAGCTTATCTCCAATATAGCCAGCAGAAGCAGTTGCTGGTACGGCAAATGCAAGAATCAACAAGCAAGCCATAAGAATTCGAAAAGATCTGGGGAAAAGTTGTCTGTTCATTGGACACGCTCCTATGTTCTTTATAATGGTTTAACGCTAGCCCCAATTGGTGGAAGACGGGAACGAAGATCTAAAATGCTCCCAACGGTCACCTCCTTTTAAAGAAAGTGTGAAAATTTTTGATACATATTATGTAATGGAATGTGTGCTTTTTAGGAGATGGAAGCTAAGTGTTCTTTAGTAGAGGAGTCGCATCATCAGGCGAGAATACATACTTTATTTTCCATTATAGCAACAAAAAATATAAAATCCATATTTTTCTATATGAAATTCTGAATCTATCACTCATGTCCATTGTGTCATAACCTCTTGTCTCCTGAACTAGATTAAACCTAGCATTCGCGTCAATAAAATGAAGCCAACACTAATTTTGGTGCAGCTCGAGATACAGGTTTGCATCTCCTCTATCAATCTTCTAAATTTTTTACATCCATTTTATATTTTTTATGATTTTTATGAATTGAACTATGGTAAAATATTTCAGGATCGAAAATTGGAGAGGGGTTTTGTTAATTCATGTATTGGAAAAAAGTTTTGGGCCAAAGCACAATTCGTGTGGCAACTGCTGCACTATTACTCACCCAACTATTGGGCGCAGCAGGTTCTGTCTCTGCCGCAGGCAACGATGTAGAAGTACACTTAATTGGTATCAATGACTTCCACGGTCAGTTAGATACCACATCGATCGTTAGTGATAAAAAGGCAGGAACGGCTCCAATTCTAGCAACCTACTTAAAAGAAGCACAAGCAAAATATGAACATTCCCTTCTCTTCCATAATGGAGACTCTGTGGGTGCATCTGCTCCAGTCTCATCTCTCGATCGGGACGAGCCTACCATGGAATGGATGAATATGATGGGCTTCGATGTAGCATCTCTGGGCAATCATGAATTCGACCAAGGTATCGCTGCTTTGAAGGCACAAATCTTCGGTGGTCTTGATCCAAAAGAAGGCAAAGTAACTCATGCGGGTGCTAAATTTGATTACGTCAATGCAAACGTCATTGAAACTGCCACTGGCAAAACATTGATTAAACCCTATGTTATTAAAGAAGTGGGCGGAGTCAAAATTGGATTCATCGGGTTAGTGACGAAATCCACACCTGCCAAAGTATCCCCATCTGGGACAGCTGGCGTGCGTTTCCTAAGTGCAGAAGAAGAAGTTGAAGCCGTTAATAAATATGCAAAAGAGTTGCAAGATCAAGGTGTAGAAACGATCATCGTTTTGGCGCATGATCCAGCAACAACCAAAGAAGGCGTAACCACTGGAGAAGCGGCTGATTTGGCAAAAGCTTTGCCAGCAGATTCCCCTGTTGACGTTATCGTCGCAGGTGACAACCATGCTTTAGCTAACGGTGAAGTGAATGGAAAATTGATCGTTCAAGCGTATTCTTATGGTACGGCATTTGAAGATATTAAATTGATGATTGACCCTGCTACTGGGGATGTAACTGAGAAATCAGCTAGCGTTACAACGACTTTCCAAGAGGGTGTAAAAGAAGACCCTGAATCTTTAGCTATTATTAAAAAATCATTAGACAAGCATCCTGAGCTGACGAAGCCAGTAGGTACAACGGATGGTTCTGTTACCCGTACAGATGCTTATAATAACGAAGCCGCTCTTGGCAACCTCATTGCAGATTCAATGCGTCATGCAGATTTTGGAGATAAGGCAAGCGCTGCTGACTTTGCATTTATGAATCCAGGTGGTATTCGTGCGGATCTGCCAAAAGGCGATGTGACCTTTGCTGATCTTGCTAAAATCCAACCGTTTGGTAACACTCTAGTGAAACTGGAGCTGACTGGCGAACAAATTAAAACCTTGTTGCAGCAACAATGGGGGACCAACGCTGACGGTACACCAAACACCAAAACTCTACAGATCTCTGGCTTGAAATATACTGCCGATTTCAATAAGCCAGTGGCAGAACGTGTTACTGGTCTCACTCTTGAAGATGGCACACCTGTTGATCCTGCAAAAACATATACGGCTGTAGTTAACAACTTTATGGCTGCAGGTGGAGATAACTATAAAGTGCTAGTAGATGCTAAATCATCCTTGGCTGGTCCTATCGATCTGGATGTATTCTACCAGTACATTGTAGATACGTTTAAAGGCGCTGACATTGTGGCTAAAACGGAAGGACGTATCACGAATCTAGCTGCATCTACAGAGGAAACAGAAACACCTGTAAGCACAGAATTCATTTCCCGTGCTGAATTTGTAAGTGCTCTTGTAGACCTGTTGAAACTGAACGAAGTAGCGACAGCACCTGCATTCAAGGATGTTGCTGCTAACGCTGCATATGCAGATGCAATTGCTGAAGCGACTCATGCTGGATTCATTCAAGGCTACGGTGGTAACTTTAATCCTGATCGTGATATCACACGTGAAGAAGCGGCTACCATTCTTGCTAAATTGGTAAAAGACCAATCCTCTGATAAAAATGCGGCTACAATCATTGCAGGCTTTGAAGATGGCAAAACCGTTTCTACCTATGCGGTAAAATCGATGGCAAAACTGATTGACAAAGGTATTCTTAGTGCAGCAGAGAAGAACCTGCTTCAACCTAAACAAGGTCTTTCTGCTAACGATGCCAAAGCTTTAATTCAAAAAGCTGTTGCAGCAAAAGCTTCATAATGTAGAACTGATTCAAACCTTATATTAAAACAGGAAAACACATCCTATTGGGTAAATAAGCTTTCCAGGTGAAAGCTATATCCCAATTTAGGATGTGTTTTTTATGTTTACATGCAGTAGATTTTAACTTGGCTGAGCAAGCCGAAATGGACTATCTAGCTGCTCGCCAGCAGTTTATGGACGTGTTTGGCGTTTTTTTTTACATTTGCCCAGTCGCCCTTTCCGCGAATGCATATGATGATTATGCCTACTCATTGAAAGGAGCGATCACATATGGGATTTTTTCCAATGCCGGGGCCTGGTGGAGGGTTTCCAGGTGGACCAGTCGGACCGGGAGGGCCGAGTTTTCCAGGGGGTGCACCCGGAGGCGTTCAACCGCCGACGGCTCCTCCACCGCAGTTCATACCACAAATGCAGACCGCCACATATGCTATCGACCCTGGCGGGATCAGACGCTGCATGTTCCGCAACACATACATTTGGCTGAACAATGGCGAGCAATTCTGGTTCTTCCCGGTATTCGTCGGGCGTAATTCTGTTGCAGGGTTCAGATGGTTCGGTTTCTTCTGGGGATACTTCGGTATTGATTTGAATCGGATTAGCTCGTTCACATGCTTTTAAGACAGACTTCGAAAGAGAACAGCCTGGGGGCTGTTCTCTTTGTTGTGTAACGTATCATAAATAAAGTATGGGAACCATGTTATAACACAACATGGCTCGCCTGGCGAATTGCTTATCTGTTACTTATGGAAAAGTCGAGTTTCCATCACAGGGGAAAGTTTTTTCTTGGGAGAAACGCAGCCATACGATCGAAGTTAGCTTGGTTCTATGGAATAAAGAAACAACACGTTATGCGCTATGCACCCGTGTTGTTTCGTTGTTAGATGGAGTTCATGAATGTCGCAGGAAAAACATTTTGAAGCCAACCGTTACGAATTTTATAGTCAAGTGGAATGACTGCAGCATACACGATGCGAACGAGCACTTCGTCCACTTGCGGTTGAGGGCGTTCAACGATGGCTCCCTTCAAAATGTTTGGGCCACTTGTTTTGGGAAATGCTCATAAACATATGCTAAACTGATAATAAATAAGAGCAGAGATAGGACTCATTTTAAATTTACAATATCAAACTATTAGGTGAAGATAGCTAATAAAACAGATCTTAAATGATAAAAAGGAAGAGATTCAATGGGAAGAAAACAATCTTTTACGGAGACAGAGCTACTTGATACGACAAAAAAATTAGTGCTTGAGCATGGATACGACGGTTTTCATCTCAAGTTGCTCTCACAGCATCTGTCAGGAGCCCGAAGCACTATTTATCAATATTACTCTAATAAAGAAGAGATCGTGGCTGCTTGTATGAAGCGCGTAATGGTAACGGTATTAGAAAATGCGTTAGCTATTGATGAGACTGATCCTATGGACGCTCTCGAACAGTTACTTCTCGTTTACGTAGAAGAATCTACACTTCATCAACTTCTGGGAAATGCCAGTAAAATTAATACTACTAATTCTTCGGCGGCAGCAAGAGATCTTGAATATATTGAGGAAGCACATACGACTCTTAAAATTCAATTATCACGATTGTTTGAACGCGCACAACAGGATAAAAGCTTGCGACAAGATATGCCACTTCCTGTACTTATTAGTGTTTTTTTTAACTTGATTGATACGCCAAATATGCTGAATATCCCTGCACCTGATTGGGGGAAGCTGTTGTTTCAAATGTGGATCGGAGGAGCCAAGAGCTAACATCGGTCTTGGATTTAATTTGACACTAGTGTCATTTATATTGTTTAATGAAGTAGCTAGCAAAGTGTAATAGCCGCTTAAATATGACACAAGTGTCAAAAAAATAAAGGCAAGGAGTTGGGAATAGGAATGTTTTTAGCTATGAAGGAATTGATGCATAGTAAAACAAGGTTTTTAATGATCATCATCATTTTTGTACTAATAGCTTGGTTGGTATTTATCTTATCCGGTTTGGGAAATGGTTTATCTACGTTAGCTGCGTCAACATTCAAGACGATGAAGGCGGATTATGTCATTTTTGAAGAAGGGTCGCAGTCATCAATGAGCAAGTCGCTACTATCGGATCAATTAATGGCGGAAGTGGAGCTGCTACCAAATGTGAGTGCTGCCACACCTATGGGAAGCACGATGGCAACGGCGTTGAAGGAACAAAGCATCAAAAATGAGGAGAAGTTGGATATTGCGATTATAGGCATCAACCCAGGGAGCTTCTTGGAACCTGCTGTCGTGGAAGGGGAAAGTCTATCCTCTGCGAACCCTACTGGTGTCGTGGTGAATTCGACCATGAAGGATGAGGGCTATAACATTGGTGATACTTTTCAATTAGATGGCACGACAGAATCATTGACAATTATCGGATTTGTCGAGAATCAGACATATAACCACGTAGCGTCGGTATTTACTCCGATGGCTGAATGGCGAAAGATCACCTTTGCGGCCCCGGGTTCGGATAAGGGAGTTGCAGGGCCCGTTAATGCAATTATGTTACAAGGCAAGGATATCGATCCAAACGTAATGAATAACATGCTAACAAGTACGGACACGGTGACTAGAACGGCAGCAGTTCAAGGAATGCCAGGGTACAAAGAAGAGAATGGTACGATTTTAATGATGCTTGCATTTCTGCTCGCTATCTCCGCCTTCGTGCTTGGGGTATTCTTTTATGTAATGACGATGCAGAAGACTAACCAGTTCGGCATTATGAAAGCGATAGGCGCTAGTAACCGATTTTTGAGCAAATCCATTGTATCTCAAGTGTTTGTGCTTTCGCTGACCAGTATTGTCGTTGGAATCTTGCTTACTTATGGGACAGCAGCCATTATGCCTAAGGGCATGCCATTCAAGCTGGAAACCAGTCTTGTCGTCACGTATTCTGTTATCTTGCTGATTATCGCTATGTTAAGTTCGATGATATCTGTTCGAAAGATTACAAAGATTGATCCCCTCAAGGCGCTCGGGAGGGTTGAATAATGACTAAGGGATTGCAAATGAGTAAAGTCACAAAGTATTATGCCGAAGGAAGCAATCGGATCGCAGCACTTGATCATGTGTCCATTTCAGTGGAGCCGGGTGAATTTGTGGCTGTAGTTGGACCGTCGGGTTCTGGTAAAAGTACGTTTTTGTCTATTGCTGGAGCGCTACTTCAAGCCTCAGAAGGAGAAGTTAAGCTAAATGGACATCATATTTCTACACTTACTGCCAAAGAGCTGGCGAATGTAAGGCTACAAGAAATCGGATTTATTATGCAATCCTCGAATTTGGTTCCTTATCTAAATGTTCTGGATCAATTGCTCATCATAAAAAGGATGTCGGGAAAGGTTGAAAGGGAGGATAAGGTTTTCGCCACGAAGTTGCTGGAAGAGCTGGGTCTGGGCTCGAAGTTGAGAAGCTTCCCAGAGGAGCTATCGGGTGGTGAGAAGCAGCGGACAGCGATTGCTCGTGCTCTAATTAATAATCCCAACATCATCTTGGCGGATGAGCCGACAGCAAGTTTGGATACCAAACGTGCCCATGAAGTGGTCAGTCTCATCGCCCAAGAGGTGAATTCACGTCAGAAAGCAGCGATTATGGTTACTCATGATGAACGTATGCTTGAATATTGCGACAAGGTATACCGGATGGAAGATGGAAAATTGTCTTTGCAGTAGGGAATAGGGCGGCGTATTCGTATCCAGCAGGAAATGTAAAGGTAGAGGGGCCTGAGTCAGTCCGACATCAGATTTACGAGGAAATTATAAAATGCTGGAATGCAAAAACGCTACTGACATTACGTTGTCAGTAGCGTTTTTATATATTAACGGTATGCGAATAACGCAGTGTTTTGGAGATAGGGTAACCTTTCTCATAATATGATTATCGAGGTGGAATTTATTTATGAACAGTATCCAATGGGAAGTAGATCCTGATCACAGCTCCGTCGAGTTTTCGGTGGCGCATTTAATGATCAATAAAATCAAAGGTGTATTCGAGCAATTCGAAGCGGTTTTAAGTTTTGACCCCAACGATGTAACAACCCTGGGTATTCGGGCTTCCATCGACGCAAATAGTGTCACTACTCGCCAGCGGCAACGCGATGAACACCTGAGGAGCGAAGAATTCTTTGATGCCGCCAACTATCCAGCGATTACGTTTCAAAGCACCAACTGCGTTCTTACTGGCGAACGGCAATATGAACTTGCAGGCAATCTAACGCTCCATGGCGTAACAAAACCTATCACTTTTCATACCGTTTTTGAAGGGTTTAATAAAGACCCTCGTGGCCGGGAACGTGCAGGATTTCATTCGAATGCCAGTATCGATCGTAATGAATTTGGTTTGAGCTTCAACTCGCCTCTGGAAACGGGCGGAATTGTCGTTGGAAATGAAGTAAACATCGAGCTTTATATCGAGGCAATTCGAATAGATTAGCATGGTTACATGATACCTGAACATCCACTCGCCCATAATCGTGGCGAGTTTTTCGTTGTGTATACCACAGTCCTATTCCTAGTATTTTTTGCCTATACACTAATGCGAATGTGTATACAACTTTTTTACCAAAATATATACAGTTTGTTCGTTTACTGTCTACTCTTTCGATGTTATACTCTCAGTATTCAAAAAGAATTTGTGAAAATATGTCGAATTGAGGCTTAACTAGGATGATTATAGATAAAAGTGAAGACGGCAAAACGATCATCCTTATTCCATCGCTTGAGCCAGATGAGAGACTTCTAGCCTATGTACGGCAATTGCGAGAATATGGCTTGACTAATATTGTCATTGTGGACGATGGGTCTGGTGAAGCGTATCAGTCGATTTTCGAAGAGCTGAGTGTGAACGGGTGTGTTTTGCTGCGGCATGTGGAAAATCTGGGAAAGGGTGCTGCACTTAAGACTGGGTTTAAGTATATCGGAGAGCAGTTCGATGCGTCTTCTTACGTCGTCACAGCGGATTCAGATGGGCAGCATGCAGCCGAGGATGTTTACAGACTTGCGAAAGAAGCCAGACAGCATCCTGATGCATTGGTTCTCGGGGTAAGGAACTTCAGCGAGGGAGGCATACCGCCGAAATCTTTGCTGGGTAATCGGATGACGTCCTTTATTTTTGCTATGCTTTACGGCAAAAAACTGTCAGATACCCAAACCGGGCTTCGAGCCTTTGGCCCCGGGCTGCTGGCTTTCATGCAAGATGTTCGCGGCACTCGTTTCGAATACGAGCTGCAGATGCTCATCTCATGTATTCAATCCGGTATACCGATTCATACCATGCCGATTCAAGTTATCTATGAGAATGGAAATGCAGGGACACACTTTAAAGCGATTCAGGACAGCGCTCGGGTAATGGGTGTACTGTTCTCTAACTTCCTGCGGTTTATTTCCTCTTCCGTGGCGAGTTCGGTCGTCGATTTGGGAATTGCGTGGTTTTTGATCGACTTTTTGCGGCCCATGTTGGGTCAGCAGGATTATCTAAGAATTCTGCTCGCAACCGTGATTGCGAGAATTATTTCGATTGTCGTTAACTATGTACTGAATAGGCACTTTGTATTCCGCAAAGAGGATAGTCAGGGCAGTCTATGGCGCTATTTGACGTTGTGCGGATTCGTGATTGTGCTTTCCAGTACGGGGGTATATTTGTTCCATACGATTTTCTTCGTGGATGAAAAAATTGCGAAATTTGTCTGTGATGCCTTGCTGTTCCTGCTCAGTTTTCAATTGCAGCGAAGATGGGTATTTGCAGCAAGGAGGAAGCAGCTGTAGTGCAAAACGAAAAAAGGCAGAATATTTTCTTTGTCATCACCATGATCCTGATGTCCATTTATTTGCTATGGCGGATGTTCTTTACCCTGCCATGGGGGGAAGGCGTACTGAACGTCATCTTCGGCATTCTGCTCATTGTGGCTGAGATGGTAACCGTACTGACCACTTTTGAATTGTTTTTTCAAAAGATGCAAAAGGAACGTACGCAACTCGACTTCCCCATCGTCCCTCCCGAATATTACCCGGATGTGGATGTGTTCATTGCCACCCATAATGAGCCGGTCGATCTGTTGTATAAAACCGTCAATGCCTGTACGTTCATGGATTATCCGGACAAGCAGAAGGTTCACATCTATCTGTGTGATGATGGAGCACGACCTGAGGTGGAGGAGCTTGCGAAGCAGTTTGGCGTTGGATATCTGGGTTTCCCCGGCAACAAGCATGCCAAATCAGGGAACCTGAATAATGCCCTGAGCAAAACCACTTCTCCACTCATTGCAACCTTTGATGCAGACATGATCCCGCAGCACACCTTCTTGATGAAAACCATACCGTATTTCCTGCTCTCCACATTTATAGAAGAGAACGGGCAATGGCGGCTTCGCCGTGAGGATGAAATGGACAAGAAGTTCAAGTTGGGGCTCGTACAGACCCCTCAAAGCTTCTACAATCCGGATTTGTTCCAGTTTAACCTGTATGCAGAGCAAGGCATTCCGAATGAACAGGATTTCTTCTCCCGAGAAGTGAACATCCTGCGTAATGCCTCCAATGCAGTAGCCTATACGGGAAGTAATACGATCATTTCCCGTCAAGGCATGGAAGATATCGGCGGTTTTCCGCTGAATACAATCACCGAGGACTTTGAGACAAGCATCCGCTTACAGCAGGAAGGCTATATTACGTATGCAACTCAAGAGGTTCAAGCTGCCGGACAGACGACAACAACAGTTCCGAGCATGATTAAGCAGCGAATTCGCTGGGCAAGGGGTATTATTCAGAGCCTGCAAAATACGCGTGCTCCTATATCCGAAAAGCTTCCTTTCTGGACGAGAGTAACCTATTTAAGCAGTTTCTTATACTGGTGGTCCTTCTTTAACCGGTTGATTTTCATTTTGGCACCCATTTTGTTTGCACTATTCGATTTTAAGATTGTAAACACAACCTTCTGGCAAATCTTAATATTCTGGCTTCCGTCCTATTTCTTCTACAGTCTATCGATGCGTTATCTGTCGAGCAATATTCGGAATCAGCGCTGGAGTCAGGTTATTGATACGATATTTATGCCTTATCTGATATGGCCGGTTCTCCTTGAAACGTTGGGTATCCGCGAGAAAAAATTCAAGGTTACGAACAAAAGCAGAGCGAAAGGCCGGAAATGGATGTCTGCTCTGTTATATGCACTTCCGCATATCTTTTTGCTTTTGCTTTCGATTGCGGCTGTGATTCGATATGTTAACGGCAAGTATGGCATCGCGCTGTTCTTCAGCAGTATCATTATTTTCTGGCTCGTTCATAATATGATTGCGCTGTGTTATGCTCTGTTCTTTATGATCGGCCGTCGTGCGTATCGGGAGACAGAGCGGATTCGGGCACAGGAAGATGTCACGATCCACGATCAGGACACGAATCTGCGCTATGAGGCCAAGACAGTAGATGTATCCGAACAAGGTATTGCCTTTTATGTCCCGTATCCCATTTATCTACCTGAACAGAAGACGATCTCTCTGGTCGTAAAATCCGAGCGGTATGAGGCCAATCTCAATGCGGTCATCGTTTATGTGAAGCAGGATGGGGAAGGCTGGCGTTATTCCGCGACGGTTCAGCCGATTGATGAGACGGATAACCGTCAATACATGCAAATTATCTACGACCGTAAACACTCGTTGCCAGAGCAGATGAATCTGTGGGATACGGCATACGACGATATGCTTCGCAATGTGAAAAAACGTATTGTTCAACCTAGATCGGATCAGCGAAAAATGCCGAGGCTTTCTCTTCAGCTTCCAATTCATTTCACCAATAATGCGGGCTGTACGCTGCGCAGCTTCAATTATCGTTTCTTTTCCGCTACGGGTCTCCATGGTGACATTACGGCAGGAGCGATCGTTACTTTTTATACGAAGAGTAATATTGAAGTCATTTTGCAGCATACAGGGAGAACAACAGCCAATCGTCGCGAAGTGCTTCTCTCGGTGGAGAATATGGATGATATCGTGGAGCGCGGTTTGATAGATCAATTGCTGAGTGATTTGACCCATCCACATGCCGATCGTTTCACCAGAGAGGGTTAGGAGAGATAGATATGCTGTATATGCTTCAATTTGTGATGGGAGTTTTATTGATATTCTCCTTTATTGGTTACATGCAGTTTGTTCGAAAGGCACTATCTATACGTTGGGAGTTCATCCCTGTATTTGTGTTTTCCTCCATAGCATGTATTGTCTTTCTTAGCGGCTTGGTAGGTCAGCTCTACGTTGGCAGCCTTATCCTGCTTCTCGTCGGATTACTATTGTATGGGAGAATGGTGTTTCTCGGAATGCGCCGAGGGGCATCCTTTCGCATTTCTTTTTCCTTATTCCAATTTTCATTCCTGGCAGGCACGTTCATTTTCTTGCTGGTCCTCTTCCAAAATCAATTGACGCACTACGATAATTTTTCCCACTGGGCGATTGTTTTGAAGCAGATGCTCAGCACAGATGCTTTTCCGACACCGGATTCGAATCTAATTGATTTTAAAAATTATCCACTAGGGACCTCGTCGTTTATTTATTACGTCTGTCGCTTCATGGGGCATGACCAGTCCGTGATGCTTCTGGCACAAGGTTTGCTGATCTTTTCCTGTTTTTACGCCATGTTTGGCATCGTTTCCGAGAAGAAACGTTTTCTGCTGTATGCATTTCTCGGACTTGGGTTATCTACACTGTCTTTCTTCAACCTTACGATTCGGATTACCAACCTGCTCGTGGATTTCTTGCTTCCGATCTATGCGCTCGCTATCCTGGCGGTGATATATCAATATCGTCATGACATCAAGCGAGCATGTATAATCATGCTCCCACTTGCAGGTGTGCTGACAGTCATTAAAAGTACAGGCATTATTTTTGCAGCTATCGGCCTGATTTTCCTGGTGTATACATGGCTTAAACACAGACAAAAGTCCAGTTGGAAAGATGCACTCCCCGTAGTGGGCACCATCTGCGGTACATTGATTCCATACTTCGGCTGGAGCTGGCGGATGGCAACGGTGTTTCAGGGTGTCGATAACAAATTCGATGTGGCCACTTCCGGGATTCAATCCGGCAAAACGGCGGAGCAGATGCATGAGATTCTCTGGCTGTTCTTAAAATCGAGTACGGATATTACGACCCGGCCGGTCATCGGTATAGTCATTTTCCAGCTTGTAGCGATTGCGGCTTCGATATTTGCCTATGTGGTGCTCAAGAAGAAGTGGAATTTGTGGAAAGCACTGATTGCGCTGGATGTTGTATTGTTGCTGTATTATGCAGGCATTCTGGCGTTGTATCTCTTCTCCATGCCGCTGGATGAGGCCGTCAGACTGGCAGGATTCGAGCGTTATGCGTCGAGTATCGTGGTGCTGTTCGCAGGTGGCCTGGTGCTGTGCGCTGCAATTGACCTGGAGCGTTCATTCCATTATCGGATTGGTGAGGTGCCTGATTATCAAGCTTTCAAGACGGTCAAGACGAAGGGGCATTATCAAAAAGGAATTATTGGCTGTATGGCGATTGCGGCGACCATTCTTTTATCGGAATACAACGGGATCGTCTCGATTGCCAGAACCTACGATACGACGCTCCCTTACAAAATCCATGCGGTTACCGGTGATCGCTGGTATAAAGATGGTCAGGAGGACAACAACAGATATCTGTTCTACGCCTCGGATAGGGACCAGCAGGTCACGAATTACTACATGCAGTATGTCGGGAAGTATTTCTTGTATGCTCCGCATGTGGACGGTATCGTGTTGTTCTATGAGGATAATATGGATAATCTCCTGAGCGGATACGATTATCTGGTCGTCGTGGAGACGGATCGTAACGCAAAGTGGTTGCTGAAAAAGCACTATGGCATTGACATGAAGGAAGGTATCTACAAGATTACCCGTTCCGGAGAACAGATCATTCTTACGCTGACTTGAGATCATTAGAGTAGATTCTGATTAGGTCAAAATTCTTGGTATAATGTAAATAGCCTGAAAATGAAGGGACTGAACTATGCGCAGATATCAATATCTTAAACCTAACTATTAAATCCTAATGGAGGTAAAAGAATTGATTACAGAGTTACACACAGAACGTTTACAATTGAGAAAAATGAAGGTGTCGGATTCTTCGAGCTTGTTCACCGTTTGGTCTGATCCTGATGTTACTAAATTTATGAATGTTAGTTGTTTTACTGACGTAGAGCAAGCGAAAGAAATGATCAAACTTCTGGATAATCTCTCTCAAGATCGTAAGGCTATTCGTTTCTCCATAATTAAAAAAGAGTCCAACGAAATTATAGGTTCTTGCGGATATAATTCTTTGGATTTTGACAACTTAAAAGCAGAAATTGGATATGATATTGCTAAATCATCGTGGGGAAGAGGATATGCTTCAGAGGCGGTCTCTACTTTGGTAGATCATGCATTCTCATCTTTAAAACTGAACCGAGTCGAAGCCAAGGTTGATCCCGAAAATGTGAATTCGATAAAGCTCTTACAAAAGCTCCGTTTCACATTAGAAGGAACATTTAACGATCTCCATATGTATTCAAGGTTAGTAGATGCATGAGTTTTATATAAAATTTAAAGAGGCCGTTCCGTAGCTGGAATGGCCTCTTTATTAATATACAGCGAAACGGGTGAGTCGCACGTGTCTCGTAGGCGAGTTATTCAATTAGACTTTTCGTTGCGTTATACATAGTTTCTGCGTATTCATCGACTTCATCTCGGGACATGCGCAAACGAGCGATAGAGGTACCATAGCCAATTTCCTTATGACCCTCCTGTAATCCTTCGAAAATTCCATCTGCAAAGGCATCCAATGGTTCTCCATGCGTATGCAATCCTGCTCCACCCAGATCTGTACTTACTGCAGGAGGAGCAACTTCAATGACCTCTACAGACGTATCCGAAAGCTGGTGTCTCAGGCTGATTGTAAAGGAGTGAAGTGCTGCTTTGGTTGCTGAGTATATCGGAGCAATGGCAAACGGTGTAAAGGCTAATCCGGAGGTCACGTTAATCATTGTGGCTTCTTCTTTGGTTGAAAGGTAAGGAGCGAACAGCATGGACAGATGAAAAGGAGCTTCAATATTCGTTGTAATTTCTTTGGCAAAATAACTCCAATCATTCTTCGCATCCGCTGTCAGCATATTAAAACGTTGTTGGATACCAGCATTGTTGACTAACACATTCACTTCCGGATAGTTTGTGGTTACCCAATCAAACAACGCTACCCGCTCGGATTCAATATTCAGATCATTCACATACGTAATAAGGCCCGGGTGTGTTTCTTTTGCGTTTTGAAGTACAGCTTCACGTCGTCCAGTAACAATAACTGTATTTCCAGCTCTTAAGAAGCGTTCTGCAAATGCTAATCCGATCCCGGAGCTTCCGCCAGTAATAAGTACTGTATTTCCCGAAAGTTTCATTATAGTATCTCTCCTCTTAGGTATCTTTTTCTTCGTTTCTTTCCTGTATTTGACGGGTGTAACGTGTAATTTTAAAATCAATGCCCTTTAGGGATTCCTGCATCAACAAAATTTCATCCAGTACTGCTTGCTTGTGATTTTGCATCATTTCAAGCCTGTCCTCGAGCGTACAGTTCCCTTCGATGATCCAGTCCATATATTGCTTAATCTGACTAATGGGCATATGCGTGTTTTTTAAACAAACAAGGGTTTCCAATAAGGCCATCTGAACTTCTGAAAATAATCTCCTGCCAGCATCATCACGTTCAATCAAGGGTAGAAGTCCTTTTTTCTCATAAAAACGTAACGTTGAATCTGGAATATTCAATTGGGCTGATGCTTCGCTAATGGAAAAATACTTCATGTTGGAGACCTCCAAATAGGTGTTAACTCTGTCGACAGGAATAGCATACGACTTAAACTATGGTTTAAGTCAATAAGGTAAATAAATTTATCTTTTGGATGGAAGAGACCTCATGGGTAAAGGAAAGTTGGATTCAGCTATAGCTTATAACTATAACCTGCTATAGCTCTTTCATAGAACAGTAAATCCGATCGGATATGTTATATTTAATCTTATAATTAATTTACGGGGAGATTAAAATATGAGCATTCAAACCAAACCTAAACAGCGGACCGTCACTCCATTTCGATATGATATTGTAGGCAGTTTCTTGCGCCCAAGCGCGTTGAAAGAGGCGAGAGCGAAATACCAAAACGGTGAAATGACTTCTGGGCAACTAGAGGAAGTAGAAAACGCTGAAATTGTGAAGCTCGTGCAAAAACAAAAAGAAGTTGGCCTTCAAGCTGTAACCGACGGGGAATTCCGTCGTTCTTGGTGGCATCTGGACTTCTTCTGGGGACTTGACGGTGTTGACCGGACCATCATTGATCAAGGTTACGAGTTTAACGGTGCCAAATCCAGACCCGAAACAGCACGTCTGACCGGCAAAGTAAGCTTCAGCAGCCATCCGTTCGTTTCGCATTATGCATTCTTAAAAGGTGTTGCTGGCGATGACGTCGTTGCGCGTCAATCCATTCCTGCTGCTGCACAGTTCCTGTTTGAATTGGACCGGGCAGAAAATAAGGAAAGTACGGAAGCCATCTACCCGAACCGGGAAGAGCTGCTTTCGGATATTGCCAAAGCGTACAAAGAGGCGATTCTGGCTTTGTATGACGCGGGCTGCCGCAGCGTTCAAATTGACGATTGCACGTGGGGTGCACTTTGCGACCAGCAGTTCATGGCATTCATGGAGCAGATTGGCGTTAATGTGGCCGATTATGCAAACGAACTTGCGAAATTGAACGAGCAAGTTGTATCCGGTTTGCCGGAGGACCTCGTAGTAACGACACATGTATGCCGTGGGAATTACGTATCAACATATGCAGGTGTTGGTGGAGGTTATGAGCCGATCGCACAAACGCTCCTGAACATTGACAACTACTCCGGCTACTATCTGGAGTTTGATACCGAACGGGCAGGCGATTTCAAGCCACTTCGTTTCCTGAAAGACAACCAACAGGTCGTGCTTGGTTTGTTCTCTTCCAAATTTGGTGAGCTTGAAAGCAAGGAAGATATTCTGAAGCGTATCGAAGAAGCGAAGCAATATGTTGATCTGGATCGGATTTGCCTGAGCCCGCAATGCGGATTCGCTTCCACGGAAGAAGGCAACCATCTGACAGAAGAGCAGCAATGGCAGAAGCTTGCTTTTATCAAAGAAATTGCTGAAGAGATCTGGAAATAATTCATAAGCTAAAGGCATTTTTTTTAGCCAATATTAGCCGTACGGACAGTGATCCGTACGGCTACTTGGCATTCTAGGCCTTGCCTTAGTTTGACCAATGTTGGCCTTTATGGTGTTGGGAATCATTTATTTCAAATTTTCATATTGTATAGCTAGTTAAATGAGATACAATGCTATTATAGATAAGGGCATCCAGTGGGATGCCTTTACATATAGGAATGAAAAGAACTACATACATACCGAGGTGTCGACATTAATTTAAAGTGGTGAGCGGATGAAAGAATTGTACAGTCAGGTGAACCGAAAAACATATTATATTTCCATGTTAACGCTCATTGCTCTTATGTTATCTGGATTAATCCTATCGACTACAGAATTAAGCGGGATTACCGTGGGATATGTTATCCATTTTTTGTGTGTGGCTATTCTAGCGGTTTGTTTGTTGATCTACCCCAAGCATGAAACATATATTTTCAGAAAGATCATCATCCTGTTTGCCTTTGCTTATTTCTATACCCTGTTCTTCTTATATCCAGAGACCTGGACTACGTACATTCTCATTTGCCTGATTCCCTCACTGGCCATTCTGTTCTTTGATTTAAAATTGTTTTATTTTTCTATCATTCTGAATGGATTCTTAATTTTGCTCACGTTTGGCTACATCATCCTAATTGATCAAGGTAATATATATTCGTATTTACATCATGACATCCTAGGTAACCTCATTAATATTATAGCGAGTCAGATACTATTATTTCTTATTTTCCATTTATCCTTTAGTCGTATGAAAAAGCAGCAGCTTTATCATGAGCAATTACAACAATCGGAGCGCTTAAAGATGATAGCCCATTTGACGGCGGCTGTGGCGCATGAGATTAGAAATCCAGTCACCGTTGTTCGAGGTTTTTTGCAGTTATACAGAGAAGATCCTGCATTTGATGATCCAGTCAAAAACAAGTTCAAACTAATGATTGATGAATTAAATACTGTTGAACAAATTACCTCTCAGTTTCTAACCCTTTCCAAGCCTAATCGAGATCAGAAGCCAGAAAAGGTGGATGTGAACGATGCTCTTCAGAGCGTAACAGGGCTGGTCCGTTCCTATGCGATGTTATCTGATAATCAGATGCATATCGAGGCAGAGGAGGGTTGCTTCATTTTTATTAATCCAATTGAGTTTAAGCAGCTGCTGATGAATTTAATTAAAAACGCTTTGGAAGCCTCGAATATGGGTACTCCCGTCACGGTAATAGCCAAGAGAAATCAACATTATATCGAGATCAAAATTATTGATGAAGGAAGCGGAATGTCAGAGGATGAGGTGAAGTCGCTTGGGACGCCGTTTTATTCATTAAAAAGTAATGGCACCGGATTAGGATTAATGATCTGCTTTAACATTGTAGAAAAATATGACGGGGAAATTCACTATGACAGTAAGAAAGGTGTAGGAACAACCGTTACGATTCGCTTTTTGGCGACGGATGGGGCTTGTTTTGTTGAATGTGGTCAAGTGGCTGACATTAAATTCAAATAGGGAAAAGTGGTATAGCGCATCACATCACTGAGAATCAATTGTAGGCACATACGGCATGCTTATCTTGATTCTCAGTGGCATGCTTATTCACTCATGTTGGTGAGTCTTCTCTATTATCCATTGGATTTCGGCATTGCCAAGGTTCGCATAAATGCTTCTATGTTGTCTGTCAGAAAACCGCTATTTTCTAAGCCAGCATGATCGATCATGTTCTTGATATCTTGGACAAACTCAGACAAGCTGGAAGTAGAGGCTTTTTCGAATCGGTTCTCCACAGCGTTATTCCCGGTCGATTTGGCTACGTCCTCTTTGTATTCCTTCAACCAGTCCTGATTAGTCGATACATTTTTGGCGAAACTCTGCAGGATGCTGTTCCAGTCTTTTCCGTTCACAATTGCATCCTGGAGCTTGTCCAGCGTTTTCGGTTCAAATTTCTTCATCATATAATTTAGATCGATATAATCATCTGGAGCCCCAACAGGTCTCTGAGGAGGAGTCTCGTAATGGATTTCTTTCGTCTCAGGATCTACCGTTCTGGTTGTGGAGATGGCGGCGATTTGACGAATCGTATTCATGAATTCCGTCGCTTGATCCCCTTTCATATAGTTGTCCGCGATATACTTTGCTTGAGTGAGACCCAATTCCAGCAATGCTGATCTATCCTCTTCCCCGGTTACGTTAGTAATGAAATTGGATTGAATGATGCCATAGACAGCTTCCTTCACCTCCGAGGGTTGATCTGTAAGTAGGCGATTCAATGAATCATTGATTTGAACGGTTCCAAAATATGTAGCGGCATGATTAACAATATCGGATGCTGCTAATTGCCTGGAAGCTGGACTGATCTCCACTGTGTCGTTGTTATGTGACAGTTCGGGTATCGTGCCTGTGACCAAAGATGGCTTATCCGCGCGTTGTTTCGATTGAATGTAGGTATTGAGGTCAAACTGAGTCGTACTTTGAACCTTCATAATTACACACCCCTATTCGTTTGATATATTCCAAATATTCTCTTCTCATCATAGTATCGGAATAATATTCCATATTTTTAATATGATTGGACAAAAAAAGCAACAGGCATGTTGACGAATCGCCCATTGCTTCTTCTCGTTCTGTTTTAACCTCCGTAAATACTGTAGGCAAAGTGATACACAATATCCGTATCATTTGCACTCGGACGACTCGTTACCCTCGCCAGCACACCACAAATATCATAGTAGTGCGTGAAGCTTATGGCTCCCGGCAAGTATTGACTTATGCTCCCGGTTGAAGGAGGAAGGGACAACATAGCAGTGAATTGACCGCTGCTGTTTGTCATCACCTTGGCGCTCCGAAATCTGTTGTTGCTGCCTTCGGACCAATAATCATTCTCCCAAATGACTTCTACTTCCGCATTGGCCACCGCATAGTTATCTGAAGTTGCCGCAACGCCAGTCACCGTAAAACTGGTTCCCGTTATCCGGTAGTAGCGACCATAGGCATATGTGGGGTAGTCATTCGGACCACCATTGGAATTATAACCTGTAATCACGACTTTATCGGCTCGTAACACGGGCTGGAGGTGTAATAAATAGTTGTTATCCGAATAATTACTTGTGGTATACACCCGCAAATAATATGTGCCCGTGCCTAGAGACACATTGCCGTTGGCGGAGGGCATTAATGCCATTCGATTGTTGCTTAATGCACCATACAATTCAGCTTTATAGCCATTACCTACAGAGGCTTGATCCAGATCGATACGCATGGCGTCATAATTTCTGCTTTCGGGAACCGTGATCTTATACCAATCCTGATCGACCTCCGAATTAATGGAGCGGCTTGAAAGAGTAGAGCCACCAGTTGCCACCGTGAAAGGATAAGCATGAAGCGCATTCTCATCCGTCTCGTACGAATCATAGGTTGAGCTAGTTGAGACGGTTAGCGTGAATGGTTCATTGATGCTGCCTCCAACTGCGCCGTAGGCTTCAATGAGGTAGGCTTTGGAACTGGCCGTGCTATTTTTCGTGCCGACATTTTCAGACAAGGTTCTTGATCCATTTCCGTAGTTATTCAGATACGTGCCATATATTGAATAGTCAATTGGAGTTGGGTTCAATTCCCCAGTGGACATGTCAAATTCGTAGAGATATAGATCGTAATCTAGCTGCGCCGAAGCAGGATTATCCATTTGTACTTGCAGTATGCTCCCCGGTTGTACATAGATAGGGTATAAAAAGCTGGACGTACCTTCTTGTTGGATGTAGCCCGTGTATGTATTAGTCTCTGCTGTGGCTGTAGCGATAACCGATTGCGGAGCCGAAATGAGTCCCTTTTGTAATTCTGAAGACGCGGTAGCCGATTCCAAATTTACAGATGCCTTTACCCGATGCTTTTTCAGTTTGGACGAATCCAACTCAGAAGCATCCTTGGTAAGTTCGGGTATCATTTCCCCACTTGGCTGCAGTATCTGTTCTGTGACATGGGCATCAGGGTGAACTCCCGATTCGGCCATGCCATCGTCTGCAAACGCTTGAAAGGCGAAGGCAAAACTGAGAAATAAATTCACGACGACAACCATTGAAAGCGTCTTTTTCAAGTATAAAATCTCCTCTCGAATACAATAAAATTTTGCTACAATTGTATAATATACCAGTTATGAAGGTTTGTTAAGAGGTTATTATATGATGTTTCGAAGTTTATTTGAACAAAATAGCTATATTGCATTCCACCTGTGCTACTGATGATAGAATGACAGGATCTTATGGACAAAGGTATAGAAAGGAAGTACCATCGTAAAAGATATACTTTTCTGGGAATTTCATATATACATATGACAAATAATCTAAGATGCTTAAAGGAGACTCGAAATGCCCTCTCAATTCGTAAAAAATATGATTGTATTTTGTTTGGTTCTCTTAGTATTACCGGCAACAACCATGTCGGCTGCACCTGTTATTAAAGATGTGGCTCTGGCAAAGGTTATTCGGACCACATTGAAGATATCATCTAAAAAAGAAGTGAAGACGAGCGATCTGAAGAAATTAAAATCGTTATATGCCGAGGATACCAAAAACAAGATTTCCAATTTGCAAGGGCTTGAACATGCCGTTAACCTGGTGGATCTAATTATGCCTGGGCATAAAATAAAAAATATTGCATCGCTCAGCAAGTTGAAAAAACTAGAGTTCTTAGTTCTTGAAGGGAATCAGATCTCAGATCTATCCCCACTCTCTGGGTTAAGTAATCTAGAAAGTCTATTGATTAGTGATAATCAAATTAAAAATCTAACGCCATTGAAAAATTTACATAAGTTGACCAGTTTGCTTGCCAGCGGCAACCAGGTAGCAGACCTAAGCCCTCTTCAGAAATTGAATCTAGAATGGATCATTATGGCTGGAAATAAAATTCAAGATTTAAGTCCGTTAAAGAACCATCCGACATTGGAGTATCTTTATGTGGAGGATAACCTCATTCAAGATATTGCAGTGCTCGAAACCATACCCCATTTAATAGAGGTATCGTTGGCCGGCAATCCGTTGAATGAACAGGCGGAGCAGGTTATAAAAAAACTGGAGAAGAAAGGTGTTATCGTGAGTTTGGAAGATGACGATGAAGCTGAAACGAAGTAGAATAGGTTTCTCTTCGGTGGGAGTAAGTTAGTCACTTAAATATGGATAGAAGGCCGTTGAACAATTCAACGGCCCTTTTTTCATGCGTAGTCCCAATACTATTCCAACTCAATCTCTTTTACGGTCTCGCCCTCAACCAGCACAGGCTGGTAGTAGGTGTTGGTGGGCAGATCCTTTTTGCCTTGCAGTTTCTTGATGACCCAATCTGCTGCATCACGGCCCATTTGCTCTTGGGGATGAGTTAACGTCGTGAGTTTGATGTTCGCGTTCTTGGCGATGTACGAATTGTCCTGACCGATAATGGATAACTCGTCTGGAATGGAAATGCCCAACTTTCTACATGCATGTACGACCTCCAACCCCACCTCATCGTTGTAACAGACAAGGGATGTCAGCGCATCTCTGTTATCCTCCAGGAACACCTCCAGATTGGTGGAGAGGTCCGGCTTCGATGCCGTATCGAACGAAAGCACCTGCTCGGGATGAAACCGCAGCTTGGCTTCGCCCAAAGCTTTGATATATCCCTTCATCCGGTATTTCCCTTGTAAATCATCCATTTTCGCGATAATGCCGATCTGGCTATGTCCTTTGGCGATCAGTTCACGGGTAGCGAGATAGCTGGACTGTACGTCATCCAGACAGAAGAAAGGCACCTCCAGCTCTTCATAAAAGGCATTGATCATCGTAAACGGCACATCCTGCTCCTTGAACGACAGGTAGTATGCAATATTGGGATTGTAGAGATTACTTTTGGTCGGTTCGACGATCAGACCATCCACACCGTAGGACAGCATCATTTCGAGCGCCTTTTTCTCTTGTGCGACATCGTTATTGGTGCTGGCTAACAGCAACGAATAATTATCTTCATTCAACCGGCCTTCAATGCCGCGGATAATGGAAGGGAAGATGTAATCGGAGATGTACGTCGTGATAACGCCGATTGTTTTTTTCATCGTGTTCCCGCCGGTTCTGGATCGATACAGATTGCTTACATAGGTGCCGGAACCTTTCTCACTTCTCAAAAATCCTTCGTTCGATAGCTCCAAAATAGCCTTCCGCACCGTCTGGCGGCTCACAGTGTAGCTATCCTGCAATGCGGATTCGGTAGGGATTTGTTCGCCTACGCTATAGGTTCCGGATAGGATATTGCTTTTGATATCGTCAATGATGACCTGATACTTTGGCTTCACGCATTCCACTTCTTTCATCGTTACTTATCTATAAAAAAACATCGTTATATCCATAGTTGTACGTACATATTTTATCATGAATCGATCTGAATGGAAATAAAGCAGCCAGTTTTACAAAATAAACCGTACAAATCCCGTCATAAAATAGAGATGTGTACCCTACAACATCACCTTTTGAGCACAGAAATGAGATCGTGTAGACGTTATATTATTACTAATGTAAGTATAACTATTATATATTATTGACAAATGTACGTACAAAAAATATACTAAGGCTGTCAGAAAAGGAAAGCGCATTCTTTTCAATGAACCGAAATATGAATCCAATTCAATCGTTTTTAAGCCAATACTATTTTTACTTTTACCTACTGTGCTCAGAGAGGGGACTACGTGATCATGAGTCATGTGGATATGAAAGAAGCAATTACCAAGGGAGCCACTTCACTAGGCATAGAATTTGGATCGACGCGGATTAAAACGGTGTTGATAGACGAACGTTTTGAGACCATCGCGTCGGGCAGTTATGAATGGGAGAACCTCCTGAAAGACGGATATTGGACGTACAACCAAGAGGATATTATTACAGGTCTTCAGACAGCGTATCGTGAAATGAAGCAAGACGTAGAGCGGAAATACGGGATCACGCTGCAAAAGGTAGGTTCTATCGGATTCTCCGCCATGATGCATGGATATATCGCATTGGATAGCGCGGGAGAACTGCTGGTACCTTTCCGGACGTGGCGTAACGCGACTACTGGGAAGGCTGCGAGAGAACTGACGGATCTTCTACAGTTCAATATCCCGGAACGCTGGAGCATCGCTCATTTGTACCAAGCGATCTTGAACGAAGAGGCGCATGTGCCTCGCATTGATCATCTGACAACTTTGGCCGGGTACATACACTTGCTGCTGACGGGCAATAAAGCCATCGGTATCGGCGATGCTTCGGGCATTTTCCCAATCGACGAGTCTACGCATAATTATCACCCGTCCATGATCAAGCAGTTCGATAAACTGATTGCAAGTAAAGGTTATCCGTGGAAGGTCGAGGACCTTCTTCCCAAGGTATATCTCGCTGGTGAGAAGGCTGGTGAGTTGACGGAAGCGGGAGCCAAGCTGCTCGACCCTTCGAATGATTTGCAGTCAGGCATTCCGCTCTGTCCGCCAGAGGGCGATGCCGGAACGGGTATGGTGGCAACGAATAGCGTGAAGAAACGTACGGGGAACATCTCGGTCGGCACCTCGGTATTTGCCATGATCGTACTGGAGAAGGAACTATCCAAAGTGTATCCGGAGATCGATATGGTCACCACACCGGATGGAAGCCCAGTAGGGATGGTGCATGCCAACAACTGTTCCAGTGATATCAACGCATGGGTGGGACTGTTCCGTGAGTTTTCTCAAGCGATGGGATATGAAGTGGATAGCGGAAAGTTGTTCAGCGTGTTGTTCAATAAGGCTTTGGAGGCAGACCCTGATGGTGGCGGCTTGCTCAGCTACGGTTACTACTCAGGTGAGAATATTACGGGACTTGAGAAAGGCCGTCCATTGTTCGTCCGCTCCCCGGAAAGCAACTTCAATCTGGCGAACTTCATGCGGACACATCTGTTCAGTGCATTCGGTGCACTTAAGCTGGGTATGGACATCCTGACGGAGGAAGAGGATGTAGCCATTGATAGCATTTTGGCTCACGGTGGCCTGTTCAAGACCCCTGTTGTCGGACAACGGATTGTAGCTGCTGCGATGAACGTACCGGTCTCGGTCATGTCTACCGCTGGTGAAGGCGGCGCATGGGGCATGGCACTTCTGGCTTCGTACATGATCAACAAGGATCAAGAGGAGAGCTTGGATGTGTTCCTGGAGCAGAAGGTCTTTAACGATGTTGAGGGAGTCGAAGTGGCGCCGGATGCATCGGATGTGAAAGGGTTTGAAGCATTTATCGAACGCTACCGGAGTGGACTTGCGATTGAGCATGCAGCTGTAAACCATCTGGTAGAGAACGGGAGGGAATAACATGTTAGAACAACTGAAAGAAGAGGTATTCCAGGCAAATCTGGAACTGCCCAAGCACGGACTTGTAAAATTCACTTGGGGTAACGTCAGCGCAATCGATCGGGAAAGTGGTCTGTTCGTGATCAAACCAAGTGGCGTCAGCTACGATACGATGAAAGCAAGCGACATGGTTGTAGTTGATCTGGACGGTAACGTGGTGGAGGGTGAGATGAGACCTTCCTCGGACACTGCAACACATGCCGTACTATATAAGCATTACTCGGAGATTGGTGGCATCGTGCACACACACTCCACGTGGGCGACGATCTGGGCGCAAGCCGGACTGGACGTACCTGTAATGGGAACAACCCATGCGGACACGTTCTATGGAGCGGTGCCTTGTGCACGTTTCCTGAACCAGGACGAGGTGGATCGCGGATATGAAGCGGAGACGGGTCGAGTCATTATTGAAACGTTTGAACAGCGTGGGATTGATGTTATGGCGGTTCCGGCAGTGTTGCTCCATGGGCACGCACCGTTTACGTGGGGGAAAGATGCCAAGTCTGCGGTGGTGAACAGCGTCGTGCTGGAGGAAGTGTGCAAAATGAACCTGTACGCGCGCCAATTGAATAACTTCGCGAAGGAACTGCCGCAAGGCATTTTGGATAAACACTATCTGCGTAAACACGGCAAAGACGCGTATTACGGACAGAAATGATATGAGCAGGAAAACAGCGAATTGAAGATTGTTCTGGTTACTGAGTGATCCATATTAGGATTTAAGATTTACACGATAACGGAGATTGCAGAACCAATCTGGAGAAGCGAAGCGTTCGCCTTTATCACCGGATTTCCTCCTTTGTAAGAGATAAAAGAAATCCGGGGATAACAGCGATCGTAAGATGGTACTGCAGTTGGAGTGATCAAGTGTAAATGGAGTTAAACACACTATATAGGAAAGAAGATGATTATATGTCAGCAGCAAAAGAATTCTGGTTTGTGGTCGGTTCACAGCACTTGTACGGGGAAGAAGCACTGGGCGAAGTAAAAGCTAACGCACAGAAAATCACGGATGCCCTTAATGCAAGCGGCGTTCTGCCGTACCCGCTCGTATTGCAGGATTTGGCGGTAAGCGCAGATAAAATCACGAGCATCATGAAAGAAGTGAACTACCGCGACGAAGTGGCGGGTG
Organism: Paenibacillus sp. E222; assembly: GCF_013401555.1. Lineage (NCBI taxonomy): Bacteria > Bacillati > Bacillota > Bacilli > Caryophanales > Paenibacillaceae > Paenibacillus > Paenibacillus sp. E222. Next base: position 1,310,337 of record NZ_CP058552.1, read on the forward strand.
TAATCACCTGGATGCATACATTCTCCCCGGCAAAAATGTGGATTCGGGGTACAAAATTGCTGCAAAAACCATTGCTGCACTTGGCAACCCAATTCAATGAAAGCATTCCGTGGGCAACCATCGATATGGACTTCATGAACCTGAACCAAGCGGCTCACGGTGACCGCGAATATGGCTTCATCAATGCACGCCTGAGAAAACAAAACAAAATCGTCGTTGGTTACTGGGAGCGTCCAGAAGTGCAGCAGCAGGTTGCGGATTGGATGGACGTAGCGGTAGCCTACAACGAAAGCTTCAACATCAAGGTTGCGCGTTTTGGCGACAACATGCGCAACGTGGGTGTAACCGAAGGTGATAAAGTAGAGGCACAGATCCAATTCGGATGGACCGTTGATTACTTCGGCATTGGCGACCTCGTGCAGTACGTGAATGCCGTAACGGAGCAAGAAATCGATGATTTGATCGCTCAGTATGCAGACCTGTATGAATTCGATTATGGCACAAACAGCAAGGAAGCTTGGGAAGCCAGCGTACGTGTGCAAGCAAGTTATGAGATTGCGATCAAACGTTTCCTGGACGAAGGTGGGTACAGTGCCTTCACTACCAACTTCGAAGATCTGCATGGCATGAAGCAGCTTCCGGGTCTGGCTGTACAACGCCTGATGGCTCAAGGGTACGGATTTGCCGGTGAGGGTGACTGGAAAACGGCTGCGCTGGATCGCTTGCTGAAAATCATGGCCCATAACGAGAACACGGGCTTCATGGAAGATTACACCTACGAGATGGCTGCTGGACAGGAAGCAATCCTGCAATCCCACATGCTTGAAGTAGATCCAACACTGGCTAGCACGAAACCAAGAATCATCGTGTCCCCACTGGGCATTGGCGATCGCGAAGATCCGGCGCGTCTTGTATTCGATGGCAAAGCAGGCGAAGGTGTTGTGGTATCCATGGCAGACTTCGGTACCCACTATAAACTGCTGATCAACGAAGTATCCGCATTTGAGCCAACCGTTCCAGCACCTAACCTGCCGGTAGCACGTGTTCTGTGGAGCGTGAAGCCTAACTTCCAAGATGGAGTGAAAGCATGGATCGAAAATGGTGGTGGTCACCATACGGTTGTATCCTTGAACCTGACTACGGATCAAATCGTAACCTATGCGAAATTGGTGAACCTGGAGTATGTTGTGATTAAATAGTTTTGTTATTCATGAACTTATACAAATTCTTTCCTTATGGCCGGGGGGTTCCCCGGCCATTTTGTCTTGCTGTGAGACACTGGGTCTGTGATCTGAAATGGGGCACCAAATTTAAAATCCTTCTTATTACAAGTACCCGCCGATCATCGTGAAGATCTAAAACAGGAGCTCTTATGTCAAAATGATTGAGGTAATACAAACTTTTGGCACTAGTGAATTGAAATAAAATTTGAAGAGTGGTTGTAATCCGAGACTCATTTCTCTTTATATCATGAGAGGCCGGTAAATCCACAAAATAGCTTAATGGAGGTAATATTTATGGCAATTGGTGAAGCATTAACTTCAAAATCTCAGCTTTACGGACGTGACAGCGTGGACTTGTTGGCCCGAACTCTTTGGGGAGAAACCAGGGGCGATTCAGATTCTCGTGTAGGCGTTGCTTATGTCATCAGCAACCGTAAAAATAATTCCACTTACAACGAATTTAAAAATCTCAACTCGGATTGAAGCAGTCGTGCTTGCTCCATAAGCTTTTAGTTGCTTTAACGAAGGTAATCCTAACCTGGCTGAATGTCTGAAACCTGATAAAGACAGTGCAGCTTGGAAAAACATTGTTAGCCTCGCATCAAACCTAAGTAGCTACTCAAATCCAATCGGCGGTAAGTGTTTTTACACTGCTAATACTAGATTTTCAGAACTGAGTTACACTTCAGGTAACAAACTCTATTATAAGTTTCCAGGTGGAAGCACGGTGCAAGTCAGCGCTAAAATCGTAGTCGGTGGACACACATTTTTTGATTATGTCGTTTAATTTAATTACCCACCAAAAAAGGCTGACCAATTGTGGTCAGCCTTTTTTTTATTTTTCAATAGGTTTAACTTCAATTTGATCAGCAAGAAATTCATTCTTAGCACTATCGAATATGTATGTGATATTGAAATCACATACATATGTGGGAGACACACCTACAGATCCTCCAAGGTTCAATTTTATTTTTTGATTCTCCAATGAATAAATATTTACACCACCAAAAGCAAGGCTGTCTTGCTTGTAATCCGGCGCTGGATCAAACCCATAATTGAAATCATATTCTCTTCCTTGTGCTTTAACGGAGATCGCTAATGTACCGTCGCCATTTTTAGCAACATGCGTCTCAATCTGATCAGCAACAATCTCCTCATAGCTTTGTACTTTAATTTCGGATAGGTCCTCGGCGCTAACGACATGAATATCATAATTGTTTAAACCTGTTCCTCGTCCAGTCTGGATAATAATTACGGCCTCTTCTTTTCCATCGCCTGTAACATCCGTATAAAATACCTGTGGGGCAGTTCCAGTATCACCAGGGACATTCCAAGAAAAGTCTTTTTTATTACCGTTAATGTCCAGTGTTACCCCGTCGGTTTGTTTATAAAATTTTACTTTTTCATCCTCTGAAGATCCCAGCAATTTTTCATTCGTACCGCGCACTGGCTGTGTTGTTACTTGTTTACTGGGAGACTCACCCGAACCTTGCGGATCGGCTGTGGGCTTATCTGATCCACATCCTGAAAGCAAAACGACACTCAACACCATCAATACACCAAGCTCTTTTTGCAACCCTATAATCTCCTTTCGTCTACCTAGCAGAAATTATATCAGAGCAAATAAACATATTAGTGACACAGAATTAACATTATTTATGATTTAAGTAAAATTTATGTTATATAATAGCAAACATTACATGGTATAACAGGATAACGTTAGTACCGTCGTCTGCGTTCTATTTTGCTATAATAGCCCAAAGGAGGTTATCCAATAATGATGCATACCCAAGAAAGTTTGCTCCACCAACTGCGCCAGCTTGGCATTGACGACCAAGGGACGCTGCTCGTTCACTCTTCCATGAAAAGCATGGGCGAAGTCGAAGGCGGTGCGGATACGGTGTTGGATGCGTTGACTGAGTATATGAAGGACGGGCTGTTGGTGTTGCCAACGCATACGTGGTCCACGATCAATGCGGACAATCCGATGTTCCACGTGGAATCCTCGCCATGCTGCGTCGGTATTCTGCCTGAGCTATTTCGCAAACGACCGGGCGTGGTTCGTTCGTGGCACCCTACGCATTCGGTAGCTGCTCTAGGACGGGATGCCGAAGCATTTACGAAGGATGATCATCTTTTCGATACACCTTGTGCGAGAGGCTCAGCCTGGGGGAAGCTGCTTGATCGGAAGGCTACCATCCTTTTGGTCGGCGTTGATCTGAAACGGAACACGTTTATCCATGGTATTGAAGAATGGGTGGACATCCCGGGTAGATTAACGGACAGCCATGAGATGTTAAAGACGGTTTTACCCGATGGAACCGAAATTTCGGTGCCTTCCCGGAGACATTGCGGATTGTCGTGGTCGGAGCATTTTTGGAAAGTGGATGACGTTCTTGAACGTAAGGGAGCGATGCGTAAGGGGATGTTTGGCGATGCGGTTGTCAGAGTGTGTGATGCCGCCTTGTTGACGGAAGTGATCACGGGCATGCTCCAAGATAATCCCGATTTGTTCTCAGACAATTTGCCTTTGGCTGCTGTACACGAATGAGGAGAGGGCCGTCCGGCGACGGAGGGCTCTACCTACGTACTCTTTGCCTTCTTACGACAGCTAACAAGGTCTTTTTCCCTCCCTTTTTGCATCCAAACGTTCAATTTCATTCACAAAAACGCAAAAATAGAGCAGAATTCAATCAGAGGTTGGTTGGACTTCCATTGTATGGGCTACTCACTCCATTAGCGGTGTGATAAGATATGGTTAATTTAACCAACAGCAATAGTATAGGAATATCTTTATAGGTTTATTGAAGGTTCACATAGCGTTAAGGAATAATTTCAGTTCAATACTATCTTCGTTGTCGCATGCAAAAAGGAGAAGATTCGTGAGCCCATTAGTATGGTATGATCTCTTTCTATTCGTCCTATTGTTTGGTGTATACGTATATGTTTTTGCTACGGTTAGAATTACGAACTTACATAAGGTTTACTTTTTGTTTCATGGGTTGATGATGCTCTGGCCATTCTGTCAATTTGCGAGTACGTTGACGGATGATCCCGGCTTGCAGCTGTTCTATGTTACGTTATCTTTTGTCGCCGTTTCCTTGCTCGGGAGTGGGTGGCTACTGCTTACGATCTTCATTACGGGTGAGGCAGAGCGATTAGGCCAAAAAAGATCCTTCCTCTTGTTCATCCCTGCGGTTATTGGAGCCGTTGGCGTGATCCTGAACCCGTGGAGCTGGTTTGTAACTCCGCTGGAAGGCGGTTATGTCGAGCGGGCATATGGACCTTGGTTCTGGGTTGTCATGGCTATACTCGTGAGTTACTTTGTAACGTCCCTCTTTATTTTATTTCGGGCACTTTATTCTTCGCGAACGTCCTCCATGATTAAAAATCAGGTGAAAGTTACGCTATGGGGCATATTTGTGCTGGCTGTTTTTGCAACAATCGACGCTCTGCTTAATGTGGTTCTACGAGCGTATTTACCGTTCATCATTCCCGGACTGACTTCGCTGGGGATTTTCGTGTCCGACCTTTTCTTCGTCTATGTCATCAAAAGGTACAATGTGTTCGATCTGGTTTCTATCGCCCATGAGGATGTGATCAATACCATTCCTTACGGCATCCTTGTACTGGATGAGAATGAGATGATTATTGAATTGAACAAAGCCTCCCGCTCCTTCATGGATCTGCATGTGGGGGATTCTTTTGATATGGATGCATTTCTGGGTTCTGTTCGTGTAGAAGGCAGCCGTAAGAAGTTCTTGGAGGCGTATAAGCAAAAGGACAATACCTTGTCTCAAATTGAAGTGATCGTAGAGCGGGATGACATCCGTCATTATATCCTTCAAGCGTCTCCCATTGTTGATGCTGCTCGCGCGCCTATTGGACATATCCTTACGTTCCAGGATGTCTCTCAAGAGCGCTTCTATGTCAAAGAAATGAATAGGCAGAACGAGACGCTTCAGGAGCGTAATCATGCCCTGGATCGGATTCGCCTGGAGTTGTCCGAGGCCAATCGCAAGCTGGAAGAACTCGCCCTGACGGACAGTCTGACGAACTGCTACAACCGCCGCTATCTGACCCAACACCTGAATCATGAGGTTATCACCAACATTCAATATAAAACGCCGTTTTCACTTATTCTGCTGGATATTGACTACTTCAAAGCGATCAATGATCGCTACGGACATGTCATCGGGGATGAAGTGCTGCATCGCACGGCTCAGGCTGTCAAAGATTCCATTCGGAGCACCGATATTCTAACGCGATATGGCGGGGAGGAATTCATGATCTACCTTCCACACACGGAGCGCGAGTTAGCCCAACAAATTGCGGAACGTGTGAGATTAGCGGTGGAGACCAACCTCATTGTGGTGGATCATGAGATCGAACAGGTGTCCATTACGATTAGCATAGGAATTCTGTCCATTGAGGATTTTGAAGTTGATCATGTACCGGAGAATCCGGAAGGGTATTTGACTCAACTGTTCGCTGCGGTGGATAAGGCGTTGTATCAGGCGAAGCAGAATGGGCGTAATCGGATTGAGTTTGCAAATATATAGTTTATTTACATTAAACAAAGAATATAACGAAATAACAAAAAGGAGGATGAGCAGGTGACATGTATAAAAGCGTTTTTGGTGGGAGTAGGTGATTATACACCACTAGAGGTAGAGAGTCTCCCTTTTTGCCAAATAGATATGAAAAATTTCTCCACCTCCCTGCAACAGGGTATCCATGTTGAAAAAAGAAATATAGTACATTTAGGAACTTCAACAGATGGCTTAGTAACTGGTGAAGAATTCTGGGATAAATTTCTCTTATTCAATGAGGAACTGAATATTGAAGACACGGCTATTTTTTATTTCTCGGGACATGGAACTTCAACAAATCCACATTATTTGGTAGTAAGTGATGATTACATTGAGACTCAAAGAATAATTGAATATTTAAATAAATCTAAAGCAAAGAATAAAATCTTATTCTTAGACTGCTGTTATTCTGGTAATTTTAATATTGAATTATCTGAACAAGTGGATATAAACGATGCTTTAGATAAATTTAATGGAATGGGATGTGCAGTTCTTACATCTAGTAATGCTTATCAAGTTTCATATGGAGACAGTATTGGAAGTGTTTTTACAAATATTTTATGTAATGCACTAATAGATAAACATCTATATAAAAAGGGGCTATTATCACTTCAAGATCTACAACTATGGGTGAAAAGATCTCTTGAAATTCACTCTCTTAAGAATCCGAATTATCCTCAAGATTCAATTTTTAGATCAAATATAGTAGGTACTGTTTATTTTAAAGTTGAAGATTATGTTCCATACAAAGTAGATGAGTACTACCTTGAGGACGAAGATTTTACGATATGCTCTGTTAATCCTGTCCATAATAATCTGGCTAAGAGATACGATGTTAAAGTCATACTTAAGTCCGTGCTGGAAGTTACAGAGATAGCAGATATAATTTTAAAAATAAGTGAAATCTTAAAATATGCTAACATATATAAAAATGAAATACAGAAGCTACGTTACGCTGGGCAAGCAACCAATATTATATGGGTATACTTTGGTTTTTGCGAAGAGGACATTGTTAAATCTAATTTTTTTGGTATAGGGACATGGGTGGACGAAAACCAAGATAAAGAGTGGTGGTATAAAATAAAAAATGAGAGTGATATTATATTGAAAAATATCCACTTCAGTAGCAATTCTTTTTACTCTGTGTTAAAGGGAATTATGAATGAAGATAGTATAAGTGATGAGGAAGCATGCTCACAGTTAAAAAGTATTAGATTTGAAATGATAAATTTAGCTCAATCTATGGTACATTCTTTCAATGAATTTAGAAATAAAATTATTAATGATGATGAATTTTTTGATATTGTAACAAACCTGAGTCCTAGGATAAATGAACTTTTTATGCTATTAACTGACATGAAATTTACATCTACAAAAATTCAAAATTATCGGGAAGCACACTTGTCATTATTAGGTACGATACACGATCTTTCTTTATTTTATAACCACAAAAATAAGGAAGTATGGAAACCTAGAAATCGGGAATCATTAATGGTCAGTACGATCACAAGGTATCATAATGATTTGTTATGTCTAGAAGATATTGAAAAAGGATTAATTTGTTAAGATCTTTAAATGCATCTAAATAATAAAAAAGCTTATCAGGAGCTGATAAGCTTTTTGACAATGTTACTTATCTGTTTTCTTTAGCGTTGGAGGAGGTCCTTGTGGTTTTGTGTTGATCGGAGGTTTTTTATTAATTCCACCTTTTTCAATAGGCTGCCATTTCAAGGGTTTGGAAGATTCGTTTTTATCTGACATGCTTTTATCCCCATCCTACTGTATTGTTCGAAACTCTATAGTGATATTATCATGATTTCTACTTACATACATAGCATCGACATTATAAAATGAATTCACGTTCTCCATGTCATACACTGTAACATCTCTAATAAACAATTCACTGTTTACATGTACTTGTGAGAACGCCTCAACCCACCCCTCGTATATTAGTTTTTTTTCAAAATCACGTAAAGTTACCCATCTTATGCTGTCGTTATTAAATACGTAGCCCCAGACATCTTCTTCAGCAAATTTTTTTGAAATCTTAAGGCTTCTGGCAATTCCATAAACTAAGCGATGTGTTATAACAAAAGTTACTATAAAACCAAGAAAAATTGCTGTTACTGTAGTCCAAACAATTTCAATCCAGACAATTGGTAGTTTTGAATCAGTAAGGAAATTTAAAAAATATACTTTGTAATTGAATCTAGGAATTAAATTTATGAGCACAATAATAAGATATCTTGTAAAATAGGCGCCCATACCCAAAACAAAAGCATTTAAAAAAAACGCCCAAATGTCCTTTCTTTCATGATCAGTAAGCATGTCGACAATTTTAGCAGCTATAATTCCTGGAAAGAAAACAAGAAGCATACGAACAAAAAGTTCGGATAATTCCAACTGAAATCACCTCTAAGAGTTTGTTAAGTTTGTTGATTAGTTTGATATGCTTGAAAAACCTCTTTGACTATTTTTCTCATAATATTAATTTGTTCATCTGTTAATGAATCTAACAAACCTAAGTATTCATCAACTGCCTCAAGTTGGTGTTTTTTTAGATCATGAATCTCCTCAACGGAGTACATTAACTCATAAAGTTCTAGATTTAAGGCGAGTAGTACTTTTTCTAGAGTATCAATGGAAAAGTTTCTTTCGCCTCTTTCTAATGCTCCGATATATCTATAATCTAACCCGGCAATATCAGCCAGCTTTTGTTGAGTAAGTCCTTTGGCATTTCGCATTGCTCTAATTCGTGTACCTATTAATTGGCGTAACTCTGACATTTAAATCACCTCATACATAAGCTTAGATAAGATGAGTCATAAAAGTCAGGTTAAAATATATAGCAATAATGGTGTTATTTACGCATTTTAAGTAGTATAATAAACGAATATCATTACTTCACAGGAGTAATTAGAAGTTCTGTTCGCCTATACTATCAAAGGAGGGCTTCTCTGTGCGAAAATCTATCCTAAAATCACTCAAACCGGACATCATTGTTGAAATGTTGGATATGGCTGTGGCTTTTGAAAATTGGAATAAGGTGATGGAGAGGGCGGACATGTTGTATCAATGTGTGCAGTGCATTCATGAAGAGCGACAGGAGCACCGTACCAAGGGATTACCTTTACCGTACATCCATACTGAGCATCCGTTGATCTATTATCACGGGTTCAGCCTCCAGATGCGGGGTATGGCTCACCAGAAGATGGGACAGGTAGATCAGGCACGAGCTTGTATCGATCAGTATGCAGAGCTGGGGTGGATGGAAGAGTTGGATGGGGCGGGAATGCAGGTAGTGCAGGAGTTTAGGCATCGTGCACAGGTGAATCGGTATGCTCTTGAGATTGAAGACGGGCAGGTGCAACTGCTGGAGGAGTTTGTGAATTTTCTGGTAGAGCATCCAGACGAATGGTTGGCAGGTCTGAAAGTGATTACGGAAGCAGCAGTGCGGCATAGGTGGCAGATTGATCGGGTTTTACATATGTTTGCGAATCAGGTTCAGGGTGTGGGGAGAGGAATGGATTCTTCAAACAACGTCGATATGTACCATTACTGTTATCAGCGGGCTTTGTATGAACGGTGGATGGAAAGACCGCAGGAGGCCGTGGAGTTCATTTTGCAGGCGATTCGGTTAGCGTATAAGCTTGAGATGGATCGGTATTTTATAAGGTGCACGGCATTGTTGGAATCATTGCGGGAAGAGGCCACAGGGGAGCAGATCGGGCGGTATAGGATGATGTTGGAGGAAATGAAGTAGGGAGGTGTTTACTGAAACTGGTAGGATATGCCTTGAAGTGGGTATATGCATATAGGACCATAGCACCGATGAGGAGCACAGCTTGTGTCTTACCATGGTGAAATCAGGATGTTAGCCGGATAGTTTACATATTACACTTCTGCTAACATTGGATAATCCTATTTCGAATGAGCGGAGAAACGTATGAGTACAATCAAAGTTACCCCTGAACAACTACATCACGTATCGAATCAGGTGGATCAAGCCAGACAACAGTTGGAGAGTATACGAAATGATCTGACGAGACAGATCATGTTCGTTCAGATGATGTGGATGGGCGCGACGCAGGAGCGATTTTACTATGAGTTCGAGCAGTCACGACCTATACTGGATAAAGCGCTGGAGAGTATGGTCAATACATCGAAGGAATTGAAGGATATCGCCACGCGTTTCCAAGATGCAGATGCTCAGAAGGGATGTCTGGGTGGTGCGTTTGGAGCAATCGGTGCCGCAGTTATGATGACCAAATCATCAGGTGATTCAAATTCGGGTGATAAGGGCTATCGGATGGCGCAAGTCAATATGTTTGGTAAGTGGGTATGGATGCCTGTCAACGAGAATGGTGATGCGGATCAGGCTGCCCTTCAGGCTTATGAGAAGGATCGGGGAGATCTAAATTTCAATCGTATGCAAGCTGTGAACGTTGAACCGCCTGGGGAAGATATTTTTGCTTTACAGATCAAGGCGTTTGAGATGGGCATTCATCCTACGACAGGAGAGCCTGTATCAGATAAATATGCTCAGATGATGGTGACCTCTCTGAAGTTTAGTCAGATATTCATGGCCATTCAGATGGTTCGTGGGAGTATGCCGGGCAGTAAAGGGCCTTATCGATTGCCATCTTCTAATCCTGCTGTGGCGAAGATTAAGCAGAATATTGAGGCGAAGAATAGGAGTATAGAAAAAAATGCACTAGAGGCAACTCCAAAAGCCACAGAGCAGAGAGCTCAGTTGAGCCAAAATTTGATTGACCATGTTATTAATAGACATTCTGTTAATAGTACGAAGCAACAACTTCCATATCTCCAAAAGAAAATGTCCGATGAACAAATCAATGAAATGCTAAGTAGAAAGTCTTTCTTTAATAAAGAGTGGTCTGATAATAAAATAACTGATGCGTCTACAGAGGCCGTTAATCAGTTGAAACAACAGGGAATAAAGGATGGTTTGCATACTGTTACTGTATTTGATGAACAGATTAAAGTTTTCATTAGAAATGATAATGTTGATTCCGTTTATGGTACACATATATATAAAATTAGTGATTTAATAGATTAGGGGTGTTCAAATATGTTCACTATTTCATTTAAAGCAATTGATAACTTTGATGAAATTAAACAAATGTCTGCAAAGCAGTTTGATCTAACGAAACAAGATATCGAGGGAATTATTGAATTGGACTTTAACGGAAGTAAGTACGGTATGTTCTTTGACGATTGTCCATTTGGTAATGAAAGACTTATTAGATGGTTTGTGGACTTACTGACTATAGTCCAGAAGATTAGAATACATCAATATGTTGCTTATCGAATTCCTGATAGCGCTAATTTGTGGCTGGAGTTTAAACGGCAGGGAGTGGAACTACAAGTTAGTTTAGTAGAAGATATTGATCGGGAAGTTATTCTGGACTTATTTATTACTGAACCAAATGAGGAATTTAGATACTCAAATTGGAATGGTGTTAATGTAAGTTCGGCTTCCTTTACAGAAGAAATTATGAAAAATGCACATCAGTTTCTGGATTTTGTTACTGAATTGAATCCTGACATACTGAAGAGTAAAAATATTCAAATACTTCAGGAAAAGTTAACCTATGTAAAGCGATTGACCACATAGAGAACCTACTTTGCTGAAAAATTTTGAAGCCGAGCATGCTCCATTCCACGCGACTATAGAAGATAAATAGTTTTGAAGCACTGTCTACATAGTTTACGGATGAAGGAGCTGTGAAAAGTAATGTACGAATATCATGGATGGACAACCATTAGAGAGAGTGCCTCGTTTGAAGAAGATGAGTATCAATATGGTTTAGTTATCCAACATCTGCGGGAATATGTATATGAGCTAAATTGGCCTACAGGTGTTTTGGACTTGAGAGCAGTTAATGGTGACTTTTAACTATGGATAGCGGGCCTGGGTAATCACAAACCTGTGTCAAAGTATGATCCCACCGAAGTGCTGAAAAAGGTAGGTGAAATAGCTCCGAGCTCCTATGGAATTCTTTATGTAAGAGATAGTGATGATACGGAATACTTCAATCAGTTTAAGGTCTACACTTTAATCCGAGGTAAAGTAATAGAGAATGATGATCCGTTTCTCTCCCCATTAATACCTAACATAGAGGATGAAATGCACATGGAACAAAATTTAGATCATAAATTTGAGCTTCACAAAAAGTGGGTAGAGACTAGTGGTCAAGAAGGTGAGAAGCTACGATTACAGGAAGTTGATTTTCAACATTATGAGTTAATTGGTGTGTGTTTGGAACAATCGTATATGACTAGCTGTAATTTTGATAATCTTAGTCTGAACAACATGGATTTCCATGCCTCAATTTTGAGTTCGTCAACTTATAACGACGCAGAGTTAGTGAATTGTGATTTTTATAAGTCGGACTTGTCTTATACTGAATTTTCTAATGCAACTTTGAATGGTGTAAGATTTGCTAGAGATGATTTTTGGGAGGCTGGTTTTAAAAGGGCTACAATTATAGATTGTAATTTGTCGGCAAGTAGCTTCTCTCTAACTGACTTTAGTAACGCTTCATTAATAAATATAGATATAAGCGAGTCGAGGTTTGAAGGAGTTTCATTCTATGGAGCAACTTTGAAAAATATTAAAGGAATAACTGAAGTGAATTTCCATAGCATTAATGTCGGCACTCCTGACAACCCAACAGTACTTCTAGGTCAAGATGCAGCAAAATGGTTAGAAGCTACCGTGGGAGAATGAATTTTAAATTATATCTTAAAGACAAGTACTGAATTTAAATTAACGGAGTAGGCATGTTGATAACATATATGGACTTACATTCTTTTAAGGAATACTTATTAAAAACTGTAGATGAATTATCCACCTATCATAACGAATTGCTAGGTGAAAACAGTAAATTCATAATCACTCCGATTGAGGAGTTGGGTAAATCTATAAATTCTACGGACGAATATCTTTACCGGGGAATGTTAAATTCGAATAATTTAGATGGACGCGAGTTCGATATTGATTCTGTTATTAAGATGTTAGGTTGTAGAGTACCCTTGTGCCCCCTTTGGATAAAAGTTTTGCTTAAAGAAGTCAGGACTGAAGCACCTGTAATTGAACTGCAGACGAGTCTAAGATTTCGTAAACCAAGTTTGTTACAAAACCAAGAAACGGGGCATCCTCCGTTCACAGCAGTTCTACAGTCCTTAAATTAAAGCCCTTGTGATTTACTGGATGGAAACTTTACTGGACATATAGGGTTGCCTATTATTTAGCCATTGGCATTTAAGCGTTGGAGAGTTGAGCTATGATAGAAGCAAAAGTCAACGATACTTACTATGATGGATACGAAGGATATCCTATAATCCTAATGTTATTTGAAAACTCTACAGAGAAAAATATCCTAAAAATGTGGAATGGATATTTTGAGACATTATTGGATCTTATGTGTCAGTATGAGTCTACCGACAATGGTATTCTACAAGAATACTATGCTCATGAAAGTTGGTATGAGGAAAGTCCATGGGAAATACAGGACCTTGATTCAGCTATTCATTTATTTAAATCCTTCAATGTGAGTAAAGTAACTGATGAGCAAATAGAGAATGTTAAGAATATTGTTCCTACTCTCCCAGAAGTAGCACATCAGATATCAACGTTTTTAGAATTAGCCAAAACGAACGGTTGCAGCGTGTATATTGAATACGACTGATTGAGATCAAGGAACATAATTTCAAACGATAACGCAGTTGCTAGGGCTGCGTTATTTAGTCTTTACCTTTGAATTAACTCTAAATAGGTTTAATAGTCAATCAAGAGGAGAGCAACGCATGGGGCATCTACTAACCAAAGCTATTGAACGTTTGTCGTTTATTTCATTTGAGGATACCGAAAATAGTTCACTAGAATCTTCTCATGTTCTGATTAAAGAATATCTGAGACGCGTTAATCAATTACTAAATGAGATGGATGCTTCAATAGATCAATATCCCCTATTTAGTTTTGCTAAAATTCTTGGAAAAGCTATAGATGAAAAAGTATATCGAGTTTGTTCAAAACTGGACACGCTAGGAAATCCTTATGTGAAGGTGGTTTGCTACGGTTATTTAGAAGTCTCCGAATTAGCAGATCAAGGAGTTGATGAAGCAATTCAATACATCGACCTCTACGAACCGATGATAAAACTCTTCGAACGAGGCGGGAGTTTCATCATAAGACAAGGCGAAATGGTTGTAGGTAGTTCAACTTATCCTCTTAAGTATTGGAGACATTTAAATATTTCAGTACAAGATATTGGCGACATCGAATAGGGTCATGTTGATCAAACTGGGGGGATACTAATGTCCGTAGGTCTATACAGATATAACGGGGATATAGAAGATCGGAATTGTGAGCTTACACTCAGTGAGAATATTGCTACTCAGGAATTTTACGATGAGTACTGGGAGGCAGCAATACATGAATTAGGAATAGCTCTAATTCGGGATGGATCTAAAATATATTTTCACCAATTAGAAGCTGCTTTAGTTGAGTTAAAACGATTAAGGGGGTGGGCAAAGGAACATTTAAACGGGAGTGAGTTAGATTATATGACGGGTAGAATTGAGAATGTACAAGATATTTTACCTCGCGCATTTATTAGTGAAGGTACAATCCTGTATATATTCTGAGGTTGGTAGCGACTATAGAAGATAAATAGTTTTGAAGCACTGTCTACATAGTTTACGGATAAAGGAGCTGTGGAAGGTAATGTACGAATATCATGGCTGGGCAACCATTAGAGAATGTGCGTCGTTTGAAGAAGATGAGTATCAATATGGTTTAGTTATTCAACGTCTGCGGGAATATGTAGAAGAGCTAAATTGGCCTACAGGTGTTTTGGACGTGAGAGCAGTTAATGGTGACTTTCAACTATGGATAGCGGGCCTAGATAATCACAAACCTGTATCAAAATATGATCCCGCCGAAGTGTTGAAAAAGGTAGGTGAAATAGCTCCGGGTTCCTATGGAATTCTTTATGTAAGAGATAGTGATGATACGGAATCCTTCAATCAGTTTAAGGTTTACACTTTAATTCGAGGTAAAGTAATGGAGAATGATGATCCGTTTCTCTCCCCATTCATACCTACACTAGAGGATGATTACGAAGGATAATTTCATATCGAACTTCTCAGCATGTAGTCATTTTAATAAAGTCTATTAGAACACTCTTATCTTATTCTATGGCATCATAAAGTTCCGACATTCGGTCAGCCAATTCCAATTGTGGCTGCATTCGCTGATGATTCATATCGGTAGGTGTCATGTACAGCAATTCTTTTCCCTGCTCAAACATCGTGACATGGTACAAAACCCCTGTTGCATCTTCTTGGTCCGGATCGAGTACGATTTCTAAATCGCGTACCTTTTCAATCCATTCCTGAATTAGTACCTGATCTGTGTTTGTTTTTTTAGTACCATCACCACCACTCATCATTTCAATAGAATCAACCTGTGTAATATCGCCAGGATAGAAGGTGTGTAATTCCTTCGGTACTTTACTTACTCTGACTTGATTGTGCTCAATACGGCAGCTGCTAAGAATCAGGATCATAACAGTAGCAATCATTAAGACGATAAGTGAATATCTTCTCATCGTACTCCCCCTCTTTAGTCCTCAAACGAAAATTGTATTTGAAATGTTCCGCATAAAATCTATTTTGTTTAATCCTTAAAGTACATCGAGGTTACTGGTCACATATGCTGGAAGACTACGAAACAGGGCTATAACTCTTCGAGGAATCTTGCATGGTTCTACCTGTAAACAATCCCGGATATTAAAGGAAATGCCCGCTAATAAAGCCCTCATATGTAACAAAAAACATGAAGAATCCGCTCTCATCCGAGAGTCGGATTTTTTCTCGTTCCAACACCAACATAACTCTTGCTAAAACGTAATCGTTACGATATGATAATACTCATTGTTTAGATCATAATGATTACGATTAAGAGAGAGGGGCATTACCTTGAATAAAAAGACGCCACTGTTAGCGCTGGTCTCCTTGGCCTTGAGCGCTGGACTGTTGAGCGCCTGCGGATCATCTGAATCCAGTCCCGCTGCGCAGCCATCTACCGATAATAAAAATGTTCACTTCCTATATAACTTTTCCACCAGTTCGCTAGATCCACATGTGGATTCTAGTTATGTGCCGCTGCGCGCGGGCATTACGGAGACGTTGGTTCGTCTCGACGAGGAGAATCTGACGGTTGCTCCATGGCTTGCTGAGAGTTGGGAGAGCGAAGACGGGCAGCACTGGACGATCGACCTGCGAGATGATGTGACCTTCCAGAACGGCAAGCCAATGACGGGTGAATCCGTTAAAGCATCCCTTG
Organism: Paenibacillus sp. E222; assembly: GCF_013401555.1. Taxonomy (NCBI): domain Bacteria; kingdom Bacillati; phylum Bacillota; class Bacilli; order Caryophanales; family Paenibacillaceae; genus Paenibacillus; species Paenibacillus sp. E222. The sequence continues at coordinate 1,326,527 of NZ_CP058552.1, forward strand.
AGCGGGCACTGGAAGAGAATGTAGCGATCCAGAACGCGCTGAAGATCGATACAATTGATGCCGAGGGCGACAAGCTGGAGATTACCACAACTCAGCCGTTCCCGGAGTTCGCTTCCGAACTGGTGAACCCCAACACGGCGATTATTGACGTGAGTGAGCCGGACATTGTGAACAAGCCTATTGGTACGGGCCCGTTCAAGCTGATTTCTTTTACCCCAGGCAGCAAGCTGGAATTGGATCGATATGATGAATACTGGGACGGGGCATCGCCACTGGATTCCATCACGTTCTCATTCAATGAAGATGCCAATGCACGCACACTTGCACTCAAATCTGGACAGGTAGATATCGTATACCGTCCAGAAGTCGAGAGCCTCGAATCGCTCAAAGCGATGGACGGCATGACGGTTGAGTCTACATCGACGTTCCGTGTGCATCAGCTAACCATGAACATGCAGCGGGAGAGTATGAAGGACCTCAATGTCCGCCGTGCGCTGGACGCGCTGATTGATCGTCAGGGCATCGTCGACACGATCCTGCTCGGCTACGGTGAAGCAGCCATCGGCCCGTTCCTGCCATCGTTGCCATTCGCGCCAACCTATACGGATACAGCAACGGAATCCGGAGCTGATGTCGCTGTAAAATATCTTGGCGAAGCGGGATATACACTGCAAAACGGCGTGATGACCAAGGAAGGTAAACCGTTGCAGCTAACCCTACTGACGTATTCGTCTCGTGCCGATCTGCCACTGATCGCTCAAGTGTTCCAATCGGATGCGAAGAAAATTGGTATCGACGTCCAGATTCGCCAGATTGACACACCGGAAGATTATATGGCGTCTAATCGCGACTGGGATATTGCAACGTACAGTAACTTGACGGCCCCGCGTGGCGATGCTGGATATTACCTGAATGCGACGTACCATCCGAAGGGTGCCCTTAACTTCAGTGGATCGGAAGATCCGGAACTGACCAAGATCATCGAGGAACTGAATCTCACAGTTGCACCGGAGAAGCGCGCAGAGCTTGCCGAGAAGGCAGCCAACTACGTGCATGACAACGTACTGAATTCATTCGTGCTGCATCCAGGTACGATCGTGGCCTACAACGGCAAGAAGATCAAGAACTGGGTTACCACCCGCAGTGAGTATTACATGATTACCAATAAGCTGGATGTGATGTAATGTTTCGCATTTTGCTTCGGAAGTTCCTTGAGGTATTTATTTTTCTGCTGTTCATTATGTTTGTAAGTTTCCTATTCATTCGTCTGGCTCCCGGTGACCCGGTGTTGACGATTCTGAACGTAGACGAACTGTCCGTTAGTCAGGAGCAGGTCGAAGCTGTACGCGAGGAGATGGGCTTCAACGATTCGCTTCCTGTCCAGTTCGGCAGCTGGTTGCTCGATTTTGTTCGGCTCGACTTTGGCGTATCGTATTCGACAGGTCAGCCCGTCATGCAGACCCTGATGCGTGCGCTGCCAGCTACGGCTGAACTGACGATTGGCGCGCTGCTGGTCATGCTCGTGATAGCGATCCCGCTCGGCTCGCTATCAGCGCTCCATCGCGGAAGTTGGATTGACCGGGGCAGCCGGATGCTCTCCATTGTGGGTGCGGCGGTGCCGAGCTTCTGGCTGGGGTTGATCCTGATCGACATGTTCGGCGTACGCTTCGGTAATCTGCCGACCATGGGCCGCGATGGATTCATCTCGCTTATTCTGCCATCTCTGACGCTGGGACTTGCCATCTCCAGCGTCTATGTGCGTCTTTTGCGCTCCAGCCTGCTAGATTCTCTAAGTCAGGAGTTTGTTCGGTCCGCCCGCGCAAGAGGGTTATCCGAAGGTCGGATCTTCATGCTACACGCGTTTCGCCACAGTCTGCCGCCTGTCATTACGGTATTCGGTGTCAGTCTTGGCAGCCTGATTGGCGGAGTTGTCGTGATTGAAGTGTTGTTCGCTTATCCGGGCATCGGCAAGCTCGTCGTGGACGCCATCCGCCAGCGTGATTATCCACTGATTCAGGGTTACATTCTCATCATGGCTATCGTGGTATTCCTCGTGAATACGGCGGTAGATCTGTCGTACCGTTATTTGAATCCCGAAATGAAACTGAAGGAAAAGGAGGCCCACCGATGAAATCCATGCCCCTGCCCATTCCAACTACAAAATCTAAAAAACATAGCTGGCAGGCGATTATTGGTTTGCTATTTGCCCTGCTGGTCATCGGGGCCTCCGTATATGCCTTTGTAGTTCTGAAACATGATCACACCTTAACCGATCTGCGCGGACGATTACAGGGCGCTAGTGCTCTCCATCCGTTCGGTACGGACCACCTGGGTCGCGATGTACTGACACGTCTGCTGCTCGGCGGCGGCCAAACGCTGGGTTATAGCCTGCTGGCACTTGGCGCTGCACTGTTAATCGGCATTCCGTTTGGCTTGATCGCGGGTTACAAACGTGGCTGGGTCGATAAGCTGTTCATGCGGATTGCGGACGCCTTTCTTGCCTTTCCTGATACCATCGTCGCCATCGTGCTAAGTGGCCTGCTAGGGGCTGGAATCGGTAATCTGGTGTTGGCGATCGTGATCGTGAAGTGGGTTAGTTATGCGCGTCTCGTTCGAAGTACGGTTTTATCGGAGTCACAAAAGGATTACATTCGCATTGCCCGCACCAACGGACTATCCGACGGTCGTATCATGAGAAAACATCTGCTTCCACATATCGCAGGCCATGTGCTCGTGTTGGCCAGTCTTGATCTGGGCAAAATCATTCTGCTCATCTCGTCACTGTCTTACATCGGCCTTGGCGCACAACCGCCAACACCTGAATGGGGAGCGATGCTGAACGACTCACGGCCTTACTTCCAGTCTCGGCCGGAGCTGATGATCTACCCGGGTCTCGCTATTGTCTCGGTAGTCCTACTTGCCAACATGCTGGGCGACTATCTGCGAGACCGGTTCGATGTGAAGAAGGAGGTGCAGCCGTGATTCTCTCCATTGAGGAACTGAGCATCTCCAGCCGGGATCGCACTATTGTAGATCGAGTCTCTCTGGCTGTTCGCGAAGGTGAATTCATGGCACTCGTTGGACAGAGCGGTAGCGGCAAAAGCTTGCTCTCGCAAGCCATTGGTCGTCTGCTACCGCCCAACCTGCATGCGTCGGGGCGAGTCATGTTCGAGGGCAGCAATCTGCTCGAACGGAAGCCAAAGGAGATGCGAGCCCTGCGGGGAAGCCGCATCTCCTATATTTTTCAAGACTATCAGGGAGCATTTACGCCATTTCGCAGTATTGGTGGGCACTTTGATGAATATCAGAAGGTTCATGGGGAGAAGTCTTCTGCCATCCGTAAGAAACGGGCGGAGGAAGCATTGGAATCGGTTGGCCTTGGCGCTGAATTGCTGCGCCGCTATCCGTTCCAGTTGAGCGGTGGACAGCTTCAGCGGGCTTCTATTGCCACATCGCTGATGCTCTCCCCTCGTCTGCTAATCGCAGACGAGGCAACGACGGCGCTGGACAGTGTATCCGGGCATCGCGTGTTGGAGTTGCTGGCGAGTAAGCAAGCGGAGACGGGCTGTGCCATTCTGTTTATCACGCATGACTGGCGGCATGTACGTCGCTATGCCAACCGTTTGGCTGTCATGAAAGAAGGACAGATCGTCGAATCTGGCGGGAAGCATCGCATTCTCGACCATCCCCAGCATGAATATACGCGTCAGCTGATCGAGGCGGCTCCCGTCCTGAGCCGCTCGCTGAATTCGGGATTGAAGGAGGCAGGAACGGAATGAAGACAACCGCAAATGATGAACGCCGTGGACTCGTGCAGTCCGAAGAATCCGGCGTGCCCGTGCTTCACGTGGAACACCTCAGCCGAACGTATGCAGGTGCAGACCGACCGGCTGTGAATGATATTTCCTTCACCCTGAACCGCGGCGAATGTCTTGGCCTGGTTGGAGAGAGCGGCTGTGGCAAGAGTACGCTCGCCCGCTGCCTGCTGAGAATCGAAGATGCAGATACAGGCTCGATTACACTGGGCGGACAGGATATCGCGCGGCTGAGCGGCGGAAGGTTGCGACCTCATCGGCGGAAGGTTCAGATTGTATTCCAGAACCCGATGGCTGCCCTGAATCCGAAGCTCAAGATTGCCGATTCGCTAATCGATCCGTACGAACAACTTGGACGGAACGCCGAGCTGTCCCACTTTACCTACACGTCGAAGGATGCTTACGTCCAAAAGCTGCTTGAAGCTGTCGAGCTGCCAAGCGATTTGGCTGGAAGATATCCGCACGAGTTAAGTGGTGGACAGCGTCAGCGCGTCACGATCGCACGTGCCATTGGGATTGAACCAGACGTTGTCGTGCTGGATGAACCGACGGCCAGCCTGGACGTAATCTCGCAAGGTGCAGTTTTGCAGTTGCTCACCGATCTGCGGACATCGCTTGGTCTGTCATACGTGTTCATCTCGCATGATCTGGCTGCGGTACATCGTATGAGCCAGCGCATCATCGTCATGCGGGAAGGTCGGATCGTTGACCGCTTTGGCGCAGATGCGTTGTTCGCTGAAGAACGCCATCCGTATACGAAGGAACTGATTTCGATCTTCTGAGTACTCCCGGAAACGCCGCCGTGGGTGGTAAGGGTCACTCTTAAATATAAAGCCGCCTTGCGAAGCGATTCCAAAGCGGCTTTTGGTGCATCCATTTGATCACTCAAGTTCAACTAGAACCGGGCTCCTTTCTTTTTAATGAACAAATTAATCTTTCAGCCCTATAACCGGGTTATCTATCTGACATAAACTAGCGTATACTGATGGAATAGCAAATATCTTCAAATTGCATATTTAAATTAACCCATATTATTGATACACTAGATCAAGGTTATATCATTCAGAGAAGGGGCGGGCCTATTCAAGAATGGGGCTTGCTGCAATGCCAAATCGATAACGCTTACATCCTTTTGGCAAATATAGGATATAAGGACGGTAGACATGAGCCAGGGACAAACGAGTACAGATGTTATCTTGATTGGTGCCGGAATTATGAGTGCAACTTTGGGAACTTTGCTTAAACAATTGGCACCAGACTGGAATATTAAGGTTTTTGAGAAGCTCGCCAGTGCGGGGGAGGAAAGCTCCAACGAATGGAATAATGCCGGAACCGGGCATTCAGCATTGTGCGAACTTAACTATACCGTTGAACGACCAGACGGATCCGTAGATATTAGCAAAGCGATTAAGGTGAATGAGCATTTTCAAATCTCAAGGCAATTTTGGTCCTATCTCGTCAAAAGCAATCTGATTCGTAATCCGCGGGACTTCATTATGCCGCTCCCTCATTTAAGTTATGTGCATGGAGAGCAGAATGTCCAGTTTCTAAAAAGACGCTTTGAAGCGTTATCGAAACATCCGTTATTTGTTGGCATGGAATTCTCGGATGATAAGAAAAAACTGGCGGAATGGATTCCGCTGATGATGAAAAACCGCACGGGCAATGAACCGATTGCAGCCACCAAAATTGACTCCGGTACGGACGTTAACTTTGGTGCTTTAACGCGTATGCTAATGGAACACTTAAAGAGCCAAAACGTGGATATCCACTACCAACATAGCGTGAAAAATATGAAACGCACCAGCAATGGATCTTGGGAATTAACAGTGAAAGATCTAGGCAGTGGTGCAGTCAAACGCCATACGGCGAAATTTGTATTTATCGGTGCGGGTGGCGGCAGCTTGCATTTGCTGCAAAAATCCGGCATTCCTGAAGGCAAACATATCGGCGGCTTCCCGGTTAGCGGCATCTTTATGGTGTGCAAAAATCCGAAAGTCGTGGAACAGCATCATGCCAAAGTATATGGAAAAGCTTCGGTCGGTGCTCCGCCAATGTCTGTTCCGCATTTGGACACCCGATTTATTGAAAATCAGAAGTCGCTGCTATTCGGACCGTTTGCCGGATTCTCACCAAAATTCTTAAAAACGGGCTCCAATGCCGATCTAATTACGTCCGTGAAGCTGCACAACTTGCTCACGATGCTCGCGGCAGGTGTCAAAGAAATCTCACTAACCAAATACCTGATCCAACAACTCATGTTATCCAAAGAACAACGCATGGCCGAATTGCGTGACTTTGTTCCGGATGCGAAGAGCGAGGATTGGGATATGGTACTGGCGGGCCAGCGTGTGCAGGTGATTAAGGATACGGCTCAAGGCGGCAAAGGAACGCTTCAATTCGGCACAGAGGTAGTCACGGCGGCGGATGGCTCGATTGCGGCACTGCTCGGAGCTTCACCGGGGGCTTCAACTGCGGTTCACGTGATGCTGGAGATCCTCCAAAAGTGCTTCCCGCAGCACATGGATGCCTGGGAACCGAAGATCAAGGAAATGGTTCCTTCGTATGGCGAATCACTGGTTGACAATCTTAGTCTACTGAACCAGGTACATGCTTCAACCGCTCGGGTGCTTGGGCTGACGGCTGAGAAATCAGTCGTTCGGATGTAACGAGATATATGCAGCCTGCTCTATAGCAGGTGTGATAAAGAGCTAAGCCGGCTAAAACCCGCGCTTAGCTCTTTTTTTATTCCGAATTACAGATAAAACTTTCTCGATTCCTCGTTAAAGAACTCCATGACATCCGGATAATCTGTAATCTCAATAGCGCTCGTCCTCATAATCTTATGAGTAAAGATAGCATCCGTAAAGATTTTATTGATGACGATCCCGCACCATTCTGGCGTGTCTCTGAAATCATCCACCAATGCATGAATCTCATCAAAGTTAAAATACAGGATATATGAAACATAATTCTGAAGCAGCGTCGTGAAGCAATGATCCCGATAGGGGCTAGTGTGGGGTGTAGCGAGAAAGTTCCTCATGACATCAAACAGCAAAGTCTTATTTTTCGCGTACATATGCAGCATCTGATCCACGTTATTAATTAATTCGACTACAGCCTCTAATCCTTCTTCCATGGGCATGATTAGCTTGGGAGATTTACCCTCGATGGTTCGTATCAGCTCCAATGTAAGATGTTTGCAAGCCTGTATTTCATGTGGGGAGATGAGGATTTGCTCTCCATATTTATCTTGATTTTCAATGTAGTATTCGTGGAACGCCGAGAAGTAGTGCTCCAGCTTGATATTGGTTTTGGTATGTATAAGGTCCTGCCCGCTAAACGAACAGGCGTAAAGGGTTTCCTCGTTAACCGGATGCGTATAAAGATAAAAAAGAAGAAAAAGTCTCTCAGTTCACGCTTCTGTTCATCCTTTAAGCTGGACAGTCCATTCAGTTGGGCAAGCTGAAAGAAGCTATAGTTTTTCATAAAATCATTCATCGCGCTGTAGGAGTTATGCGTATGAATGGACATGGTGGTATTCAAGGTAAAGAGCAGATAATACAAAACGAGTTCGTCGTATACATCCAATTGGTTGAAAACTTCAGCGAGAACGGGCTTCCCCATTGGTTTGCTGCCATAGTATGGATCTTCTGGACGGAGCTCACTCATCCAGTTCGTAAAGGTTTCTTCAGAATGACCGGAAAGGAATAAGCCTGCGCTATCGTCTTCATATAAGCCATATTCAAAAGGCTCCGAATGGACAGGCGTTAGCCCTCTTTTCCACTTTATATTGAGATAATCGTTATATAGGGTTTGAAGTTTTGCCTTCATCTTCTTATCCATCCTTTAATCGTGTTTTAGATTCCTGAACGTCCGTTAGTTACAGATCTCTCTCTTCCATCTATTCGACGCATAGCTGAGCAATCCCCCTTAACGGTGGTGTTCAGCAACGAGCTAACAGGAACTTGTAAACACATAATTTATTTCGTGATTTAACCAGTCGTAATACTTTCGCCCTGTTGGGAGATCGTGGAATCTGAGATGATGGGTTCATCAAAGGTTCGGGTCACAAGCTTCGGACCTTTGGCCTTCAGGCTATGGCGATCCTTCCTTCTAACTCATTGGCGAAATTAGGGTCGCCGCTCTCCTGAAGATCTCAATTCAGAGAGGAGGCGTCCAGGCTATCATATTCCTTCCTTCTACATCAGACCAGGCTATTAGGGATATGGCTTTCCTGGACTCTTTTATCATGAACAATACCATCTATTTGCGAAGAGCGAACAAACTCATGATCGAGCAAGAACAAGGGGAGAATCAGCTGCCGAAGGTTTATTTGGCGACTGCCCTTAAAAATATAGAAACACTTGGATACACCTTCTCGGATGAGTTGATGCAAGCCGTGCGAATGTTATCCAAGGAATCATTTGAAGCATTGGTGGCCCAGGTTGTGGCTGATCTGAGAACCATGGTCGGCGCGCATGTGGACTACAAACCGATGTACCCTGGATTCCCGGCGCAGGTGATGGAGGAAGATGAGGTGGAGCTTTACCTGAATGCCATCCTTCATTATCTGACCTGGGTATATCCGAATCATGAATCCGTGGAAAGAGTACCTTTGCTGGATAAAATAAATCTAAAAGTCATTGGCCTTGGCAACAAAGCAGACTTTCAGACGCTCATGCGCCAACTGATCGAAGCCAAGGGCTCCATCTCGGAGACAGACAAAGCAGATATCGATACGGTGCTTGAACATGCGGAACCGGATGAAGTAGATGCGCTGCTGCCAGCCGAGATTCCTTTCAAGGAAAATGTGGGGTTCGTGGTAGCTTCGTTATTAACGTATGAAAAAGCCAATATCGACCGAATCGGCCCGTATTTCAGAACGGCAACGGATGTCCTTCGTCTTGCTGTGGCCTGGTCGGATGGCGATGTCAGCCTGGCTCTGGCTTCGCCTTTCCGTAAATTCAAGCGGCGGGAGAGACGCCTGCTGCTTGGTCTTCTGGAGCAGTGCGGTTCGATTACAGAAGATATGCTCCGTTACAAGGAGCGCTGGATTCGTCTGGGCGAAATTCTGCATCCATCTGAATATAAGCTGCGGTACCCGCGATGCGAGGAAGCTTTTGATATTTTGCGTAATAACAAGCCGTTTACGACCTTTAACGGGAGTGTGGAGCTTGCCTTCCAATACCAGAATGTATGGAGTTTGATTGAGCTGTTGAAGCAGCGCCCTGGTGAATTTGCGAGAAGATTGGATCATTTGTTGCGCTCTACCACGGATAAGGAGTATGTATTGCTGGCGTTCGGAGAAATTCTGGAGCACGTATCGACCCCGGTTTTGTTGCAGGTGAAGCAGCATTTTGCCCGGCGTAATGAGCCGCAGGATCTGCGTGTATTTTTCCCGAAAGGCAACGTAGCGAAGGCTTTCGCCATTCCGAATCAGCTTCCCGAGATGGACGATGACACTTGTCGTGCCGTCGTGCAGATGTGTGAACAGGCGCTGGTGCAGCGTTTCGCTGCCCTTCCTTCGCTTGGGAAGACGTATGTCGATCCACAGCTCCAGGATTATCTGGTTCCCTTTTCCCAAAGATCGGCGAGCAAGGCCCTTCATACGATTGTTCGGGGAAGCCGTGTGCCGATGGCGGAGGGAGATACGATTCGTTTCTTCAACTGGTGGAAGGAAGGGACTGTGAACGGTCAAGCAACGGGGCGTGTAGATATTGATCTGTCTGCGGTGATGTACGATGAGAACTGGAACTATGTGGAGCATATCTCCTATACGAATCTGCGTTCGTCCAAATACCGGGCCGCTCACAGCGGAGATATTGTGACAGCCCCTCATGGTGCGAGCGAGTTCATTGACCTGCATATTCCGTCGATTGTTGATTATGGCGGACGTTATGTGGTGGCGAGTCTGCTTTCCTTCACGAGTCATCCATATTGCGATTTGCCGGAATGCTTTGTAGGCTGGATGATGCGGAAGAAGCCGGGTTCTGGCGAGATCTTCGAGCCGTCCACGGTGGCGAACAAGATTGATATCACGGCAGATACACAGATCGCGATTCCCGTCATTATGGATCTAGTAGATCGTACAGTCATCTGGACCGATTTGGCGCTGACTAGGCACCCGGATTATTACAATAATGTCGAAGGAAATCAAAAAGGGATGGTCCTGATGGGCAAAGCCCTGACCACGCTACGCAAACCGGATCTATACGACTTGTTCATGCTGCACGCCAAGGCCCGGGGTGAACTGGTGGATACGAAGGAGCAGGCCGATACCATCTATGCGGTCGATGAAGGCGTGACCCCGTATGATATCGAGCAGATTATGGCGGAGTATTTGGCTTGAGTCCATCACATGTGAATATGGAGGCCGAGACAGGAAAGAGCAGCGGTGAGCTGCTCTTTTTTTGGTTCATTCACTCATTCGCTTCCTTCACCACTTCCGCACCTCCTGCGGACATGAACTCCTGTACAAACTCATCGAACTCACTGATCGGCCGCTCCCCTGAGATAAAAGCGATATAGGCTTTATTTTTCAATCGGATCAACAAATCACTGTATTTGGCCAAAGCGGGGGTAGCGACCTCCAGCGCATTATAAATACCGTCCTGATCGAGGTGCAGTGTGGCCGCCCATTGTTCCCGTTCTCCCGTCTGTTTCAGCGGCACAGTCATGCCGATATTGGCGCCAATCGTATTCTGATACCCGAACATGGTGTCATATGGCGGCATGATGACGATGTTTCGGGGTTCCGCTGGTGTCCAGACCCAGTGTTTATTTTCTACCCCGTAGGTCATACGTGCTGCTTTATCTGGATCTGGGCTTGCACTGACTTCGTCCAGAATGCGCAGTATCATCTCCAGCTTGCCGGGTTCTTTGACCGCATCGGCTCCAATCGCGGTGAAGCTCATTAACATGTCATTTCCTTTGGAGCCGCGTTGTCCGTGGGGTCCGGTGAACGGTTTACCGAAAACAACCCGTGCTTCAGGGAACTTGGCCGTTAATTCTTTCACATTAAACACAGCTTGTGCGGGACTTTGTACCACTTGACCGTCACGCTCAACACGCCAATCCTCATAATCGCCATCCTGAATCCAGTGGTAGTAGTTGCCCATCGAGGTCATCCCGATTTTACCGTTAATGAATGCATGAGACAGGTGTTTGTAGCCGCCTTTATTCTCGCCTGTGACAAACTCAGGATCGATCACGCCATCCTTGTACCATTTACGCAGGTAAGTCAGCGCCTCTTTCATCTCGGGCTCGAGAGCACCGATGACCTTCTTCCCATCCTTTGAGCCAAAGTACAGCTGATCTGCAAAAACAATCTGACCGAAGGCACCAAATACAACGTTCATGCCTTCACTGGACAAGCCGTACGTATCCTGGATGCCGTTGCCGTCGGGATCATCAAAGGTAAATGCATAGATGACTTTCTCGAATTCCGCCAGTGTCTGCGGAACAGACAACCCCAGCTTGTGCAGCCAATCCTGCCGATACACCACAGGTGTACGGTAGATGTTGGTCGGATTAATGACAGGAATTCCGTAATATCTGCCGTCAATTACACCCGTTTGCTCATAAGCAGGCGCCTGTTCATGGATGATGCGCATCAGATTCGGGGCATATGTGTTCAGCGTCTCTACAGGAATATCGGCAAGCACCCCTTGCTGCTGGTACTTTAGCAGGTCCTGTGGCTGACGAATGCGAAACAGGTCGGGAATGTTACCTTGAGCTAGCTTCATGTCGAGAAGTGACTCGTATTTATTGTTTTCCATATTCCAAATGTCCAGATCCACACCGAATTGATCCTCCACCACCTTCAACATCTCGGCATCTTGCGGTACAGGCAAATTCTGATGCATCGTCCACGAGATATGGTATTTGGCTTTCGGCGTGAGGGGGGATAACGCGCTGCCTTGCTTCGATTCTACAATGGCACTGGGCGCGGTCAGCAGATTGCAGCCGCCAAGAACAACGCCCATCATTGTCAGCAGTGCAGTAGTCAGGAACAGCTGATAGCCATAAGGCGTCTTCGCCTTCGGTTCCTTCATATTCATCCCGCCCATCCTCCTCATACTCATGATCCGGCCTCTGGCATCACTGCCGAAGAGAGGTTGCGTACATAATGACCCGGTGTGCAGCCGTACATTTCCTTGAAGCGTTTTATAAAGTAGGCTGTGGTGCCATACCCGACGGAGCTTGCGATCCGATCAATGGTCATATTGTTGTTCTCCATCAATACCTTTGCCTGTTCCATTCGGCGGGATGTCACATAGTCGGTATAGGTAACACCCATCTCTTCCTTAAAGAGCTTGCTCAGATATTTTGGACTAAGAAATACCTTCGTTCCAACAGCTTCCAACGAGAGGTCTTCGGACAGATTGGCTTCAATATACTGCTTCGCCAGTTCAATGGTCGATACGGCCCGCTCACTGTTGCGCTTCTCGGTTTCTTTAACAAATGTTGTGACCGACTCCACCAGCCAGCTGCGGTACGCGAGAACATCATGGAGATTCGTGTATTCATGATACAGATCAGGGTGGCCGAACTGAAGGGGGTGCTTGTATCGTACGTTTTTCACCACATCCGAATAGATAAATACCATGTTCGACAGGATAAAATGGCAATAGTCAGCGGGATATTGCCCTTCCTGCATATGTTCAACCACCTGTTCAATAGTCACTATCACTTCATCCATCTGCCTGCTCTGGAGTTTGTCCCTGAACTTGGCTAGCATCGCCTGAGGAATTTCATCCATATTGTGCTCCCGCTGGAGAATGCTGCGGTCCTTCAGAATATGGAGCTCGGGCATGAAATACGCATATTTCATCAACGCCTGGGCCTCGCTGAAGCTTCTGTGCACATCGGCCAGCTCCTGCACCCAGGAGCCTGACGACAGCTGGAGATCAAGCTGGAACTGCTGTCGTGCCTCTGACAATAGAAGCTGGGACAGCTTGTCCAGCAGCGGTTCAGACGCTATATCCGTACACAGAATAACCGCCAGCTTCTTGTCCGGCAGTTCCTCGGCAATCAGGCGGCTGTCCGGTAAGGACAGGGACTCCAGCCCATGGATAAATCTCGATATGACGGATGGCAGGTTCTCCGAGCTAAGTCCGATGTGGGATACTCCGGTATTTAGAAGCAAACAGCTGTATGCATGATATGGGTGTAAGATGCCCAGTGCAGTCAGTTCTTCTGCCCACTGTTCTCGGCTATAGCCGCCATGCAGCAGATTCAGTACAGCGTTGTGCTTGATTGCCGGACTGTTCGCCAGCAGCGTTTCCTCAAGGCTGCTCACCTTATCGTTTAATTGCATGAAGGCATTGTCGATCAGCCGGTATTCATTCGTAATCTGCGTTGCTGCCGGACCGGATAGGTCCTTAATCCGGCTGACGAGGCGTTTGATCGGGCTGTAGTTGGCTCTGAGCAAAACGGCTGACAGCGCCAGACCGATCACGATGGCGATCATGCAGATGCCGAGGATGAGCTTCTGTACCATGATCGACTGCTCATAATAGAAGCTGGACGGCATTGCGCTATAGATAGTCCATCCTGTCAAAGGCAGGGTCTGGTAGGACACAACAACCGATGTATTGCCAATCTTATCGTCAAAGCTGCCCTTGGCGTTTCCGGACTGCAGTGTTTTCCTGATACTGGCATCGTATTCCCGCGGCTGCCCAAGAGTATCTGCATTGGCATTGCTAATGGTGTTACCCATCGGGTTAACGATAAATGTGCTTTTGTATTGTGAGGGCATCATATTCTCGATGATGCTGCTAATCGCGCTTTCTTTAACATCTATTGCAATATAGACATCTCCGGTCTCGCCAGTGGACTGAAAAGGATAGCTGTGCGTGTACGTCAACAGGGCGTTGCTGCCGCCACTTGTGCCACCTGGCACACTGGAGAAAATGTCCTGCGGAACCTGGCGTGAAGCCGTCCACAGGCTATTTTGCTTGCTGGTGCGCATGTCCTGAAGCCAATCTGAATAATAAGCCGAGCCTTCCCCTTGATCGGCGTTGTAGCGCAGGCCGTAAAGCGAAGAAAGCATAATATTTTGTCCAGGATAATAAAGATGTATGGCCTGAATCATGTCCGCGTTGCCGGCAACCTTGGACTTAAGTAACTCCTGTAGGTCAATGACACTGTCCAGCCCACTCCGGGTAGATGGTTCCGCGAACAGTCGAATATCCACAGACTTGTCGAGTGACAAGTCCAGGTAGATCTGCTGCACCCTTTGCAGGATCGTTCCTTCAATGGTTCGTGTTGTATTTTCCAGAATCAGCTGATTCTTGTTCTGCAATTCCTCATTGTAACTGCGCGAGAAATAGATATAGAAGAAAGAGCAGATGAGCAGCACAATGACGACCACGATGGAACCGTACGAAATCGCCAAACCCGCCCATGCGGAGCTCCATTTTTTCATGAGGCATTCCTCCCGGCGACGATTATACACTACCTGATTCCATCAAAATTCACGATTTATATTAAGTGAATGTTAAATGTCGAAAATAGGCGATATTTCTCCGAAATTGATACAATGGCGAAATTGTTTTATTGCTGGTTAAGCGTGCCGGATGCTACATTGAGACCGATTCGAGACCAACTACAAAACGATGGGAGTCGAAAAGATTTGAAAACGAAAGCCAACAAAAACAAAAAGAAAATGTTGACCGCTGCTATGGGTGTCGTGCTCATATCCAATTCAATTGCATCAAGTGCTGCGCTTGCGGCGCCAAGTGATTCGCAAGTTCCATTACCGCAGGAGCCGGCTTGGGGTTATTTTGTAGATACGTATAAGAGCAACAGTAATTCAAATACAACCGTTGAAACGAATGCGGCTGTTGGTACATTGTCCAAGTTTTTGGATCTATGGACACCGGGTAATTCCTGGGATAACGGGACCAAGATTAGAGCGGATATCCTGGATTATAACATTCAGTATGTAGCCGATCGTGCTGCAACCCGAACCAAGGCAGACGAAGAGGCCGCTTATTATACAGATCGTACTAACCAATCGTATGGTGCTGTAGATGGTCTGGGTTCACTTGCCAACGTCTATCGTGAGATATCAGGTACATTTACTTCCATTAAAAGTATTCCGGAAGATGCCACAACAACCAAGTATACGGATGAAAACGGAACGAACAAGGCCGGAGATTCAGATTCCAGGCTTGGCAAAATGGTTGACTTGATCGGAGCTGTGCGTGGCAACTCAGCTTCCTCCAACCCTTCAAAAAATTTCTTCCAGTACATGCGTCCATTTCGCTGGTTGAAGACTGACGAGGTTGTTGTGCCTACGCTGAGACCATTAATTAAACCAGACACAGAGGCTGCATCAGATGGAGGCTTCCCTAGTGGACATACCAATGCCTCCTATCTTGCTGCACTTGCACTGGCGTATTCCGTTCCTGAGCGATTCCAAGAACTTGTGACCCGTGCTTCAGAAATGGGCGATGACCGGATCGTAGCTGGAATGCACTCCCCGCTTGATGTAATCGGCGGCCGCGTTCTGGCAACTGCACTTGCTGCGGCAGCCCTGAATGATCCGGAAAATCAGCAATTGAAACAAGAGGCTTACCAACAGGCGCATGACGTGTTATTGAAGGAGACCGGAACAGCAGAAGACCGATTTACCGACTATGAGAAAAATAAGGCTGAGTATACCGAGCGTCTGACCTATGGCTTCCCGCAGATCGGTTCCACAACGGAGCCTATGCCAGTCCCTAAAGGCGCAGAAGTGCTGCTTGAGACCAGACAGCCTTACCTGAGTGCGGATCAGCGTCGTGCGGTACTGGCGACAACCGGAATTGCCTCAGGCTATCCTGTACTGGATGATCCCGAGGGCTGGGGACGCCTCAATCTGTTCGCTGCGGCAGATGGATATGGTGCATTTAACAGCGATGTAACGGTAGTGATGGATGCGAGCAAGGGTGGTTTTAACGCGGTGGACGTTTGGCGGAATAACATCTCCGGTACCGGCAAGCTGACCAAGGAAGGCAGCGGTACATTGAAACTGCGGGGGGCGAATACGTACTCTGGTGGTACTCAGGTTAGCGCGGGTACATTGGAAGGCGATACAGCTACTGCGTTTGGTAGTGGCGATGTGGTCAACAACGGGGGTACGGTTACCGAGAGCGTAACTGGCAAATGGAACATCGAGGGCAACTTCGCGCAGGCTGCTGACGGTACGCTGGAGCTGAACGTAGCTTCCGCAAATGACGTGCTCGACATTAAAGGTACAGTGAACACCGCCGGAACACTGCATGTGAATTTTGCCAGCAGCTATGTACCTGGTGCGGGTGAGATTACGCTTGTAAGCCATGGCGCTAATCAGCAAAGCGGAAAATTCACCTCTGTTCAGGTGGATGGCCTGCCAAGCAAATATAATGCCCAGGTGAAGTATGAGAGCAACCGCATCGCCCTGGCGATTACGGATACAACAAGTCCGGGCACAACGCCGACAACCCCAACTACACCGGGTACAGGTGGTGGCTCGGTCACTACACCAACACCGTCCACACCATCAACGGGTCCTGGAACGGATTCGGGTACGGTGACCACGCCTCCTACAACAGAACCAACGGTACCGCCAGCAACACAGGTGAATCCGTTCAAATCAAGTGTTGTGAGCCAGGAAACAGTACTGAAGACGGTTAATGAAGCCATTGCCGCAACGAAAAATGAACAAAAGACATTCAGCGATATTTCTGGTCACTGGGCCAACCGAAGCATTGGGGCTGCCGTGAAATTACGTATGTTGGAGGGTTACGAGAATGGTTCGTTCCGGCCCAATGCGTCCGTTACCCGAGCTGAATTTACCGCAATGATTGCCCGGGCATTTGGTCTTGGCGAGAATTCGGCTTCGGCTAGCTTCAAAGATACGAAGTCAAGCTGGGCTGCCGGATATATCAGCGCACTGGCTGACAAGGGAGTCATTACTGGCTATGCGGACGGCAGCTTCAAACCAAATGCGACGATTTCCCGCGCCGAGATGGTGACGATTATTGCTCGTGTGCTTGATCTGAACGTACTTGCTACTAATGCTCCGACAAGCTTCAGTGATGTGGACAGCAGTAACTGGGCAGCGGAGGCAATTACGCAGGCTTCATCGGCCAATCTGGTGCAAGGGTTATCCTCTTCCGTGTTCTCACCGAGCGGCAAAGCTACACGGGCTGAAGCCGTGACGATTATTATCCGCGCACTGGAGAGCGACAGCTCAATCAAGGCACTTATCGAAGGATTGTAAACTTCGTGGTTGAAAGATTGTGTATGCTCTGAGCGAGAGTGGAAGACTTAACTGAAGAGAAAAGTGTTTCCTCAAAAATGGAAAGGGCAGGATGGTTCGTGTAATGCGAACCATCCTGCCCTTTTTGATATGTTTTGGAGATATATTCATCATGTCTGAGCGGTACAAACGATGAAAATATATGGTTTTAGATGCTGCTCTCTTCGGGGGGAAATTAAAGAGCAACATTTCAAAAATGGCTCCGTGATATAACTATTCTTGAAATTAGGATAGAGGAGATGAGCACATGAACAGCTTGAAAGGTAAAATGGCTTTAGTTACTGGGGCGAGCCGAGGGATCGGCAGAAGCATCGCGCTCCGATTGGCACAGGAGGGCGCATATGTGGCAGTCCATTATGGAAACAGACAGGATGATGCGGCAGCCGTTGTTCGCCAGATTGAGCAAGAGGGAGGCAACGCCTGCATGATTGGTGCTGACCTAAGAACGATGGACGGTATTGATCACTTATTTGCTGAGCTGGATGAGACCATCCGGAATCAGACAGGGGCCAGCGGATTCGATATTCTGGTTAACAATGCGGGGATTGGGCAGATCGTTGGGATCGAGGAGACGACAGAAGCATCCTACGAGGAGGTCATGAATCTGAATGTAAAAGCACCACTTTTTGTGACGCAGCAGGCTCTGTCCCGAATCAATGATGGGGGTCGTATCATTAACATTTCGTCTTTTGTGACCAGGGTTGCTTCCCCGGGAGTATTTACTTACAGCATGTCAAAAGGAGCAATTGATACGTTTACGCTGCTTCTTGCCAAGCAGTTAGGGAGCCGCAATATTACGGTGAACGCCATCCAGCCGGGAATTATTAATACCGAGATGAATGCTGGGACGTTACAGAATACCGAGGGACAAAAATATGCGGCTGGCCTTTCCGCCTTTGGCCGATGGGGTGAGCCAGAGGATATTGCAGATATTGCTGCATTTCTGGCCTCGCCGGACAGTCGCTGGGTCACGGGACAACTGCTTGATGCAAGCGGCGGGTCGCATCTATAACTGGTGGATAAGCCGCTTACGTAGTAATTGAGGATACCGTGCGCCGCTATGCGTTTCAGCATCTTCGACGTCGCGAGCCATATGCCGCTCGTGCCGCGAATGATCACCGCCCGCTTCGCTTTGTACCGTTCCATGCGTACTCTCCTTGCGACGCCAGCGGCGCCTAGCTGATTGTGAACTTTTTGGTGCGCTAAGACAAGTCGACGCCGGAGACACTGACGACGGCCTGCCACGCGGCTTCCTGGTTGGCGCGATCGTGGAGGTGGGGCTCGAGCTGCACCACGATTGGGCCTGAGAACTTCCCTTTGGCCGAGGCGAAGAATTGCCCTGAGACGTCGGTTCCGAACTCCGACGCCTGGATATAGCGATTGGCCGCGGTCTCCGGCGTCTGGTTCATTCCGGGAATGAGGTTCACGATTGGTATAAACACATACTTCAACAGCGGGTTAGCGCTTCGCTTCACGTTGGTGGCGGTCGCCCCACCGGGCGATACAGCGTACACAGCCATGCCGGACGGCAGCCGGCGCGCCAGCGCCGCGACCCACCAAGCGATGATCAGCTTCGCGTCGGCATACGCATTGTTGGGCACGTACTTCACGTTCGGCCCGTTGCGAATCAGGGCTTCAACAGCGGCGGTTCTGTCACCTTGATGGTATTTGGCCGCGAAGGCGGGCAGATCGGTGTATTTGAACATGGGCACGCCCCCTCGGGCAGGCTCCGCGCCGGCGATAACAATCCGCGCGTCGGGACTCAGTAGGTTGGCATTGAGCAACCCGGCAGTCAGTTCATGATGACCAATGAGCGGGGCCTGAGATGCCTCGACGCCCGTCGCAGTAATATCGCGCTGCTTGAAGGGAACCAGCCCCGCATTGAGCAGCAAGAAATCAACCGGCTGACCTCGTTTGACCAGCTCGGCGAGGGCGGATTGAACGCTGGTCGGAGCGTCCAGATCCAGCTCCAGCGGAATGAAAACCTGTGTCTTGGTCTCAGCCGCGAGTTGAGCGGCCGTTTCTTGAACCCGGGCCAGGCTGCGCCCGGTGATGATGACCTGGCGGTAGCCCTCGATGGCGAGCTTGCGGGCTGCCGCATAACCTAGCCCAGAGGTGGTGCCGGTGACGAGTGCGATCGAATGTTTCATGCGTATTCTCCTCCTGAGGTTAGGGTTGATTTGCAGATTATAAACTGTGTGTGATACAAACTGGACTAGTTAGTCCATAGTAACATTTGTGGAACGAATAGTCCAGTACATGGTATAATATTGGTGAAAATTCGCGGTCCTATACTTTCAGGATAGGAGATTACTGCAAAAAGAATGAAAAAGAAAGAGAGGAGAAAGCTTATGCCAAACAACGGGTCTTTAACTTCACGCGGGCAGAACAGTAGAGAGCGTATTCTGACTCAGGCAGCCCAACTTGTTTACGAAAAGGGCGTCCGGGGTACCAGTCTGGACGATATGCGGGTCGCAGCTTCCGCCAGTAAAAGCCAGATATATCACTATTTTGCTAATAAGGAAGATTTGATCCTTGCGGTTATTGAGCGGCAAACCGTCAATGTGCTGGGTGTGCAACGGCCTCTCCTGGAACATCTGGACAGATGGGAAAACTTGGAAAAATGGATTAATATGATTATAGAATCACAGGAAAGCCGCGAGTGCGGGGGAGGATGCCCGCTCGGTTCACTGGCTAGCGAACTAGCCGACCAGGACGAGGCAGCCAGGGTGGCCCTGGTGCATTCTTTTGACGAATGGGAGCAGTACTTTATTGATGGATTTAGCAAGATGAAAGAGCGGGGTGATCTTCGGGCCGAGACTGACCCAGCTGAACTGGCTTGTGCAATTATGACCAGTCTACAGGGAGGGCAGCTCTTAACCAAGACCCGCAAATCGACCCGTCCTATCAAAATTGCCCTTCAAATGGCCTACGCTTATGTATTGTCATTTGCGACCAACCCGCAGGACGTGGAAATGGCAAAAAAGGGACGGAGTCAAGCTAACCCATAAAAACGGTACGCTCTCAAGCGAGCTGCCAAAACCCTATAGTAATCGACAAAGGTTAGTTCTGTCCCGTTGTTTTAGGCCAATTTTAGGTGTCAGAACCTCTTAAAACTCCGATTGCGGCACCATAGTCAAACGCGAGCGTAAAGATAGCCCCCGCCTTGAAACAAAGAGAGGACTCTAATATGCTTATTTCTTGGGGGGTTACATATCTCAGGCAGGATTAAATAAGCATACTTACAAGATGAACATTGATGGAAGAATATTGGGGCGCTTACCTTTCCGGTGGCGCTCTTATTTCTTTTTTAGCTGAGTGGACCAATCTTGCCAAGGTGTGCAAAAAGAGATATTTTGAGAGTAAATGAAGTTCGTCGTTGCAAGGGTTAGCCTGGATAGAAAGAGACTGTGTCAAAACACGTTGAACCGTGCCAGATGAAAGGAGTATAAATGAAAAGCATATTGTTCAAATATATGAGTCAATTCACATCTCTTAACGAGCAGGAACAGCAGGCTATTGTTGAAGATATCCTCGTGAAGGATTATAAAAAGGGAACCGTGCTCCTTAGACAAGGGGAGGTTCCCGCCAAATGTTATTTTGTGCTTAAGGGATGTGTGCGGCAGTACGCGATAGATCAAGCGGGCAAAGAAGTGACCTCCAATTTCTATACTGAGGAACAAGCAGTCTCCATTTTCAATCGTCATCAGCACAATCAACCATCGGCCTATACCTTAACCTGCCTGGAGGACTGTGTATTGGTTGTTGGTGATTTTCAAGCTGAGAACGACATTATTCTGCAATATCCCCCACTGGAAACGATGATACGCAAGATGGTAGAGGAAAACCTGGGCCAGGTTCAGGATGAATGGACATCATTTATTGCGTCTTCACCAGAAGAGCGATATCAAGCGTTATTGCGAAAACGACCCCATCTTGTCGATCGTGTACCCCAACATCAATTAGCCAGTTATCTGGGAATCACCCCAGAGTCATTAAGCAGAATTAAGAAGCGAGTTCATAGCCGTGATGATAGATGAAAATGTGTTTCGTGGATAAACAGGTCATCATGCTCTTTGGGATTGCGTTCCGCCTTTAATCAGCATCCAGATGCCCAACCCCAGTTCTCCTGCAACCATGGGTATAGCAAATACCAATTGAAGCACTGTAATCAGGGCATCATATGGGGAAAGAAACGTTTTGCATAGGTGAATGACAATATAGCCTACAGCAGCGAGCAGTACCAAAATACTGATTGTTTTGGGAATACGGTTTGATTTTAAAGCAACATAGCCCACGATCAACAGATGTGCACCAAAAACGATAAGGCCCACCGACCAGATCCGTTCAAATGCTTCCAGACAGAGCAACATCAGTGCTTGTGTCTGCTCTATTGGAAGCAAGGCTTGATCAGAATTTCCCGTGAGCAGCATGACGTTGAGCAGGTTCAGAATGGCGATGCCCAATAGCGATGAATAGGTGAGACGAAGGCAAGCTCCGAGCAGGGACAGGTATTTATGAATAGGCTTCAGGAAAATATACAGCCCCCACGAAACGACAACATCGCTAATCAGGATAATGACCCATCCCAAAATCTCGGCCTTGAACAGGCCATATGATGCAGTAATTTGGTTGAATGTAGTGCTGGCATCGCCGGGTACAACCAGTTTTCCGTGGATATAACTATAGGAAAAAAATGCAGCCAGGGCCATAATAATGAGCGTAATTCCTGTAGATACAGCAGCTTTTCGCTCGTAACAATGTTCTTGTATGGATGTAGACATAAGTAGATTGCCTCCTGTGCAATAGGGTTGATGTTTATTTTAATCAGGAGCGGCCTGAGGGGCATTGACTTAAATCAAGACACACAAAATGATATAATTTCTACAACGAATAAGAGAGGGAGGCAAGATCAATGAATGATGAACTCTTGGAACGGCTAGAGGATTGGCATGAACAGGATGAATATGAAGAGATTGTGGATGCGATTACAGAGGTTCCGGAAGAGGAGCGGGATTATATTCTGGTCAACCATCTGGGTAGAGCGTTGAATAATTTGGAGCGTTACCAGGAGGCTGTGGAGCAATTCCTGTCGGTTGAAGCAGAGGGACAGAATGACCCGCTTTGGCATTACCGCATTGGTCTGGCATATTATTATTTGGAGCAATATGAGAACGCGCGTGAAGCTTTCGAAGCAGCGGACCGATTAGAGCCGGGAGATGAGGATACACAGGAGTTCCTGGAATGGATTCGGAATAAAACAGCAGGCGAGCTCACAGAGGAAGTGGTAGAGGAGCCCGTGGATACAGTCCACTCTGTTACTGGAATCACCATCGAAGCTGCACCTGGTATCCATCCAGAATCGACGAGCTTTTGGAATGACAGTCGAGCAAACGTCGATCAATATGTATTATCCCCGCCTACCGATGAGCAAATTGAAGCAGTGGAAGAGCAGCTGGTGTTCAAGCTGCCGGCATTCTATATAAACATGATGAAACTACATAATGGTGGTGTGCCCCACTATCGCTATTTTCCGGTTAGTCAGGCGGAGAGTGATGAGAAGATTCTTGTTGAAATTAGGAATATTCTGGGTGTTGGACGGGACAAGGCCCGTTCATTGTGTGGAGCAGCGGGCAGTCGAGTGATTATTGAGCAGGGGGGTTACCCCGAAATTGGTGTCATTCTGTGTGAGTGCCCTTCCGATTCAGAGGTCGTGATGCTGGATTATCGTGAATCCGGCAATGCCGGTGAGCCCGAGGTGGTTCATGTGAATAAAGCAGAAGGCCATAAAATCACTTGGCTCGCACCCAATGTGGAGACCTTTATTCAAGGCCTGGTGAATGAGGAAAATCAACCTGCAAACCTTGAGGGTTCAGTGTAAAAGAAGGTTATAGCTTCCTGTTATATAAAATATTGAAGAGCTGCATCCGTAACAAAGGGTGCAGCTTTTTCAGTTGGAAAACCTCTCATTCAGTGTGGTAAAAGAAGCAAGTCATGTTGAGGGCCAGATCATCGTCTGTTTTGTTTGGCTGCGTTCAGGAGCTCTGTCGTCGAATCTTCCCCATAAAGCTCGTCCAAATGATCGATGTGACCCTCGCCCCAGTCATTCATGGCCTTTAATAAAGGGGTCATTTATTGACCGTACTCCGTGATGGAGTACTCGAATTTGGGAGGAATCTGCTGATAGGTAGATAGCTATTTTTCATTGCAACATTATGTAATATAATGGTATTATTCTAATGATATTACCAGTAAGTTAGATGCAGATTATTCCTATATAGGAGGCGGTAGTATAAGCGAATGATATGGAAGAAAGTGACCCCGTGGATATGCGCATGCAGCAGAATTACCGAGATGAGACACAGGCTCGTTTGTCATACATTATAATGTAAGCGCTTTACTTATAGTTCAGCTATCACATATACGATATTTAAATCTGATTTTGGCTCATTACGAAAACGTTAAAAAACGATTCCAGGGAGGAATTCGCTCGTGAGCAAACGTCTAATGAAAAAGGGAATCAGTTCGTTTCTATTCCTGGTGATGATGACAGCAGCGGTATTATATCCAACATCCACCGGACACGCAGCCACCATCTATGTTACGGATAACGGGTCGAGGATTGAAGTGAACACGGGAGCAGGACTGGTATACACGGTGAATAAAACCAATGGCGATATCATATCTGCCAAAATGAACGGAACGGAGCTGAACGGCTCCAGCAAGGGGTCCCATATCGGCTCTGGTTTGGGCTCAGCCAATGTAACCTGGAACACATCTCCTTCGGGATCAACCGTATTGATCACCGTCTCAACCAGCACGCTTACCCACTATTATTCATCACGTGGCGGTGAGAACATTATCTATATGGCAACGTACGTCACAGCGGAACCATCTGTGGGTGAATTGCGCTATATTTTCCGGGGCAACGGCAGCGTATTGACAGGGGTTCCGGCCAACTCGAATAATCGGAATAACACCGGCGCGATTGAGAGCCAAGATGTTTTTGGTTACGCCAACGGACAGAGCACCTCGAAGTATTATGGCAATGATCAGGCTAAGGATCTGACCATTCGAGGCGTTACGGGCAGTGGCGTGGGCGTGTTTATGGCCTATGGCAATCGAGAGAAAAGTTCGGGAGGTCCGTTCTTCCGTGATATTCAGTTCCAGAGTGGTGGAGATACGGAGGTCTACAATTACATGAATTCAGGACATGCCCAGACCGAAAATTGGCGTATGGGCCTGCATGGGCCGTATGCCTTGATTTTCACCACCGGTGCAACGCCAAGCGTACCTGATTTTAGCTGGATGTCGGGTCTGAACCTGACAGGTTGGGTGTCCAGCCGAGGTAATGTCGTGCTTAATGGACTTTCTGGCATGGATACGGGTTATGCGTATACGGTTGGTTTTGCCAACAGCAACGCCCAATATTGGGTGAATGCCTCTTCAAGCGGGGCAGCTGCCAAATACAGCATGATTCCGGGTACATACACCATGACGGTGTATAAGGGGGAACTGGCGGTCTATACGGAAAGTGTGAACGTCACTGGAGGATCAACGACAACGCTGAATACGCGTACGATCAACAATGACCCAAGTAAAGCATCCAGCATCTGGCGCATTGGGAATTGGGATGGTACGCCATCGGAGTTCCTGAATGGCCAGACGATTCCGATCCGTCATCCTTCCGATAGCCGTAATCCAAGTTGGGGCCCCGTCAGTTATGCCACTGGCAGTGCAACCAACAAGTTTCCAGCGATTCAATTCCGTGGGCAAAACTCACCGACAACCGTTACCTTTAGCCTGAACTCTTCCCAAGCGGCATCTTCGCATGTTCTTAACATCGGTATAACGGCAGCATATAACAATGGAAGACCCAGCGTAACGATTAACGGTCAAACGTTAACGAGTCCGGCAGCCTCATCCCAACCGAATTCGCGGAGCTTTACGATTGGGACCTATCGGGGCAACAATTCAACCTTTTCCTGGAATATCCCGGCATCCTATTTCGTTAATGGGTCCAACTCGATAACCATTACTCCAATCAGCGGCTCCAGCGATTTAGGCAATTGGTTAAGTGCTGGGTGGGTGTATGACTGTGTTGAATTGTTGAATTAATTTAGTAGGAGTGCTGAGGGACGTTTATCTGCATACGATTTATATATTCTAAACAAAGCCGGTGATTGTATGTCTGGCATCAAACATTGTTCAGGAATATTGCACGTAGTGAATATTCTGGCTCTGATTCTTTTCTTGACGGCATGTACTTCTTACACCAACGTCTCTTCAGAAGAAGTCAAATCTTTTCGGCAGGATATCGAGCAAGATTTTCCTGTTATTCAAAAGACGGAGATTCGTTATTCCACACCTCGGGTCGAAGTCGTATATACGGTCAAAACAGAACCGGATGAAGAAGAGATTCATCGACTTTTCACTCAAACCGCAGCATTTATGACCAGCCCTTCTTTTCAAAGTGAAATTATTGATGCACAGTACCGTAGGAAATATCCAAGCTGGGGTGACCCGGAGCTTGCCGTAACTGTAACCTTACGCGGAAAGGATATATCTGCGTACCAGTTTACTTGTAAGCCAGAGAAATCCGAATCCGATTGTGGTAACGGAACATATGCTCAATGGTACGTTCAGACACCAGATGATACGGTGGGCAAGCCTTATCCTGAATCTGGGATGGAGAATGAAAAGTGACATTATCAAAATTTTAAGAAAACATGGATCAATACATTGATTAAAAAACATGATGCAATACAGCCCTCAAATCTATGAGGGCTGTATTTATATACACTTAACTTGTTTCGCTGAAGATATCCAAAATAAGGATACAGGGCCGTATGCATTGCAGAACGACCATTCCTCTGCTATTATTTAGACATCTAATATTTAGTCATCTAAATAATAGAGCTGTTATTTATTTTCGGTTTCTTTATGAAAGGAGCTTGAGAACCATGTTGAGAATGAAAGACAAAGTAGCCCTTGTAACTGGAGGCGCTTCTGGAATAGGATTGTCCGCAGCCCAATTGATGGCGAGAGAAGGAGCAAAAGTCGTTATTGCTGATTTCAATGTCAATGGTGCTAAAGAAGCGGCAGCGGATATTCAGGCTCAAGGCGGAGAGGCAGTGGCCGTTTTTGTTGATGCCGGAGACGAATTTTCGATTAAGGAAGCTGTGGAGTTTACGGTGCAGCAATATGGTAAGCTCACGAGTCTGTTCAACAACGTTGGCCTGACCAACCTGAAGAAGGATTTGGACGTGGTTAACGTAGATCTGGACGAGTGGGATCGGCTGATGAACGTGAATCTGAAAAGCGTGCTGCTCGGCTGTAGATTCGCCATCCCTCATATGATTGAAGCGGGTGAAGGTTCCATCATTAATACAGCCTCCATGGCTGGTTTTACAGGAGATTTGGTGCGGGTTGCTTACGGTGCCTCAAAAGCAGGAGTCGTGAATCTGACAAAGTATATTGCCACCCAATATGGCAAGCATAACATTCGTTGCAATGCTGTCGCACCCGGATTGATCTTGACCCCGGCAGCACAGAATAATATGCCTCCGGATGTATTGGATATGTTCGCAAAATATAACGCACTGCCTTATCACGGGGAACCCGATGATATTGGATACACCGTCGTATTTCTGGCCTCAGATGAGTCCAAATTCATTACGGGACAGACCATCCAGGTTGAGGGCGGCCATTATATTGCCAACCCAACCGTTCCCGATTTTGAACAGTTTATGAAATCACACCATACGCCTAGCCATTAAAGCAGCGTTGTACAAATAAAATACGTTAGGAGCGTTTTCATTATGGGAAGATTAGATAATAAAGTAGCTATTATTACTGGTGGAGCTTCAGGAATTGGTGAAGGCATGGTCGATCTCTTTGCAAAGGAAGGCGCCATCGTTATTGCTGCAGACATTAATGAGAAAGCACTGGAGAAAGCAAGCCAAAAAGAGAATGTGTACGGAATGAAGTTGAATGTTTCCTCGGATGAAGATTGGGAGATATTAGCGAAAGTAGTTAACGAACGTTTTGGTAAAATTGATATTCTGGTCAACAATGCAGGCATTTCTTCAGAGAAGCCATTTGAGGAGATTAATGCACAGGATTGGCAAAAAATGCTCTCCATTAATGGCTTTGGCCCATTTGCTGGCATGAAACATGTGGCTCCGTATATGGCAGCACAAAAGAAAGGTTCCATCGTCAATATCTCTTCATACACCGCATTGATTGGACAAGGCTTCAACCACTACTCAGCATCCAAAGGCGCTGTACGCGCGTTATCCAAAGCGGCGGCGACAACCTTTGGCCGTCAAGGTGTTCGGGTGAATGCTCTCTTCCCGGGGATTATTGAAACACCAATGACTCAAGCCTTGAACACGTCGAAGGAATTGCTAGACCGACTCGTTCAGGCAACGCCTTTACAACGTCTGGGGCAGGCTATCGATATTGCCAACGCTGCATTGTTCCTGGCTTCGGATGATTCTTCGTACATTACAGGATCTGAGCTGGTTATCGATGGTGGATACTCAGCCCAATAGCGTGTAAAATGATGACAGCCCTTAAGTTGAATGAGGGCTGTTGTTTTATTTTTGCAAGGAGGATCACATGGAAGAACAGAACATTTTTGAGCTTATACACAACATGGACAATTTCACCAATAAATTGATTATACAGTGGAACAAATCGTTTAATGAGGACCTCGGCGTCTCTCATGTGCTCGTACTCAGTCATCTCAATCAAAATGGAAAAAGCCGACCTTCGGATATTGCCAAACTATTGGGTCTGACTCCGCCTACACTCAGCTATTTAGCTGACAAGCTGGTAGCCAAGGAATTAGCTGTCAGGATTGTAGATGAAGCTGACCGCCGCATTATATACTTGAACATTACCGACAAAGGAACCGAAGTGCTTGAAAGAGCAATCTTGGAGGGGCAGAAGCTGCGCAAGAATTTATTCCAGAAACTGACCGAAGAGGATCGGGCCCAATTAGTAAACATTTTTGAGAAGATGAATCGGGAAGATTGAGCAATAGCCTGGAAGGGAGACAGAAGGTGATATGGAGGAACCGCTCAAAGTATATAACACCGCAGTTGAAGCTTTTCTTGAAGTGATCGGAGGAAAGTGGAAGCCCGTTATTCTATTCCATCTTACCTTTGGCAAGAAACGTAATGGTGAGCTGATGAAGCTGATCCCTGCAATCACCCAGAAAGTGTTGACTCAGCAACTTGGTGAACTAACGGAGGCGGGGGTCATTGTCCGTATTTCACATCACCAGGTCCCGCCTAAAGTGGAGTATGAATTAACAGAGTATGGGTGGAGTCTTAAAGAGATTCTTCATCTGATGTGTAGGTGGGGAGATATACACGTGGAAAATGTTTATGGTGATCGAGGAAAAATTCTGTTTAAGCCGCCAACTACTACGGACCGTTGAGGAACTTATATAAGCCGATTCTGGAATTCACGAATCGGCTTATTATGCATTTTATTTACTTTACGGAAGGATCTTGCGCTCACGTAGATTTCTGAAAATATCCATAAACATAGCCTCAGTGTCAATGAAATCATGAAATCCGAAGCGGCGAGCTTTGGAACCATCTGCGAAGAAGTCATAATCCCACGAGAAGACAAAGTCACCAAATACCCAGCAAGAGACATCATCATAAGGGGTGTTTACCAAATCATATTTATCAATCATGGATTTCCAAAGATCTTCTTTATCTGCCATAACGGTTGCAAGCGAGAGAGTCAGGGGTGGTGCCGTTTCCAATTCGAAAAATGCAGCGATTCTGGGCCATAGTTCATTCCAGCGAAACAGATCGCCGTTGGTGATATTAAACGCCTGATTGGCACAGCGAGGTTCGGTTGCTGCCCATACAGTTGCATGAGCCAGCAATGTGGCATCAGTCATTTCAAGAAGCGAATGATACGCTCCTGGTTTCCCAGGGAATCGAAGTGGCAAGCCAAGCTCCTTGGAGATAGACGCATAGACGCCAATAACCATGGCAAGGTTCATTGGATTACCCAGAGCAAATCCACATACAACGGACGGGCGCAGGGCTGACCAGGTCCAGCTACTTCCGGGTTGCCGTTCCTCGAGAAATTGCTGCTGGTCGACATTGAATTCAGGGGGCATATGATGTGCATCTGTTTCTTTGGCAGGTGTTTTGAATGGACCCAGATGTGCACCGTACACTTTATAACCTTGCATTAGGCTAATATGTTGGAGATTTGGAGCGATCGGTTCGATGGTATTCACTACATTGACGAGCAGAGCCAAGTTGGGCTGTACCAATTCGGCCCAGGTTGGTCGATCCTGATACGCGGCGTAGAAAATATGCGTAACGGTCGTTAAATGACTCAGTTTGTCTTGTGTGTCTGCTTCGTTCAGTAAATCAGCTGATATATAACGCAACCTGGGGACATCTTCTCCTCCGCGGCGAGATACACCAATGATATCCCATTGCGGAAGTGTCATCAGATAATCGATGAGGTTTCTTCCAATGACACCTCCAGCACCGATGACAAGCGCGGTGTAACGGTTAACCAATTGTTCGGTTTTCAATGGACATGCTCCTCTCTTCTTCTGTTCATATTGTGGGTCAGAAAAAGAAGGATGAGAAGTACGCACCTCAAAGTCATATACGTACTTTGAAGTAATATATGAGCCTGGTGCAGGATATGAGCGTTATAATCTGCATTTCAATGGATGTTACTTGCCTATAACCACAAGAAGCTGTAAAAGGAACAATCGTCCTTTCACAGCTTAGATGTGTCTGTATATTCGTTTAATAGATCTGTTGTAAATATGGTTTACGCCGGATATCCGCCACCTGGTGGTGGCCATGCGCCGTAGAAACGACGAAGCAGAACAATTTCGCCCAGATGGTACGAGTTATGGGAGGCGATATTGCGCAGCAGCCCTGCTTTGGTTTCCCCAGGGAAATAGAGCAGTGGATCATCTAATTGTGCTGTTTCTGCAATGGCTACGGCTTGATCAACCCCATCCAAGAATGCCTGAATATCTGCCTTCCACGTGGCTTCATCCTGAGGACCTTTCTCTTCAGGCCAGCTCTCACTCACGTTAGAAGGGGGCTGGGGCTTGCGCCCTTCCAAGTGTTCGAGCATGAATTGCTGCCAATAATGCATATGCTTCACCAACTGATAGATCGTATAAGGCATAGCCTCGTGCGTACGAGCAGCAAGTGTGACATCGATATCGGGTAGTGCAAGAGCGATGCGGATATGACCGCGTTCTCCCACCAATGATTTGACAAGGGCTTGTCCAAAGCTTTGATTAGCATCTGCCATGTGGAATCTTCCCTTCTTCTGGATCAGGTCGGTTGACCCGTCTCTATATAGGTATTATACAATTAAATTGTGGGAAATTAAAATAAGGTAATCTCAACCCAAAACACTTAAACTTACATGGTATAATAGTGGAAATAAATCTCAAGACTCTAGGGTCGAGGAGGAAGCTCCTGTGAAAGTGATATTGGTTGACGACGAACGTCTAGCGTTGATAGGCCTTCAAAAATTACTAGAAAAAGAAGTAAGTGGCATCGAAATTATCGCTACATATATGAACTCTACAGAGGCCATGGCAGGTATTGTGGAGAACCGCCCTGATGTTGTATTTCTGGATATTCATATGCCAGAGATGGATGGTATGGATCTGGGAAGACAGATTCAGGCAGCAACACCGGGCACCGAAATTATATTTGTGACCAGTTACGACCAATATGCGGTGCATGCCTTCGAGTTACAGGCTTTGGACTATGTGATGAAGCCCATCCAAAAAGATCGATTGATGCAGACGGTGAGCCGAGTCCGGGAGAAACTGAGCGTAAAACGCAAGCTGCGGTCAAAGGATACGGACGTACCTTTAATTTGCTGTTTTAATCAGATTCAGTTTAAGCTTCCAGGCAAGGATATCCAGGTTGCCAAATGGCGCACAAGCAAGGCGCAGGAGCTGTTTGCATATTTACTTCATCACCGGAATCACACAATTCATCGCAGTGTGTTGCTTGAGATGCTGTGGCCTGAATTAGAAGAGGACAAGACGGTGCATCAACTCTATACCGCAATGTATCATGTCCGTCAAACCCTGAAAGCATGCAATATGGATATGGTCACCATTCAGAGTGGACACTTGGAAGCGGGATATAGACTCGAATTGGGTGAAGCTCAGTTGGATAGTGAGCAGTGGGAACGGGAAATCAGGCAATGGAAAGTGGTAGACGCAAGTACCGTTCATGCGTATGAGCAAGCGCTTTATCTATATAAGGGTACCTATCTTGGCAATTATGAATACATGTGGGCTGAACCTGAGCGGGAAAGATTACGCTATCTGTGGTTGTACCATATGAGACAACTAAGTCTGTATTACCAGCAGCATGGGCTGGCGGAAAAAGTGATCGAGAGTACACAACGTATCCAGCATATGCTTCCGGATGAAGAAGAAAGTTATTTTATTCTAATGAAGTTATACGATGAAATGCACAACGATCTCGGTGTGGAGGAGCAGTATCGTCTCTTAACCACCAGAATGGAACAAGATTTGGAGATACCGATCAGTGAGAACATTACCGAATGGTATCAGGACTGGAAGCTCGGTTTAACCAAAGTCATGAAAATATAATTGATGAAATTACTTCAAACGAAACGTATGGACCGTTACAGATATATGATCATCATGCTAATCATTGTTGGCGTATTGATTGGCATGCGCTCGGCATGGTCGGCGTTTTTCCATACGATTGATGAGCATCGCGTCGTTAATGGAGTGCTTGACTTAAGGGGCGTGGATCTGGATCAGTCCCCGGTCATGTACTTGAATGGGGAATGGGAACTTTACGCGGATGAGTTGCTGACCCAACAAGATATTGCGAAGAGGAATGGCGGTGCGAAGAGTGTCCAGGTCCCAGGAGACTGGGGGACTGCACAGAATCAGGAACAAGAGAGTTCGTACGGTTACGGAACATATCGCTTGCGCATTTTGACAGATCCGCTTCAGACGCCTGTCACCTTCTGGTTTAAGGGAATCCGAAATTCATCCGAGATTGAGATGAATGGATACAACGACGGGGGTATGGGTGAGGTATCCGCGGATAGCAGTACGTATATACCCAGAAGTACTTCATATACAGCGACTTACGATCACGAAGGAACAACATCTATTGAATTATTGATCCGCGTAGCCAATTACGACAGCCCGTATATGGGCGGAATTAGTAAGCCTGTTCGCTTCGGCTCACAGGCAGCCATTGATTTTTCGCGGTGGTACTCCATTGGGTTTCAGATGGTTACCTTTCTGATTTTGCTCCTTCACGGTATATATGCCTGTATTCTCTATGCATTTAATCCGCAGGAACGCGGCTTGCTGGTTGCGGCCATATTAACTTTATCTGTGGGCGCCGCAGTTATGATGGGTCATGATAATATTTTGATGTTATGGCTTCCGATTAATTATACCTGGGGCATTAAAATTCGATTAATCTCATTGTTGTTGCAAAATATATGTATCCTTCTGTTATTCCAGAGATTAACGATGGTTCATGTACGAAAGGCATGGCTACAGTGGCATGTTGTCATGACCTTGATCTATACGGCCGTGATTGTGGTGGTGCCCATTCATATTACCTTTGCCATGATCCATTACAACGTCATTAACGTATTCTTTCTTCTATCATTAATCTGGTATCTATACATCGTCGGAACAATGATCTTCAGGAAACAGGGGGATCGGGACATTGTGTTTCTGCTGCTTACCGCAGGAGGCATTACATCCAACCTGTTATGGAGTGTGGCCGAGACTGTCAGAGATGTGACGACAGTGTACTATCCAATCGATATCATTTTTGCGATTACCGGCTTCTCAGCCTACTGGTTCAAGAAGTACTTCAGGAATGTCCGAGAGAATATGAGACTGAATACAGAATTGCAGAAGAGTGACAAAATTAAAGATCAATTCCTGGCTAATACATCCCATGAACTGCGGACTCCGCTGCACGGAATCATTAACATCGCTCACAACGTGGTCACCCGAGAGAAGAGCAGGTTGGATGAACGGAGCCAGGAGGATATGGAACTGCTCATCACGATCGGTCGACGAATGTCCCATCTGCTTGGGGACCTGCTGGATGTAGTCCGGCTGAAGGAGCATCGAATTGTGCTGCGTCAGGTCCCCCTTTCAATACAGTCAGTGGTACCTGGTATTATCGCTATGCTGCAATTCATGGCAGAACGGAAACCGGTCCGCCTTCATATGGAAATTCCAGAATCATTCCCTCTGGTCCTGGCTGATGAAGAAAGACTTGTGCAGATTTTGTATAATCTGCTGCATAACGCGCTCAAACATACGGAGGAAGGGACGATCTCCGTAAGCGCCGAAATTCGTGAAGGACATGCCCTGATCCATGTGACGGATACGGGCATTGGCATGGATGAGGATACTAGGATGAGGATATTCCTTCCATATGAACAAGGGTCGTATGGAATAAGTGATGGACAAGGCATCGGGCTTGGACTGAATATCTGCAAACAGCTCGTAGAACTGCACGGCGGGGCACTAACGGTTCACTCGGAAATCGGAAAGGGCTCGGTATTCAGCTTCGATCTGCCGCTGGCGCATGAAACCCGTCAGGCTCAGTCGCAGCTCCCCCTGATCTGGGAACAGGCGATGGAGATAATGGAAGATGCTCCTGGTGGATTTCTGCTACGTCGCCCCGGTATGGGCGACGTAGAATCTTCGGCGACAGCGGAGATGGCTCCGTTGTTAAAAGAGGGGAAAGCAAACATTCTGGCTGTAGATGATGATCCGGTGAATCTGGATGTGCTGGTCAGCATTCTTTCAAATGAACCCTACACCATAACTACGGCCCGTTCAGGCCAGGAAGCGATGGAACTGCTGGGCACACGCCAGTGGGATCTGCTCATTACGGATGTGATGATGCCCAATATGTCCGGCTATGAATTAACCCAGAAGGTGCGGGAACAATTCTCCATGTCAGAGCTTCCGGTGTTATTGTTGACTGCACGAAGCCAGCCACCGGATATATATACCGGTTTTGCATCGGGGGCAAATGATTATGTCACGAAGCCTGTAGATGCGTTGGAGCTGAAATATCGGATACGTGCATTGACCATGTTAAATCAGTCCATCCAAGAGCGCCTGCGCATGGAGGCCGCCTATTTGCAGGCTCAGATTCAGCCCCACTTCCTGTTCAATACGCTGAATTCGCTTATGGTCTTAAGTGATATTGATACAGAGCATATGCGGAAGCTCGGTGAAGCCTTTTCATCCTATTTACGGATCAGCTTCAACTATCTCAATACAGGGGAACTGGTGAAATTATCACACGAGCTGGAACTCGTGGAAGCCTATCTTTTTATTGAGAAAACGCGATTTGAAGATCGCTTGTCGGTGGTATTGAACGTAGAGCCGGATCTTTCGTTGCTTCTCCCGCCGCTATCGATTCAGCCTTTGATTGAAAATGCCGTAAGACATGGGCTATTAAGCCGAAATGTGGGCGGGACGGTATGCCTGTCGATCTCTCGCCATGAGGGTTATACCCGTATTGAGGTGAAAGATAATGGCAAAGGCATCGAACCGGAGAAGGTTGCAGAGCTGCTACATGCTACGCCAGGTGGAAAAGGCGGAATAGGCATTGTGAATACGAACCGCAGATTGCTGCAACGGTATGGTCAGGGGTTATCTATTGTAAGTGAGCCCGGTGAGGGAACAATGGTGTCATTTGATATTCCGGATGAGATATAAGGAAATGGCCGCAGAAGTGAAGACTTCCGGCCTTTTTGTTTTGCTTGCACGTCGATTCCCTAATTTTTATTATTTTCTAATGCTTCTTACATATGTTAGTATATTTAACATTAGAAGCGCAGGTTTCGGTATTGGCGCTAAACGTTGCTATAGTGGGTGAAGAGATCGATGCGCAATTGGGTCAAAAATGAGAATGTGCAGATGACGGCCATTGCCTTTGCCACAGCGGTAGGTGCGCAATTCAAGATTAATCCATTCCGGGAAGATTATTTCCGAATCGGGTTGGGGGTCAGCATCCTTTTATTTCTGCTGATGATTATGCCGCACCTGTCTTATGTGAAGACAGGAATCTTGACAGGCATCGCGAATTTGCTGTTTCAGTCGGCAGATCTCATTAATCATGTACAGACCGTGTCCATTCTGGAAAGTATGCGGGACAATCTGGGGGCAGGCGTGTATTACGTGGTCTTTGCCTATGGGCTGAGCAAGTTCAGGCATCGATTTCATGAGATGCAGCCTCTTCTGCTCGGCGGGCTGATCACATGTATCGATTTCTCATCTAATTTTGTTGAGCTGCTTCTTCGCGGAATGTTAAGTGGGACCAATATCTTTTATATGAAGGAATGGTTGTATCTGCTTGTGGTGGGCGGTCTGCGAAGTTACTTTGTGATTGGGCTCTACAACAGTTTTGCGGTGAGGCAGATGCGGCTCTTGCATGCAGAGCAGGAGAAGCGAATGGAGCAGATGCTGAGCGTGAATTCGGGTCTGTATGGCGAAGCCTTTTATCTGCAAAAAGCCATGAATACGATTGAAGGCATTGCTGTAGACAGCTACGATCTTTATCGGGATCTGAGAGAGCAGGAATTGAACCAATATAGCCAGCGGACGCTCGGCATTGCTCAACAGATTCATGAGGTCAAAAAGGACTCCCAACGTATCCTTGCAGGTCTGTTGAAATTGTATGATAGCGAAAAAGCAGTGAATATGAGTCTTTCCGAGGTATTAAACTTTGCGATCAAAGGAAACCGGAAGTATAGCGAAATGCTGAACAGAAAGATTGAGATTCGCATCGAGCAGCAGTATGACTGTGACTCGCCTTACTATATTCCTCTCTTGACTGTCATGAATAATCTGATCGCCAATGCCGTGGAAGCTATTGAAAACGACGGAACGATTCGGATTCGAGTATTGGAAGAGGGAGCCGATGTGCAATTTGCAGTCATTGATTCGGGAAAAGGTGTACCCGAGGCGAAGCGAGATGTAATCTTTGAACCCGGTTATACAACCAAATTCAATGAAGTGGGCATTGCAGCAACCGGAATTGGCCTGTCCCATGTACGTGATATCGTTCAGTCCCTGGAAGGACGAATCAGTGTGGAATCGGCTCCACAAGGGGATAAGGGCTCCGCATTTGTCGTATCCATTCCGAAAGCAAATCTGGTCAATGGGGACGGTGCGGACCAAATGGTTCAAATGGATAAGTAAATAAATACACTCAAAAAGTCGTTGCTATTCATTAGGAAACTGCGAGATATTATAAAGAGAAAGGCTCGAGAAAGGAGAAATAAATTGAATATAACTATTGATCAACAGGGCAACTCCAAGGTTGCCATCATCGAAAGTGATGACATCGTTATTAACAATACTCAAGACGCTCTGGATCTGATGGCCTCTGTGAAATACACGGATGACGCACATAAAATCTTGATTGATAAATCCAATCTCACCGAAGATTTCTTCGAACTGAAGACCAAACTTGCAGGTGATATCTTGCAGAAATACGTGAACTACCAGGTGAAAATTGCCATAGTCGGAGATTTTGACGGATACAACAGCAAAAGTCTCAGAGACTTCATCTATGAGTGCAACCATGGCAAGCATGTTTTCTTTTTGAAAAACAAAGAGGAAGCACTCCAGGCTTTACATAATATCGATTAATTCCACATTCAGAGCGGTAAGCCATCGATTAATCCTTATGGAGGAGGTACCATTATGATTGCAGATTTGAAGTCAGTACCGAATGGCACCATAGCTTGTTTTGAACGTCATTGGAAGCACGCTGCGGAGGATGTATGGTCCTTTTTGACGGATAACGAAAAGCTTGCAAAGTGGTTCTCCGAACTCGAAGTAACGGACCTGCGAGAAGGTGGAAGCATCAAGTTTAATATGCCGGATGGTACCTTTAAGGAACTCAACATTATCGAGCTTATCCCTGGCACTATTCTCGAATATACCTGGGCAGAAGACCGTGTTCGGTTTGAGTTATATCCAGAGCCGAATGGGTGTCGTCTGCTGCTGCTCGAAACCATCCATCACATCACAAGCCATACACCTAAAGATTTAGCGGGGT
The DNA here is from genome assembly GCF_013401555.1 of Paenibacillus sp. E222. Classification (NCBI taxonomy): domain Bacteria; kingdom Bacillati; phylum Bacillota; class Bacilli; order Caryophanales; family Paenibacillaceae; genus Paenibacillus; species Paenibacillus sp. E222. The sequence continues at coordinate 1,363,780 of NZ_CP058552.1, forward strand.
GGCATGTCTGCCTGAACGTCATTGAGGCATTACTGGATGGTCGTACATTGGAATCTCGTGAAGCAGAATGGAAAATCTGGTACGAGAAATACCAGCAGCATGTGGATCGTTTTCTCAAAATCTAGTTAGATGAGACTGCCCCTTTGGGGCAATAATCATGCGGGAGGAACACATCGTGGGAGTTAATGAGAGATTACAATCGTACGCGTTGTCTGATGTTAGCAATCTCAAAGTACATGGCAGAACGACAGGACAACGGCCGCCCTTAACTTTGTTTTGGACCGGAAGTGCGGTTGAACTTAATGCAAAAGCTTCTGAGTTGTGGGTGGAGATCGAGTCCGATTATGACCTGTATGAACCTTGGATCAGCATTCTGATTAACGGTGTCCCGGTGAGCAGACAGATGTTAACGGCGGGTAGGTATTGGATCTGTGTATTCCGAGGAATGAACGAGAATGTGGTGAAAAATGTACGCATCGTCAAAGATGTACAGGCCATGAATGGAGATCCGGGCTGTTCCTTGCAGATTCATGCGGTGAAGTCCGATGGTGTCTTCGTACCTGTAGAGGAAAAACCGTACAAGATTGAATTTATCGGCGACAGTATTACATCCGGAGAAGGTGCAATTGGAGCCAAGACAGAAGAGGATTGGATTCCGATGTGGTTCAGTGCCATACATAATTATACGGCTATGACAGCAGAAGCGCTGAATGCAGAATACCGCGTCATCTCGCAGAGCGGCTGGGGTGTGCTGACGAGTTGGGATAACAATCCGAATGCAAATATCCCTGATTATTACGAGCAAGTCTGTGGATTGGTGACCGGAGATAAGAACGCAGCACTTGGCGCAGGGGACAAGCATGATTTTAACTCCTGGCAGCCGGATGTAGTGGTCGTTAATCTGGGAAGCAATGATGGAGGGGCCTTTCAAACCTCGGCGTGGCAGGACCCCGTTACCGGAAAGGTGTACAAGCAACGCCTGAACGAAGACGGCACTTACCATGAAGAGGATCTGGCTGCTTTTGAGAATGCCGTGACCCGATTCTTGACCCAACTTCGAAAAAACAATCCAGAAGCGCATCTTGTATGGGCATACGGCATGCTTGGATTCCCGATGATGCCAGCGATTTATCGTGCTGTTGACGCTTATACGAGACAGTCCGGAGATACGAAAGTCTCGGTGATACAGCTTCCCAATACGACCGAGGAGACGGTAGGCGCCAGAAGTCATCCGGGTGAGTTATCTCATCGAAAGACTGCTGATGCGTTAGCGGAGTATCTAAAGGGAATTTTAAAATTTTAATTTACATTTGAAATCGGAAGAGCCAGACCTCTCTTGAATTAGAGGGGCCTGGCTCTTAATTTAGTGCGCCTTGTACATCGGAGGAGATGTTTATACTACGGTTACTCCCCTTGTACCTGATAGCGAATCGAAATGATCTGTCCCAGCGTCTGCGTATGAATCATTTTGAAATGAGTTGGTACAGTCCCTGTTGGAAACAGGGGGATTCCTTTGCCAAGAACCTTAGGAATAATGGCAATCTCAACCTCATCGAGCAGTTGCTGTTCCAGAACGGCTTGCACCAGCTGGCCTCCGCCAACAATCCAAATGTCACCGCTGGAGTCCTGCTTCAATCGGGGAATCAGGTTCTCCACAGCCTCGTCCGTAAATTGTACATGTGGTGCAGGGGCTTGTTTGGAACGGGAAAGTACATACGTCGGGCGATCCGCATAGGGGAAATCCTCTGACAGCTTGAGCACCTCTTCATACGTAAGACGTCCCATGACCACCGATCCAATCGTTGAATAGAACTCGCCATACCCGTTATCGCCACCATCGCCTTCCACATCGAACAGCCAATCCACCGAACCATCCGGTCTTGCAATGTACCCATCCAGACTCATCGCAATATATAACACGACTTTATTGTTAGACATATCAATCGCTCCCTTCTGAAATGTATGATACACTCCAACTATGACAAATGTTGACGTAGTTAGGTGGGGTGAATATGAATAATCGAAAACTCGCATTGATGCGACTCATGGATTCGAGAAAGAAATTTACGGCTCGTGAATTGGCGGAGCGTTTTCAGGTGTCGATCCGTACGATCCAGCGAGATCTGAATGATCTGCAGGAGCTGGGCTTTCCTTTGTATACGGAGGTTGGAGTGAACGGGGGTTACCGAGTACTTCCTAATCGAATTTTGCCACCTCTTCAACTCACACAGCATGAGGCTTTGGGGTTGTTTATGATGATTGAATATTTGGAGAACGTCCCGGATTTTCCGTATGGATCGATTCGTGAGCATCTCGCCGAGGAATATTATTCAACTTTGCCTCAGGATGTACAGGATCTGATTACACGGATGAGGCAGCACATTACGTTCCTTCAACATCATGCTGTACAGGCCGAGGCATTAACAACAGAGATATTAGGCGCAGCAGTAGATAAAAGAGAGATTGAATTTATATATCATTCCCGGCAGGGACATAAAACAGTACAGGTCTTCCCCATCGGCATCTATTACGATCACGGGTATTGGTATATGCCGGCCCGGAGGAAGGATCGGGTGCTGTTGTATCGGGTGGATCGCATGCAGGAGCTGGTTATGCTGGATTCCATCGACGAGTCGGTTCCTAGTTTGCAAGAATGGTTGAATTTCAAGGAAGAGAGAGAAAGCATAGAAGTCGTGCTGCAATTCACGGATTTTGGGGCGAGACTGGCAGGGTCAGATGTACTGTTCAAGTCGGTTGAAGGTAATGAATGGCGAGGACTGGTTCCGCATGAGGAGTTTCCTTTTACAGCGCGGAAGCTGCTCTCCTATGGGCCTGAAGTGAAGGTGATTGAGCCGCTGGAGCTGCAACAACAAGTGAGAGAGATGCTGGAACGGAGTTTGAATCAGTACAATACGTTGTAAAAGGATATCGCGTTCTCATATGGAACATATATATAAGAGTACCATGAAAACAGCTTATAATAGGATTTACTGAATGGGGGGCTACCATGATTCAATTCATAAGAAGTTTCACGATCCGCTCTATGCAGAGTCCATGCGATGAACAACGGCGGTTGTTTGTATAGAGCTTGAAATTCATTTCCGCCACACCCGTATAATGCGTATAACAAGTGTTCATCGGTTGACTCTGCTGCCTTAAAGATTTTAACTTTTAAGGAGCGGAGCAAATATGAAATATATTAACGCAGACACCATCTTTCCGGAATCATTGCTAAAGGAGATCCAGCGCCACATCCCTGGTGGATTGGTGTATATCCCCAAACCGAAGGAAGCCCATCAAAAGTGGGGCGAGAATTCAGGCAGCCGGATGGTTTTGAAGCAAAGGAACGATGAAATCCGCCAGCTATTCGCTGCGGGCATGTCCATTGACCAACTCATAGAGCAATTTTGTTTGTCCATCGACAGTATCAAGAAAATTGTATATTCCAAAAAGTGATTTAAGGCTTAGAGCTGCATTCGAGAAATCGAATGTGGCTTTTTGTGCAGGATTTGGATTAAATAATTTGTTGCCTATATTGTGCAGGAGAAGACCAATACAATGAGATTACAGAACGTTTACTAACAAAACAGTACACTAGCCATGGGGGGAGTTACATTTGAAAATTGACGTGCAGATAGCGCATAACAACGAGTCATATATCATCAAAAATATGTATCCTTTATACCTTCATGATTTATCCGGACATTATGGGCTGGATGCAGAACACACCCCGAATCAACACGGGATTTTTGAAATGGGTGATGATTACAAAACGTTGCAAGATCAATATGATGTCCAGAACATATGGTGGGAAAAACCGAACGTTCTCTATACATTTTTGATTAGAGTAGATGGCGTACCAGCAGGTTTTGTATTTGTGGCTACTGCGCCTCATTGTTCGGCAGACACCGATTTCTTTGTACATGAATTCTTTCTGATGCAGCCATTCAGAGGTATGGGGATTGCAGAGAACGCTGCAAAAGAGGTATTCCGGAGATTTCGGGGCCGATGGGAGTTGTTCACGAATCCTTCAGAGAAAAATAAAGTGGGTCAACACTTTTGGCGTAAAACCGTATCGAACTATACCCAGGGAAATTATAAGGAGCTGCTGGACCAAACCCATGATGGTAAAAAGGTGATCTTTAGATTTTCAAATCGTTAATCGTTATTTTAGATACTTTAGTTTTATTATGTTTAAGGGCCAAAGGAGTAATCCGGTGGGCTCTTTTTTTGTTTATGGATATTTCTACGCATTTAACCCGCAGCATTCGCAAGGTTTGTCCTATCGGAATATGATATAGCATGCCAAGGTCGCCAATCTTCATTATTCTTCATCATCGTTTCATCGACTGCTTCTTCAAATGTGGATTCTATACTGAGCTCAGAAATCAAAATTGGGGGTAGGACAGCATGGAATGGTTATCTTTTTTTAATCAGTACATCCAGGGTCCACGATGGATTGGGGCGATTGCCCCCAGCTCAAAATATTTAGCAGCGAAAATGGTGAAAGACATCGCATTTGACCGTGCATCCTGCATTGTGGAATATGGGCCGGGCACGGGGGTGTTTACGGAAATGATGCTTGCGAACATACAGTCAGGGACGCTCCTGATCCTGATTGAAAACAACGCCCGTTTCTGCCAGTTGCTGCGCAAAAAGTACGGTCATCTTCCGAATGTACACATCATTCATAATTCTGCCGTGCATGTCGATCAGCACATACGACAATACGGACTGAACAAGGTTGATTACATTGTATCCGGACTGCCTTTTGCGAGTCTGCCTACGGAGGTTTCACTGGACATTTTAGCTAAATCAAGGCAATATTTGAAACAAGATGGCAAGTTCATTACTTTTCAGTACACGTTACTTAAACGAGGATTACTCAAGCAATTTTTCGAAAACGTAAGCATGACAAGGGTCTACCGTAACCTGCCGCCTGCTTATGTATTCAGCTGCAGCCGATAACAATGACGAATAGTAGACAGAAGAGGCTACATCTTCAGTTGTGAGTTCTGAAGAAGCAGCCTCTTTTTCGAGAAGTAGATGCTCATTCTCATCTCCGAGTGCTAAACTAAAAATCGCTTCGCCCAAACGTGGCGTCACCCTTCACCGTTGCGCTGCTGGAGGCATTGATGGCATCCAGCTGCAATACATAGTCGTAATGCCGGATGTAATATCCGGGCTGGCTGTACGACTGGAGGGATACTTTGGAGCTGTCAGCCCAGCCGGGGCTGCTCAGGAAGGTGGCATCTCCTTTGTAGGTGGCGGTATCCGTGTACGCTTCAAGTACGATTTTGTTGCTGGCATTGCGCTTCAGGAAGTAGCCAGGAAAGTTGATGGACTCCAGGGAGGTGCCTGTAGAGCTGCCCAAGCCGGGCACAACGCGGAAATGGGAATCCAGTACAGGTGAGACGTTGGCGTCGATCCGTGCAGTGAAGTTGGAATGACGGATGTACCGATCCGGATAATTGAAGGAGCTGAAACGGCTGTAATTTGTCGCATCAGGTGTTGCTGGGCCTAACATTTTGACCTCATGCAGGGTTGGGATGTACCAGTTACCCGGATTGTTCCACAGGACAGCATTGACCATATTAATACGCACATAACGGGCGGTAAAATGAACAGCGTCGGTCGTAAACCCATAGGTGGTGTTGCTGGTTCGGTCCAGCGTGGAGTAGTTGACGCCATCGTTGCTGATCTCAATTTTGTACTTATAATAGCCCTCCGAGCCTTTATACATAAACCAGGAGATATCGATCTCCGTGATGGTCTTCGGTGCGCCGAAATCGACCTGCCACCAGGCTGGCCAAGTATTGGACGATGCTGCCCAAGAAGTCTGATAGTTGCTGTCATTAACATTGGATGCAGATGAGCCGGAGGCTATGGAGATGGCGGTAGCTGTTTTGCCTTGGGCGTGATTAACAAGAGAAGGTGGCGTTACCGTGCCTTTTACAGCATCGATATTCCACTCTTTGTACCATTCCAGTGAGGCGGTTCCGTTTGAATCATCTAAGGTTAAAGGAAGCCAGATATGTTTATGTTCACCAAGATTGAGTGGATTCCAGCGGTCGCCCATATAAATATAAGATGTGGTGCCGCTGCCTGTAATGGTGGCAATATCATGGATCTGGGAGCCGAAGGCCGATGGATTGCCATAAGGTGTAAGAGCGGACCATGGGCCTGTCATAGACGATGTGGTTGCATACGCGCCCTGGTTTGGATACCAGCCAGCAGCCTGGGAGGTGAAGAGGTAGTAACGATTGCCCTTTTTCACAACGGCAGGAGCTTCACGATAGGCGTTCTCGAATTGCCAACCCACAAAGGATTCCACACCGGTATAGCTGGCGTTCATTTTGAAAATAGCCATGGTATCATTAGCCCCGCCATTCTTGCGGGATGCTGTGATCAGATAACCTGTACCGTCTGTATCTATAAAAACAGTCATGTCTCGTGACTCGTAATCCAAAGGCCGAAAACTTCCCTCATACGTGTATTTACCGTTTGGTGTGCTACTCGTTGCTACCGCGACCCGTCCCAGATTGTAATCTGTACCGTTCTCGTAATGTGCCCATAGCACATACTGCTTTGTGGCGGCGTTGTAGATGACTTTGGGACGTTCGATTTTGCTGGAGGCCAGCTCGGTGGCTGAATCCTTGGTCAGGATGGCATTGCTGAACGTCCAGTTCTTCAGATCGGTTGAAGTATAGACATTAACGCTGTCAAACTTGCCGCTGACCGCATGCTCGCCATACCAGTAATACGTGCTGCCGACTTTCAGAATGTTTCCGCTATTGGCCTGAATGGGATTGCCTGCGGTATCCAGCCAATCGGAACCGTTGGTGATCGTCACGCTTGCCGCGCTGGTCCGCTCGGGATGAAGGCCAAACATGGTTAGCGTGAGCGCGAAGACCAGAAACCAGACTGCTTTCCTGTTGCCCATTACACACACCTCCTAATATCGGTCCTTTGTGAAGCGTTTACATATTTAGTGTAATTAAAATGGAATCTTGTACAAGTGAACAATGTGTACCCTGATGAACAAATGGAACTTTATCCCGAATATAGCGGGGATAGCGAGTAATTTTATCTCATTTCAATATATAAAAAAGAGGATAGTCGACTTATAAAATAAGCCACTATCCCTTATTGAATAACACTCTATTTTAACGGGTTCAAAATCTATTTATGACCTTTGCGAACCTTGAGCTGCATTTTCTTGATCGTTGTATTCTGCATTACCTCAAGCACAAGTGGTCCTTTGCCGTTCAGAATTTCCACATCGGTTACATTATCCAGAATGGTAATAATCCCGATGTCGTCTGCAGTGACGCCTTCAATCTTGGCGATGGTGCCCACGAAGTCTACCGCACGAAGTTTCTTTTTCTTGCCTCCGTTGAAGTTCAGCTTCATGATCTGTTGGTTCAACTGTTCACGCTTGTCCTTTTTGCGATCAGGCACGATTTTCAATCGCTTCTCGAACTCTTCCCGGCGACGGTCCACAGCTTCCTCGGAAGGAGCTTTAACGACAGGGATCTCAAATCCGATATACGATTCGATCTCGGCCAGGCGTCTGCCATCCTTCGGGGTAACCAAAGTAAAGGCTTTACCTGTTTTACCTGCGCGACCCGTACGGCCTGTACGGTGTACGTATCCCTCTTTTTCCAAAGGAATATCGTAGTTAATGACATGGGTAATATTCGTGATATCAATCCCGCGCGCGGCTACATCCGTTGCAATCAGATAACGGAATTGTCCTCTTCTGAATGCATTCATCACTTCGATGCGCTCATCTTGTTCCATGCCTCCGTGGATGCGATCCGCTGGATAATCGAGATCAGCCATGACCCGGAACAGTTTATCCACGTTCTCCTGCGTACGACAGAACACGATACAGCTATCTGGGTTTTCAACAATAAACAGGTCCTGAAGCAGCGCCGTTTTGTTCACCTCTGGCACGTGAATCACGGCATGTTCAATCGTGGCTGTGGTAAGACCACTTGCCTTGATCTCAATCTCGACCGGATTGTTCATGTATTTGCGTGACAGCTTGGCTACATCTTCAGGGAACGTCGCGGAAAATAACATCGTCACTCGCTCACTAGGCAGTGCTTGAATAATGGATTGCACCGTCTCGATGAAGCCCATGTTCAGCATCTCATCGGCCTCGTCAATGACAAGGTATGAGATCCGATCCAGCGGCAGGGTGCCACGTTCGATATGGTCCAGTACCCGTCCAGGTGTGCCTACAGCGACATGTGTTCTTTGTTTTAACTCGGCTTTTTGAACATGAAAAGGAGACTGACCGTATAGTGCGGTTGCTTTAATACGCTTAAAGCGTCCGATATTGGTAATGTCTTCGTTCACTTGCAAAGCCAGCTCGCGGGTTGGCGTGAGAATCAAAGCCTGGGGTTTATTTTCGTTCCAATCTACCAGCTCACAGACTGGAATGCCGTAAGCGGCTGTTTTCCCGCTGCCTGTTTGGGATTTGACCACAAGATCTTTATTTTCAAGGGCGACTGGAATAACTTTGGTTTGAACCTCCGTTGGAGTTTCATAGCCCAGGCTATCCAGCGCTTTTACGATTTCTTCGCCAAGTCCATAATCTTTAAATTGTTGCTTACTCATCGTTAACCTCTTTTACGTTAGTTTTGAATACAGGGGCGTTTGGAATCGCATTTTGCGATATGCTTACATATAAGCATTGCACCGTACATTTATCGTATACCTCTTCATTATACTCTATATATAGGTGCGCTAACGGAGTAATTGCTATGAGCATCTAGTTTAATGCTGCCAAACTTCATTTTCTGAGAAAAATTATGCGGCTGTACTTATGGGAATTGCATAAATTCCTAAGGGTGAAGGTGTATCAAGTCGTTTCACGTGAAACGAAATGTATCGGACTCAATACCTTTTTTAATGAATAACCATCTTCAAGGCTGTGGTCTGCGGGGGAGAAGATTTGGCGATAGACGGACCTGTCCACACTTCAGCCCTGCGTCCAACCAATGTTGCATCCAAAGGGGCAGTGACGGTTTCACCATTAATGATAAGTTCGGCATTTGTATGAAGAGAAATCAAGACGGATCCTGATTTATTACCGTTATCTTCTTCATTATCGATGAGGACCTGTCCCTTTTCTTCAACAAAATCCGTGATCACCCCGCTAACAGGAGCTGTCCCTTCCTCCTTTTCTGCTGATTCTGAAGCGCATCCTAGCGTTAACAGAAGCAAAACGAGCGGTAATAGGGATAAGCTTCGTACAATGGACATTCGTTGCTCACCTCATTCTTTTTGTGATGTATCTATACGTAAGACGGTTGCTGAGCCACTAAAGTTCCTGCACATCGCTGGAAAAAAGTATAAATCTACATTGAAGCTGGAACTGGAAAATGGAATATGTTAACATATGGGTAACTTACGGAACGGAGGGATACGTGTGGCAAATTTTATCCGATGGAGATAGTATGGCGAAACGTTTGTTTGCGCTTGCTGTATTTCTGCCTGTGTGCAGCTCATCGGGATAGGTTTGCCTATTTACACGTATGCCGCTAGTCATTAAAGAAACGCTCTTTTAGAGTGGTTCTTTAGTGTACTACTATTTTTTGGCGAGCATTCAGGTACACCCCATATCCGCAATGAACTGCACAGGCATGGATGTCTGTGTTTTTTAATTTATTGAGGAAAAGGGGAGATCCTGAAATGACAAAATTGAACGTGAATGAGCAAAGGAGAAGGGTGCATGACACAATTTCGTGTAGTGTGTTGGTTGTTTGCAATCACGTTTACAGTCGGTCTATTGGGCTGCTCGGCCCCTTTTTCTAACTCAGATGATGATCAATCAGATGTTTTAGATGTTCTCTCCCAAGATCGGTTACAGGAACTGAGGGAGGAGTACCCATTCTCGCCACAGTCTCTCGTTACTCCATGGATGAAAAAAGTGACCTATAGAGAGATTATGGACTTCGCAGATGCAGTTGTTGTGGCAGAGGTTGTGAGCGTGCTGCCGAATTTTAGTATGTTGATAACCACTGAACCGGATACACCTGAACGAACAATGACAGAAAAGCAGGAGACTACGGGAATGACTCCCTACGAAGCTGAGTTCGTCTCTTACAAAGTAAAGGTGCACGAAGTGATTACAGGAGCAGATGTAGCCAAGGAAACATTTCTGTTCTATAACGCAGCGTTTGCGGCGCTTGAGCCTAAACTTATGCCTGGTCAGAGACTAGTTACAGCGGTCAAAAAGGGGGTAGAGTCCGAGCAACGTGGAGGTTATTCCTTCTCTCGTTATGGCACGTACTATGTCGTAGATGGGGATTATGTCCTTTCTGCCTACGAGGGGTTCTCCAACGAGGCGCTTGAATTCACCAAACAAACAAATGGAATCAAGCTGGATCAGTTTGTGAAAAAGGTTCGAAGCTTGGCGCAGGAGTAGGTGAACACGTAACGTTTGGCTCTAAAATCCAAAATGGAAAAGACCTCTTCCACATGCATAGTGGAGGAGGTCTTTCTTATGAATAGATTAATTACTTAGAGTCGTCAACTGGCAATCTATTTCAGCATACTTACATATTTTCCGTAGACATAAGCTGCGCGTCCATCTAGTTTCACTTTGACCCAGCCATACTTATCTGTACTGATTACTTCAAGGACGGTGCCTTTCGGTACGGCAGTAACTACTTTGGCTTGGGATGAAGCGCTAGAGCGCACGTTCAGGTAGGCTGCAGTAACCTTGGCTTGTTTACCTTTAACGACTGTACCCGGCTTACCTGTACTTGGTGATGTAGATGGTTTACCGGGTTTCGATGTGTCTGGTTTCGGTACCGTTGGTGTCGTCGGCTTCTCAGGTGAAGTCTCTTCTTCACCACTGCCAGGGGACGCCTTGCGAGCTTTATTCAGCTCTTGATAGAACTCCCCTTTGGTTTTCACGCCAGAGAATTTCGCGACACTTACGTTCGCTTTGGCGGCAAGTGCAGTCATTTCTTCTTCAGTCACCGCATCCAAAATGTTAATGGACGCAATATTGGTATACTTGCCATCTTCCGTTGTCGGAACAGACATGATGCCATCATTAATCAGCTCTACAATATCTGCACGTGCAGGTGCTGTCAGATCGACACCGGTGATTTTCCAGTTGTGCTGGATTTTCGGTTCATAAACGCCTTTCATCACGTCTTTGAGATAAGCAATGGACAGATTACGGATCGTACCTTGAATCTCGCCAAATGCCGAAGCATCCTTGGAGGACCACAATTGCTTGAACTTACGTCCTTCCAGCGCTCCACCTTTGGCAATCAGGGCTTCCATCCGGTAGGCATTCATGCCGAGCTTGAGTGTATCGTCTTCTTTAACCACTTTGCCATTGCTGTATTTGAGGTTCGTAATCCGACTGCCGTAAGGCTTGGTCAGGTCAATCTCATACGTCACTCCGCCGAAGAAATCGTCGGTGCTGTATTTGGAAGCACGTCGTTTCGGATCAAAACTGATCGTCACATCGCCAGGGCGTGTGGAGTTAAAATAACCCGCAGACCATTCCATGTAATCCTTCAGATCACGTCCGGTCACTTCATATACCGTTACTTCACCAAAGGTATATTGGTAGTTGAACGCAATATCCTTTTTCTTGATCGGTCCGACATCCAGCTTGGCCTTATCGTTATCGATCTGGTGCGCGACTACGTCGGCATCGCTATAATGCAGCATGACTTCAGTGAAGAAGTCAGAGAGTGGTGTCTCCTGGATCTGCACAGCAGGAATGCCTTTGATCTCATCTGCTGGTACCAGGTTGGTTCCTTTTAGTTCGGCTACTTCAATGTTGGCATCTGCACGAGCGAACTCGTGAAATGGATGCAGTGTATCTTCCAGTCCGGGATCGGACACTTCATAAGAGCCATCAGCTGCTTTTACAGCGAGTGCTTGAGCTTCCTTGCTTTTCAGTACAACCTTGTCGCCTTCTTTGGCAAACGTGAGGTCAATCCGTGAAATGTGTGAACCATATTTGTTCGGCTCGGAGATCAATACGCCGTTAACCGTTTGAGATTCAATCAGCGTATGCATGTGTCCGGCAAAAATAGCAGCCAGCTCCGGGTTGGCATTGGCGATATCCGTAACCCCGGTGCCCGGGTTCCCGTTCTCGTTATCCAGTCCCATATGCATAAGTCCAACCATGACGTCCACTTTGCCTTTCAGCTCAGCGATGGCCTTCTTGGTCTCTTCCACCGGGTCTTTGACAATGATGCCGTCCAGGTGGTCTGTACCTTTCTCGAACTCGGTAATCATAGGTGTGTTCATTCCGATGACGCCAACCTTGATACCGTCTTTCTCAATAATTGTATAAGCAGGCATGTAGCGGTCGCCGTTTTCTTTGAATATGTTACCTACCAAGGGTTGTCCCTTGAACTGTGAGGAAATCTTCTCTAATACGTCCAAACCAAAGTTAAATTCATGATTTCCCATAACCCATGCGTCATATTTCATTTCGTTCATTGCGACCATCATAGGAGATTGAGGTTGATCGTTGAACAGTTCAGCCGAGTTGTCCTGAATCATGTCGCCTGCATCCAGCAGAATCGTATTCGGATTCTCTGCACGTACTTTTTTCACGATGGTGTAGAGCTGTGTCATGCTGCCTGTCGGATTCGGACCGTCCAGAGCGTAGTCCCACGGCATAAATCGGCCATGAATGTCCGATGTTCCCAGCAACGTAATCTTGGTTTCCTTGTCTGCTTCAGCAGCCTGAGCCGGAGTGGAGGCAAAAGGTGCGAAGAGGATGGAGGCACATAAGAGGAAGGATAAGGGCCATCCGGCATAACGTTTCGGCGAAAATTTGCGCATGTTGTAATCTCCCTTGTTATCTAGTGTTATGTAAAGATATGTGTCATTGGAGTTAATACTAGATAAACATTTGGTAAATGTAAACCACAAAATGACAAATAAAAGAGACCGCTTTGGATCATTCCATAGGAATTGACTGGAAAATGATCAGAGTGGTCTCTGTACGTATTTTTATATGTTAAGCTTCTTCCTCAACAACATCCAAATCATAATTAATTGTATATGAAGCTTGGCAATTCAGTATGAGAATGTTACTGGTGAAGAAGGGATTTTCTCGTTATGGAAGAGAGAGCACTTTGCTCCAGAATAACGGGGCCCTTACTCTTAAACCGTCTCTATTGAACTACGACTACGAGAGGTGAAGAATTTTATTTTGACAACGATGGTTACCCAAGCAAGCAGACCAAAGATTATTCCGCTCCAGATGACCTGATGAATTCCAAGTTGGGCAATGAACCACCCGCCAATGGAGGTGCCGAGAGTAATCCCCAGATTAGAGAAAGAGACAAAGAGACTATTTCCGAATTCAGGTGCTTCCTGAGACTCCGTCGTAAGCCAAGTTTGGCTGACAATCAGACCGCCAGAGTGAATTGCACCCCAGACGAACACCATGATAATCATCGGAATGAAATAGGAGCCTGCATAGAAAACGAGTATATAAGCCGCCATGTATAGTATCGGAAAGAGGAGAACGGTCCTCGGAATATTCCGATGCAGAAGCTGTCCGAATACCAAATTTCCGGCGATCATAATAACACCAAAGGCCAAGAGCATCACACTAATCCATGAACCGCCCATACGTGTGACTTGCCCAAGATATTCGGCGAAATAACTGTATACGGAGAACATTGCTGCAAAAATAAAAATGACAGTAGCAATATTTAGCCACAGCGCAGGTTTACGCAGAATGCCAATCTGTTTCCCATAAGACATCTTCTCTTGCACAGGCATCGAGGGCAGCCAAACCCATATCCCGACGAAAGCAATGATACTGACAACCGCTCCGAACCAAAACGCAGCCTCCAGCGAGAAGTTTTCCGCAAGGTAGGAAGTTAGGGGTACGCCAAATGCAAAGCCGGCAGTGACCCCGGTAAACACTTTAGCAACCGCCTGACTGCTCTTTTCCGGCGGGACCAGTTTGGCACCCGTGACGAGAGCAACAGAGAAGAAGACCGGATGGAAAATGGCCGGGATAATCCGAAAGATCAACATCATGTCGAATCGGGTTGTGTAGGCGTAGACTACATTCGAAATGGCGAACAATAGCACAGCAGTTAACAAAATGGTTTTACGATTGATACCAGATACAAGCAAAGTCAGGAAAGGGCCAGACACGGCAACGACTAAAGCGAAAATACTTACCAGCCATCCAGCTTGTGCAGCGGTGATATTGAATTTCTGGGTGATCAGAGGAAGCACGCCAATAATACCGATTTCTGTAGTGATGATGGCGAATACACCTAGTGCCAGAATGAGAGTGAGTAATGGATTAACCTGTTGTGATGTTGATTTCATATAAAGTGTTGACCTCCAAATTTATTTACATATATAGAAAAGTAGATATAACGAACTAAAGAAACCTCCTTACCTGTATAAAAATATATGGCCGATATAATAAGTTCTCAGGATTATATTATATCTATATTTATAGATTTGTAAATATAATAGGTTTAACTTAGTGGTTAAGCCATCATGTTAGTGCCCAACATCTATACTTTTTGAGGGACAAGCTATACTTTCTACATGGATAATTACAAATTTATCCAGTAGAATGAAATTGCAAGCGCTTACTTTGCATTGCGTACTATACATTTAAAGGAGGAAGATCATGTTTAAGTCCAAGTCCAAATGGTTCAAAACGGTGAGTTCGCTCGCTTTAGTGGGTGTACTTGCTGCATCAGTAGCCGTTGGTAGTGTGAGTGCCGGTCTTGCAAAAGGCAGCAAATTTCTAGGGAATATCATCGCAAGCAGTGTACCTTCCAATTTCAATCCCTACTGGAATCAGGTGACTCCCGAGAATTCAACCAAATGGGATGCGGTTGAGGGTACACGCAACGTCATGAACTGGTCTCAGGCAGACATGGCATACAATCATGCCGTCAATAATGGATTTCCTTTCAAGTTCCATACTTTGGTGTGGGGAAATCAGCAGCCTGGATGGATAAATAGTCTTTCGGCTGCTGATCAGAAAGCTGAAGTCACACAGTGGATTCAGGCGGCAGGCCAACGTTACCCCAAAGCAGCATTCGTTGATGTGGTCAATGAACCGCTGCATGCCAAGCCTTCATACCGCAATGCGATCGGTGGAGATGGAGCAACCGGCTGGGACTGGGTCATCTGGTCTTTCCAACAAGCGAGACAAGCCTTTCCAAACGCCAAATTGCTGATCAACGAATACGGCATCATCGGTGATCCGGCTAAAGCGGATCAATATATACAGATTATCAATATCCTGAAAAGCAGAGGTCTTGTCGATGGCATTGGTATTCAGGCCCATTACTTTAACATGGATAACGTTTCCGTAAGCACAATGAACACGGTATTGAACAAGCTGGCTGCGACCGGTCTGCCGATTTATGTATCCGAACTGGACATGACGGGCGATGACAATACCCAATTACAACGTTATCAACAGAAATTTCCTGTACTATGGCAGCATTCCGCTGTTAAAGGTGTAACACTGTGGGGCTATAACCAGAATCAAACCTGGGTATCCGGTTCTCACTTGGTGAACAGCAACGGTACAGAGCGTCCAGCGCTCCAATGGTTGAGAAACTACCTTGCGAACAATCCGTAAGCTGTTATAATCACGCTCATCTGTTATCACTTGTATCCAAAAAATAGCGCTCTGTTCCGCAGATCAAGCAGCGGAGCAGAGCGCTATTTCTTACTCATCATGTCCTGTCTACGATTGAGAAATGACCATACTGTTGAAGGAATCAGCCTCCAGCTCGAACCGGAGTGTCTGCCCTTCATATGCCAAATGCAGGTCACGGCTGTCCTTGAACGGATTGTTGATGACAATGACGAGGCTATTGTCCGGGTTGCGGAAAGCCACGGCTTTGCCGCTCCAGGCTCCAGACAGTCCTACTCTTCGCGCACCAGGCACGACATCATGAGCAAAATGCTTCATCACATAATACTCGGGATTCCGAATGATTCCTTTGGCATCCGGGTCTACCGTAATCATGGAGTTTTGCTCCCACCCCCATGTGCTGCGGCCTTTCGGCTCCAGAACCATATTCCAGTAAATGTACGCATTCACTCCATTGCTGAAATAGTGCTGGTACAGGTTAAATACATACTTGGCGTAGTTCCACGAGTTGTTGCCGTCACCGCACTCATTCTCGGTCTGCATGTAACGAAGCTCCGGGTAGCTCGCGGCTGTACGTTGGATGGCATTTTTGCCTGCCCACTGATAACCAACTCCCTTGATATAGGCGTACGCTTTGGGATCACTAAGCACCAGTCCGGCATATTCGTCAAAATCATTTGTTTTCTTCTTGATCAATTCTTCCCATGGATCAGGTGCGTTGATCGTTCCCAGCCAGATTTCCGTATCTAGACCATGCTGGTCAAAAGCAGGGCCCAGGTAGTCGGCGATAAACTCGCGCAGCTGCTCCCCGGTCCACATGCAGGAAGGGAATTTCTGATCCGCGATGACTTCGTTCTGTACATGGACCTGATGGATGGTAATGCCAGCGTCCTGGTAAGCTTGTACGAATTTGACGAAATACAGCGCATAAGCTTCCAGGATCTCCTTCTCCCAGCGCAGCGTTCCATAGTTATAGGCTTTTGGTGACTTCATCCAGGTAGGCGGGCTCCACGGGGAGGCGAAGAATTGCAGATTCGGATTATAGGTCAGGGCCTCTTTGATGTATGGAATCAGATATTTAAAATCACGTTCGATCGAAAAATGTTCCATGGCCACATCGCCGTCCACCTCATTGTGACTGTACCATTGCTCTGCATAATCACTCGCGCCAATAGGCAGGCGACAGATGTTGAATTTATGTTCACCTTCCGGGTGGAAGAGGGAATGAAATACGTCATGACGCTGCTCCTCATTCAAGTGGGACAGGGCAATATAACCAAGCTCGTTAAAGCAACCGCCAAATCCTTCGACAAGCTGATGCTGTTCACCTGTGAGCTTTAAGTTAGCGTCTTCATTTGTAGTTGTATAAGAGATCTCTTTCCACGCATGATCTGGTGTAGTGGAATAACCGTGTATTGTCAGGGACATTGGAATTTCCTCCTCGCTTGAATCTCAGGTATGATGTACAGTCAGTATATCAAGTCTCATTGCAAAAGAAGATACGCTGAACCGCGTAAAATTTGCCCTAATCCAAGGTGGTGAGAATCCATGATTATTCCTGAACCATACCGTTCTTATCTATCTCCGGAGAGCCGATGGCTACCTGCGACGGACTGGAACGTTAAGCTGTTTGGTGCTCACATGCAGAAGGTGAAGCAGGGCTGGCAAGTACCGCTGGAATCGCATTTGGCCTTTGAATTGATACTGATTCTGGAAGGATCGCAGACGACGATATTGGAGAACATCCGTTATGAGCTCCAAGCAGGAGATATATTGCTTATCCCGCCTGGATGCAAACATACCAATGAATGCAATCAGGAGCAGGGGCTGACCTACTTTATTGCCCATTTCAATGTAGATGAGGTTCTGTTTCGCCAGGAGATGAGTAGACATGTGCAGATGTTGTTTCCATGTGGCGGCGAGGAGAATCAGCGATTAACGGAAGTCATGATGAAATGGGTGGATCTGCTTCAGCACAAAGAAGAGTATACAACATCAGATCTGTTCCGTATGCAGGCTGGTTTGCTGGAGATTTTGGCGATATTGGCAGAGCAAAGTTCCTCCCGTTCCCAAGAAGCCGTATCGCCTACTGTGGCGCACTATGCAACACTGATTGCCGAGAAAATCAAAAGCCGTTTCAATGCCGGGAATATCCAGCGGGAAGGGCTGGGGGATAAGGAGATTCGGATTGAAGAGATTGCGGCCTCGCTTCAAATCAGCCCTGGATATGCACTGGAGACATTTCAGAAAGTATACGGCATCTCTCCGCGCAGATATTTGTCTGAACTGAAGCTCCACGAGGCCAAGCAGCTGATACACCAGCCTGATCTTAACCTCACTCGGGTAGCCACCATGCTTGGATATTCCAGTCTTGCGCATTTCAGTCGGCAGTTCAGGCGATGGACTGGCATGAGTCCCAGTGAATACAGACAGACCCTGGGCAGCATCCGTTTTTTCGATTAAACAATCGCTATTACGCCAATCCCATTCCTGCCAGCTCGTATCCAGTTTATGCTCATCAAAAATCCCCGCTGATGTTCAGACGGGGACTTCGCTGTGCATGAAACAGTCTTCATAATGGCATATGAATTGAATTGGAATTGTGCATTAAGAAAAGTTGAGATAAGTGCCTGATGCTCGATTATGAATGGCTTAATTAAGATTGTACATTCTCGGCCTGCGCTTTGATTTCGAAGATCAGAATTGTTTTGCTGCTTCCGATATACGCAACCGTTGTATTGAATTGCTCCGAAATAAAACGTACCGGGACAAACGCCTTTCCATCCTTCATCAAAAGGGGGGCATCGTTTATCGCAAGCGTATCGTCTACAAGCACCTGTTTGTTGCCCACAGTCCACCGAACCACAGTACCATTCTGCTCAATCTGAACCTCCTGTGTATCCGGATTCCAGTTCACGCTGGCATTCAATTGCTCGGAGACAAACCGGAGCGGTACATAGGTCCGTCCTTCATCGATAAAAGGTGCAGCCTCCAGTGCGTAAGCACGATCCCCGACATAGGCCGTGGTAGAGCCTTCAACAAGCCGCTGAAAGTTGCCCTGTGGAGTACGTTTCTGCTCCCGTACATTCATCTGGTTTAGCAGGCGCATCGTGTCACTGCCGCTCGCAACATCCAGATAATTATTTTGCACTGTGAGTCCAGCAGGTTCCGGTTCAGAGACCGAGGTCAGCGTACCGGAGGATGAGGAAGTGGAAGCCGAGATATCCGTTATGGTATTCGTATTCGCAGAGCTGTTTCTTGTAAAAGTAAAACCGGCAATCGGTGTCAGATCCCATACCCGGTTATTGGACAGTTTCAGTACTTCCAGCTTGGACAGCTGATGTAACGGCTCCAGATCATAGATCTGATTGGACTCCGCATTCAGTTCTTTCAACCCAACCAGGTCTTCCAAGGGTGCCAGATGCTCAACCTGATTCCCCGAGAAGTCCAGTGTCCGCAGGCGTGTCATATGCTCCAAGGGCATCAGATCCGAGATCTCGTTACCTGCCACATTCAGCTTCTGAAGTGTATTCGGCAGATCAGCCAGTACATCCAGTGTATGAATGTGGTTGTTGGCCACATTGAGCTGTTTCAGATTTCTTTTATCCGCGAGTGGTGTCAGGTCGGTTATCGCATTGTTCGAGATTTCGAGCCATTGAAGATGATCTGCATCCGACAGTGCGGAGAGACTGGTAATCTGGTTACCGCTGGCGTGAAACGTATGTAGTCGGTTAAATCCACGTAAAACTTCTATGGAAGAAATGGAATTATTGCTGATATACAGCCGTCCCAGGTCTTTCAAATCAGCCAGTGCATCAATCGATGTAATGTAATTATTGCGAACGTCAACCTCGCGAAGCTGAGTCAGATGCGCCAGCGGTGTTAGGTCATCAATCTCATTGCCATATAACCGGAGGTGAGTCAGATTCGTGGCGTATTCCAGACCAGACAGGCTTTGAATGCCTGCATTGCTCAGATCCACCACCTTCAACTGCTCCAGATCGGAGGAGGTCAGAGGGGAATCTACCGGTTTGTTCAGGATCAGCTTCAGTCCATTCTCCAGTGCAGGATCTTTGATGATTCCTTCGCCCAAGTCTGCTGTGTTATAGGCCATCGCTTGCCCAGCCGCCCCGAGACTCAGGATGAAGACTAGAAATAGTAGAGTCATTCTTCTCATTGCATGAATTCCCTCCGATTCCGATTTTGAGGATAGGTAAGTGTACCGTTCTTATGTACTTTGTGAGTACCAATTTATGTCGATAAAATATTATAGTTACGATATGGATAGATAGAATAGAAAAACACATCTATAGTTATTAACCCATCATCAGGCAAAAGGAACAAGAAATTCATGACAGGCAGAACATCTACTTCTATTCTATATGATACAAACCCCATACTGCACTCTTCCAGCCATCTTTTTCAAAAAAATTTGTACAACTCCCCCAGATGCTATTCAACTCCATGGCAGAAAGGGTATAGATGAAGTAAGAATGCTATTTGGAGGAGAAGATGCAGGTATGCGCCAAGCCATGATCATTAGTAATCCATCGTCGGGTAAAGAAGAGGCTCAGCAATATGTGTCCCAGGTACAAGAAATTCTTGAATCACAGCAGTATGAAGTGGTGGTTAATGAGACGGCCGGTGAGGGAGATGCGACCAACTACTGTCTAAGTGCCTGCAAAGATGGCTGTGATCTCGTCATTTCCATCGGAGGGGATGGGACGCTGCATGAGACGATCAACGGCATGATGGATCAGGAACATCGTCCCAGACTGGGTGTGGTACCGCTGGGTACGGTGAATGATTTTGCGCGTGCGCTGAATATCTCGCTTGATCCGGAGGAAGCCATTCGGCAGTTGGGTTCGGAGCAGATCCATAAGGTGGATCTTGGTAAAATCAATGATCGTCTGTTTGCCAACGTGGTGGCAGCCGGTTCATTGGCTGAGGCGTTGTTCTCGGTATCCTCGGAAGAGAAGTCGAAGCTGGGTTCATTCGCTTATTTGAAAGAAGGATTGAAAGATCTAATGAATACACCGGCCAAGCCACTCACGATTGAGTATGACGGGCAGTTCTGGGAAGGGGAGTCTCCACTTTTTCTCGCGGCACTGACCAATTCGGTTGGAGGTTTTGAGAAATTGTCCCCGGAAGCAGCGGTGGATGATGGGTTAATTCATTGTTTTGTGATCCGCAGCATGAATGTCTTTAATACGGTAACACTCGGAACGTCCCTGTTGTTTGGCAATCTGATGAACCATAAGGATGTTGATTATTTTACGGCAAAAGAAGTTCACGTCCGTTCTACAGAAGCCATTCACACAAATGTGGATGGAGAAGAAGGGCCTTCTCTGCCCATTCAAATCAGTGTATTGCCTCGGCATATTGATGTGATAGTTCCGGAAGAAGTATAGGTGGAAGTGAACGATGCAGAAAAAAACCTCCATTATTCCATATAAGAATTCTAAAATTCCATTGAAACCGATTGCAGTTCTGTGTCACAATCATAGACGGAAGACAAGTATATACTAGTTGGCAGTGATCATAAGAATGAATGCACGATACTATTCGAATATGGAGGGAAATCATCTTGAGAACAATTAAACTTGGCAGCAGCGCACTCGAAATACCGGTTGTAGCCGTTGGCTGCATGCGAATTAATTCATTAAGCAGCAAAGAAGCTGAACATTTTGTTCATTCCGCCATGGAAGCAGGCGCGAACTTCTTCGATCATGCTGATATTTATGGAAACGGAGCGTGTGAGGAGATCTTTGCAGAGGCTGTGCAGATGAATCCCCAGGTTCGTGAAAATATGATTATTCAGTCCAAATGCGGTATCCGCAAAGGCATGTTTGATTTCTCGAAAGAGCACATCTTGAATTCGGTGGATGGCATTCTGCAACGCTTGAAAACCGATTACCTGGACGTTCTGTTGCTGCATCGCCCGGATACATTGGTTGAGCCAGAAGAAGTGGCTGAAGCCTTTGACCAACTGGAACGTGAAGGCAAAGTGCGTCACTTCGGGGTATCCAACCAGAATCCGAACCAGATCGAACTGTTGAAAAAATACGTTAAACAGCCACTGGTAGCCAACCAGCTGCAGTTGAGTATTACCAATACCACGATGATTGACAGTGGAATCAACGTAAATATGGAGAACGATGCCGCGGTCAACCGTGATGGCGGAATTCTTGATTATTGTCGCCTGCACGATATCACGATTCAACCATGGTCCCCGTTCCAATACGGGTTCTTCGAAGGCGTATTCCTGGGTAGCGACAAGTTCCCGGAACTGAATGCGAAGATCGATGAAATTGCTGCAAAATATGAAGTGAGCAACACGACCATCGCAATTGCTTGGTTGCTGCGTCACCCGGCGCAAATGCAGCCCGTGACAGGTACGATGAATATCCAGCGTTTGCAGGATTGCATCAAAGCTGGTGATGTTCACCTTACACGCCAAGAGTGGTACGAAATTTATCGTGCAGCTGGCAATGTGTTGCCTTAAACTAATATCATTACATAGCAGGATGATCTGCTGTATTGCATGTAAAACACGAGCGTATATGCCGCTCGTGTTTTTATTTTATCCTTTATTTGATGCTTATTCGTTCCCGGTATAAAATAAGGATAGGGCCTTTATTTTAACAAAAGGATTTTTTTGTAATTAATACAAATTAGTTGAATTTATCTTATTGACCCTTGCTTAATTATTACATATAATTACTTTTGCATACCGTTAATCCTGTTTATGGTTTTTTTATTTTGGAGGGTGGTGTTAGTTTGGAGCCGACAACCACGATACGCGATCATTTAGAGAGTTATCTGAAGCGTGAGCAGATGTCCATTAGTCTTTTTTCGGAAACGTCAGGAATTAACTCGGGTACACTGAGCAATATTTTGAACAAGAATCGTCCGATTGCGATGCAGCAGCTGGATCGAATCACTTCAGCTATGAGACTTGAAGAAGGTTACTTCTATGAATTGTACATAGATGAGTGTTTTGTCCATGCTGCTCCTGACTGGCGAAGACTGGGTCCATTCCTTCATCGTTGTGCTGAGTTGAATAAATTGAACTGTATTGAAGAGGTTATTCGGTTAATGATGGATAATCTGTCTTATATTCCTTTGTTATTTGATCTGGCTGAAGAATTCTACCATGCAGGTAAATTCGAACCAGCCGTTCTACTATATGAAACGATAGCCGAAAGTGAGAAAATGCAACACTCTGAACGGCTTGCACTATGTCAGTATCGACTGTTCCGGTTGGGGCTGAGCAATGATCAGCAACGAAATCTAATCATTGCGGCCCAATTCGAATACTATGTGGATCGGCTGGATGAACGCTATCAACTGGATGCGCTTAATGAACTGATCAATGCCTTTGGTGCCTTGCACAGATGGAATAAAGTTCAGGAGCTGTCCGAGAAGCTAAGGGTGAAAGCAACCATCCATTATGAGCTCAATGGGAGAAGGAAACAGGAAGAAACCAAAAGACCGATTGTGTTTTACATTCTGTATTCTTATTTGGCTTCAGGTAGTGCGTGCTATCAACTTAAAGACTATCCAGGCGCGCTTAAATATGTTTCTTTATACACGGACAACAGTTGGGTGAAGAACCCTAATCAAGACGAAATGGTAGTTATGAATCAGTTTCAGGAATGGGCTGAGGGCAACCGTTATATATATCAATTAATGAGCGGACAGTTTGATGTGTTGCCTGAATATTTGAATTACATCTCAACAAAAGAAAATGAAATTTTCCCGGCGCTTTGTGATATTGTGACTGCTGCCAATCGCTATGATAAAAATATTGATGATGTGCTCGAACAGTATGAATCATACTTTACGTACCAGGAACAGAGCAACCGAATTGGAAAGGTCAGCAGACAGGTTACAGATGATCGATATCTACGTCTTTTAGCAGATCTCGCTGCGTATTATCTAAAGAAAGACGAGTATTTCACAGGAATACAATTTGTTCTGGATAGTTTGCGATTCTCTATTGAAATTAGCAGTGGACGAGGTATGCTTAGAGGTGTCGGACTGTTTGAGCAATATAGGGAGTTTGCAACTGAGACGGCGAAACAGCAATACAAATTGATCATTAGTGAGGTGCAGAAACTCAATGAAGAGAAAGTTGGCTTTGCTGATAGCTACATGTAGTATTATTATTTACATTGTAGCTCCTGCTACGGAACCTGTCTCAGGCAAGGAAGTTCCAGACCCCGGAATTATGAGAACTGCTGACCACGGATTCGGAACTTAAAAAATTGGTAAGGGACGCTTCTGAATATTCATTCAGAGGCGTCTTTTTTTTTCGTCTGGTGGAAAAATAAGTATGTCGTACCCCTTGCGGCCTATCGATTGGCATAATAAACTAAAATATGACAAAAAGGAGGGGTACTATGGATTGCCTGGAGTTAATGTCACAGATCGAAGAAGCCAGACAACAGCTTCACCGCTTGCAGTCGGAATACGGCAGTCTGCTTCATCCTGAAGTCATCCAGCAATCTGTAGTTCTGGACGGTCTTATTAATCAATACAATCGAGTCAAAATGAAAAAGTTGATTAATTAGTGGCTCGCCTATTTACATATGGGTTTCCGTGTACTATAGTTAGTTACATAAGTAACTAACCGACTAACTAATTAACGATGGACGAAAGTTGGAATCGCATGAAATCGAATTTGGATGAATCTCAGCCCATTTTTCATCAGATATCCATGATGATCATGGATGACATTGTAGACGGCAGATTGAAGGTGGAGGAACAGGTCCCTTCAACCAATGAACTCTCTCGCTTTTACAATATTAATCCAGCCACGGCACGCAAAGGGCTTCAAACGCTCGTGGACAAAGGTATCATTTACAAACAGCGAGGTGTTGGAATGTTTGTTGCGAAGGGAGCCAGGGAAGCGTTGCTTGTTGAGCGAAAACAGCATTTCTACGAGGAATATATTAAGCCTTTACTTGAAGAGGCCAGACGGATTCACATGAATGAGGACATGATTATTGATTTGATCCGCGGTAAGAAGGATAAGGAGAGTGAGTTATGATTCAGATCGAGCAGGTGACCTACAGCTATCAACAGACACCGGTGCTAAAAAACGTGACGTTACATGAGAGTGAGCCGATTATTAGTGCATTGTGGGGCAGAAATGGTGCAGGCAAAACAACCCTGATGAGTCTGCTCGCAGGCCATAACCGGCCTGATGCTGGAACCATCCAAGTGATGGGGCAGGACCCGTACAACAATTTGGCTGCGCAGGAGAATCTGTGTTATATCCAGGAGAACCATCCCCTGGGCAGAAATTGGACGATCAATGACATGGTTCGATTCGGTCAATACTTCCATCCTCAGTGGAAT
Organism: Paenibacillus sp. E222; assembly: GCF_013401555.1. Taxonomy (NCBI): domain Bacteria; kingdom Bacillati; phylum Bacillota; class Bacilli; order Caryophanales; family Paenibacillaceae; genus Paenibacillus; species Paenibacillus sp. E222. Next base: position 1,388,801 of record NZ_CP058552.1, read on the forward strand.
CAGGATCTTGCTGAGCAACTAATCGACATGTTCGAATTACCAGTGAAGAAGAAGATCACCAAATTCTCAAAAGGCATGAAGACCGCAGCTCAGATGATATTGGGTCTTGCCAGTAACGCAAGAGTAACGATTCTGGATGAGCCCACCAATGGACTTGATGCTGAGAAACGTAAATATTTCTACAATACTTTACTGGAGACTTATGAAGAGAACCCGCGTCTAATTCTAATATCAAGCCATCATATTGAGGAGATTCAGCCTTTATGTGAGTCCCTCATCGTTCTGCAAGCCGGCGAAGTGTTGTTTAATCAGCCGATGGAAGAGATGCGCGAAAAAGGAGTTCTTCTAACAGGGAGAATTGAAGATGTCAATCGAGTCACCGCAGACGTGAAGGTCATAGAATCTTCCCAGATGGGATCTACCTTGAAAGTGATGATTGATGAGCCATACTCGAAAACGTGGAAGGACATCGCACATACGCAGGGGCTTTCCATTGAGAAGGCAACATTACAGGATTATTTGGTCAACAGGACGCGTAATCAGGAGGGGATTAAGCGATGAACTCGGTGAATGGTACGAATCGGCTGATTCTGGATGATATGCGCTGGTATTTAATGATTTTCTCGTCAATTACACTCATGCTTACAGTTGTCTATCTGGCCATTGGATTCATCTTTGATGTGACGTATACTACTCAACTATTTGGTCCAATGTACGGAGGAATCTGTGCTTTTGCGGTCGCGGGCATCATCACCTTGTTTCCAGTTGCCATAGGTATGGGTAGTACACGAATACAGTTTATGAAATCCTTTTATATCATTTCGATATGGATGGTCGTAGGAACCATTACGATACTGAATGTCATCTATTTCATTATGCATCTTCTCCATGAATATGGGACGCTTGGGGTAACCTTTTATCAACCAGGCATGCTGTACTCAAGTCAATATCAATTTTTCTCTTATCTGTGGATCGATCTGATGATTGGCTTTCTGGTGCTGGGGTTATCCATCTTCTCAACTGTTTGTTGGATTAGATTGGGGATGCGCAATTTTTTCGTCCTGTTCTTTGGGGTTAGCTTAATCGTCACGCTGGTAATTGTTCTATCAGATCTGAGCACGTGGGTCCAGTGGTTTACGAATGTCAATTTTATCGCATTGTTCACCGCACTGGGAGTCATTGGAGGTGCTTTGCTTCTGAGCACGTACCCGATGATGAAGAATGCGCCGCTTACAATGAAAGGCAGAAAAGACTGATCAGATCAGAAAAACACGAGTGCGTACATACACGCCTCGTGTTTTTTTGTATGAGTTAAGCTTGAGCTTGGGGTTTGAATCCTTCTTCTTTGAGATATTCGCCCGCTTCGCTACGAGATTCGAAAGCCATATCCAGATTAAGACCAGAATACACATACCACATGTCATCTTCATATTTCAAAGTAAGTGTATGTCCATCCTCATCGATCCATGTTCCGCCGCCAGTAGAGGTTGTAGCTAATGTAGGAGCAGTTTTTGCTGGTTCTGGTTCTTTTGATTCTACTGCGTTGGGATTGGTTGACATCGCTTTGATTGTCTCATCTAACAGCGTACGTAGATCTGCTTCGGAGTAATCACGAATATTGACGAATCCTCTATCATCGGTCTCATAGTTGGGCAGCAGCCCTGCATAGATATAACCGTTACCGTTAGGATGAATATGGAGAGCAACAATCTTTTTCTCGTACGCACTTTCTTCGTAGTGGAAATTAACACGGCCGAGAGAAACATCTTTGCGTTGCAGTTGGGGATACGATTGGAGCAATTCAAGCTTTTGTTCAACGTTAAGCATATTTTCCTCCTGTTAGTGTTGGGTAGTGGTGATTATAACATACATAGGTGAAAAGATAAGCATCAAAAAACAGGCGCAGTCTAGCACCTGTTTGAGGATTCACATCCACATCATAGATGATGCTTATAATAGTGCTTTTATTGAAATCGTGAGAAAGTACGCCTCCCTCTGGTGAAAAATGAGAAGCGCGCCTCGTGTTAATTTCTTAATTTCCACATAGAATACTTTGCCCCAGTGCTTTCAGGTGTTTTATTGCTTGCAGATAAGGATAAGGCCCATAACTTACGCGTGCTACACCCAGCACGGCAAGTTGTTTCGGTGAAGGCTCAGGGGATGTAACCATCACGTTGACCGGAAGCGACGAATGCTCACACAATTGCTGAATCAGTTGTCGATCCTGTAAGCCTGGAACGAACAGACCACTGGCGCCTGCTTCTGCATAAGCCTTGGAACGAATAAGTGCTTCTTCCAGGAGAACATGATTGTGTCGTTCAGGAGCATTTTGCAAAAAGATATCTGTGCGGGCGTTAATGAACAGCGGAATGCCTGCCTGCTCCGCAGCTTCCCTGGCAGCCGACAGTCTCAGACTTTGCTCATCCACAGCGTACAGTCCCGCGCCAGTGGGAAGCTGATCCTCGATATTGATTCCTACCGCACCGTGATGGATTACTTGGCTCACATTTCCCCTCACTTCTGACGCAAACCTGCCATACCCTCCCTCAATATCGATCGTTACGGGCAAATCCACACTCGCTGTAATCCTGGCCAGGTTGTCCAGTACCAGCTGGAATGGCATCGCTTCGCCATCTTGTTCACCGTGGGCAGCAGCTACAGACCAACTGCCAGTAGCGATTGCTGTTGCTCCAGCAGATTGGATGGCGAGTGCACTCCCGGCATCCCATACATTGACCAGCACCAATGGATTACCTTTCACATGGGATTGGTGGAATAACGCCGCCTTTTCTTGTAGGGTACTCATAAGATTTATCTCCTCCGTTACATAGCTGTAATCCTCTTCATACCACTTGCCGTTCTTCTCTTATCTCTTGAGTTATTCAGGTATCCTGCTTCTCGTGAGTCAAAAGCCAGTTTTTGCGTGTCAGGCCTCCTCCGTATCCACCCAGTTCACCGCTGGCATTGATCACACGGTGACATGGAATAACAATGGCCAGTTGATTGGCTCCGTTGGCCTGTGCTACCGCTCGACAAGCTGTGGGTTTACCCAATGCATTCGCGATATCCTGATATGATCTTGTCTCCCCCGGTGGGATCGCAATCAATTGCTCCCATACACTCTTCTGGAATGGTGTTCCTAACCAGAACAACGGGGTGTGGAATACAGTTAGCGTGCCTTCAAAATACTGCGCAAGTTCCCGTTCGATTGAACGAATCGGTTCGTTTACTCCAGGTACAATGGCTGACTTCGTCCGTTTGCGCAATCGTTCCACCTCACGCTCCAGTCCTCTGCGATCTACGAATTCGAGCAGATATAATGCTTTCTCATCGGCTACAGCCATCATGGGTCCAAGGCGTGTGTCGATCCAGGAGGCCTTCAAGACATGTTCTTCATCTACTTGTGTAGGTGCTGCGCCCATGATTCGCGAGAAGGCATCCCGGAACCCGCTGCCGGACTCGTAACCGGTGGACAGCTGGGCATCAATGACCGTGCGACCGGAGCGAATATTTTTCAGAGCCAGTCCCATACGGCGGGCACGGGCATACTCCACAAAGGTCATGCCAAATCGCTTCTTAAACTGACGTCTGGCCGTGGATTCGTCGATGGATAATGCCTTGAAATCCTGGCCTTTCCAGCGTTTCTCCGGATGGTTCTCCACGGCTTCCACCAATACGCGGACCACATCAGATACCTGATTGGGATGAGATAACGGGCGGCAGCGCTGGCAAGGGCGATACGAAGCAAGCAGTGCCTGCTGCGCCGTCTCATAGAATTCGCAATTTTCGAATTTTGGCTTTCGGGCGGGGCATGTAGGCCGGCAGAATACACCCGTGGTCTTGACCCCGACATAGAATAGACCTTCGTATTCCGAATCCTTGGCAACCAGAGCCTGATAGTATTGTTCTTTCAGTTCAGCAGAAATCATTGGGCGCACGTCCTTATATCAGTAGAGTTTATCCTTGTTAATATTATAAAAAAACGATGCACAGGGCATCGCCGAAAATCAGGCATGAATATTTTTATTTCTTCAATACTTCCTTATTATTCGCTCGTCCAGTCCAGTTTACCAGAAAGATCCCCAGGAATATGCGCATAGCCCACCCATATAGACGTAATTCCGAATAACTTCGCCAAAAAGCAGCCAGCCGGATAAGACACCGATTGCCCCACCTGCGGCACAACAACTTTTTAAAGGATAATGTTCACTATTTGACAGGGCGAAAAAAATATCTGATCTAAGCGATGCCATTAATGCCTTGTCCGAACTTTTAGTACAAGCACAGCAACACCACGATCAGGAGGCAACATTACATGTCCTAGAATCTTTTATACCAAAGATTAAAGCCTCCTTGCGACAAGTCCCCGCTGATTATCGAGATGATTTAAGACAGGAACTCTATGTCAAAATGATTGAGGTGATACAGACTTTCGATACTTGTGAATTGAAATAAAATTTGGAGCGTGGTTGTAAAAAAAGAGACTCATTTCTCTTTATATATATGTGAAGGCAATACGGCATTGCAGAAAACTTGGGAATGGTTGTTCTGGCTATGATTCCTCCTTATTGCTCTCATAACTAATAAAAATAACTTTAGGAGTGATTTATTATGGCAAATCTAAGCGCTAATGGAGCAACTTTTATGAAAGGGCATGAGGGACTTAACTTAAAATTCTATGCCGATCCAAAAGGTTTTCCAACAGTTGGATATGGACATCTGATAACAAAGTCTAAAACATACACAAAAAATACAACTTTAACCCAGGCACAAGCTGATGCTCTATCTAAATCTTTGGGACTCAGTTATACTTCTCCAATTACTCAATCTCAGGCAAATACATTCTTTACCAATGATACTGCAAGTGCTGTAGCAGCAGTAAATAATGTAACCCTTCCTGCAGGTATGTCTCTTTCACAAAATCAGTTTGATGCACTTGTTTCGCTCACTTTTAATGCAGGTGCTGGGGTGCTCAATACCAATGACGTAAAAAGTCTGCTTGCGTACAAGCTAATCTATTCATCTTTTCAAGGTCCACGTTCTCAAACAGAACTTGATAATTGTTCAAAATTAGTAAGCAAAGCATTTTCATATGATATAAATTTGCAAAGACGAAGAAATGAAGAAGCAGAACTATTTTGTAAAGGCTCGGGTTATACTCATAAATATCCAGTATATACACTATAGTTCAATCGGTTTACGGCATAAACAAGAAAGGTCAGCCTAAAGAGGCTGACCTTTCTTGTTTTGAAAATATAACCTTAATTCATTTAATCATTAATTTTTTTGAGCTCAAAAATAGTTGCCTCTGATAACAAGATAAGCCTATCGTTATTAACAGCTAAAAAGCTTAAACCTACAGGTATGCTCATTTTTGTAGAAGGGTCACTTATATCTATTGCCTTTACCTCATCATTTATATTTAAGTCTGGAATTTGAATTTTATACAATCTATAAAAAGAGGTAGAGTTATAGCATGTCGCTATATTCTGATATAATGGATTCTTCAGCTCATATTGATAATCACTATAGTTTTTTAGTCCTTTTGATGAAAAAAAGTCTTTTTCGATTACAATTTCATCCCCGATAAATTTTTGCCCTGTTGGATATTCAGAAGCATCATTATAAGAATTTGCAAACCCAAGGTGCTTCTTAACTTTCCAAGTTCCGTAAATAAATTTTTCAGTTTCACTATCCAATTTTACACGTCCTTGCGAACAATACTCGGAGGTGCTAGCTGGACTGGTAGACTCCTTTGCTTCAGGTTTTGGCTCACTAGATGCATTTGAACTTGAAGTCGTTTCAACCTTTCCACAAGCTGATGCTAACATCAGCATTATCATCATACAAGCCAATAATGTTTTTTTCATATCTCACACTCCTACTATAAAGTTATGTTTTCGCATGTTTACTCGCTTGATAACTGAGTTAATCCCCGTATGGATTAAAATCTCCTGTTCCATTGTTTTTTATATCACCATGTGCTAAAAGCTACTTCCATACAGCGAGTAATCCTTCACTGCTGTATAACAAATGGGGGATGCATTTTCTTTATTTTTCGATGTCGCTCATTTTTCAACAATTTATTCCCCTTTTATCTACCTAGCAGAAATTATATCAGAGCAATTTAAGTGATGAATGACATAAAATTAACATTATTTATGAATAAGGTTAACTTTATGTTATCTAGATCACAATATTAATTCGAAATGAAGTGGGTTTCCGAGCGCATCAACTACGGCATGAATTTTGGTGCTTAGTCCTCCCCGGGAACGTCCGATCGCTTGCTTTGCCCCTTTTGCGCCTGATCCATGCTGGTGAACACGCACAATCGATGAAATAATCGAGCTAACTTATAACTCATTTACATAATATGGAGCTTAATGTGAGACGATATGGTGTAGTAATTACTATAGAAGGTGCTGAATGGAAAGTTCTCTTTGGATGAATGCATCGTGCTTGTTACTTTAGATCAATGGAGGGAGTTCCAATGATGAAAAATAATAAAAATAAATCTATACTCTGGGTGTCTGCTCTATGTATTCTGCTGTTGACCAGTGCATGTGGGGCGAAAAACAACAACGAATCCGTACAGGAACACGCCTATCCACAATCAAAGCAGCCCATAGAGGAAGCGGGAAATAGTTCCATTCCCAATATTGAAGCCAAGAATAACAATAATCAGGCGAGCGAAAGTGGGAATGAAGGCAAGCCTACGGCCCAATCAAAATCCTCCGCTGATGCGGAAGGACAGGTCATGATCGTCATTGACCAGACGGATAAGCCGTCCGAGGGCAATAGCTTTGATTTTGCGATAAAACAAATTCCTGAGGGCTATGCTTTATCCGAGATGCGCTGGACGTCCAACACGGTAACGATTGTGAATTCCTACAAAGAAGCGATCGAGCATGGCGCAAATGGAAAAGAAGGGTTTTATATCAGTGGTGACGGGCAATTCTCCGGATTTATCTATTCGGATGAGATGAAGGGTGAACGCGGCAAGGCGACGTTTGTGTTTACCAATGAAGAGGGGAAAGAAGTGACCTCGGAGAAGGAAATTAAATTAAAATAATCAGGCAAGTCATAGTGTGTGCCGTGTCTCTGTTAATTCAATGGAAAATGAAACAGACAGATTATACGTCCTCTTCAACTCTCCCATAAATGAGTAAAAGCAGCCGTCATGGCTGCTTTTCTATTTATGGCGCGAGCTCACACTTTATTCAACTAGACTGGTGCGTCCAGCTCTCGTATCTGTAACAGATACTGCTGCTCCTACATGAAGTCGAAGAAATAACGCACCACGTGGAACATGACCGGAGAGGTGTACGTCAGGCTGTCGACCCGGCTCAGGTAGCTTTTTTTCAGCGCATCGAACTTATTGTCATCCCCGATTAACAAATCCCGCTTCAGAACAGAAACCGTCAGACTTCCGAAGAACCCAGCCAGAGCGATTAACACACCGATGAAAAGCGCGAAACGTGCATCAAACGGAGTCAGGTAAGGGTGAATGAAATAAGAGGCAGCGGTGGTTACAACGAATGCACAGGCGAACCCTTCCCATGTCAAAAAAGGATTGGCCGTGGGCACCACTTTGCGTTTGCCCAGATAGAGCGAGGCCAGATAATGCACCACATCATTCAGCTGGGTTAACACGACCAGGAACAGGACCAGCTTTGAGCCATATTCCGGTGTTGCGAACGGGAAGTAGGCCAGATGACTAAGTCCAAATACCATCAGCATCAATCCCCATTGCGTCGAGCTCACACTGCGCAGGAAACCAACCGTGCCCTTATTAATCAGACGTGGCAGGGGCAGCACCAGGAAGACATATAGTGGAATAAACACAATAAACATCCCATACCATCCAATATAGATCCAGTAGAACTGTACCGGAATCGCCAGATACGCCCATAGAAACAACCTGCGATCCGCTTTGCGGGTGCTGCGGATCATGGAGAAGTACTCTTTCAGCGCGAAAAAGGTGAGTACCATGAGGGAAATCAGAGAGACAATCGGATTGAAGAGGGTGGCGAGGCAGAAAATGACCAACATGCCCCACCAGGTTTTGATTTTGTTGCCAATGCCCGAATAATCCTTATCCGGCTGAAGCTTCGTAATGATTTTGTACACGATATGTATGACCAGTAAAGCAATAAAAATCAGTGTTAAGGTAAAGAGTGAACTGCTCAAGTACAATCACCTGCTTATCCAGAAGTAAGATTCCAATATAGGGTACCTATGTTATTATGAAGGAATAGTGCCAACTTGATAAGGGGAAATTTAGTTATGACAGAAACACGCTCCATTTATATCCTGCTTACGAATACGGGAACATTGTTTACCAAAGTCATTCAGAGTTACACCAGAGCACCATACAATCATGCCTCCATCTCATTTGACCGAGAATTATCCGAGCTGTACAGCTTTGGTCGCAAGCATCCCAGCAATCCGCTGAACGGCGGGTTCGTGAAGGAAGATATTCAGACAGGTACATACAGTAAGTATCCAAATACCACATGTGTGATTTATGAGCTTCAGGTGACGGAGCGTGAAGTGGAAAAAATGAAACGGGTGCTGAACATCTTCATCCGCAGCCGCCAGAAATATATGTACAATCTGCTTGGTGTGATTGGCATTACGTTGAAGGAGCCAGTGGAGTTCAGCAACTCCTACTTTTGCTCGCAATTTGTTGCCGAGATTCTACAACGTTCAGGCATCAAGCTGTGGAACAAGCTGCCTGCGCTGGTGACCCCGGATGATTTTCGCCAAAGTGAACAACTGCAGCTGGTATATGAAGGGAAGTTACGGGAGTATAAACCGGGAATTGAAGAGGGGGAATGAGGGCAAGGAGTATGTCATATGCTAATATGCTCGCTTTCCTATCGCTCAAAAAACATAGTATAAAACAGCCTGCCGCCACGGATTTGCGGGCAACAGGCTGTTCGGCTTGTGTAACGCTAGATCGATGGTGTGGATGAACGATCAAAATCAACCTCTTCGAGGAATTCAATGACTTCACCATTCGGACTGTGCACAACCGCATTTCGAACTTGAAGCGGGGGTTCACCAAGTGAGATCCAATCGGGTTGAACATAAGGTTTAGCACCATGAGCAAGCGCTTGCTCGTAGATCTTTTCCACATTATCTACGTAAAAGGCGAAATGCAGCAATGCCCCATGTTTAACTGCTTCGGGAGAGTCTGCTGGTTCGCCTTCGGCCGCGATTACGGCTCCGGGGTCAAACAGTTCAATGCAGGTCCGTTGATCCGGTGAGATCAGCATACATGCCTCGGTAATTTGGAAGACCGGCAGACTCCAAGAGTGACCAACTTTAAATCCTAATACATCGGTATAGAATGAGAGGGTATCCTCATAATTACGTGCTTGAATAGCTACGTGAGCAAGTCCATTTACACTCATGCTCGTCACTCCTTCTTCAGATTGTTTTCTAAAGTATAAAGGGAACGCTGCATTGGAACCATGCGATATCAAAGGATATAATGGAGTAAGAGTTGTAATTTATGAGCTCTTTTAACCCAAAAAACTTATTAAATTAGCCTGATTCTCGGGAGGGACTATAAATGGGTTATGTTATAGATGAGATCGACCAGCAGATTATGCGCTTGCTGCAGCACCATGCACGCATGCCGATTGTACAGATTAGCAAAGAGGTGAATATGTCCCAACCTTCGGTCAAGGAGAGAATTCTCAAACTGGAGGAAAATGGGGTCATATCGGGCTATTCAACCATCTATAATCTGGCCAAACTAAATCGTGGAACAACGACTTTTATTTTGCTTAAGACAGAGCATTGTGAGGAATTCGTTCACTTCTGTGAACAGGCTGTTGAGGTCACGGATTTATATCGGATTAGCGGTGAGTACAACTATCTGATCAAGGTACAGACGGCAACCATTGAAGAGCTTGCTGAGTTCCAGGACTCGCTTGTGAAGCTTGGTCCATCCAAATCCCATATTAGTATGAAAAATATAATGGAACACCGTGTGCTTCTCTAGGAAGCAGCAAAGCACGATAGTGTAACGGTGGCAGGATATTCGGTCCTGCCACTATTCATTGTGCATATGCACAATGAATTTCGTCAGTTCATCAATATTTATTTGGCTCACCAGCAACTATAATGAAAGCGTGTTCAACAAGTAGGGTCTATCCTTTAATAACACGGATGGGGTGGGAGAAGATGAGAGAGACGACATTTGTACTGGCACCGGATTCATTTAAAGAGAGCATGACAGCGAAAGAAGTATGTGTGGCGATGGAAAAAGGATTGCGTAAAATCTACCCAGCCGCCAACTATGTTCATGTACCGATGGCTGACGGAGGCGAAGGGACCGTGCAGTCGCTGGTGGATGCTTCTGGCGGTGTAATTCACCAGAGAGAGGTAAGCGGGCCACTGGGACAGCCTGTACTAGCGCAATATGGCATTCTGGGCGATGGGTTAACCGCGGCGATTGAGATGGCATCAGCGAGCGGCATTCATCTGGTGACCAAGGAAACCCGGAACCCACTTCGCACGTCAACCTATGGCACGGGAGAGCTGATTCGGGTGTGTCTGGATCGGGGTATTCGCAAAATCATTATCGGAATCGGTGGCAGTGCGACCAACGATGGCGGTACAGGCATGGCCGAAGCGCTTGGCGCGACGTTTCTGGATGCGCACGGACAGCCACTTGCACGCGGAGGCGGCGCGCTTGACCAATTGGCGCATATCGATGTGTCCGGCTTGGATGAGCGATTGAGAGATGTGGAGCTCATTGTCGCCTGTGACGTAACTAATCCGTTATGCGGAGATCATGGCGCTTCACGGGTGTTTGGGCCGCAGAAGGGGGCTACACTGGAGATGGTGCAGGTGCTGGATGCGAATCTTTCCCATTATGCGGATGTGGTGAAGCAGCAGCTGCACAAGGATATACGTGATGTGCCGGGTGCAGGTGCGGCAGGTGGTTTGGGCGCAGGGCTTTTGATTTTTACACAGGCTGTGTTGCGTAAAGGAATTGAAATTGTCATTGAATACACTGGATTGCGTGACAAGCTGGTACATGCGGATGTGGTGTTTACGGGCGAAGGCGGCATTGATTTTCAAACGAAATTTGGCAAGACCCCTTACGGTGTAGCGCGGGCTGCCAAGGAAGCAGGCAAGCCGGTTATCGCCATTGCAGGTTACGTTGGTGAGGGGATAGATACGTTGTACACTGAAGGCATTGACGCGGTGTTCGGTATTGTGCCGGGTGCGGCTGATCTGGAGCGACTTCTGCGTGAGGGCCCGGAGAATGTGGAGCGTACAACCGAGAATATTGCGAGAGTGCTGAAATTGGGTCTGATTTCTTAACATTCTGTGGTTCGGTTATGCGGGGTAGCCTGTTCATAACAGATGGCAATACTGGCGTCCTGTCTGATAACAGAGAGGAAGGCATGAGTTTTTATTCAGTTTTCGCTTCGTTATGTGATTCCCCGACTAATTTCTCCGCAGTAAATATTTGCTTGGTTCCGTTCAAGTATTCCAGATGTGCCTTGCCCCAGCCGCACATGCCATCCAACAGTGTACCAATCGTCTGCCCGTGTTCGGACAGGCTGTACTCGACCTTCGGTGGAACATCGCCATAGAGAGTGCGCACAATAATCTGATCGTGTTCCAGCTCGCGAAGTTGTTTCGTTAACGTGCCCTGCGCTACATCGGGAATCATGCGTCTTAGTTCACCAAATCGCTTCGTGCCTTCCTTCAATAAAATAAACAGAATAAGCGGTTTCCATTTTCCATTAATGGCTTCCAACGTAATGAGTACACCTTGTAACCGTGGTTCCTGTAAATCCATAGTATTCACCTCGATTTAAACAACGATATGTAACTCCATCATACCTGATTTTTTCGCGTTCCGCTTGTTTGTCTATGTGAATTGGGCAGGAATAACTGTGTCATCTGGTTCCCATAGTACGAATTTTCGTACCTGGTACGATCCAATTGCGTACTGTTCAGGGCTAATCTTTTCAATAATAATGAACAAATGCTAGAAAAACGAAAGATCCAGCTATACGAGGGGAAGATGCAGAATGAGTCCATTTACATTGGAAAATAAACGTGTCGTGATTATAGGAGGAAGCTCTGGGATTGGGTTGGCAACGGCAATTCAGGCTGCTGAAGCTGGTGCACATGTAGTTATCGCAGGTCGATCGGAGATCAGGCTGGAAGAAGCGAGGGAACAGATTGCTCAGATCGCAGGCAAAGCCAAGACTGGTGCGGTGTCCATCGAAGTTTATATGTTGGACAATCAGGATGAACAGCAAATCGAACAATTTTTCAATCAGGTTGGCGAGTTCGATCATTTGTTCACCCCTGGAGCTGCATACACCCGTGGCCCGTTAATTTCAGATCGGGAGACGGCCGAAAGCTGCTTCAAGGGCAAGTTCTGGCCTCAATATTTTGCTGCCAAATACGCAGCTCCATATCTATCAGCTTCGGGTTCGATCACATTAATGTCGGGCGGATTTAGCCAACGCCCACTGGAGGGCGGTGCCTCTTACGCTGCGTGTAACGGAGCAATTGAAAGTCTGGGCAAAGCGCTTGCAGTGGAGCTTGCGCCTGTTCGCGTGAATGTCGTATCCCCCGGAACCATCTGGCGTGAGGGACAGGAGGGTACACCTCGCGGCGAACATTTCAAAGACTATGAGAAACTGTCTGTACTCAAGCGTGTGGGCTACAATGAGGAGATTGCACATACGGTTACGTACCTAATGACGAATACATTTACGACAGGAAGCACATTGTTTGTGGATGGAGGATATACGATGATTTGATGCGTCTACCTGTTTGTTGTGGCAAGGAGCGGTGAAGGGTTGCGGAGAACGTGAAACTTATCTTAAATTTTGTGCAATGTAGGTCTCTATAATTACTTGCAGCAGTAAAAATGGTGAATAATGACGAAAAATATTTGAAATCCGGCCTGTTTTTCACCTACAGGCCGGATTTTTTTCCGTTTATTGGAGCGGATGTTCAGAATCCGTTCAGAACTGTGTACTACAATAGGCCTATATTTAGATAAGCGAGATGAAGGAGGAAAGCTATATGCAGTACAGGAAAATAATTAGCATGTTGCTCATATTGGTGTTGGTAGCTCCATGGTTGGCAGCACCAGCTGGAAAGGTAAATGCAGGGGCATCGTATCCGGTACCAGGGAATAATGGTCTATTAACGATAAAGTATGTGGACGAGAACTCAATAGAACTTCAGTGGGAGTATGCACGATCCGAATCTTCTACCCCACCTGATGTAAATTACCAGGTTTACATATCTAATGCTCCTGATCTTACAGACATGCAACAAATTAGCGGAACATCAGGACATTCCTACGGTGATCCTATTAATGGTTCAGAATCTACAACTGGTACATATTCAAAAATAATTACAAATCTAATCGAAGGCGATACGTACTATTTCAATGTCGTTGTTAAAGATCGATATTTGGAAGCTGCATATCAAATGCAATCCATTGAATTCACTGTGCAGTTGAGTGCACTGGATCAGTATAATGAGCTCAAAAAGAAAGCAGACCGGGGTAACAGCAATGATTTTATCCAAGAAGCTATCTTGCTGCTTAGTAACAAGCAATTCATTGAAACGCCTGATTTTGAATCTTTGCCTGCAGAAGATCAGGAGGCTATTGCAGAATACTTATTAGATATCGAGGCGCCAACAAGCAAAGGATATGAGAACAAGGAGCAAGTTGAGTTCTTTGTGCAATTAGCTCTGACAGCTCTTGAAGTGACTCGCCAAATCGATGGACCGAATGCAGTAGTTGCACTTAATGACCTGTATAGTAAGCAAGCAGAAAGAATAAATCATTTTGATTTTCCGAGTGCTGAAGCTAATTTCTATCAACTTATTGCTGCATATCGCTCTGCTTCCGAGGTAGATAAACGCACAACGGCTTATCTATACGAACTTATACTCAAAACAACATCTTCCATTTCAAGTGTTTTGAGGTATATAGACACAGTTGTGGAAGAAACACCTTTCATTAATCGTGCAAACACCACTGAGGAAATGGTAACGTCACTGGATAAATTGAATAAAATTCATGAGAATATTCTGACTTATAACGAAGCGAATCCAGGAAATTCGATAACGAGCTTCGCTTTGGATACAAGCAAAATGGATAACCTGACGCAAGAACAGAAGGAGCAGTTGGCTGATCAAATGCTTACTGAGAGACCGATTGGTGGATATACCAGCTTTGAAGCCATTCAGAACGCGTTTAATCAATTTTTCCCTGGAAATGAAGCTGATGCATTGGCTGCTGTAAATACTGCAAGGGTCGACAAAAATATAGACGCTATGCGTCTGGCTATGGAGAACCAGGAATTAGGTATTGATTTCCCCAATGAATATGGTTCTTTATCTAAGCAGGTCAAAGATTATGTGGCTGGGTTCCTGATTGATAATATCAAGAAGAACTATGAAAGTAAGGAACAGGTTCAATATATGATTGAGCTTGCTGTACAAGCTCAGTTGATCTGGGAGCAGAGAGGGTTGGGCGTACTTCAGGACAAGCTGGACCTATTTGCGCAGAAACTGTCTGAAGGACCCGATCATTTTAAAGACCCCGAGACAGATATGCTTCGTCTTGTTGGAAATCATCATCTACAATTAAGCGAAGTAAACAAACCAATTTTCGCTTTTAAGTACCTGCATTTATTGGGATTGGAACGCATTGCAAAACAGGCTCAAGTAGAGATTGCAGATCCGCGCTTTCTGCTGGCACTGCTATCAATGCCTTTCGAACCTATCGAGAATGCCACGACTATAGATCAGATGAATCAATGGCTTGAGACAACCATGAATGAACAGTTTAATGGACACAATTTCTTTGACCAATACAAATTCAATCTTACAGGTGAACTTGATTTGTCCAAAAGAGCTGAACTCAGCACGGAAGGCAAGAAAGAACTGGCCGAATGGGTGCTTAATGAACAAGACCGCTACGAGGATGTTGGGAATCTACAATATGTGATCAACCGATTCTTTACGGCCCCGAATGTAACGGGAAATGACATCAACAACACCATAATTGGCTTGGATGACACGATGGAGATTTCTCTTAACGGCAAACTGACCTGGATTGATGTTGCCTCTATGCAGAAATTTGATTTTAGCGGTGACAAAACGGTATGGGTTCGTCACAAAGCCATCAGTGACTTATTGCCAGGACGCGCGGTGAAGATTGTCTTCACGGCAAATGGCGATAGCAATAACGGAAATGGTAGTGGTAGTGGTAATGGTAATGGTTCAACACCTAACTCGGGTGGAAGCACAGGTGGTGGAACGTCCACAACTGCACCGGTAACCTCCATACCTACGCCAACAACCAAGCAGGAACAGATCGTCGTTGATGTGAACGGGGTTAATGGAACAAACCTGACCAAAACGCCAATTACACGTACAACCGAGGCCGACGGCACGATCAAGGACCTCGTGAAAATGTCTGAGGCGATTGCCAAGGAATCGGTGGAAAAAGCGAAGCAATTAAACATGAACACGGCACGCATTGTCATCCCTGACGCCAAAGATGCTGTGTCCGAGACACGCATTGAACTGCCAAAAGCAGCGGTGAAACAGCTGAATGATGGTGGGCTTAACCTTGAGATTTCCACAGAGAACGCTATTATCTCGGTTCCAACGAAGTCAATTGCCGGATTCGACCAGGATCTGTACTTCCGCGTTGTTCCGTTGAAGAAGGAATCCGAGCGCAAAGAAGTGGAAGAACGTGCGAAGAAAGAGCAGTTGATTCAACAGATTACTCCAAATTCAAACGTGAAAGTACTGGCTCGTCCCGTTGAAATCGAAACAAATATGCAAAGCCATGAAGTAACACTGACATTGCCGCTGCGCGACAGTCTGCCAACTGACCCTGCTGCCCGCCAGCAAGCTTTGGACAACCTGGCTGTGTACATTGAACACAGTGACGGTACGAAAGAGTTGATTCAAGGCAAACGGGTGAATCTCAGCGATTCCAGTGAAGGCATCAAGTTTACAGTTAACAAATTCAGCACGTTCACGCTCGTTGTGGTGGATGGACTGAAAGCTTCTCAAGGCTCGCACAGCCCGTATATCAACGGATTTGGTGCGGATTTCCGTCCGGATGCATTCGTAACCCGTGCGCAAATGGCAGCAATGCTGGCTCGTAATCTGTCTGATGAAGTGGGAACCGCATCTGCGAACGTTGTAAACTATGACGATGTATCTGCAACTCATTGGGCAGCAAGCGATATTGAAAAAGCGCAATCCGCAGGCATTATGAACGGTATGAAGGCCACTCAATTTGCGCCAGAGGGTTCAATTACCCGTGCACAAATGGCGACCATTGCATACCGCTGGATACAGAAACAAAGCGCAGACGCAACAAGCAGCACAACACAAGCAACAGGTGGTGCTGGATTTACAGATGTGTCCGCTGACCTTTGGGCTTCTGATGCAATTGCCTACGTACAATCGGCTGGCCTGATGACCGGATATAACGATGGTACATTTAAACCGGACAGCCAACTGACTCGTGCTGAAGCCGTGAAAGTGCTAAATGTACTGTTCAAACGGACGCCGGCAGCAGGCGTAACTACGCCAACTTTTACAGACGTACCTGCAACACACTGGGCTTATGCAGACATTGAGGCTGCGGCACAGAAATAAGATAACCATATCTATAACAAAAGGGGAGCCCCAACCATGAAGACATAGCGGGGCTCCCCTTTTACTCGTCTATAGCCAGAACAAGTTTTGTGGATGCAGCATTGCTCACTGAGCTGCTTTTTTTAGTTTAACGAACTTTCGAGTGGAGAAGATGTGAATCTGGACTCACTCATCATTTGGATCGTGGAGCTCAGTATGCTTCCAAAGAGTGCCGTAGCAAACTCAGAGTGTATGGTATGAAAGCGGGTATGAGCAGGCTGGGAATCTGTTATGACAATGCCTGTATTGAAGCTTTTCACATCATCGTTATCTTGGTCTTTACTTTAATTTATACATTGACCAAATATTCATTATATCTTCTATGAATCCTTTCGGGAACAGAGAGACCAATTTCAGCTAGTTTTGCTTGTATAGTTTCAAAGAATTTTAAACAATCTTGTTTTTTGTTTTGTTCAATTAAGAATTCCAACAATAAAAACATATATTGCTCATTGAATTCATCCAATTGTAGCATCATTTGTAAAGAATTGAATTTTAATAAGGAATTAACTGAGTTTGTGCTAGTGACATATTGTTCAAGTGCATGCAGTACACCTTGCTTTAACCGGAGTCTTATTTGAACAGCCCATAAATAATCTTCCTCCACTAAATAATCTCCCTCATAGCAATTCATTAACTGTTGAATAGATTTTTCATCATGTTTTTCCCGTTCGAGCAATTGAATGAGCTCCTCATAATCACTTTCAATTTCAGCATTTAGTTGGTAGTGATTATTCACTAATTGAATCGGGTCTTGTATTCCCTTTTCTTTTAAAAGCTTTCTCAATTGATAAATGGAGGTATGTAAATTACTTGAGGCCTTTTCAAAGTCCAAATTTATCCATAGCTCTTCTGAGATGATGGCATTTGACATTGGTCTTTTTTGATTAAATAATAAGAATAAAAAAAGTTCGCGTACTTTCCTTGTACGCCATTTTACTACCTCTTGCTGAGGATCAAGCAGATAAAAACTGCCTAAAGTATGAGCGTAGAACAGGCTTTTTTTATTCATAGGGGGCACCTTAACTTGTAATTGCGATTTTTTCTGTGCTTTTGTTAGCGCTTTAATCAAGCGCTTTTCATGTACGGGCTTTAATAAATAATCGGTAGCCTCTACTTCAAAAGCATCCACTGCAAATTGCGAATGTGCTGTCACAAAAATGATTTGTAAGGAGGGGTGTTTTTGTAACATTTGTCTAGCTATTTGCATACCGTGCACATCGATCATTTCGATATCCAGGAATACAAGTTCAATGGCCTCTTTCTCCAGAAAACCAAGGGCATCTACTGCATTTGTAAATGTCCCTTGGATTGAAACCTGGAATTGCGTTAGCCGTTTAATCATAATACTTAATACATCGATTGCCATTTTTTCATCATCAACAATAATTATGTTCATGCTCCACCACCCTCTGGTAATAAAACGACAATAGTTGTTCCCTTTCCTTCCTCGCTGTATAGACGTAAACTTGCATTTTTCATTAATTTGAATTTCTTTAATGGATTCATAAAACCAATACGTGTGCTTTCTTCATTAATCAGCTTCTGAAGTTTTTCCTCAGGAATACCTACACCATTATCATAGATTTTAATTCGGACAAATTGGCCTTCCCGTTGAATACTTACCTCAATTGTACCGCCTTCTTGTTTCTTAGAGATCCCATGGAAAACAGCATTTTCAACTAATGGCTGAATGGAGAGTGCTGGAATCATAAATTGAATGGACTCGTCAATATCATATTTAATATTTAAACGATCACCAAAACGCATCTTTTCAATATATAAGTATGCCTTGACAAGCTCTACCTCTTCTTCGACAGAGACAAAGCTATTTCGGTAATGGACATTGAGTTTGGCACGGAAGTAGGTTGCAAGACAGTAGAGTGCTTCTCGTGTGTTGTTCATATCCGTATAGCTTAAACCAATAATTGTATTCAGCGTGTTGTAGACAAAATGCGGTGTGACCTGTGAATACAAATAATTCAGTTCTACTTCAATTGCATCAATTGAAGATTGACGGATGGCTAACAGAGATTCAATACGAATAAATAGTTTATCCATTAAAATAGGTTTTTGTAAGTAATCATTTGCACCAACTTGTAAAGATAACACTAAATCAGAATGCTTCATGATTGCTGTTAAGATAATAATCGGTAGTTCCAACATATCATATTGTTTTCGTACTTGCTTACACAGCTCATAACCTGACATTCCATTCATCATTAAATCGATTAACATACAATCTACCTGATTCGTCTTAATATAGTCTACTGCATCGAAACCATTATCTACTGCAATTACAGTATATCCCTTAAGTCGTAACGCCTCGGCTAAAACTTGTATATTGACATGGTTATCGTCCACCACAAGTATCTTTTTATTATTTCCTTTATACATGAGTGGCAATTGAAGCTGTAATTCTTTGGTTCTATGCCCGGTAGATGATTGCTCAATGCTCATATGCTCTCCATTAGCAAGTGGCATTGTAAATGTAAATGTAGTACCTTCTCTTACCGTACTTGTAACATAAATCTCGCCTGTTAACTTTTCGACAATGTTTTTAGTGATACTTAATCCCAAACCGAGCCCTTCTTTTTTATGATTATTTCCTTGATAAAAGGCATCAAAGATACGGTCTATATCTGGTGCCGGAATACCACAGCCTGTATCTCTTACTTGGATGACCATCTGATGTTGATGGACATAGGCTTTCACAATGATTTCTCCAACTTCTGTATATTTAATGGCATTGTGCAGCAAGTTGTATAGAACCTGCTTAAAACGTAATTCGTCTGTGTACATATTCGGTAAATTCGAACCAACCTCTGCATCAATACTTACTAGGTGATTCATTGGCATCACACTACGAATTTCTAACACAACTTCCGTAATAACAGAGGGTGAAACACTAGAAGGGGCAACCCTTACTTCTCCTGTCATTTGATTCGAAGAGAACAACAAATCCTCTACTAAATGTCCTAAACGCTGAGTCACACTATGAATTAAAATGACTTGCTCCTGTTGAGTCCGTTTTAGAGGGCCTTGAGCTCCTTCCATTAAGGACTTTGATAAATTTAAAATACCGTTAAGGGGTGTCCGTAATTCATGAGAAGTTTTCAGTAAAAATATATCCTTCATTTGATTATGTGTGAGCAATTCCTCTGATAAGGCCTGGATTTTTAAAATAGTCTGGTTTGCACGGGAATTTAATAACGAAGCAAATCCGAATAATATTAGTAAAAATAATGCGAATTCTGTGTAATCTATGGGAACGCCCATTATAAAGTTAAAAGTCAGTAAAATGGTATAACAACTAATAGCCGAAATCACGATTAGAACATAACGAACGCCTTCAAGGTGATGTAACATTACTTTAATAAGAGTCCATAGATTATAGAATATGACTGGAGCCGTAACACAGATATATGCCATTTTTCTAAGGAACAACTCCAAATCTGAAGAAGCTCTGTGATTTTGGGTAATTGGGTTATAAATACCATAAAAAATAATTACAACCCCAAGTAAAATCATAAACATATATATTGTTTTTCTTCTTTGTACTTGCGGGTACATGGAATGAATAAACAGCGTTAAAGTTAGTAGCGCTATCGGAATAATACTGAGCTGTAGACGCAATTGATTGAAGGGGGAGATATCGGGAAATAACAGGAAAAACACTTTTTGATTAATAAATGACATATACAGTCCCAATGAAATGGTAAAAAGACCAAAAAATAATTCTTCTTTGCGTTTACGATTCTGTAAAAATGTAAAGATATAAATGATTCCGAACAACACATGCCCAATAGATACTAATGCGTCTAGAAATACTTTCCAACGATATTGGTGCTGGATGACTTCCATCGTACCAAATTCAATAGGATAGACAATACCAGCCTGTGGGGAATTATAGTTGGTTACATGGATAACAATATTCAGTTCTTTATTTTCGCTACGAGCAAAAACTGTATATTTATCATCATTCTCGGACCCATATTCACTTAAAACTGTGCTTGTCTTCCCCTTTGCTCCTACCTCTACATCATTTATAAACACACGATTCGCTTGACGAATAGTCCGTATAAACAAACCGTAGAACCCCTCCGTTGGTACATGTACCTTGACATAATAGGTCCCAACTGAAATTCCCTCTTTGTTGGGCTCTACATACTCTCTCCAGTTAAATGGCACATCAAGTGTGATTCGTTTATTCTGATCGTTATTGATCTGTTCCAAAGAAGGAATTAAAACATTTGGATAAAAATACCAATTACCTTCCAGCTTAACCGGTCTTTGTAATTGCTCAGTGGATATCTTTACCGTTCCATCTTGTACAATTTTGGAATGGTTACTGGTAATATAATGCCAATTGCCAAGTGAAAAGACACTAACAAACAGCATGATAATACTCAAAATGATTAGGATATTCCTTTTCACTATCATGCCTCCATATATGAGTGAATTCTTATGTATGTTTACATCATAGGGTTAATGTTTTTTTCAATCAACTCCTTTTGGAATGTTATCATACTGCGCTTGAACAAAATCTGAACAACGGATCAGGGTCCTAAAACATGTATTCATATCAAAAACACCCAGTCAAGGTTAAGATCCTAGACTGGGTGTTTCCTTTAGCTACATTTCTTAGCTACAGATATTACTTTTGCAGCACTTACACCTATCGGATGGTTAATTCCACCACGTCTTCATCCTTAGTATTATGGGCAGCATCTTCTAGGTTATTAACCTTTATAGTTACTGTACCAGCCGCTGTAATATCAGCTTGTAATGTTACTGTCAACGTTTTCTTATCTTCCGACCAAACTCCCGATCCCGGATCGATCTCTTGGTCACCGATAGATAGTAGACTGAAAGTTACGGGTTCACTAAATGTCAGCTCAACACTTTCACCCATACTAGCTTTTCCATCAACATTATGATCTACTAATGCTGCTGATGTAAGGGTTGGAACTTTACTTTCCTTAATAGTGACAGGGAAAACTTTCGTTTTCTTCATCCCATTGTGTGTAAATGTAGCTGTTAATGTCACCAGATCATCTGCATCGTCATTGCTGCTTCTAGTAACCGTTCCATCAGCATGGACTGTTGCACCATCAACTGTATCTGCAGTCCATTCGACTAGAACACCATCTACATCTGTTGGTAAATTTAAAGCCTCTGTTACTCCCTGTAAGGTTGGATTACTGGCTTTAATTAAGTTTTCATCAATTTTTGCCCGTGCCTCATCAAGTACTGCCAAGTCATCAGGATTATGCTCATACGCATCTTTAGTTTTTCCAGCACCAGCAGCATCTAAATCAAATATAGTAGTATCTGAAATATTTAAATTTGCATAGTTGACGTTATTTCCAATCCCAAATCCATTGGCGGCTGGAGCCGTGATAACAATTTCACTAGCACCACTCGTTGTTAAACTAGAGCCCTCTCCCAGGTAAATCCCATATACGGTACCAGGGAAAGTACTTGTTTTCACATTTATTGTACTATCAGTGATATTTACAGTAGCACCTTTGGAAGTCTGAATACCATTGGCACCTCCGTTTGCACCATTTGATGAGATTGTAGAATTAATAATGTCTATTGAAGCACCTTCTACATCAGCTCGTACTCCAATTGCATAATAAGAACTATTGTCAGAATTCGTAAAATGAACTGAAATAGTTGTATCTTTTATTTCTAGTTTTGCATTAGCATTTTTTAATAGAATCCCTGAAGCTCCATAACCACCACCTGCTGGAAAATCCACCGTTACATGATCAAGTATAACGTCCGCAGATCCACTTATATAAACTGGTCCACGTTCACCATCTTGTGCTGTTCCTAAATAGCTACCTTTAACTGTTAGATTTTTCAGTAAAACTTCACTTGGAGTAGCTGTGACCGCCACTCCAGCCGTAAATTCCAATTTATTCTGACCATCAATAATAACAGGGTTTGCTAAAGCTACTTTAGGAACTGAAATAGGATTTGTTACGGTATCATCCACTGTTATTGTTTTTACCAAACCATCTCTCACATAGTTATGATTAACACTATTTACGACTTCCGTACTGTCTTTTACACGTAAAACAGTCGAAGTGGTAACCTTAAGAGTTTCCCCGTCTGCAAAAGCGACTTTTTGCGAATTACCGCTTTTTGTAACAGTTACAGACTTGAGTGAAAATGAACCTGATGCGATGGAACCTTGAGCGATATCTTCATCTGTGTATGAGATTTCCAAGCCTTCAACTGGTTCCCCATTCTGTGAGAAAGTCATTGAATTTTGTATTTTCCCAGCTGCTTCACTGACAACTGCGCCATTCTCCCAAATAAAGTCGCCTGTTAAATCATTTTGAACAATTTCATGAGCAAATGGAACATGCTGTAATTTGACCGAATTGGTTATACTTTGACCACCATTTGCATCTTTTACTGAGCCTTCCACTAGGGAAATATCAGAGCCAACTTTAAAAACATTAGCGCTGGTAATGTCTCCACCGATGGTCATGGTGAGGCTTGTCCCATCCTGAGACCAAACCGCTTTGATTGGATATTGATCAGTACCCATCCCAAAAACGAAATCTTTCCCAAAAAGATGCTCATCAATACTGTGATCCTCTGTATTCCCGCTATATCGAACGGGTTCACTAAATTTGAATGTAATTGTATCTCCTGGTGAAGAATCTCCGTCTTTATCGATATCATTTAAAATGGCACTCACTAGGTAAGGCTTTTTCGATTCTAACACTGTAGTTTCGATGGAAGTCTCCTTGATTGCATTTCCATTCGTTGCTGTAACCTTTAACAAAAGTTGATCATTCTCATTATCCGCATCATCTTGCATTACGTTTCCTGTTGAAAGATCAATGCTTGCGTTATGGTCGCCCACTTTTGTAGCTGAATCCCATTTAAAGCTTGTACCATTCGGTCCCACTGTAACTAAATCAAGCGGAGTGGACACCTGCTCTAAGCTTGGGTTTTCTTTTTTAATAAGTGAAGGGAGCAATGCCGTATCGACTACTAACTTTAATTCATTCTCTGTTAAAGGCTTCCCTTTTTCAGCAATCGCTTTTTTCACTGCGGTTGTTACATCTGTGATATTTTCTGGAGTAACACCTTTAATATCAATACCTTCAAATAGTTTTACTAAATCATCTGCACCGGGTGCTGGTGTTGCATTGATTTTATCTTGCATTACCTCTACAGGGCGTTTAATCGTATGTGTCATTTTACCACTAGCATCCACTGTTACGATAATTTGTGCTTCCTTTAAGGAAGGTGCATCTTCTTTAATCGAAATAGTAGCTGTACCCGGACCTTTGGATGTGATGACGATCTCTCCATCCTTTAAGGTAGCGGTTGCGACCGTTCCATTACTTGATGTAACTGTTGTACCAATCATGCCTACAGCAAGTGGATCTTCGTTGTCTGTATCTTCAATATTATTGGCTTTTAAAGTTTGTGAAACAAATGGATTCGGTGTGCCCCCATTGTTTCCACCGTCTGTTGATCCGCCACCGTTAGATCCGCCTCCACTCGAAGGCGCAGTCGGTGTTGTTGGAGTTATCGGGGGGGTAGAGCGTTCTACCTGCGCGGTATTCGTCACATTTTTTATTGCTGAAGATATACCTCCCGGGTATTTTACAGCTTCCTCAGGCTTTATATTTACTGGCTTAATTAAAGTATCAATTGTAGTGTCTTTTGGGACAATCAGTTGACTTCCGTATTGTTTCGTTTCTACTGTCGACAGTTGGGCTTTGTTTTCAAGCGTTACTTTTATTGGCGTTTCAATTGTTAAATGGTTTGTTTCAAGCTGTCCTTTGACGACTACGTTCTGATTCCCATTAAAATGGATTGAATTAATTTTACCGGCAACTTCGATACCTGATACATTATTACCAACCTTAATAGATGGTGTAGCCTTGTTCGTGACAATTTCAGTGTTGTCACGATTCACAACAATTTCATCTACTGTTGTGTTCGTAAGCTTAATAACTGATTTCTGCTCACGCTTTGCTTCCCCTTCAATGATCAAGTTTCCGTTTAATGCAAGCCCATTTAATTCAATTTGCTTTTGGTCACCTTTTTTAACCGTAATATCACCAGTAATATTAGCATTTGCCAGCTTAATATAATCGCCTGCAATGGTTATATTGGCTTCGACAGTACCTCCAGCCAAATCCAATGTTAGCGGGTTATCAATAGTTCCTCCATTGGTCAATTCCAGGTTACGAATACCGATAATTTTTGTGCCAATTTTGATAAAATCTAAATTTGCCTCATTCAACGCTGCTAAATTTTTTGAATGAAGTAATGGCTGGAGCTCTTTTTTGATGTAAAATACCTGACCACCCATAGTCATTTTATTGCCGCTAATTTCAGAAATAATTTTCTCATCTGGTTGGCGGTTATCACGATAATCTGTTGTTTTCTCGGATCTTATTGTAAATGCTGCCATATCTCCGCGAGTTAGTGTCGAAATTCCACCATATTTTAGGGCGGATTGTCCGGTTGTAATACCTAGATCATATAAGGTTTGAATATATGGAGCGGCCCAATTATTTTTTAATTGTGTATCCGTAAATGGTAAATTAATTTCTTTGGCGGGTTCTAGACCATAGCCATTGACAATAATTTTTGCCATTTGATTTCGTGTAATAGGTGAGTTCGGTTTAAATGTCCCATCCTGAAAGCCATCGATAACACCTGCTTCTTTTAATGCTTCTATGTACGGGTATGCCCAGTCACTCGTTGAAACATCCTTAAACGTAGGATTAAAAGATTTGGTAACATTTAAGCCTAGATTGAGTGCCAGAATTTTTGAGGCTTCTGCTCGTGTTAACAATCCTCCTGGTTTGAATGAACCATCTTTATAACCACTAACAAAACCACGCTCAAATAATTCATTCACATATTCATAATAATCCGAAGCAGCTTTGATATCTGTAAACGTTTCCCCATTCTCACTCGCTTTTATATAGTCCGGTGCCACAACGGTAAGTGCGCTTGTTGCAATCGTTGTAGCAAGTGCTACTTTGAAAAATTTGTCATATAATACGGTGTTTTTATTCATCCTACTACTTCCTCCTCGTGATTTAATTTCAGTTTGATAGATATGTCCTTAATTTAACGAAGTGCATCTGAACAAAATCTGAACAAAATTAAGACGCGATGGCGGATGGAGGCAGAGGATCGGTGCATCGCTTGTGGATGCTTCCGGGGAGGGGGCGTTCATAAAGAAGTGAGAGGTACCCTTGGTTAGTCCGTTACCGGACTGTATGGCATTTTTGGCGACGGCACAACGGTGGCGATCGAGATGGCACGTATACATTTTTGATCTAACGAAACACCCGAGAATCCACGAGTGGTAACAAAGAAGAGGCCATCCCTGGGGTTGGCCTTTTGCTGGTTTTTTCGTAAGAAGCTCGTTTCATTAAGATCGTTATACTGGAGATTCTTCGCAACGCTGCATTAATCACTTTCATGCGGAGCGTCTTTGTAAAAAACACCTTCCCGCAGTTGATCTACAAATCCCTGCAACCATTCATAATACTGCTCGGCATGCTGAAGTTTATGCAAATCGCGCAAAGCGTCTTCCCGTTCCTCCGGTGGAGTTGTTCTGGCGAGAATAATTTCCGATAACTGCGGAATGACCTCCCGAAGGCTTTCCTGCATCACGTCGATTTCCCGTTGAAGCTTGGCCCCGAAGAAGTTCTGAAACGTACGGAAAAAGTTTGTTTCGGCCAGATACTGATCCTGCCGTTCCCGCTTTTCCTCCAATTTATAGATCATCTGAGATTCGGTAAGCGAACGTACAGCATAACTCATATTACTTTTGCTCATGTTCATGGACGTTTTCATCTCTTCCAGTGTCATGGGGCGATCCTCAAAATACATAATGCCATACAGTTGGCCAAATGAATGATTGACTCCGTACAGATCCATGGTATTGGCAATGGCGTCAATGACTTTTTCCCTCAGCTCGGGCCGATAGGACAACGACGAATGGTTCTGGTCCTCGGCAGCTTCTTTTCCCACAATCTCACCTCTAGTATATGGATGGGACTCCCTGTTTCCTTTTCATATTTTACATGACCTCGCGTTATTTTAACATAACCCGGAATTAGTTTTTTCAAATGTATTATACAATCATTTTTGTACAGAAGAGATTAAAGGGAGTTTGAAGGCATGAATTTTAGAAAAATTAAATAAAATTTGGACGATTAGGAGTGTGCAAATTGCGTGTGAAATTATGGAGGGAGACAGAAGCGGTTCTCTTCACCCTTCCTGCCCTTATCCCATTACTCATTTTCTGGCTGGGGCCTTTGGGATACATTGTATATCTGAGTTTTACGGATTGGGACTTCATGAGTCCTGACAAATTATTCGTCGGTTTGGATAACTACAGCTACCTGCTAACCAATTCTGAATTTTACCGTTCATTGAAGGTTACGCTGTTGTTCGGTCTTGGAAGTGTCGTGCCTACGATTGTGGGCGGATTGGCGCTGGCCATGCTCATGAACAGCAAGATTAAGTCCTCCGGCCTGTTCCGGACGCTGCTATTCTCCCCTTGGGTGACCCCGACTGTCGCAGTCTCCATTGCGTGGTCATGGATTTTCGAACCTGAAGTGGGGCTGGCCAACCTGTTGCTTGGCTGGGTCGGCATATCCCCGATCGGCTGGCTGAAAGATCAGAACTGGGCACTGGTAGCTGTGCTCATCGTCACGCTGTGGAAATCGATTGGCTGGTCCATGGTATTTTACCTGGTTGCTTTGCGTAATCTGCCATCCGATCTGCTTGAAGCCGCATCGATTGATGGGGCAGGCAGCTGGGACAAGTTCAGAAGCATTACACTGCCGTTGATTTCACCCACCACGTTCTTCCTGTCCATCATCCTGACGATCCAGTCGCTTCAGGCTTATGACCAGATCAACGTGATGACGCAAGGGGGACCGGCGGGATCAACAAGAACACTGCTTTACATGTATTATCAATCTGCATTTGAGTCCTTCAATGTGGGCGAGGCTTCTTCCATCGCCGTCGTTATTATTCTGATCTGCGTTCTGCTGTCAGGAGTATCTTTCCTGCTCGGCCGACGCCTGGTGCACTACTGATGAACATGACCACTCTAAGCAACCAAACAAGAAAAGATAATCGTCGTGAGGAAGTGCAGAAACAGAAGGTCCCTCGTGCAGGAAAAGGATTTGCTACCGCACTCCGCTATCTGCTGCTTGCGCTGGTGAGTCTGACAATGGCATTTCCGTTCTACTGGATGGTCATTAGCGGGTTCAAAACGAATGACGAGATCTGGCAGTTCCCGCCAACCTTCTGGCCCGAAACGTTCCGTTGGAATAATTATGTGGATGCCTGGCAAGCTGCTCCGTTTGCCCGTTACATTCTGAACAGTACAGGGGTAGCGGCGGCGATCTGTCTGATCCAGGTCATTAACTCCAGCATGATGGCCTATGCACTTACCCATATGCGTTTTCGTATAAAAGGGGTACTCACCGGATTGATCCTGGTGGGCTACATGATACCGAGTACCGCCGTGTATTTGCCCAGTTATTTGGTGCTCAGCGAACTCAAATTACTGGATTCCTATACCGGACTGATTGTGTCCAACTGTGTCAGTGTGTTCTCCATCTTCCTGATCCGTCAGGCGTTCATGCAGGTGTCGCACGAACTGGTAGAAGCCGGACAATTGGATGGAGCGTCGCACTTCCGCATTCTGTGGACCATTATGACACCGCTGGTTCGTTCATCGTTTGCCGTGATGGTGTTGATTACATTCATTGACCAGTACAACAACTATTTCTGGCCGATGCTCATTACCAAAGACCCGAATCTGCAGCTGGTATCCGCAGGTCTGCGCAGCTTTTTCGTGGAGGGTGGAGCCTACGGTCTGGCATGGCCCCAGATCATGGCTGCCAGTGCCTTTACCATCGCACCGCTGCTTATCCTTTTCCTGTTTACCCAGAAAACGATCATGCAAAGTGTGAATATTACTGCCGGCGTGAACAAGAACTGATTTTCACAACATACTTTATATAGGAGGAATCAAAATGAAATTGGGTCAAGCGAGTATGAAATGGCGGAACAAATTAAAGCTCAGGTGGAGAGGGGGCATGTCGCTGGTACTGGCTGCAAGTTTCGCCCTGATCACCGCATGTGGTTCCTCAGCCGATAGCGGCACAGGGAAGGGTTCAGATGCAGCTGCTGCGAATGGAGCGGATTCTGCATCAAGTAGTCCGGTCGAGATTGAGTTCTGGTATGGTCTGGGTGGTAACCTGGGAGATAACATGAAGAAGACGATTGACGCCTTCAATGCATCCCAGAGCGACGTTGTTGTCAAAGGGATTGTACAAGCCGATTACACGGAGACGGAACAAAAACTGCAGGCAGCTATTGCCTCGAAAAAAGTACCCGCCGCTGTACTAAGCTCCAATATCGACTGGGCGCGCAAAGGGTACTATGCACCACTGGACGAGCTGATCGCTGCCGATCAGAGCTTTAACAAGGAAGATTACGTTCAGACCTTCCTGGAGCAGGGAAAAGTAGACGGCAAGCAGTATTTCTTACCAATGTACGGAACAACTCAGATCATGTATTACCGTATGGATGCGCTCAAAAAGAATAATATCGATCCTGCCACTCTGACGACGTGGGAGGCACTTGCTGAAGCGGCAGCGAAGATGAGCAAGCAGGAGAATGGCAAGACAACCTTCTATGGCTGGGAGCCGATGTGGGGTAGCGATAACATGATTGACGCCGTGCTGGGTAAAGGCGGGAAGATTCTGAGTGATGACGGCAAGACCGTAACGATCGATTCACCGGAATGGGTAGAGACGTGGGAACTGTTCCGCAAGTGGATTAATGAGGACAAGACCATGGGGATTCACTTTGGCGGACAAGGCTGGGAGTACTGGTACAAAACCATTGATGACGTGATGAAAAATAAAGCAGCCGGATACACAGGTTCCAGCGGTGACCAAGGAGATCTGGATTTCAGCATCGTTGCAGCCATGGAACAACCGGGCTGGGAAGGTGTAGGCCAAGGCAAACCTGTAGCGAGTGCAATCATGGCAGGTATACCGGCAGAAGCAAGTCCGGAACAGCAGCAAGCAGCTTATAAATGGTTGACGTATTTCTCGGAAACAGCGAATACAGCCGCGTGGTCCATGAACACAGGTTATATTGCAGTTCGTCAATCTGCTCAAGAAGATCCTGCTTTCAAAACGTTCAGTGAAGAGAATCCGCAAATTAAGGTTCCATTGCAGCAGGCTTCCCATGCTTCGGCTCCGTTTCAGGACCCGACCGGAGGCAAAATCAATGCTGCGCTGAAGGATGCAGCAGATCAGGTTCAGATTAATAACATTCCAGCCGCACAAGCGCTGAAAGAAGCCAAAGAAAAGGCTCAAAAAGAATTGGATCGCGTGAAATAACAAGGGAAACAAGCTTAACTTGGAGGAGCGGTGCAGTCATGTACCGCTTTTCTGACTTCTTAATTTAGCAGACAAGGAGCGTAACCGATGCCCGAATTAACGCTGGGGAACCTTTCGACCCCAATTGAGGCTATTTTATTTGACAAGGATGGGACATTGCTTGATTTTACAGCCATGTGGGGCTTCTGGACCGATTGTGTGATGGAGAACTTCCGGGAAGAGCTTGCTGCTCGTGCCCTTCAGTTCAACGCAGCAGAGATTCCTCATATATGGGGGACATTCCATGATGAGCAGGGTCGAATGAACGGTTATGATGTGCGAGGCCCCCTTGCCATGGGAACGATGGAGGAGGTCTACGCCGTATTAACTTGGCATGGCTATCGTGCAGGATTGAGCTGGGCGGAAGCGAAAATTATCGTGAGGGAATGTTTGCTACAGGCAGAATATGCAATGAATAAGGAGCGCCCTGCTCAGCCTCTCCCAGGTGTCCTTGCCTTTCTTGAGCAGTGTCGCAGCAAAGGACTGAAAATGGGCGTCGTCACAGCGGATGAGACCGAAAATGCCCTAAGTCATTTGAAGTGGATGGGGATTGACTCTTTTTTCACTGTAGTTGTAGGAACGGATCAGGTTGGACGGGGAAAACCGTTTCCTGACATGTTGTTGCTGGCGTGTGAGCGGCTGGGTATACCTGCTGCAAGAGCTGTCGTGATCGGCGATACGGATGGTGATATGGAGATGGCTCGTGCTGCGGGGGCTGCCTGGAAGATTGCTGTCGGTGACCCTGCTCATATCAAGCTCGCGGATCTTACGGTTCGTTCGTTTGATGAATTGCTGGAAGTCGAGGTAAACCGATGACGAGTCATTCGTATACCGGCTGGATACTGCTTGCCCTGGCGATTGGATTGGAGCTGAGCGGTACGATTCTGATGAGGGTATCGGATGGGTTTACCCGCTTATGGCCTTCCATTCTTATGTTTGCCTGTTATGGAGCGAGCTTTACCCTGTTGAATTTTGCTGTGAAGTATATGCCGCTGGGTGTTGCTTATGCCATCTGGTCAGGCGTAGGCATTACATTGATTGGGATCGTGGGACATTACTTTCTGGGAGAACGTCTGAAGGCGATGTCGATCGTCTGGATGGGCTTTATTCTGATTGGCATTATTGGACTGAAATGGAGTGATTCCTGATGGGAAATGAAAATAAACACGAACAACCGATCGTCAGCTTCCAGGTCATCACCGATACTCATGTAAGAGAGCAGGCCGATCATATCCATAACCGTCATCTGGAGAAAGCACTGGAAGACATCGCAACATATAGTCATGGCAGCAGTGGAATTATGCATGTGGGTGATGTGACTGATCGTGGACTGCCGCAAGAATACCAGGAGTTGCAGCGTATATTGGAGACTCACAGCGAATCACTGCCTGAAATACGTTACACTGTAGGCAATCATGATATCGGAGCCATTCTATGGGGAGATCCGCCGCTGAATTTGACCACCATGACCCAGCATGAGGTGGGCGAGGTATTAGGGCATTCAGGGGATATGGGCCAAGTCGAGGCTCATGATATTGAAAAACCACAGAATTCCATCTCAATTGAAGAGTTATGGCAGAAGCGGTTGAGCGATTTTACAGCAATCACAGGTATGAACGGATCGTATCACGACCACTGGATCGACGGTTATCATTATATCTTCCTGGGTACGGAGCAGCCTCATCCGAAAGATTGTGATATGTCTGCCGATCAACTGCAATGGCTGGAAACGAAACTATCGGAGCAAGCATTGCCGGAGCAGCCGATTTTTGTCTTTCTCCATCAACCACTGATGGATACTGTTGCGGGTTCCATGAAGGAACAGGGTTGGTATGGCGTGAATCAGGACGCAGCATTAAAGGCTGTGCTAAGTCGTTATCCTCAGGTCATCCTCTTCTCTGGGCACACCCATTGGCAATTAGAGGCTCGGCGCACCATGTACGAAGGTGGCGGACAGCTGCCAACGATGTTTAATGCTTCCTCTGTAGCTTATCTCTGGACGGATGAGGATGAGCATCTGGAGGGAAGTGAGAGTCTACATGTGGATGTGTACCGCGATCGGGTTGTCGTTAAGGGTCGTAATCATGTAACCGGGAGCTGGATTGAAGGTGCAGAATATACGGTTCATTATCCGGTAAAAGTAAACGGCGGTAATTGATCCATACATCGTGTAAGTTGATGGAATATCCAGGGCAGCAATAGAAGACTTCGCTCGTTAATTGAAGCGGAGTCTTTATTATTACTGCAAAAGTTCCACGTGAAACGTAGCGATGGCGGTTGATTTTGGGCAAACTTGTAAATGGGACCAGCTGGGATTTATACTCAAATTATTGGAAACGCGCCAGCCAGTACATACGAAAGGGCGTTGAAGCAATAGAAGGTCATTCTTTGTGTACGTTATTAAACAAACCTTGAGACAGAATTTCATCAGCTCAAAGTTACACCCAGATCTGAACAATACCAGTCGTAAACTGGAACTATCGATCAGTAGAGAGGATGTATGTGCGCATGAGGGAACTTCAAGTGAATACAAGATATGGCACGGTTCAAGGAGAGCTTCTGCATGGAGTGAATGTATGGAAAGGCATTCCTTATGCTAAACCACCCGTGGGTGAATTACGCTTTCAGGCTCCGGTTCCACCCGAGTCGTGGGATGGAGTCAGAGAGGCGAAGCAATTCGGCCCTGAAAATATACAGCCAAGAAATCCTCAAACCGAGGCCATATCCGGACTGCCGCCGGTGGAATCGGAGGATAGTCTTTACCTGAATATCTGGGCACCTGAAAAAGAAAGCCATGATCCACTTTCCGTGATGGTATGGATTCATGGTGGATCGTTCGTTTCAGGCGCTGGCAGCCAGCCGATGTACGATGGAACACAACTCGTCCTCCGAGGAGACGTTATCGTCGTGACGATCAATTACCGCCTGGGGCCGCTTGGATTCCTGCATATGGCCCCGCTGGGAGAAGGTTTTGCATCCAACGTGGGTTTACTGGATCAGGTTGCTGCACTGCAATGGGTACAGGACAACATTGAGGCTTTTGGCGGCGACTCGGGTAACGTCACTGTATTCGGAGAATCTGCGGGCAGCATGAGTATTGCGGCTTTGATGGCGATGCCAGCAGCCAAAGGGTTGTTCCACCGTGCCATTATGCAAAGTGGAGCCTCGCAAGTCATGCCAGCAGAGCAGGCTTCAGCCATTCGTGAAGGCATGCTGAAGGTTCTGGGTGTGACACCAGATGACCTGCATAAACTCAAAACCATTCCAGTGGAGCAAATCATCGCTGCTGGCGAGACGGTCAAACAACAAAGCGGTGCAGGGATGGCCCTGTTGTTCCAGCCCGTACTGGATGGAGATACACTTCCGAACTCGCCTCTCCAGGCGGTAGAAAAGGGCGCAGCACAGGATATCCCTGTACTAATTGGAACCACTTTGCATGAAGGCTCGTTGTTCATTCAGCCTCAGGTGCCTTACTCCGAAGAGATCAATATGGTGAAGGCTGTTGATTTTATGACACCTGATCTGGAGAATCGGGCTGCCATTGCGGACAGTTATCCGAAGACT
Organism: Paenibacillus sp. E222; assembly: GCF_013401555.1. NCBI lineage: Bacteria > Bacillati > Bacillota > Bacilli > Caryophanales > Paenibacillaceae > Paenibacillus > Paenibacillus sp. E222. The sequence continues at coordinate 1,422,580 of NZ_CP058552.1, forward strand.
GCAGATGGCCAGGCCCAGGTAATGACGGATTTGTTCTTCTGGCGCTCGGCTGTGCAATATGCGGCAGCTCAGAAGAAGCATGCACCAGTATGGATGTATCGCTTTGATTGGGTGATGCCAGAGCATCCACTGCTGCAAAAATCAATTCATAGTATCGATATCTTCTTTGCTTTTAATACATTGCCTGTATTGAAGTTTATGAATGCCGAACCGGATGCCGCAGCAGCAGAACTTGCGGGTAAAGTGCAGGATGCATGGATTTCGTTTGCCAAGCAGGGCAAGCCTGAGACAGCGGGAGTAAATTGGCCTGCCTACGAAGATGATCGCGCTACGCTAATTTTCAATCATGAAGTGGAGTTGGTCCATGACCCGGAAGCTTCCAAACGTAAGCTGCTGGGGCTATAGTCCGACCACCTCTGGACTTCATCTTAACATAGTTAAAAGGTGTGTCTCGTCATTGGCTGACGAGGCACACCTTTTTTTACGATGGACCCAACTTGACGACTTTAATGGCAAACGATACGGTACTTTTCTTCACCCGAACCTATGTGCTGTGAGGTGGAATGAGTCCAGCATTTACTTTCGGGATGCTCTTGTCTTAGACACATCATCACAGTAAAACGCTCGCTTGCCCCGGGAGAACAGCACCAGTATGACATGAGCGAACAATACCAGGAGAATCAGCACATGCAAACCAACAATGCCGACAGAGAGCCATATTTTATAGGGCTCAAGCATCGCGTTTTTGTTTAGCAAAGCATACTCGTTTATGATTTGAGCAATGGTCACAAACAGCCAAGGGACGTAAAGCGCGAGCAATCTTTTGAACAGGGAACTGCTGGAAGGCTCGCCAGTCCGTTGATCAACATATCTGAATCGCATCAGGGCTGAACCTGGTGTTCTGCCTTCTTTCAGGGATGGGATAAAGAAAAATACAAACAGCATCGCGATCATGGTATTTAGCATAATGGTCATAGCATTTGTATGGGTTAGATTGAAAATAGACATTAAATTGGTTGCAAACACAACAACTACACTATCAATGATAAGCGCCAGTAATTGAGGTACAGGATAGACCTTGTTTTGTTCGAGGATTTGTTCGCTTTTCGCCTGAATACTTGCACGAGATGGGAATAAGGCAAGCAGGATGGGAGCTGCGAAGAATCCAAGCACCGTTCCTGAAGTATTCAGCAGGAGATCATCCACGTCAAACAACCGGTACGGGCAATCATAAAAACCGTAGAAGCCTGTGATCTGGGTAATCTCAAAGAACAGGGATAAGCCGAATCCGCTTATTAAAGCCTGTTTCCAGTACGATCTATTTTGCCAAAAATACCGGATATACACGCCAAGTGGCATGAGAAGCATTACGTTGAACAGAACTTGCAGAAAAGCTCTGCCCTGAATCATTACCATATAGCTGGCGGGTTGAGACCAGACGATCGGTGTTTCTTTCATAATATCTTTTACAAAGGTGAACGGAAAAAGGTTGTAATATACGGTATCCGCCGCTTGCTGTGCACATGTATTACGCGTGGTCGGGAAAGGAAGAATAACCAGACAATACGCAGCCAGCAGGTAGAAAATAAATGAAAAGCTGACGCCAAATCGTGACCAGCTAAAAAATCCATCTTTCCGATATCCGTAGATCAACCAAGGCACCAGCAAAAACATGGCGATAAGGACAAAAATAAAAAAAGCCGTTTGGACAGGAAAAACATAGGGTGACATAAGCAGAAACTCCTTCTAATCGGAAATGGATATCAGCAATTCGTGTGAGACACGACTTTAAGAATAGTATTTGTTATCAATTGTTCTTCTGGAATTTTAGTATAAGAAGCCTTCCTTAAATCAGGGGGCGGGGCAATCTTAAATTTAGTTTAAAATCAATTAACCTCGTGCCGATGTGGAACAATGGACTGCATTCCCGTATACTTGCGAGGAAGCCACAAAATGAATGGAGAGTTTAATACATATGTCTAATTTGCCTAATTGCCCCAAATGTAATTCCGAATACACGTACGAGGACGGTAATCTGTTGGTGTGTCCAGAGTGTGCGCACGAATGGAGGCTAGTGTCTGAACAAGAGAATGCAGAAGAAAGTAAAGTAGTACGCGATTCAAATGGTAATGTCCTGAATGATGGCGATACCGTTACGGTCATTAAGGATTTGAAGGTGAAAGGCAGCTCGTTGGTAGTTAAGCAGGGCACCAAAGTCAAAAACATTCGTCTGATTGACGGTGACCATGACATCGACTGCAAAATCGACAGCCTGGGCGCAATGAAGCTGAAGTCCGAGTTTGTGAAAAAAATCTAGCATCTCCTCTTAGGCATCGCTGGATTGCCATGTTACTGGTCTTGTCTTAAACCATAAAGAACGTTCATTTCTGCAATGCTGTGGAAGTGAAGGTTCTTTTTTGTTGTGTGGAGAAAGGGTAAGAATGAACCTTTGAAGGATCGGCTTTGTCTATAGATTTGAAAAGGCTGATGCAGAGAAAGGAGGGAACCTTTTGAACGAAAAGGAACTGTTTGAAAAGTACAACAAGGATGTGTACCGAACTTGTTATTACATGCTCCATCACGCTCAGGATGCAGAAGATGTATGCCACGATGTTTTTATTACGGTGTTTCGTCAGGATTGGCAGAAGGTTGAATACATGAAGACATGGCTGATGAGAATTACGGTGAATCATTGTCTTAACTTTCTGAAGAGGGAGCGCACAGCCAAGCAGCGGGAGAAAAAGCAGTTTATTCTCACGCCTCAACGAACGGCTGATCCGGTTGATACGTTGATCGAGCATGTGGAGGAGTCCGAGGTCTGGGCACAATGGGTTCATGAGCTGCCTGAGAAAATACGTTCAGCGATTCTGCTGCGTTATATGAATGAATTAAGTTTATCCGAAGCTGCAGAGATTCTGGAAGTACCACTGGGCACGGTGAAGTCAAGAGTTTATAAGGGAATTCGATTGCTTAGGAAAAAATGGGACCAAGCGAGAAAGCAACATCAGAAAGGGGAAATGTATAGTGAAGCATACGGAAAATCTGTTGTCTCGTCATCTGAAAAATGATGAGGATATTCGCTATCCCGATTTCGATGCCATGTGGGATCAGATAGTACAGGATCGGGTGCGTTGCCCTGAACTTCATGTATCAGAGAATAAAGCACATGTGCAACAACACTTCAAATGGAAAAAGACTGCATTGATCGGAACCGCTGCAGTTATTCTCATGGCGACGCCGGTATATGCAGCAGTCCACTACAATTGGGGTGATCTTTTAAATCACCGCAGTGGTATCCAGAATGCCATGCAAAAGGAGCTTGGACAGAAACTGAATCAGTCCGTAACAGTAAAAGGGGTAACATTAACTCTGGATACAGCCTTTTCCGATGATAATCGCACAGTTATTTTGTATACACTGGACCCTGGTAAGTATAAAGGTGATACCGTAAGATTCCCTTCTATTGGCCTGCGAGATGAGAGCGGCAAGCTAATTGAAGGGAGATACTACCATGTTCCTGATCAGACTGATGGCAAGTTTAAAGGGTACTTTGAGACGGAGTGGACACCATCAGGAAAAGAAGCGAATGTCGAATTCACTGTAGGTGGAATCCAAGTGTTAGTTCCGGAAGAAAAGGAAATTACCCTAGATCCGTTACAGCCACAATCACAGGTGTTCAATATCAACAAGGATGGTTTGGGTGAACTTGTAGTTAGCGCATTCAACGAGAAGGAAAATAAGATGATGTTGTCTACATCATTAACCTTTGATCAACCGGAGGTTCGTGACTACGCCTTTCCGCATTTAAAGATATATGATCAGAATGGACAGATGGTGGAGGAGAATGCACCGAGCATAAATGGCAAGCCTGGAGAACATGGTGAATATATATCAGAACAGTTCTATAACCTGGAGACGTTGAAGCAACAAGCAGCAAGTTATGTACTGGCTTATAGTAAAGAAGAAAGCAAAATGGACCAACCACTGGATATCGGTATACGTCTGGATAAAACAGAGATGCTTAGTGGTACGAGTACAAGAGTGCTAAATATACCTCTGGAGGATCAGTCGGATGGAGCAGTCATCAAGGAAGCCATAATTACACCCACCCAAATCAGGCTGATCGTTACTCATAGCGAATATTTCATGCAATTACCATATTTGAAATACACACTTGATGTAAATGGCAGCAAGTTAATTGGAGGGGTATGGCCGTCGGACGATCCGGCACATGAAGCGGAACTGCGCTTCGAAGTAACCTCTGGATTGGAAGTTAATCAGGATACCCCAATGACCTTGTATGCCCGCCATAAAGTCAATTATATTCAGGGTGAATTTGAGCCAATTACCTTATCCGAGATTGGGGAGAAACCACAATACATTAATTCGAATCTGGGCGATTCTATAATCCATTGGACATATTACCGTAAGGACGGTGATTTGTACGTGGAGAGATATAGTGATGATCTACATTTTGGTGGAATTAATCAGACCTATACGATCCAGAAGGGCAAACGAAGTTATGGTACTCCGGCCAAGACTCAATTTGCGGGTGACGGAAAAAACCTGGGTATTGATCGGTATAATAATTACACATCGGATTCAGCAATCGTATATCCGTGGATGTACAGCACAGAAGAACCGGAACGTGAAGTAGCTGTGCAACTGGAAAATAAGAATTGACAGGAAATATTTAGAAGTACTATACTGAGTAAAATTTAACAGTCAAATGCATTGATCAGGAGTATTAAGGCACAAGGTTTGGTCCAGAGAACTGTCGTTATGGTGCAAGGCAGTCCAACCTATCCCCAACTCACCTGTGAGCAGCAGGATCGAATCGTAGTTACGTAAGTATCGTCATTGTTCAGCACAGGGAAGGGCTGGATGTTGAAAATGATGCTATACGCTGACTTCATGTAGATCCTGACGGTTAACCTCCGTCATCAGGTCCTGAGATGTTATGGCAGGATAGGTTGGAGCACGATGTATCCAATCCTGTTCATGGATCAAAAAAGAGTGGTACCGCGAAGGTCAGACCTGTCGCCTCTTAGTTGAGGCGGCAGGTTTTTTGTTTTTTTATATGGCCTTAATGTTGAGAAAAGGCAGGTGCAGAATCATGGAAAGATCACGTGTGATTGAGTATTATTCCAGATTTGATGAGTGGGGGAGGCTGGACCGGGAGCCACTCGAGTTCATCATTAACATGCATTATATCCGAGAGTCCCTTCCGGCAACCGGACTTGTGCTGGACAATGGCGCCGGACCAGGCAAATATGCGATGGAGCTTGCCAGGCTCGGATACCATGTCACACTGTCAGACCTGACCCCTGCATCTGTGGATATGGCTCGGCAGAAGGCAATGGAGTTGGATTTAACACAGCAGTTTGATGGATTCCATGTATTGGATGCGACCCATCTGAACGGCATTGCAGATGAGACGTATGATGCCTCTCTGATGCTGGGGCCGTTGTATCATCTGCAGACGGAAGAAGAGCGAGTGGCCGCGGTACGGGAGCTGCATCGGGTCACCAAGCGTGGGGGAACTGTGTTTGTAGCGATGCAGAGCCGCATGCGAATGGGCATTACCTCTTTGCAATTCCCGCAGCAATGGAAACCACATGACCATATGGAAGCTATCCGGTCTTTTGTGGAAAAGGGGACATTCGATCATCTGGATCAAGGACGGTTTACGGGGGCGTACTATTTCAACATTCAGGATATTAACCCGTTTATGGAGCAGCACGGATTCGAAACTGTAAACCTGATTGGATCGTCCAGTCTGAGAGCTATGCTCACAGAAGAGCAGCAGCAATATTGGAAAGAACGCGGGGAATACGATGAGTTGATTCACTACATGATTGAGGCGGCCAAAGACCCATCGATATTGGGAATCTCGTCTCATCTGCTGTACATTGGGAAAAAGAAATAATCATGAAATCATTGGATTCTGAGAAGAATATTTCACGAAAGTGCCCTCTGGAAACAGGGGGCACTTGTATTTTTCATCAAAATAGTTCAATATTAAGATAAATAACAAAAGGTGATCTACTTACAATAGGTTAGATGAACGACGGATCGCTTCATACCAGGGAGGAATAGACAATGGAAATCGGAATCAGTACATTTGTGGAAACGAACCCAGATGTAAACACAGGAGAACTTATAAGCCATGCGCAGCGTATTCGCGACGTCGTTGAAGAGATTGTTTTGGCAGATCAGGTGGGGCTGGATGTATACGGCGTGGGAGAACATCATCGTGCCGACTATGCCGCTTCATCACCAGCTGTCATTCTGGCCGCCGCAGCTTCACAGACCAAACGCATTCGCCTAACCAGCGCTGTAACGGTGCTATCTTCGGCTGATCCGGTACGGGTTTTTCAGGATTTTGCAACGCTGGATGGCATTTCGAATGGGCGTGCGGAAATTATGGCAGGGCGGGGATCATTCATCGAATCATTCCCATTGTTCGGCTATGATCTGAATGATTATGATGAATTATTTGATGAAAAATTGGAGCTGCTCTTAAAGCTGCGTGACTCGGAAAAAGTAACTTGGGAAGGCAAACACCGCCCTTCCTTTAACAATCTGGGCATCTACCCACGTCCGGTACAAGAGAAGCTGCCTGTATGGATCGGTAGTGGCGGTAACCAGGAATCGGTTGTCCGCGCAGGTCTGCTTGGATTACCGCTTGTCCTCGCTATTATTGGTGGTCGTCCTGTTCAATTCGCGCCACTGGTGGAGTTGTACAAAAAAGCAGCCGCACATGCAGGTCACGACGCTTCCAAACTGACTGTGGCTTCCCACTCTCATGGGTTCATTGCGGATACAACAGATGAAGCCGTGGAGAAATTCTTCCCTCCAGCTCAGGCTGTAATGAACATACTGGGCCGTGAACGCGGCTGGGGACACTACAGCCGTGCAACCTTTGACGCGGCACGCAGTCTGGAAGGCGCATTGTATGTGGGTGATGTGGATACCGTGGCTCAGAAGATTATCTATCTGCGCAAAGAAGTGGGTATTACACGCTTCATGCTACACACTCCCCTCGGTACGATGCCGCATGAAGAAGTGATGAGAGCCATTGAATTGCTCGGCAAAGAAGTCGCTCCCAAAGTCCGTGCTGAAATCTCGCGTTGGGAAGCTGAGAACGAAGCCGCGCGTTAATTAGCGATAGTAATCCCTTATATATAATTATAAAAAGGAGCAGGTTCCTTCATCCGAGCGATGAAGTGCTTGCTCCTTCTTTCGTTTCCTTATCCATTCATGGCTTAGCCATTGGAGGATACTCCAACAAGTGAAAGAATAACCATGGACAACGTATGATCATATAGCCGTTTCGCGGCATCTTCACTCTCAATATGGCCTCCCAGGTACAGATGGATGACACCATGCAGAGGGGCCCAGATCATACGGACTGCAAGCAGGAGATCGTTCTCCTTAAGCATTCCCTGCTCAATTGAGGCCGCAACCAAGGAAGTAATTTGTTTGAGGGCAGTTGCTGTTCCTTGCAGACTCTCTGCATCTGGTTTGAATTCTGCAAAAGAACCACCAAACATCAGCTGATAGAAGCTGGATTGTGTAATCCCGAAATCCCAGTAGGCATAAGCGAGATCGCGAAAATAATTCTCGAATGATGCTTGCTGAGGCACGGATTCAAACGATTGGGATAGGAGGGCGCACCCCTCCATATACAGATATTTAGCTAACCCTTCTTTCTTGCCGAAGAGGTTATATATGATTTTGGTGGAGCACTCCATTCGTTCTGCCACACGCCGAACCGTGACGGCTTCGGGACCGTGCTCTTGCAGCAAAGATGCGGCGGCATGCACAATATTTTGGCGCAGGTTTTCGGAGTGCTGGAGTCTGGCTTCCTGAAAGGTAGTGACCGTGTGAGCGGATTCTTTGGAACCCGAATTGTGATCTTTCATCTATCTCATCCTCATACATCCATATTGTTGTTTAACGGAAACTGTGTTTCTTATCGTCATTCTACTGTTTTACGCTGGAAATCGTCAAATGATCAAAAGAAGTTGACAGTAAGAAGATAAGAGAGTACGATGGTTTCATTAGGAAACAGTGTTTCCAATAAAAAACGAGTGTTTAAAAAAGGTGGATGAGATATGAAGCAGGTTCAAAATCAATGGGTCCTCATTACGGGGGCTTCTTCAGGAATTGGGCAGACTTTTGCATTGGAGATGGCGTCAAAAGGCAAACATGTGGTCTTGGTGGCCCGATCGGAGTCCAAATTGCGTCAACTAGCAGAACGGATTGAGCGAACCTATCAAGTGAAGACGGAAGTAATTGTAGCGGATCTATCCCAGGCGGATGCACCACAACACGTTTATGAGGAATGTATGAATCGAGGAATACAGGTCAATGTATTAATCAACAATGCGGGATTTGCCACGCATGGAATGTTTGAGCAGGTGGATGGTGCACGGCAGCAGGAAGAGATTATGCTGAATGTACTCGCAGTCATGAACATGACCCATCTTTTCCTGCCAGGCATGCTGCAAAAACGGAACGGTACCGTCATCAATGTCTCTTCAACGGCTGCTTTTCAGCCTGATCCATACATGGCTGTATATGGGGCTACGAAATCTTTCGTTCTTTCTTTTACAGAGGCGTTGTATGAAGAGAACCGGAAGCGAGGCGTTCAGTTTTTGGCTTTATGTCCTGGCTCGACCGATACCTCATTCTTCGACGTAGTAGGAGCCGAAGAGGCCTCGGTAGGCAAACGGGATACGCCAGAGCATGTTGTGGAAGTGGCGATGAAGGCGTTGGCGTCAGGCAAGCCGTATGCTGTGCCAGGTGCCTCCAATTACTGGACGGCCCAGTTCGCTCGCCTTATGCCGCGCAGACAAATGCTGCGCATCGTAGGGGGCATGCTTCGGCCCCGTTCGAAGAGTGGCAAGCCGCAAAAGGCACAGGCTTAGGCGTACCATACCAAACCATACCAAACCTACCAAACCTACCAAACTCAAAGACGCTGCCAGCTGAAATACCCAACTGGCAGCGTCTCTATTTGAACAATCTTCAATACTGTGTAGGTCATGCTGCATCCAGCAGCGCCCATTGCAATCAACAGGTCGTACAATCTCAACCCGCGAACAATTTCAATTATTTTGTACCTTGCCAGTCACCTGATTTCCGTTCTTAATCAGGGTGTAGCGAATGACCTCACCACTCCAGAAATGAAATGTTAGCTCGATCTGTGCGTCGTGCAGTTCTTTGAGCCAATCGGGCTGTAGTTTAATTTCATTCGTTTCATAAGAAGGAGCAAATGTGGTCAAAAACTCTTTGAACGGTGTCCAGTCCTGTGGCGCTGTATTCTCACCGGAAGCATACACAGCCTCCATCGTGGCAAGCTGATCACCTTGAAACTGGGTCGGAATGGAGAAGGTGTCTACCGTACCTGTTGCCCCGCCCAACTTGGGCTCCGTAGACACAATTACATTCCATTTCCATTCTGCGCCCCGATTGAACTTTGCTGTAAGTATCCCATGGTTCCCAATTTTCTGAGTTGAGCGGATCATCCGTGATAACGCAGCGGATTTGACGGTTAACGTGTTGCCGTTGAACGAATAATCCGTGCCAGCTTTTAGCATCTCCTCACCCGCATACAGGGCAACCAGCTTGTTTCCGTTTAACTTGATCGTCAATGGTCTGTCTCCCACAGGCGCACCTTGTTTGAAATAGAGCAGATCGCATTCTCCCACGGCAGAACGTCCTGTCCAAGACGCTTGGATCATCTGAAATAAATCGGTGTCAGCCCACTGAAATGTTTGTCGATTCAGATGCTGACCGTTGTCCCATAACATGGACGCGATCTTTTTTTCTTTTAGCTGATGACCGATGAATTCAAAATATTTCAGCTTCTCTCCCTGTTCGATGACATCCGTATGTTTGTCGAAACCGAGCAGGCCGTATTCGCCCAGAATAACCGGAATACCTTGAATAACCAGCGTGTTGTACACGTTATTAAACGTACTGGCCGCATCATTTTTCGTATCCGTATCGAAGGTGGTATGCCCCGCAATGTTGACGCTGAACGGCCAGTATCCGTAATAATGCACCGTAGCAATCAGGTTGTGGTCCTTTAGCCCAGCTATCGTCTGCTGCAAACTGTCGAGTCTCACCTGTGTTGGTGAACCTTCCAGCGTAGGCAGGACCAACGGGCGCTCAGCGTTATTTCCACCTGTTTCTCGTACCAACTTAACAAATGCAGTGTTCAATTCATGCAAAAGCTCCAACTGTCGCGCCTCATCAATATTGCTGCCTGAGCCCATGTCGCCTGCATTTGTTGCTCCGCGGTGAAAGCGCGGTTCGTTAACACTTTCAAACATCAGCTTACGTGGTTCATCTTTGAACTGCTTGGCAATCTGAGTCCATACTGCTTTATAACGGGAAAGCACCTGATCATGGTCCGCCTCCAGTTGACTGATCCAGAGATAGGAATCATGGTGAACGTTCACGACGACATAGAGGTTGGCGTCAAGCGCCCATTGGACAACCTCCTGAACACGCGCCATGTAGGCCGGATCAACAGTGTAGTCTGGTGCGTCACCCATATGCCCATCCCATGTGACGGGAATGCGAATACTTCGGTATCCCTGAGCAGCGATCTGCTGTATCAGTTCGCGGGTAACTCGCGGGTTGCCCCAATACGTTTCGTCAGGACCGACCGTATCCAGGGAATTTCCCAGGTTCCATCCCGGCTGCATCCCGTCAACATAGGTTTGAAGTGGACCCAAAGCCGTCGTTTCATGTTGTCTGGCAAGTTCAGACTTGGCTGCAGATGCAGGCAAAGGAAGCAGAATAAACAGACACAGGGTGATGCAAACAAGCGTAAAAAAGAAATGGTGGCTAGGTGGGTTCATGAGGGCTCCTTTGGATGGGTATACTCGTTAATCTCGTGTGTGAAGCTTGATGTATTGCATTATATCAAAATGAACATCTGCATGAATCATGTATTTTCACCCCTGCTCCTGCGCGTTCTTCGACTCATACTTCTCCCGGTGCTCCTGCTTCATTTTCACATAATCCGGGTCCGTTTTGGCGATCTCCCATTGTGCTTTGAAAATGGCTGCGGATTCAGCCTTCACCTTATCATTCTGATAAGGCAGGATGGAGCCGTCCTCCTTCGAATATTTGCGTCCGCCTTTATGATTCGTATACCGCCGGGCCCGCGTATAGCCCATTTGCAGAAACTTGCGTGCCATATCCATACCGACAAAGTCATCCTTTTTCTTATACTCCAAAAATAGTTCGTAGATCTTCTGCGAGGATTCTGTCGCAATTTCGGGTGTTTTGAACCGCCAGTATGGTAAAATCTCGCTTTTGTAGGGCTCCACCATTAATACCCCTTGCTCTCCCCGGCCAACGGTATACAGTTCAGGCTGCTTGCGCAGATCAAGCTCCTCGTAATTGAGGCTGTAATCAAACTTTTTCATGGACTCCGCTCCTTCTTGAAGATTATTGTTGTTCCTTTCCACCTCTTTACCCCGATTCTTGTACAACAAGCACGGTTAATGGAAAGAAGAGCAGTACATACATAGGAGGGATAAGGGTATGGGCATGTCCGGCAGATATCTTGTTGTCACCAAGGAATTGGTTGAATCCATTAAATCAGGTGAAGTCAGTGTTCATGATTGTTCGGTCGAGCTGGATATTGATAAAACGTGGCAGATGCTTCAGTTTACGTTGACTGGTGAAGTGGTGGAGGGGCAGCCCCCTCTGGGTTATGTGGTCCCTTTGTCAGGCGAACAATATTTGGGCAACTATTCAGACATGGATCTGTTCCTGCTGAACAATGAACAGGTGCTTGAGGCGTATATTGCGTTAGAACAACTGACACCTGAAGAATTGAAGAAACGGTTTAGCCTGGAACAAATGGTAGCTGAGGGCGTGTATCCTGTCATGGAAGATTGGGATGCAGAGGAGACATTCGATGAGATCGTTCAGACACTGAATGATGTTCAGGCTTTATATCAGGCGACGGCTGCAAGCGGGAACGGGATTGTCTTTTATATTTTCTAAGTTCCCACCTCCGTCTGTTTAATTTGTCATTATTCCGGTTATTGATAGAAACAAGGCACAGACTGTGCCTGAAATCCGGTAGAAGAGAGGGAATACGATATGACACAGAACCAGAATGAAGAGAACAAAGCCATTCAAGATGACGAGCCGGATCAATTTGAAACCCCTGCACGTACCGATGGTAAAGAATCGGATGAGGACACTGAGTCCGAGTCTACAGAAAAAGAATAAACTGAACTGTTTATGATTCGACTAGGCATATTGTTGTTGAAGCGAATTACACCAAATTTTAAATATGCGTCATACCCGAGGTCGGACCATTGTTCGGCCTTTTTTGGTATTTATTTATGGACCCGGTTTACAACAATTACCTATAACCCTCATAATAGGAGTGAACCACATTTTTCCTAAGGAGGAGATCGTATCAAAAATCACAAGCTAGTGAAGTGGATTGCCGTACCACTCGTTTTGATGATGGTTGCGCTTACGGGATGTCAGGCCGTAGGTGGCGTAGATATTGGCAAAGCCGTTGTCAACAGTACAACCGTCAAGTCCGGTGAATCCAAACAGTCGATGCATATAAAAATTGAACCTACAGCAAACCTCGTCGATGAGGATGCGCTTCAAATGATTGAACTCATTAATTCCGTTTCATTGGATATTGAAGATGCCAAAGTGAAGGACTCCAGCACGGCGTCTGTCAAAGGTACACTGAGTATGCAAGGAAAGAAATTGCCTTTCCATCTGTCGATGGATCAATCGGAAATGATCATTGATGTAGACGGAGCGCAAAAGCCTCTATACATATCTTTGGAGGATGACACGCTTCCTATGCTAGATACGAAGGCGTTGGAGAAGCAGATCGAGGAGCTTTCCCCGAAATTGCTGACCTTTGCGCTGAAACATCTGTCCAACCCGAAAAATATTTCCGTAACTCCGGTACAGGAATCGGTTAACGGTGAATCGCTGAGTCTCTCCAAGCTGCATGTGGAGATCAGTGGAGAAGAGCTTCTTGCCATGGTTAAACCGTTTCTGACAAGTGTTGCTCAGGATGAGCAAGGACTCAAAGATCTGATTGGAGATCTGTATGATGTGTTCTACCCTATCCTCGTTACATTCAACACGGTTGATACTGGCGACGGCAGTGCCCTTCCTTCTACGATTAGCGAATCACGGGATGCCGAAGTTGCTTCATTGTATGAAATGATTAAGGGTGGTCTTGACGAGATTCTTGCCAATTACGACAAGGAACTAGCCAACTTGTTGACCGAAACACCTGAATTGAAGACGGTGTTCGGAACGGAGACCAATCTCAAATTGGACTTTTATCTGGACAGCGCACTGAATATCCGTAAACAGAACTATGATTTCAAAGTAGCGTTGCCTGCTTCTGAAGATCTGCCGATCAAATCGGTATCCGTATACGGTGACAGCGAACTGTGGAATATTGGTGGACCAGTGACTGTGGATGCCGTGGACAAAACGGCGGGTGCAATAGATCTGATGCAGGGAGATATCACGCCAGGTCAGATGTTGCGCAATTTCGATTCCAATTCACTTGTGTATCAGCTGTTGAAAGATGAAGCGGGAATCACCCGTAAATATGTCATGTTGTATCCGGACGACGAATCCTATGGCGCAATCACTGTTAAAAATACAACATTTGTTCCTCTACGCTATCTGTCCGAAGAATTGGATGCTGAAGTGAAATGGACCAAAGGGTCGGATAAAATCGTCGTGATTGACGATATCACCGGTGATGAGATTGTCTTGACTGTAGGTTCCAAGAAGGCAACCGTTGCAGGCAAGGAAGTAACGATGGTCGAACCCGCCTTTGTGGGCAAAAACGGCAAAACTTACGTCCCGCTGCGCTTTATGGCAGAATCTCTTGGGGCATCTGTAGATAAGGAAAAAGAAACAGGCTGGATTTTCATCGACCGGCCATAATTAAGATTTGTATGTAAGCCTTAGTTGAGAGGGGATTTCAGAGTATGCCAGATTTCTCGTAATGATCATGAAAGAACACAATGAAAAAATTCCGTTAGACCATTAACGGGATACGTGTGTCCTTTTTGACCCATTACGAGGAGCTTCGGCGTTTCTGAAATGATGAAACGAATCGGGGAGTGCCTCTATTGGAGGTGCTCCTCTTTGTCGTGTCATCCCAAATAAATCCCCCAGGGGTGTTATATATGAAAAGTCAATTGACCATCCAATCCAGTTCGATTACATTACGTCCACTAACGCTGGAAGACCAGGACGCGCTGTATGCATTAACCCGACAACCTGAAATCACGGATATTCTTCCCGAATGGAGGATGACAGAGGAACAGCTGCATGGTTTTCTGCAATTTGTTGTTGGCAGTTACGAGCAGTTCGATCCAAAAGATGTACGGGTCATGCTGGCAGTTGTACACAACAAAGACCAGCAAATCATTGGTTGGTGTGGTGTGTTTCCCAATGACATGCTGGATAGTGATGATCGTGAAGTGGCTTACGCCATTTCACGCGATTATCGGAATAAAGGGTATATTACAGAAGCAGTGAATGCCTTAACGACATACTTGTTCGAAAATACTCTGTTGGACCGAATCGTGGGTATTGTGAAGCCGTTTAACCAGCCTTCACGCAAGGTGCTTGAGCATGCCGAATTTCGTTATGTCTCTCGCAGAAAACTTTCGGATCAGGCAGATTACGATTACTTTGAGCGACATAAAGTACAGCCGGCACCAGCATCTTCACTGGGGCTGCAATCTCAAGTTCAGCTTCGTCGTGCATGCCAAGAGGATGCTGAAGTGCTTACGGAGATATGCACCAGAGCCTTTGACCATGCGATTAGAGTCTGGGCTAAAGGAGACACAGTTCCGGACAGCAACCTTTGTCCACCAGGCTATTCGTCTGTTCGTATGCACAGTTACGTGATCCGTGAATGGGACTATTACGTTATAGAATGGGATGGGTGTACCATTGGTGGAGTCAGTGTCAATGTATTGGGAAGCAGGCATGCGAGACTGGATAAAATCTTTATTGATCCCGTTTGTCATGGTCGGGGTATAGGATCTCAGGTCATCAGGCTTGTTGAGGCCGAATTTCCCGAGATTGGGGTATGGAAGCTGGAGACCTCGGGAAGACATCGGGATAATCATCATTTTTATGAGAAAATGGGTTATGTCTGTCTCCATGCGTCTGAAGATGAATATGGATATGAGAAAATCATAACAATAGAGCCTGTAATCCAGCTCCCATCTGAGGAATTATCCAACGTTAAGGGTGAGACAGTTACTGAATTTTACCAAGCTGATCTGGATTCAGTTCGCTTCAGCACCAGCAATCTTCGGGATATCCGGATGACCGATTGCAACCTGAGTGGGGGCAAATTCACCAATCTGAATATGACCAGCATATTACTGGCCGATTTGCGTTTAACAGATAGCAAGGTTGAATTCTGCGCTTTGGATGGTGTTCATTTCCAGGATACACATCTCGGCCCAGATAGAGTACCCATGCGTTGGGAACATTGTGACCTCAAGGGCAGTCATTTCAATGACTGTGATCTGTCCGACGTACAGTTGGAACAGTGTCAGGTGGCAGGAATGAAGATTAATGGAGTGGCTATAGAGGAGTTATTTGCTGCGTATGAGTCCATGAAGGCAAATAGATAAATGTACTTATATAGCAAAAAGAGAACGCCCGTTTCCGACCTTTGTGTTGGAAATGGGCGTTTTTTTGATGTTACTTTGTAAACAGTCAGCTGTGCTGCAAAGCCTGCGGCTTTTTGCTAAAGCCGGTGCTTCCCGCGGTAAAGCCCATCTGTTGGTAGAATTTATGCGCAGCTTCACGATCCGGGCGATTGCCGCTGTTTAGAGACAAGGAATCCACGCCATGAGTGGCTGCCCATTGCTCTGCTTCCAGAATAAGCTGACGACCGATGCCGGAGCTTCTGAACTGGTCATGCACGATAAGAGCCATAATACGGCAGTGTTTTCCGTTTTTTTCATATAGGTAAGATGTTTGGAGTCCAATCAGTCCAACGACACGGCCACGGACTTCGGCAACCAACGTTGCAAAGTTTGAATCCGCAGCGATGTGCGAATAACGCTCCTTCATTTCGGCATACGTAGTTGGATAACCGAGTTGATCCATAAGAATGACCATATCCTGCAGATCTGCAGGGGAACTGTTACGAATCGTTACACTCAGACTCATGATCGTGTTGCCTCCTTTTGGCGTTCTTTTAACGAGAGATCAATGATGGAATCCAGCAAACTGGCAAAGGAAATACCAGCAGCAGCAGCACTTTTGGGCAGCAGGCTGTTTCGGGTAAGACCCGGCAGCGTGTTCACCTCAAGCACATAGGGCATGCCATCCCGAATCATCATGTCCACGCGAGCATAGACACTGCATTTTAACACCCGGTAACAGGTTAGTGCCGCGGCTTCTACACGTTTGTGCAAATCCGCAGGCAAATGAACGACCTGCTCATCAGCGCCGCCGTCATTATATTTGGAGGTGTAATCGAAAAAATCGGCATTTGAACGAATCGAGATAACAGGAAGCATCTGACCATCCAGAATGGCGCAGGTAATCTCCTCGCCCCCAATATATTGCTCGATCATGACGACTTCGTCCCAGACGAGTGCTGCTTCTACAGCCGCATGAAGAGCCGAGGATTCCTGCACCACTTGCGTACCAATGCTGGAACCGCCTGAATTGGGCTTTACCACGACGGGATACGTTAACTGCTGCACAGCGGTTGATGTCAATTCATCCAAACTGCTTACCTGAAGCCACTCGCCAGTAGGTACACCTGCATGCTGGATGAGGCGTTTGGACATATCTTTGTCCATGCATACGCTGCTCGCGAGGACACCACAGCCTGTATAAGGAACACCCAGCGACTCTAACGTGCCCTGAATTGTGCCATCCTCGCCGTATTTGCCGTGCAGAGCGAGCAGTGCCACATCCAATCCTGCGGCTTTCTCAATGAGATCACGTTTGCTATTGATCTCCACCGGAATAACCTCATACTTCTGTCCATCCAGATGGTTGATCATCTCCTGTCCAGTGAGCAGGGAAACTTCCCGCTCCGAAGATGTGCCACCCATAATCACGCCAACTTTCATGTGAATCCTCCTCATCTCATTTGAGCAACCGTCTCACCAATGATGCGAATGCCTTTGCGAATATTCTCATCGCTGACCCGGGAGAAGCCCAAACGCATTGTGTTTTGTCCCTGGCCAGGTTCAAGATAAAAAGTATCCCCGGGCATGAAGGTAACGCCTTTTGCCTTGCAAGCCGCCAGCAGCTCCCTCGTGCGGTATTCTGGTGGGAATTGTACGAACAGGTGAAGTCCGCCTTCGCCGGAAACCCGGCACATCGGCAGATACTGCCGCAAGCAGCGGACGACCAGCTCATATTTTCGCTTGTACTCTGTGCGAGCCCGCTTCAAATATTTCTCGAAATTGCCGTTGCTCAGATACTGATAGAGCAGGGACTGATCCAGCGTCGAGGTATGAATGCTGCGCGCCCGTTTCATGCTTTCCAGATAATCAATCAGTGCCGCATCCGCAATGACCCAGCCTACGCGCAATCCCGGAAACAATACCTTGGAGAAACTGCCCAGATACACGAGTCCGTTCCCTTTGCCCACACTGGCAATCAGAGGGGAGACATGGGAACCGGAATAGCGCAGTTCCTCGTTAAAGCCGTCTTCAATTATCGGCACATGGTAATGGTTCATCAGCCGAATGATCTCTGTCCGTTTGGCAGGTGATGTGACGATCCCGGTTGGATTGTGGTAGGAGGGCACAAGGTAGGCCAGATCATACGGGTTTGCTGCAAGTTCCCGTTCCAACTGCTTCAGGTCCAGACCATCTGATTCCATATCCACACCAGTGAGATGGAATTGATGAAGTCTCAGATTTTTAACAGCGGTATGATGTGTCGGGTTTTCACACAGAGCCCTGCCGCTTTGTTTGCGAAGTGCGCCCAGTACCATATCAAAACCTTCCGTAAATCCGTTGGTAATCAGAATATCCTTGCCGGATAGGTCGACACCTTTATTTTCCATATATTGCAGCAGATACTTCATAAGAGGCCTGTAGCCTTGCGCATATCCGTAATTCAGCAGCACTTCCCCTTCAAGCGACATTCGGTCGAGGAAGGCTCTTTTGACATTATGCATGTCGAACAGCTTCTCATCGGGCGCGATGCTGGTAAATGAAATCTCACCGCGCTCCGAGCCAGAGCCATGCTTCATCAGATCATACTGCTCTGCCTGGATTGCGTAGTCGCTGACACGTTCGTTCCAGTCCAGCTGCCACCCGGAAGTTGCCTCAGGTGCATCGATGGTGGAACTTACGTAATTGCCTTTGCCTTTGACCGCGTAGATCAGGCCTTCCTCCTCAAGTTCAGCATAGGCCAGCAGAATCGTGCTGCGGCTTACTTTCATGAGTGTGCTGAGTTCGCGGGTGGAAGGGAGCTTTTGTTTGGCTTGCAGGCCGCCTTTGAGCATCAATCGCTTCATATAATCTTTGACTTGTATATATACAGGGCGGTCCTCCGTCAGTTGCAGATCGGAATACATCCCATCACTCCCTCTTTTGCTATCTTGCCATATTATAACCCCCGCAGAAAGAACCACGATACCTCTGTTTGCCTGCGGAGGTGGTTGGTTGTTTGCGCAAACGTAAAAAAGCCCTAGCATCATGCCGGGCTGGGGTGAAACGTGATCCATTTCTTTTATAGTGCTGCTGCTATAACTTTCTAGGTTGGCGTTGCATGACTAGTCTCTCTAGGATCGATAGCTATCTGTCCTTCTACGTGTGTCTATTTACTCTCGTACGGCTATAATTGCAGGCTTTCTAGGTCAATCCAATTCTATACTATCTTCGAAAATCTAGGATCTTTCTACGTTTGCTTGCTGCAAGGGTCGAATAGATGATGAATCGTAAAGCTATAAAGCTAGGTTCTTGCTAACTGTACTCTTGTCGTGCGCACGTAACAGAATTCAGTATGAAAAAGATGATCAATCATAGGGTACAATAGACGGAAGTAGATATAAAGACATATGTCTTAGTGCCCAAATTCTTCCTCATACCCCTATAGTACCACTTTGAATCAGGAAAGTTAACCTTTTTTTGAAATATTTGTCGTAAGTGTTGGAAAAAGCGTGAATAGTGCTGCTTATAGAATGAAATGGTGTCCTTTTGGGATATATGATAGGATGTAGACCTATAGATAATGAGGAAGTGAGCCTATTGATTAATATTACTGTGCCAACACCAGATGTCATCATCACGAAGCAGGCTGATCCACAGCTTAGCCACATTTATGGATTCACCGATTTCCACCTGATTACACGAGAAAAAGGTGGTATCTTCATGTTTTACAATGCCGATGATGAGTTGTTATTTGTCGGGAAAGCACGAAAATTAAGACCGCGCATCAAGAAACATTTTGAAGATACGGTATCACCAATGAAGTCACACCGCGAGGAAGTAACCACCATCGAAGTATGCGTTATTGAAGATCCGGTGGATCGCGAAATTTACGAGACCTATATCATCAACACGATGCGTGCGAAATACAATGCAGATAAAGTGTTGTACAAATAAAGTATCTCGAATATACCCCAAGAGCGTTAACAATTGGAATCAAATGATTGAAATGTGCTGAATATAGTAAAAATCACTCTTTGCAACGTTTGGGACATATAGCCTATACCTTGCGTAAACAGACAAGGATGCGATCTGCGGATTGCATCCCACGTCTGCTTAGAAGCCATAGAATTTTTGTTTTTCAATATGCAATTTATTATGTAGTTCGTAGAAATGGCAATGTAGAACGTAGAGATGGTAGTGCAGGATTAACCAAATACATAGAAGAGGTGATTGTTTTGATCGGACGTAGCGGTAACCCCACACTCAAAGATAGTACGTTTGAAGACTCCAGAGGATATGGAGATGATCGGTATCAAACCAGAATGACGATCAACGGTACAGTAAACAAGGCGTTTATTACGCTGGTAATCCTGCTGGGCAGTGCATTTGCATCCTGGATGATGTTTTTCAATGGGCAGGAAGTGCTTCCTCTTGCATATGGAGGGGCGATCGTCGGATTTATCCTCGCATTGATTATTTCGTTTAAACCTGTTGCAGCGCCGTACCTTGTGCCGATCTACGCCGTGGCAGAAGGGATGTTCCTCGGTGCACTCTCGGCTACGTATGAATACTTGTATAACGGCATTACGCTGCAAGCCGCTTTGCTGACCATGGCTGTGTTTATTGCTCTGCTGATGGCATACAAGACCAGATTGATCAAAGCTACGGAGAATTTCAAGCTGGGGGTTGTGGCAGCAACCGGAGGTATTATGATTATGTATCTCCTCAGTTTTGTGCTTGGTTTGTTCGGGATTACCGTTCCCTATCTTCATGACAACAGCCTGATCGGAATCGGCATTTCTGTCGTCATCGTTATTGTGGCTGCGCTGAATCTGGTACTTGATTTTGATTTTATTGAAAGTGGTGCCGACAACGGTGCTCCGAAATATATGGAGTGGTACGGTGCATTTGGATTGATGGTTACGCTGGTATGGCTGTATATTGAAATTATTCGTCTGCTCGGGAAGCTGCGGAGCCGGGATTAATTACTTCAAATTTGTGCAAACTTAATTATGCAACTCGTCATCAAAAGCTAACTCGTGCCCAAAACACGCAGTTAGCTTTTTTTTCCTTTTACGGGATAGTCCTAACATCGAAATGTGTACATCAGCGATACTGACGCGGCTGCAACGATATGAAAAAACAGCGGTCAGGTTCTCTTTCGGAGGCAAAAGAAATCTCCATCATTGACGCAGGAATCCCAAGTTTCGAAAAAATCCCTGGCGGGTTCGCCAGGGA
The DNA here is from genome assembly GCF_013401555.1 of Paenibacillus sp. E222. Classification (NCBI taxonomy): domain Bacteria; kingdom Bacillati; phylum Bacillota; class Bacilli; order Caryophanales; family Paenibacillaceae; genus Paenibacillus; species Paenibacillus sp. E222. The sequence goes on from NZ_CP058552.1 coordinate 1,443,519, forward strand.
TTTTTAAGCATGATTGTTATTGGAGGAGAGGGGTTTGTAACCCCTCCTTCATAATAATGCCTGATACAACTCTTCGATTGTGATGATATCCGGCTGGGTAGGTAAAGCTTCTCCTGCGGAACAAGCTGCTAACATATGCCCATGATCCAGTCGCAGGCTGAGGAATGGATAAGCGGCTGCTTCTGGCGAGTGCCAGTTCCCGTCAGCATTACGGATCATGGAGAATGAATCAAGTGGCATGGACAGGCCCATGCCTACGGCCTTGATGTAGCTTTCCTTTAACGTCCATAGACGGTAAAAGGTTTCCAGCTGCATCTCAGTGGGCTCCGCATCCAGAAATTGACTCTCCGTGAGAGAGAAGAATCGCTCCGCAATCTTCATATCGATGGGCGCCATTTTTTCCACATCTACACCTAGATCAGCGTCACCGCCAGAGATTAAAGCAATCCAATCGCCGGAGTGCGAGACATTAAATTGAACATCTGCATGCTGACTGAGTGCAGGTTTGCCGTATTTGTTACGGGTAAAGGAAAGTTCTTCTGGCCTTAGGCCAGTCAACTTGCTCAGCGTCACACGGGTCAACACTTCACCCAGAACAGAGCGATAGGCATCCGCCTGATGTACAAAACGTGAAGCTTGTCCTCGTCTTTCCTCAGATACCCGGGACAGAAAAAGGTTCCAGTATGCCTCCGGCAATTCTGCCGGAACTTGAAGAACTTGAATCGTTATCATCATTTATCACCTGACGATGTATTCGGCATCGATTGCAGACTTTCCTTTATAATCATCGGTTTATCGGGTCTGCGCGTGTTGCTTCATACCTGCTTTGTTCTTTTCCATTCTTCATGTGCAGCCTGTACCCGTCCCCACATTTCATTGCGTTCCACTTCTGTGTAATTCACCAACGGTTCGTGGAATTTCTCAGCCAATACGTCTTTCCACTCGGTGTAGGTTTGAATTTCCTTTTTGCGGATACCTTCACGGTCATGCGTCCGGAGCATACATCCACGTAGTTCGTTGCTTTGGAGAGCATGCCTTTGACGGAGCAAAAATGCGTTATGCCAGGGCGAATCGGCTGATTGGCTGTAGAATTCATGCTTGGGAATGAACTCTTCCAGGCTGGTAAGCTCTTCGGGAGCGAAGTCGACACCCTCACTTGGCCCGTTGGGCTCATATTCAAGTCTCCATCCGCCAGGAGCAACAGATGAAGGCATTAATGTATAAGTAAACGGGGCCGATCCATAGGTTCCATAACGAAGAGGGAGCGGTTCGAAGGGCATGCCACCCAGACCGACATCCACAATCCAACGTTCCACATTCGGATCTGCATCTGGCAAAGAGACCGACAGACCGAGATGGAACGAGTTCACACGTGGCTGCTCTCCATATGGCTGAACTCCGGCACGATGCCAATGCACCGTATATGCCAGAGAGCGAAGCAGAACGCTGAATGCGCCATTCAGATGAAAACAGTAACCACTGCGGCCTTGCAATATAAGCTGGACCGATTCTTGAAGATCAATACCCGCAGGCCGACCTGCAAAAATATCGACCGTTTGCCAGGATAGATACTGCACATGTGCCTGCTGGATTTCGGATAGGAATTCCAGGGTGGGTTCCTTGATATTATGAATGCCTATCCGTTTCAGGTAGGCCTGTATTTCAGACGGAGTCAATGTAACATTCATCCAGATCACCTCGAGTCATGTAGTGGGCGTATTATTAATTGCTGCTGCCCTGAATTCATTGTAAAAGTGAACGGATGAAATGAATACACTGGTTTGCTTCAATTGTACCGGTACAGTCTAAGGAGACACATACACATCTTTCCATCAATGGGAGCGTTATTTCTTTTTCTTGGTATGTTAACCGTTTGGAGTGGATATAGGTTAGAATATAGATAGAAAGCAGGATTAGGAGATGGAAAAAATGGCTAATGATGAAGTGATTTTGACACAGGAAGGCTTGGAAAAGCTGGAGGACGAACTGAGGGATTTAAAGACGGTGAAGCGTAAGGAACTGGCGGCGCGTCTGAAACTCGCGATCAGTTACGGTGACCTGAAGGAAAATAGTGAGTATCATTCAGCCAAAGATGATCAGGCTTTTATGGAAACCCGCATTTTGATTCTGGAGAAAATGCTGACCAAAGCAAGAGTCATCACTTCGGACAATATCGACTCGAACAAAGTAAGCATTGGCTCAACCATTCTGCTGAATGATATCGAATTCGCCGAGAAGATTGAATACATGCTGGTGGGTCCGGCCGAGGCGGATGTTGCCGATAACAAAATATCGTACGAAAGCCCGCTTGGCAAAGAACTGATGGGCAAAGAAGTAGGCAGTGTCATTCATGTCAATGCGCCGATGGGCATTATCAAATATGAGTTGCTTGAAATTAAAATTTAATCGAAATAGAGGTGTTTCCGCAACCATGGAGATGGGTGCTGGAACACCTCTTTTTTATTCTTGTAGGATCATATTCAGCTACGTTTTCGTCCATCCAGAACTTCACGGGTCATGGCATATACAACCCAGAGAAGGATCACGGTATGGATCATCGCAATGGAAGTGCCTATGCTTATGATCAAATCATTGCTCAGTCCTGAACCGTGCATGCTGAAGCTCGCTCCATGTCCTCCGCCAAAGTTACCAGGCCCATCACCGATGCGCGATTGTCCTTCCTCGGCTCCAAAGTCGCCACCAGAGCCCGTACTCATGATCATGGCAATATTTACGTAGGTCGTCAGGGAGAAGGCGATTGCTGCGTACATCCATTTACGTTCAAAGAACGGAATCAGAATCAAGAATAACAAAGCAGGTATGCTGTAGCGCTCATGAATTTCCGTTGGCAGCATAAAGAAGGCGAGATTCACCGCTACACCTGCAATGAGCAGAGATGAAATACGAATTTCCTTAATCAGCAGTAGATAGGCCGCTACTCCAACCACGGCAATGGCAAGCAGCAGCAGACCAAGCATTTTATACGTCACTATGCCAAACAACACCGTAGCATCGCTGGTTCCCGGATCACCAAGCAGGTGATACCAGATATTCATGGCGTTCAGGGAAAGCTGCGGATACATATTAACGGCGCTTCCGTAAGCGTTGGTCAGCATGGTGCCGAGGGTTCCATTTGCTGCAAAATAGAGAAGCACAGGCAGGGAAGCGATCGTTAATCCTGCTACAAATAGAAGCGTGGCCCGAAATTGTCTGTCATAAAGCTGGCGTAGTAATACAATACCGATGACCGGAGCAATGACAATCGCCTGAAACTTTGCCAGCAGGGCAACGGTGAACAATACACCCGCCAATAGAGGAGTACTTAGCAGCAGAACGGTTGACAGCACCATTAATGTACTATGCAGGATGTCGATCTGTCCCCACATGGCACTGTCGACCAGCAGACCGGGGTTGAAGGAAAGAACTGCAAGCAGCACCAACCGTGCACCAGAGCTTAGCTTTTTGAATGTGAGGGTCAAGACCGCCATGGACAGCATATCGAAGGCGATAGGCAGTATTTTCATGGACAGATGGCCAGCTGAGGCGGTTATGCCGAACCCATCCAGTATCCAGCGGTACAACCCCAGAATGAAGATAAACAAAGGGGGATAGTTCTGATCTTTTCCATACAGGTATGATTCACGAACCCCGTATTGGTGGACGGCATTGATCCAATCGACGAACAGGGACTGATCTCCGATATAACCCCTGAATTGTGTTCCGAGGTACAAACGCAGCAATAGACCGCCAGTAAAAATTAGAGCGGCATACAGCCAGAAATGCCTGTTCCAACGGGTGTTTGAATCTCTGTAGCTCAGTGTGTTCATCCTTCTCCTCCTAAGCATGGCGATTGAGATTGGTGCAAGTATAGGTGACCAAGCTGAAAAAGGGATGAATTTTTGGGAATACGTCGCCCCTGCAGAAGCTTAAAGTTTGCTGAAAACCAGTGAATAACATGGCGATTTAACATCTAAGAAGCAGAGCCTGTGAAGAGGTCCCTGCTTCTTGAAGGTTTGTTAATCGAAGGGGAAGTTGAGTTTGCGGCCATCTACGGAATTTCAAAATACAGGACAGGGTTGGCGTAGACTTTTTTATCACATACTGCATATGAGGAGGTTCAGTGGACTACATATCACATGCTGCTTGCTTTGTTAAGCGAAGAAGGCAAGGGCAGCATATTTAATGTAGACATTCCTGTAAATAAATAACATTTCGATTAATTTCGATTTTCGAATGACCTGAGGGGATGACTGTTATATAATAACGGAAAATCTTAGAACAGATGGAGTAGATATAATGAATTTCAGTAAGTCCAATAATTCCAATTTGAATCAAGAAGGACCGGGCAAAGGTGAACGCTTCTCACAGGCTGGATTCATTCTGGCTGCCATTGGTAGTTCAGTGGGTCTCGGCAACATGTGGAAGTTTCCTTATATTACGGGAGAGAACGGGGGAGCTGCATTTTTCCTGCTCTTTATCGTCTGTCTCCTGTTGATTGGTCTACCCGTATTGCTGGCTGAGCTTGCGATTGGCCGCAGCGGCAGAGGAAGCGCGGCAACAGCCTTTATCAAGGCAGGTGGGCAAAAAGGGTGGCTTGCGGCTGGTTTGCTGCAAGTATTGACGCCGTTTATCATTCTTTCCTTTTATGTCATCATTGCAGGATGGACGCTGCAATATGCAGTGACGTCATTCAGCGGTACGCTGTATAACAATCCGGATTATGCTGGGCAATTTGGTGACTTTGTAGGCGGTTATATGCCGATTGTGTGGCAGCTGATTTCAGTTCTGATTACAGGCTGGATCGTAGCCAAAGGGGTATCGAATGGAATTGAGAAGTTTAACAAAGTGCTGATTCCGGCGATGCTGGTTCTGCTCATTATCCTGATGGTTCGTGCAGTGACTTTGCCAGGAGCTGGTGCGGGGGTTTCCTTCTTCCTGAATCCGGACTTCTCACAGCTCACGACTGAATCTGCGCTGGTTGCGCTTGGACATGCCTTTTTCTCCCTATCGCTGGGTATGGGTATTCTCGTGACATACGGTTCATATGTTGATAAAAATCAATCGCTCGGTGCAGCAACCGTTGCTGTCGGTGCGGGTGACCTGATCTATGCGTTCATTGCGGGTCTTATTATATTCCCAACGACCTTCTCCTTCGGAATTGCACCCGATCAGGGTCCGTCGCTGATCTTTATAGCTCTTCCGGCAGCCTTCTCGGCTATGCCGCTGGGCTTCGTGTTTGGCGGGTTGTTCTTCGTGCTTCTGGCGATTGCGGCATTAACGTCGGCGGTATCCTTGCTGGAAGTTCCGGTGAAATATTTCATGGAGAGATTGTCCTGGGGCCGAAGCCGCGCGGTATGGACCATTTCACTTGCCGTTTTCATCGTTGGGCTTCCTTCGGTATTGTCGCTCGGCTTGCTCCCTGAATGGACCATTGGCTCGAAGAGTGTGTTCGACTGGATGGACTTTGTAGCATCCAACATTTTACTTCCGATTGGTGGATTGCTGGTTACTATTTTTGCCGGATACTTCTGGAAAAAGGCTGCCGAAGCATCCGGCCTGCGTGCAGGCTGGTTCCGGGTATGGCTGTTCATGCTGCGTTATGTAGCGCCAATTCTGGTGCTTCTGGTTCTGCTGCACACCTCCGGTATTATTCACTTCTAAACGTCTGGGAATTGAAGTGAAGAAATAAGTTACTGTGCAGATTTGCCATTGATAAAACCTCTTGGAAGAAATGCAAAAGCCCTTGTGTTCGCTCGTCAATTTTGGGACAATACAGAGTAGAGGTTTTTTCGATAGACCGATGAGCCATATGCTTTTTGCGAAAAGAGGACAATAACATGATTAAATCATCTATATATGGATTAACATTAGAGCAATTACGTGACTGGCTGCCGGAGCACGGACAGAAGAAATCCCGTGCTTCCCGCATCTGGGAATGGTTATATCAGGAGCGTGTGCACGATTTTACAGAGATGACAGACGTGCGTCAGGAATGTCTGGATGTCATTTCGGAGCACTTCACGATGAACTCACTGAGTGAACATGTGAAGCAGGAATCTGCTGACGGCACGGTGAAATTTCTGCTGCGTATGCAGGACGGCAATTTGATCGAAACGGTCTTAATGCGCCAAAAATACGGTCTCACTGTATGTGTAACCACTCAAGTGGGATGTAACATTGGTTGCAGCTTCTGCGCGAGCGGGCTGATCAAGAAGAGCCGCGATCTGTCCGGTGGTGAGATTGTGGAACAGATTATGCATGTACAACAGTATCTTGATGCAGCTGGTCAAGGCGAGCGGGTAACTAACGTAGTCGTGATGGGAATTGGCGAGCCGTTTGACAATTTCCAGAACATGACTGACTTCATCGAAGTGATCAAGCATCGTAAAGGACTGGCGCTTGCAGCGAAACGGATCACCGTATCCACGAGTGGGCTGCCTGACAAAATCAAGGAATTTGCAGACAGCAATCTGCAGGTTAATCTGGCGATCTCCCTGCACGCACCGAATAACGAACTGCGGACACAGATCATGAAGATCAACCGGGCCTTCCCGATTGAACAATTGATGGACGCGGTGGATTATTACCTGGCTACGACGAACAAGCGTATTATGTTTGAGTATATTTTGCTTCGGGACGTTAACGATCAGCGTGAACATGCGGCCGAACTGGCTGAACTGTTGTCCAGCCGCAAGAGTATGGTCAGTATCAACCTGATTCCGTACAATCCGGTGGATGAGCACAGTCAGTATCAACGGAGTACAGAAGAGTCCATTCTGGGCTTCTATGATACATTGAAAAAGAATAACATTAACGCAACTGTACGCATGGAACATGGTACCGATATCGATGCAGCCTGTGGACAATTGCGCAGTAAACAGATGAAAAATAACGCCACTGAATCTCAGTCAGGTCGTCTGGCTTTGGGATAAGAATGCAAGAGCCAACGCTCGGTTAGCGCATGGCTTCTGCGAGTCTGCGAGTGGTGGAACTCCTGCAACTCGCGTCGCCCATCCGCGTATGGGGTGGCGCGAGTTTTTTTTGATTTCGCACAGGTCGAAGTCCCCGAAGTACCTGCCCGTTATCAGTACACGTTTACTAGACCCCTCCCAATGTGGCGCTACATCTAACGAACACACCGCACCTTATTGTGGCAAATGATACGAATTAGAAATTCTAAGGAACTTCAGCCACGTTAATCCGGTAAAAGTAGCAGAAAAAGGTGCAGGTTAGGCTGTTAAACAGAAAATAAGGTGTATAGGATTCGTTACATTTTCAAAATGGGTGAATCCCCATTCATAGCGCTGACTAGGTTCATTAGAAACCAAAAAGAGCATCCCCAAGTCTTGTTCTTGAACTTTGAGGGTGCTCTTCTTTTTGTATTTATTTTAAGTTCTTGGTCATCAGCAGATGAGGAATGCCATCTTCCATGAATACGTCCGAGGCTGCCGTGTATCCAAGACGTTCATAGAACCCTGAGGCTTGTACCTGTGCGTGCAGCTTGGCCTTCTCAAGCCCTTGAGCGAGAGCCATCTGCTCCAGCTTATCGATCAGCACACGACCAAGTCCATGTTTCCGATAATCGATCATGACACAGATCCGTTCCAATTTGGCAACATTTTCGACTATACGCAGTCTGGATGAAGCAGCAGGAACGTCGTCTACGAAGAGCAGAATATGTTTTGCTTCCGTCTCCAGTGCATCATAAGCATCGAATTCGTCTTCAGCCGGCACCCCTTGCTCTTCAACAAAAATAGCGGTACGAATGGCGAAGCAGGCGTCGAGCAATTCCTGGTTATTAGCTTCAACAATAGTTATATTCATGAATGTTTCTCCTTTAGTCAATAGTATTCTTATCCTGACATGGTAAACTGGTAGAGAGCTTGAAAATGTATACCTGTTCCACGTGTTATCATGGTTAAAATTTAAACGGATTTAATTTAGTTATATCATCATATATGTTGCGAATGCAACAATTTTGTAGAGGAGTGAATGCAATGACTAAGAAAAAAGAAGTGCTCCGTGAAATCGGCATGATTGCCCGCTGTCTGGATTCGATCAGCAACGTTGAATTCCAACATTTAAACTTGTCTCGTGGACAGTATTTGTATCTTTATCGCATTTGTGAGAATCCCGGTATCATTCCCAACCAGCTCGCTGAACTAATCAAAGTGGATCGGACCACGGCGGCCAGAGCCATCAGCAAACTGGAAGCGGACGGGTTTGTCGTCAAACAGTCGGCAATGGGTAATAAGAAAAATAAGCTGTTATATCCGACTGATGCTGGTCTTGAAGCTTGGGAGTTTATTCGCAGGGAGGGTGTTCATTCCGATCAGGTAACGCTGGAGGGCTTAACGGAGGAAGAGATCGAGACAGCCGTTAATCTGCTGCGCCGTATGCGCCACAACATTGAGGTGGATTGGAAATTCGTCAAAAAGGGCGGCCGCCGGCCTTATATGGATCAATCTGAATGAGCTAAGAGTGATTTTTCCAGAGTTTTAAACAACATAGGAGGAAAGTATGCAGGTCATGAACCGGAAAAGACTAATGTGGTTGGTCATACTGGCAGTCAGTATAGCAGCAGCATGGATTATTTTCATAAAGGAGAGGTTTGTGATCAATGACCCATCTCCAACAGTCTCTTTTGTCCAGAATCATATGACCAACTCGAATGGCACTCTGGCCACCTATCTTCAGGATGCTTCGTCAGAAGATCCAAATATCGTGGCTGGTCGGGAGGCATTGTCTGAATCCATCGGACTGTGGATGCAATATGCCGTAACCAAGAACGATCAGGTGTTATTCGAGCAGAGTTATGATTTGTTAACGACCTATTTCCTGATGCCTCAAAACTATATTGCCTGGAAACTGGACGCGGATGGAACATCACATGTGACCACCAATGCGCTTGGCGATGATGTTCGAATCGTCGGGGCATTATTGAAGGCAGCAGATCAGTGGGAGCAGGGCCGGGAGGAGAAGCTGGCAACAGCCTCTGATATTGTCCGTACACTGACGCAATCCGTTCAGAACAAGGGATATTATGTTGATTTTCATGATTTCTCTAACGGCTCTTCCCCGGATACATTAAGTCTGGTTTATGTTGATCTGCAGGCGCTGCACGCGATGGAGCAGCATGAAATGCTGGAGCCCGGAACCTACATCAAATATGAATCCCTGCTGAAAAATATGCCGGATGACGGCGTATTTTACCCTAAAACCTTTAATGTTGTAACGAAAGAATATACATATGATGACACGGTCAACCTGATCGATCAGCTAATTGTCGCAAACCATCTAACGGCAACCGATCGGAGACCGGACAAGCTAATTGCCTTTTTGAAAAAAGAGTTCGATACCCGCCATCAGCTGCCGGGCCAATATAAACGTATGGGTCGTACACCCGCCGTATCCTATGAATCTCCATCTGTTTATGGACTTGCCCTGCTACTCGCTGTTCAATCCAGTGATCCAAAATGGGCCAAGCAGCTGTATAACCATATGATCACCTTTCGCAGTCTGGATAACGCTTATCCAGGAGGGTACGTATTTGATGGCGATACACATATGTTTGATAACCTGTTCCCTTTACTTGGCGAGACTGAATTACAAAAGTTTCTTGAAAAGTGATAATTCCGTCATTTTATGTGTTTAATATTGTGTTAGCATAATATTTGTCTATTCATGTCGTAATTTGTTGAATTCTAATGATCACTATCAAATTCTACTGGAGAGAAGGCACTTATGAGGAATAAAGCGCCCATTCGTCGTATTGCATGGGGATATGCCAGTTTGATCGGACTAGCCGTGATCCAGCAACTCGTTGTCTATCTTAAAATTTATATGAATCAGAGTTATACCACACTGGATGTGGTGTTCAGTATTGCATCGCTTGGTGCGCTGGTTCTTGGTTTTGTGATACCTGTCGGAGTGTCTGTCGTCGCCGGATTTGTATATCTGGTCTCTTACTTTGTCTGGCTTGTTACCTATGCGGATGTGAATGTGCTGACGTTCTCATGGTGGTTATTGATCCCGGCTAATGTGGCTGTGGCAGCTTTTATTAAGGCAAGTCTTGTGCGCAGTGCCCGTGTCATGGAACGTCTACAGGAGCTGCAGGAACGTAATCCGCAGATTGATCCGGATACATCCTTGGGTAACAAGGAAGCTCTTGCTGATACGGTCATTAAGCAAAGCAATCTTGCCAGACGTTATTCGGAGCAATATGGGTTCAGCATGGCTATGTTCAAGATTGAATTTTTGCCATTGGTACTGGAGTCACTTGGTTCCGTAAGATATGCACAGTTTCTGCTGGAGCTGTCCAATACGATCCAGAAGCAAATCCGGTATGAGGATTACAAGTTTTATGTGGATCGGGGACGGTTTGTGATCATTTGCCCGATGACCGATGCGGGGTACTTGCCAGTGCTTACAGGACGGATCAAAAAAGCGATGATGGACTTGCAGATAATTGATAAAAAAGGCAATGAACTACAGACGGTTATTCGATCCGGTGCACTGGTATTCCAGAAGGAACAGTTCGGCAAGTATGAGGATATTGATGCTGTTATTGCCGCGCTGGAACGGAACACGGAGACAGATCTCATTGGAGAGTATATATAAAACTAGCGTGAAAGGAGAGATGCTCTGTGGACTACATGTCATGGTTCATCCCGATTTGTATCGCCGTCAGCTGTATGTTCGCGGTTTTTACAATTGTATTAACGATTGCTACTCTTCGCTTTCGATCCAAGGTCAATCGCAAGTATGATCGGAGGAAGGTAAGTGGCTGATTTTATATTACTACTCTCCATATTTAGTATATGGATTGCCGTATTTGAATCCATAGTCATTATGGCTGGAGCCGTTCGTTTTATTCAAAAACAGGATAAAAAGGGGATTCAGATTCCTGAGAACATGGATCATTATCCCACTGTAACCGTCATGGTACCTGCACATAATGAAGGATTGGTAATTGTAGCTACCGTGGAGCATATTCTGCGTCTGAATTATCCTGAAGATAAGGTTCAGGTCATCGTTATTGCGGATAACTGCACGGACGATACAGCGGAGAAGCTGCGGACATTTCTCAGCCAAACCAGTTATGTACATCGGAATGTGACCATTATGGAGCGTAAGGGTACGGGAGGCAAGTCTGGTGCGTTAAATGACGGTCTGGAGATATCCACGGGTGAGTGGATTTGCATCTTTGATGCAGATGCTGCCCCTGAGCGAAATTCCTTGATGTTTCTGACACAGAAGTCGTTGGAAAACCCGGAGCAATACGGTGTCGTATTTGGCAGAAATAAAGCAAGGAACCGGGGGCAGAACTTCCTTTCCAAATGCATTAATCTGGAGATTATTACATCTCAACGAGTCTACCACACAGGGCTGTGGGAATTATTCCAGCTCGGTTCTATTCCGGGGACTAATTATATTATTAAAACGGAGCTGATTCGTGAGATTGGCGGCTGGGATGTCACGGCGATCACGGAAGATACGGCATTATCCTTTGAGATTTTGAATCGAGGGCAGTTCGTTGCCCTTGCACCTCAGGCAGAAGCCTATCAACAGGAGCCGGAAAAGGTCAGCGTGTACATGAAGCAGCGGGAACGATGGGCAAAAGGGAACTACCAGGTTGTTTTGGATAATATCCATAACCTGTTCAACCGGTCCAGCTGGCGTAACAAGTTGTTGGTTTTGTATTATGCGGTCAGTTACTTTTGGTTTATGCTCGCCATCATTGTATCGGATATCATTTTTCTCGTTAATCTGGTCTACCAGATCATTGCGATGTTCAAACCGGGAGTGAGTTCACCGTTCCAATTTGCCGGAGATGCGTATGTATTTCTCGTCATTGGCTGGGCGTTTATGTACTTTATATATGTATTGCAGATCAATCTTGCACTTGCGGCAGACATTGGGCAGAGTAATACTCGTAATTTCATATACGCCTGTGTATCCTATTTTACGTATGCGCAGCTGTTTATTCTCATCTCGATCAAAGCCTTTTACTCTTTGGTCATGGACAAGATCAAGAAACGTGAGAGTAAATGGTACAAAACGCAGCGCTTTGGTTGAGCTAGTCATCTGACAAACCACAAACCAGGCGATTTTGCATAGCAGGGCTGCTTATTCTTATAATTTAAGCAAGTATAACCTTCGAGGCATTCGCTTCCTGATATTGCAAGAAAACATCCGCCAAAAGAGTTATGGTTTCTTTGTCGATAGATGCTTTTCTTAGAAAATTCACAGAAAGCGGTGCTATACTTCTCCTCATCAGGAATAACCATTCATTGTGAAGGGGAAGGAACAACGATCATGAACAAAGCAGCCGTAAGGAAGAAAACGTATATACCGAAGAAAGACCGTAAATGGGTATTGCTCAGTCTGGTGGTGACAGCAGTTATTTTGGTTTACGGCCTGTGGAGTATGCTGCATCTATATATCAGTACCCCGAACTGGAACGACCACCACATCCGCGAGGCTTATAAGGGTTATGGCTCTCAGGCCCGGATATTGCTCTTTATCGTACTGGGTTATTACGTGATCCTGTTTGTAATGAAACGTAAATGGCTTGACGCCTGGACGCAAATCAGGAAACTAGCTGTAAAGCTTCTGGGCATAGCCCGGCGGTTACACGTCCCGATAGCCATTGTTGCAATGGGATTGATAGCCCTTCATGTGATTGGCGCTTTTTTGTTTAACTTCAAGCTGGATTTTAATCATATTACGGGATTGCTCGCTGGGATTGCTCTGCTTCCTGTTCCGATTGCCGGGATTTTCCGTTACAAGAAACTAGATCGGCAGTGGCATCTGAGGTCGGGTCTCGCTTTTGCTGTATTGTTCCTGATCCATGCTTTTCTATAAAAAAAGAAGTACAGTGCGGCGCCAAGATAGCGCTGGCTGTACTTTTTTTGGTTTCAGGTCTACCGAGGTTGAATCAGGCAAGGGTTTCAACTATAGCTTCCAAAGGTGTATAATCTTCCAGGCTGATATGAAAGCTGAACTTCATCACTTAATGGAGGGGTTGTGCAATGAGCGAACGGGGATCGGATTTTTACGAAAATGGGGCCAATTTCGAGAAGTATATGGAGCGCCGACAGTGGCAGGAGAATGCCAATGATACGTTGGAGAAGCCTGTAATGCTGGAGCTGATTGGAGACGTTGGGGGCAAGAGCATATTGGATCTCGGCTGTGGGGATGCGAGGTTCGGAGCAGAACTGTTGGGTCCCGACCACCGTGGTCGCAGTTATACGGGAATTGAAGGTTCAGTGAATATGATTCAGGCTGCCCATGAATCGATAAAGGGCCAGAACGCACAGATTGAGCAAGCGTATATGGAAGATTGGAGCTATCCCGCGAATACATATGATTTGGTCATATCCAGACTGGCGATTCATTATATTGAGGATGTGGACAGCCTGTTTCGCAAAATATACCACACGTTAAAAGAAAATGGCACATTCGTATTTTCGGTAGAACATCCTGTGATTACGTCAACGCTGCAGCCTTCGGGGGTCCGAACCAACTGGGTCGTCGATCAGTATTTTGTGGAGGGATTTCGGGAGCAGCAATGGCTTGGAGGTACGGTGAAAAAAATGCATCGTTCCATCGAATCCTACTACATGGCATTACAGCAGGCAGGATTTCAAGTACAGCATCTGCGGGAATCGGCGCCTCAGCGTCAGCATTTTGTGAACGAGGAGACGTACCTGCGCAGACAGCGGATTCCGTTGTTTTTATTCCTCTCTGCCCGGAAATAATACACAGAAAACTGTGGATAATTCATAATATAGCCAAACAGCCCAAAAACCTGTCCACATGTGGATAAGATTTTGGGCTGCTTCGACTGTTCTGACTGTGAATAGATATAAACATAAAAATTATTTATCCGATGCTCTGACATAGACACGCTCTCCATGCCGATCTACATCCACAGGTGATTCAAAAAAGTTACTCAGTACGTCTCTGTTCATCAACTCGCTGGTTAATCCGCTATTCACGATCTCACCCCGCCGGAGCAGCAGGCTGTGACTGAACACAGGCAATATTTCCTCGGTATGATGAGTGACGTAGATGAGCGAAGGGGTATCCGGCTTCTGCGTCAGCTCACTGATACTTTCGAGCAGCCGCTCTCTGGAGAACAGATCAAGCCCATTGCAGGGTTCGTCCAGAATGAGTACACGCGGGTTAGCCATCAGGGCTCGGGCAATGAGCAGCTTCTGCTTCTCCCCCTGGGAGCAGGTACGATATTCGCGATCCCACAGATGCTGACAGCCGAGTGTATGCATTAATTCTCGTGCCTGATCCAAATCCTCGTCGGACAGTTTATCGTACAGTCCGATCGTGGCGTGTTTGCCGCTGATCACGACATACTGGGTGCGGTCGGTGCCATACAATTTCTCCTGAAGGGAGGAGCTGACCCAGCCAATCGACTTCCGCAGCTCACGCAAATCCACATCCCCGTAACGGTGTCCGAGCACGGATATCGTACCTTCTGTGGGCCAGAGATATCCGGTGATCATGTTCAGGAGTGTGGTTTTACCGGAACCATTCAGGCCAAGCAATGCCCAATGCTCGCCTTCGTTTACACGCCAGCTGACATCGTTCAGGAGGGTGATCGGTCCCCTTTTCCAAGTAACATGCTGTACATCAATGATCATGGGTTATTCCTTCCTTCTGTTTAGCCTCTGTTTTCATTATTCTGACCTTATTGTAGTCACAAAACGAACGACGTTTCAATGTATATTAGGCGTTTCTTGGCCGATCCCGGCGCAGGAATACAGCACACACCCCGAGCAGCGGCAAAAAAGAACATAGTTTGATGACGAATGAAATGCTGGTCACATCAATCAGGGAACCAAGCACAACCGAGCCGAGTCCCGCCATGCCGAACGACAGGCCGAAGAACAATCCCGATACCGTCCCAATATGACGCGGCAGCAGTTCCTGTGCGTAGACAATGATGACACTGAAACCGGACATCAGAATCAAACCGATGATGCCGCACAATACCATGGAGAGAGCAGGTCCCGCATAAGGCAGCAGCAGTGAAAATGGTGCAGTACCCGCGATGGAGAACCAGATCATCGGTTTGCGTCCATAACGGTCAGCCAGTGGGCCTCCGAGCAGGGTTCCAACCATGCCCGCGAATTGCAGAACGAACAGGCAGATCTGGGCCTGCGAAAGAGGCAGGTTATACGCATCGGCGTAATAAAAGGCATAGTATCCGGTCATACCGGCAATATACACGAATTTGGAAAACAGCAGCAGGATGAGGATACCCATTGTAAAAGCGACAAATCCCCGACTTACAAGCTGGGCAGCAGGCTGCACAATGCCATTTGCCTGTACAGGCTGTTGCTGACGGCTGCGATTATCCGCCAATTTGTCTCTATACCAACGGCTAACGGAAGACTGGATAACGATCCCGATTAGAGCAAAAGCCATGAGCCACAGAAAACTAAGCTGTCCATGCGGAAGCAGGATAAAGGCAACCAGCAGCGGGGCGAGAGCCTGACCTGTATTGCCACCGACCTGGAAGATGGACTGTGCCATTCCGCGTCCGCGACCTGCTGCCAGATGGGCGACGCGTGAGGATTCAGGATGGAGAATGGATGATCCTATGCCAATCAACGCTGCGGAGACAAGCAGCATCCATAACTCGGAAGACAAGGCAAAGCCGAGAACACCGATCAGGGAGAACAACATGCCTCCGGGCAGCAGGATCGGCATCGGCTTGCGATCAGACATATAACCGACCAGCGGCTGTAGGACCGATGCGGTAATATTCAATGTGAAGGCAATCCAGCCCATCTGGGCGAAACTGAGCTGCATCGTTTGCTGGAACAGCGGAAAAGCAGACGGGACAACAGTCTGCATCGCATCATTCAGCAGATGGGCGAAGCTGACTCCGGCAAGCGCCCAATTGGCGGAGTGATTGATTTGCATTTTGCTTACAGCGGCTTGTGCCACGGGAGATCACCTCGAATTATTTTTTTACCATGATAAAAGATACAGACAGATATTGTCTTTGTGAAAAGTGCTTGGAAAGTGAGCACGATTTGCTATAATGTCAGCAGGTGAGGAAACGATGGAATTATACATGATGCTGAATGGATTGGAATTGTGGAAGGCTTCTGGCGGATTCGCCAATGAACCTCATGTGCATGATGACTGGTATCAGGTTACGTTGCCTGTAAGAGGACAATGCCATCTGGTGCAGGAACAGCATGCTTATCCACTAGAAGCAGGACTGGGGATTATTGCGCATCCCCGGATGGAGCACTTTTTCGAGATTGATTCGGATTCCGCGGTGATCGTGATCAAGTTTCGTAATCCGCCAGTTGGCGGCTTGGAGGATTCAGGGAGGCAAGGGGCGCAGACCGAATTTCGGACCACACAAAGCTTCGATCCTGCTGAAATTAGCAGACTGTTTCGAGGCTGGAACGCCATTTTGCTGGACGATGCGCCTGAACCATTGCAGATACAGGAAACGGAGCTTGCCGTAGAGACCTATCTTGGACGGATGCTGACAGGTGAACCAAATGGGAGTAACCGTAACCTGACGCTGGCAACTTCAGGAACAGGTATGGCGGGGAGCGTGGGGGCTGGTCTGGTTTACGGACAGTTTCAGAATCTGCTTCAGCGAACAAGCAGCAACGGCGGAGCGTTCATTGACCCCCATCTGCGGCGCGTGCTGGAGTATATACACAGTGACTATACAAGTCCAATGGATATTGAATCGATGGCGGCGATTGCGCACCAGAGCCGATATCACTTTATGCGTTCCTTCAAGGCACTGACGGGTTCAACGCCGTATCAGTATGTGCTGAATTTGCGTGTGGAGGAAGCCACCCGACGACTGCGCCATACAACAGATTCTGTGACCACTATCAGCTTTGGGTTGGGGTTCTCCAACGTCAGTCAGTTCTACAGAGCGTTTCAGCGCGTGACGGGTGTAACACCGATGGAGTATCGGAACCAGATGTAGAATCCGAAGAGGTTGAAGCCACAGGCACACGTTTCAAAAATAGAACAATCCTGCGCTGCACCAGAACGCTGGTGGAGGCATGACAAAAGCGGGGCAGAACGGGAGATATTCGTTCGTTGCCCTTTTTTCTCGCCTTTTTACCCGCTAATATGTCTCCCAGATCGGCAACAGCATGTAGATCTCTTCGCAAGCAAACACTGATTTTTGTTGTTGCCAAACCAGTTGGTCTTTGCTAAGATGGGAAAAATAGTTTTTTGTAAGCGTATACATTTAGGGTTAAATTACAACGTTGTAATTTTGGTTTTGTGTTTATATCTACGTATTCAATTGTTTGTTATTTGTTGTAATATTCTATTTTGAAAGGGGTTTTATGGATTATTTGTTTAAGGGAATGATCTGAATTGTGCATGAAGTGGTATGTTTATTCCCAAAAATTCAAACGTTGTAATTTTAATGCGAAGGGGAGTCTAAAAGGTGAAGAATCGCATGTCCACGCTGTTCAGCCTGATCAAACGGGATAAATATTTGCTGCTGATGTTCTCACCCATTTTTCTGTATTACGTCATCTTCATGTATGTTCCCATGCCTGGCATGCTGCTGGCCTTCCGTAATTTTATGCCTGGGCAGGGAATGTTCAGCGGGGAATGGGTGGGCCTGAGGTGGTTTGATCAGTTCGTGAATTCCATCTACTTCTGGAGGCTGCTGCGCAACACGTTTTTACTTGCCTTTCTGCCACTCCTGTTCGGCTTCTCTATTCCCATTCTGTTCGCCGTCTGTATTGTAGAGATCAAGAATCAGACGTTCAAGCGTTTCGCCCAGACCGTCACCTACCTTCCGCATTTCATCTCGACCGTCGTTGTCGCGGGCATGATTATTAACTTCCTGTCACCCACGGACGGAATCGTGAACACCCTGATTGCCAAGCTCGGTATGGAGAAAGTGAACTTCATGATGGACGCCGGATGGTTCCGAACGATATTCACCAGCTCCGATATCTGGCAGAGCTTTGGCTTCAGCTCCATTATCTACATTGCAGCCATTATGGGCATTGACCCCGAAATGTACGATTCCGGCAAAATTGACGGCGTCAACAAATTCCAGGAGCTATGGCACCTGACACTTCCCAGCATCAAACCAACGATTGTCATCCTGCTGCTCCTGTCGCTTGGCGGCATTATGAGCGTAGGCTTCGAGAAAGTATATCTGCTCTATAACGGTGCTACTTATGAGACCGCAGACGTGTTATCCACCTACGTGTACCGGATGGGGATTGAAGGACAGAACTACGGATTTGCGACAGCCGTCGGCCTGTTCAACTCTATCATCACCTTTATGCTTGTGTTCGCGGCTAATACGATGACCCGGCGCCTGACCAAGATGTCACTCTGGTAAGACCATATCCCGACCCAAAGGAGACCTGTATGCAAAAATCGAGAAGTGACCGGTTATTCTACGGATTTGTCTACCTGCTGACCATATTGGCGGTTGTCGTTACGCTGTACCCTTTCTTGTATGTGATCAGCGTTTCATTCAGCTCGGTTGATGCGATCGACAAACAAAAGGTTGCGTTGTGGCCGGTAGGCTTCACCTTGTCCGGGTACAAAATGGTGCTGCAATACCGGGAGTTGTGGGTGTCCTTCTATAACACCCTGTGGTACACCGTTATAGGTACACTGCTGAATATTGTAGCTACGTGCCTCGCTGCATTTCCGTTATCCAGACAGCAATTTTTCCTGCGCAGAAAGCTGAACTTTTTCATCGCCTTCACCATGTATTTCTCGGGTGGGCTCATCCCGGTCTACATGCTGATTACGTCGCTGGGGCTATATAACACCCGCTGGGTGATGGTGCTTCCTGTGCTGGTTATTACGTTTAATGTCATGATCTGCCGCTCAGCCTTTGAGGGGATTCCGAATGAAATCTTCGAGAGTGCAAGTATAGACGGGGCTAATGAACTGACGATGCTGTATCGCCTGGCGATACCCATTATCAAGCCAACGCTTGCTGTGCTGACGTTATATTACGCCGTATTCCATTGGAACAACTTCTTCTCAGCCCTGCTATATCTGGGCAAACAGGATATGCAGCCCTTGCAAATGTTCCTGCGCAGGGTGCTGATCATGGCATCACCGGAGGTCATGCAAAAAATGGGTGGCACAATGACCACAGGCGCACTCGCGGTGTCCACCCTTCAGGTCCGGTATGTGTCGATTGTGGTCAGCATTCTGCCAATCGTTACGATCTACCCTTTTATCCAGCGGTACTTCGTCAAGGGGATCACCCTCGGAGCCGTGAAAGGATAGCCTTATTGATCACCATGCACCACCCAAGGTTGTTCATAACAAGGAGGAATAACGGATGATAATCAGAGGGGCCGGAAGAAAAAGTGTTCTCGCGGTGATACTTGCCATCAGTCTTGCAGGATGCAGCAGCAGTACAGGAGCAGGGGGAGATAAGGGCAGTGCTTCACCAAGCTCGGAGCCAGCGTTCAACTACACCGGAGCAGGTCCGGTAACGGACCAGAAAGATGCCAAGCTGTCGATTCTCGGGACCAACGCCTGGACGACCAACGTGGATCTCTCTACTGCCGAGATTGTGAAAAAAATTGAGAGCAATGCCGGGGTAACGGTCGATTGGGATCTCATTCCCCCACAGAACTACGCGGATGCGGTGAATCCAAGGCTTGCGGCCGGAACAGGATTGCCTGATATCGTCTATCTGCCGGATCAGGATCAGCTCATGAAATACATTAACAGTGGTCTGTTTATTCCGCTGAATGACCTGGTGGAGAAGTATGGTGTGAATCTCAAAAAAATATACGACAAATCCCCATCCGTCAAAGCCAGTTTAACGACGCCAGATGGTAAAATGTATTATGTTCCGCAGCAAACGCTTACGAAAAACTACATGCCGGTGTTCATGGTGAATGAACGCTGGTTGAAGAAGCTGGGACTGAATGAACCTACAACACTGGATGAGTTCACAGCGATGCTGCGCAAATTCAAGACAGACGACCCGAACGGTAATGGCAAAGCGGATGAAATACCGTTGTCCATGGAATCCAAGTTTGTGCCGATGGCATTTGGTCCTGCTTTTGGCCTTGATCTGTCCAATCAGTTCTATGCGGATGACCAGGGTAAGGTGCATTTCAGCTATTATGAGCCTGCCTACAAGGAATATCTGACATATCTGAATGGGCTGTACAAAGAAGGACTGCTCGGGGTGGACTATGCCAGTACCACAAGTGATCAGGTGACCTCCCGCATCTCGCAGGATGTAACCGGAGCTACGTTTAATTTTAGCTGGTACATGTCGATGGTCTACAGTCCGCTGTTCAAGGATTATGACCCGGCGGAGCCTATCTTCAAGGGCATTCTGCCACTGAAAGGCCCGCATGGAGATCAGTTTTATATCGGACGTACGCCTGTGAGCGGCATTTTTGGAATCTCCAAGGACAGCAAAAATCCGGAGCTCGCCTTCCGTTTTCTGGATTATGCAGTAAGTGAAGAAGCGCAGACGTATTATACGTGGGGCATCAAGGGTGATACGTATACCGAAGAAAATGGCGTGAAGACATTCACGGACAAAGGCAAGGACAATGACTATATCCAGAAACTCGGCATTGGTCCCGTGAATCTGCCGAACATTCAGTCTACGGATTCGGCCGATTCCGTTGTGGCCGAATGGCATGCCAAGCTCGACAAGGAATTGGAGCCATACATCCACGAGCCGTTTCCATTCGTATATGCTCTGCCGGATGAAGCGAGTGTAGAGAGTATGTCCATGCCGGATATTACGACGTATGTGGAAGAGATGAACTTCAAATTTATAAGCGGTGATACCAGTCTGGATCAGTTTGACAGTTATATCGAGACTTTGAAAAAAATGAACATTGAGCAGGTTATTGCCGGCAGACAGGCGCAATATGACCGGTATAAGGCTGCACAGCAATAAGCTTCCCAAGGGTTGAGAGGTGTTGATTGATTTTGATAACCATTAAGGACATTGCCAAACTGGCGGGAGTGAGCTACAGCACGGTATCCAAGGCACTCAACGGTGATCCCCGCATCAAACCGGCGACGCGGCAGAAGGTGCTCGCGGTTGCGGAGAAGCATCAATATCGAAAAAACATTATGGCACAGCAGCTTTCCACCGGCAGAAGCAACATTATTGGCTTTGTTCTTGATGAACTGAGCAATCCGTTGTTCTCGAATATATCGGGCAATCTGCATGCGGAGCTGAAGAAGCGGGGATACCAGATGATTTTGGTCGTCGCGGATGATGGGCTGGATGTTTTTAGCCAGCTTCGCGTGGATGGATGTATCCTATGGGATTATGCGCTGGATAATCGGGATGCCTTCTGGAAAAAGTTTGCAACACTAAACATGCCATGTTTCGTGCTTGGTACAGATGAAGCCCCGAATTCCCCTTACATCAAGATTGACCGGAAAGAGGGCATATACAAAGCGGTTGAACATCTGAAATCACTGGGACATCACCAAATTGGTTTCATTGGAAACTCTCAAAATATCAAGCTTGAAGGGTATCGGGAAGCGTTGCAGCGCACAGGACTTGAATTTGATCACCGCCATGTGCTGCCTGCACATTCCTCCTGGGAGGACGGATATTTTGCCATTCGGCAGTACACGTTTGAATCGGATTCGCCAACGGCGTTTATTGGCTTGAATAACCTGGTGACCCGAGGTGCGCTGCGGGCTTTGCTGGAAGCGGGCTACAGTGTGCCCAATGATATTTCGTTAATCGGTTATGATGATCTGCCGGATATGCAGTATGCCGAGGTGGCGCTAACCACCATTGGCCCGCCCCTGGATGAACTGGCCGCACAGGCAGCAGAGCTGATCGTATCTTTGATCCGTGATGAGCAGGTGGATTATCCGGTCATTATCCAACCGAAGCTGAATCACCGCAATTCGACGGCGATTTGTCGGCAGCAAGTGTCTGAACATTAAGGATAGGCTAAGTACAACATTCAAGGTCCAGGGAGGGTTCTTTTATGCAAGTACAGACGCAGTTATCTTGGTCGGAGCGAATAGCGGAGATGATTTGCCAGCAATGCGATGGTGATGGCTATCATGTGTTTCCTTCGGAACGGTGGGCATATGTTCAGGGAATGACGTTAATGGCAATGGCACGCACTGGTAAGCAATACGGCAAGGACGAGTATGTTTCTTTTATGAAAAGACATATGGATCTGTATGTCCAGGAGGATGGTTCCATCGGAACGTATTCCCTGGAAGAGTACAACCTGGATCAGATCAATCAGGGCAAGAACCTGTTCGAACTGCTGGAAACTACCGGGGATCAGCGATATGCTGAAGCTGCACATCTGCTCGCAGCCCAGCTCGCAGGACAGCCTCGAACGTCGGAGGGCGGATTCTGGCACAAAAAAATCTATCCGTTCCAGATGTGGCTGGATGGATTGTATATGTCGTCGCCTTTTCTGGCGCAATATGCCAAGATGTTTGATCGGCCAGATCTGTGGGATGAAGTGGCTCATCAGATTTTGCTAATCGAACGCAAGACGCGTGACCCGCGCACGGGTCTGCTCTATCATGGCTGGGATGAATCGAAGGAGCAGATATGGGCCGACTCCGTAACCGGATGCTCCGCACACTTCTGGAGCCGCGCGATGGGCTGGTATGCGATGGCGATCGTGGATAGTCTGGAGCACTTCCCGATCCATCATCCGAAACGGGGCACAATCATTGGCATCTTCGAGCGTATGTGTCATGCCTTGGTACGTGTACAGGAGCAGGAGAGCGGACTCTGGTTCCAGGTGCTGGATCAGGGATTCCGCAAGGGCAATTATCTGGAAGCTTCCGGTTCAAGCATGTTTGTGTACGCCATGGCGAAGGGAGTCCGCCTGCGTTACCTAGAGCCTCATTTCAGGCAGGCTGCAGATAAGGGATGGCAGGGACTGACCTCCCGATTGATGGAGGAAACGGAGAAAGGCGTGAAGCTGAACGCGATCTGTCACGGAGCAGGACTCAGTCTGGATCGGGATGGTTCGTACAGTTATTATGTCGGCGAGCAGATTGTGAGTGACTCGTTCATGGGTGTGGCACCGCTCCTGCTGGCTGCGCTGGAAATGGAGCGATTGCCATGAACAAACCTCTGTCATGCGGGTCAGATATGGATCTGTACAGGAATGGTTACCTGGTTGCTGCGGACGGAAGCGGCGATTTTCCCACCATTCAGGCTGCCATTGATGCGATTCCGGCCGACTGTACTGAAAAGTATACGATTCGCATAAAGCCAGGCACCTATGTTGAAAAACTACACATCGAGAAGCCGAGGGTTCACCTCGTCGGTGCAGGAGCTGATCAGACCATCATCACATATGATGATTATGCGCTCAAAAAGTTCCCGAACGGGGAGTTGTATCATACCTTTCATTCGTACACAGCCTTTATCGGGGCAGATGACTTCACCGCTGAAGGACTTTCCTTCATCAACTCCGCTGGGCCTGGCCGTGAGGTCGGTCAGGCGTTGGCTGTCTACGTGGATGGGGATCGGGCGGCCCTTCGGCATTGC
Organism: Paenibacillus sp. E222; assembly: GCF_013401555.1. Classification (NCBI taxonomy): domain Bacteria; kingdom Bacillati; phylum Bacillota; class Bacilli; order Caryophanales; family Paenibacillaceae; genus Paenibacillus; species Paenibacillus sp. E222. The sequence goes on from NZ_CP058552.1 coordinate 1,467,067, forward strand.
CGATTTATAGGTCACCAGGACACGATCTTTACCGGACCGCTGCCCGAGCAGCCCATTGACCGGAGTTTCTTCGGGGGGCCGCGTGACGGGGCAGAGCGGCGGAAGCTGCGCCAATATTATGAGGACTGTTTCATTGAGGGCGATGTGGATTTTATTTTTGGCTCGGCTACGGCTGTGTTTCAGGGCTGTGAGATTTTTGCGAAGAATCGCTTGAGCGATGCTGCTGCTGCAGAGGGAGAAGTGAATGGCTGGATCACGGCTGCTTCCACACCAGAGGATGCACGTTATGGCTATGTGTTTATCGATTGTGACCTGACCAGCAATGCCCCCCCTCAATCCGTATATCTGGGCAGACCGTGGCGTAATCATGCCAAAGTCTGCTTCCTGAACTGCTGGATGGGGGCGCATGTGAAGCAGGAGGGCTGGCATAATTGGAACAAGACCGATGCGGAAGCAACAGTTGCGTACGTTGAATATCATAGTGCCGGACCTGGGGCGGGAAGTGTGATGGGGAGAGTTCCGTGGGCGAAAATACTCAGTGAGCAGGAAGCGGCTGAATACGCTGTACCTGTTATTTTATCCGGTGAGGATGGGTGGCAACCCTTTGAAGGCCTGCTGTCATTTGAACTTGCTTCCTCGAAGTTAAAATAAACGTGGTAATACATCCGTTACATTAAAAATAAAGGCTGTCTATCAAGTCTCTTAACGACTTGGTAGACGGCCTTTTTGTGCGGTATATTACATTTTTCGCCCCCCATAGAAATAATTTATCCCTTATCTCAATTGCATTTTACTGATTAAATACAGGGTGAGGATCTGTAAATTCCCTGTAAAATTTGGATGGTGTCTGCAAAAAGAGAAAGCGAGAGGGAAGGTCCATTCTTGATAAGGGAAGGGAGTGAAGCGACGCTCATTGTCAGACGGCTTTATAAGCTCTAAGATTGCGGATCACATGTAAGCGCACCAGTGAAGCATTGTTTGCAAGGTGAAAATAACCTGAATACAGGAGGGATTTTGCTTGAATCAAGCTGTTCGATTCCGCCCGGTCATTACATTCGCTTTGGCATTTCTTCTGATTATTACGTGGTTTGCACCAAGAGCAGACGCCGCTGCCCAGTGGCAGGCAGGCACCGCATACAAACAAGGAGATCTAGTAACTTATTTAAATAAAGATTATGAATGTATTCAGCCCCATACGGCTTTGACCGGATGGGAGCCCTCAAATGTACCTGCATTGTGGAAATACGTCGGGGAAGGTACTGGAGGGGGTACCCCAACTCCGGATACGACACCACCCTCCGTTCCTGCAGGTTTAACCTCATCCCTCGTCACAGAGACATCAGTCAATCTTACCTGGAACGCATCCACGGACAATGTGGGCGTAACCGGATATGAAGTGTACCGGAACGGTACTCTCGCGGCGAACACTTCAACGACTACGGCTGTAGTCACAGGACTGACAGCTGGCACCACATATGTTTTTACAGTGAAAGCAAAAGATGCGGCAGGCAATCTGTCCGCTGCAAGCACCTCTCTCAGCGTTACCACTTCCACCGGATCTTCGAATCCTGGGCCTAGCGGCAGCAAATGGCTGATCGGCTACTGGCACAACTTCGACAATGGCTCTACCAATATTAAACTGCGCAACGTGTCAACAGCCTATGACGTTATTAATGTCTCCTTTGCCGAGCCGATTTCACCCGGCAGCGGAACGCTCGCTTTTACTCCGTATAACGCTACGGTAGAAGAGTTCAAGTCGGACATTGCATACCTTCAAAGCCAAGGGAAGAAGGTACTGATTTCCATGGGGGGAGCCAATGGCACGATTGAGCTCACCGATGCGACCAAGAGACAACAGTTCGAGAATTCCCTCAAATCCATTATTTCGACTTACGGATTCAATGGTCTCGACATCGATCTTGAAGGAAGCTCCCTGTCTTTAAATGCGGGTGATACCGACTTTCGCAGTCCAACGACTCCGAAGATCGTTAACCTGATTAACGGCGTGAAAGCGCTTAAATCACACTTTGGTGCCAATTTTGTTCTGACCGCTGCACCGGAAACGGCCTACGTACAGGGCGGATATCTGAACTATGGTGGTCCTTGGGGGGCGTATCTTCCAGTGATTCATGCCTTGCGCAATGACCTGACCCTACTTCATGTGCAGCACTATAACACCGGTTCGATGGTGGGGCTGGATGGACGTTCTTACGCTCAAGGGACAGCCGATTTCCATGTCGCCATGGCCGATATGCTGCTTCAAGGGTTTAACGTAGGTGGAAGCTCGGGTCCATTCTTTAGCCCTCTGCGTCCGGACCAAATTGCGATTGGCGTACCAGCTTCCCAGCAAGCGGCTGGAGGTGGCTATACGGCGCCAGCTGAGCTGCAAAAGGCATTGAATTATCTGATCAAAGGAGTATCATACGGCGGTTCCTATACCTTGCGCCAGCCTGCGGGCTATGCCGGACTCAAAGGCATTATGACCTGGTCAATCAACTGGGACGCGTATACGAATAACCAGTTCTCGAACGCACATCGTCCATTCCTGAATGGGCTTAGCACGCAAAAGACAGAGGAGGTTGTGTATTAAATGATACATTTAAATAAACACACTGCTTTTAAGAAGACTGCAAAGTTTTTCCTTGGTCTGTCCCTGCTCTTATCCGTCATCGTTCCTTCCTTCGCGCTCCAACCTGCTACGGCCGAAGCAGCAGATTCTTATAAAATTGTTGGTTACTATCCGTCCTGGGCTGCGTACGGCAGAAACTATAATGTAGCTGATATCGATCCGACCAAAGTGACGCATATCAACTATGCTTTTGCTGATATTTGCTGGAACGGCATTCATGGAAATCCGGACCCTTCGGGCCCCAATCCTGTAACCTGGACCTGTCAGAATGAAAAAAGCCAAACGATCAATGTACCGAACGGAACGATTGTGCTCGGCGATCCATGGATCGATACGGGCAAGACATTTGCAGGGGATACGTGGGATCAGCCCATTGCAGGTAATATCAATCAGCTTAACAAGCTGAAACAAACCAATCCAAACCTGAAGACCATCATCTCCGTCGGAGGATGGACGTGGTCCAACCGTTTCTCTGATGTAGCCGCCACTGCTGCAACCCGAGAGGTCTTTGCGAATTCCGCCGTCGATTTCCTGCGGAAGTACAATTTTGACGGGGTAGATCTGGATTGGGAGTACCCGGTCTCAGGCGGACTTGACGGTAACAGCAAACGTCCTGAAGATAAGCAAAACTACACCCTTCTCTTGAGCAAAATCCGTGAAAAGCTGGATGCAGCAGGAGCTGTGGACGGCAAGAAGTATTTGCTTACGATTGCAAGCGGTGCGTCTGCGACCTATGCTGCCAATACGGAGCTTGCAAAAATTGCTGCCATCGTCGACTGGATTAACATTATGACATACGATTTTAACGGGGCTTGGCAAAAGATCAGCGCACATAATGCGCCATTGAACTATGATCCTGCGGCTTCCGCCGCTGGCGTGCCAGATGCCAATACATTTAATGTGGCAGCCGGGGCACAAGGGCATCTGGATGCAGGTGTACCGGCCGCTAAACTCGTGCTTGGTGTTCCATTCTACGGTCGTGGCTGGGATGGATGCGCACAAGCAGGCAACGGACAGTATCAGACGTGCACGGGTGGTTCTTCCGTTGGAACATGGGAAGCAGGCTCTTTTGATTTCTACGATCTGGAAGCCAATTACATCAACAAAAACGGGTATACGCGTTACTGGAATGACACAGCCAAAGTGCCATATCTCTATAATGCGTCCAACAAGCGCTTTATCAGCTATGACGATGCAGAGTCCGTTGGATATAAAACGGCTTATATCAAGAGCAAAGGACTCGGCGGAGCGATGTTCTGGGAGATCAGCGGTGACCGTAACAAAACACTCCAAAACAAACTGAAAGCAGATCTGCCTACCGGAGGTACAGTGCCACCAGTAGATACGACGGCACCAAGCGTACCCGGAAATGCCCGTTCGACAGGCGTGACGGCGAATTCGGTGACGCTGGCCTGGAATGCTTCAACGGATAATGTAGGCGTTACCGGGTATAACGTCTATAATGGCGCTAATCTTGCGACATCGGTCACCGGAACAACAGCAACGATCAGTGGACTTACAGCGGGGACTTCATATACTTTCACGGTAAAAGCAAAAGATGCAGCAGGCAATCTGTCTGCGGCCAGTAATGCTGTAACTGTAAGCACAACGGCTCAGCCGGGAGGTGATACGCAAGCGCCAACTGCTCCGACGAACCTTGCGTCGACGGCGCAAACCACATCCAGCATAACGCTGAGCTGGACAGCATCCACTGACAATGTGGGTGTAACGGGTTATGACGTGTACAACGGAACGACACTGGCAACAACGGTAACCGGAACGACGGCAACGATCAGCGGGCTTGCGGCGGATACCTCGTATACATTTACGGTAAAAGCAAAGGATGCGGCAGGCAATGTGTCTGCAGCGAGCAACGCGTTAAGCGTGAAGACGGCCGCTGAAACGACGAATCCTGGCGTATCGGCTTGGCAGGCCAACACAGCTTATACTGCGGGACAACTGGTCACATATAACGGCAAGACGTATAAATGCTTGCAGCCACACACCTCCTTGCCAGGGTGGGAACCATCCAACGTGCCCGCATTGTGGCAGCTGCAATAGTTAAAAATTTAATTGCAATATTTTTAATTGAAGCGCGCAGTAGACAAGAAAAACCACCGATCTTTGATCCGGTGGTTTTTTGTTCATATGAACGAAACTCTCGCCGTGGTTAGCATTCTGCAAAAGGTAGGCTGAGGCCAACAGGCCAACACTGGGGATTTTTAGTCCATTGGTTGTAGTAGATCATATAGGCTTTACCTTCTTGTTTGGCTTCATCCAGTTTTGGCTCAGTTCTTTAACGAGATTTCATCCTTAAAATGACCAAAGAACGACTCCTGCGGTGCGTTATCCCAGCAGTTCCCTAGTCTGGACATCGATTGACCAAGCCCCATACGTTTCACTGTCTTCTGAAAATCTGGATGAGTGTAGTGAGTTCCTTGTCTCCTTGCTCCTGGTAACCTGCTCTCCATCGGTCGGCTGCGACTTTAATCCGGGTCATGTCGATGATCTGAACATCGAATCCACAGACTCAAAATTTCTCTGGGCAGCTTTCCTTGTTGATTTGATGCAATAAATAGTTGTTTGAATTCGTCCGTATATGCGATTCCCTTGGTCGATACAGATTTCACATAGAGGTTTACAGAAAGTTGCTCTACTTCGCTTAATCCTAATCCTTTGCTCATTCTGAGCAATCTCCTATTCAAAGAATTTTACGTGATTGTTTTAGTTTCTTTAGGCTCAGTCTTTTAATTAGCTTGATGAGGTTAAAAAATTCGAAGTGTATATCTCCTAAATTTCGATATAAATGTATATGAATTTCCGAATAAACTCATTATATCGCATTATTCTTAAATATATCTATTAAACCTATTTACTTCCATATACCCATGTGGTAATATTACCCATATAAGGATTTAGACCTTAAACGTCAATAGGAACACTATTATCATATTGAACAATGAATACCCTGCTAAGCAGGTTGAGTTATGAAAGGAGGTGAAAACTATGAAATTGAAAAATCAAATGGAAAATACTAATGCAGCTACATATAATCCAGTGGGAAGTGTGCTATCTGAATTGACAGACACTGAGATGGATACAGTGGCTGGTGGTGCTCAAGCACAAGGCTTTACAGATGGTAATTGTGTTTCTACCATTACGGCTGATTGTACTCCAGGATGGACATGGGTATGTTAATAAACAGCTGAATTCAGAGGTTAGTGCAATCTTTGGGAATAATAGGCTAGTTGATACACGGTAGTAACAGAATGATAATGCAGTTAGGTTTGACATGGATTCTATAAGGAGGGCATTCTGCTGATATTATCGGAGCATTATAAATGATGCTGCCGAGTATACAGCTAGAAATGCCCTCTTATCCTTGTAGGTATGGTTTCTAAATTATCGAAAGGTTGTTATTATACGGTGATAAATACTAGTGAAAAGATAAAATATTGGGCAAAATTTTTCTATGATAAGGAAGAATATTTGGAAAAGAGTCTCAAAGAAGTGTCGAATCTCGAAGTTGAGACTATTGTAAATTCAAAAAGAATAGACTCATCATGGGAACTGCAGTGGGAAAAGTTGTTGTTGAGTGACTCATTGGAAGACTATCTTCCTGCTACTCCGCCTGCATTTTGGGGATTTGCTGAACGTTTTTTCTTACTTGCTATCAATAAATTGGGAGAAAATATAAAAATAAGTGATTCAGATTCTCTTATTTTACATACAAGTAGTTCTTTTTTTAAAAGGCTGCTTCCTTCATTATTCGAAAGAATCATGGATTGCAGTTACAAAACTTTAATATTGGAATTGAATGTATTAAGTAATCAGGGACTTCTACAAGGAGAAACTCCAGAAAAGAGGTACCAGTACTTTGAAAATTTGCTACATGATCGAGAGTATTTAAGACAACTAGCCAATGAATACCCAGTACTAATACGTTCATTGCTTCGTATAACTGAAAGATGGGCAGCCCATGTTAGTGAAGTATTAGATAGGTTTAAGGCGGATTATTCGAAAATTGTTTCACATATGCCTGAGGTGAACCAGTTCGGAAAGCTTGTCCAGCTGCATATTGGGGTAGGCGATACTCATGATGGACGAAGTGTGACGATTTTAGAGTTTACAACGGGACGCAAATTAGTATATAAACCTCGTTCACTAAGGGTTGATATAGGATATTATCGAATTTTGTCGTGGATGCGACAGTTTGGTGTTCCACACATGAAAATGATAGAAAATATAGATTGTGGAAGTTACGGCTGGACAGAGTTTGTAGAGCATTCTGAGTGCAAATCCATTGAGGAAATTAGTGAATTTTACAAAAACATGGGCGTGAACCTGGCTATTATGTACATGTTTAACGCCACAGACTTCCATTATGAGAATATTATTGCGCATAGATCTAGCCCTGTTGTAATTGATCTAGAATCCTTATTTCATAGACATATAAGTACGAAGAAATTTGAACATGATGCCAATGGTCATGCCTATGAAATTATATCTAATTCTGTGATGTCTTCTGGTATGTTACCACAGTACATTTTTAAGTCAGATACGTACTCAGGTGTAGATATTAGTGGTATTTTCGGATACGGTGGAAAAAAAGTACCGAATGTACTGAACCTCACTCACAGAGGGACGGATCGAATGAGGCTAGAAAGAGGAATGGGGGAATCCGGAAAGACCCGCAATCTTCCAGTTTATAATAATGAAGTTGTAGATAGTTATCGTTATACTAGCGACATTGAACAAGGTTTTGCTCAGGCTTACAGGATTATGATGGGAAATAAGCACAAACTGAAAGAAATGATCCGAGATTTTGATGGCGTTAGAGTTAGAGTAATCGTGCGAAATACTAGAGCGTATGGGGAACTAATGCGTACCCTATACCATCCTGACTTATTGCGAGACGAATTAGATCGTAAAGTTGTTTTGCATCGATTATGGTTACAATGCTTAGCTGATCCCAAACATTTAAAATTTGTTTCCCACGAGATGCGCGATATTGAAGACGGTGATATCCCTATCTTTTACACTTCTCCGTCTGAAAGAGATGCTTGGTCATCTAATAGTGAACGAATTCCCCAGTTATTTGAACAATCAGGTATAGAGGTTGTAATAAACAAAATCGATAAAATGGGCGAGAAGGACCTAAAAGAACAGTTACAGTTATTAAATATGTCTGTTTTGGCATCTAAGCCTGATCTTTATACTTATTGTTTTCCTGAAATTCAATTAAAAAATTCAAACGATGTGCTAAGGTCTAATTGGAAAGACGAGTATGTCCAATTAGCTACTTCAATTGGAGAAAGTTTGGTTCAATCGGCAGTTATATCTTCAAATCCAGCAGCTGATGATATAACATGGATTGGTTTAGTAGCCCATGGTGAGGATGAAAGAAAACTGAGACTAATTCCAGTAGGAAATGATCTTTATAATGGGAATGGTGGAATTGCCCTGTTTTTGGGTTATTTATCTGAACTAACTGCAAATAACAATTATAAATATATGGCCCGAAAAGCATTACAGCCGTTGATAGAAATTATGAGGAATACGTACCGATCAAATGCTGTATCGTTAAACATTGGGGTATTTGAAGTTGGTAGCATTGGCGGTGGCGTATTTGCTACCTATCAATTGTCACGCTTATGGAATGATGAAGAGCTACTCCAAACGGTTAAAGAATTCCTTCCTTATTACTGTAACCTTATTGATGAAGATAACTCATTCGATTATATCGGTGGAGCAGCTGGAGCTATTGATGTACTTTTACATGTATATCATGGAACCGGATGGATACAGGCACTGCAAGGAGCAGAGAAATGTGCAGAACATTTGCTTCAGAATGCTCAAACATTGCCAGATGGTAGTATGGTTTGGTTGACGACACCGAATAGTAAGCCTTACGTAGGCTATTCTCATGGCGTATCTGGAATTATTGCATCATTATCATCGTTGTACAGAGTAACTCAACATAAAAAGTACATTGAATATATCGAAAAAGGACTACAGTATGAGCGTACAAACTATTGTGCTGAATTGAAAAATTGGATTACTCCTAATGATACCGCAAGGGTAACATGGTGTCATGGTGCACCAGGTATATTGTTATCTCGACTACGATTGTTGGAAAATGGGTATTGGGATGCACATATTGATCAAGAGATTAGTATTGCGCTTGAAACAACTCTTAAATTAGGCTTTGGGACAGAACCTGTTTATTGTCACGGAGATTTTGGACAATTGGAAATATTACTTTATGCTAATTCAGTTCTGGATCGTAATGAGGATACTATCGATGTAGTCAGAGCGTATCTGCTCAGACTTCTAAATGACCAGCCATGGAATAACACAGGTGTTCACCGTGCATTTGATATTAAAGGATTAATGGGTGGTCTTTCGGGTATTGGATTTGGGCTATTAAAACAGGCATTTCCGGAAAGAGTTCCTAACATTTTAAATCTGGAAAATGATAAATTTTTCTCTTCCATTTCTGGGTAAATGGCGATCTTAAATCAAGTCCGAAGGGAGAGAGTGTAATGGCTCGTCGGCGTGTACCCTATGTCGAGCAGATGCATCAGTCAGAGTGTGGACTTTGTTGCCTTGCAATGATATCCGCATACCATAAAAAGGAAGTTTCATTATCTCGACTACGTGAACGGGCAGACGTTGGACGGGATGGTACAACGTTGTTGCAACTAAAGAAAATTGCTGTGAGCATAGGCTTTGATGTTAAAGCTTATCGCATTGAACATATGGATCAATTTCATTTAAAGCAAGTTTCTTTACCAGCAATTCTACATTGGAATCAAGGGCATTTTGTAGTTCTGGAAAAGATAGATAACAATTATGCTCGTATTGTTGACCCGCGTTTTGGGAGAATTAAGCTGTCATTAAAGAATTTCAGCGAGCAATTTTCTGGATTTTTAATGACAGTGGGATTAACCGAACGAATCGACATTGAGAAAAGCCCAAATATTTGGTTAGATGTTTTAGTCCATGTAAAAGCACATAAAAATCTGTTTGTATATGTTTTTCTTATTACACTAGCTTTGCAATTCATAGTTATAGGTATGCCGTTATTCATGAAGCATGTTATTGATGAAGTTATGATCCCTAAAAACTCCAGTTTATCTATAACGATTTTTATATCTGTAGTCGGTTTTCTACTTGCTTACATGATAATTACATTCGTGCGCAGTCGTGTTTTGGTTCGATTACACAATGCTTTGGACTATGAGATGCAGACACGCTTTTTTTCACATTTATTGAAGTTACCTTTTCCGTTCTTCTTACTGCGTTCTTATGGGGACATGCTTTTTCGAATGAATAGTTTGGTCACAATTCGAAATCAGCTGTCAGGCGCTCTGATTACAGGTATATTGGATAGCTTCATGTTATTTGTATTGTCTGGTTATATGTTGTTCATATCTCCATTGCTTGCGATGATTGTATTTTTGCTTGTGAGCATAAATATTTTGTTAGTAATTTTCACTAAACAATACGTAGCCGAGATTAATCAGCAACAAGTGGTGGCTACGACAGAAGTACAAGCAGTGCAGACAGAGATGCTGTACGGTATTATGGGTGTGAAAATATCGGGGACAGAACAACAAGTATATTCCCAATGGCTTAATAAATTCAAACATTTATTGCAAGTATACCGCCGTAAGGAAAATTTGAATAGCTACATTACAACAACTAGCAATGGATTGCAATTTATGTCACCACTCATTGTGCTAAGTATCGGCGTTATGTTAATTACAGGGGAATACAGTTCTATGACTGTTGGTATGGTAGTCTCATTTCAAGCGATTGCGACTCTTCTTTTTACTACATCATCAAGCCTCATGAATACGATAAATTCATATATTCTTACGACTACTATTTTGAAACGAATTCATGACGTGTTGGAAGCTCCACCTGAGCAGAATGAAGGTAAACTGCAATTAAAAGTACTAGGTGACATCAGACTATCACATGTTAGTTATTCCTATTCAAAGTATAGTCCGATCGTTATAAATGACATTTCATTACACATCAAATTAGGACAGAAGATAGCCATTATTGGACAATCCGGCTCTGGAAAATCAACTTTAGCTCATTTGATCATTGGGTTATTTGCCCCGTTATCCGGTGAGGTATACTATGATGGTTATGGAACATCGGATTTGGACATGCAATACGTACGTAAACAGATGGGTATAGTGCCGCAGGATATATCATTATTCAATCGTAGTGTGTTTGATAATATTGCCATGCATCAGGATGGTGTAACTATGGATGAGGTAGTTCGGGCAGCAAAAGCAGCAAATATCCACGATGAAATAATGTCGATGCCTATGCAATATCAGACCGTTCTAGCTGAAATGGGTAGAAATATTTCAGGAGGACAAAGACAAAGAATTGCTTTAGCCAAAGCAATTTTAAATAACCCATCTGTACTTGTATTAGATGAAGCAACGAGCGCATTGGATCATATAACTGAGGCTCGAGTAGATGCATATTTATCAAGTATTAAATGCACACGAATTGTGATTGCCCATCGGTTATCGACGGTTATGAACAGTGACATGATTATTGTCTTGGAGAATGGAAGGGTTTGTGATGTAGGAAATCACAATCAGTTGTTACATACTTCAGACTATTATCAATATTATTATAAAGAAATGAGTTCATAACTGGTTTTTATATGACGGCTTTTCAATCAAGTAGATTTGAGGATCTCATGGACTTATTCTCCTGTGTGAATGTAGTTGTTTGTGACTTTATTCTACACGGATTAGACCATGGGCTCTTTTATTTTTTTAGAAAAGATGCTGTAACGGATATTGCAATCTGTAATATACAGGATGTTCTTGTTGAATTAAACAAAATTAGGCTGCACAGATACATTGAGGAGGGAGACATTTGAAAACCATATTATCGGTAAAGCACCTAACGAAAGAAATTAAGGGCAAGTTGATTGTGCAAGACATATCGTTTGATGTGGCAGCAGGGGAGATTATCGGACTACTTGGTGCCAATGGAGCGGGCAAGACAACCACGATGAAGATGATGGTTGGTCTAAGCAAAGTAAGTGCCGGGGACGTTCATATTGCAGGTTATAGTATTAAGACTAATTTCTCTAAAGCCCTCCCTAATGTCGGAGCAGTGATTGAAGCCCCTGCATTCTATCCATATTTAAGCGGATATGAAAATCTACGCCAATATCAGCGGTTGCACAGAAATGCAAGTAAAGATTGGCTGTTAGAGGTGGCTGGCCTAGTCGGGATAGAATATGCGCTTAAGCAGCGAGTAGGCACGTACTCCATGGGAATGAAGCAAAGACTCGGTATAGCACAAGCACTACTCCGTAAACCAAAGTTGCTAGTTTTGGATGAGCCAATGAACGCACTCGATCCTGCTGGTGTGCGGGAAACACGAAACTACTTAAATCGAATTGCTGCCGACTTGGGCGTAGCAATTGTAATCTCCAGCCATCAACTATCAGAGATCGAGCAGATGGCGCGCAGAGTGATCATTATACAGCATGGTCGTTTAGTGACAGAACAGCAAATTGGTAATGGTATTAATGATGACACCTTCTGTATTACTCTTCATATTGATAACATTGAGCGATCAAGAGAAGTTATGGCCAACTTATATAGGCATGAAAAAAATACATTGGAATATAAGCATATGGATAAATTATCCAATGGTCTATATTCTATTACAATAGCTATTGATGAAGGTCAAGTTCCAAAGCTCATCCGAACATTATGTGATGCTGATGTGAACGTTCATCGGGTGTTTCCGGCACATACCAGTTTAGAGGATAAGTTTTTAGAATGGACAACTGTGCAAGGTGGGGGTGAGTTAAGTTGATATGGAATGAATGTTTGAAGATAGTGAATAAAAAAGTCTTTATTTTTTCACACCTTGGTTTTATTGTGATGACGTTACTGTTGTCTTCGTCGTACATCAGTGGTCTTGAGGCTGATGTTACAGTGGCTCAAATGGTAGGTTCTTTGCTTAGTTTATCGGGAATGCTTGTTATTTTACCTTGGGCGATAGTTATGTCCCCTCTTATTTGGACGGATGAGTATCTTTATGGTACTCTGAAACAGCTATTTCTGCATACTTCTTCGCGCATACGGTTGTATTTTGCCAAAATTGTTGCGATGATCTTGCTCATCAGTTCGGGTGTTTTTAGTATATTCTTGATTTCTTTGGTATTGAATCTCTTGGCAGTTCCACAGAACATTCAATGGGGGGACATGACAGTTGTTATATACACTATCGGAGCTCTCGTATTGCAATGCTGCCTATATGCAAGCTTAGCATCTTTTATAGGCGTATGGACGAGATCAGCTGCTTTCGGGGTAGGCGGAAGCTTAGTGTTATACTTTTTTCAGTTAATATTTGGAAATAGCCTCTTATCCATATCATGGACGCACATTCTATTCATTCATCACGATGATTTAAGTGTCTACTGGAGCACATCACAACATAGATCAGAATTAGTTGGCTTACCTATATCGTTAATGATAGACATCATCTATATTATATTTTTCTTTGCAATTGGATTATGGTTCTTCGTTAAGGAGAGAGGGGCAGAATAAATATCATTCGGAGCTTAAGGGCTGTAGGATGACTTGAAGCCTTGTGGCTATGATAGCCAACATGACTAGGCTTTTTTTTGTACTCTACGCTGAAAGGAACAATCATTCGGCAAAATATAGGGATCAAAATCATAAATCCACTTATTACAGACTCGTTAAAAAAGCAGTAGCCGTTCTAGGAACCAAGAAGTTCTAGACCTGCTACTGCTTTTTATTGTGCTCTCGTACCCGTCCCAGACCACTAAAGATAATATCTGCTTATTTCTCCTTAGTTGGTTCGGCCTGAATAACAAGAAGAAATACAACATAATTGACTTTGTGCTGCGCTCCTTAGTGTACGGAAATCGGTGAGTTTACTGGATTTAATTACACAGTGTACATTTTGCGCATTTTTGTTTAAGACCAGATACATAGCAATTGTTTCGACATATCGTAACAAACCTGGTACTGGCGGGAATTTACATACTACCAGACTTACGTTGGACAGGTAATACGCGCTGTTCCACTTTTTCATATAAAGCCAGAAACCGCCTGATAATCCCGAGCTTTGGTGCCAACCAATAGATGAATAAAGCTGAAATGATGCCAATCAACGCTCCCACTGCGATATCTATTGGATAATGAACTCCAACCCAAACGCGGGAGACAGCACCACAGCAAGCAAGCGCCAGCCAGAGCCACCCACCCTTTCTCCGGACAAGCCAGAAGGAGACAGAGATGGAAAAAAACAAAATCGTATGATCGCTTGGAAAAGAATTATCTATATCATGGTTTAGGAGTTTGTTGACATGTGGCAATACCGCGAACGGCTGATAATGTTCATAAAACTTGCCTGCCAATTTACCGATGATCTCTGCCAGAACAAAAGCAAGCCCTGCCTGGATAACCATCATCCGATTCCGGCTGCTGCGGGTGAACCAATAAACAAGCATTGCTAACGCTAGTACATACAGCATATATTCCGCCACAAAGACAGCAGCGGGATTCAGAAAAGTAAACTGTTTGCCCAGATCGTTAATCGTCCGAAACATATCAATATCCCATTGAAACAAAATCCCACCTCCACCTGAATTTCCAACTTACAATGGAGAACTCCAACCAGCCTACCTCAGTGATTATCCATTTTTTTCGAAGTAGGCTATTGTTGCCACTAGTCCTAACGGCAGCAGCATAAAGCGACACATAGGAATAGAACGAAGGGATTGCAGGAACTCCGCAATCAAATGCACGACTGACCATGGAAAAATCGCTTTATAGTCATAGTTTGCCAATGCTATATTCCCATCTTGATCACAACTGTAAAAATAATGGTTTGCACGCAGTTAGTTTTTTGCACATGTTTGTAATAAACATCGTCGGGGCCGACAATAGAAGCAGCTAACTTCACCCAACGTAATGCTGATTCATGGCTGTTAGATGACGCCTCATGACGCAATCCCGAAAAACAGAAACATTAGCATTACGATAATACGTTTACAGGACGTCCTCTATCAGCAGTTTGCTATACTCTTCTGTCTCTTTGCACGAACAGGTCGTACAAATCGTCCACTTGTAACCGTTCTTTAATACGAGATTATCCGGTTCCACCGGACCGAAGTTGCCGCAAATAGCCGCTGCGGATAACCAGGAAGTACACGATTTGAATGATCGCGAATGCACTCAACACGATTATCGACTCTTTGATGAGCGAAAAATTGAACATGCCCTGCAGTGCCGTCAGTGCCACTGCACCGTGAATGAGCGCGATGGCAATCGGCAGGAAGAACAGAATAGCCATCTGGCGAGTGACGATCTTCGACAGCTCACGGCTGGTCAGCCCGAGCTTCATGATTGAAGCGTACTTCGCCTTGTCATCATCCAGATCCGTGTACAGTCGGAAATAGAGGAAGCTGCCGGACGCCACAAAGAACACCACGCCAATGAAAAACCCAACGAACATCACTGCGCTATAGCTCTGAAGCAACTGCTTGATGTGGAACGCCAGTGAGAAGAAGCTACCATTCTTGGAATGGCCAATCTCACCGTCCAGCTGCTGGCCGACTGCTTCTGTCGCCTCCCAGTCACTGACCGCGAACACATAGTAGCCCTCGGACGATTGCGGCTCCGGCAGCTGCTCGTAGCGGTCATCATTCAAGACATAGTACTTGTTGTACTTCGACATGTACTCCGACATTAAGAAGGAGGCGCTCTGTGTGATCAACAGTGGTTTCCCGCCGCCTTCCACTGCCAGCTCCTGCTCGTCGAAGGATTCGCCTCTTCCGTCTATTGAGTTGTACTGGACGATAGCCGCTTCGTTCGCCCCTAGTTTCAACTTCTGATCCCCGGCGACAACGGCAAATGTGTTGTACATTGTCTCGCTGACGATCATTACCGTTTCGTTGCTCTCGGCTCGTTTGTAAGAGCGCAGCTCGGCCTGCAGCTTCTTGAAGGGAATTCCCTCCTCGAAAAGTTTATGTTCGATCACATCCACCGCCGAGGCGGCCTGTTCCGGAGAGTTCCCCGCATACGAGATATATTCAAAGGCGAACGGTTTTTCAATCGACTCAGTAAGGATCGTTTTGAACCCGACTAGGGCACCGATTGCTGAGAAAGCGACAGTCGACAGGATCGTCACAAGGAAAAAAGTGCGAGCATTGTCCTTCATCCGATAAGCAAGATCGTTGAAAAACAACAAGTTCGTTCTTCGCCAGAATAGCCTCCGGTTGTGCTTCAAGCCGCGGATCGTATATACGCTTAATTGAGTGAACAAAAAGTACGTCCCGACGACGACCGCCGCTGTCACTGGCAGCAATGCATACACGACCATCAAGCCTTCGACGACCAGTGACACACCATATCCACAACCGATCAGTGCGAGCGACGCGAGTGACAGCCAGATCGAAGCGCGGGGCTCAGGCCGGGGCTTGGTGGATCCTTTGAGCAGGTCGATCAGCTTGTTGCCGCGAAAGAACAGCACCGTGAACAGCGAGATGCCTAGAAAAAGCAGCATGAACGCGGCAAAGGTCAGACCAAGCGCTCGGTACGGCATGTAGAAGGGGAGTTCTTCCTCCATCCCAATCAGCGACTCCGCCGCAAGCAACAATATCTTGGATAGCACCAGCCCGGACGCGACGCCAGTCAGCGTGGCGCCGAAGCCAATCACAATATTTTCGATAAATACGAGCCGCCGGAGCTGCATATTGGTGATGCCGAACATGACCAGCAATCCGAACTCCCGGCTGCGCGACTTGATAAAAGCGCTCATCGAATAAAGGACAAAGAAGAATGAGAATAGGTAGATGAGCATCTGCGCCACAAGTAATCCGATCGTTACCGGACTGCCGATTTCTCTCGTTGCCAGCCCCGGATGAAAGGCGAAAACGCCAAAGACGAAAAATACCATCACCGCAAATGCGCTGCTGAGAAAATACGCTATGTAAAGGCGTTTGTTGCGCATGACGTTATTAAACGCGAATTGTTGAAAGGTCATGCGCATTCCCTCCAAGCAGTGACAGCACATCGATGATTTTTTGGAAGAACGCCTGCTGGCTGTCCCCGCGGTGAATCTCGTTGTACAGTTCACCGTCCTTGATGAACAGCACACGGTGACAGTAGCTGGCTGCCAGCGCGTCATGCGTGACAAGCAGCATCGTCGCCCCGTCCGCCCGGTTGATCGCCGTCAGCGTCTCCATAACGTCCCGAGATGATTTGGAGTCGAGGTTACCTGTCGGTTCATCAGCCAGCAGCAGCTTCGGCTCGTGAATGATCGCCCGGGCGATGGCCGTCCTCTGCGCCTGTCCACCGGATACTTCATAGGGCCACTTGTCCAGAATGGAGGCGATCCCAAGCCTGTCAGCTATTCTATGAGCCTTCTCTTCCATCGTGCGCACCTTCTCACCTTCCAGCGTCAGCGGCAGCACGATATTTTCTAAAATTGTCAGAGTGTTAAGCAGATTGTAGTCTTGAAAAATAAATCCAAGCTGTTGTCGGCGGAACCGGGCGAGCGCGTTGTGGCCCAATTGGTGTGGGTCCTGGCCGTCGATGAGCACTTCACCGGAAGTCGGATTGTCGATCGTCGCGATCAACTGTAGTAGCGTCGTCTTGCCGCTGCCCGATGGCCCCATAATGCCGACAAACTCGCCCTTCTCGACGCTGAACGATATATCGTCGAGTGCCCGGTGCACAACCTGGCCGCTGTAAATCTTGCCCAGATGAGTTGTTCGCAGAAGTTCCATATCCTCGCTCCTTCATGTAGCTGTTGATTTCTTGTTCTCCACCTCAAGTATATGGCGGGCTCGCCGAGCAACCAATCGACGAAGATTACATTTAGCTTACATCGATGTAAGCTTGACCGCAGTCAGGAAATAAACCCGCACCCGGGTGCCAACGTCAACGGTAGAATCGATCTCCAGCTCGTGGCCCAGCCGGTTGCAAACTTCTTGCGCCAGATGCAGCCCCATTCCCGTCGACTCCCTGAACTTGCGACCGCTCTCACCAGTGTAGAACGGCCGAGTCACCCGCTTTAAGTCGGCTAGAGGAATTCCGATGCCTTCGTCTGCCACCTCCAGCACTGTCTTCGCGCCTTGCCGCCAGGCGCGAATGGCGACGGTCCGGCCGCAGCCAGCAGAGTATTTGATCGCGTTCGACAGCAATTGGGTCAACACGAACCCGATCCACTTCTCGTCGGTCGGCACCGTCAGTTCGTCGTCCATTTGAACTTGAGGGTATAGATTATTGACAATGAACAGCCGCTTGTGTTCATTCACCGTTTTTCGCACAACACGCTTAAGTGGCACATGCGCCGCTTGGAAATCCTCCTCAAACGTCTCCAGCCGGGTCGCGTGCAGCACTGTCTCTAGCCCCCACTGGATTCGGTCTGCTTCGTCGCGGATGTCGACCTGCCGCCGGTCGCTCTCGTTTTCGGTTAGCAGGTGGATAACCGAAAGCGGCGTTTTCATCTGGTGGACCCATTGGGTAATGAATGTCGAATGCTCACGGCGTCGCCGCTCCATCTCTGTGATACGAGTCATGTACAGTGCATACTGCGCCTGCAGCAGTTGGTCGACTGCCTGTGCGAAGGGGGCACTGCTGCCGGAACCAGCCGCCGACTTATCCAGCTCGTTTAGCGGCTCCGCAAGACGAACGTACATCTTGCGATGGCTGATATAGCGCCACCCGGTATAAGCTAGCAAGGTAACCATGCCAAGAAATATCGAATAGAGGGCGGTGTACACGTTGCGATAACCGTCAAGCCAGTAGACCGCCACAACCAGCGTCAGCTGAACAAGATGCATGACAAACAGGGGCCAATGCTCGCGAATCAGCAGCTTCATTTGGGTTCACCCAATTCTTCGTCCGTTTCCAGCACTAGCTTGTATCCGGACCCGCGCACCGTCTCGATGCTGCCCGCAACCGCGATCTCCTGAAGTTTCTTGCGGACACGCGCGATATTCACGTTCAGTGTGTTCTCGTCCACGAACTGCTGGTCGTCCCACAGCCTATCCAGCAGCGCTTCGCGGGTAACGACCAGCGGGTAGCGCAGAAGCAGCAGGTCCAGCAGATCCGCCTCCTTGCGCGCTAATGCGACACTCGCGCCCCGCCACTTCAGCTCCAACCGCTCCGGATAGAGGGCGAGCCCGCCTCGCTCGACCATTTTTTCCCGCGCATCCCCTGCATATTCGCCGTACACCCGCCGCAACTGGCTGCGTACCTTGGCAATGACCAACTCATGGTGAAACGGCTTGGTCATATAGTCATCGGCTCCGTACTCCAGCGCCATTACCTGATCCATATCGCCTGAGCGGGCGCTGATGAAGATGATCGGACAGGTGGACACTTTGCGGATCTGCCGGCACCAGTAATACCCGTCGTAACTCGGCAGATTGACATCCAGCAGTACAAGATGGGGCTCATAATGTTGGAACTGCGCCATTATATCTTCAAAATCGTGCGCGTACTGCGCTGTTAAGTTGTACTTTTCCAGACAAGCCTGTAAAAGCGAAGCCAAATTCGGATCGTCCTCCACAATCCATATGCGATACATTGCAACTCTCCTCCTCTGCGTCATCGTGTTCATAAGAAGCGCAGCCTGTTTGCTCCACTTGCCCCTGGCGCGGCATACCCGCTCGCAGCCGAGGTAGTGAATGAGGCGACTGTCTCTATATTAACATAAACATAATTGTTGATAATCGTTACAAGCCCATCGAACGTAAGGGATACGAGAACTAACATCATTCGCTATAATGGATATAATCTACAGACGTTAACCTTAAGAATTTGGAAGGCGAGGCAGCTAAGATTCAGCAGATCGTAATAAATGGTGAAACGAGACCTTCAAATGGGGCAATGTAATAATTCCTTCCTTTTATCCTCAATTATCGGTCGTTGATTTGGATGCAGATGGGCAAGATGAAGCTGTCATTGTTCTGATCCAAGGCAAAGGGAGTGGAGTACATGATTCGAAAGTGCATGTGCTTAGAACAGACTTTATAGAAATATCGGCTTTGATGTGAATCCACGTCAAAAAACCTCCAATTCTCATACGTAATGAGAGTTGGAGGTTTTACCTACTTATTTTTGCTGTAAATCAACCCTGAATCATGTGGAAAACTTCAATTAGAAATCAAAGTTGTCCGGGTCAGGTCCTACGCGAACATCTTCGTTCAGGGCGCTAATACGCTCCATATCATCAGTGGACAATTCAAAGTCGAAGATGGAAGAGTTCTCAACGATACGTTTCTCCTTGGTAGACTTCGGAATCGTGATAACACCGTTCTGCAAGTCCCAGCGGAGGATGATTTGTGCTACCGATTTACCTTTCGCAGTGGCAATCTCGGTCAGGACTGGGTTGTCCAGAAGTTGACCCTGCATCAGCGGGGACCAAGCTTCCAATTGAATTCCGTTTTTCTCACAGAATGCTTTAAGCGGGGCCTGAGTCAGACGAGGGTGGTACTCCACCTGATTGATCACTGGTTTCACTTCGGCATCCTCCATCAGATCTTCAAGGTGATGAATCTGGAAGTTACTTACGCCAATGGCTTTAATGCGGCCTGCTTTGTACAGCTCCTCCATCGCTTTCCATGCCCCTTTGTACTTGCCTGCTTTTGGCCAGTGAATCAAATACAGGTCCAGGTATTCCAGTCCAAGTTTGTTCAGCGTTGTCTCATATGCCGCAAGCGTTTCTTCATATCCGAGATCTGCGTTCCACACTTTGGATGTAATGAACAGATCTTCACGTTTCAGATTATTTTCCTTCAAAGCCTCTGCGATCGCTTGGCCTACTCCGGATTCGTTGCCATATATAGCGGCTGTATCAATACTGCGGTACCCGTGAGCAATAGCCTGTTTAACGGCCTCAATTAATTCTGCTCCTTCTTCTACCTTAAATACGCCCAGTCCGAACCAAGGCATATGAACGCCATTATTTAAAGCTACTGTAGATTGTAAATGTTTTGCTGTCATGTGAAGTCCTCCTCATATTATGAATCAAAATAATAGGTAGTTGTACAACGATAAATCCTAGTATCCTTCATTAAGTCATAGTAGATTAAATTCGAATTAACGTATTATACTAGATTGAAATATTAGGCGAAACCGGTTCCGAGTTGTGGCTTCAATGCTGGAAAGACCCATGTTTAGCCTGATGCTCTGACTGAACCTGTTTTATGTCTCTGATGGAGAGTAGGGATCTTTACGATCCAGCGCTCTTGCCCAGCCAGTCAGAAGCACAGCAGCCAGAACCATAATTGCACCAACCCATGTGGTATGAATCAGACCGATGGAGTCCGTAATTACACCGCCTAAATATGCACCAATTGCGATACCTGCGTTAAAGGCTGCGATGTTAAAGGCGGAGGCGACGTCTTTGGCCTGTGGAGCATAACGTTCTGCGAGCGTCACGACGTACATCTGAAGGCCTGGCACATTCATGAAGGCAAGCAGGCCCATGCCGAGTATGGTGAGTAATGCTGCCAGCTTAAAGGGAACTGTGAAATACAGTATGCCCAGAATGACGGTCTGAATGATAAACATATAGAAGAGTGCTCGGAGCGGATTGCGGTTGGCCGCTTTCCCTCCAATAATATTACCGATAGCAATGGCGATCCCGTACAGCAGCAGAATTCCCGCGACCGTTTTCTCGGAATATCCGCTGATATCGTGCAATAGTGGGGACAGGTAAGTGAACACCACAAACGTTCCCCCATATCCCACAGCTGTAATGGCAAAAGCCAGCAACAACCGTACGCCTGTGACCAGCTTCAGTTGTTCACGGAATGCAGTTCGCGTTCCGCGCTGCAACGTGGATGGCACGAGAAGCATGTTGCCGATAAAGGCCACAACACCTACGACAACGATAAGAATGAAAGCTGCGCGCCAGCCCAAGTTTTGACCGATGAGGGTACCCAGGGGTACACCGGTGACTGTCGCAATGGTCAGGCCAGAGAACATGATGGCAATGGCGCTCGCCCGACGGTTTGCAGGAACCAGGTCTGCCGCAATGGTAGAACCAATGGACATGAATACGCCGTGTGCCAGAGCGGAGATGATTCGTGCTATGAGCAGCATGGTAATTCCACTTGAGAGCGCCGCCATGGTGTTACCAGCGATAAAAACAACCATAATGGCAAGCAGCAGCGTCTTGCGTGACACCGTTGACGTCAATGAGGTCAGTATCGGTGCCCCGAAGGTTACGCCTAATGCATATAAAGTAACGGTCAGTCCCGCTGTCGTTACGGAAATGCCCAGGTCATCTGCAATAAGGGGCAGCAGACCAACGCTGATAAATTCAGTGGTGCCGATGGCAAACGCACTGATTGCCAGCGCCAGCAATGCCCAGGTACTGCGTTTTGAATCATGTAACATGTCTTGTTCAACTCCCCAGAATGTAGATTTACGTACCGGCAAATGCTATTATGAGTTATTCGACATAAAATGAATAGTACGTACTTTTTAGTACCCTACGTACTTTTTAGTGCCTATATAGCCATTGCTTTTATGAATAACAATCCCAGGGAGGACATGCAGCATGATCAGAAAGAAATATAATATTTCAGTTGAAGCGACGCTTGAAGTCATCGGCGGCAAGTGGAAATGTGTCATTCTCTGCCATCTGACACACGGGAAGAAACGGACGAGTGATCTCAAGCGTATTATGCCCGCAATTACGCAGAAAATGTTAACCCAGCAGCTAAGGGAGCTTGAAGATGACGGGATCGTGAACCGCATTGTGTATAATCAGGTACCTCCCAAGGTGGAGTACGAACTGAGTGAATATGGCCGAAGTTTGGAACCGATCCTGAATGCCCTATGTAACTGGGGAGATCAGCACATTATTAAGGAATACGGAGACAAATCCTCAGTCTTGGAGGATAATGGGTTAAACGACTTTAACACGGACAACAAGGAGCTGATGAAGCCATGAACTATGAAATTCTATACGATGGTGCATTTGCGATGCTTAAGGTGCAGTTGCAACGGGGAGAACGGTTCAAGGCAGAAAGTGGGGCCATGGTATCCATGACACCAACCGTTGAATTGAAGGGCTCTTCTGAAGGCGGCATGTTTGCCGGATTCGGACGAATGATCAGCGGCGAGAAATTCTTTTTTCAGGAATTGACGGCTGCAGGGGGATCTGCGGAGATTCTGTTGTCACCCTCCAGCATGGGGGATGTGGAGGCGATTGAACTGGATGGTTCCTATTCGCTCTACGTACAGAAAGATGGATTCCTGGCCGGAACGGAAGGCATCCAGGTGAATACCAAAATGCAAAACCTGAAGAAAGGTCTCTTCTCGGGCGAGGGATTCTTTATTATAGAGATCAGTGGTCGAGGAACGGTGTTTCTATCATCCTATGGTGCAATCCATGCGATCCATCTGGCTGCGGGTGAAGAAGTGATCGTGGATAATGCCCACTTGGTTGCATGGCCCAATTATATGGATTATCGCATTGAGAAAGCTTCACAAGGCTGGTTATCCAGCGTGACCAGTGGAGAAGGATTAGTATGCCGATTCCGTGGTGAAGGGACAGTCCTGATTCAGAGCCGTAATCCGCATGGATTTGGTCAATGGGTCAAGCAATTTATTCCTTCACGCTAATTGTTTCCCTGAAAATGTACAACGTTGAAACGCATGCGTTCCGACAAGCGTTATAAGATAAGATGAAGCTCAAGGTGTAATGATGGAGGTATATGAGATGGAAAGCTCACGGTATAAAAATGCTCAGGAAAGTCCGGGATATCTGCTATGGCAGGTAACTACGATGTGGCAAAGGGAAATACGGAGGGTGCTCGAACCTCTGGAATTAACACAACCCCAATTTGTATTATTGCATGCTTGTGTGTGGCTCAATGAACGCGATACAGAGGGTAAGGGAGTAACCCAGGTCCAGCTTGCGCAATTTGCCAATGTGGATGTTAACGTTACTTCTCAAGTGCTCCGTGCTCTTGAAAAGAGAGAGCTAATAACTCGCAAGCGTCATCTTACCGATACCCGTGCGAATATTATTACAACAACGCCGGAAGGAACCCGCTTGGCCCTTGAAGGTATTCATCTAGTTGAAACTGCGGACAAGGTGTTCTTTGATGTGTTAAGTGATCGTAAGGACGAATACATGGAAATCATGCAGGAATTTATTCGATATAAAACAGATGTTTAATTCAATAAAAAGATTTTTTCTATGCTTTATTAGACTACAGTGTGTAGTGAAGTTATACCTCCCGGACTTTTTAGCCGGGAGGTTATTTCTGTTGCTTCAATCAATCCGATAAGTCGCAAATGGCTTACCATGGCGGAAAGAGTCGCTAAGTTGGTCGAGCTCGGCAATCATATCATTGGTTAGTTTCATGTCCAGGCTAGCCAGATTATGCTCCAGCTGTTCCGTACTTGTTGCCCCAACGATAACTGTCGAAACAGCAGGGCGTTCCAGCAGCCATGCAAGCGACAGGACGCTTGGGGAGCAGCCATACGCCGATGCCTTTTCACTGACCTGCTCACCCAGTTGAATGTTGTGTTCAAGGAGGAAACGATTGAAGGCCGGATCGGTATCCGCTCTGGAACCGGAAGGTACGCCAGCTTCGCCATTGTATTTGCCTGTCAGAATGCCACCAGCCAGCGGGAAATACGGGATGATGCCGACACCTTGATCAAGGCACATCGGCACGAGTTCAAGTTCAGGTGTGCGATCAGCCAGAGAGTAGCTGGTTTGGGTCGAGATATAACGTACATATTCTTTCAGCTCGCTGGTACCAAGAGCTTTCATCAGCTCCCAGGCTGCATAGTTGGAAGCTCCGATATAGCGGACTTTGCCGGAAGTGACCATATCGTCTAATGTGCGCAGCGTCTCATCCAGCGGTGTGTGCGGATCAAAGGTATGGATCTGATACAGATCCACATAGTCCGTTTGCAGACGCCGCAGGCTATGTTCAAGCTCTTGCTGCAAATGATAGCGGGATGAACCGCGCCCATTGGGACCCTCATGCCGGGGAAGTCCGGCTTTGGTAGCAAGCACAGCGTTTTCCCGTCTGCCTGCCAGGGCTTGTCCGATAATCCGTTCCGATTCTGTTCCGGCGTAGATGTTGGCGGTATCGATAAAATTAATTCCCTGATCCAGTGCCGCATGAATAATGCGGATAGAAGTCGGCTCGTCCGCCCGTTTACCAAAGGCATTGGTGCCGAGTCCAAGTGCGGAAACCCGCAGACCGCTATTCCCCAAACGTCGATATTCCATCGTTCATCGCTCCTTCTCTGTCATTTCTTGTATAGCAGATTATAACGTAATCTATTGAAAACGTGTTATTAATATAGTTAAATGATTCTAAGACCGTTATTAAAGGAGATATGATGGAGAACAATGCTGCACATTTAACCCGACGGAAGCCGAAGAAGCCGAAGAAGAGATGGAAGAAGCCTCTAATTATCATCCTGAGCACACTCATTGTGCTGGGAGGAGTCGGATTTATCTATCAAAAACAACTCGTCCTGCTGGCATTTAACCTGTTTGCCTCGGGTACTGTAAAGGAAGCCCTTGATGAATCCTTCAAGCCGGTTGGCGATAAGGATGCACCCGTTGTAGAACATACCGATCCATTCTCGCTGTTGCTGCTAGGGATTGACCAACGGGATAACGAACCTAGTCGTTCGGATACGATCATCTATTCTGTCGTTCGTCCGGAAGAAAATAAAGTGTTGCTGCTGTCGATTCCGCGTGACTCCTATACCGATATTATCGGCCGGGATGTGAAATCGAAGATTAATTCTGCGTATGCGCATGGTGAAGCCAAGATGGCGATGGATACCGTAGAACATCTGTTGGAAAACAAAGTCGATTTCTATGCCGCAATTAATTTTAACGGACTCAAGGATATTGTTGATGCGGTTGGCGGTGTTGAATTGCCAATTAAGAAAAATATTGAGAACAAATTGAAAACGCATGAGAAGCTGTTTGTTGAAGCCAACAAACCGATCTACAGCGGAGAGGAAGCGCTGGGCTATGTACGTTACCGGGAAGATTCCGATTTCAATCGGACGATGCGGCACCGTCTTTTTCTAAGTGCCTTCATGAATCGTGCGCTTGAGGTCAAAAATCTCACCAAGATCCCGGACGTTATCCAGATCGCTGGATCGAATTTTACAACCAACATGAACTCGGATTTCATTATGAAATTTGCCGAGTCTCTATATATGAAAGACAACGCACCAACAATCAGCAATTACATGCTGAAGGGTGAGGGCGCAACGCGTAGCGGCACATGGTACTATGATTTGTCAGAGAGTGATCTGCAATATGTGCGAACCCTGCTTGCCAACTGGCTGGACCCGGATACCACCGAAATTATGGAGCCGGAGACGGCGGATACGAAAGATCCGGCGTAAGTATCCGAGGCTCAGTAAGATGACCGGAAGTTGTATACGTGTGCAGAATGACTATATCAATGAATGAGAGTCCTGGGAGCTGATGCTTCCCGGGCTTTTTGTTATGTAAGCATTTTGTATAAATCCCATAACGACTTCCAATCCACAGAGAACGGTAAATGATTCTATTCCTTAAACCCCATTTTATGGCATACATATAGTAAAATATAGGGAATGAATTCAACATCAACCAACGGAGGAAGCTCATGAAAGAGTTCAAGGATCGGCTTCACCAGGTTCAGGAGCAGCAGAAGCAGCTGGTAAAGGAGTACAATGCCCTGCTTCAGGAGTATCAATCAGATGATCTGATCGTGCAGAATGAACAACTGCGTGCGCAATATGAAGCGCATCAACTCAAGCTGCAACAGCTTGAAGTACGCACACGCAAAATGGAAGAAGAGAATGCCCGTCTTCGCATGGCTCTGTCCGAACAGATGCTGGATGAGAAATTGAATCTCATTCGTGTATCCCAGGAGAAGATGGAGACGTATTTCCGAGGAAAGACGAGTGTACATAATGATCGGCTCGCAGCGCATGAACATCGCACCAAAGTGAATTTAAATGCGATATTCAACAGGGCTTCAGAGGAACTTCAGGGCGACGCCAATGAGATGAAGGAGAGAATTGCTTATCTGGCTGCTGAGGTGCAGGAACGAATTGAGGCGCATAGACAGACCTTGTGGGAGAGAGAAGAGGCGCTACGTGGCCAGTTGCAACAAGGATATGAGCATATGGCGGAGGAAGGTTTAAGCGAAGAGACCATTCAGCGGCGCATTCGCCAGAACCGGATGGAGATGAAAATTGGTCTAAGCTGGATCAATAAGGTCGCCATCCTGCTCATTATTCTTGGCGTTGGAGCGGCGTTTCGCTACTCATACGCGACCTGGTTCAACGATGAGATGAAAGGCGGCGCTTTTTTCCTGCTTGGTGTGCTCATGCTTGCCGGGGGTGAATGGCTGTTCCGGCGCAAACGTCAAACGTTCGCGATGGGGCTGCTGGGAGGCGGGATTTCCGTGCTGTTTGGCTCGATCTTCTACAGTTACTTTTTACTGCATATGATCGGGTTATATACGGGACTTGCCTTGTCGATATTGGTTTCGGCCTTATCCGTGCTGTTATCGTTGAGGTATCAGTCCAGGACCATCTGCTCACTTGGTTTGGTTGGAGGGTATCTACCGTTAATCTCCTATATGGCCTATTTCGGTCTTCAAGGTTCGGCTGTGTATGTTGCCATGATCTATCTGTTGCTCTTAAACGGAATTATTGTATTAATTTCATTTGGCAAACGGTGGCCGATTGTGCATTATATCAGTTTTTTGTTCAACACACCGTCCATGCTCATCCTGTTATGGCTCTCACCAAGTGAGAAGATCGGCATGTTGTATTCCATTGTGACATTTGCATTATATCTCGGCATCACCCTGGCGTACCCCTTCAAACATCGGGTGAAGTTGACCTGGTTGGACTTCGCACTGCTGGCCATGAATACGAGCATCAGCTGTCTGATGTTGTATGTATTGTTCGATGCAGCGGGCTGGAATGACGCACAGGGCTTGCTTGCTCTGATTTTTGCTCTGGTCTATTTCGGGCTCGCCCGTTTTATCCAGCAGAGGATGCCTCAGGAAAAGCAGACCCTTCTATTGTTCTACGTGACTTCCCTGACCTTTGCCATTCTGATTATACCGTTCCAGTTTGGTGCGAAGTGGCTGTCTATGGGCTGGCTGATCGAAGGAGTTCTGCTGGTTACGCTCGGACATCTCAAGCGGTTCAAGTTGGTGGAACTTGCCGGATGGGGAATCGTGCTTCTGTGCATGTTTACCTTTGTGTACTATGACGTGCTGGTGCTGTTCATCATGGGGGAGCAATCCTATTTCATGTTAAAATACTCCTGCATCACGCTTGGTGCGCTGCTTATTACGCTCTATTATGCCTTGGATCGGAAGGGCTCCCTATCCGGGGAGAAATATCATTATAGCCAGACAGAGCTTGGCTTTTTGAATGCGTTCAAGTACGTCACACTCGCCAATCTGTGGTTATATGTGCTGTATGAATCGAATGAATTGTATATGAAAGCCGTCGATGACTCATTTCTGTTATACCTGTTCTACAAATGGCTGATGTTCGCTGCGCTGACTATTGCCATGGCCTATGGATTGGGTAAAGTGAGGCTTTTGCGTGATCGGATCGTGCAGGGTTATATCGTCTTCCTGCATGCGGTGGGCTGTTGTATTGCACTGGCAGTAACGTTATCCATGCCGGCACTTCAGCCGGATGTTCAGCAGCACACAGCGGCTGAAGTCGTAGGTTTACTCGTATTAATCATCTTTAATGTGGGCGTGTTCTTTGCAGGAAGGGATCTGCTGATCACGGCAATCCGCGGGCAGTTCAAGAGCGTTGAATGGTATCCGGTGATCGCAGGGGTCTATCTGCTGGGTGTCATCACCGTGTTCATGACGGTCCAGTTCCAATGGGGAGATGTAGGGCTGATGTTCAGCCTAATCTATCTGCTGCTTGCTATCCTGTACATTGCCTATGGGTTCCGCAGAAAATATGTAATGATTCGGCGCCTAGGTCTGGGACTGACGTTGTTTTCCACCGGGAAAATGGTGTTCTATGATGTGGGATTGCTTACATCCGGTAGCAAGATCATTGCCTATTTCAGCTTTGGCGTACTGCTGCTTGGAATTTCTTATCTGTATCAGAAGGTGTCGAGCCGGATGGAGGAAATTCAGGCTAGAGAGGCCGAGCAGTCTAATGAATCTGATCTGCCGGAGGATGAAAAGAACCAATTTTAGGATAGTTGATACAGCATTCACAATCTTTGGGGAGGGATATAACATGGGATTTGATCTGAGTATCATGTTATGGCAATTATTATGGATTGCTGGCCCTGTAGCGCTCATTGTCTATGGGTGGAGGAAACTTGGTATCAGGAAAAAGCGGCGCTAAGGGCATAAAATGCCGTTGCAACATCGCTTTTGACAAAATTTCATTATCGGATGCACTGATCGGTATCCATATGTAAAAATACATTAAAATGAGGCTCTTGAGCGCTGGTTGTTAGCGTCCAGGGGCCTTATTCTTATGACCGGATTATGATCTGATCCTCAGTCAGGATGGGATTACCCAGCATAAGATGACATTCGTGAAACGTTTTTTCTGTTGATCACGTTATAATAGAGTATACTTACCGCTGGGTATTCAGTTGCAACCATGAAGTTTCGGTTGTGGTTGTACCTTTCAGTGATTCTCCGCGATCATCATTGATGCGGGAGAGCACCGTTAAGGTAATGGACAGAGTGAAGGCGAGCAGCACATATATGAAAATGTTTTTTTTGTTCATGATGAGGGACCTCTCTTGTTGATTGGGCTAAGGTATGCATACGACCGTTATGAGAAAAAAGGCACAACGTCTGGTATAGTAGAGAAAAGCATATGACGATGCCTGTATACACTATATAAATTGTTATGGATGCAAACAATGGAACAAATCTGATGAATTTATCATTATTTATGAACGAAAGCGCTCATAGAGATAGAGTGATATTTTGAAGGTGGGAGAATAACATGCGGGAGACGGCAAAAATCGTCATTCGTACGCCAGGGCAGGAAAGTGACGGTTCGTTTGCTTATGTCAGCCAGGGGCGTTCCATTACAGTGGGGCGTTATACGGGTGGAGATGAATTGGACTTGTCTGTCTACAATCAGTTGATATCGAAGCGGCATTGCCGCATTCATTATGATGCTCAGTATCAGCTGTGGATTGAGGACTTGGATAGTAAAAATGGAACGGAATTGAACGGGCAGCGCCTCGTTCCTTATGAGAAATACCCGTTTGCCGAAGGAGACAGCCTGACGCTGGTCAACGGTTTGATTCAGCTTCGCGTAGAAGGGGATCTCGAAGAAACGAGAGAATATCGGATATCTGACCTGCTGGGCGAGGGTGTGCGTTTGCAGGATCACCTGCAAACCGTGCAGATTGGAGAAGTGGAGATTCCACTGTCCAAGAAGGAGTACCAACTGTTCAAGCTGCTGTACAGCCAGTTGGATCACTTTGTGACACGGGAGCAGATTGTCGGCCAGGTGTGGCCGGAGCGAAGCATGCTGGAGAGTGAGCCGGTGGGCATTGACGAGATTAACTCGCTGATCTACCGGACGAATCGCAAGCTGGGCGTACATTTTACAATCAAGTCGGTGTACAAAAAGGGCGTTTACATGAAGTCCCATGTGCCGGATTGAATGAATTGAACGAGTTACGCTATGGATTGGGATGAAGCCTAAATAGAATAAGAAGAAGGAAGCTTCTGCCGGGTTTTTTGGACCTGGGGAAGCTTCTTTTGTTATGATGAAGGTGCAAATACCGCCTCTTAATTAAACTCCAAAGGGTTGAGGTTATGTTCATAGTTCAACTACTACCATGGCTGATTGCTGTGGTGACACTTATATCTGTAATATCCATCGTGCTGGTCAGTTGGAAAAATGGAATCTCACCGATGCCGACTTCCGGCATCGTCAGGCAGACAGTCATTCAGGAGGTCAACCGCATTCCCGGTTACGGTGACGTTATTGAAGCAGGCTCCGGGTGGGGAACGCTGGCACTGGACGTGGTGAGGCAATGCCCAGGCAAAAGATTAACGGGTATTGAGAATTCAATTGTTCCCTTATGGACCTCCCAACTGATTGCTTTTTTAAGTGTCCGTTTCCGGCGAACGAAGGGGAAACGCCACTCTCTGGAGGGGCGGCTGCGATTCATCCGTGGCAACATCTATACCAGTTCATATGAACACGCAGATTGCGTCATCTGTTATTTATTCCCTGGAGCGATGAATCGGCTAGTCGACAAATTCAATCGGGAGCTGCCTCCGGGAGCGAAGGTGATTAGCGTCTGTTTTGCATTGCCAGGCAAGATACCGCTACGGACGATTACATGCCGGGATACGCTGCGTACCAAGGTGTATGTATATACGTTTTGAGCGCTAACGAACCTACAAAATCGGCCCAATCGACGAAATAACGTCACTGTGATTCGTTAGATTTCAGACCTGGGCAAATCGAATCGAATAGCGTGTACCAGGTGGTTCTTTAGAATAAACTAACAAAAACAAGGGGTGTCCTCCGTCATATTCATGACGTATGGGACATCCCTTGTTATTAAATCACCTTTATTTGTTGGCTCTTATGGCCTGAGTCTTCACTTACTTCGTGGTATCCGTAGTGCCCGTTGTACCTGTGGTATCGGTTGTTGTACCCGATTCTGTTCTGTTTCTACCGCCTCCGAATCCACCTTGGCCACGGCCTCCGCCTGGACCACCCATACCCGAGTTGGCAGTTGTAACACCAGATTCGTTCACCCAAGTTACATTGCTTGTGGATTGGAAGGCAACCACTTTGGTTCCGCCACTATACGTTCCGTCTGTATAGAGTCCATCCACTGCTTTACCAGTCGATGATCCGCCGGAGTAAATCACATAAGAACCGTCTTTTTTCAGATCCGGGGAGCTGACAACCACCGTTTGATAATCTTTTGCTGGAGCAAAGGTCAGAATGTTGTTTCCTTCGCTATCTTCCACATGTACCAGTGTTCCTGCTTTTTGCGTTTCAGGGAACGTCATGGCAATGGTATTTTGAGTCGATGCTTCAGATGTTGCCTGAGCCATGCCGGAGCTTCCCGCAGCGACCAGATATCCGCCGCTCAATTCGAAGTTGCCGTCATAGTCCAGTGCTCCGTTGCCATTATCTGTTGGACCGTTCACAATGACGGTTCCGTCTGTCATATAGATGGAGCCGTTCGAATCCAGTCCGTCGCCGCCTGCATTGACGGTGAGAGAGCCGCCGTTGATATGAAGCTCACTGTTGCTGGCAGATTCACCCGGCATACCACCTGGCCCACCGCCTTGTGGGCGAGTATTGCTATTCGTGTCTGTACTTTGATTGGACTGATCCGTAGTAGATGTTATGCCAGTCGTCTCTGTAACAGAAGTGTTGGAGACTGCAGTTGTATCGGTATTGGCTGCTTTAGTACCGTCCTCTGCAGTGGCTGCCGCATTCGCATCAGCGTCAGTTGCAGTTATTTCTCCGGAAGCATTCACGCCATCATCTGATGCAGTCACATCCACATTCCCATCGTTCAAGGTGATGATTGCACCTTCAAGACCTTCATAGCTCTTGGCAATGGTGATCGTTCCACCGTTAATGGTGAGCGCCTGATCTGCATGAATCCCGTCATCCCCGGATTCAATGCTGAACTTGCCGTCATTGACGATTACATTGTTGTTGCTGTGCAGGGAATCATCCATGGAATTGATCGTATACGTACCGCCATTGACGGTAAGATCTGCTCCTGCTTTAAGTGCTTTGGCACTCGTTGTTTCTTCTTCTGCAGCCGTTGTGCTTGTGTCTGCATCTGCTATGGAATCAGTAGGTGCTGTTGCATTGGTAGAGCTGGATGGTGCTGCGCCTGCTGCGTTCGTTCCATTATTGCTCGGCATATCAGCAGGTGGTTCCCCATCCGGTGGTGTGCCCATATCGGTTGGAGGTGTACCGCCACCCCATCCGCCGCCACCGCCGCCAAATGGTCCTTCTTCTACTTTTTCTGGTGCATTGGCACTGCCGCCTCCGGTTACGATGTTAAATGTGCCGCCATCCGTAACCAATGCGGTTTCCGCTTGAATGCCGTCGCTGCCGCTCTGGATGTTGAATGTACCTCCAGCAATGGCCACGAAGCCTTTGGTCGTATCCGTATCGTTTGTAGATTTGATGCCGTCACCTTCTGAATCAATGGTAATGGTCCCGGCTTGAATCGCCACCATATCTTTACCTTTGATGCCGTCATCGGCGGATTTGACGTTAATTGTGCCACTGACGATTTTCAGATCATCCTTGCTCGTAATACCTTCATTGTAGTTACCCGTAACTGTCAGCTTGCCTGTACCATTGAACGTCAGGTCTGCCTTGCTGAAGATGGCTGCATCCGGCTCATCCGTTGTATCGTCGGCGTATACGTAAGTTTTGCCATCCGAGACAGCATTCTCGGTTCCTTCCTCCAGCGTAATAATGGCTTTGCCTGCTTTCTGGATATAGATAGCTGCACTGTCGTTATCATTGATGGTTGCCCCGTTTAATACGAGATGTACGGTGCCCTTATCTGCCACATTAACTACAATCTGTCCGTCGGTCAGCTTGCCGCTAAGTACATAGGTACCCGCTGCGGAGACGGTTACCGATCCGTTTGCTGCTTTTGCGCCCGAACCTGTGATGGAAGCGGTCGTCCCGTTCAGCTTAATCGTTGTGGAGTCTGCTGCACTCCAGCTCACGTTGGTATCGTCTTCATCCATCGTGACCAGATCGGCATACTTTACAGAGGTTTGTTCACTGACGGATACGGTTTTGGTAGTCCCTGTCGTTGAAACTGCGGCGTTTGCAGTAGTGCTAGTGGCTGCCGGAGCGCTGCAAGCCGTAACCATGGCCGTAATCATCGCGACGGACCATAGTTTGCTCCCAGTTATGATTTTCTTTTTCATAGTATATCGTTCCCTTCGGATTCAATTTAGTATTCTGGTGTTGGACTCATCGTTAACGAGATATCTAGATTTCCGTTTCGTGTACGAATCGCATCCAAGAATTCCTTCTGGCTTACACTTTCGTGAATGGTAACACTGTAGACAAGCTCGTACAGACTGCCGAGTTCGGTGGTTCTGATTTTTTTGAGATCAAAAGGTACGTTAAATTTATGGAACACTTCGTTCAGTGCTTCTTCGTAGCTCAAGTTTTCCGGAATGGTTACTTTCAGCGTTTTTTGCTGGGCTTTCTTCCCTCCGAAGTTGAAGCGGCTCAGGACAAACATCAGTACACACAGGATAATGGTGAACATTACAGCATAACCGAATGCGCCTACACCGCAGGCAAGACCGGAAGCCATGGTGAACAGAACATAAGCAATGTCTTTCGGGTCACCAGGCGCACTTCTGAATCGGATGATGGAGAAGGCACCCGCGAGGCTGAATGCACGGGCAATGTTGCTGCCGATCAGAAGAATGATGATGGCTACGATGACAGGCAAGACGACCATAGTTAGTGTAAAGCTTTGGGAATATGTGCTCTGATTTGTCTTCATGTATGTCAGGCTGATGATGACCCCCATGATGATGGCAAGTCCAATCGTTAGAATCGCATTACTAAAAGTTAGGGTGGTGTCTGTTAAAGCTGAGCTGAAAATGGAATCAAGCATATACTACACGCTCTCTTTCTGTGATTGTTTTTTCTTGTTCTATGGATGGGTTGAAATCGGTACCCGGCAGCAATTCTCGTTCAGTCTGGTAGTTCAGGTTGGTGGTTCTGGCCAGATGTCTGTACTCATTGCCGTATTTCGAGAATCCGGTGCGATATAGGCCGTGTTCGGATAACAGTTGGGAGAGCCACATCGGAACGGTTTTCTCGGCTTTGACTTCCATCAGCCAGCGTCCATCTTTCACCAGTGGTTCACCGTAATCCCCTTGCTCCAGCTTCAGATCGTATCTGCGACTGCGGATGTTGGTATCAAAAGTGATGCGGAGATCGCGGCTGTTCTTGTCGAACAGCGCCTTGCGTTCATAAGCCAGATACACTTTTGGTTCCAGATCGTACAGCCGGAGGAAGTACTTGATCTCTTCCACAACCTGTTTGTTCATGTAATCTGCGAGATTAGGCGCCTTGCCTGTCTGAACGAATTCGTAGGCTTCATCCAGCTTCAGGGCAGTTCGGCGTTTGTTTACCAGGCCAAATACTTTCTTTTTGATCTCCAGATATACCTTCGCATTCTCTTCAGGAACTCCGTATGCCCGCAGCCTAAGCTTCTCCTTGTATTTGGGTTTGGAGAGACTGGCGCGGATCAGGGAATCCTGCGGAGTGTCGAAGTACAGATTGCTGATGGAGTAGAACTCGTGTTTCTTGTTGTAAGCGTCCAGCTCCATATACTTCAGCAGATCGGTGTAGAAGTTCTCGTATTGCTCATCTGTCAGTAGATACTTGCTCTCATATCGGTTGAATACTTCAATTGCCATTGGGTTCAGTCCTTTCATCCATGTTTTGTATGTTTTGTTGCATCGTGTATTGCTTCCATGTCTGTATCTTAGAGCGTCAACCTTGAATGAATCTTAAATGATTTTACATTCCGTTGATCTTTTTTTACCTTCCTTTAATAGTTCTCCAAAAATAATGAATTAAGATTGGTTCAAGGTTCCGTTGATACAATCGCTGGTATAATAGATTGACTTATATCGAAACCAATTCATGCAGAGGAATGAAGAACCGATGAGAATACTGATTGCGGAAGATGAGGTTCATTTGGCGGAAGCCGTGTCACAAATATTAAAGAAAAACAATTACTCTGTAGACATGGTGCATGACGGGAGATCGGGTCTGGATTATGCGCTGAGCGGAATCTATGATCTGTTGCTGCTGGACATCATGATGCCGGAAATGGACGGGATTACCATGCTGAAGAAACTGCGCAGCGAAGGCAATCATACGCCTGTCATTCTGCTCACAGCCAAAGGAGAAATTTCAGACAAAGTGACCGGGCTGGATTATGGAGCCGATGATTATATAGCAAAGCCCTTTGCCACGGAGGAATTGCTCGCACGGATTCGGGCAGCCCTGAGAAGGAAGGGAGAAGTCGTTCCGGAGGATGGACTGAAGTTCGGTGACATTGAACTGAACACCACGCAGCTGAAGCTGAGTGTTCAGGGCAAGGAGATCAAGCTGAATCTGAAGGAAAATGAACTGCTGGAGCTGCTAATCACGCGTAAACAGGCCATTACTTCCAAAGAGCAGATTATTGAGAAGCTGTGGGGTTTCGATTCGGAAGTGGAGTATAACAATGTGGAGGTGTACATCTCGTTTTTACGCAAAAAGTTAACCTTCCTGAACTCCGCGGTTCGCATCAATACGATTCGGGGTGTGGGGTACGTACTTGAGGTGACGTCCTGATGTTCAAGAAACTTAGAAACCGATTTCTGATCGTGAACCTGGTGTCCATCTCGTTTATGATGTTGGTTGCCTTTGCCACGATCTACATCATTACGTATCAGAATGTACAGCGGGAAACCAACATGGAGCTGTTCAAAGTGTCGGATTTCTATCATGGTCCGTACAACTCCAGCAAGATGCCGCGCGGTGATGACAGGGATTCAGTGCCAGGATCTCAGCCATCCGATTCCAGTGCCAATGGAGCGTCGGGGAGTGATCCGAATTCACCGCCAGGACGCTCGGTATCGTTCATGGTCAAGACGGATAGTGAGTGGGAAATCACCGATGCGCACTCCAGGTTTGATATGGATGACACGTTCTATACTGAAGCTTTGCAAAAGGTGAATAAAGTCGACGATGTGGATCGGAAGACCGGACAGTTTACACTGAATGGAACGGACTGGGCTTATGTGATCGACCCGAGCAGCACAGGGCACATGATTGTGTTTATCGATGTGACGGCCCAACAGGGCATTCTTACGAATCTGATTTATACTTTTGCCGTCGTGGGTTTGATCATGCTGATCGTCATCTACTTCCTGAGCCGCTATTTCGCCAATCGTTCCATTACCCCGGTCAAGGAAGCCTTTGAGAAGCAAAAGCAGTTCATAGCCGATGCTTCACATGAGTTGAAAACGCCGCTGGCGATCATCAATACCAACACGGATGTGCTTCTCGCGAACCGGGAGGATACGATTGAGAATCAGGCCAAGTGGCTGCATTACATCAAGTCGGAGACGGAACGCATGTCGGGACTGACGAATGATCTGTTATATCTGACTCAAATTGACGATTCAAGATCCTCGATGATTCATACCAAGTTCAATATGAGCGATGCGGTGGAGACGATCATTTTGACGATGGAAGCTGTGATTTTCGAGAAAAATATATCCTTGGACTACAGCATTGAACCGCAGCTCATGGTCCATGGCAACAGCGAACAGATCAAGCAGGTCATTCTGATTCTGCTCGACAATGCCGTGAAATACTCCAGAGCCAAAGGCTCGGTCAACGTATCGTTGAAGAAACAGAACAATGACGTTTTGCTGGCCGTTTCCAACACGGGAGAGGGCATTGCGCCTGAGAATCTGGACCGGATCTTCGATCGCTTCTATCGCACGGATGCCTCCAGAGCACGGAAAAATGGTGGACATGGATTGGGTCTTGCGATTGCAAGGTCGATTGTGGAACAGCACAAAGGTGAGATTTACGCCCGCAGTGTGGTAGGGGAAGGTGCAACATTTTACGTTCGTTTATCTTAGGGATAAGGAATAATGCATGTCTGTTCTGGGTTAACCTATGCTACAATGGCAACAGAACGTAAGAATCAAGGAGCTGACTTTAACGTGACTGAAACAAATTCAATCAATGAACAGGAAATGAAGGCATATATTGCAGAGAAGACGAAGGCAAGCGAAGCGAATATCGCTCTTGTCCTGAAGCATGAGCAGGCGTACATCAACAAGGCGCATGAAAATGCCAAAGGCGACGTGGATATCGACGGTGACGATCTGGCCGACTATATTCTGAGCCGTAAAGATGTGAAGCTGGATGAGCTGACCGTTGAAAGCATTCTGGATGCTGAAATGGACTATTTGATGGAAAAAGGGCTCGCAGGCTACGTGGATTAATTTAAATCAATAAATTGAAAAAATGACCTCAGCCTCCACGTTATTGTGGAATTTGAGGTCATTTTGGATTGTGCCTTGGAAATTACCTTTTAAACCGCCAGCCTCCGTTGGGCTGGTCTCATTCTTCTTATTGACCCATCATACCGCCATCAACAGTATAGAGCGAAGCGGTGACATACGAAGCTTCTTCGGACAACAGGAAGTTCATGATGGCTGCGACTTCTTCCGGTTCACCATAGCGGCCCATCGGAATTGCGGATACGGTAGCGGATTGATAATCTTCCACATTACCGGAGTTTGCTTCGATTTGACGCATCATGCGGGTATTGATGGTGCCTGGCAATACCGCGTTAACCCGAATACCATAAGGCGCAAGTTCATTTGCTGCTGTGCGGGTAAGACCAACAACGGCATGTTTGGACATAATATATGGAGATACGGCTGGAGCACCCATCAGACCTGCAAGGGAAGAGGTATTCAGAATCGCACCAGATTTTTGTTTTTTCATGACAGGGATGACGTTCTGCAAACCAAGGAATACACCGCGCACATTGACGTTATATACGAGGTCGAGCGCTTCAACGCTCAGATCTTCGATCAGTCCGGTTGGACCTTCAATGCCGGCATTGTTGGCAAAATAATCGATACGACCAAATGTATCAAGTGCTTGCTGCACATAGTTTTTCACATCAGCTTCCTGAGATACGTTTGCTTTCACCGCAATGACGTGCTCTTTGTCGAGTTTCAGATCCGTGATGGTTTGCTGGATGGCTTCTTCGTTCAGGTCGACCAGGACCAGATTAATTTTGCGTTCAGCAAGGCGGCGTGCCAATTCTTTACCGATGCCTCCGGCTGCTCCTGTAATAACGGCTGTTTGGGTATATGATGTACTCATCATGTATTCGCTCCTTATAAAATGTAATCAGGTGAACGGTGTGTGAACGTTCAACCTGTGGTCTATCGTTCCTATCTCAATGTTAAGATATACATAGTAATGTGACAATAATCATTGACAGCGCAAATGTCAGCTATCGGACAGAGATGTAAGCGGTGTTCATTTAGGTTACAATAATGAACAGAGGAGGTGGAAATGTTGATTATCGAACACCCTCAGGATCGGAGAGCACGAAGAACGCAGGATGCCATCATTGCTGCGGCGGTTTCTTTGATATTGGAAAAGGGAGCTGAAGCCGTCACGATTCGTGACATTACGGAACGGGCGGATTATAACCGGGGAACGTTCTATTTACATTTTCCCGGCAAACCCGAGTTATTGCAATTCATTCTGGATGATTTCATGCAGGGCGTGGGACAAGCTTATGCATCACCTTACGCGGAGTTAAAAGAAGTGGATATGACGGCATTACTGCCATCAACGATGCCTGTATTTGAATATATCGAAGCGCACCAAGACATCTTTCGAGCCTTGATGACGATGCACGGGGATATGGGAACCAGACTCTGCAACATGTTCAGAACATATTTAACCGAAGACTTTGTATTGGTGACCGAAAACAGCGACTACACCATTAATTACGACATTATGCTAAGTTACCTGGTATCTGCGACCGTTGGTGTGATTATGCACTGGGCAGAGATTGGGTTCAAGTATTCTGCCCACTACATGGGGGAGCAGCTGACTGCGCTAATTAACATCAAACCGACCCGTCTCCTGATTGAACCAGGGCAGAAGGGTCGGACCATTCATGAACGCATGCTTCAGGACTAAATAGCGTGCCCGGTTCTCTTATTCCCAGGGATAACTAACGGTGAGGAAGTCGGCGAATTTTTTGCTTTCTTCCCGCCGTTGTTTCCGCATGGCAGCCCGAGCTGGAGCAGTCTCGTATAATTTCTTCTCTTCCTCCGTCTCTGGAATGATGCGAGGAACAATGAGTTTACGGTTATTTTCATCCAAAGCGACAAAGGTAAGGAATGCGGTCGCCGCAATCTTCTTCTCCCCCGTCTTCAGATCCTCACGGATGACCTTCACAAAAACTTCCATGGAACTGCGTCCTGTCCAGGAAACAAACGATTCCAGTGTCACCGAATCTGTCGGATTAATCGGATACAAGAAATCGACCGAGTCGGTTGAAGCCGTAACGGTGTTCACCCGGCACAGCTTGGAAGCAGTGATGGATGCAATATCATCAATATAGGACATCAGCTTCCCACCAAATAATGTGTTGTGATTATTCACGTCCGTCGGGAACACCCGAGACGTCTTGAAACAACGTGTTTCACGCATGTACTTTTTCTCCATCTGATCCAGTTCCGTAGGCTTCGGTATCTCTCTCATATGTCTTCCTCCTGACAGTATGGCTGATGGACTCTGCAAGAAATGTCGCGCCCATCATCTCTATATGTTAGTTCTAGTATAGGTTTCGGTCCCATCCCTATTCAAGTGAAGCGTGATTCAAAAAAACCGCCAGGCGCGGACCGGCGCGCGGGCGGTTTGATGCTGTATATTAAGCCTTGGGTCTGAAAATGCCAGACGGCTTGCCGATAGGCA
The DNA here is from genome assembly GCF_013401555.1 of Paenibacillus sp. E222. Lineage (NCBI taxonomy): Bacteria > Bacillati > Bacillota > Bacilli > Caryophanales > Paenibacillaceae > Paenibacillus > Paenibacillus sp. E222. The sequence goes on from NZ_CP058552.1 coordinate 1,507,339, forward strand.
AGAACGTATAGCCGAAGTGAGCGTTCAGTACAGAAGCACCTGTGCCGTACAACGACACGATTCCGATTCCCATTTCAGCATAAGCTGCGATGGTATGGAAGATATGAGGAGCTACGCCGAACGCGTCAAAGGTCAGACCAAGGAACAGGAAGTCAATGAGAATGAAAATGATGAGCAATACTTTATTGGCTTCCACGGCACCCAGCGTCATGAACAGGGTGAACACGAGATATCCGGCAAAAGCAAATCCGAGCTGCTTGCCATCTGCCTGTTCCGCAAGAGTGGAGCCAAACACGCCCATTTTGATCAGCCAGTTGGCACCCATCGCGAACCAGAAGAATGCGTATGCGCCGAAGGCAGTTGTGCCAAAAGTATTGTTGCGTTTGGAATCTTGAATACAAGCGAACAGCTGGGCAAAGGCACCGAGGAAAATCGCCCAAGGAATAGCGTAGCTTAGGCCGTCTGTAATGCCAAGCTTTTGGGAGGAAGCGACCAGAGTGACGATGGCCAACCCAAATAATCCCATCGCGCTGGGATCGGCGTTTATGATTTTGACTTTAGTCTGTGAATCGGTTTGCATGGTGTTGATGAGCCTCCAAATATTCAAATCAGGATGATCCGTTCGAACCGAACCGTCCTCTATACTTCGTAATTCGTATCCGCCTGGTCCGGACACACACATCGCCCTATTGTACCTGAATGAATTACGTATGAAAAGGGATTTTATTACCTTTTGGAGCATGATCCGTTCCCTTGTAAGGCTTGTGTTAGAGATCAGGAACGAAGAGATCGGTTTTTTGGTGGAAAAAGACGGAAAATTACATGTTCATTCCCTGAAAGAAGGGATAGTATCGAATAGAAATGCAAGCGCTTACTTTTGAGTTGTACCATCGTTCTGGCTTTAATCATTCAATGATGAGGAAACGAAAGGATGGGTGTTCATGATCGCTAAGACGCGGCGGGTTGGCCTGGTTATGCTCCTGTGGGTATTTACAATTTCCAGTCTGGGGTGGGGGACCATGTTTGGCACACCAGCAGCAAGTGCAGCCGTATCGGCTGATGAAACTGCGGGTGGAGGCACTTATAGATTCGACTTTGGTTCAGGAGCTGTTGCGAATGGATATACAGGTGTGGACGCAACGTCTGCGTATTCGGCGGAACGTGGCTATGGCTTCACCGATGTGTCCAAAGTAACGGTACAGGATCGGGGTACAAGTGATCCGATTAAATCCGATTTTGCCAAAATTGCCGATGGGGCCGGATTCAAGGTGGATCTGCCGAGCGGTGATTATACCGTCTCCCTTGTCGCTGGCGACAGTGCAGGCAGCACAGATATTGCAATCAAAGTGGAGAGCATGAACAAGGTTCAGCAGAATACCAAGCCCGCGGGTGAATATCTGGAGATGAGCTTCGATATTGCCTTGGTGGATGGGCAGATGAACTTTGAATTCTCCGGAACGGCCGCTAATATCAATGCGCTCGTGATCACCAAACAACAGGAACGCGAGGCAGGTAACAAACCTGCGGTGTACCTTGCGGGTGACTCCACAATGCAGACGTATAATCCATACTGGGAGCCCCAAGCGGGTTGGGGGCAAATGTTCCCGTCCTTTTTCAGTGATGCCGTGGAGATTAAGAACCATTCCATCGGTGGACGCAGCTCTAAATCCTTTATTTTCGAAGGGCGATTGGATGAGATTCTGCGCCTCATTCGTCCGGGAGATTATCTGTTCGTGCAGTTCGGACACAACGATGCAACAATCAGTGTTCCTGACCGCTATGCTTCACCTGCCGATTACAAAAACTATTTGAAAACCTACATAGACGGCGTGCAGCAGCGGGGAGCTACCCCAATTCTGGTCACCCCAATGGGGCGCAGGGACTTCAACGCAGACACAGGCAAGTTCAATGTGTCCTTCCCTGAATATGTGCAGGCGATGAAAGAGGTGGCTTCGGAGAAAAATGTGAAGCTGATCGATCTGAGCGCACTCAGTATTGCGTACTATGATTCCATTGGACCGGAAGCGACGTTGTCTGTCTTCCTTCATGTATCACCAGGCATCTATCAGGCATTCCCGAACGGGGCAGCGGATAATACCCACTTCCAGGAATATGGAGCGATTCAGATTGCTCGTCTGGTTGCTGGTGCGGTTCGTGAACTGGATCTGCCATTATCAGAAGCGGTTCAGGATGCTGAAGTTCCGGCTGAATTGCCTGCCAAACCTGCTGGATTGAAGGCAGGCAGCATCAGCAACGCGGGAGCGGTATTGAAATGGACAGCGGATGACACCGCAGACATCTACAAAGTGTACCGTAAGCTTTCAACAGAGCCGGAAACTGCCTACAAGCTGGCAGGAACAGCAACTGTACCTACTTTGACGCTAAGCGGTTTGGTCGAAGGCAAGTCGTACACGGTTCGAGTAACCGCTGTGAATGGCCGCGGCGAATCCGATCCTTCGGATGAAGTCAGCTTCACCACCAAATCGGCAGCGTATCGATATGACTTTGGTCCGGTAGGTTCTCCGGTTGCTGAAGGGTATACGGAAGTCAACCGGAATACGCTGTATACCCCAGCACGCGGTTATGGATTAACGTCTTCGGCTAATATGGCGGATCGGGATCGTGGCAGTGCGACAGATAACCTGCGTCGTGACTTCGTGATCTATTTTAACGGCTCATATGAATTCAAAGTGGATCTGCCGAATGGTACCTATTCGGTCAAGACGTACACTGGGGACTGGATTGGTTCAGCAAAAACCAACATTAACATCGAAGGCAAAGATTATGGGACCGTATCCTCCGGTGCTCAGAATATTGCCGAAAAAGTGATCAACCAGATTACCGTGCAGGACGGGCAGATGAATCTGGTCTTCAGTGGGGCTACGGCGCATCTCAACGGACTTGAGATTACACCTGTATTGGTGGCCCCTTCCAATCTGAAACTGGATGGCCTGGATCTGGAGAGTGATCCGATCACCGCTGCATTATCGTGGGATGCTATTGCTGATGACGTACAGTATAAGGTATACCGTCAGTCAACTGGAGCGGCCAAGGCCGAACTGCTGGCAACCACGGATGCAACAACCTACACCGATAACAAGATTGACCTGGGCATGAATTACGTATATACGGTATCGGCTGCAGATCGTACAGGTACGGAATCAGTAGCATCCAATGCATTACCTGTATCGACGATTGATTCATCTGTAGAGAAGGCAGAGGTCCCTTCAGGTCTGTCTTTACAAAGCATCAACAAAAATGACGTCTCCTTCACTTGGACGGAATCAGCAGGAGCGCGTGCATACCAAATCTATCGTGCTGTGAAGCAGGATGGACCGTATGATCTAATCGCTCGTACCAAGGAGACGGCATACACAGACTCCACCATTCTCAGCACCATTCCTTATTTCTATAAAGTGGCGTCTGTGAATGCGGGTGGAGTATCCGAACTTTCGGCTGTAATCGAAACCCCAGTAGCAACGACGCTGAATCGTGAAATGGAGTATCTGGACCGTGCTCCGGTCGCTGTACAAACAGAAAACGGCAACTATATCGGCTGGCGCATGCTGGGCCTGGATGCCGAGACTATTGCTTTCAATCTGTATCGGGATGGTGTGAAGCTTAACGATGAACCGATAACGGGAAGCACCAACTTTACGGATGCCAAAGGGACCGATGCGTCCAAATACCGTGTCATGACAGTAGAAAATGGTATTGAAAAAGCAGCAACGAAGGAATTTGGCGTTTGGCAGGAGCAGTATCTGTCTGTACCATTGCAAAAGCCTGCTGATGCTTATACGAAAGACGGACAGCCGTATTCGTATTATGCGGGTGATGTCAGCGTGGGTGATGTCGATGGTGATGGCGAATATGAGATTATTCTGATGTGGTCACCAAACAACGGCAAGGATAACTCCCAGTCCGGATATACCGGTATTGTCTATATGGATGCCTATAAACTGGACGGAACAAGACTCTGGCGCATCAATATGGGACCGAATATTCGTGCGGGTGCGCATTACTCTCCATTCCTGGTTTATGACTTTGATGGCGATGGCAGAGCGGAACTGATGATGCGTACCGCAGATGGTACCGTCGATGGACAAGGGAAAGTCATTGGAGACGCCAATGCAGACCACCGGAACAGTTCCGGTTACGTCCTGCTTGGTGATGAATTCCTGACGGTGTTCGATGGTGAAACCGGAGCAGCACTGGATACGGTAGAATATGATCCGCCACGTGGAGATGTAGCCTCATGGGGTGATGGCTATGGAAACCGGGTGGACCGTTTCCTGGCAGCGGTGGCGTATCTGGACGGTGAGCATCCAAGTGCGATGTTCAGCCGTGGATATTATACACGTACCGTGCTCGCGTCCTACAATTTCCGTGATGGCAAGCTGAGCAAAGTATGGCGTTTTGACTCCAATGATGATGGCTACGGCGAGTACGCAGGCCAAGGAAACCATAACCTCTCGGTTGCAGATGTGGATGGCGACGGCAAGGATGAGATTACATTTGGTGCAATGGCCATCGATGATGATGGCAAACCGCTATACAATACGAAACTCGGTCATGGCGATGCCATGCATCTGAGTGATCTGGACCCAACTCGTCCAGGATTGGAAGTGTTCGACGTACACGAACATAAAGATTCGCAGTACGGTATGGAAATGCGTGATGCAGCTACAGGTGAAATCCTCTGGGGTGTGTTCACAGGCATCGATACCGGACGTGGCATGGCTGCCGATATTGATCCAAATTATCCGGGTTCTGAGGTGTGGGCCGCGACCATTACCAATGCCGAGCATATTCCAATCACCGGGCTCTACAGTGCGCAGGGGGAACTGATCACGACGAAGATTCCATCGTCCACCAACTTCGGTATCTGGTGGGACAGTGACCTGCTGCGTGAGCTTCAGGATGATATTCGTATCGACAAATGGGATTATGAGAACCAAACGACAGTTAATCTGCTGACGGCAACAGGTGCTGCTTCAAACAATGGCACCAAAGCCAACCCGAGTTTGCAGGCAGATCTGTTTGGAGACTGGCGTGAAGAAGTGATGTGGCGCAGTCAGGACAGCTCGGAATTACGCATTTATACGACGACAGATGAGACGGATGTGCGTATTCGCACGTTGATGCATGATCCGGTCTACCGCCTTGGGGTAGCTTGGCAAAATGTAGCCTATAACCAGCCGCCACATACCGGCTTCCATCTGGGAGTAGGCATGGAGCAGCCAGCGGCACCGAATATTCGTTATGTCGGTGCTCCGCAAGAAACAGGAGATACGACACCTCCGGTCATTACCGGCATGCCTGCGGAACAGATGAGTGAAGAGGATGTACTCCAAGTTGATGTGAAGGCAGAAGATCCGGAGTCTGGAATCACTCTTCTGGAATTGACTTGGGATGGCGAGGCCGTAGAACAAGGTGATGAGATTGCACTGACGGGTCTGGTGGGAAAACACACCTTTACAGCCAAAGCTGTTAACGGCGCGGGACTCATCACTGAGCTTTCCGTGGAAGTGACAGTTATCGCCGCAGACCAAGCCACAGGTGCACCGGGTGTGCCTTCCTTGTCCGACGATAATCAACATGGCGACGGTTTGGCCGATGGAACATACACTATCACGATGAATATGTGGTGGGGGAATAACGGTACACAGTACAAATTGTATGAGAACGGTGAACTGATCGATACGCAGAAGCTCACGGCCTCAAGCCCTGCTGCCCAAAAGGCATCCACCGATATTTCGGGACGGGTAAACGGTACGTATGTATATACTTGCGAACTGATCAATTCAAAGGGAACGACCGAATGCGCTCCGCATACCGTAATCGTTCGTGATGCAGCACCAGGGAAGCCGGTGCTCTCTCATGACAACTGGGATGGGGATGGAAACTACACCATTACGATGAACATGTGGTGGGGCACAAATGCCACCTCCTATCGTCTGTATGAGAACGGTCAAGAGATCGACAGCCAACCGTTGACTGCAGCATCTCCGAATGCACAGACAGCAAGCGCAGTGATCAAAGATCGTGCACCTGGCGAATATGAATACGTTGTGGAATGGATCAACGAAAGTGGATCAGTTTCAAGTGAAGTCATCACAGTGAAGGTCACACATGATTAAAGTGATTTAACGTTTAAGCACCTCTCTATTGATATAGGGTATCCCCTTGGGTAAGCCTGTAGATGGAGAGGTGCTTTTTTGTTTTTTTAACATACACAATAATGACACATTTGTTTGAAAATGAAGTTAGTGGGGGAAATTTGCTCGTGGAATTGGAATCTCTTCTTTATATTAGGCATAGCAGAGCCATTTTCGGATCGTCTTCTAGGAATAGCTATAGAGACTTTCAAAAATTGGAGAAGGATACAAAACATCCATGTGAACTATGCCATATGTTAATCCAACTATAGATTGACAGGAAAACCTAAAATGTAACACAGAAATAAGGAGGGATCAGGTGCGATGGTTATGAGTTTGGAATTAAAAAATCAAATAGAGAAAGCCAGACGTAACCTTCATATGTTGGTAGAGCATAACGAGGGTAGATTTGGACATCCCGATGTGCTTCAGCAGTCCATGGTACTGGATGAATTGATCAATGAGTATAATCGAATGAATCTCAGCAAGCCGAGGGCTTGATGGATATAGATGAGCTTTTTTTGCAATCATGCGCACATGATAATAGCTGGAATAGGCAGCAGGAAGAACGAATGCTGTATCATTCCAGTTCAATCATGAGCGCATGTTTTTTTGTTTAATCCTCAATGCAACAGCCGCTTGGCTTCCAGATACAGTACCTGAACGAACTTTTTGGTATTAATGCGTGTTTGGGACAAGGAGGGCTCCACATTGTTTTGCAGTTCCAGCATTTTCTTGCGAATCTCCGTAAAGTCAAAGAACTTCGACGCGTAATTCTCGAACTTCGGATGTGTGTAATCCGTGAGTCCAAGCGATACGACATGGCTTAATGTTTGGAAAATGGCACGGCGAACGCGCTGCTCAGAAGCTTTGATCTCCTTCGTTATTTCAGCCGATGAAGCATCGGAACCCAGTTTGCGTAGGGCTACATTCTGGAAGATATCTTTAAGTGACGGGAACGTGTATGGAGAGAGCTTGTGTTCCTCCGTTTCAATCTGCTCCAGGTATTCCAGCATGTCCAGCAGATCTCTGCTGCCGGCTTCTCCGATCATGCCCATCTCGGATAACAGGAAATGTCCTGCTGTCGTGATCGTTTTGTCGGGGGCTGGTGTTGAAGCACGTTCAGAAGATTGTAATCTGGACAGTCCTTGCAGCGTACGCTGAATATCTGCGATGGATTGCTGCATGCGCAGACGTTCATCCACCAGACGCAGAACAGACAGGATCTCCAGCCGATTAATCGGCTTCGTAATATAATATTCGATGCCAAGCGAATAGGCTTCCCCGATCATATTTTTCGACTCAATCTGGGAGATCATCACGATCTTGCCATCGAACCTTCCTTCCAGCGCACGTATCGTCTGAATCCCGTCTCGCTGCGGCATGAGCAGATCAATCAGCAGTACATCCACCTTATGCAGCTCCAGCAGTTCAGCATGAATATGAGCTCCATCATCGGCTTCCCCCACGATCTCCCCGAGCCCCTCATCTTCAATAATATCCATCAGCATGGATCGAACCCCAGGATCATCATCCACAATAAAATAACGCATTTCCGTGTCCTCCTCTCTGATTAAGTCTACGCCTATATATTTCGTTCTCTGCATCTATAAATGATCTTTCCCTGCTAGTAATGTCCCCTATTATCATACTTGGTTGTATATCCCGATGTGAAGACCCGTGTATGTTGATCAATATGTCAGATAAAGTGACAGTGAATGGATAAACGTTGCTTATTTATAAAAAATTTAAATGATTCTGTGTAGGTATTTGTCGATTTCCGTAGATGTCCCTGTAGTATAGGTAACATCCGAAAGTGTGGATTCCGAGATATGCAGAATGGTACAAACGATGCTCTTAACCTATCGAACTTCAGCTGGAAGTTGTCTGTCTGAGGTGATAGAACTGCATGCCTTTATGAAGTAGTATTAGAATTTTTCGCTCAGTCATACAGCTGGGAACGCTTTTTAACGAACCATTAACGAAAAGGGGCATTGCCAATGGAGCAAACAATACAAGATATTATTGCAGTTTTCAATGATTTTCTGTGGTCCAAGCTGTTAATCATCTTGTTGGTCGTATGTGGTTTGTATTTTACGACCAAGACCCGGTTCATGCAATTCCGCATGATTGGGGATATGGTGAAAGTGCTCAAGGAGCCGAAAAGTAAGGAGCCCGGTAAAATTTCGCCGTTTCAGGCATTCTGTATCAGTATGGCAGCCCGCGTGGGAACCGGAAATATTACCGGCATTGCACTGGCAATCGCACTGGGGGGACCCGGGGCTGTATTCTGGATGTGGGTTATCGCGATTTTTGGTTCGGCTTCGAGTTTTGTGGAGAGTACACTTGCTCAAATTTATAAAATCAAGGATAAGGGTGGATTCCGCGGGGGCCCTGCTTATTATATGGAGCGTGGTCTTGGGAAACGCTGGATGGGGATATTGTTCGCAATTCTCATCACGTTGTCGTTCGGTTTGGTCTTTAATGCGGTGCAGTCCAACACAATCACAGTGGCATTCAAAAATTCATTTGGGATTGATCGGTTGACTGTAGGTATTATTATGGCCGTTGTGTTTGCGGGAATCATTATGGGTGGTGTTAAACGGATTGCCAAGGCATCCGAATATATCGTCGTTGTTCTTGCTGTGCTGTACATTGGCGTGGCTGCATTTGTTGTTCTGTCGAACATCACACAGCTTCCGGCCATGATTGCGCTGATTGTGAAAAATGCCTTCGGCATAGAACAGGTCGCTGGGGGTACACTTGGAGCCGCGCTGATGAATGGTGTCAAACGTGGTTTGTTCTCCAACGAGGCTGGTATGGGTAGTGCGCCGAATGCTGCGGCTACGGCGGATACAACACATCCGGTTAAACAAGGGCTTATTCAGGCGTTTGGCGTGTTGACGGATACCTTGGTCATTTGTACAAGCACGGCCATGATTATTTTGCTATCTGGGGTGTACAAAGGTTCCAATCTGGGTGGAATTGAATTAACTCAAGCGGCATTAAGTGTGCATATGGGTTCATGGGCGTCCGGATTTTTGGCAGTCATGGTGTTCCTGTTTGCCTTTAGTACGCTTATCGGGAATTATTACTACGGGGAGACCAATATTGAGTTTATCAAATCCAATAAAGGTTGGCTGTGGGTATACCGTGTGTGTGTCATCGCGATGGTGCTGTTCGGTGCCGTTGCCAAGGTACAGCTGGTATGGGATTTGGCGGATCTGTTCATGGGGCTGATGGTTGTGGTGAATCTGATTGCCATCCTGATGCTGTCCAAGGTGACATTCGATGCACTGAAGGATTATAAGAAACAAAAGGCCGAAGGACGTGACCCGATCTTTACTCGGGACCGTATTCACATTCCGGGTGAAGTGGAATGCTGGGAGTCGGAGGCTGAGGTAATTGGGACAAAATTAAATGAATCTGCCAAATAACGAAGGGATTATGGAATCAGATACAATACGAGATCCACATACATCACGATAAAAAGACAAATGAAAACAGGACTTGGAATCTCCACGAGGGGACGCCCAAGTCCTGTTTGTTACATATATAGCAGTATGGTTCAGGTATCTCTGGTGGAGTGGTAACCATCCCATCAGGTTATACTTGTTATCCCTTATTCGTTCACAGAGTAACTGATGAGTTGCTCAGACAGAGCTTTCATGCGTTCTCCCGCTTCATTCAGCTTCTCGATGACATCCGTAAAGGAAGATACAAGCGTAGCTTGCTCCTGAGAAGAAGCTGCAATTTGAGAAACTTCGACTTCCATCTGTTTAATAACCTGTTGTACATCTCTCAAGCTAATATCAATATCGCTGGTAGCCTGTTTGGCATCGACAGAAAGTTTGCGTACTTCCGTTGCGACCACACCAAATCCTGCTCCCGCTTCACCTACACGAGCAGCTTCGATAGCGGCATTCAGCCCAAGCAAGTTGGTCTGTTCCGAGATTTCACGAATGAATCCGGCAACCTTGTTGATCTGGGAAGAGTTCTGTACCGCAAGACGTGTATTCTCCAGAATCTGTTCGCTGGTGGCCTGCAATTCCTCCGCATGAGCGGCAACGTGCTGGACCATTTCAACCAGGTTTCCATTAATCGTTTGGTTTTCTTGTATAATAGCTTCAAGCTGATTCTGGTTCGATTGATCATACGATACGCAGAAAATAGCAACGACCTGATGATTGTCATCAAAGATCGGTATATTAAGGACATCCAGCTCGATACCGTAGTATTCTGCCGGCAGGTGGGTGAGAGAGGCTTCGTTTCCGTTCTTGAGAGCTGTGAAGTTCTTATATCCATCCAAAAGAGGATCGCCTTCGCTGAATCCAAGATTAAACTTATCGGTGGAGACAGAATACAATACCTTCTCGTGATCATACACCGTTAGACTTGCTGGTTCTCTAAGAATCAGACGGATATAAGGCATTACTTTCAAAAGAGCATCTACAATGTTCATGGTACGTCTAACCATCCTTTCACGATTTGAATTCGAAATTAGCAGTTGTAACTATGCTTATTACTTTATCTTTCATCGGATAAGAGTGCGCTATCATGTACTCCTTTTTTCATAAAATATTGTCAGTTCTAGGGCTGAATATTAAAATTTTTTCCATTTAGCTTAATGTTTTGGATATAACTTCTAGTTGTGACTATTTTTATATCAAGATATTCGTACGGACGTATATCGTTTATGGGACATGTGTCCAGTGTATATGTAGAACCACAAAGGGGGTTTATCCGAGATGAGAGAAATCATGGACTTTGAATTGCTGCGCCAGCTTGCGCGGGAGCATGGTCTGGATCAGGTGCTCGACGAACCTGCGCTTGCTGAATTAAGGCTGCTTGAAGCCTCCAAAGGCGAGATTATATGTGCCAAAGGTGAACGTCCCGAGCGATTATATTTTCTCGTCCAGGGTAAGCTCAAGATTTATACAACACTGCCGAACGGCAAGTCTTTGCTGCTTCGTTTCAGTATGCCGCCTGCGCTGGTAGGTGATCTGGAGCTGGTCAATGGCAAGGAAGCCAAAAACACGGTGGAATCCGTCAACAAGAGTTTGCTGCTCGGTGTAAGCTATCGCTATCTCAAGAATACATATGCTGAAAACCCGAAGTTTCTCCATTTTATGCTCAGCCATGTGACCCACAAATTATATACCTTCTCGAATCTGTCGAGTCTCAACCTGCTATATCCCGTCGAGAGCCGTTTTGCAAGTTATTTGCTGTCCACGATGGAGCAGGGGGAGCAGATCACGGAAGAAATCCAGACCTCCAAGCTGACAGAGCTGGCGGATATGCTGGGCACGAGCTACAGACACTTGAACCGGGTCATCCATGACCTCCGCGACCGTGAAATCATCCGCAAAGAAAATCGCAACATTGTCATCTGCAATCTGGAGCAGCTGCGTGAAATTGCGGGAGGTAATATGTACGAATAAATAAGGATAGATGTGCTATTGCTTTCTTAAACCATTAATACAACAAAAACACCCTCTGCATGTGATATGCCAGAGGGTATCTTGCTTTCACCTGTTGGTGGATGGTCTATTTGTATTGCCGTGCTGTAGCTTTATGTTTATGTCGAACTAAACATCTCCACGCTGTTCAAATAATTGAGCAATTTCCACGATGACCTGTGTGGCCTTCACCATATTATCCACTGATACATATTCGAATTTGCCGTGGTAGTTCTCTCCGCCCGTGAAGATGTTGGGTGTAGGCATACCCATGTATGAGAGTTGGGAACCGTCTGTACCCCCGCGAATCGGATGGATGACAGGCTCGATATCCAGTCGAGTCATCGCTTCATGTGCAATATCGACGATCTGGCGCACAGGTTCGATTTTCTCACGCATGTTATAGTATTGATCATTCAGTTCAATGGAAATGCTTTTCTCGCCATATTTGCTTTTCAATTCGTCCACGACTTTTAACAAATATGCTTTGCGTTCCTCGAACTTCTCCCGGTCGAAGTCCCGAATGATGTAGCTCATCTTGGTTAGTTCGACGTCTCCCTCGATGGATAACAAATGATAGAATCCTTCATACCCTTCTGTGAATTCGGGAGCTTCCTCCGCAGGCAATCGGCGGTTCAACTCCATCGCAATTTTAGCGGAATTGACCATCTTGTTTTTGGCTGTACCCGGGTGCACGTTGGTGCCCCGAACTGTGATTTTGGCAGCCGCCGCATTGAAACTTTCGTATTCCAGCTCGCCGAGTGGTCCGCCGTCTACCGTGTAGGCATATTTGGCTCCAAAAGCAGGCACATCGAACTTATGCGGCCCGCGGCCAATCTCTTCATCCGGGGTAAAAGCAACACGAATCTTTCCGTGTTTTACTTCCGGGTGTTCAATCAGGTAAGCCATCGCCGTCATGATCTCGGTAATGCCTGCTTTATTATCCGCACCAAGCAGTGTTGTACCATCTGTTGTAATCAGGGTGTGGCCCTTATATTCACGCAGTTCCGGGAAATCCGTGGTGGATAACACCACATCCAGCTCCTGATTCAGTACAATATCTTGTCCATCATAGTTGTCGATGACCTGTGGTTTGACATCTTTGCCTGTGAAGTCGGTGGCTGTATCCAGATGAGCAAGGAAACCGATCACGGGAACATCCTTGTCTGTGTTGGATGGCAATGTCGCCATCACATAGCCGTTATCATCCATGGTCACTTCCTGCAAACCAATGGCTTTGCATTCGTCAACCAAGTATTTACCCAAAACTAGCTGGCCTGGTGTGGAAGGGCAGGTTTCACTATTTTCATCGGATTGCGTATCCATTTGAGCATAGGTTGTCAGTCTTTGAATTAAAATATCTTTCACCAGTAATCGCTCCTTTGGCTTCGGTTTATTATAGTTGGGTATATTATTTCCTGAGTGTCCGTATGACTATCATATCATGTTTTGGAACGGTTTCGAGTAATGGATCAATCAGAGATGGATGCAGACTAGGTATCAAAAAGGGTACTATCGCACAATAAAGTACGTACTTGTTTTCCTGTAGGTTAAGTTCATAATATGATTAATAAAAGGATGTGAATTTTCCCATGCCATTTATAACCGTTAAAGTGCTGGAAGGCAAGACAACGGAGCAGAAACGCCAGTTGATTGAACGGATGACCCAAGTGGCTTGTGAGACACTGGACGTCGATCCGAGCAACGTATTCATATTCATTGAGGATCTGGAAAAGAGTAACTACGGCAAGAATGGAAAGCTATTTTCCGATCAGCAAAACAATTAAATGCCTTAACATATACCATATTGAATAGGAGATGTACCTGGAATGACAGAGAAATTATTTTCCCCGTATCAATTGAAGGGGCTTCAACTAAATAACCGTGTCGTCATGGCACCGATGTGCCAATATTCCGTTACTGCCAAAGACGGTATTCCGAACGATTGGCATCAGGTACACTATGTAAGCCGTGCGGTTGGCGGTACAGGGTTGATCGTGATCGAGATGACGGATGTGGATCCGGACGGACGTATTACCGACAATGATCTGGGCATCTGGTCAGATGAACACATTCCTGCCTTTACCAAGCTGGTGGATGGCATTCACGCTTATGGCTCCAAGGTGGCGATTCAGATCGCGCATGCCGGACGTAAAGCAGAGGATGCGGCTCGACCTGTAGCTCCATCGGTGGTTACCTTCCCTGGAGAGAGCTTCAATACACCACACGCTTTAACTACAGAGGAAACACAAGCCATGGTACAGAAGTTTGCGGACGGTGTACGCCGTGCAGTAGCTGCTGGGGTTGATGCCATTGAGCTGCATGGTGCGCATGGTTACCTCATTCACCAGTTCCATTCTCCACTGATGAACCATCGCGAGGATGAGTATGGACAGGATCTTTCCCGTTTTGGTGTCGAGATTATTCGTGCAGCGAAAAAAGAAATGCCGGAAGATATGCCGCTGATTATGCGGATTTCGGCAGTGGAATACGCTGATGGCGGGTATGATATTGATCATACCATTGAAATTTCTCGTGCCTATCAGGCAGCAGGCGTGGATATGTTCCACATTAGCTCTGGCGGTGAAGGACCTTCCGGACAACGTAAACCGGGTAACTACCCTGGTTACCAAGTGCCGTTTGCTCGTCGTTTCCGTGAAGAACTGAACGTTCCTGTCATTGCGGTAGGCATGCTTGAGGATTCAGCTCTGGCTCAAGCAGTTATCGGCAACGGTGATGCAGATCTGGTCGCGGTTGGCAGAGGTATGCTACGTGATCCTTACTGGGCGACTCATGCAGCGCTGGAACTGGGTGTTAGCAAAGATCAAGCGGCTATCGCACAGCCATATTCCCGAGGATACTGATCTTAATTAGAACATTTATATAGATGCAATGATAAAGGGATGTCCCATAAGTCATGAACATGACGGAGGACATCCCTTTTTTAGCATCATTACAATCTAACGAACCGAGCAACTGTTATTAGCTGCAATTTTTACAGGTTTACGTATTAACGAATCGTAGGCACGTTACTTCCTCGATCTTGGATCTTTCCCGGTGCGGTCGATTGTTAGCGCTTTGATCTGAAAGTGAAACCACTTCCGAGGGTATTCATCGTGTAGCTTCAAACACAAATTTCTGATCAGAACGCGAAGGTGCCTGCTCGGGATCGAAGTCTGCATATACAACAACGTTAATGAAACCGATCTGTTCCAGAATCATGCGCAGCTCCTCCACACCGTACCAACGTAATGCAAGCTGTTGCAGTTCCGTGGCTATGAGGGTGCCGTGGCGCCACTTTTCATAGCGAATCAGACTTACTTTGTACTGCTGAAGCATATTGACTTCGATGTCTTTGCTCTCCATTGTGATCGTATCGCCATCCGGTAATTGAACAGTCGAGGTACCTGAGTAGTGTGAAGTCGTATTCATTACATCGGGTAGAAAGAGGTCCAGCACAAGCCGGCCTCCCGGTTCCAGATGGTGATACAGATTACGCAGGGCCTTTATGGAAGCCAGTCTGTCTTGAATAAGCAGCAGGGAGCCTGCGGCGATGATAATGAATTCATACCGATAAGGAAGATCAAGTGTCTCCAGATCAGCAGCGAACAATTCAGGCAGGGGCAATCCTCGCTCGGTGCAAAGAGTACGGCAAGAATTGAGCATATCTGATGAATAATCAAGACCGTCTACGTTCAAACCAGCCTCAAGTAATGGAATCAGCATTCGTCCTGAGCCAGACATCGCTTCCAGGATGCGTCCATTGCAGTTCTTCAGATAATCACGGTAAAATTCAATATCGCCTCCAAGGGATTGGCCAACGGGTTTGGTGGCATTATAAACCTCGGTACATAACGGACCATAATAACTAAAAGACATGTAACGTTTCCTCCACAACATATTTAAAATGAGAATGTGGAAGGGAGTGGTTGTCAGATGTTTATCCCTCCCGACGACGGTTGGAATTGAATTTTTCAGAGCAGACTATCATAAGAAATCACACACCTTTTATGTAATATGTTCCAATTATAGGGTGGGTCTGAGAGCCGGTCAACAAAGCGCCTGCCATAATACCTGTTGTTAGCGGAATATATTTGACACTCATCACTTAAATTCGAACAATAAGATAAAAGGGGATTTTGCATCAATTCCATGAGATATAAATGGAATGATGCAAAATGCTGATATATATCTAGGAGGAGATATGATGGAATCTTCAAGTGCATTGCCAGATATTCGGGAACAACTGTTGCTTCACGCACCTGTGGAGAACGTGTGGGCGATTGTATCGACATCGAAAGGTTTGGAATCGTGGTTTATGCCAAGCAATCTGGAGCCAGTGGAAGGGCATGAATTTATATTGGAAGCAGGCCCCTTCGGTAAATCACCGTGCAAAGTCACGGAAGTTCAGCCACTACACAAGCTGTCATTCCAATGGGGTAAGGACTGGACGCTTACGTTTGAACTGACGGAGCAAGGACAAGACACGAACTTTACCTTGATTCACAGTGGCTGGGACGCGGACAAACTGACTGAATTCGGACAAGCTCATGCCATGGTTCGTGAACGTATGGAGCAGGGTTGGGCTGGAATTGTGCAGAAACTGGCTCAGGTCGTTGGACAAGCGTAAGGAAACAAGAAAGTAAAATAGATATTCAACAAATTCAAAAAGTCACGGGTCTTACTCCGGTCTTCATTCCGGCAGCAGAGCCTGTGGCTTTTTTGGCGTTAAAATATCATGTGAGAACTATTTCCGTCAGCAACAGAAACGTGTAACATGGAGTTATAGGAATAAAACGACAAAATTAGACGTCTCTCGCTATAGAGGCGGAAGGATTACATAGATGAGAAAACACTGGATTATGCTCACCATTAGCTTTATATGTATTGTTGTTTTTCCTCTGGGTTTCATTGTACAAACGTATTTTACCGAACGCGGCAACCCTCATGCGAGGGATGGGGTCATGGACCTGACCGGCTGGAATTTCGACAGGCAGGGGGCTGCTTCTCTGGATGGTACATGGGATTTCTATCCGGGCCAATTGTTGACACCTGTTGACTTTGAGGCGGATTTATCCGGACGCAAGCCGCTTTCCAGGCCTGTCCCTATCCATGTCCCATCCCGATGGAATGGCACTCTTGGAGAGGCGCACGGGTATGGAACTTATCATTTGCGTGTTCGCATTCCCCAGAGATTAGAGAAGAACGATTATGGGATACGTACGCAAAATATCCGCATGGCCCATCGTTTATTCATCGATGGCAAAGAGATTGGCGGCAAAGGGCTGCCAGGTGCAACGGAAAATACCGATATTCAGCTCAATTTGCCTTTTACGGGATTTACCTCTATAGAAGGCGACATCGCAGATATTATCATTCAGGTATCCAATTACAGCTACTCGTCAGGCGGCATTATCGCATCCATTTTGTTCGGAGACGAGCACAGCATTCTGAAAGGTCAACAGCAGGACTGGCTCAAGGATCTGATGACACTGTTCGGATTTATTCTGCCAGCGGCCTTCTTTCTGATGCTCTTCCGGCTGCGGCGCAGTGAAAAAGAGCTTCACTATTTGGGGTTATTCAGCCTGTCCGGTGCGATGTACGCATTGACTCATGGCGAGAAGTTGCTGGGAACCCTGTTACCGTTTTTACCGAATAATGAAATTCTGCGGATTCAATTAATCAGCGCGGCTCTTGCGTATTATTTCTTGCTCCGTTATATGGATGCGCTTGTACCTGGAGCAGTTCATCAATGGTTTGTCCGCTTGGGTGTAGTTCTGGTACTCGTCCAATGCACGGTGGGTGTTACATTGTCTCCTGTTCTGTTCTCCATGCTGGAGCTGCCCATGCTGCTGATTTCACTCGTGGTGATTGGTTACACGCTGAGAGCTATGCTCCTTTGGCTGAAAAATCGACCGAATGACGGTCATTTTGTCCTGATGAGCATGATGAGTATATTTATGGTGGTTGTGCTGCACACCGTGGGTGCTTTCACTACCGTGGATACGACATTTCTAGCGCTGTATGAGCTGTTGTTATTTGTCTTTGCACAGATGATTCTAACTGCGATCCGATTCGCACAATCATTCCGTGAAGTTGAAGCGTTGTCTGAACGTTTGCTTGCCATCGACAGCCTCAAGGACGAGTTTATGGCGAATACGTCACATGAACTGAGGACACCCTTGCATGGCATTATTAATATTGCTCAATCGATGCTGGAAGGGGCGGCTGGGGCGGTTACACCCAAGCAGGCCAAAAATTTGTCCATGATCACCTCAACTGGAAAGCGGCTTTCACTGCTGGTAAACGATATTTTGGATTTTTCGAAGCTTAAAAATGGTGAAATTGAATTAAAACGGAGTGCTGTGGACCTCGAGTCCGTTGCCCGAACGGTCGTTGAAGTCTCTGGTTTTACCTTTGAAGATAAACCGGTTGTACTGATTCAGCAATGGCCTCCAGCGTTACCGCTGGTTGAGGCGGACGAGGATCGGCTGAGACAGATTCTGTACAATCTGCTGGGCAATGCGTATAAGTACACGAAGCAGGGGGAGATTCGGCTCTATGCTCGTGTGGATGGAGCTCTGGTAACGGTATCTGTCGCCGATACAGGTGTCGGTATCACCCCAGATAAATTGGAAGACATATTTCAGTCTTACGAACAGGGCAACGGAACAAGTGAGAGGGTTAACGGGGGAACTGGTCTTGGACTGAGTATCACTCGCAAACTGGTCGAACTTGGGGGAGGAACCATCTGGGTAGAATCGGAGCCAGGTGAGGGTTCGACCTTTCATTTTACCCTGCCTATTGTGCAGTTTCCTTTGCTGCAAGCGAGTTCGAGGCCTGTTGCAGCCCATTATGTGTCTACCCAAGAAAGAAGAGCGCAGGATACGGCAGCAGCAATGGATTGGGATGAGACGAATGATATCCTGGAAGCAGAGCATACCATTCTAATTGTGGATGATGATCCCGTTAATCGACAGGTATTGTTCAATTTGTTATCGACGGAACGTTATCGTGTCATTGCAGCGGATAGTGGGGCAGCAGCATTGAAGCTTCGTGAAGAACACCCCTCCATTGATCTTGTTATTACAGACTGGATGATGCCGCGAATGTCCGGGCTTGAGCTGTGTCGCAAGCTGCGTGAGAACAGTTCCTTGTCCGAACTGCCTATTCTGATGCTGACAGCTCGCGGGCTGCCTGAGGATATTAGAATGGGCTTCCAGGCAGGAGCAAATGATTTTCTGAGCAAACCTGTGGATGCAGGTGAACTGCGTGCCCGGGTGAGGACGTTAATTGAGATGCGTGCCTCCGTACAGGAAGTTATTCGTACGGAAATGGCTTTCTTGCAAGCCCAGATCAAACCGCACTTTCTATATAACGCGCTCAACGTCATTATTGCAACGTGCGCGGTCAATCCAGACAAAGCGACCGATTTGCTTATTGAACTGAGTCAATACCTGCGGGGGAGCTTCGACTTCCAGAACCGTGACCAACTGGTTCCGCTCGCGAAGGAGTTGGAGTTGGTGGAGTCCTATGTACATCTGGAGCAAGCACGGTTCGAGGAGCGTTTGGTGGTCCGTTATGATATTGACCCAGATGTGCGTCTTTACCTGCCACCGCTCAGCATTCAACCGCTTGTGGAGAATGCGATTCGTCACGGGGTAATGGTGCGTGCTGCAGGCGGCACGGTTAACCTTGGCATTACCAGGGAAGGCGAGCACATCGTCATTGTGGTACAGGATGATGGAGTAGGCATACCTCCTGAGCGTTTGGCTCAGGTGAATTCAGGGCGAACGGAAGGTCCTGGGGGTGTAGGGCTACAGAATATAAATCGACGCCTGCTGTCCTTGTATGGTCAAGGGCTTGAGATTCAGAGTCATTCGGGGAAAGGAACGCTAATACGGTTTCGTATACCTGTGGAGAAGGAAATTAACTCCAAATAATGGGCCGATTTAGGCAATTCTGGTTAACAGATTAATAAGCGGGTGCCAATATAAGCGGTATTCCTATTGAATAATTCACGGCAGGAGGCTGGAAGAGCGATGAAAGCCATTGTAATCGATGACGAGAAGCCGGCGCAGCTTCATCTGGAGCGTCTGTTACGATCAGATGGACGGATTACCCCCGTGCAGTGTTTTTCGACAGCCCGTGCCGGTCTGGATTTTCTGGCAAAAGAGCGTGTGGACGTTGTGTTTCTGGACATTGGCATGCCGGAAATGAATGGACTGGAAGCGGCTGAATATATACAACAATTGGACAGCAGTATTCGTATTATATTTATAACGGCTTACGCTGATCATGCGGTTGAAGCCTTTGAGCTCCAGGCGCTGGATTATGTGCTCAAGCCGGTAAGTTCAGCGAGGCTTGGCAAAACAATCGATCGTATTGCCGCAGGAATGATGTCCATATCCTCACTGGTTGCAGCAACTGCCGAGGTTCAGGAATCTGAGGCTGTGGGGGTGGATACCCGCATGCCTGGACTGCTTACTTTTAAACATCTGGACATCTACCGAAGCCTGGATCAGGAAGCACAGAAGCACAAGTGGCGCACAGCCAAATCGCAGGAATTGTTTGCTTTTTTGTTTCACCATAGAGGAGATTGGGTAAGCAAAGAGATTCTACTTGATAAATTGTGGGCGGATGTCTCGCAAGAGAAAGGGCTAACGCATCTGCATACATCCGTTTATCAAATCCGCAAACTGCTGAGGGAATGGAACATGACGGGCAAGCTGGAATACAACATGAACCGTTATCGTTTGTTATCGGGTAATCTGGTAAGTGATGTAGAGCAGTTCGAGCAAGGAACGGCATACGCGGACGTTACGTCAGATAATGTGGATCAACTGAGAGATATCGTCTCGCTCTATCGCGGTGATTATCTGGAGGAGCATGATTATCACTGGGCTCAATCCAGAGCGAGAGATCTGAGACGTAAATATGTAGCACTGGTTATGGATATCGCTGAATGGGACATGGAGCATGGACGGGGCAAGGAAGCGATGGAGAAATTGAGCGAACTACAGGAACGGGAGCCGTACGCCGAAGAAATCTGCCGATTAATGATGAGAGTAAGTGCATCCATGGATGATCAACAAGCCATACTCAGAATATATCAGTCATTTAAGCTGACCCTGCTTGAGGAACTGGGGCATCAACCGGAGCCGGAGACAAGCAGGCTGTATGAAGATTTAACGGCAAAGTAGGCAGAAGCTCAGGCAGGAGGATGAAGCATGAAGTTATTCATACATCGCAAAGATTTGCGTACAGATGATCTGGTGGCATTCGATTATTTGCGGCACCAGGATGCAGAGAGTCTGCATGTGCTCATCTATGATCCATTTCTGCTGCGGCAGGGTCGTGAACAGGAACATAGCGGAGTGAATTTTCTACAGCATGCTGTTGATCTTGGTAAGCGGTATCGCGATTCTGGTCGCAAGCTGCACGTAGCTTATGGCAAACCGGCTGAGGTGATTGATTATATCCTCGAACAGATGCAAGGTCGTATAGATGAAGTTATTGTTCATCGGGATATGACCCCATATGCAATGGAACGGGATCGTGGAATACGCAAGGTAACCGAGGAACGAGAAGTCACATTTACCCAGCTGACGGATCATCTGTTGATGGATTTGAAGGGGTTTGCTGATTTTACGGGCAAGTCGGAGCCATATAAAGTATTTGCTGCCTTCCACCGACGCTGGGTGGAATTCATGAATGAGCATCCCAATCCAGCTTCAACCACTACGGTTGCAGAGGTGAAGGTCAGTGATCAGCAGATAGAATGGTCAGAGACATTCCAGGTACCACAACAATTGCTGGCATATGATGGTTCGGATTTGAATGAACCTCATCAATTGTTGGATGGCTTTTTATCTGACAGAATTGCCGATTACGGAGATCATCGGGATGAATATGAAGCATATGAACCGAGTGGTCTCAGTTCATATGTAGCTGTGGGGGCTGTATCCATTCGCAAGATGTACGATGCTGCAAAACGTACGGAGCATTCGGATGAATGGATCAGACAATTATGTTTCCGCGACTTCTATCTGTATCGGGCTGTATATGAGAGTCATTATTTTACATATGAAAAAGTTTATGATCTGTCGGCACTCAGCGAGGTCCACTTTGAACGATGGTGCAAGGCCGATACGGGCATTCCGATTATCGACGCAGCGATGACGGAACTGAATGAGACTGGACATATGCTGAATCGGCTTCGTATTCTGACCGCGATGTTCCTTACCAAAAATCTGCGATGCCCGTTCACACTGGGTGAAGCTTATTTCAGACGCAAGCTTCGTGACTATGATAATATTCAAAATCGGGGCAACTGGCTGTGGTGTGCATCACTTGGCGAGAATGCAGCTCCATACTTTCGGGTGAACAATCCGGTGACACAGTCAGAGAAGTATGATCCCCAAGGGGATTATATCCGCAAATGGCTGCCTGACCTGAAGGATTTGCATAGTAAAGAGATTCATCAGCCTCGTCAGAATGCCATTGTTGATCTGAAAGCTTCAAGACAATCAGCTATTGAGATCTATAAACAAATTCTGGCCAGTCGTCAGCAGTGAATTTACCATTTTCATCCCAGTGAACCAACAATATTTTGGACAGATACGAGACATGCTCGCAGGCCGCGTGATAGCGGTCTTTTTTTACATATATAGACATGAAAAGACTATGAAACATATTGAATATTTAGGAACTTTTAAGAATTTGGACTATCCATCTTAAGCTTTATGCTTTTTAATAGATAGAGAGCTTATCATATTAAGTCATCTTAGACATATCAACGAAACATATTAAGGAGAAACGCTAATTATGAGTGAAACAATCAAAAGAGAGCGAATCCCAGAGCTGAATCTCGTGCGGGCAATGGCGATCATCGGTGTGCTGTGTGTACATTCCACTTCATACGCGACGGTGGACATGACAGGTTCAGGGTATTACTGGCTGTACAATTTTATTAATATTTTTATGAAATATGGTACACCAACGTTTATTTTTATGAGCAGTTTTGTACTGTTCTATAACTATTATTCTCGCCCGCTCGACAAGAAGCTGGTCAGCAACTTTTACAAAAAAAGATTTGTTTACATTTTACTGCCGTATTTCCTATTTTCATTAATGTATTTTGTAATCCTGCACTTCACGCATTATCAGGGCCGTCCGTTCGGAGAATCAACAGTAAGCTTCATAACAAAACTGTTCACGGGCAAGGCGTATACGCATCTGTACTTTGTATTTATTAATATGCAATTCTATCTGTTATTCCCGTTGGTATTGTGGCTGCTCAAGAAATATCCCTCAGTCGTCAAATGGTCGGTACCAATTGGGCTGCTCATTCAGTGGGCATTTATCGTAAGTAATAAATATGGTTTCCAGGTGCCGAACAAGGGAAGTTGGGCGTTCTCGTATTTCTCCTATTTCATGCTGGGTGCTTTTATCGGGGTATATTTTCCGAAGATTAAACAATGGTTTGTCATCAGTCGGGAGAATGCAACCAAAGCTCGTGTAGTTTCATGGATTGTGCTGTGGGCGGTATGGATTTTGGCCGGACTCGGTCATGTGTACATTTATTATCTGCTTCGCATGAAGATCGCAACGTATAACACGCTGTGGTACGAGTTTTTCTGGAATCTGCATACGTTCGCATGTGCGTTGGTGCTTATTCAAATCGCGTACCTGCTTTATCGCAAAGGACCATCGCTGATTGTTAAGCCGCTCAATCGGCTTGGGGCATTGTCCTTTGGTATTTATCTGATTCATCCATTCTTCCTGTTGGTCTATCGGAATTTTCCACCACAAACCGGGGTTTCCTGGCTGATTCACCTGTGGTACGCCGGAGGTTTTGGTGTGGCGTTAATCGCTTCCTGGATTGTGGTTGGACTCACGGCAAAATTCATTCCGTTTGCATGGGTGATTTTCGGCAATTTGCCAAAACCGAAGCCACGTCTGGTACCGCAACAAAACTCGGGACAATTCGACGTTCGTTAAAAGATTTACACCAATACAGGAATAATAAACCGTTTCTTGGTCGACCATTAGGGTTGAGCAGGAAACGGTTTTTTGATTCCCAATTTGATTTATATATGGGGAACGGATGTTTCTTTTTTACACGCGAAGGGTAATGAGAAGGCGGAACACAATTATTTTTTTATAAGCAGAGAACTTTAAGAACAGGATTAAGGTGAGAACAATGACAACATGTGAACAATGCGGGAAACCGATGCAAGATATATTGGAATATGTGGAACACATCCTTCACGAATGCGTGGGACAGACGCAGGAGTACAAGACAAAAGACTATGGGACATCTGGCTATGAGTGTGTTAACGAGCAGATGTGATACAATAGAAAGAAACCGGATTCATACGGAACCGAGGTGACAACATGGAGACGGGCTCGGCCCCTTTCCGGCAGGAAATGACGGAACATGAAGCGCAACTGACCAAGACATGTATGTATTGCGGGCAAAAGCGACCTTTGTCCGAATTTCGACGAAGAACCGGAAAGCGGGCTGGCCCGGGAGCCAGACGTGGCGCTTGTCGCCACTGTCGTCAGCTCGGTGGACGAGCGGATAACGATAACACCTCACTCCGGACTTCGGATGAGGCGATAAAGAGCCATCAAGGTGCTGCGGCTGCCAGACCTTCTGCATCTGCGAATCATAGAGCTGAACGGATCGTCGATGCCGTTAATGGAACACCTTCTATTGCTGCTACTTCACAAAGACGCGAGGAGTCACAGGCATCCACAGGTTCATCTTCTTCGTCGGAAGGTGAAACGGCTGACTTCGTTGCTTCTTCAACTGTCTCTTCCCCTTCGGGCAACCGCAAGAAGAGGAGAAGGAGGAGAAAGGCGAAGCGACCAGAGCTGCATACCGGTAAGGAATCGCTCTCCCGAACTGAGGTGGAGAGCGAGGCTGTAGATCAGCCGCAGACGGGGGCTGATCTGCAAGACAGGGATTCGCAGGTGCATACAGCGATTGCTGATCCATCTGCGAAGCGTGCCCGCGCGCGTATAGCCGCTGGCACGGATCAGGCCGCCGAGCAGGAGATTGCGGCGGCCAAGGCTCTGCTGCACGCCAAGCCGCAAGGCCTGGCAGCAGAGCCAGGGGCTGCGGATCAGCCGACCGCAGCCAAGCGCAAACGCAAGCGGCGCCGCAAACGTGCTGCCGCGCTGCCGTCCGGCGCAGGACAGGCCCGCAGCATAGCTGAGGCCAGTGCGCCGAGCCTGAGCGACCGTGGCGATGCCTCGGTCGCCGGACCCCCAGCAGCGGCCGCACAGCCTGCCGCTGCTGCACAGCCCGCGCCCGGCCAAGCGCCGGGCGCGGCCATGGAGGCTGCGCCTCCTGCACCCGGGCGCCAGCCAGGCTCGCCCGGGTCGAAGCCGCGCCCGGCACGCAAGGAGCGTGCGCCTAAGGCGGGCGGCGAAGACACAGCCCGCGCCGGATCATCCGGGCAGCGGGCGCCAGCACATTCCAGCCGCAGTCACGGGGCTGGAACGGAAAGCCGCCCCCGCCGTCATACGCCGGCGGTGCCTGTAGCGATTGATCCGGAAGATCCGGCATCACTTCGGACGAACCGGCAGGGTATGGTGCGCATGCGCGGCAAGACGGACAAAGGACGGCGCTGGCATCAGGAAGTGGATATGGAGCTGGCGGTCACGCTGGTCAAGGAAAAAGCTGCTGTTGTGGTTAATCGGTACACGATCCGCCGATTGTTTAGCAACAAGGATTTCAAGCGGTTTATTTTGACCCGTGATAACTATACCTGTTACTTCTGTGGCTCGTATGGAGATACGATTGACCATCTTCTGCCGCGAGCCAAAGGTGGGCATACTACCCCACTTAACTGTGTCTGCGCCTGCAATCTGTGCAATCAGTCCAAAGCAGCGATGGATGCCGAGGAATTCATGCGTTCCGGTATTCCCGAGTGGAATGCTGCGCATCAGGAAGAGCTGAATGAATTGGCAATGCAGGAAGCTCAGCTAGAATAAACGGTAAGCAAAATACTGCCCTAAGCTTGTTCACCATGGGTTTCAAGCGGGGTATCCGATATAGAG
The DNA here is from genome assembly GCF_013401555.1 of Paenibacillus sp. E222. Lineage (NCBI taxonomy): Bacteria > Bacillati > Bacillota > Bacilli > Caryophanales > Paenibacillaceae > Paenibacillus > Paenibacillus sp. E222. The sequence goes on from NZ_CP058552.1 coordinate 1,533,029, forward strand.
AGCACACCAAGACTGAACAGGTCCGGGTGTGCTTTTTTGTTATTCAGCGTCGCGGGTGAAATTTCTTCAAATTGACAACGGTACAGCGTTCATATGTACGTTATACTGGGGGAAGTGAGTCGTGAAACTTCACATCGGTTTACCAGATGTATTTTATTATGGGCACCACCTCTTTAGAAAATGTGAACTGTATAGATTGGAGGGAAGCAGATGAACCCGGCATCTTTGGACATCATGTCCTATATTACGGAAGAGAATATTCGTTTTTGGCTGGAGAAGTTTCGCTCCCTGGGCCCTTTACCGGGAATTTTGCTTACCTTTATGAAATCCTTCGTGCCCCCGCTGCCTACGCTGCTCATTGTTGGGGTTAACGGAGCCGTGTACGGGCTATGGGCAGGGTTTTTATATTCATGGATCGGGATGGTCCTTGGCTGTACCGTTACATTTCTGATTGTAAGAGAGATTGGAAAATCGGCTTTTGTGGAACGTTGGGCTAACAAACCCCGTGTGCAGCGCAGCATGGTATGGATTCGGCGGAATGCGTTCAGTTATGTGTTTTTGTTGAGTATTTTTCCGGTTGGCCCTTTCGTCATTATCAATGTAGCGGCAGGTATTGCACGAATGAGATTAATGTCCTTCCTGCTTGCGGTGAGTTTTGGCAAAGCCATTATGATCTTCTGTGTGACGTATATTGGTTCCAATGTAGCTCAGTTTATGGAACACCCTGTGCGGTGGGGCGGCGTGTTGCTGTTTATCGTAGTATCCCTGTGGGCAAGTCGGAAGCTGGAGCGGCACTTCACCCGTTCGTCATCCAATCGTGAGGAAATGAATGATCTGAGTCACTCCTCTGGAAAGTCTATTTCGTCGTAAACTTACGATGATACAGATACGTACGTTTGATTTTGTATGGTTTAGTCGGAGAAGACCGTCTGGTCTGTTAAGACTGTTTAGAGGGGGATAAACATGATTGACAATGTCTTTGATTTTGAAAAGGAGCTGCACCTTATGAATGAGGATGAGCTGCGTTCGCTATTGCGTATGCTTTATCTCATTGCAGAAAGGGAAGTCAGTGTTCAGTCAGCGAAAGAACATTCCGATCATTTTGCAACGAAAATTCAGTCGATATTTAATACATTGGACGAGAATCGGAACCGGGAGAAAGCTGAGAAACAGGCATTGATGGCACAGAAACCACGTGAAATTCATATAGCGATTGGAGAATCGCCGTTAGGTAGCATTAAGGTTGCGATGGGCAAGGTTCCAGGGCGCTCGGAGCGGCGGTTTTTCTCTATGAATGACTACTATGCCATCGGTCCATTGGGCGATTTGACGAACAAGGCGGATTTACACCGCAGGCACCTATGGCTACTTGAGAAACTTTATTTGAGTGAGAATGGAAGTTATGCCGTCCAAGGCATGAATGAGCTGATTCAATTAAACAGCGTAGTGAGTTCAATTAATGAAGATACCCGAATCATCATCTGGTATGCGAATAATGCTCATGAGAGAACAGGGCTTTTATATGCCATGCATTTGCTGCGTGATAGGCTGGGGCCTATCTATTTGATCGAGACCAGTGCATTATATCAGGAATTATTTCATAATTCTGAAGTTCAGCATGATGTTCTTAGAACAGGTGAAATTTTTTCTGAGAAGTTGTTAGCGATGTGGCAACACGGTGTGAATGCCGAACCGTTGTCTTTGGAGGAACGCAGACAAATGGAGCAAGAGTGGGTGGATTTGGCTGTACAGCCTGGACTTCTGCGATTAATGAAGGATGGCGAGATTCAGAGTGTGCCCGAAGACGCGATTGATGAGTACATTATGCAGAAAGCCAGAGAAGTTATGTTAACCAGACAGCCGGGCGAGTTTATAAAATCAGCCCGCCTCGTAGGTGAGGTGTTGGGCCATCTCGAACAAGCTGTCGGAGACGCATTCATTGAATACCGTGTTCGACAGTTGATCATACAAGGACGGCTTGAGATGGAAGGGAAGCCACATGCCATGCGATTCTACAGTGTGAGGCTTCCCCAGTAACCGAAATATGGACTGTTCCCGGTAGTTTTTTTATCCAGGAGCAGTCCATTTATTCTTTCATGTCTTGTTCTGATTCCATAACTCCAATAGTGGCCCCTCTTGCCCATAGACCGGATCGGTATCCGGGATGGGAACCTCCTGAATTTCACGCAGAACTTTGGGACGCTCTCCCGGTTCACCTGTTCGGGTATTATAACTCATGCCACCTGGGTAGGCCCCTGCAATGCGGAAATCAAGGCTCGCACTCAGCCGTTTATGTCCGGTTCCCGCAGGTAATACGACGACATCTCCTGCCTGAAGCCGCACAACCTTTCCATGTTCCCCACCAAGGATGAGCTCAACCCAACCACTCACCACCGCAAGTACTTCGTGAGCATTGCTGTGATAATGATGATAATTAAACACGCCGTTTATCCAACTGTTTCCCCATCCGTTTTGGTTCAGCAACGACTCCGCACGAGAGGAATCTGTTGCCCAAATTCCCTTATACAGAAGTACAGGCAGACTCGAATGATTGGGGATCACACCATCGTCCTGGAATAACATTGTCTGTACATTGTTCATGTCCTCTTTCATCGTAAGTATCACCTCCCTATGGCATTACCCATTTATTTATGGAGAAGAACAAAAAACAATTGTAAAATGATACAAAATGTATCACTATAAGGTTATAATCAGAACATAGACTCTCTTCAGTGAACTTGTTGTATTAATCCAAGGGGGAATGTGCTTGAATATTGTCATTACAGGGGCTTCTGGATTTGTAGGATTTAACCTTTCTCAGTATTTGGCGCAAAAAGGACATCGAATCACCCTGGTGGATCAGGATGATTATTGTCAGAGGCTTGTACATAGCTCTCCACTTCATGAAATGGCCTTTATCCGTTGTGATCTCGCGAAGGACAGATTCAGCTTGCCGCACGAAACAGACTATATTATTCATCTGGCAGCGATGCCACACGTAGATTATTCGTATCATCACCCCGGAGAAGTGTTTCGTAACAACACCCTCAGTACACAGACTATTCTGCAATACGCTTCCGATCACCATATTCCCGTGCTGCTGGCTTCATCCGTTGAGGTATACGGAGGGGAGATGGGCAGAGTGTATCACGAATCCGATGAATATGCTCCGGTATCCCCTTACTCCGCTTCCAAAGTAGCCTGTGAGATGCTCGCACGATCCTACGCTCAATGTTACCAGCTTCCTGTGAAATTATTTCGTTTAACCAATCTCTATGGTCCTTGGCAGTTGCCGGATCGGATTATCCCGCGTAATTTTGGGCGAATGATGGATGGCCTTCCTCTGGATATTCAGGGATCGGCTGTACGTGATTTTCTGTATGTGGATGATGCGCTGCGAGCGATTGAACAGATTATGCTGAATGGACAAGATCAGCAGATCTATAACATTTCGACAGGGCAAGGAACGACCATGCAAGAGATCGGAGGGCTTTTGCAACAACTGCAAAATTCTAATGGAACGGCGGAGATTCGGGAGCAGGAGCCCACCCAATCCAGAGGTTCGAGCCTGGTCGTTCACTCTGGAAGATTACGATCAGAGACGGGATGGTTCCCCCAGACGACGCTGGAGCAGGGACTGGAGCAGACCTTTAGATGGTATCAGGAACACCCCGAATGGGTAAGACAATTCAGCCGAGAATACCACACGACAAGAGAAGCACGCAGCTTTATTATCGATATGGCGAGATATGCAGTTCCGGCTATCTAAACAGGACAAAAAAAGCCAGGGAAGGGTGTAGTGAATAACACCTTCCTTGGCTTTTTTGCGCCCCCGTCGAATCCCGGCTTTCAACCGGTATGGACGGTCGGGCAATGACTCTATATTTACTACACGAATCATCGTGCGTGTTCACGTTGAAACGAATCGATCTAGTGATGTTTTTTAACATCTGCAATTTTGTCCTGCACAGCACCTTTGGCTTTGTCTTTTTTACCCTCAGCCTGAAGGGATCTGTTATTCGTTGCATTACCGATCTGATCCTTCACTTCGCCTTTAGCCTTATTGATACCTGCTTTGATTTTATCGCTAGTTGAATTACTCATATCGAACATCTCCTTCGTTTCTGGTGTAGTTCTTATTAACCGGGATGTCCGCATTCTAAACGTTCGCTATTTTATGCGGGCAGAAATTTGTTCTGAATATTCTGTCAGAAATGATCTGTACGAAGAGTCAGTATAAGTATAGGCATTGCATAATCGCGTGCTTCATTAAAGGAATGAGAGGATGTTATGATATGAGCAATTATATCGGAAATGGTGCATATTGCTACGCCAATTCAGCTTCAATGCTGCTGTCGTCCATTGGAGAAAAGGTAGACCCTGGTCTGCTTGAAACCATCGGTGGCTTTTCACTAGGGGCCTTTCGAACGCAGGAAGACCTTCTCTTTTTTGATAACTGTACTTCTAGTCCTGATCTGGCCATCAGCAAGGCGATGAGCATTCTGGGATTTCGTGTGCGCGAAAGTGTGCAATCACGGGGTACAGAGATGCCTGTAGATGAGCTAAGAGAGACTTTGAAGCAGGGTCCTGTGATGATGGGTCCGCTGGATATGGGCAAACTCGTCTACAATCCCAACTCTCCCAACCTGGGTGGTTGCGATCATTATGTAGTGGCGCTGAATATGGAGGGCGATGAAATATGCCTGCATGACCCGGCTGGATTTCCGAATGTTTTTCTGACACTGGATAAACTTGAGGAAGCATGGAAGTCTGAATTCCCATGGAGTAGCGGTGTGTATCGACGATGGTGGAGTCCTGAACGCATTGAACAGCCTGATCTGGAGGAGATTAACCGCCGGGCGTTTACTTGGTTCAAATCAACCCTTACAGAACAGCTCCATGATATCGCTGCACAGGAAGGACGAACCGGAGCTTCAGCCATTCTGCATAAGGCGGAACAGGTTCGTGCTGGAGCAATCGATGGTAATGAGTGGGCTCATTATGTGTATTTTGCTCTGCCAGTAGGCGCGCGTCGTGCCCATGATTATGGTTTGTTTTTTAAAACAATCCATCCTGACCTTTCTGTTTTGAAATACGCACAATCTCGCCAATTCGGGGAATGCCAATCCCGTCTTGTCTCCCGGAACTGGGAGGCTGCTGCGACAATCATGGTGGCACTCGCGGAGACGGAAGCCGTGATCGAAGCTGCTATTTTGAAGATGGAGTGAAGATGGAGTAATGAAAGTAAAGCGAGGCTATAAGAAAGGGAGATATACATGGATGGATTAACTGACAATCGCCATATCAGGCCAGGGGAAGATGAGACATTAGAGGATCGGCAAAAGGAGCCGGATATCGCGCTTATCCAACGAGCCCAAACTGGCGATACAGAGGCCTTTGGGGAGTTGATTCACCGTTACCGTGGGCAATTGTTTCGTTATGTGCGAGCACTTACGCATGATTCTTATCTCGCAGAAGACATTTTACAGGATGGGCTTATTCGTGCGTTCATTCATATGGGACAGCTTCAGAATGCTGAGCGTTTCATGGCCTGGATGCAGCGCATTGTGCGTAATCAGGCTTACTCACATATGCAGCGCCAAGAACAGCAGCGGGAACAACATTTTTCTTCGTTCCTTGCATTTGGAGCCGATGACGCTTCATGGAGCGATCAAGACTCGCTCGACATGACGCTGAATCATCTTTTGAATGACACCGATCGGAGATCCCAGGAGACAGGCTATGATCCGTATCAAGCTGTTGCTCAGCAGGAAATGAGGAACAATCTCCACATGCTGCTGGGTTGTCTGAATGAAAGAGAACAACAGGTCTTCACATCGTATTCTATGGAGCAGCTGTCACCGCAAGAAATGGCCTGCAAATTCAATCTGACAATTGCCAATGTGTATCAAATCCTGTCCCGTTCACGTAAAAAAGTGTCTCAGCTTCATATTCATTTATCTGTAGAAGAAATGCTGGCAGAGTGGAATTCACTCGGGCAAAATCGAGTGATTCTGGAGGAACCCCTTTCGTTTCGGGCTCCCCAAACCTGGAACTCGGCAGCAGCATCCATTCACGAGATGTTAGGTTATATCGGTCCATCTCCGTCTCTCCCCATGGTTATGGGGATGAGCGGACTCTCTTTTCGTCTAACCATCCTACCTCAGGATATACATATCGCTGGCCCCACCGCCTATAACTTCAAAGAGGTGCTTACCAGAGGATTGCAACATATGGGTTATCGTTCCCATGCGGTTGAGGCTTTGGCGAGCCAAGCGGGACTCAATGCCAATCTGGTCGATCCTTCGATGCTAGAGGAGAAAGCGAAGGGGAAAAGGTTGCTTAATCCAAGACTTGTTCGGGCCCTCTCCCTAATACGTTACTCCATTCATCGGGGAATTCCGGCCGTCGTATGGGACCTGCATATTCCCGAGTTCGGATTGATCTATGGCTATGATGATGCAGCCCGGACCCTATACGGTACAGATTTCATTAAATCAGGAACAATTGCCTATGATCATGTAGGCCGGGGTGTGAATCAGGAAGTATTTGTACTGGCAGCGGAATCAGATGGCATGATACGAGAACTGAACTTGCACGCGGCACTGACAGATGCTTTGGCTCATTATCGTGGGGAGGACCCGTATACCTTGCCGAACACAGTCAGTGGTCTGGCTGCCTATGCGGTCTGGAGAGAAGCCCTAGAATATAGACGGGTAGAACCGAACGGTCATGCCTATAACATTGCGGTTTTGTGGGATGCAAGACGTTATGCAAGTGAGTTTTTCAAAGAACTTTCTCTAAAGTGGGCTTCGACTGCCCGCTATTCCAGCTTGATTCCATTCTGTCTTCAGGCGGAAGAGTTATATCGAAACATGTCCCAAAAGTTAAATATACTCGCGGAATTATGTCCTTTTCCAGATGGAGGACTGCCTAATGAGAAGCTTCATGCCGATCAGGCTATCTCGATACTTCTGGAGGTGGAGGAATTGGAGCGTGCCGCTGTCGTTGTAATAAAAGCGTTGCTTGATGGAATGGCTCAGCATTCCCCAGAAATAGTTATGGTGTGACCTAAAGTAACGATCCAATCGGGCGAATAGTAAAGCAAATATTAGGAGGCAGGACGATTCGTCAGGCCTTCTTTGTGTCTTTTTTGCTTTCATGCCAGGATAGGTTCATACTTGAACAAGAAATGATGTCATTTCAGGAATAAGGCTGCACCCCTAGCTGCATAATAACGACAGTGACCAATTTCGTTGCATGAAATTCATGGTTTTGGAAAACAATTCCTGAAAAATTCAGTTGAAAAAATCCTTCCTTGTGTACATATCGCACATATGGTCATATGTGATCTTGTCATCCTACCACATGTGGTAGGATGACGGATCTGGGACAGGAGAATAGTCGATTTTAAACCGACCGCAATGCTTGACAAAAAAATCGATTTTGTTACAATGTTCACAATATCTTCACAAGTGTAAAAAATTTCTTTTTCATGTTCATGTGTAAGAGGTGTAATATAGGGGTATAGAGTTCGGTTTCGGCCTGCTTGTCGTTTTGCGTCAACACATGTTGTCCGCAATAGACCCAAGATACAATACACGATGTGGGAAAGGCCCTTGGGCTATGCTCATTCTATTGTGTGAAATTTGGTACATTTAGTTGTATTGGATGTATTTGTGGTTCGGCTCTGCTTGACAGGCATCATGAAAGTCGCGGACTTCTATCCCAAAGTAAAGGAGGACTTTCTCTTATGTCACAATCGCCTACTCAACAAGAGGTGCCGGTTACAGAAGGTGCCGACGTTTCCCAACGCCAGTCCTTGGACGTACTGGATCAACTGATGAAGCCTGAGGTACAGGAGTCTCTGACCGTTCTGGTGGAGAACCTGCCTAAACTGGCTGAAATGGTCACTGCAATGACCAAAGCTTATGACTTTGCACAAAGCGTAGCTACAGACAAAGTTCTGATCAGCGACACAATGAGCGCAATGGGCGAGTTTGCTAAACCTGTTGTAGACAAAGCTAAAGGTGTAGCTTCTGCTGCCATCGAAGCGAATGATCGTGCGCAAGCCGAGCAAACTTCGGTTGGTTTGTTCGCTATGCTCAAAATGCTTAAAGATCCAAACGTACAACAAACGCTGCGTTTTGCTCAATCATTCCTGAGCATCCTGAACGAGCGTCAACAACAGCAACGTTAAGATTAGAAGAACGGAGGATGGATATGTCGAAGCAAATTTTGATCTTGGGCGGAGGTTACGGTGGTCTGTTGACTGCGCTGACTGCGCGTCAATACCTGACACCGGAAGAAGCGACTATTACAGTCGTGAACCGTTACCCTACGCACCAAATTATTACGGAACTGCACCGTCTTGCAGCAGGAAGCATTGCTGAAAAAGCAGTTGCCCTTCCACTCGAAAAATTGCTGAGTGGTAAAAATGTGAACTTGAAAATCGATACGGTGGACACAATCAAGCCGGACGAGAAAAAAGTTCTCATGACCAGCGGTTCTACTTACTCTTACGATGCACTCGTTGTTGCCTTGGGCAGTGAAACGGCATTCTTCGGAATTCCGGGATTGCAGGAGTACAGCTTCACGCTGAAATCCGTTAGTGATGCTAACCGCATTCGTGCACACGTGGAAGCTCGCTTGGATGCTTACAAACAATCCGGCAACAAAGCAGACGCTACGTTTGTTATCGGTGGCGGTGGTTTGACAGGTATCGAGCTTGTTGGTGAATTCGCAGACCTTCTTCCGGCTGTATGCCAAGAAAAAGGTATCGACTTCAAAGAAGTTTCCCTGTACACGGTTGAAGCAGGTCCTTCCATCCTGGCAGGATTCCCGCCAGAACTGGTTGAGCGTGCAAAATCGAGTCTGGAAAAACGTGGCGTTAACTTCATCGTTGGCGTAGCGATTACCGAAATGAAAGAAAATGAAGTTCTGCTGAAAGACGGAAGCTCGATCCCTACGAACACACTCGTATGGACTGGTGGCGTTCAAGGTAATGCAGTTGTTGCCAACAGCGGAATTGAAGTGGATCGTGGCCGTGCGAAAGTTACGGAAGTACTGCAATCCACATCTCATAAAGACGTGTTTGTTGCTGGAGACAGTGCAGTGGTCTTCCCTAGCGAAGGCGCTCGCCCATACCCTCCAACAGCACAATTGGCTTGGCAAATGGGTGAAACCATTGGTCACAACTTGGGCGTAATGTTCAAAGGTGGCGCAATGGAATCCTTCACACCAGTATTCTCCGGTACACTGGGAAGTCTGGGTCGTAAGGATGCTGTCGGCATGATCGGTGGCAACCAGACTCGTCTGAAAGGTCTGCCAGCAACCATGATGAAAGAAGCAAGTAACATCCGTTACCTTGCTCATATTCACGGTTTGTTTGCACTGGCTTACTAATACCTGTACGCCATGCAGCAAAAGGTACCCCTCCTGGGGTGCCTTTTTTATTTTAACCAACATCGGCTGGCATAGGGACTAAGCTCCTTGAAGTGATATATGAAGTGTAATCGTTGTTATCTGAAATGTTTTACTAAAAAAAGTGCTCGGTATAAACCCTATAGGGTGTATGGTATATTAAAGGAAAGACGTGTTATTCGCATCTTGTCAGATGCGCTGAACGGTAGTAATACATAGCAGCCGGCGCTTAGAAGCGTCGGCTTTCGTTTAAATTAAAGACAAGTCTGGTTTAAAAATAGCTGGTTTATAAATTAGGAAAACCGGGAGGAGAATGATATATGAACGTATTCGTAATTGGAGCGAACGGACAAATTGGCAAATTTCTGGTGCAGCAACTGGCGGAGGAAGGGAAACATCAGGTCACCGCGATGATTCGCAAACCGGAGCAGGCAGACCTACTTAAGCAGCTCGGTGCCAATGTCGTAATTGGTGATTTGGAAGGCAGCGTGGATGATCTGGCCGAGGCAATGAAGGATCACAATGCCATTGTATTTACAGCAGGCTCCGGTGGATCTACGGGTGCAGACCAAACATTGCTCATAGATCTCGATGGTGCAGTCAAAACCATGGAGGCGGCGCAGCAGCAGGGAATTACCAGATATATTCTGGTCAGTGCGTTTGGGGCAGATCAACGGGAGAAATGGTCAGAGGCCATTAAGCCGTATTACGTGGCGAAGCATTATGCTGATCGGGCGTTATTCGCAAGTGATCTGAATTACACCATTATCCGTCCTGGAGGTTTGAAAAATGAGCCGGGTACCGGCAAAATCTCTGTAGGAACAGATTTGAAACCGGGTAGTATCCCACGTGAAGATGTGGCTCGTGTCATCGCTGCTTCCCTCCAGGAGGAGAAGACGTATCGAATGGCTTTTGATCTGATCGCCGGGGATGACTTGGTAGAGGATGCCTTAGGTAAATTGTAATTCGTATTGTAATATAACGGGAGAATAGAATGACGGAATGAGGGGGAGCTTTGCATGAATGAAGCGGTGCTGGTGATCGAGGATGAGCCCAAAATTGCACGCCTGCTTGAACTGGAATTACAGTATGAGGGATATCAGGTAGGCAAGGCAGGCAGCGGAACGGAAGGGCTGGAGATGTATGGGAACGGGCAATGGGATCTGGTTCTGCTGGATATTATGCTGCCGGGTCTGAGTGGCATTGAAGTGCTGCGGCGGATACGTGCCAAAGATGCGACCGTGCCCATTCTGATGCTCACAGCCAAAGACTCTGTGGAAGACAAAGTCTCCGGACTCGATCTGGGGGCCAATGACTATATTACAAAACCGTTCCGGATCGAAGAACTGCTCGCGAGAGTACGTGCTGCACTGCGCCTGAGTGCTGCCTCGGCTGCTGCCCATTCTTCCTCTTCGGTCACACGGGACACAGCGCAATCATCGGAGCACACGGCGGATAATGAGACAGGCTGGCTCACCGCAGGTGGATTGAAGCTGAATGAAGGAACCCGTGAGGTATCCCGGGATGGTCAACCGATTGAGCTTACCCCGCGTGAGTTCGATCTATTGGTGTATCTGCTGCAAAACCAGCGCCAGGTGCTGAGCCGGGACCAGATTGTCCAAGCCGTATGGGGATACGATTATTATGGAGATACCAATGTGGTGGATGTGTATATCCGTTATGTGCGCAAAAAAGTCGATAACGGATTCACACCACCCTTAATACATACCGTTCGGGGTGTTGGTTACGTCCTGAAGGAGCAAGTATGAGCCTGCGCAGCAAAATCTACGGATACTCGTCCGTATTGTTCGCCGTACTGCTGATTGCTGTCAATCTGTCGGTGTATATCGTGTTTGAACGAATGTCGATCGATAACGAGATCAAGCGGGTAGAGGCTGAGGCCGAGTCTATTGTAAAAGGAGTGCGTCAGTCTGCCGGCTCCATTCCGCCGGATGACTTGCTCCGGGCCTACGCGCCGCTGGACGGCATGCTGCGGATCGTCAATGAAGACGGCACCAGCTCCCCGCCGGTGACGACCTCGGCAGAGGAGCAGCTGAGCAAGCTGTCCTACAAGTACGAAAGCGAAAAAAAATCCGAATACACCCACGTTGGGCCAATCGGCTATGTCTGGGTCTCTGTTCCAGTGATCTGGCCGGACGGAGAAGTGGTGAATCTACAAGTCACCGAGAGCATAGAGGATACCGAGAATCGCCTGTCTGTGCTTCGTACAGTTCTTGTTGCCGTGACCATCATCGCGCTGATTCCGGCCATCATCTCCAGCCGTATTCTGGCGAACCGGATGACACGGCCGATCCAGCAGATGACACGCACGATGAGTGATATTCAGTCGAGCGGACAGTTCAAGCGCCTTCCGCTCGACGAAAAATCAAAGGATGAGCTGAAAACGATGGGGCAGACGTTCAACCGCATGATGGATCTGCTCGAATCCAACTTCGAGCGGCAGGAGCGCTTTGTTTCCGATGCTTCTCATGAACTGAAAACACCTTTAACCATCATTGAAAGTTATGCCAGTCTGCTGCAACGAAGGGGTAAGGAACGACCCGAAGTATTCGACGAGGCGGTGGAAGCCATTCTGTCCGAATCCGTGCGCATGCGGGAGATGACCGAGCAGCTGCTATTGCTGGCAAAGCAGCCAGAGCAGTGGAATGTACAGCTGGAACGGGTGGATATCACCCAACTTGCGCTGGATTCCACACGTGCATTTCGCGAAGCCTATCATCGGGAAGTCCACTGTGATGATCCGGGCAGGATATGGGTGATTAGCGATGTGAGCAAGCTGAAGCAGCTGCTTTTTATTTTGCTGGACAATGCTCGTAAGTATAGTGAGGATGCCATTGAAGTTCGGCTGGAGGCACAGGGGCAGGAAAGTCGGATATGTATTGTGGATAAGGGAATCGGTATGCGGGAAGAGGAATTGTCCAAGGTGTTTGACCGTTTCTATCGCGTAGATCAGGCCAGAACACGCAGCGGCGGAGCAAGTGGTTCGGGCTTGGGACTTTCCCTTGCCAAAGATATCGCAGAGGCCGTGGGCGCACGTATTGAATTGAACAGCACCGAGGGTAGAGGAACCGAGGCTTCGATTATTTTGCCCACATCCCTACAGAACGGATCACTCTCATGAAAATCTCATTCTTCTCTTATATACTAGTAACACAGTACGATTTCGGATCATAAGAGAGTGCGTAAGGGAGGAAACGTGATGGAAGAGCATGAGGGGCGTCCGGAAATGAAACGGGAAGAACAACGACGCAAAGGATGGGCGAAGCCGAGACGTTCATTTTGGTGGGGTGCGGGATTCCTGGCTCTCCTTGCCGTTATAGCGATTATGTGGTGGAATCCGTGGCAATCAGACCGCGTGATGTTAACAGCAGAAGCAGCGGCCCAATCGGTCTTGGATCAATATCCGGGAGAAATCGTGAATTCCACGTTGAAGGACGGAACCTATATTATGCAGCTCCGCTCCGAAACCGGACTGTATGACGTACAAGTTGATGCGGTTACGGCGACCGTGAATTCCATTAAACGGCTGGAGTCCAACCCGCAAGCCGAGGAGAAGACGTTATGGAGCCGGGAACAGATCAAGACGGAATTGCTGAAACAAACAGATGCCGAACTGGTATCCCTTGAACTTGTCGAGCAGCAGGGAAGCCCGGTGTATTTGGCGGTATTCAAGATAAAGGACAATGGTCGGGAGCAATGGACCATTGATCCGTATACCGGAGTGAAACAGTCTTCAAAGACGCTGGAATCCTCTTCACCCGACCCGACGACAGGGGAAGGCACCAAGACTTCATTTCTGAGCGAGAAAGAAGCAGAGCAGAAGGCACTGGCTAAGGTTCCCGGGGAAGTGGATGATATCGAACTCCGTGGAACGAATAGTGGCAATCCGTATTATCTGGTTGAAATTGACCTGGAGGACGGTCGTGAGGCCATTGTGCAGGTGAATGCCATTTCAGGCGCGATTCGTTCGGTTACTTGGGATGAGGACGAGGATTAGGGACTTCACGATGGTTTAAAACTCTGCATGAAGCCAGTCACATTGCTATTCTAAGGAATAATGTGAGGTGCTCACTCCTTTTCTCATCAAATTCTAATCTGACTCTCGCTGATCTCTCATTCGTACAGGTTAATCTATAACTGTAGACGAGAACGAGAACAACAACGAGGAGATGAATGATGATGAACAAACATAAACTATGGATTGGCAGCTTGTCGGCAGCGGTGCTGCTCGGAGGATCAGCCGCTCTGGCCAGTGGGAGTGTAAATGGACAATCGGTTCAGCCTACGCAAACGTCCACTACACAATCAGTAACACAGACCCAGAACACAGATACATTGCTGACAGTCGCACAGGCAAAAGAAGCAGCCTTGAAAGCAACGGATGGCAAAGTGGATGATGTGGATCTGGAGCGCAGAAACGGCCAAACGTTCTATGAAGTTGAAATCGACAAAAAAGGAAGCAACGACGTTGTCGTTCGTTTGGATGCTTACTCAGGTAAAATCCTTGCAGTAGTCGATGATGAAGATTACGATGACGACGATGATTATAAAGGCACTGTGGCAGGTACGTCTTCCAATCACTCTGCTTCAAAACAGGTTAAACTGACAGAGGCACAAGCTTCGAACATTGCCCTGAAACAGGTGACAGGCGGAAAAGTAACCGAAATCGAACTGGATCATGATAACGGCCGTTATGTTTATGAAGTGGAACTGAGAACTGCAAATGGCGAAGCCGATGTAGACATCGATGCCAATACAGGCAAAGTGCTGTCGGTTGACCAGGATTTTGACGACGAAAATTAAGAAAAGCGTTAGCACATAGGACAATGTTATTACACAAGCTAACGAATATGAACAACATGTTGTTGCAGCTAATCTAAGTTTAGCTGGAGATAACGTATATTATAGGGATTTGGCTTATGTATAACAGAGGACGCTTCGGATGAAGCGTCTTTTTGCTGTTCACTCCATAAGTTCAGTGTGTAATCGTACATGTTCCGCCGTATTGTTCACTATTCGAGCAGGAGGAGGGCGGATACAATCGTAATCAGGAGGTGAGTGCCGAGCCAATCTGAGATATAGGTAGTCTATGAAATGCATCATCGATCGGAGGAAGAAGAGACGTATCGATTTTATTGTAAGCGCTTTATAAGTAAATTACGGAGGTGTATCATTCCATGAATGAGAGTTGGTTGGAAAAGAAAACAAATTCACATCGTTTCACTCGTCGTCTATGTTATCTGCTTGCTCTAATCTTGGCGCTGCAATCGCTGGGCATGCTGGTCGCTCCGGGACAACAGGCTTCCGCTGCTCCACTCAGTGTGACCAACGGGGTACAGTTCAAGGATACAAACGGCAATGTCATTCATGCCCATGGGGGCGGGATGATTAAGGCTAACGGGTATTATTACTGGTTTGGGGAGAATCGCAATCCTAATGGGACGTTCAAGGCGGTTTCTGTATACCGCTCAGCAGATCTGAAAAACTGGGAGTATCGCAATGATGTGCTCACCAGCAGCTCGGCTGCCGAGTTGAACATTTCCAACATCGAACGTCCGAAAGTCATCTATAACAGTGCAACAGGTAAGTATGTTCTTTGGATGCATAAGGAAAACGGAGTCGACTATGGTGAAGCCAGAGTGGCTGTAGCCACCTCAAGTACAGTGGATGGCAATTATACGTATGTGGGCAGCTATCGTCCGCTTGGCTATGATTCGAGAGACATGACGGTGTACAACGACAACGGAACGGCTTATCTCATCTCCGCGACCAAAGTGAATGCCGACCTGAATATTTACAAGCTGACTCCTGATTTCCTCGGTGTGGAATCGCTCGTAACGACGCTGTGGCCGGGTCAATATCGTGAGGCGCCTGCCATGTTCAAAAAGGGTGGCGTCTACTTCCTGATCACATCCGGGGCTACGGGATGGAATCCGAATCAGGCCAAATATGCGACCGCTACCAGCATAACGGGCACCTGGAGCGGCCTGAGCAACTTTGGAGATAGTACAACCTACGGTTCCCAATCCGCATACGTGCTTCCGGTCGAAGGCTCACAGACAACATCCTATCTCTATATGGGTGATCGCTGGGCTGGCGCCTGGAGCGGGCCAGTGCAGGATTCCAAGTATGTATGGCTGCCAGTGTCTTTCCCAAGTGCAACCAGTCTGGCGATGAACTGGGCAAGCACGGTTATCATTGATGCAGCCACGGGTTCCGTAACCGGAGTGGATACGCCCGATGTCTGGGACCCGAACGCCTCGTATCAGTTGATTAGTCGCAAAAGCAATAAATTGCTTAGTGTCATCGGAGGTTCTGCGGATAATGGTGCGGATCTGGAGCAGCGGGCAGACGGCGGCACAACCAGCCAGCAGTGGCAGATCACGGATGCAGGTGGTGGTTATGTCAAAATCATTAATCGTTCCAGCGGCAAGCTGATCGGTGTAGAAAATGGTTCCACAGCGGATGGAGCTGTTATCGAGCAGTGGAACGATGGCGGCTGGGCCAGTCAGCAATGGCAGTTGGTTAGTGTGGGCGGTGGTTATTATAAATTGAAAAACCGCAGCACAGGCAAGGTGCTTGATATTTCAGGACAATCTCTGGCAGACGGCGCTGCTGCAATCCAGTGGACCGATAATGGCGGTACGAATCAACACTTCCAGATTGTTAAGGTTCAATAAGAGTTTATGTTAAGGTGAGAGATTATTCATCGAGATGATCTTGTGAAGCCCTTGTCCGGCACCTCTAGGTGAGACAAGGGTTTTTTCGTGTGTTCACCCCTGTTACGTGAATAATGATACTGAGAAGATATCCAGATGATTTCATGTGTTGCAATGTATTTCCGATCATGAACATCCCAATCTGTGGTAAACTAGTAGAATTGTAGAAATAATAGAGACAGGGGCTGGATAACGAAGTGAGTGAAAAACAAGTACTGTCAATTGAAGGCTTGCGTATGCGGTATAACGGGCGTTATGTGCTCAATGGGATTGATCTGGAAGTGAATCGGGGGGAGATGATCGGATACATCGGTCCGAACGGCGCGGGTAAAAGCACAACGGTCAAGATTTTGCTCGGACTGGTTGAGGGGTATGTGGGTACGGTCCGCATCTTTGGCAAGGATATCGCGGATGGTGACGCGGAATATAAGCGCAGAATCGGTTATGTACCGGAAGTCGCGGAGCTATACGAGCAATTAACCCCGGCAGAGTATCTGACCTTTATAGGAGAATTGTACGGGCTGTCCTATGAAGATGCCGATTATAAGGCAAAGCGGTTAATGGACTGTTTTGGACTGGAAAAATCATATCATTCCCGCATTGCTTCCTTCTCCAAAGGCATGCGTCAGAAGGTGCTGCTGATCTCCGCGCTGCTGCATGACCCGGATTTGTTGTTCCTGGATGAACCGCTCAGCGGTCTGGATGCCAACAGTGTAATGGTGGTAAAGGAGATTTTGACACAGCTGTCGGCCAAAGGCACAACCATATTCTATTCGTCACACATCATGGATGTGGTGGAGAAGATCAGCAGCCGAATCGTTCTGATTGCCGAAGGACGTGTGATGGCTGATGGTACGTTCAGGCAGCTTCAGCAGCAATCCATGGAAGGCTCACTAGAGGAAGTATTCAATCAACTGACGGGCTTCAATGAGCATCGAGCAATTGCAGAACGCTTCGTGTCCATCGTGCAGGAGGTGTACTGATATGGCGGAATCCTCCGACTTCCGCACGCTGAAGATTCTGGATCGTTTTCGGTCTGTCATCGTCAAAACAGGGGCGGATTATGATGTATTGCGTTTGATTCTACGGGTGAAGTTCCAGATGGATCAGCGGAGGGTGCCAACGGTATTGTCAGCGCGCAATGGCAATAAGGAGCAGAAAGAAGGCAACCTGTATCTGCGTTCCCTCTGGTTGTATGCACTGATGGGGCTGATTATGGTTCCGTTTGTTGTCTGGGATACGGGACATTATATGCTCCAGATGGGTCTAGTGACTGCCATGCTGATGTTTATGATCATGACCTCCATGATCTCCGACTTTTCTTCGGTGCTGCTCGATATTCGGGATCGTAATATTATCATGACCAAGCCGGTAAATGGACGCACTGTTGGCTTGGCCCGTGCCATCCACGCAGGAGTTTATCTGCTGCTGCTGACAGGCTCCCTGACGGCTGCACCGCTGATAGCGGGATTGATTACCCACGGAATCGGCTTTTTCCTGCTTTTTCTGGTGGAACTGATTCTGATTAATATGTTAATTCTGGTGACCACGTCCCTGATCTATCTATTCATGATGAAGTTTCTGGATGGGGAGAAACTGAAGGACATGATCAATATGGTGCAGATTCTGCTCTCCATCGGGATCGCTGCAGGTTATCAGCTGGTCATACGTTCATTTAGTATCATCGATTTTAATATGGTGTTCACACCTGCCTGGTGGCAGTTGCTGCTGCCTCCGGTATGGTATGCAGCAGCATTTGAGCTGCTGTTCGGCGGCGAGGGAAATGCCTGGCTGTATACTTTCTCGGCGCTTGCTGTGATCGTTCCGCTGGTCAGTTTGTTGGTGTACGTGAAGCTTATGCCTTCGTTCGAATTGTATTTGGAGAAAATGGCACACGCAGGTCAGGCC
Organism: Paenibacillus sp. E222; assembly: GCF_013401555.1. Lineage (NCBI taxonomy): Bacteria > Bacillati > Bacillota > Bacilli > Caryophanales > Paenibacillaceae > Paenibacillus > Paenibacillus sp. E222. The sequence continues at coordinate 1,551,100 of NZ_CP058552.1, forward strand.
TCTGGACGAAGACGTGGGGGTTGGGATCGCATCATGGCGAAGGTATTCTCCCGTTCCAGAGAGGAGCAAGCGTGCTTTCGTTTATCTGCCAGTATGATGCGAAGTGAAAGGGAGTTTAAGCTGAAGGTATACCCTTCAGTTGGTTTAGCTTTTGTATTGCCCTATGTATTCTGGTTCACCCAATTGCAGAGTTCTTCGTGGGCAGAATTCAGGGAAAGCTCCTTCTTTTACACGCTATATATTGTGCTCTTGCTGATTGTCTCAGTTGTGACTATGCTGAAGTATTCCGGGCAATACAAGGCGTTCTGGACTTTCCGGGCAGCCCCTCTGGCCAACGAGAATCTGCTATATAGTGGAGCGCTGAAAGCTTTCTTATGCAATATGTTTCTGCCCGTATTTATATTGAACGCTATCGTATTTGTGTGGACCTTCGGGTTAAGAATTCTTCCTGATCTAATCATTATATTTTTGGTGGCAACTGCACTTATTCCGCTGTCTGGAAAGCTGTTGATGCGAAAACCGCCGTTCTCCCAATCCTTTAGTGTGGCCGGGCAGAGTGATGGCTGGCTCATCTTTGCCTTCTTTCCGCTCATGGGTTTGTTATGGGGATTACATGTATTTATCCGCACCCTACCAGCAGGCATCTGGATCTATGTAGCGCTCCTGGTCGTGATCAATATGCTGTTCTGGGCGATGCTGCATCGGGTGAAGCGGGCCTCTGTAACGGTTGAAGGGTAAGGCGGACGGTAGCAGATTGAGATTGAATGTGAAGTGTAGTAGATGTGTATGTGAAGAAAAGTGGCTTAAAGCCTAAAGCCAATCCGGTTTTGATGACCTGGATTGGCTTTTTGCGTTATTTCCCATTTTTTATGTGACTCGCTGAATTTTAAAAATGGAGAAAATAAATGATAGGGCGAACGGTAACAGAGATCTCGATTCTGGAGCCCTTATAAGATTAGAAGATTGAATTAGTGTGCTAAATCGGTAGCATTGGTTGTTAAGCATGGGGGTTTCCGCTTTGCAGGACAGCCACTGCCAGCTGATCGGCTGCATCCGCCGTGGAGAGGGCAGACTGCGCTGCTATCGCATAGACCTTGGACAGCGTGCCCGCAATCCCCGCCACCTTTTGGCGGATCAGGTCGGGCCCTGCGCCTTCCAGCTCGTAGGCGGTGCTGATGATTCCGCCTGCGTTGAGCACATAGTCAGGCGCGTACAGGATGCCGCGCGCCTGCATGCGGCGAACAACCAGCTCCCGATGGCTGAGCTGGTTGTTCGCCGCCCCGGCAACGATGGAGCAGCGCAGCTCCTCCACCGTTGCCGGGGTCAATACGCCCCCTAGGGCACAGGGGGCGAACACCTTGCAGTCAGCGGCGTGAATATGGGCCGGATCGGCCGAGGTGGCGCCGCTGAACTGCAGAAGGGCACGTTGTACACGCTCCGGTACAACGTCTGCCACGATGAGCCGTGCCCCAACTGCATGCAGGTGACGGCACAGGGCATACCCAACCTTGCCCAGTCCCTGGACAGCAATGGGAATGCCCTGTAATGTGGCGATGCCTTGATGACTTAGCGAGGTCACGATGCCGGTGTACACACCGTAAGCGGTCATCTCGGCGGTGAAGTCATCCTGTGCGCCCAGTGATCCGGTCATATCGGTCACATAGGAAGTCTCCAATCCGATCTGATCCATGTCAGTGGACGTGGTGCCTAGATCAAGACCGGTAATATAGCGACCGTTCAGTCGTTCAAGAAAACGTCCAAGGGCTCGAAAGATATGGGCTCGCCCTGTGTTGGTGTTGGGAATGGTGAGTTGATGGGAACTAGAATCGGAATCCACGACGTTCTTAATGGGGAATGAAGAACTAGCTTGGGATTTAGGCTGTGCAGGGGAAGTGTTTACCTTCCACTCCGTGGGGATATTCCAGACAACCGCTTTCCCGCCGCCATAAGGCAGACCGGAAACGGCTGATTTATAGGTCATACCTCTAGCAAGCTGCATAGCATCGCGGATTGCATCCTCTTCTGAGGCGTATGCCCAGCAGCGACATCCTCCGAGCGCTGGCCCGAGTGCCGTACTATGAATTGCGACCACTGCTTTCAGCCCGCTACTTGGGTCGTGACAAAATAGGAGTTCTTCCATCCCTTCCTGCTCCATCTCCTGCCATAGCTGCATGGATGCTCCCCCCTTTTTGATGTATCATTGATGGGTATCGATTGTTCGCATGGTGTATCCCATGGTGTTCGGCGATTACTAATGCTTCAGCATATTCAACGATAGAGCCTTTCGCCCCTAGGTCTGTTACCGGGTTGATAATCGCAGTAAACAATTCTATAATGGCAGTTCTGGCACCATATCGATTGCAAGTAGACCGTTTAAAATCACACCATAACGTCCAATGATGAAGATAAGAATTAATAATACTTGGTTAGTCTGAGAGCAAACGGAAGATCAGGAACTTAGGCTGGCAGTAACAGGTCTGATCATTAGGACGTGTCTCAAAACTTGCTGAAGTGTATCTTTCACCGCCTTTTCGCCCCTTGCTGCGTCAGTCTCCCTTGATGTGCCTCGGCACGCCTGCGGAAAACTTCCTGACTTGGAACGGAAATTCGGCAAAATCTGCGTCCTGCGGAGTTTTCAGACACGCCCTAGGAAAGAGGGATGCAAATTGTTTAAAATACTCGTGTTTATTTTTCTGATTCAAATTGTTTACGTATCGGCGTACACGCTGCGTATGATACTGACGCTTAAAGGTCAGAAATACATCGCCGCACTGATCAGTACGGGGGAGATTGTGATCTATGTACTCGGATTGAACTTGGTGCTGAGCTATCTGGATCAGACGGTTGCACTCATTGTTTATGCAGTAGGATATGGACTTGGTGTGTTACTAGGTGCTTGGATTGAGGAGAAGATTGCGCTTGGCTATGTTACGGTGAAGGTGATCTGTAATCAGATGGATGGCAATGTCGCCAATTCTCTGCGGGACAAAGGATATGGCGTTACCGCATGGGTAGGCAGTGGGCGCGATGGGGACAGACTGGTGATGGAGATTTTGGCGAAACGCAAAAACCAAAAGCTGCTCTACCAGACGATTCTCGGGTTAGACCCCAAAGCCTTCGTTATTACGGTGGAGCCAAAACAATTCCATGGTGGCTTCTGGACACGTTCTATTAAGCGATAACTTGTAATGATGCAACATGGTAGAATCAAAAAACTCGCCAATGACTTTTCTGGCATCGTTATATTGCATAGTCACTTCTTTAATTTTTTGAATAAGATACACTATTTATCACACCTGTAGGTTATATGTTATGGTTAATGTACCACTTCAGGGTGCATTTATAACCATAAATTTGTGTGCTACCATAACCGCGAACAAAAAGGAATCCCGGCACATCATGTCCGGGATTCCGTTTCATTTATGAATGGGAGAGATCGCACAGCTAACGTATCACTTGTTCAGCGAGAGTACCGAAGCATCTTTGATATCATAGAGAACTCCGTCAGGGGTACTTTTAACGAGTTGGATAATCTGTCTGTAGGCATCACCGTCTGATGGGGCGATGGCATCAAATACAATCTCGTCTGCTTTCAGTTTATCAGCTATTTCTTTAATGCTAAAGGAAGACAAGGGGAGTGACTCATGGACAGGGGCATCGGTAATGAATATAATCCGTTTGGCGTTGTCGCTGCTGAACTCCGAGAGCTTATTAGTAGCTAAGTTAATAGCCTCCAGTCCCGATTCTCTTATATCCCCTCCGCCAGAAGCCACCAATGTATTCAAATCCCCCTTTAACTTATCTTTATCCTGGGTAAAATCAAAGAACTTCAAATTGTAATCGCCATTTCTGTAAATGTTAATGTCCCGATAGGTGATAACCGCAAAATTCGAACCGGCAGGTACGGAATCAACGAAGCTCTTAACCGTTTCTTTGATATAGTCGATTACTTCACCCATACTGGCCGTCACGTCTATAACAAATATAATATCAGACGGAGTATTAATTCCCTTCGATATATTATTTAAAATAGGCGAGGTACTTGAAGACCCAGATTCTGTTGTTTTTGTTGCTCCCGAAGCCGGTTCTTCGCTTTCAGCAGATGTAGGAATGGATGGCTTATTTAGAAAAATGGTAACCGAACCAGCTTCTCCGTGCCACTCTACTTCTCCTCCGAATGCTTCACTGACGAACCGTAGTGGCACCATGGTTACGCCGTTAATGATCTGTGGTTTTGCACTTAAGGTTACAGCGACACCGTTAATGTAGGCAATTTTAGAGCCGATCGTCAGCACGATAGTCCGGCCTTCTCTAATTGCCGTAACCGTTTGAGTGGAACTGTTCCATTTAACATCGGCTCCCAACGATTCGAAGATTCCTCGAAGCGGCACGAGCACACTCCCCTTGAAATTAGTCGGGGGTTGCTTGTAAACCTGCTTCTCACCTTCAATAAACACCTGAATATTCGTAGGCTCATGGTTGATTATAACGAATTGAGGAATAGAAGCAGACAATTCACCTGACTGATTGGCCGATTTTAGGTAAAAATAATATCCGCCTGTTGGAAGCCCCATCTTTCTTAGTGAGAAACTGAAGGTCTTTCCTGGCTCAATCTTTATTTGCCTAACCACTTGCCCGCTTGCATTTTTCACCATTAAATAGGAGGTGTACCCGGAAACGGAGGCCGATTCAGACAGTTTGATGGTAATGGTATTGCCTGATCTGATCGTAATACTGCCGGGATAGCGCTCTCCTGTTGGAATTTGAACAAGAGGCTCCGATGGTTTGTTTGGAGTTGGACTCGGACTCGGACTCTCAATCACTTCTTCGGAAGGAGAGGGTTTACTGGAAATAGAAGCCTTAGGGATATAGAAATAGACTTTGGCACCGGAGTGCGGAACCTGCTGTTTTTCGGATAGGGTTACGGTATTCGTTGTTGCGTTGAAGGTAAATCGGGACGTGGCTACCTTCGTTAGGTCAATGGAAAGACTGATCTGTTTGGTTGAATTTAGCGTATAGTTTAACGACACTGGAAAATTCCGTGTGGAGCCATCTCCCTCAGGCAAGGCAAAACCCATATTGGCACCTTCTTCCCACTCAAATCCGGGAATAATGCCGTATTTAATATGAATCTCGGCACCTCTGTCGGGAGCTTTATTGAAGGTGATGCTATAGTTGGCATAATCCACAACATAGTCCTTGGAGTCCACTTCTATCGCATTGACATACAAGCGCAAAGTGGTATTGGATGCGGTCAACTTGTTCTTCGTTGTAAATCCGAAGACGCGGTTTTCTCCATCACCATCTTTTAGAATATTGATTAAATCATCGTGCTCCCTGAATTCAAGGGAATCAGCAGCGTGCACAATTACGCTGTGAAGGCCCAAATTGCCAAAAATAAAAATAGAAATAAACGATATCAAGAGCATCTTTCTAAACTTCATCTGTTTCACTCCATTTTATGTAACTTATAGATAAGTCAGCGGCTGTTTGTCCTATTAATACACTCTATCCACAATGTGGAATTGCCTGCTGCTCTCTTACTTTATCACAGGAAGTAGGACTTAACTATATATATCGGAAATGTAGTCATCCTGAAACCAAGTTAAACCTATACGATTCATAGTTGATTACAGTATAACCTCTTACCAGATTTGGTTTTTCCACATGGATGTGAGATTAAGATTATTGTTGTAATCGCTTTCAAAATATACAGTGAGGACATGTCCTTCATGACACGGTATGGCAGCGAGGGACGAGCCTTATCAATTATGAAATGGGAGGAATGAATGGGATGAAAACAAAATTAAGAAGCTGGTGCAGTGCAGCCGTGGCTGTAACGTTGGGGATCACACTAATGTCGGGTCCTGCAAGTGTGCAGGCAGCAGGGAATGCAGATTACAATCTCACGGGATTCTCCCAAGGTAACACGGGCGGTGGCATCATCAGTGAGTCGAACACGTCCACGTATAAGAAGGTATACAATGCGACTGACCTGGCACTGGCGTTGAAGAAGAACTCCGGCGTCAAAGTGGTGGAGATTATGAATGATTTGAATCTAGGGTGGAACGAAATTCCGAGTGCCGCGCAGACATCACCTTTTGCCAAACACAATGATGCCTTAACGCATCCTGTATTGAAACAGACTGGCGTAAGCAAGATTACAATTGACGGTTTTAATGGACTCACTATTTTCTCCGCTAACGGTTCCAAAATCAAACATGCTGCCATTAGCGTGAAACGAAGCTCCAACGTCATTATCCGTAACCTCGAATTTGATGAGCTCTGGGAGTGGGATGAATCCACCAAGGGTGATTATGATAAGAACGACTGGGATTACATCACTCTGGAGGAGAGCAGCGGTGTGTGGATTGATCACTGTACATTTAACAAAGCCTATGACGGACTCGTTGATTCGAAAAAAGGAACAAGCGGCGTGACCATCTCCTGGTCTACCTTCAAGGGCGATGACGGCAGCTCAAACAGCTGGGTTACCCAGCAGGTTAACGAGTTGGAAGCGAACAAGGCTTCCTATCCAATGTACAACTACCTGCGCAGCAGCGCGGTTGGGCTCAGCAAAGCCGATATCATTGCCATTTCATCTCCTCAGAAAAAAGGTCATCTGGTAGGTTCGACCAGCTTCGAATCGGCCAATGCCAATCTGTCCATAACCCTGCACCATAACTTGTACAAAGATATCCAGGATCGCATGCCGCGTCTGCGCGGAGGCAATGCGCATGCCTACAATATTGTGATGGATGCGACAGGGGCGCGTGCAGCCAAATCCAGAATCACTTCTGCGATGGCAGCGGCGATTTCGTCCAAAGGGTATCATTTTGATATCATCAGCAACGGAGCGATTTCCACTGAAGATGGTGCAGTGCTGGTCGAAAAATCCGTGATCAAGGACGTACTGTTCCCGGTCCGCAATAACCAGACCGATCCGGCCGATGCAACGTATACAGGTAAAATTCAGGTGAATGACACGATGTATTCTCTGGATGGAAGCTCATTCCGTGGAAACAGTGATGCATCCGGCAGTCCGCTCAGCCCGGTTCCGGCCGCAGTGAAAGCTTTCTCCTGGAACGGATTCTCGACACTTCCTTACAGCTACACTACCGATGATCCAGCGACGCTGAATGCACGCCTCACCGGTTCAAGCGGAGCAGGTGCAGGCAAATTATCCTGGTCCAAAGACAACTGGCTGAAGACGAGCTACTAGGCTAGGCAGCAACAGGATCCGGGTGTTGAAACGAATGGCTGTGCCTACAAGGATTTTAAGCCACGTTATCGTTTTTTCATAAGCAAAGAGTGCTCCTGCAGCCGTAATGGCCGGGAGCACTCTTTTTGTGGAACGGAGAGTCTTCGTTCCTTTTTAGTTAGATTCGTCATCCGAAAGTGCAGGTGCAGCACTCACGGAATCACGATAAATGATATTGCCCTTCACGTGTACGCGGCCGAAGCTGCGACTCGGGTTATCAATCTTTTTGAGCATGGAATGAACCGCAGTACGCGCCATCTGTTCCACATCGACCTCAACCGTCGTTAATTTGGGCTCGGAGAGTGTGGCATAGATATCATTATCGAACCCAACCACAGAGCATTGTGCAGGCACCTGAATACCCAGTGAAGTCAGTTTTTGAACAAGCAGATGGGCCACCTGATCACAGTTGCATACAAAAGCCGTAGGCAGCTGCTCTGGCAGATCAATTTCAATAAACGTACCTCGCTCATCGCGGTCATTAAGCACGAGATCCGGATTCATCGGCAACCGATGCTCCAGCAATGATTTGTAATAACCGAGGAACCGGTCCTGAATGCTGCTTGTCGAATAGAGATTCCCCACATAAGCGATGTGGCGGTGTCCCTGCTGTACCAGAACGTTTGTCAGCTCATAGGCAGCGTAAAAGTTATCGGTTACGACAGAGTCGATATCAGAATGCTCATCGTAGAAATCGAGAAACATTTTAGGTACCTCCATCGACTGGACCAGCTCGATATATTCCTTGCTGACTTGTCCAAGCACAATGAAACCATCCACTTTGTTGTCACTATAGAGCTTTGGCAGGATTAATTCCTCTTCATCCTCCACATTCAGAATATGCAGAATGCCGTAGTATCCCTGATCCTCCAGATGTTTGGTGATGCGCTGGAATACACGTACATAGAACGATTGTGTAGGTCCGGTAAACCGCTCCGGGATAATAACACCAATATTATGAGTTAAGCCTTCCTTCATCGAACGAGCCGCGGCGTTATACCGATAGCCCATCTGAACGGCAAGCACTTTAATTTTTTCCTTCAATTCGCCACTGACGCCATCTTTGTCGTTTAATGCTTTCGAGACCGTCACACTGCTAACTCCGAGCTTGTCGGCGATATCCCGCATGGTGATATTGTTCTTCAGCTTTGGTCGCCTCCTTCAAGCCGGTTTACGTACAATGTGCTGTCATTATGGTTAACGCTTCCTTCAAACATAACAACAATCCATATTAGTATACATCGTTACCTACATGGAATAAAGAAATTCTGGTTAGCGCTGCGCTAATTTTTCAGCATGCTGCATTTTCCGCCTGAACGCTGATCGTCGGTTTATACCAATTGCTTTTGGAGAAGCTTCTCATTCCGCTCAATCAGGTCACTGCGCTGGCTGGCGCAATCCAGGGAACGATACGGATCGGCCGGGGTATTGAAGGTGTAATCAATCAATTGATCAAGCGTTGTGGCCGCCACATGACAGCGCGTATCGCTGGATGCATAATAAATGAAAACCTCACCCTGTTCGTTGACCACTGCACCGTTGCAAAAGATAACATTGGACACATCGCCCACACGCTCGTCGTCATAAGGAGCAATGAAATGCCCACCCGGCTTGGCGATGATGCATGCGGGATCATTCAGATCCGTAGCGAACGTGTACAGCACATAACGAAGGCCCGCTGCCGTATTGCGAACCCCGTGGGCAATGTGAATCCAGCCGCGATCCGTTTTGAGCGGAGCAGGGCCCTGGCCATTTTTCACTTCGTATACAGTATGGTATTTCCGTTCATCGATGATTGTCTCTTCCTCAATCACTGGATTCAGGATATCATCGCACAGACCAAAGGCAATCCCGCCACCGCTGCCTGTGGAGATGAATCCGTCTTGTGGACGGGTGTAGAAGGCATATTTACCCTTTACAAATTCGGGGTGCAGTACAACATTTCGCTGTTGAGGGGAGTTGGTCTTGATGTTGGGTAGACGCTCCCAGCTGACCAGATCACGTGTCCGCACAAGCCCAGCCTGGGCTACGGCACTGGATGTATCAAATGCCGGAGCTCCCGGGTCTTTGCGCTCCGAGCAGTAGATGCCATAAATCCAGCCATCTTCATGCTGAACCAATCGCATATCATACTGGTTGGTTTCGTCAGCATCGATATCTTCCCACACTAATGGTTTGCCTGTGAAGCGAAATCCGTCGATGCCGTTATCACTTTCAGCTAGAGCGAAGAAGGATTTACGGTCTAATCCTTCGGTACGGATGACCACCACGTATTTGCCATTGAAATAGATGGCGCCCGGATTAAGCGTAGCGTTAATGCCCAGACGCTCCATGAAGTGGGGATTCGTCGTTTCGTCCAGATCAAATCTCCAGTGCAGCGGTACATGATGGCGCGTGATTACCGGATAACGGTACCGATCATATACGCCGTTGTAGAAGGAAGGATCAATTTCATTTTGGCGTGTAAGCAGCTGCTCCTGTTGCTCCAACAATTCATTGTATTTGGGGTGTATCATCACTATCCCATCCTCTCCATTAGTTCAATACAAAACCTGCTGTTGTGATACGGGCATTTCCAAGGTCCGGCGATTTCGCTTTGATCCGGCGTGCCGTCCCCGTCTACCGACCAGTACCATTCCCCGCCAGCTCGGTGATCGACAATATGTTCCTTCGTATAGGTCCACAAGCGTTCTACTCTCTCCAAAAACAAAGGGTCACCTGTACGCTCATAAGCATTATAAAATCCGACCATTGCCTCGGCCTGAACCCACCATATTCGCTTCTCATCCACATGATCGCCCTCTTGTTCATTCATCAGGGAGCCATCGTCCTGTACTGCCACATTGGAAATGTTATAGGCAATATCCGTAACCATCGCGGAATACTCCGGGTGTTGGTCCAAGCCCAGCACTTTTAACGTTTCGTCTATCAGCCAGCTGGCCTCAATGTCATGCCCGAATGAGCGCAGATCGATGATGGATTGCCAATCCTTGTTGAAAAATACACCGAGAAACTTTGTGTCCTTGTCATACACTCGTTCATATAAGATGCCGAGCAGGCGTTCCAGCGCCGTCTTCACCTGCGGATCTGGCCACACTCGGTAGAGCGTGGTATAGGCCTCCAACACGTGAATATGCGTATTCATCGTGTAATCCGCAATCACACCATTTTCGCTCAGCATTTCATTGGGTTGTTCCTTCCAAAGGCGGTCAAATTGTTCCTTATATGCAGGTAGTTCGGCATTCAGCCCTCGATCCTCAATCAGAGCAAAAAGCGTTTTCGCAAGTTCCAAAGCAGCTGCATCCCCGGTGGCACGATAGTACTCACTCAATGAGTAGACGCCGAAGGATTGCGTATACACATGTTTGCTTGTGTCCATTGGTTCTCCATTGGCGTGGACCATCCAGTACATGCCGCCATATTCCGTATCCATCACATGATCCACAAGGAAACGGTAAGCATGTTCAGCGTGATCACGCCAGATTTCATTTCCGGTTACCCGGTAGGCAGCTGCAAAGGACCATAATTGTCGTGCCGTGGCGATTCCGCCTTTGGGAGCGAGTGGATCGACCTGAAGGTCATTGCCAACCCAACCATAGAATCCGCCGTTGTTATGATCTTTGAGGGCAGACCAGAATGGCAGAATATGACCTTCCCAGTGTTCTTTTATTTCAGTTTTGATGTCATTGATGTGAGTCATAAGTGAGCGCTCCTTCAAAGTGCAGGGATAAAGTTTAATTAAGTTAACGTTAACTTTATTTTATAATACTAGTGTCGGGAAAAAGCATTGTCAACGCGTCCGGGGATAAAAACTTGTTGTTAAGTAATAAATAATTTAATTGACAGGTAAGCGTTACCATAATAAAATTCATTTTGTAACCTTAACGATAACTTAAATTAACTTAAGAAAGGGGTCAAATCAATTGAATAAAAACAAAGGTTGGATGGTGCTGCTCACCATGCTGCTCATCACTTCTCTGCTCGCAGCATGCTCTTCTGGAGGTGGATCCTCGCAGGCAGGAGAGGAAATCAGTACAGATCCTGCAGATATCAAGGGCGAGATCACCGTTCTCACGCAGCGTACAGATATTGTTGATACGGTATTTAAAGACTATGCTGTGGAGTTCAATAAAGAATACCCGGATGTCAAAGTAAACTTCCAGGCGCTGGCTGACTATGAGGGACAAGTGAAGATTCGTATGAGCACCAAAGATTATGGTGACGTGCTGATGATCCCCACCAGCGTACCGATTGCGGACATTCCGGACTTTTTCGAACCGTTGGGCACGTACGATGAGTTGAAAGATAAGTACACAGCCATTGAAGAGCGTATGGTTGACGGCCAAGTCTATGGTATTCCAACCGTTATCACGTTCTCCGGCATCATCTATAACAAGCAGGTGTTCAAGGATGCTGGCATTGCGGAAGTTCCCAAAACACCTGAGCAATTTCAGGCTGCACTCCAACTGGTGAAAGACAATACAGCCGCCATTCCACTGTACACCAACTATGCCTCCGGTTGGGCTTTGACACAATGGGAAGCAGATCTGCCGACGGTTGCAGGCAGTGTGGACTACGTAAACATTGATCAACCGAACACGGATGAAAACTTTGTGGCTGGCAAGCCGCACTATGAATTATACAAAGTGCTTTATGATGCAGCCAAGAATGGCCTGATTGAGAAAGATCCGACCACAACCGACTGGGAAAGCTCCAAGGCTGATCTGGCGAACGGGAAAATTGCAACGATGGCACTTGGATCATGGGCAATTACCCAAATTCAAGGCTTGACGGATACACCAGATAATATCGGATTCTTGCCATTTCCTACGAATGCAAGTGATGTGGTCGTTCCGCTCGCAGCAGACTACAACATCGGCATGAACGTGAACAGCGAGAACAAACCTGCTGCTAAAGCTTGGATTGACTGGTTCCTGGCGAAATCGAATTACGCGGTTGAGCAAGGCGGGGGCATGAGCGCAGACAAAAATGCGGAATTGCCACCGATTTTGGATCAATACAAAGACGTTACATTCTCCACACTGACTCCTGCCAAAGAAGGACAGGAAGGTCTGGTTGACAAAATCGACAACGAAGGCGAGATTGGCCTCTGGCAGCCTGACTTCAAGAAACGCATTATCGAAGCTGCCATCGGTAATCGCAGCGAATCGTACGACGACATTATGAAGGATCTGAATGACAAATGGGTTAAAGCACGGACAGAACTGACGAAATAAGCAGATTATGGGTATACATCGATCTGTAAAGGTGCTACCAGTGTCCGACCACCGCTGAAATGATGCCAGGCAGAACGCCCTGGCTGAGGGGAGAGAATTTCTCTTTTGGTACGGTATTTTGCATCTGGATGCAGGAAAAATCAGATGTAAAATGCCACCTTTGGTGGTTGATTATTTAACATCATTTGTGATTTGGACTGGAGTCTTTCGATATAAAAGCGGCAGAACCGCTTGGAGGTGTGGAGAGCATGAAATACTTGAAGATTTCGAACTGGGGCTACTCAGCGCAACGCATATTTATCATCTGTGCCTTCTCGATCATTCCACTGGCACTGCTGTTCACGTTTGCTTATTTACCTGTCATTAACATGTTCCAATACAGCTTCACCGATTGGAACGGATACAGCAAAAGGTTTGACTATGTCGGATTTGAAAACTACACGCGGATATTCAGTGACCCTGAATATTTTAAAGTGTTTATTGTCAGTTTGTATTATTTTGTAGCCACATTCGTACAAATGGGTCTGGCCCTCTACTTTGCAACAATTCTGAGCTTCAAAATCCGCGGCAAAAACTTTTTCAAAGGCATATTGTTTTTCCCCTATCTGCTGAATGGCGTAGCCATCGGATTTATCTTCCTCTTTTTCTTCAAACCGGATGGTACCCTCGATACACTCATGCAGGCCGTAGGGCTTGGACAATACACTCAGCTCTGGCTTGGGAATCCGAATATTATTAACGTGTCGCTCGCAGGCGCATCGGTATGGAGATACATGGGCTTTAACTTCATCATCTTCCTGGGTGCGATCTCTTCCATCCAAAAAGATGTCTATGAAGCGTCAGATATTGACGGGGCCAATCGCTGGCAGCAGTTCCGCCATATCATCCTGCCGAGCATTACGCGCATCCTGCAGCTCAACCTGATTTTGGCGATTAGCGGCGCAATCAGTGCGTTCGATATTCCATATATTATGACCGATGGTTCCAACGGTAGTGAGACATTTGTCATCCAGACGGTTCACCTCGCATTCAAATACGGCAAGCTGGGCTTGGCATCGGCAATGGCTGTTGTGCTGCTGTTTATCGTCATTCTTGTTACGCTGGTTCAGCGTGTCACCATGAAAGGGGAGGAATGAACGTGCAACCATTCAAATACACTCTTGCGAGCATATTTAAATATGCTTCACTCATTCTCGCAGCGTTCATTGCACTTGTACCCATCGTTGTGGTGCTGTTTGCATCACTCAAAACCAATGCAGAGTACGCGACCAGCAGTCCGCTTGCCCCACCAGCCAACTGGCTGAACTTTGCAAACTATACCAAGGCTTTTGTGGACGGCAACATGCTGGTCGGTTTTAAAAATACGATTATCATCCTGATCATCTCCATCGTGGGTGCCACTTTAACGGGTTCCATGATTGCGTATGTGCTTGATCGGTTCAAATTCAAAGGCAAAAAGATCATGGTCGCCGCATTTCTGCTCGCTACCCTCATTCCAAGTGTGACGACGCAAGTCGCTACATTCCAGATCATCAATGCGCTCGACCTGTTCAATACCCGTTGGGCAGCCATTGTGATGTACCTCGGTACAGATATCATCGCGGTATATATCTTCCTGCAATTTCTGGGTTCCATCTCAAACGCATTGGATGAATCCGCCATGCTGGATGGCGCTTCCTACTTCACGATCTATTGGAGAATCATTCTGCCACTCCTGAAACCGGCGATTGTAACGGTCATTATCGTGAAGGGTGTCAACATCTACAACGATTTTTACACACCATTCCTGTACATGCCCAAGACAGACTTGCAGGTCATATCCACGGCTCTTTTCAAATTCAAGGGGCCGTTCGGATCACAGTGGGAAGTCATCAGCGCCGGCATCATGATCGCCATCATTCCAACGATGATCATCTTCCTGCTGCTACAGAAGTACATCTACAACGGCTTCGCACAAGGCTCTGTTAAATAAAAAACGAAGGGAGAAATGAAACGATGACAGTTGTTGGTACGAAAAACGTACACATTGTTGGAGATGCATTGCCGAATATGCCTTGGGAGGATAAACCGGAGGGAACGGAAGGTCCAGTATGGAGACACTCCGCCAACCCGATTGTGCCGCGTAACCCGATCAAAGGAGTTGCCCGTATTTTCAACAGTGCAGTGATTCCTTATGAAGGGAAATTCATCGGAGTATTCCGCGCAGAAACGATCAATGGCCGCCCACACCTGCACATGGGATCGAGTGAGGATGGTCTGGAGTGGAAAATTGAAGAGGAACGTATTACTTTTGTGGATGAGAAGGGCGATCCCTTCATGCCGAACTATGCATACGACCCACGTCTGGTGAAAGTGGAAGATACGTATTACATCATCTGGTGTACCGATTTCTACGGTGCTGCGCTGGGTCTGGCAAAGACCGAGGATTTCAAAACGTTTGTCCGTCTCGAAAACCCGATGCTGCCGTTTAACCGTAATGGCGTGTTGTTCCCGCGCAAAATGAATGATAACTATGTGATGTTGTCCAGACCAAGCGACAGTGGACATACGCCGTTCGGGGATATTTTTCTGAGCGAAAGTCCGGATCTCGTGTACTGGGGCAAGCACCGTCATGTCATGAGCAAAGGCGGTCAGGGCTGGTGGCAGTCGGTCAAAATTGGCGGCGGTCCGGCACCGATCGAAACGTCCGAAGGCTGGCTGATGTTCTACCACGGCGTAACCGGGACTTGTAATGGTTTTGTCTACAGCATGGGTGTGGTCATTCTGGATCTGGAGGAGCCATCGAAAGTAAAATATCGTTCCTCCAACTTTGTACTGACACCGGAAAAGTGGTACGAGGAGCAAGGGTTTGTAGACAATGTCGTCTTCCCGTGCGCCACATTGCATGATGCAGAGACCGGACGGATTGCCATCTATTATGGTGCAGCCGACACATACGTTGGAGTAGCTTATACCACTGTCGAAGAGATCGTGAACTACGTCATTGAGACCGACGAAGTCATTGCAGGAGACCGTGAGGAAGGCAAGCTGTAATGCATATCGAGCATTAAGGAATTTACATTTGACTGGATGTGTGGAAGGGGAGATTTTGAGATGTTCATTGCAGGGACGGATACAAAGTTGACGGTAAACCTGCTGAGCAGGTGATTTGCCAGTTCTATGAGTGCATTTAAGTAGAAGTTTAAACGCAAGTCAGGAGACATATCTGAATATGAATCTCAATCAGGTCAAGAAGCCCGTCCTCCCGCCTGCAGGAAGGGTTTTTTGGCTGTTTTAATAAACCACATATACAATATCGAATTTTGTTGACAAAAGAAGGACTCCTGCCTATTCTTAATGGATGAATATGATAATCATTATCATGAAATAGAGAAAAGGGGTTCTACATCCATGTCTGTACAACATCGCAAATCTTCGGCCCTCACGCTGGCAACGATGCTCTTGTTGCTATTCGTTATCGTGGGCTGCAGCAATACAGGAAGTGGAGATGAATCCTCATCTGCTGCTTCGGATCAAACGTCTACGAAGTCGATTACGATGTCATGGCCACGTGATATCGGTACAATGAATCCGCACACGTACAATCCTTCGCAATTATTTGCCCAATCCATGCTCTATGAGCCGCTAATCAGTTACCAGAAGGACGGAAAACTGGAACCTGCGCTGGCAGAATCATGGACCATCTCCGATGACGGCAAGGTATATACATTCAAGCTTCGCCAAGGTGTGAAATTTTCAGATGGTACGCCATTTAATGCTGAGATCGTGAAAAAGAATTTTGATGCTGTGATGAAAAATAAAGACACACATAGCTGGCTGGGCATTGTAGGCGTGCTCGACAAGACGGAGGTTGTGGATGACCAGACTTTCCGACTGACACTCACAGAGCCATATTATCCTGTTCTTCAGGACTTGTCGGTGGTTCGTCCTTTCCGCTTCCTGGGTGAAGCTGGATTCCCGGATGATGGAGATACTTCCCAAGGTATCAAAGAGCCGATTGGAACAGGCCCGTGGATGCTGGCTGATTACAAGCAGGACGAATATGCTGTTTTCAAACGTAACCCGAATTATTGGGGAACAGCACCAAAGGTAGATCAGATTACGGTCAAAATCATTCCTGACGGTGAAACCCGTGTCCTTGCTTTTGAAAAAGGCGATCTCGACCTGATCTACGGGGAAGGTGTGATCAGTCTGGATGCATTCCAACAGCTTCGTGACAACGATGAATATGTGACCCAATTGTCTGATCCGGTGGGCACACGCAGTCTGCTGCTGAACTCATCCAATCCAAAGTTATCCGATGTCAGAGTACGGATGGCGCTCCAGCAAGGGTTTAACAAACAAGCGATGGTTGAAGGCGTCACTTCCGGTTTGGAAGAACCAGCCGATACGGTATTATCCAAAAACTACCCGTACACTAATGTAAACCTGGAACCGATCACGTATGATGTGGAGAAATCCAAAGATTTACTGGATGAAGCGGGCTGGAAGCTACCGGCTGGTGGTACGGTTCGTGAGAAAGACGGTCAGCAGCTTGATTTCGAGATGATTTTTGACAAAACGGACCCGATTCAGAAAGCGATGGCTGAGACCATTCAGGCTGAGTGGAGCGAGCTGGGGGTTAAAGTAAACCTCACTGGACTGGAACTTACGGTACAGATCAAACGTTTGAAAGCTAATGATTTCGACCTGTATTTCTGGTACAACTATGGTGCTCCGTATGATCCACATTCCTTCATTAACGTTGTAGCGAGCCCTGGATTCGGGATTTCCGAGACCCTGAGTGCGCTGCCGATGAAAAAGGAACTGGACGAGCAGGTGCATGCAGCACTGTCATCTACAGACGAGACGAAACGCCAGGAGTTATATGGCTCTATCCTGAAAACACTTCAGGAGCAATCGGCGATCGTACCCATCTCTTATATTAAGAAAACAGCTGTATATCAGAAGAAAATCTCCAACTTTATTTTCCCGGCGAACCGTGATGAAAATCCGTTTGTGGGCATTGAATTAGGCAATCAATAAGAAGTAGCAATTACTTTAATTTTGGAAGTGGTAAGGCCTTGGTAAGGTCATGTAGCTTGATAAAGGGGAGGAACGTTTGGTGATCGGTTATATTGGTAAACGAATGATCGCGATCATTCCTATCGTTTTTATCGCTACACTTGTTACCTTTGCGCTTATTCATATCTCACCAGTTGATCCGGCCGAGGCTTATCTGACAGCAGCTCATATCTATCCAACACCGGAGCTGCTTGCGCAAAAGCGGCATGAATTCGGACTGGATCAGCCCTTGTTAACCCAATATGCGCATACGCTTCAGAAGATTGCCAAGCTCGACTTCGGCACCTCCTATCTCACCAACAAACCCGTATGGGATGAAGTGAAATTAAGGCTTCCGGCTACGGCTGAACTGGCCTTCTGGAGTATGTTGTTATCGGCTCTGGTGAGCATCCCTTTGGGAATACTGGCCGCAGTGTACAAGAATAGCTGGATTGACATGGTCAGCCGGGCCATTTCCTATTTTGGAGCATCTATTCCGCAATTCTGGCTCGGTTATCTGCTGATCTTCTTTTTCTCGGTGAAATTGGACTGGCTGCCTGTGGAGGGGCGTGGATCGTGGGAGAATCTGGTTCTGCCTACGATTACACTCTCCTTGATTCTTATTGCGATCTACACCCGATTGTTGCGTTCCAGTGTACTGGAGCAATTGCAGGAGACCTATGTACAGTACGCGAGAACACGCGGGATTCGCGAACGAGTCATCATGCTGAAACATGTCCTGAAAATCGCCATATCGCCCCTCATTACGGGGATGGGGATGAGTATGGGCAAGCTGCTCACGGGCACCATTATTGTGGAGCAGGTATTTTCCTGGCCGGGGTTTGGGCGTTATTTTGTCGATGCGATATTTAACCGGGATATCCCCGTAATACAATGTTATGTCTTTCTGGCAGCATGCCTGTTCATCGGTTGCAATCTGCTCGTTGATCTGGTGCAGTTTGTGATGGACCCACGGATTTCAGCGAAAGGACGGGCCGAACATTGATAAATAAATGGCGTGCGGTATTTAAAGGACAGAGAGCCATCCAGATATGCTCGGTGATCATATTGCTTTTTTTCGTGATGGCGTTATTAGCCCCATGGATTGCTCCTCATGACCCTGTGAAGGTGAATCTGTTACAGAAGCTGGCGAGTCCATCGCTTGAGCATTGGCTGGGAACAGATCATCTGGGACGCGACAATCTCACCAGGCTGATGTATGGAGCGCGGGTATCGCTCGGTTTTGCGACCCTGATCTTTCTGTCTTCTTTGCTTATAGGTGTCATTGTAGGCTCAATCTCCGGTTACCTTGGTGGCTGGGTGGACAGTCTGCTGATGCGCTTGTGTGAAGGCATTATGGCGTTTCCGAATCTGGTGCTGGTTCTGGGCATTGTGGGGATCTTTGGTCCAGGTCTAATGCAGGTGCTTCTAGCCCTCATGATGGTGCAGTGGGTGTATTATGCACGCATCTGCCGGAATATGGTCGTTAGTCTGAAGGAGCGGAACTTCATCGCAGCGGCGCGAATTAGCGGTTCCTCTTCGTGGACAATTATCCGCAGACATATCATCCCCAACGTGCAGCGTCCGATCGTTGTGATGGGTACGCTGGAGATGGGTTGGGCGATTATGGATATATCTGCACTGTCCTTCCTGGGACTCGGTATTCAACCCCCGAATGCAGAATGGGGCGCCATGATTCATGAAGGAACAGGTTATATTCGCAGTCATCCGGAGTTGATGATCTACCCGGGTGCATTGATTCTGCTGGTCGTCATTACGTTCAACATCTTGGGAGAAGCGTTATCCGAGCGTTATGGCATTGCAAAAAGGTAGTTGGTTCGGAACCGAAGGCATATAAGGGGTGAACGTAACGATGGATGATGCAGCGAAGGTGCTCGAAGTTCGTGGTCTGCAAGTGAATCTTAGAACAGCGGAGGGTTTAGTCCCGTTACTGGAGCCCCTTGATTTCGAATTGGAAAAAGGCCGTGTCCTCGGTCTGGTCGGCGAGAGTGGTAGCGGTAAGACCGTTACGTGTAACGCGCTGCTCCATCTGCTTGATCCGCGCAGGATGGAAGTGTCGGGCAGCATCCGTCTAAATGGACGGGAGCTTGGCTCGTTGTCAGGTGAGGAGATGCGGCGCATCCGGGGCAAGGATATCGGATTTATTATGCAGAATCCGATGAATGCTTTTACACCCGTATATACGATCGGATCTCAATTCA
Organism: Paenibacillus sp. E222; assembly: GCF_013401555.1. Taxonomy (NCBI): domain Bacteria; kingdom Bacillati; phylum Bacillota; class Bacilli; order Caryophanales; family Paenibacillaceae; genus Paenibacillus; species Paenibacillus sp. E222. Next base: position 1,570,863 of record NZ_CP058552.1, read on the forward strand.
TTGAAACCTTGCGTACGCACACGGGGATGTCGAAAGCAGCGGCCCGAGAGCAGGCTATTACTGCCTTGGCAGACATGAACCTGCCCGAGCCAGCCAAGCTGATGAAGCGATATCCCTTCCAACTGAGTGGTGGTATGTTACAGCGGGTGATGATTGCCATATCGATGTGCCTGCGACCCGCCTTGGTAATTGCTGACGAACCAACGACGGCACTGGATGTCGTGAATCAGTTGAAGGTGCTTCAGGAATTGGATCGGCTACGTACGGAATACGGCACATCCATTTTGCTCATCTCTCACGATCTGGGTGTGATCTCGCAAATGGCGGATGAAGTCGCGGTTATCCAGAAGGGTCGAATTGTGGAGCAGGCGGATGTGTACCAACTGTTCGATGACCCGCAGCATGAGTATACACGGATGTTGTTAAATGCCAGGCCCAGTTTGCCTTTAGGACGATAGCGAATCACAAATGAATTGAATTGTTCAGTGAGTGTTTATATGGAGCGGGTATGAATTGTATTTTGAGTGGTAGGCGTAGGTTGGAATGGACAGGGTAATGTGTAATTTCGGCTTCTTCGGAGATTGATTCTGCCAAGTACGAGAGAGGAGGATGACCTGATGCTTCAGGTACGTGAAGTAAGCCATAGCTATGGCAAACGCAACTGGATGGATCGTTCGGGAGCGCGTCCTCCTGTGCTGTCAGACATTTCGCTTACGATTGAAAAGGGTGTTTGTCTGGGGCTGCTGGGTACAAGTGGGGCAGGTAAAAGCACCTTGGGCAAAATCATTCTTGGTTTGGAAAAGCCCAGCAAGGGTCAGGTTTTATTTCAAGGTCAGGATATATACCGGGCCAGCAAACCCGTACTTAAGGGATTACGACGTGATCTGCAAGTCGTGTTCCAGGACTGTTATTCGGCTGTGAATCCGCTTATGACTGCCGCGCAGATCATCGGTGAGCCGCTGGATAATTACGAGCAATTGTCGGCAAAAGAACAACTGCGTGTGGTTGGACAACTGCTTGAGCAGGTTGGACTTACACCTGAGGATGGGATTAAGCTTCCGCACCAGTTCAGCGGTGGGCAATTACAGCGAGTCAACATCGCACGAGCTATCGCGCTCAAGCCGAAGTTAATCGTACTGGACGAATCAATCAGCAGCCTGGATATGGTGCACCAGACACAAATTCTATCTTTGCTGGCAGAGCTCAGAGCATCGTATGGGTTGTCGTACCTCTTTATCACGCATGATATTCGGGCCGCCATGACGATCTGTGATCGCATTGCCGTAATGGATCAGGGCAAGCTGGTTTATAGCGGAGATGCAGGTGATTCGGTGCTGCAGTCGGATCATCCGGCTGTGCAGCAGTTGGTTACAGCTATTTTGCCTGAGCATCCGTCGGGTCGTATTTCGTTTGGGTAATGCATTATTTGTATTGTTGTAGATGGCTGTTCATTGGGGTTGCTTACCATGGTTGCTCCATTGCATTACTGATGCGAAGTCGACTTTCTAGAGGCGGGGGATTGGCGTATTACGCTGACCTGCCGTGCGGCTTTTTCTCTCTAAGTGGAAGTCGCTAACGAACCTAGTGAGCGTTAAATGGCGATTTAGCGCGGAATGCAAAATGTAACGAACTTCAGTGAAGTTATTCCGATGCAAACCTGCCAAAACCTGCGAAAGCACATACAGATTGGGATAATAACGTTTCTACGATTCGTTAAACCGCAGACTTGTAGGAAATGGAGCTATTAACGTGTGTAAGATTCGTTAGACCATAATGAAAATGAATGCTAAAAGGGTTGTCCCCTACGCCTTGAACAAGACGTAGGGGACAACCCTTTTTTGTACCTGGGAATAGGCACATTTCCTGCTTTCTGATATAAGTTAAACTAAAATTGCACTTACGCCACTCGGATTACAGGACTACCTTTGAATTACGCTTATCCCCAGATTTTTGATTTAACTTATAAGGTGAACATCTGGAGAGAAGCCTATACTTCCGATGAGGATTTCTTGCAGAAATCTTTTACCCCATCTTCCGCCCAAGCTGCTCAATCTTCTCCAGCCATTTCTTTCTCTGTTCCTCGGACTGTTTGCCGACCAGATCTACAGGTGTTATACGCACAGGTTTGATGCCTGTTAGAGCAAAGGTGGAGATCTTCATCATTTTGTGTGCAGGTTCACCCTGGAACCATTTGTAGTACCAGTTCGGACCATCCATGGTGGTGATCATGCGTGCGGTGCGACCTTTGAGCAGTTGATCCGGGAAAAGTTTACCTTTGTGATACTTGAAGGCATAGCCTGGCATGAAGATGCGGTCGATGAATCCTTTGAACAAAGCTGGTGGTCCTCCCCACCAAATCGGAAACACCCATACGAGATGCTCTGCCCATTTAATCGCCTCTTGGGCTTCCAGCAAGTCGGGTTCGAGGGGAAGTTTATTTCGGTATCCACCGGCTAAATTCATGTTAAATTCCAACTCATTGAGGGTGATCATGCGAACCTCGGCACCTGCCTGCACAGCACCTTTACGATAGGCTTCGGCGATTGCGCCATTGTAACTGGGGGAGACGGGGTTGCCTTGAATAATTAATATTTTCTTCATCATGATGACACGTCCTGACTATTTTAGTTAATGAACACTAACCTCATGTGCAAAAAGAAAAGGTCACGAATGACCTGGCCATCGTTCAGGAACCTCCTGAACGTTAGTTGAAGCCGGAGCTTCTATTTTAAACGAATGATTTTACACTGGAGCACTGGGCGATTAGATGCATCTCTTGATCCCTGACAGACCGGAACAACCTTCGCAAAGCTATTCGGCCCGCTTCTGCCCCATATTAGTTGCCCCCTGTCCCAACATCGATGCGAGTCGGTGAACGGTCTCTCCAGTGTATGGAACAAGCAGCTCTGGCAGTTCACCTTGCATACTGGATACGGCCAGACGCGTAATTGCACCAATGACCAGAACGGCTGTGAGCCGTGAATCCTGATCTGGTAGTTCACCTCGCATAATCCCCTGATCGATAAGATCAATCAACGCATCAAGCGGCTGACGGTAATCCTCGCTGCTTCCAGCTTCAATGAAAATCTCATGATTTTGTGAAATCAGCAGCAGTCCGTAGGGATCTTCATCATGCAGGTGGAGAACTTCGGTAATCAGTTGCCGGAAGCGTTCCAGCACCGGACCTTCCTGGCGAACATACCCGTCAATCAAGGCGGTATAGTCCGCGCAATATTGGGTGAAGGCCTCAAGGGCAACAGCATCTTTGTTTTTAAAATGTTTGTAGATCGCCGCATCCGTTACTCCGGCGGCGTCACCGATCTCTTTGACGGAAATGCCGTCAACGCCTTTGGTTGCAAACAAGCGCATCGCCGCTTGTAGGATGTCTTTCTTTTTGCTGTCTACATGAGGTTTGTTCTTCATGATTTTATAGTAAGTGATTACTAACTAAATTGCAACTGCCATTTTGAAATCTCTTATTTAATGCTACGAAAAGTGCTGTCGCTCAAAGCTTGCAGGCTTGTGAACGGCAACGTATGATGGATAGAAATAATAACGGATAGACGGGCGCGGAGCATGGGCAGATGTAGGTCTGCAAAGGCAAGCATGAATAGAACCAGCTCCAAGCCTGGGGAACGAAATGGAAGGTGAATGGCGTGAATGAAGACGTGCAGGCGCATCGCTGGGTGACTCCCGCAGGGACGTTGAATGAACAATATATAACAAGCAGGGAACGGCTCTACAAAGGAATGAATGGTAAATATGTGGAGCGTTTCACTGTTCATACCGGGGAAAGTTATATTTTCAAACCACTGACCAATCCCGCACAATATGGACGTGAACAATGGATGTCCAGGCATGTGCTGTCTGTACTGCCGCCCATATATCCAGAATTAATTGCTGCATCAGACTGCGAAATTGACGCGGAACAGAGCTGGATCATCTATGAGGATCTGGGTGAACTGGTGCATGATTCGCGGGAAGAGACGATGCTGGCTGCTGCTGTACATATGGCGGAGTGGCACACGTTATCTGTTACAGATTGGGGTGAACTGCCCCGGGTGGGTCAGAAACCGCCAATCCGAGACATGCTGGATGATCTGCTTGAGCAGAAGGAATCCACTGCTGATTTGTTGTCCAAGCTGGAGATCACGCTGTCACCATCGGATTGGCACAACATCGCCGCGCTAATCCATACGGCAGAGGAGGAGTTACCTCGTGTTTTGTGTCACGGAGATCTCCATCCCGGCAACATGGCGAATGTGAATGGCAGGCTGGTAATTATCGATTGGGAGCATGCGCATCTGAATACGGCTCTCTGGGACGTGTATCATCTGGTGGATCTATCACATCCACTGTTCCCGAGAACCGTTACGTCTGAGCTGCGGGAGCGGATGATCGATGTTTATCTGGACGGGCTGGAGCGGCATAGCGTTCAGGTTGACCGGGTTTCTTTTAAAAGGTGGTACTGTGCATATGCCATTGTATTCTCGCTCTGGATGCTGCGTCTGATTGATGGAGATCTGAGAAGTGTAGACTGTGTATGGCCGGAGGAACAGCTGCGGAACCAGCGGCACGAGACGGCAAAGACGCTGGAACAGTGCATGAAGCAGTGTTGTAGGGAATAGAAATGAGGGGTGCAGAACATGCGTAAAGTAGGACTCGTAATGCGTAAAATTCAATTCACGGAGGCCCAGGGCCCGCGCGTATTTGCAGATCGTCTGAAGCAGATCGGGCTGGAGCTGGGCGTGGAGATTGTGTTCATCTCGCCTGAGCGCCATGTCAGCGGGTATGACTGGTTGCCGGGTTATGAGCATGAGAAGGGCGACCTGGTGAACTATGATATTGTACTGGACCAGATATATAGCCAAAATATAGAGCATGTCATCTACACCGTATCCGGGTTTACGTTCCTGAAGATGTTTTTACCGAAGAGTGTGTTGTTCCCGCACAGCTTTCCCGACCCGGCGCTGACGGGGTACGAGATGATGAAGCCATTTTATACGATGGTGGATAAAGCAATTGTGCAGACAGAGTTTTTGAAAACGGAACTGGGCCGCAATTTTGGTGTACATGACGTGAACGTCATCCCGATTGGCTTCAGCGAAGAGCTCGCAAACCGCCACTACGACCCGAGTCAGGTTGTGCATAATCGCGTGCTCTGGATCGGTCGGGATGAAGCGAATCGTCGCCCGGATCTGGTGCTGGAATACGCCCGGCAGAACCCGGACAAGGAAGTATACATGGTATTCGGCGGTCGCCGCTATGAGGAAAGCATGAAGAAATACAACATTCCGGACAATGTAAAATTGCAATTCGCGCTGACACAGGATGAAGTATTTACCCTGATGAACTCGTCCAAGGTGTATTGGAGCTGTTCTGCCTTTGATACGTTTGCAATGCCGCTGACCGAAGCGATGGCGATGGGCAAAATGGTGGTGAAACCGGAGCATGCCTGCTATGGTCACATTCGATCAACGCATGCCTTTGCAGGCAACGAGGATAACTGGTTTGAACTGGTGAACATGGCTGCTGCTGCGCCGCGCAGTGTGTCGGAAGACAACCGGGAGTATGCCTTTGGTGCTTTTTCGCGCACGATCATGAAAGAAGGATATCGGGAGTTCTTTGCCAACTGGTTGAAGTGAAACTTGCAGATGCAGGCTCTAGCGACGTCGGGTTCTATTGGAGCAACAATAGCAACGAGGCAACAGGGCCAGAAGGACAGGTGCAGGATGAGCAGCCAGTGGTGAATAGAAAACGGAGACAAAAAGGCTTCTAAAAAGGCTTCTAATTGGGCAGGGCACCCGATCAGGAGCCTTTTTGTTGTGCCGAAATCAATAGGTGTTCCGATAGCGCTGAACAGGAGCTGTATTAATTTGACCCGAATGAAATGGACATATTTTAGTATTTATCAAAAAAAGGCCGGGTGTTATGCTTTGGGCGTAAGGAAGGAGTGATTTCCTAATGAAAGCGCTATCTGCGAGAGAATATCAGATTCTGCATTTTCTGTTGGAGCGTCGGGATTTCGTTCCGGTCAAAGAAATGGCCAGTCAGATGAACTGGTCTGAAAAAACGATTTACAGGGAACTGAATGCGTTGGAGCACAGCTTGAATCGTCGGGGGATTCACCTTGAACGAAAGCCGGGAACGGGGATTGCACTTGCATTAACGCAGGAGCAGACGATGGAGCTGAGAAGCACGCAGTTGATGCCTGGAAAAAAGATGGTGCCCAGCCTTTCAGTCGAGGCCAGAAGAATCAAAATATTGACGAATCTGCTATACGATTCTCCTGAGGAAACCTCCATCAACAAGCTGTCGGAGCAATATTTTATTGGTAAGGCATCGATTGTGAATGATCTCAAGGCGATTGAAGAACGAATTGCACCTTTTCAACTGCGGCTGGAGAAAAGTCAGCTTGGGACCCGTCTTATCGGATCAGAGATCGATATCCGCAAAGCGATGGCCTCTCTGATTCACGAGCTTGTCAATGAGGACCAGAAGCAGGAAGAGGAGCATGCACAGGAGCATGAAGCCCGGATCGATGGCAATACGCTAGGAGAGCTGGTCAGGCATTTTGGCTCCGATCCGGTAGAAGGTATACGGTGCATTCTGGAAGAAACCGAGCAGCAATTAGGGTACACCATTGGTGATCCATATTACATCAACCTGCTGACTCACCTGCTGATTTGCATCCGCAGATTGAAGAATGGCAAAGCCCTTCGCCTGGCCGACGGTGTTTCTGAGCATCCGGTAACCGATCCCAGTGTGTATGCCATTGCCAAAAATATGGCCGCAAGGATCAGTGAGCAATGCGAGCTGGAGCTGCCGGGAGAAGAAATTTATTTTATCTATCAGTATCTGATCTCTTCAGGCATGAGCTTGCCTTCCCTGAACCTGGAGCTGTCGGGTCTGATGGACAAGGCGTGTGCACAGTCCCAAGCGATGGTCCGGGAATTGATTCAGACTGTGTCCGTAATGATTCATCGTGACCTCACAACAGACGAGCAGTTGTATAAGGGACTGATCATTCATTTCAAACCGATGCTGAACCGTCTCAAATACAACATCGCCATTCATAATCCTCTGCTGGAGGATATTCGCAGGGAGTATGCCGAGATTTTTACCTTGGTTAGCCTGGGAATGCTGCCCATTGCTGAGGCCTCCGGTTTAAACTCGTTCAGTGATGATGAGATCAGTTACCTGGTCCTTTATTTTCAGGCGTCCATTGAGAAAAACAGTAAAAAGAAAAAAGTCGTTCTGGTCTGCTCTACGGGAATAGGCACCTCCCATTTGCTGAAAAGCCGGATCAATCGTTCATTCCCTGAATGGGAGGTCGTGGACGTCATTTCAGCAAGCTGGTTCAAGCAAATGGAGGATTGGGCAGATATCGATCTGATCATATCGACCGTGAAACTGGAGCATCAGAATCTGCCGATTGTGTATGTGTCAGCACTCCTGAATGACACCGATGTCAGTCAAATCAAGGCCAAGCTTGATGAGGAAAGGGTCATTCCCGATCCCAACAAGATGCCGTCGTTTTCACTGCTCGAAGCGTACTTCCAGCCCTCTTGTTTCCATATGGAAACAAATACAAAAGAGCAGGCGGCAGAAGAGATAACATCCCGTAGGAAGCTGTTTGCATCCGTACTCACAGCCGCAGGTGCGGACGGTAACCTGCATAACCGAATGTTTGCCGAGGCCAGGCTGAACAAGCATTTGTCCATTTTCCTGCTGCGCAGTGAGCTGACCGCCAATCCGGTCGTCGGTTTTAATGTAACGAAGGGCGAAGCGGGAAAAGGCAAACTTGAAATTGTAATCGCTTTCTCTAACGACGGACCATTCATTGAATTGTTGATGGAGATAAACAGCTTGTTCAAGTGCAAGTGGATATATGACCAGATTATGAGGGTGAACACACCTCTGGAGCTTGCAGAGATTTTACAATCCCGTCAGTCCGGCAAGTCCGGGCATACCCAGAAGGAGGAGACGTATGGATATCACCAAAATTATCAATGAACGGTTGATCAAGCTGGATCTCCAGGCACGAACCAAGGATGAAGCCATTGAGGAGCTGGCAGATTTGCTGGAAAAGGACGGCGCCTTGTCCTCCAAGGAGGCTTTTATCAAGGATGTGTATTTAAGGGAGGAAGAAGGCCAGACGGGTCTGGAGAATCATGTCGCTATTCCTCACGGCAAATCAGCCGCTGTACTCAAAACCTCGCTTGCCATCGGGCGGACAGCACATGCGCTTGAATGGGAAACGCTGGATGGCAAACCGGTGCATGTCATTATTATGTTTGCCGTACGGCTGGTGGATCGAAATACAACCCACATGAAGCTGCTGGTCCAGGTTGCAGAGATGCTTGCCGATGAGGAGGTGTTGGAGCGTTTGCTGCACGAGCCTGATCCGGCCATGATTATGGATCTGTTTGCGCGCAGGGAGAGTGTGTCGTAGAACAGAGGGTATTACGATGTTGATTAAAAAGGAACGCACGACATCATATTTGGAGGGATACGGATGAACATTGTAGCTGTAGCCGCTTGCACTGCAGGTATTGCCCACACCTATATTGCCAAGGAAAAATTGATCAAAGGTGCAAAGGCCCGCGGACATGAGATTAAAGTGGAGACTCAGGGAACCATTGGCACAGAAAACGAGCTTAGCCGGGAAGAAATTCGAGATGCTGATGTGATTATAGTGGCCGCAGATATCAAGATTGGTGGAGAAGAACGGTTCAAAGGCAAACGAATCATTCGAGTGAAAACGGAAACGGTCATTAAAGCCCCGATTAAATTTATTGAAAAGGTGGAGCAGACTTTAGGCATATCCTCATAAAAGGGAGGCAGGACGATGAGCGCAAAATCCAATCACGCAGGTTCAGTCATCAAGGGCCATCTGTTAACAGGCATTTCCTATATGATTCCTCTGATCGTTGCATCAGGTCTGTGTATTGCGCTGGGTCAGGTGTTGGGCGGGGCGGATGTGGGCAAGGCGGAAGGAACGATTCCGTATATGATCAACCAGATCGGCGGTTGGGGCATGGGGCTGGTTGTACCTTTAATCTGCGCAGCGATTGCGTATTCGATCTCTGACCGCCCAGGCATTGCTCCGGGATTGATTGTTGGTTTTATATGCAGTCAGATTCAGGCGGGGTTTATTGGTGGCATGCTGGGAGGTTTTCTGGTGGGTTACGTCGTGGTTGCCATCCGAAAATATGTGAAGCTGCCCAAGTCCATGCAGGGATTAATGCCTGTGCTTGTGATTCCGTTTCTGGCTACACTCATATCCGGTTTGGGTATCTTCCTCGTCATCGGTCAGCCGATTGTCTGGCTGCAGGACAGCCTTACCCATGTGCTTGAATCGATGCAGGGCGGTTCCAAATTTGTATTGGGGGCCATTCTTGGCCTGATGGCGACCTTTGATTTTGGAGGACCTGTCAATAAAACGATGTCGCTGTTTGCGGATGGCATGTTGGTCCAGGGCATCTACGGGCCGGAGGCGGTCAAGTTTGTCGGCTCAATCATTCCACCACTCGGCATTACCCTGTCGTATTTCCTGACGAGAAACAAATATACGGCGGCAGAAAAGGAATCATTAAAGGCAGCATTTCCCATGGGCATCTGTATGGTGACGGAGGGCGTCATTCCGATTGCCGCAAGAGATCTGATTCGGGTGGTGACTTCCTGTGTCATCGGCTCAGCGATAGCGGGCGGTCTGATTATGATCTGGGGTGTTGAAGCTCCGGTACCGCATGGCGGGCTGTTTGTTGTCCCTCTTTTCACGCATCCGTGGCTGTTTATGTTGTCGCTGCTCATTGGAACCAGCATCTGTGGCGTAACCTTATCGCTGTTAAAGAAGCCGGTTACAGCGATGGATGAAGAATTCGACGATACCGAAGACGAAAGCGTAAGCTTCGACGACATTGTGTTCAAGGTGGAGTAAGGTTTGTTGAAGATGGGTCGGGCGCGAGCACACGCTGGTCATGTTTCATGACGAATTTTAATTTGAATACCATCCAAGGGAGATGTGAGCTTATGTTGATTACGATGAAGGAATTGCTTAAAGCAGCCAAAGAACACAAATTTGCAGTAGGCGCGTTTAACGTAGCGGACAGCACCTTTTTAAGGGCGGTCATTGAGGAGGCGGAGCATTCCAATTCCCCGGCAATTATCGCCATTCACCCCACCGAGCTTGAATTTTTGACGGATGAATTTTTGGCGTATGCCAGACAGCGTGCACTGGCCAGCCATGTTCCGCTGGTGATCCATCTCGATCATGGTGGCTCCATTGCTGATATCATCCGGGCGATCAAGTGTGGATTTACATCTGTCATGATTGACGGCTCTCTGCTCCCTTATGAAGAAAATGTGGCGTTGACCAAACAGGCGGTGGAGATTGCGCACGCTGCTTCCGTATCGGTTGAAGGGGAATTGGGCACGATCGGTCAGACCGGCAACTCGATTGAAGGCGGCGTATCGGTGGTCACTTACACAGACCCGGCGCAGGCGCAGGATTTTGTAGCCCGTACGGGGATCGATACACTCGCGGTGGCTATCGGTACAGCCCATGGCATATATCCAAAGCATATCAAACCGGAGCTGCAAATGGATATTCTGAAAGAAATCAGCCAATTGGTCGATATTCCTCTCGTTCTTCACGGTGGCTCTGCCAACCCGGATCAGGAGGTATCGGACTCCGTTCAGCTGGGCATTTGCAAAATTAATATATCCAGCGATATGAAGCACGCATATTTCAAAAAAGCTCGCGAAATTTTAAGCACAACCGAGTTATGGGACCCTAACGCGATTTACCCGGAATGCATTACTGAGGCCCGAAACGTCATTCGCTATAAAATGGAGCTGTTCCATTCGGTCGGCAAAGCCGATTTGTACAAAGGATTGCGTTATGAACAGCGCCAGGCTGAAAGTGTCAGCCTTTACTGAGGCTTGCGCTTGCTGGTGACCAGGCGCAAGGAACCCTGAGTAATTGGCCAATCTCATCATCACATAAAAATCAGGAAGCCCTCATTCACGAACTCAAATGTTTGTGGAATGAAGGGCTTTATGATGTGATACAATCCTGTCATATTCATATCTCAAGTCAACGGATATCAGCTTCAGTTTGGAATCGTGAGAAACGAGCTGAGCTTAGGAGAAGGGGGCGTTTCAATGACAGGGCTAGTTCTATGGATACTCCTTGTTTGGGTTGGACTGCTGTTGATCGAGTGGGTGATCTATCGATTGCAGGGACGTCGAATGACCGGGGTCCAATATATACTGCCATGTGTGGCCTTGCTCGGCGGAGCCGTTGTGATCATGATTAGCATCGATATTGGCGGGTGGAACGGCATTGGTTATGCCTTGCTTGGCGTATCGCTGGGTACAGCGGGGATGTTGACACTCATTACGGTGGCGATCATGGATGTGGTGTTTCGGCGTCGGAGAAGGAATTAATCGCAGGGTTAAGCTGCGGTACAGTTAGAGTGAATTGGGCGGACGGGATGGTTGCAGGAATACATTCGTCTGTGATATATTGACATTAATTATGACAAGGGAGGTGAAGACAGGTGAATCACGAGATGTTTAACAACCGTATTAGCCAGCTGCCGATTGCTATGGCTGGCATTGTTCATACTTTTCTGACCAACGGGAGAAGTCTGTCCAATTTTGAATATACGGAAGTTAACATTTGCGAGAAGATGCCTGCCTTGACCTCATTCGGACGATAAGCAATTTTGCTTGAATTCTGAAGGGCCGCGGAGCTAACCTCCTGCGGCTCTTTTTGTGTTGCGGTCAGGATCTTCCAATCCATAGGAGGAACCTTATTATGATGATAATTAGTGCACAACAACTGACCCAATACCACGGAGCACATCTGGTGCTGGATGGCATTGCGTTTGAAATTATGGAAGGCGACAAGGTCGCCTTGATCGGTCGCAACGGAAGCGGCAAAACGACATTAATGCGTCTGATGGCACGATTGAACCAGCCAGATGAAGGACAATTGATGATCAAGAAGGATACACGTATCGGATACGTTGCTCAGGTGCCGGAAGGAATGGACGATTACACGGTGCTTGATGTGCTGAGTCTTGGATTCAGAGAGCTTATGGCGTGCCGGAGTCAAATGAAGGATATGGAGCAGCAGATGTCCGATCCAGACTGTGTAGCCGATCCGAACCAATTGGAACGACTGTTAAAGCGGTACGCGGCATTGCAGGAACAGTTTGAGCGTGAGGGTGGATATGAGATGGATGCCCGGATCGATCAGGTGGCGGGCGGTCTGGATATTGCCAAGGAGCATTACGGATGGCGTTTTGGTTCGTTGTCTGGTGGTGAACAGACCCGGGTTGTGCTGGCTTCACAGCTAATTGTAAGGCCCGATCTGTTATTGCTGGATGAGCCGACCAACCACCTTGATCTGGAGCGGGTGGAATGGCTGGAAGGATTTTTGCGCGAGTACACAGGTACGATTATCCTGATCTCACATGATCGCTACTTTTTGGACCGTGTAGCATCCCGGACGTTGGAGCTGGAAGATGGAGAAGCGCAGACGTCAGCTGGTGGTTATACGGAATATATGAAAGTGAAGGAACAACGACTGCTGCAGCAATTTGAGGCGTTCAAGGAGCAGCAGAAGGTGATCAAAAAAATGAAAGAAACGATCCGCCAACTGGAAGAATGGGGCCGAGTCGGGGGGAATGAAAAGTTCTTCCGGCGCGCGGCTTCGATGCGTAAAGCAATCGAACGGATGGAACAGGTGAAACGCCCGGTATTGGAGCGGCGTAACGCCGACTTCGATGTACATCCTACAGACCGTACGGGAAAACGGGTGGCCGTTATGGAACAGGTCGAAAAGGCTTATGGAGAACGCCAGATTCTGCGCGGTGTATCAGGATTACTCGAATATGGCGACAAAATTGCCCTTATTGGACGTAATGGTTCAGGCAAAACAACGTTGTTCAAGCTGTTGCTTGGAGAGGAACAGCCAAGTGCAGGCAACCTGGAGTGGGGTGCACGTGTAGATGTTGGTTATCTGGCCCAGCAGGAGGAGCCTTCCAATCCGAAGCTGAATGTGCTGGAGTACTTCCGTCTGGAAGCGGGCGTGGAAGAAGGAGAAGCACGCGGCATTTTGGCCCGGTATCTATTCTATGGAGCAGATGTATTTCGCTCGGTAGGACAGTTATCCGGCGGTGAATGGACACGGCTAAGGCTTGCATTGCTGGTGCAGCGCAAGCCGAATGTGCTGCTGCTGGATGAACCGACCAACCATCTGGATATTGCTTCAAGGGAAGCACTCGAAGAGTCGCTGGTTGATTTCGAAGGCACGGTGCTTGCCATCTCGCATGACCGCTACTTCGTCAATCGACTCGCTTCCCGTGTGTGGGAACTGGAGAATGGGCGGATGACTGCTTATCTTGGAGATTATGAAGCCTATCGCGAGAAGAAGCTTGATCTGCAAGCCCGCGCAGCCGCGACAAATCAGGCTACAGCAGGAGCGGAGACGTCACCCCGAGGTACTGCCGTTGGGGCAGGAGCAGGGGGTTCTTCTCACGGGACTGCTGCTGCGGCTGGATCAGGCAAGCTGAACAATCCTTGCTTCTTCCAGGCTGGGAACACTGGAAAGAGCCGTGACAGCGAGCGTACTGCGGAGAAGCTGGAGCAGGTCATGGCACACCTGGAGACCCGGCTCCGGGAACTGGATCAACAGCTCGAAACGGTGGCGAATGATCCGTTTGCTTTGGAACAGATGTGGAACGAGCGAGAGCAATTGTCGGCGGAATACAATGAACTGCTCGCCCAATGGGCCGAATTATAAGCCATACGTGTCAGCTGGAAGGGCATTGGCAACAGAACATTAATAGAAATAGCAAAAACAATAACAATAGCAATAGAAATAGAATAGGAACTAGCATCTTGAGCAAGCAAGGAGGCTGTCTCATAAGTCATGTATTGGCTTTGGGACAGTTTTTTTGCGCTTCAGGGACGACTCCCCATGATTCAACGGATTCAAGTATCCGACATTCTAACGAACCGAGGAGATCCTATTGGCTTCAAAATCCACACATCGAATATCTAACGAAACACAGAGATGTTAATCCCTCATAAAGTGGAGGTTATCGTTGTTTTAGGCCGTTTTTTTCCGTAATAACATCTCTCAGGTTCGCTAAAATCTGGATTTCACATGTAATCACCATATAAGGCTTGTGAGATTCGTTGACGCTTGAGTCCCATACTCTGGGAACGAGATCGATAACCTGTTCTTTTTTACATGTCATCGGGAATAGTGTAACTTTTTTCCTTCTCATGCGTTTAATACGTTTGTGTGTATTGAAACGGCTCCTCTTAGAGCTCACAGAAAGGCAGGTTATCTTTATTTATTATTCATTGACTTATCGGAACTGGTCGGATGACCGGCAGGTGGAGACGGGGGTACTGGAGCAGGTATCGGTTACTCGCGATGAGCTGTTCATGCGCAAGCTGGTCGATGCGACCCTGATGAAAAATAAGCTATGGGTGCATCTATCCAATGAATGCGAGGATCGTCGGGAGCATGCAGTCTACGTGACCGAGTATGACAATCAAAAACCTGCGGAATACGGTACAGCGATTGCGGACGCTGCACTGGCGATGTGCAAAATGACCTCCATGTACAGTGCGGAATATATGCTCTGGAATGGGAGTGCATTTCAGGAATTGGACTTGGCAGAATCCTCATCGTACACGATGGAGCTTGCCGAGCAACTGCTGGACCATTACATGGTGCGGGGCGGTACGACCTATGAATTTGTGTATTCCGTGCTGGATGCGGATCGCAAGAAAGTGTTGTTTTTGATGAAGGAGGTGGATCTGTAATGGATGACAATTCCAAACCCAAACCCGGATCACGTGCCAAGCTGGTTGCCTTCTCGCTAATGCTCGCAGTTCCAGCCGTATTATCCGGTTGCAGCAGCAATAGCGACGAATGTGACCCGGAATACGATACCGGATGTGAATATGACTCCAGCAGTGGGCACTATTACTACGGTGGCGGGTCGTCCTATCGGAGCAATAAGGACAGCAGCTCCTACAGCAAATCCAGTTCAAAATCGAGCGGCTTTGGCAGCTTCTTCCGCAGTTCAGGAGGTTAGAACCTGATGAGGCATATATACCAGCTGCCGTTCAGTCATGAAGAAGTGTTCAGGGGCGAAGCAGGGCAGCAGGTTCCCTACCATCGGATGTATGGCAAGCAATATTGTGTGCCTGCGTTGACGGTCTATTCCCCTGAGGAGATGCAGGAATTGCGTACGGCAGTTGAGGCTGTAGACGGGATCTATTGCAAGGTGATGCGTTTTATTCAGCAATACATGCCCGACTCATTTCTGGAGCAGCAGTTGGGCATTCATCCCGGGCTGATTCCGACTGCGCGTATGGAGATGGTGACAGGCGGGATCACTCGGCAGGACTGGATTATCGGAGAAGCCGGGCCTAAATGTATTGAGAATAATACGGATACCCCAACCGGCATACCTGAAGCAGCTGCATTGGAAGGGTTTTTGGTGGGGATGGCTGAAAAAACATCGCTCCATGCTCCGTCCATAGGAATGGATGAATGTATCCGGGAATGCTTTCGCCGCTGGCTGGATGCTTACGCACAGCAGGGTTTGCTGGGCTCGGTGACCTTTACTTCGTTTGGGGAGCATGTGGAGGATCGGACCAATACCGAGTATCTGATGAAGCTGTGCCAGGAGGCGGGGTATGAAACGTTTTACGCTCCACTGGAGGAGTTGGAGATTGTTCCAGGGGAGGCGCTCTACCATCAAGGACGCGAGATCAACCTTCTGTACCGGCTCTATCCCCTGGAATATCTAATCGATGATCGAGATGAAACGACCGGCGTGGACATCGGCGCAGCGCTGCTTGAATTGGTTCAGAATGGCCGCCTGGGCCTGATGAATCCTGCACAGCATGTGCTGATGCAGAGCAAGGGCTTCATGGCGGCGATCTGGTCACTCTATGAACGCAATGAACAAACCCCGGAGTATTGCGGGTTTCGGCTGTTTAACGATGCAGAGTTGTCTGCAATCTCCCGGTATCTGCTGCCGACTTATTTTGAAGCCGGGCCATTCGAATGGAGCGCAATGCCTTATGTGGCCAAAAGCTATTGGGGCCGTGAAGGTCGAGGCACCTCGCTGCTGGGTGAGGGATCGGATCATCATGGGCGCCATGCTGCTAATTCTTATCAGCTGCACGCCACGATGAACTCCAACACCACAGACGAACTGGAAGAAGATGAGGAAATCGCAGCCTACTATAATAATCAGCCTAAAATATATCAGCAGCTGGTACCGATGGAACAGGCCGTGATTCAGACAGAGGATGGCGAATACAGCGGTTATTTGCTTACAGGGGTCTTTGTCATCGGTGGACGTTTTGCCGGTGTGCTGCCCCGGATCGGGGAGAAGGTAACCGGAGATATGGCCTATTATTGTGCGGCTGTGGTCAATGAACGGATGGATGATGAGGAGGAGAAGGAATGGACAATTTGGGATTGAACCTGCTGAATGTAGCGGTAGGTATAGGCATTTTGCTGGTTGTATTGGTATGCGGGTATTTCGCTTTTAGCCAATTGACCCGGTATAACGATAGCGAGGAAATCGCGAAGGGCAACGAGGCGGCAGGTATGTATATGGGCAGCAAATTGCTGGGCCTGTGTATCATTGTGGGCATGGTGTCCTTTTCTACGCATTCGTGGCTGGATATGCTGCTCTGGTCGGCGCTGGGAATCATTATTTTGTGTCTGGTCTATATTATATTTGACTTCCTTACCCCCAAGATGCGGGTATGTGACGAAATCGCACGAGGCAATATGGCGGTAGCTCAGCTGCTGCGTTCGATTATCATCGGTGTTTCCATCGTCATCGGTACGTTTTTGATGTAAAATAAACCCTAGCGATAAACGATAATTTAGATTGAATATCATAATTACACATTAACGAAGAGGACAGAAAAAATCTGGAGAAGCGGAGCGTTCGCCTTTATCATCGGATTTTTACCTTTGAGAGAAGGTATATAGAAAATCTGAGGATAACAGCGATCGTAAGATTGTTCTGTAAGCGGAGTGCTGAGTGTAGTGTTATATGTTCGTTCTAAATGATATCCAACCAAGAAGGAGCGCGGCATCATGAGAAAAGTCATCATCGATACAGATACAGCAGGAGACGATACGATTGCGATTCTGACGGCACTGCACCATTTCCAGGTGGAGGGCATTACAATTACAGGCGGGAACGTACAGTTTGACCAGGAGGTTGAAAATGCCCTGTACACGGTACAGGTTGCAGGACATGGCGGCAAGGTGCCTGTGTACAAAGGGTGCGAACGCCCATTGATGGCCTATGGCAAGGCCCAGCACCGCACGGTGGAAGACGTACATGGCGATGACGGCATGGGCGGAGCCCATTTCCCGAAGGCAGACCAGCGTCCAGAGGCAGGGCATGCGGTTGATTTTATCATTGAAAAGGTACATGCACATCCGGGCGAAATCTCGCTTCTGGCCATTGCACCCCTGACCAACATTGCGATGGCAATCCAGAAGGACCCAACCATTATTCCGGAGATTGCCCACCTATACATCATGGGTGGAACGAATAATGCACTGGGTAATATCACACCAGCCGCGGAGTATAACTTCTATGTAGATCCGGAAGCAGCCAAAATTGTATTGCACGCGGGCATTCCGATCACCATGGTTGGCTGGGAGATGTGTACGCAGTATTCTGTTATGGATGATGACGATCACGCTGAAATTGCAGCACTGGGTACATCTGGTGCCGATTTCTTCACAGCCATCAACAAAGTGGTTATGCAGTTTAACAAATCGGTACATAAACTGGATGGCACCACTCACCCGGATACGTTGCTGATGGCTGTTGCCGCAGATGAGTCGCTCATGACCCAATCCGGTCAGTATTATGTGGATGTAGAAGCAGCAGGAGAGTTAACACGTGGATATAGCGTTGTAGATATCAACGGACGTTTTGGCAAAGAGCCGAATGTACGCGTCTGTGAGGCCATTGACCGTCCGAAGTTCAAATCCATGCTGCTGGATGTGCTCTCTGCTATTCAATAAAACGGTGGATTTCAACTCAAATAAACGTATATATCATCCGTGCCTATTCCAGGTACGGATTTTTTTGCCTATTTTAGGTCTAACTACTTCACCTGTCGTAGTAAATTGTGATATACTTCATCTACTACGACAGATGAAGTAACGGAGGAGGATTACCTTTTGTGATCAGCAGTGACGTTATACGCGGCTACAACGATACGCTAATTCTCTATATGCTGCTGGAAGGGGAGTCGTATGGGTACGAGATTTCCAAAAACATCAGGCAGCTGACAGATGAGAAGTATGTGATGAAAGAGACGACACTATACTCTGCCTTCACCCGATTGGAGAAGAACGGGTATATTGAATCATTCTACCAGGATGAGAGTCTTGGGAAGCGGCGTACGTATTACCGGATCACGCCGCTCGGCCTCGATTATTACAAGGAAAAATGCGAGGAATGGAAGGTTACGCAGGAGGTTGTGAATCTATTTATCAGGGAGTGGTGACAGAGCATGGAGACGATTATGGTGTATCTGGAAAACATGTTTGCTGGTCTGCCGAAGACCTCCGAGGTGGAGCATTTGAAACAGGAGCTTCTCTCGGGGATGGAAGATAAATACTTGGAACTGAAGCGGGCGGGTAAATCGGAGAATGAGGCGATTGGTATTGTGATTTCGGAATTTGGCAATATCGAGGAGTTAACAGCTGAGCTTGGTATTCAACCAGCCGGGATTGAGGAAGCAGCACCTGTGCTGACGGAGGAAGAGGCTTATGATTATGCTGCTGTCAAACGCAGTGTGGGTCTGTGGACAGGACTTGGTGTTTTTCTCTGCGCATCCGGGGTGGCCTTCCTGATATTCCTTGATACATTTTTTGAACACAACAATATCAAGTCCATGACAGGGTCGATGGAAACGGGCAGCCTGCTGGGGCTCATCGGGATGTTTGTACTGATTGCCTTTGCAGTCGGCATGTTTATTCACAGCGGGATGAAGCTTGATCGTTTTAAGTATATGGAGAAGGGATTTCAGTTGCCCTATGCGCTCAAGATGTCACTTCAACGCAGTCAGGCCCATTTCGCGCTGACGTACCGCGTTTCAATCATTACAAGCGTCGGTCTGTGCGTGCTGTCACCCGTTTTTATTTTCGCGGGTGCATATATTAACGATGACTACGCATCTTACGGTGTCTCTCTCTTTATGTTAATGGCAGCGGTGGGCGTGTTCCTGTTCATTTATTACGGCAATATCCAGGGGGCTTACACGAAATTGCTGGAGGAGCCACACTTTAGTGCTGATAAGAAGGAGCAGGAAAGAATGGTAGGCGCAGTGGGGGCAATCGTATGGCCATTGGCTACGGCGTTATTTCTGTTCACGGGCTTTGTATACCAGCGATGGGACGTTAACTGGGCCATATTTCCGATTACAGGTGTGTTGTTCGGCATGTTCAGCAATACCTATCATATATTAAAACGGAAAAATCCTTCCTGATGGTTTGCAATGCGCGTGCGCTACCCACTTGGTGACTACGCTTCGGGTGTGTTAAAGTGAAGGAAAAGTTACAGCGGAGACCTTTAGTTTAACTTTGGAGCGTCCGGCAGGAGGAGTGGCACGATGTTATTTTATTTTGTAGCACTGCTGGTGACCTTGGTTGATCAGGGAACCAAGATGGCGGTGAGGATGTATATGGAAGTTGGCGACACGATGAGGCTTGGCGACTCGGGAATGCAATTGCAGCATTATGAGAACAGCGGAATGGCAGGCAGCCTGTTTCAAGGGAATGCGCGTTTGTTCGGTGTGGTTGCCATTCTGTTCGTGGCGGGCATAATGTATTATCGGAGAAAAGGTGAGATTCGCGGTTTCTGGATGCAGGCAGGTGCCGGTTTCATGGTCGGTGGTGCTTTGGGTAATGCAATCGATCGGTTTATCTACGCACGCGTAACGGATTTTCTTGTATTTCCGTCGGGACGTGGTATTCTCAATTTGGCGGATGTAGCCATTAATGTTGGTGTGGTTATGCTGGTCATCGGCATGTTAATCCGTGCATTTCAGAGTTACCGAGCCAAGCGTTTACGTAATGCTTTGCCGAAAATAGAGCGTTGATAAAGAGTTAACAACAGCTTTGATGTAAGTAGTGGTAACTGAATACATGAGGGACATTGGAGATATTCCGATGTCCTTTTTTGTTATGTCGATGAACGGACTCGCGCTCAGTGGGCCTGATTCAATTTGATCGAAACCGTTTTAGGAATAATAGGACACATTATAGTCAACGCTCTAAGTATAAAACGATGGAAGGATTAACCACGTGGTTATTTCACTAATTTAATGGGTAAATCTTTACGTATATAAGCTGAGGGAGGTACAAAATGAGAACATCGCTTACCAAGGCACTCGGGATAATGCTGCTTTGTGGAATAACGGCTGTACTTCTGTCTTCCTGCACCAGCGGGAATCATGCCAACGGCAAAGTGCAGGTTGAATTTTTTCAGAATAAACCCGAAGCCAAAGGAACCTTTGACGAGTTAATCAAAATGTTCAACGCCGAACACTCCGATATTCAGGTCACTCAGGTGAATCCACCTGACGCGGAGACGGTGCTGAAGACACGTGTGGTGAAGAACGATGTGCCAGATATTATGGCAATGGGGGCAACCGATACCTATTCCATTCTTGCACAGAGTGATATTTTCGCCGATCTGACAGACAGCCAACTATTGAAAACGATTGATCCCAACTACATACAGATGCTAAAGGATGTCACGGGTATGGATGAAGTAACAGGTGTCCCTTACGCAACAAATGCAAACGGCATCATGTACAACAAAACGTTGTTTAAAGAGATGGGTCTGGACGTACCCAAGACCTGGGACGAGCTGATTGCTACAGCCCAAAAAATTAAGGATGCGGGTAAAATTCCGTTTTACTTCACATACAAGGATGACTGGCAGACCAATCTGCCGTTCAATGCACTCGGACCTAACTTGGTTGGTATTGATTTCTACCTGGAGCGTCGCGAGAACAAGGTGACCTTCAAGGAGAAATACCGCGAGGTTGCGGAGAAGCAGCTGGAGCTGATGAATTATGGTCACGGCGACAACTTCGGTAAAGCGTATTCGGATGGTAACCGTGCCTTTGCCAATGGCGAAGCGTATATGTACATCCAAGGTACCTGGGCCATCTCCGAGATTCGCAAAGCCAACCCGAATGTGGACATTGGTTTCTTCCCATTCCCGACAGGCAACGATCCGAGCAAGATCAAGCTGGTGAACGGAATCGACTCCCTGTTTACCATTGCAGCAGATACACCGAACAAGGAGCAGGCCGAGCAGTTCATCGCGTTTCTGCTGGAGCCTGAGAATATAGGCAAGTACATTAAGGAACAGACGCTGTTCTCTGCGGTGGAAGGTGTAAAACAAGACGATCCTGCTGTACAGGAACTGACACCTTACATTGAGCAGGGCAAGGTTATCGATTTCGCCGATCACTATATTCCGGCTGCGGTGCAGCTGAATTCCATCGTACAGTCCTTTTTGCAGAACAAGAATATCGACAACTATCTGGATACACTCGACAAAGAATGGGACAAGGTAGCGAATCGGCGATAACGCCTTGTCCGAAGGAGGATGGAGTATGAACAAGCGCATCGCGCCTTATTACTGGATGACGGTTCCGGCGGTAGTATTGTTCTTCGTGTTTATGACGCTGCCGGCCCTCCAGGGGATTTATTATTCATTTACGAACTACAACGGATTCGGTAAAGGTTATGATTTTGTTGGATTCAAAAACTATTTCAATCTGTTTCAAGATGACAATGTAGGCAATGCCTACTGGTTTACCTTCAAGTTTGCGATCGTTGTAACGATCCTGACGAATATTCTGAGCCTGCTCATTGCACTCGGGCTGAATGCCAAGATCAAGTTCCGTAACTTTTTCCGTGGCATCTACTTCTTGCCGAATATCCTGAGTGTATTGATCGTGGGTTACATATTTAACTACCTGTTCTCCAACGTATTCCCAATCTGGGGACAGAACCTAGGCATCAACGCCTTATCCACCAACATTCTGGGCAGCGAAAGCCTGGCATGGATTGGGATCGTGATTGTGGCGGTATGGCAATCCGTCGCGTTGAATACGATTCTGTATTTGGCGGGATTGCAGACGATCCCTACGACATTGTATGAAGCCTCAAATCTGGACGGCGCCGGCAAATGGCGTGAATTCTGGAGCATTACGTTTCCGCTAATTGCCCCGTTCTTCACAATTAATATGGTGCTGGCGATGAAAAACTCACTGATGGTCTTTGACCAGATCGTAGCCTTGACGAATGGTGGACCGGGACGGGCAACACAGTCCATCTCCCACCTGATCTACACGGGTGGATTTGAAGGCGGCGAATATGCATATCAATCTGCGAACTCGGTTATCTATTTCATCGTTATTGCGGTGATTTCGATTCTGCAAATCCGGTTCCTGCAAAGAAGGGAGACGGATCTGTAATGAGAAGCCGTTTACGTACCAACTGGCCCGTTATGTTGTTGATTGTTCTGGGTACTTTATTCATTCTGTTCCCTTTATATATGACGGTTACGATCGCATTGAAGAATCCGGAGCAAATGGCCCAATCCGTCTTTGCTATTCCGACGACGCTTCACTGGGAGAACTTTGCAAGTGCAATAGATATGACAAACTTCTTCCAATCGTTCCGTAACAGTGCCATTGTTACTGCGTCAACAGTCATTCTGACCTTGCTCAGTAACTCCATGGTCGCTTACGCCATTGCGCGTAATATGGAGAAACGGAAATTTTTCAAAGGGCTGTACTATTACTTCGTCAGCGCGATGTTCATTCCGTTTCCAATCATTATGCTGCCGATTGTTAAGTTGACTGCATCACTGGAAATGACCAATTTGCTGGGTCTTATCCTGCTGCATACGGTGTATGGTCTCGCCTTTAACGTATTTGTGTATGTAGGTTATATTCGGTCCATTCCGGTAGCGCTGGAGGAGGCAGCCTTTGTAGATGGAGCGACAACTTGGGGCACGTTCTGGAAAATCATTTTCCCATTGATGGCGCCGATCAGTGCCACGGTTGGTATCCTAACTTGTCTGTCTACTTACAATGACTTCCTGCTGCCACTCATTATTATTAGCGACCCGGCACAATACACACTACCACTGGTACAATATGTGTTCCAGGGTCAATTCAATACCGACTTCAACCTGGCGTTTGCATCGTACCTGCTGGCGCTGCTGCCAATGATCATCATTTATCTGTTTGCACAGAAGTGGATCATCAACGGTGTAACGCAAGGCTCAGTGAAATAATGAAGAAAAGGGCGGACTCATGGAGTCCGTTCTTTTTTTTGTTTTCATGAGCTTCTGGTTTGTGGTGCTGTCCTGTATTTAAGTGATTGATTAAGATTGGAATCTGTGCTATTTTTTAGTCGTTAGTTTAATCACTAAACAAAGATCGATGAAGGAGAACAATAAGCCAAAGTGTAAACGCTTCAATAATTGGCGATGATGGATTCCGGCATACTTGTACTCAATCGTCACCCAACATGAGAAACGGGTGGCGATTTCTTTTACATGCGGGGAGGAGAATGGGGTTTGCGAGTGAATTGGGGCAGATGGAACTCGTTGCGCAATCAGATCTTTGTTGGTTTTGTACTGGTGATGCTGGTGGTGTTATTTATTGCAGGAATCGTCGCCTATGATCGGGTATCCGGTTTGCTGAAAACCAATGCGGAGAAGCATATCCATCAAACTGCTGTTCAGGCTAATGGCAGACTGGATGCCTTAATCGCACAGGTTAACTCGCTGACGTCCCAAGTGGCAGATGATTCTTATGTGCAGCGTTTGCTGAGCAATGAGAAGGGTGGGGAACAGGCTACGTTTAATCAGCGTCAAGCGCTCTTGCAGGTTGTGAGCAGCTATCCGTCCTTTATGAGCGGTGTGCAGAGTCTGGAAATCTATACGACAACTTACAGCAGAATATTTCCCATGGATGACCGATCTTTGGATGGAAGGCTCGGACGTAACTGGATAGCGGAAGCAGACGCGGAGAAGGGGAGGCTGGTCTGGGTCGGCCCCGACCCGGAAGATCCCGGAGTCATTATGGCTATTCGGCGAATCAGTCTGATGGACCGGGCTTTTGAATCTGGCGGTTATGTCGTGGTGCGGATGCAGCGCAGCTTTTTTCAACTGAATGACTTGGATGCTGAGGACGACGTAGAGGATTCAATTCTGCTGGTGGATGCAGCAGGAAGCGTAGTTACTTCCAATCTGGAGGCCAGTCTGGATGTGGAGGCACTCCTAAGCAGTGACAGCTCTGTTGTCCAGACCCGGGATGAGCCTTATATCGTCGTCAGACAGCATTCCGAAATGACGGGATGGACACTCGCGGTTCTTACTCCTGTAAGCGAGACGACGGAGGGCGTGTCCATTCTTCGGACGGCACTGCTTATTTCCGGTTTGTTTGGCGTCGTGCTGTTCCTCATTATGTCTTTTCTCTTGTCTACCATGATTACACGTCCCATCACCCGTCTGATGAGGGCCATGCGCAGTGCACGCCCGGGAGCCATGAAGCCCAACATTATGTTCAGCTCAACGATGGAGATTCACAGGCTCAATGAAGTATACAATCAGATGGTTTATCGGCTGAACGAGTTGACCGAGGAGATCTACGAGAAGGAAATCATGCATTCACGCACAGAACTGAAAGCTCTGCAGTCGCAGATTAATCCTCATTTTCTGTTTAACACGCTGGAGGCGTTCTACTGGTCACTTGATGACAAGGGAGATGAGGAAATGGCGCGTATGGTTGTGGCGATGTCTCGCCTATTTCGCTACATTATCTCCAGCCCCAATCAGGATGAATGGGTTACGATTGCCGATGAACTGGAGCACGCGGAACGTTATCTTCGAATTATGGAGATGAGGCTGGGAGAAAGGTTGCAATGGGAGATCAGACTGAGTGATGCGATGCGCACCGTGAGAATTCCCAAATTGCTCATACAGCCTTTGGTGGAGAATGCCATCCTTCACGGGATCGAGAGCAAAATCGAACCGGGAAAGGTAAGCATCCATGTAGATGCTTCCACGCAGGAGGGTCTGGTCCATATCGAAGTTCGGGATGATGGACCTGGCATGGATGATTCTCGGCTTCAATCTGTTGTTCGCGCATTGAATGGTGGACCTGCTGTTTCCGACAAGGGAACAGGCGTGGGCCTGATTAACGTGCATCGCAGGTTGAAGCTTTATTTTGGCAGTCAGCTTGGGGAATTGTGCAGACTTACCATTACGAGCAAGGTCGGTGAAGGGGCTGTTATTCGCTTTGAGATTCCGAAGGATACGGAGGGTGCATATGATTCATGGCAGAACGATTCTAATCGTTGATGATGAGCCGCGTACACGAGAAGGCATTCGCAAGACGCTGGAAGGTTGGTCAGCAGGTCGTAATGAAATTCGAACTGCGGCAAGTGGAGTAGAGGCAGCGGCATGGCTCCGGGAACAGACGGCGGACCTTTTAATTACAGACGTTCGCATGCCAGAATTCTCTGGTCTGTCGCTCGTTGAAGCCGTGCAGCAGTTTCCGAGCAAGCCAGTCGTGCTGATTATGTCTGGGCATGCCGACTTCCAATATGCCCAGCAGGCCATCAAACTGGGTGTGGTTGATTATCTGCTTAAACCGATTGAGAAGGAACAGCTGATTCAGACGGTAGAGAAAGCTTTGCAACTCAGGGACCAACAGCGGCGTATTCAAACGATGCAGAAGCTGGTTGACCCAAAGCTGCTGGATGCCAAGGAACGGGGAGACCAGAGGCTTAATCCCCAGATCAGTGAAGCTGTTGCTTATGTGGAAGCCCATCTCAGCGAGCATGTTACTCTGCGGGAAATCGCTGATATGCTGCATTTGAACTCAAGTTATTTTAGCGTTCTGTTCAAGGAGCAGATCGGGATTAATTTTAGCGAATTTCTAACCCGTACGCGTATTCAGCGGGCGAAGGAGATGCTTGTGCAGACGACTCTGCCCATCTCGGAGATTGCCGAACAGGTCGGCTACCAGACGGATAAATATTTTATTAAGGTATTCAAAAGTCTCGAAGGGCTCAGCCCAAGCAAATATCGTCATTCCATTACGGTTCGTAAAGAGACTGAATTACCATAAAATAGTGGAGTTTTTCCAAATCATCCTGGTCTTATGGGGGAGATGTACCCATGCTACAATTTTATTAAAGCGGTTACATCAACCGAATAACCATTACAGGGGGTTAGGAATATGAGAAAAAAGCCAATAGCAATGCTACTGACATTGACACTTATCCTCGCCGTGTTTTTATCCGGATGCAGCAATTCAGGTTCTGACGGAGAGGGTGAAGCGAGCGGTAGTGGCTCTGACGGAAAAGTGACCCTCAAGTTTATGCATCTTTGGCCAGCAGGCAGCTCTGCACAGCAGAATAAGCTGGTCAACGAGATCATCAAACAGTACCAGACCGATCATCCCAACGTGACCATCAAACAGGAAGTGCTGGAGAATGAGCAATATAAGAACAAATTGAAAATCCTTTCCGCATCCAATGAACTCCCGGATGTAGGCGTAACATGGGCAGCGGGTTTTTTGGAGCCTTATGTGAAGGGCAATCTGTTTGCTCCGCTGGATGACCTCCTGAGTGGTTCGCTCGAAGGAAAATTCATTGCCGGAACAACCGAAGCGTATGCCGTAGACGGCAAAACCTATGCGCTCCCGATTGAATTGAACATATCTCCGATCTATTACAACAAAGACATTTTTGCCAAATATAATCTGCAGCCCCCGGCCACATATGATGAATTCCTGAATGTTGTGAAAACGCTGACAGACAATGGTGTGGTTCCCATCGCTCTCGGCAACAAGGATCGATGGACCGGATCTCTCTGGTATATGTATCTGGCCAATCGATTGGGCGGGGACGCATTGGAGAAGGCCATCAACGGCACAGGCAAGTTTGACGATCCTGCCCTGATCCAGGCGGCAGCCGAAGTACAGAAGCTGGTGGATATGAACGCCTTTAACAAAGGCTACAACGGCCTGTCCAATGATGAAGGTAAATCGGAATTCATGAATGAGAAAGCTGCCATGTACCTCATGGGCACCTGGGAACTGCCGAACTATACCACCAATCCGGATGTCCCGCAGGAGTTCAAGGATAAAATCGGATTTTTCAAATTCCCGACAATGGATGTTGGCAAAAGCGATATTAACAGTTGGGTTGGCGGCCCGGGTGTAGGCTTGTTCGTCGCACAGAACTCCAAGGTGAAGGATGAAGCTCAAAAATTTGTTCAATATTTTGTCGAAAAATGGGGCGAAAGCTCTGTAACCGAGGCGGGTGTAATTCCGGCAACAAAAGTGGATACAGCCGAAGTAAAACTGCCGCAGCTTTACACTGACCTGCTGAATGAATTGAATCAGGCCAGCAGCCTGACATTATTCGCCGACGTGCAGATGAAACCGACCGCAGCTCAAGTCCATCTGGACATGATCCAGGCGTTGTTCGGAAAAGCGGTCACTCCTGAGGAATTTGTGAAGAATCATCAGGAAGCCATTGATAAAGGCAACTAACGTACAACGCTCATAGGGAGGATATTGTATGGATAAAGTCATGTCCAACCGTTTAGTCGCTGCGTTGTACGTGCTTCCCGCACTGCTGCTGTTATTGGTACTGATCTATATCCCGATCGTGCTGACCGGATATTACGGATTGATGCAGTGGGACGGGATCGGCGCAATGACCTTTATCGGTTTTGAAAATTATGCAAGATTGCTTCATGACGCAACGTTCTGGCAGAGTGCATATCATACCTTTTTGCTGGCCTTGTTCTCTGCACTGAGTCTGATCGGTTATCTTATGATTGCCCTGGTGTTGTCAGGAAAAATTAAGGGAGCCAACCTGTTTCGGAAAATATATCTGATTCCTATGCTGCTGTCCTCTGTAGCAATCGCACAGCTGTGGCTAAAGATTTACCATCCCAGCAATGGTGTGTTAAACACCTTTCTGGAAGCAATCGGGGTTGCCAATCCGCCAGCCTGGCTGGCGGAGCCATCCCTGGTGCTGTATGCCCTGTTCGTACCGATCTTGTGGCAGTATGCCGGATTCTATATTCTGATCTACTATGCTGCGCTCAAGAATATCCCGGAATCGTTGATTGAAGCAGCGCGGATTGATGGAGCAAGCCCTTGGCAGATAGCCTTTCGCATCAAGCTGCCCCTGATCACGGAAGTGATCAAAGTGACGATCGTGCTGGCTGTCGTTGGCTCGCTGAAGTACTTTGACCTCATATATGTGATGACGGACGGTGGACCGAATGGCTCCAGTGAAGTGATGGCTTCTTATATGTATCATCAGGCTTTCCGTGGATTCGACTTTGGTTATGGGAGTGCCGTTGGTTTCTTCCTGCTCGTGATCTGTCTGGTCGTTACCTGGCTGCTTCGGAAAGCTACAGCATCCAAAGACACCATTCAGTATTCTTGAGTCAAGTGAAATGAAAGGAGGTTCATCCCTGTGAAGACCGATACTGCGGTTCGGTTGCCAGCCTATCCGGGAACAGGCACAGGACCCACTGTGCTGAGAAGGCTCGGCTATGTCCTGCTCTACAGCCTGTTGATCTTGGTGGCGCTGCTGCAGATTCTGCCCTTGATATGGCTGCTGCTGTTCTCGCTAAAAAACAATCAGGAAGTATTCGATATGGCACCGTTTGCCCTTCCCGCGACTCCGCGTTGGGAGAACTATGTGAAGGTGTGGACGGAAGGCAACATCAGTTTATATTTCTTCAATAGTGTCTGGATCACGGTGGTATCCGTTGTGTTCACCGTCCTGTTCGCGAGTCTGGTCACCTTCGCGATAACCCGCATGCGCTGGAAAGGGCGTTCTCTGGTGCTCGGATTGTTCATGGTGGGTATGATGATCCCTGTGCACTCTACGCTGATTCCGTTGTTCAGCCTGTTCCTGAAGCTTCACCTTACGGATCATCCATTGTCGGTCATTTTGTCATACATCGCGTTTAATATGCCAATCACGATTATGATTCTGCTTGGCTTCTACTACGCCCTTCCGCGGGAAGTGGAGGAAGCAGCGGTGATGGACGGCTGTTCTGTTCATCGGATTTTCTTCCGTATCGTCCTGCCAATGACAGCTTCGGTGATCGCTACGACAGCGATTATCAACATGATTTATGACTGGAATGAATTCATCTTCGTGAATACGTTCATTAGCACAGATGCGTACAAAACGCTGACCGTTGGGGTGCAGAATTTTATTGGACAGTATACAACCGATTGGGGAGCGATTGGTGCGACACTGATGATCAGCATCCTGCCGATCCTGATCGCTTTTCTCGTCTTGAGCAATCGAATTGTGGAGGGCATCGCTGCCGGATCGGTAAAAGGATAATCAGTAAACGTTTAAAGCCCTGCGTATAAAATACTTGTCATCGAAATGAGTTAAACCTTAGACCCTTACATATCCCGATCCTAAAGGGATGTGTAAGGGTTTTTGCTCATCGCCCCGGCGCTAGATAAATTGAAAGGAATAAAATCTAGGATAACAGCGATCGGAAGGTTGTTCTGGCATCGGAGTGGCAAGTGTAAATAATATTAGTTCAATTTATATAAATGAAAGATCTGAAAATACCTATTATTGGAATTTCAAAAAACTTTCAAGTTTTTTCGCAAAACTACTGCATTTTCAAACTACCTGTGCTAACATACCCTAAGAATTAAAGCCCACACGGGAAAGGTGAGAAAATGACAGCAATATCCTCAACCCAAGAGTCCCTGCGTTCGGATGCCAAGGATCTGAATCTGATTCGGCTAACATGGCCAATTTTCCTGGAACTCTTCTTGTTTATGTTGATGGGGAGCGTGGATACGTTCATGCTCAGTTCGGTGTCCGATAATGCAGTATCCGGAGTCGGAGCAGCCAACCAGATTATCTCCATTGCGATTCTTGTACTGGAAGTCATTGGACATGGCGCTGCTATTGTAGTGGCACAATATATTGGTTCGAAGAAATTGAGTGAGGCGGCACAGGTCACAGGTAATGCGATTACGCTTAATCTAATTGTCGGACTGATTCTGAGCGGAAGCTTCCTTCTGTTCGGAGGTCATCTGCTTACACTGCTTCATATCCAAGGTGAAATATACGATTTTGCCCGTTCTTATATAAGTATTGTCGGAGGCGGGATCTTCCTCCAGGCGCTGATTAACGCGCTGGCCGCGACGATTCGGACGCATGGTTATACCAAAGAAACAATGTATGTTTCTGTTCTGATGAACGTGATTCACGTCGTTGGTAACTACGCCCTTATTTTTGGCCATTTCGGCTTGCC
Organism: Paenibacillus sp. E222; assembly: GCF_013401555.1. Classification (NCBI taxonomy): domain Bacteria; kingdom Bacillati; phylum Bacillota; class Bacilli; order Caryophanales; family Paenibacillaceae; genus Paenibacillus; species Paenibacillus sp. E222. Next base: position 1,601,324 of record NZ_CP058552.1, read on the forward strand.
AAAGCTTGGTGTGGAAGGGGCAGCGATCTCTACGGTGGGAAGCCGTCTGATCTGCTTGATTATTTTCTTCTGGTTGCTCTATCGGGTTATGGATGTAAGGGTGGAGTTCGGCTATTACATCAACCTTTCGAAGAAGTTTATTGGCAAAATATTACGAATCGGTATCCCCTCTGCGCTTGAATCCGTTGTGTATCAGTCCTGCCAGCTCGTCTTCACACTGTACGTGACCTATCTGGGGGCTGAAGCGATGGCAACCCGGCAATATGCGGGTAACATTTCAAGCTATATCTATCTATTCAGCATGGCGATCGGAATGGGGACATCCATTATTGTTGGTCGGCTGGTCGGTGCGCGGCGCAAGAATGATGCATACAAACGTGTATTTGACAGTGTGAAGTGGGCGCTGCTCGCCACCATTGTGATCGATGTGATTATTATTCTCTTCCGTGTTCCGCTGATGAGTGTGTTCACGGATAATCCGGAAATTATCAGGCTGGGCGCACAGGTCATCCTGCTCAGTCTTCTGCTGGAGACCGGGCGAACCTGCAATATTGTGATTATTGGTTCGCTACGAGCCGCAGGGGATGCGAAGTTCCCGGTATACATGGGACTGATCTCCATGGTCTGCATGAGTCTGCCGCTGGGCTACCTGCTGGTGTTCAAGCTTCATATGGGGCTCGCCGGTGTCTGGCTTGCGATTGCCGCAGACGAGTGGACACGCGCTGTCATTATGTATTTCCGCTGGAAGAGCCGGGCTTGGGAGAAACATGATCTGTTGGATCATGAGGAGGAAGTTGGAGCTCAGCCGGTGCCAGCAGTATAATGATGGTTTGGAAAATAATTTCGATTTGATCGGGGTATAGAAATAAAAAGGCTCCGCACTTGGAGCCGTTAGTCTTATTCAAGAAGAGTCAATCATGGGATGGAGCATTTCTCCTTATGGTTGGCTCTTTTTTCGTTAATTTGTGCGTCATTACGTTGTTGCCTTGGAGAGGTGCAGATCATGGGCGCGGTTTGTATCGGAGCTTGTCCCCAGAACAATTTAGCAAAAATGATCAAAACGAGATGTGCAGCCTCACGTATAGTAAGGATATGGAAAGGGGCTGTACTTTATTTGAATTCATACAGTGAATTGATTCAGCAAAGTCTCTACTTAATTGAAACGAATCTGTACGAGGATATTGGGCTTGAAGAAGCGGCATCTGAAGTTCTCCTGTCACCCTATCATTATCATCGGGTGTTCCGCAGGGCAGTGCGGTCATCTCATTCGGGGTTATTTTGAACGGCAAGGCAAAGTGTGGGTGAATAGGTTCCGCTTCGAAGAGGTTGATCCGAATAAACCATTGACTCATATGGAGACGGAGTATGAGATGTCGGTCGAGCCAATGAATTTGTCCTTTGAGGAGTGATTAGATGTGAAAGCAGGTCCAACGTTAAGCTGAAGAAAGTATGGGAATTATGATATAATCTTGGGTAAGAATGGAGCTGATGCTGGATGACGGATTTGCTCGATCCTCGAGTGGATTTTGTATTCAAACGTATTTTTGGAAGTGAGCAAAGTAAAGATGTTTTGTTAGCTTTCCTTAACAGCACGTTTATTGAAACCGGTGAGTCGCCTCTTACGGAGATTACACTTATTAACACGTTTACGGACAAAGATAGTCCGGAAGATAAACAATCCATTTTGGATATCAAAGCGCGTACGGTGGAGGGCAAGTTAATCAACATTGAGATGCAGCTGTTTAATCCGTATAATATGGAAAAAAGGACGCTGTTCTACTGGAGCGAAATGTACTCTCACCAGATCAAGAAGGGCGAAAACTATAATCTTTTGAAAAAATGTGTGACGATAAATATTTTAAATTACTCATGTCTGGACAATGAGCGATATCACAATGTTTTTCATTTACGCGAAGATCATACAGGTATTGGTTTGACAGATGATATAGAAATTCATGTGATGGAATTGACCAAACTGGATCAACACCCTGTCCCCATGGACAAGGGCGGTCTGGTGAACTGGCTTTTATTCTTAAAAGGGATTGATCCATCAAACTGGGAGGTGCTGGCGATGAATGAACCGATGCTAAAAAAGGCGATGGACACGCTGGAATTTCTGAGTCAGGATGCAGCTACGAGAATGGCTTATGATGCACGGATGAAAGCATTAAGCGATGAAAAGTCGATGATAGAAGGTGCACGTGCTGAGGGTGAGGCCAAAGGGAAAGTAGAAGGCAGAGTAGAGGGTAAAGTGGAAATGGCGCGTGAGCTGCTTGCACTTGGCGTAGATATGTCTGCTGTGGTGAAAGCCTCCGGACTCTCTGCAGAGGAAATTAAAAAGCTGCTGCCTAAGCAGTGATGTGAAACTGGATTTACACTTTCCAGGGCTAATCCAATTACGGGTTGGCTCTTTTTGTTGTGTTTGGGGTATAAAAAAAGTGGAGCGAAGTCCAAGCTGAGAGGATACAGGCATTTCTCACGTTTTTCCCTCAATTCGTAAAGTCCTCCATAGCTAATCAGGCGATACCTTGTTAACATAGATCCAAAGAATACGATAACTCATGACAGATATAGAGGATGATTCCGATGAATAAAAAAGTGCTGGTCGTGGATGACGAGTCAAGCATCGTCAGTGCCATTGCTTACGCGCTGCGGCGTGAAGGATATGAAGTAGAGACAGCAAATGACGGCGAAGAAGCGCTGGTCAAGGTGGCCTCATTCCATCCGCAGGTCATGATTCTGGACGTGATGATGCCCAAACTGGACGGATACGGCGTATGCCGCAGGCTGGAGGATCGGGAGGATATCGGCATTATTTTGCTCACCGTCAAAAATGACATCGTGGATAAGATCGTTGGCCTGGAAATGGGGGCGGATGATTATATGACTAAACCGTTTGAGATCCGCGAACTGCTCGCCCGGGTAAAGGCACTGATGCGTCGTGTAGAGAAAAGCAGTCCACCCTCTGATGATCCCAAGAATCAGGCAATCGTCAATGGTACACTGCGCATCCATATCGCTCACCGCACCGTGACGGTGAATGAGGAGAAGCTGGATCTGACGCCAAAAGAGTTCGACTTGCTGACCATTCTGATGTCCAACCCTGAGCGTGTATACACGCGGGATGATCTGCTGGACCGGGTGTGGGGCATGGAATATGCCGGGGGCACACGCACGGTGGATATTCATATTCAGCGGCTGCGCAAAAAGATCGGCGATACCGACCAGCAAAAATTGCAGACGGTATACGGCATTGGCTATAAGGCCTCAGCCCCTGAACCGGGCGGCTTGGTATGAGAGTCAGCATCAAGCTGAAGTTCAGCGTTTTTCTGGCCGCCTTGCTGATCCTGACCGTTGTTGTGCTCAGTTCTCTTGTACTGCGCGGTATTGAGCGCAACCAGCAGACGCAGATCGAGACCATTTTGTCTCAGCAGACCCGTCTGGTGAATCTGAATGTGCGGCAGTCGTACTATACCGAGTCTGTTCGTCTGGAGCAGGAGGTTTTTTTACAGCAAAATGGCCGCAGGCTGGCGCAGGAGCTTGCAAGCTCCACAGGTCTGCCCATCGCGCTTTATGATATGAAGGGACAGCAGGTGGGTTCATCGATCATGTCTGAAGAAAGTCCAGATATCACAGCGACGCTGAACTATGCGCTGCAAAATAAAATTGCTTACCACGAACAGGGGGATACCCTGCTATATATGGCACCGCTCGACGGCCCGGATGGACAGATGGGTGTTGTGCGCATGCAGTATCCGGTTCAGAGCTATCATGAATTTTATGCCCGTATTCTTCAGTTGTTTATGTGGGCGGGGATTGCGGTTGTTGGGTTAAGCTTCATTCTGGGATATCTCTTCTACAATCGCTTTGCCGTTGCCATAACCCGCTTGAAGAAGTCTGCCGATTCCATTCGTGAAGGGCATTATATTACCAAATCACCCGTAAGTCGCAAGGATGAGTTAGGTGAGCTGGGACAGGGCATTTATTATATGAGTACATCGATTCAGCAAAATATTGAAGCCATGCATGCGGAGCAGCAGAAGCTCCAGCTCGCTATCGAGAAGCTTCAGGCCCTGGAGCAGCAGCAGAAACAGTATATCGGCAACATCAGCCATGAGTTCAAGACGCCACTTACGTCAATTAAGGCGTATGTGGAGCTGCTGGACATGTATAAGGATGATCCACAATTGCTGGATGATGCCACAAGCAATATTGGCAAGGAAACCCAGCGGCTGTACGAGATGGTTGAGAAGGTATTACATTTGTCAGCCCTGGAGAAATATGATTTTGAGAATCAGGCAGAAGACGTGGAGGTGCGAGTTCTACTGGAGGATGCCTGTGGCCGCATGCGGGGCAAAGCCGAGAAGTTTGGACTGAACATGGAGCTGGCGTTACTGCCTGCGGTGATTCGCAGTGATCGGGAGAGCCTCATGCATATTTTCATCAATCTGTTGGATAATGCGATCAAATATAATGTGCCGGGAGGTGTCATCCGGGTAAGCAATGAACTGCGAATGCAGGAGCGACAAGCTGTGATTCGCATCTTCAACTCGGGTACGCCCATTCCGGATGAGGCGCGCGAGAAAATCTTTGAACCCTTTTACACCGTCAATAAAGACAGGGCCAGAAAAACCGGGGGCACCGGGCTGGGACTATCCCTCGTCAAGCAATTTGTAGAGAAGCAGGGCGGTACGATTACATTGTTGCCGGGCGATCCGAAACATGGGGAAGGAACAACGTTCCAGCTGGTTTTCCCTTTGGCGCATTCAAGTTTACAAGTTGGAAACAAGTCTGAATAACTTTGGAAGTATGCGATGTGTATGCTTGGTCTATAGAAAGCACTCAGGAGGGACCATGATGAATTGGAAGCAGGCGGCTATGGGCACGCTCGGGGCAATCGTCCTATTATCGGCAACAGCATGCGGGGGAACAGCGAAACCAGGGGATCATGCACAGAACGGGAAATCAGGCACGGATATTACGGTGAAGGATAATACAAATACGTCGGTATACCAGAGCTTTAAACTGGAGAAAATCGATAAACTGCCGAATATGCGCGGGGTAGCGTGGCTGAGTAATGACTTGATTTTGTCGGATAAAGAAAACGAGTCCATGAAGCCTGTCACGGTTGAGGGTGAGAAACGTTATCCGCATAACTTATACATGTATGATCTTACGAAGGGCACAGATACACCCGTGAAGGAAAGTGAAGCGAGTCTGGGCTCACCACTGGTGTCACCGGATAGTCAGTATATTTTTTACAGAGAACCAGAGGAATCGACAGGCAAAGGCTTCATTCTGAACCTGCACAACGGGGAAGTGGTACCTGCGGGCAAGGACGATGGATTTGTTTTTGAAGGCGCATGGCTGGATCAGGAGCATGTCGTCTTTCCAAACATGAATGGAGATATTATATCAGCAAGTGTAGATGGAACGACCAAAGCGCTGGTCAAGACGGGAAACTTCAATGTAAGCAGTGTCAGCGTTTCAGGGAATGTGATTTACTACATCACAGGCACGGACGGACAGTTGAATAGCTACGATACGAAGACCAGGGAAGTGAAGCAGGTGTTGAAAAGTGTAGAGAGGGTAATCCCGTCCAACGATGGCTCAAGACTGGCGATTGTGAAAAAAACAGCCGATACCAAACGGGCGCTGGTGCTAACCGATCTGGAAGGGAATGAAAAAGCCACACTTGCCAGAGGCATGCAGATCTTCGGCACGAGCTGGTCTGGTGACGATTCCAAAATCGCCTACACGATCAATTCAGAGAGTGATGAGGAGAAAGGGCTGTTCGTCTCCAATACGGAATCGGCGGAGCAGTTCCAGGTCTCGGCCGAAATGGATAACGCATCTGATCCGTTGAGCTGGAGTCCGGAGGGCAACCGAATTTTGCTGTCACAGGCAGTGCAGGAAAATGAATCGTACCACTTTGTCACCTCGGTCATTACGATTTCGCAGTAAATCATCATCGAAAAAGAAACAAATCAGCAGGGCGGGCCTGACTCCTATTGAGTTGGGCTTTTTCTGTACCTGTAACGCTGGTTTTCTGGGTTATACTGAAGAGACGAGAAGTGAAGGGGGAACATGATCATGGATGAAAAGGACTGCCGTCTGCTGCTGAGCGTTTCCGAGGAAAGCAGTCTGACCAAGGCTGCGGAGCGCATGTTTATGACCCAGCCGGCTTTGACATACCGTTTGCAGCAATTGGAGAAGGAATTTGGCGTGCCACTTATCGATAAAACGTTAAAAGGCGCCAGGTTCACTCCCGAAGGAGAACATCTCGCAATTTATGCCCGTAAAATGCTCAATGAGCTTAACCAGGTCAAGGAGCAGTTGTCGAACATTCGGAATGAAGTCAAAGGAACGCTGCGCCTCGGGATTGCCAATCATTATTCGTTGTACAAGCTTCCTCCCTTATTGAAGCAGTTCAAGGAGCTGTACCCTGAGGTTCAGTTTGCTGTGACCTGTGCACTGAGTGTGGAGGTTATGGAACTGTTGATGCGGGATGAAATTCAGGTAGGTGTCATACGGGGGGAGCATCCATGGTATGAGGGGAAACATCTGCTGCACGATGAACCGGTCTGCATTGTATCCCGTGAACCCATCAATCTAGATGAACTTCCCGAGCTTCCGCAAATCGCATTTCAGGAGCCCTTGACGAAAACGGGTGGATCTCCCGTGAGCCCATTCCGCGAGGGAGTGGCGGCCTGGTGGTATGAGCGCTATGAATGTTCACCAACTGTAGCGATGCGTGTGGACAGCTATGAGACATGCAAGGAAATGGTGCGTTATGGGCTGGGTTATGCGATTATTCCGGGCATTTTCGTATCTGCTTCGGATGGCCTTCATCAGCAGGAGCTAATCCGACAGAATGGACAGGGAGTGCGGCGTAATACGTGGTTGGTGTATAAGGAAAGTGTGCTGCAGCAGGCAACGGTGGGTCGCTTTGTTGACTTGATGAAAACGGATGGAACACAGCATGTTGTGGACGGAAGCTAGGTACAGACATAGCGGAATCGATGCATTGCTTTATGCATAATTATCCGGTGTTTTATTGTGAAAAAGGGTGATTTATTGCTATTGGACAGTGTCGTTTTCATAGGGAGTACCCGTTCGAAGGATGTACATAAGATCAAAATGTATACCGGTTTAGTCTTAGCTAACATGCAAATAAACCAGTCCTATACTAACATCTAATGATATTCATATGTCATGATCTAGCGAGTCCATAAAATTTTTTATGGGCTATTCCTTAATTTTTTTGAATTTACTTATGGCTTGGCCGCACATACAATATATCCAATCTGATTGTATATTTATTCGATTGAATTGAATATAGAAATGCTGTAATTGGAGAAAGGCGGCCAAACAATATGTATCCTGACCCAGCTCATATGAAGCAAAAAATCAAAGAAACTGTAGATCGGCTGGACCCCGACTTGCGGGAATTATCGCTGCGCATTCACGCTAACCCTGAACTTAGCTTTCAGGAAGTCCAAGCACAACAATGGTTAACCGAACCGCTGGAAGCAGCCGGATTTCAGGTGGAAAAAGGCATTTCAGGCCTCGACACCTCGTTCCGAGCTGTATGGGAAGGCCAGCCAGGTGGACCCACGATTGCACTGCTCGCTGAATATGATGCACTGCCCCGCATCGGACATGCCTGCGGACACAATCTGATCGGAACCTCTGCTGTAGGTGCAGCACTGGCGCTCAAGGAAGCTTGCCCTGATCTTCCGGGACGGATCATCGTTCTTGGCACACCGGCTGAAGAAGAGGGCGGCGGTAAGATCATTATGGTGAACGATGGCGTATTCAATGAGATGGATGCCGTCATGATGTGTCACCCGCAGCAAAAAACGATGGTACTGAGAGGTGCGCTGGCTTGTGTGGACGCAACCTTTACGTTCCACGGCAAACAGGCACATGCTGCCTCATCTCCTGAGAAGGGCATTAGTGCGCTAGATGCCTTGGTCAACGCGTACGCGGGAATAAATTCACTCCGTCCTTATTTGAAGGATGACGTTCGGGTGAACGGGATTATTACCAAGGGTGGAGATGCGCCCAACGTGGTGCCTGAGCTGGCTGAAGCCGTATATATCATTCGGGCGAAGACCGTTGAAGAACTGAAAGTCGTCATGGACAAAGTTTACCGCGTCGTGCGCCATGCTGCGGAAGGCGTTGGCGCTACGGTAGATATTACAGAAGGTCTGATCTATGCCGAGCGGAATAACAACAAAACTCTGGCGGGTCTGTTCCAGCAGAACCTGGAGGATATGGGCATTGAAGTGCATGATCCACCGCAAACAGGCGGTGTGGGTTCCTCGGATATTGGTAACGTAAGCCAGATCACAGCCGCGATCCATCCGTATATTCGGTTAGGAGATGCGACAACACACACACCTGAATTTGCCCGGCTTGCCGGAGCAGAGGAAGGCATGATTGAGCTAAACCGTGCGGCGAAGGCCCTTGCACTGACAGCGTTCGACCTGTACGCAGACAAGGCAGCATTGCAGCAGGTACGGGATGAGTTTGAAGCATGGAAACAACAGAAGGACGAGGGATGATGAATTGGAAAACATAACAAAACAAACACAACAACGGCGTACATGGTTCAAAATGCCTCACACCTTCGTCATTTTGTTCATTTTGGTGCTGGTAGCTACCGTGCTGACCTACATTATTCCCGCTGGGGAATTTGATCGGGTCAAGGATGAGGCGACAGGCAAATCTTTGCTCGTTCCGGGTTCTTACCATCATGTAGAGGCCAATCCAACGGGACTATGGGATATTCCCAAGTCTATCGTTCGCGGACTGGTTGATTCTGCGGACGTTGTATTCTTTATTTTCATCATCGGCGGAGCATTTCAGATCATTACGAGCACGGGAACGATTGAAGCTCTTACAGGTAGGGTAGCCCGTTCGTTCGCGAATAAAGGATTATGGGTCATCCCGGTATTCATCACCTTGTTCTCAGTTGGTGGCTTTACGATGGGGATGTCCACAGAGGTCATGGTCTTTGTACCAATCGGGATCGCCATTGCGCGTGCGCTGGGGTATGACGCTTTAACGGGTACGGCGATGATCTCGCTGGGGGCCTCGTGTGGTTTTACCGCGGGATTGCTTAATCCGTTCAATGTGGGACTGGCTCAAGCCATTGCAGAAGTACCGATCTTCTCGGGCATGTGGCTGCGCGCCATTATACTGGTGTGCCTCATCGCCGTGACAAGTATCTATATTATGCGGTACGCGTCCAGAGTGAAGTCTGATCCAACTCGCGGTTTGGTGCATGAGCTGGAACAGGAGCAGGCAGCAGATACACCTGCGGTCGACCTGAACAAACTGCCAACGATTCGCATCACACATATTCTGACCATCATTACAATTGTAGCTGGCTTTGCCCTGTTAATCTGGGGTGTGTCCAAAGAAGGCTGGTGGATGGAAGAACTGGCGGCTCTTTTCCTGAGCATGGGCGTGATCGCTGGTCTTGTCTCCGGGTTCGGTCCTAGCCGAATTGCGAGTGAATTCGTCAAAGGTGCAAGTGGCATTGCCTATGGTGCCTTTATCATCGGTCTGGCGAGAGGAATTATGGTTGTCCTCGATCAAGGCAACGTAATTGACTCCGTAGTATACGGGATGTCTACAGCGGTTGGCGAATTGCCGTCCTCCGTGCAGGTATTGGGTATGTACTTCTTCCAAAATATCATGAACGTGTTCATCACCTCGGGTACAGGTATGGCCGTAACAACGATGCCGATTATGGTTCCATTATCGGACCTGCTCGGAGTTACCCGTCAGACTGCCGTACTGGCGTTCCAGTTCGGAGACGGTTTTACCAACATGATTTTGCCAACGTCTTCAGCATTGATGGGCAGTCTCGCGGTATCCGGTATTCCGTATCAGAAATGGGTTAGATTCTTCTGGCCGCTGATGGTGATGTGGATCGCTATGGGTATTGTATTTATGCTTATTGCGAATGCCATTCAGTATTCTTAGAAAAACAAAGAGCCTGTGTTTTATGGAGCCCCTCTCAAACTTCGAAAGGGTACTGCCAGAACGCAGGCTTTTATCTATGTTTTTTATTTTGGCATGCTCAGCAATAATTTAACCGCTTCTGCACGTGTAGTGTTGTCTCTAGGAGCAAAGGAGTTCAACCCTTTGCCGTTCAGTAGCCCGAACTTTTGCAAGCCAGCAACAGCTGTTTTGGCCCAGGACGGAATCTGATCATCATCTGCAAAGGATGATTGGGTGCCAGAGTCTGCCTTTAATTGCATGGCGTTGGCGACCATGACAGTCATCTCTGCACGAGTGACAGCTTCATTCGGGCGAAAAGCCCCTTTTGAGTCTCCTTGAATAAATCCCGCCTGTAAAGCACGCGCTACAGCAGACTGTGCCCAAGCTCCTATGTTTGAACGATCGGTAAAAGATAATGTCGCTTCCGTGTACTCTGTGTTCAGGGTATTCATCAGCATCACCGTAAACTCTGCACGTGTAATGGATGCATCCGGCTTGAATGTTCCATCAGCATATCCTTTAACGATGCCTTGAAGAGTAGCTTGCTGGATGACTTCTTTCGCCCAGTGTCCTTCGACATCATGAAACGAAATGTCTGCTGGCTCTTTGGGCTGATCAACCGCCAACACGGCGAATTTGGTAAAATGATCTACGTTCACCCGAATGTGCTTGCCTTCCACAGTAGGTTCACCAGCGGAAAGCCAAACCTGTTTTTCTTCATCAAAGTAGAATAGTTTAGCCTGCTGATTGCTCTGCAACTTTGATGGATCAAATGTCAGGGTTATGGTTACGGGCACAGTGAAGTTTTGAGGAGCGTTCTTGAGCAGTTCATATACCGGGCTGAGCAGCTGGACCTGGTGGGTCAGCGAGGCAGAAGGATCTGCAATCTGTTCAATGGTAACCTTGAGTTCCTGGTTCATCGCCCCGGCAGGGATGGATATCATAATGTCATTGCCCAAACTTAATTGCCCGGCGTGCCCCGCTGCAAGTGTTAAACGTCCATTCGTGGACGAATGGGTTATGGTATCAGGCGGCGAAGGGGTACTGCTCGACCCGTTGTTATTCTGGTTACCAGAGCCGCCGCCGCTGCTGTTACCATCATTACCACCTGATGGTGGCGTGGAATTAACACTCCATTTGGCATATAAGGTCAGATCGGATGTGATCTCTGTTTGAGTAAAGTTGAATGGAGTTTTCAACTCGGGGTCTGCATACCAGCCTGCAAACGTATAGCCAGAACGGCTTGGCGAAGCAGGTGCTGAAAGTTTCTTTTCGTATTCAACAGCTGCATCGGATACTGCTGATCCTCCAAGTGTATTGAACGTTACCTTATATGTGTTTGGTGTCCATTTTGCATACAATGTGGTGTCCTGGACAATCGATCTAGTATTCAGGTCAAATGGCGTACTCCATTCAGGCTCAGTATACCAGCCAGCGAAAGTGTGTCCTGCTTTGGTTGGAACGTCAGGAGCTTTCACCAACTCACCATACGTGACTGTCTGATCAGGAACCACTGACCCACCATTAGTTTCGAAGTTAACGGTATAGGAGTTGACCATCCATTTCGCATACAGGGTGAGATTGTGGGTGACAGTTGTATTATTGAAATCGAAAGCTTGGTTCAAAGCTGAGTCATTATGCCAGCCAGCGAAAGTGTATCCTGCTTTAGTTGGATCTGCTGGAACAATAACCTTGTCACCGTAATATACCGTTTGTTCGGTTACTTCAGAACCACCGTTACTGTTAAACATTACAGTACGCGGTGTATAAAAACTGAAATGTAGGCTTGTGGTATTGCCTGCACTATCGGTAACAATCAGTACATATTCTCCTTCAGATTGGACCGTTTCTCCGCTGCTGAAGAGTGAACCGTTCAGAGTGGCTGTTCCTTCATTAAAAGTGATTGTTGGGCCTTCATTGTATTTTCCATTATCGGTGACACCCGATACAACAGGATCTGCTGTATCAATGGAAAAAGTCAACGTTGTACTGCCAATACTGTTGGTCACCACCAAAGTATAAACGCCGTCGGCCATTACTGTAGTGCCACTCGTGAATGCAGCGCCATTCAGCGTAGCCGTACCGTTATCAAAGGTTGGTGTCACCGTATGATTATATAATCCGCCGTCTGATACACCGCTGACTATTGGGGGGATGCTTTGCTTAACGGTTATGGTCACTAACACTGGAATACTTGTATCCCATTGATTCTTGGCACTGTAGGTGAAGCTGTCGCTGCCCACATAATTGGTGCTTGGAGTATAAGTAAACGCTCCATCCGCATGCAGTACCAGTGTTCCGTTCATCGGGCCACTTTTCAAAATAACGGAAGATGCATCGCTATCATTGGCAAGCAAACCAGGCGCAGGCACAACCAAAGCCGAGTTTGAGTTGGTGGTATAGGTGTCTTCGGCTGCTACTGGAAGTCGCACACCGTCTAAAATGGGGAATGTTCCTTCATTTGAAATGTAATATACGAGGTCAGGCTGGCTGCCATTCAGATTGGGCACTTTAAATTCGCTCGAACCATTGCCGCCAAACTTGGTGCCCAATAGACTAAACAGGGGCTGATTATTGTTGGTGGTAAGAGTGGAACCATTCGCCAATATCCAGTTTTTTAACGGAAGATTGACTAACATGGGAATAATCTCACCTATGAACTCATTACCTGTACCTTTCTCGGCTTGGTTGGTTGGGTCCGTAAATATAGCGTAATGTACACCATTAATCTCTGGGAGGTTAGGCAGCTTGAATTCATCCGGTTTGTCTGATCCGTAGGTTGTACCAATCATTTCATATAGAGCCGAGTATACGGATGTATTAACGCTCCGGCCATCAGCAGATAACCAACCCGTAGGAGAGTAGGCATAAGGAAATAGGCGAACCTCGCCTAACACCGCATTTTGGCTGAATGGATGGTCTGTGTTTCGGGGAGGGAATGTACCATTCATAGCTATGTAATAGCCCATCCCTTCTGGTGCAGCGTGGGTAAGGTCAGGTAAGGAAAATGTTGATTTTCCGTCACCGCCATAGTTATTTCCTAGCAGCGAGTAGAGCTCTGTATTTTGGTCTATAGAGAGCGTCTGTCCTCTGGCGGGCATCCATCCTGTCGGGCCGGCGCTATACGGGAATAAACGGATCTCACCAACATAGGGAACTGCTGCCGCAGCGTGCGCCGGCTGTACAATGCTCGAAAGATTCCACAGGCCACTCAGTCCAATGAGGAATACCAGCCCGATGATGCTTATTTTCTTGAATAGTGATAAACGTACCAATTTTACACCCGCTTTCCTAACAAATATGTTTACGTTATGCTTAGTTCTGTCTACTGCACTTTCTAATTTCACAGGGGTAGGCCATATAAGGATGAGCTTAGTTTAAATGATCCCTATTCAAAAAAAAATAAATTTTTCGTCCAAATTTAAAATAATTCTTCGGATTTTCCAGATGCACATCATATATGTAAAATATGTTCCATAACTTTCATCCCTTTCTATACATTTATATTGACTAAGCTATTCCGCTTCCGATAAACTAGAATGCAGGAATAAAAGTCGAATGTTCAAAGCAGCAGTTCGAGACATTGTTTCGGACGGCTGTTTCTTTTCTTTTTAATAAGCAAGGTTGCAACGTTGTAGTCTTGTCGGATGATCCGGCCAATAACAACATGGAATAGGAACAGGTGATACACATGTGTAACAGCGCGTACCGCGTGCTTTTATATTATAAGTTCGTGAAGATTGAAGACCCTGAAACGTTTACGCAAGAGCATCTGCAATACTGTAAGGACCTGGGGGTAAAAGGCCGTATTCTGATTGCCTCGGAAGGCATCAACGGTACTGTATCCGGTACACCAGAGCAAACCGAACAGTATATGAAGGATATGCATGCCAACCCGCTGTTCAGCGATATGGTATTTAAGATTGATGATGTCGAAGAGCATGCGTTCAAAAAAATATTTGTTCGTCACAAAGCCGAGCTGGTTACGTTCCGTGTGGACGAAGAATTGGACCCGAACGTCATTAGCGGTAAACGGTTGTCCCCAAAAGAATTTTACGAGCATCTTCAACAGGAGGATGTTATTGTAATTGACGGCCGTAATGACTACGAGTACGAAATTGGTCATTTCCGAGGTGCGATTCGTCCGGACGTTGAGTCGTTCCGCGAGTTTCCGGAATGGATTCGGGAGAACCTGGGTGACATGAAGGACAAAAAGATCATTACCTACTGTACTGGCGGCATCCGTTGTGAGAAGCTGACTGGGTTCATGATTAACGAAGGTTTCCAGGACGTGGCACAACTTGATGGCGGAATTGTTACCTATGGTAAGGACGATGAGGTACAAGGTCGTCTGTTTGATGGCAAATGTTATGTATTTGACGAGCGTATTTCCGTGCCGATTAACCGGACGGATGAAGATATCGTGATTGCTAGCTGTTATCACTGTGGAACGACACATGACCGTTATATTAATTGTCCAACCTGCAACCTGCAGCATGTATGCTGTGAGGATTGCGAAGAGACGCATAACCGCTTTTGCTCGGATGCCTGCCGGGAGGCAGCACCGGTAACCGCATAAGCAGGGAGAGCAGGTGCTGAACGTGAAGCGCGAAGAGGAACGAACGACGCGTGAACGGATTTTGTTCATGCTGAAGCAGCAAGGCACAATGACCGCAAGGGAAATGACAGCTGAGCTTGGTCTGACCGGCATGGCGATTCGCCGTCACCTCACGGCACTGGAGCAGGATGGATGGATAGAAGTTCGGGAAGCCAGAGCGACAGCAGGACGTCCATCGGCTGTGTACCATCTGACGGTACGCGGGGATAGCTTTTTCCCAAAATCATATTCATCACTAACCCTGGAGCTGCTGGAGGAACTGTCGGATTCAGCGGGCAGCGGTGTCGTGGATGCATTGTTCGAGAGCCGTCGGGACAAGCTGCTTCGCAGCGGACAGCCGCAGATGGAAGGTCAGGATCTGGCCGGACGTGTCGAGGAACTCGCGCGTATACAGAATGCAAACGGATATATGGCGGATGCCTCCAAGGAAGAGGATGGCACCTATGTGCTTACCGAGCTGAACTGCCCCATTGTGCAGGTAGCGAGTGTCTATAAACAGGCTTGCCGTTGTGAACTGGAGCTGTTCCGTTCATTGCTACAGGCTGATGTGGAACGCACCGAATGTTATGCAGAGGGCGGCAAAAAATGCACGTACCAGATTCGCGAAGCGGCTGGGAATTAGCATGTATGGAGATTGTTTCGATCACTCGGAACAGTCTCTTTTTTTGACCAAAAATTACGTAAATACGCTAATTTTATATGGCGATGCGTGTTATAATGAGCTAACATCTAGTTTATGTTCGCATCCTTATATTTGCTAATACTTCAGCAGATATATCCTGTTCATTTTGCACGTAGGAGTGAATAATGATGACAGAGTTGCTTGATCCCAAGAACGATTATGTATTCAAACGAATTTTTGGAAGTGAAGAGAATAAGGATGTGCTTTTGGCTTTTCTGAATCACACCTTCAAAAATGCAGGTGAATCCTTACTGACCGACATTGTGTTGATCAACCCTTATTTGGACAAGGATACCCCGAGAGATAAACAGTCCATTCTGGACATACGGGCCAAAACAGATCAAGGTGAGCTAATTAATGTTGAAATGCAGTTGTTTAATCAGTATGATTTAGAGAAGAGGACTTTGTTCTATTGGGGTAAACAATACTCCGGACAATTACTTGAGGGACAGAGATATAGCCAACTCAAAAAATGCGTTGCGATAAACATTGTTAATTTCAAAATGCTTGCTAATGACCAGTACCACAACGTATTTCATTTAAGAGAAGACCATACCAATATTCCTTTGACGGATGTTATAGAGATTCATTTTATGGAAATACCTAAGCTGAATGATGAAAATATTCTAATGAAGAATGGATTGGTGCGCTGGCTGTTATTTTTGAAAGGAATGACTAGATCAAGCTGGGAGGCGTTATTGATGCACGAACCGGAACCGGCGTTGAAAAAAGCCATGAGTGTATTGGAGTTTCTGAGCCAGGATGAGCAAGCACGTCAACAATATATTGACCGTCAGAAATTTCTGTGGGATGAAGTTTCCATGATTGAGGGCGCGCGAGAAGAGGGGCTCAAGAAAGGCATGGAGGAAGGTATCCAAAAAGGAATCCAAAAAGGAATCCAAAAAGGAATCGAAGAAGGCATCAAAGAAGGCATCAAAGAAGGAATTAAAGAAGGTGAAGCTGAGAGCAAGCGGAAAATCGCAATGAATATGCTCAATTTGGGGCTTGATCAAGATACCATTATCAAAGCTACCGGGCTAACCTCATCTGAATTAGAGGAACTGCAAAAAGAAAAGGAATAAGCACTCTGGAGCTATCTTTTGATTGATATAAGGCGACCATACCCAAAGTACATTGGGAGGGACGCCTCTTTTTATTGAAAATTTTAAATATGAAAAATCTCATCCCGGATGTACACTTGACACATGAATCCACTCATAATAACATACGTTATATAACATATGTTATTAACAAGGGGAGGAGACAGAAATGCCACCCAAATCCGACATTACGCAGGACAAAGTATTATCTGCCGCCTTTGAGCTTGTACGGACCCAAGGCTTGGAGGCGCTAACTGCACGAAACGTTGCTCAGGCGCTCCATTGTTCCACCCAACCGATCTATAGTCTCTATAATAACATCGAAGAGTTGAAATCAAACGTGTATGACAAGGCTGCCGAATTTGCCCGTCACAGTATGGTGGAGTATAAGGACGATGCGAATTCCCCTGCGTTGAACCTGACCATCGGTTTCCTGTACTTTGCACAGAACGAGAAGCAGCTATTTCGAGCCTTGTATCTATCAGGTTATCGGCAATATAACCCTCACACAGATCAGTTTCTGGGCGAAGAGTTAACTACGTTCTATATGCGATATAGCAGACGGTTACAGAATGTATCTGTCGAGCAACTCAAGCGCATTTTCTTAAAGCTCATGATCTATTTAATCGGCATCGGAACACTTCTGAACTCGCACACCTTGGAGCTGGACATAAAGGAAGCGATTGAAATGATCCGGGAAATGTACGAGATGTTGCTGCATAAGGAAGGTCTCACTTAGTAAATCCGTTGAAGGGGTGAGCAGCATGGTCCATAGGCTTGGCCACAAAATTGGTGAAGGTGGATGTGCGGAGGTGTTCGAATGGGAAGATGGAAGCAAGATCGTCAAGCTGGCGAAGCCCAATACCGTTACGGCTGCATTGGAGGCCGAACTTCATCACTGTCGAATAGCTTCCTCGTGTGGGCTGCCGGTTCCCCAGCCATATGACCTGGTGACTGTTGAGGGACGATCAGGTATTGTATTTGAACGGATTGATGGCGAGACGATCATGAAGCGTTTTGTAGACAGATCAGTAGAGCAGTACCGTATGCAGCAGCCTTTGGATATCAGGGAGGACTTTGTAAATGCCCGAATTACAGCACAGCTCTTTCACCAGATTCATTCGCATTCGGTTGCCCATATGCCGAGTCAGCGGGAAAATTTCAAGCATAATATTCTAGCAGCACAATATCTGACTGAAACGGAGAAGGCTGCCGTGATTGACCAATTGGATCGATTACCAATGAAGCAGCAGCTATGTCACGGTGATCCCAATCCGGGTAACATACTTCTTAGGGACAATGATGCAGTCATTATCGACTGGAACAATGCCTCTACCGGAAATCCCGAAGCTGACTTGGCCGAATATATCATTATGATTCGATACGCCATACTGCCACCTCATCTGCCACATGAGGCGATGGTTGCTCTTGATGCTACGAGAGAGGCAAGTATCCACATATTTATGGAAGAATATGAGAATCTTTCCGGTATTGGTTACGCAGACATTGAACCCTGGATTGCTCCTGTTGCAGCGCGTAAACTGATTGCGGATGGGATATCCGATGCGGAGAAAAAAATGCTCATAGATGAAATTAGAAGAAGACTCGATACTCCATATCCATGAATAATAGCCTATCTATTAGCTTTGCCAACGGTACCATCTACAGAACGTTGTGGGTGGTTTTTTGTTTTATGTAATGTTTTCTCTCACGTATCTGCAATGAATCCAAATTGGAAGCGGTTCAACCATTGACGGGAAACATGTCGCACCTTAATATTAGGGAAACAATAAAATACCAACACGAGTCATGGACTTCAGTCGCATGAGAAAAGTCTATATTTGTCTGCTTTTGTCGATCAAAGCAACAATGCGTTGAAGCGTTCGTTTTGTCCCGCCCTATCGTGTCACTTGGATAACGATGAGGGCATCAACATTTTAGAAGATGGAGAGGGGTTCTCACACATGAAAAAGAAATTCTTAATGTCTCTGATGATGGTTGCATCTATGATCGTAGCGGCAGGTTGCGGAAATAACAGCGGCGGTAGCACAACGACCGAGGGATCAGGCAGCACAACAGATGAAGGTACGGCAGAAAAATCGTATCGCATTGCGATCTCGCAAATCGTCGAGCATCCATCGCTGGATGCCACACGTGAAGGATTCATTGCAGCGCTGAAGGATGCTGGTCTTGAAGAGAACAAGAATCTGACGATTGACTACAATAACGCTCAAGGCGATTCAACGAACAACCTGTCCATTGCCCAGAAGATTGCCGGGGATTCCAAAAATGATTTGATCCTGGGGATTGCAACACCATCCGCACTGGCTCTGGCTCAACAAGTGAAGGATAAGCCATTGCTGTTCGCGGCAGTGACGGACCCGCTGGGTGCCAAACTGGTGAGTGACATGGACAAGCCAGGCGGCAATGTAACAGGTGCATCGGATACGAACCCGGAGGCGATTGTGCAATTGGCTGATTTTATCGCCAAATATTTGCCGGATGTGAAGACGGTAGGACTGGTTATTAACGAGGGCGAACCGAATGCGGTTGTGATGGCGAACAATGCAGAAAAAGCACTGGCTACACATAATATCAAGCTGGTCAAAGCACCAGTTACGAACACATCCGAAGTAAAACAGGCAACCGATTCTCTGGTTGGCAAAGTAGATGCCTTCTATATCACACTGGATAACTCGGTAGTTAGCGCAGTGGATACAATCATCCAGACAGCGAACAAAAATAAAATTCCGTTCTTCTCTAGTGACCGGGATACCGTGGAAAAAGGAGCTTTCGCAACTGTAGGTTTCAAATACTACGATCACGGATACCAAGTGGGTGAAATGGCTGCGGACATTTTGAAAAATGGTACGAAACCCGGTGACATGAAAGTCACCGTGCCGGACAAGCTGGATTTGATTCTGAACCTGAAAGCGGCTGAAGCTCAAGGCATTACCGTTACGGATGAGATGAAGGCAGAAGTGAAGGACCAGGATACCAACATTATTCAATAATCTGGCCGGAGATCCTCCGGCAGTAGGGATTCGAGGCGGACGTGCAGACGGGTTCGCCTCATTCTTTTCGATAGACAGGGAGGAAGCAATGTGAATTTGACTTGGGGTTCAATTGAAGGGGCAATCGAGCTTGGATTGTTGTATGCACTGATGGCACTGGGTGTATATATTACATTCCGCATACTGGACTTCCCCGATCTCACCGTAGACGGAAGTTTTACAACTGGAGGCGCAATCGCGGCGGTCATGATATCCAACGACTTCTCTCCTTGGCTCGCTTGCTTGGCAGCAATGGCTGGAGGAATGGTGGCTGGCGCCTGTACGGGTCTGCTGCACACCAAAGGCAAAATTAACGGGCTGTTATCCGGTATTCTGATGATGATTGCCTTGTATTCGATTAATATGCGTATTCTTGGTGCACCTAATAAATCCATTATGGGCATGGATAATCCCTTCTCGGGAGAGCATGTCATGATTATCATTATCGTGGTTGTGCTGGTATTCAAAATCATGCTGGATCTATTCATGAAAACCGATATCGGACTGGCACTGCGTGCTACAGGTGACAACAAACGCATGATTCGCAGCTTCGGCGCGAATACGGATGTGACCACCATCGTTGGTGTCAGTCTGTCCAACGGACTTGTTGCGCTGTCTGGGGCATTTATTGCACAGCAATCCGGTTTTGCAGACATTACGATGGGAATTGGGATGATCGTTATCGGACTGGCCTCCGTTATTATCGGGGAAGCCATTCTGGGTGCAAGAACCGTATTCTGGGCCACGCTTGCGGCCGTCGTCGGTTCAATTATTTACCGGATTGTGGTCGCGATCGCACTCCAGGTCGAATGGTTTGACACATCCGATCTGAAGCTGATCACCGCGGTGATCGTTATTATCGCACTTGTTTTCCCAACTATGCAGCGCTCCATGAAGCAGAAAAGTCTGGCTCGCAAACGAACCGAAGAGCTGATGGGCTCGTCGAGCCAACAGGCGAAGGGAGGCATGTGATCATGCTTGAGATTACACAAGTAACCAAACTGTTTAATCCGGGAACGACGGACGAGAAGACCGCACTGGTTGGTGTAAATCTGACCATGAATCCGGGGGATTTCGTGACGGTGATTGGCAGTAACGGCGCAGGAAAATCAACGTTGATGAACATTATCTCAGGCGTCATGAAGCCCGACATGGGCGATGTGCTGATCAATGACCGTTCTATCAAAAGCCTGCCTGAGCATAAACGCAGCAGTTGGATTGGCCGTGTGTTTCAGGACCCGATGGCGGGTACAGCACCGCATATGTCCATTGAGGAGAATATGGCGATGGCGTACAAACGCGGCAAGGGCCGTGGACTGGGCTTTGGAGTGACCCGTGCCAGACGGGAGATTTTCAACGCTCAATTGGAGAAACTCGGCATTGGACTCGACAAACGCCCCAATGCCAAAGTGGGCCTTCTATCTGGCGGTGAGCGCCAGGCGCTCAGCCTGCTGATGGCAACATTCACCCAGCCGCAAATTTTGCTGCTAGACGAGCATACGGCTGCGCTTGATCCTTCTCGTGCGGAGCTGATCACAGAGCTGACAGAGACGCTTGTACGTGAGATGAGACTCACAACGTTGATGGTCACACACAATATGGAGCAGGCCATACGTTTGGGCAATCGTCTAATTATGATGGACAAAGGCCGGATTATTTTGGACGTTAGTGAAGAGCGCAAGCGCACACTTACCGTACCTGAGCTATTGGGTGAGTTTGAACGTATCAGTGGTAAAAAAATGGCCGATGATCGCGTGGTGCTGGGTTAAATCAAGGAGCATCTTGCGATCAACCAAGAGAGCCAGTACATCTCAGTACAGAAACCTTTTGCGTTCTCGCAAAGGGTTTTTGTGGTATGTTGAACAGAATAAGGACTACAAGTAGTAAGCATACATAGGAGGGCCGAGCATGTCGTTACAATTCGATGAAGGAACATACACCGTAACCCGGCGTACCGATTCGATTCGCCTGCTGGCGAAGGAATTTGCACTGCTGCATTTTTTGTATGAAAACAAGGAAAAAGCCTTTACTCGCAGCCAACTGCTGGACCGGGTATGGCCCCTGGAATATCCGGTTGAACGCACCGTGGACGACCATGTGTATCGACTGCGCAAGAAGCTGAAATGTTGGGAAGAAATTGCACTGGAGACCGTGCGTGGTTATGGTTACCGGCTTAACATTCGATCGAATGTTGCGATATTGCCTTCTAACCCTTCCGCCCAAGATCAGGAGATGCGAGAAGTGATACATGGATTGTTCCGCAAATACCATCTGTATGGGCAGGGCAAATCGATGCTCACGCTGCTGGATCAGCAAGAAGCGCTGGGTATTGAGATTGATCCATTTTATCAGTTGTATATCCACTTTATTCAGGGAGATCTGGAATGGCTGATTACCACAACGGAAATTCCCTTCGAGGAACGTTTGTACTGGCTGCTGATTTTTACACATACCCTGATTGAACCATCGGAGAGCTTGCCCTTGTACGAAAAGGCTCTGAATTCATCCGCATTGTCTGCCGAACAGCTTCGAGAACTTCGTATTCTGAACATTGTTGAAGTCTACGCAGAGGTGGGCCAGTATGAACGAGCCAAAGCTCGACTTATTGAAACGTATCATGTGATGGAACAAGATGAACTGATCCATTTCAGACTTCCGGTAAAACTCTCAGCGTTGTATGTGGAACTGTGGGGTGGCAGCGGAGAAGCGGTAGAGGATAAGATGGCTGCTCTGCGTTCCGGGTTGAAAGATGCGCCATACTTGCGGGAAATCGGACGCTTTCAAGTTATGGAAGGCCTATGGCTGCTTAGACAAGGGAGGATCCGAGAGGCAGAGCCGAGAATGGACGATGGTCTGGACGTATTGAAAATGACATTGAACGCACCGCTATATCTCAATTCGGCCTACCAGATATTGTTGTTCATGGCACACCATCGCATAGAGGGGCGTCTTCGAACTAAATACCGTCAAGTCTATGCGGATATCTCCAAAAGTTACGGCGTGCCTGTTTATGGACAGCAAATTGTGGATGAAATCCGCACATTTTTATCCCCGTTTGCTCCATCCTCTGATCTTCCTCTGATATAACACCCTTATGATTACAGCCAAGGAACATATAAGCCAGCAACAAGGCTGTAATCAGGGGAGGAAGTATAACGTATGACCGTCATTTCAAATGAACCCAATCCATCATCCATTTCGTCCAATGGCTCCTCCAAAAGCCTATGGGCCAACTTCCGCTTTATGCGGATGTTTATTGCGTATTCACTCGCGACATTTGGAGATTGGTTTGACGCGCTCGCCATCCAGGTAATGGTCGCTTATCGTTGGGGTGCTGATCCGCTGATCATTGCCCTTATTCCGGTATGTATGGCTGTTCCGGGTATCGTACTTGGATCGGTGGCAGGTGCATTGGCTGATCGTTTGCAGAAGGTGAACATCATGATGATATGTGATGGGATCACCGTTGTATTAACGGTTGCCATTCTGTTCGCGCCAAGTGCGGCTTGGCTGCTGCCGCTTCTTGCTTTACGAGCGATGATGGGGGTATTCCATGTTCCTGCGCAGCAGGCACTTACGCGCCAAGTGGTAGCAGAGCAGCATTTGTTCCAGGCATCGTCACTGAACGGTTTTGTGAACCAATGCTCCAAAGTAGCGGGGCCGCTGTTAGGTGCAGTCATTGTGGCCGTATTTTCACCACAAGTCTGTATTTTAATCAATGCTTGTACACGTCTGTTGTCCGGAGCCGTATTATGGCCTTTACGGCGTCTAACAGAGAATCCAGAATCATCTTCATCGGACGGAGGTCCTTTGGAAACGGGGGAGACCACGGAATCCCTATTCACTCAATGGCAGAAGGGTTGGCGTTTTATCCAGAGCAGCCGCACCCTTCTGAGTACGATTCTGTTTGGTTGCTTTGGATTAATGGCGATCCTGATGATCGATTACCAGTTTACGACGCTGTTTCGTGAGATCAAGCCGGGCAACGAAGCCCTGATCGGCTGGCTGGGATCATCCGCTGGGGCAGGTGCGGTTGTGATCATTCTACTGTTGAATCGACTTCCCCGAATCGGATATGGCTGGGGGCTGGGTGGAGGATATGTACTGATTGGTGCCGGAATCGCTGCGCTTGGCTGGGTCAGTTCCCAAACGTCCGAGTTCTGGATCATCATCTGGGGCTTATGCATCGGAGTGGGTAATGGCCTGTTTATGGTGACGTTAAATTACTTGCTGCAAAAGGAAACCCCTCCTACCTATGTAGGTCGTGTATTCGGTATTCAAAACTCGCTTTCCAGTGTCGTGCTGGTCGTAGCTCCACTTGCAGGCGGTGCCTTGATTCGGAGCGTGGGACCGAGTCCCACATTTCAATATATCGGAATGGCGACACTGGCTATTGGTTTGGCAGGCATGCTGCTGCAACGAATCTTATGGGAGGGGAAACAACCGCATCCGGCGGAGTCAACTGGAGAACTTGGGCAGAAGTCAGTCTGACAGCCATGATTACCATCGTTACGGTAAAAAGAATATAAACGATCAACAGCCGCTACGGACTTATCCGTAAGCGGCTATTTCGATCGAATAGGGCAGTACATCATACTTCCCACCAGGAGAAATAGGAGGTGGAGGCCATTAGTCCCCCAACAGTGAGGGAACCACTAACGGATAGGTTAATGGACTGACCGGGAGGAATTACGTAGCGTCCTAGTTCATTGGATAAAAAAGGACCTACCTGCAAAGGCATAGCCAATAAGGTTGTGCTACCCGTGGGGGCAGCTGCGGAGAATCGTACTGTTGCAATACTGGTGTTACTGCTTGATAAATTATTGTTTACGGGTGTTAGAGTGGTTGGTGATGTTATCGTTCCGTTTGTGCTTAGACTCATACTGCCGCTAAAGGAAGAGAGCAGATTTAGTGCGATGGTTATTCCGCCGGAGAGCCGTGATATATATACAGTTTTACCGCTCCCGGCGGGGTTTGTCAGTTGTACAGTAGCAATAACACTGCCACCCAGCAATCCTAGTGTCGTGGAGTTGGTTGAACCTGCATTATACAGATTTCCCGTACTGCCGGCATTTGTCTCAGGCGGAGCGACAATGCCGGGTGAAGTAAACGTGTTTGTGATGGAAGTATAGACAGGGCTGTTCTGCGGGTTGAATACGTTATGATTCGGCATTGTACATACACCGCCCTTTCTTCAATATACCATTCAGAATTCCCACCAGGAAAGATTGATTGCCGCGGTTTGGGAACCCGTTCCCACACTAATGGTTAACGTCTGCCCTGGAGGGACGATGATTGAGCCGTTCAGGTTTAACATATAGATGCCTGCCGTAAGGGGGATGCTGATCAGGCTTGTGAATGTTCCCGTTAACGTTCCTGTATTTTGTCTCGTTGTCATTACACTTGTATTGGCATTACCTAGCAATGTGTTGACCGGAGCAGATGTAGTGCCGCCCGTTATGGTTCCACCGGAGTAGACAATAAGCGTTGCCGCTGCCGTTGTGCCTCCGCTAATCCGGGAGACGTAAAGTGTGCGCCCGCTGCCCGTTGCATTCACTACCTGTAACAGGAGATTTAGTCCAGCTCCCACGCTGACACTGCCTGTTGTTAGTGTAAAAGAGCTGCCTGCCGCTGCCGCTCCTCCCTCTGGAGAGGACTCAATGCCGGGGGCGGAGAATGTATTGGTCAGTTGAGTATATAAAGGATCGTTGGATTGATTAAATACATTGGAATTGGTCAACTAATCCACCTCCAATCTGCATGAATAAAGATAACCAAAGCGAATTTTGGAATGGGCTGCTTTTATGGAAATTTTGAAATAGGAACGTGAAGAGGTTGTACTTACAGTGTATGTGGGGGATGAGGTAAGGGTTTGGGATACAAACAGTAAATCCTCAAATAACGGCGTATGCCGTGCCCGTATTTTACATGCAGGCATACGATGCGGAAGCACATTTTTTAAGGGGAAATCGATATGAGTCGAACAGCGAAGCGTAGCAAGAAGAGAACGAACCAACCAACTAAATATGTCAGCCGTCGCCAAACCCGTCGTTCCTGCCGCGCTAAATTGCTGAAACCTCCTTGTTCTCGGATTACTCGTCCCCGGTTCAAGCAGGGTACTTCCTCACGTACGACACTCCCTGGTGCTACTCACTGTTTTACAGAGCATACGTATGTCGGAGCCGAGACAAACGGTAGTATGAATTCTCTTCCGGCTCAAGACACCTCATCGCTCAGTATGTACACATATGGCATTGTAAATCGGGGCGAACATCCGGCTCTTGTGCAGATTCAGATCAGCCCTAATGCCAGGGACTATGCTGTGGACAGCCAGGAGGTGATCGCCGGAGGCCAGACCAAAGCGCTGGTGCCGCTGCGATTCCTGCGTTATACCCGGCTGGTTATCCAATCGGTTGAACCGGATCAGCCGACCCGGCTCGATGTTTATTTTCAGGCGCAGCGTATGCCGTAAGAACGTGGAATACAACTGATTTGACCAGGGAGGAGGACGAGGCATATGCCTAACTTTACAACGTTTAATACGAATCCGGATAATCTCAGAACCTTGATTTTTGGTCAAGATAGTACAGGCACAGCCCAGCCGGTTCACACCGATACAAGCGGTAACGTAATCGGAATTATTTTGGATGGTACGATCAGTAATATATCAGGTCTCACTACCGTTACCATTAATGCCGGAACCATCACAAATATTCTGAACGGAACGATTACCAGCGTCCTCGGAGCAACGATCACGGCGGGTACAATTAACAGCGTGCTTGGCGCAACCATCACAGCTGGAACATTGACGAACCTGCTCAATGGTACGATCACCAGTGTTTTGGGAGCCACCATTACTGCCGGAACGATCACGAGTGTACTCGGGGCAACCGTGACGGCGGGCACATTAACGAACCTGCTCAATGGTACCATCACCAGCGTGCTTGGAGCTACAATCACCGCAGGAACGTTGACCAACTTGTTGAATGGTACCATCACGAGTGTACTCGGAGCGACGATTACCGCAGGAACGATCACCAGCGTGCTTGGAGCCACGGTGACCGCAGGAACGCTGACGAACTTGCTGAACGGTACCATCACGAGTGTACTCGGAGCGACGATTACCGCAGGAACGATCACCAGCGTGCTTGGAGCCACGGTGACCGCAGGAACGCTGACGAACTTGCTGAATGGTACCATCACGAGTGTACTCGGAGCGACGATTACCGCAGGGACGATCACGAGTGTGCTTGGGGCTACGGTGACTGCAGGAACGCTGACGAACTTGCTGAATGGTACCATCACGAGTGTACTCGGAGCGACAATCACAGCCGGAACGATCACGAGTGTGCTTGGAGCAACAATCACTGCGGGTACAATCACCAGTGTCCTGGGAGCTACCGTGACAGCGGGAACGTTAACGAATTTGCTGAACGGTACGATTACCAGTGTACTCGGAGCCACGATTACAGCGGGTACACTCAGCAGCGTAACGTCCATCTCGCAAAAGAGCTTTCAGGAATCACAGCTTCTTAGCACGCCGACGGCAAACACGTTTACACCTCTTCCGGCGGTCACGACGAGTGTGTTTGGCACTTATTCTTTCTTTGTATATAACAGGGGTCCGGGGCTTAACCGGGTTGATGCCCGCGTCGAAATCAGTGCTAACGGTACCAACTGGTACGATGATGTGGACACGGTGACCGGGATTTTGCCAGGTTCGGTGGATGTTCTGGTGCCGCAGCGTTTTCTCAAATATACACGTCTTTCCTACCGCTCCAGTCTGCTGGGAGCACCCAGCACGATTGACGTGTTCTTCAATGGACAAGGCACATAACCAGGTTTATCGTCATATAGGTACATGGAGTCCCTTTGGTGGGCTTCATGTACTTTTTTTTTGCATTGGAGGTGGCTGCATATGCAGAACAGGTTACTCGGAATTCATATGATTGTGCAAAATGAAGAACATCAACTTGCCCGCTGTCTCGACAGCTTCAAGCCGATTGGCAGCGAATGCTTCATTACAGATACCGGCTCAACAGATCGTACACCGGAGATCGCCAGACATTATGGAGCAACGGTGCTTCACGCCCGTTGGGAAGATGATTTTGCACATGCCAGAAATATAAGTTTGCCTCTCGCGGGCACGGAATGGATTCTGTGTCTGGACGCCGATGAGTATGTCATACAGGGATTGGAAGAGCTTTTGGATTATCTACCGAAGGTCCATAAGAGCGTTTCGAGACTGCGGATTACGATAGAGAACCAAATTGGCGAGGGAGCGGGAGAGAGTGTGGTCTTCCAACCTGTGCGTCTTTTTCGCGCCCATCAAGGATATCGGTATGCGGGGCGTATCCATGAGCAATTGGTTCGTGGAGGAGCAAAGGATGATGGCAAACAAGAAGAAGGCGATCCGGACATAAACGACTTCTTTACCCGTGAAGAAGGCTGGATTGCTGAGCATGAACCCCTGGCTCCACTGCGTTTGGTCCATGATGGTTATCTGCCGTCCACGATTGCTCAAGGACATAAACCATTGCGTAATCTAAAGCTTTTGCAGCGGGAATTAGCCGATCATCCGGGGCAGCCTTTCCACCTCTATAATGTGGGGGTGACGTACTGCCAGCTAGGTCATATCAAACAGGCAGCAGAAGCCTTTACTGAATCCTTTCTTCATACACCGCTGCACGCGCCGTATCGCTCCACCCTGGTTCGGGACTACGCCAAGGTTCTTCTGGCGATGGGACGCTATGACGAAGCTCATGGGCTGTTGGCGGGAGAAATACAGCGTTATGCGGAGTATGCCGACCTGCATCTGATATATGGAGAGATTTTGGAGCAACAGGGTCTAGAGGAGAGGGCCTACAAATCCTATGCAAGAGCAACAGATTGCCGGGAGGGCTTCGATGGAGCTGATCTCAAGGGCGAAAGCAAGGCAGAGATTCGAGGCATACATCAGCAGGCAATTGAGCAAACAGGTAAACCGGATAGCGTTGAATTACGTGAGGGCAAGTCCTTTGATGAAGTCCAACAAGAACCGGCCCAAATGGAAAGACATTACGTAACGGACGTAGGTTGCGATAGCTACAAAGCCTATACATCCATGGGAAGGCTTGCACAGAAAAGAGGCTTTCTACAGGAGTCTGCTCATCTGTACAGCCTGGCTCTGAGCAGCGAGATCACGTATGCTCCTGCATGGACAGGGTTAGCCGATGTATTGCAGCAATGCGGAGAGACGGATGAGAGCATAGCAGAGACTTTACTTGCACACTGGAAAGAGCATTCAAAGAAAGAGGGCTCAAAGAAAGAGGATTCAGATCCGAGCGTAATAACATACGAGGATGATCTGGCGCTTGTGGTTTACGCACTTGCCTCCAGCGGTGCATATGGGCAGGCATTGAACTTGCTACATGGAGATGCCCGAAATACGCGTATAGAACATGAAGATTATCTGTATTGGATGTTATGTGCCAACAGGGTTTCAGATGCGCTGCAGTATGTGCAGAATCAGTGGAGTGAGGAGCATCGTGCGGGTGTAAACCTCCAGCCTGAGCAACGATTGGATTTGGCATTGACCTATTGGGCAAATGAGTTATCTGTATCCGAATCATTTATGGCAGCAGCAGAACCACAGGAGAGGGAAGGCTGGAGACTGCTGAATGACCTGTTGGATACGGGGAAAAGGGTGCATGTCGAGGATGACAGAGATGGAAAAATAGTTCACCAGACGCTCCAGGCTGCAACGGAGCTAAGTAAGAACATATGGATTCGGGCAGTGCAGACGGGGCAACTGGCGTTTGCCAGGATGCTGTATGAGAAGGTGGCTGCTATTAACCCTGAACACCACGAAAATGGTGTTCATAGCCGATGGCTGGCCGCGGCTCTTTACCGCCAGGGATACACCATGGCGGCTGCAGAGCTGCTGATTCAATCTATGTCACAAGGCGATATGGATGCGGACAGCCTCTTCTACCTAGGGGAAGCCGTTTATGCCAAAGGGCACTATGATCAGGCCTTAATTCTTTTCCAGCAGGCATTGGAGAAGGATTCAGAACAGCGGCAGGCGAGTGCTGGAGCTGCTGTCTGTTATATGCAGCTGGCGCTGGGGGTTATCAGACAGGAACGAACTCGATCTCCCGCTGATAAGGTGCTTATGGCACAACAGACTGTTTTGGAGCAGCAACTACGCACCGCAGAGGGTATCCCTTGGCGCACGGTGTTCTGTGCAAGGGAGAGGAGGAACCAGCTTGCCGACCAAGCACATTTCATTATGCATGATCGTGAAGGATGAAGAAGAACTGCTGCCTCATTGTCTCGAAAGTGTCCGCGGGGCGGTGGACGAGATTATTGTTGTGGACACCGGTTCGTTGGACCGAAGTGCTGCCATTGCCAGGGAATATGGGGCAGTGGTTGTGCCTTTTAAGTGGAGCGACGATTTTGCCGCGGCACGGAACGCTGGCCTGGAGCGAGCATCGGGCGAATGGATTCTTTTTCTGGATGCGGACGAGGCGCTGGATGAGATTGCACGGGAGCAGATCAGAAGCTGGACGGCAGCCAGCGGATGTGACGGATTGTTTTTAAATATCCATAACTATACAGGTTCGGGTCAGCAAGGGGTGACGGTAAATCCGGTATTGCGCCTCTTCAGGAACGAGCCGGAGCATCGGTTCGAGGGTCGGATTCATGAGCAGATAGCGGTGGCAATCTGTCGGAAGAATCCTCAGGCTGCTTTTCACGTGACAGACATGATCATTCACCATTACGGGTATCAGACAGCCATCGTGGAGCTCAAGGATAAGGTGAACCGGAATTTGCGTTTGCTTCAACAGGCGGTGGAGGAAGAGCCGGAGCAGCCGTTCCATCACTATAACCTGGGCGTCGAGTATCTGCGGATGGGGGAAACGGAACAGGCGCTGAAGACGTTTGGCGTAGCTAAAGCGGGAATTGATCCCACCCTGACAAGTTATGCACATCTGTTGTTCAAATATGAGATTCGCTGTTTCCAGCATTTGAGTCGCTGGCAGGAAGCATTGGATCACATCCATGCTGCTCTTGAACTCTTCCCAGAATACACGGACCTGATGCATCATCGCGGAGTATGTGAGGAAGCGTTGGGCGAGACCGAAAAGGCAGAGCTATCGCTGCGTGAAGCAGTTCGTATGGGACCGCCACCACCCATATTTCATACAGAAGAAGGAATCGGAACCTATCAAACCTGGTATACGCTGGGGAGGCTGCTGGAAGGTCGGGCGGACCTTGAAGGCGCAGTGGATGCTTATGTGGAAGCAGTCCGTGCCAAATCGAGCCTGCTGCCGCCGTTGTACCGGATTTTTCGGATCATGCGGATTTCGGGTCAAGAGCAACATCTGGTGGAGCTGATTAAGGAGCGATTTGCAATCACTTCAGAAGAGGCGATCCAGAAAGTATTGGGCATTCTGGAGCAGTGCCGTTGCTATGATACAGCTGTGCAGTTGTTGCCAGACATGTCTTCACATCCTTCAGCGGAGATGAGGGGGAGGTTATCCATGGCTGAGGCTCTGCTCCAGATTCAACAGGGGAAATGGAACAAGGCACGCCTTAAGCTGGATACGGTACGGCGAAAAAAAGGAGAGCTTTCTGTACCAGCTGCCCATTGGATGGAGCGACTAAACTGGATTGAAGGAAGACCAATAGAGGGGAAAGATCAACTGACTGCGTGGCTGTATCGTCAATCGCAACCGGGTAGGAAGTCGGAGCGATATCAACAGACAGAACGAATCGGGAGTTCACAAGCCGTTGCCCAAAATGACGACTCAAACGTGGCTGCTGGAACAGCGTATAATGGCTGGCAGGCAATAGGACTGATGATGGAGGGGTGTGTGCAATCCGGGAAATGGGGTGTACTGCATGCGCTGGTTCAGCTTGCTCAGGGACAGTTGGCAGAAGGAGTGTCTCCATTGGTGGAAGGCAATCGGCAGGAAGCGGGAGAGCTCTTTGTCGGAGCCTCCGATTCACGTGTGGGAACCAGCTGGCTGGTGAAAGGGCTTGTCAGTGCTGCCGATCATCACCTGGAGGCGTTCGCTCAAGGGACAGAAGGTCAGCGACATCGTTGTTGGCCTGTGGTTCAGCAGATTAGACTGGATTTACCGGGGCCGGATGGTTTTGAGTTTTGAGGGTTGAATGAAAGAGAGCAGAACCCCGTATAGGAAGGACGGAGGATGAACATGCAGACAGGAATCAGCCTGTGCATGATCGTGAAGGATGAGGCCCGGTCGCTTCAGCGGTGTCTGGATGCCATTCAGGATGTTGTGGATGAGATCATCATCGTGGATACGGGATCAACGGACGAGACGATCGACATTGCCCGTCGTTATGGTGCGATTGTCATTAATGCAGCATGGACCGGAGATTTTAGCGCTGCTCGTAACCGGTCCCTTGCCGCTGCGACTCATCCTTGGATTCTGGTACTGGATGCAGATGAAGTCTGGATGCAGACCGAGTACAATCTGGCGGAGATGAAGCGGCTGCTGACCTCAAGTCAGGAAGACGTATGGGGATACTGGATACAGGTCACAAGTTTGCTCGGAATGTCTGGAGAAGAGCGTGTGACGGATGCGGTGTGTCGATTATTTCGGAATGACCCCCGAATTGCTTTTCAAGGGATGATTCATGAAGAAGTGGCATCTTCGATTCTGTCCTTCGCTCCGTGGGGTGTGGTCGATTCCGGGCTTGAGATTATTCATGATGGATATCTGGAGCACGTTATTGTTGGCAAAAATAAACCTGAGCGGAATATGCGGCTGATTCGTTCCGCTCTCCAGCAGTCACCGGATCAACCGGAACTGTTATATGCGATGGCCGCCGAGTGGTTTCAGCAAGCGAGATACGATGAAGCGCTCAGGTTGCTGCAGCCTTTGCTGGCAAAGCTTACGCCGGATTGCGGATATCATTCGGATCTGGTACTCAAAACGGCTTATGCCTGGCGGGAATGCAGCCGCCCAGAGAGAGCATTCGCTATCGTTGAGGAATGGAGGCCGGTGTATGCTGACTTCCCCGATCTGCTGGAGCTTGGTGCTGTGTTGGAGCAGGATCAGGGTCGGGATGCTGCGGCGCTCGACTGGCTCAAGCAGGCCAAAGCGGCAGCTTCCACTGCCAGTCGATATACGTCCGTTTCCGGTGCCGGAACGTATCGCAGCCTGACTTTGGAAGGCATGGCCCATGAACGGCTGGGCTGCGGGCAGGAGGCAGCTAGGGCCTATACCGCTGCGCTCGCCGTACAGCCCGGCAGCTTGCCAGCGTGGCAGCGGCTGTTGCTGCTGGCCGCAGCTACTGGGCGGCCGTATGCCATCGCAAGCGCAGCCCAGCGGATAAGCCTGCCGCCTGCGGCCTGGCAGGCGCTGATCCCGGCCGCGCTGGATGCGCATCGGCCGGAATGGCTGCTGCGCCACGCGGCATCGCTGCCCGCCGCGCTGCGGGCGCAGCCCCTCGCCGCCGGGCTGGCGCTGGCCCAGCTCGGCGAGGACGCCGCTGCCCGGGCGGCTTTGCAGCCCTGGGCGACGCATGCGCAGCACGGGCCAGAGGCGGCGCTGGCGCTGTGGGCGCTCGGCCACAAGCAGCCCGGCGAGCATCGCGCCAGTGCAGCGGCGGGCTCAGCGCAAGGCTTCGCACTGGCGCCAGCGGCGTGGCGTAAGGCGCGCCAGCAGGCAGCCGCGCCCGCCGCAGCCCGCGCAGCCGATGCGCTGCTGCGCGGCGCCACGGCCAGCAGCGCCGCGCCAGCGCCGCAGGCCGTGCACGCCGCGGCGCTGGCGCTCGCGCGCGTAGGCGCCTGGGCCGCATGGCTGCGCCTGCTGCAGGCCCAGGCGCCCGGCCAAGCGCCGGCGCTGCTCGCGGCGCTTCCGCCTGCGGCCCGCTGCGGGCTGCTGCGCGCGCCCGCAAGCGTGCGTGAAGGGCTTCTTGCGCTGTTCGGCACGCCGCATGGCATGCAGCAGCCCTTCACGCACGAAGTGCCCGCCATGGTACTGGCGGGCACGCTCGCTTTGCTCGCCGGGCGGCGGCGCACTGCGCGTGATTGGGCCGAATTGGCCCAAGTCACTGCACGGCAACCTGCCGCCTCCGGCAGCCCGGCGACAATCCCGCCGGGCCTGCACACCCTGCTGCGCCTGACATCACCCGGCGCAGCATCCGCCGAAGCGTACGTAAACCAGTGCAGCATGCTGCTGGTTTATCTCTAACGCTTAGGCAATCCAAGGGGTTTAAGGATTTAAGGATATAGAGTTAATCTCAATCCATGCCCTCATCCGTGATCCCGTTTATTCATCCCAATTACTCCTTACGAATAACAGCACGAAAACAACGGATTACTGGGCCATACATGTCAGACCAGATGGCATCCTCCGGTTCTTTCACGCTTAGCTTGCCCTCGATCGTCAGTCCGGTGACAGCCATAATGGTCTCCAGCAGGTCCGGACGCATCTCGGGCACATCAAACGTGGCGATCAACCGTCCGTCTGGCTTCAGCACCCTGGCGAATTCGCGAAAGGCCCGCAGCATCGTGCCTGTATCCAGATGCTCCAGCACAGAGATACAGAATACGCTGTCAAACATCTCGGATTCATACGGAAGCTGAGCCAGGTTGGCCTGCGCAAGATGCAGTCGGTCCAGGCTCGATTCCGGCAGGTCGCGTGCGGCCTGCTCGCCAAAATCAGAAGCGATATCCAGCCTGATCGCTTCTCTGGACAAAATACGCTCATCCCAATCACAGGCATAAACTTCCCGGCAGTGCTCTGCCAGCCAAAATTTGAATGGATGGGATATACCACAGGCAGCGTCGAGTACGACGTCCTCCTGCTGCGCAAACTGGCGTGCCCATTCGTACTCGTACGGACGGCTCCACCACGCAGGATGCAGTGGAAAAACCAATGTATCCGTTTTGGGATCACCCTCCCGAATGTATCTTGATTCCATGAAATCCGTTGCATTTGGCGTATCCCTCATCCCCGAATTCCCTCCTTTAATCCTGCTTCTGCCAAAAAAGATTCCAATACCGAACTCCACCTGCGCCGCCAGTGGGATATGTCGTAGGACAGCGCTGTCTCGCGGGCATAGATACCCAGCCGCTCCCGTTCGGCCCTATCTTGAACGAGACGCACCAGCGCGGCGGTCAGCGCTTCTTCCCCTGGAGGCACCAGCAGTCCGTTGAAGCCATCCTGAATCAAATCATTCAGTCCGCCAACATTGGAAGCAACAACCGGAAGCCCACAGCTCATCGCCTCCAGACAAGCGTAGGACGTTCCTTCCGAGAAGACGGTCGGGATCACGGCGATATCTGCCTGATGGTAGGCCTCGCGGATATCCCGAAAATCATACGTGCGATGTTTGATTCGATCTGCATGGGGGTGCGTGCGATGCCAATACCGGAAGGAGCGGCCCACCGTGCTGCCTTCAACCAGCTCTCCAGCAAATTCGACCTCCAGATCGGGAAAGGCACCAAGCAGTCGGTCAGCTGCCAGCATCATCGGAATAATGCCCCGTTCCATGCTGATCCGACGCGGATATAAAATACGCAGTGGACGCGAAGGGCTCACTTGAATCGCAGTTGTTACATCTTCATCCTGCTCCTTCAAATAATCATCCGATAGATCATTTGGCTGCCGACCAGCTAGCCCCTGTCTAATATTTGCCGAGTCCAGTTCTTCAGCGATTACTGTCACCTCGGATCTGTCCGCCCGCACCATGCCGTTTCCAACGTTTCTTTCCCCCACGGATGACGCAGCATTCAACCCCGAGATGGCAGCTTCAGCATGCTCTTCATGGCCTGCAAGATCTTTCTTCCATGCTGCCAGCCATTCTTCTTCCTGTTCATGCTCGAACGTACGCCTTGGCGGAGCAGGTGTGAAGTAGGAGGTATCCACTGCATTGGGAATGAGCACGACCTGACCTGGATCGGCAAACGTACAAGCAGCACGGCAAAAGGTCTGAAAATGTGAATCCACCGACACGATGCGTACAAGTCCATCCAGTGCCAGTTGAATATGCTCCGCGACTTGCTGCTTGGTCCCCAGCGGCAGCGCGGGACGATCCCAGTTAATCCCGTGGCAGATGCCGAGGCTGCCCGGCTTGTAGGCAATGGGCTGCCACAGGCAGCTTGCATAGATCACAGGCCCTCGCGCTGCGGCAGCCATTCGGGCAAAAGCTTCGGGCACATCATTCATATCGTAGGCATACCCGTATACATCGATCTGTTCCGTACGAGTCTGAAAAGCTTCAAAATAGGACAACTGATGGACCTCGGGGATGTGTCCCAATCCGCGGATTACACTGCACAAATCCAGGACGTAACGCTCCAGACCGCCCCCGAACACCCGGCTGAATTCCCGGTTATATCCGTCGGTGAAGCTGTGTGTCAATATGCTGACCACGCCCATCTCACTGCTCCTCCTTCCACGGAATCAGCCTTGGCTCCGGATCAAGAATCGATTCATAGTGTTCCAGGCTGCCCCACTCGCCGTGTGGATCAATTCGTTTATAACGCAAATATTTCCGAACCCGATCCTCCAGACTTCCTGCCCAGCCAAGATGCTGGACTTTCAATTCCGTGCTGATTCCGGGCAATACAGTGCAGGGCAAGGGAAGGCGAGGCACATGATGATTTTGCTGCGGGTAAAAGTAAGGGTAACCCGGCATATATCGGACCAGGGAAGCGGTATGACGTCGGTGAAGCCCCCAAAGGTCATCCTCCCGATAGTGGGTTCGTCCGCCCCACATATCGTAGAAACGGAAAGCGATCCAGTCCGCATGGTCCTGGTTAATCAGAGCGCGTATCGCTTTCTTCGCATCTGTGCTGTATAGCTCATCAGCATCAACCGATAGCAGCCAATCCGGCGAGGTACCTGCTGCTGCTTGCCATAGAGCGTTACGTAATCGCCATTCCTCCGCAAATAACGGCTTCTCCAGCACTTCCAGACGAACAACCTTTGGATAGGCTCTGCATATATCGGGTGTTCCATCTGTGCTGGCATCGTCCACAATGACGATCTCATCCACAAATTCACTTAAATCGTCCAGCACCTCCTCCAGATACCGCCCGCGCTCGTTGCGTACCTGAAGCATGGCGGTCAGTTTATTGCCCTGACTTTTACGAACGCGACGAACGGAAAACGGCTCTCTGAATTGGCCTATATCTCTGTGCTTTACAGCATCCTGGTCCCCTGGGTGCTCTGTGCTATATCTTTGATGGGTTTCACTTCGGATATCCAACGGACTCAGCGCATTTTCCAGATGCTTATCGCCAGTTTCCAGTGGCTCAGCGTGTGGTGATTCCGGCGCTTCCGTTAGAGTATGAGTTGTTTCGGATCGTATATCCTTATGCACCATCGGTCCATTCACATGTTGTCTGCGCTTCTTCGGGTCCAGCATCATGGCACCTCCCCCAGCAATTGCTGGACGGCTTGATCCAACAGCTCCATCTCGACGATTCGCGCAAGAACATCTTCATCCTCCAGTGCCGTCTCCAGAAATTGTCTCACCGCCCCGTGACGTTCTCCGCGCAGAGCCAGAGCTAGACCTGATAATTGCCGATAATCCTGTCGGCTGGGGCTATCCTGAATATCCACTGCATGCACCAAATCTAATGCATCTTCCACACGTCCAGTCTCCTGAAAGATACGAAATTTCCAATGCCGTGCCGTTTCGCCTCCGAGTTCATCCAGAATGCGCAATGCGTTTCCATAATCATCATTCAGACGCAGCAGTTCTGCCCGGACAAGCTGTTCCTCCCCGGCCTCCAGCCAGCGACAGAGTTGTTCATAATGGTGCCGTTCCTGCTCGTTACCTGCGCTGATTCCATACACCTGCAGCGCGTTCTCGATTTCCCCGGCCCTTGCATGAATCGCGGAGAGGAATCGATAGTGGGAGCTTACACAATCATTGCGCCCGTTTAATACCGCGTGGGAGAAGGCCTCCTTGAGTGAAGCGGCCGCTCTGGAATCCTCTAGCACATATTCATAGGCTGCCAGCAAAAAGGAAATCGTCTCATGCGCTCCAGCTTTGGACCGAAGCTGACGATAGAAGTCGGCCCGCACACTGCATTGCAGCTGGGTGACCGTATCCTGAACACCCGAGAGGGTCTGTCGCAGCGCATGCAGGAATAGCAGTTCATAGTCCCGGAGAGGGACTTCGAGGTTATCCTTTTGCATGACGCCAGCAGGGGAGGAATCCTCTCCATTCAGCCAGATGGCACGTACACCCTGGAATACCAGCTTCATGTAGCGTGTTTCTGAAGTAGTGCCCACCAGATCGGCGATACCGACCAGTCTTGAAATACAGCTCTCCCATAAGGGGGACTCGGCTTCTTCACCAACCGGCTCGGGAAGAAGTACAATACAGAGCTCCGGATGGAGCGAGGCTGTGGCGGTAAGCCAGTAGGGATGAGCAACCACAGCAACCGTATGGGGCTCCTGCAGCAATTGTTCTGCTTCGGGAAGCGTGATGACGGTGATATTCGCAGGCATTTCCTCGGAGCGCTCCAGACTGCTGACATAGTAGACAGGTCCTTCCGCAACCATCAGAGCAGCGATGTCTGGATAAGGAAAAGCAGACCATCCTCCCTTCCGGGGAAAAAGAATATAACGAAAGGCAGGCAGGTCCGTACTTGGCTGTTCTGCATCTACCCCTTGATGAGGCTCCGGGTCCGGGATCGGAGACAGCTCTTCCATCGATGAATCACCTCACTTGATTTGCATTTTTGTCCGTTCATGGATTGAAGCAGCACTATCTGATGAATATCGGATTGGCGCTGCTTTGAATGATATCAATGAATCGATTGATTCAATATGTAATGCCCATTTTGGCCAGCGTATTTTATGCCTGACACTAACATATGGGCGTTCCGTCCCAAACATGAGCATCTTCCGTGAATAGACGAAGCTGGCAAGCCCAAAGATTAGGTTTAATTTTTTCTATTGTGTGACCATCGTCACTTTTTTTTGCTGTCATGGCAGGGTTTGTGATAATTGTCACATGTATAAAATAGTCTATCTGGCACAATACGTTCATCAATACGTGTTTGGCTGACAGAAACGGAAGAAGGGGCTTCAATGCCAAATACGAAAACTGCGATATGAACAGAAAGAAGGGGTAACGGTATGGATCCGATTATGTTATCGCGTATCCAATATGCGCTCACAACGATTTTCCATTTCTTTTTTGTGCCGCTGTCCATCGGTCTTGTGCTGCTGGTAGCGATTATGGAGACGTTGTACGTAGTGAAGGGTAAGGAAGTTTACAAAACGATGGCCAAATTCTGGGGCAAACTGTTCCTGATTAACTTCGCCGTTGGTGTAGTCACAGGCATTCTGCAAGAATTCCAGTTCGGCATGAACTGGTCGGAGTACTCCCGTTTTGTCGGGGATGTATTTGGTGCGCCACTGGCTGTGGAAGCCTTATTGGCGTTTTTTATGGAGTCTACCTTTATTGGACTCTGGATTTTCGGATGGGATCGTTTGTCCAAAAAAGTGCACCTAGCTTGTATCTGGCTGGTATTTGTCGGCACATTCCTGTCTGCGCTCTGGATTCTGGCAGCCAATTCATTCATGCAGCATCCGGTTGGCTTCGAGATTAATAATGGCCGCGCCGAGATGAATGATTTCTTTGCACTGATTACGAATGGTCAACTGCTGGTAGAGTTCCCGCATACGATTTTTGGTGCCCTGATGACAGGTGCATTCGTCGTAACCGGGATTAGTGCCTACAAGTTGATGAAGAAGCAGGATGTGGAAATATTCCGCAAATCGTTCAACATTGCCATCATTATTGGCCTGGTTTCCTCGCTGGGGGTTGCCTTCTCGGGTCACTTCCAGGCGCAATATCTAGTGGAGACGCAGCCAATGAAAATGGCAGCCAGTGAAGGAACATGGACGACGACGGAAGACCCTGCACCATGGACCGTGGTAGCCTTTATCGACCCGAACAAACAGGAGAATTCCAGAGAAATCAAAATCCCTGGATTGCTCAGTTATCTGTCCTATAGCAAGTTCTCTGGCAGTGTCAAAGGCATGAAGGAGCTGCAAGCGGAGTATGAGCAAACGTATGGACCAGGGGACTATATTCCACCAGTACGGACGACGTTCTGGAGCTTCCGCATTATGATTGCTGCGGGCGGATTGATGATTTTGCTAGCGATATACGGTACATTCCTGGCGATGCGCCGCAAATTGGAGGGAGCAGGCAAGTGGTTTATGCGTCTGATGGTGTTTGCCATTTCCCTTCCGTTTATCGCTAATACGTCGGGCTGGATTATGACAGAGGTGGGAAGGCAGCCGTGGACGGTATTTGGTTATATGACAACTTCAGCCGGGGTATCCCCGAACGTAAGCGCAGGCCAGATTTTGTTCTCCACCATTGCTTTTACAGCAGCGTATACGGTTCTCGGCATTGTGATGGTCTACCTGTTCGTTCGTGAAATCAAGGCAGGGCCATATGCAGTCGAAAAGCCGGAGGAGCATGATGAATCGGCCGATCCGTTCGGCGTGGATGGGGGTTATTCTGTTGTCACTAAGTGAGTTGTGGTTTTTGCTGATTGCCGTCTTGTTT
Organism: Paenibacillus sp. E222; assembly: GCF_013401555.1. Taxonomy (NCBI): domain Bacteria; kingdom Bacillati; phylum Bacillota; class Bacilli; order Caryophanales; family Paenibacillaceae; genus Paenibacillus; species Paenibacillus sp. E222. The sequence goes on from NZ_CP058552.1 coordinate 1,641,362, forward strand.
GTTGGTTTTTTCTTTCTGGAAGGTTTTGATTTTGGTGTGGGCATGTCTACTGCAATGATTGGCAAAACGGATCGTGAACGTCGTACCCTGATCAACTCGATCGGTCCGTTCTGGGATGGCAATGAAGTATGGCTGATTACGGCAGGGGGTGCAATGTTTGCAGCCTTCCCGCACTGGTATGCCACGCTGTTTAGCGGGTTTTATCTGCCGCTGGTCGTCGTGCTGCTGGCCTTGATCGGACGCGGAGTTGCCTTTGAATTCCGCAGCAAAATGAGACATGAACGCTGGCGCAAAACATGGGACATCATCATTATAGTCTCCAGTGCGTTACTACCATTCTTGTTCGGCGTTGTTTTCGCTACCTTGATGAAAGGCCTGCCTATTGATGCGCAGATGCAGCTTCGTCCCGGCTTCCTGGACATCGTCAATCCGTATACGGTGGTAGGTGGGTTGAGCGTGACGTTGTTGTGTCTGGTGCATGGTCTGCTGTTTGCTTCCTTGCGGACCGTGGGAGATCTTAGAGAACGTGCCCTGAATTTGGCCCAAAAACTGATGCTGCCGCTCGCCGCGATCCTCGCGATCTACGCTGTGATGACATACTTCATGACCGATGTGTTCGCCGTACGCGGCTGGGCTCTCTGGATTATGGTTGTTCTGGGTGCTGCTTCATTGGGTCTGGCGGCTTACTTCGTGCGTCAGAAACGAGAAGCCTGGGCCTTCGGCATGACGGGAGCTGTAATTGCAATCGCGTTTGCCTCCGTATTTATCGGTCTGTTCCCAAGGGTCATGGTGAGTTCAATGGGTTCGGCGTTTGACCTGACGGTCTACAATGCTTCATCCGGTGCATATTCGCTCAAAGTGATGACGATTGTGGCTTGTACGCTGCTTCCGTTTGTACTCGGCTATCAGATCTGGAGTTATTACATTTTCCGCAAACGTCTGAACGATCACCATCACCTGGAGTACTGACATGGGACGGGGGCTGTTGAAGCTGCCGGGCATCCGGCCAGTACTTGCGCTGACCTCAGCGCTTGTACTGTTGCAGGCGATGACGATTATCATGCAGGCGAAATGGCTGGCACAAGCGATTACGGCATTATTTGAAGGTTCACCCGTAACAGAGCAGTACTCGGTACTGCTGTTGTTCCTGGCCGCTTTTGCCGCCCGCTATGCCCTATCGTTCTGGTTGCAGCTCATCGCTTCGCGGTACGCGGAGAAGACAGGAAACGATCTGCGCAGACAGATGGTGGAGCAGTGGTTCCGGCTGGGACCGCGTTTTGCCAAAACGGAAGGAACAGGGCACCTGGTAACCTTGGCACGCGAAGGAACAGCCCAGTATAAGACGTATCTTGAACTGTTTATTCCCCGAATGCTGGGGATGGCGTTAACGCCAATCGTTATTCTGTTCTATGTCTTCAAGCTGGATATGATGTCCGGGATTGTTTTGACACTGACGCTGCCGATCCTGATCGTGTTTATGATTTTGGTGGGGCTGGCTGCACAACGCAAGATCGATGGACAGTTCAAGTCCTACAAAGCGCTGGCGAACCATTTCGTAGATACGCTCCGTGGACTGGAAACACTCAGAACACTGGGACAGAGCGGCAGGCATGGAGAAACAATCATTCGGGTTAGTCAGCGTTATCGCAAGGCTACGATGTCTACGCTGCGTATGGCTTTTCTGTCCTCCTTCGCACTTGATTTCTTCACCATGCTGTCGGTGGCTTCGGTGGCGGTTGGTTTGGGTCTGCGCCTGACGGAAGGGCATATGCTGCTTGGACCAGCGCTGACCGTACTCATTCTTGCGCCGGAGTACTTTCTGCCTGTACGAATGGTAGGCGCAGATTACCACGCCACACTGGATGGCAAAGAGGCCGGGGAAGCGATCAGCCAGATGATTGAGCGAGGGAAAACGGCCGAACGTAAGCAAAAGGAAGCATACACGAGTGCTGTTATACATGGTGTGTCAGAAAAGAACGGAGAATTCTCTTCGCCTGAGCCTACTTTTGGGCAAGGTGACGTGTCCGCATCCACCATACGGGTGGTTTTACGTGAGGTAAATGCCCGAAGTGGCATGGCTGCTTCCTCATCGAAACCCTCTTGGGAGGCGACGAGTAGACTGGCGCTTACCAACGTACAGGTACGACATCAGGAAGACGGGCCATGCTCGCTGAATGATGTGACGTTTCAGGTTTCTGGTCTTGGCAAAGTAGGGATTATCGGAGCGAGCGGAGCAGGGAAATCAACCCTGATTGATGTACTTGCAGGTTTTCAGCAGCTTACTTCAGGTCAGATTTTATATAACGGCCAGCCCTTATCTCCAGAGATGATGGAAGATTGGAGACAACAAACGGCGGCGATTCCGCAGCATCCAACTATTTTCAGTGGCAGCTTGGCGGATAATGTTCGGTTCTATATTCCTGAAGCTTCGGATGCGGAGGTGGCTGACGCCATTCACGCAGCCGGTTTGCATAAGCTTGCTGCCTCGTTGCCGAACGGGATGCAGGAGTTCATTGGTGCCGGGGGAAGGCAGCTTAGTGGAGGACAGGAGCAGCGGGTGGCTTTGGCGAGGGCCTTGCTTAGCGCGCGCCCGATCCTGCTGCTGGATGAGCCGACTGCGCATCTGGATGTGGAGACCGAGTATGAATTGAAACAGACCATGTTACCGCTGTTTGAGGGTAAGCTGGTTTTTCTGGCAACACATCGACTGCATTGGATGCCCCATATGGATCGCATTATTGTGATGGATGGCGGCACGGTTGCAGAGACAGGAACACATGAGGAATTGTTGGCCCGACAAGGCGTATATTACCAGATGATTCAGGCCCAGATGGAGGCGGTGTAAGATGAAAGCCGGATACGAGCAGACAGAAACAGCCCGGAGCGGGAGCCAAAAGAATAGCTGGATCACTCCGTACGTGGCACAGTACCGCTGGAGACTCGTGGCAGTCATTGCGCTGGGGATATGCGCTACGCTATGTGCCGTTTTGCTGCTCTTCACCTCCGGGTTTCTGATCTCCAAGTCAGCGCTCCGTCCTGAAAATATTTTGATGGTATATGTACCTATCGTGGGTGTTCGTGCATTTGGGATTTTCCGTGCCGTATTCCGGTATGTCGAACGTCTGGCTGGACATGATGTGGTTTTGCGCATACTCGCGGATCAGCGTGTGAAGCTGTATCGGATTTTGGAGCCGCAGGCACTGTTCCTGCGCTCTCGCATGCAGACGGGAGACGTACTTGGTGCTCTCGCAGAGGACGTAGAGAGACTGCAGGATATTTATCTGCGTACGGTATTTCCGGCGTTTACAGCTCTCATGATGTACGGTGGAGCTGTTGTGGCCTTTGGCAGCGTTGATCTGGGATTTGCACTGTGGATAGGGTTGTATATGCTGTTTCTGGTTGCTGTGCTTCCTGTCATTTCCCTCCGAGTGACGTGGAAGTTGCGGGTGCGGCTGAAGCGGGAAAATGCCAAGTTGTACACTCGTCTGACCGATGGTGTGCTTGGCCTCGGGGATTGGATAGCGAGTGGACGAGCTGAAGAATTTATGCGTCGGCAGGATGAGGCTGAAGGTCAGGCAGATATGATTCGACTTCGCTTGCGGCAATGGACGCGCTGGCGTGATCTGGTTGCGCAGTGCGTGATTGGACTAATGGTGGTATCCGTGACCTTATGGGCGGGAAGTGCGGCTTCTGCCGGACAGCTGCCTGCGGTTATGATTGCAGCATTTGTGCTGGTGTTGTTTCCACTCACGGAAGCGCTGCTGCCCGTAGGAGATGCGGTGGAGCATATCCCGCAGTATCGTGAATCGCTGGAACGCTTGCAGAACTTGGAAGGTGGAGAGATTAAACCAGAACAGTCTGGAACCGAAGAAGCGAATGCAGCGGCTGGAGCCAAAGAGGACATGAACTTAGGTGTATCAGGCAGCAATTTGGTAGCTGGACAACAGCGGGGTTCTCTGGAACGTAAGGAAAAAGCTTCGGACCGACGTATCCGCCTGCGCATTCCGCCCAGGCTGCGAGCCGACATTCAGATCGATCAGGTGAGTTATCGTTATACGCCTGATGCTCCGTATGCGGTGCAGGAGGTGTCCCTACATCTTCCTCAGGGTAAACGCTTGGCTGTACTCGGTCGCAGCGGCGGTGGGAAATCAACCCTCATGAAGCTCATTCAGGGAGCGTTACTCCCATCCGCCGGGAATGTATTCATCAATGATCTTCCGGTACAAACGATGGGTGAAAATATAACGGATGTCATTGCGGTGCTGAACCAAAGTCCACATCTATTCGATACTACGGTAGCCAACAATCTGCGGATCGGCCGTCCGAATGCCACAGACGAAGAAATCCAGCGAGTGGCTGCGCAAGTAGGTTTATCCGATCTCATTGAATCTTTGCCGCAGGGTTATCATACCCCGATGCTGGAGACAGGACTTCGTTTCTCTGGTGGAGAAAGACAGCGAATTGCATTAGCCCGGGTGCTTCTTCGCGAAACACCTGTCGTTATTTTCGATGAACCGACGGTAGGACTTGATCCTGTGACGGAACGAGCGCTGATGCGAACCATTCTGGACAGCATGCAGGGCAAAACAATGATCTGGGTCACCCATCACCTGATGGGAGCGGAACGGATGGACGAACTTATTTTTATGGAAAATGGACAGATCACCATGCAGGGTTCTCACGCACAATTGCTGGCCCGGGAAGAGCGTTATCGCCGTCTGCTCGAACTGGATCGACCGGGATGGTCTGATGGGCAGCAACCTGTGGTCCCGCTACCACCTGTAGCCTCCAGATAAATAGCGAATATAAGGTGCAGGTGCAGGCAGGGGCGAGTATCGGAAGGGTATGGGGCGTTTGCAGAGGCTTGTGTACGACATGGTAGCTGTTACCCTCTTATAATGTTAGTTCGATTCATCAGCGGCATAGCAAAGAGACGAGCCACAGGATCAGTAGGCTCGTCTCTTTTTTGCACCTTTTGTTGAAACGTTTGTTTCTAATATTACAGCTCCACCAGCATCAGAATGATGGAGGACAGACAGAGGCAGGTGCTGACGAGGTATAGCACACCGACCACCTGATTTTGATTCAGACCAGCACGCAATAGTCGATAATGAGCCTGACTCGCATCGGCTTGGTAGATCGCTTTGCCTTGAATGAAGCGTTTGATGACCACAAAAATGTTGTCGAAGATCGGCACACCGAGCGCCAGAATCGGGATGAAAATAGACAACATGGTCGCTTGTTTGAAAGCACCATCCAGGGCGATGACCGCCAGGATGAAGCCGAGAAACGTCGCTCCTGCGTCGCCCATGAACACCTTGGCGGGAGCTTTATTATATTTCAGATAACCGAGGGTTACCCCGACCAGAATGATCGACATGAGTGCAGAATCACTTTGACCTTTGGCCAAGGCCACGATGAACAAGGTAATAGCCGAGATGGCCGATAATCCGCCAGCCAGTCCGTCCATGCCGTCCGTGAAGTTAATGACTGTCGTTACACCGAAGATCCACAGGATCGTCAAAATGAATTGCAGCCAGATCGGAAGCATGACATATTCCGCGTTGAAGGGATTCACAAATCCGTTGAACGCAATGCCAGAAGTAAATACGAGCACTGCGGCAGAGACCTGTACGAGCATCTTGGGCAAGGCAGGAAAATCTTTACCTTTCGTTTTGTACCAGTCATCGACTGTACCAATCGTTAATAGAAGCATTCCGCCGGCGACCAGGGCCGCCGTTTCCCATGAAATTTCTTTCGTAAGAGCAATGTATGTCAGGAAGAATCCAGTAAATATCGCGTAACTTGCCGTCAGTGGGATGGGCTGCCTGTGCAGCTTACGCTCCACATCTTCTCGGGGCTTGTCCACAAAATCCAGCCGATGTGCCAGTCGACCAAGCGGCGGAATAAGCAGAACCACGACAGCAAAAGACAGCATAAAAGCCAGTATGTATACCATAACTTCGCTTGATTCACTCCTATCTACCAATTTCCCCCTATTATACGAGCTAAACAGGAAATCTGTCGATGTCATTATTGTAACCTAAGCTTCTTCCCAGGTAGTTTAGTATGTTCTCCCCTTTGTGAAAAACCAACCACCGGCCACGAACACGATGAAAAGCACAAGATTAAATCCAACACCCTTGAGTAGTGAGCTGTTGAATAACAATGCTTCAAAAAAAGAAACAACATGAACGCGTAGCGCAGGAATCGCTGTTCCGGTTGGAATCGCCACAATGAATAGCACCCACAGCAGCCAACCAACAAGGTGGTGGTAGCCGGAGATCAGCATGCTTAGGAGCGCCATCGTCATCAAATAAAAAATGGTTTGATAGAGGAAAGAACCTACAACGCCAAATTCATTCCAATGAAACGCTTCAATAAGATTTACGGTGTTTTTATGGAGTACATTCACTTCAAGCATAGACCATAAAGAATTGAATAAAGCGATGGCCACTGCCCACACGGTATAAACGAATTGAAGCCCGAAAAAATATTGTTTCCGGCTTGCTCCTAAATGTACGATGCGGTTGTAATAGCTAAGCGGAAGTGCGATTGCGAAAATGAGCAAAATAAGCAGCAGCAGGTTGCCATCCGCGATTCCTGTGTTTTGACTGCTGTCTATAAAGAGGCCAACAATGAATTCCGCCAACCTGCCAAGGAGGATTAAAGTAATGACCATCCATATATAAATCCTCATTTGCAAATAGGTCGCCTTTAAATGAACGGTCAATGCACCCAATTTAACGACCTCCTTCGATCAAATACGAAAAAAACTTCTGAAGCGTCAAATTTTCAATAGTTATGTCTAGTTTGCGTGCCTGAAGCCTGTCCTCATCGTTAAATTTTTCGTAGATGGCGGCAAGCTTTCCGTGGCCGTAAGATTCTGTATGTAATACTCGCTTTCCTTTTGTGAACAAAGCTACGGCATCTGAATTTCCACGAATCAAATAAGCTGCCATCCGTATCCGATTCATCTCGTCATGAAGCAGGAGAGAGCCCTCATCAATGATATAGACTCTTTCTGCGATTGGGGCGATTTCATCAATCAAATGCGTAGAAAGTAAAATCGTACGAGGATGATTGGCGTAATCCTCCAAAAGCTCCTTGTAAAACCTTTCCCGCATCAATACATCAAGTCCAAGCAACGGTTCGTCAAATAATGTCAACGACGATCGGCTAGACAGACCGATGATGTTTCCTACGAGTGATTCTGTGCCTCTTGAGAGTTGTTTGATTTTTCTGTTGGGATCAAGCTCAAACGTTTGAAGAAGCTTATGAGCAAACGTCCAGTCCCAATTGGGATAGAAATTTGCAGCGAACTGCAAAATCTCAATCAATCGAGCTCCGCCAAATAGCTTGTTATTCTCCCGTACGAAACAGCAATCTTCCGGTAGGGCTCCTTTACCCAACTTTTTACCTCTTATCTCAATGGTGCCGTCATTCGCGAAGAGTCCACCTGCTATGATGTTTAGCAAGGTTGTTTTGCCTGCGCCGTTTCGTCCGAGCAAGCCATAAATAACGTTTTCCTCGAGCTGTATATCCAGATCCCGTAATGCGTAGGTTCGACCATATTTCTTATTCAATTTGTCGCAACTCACCAAGATGCTCACAATGAATTCATTCCTTCCTTAATTGTTTAATCATCTCAATGATATCCTCGGTTGCCAGTTCAAGTTTGTCAGCTTCACAAATGAGATTGGACAGCAATTCCTTATAAAAACGATTTCTTCGCTTATTCTTAATCTTTTGTTTGGCATCAGACGAGACATACATGCCAAGCCCTCTTTTTTTATACAATATTTCTTCATTTACGAGCAGGCCAATTCCCTTCACAACAGTCGCTGGATTGATTTGAAAGAGCTGAGAAAACTGAGCAACGGAAAGAATTTGCTCGTCCTCTCGGTAAGTTCCGTTGAGAATATCGTCCTCAATGATATCTGCTACTTGTTGAAAAATTGGCTGCTTTTCGTCGAAAGTGACGCTCATTACCTCACCACTCAGCATTGTAGTTTGTTACACATCTAGCAGGAAAACATAACTTATATGCGAAAATTTGTCAATAAACAATTCGGTAGGAGTAGATGATGATTTTTTTTACACGGAGTCCAGTTATTGACAATTTGTTGCGGTGGAATTATAGTATGCTACATGAGTGACATACTCATACACTAACATACTTACATAAATAAAAATATACTTGCCAAAGGGAGCACCAGAAGTATGACAAATAGATAACGGGGAGAGAAGAATTTATGAAAACATTAATCGAATTTAAAAGCGTAACGAAAGAATACAAAATTGGTGAAGTGCCGATCAAAGCGCTGAACGGTGTTGACTTTACCATTAACGAGGGTGAATTCGTTGTTGTTCTAGGTGCAAGCGGAGCCGGTAAAAGCACGATTCTCAATATACTTGGTGGCATGGATACAGCAACCTCGGGTAAAGTGACTGTTGGCGATAAGGATATTACTAGCTTCAACGAAAAGAAGCTTACGGGATATCGCGCCGAGAAGGTAGGTTTTGTCTTTCAATTCTATAACTTAATCCCCAATTTGAATGCCTTAGAGAACGTTGAATTCGCCACTGAAGTATGCAAAGACCATTTGGATGCCAAAGAGATATTAAATAAAGTCGGCTTGAAGAATCGGATAAAAAACTTCCCGTCTCAGCTCTCCGGAGGAGAACAGCAGCGAGTTGCAATAGCACGTGCTGTTGCAAAGAACCCTCTGCTATTGCTATGCGATGAGCCCACTGGTGCGTTGGATTATGTAACTGGCAAGTCGGTTTTGAAGCTGCTTCAGGATTTGAATACGGAAACGAAAAAATGTGTTGTGCTGGTCACGCATAACTCTGCGATTGTGCCGATGGCGGATAAAATCATTCGGGTGAAAAGCGGAAAAATTGAAAGCGTAACGGTCAATGAGCATAAACAAAGCGTTGAAGGGATTGAGTGGTGATGAAATTATTCAAAAAATTGATAAGGGATATCAAGCAATCCATCGGTCAATTTCTGGCCTTTGTGTTGGTTATCACCATAGGCGCTTTTTTCTACACGGGGCTGGTAACGTTAAGTGATAACCTTAGCTCTTATTCAAAGAATTACTTTCAAACTCATAATTTAAGTGACTTAAACGTTTACTACGACCAAGTATCCAAGCAGGATATGTCGAAGTTGAGTGGAATTGAAGGGATAAAGAAGGTGGAGGGACGGTATACCTTTGATGCGACGCAATCATTTGGCGATACGAAAGCAACTTTAAAGATCCACTCCATCCCCGAAATCAATAGCATTAATACGCCTACTATAATTGAGGGCAACATTCCGTCTCGCCAGGATCAAATCTTGCTTGATTCCCATTACGCCAAGGAGCACCAGTACAGAGTCGGGGATCAAATGAAGTTAAGCGTCAATAACGAGAATGTGGTATTCACCATTAGCGGCTTGGGCGAAAATGTGGAATATGCCAAAAAGAACGAAACCCAGGATCATAAAACTTCGGGATTTGCATATATGGCTGAAGCGGGAATTCCTCGAATCGCAGGTAACCTTTATTATAATGAGGTTTTGATTGACGCTGAAGAAGGGTACGATATAGACCGATTAGGCCAAAATGTTGAAGCGCAGTCTCAACAACTTTCTTATGTAAGTCAAATAAGTAAAGAGCGAACATTCAATTACTCGCAGCTTCAACAAACAGTCTATAACAATAAATTGATGAGCAAGGTTATTCCGCTGGTTCTCTTTATCATCGAAGCGATCATTCTCTTCCTAACCATGTCTCGAATCATCGATTCGCAAAGGAACCAGGTAGGAATTATGAAGGCATTAGGCGTGAAGAACAGCAGCATTATGCTCCATTACATGGGGTTCCCGATACTTGTCGGTATTATAGGTTCCATTCTTGGTTGTATCATTTCGGCAATCATATTTGTTCCAATGATTGAGGCTTCAAATGCTAGATCCTACTCGTTGCCGAACATAACATTCTCCTTATCCCCCTTCTCGATCATTATGCCTATCCTGTTTTCAAGTGCATTCGGCATGCTTGCATGTTACTTGAGCGGCATAGGTATCCTTCGAGAACATGCAGCACAGGCGATGAGGCCTAAACCGCCGAAGAAGATGAAAAAACTGCTCATTGAACAGCTTCCGAAAATTTGGGGACGTATTCCCTATAGCAATAAACTCATTTTGAGAAACATCTTTCTTAATAAGCAAAAGGCGATAGCAAGTTCCGTTGGCGTTGTGGTGAGCACAGTGTTGTTGATCACTGCGTTCGGGACACAAACGTCCTTACAAAGGGTCGCCGACCAGATCGAAGAGGTGAATACCTATGATCTGAAGGTTGAATACACGAGTGGGGCAGAGCTAGAAAAGGTGGAATTACCCACTGGGATTGAAAGCAGTTATTATCAATCAACCTTTCCTGTGGAGTTTACCAAGGGCGATGAACATGAGAATGCCACGTTGACCGTTACGGAGAAGGACAATACTCTTATCCAATTTTTCGACGAAAAAGATAATCCCATGACACTCATGGACAATGGTGTGCTGGTACCAAAATCATATGCGGATCACTATAAGGTTGCGATAGGGGATACGATCCGAATTCGATTCACTGATCCTTCGTTTGCGAATAAAACGGTCGATATGAAGGTTGCACAAATATCCAATCAGTATTCCAATCCATCTTTCTTTTGCTCGATAGCGTATCTGGAGAGTTTTGGGATCGATTACAACCCAACCACAATTCTAGTGAAAGCTAGCAATGCCACAGACCTTACTAACGTACGACAGTTCTTTGAGCAAGACAATCTGGTAGATACAATCGCGGACAAGGATGATTTGAAAAAATCTGCACAATTTATTATGAAGCAAAATAGTTTTATCTTCATTATGTTTATCATTAGTGCTGTTATTCTTTCGTTTGGCGCCATCTACACCATATCCTCCATCAACATTTACGAAAGGAATCGTGAGCTGGCTACTCTTAAGGTACTGGGTTATCAAAAATATAAAATAAATCGACTTATCTTTTCCGAGAATATGATACTCACCACCTTTGCGGTCATTATAGCTCTGCCGATTAGCGTATACATGTATTCGATTATTATTGAGGCGTTGTCGAGTACCCATCAACAAATCCCAGATCAAATAAATATTTTGGTTATGCTGGTATCAATCATGATTGCATTTTTACTTACAACGCTCTCTAACTTGATGCTTCAGAGAAAGGTCTCTCGAATTAATATGATTGAATCGTTAAAAAGTTTAGAATAAATCGGGCAATAAAGAGTGAATTATTTCCAATTATATAAAAACGACAAGTGTGATTGATTCCACACATAGTAAGTTGTCCTTCAAATATGTCTTGATTCTTGATGCCTATCGGAAAATTATCGGTCAGTTTTCAGTAAAACACTGCAAGCCTTCGAGCTACAGTGTTTTTACTATATCCACCTAAGTATTTGTTTGTCATTCATATAACCAGGTTTAAGCAGACCTAGGGCTGGTTAAGGTCTTAGAGTTTCTGGGGCAGATAGGAGCCAAAGATGGAAATTGCCGCATCTGCGCTATAACCGTCATCGCCCTGCCAGGTTGCGGCAAAGTGGAAGTCGCTGTACCCACCTCGGCTTTTCCGTGGCGTATCCTGCGGCTCAAGAAGACCGGATGCACCCCAGATTTCGAGGATGGCGTCGCGTTCCTGTTTGCTCGAAGGAAACAAGCCTTTCCACCGTTTTTCTAGCCCGCGTGCGCTCTCATGAGGCTCGCAGGTCTGCGCTGCTTCAAGCATGCTCACAAGTATTGCGATGTCTGCGTCAGTGACTTCATAGGTGGCTTCCTTGCTAGCCAGCAGTAGCTCCAGATCCATCAGGCAGTATAACAGGTTATTATGGCGGACCCCGCCCCATTTCACCCGTTCAAAGTTCAATACGTTCAGATCGACGTCCGTGTACGTCTTGTCCGATTGCAGGTGAAGGAAGTTGCAATCCCCGCAGGAGCTGGTGTTGGCATGCAGTGCACGGCGTTCCTCGTAGGTATGTAAAGGCAGTTGTGATGTTAGAGCCCAGCTGGAAAGAGCGCTCCGCAGATATACTTTTTTGGTAGACAAACTGTGTAAAAATGCCGATACTACCCGTCGCTTGATGGAGTTGTCCTGATGAATCTCATGCAAACGTGCGACAATCTCATCATGGGTAATGGTTAGCGGATCGAACATAACGCCTTTGCTTTTGGCATATTCAAAGTCATCCCCCGAGAAGGGAAGAGATGCTGTTTTCCAGCCGCCGCTTCCCCAGAAGGTGCCCAGCAGAATTTTTGCCGCTTTTTTATCCAAGAAATCATCCTCCTCTATGCAATCCATAAGATGATGTATCGCATGATTCAAGCTTCGTTTTCCTTAATGTACATATTCCTCGGTTGTATTCAGAATCAGTTCAACGAGACCGGGGAAACGGGTGCTCAAGTCTTCCTTTCGCAGAGAATAAAAGTGCTGTTTACCTTCAATGCGAGGCCGGATAAGGCCTGCTTCACGTAAGATTTTGATGTGATGAGACAACGTTGACTTGGAAATATGGTCTACTTCGAAGGCGGAACAGTTTTTCTCGCCAGAGCTGGCCAGACAGTGTGCAATTTTCATCCGTACCGGATCGCCCAGTGCGTTGCAGACCGCGGTCAAATTCAATTCCGAAGCCATAGGTATCGTGGGAGTTTTCATATCTATGACGGTAGCATATTCGACAATCTCTTTCAATGTTTGATTTTTTTCGAACTGAGGGTTGTTCTGGGGACGGAAAGTGTGGTACATTTCATCTCAGTTAGTTTGAAATTTTTCGAACTGAAATCCAAATTGGCTTATACATCTCAGGAGGAATACCCATGACTACCTTGTTAAACAACTATTTCCGTTTATTTGACGCTTCCCGTACAGACGAACGTGCGATGCAGGATCTGTTGTCCCTGTTTACACCGGATGCCGAGATTGTGCTGAACGGCACCAGCAGAACAGGATTCGATGGTTTTATGAAGGCTTTCTACGAGTACAATAAGGACGTAAAACATATGTGGGACGGGTGGGTGCTACAGACTGACGGCAGCTACCAAACGAACTGGGCGGTATGCGGACAAGCGGGGGACGGAACGGTGTATGCCAAAACAGGCATCGATATCGCTCGTGTGAACGAGGCGGGGCAGATAGTATATTTGGAAAATGTGCAGGCAGACAAGGATGCATTCAGTAAATATAACCAGTAATTCGCAGATAACCTGAAGACAACCTGTAACTTCACAGCAGCTCCATGCTGTGGAGTTTTGTTATGCCCATATATATTAATCATTATTTTTTTTCAGCATGCTGATTGCACTACTTTGCTTAAGATGCTCATCGGCACGTTATGAAGTGTGAAGGGAGCGAAGGAGTAACGTGGATCATTCTTGATTATACGTTGTGGAAAAAAGCCTGCATGAAAAAGGCCGTCCCCCATTGCACCAGGGGGACGGCCCTCATGAATGTTCATCTGACGGGTCATCGGGATGTCATATGTTATTACGAGCGGGCACAGCCCCCCAGAAGCCATCCTAGAATGGATAGGATGAACGGCTGCTTCCAACGAAGCTCACACACGCTATTGGAGGGTATTCGGCATAATCAGGTTTTTTAACGAATCTCAGGCACGCTATTGCCCTGTATTTTCAAATTATAGGCAGATATATGCTGCGATCAGCCGATATAAGGTGGCTGGAGTTCATTAGAATGCTAAACCAAGCTTTAAACCTCTAATAAGGTGCGTGTGGTTCGTTAGCGTATGGCGTTTGGCAGCAGGAAGGGTGGCCTATGATGAACTCGCCTACTGGCCTACCCAATCACTCACTTCTGCATCGTTTTATTCTGAAATGCAGCGATATCAGCATACTCCTCTTCAAACTTGCGGGAGATGCGGATGAAGATCGGCAGGAGTTCGCGATAGATGCGAACGCTATTCGGGTCTGGCTGATGCCGATGCGTTGATCCAATCATGCCGGAGACGGCACTGAGGGAATCGATGCGGCCAAGGGCATATAGCCCCAACACAGCTGCCCCGAGGCAGGAGCTCTCGATACTTTCGGGAATGATAACATCCTGATCGAAAATATCAGCCATCATCTGCCGCCATAGCTCGGAACGGGCGAAGCCGCCCGTAGCCTGAATTTTTTTGGGGCGCCCGATTTTCTCTTCAATTGCCAGCATGACGGTATACAGGTTAAACAAGACACCCTCAAGAGCAGCGCGAATCATATGCTCCTTCTTGTGATGCAGCGTCAGGCCAAAAAATGAGCCGCGTGCATTCGGATTCCATAGTGGAGCCCGCTCACCGGTCATGTACGGATGGAACAGCAGGCCTTCCGAGCCTGGGGGTACATTTTCGGCGACACGGGTCAATACTTCATACGGATCAATCCCGAGTCGTTTCGCTGTTTCTACCTCGGACGCTGCAAATTCATCCCGTATCCAGCGGAAAATGACTCCGCCATTGTTGACTGGACCGCCAATCACCCACGCATCCTCCGTGAGCGCATAACAGAAGAAGCGTCCTTTCGGATCAGTGACCGGCTTGTCCACGACGGTACGAATCGCTCCGCTGGTCCCGATCGTAACGGCCACAACGCCTGGATCAATGGCGTTAACACCCAGATTGGAGAGCACGCCGTCACTTGCCCCGATGACAAATGGCGTCGTATCCGCAATACCCATCTGCTTGGCATACTCCGGATTCAAACCTTTCTTGAGTACATGTGTCGTCGGCACAAGGCGGGACAGATGATCCGGGGTGATGCCTGCGACATGAAGAGCTTCCTCGTCCCAGTCGAGCTTTTCGAGATTCATCATTCCCGTGGCAGAGGCCATGGAGTGGTCAATCACATACTCGGAGAACAATTTATAAAAGACGTATTCTTTCATTGAAATAAATTTATGCGTCTGTTTGAACAGTTCCGGTTCATCGCGCGTCAGCCACATGATTTTGGTCAGAGGTGACATTGGATGAATCGGTGTACCGGTTCTCGAATAGATCTCGTGACCGTTCATTTCGGTTTTGAGCGCTTCCGTCCACTCGGCACTGCGATTGTCTGCCCAAGTCATCGCCCGCATTAGTGGTTTGCCATGTTCATCAACAGGCAGAATGCTGTGCATGGCCGAACTGAACGAGACGAACAGGATTTCATCCGGTTTGATGCCCGCCTTGGAGGTCGCTTGTTTAACCGATTCTACGACCGCTTTGAAAATATCTTCTGCATCCTGCTCTGCAATCGCAGGAGTAGGGGTATACAGCGGGTAATCGGCACCGCCTTGAGCCACAATCGTCCCGTTCTCTTCAAACAGGACGGCCTTGGTGGAGGTGGTGCCGATATCTACGCCGATCATATAGGGTGAAGAAGCCATTTTGTCATCCCTCTTTCTTGAATATATAAGTGAAATGAATGTGGTTACACGTTTACACTCCGGGTACAGAAAGCCCCTCCGCCCACGTGACGCTATTCACCCAACTTATATGGCATCTGGTATTTATCTATAGATAAGAATATCAGACTTGAGGGATGGATCAAAATGCGCTATCCGCCAGCTCTAATCCTTTACAGCTCCTGCGGCAATATCGGAGATAAACTGGCGGCTGATGAACAGGAACATCACAATCAGCGGAATTACTGCCAGCAGAGTACCGGCGATAACCATCGCGTAGTCCGTATTGTACAGTCCGTTTAATTGAGACAGCGCAATCTGCAGCGTATACTTTCGCGCATCCGTCAGGACGATCAGGGGCCAGAGATAATCATTCCATACGCCAATAAACGTGAACGCACCGAGGAAAGCAAACGCAGGTCGCAGAATAGGCAATGCCACGTTCCAATAGAGCCGGAAAAAATTACAGCCATCGATTCGTCCGGCATCCAGCAGGTCATTCGGTATAGACTCCGTGGCATATTGGCGAATCCAGAAGATGCCGAAGGCGTTCACCATGCCCGGAATAATGAGGGCTTTGAAGGAACCGACCCATCCGAACGTCGCCATAAGCACGAAGGAAGGAACCAGCGACAGCTGGGAAGGCACCATCATGGTGGCGAGCAGCAGGACGAAGAGCCATTTTTTACCCGGGAATTCAAACTTCGCAAACGCAAACCCTGCCAGTGAGTCAAAAAACAGCACCAGTACCGTCACCAGGCCCGACACAAACAACGTATTCATAAATGCGCCCCAGAAATCAATCTGCTGAAGCACCCGACTGATATTGTTCCACAGTTCGCCCCCGAACCAGAGCTGAGGTGGGAACTTATAAATGTCGGACGTCGTCCGGGTAGACATGACAATCAGCCAATAGAACGGGAACATGGAAATAAGCATGCCCCCGATAAGACCGATATACAACACCAGCGATTTGAGAGATTTGGACGTCATGAGCGTTCCCCCCTTGTCACATCAGGATGACTTGCCTTGAACAAGCTTCCAGTTCACAATCGAGAACAGGGCGATAATGAGGAACATGCCCCAACCAACCGCAGCACCGTAGCCAAAATAGTTGTTAATGAATGATTCGCGGTAAAGGTACAATACAATGGTCATCCCGGCTGCACCTGCGCCGCCATCGTTACCCACGAGAATTTGTGGCTCGGTAAATAGCTGCATGCCGCCGATCGTCGATGTGATCACAGTGAACAGAATGACGGGACGCAGCATCGGAATTGTAATTCGGAAAAAGGACTGTATTCCGGATGCACCGTCAATCTTGGCTGCCTCGTACAATGTCTGCGGGATGCTTTGAAGTCCGGCCAGATAGATGACTGCGTTGTATCCTGTCCAGCGCCAGACCACCATGGAGGAGATCGCCACTTTGATGCCCCATGGTGCATTCAGCCATTCCACCACTGGTAGCCCGACGGACTGGAGCAGATAGTTGAGGAAGCCATAATTGTTAGCAAACAAGGCACCGAAGATAATGGCGACGGCTACGATGGACGTCACGTTCGGCAGGAAATACCCCACCCGAAACAGCGTACGGAACTTCACAAAAGGGGCATGCAGTAAAAACGCAATGATCAGGGCAAAGAACAACATGGGGATGGTGGAATAGATCCAGATCATGAACGTGTTGCCCACCGCTTGCCAGAATTCAGCGTCAGTCAGCATATATTTAAAGTTGTTTAGTCCGTTATAGGTCATCACACCAATGCCATCCCATTTGTGGAAGGCCAGATATAAGGAAAAGCCGATCGGAAACAGTCCAAACACGGCAAACAGAATGTAAAACGGGGAGATCGCCACATAGAGTGCACGATGTTCCCACATCCTGGACAAGAGTGATTTCTGCCGATCCAAATCCGGACTTACCTTCCCCGGATTCGGAGTGAGGCGAGGTTCGGTTACAGCCATATGAATTCCTCCTTTGCGGATTGCCATCTCATTAGAGTGTCTGAATTAACGCTGTAACTCCCGCTCAACACGGTGAACCGTATCAGGCCAGACCTGCTCCGGGTTGGCATTTTGCTTCGCAATATCATTCAGCCGCCGAGTAATGATGTTGTGTACCGAAGGGTATCGTTCGCCAAAGAAAGCCTCTGGCACATGCTGTGCCGATTCGGCAAATACAGGTCCTGTTGCCTGCCCGCCGAAGAAGGGTTCTTCTTCTTTTATCGCCGGTGTATCAAACACACCAGGTGCCGAAGGAAACAGGTTCAACGTTTTATATTGTTCAAGCTGGTTATCCGGGCTTTGCAGCCACTGAATGACTTCGAACGCTTCTTTTGGGTGTTTGCTCGACTTCAAAATGGACAGAAATGATCCACCGTTATTGCCGTCTCCACCAGGAGCGCGAGTGACTCGCCACTTGCCAGATGTATCCGGCGCGGCTTCCTGCAGTACCTGCTTCATCCAGACCGCCCCCACAAAGGAAGCGATCTCACCATTATTCATCGCTGCGTTCCAGCCCGGGGTCCAGCCGTCTGCATTAGCAAGCAGCCCTTTTTGCTTGAAGGATACGGCGGTATCCCAGCTCTGCTTGACGAGTGGAGAATCCATGCCGATAAACGAGCCGTCAGGACGGAAATACCGTTCGGTTCCTTGGGATAACTCTTGATTGTAAACGGTTCCAATATTGTCGGTTAGAAAAACCTTGCCTCCGAACTTTTCCTTGATCTTTTCTCCTGCAGCAGAATAGGCATTCCAGTTGTTGATCTGACGAGCCACTTCTTCAGGCTCGGAAGGCAATCCGGCTTCCTTAAACAGATCTGCACGGTAGAAGAGGGCTGTCGGTCCCGTATCCATGGGGAAGCCGATCATCTGTCCGTCCGGTGTAACGCCTTGTTTCCATTTCCACGCCAGGTATTGGTCTTCGACGTCACCTGCGCCGAGATCATACAGATTATAGAAACGGTCCTCGCTGGGAAAGAGCTCCATGATCCAATCGTTCAATGCGACAATGTCGGGCTCACCTGAGCGCGCAGCGAGTGTCGTTTTGAGTTTTGCCTTGAAATCACCACCGATTTTCTGGGCGGTCAGTTCAATATTGGGGAACTTTTCCTTGGCCTTGGCAATCAGCTTATCATCGATGGAACGATTCCAGTACCATAATGTAAGCGTTACCTTTTTGTTGCTCGATGAATCGTTCTGTCCCGGCCAGATGGAGCATCCGCTCACCAGCATGACACAGACTAGCAGAATGGCTGTCCAGCATGTTCTTTTCCGGCGGATCATGTGATAACCCCCTCATCGTTAAGTTCGAGGCATGAAGTGCGATGGACTACAACATAAGTGTATGAGCAGTTTATAAACTCATACCCAATATTCCTGAAATGAAACACAAATTTGTGTCGGTTGCGTATCATAAATTTATTAGTTACTTTAGAAACAAAAGTTACTTGACACAACATAATTTTTATTTTAAACTTGCTTACATAAAGTAACTAATGATGATGACAATAATATAGATACGTATGATATGCAATTCAGTGATCCATTTTCCGTCTGGATGCGAATCAATTCATAACAAGATGGCTTAACAGGAGGAACTTACTAATGATTAATTCACATATTATTCAACTGCTTGCCCCCAAAATTCAGACTTTTCCGAGTGGAAAAGAATTCATTTATCTCGTTGGGCCGATTAAACTCCCAGTGAATCTGGATGGAGAGACACATACCTTCCAGTGGTACAGCTGGATGAAATCGGAGAAAGTCATGGAAAGCCGCGAGTTGATTGAATCTCTCGCTACTGCCGAACTGGCTGAACGTCAGCAATCCAGCGTATTGGTGTACGGTGAGTTTGCCGAAGCACAGGAAGCGCTGATTCGGATGCACAGCATCTGTCATACAGGCGACATCTTTGGTAGCAAACGCTGTGACTGCGGTTTCCAACTCGAGCAATCGATGAAGATGATTGCTGCCCATGGAGCAGGTGCACTCTTCTATCTGGCGAACCATGAGGGTCGTGGCATCGGTCTGTTCAGCAAAGCGATGGCGTACCTGCTGCAAGAGGAAGGTCTGGATACCGTTGACGCGAACCTGCAACTTGGGTTCACAGACGATGCGCGTAATTATGATGATGCCATTGCCGTATTGCGTGCGCTTCGTACAGCACCCGTTACATTGATCACCAACAATCCACGCAAGCTCGCTGCTTTGCAGGAAGCGGGACTGAATGTGGGTGGACGTGTGCCACTGTGGGGAGATCGCTCGTCCTTCAACGAAAAATATTTGCAGACCAAAGTGAGCCGTTCCGGTCACTTGGCAGAAAATGATGCATGGGCTGGTGAAGAGACCTTGCTTCCGCATGCCCAAGCCTAAAAGGTTGATCCCGATCCCGATCGATTGTTCAATATGATTTTGGCATAAAGCCTGTTTGCCATACGGTCCAATAAACAAGACAATTTAAGCTGTTTGTGTATACTCCTCCGGGTATACATGAACAGCTTTTTTGAGTTTAGAGAATGGAATGGCCCCGTCTCACGCCAAGAATTAATCTGACGGTCCTGACTTTGCTTGCCGTTCATACCATACGAACTATACAATATAGGCATCTGATTTATGCGGGAGGAACGAAGGTGCCATTTGAGGGACAGTATGTGTTACCGGCTGCCAAGAGCATGAAGCAGTTCGAAGCAATGATTGAAGGCCCTTTCACCTATGGGGTTATGCTGGATACGCACATCGCGCAGCTTCACAGTGTGATGGAGGAAGCGCGGCGGCGTGAGAAGAAAATATTACTGCATGCCGATCTGGTACAGGGGCTGAAGAACGATGAATATGCAGCAGAGTATTTATGCCAGCATATTCGCCCGGCAGGACTGATTTCGACGCGGGCCAGTGTAATTCAGAAGGCGAAGCAAAAAGGGATCACGGCCATTCAGCGCGTTTTCTTGCTGGATACAAATGCACTGGAGAAAAGTTATCTTTTGCTGTCCAAGACCCAGCCGGATTATATTGAAGTACTGCCCGGTGTTATCCCGCATATTATTGCAGAAGTATCCATACGGACAGGTATACCCATTATTGCAGGTGGGTTGATCCGCTCAACGGAAGAGGTTGGACTGGCGCTGGAAGCCGGGGCTACCGCAGTAACCACTTCCAACGTGGATCTGATTCGGCACTACAAGAACTCGCATACAGAATATAAGCAGTAATCCCACAACAGGAGGTTGTCTGTATGGAAAAATATATTATGGCACTGGATCAGGGGACGACGAGTTCCCGGGCGATTTTATTTAACCGGAGCGGGGAGATTGTGCATATTGCACAGCAGGAATTTCCGCAGTATTTTCCCAAGCCGGGCTGGGTGGAGCAGAACGCCAATGAAATTTGGAGCTCCATTCTGGCAGTGATGGCTTCATGTCTGGCCGAAAGTGGAATCAAGCCGGTCCAGATTGCCGGCATCGGCATTACGAACCAGCGGGAAACGGTTGTGGTATGGGACAAAGAAACGGGCCGGCCCATCTATAATGCAGTGGTCTGGCAGTCCAGACAAACGGCTGACATTTGTGATGAGTTGAAGGCGAAGGGCCTGGGTGACCTTTTTCATCGCAAAACGGGCTTACTCATTGACCCTTACTTCTCGGGAACCAAGGTAAAGTGGATTCTGGATCATGTGCCAGATGCTCGCGAGCGTGCCGAGAAGGGTGAGCTCCTGTTTGGTACGATCGATAGTTGGCTGATCTGGAAGCTGAGCGGTGGTACACATGTCACTGATGTATCCAATGCTTCTCGCACTTTAATGTACAACATCTATGATCTGCAATGGGATGAGGAATTGCTGCACATTCTGGATATTCCCAAAGCCATGCTGCCGGAAGTGCGCGGTTCATCCGAGGTTTACGCACATACGGTTGACTACCACTTCTTCGGTCATCGGATTCCGATTGCCGGAGCAGCAGGAGATCAGCAGTCGGCATTATTCGGTCAGGGCTGTTATACGAAGGGGAGCATGAAAAATACGTATGGCACCGGATGTTTTATGCTCATGAATACTGGAGAACAACCCGTACAGTCCAACCATGGGCTGATTACAACCATCGCCTGGGGCATTCATGGCAAGATCGAGTATGCGCTGGAAGGCAGTATTTTTGTCGCAGGTTCGGCGGTACAGTGGCTGCGTGACGGCTTACGGATGCTTCGTTCCTCAAAAGACAGTGAGGACTATGCGGCACGTGTACCCTCTACAGACGGTGTTTATATGGTGCCTGCATTTGTGGGTCTGGGCAGCCCTTACTGGGACAGTGAAGTTAAGGGAGCGGTGTTTGGTTTGACGCGTGGAACCACCAAAGAACACTTTATCCGTGCAACTCTGGAAGCACTGGCGTATCAGACCAAGGATGTACTGGAGGCAATGGAATCCGATTCAGGTATGCCGGTGAATGCCTTGCGTGTGGATGGGGGAGCGGCTGCCAATGATTTTCTGATGCAATTCCAAAGTGATATTCTGAATATTCCTGTGGAGCGCCCCAATGTGAACGAAACGACGGCATTAGGTGCGGCTTATCTGGCAGGACTGGCAGTAGGATATTGGGACAGCGCGGATGAATTGGCGAATCACGAGAATACGGAGCGTGTCTTCCATCCGGTTATGGCGGAGGAAGAGCGTACAGAACGGTATGCAGGGTGGCAACGTGCTGTGAAGGCAGCGATGGTGTTCAAATGAGTGGATTATATTTCAAATGGGCATTTGTACTTTTTCGATAAAGTTCTACAATAAATGATATTTATTGGTGGAAAATGATGCATAACTTACAGGGGTTATTTTCCTGGAGAAGAGAAAACATATACCCACTATAAGGAAAAATAAATGATTAGTGGATCAGTTTGAAATTCCATCCGCAGGCAGAACAACTTTTTGAAATTTTTTTGAATAATGTGTCATTTCAGGCCTTCACGCCGCCTTAAATGTGTGATAGGATTAAGTCACAAGTTAAAAAAATGATGTCTGGAGATCGGGAGAGACCACGTACCGCTCAGCAATTGCTGAAGCGAATGACGTGGTCTTTTTTTGTGCTTTTGTGGGTAAAACAAAGGTAATGAATGGGAGGGATCGGCATGACAGCATCGTTCTCGGCGGAAAAGCGTACGGAATATTTGGATCGGATGGCGAATGCACATTTTGACATATTGATTATTGGTGGGGGAATCACGGGAGCCGGGATTGCGCTCGATGCAGCTTCCCGCGGATTGAAGACAGCACTGGTGGAAATGCAGGATTTTGCGGCAGGCACATCCAGTCGTTCGACCAAACTGGTGCATGGCGGTCTACGGTATCTGAAGCAGTTTGAAGTGAAAATGGTGGCTGAGGTGGGACGGGAGCGAGCGGTGGTGTACGAGAATGGACCGCATGTGACGACACCCGAACCGATGCTGCTCCCCATCTATACGGCGGGTACCTTTGGCCGCTTCAGCACATCCATTGGCCTGATGGTGTATGACCGACTTGCCGGAGTAAAACGTAGTGAACGACGTCAGATGTTAAAAGCCGGGGCCGTCTCAGACAGTGAACCTTTGCTGCGCAAGGACGGACTGCTGGGTGGTGGACGCTATGTGGAATACCGAACGGATGATGCCCGGCTTACCATGGAAGTGATGAAGGAAGCAGTACAGCGCGGTGCACAGGCCGTGAACTATGTAAAAGCAGCAGCATTCCTGAAGGATAATGGGGTTATTACAGGTATTCAGGCTGTGGACCAGATCAGCGGTCAATCTTATGATTTGCAGGCAACAAAGGTGATTAATGCTTCCGGTCCATGGGTGGATGAGCTGCGCAAGATCGATGGTCCCCGCCAGGGCAAAACGTTGCAGATGACGAAAGGTATTCATCTGGTATTCGACGGTACGCGGTTCCCGTTAAGGCAGGCTGTATATTTTGATACACCGGATGGACGAATGGTCTTTGCTGTTCCGAGGGATGGGAAAACCTATGTAGGAACCACAGATACCGTCTTCGAAGATGATCCCGCACACCCGCTAATCTCCGAGGCAGACCGTGATTATGTCATCGATGCCGTCAACGGCATGTTTCCGGGTGTTCGGATTCGAGCCGAGGACGTGGAGTCCGGTTGGGCAGGCGTGCGTCCGTTAATCCATGAGGAGGGTAAAGGGCCTTCCGAAATTTCGCGCAAGGACGAAGTGTGGGTAGCCCATTCGGGGTTGATCACGATTGCCGGGGGTAAATTAACAGGGTACCGGAAAATGGCCGAGATGGTTGTTGATCTCGCTGCTAGCCAATTGGAGCAGGAGACGGGGAGATCCGTTGGACCATGTATAACGAAAAAGATGCCGATCTCTGGAGGTCATGTTGGCGGTTCCGCCGGATTTGGTGCGTATGCTGAACGCAAGATTAAGGATGGCGTCGCACTTGGACTTGATCGATCTGCTGCTGAGCGATTAGCACGAGTATATGGTTCCAATGTGGACGCATTGTATGAGCGGATGCCTGATCCGCGGGCAAAGGCCGAGCTGCATGCTATGCCACAGGAACTGCTGCTAATGCTGCGTTATGCCATTGACGAGGAGATGGCTGTGACACCGGCGGACTTTTTTGTGAGACGCACCGGAGACCTGTTTTTCCGCATTGACGAAGTCCGTCAGTATAAGGCAGCGGTTATTCAGTATATGGCTGAACGCCTGGATTGGCCGGAGGAACAAGCGATACGGTTTGCGAATGAACTGGATCAGCTGCTCTGGGAAGCATCGGGCAAAATGTAATGCAGGATTTCGCATCTGGGGGTCGAATGGAACATGTAAGCGTGTAACAAGGAGAGGGGATTACATCTATGACTTTACAGATTGGCATCATTGGAACAGGTTGGTTCAGCAAGGTACATGCAGATATTCTGGCACGAATGGAAGGCGTTCGTGTAGCAGCTGTCTGTGGAACAACGCTGGAGAAGGCGGAGGCTATGGCTTCCGTCTATGATGCTGTTGGCTACGGTGAACTTGAACATATGCTGGATGGTGAAAAGCTGGATGCAGTCTATATCTGTGTGCCTCCGATGTCTCATGGATCGATTGAAACTGAATTGATTCGTCGGGGTATCCCGTTCCTGGTGGAGAAACCGCTAAGTACAGGCATGGATATCCCTCGTCAGGTGCTGGATCAGGTACAAAAGTCTGGATTGTTGACCTCGGTAGGTTATCATTTCCGTTATCAGGAGGCTGCACTGGTACTGAAAGAAGCGATGAAAGAGCAGACCGTCGGCATGGCGCTTGGGCGCTGGATGGGCGGAATGCCAGGAGTCGCCTGGTGGCGCCGTCAGGAAGGCTCCGGGGGACAGTTTGTGGAACAGACGACCCATATCGTGGATTTGCTGCGGTATTGTGCGGGTGAAGTGACAGAGGTATACGCTGTAGCGGCCCAACGCAGTATGCATGAAAAGCATGAGCATGTCACGGTAGCTGATGTGGCGAATGTAACGCTTAAGCTGGAGAATGGAGCGATCGCAAGCATTGCCAACACCTGCCTGCTGCCAGATGGTGAGGGCGGTGCAGGGCTCCAGTTCTACACGGATGCCGGAGTATGGGACTGGACACCTGAACGTCTTCTTCTGCCAAGTGCTGCCCCTCATGCGATGGCAGGTCTGGAGATTCCCGCAGGGCATAACCCGTATGAGCGGGAAAATGAAGCGTTTATTCACGCCCTTCGTACCGGAGATCGTTCACGGATTTTGTCCGATTATGCGGATGCCTGCCGTACGCAGGAAATTACAACGGCGGCATTGGTGTCGGCAGATTCGGGATTGCCGGTACAGCTTCAGCCATCCAAACACCTCTCGCATTAATCCTTTTTATAACTTAAACAAGAAATATAAATGCGTGAAAAAGACGCCTGAATCTGGACTGATCCGAAGATCAGTTCAATTCAGGCGTCTTTGTGTTGTACATGAATCAGAATCTGGCTACTTAGTAGACTGCTGCTGTTTCAACCAGTCTGAGGACCAGTTGTAAATCTGATTGATGACGGGTTCAATAGCTCTGCCTTTGGGCGTCAATTCATACTCTACGCGAGGCGGAATTTCAGGATACATATGCCGGGTTACGATACCTTCCATTTCCATTTCCTTCAGACGTTCGGATAACAACCGACCGCTAATCGCCATTTCTGCTTCCAGCTCTGTGAATCGTTTGGGTCCGGATAACAGTTGGTACATGATGAGCAGCACCCATTTCTTACCGATGATATCCATGGCCTGAGTAATGAGACAAGGACTTGGTGATTTTACTTTTCTCAGCTTCAACGTGTTCACCTCGATTCAATTAAGTATGGATGGATTTCCTCGTATATATAAAAGTGCGTGGCTTTCTGCCGCTCTGACCAAAGTAAGGGACAATGAAGTCAACATGTTACTACAAAATGTACTGTAACATACCTTTTGTATGTATTATACACTATTCGTCAAAAAATTACTTGAATAAATAATGTTATTATTATATACTCACTTCATAAAAGTAAGTTAATGATTATTAATATGTATAATATCAGCACATATCAATTTCGCAGTGCAAATTACCCATTTTAAAAATAGAGTTACGTTGTAACTTTTACATAGATTGCTTTTTATACAACAGATGGATATGGACATTCACTTTCAGGAGGATTATACATATGAACAAAGGCATAAGAATTTTAGGATATATTGCGTTGGTTGTGCTTGCAGGTATGTTTGTAATGGCAGGCTTAAACAAGGTTAGTGGAGCAGAGATGATGGTACAGACTTTCGAAGGTTTCTCCTATCCTATATGGACGATGTATCTCATTGGTGCAGTAGAGCTGCTCAGTGCGGTGGGTCTGTTGATTCCACGTACTCGTATTCTGGCTTCAGGCGTATTGACGTTCATTCTGATTGGTGCTGTGGGGAGTCATCTAATTTACGGGCAATATACGGCTGTTCCTTTCCCGGCGGTATTGCTGGTTGCCAACATTGTCGTTCTGATTATGGGGATGCGTAAACTGGAAGCAGAAGAAATGGATATGGATCTCGTGCAGGTCTA
Source organism: Paenibacillus sp. E222 (assembly GCF_013401555.1). Lineage (NCBI taxonomy): Bacteria > Bacillati > Bacillota > Bacilli > Caryophanales > Paenibacillaceae > Paenibacillus > Paenibacillus sp. E222. Next base: position 1,667,857 of record NZ_CP058552.1, read on the forward strand.
AGAGTTTGATTGATTTGGATTCAAATGTTCCAATATGAAGAAGATGACCACTGCAATGGAGCGGTAGTCATCTTTTTTATTATCGAAGGGGCTGTCCCTCGAAAGGAATGCTTTGAGATTACAGGCTTCTTTGGCCACGGGTGATAATCCGCAGCGTATGCTTGGTATCCGATTGCTCGATCCAGGTGTCGCACACCTGACGAACCCAATCCGGGTTGGTTTTGGCGGCGTCGTTCAGCCAGTTGCTGACAGAGTCCTGTACATATTTATGAGCATCAGAGTTCACATGGTTCAGCAGAGGCAGAGCTATCGCAGGGTTTTCTTTCAACTCCTGAATATGTTTGGCCCACACACCGTGCGGTCTTGTCGATTCTATGGCAAACCGCCGAACCAGTGGGTCGGGATCGATCGCCCAGTCCATGAGAAACGCCAGCGCTTCCGACAATTCAGCCGTAATCGGCTGTCGAACAGCCATCCAGGCAATTTCTCGTACACCAAAGTGATGATCTGCGGCAAAGGGACGGATACGATCCAGTTTTTCAATCAAGCTTAAGCGGGAATCCAATCCGATGATATAGGCTGCCCAGCAGCGTACACTGTCTGAACGGTGCTCTGCAAAGGAACGAAAATGACGTACTCGCTCCTTTTCCTCCATTCGTTCCAGAAGGTTGAGCCAGTTCGCGGCGATGGTCGGAATGATTTTCATGATTCGCTGCTCATTCATCTGTGTTAGCTGTTCCTTCATTTCCCGGGTATCGACATCCATTCCCCGTTCATGAGCGACCTGCTGAAAAAGGAGAATGTGATCAACGGCGAGCCACTCCGTCAAATTTACGGATTCGATATGCCCCGATTGAAGTAGGTTGCGGATATGATCCGGGATCTCAATCCCTTTACGGGCGCCTTTGCGAAGCAGAACATCCTCGGGTATATGCAGTTCTTTCTGTACATCCATCGCCGTACTCCTCCTTGCATGTATGTGGATTCATCATCTACACGATACAATTGGCAGCAGGATAGAGATGTAATGTGGCTTACAACTGGGTGTTAGCTGTGCATGAAGCGGATAGTTCATTACGATGCAGAGCGACGGATTTGAATCCGGTACGAATACGGCCAACCCGTGCAAGATCTTGCAGGGCAACACTGACAGACTCACGCGTGGCCCCAGCCATCCAGGCAATCTCCTGATGGGTCAGTACAAGGTTGATCCGACCATAATCTCCTTCGTTCACCCACCCCATCTGATCCGCCAGTCGAGTAAGATTATGCATAATTTTGTCATGCAGATTACCCAAGGCCAGCTGTTGTGTCAATGCACTCATGCCCTTGATCCGTTCGCTGAGTACTTTCATCAGATTCAACATAAACTCGGGGTGTTCAATCAGAAATTGTTCGAAACGCTGCCTGTTCATCAGGCAAATATCGCATTCCTCCAGGGTTTCGATATATACGGAACGTGTGCCAAGTGAAATGCCGTTCATTTCCCCAAACACATTTCCTTCCTTCAAAATATCGAGAGTAAACTGTTTCCCTTCTTCCGATAATGTGTACAGGCGGACTTTCCCTTTTTTCACAAAATAAAAACCTTCCGAATATGTATCCGGTGTCTGGATCAGCGTATTCCTGGCCAAGGTCGTGATGGACGTCATGCTGTCCATTTCGATCAGGTCTGCCTCGGACAAAGAGGACATCAGATTGAATTGTGATAAATAGAGGATTTTATCCATAGCATTCCTTTCCCTTACCGAATGAAAATAAAAAAAAGAAGAACCCACGGAGTTCAACGGGTTCTCTTGCAACGGGACTTCTTGAAACGGAAGGTCTCCTGATTATAAATAATCGAATTAATTCCTATTATAGTAGTTTTTTAAGTTGGGAGACGCGTCCTTGGCTAATGCCAAGCTTTTCCGCAATTTGCTGTTGAGCCAAACCGGGATTCTGTTCAACGATTTCCTTCATTTGTTGCAGCATGCGTGCCGTCTTCGGCCGCAGGTCCGGGTACTCTTGGTTGGCAGCTGTAGCCCCTTCTTCCCATGCGGGAGACGAGACTGTGGCGGATTCGGTAGCAGGACGCTCCACGGGTGCAGGAGCCTGTTTGTTCTGAGGAACGAACCATTCGGGAGTGTCATCCGGGTGTTTTAATTGAATTGCACACGTCCGGCAGATGAATTGCTCTTTGAAATACATTTCCGTATCCACATCACCGCAAAACACACACAACGTTGATTTGTACTTTCTCAAAATCAACTCTTTCCCTTCAATGAAAAACTCGAGCGGATCGCCGATATGGATTTCCATCGTATCCCGCATTTCTTTGGGAAGGACAATTCGTCCAAGGCGGTCCAGAGATCTCTTCATTCCGGTTCTTTTCATCGCATCTCCCCCGCAATATTCACAATTAAAACCTGTCCTTATTGTAAGGAAGAAAGGGCTTTAATACAACAATAATATTTCAAGAAATAGGGTTAATTCCATCTATTATGGGAAAATAAGTTTAGATAGTAGGGGTGCAACCGCCAATGTGAACAATGCAGCCAGTACCATGGAGATGCTGGAGATGCTTCCAGTCAGTGAACTGAGCTCAAATGCTTTGGATGTGCCTGTTCCGTGGGCACCGGTTCCAAGCAGCGTACCACGTGCAATCTCGCCATCAATACGCAGCATTTTTACAATGGATGGCCCCATAATCGCCCCCAGCAGACCGGTCATGATGACAAAAACCGCGGTAACGGCCGGAATGCCTCCAATGGTAGCCGATACGTTCATCGCAATAGGGGTCGTGATCGATCTCGGAATCAGACTATGAATGAGTCCGGAGTCGAGGCGCAGCCATTTGGCGAGCAGGGCAGACGAGAGGACCGCTACCACGGAGCCTGTCATAACGCTGAAGACGATCTCGGAAATATGTTTTTTGAGTACATGGAAAAACGTATAAAGCGGTATGGCGAAGGCCACCGTTGCCGGTTGAAGCAGCAAACTTAGCCATTTACCACCACTGCTGTAGGCAGCGTAATCCGTACCTGTTGCGAGCAGCACACCGACGACAAGAAGTGGCGTAATCAGCAGCGGAGACAGATACACTTTGGGAAGGTTGCGATACATGCGTTTGGCGACCCAGTAAATACCGACGGTTAACAAGAGACAGAGGAACCCAATCATCCGGTGTGACGCTCCTTTCGTTTGGCGATTCGGGTGGCAACAAGGCCCGTACAGGCCATGACCAGAAATGTGCTAAGCAGAACAATAAATAGAATTTGCAATCCGTCTTGCTCCAGCATGGGCATGTAGTTCATAATTCCAACGGCTGACGGGATGAAGAACAGCAGCAGCTCACCGAGCAGCCAGGCGGCTCCAATTTCGATCCAGCGCAGCTTCACGACATGGGTCTGAAGCAAAATGAACAGTACGATCATGCCAAGTATGGAACCTGGTATAGGTAGATGGAGAGCACGGGCCAACTGGTCCATGAGCAGTGAAAAGGCCATCAAGAGCGCAACTTGCAAAATGCCAAGGCCCCATTTCTTCACTTCAATCCCTCCTTGTATAATGAACGTGATGATTTTGAGTTGTTTATGAAAATGTTTCACTTGATATCACAAATTTTACATCGCATTCTTTCATGAGTAAAATGCATATTAAGAATGTTTACCATTCCATTTATCTATGAGAGACGGGGATCAGACGATGGATATCCGCCATTTGCAATATTTTCTGGAAGTCGCTCGGCAGCAAAGCTTCACCAAAGCGGCCGAAGTGCTGTTCATTACACAACCGACCATTAGTAAAACCGTCAAAAGCTTGGAAGACGAATTGGGCGTAACGCTGCTGGATCGGTATGGCAAGAAGGTAGCGCTGACGGATGCTGGGCATGTCTTTTTCCGGCAGGCGCTGGAGATTGAAAAGTCATTCCGCAGCTTATCGTCCGAGCTGGACGATCTAATGAATCTGAAGAAAGGACATCTTCGGATTGGTCTGCCACCGATGGTGGGGTCCAGCTTTTTCCCAATGATTATCGGTGAGTTTCACAAAGCCTATCCGCAGGTGACCATTCAGCTGTTCGAGGATGGTGCGAAAAAAGTGGAGGCCGACGTGATCAGCGGTGCACTGGATATTGGTGTTGCCGTTCTTCCGACGGTGGATGAATTGGTGGATCATTTTGTTTTTGTAAAAGAGAAGCTGAATCTGCTCGTACATCCTTCGCACCCGCTTGCGGGTAAAGAGTCGATCGCGCTGCGTGAACTGGAGCATGACTCATTTGTGCTGTTCCGGGAGGATTTTGCGCTGCATGACCGGATTATCGCCGCTTGTCAGCATGTGGGATTTCAACCTCGGGTAGTGTATGAGAGCTCCCAGTGGGATCTGCTCAGTGCGATGGTAGCGGCCAATCTGGGCGTGGCGTTGCTGCCAGAGACGATCTGCCGTGAGGTGGATCATATGCGTGTGCGCATTATACCCGTGATGGAACCTGTGATTCCTTGGCAGCTCGGCATGATCTGGCGGAAAGACCGATATTTATCCTTCGCAACCCGGGAGTGGATCAGTTTTACACAGTCCATGCTGAGTGAGTAAACTCTTTTGTTGACCCCGGATCGTTGTTACAATGGAAGCATAATTATAGTGGAGGTGTACGAACATGAAACTGCGGGTATCCGCTGTACAATACCAATTGCACACAATCAGCTCGTTTGAGCAGTTCGCCGCTCAGGCTGAGCATTACATACGGACAGCGAGTGAATACGGAACCGAATTTGTGCTGTTCCCGGAATTTTTCACAACGCAGTTAATGTCCATTGGGGACAAACAAGGTAATGCGCTGACAATTGAGGATCTGCCGAACTTTACGGAGCAATATGAGCAACTATTCACATCACTTGCTGCCCAGTACAGCATGCATGTCATTGGGGGAACCCACGTCATTCGCCGTGAAGGGAAGCTGTTCAACACAGCCCATCTCTTCTATCCGGATGGTCGCATCGCGCGCCAGGACAAGATTCACATTACACCAACCGAAGTACAGGAATGGAATATGGCTCCCGGAGATGGACTTGAGGTGTTCGACACGGATAAAGGCCGTATTGCCATGCTGACCTGTTACGATATTGAATTCCCGGAAATTGTACGGATGGCCAAAGCCAAAGGCGCTGACGTGATCTTCTGTCCTTCCTGTACGGACGATCGTCACGGATTCTACCGTGTGCGTTATACGAGTCATGCCCGCGCGGTGGAGAATCAGGTGTATGTTGTGTTAACCGGAACGGTAGGCAACTTGCCGACGGTTGATTTCATGCGTGCCAACTACGGACAGGCTGCAATTATTACGCCGAATGATATCCCATTCCCGCCACGTGGCATTCTGGCCGAGGGTGAGATTAACAATGATATGATCGTGACCGCCGATCTGGATTTGGACTTGTTGTATGAGGTGCGCGAACGTGGATCGGTAACGACCTGGCGTGACCGCCGCACTGATCTGTATACCGATTGGAAGTAGCGAGCTACTTTTATAACCGAACGAAACAGAGCTTGGAATTTATTTGTCAGTGGAAAGGGGCGATCCGGCAACATGTATACCAAAGAAATGCTGATTACCGACCCAGACCAGAGTGGCAAAAGGGTAAAGGCAGTCGTTCGCAATTATGTTGCAGCCGACTATGAGGAACTCATTCGCATTCAGGCGGAGAGTTTCCCTCCACCTTATCCGGAAGAGCTGCTCTGGAGTCACGAGCAGCTCACCAGTCATGTGCAGCATTACCCGGAAGGTGCCATCTGTATTGAAGTGGATGGAGAATTGGCCGGCTCGATGACTTCGCTGCGGATGCAGTGGGACCCTGCACATCCAGCAAGTCATACCTGGGCCGAAGTAACGGATGACGGCTATATTCGTAACCACAACCCGGATGGCAACACGCTGTATATTGTCGATCTCAATGTTCGTCCAAAGTACCGCAAATGGGGACTGGCTCAGCTTATGATGCAGGCGATGTACCACCTAGTGATTGCACAGGGTATGGATCGGTTACTAGGTGCTGGTAGAATGCCCGGTTATCATTTGGTTGCAGACCAACTGTCTGCGCAGGAATATTTGGACCAAGTGGCGGCGGGCGAGAGGCGTGATCCGGTGATATCGTTCCTGCTTCGCTGTGGCCGCATGCCGGTTGGTGTGACCGCAGACTATCTGGACGATGAGGAATCCTGCAACTATGCAGCCCTGATGGAGTGGCGGAATCCGTTTAAATAAAAAATATCAAATGAAATACATCATCAATTGAGGAGGCATTTTTCCATGGAATTCACGCGCATTACATCCATCAACGATCCACTGTTTGCCCAGATGCACAAGCTGATGCAGGAGATCTTCCCGCGAGAAGAAGTGCTGGACTTCCCCCTGTGGGCAGAACCGTTGGAAGATCCGGGTATTCGGGTGTTCGTGGCTGTGCATGAAGGACAAGTTGTGGGAGCGACAGAGTACCGTTATTACGAGGATTGGAACGTAGCCATGACAGACTTTACCATTATTAGTCGCGAAGGACTGGGGATCGGCAGTTTCCTGGCGAATCACCGCAAGCGTGATCTGCAAAAGTTGGCTGCGGCAAACGGAAAAGAGCTGTTCGGCATGTTTGCCGAAATCTATAACCCTTATCTGAGTCAAGATCACGAGTTTGGCGGCATCAAGCCAATGGACCCGTATGTACGTCGCGAAGTATTGTCTCATCTGGGATACCAGCGTCTGGACTTCCCGTATGTTCATCCATCCTGGCAAGGGGACGGGGAAGCGGTTGGCGGCTTGGACCTGTGCTTTATGCCAGGAGATGAGTCGCTTGGTGAACTGCCAGCCAGTCTGGTGGCTGATTTCCTGAATCGATATTATGCGGTGCTACCGAACAAACCGCAAGAATGGCTTGCCATGGTAGAGAAATTGACTGCTCGCAAGTCGGTTGCACTACTGCCGTTGTAAACGGGAGCAGGACCGTCACTGGTGATTGTAATGTTCTGAGCAGCAATAAAACCAAGAAAAGGCCCGTTAATCAGACCGTGATCGGTTCTGTTCAATGGGCCTTTCCGGTTTCATTAAGGTTATTGCCCTAACGAATCTGAGGTGCCTTATTCAGGGATTTGAAACGTCTGCCGAAATCTAAGGAACCTGAGACACGCTATATCAGAATAAACAGCTGTTTGCAGCGTTTTTTCGGGGTATTTTGGAAAATAACGTGTCTGATGTTCTTAACAATGTATAAAGAGGACCTAAAGGTCAAATAAGACGTCCCGAGTTCCTTAGAAAATCGTCTACCCATTCGCCAGTATCGGCAAGATCGTACCTCAGAGGGGCGAAACATTACTTTCGGTATGCTGACATCCTGACATCTCTCATCATATCGCTTACCTGAATTTGAGGACATACCCTAGATAATTAGTTCATTGTTAATAAAGTCTATAAACAAATATTTAACGATTAATTTTTATTTAACGTCATTTCGATTCGGTAACTGACTCAGATAACTGTTGGACAAGTGTAGAAGATCCAAAGCCCGTTCGTACTGTTCCTTCGTAATATATTCGGAAGAGGTTGATTCCTCTTCAGATGGTATGGCAGATGCGGGCACGGACGATTCATCCTTCAGACTGTCCGGATTCGTCCCCTTCTTCTGATTAAGCTCTGCCGAAACGACATCCTGTCTCCCGGCATCCGCAAGAGAGTAATGTGTACCATCACCGTACCCCGTCTCAGGAACGAACAGTGAAGCGTCGTTCAGTACGGAACCGGAGGGCAGATAATAGCGCTCTGGCAGCAGATTATTTCCCTCACGCAGCAAATCCTGCCCGAAATGCAGTTGGTTCTGGAGAGAGGCACCGGTCAACCCGGCGATCGTTGGCAGAATATCCACCTGTCCTCCGATCTGTTCCAGCTGAGCTGCCGGCGTGATGCCAGGAGCCGTGATGATGAGTGGAATATTGATCATGTCCGCAGATGTGTACTCCCGACCGTAGATTTCCTGCATCAGCTTCTCGTCAGTCCGATCCAGCGAGTAGATAGGCAGACCCAGATGGTCACCGTAAACGACCAGCAAGCTATTTTCCCATAGTCCACGTTCCTTAAGTCCCTCAATAAATTGCCCCACCGCCTGATCGGCATAATGCTGGGACACAAGATAATCCCCTGGCAACGTATTAACGTACCGTTTCGGCAACGTCAGACTTTTTTTATCTTCTGGCAAATGGTAAGGATGGTGTGCAGACATAGATATAATTTGTGCATAGAAAGGTGACCCTGATGCCTGCATGGCCTCGAGTTTGTCGAGTGTTTTGCTGTACAACACTTCATCCGATGCCGAGAAGGCGATGGAATCCTCTGTTCCGAAATAATTGATGTCATAATACTGGTCGAATCCAAGCGCCTTGTATAACTGATCGCGATTCCAGAAGTGCACATCATTCGTATGGAATGTGGCTGTCTGATAACCGTTCGCGGACATCAGTCTGGGCAGACTTGGCAATTCCTTATTGGCATAGACAGTAGCTGCGGCTCCGTTAGGCGGTGTATAAAACGATGTATTCACCACAAACTCGGCATCCGACGTATTTCCCTGTCCCACTTGCTGATAAAAGTTCGGGAAATACAGGCTTTGACCAGCGAGCTTATTCAGATGGGGTGTGACTTCCTGTCCATCCACCTGCAATCCGATCAGGAAGTTCTGAAATGATTCGAGCTGGAGGACAATGACGTTGCGTCCTTTGGCTGCACCTTCCTCCACAACAGCGGGTAGTGCTGTCGTTTGTTTAATCTCGTCGATATGATTCTGATCGATTTGATCGAGGGGCACGGGTTTGTCAGGCCGATCAGCCAGGATGGTGTACGCTTCGTAACCGAGAATCCCCATCTGCTCCGCCTGTGTAATCTCGCTCATACTCGCCCGATTGGGGTATATGTTGAGCATGCACAGCATCATCGACAGAACCAGAATGACCGAGGCGATCCGTCTTCTGGCGCTTCGTTCAAGCGGCACTCTGCCTGGACGTTCAGTCCCGCCGAGCTTGATCCGCCGACGAATCAGAATTCCCGCGATAACCAGAACATCTGCAAAAATAAACAAATAATACGGATCGAGCAAAGAGAACATGCTGCTCTTGACAGAGGTTACCTGATTAACCTGTGCGAGCGCGTGATAATTGACAATGACACCATAATATTTGTAATACATGATCGCTGCGAAGAAGATGCCCGATAACACCAGATTTAGTCCGAGATAGAGCCACATCCGGCGTTTGGCTGCGAACCATTCAATCAGACAGAAGCAGATCCAGATCAGCGGCAACTCTGTCAGCAGCGGTTTCCAGACGGGGATGTCATCGAAGATCACAATCCAGGCCAGAGAGCTTTTGATCATCATAATAACGGTGAACACGATAAACGGTCCGCTTAGAAACCGGGTGAGTGAATTGCGTGACAAGTTACCACCTTCCTTCCTTTCCGAAGTTTCATTTAACAAGTATTATGCTATCTCATGGCATGTCGTGTCAAAAGCACCGAACTTCTTGGTTGCTCAATTTTTTAAATTATTGGAAAAAAGCAGAGAGGAATTTGGGTCATTCATGACCTCACGTATACAAAAAGCCCCTTCCATTGAGGAAGAGGCGGAAGGGGAATCATTTTAAAGTATAAATAATTAAATGATGCTTGTCCAAATGTGATCACAGTATATCTGCAAATTTGTACACAAATCCTGGACCATTAGATCAGGTTTGCTCCCGTTCGTTACTCTATGGTGAATGTCGTGACGAAAGAAGGTCTTGGAAACATGGTGGGCTTCTGTGCGGTCAGCCCTTCACTCGTGCTGCGGTTGCGGTGAGCATGGTTATAAGCTTGAGACTGCTGCCAGTTTTTGAAATGATCTTCGGACTGCCACAATGTAAGTACGACATACGTATCGTCCTTTAGCGGACGAAGCACACGAATGCCAACAAAGCCGGGTTCGTCTTCCACTTTGCGCGCACGGTTCTTGAAGCGTTCCTCGAAGTCGTTCCGTCCATCTTCGGTTACGGGTATATTGTTGAGAACGGCATAACCGCCGCCTGTCCAGGAGCCTGCGGCATCGAAGGCTTCATACGCCGCTACGTTGTCATCGGACTCGATATTCATCAGACGTTCTGTCGATTCAAAGGCCAATCGAACCTGCTCCTCGCTGCGCAACGTCAGATGCGGATATGCAGCAAGTGCATCCGGAATGGGTGAAGGGACCAAATAGATATACATAGAAGATGCCTCCTTATTTACGTACATTCTCCCCCTCAACATAGCATATGAAAAGGAGCGAGTCCAATCCGCTGATTGGCTGGTTTGAGCACTGCTTTTCATGATAAAGTATAGTCACTACAAACAGAACGGGTGATCGCATGACAACCGCAATTCGAATATCAGTCAGGCCATTGGTGGAATATGTGTATCGCAGTGGCAGCATACGTCCAGGGTTTCGCACCAATGCATCAATGCAGGAGGGAACCCGGATACACCAGCGGGTGCAGAAGGATTACACAGAAGAGGATCTGAAGGAAGTGGTTCTCGAAGTGGAATTGCAGCATGGAGACTTGACCTACGTGGTGGAGGGACGATGTGACGGGCTGATTCGTCTGGATGGGCAGCTGACGGTGGATGAGATCAAATCAACTGCGGGCAATCTGGACGATCTGGGCGATGGAGCCCCCGTACACTGGGCACAGGCCATGATGTATGCCTATATGTACGCCGTTCAGCATGATGAACCCCGTATGCAGGTACAGCTTACATACGTGCACACCGTGAGTAATGAAGAAAGGCGGTTTCGGCGGATGCTGGAACGGCAGGAGCTGGAACAGTTTGCAGCAGAGCTGGTCGCTGGTTACGCGCCATACGCAGAGATGATTGTGGCTTATGAAGAAAAGCGCGATATAAGCGTGCGAGAGCTGCCTTTTCCTTTTCGCAAATACAGAGAGGGACAGCGCAAGCTGGCAGGAGCCGTATATAAGACAATCCGCGAGGGGCAGGGACTGATGGCGAAGGCGCCAACGGGTATTGGCAAAACGATGTCCGTACTGTTTCCCACGGTTAAGGCCATTGGTGAAGGAGAAGCCAAACGATTATTCTATCTGACCGCAAGAACGACGACGCGAGTGGCGGCAGAAGAGGCTTTTGCCCGGATGCAGGCGGAAGGATTGAAGATGCATGTGATCAGTCTGACCGCGAAGGACAAGATCTGTTTCAAGGAAGAGGAAGCCTGTGATACGGGACAGTGTGGCATGTGCGAAGGATATTATGATCGTATTAACGGAGCTGTGCTGGATATGCTGGAACATGAGACGTTAATGACACGCCCGGTTATTGAACAGTACGCACGCAAGCATCGGGTATGTCCATTTGAGTTTTCACTGGATGCTGCGTATGCAGCCGATGCGGTGATCTGCGACTATAACTATATTTTCGACCCGCGTATCTCGCTCAAACGCATGCTGGAGGAGCAGAAGCGCAAGACGGTATTATTGGTCGATGAGGCACATAATCTGGTTGATCGGGGCCGAATGATGTTTTCGGCAGAGCTGGAGAAGGCCGTCTTTCTGGATGTCAAAAGGGAATTCCAAACCCTGGGCAGCAGTGTGACCGCCGCTAAAGCCATCGCGGATCGTACGGGCGCTATCGACAAATACCTGATTACGCTTCGCAAAAACGGTGGGGAAGAGGGCAAATTGCTGCAACAGGAGGCACCGGAGGAACTGATTGAACTGCTGGAGCCTTTTGTCATGGTTGCGGAGCAATGCCTTGTTGAAGGCGGTTCGGGGAATGCGGAGACGGATGAATTGCTGCTGGCAGCCTATTTCACCGCACAGAATTTCCTGCGTATTGCCAAGCTGTACGATGAACGCTTCATTACCTATGCGGAATGTGTACGAAGTGAAGTACGAGTGAAGCTGTTCTGCCTTGATCCGTCCGTGCTGCTGCGCCAGACTGCCAAAGGGTTCCGTTCCACCATTCATTTCTCTGCGACATTGTCACCTCTTGGTTATTACCGGGATATGTTAGGTGCGGAGGAAGAGGATTATACCTTGCGTATTCCTTCGCCTTTCCAGCGAGAGCAGCTGGATGTGAGATTGATGCCATTATCGATTCGCTATCGGGATCGTGAACGTTCCAGACAGCCTATTGCCAATATGCTGCGCCAATTGGTTGCCGAGTGGCCGCATAGCAACCTGCTGGTCTTTTTCCCATCCTATCCATATATGCGCGAAGTCCATGGGACGTATATGGAACAGCCGGGCGAGGCAGAAGTCGTGATGCAGGAGCAGGGCATGAGTGAAGAGGAACGGGAGGCGTTTCTGAACGCGTTCCAGCCACATCCGGAACGAACACGATTGGTATTTGCCGTTATGGGCGGTGTGTTTTCCGAAGGTGTGGATCTGCCGGGTGATCGTCTGAATGGAGTTGTGGTGGTCGGTGCCGGACTTCCCCAGATTGGTCTGGAGAACAACGTACTCCGCGATTATTATAGTCGTACTGGGCGCAACGGATTCAATTATGCCTATGTTTTCCCCGGGATGAACAAGGTATTGCAGGCGGGTGGAAGGCTGATACGTACAGAAGAGGACAAGGGCGTACTGGTACTGGTCGACGATCGTTTCACCGAGGAACCGTATCGTTCATTGCTGCCCGAGGAATGGCAGGACTACACACGGATTTCACCCCAATAATGATATTTAGCTAAAGAACGATCATAGACTTTTTTCAGCTTTCTTTTCTGTGCATGATTGAAGGATAGGCCGAAAAGGGTATTACTTGGATAGCATACGAACGAACAAGGACGATACAGATGCGTGCCGTGGTCCGCTTCGAAAGCAATCAAGGAGGTCGGTTGGGAATGAAGAGAAATCATACGATGATGCAGTTTTTTGAATGGCACCTGGCCGCAGACGGAAAGCACTGGAAAAGATTGGCCGAAATGGCGCCAGAGCTAAAAGCCAAAGGCATCGACTCGGTGTGGGTGCCTCCGGTGACCAAAGCCGTATCTGCCGAGGATACCGGTTACGGCGTATATGACCTGTACGATCTGGGCGAATTTGACCAGAAAGGCAGTGTGCGTACCAAATATGGCACCAAGCAGGAACTGGTCGATGCGATTGCCGAGTGCCAGAAGAATGGTGTTGCCGTCTATGTGGATCTGGTGATGAACCATAAGGCGGGTGCGGATGAGACGGAAGTCTTCAAGGTGATTGAGGTTGATCCCAATGATCGATTGAAGGAAATCTCCAAACCGTTCGAGATTGAGGGCTGGACCAAATTCACATTTCCGGGCCGCGGGGATCAGTACTCCTCCTTCAAATGGAACGCCGAACATTTCAACGGTACCGACTTTAATGCCAAGGAAGAACGAAATGGTGTGTTCCGCATTGTAGGGGAGAACAAGAACTGGAATCAGAACGTCGACGATGAGTTTGGCAACTATGATTACCTGATGTTCGCCAATATTGATTACAATCACCCGGATGTCCGGCAGGAAATGCTACAATGGGGAAAATGGCTCATCGATACGCTGCAATGCAGCGGTTTTCGACTGGATGCGATCAAACATATCAATCACGAATTCATTAAGGAATTCGCAGCTGAGATGCTCCGCAAACGGGGGCAGGATTTCTACATTGTAGGCGAGTTCTGGAACTCCAATCTCGATGCATGCCGTGAATTTCTGGATACGGTGGACTATCAGATTGATCTGTTCGATGTGTCCCTGCATTACAAACTTCATGAAGCCTCTCTGGCTGGCCGGGACTTTGATCTTTCCAAAATTTTTGATGACACCTTGGTGCAGACACATCCAACGCATGCCGTAACGTTTGTTGATAATCATGATTCCCAGCCGCATGAAGCGCTGGAATCCTGGGTGGGCGATTGGTTCAAGCCGAGCGCCTATGCGCTGACGCTGCTGCGTCGTGACGGTTATCCGGTTGTCTTTTACGGTGATTATTACGGCATTGGAGGTCCCGAACCTGTTGAGGGTAAGAAGGACATTCTCGACATTCTGATGTCAGCCCGTTACGACAAAGCTTATGGAGAGCAGGAGGATTACTTCGATCACGCGAACACGATTGGGTGGGTACGCCGCGGGGTGGACGAAATCGAAGGCTCCGGTTGTGCAGTAGTTATCTCGAATGGGGATGATGGTGAGAAAAGGATGTTTGTTGGCGAACACCGTGCTGGCGAAGTCTGGACCGATCTGACGCACAGCTGTGAGGACAGCATTACTATTGAGAAAGACGGCTGGGCCACTTTTCATGTATGTGGTGGGGGCGTCTCCGTGTGGGCTCTCCCGGATCAGAGTGAGGAATCTGCCGCTCAATAATACGTTGAGGGATCATTGATTAGTGAATCTTCATATAGACAGTTAAACCATCTGAACTGGTGATCATCTGCCAGGCAGGTGGTTTTTTTATGTTAGGTGGAGTGAGTCTACTCGTGTTATCCTTATATGGAATAATAAACCAATATTATGATTGCAATTAGAATCGATTAGGGATCATTTTAGATAGATCATACCGAGGGGGGAAATCGGATGAGGAGATTAGTACACTTGGGGGTGTGGCTGCTTGTAATGGCGGTCTGTCTGGGGGCTTGCGGTTTGGGAACAAACCAAGGGCCAAGGGGAGAACCGAAGCGAACGGATGATTATACGTTGAATACCGAGCGAAGAGATTTGACCCAGCGTTTGCTGAAAAATCCGGATTCCTTTCAGGAGCGTTTGCCAGATGATTATAGCTTGACTGCTACTGTTAGCGTTCATCATGAATCGGATCTGGACCGCATTATATATGAGATTTCTGTTAACGAGGCCAAGGTGCCGATGGTCAATGTGATACAGTCTTTTACACTTGATCCATCCTTGATGAATAGCATTAACGCCACAGAGCTCCTTAACTCCAATACGGGAAATACGCACGAGACGACTCTGGGTCCTGGAAAAGAACCGTTGGGATTGAGTTTACTCCGAGATTATATTTTGAAGCCCAAAGCGGAGATCCATAGCAATATCATTCATACTTATCAGGATATGTATATCAAAATTTCCTACGGACCAAATGATCAGCGAACGGAAGATTACATTCATGTGAAAGCTGAACCATCTCCTGAAACTATTGAATATATGAAATCATGGAAAACAGATCAATAAAAAGGCAGCACCCCGAAAAGCTCCTTCAAAGGAACCTGAATGGATGCTGCCTCTTCATTTTGGTAATACATATAGGTCGAGTTACGTACTACACTTCCAGTTCAAACGATTCCAGCGTGCCCACCATTCTTAGATCATGTTCTTGGTTGAACTGTGTCCGTTTATCCGCATCTGCGAATTCATCATGATAATGCATGAGCACGGTTTTCTGTCTCACTTCGGCAGGCAGTTGTTGCAGATCCTTCAGTGAGGTGTGTGATTTGATCACCAGATCATGCATATGACATTCATGGAAAATCAGCTGTACATCTGCGGCAGCCTGCTCTACCCGTTCCTGATCCAGCGTGCTGTCTGCGCTATAGTAGAAGAAGGGTTTTGCAAGAAGGCCATTGCTGACCATACCCGGCACGTGCTGTGTTCGAAAAGTCTCAAGCGTCACGCCCCCCAGCTCAAATGTGCCTCCATCCGGTAAAGGTACGATATCATAATAGTCGCTCATCGTGCGCTCCCCATCGGTTGTATAACGCATGCCTGGGGATAAAATGCTCCATAACGGATCAACCAGTTCCTCGTGGATAAACAGACGTGGCTTGCGGTCGCCCACAATCTGTGAATAATAACCGAGCATCTGTACCCCGTTAATATGATCTTCATGCAGATGGGTAATAAACACATTGTGAATATCCGTCAAGGGATAGCCGTATTCCTTTAATGCTTTTGCGTTGGATTCCGGAAAATCAATCACCAGATGGGTATCGCCGAATTCGGCTAGCATACTGTTGTGGTGTTGCTCCACACTGAACATGTCCCCTGTACCAAGAAATGTTATTTTCATCCATTTCATCTCCTTCTATCATCTTCAGATCAGCATCAATTAGATTAAAACCAGTATACCTCGTTCCAGGAAATATGCCTAAATCAACCTTTTGTGATAACGCTATCATTTTATATTGAACTTTGTGGGCAAACAGTGTAGCGTAAAGATTGGGAAGTGAACCCATATGAACGTAAACTCACCTAAAGGGAGCGTGCGAGGCGAATGAAGTCTTTTCTGGATGAACAATTTTTGCTGCACAGTGAAACGGCGATCAAGTTATATGAGGACTATGCGAAGGACATGCCGATTATTGACTATCACTGCCACTTGAGTCCACAGGAGATCTACGAGAATAAAACCTTTGGCAATATTACAGAGGCCTGGTTATACGGTGATCACTACAAATGGCGGCTGATGCGCGCAAACGGAATTGAGGAGCAGTACATTACGGGTGGAGAGGGCGTAACCGATTACGATCGTTTTCTGGCGTATGCCAAAACCGTCCCGATGATGATTGGTAACCCGCTGTACGCGTGGTCTCATTTGGAATTACAGCGTTATTTCGGTGTCTATGAAGTGTTGAATGAGACGAGCGCCCCGGCGATCTGGGAAAAAGTAAATGCCAAGCTGAACAGTGACGGATTCGGTGCACGTGATCTCATTACCAAATCCAATGTTACCGTGGTATGCACGACGGATGATCCATGTGATTCCCTGGAATATCACCTGAAGATTCAGGAGATTGAAGGATTCGATACAGCTGTACTGCCTTCATTCCGTCCGGATAAAGGGCTGGAACTAAACCGCGATACCTTCTCGGAATGGGTAGGCAAGCTGTCGCAGGCAGCCGGAACGGCCATTTCCGATTATGACTCGTTCCTCTCCGCTCTGGAATCACGGGTAGAGTTCTTCCATTCCGTAGGAGGCCGGGTATCTGACCATGCACTGGATTATGTACCTTTCGGTGTCGCTACACGGGAGGAAGCAGGGGCAATATTTGCGAAGGCTCTCGCTGGGCAGAAGGTTAGCCGTGAGGAAGAGAACAAGTACAAGACGGTAACGCTGACTTTCCTCGGCAAGCTGTACGCAGATCGGGGCTGGGTCATGCAGTTTCATATTAATGCGGCCCGCAACAATAACAGCCGGATGTTTGCCCAGCTTGGTCCGGATACCGGCTATGATTCCGTTAATGATACGCCGCTTTCCTCAGCTATAATCGGTTTGCTCGATGCACTGGAGCAGCAGCAAGCGCTGCCGAAAACGATCCTGTATTCCTTAAATCCTCGGGACAATGAAGTGCTCGCAGCGATTATCGGCAGTTTCCAGGGCGGCGGCATTCCAGGCAAAATTCAGCTTGGTGCAGCATGGTGGTTCAATGATACGAAGGATGGCATGCTCGCTCAAATGAAAGCGCTGGCGAATGTAGGTTTAATTAGCCGTTTCGTCGGCATGTTAACCGATTCACGCAGTTTTCTCTCCTATACACGACATGAGTATTTCCGCCGCCTGGTCTGCAACCTTATCGGTGAATGGGCCGAACAAGGCGAGGTACCGCATGATATGGATCTACTTGGACAGATCGTGCAGGGCATTGCCTACAACAATGCGAAGGAGTATTTCCCTTTTGCTTCCGCGCTCAAAACTGTATCTGCTTCGCAGTCTTAATTCTTCTATATTTGGTTCAAAACCGTGGCTTTAAAGTCACGGTTTTTTGTTGTGCATTTGCTGTTTGACATTCAACTTTTGCAGGAATATACTTAGTACACCTAATTAATTGATTGGCTATTTAATTGGAATGCTATTTAATAGATGTCCTATGATGTTGGACGTCTATGGAATGATAATGAAAATAAGGGGGGGACAATAATGACTGGCATAGATCCGGTTGCCCAGAAGCTTTTGTATTCCATCATGCAGTTTAATAAAGGCAAATGGAGGCAGCATAAACCACATGGGCGTAATCACAATGAGATTATGGTTCTGGGTTGTTTGCTCCACGGCATGCATCCGGGAGAACAATTGAATTGGCAGGATAATCCTCCTAATTTCGAAGACACACTGCATTCAAATCATCCAGGACTGAAAGTATCGGAAATTAGTGCATTGTTGCGTGTGAAATCACCGACGATTACTCCCGTCATTCGAGGCCTTGAAGACGAGGGCCTGGTTGAACGAACTATGGACCCAGAGGATCGTCGCGCAGTCCGCATTACGATTACCGAAGCAGGTCGTGAAATTATCCGGGCGGCTCATCAGGAGCGCATGGAGATATTTAATAAGCTCGTTGAGCATCTGGGTGAGGAAGACAGTCTTCAATTAGCGGAATTGTTGACCAAGGTGTACACCTTTTTTGATACAAAGGTTTCCCAACAGATGGATGCGTCCACACAAGGAGATGATAAGCCATGATGAAATTGTTTCGCATGCTTAAGCCTTACCGAGTCCCCATTTTCTTCATACTGGGTCTGGTGCTGTTACAGTCGCTGGCTGAACTGTATTTGCCAACCCTGATGGCGGACATCGTTAATGGCGGCATAGTAAAAGGAGATGTTCCATACATTTGGCAGATTGGTGGCTGGATGCTATTAATTGCCGTAGCAGGCACGGCCTGTTCTGTAACAGCCAGTTATCTCTCCTCCCGTACAGCGGGTGGATTTGCCAAACAGCTGCGCAGCAGAGTGTTCCGCCATGTGGAGAACTTTTCGCTGCAGGAATTTGATAAATTGGGTACAGCCTCGCTGATTACCCGTACCACCAATGATATTACGCAGGTTCAAAACGTATTAACAATGATGCTGCGCATGATGGTTATGGCACCGATGATGTGTATCGGTGGTATCTTCATGGCGGTATCCCAGGATGCCAAATTATCAACCATTTTCCTGGTTGTCCTGCCTGTACTGGCCGGGGCCATCGCACTGATTGGTGCGAAGGGTCTGCCTTTGTTCAAACAAATTCAGAAAAAGCTCGACCGACTCAATCTGGTCCTGCGTGAGCAACTAACAGGGATTCGCGTGGTTCGTTCCTTTAATCGTGGGGAACATGAGCGTGTTCGTTTTAATGGAGCCAATACGGATCTGAGAGACGTTTCCATTAAAGTGAATGTGCTCATGGCAACATTAATGCCTGTGATGATGCTGGTTATGAACTTTTCAATGATTGCCATCCTTTATTTCGGTGGACAGCGTATCGACAGCGGGAATATGAATATTGGTTCATTGATTGCCTTTATTCAGTATGCGATGCAAATCATGTTCTCCCTCATTATGGTTTCCATTATCTTTGTGATGATTCCAAGAGCTTCGGCTTCGGCAGAACGGATCAACGAAGTATTGGATATGCATCCCGATCTTAGCAATCCAGAGCAGCCTCGTGATATGAAGTCGCTGCAAGGCACCATTGAATTCGATAATGTGACATTCCGTTATCCGGGTGCAGAAAATGCTGCGTTGTCAGGCATTTCATTTACGGCACGCCCGGGTGAAACCACAGCTATTATCGGGGGTACGGGCTCAGGGAAATCCACATTGCTCAGTCTCATTCCACGTTTCTATGATGTAACGGAGGGCAGTGTACGGGTCAATGGTACAGATGTCCGTGAGCTGCGGCAGGAAGATCTGCGGGCCAAAATCGGATTTGTACCGCAAAAAGCGGTTCTTTTCACCGGAACGATTGCGGAGAATATCCGCCACGGGAAGGATGACGCCACGATGGAGGAGATTGTTCGAGCCGCTCAAACGGCTCAGGCAGAGAACTTCATTACGGAGATGAAAGACGGTTACGACAGCGTCATTGCACAGGGAGGTAACAACGTATCCGGTGGACAGAAGCAGCGTTTGTCCATTGCACGCGCACTGGTTCGCCGTCCGGAAGTATATATTTTTGACGACAGCTTCTCGGCTCTCGATTTCAAAACCGATGCCAATCTTCGTGCTGCCCTGAAGTCCGAAACGACTGAAGCAGCAGTGCTAATTGTAGCTCAGCGTGTAAGTACGGTTATGGATGCGGATCGCATTCTGGTTATGGATGAAGGACGGATTGTCGGTTCAGGAACACATAAAGAGCTGATGGAGCACAATGAAGTGTATCGCGAGATTGTATCCTCCCAGCTGACAGAGGAGGAGATCGCATGAGTGAACGTACAGAACGCAAGTCACCTCGTCCCCCTGGCGGACCGGGGCATCCCGGAGGCGGAATGGGCATGCGGCCTCCTGTGGAGAAAGCGAAGGATTTCAAAGGTACACTGCGGCGTTTGATGCGGTATCTTCAGCCCCACAGCTATCGATTGCTGGGTGTGCTGGTCGCTGCAATTCTAAGTACCGTGTTCAGCATTATCAGTCCTAAGATTATGGCGGAAGGCACGGATATTCTCAGTAAAGGCGCTATTGCCATCCTTCAGGGTGTACAGGGGGCCGGGATTGATTTTCCTGCCTTGATAAAAGTATTGTATCTGCTTGGGGGACTCTACCTGTTTAGTGCAGCTTTCATGTACATTCAGCAATACCTGATGGCTGGTGTAGCTCAGCGGGTTGTGTACGACATGCGTGAGCAGATCAGTGCCAAGGTTGGACGTCTGCCGCTGAAATATTTTGACTCCCGTACTCACGGGGAAACATTAAGCCGGGCGACAAACGATGTGGACAACATCAGTAATACACTCCAGCAAAGTTTGGCGCAATTTATTACGTCTGTAGTCACCATTGTCGGGGTTATCATCATGATGTTGACCATTAGTCCATGGATGACCCTGATTACCATTTTGACTCTGCCATTAAGCGTGGTAGTGGTTATGCTGGTGGCATCCCGCTCGCAAAAACACTTTGCAGGCCAGCAGAAATCACTTGGTGAATTGAACGGCCATGTCGAGGAAATGTACACCGGACACAAGGTAGTCAAAGCCTTTGGACGGGAAGAACATTCGGTTGAACAGTTCGAAAAAGTGAACGAAGAACTGTATGAATCCGGTTGGAAAGCCCAGTTTATCTCGGGGATTATCATGCCACTGATGACGTTTGTAGGTAACCTTGGTTATGTGCTGATCTGTGTGGTCGGCGGGATCTTTGTTACACGTGGTGCTATCTCCATCGGGGATATCCTTGCATTCACACAGTACTCCCGTCAGTTCACTCAGCCGATTAACCAGATTGCCAACATCTCGAATATCATTCAGTCCACCATCGCTTCGGCGGAGCGGGTATTTGAATTGCTGGATGAAGAGGAAGAGGTTCCAGAGTCTTCGAAACCAGTACAATTGCAGCAACCACAGGGTGCCGTTGCATTCCATGGTGTGAATTTTGGATATAAAGCGGATGAGTTACTCATTCAAAATATGAATATTGATGTAAAACCGGGACAGACGGTAGCCATTGTCGGGCCGACTGGAGCGGGGAAAACAACGCTGATCAACCTCCTGATGCGTTTCTACGAAATTCAGGACGGCCAAATTACCATTGACGGTGTTAATATCGTGGACATGGAACGCGGCAAGCTGCGCAGCCTGTTTGGGATGGTGCTTCAGGACACATGGTTGTTCAACGGAACGATCCGTGACAACATTGCCTATGGCCGAGAAGGCGCAACGGAAGCGGAAGTCATCAAGGCAGCCGATGCGGCCCATGCCGATCACTTCATTCGTACCTTGCCTGATGGATATGATACGGTGCTGAATGAAGAAGCCTCGAACATTTCACAGGGGCAGAAGCAATTGCTGACGATTGCGAGAGCAATTCTGGCGAATCCGGCCATTCTGATTCTGGATGAGGCAACGAGCAGTGTCGATACACGGACCGAAGTGTTCATCCAGAAAGCGATGAATGATCTGATGAAGGATCGCACCAGCTTTGTCATTGCCCACAGATTGTCCACCATTCGCGGAGCCGACCTGATTCTCGTCATGGATCATGGTAACGTGATTGAGCAGGGTAATCATGAGGAACTGATGGAGAAACAAGGCTTCTATGCTGATCTGTACAACAGCCAATTTACGGAGCAACAGCCACAGGCAATCTGATCCTAGATGGCGTTAACATAATAGCCGGGTGCACCCTTTGGGTGCACCCGGCTATTTGTTTGCTACCGCGGCAAGTCCACGATATCGTTTCTTCTTTCCTTAATGCTCTTTCGAATCTTCTGGAGCTTTACCTTCGTTGACGTCGGATGACGTCTTTACCTCCAGCTTTGGCTCTTCGTTTGTCTCATCAAGCGCAGAAGGTGCCGACTCACCTGGTATCACCTCACCCTGCTCAATCATGCGTTTCACGACCTCATAACAGTCCTCGACATGTTTGTTGCCGACATACCGCATGGCCGTGAAGCTGAGCGCGGCTGCCAATCCCTGACCTGCAAAAGGGACAAATTTGGCAACCGATTTGGTAGCTACGCGCACTCCGACCCTTTTCAGCACCTGAACGACCAGTTCTTTGGTTACCATACGTCCAATGACTTTACTTCCGATGGACATGACGAATCCGTAGATCATGGATTTGGTCTCAGGGTCCATACCGTCGAGCTGCTTTTGCGATAATCCGAATTTATTGTTAATGGCGGGCAGTAGCTGCATGAGCATTCCCACATCAGCCAGGACGTCTGTACCTGGAAGAGGAACGAGTGTTGTACCTGCGGAAGCGGTAGCTCTCTTTTTGACCATGGTGCGGCATTCCTTGCGAACTTGCTCCAATTGTTCCAACGTTGCCGGAATCATAGAGAATCCCTCCATTCGTATATGGTATAGATATAACCGTTTTGACTCGTTTTGAATGGTGTTTGTTACAGTAGAAATTGGTGACCTTGGCATATGAGTGTAAAGTAACCTTTTTCCTCAACCGTACGTCTAGTAAAAAAAGGAAATAAATGAATTGCTATGACGGTATCTGAGTATTACGGATGAGGGGGCATTTCGATGCATGCACGGTTAAGAGTGTTACTGTTATTATGCTGTTTAAGTGGGCTGATCATTACGAGCTGTTCAGCAAAGGAGGACCCAAACAAGATGCAATTTAATTCGAATCAGGAGTTATCCGAGTCAGAACGAAAAGCTGCTCTGAAAGAGATCGAACCCAAAAGAATCCAAGCCATGAACACCATGGGGCTGCATATTCTTCAACAGATGGGTACAAAAGAAAAAGCTGACGGGAATAATCTGCTGATCTCTCCTTACAGCATTGCGGCGGCGATTGGCATGGCATATAACGGCAGCGTAGGTGAGACTAGGCGGGAAATGGCAGAGGTCATGGGGTGGTCGGAGCTAGAAATGGAGCAAGTGAATGCTTCTCAAGCGGCTTTGCAGCAGTTGTTGACCCATCCGGGAAAAGGAATACAGATCGGTATTGCGAACTCCATGTGGATGAAGGACGGAATCTCGGTAGAGGAAACGTACCAAACATCCCTACAGCAAACGTATGAAGCTGAAATTAGGACACTCAATGGACAACCAGCACAAGCAAAGGAAGAGATCAATCAATGGGTGAAGCAGCAAACCGAAGGTATGATTCCAAACTTGATGCAGGAGCCCCCCGAAAAGGAAGCCCTAATGATTCTGGTGAATGCCATTGCATTTGATGGTAACTGGATGGATGAGTTTGACCCGGAGTACACGACGGACGAAGAATTCAAGCTGGCAAATGGAAAGGAGCTGTCTGTGCGGATGATGCATCAGAAGAAGCAGTTCCAATACTCGGAGAATGAGGACTGGCAGGCGGTTAGGCTTCCTTACGGAGATGGCCAGATGCATCTGCTTGTCGTTTTGCCGCGAGAGGGACGTACGCTGGATGAGATTCAGCAGCAGTTGCTGGATGACCCTGAACGGCTAGATACTGGCTCCGAATACAGCTTAGTTGAGCTGTCCTTGCCGCGTTTTCGTGCGGAGTATGGCATGAACCTGAAAGAGACGTTGCAGCAGATGGGGATGGAAATGGCCTTTGATCCTTATGCCGCTAATTTCACGGAAATGATTTCTCCCGGGCCGAACTTGCAAGTATACATTGGTCAGGTACTGCATCGTGCCGTGATGGAAGTGAGCGAACAAGGCACTGTAGCTGCTGCTTCAACATTAGTGGGAATGGCGGCTGGAAGTGCTCCGCCCACAGATTGGACCAAGATGGAGGTTAATCGTCCATTTATGGTTGCTGTAGTGGATAAATCCACTGGAGCATGGTTATTTGCCGGGAACGTAAACCAACCGGAAGAGATTCCCTCCCGGTAGCGCGTAGTTTACGTTATCCAAGTCTGCTGACATGTTGCTCTCGGAATTCATTCTCCAGCATGCTCATCTGAATGGCGTCGTGGTATTGATGATTGTAATACAAGGCATCTCGCCGTACGCCTTCGCGTTGAAATCCGAGCTTCTCATATGTACGAATCGCACGTTGGTTGAAGGCATACACTTCAAGCTCGATTCGGTGCAGATTGCAGATACCGAAACCATAATCCAGCATAAGCAGCAGTGCCTCGCTGCCATAGCCTTTTCCTTGATGCTCTATTTGATCAATGGCGATCCGGATGTGCGCACTTCGATTTTTGGTATGCATGTCCATCAGTGCAATCTCTCCGATAACCTGGTCATTCTCCTGCAAGGCAATCAGCAGCATCAAGCGTGAGTCATCTTGGGCCGCGTTTTCGATGTAACGTTCTACTTGGGTACGGGTGAAGCTGTTTTGTGTTCCAGTAAGTCTGCGCAGCTCGGCGTCAAACAATCCGGGGAAATAGGTATCAACGTCAGTCGATTCAAATGGACGCAGATAGATGCGGTTCGTTTCCAACAGACGTGGGATGCGCGGAGATGGTGTTGGTTGAGACATGGGTTATTCCTCCTGTGAGTTCTAATCGTCATGCCATCAGTATAGCTGAATACTGTATACTTCCAAATATGCAGTTTGGACAAATTCAACAGGACAGATGAGGTGCAAGTCATGAATCAATTACCGAAACTGATGGGAAACGACAGCATCCCAATCTACGTACAGCTCTCGGATCACATCAAAAAGGAAATCATTCAGAGGGAGCTGGTGGAACATAGCAAAATGCCTTCTGTACGCAAGTTGGCCGAGATGCTGGGCATAAGTACAACTCCCGTAGAATGGGCATATCAACAATTAATTGCCGAAGGTTATGTATACAGTCAGCCGCGAAGAGGATATCGGGTACGTCCCATCACGGATCGTTATAGTGAAATTCAAATTCCGGCGAGAACCGAGCCTAAGGATATGCAAGTTCATGAACACCACCATCATGAACGTAAAATAGAGGGAAATGCAATTCGTCCAATAAGAGTGGTCGGATTTGATTTTCACATGTCACGTAATGACTTCAGCCTGTTCCCGTTTGGCAAGTGGCACCAGTATGCGAACCGGATCTGGCGTGAAGAGGCAGAGGAATTATTGTTCTACGGAGATCCACAGGGCGAGTGGGGCCTGCGATGTGAGATTGCCAGTTATCTTGGACAGTTCAGGGGCGTAAACTGTTCTCCAGAGCAGGTTGTATTGGGTGCAGAGCAGCACTTGTTAATGTGTTTGCTTGTGCAGACGTTAACTCACAAGAATGGACTACAAACCATTGGGGTAGAAAATCCTGGCTATCGACTGCTGCCGGGCACATTCCGGAATTATGGTTATCAAGTGGTTCCAATCTCCCTAGATGATGAAGGATTAGATATATCAGAACTGGATCGTGTGGGAGTGAAAATAATAAGTGTCTCACCTTCGCACCAATTTCCTCTGGGCATGACTATGCCCATTGCCAGAAGATTGGCTTTGCTGGAATGGGCGGAGCGAACGGGTGCATACATCATTGAGGATGATTATGACGGCGAATTTCGGTATCATGGACGGCCTATTCCGTCCATGCAGGGTTTGCGAGAGGGCAGCAGGGTGATTTATATGGGCGGATTTTCCCAAGTTCTCGCTCCTGCTCTGTGTGTTCATTATATGGTACTTCCCAAGGAGATAATGGGTTCCTTTCGGGAGATGTACAAGACGATCCTGTTTGAACAGTCCGCCTCCCGTCTTCATCAGCGCACGTTGGAAATGTTTATGCATGAGGGAGAGTTGGGTAAACACATTCGTAAAATGCGTAATGTTTATAAGCGCAAACATGACTTGATTGTTCAGGCAATTCGGCAGTATTTCGGAGAAAAGGTTGAGATAATTGGCCAGAATGCCGGATTTCATCTGGTGCTTAGAATTGCTTCAACACAAACAGCCGCGGAGCTGGTAGCTGCGGCGTTAAGCGCTGGTATACAGATTAGTTCAACAGAATACCTGTGGACGGATGGGAGTGAACCAGCAGATGGCAAAAGGGAATTCATTATAGGGTTTGCTGGTATTGAAGCGGAACGCATTGGACCGGGTATCGCCGCATTGGCAAAAGCATGGAGAGATCTTTACGCCTTGTGAGCGGCTCCGTCCAAAAATAAAGCTACCAGCTCACGTGCCAGATCGGCAATCGTTGCATACATGTCGCGTACGCCTTCGCGGTTTGCCAGCATCAGCAAGGAAGTGAACGCGTGGGCAAGCAGTATCGGATTGGCAGATCGCAAATAACCGTTGTCCATCTCCCGCTTGAAGTGGGTGGCAAGGACTTCATAAATGCGGACTTCGGCTTCACGGATCTGGGCCAGCTGATCTGCATCCAGATAGGTATTGGCTTCACGCATCATGGTCTCGGTATCGACGTGGGAGTGTTGCATCCGTCCTTCCGCAACTTTCTCCAGCCGCTCTTGCAATGTACCGGGTGCATCCATACGAAGAGCTGTTTGCTGCATGCTCATGGCCATCATACTGGTGATGGCGACGGTGAACAGCTGTGGCTTGCTGGAAAAATGATAATAGATCGATGCTTTGGTCACGCCGCATAGCGAGGCAATTTGCTGAAGAGAGACGGGCTCATACCCGTATTCCATAAATAGCCGCGAGGCGGTCATCAGTATTTTCGACTGGGCTGATGCCTGATCAGCGCCTGCTTTGGGCCTGCCGGGCGAGCGGGGCGGGTTCTTTTTTTTGCTCATGATTGCATACCTCTTTACTTATTCATGTTGGCTGTACAAAATTGTTCACAAAATTAGTATTTGCAATATTAACCTTCTGGTATATATAATTAAGTCAATTATACTATGACCCGTGGTTCATTTCTATATTTATCACATAAAAACGGCTTCATAGAACCAAAATAGGGAGATGAAGAGACAATGCAAGAACGTTCGGGCTACGGCCGCTGGGTTGCCGGCAAACGAAGCAAATGGATTACATTGTTGGTATGGATCATCATCGCGGTTGTTCTTGGTGTAGTGTGGCCTGCGGTAGGTGACCGTGAAACGAATAACGCACAGGATCTGAGTGATTCCAAGCCATCGGTGCAGGCGGCAGCAGTTGCCCAGAAAGAGTTCCCCGGAGGCGAAGGTGTTCCTGCGCTCATCGTATGGCGTCAAGCCGGGGGGCTGACGGATGAACAGATTGAGAACATTCAGGCGTTAACCGAGCGACTGGATCAAGATCCGGTGGAGCAGCAGCAATCTGTTGTACCACTATATCAGTTGCCGCCACAGGCCCTGAAAGGTCAGCTTTCGGAAGACGGAAGCACCTTGGTTATGCCGCTCTTTTTCAATCAGGAAGCTGATTCGTCACAGCTGAAGGAAGGCATTGAAGCACTGGAGCAGAAAACGAAAGACATTTTTGGCTCCGACCCATTTGATGTTGCCATTGATGATGTCAGCGCACTAAGTGCACGGGTTACTGGTCCGGTTGGGATATCGATTGATGCGAGCGGATTGTTCTCATCTGCGGATGTATCCCTGCTGATTGCAACCGTTGTGCTGGTACTCGTGCTGTTGCTGTTGATCTACCGTTCGCCAGTACTGGCGATTATCCCGATTATTGCAGTTGGGTTCGCTTATATGGTCACCAGTCCGATTCTCGGATTTATGGCGGATCAGGGCTGGATTACAGTGGACGCGCAGTCCATCTCGATTATGACGGTGCTGTTGTTCGGTGCAGGAACGGACTATTGCCTGTTCATGATCTCCAGATTCCGTCAAATGCTCTATCAAGAGCCGGATAAAAAGAAAGCACTCTTCCAGGCGATTACCGGATCGTCCGGTGCGATTGCGATGAGTGGATTTACAGTTGTTGCAGCACTGCTTGTACTGCTGTTCGCAGAGTATGGTGCCTATCATCGATTTGCCGTACCATTCAGTTTATCCATCTTCATCATGTTTATTGCGAGCCTGACGCTGGTTCCGGCATTGCTGGCGATCTTCGGTCGGGGTTCATTCTACCCGTTTGTACCTCGGACGCATGATATGGAAGTAGAACGTGCGAAGAAAAAAGGCAAACCAGCGCCTGCTCCGCGTAAAATCAAGGAAAGCTGGATTGGCCGTACAGTAGTCACCAAACCGTGGACGGTTCTGGTAATTACGCTGGTGTTGTTGGGTGGACTGGCTGCTTTCTCTAGCCAAATTAAATTCACGTATGACCTGTTATCGTCCTTCCCGGAGAATGTTGCATCTCGTGAAGGTTTCAAAGTTATTGGAGAACAGTTCTCGGAAGGTGAACTCGCTCCGGCGAAAGTGATTATCGATACAGAAGGTAACGAGACTGATCTGAAGCAGCGTCTGGAATCGCTGGATTACGTAAGCAAAGTAGGTGAAGCGCAGCAGGGTGCTGAGAATGCGAACATCACCGCTTACGATGTGGAATTCAATCTGAATCCATACTCGATGGAGGCGATGCAGCATATCCCGGATCTGCGGGCAACGGCTGAACAGGCATTGAAAGATGCTGGCATAACAAGCGTGGACAGCCATGTCTGGATCGACGGTCAGACGGCTGAGCAGTATGACATCGAAGTCACCGGAGAGCGGGATGCCAGCATCATTATCCCGGTGGTGATCGGGATGATCACGTTGCTGCTGCTGTTATACCTGCGTTCCGTTGTAGCAACGGCGTATCTGATCGCGACAGTAGTACTATCCTACTTCTCTGCATTGGGCTTGGGATGGCTCATTATTCACTATGGACTAGGAGCAGACGCCATTCAGGGAGCGATTCCGCTGTATTCCTTCGTATTCCTCGTGGCGCTGGGTGAGGACTACAACATCTTCATGATCTCGAGCATTTGGCAAAAACGCAAAACGATGCCACTTCGCCAAGCGATCAAGGAAGGTGTGGGGGAAACCGGATCTGTTATTACTTCCGCAGGTCTGATTCTCGCAGGTACGTTTGCCGTACTGGCAACACTGCCTATACAGGTACTGGTGCAGTTCGGTATTATCACGGCTGCGGGTGTCTTGCTCGATACGTTCCTTGTTCGACCGTTCATGGTGCCAGCCATTACCACGTTGCTGGGCAAATGGGCTTTCTGGCCAGGCAAGTACGTGCCTGTTCCAGAGAAAGCCAAAAAGAGACAAAAACAATCCATGTAAACGATGGATGGATTCAGACAAGGACAGTGGGAGCTCAAGCCTGCTGTCCTTGTTTTTTACCATTTTCCTATTGGAGTGCAGGCTGCTTCGGGCAAATGCTGAGATGGAATGGGGGAACTGTAAAATATCCGCAGAATGAGGCGTGTTTCCTACTTTCTTTAGTTATGGAAGGTTTACGTGGCCAAGGGTTTTGGGACATAATAGAGGTAACGTCAGCCACAGGCAGACGGACGGGATGAACATCAATGGGACAACCAGGGGGAAGGATGAAAACAAGCATGACGAACCAACTTAGTGTGTACTTTAACCATGACGGCGGCGTGGATGACCTCGTATCGCTGTTCATGCTTCTACAAATGGACAATGTAAATGTAACCGGTGTATCGGTTATTCCGGCAGACGGATATCTGGAGCCAGCTACAGATGCCAGCCGTAAAATTATCGATCGCTTCGGCACATATTCCGTAGAGGTAGCGAAATCCAACTCCAGAGGGAAGAATCCGTTTCCTGCGGCGTGGAGATTGCATTCCTTCTATGTAGATGCACTTCCAGTACTGAACGAATCCGGCAAAATGGAAGCTCCTTTGTCTGCCGTTCCGGCCCACCAGCATCTGATTGAGAAAGTGCGCAGCACCGAAGGCAAAACGCTGCTCCTGTTCACAGGACCGCTGACTGACCTCGCGCGTGCACTGGATGAAGCACCAGACATTGAAGAGAAAATTGACAAGCTTGTATGGATGGGTGGAACGTTCGAAAGAGGGAACGTTGAAGAGCCTGAGCATGATGGTACAGCAGAATGGAACGTATTCTGGGACCCGGAAGCGGCTTACCGTGTATGGCAGAGCGGTATCCAGATTGATCTGGTAGCCCTGGAAAGCACGAACAAAGTACCTCTGACACCTGCTGTACGTAACCGTTGGGCTGCAGAGCGTCGCTTTGAAGGCGTTGACTTCCTGGGTAACTGTTATGCAGGATGTCCGCCACTGGTATACAGCGAAACGAATTCCACGTACTATCTGTGGGATGTGTTGACTACGGCTTCCGTTGGACGTGAAGACATCGTGAAGAAGAAAACGGTGAACTGTATTGTTATCCCGGATGGTCCAAGCCAGGGGCGTACGGTGGAACAAGCAGACGGACGTCCAGTACAACTCGTGTATGATACCGATCCAGAAGCGTTCTTCACATACATGACGGATTTGGGCAAAAAAGCTGCTCCGCAGCGTTA
The DNA here is from genome assembly GCF_013401555.1 of Paenibacillus sp. E222. Classification (NCBI taxonomy): domain Bacteria; kingdom Bacillati; phylum Bacillota; class Bacilli; order Caryophanales; family Paenibacillaceae; genus Paenibacillus; species Paenibacillus sp. E222. Next base: position 1,698,498 of record NZ_CP058552.1, read on the forward strand.
TTAATTCAGGCGGCCGCAAGGCCAGCCTCCATTAAAGGTACAACCAAAAAAAAGCCGCAGGCAGAGTGAACAGGAATGGGGTAATCCCCATGTTTCCGTTCCCTGCCTTGCGGCTTTTTTTGTATTCATCTGGTGGGCTATTGATTGCCCATTTGCAGTCAGATTTATATTTTGAATCGGCTTATCAACCCGTTCAATTCACTGGACAACACACGAAGGGATTCCGCAGATGTACTCATCTCATCCATCGATTGCAGCTGCCCGTCAGTTGCAGCGGAAACCTCCTGAATGCTGGAAGAAGACTTGCGCGAGATATGTTCCATATCCTCAACGGAGGCGGATACTTCTTCGGCACTGGCGGAGAGCTGCTCGGAAGCGGCAGACACTTCGTGCAGACGTTCATTCATCGTCTCAATGCCGGAATGAATGGACGTGAACGAGCGTCCTGCTTCCTGAACAACAGCCAGACCGGCCTGAACTTCTGAGGTACTGGCCGACATATGCGAAGATAAAACGGCAGTCTGACGCGTCATTTCGGCGATCAGTTCAGTCACATGCTGGGACGATTGCTCGGATTCCCCTGCAAGCTTCCGAACCTCGGAAGCAACAACGGCAAATCCGCTGCCATGTTCCCCGGCCCGAGCAGCTTCAATGCTTGCATTCAATGCCAGCAGACTGGTCTGGGAAGCGATGCCCTTCATCATGTGGGCTACCGATTCAATTTTGCTGGAGTATTGTGCAAGCTGGGAGGTAGTTGCTTCCATCTGGGCGTTGGCCTGATGAATTTTGTCCATGCGGTCGATTGCTGTGTTGATGTTGGTCTGACCCTGCATCGCGTTATGGGTCGTCTCCTCGGATACATCAGCCACCATGGAAGATGAATTCGCAATATGCTGCATGCTGCGTGTAATTTCCTCCATCGCTACAGTTACTTCGCCTGCCCGTGCAACCTGCTCCGCAGCGCCTTTGGCTGTGTGGTCTGTGTGCTCAGCAATGCGCTGGCTGGCTTCCGCTGTCGCCTGCGAGTGTCTGGATACCCCTTCGGCTGCTTGCAGCAGGGAATCGGAGCTTTTGCGGATGCCTGTCATGACATCTCGTGTATCCGTGACCAGATGTTTGAACTCCGAAGCCAGTTGTCCAACCTCGTCCTTCCGTCCAAGCTCGACATCGACGGTCAGATCACCTTTGCCTACCTCAGCAATGATCTTCTTCAGTTTCACCAGAGGACGGGTCAAATAATGAGCAAATCCATAGACCAGCAGCACGCTGAGTAATACGATGGCAAAGGCAGTCCAGATCATGGTCATCCGATTGCGTGTCATTAGCTCGTAGACGGCAGTAGAGTCGAGGTCGGCACCAACCAGACCAAGCAGTTCCCCATTAGCCCCATGAATGGGTACATAAGCTGTAATCGTTGCGCCGTATTCATCCTGGGTCAGATCGCCCCGGAAAGGTTCGTTTTGTGCAAAGGCTTGCAGCATTCCCGCATATTGGTTCTCTTCAGGAGACCCGTAAGGCGAGAAATCATCCTCTTCCACATCTGGAGCAGCGCCATCCACCACGTAATAATACGATGCGGCTCCGTTCTCTTCACGCTTACCAAGCGTGTATAGATACTTCAACCCATTGGCCTGGCGAAGCTGGCTGAGTTGTTCGCGCAATATGTCGTAATACTCGGTTTGATCCTGTCCTGTACTGAGCGGTGCATACAGGGAGGTGTCGATGGATTGCGCTGCTCGTTCGGCAACAGCCTGCGCCTGCATGCCCATTGATTGTTCAACCAGCTGTGCAGATGAGCGATACATGGTAATGCCAAGAACGGCTCCTGCCGCTAGCATCAGACAGGAAAAAAATAAAAAGATACGCATAAACAAACTGTTCATTAGTAGAAATGTTCCCCCTTGATATGTAGGACTGTTAGCCTTTCTCAATTGCATACGAACGTATATGTATTCATTTCTATCTGAAATATCGGCATCGGGAGGGTAAAGAATTAGCTCCTGAATCAAGATGATCCGGGAGCTCTAGTGGATGAGGCATGGATCTTTTACGGTCCATGAAAAAATCGCAAAGGCTTTTTAAGGAATTGGCACTAGTTGGTCATCTTCAATCTTCCATTGTGACATCTCATCTTTAGTCACTTCTGCTTTAAAAGTGTTGGATTCCTGGTCATACATCACTATAGCGGCATTCATGACTTTATTCAGATTTGCGCTTACCAGGTATTCCTTATCCATTTTATAGATGGATGTTTCCGCTGCTGTACCAATGGTAGCAACAATCTCCTTAATCCCGTCCTGATCTACATCAGCCTCCACAGTATGTGCTTCTATATGTAGCACCGTTGGGGGGGAAGTGCTGAGAGACACATAATTAGAAATTGGTGCATTAGCTCCAACAGAGCTGCTCACTTTTACGTAAGATTGCCCCAAAACATCAACTGTACTTGTCGAATAGTCGTTGGCTCCTTCATACCCGATCTGTCCCATATCATAAGTTCCGTCTTTAAATTGAAGTGCAGCATAAACTTTCTCTACATCATCATTCTTTTTATACGTTAAAACCTTGGACTCATCAACTGCTTGCCTCTTCAATTGTTTAGATTGCTCCACTGCATTGATTTTGGTTAGTGGCTCGGCAGTTAAGGACGTTGTATACTTCAACTGAAACTGCTTTGCTTCTGGTGTTACTACATTCGCAGCAGGCTGCTCCGTTGCACTGGTAGTATTATTCGTTGGTGAAGGAGCATCTGAAGACGTGGTGCTGCATCCCGTAACAACTCCCAATAAGATTAATGCTGTTACTGTTTTTTTCATTGAAAACCAACCCACTTTCATTTTTGCTTGGATCTTGGACACAGATTTCAAGCATTATTGTCTCGTCTTTCTAGACGATAACAATCGCATATTTGTTGTTAAAATATTACATCGTCCCGCCACCTTGGCGGATGGAGGCAGGAATCTTCTCTGGTCCCTGGTTAATATATTTATTAATAAAAGTGCCTACTTTGGCATCATCGAATTGGTCCAGCTTCATCGTTTTGGTCCATGCCGTCACAACGACCTCACTGCCCTCAGGGATGTCCTTGTTCGGCACAGCGAGAATACCTGATCCAGCTTTGCGGAACTTGGCAAGGTATTTCAGATGCTGCTTCAGCTCATCACTTGCGTTCTCACGATAATAAATAATGATATCCCCATGTTCCAGATTATGTACCAGGTATGGATAGCCGGGAAAATCGGTGTAAAATCCAAACTTGATATCATGCGGGTTATGAGGCCCCGACGTTGGGATGGTCATCTCATATTGAATCGGTTCTTCCGTATGATCTGCTCCGTAGTAGTTATCGTCAGTCACGTCGATCGCAGCACCAGCATTCAGATCTGCTACATCATACTTGGTAAGTGCCCCCTGCATGAAGAAAAGAACAAACGCAATGATCGACACCCCCAGTAGTGCATGAGCAGCCATGCGGATGGATCGGGTTTTCTTTTTAATCACAGCTCGTTCATTCTTCTTCATATGTGCCAGTACAGACTTCTGGGTGCGTGAAGACCAGATATAAGCTGCGATGGAGAACAATAGAACGATTGCCCCAACGATAAGCCACAGGTAGGATGTGCCTGCCTCGTGGTCCATTTGCATATGATTCATATTCATGTCCATATCGATTTCCTCTACCCTTCGTAATAAAATGAATGATCATAACAATACACTACATAATGTAGTGTTAATGAAAATGGTACAGATCCCATATAAGCATGGGGGGGTTCTCACCTCATATCCTTACGTAAAAAAGAACATACCTTTACACTACACATTATAGTGTATGGAATGTAACGAGTGCAATCTGCTGACGCTGAAACAAAAGAAGACCCTCCTCGGATAAGGAGGGAGAGCCTTCGTAAGAGCTTTTAAATTAGATGCTACAGACGACCGTATGGAGAATACATCAGGCTAATCAATCCAATGATTGTAGTGCCCAGAAAGCGAGAGAGAATAAAAAACAATACCACATTGGCAATCAACACGCTGTACATGCTATCGATGGCTGCCTTCGTACGATTCAGCGGATACTGGAACAGCACCGTGTTAAGAGATACAAAGATAATCAAATACGAGACAATGAGGAAGAAGATAGCGATGGAATACGAGATAACAATAAACAGATTTGCCAGAACGAGCGACGCTACAGCGGGCACAAGCAATGTACCGAACTGGGCAACCAGTGTTTTGGGACGGAACGTTATTTTTTCAATCTTAAGTATGGCATACATCAACGCGATCGCTACGACCAATGAAATGGCGGTGAACAACAGTGGTCTGATAAACCCACCAATGAACAATCCGTCCATATCCATCCGGGCGAATGTAATCAAAAAGTATGTAGAGGATAGAACCGCAATCAGAGCCATCGTGATCCAACCGTTAAGAGAATGCTGTTCACCAACGGTTTTCATGGTTTGATAAGGGCGGGTGAGCACACTAAGGAAATAGGATAGATACTGTTTGCTTACTTCTTTGGCTTGCTGAACTTTCTCATTTTGTACAATGTTGTTCCACTGATTGGTGTTGTTGTTTCCTGAAGCTGAAGCGCCCTCTGTGCTGGAAGAGTCGGATGCATGTTGTACAGGTCTGGAAGCAGAAGGTGTGTTGGGAGAAATGGGAGCGTGAGGAGGTGTCGCCTGTGTGCTCGACCAACGGGTATATTCAGGTTCGGCAGCAGCGGATTGTTGCTCCTGAGCGGAATTTGCAGTAGGGGAAGAAGGAGTTAGATTAGCGCCGCACCTCTCGCAAAAGCTGGCATTTCCATTTTCATGATTACATACTGGGCATTTCATGGCATGAGCCTCCAATTTCATAAAATTAAGATAATATAGACATTTTGTCTCATTTTAACGGGTGATGACGAAGTTTGTCTATGTTTTCAGGGGAATTAATACCCGGTATTTTCCACCTGAGTATTGATTAAACAGGTCCTCTTATTTTCATATTGACATAAGTATGCGCCGGAATTATGATGTCTTTACCGAAATTGATAATCATTATCATTAAATGAACGTTAATCTAAGGGTTTGTACTCATCGACATATTTATCGCAGGTGTACAACCATATCAGTTTAACCAATGGGGAGTGTATCGTGTTGAAAAAAATATTGGCACTGCCGGCTGTTGTGCTGGCAACTTCGGTTTTACTCGCCGCTTGCGGCAATAATGAAGCGGCTACGGACAAGGCAGAAACACCTGCTGCTCAAAGCGAAAATCAAACTTCCACAGAAACTACGGATGTAGCAGATCAGGAAGCGGCCGGGAGCGATTATACAACCGCAGTGGATGGCTATCGCACGTTTGCAATTGAGCAGATTGATGAATTCGTGAAGCAAACGGAGAAGTTTACGGATGCCGTGAAAGCTGGTGATCTGGAGACTGCCAAATCATTATATGCACCAGCTCGTATGTATTATGAACGTATTGAACCGGTAGCCGAGGCACTTGGGGATCTGGACCCGAATATCGATGCACGTGACGGAGATGTGGAGGCTGCCGACTGGCGCGGATTCCACCGGATTGAGAAGGCACTTTGGGAAGACAAGACGACCGAAGGCATGACTGACTTTGCGGATACCTTGTTAAGTGATGCGAAGCTCCTGCGTGCCAAAGTGGAGACGATGGACATCGATGCGAGTCTGATGGTAACGGGTGCGGTAGAACTGTTGAATGAGGTTTCCTCCAGCAAGGTAACCGGTGAAGAAGAACGTTATTCCCATACGGATCTGTATGATTTTGCAGCGAATGTAGAGGGAGCACGCGAGATTTATAACCTGCTCAAGGATGATCTGGCTGCCAAAGACAAGGATCTGAATCAGCAAATTGCGGACCGATTCGATGCACTGGAGAAAGAGCTTGCTCCATTCAAGGATGGAGACGGATACGTTTCCTATGAGAAGCTGAAGGATGAAGACGTGAAGAAGTTGAGTCAGAACCTGGATGCATTGGCCGAGCCGCTGTCGAATATGGGACAAGTACTGGGAGTGTAGAACGATGACCGAGCAGAAAAAGGATTCGCTGAAAAAGCCGTTGTCACGGCGTGAAATGCTGAAGCTGACCGGCGTGGCCGGATTGGGTCTGCTTTTGGGCGGAGGCGGTGCCAGCGGTCTGATGGCGCTGGGCCGCAAAAAGAGTCCGGCGTCCGCTGTGGAGCAAGCCTCGCCGAATGACAAAGGCCTGCCCTTTTATGGCAAGCACCAGGCGGGAATCATTACCCCGGCTCAGGATTTCATCTGCTTTGCCGCCTTTGATGTGACGGCGGGAAGTGCGGATGATCTCCGCCGTCTGTTCAAGAACTGGACGGCCGCTGCCGCTCCCATGGCCGCCGGAGAGATGATTGGCGAACATAATACAACGCTGAATACGCCCCCTACCGATACGGGCGAAGCGGCAGGCCTGACACCGTCACGAACCACGTTGACGTTTGGTGTGGGGCCCTCTTTGTTTGACGGGCGCTTCGGGCTGCAGGGCCGGAAGCCCAAGGGCCTGCGCGATCTGCCGGCATTCGCCGGAGATGCGCTGGACCCGCAGTGGTGTGGTGGCGACCTGTGCGTGCAAGTCTGCGCAGACGATATGCAGGTCGCCTTCCATGCCATCCGCAATCTCGCGCGCATCGCACGCGGGCATGCGGTATTGCGCTGGACGCAGGAAGGTTTCCAGCGCACAGGCCGAGCTGACCCTGCGGGTGGAACACCGCGCAACTTGCTCGGCTTCAAGGATGGCACCGGCAATCCGGATACAACGGATGCGGTGCTGATGGACCAGACCGTCTGGGCGCAGCCGGCTGACGGTCCGGGGTGGATGGCTGGCGGCAGCTATATGGCCGTCCGCCGGGTTCGCATGCGTGTGGAGGTGTGGGACCGCTCCACACTGAAGGACCAGGAGGCGACATTTGGACGCCACCGGGACAGCGGAGCGCCGCTCGGCAGCCGCGGCGAGTTCGATCCGGTAGATTTGAAGGCCAAGTCTGCCGATGGGCAGCCTGTAATTCCGGCAACGTCACATCTGCGTCTCGCGAAGGGGGACGGCAGTCAGCAAATTTTACGCCGCTCCTACTCGTATTCGAGTGGGCTCGATGCCAAGACCGGGCAGCTGGATGCAGGTTTGCTGTTCATTAGCTATCAACGGGACCTGGAGAAACAGTTTATTCCGATTCAGAAACGACTGGCAAAGAACGACAAGCTGAACGAATATACCGTGCACACAGGCAGTGCTGTATTTGCCTGTTTCCCGGGAATTATGAATGGCGGATATATTGGGGACACCTTAATTTAATGGGGAGGATGACAATGATGGGCAGGATCGCAGATCGGAAGGCGCAGAAGCGGCGGATGTACAAAGGAAGGTTGATGCGCTCCTTGCTGATGCTGCTGGTGTTCCTGATGGTGGGGTCCGGGGTAATTCGCTTACCTGGCATGGCACATGCTTCTGGAGAAGGGCTCCAAAACAATGAGCAGTCTGTGCAAAAACAACTGGATAGTCTATTGCCGCCTGTGGGCAGCGCCTTGGTTGAAGCGGGACAGGGCAAGCTGACAGAAGCGACGGAGGATGTCGCTGAGTTCCGGCAACTGTGGGATGCTGCCAGCACGTTGGTGCCGGAACAGAACGCAGATCAGGTTGCGACGGCCGCCAGCGTTGTAGGTGAAGCCTTGTCCAAAGCGGAACAGGCACTGTCGAGCAATGATTCTGATGCTGCCAAGAAAGCATTGGCGGATCTTGCCCGTGCGACCAATCAGTACATTGAGGCGTTTCAGGTGGCAGAAGAGAGCGACGATGCAGGCCGTAAAGCGGCTGAAAGGCTGCTGCCAGACGCACGTAAAAGCTTGAGTGCAATGGAACAGGGCGATTGGACCCAGGCAGAGCTTGCCTATAAACGGATTGTTACGGCCTGGAAAGGCACCGAAGCTCCGATTCGTCAGGATCATTTTGGCGTATACAGCCAGTTGGAGAAAGACATCAGTCTGGTTCGCATTGCAATGCAGGCCGAGCCCCGCAAGGAAGAACAGGCAACAGCGCGTATGCAGGAACTGGTCACGTTGCTCACAGATTACATTGCAGGGACCCTCAAGGAAGGGGAAGTTGAGGATACGTCAGCATCCTCCGATGTTTCTTCATTGTCCGACCTGCTGAAATTATTGGAGCAAATAGAGCAGCAGATTCAAGCCGGGGATACCACTACTGCTGCAACCGGATTGGAGCAGTTTATCGTGGCCTGGCCTTTGGTTGAAGGTCAGGTGCAGATATCATCTCCAGCTTCATATACGGCCATTGAGAATGAAATGGCCGAAGCATCGGGATATGTCGTCTCCAATCCGCCAAATACGGCGAAGGCAACCGAGGTTATAACCCGAATGATCAATCGGCTGGCGCCGTTAACGGCTACCACCTCATACACGGCATGGGATGCGGCATTGATTTTGCTTCGCGAAGGATTGGAAGCCATTCTGGTACTCTCTGCATTGCTCGCTTATGCCAAGAAGAGTGGCGAGACTGCGGCCCGGCGCTGGATCTGGGCTGGTGCCGGTAGTGGTCTGCTGCTTAGTGCGGCGTTAGCCGTTGTACTGTCGCTGACTCTTGCTGTGGCATCATCGGGCAGCACACGGGAGATGATTGAGGGGTATACGGGGCTTGCAGCCGTTGTACTAATGTTGACGGTTGGGCATTGGATGCATAGCAAATCAAATACCCGCTCCTGGAATAGCTATGTACAGCGACAGGTAGGTGGTGCACTGGCCCGGGGAAGTCTATGGTCACTCTTCGCTGTGGCGGGTCTTGCCATATTGCGGGAAGGTGCGGAGACGGCGATCTTTTATATCGGCATGGCGCCTGCAATTGAGACCTCGCAGATGTTGATCGGTATGGGGGCAGCGTTGCTCATCCTGATTGTATTAGCTGTAGCCATTATTCAGTTCAGTGTACGTCTGCCTGTACGATGGTTTTTCCTGACCGCTACGCTGCTGATCTATTATCTGGTATTTCGTTTCCTTGGAGAGAGTATTCACTCCCTTCAAGTCTCAGCAGCGCTGGGGGCTCATGTCGCACCGAGTCTGCCGACGATTGGCTGGCTTGGTATGTATCCGACATGGGAGACCTTTATTCCACAACTCGTTGTGCTCGTCTTTATGATCTTCAATTTGATTCGTACAGAGGTACGTTCAACCAAAGGAGCATCCAAGGCCTCCGTGTAGCACAGAGCTACGAATCCCGATTAGAGGCTGCGTCCTGCTCGCGTCATATTTTGACCGCATCATAAAAAGGGCATCTATAAGTCCCTATAGAAAAAGCCGTATCCTTCACGTTCTATTCTGCGTGAAAGATACGGCTATTTATTTTTTTAGAGATCTATGAGATAAGTTAAACGGTCTGTGGATTGGCTTTCATAAGTGTGGGTGTGGACTCCCGTATGATCGGTTTGGTTACGATATGCGAGACCTGATAAGGCTGTGACGGATGATCAATCCGGGATAACAGCATCTCCGCAGCCTTAATGCCCATTTCGTTGCTGTAGATATGAACCGTCGTTAATGCAGGCTCAATAATTCGTGATTCAGGTGCGTTATCGAATCCGCATATGACGATATCCTGGGGCACTTTAACATTCCTCGCTCTCAAAGCTCTGATCAAGTCGACTGCGATAAAGTCGTTGGCACACACATACGCATCAGGCAGCGACTTCAGCTCTGCCACGCGTTCGTTCAACCAGCCAGGCTTTGAGAAAAACAGGCGGTCATCATCCACAATGCAATGGGATGGATCGACCTGCAGCCTCGCTTCCAGCATCGCCCGCTGATATCCTACCCAACGTTCATTGAAGCTTTTGCAATGATTGTAATCCCCGGCAAATCCAACATGGTTGTAGCCGCTCTCAATTAATTTTCTGGTTAACTGATACGTGCTGTGCTCATTCTCCATGAGCAGCAAATCTGCATGAAATTCCGGATAACAGATGTCGGAAGCGCAATCGATGAAGATCGTGGGAATTCCGAGATCGGTAATAAGCTGAGTATATTTCAGATTGAACAACTCAATGCAAATGATACCGTCCACGTTGGAAATATCAAAATTGTTGGGAAGTGTAAGTGAGTCCTGATCAACCTCACGTACGATATGAATGGAGAGATTGTATCCCTCTGCGCTGATTCTTTTCTCCAGACCACTGATTAACATCGAACCAAAGTGAGATGTATTGGGCAGATTCTCCGTTAACAGGGCGATATTGTTTGGAGCTTTGGTTAGAACATGCTCATTTTCCATATAGGCAAACTGTTTATATTTAAGTTCAATTGCTTTTTTAATTACACGATTACGTGTCTCATCCGGGATATTTCCGCTATCATTCAAGGCTTTGGAAGCTGTATTCCGGGAGATGCCCAAAGCATCTGCGATGTCCTGTATCGTAACTTTTTCTTTTGCCATCTAGTGCTTCACCTCTAATGATCATATCGTCGTCCATAGTATTATCTTAGTCAAATGTATAATAGATCGGAACAAATAGCAATCTCGATTTTACATATGCACAATTAAGTTTACATTTTTAATTTAAATTAAGCGCTTTTATATGTATTCAGAAGTTTTGTTACAAATGATCATTAGTTTGAAATATCCTACTGCTGATAAGGGGAATGACAGGTTGAAGGGAAATAAACAAACGTTATATATACAATGAAATGCACATTTAGAACTTGGAAAACACACTAAATGTTATCAAATGCACAATTATTTTTTACATAATGTATTGACTAATGCCTAGATTACCTGATAAATTGTAAATTATTAAATGAGCAATTGTAAATATTGAAAGCCCTTACTGCAAACAATTGTCAACTTCAGGAATGAACGGAGGTAATGTGTTGGATAACACAGTGGATACCAAAAAGGGTACAGGAAGGGCGTTGAAAGAGAGGGCATCTACAGTTCACAGGATGCAGCAGTTCAAAAAGAATTATTTTTTGTACTTGTTACTCGCACCAGCTCTGATCCTGACCCTTGTCTTCAAATACATCCCGATGTACGGAGCCATTATCGCATTTAAGGATTTTAGTCCGATCAAAGGTATTATGGGCAGTGAGTGGGTAGGCTTGAAGCATTTTGAGAAGTTTTTGGCTTCGCCCAATTTTGACGTCATCTTTATGAATACGCTTAAACTCAGTTTTTTTGGATTGATATTCAGCTTTCCGGTCCCGATTTTGCTTGCTCTCATGCTCAATCAGGTACGTAAAGCCGGAGTGAAGAAAAACATCCAATTGTTTCTGTATGCACCCAACTTTATCTCGGTAGTTGTCGTTGTGGGTATGCTGTTTATCTTTCTATCCCCAACAGGGCCGATCAATCAGATAGCCACAGCAATTACAGGGCATCCTATTATGTTTATGTCCGAACCGGAATACTTCCGCTGGATATACATTTTGTCGGATATTTGGACCGGGGCGGGCTGGGCTTCCATCATTTATGTCGCTGCTTTGGCCAATGTCGATCCGGAACTTCACAATGCAGCCAACCTGGATGGAGCGAATCTCATTCAGCGTATTCGCCATATCGACCTTCCGACGATTCGACCGATTATGGCCATCGTATTTATTCTTGCCGCTGGCGGGATCATGTCGATTGGATTTGAGAAGGCCTACCTGATGCAGACATCCATGAACTTGCCTTCCTCCGAAATCATTGCCACGTATGTGTACAAGGTGGGCTTGCAGTCCGGAGATTACGCTTATTCTGCGGCAGTAGGATTATTTAACTCCGTCATCAATGTCATTTTGCTGGTGACTGTGAATCTGATCGTGAAGAAATTGAATGAAGGCGAAGGCCTCTATTAGGAAAGGAGTGTTATCCATGGTAGTCAAACATACGGGACTGGATCGACTGATCCTCACGCTGAACGCGATTTTTCTCACCTGTGCCGTACTGGTTGTGGTTGTCCCCCTGATTTATATCGTCGTTGCCTCATTCATGGACCCGACGGTACTGCTGAACCGCGGGCTGTCCTTCAATGTATCCGACTGGAGTCTGGATGGGTATCAGATGATTCTATCCAATCCGGCCATGATTCGAGGGTTTGCCAATGCGGTGCTGTACTCGGTTTCTTTTGCACTAGTGACGGTGACCGTCTCGATATTTGCAGGGTATGCCTTGTCTGATGAAAGGCTGGCTGGGCGAGGATTTTTCATGATTATTTTTATCATCACGATGTTCTTCGGTGGCGGTTTGATCCCGACCTATCTGCTTGTTCGTAATCTAGGCATGCTGGATACGGTATGGGCCATTATCATCCCAGGCGCAGTCAATGTCTGGAACATCATTCTCTCCAGAACCTTCTTCAAAGGGGTGCCGCGAGAACTGAAAGAAGCCGCCAATGTGGATGGTGCCTCCGAGATGAAGATTTTCTTCCAGATCGTCATTCCGTTATCGAAACCTATCATTTTTGTTCTCGCGTTGTACGCGTTTGTAGGCCAGTGGAATTCCTATTTTGACGCCATGATCTATCTGGACAATCCGAACCTCCATCCGCTCCAGCTTGTTCTGCGCTCCATTCTGATTCAGAATCAGGCTGCACCGGGCATGATCAGTGATCAGCTTGCGATGGCGGAACTGAAACGTCTCTCGGAAATGATCAAATATTCAGCCATTGTCATTTCGAGTCTGCCACTCATTATCATGTATCCGTTCTTTCAGAAATACTTCGAAAAAGGTGTCATGGTAGGTTCGCTCAAATAGTGAACAGTCTGAAATATAGCGCGCTCGACCCAACATAATCCACGGAGGTCATTATCATGAAAAAAGTGAACAAGTCCAGAAAAGCCGCTACAACGGCATCCATCTCCATGTTGTCAGCCATGCTCCTGCTCTCGGCGTGTGGCGGGGGAGGAGGCGGTGCGGCAAGTGAAGCCCAGTCACCTGATGGCAAAGTGACATTGAATTTTATAACACAGAGTTCTCCGCTGGCCCCTGCTGATCCGAACGAGAAGCTGATTAACAAGAGACTCGAAGAGAAAACCAATGTGCATATCAACTGGAAGAACTATACGAGTGATGTGTTTGCGGAGAAAAGAAACCTGGCGATAGCCAGCGGTGATTTGCCGGATGCCATTTTTGACGCAGGTTATGGGGATTATGATCTCCTGAAACTGGCGAAGGACGGTGCCATCATTCCACTGGAGGACATGATTGAGCAATACATGCCGAACCTGAAAAAGGTGCTGGAGGAAGCTCCCGAATACAAGAGCATGATTACGGCTCCAGACGGACATATTTATTCCTTTCCCTGGATTGAGGAGCTCGGAAGTGGCAAGCAGCGCATACAGGCGGTTGATGACTTACCTTGGATCAACGTGGAGTGGCTGAACAAGCTCGGACTGAAGATGCCAACGACAACCGAAGAACTGAAACAAGTGCTGATTGCGTTCAAAACCCAGGACCCGAACGGCAATGGCAAGGCTGACGAAATTCCGTTGTCCTTCATTAACAAGCCGGGCGGAGAAGATCTGACATTTCTATTTGCAGCATTTGGACTCGGGGAGAACTGGGACCACACCGTGGTGACCAACGATGGAAAAGTAGTCTTTACGGCAGCTGATGAAGGCTACAAGGAAGCGGTCAAATACATTCACGAACTGGTTCAGGAAGGTCTTGTGGATGTGGAAGCATATCAGCAGGATTGGAATACGTATCTGGCCAAGGGCAAAGACAACAAATATGGTATGTACTTCACTTGGGATAAGGCCAACATTACAGGCATGAATGATACCTATGATGTTCTGCCTCCTGTCGCCGGACCGAATGGAGAAATTAATGTCGCGCGTACAAACGGTATCGGTCTAGACCGAGGACGCATGGTTGTTACGAGCAGCAATAAAAATCTGGAATCCACAGCGAAGTGGGTCGACCAATTGTACGATCCGCTCCAATCCGTGCAGAACAACTGGGGAACTTACGGTGATGAGACACAACAGAATATTTTTGAATTGGATGAAGCCAAAGGCATGCTGAAGCATCTTCCGCTGGAAGGCGCTGCACCTGTTGAGCTCAGACAGAAAACGAGCATTGCAGGACCGCTGGCTATTCTAGACAGTTACTATGACAAATACACAACCAAACCGGAAGATGCTGCATGGCGTATGGAACTGCTCGATAAATATATGGTTCCACACATGAAAGCAGAAAACGTCTATCCAAGCGTGTTCTTCTCGATCGATGAACTCGACCGCCTTTCCACCATTGAGACGGATTTGTTCGCCTATGTGCTGCGTATGCGCACGGAATGGTATCAGAATGGAAAGATCGATCAGGAGTGGGACGCTTATCTGAAAGAGCTGGATCGTCTTGGCTTGCAAGAGTGGCTGCAGATTAAACAAGCGGGATATGACCGCAACACCCAATAAAACAAACTGGATGAGGAGCTTTGCCTTACTAGCATTAAGGTGCGTGAGTGAAGCAAAGTGTCCTCTTCAAAGGTTTGATCCAAAGGAGAAACCAATATGTCTACCATTTCAACAACCGATTACCGGGGCGTCTATCACTTCTCACCCAAGGAGAAGTGGATGAATGACCCCAACGGCATGGTATTTTTCAAAGGTGAGTATCACTTGTTCTATCAGCATCATCCGTTTGGCACCACATGGGGACCGATGCATTGGGGACACGCGGTGACCAAGGATTTGGTTACCTGGGAAGAGCTTCCTGTGGCTTTGGCGCCGGATGAACATGGCATGATATTCTCTGGCAGTGCCGTGGTGGACTGGAACAATACGTCTGGATTCTTTGACGATGAGCCAGGACTGGTGGCTATTTTTACCCATCATCAGGAGGTGCCAAACGATCATCCGATTCAGCGGCAGAGCCTCGCATATAGCAAGGATAGCGGCAGAACTTGGATGAAATACGAGGGCAATCCGGTACTGGAGCATGAGTCATTCGTGGATTTCCGTGATCCCAAAGTGTTCTGGCATGAGCAGACCAAGGAATGGATTATGATTATCGCTTGTGGTCAGACGGTATGTCTGTACCATTCTCCCGATCTGAAGGAGTGGACATTGGGCAGTGAATTCGGCGCCGGGATCGGTTCGCATGATGGCGTCTGGGAGTGCCCTGATCTGTTCCCTCTATCCGTGGATGGGGATGCAAGCCAGGAGAAATGGGTGATGCTTGTCAGCATTGGTGCAGATCCGGCCTTCAAGGAAGGCTCCAGAACGCAATACTTCACCGGAGATTTTAATGGGATTACATTTGTTCCTGATGAAGCTTCCCATACCGTTCGCTGGCTTGATCATGGTCGGGATAACTACGCAGGGGTCAGTTGGTCTGACATTCCGGCAGAAGACGGCAGACGCCTGTTTATGGGTTGGATGAGCAACTGGATGTATGCCAATCAGACACCAACCGAAGCATACCGCGGCGCGATGACCATTGCGAGAGAGCTGACATTGGAGAAAAGGGACGGGGAAGTCCTGCTGGTTCAGCGTCCTGCACGCGAGTTGGAGCAAGCCCGCACCCCAGTACTGTCCTTACAGAATGCTTCTATTAGACAAGTGAGTGAACAGTTGAATACTTTGCGCCTTGTAAACTATGAGATATATGCGGAATGGGCTTCTGATCAATCTGTTCAATTTGCATTACGAAGTGGTGCAGGCAACGAAACGCTCATCGGCGTGGACGCTAGCCAGAATGAGGTATATGTTGATCGCAGTCGATCGGGTATTAGCGATTTCCATGAACATTTCCTGGGCCGCCATGCAGCGGGATTAAAAGCAGTGGACAGCAACCAACATATGCGTATTTATGTGGATTACTCATCTGTAGAGGTATTTGCCAATGACGGTCAAGCGGTTATTACCGATCTGATCTATCCGGATGCGGGTTCCAAGGGAATCTCTGTTCAGTCCCAAAATAAGGATTTAGTATTTGCTTCGTTTCATATCTACGAGCTATCCCCCATCCGAGTTGAAGGTCAGTCAGAATGATCGTGGGGGGGACAGTAAGATGCGTATAGGAGCAATAGAAGCCGGTGGAACGAAGTTTGTATGTGGTGTAGGTAACGAACGAGGGGAAATTGAAGATTGGTGCAGCTTTCCAACGGAACATCCCGAGACCACACTGGCGAAGGTGATCGACTATTTCAGGGACAAAGGAGTGGTGGCGATCGGGATCGGCTCCTTTGGTCCGATTGATCTGCAACCGGATAGCCCCACCTATGGTTACATTACGACAACGCCCAAGCCAGGGTGGGAAAACTGTAATGTTATTGGGTCATTGAAGCGTGAATTCCCGATTCCCTTCGGATGGGATACGGATGTGAATGCAGCGGCCCTTGGAGAAGTCACTTGGGGAGCAGCAAAGGGACTGGACAATTGTGTGTATTATACGATTGGCACAGGTGTTGGGATTGGGCTTGTGGCGGGAGGTAAACGTGTGCATGGAATGCTGCACCCGGAAGGTGGACACATCCGGACGAGACGGCACCCGGAGGATCATTTTGCCGGATTATGTCCGTATCATGGCGATTGCCTGGAGGGAATGGCTGCGGGGCCAGCCATTCAAGCCCGCTGGCAGAGCCCTGGCAGCGAACTGCCGGCAGACCACCCGGCCTGGGAGATCGAATCCTTTTACATTGCGGAGTCCATCACAACGGGCATTCTGCTTCACTCCCCTCAAAAGGTCATCTTGGGCGGAGGGGTGATGCAGCAAAGTCATCTGTTTCCCATGATCCGGCATCAGGTTGTACGGAATCTGAATGGTTATGTGAATGCAGCCCCAATAACGCAACATATTGACCAATATATTGTCCAGCCTGGATTGGGCCAGCACGCAGGACTATGCGGTGCCCTCGCATTGGGTTTAGAAGCATTGCAGCATGAAACATATGTTTCATAGCGTTTGATATGTATGGACGTCCCAGAAGGGGCGGATGCAGGTTCACTTATCTAAGAGACTGCGCCGCCCTTTGTGGGATTTTTGTCTCATCTACTATATGAAAAGAGGGAATGCTCATGAAAATCATCTTCCGTTCCATTGGTTGTGTTCTATTATCATGTGTCCTTGGATCTTCTGCTGCTGGAGCCTATTTCACAACATCTGTTATGGAGACAACTGCCTCGCAAAGGATAGAACAGACCTCCAAGGAATCAGCAAAACAGGGGGAGGTGGTTCAAATGTTAACCAAAGTGTCTAAGGCAATAACGAATTTGTCAGATTGGACATTGCAAGGTAGAGGCAATCTGGAAGATACGGATGATGGACTTCGTCTGACTTCGGACGCCGGGGAGAATGTGATGGCCATATCGGCTACACGAGCCGATAATTTTATCTTTGAAGCTGATTTGATGATTCAGAATATGAAAGCGGATACAAGTCTTGTTTTTCGATCCAATGATACAGGTTGGTCTTCATATATGCTGCAAGTGGTTCCTCAGGCTGGTGTAATACGTCTAAGAGATGCCAGTGGACAGCCGGGAACGTTAAATGTAGAACATAAAGAAAACCTGGAATCTGGGAGTATCTATCATCTGAAAGTGAAGGCGGACGGAGAAAGCCTTCAGGTATATTGGGATAATCGGTATGACCCGGTGATTGATGTGAAAGACAGTGCCTACTCGTCAGGGAATCTGGGGCTCCATGTATGGGATGGGTCGGCTTTGTTCCAGAATGTGCAGGTTAGTACAATGAATGGCAATATCGGCAAAACGATTAGCAGCGTAGGTGAATGGCAGCCGGATTTGAAAGGATATAAAGGGAAAGCAAACGCGCAGGGGAAAGGAAGGGTCATTTACGAGAAAGCGACATCTGATTTTGTATATGAAGGAAATATATCTCTTGCCAATGCGAGTACCTCAGCAGCGCTGCTATTCAGGGCAAATGCAGATGGAACGAAGGGATATGAAGCAGCCCTGATTCGGGAAGGAGAAGAAGTTCGGGTGCAACTTCGAAAAGCGGACGGTACCGTGCTCGCCAGCTCGAATAGCAAGGTTCCAAGCCAACCGGGAGCGAGGCATCACATCGAAGTTATAGCCTCGGGCAGCTTGATTCAAATCTATGTAGATGGGTACACGCCTGCGGCTGTTGAGGTAACAGATAAAAGCTACGCTAATGGAAATGCTGGACTTGTCGTGCAACAAGGCATCGCTTATTTTCAGGATATCTATGTAACGGAAGAGTCGGTGTACTATAAAGAAAACTATCGTCCCCAGTACCATTATTCTCCGATTCGAGGATCGGCAAGTGATCCAAACGGGCTGGTCTATTACGAAGGAGAATATCATCTGTTTCATCAGGATGGAGGCACCTGGGCTCATGCCGTCAGTTCTGATCTGGTAAATTGGAAGCGTTTACCTATTGCGTTACCTTGGAATGATCAGGGCCATGTATGGTCGGGATCAGCAATTGCTGATCTGAATAATGCCTCCGGTCTGTTCACGGATTCGGGCGGAAAAGGTCTGATTGCGTACTACACTTCCTATCATCCAGATAAACCTGGTGGCAATCAGCGTATCGGCCTCGCCTATAGTACTGATCAAGGCCGGAATTGGCAATACGCCAAAGATCGTCCGATTGTCATTGAGAATCCGGGCAAGAATGGTGATGATCCGGGAAGCTGGGATTTCCGTGATCCGAAGGTCGTCCGGGATGAAGATCACAACCGTTGGGTGATGGTGGTGTCCGGCGGGGATCACATCCGGTTCTTTACTTCAACCAATCTGCTCGATTGGACCTTAACCGATAACTTCGGATATGGCGATTATGTTCGAGGTGGTGTGTGGGAGTGTCCCGATCTGATTCAGCTGCCTGTAGATGGAACGGGGCAACGTAAGTGGGTGCTAATGATCAGTACAGGGGCCAATCCGAAAACTCAGGGATCAGATGCGGAATATTTTGTAGGCCAGCTAACAGCTGATGGGAAATTCCTGAACGATCATCCGTCGGGGCAAGTGTTGAGAACGGACTTCGGTAAGGAGTTCTACGCATCGATGTCCTTTGCGAATATGCAGGACCAGCGGAAAATCATGCTGGCATGGATGACGAACTGGGATTATCCGTTTGAATTCCCAACTTCCTCATGGAAAGGGCAACTGACCATACCAAGAGAAATCTCTCTTCGAACCACGGATGAAGGAGTACGTTTGGTACAAACACCAATCACTGAACTCCAGACACTGCGGCATAACCTGTATAGTGCACAACAAATGATCGTTGGCCCAAAAACAAAAAATCCGCTTGATGGGCTAACGGCAGGGGCATATGAGATTGAAGCTGAAGTGGAAATTCCGGCTAACAGCTCTGTAACCGAGTTTGGCTTTCAACTGCGTCAAAGAGAAGGGCAGAAGACCACCGTAGGATACAGAGTAAATACGCAGAACATGTTCGTGGATCGCACCGCTTCGGGGGACGTAAGCTTCTCCGACTTATTCACCAAGGTACACGAGGCCCCGTTACAACCTGAAAATCGAAAGGTGAAGTTACGTATATTCGTCGATGAATCCTCTATAGAGGTCTTTGGTAATGATGGCAAGGTTGCCTTCTCAGATGTCATTTTTCCAGATCCGGCGGGAAGGGCAATGGCTTTCTATAGCCTGGGTGGGGAAGTGAAGGTGAGCTCCATGAAGGTGTACGCCTTAGATAACATCTGGAGAAAGAGCACTTCCTCCAAGGCTCAGGTTATTGCAGATATACAAAGAAGAACGGCGAATGTTGGGCAGACACAAACGCTGTACGCCACGGTGGAAGGCAGACCCGGAAAAGGTGCCACTCAAACGTTGAAATGGAAGGTAAGCAATCCTAAAGTGGTGCAAATCGTTCATTCTGATAAAACGAAAGCGACGGTTCGAGCTGTGGGTGGAGGCGAAGCAGTAGTAACGGTATCAACGGCAGACGGCAAAGCTTCTGCCCAAATACCGATAACGGTATCCAGTGGCATATTCCATACCAACTTGTCCGGCTGGAAGTCGGATAAGTCATCGGCCCAATGGCTTATTTCCAAACAAGGCATACAGGGCAACTATAGTGGAGATACACAATATATCGCACAGGAAACGGCAGGGGATTTTCAATATGATGCTGATCTGACGCTGGGAGCACAGGGGGGAGCAGGTTCTATTGTATTCCGTGCAAGTGAGGATGGACGAAGCGGCTACTATTTGAATATGGACCCGAACCTGAAGTCCATCCGGCTATTTTATAAAGTGGATGGAAAAATCGAAAATCGACAGGTACTTGCTCAAATCCCGAGATTCGTTCGTAAAGATCATACGTATCACATCCAGATTCAGGCGAACGGTCCTCGAATCCAGGTTGATGTAGACGGTGAGCGAGTCCTGGATCTTCAGGATGGAACGTTTGCCGAAGGACATTTTGGACTTCATGTGTTCGGTGGGAATGCGTCCTTCCAGAATGTGAATGCAATCCATAGGAAGAAAGCAGAATTGGAGCAGGTGATGATTTATAACGCAGGACGTCCCGTTACGGTGCAGGCTGTTCCATCTGAAGCAGGAGAAGTGATAAAGGTTGCTGAGGAGACAGAGAATGCAAGTGAAGGCTTCAGATGGGTACTTGTACCGACAGGCGATGATTCCGGCTCTTACTCCATTCGAACCTTGAGCGGAATGTCTCTTGATTGGGATGTAGGACAGAATCGTATTCAGCTCTATTCGTATCTTGGTTATGCGAATCAACGCTGGAACATTTCAAAGAATGAGGACGGGACGATGCGCATTACAAGTTCTCATAACGGGAAAGCACTTGGCATATCCGAGGATGGGGCTGAGCTGGTAATGGATGAGTATCGTCAAGAGAATGAGTATCAAAAGTGGGTTATTAAGCAACAATAATAGAGAAAAGGGGTGCAGTTATCTCCAAGCACGCTTACGGTGAACATTTACGAATTGTTTTCGCTAGTTTAAACCTATCGTTCGCTTTTATGTGTTATTTGCATGTTAACTATATCTTTTGGGTTGCCTAAAATCGTAGATATATGTATAATCAATCGTGTTAACACGTCGAACGTACGGTAGTAAATGATGTGGGTGAGTTCATGGAACTGCTGGACAGCAATGAGAGCAAGAAGAAGATGTGCCAGTATTATAACGAAATTTCGAAGGAACTGTTCGGCTTTGGCACCACTCTCCTGAGAGTGACCATTGATCAGAACATTGTGACCTTCTACGCGAAGCACCGACGTTCACCGCGCTCTGACGCCCTGGAAGGGGAGGCCCCTGGCTTGAAGCTGGAAGTGGACTTCCGCATGTCTGTCTTGTATAAGAAGAAATTCAGGGAGAAGTTGGAGCAGCACATGGGTTTGCCAATCGAAGCTGTATTACGGGATTACGATGCGTCCACGCAGTGGGCCATTACGAATGTGATATTGGAACAAGCATAGGATGGATCGACAGGTTCGATGCATGTGTTGCGAACGATTCTAATTCATCATTCTGATTCCGAACAATTTCATATGATGGCGTCTGACTTCGGATTGATTCTGAAGCAGAAACCGATGATGTACCGGCAGCGGGTGTCGCTTTCCTTTGTTTACGAAGAAAAGTGTTCTTGTTTATACAAGAATGCTTTTCTTTTTGTTTTTTTAAGTTGAACTATATGAGCCCAACTAACAAATATTCACACTGGCACTCCGATGACAGAACAACCTTCCGATCGCTGTTAATCCCAGATTTCTTTGATTGTATTTAGAAAAGGTGAAATCCGGGAATAAAGGCGAAGCGTATGCTTTCGATGCAGCTTTCTTTCAGAAAGCTTTTAGCTCCGCTACTTCAGGTTTCTTCTGTCCTCTACGTTATTGTGTAAAATTTTTAGTTGAGAATATCAAGCTAGTTCAACTTAATGGTTTGGGTTGTAATATCACACATATCAGGGGGAATCAGGATCATGATGAAAAAGTGGATTAGCGGTTTGGCGGCAGTGGCAATGACATCGGTATTACTTGCAGGATGCGGTAGCAGTACAGAGAGCGCAACAGGCGGATCAGGCAGCGGAGGCACAGCGCCAACCAAACTGGTCGTCTCTACTTGGGGATTCTCGGAAGATTTCTTTAATGAAGAAGTATTTGGTCCATTTGAAAAAGAACATAATGTAGACATTGTGCTTGAAGTGGGTAACAACGCTGAGCGTCTGAACAAAATCCGCCAAGGTACATCCAATGTTGATGTGATCTATTTGTCCGATTACTATGCACAACAAGGTATCGATGAAGGTCTGTTTGAGAAAATCGACCGTTCCAAAATTCCAAATGTAAATGACATTTATGATATTGCCAAAGCACCACTTGGTGAAGATTATGGCCCGGCCTACACGGTTGGCCAGCTCGGAATCGCTTATAACCCGGACCTCGTTAACAAAGAAGTCACTTCATGGGCAGATCTGTGGGACCCGGCTTTTGCCAATAACTTGACCATTCCGAACATTACGGCAACCGCAGGCCCAATGGTATTGGATGCAGCTTCCCGTGTAGCCGGTAACGAAACGTTTAATGAAGATGCCGCATTTGCGGAACTGAAAAAATTAAGCAGCAACGTTGTTAAATTTTACACGCAAACTTCCGAATTCGTGAATATGTTCTCCCAGGAAGAGATTGCTGGCGGACCGATTATGGAAATGTACTTCAAAGATTTGAAAGCGGCAGTGCCAAATGCGAAGTTTGTTACACCTAGCGAAGGTGCGTATGCCGTTATGAATACGATCAATGTCGTGAAAGGCAGCAAGAACAAAGAACTCGCCGAAGAATTCATCAACTGGCAGCTCAGCCAGGATGTACAAAGCAAATCTGCCAAAGCTAAAGTGGATTCCCCGGTAAATACGAAGGTTGAATTGAATGCCGAAGAAGCAGAAGGCGTAACGTATGGTGCTGACGTAGTCGGCAAGCTGAACAAGCTGGATATGGAATTTGTGAATCAACAGGCTAAAGCATGGACAGATCGTTGGAACCGCGAGATTGCACAATAAGCTTAATTATCGTTAGAACGATAAGGTTTAGAGACAGGTATGATTGTACTCGACAAACAAAAATTTGCAGCAAGCAATCATTTAACGGCAGAGGAGTTGGGAATGTATGAGTGAAACAGGGAATCGCATCATTCTGGATGTGGATACCGGTATTGATGACGCGCTGGCGATCTTGCTGGCCGTCAAGATTCGGAAGCTGGACATTCTCGGGATTACCACGGTCTGCGGGAACGTATCGCTTCAGCAGGCAACGGATAATACTTGCAAAATTCTCGAGCTGGTGGGAGCACCCTCCATTCCGGTCATTGCCGGAGCGGCTGGGCCACTCACACGCAAGTCTCACTATGAGCACCGGGTACATGGACAAGACGGATTGGGTGGTGCGCTGCCTGATCCGGCCGTGTCCAAGCAGGCGGATGAAGGTTTTGCCCCTGAATTTATCGTTGAACAAGCGAAGTTGCACCCAGGCGAACTAACACTGATCATGACTGCGCCGTTAACGAATCTGGCTCTGGCTTTAATGAAGTGTCCTGAACTACCTACATTATTGAAGGAAGTCATCTTCATGGGTGGTGTCGTTCGTGGGCATGGCAACATTACACCTACTGCGGAGTACAACACGTACGCTGATCCCGAAGCCGCACGCATTGTATTACATGCAGGTTTCGAGAAGCTTACGCAGGTGGGCTTGGATGTTACCCGCCAAACGCTGCTGAATGAAGAAGCCATCGGACGATTGACTGATCCAGTATTGCGCGATTACGTGGCACAGAGCACAGAGATTTACATCAAGCGGTATGAAGAAATGAACGGCATACGCGCCTGTGCCCTGCATGATCCATTGGCCGTTGGCGTCGCTCTTGCCCCGGAACTGGTTGGACGCAAATCGTATTACGTCGATGTAGAGACGGCCAGCCGCCTGTGTGATGGTCAGATGGTATGTGACTTCCAAAACCGTTTGGGCGAACAACCCAACACATTGGTATGCGAAACGGTAGATGCCGAAGCATTCCTTGAACTGTTTATTAACGCATTAAATGCGTAGCCATGATCTTCACGGCATTGGGGTACAGTCTAAAAATCAATCCTTACGTATTTCGCTGGTAGTGGAGGGGACGAAATCGATTCTGTAGAAGC
Organism: Paenibacillus sp. E222; assembly: GCF_013401555.1. NCBI lineage: Bacteria > Bacillati > Bacillota > Bacilli > Caryophanales > Paenibacillaceae > Paenibacillus > Paenibacillus sp. E222. The sequence continues at coordinate 1,722,621 of NZ_CP058552.1, forward strand.
GAAGCGTTCGCCTTTATCCTTGGATTTTTCCTTCTAAACAGAAGGAGATCAAGAAAATCCAAGGATAACAGCGATCGAAAGAACGATTCGTAACCGTAACGGCTGGTGCGACTAACGTGTAGCATTTATTTTGAAATGTGCTCCAATGAAACGTGTGAATAAAACCATTTTATAAGTCAGGAGTACCGCGATGAAGAAATCAGTATACTGGCTATTGCTGCCGGGATTTGTGTTTTTGGCGGCATTTATGATCATTCCGATTGTCCTGACGATCGGATCGACGTTTTTTCAGGAAAACTCCTTCACGTTTGAAGGATACATGCATTTTTTCAGAGACCCTTACTTTTTGAAAATATTGCTTACGACGCTGCAGGTCAGCGTGGTCACCACCATCGTCTGCGTGGTGCTCGGATTCCCGACAGCTTATTATATTTCACGGAAAGCGCCGCGCCGCAAAGGCATTTTGCTCGCGCTGGCCATCTTCCCGCTGCTGACGAGCCCGGTTGTGCGCTCGTTTAGCTGGATGATTATTCTCGGACGCAAAGGGCTGATCAACAACGCCCTCGTTGGGCTTGGTATCGTGGACAAGCCGCTGGATATTCTGTATACGCCGGCAGCCATGATGATTGGTTTGACCCATCTGTTCCTGCCGCTCATGATCATTTCCCTGGTCGGTGTGCTTGAGAACATCGATGGTGATCTGCTTAAGGCAGCGCAGAGCCTCGGTGCATCCCGCTTTACGGCATTCCGCCGGGTGGTGTTCCCGCTGGCTGTGCCAGGGCTTGTGATCGGAGCCGTACTTGTTTTTGTCGGAAGCCTGACGGCTTATACGACGCCTGCACTATTGGGAGGCAAACAGCGCGTAATTGCGACGTTCCTCTATCAGAACGCCATGACCCTGAACGACTGGTATCTGGCCTCAGTCGTTGCTGCGATTATGATTGTCATTACGTTTGTCGTGGTCGGTGTCATGAACAAAATGGCCAAAACTTTAAATCCGAAGGGGTAGACATATGCGGGAGAAACATATCGGGCTGGGCCTGTTCAGTCTGCTGGTCTTTATCTTTCTGCTGGGCCCGCTTCTGATCATCTCGGTGACTTCGTTTGAACCGGGGACGGTACTCAAATTTCCGCCGGAGGGCTTCTCCCTCCGCTGGTACGAGAATATTTTCAACACAGGCGGTTTCCTCCGCACGTTCCAGACGTCCATCATCATTTCCCTACTGGGAAACTTGTTGGCGCTGTTGCTCGGGGTTCCGGCTGCGTACGCACTTAGTCGTTATGATTTCAAAGGCAAGTCGGTGCTGAATGCATTGTTCCTGTCTCCGGTACTCATTCCGGGAATCGTGCTTGGTTTTACATTGATGAAATACCTGATCGTGATCTATCATTTGCCGATGTATCTAGGTCTGCTAATCGGTCACACGATTATTATGCTTCCATTTATCATTCGCGTTATCGCATCGAGTCTGTCGAGCTTTGACTTTGCGGTAGAAGAAGCAGCCCTGAGTCTCGGCGCAGGACGGGTTAGAACGTTCTTCCAGATCGTGCTGCCTAACATTCGCTCAGGGATTCTCGCGGCGGTGCTGATTGCCTTTCTGGAGTCGTTCAACAACGTGGACATTTCCGTGTTTATGACCGGACCAGGGGTAAGCACATTGCCAATTCAGATGCTGACCTATGTAGAAAATTATTTTGACCCAACCATTGCAGCCATTTCCGTGCTTTTGATGGTATTGACTGGACTTTTAATGTTCGTGATCGAACGGATCATGGGCGGATTCTCATACTTTACTAAACGTTAATTGGAGGCGCAGAACGCTATGGCATTGCTGACATTGGATCGCGTATCGGTGGCTTACGATAACCAGACGATCCTGAAGGATTTTCAATTGGAGCTGGAAAAAGGTAAGCTGCTCTCCCTGCTCGGACCGAGCGGTTGCGGCAAAACAACTACGCTGCGCCTCATCGCCGGATTCCTGGAAGCAACACAGGGCAAGTTTATGTTCGGCGGCAAGGATTACACGAAGGTTCCGGTAAACAAGCGGAATTTCGGATTTGTATTTCAGAGTTATGCGCTGTTCCCGCATCTGTCTGTCTATGACAACGTGGCCTTCGGCCTGCGGATGCGCAAGGTAAAAGATAAGGATATTTCTTCACGCGTAATGCGCATCCTTGAAGTGGTGAACCTGAACGGCTTCGAGAAACGCTTCCCGCAGGAACTTTCCGGTGGACAGCGTCAGCGTGTGGCGATTGCCCGCGCACTCGTCATTGAACCGGATTTGCTGTTGTTCGATGAACCACTCAGTAACCTGGATGCCAACCTGCGGCTGAATATGCGGGTGGAGATCCGCCGGATTCAGCAGGAACTGGGCATTACGACACTTTATGTCTCTCATGATCAGGAGGAGTGCTTCTCCATTTCGGATCAGGTAGCGATTATGAACAAAGGCGTTGTCGAGCAGCTCGACCGTCCGGAAACCATTTTTAAATACCCGGCCACGGAATTTGTAGCCCAATTTATCGGCTTCCACAATTTTATTGAATTCGCAGAGCGCAGTGATGCAGGAGAGGTGATCACGCTGAAAGCGGGTGGTCGTTTGTTCACGGCAACAGCGCATCCCGGAACAGCACGTCCCGGTGCACGCAAAGGTGCGATTCGCCCGGATGATCTGATGGTTAGTGGAGATACCTCCGGGGACATGGCAAATGCTTTGCCAGGGATTATCAAAGTAAGCACGTACCTTGGACGCAGTTATCAGTACGTCATTGAGACAGAACTTGGCGACTTCACAGCCAATCAGGAGATGGAGACACCTTATCTCAGCGGACAGCGGGTTAATCTGATTTTCCCGCAGGATAAACTTGTTCTTGTGGAATAGCAGCAGGAAGCAGAAGCAGCAAAAGAGGCATTTATCAGCTGAATCCAGAGCAATATAGCTAGTTGTAGCTGCTGCTCTGGATCGCTGTAAGATGCTCATGAAGAAGGAGATTATGCCCCATGCGTGCAGATCAACTAATTAAGAATGTACATGTGTATAACAGTTATTATAAACGATTCGAAATAAACAACGTGGCTGTACTGGACGGTAGATTTATGTATGTTGGTCCAGGCGGCCCGGAGATGATTGAAGCTGATGAAGTGATTGATGCACGCGGACGTTACATGATTCCGGGCCTTATTGATATTCATCTGCACATTGAGAGTACGATGGTGACACCGACAACCTTTTCCCATGGCCTGATCCGCTGCGGAGTAACGTCCATTGTGGCGGAACCGCATGAGATGGCGAACGTGTTTGGGCTGGAAGGTGTGCAGGAGATGATGTCGGCCAGTCGCGAGACAACGGTAGACATGTTCTACGCTATCCCAAGCTCCGTTCCAGCGACACCGATGGAAACAACAGGTGGTTCAATCGAAATCGAAGACATGGATGTGCTGCTCGCTACTGGAGAGATCATCTGTCTCGGTGAGATCATGAACTATGTGGACGTCATCCGTGATCCGGAATGCAAGACCAATCAGATTCTTCAGCATATTCGCAAAAACTATCCAGATCTTGTGATCGAAGGTCATACACCGAAATTGCTTGGGCTGGATCTGCACCGACTGATCTATGCGGGCATCGATTCCGATCATACGCATCAGAGTATTGAAGGCTTGCAGGCTCGAATTGCGGCAGGTATGTTCATTGAAATCCAGGAAAAATCGATGACGCCTGAAGTTATGGAATATCTGATTCAGCATGATGTCGCTCAGCATTTCTGCTTCGTAACGGACGATGTTATGCCGGATTCGCTGGTGGAACGGGGACATCTGGATCATATCGTGCGTAAGGCCATTCGGATGGGTATGCGCCCGGAAGATGCGATTTACGCTGCAACCTCAACCCCTGCATCCCGGATGAAAATGACCGATCGCGGTAGCATTGCCCCAGGCAAAGTGGCGGACTATGTGCTGCTGTCCAACTTAGATACACTTGCAGTAGAGCAGGTATACAAAAATGGCCGTAAAGCTTATGACGACTACGAACCGTACAAGCAGGACCGAATTAGTGGACAGTTCCCACCTCACTTTTACAAGAGCGTGCAGTTGGATCTGCTGGGAGCCGAGGATTTTGCAATCCGTTTGTCTGATCCAAAGGTGAATGGGCAAAGTGAAGCATCTGACTCAGACGCGCAGTTATCTGAAAATGGTTTAAACAACTGCCGGGTTATGATGGTTAAGGATGGTTCAACCTTTGTGGAAGAGCATATTGCGCAGGTTCAGGCTGCGAATGGTGAACTGCTCTGGGAAGAGAGCGAATATGGACAGATTGCGACCTTTGAACGTTATGGAGTGAACGGTAACCGAGCACATGGTTTGATTGGTGGAGACTCGATCAAGCGTGGTGCCATTGCAACAACATATTCACATGATAACCACAACCTATTGGTCGTAGGGCGCAATCGTGAAGATATGATCTTGGCGGCTAACACGGTAATTTCGAGCCAGGGTGGGTTCTGTGTGGTGGAAGACGGGAAAGTGTTGTCCCATCTCGAACTTCCTGTTGGTGGTATATTGACGGAGGAACCGCTGGCGGTGGTGTCACACCAAGTAAAAGAGCTCCGTGCAGCGATGTTGTCTCTTGGTTACGTGCACTATAACCCGATCATGTCCATCAGTACCCACTCCCTTGCGGTAAGTCCGGCTCTGAAAATTACCGATCACGGCCTGATTGATGTGAATGCAGGCAAGGTTGTTCCGTTGATACTTTAATTCGAATACACACATTTTGTGATGTATCTCCAATTAGATTGTTGATCGTGAATTAATGTTAAATTAAAAAATTGGTGACACCCCATCTCACTATCATCATGTTGTGAGACGGGGTGTTTTTTTTGTGCAGGATCAAACAGAGAGGAATTGGAAGTGATTCATTATTTGGACGAAGCAAATGAATACATATATAGTAAGAAGAGAATGTTCGGAGCCAACGCCAGGAGGATAAGTAGCATTTATGAAAAAATTAAATAAAACAAAAGCCATCTTTTTCGATGTAGACGATACCCTGTATGACCACTTGCAACCGTTGAAAGGAGCACTACAGGAGGTTCTTGGTTTATCAGATGATTTTCCGTATGATCAGGCATACCATCGCTTCCGTTATTATAGCGACTGGCTGTCTGCCCAAGAAGACTTGTCTGCTGTACCCGAACCGGAAGCGGTGGAACGGATGCGACATCGCAGATTTGAGCTGACCATGGCGGAGTTTGGACATCCGCTACAACCGGGGCAGGCTGAAGAACTGCAAGCACAGTATTTGAGTAGACAGTTTCAGATTCAGCCCTTTGATGGAGCATATGAACTTATCCGAAGACTTCTTGCAGAAGGGCATGTGGTGGGATTAATTACCAATGGAGAAGGAAAACATCAGCAGCGGAAGCTCGAAGCGCTGGATGTACTCAGTCTTATTCCCGAGGAACGCATTTTCATATCGGGTACCCTTGGTTACGCCAAGCCGGATCGCAGATTGTTTGAGCATGTAAGCGGGCAGACGGGATCGGATTCCGGTTCCAGTTATTACATCGGCGATTCCTGGCGCAATGATGTTGTCGGTGCAGTGGATGCCGGATGGAAAGTGATCTGGTTCAACCATCGTGGTGCTTTGCCAGAATCAGAGCATCAGCCACATCATGTAGCGCGCAGTTATGAAGAGGTAAGCCGTATCCTTACATCCGAGTTGATTCAACAATAAAGCGTACGCTATGTGCGTTGGTGCAGTCCTGACCCTCCATGAGGATTAGGGCTGTTTTTTGTTATATACGACGTGAGGATTGTTATTGTACATCGGTGAAAATCGAGGTATAGATACTGTGTGTAAAGGTGCTTAAAAGGGTCTTCCTACCCAAGCCAAATATGAAGCGTAGCTTCATGGAATCTTCATTCGAAAGAGTAGGCTAAAGCCTTCACAAAGGATAAGGGCAGTGTTATAATTAAAACAAGATTTAGATTAAGTCTAAATTAAAAAAACGGAAGCAAGTTAAATTACGTTATCAAAATCAAAACTATATCGTATTCGAGAGGGGATAAATTCCATGAGCACAATCCAAACTAGAAACAATACTTTTGCAAACCATGCCACTGAACTTCAAGAGGTCCTGAACCGCCAGATCGCAGGTTGGTCTGTACTGTACACCAAACTGCACCACTTCCACTGGTATGTGAAAGGTCCTCATTTCTTCACACTGCATGCCAAATTCGAAGAGTTGTATAACTTGGCTACGGCGAATATGGACGAAGCCGCAGAACGTCTGTTGGCCATTGGTGGACGTCCGGTCGCAACGATGGCTGAACAACTGCGGTTGTCACCTGTTGAGGAAGCACAGGGACAGTTGTCGGCTGAAAAAATGGTAGAAACCGTAGTTGCTGATCTGCAAGCGATGGTGGGTGTTATTAACCAGGGTATTCAAGCAGCAGGCGAAGCTGAGGATCATGCGACTGAAGATATGCTGATTGGATTCACCGCTGCCTTGGATAAAGAGGTCTGGATGTTAAACGCATTTCTGGGCAAATAAGCTAAGTTAGCATGCATCCTGAACAAACGATATGTAGAGTCCGTGAACAAAGTGCCCGTTCGCTTACAAATCCGGTGTGCTTGCCGTATAATGATGGCATTCAAGATGTATAGATTGGTGGAGTGAATAATGCGGACAGACCTGGATGAACTGCGGGAAGAAGCTGAACGGTTTATATATAGATGTTATGAAGAGCTGGGCCATTCGCGTGAAGACGCGCAGGCCCGGCTTGTTGCCGTTTTGAACGAGATTGAGCACACAGGCACATATGTGCATACTGCGGATGAATTGGAGCATGGCTGTAAAATGGCATGGCGGAACAGCAATCGCTGCATCGGGCGGCTATTCTGGGATAAACTGCGCATCGTTGATGCACGTCATGCAGATACGGTTGGAACGGCAGCGGATGCTGTGATGACGCACATCAGAGCGGCCTCCAACAAAGGGAAGATTATTCCCATGATTACGATCCTTCCACCTGATGGACCGAATGGAGCCCCCGTGCGAATCTGGAATCACCAGTTGATCCGTTATGCCGGATATGAGACGACGGAAGGCATTGTAGGTGACCCTGCATCCGTTGAGCTCACGAAGACAGCAATGTCGCTTGGCTGGCAGGGGGAAGGTACGCCTTATGATGTGCTTCCATTGATTATCCAGGCTCAGGGACAAGCTCCCGAGTGGTATCCTGTGCCCGAGGAAGACATCGTGGAAGTGAGGATTGAACATCCGGAACGTCCAGAAATTGCCGAACTGGGCATGCGCTGGTACGGTGTGCCGATGATTGCCGATATGCGGCTGGAGATTGGTGGCATATCCTATCCGGCAGCACCATTCAACGGCTGGTATATGGGGACTGAGATTGGCGCACGCAATCTGGCGGATACGTTTCGGTATAATAAACTACCAGCGGTAGCGGCAGCACTTGGTCTGAATACGTCGAGTGAAACGACACTTTGGAAGGATCGGGCTCTGGTAGAGCTGAATGTAGCTGTGCTTCATTCGTTCAAGAAGGCAGGCGTCAGCATTGTGGATCATCACACGGCGGCAGCGCAATTTGCTCTGTTTGAGCAGCGAGAAGAGAAGGCCGGGCGTGAACTGACAGGTGATTGGGTCTGGCTGATTCCGCCGGTGTCTCCGGCAACGACGCATATTTTCCACAGTTCCTATCGCAATGAGATTGTGAAGCCTAACTTTTTCTATGGAGATCATTCCTACACACTGGATACAGAGAAAACGGAAGCTGAACGGATGGACGGGGGAAAACAACAACCTGAGGGGGATCATCAGCCCCAGCCTGAGAATTCACCAATGAAATGCCCGTTTGCACACTGAGGTGCGAGCGGTTTTTTTTTTTGCTGTTTTTTCATCAAAGCACAGGCTCTAAAATAGGAAATAAAGCTGAATATTCTTTCTCTATATGGAAATTAATTGAACTTCTATAATGAGGGTCATGACTTAGTATAGGAGGGTTAGCTATGGGCTATATTGAATCGCTTCGAGAAATGGTTGGCAATGCACCGGTTATTCTGGTGAGACCGAGTATTTTGATTTTGAATAAATCGGGTAAAATTTTGTTGGTTCGACATGTGGATCATACCTGGGGAGTACCGGGTGGATTTATGGAGTTGGGCGAATCGGTGGAAGAGTCGGCGAGACGAGAGGTCAAAGAAGAAATTGGAATACAGATCAAGAAACTTGAGCTATACGGCGTCTTTTCGGGGAAAGAGTTATATACGAAATTAAGAAACGGACATGAATATTATAATGTGGTCATTGGTTATATTTGCACGGAGTTTGAAGGCGAGCTGAAGCCCGATGGAGTGGAAGTTCTAGAAGCAAAGTTTTACAAGCCGACGGAATTGCCTGAGAACACAGACCCTTATTTGAAAAGTAAAATCGAAGATAATGCACTACATATCGCAGCGCTATTGGGTAAAAAATGATTGGAGGCTGCCCACTGATGTGGGCAGTCTTGTGCGTCTACACTCGTTTCGATCTGTAACGGCTGCGCATCACAGCCTGAACGGCAATGGCAGCAGCAATCAGAAGCAGATTGAACACAAACACGGTATACAGCGATCCACGCTCTACAAGCAGAGCAGCCACCAGAGGGGATACGATGGAACCGATCTCTGCCGCAGAGACAATTTTGCCTATGACGGAGCTCCTACCCTCGTCCGGGATATGATCCCCGATATGAGCAAAGAACGAATCCATGTAACATGCACCGCCTACGCCGCCGATCAGCATGCCCACGTAAACCAGCACATACGAAGATGTGCTCAGAAAAACGACCACTTCGATGCCAATCATCAGCATGCCAAACATGCAGAGCAGCAGACGATCACCCATCCGATCAGACAGGTAACCGGCTACCGGAGCAGCCGCGAGTGTAGAGATACCAACGACGGTAAAGGCAAGACTGATCGCAAACGGGTCCCAGTGCATGATATGAGCCGCATACAACGCAAAATAAGTCAGAAACACGGCATAAGCGCTCATCTCCAGGAAATGAACCGTACCGTAGCCAATCAGTTGCTGCCGCCGGGTAAGTCCGGTGGACGGTTCAGGAGTGATTGGGCTAAGAGTAGTGTTTACTGGAGAAACTGTATAGTCGGCAGGCGTTTGCGTTGGTTTAGCATCCGTTGGAGACTTGCTTAAGTCGTGGCCGTCCGCCACATTTTCAGATACAGGATTGGGCTTTGCTGCTGTCTTCATCCCCATTGCTGCAACCACAGCCATCAGGCAGCACACGGTAACGAGTAAAAAAGGCACCGATAAAGGCCAATGCAATGAGGTCCAACCGCTGATGACTGGACCCAGCACCATGCCCCCGCCTTCACTGCTGCTGATATAACCGTTGTACAGCCCCCGGTTGTCGACGTTCCCCTCATCCCCAATGATGGAACGTACGACGACCGTAAGTCCGGTAGAAGCGAGCCCTTGCAGCAGCCGCAGCAGGCCGAATACTAACGCGGCAGAAGATACCGCGAAACCGCCCATACAAACAGCGAGCAGCAGCAGCATGGCAATAAGTGCCCGCTTGCCCCCAATTTTCCGATAGAGTGCCGCAGCGGGCACCCCGCCAATCACTTTGCCCACATAAAAGAGTGCAAAAATAACCCCCATCATCCAGCCGGACAGGCCGAATTCCTCAATAAACAGAGGGAACAGAGGCAGGATCATGAAACCGCCCATCTGACTCAGAAAACAAATGATCATCAGCAAAGGCAGGTTACGGCGGATATCCACCAACAGGCCTCCTCTCACATGACTTGATCCGAAATCCTCATGAAATCGCTCTACATGGATGCGTAGATATCGACATATACCCGTAATGTATGCTGTATTTGTGAGAATAAGAAGAAATAACACATGGCGTTTACATCAAAACCATTGCGGATATAGCTGAATCATATATAATAGATGGGATTTGTAATGAAGCATGCATGAAAAGAAGTGTACAGGCTCAACGTATACCTCAAGTTTAAAGGGGGCGAAATGAAGCATGTCAGAACAACAACCGATTATCCGGTTCGACCGGGTGACCCAGCAATACGATCAGGATGAAGCCGTATTGAAGGAAGTCAGCTTCGAGATTGAGCGGGGTAAATTTTATACGCTACTCGGCCCGTCAGGCTGCGGGAAAACAACGATATTGCGCCTGATCGCCGGCTTTGCGGAGCCGACACAGGGCAGTATTTATTTTAACGGTGCACTGATTAACCAAGTGCCGGCTCACCAGCGGCAGGTGAATACCGTATTTCAGGATTACGCGTTATTTCCACATTTGAACGTATTTGAGAACGTAGCTTTTGGTTTGCGGATCAAAAAAATGAAAACCGCTGAAATTCGCGGCAAAGTGCTGGAAGCACTCAAGTTCGTCAATCTCTCCGGTTATGAAAACCGTGAAATTGGCGAAATGTCCGGCGGACAACGGCAGCGTGTCGCCATTGCGCGGGCGATTGTGAATGAACCCGAGATTTTGCTACTGGACGAGCCGCTCTCGGCGCTCGATCTGAAGCTGCGGACTGAAATGCAGTATGAGCTGCGTGAGCTGCAACAGCGATTGGGCATTACGTTTATTTTTGTCACGCATGATCAGGAAGAAGCCTTGGCGATGTCGGATGAGATCTTTGTCCTGAACGACGGCGTCATTCAACAGAGCGGAACACCGAATGATATCTATGATGAGCCGATTAACCGTTTTGTGGCCGACTTTATTGGTGAATCGAACATTGTATCCGGCAAAATGAAGCAGGACTTTGTGGTGGAATTCGCTGGTGCAGAGTACGAGTGTGTCGATCAGGGTTTGCAGCGGGACGAGCCTGTGGAGATTGTGATTCGTCCAGAGGATATGGAGATTACAACCGAGGAACAGGGCAAGATGCAGGTCAACGTGGACTCTCAGCTGTTCCGTGGGGTGCACTACGAGATATCGACCTACGATGATGCGGGTAATGAGTGGTTGGTGCATTCCACGAAGAAAGCCGTCGTAGGCGCTCGGATTGGACTGTATTTTGACCCGGAAGCCATTCACGTCATGCGCTTTAACGAGACGGAAGAAGAGTTCGATAAACGTCTGGAAGCCTACCAAGAGGCCGTTCATGCAGACTAAGGCGAGTACACGCAATGCGTATCTGATTCCATATGTATTATGGATGGTGTTGTTTGTAGTTGCTCCGGTTCTGCTGGTGGTGTATTACTCGTTCTTCGATGTGGAGGGCCATTTCACGTTGGGTAACTACGCTCGGTTCTTTACACCTGTGTACATGCAGATGACCCTGAGCTCGTTCTGGTATGCATTTCTGATCACAGTGTTCTCGCTGTTGGTCTCGTATCCGACGGCGTATTTACTGACTCGTACGAAGCACAAGCAGCTGTGGCTGCTGCTTATTATTTTGCCAAGCTGGATCAATCTGTTGTTAAAAGCGTACGCCTTTATCGGCCTGTTCGGCACGTATGGCTTGACCAATTCCCTGCTTGAAGTGGTGGGCATTGGCACACAACAGATTTTGTTCACCGATTTTAGCTTTATCTTTGTCTCGGTGTACATCTTCATTCCGTTTATGATCCTGCCGATCTTCAACGCGCTGGAAGAGATGAATCCGTCGCTGATCTATGCAGCACGGGATCTCGGGGCATCGTCATGGCTGACGTTCCGCCGGGTTATCTTCCCGTTGACGCTCAGCGGAGTGAAATCCGGCTGTCAGGCCGTATTTATTCCGGCGCTATCCTTGTTCATGATTACCCGCCTTATTGCGGGGAACCGGGTAATTACGCTGGGAACAGCGATTGAGCAGCATTTTCTCGTCACCCAGGACTGGGGGATGGGTTCGACCATTGCCGTCTTTTTGATTATTGCGATGGCGATCATTATGTTCCTGACCGGATCAGGCAAGAAGGAGGTGCGTAATGGGAAGAAACGGAAAGCTGTCTAACGTCTATCTGGCCGTTGTATTCGCCATCCTGTACGCACCGATTGCGTATCTGATCTTCTATTCCTTCAACAGTGGCGGTCATATGCGCGGCTTCGAAGGATTTACATTGGAATGGTACAGGGAAGTATTTGCCGATACCCGGCTGCTGATCATTGTACTCAATACGTTTATTATTGCGCTCTTGTCCTCGGCGATCTCGACGATGCTTGGTGTGGCAGGGGCACTGGCGATCTATCATGTGCGGCGCAAACGGACCAAGAATACGCTGTTGTCACTCAATAACGTGCTGATCGTTAGTCCGGATGTCATCATCGGTGCGTCCTTTCTGATTCTGTTCACCATGATTGGCATCAAGCTCGGATTCACTTCGGTATTATTGTCACATATCGCATTCAGCGTGCCGATTGTCGTCATTATGGTACTGCCAAAGCTTCAGGAGATGAGCCCGACCTTAATGGATGCGGCACGTGATCTGGGTGCTGGATCATGGCAGATCCTGACTCGTGTGGTGCTTCCATACGTTAAACCAGGCATTTTTGCCGGATTCTTCATGGCTTTGACGTACTCGCTGGATGACTTCGCGGTAACATTCTTTGTCACGGGTAACGGATACTCCACGCTCTCTGTGGAGATTTACTCTAGAGCAAGGCAGGGCGTGTCACTGTCCATCAATGCGCTGTCGACCCTGCTGTTCCTGCTGACAGTGCTGCTGGTGGTTGGGTATTACTTCATTAACCGCCGTGCCGCGCGTACGCCTGCGGGAAGGGGGCTGCGTCCATGAAGCAACTGGTTCGGACATTTGCAATTGTATTTGTGGCTGCCTTTGCCTTGATGATTCTCGCTTCGTATCTGAACAAGAGTCAGGGATATTCCGGCGGCAACACGCTGACGATCTACAACTGGGGCGATTATATCGAACCCGATTTGCTGAAGGAATTTGAGCAAGAGACTGGCATCAAGGTGATCTACCAGACGTTTGATTCGAACGAAGCGATGTTAACCAAGATTGAGCAGGGCGGAACGACGTTTGATGTAGCGATTCCTTCCGAGTATGCGATTAGCAAAATGAAAGAGGAAAACCTGCTCATTCCGCTGGATCACAGCAAGCTGCCCAATCTGAGCAACATCGACTCCCGGTTCATGGACCTGTCCTTTGATGAGGGCAACAAGTACTCCATCCCTTACTTCTGGGGAACGGTGGGTATTGTGTACAATCCTGAACTGGTCGATGGGTTAACATTTGAGAGCTGGAACGACCTGTGGGACCCACGTTTGAAAAATCAAATCCTGCTGCTCGACGGTGCCCGTGAAGTCATCGGCATGGGGCTGAACAGCCTCGGGTATTCGTTGAACGATACGAACGAAGAGCATCTGCAGGAAGCTTTGAAGAAACTGTCCACCCTGACGCCTAACGTCAGAGCGATTGTCGGAGACGAGATCAAAATGCTGCTGGCAAACGGGGAAGCGGCGGTCGGACTCGTATGGTCCGGTGATGCGTCAGAAATTATGGATGAGAACGACAAGCTGGATTACGTGGTTCCGGAGGAAGGCTCAAACCTTTGGTTCGATAACATGGTTATTCCGAAGACTGCCAGTAATATTGAAGGCGCTCATCAGTTTATCAACTTCATGCTGGACCCGGATCATGCGGCTCGTAATGCTGAATATGTCGGGTACTCTACACCGAACGCCAAGGCATTGAAGCTGCTGCCAGAGGATATTTCCGAGGATGAGCGATTCTATCCAGATGAGACACTGACGGGTAAACTTGAGGTCTACGATAATCTGGGCAAAAAAATGCTCTCGCATTATAACGATTTGTTCCTCGAATTTAAAATGCATAGCAAGTAAGCGGTACGGCAAGGAAGGTGTTTGTCAAAATGCCAGATAGATGGCTATATTTTGAACGGATAGTCTGCCAACAAGTACCTGCAAAGAGTCCCGAAAGGGACTGTTCTTTCGCTCAAAGCGCTAACGAATCTACCGCACCTTATTGGGCTGATTTCCGAGGGTTACGAATGCTAACGAACTTCAGCGAAGCTATTCTTTATAAAAATGGTGTTTAAACGGTAATAAGCCGCGGCTTAGACAGAATAGCGTCTCTCTAATTCGTTAAAACTTCAATCAGCATAAATCACCGCCAATAGCGTGTGTAAAGATCGTTAGAATAAATAGGGGTGCAGCTCGTCATTTCAATTGAATGACGAGCTGCACCCCTATATTTTTACCCTGCCTCAGAGCAAATAGCTCAGGTAGGTTGTCTTATCCTTGTTTGCACGTTAACGGAGGGGACAGAACAAACGAAGGAAGCGAAGCGTTCGCCTAAAAGCTTTCTGAAAGAAAGCTACTTCGAAAGCATACGCTTATCCCCGGATTTTCCCATTCTGGATGGGATTCAAAAAAAATCTGGGGATAACAGCGATCCGAAGTTGTTCTGTCACCGCAGTGATCAAGTGGAACGATTAGAAAATAACTACATGCGCTTTTTGCGACCCACAATGATCCATGCCCCGCCCATAATCAGCACAATGGCCACGAACGGCTGGACAAAGGACAGGCTGTTCAGCATCGTGCCAATCGACATCACGGAGAAGAATAACAATGAGATAACCGTCAGAATGTTGATCGGAATCAGCAACCATTTGTTACGGCCACCGAACCAATACAGTTCAAACAAACCTACTGCTACCGCAAGAATGAAGCCAGGCCACATCGTGCTCCAGTTACCGAAGAGCATGGCGATCTGGCTGACAATACCTGCCGTAAGCAAGATGCCACCGGGCACCAGCAATCCAATCCCTCGTCCAATCATGGAGAAATACAGCCAGTGGAAGAATAGCCCCAGTGGAATTACAAATAGGGTGGGCCAGAACGTGGCGAAGATTGTACCCGGACCAAGTGAACCTCCCTGGTTCAAAATCAGGTACACGCCGAGCAAAATAAGCACAGGCGCAAGGATGGTGCGTTTAGCCATGATATCTCTCCTTTTCAATACAAGATCAATTCCCGAACAATCATGGAGTATGTATTCTCGTTATTCACAGCATACCATGAACCGCAAACGGGTATCCTCGGTCTTTGGAGTTAAAGTGAACCTAGACTTTAGTCTAGGTTCAAAACATGTAATCCATATTCCCCTTAGAAGGATTGAAGTCGTAATTATTCAGCCACGGGCTGCATGGGCTGCTTGAGGCTCAAACGGTATTGCCCGGGCGTCTGTCCGGTCCACTTTTTGAAGGCATTCTGAAACGCGCTTTGCTCCGAAAAATGTAAGGCATACGCAATATCCCCCACGGAATAGGTTCCTTTCTGCAAATATCGCAATGCCATTTCCTTGCGTACCTGAACAGATATCTCATGAAACGTTGTATCTTCTTCACGCAATCTGCTCTGAAGTGTGCGAATGCTCACGCCCAGATACTCTGCGGTGTGTTGTAATGTGGGAAAGAAGGTTGGTAGGCTCTCCATCATCCACCGACTTACTTTGTCAGAGAATGATTGAGATGAATGAAGCTCATCTTTGCTTTCCTGAGCCATGGTTTCAAAGACCTTCAGCATTCTTGCATCCGAATATAATACGGGCTGATCCAGAATGTCTTTGTGCATTCGCAGGAGTGTACGGGTAGCCTCGAATCGCGGCTCTATTCCGAACATGCCAACATAAGGAGACAGATCGCCTGAAGCAGCAGGGGCTTGATGACTAAACTGTACCTCTTTTAACTCCACCCGGCGATTCGCTAGTTTGCTGATCAAATACACCATCGAGACAGACATATCTTCCACACAATGACGGGACATCTGCTTCTCCGAATGTTGCAAAGACAATTGAAGGATCAAATCCGTTCCGGCTACTTCCCAATCGAGATTAAATCCACTATATAGAATGATGTTATATCGTTGATAAGCAGCGAGTGCATCTCCAATCGTCTTGGAATGCATCATGACGTAACCGGGAAGTCCCAGGTCCGCGAAGTCCAGCAGTTGTCCCTGGTTCAATCCAAAATACAGATCATCCGAGTATCTCGCAGCATACTGCATAATACGTTCTAACTCTTCAACTGGAATACGGGCTTCCGGATTCTGCATCATAGCAGGATCTAAGCTGACGTACTCGAAAAACGCTTCGGATTCGTACCCTTTGTTCACCAGCGTCTTCATAATCGGATACAACATGGAAATGGACACACCGTGATTATGGTTGTTCATGCTACCCCCTTTTGCGCGAATCAGCAATGTTTCGGCGCCGTTGATCATTTGTTTATGTATGCGTTCATTCTATGCTTGTGATATGCCAGCTTCTTCAGCCTTCATGAATATGATTATACAGGAGGAACAGATGTATGAAATCAAATATTCTGGTGATTAATGGCCATCCTGATCCGCAAAGTTACTGCAAAGCACTATCGGAAGCCTATGTACAAGGAGCACGGAAATCAGGCAGTTCTGTGGAACTGATCGACCTGAGCCATATTCAGTTTAATCTCAATCTTCAGTACGGCTACCGTCAGCGGACAGAATTGGAACCTGATTTGGTGAGAGCTCAGGAATTGATTCGATGGGCGGACCATCTGGTGTTTGTATATCCGACATGGTGGGGTGTGATGCCCGCTATTTTGAAAGGGTTTATTGATCGGGTATTTTTGCCTGGCTTCGCGATGAAAGATCGGGAGAACTCGCCTCTGTGGGACAAATTGCTGAAAGGAAGGTCTGCCCATATCATTGTGACCATGGACACACCACGCTTGTACAATCGATTCATTTACAGACATGCAGGGCACCGGGTCATGAAATCCAATGTTCTCAAATTCTGCGGGATCTCCCCAGTACGTGTAACTGAGGTTAGTCCAATTAAAGGCTCCACTGAGGCATTCCGTCTGAAATGGCTGAATAAAATGATGGAGATGGGCATGAAGCAGGGTGGCAGAAACATAGCCCGTGATTGTCAGTCAGTGAATTCCAACCAACAAGTTTAGCGCAAGCTTTAGCAGCCATGTAGTTAGTTATGTAAAGAAGCCCACTCCGCGAAGAGTGGGCCTTTTTATATTATAAGAACAGGGCAATCCCTTATTTCACCGCATCCGAATGCTTCTTGCCCCAGCTGTTCACGCCATCATCTTCGATAATCGAGATGACTGCATCGGCGATGTCTGGATCTGTCATTAACTTTTCCTGGATACGGAACTTGATATCATCTGCATCGGCAAGACTCAGTCCTTTGGTCAGTTCAATCAGACCCTCGACGTGGTAATAACGACCTTCCTGAATAATGCGCATCATCTGGATATCTGCAACATGAGTGTCCGCCAGAATGGTCTGGGATACTTTATCCTCAACATCCTGTGGTGCTGCTACACCAATCAGTCCGATCATATTGTCATAACCGACACGGAAAGCGACAGCGATCATCAGGCATCCAATGATCGTCGTCACGATTCCATCGAGCAATGCAAAATTGGTCAGTGCAATGACGACGACAGAGACCAGTGCAAGTGTAGCACCGAGTACCGCTACAATATCTTCGTAAAATACAAGCCGTGTTGGCGGTGCGGCGCGTCCTACATTTTTGATCGCAGCAGGGAACAGGGCCAGGCCTGACGCCTTGGGCGCGCGTGCTTCGTGTAGAATCTCTTTCATCGCTTTGATCAAAATGGCTCCATCGATCACAATGTTAAGCACCAGCACGCCGATGTTAATCCAGATACCGCCAGAATGAGCAGCCGGATGCAGTAGTAGATGAATCCCTTCATGAATCGTTTCATACGCCATAATGGTAACAACGATAACGGCAATCATACAGAAAATGTTGATGACTCGCCCGAATCCGGTCGGAAAGCGGCGTGTAGGTTTTTTCTCGGACAACACACTCCCGACAAAGACAAACCCTTGGTTGATGGCATCGGCCAAAGAGTGCATCGCCGAGGCGAACATGGCGCCACTGCCACTGAATAGAAAGGCTCCTCCTTTGCACAGTGCAAGTACAGCATTTCCTGCCATCGCTACGGCCGAGGATGTGTTTCCCTTTTTGACGAGAGACATTAAGCTCTCAGACTTTGGTTGTTCAGCCACTTCGAATGTTCCTCCCAGAAAGATGTGATAGGTGTAGAAAGAGTATTCCTTAATTACAGCTTGGTCATTTCCACTAAATGTTATTATAGCTTGCTTTACAACTCCCAGCATTATGCAAAAAAGGTCATATCACTAAAAACACCCGTGCGAGTTCGCACGAGTGTCTGGTTATTTTAATATAAGGTGTTATATCAATCGATCAATCAAATTTCCAGCATGACAGGCTCAGGTTACCATACTGATAGGCTTTAAACAGGAGCGATGCCTTCTTGTTCTGATCTCCCGCACCCATGGCGAGCAGCAATGGTACAAAATGCTCTGGCGTAGGCACGGCTGCTTGGGCTGATGGTGCCAGTTTATCATATGCGAAGAGGGACGTCGTATCCCAGCTTACCAGCTTGTCTTGCAGCCAGTTGTCAAACGCCATCGCCCAAGGGTCAACGCCTGCGCTTTCCCAGTTTAACTGACGCAGGTTGTGTACCGTTCCTCCACTGCCAATGACGAGAACATCCTGCTCACGCAAAGTAGCCAGCGCTTGTCCTACCTGATATTGCTGTTCATTGGAAAGATAACGATTCACGGATAAAGCAACGACCGGAACGTCCGCATTCGGATAGAGTAGACGGAGGACGACCCATGCACCGTGGTCCAAACCACGAACGGAGTCACTTTCTACCGGAATACCAGCATCTGCGAACAGGCGCTGGATTTCCGCTGTTGTCTCTTCGCGTCCCTGAGCAGGATATTTGATCTGATACAGCTCGGGCTGGAAGCCGCCGAAATCATAGATGGTCTCGTAATTGGCTACTGAAGAAACCAATTGAGTTGTAGATTCCCAGTGAGCAGAGAACAATACGATCGCTTTGGGTTTCGGCAGTTCCTGTCCAAGTTGTTGCAGAAACTCAGTGTAGGCATTTTCCTCCAGTGCGAGTGATGGTGCACCGTGAGCGATAAACAGGGATGGCATCATTATGAATTCAGTCCTTTCGGGTCTTCGGCAGTCAGCTTGGCATCCGTCCGAAGCCATTGTTGAAATTGTTGATATAAGTCGGGGGTGACTTGGTGTCCACCGTGATATGGAACGTACGTAACGTTAGTGGTCTGTTCACGGAAAAAGCTGGCGTTATCTTCGCCAAGTTGCAGCGGGAAGAGATGATCCTGATCGCCATGCGATATAAATACTGATAACTCCAAGTTGGGCTGTATCTTGTATTCGTCTTTTACAAATTGCGGAATGTAACCACTCATGGCTACAATTCCCTTGATTGCATCACCCATGATCAGCGAAAGCGTCATCGCCATAATGGCTCCTTGACTGAATCCGGCGATGTAACGCCGTGCGGGATCAATGGCATATTTGGCGGAAAGGTCAACCATTAGCTGCTGCAGTCCCTGAACAGAGGCGTCGAACAACTCACGGACGGGATTGCCAATGCTTTTAATTTGAAAATAGGCGTAGCCGCTCCCCTGAACAATAGGCCCACGTACGGCGACGATAATAAAATCGGACTGAAGAGGCTCCATTAAACGAAGCATATCCTGTTCATCCGAACCCATACCATGCAGGGCAAAGATAACGGGATATTGTTGTTCTGTATTGTAATCGGAAGGAAGCCGAACCTCGTAAGTCATTGAATAATTCAATGCAAACACCACCTGATAAGAAATAGGTATAATCAAAATAAAGTTCACTAATATGAAATTAATATTCTTATATATGAACAAAATTTATCATGATTCCATTGTAGGGTCAATATTTTTTTTGTATTATGAAAATATGTTCCGTATACGAATTCTATAATGCTCGATAACGATGTATCAGGCGGATCGCCAAAGGAATCCACATATTACTCCCAAGGACGTGATAATTATGGTCAGCGGAATCGTACCTATTCTGAGGATATTTGATGAAGACAAGGCTAAAGAGTTCTACCTGGAATATCTAGGTTTTCGATTGGATTGGGAACATCGGTTTGAGCCAGATTTGCCGCTATATATGCAGGTATCTCTGGACTCCATTCAATTGCATCTATCCGGACATCATGGCGATTGTACACCTGGAGCGGCTTTACGAATAGAAACGGACGCGCTCGATCCATTATGTGAGGAGCTTAATCGGAAAAAGTACAAGCATTCCAGACCTGGCATTACCGACACGCCGTGGAATCTAAGGGAAATGACAGTGATTGATCCATTTGGCAACCGGATTGTTTTTTATGAACCTAACGCAGAATAAGATGAAGTAATGAATATTCAGTTCGGGATATACAGATCGGATATACAGATCAAAAAGGGGGAGATTGCAGCATGGATATTGGTCTAGCCATTCGTACGATCCGCAAACAAAAACAGATCACCATCATGCAATTGTGTGAGGGTACGGGGCTGTCCAAGGGATTTATCAGCAACGTGGAAAATAATAAAACATCACCGTCCATCGCGACACTCGAAAGTATCGCGGATTATCTGGAAGTGCCACTGCCATACTTGCTGCTGTCACCGGAGCAGCGGATGAACGTGGTGCGCAAGGATGAGCGCAAGGAGACGACTGCCGGAAGTGGGCAGATCAAAGTACAGCATCTAACGGCCAAGGGCGCCATGCGCATGTCCATTGTGGAGCTGCCAGCAGGTGCATCGACTGGAGTTAATAAGCACGCCGGAGAAGAGAGCCATCTGGTTCTGCAAGGCCGAATTCGCGCAGAGCAGTGTGAGGATGTAGAGATTCTGGAAGCGGGGGATTCATTCAGCTGGAATGCCGTCGTTCCCCATGAAGTAACCAATATTGGGGAAGAGCCCGCAGTAGTGCTGATCGCCGTATCCAAGGAGCTGGATTTGGACCATTTGTGGAACGCATAAGCAGAGGATCGTGGAATGGAGAAGTAACGCTGCATTAATCATAAGGGTAGAGAATCAGCATGAAGAATCGTATTCGGACACGATGGCAGCTGCTGAATATGTAAAAGGCCGCCCAGAGGTTTCTCGGGCGGCCGGAAGGCGACGGAGTGCATCATTAGAAATGGTTGCTTCCGTCATTCATTGTTCTCTATATATGGTATGACTGATCCTGCTTACTGTGGATTAGTTGTCCAGATGCCTGCGGCTTTAACAAATACACGGTCCGACAGCTTGAGCGTCGCCAAAGCCAGTTCAGCTACGTCTTCTGCTTGCATCATACGGTCTTCGTCACCAACTTTGAGTCCGGCATTGGTTGCCAGCTCCGTGTTCACTGTACTTGGTGTTAACGCAGTAACCCGGATATTGGATTTGCGCACTTCCTGCATCAGGGATTCGGTCATGCCGAGCAGTGCGAATTTGGAAGCACAGTAGGCTGAGCCTGTCGCAAATCCACGCTCGCCTGCGGTGGAGGCGATGTTGATAATGCTGCCGCTGCTTTCCTTAATCATGCTTGGCAGAACAGCACGAGTTACATAGTATGTACCCATGACATTAACATGCAGGATACGTTCCCACTCTTCCGGGTCCATGTCCAGCAGTGTGCCGAAGCTTGCAATGCCTGCATTGTTGATCAGAATGTCGACTGCGCCAAGCTCCATCTCGATTGCAGCTACGGCTGCTTCAGCCTGCGTACGATCGGAAATGTCCGCTATGGCACTGGTTACTTTTACACCATATTCCTGGCTCAGCGATTGCTGGAGAGCCTCCAGATCGGAGGCCGTCCGAGCGATCAGTCCGAGATGTACACCTTCCTTGGCAAGTGCTTCAGCAATGGCACGGCCAATACCTTTACCGGCGCCAGTGATGACGGCCGTTTTATTTTTAAGTTCCATGTGGGTAACTCCTCCTTAGAATTGGACTAGCATTTAATTATACTATATTACCCACAGTTCGAATATTTGCTTCATCATGATTTATGAAGATTGTTTGATTTTGATGCTGCCTGAGGTAGTGCGAGCTTTGATGACATCCCGGCTTACCATGGGGGAATCAGGTATATTTACATCACCAGAAATGGCCTGTGCATCGTAAATGCCGTCAAAATCAGGCGCCGCCTGTATGGAAATATCTCCTGACTGTCCCGATACATCAATAGGACCGGAAACTTCTTGCTCAATCTTCACACTGCCGGAAGTGAACTTAACATTTGCTGCACCGTTCAATTGCGTAATATTGGTATCTCCCGACTGTACACTTCGGGTCACATCGCCATCAATGCCATTCAGCGTGAAACTTCCGGAAGTTTGTTTGACTTCCATATCTCCCGCAATTGC
The DNA here is from genome assembly GCF_013401555.1 of Paenibacillus sp. E222. Lineage (NCBI taxonomy): Bacteria > Bacillati > Bacillota > Bacilli > Caryophanales > Paenibacillaceae > Paenibacillus > Paenibacillus sp. E222. Next base: position 1,744,918 of record NZ_CP058552.1, read on the forward strand.
CGCTGCTTTAATGTCTCCTGAAGTTAGATCGAGTTGAATGGTTGGTACGGTAATATCCTGAAGGTGAATGCTTCCAGACGTATTATTAAGGTCCAAGGTATTGGCATGCAGACCCTTCAGATCCAGATCGCTGGAAGAAGAGGTGATATTAACTTCATCCAGCTGATGTCCTTCAGGTAGCGCAACTGTGATCGTTTGCTGCTGATTATTCCAATAAAGGGTGAAAAATTGCAAACGCAAACGCGCTTCCTGGTTTAACGTAAAGGTTCCATCCTTGATCGAAGCCTGTTTAAAACCTTCAATTACGGCCGGATCCCACTTTCCGTCGACTTCAATGTAGCCATTGGAATCCGGACTGACAACGAATTCAATATCTGCGCTTAAGTTGGCATTCATCATGATATTGTGCAGCTCATCATTTTTGAATTCCCAACGTTTGGAGTAAGGTTCTCTCTTGTCTCCGAACTGAACTCCGTAAATGGAGGTTCCGAGCAAACCGATGCCGATACATAGTATGGCTAAAGCGATCCATTTTTTGGTGCTCATGACTAGACATCATCCCCTTTCATCGTCTTTTGATTCCATCTTATATACTGAAGAGTGATTGACTTAAAGGATTTAAACACCGATTTTGTCGCAATGGCGAATAGAATGCCTATACCGAATACTCCAATCGAAACGAACAATTCAGAATACTCGAAATGGCCGAGATATAAGAAATCCACAGCAGCAGCAACCGGGGCTAATACCAGCAGCGATAAACTGGCAATGGTGAGCCATATCGACCACAGAGTCAATCCTAGCGGAATGGCCAATATGATGTTCAGGAAAAAAAGTCCGATGGCTGTGAAGAAGTTGCGTGCAGCTCGATTTCCCTTCTTTTGCTGTGAACGCATTTCTTCGAATGTTGGCGCATAGAACGGATCGGATCCAGGCGTAAGTGCATCATACCGATCACCTAACGCTTCTTTGGCAATCTCGATCGGATGCCCCAGTTCCCGTGCAATCTCTTCTGCCGGTCTTCCTTCTCTTAATCCCATCTCAAAATGCTGTTCATAATCAGCGAGCAATTCGGCCCGTTCCAGCGGGTCCATCGGTCTTAGATGAATCTCCATGGCCTGCATGAATTGTTGTCTATTCATTGGGGGTACCTTCCTCTATAAGATTTGCGACATTGCGCACAAAACTATTCCATTCATTCGTGAGAGTCTTCATATAGTCCCGTCCGGTATCAGACAGTTTGTAATACTTACGTGGTGGGCCTTCACTGGATTCCTGCAGGTAAGTCGTACAATAGCCGTCATTGACCAACCTTCGCAAAAGGGGATACAGCGCACCTTCCGCCACTTCAATATGCTGGGATACAGCCTGAGCCAGTTCGTAGCCGTAACGATCCTGGCGGTTGATCAGCACGAGGACGCATAGTTCCAGCACCCCTTTTTTGAATTGAATATTAACATTCACTTGGGTTCCTCCTTGTTGCTCCCTATCCAATCACTAGTGTGTATTGTTCAGTAGTCGTGAATTCATCATAGCATCCGGTACTGTTTAATGCAAGGTAGTGATTTTAAAATAGTTCCATATCACGATGTCCCGCTAAGTTGGACTCATTTCGTTGTCTCGCTAATTTACCTATAGATCAGCATACGCAAAACCCGAATCGATTACTTCCGTCTGCAGACGGATTCCGATTCGGGTCTATGGGATGAAGATATACGCTGATGGGGGTATCAGCTTCGTTTATTCTTGTGCTTCCAGCACCTTAAGGTCTTTAACGGCAGGGCCTTCAATGACTTTGCCCGCATAATCGTAGCGTGATCCATGGCATGGGCAATCCCATGAACGTTCCCCGGCATTCCATTCCACTTCACAACCTAAATGGGTGCAGGTAGTATCCACCAGAAAGAGTTTGCCAGTCGGGTCCTTGTAGGCGCCAGCACGTTTGCCGTCATGGCGAACAACAGCCCCTTCATCGTTGCCGAGTTCTCCCGTGTTTTTGTGAATAATGCCGACTTTGCCAGAGATCAGTTCCGCGGCTACATTGACATTCTCTACAAGGAAGTTTTTCACACCAGGGTCTACCTTGAATCGTGCAGGATCGAATACAGCAGCGTAAGCGTTGTCGCGTCCGGTAATCCGGTCCGTAAGGATATGCCCAGCCATCGTTCCTGTGGTCATGCCCCATTTGGCAAAGCCGGTAGCCACATAGACACGTTCATGTCGTCCAGTAATTGGCCCAATGTAAGGGACCTTATCGATGGAGATCAGATCCTGGGCTGACCAGCGGAAAGGGATGCTGCGAATGCCAAATGTATCGGCTGCATAGCGCTCCAAATTTTCATAATGACCGACCGTGCAGATGCCCTGTCCGGTTTTGTGATTTTCCCCTCCAAAGAGGATGTGTTCCTTCTCTTTATGAATGACGGTACGCAGGGATCGATAGGGTTCATCGTCAGAGATGTACATGCCACCTGTGAAAGGTTTCTGAGGTTCAACAACAACAGCATAGGAACGCTCAGCGTGAAGCCGTGAAAAATAAAATCCAGGGTCATAGACCGGGAAATGGGAGGCCACAACGACATGTTCGGCCGTTACGGATGGACCATTCTCATGTGTACGCACATGCAGTGAGGCGTCTTCCTCCACATCGGTTACCGTTGTATGTTCGAAGATGCGGACACCTTGTTTGACTGCGGATTCCAGCAGGTAATGCAAATAACGGAGCGGGTCAAAGCGAGCCTGTCCCGGCATTTTAATCCCTGCCCTGGACGGAACAGGGATGGGAAGGGGATCAACCCATTGACCAGGAATATTCAGCTTGCCATAGGCAGTCAGCTCGATCTCCAGCTTCTTGAGATTCTCCTCGGATTGAATGTAGACATAGGCATCTTCCTCAGCCCACTGGCAATCAATCTGTTTCTCTTTCACCAGATCGCGCATCCACTTGGCAGCTGTTGCATTGCCTTCATAATACATGCGGGCCTGTTCTTCTCCAAAATGGTGAAGCAATTCATCAAATATGACGCCATGCTGCGCCGATACCTTGGCCGTTGTATGGCCGGTTGTGCCATCCAGTACTTTTCCGGCTTCAAGCACAACGACACGCATGCCCTTCTGGGCCAGCAAATAGGCTGTTGTGATACCTGCAATTCCTGCTCCGATAATGGCGACATCGGCGGTTGTATTTTCTGTCAGTTTCGGATATTCATTGAATGTGTTTGTCGCTCTCCACAGGGATTCCGGTATGGAAGGCAAACCTGTCGGGGGCTGTTGATGGTCACTCACTCGATGTTCCTCCTTCAATATTCTTCTTCATTAAGGACTATGCTTAGCTCAATAAGTACGTCATATCTATACTCCTATCCATGATTACCATCCTGTGCCAGAATAAAACGATTGACCGCATACTTTCCTGAGGAAAGTTCACATTTTCCTGTGAAGCCCCCTGTTTTTTTTGCTAAACATGCTATATGATAGATTTACCGAAATCGTTTTAGTAAATCAAAAGAAGAGTTAACGAAGGTTTGTAAAGTGCTTGTTATAAAAGGTTAAATCTTCGAATTGAGAGGTCGGATACATCAAGATTTTATCGTATTAATTTATCGATTATGTATCCGCTATCATTCCAAATAAATCAATGAATGCCCAAAGGAGATTCCATATCATGACCAACCAAACGAAATATCCTTTCCAGGATACAACGCTCGAACTGGATACACGTGTAAAGGACCTCGTGTCCCGTCTGTCGGAAGATGAGAAAATCGAATCCATGCTGCAATACCAACCCGCAGTAGAACGACTGGGAATCGCAGCATACAAACACGGAACAGAAGCAGCACATGGCCTGGCCTGGCTTGGCGAAGCGACTTCCTTCCCGCAGCCGGTAGGGCTGGCGTGTACCTGGGATGCGGACCTGATGAAAGAGATCGGCTCCGTGATCGGAGACGAGGCACGTGTATTTTACAAACGCAATCCCGCAGTAAACGGTCTGACGCTGTGGGCACCTACGGTTGATATGGAGCGTGATCCGCGTTGGGGTCGGAACGAAGAAGCTTATGGTGAAGATCCGGAACTGACTGCTGAGCTGACAACGGCCTTGGTTAAGGGAATTCAGGGCGATCATCCGAAGTATTACAAGGCGGTTGCCACGTTGAAGCATTTCCTGGCTAACAATAATGAAGTGGACCGGGGCAGTGGTTCATCGAGCATTGATCCGCGCAACATGCGTGAATATTATCTGAAGGCGTTCGAGAAACCGTTCAAAGAGGGCGGCGCGCAGTCCATGATGACCGCGTACAACTCTATTAATGGTACACCAGCATTGCTGCATCCGTTTGTAAACGAGATTGTGAAGGGCGAATGGGGCATGGATGGCTTCATCGTCAGTGATGCAGGCGATGTCATGGGGATCAAGAACGATCATAAATACTATGATTCGCACACACCAGGTACAGTGGAGTCCGTCAAAGCCGGAATTGACAGCATTACCGATGATGCGGATCTGTCGAAGCAGGCGCTGCGCGAAGGGTTGGAGCAAGGCACACTCACAATGGAAGATATCGATCTGGCATTGTTCAATACGTTCCGTGTGCGTTTCCGTCTGGGTGAATTCGATCCGGCGGAGGGCAATCCATATGCTTCGATTGGTGAAGAAGCGATGATGACGGAGAAGGCAAAGGCCCTGTCATTGAGAGCAGCGAGAGAACAAGTGGTACTGCTCAAAAATGTTCAAGGCACGCTGCCGCTGGATAAAACAAAATCCGGCAAAGTGGCTGTGATTGGTCAACTGGGCGGAACAGTCTATCGTGACTGGTATGCAGGAACCATGCCATATAGTGTATCCCCGCTTGAAGCGATCAGTGGCAAAGTAGGCGGCGACAAGGTTGCATTCAAGGACGGCAACGACCGCATTACTTTGACTTCCGTGGCAAGTGGCAAAGCTGTCGGATTGGCTGAAGATGAGAAATCATCCATCATTGCTTCTGGGAATGCTGAGACATTTACACTGAGTGACTGGGGCTTTGGCAGTTACACACTGAAGGCAGACCGTAATGGGAAATACCTGACGACAGATGAAGAAACGGTTACGGCATCGGCGGATGAAGTGTATGGCTGGTTTGTGAAGGAAGTATTCCATCTGTTGCCTCAACAGGACGGAAGCGTGGGGCTGACCACTTGGAACGGTAAAACAGTAACAGCACCCAATGGTGGAAACGATGCGTTTGCGGTATCCGAAGAGTTGAAATCTTTCGGTGCTACGGAAACGTTCAAAAAGGATATTGTGGTGAATGGACTAGAGGAAGCGGTAACGGCCGCGAAGGAAGCGGAGACGGCGATTGTATTTGTCGGCAATAATCCGCTTGTGAATGGTAAAGAAGAGATCGACCGTCCAGGTCTGGATCTGGCTGAATCCCAGCAGCGTCTGATTGAAGCCGTCTATGCAGCGAATCCAAATACCGTTGTAGTTATCGTGGGAAGTTACCCGTTCACGTCCAACTGGGTGCAGGAGAACATCCCGGCTGTATTGTATACATCCCATGCTGGACAAGAGTTGGGGAACGCTGTGGCTGACGTATTATATGGCGATTATGCGCCTGCAGGCCGCCTGAATATGACGTGGGTACAATCTGCAGATCAGCTGACCGATATCAGAGACTACGATATCATTCAATCTGGACGTACGTATCAGTACTTTGAAGGTGACGTACTGTATCCATTCGGACATGGATTAACGTATGCAGCGTTTAAATACAGTAATTTGGAACTGAACCCGGCCCAAGCTGGAGTCGACGAAACCATTACTGTGCAAGTGGACGTGACGAATACAGGAAAGATCGCTAGTGATGAGGTCGTGCAGTTGTATGTGCGTGCCGGACAGTCCCGTGTGAAACGTCCACTCAAAACGTTAAAAGGGTTCCGTCGTCTTTATATCGAAGCTGGAGCTACAGTAAAAGTCAGCTTCACACTGCCCGTTCAAGAACTGGCGATCTGGGATGTAACCCGTGATCGTTATGTGGTCGAAAGCGGCACGTACTCCATTATGGTGGCCAAATCTTCTGCTGATGTTCAGCTTGTTGCTGATCTGACAGTACAAGGGGAGACCATTCCTTCACGTAATCTGGGTGTGGCTACACGCGCCGAAAATTACGATGCATACTTCGGTGTGGATCTGGATGAGAGCAAGGAAGGTGGAACTTCTGTCCGTGTGATTGGTGAACAAGGATGGGTTGCCTTCAAGGATGCAGATCTGGGCGGCGGCGCAGCAGCGCTTGAAGCTCGTGTATCATCAGAGCAGGCAGATGCGGTACTGGAAGTTCGACTGGGCGCACCTGATGGTACACTGGCTGGACGCGTGGAACTGGCACAAGGCGAGGCACAGCAGTGGTCCACGGTTAAGGCAGACCTGCAAGGCGCATCAGGTCAACAGGATGTATACCTCGTGTTGTCCGCAGGAGTTCGTGTCAGCCATTTCCAGATTCGTTAAGTCGATAGAATAACATTAGCAAGATGACCAAATTGGAATGATAGTAAATGACAAAGCCTCCGAAGAGATTCGGAGGCTTTTTGTTTGTGCGTTTGGTTGAGTGGGTTAGGAGTTTCGTTTTCGTTTTTACTTTCCGTCAAACGTAATCAGTTTGTGCACAAATTTTTTCAATTGCTGGTTCGTTGCATTCAACTGCTCGATCGTGCTCATAAAATTGTTAACCAGTTCCGCTTGCTCCTGAGAACTCGCGGTGATCTCCCCAAGTTCATTCTCCATCCCCTGAATGGATTGGCGGACGGAGAGGAGAGACTCTTCAATACGCGTAGTCGCTTCCTTTGTATCTACGGACAGCTTGCGGATTTCCTTGGCGACCACGCCAAATCCTGCACCTGCTTCACCGACACGAGCAGCTTCGATGGCGGCATTCAGGCCGAGCAGATTTGTTTGCTCCGAGATTTCACGGATGAAGCTGGCGACCTGAGTCACGTTGCCTGATTTCTGTACAGCTTGTTTGGAGTTGTTGCGAATCTCTTCGGTGGTGGCGCTCAGCTCCTCCGAATGTGCAGCCACGTGCTGAACGCTGTCAATCAACTGGTTGGTCAAATTTTCGGTCACATTCATGAGCTGCTGCAGCTGATCCTGATCATCCATACTGTAGAGCAGGTTGAATATAGCGATGACCTCGCCCTGTTCATTTTTGATCGGAAGGTAGGCGACATCAAACGGTACTCCAAATAACTCCTTCGGGTAATGATCAAATTGTTTGTCCGTACCGCCTTTCAGATCGGCAAAATTTCGATTAGGCTCGAGCAGTGGATCACCTGCTTTGAACTCCAGTTGTTTCAACGACTCTCCTGCGGAAAAATACAGGAATTTCTCCCGGTCAATAATGGAAAGGGTTACATCTTGGCGAATCGTATCCCGAAAAAAGGGCATACATGCGATTAATGATTGAATCATATCCATTGGAAAGTTCCATCTCCTCAATTTTTGATCTGATAAATGATTGTTTTAAATGGTTATTTAATAACTGTCTATATCATATATCGTCATGCAATAGAGAATAAAATAGAGAGAAATGATAATATGTGTACCTTTAGAAGAGTTAGCTGTAGTTTCAACCAGATAAACAAATATAATGATGGTAAATGAAAAGGGGATGTCCCAGAAGTCATGAATATGACAGGGTACATCCCTTGTTCGTCTTATTTTGTTTTAATGAACCAGAAACACGCTATTCGCTCCCATTTGCCCAGACCTGAGATCTAACGAATCACAGAGACGTTATTTCGGCGAATCGGTCCATTTTTCGGGTTTTGACAACGTGTTATGACGAAATAGCGTTACTGAGATTCGTTAAATCTTGCAAGCGTTGATGATCCGCCTGTTAAGGTGCGGTAGGTTCGTTAGCGCTTGGAGCGAGGCGGAATTCCTTTGGGAACAGCCCCATTGTTTGCATTCACAAGCTTCGTTTATATGGAGGACTCTGCCGTTACTCGTTCTCTTGCCGTACGAGCAGCGTCTACCATGATGCTTAATGCATCCACAACTTCCGCTTTACCACGTGTTTTCAGTCCGCAGTCAGGATTCACCCAGAACAGATCTGCTGGCAGCACTTGAAGTGCACGCTCAATCATATTCAACATCTCGTCCTTGCCCGGAACACGCGGACTATGGATATCGTATACACCGAGTCCGATACCTTTGTCATACGTATTCTGCTCGAAGCTGCCTACCAGTTCCCCATGGCTGCGGGATGTCTCGATCGAGATCACATCTGCATCCAGGTCGCTGATCGCTTCAATAATATCATCGAACTCGCAGTAGCACATATGGGTATGCACTTGCGTTGTTGGTTTTACGGTTGCAGTAGCCAAACGGAAGGATTCCACGGCCCATTGCAGGTACTCATCCCACTTGCTTCGTTTGAGTGGAAGTCCTTCGCGCAGAGCTGGCTCATCGACCTGAATCATCTCAATGCCTGCTTGCTCCAGCGCTTCAACCTCGTCCCGAATGGCGCGAGCAATCTGGTAGGATACTTCACTGCGTGGAATATCCGAGCGTACAAAGGACCAGTTCAGGATCGTTACCGGACCTGTGAGCATTCCTTTCACCGGTTTGCTGGTCAGTGTCTGGGCATAGGCTGTTTCTTTCACCGTCATCGGTTCATTGAACAGCACATCTCCGTAAATTACAGGTGGCTTCACGCAGCGTGAGCCGTAGGATTGTACCCAGCCATTTTTGGTGAAGGCGAATCCAGTCAGCTTTTCACCGAAAAACTCAACCATATCGGTACGTTCGAACTCACCGTGTACCAGCACATCCAGACCAATTTCCTCCTGAATGGTAATCCATTCCTGGATCTGTTCACGTACATAGGCGTCATATTGCTCCGCATTCCATTCCCCTTTACGGAAGAGTGCGCGTGCTTTGCGCACGTCCGCCGTTTGCGGGAAGCTGCCAATGGTTGTGGTTGGCAGCAGCGGGAGCGACCATTTTTGCTGCTGCAATTCGCGTCGCTCCTGGAATGACGCGTTTCGGAGCAGCTGCTCATCAGCATGCACCCCTGCAGGCGCACCACTTAGGCGTGTCCGTGATTCGGACTCGCTCAGCAGGCGCACCGCTTCGGTGCTTGCCTGGGCGCGGCGGCGGGCTTCAGCCAAAGCCGCTGCTTGGTCCGCCTGCTTTGCACCGCCGGACAACAACGTGCCGAGCGTCGCTATTTCCTCCAGCTTCTCGTCGGCAAATGCCAGGGCATTGCGCAGTACCGGATCAAGCGCGCTCTCTTGAGCGGCAGTAACCGGTACATGCAACAGGCTGCAGGAAGGCTGAATGATCAGCTTGCCTTCGGCTGCGAATTCAGCTACCTGCTCCAGCAGCTTCGCCGTCTCTGCGAGATCGGCGCGCCAGATGTTGCGCCCGTCGATGACACCGGCGCCCAACCATTTATCCTGCGGGAAGCCATGCTCCCGCAGGCTGGTGAAGTTGCCTTCATAGCCGTGGACCAGGTCCAGGCCGATTCCGGCAACAGGCAGAGCTGTCACGACCGGATAAGCTTCCACCGATTCGAAATACGTTTGAAGCAGCAGCTTCAACTCCGGTGCAGCTTGTGCCAAGGCAGCATACACCTGTTGCAGCAAGGCTTCATCTTCGGAAGAGACAGCCAGCGTCAGAGCAGGCTCGTCGATCTGTACCCACTGTACGCCTTCTGCCTGAAGCTCAGACAGAAGCTGGGCGTACACTGGAACGAGACGTGTGACGATCTCTGCAAAGCGTTCCGCGTCATAGCCTTTGGCGAACCGTACATACGAGTACGGACCGACCACAACCGGTTTACCTTCCAGCCCAAGCTCCTGCTTCGCTTCGCGATAGGCGGCAAGGGGTTTATTTTCAAGCAATGCAAATGCAGTATCATTATGAATCTCAGGTACGATGTAGTGATAGTTGGTGTTCAGCCACTTGGTCATCTCACAGGCGGTTGCCTCATCATTACCCCGGGCCATGGCGTAGTAGGTAGATACGGATACCGGTCCGCCTGCATGGTTAAAGCGCTCAGGAACGACGCCAAACATCGCGGATACGTCAAGCATATGATCATAATAGGAGAAGTCGCCCACAGGAATCAGATCGAGCTGCTGTGCCTGCTGTTTCTTCAGATCCTGCAACCGAAGCGAGGTCAGCTCCTGATGAAGCGTGGATTCATCGATTCGGCCAGCCCAGAAGGACTCCAGTGCTTTTTTCCATTCGCGTCCCGCACCGATGCGGGGGTAACCGAGGTTGCCTGTCCGTACTTGTGGCTGTTGTTGCTGTGATTGCGACATGTAAAATTCCTCCTCATTAATAATGATGATCATCCGGTTGAAGCTATTGTGTTGTGTTTCATTTGAAAGCATCAAAAAAAGGCATTCCTTCCGATTCCATACCCCCGAGAAACAGGCATCATGAATGACGACTGTGCACAAAGATAGAATGGGAAAGAACACCTGCTATAAGTCGTTGTAGCGGCTGCTCTAACACCTCCCTATCTTCCGTAGGTCATGCGATGCTGTCGAAACAGGCAGGTCTCCTGGCTTGCGGATCATGGCCATATGCATTCCTTCCCGGTGTTTACCCCAGTGGATTATATGCATAGACTCCCCGTATACAGTGGCGGGACCGCGACGGATTTGCACCGTGCTTCCCTTTTAAGCCTGACCACGCATGCAGCGCGGTCGGCACCTGTTTCCGTGTGCAGAAATGTGCGTACACATCTCCGGCTATGAAATTGGTGACCAAGCATAGATGATAGTTTGTATCATGCTGCAATCGTCGTATACTTGCTCTTATGCTACCAATCATAGACGATAACCTAAGGGCTTGCAACATATATCATTAATCCGATCGGAAATAAAATAATACTCTATGAATCCTAGATATATTGGTAGATTTGGCATTCTTAAAATGAAGCAAATCATCTCCCACGCTGTGCTTGATTCCCCTCAAATAAAAAAATCGTTACCATGCATCTAACTGCACAGTAACGATGGTCTGGCGAGCCGTTGTTGCCCCAACATCGATGATGCGCTGATTACGACTGCCGCGAAAAGGAAGTGATACATCACGCTCAGCTGCAATATAAGGTCCATCGATAATGACGTCGCATAGCCGGGATAACTCCGTCCGTGACGGGTCTGTTATCAGCTCCTCATACACAAACCCCGTGTAGGCCCATACGGTCAGATCAGGCCGAGCAGCCCGAAGCTGCCGAACCCAGGAGGCACATGCTGCGGCAGAGAAAAAAGGATCACCTCCGCATAACGTAACCCCTTCCAGCAAGGGATGCGAAGACACTTCATGCAAAATCTGCTGCTGCTGCTTCTCCGTAAATGGTTCCCCTGCACGGAAGCTCCATGAGCCGGGGCTGAAACAGCCCGGACAGGCATGGCGGCATCCGCTGATGAACAACACGGCACGCAGGCCAGGCCCCTCATTCACCGATTCCGGGATGTAACCATACAGATTCATTGATGTTTCACCCGGTCTCTCACTTCGGCTTGCTTCGCCGCATTGAAGCGCACTTTATAGTCACCGGTCAGATATCCCGTCACCCGGCGCAGCCGCTGGAAATGTACATGGTTTTCATGAGCCTCACATCCGGGACATACATCTCCAATAACGCCCTCATAGCCACAGGACGGACAGCGGTCAATCGGATGATTAATGGAGAAATACCCGATGTCCTGGGCCAGCGCGAATTGCACGATTCGTTGGAAAGCGGAGGTATTGGCCCTTACATTCCCGTCGAGTTCGACATATGAGATCGCTCCGGCATTACATAGTGAGTGGAAGGGAGCTTCCAGCTCAATCTTGCGATAGGCAGGAAGCGTATGATAGACCGGAATGTGAAATGAATTGGTGTAGTATTCCCGGTCGTTGACCCCCGCAATGACGCCATATCGCTCACGATCGATCTTGGTGAATTTGCCGGATAGACCCTCAGCGGGCGTAGCGAACAAGGTGATATTCAGGTTATGCTGCTCACTCATCCGGTCACAGAACTCTCGCATCGTACGAATGATATTCAAGGCTTCTCGATGTACATGCAGGTCTTGTCCATGGTGACGGCCATATAGAGCGGTCATACATTCCGCAAGCCCGATAAAACCAAGGGATAACGTACCATGCTTCAACAGATCGGCTACCGGTTCATTCGGAGCCAAGTGTTCACCGCCTTCCCATACCCCTTCCCGCATCATGAAGTCCGATGCTTTGGCAGGCTGGTTCGTCTGAATTCGATACCTGTGCAGCAGTCCATCCGTAGCATTGTGCATGACGGATTCCAGCGCCGTATAGAAGCCAGCCCGGTCAGCGATGGCTCTTGCGCCCTGGCAGATTCCATATCGAATGCCGAGCTTGACCAGATTGATAGTGTTAAAGGACAGATTGCCTTTGCCGCTCTGACGATTGCGTCCGAAGCGATCAGCCAGTGTGCGTGTCCGGCATCCCATCGTCGCAATGATCGTATCGGGATCTTCCGGTTGATAATAGGGCAGGTTGAAGGAAGCATCCACATTGACAAAGTTCGGATACATGCGCCGTGAGGAGCAGGTCACAGCAAGCCGGAACAGATCGTAATTCGGATCTCCCTCCGATTGGTTAATTCCTTGCTTGCATTGGAAAATATGCTGAGGGAACACGGGTGTTTCCCCGTTACCAAGTCCACGAATGGTCGCTTCCAGCAACGACCGGGATACGAGTCGACCTTCGGCTGAAGTACAGAGTCCGTAGTTCAGCGAAGTGAACGGAATCTGTCCGCCAGCACGACTGCTCATGGTGTTCAGGTTATGGATCAGGGACTCCGCAGCTTGCCCGGTCTCCAGTTCCGTTTCTTCACAGGCAAAGGCAAAGGCTCGTGCACACTTCTTCTTCGCTTCATCACTATCCAGATGCAGCTGCTCATCCTCAATTCGGTCATTCTCTCCAAACAGACGTTGCCCCTTCCGGTAATGCTTACGGAACGAACGCTTCACATAAGGTGCGAGATCCCAATCGATTTTATTGGCGGATACACCGCCGTACTGGCTGTTCTGCTGGGATTGAAAAATAATGGCGACCAGTGCCATGGCAGACATGATCGTCTGTGGGGTACGAACCGAACCGTTGCCGGTATTGAATCCGGAGGCCAGCAGCCGATCAAACGGAATAAAGATACAGTTAGTCGTTCCAAGAGCATACTGATCCAGATCGTGTACATACAGATCCCCGTTCTCTACAGCTAGCGCGAGTTCCTTAGGCAGTACATGACGCAGAGCATGCCACTTGGCGGTCTCCGAACCGAGCCTGCTCATCTTGCCGCTGAACGAGTCTCCGTTCAGATTGGCATTCTCCCTTAGCGTATCGGCGTCCTCAGCACCTATAATTCGTCTTCCCAGGTCAGATAGCAGGTCGGATGCCGGTGGAGAGGCATACTCAAGCATGTTCATGTCAGTTCCTCCTAAAATAATAAAATTGAAATGTATGGGATAATGTCCATTCATTGAACACTACATGTAGAGTTTCTTTATCCATTTATAAACTATATATTGTTATTTTGGTGTGATAATGATCACATGTGAGTGGCTGATCGTTCGTCATGATTCATCGCTCAGAATGATAGAGGTTTTCAAAGCTGGAGGGTAAGCGTATAATTTCTATTTACCGTGTAATTACAGTTGACGATGCTTAGAAGTAGATAGAAAACTTTATATATGTATAGGTTGTGACCACTTTTTCGCAACTTTTGAACCCTCGTTAATGGATTGAATCATACAGTGCACTATGAATTGAAAATGCAGCTAAGACAAGAGGGGTGAATCATGGGAACGGTAGGTGTTACAAGGGGCTTCTATGAAAATATACAGGAAGCCGCGTCCCATATTGTAGACGTATTAAGCGGCATCTTAAAAGTGAACACCATTTTTGTTGCCACGAACGATGGAGTGACCAATGTTATTATGGAAGCTTTTAACCGCGAGGAAGAGTTGGTCGCCAAAGGTAGTAAACTTCCATTTGAAGCGTCATACTGCAGCCTGGTCTTAAGAGATAAGGGCAGCAGTCTGATCATTACGGATACATGTGAACATCCTCTTACGAAAACCATGGACGTAACAAGCGGACTGGGCAATCGTTACTTTGTGGGGATTCCTATTATGCGGAGGTCAGGGGAAACGTTCGGCACGATCTGCCTCATGGATGATCCCGATTATGTGATTAGTGAAACGGATATGAAAACACTGCAAGCCATGGCCGTTTTTCTCGGGTATGTCGTGGATCTGGAAGATACGCTGCAAGTTCAGGAACAGAAGCTGAGTCATTCGGAGCAACTGCAAGAGCAATTGCAGGCAGAGAAGGAACGTGCGGAGTCTGAGGCGTTGACCAAGACACAGATGCTGTCGCTGATGAGCCACGAAATTCGTAACCCGCTGAACGGCATTCTGGGATTAACGGATCTGATGCGTACACCGGATATGTCGGACGAGCAGATAGAATATGTGAATATGATCGAAACCAGCGGGAACATTCTGCTCTCCCTGCTCAATAACATGATGAGTTTTAACGTCAATGACGCAGGCCAAACGGTTGTGCATGATGATCCATTCGATCTGGTCGCCACGATTGAAAATACCGTTTATCTCTACGCGGGACTGGCGCTGAGCAAGAACATTGAGCTGGGTTTGAACCTTGATCTGAACGTATCTCAGGTTTTCGTCGGGGATGAAATAAAGATCGGACAACTATTGGCCCATGTCATGCAGTATGCCCTAGATTCAACACGGACAGGCTCCGTATTGGTTACGGCAACCGTAGCTGGTGGAGATACAGAAGAGGCGGGTACGCTTCTACTCCATGTGAAGTACACTGGCCGCATGTTGTCTTCGGACAAAAAGCTTAGATCATTTAACAGTTTGGACGGAAATATAAGTACACAGAAGCTGGTAGGGACCAATCTCGGTTTGGCGGTCAGCCAGAATCTTGCCATCCTTATGAATGGGCGTATTCAGGTACATGGTATGGGCGACAAGGAGACAGAATTCGAAATTAGACTGCCGCTCCGCAGACATTGGGAACTGCCTCAGCTTGCCAATATTCAGCATCGACTGAAGGGCAAAAAGGTGCTGCTTGCCAAGGATCCTGACATTCTGCAAGGGGCCTCATCCCTGATGCGCAGATGGGAGATGGATGTGCACATGACCTCGGTTACAACCGAGGCGTACGACTGGATTCAGGGGGGCTTTAAACCGGACGTGGCTGTTGTGGATATGGGACTGCTGGAGGGCGGCGCTGTGGATTTTGTACACAAGCTGAAACGCCTGGTTACAGATTCACCAGTTATTGTTCTGATTCCGTATGGCATGCATATCGATTCGCATGAAGCGGAAGTCTTCGATGCGGTCCTGACCAAGCCGGTGAAGCAGGCTGATTTGTTAAATGCATTAAGCATCATTGTGCATTAAAAACATGAGAACATAGTTTAAATTAGGCGCACCTTTCACGGGTGCGCTTTATGTTGTTATTTTGAAGGACGAGGACCCTCGAACAAGCAGCTCTGAGTCGACTTTAAAGACACGTTTGTCCTGAAATTCATTCGTATTCATCGTGTCAATCATCTTCTCCATAAGAATGGCTCCCATCGTATACTTGGGCTGGTTCACCGAACTTAGCGTAGGATGGATGTATTTGCTGATTCGATTGTTGTCCACACCTACGATAGCCAATTGCTCGGGAATGCGTATTCCGTATTCCGTACATGCCTTGTAAACGCCTAGAGCCATTTCATCATTAGCCGCATATACAGCGGTGAAGGACAGGCCTTTGTTAAACAGTCTTTTGATAGCCTCGTACCCGCCTTCCTCATTAAAGTTCCCATTCTCGATCAATTCGGGACGGAACGGAATCTGGTGATTGCGCAGGGCCTTCAAATAACCTTCAAGTCGTTCATAGCTGTCGATCGCTTCAGGATAACCGTTTAAGAAAACGATATTTCGATGTCCGGCCTCAACGAGATGCTGAACAACTTCCTGGGAGAATTTCACGTTGTCCGTATATATACACGGGATCTGATCATGTTCGATGTATTTGCCAACGATGCCAATGCGATAGCCTTTATCTGCAAGCTGGAATAATTCCTCATCCGCCAGCATGGGCGTGATAATGATAACACCGTCTATGGTCCGATCCAGCAGTAAATTAAGATAATCAACTTCTCGCTCTTTCTGGTTATGGGCATCACATATAATGACCTTGTAGTGTCGGGCGTAGGCGATATTCTCAATGCCTTTGATAATTTCGGCATAATAGGAGTTGTTGATGTCCGGAACGATGACGCCAATCGTCATGGTTCTCTGTGAACGAAGGTTTTTGGCTGCTGCGTTGGGGTGATATCCCAATTGCTCGATGGCGCGCATCACCTTATCTTTGGTTTTGGTGCTAACTTTGCTGTGCTGATTAATGACCCGCGATACGGTTGCCGGGGACACACCTGCAATGGCAGCTACATCAATGATTTTGACATCCATATTCTTCACAACTCCAAATAAGTGATTGACAATTAATTCAAATTCATTATAATTCCAATTGAAAACGATTACAAGTTATAACCGATTGAAACAATAATTGGGATAGTGCAGGAATAAAGGGTTTAACGTTCAACAAAATGTAATCGATTTCACTATCCCTTGGTTGTGATAAATAGCGGGGTCATCTTTGGATCGTACCGCTCGTACCCGCTGTTTCTATAGCATTACGTTACTCGTCGTGAGTGCTGCATCCTGGTTCAGTCATACCTCAAAATATGACCATTTAAGGGAGGCGTCAACATGTTGAAGAAGAGCACCATCATGCTATTGTGCAGCTGTCTGCTGCTTGGACTGCTGGTTTCGGCCGTAGGTTCACCGAAGGCAAGTGCGGCTTTTGGACCAGGGGATTTCCTGAAGGCTAACGGGACAGTTGTCCGTAATAATTCGGGTACAGGCAGCGTGGTAAACCTGCGTGGAACAAATTTGGGTGGGTGGCTGCTGCAGGAAGAATGGATGACGCCATCCGGCGCGGTAGATGAATACACGCTGCGTCGCACGTTGACGAATCGTTTTGGAGAATCGGGTGCACAGAGCCTGATCAATGGATATCAGGACAACTGGATTCAGGCTGGTGATCTGGATAACATCAAGAGCTGGGGCATGAACGTTGTGCGTGTGCCGATCTATTGGGAGGATTTTATGAACACCAGCGGTGTCATGAAGCCTGATTCGGTTACGTTCCGCAAGCTGGATTGGCTGATTGATGAAGCGGGCAAACGGAACCTGTATGTCATTCTCGATCTGCACGGTGCACCGGGAGCAGCCTGTCCATGGCATTCCTGCGGTCAGGAGAATTCTAACCAACTGTGGACCAACTCTACATACCAGAACTGGACGATTCAGATCTGGGAACGGATGGCGACACGTTACAAAGGCAATCCAACCGTTGCCGCGTACGACCTGCTCAATGAACCTCTCGTAACGATGGGAACAGGTGAAAATGCAGCTCAAATCAAACAAAAAATGGATTTCTATGACCGGATGTACAAAGCCGTCCGTGCCAAGGATGCCGATCACATGATCATCATCGCGGCATTCTTCGACTGGTGGGCAGCTTCACCACCAACAACTTATGGCTGGACGAATGTGATGTATCAGACGCATCATTATCAATTCACGGATTATAACAATTGGGATCTGACCAATTCGGAGATGGATCGCTGGCTGAAGGATATGGCGTCCTATCAGAAGAATTGGAACGTTCCGGTGTTAGCGGGCGAGTTCTCGTTTGGTCAGGATGATCTGACCGAGAAGTGGCTGTCTGGTCTGAATGCACTGAATGCTTCATGGACGAACTGGAGTTATAAGGTTAAAGGGGGCGGAACCTGGGGCTATTACAATAATAACAACAATCCGGCACCTAACCTGAATACGGACAGCGCGGCAACGATTGCTTCCAAATGGAGCAAGTTCACAACGGCGAACTTTGCCTCTAATACCTCGTTCCAGAATGTGGTCAAGAAGCATACGGGAACGGCTCCCTTCACAGAGACATGGTCCAGTCTGAAAGCCAACGCCAATGGCACTTTTGTCAGCGCAGAGAATGGCGGTGCAGATGCTCTGGTAGCCAATCGGGACACTGCCGGACATTGGGAACGATTCAAAATCATCCAGAATTCAGATGGAACGGTATCTTTGCTGTCGATGAGCAATATCAAATATGTGCAAGCTGATTTGAATAATGGCGGGCGCTTGATTGCCTCAGCCACGTATCCATCTACATGGGAGAAGTTTACCCGTGAAGAGCTGGGCGGGGGACTGGTTGCCTTTAAATCCGTGGCGAACGGTAAATATGTCAGTGCAGATCTGAATAACGGGGGCGTGCTGTACGCCAATCGTAACGCCGTGGGCGGAGCATGGGAACAATTTATCGTAACAGCTAACTAAGTCAAACTAGCGTGCATTCATTAGAATGTGGTGACTAGGTAATATTTAATGTGCATCGTGGCTCCGCTCATGCAGCGGAGCTTTTCATATGCAACCTTATCTATTTGCCAAATTCTTCACCAAAGCCCTTTTAATCCGAGCCGAATACGATACAATAGAAAGGGAACTTCATCATTAATCAGTTTAGAGGAGGATGTGCATTCAATGGAATACCGTAGATTGGGTGGAAGCGGACTGAAAGTAAGCGAGATCAGCCTGGGTAGCTGGCTGACATACGGAGGATATGTGGAACGTGAAAACGCGGTGAAATCAATTGAAGCCGCATTCGATGAAGGTATCAACTTTTTCGATACAGCCAATGTGTACGAGCGGGGTGCAGCAGAGGAACTGCTGGGGCAGACGTTGAAAGCGTATTCCCGCGATTCATATGTGCTAGCAACCAAGGTTTTTGGCAAAATGGGTGACGGTCCAAATGACCAAGGGTTATCCCGTAAACATATTAAGGAACAATGCGAAGCCAGCTTGCAACGGCTGGGTGTTGATTATGTAGACATATATTATTGCCATCGCTATCATACCGAAACACCGATTGAAGAGACACTGCGAGCACTGGACGATCTGGTGCGTCAAGGCAAGGTGCTCTACGTAGGTGTTAGTCAGTGGACCGCGGCACAGATGGAAGCTGCGTTGGGTACCGCTGATCGCCTGCTGCTGGATCATATCGTGGTGAACCAGCCGGTATACAACATGTTTGACCGTTACATTGAAAGTGAAATCATTCCGCTGGGTGAGCGTAAAGGTATTGGACAAGTCGTCTACTCCCCGCTGGCGCAAGGCTTGTTGACCGGGAAATACACTTCGGTGTCCGATATTCCTGAGAACAGCCGCGCAGCGAAGCTTGGCTGGGATGAAGGGAAAATTAACGCTGATCGGATCGGCAAGGTTCGCCAGTTGATTGAAGTGGCGGACAAGCTGGACCTGAAGGTCGGTCAATTGGCTCTGGCGTGGATTCTGCGCCAGAATAACGTCTCGAGTGCGCTTGTAGGGGCAAGCCGCCCTGAACAGGTGAAAGAGAACGCAGCCGCTTCCGGCGTGAAGCTGGATGCTGCCATCGTTGAAGAAATCGAACAAATCTTAGCTTAAGCAAACTCAGTCAAACTCGGCCGCACAGGTGGCTTTTGTACCCGTAAGCGAGTTGAGTTGAATGATTGCAAAATGGGTGAGAGAAGAAAGGGATGTCCTGGCAAGCCGAACAGGCTGCGGGGACATCCCTTTTTGGGTTTGAGATTAGAATGGGCTTTGGCGGCCGGGGAGTGACCTGGAACGCAGCGGAATGGCACATACCCGGTTTCGGCCTGTATTCTTGGCTTCATATAATGCACGGTCTGCCTGTTCAAAGAAATCGTTATCATCCCGGTCGTCACAGTGATCTGGAAAAACAGCGACTCCGATCGAGATGGTCAGCCGGATTGTATTGCCATCAGGCAGAGCGAAATGGTATTTCTCAACCGATTGTCTGATTGACTCGGCAATGGCCAAGGCCTGATGATGACCACAATCGAGCAATAGTATAGCGAATTCCTCGCCTCCGTTTCGAGAGACGATATCCGCCGAACGGGAATGCTCAATGAGCAATTGTCCGAGCTGTTTCAGGACCGCATCACCTGAAGTATGGCCGAAGGTATCATTTACTTTTTTGAACCGGTCAATGTCGATGACCAATAGCGATAGTTTTTGCTTGTACTCACGTGCCCGTTCCAGTTCAAGCTCAAGTGATTTCTCAAATTGCCTGCGATTACTGAGGTTGGTAAGATGGTCTGTGGTTGCTTTTCGTTCAAGCAGGAACAACATCTCATTGGATTTATTAATGAATTCTGCGATGAAATAGATAAAGATTCCACCGACAAAAGAAATGGTCATCTGTAACGGATATACTTTCATTAATGAGTTCATGCTGGTTGTATTCAGCATCAGGATCACAAAGATCAGCGTCATACCCAGCAGGTTCATGGTAATAATCTTGGTTAATCGGGACCAGGGAGCATAGGCAAAATATACACCGGACAATCCGATGATTGTCATGACAAATGCTGCATCGATGGCAGCAGAGGACATTCCAAACATGACAATACGCAGGATGGAAATGACGAGCCCCGAGATGACAGAAGCCAGTCCTCCTAAATATACGGCTGCTGTGACGATAGCCAAATGACGCAAATCCACAATGGTCGTTTCATTCAAAGGAAAGGAATAGTTCATCAGTACAGTTCCATAGATCCCGAACAGCAGACCACCAATCATCTGAATACGCATTGAGGGAAAGGGAACACGGATACGATAGAATTTGGCTACGATTCCGGACACATACATGAACGTGATCATAACACAGAGATTGACAAAAAACGTGCTTAGCAACCAGCATCCCCCCTTTAGCGCACATTACTATATTTTAGCTGAAAAGCAGTCTAGTAGCGAACCATATTATCCCAAATGGGAGAGGTGGATACGGAGAAGAGCCTTGGTTATCGCTATTCATGAATAAAATAGTCGGATATTGACTTCATTATACAATGAGATTTATACTTAATCTAAATCAAAATTGATTTTGATATTTCCGGGAATCATAGCAATCAGCAGATTGCTGTGTCATCTTATATACTATTGAATGGGTAAATAAAGGAGAATTGCTGGTGAGAACTCTAAATCTGACGATACAGCGTCAAGCTGTTTATGATGTAGTCCGTCATTCGGAAGACCATCCAACGGCAGCAGAAGTGATGAACCGTCTGGTGGAGCAAGGTTATAATTTGGCTTATGGTACAGTATATAATTCGCTCCGATATTTGACAGATAAAGAATTGATTCGAGAGCTCAAGTTGGGCGAGACAGCCAGTCGTTATGACGCCCGCATGGACGAACATCAACATATTATGTGTGAAGTATGCGGCAAGGTGGATGAAGTCATGACGGAAGTTCCTCCGCAATGGATGAAGCAAGTCGCGGAGGAAACCGGATATGCGATTGATCACGCTCATGTGGTCTTTGGAGGTGTCTGCGCGGAATGCAGAAACAAACGGGTCAAGTAAAAATCAACCTGTCCGGTCGTCGTTTGCCGCTCCGGGTCAAGCCTGCCCTGACAGATCCAACTCCTCTTGTGGATAATTGCCCGGTTACAAGACGGGTCATTCTGATCAGTCCGATGCCCGGCCAAGTACATGAGCTGGTTAAGGCACTTACGGATAGCTGCTTCGATGTGCTGGTGTTCCACCGCTGGGAGCCTGATTTGCATGAACGGCTTGTATTTGATCTGTTGATCTATGACCTGTCTGTTGCTGGAACGATTGATGCTTTTGCGGGCATCAGCAGCCGTTTGAATCGTGAAGCGGAACATGCAACACCCTGTCTGTATCTGGTGGGGGAGAAGATGATTGGCAGTGCCAGTGGCCCGATGCTTCAGGAGGAATTACTGGTCTGGCCGGCACGTCCGCAGGAAGCGTTGTATCGTGTGCAACGCATGATCGGTAATAGCCCTGCAGCACCGAAACGCGGATTTCTTCCACAGGAAGGCCAACGCATCGGGTTCAAGGATTTATGGCTGGATCGTGAGCGGATGAGCGTGCACCGGAATAATGACCGCATTCACCTGACCAAGACAGAGTATGATCTGCTGCTGAAGCTGATTGATGCCAAAGGTGCAGTGATTTCCCGTGAGGAGATGCTCAGCGATATTTGGGAGACTGATTTTACGGGTGGAAGCAATGTGGTGGATGTTCATATCAAAAGCTTGCGCAAAAAACTTGGCGATAACGCGGCTTCGCCTCAATATATCGTAACGGTAAGAGGAGTGGGCTACCGCCTGGCGGATTAGTCCGCTTTTTTTTGTGCACACATGATGCTGTTCATGTCACTCCTATGCGGGTATATCCAATAGATAGAGTAGATCAAACCATTCGGAATGGATCAACGCTCATTTTTCTCCAAGCTGATGTTCATGTTTCATTCATGAAACGGGCAAGAAACTCATCTTAATCTCATACGAACCTCATGCAAGAGGCAAGTGGGACATGTTAGAATCAATTTAACAGTTAGATCAAGTCTAAATGTATATTTAAACCGATGGTGAATATGATTTTAATAGAGTATATACAGCAGGCATGAGACCAACATAAGGAGGATAAAGATATGACAGAACGCTTGACAACCAATCAGGGCGCACCCGTAGGTGACAACCAAAACTCCCGTACCGCAGGAAGAAGAGGCCCCACATTACTTGAGGATTATCATCTGCTTGAGAAGATCGCACACTTTGACCGTGAGCGTATTCCGGAACGGGTCGTTCATGCGAGAGGCGCCGGTGCACATGGCGTGTTTACACTGGAGAAGAGCATGAAGGCTTATACAACAGCGGACTTCTTGCAAGAACCAGGCACTGAGACGGATGTACTGGTGCGGTTCTCGACCGTCATTCACGGTACAGGTTCACCGGAGACAGCACGTGATCCACGTGGATTTGCCGTGAAGTTCTACACCCGGGAAGGGAACTATGATATTGTGGGGAACCACTTACCCGTCTTTTTCATCCGTGATGCCATAAAGTTCCCGGATATGGTTCATTCCCTGAAGCCTGCGCCGGATACGAATATCCAGGACCCTGCACGCTACTGGGACTTCATGACACTATCTCCCGAGTCGACTCATATGATGACCTGGTTGTTCTCCGATCTCGGCACACCAGCAAGTTATCGTGAAATGGATGGATTCGGCGTACACGCCTTCAAATGGATTAATGCTCAGGGGCAAGTCCATTATGTGAAATACAAGTGGGAATCGGCTCAAGGCGTACGAGGCTTCTCGCGTCAAGAGGCGGCTGAGGTGCAAGGACAGGATTTCAACCATGCCACCCGGGATTTGCACGAGCATATCAAAAACGGCCAATACCCGCAGTGGAAGCTGCAGGTACAACTGTTGAAGCCGGAGCAGATGGATGATTTCGCCTTCGATCCGCTCGACCCAACCAAGACTTGGCCGGAAGATGTACTGCCATTCCAGACGATTGGAACCATGACGTTGAATCGTAATCCACAGAACTTCTTCGCAGAAGTGGAGCAGGCAGCTTTTTCACCAAGTGCTCTGGTGCCTGGGATTGAGCCTTCTGAGGATAAATTGCTGCAAGGCCGTCTGTTCTCCTATCCGGATACACAGCGCCACCGGCTTGGACCGAACTATTTGCAGATTCCGGTGAACTGCCCTTATGCTCCGGTTCGCAATCATCAGCGTGATGGATTCATGAATGTGAATCAGGACCCGTCTCCGGTAAACTATGAACCGAACAGCTCGGGCAGCAGCCCGGAGGAAGCACCTGAATATCGCGACAGTCAAGCTCCGTTACAGGGTCATGTTACGCGTGAGAAAATTGAGAAGACCGATAACTATACGCAGTCAGGGGAGTTGTTCCGTTCATTCACGGCGGTTGAGCAGGAGCATTTGCTTGATAACCTGATCAATGACCTGAAGGCCGTACCGGAACAGACCCAGCTGCGTGCCTTGTGCCATTTCTTCCAGGCAGACGGACAGCTCGGTGGTCGTTTGGCCCATGGACTGGGTGTGGACATCTCCGCATTTATGCCATCACAGGATCGTAAATAAATAAAGCACTGATTTCATCATTATTTCAGAAATGAATAATCGATTTATGAATGAGGCCGGGTGAGACTGCA
Source organism: Paenibacillus sp. E222 (assembly GCF_013401555.1). Taxonomy (NCBI): domain Bacteria; kingdom Bacillati; phylum Bacillota; class Bacilli; order Caryophanales; family Paenibacillaceae; genus Paenibacillus; species Paenibacillus sp. E222. The sequence continues at coordinate 1,769,100 of NZ_CP058552.1, forward strand.
GAATAGCAGACCTCCCGGTCTTTAGGCATTTTTTTACTTATAATCAGACCTTGTGCATCCAAATAATATTCTGAAATGGAAAACATATTTACAAATCATTTACAATAAATAGCTGACATAGAGGTTGACTTCTCGTTTGTTGGCACTACAATGGGTAGTGTGAGGGGTGTCTGAACATGAGAATACACAATTTTAAAGTGGGTGAGCGTGGGCTGAACCGGTTTTTCGGTCCGCTGGAGGCGAAGATCATGGACATTTTATGGGCGCGCCCAGGCAGCAGCATTCGCGAAGTGCAAACCGCACTAGAAAAAGATAAAGACGTTAATTTCAATACAGTCATGACGGTGATGAATCGTCTCGTGGACAAGGAGCTGCTCCACAAGTCACAGAAGGGCCGAACGTCACTGTACCATCCGGTGCAGAGCAGGGAGGAATTTATGAACGACCAATCCAAGGAATTGTCACATGAGCTGGTGGATGAATTCGGGGTACTTGCTGTGAATCACATGCTGGATGCGCTGGATGAAGCAGATGCAGGGTTGATTGAGCGTCTGGAGCAGAAGATTAAGCAATGGAAAAAGGATAGCGATTGACATGTGGAAGGCCCGCTCGAAGCTGTTGTTTACCGTTGGGTTTGGCATTCCGTTATTCGTGTTCATGCAGATGTTCATGTACGCGATGTACAAAATATTCGGTTGGGACATTCCGTTTAACTTGCTCTGGCTATGTAATCACTGGATGAGCAGGCTGGGCTGGTTATCCATAGGGCATGTTCTTATGGCACTGGTGCTCCTGACGTTTGCTGGTACAGGCTGGCTGCTGTTTGATCGCATGATCAAGACACGTGCAGCGGTACGGAAGCTTCGGTCAATGGAAGATAGGGCCATGTCTCGGAAACTTGAGGCGAGGTACCGTCATCTGAGACAACCTGGATTCATTGTGGTGGACAAGCCGTCTCCAGTTGCATTTACGATTGGTTTGTGGAAACCCTGTATAGTGCTTTCCACAGGGCTGCTCACGATGCTGGATGCTGAAGAAGAACGAGCGGTTGTGTACCATGAGGTGCATCATCTGTGGCATCGTGATCCACTCAAGACGACATTGCTGTCGGTATTTTCCGTCATGATGCCTTATATTCCGGTGTTGAAGCATACTTCAAAACAATACAGTATCATTAGAGAAATTCTGGCTGACAATGAAGCGATTGAACGTACAGGGAACGCTGCGGGCATCGGTAGTGCACTGCTCAAACTGATCCGGGCTTGCCCTGAACCTTGGAGAATCAGAGAGACAGCTATACAATCATCTTTTGCCGATACTTCGGTGAATGTGCGGATTTCCCGTCTATTAGACCCGGAACAGGATGTTGCGCTGACGCTTCCCCGCTATGCGGTATTTATTTCTGCCACAGTGATTCTGCTGCTGTCTGTCTTGTTTGTTTGGTCAATTGGGTGAAATGTAACGTTGAACTTAAACTCCAAGGAGGAAGATGAATATGAATAGAAGTGTGGAGATTGGTTTGTTTTTCTCAAGGATTATGATTGGTCTCATCTTTGTATTACATGGTTGGAGCAAATTCCAAGGTGGAATTAGCGGTACAGTTGGATTCTTTGAAAGTATCGGCATTCCTGGTTTTCTCGCATCGGTTGTCGCAATCATTGAGCTGGTGGGTGGCGCAGCCATGATTCTGGGATTGGGAACACGTGTATTTGCTGCATTGTTCATCGTCGTGATGGGCGGGGTTCTGCTTACTGCCAAAGTGGGACAGCCGTTCTTGAGTGGTACCGAGTTCGATTACCTGCTGCTGGCGGGTTCATTGACACTACTCTTTACAGGCAGCCGTTTTCTGGCGGTGGATCATTTCTTCTCCAGACAAGGGAACGCTCGGCAGAACGTTAGTGCATAACAGATCTATTATCATCCAATAGGGATGGATAACAAGTTCGTTCAAGCAGGTATATCCTGCATACAAGCCTTTTCTCGCTAGTTCGGGATACGCGTAATTATTCGTGTGAACCGTTCGAACCGGGAAAAGGCTTTTTGATTTTGTTTTGGACGACTAGCCCATCGATTTGGTACAATGAGAATAAGTATGCTACTAAGAAAAAATAAGAGAACATATAGGAGGATGCCTTTATGATTAACGTCATTCCATCCGATTCCCGCTCCAGCTTCGACCGGGGCTGGCTGCGCGGCAATCACAGCTTTTCCTTTGGTGAATATCAGGACCCGGAGAATACTGCGTTTGGACCCATGCGGGTAGCTAACGACGATATAATTGCTCCTGGTCGTGGTTTCGGGGCACACCCGCATAGTGATATGGAGATTGTGTCTATCGTGCTGAACGGGAAGCTGCGTCATGAAGATAACCTGGGCAATGTGGCTGTTACATCATTTGGTGGAATTCAGCGCATGTCAGCAGGCAGTGGCATGATCCATACCGAACACAATGCCTCCGATTCTGAAGAAGTGCGTATACTTCAGCTCTGGTTCATGCCACATACGAAAGGGCTTGAGCCTTCTTATGAGACAACTTCTTTTGATCCAGACGCGCTTGCGGGAGCACTGGTACCTGTGGTATCCCCTGAAGGTGGGGCGCGTATCGCATCCATTCAACAGGATATGACCATCTATCTTGGCCGATTGGCTGCAGGCCAGACATTAACATATGAACAGGCGGAAGATCGCCGCATGTACATTTTTGCTATTGAAGGCAAGCTTGGCTTGAACGGAGAGTATCAGCTAAATGAAGGAGATACGGCTCGTGTGGAACAGACGACATCCATGAATCTGGATGCAAGCGAGGACGCTTTCTATATGTTGATCGATCTGCCCTAGATTACTGAAATGCAATGAAACTCCAAGATCAAAGGAGGATGTACTTTTATGACGCAGCAGGAATGGTTCATGGTTAAGCATGCAGTGACTGGTCTAGGACTGGTGAACAGCAAAACAGATTCGATGTCTTATCGTTATCAAAGAGAAGGCACCGGATTTGTTTTTACCGTTACGGGTCTGGAACAACAAGTGGTAGATAGCATTATGGAGCTTAGACAGGAGCTCAACGTGTTTCGCTTTGTACAGCGCAAAGATCAGCCCTTGGTGAAGCACTGGTATTACGTTCAGGGAGACCGGGTGCAGTATGATGGAGAAAGCCACACATTGACGATATATGCGGATTCTGAAATCCGCTATGTCCCTGAAGATTATTTTGCCGACTAACTAAAATAATGAACAAAAAAATGGCTCTTAAATCCACTAGGGCCATTTTTTTATTCTATTGATTATAATTGATAAAATGTAAAAAAAATCATAGTTCAAGTAAATGGTTGGTTGTAAAATTATAACCAGAAATTGCAATTTCTTTGATTAAATTTACTTATATTAAATAAAATGAGAGGAGTGTTAAGTGTGGCTGTATTATTTTGTCAAGTGAAGTGTGTAGGTACCTGTGCAGCAGCTTGTGCTGCTGACCTAGTATCGCCGGTTGCAGATGTGTTTGGCTTTGCTGCAGGGGAAGCAAGATTTTTTAGCATGTAATATGGAGGCGTAGGAACGTTGTGGGCCCGGCGTTCCTTTTCATGATTGTCTTAAAGGAGGAGCATAGATGATTACATTTCTATCTAAACCGCTACTTTTTAAAACAGAGAGTGCTCATTATTGTTTTGATAACAGTACGAGAATTGTAATACCTTTACAACAAAAAGAACAAGATTTTCTGCAAAGAATGGATTGTGGATCTCAAGTGGAGAATTCGTACTTTCTTCATAATAACCTCAAAAGCCTGCTGGCTAAAATAAAGAAGTACAATCTGTTTCAAACGGATTTTCACATGCCTTACATAGACAAAGCATACATTGAAAACAAACTGGAGACAGAGGGAATTGCCCACTTATGTCTTATAGTTACAGATTCCTGTAATTTAAGATGTAAGTATTGTATCTACTCTGACCATTACCTTTTTACAAAAGGCTATTCAAATAAGTTTATGGACTCTTCTACTGCCTTCAAAGCAGTGGATTATTTTATGCATGTAAATCTAAAGAGTATTCAAAATAACCCCAATCTAAGTATTTCTCTCGGATTCTATGGAGGAGAACCACTGTTAAATTGGGAATTAATGAAAGGAACTGTTGAATATGTGCGAAATAAATATACGGAATTTTTTAAGAATATTAGCTTCTCGTTAACAACAAACGCTTCCTTGCTAACTGAGTCCAAGATACGTTATATGTTGGAGAATAATTTTTCAATATCAGTTAGTTTAGATGGTGATCGTGAAAATCATGATAGGAATAGAGTTACGCTTAACAATAAGGGAACCTTTGATTTGGTCTTCAAAAAATTGAATTTATTAGAGAAAATGTATAGAGAATACTTAGACAAAGGAGATACACCACTTCCTTATGGGATTCTAGTTACTTTTGACAATTTGACTCATTTTAAACAATTGGACGATTTTTTTGAAAAAAACAAAGAAATGGATATCCGCATTCAGAGAGTTAATAGGGTAAGTGATTTAAATACTGAGTACTATAATGGAGTATCCCAGTCAGACCAGAGTCATCTGAAAGAAAGAGAGCGATTCATTAGAGACTTGATTGAAGCTAGTAAGTGTGAAAGGTTTGAATCTGAGGCAACAAATTTTTCAAAAACTATATTGAAAAGTATTATATTTGAACCGATGATGAATCTCGCCTACAACGATAATCTCATGCGAGGAGGTTGTATTCCAGGTATTCATAAACTTGCTGTAGACTCTGATGGGAAGTTTCACATGTGTGAAAAGATTAATCCGCATTATCCTGTTGGAGATGTCAATACAGGATTGGACTTCTCAATGCAGGCTAAATATATGAACCAGTTTTTTGAAAGCCTCAGTGAATGTAATAATTGCAACCTGAAGAACATATGTAATCTGTGCTATGTTACAACGGAAACAGATGGTAATGGCTTTAAACTTAAAGAAAATTTTTGCAGGAAATTTAGAGAGGGCATTCTAAATTCTTTGTCTACTTATTATTCAATCATGGAGACTAATCCAAATCTGTTCATGGAAATAAGAGAGTAGGTGGTGAGTCGATGTACTTTAAATTGAATCCGGAAATTATAATAGTAAAGGAACTGGATCAATACACTTTAACGGATCTCATATCAGGAAAGAAAGCATATTTTAGAGGGAACGACATGATGGCATTCGAAGAATTATTAAGTGATAGAGCAATCGATTTGGATTTACCTGAAGACCATATACTTCATAACTTACTAGAACAGAATTTGGGATCAATATTTGAAGGGAAAGTATTTGTGGAAGAAATAAAGACAACCCGAGTAACAACATTGAAATACGATAAATTGGTACCGTTCCATTTGAATCGAATTGTTATTGAATTAACGGGGGAGTGCAACCTTAACTGTAAATTCTGTACCGAAAGTACTATTGTGTATAGATCTTGTGGCTGTAAAAAATGGCCGAATGAACAGAAAATGAGTTTTGATAAGTGGAGGGATGTACTGAAACAGGCTATTAAACTAGGGATTAAGGAGTGTTTCATTTCAGGAGGAGAACCTCTTGTTGAGAAAGAACTTCTACAAAAAGTAATCTCATTTCTGACTATGCACAGCATTAATATAACTTTGTTTACAAACGCTACAATGCTTGAACAGGATATGATTCACTTTATCAAACGGAATAACGTTTCACTCGCACTTCAGTTGTTTGGAGATGATGCGGAAGTATACACAAGAGTTACCGGAGATGAAGAAGCCTATGGGAAGGTTAAGCGGGCTATGGAGATTATCGTAAAAGAACAGATACCCTATACTACTTCTGTAATTGTATGCTCATTAAATGAGGAGTCTGTAAATAGAATTAATAATAATAGTAATGAAAACTTGCAAAAAATATATATATATCCATCTAATGATTTTTATTCACAGAAATATCTACAGGAAATGTACAGTCCCTTGAGTAGAGAATTTCCAATCAACATTCAGTCAGTACCGTACTTAAAAAAATATAATAACTGTCTATATGGACAAATATTTGTTTCCTCCGAAGGACAGGTCTATCCATGTATGATGATGAGACAATTCAAGTTGGGGGATTTACGCTCTGAGTTATTATGGGAAATATTTTTCCGCAAATCCCATAAACCATTCTGGGAAATGTCTAAAACACAAATTGAAGGTTGTTCAGATTGTCCAAAAAACTTATCTTGTTTTGATTGTAGAGCTTTAGATAGCTTTAAATCCGAAAAATTAAACGGCATGTACTATTGTGAGCGTTTGAATACAGGGGTTAAAACTTGTGAACTGAAGTGAGGTATCTGGGATGGGCGATTATATGAAAGTTCTCTTTGTCTATATGAAGCAATTTAAAGGTAAGCTGATGATAGCTGTTTCATTGCTCATTGTTCTTTCGGCATTGTCTGTTATACCAGCTTTGCTTATAAAAAATATATTTGACAAGGGGATTTCACAGAGTGATTTTGGTTATGTCGTCCGCTTGGGGTTAATTCTAGCCGTCATTTATATTGTTAAAAGCACTTTGAACTATTTATCTAATGTGGTATTTACTAATGTTAGCCAAAATATTCTTCTGAATCTTCGTACAGACATATCTTCGAAACTGCTTAATTCACCAATGGACTTTTTTGGGTTATATTCAAGTGGGTATTTGACATCCAGACTGAATGAAGTTAATGCTATTGGTGGCCTCATTTCAGCAAACACATTTAAAGTCATACTAAGTTTTTTTGAATTGATTGCAACGTTCATTATCCTTATTAACATCAACATAAAATTAACATTAATTCTGTGTCTGCTGATGCCGGTATATTACTTCATATCTAACCGATACCTGTTATCCATACACCGTATTTCTTTAGACGCTGCAGAGAAGAGTTCAATCCTTAATGAAAAGATTCAGCAGTCAGTCCAGGGAATCGAAGAGGTTAAGCATCTTTCAGTAGAAGACAAGGAAACGAAAAAAATCAATACGGCTACTAAGGATTTGGTGAATACAAGTATTAAGCAATCTATTCTTTACTCCGTTGGTATTGAACTAATTGTCCTGTTAGGAACACTATCTTCTGTACTCTTAATTATCCTTGGGGGAAGAGATGTAATTACAAGTGGGATGACACTCGGGGGATATATGGTGTTTATGAATTACTTACCTAAAATGTATGCACCTGTTCAAAGTATATCAACAACTGCTCTGACGATACAGCCAGCATTAGCCAGCCTGAAAAGATTGCATATTTTCTTGGACCAGGTCGGTGAGTATGATGATGATAAGAACAAAGTAGACTCTATTCACAAAGTTGAATTTCGAAATGTGTCATTCCGGTATAATGAGGAACAAGAACATGTTATTAATAACGTTAAATTCAGTCTTAGTTCCGGGGATAAACTTCTCATTAAAGGGGAGAATGGCTCCGGGAAAACAACCGTTTTCAGGCTAGTTACGGGGCTTTATCAGCTCAAAGAGAACAACGGCGATATTCTGATCAATGGTGTGTCTATCCGTACACTTGATAGACGTTCTCTTCGTAAAAAAGTGGCTGTAGTTTCTCAAAAAATATATTTGTTCAATAATACAATCGAGAACAATATAAAATATGGAGCAGAACATATTGAAGTAATGGAGTATGAAAAAGTGCTTCGAATTACGGGGCTGGACAGGATTATGGAGTCGTTCCCGGAGAAGAATAACAAAATGATTGAAGAAAATGGAAAGAATTTATCGGGAGGGCAAATTCAAAGAATTGCTATTGCGAGAGCCTTATTGAAAGGGGCAAGTGTCTTGCTTTTTGACGAAGCAGTCTCTCACATGGATCATGAAGGGAAAAATAGCATCAAGGAATTGATCCAACATCAGTTGTCAGATCACATCTGTCTGATTATAGACCATGGCAAGGAATTTGATGATGTATGTAACAAGGAACTGATGCTGGAGAAACCGACGGCAATTCATTCGGAAGTTTAAAACTGGAAAGATAAAGAGCCCTATTTAAGGGCTCTTTTTGCATACTAGGTCAGCCATAATAGTATTGCTCACTGCTTACTGTACTTTAATAATTCACTTTCCGAGGAGAAATGTGTTCAACAAGATTCGAAAAAAAAGACCACATAATTCCGCATGATCTGGCACAAGCTACCTTGTATAAAAAAACAGGAACGGAGGGGCGGCATATGGCAGACAAAACATCAGGGAAAGATGGTTCCAAGGATTCAGAAAAGAAGAAACACATCCCCTTGGGGCTGCCGTCTCCCCCTATTCTGAGGCAACCGATAGGACTTTCACATGAAAGCCATATGTTGGCACTGGAAGACATTTTCTCAGATTGCTCGGATGTGATCTTCCGCAATGTCAAGATTTCACCTGAAGTGGAAGGTCTGTTGGTGTACATCGAAGGCATCGTGAATTCGACGGATATTCAGGATCATATGCTTCGGCCTTTAATTCGTGGTCTGGTCGAGCAACGTACGGATGAGCCTGCGTCTCCTCTGGATGATACACGTATCGCCCTGACGCAGGTGAAGAAAGTAGATACCTGGGCGGATGCAGCGGATGGGGTGCTGGAATCCTCCGCGCTGCTGTTGATCAACGGAAGTAAGCAGGCTTGGCTATTTAACGTCAAGGGCGGCGTCCGGCGCGGTGTCGAGGAACCCCAGACCGAGTCGGTTATTCGTGGACCACGCGAAGGCTTCACCGAGACATTGCGCGTCAATACGGCTTTGCTTCGTTTTAAGCTGAAAACTCCTGCACTGAAGATGTTAAGCATGACAATTGGAACCGAAACCAAAACCAATGTAGTACTGACCTACATCGACGATATTGCCGATCCCAAACTGATTAAGGATGTCAAAAAACGACTCAATAAAATTAAAATTGATGGCATTCTGGAAACGGGATATATAGAGGAACTTATTGAAGATCATCCATATTCTCCTTTTCCGCAGATGCATTATACCGAACGTCCGGATACGGTGGCGGGCAACCTGTTGGAAGGTCGGTTTGCCATTTTTGTAGATGGCAGTCCGTTTGCCCTTATTGCGCCAGTTACCATGTGGCAGATGCTTCAGGCCAGTGAGGATTATTACGAACGGTTCTTCATCAGTAATCTGGTGCGATGGATTCGATTTCTGTTTGTTGCCATCGCGCTATTTCTACCTGCGCTTTATATCGCGATTACAACGTTCCATCAGGACATGCTGCCCACGACTCTGATCCTGAGCATTGCCGGGGCAAGGGAAGCCATTCCATTCCCTGCACTCGTTGAAGCCCTCATTATGGAGCTGTCATTCGAGGCTTTGCGAGAAGCGGGGGTCAGGTTACCCAAAACGGTAGGTCAGGCCGTCAGTATTCTGGGGGCACTTGTGATTGGACAGGCAGCGGTTCAGGCGGGAATCGTGTCCGCGCCCATGGTTATTATCGTATCCATGACAGGGATTGCGTCATTCACGATCCCACGTTTTAACTTTGCCATTACGGTACGTTTATTGCGTTTCCCGATCATGCTGCTTGCTGGTGCGCTTGGCTTGTATGGCATTGTAATCGGACTGGTGTTGATCTCCGTACATCTAACGCAAATGACCTCTTTTGGGGTGCCTTATCTGTCAGGTCTCAGTCCCTATAGCAAGACGGATACCAAGGATATTGTGATTCGTACACCATGGTGGAAGATGATCCATCGTCCATCAACGGTTCATCGTGACCAGCAGCGGATGAATGAAAAGATTAACGGTTCTCCTGATGCAGAGGAAGGGTGGTAAGCGCATGGTTCTCATCCGTAAACGACGTGCGATAGCCGTACTGCTCCTATGTACTATGTTCATATCGGGATGCTGGGACCGGAAGGAAATTAATGATATCGCTTTTGTGATTGGGATTGCTATCGACAAAGAAAAGGACAATTACAGGTCCAGCCTTCAAATTGCTCTTCCAGGCCAATCTGGTTCTTCTGGAAGTGAAGGAGGCGGCGGAGGCACAAGCGGGGATAAATCGTGGTTCATGTTATCTAATACAGCCAAAACCTTGCGCGGAACATCCGTTGAAGGCCAAAAGTCACTCTCTCGTGAACTGTATTATGCCCATCGGCGCACCATGCTGATTGGTGAGGAACTCGCACGAGATGGTGTGGCCCCCATGCTTGATTTACTAACACGTTATCCGCTTAACCGGCTTTCAGCGTTACCCATTGTGACTAAAGGATATGCATACAAAGTGCTGGATACTGACGCGCCAATCGAAAAATTCCCTTCCGAAATGGTACGCGAACTGTGCTTTCTGAATATGCGCAAACCGCGTTCACTCAAGACATTCACGGATGCGATTCTTTCCGAAGGAGTAGATCCATTTCTTCCGGTTGCTTCGACTGCTGACAATGTACCGGGCAACTGGAAGGACGTCAAGACGAACATCAAGTTGGATGGAATCGCCATCTTTAAGAAGGACAAACTGATAGGCATGATTGAAAAAGAACCTGCTGGTGCACTTATACTGGCAATGGGTGAAGCCAACGAACCAGAAGTGATGGTCAAGGCTCCGCGTGGAAAAGGTGATATTTTCATCAAATTGAACGAAAATAACTCTTCATTGCATCCTCATGTTGAAAACGGAAAAGTCACGGTGACGATCGAGCTGTATGCGAAGGGTGTCTTGGTAGATAACGAATCCAATTATGGTGATTTGCGAGACCAAGAAATGAAGAGCCTTACTCAGGCCCTTCATAAGAAAATCGAAGAGGACATTAAGGAAGGGGTCAGACTGATTCAAAAACAATATCCTGCGGATATTTTGGGTCTGGGCCGTTCCATTCATCAGCAACTCCCCCAGGAATGGAAAAAAATAAAGGATCGCTGGGATGATATTTATCCAGATGTAAAGGTAATCGTAGTGCCACATATCCTTATTGAAAATGTAGGGGTTATCAATAAACCGATTGGATTACAAGAGGAGGATATTGTCCATGATTAAGCCGCTGCTCTTCACTTATTTGGGTATGGTTATTGCCGTAATCATCATGGACTTCAAACATGTGAAGCAGGCAGCGGCCATTAATCGCTGGTTATCCTACGGACTGATCGCTGTCAGCGCCGGAATTTGGTTTTATGTAACCACCTTGAGCAAAACCGTCTTTGTCTCCACATGGATTACCCAATTGGTTCAACGTTGGCTACCGTTACCGTAAGGTTATCTAACGAATTTTGAAGCATAAATGATCAGACAGAAAGGAGGTATTCCATGAATCAAAATGTGACCAATCGTCAGTTGGTGCTGCTCATCATGCTGCTCAGCATTACAGGTACGTTGATGCAGCCCCATGCACAAGCCATTTTTTATGCTGAACAGCACGCTTACTTATCTTATATACCTGTGTTTCTTGTCATGGTGGCATCCCTATGGATGTTAAGCCGTGTTCAGCGACGGTTCCCCGATCAGGATCTGTTTGAATCTCTGGTGGAGCGATTCCCTTTTTTCGGTCGTATGACAGGTATAATGTATATCCTGTTTTTCCTCTTTATATTTGCCCGCGATATCCGGCTAATTGGTGACTATATAAGCATTACCTTGCTGGAGACGACCCCGATTTCCATCATTGTATTGACCCTCTTGGTCATGGCTGTCTTTATCGTGAGGGGAGGGTTGGGATCCCTAATAGGAATGTCCGAGCTGTATGTTACATTGTTTGTGCTGAATTCATTAATTTTGCCATTTATGCTCATTAAGCAAATTAACATGGACAATCTCATGCCGTATTTTGACATCGATGTTGCTGGTGTTGGCAAGGGAAGCTGGTACATATTTTCCTTTTTTGGTGAGATGATTGCCATCCCATTTGTAGTTAAAGGCAGTGATTTTCGATTCAAGTCAGTCATGGGAGGGATTACGTTCGCAGCCCTGTTAATGATGCTGATTATCATCGAAACTATCTTGGCGGTGGGGGTACCCATCGCATCCAGACTGGTATATCCCTCCTATGAGCTTGCAAGACAACTGCAAATCAGTGATTTCCTTGATCGGTTTGACCTTGCATTAGCAGCGGTAACGCTACCTACGTTAATTACAAAGATTGCATTTGACCTGTATTTTGTATGTTGGGGCCTGAAACGAATGATTCCGAAGGTCTCAGGAAAAGTCATGACAGGGCCGGTTGCGTTGATCGGGTTTGTCTGCGCCTTCTGGTTTTGCAAAAACGCCGTTCAGCTCTTCCGCTTTACACGGGAATGGACTTGGATTGGGATTCTGTTCGAGGTGCTGTTACCCATCATCATTTTCATATTCCTTCGTCCCCGCAAAAAGGGGATGAACGACCGGAAGGCAACGGATGGCACAAAGCCGAAGCAGCACTCCAACGAGGAGAAATCAAACAAAACATCACAGGAACGAGATGAATCTGACAAAGGGAAACGGGAAGGACATCAGGGTGGAGAACTACAGCCTTCCTGATATATTCCATCAAAAATCGTTATAGATGAACCGCCGAAAAGAGGGGAAACTCGGTTTCCCTCCATAGAAGTACCCTGTATACTGTAGTCAGACTGATGACATTCGGCTGAATAAACGGGGGGAACATGGATGGCTCAACATTTGGCAGGTATACGCGTAGCATTGACAGGACCACGAAAATCCAAAGAGATGTCCTTGCTGGTTGAGAAATTGGGCGGGATTCCACTAGTCCGGCCTGCACAGGGAACTGTTTTTCTGGACGATCGTAACATTCGGGATGGTCTGGTATCCTGGATATCCGATCCACCAGACTGGACGGTATTAACCACAGGTATGGGATTGGATGCTATTTTTGATATGGCTGAGGATATGGAAATTGCTGATCAATTGCTGGACGTATTATCGGCATCCTTGATTGCTGCAAGAGGGTACAAAACGGTTAATGCACTCCGAAAACGTAAACTGACCCCGCTGGTGCGGGATGATGATGGCAGTACAGACGGGCTGATTCGTGAATTCGCGCCTCATGAACTTGCGGGACAGAAGGTCATGTTGCAACTGCACGGGGAAACTGCGCCCAAGCTGGTCGGGTGGCTGGAGGAACAAGGGGCTCAAGTACGTCAGGTGCTTCCATATCGTCACGTTCCGCCCGAAGAGGGCGAGCTGGAACAGTTGTTGAATGAAATTTTGCTGCATGAGGTCGATGCTGTCGCGTTTACAAGCGGACCCCAAGTGCGGTTTTTGGTTGAATATGCGGCGTCAAAGGGCAAGCTCGAAGCCATGCAGGAAGCCTTCCGGCAAGGGGTGGTGCCTGCTTCGGTGGGCAGGGTTACGGCAAACGCGATGCGTGAAGAAGGTATTGAGGCACTCGTGGTCCCGGAGGATGAGAAGATGGGGGCACTAATCGTAGAACTGGGGCGTTATTACGCTGCCCAATCTGCGGACAAGGCCCATCATATGCAATAAGATGTGATGCCGCCTGTACTCCTATCGAAGTGTTAAATGAAACGCATGTAAGATGCCAAATGGTTCCCGGTTCTGGTCTGATATATGGATCAGAACTTTTTTATATTTTCTATAAGCTGAACGACTCTGATTCATGGTAATTCACCTGAGACTTTGGTCGTGAAGTTAGTTGTACCCATTCATAATTAAAGGTTTTTGGATAATAATGTGGAATGAATTAAAGACAGATTAAGCTTGTGAGGGAGGGACAGCATGATGAAAACCGTATGTGTTACCGGGGCGGCACGTGGACTGGGACTGGCTCTGACGGCACAAATGCTGAAGAGAGGTTATATCGTTTATGCGGCAGGGTTGGACATGGAAAAGTCCGAAGGGATTCGTCTTCTGACGGATGCCTATCCTAAACATTTGCGCGCCATCGAACTCGACATTGCGGATGATCTGTCCGTAGCTTTGTTCACGGAAACACTGAAGCTGGATACAGAGCATTTGGATATGCTTATTAATAATGCGGCTATACTAGGAAGTATTACGGATCATATCCGCGGACCGTTAAACATGGCGGAGATGGCAGAAGTATTTAACGTCAATACTTTGGGAACATTGCGCGTGACTCATGCCCTGCTGCCCCTCCTGCTTCAAGGGGAAAACAAGCTGATCGTCGATATCTCTTCGGAGGCAGGTAGTATTGAGCAGTGCAGCCGGGATGGATGGTTTGCCTATTGTATGTCCAAATCAGCGTTAAACATGCAGGCTCGCCTTGTGCATAATGGTCTGAAGAACGAGGGTGGACAAGTGATGCTGATTCATCCCGGGTGGGTACAGAGTTATATGAGCGGGGAATTGAATACCGCTGCAGACCTTACGCCAGATCAATCGGCTCAGCATATCACAGCACTCATTGATCGCCATAAGGAGTTCATGGGAGATCAGCCCGCGTATGTAGATTACAAGGGGGAAGCCCTTCCTTGGTAATTCTGTTCTAGGTAATTTGAAAGGAGTTTTTATTGATGGATCATCGTAAAAAAGCGTTGTTACTTGGTGATTATACTCATCCGGACTGGCATCCGCTGCAAGGAGTGGATGCGGAGATCAGTCGGATTTTTCACGATACTATGACTGTGCAGTGCAGTGAGAATCGCAACATGCTGCTGCAAGAAAATATAACCGGATTTGACGTGTGTATCTCTTACATGGACGATTGGAAGGGGAAAGTCTCTCCACAGCAGACAGCGGGCTTATTGTCCTATGTTAGTAATGGAGGTGGACTGGTCATCATACATAACGGGATTTCGCTCCAGAATCGTTATGAGCTGAAACAGATGATCGGTGCCAAATTCCTGCATCATCCACCTTATGCACCACTGGAGTTCACAGTAACGACAGAGAGTCATCCAGTGACGGAAGGCATATCGGGATTTACGATGGAGGAAGAGCCTTATCAGTTCGAGTTTGGTTCATTTGCCGAAACGAAAGTTCTGCTGGAGTATCAATCCGAAGAAGGGCCAAAGCCCGCAGCTTGGGCGCATAGATACGGCATTGGACGCATTGTTTACCTTATGCCAGGACATCATGTACCTTCGTTTGCACATGAAACCTATCGTCAGTTGATTTTGCAGGCAGGAAAATGGGCTGCACGTTACGTATAGCGGGACCGTTTCTTTTGTGTGCGGATGAATTAAGGGTATACTATAGAGATCAACGAAGAGGAGGATGACAAGAATGAGCGATTTGTTCAAAAAGGCAATCTCGTTAGGGCTCGGTCTTACTGTTGTAAGCAAGGAGAAAATTGAGAAAACCGTGGATGATCTGGTCAAGCGTGGGGAACTGGCGCCTGGTGAATCCAAAGCGTTGGTCGAACGCCTGATGGAACGGGGCGATGAAGAACAGGGCCAGTTCAAAAGAATGATTCATGAACAGGTTAAGCGCGTCCTTCAGGAAGTGGGCGTTCCATCCGAGAGTGATGTAACCAGATTGGAACAGCGTGTTGCCGTCCTTGAGAAAAAGCTTGCAGAACTGGGTCACACACCACAGCTTCAACCTGATGTATCCCCAGCTCCACTTGAAGTTCCTCCTCTCAAAGGAAACGAGATCGAGTAGATGGCTGTGCGAATCAAACATGTCGGCAGATACCGGGAAATTGCCATGGCGCTGGTGCGTCATGGCTTCGGTTATATGGTCGAGGAGCTGGGTTTGTTCCAGTTGCTGGCCTTACCCCGGCGGTGGATGTCGCGTGAAGCCCACACCACCAAGACGCTGAGTGAACGCATACGACTTGTGCTGCAGGAGCTGGGGCCGGCTTTCGTCAAGCTGGGGCAACTGGCAAGCACAAGGGCAGATTTGTTGCCCGAGTCTGTGATCCGGGAATTGGTGAAGCTGCAGGATCAGGTCCCGCCGTTTTCCTCGGAGACGGCACGGGGTATTTTGGAACAGGAATTGGATACACCGCTGGAGGACATCTTTTCCCGGTTCGAGGATACCCCTGTGGCTGCGGCTAGTATTGGACAGGTGCATCTGGGCAAACTTCGAAGCGGTGAGGCCGTAGCTATTAAAATCCAGCGGCCCGGCATATCGCGTATTGTTCAGCGCGATCTGGATATTTTACGAGAATTGACTGCGATGGCGGAGAAACGCTGGGATTGGGTGAAGCAATATCAGATCCCGCAAATGGTAGAAGAGTACGCCCAGGCACTAATGGCCGAGCTGGATTATACAGTCGAGGGCCGTAATACGGAGAAGATTGCACAGCAATATCAGCAGGATAACAAAGTGAAAATACCAGTGATCTACTGGGATCAAACTTCCTCTCGTGTGCTCACCATGGAGTACATCGAAGGCATCAAGCTGAATGACCGTGACGAGTTGATTAAACGTGGGCATGATCTCAATAACATTGCTCAGCGACTGGTAGATTCATTGTTGAATCAGATTTTCATTCATGGATTCTTTCATGCCGATCCACATCCGGGCAACCTGATGGTGTTGAAGGATGGCAGGCTGGCCTTTATCGATTTCGGCATGGTGGGCAGTCTGAGTGATGAGATGAAGCAGCATCTGGCTTCGCTCATTATCGGATTGATGCGCAAAGATACGGACAGCATGATCCGGGCAATTGAGAAGCTGGGCATGATGCCGGATGATATGGATCTGCGAGGGCTTCATAGCGATCTGGACAAGCTGCGCAGCAAATACTACGATATTCCCTTTTCCAAAATAAGCGTGGGTCAAGCACTGAATGATCTGTTCGGTGTGGCCCAGCGACATCGGGTCGTGATGCCTGCCGACATTCTTCTGCTAGGGAAATCGCTGCTCACCATGGAAGGTGTCATCGAACATCTCGATCCTTCCTTAAGTATCGTGGACATGGCCGAGCCATTTGGTCGAAAGCTGATCAAGGAACGTTTCAATCCTGGGAGGATCAAGAATCGTCTGTTCCGCAGTGCGGCGGATATGGCCGAGAGTGTCATGGGTCTTCCGGGACAGTTAAGACAGATTTCATCAATCATCAGCAAAGGAAAGCTGCGGTTGGAGGTCAGCGTACCTGAATTGGAAACACTCCTGCGCAGGCTGGACCAGATTAGTAATCGGCTGTCTTTCAGTATTGTACTGCTGGCATTTTGTATCATTATGGTCGGGTTGATTATCGGTTCTTCGATCAGTCACCAGTCCACCATGCTATGGGATATTCCGGTCATTGAGATTGGTTTTCTGGTAGCCATTCTGATGGTGGCCTTCCTGCTATATTCTATATTTAAATCGGGGAGATTTTAGATTAGTAACAAGACCCGTAAAGAGACTTTTAAAAAGGATCTTTGCGGGTTATTTTTATTTGTGAAAGGGAGAGGTTTGTTTGTCTAGCAATTACAGGAATCTTGGCTATGTTTTATCTGGTAAGCTATTTATTAAACAAAAACCGTCGGGCTAAAGGATAGAGTCGCAACCAATTTTTATGAGAATAGTTTGTTTAAGAACAGAGTATTTCCGAGTTAAATAACGCAAGATTAAGATAATACGAGATATGCTCCTGTTTTTTCAGTTCAATTGTATTAGTACATATCGCTTCCTATGACTATAATAATAGGTCAGTACATTAACGGACCCGGTTTTTCTGAGAGGGGAAAACCTAGAGAAATTGTGATTGGCTCACAACGTCTCGAAAGCAAGACACCTGAATGCTGTAGTGGAAATAAGAGGTGCACACTGGAACGGATGAGACATGTTCAGACATGATATCGGATAACATATTCGGATCATGTTCAATGCAACATGTAATTCAACTTATATAGACGGATTTTTGCGGGAGGGTATGCCGCTGTTTTATGTTGTCTGTTGTAAGTTGGTCAGTGACGAACCGTTCTCTTGCCGTTCAGGCGATAAGACAAATTTGATTTTAAATACGTAGGAGGACCGGCAAAGGAAGATATGAATACTTTAAAACAACAATGGTTTGGTAACATTCGCGGAGATGTGCTGGCAGGTATTACGGTAGCCTTGGCGCTGATTCCGGAAGCCATTGCCTTCTCGATCATTGCGGGTGTCGATCCGATGGTCGGATTATACGCTTCGATTACGATTGCCATCGTGATTTCAATTGCGGGCGGAAGACCGGGCATGATCTCGGCAGCAACGGGCGCAATGGCGGTACTGATGGTGGGACTCGTCAAAGATTATGGCGTGGAATACCTGTTTGCTGCTACGATTTTGACAGGCATCATTCAGTTTATTTTGGGGATTTTCAAGGTTGGGCGGTTTATTACGTTTGTGCCGCATTCGGTGTTGACCGGATTTGTGAACGCACTGGCGATTCTCATCTTTATGGCTCAGCTTACCCATTTCACGGGCGCTAACTGGATCATGTATGCGATGGTAGCAGGTACGCTGGCGATCATTTATATTTTGCCACGTTTTTTCAAAAGCGTTCCGGCTCCACTGATTGCTATTGTAATCATGACGATCATTACGGCGCTATTACATCTGGATGTCAAAACGGTAGGTGATATGGGGAATCTCACGAGTACCCTGCCTATGTTTCATCTGCCGAATATCGACTGGTCCCTCAATACGCTGATGATTCTGCTGCCGTATTCGTTCACGATGGCTCTGGTAGGTCTGCTGGAATCCTTGCTGACTGCAACGATTGTGGATGAAATGACCGAGACCAAGAGCAGCAAAAACCGTGAAGTACGTGGTCAGGGGATTGCCAACTTTGTTAATGGCCTTTTCGGCGGCATGGGTGGCTGCGCGATGATTGGACAGTCGGTTATTAACGTGAAATCTGGCGGTCGAGGTCGATTATCCACATTTACGGCTGGGGCTTTTCTCGCCATATTGTTGTTATTGCTCAGTGGTGTGGTGAAAGAGGTGCCGATGGGTGCACTCGTAGGTGTCATGTTTATGGTGTGCATCGGTACGTTTGACTGGGGTTCTATCAAGAACATTGCGCGTGTGCCACGAGCGGAAGCCATTGTTATGGTAGTCACAGTTGCTATTGTGGTGTATACCCACGATCTGTCTATCGGTGTAATGGTCGGCGTTGTACTTAGTGTGCTTCATTTTGGTTGGAAACAGACCAAGATTCGTGTTCAGGCAAAGGAGGAGCAGGGGCAGAAGGTGTACCGTGTCCACGGACCGTTCTTCTTCGGTTCATCTTCCCGCTTCGTTGATGAGTTCAATGCGGAGACTGATCCGCAGGAAATCATGATTGATTTTGGCGGATCACATATTTGGGATAACACGGCGGTCGTCGCCATTGGTAAAGTGAAGTTCAAATATGCGAAGCTGGGAAAAACAGTGCATCTGCGTGGACTGAACGAGGAAAGCTCTCGTTTGCTTGAGAAGAGCGGATTTGCCACGGTGCAAGGGCACAGTTCGTAACTTGGTTGCAACGAAGTAGACCACATAAATAGTTATTCAACATAAATAGTTATTTTTTTATCAGCGGCGCATTGTTTTCCGGATTTAATTCGGGAGAGGGCGCCGCTGTTTTGATTAGATTAAATTCTAACGAACCTGGCATGTCTTATATGGGGTTATTTCATGTTTTCCCTATTCTAAAGAATCTCAGACATTTTATTTTGCTGATATCACCAATACTGCAGCCGTTCTGGGTGTATTTTTGAATAATAAAGTAGCTGGTGTTCGTTAGAAATTCCAAGCGGCTCTAATTGTCAGAATAGGGTGTCCTGGGTTCGTTAAAATTAGTGATAAGTGGTAGTCACCGTTCTCAGGCGAGCTTCTATACTTACTCTACTCTCAAAGCTATCCACAAACTCACTTGGTCGATACAAGTCACGCGGATCTTGGAATTTTGTGCTACAAGTTGAGGGTGTAATTCTTGATCCCCTTTTGTTTTGCTTGACTAACGTGTAAACTACAGGGTATGGAGAAGAAGAGCAACGGACCGATTGCTTTTTAAAAAATTCATTTCATAATCATGATTGATATACGGAAAACTAGTCTTGATTGAAGCCAAGTGAAAGCAATTATGAAATGGACTTATCTAAATGAATATACAGAGGTGTAACGATTGGCAAACTTTGAACAACTGGGCATTCGCCCGGAATGGTGCGAGATCCTGAAACATCAGGGCATCGCCGTGCCGACTCCGGTACAGGAGCGTTCGATTCCGGTATTGCTGGGTGGGCGTGATATTATTGCTGAGGCACAGACGGGTACAGGGAAAACGCTGGCTTTTTTGCTGCCGATTATTCAGAAAATTAACGTATCCGACCGCTCGCCGCAAGCACTGATTATTGCCCCTACGCGGGAGCTGGCGCTGCAAATTACGGAAGAAGCGAAGAAGCTGACTGCAAACGACGATAAGCTGCATGTTCTTGCGGTATACGGCGGACAAGATGTGGACAAGCAGCTCCGCAAACTGCAAAACGGTACACAGATCGTGATTGGTACGCCGGGACGTCTCCTGGACCATCTGCGTCGTGGCACGTTGAAGCTGGATAATGTGAAGAAACTTGTGTTGGATGAAGCTGACCAAATGCTGCACATGGGCTTCCTGGATGATGTGGAAACTATCCTTCGTGAACTGCCACACAAACGTCAGACGATGCTGTTCTCGGCAACGATGCCGAAAGGCATTCGCAACCTGGCGAAGAACTACATGAAAGACCCGGAAGATGTAAAAGTATCCTCCAAATCCGTGATTCCGATCAATCAGATTCGCCAGCAGGTGCTGGAGTGTACGGATCGTGGCAAACTTGAGGCACTTCGCGGCATGATTGATACGTATCGCCCGTACCTGGCGATTGTTTTCTGCCGGACCAAGCGCCGTGCATCCAAGCTGAATGAAGATCTGCGTGAAGCAGGTTATGCGAGCGATGAACTTCATGGGGACCTGTCCCAATCCAAGCGTGAGAATGTAATGAAAGCATTCCGCGACGCGAAATTGCAAATCCTCGTTGCTACGGATGTTGCTGCACGCGGACTGGATGTTGAAGGCGTAACGCATGTATTCAACTACGATATGCCGCATGATGCGGAAAGCTATATCCACCGGATCGGCCGTACGGGTCGTGCAGGCGGCACGGGCCTTGCCGTGACATTTGCAACACAGCACGACAGACCGGAGCTTGCTCGTATTGAGGAAGGCACCAATCAGAAGCTGTCCCGTATCCAGTGGACAAGTGAAGGTCCGGTAGCATCAACTGGAGCAAATAGACGTTCCATCAACAGTCAGGGTGATGAAGAACGTTCTGGCGGACGCTCCGCTGGGACAGGCAGTGCCCGTCGTGGTGCAGGTCGTACCGGCCGCAGCGAAGGCGGACGTGGCGGTCGTGGTGGTTCCCGTGGCGGCGAAGGTGGACGCAGCGGTGGTCGTAGTGGCGGCCGCAGTGGCGACGAGCGCAGCGCAGGCCGTGGTTCCGCGCGCAGCAGCGACAGCAGTCGCGGTGCAGCGGGTCAAGGCGGGCGTGGTGCAGGTCGCAGCGGCGATGAGCGCAGCAGCGGCTGGGGCGGCCGTAGCGCCGATAAGCGCAGCTCCGGGCGCGGCAGTGAAGGTTCACGCCGGACGGACTCCGTAGGACGCGGGCCGGCCAAGAGCGACCGCCGCGATTCTCGTCGCGGACGGTAAACGATCAAACCCATAACAAGTAGTTTGGAAGAACGCCATACATTTTCCAAATATCAAAACACCTCATCCTAGACCTAAGGATGGGGTGTTTTTTCGTTGAAGCTTATATGATAAAAACTATACAATGTCACGTGTAATTCCAGTACGCATGCAGGGGTAAACGAATTGTGGTTCGTCTATATACAGGGATTGAGTTTGCACTAATTTACATTTCGGTTCCATATACAACAGCTCTACACACGAACATCTGCGTATGAATCCCGATATTTCTCGTTATACACCCGAGTAACCGATTCCGCCAGACCTCCACGTGCCTTACCCGGATACAGCTCCAGAGTTCGATAGAGCCGCATAAACCGATCTTTGGGCATAAAGCGGGCGTAGCGGGTAATAAGACTGGGGAACAACTCAATATATTTACTTTTGCGTACAGCAGCGGCGGCTACTGCCGTCAGAATCTGAATCCCGTTGTGCAGCTGCAAAATATTCACTTCGTACGTGGCGACATATCGAATCGCATCTTCACGGACCAATTCGGGCTTCAGCCGTGCGATTTCACCGATATATTCAGCGAGCAGCCGCTCGAAGCTGTGCAGCAGCAGAGGTTTGAGCTGCAGGTCCATATCACTGCGCAGCACAAAGGATTGCAGCAGCGCAACCTGCTGCAGACGAATCCGGTCGTTATAGACGAGTGAGCCGATCTCCCGGAGCATTTCGTAGGCTAGCGCTTCATCCTGCTTGCGTGCTTCAGCGACAAGGGCCCAATTTCGGTTAATGCCCTGGCGAATTGCTTCCTCATCCTGATGCAGCATGCGTTTGAGTTCACGCTGCTGTTCGACCTGGAACGATCGCTTTTGCATGAAGATCAATCCAATCAGGAGCAGCAGTGAGATGCTGGCCGCCGCCATCGTTTGGTCTATGGTTTCACCAAAATAGGTGGCCGCTGCACCAAGGATTACCGTGATAAACAGGTCGCGTGCAATCCGACGTTTCACGCGGGAAGAGGCGCGTTCTTCCACTGTGGCAAGGGTGTCGCGCCCACAGGCAGTACAGTGATCCTCCCACAGGCAGGTATACTGGCCGCATCGTTTGCAGACACGCAACTTTTGAAACGCATGCGTTGTTCTTATAAAAGGTCTGATGGATACAACTTGTTTATTGCTCATGGTCAATCACGCTCGCCATTCAGAATAGTGTAGAGGGTTCGATCGGCATCTTCCCGAGAAACGGGTTTGCGCCGATGAAGCAGGAACGCAATCACCTTTATAATGACAAAAAGAAACAATATGGCGAGGCATCCGTATGTAACCATAATCCGTTCCTTTCTATGGCTTGATCATTTTGCTTATGTTGTAAGATGAACTATTGTTTGCACACCCGAGCCATTTCGATGGCAGAACAACCTTTCTGACCTCTCCGTTAGCGTGTGATTCTTATATTCATCTTATAAACGATAATGTTTACTGATCAAGCATCGTTATATTGCAGTTTGCTGGCAATAACTATATCATATTTCCATAGTTGGAACTTTCATGCCAGCTACTGACATGAATTCGTCGATTTTTGTCAGTCATTACAAAACTGTAACTGAAGATAGGGGTGCTTTTCAGAATTTATTAGTAGACTGTTAAGATTTCCTTAAGGCTTGACGCCTATAATAAACTATTCCCATTTTAATCTCAAACGTGAAGGAGTACACCCAATGCTGCGGACAAGCAAAATACGCTGGCTCAGCGGAACTCTGGTTCTGCTGGCATTTCTAACGCTGCTGCTACCTCAGGCGTTGCTGCCACATGCTGCAGCGGCTCAGGCACAGACAAGCGGAATCGATGCGGTACTTGTAGCCGATGTCAGTAATTCAATGAATACAAGTGACCGTGACAAGATCAGCAATGAAGCCATGAAAATGTTTATTGATATGCTGCCGGTCCAGGGGGACAAGGTAGGGATTGTTGCTTACACCGATCAGGTGGAGCGGGAAAAGGCATTGCTGGAGATTCAGTCCGATGCGGACAAGAGCAGCCTGAAAGATTTTATAGATCAGCTCGGCCGAGGGCCATATACCGATATCTCTGTCGGGGTGGCTGAAGCGGTGAATGTGCTGAACCATGGAGCAGACGCATCTCACTCGCCAATGATCGTGCTGCTGGCTGACGGCAACAACGATTTTAACAAAACTAAAGGTCGCACCCAGTCTCAGTCCGATGCGGATTTGGCAAAGGCCGTCAAGGAAGCACAAGATCAGGGGATTCCCGTCTATACGATTGGACTGAACGCAGACGGCAAACTGAACAAGGACGCACTTGCAGATCTGGCTCAGCAGACCGGAGGCAAGTCCTTTATCACAGATACACCGGATGATCTGCCACAGATTCTGAGTGAGATTTTCGCCGATCATGCCAAACTGAATGTCGTGAAGCTGCCCTCCATTACAGGAAACGGCAGTTATCAGGAAGTTACCGTGAACGTACCGAACGACAGTGTACTTGAAGCCAACATCTCGATTATGTCTTCAAAGCAAGTCCAGATTGAATTAACCGATCCTTCCGGCAAGGCCGTAGCCTTGAACTCTGACACTGCCAAGCTCTCGACTTCAAAGAGTTATTCCTTGGTGAAGCTGCTCAAGCCCCAGGAAGGCGACTGGAAACTTCGGGTAAAAGGGGCTCCGAAAGACAGCATCGATATCAACCTGTTGTTCAACTATGATCTCCAGCTCGTCGTGGACCCAATTAAGACCAAGTCCTATACGAAGGGTGACAAAGTCGATCTGACTGCCAAGCTGGAGAATGGGGGACAACCGCTGCAGGATAATGACCTGTATGCCGATATGAAGGCGACATTGGTCGTAAACGATCAGGATACAGGTAAAAGCACAGAACAGCCGCTTGAAAACACGGGTACCGGGTTCGCCGGAACGTTTGAAGTGCCGGACAACCATAACTACGAGCTTGTTATCCGTGCAGAAGAAGACAGCTTCTACCGGGAAAGTGCTCCAATTATGATCAATGCGGGCGGAGCAGCTGGTAGCGGAACTCAGCCAACGACGCCTGCGGGCGAGCAGGACAAGCCATTTCCATGGATACCTGTTATTTTGGGCGTGATCGCATTGATCGTGGTAGCTGTGGGTGTCTGGTTCCTGCTAGGCTGGTTGAAACGCAAAAACCGTGGATTTGTCGGACAGATGGTTGTCGAAATTCGTGATGAGAATACCGGGGACAAGTCGTACCCGCAATATAAAAAGCTGACATCCTTCCGGGGCAGATTCCATCTGCACCAGCTGTTACAGCTGGACCCTGAATTGAAGGAAACCGAGAAATATGTATTTACGCCCAGCAATGGGGATCGAATTATAATCCGCAACACTGCAGGTGGAACGCTGGAGAAATCCGGCCGTGCCGTTGATGCAAGCTCAGGCGTTGAACTGAAGAACGGTGACCGACTGAGCATCCCGCTGCAACAGGCGGACAAAACGATTTTGATCGAGTACTTGGTCTGAAAATGATTGCCAATAGAAGTTGGAATAACCGTTTACACAAGAACGTAGAGGGCAGAAAAAAGCTGAAGAAGCGAAGCGCTCGCCTTTATCACCAGATTTTCACCTTTGAAAAAGAGAATCAAAAAATCTGGGGATAACAGCGATCGGAAGGTTGTTCTGTCATCGGAGTGGCAAGTGTAATCATGTGTAGTTCCGACTGCGTTAACTAAAGGGAGGACAACGAATGAAACCGATTGTTAGAGAACATATTCAGCAACTGGATGTATCGCTTGGCGGAGGGATTGTCAGTGAGAAAATCAGAGTCGATACAATTGATAACCCGATTCTGATTATCGGTCTTGGAGGAACAGGTATTGATGCGCTGTTGCGTCTTAAATACCAGATTAACCGACGTTTCAAGCTGCCGCAGGACCCGGTATCTAAGAAAAAAATGGACAAACCGTCAAACGTGGAGTTTCTTGCTTTTGAAACGAATGAACAGGATCGCGCCAAAAAGTATAAAGGCATCGGACTTGATCCAATTAATGAATTCGTATTGCTGTCCAATGCCGAGATTGGGGGACTGCTTCAGAACCGCAGCGTATTGGAGCCGTACATTACGGACTGGCTGTCTCCGGAGCTGAGCATCACCGATGGCATGAACGGAGCCGCAGGGGTGCGTCAGGCTGGACGTCTGCTGCTGTTTACGAAGATTAACCAGGTCGTACAGGCGATCGACAAAAAGATCAAAACATTATCTGTAGGCACCAACAAAAAACTGATGGTGTTCCTGCTGACAGGTCTTTCCGGCGGTACAGGCAGTGGTTGTTTCCTCGATATCTCCTATATCGTGCGCGGGATTATCGAACGTGATCACGGCTCTGCCGGGATTGACCGCGTGAATACGCTTGGTTATCTGTTCACCCCAGACGTGAATCTGTCCAACAAAAGCTTGAGTGAACACACTCGTGAATATATCCGCAAGAATGGATACGCTGCGCTCAAGGAATTGGATTACTGGATGAACGTGGATAGCCGGGGAGAGCGTTTCTCTCAGAAATACGGCAATATTCTGACCGTAAATTCACCGCTGCCGCCTTTCAACCTGTGTCATCTGATTTCCGCAACCAACACGGAAGGCAAACTGCTGGAGAACGCCTATGATTACTGCATGAACGTCACCGCCGAGAACATCACTAACTTTATGGCGAGTGAGGAAAAGCAATCCGGCGAGGAGTTTGCCATCCACGATTATATTAGCAACATTCGCACGAACATTGCACAGATGAACAAAGCCTATCCGGCCAACTATGATTACAACATTATCGGTGCATCCTCAGCGGTACTGCCGATTGAAGAAATGACGACTTATCTGGCTTACCGCATGTTCGACAAAATGAACACCATGTTCTCCAAAGCGCCAAACCAGGAGGATACCGAGAAATTTGCCCGCAAGCTCGGCATTGATCTCGAAAGTGTGGTCAAGTCCTTTGAAGCCCGTGTGCCGGAGCCGCTCCCAGGTTATCAGAACAGCGAGCGTCTGTCCTATGGCAATGTGGTGAAATCACAGGTTGTGAACATGGATACCGAATTGGAGCAGAACTTCCTGGCTCGTGCCCGTGAGGAATATATCAAGGCGAAGAAACAGCTGCCGGGTGAGATTGCGGGTCAGTTCACCGAACAGATCCGCCGTATGTTTTTGCATCCTGAACAGGGTCCGTTCTATGTCTCCCGTCTGATCTACACGGAAAAAGGCTTCTGTGTACTGAAGATGATTCAGTCGTACATTGAAACCCTGCGTGAGAATGCCTTCCGCATTCCACGTGACATTGAGGCCGCTCAGGAGCAGTCCGAAGAGAAGCTGGGCGATGCGAAGAGTGCGTTTGTCTCCAAAGAGAAGAAGAAGAATGCTTATATTGAAGCAAAAATTCATGAGTACTGGCTGCATGCCGATGTGGAACGCAACGATCAGATGATCGAGTTCTACGAGGACCTGTACGAATTGCTGAACCAGGAGAACAGCCGCATTTATAACGTATTTACCGAAACGCTGAACGCACTCAGCTCGATCTTCTCCAAAAACGGGGATATCCTTACACGCGGCGAAGAACAGTCCGATCATAAAGGCAACAAAACGTATTACTGGAACGTTGTAAGTGTGCCGGATATCGTCAGTGTGGTGGATGGACTGCTGGACAAGCGCGATACGGATGACCTGATCCGCGACTTCTCGCGTGAATTGCTGGAGAACTCCAGCCAGTGGGTGAAAGAGAATGAGATCGATATCGTCAGCTCCATCTCTGATTTCCTGACCGAGAAGTTCGGAGATCTGATTACCCGCTCGATGGAGGACTTCCTGGTTATCAAATATGGACAGGACGAGTCGGTCGAGAAATTCGTGGAACGCTTCATTGCAGGCAAACTGGATGATGAGGCCGTTCCGGTGTTCAATCTGAGCAACAGCACAGGCAGTCTGCATTTCCCATCCTGGGGATTCGTATCTGTGCCGGCACAGGCGCCGGGCATTCTGAGAGGGATTCGCAATTATCAGAATAATGCGGTGGGCAAATCTCATTTTACCGTTAAGGAAAGTGAAGTGCGCAACCGGATCTTCTGGCTGAACACTCGCAACGGGGTACCATTGTTTGTGTACACACCACTCAAAGTATATGAGGAAAGTTATGAACGTACCATTTTGGACAAAGAAGGTATCGGACGCCATCTGGTGCAAACCGAAAAGAATAACTGGACCTATCTGCCGTCGCCAATTCCAGAAAAGTCATGGGGAGATGTGTACGAGAACGCCCGGGTGAAGCAGTACAACGCCCGTGTACGTACCGAATTCGAGCAGGCGCTTGGATACAACATTGTGACAGCCAAATCCATTGATGAGAATACAAGCAACCGCTATGCAATTGTGACAACAGAAACGTTTGACCTGTCTGCGAAGCTGGGTGCCTACGACATGCGCCTGACGTCCACCACGCCGAACCTGGGTGAAGTGAAGCGGGCAGTCATGGAATTGAAACGCCTGCAATCCGAAGGATTGCCACGGGTGTCGGTGAAGGACATTTTCGGAAGTATTAATGAAGATATGGCCAAAGAAAACCTGGTGCGTTCCCCGCAGCTGATCGCGCGGGTACGTGAAGAACTGGCGAAGATGAACGCCATCTCGGCCAAAGTCGCCGAGCTGGAAGGCATTCTCGCCCAGCATCAGGACGAGGAGCAGTGGTATGACCGCTTCATCGAAGCACTCTACACGGATACCATCGTGAAGAAGGGTGCGCTGTACGTCTATGACCGTGATCCGGAAGAAGATGCATGGGAGCCGTTTGCGAACCTGATGAAGAGCCGTAACTTTGCTGAATATGAAGTGTTTGGCAACTTCCGTGGATTGGCAGAGAAGGATCGCAGCACATTGCTGCGCAAAGCGTCCCGCCGTGATAACGACCTCACCGCTTCCGAAGATATCACGCCACTGCTTACGAAATTGGATGATCTGGCTGCATTGTTCATGGAGTCCCGTGATCGTCTGGAATACGAGCGAGTGGAACTGGCGAACGGGGAAGACATCTACCAGTTCTACAGAACGATGTCATCGAAACTGAATGACATTCGCAGAAGGCTGAAGTAAGGGTGGCGGCCGGGATGGAGTTCAGCTCGAACAATGCTCTGAAACGCAATCTGGAGAAGTATGCAGCACAGTATGCAGCAGAGCAGGAGCGTCAAGGCAGCCTGGGTGATGGTCGCAGCAGCATCCATTACCCCGCGTTGTTCCTGTTTGTGGGTGACCAGGTCGCTCCGGCAGTGTCTGCTGTCCAGGAAATCAACCGGCTGAAGTGGGATAACGGAGAAGGTGTAGTCTATGTACAGATTGGGACGGAAAATCAGGAAGATGCCCGTCATCGTGAGCATGACCCCGTGCAACCGAAGAAATACAGCGCTGGTGCTCATTCAGGATATGCACGTGTTAACGGCTTGAGTGATGCAAGGAATGGCAGCACTTCCGATGAGGGTCAGGTGACACGTCACGTGCTTCCCTTGTCCACCATACAGACAGATCGACCTTCCAAAACGCTTCGCAAGGACGTACATCGCAGTTTCCACGATTCAGATCAGGCACTCTTTGGTCTGAATCGTACCTTGCGGCGGGTGAGTAATCGTATTGCCGAATACGGACGCCTATATTCATCGTTCGATCGAATCTACGTGACTGTCGTGACCAGGGCAGATGATCCGTTGAATGTATTGTTGCCGGAGCTTACCAAGCTGACCGAAACAATATTGGCTCAATCCTTCAAGTCGGTACAGACCGATTTGCATGTGCTGGTCAGCGAGATGGAGCAGGTCGATTCCTTCGGTTATGCAAGCGCGGCGGGACTCGCTTTTCTGCGGGAATTGGATTACATGCAGGGGCTGGACTATACGTTCAGTGGCAATCTGTTGGTTACGGAGGACGGCATCTCCATTCCGGTTGTACATCCCGCTTCTCCGTTATTTGATCTCGTATATATTTTGTCAGACAAGAATGAGCGGGGAACTGGCGTACCCGGCGGGTGGATCGAAAATGCCGAGATCATCTGCCGAATCTGTCTGCTCAAGAACCGGAAGCAGGATGGGGATAGCTCTGGTTCCGTATTGAGCACAGGGGCCAACACGTATAACAATACGTCGTTCAAAAATAACATCCGTACGACCTCGGATCAGCATGGTTATGCCAGTGCAGGTTTTGCCGAGATTAGACGGCCGAACAAACCCATTGCACTCGCGGTGTTGTACCATCTGTATCGTTATTTGCTTGAACGGATGCGGCAGGAACCCGAGTGGAGCATCAAGGACAAGCTTGCCTTTTTCGGACTGGATGGAGCTTCGGTAGAGCGCAAAGTGGAAGGGATTCTTCCTGATGAGGATCTGGTGAGCGGTATGAGCGGCATTATGACGCATAACGTCAGCTTCACCGATCTGAAGCCGCTCTCGCTGCGTGAAGCGGAGAGAGCACTGTTCGGGCATGGGGCAGAGGCGTACTACCGTGATAACGTGGTCCGTCTTGCCGAGGAACGAGTACGCCAGCGCAGCACAGAAGGCTCCCTTCGTCGTAAGGCCGAGCAATCGCGCACGGAGCATCCTGAGGTTGGCTATTTTCAATGGGCCGCCTGGAGTGACAATGGGTTCGGCAGTGTGCGTGAGGCATTGCTTGGATTGATTCGTGATAAATCGGTGCAGCTTGAATCCGCACGGGCCTTACTGGAGCAGCGTCAGCAGGAGCGGGTAGAGGATCAGTCGTTCAAACGTGCCTTCTTCCGTGACAAACAGAACGTGCGCAATTTAATCGATTGTTTGCTGGAACGCGTGTATGTGCCCAAAGTTGAATTGTTGCGTCTTGAGAATGAATTGCAGCTGCTTCGTGTCTACGACACAGAGATGGAACAACTGCATACGTTCAGCCGCAGTGTAACGGAGACACTGGCAACGTTGGAACGTGTTTTACGTGAGACAGCGGTAGAGAGCATAGCGGCTGCAGATGAATATATCGGTCAGAACGTAATGGAGTACTACGGCAAAGTGACGGAAGCGTTGATCGCAGATTTGGAGGCGAAGCGTGGACGGGATGTCTGGTTCGAGGACCGCTATATGGGGGATATGAACCAGCTTGCCACAGAAGGAAACGAGCGGCTCCTGCAACGTCTGATGGAAGTATGTCATGTGATGCTGCTTACAGCAGAACCGCTCCGGGTACCTTTTGAGGAAGAATTGCTGTTACGAGCGAATGTTACCATTACCTATGGAGACAAAAATGTACTGACCCGTGATGATCTGTTCCGCCGATTGTATCGCACACTAGAGGAGCAGGCGGTCGTTCGGGTAAGAGTATTCGACTATACGCAGGAACATCGTTATGAAGAAAAATATTTCTTTGGTGATCACCATAGTGCCTTCATGGACTACGCGGCGCATGCCGAAGAAACGTCACGGATCTATAAGCTGGGTGTGGTATACGAAGAACGAAGCAGTGGTGTGGAGAAGCTGAATCTGATGGGGGGCTTCCATCTGGAAGACCTGATGGTGTATCGCAATGGTCGGTTGTATTACGATTCGTATACGGAGAATGGTTATGAACTCCATCCGTCCGGTCTGGCCGAGAAGCTGTCACCCATGCGTTAAAACATAAGGCTGTATCTCATATGGACGGAAGGGAGGGAGGTACAGATGGACGACGGAACCAGGGGCCTAAAGCCGGGCACAGTGCATCTCATTGGCTCGCTGTGTCCGGGAGTGGCTTGACGTCGTCGATCTGTTTTCCGTTCATGAACATGAAGATTCTTGTTTTTCTTCATCCGGTTTCGTATTAATTCAGCTGTTCAACGGCTGGTTTGGAAAGGATGCATGCAAACATGCAGCGAAAAATCAATCTTCTCCTGGTCCTGTTCAGCCTAATTGGCGGAGCTGTGGGCTTTGCGGCTGGAGAAATCATGCTGCGTCAGTGGCTCGGGGAAATGCCCCGTCTATTGCTGATGGGATTATACTTTGGCGTGTTGGCGCTTAGTGTTGGATTATTCTGTTTACTCGCAGAGATGATCTCGCCAAAGCTGAACGGAGCTTCCTGGAAGCTTCGATATCTAGGACTATCTTGGAAACTGCTTGTTCCAGCAACGCTGGCGCTGTTGTTTGTCGTTGGACTTGCCCTGCAATTGCTGTATCAGATTAACCCAGGCGGTGTGAAACAAGTCAAAGACATCGTACTGATGATTGATAACTCAGGCAGTATGAGTGAGACAGACCCGGATAACGGTCGCTTTGAAGCGGCCAAAACACTGATCAGCCAAATGGAAAGCGACAAACAGGTGGCGGTGATTACCTTTGATGATCACCCCGAGCTGCTTCAGCCGTTCACCCCGTTGGACAGCGAAGCTGCCAAAAATGAGGTGTACAGCAAAATAGACGGCATCGTGACGACCTCGGGCGGAACTAATTTCGATGCAGCACTGCGGGAAGCGATGGAACAGATTAAGGGCAAACAGGACCCGAAACGTGGAACGGTAGCGATCCTGTTATCCGATGGATTCAGTGATGCAGACACATCCGGCATTTTGTCTGAGTATGCGAATGAACAGATTGCCGTCAATACGGTGGGACTGAGTCTGGTGGACCCTTCCGGAACCGACTTGCTGCGTCATATCGCCCAGCAGACGGGCGGTATGTACTATGATGTACCAGATTCCGGTGGACTTAATCTGGCATTCCAGCAAATTTACGATACGATTGATGAACGAACGCTGGTGACCGAACGTACAGGCATGATGGAGCATAGTACGTATCTGGCTATCTTTAGAGTGGCTGCCTTACTGTTGATTGGTGTCGCACTAGGCGTGTCGCTTGGACTGGTATTCGATAACCGTCATCTTGCACTCAGTTTCGGAATTGGGGGTGCCGTGTCTGGTCTATTGGCTGGACTTCTGCTCGAATGGGGTCTGGACGGATCAACAGTTGGTGATACATTTGTGAGATTTGGAGCGATGCTCATCTTATCTGGTGTGTTAACCCTGTTCAGCTGGATCATTCCGATCAAGGAGAATACACCGCGGAAGACGCGTGGGCGCCGCGATGCTGGTGGAGGAACCAATTCGGTGGAAGGATTCGGTCAGCGGGCAAGAGATTCGCGCAGCAAAGGATTTTGACGTCTGGAGGTAGGCGATAGATGCGTTTTATGGATGCAGACCCTTCAGCGCCCCTGATTCGCAGACTGACACTTGCAGTGGACGAGAGCCAGTGTACACTTCGCTGGCTCTGGCCAGAGAGCGTGGAAGCTGTATATGTT
Organism: Paenibacillus sp. E222; assembly: GCF_013401555.1. Taxonomy (NCBI): domain Bacteria; kingdom Bacillati; phylum Bacillota; class Bacilli; order Caryophanales; family Paenibacillaceae; genus Paenibacillus; species Paenibacillus sp. E222. The sequence goes on from NZ_CP058552.1 coordinate 1,801,903, forward strand.
GAACGGCTGGAGCTCGATATGATGGGTGATGATCGTACCGGGGAACAGGCTGCACAGGGCAAGCTGAAGTTATACACAAAAGAAGAATATAAGGCGAGCAATGGATATATGGATCGAATCACGGGTTTTGGTGCCATCCGTTATACAGTGTATGTGTGTCAGATGGAGGAGGACGGGCCAGTTCTGGTGCGTCAGCGTGATGGGGACAACACGGTCGTTGCCAGTGCAGGCAAGGCGGATATTCGCTTTTCGATCCGGTACAAGAGCGGTTTTTTTCAGAAACGAAAAAGTGTACTGATGACCGTCACAACGGAAGCACCTGTTCCGAAGGAAGCGCTCTGTTATGTCCGCAAGCAAGGCGGGGTTCCGTTGAATAAGGAAGATGGCACGGTGTACCCTTTTGTGAGTGATTTTGCTCCCGGGAGAAATGAGATGCCGCCCGTCGAGGTCGCCAAGGACGATTACGTAAGGTTGTTCTTCACGGATGGACCGAAATATGGAGCCGCCTATCGGCTTATATCAGACTAGATAGTTAGGCGAGTTCTTACACAGAAACTCTGTCATCGTAGTGCAAGTGTAAATCAACGTTGTCTAACGGATCAGGGGAGGGGAGTGGCTATGAGCTTTTTTAGTCGGTTTTTGAAGAGACAGCAGCCGGAAGAGCGGCCGTTGTTTTACGATATCGTATGTCCGTATTGTTTCAGCAAGTTTTCACCGGAGGAGGTTGTGTTCCGGGCTGCGCATCATCGCGACGACGATGAGGACTACGCACTTGGGGAAGATGCGAAGCTCAATCGATATCGCGAACGGTTTGGACTGGATACGGTGTTTGATATGGAGGCCGTGCTGGCTCCGCATGATGTACCGGAGGAACATCGCATCTATTCGGATAACATTGTAATGGGCCTGAACGACCGTTACGGTGTCGTTACGCGGCGTCGGCTATGTCCACAGTGCCACAACGAGCTGCCTGTCACAGCAGGCAAAGCACCAAGCAATATCATTTCCATTATCGGGGCATCCCAGGTGGGTAAATCCGTCTACATGACTTCATTAATTCATACATTGCAGCATTACACAGCCGATCATTTTGATGCGGCCTGCATGCCGCTGAATGCGGAGATTAGCCGCCGGTTCCGTGCCGATTATGAAGAACCATTATTCGAGCGGGGCGATTTGCTGGATTCAACGCAGAAGGAGAAGCTGCAGGAGCCGTTTATTTTCCAATTTGTATTCAAGGATGAAGATAAAGCTCCGCTGACACTGGTGTTCTTTGACGTCGCTGGTGAAGGTATGGTGGAGCAGGACTATCTGGGACTTCACGGGCAGCATATCAAGAACTCGGCAGGCATTCTGTTTATGGTGGACCCGCTTCAGATTCGTTCGATCCGGGACAAAATCCGCATCAACCTTGGCAACGAGCCAGGCGAGTGGACGCCAAGATACGATGAGCCGCGTGACGTGGTGTTAACGATGTTCGGTGACTTTATCGCGTACCAGGATAAAGCCAAGACGAATATTCCAACAGCCGTTGTACTCACCAAAAGTGACATGCTGCATTCCCTCAAGGACGAAGAGGGTGATTATATCAAATCCAACAGCAATGTGTTCCGCAACATGGTGCACCGCGACTGGTTTGATCTTACCGAATTCGAGAATATCGACGGGGAGATCCGGCGTTTTATCGAGAAGGTGGACCGTCCGTTTAAAGGCACGATGGATGTGTACTTTAAGGATACAGCTTACTTTGCGGTGTCTGCGCTGGGAAGCAATCCGGTGGATATGAAGCTGCAAGGTGTGGTCAGCCCAATCCGTGTCGATGAGCCATTCCTCTGGCTGCTGTACAAGCTGAAGTACATTGAGGGGAGAGTGGGATGATGCGTTCTTCCGTAACCCCGCCAATTGAACAACAGCTGTATACTCGAGAGCGGCGCGGGGTGTTCCGCACAACGGAGGGGTTCGATACGGTTGCCGCATCGCCGGGACTGGACCCTTCTTTTATCAAAAAAGTGCTTCATCCCTACTGCGTCTATGACGCTCCAGCGGAGCTGACGGGCCGGAGTGAGAAGGATGAGACGAAGTTTCCCCCGTCCATTCATCTGCTGCATCTGGAGAGTGGAGAGACGATCCTTGGGCAAAATGTGTACCAGTCTGCTGACTTTACTGGGCTGCGCAGTGCCTTTTTCGCTCATAACTATGTCTTGTCTCCTGAACGCTCGGAAGAGCAGATGAAGCAAGGCGGCTGGCTGGATGCTGTGTTCGCCACGTCATATGACATCGAACAAGGTACAGTGCTGCCATCGCTTAATGAATTACCACGAGCAGCTGGTGTTGGACAAAGCTCTCCAAGCCAGATTCTTAGCGCTCTGAAAATGGACGAGGTCGTATTCAAGCGTCTGCTCTACGCTGTCATGCAAGCTGTAGCGACACGTCGGAAGGTATATATTGCACTTGATGTGCCTGCTGAAGAAGTTACAACCGGAGCCAAGGGACTGCTGCGTTTGTTATATACGGCGCTGCCTTACGCGTTTCGGCGGCAGCTCGGCTTTATGACGTTTGCGAAGGAGCCGCAGGCGAAGAAAGGCATCCACCTCCAGTTTGTGGAGCGGGGTACGCTGCGTCCGAAAGATCGGAACACGGAGAAGGATTTCACCTTTGATCTGGTATCGGGCAGAGTTACCCATGCAGATGCATCTGTGGCGAAGCTTCCTTATGCCGAATTCGCCTGGTCACTGCTGCACGAACCTGCGGCCGGCGATTCATTTTATACTTTTGCGGATGAGATGCTGTCCGGAATGGAGCCTGGGCGGGAGCTCTCCATTGAAGCGTACGGGGAACTTTCTATGTTCTATCGTCTGGAGCAGGGTATGGAAGAGTTGTACCTGAATAACAAAAGCGAGATCCTGAGTGGCTTGCTCACCTACTTGAAACCGGAAGGTGGAGCGCAGCAACGTTCACGTTTGAATGAGTTGTTCCTGACGCTGCTCAGTCGTGAGCTGGACAGCGTCAAACGGGAGAATGTACCTGAAGAATCGGTTGCAGCACGCATCGGGGAGTATTTCCGGGTCGCTGCGCCACTCGTACAGTCCCGAATCGTGGATTATTTCATCTATGGCGTCAATAACGCCCGTTCGCAGAAACGTATGCGTGCTGTACAGGAACTGTATGGCTTGCTGGATCGGGACAGTCTGTTAAGCCGTGCTTTCTTCGACAAAGTGCTGGCGAACGACTCACTGACCAAGCTGCTGTTCGAGCCCTATCTGGATAATCAGTTGAAACGCACAGAATCAGCTGCCGACGTCGTGGAAGTGATCCAGAGATGGATTACATCTCACCCGTCTGCCATTCACAATAACTTCTTGCTGGAACGGACAGCAACCGAACTGCGTGAACGTTTGTGTTCGGCGCCCAACCCCGTTCAGTCTGCCAATGAGGCACTTAAGCGGGTTAGTATATTGGATCGTGTACCAGCTGCAGGCTCCTTAGATACAGGTATTACCGCCCGAATTGGGCAGTCTGGAGCTGCAGTACGCGCTAATCGGAAAGGTGGACCTGGGTCCGCTGTCCAACCACCGGCGTATCAGGAGGATTTAACCCGGCTCGCAGATAAGCTGGCTTACGTCATTAACTTATTTATGATCCAGGATCTCGATCTGGAGCGGGTTAACCGTGAGCAGCTGTTAAGCATTGATATTTTGCTGCACGGAAACGAGGTTCGGGACTGGGCTGCTCGCCAGGGCTCAGATGTATCTGCGCGTACAAACATGATGTTGGCAGCGAGAGCATGGCTTAGCGGTGAGGGGCGTGACGAAGAGGAACTGGAATCCCTCTCTTTGGCCGAACGTAATGAGCTCCAGCGCTGGACGCGTCGCTGGCTTGCCGGAGAGCTTCGCGATCGCCCAGATACGGCTTCATTTGAAGCACTGCCGCTGGCTTTCTATCGCGGTGGCAGTGGCAGCAACAGACTCGATTATCCAGGCCTGATTGAATTTATCTACAGTAGTTCAGGACGTACAGAAGTTTTGTATCAATTTATGGAGTGGTCAGGGAATCAACGCATGTTTATTCGCGGCTCCAACGCACATAAGGGATACGCGGATGCAATCGTGGCCTATTTCAAGGCCCATGATCGCGAAGCCTTTAAGTCAAAGGCAGCTTTCAAGCCCTATTATGCCAGAGCAAGCAAGACGATGAAGCCGGCCTACGACCGCGCCAAAACAGAGTTGTCTTCGCCGCTGGTGCGCATACTGACAGGTAAAAGGAAGAATCTTTTTCTAGGATTGGTCATTATCATCCTGATTCTTGGTATTGCAGGAGGCACGTATGCCTTGATAGGGGATAAGGCGGAGACACCTGCGGCATCACCTCCACCGACACAGGAGCCCGTTGTTCCTGCTGAACCTGAGGTGGAGCTCGCTGAACAGATCGCCTACCTCGTTCCGGCATCCGAAGGGGACGACGGTACACAAACACCTGCCCAGTTGGTGATCCGGTACAGAAATGAAACGGACAGCAATGCTTTGCAAACGGGCACTCTCCAATGGAACTTGAAAGATGGTACGACACAGGAGCTCCATGCTGAGGGTGAATGGGAGAGTTTCAACCGAAATGAGGAGCCGGATGGGGGAGCTACTGCTGGGAACAGCTCAGAAGGCACGCCTGAAGGCAGCTCTGCAGGTTCTTCTACCGATACTGCGGATGATACTCAGCCGAGCGGAGAAACCGAGCAAGGAGCAGATTCAGCCTCAACGGAGGGCAACACTTCAGATCCAGCAGCAGGGAGCACATCGACGGATGCAGGTACTGGCACAGCCTCTGACACTGCGGATGAAGGCACAGGACAGGGAGATGTAGATGGCACGCCTTCTGATTCGTCTCAGTCTACAGGAGCAGATTCATCTTCAGTGGAAAACCTGACTGTTGCCGAAGCAGATCGTCTGTATCCTTATGGGCACCAAGTCGAACTTCCGGCCGATTTTGATCTAAAGGACATCGTAAGTGTTCAGAGTGGAACGACTGTGATTAACCTAGTCCCGGAACCGAAGCTCTAAGCGGTATTACGTGAATATACTATTAATGTGAATACAGCCACCTCGAAGAATTTCGTAGGGGCTGTATTTTTTTGTTCAAGCGATGGATGTGAGTTTTACAAAATGAATCAATATAGGTCTATTTTTCACAATTCGGACACATTATTAAGATACTGGGTAAATTCGGCCAACGCAAAGCGATGAAATGCACGTACACGATGAGAAAAGCTCTCACATAAAGTGCGGACAATCTGATCGATTTCTAGTAAAACACCTCAAAAATAGCTCTTAACCGTCAAGGAATTTAGTATTTACTGTTGACAAATGATAATGATTATCAGTATCTTTAGAGTATAAGATCTTGTTGCGCCGGAAATACGCTGAACTACAATTTCGTTTTCGTTGTCATAGCCGGAATACATAACCGGGATAAATGAGAGAGGGATGATCGCATGTTTCGTCTGGAGACGTCCAAGTTGGATATCGCTTATGAGGAAAGACTGATTGTTGATAATCTGAATATTCAAATTCCCCAAGGAAAAATTACAGCACTTGTTGGAGCCAATGGTTCAGGGAAGTCTACGATCCTGAAAACGATGGCACGGATCATGAATCCAAAAGCAGGTAGTGTATTGCTCGACGGGAAGTCCATCCATAAGCAGTCCACGCGTGAAGTAGCCAAGCAGCTTGCGATTTTGCCACAAAATCCAACAGCGCCCGAAGGACTTACCGTAACCGAACTGGTGTCCTACGGACGTTTCCCTTATCAAAAAGGTTTTGGATCAATGCGTGCTGAAGACAAACGCATGATTGAGTGGGCTATTGAAGTGACAGGCATGACGGAGTTCCATGATCGTCCAATCGATCAACTGTCCGGTGGACAGCGTCAGCGTGCCTGGATCGCCATGGCTCTTGCACAGGAGACAGACATTCTGTTCCTGGACGAGCCGACAACGTTCCTGGATATGGCTCACCAGCTTGAAGTACTGCAATTGCTGGAGCAGCTGAACGCCACAGCAAACCGTACGATCGTAATGGTTGTGCATGACTTGAACCATGCTTCCCGTTATGCGCATCACATGATCGGTATCAAAAAAGGTAAAGCCATCGCTACAGGTTCACCTGTAGAGGTTATGAACTCCGATGTGCTTCGCGAAGTATTTAACATTGAAGCTGATATCGTGATTGATCCACGTTCCGGTGTACCGCTCTGCTTGCCTTACGCCCTTGCGGGTGAACGTCAGCAACCAGCACCTCCAGAACAAGTGGTCATGAACAGTGCAATGGTTCATGCTGGAGCACGGACAGAGCAACGCGTTCGTCACGCGACAGGAATTTAAATGAAACGGGCCGTATGTGGTCCTAAACGATAGAATGAAGCCGCTGTGCGTTATGCACGCGGCTCATTCGCATTCTAGGAGTTCTACAGGATGGGAGCAATCAGCTACACCTGGTTACGGGAATGTGGACGAGTAACAACCGGGATGATTGGCGAAAGGTCTGTCCATGTTGATGGAGGAATTGTGGTTCTGCAAATAAACTTGAGCAGGGTGTAATCAAAGATTTGGTAATTGATCGCCTCAGGTCTATAATATAGAGACAGGCTGTGTGCCGCATGATCATTCGGTACAGTACATACAGCAGCCCAACCTACATCATACTCATGGGAGGAATCAGTCATGTCCGTATATTCGTATCAGGCGGTAACGACCGCAAATCAGGAAGTTCCACTCGATCTGTATCAAGGCAAAGTGTTGGTGATCGCCAATACAGCCAGCAAGTGTGGACTGACTCCACAATACGGTGAATTGCAGAAGCTCTATGATCGCTATCGTGATCAAGGCTTGGTTGTACTGGGTTTCCCTTGTAACCAGTTTGGCGGCCAGGAGCCGGGTACCAGTGAGGAAGCAGAATCCTTCTGCCAAATCAACTATGGCGTTAATTTCCCGGTGTTTGCCAAGGTCGACGTAAATGGTGAAGATGCGCATCCATTATTCAAGTATCTGCGTGAGCAGCAACCTGGTGTTGGCGAAGACAACAGCATCCAATGGAATTTCACCAAGTTCCTCGTAAATCGTGATGGTGAAGTTGTAGGGCGTGTTGAACCAAAAGAATCCCCTGAAGCCATGTCTGCTGAGATTGAAAAGCTGCTTGGCGTATAAAATGAACGAGAAGCCTGCCTCCCGATTGGAGGACAGGCTTTTTTTTGAATTTATTTTGAAATGAAGGCTATGCTCTACCAAGCTTCATCACATCTCAACTTTTTGTTTGGCTGAGGGATTTGCAGACAATTCCTCCAGAATGCCATCCAGGATATCCGGTGACATCTGAAACATGCCATTTTCCCTAATCTCACGGAAGGAGGAAGTACGTACGATGTTATGGGTAGCTCCGGTCAATAACTGGGGCGCATGTCGTTCTACGACTTCTTTCGCATGAGGGTCCATAAGCAGCTCATTTAATCTTGTTTTTTCAGTGTAGCTTTCCACAAACAGGTCGCCGTACTCGTAAATAAAGGTGTAGCTTCCTGAGCCTGCAATCAGCTCTACACCGGAGGAGGTTTCTTTAGCGGAAGTGATGCCCTCCCTGCCTGTGACAGCTTTTCCGCCCTCTTGCAGGGAGGCGAGCTTTGCGCCATGGAGAATGATTCGGCCAGTTGTATTAACAGGCAGGGTGACGCTCACTTCCATTTCCTTGCCTCGGACGTGCCAACCTGACTCCAGCTTACCGTAAGGGGTCTGATGCCAGGCGCTGGCATGAGTGAGCAGATTCGCGCCGAATAACGGTTCAATCCGTACCTCCCTGAATCCGGGAGCAACCATGTCCAGACCGGCAATGCTGCGGATCATCCATTCGCCAACGGCTCCATAGGAATAGTGGTTAAAGGAATTCATGTCATCGCTCCAGAAGGAGCCGTCTTCCTTGATGCTGTCCCAATGCTCCCAGATCGTGGTTGCACCTTTGGAGACGGAGTACAGCCATCCAGGATAACTGTCCTGCATGAGCAATCGGACCGCTGTGCTATGGTAACCGTTGCCTGAGAGTGCAAAGCACAGATATGGTGTCCCGACGAACCCTGTCGTCAGATGGTAGTCATTTTGAATAATGAGATCGTTGAGGTCTGCGGCCACGCGCTGCTGTAATACCGGCTCTGCCAGATCAAACATCAGAGTGAGCACATGAGCTGTCTGCGTAGGAACGGCGACCCGACCTGTCGGCGTCATATACTCATCCCGATAGGCCTGAACAATATTCTCAAGCAACTCCCCGTATTGCCGTGCCTCTTCTTCATTACCAAGTATACTTGCCGTATCTCGTACCAGCCGTGTCGAATGGGCATAGAAAGCGGTGGCAATCAGATCTTCTGGTGTCGCCCCTTTATAGCTGTTCTCCTTCGCGTCCAGCCCCAGCCAGTCTCCGAAGTGAAATCCGGTATTCCACAGAAATTCGTTATCGCCCTGGACACGGATATAGTTGACCCAGCGTTTCATACTATCATACTGTTCTGCAAGAAGCCTCAGGTCACCGTAAAATTGATAGATGGTCCACGGACAGATGACGGCTGCATCTCCCCAGGCCGCCGAACTGGCTCCGCCAATAATGTCAGGCACGACAAAAGGAATACCACCATCCAAGTGCTGCTCTGCCTTTACATCTCGCAGCCATTTAGTAAAGAACGGTCCACCGTGATAATTGAACAGGGCGGTGCCGATGAACACCTGGGCATCACCAGTCCAGCCCAATCGTTCATCCCGCTGTGGACAATCGGTAGGCACATCGACGAAATTGCCTCTTTGCCCCCAGCGTATGTTGCTTTGAAGCTGATTAATCCGCTCATCCGAGCATGCAAAGTCCCCTGTTGAAGCCATATCCGAATGAATGACCTCTCCCTGAAATGCGTCCAAGGGCAGCCCCTGCTCCGAACCAGGGAACCCCTCAACCTTAACGTAACGGAATCCCTGGAAGGTAAAGTAGGGGGCATATGCTTCCGTACCTTCACCCTTGGTAATATAAGTAATCGTCTGTCTCGCCGGACGAAGGTTGCCAAAATAAATATTGCCATCCCGATCAAGTACTTCAGCATGTCGCAGTTCAATTTGCGTCCCGGCAGGGGCCTGAACTTTTAACCGAATGCGCCCAACCATGTTCTGTCCCATGTCGAGCACATGATCACCCGCAGGTGTTAACAGGTATTGAATCGGCTTCACGACCTCTGTAACGCGGGTGGGGACATTCTCTTGGGCAACCAGATGATCATAGGATAAATCCAGTTGCTCAGCCTCCACCCATTGCGAATCGTCAAAGGCAGGGTTCATCCAGCCACTTTGCTCCAGCCTTGCGTCATACGTTTCTCCATGGTAGATGTTGCTGTATAGGATCGGCGCCAGGCAGCATCGCCAATCGGCGTCGGAGATTACAACGGATTCCGTGCCATCCTCATGGCGGATATGCATTTGAATCAGTACGGCGCGATTCGGCCCGTACATATAGTTTCGCCCTTCAAATCCAAGCCCGCCCCGGTACCAGCCATCTCCCAGCATGACCCCTATTGCGTTGGCGTCCTGATGCAGCAGATGAGTCACGTCGTAGGTCTGGTACTGTTGTCGGTGATGGTAGCTTGTCCAGCCCGGTGTCAGCAGATCTGCGGATACTTTGGAACCGTTGAGGTACAGCTCGTATAGGCCGGCAGCAGTAGAATAGACCCGGGCAGACACGACAGGGGAGGATGAACGCAGGCCAAATTCACGTCGCAGAAGAAAGGCAGGGTGTGCATCAGCATCAATCCTTGATGTATCCGGCGTAATCCACTTCGCTTGCCAGGCATTCGAGCTGTATAGAGCTGTCTCCAATTGACCAGGCTCACTCCAATCCGACTCGCTTCCGTTGGTATCCCAGACTTGGACTCTGAACTGGTATGCGATTCGCGGCTGGAGTTCTGGACCAGCATATTCGATATGAACGGAATTCGACGAGATCACATGACCTGTATCCCATAAGGGAGCTTCGAAGTCATGCCCTGCTGTCAGCTGGATTCTGTAGCCTGATTGTACAACTCCTCGCCGACTTGACTGTGTGATCCAACTGAAACGTGGGCGACGGACATCTGTGCCTAGGCAATGCTCCCTGTACTCACAGGTTAAGGTTTCAATAAAAAGATCAGACATGAATAATTCCTCCCAGGACCCGTATCATTCGGGTATTTGTAGATTGAAGGTCAGCCCTTGACGGAGCCTGCCGTCATGCCTGATACAATCTGTCTATTGAAGAACAGAAACAGGACAAGCGGCGGCAGAGTAATAAGCAGAATATTGGTGAACAACAGGTTGTACTGCGTCACATACTGACTCTGGAAGTTGTACATGGTCAGCTGAACGGTCGCATTTTTGGAGCCAGGCAAGAAATAGAGTGGATTTGTAAAATCATTGAAAATGGTAACGGAGGACAGGACGATTACCGTGGCTGTTACCGGCTGAAGCAGGGGCAGAATGATGCTGAAGAACAGCCGTATGCCGCTGCATCCATCGATCACAGCCGCCTCATCCAATTCCCGCGGTATCGCCGACATAAAGCCACGGTACAGAATGATTGCAAATGGCAAACCCAGTGCAACCTCCACGAGAATCAGTCCCAGCAGTGTTTTGAACAGCCCCAGCCCATCCAGTACCCAGATTGTCGGTACGATGGCCGGAGGAATGATAAGTCCTGCGAGCACAAGGAAATTGAACAGCGGCGTAAGCCGGTCACGTCTGCGCTGAATAACGTATGCAGCCATGGCACACAAAACAATGATGAAGGCGATGGAAGCAACGGTTAATACAGTACTGTTAAAGAAGGCACGAATCAGCATGAAATCGCGGGCCGAAACCACGGTTTGTATGTTATCCCACAACTGGAACACGGTGGGCGGCGCCAGATTGAGCAGTGATGCTTCCTTCACGTCCTTGGCAGCGTTGGTGATGATGAAGTAGAACGGTATCCAGAAAGCAACGATAGTGAACAGCACTCCCGCTGCTTCCAATATCCAGTTGCGAGCGCGATGCAGCTTCACAGTTCGGCCTCCTTTCGATTCATATAGGAATACAGTGGTAAGGCGAGCAGTGTAACCAGGATGAAGAGAATCACATTGCCTGCCGTGGCAAGACCGTAAAAGCCTCCCTGGTACTGTTTATAGATAATGGATGCAATGAGGTCGGTGGTGAAGCCGGGGCCTCCCTTGGTCATCGTCCAGATCAGGTCGAAGGAACGCAATCCGCCAATAAAGGACAGGATAATGACCGAATGCGTAGCTGGGCGGCAAAGTGGGACAATAATGTTCCAAAATTTGTGCCAGCCGTTGCCGCCATCCATCTGCAGAGCTTCATAGTAATCTTCCGGGATACTGAGTATGCCTGCTATATAGATGACGGTCGCGAAGCCGAGGCCTTTCCACACATCTACAAAAGCTACCGAGAGCAGGGCGAGCCTGACGTCTCCCAGCCAATCTGGTCCCTCTATTCCGATCAAGGCGAGGCCTGAGTTAATGATCCCTTCTGTCGGATGCATCATAGCGCTAAAGGCAATGCCAACGGCTATCGTACTGATCAGGGTCGGGAAAAATATGACGGAGCGCAGATAGCTTTTGGAGCGAATTTTGGACGTCAGCACCACGCCGAGCAGCAGGCCGATGACCACTTTAAGAGCGCAGGTCACCACAGCGTAGATCAATGTATTTTTGAATCCGATGCTAAGGGATTGCTCTTGAAAGAAAGTAACAAAGTTCTCAAGCCCGATGAATTCCCATTCGGTCAGATTCCATCGTGTCAGACTGAAGAAGAAGGACAGGGCCGTCGGCAAAATAAAAATCACCAGATAGACGAGTGCCGCCGGCAGCAAAAACCAATAAGAATACGTCTGTTTGACGGTTTTATTCACATCGCTCTCTCCTCTGGGTTAACTGGATTTCTTATGATATGAATGTAGATCGAGGTTACCATCCATCCAATCCAAGCTGCTTGGCCTGCTTCTCAACATCCTTGTCATAGGCGGCAGCGCCTTCTGCAGCCGTTTTGATGCCTGAGCCAACCTCGACGGTAATCTGCTCCAGGCTTGGGCCTTTGACGGGTGAGAGGTATTCCAACGCTGGTGCCGTCTGGTTCGAATCGAAATACGGCAGCATTTCCTTAACAACGGTAGGTACACTATCGGGAATCGAGGCCCCCTGAATCAGAAAGGGTCCCGTAGGTGAGGATGCCGCAGCTACAGTCTTCGTTCCTTCGACCGATGCGATAAAGGCCAGAAACTTCTTGGCTTCCTCGATGTGCTCACTTTCTTTGTAGATGTATGCTCCACCTGGAAGCCAGATCGTCAGGCCGTTAGCTGATGCATCGTCCCCCGGCTGTGCGAAGAAACCGATATCCTCTATTTGATCGGGGAAGTTTTGAGCCACGGCTGGAATAGCGGAGGATAGCATTGGATATTGTGCTCCCTTGCCCTCGGCCAGCATTTTTAATCCGGAATCGTAAGTCGTTGCTAGGAAATCCTTGTTCATGAAGTTCTGGTCATGCAGTTCCTGAAGCTTCTCGAAGCTGCGCAGTGTGGCAGGTGTGCCTGCAATCGTCGCTTGATGGGATGTAAACTGATTAGCGAAATCCGGTACCTGGGTCTGGATGTTGTAATAATCCGCCAAAACGACCAGTTGAGAGGTCCAGGAATCCTTATAGGTGCCGATGACGGGGGTAATACCGGTGGCTTTGATTTTATTACTGTTCTCCATTAGCTCGTTCCATGTCTTGGGTACCGTCAGGTTGAGCTGACTGTAGATTTTTTTATTGTAGAACCAGCCTCCGGCTGTAGTGGAGCCCGAGGGTACACCATAAATGCGTCCTTTATAGGTTACCGCCGGTTTAAAGGCATCCATAATGTTGTCCATAAGTGGTTCATCCGTCAGGTCCAGCAGATTTTTCTCCGGGGATAGTGCCTGCATCAGAGAACCGGAGTTGTAGAAAAACACATCAGCCATATCTCCGGTGGCGAGCCGGGTTTTCACGGTGTTGTCCCCCTCTGAGCCGTTAGGACGGGTCTCCAGCTCGATTTTGATATCCGAATTCAGTTTTTGAAAAGCGCTGATGTAAGCATTGGCCTGGTTTACAGCATCCTGCGAATTATCGACAAGCAGGGTAAGTGTAACTTGCGCCTGTTGATTGCTCGAGCTTCCGCTTGAGGAGCTGGAACTACTCTCCGTTGTACCAGAGCAGGCGGACAGCACAGCTGCCAGCATGGCGATGGCACAGAACATAATAGTGGGCTTTGAACGCTGCCTGCTTCTCGGGAGGGCAGATGCGGACTCCGTTTTTCTCTTGAACATATTCTCATCCCCTTGTTGAGATTTTTGATAGCTGCCAAAAGGTAGGCGCTGCCGATGCTTATATGTTAAGGGAGCGATCATATATATGTAAGCGCTTTATTATTTGGATAAATGTCTGTTTTTTTTAGGTGGCGGGAAAGCGGAGGGTGACCCGGGTGCCCTGTCCCATTTCACTTTGCACCTGAAATGTACTGCTTGCACCATAGGTTAGATCCAGCCTCTCCTGCACATTGCGCAATCCGAAGCCTTGCTGAGTGCGGGATATATCCTTCATGCCGACACCGTTATCCTCCACTATAAACAGCATATATCCCTCATCCAGAATTCCCCTCAAACGCAAGGTGCCTTCACCCACCTGGGGCTCCAGGCCGTGATAAATTGCATTTTCCACCAGGGGTTGCAGCATAAGCTTCATCATGCTCATTCCCTTGATTGCTTCGTCCACCTCTTCAATGTAAGTGAACCGTTCACCAAAGCGAATGCGCTGAATATTCAAATAATGCTCAATATGCTTGAGCTCCATGTACACCGGAATGCGTTCCTGTCCTTTGTTCAGGCTGAGCTTAAAGCTTTCAGACAAGGATACCGCCATTTGGGCAATAGCTGTATCTTGCTTCAGCGTGGCCATCCAGTAGATCGAATCGAGGGTATTGTACAAAAAATGAGGCTTAATCTGTGATTGAAGAGCTCGAAGCTCTGCCTCACGCTCTTTAAGTTTCGATTGCAGGAGGCGTTCGTTCAGTTCGTCCCTTTCGAGGGCTACTCGCCTGAAGGTTTCCGCAATGACGCCCACTTCGTCCGGGGCAAATCGTTCAGGGAATTTGCTATGGCCAAGTGTCCAGTCCACCATCATTTTCTTTAACCGTAATAACGGCCGTGTAATGGTGCCTGAGAGGGTGTAGGAAGAGACAAGCGCTATTATACCGATGAAGGTGGCGATAAGTGTTGTTGCCCAGCCAATTGAACGGGATTGTTTCAACAGCTCGCTGGATTCGACCATGTGAATGAACGTCCAGCCCGTCACGCTATTGCGATAAGTGTTGACCAGGTATCCTTCATGCTCCAGACTTTGGATGACACTTGGCATGGTGCCTGAATCCGATTCCCATCCGGTGTTTGTACCATACACGGATTGAATCTTCGCTTGTGCAGTGTCCAGAGCCATGTAGGAGCCGTAGTGGCTGGTGCTGAAAATTTTGTTAAAGATCCCGTCCGAAATGTTGATAATAAGCAGTCCAATCGTCCTTCCCTCCGGGTCGTCCGCATCCCGGAATAGCTTGACAGTAGAGAAGGAGTCATCAGAGGTGCCAAACACATCAGAATGATAATATACAATTTTTCCTTTGGCTGTAACGGCACGTGAATACCAATCCGAAGCGGTAATGGCGCTAACTTTGTCTGGAATTTCGTAGATGCCTGCCTCATCCGATCTCCCCTCGCAATACGTGCGAAAATCTAGATCAAGCAGGCAGACGGATGAAATATATTTGCTGTCAATGGAGCTGCTGCTCAGAACGTTTTTTAGACGCTGGAGTGTTACGCCGTCCGCTGTTTGCTTCCCTCCTTGCGCATTGCTGCCGCGAAGAGCGTCCTTAATGCCATCATTCATGACAATGGATATGTGCAGATTGTTTATTGTTTTGAACAGCAGATCAGCTACTTCACCCGACATCTGCAGCTGCTCCAGGTTTGTCTGTGTGCTAATCTCCACCAGGGTTTGTTTGGCAACATTGTAGGAGATGAAGCCGAGCAAAAACAGGGAGGGCAGGGAGAGCATAATCATGGCGATCATTAAACGTGTACGGACACGTTTAATGCGTGGCATAGATAACGTATACATCCATTGCTTCATCATTTCTCACGCTCCTGATGAGATCTGTCTTCTTCACAACTGCTTCTGTACTGCCCAGGCGTTATGCCCGTAATTTTCTTGAAGGTGTCGGTGAAATGTCTGTAATTGGGGTACCCAACCCTTGTACCTGTTTCATGGACACGCAATCCTTGAGACAGCATGGACTTTGCAAGATCAATCCGCATATGGGTCAAATATTTAATATAGGATGTTCCCGTCTGTTCTTTGAAGAGAAGACTGAAATAAGTCGGATTCAATTCGGCATATTGTGCAACCTCCTGTAATGAAATATCTGAGGAGTAATGCTCGTTCATATAAGATAGCGCTTTCAAAATAGCAGGATGCCTAGATGTTACATTCGGTTCAGTGGAGATGGCCTGGAAAACGAGGTCCAATTGCTCGCGAAGCCAATCAAACATGGCATCGCGTGTATGTAAGCCATGAATCTGTTCAAGCACAGGAGAGAGGGCAACAGGGTCAACCCCTTGTTTACGGACAGCATCCAGCGCTGTGTAGATGAGTCGCAGCGATTCTTTTTCCAGCGGTTCGGGTCCAATCTTTGAAGTCTTGCTCCAGGCTTGGAATTGTTTCAAGGCGATCAGCAGCCCTCGGCGGTCACGGGTTCGCAGACATAGCTCGAGGTCGTTTCTATGCTGCGTCATAACATCCATGACAGACTGTTCCATCTGGACCATATCCGAATATGCGACCCAGGGCTGCCCGGTGAATTGAGCATGTCGTAACGCCTTGCGGGCCTCCTGGTAACTTTGCTGCGCCTGATGGAGCGAATACACATTGCCTAACCCGATAACGAGAGGGCTGTGATCAGACAAAGGTGACAGCGTGGAATGAATTTCATTGATGGTCACAGATACATCTCCTTCGACAGCAGGCATGACAGGGAACATAGCCAGCAAATAATCTCCTCCAGTTCCTGTATGTATGCATTGATAACCGGGACAATTCGGCTCAGAAGGGGAGAGCGGGGAACTCAGAGCGACTGCACGAATTTCTGTAATCTGGTCGGCCTCCGGGCCGAACAGTTCCTTCCATTTTGGGATAGCCTCAATTCCGAGAACCATGAGATCCATCGTTGCCTTTTCCAGCAGCTCCTGTTTCCCAGTTGACCACTGGCTTTGAAGTGTAACAAGAGTCTGATGACGCTGAAGCCGATCAACCGTTTTTACGAGTGCCTGTTCAACATGTTCAATCGTAATGGGTTTCTCCAGATAATCGATGACTCCCAAATGGATGGCACGCCTTACATAATCGAATTCATTAAAGCCACTGAAGACAATACAGGCAATATCGGGATGAATAGCGGTAAGCTTCTCGATCAATTCAAGTCCATTCAATCCGGGCATGCGAATATCGGTAAGAATAATGTCAGGCTGAAGCTCCTGGACTATATGGAGTGCAGATAGCCCGTCCCCAGCGGTCCCAACTAACTCAATTCCGTACCTTGTCCAGTCAATCATTCCTTGCAGACCCTGAATAACGATGGATTCATCATCACATACAACGGCTCTCAGCATGGTGTAATCCTTCCTTTCGGGAGAAGACTCATTGAAATGTACATTAGCGTTACCGTCTCCGGTGGTACTAGTATAACAGCGTTTGGCAGCGGTGGAAGCTGCTCGAATACACTTTTTTATTCCTGTCTGCAAGAGCGTCAAAAAGGCATAATCCCCGACAAATGCGGGCATACTTTGCTTCATGCGATGAATGATGAGTAGGGCATAGGTGTTACAAATAGATTAAAATTTAAATTTATTTGAGAAAAGACTTGAAATGTGAAAAAGTTCACATTATAATGAGTACATGAAGTGAAATTAATCACAAAGATGACAGATTGGTAGTGAATATTTTCACAATACTTTGCTAAATTGTTTAGTGAATATATTCACAACTGTTAAAGCAAGTGCCGCAGCCTATTTTCAGTTATTCAGGAACTAATGATAGATGAAGAAAATGCTTATATTTATATACTCCAAGGGGGAACCTTATCATGAAAATCGCAGTTATCGGATGTACACACGCAGGAACCGCAGCCATCGTTAACACCGCCAAATTGTACCCGGATGCTACCATTACAGTGTATGAGCGCAATGACAATATTTCCTTCTTATCCTGTGGGATTGCGCTTTATGTAGGTGGCGTGGTGAAAGATCCGGACGGACTGTTCTATTCTTCGCCAAATCAACTGGCTGAGCTCGGTGTCGTTACCAAAATGCTTCACGAAGTGACGTCAGTAGATGCTGCAGGTCACAAACTTCAGGCTAAAAACTTGAAAACAGGGGAAGAATTCGAAGATACCTTCGACAAGCTGATCGTGACCACAGGTTCATGGCCTGTCGTACCGAAGCTGGAAGGCATCGAGATGGACAACATTTTATTATGCAAAAACTACAACCATTCCAACACGATCATTGAGAAAGCCAAACATGCCAAACGCATTACCGTGGTAGGGGCAGGATATATCGGGATCGAGCTGGTGGAGGCTTTCCAAATGAACGGCAAGGAAGTTACACTGATCGATAGCGTAGACCGGATCTTGAATAAATATCTCGACCCCGAGTTCACGGATGCCATTGAAGAGACGTTGACTGGACACGGCATCAAGCTGGCGCTGGGCCAAACCGTTCAGAAATTTACCGGAGAGAATGGCAAAGTGAACAAGGTCATTACATCCAAAGGAGAGTTCGAAACGGACCTCGTTATTCTGTGCATTGGTTTCCGTCCAAATACGGAGCTGCTCAAAGGCCAAGTGGATATGCTGCCGAACGGCGCAATCATCGTCGATAAATATATGCAAACCAGCCAAAAAGACGTCTTCGCTGCTGGAGACAGCTGTGCGATTCATTACAACCCAACCGACAAGGCAGCGTACATTCCTCTGGCAACCAACGCCGTGCGGATGGGCACACTCGTAGCACGGAACCTGGTTCGTCCTACGACACCGTATATGGGTACACAAGGCACATCAGGTATCAAAATTTATGAGCAAAATATTGCAGGTACAGGTCTGACGGAAGCATCTGCTGCGGATGAGGGCCTGGTCGTTGAAGCTGTAACGCTTGAAGATGCTTACCGTCCGGAGTTCATGCCAACGGCAGAGAAGCTGCTGCTCAAAGTAATCTATGAACAGGCTACACGCCGCATTGTTGGTGCGCAGGTGATGTCACAGGCTGATCTGACACAGTCGATCAATACGATCTCTGTCTGCATCCAGAACAACATGACGGTAGATGAGCTGGCCTTCGTCGACTTCTTCTTCCAGCCACATTACAACAAACCTTGGAACTTCCTGAACTCGGCTGGTCTGCAAGCACTGCCACCAGTAGAAGTAAAAGCACCAGCGATGGTGTAACCATAATATCTGAGAACTGCCGCATTCATTCTGCGGCAGTTCTTTTTTACTTTTTCTGCACATCAAGCAACATACAAAGGAAATATTAAAATGTAGTTTTTAGACTTTGTGATAAAAGTAACAAACCTCACGAAACCTTCGCGATACAATGAACATATCAACCAAACAAGTTGAATTAGATGTTCATGAACTGTGAAGGAGAGGATCGTTATGGCAGCAAAAACACCTCTTGAGGTTGCACAATATACGGCGCATACGGGGATGAAGAAAGCCCGGAATCCGGTGTCCTCCGTACTGATACTCAGTTTTCTGGCAGGCGCTTTTATTGCGCTCGGATTTCTGCTGGATGTTCGGGTCATTGCCTCTGCTCCGGCCGAGTGGGGCAGCTTGGTTAACCTGATTGGTGCAGCAGTGTTCCCGGTAGGTTTAATATTGGTGCTGATTGGCGGCGGGGAACTGCTGACAGGTAATATGATGGCTGTTCCACTCGCGACGATTGCACGCAAACTGTCCGCAGGCAACATGCTGAAGAATCTCACCTTAGTCACAATAGGTAATTTCCTTGGGGCGATCTTTGTAGCCTATGCGTTTGGGCATGTGCTCGGTCTGACGGCAGAGGGGGCTTATTTGACCAAAGTGGTTGATATGGCTGGACACAAGCTGGACGACAGCTTCCTTCAGGCTTTTATATCCGGGATCGGGTGTAACTGGCTGGTAGCTCTCGCGGTTTGGCTGTCTTATGCATCGGATACGATGAGCGGAAAAGTATTGGGCATTTGGTTCCCAACGATGGCCTTTGTGGCTATTGGATTCCAGCACGTTGTCGCCAACATGTTCCTGATTCCTGCGGCGATCTTCGAAGGGCATTATTCGTGGGGGCAATACATCATGAATTTCATTCCGGTATGGCTTGGCAACCTGACGGGCGGGGCGCTGTTTGTGGCGGCTGCTTACTGGATGGTGTACCTGCGCAAGCATGAGCCGGAAGTGAAGCCTGAGGTGGCCATGGCGGCGGCCCAGCCTGTGGAGACGGAAGCCAGACCGATGTGGAGCAAGCAGGCGTAGCGGCATTTTCCGAGTTATCGAGTAGCGTTGTAACCGTGGTACAACAAGTGCAAAAACGAGTGGAAAGGCGAGTGCAAAATTTAACAGGAGAGGCGATTCTGATCTCGTTCAAGTCATGGCTGTCTGCTGTGATGGGCGGGAGAGGAATCGCTTTTTTTTAATGTACAAATATCCACGCAAAATAAATTCGCCATGACAAGGTTCGGGGGAACGAAACCTGTTCATGGCGAATTTCGGGAGTGGTCCATGATATGGCATGAGGAGGAAGTGGGGAAACACTAGCCTAATGCCTTATTTTTAATTTACCCCTAGATTTCGAGATTGAATCAAGGGGAAAAAAGATTTTTTGAAAAGAATGTGGAGCGGTTGTGGCGGTAAAAAAGACTGTTCTCTTTACGCGATTACCAGGAAGAGGATATGATATAAGGATAGCTTTGAAGGGGGAGGAACTTGTATATGATCGATCAGGAGAATGGCGTATTCCCGGCGGTTTGCCCGCTCGATTGTCCGGATACTTGCGGCCTGCTGCTTCATAAGGAGAACGGTAAGATTGTGAAGGTAGCGGGCAATCCGGACCATCCGATTACAAAAGGCGCCATCTGTAACAAGGTTCGAAATATGACGGAGCGGGTGTATCATCCCGAGCGGCTGCAATATCCGCTGCGACGCATCGGAGCCAAGGGCGAAGGCCAGTTCGAGCGAATCAGTTGGGACGAAGCCATCGGCGAGATTACGGCGAAATTCAGTTCACTGGCAGATACTTACGGACCAGAAAGCATCCTGCCCTACAGCTTCTATGGAAACATGGGCATTCTTGGTGTGGACGGCATGGATCGTCGATTTTTCAATGCGCTAGGTGCGAGCATGCTAGAACAGACCATCTGTAATGCAGCGGGAAATACCGGGTGGAAATATACGATGGGTGCGAACCGGGGAACCTTGCCCGAGGATACAGAGCATGCGGATGTCATTCTGGTATGGGGAGGCAACATCGTCAGCACCAATATGCATCAGGTTGTTCTGGCCGAGAAAGCCCGCAAAAAGGGAGCCCAAATCGTCGTCATCGACGTCCATCGCAATCGGACCGCCCAATGGGGAGACTGGTTCATTCCACTCTACCCCGGTACAGACAGTGCATTGGCACTCGGATTAATGCATGTACTGTTCGAGCAGGGACTGACGGATGAGGCTTTTATGCAAAAGTATACGGTCGGCCATGAGGCACTGCGTGATCATGTCCGCAGCTACACCCCGGAGCGCGTTGCACGTATTACAGGCGTGCCGGAAGCAGACATCGTGAAGCTGGCTGAGCTGTATGGCAACGCACAGGCAGCCCATATTCATATCGGCAATGGCCTCCAGCATCACGACAACGGTGGCATGAACGTCCGCAGCGTAGCCTGTCTGCCTGCCATTACAGGGCAGTGGATGAAGCGCGGCGGTGGCGCCATTCGTACCAACAGCTACGCGAGCACCAATAGCGATGCGCTGGAGCGTCCGGAGCTGCGGCAGAACCCGGAGCCGCGCGTAGTGAACATGAACCGGATTGGCGAAGCGCTGCTGGAGGCGGAGCAGCCGATCCGGGCGTTGATGGTCTACTGCAGCAATCCACTGGTGGTGGCACCGGATACCGAGCGGGTGGAGCGAGGTTTTGCACGGGAGGATCTGTTCACGGTTGTCCATGACCTGTTCATGACGGATACGGCGAAATACGCGGATATTGTGCTGCCTGCGACGTCTTCATTTGAAACGACGGATCTGTATACGTCCTACTGGCATCAGTATGTTCATTTGCAAGAGCCCGTCATTGCGCCTTTGGGTGAGAGCAAGAGCAATGTTGAATTGTTCTCTTTGCTTGGACAGGCGATGGGGTATGACCCAGAGATTTTCGGTGAGACACCGGAACAGATGATTGAGGAAGCACTTCAGGGTACGGGTAATCCCTACATGAACGGAGTAACCTTGGAGGGGCTGAAGCAGCACCATTTTGTCAAGCTGGATATGTCTGCACATGACTCCTATTTGGATCAGTTGCCCACGCCTTCGGGGAAAATCGAGCTGTATTCGGAAACGATGGCACAGAAGGGATTGCCTCCTTTGCCTACGTATAGTGCTCTCGTGGAGGGGTATGACGGGGAAAACCCAGCTGGACCTGGAGATGTTTATCCGCTGATGTTTCTGTCGCCGCCAAATCATAATTTCCTGAATTCCACCTTTGCCAATTCGCCCAAACATCAACGTCTGGAGAAGATGCCATTATTGCAAATGCATCCGGAGGACGCAGCCCGCAGACAGGTGGAAGACGGGGATGCGGTGGTCGTATGGAACGACCGTGGCCGGATCGAATTAACCGCCAAGGTGAGTGAATCCATGCTGCCAGGAACGGTGATCAGTCAAGGCTTATGGTGGGATGGCAATGGCAAAAAACAGCGGGCGAATTCGCTCACGTCCAATCGTCTGTCTGACATGGGGAACGGGGCCACATTCTTCTCGGCCACTGTCGAAGTGAAGCGTCAATGAATGTGCTTGCAGATCGGATCTTTTCAGGTAAGATGAACAAAGGATAGATCGTAAGCAGAATGATAAAGAGCAAAATTCGGAATTCAAAGTACTACATTCTAAATTTCTAAGTTCAAATGGCCTTCGCTCTGGCTAATCATGCTGTCAGGGCAAGGGTCTATTTTTTATGGCAATATGCTTTTTGAAGGTACTAAGGAGAATAAACACAATGATGAGATGGCTGGATACGTATCCAAAAGAAGTAAAAATATTTTTGCTGGCAAGTTTGGTCAATGCGACAGGCAGTGCCTTGATGTGGCCGCTGACCACGATGTATGTATTTGACGAGCTTGGACGCACGATGGCGAACGCGGGGTTTGTTATTCTGATCCAGTCCCTGGGCGGCATCTTCGGGCAATTGCTCGGCGGTGCATTGTACCACCGGGTGGGGGTCAAGAAGCTGATCATCGGATCACTGGCATTGAACGCTCTAGGGCTGTTTGCTCTGCCGTGGATTAGCGCGTATTGGGTTGTATTTATATGTGCCATGGGCTGGATCGGCCTTTTTAGTTCATTGTCGTTACCAGCGATTCAAGCCTTTATCGGTTTCCGGTTTGCGGAGCGACGCGGGGAATTGTTCAATGTAATCTATGTCGCCAACAATATCGGTGTGGCGATTGGTACAGCGCTCAGTGGTTTCCTGGCTGACTTTTCCTATCACCTCAGCTTTGTACTGAACGGAGTGACCTCCGCCGGGTTTGCGATTTTCTTCTGGTATTATCTGTCGCGGGCAGAACCGGATCAGGGCGAAGTACATCTGACCAAACGCAAAACAGTTCCCGATGGGCCGGGCGTCTGGGCGCTGCTGGGCAACACCAGATTATATCTGTTCATGAGCCTGGGCGTGCTGTTCCTGCTGTTCGGTAATTCCATCTGGAATACGGGTGTGTCTCCGTATATTATTTCCGAGGGTATGGAGAAAAGAATGTACGGTCTGCTCTGGACCCTGAATGGGGTGCTGATCTTTGTAGGACAACCCTTTACCAGCTGGGTTAAGCGCACGATGGCCCGTACATCGACTGCTCAGATGACTGCAAGTGCCGTGTTCTACGGCATGGCATACATCGTCATGATCACCATGTATAGCTATCCGGGCATGGTGCTTGCAATGGTACTGGCTACCTTTGGGGAAATGCTGATCTCACCTGCTACGCCTGCATTCATCTCAGAGCATGCCGGAAGAGCGGCACCTTTCTACATCGGGATCTCCGGTGGTATCGGTGCGGTTGGACGGGTTATCGGGCCGTATGCAATGGGGGTCATGTATGACAAACAGGGATTGATCCCTGTAGCGTGGCTGGCGACTGGCACGGCGGGTATTGCGGTGCTTGGCTTTGTACTGCATGCGGTGCTGAACCGCAACCGTGAAGTGAAGGAGTACGGATTGGACGCTTAGCCTTTTCGGGTTGAGTGGTATGAAGGAGTGAGAGGGCAGATTGGAGTGGAGGGGCAAAGAAAGCCACTTAAATCTGTCGGATCATCCCGTAAATTAAGATTGACAAAATAATCTTTTTATGCTATAATTTACATATAAAAATATTCCGTATATACTAAGGTTCTCCTGGCCAGGGGGAATCTTATTTTTGTTTGTACGGGAGGATGAAATATGAAGCAAAATCAGTCCAGCATTACATCCTTGATATCGGCTTTTGGTCGAGCCTATCACTGCCAATACGATACACCGCTTATTTTTAATGATTATTTAGCCAAAGCGCTTATCACTCCTCAAGAGTTTGCGGATATCCGCGAGAACATGATTCAAGGCATCCATTTTTTCAACCCGGACATGGCTCATCTGATCAAGGACGACCCGGACAAAATATTGAGGTGGATTGTACAGACCCAGCTTGCTCCAACCCCCTTGGCCCGTGCTGCATATTGTGAAAGGGTGTTGCTTCATGAACTGGCATTGGGAAGCACACAATATGTGATTCTTGGAGCCGGTCTCGATACGTTTGCGCTGCGGCATATGGAATTAAAGAATAGCCTGAGGATTATTGAGGTGGACGCCCCGCCCACACAGCAATTCAAGCTCAGTCGGCTGGCGTCCTTAAAACAGCCTGTTCCATTGAATCTGCGCTTTGTGGCCATGGATTTAACCAATAAGGATTCTCTTCCAACGTTGGACGAAGAGTTAAGTGGGGAGAAGTCCTTTTTGAGTCTACTTGGCGTCTCTTTTTACTGGACCAAAGAAGACCTGTCCGAGCTGTTGCGAGTGTTGTTTACGAATCTACCGTCCGGGAGTTCAATTGTTTTTGACTACGCTGACGAGCATCTTTTTGAAACGAAGGGCATATATAATCGTGTGGACCATATGGTCCAGATGGCTGCCGCTGGCGGTGAGCCGATGAAATCTGGGTACGCCTATGTGGAGATGGAGGCCTTGCTTGATGAAGCAGGACTGCTTATATATGAGCATTTGACTCCAGAAGCGATCCATGAACAGTTTTTCCAGAATCGAACCGATCATCTGATGGCATTTGAAACGATACATTTTATTCACGCGGTAAAAAAATAAATTGTTCCTGCAAGTGTTGACGCTTGTATAGTTAGCGTTAACGATCAGACCTGTTTAGCTTCAAAACCTTGCCATTCGGCTGGCTACCCTCCATTTGTGCATAATGCTCATATAATAGAATGGATCTGGTTAAAGGCAGGAGGAGGGGGACGATGTACAAAATATTGCTTGTCGATGATGAATTTATCATCTCAGATGGGATCTCCAGTGTCGTGAACTGGTCCCAATTGGGGACAGAGCTGATCGGCATTGCGCAGGAAGGATTGGAAGCGTTATCTTTTATAGAACAGCAGCGTCCAGATATTATCATTTCGGACATTCGCATGCCGGGAATGGATGGGTTACAGCTGATTGAAGCTGTGGCGGAGAAGTATCCAGATGTCTCGTTTATCCTGCTCACAGGGTTCACGGAATTCGAATATGCGAAGACAGCGATGCAGTATGGCGTGAAGCATTATCTGCTCAAGCCCTGCAGTGAGGAGCATCTCGTACAGGCCATTGGTGAACTGGTTAGTGAGAAGCGGGAGTGGACGGATCAGGAGCGTTTTGTACAATCGATCCAATATAATTTGGAGCGTGTACTACCGCATGCCAAGGAATATTTTCTAAAGGAGCTGGTCAGTAACAGAACTTATGGGGTCAAGGAATGGAAGTATTTCGGAGAGCTGTTCGATGTAAAAATTCAGGATCAGCGTGTGCGGTTGCTGTTGGTAGAGATTGAGGGAGATCATGAGTATTTGCACTTGTTCGCGGTCAAGAACATCGCCGAGGATATTTTTCATAATCCGATCTTAAGTACCACGGTTGGAGGTCATGTGCTACTGATGATGGAGGACAAGTTGTCTGAAACGCAGTTGTTCCATAATATTGATGAGATCCGCGCCACATTTACCCGATACTATCATGATGATCTCACAATTGCTCTTAGCGAACCAGGAGATCTTCCACAGGCACGGCAATTGTACATGCAGACGCTAGTCTATCTCAATTACCGCTTTTACCTCGGTGAAGGCAGTCTTATTATGAAGCGGGATGTCTACTCGCCAGGCGAGCGGACTCTTCCTGAATTCGAATATGATCCAGAGCGGATGGCTACGGCGATCAAGGCTGGACACTGGCAAGAAGCCGGAACAGAGCTGAACAGAGTGTTTCAGCTGCTCGCTGACTTGCGATACGATATATCTCAAACGAAGTCCTATCTTATTCAAATATTTATGGAAATGATTCGGCTCAGCGGCTCTACCGAGATGAAAAGGTATATGGACCAATTGCCAGGTATGATTGAATCCAGCACGTTGCATTCCTTTCAACAGTTTCTGCTTGCCGTTGCCAAGGAAATTACGCTTCGCCGCTACGAACAACACCGCTCCAGACAATCACAGATGGTGGGCAGTGTGAAGCAGATCGTAGAGAAGCGCTACAGGGACGAAACACTGACGCTCCAGTCCATCGCCGGAGAAATATATATGAATCCGGACTACATTGGTAAAATGTTCAAAAAAGAAACAGGTGAGAAATTCACCAATTATGTGTTAAGTTACCGCATCCAAAGAGCATTGGAGCTGCTGGAGCAGGACGGAAACTGTACCGTATCCTGGCTTGCCGAACAGACGGGCTTTGGCTCCAATTGGCCGTATTTTAGCAAAATGTTCAAAAAATACACGGGTTTCTCCCCTTCCGAGTACAAGAAAGTGCCCTAGAACAGCGTTACTGTCGCATGAACATATCTCACTGGCATATTTCACTTGTACCTTATCTACATACCTCGCCCTGTTTGCCTTCATCGGCAGCAGGGTCTTTTTTTGTCGGACGGAACTCGGTTTTGAACATCCATTTAACGGAAATGAGCATGGGAAGAAAAGGCGCTCGCTTCTATTATTAGAGGTGTCATGTTAGTGAATGAACATCGAGAGTGGAGGTTGAGTGGATGGAGCTGAATCGAAGCCGGGGGATCGAACCTGGGCGTTTGAAGCCAGCTGGCAAATGGAGTTCGATGAAAAAGGAGCTTGTCCGCAACAGATACGTGTATCTGATGCTCGTTCCGGTTGTAGCCTACTATCTGATTTTCAGCTATGGGCCGATGTACGGGCTGCTGATGGCATTTCAGGAATCCTACAGCCCGGTCAAAGGAATCCTGGCAGGCGAATGGGTTGGTTTTGATAATTTCACCATGTTTTTTGAAAGTTATTATTTCTGGCGACTGATCAAGAACACGCTGATTTTGAGTTTTTACAGCATTGTGTTTGGTTTCCCCGCTCCAATCATCCTGGCCCTGTTACTGAACGAAGTACGGAAAAAGTGGTTCAGAAGCACGGTGCAGACGATTAGTTACATGCCACATTTCATCTCGGTTGTCGTCGTGGTCGGAATGTTGAAAACGTTCTCCGCATTGGATGGCGGACTATTTAACGTCATTCGTGACTTTTTCGACCTGCAACCCATCATGTTTCTGGCGGAGAAGGATATGTTCCGTCCGATGTACATCCTGTCCAACATCTGGCAGGGGGCGGGCTGGGCATCGATTATCTTTTTGGCAGCGCTCAGCGGGATTGATCCACAGCTGTATGAGGCTTCCAAAATTGATGGCGCAGGCCGCTGGAGACAGCTGCTTCATATTACACTGCCGGGAATCATGCCAACGATTGTGATCATGTTGATTTTGCGCATGGGGGCGGTGATGAACGCTGATTTTCAGAAAATATTGCTGATGCAAACGGCACCGACCTATGAGACATCGGATGTCATCTCCACCTTTGTTTATCGATCCGGTATTTTGGAGGGCAATTATACGTATTCCACGGCCATCGGACTTTTCAATGGCGTCATTAATTTCGCACTGCTTATTATGGCCAATGCGATTAGCAGAAAGCTTAACTCAACCAGTCTCTGGTAATTGGAAGGTGAAGCGATGAAACAGTCTATAGGGGAACGACTTTTTGATGCATTCAATACATTGCTGCTCGTGGTGATCATGATTTTATCCTTTTACCCGATGCTGTACGTGTTCAATTCTTCGATTAGTGATCCGGATCAGATGCTGCGTTCCCGGTCACTGATGCTCATTCCTGAAGGCTTCCAGCTGGGAGCGTACAAGTCGGTATTTCAGGATACTCGCATCTATACCGGATATATGAACACCTTGTTCTATGTTGTGGTCGGCACGGCCATCAATCTGCTCATGACTTCGCTGGCAGCCTATGGCTTATCACGCAGTGATCTGATGGGCAGAAAAACGTTGATGAAATTAATTACGTTCACGATGTTTTTTGGCGGGGGCATGATCCCGACTTTTCTGCTGATTCAAAATCTGGGCATGGTGGATACCCGTTTCGCGCTTATTATTCCGGGTGCCATCAGTACATTCTATTTTCTCATTATGAAAACAAACTTTGAGGGCATTCCGATCAGTCTGATCGAATCAGCGAAGCTTGATGGTGCCAATGACTTTCTGATTTTGTTCCGAATCGTACTGCCTTTGTCAAAGCCAATCCTGGCGGTCATGATGCTGTATTATGCGGTGGACCATTGGAATGATTATGTCGGGCCGATGCTCTATCTACGCAGTCAGGAGTTATATCCGATTCAGATTATTATGCGTGATATTCTGATCAGCAGCAGTACGGAGGCCATGGGTGCTGGCGCCGATACCGGCTTTGCCATTGGGGAGAACATCAAATATGCGACCATTATTATCTCCACGCTGCCGATTATGCTGGTATATCCATTCATCCAACGTTATTTTGTTCAGGGCGCTCTAATCGGTGCTGTGAAACAATAAAAATGTATCCTATGGAGGCGAATTACGTGAAAAAAAGAATGGGGTCCATCCTGTTGTCATCACTACTTAGCATGTCTTTGCTGGCGGGCTGTACGGGGGATAATGAACCAGGTAACGCAGAGCCGGCAGAAGGAACAGAACCTGCGGTTCAGGCGTTGACGGAGATACCGCTACCGATTACAAGTGAGCCATTTACCATTGACTACTGGCGCGCCAATGACGCCAAACTGACAGCTTCCTTGAACAATTTTGGCGATATGGCCGCTTACAAGGAAAAGGAGAAGTTGACGGGCATTCAAGTGAAGTTCACACATCCTCCGCTTGGACAACAGCGTGACCAATTCAATCTGTTAATCTCCACAAAGGAGCTGCCGGACGTTATTTATTATAACTGGGCCGATGCGGTTGGCGGACCGGAAAAAATGATCAAGGACGGCCGGATCATCCGGTTAAATGAATTGATCGACAGTTATGCACCGAACCTGAAGCGGATCATTGAATCGGATCCGGATGTGAAGAAGCAGATTGCACTTGACGATGGAACGATCTATATGTTCCCGCTGCTGAAGCTGGATGCATTGAAATTGAATGCCACTTCCGGTTTGATTATGCGCCAGGATTGGCTCGATAAACTGAATCTCAAGGTACCTACCAACATCGATGAGTGGTATACGGTACTCAAGGCATTCAAGGAACAGGACCCTAACGGCAATGGCAAGCCAGATGAGCTGCCATTCACCGGCAACTGGGGACCGGGCAACCTGACCAAGCTCCATGATTTTGCGGCGGCCTTTGGTGTCATTGGTGGCTTCCAGTTGAATGGAGACAAGGTGGAGTTTGGACCGATTCAGCCGGGTTACCGGGATTTCCTGGAGACCATGGCCAAGTGGTACAAGGAAGGGCTGATTGATCCCGAGATCATGACCAATGACGGCAAAGCGTTTGACTATAAGGTTACCAGCAATCTGGCAGGCGCATATCAGGGCGGTGTATTCAGTGGTATGGGAAAATACTTCAATCTGATGAGAGATACCGATCCGAACTTTAATGTGACCGGCGTACCGTGGCCTGTATCTCCCGATGGAACTTCTTATGCCACCTTCAATCTGGAGAATAAGGTCCTAAGTTATGGTGAGGCTATTACGGCTTCTGCAGACGAAGAGAAACTGAAATATATTGTGCAGTGGATGGACTATAACTATAGCGAAGAGGGTAGCGACCTGTTCAACTTTGGTATCGAAAATGACAGTTATGTTCGGGACGGAGAAGGTGTGAAATTCACAGATACCATCATTGATAATCCGAACGGTCTGACGTATGATCAGGCACTGGCATCCTATGCCTTATCCATTATGGACGGTCCGATCAATCAGGATAGCCGTTACCTGGATGCATTATTATTTGACGATGGACAGCGTGCAGCGAATGCGGAATGGATGAAAGCAAGCTCGGCCTTAACACTTCCCCCAATTCGCTTGTCCACAGAAGAGGTAACCACTAGTACGTCCATCATGAGCCAGGTGAATACGTATTTAAATGAGACGATGACAGCCATCATTAGCGGACAGAAACCAATCACCGAATTCGACACGATGGCCGAAACCATCAAGAGCATGGACATTGAGCGTGCGATTGAGGTTCATCAGGCGGCCTATGACCGATATCAGTCCAAATAAACCGTGAGAAATCGAGCGCTAAAACTTTGGGAAAACCTTCCTGCATGTGATATACCTAGTAGTATCACGTGGTTCAAAGGAGCGCTTTGGTCATGAAAGCCTACCGCAAACTCAGCATCAAAATGAAAATGTTTCTGATGATCATGGTCATGATGGCGTTTATCATCATCCTTGCGTTTGGTTCCTTGTATTATACGTACTCGGTGTATGACAAACAGCTGTTTGATAAGTCTTCCCGTCTTCTGAACCTTTCCTCGTCTACAGTGGATGTTGAACTTCAGAAGTTGGAAGCGTTATCATTAAACATGATCTCTGATACGCAGATTCAAAGGGCTTTGAAGTCATTGCTGGATGACGATAGCGCATATTCAAGCTTTATTGAACGGAAGAAGATCACAGATCGGCTATGGGAGCATATTAGTGGGGCTGCACGATATGTGCAGTCCGTTCATCTGATTGATTCCAGGGGAAGAGTGAATAAATATGGCGAAACACTAACCGTATCTCCTGAGAAATATGATCGGATGATTGCGGCTGCGGAGCAGGCCAATGGTGCAGTGCGCTGGCTATACCCGGATGACGATGACCCGATGCTGGTTATGGTGCGTCAGGTGCGGGCCTACGAACCGATGACCCTGGAACCGGTAGGCATACTGTTTCTGCGTATTAATATTGAGCGACTCGTTGAGGAGTATGCGGGCATGGATAGCCGGGACAGTGACATTATTTTAAAAGCAGGCAGTGAGGTGGTCTATCCTTATCGTCAGCTTCCAGAAGCGGTGTCCGCGGGGCTCAATCCACTTCCAGGCAGTGGGGGATATGAGATTAAAAATCTGGATGGGAGGGAGATATTCCTTTCTCAGAAAAAATCCGCCTACACCGGCTGGGTTTATTATAATATGGCCTCTTATGATGAGATTTTTGAACGTATCATATGGCTGAAAAATAGTTTGATTGTCGTTTATCTTATCGCCATTCTGGTTGTTCTCGCGCTTGGTATGGTGTTCGCACGCAGTCTGACAAGGCCGATCAGGCAGCTTATCAGTCAGATGAAGGAGGTTCAGTATGGGGATCTGGAGAACATAGACGCCAATCTGTCCATTCCAACCCACCAGCACATGGATGAATTGGGGTTGCTACAGCGTACGTATCGACTGATGATTACACATATTAATACATTGATCAAAGAAAATTATGCAAGTCAGCTGGTCATTAAAGAAACGGAGTTTAAGGCGCTTCAGGCGCAGATCAATCCACACTTTTTGTATAATGCGCTGGATTCAATCCATTGGCTTGCCAAAAAGAACAGGCAGGAGCAAATCTCCAGTATGGTGCTGTCACTCGGGTATTTGCTGCGTTCCTCCATCAGCTTCAAGCAAAATATCATCACCCTTGCCGAAGAGCTGGAGATCGTCAGCCATTACATCACCATTCAGACCTACCGTTTCCGGCAGCGGCTGGATTTCCGCTTGGATGTGCCCGCTCCTTATCTGGAATGTGCCATTCCCAAGTTAACCCTACAGCCATTACTGGAGAATGCCATTCAATACGGATTGGAACCACAGGTTGGTTCATGTCTAATTCGAGTGTATGCCGAGATATCAGGTGGCAAGCTGGCCCTTATCGTGGAGGATCACGGTCCCGGCATGGAACCCGAATATGTGGAACAGGTACTGCGCGGTGAAGTGAAAACGAGAGGAACAGGTATTGGCCTCCTGAATATCAGGGAGCGAGTACGTCTGGCTTTTGGCGAAGAATATGATGTTCTGCTGGAGAGCAGGCCGGGGCTTGGAACGAGAGTGACGGTGCTGCTGCCACCCCCATCACCAGGTAAGGAGGATAGGCCATGAGAAGATTGTTGCGAATCATAGGCATGATCTGTCTTCTGCTGACTCTTCCTGGCTGTGTGAGCCAACTGGATAAAAGGCCAGGCATGATCGTTGACGAAGAACCGATAACGCTGCGCATCGCTTGGTGGGGTGGGGAGTTTCGCAACAATGCAACGATTGCCGTTATCGATCTGTATGAGAAGTTGAACCCACATGTAAACATTGAATACGAATATAGCAGTTTCAACGAATACTGGAGAAAACTTGCCCCACATGCAGCAGGCAATGCGTTGCCCGACATCATCCAGATGGACATCTCCTATCTGTCCCAGTACAGTTCGTTGCAACTGTTGGAGGATATGACGCCGTACATGCAGAGCGGACTGATTGACACGACAGATATTGAGAAGCAACAGCTGGAGAGTGGAAGCCTGAATGGCAAAACCTATGGTCTCAGTTTGGGGGTTAACGCCATGCTCAGCATCTATGATCCGGAAGTGTTGAAGGCCAATGATATTGAATTGCCAACGGATATGTGGACATGGGCGGATTTTGACCGCATGGGCGAGCAATTGCTGGGGAAAGGCATCTATCTGGGAACCTACTTCACGCCGGAACAGTTTTTCGCGTATTACTTGAGACAGTATGGTTCCAAGCTATACGCCGAGGATGGCAGAAGATTGGGTTATGAGGATGATGGATTGTTTATTGATTACTTTGGCAGGATGCAGCAGCTCGCGGAGAAGAAACTTATTTTTGCACCGGATATCTGGACATCCGATATTGGCAAACCCGACAATGACCCGTTTTATCTGGGAGAGGCTTTGTTTAGCTGGGGGTATTCCAACCAATTTATCAGTACCGCTCAGCGTTATGGCAAACCCCTAACTATATCCCCGATGCCTGGGCCAAACAGCCAGGAGGGGTTGTTTTTGAAGCCAGGCATGTTTTTCTCCATCGCGGGCAATTCCAGACATAAGGAAGAAGCTGCCAAGTTCATCAACTTTTTTGTGAATGATTTGGATGCCAATCTGTTGCTCAAAGGGGAGCGGGGGGTGCCTGTCTCGTCCCGTGTCAAAGAGCGGATGAAGCTGGTGGTTGAACCGGAGCTGGCGCAGGTGTTTGATTATATTGATTGGGTTGCCGATCACAGCACCCAGATGGACCCGCCTGATCCTGTAGGTGCACCCGAGGTCACTGCGGTGCTGCGGGAGCTGTATGATCTGCTGTTGTTTGGCAAAATTACGCCTGAACAGGCGGCGAAGCATTTCCGTGAGCGGGCAAACGCAATTCTGGGTGGGAAGTTATAAGAATGAACTAGATCATATATGTATTTAATGGGCTTGGGGCTGTTGTCGTTCACAAGCTCAACCTTCATTCTACTCGGGTGAGGGTTTTTGTTATGGAATGGTGTATATTTCCTCTAGTATAATAAAAATGGGTAGTCGTCCTATCTGTAGATTAGATAGATTCTATCCATATATTATTGGATGAGGAGTGTCAGGACATGTCCATACATCAGATAGGTCACAAGGTTTCTTTTGCAGATATACAAACGAAGTTGCCTCAGGAAAGTTGGATGTACACTCATAATGAAGCGCACAACGGTGAATTTGAAGCCGAGGAAGTATGGTTACATTCTGGTGACCTTCATATCGGTGAACTGTTGTTGGATGAAGGACCTTTCTTGATCTTGGTTGAAGGAAATCTGACAGTGGATCGTTATATTGGAAATACAAGTTCCGACGCGACCAGTTCAAATCTGGTTGTACTTGGGAATCTTGTGACTCCCTATATGATCGTGGGTGGGCAGGAAATATATATTACAGGTAATCTCTATGTGGAGGATATGTTCTGGGGGGATTATAACCATGGAGAATTGACAGTGAGAGGGAATGTAGAAGGTGGATTGCTAATAAGTACTGAGCAATATACGATTCAGGTTCAAGGACAGCGTAATGTGAAGCGTCAGCTTGAAGAATGGGAGGATCTCGGACCATGGCGGGGCTTTGACATGTTGGCGTTATTGGTTCCTGAATGTGTGATTGATGAAGATACAGAGCCGTTTCCTTGGCGAGAAGAAATGTTAAGGAGGCTGCAGCAAGGACAACCTGTAATCAACCGAAACTACATTCATGCTGATGAATCAGAGCCAGATGTGCCGGATTGGTTCGAAGATCATCGGGTTACCGCTGAGAACATAGAGCGTCTTACTCACCCATCTTTGTTACCTGTAAGAGAGGACGATGAGTTACTGAACAGCTATGAATTTTGGTTGGATGAGCAATTTTGCCGAGTATCGGTCTATGGAGATGAGCATACGGAGGGGTATTTCCGCAGTCTGTATTTTCAGGATGACCACAATTGTGCATTGTTGCTTAAGATGGAGCCATCAGATCAAGGTTCCAACTCTCCTGATAAACATATCGTACAATCGGGTAAACCTGTCTGGATGATCTCAGGAGCATATCGTTATCTGCACAATGAGAATTCGGAATGGAGCGTATTCTCGGAGAACTCACCTGCTGATATTCAGCAGTTAAGCGAGCAAGGATGGAGCACCTTGTTGCAGTCTGTATCGAATTATCAGTATGCCCGTTCCTTAATTTCGCAACAACTGATCCATGATTTATTAGCACTGCCTGTCGTGGAGCCATATGACGATTATTATGATGATGATCGGCACGGACTGTGGATTGGAGAGTTATATTATGCATTTCGACAAGCAGGTCAGATGTTTAATGGTGTTCCCCAGCCAGC
The DNA here is from genome assembly GCF_013401555.1 of Paenibacillus sp. E222. Lineage (NCBI taxonomy): Bacteria > Bacillati > Bacillota > Bacilli > Caryophanales > Paenibacillaceae > Paenibacillus > Paenibacillus sp. E222. Next base: position 1,836,684 of record NZ_CP058552.1, read on the forward strand.
CATGCTACGTATTGGAAGAGAGTATGTGGATGCTCAAGGGGAGACGCAGGTGGAGAAATACTATTATACCCTGCACCAACATGCGGACGGCTCGGAAAGTGTGTTGATCGAATACTCGGCTCAGAAGAACGAGGATGAAGAAGAAGAATCGTTGTTGCTTGAACTTCATTATATTGGCGGCTCTCAATTACTACATGCCGTTCAATTGCTCGAACGTGGACGCCAAGTGCTCATTCAAGCAAATGAGGATCTACTGAATGGGGAGCTGCCTTACGCTGCTGAATCATTTGCAAAACGATTTTGGAAATCCAAAGGATACCTGAAATGAATAAAACAACCTTCACCTCGTTTGCAGAGGGAAGGTTGTTTTCATTCCGTATTTGCTTTTTTCGATGGTTGCTATGTTAGTTTATCCAAACTGGGCTTGATGCAGTCGGCTGTACGAGCCTTTGCGCGCGAGTAGCTCTTCATGACTTCCTTGTTCAGTGACGCTGCCATTCTCCACGACTACGATGCGATCCGCGTGTCTAATGGTCGCCAGTCGATGGGCAATTACTAATGTTGTACGTCCCTGCGCCAGCTCGGATAAGGCCAGCTGAATGGCGGCTTCCGTCTCGGTATCGAGTGCGGAAGTGGCTTCATCCAATATTAGAATAGGCGGGTTTTTCAGGATCATTCTTGCGATGGATAGACGCTGCTTCTGTCCACCCGACAATTTCACGCCACGTTCACCGATCATGGTGTCCAGTCCATCTGGTTGGGATTGTACCAGCTCTTCCAATTGGGCCCGGCGAATGGCTTGCCAGATTTCTTCATCGGAAGCATTTAGCTTGCCGTATGCAATATTTTCACGAATCGTTCCGTCAAACAGGAAAATATCCTGCTGCACAATCCCGATATGGGAGCGCAGTGATTCCAGGGTCATGTCCTTCACTGGAATACCATCGATGGAGATATGTCCCGCATCCACATCGTAGAAACGTGGGATCAGACTGCATAGCGTCGTTTTACCTCCGCCCGAAGGTCCAACCAGAGCAACCGTCTGGCCTGCCTGAACATCCAGATTGACCTGAGACAGCGTACGTTTGTGTTCTCCATAAGAAAAGGTAACGTTATGGAAGGTAATATCGCCTTTGACATTCGTAATCGGTTTCGCCTGAGGAGTATCTTCTACATCCGGTACAGCCTCAAGCAACTCCAGATAACGTCTGAAACCGGCGATGCCTTTGGGATAAGTCTCAATGACGGAGTTAATCTTTTCGATCGGTCCGAGGAATACATTGGACAGCATTACAAAAGCGATGAACTCCCCGTAAGTCATACTTCCTTGAATGACAAACCAGGTTCCACATACCAGTACAAACAGGGATACAAATTTCATCAGAATGAAGCTAAGTGAAGAGTTCCAGGCCATAATGCGGTAGGTGATCAGTTTGGTGAGTCTGAAACGTTCGTTGTTCTCAACGAAACGGCCTACTTCATGCTTTTCATTGGCAAAAGCCTGTACCACACGGATGCCGCTCACATTGTTCTCTACCCGTGCATTATAATCGGCGATATCTGCAAACATACGTTTGAATGCCTTGGACATTTTGCGACTGAAGTACAGTGACAGGTAGATCATCAGCGGCACAATGATAAACGTCATCACAGCCAGTTGCCAGTTGATGCCCAGCATAATGCCGAAGGCTCCGGCCAGCGTCATCAGGGCAATGAACAGATCCTCGGGTCCATGATGCGCAATCTCACCAATATCCATCAGATCATTGGTCATGCGTGATACAAGGTGTCCCGTCTTGTTGTTATCGAAAAAGCGGAAGGATTGCTTCTGCACACGCTGGAACAGTTCCCGCCGCATATCGGATTCGATGTTAATACCCAGCTTATGCCCCCAGTAGGTGACTGCATAGTGGAAAAAGGAACTGAGCAGATAGATGCCCAGCAGTCCGGCACAGGCTGATAAAATCATGGACCAGTTGCCTGCGGGAAGCAGCTGATCGACAACTTTGTTTACAGCCAAGGGAAACGCAAGCTCCAGCAGTGCAGCCAGAATGGCACAGGAGAAGTCCAATATAAAGAGTCCCCGATAAGGACGATAATAAGCCATGAAACGGCGAAGCATATGTAGCCACTCCTCTCTAACGCAAAAGCCCAGGCAGGCTCATCGGCCTGTCCGGACATTACGTTTCTTCCTATGAAATGATCATTGAATCCATCCTCTTATTTACGATTTTGCTGTGCACGTTCTACGATCATATCGGCAAATTCTTCAGCCTGACCCTGAATCGCAATCGGGTCGAAGTACCAGTAACGGTCCTCCAGCAATTCATACACTTGATTGTTTTTCACAGCCGGGAGTGATTTCCAGATGGCGTCACCTTGGTAATTTTTATTGTTCTCCCCTACCGTCAGGAAGATATGGTCTCCTGCATAATCACCAACGACTTCACGCGAAATCTCTTTCCACTGGGTATCACCCATCAGTTCTTTCTTCGTAATTTCGAGTGGTGTAAGTTCCAAAGCGCGATAAACGGCCTGTCCACCGCGACCAAAGTTGTCTCCATAACCATAATAGCTCTTGTCTGATACTTCGAGGATGGAGAAGGTTTCCTCGGGTTTAATGACTGCTTTTACTTTGGTGCGAGCGGCTTCAATACGTTCGTCGTACGTTTTCAGCCAGGTTTCGGCTTCTTCCGATTTGTTCATGAGTTCACCGAATCCCCGGATCTCATCATGTACGTTTGTAAATGTACCGTAGGGGATGACAACAGTAGGTGCGATTTTTTGATAACTCTCGATCTCTTCGGCTTGATCAGAGTAGGTAATGATCAGATCCGGGTCCAACGCGATGACCTTCTCCAGAGATACAGCACCCCGATCACCAATATTTTCTATACCCTCTACCTGATCTGCGTAGAATGGATTTTCCAGATAATATTGAATAGATCCAACGGGCTTTATACCGAGTGCGAGCAGATCACTAACGTACATATCCGTAACAATCCGTTTCGGTTCAGCCGGAATTTCCACATCTCCACTTAATGACTTGTAGATCCGCGTAGCACCCGAAGAGTCGGTATTTGTTTCGGTCGAACTTGTTGTCGCTTCTGAACCCGCTGCTGTGGGTTCCGTTGTGCCGGAACCCGTACCGCTGTTACAGGCAGCCAGGATCATGATGACGGCGAGCATGAGCAGCAAGCCGGAAAAGCGTTTTTTTGCAGTAAACATATGATTGTTCCCCCTGTGTATGTAATCAATAATGATTATTATTCTCATTACTAACATAGAGGATGACGTAACATTTGTACATGGACATCTATGATGACTATTGCATGGACAGATGTGATGTCAGCTTGTGCATGATGTGCTGTAATTGCTCCATAACCGAGATGGGGTCGAATCCATAAAACATATCCGCATCAATCTCGTACAGTCGCCCTTCCCTTACAGCACTCAAGGTGTTCCAGGAGTCCTGAGCGAACAGCTTGTCCACAGGCTGCTCTGATGATTCCCTGTCATAATCAATAAAAATATGATCTGCAGCGTACAAATGAATCTCATTTAGAGGAACATGGATGTAGCCTGTGAGCAGTTGGCCATCCTTTTTCATCCGTGCAGGAGGCGTGAAGCCCAACGATTGATATAAAATATGAGAAGCTCTGCCCCATCCATGACCATAGATGTACGCTCCACTCTCACCAATCATGAATATACATACTGCTGAACCACGTTCACCCATGATCTGATCAAGTGTACGATTGGCCTCTTGCTGAAGCGTATCATAGTGGTCTAACAGCGCACGAGCTTTGGCTTCCAGGCCTGTGATGCGTCCTAAATGAATGAATTGCTCCTGCCAGTCAAGTTCTTCAAAAGGCATTAAAATAGTTGGGGCAATCTGCCTTAATTCATCCATGCCGGAATGAGGTGCATATCCAAGGATGAGGTCGGGGCGGGATTCTGAAATCAGATCCGGATGATTCATAAGATCATGCTCATAACACTGATCAAATTGGTCTTGTCCATTTTCAATAAGTCTACTTTTCATCCATCCTGCAACGGCACCCAGATGCGGGATATGGCCCAGTGCCAGCAAGGAAGCCGTGTAGTTGTATGTAAGACTTACGATTTTTTTTGGCATTTTTCGATAGAGGGTCGGTGCGCAACCTACCGTTTGTTTAAATTTTCGACTTAGATAAAAAGTGTCCCTGTATCCAGTCAATTGCGCAAGTTCCTGCAATGTGGGATTGTCAAATAGCAGGTGTTCCTGGGCAATTCGAATTCTTAGTCGGGTGACATACTCCACAAACGTAAGTCCGGTGTACTTCTTGAATTCTCTTGAAAAATGCTCTGGACTCACATTAGCCTCTCTCGCTAATTGCTCCCGAGTGAGGGAATGAGTAACCATCTTATGGATGTGCGTGATAACGAGATCCAGCCAGGAATGATCCTCATGAGCCAAACGCACAGCATGATCTCGCAACGTTTCCAGCAGTTGATAAAACAGCATATGAGGTTTGAATGGTCCTGACTCATCGCTTTTGGAACAGGCCAGAAATAAGTCGGAGACCAGTTCGGCAATGACGCGGCTCGTAATAGGAACGGAAGGTCCGAACGGCCAGATTGGTTGGCTGTTATCGGTGTAATCAAAGGCAACGGCTATGCCCTGGACGGGAGATAGCGAGCCTCGTCTATTTTCATGCTGAAGCAGGGTTCCAGCTTGGCGTACAACAGCGGAGCCGGTATTTACCATCAATTGACCATTCGGACTGATCAGTCTTGACTGACCAGAGGTGATGACATAAAGAACATGCTTGCTGCTCCACAGTTCATCGATACGGGAGAAGGCTTCCCGATCATGGAGCTGCACCAGATGACAAAGTCTGAACATTGCCGGAGGCACGGTTGTGATTTGATGCAAGCGGCCGAGCTTGTTCAGGGATGATTTATGAAAGGTTAGATCCAGATTGCTCATAACATAACGGACTCCTTATAGAGGATTGGACTATTAAGCAGTATAATACCACAAAGGTGGAATGGGGACCTTGGAATCATTCCCTTCATATATTTCTGCGGAAAATGGATAAAGAGGTTGAAATCGCTATCAACACCGACTATAATGAAAATGTCGAAACGTTTCAATCTATGGTTTACAGGCATGTTCATTGTGATTTATAATGAATTCTCCCTCTAGTCTAATATTGAAATGTTGTCAATCGACCAAGCTATATGTACAATTAAAGGGTGTATGATTCAGCACTGATGCTTAAAAGACGTGAAGAGAGATTTTTTTTGAAAATACTTCGAAACGTTTCGATAGATGAGGGATTGATGTCACTCCTATTGAATTAATGAATAGGAATGGGTGGTTGTTGCAACCATTTACAGTATAAAATGATAGGTAACAAGAAAGTTAGAAGGAGCGAACGTGGAATGGCAACGATTAAGGATGTGGCAAAGCTGGCAGGCGTGGCGCTCTCGACCGCTTCCTATGCACTGAATGGGGACAGCAAGGTAAGTGCCAAGACCAAGGCTAAAGTGCTGGCGGCAGCACGAGAACTGAATTATCGCAAAAACGGCTTTGCCATGGACCTGAAACGGAGCCGGACGAACACGATTGCATTGATTCTTACAGATCTGTCGGGTCCGTATTACTCCGAATTGATTCGCAGCGTACAGGACGTAGCGCTGGCTAACGGATATGATCTGATTGCTTGCAGTTCTATGGGAGGACGCGACTCTACAGCAGTTCGTTTCTTGCGAGAGAAAAGGGTAGATGGCGCTATTATCCTGGCTCATAACATCCATGATGATATTCTGGTTGAATCTGCAGGTGAACGTTTCCCTATCATTGTGATGGATCGGCAGCTGTCGAGCAGCCATCTGGTCAACGTGCTGGTAGATGGGGAGCAGGGTGGATACCTGGCTACACGTCACCTCATTCAGAAGGGGCATAAGACCATCGCCTATATCAGCGGGCCATCCAATTCTTATGATAATGCTCTGCGTTATCAAGGATATTTGCGAGCGATGCAGGAGGCAGGCCTGGAAGAGAAGTCCAAATGGCGCCTAAGCGGTAACTTTGTACGTGAGGGCGGGTATAGTGCAACCAAGATGATGGTTATGCAGGGCGAGCTTCCATCAGCCGTATTTTACGGGAATGACGAAATGGCGATTGGTGGACTAAAGGCATTTGAAGAGAGCGGTATTTCGGTACCAAAAAACATTTCGGTCATCGGATTTGATGATATTCAACTGTCGGAATATGTTCATCCTCCGCTTACGACGGTACGGCAGCCCAAGCATGAAGCAGGATCATTGGCAGGGCATTTGCTCTTCCAGATGCTGAACGGCGAAGCTGTGAATCCATCGTATACGTTAACCATTGATCTGGTGGAGCGCGAGTCTGTACGATCGGTACAGGCAGAGTCAGGAAACCAGCCGGCCTAAGAAGTAACTCTTCAGATGGGATATGGTTTGGATACTGCTTACAGAAGTCATACCATATCCGATCTGTCTAAATTTGTGAAGTTGTTCTTTTCCAACTCACATGGTTGTAAAAGGGATTAGCCCTCTTTGAATGGAGAGTTGAATGATGGGGATCACCGTCCGAATTGGCCAGACAAAGGTCATTTCGCAGAGGACCCCTATTCTTTTTCAGATTTATCGAAACGTTTCGATTTTATACTAATTGAAGGAGTGAATTGCATGACAACGATGATTAATGAACCAATCCGGCTGACTGCCGGGGATTTAGACTTTACCTTTTTGAACAGTGGGGACCTGTACCAAGCTAAATCCGGTACGACCATGTTGAATCAATTGCTCAGCAACCAGATTGATGGATCTTTGAATAACCTGTATCTGCGTGTACACGAGGGAGAGAAAATCAGCTCGTTCCCACTGCTGGGTGTGCGTTCGAACAGCAAAGTGATCACAAGCAAAGCGCAATCCGGAAATCAACTGATCTGGGAAGGTACAGTACAGCTTGAAGGCAAAGAACAAGGCATTGGCTATCAGGTTGTGTTTACAGCCACAACGCAAGGCGTCTGGTTCTGGGATGTGAAGCTTACAGGACAGCAACATCACGTTGACGTGGTATATGGACAAGATGTAGGTCTTGCTGATCCAGGTGCAGTACGCAGCAATGAAGCCTATCTGTCGCAGTATATTGACCATACGGTGTTCGAGGATGAAGCGAAGGGATATGTGGTATGTTCCCGTCAAAACCAGCCTCAGGGTGGTGCTTTCCCTTACATGCAACAAGGTTCTTTGACTAAGGCAGTTGGTTACTCTACAGACGGATTCCAATTCTTCGGTCTGTCCTACAAGGAAACGAACCAGCCTGAGAGCCTGAGCCATAATACACTGGCAAATGAGACATACCAGTATGAATTTGCCTACACAGCATTGCAATCGGAGCGCGTAAACCTGGATGGGGAAGCCCAAGTGGTCTTCTACGGACTGGCCAAAGCAGATCATCCGTCCGGAATTTCCGCTCTGGAATTCGGGGATGAAGTGACTGCAGCATGGAACGAAGTACAAGCATTGACTGCTCAGCAAGGCGAGACGTTGGAACAGGTGAAACTGTCATCCTTCTTGGGTGAACCGCTTGCTGCGCTTGATTTGACGCAAGATGAAATTAATGATCTGTTCCCTGACCGTCATCAGGAAGAACGTAGCGGTGATTCGCTGTTATCCTTCTTCACAGGCAGTTATGAACATATTGTCCTGAAAGCGAAAGAATTGCTCGTAGAGCGTCCGCACGGCCATATCCTGATGAGTGGTGGCAATGTGCAGCTTGGTGCGCAGGTTATTACGACGACATCGTATATGTACGGTATTTTCAACTCACAACTCGTAATTGGTAACACCAATTTTAATAAAATGATCAGTAATGCCCGCAACGCATTGAACGTGCCGAAGACGGCTGGACAACGCATTTATGTGGAAATGGACTCACAATATCGTCTGCTGACGATGCCTTCCCTGTTCGAGATTGGCTTCAACTATGTACGTTGGATCTACAAAACCGAATCGGATACCATTATCGTGACCAACTACACCGGAGCACACACCACTGAAGTGAGCATGAACGTACGCTCGACAAGTGGCAAAGCATATCGTTACCTGGTAACCAACCAAATTACGATGAATGTAAATGAATACGAGTACCCGCTGCATATGACGCAAGATGGCAACACGCTGATCTTCAAGGCTGATCCGCAAGCGATTAGTGCCGGAACGTATCCTGACCTGCAATACCGCATGTCGGTGGATGGCGCAGCCGTAAATGTTGGAGACGAAACGTTGCTGGCGAGTGGCATCCGCAGTGGATCTGCATCGCTGGTTACACTTAGTCTGGAAGAAAGTGCAGAATGGACGCTGAAGGTACAAGGCGTATTGGAAGGTCAAGCTAAAGAAGCAGAAGGTTCTGTAGCAGCAGGCTCCAGCCTTACTTTTGAAGAGGAAGTTCAGGCGTACCGCGAATTCTTCGCAGGCGTAATGAACGGTTTCCGTTTGTCTCGTGGTGAAGGGCAAAGTGCAGAGGATCTGTTCAAAGTAAATGCGCTGGCTTGGTGGTACACACACAACATGCTGGTTCACTACTCCGTGCCTCACGGATTGGAACAGTATGGCGGCGCGGCATGGGGTACACGGGATGTGTGCCAAGGTCCGGTTGAATACTTCATGGCAACGCAAAAATATGAGCAGGTTCGCGATATCATCAAAATGGTATATACCCACCAATATGAAGATGATGGCAACTGGCCGCAATGGTTCATGTTTGATAAGTATTTTGCCATTCAGCAGGAAGAGAGCCACGGTGATATCATCGTATGGCCGCTGAAAGTGCTGGCGGACTACCTGACAGCGACTCGTGACTATGCGATTCTGGATGAGAAAGTACCATATACTGTAAAGCACAGCTTCGGATTCACGGAAGAAACGGCAACTGTATTGGATCACGCGAAAAAAGAGATCGAATATATCCGTTCACACTTCCTGCATGATACGTTCCTGTCTTCCTACGGAGATGGCGACTGGGATGATACGCTCCAGCCAGCCAATGCACAGCTCAAACAATATATGGTGAGCAGCTGGACCGTTGCTTTGACTTATCAGTCCGTGAATGTGCTCGCACAGGCGCTGCAACATAAAGACGCTGCATTTGCACAGGAGCTGGACGTTCTGGCTCAAGGCATCCGTGAAGACTTTAATCGTTACATGCTGGGTACAGATGTGATCCCAGGTTTCGTATACATGGAAGAAGCGGATCAGGCCAAGCTGATGCTTCACCCAACAGATACGGAGACAGGCATTCAATATCGCCTTCTGCCGATGACGCGCAGCATGATCGGTGAATTGCTGAATGCAGAACAGGCAGAGTCGCATTACGCATTGATTCGTGAGCAGTTCCTGTGTCCGGATGGCGTGCGTCTGATGAATCGTCCGGCTCAATATGCAGGCGGTGTGAGCAGCCACTTCAAACGGGCAGAGCAAGCGTCCAACTTCGGTAGGGAAATTGGTCTGCAATATGTACACGCCCATATCCGTTACGTGGAAGCGATGGCTAAGCTCGGTAAGACGGATCAGGTGTGGAATGGTCTTGCCATGATTAACCCGGTTGGCATCGGCGAAGTTGTACCTAATGCAGAGATTCGTCAGGCGAACGCGTATTTCAGCAGTTCCGACGGCAAGTTCAACACGCGCTACGAGGCGCAGGAGCACTTTGATCAACTACGCAAAGGAACAGTACAGGTGAAAGGTGGATGGAGAATCTACTCCAGCGGCCCTGGAATCTACATGAACCAACTGATCTCCAACGCACTTGGCATTCGTCAGGAAGGCGGAGATCTGGTTATTGACCCGGTACTGCCGGCTGAGCTGAATGGCATGCAATTCGAATTCGAATATGCAGGAGAGCCAGTAACCTTTATCTACCATCTGAACGAAGGTTCGGTTAACCGTGTAACGGTAAATGGCAAGGACATCCGCACCGAGCAAACGGCGAACCGTTACCGTCAAGGTGGGGCTCGTATCTCGCTGGATGAGTTCAAACAAGCGCGTAATGCTTCGGAGCGCACGATTGTTGAAATTTATATGTAAATTTAATACAAGCTCGATGTTTCACTAGAGTGGAAGGTCATCCTCCTTAACAGGCAGGGTGACCTTTTTTTTATTTGAGAAGGATTCATTGGCGGGTCAGAGGGACTTGTTACGGTGGGATGATCATTCTAACGCAAAGGAACGGCCAGTACCGTGTGCAGAAGCGCATTATGGCGTATATGCTTCGTCACATAGCCTGCGCCCTCCAGCGAGCCGCACAGCCCGTCCAGCAGTGGGAAATGGCGTTCCCTTATCGTTTGCAGCTGGTCCTCATGACCTGCTGCCTCAGCCTGTTGGATATACGCCTGTCGGTGAGCTGCATCAGCAAACATCAGATCTGTCAGGCAGATCCGTCCACGTGCAGTTAACACCCGCTGCATTTCCTGTAAAGCCAGTAGCTGCTGGTCTGGGCTCAGGTGGTGGAAGGCGAAGCTGGATACAACAAAATCGAAGGAATGGTCGGCGAAAGGCAGCGCCAGAAAGTTGCCAAGCTTCACGTGCATCTCTGGATATTTGGTGCGGCATGTACGCAGCATCTCCCGGGATTGATCGATGGCGGTCATTGCTGCGCCGCGCTCTAACAGTTTGCCTGCCAAATTCCCCGTGCCTGTACCGATATCGATTCCTTTTTCGCCGGGCACAGGAGATATCCAGCTTGCCGTCTGCTCCAGCGCCTCGTCATAGTTGTTATATATATTGAAAGGTGCTGTATCTACTCCTACTCCGCATTCTTTCAATCCTGATCCTGCATCTTCTGGATACGTTGCATCGCTGTTTGATCTGTGTGCTGTCAGGCTATTTTTCTTCTGACTGCGAACTTCATCGCCATAATGATCTGGTCCTCCTTCTCGATCTGACTCAACCGTTGCTTGCATGGCTCCAGGCCCCGAATCAATGCTGCCCTTAGAAGCAGTTTGACCGGTCATACGGCCATTCGCCGCCTGCACCCGCTGATCGTGGATGGCCGCCTGCGTATCGTAGTTCCAGCGATCATGCCAGTTCTGACGGGCTTCCCTGAGGCGGCGTGCACTGTCTGCAAGATCATGCAGATGGCTGACATCCAGTGGCCCCTCCTGGCGGTTGAGATCAATCATGCGCTGGGTTGTATCCAGCATGCGTTTGAGCTCGACCCACTGGGCATACATGACTGCCTGCTGCAGCTCCAGATATTCTTCCAGCCGCTGCTGATTGCCCTGGTCAATCTCTCCAAGTGCTTGGGTAATATCCTGAAGTGACATTCCAATCTCACGCAGGGCTGTAATGGTTTGCAGCCGCCAGATATCATTCTCGGTATATGTACGGTATCCGTTATTTGTCTGTTTGACGGGGGAGATCAGTCCTTTTTCCTCATAGAAGCGAATGGCTCTCGCCGATATGCCGAGTCTGTCCGCGGCTTCTTTGATGTTCATCACGTACACCTCCTTATCAATTCAGTATAAACGATGACGTTACGGCAAGGTTAAGTGTTCATTTCTTTCCACCGAGTGTAATTTTAGTCAAGCCTGAGGCTATGCTACAATATAAAGCAAAGGAGCATTTTGCACGTATTCAGCTGCAAAATGTCGAAATGAGTAAGGAACAAGCCATTTTTCTAACGCTGCTTTGCGCAGTGTTATCGACTATTGCACGAAAGGTTGAATTTTTATGCTTATCAGCCATACGTATACCATTCGGCCATCCGAAATCAAGGATGCTGCCCAACTAATGGAACTGGATGCACTGGTATGGGATAAGCATACCTCTCCGGCCCCGTTTCAGTGGCGATCCAGACAACAATATTTGCAGCATTGTCCGCCAGGAAGTCAGCTGATTGCCCTTCAGGGAGAGCGGGTATGTGGTTATGTGGGCTTTTATCTGCCAACAGGAATGCCCGTTAACCGCCATGTATACGAGATTAATATCGCCGTTCATCCCCATGATCGTCGCTGTGGTATTGCCACAGCTCTGATGGATGCCATGAAGCAGCATGCCTCTGAACAAGGGATCACCAAGCTTAGGTTGCGGGTGTTATCCAGCAATCCGGGGGCGATTGCTTTTTATAAACAGTGCGGATTTGTGACGGAAGGCAGACTGGTGTCGGAATTTTATATTGCAGGCAAGTATGTGGACGATATTCTTATGAGTTATTTCATCCAGGCCAACGGATAGAACAGAGTCGAAGGAGGAACAACAATGGACATGGGACTTCGAGGTAAAAAGGCGCTGGTGCTTGCATCCAGTCGAGGACTGGGCAAAGAGGTAGCCGCTCAATTGGCGGCAGAAGGCGCTGATGTCATGCTCGCCAGCCGGAGCGAAGAGAAGCTTGCAGCGGTGAAGCAGGAGCTGCTGGCGCTCGGTGGTGGCGGACGTATCGAATATTGTGCCACCGATGTGACAAGCAAGGAGGATATTGATGCCCTGATTCGCGAGACAGGCGAACAGTTTGGGCAGATTGATATTTTGGTGAACAATTCAGGCGGTCCGCCTTCAGGAACATTCGAGTCATTGACGGATGAAGATTGGGAACGTGCATTTGAGTTAAATGTACTCAGCTATGTCAGACTGATTCGCGGTGCACTTCCTTACATGAAGGAGAACGGCGGACATATCGTGAACATTGCCTCCACCTCTGTGAAGCAGCCGATTCCAGGTCTGATTCTGTCCAATACGTTCCGTACGGGTGTGTTCGGATTGGCCAAAACCTTGTCACAGGAACTTGCGCCATATGGCATTCTGATCAATACGGTTGCACCGGGTAGAATCGGGACGGATCGGATACATGAACTGGACGCAGCGCGTGCAGAGCAGAACGGAATAAGTGAGGAAGAGGTTGCCGAGCAATTCCGTAAGGAAATTCCACTGGGACGTTATGGTCAACCCGAGGAGTTCGCCAAAGCGGTTGTGTTCCTCTTATCAGGATCGAATACGTACATTACAGGTACATCTCTTGTGGTGGACGGTGGCATGGTACGTGCGCTCTAAGAAGAAGTCGGATCGAGAGATTACAAGTTATATGGATGCATAAATGCGCAAATAAGATAAGCCCCTCTTTAATCTCCACATGTTGTGGAGGAGGAGGGGCTTTAAGATTTAATGTATGCCTATGCCATTGTGTGAGGACCATATTCGCAATAAGAAATGGTCCTCCAACCATTTAAATTATGTAAGTCTAATTAGCGCAAAAGTTCCCATTCATGCTGCAGCATGCCATACACCGCATGGTTAACATAGCCCTTAGGCAGCTTCTCAGCCTGACGAATGACGCCTTCAAGGACGAATCCAAGCCGTTCAGGGATGGCCCGGCTTCGCTTGTTGTTGGTTGCTGAACGAATCTCGACACGGTTCAGATCCAGAGTGACGAGAGCGTAGTCCACCAGAACACGGCATGCGCTGGTCATCAGGCCTTGACCTTCAAAACCTTTGCCAAGCCAGTATCCGATGCTTACCGAGCGGTTGGTCCAGTTGATTTCGTGGAAGCCGATGATGCCTGCAAGTTCACCTTTCAGCCAGACACCTGCGGTGAAACCGCCGTTGTCCGCGCCCTGTTTCAGTGCATTGCTGATAAAATTCGAAGTGTGCTCAATCTCGGTCACGTTGTCCACCCACGGTAACCAATGTCTCAACTGATCCCGCGAGCGGTCCGTGAGTTCGAACAACGGTTTGGTGTGCTCCATGGCAAGTGGGCGGAGTTCGGTATATTCATCCAATGAATAGGTAAACATGAGTGCAACCTTCTTTCTTTGAAATAATGTATTATCGGGAAGTCTTCGGTAGCTTGCGCTCCAATGCAAACAGGTCTTCTTCCATCGAGGCCATGCGTTGATTCACCGTAGTACGGGCGTCACCCAGTGCCTGATTATATATGAAGGGAGCCAACTGGGTCATGAAAAGATCCAGCACACCCCAGGCTGCCAGATCGCCCAGTTCTTCGCCGCGTTCCTCTTCGAAATACGACTGGATGGTACGTATGGCTTCATCCTGTTGTTCTTTGGACAGTTTTAGCGCGTTCAATGGGAAACCCTCCCTTAAATTCTGTTTTTCTATCATGCTACATGATTCGCGCGAACCCGTCAAAATGGTTTTGGGCCTATCTTGTGTGTAACTGATCCTGATTTTGGGGCGTTATTTATTGAACTCCTCCCTCGTTAAAGGTATATTTAAATGAAACGCGTACGAAACTTTCCAAGAAAATAGATTTTTTCAGGAAATGACTTCGTTATAAAGGAATTTTAGCCGGAATTGCTGCAATTCCTGAAAGCTCCAATCAATTCATGAAAGGTTTGATACCTGTGGACAATCGTACAACCCCACCTAACTTTATCAAAAATATTATTACCGAAGATCTCCGGTCAGGGAAAGTCCAGGAAGTCATTACCCGTTTTCCTCCGGAACCGAACGGTTATCTGCATATCGGCCATGCCAAAGCGATCTGGATTAACTTTGCGCTAGGCGGCGAATTTGGCGGCAAAACAAATCTGCGCTTCGATGACACGAATCCGGTCAAGGAAGATGTAGAGTATGTCCAATCGATTCAGGAAGACGTGAAATGGCTCGGCTATGAGTGGAGCGAGAAACGTTTTGCTTCCGATTATTTTGATGAAATGTACAGACGCGCGGTCTTGCTGATCCAAAAAGGCAAAGCTTACATCGACGATCAAAGCGCCGACGAAATCCGTGCTATGCGTGGAACGCTCACCGAGCCGGGCAAGAACAGCCCATACCGTGACCGTCCGGTAGAAGAGAACCTTGACCTGTTCACACGGATGCGTGCAGGCGAGTTCCAGAACGGTGAGAAAGTGCTGCGAGCCAAGATTGATATGGCTTCACCGAACATCAATCTGCGTGATCCGGTCATTTACCGTATTGCTCATGCACATCATCATAATACGGGCGACAAATGGTGCATCTATCCGATGTACGCATTTGCACATCCACTTGAAGATGCCATTGAAGGAGTAACCCACTCCCTCTGCTCCCTGGAGTTTGAGGACCAACGACCATTCTATGATTGGGTTATTGCCGAATGTGAGATGGAGAACCAACCACATCAATATGAGTTTGGCCGCCTGAACCTGTCGCAAATGGTGACAAGTAAACGGAAGCTGAAACTGCTCGTGGATGAAGGACATGTGGATGGATGGGATGATCCGCGCATGCCAACGATTTCGGGTCTGCGCCGCCGGGGATATACACCGGAAGCCATTCGTGATTTCGTATTCGAAACAGGCATTTCCAAAAGCCAAGGCGTTATCGACCTGCAAACGCTGGAACACTTTGTACGTGAAGACTTGAAACTGAAAGCTCCGCGCACAATGGCTGTCCTGCACCCCCTCAAAGTGGTCATTACCAACTACCCTGAAGGGCAAGTGGAATGGCTCGAAGCGGAGAACAATGTGGAGAACCCGGAGATGGGCAATCGCCAAATCCCATTCTCCCGCGAGATTTATATTGAACAAGACGATTTCATGGAAAATCCGCCGAACAAATATTTCCGTTTGTTCCCGGGCAACGAAGTTCGTCTGAAACATGCGTATTTCATCAAGTGTAACGATGTAATTAAGGATGCAGAAGGCAATGTGACTGAAATCCATTGTACCTATGACGTGGAAACGAAGAGTGGCAGTGGCTTCACTGGCCGTAAAGTTAAAGGGACCATCCACTGGGTAGAAGCGACTCAAGCGGTACCGGCTGAATTCCGTCTGTATGAACCTCTGATCTCCGCAGAAGCACCGGAAGCCGATACCGAGCCAGAAGTGGCCGTGGCAGGCGCTGAGGTGGAGGTTGTGGAAGAGCAACCGGAGAAAACGTTCCTGGATCAATTGAATCCAAACTCTCTTGAAGTGGTTCAAGGGTTTGTGGAGCAAGAGATGAAGGAAGCGAAAGCACAGGATAAATTCCAGTTCTTCCGTCACGGTTACTTCAGCGTTGACCCGAAACATTCCGAGCCAGGCCGTCCGGTATTTAACCGGGTTGTATCCCTGAAAAGCTCGTTCCAACTGCCGAAGGCATAAGGTCGATGGATGAAATTAAGGTTGTTCATCAGTGTGCTGGTAAGCAGCCAAGTTATTAGTTAAATGAAGGGCATCCTTCGTCATGATTCATGGCGAAGGATGCCCTTTTGTTTTTCAGGTACAGTCAGGTTCAGTTTTAGACTGAGCCTACAATACGGCATGAACATGAGAACAAGCGTATCTGTGCGTATGAGGTAAGAATCTAACGAACCGAGAACACGCTATTCATGTGTATTCGGGCGTTCCAGCAACGTAACGAATCGTAGACACCTTATTTCCTCGTTTGGCCTGTCTTTATTGGATTTTTAGCGTCTCTTATGCGAAATAAGGTGGATGAGATTCCTTAGCTTTAGAATTTCGTGAAATTGCTGTAAATAAGGCGTCTAAGGTTCGTTAGGGGCGACAAACGCATGGAGACGCCTTTCTTTTTATTACTACTATTCTTAATCTTTTGTTTGATTGTTTGAACTTTATTTACACCATAACGGAGAGGACAGAATAAAGCTGGAGAAGCGTAGCGTTCGCCTTTATCCCTGGATTTTACCCTTTGAAAAAGGGAATCCAAAAAAATCCGGGGATAACAGCGATCGAAAGATTGTTCTGTCCTCGTAGTGCTCCAGTGTAAATCTTGAAAGGTTCAACCTTTGCCAACAAAAGATTACCTTTCACCCATTTCCGTCAACACAGTTGGCTGATATCCGTTGCGGCGGTTCGAGAACCACATGATTGCAAAACCAACGGCACCAATCAGGGAGAAGAACACTCCGATGTTATACATCACCTCAGCACCGAAGCTCTGGAACAGCCAGCCGCCGAACAGGCCGGCAATGACACCGGATATGCCGCCCCAGGCCATCGTATACACCGCCTGACCAGAGGAGCGATACGGCCTTGGAATGAACAGCATCGTCAGTTGGGTACCTACATAGAAATACCCGCCGAACGTAATGGAGTGCATGAGCTGAATGAACACAATCTCTAACGGGTTGTTCGCTAAGGCCATGAGCTCCCAGCGGATGGCGAACAACAGACTGATCAGGACAAGTGATGAGAGAAGCATGCTCATTTTGCGTTTGAGAAAACGGTCCAGGAGCAAGAATACACCCACTTCAAGGATGGATGATGTGAAGATGGCCCAGCCAACCATCTGTTTATCGCCACCCATTTCCACGATGTATAATGACATAAATGTACTGTTCATGGCGTTGGGTACGGAAACGAGCACCCCAAGCCCGATAAAGATCATAAAGTAAGGATTGAACATCACCCTGCCGAAACGTCGAAAGCTCACTACAGGTGTATCTGAAGCGATTGGCTGTCTGGGTAGAAACAAGGCAAAGACAAAGGCAATGACAATCATGAAGGCAAATACAATCGATACACTGCCTGCTCCCAAGCGGTCAATCAGCGGTCCGGCAGCCGCAGCAGTCAGAGCCCAACCCAGCGACCCCCAGAGCCGAAACGTACCGAATTTCTGATTCGTGCCATCGATATAACCGAGAATCAGGCTGTTGGTTTGGGCAAACAACGGACTTTGAAAAAAATAAAAAAAGATCATGGCTGCATAGATCCAGGCATACGTAGGCGCATAGAATACGGCCTGAGCAAGCACAAAGGTGCCACCCATCATCATCATCAGAATAATGCGAATATTGCGTGATTTATCGCTCCAGAAGCCCCAGAACGGATTAGCAAACAAGGATACAAACGGACCAATCGCCATCAGACTGCCAATCTCCAATTTGGTCATCCCGATTTCCTGCAAATACAACTGAAGAAAACCGGCGAAGATTGAAATGGCTCCATAAATGAAAAAATTATATAGTTTCAGCGAAACCAAAGAGGGATTGCCTCTTCCGGGTGCATATCTATCCAATAGAGCCATTCCTTTCAGAATCATATTCTTCAATGTATCATTTGTTGAAAGGGTATTCAATGTATAGAATAAGTTTATTGAACGAGGAGGATGACCATGAGCACGATGGAATGGACAGGTATTATACTGGCAGGTGGCTTATCCCGTCGTATGGGTTCCAATAAGGCATTGTTGCAATGGAATGGTTCCAGCGTGCTGGAGCAGATCATTCAAGCGATGGCACCAGCTGTGAATAGTATTATCGTTTCCGCAGGAACCAACACAGCTGTATACAACGCATTGCCCTACAACTGCGTCCAGGATCACTTCCCGGGGAAAGGGCCGCTCGCAGGGCTGCATGCCGCGCTGGATGCCTCGGAGACAGACTGGAACCTCATCTGCGCCTGTGATATGCCGCTGCTAGAGCCATCTTTTTTCAAAGGTATGAAGTGGCTCGCCGAGTCAGGTCAAGAGCATCATGCCATCGTTCCACGATTGGCAGGGCGTGTTCATCCGCTTGCAGGTGCATATCATAAACGTGTTC
Organism: Paenibacillus sp. E222; assembly: GCF_013401555.1. Classification (NCBI taxonomy): domain Bacteria; kingdom Bacillati; phylum Bacillota; class Bacilli; order Caryophanales; family Paenibacillaceae; genus Paenibacillus; species Paenibacillus sp. E222. Next base: position 1,855,180 of record NZ_CP058552.1, read on the forward strand.
TCCCCGAACTTGAACAGTGTTTACGCCATGACAGACTGAAAGTAACCCAATGGCTTGAAGAGATCCGCTGCCGATATGTCGACGTCGATGAGCTGGAAAGCGCTGGCGTCTATGAGGTGGCCATTCAGCTTAGTAATATGAATACCCCGGAAGAGTACGAGCATATTCGTAACCGATGTTACGGCCCTTAACCCATAACATTCATTCATTCATTCATTCATTCATTCATTCATAACCTCTTTTAACATTAGCCCATCTTCCCATTTCTTCCTCATTCTGATTCTGACTCCCAACTCTGGTCCACTGGACCCGATTCGTTGGATAGATCCTGAACGGCGTTGCGATATTGAAGTGGACTCTGGCCTGTCCATCGTTTAAATTGCCGACTGAAATGCGACAGATGGGTGTAACCCAGCTTCCATGCGATTTCCCCCAAAGAGAGCTTTGGCTGTTCGATCAGCACTTTGGCTTCCTGCAGCTTCAGGCTGGACAGATAGGCCCGTGGAGATTGTCCGTACACCTTGCGAAAGATCTGCAGCCCATATCCCGGACTGATGCCAAACGAGGATATGATCTGCTCCACTTTGACGGTGGATACATTTCCCTCCTTGACTCGAAGCTGTGTATGGAACGCCTGCTTGATGGCTTCTGCGATGGCCCCTGCATAATGCATGGCTGCGGGAGCTGGAGCACTGGGCGAAGCATCAGAGCGGGTGGTCAGTGGTTCACGGTCGGCCGCCCGGGACAACAGGGCAAACAATTCAAACATGCTTGCCTGCATGATAAATTTGTCTGTGGAAGTGTATGCCTCCGATGTTCTGATCATGTTCATCCAGTTTTCCAGGACAGGGCGCATTTGCATATTATCTGTGGTGCCTGCCTCATAGATTCGGCTGTGATGTGACATCAGCTTCAGGGTAAATACGGGATCATCCACATTGAAATGAGCACTGAAATACGTCATGCCCTCTGATGATACACATTGGTTCGTATGTTTGAATCCCGGTGGAATCAGCAAAATGGAACCTTCCTCAACCGTATAGGTATACCCGTGAATCACGCTTTCCTGGGTCCCCTTTATAATTAGCATAATTTCAAAGCCCGGATGGGATTCCTCCGGCATCGCCCAACCGTATGGAACTTGTTGGCTGTGCGCTCCATAGAATTTAATGTTACAGTCGATAATAGGCAGCCAGTGAGCCAGTGTATGATGTGGCATTTCTCGAAGCTGCGATCGGATATCCATGACATTCACCTCGGAAAAGGGTAAAAACAACTCGCCTTGTACAATCGGCACCCATAGTATACTTCATTATAATCAGTTTAACGCCAACATTGAAAAATGGCAGAACGGAGGGCGTTCGACCAGATTGCTAAGCATCTAATGTACTTCAATAGATATTAATGTAAACGTTATCATTTTTCAATTGAATCATTTCATTTTGTATAAATGCCAAGCAAAACATACTTCCCGATGAAAAGGAGATTTTAACATGGACAAGTTATTGTACGGAGTAGCCTACTATGATGAATATATGCCTTATGAGCGATTGGATAAGGATATCCAGATGATGAAAGATGCAGGCATCAATGTGGTGCGGATTGCGGAATCCACCTGGAGTACGCATGAACCACAGAATGGCGTATTCGACTTCTCCTCAGTAGATCGTGTACTGGATGCCATGCATGCGGCGGGCATTCAGGTTATTGTGGGTACGCCTACGTATGCTGTTCCAACGTGGATGGTGAAGGAGCATCCGGATGTTCTGGCCACAACGGTACAGGGACCGGGGAAATATGGAGCGCGGCAGATCATGGATATCACACATCCAACGTATCTGTTCTATGCGGAACGCATTATTCGCAAGCTGATCTCCCGTGTTAGCAAACACCCTGCCGTGATTGGCTATCAGACGGATAACGAAACGAAGCATTACAACACTGCCGGTGATAACGTACAATTGCAATTCGTCAAATATATGCGTAACAAGTTCAGCTCATTGGATGATCTGAACAAGGAATTTGGTCTCGACTATTGGAGTAACCGTATCAATAGCTGGGAGGACTTCCCGTCTGTTGTCGGTACAATCAACGGCAGTCTGGGAGCTGAATTTGCCAAGTTCCAGCGCCAACTGGTAACCAACTTTCTAGCGTGGCAGGTCGGAACTGTAAATGAGTACAAACAGGAGGGTCAGTTCGTCACCCAGAACTTTGACTTCGACTGGCGTGGATACTCGTACGGCATTCAGGGAGATGTGGACCATTTTGCCGCATCCAAACCTTTTGACATCACCAGTGTGGACATCTACCATCCGTCGCAGGATGATCTGACCGGCATTGAGATTTCATTCGGCGGTGACGTGGCACGTTCCACCAAACAATCGAACTATCTCGTACTGGAGACGGAAGCGCAGGCTTTCTGGCATTGGGTTCCCTACCCGGGACAGCTTCGCCTTCAGGCGTTTAGCCACCTGGCATCGGGAGCAAACATGGTCGCCTATTGGCACTGGCATTCCTTGCATAATTCATTCGAGACGTATTGGAAAGGATTGCTGAGCCATGATTTTGAACCAAATCCGGTCTACAATGAGGCCAAAACGATCGGCCGGGATTTTGCCAGACTTAGCCCACAACTGGTGAATTTGAAGAAAACGAATCGGGTAGCCGTGCTGTTCAGCAATGAGGCGTTGACGTCGATCAAGTGGTTCGGGTTTAATTTTACGAGTGACAAAAAATACAACGACGTTATCCGCTGGATGTATGACGAATTATACAAAATGAATATTGGCTGTGATCTGATTGATCCGTCCGTGGAGAGTTATGAAGGCTATGATGTGATCGTTGTGCCTGCTTTGTACGCAGCTTCCGATGTCTTGCTTGAGAGGCTGAACCAATTCGTACAGGATGGTGGGCATGTCGTTTACTCCTTCAAGAGCGGATTCGCCAATGAGCATATTAAGGTCCGCTCTACCCGCCAGCCTGGACTGATCAGTGAGGCTTGTGGCATCAGTTACAACCTTTTTGTAGAGCCGAAAAATGTTTCGCTTCGAGATGATCCGTTCGAGGTTGGAGAGGAACAGAATCAGATTCACACCTGGATGGAGCTCATCACACCAACAACTGCAGAAGTGCTGGCCTGGTATGATCATCCTCACTGGGGAGAATATGCGGCAATTACCCAGAATACCTATGGCAAGGGCAAAGCAACGTACGTTGGATGTTATACCAGCTCCGCGGTGATACGCAGCGTGCTGGAGCGAGTCATGAAGGAAGCTGGACTATGGGGAACTGATCAGGAATTGGCTTTTCCAATCATCGTGAAGAGCGGCGTGAATGAGCAAGGGAATACGATTCGATATTTCTTTAACTACTCCGATCATGCGACTTCGTTCGTAAATGCCTACGGAGACGGAACGGAACTTCTGGCAGGAACAGCGGTGTCCGGAGAGCAGAATATTGACCTGGAACCTTGGGGTGTGCGCATTATTGAGCAATAATGGGAAATCATAAATGAATTGACAAGTTCATGTTCAATGACTATAAAAAGAATACAAAGACCAAAGCGCCCTCGGCTTCATGCTGGGGCGTTTATCTTATTTTAGCTCATAGCTCAGGAGTGGATGCCTTGTGTTTACCGAATTATACCGGAAGCTTACTGATCCGTTCAAACGCAGCATTCGCAACAAATTAATCCTCACCATGACGTTTCTGGCCATTCTGCCCGTAATCGCCATGACAGTTGTAGCGGCCGAAAATACCCGCTCTTCCATGGAAGAAGAGATCATGGAGACCAACCGTGCGAATATGAATTGGGCCTCTATCTATTTGGGTGAACAATTCGCGCGGATGAACAATCTCATCTATTCCATTCAGATCAGTGATGAGCTGCATCAGTATTTGGCATTGAATCAGGATGCTCCAGCTGCCAGCCGATTCGATGAGCAGAAGGCCGTGTTCAACATGCTGAACAGTGTATATTATTCGGCTGGCAACTATGTATTTGGCGTGGAATTATACCTAAAGGAACTGGACACAATGTTCACCTTCAACTCGATGGAAAGCCGAATCCGATCGGTGCCGGACATTCCTGCGGCATACCATGATCTTTTTGAGCAGCATAAGGACTTTACGATTATGAATGATCCGAATGATCCGGAGAAGTTTCATATGACCCGCAGCATGAACCGTTTCGAGGATCAGGCGCAGATTGGCGCAATCAGTCTGGAAGTCAAGTGGGCCGAATTCAATCAGACGCTGGAATTGCTGGACAGCCGGGGGGATTATGCGGTGTACATCGCGGATAGTACGGGAAGTCCGGTCTATCAGCCAAACAAGGAGATACAGCCTTCAGCAGAGGCACTGGAAAAGCTTGCAGTTACGAAGGACAGTTCCGGTTTCATTCGAACAGCCAAGGAATATGTATTCTATCATGCCATTGATCCGTCAGGGATGCGTCTGATCAAAATTGTCCCTTCCCATGTCATCAATGAGAGTGCACTGGAAACGATGAAATATGGTCTTGTTGTGGGTGGGCTGGCTACCGTGGTTTCGGTGTTGTTGGCAGCATTTGTGGCTTGGCGAACATCCAAACCGATTGTCAGACTGGCGAATTCCATGAAGGGAATCCAGTTGATCAAGGACAAGGAAGTGGTCCGCAGTGGTCGGGTGGATGAGATTGGCCTGCTGGAGAAAAATCTGCATGGTATGGCAAGCCGCATTCGGGAGCATATCCGGGATAACTATCTCATGAATCTGGAGAAACAGACGGCCGAGCTCAAAGCGCTTCAGTCTCAGATTCACCCGCATTTTCTGCAAAATACGCTGCAGATGATCGGAGGTATGGTGTACTCGCAGAAGCCGGCAGACAGTTATAAAGTGATTCGTGCATTAAGTGAGATGTTCCGATATATTGTCAGAGCGCCGGATGGACTCGTGCCATTGCAGTCCGAATTGGACCAGCTGGAGCATTATATGCTCATCCAGATGCAGCGTTTTGGCAGCAGACTTGAATATAAACTGGAGATTGAAGGCGTGCTCAGTGACTGCTACATTCCGAAGTTGTCCCTGCAGCCGATTGTGGAGAATGCATTTGTCCATGGTCTGGAGAAAAAGCAGGGAGAGTGGAAATTGAACATTCAAGTTGTCCGACTAGATCATGAGGTAACCATCCGCATTTCCGATAATGGGGTGGGTGTGGATCAAGAGAGGTTGGCCGAGATGCAATCGAGACTGTCCAAGCTGTCCCGGCAAGGAGACAGAGTATGGAGCTCGGGCACCAGCATTGGCCTGGTCAATGCCGCATCACGCATCGTGATGCACTTTGGGCCTGCATACGGTATGAACATGGAGAGTGGGGAAGGACAGGGAACCCGTGTCACTGTTCGAATTCCTTGCCATACAGGAGGCGAGATCACGTGAACAAGGATCATTATAGAGTGCTAATAGTGGACGACGAGCCATGGAACAGAGATATTTTGCGCAATTTGGGCACGTGGGATGAGCTTGGCATGGTGGTAGCAGGTGAGGCAGAGGATGGCGGAGAGGCGATCCGGCTGGTTGAGCAGCATCAGCCCCATATTATCATTACAGATATGCGTATGCCGGGTAAAGATGGCGTGGAACTGCTCCAGACGCTGAGTGCACAATATCCGCATATCAAAGTGATTGTGGTCAGCGGTTATGATGATTTTAATTATGCGAAACATGCCATTCGCCACCGTGCCGCTGATTATCTGCTCAAGCCGGTGAATCCCGATGAATTGAATAACGTTCTGGCCAAGTGTAAACGTGAATTGGAAAAGACCGAGTCCGGGCCAGAATCCTGGGAACCTTATCCTTCCGCTTTTTCTGGCGAGTTCTCGCTGTTTCAGCAGCAGGCGCGCTTACGTTTTAACGACTTGAACGTTCAGGGATTGCATGAGCTGTTCGGGCAGCTGGAGCACCGCCTTGATACCAGTGATATCCGAAGACCGCAACAGCTTGGACGGGTCGCATACGAATTGCAGACGCTGCTGGGCGAGCTGTGTGTTTCCAACGGCTTATGCGAGCAACCTGTAGCAGCTGTACTCCCGCCGCCAACGGCTCTGGCGTCCATCACATCGGCAGTGGACTGGATATCAGCGCCTTATTATACTTCGTTGGAGCAGCTGATTGCGCAGCGCAAATTCAAGAACAAGCTGAACCTGGATGAGGTGAAGCAATACATTGAGCAGCACTGCATGGAGATGATTACACTGGAGCAGCTTGCCCAGATCTTTTTTGTCAGCAAAGAATATCTCAGCAAGGTGTTCAAAAAAGAATACGGCGTGAATGTGACCGACTATATTGTCCAGTTACGCATGGCAAGAGCCAGGGAGTGGGTGCTCGATGATCAGATTCCATTCAAACATATTGCCGAGATGACGGGGTATGAGGATGTATCGTACTTTTATCGGGTATTCAAGAAACACTTCGGGATTTCGCCTGGAGAGATGCGAAAGGGACAACCTCGTAAATCAGATAACAGCCCCAAATAATTCGTTCACAGACAGTTTACTTATTGGATTAAGGTTTAAAATAATCCAATAAACGAGTCTAATAATGTCCAATGAAGCGCTTTCATTTCGTGATATATAATGATCCTATGAAAGACAAACCAGTTACACCGGGAGGTCATAAGAGATGAAAGTATGGAAAAGCGTAGCAAGTGCGGTACTGGTGAGTGTTCTGCTCGCAGGCTGCGGTTCCAATGCGGGTACGGATGGTAAGGAAGAGGGAACTGCATCGGGCAGTACGGTGTCCCTCAAAGTATTCATTGCACAGCCGCGGCTGAAAGAACATTACGATAAATATATAGAACAGTTCAAAGCCAAGGAGAAAGCCGAAAAGAATATTGAGGTCAACGTACAACTGGAGATGCCGCCAGCAGATAATGCGCCGCAGATTCTGAAAACACGACTTGCCTCCAATGATGCACCGGACGTGTTCGCACTTCATGCGGTCAATGAAATCCCACCGTTCAGCAAAGCAGGTTATCTGGAAGACCTGTCGGGTCAGCCTTTTGTCGATAAATTATTGGATTCCGTTAAGCCTTCCGTAACAGATGCGTCGGGCAAAGTCGTGGCCGTTCCTTTGGAAACGTTATCTTGGGGATACCTGTACAATAAGGATATTTTCAAAGAGCAGGGGCTAGAGGTTCCAACCACTTTGACGGAAATGAAAGCAGTCGTGGAAAAGCTGAAAGCAGCCAACATCACACCGTTTGAACTTTCGTACAAAGAGGCCTGGATTCCGCAACTGTTCTTGCCACTTACCGTAGGTGCACTGACTCAGTCAGAGCATAAAGACTTCTTGGATAAGATGAATCAGGATCAAGGTTCCTTCTCGGATATGAAAGCCTTGTTCGACATCTTCGATCTCGTCAATGCCAATGGAACGGAGAAAGCGCTTGAAGTGGGCGGCGATGATGGTTCAGCAGCCTTTGCAACAGGCAAAGCAGCAATGTGGATTCAAGGACCTTGGTTCGCGGAAACCATCCTGAAGTCCAATCCGGATATCAACTTCGGCGTAGCTCCACTGCCGATCAATGACAACCCGGATGATACCAAAATCAACCTGAGCACATCGACTTCACTGGCGGTATCTTCCTCCAGCAAAAACAAAGAAGTGGCGCTCGACTTCGTAAACTATATTCTCGATGACAAGGATTCAAGTGCATTCTACGAAGCACTGAAATTCAATCCGGTTGCCAAAATTCATGACTTCAAAAGTTTCCCTTGGGTAGACGATGCCCTGAAATATGTGAATGAAGGCAAAGCGTATCAAGATCCATCCATTCCTCAAGCGGTTAAAGATGAATCAGGCAAAGCGCTGCAAGGTTACTACTCCGGACAACTGAACCAGCAGCAGGTGATCGATGCGCTCGACAAGGCGTGGAAATCCTACAACAAAGTCAACAAGTAAGCAGATGAAACGGCTGGCAGAACGGTCTTCGTTCCCCCGTTTCCGCGAGTCTGCTTATAGTGAAAAGGGGGAGAACCAATGGCTACGAATGTATTCAAGAAGTATCTGTCGCTGCTAGCGTTCACTGCGCCTGCCTTTGTCATCTATGCGATTTTCCTGCTGTATCCCACATTTAGCGGTTTGTTCTACAGCTTGACGGACTGGAATGGTCTGAACCGGGATTACAGTTTTATCGGTCTGGGAAACTTCGTGGAGCTGTTCAAGGAAGATCCCGACTTTCTGAATTCCCTGTGGTTCACGTTAAAATATGTGGTGTTTATGCTGATTCTGCAAAATGGAATTGCCTTGCTGCTCGCCGTGTTCATTGAGACACGGACGCGCAGCAAGGGGTTATTCCGGACCCTGTTTTTCATGCCGAACATGATCAGTACGATCATCAGCGCCTTTATGTGGACGTTCATCTTCTCCCAGGTGCTGCCGCAGCTGGCCGAGAAGTTGGCGGTCTCTTTTTTGGACCAACAGTGGCTGGGTGATCCGAAATTTTCATTCTACTCCATCCTGATCGTATCGCTCTGGAATGGTGTGGGGTATATGATGATCATCTATCTGGCAGCACTCCAGGGTGTGCCGAAGAGTCTGAAGGAAGCGGCTGTTATTGATGGAGCCAATGCGTTCCAGGTACTTCGTAATGTCGTATTGCCGATGATTACTCATGCCGTGACGATCTGTTTCTTCCTGACACTGAACGGTGCTTTCAAAGTATTCGAAGTTGTGTACGGTCTGACAGGTGGCGGTCCAGGCAGAGCCACTCAGGTGATTACGATGAATATTTATGAAGAGGCATTCTCCAACAATTTTAGATACGGATATGCCAGTGCCAAGTCGGTTGTGTTATTCGTCATCGTGCTCATCTTCACACTCATTCAGATTACGGTGATGAAGAAGAAAGAGGTGGAAGCATGAGGATGCAACGAATTAACAGCTACCTGATTCGACTGCTGCTGGTGCTGGGCTCCCTCGTCGCAATGCTGCCAATCTACATGGCGATTGTGAACTCATTCAAAACACAAGGCGAAATGTTCCAGTCTTTTATAGCTCTCCCAACAACCTTTCATTGGGAAAACTATTCGGATGCGTTTAACAAAATCAACCTGCTGGGCAGCTCATTGAACTCGGCGATTGTATCCTTCCTGGGGATTGGCGGTATTGTATTCTGCGCTTCATTGGCCGGATACAAGCTGTCGCGTACTTCAGGCAGATTGAGCAACCTGATCTTCTTCCTGTTCGTGGCATCCATGCTCGTTCCTTTTCACTCGATCATGATTCCACTGACACGGGTTGCCAAAGGACTTCACGTCCAAGGAAGCACATACGGATTGGCTCTGATCTATATCGGACTTGGTGTGAACATGGCGATCTTCCTGTATCACGGGTTTGTTAAGTCCATCCCGCGTGAATTGGAAGAGTCGGCACAGATGGATGGATGTAATGAGTTCCAGACGTTCTTCCAGATCATCTTCCCATTGTTGCTGCCAATTACGGTCACCATCGCCATCTTGGACTTCTTATGGATCTGGAATGACTTCCTGCTGCCACTGCTCATGCTGACGGATGTGAATCGTTATACGCTGATTCTGTCCACGAACATGCTGTTTGGCGAGTACAATAAGGAATGGCCGTTGATCCTGTCCTCTCTGGTACTGACTGCGATTCCGGTGGTTCTCATCTATGCGTTCTTCCAAAAGTTCATCATGGAGGGTATTGCAGAAGGTGCGGTAAAAGGATAAAGGAAATCTGTCTGCGATCTAGACGAGACGTATCTGTCTTATTAATAACAAAACATGAAAGAGCCGCCTTGATCTGAGGGATGATATTCCTTCCGGTCAAGGCGTTTTTTTATTTCATGATGACATTAGCTTCTTGACTGCCTGTGCCAGCAAGTGAAGACCACGCTCCATCTCATCCGGTGAAGCATAGGCATAGGACAGACGAATGTGCTCTGCATCCAGGCGGTCATAGAGATAACCCGGATGAATCAGCACATGATTCTCCAGACAGGCATGGAACAGTTCGCGAATGGATAGAGGACTGGCGGTAAATCGGAGCCAGATATAAAAGCCTCCGGCAGGTATGCTCCACTCGGCGAGTTCACCGAAATTGCGTTGCAGAAGCTCAAGCATAAAGTCCCTGCGTCTGCGCAGTTCTGGCCGCAGGCGATCCATATGCTGCTTGTGGTATCCATCGGCAAACCAGAGTGCAGCAGCCTCCTGAGCGAGGGAGCTGGTGCCATAATCCGTCTGCATCTTGATGTCTGCGAGGCGACGGATGACCGGCTCCGGCCCAACCAGCCAGCCGAGGCGCAGACCTGGGCTGACCGCCTTGGACAAGGTGCCCATGTGCAGCACCCTTCCTTCTTTATCACGCGCCTTCAGCGATGGCGGCGGGGGCTCGTCCAGCCACAGGTCGCTGTAGGCGGCATCCTCCAATATGGAGATGCCGGTGTTCCGCGCTGTGGCGAGCAGTTCTTCCCGGCGGCTGTCACTCATGACGGAGCCGGTAGGATTGTGGAAGCTCGGAATCGTATAGAGCAGCGAGATGCTGTCCCTGTTTGCATTGTTCTGTACGGCATCTTCCAGACGCGGAGTGTGTAATCCTTGGGCATCCATCGGAATGCCACTCATTTTCAATCCGGCGGATTGGAAGGCATGAATGGAATACAGATAAGACGGTTTCTCCAGCAGGACTGCCGATCCGCGGGGCAGAAGCCCAACTGAAATAAGATGCAGTGCCTGGAGAGAGCCGGATACGATCAGAATGGAGTCAGGGGAGGCTTGGATGCCTCTTGCTTGCAAGTAAACGGACAAAGCCTGACGGAGCTCCAGACTACCCTGAGGTTCGAGGTAGTTTAGTGTACGAGAACGACTGGATAGAGCATGGAGGATGTCGTTAAAAGCCTCCTGGGGCATCAGCTCAGGCGCAAGCTCACCTGTACCAAGCCTGATGATGCCTGGCTGGAACTCAGCCCGGTTAATCTGCTGTACCTCTGGCAGATTGGGGTAATACCAGCCTTCTTCTATGGCTTCCTCCCAGTTGGGTAGGGCTCCGTGAGCCAGCGCATGCCAGCCAGAGCCACAGACATATGTTCCGCCGCCATGTCTGCCTTCAATCATCCCTGAGGCGGCCAGGTTTTCCAGCGCAGTAACCAGCGTGCTGCGATTCACACCCATGGTTTGAGCCAATGTCCGTTGTGAAGGAAGCCGATATCCAGCTGTCCATTCGCCGGCAGTAATTTTCTCGCTGATATAGACTTCAATCTGTCGGTACAGAGGTAGGGAATGGGAGGGGTCCGGCTTCCAGCTGCCCCCCTGTCGAGAATCAGAACGATTCATGGGCAGTTTTGCCTCCTTTATAGAATGATTGATGGGATTTACGTTTCCTCTTATTTTGAACACTATATCATTTGGTTGGGTCCAGTGCCATCCAAGTGGTTGGTTACGCCTGATGTTATCTCTACTACTATGGAGACATATCTAAGGGGGATGAACGATGGGGGTAATTATTCACGCGGCAGTGCTGGCATTTGGCCTGATTTTGCCACTCGGTGTACAAAATGTGTTTATTTTTAATCAGGGCATGAGTCAGCGAAGTTATGCACGGGCGCTGCCAGCGATAGTAACCGCAGGACTCAGTGATACGTTGTTGATTGGAGCAGCCGTCGGAGGGGTGTCCCTCATTTTACTGCAATGGCCGGTGCTGGCGAATGTATTGTATGCAGGAGGGAGTGTGTTTTTGCTCTATATGGCATGGAGCATTTGGAAGTCTTCCGAGCCTGCGAATAGTTCAGCAGCAGTGCTGTCTGCGGGAAGACAGATCGCCTTTGCTGCTTCCGTTTCCTTACTTAACCCACATGCCCTGCTGGACACGGTAGCCGTAATCGGCACCAGTTCACTTCAATACGAGGGGGTGGCACGCTTTTATTTTGCAATAACGGCGGCAGTGGTATCATGGGTATGGTTTCTGGGACTGGCAGGTGCAGGCAGGCTAGTAGGTAGAACAGATCGTACAGGCCGGATCAGTATTTTCTTCAATCGATTGTCTGCTGTAGTCATGGTCGGAATGGCAGGCATGATGCTGTGGAAGCTGATCGTATCGTAAAAATAGAAAAGAATGAGGCTGTCTCAGAAGGAATTCTGCCTCGCTCCAAGCGCTAACGAACCTACCGTACCTTAAAAGGCGGATCATCAACGTTTGCAAGATTTAACGAACCTCCGTAACGCTATTTCGTCATAACACGTTGTCAAAACCTAAAAATCGACGAAATAACGTCTCTGTGATTCGTTAGATCTCAGATCTGGGCCAATGGAAGCGAATAGCGTGTCTCAGGTTCATTCAAACAAAATAACACGAACAAGGGATGTCCCTGTCATATTCATGACTTATGGGACATCCCTATTGTTTATATGCTGGCCTTATAGTTAATGCGCCAAATGAGTATTCTATCTTATTCTGCCTGCAATAGCATGGATTCAATGAAAGACTTGAGATCCTTGGATGCGTTGTTCAGTTGATCAATCACCTCGCTGAACTCGGTGACGAGTTCGGCCTGCTGGTTGCTGGATTGGGCGATGGAGGTAATCTCCTGTTCCATCTGACGAATGGAATGCTGTACTTCCTTCAAGGAGCGTTCAATGTTCACCGTAGCTTCTTTGGTTCCGGTGGATAATTTGCGTACTTCGGTAGCCACGACGCCAAAGCCAGCTCCTGCTTCTCCTGCTCGAGCCGCTTCAATGGCAGCATTCAGACCTAGCAGGTTCGTCTGCTCCGAAATTTCACGAATGAATGAAGCCACTTTGGTGACTTCACTGGAATTTTGCACAGCCATCCGTGTGTTGTCCAAAATCTGTGAAGATGAAGCGGTCAGTTGCTGGGACTGAGCAGCTACGGTCTGAACCATATCGGTTAACTTACCGCTGATTTCCCCGATCAATTCGGTGAAGTGCTCCAGTTTTTCCTCGTTTTTGAGTGAAAATCCAATGGCCAATGCGCCTACGATCTGGCCTGCCTCATCGCGAAGCGGGGTAGCCGCCGAGTTAATGGGAGTCCCGTAGTGATGCGCTTCAATACGATTGGCTGAAGTCTCACCATGCATAAGTGCCCGGCGTAGTGTAGGATCTTCAAGCGAGATCGGATCTCCAGCCTTGATACCCAGATCAAGATCTTCGCTCCGTACGTAATACCGGAACTGCTCCATATCGGTAACGGCAATCATCAAATCATTTTCCTTGAGCATGATTTTAAAATACGGGCTTGCTGCAACAAGTGCTTCAACAATATTCAATTGGATCAACTCCTATATATGTGTGCGTATGATCGTGATGTATTGTATATTCATCGTCAGAATTGCGGGATTCTTGAAGGCCTGAAGTGGGCATATGGCAGATTAATTTTATTTTAATCTTGGAATCAGGAATGCTATATAAGTTCAACTAATGAATATTACACAGGTACTCCGATGACAGAACAACCTTCCGATCGCTGTTATCCCCAGATTTTTTTTGGATTTCCTTTTCCAAAGGGGAAAATCCGGGGATAAGTGTATGCTTCCGATGTAGCTTTCTTTCAGAAAGCTTTTAGGCGAACGCTTCGCTTCTTCAGGTTATTTCTGTCCTCTCCGTTATAGTGTAATGTTTAGTTGAACAAGTACAGAAAAAAGATAAATACATAATCCAAAAAGCTGCTGAAGACAGAACATCCTCAGCAGCTTTTTGTACAACAATGATTGTTACAATCATGAAGTAAATCGAAATTTTATATTCTTTATTTCTTCCTGCTCTGATGCATTTAAATGATGAGCAGGTACCCGCCAGATCACGCTTTGCCTATCCACCAATCTGGGACATGCGTCGTACCGTCGGTGTATGGCTTTGCATTTTCTGCTCCAGGGCCAGCGCCATTTCATGGTTCTTCGGTTTGGTGCCAAGTGCCTTAAGGAAGAGTGCCGCCATAGCATCGGGAGCATCTACGTAGCGGCGCACGTTGTATTCATCCGACCAGTACAGACAAGCTTTGATATGTCCGTCTGCTGTCAGGCGGAGACGGTTGCAGTTGTCACAGAAGTGATCACTGACCGGATGGATCAATCCGAATGTCCCTTGTGAACCGGCAATCTTCATGTTTCGTGATGGACCATTACCTGCAGGACCTGCCGTATTTTCCACCGTCCAGCCAGCCTCAGCACATACCTCCGTGACTGCCTCCAGCGGCAAATACGATTTGCGCCATGAGTCCGAAGCCTGCCCAATCGGCATATATTCAATGAAGCGCACATGCAGTGGCTGATCTATGGTCATGGCAATGAAATCTTTGATCTCATCATCATTGATGCCCTTCATTAACACGACATTCAGCTTGATCGGAGCAAGTCCAACTGCCGTGGCGGCTTCAATGCCTTTCAGCACCTTGTTTACATCCCCGCCGCGAGTAATCATGGAGAAACGGCTCGCCTGCAGGGAATCCAGACTGATGTTAATTCGGTTCAGTCCAGCGTCTTTCAAGGCCTGAGCTTGTTTGTCCAGCAGCAATGCATTGGTAGTTAACGCAATATCTTCAATCCCCTCAATGGCCGAGATCATACTTACGAGTTGATGCAGATCTTTCCGTACCAGAGGCTCGCCTCCGGTCAGTCGGACTTTCCGCATCCCCATTGGAGCCAGCACTTTGAGCACCTGGGCAATTTCCTCATAGCTCATAATTTGGTCATGCGGGGCAAATTCCATGCCTTCTTCGGGCATACAGTACACACAACGCAAATTACAGCGGTCCGTAACAGAAATACGGATGTAGTCATGTATTCTGCCAAAAGAATCCTGGAGCATTTCCATGCAGACCACCCTTTCATTGAATCAGATTGGAAAGCTTCTATATGAAATGAACCGACAATGTACTAAACGAACAGTTGCATCAAATTTTAGCTATTTCTCCAATCCGCGTCAATGATAACGTCAGATAATCGCGTTTTTATCGGGATGGGTCAGTTGGAATTGCCCCACAAGCTGCTGCAAGAAGACCGTGATGGCTTCTACATTGTGCGATGAATGCTGAACGTGCAGCATGTCGTTAATAAGCTCAACCATCTCGGCTTCCACCTCCGAAGACGTGGAACTGTTTTTGTGGCTGATGGCGGCGATATTCTCCATCAATACCACGACCTGATCTACAACCTGTGTTCTTTGGGGTTCTTCAGCCGTAGCACTTTGCAGTAACCGTGAAGCAGCCTGAACAAGCGTGGTGCCTTCAGCCAGCACCTGATCGCCTTCCTTGATGGATTGCGAGGCTGCTCCTGCTGCTACAGATATATTATCCAGAATCTGATGAATATCTTCCGTGGAGGAACGAGATAATTCCGCAAGCTTGCGGATCTCACCAGCAACGACGGCAAATCCGCGTCCATGTTCGCCGACATGGGCTGCTTCAATGGAAGCATTCAGTGCAAGCAGGTTGGTCTGTGCCGAAATTTCATCAATGACAGCAAGTGCGCGGTAGATGTCCTGCATGGTCGCCATAAAGGATAAAATCGTATGGTTGGTGTCAGACACGGCTCCCGAGATCTGGGTCATTTTGTCTCCGATACGCTCCACTTCCTGACGGGCAACGTCAATCTGCTCTGTGGCAGACACTTCAAGCTGCTGTAGAGTGAGGCGCATTTCGTCGGCGGCTACTTTGGCCTGATCCAGGTCCTCTAGCTGCTTGCGTATCCCCTTGATCATGGAGCCAAGTTTGAGATTTACACGTTCGGTTGTACCCTGTGTAGTTTCCGTTGAGGCTCGCATCTGGTGCTGGTTGTTCATCACATCCACGGTGGCAAGCTGTACCTTGAGCATGATTCCTTCCAGAGAGTCGATCATATTGTTGATCCATTTCGCCAGTTCACCTGATTCATCCTGGGCAAAAGCCGACGTGTCCAGACGCTGGGTCAGATCGCCTTTGCCTTCGGCGTTAATCCGAATAAATCGGCTAATGCGGCGCAAATCCTCATGGACCCGTTGAACATGTTTGCGTTGCAGTTGGTTTGCAGTCAGGAATCCATAGATGATATTAAAGGCAGCGATGGCTGCTGCGCTCCATGCACTTCCAGTCAGCGCATATACAAGTGCCGCTCCTGCAATGCCTGACAACAGGATGTACAAGCTGTGCTGCTTGAATTGGCGCCAGCCAATGCTGCGTATCCGATACACTTCCTCCAGATCGCCTTCACACATCATGCCCCACAGATCCGGACAGTGGGGAAGCTGGAACGTGATGCCTTTACCGATAACTGAAATATGACGATAATCCGAATAACCCGGAAATGCTACAAACAGATTGGAGCCATTGCGAATGGTATTCGCTACACCAGGATGAAGTTCGTTGGTGGAAGGATCGGTAAACATCAGTTCCAATTCGGTATGTTCTTTAACAGATACCACGCCCCATTCGGTGGTTACGCCGTCTTTCAGATTCTCCCCATGGGTGAATGTATGATCCTCGAAGCGGCTGCGGGACAGGGCAGTCCCGGGTTGAAGCGTGGGTCGCAGTCTCGACTCAGCCATGAATAGATAATTATCCCCGGAATCGGGGTAGATGTGGCCTGATTCACGCTGGATAAGATCGCCCAAGACATCATTAGGCACGCGATTGCATAGGGAGCCGATGTAACGGCCGTTTTCCATGATCGGTACGATAAACATCAGGGTTACATCATCGTGAAACGTGGAAGAACGTGGTCCAATTTCTAGTGTGAGCGGATCAGAATAAGGTCCAAACAGGCACTTTTGTCCGTTGATATCCGCTTGGGTATACCTCAGTCCTGGCCCAATCAAAGCATTTCCATCTTCGTAGACTTGTCCAATATGTTTCTTATATGTAGAAAATACAACCTGGTTTTGCTCGTTCAGCATAAAAAGCTCAGTACTATCAGTAGCGCGTGCATAACTTGCTGCGAACCATACCTCCAATCCGTGTACATCTTCCGTGCCTTGCAACATACCTTGCGGATGAACAGCTCGTACCTGCTGAAGCAATCGATCCAGATGATTCCACTGCTCCTCAGCCCAATCCATCAAGAGCTGCCGCCGGGTCTCGGCGATGCCCTCAAAGATTTCCTCTACGTCTTGCTTCATACTTGCATTCAACCGATACGACCGCCACAGCGGCCACCCTTTTCTCCATCCCAGCCAATCAAACATACGGACCACCCCGATTTCTGATTTTGAAAATCCTTTGCGAGACTGTTCGGAAACGCGATTATCCAGCCACTATGGGTGGTGGAAGGGAATCAATGACACCGCCTTCATGATCCCGGAACCAGACACCGTATCGGGGCGAGAGTTCACGTCCTTCTATATGAGCATTTTGTAAAATGCTGTTATCAATGTTTATACAAGAAAATCAACAAGAATACGAGGGTATATGTCATATTTTCCGAATATTTATTCAATAAATACAAATGATTATCCGCCTTTATTGAACATGACAAGAATTCTGTGTGAGTGAAGCAGATGTAAGATAACATACACGAAAATTAACATGCTTAGGACTGAGAATCGATATCATTTTACACTGTGTAACATGAACAGGCCCATACTCAAAACAGTCTGTATAATGTAATCCCTGCCCAAAGATATATAGTATTACCTAACAAGCAAAACCTGTTACGTTCGTGTATATAAACCTTCCATTCAGCCTTGGTGTGAAAAGATTGCGAGCTTCCCGCGAAAAGGAGAATGCCCATGTCCTCAATCATCGTCCCCGACACCTGCCATATTGAGCTGGATCACGTGTCCGTTGTATTTGGCAGTGGAGCACAACAAGTTACCGCCCTGTCTGACGTTTCGTTTCAAATCCATTCCAATGAATTTGTCTCTCTGCTTGGCCCCTCGGGGTGTGGCAAGTCTACACTGCTTCGACTTGTAGCCGATTTGCTCCAGCCAACGACAGGCAGCATCCAGGTTGCCGGGGAAGAACCGGAGCGGGCGCGGTTGCAGCGCCAGTTCGGTATTGTCTTTCAGACGCCAGCTCTGTTCGATTGGCGCACGGTACGTCACAATGTGGAGCTTCCCCTGGAGCTGCTCGGCACAAGCCGGAAGGAGTGCCGCCGCTTGAGTGGTGAACTGCTTGAAATGGTCGGGCTGACCCGCTTCGCTGACCATTATCCATGGCAGCTCAGTGGGGGCATGCAGCAGCGTGTTTCCATCGCACGGGCACTGGCGCTTGATCCGCCATTGCTGCTTATGGATGAACCTTTCTCCGCACTGGATGAATTCACGAAGGAGAAGCTGCAACTGGAGCTGCTTGATATTAAGCGATCTACAGGCAAGACATTCCTTTTTGTTACACACAGTATCCCCGAAGCCGTATTTCTATCTGACCGCATCATCGTCCTCTCCGCACACCCTGGTCAGGTGCACTCCATTCATTCCGTTAACCTGCCAGCCGAGCGGGATCGAGAGCTGAGGGAAACCGAAGCCTTTTACCGCATGATGACCACCATCCGCAATTGTTTCTATGAGGAGCGTGATCCAATCCATGTTCCTGCACACCAATAAGCTGGGTTTTCGCTCATGGGTAGTGATCTGGATTTTGTCCGTATTGCTGCTGTGGGAAGGTATCGCCTGGATTCTCCACTTGTTCTTGTCATCCCAGCAGGCAGCATCCCGTCTTCCTTATCTGCACGAGGTTCTCGCAGCCCTGTTTCGTTACTCAGGCACATTGGCTGAACAGGGGGCCGTAACGTTTGGGAATGCAGCAATTGGTTTTGCCGGTGGAACTGTGTTAGGTCTGCTTCTGGCCCTGCTCATGAGTGTGGCGGTTTGGGTGGAACGTACCTTATCCCCGTATGTCATCTCTTCCCAGATGGTTCCCGTAATCGGTCTTGCGCCCATTGTCTATGGCATTATCCATAACGCCGAGTGGGCCCGAATTATAATGGCGGCTTACGTTACGTTCTTCCCGATTATCATCCACACACTCAAAGGATTAAAAAGTGCAGCGCCGGAGCATCTGGAGCTTATGCGTTCCTGTGGAGCTTCCCTGCCTGCGCGTTATATCAAATGTCTGCTGCCTTCTGCGCTGCCGGGTCTGTTTTCGGGTATGAAAATAGCTGCTCCACTCGCAGTCACCTCTTCCATTGTGGTGGAGCTGATGGGAGCCCCGGATGGACTTGGTGTACTAATGGTCAGTTCCTTGTATTACGGCAGTGCCCAAATCGGCATGTTCTGGGCAACCATCATGCTCAGCATTGGCATTGGACTTATCTCGTACCTTGCCATCAGCCTCGCTGAGCGCTGGCTAACCCCATGGCAGCCCGAATTTAGGGCCAAGGGAGGGCGTGCTGCATGATGAATGAACGTGTGATGGTAAGTCGCAAAGGTGAGGAGGGTGCGACTGTCTCTGTCTCTGGCACGGCCTCCATGGGGGAGTCTATCGCGGATTCGGTTAGGGTACCATCTCCTTCAAGTGCGGATATCGATGGACATCAGGGACAAGCCGCACAGAGGCCGCTGGGCAGTAGTGTTCGCAAAAGATCAATTGGATTGCGCCTATTGCCGTGGCTTGCAGGAGCCTTATTTCTAACCCTGTGGCAGCTTCGATTGTTCCATCAGTTATTCTCGCTTGAAAGTTACCAATTGCCTGTTCCGTCAGCGATTGCAGCGTCCATCAGGGAAAATGCAGAGATGCTTTTCCGATATGCGATGTACAGCGGAACCGAGATGCTGGGTGGATTTCTGCTCGGCTCCTTGCTGGGAGCCTTGGCCGCTGCGGGTGCATCCTTCTTTCCGACGAGCGGCAGGGCGGCGGTTGCCGTGATGTCAGCACTGAATGCCGTTCCGATTGTTGCGCTGGCCCCGATTATGAACAACTGGTTCGGGGACGGGATATGGTCCCGTATCGCCGTTGTAGCTGTAATTACGATGGCTGCTATGGCTGTGAGTTTATTCAAGGGATTAACCTCCATTCAGCCGCAATACAGTGATCTGATGGGTGGTCTTGCTGCCAGCAGGATGCAGGTTTTCGTGAAGCTGCGCTGGCCACATGCGCTGCCTTCCCTCTTCGCGGGTCTGAAAATTAATATGTCGACCAGCATTATTGGCGCCATTGTGGGTGAATTTTTCATCGCCTCCCAGGGGCTGGGATACTTGCTCTCGGATCAGATCCGACTGGCAAACATGCCACTTGCCTGGTCCTGTATTGTTATCGCCGCCGCGCTCGGTATTGTGTTGTATGAAGCCGTCGTTCTGGCCGAAAAACGGCTGACCCCGTGGAATCGTGCACATACAGACCCGTAAGCTCATCAAGGTGCCAACCTTCCACAGATCGATTGACTCGTGAAGCAGCGCTTCACAGTACCTGATTGAAAATCCTTATATAAACAGGGGGTTGTTCTGTATATGTACAAAACGTTAAAACCGGGTTTTCTGGTGTGGGTACTGTTGGTCGTTGCGATGCTGGGAGCGTGCTCCGCAAAATCAGAGCCTGTCACTCCTGCTGCTGCCAGCTCGGAGGGAGCGGGAGGGTCAGATCAGCCCTTAACCAAAGTGAAAATTCAGCTTAAATGGGTACCGCAGGCTCAGTTCGCCGGGATATACGCCGCTAAGGAGAAAGGTTTTTTTGCAGATGAAGGTATTGATGCCGAGATTATTCCGGGTGGCCCGGATATCGTGATCGAACAGCAGGTGGTCAACGGCGCAGCCGATGTGGGCATCACCGGGGTGGACAGTTTGCTGGTCAGCCGGGATAACGGTCTTCCGCTCGTCTCCCTCGCCCAGATTTCGCAGAAGAGCAGTTATCGATTGATTGCCAAGAAGTCCGCAGGTATTACCGATCCCGCCCAGATGAAAGGCAAGAAAGTGAGCACATGGTTTGGCAGCCAGCAGTTTCAGGTTCTCGCTTTTATGGAGAAGAACGGCCTTGATCCCAAGAAGGATATTGAACTGGTGAAACAGGGCTTCACGATGGATCAGTTCTTCAACGATCAGGTGGATGTTGCCACGGCGACAATCTATAACGAATATCACGTGGTACTGGAAAGTGGGACGAAGGAGTCCGACCTGGATGTATTCAACATTGAGGATGCCGGGGTAGGCATGCTGGAGGATACGCTGATCGCCAAGAAGGATTGGGTGGACAGTAATAAAGAGCTCGCGGTGAAAGTGACCCGTGCCGTTCTGAAAGGCTGGAACTACGCTATCGACAATCAGAATGAAACGGTGGATATCGTCATGAAGAACGTAACCGACGGCAGCACGACCCGTGAACATCAGGTGACCATGCTCGAAGAGATTGCGAAGCTGATTCGACCGGAAGGATTTACGGAGAAACAGGTGGGCAGTTTCGTGGATGAGTCTTTTACCCGGACTGCGGATATTGCCCTGAAGTATGGCCTGATCAAGAAAGCCGCTAATCTGGACGAAGCATTGGAGAAAAGCATCTATGAAGAAGCGGTGAAGGATGTGACGAACTAAATAAGTGTGGAGCGTTCGGAAGATGGTACTGCAATCGAAGTGTTCAATTGTAAAGTCTTAGGTTCAGCTTGGAGAGGAGGATGACGAATGAGCTCAGTGGATCAGCAACCCCAGCCTTTTGGTGGTACGAAGGAAGAGTGGCTGGAGAAGGATCGCAAATATGTGTGGCATCACATCTCGCCTCATAACGATCATCCGATGATTGCCGTAAGCGGGGAGGGCAGCTGGATCACGGATCAGGATGGCACACGGTATCTGGATGCGATGTCGGGACTGTGGTGTGTGAACGTCGGGCATGGACGCGAGGAAATTGCCCAAAGTGCCTATGAGCAGATGAAAGCTCTTGCGTACGTGCCCATGACCCAGAGTCATGAGCCGGCGATTCTGCTGGCAGAGAAGCTGAATGACTGGCTGGAGGGGGAATATCGCATTTTCTTCTCCAATTCAGGTTCGGATGCCAATGAAGTGGCGTTCAAAATAGCCCGTCAGTTTCATCACCAGAATGGTGAGCCCACTCGTCACAAATTCATCTCCCGTCACCGTGCCTATCACGGCAACTCCATGGGCGCACTGGGCGCTACCGGGCAAGCCGCCCGCAAAATCAAATACGAGCCGCTGGGCGTAGGCTTCTCTCATGTACCGCCTCCTTATTGCTACCGCTGTCCATTTGGACGAAACAAGGATGGATGCGGATTGGAATGCGCCACCATCTATGAGGAGGTTATTCGCTGGGAAGGGCCGGAGACGGTAGCTGCGGTCATTATGGAACCGGTCATTACAGGGGGCGGCATGATTGTCCCGCCTCCGGATTACATGCGCACTGTACAGGAGATTTGTCAGCGCTATGGTGTGCTGTTGATTGTGGATGAGGTCATTTGCGGGTTTGGTCGCTCCGGGCAAAAATTCGGTCATCAGAATTATGGCGTGCAGCCCGATATCGTCACGATGGCAAAGGGCATGACGAGTGCGTACGCTCCACTATCGGCGACAGCCGTTCGAGCGGATCTGTATGACACGTTCAGAGAACCCGGAACCGATTCACACTTTCGTCATGTGAATACGTTCGGGGGCAATCCTGTATCCTGCCGTGTGGCACTGGCGAATCTCGAAATTCTGGAACGAGAGAATCTGGTCAGCCGTGCCGATGAACTTGGATACCTGCTTCGGGATAAGCTGGAGCCGCTGCTGGAGCTATCGGTGGTTGGAGATATCCGCACATTTGGCTTCGCCTGCGGGGTGGAGCTGATTGAAGCCGATGGTTCGCCTGCTCATGCGGATAAGGTCATGAACGTGCTGGCAAGCTGCAAAAAGGACGGCATCCTGATTGGCAAGAACGGCGATACGGTGCCGGGATTTGCGAATATTTTGACCATCTCTCCGCCGTTTGTCACCACTGAGGAGGAATTGGACCTGATCGCTGGCAGTTTGCTGGCTGCACTACGCAGTCTGGATGCAGGGTAGTGAGGGTGTCGAAGCGGAAATTCAGGTGGGATTTCTATATATATCGTGATTTTGAATAGGCATAAGGAGGCGATGGAGGATGCAGACCACCACCGGCAAAATTATTAATCAGCTGCGTCTGGATGATCGAATTGAACAGCTGTCCCGTATTGGCCGAATAGTGGAGACGGGTGTCTGTCGACTAGCCTTAACTCCGGAAGATATGGAGGGCATTATCCAGGTTCGTCTATGGATGGAAGAGGCCGGACTTGTGACTCGGCTTGATCCGTTTGGCAATCTGATTGGACGTCTTGAGGGTACAGATTCGTCCCTGCCGATCCTCATGATCGGTTCGCATATCGATTCCCAGCCGTATGGCGGTCGGTATGATGGGGCCATCGGCGTCCTTGGCGCGCTGGAAGCTGTGCAGTGTCTGATGGAACAAGGCATTCGCCCAAGGATGCCGATTGAAGTCATTGCTTTTTGTGATGAAGAGGGGTCGCGTTTCAATAAAGGATTATTTGGCTCACGTGGCATAACGGGACAGCTGGAAGAGGGAGAATTGGAGCGGGAGGACAAAAATGGGGTGACCCGACGAGAGGCATTGGAGGCCTTGGAGGCCTTTGGGTGTGAACCAGAACAATTTACAGAAGCGATCTATCCGGCAGGTTCCATCGGCAGTTATCTGGAGCTGCATATTGAGCAAGGACCTGTTCTCGAATCGCTGGCCGCTCCGGTAGGTCTGGTGACTGGCATCTCGGGCCCGCTGTGGCTCACGGTGACCATGAAAGGCATGGCAGGGCATGCCGGGTCTGTACCGATGGGGATGCGTCATGATGCGCTGGTGGGCAGCGCCAAGGTCATTGCGGCTTTTGACGATATGGTCAGAGAAGAACCGGAAGCTCCGACAGTAGGGACCGTGGGGAGCCTCCGTGTCTTCCCGGACTCACGCAACATCATTGCTGAGCAGGTCAGCTTTACGGTTGATTTGCGAGATATGGAGATGGAGCGCAGAAATCGGCTTGAAGGAAGGTTAATGAGCCTCTTGGATGACGTCAGCTCGCAATACGGCCTGACCTACTCCTTGACCGAAGATACCAACAGCGAGCCGCGATATTGTGCAGAACGGATCAAGAATGCCATTCGCTCGTCTGCCGAAGAGATCGGCCTGCCTTTACCGGAATTGATGAGTGGACCGTTCCATGATGCGTTGGCCCTTTCTTACGTGTGTGACTATGGCATGATCTTTGTTCGCAGCAAGGATGGGGTCAGCCATCATCCAAGTGAGTATTCTTCGCCCGAGGACATTGCTCTCGGTACAGAAGTGCTGTACCGCACGATCAGGCAGATGTGCAGCCCGGAAATTGGCGAATAACGAGGGGAACATACAGGAGGGAGGACGATGGAAGTTCATTTCTTTCAATTCTTTGGTAACGATCCGATGGATACTTCAAATGCAATAGAATCGGTGGGATTTACAGTCATATAAGATGATGGTGATTTTCATATAAACGGACAGTTTCTTAGAGGAGGCGACGTGGCGTTATGGGTAAAATCAGCATCGGGATGATTCAAGCCTCTCACGAGGTGGAGGGCTCGGCCCCAGTTGAAGTGCATAAGGAGGCCGCCATTCAGAAACACATGGCGCTGGTGCGTGAAGCGGCTGCTCGGGGAGCACAGATTATTGGGTTGCAGGAAGTGTTCTACGGACCTTACTTCTGCACAGAGCAGAGCCCCAAGTGGTATGCATCTGCCGAGCAGGTGCCGGAAGGACCGACGACCAGGCGTTTTCAGGAGCTTGCGAAGGAGCTTGGGGTGGTAATCATTTTGCCTGTATACGAGGTGGAAGGAATTGCTTCGTATTACAATACGGCTGCTGTTATTGATGCGGACGGCTCCTACCTGGGAAAATACCGCAAACATCATATTCCGCATGTAGAAGCGGGCGAAGGCACGAATGGGTTCTGGGAAAAATATTATTTCAGGCCCGGCAACCTGGGGTACCCGGTATTTGATACAGCCTACGCCAGAGTGGGCGTGTATATCTGTTATGATCGTCATTTTCCGGAAGGAGCAAGGCTGCTCGGGCTTGCGGGTGCGGAGATTGTATTCAACCCTTCCGCAACGGTAGCCGGAACATCGGAATATTTGTGGAAGCTGGAGCAGCCTGCCCATGCGGTGGCTAACGGCTATTATGTGGCTGCCATCAACCGAGTGGGCGTAGAATCGCCATGGAATATGGGTGAATTTTATGGTCAGTCGTATCTGGTGGACCCGCGAGGCAGGATGGTGGCCATAGGCAGCAGGGATCAGGATGAGGTCATCATTGGCGAGATGGATACGGAGTTGATTCGGGAAGTACGCAATGTATGGCAATTTTACCGGGATCGACGGCCCGAGACCTACGAACATCTCGTTAACTTGTAGCAATGACCTGGGATAAAAATCCGGAGCTAACAGCGATGGATCGATGATCGTTCAGCCATTGCATTACCCAGTGTGAGTGAGTCGTTACCTTGATCCGGCGACGAAAGGATAACAGAGATCAATCTTGGAGGTGTAAGACATGATGAACAGCACAGGAGCAACGTTGTCCGATTACGGATGGGAGAGCCGTTTTACCGAAATGAAGCCTGCAATGACGGGCAAGGAAGCGATGGAGGAATCGAACCGCTGTCTGTACTGTTATGATGCACCCTGTATCAAGGCATGTCCAACCGACATCAATATTCCTTCGTTTATCAAAAAAATATCGACAGGTCACCTCAAAGGCTCGGCGCGGACCATTATGGAAGCCAACCCGGTGGGAGCAAGTTGTGCGCGGGTGTGCCCGACAGAGGAACTGTGTGAAGGCGCTTGTGTACTGAACGAGTCATCCAAACCGATTCGGATTGGTGATTTGCAGAGATATGCAACAGACTGGGCACGGACGAAGAATGAACCGTTATTCAAGGCAGCGCCTGCCAACGGAAGAACTGTTGCGATTGTAGGAGCAGGGCCTGCGGGATTGTCTGCGGCCAGAGAGTTGGGGCGTGCAGGGTACGAGGTGACGATCTATGAAGCCAAAGCGAAAGGCGGAGGGCTGAACACGTATGGTATCGTGTCCTTTCGCCTGCCGGAATCCGTAGCTTTATGGGAAGTCGAACAGGTGCAAGCACTGGGTGTGCAGATTCGGTATGGTGTGCGTATCGGGGTGGATGTGTCCGCTGAAGAGTTATTGGAGCAGCACGAAGCCGTTATTCTGGCTTGCGGAATGGGCGCTGTTCCGATGCTTGGCATTGAAGGAGAGACGCTGGAGGGCGTCTATGATGCCATTGAGCTGGTGGAATCCACGAAGCAGGGGGTGCCTCCGGCGCTGAACGGTCTCAAGGTTGCCATTATTGGTGCGGGCAATACGGCAGTGGATGCAGCAACCTGTTCGGTGCGTTTGGGGGCCGAGCGTGTGCAGATGCTTTATCGACGTGGGGAGAGCCAGATGACGGCTTATGCCTTTGAATATACATTTGCGAAGCAGGAAGGTGTTGAATTCCGCTGGTTTACCATGCCGAAGCGCATTATTGGAGACGAGAATGGGCGAGTTCAGGCGATAGAATGTGTGAAAATGAAGCTGGTTACTCCACCTGGAGGTGGTCGGGCACTGCCTGTGCCGATAGAGGGATCGGAGTTCATGCTTGAATGTGACACTGTTGTTCGAGCCATTGGACAGAACCGTTTGCTGCCATTAATTGAGGCATTTGGCCTGCATCATCACTGGGGTGTTGTTGAAGTGGAACCACAGACGTACCGTACGTCCCATCCACAGATCTATGCGGCAGGTGATGTGATCTTCGGACAGGGGCAGGGTGAAGCGATGGTGGTCTCCGCAGCACAGCAGGGCAAGTTGGCGGCTGCATCGGTGATGAAGGTGTTGCCCGGACAGGTGGAAGAGACGGCGTGAGCAGCGAGGGAGACAAGGGAAAGTGGAGATTGCACGGAAAGCGTGCAATGAAAGGGTGCAAGGAGAGAGTACGGGTGGGAGAGCGCAAGGGGACAGCGAGAGTGACAGAGGAATAAAGCTGAGCAAGAGGTGGGGGTGTGCATCAAATTCTCGTGTCCCTGACGCGCTAACGAACCCCACACATCTTATAGTGGCGATTATGAAGGATTGAAGAAACTAACGAATCTCACACGTCCTATTTTGATGAAAAACCGTTGAAATAAAGCCGAAATGAGTTATTACAGCAATATAAGACTTCTACGATTCCTTAGATTTTGAATTCACCACATATGAGTCAAATAAGAGGTCTGCGGTTCGTTAGAATTTAGGTGCTATCCAGAAACACCATTACTACGCAGAGAGCCTGAGCACGACCAAATATTCTAGTGTAACTAGTGAGTTCAAACCACACCAAGGAGGGATCGTTATGGCTGACTTATCCATTAATCTGGCAGGTATTCGATCGCCCAATCCATTCTGGCTGGCCTCGGCGCCGCCTACGAATACCGGATATCAGGTTCAGCGCGCCTTTGAAGCAGGCTGGGGTGGTGCCGTCTGGAAGACGTTGGGCGAGCCAATCATTAACACCTCTTCGCGATTTGCAGCCGTTCATTTTGGCGGACAGCGCGTCGCTGGTTTTAACAACATTGAGTTAATATCCGACCGTCCACTAGAGGTGAATCTGCGTGAAATTGCCGAGACCAAGAGGCGTTTCCCGAATCGGGCAGTGGTTGCTTCTCTCATGGTAGAACCGAAACGGGAGAAGTGGCATGAGATTGTGAAGAAAGTCGAAGCTGTCGGCGTAGACGGGCTGGAACTGAACTTTGGTTGTCCGCACGGCATGGCTGAGCGTGGCATGGGGGCAGCGTCTGGTCAGCAACCGGATCTGGTTGAATTACAGACGATGTGGGTGAAGGAAGTGGCGACCACACCTGTCATTGTGAAGCTAACGCCCAATATCACCGATATTACGGCAACTGCCCGGGCGGCCGTGCGCGGCGGTGCGGATGCGATTTCCCTGATTAATACGATCAATTCCCTGGCGGGTGTGGATCTCGATTCCTGGAATACTGTGCCTCATGTAGGTGGCAAAGGGGCTCATGGCGGCTACTGCGGTCCGGCTGTGAAGCCGATTGCCCTGAACATGGTTGCCGAGTGCGCGCGCAATCCGGCAGTTGGAGTACCCATCTCCGGCATCGGCGGCATATCCGATTGGCGGGATACTGCAGAGTTTTTACTTATGGGTGCGACGGGGGTTCAGGTATGCACCGCAGCCATGCATCATGGCTTTCGTATCGTGGAGGACATGATCGATGGCTTGAACGACTATCTGGATGAGAAAGGTCTGGGAAGTGTATCTGAATTGATTGGTCAGACGGTTCCGCGTTATTCGGATTGGGGCAATCTCGATCTGAATTACAAAGTGGTAGCCCGTATCAACCGTGATGTCTGCATCAATTGCAACAAATGCCATATCGCCTGCGAGGACACCTCACATCAATGTATTGATATGTTGTCTGACCCCTCTGGCTCGTATCTTGAGGTTGTTGAGGAAGATTGCGTCGGATGTAACCTGTGCTCGATTGTCTGTCCGGTGGACGGCGCAATTGAGATGGTAGAGATCGCACATGAACAGGAACCGTTAACCTGGAATGACCGTCAGTCTGCGATTGCCCTGCTGCAATCGGCCAGAGATCAATCCACCAAGGAGGCGATATCATGAGTACCCGCAAATTGATTCGTAATGGAATGTTGGTCACGGCGTCGGATACGTTTGAAGCGGATATCTGCATTGAAAATGGAAAGATCGTGCAGATTGGCATGGGACTTGTGCCGGATGAACGAACGGAGGTTGTGGATGCGTCCGGCTGTTATGTTATTCCTGGCGGGATAGATCCGCATACTCATCTGGATATGCCGTTCGGCGGAACGGTGACGGCGGATGATTTTGCAACAGGAACCGCAGCTGCTGCCTTCGGCGGCACAACGACGGTCATTGATTTCTGTTTGACGCAAAAAGGCCGACCTTTGCTGGAATCCCTTCAGGAATGGCATGCCAAAGCCGAGGGCAAAGCCGCCATTGATTACGGGTTTCATTTGATGATTGGCGAGATGAATGATCAGGTGCTGGAGGAACTGCCACAGATCATTGAAGAAGAGGGTGTGTCTTCCTTCAAGGTGTTCATGGCGTACAAAAACCAGTTCCAGGCCGATGACGGCATTCTCTTTCAGACGCTGCAAAAGGCCAAAGAGTACGGCGCACTCGTCATGGTACACGCCGAGAACGGCGATGTTATTGATCTGCTGGTCCGGCAGGCGCTGGCGGATGGGAGAACCGAGCCGATCCACCATGCGCTTACCCGACCATCCATTCTGGAGGGTGAGGCTACAGGACGTGCGGCCCGATTGGCAGCACTTGCCGATTCACAGCTCTATGTGGTGCATGTTACTTGTGCGGAAGCCGTGGAGCAGATTGCGCGTATGCGAGACATGGGCTACCGAATCTGGGGCGAGACCTGCCCGCAGTACTTAACCCTGGATCAATCCAAGATGGATCAACCGGATTTTGAAGGTGCGAAGTATGTCTGGTCCCCACCGCTGCGTGAAGCCCCTCATCAGGAAGTGCTGTGGAATGCACTCAAGAACGGTCAATTGCAGACCATTGGCTCGGATCATTGTTCATTTAACTTCAAGGGACAGAAGGATCTGGGACGGGATGATTTCAGCAAAATTCCCAATGGCGGGCCTGTCATTGAAGATCGGCTCAGCATTTTATATTCCGAAGGGGTAATGAAGGGGCGGATTTCGCTTAATCAGTGGGTGGATTTATGCTCTACACGGGCAAGCAAGCTATTTGGGTTATTTCCGCAGAAAGGAACCCTTGCTGTGGGGACAGATGCGGATATCGTTATTTTTGACCCATCGATCTCAAGGGTGATCTCGGCAGCTACCCACCATATGAATGTGGACTATAGCGCCTTTGAAGGCATGCCAATTCAGGGATGTCCGGTGACGGTGTTATGCCGCGGGGAATATGTGATTCGGGACCGGCAGTTTGCCGGAGTGGCAGGCGCGGGCCGTTATGTGAAGCGTGACAAATATGATGCCGGTGCACCATTACCTGTGAGACAGCCAGTGACGGCAGTGAATGGAGGGTGAAGCTGATGTCTGACCATGTTGTATTTGAAGCGGAAAAGATAGCGATTGAACGAATGGTGGCGCAGGGTTATCGCATTTATGCCGTTCGGGAACATCTGGAGGGTGCTCATGTCGTGTGGGGGCACCCCGACCTTCCCGGAGAGAAACAGGAGCAATATGTGGGTACGGCGTCTGGGCGGAAGTGGTTCAGCCAGATCCTGATCCGGCAGCTTCAGGAGCAAAAAGGAGCGTAGAGGGTCACGCGAGTGGCCCATGAACGTATTCATATGCATAGATGGCAAGTTCGATGGCGACGCGTTTCTCGGGGAGGGTATAGTCATCACCCAGGAGTGTCTCAATTTTGTGTAATCTGTGATATAACGTCTGTCGGACGATAAACAAAGCCGTGGCCGTCTCCTGCTTGGAGCAGCACAGAATAAAATATTGTTTAAGCGTACGCAACAACTGGCCGCCTTTTTCGGCATCATAACGAATGACCGGCCCGAGATATTCCTCAATGAAGTCATCCAGACTGCCGCTCTGCTTCATGCTGGCTATAATGCGATAGCAGTGAAGATTGCTGTAAAAGGGCTGCTGCATCACCCCGATGTCCTTCTGAATGCGCAGGGTATCCTTGGCTGCCTCAAGGCTGTCTTTCAGACGTGATAGATCAGCACAGCTGTGACCGATGCCGAACAGACCCGAGAAGAGGCGATGGGTCTGTTCCTGTTCATGCTGCTGCAATTGTTCAATGCACCGCCAAAGACTGCTTTTACGCTGCGATCCAGGCAAAGGGTCAAGGATAATCAGAATGATCTGGTGGTTTAAAACCGTGCTGTACAGGGCAAATCCTTCCCGCGAGAACACGGAACGGGCAACAATATTGCGTTGAATCAATAACTTTTGTAACTTGAGACTGTCTGTGTAGCTGGGATGGCTATCGAACAAAATGACGGTACCTTTTCCAGAAGCAAGCTGGGCGTTGGCAGCAGATACATATTCATGAATTTCTTTCGCAGAATGATGCCCGTTAAGCCAGTCAATGACCCACATATCTTCCTTATAGCGTCGTTTTTCCTCCATGTATTTGGTGCGCATCCAGTCCTGAGCAATGGCGGCTGCACAACGTTCCAGTGCCTGAATGATGAACTCATCAGAGGGTCTGTTATGCAGATCCTGATCGTGATCCGGTAGCCTGTTGAGCATCAGCACCAGATCGGCAAATACATAATCAAGCGCCTGAACAGGCAGGGTGAGTGCATCCAGTGAATGCACCGAGTGATTCCTCTGCACAGAATGATCTCCCAAATGATCTCCATCGGCCGAATGACCACGACGTGTCAACCACTCCTGCCGACGAATCTCCAATTGGGCTGGAGGGCAGTAGGGAACGGCACTTGCTTCCCCATCCAGTGGATATAACGCTACAGGGTAACCCGTTGTGCGAGACAATAGTCGGAGCAGTGGTTGTACACCGTCTCCATTCAAAAGAAGTTGGTTGAACGAGGTGGTGAGGCTGTCGAGCTCGGCAAGCATACGCTGGTGGCTGCGAATCAGGGCGAAATGCAGGTCCTGTGTAATATCGATATAACGCACTTGTTCGTGGAACCAAATCAGTGGGAAATCCTCTTCTGCTGCAAGTTCCTTCATGGGTCCAAGCTGGGACTTGGTGTGAGCCCCCAGTTCGATACAGAGTCCCGCAGCTCCGCGAGCAATCAACTGCCGCAGGAAAGACAGCCCCTGTTTCTCATCATCCTGCCAGCCAATGCCGGTCGTCAGCACCAGTTCCCCGCCATTTAGCAAATTGCCTACTTCGGTAACCTCCATGATGTGCACCCAGCGCACGTATCGCTCCAAGGCCCGTTCACTGGCGAGCACCTCAGCCTTGCGGAACACTGGACGTTTCAGCATGTCTCTCATCTGAATATGCAGCGTCGTTTCCCCCACACCATCACCGTCCTTCCCACAAATACATGCAGTTTTCCATACCCGTTTTGTAAGTCGGGCTTCTGAAGAGCGTTTGTTTTGATTATAAGTCTGTTTACAGCAGATGGGCTTAAATCTCACGTTCATTTGTTTTATTTTACAAAAGGACCTCTTCCTTTTATGAAATAAAACAAAATGGATTATTCCTATGTAGTTCTATCTAACATCAAGATGTTTCTATGACCGATGCTAAGAAATTATAGCTAAATGTAAAACACCCCTTAGCCGGAGATCAGAATGTAAAACCATTCTAATGTGGACTAAGGGGTGTTCTAAGTTAGAAGCTCATCTTAATTCTGAATGATGATTTGATTTGATCAACAGAAGGTGTCGATTAATCTTCAATTCTTTTCTTTTTGAACTTCATCAGGAACTCATACACGATTGGCACGATAACCAGAGTCAGCAGCGTGGAGCTGATCAGACCGCCGATTACGGTAATTCCGAGACCTTTCGAGATGATCCCTGCGCTTTCTTCGAGTCCTGTCACCAGTGGCAGCAAGGCACCAATGGTAGCCAGAGCTGTCATCAGAATTGGACGCAGACGCGTTGCTCCGGCTTCCAGCAAGGCTTCACGAGTAGGCATTCCCTCTTTTTCCTTGTGAATAACACGGTCGATCAGGACGATGGCGTTGGTGACCACGATCCCGATCAGCATCAGTCCACCCATCATGGCAGATACATCAAGCGTACCACCAGCCACGAACAGGCCAACCATAATACCAATGACGGTAAATGGCAGGGAGAACAGGATGGCAAATGGCGCCAGTCCACCGCCGAACGTTACGACAAGCACAAAGTACACAATTGCAATGGCTGCCAGCATGGCCAGACCAAGTTGGGTGAACGTGTCATTAATCTGTTCGGTTGTACCGCCAAACTTCACTTCAACACCATCTGGCAGATCCAGTTTGTCGATGTTCGCCTGCAAATTTGATGATGCTTTTTGTACATCGGAAGCGAGAATGTTGGCAGTCACCTGTGCGACAACCTTACCGTCAATACGCATGATGGAGTTCGGTGAGGTGCCTTCTTCCACTTTGGCGACATCTTTGATTGGTACTTCGATGCCGAGTGGTGAAGTGACTTTTTCGTTTTCAATATCAGCAATGCTGCTAAATGTCTTTTTGTCAGTCTCTACATAGACTTTATACGTTTTGTTATCGATATCTACTTCTGTGAGCACAGGGCGTTCACGTGCAGGGCTGAGCGTCATAGCCAGTTGGCCAGCAGTCAGACCCAGCGAGCTCAGTTTCTCCTGATCCGCGACGAGCGTGTATTGCCCGTAGGTATCGGAGAGTGTAGTGTCGGCTTTTTCAAAAGATTCCGTATCTGCTTCAACCAGTTTCAGAATTTCATCCGAGACAGGTTTGATCTGATCTACATTGTCACCATAGATGGAAAGGCTCAAGCTGCTGCCTCCCAGACCGCCGGACATGTCAAGCTCACTCCAGGTTCCTACAGTAACTTCTTTCTTCAGACCTTCCACAAGTTGTTCTTTCACTTTTGTAAAGTCTTTCGTATCTTCGTTATATTCGATATAGAAGAGAGCAGAGTTGGAGCTGCCTCCACCCATGCTGCTCAGTGGATTACTGCCGCCGATGGAATACTGCATTTTCTCCAGACCTGGCTGCGTCAGCAACCACTTCTCGGCTACAAGTGCTTCTTTTTCTACATCCTCACGCAGAGCTCCAGTTTCCGGGCTGTACGTAATGGTCACATATTTATCCTGTTGTTCCGGTAAGAAACTTGCACCGATGAACGGATAGAGGAACAAACTGCCGACCAGCAGCAATACAGCAACGCCAACCGTGATGAGTTTATGTGATAATGTCCAGTTCAAGAGTCGTTTGTAACCTTCTGCCATCTTACCTGGTTTTTCCTCATGATTCTGCTTGTTCTTCAGACCTTTGCGGAACAGCGTGTGTGCCAGCATTGGTACAATCGTAACTGCCACAATCAGGGATGCCAGCAAAGCGAAGACCATCGTCAGGGCAAATGGCATGAACAGCTCACCGACCATACCGCTTACCAGTGCCAGCGGCAGGAATACCGCAATGGTTACGATGGTGGAAGAGAGGATCGGAATGAACATTTCCCGGGTAGCTTCCCGGATCAAATCACGGCCTTTGAGTTTTTCTCCCTTGAGTGTCAGTCTGCGATAGATATTCTCGATAACAACGATGGAGTCATCGACAACCCGTCCAATCGCGACCGTCATGGCACCCAGGGTCATCATGTTCAGCGTAATGTCCATCATATTCAGTGCTGTCAATGCAATGAGCAAGGAGAGCGGGATAGAGACAATGGAAATAATGGTGGAGCGAATATCACGCAGGAACAACAGGATGATCAAAATGGCAAACAAAGCACCAAACATCGCTTTGAACAACATCGTGTTTACGGAGTCCTGAATAGGTTTACCTTGGTCAAGCAAAACAGTCAAATCGGCGTTTTTGAACTGCGTTTGCAATTCTTCCGCTTTGTCTTTAACCGCCTTAACGACATCTACCGTATTGGCATCATTGGACTTAACGATGGAGATCCCGATGGATTCCTTACCGTCTGTCCGGGAAATGGATTCCGCCTGACCAATGACTTCAATTTTGGCGATCTCGCTTAATTTAACCGTTGGAATTCCAGGTGCGTTAGCGACACCTGAAGTACTGCCCACGCTGGCATTTCCGCCAGCGGCTTGTCCTGCAGCCTGGTCAGCACCTTGCGCAGAGCCTTGAGCTGCCCCGCCAGCTTGTGCGCCGGCGCCTTGTGGTGCTGTGGCAGAACTACTGCCTGCTCCTGCACCGCTTGGTACAACCGGAATGGCGAGATTTTTCAAATCATCCAGATCGATGATATTGCCATCAACAACAACAGCTTTCTGCGCTTTGTCCAGTTCGAACAGTCCGAGTGGTACACGGACAGAAGAGCCTTGAACGATACCGTTGACTGTATCTTCAGTCAAACCGAGTTCATTCATTTTTTTCTGGTCAAACTTCAGTTGAACTTCCTTAACATATTGGCCGGAAACCTGGACTTGAGCTACACCCTCAATATCTTCGAGTGCAGGCTGGATATCCGTTTCAACAAGTCGAGTCAATTGTTCCAGATCGCCGCCGTCCTTGTCAGACAAGCTGAGCGAGACAACCGGGAAGGAGTTGATGCTGAACTTCGAGATAGTTGGTTTCTGTACCCCATCCGGCAACTGCACCTCATTCAGTGCTTCGCGTACCGCTGCGGTAGCATTGCCCAGATCAGTACCATAGTCAAATTCGAGGGTGATGGAAGAGGCGTTCTCCATGGAGGTGGAGGTGAGTGTCTTAATTCCCTCTACATTTCTTAAGGTCTGTTCGAGTGGCTTGGTGACATCCTCGACAATACCTTCTGGAGCTGCCCCTGGATCAATGGCCGTAATACTCAAGAAGGGCACATTGATGTTTGGAATGGTCTCCTGTTTCATCGTCAGTCCGCTGTACAAACCGGCGAAGGAAACGATGATGGTCAGAATCCAGATCGCAAACTTGTTGTTCAGTGAAAAATTAATAATTCCTTTCATACGATGGTTTCTTCTCCTCTCTGTTTCTCCCTGTATTTCTTTATTGTTGTGACGAGTCAGCCTGGATGAACCGGCTATACATGGCATCCATAATATGCTGAAGCTCGGAGTGCAATGGCTGGATGACAGGAATGTGATCCAGATTGCGCATCATGCCCAGAATAATGGCACGTCGCGGTGTGAATTCCATCATTTCCTGTCTCAGGATGGCGATGGTCTCCAGCGCGTCATTGCGCAATTGCCCTGGAGGCATATCCGAAGTGATGATATCCTTCATTTGTTTGATGATATGAATGGGATGACGCATCATTGTGGAATCTGTATCTGAATCGCTGCTCCATGCTGGCCAATGTTCCAAAGGAACCAGAGGGGTAGGGCGTTGATCGAGCAATCCGCGAGCTGCATAATCAATCGTTTGCAGCATGTTGCTTGCCATCTTGGATACGGTAAGGGAAGGCATTTCCGTAAACCAGATTTTGATGTAGGAGAGGAACAGACCATGCGTGAGCAAAATAAGGTCTATGGTATAGGGTTCAATCTCCGGTCCGTACATATCTTCCAGTTTGTCCTTAAACCAGTGCAAGGTACGGATCTCCAGATCCTTGTTCTGCGGTTTGCACTTTTCCTTGCGATTCTGCTCTTCATCCATCATCATGCTGCGCATTTGCACGCGTAAAAATTCCTTCAGCTCGGATACATGGCCAAGCAGTGTTTCAATCTGTTTGTGCAGACGTTCTCTCGAAGTGAGCCCAGCTTCGTGTTCAATCTGGGACATTTCGTCCATGAGCGTGAATATGCAGTACTCCATTGTACTGGCCTCTAATTCCTCTTTGGATTTGAACATGAGGTAGAGGCTGCCTTTCGACATCCCGCATATCTCTGCAATCTCCTGCATAGAGGTTGCAGCACTGCCTTTGGCCGAGAACAGCTTGAGTGCTGTGGTAATAATGAGCTTTTTCTTCTCATTCATTTCATGGATAGGGTTCATTAACGATACATCCACCTCACCTGCGGAACTTATGAGTTCTTGAATTGACTTTAGAGTCAAACCAAGTATAAACGATATATACAACGGAATTCAAATGGGATATAAATGGAAAAAGAAGAGGGTGTGTTTTAAGGGGGCTGGAGCATTTTTCCTACGTCATGAAGACGCCATAAAGGCAGTATAATGAGTGACGATATGTTCATTGCAATGCAATATGTATCAAATCATGAGTATCGATGGTTGGTGCAAGAAGTTGGCATGATGAGTTCAAAATGATTTTTTTCAGGCTCCGCCCTTAAAGACGTATATGGCTAGGAGAATGATGGCTACAAGAGCAAACAAATAAAAGGCTCCCACAGCAATCAGGAAGATGTACCCGGTTAAAGAACCCATGCGCGCGAACAATTTCTTCATCAACACGACATCCTTTCTTACGTAACAGAGTGTGAGGAGGTTTCCTTTTATATCATATCCCAAAAAGACGACTTACTGATTAAACTGAACGCTATGTAAGGGATATTTAAAAAAAGACTATATAGCTTCAAGAAGATGATCTCTGTATTCTACAGGGGTCGTCTTTTTTTAAGTTCCATTGGTATCAGATGTAGTAGACGCCGGGGACGTCGGCAAACGTTCGCTCCTAACTTTAAGTATAACTAGTGAACTAGTGTAAACCGATATACTAATATAGTATTGAGAGGTGAGCGGTTGAAGCTCAATACTGTAATCCAAAATCGCTATAATGACCAGTAATTGGAGGGGGATAGTCTAATTTATTCCGATTGATTAATTAAATGGCTTTAAATTTGAACTGGAGGAAGTATATGTTTTTTAGAAAAACGACTCGAAAAGTAAGCATATTCATTTTAGCTACGAGTATGCTATCCCTGTTTGGTGGGGTTGCATATGGTCAGAATACCCATCTAGATATTGAAGGACATTGGGCAGAACATACCCTTAGTAAATGGCTTTCAGAAGGATTGATTAAAGGTTATTCTGACCAATCACTCAAGCCCAACAATGTGATTACACGTGGGGAATTTATGGCATTGGTTAATCGCCAGTTTGATTTTAATGAGGTAGAAGAAATACATTTCACTGACTTGTTGTCTTCAAATTGGAGCTATTTAGAAGTACAAAAAGCTGTAAAAGCAGGTTACATAAAAGGTTATAAAGATCAAACTATACGTACTTCTAAACCGATAAGTCGTCAAGAAGCTGCAGTTATTGTAGCAGGCTTACTAGAATTACCGAGTAATGAAAAAGCAACTTTAGAATTTAAGGATTCCTCAGAATTTGTATATTGGAGTAAGGGTGCCATAGGTGCTTCATTCTCAAAAAATATCATTACTGGTTATACAAATGGTACATTCAGACCCGTATCTCCAATTACGCGAGCTGAGGCTGTTGTGATGTTAGATAAAGCGAAAACCTTGATTCAAGAACAAGAACAAGAACAAGAAACAGAAAGTGAAAGTGAAGGTAATGAAAATATTGCTTCACCATCTATACCTACTGTGAGTTCGAATTCAGGTTCAACCAGTACATCCAATGGATCTGGTACACCTTCGACTACGACAGGAGTGAAGACATCTACAGTAATCACCACCGAAGGCGTCAAAGCCATTCAAGGTATAGCTCAAGTTGTCACTTTGACAATAACAAGTGGTGCGAATGCGCCAGGTTCATTGCGTGTAATGTTTACGGATGGAGTAAATCCAGTGACCGTTTATGTAGAACTCGATGGAACTGAAATGGATTCTGAGGTAGCTTCTAAAATAGCCAGAGTGTTTGATAATACGTTAACAGGATGGGATGTGGATGTTGAGCGTGCAAGCATTTATTTCACAGCAGTATATCCAGCCGTTAACAACGATCAGGTTAAAGCCACTGTGGAAAGCACCATGACGGGTGTAGTCTCGAGTGGCAGTGTCATTACTGTCCCAGGTAGTATTCATAACAATGCAGGTACGGCTCAAGTAGCAACATTGGAGATAGAGAACGGTGCAACATCTCCGGGTTCATATTATGTCTATTTTACAGATGAAGGAGTATCTGTCCGAAAAGATTTCTACATGATGGGAACAGAAACAGCTGATGAAGTAGCTTTCAAAATAGCAGGAGCATTTGGAACGTCCGTAGCGGGATGGAGTACAGAGGCTGATGGGTCCAAGGTACATTTCACATCGCAAGTGCCAGGTACTCATAATGAAAGTGTTCGGATATATGCACTGGAAGCATCAGGTGTTGGGACTCCCTCGAGTACACTTACGGTTCCAGGAGATCCTAACACCAACACGACTCAAGTGATTACGCTGAGTCTTCCCAATTCAGAGACAGGTGATGGGCCGATAGGGGTCAAATTCACAGATGGAATATCCTCATGGACAGCCTATGTGTCTTTGATGGGCAGTCCTGAAACAGGGAGTGAACTTGCTGAC
This sequence comes from Paenibacillus sp. E222, assembly GCF_013401555.1. Classification (NCBI taxonomy): domain Bacteria; kingdom Bacillati; phylum Bacillota; class Bacilli; order Caryophanales; family Paenibacillaceae; genus Paenibacillus; species Paenibacillus sp. E222. The sequence continues at coordinate 1,894,142 of NZ_CP058552.1, forward strand.
AAGATAGCAGCAGCATTCGGGAGCACGATTCCTAATTGGATCGTAACTTCAAGGGGCAGAGAAGTGATTTTCACAGCAGAGCTTCCGTCAGAGAATAACATAAAGGCTATGGCGAGACTTTCGGGATTAAACACAGGAATTGGAATGCCAGATAGTACAGTTACGACTGTAGGAGCTGCGCATCCTGTTGGTGATGCACAAGTGGCCACTTTAGTGATAGATTCAGGGGCAACAGCTGCTGGGACCATTACGGCTAAATTTACAGACGGCCACATTACTATTCTCCAAGATGTTAAATTGCTGGGTACAGAGAATGCTGCGGAAGTGGCAATGAAAATATCGATGGCATTTAATAACTCTTTAGCTGATTGGGACGTCAGATCAAATGATAGAAATGTTATATTTACAGCCCGAGTACCTTCGGAGAATAATCCTAATCTATCCGTGGTAATAGAGGAAGCAACAGTAGGTATTGGAGTTGTATCCAGCTCGATCACCACACCGGGAAATGATATGTATGCGGGTGTTAAGCAAGCTATAACTTTAAAAATTGAGGCTGCTCCTAGCAATCAAGGGATCATTAGAGTCTTGTTTCAGGACGGTACAAACGAAGTTTCCAAACGTGTAAGATTATTAGGAACAGAGACATTAGATGAAATAGCTGACAAAATTGGTTCTGAATTCGGAGATTCAATTGCAGGATGGAATGTCACCACAATTGATCATAATGTCATTTTTACAGCAAACACGCCAGAAGATAATAAGCCTAATGTAAGTGTAGTTGTCTTTCAGGAGTAAACGAATTAATAGAAAACCATGTCAACATAAAATGTACCCTATGCAAAGGACATTAAAAAAAAGACTATGCTGCTTTAAGAAGATGATCTTTGTATTCTACAGGGGTCATCTTTTTTTAAGTTTCATTAGTTGTAGTACGTCATATAAACTTAATTTCTTGTTTGACTTCGTCTAGCGTTGTACAGTTCTTCAGGGTAAATACATCCTTAAAATAACCTAAGAACGATCCTGCGGAGCGTTATCCCGCAGTTTCCTCGTCTTGACAAGGATTGAGCACCCTCATGCAATTTACTTTTTTTGAAAGTCAGGGTGTATGGTGGGTGCCTTGATCGGAATAAATGAAGGTATCTTCGGTCATCTTGAATCTGCGATTTTTCTGTAAGTAAAGCAAGGTATTTGTCGCGTCATTCGCTCTTTCACATGATAAGACAAGATAAGGACTTCACATACCGATTTGTAGAAAGCAGCTTCACTTCGCCTACTATAAACATTTTTAAACTCATATTTTACCATTTGAACCTTTTTATTGAAATATAAACAAAAAAGCCCTATAGATAGACTTTTTTAATTGTCTACTCTATAGGGTACATTTAGATTAAATTCGTCATTTTTTATCATTAATTTATTTAGATTATCGAAGTGAAGTTAAGAACCGCACGATAACGGAGAGTAGGGAACCCATTATATCTTACGTAATCAGTTTCAATCCAATCGCCGCCACCAAAATCATGGCAATAAACAGCAACCGCTTTGCTTCCTTCCGCTCACCGAACAGGAACATACCTGTAAGCGTACTGCCCACCGTACCAATTCCAGTCCACACCGCATACGCGGTACCCATGGGAATGGACGTCATCGCATAGGATAACAGGGAGAAGCTGAATACGAACGATACAAGCATGAGCACGATATAAGGCCAGCCCTTCCGGGAAGAAGCACCATTAATGCCGATGACGCCAAAAATTTCACATATGCCTGCACCCACAATTGCCATCCAAGCCATTATGCTTCACCTCCTTTTGCCGATTGTTGATCCGTGACCAGTTTCAGTCCGATCACACCACATAGCAGCAGACCGATTAACAAAACTTTGGCTAGTGAGAATGCTTCACCAAATAGCAGCATTTCAGTCAGTACCGTACCTGCGGTACCAATCCCGGTAAATACGGCATACACCGTACCCACAGGCAATCTTTTGGAAGCAGCGATGATTAATCCAAAGCTCAGGATGATGGCCAGGGCCGTCAAAGCCCATTCCCAAACATTGGAGGCGTGTTTCAGCCCACTTACCCATACAATCTCAATGAGCCCTCCGACAAATACATATAACCAGTTGCGGTTCATGATGATGAATCTCCTTTCGGCACAACGGGCTGTGCCTCTTGTTTCAGATGATGAATGCCATGCCAGTAAACAGGCCAGGAAGCTTCAATCCGTCTCTTGTATCGACGTGAACTTCCATAAATAATCTCAACTGTGATGCCATCGAGAAAAGTCATAAAGGCAATCGCAGCTTGTTCCGCTGGAACAGCCTGTAATTCTCCCTTGCGTGTCGCCCTTTGCAGCAGCCGTGTCAGTGACCGCTCCATACCGTCGAGAAACGGATAAACTAGATCCATCACTTCGTTATATAGCGAAAGCGGCGGGAAATAGCACATACGCAGCATAAAGCGGGCAGAGGCGTTACAGTTATACTCTTGCTCAAACCATATCAGCAGACCCTTCAACCTTTGTTCCAGAGGAAGATCGGCGTGGTCACGGAAGTATTCCAGCGTTCGACGCTGAACCTCCTTGAAGGCATGCGCAAGGGTGTGCAAAAACAAGTCATCCTTGCCGCTAAAATGTGCATATATGGACGGTTTTTTAATCCCGACTTCGTCAGCAATAGCTCTTAAGGAAGCTCCTTCATATCCATCTCTTGCAAAATAGAACAGGGCAGCATCCCGAATCGAATGTGCAGTCATTAATATCACCTTCCTAACGGTCGTTAGGTAACCTATATTTTCACATTTTACATTCGCTGTCAAGGCACAAAAAACGCCTGCACGATAGTGTACAGGCGGGTTTATGCTTGAGATTTTATCTTCAATTAGAAGGTCGTTAAACCCAAAATCAGTTGCAGCTTATATACGATTTCTTTCAAAAATGTAGTCTTCTCCTGAAATTCATCCAGGTTCAGGGTGAACTCGGCATCTTCATTATTCCAGATTCGATCAAAATAATTCGCGATATCTTGAGTAAATGAGTTGTCTGGTGGGGCAGCCACCCAGAGGTCATTTTCCAAATTATAATCATTCATGTTTCTGGGGGTGAAGTTGGTCGATCCTCCAAGGACGATGTGATCCCCGGTGCCTTTGGCAATGTACATCATCTTGGTATGATATTGCTCCTTGGTTGTGTTATACCAGCGAATTTGGATTTTGCCATCCGATTTATCATGCAACTCCGCAGCTACAGGACGATTGGGAATGCCGGTTTTCTCCTGACCAAAAGCATTTTCGTTCGGGTCGAGCACAAGCCGTATTTCGGTTCCCCGTTTCGAGGCTTCGAGCAGGGCGTCCAGAACTTTGGGTGAAGCGATGTAGAACATGCCCATCCATAAGGTATCACCTTTTGTGGATTGATTGATCTCATGGAGCGCTGCGTCATTCACTTTGCCCTCGGTCAGATAGCGAATTCGCAAATCTCCCTTATTCGGATCTGTCGAAGGAGCAGTGTAGGAAGGAAGCTTTCCCCCGCCTGAGAAATTCAGCACAGCCTGTTCCGACTCAAGGATATCTCCGATGATCGGTCCGCTTATTTCAAAAGCAATGTTCGAATGATAGGCACTGGCATCATGAACATTGCCTGAGGACACAATAGCCGTCTTCTCACTGACCACCACTTTGCGATGGTTGGCCTTCACATTGAGCAATTTAAGGTAGGAACGCACAGTAACATCCGGTCCATCGGTTGCCATCAGGTTCGGAATCCAGCCATTCCCGGATTGTCCAAACCACTGGAAGAAGGTGCGCCAGACTGCGGAGTAGACAGGAGTGGAGTCACGTAAAGGGTCCACATTTGTAATGGCCACGTGAATTCCGGCCTGTTTCATCTGCTCCAGTAACGGGTTGGGTGCAGAGTTGTAGTTGGTGTTCACTTCATCCGTAATGAACCAGATATCCATATCGGGTTTTTGAAGCTTTTTGGCAATCAGTGTTTCCGTAAACTCGGTGCTGATGGGTGGAAATTGCTGACCTTTGTGCTGGTAATTATTGAATAAAAACATATCAACGACGACGAACTGTTCAGCGTCTTCAACGATCTGTTGCATGCGCTGGAAAATCTGCTGTTCGTGCTCCATCTGTCCATCAGCGGATGGATAGGTCAGATCATGCAGAAATTGCACCTGATCCACACGGTATTCAGGGCTTTCATAGGAAATGCCAGCTGGTAACGGTTTATACGTCTGGTAGAGCATGACGCCGATGAGCCATAGCACCAGTAGTAGGAGACCTGTTCGTATGTATGGAAATTTGCCTCGTGAAGATTTGCGGTCGGATGTTTGGCGGCGATAAGAAAACAAAAATAACTCCCCTTTCTGAACGTGCTGACTTCTATTACCACCCGGATGACAACATTGACGCAGAGAGACTAACGGATTATTTATATCGTCAGGAGATCGTTCGTCTACATCTTGTACCCGGGAAAGAGTTGAATGGTATTTGGATGGATCGGGCAGGTTTAAGAATAGTATGGATGCATCGACAGTAATATGACCGTTGTGTATAATGAGTGTATTATTTTTGTGGAATGTTCGGATTTTCATATACCTGACAAGGACGGGATAAGGATTCGTTTAACCTGCGAAAGTCTGGCTATTACAGGAAAGAAAGTGGGTAATAAGGTGTATTCCATCAAACAAGTCGCTGCCATGCTGGGTATTCCGACGGTAACGCTCCGGGCTTGGGAGAATCGGTACAGTGCGGTCACCCCTGAGCGGACGGAATCGGGTTATCGCTTGTACACCGAAGAGAATGTTGCAGATCTGCGCTGGTTGAAAGAGCAGGTGGAGCAGCACCAGACGAATATTTCGGAAGCGGTACGCATGCTCAAGGAGAATAAAACCAGTCCACATGAAGCTGCGTTACCTACGTCGTTAACGCCTCCAGTACCCACGATGGAAGAGGCATATGTACGTATAGCCGATCAGATCTACGACTCGCTATACAACTTTCAGGGCGAACGGGCCAATGGTCTGATTGATTTTGGCTTTACCATGTACGGGTATGATTCCATGTTTTATCATGTGCTGGTGCCCATTCTGGTTCGGGTTGGGGATGCATGGGAGCAGGGCAGGGCTTCGGTCGCTCAGGAGCATTTTATGACTCAGTTGATCTCACAGCGCTTTTATCAGTTTTTCCATCTGTTCCCGATCTATCCGCATTTGCCCAAAGTTCTGGCCTTGTGCCCAGAAGGGGAGCATCATCAGGTGGGGTTATTGCTGTTCTCCCTGTTTATGCGTAAAAATGGTGCCGAAGTGCTCTATCTCGGAGCCAACACGCCGGAAGAGGGGCTATTCCCAATAATCCGGGAGCAGAACATCCGATTGGTCTGTCTATCGGTTACCAGTTCCGAACTTCTTGAGCGGTGTGATCAACTCATAGGGCGAATTGTGGACGAGTTCCCGCATATGCGCTTTGTACTTGGAGGCAAGGGCTATGAGCGTACAGAGAACGCACGATATCCGCAGTGGATTATGCCTGGAGATTCAGCGGATTGGCAATCGTGGATGGAACGTGAGTATTTTGTTGAACAATCGCCTGGACGAAGATACTGATGGGTATGCTTTTATGAAATGTATTTTAAAATAGAATGTATAGGTTTAGGTATACAGGACATCCTTTGACGCAAGAGCGCAGAGGGTGTTTTTTTTGTATCCCAAAATATCTTTTCAAGAGAATTTGACCAGCGGGTCATTTTTTGTTTTAATAGGTGTATAATATTTGTACTATATTTGTATAATGTTTTTGCGTTTACCCGCTTGAACTGTTCATGGGCGGTTTAATATAGGTTGAAGACTATAGTCCTAGAGATAGTTCTTAACATAGGAAAGGTGAGTGGCATGATACCGAATCAGCAACGTAAACGTGCAGCTGTCATTGGTGCAGGTCCGGGTGGACTTGCAGCAGCGATGTTATTGTCCGGCCAGGGGTACGACGTAGATGTGTATGAGAAACAGCCAGTCATTGGGGGACGTTCCGCCAGACTGGAGCTGGGCGAATATCGGTTCGACCGGGGTGCAACGTTTTTGATGATGCCTCAGCTGATTGAAGAGATGTTCGATGTTGTAGGACGCAAGCTATCCGACTATGTGGAGATGAAAGAGCTGACTCCGCTGTATGCTCTGAACTTTGGCGATAAGGTGTTTACGCCTTCCCGCAATCGTGAAGATACAGCCGCACAGATCAAGGAACTTTTCCCCGGCAACGAGGACAATTACCTTCGGTTCATGCAGGAAGAAGAAGTGAAGTTTGGCAAAGTCATGCCTTTGCTGCGCAGGCCTTTCGGAAAACTGGCCGATTATTTGAGAAAAGACGCCATATCGGCTCTGCCGAAACTGGACATTAACAATACAGTATACGGCATCCTGTCCCGTTACTTTACAGACGAGCGTCTCCGCTGGGCATTTACGTTCCAGTCCAAATACCTCGGCATGTCCGCTTGGGATTGCCCGGGTACGTTTACGATTCTGTCGTTTATTGAGCACCATTATGGATTGTTTCATCCTATTGGTGGGGTCAATCGCGTATTTCAAGCCATGGCTGATGTCGTGGAGGAGTACGGAGGACGAATACATACATCCTGTCCAGTTCAACAGGTCATTGTTCGCAATGGGAGAGCAGAAGGTATTTTGCTTGAAAACGGTGAACGCATCGAAACGGATCATGTCGTTGTTAATGCAGACTTCGCACATGCGGTGAATCATCTGTTTGAACCAGGCGTACTCAAGAAATATACACCCGAGAAAATGAAACGCAAGAAGTTCTCCTGCTCCACAGCGATGTTGTATCTGGGGGTAGACGGTGATGTCGATCTGCCGCACCATTCCATTTATTTTCCCGAGGACTATCGACTGAACGTCGACGAGATTACGAAGCACAAAGTGTTGTCTGCTGATCCATCTCTCTATATTCATAACCCGTCCAGACTCGATTCGACGCTCGCACCGGAAGGAAAATCTGCTCTTTATGTTCTCATGCCTACACCGAACCTGACTGGCGACATCAATTGGGAGGTGGAACGGGAGAACGTGCGGGAGGCGATGATGAAGCGGATGGAATCGATTCCTGAGCTGGCAGACATCCGCAGCCGTATTGAAGAATCCATGATGTTTACGCCGCTGGACTGGCAAAATGAACTGGATGTGTATCGCGGAGCAACGTTCAACATGGCTCATAACCTCGGACAGATGATGTACTTGAGGCCGCATAACCAGTTTGAGGAGTTGAAAAAAGTGTGGCTGGTGGGTGGCGGAACCCACCCGGGCAGTGGATTACCGACCATCTTCGAATCAGCTCGGATCAGCGTGAAGCTAATTCAGGAAGAGGACGCTCGCACGAGCTCTAAACCATCCTCGTATGTGAAGACGGCGGAAGCGGGAGGCCATTCATGAAACGGGCTGCCATCGTAGGTGCGGGCATTGGTGGACTGACTTCAGCGTTGCTGCTGAATAAACAGGGTTGGGATGTAACGGTATACGAACGGGGTTCCAGAGTTGGAGGTCGTATCGGCTACGAGCAGGAAGGGGACTATCGAATCGATCAGGGCCCTACGATCGTACTTCTGCCCGAGATGCTGCTTGGCATTTTGGAGGAAGCGGGGGTGGATCGTTCGAAGGTTGAGCTGCTGCGTTGTGATCCATTGTACAGGGTGCATTACAGTAGTGGACGTGTGATGACCAAAATGACGGCTCGTGAACAGCAGGCCGAAGAGATTGAACGTCTCTTCCCTGGAGAAAGCCAAGGATTCTCGAAATTTATGAAAGATATGGACACGCTGTTTCCGGCTGGACGGGCTGCGTTTCTGGAACGGGCTTTTCCACGAAAAAGGGATTTCTTCACTCCCTCTCTGATGTCCCTGATGGGCCGATTACGCGCACACAAGAGTGTACGGAAGGCTGTAGGTGATTATTTTCAGCATGAGGAACTATTGGATGCATATTCGCTGCAAAGTCTCTACATTGGAGGCTCTCCCTTCGGTACGCCGGGCATTTACTCCCTTCTTCCTTATGCAGAGCACGAATATGGCATTTGGATGGTGAAAGGCGGTTATGCTGCATTACCTGCCATACTGGAACAGGAACTAATATCACGTGGTGGACGTGTCGTATTAAACACCGAAGTGACGGGACTGAATATTAAAAATGGTGTATGCGAAGGTATAGAAACCGCCGCAGGCGCAGAAAATGTGGATGCAGTTATCTACAATGGTGATTTCCCCCACCTGTCTGGTCTGCTTGGTCAGACGCCTGATGGTTCACGCAAACGAAAGCCATATCGTCCCTCATCGGGATGTGTGTTGATCTATGCGGGGGTAGACAAAACCTGGGAGGATGCCACGACGCATCAGTTTTTCCTGCCCCCAAGTCTGGACGGCAGTTTACGGGAAGTGTTTAACCAGCGCCGCATTCCGGCAAAGTCCTCTTTTTATGTATTCAATCCGGCTGCATTGGACGAGACGGCAGCTCCGCCAGGTCAGAGTGTGTTGTACTTCCTCATTCCGGTGCCGGATGCCGATGGTGTCGACTGGTCTCGGGAGAGCGAGGCGCTGGCAGAGCGTGTGCTGGAAGAAGCGGAACAACGTGGATTTCCGGGACTCCGTGAAGCGATCAGGTGGCAAAAAATACGTACTCCCGCTGACGCTGAGCGTGACGGGCTGTATGGCGGCGGCAGCTTTGGCATCGCACCCGTACTGTTCCAATCCGGTGTATATCGTCCGCAACCGAAGCCGTTCCCGGCAATTCGGGGACTATATGCGGCAGGAGCGTCTGTACATCCGGGAGGCGGGGTTCCTATTGTGATGCAAAGTGCACGGATGGCAGTAAATCTACTCACGAAGGAGATGGAAACATGAATGAAGCGATTTTGAACAAATGTGAGGAATTAATGCAAAAGGGCTCGTCATCTTTTTATCAAGCCTTCAGAGGTCTGCCCAGCCCACGCCGCGAGGCCGTGTACGTGATCTATGCTTTTTGCCGCATGATCGATGACAGTGTGGATGAGCCGGAGCAGTCGCCCTATACGATTCATGAAATCCGCAATCTCTTCAGTCAGTTGGAAGAAGCGGAAGGACATTTTATTTGGCCGGCATTACGATGGCTGTTTACAAGCTTCCCTCATTTAGATAAAGGGCCTTTCTTCCGTCAAATGGACGGACAACTAACCGATCTTAAAGTCACGCATTATACAACGATGGAGGAACTGGAGCATTATTGTTATCTGGTTGCCGGAACCGTGGGCGAGATGCTGCTGCCTGTATTGCGGGATGATAACGGAGCTGAAGTCGCAATCAACGGGATTGCGCTGGGCAAAGGTATGCAGATCGTCAATATTATCCGTGATGTGGGCGAAGACCGGGCAAGAGCCCGCCGCTATGTACCGCTGGAGTTGATGGAGGAGCATGGATATTCCGAACAGGATTGGACTAACGGTGTGGTTGACGAAAGGTTTAAAGCCATTATTCATGAACTAAAAGCAGCTGCGCTGGGCTGGTTCCGAGTAGGTATGGACCGTCTGGATACGTATCCAACCGAAAGTGCATTTGCCATTGAGCTGGCGGCAGCCTTTTACTCGACCATTCTGCATGCGGTTGAGCGCAACGACTACGACGTGTATACCAAGCGTGCATTTGTTAGTGATGAGCTGAAACTGGAGATGCTGGGTGCCATTGTGAAACGTTATCCAATGCTGGCTTACCAAGCCTCCCGCACGGCGGTATCCTGATGGTTCAGGGCCTGTACTGGGCGTGGTATTTCATCGGAGCGGCACTGATGCTGACGATTGGCGTTCCGGATGTACTGTCCTTCTCCAACGGCTTGTTTCTAATCTTCTATGCACTGTACGTGCTGGATCTGATATATCAAGGACGGAAACGGACAGGGTTGTCCGACCAGTCAGTCATCTGGATAAAACCTGAACTCTGGCTGGTTTCCTTTATTATATGGCTGGGAGGCATGGGAGTAGAATGGGTCGGCGTGCATACACACTGGCCCTTTGGCGAGTATTCGTATTCGGACTTCTTCGGAATCCACCTGTTCAGTGTACCCGTTACATTAGGCTTCGCCTGGATTGCCGTAGTTGGTAACTCGGCTCTGCTCAGTGGCGGTGGCTCGACCTGGACCGGCAAGCTGATCCGGGCGGTTAAGACCGGATTTTGGGCTATCGTGCTCGATCTGGTACTGGACCCGGTTGCGCATGCCAGAGGATTCTGGCAATGGCAGGCTCCAGGTGGATTCTACGGTGTGCCCTGGACCAATTACATAAGCTGGTTTGTAATGGGAGCGTTCCTCTCCTTGTTTCTTCCGGCAATGCCTTCAGATCGAAGCTCATTGCTGCGTGCGAAATGGTTGTATCAGCTGTTTATTCTTTTGTTTGGGTTACTAGCTCTCAAAGAAGGAATTACGGGCAGCTTTATCATTGCTATTGTGGGTGTGCTTCTTGCTGAGGGGAGCTGGCTATATGATTCGCGCCGTAAAATCAAAACCGTTTAACCGGATTTTTTCCTTATACAATCATTATTATTTGCTGCGGAGACGTTTTCGCTCGTTTACATTATCAGGTTCATTGGACCCGCTACTCCCGAATACGGATTCACCCATGGAACCGGATCAACCGGTCATCTATTTCATGAACCACAGCTCCTGGTGGGATGGTCTGCTGCTCTATCATGCGTCGCAGCAGACTTCCCGTGGAGATCATTATGTCATGATGGAAGAAGAGCAGCTGCGACAATATGCCTTTTTTCGCAAACTTGGCGCGTATTCAATCAACAAGGAGAATGCATCCAGCATTCGAACCTCCTTGCAATATACGACCGAGCTGCTTCAATCTGGCAAAAGGGTCTGGATCTTCCCCCAAGGGGAAATTCTGCATCAGGATGCCAGGCCAATCGAGTTTCGTCCAGGCATTGGTCTGCTGCTACGCCGCTCCTCGCGCGCCGTAGCTGTACCCGTGACTTTGTGTCATGGCATGGTTCAGCATGATTTGCCGGAAATATCGATGCAGGTGGGTACGCCTGTGATAGAAGATTGGAAGACATGGAAGAGTGAAGAGATTGCCGCCAGATTGAGCAGGGTGCTGGAGCAGCAGTTGAATGATCATAAATCAGAGCTGGTACGCATCGGGCAGGGCAGTTTGCCGGGTGCTTTTCCACTGATCCGCCATGTGCGTTCTACGAGTGAAAAATACGATGCCGCACGAAAGCGGGTGAACCGTTAGCGATGAATGCATCTGAAATAGGATGGATTATACTGACTTGTGTATTGGGCGTTCAGTTGGTGTTCGCAGTATGGAACGTCTCCTGTCTGCCCAAAGTGCGTTCATTCAACGCAGACGAATTCAAAAACAAGGATATCCTGGTCTCTGTGCTGATCCCTGCCCGCAACGAGAAACTCCACATTCAAGGATGTCTGGAAAGTGTGCTTGCCAGCGATACATCCGGATTTCGGATGGAAGTACTGGTGCTGGATGATCGCTCTGAAGATGAGACCGCTGCTATAGTTCAGGGGATTGCTGATCGTGATCCACGTGTGCGCCTGCTGCATGGCGTGGAGCTGCCCGCAGGCTGGATGGGTAAATCTCATGCCTGTCACCGACTGGTGCAGGAGGCCAAGGGTGAATGGTTTATGTTCGTGGATGCCGATGTGCGCTTGGAACCTGCAGCCATTCGGCAGACGATTGCTGCGGGGTGTGAGCAAGGTGGGGGCCTCGTCACAGGATTCCCCTATCAGGTGACGAAGACCTGGATGGAAAAGCTCGTTGTGCCCATGATGGTGTTCACCATCATCAGTCATCTTCCTATTTTCATGATACGCAGATCATCTAATCCGATGTTTGTAGCCGCTACTGGGGCTTTTTTGCTCATTCATCGTTCCAGTTATAAGGCCTCCGGTGGACATGCTGCAATCCAGGCTGATCTGGTCGATGACATGAGTCTGGCGAAGGCGGTTAAGCGTGCGGGACATCCCGTTATGTTGGCCGATGTTCATGACGTGACGAATACACGAATGTACCAGAATGGTGCAGAAGTGTGGAACGGGTATAAGAAAAACATGTACGAAGGCATGGGGCGCAAAGATGTGCTGCTGTTGGGCACGATGCTGATGTATACACTGATGTATATTGTGCCTCCGCTCGGTCTGGTTATCGGTTTGTTGACGGGCAATGCTATGTCCATCATCTATGGTCTTACGGGAACCGTGCTCGGGATGGCAGTCAAAAGGGTATCGGATCACGCTGGAGGACAACCCTGGTGGCTTGCTTTCCTGCAACCGATTAGTATGGCCTGTGTCATTGCGATTGGTATAGCTTCCTGGCAGGCAGGTCGTTCCGGCAAGGGGTATGTATGGAAAGGTAGGCGGTACAGTTGAAGGGTAACGTCATTATTATCGGAGCAGGCTTTGGAGGTCTATCGTGTGCCATTCGGTTAGCTTCACAGGGCGTACGGGTCACCATTCTGGAACGGCAGGAGCGGGTAGGTGGAAAGCTGCAACAGATTGAGCAGGGTGGATATCATTTTGACCGAGGGCCAAGTACGATCACGATGCCCGCAAGCTTCCGTTCCGTCTTCGATCACGCAAGTGTAGTGATGGAGGATTACGTGCAGTTATACGAGCTGGAACCACGTACACGTAATATATTTGCAGATGGGACCGTGGTCGATTTGTCGGGCAATCGAGGGTGGATGAAGGAGCAGATTGCTGACTACAGCCCAGAGGATGCAGCCCGTTATGATGCATTTATGGATGAGTCTGCTGCGCTGTATGCGGAAGCTAATCGTCATTTTCTTGGGAAGCTGCTGTTGTCGCCCAAGGATAAATATAATCTTCGAATGCTGCGCAGTCTGCTGCGTGTACGGCCTACAGTGAAGCTGGACAAGCTGCTGCGTTCTTATTTCCAGCACCCCCATACCCTTGCGATGTTCGGTCGGTATGCGACCTATGTTGGATCATCGCCCTATCAGGCGCCTTCGATCTTTGCCATGATGGGCCATGTGGAAGCAGAAGAGGGTGTCTATGGGGTGAAAGGTGGAACCTATCAACTCATAGAAGCCATGACACAGCTTGCACAGGAAAAAGGGGTGCAGATCGTTACTGGCATCGAAGTCCGGCAAATTGTTGTCAGGCATGGCAAGGTGGCAGGCGTGGATACGGATCAGGGCTTCCGGGAAGCCGATCAGGTTGTTGCAAATGGAGATGTGCTGAGCGTCAATCGGCTGCTGCTTGCGCCAGAATATCGCAAACAGATGAGTGATCAACGAATTCGCAAGTATGAGCCGTCGATTTCGGGGTTTGTAACATTGGCTGGTGTGCGGAGACAGTATGAATCCCTGCTGCACCATACCGTCTTTTTTCCGGAACGGTATGAACCGGAGTTTGACCATATTTTCCGTGACCGAAAAATGCCTGCCGATCCCACGATCTACATCTGTTATTCCGGTTATTCGGAAGCGGGTATGGCTCCAGCGGGAGCCAGCAATCTGTTCATTCTGGTGAACGCTCCGTATTTGTCGGACTCCTGGCATTGGGATGAGCAGATGGATCGTTATGGAGAATTGGTGTTGGAGAAGCTGGCCGAGAGGGGAATTATGGGATTGAAGCAGTCGGATGTCCTGATCCGGTACACGCCACAGGATATTGAACGGGAAACCCTGGCCCATCAAGGGTCGATCTACGGCATCTCGTCCAACTCCGTGAAGCAGACCTTCATGCGCCCCGGCAACAAAAGCAAGGATGTGCAAGGGCTGTGGTACGTGGGTGGCACGACGCATCCGGGCGGCGGCACGCCCATTGTGACGTTATCCGGGCAGCTTGTTGGCGCGCAGCTTGCATCGGAGATCGTAACGTAAGTTATAGAAACAATTCGTATAACAGAATAACTGATCCAACCTCCAAATATTTGAGCAGCCAATATAAATGGGGCCTCGAAATTCAAGCTAATGTTGGGTTTCGGGGCACCCTTTCCATTGCTGGGACGGAACGTTATACTGGTAGAGTTGACGCATTGAGTGTAAATATCATTTATAATATAGATCCAAATCATACCGTTTGTACGTTACATAATAAGAATTAATATTTCTGAGAATCTCTCTGCTGCACTGGGCAACATCCTGAACGGAACCTGGCCGAAACTGGCAATGATCCTGTCCATCAGCACTATTCTCACATAAGGAGGTCTCATCATGAATGAACAAGAGCGAGCTGGCGAACGGCTGCTTCCCGAGGTGGCTACGGGGGAACGGAAGCTGGAGCATGTGCGCCTCTGTCTTGAAGAGAATGTGGCAGGAGAAGGGGTAACCAGCGGAATGGAGCGGTATGCTTTTCGTCATAACCCGTTACCTGAATTGAATTTTGAAGAGGTAAGTCTGGAGACTGCGTTTATTGGTAAAAGGGTGCGCACACCCCTGCTCATCAGTTCGATGACGGGTGGAAGCAAAACAACGGGCGCCATCAATGAGCGGCTTGCCCGTGTGGCAAACGCCCGAGGCTGGGCACTCGGCGTAGGTTCGATTCGTGCTGCCGTGGAACAGCCGGAACTGGCAACCACCTTTGATGTGCGGCGCTGGGCACCGGATATTCCGGTCATCGCGAACCTCGGTGCGGTGCAGCTGAACTACGGCTTCAATACTGCTGATTTTCAGCGGGCAGTTGAGATTGCCGGCGCGGATATGCTGGTGCTGCATTTGAACACGTTGCAGGAGGTTTTCCAGCCGGAAGGGAACACGGATTTTAGCGGATTGCTTTATCGAATCGAGGATCTGTGCCGTCAATTGGATGTGCCTGTTGGCGTGAAAGAAGTGGGTTTTGGCATCGATGGAGTAACGGCACAGCGATTGTACGAAGCAGGTGTGGCCTTTATCGATGTGGCTGGAGCAGGTGGTACAAGCTGGGTGCAGGTCGAGAAGTTCCGGAATTCTAATCCGGTACGTCGTGCGGCAGCGGAAGCTTTTGCAGATTGGGGCATTCCGACAGCGGAGTGTATTCAGGAAGTGAGATCGGTAAACCCGGAAGGTGTTCTGATTGGCAGCGGTGGATTGTACACTGGCGTGGATGCGGCCAAAGCGCTGGCGCTTGGTGCGGATCTGGCTGGGTTCGGGCGATCTTTGCTGGAATCTGCGGTCGCTTCCGATGATGCGCTGAATGAGCGGTTGGAGCAGGTCGAATTCGAGCTGCGTACCGTCATGTTTGGCATTGGTGCAGGGCGGATCGAGGATTTGAAAGGCACACCACGTCTGGTGGAGCGGCGTTAGGCCGGGGACGAAAACGGAGGTGCGAACCCTGAGCCTACATGATTTCCCTGGGGGATTCGCACCTCGAATCTTGTCGAAAACATTGTTTTCGTGACCTTTTGGCAACAGTGGTGTTCGAAGAAATTTATTCCACTCATAAAATAAAAAAACAATCCATTAGGACTGCTTTCTTCTGGGTAAAATTAATCTTTCATTATAAAAACAGAGCGACACATGTATTGCTCTATTATTTAACATTCTCTTACATTGTCCTAATTATTTGAATGCCATTAATTAAGTATTGAGTAAGCTGCCCCTTTCCCAATAGGTGCTGTATGGCTCCATTCTTATTATCATTTTTCACACTATTATAATACGCAATAAACGAATCCCTTGGTGTATACCCATCATTTTCGTCATAACTTTCCGTTTGTTCAACATTGTTTTCATGTTCAATAGAGACAGAACGGTGATGATCGCGTCCAGAATACATTATTGATTGGATAATTGCAATATCGTATTTGGATAATATTTCTAAATAATCTTCAATATTGCTTCTTGCGTGTTGACTGTGTTCGTCTTCAACATACTTTTCGAATTTCTCAATAGAACTAAGGTGTCCGTAGTGTTCTTCTAAAGCTCTTGCCGCTTGATCACATACTTGTTTAAGTTGAATTATCTCTTCAACAACTGGAATCAAATCTTTCGCTCTGCTGATCATTTATCCAATACCTCCAACAATTAATATGTAATAGTTTCTCTGTTGTTATACTTGCATAAATATAATTGGTAAAATTAAACTTTTATTGGTGATGTTATATTATTGTATTCTTGAATCCCTTCATCTTTTCACGCATTCTATCATGTCCACATTTTCATTTATCACAGCTTTTGTAGAACGATTAGGCTAATTTTATTCCATCATAACTGTCCATCTCTTTCTTGTAAAATAACTAATAATAGACGGATTGTAATATGAAGTGCGACACCTATTGGAAATAAATAAGCTGGCGGGATTTCTGGCGGAATTTGGAGATCTGAGCGGTTATGAGCATGGACAGCAGCTTATTCGGCTGGCCGGACTGAATCTCAAAGAGAATAGTTCGGGAAAGAAAAAAGGCAAGTCCAGCATTACGAAACGTGGACGCGCACGCTTAAGGGCTCTGCTATTCCGGGCGGTCATGCCCATGGTAGCAAAAAACACGGAATTCAAGGCATTGCACCAGTACTTCACGAAGCGAAGTCAGAATCCACTGAAGAAAAAGCAATCGCTCGTAGCCTTGTGCGGGAAACTCATACGTGTCCTGCATACGCTCGGCACCAAGCAAATTCCGTACGATGCAAACGACGTGCTAGGACCAGTACGTCAGGCTCAGTTACAGATGGCAGCTTAAGAAAAACCGAACTTACGTTTCTCACCGGAATGAAAGAACTAAGACAAAGGAAGCACGGAGCAGCCGCAGGAATCAATTCCATAAGGGCAACGACCCTGTAAAGGAGCAAGAAACGGCGTCCATGTCTTGAGAGGCAGAACGAAGGAATGTAAGGGCAGTGACCCAATGTGAAATGGAGGGTAAGCCGTCAAGAGTCAGGTGTGGATATCCAAGTGCGATCACAAGAATGATCCAGGGGTTGGAGACAACTTCCTCCAATCTCTATTCCCGCCACTGGCTCCACTATAAATAATGTAATTATTACATGAATTATCCATATATCGAATAGTCTATGGTTAAAAATCTAAGAATGAGTGAGTAAACAAGAGAAAATATTAATTTATAGTGGGAGTGTCTTGCATAATCACTCCATTGCTTTTAAATTTTCTTCTATACTCCTCGCCTCCTCTAGGCTTGATGCGGGAGAACTTATGATTAAACCATCCTTATTGTATTCCTCATTAGTTAATTGCTTGTATAATGACGGTTCAGTAATTACAATTGCAAATTGATTATCCGAAGTATTCAAGTAAATATCTCCTAGTACTGTTCTTTCTGAGCCTTCATATGATATTAATAAGGAATTATGTTTAAAAAGTACTTTTTTAAAATTAATTTCATTTATTGATAACGAACCCTCATAGTTATTATCATCTTTATTGAAATGACCTTTTAAACTCACCTCTATCTCCTTACTTATTTTGTAGTCTTCACTAAACATATAAGACGGTGATGATATATCAATTTTCTCATTGTTGCTGCACGCTGAAAGAACAAGCAAACCAAGGAAAATAACAAAAATTATTCTCTTCATCTTTACACCTCCACAATAAGTAAGAAGATAAGGGGACTTAATCTAAAAAATTCTGCCCCCTCTTTAAGGTATAATATTTAATACTTAAATTTACCGGAGACATTTACTGGTACAACAGTTCCAGCTTGGTAACCATAATACAAAGGAGATAGAGTATTTTTAGCGAGTTGAGTTAATCTTGCTTCATCGTAAAAATAGTCACCAGCTTGACCGGATATTTGCCCTAGATCATAATTACTCGGTGTATACCGGACAGAATTTTTATAGTACACAACATTAAGCTGAGCAGAACTATTTTTCTTAGTTGAAGTTGCCATTGGTGCCCAGATATATTGGAAACCATTCCACTGGTACACGTCAACATATTTATAAATTATTACATAGTCATGCATTGTTCTAATGATTGTACTTTTATAGCTATCGTACTCACTATCTTTGATAAATAGATCTAAGACGGTCATAAATGCTCCTACATAAGGGTGCGTCATACCAGCTCCAATATTAAGCAGTTTAAATCCCATCTTAGTTAAGTCCCCTTGCTCATTTCCATATAATGTTTGTGCGCCATAAGAATATTCGGTACGCAGTCTTGTGTCTCCAGGGGATGCCATAATGGTTATAGATCTATCGAAACTATCCACATTATCTACACTATATAGCTTATTCTGATATTCAATTTCTGTGTGCACTGAATAATCGTCAACAGATTCCATTATTTCTTCTATTTCGGATTGAGTCTTTGCATTCTCAAGTTTGCTTTCATATTCAGCCACATCCAATTCCTTTCCTTCACGAATTGCCTTTTTCTTAAGATATTCTTTAGTAATAGTAGTTGATTCTGTTAGAGGATCATAGGTGGAATCTTCTGTAGCACTGACTGGTGAAACCTGTAGAATAAGAGCAAGAGACAGTACCGATCCAAACAGTTTTCTTTTAAAATTCAAAATTTGTACACCTTCCCTTTTTTGGTTTTGTTTCCCTATAAACACTAACATAAATAAAGCGCTTTCATCAAGATAATTTTGTATTTTTTTTACAATTAATGTAGCTCTCTAAGAAAAGCCTTATCTATTTCGTGTGTTTTAACATGACTAGAGTCAGTAGAAAGCCAAACAAACCGTCCAAAGTAAAATGGACGGTTTGTTTGTGTTTCTCTTTAAAGTCAGAAGGTGAAGGCTTCATATTAATCTCAAGCCTTTTCGTTTTTCTTTCGCACAAATCATATATAAGATTGGGTCTGACTTTTGCTTCCCTAGCTAGTGCATTTTTAGTGACGCTGGCTGCATCTAATGTGTAGTCCAATCTTATTTTTATAGAAATAACCAATTCCACCTCCTTTGGAACCACATTACAGCAAATGGGCAATGAAGATAAGTATTTTTATAGTAAAAGTAAATTATTTACAAGTAAAATATTGATATTAAATTCAAAAATATAGTATTATTTTATTGACCATTGCTTAATTTTGCTTGGAAGGTGGTGTACCTTTGAACTCAGTAACCACAATACGTGATCATTTGGCAGACTATTTAAAAACTAACCATATGACACTCAATCAATTCTCTGAGATATCGGGAATTAACTCAGGAACGTTGAGTGGTACGCTGAACGGGCTTCGTCCCATAGGCATGCAGCAGCTGGATCGACTTACTGCAGGGATGGGTTTAACTGAGGGTTACTTCTATGAATTATACATAAATGAGTGTTTTGTACATACAAGCCCGGATTGGCGAAGACTTGGGCCTTTTCTATACCGTTGTGCCGAACTCGGTAAGGTCAATTGTATGGAAGAAGCCGTTAATCTAATTATGGATAATCTTTCCTATGCACCCCTTTTGTTCGAGTTGGCCGAGCAGCTATATCGCGAAGGGAAGTTGGAAGCAGCCAAGCCCCTATATCGTTGTGTAGCTGAAAGTGAGAAAATGCAACACTCTGAACGGTTGGCTCTAAGTCAGTATCGTTTGTTCACGATCGGGCTTTCCAAGGACCAGACGAGCAATCTTGCACTTGCTACGCAGTTTGAGTTTTTTGTAGATCGGCTTGACGAGCCTTATCAGCTGGATGGGTTGAACGATCTGATTAATGTGTATGCTTCTTTGCGCCGATGGGATAAGTTGTTGGAATTGGGCGAGAAACTGAAAGTAAAAGCAACCATTCATTATGAGTTCCAGGGCAACACCAAGCCGAAAGAAGTCAAAAAAGAGATTATATTTTATATTTTGTATTCCTATTTAGTCATGGGAAGTGCCTGTTTTTATCTTGAGGATTACAAGATCGCCCTCGATTATATCACACAGTATATTGACCATAGTTGGGTGAAATCCCCTAGTCAAGCTGAACAAATTGTGATGGAACAATTCCAGGAATGGGCTGAAGCGAATCGTTTTATGTATATGTTGAGAGATGGACAACTACATGTACTACCCGAATACCTGGAGTATATTTCAAATAAAGAAAATGAAGTGTTTCCAGCTTTATGTGAGATTGTCGTTGCAGCTAATCAATATGACTTGGATATTGACTATGTTCTTTACGAATATGAATCATTTGTGCTGTATCAGGAACAGGGTAGCCGAATTGGAAAGATTAGCACTCAGCTTACAGGTGACCGCTACGTTCGTCTATTAATGGGGTTAAGTGAGTATTATTTAAGGAAAAAAGACTATGAAAAAGGTTTCAAAGCGTTATTAGACGGTTTATTCTTTTCTCTTGAAATTAACAGTGGCTTATCTATGCTTAAATGTGTTGGGATATTTGAAAAATATCGAAGTTATGCTTCTGATACAGTGACTCAGCAGTACCAAAATCTGATCTGTGAGGTGCAAAATCTCAATGAGAAAAAAATTAGTTTCGCTTATAGTGGTTTGTAGTATTGTCGTAGTAATGTCTGTTCCAGTAACAACTCAGGCAGATACTGGACAACCACCGGCTATCCAAATGACAACAAACAGTCACGGACTTGGAAGTTAACAAACATAACAAAAAAAAGCGTTTTTTAATTTGAGATGCTTCCTTAAGCAGACTGGTTTAATCCGTCTACCTTATAGGGGGCTTTTTTTCGTATTAGGAATGTCTTTTTTTGCTGTTTTTTTTGAAGGGAGATTAGGAAGCC
The DNA here is from genome assembly GCF_013401555.1 of Paenibacillus sp. E222. Taxonomy (NCBI): domain Bacteria; kingdom Bacillati; phylum Bacillota; class Bacilli; order Caryophanales; family Paenibacillaceae; genus Paenibacillus; species Paenibacillus sp. E222. The sequence continues at coordinate 1,914,786 of NZ_CP058552.1, forward strand.
GTGAGGCTCGGCAACATGGTTACAGACGATGATGACCAAAATGTGTTGGAGTTCGCCTGATTTCCTACTAATTAGCAGAATGGACTAGAATGTTACAACAGGGAGGGGTGAATATGGATTGTGGTGAGCTCAAGTTGCAGATCGAAGCAGCGAGACAAAAGCTCTATCAACTAAAGATGGACTATAACGGAGATCTGCTTCATCCTCATGTTATACAGCAATCTATGGTCCTGGATGATCTAATTAATCAATACAATCAAGTTAAAATAAAAAAGCCGATTAAATAATTCAATCGACTTTGGGCGAGAAACTTTGGCGGGTCGCTCGCCCCTATATTTTAACATAAGTTCTTGGACGAAGTATCGTTATTACATACATTTTTCTTTCACAGTTATCGTTTCGTTGGTTACAGTCACATAAGAGTTGCCAGACAAGTATTCGGTATAACCGCATACCGTCTTGTTATAGGTTTCACCACGGCTGTCCGTAAACTCCAGATAGATGGATCCTTCACCGGAGAGTCGCAGCTGTGGAGCGAACTTCAATTTTTCACCGCTGGGTATACCTTTCTTTAAGGCGTGTGTAGTACCCTCATTGTTTGTATTGGACGAGTCAACGCCGGTGCTCACACGTGCTGTAATATTAGAGAGATCATAATCGGACTGATTATAAATTGTGATCCTTAAATGTCTAAAGGGGTCCATCGCCTGGTAACCCATAGAAATAACTAATCCAATGAAGAGAATCAGTGTAGATAGGATGATTATTTTCCTTTTTGAAAAGGGACGACGCGTATTCATAAGTATTCTGCTCCTTTCTTTCATATAGATATAAACAGAGTGAGGTAACTAAAAGTTGTATAGGAATACGTTGGAACAGGGGCTTGAATTGTGGACTGCGCATTAAAATGCGTGTTATAATAAGGTCAGGAAATGTATAAAATGCAAAGAGAGCCGTGATACCAACACGACTCCCCGTTGCAACAGCCGCTTTTAAGGGCGGTTCGGCTCCGGATTTAGAATGAAAGCCTAAAAATAGACCGCTTCCTTTTGCCGAGGGCGGTCTATTTCCGTTTGTTTGTAAGTATCAAGACAACAAGAGTCGCAAATGAAATCATTAGCGTCATCGCTTGGTATACTTCCACGGGGCATCACCTCCCTTCCGAGAGGTTAGCCGAGACCGCCCATATTAGCCTTTCTGTTGCTTCAGTGATTATACCATAATCTTCATTTTGTTGAATAGGATAACAAATTTAGATAGGGCTCTGTTGGTTGGTAAATACATCACCAGAACTGTATACATATTTATGAATGTGGAGGGATACTCTGATGAAACTTACCGCAATGAATCAAGAAGAATATGCAAATTTCCGTGTTCGCTCGATTAAAGATTTTGCAGAAGAGAAAGTGGAGGCGGGTACTTGGGCTGCGGAAGAGGCGCAAGGACTTGCAGAGGCATCCTACGACAGATATTTGCCTGAAGGGCTGAATACACCGGGTGCTTACCTCTATAATTTGGTACATGCCGTTGACGGGAATGTGGGTTATATCTGGTTTAACATTACGGATAACCGCCGTGGAAAAGACGCTTTTTTGCTGGATATTGTGGTCGAAGAAGCCTATCGGGGCAAGGGTTATGGTACAGAGACGATGGAAGCACTTGAAAGGGAAGCCTTGAGTCTTGGCGTGGATCGCATTGGTCTGCATGTGTTTGGACATAATGTGCGGGCGAGCAGCCTGTATCGCAAAATGGGATATGAGGTAACCGATTTGACGATGTACAAGGATATCAAAGGGTAAATCTAAACACGGATAATCTAAGTCAAACGTATGATCTACGCAAAACGAATCATCCTCTGTAACAGGGGATTTCGGAAAGCGGAGGGTGCTCTGGTCGAATTGGCGAAGTTCCTTGATGCCTTGGGGTTTGTCATATATAATGTATAGGATTATCCATACCGAACAAGTAATCAATGAGGAGTTGTCATATACATGGCTTTGAAAGCTGGAATCGTGGGCCTGCCTAACGTTGGTAAATCCACACTGTTTAACGCAATTACACAAGCTGGTGCCGAATCGGCAAACTATCCGTTCTGTACGATTGACCCTAACGTGGGGATCGTTGAAGTACCGGACGAGCGTTTGGACAAATTGACAGAACTCGTTGTACCGAAAAAAACGGTACCAACGGCGTTTGAATTCGTAGATATTGCAGGTCTTGTTCGCGGTGCGAGCAAAGGCGAAGGTCTTGGTAACAAGTTCCTTGCACACATTCGTGAAGTAGATGCCATTGTACATGTGGTGCGCTGCTTTGTAGACGAGAACATCACACACGTCGATGGCAAAATTGATCCGGTAAGCGACATCCAGACGATCAATCTGGAACTGATTCTGGCCGATATCGAGAGTGTCGAGAAAAAAATTGATCGCTCCAAGAAAAACATGAAGGGCGGCAACAAGTCAGCTGCTCAGGAAGTGGAAGTACTGGAGAAAGTGAAGGCTGTTCTGTACGAAGACAAGCCAGCACGCAGCATGGAGCTTACAGACGAAGAACGTCTGATTGTACGCGATCTGCATTTGCTTACCCTGAAGCCTGTTCTGTACGCAGCCAATGTAGCTGAGGACGAAATCGGCGATGTGGCAAACAATGCTTACGTGCAAAAAGTAAGAGAATTCGCCGCTGCTGAAAATGCAGAAGTGGTGCCGATCAGTGCAAAAGTGGAAGAAGAGATCTCGGAGCTTGAAGGCGAAGATAAACAAATGTTCCTGGAAGAGCTCGGTATCGAGGATTCCGGTCTGAACCTGTTGATCAAAGCTGCTTACAAATTGCTGGGTCTGTATACGTACTTCACAGCAGGCGTACAAGAAGTTCGTGCTTGGACAATCCGTAAGGGTACCAAAGCACCTGGCGCAGCGGGTGTCATTCACACCGACTTCGAGCGCGGATTCATTCGGGCAGAGGTTGTTTCCTACGAGGATCTGGTTGCTGCCGGTTCCATGAACGGTGCGAAAGAACGTGGACAACTTCGTCTTGAAGGTAAAGAGTATGTTGTCAATGACGGCGATGTTATGCACTTCCGCTTCAACGTTTAATATCGATAGTCTAGATAAGAAAACATACTTGAATATACGAGTATAGCAGCTCTGTCGTCTTCTATTGAAGATGGCAGGGCTTTTTACATAGGGCAGAATATTCTTCAATAAGCATTCAACAATAAAATTGCTCTATATCCTGTACATCCTACTGGATTGTTTACTCGCTCTGGATATAATAAAAGGAAGAAGGCTCATGGAAGATGAGCTCTTATAGTCCTTTGCAAATCAATCTGGTTGCTTAAAATAAGTAAATCAAAATTTGGATGCAGATGCTGCAAACAGTTGCTATTCAGGAGCATAAGAATATGCTATAATTAAGAGTCGTATACCTATGTTAAATTTCACGCTCGGCTGAATGGGTTGAAGCGGGTTTGATACCGGGTACGCGATTTCTTTTATATAACTTAAACGTAAAGGATTTGATGACGTTGTAGCGATGTTATACGTCGATCATAAAATGAATGTTACGGTCAGGGATTTCTGAGAACTCCGTGCCTTGTGAAATATAAATGGTCTGATGATGCATGAAATGTATGCCTATCGGAATCGAATGAATGTTGAAATGCTGGAACGAAAATAACGCGTGAGGTGACTATACATGTTTGATAAATTACAGGCGTTAGCCGACCGTTACGAGAAACTCAGCGAGCTGCTGTGTGACCCGGATGTAGCAAGTGACAACAAGAAGCTGCGGGAATATTCCAAAGAACAATCGGATCTGCAGCCCACCTATGAAGCATACAATGAGTACAAACAGGTAAGCCAGGATCTCGAAGCTGCGAAAGAAATGCAGGGCGAGAAGCTGGACGACGAGATGCGTGAAATGGTCAAAATGGAAATTGATGAACTGAGCACTCGCCAGAAAGAATTGGACGAACTGATTCGTGTTCTCATGCTGCCAAAAGACCCGAATGATGATAAAAACGTCATCGTTGAAATTCGTGGAGCAGCTGGTGGGGATGAAGCGGCGCTGTTTGCAGCGGATCTCTATCGGATGTATACACGTTATGCCGATACCCAAGGCTGGCGCGTGGAATTGATGGACGTTAACACAAATGATCTGGGCGGCTTCAAAGAGGTAGTATTCCTGATTAATGGACGCGGCGCTTACAGCAAAATGAAATACGAAAGTGGCGCACACCGTGTGCAACGTATTCCTACAACGGAATCGGGCGGCCGGATTCATACGTCTACTTCCACAGTAGCTGTTATGCCTGAAGCCGAAGATTTCGATATCGAAATTCATGATAAAGATATCCGTGTAGATACGTTCTGTTCCAGTGGTGCCGGTGGACAATCGGTTAATACCACGAAATCGGCTGTACGGGTAACTCACGTTCCAACGGGAATTGTGGCTACTTGTCAGGATGGTAAATCCCAGAACTCGAATAAAGAAAAAGCATTGCAAGTTCTGCGTACGCGTATCTTCGATATGATGCGTCAGGAAGAAGAAGCGAAAATTTCGAGTGAACGGAAGAGCAAAGTGGGTACAGGTGACCGCAGTGAGCGGATTCGTACCTATAATTTCCCGCAAAGCCGTGTTACCGATCACCGGATCGGATTGACGATGCACAAGCTGGATCAAATCATGAATGGTGAGATTGCTGATATCGTATCTGCGCTGACGATTGCCGAGCAGACGGATATGATGGATAGAGGAGAATAATACTGTGACCCGCGCGCAGTTTGTCATGACGCCGGAACAGAGTTGTCGGGAAGCCTTCGTGGAGGCTTCCTCTTTTTTGGAGAAGTGCGGCGTGTACGAGCCGCACAACAATGCCCGGCTGCTGCTGGAACATGTACTCGGCCGCGAAGGGACCGAGTACTATATGATGCAGCCGGAGCCCTTTCCCAGCGAGCTTCGCAGCCGCTGGGAAGACGCCGTCACGCGCAAGGCTGCGGGTGAGCCGGCGCAGTACATCATCGGCAGCCAGGAATTCTATGGGCTGCCGTTCGAGGTCACGCCGGCCGTGCTGATTCCGCGGCCGGAGACCGAGCTGCTGGTCGAGGCTGTGCTGCGCGAAGCCGACCGCGTGTTTCCCGGCGGCGCTCCGTTCGCCGTCGACATTGGCACGGGCAGCGGGGCAATCGCAGTGACGATGGCTGCGCAGCGCCCGCGCTGGCAGGTAGGCGCCGGAGATATCTCGGCGGCTGCCCTGCAAGTGGCCGCGCGGAACGCGGCCGCGAACGGGGTACAGATCGACTTCCGTGAAGGCGATCTGCTGGCCCCGTTCGCAGGGGTACGGGTGGACATCCTGGTGTCCAACCCGCCTTACATCCCGGCGGCAGATATCGCCGGGTTGCAGCCTGAGGTGCGCGACCATGAGCCGCGCACGGCACTGGACGGCGGCCCGGATGGACTGGGGCCGTACCGCATCATGCTGGAGCAGCTGGCGCTGCTGCCTGCACCACCGCAGATCATCGGTTTTGAGCTGGGTCAGGGACAGGCCGGGGACATCGCAGCTCTGCTTGAATCGGCCGGATATTGGCCGGAAATTATCGTCGTGCCAGACCTTGCAGGCATTGAACGGCATGTACTGGGTGTTCGTACTTCGGAACAGGTGACGAAAATGTAAGGTTCCACAGGTTTTCTTTTTGCCGTGAAATCCTCTACAATGAGATATACCGAAGATTGCTGAATGCTTGGAGGAACATAACTACATGCTGCATAAATTCAAAAAAATAGACTATTCGATTGTTTTTATATTGCTCATTCTGATGGCTATTAGTATTTTGTCGATTTATAGTACCACCTTCGGCCGACCGAAGTGGGAGGCTTATCCCCAGAAAGCAGTAATTTTTTACATTATCGGTTTTATTGTGTTTTTCGGAATGTCCATGATTAACTACAAATTGATCATTAAGAATTACCTATACATTTATGGTGTGGGCATGATACTGCTTATTCTTGTTATGTTTATCGGTAAGGAGTACTACGGCGCTCAAGGATGGTTATCCATATTTGGCCTGAGCTTGCAGCCTGCCGAGCTATTCAAACTATGTCTGATTGTCTTTCTGTCAGCACTTCTGGCGAGAAAGAAAAACAGGCCGTTATTTTTTGGACGAGACGTTATCCCCATCTCGCTCTGTGTGCTTCCTCCGTTGCTGCTCGTCTTGCTTCAGAATGACTTGGGGAATGCGCTGAGTTATGTCGTTATCCTGATAGGGCTTCTCTGGATAGGCAATATCAAATTTACGCATGCCCTGATCGGTTTTGTTATAGCGGTGGCCGCTCTGATTGGTGGAACACAAGCCTATATTCATTACCATGATGAAATTGTAAGATTTCTGAAGGACATTGGTCGCTCTCACTGGGCAGATCGTTTCGACCCCTGGCTTGTACCGGATCAGACGTCAAGGGACGTGCTCTGGCAGACCTACAATGCCAAGTTGGCTATAGGCTCTGGAGGTATTAGCGGTAAAGGATACTTGGAAGGTACCACGATTCAGTCGAATCGGGTGCCGCTGGCCTATGCGGATTCGATCTTTGTGCAGATTGGTGAAGAATTTGGTTTTGTTGGAGCATCGGTGCTGCTCCTGCTCTACTTTATTTTGATTCACAGGCTGGTGCTGATTGCACTGGAATGTAAGGATAGGGCAGGACCATATCTGATTGTCGGTATTATAGCCATGCTGCTCTACCAGATCTTTGTCAACATTGGTCCATTCATTGGTCTGATGCCGCTGACAGGGATTACACTGCCGTTTATCAGTTTCGGGGGCACCTCGCTTGTTCTCAACATGCTTAGTATGGGTCTTGTGATGAGTATCAAAGTGCATACAGAAGAGAACGAGGATATTCTCGGTTCCGCAGAACAGCCAAGCATTACGGAGTTGGTATTGAAGCTATTTAGACGCAAATCAACGCAGCAGGAGCAATAGTCTTTATCCAAGGACAGACTCTTTGCGGAGTGAATACGATATAAGTTAACCCTGGAATCAACAGATCGGAGCAAGATGGATCTGTGGGTTTCAGGGTTTTTCGTTGTGTTGTTTGACGGATTTCCAATTTGTCTTCCAATTCTATACAATGGTAATATTGAAGACTACTGGAAATAATTATTGGGTTATTGAGCCTCAGGGGGATACGTGGGAACATGCTGAGAATGCTGAAGAAGATGGACGGGGTTATTCTGTTTGTGTTGCTGCTGCTTATGGTCATGAGTGTATTTACGGTGTACAGTGCGATTCAGTCCGATCCGAAACTTGGAAATCATCATATCAAAACCTTGCTGTTTTACGGGATTGGATTCGTAGCCATCATTGGTATCGGATTAGTCAATTATAAACTGTATATCCAATATGCGTTTTATATTTACGCAGTTGGAATCGTCCTGCTGATTCTTGTCAACTTTGTAGGTGGCACGATTAATAATGCGAATGGCTGGATAAAGATTAGTGAGAGTCTCACTTTTCAACCAGCAGAATTGTTTAAAATGATCTTGATTCTGTTTCTGGCGCATGTATTGGTCAAAAGAAAAAATTCTACGCTTCGTTTCTGGAAAGATATCGTGCCCATCGGGTTATGGACGTTCGTTCCCTTTGCGTTAGTAATGGCTCAAAATGACCTGGGAAACGCCCTCGGATACATCGTGATTCTGGTCGCCGTGTTATGGATAGGGAATATCAAGTGGTCTCATGCATTAATTGCTCTTGCTATTGTGGGGATCACCTTTTTTGGATTCGTCAAAGCATATACGTCGTATCACGATGAGATTTTCACCTTTCTGGAAAAGGCGAACCGTGAGCACTGGGCCGAGCGAATTGATCCTTGGCTTGTACCGGATAAAGCAACGTCGAAAGCTTCCTGGCATACGAAAAATGCGGGTCTGGCCATAGGCTCGGGAGGCATAACAGGCAAAGGTTACATGCAAGGCACATCTGTTCAATCGGGGCGTGTACCGTATACATACTCGGATTCCATTTTTGTGGTCATTGCCGAGGAGTTTGGTTTTGTAGGCGGATCTGTTCTGCTCTTACTGTATTTTATCCTCATTCATCGTATGGTATTAATCGCATTACACTGTAGAGACCGGGCAGGACCTGTGGTGATTGTAGGTATTATCGGGATGCTGTTATATCAGGTGTTTGAAAATATTGGCGCTTTCCTTGGGCTGATGCCGCTTACGGGCATTACGCTGCCGTTTATCAGCTATGGGGGCACCTCGCTGCTCATTAATATGGCATGTATCGGGCTGGTGATGAGTATTAAGTTGTATGGTCAGGAAGACGAGGACGAGCTTCTTATGGGAGAACAGCGAGCTACCTTATTAGAACGTTTGTGGAGTATGGTCCAAAAGGAAAAGACAACAGCGTAATCCTGAACTTTGGTATGATTCATCTTCGCTATAGAAATCCAGCTTCCCATTCAGAGGATGTTGGAGTAGGTTATGGAGCAGTAAGTTTTTGGTTTGTTAGTCCGATCTTTGCCTGCGCAGCTAGGCGAAGATCTTTTTTTATTTTTAAAGGCAGTGAGAACTTTGAATTTTAAATGAATGACAAATTTAAATTTTATTGACAAATATTTCAATTCTGTATTATCCTAATTTTAACTATACTCAGAATAAGTCAGCAGTCCTGGAGAATCCTTGTTTTCCTCGTGTCTCTCAGATCAGCATTCGATATTCCATTCTTATCGTCCTGGTTACACTTCTACAAATTCTATTGGTTCCTGTACAGAACATCCAATGGCTTGTTTATTTCTCAATGAAATGAAATCGATTTCACAATTAATTGTAAACGCTTACTTTCTTTTAGTTCTATCTGATTTGAAATTGAGAGGATGAGAAGCCATGTGTTTTAACAAGTTTGGCAGTGCAGCGGCTGTGATCAAGGAAGAGGTGCGTAGTGCGGTACGTGGGCCTCCTGCCGAAGTGGGATGTGGGCGAAGGATCAGGTCGCTGAATGATTAATTTTAAACCCAAAAGGAGAGTTTGAAATGAATAAAAATCGAGTTGTTAAGACCCCGTCGATCGTCAACGTGTTCATGCTCTTGTTTTTATCTTTTGCACTAACCGTTTCGACATTTGCCATCGGACCAGCGAAACAAGCTGACGCAGCTCCTCTTCCAAAGAAAATTATTGCTTATGTGGCTGGTTGGGCCAACTGGACCGCGAATGATATTAAGGCAGAACAGCTCTCTCATATCAATTACTCCTTCGCTCTCATCTCCAACGGCAAAGCAACAATCACAAATTCAGATCGTACCAAACTGCAACTGATGGTAGGATTGAAATCCAGAAACCCTGACCTGAAGGTGTTATTGTCTGTTGGCGGTTGGGGAGCTAATGGTTTTTCAGACGCTGCGCTAACGGACGCCTCACGTACAACCTTTGCCGACAGTATTGTGCAGCTGGTAACCTCCAACAATCTGGATGGCGTCGATCTGGATTGGGAATATCCGACCAACCCTGCGGCCGGAACAACTGCGCGACCGCAGGATAAACAAAACTTCACACAACTGCTCTCGAAGGTTCGTGAGAAGCTGAATGCTCAAGGGCAGATTAATGGCAAGCAATATCTGCTGACCATTGCCGCAGGAGCGAGCAGCAGTTATCTGAATGGTGTGGAGATCAATAATATCACGCCTCTGCTCGATTGGATCAATCTGATGACTTACGATTTTCATGGAACCTGGGATGCAACCACAGGTCATCATACGAATCTGTCCGGAAGAGATATCAGTGTAACGTCCGCGGTCAATCTGTTCAGAAATAGCGGTGTTCCCGCGAATAAACTGGTCATTGGCGGAGCTTTTTACGGCCGGGCCTGGACGGGTGTTCAGAATTCGAACAATGGTCTGGACAGGCCCGCTTCCGGTGGTTTTGAACCCGACTACAACACTATTGTCAGCCAATATTTGAATAAAAACGGGTATACACGGTACTGGGACAGCAGTGCCCAAGCTCCTTATCTGTTTAATGGAAATACCTTTATCTCCTATGATGACCCGCAATCGCTCAGCTTGAAGGTGCAATATGTGAAAAATAGCAATCTGGGTGGCATCATGTTCTGGGAGTACAGCAATGACCGCTCAGGTGCGCTGCTTCAGGCCGTATATTCAGAGGTTACGGGTGGTGGGACGGTGCAGCCTCCAAATCCAAGCGGGTACAACTATCTGGTTGCTCAAGCCAATCAGCAAATCGTCTCTGCCGAAAATCAAGGCAATGACCAGCTTGTCGCCAATCGGACGACCGCAGGAGACTGGGAGCTTTTTGAATGGATTACGAACTCCGATGGAACGGTGTCCCTCAAGTCCAAAATCAATAATAAATATGTCACAGCAGATGTTAATGTGGGTGGTGCCCTGATCGCAAAAGCGACAACCATTCAGCAATGGGAGAAGTTCAATCGTGTGGATTTGGGTGATGGAACAATCGCGCTGCAGGCACTTGCCAATAACTTGTATGTAACCTGTGATCTGAATAATGGCGGTAAGCTTGTAGCGAGCCGCAATTCGGTTGGCGGGGCCTGGGAAGCTTTTCGGGTCAATAAGTAACAGAGAAGCAAGGGCATCCATACAGCATGCTAATTGGAACATCAAGGGTAGGTTAGAGATTTTAGATTGTTCAAAGAAGTGCCAGCCGACAAGCGTTCCATAGGCAGGCGCTTTTTTGATTTTCGTCAGTTTCATGAGCGAGCTAACAGTCTTTTGTTTTAGGTCTAACCCGCCTATTAAAATTTTAGTAGATTTGTAATCTAGCAGGTTTACTTCCGCCCCTTCCGGGCATACTGATAGACATGAGAGAGTTACAGGGATCATGATCACGGGAGCCGAGGGGGAGAACGGAATGAGCAGAAGAGTCGTGAAACAAATTGGACTTATAATTGTATGTCTTATGATGATTATTATGATGTGGGAAGGTCAGAAAACGGATGCAGCTGTGGCGGCCACAGCGATTCCAGAACAATCCATTCGCTTACGTATTCTCGCAAACTCGGATGCTGCGGGAGATCAGTTGGTCAAACGCGAGATTCGTGACGCCGTCGTTGCCCAAATGAATGAGTGGGTAACCGAACTGGAGAATCCGCAAAGTCTGGAAGAAGCGCGTGGGGTCATTCGTCAGCATCTATCTGAAATTGAGGATCGTGTGGGAGAAGAGCTTGCCAATCGTGGCTTAACCTATTCGTATCAGGTTGAACTCGGAGTGGTTCCGTTTCCAACCAAATTATATGGGGGTACCGTATATCCTGCTGGAGATTATGAGGCAGTACGGATAACACTGGGTAAAGGTGAAGGTCAAAACTGGTGGTGTGTGTTGTTTCCACCATTGTGCTTCATAGATGCAGGAACAGGGGATGCACTGGCGAAGCCTGCAACAGCATCAGCAGCTGCCGCAGAGCCTGGGGACGCACAAGCATCTGTGCAGGCAGCTACACCGGAAGCGCGTTTCTTCTTATGGGATATGGCGGTCAAATTGTGGGATTGGGTAACGGGATTGTTTGCATAACTGAATGAACATGCTGCTGGATATAAGCTTTATCAGGGGACTTCGATTCAGGGAAGTGCCCTTTTGTTTTATCATAGGCTCGAGTCAAAGATCGCATGATGTTAATCGCTGGGAAGATTCAGACCGCATCCTTGGGCAGAGCAGATATGTTATAATTATAGGAATCAGAAAACATAAGTGAATAAGGCATCGCGGAAGTGTGATGTCTTGCATTAACTACCCTACTGAAGTTTAGGAATGATGGATATATGACAAGAGAGAACAAGCAATTGCATCAGTCTTCCATGAAAGGCATGGAGAACGATGAACGTACAGAGGAAATGGTTACGAGCATGTGGGATGTCAATGTACTGCTAGCCAATGAGAACACGGATGATGTGGCAAAAGGGAGTGCGTATAAACAGGCTCTTGTTTACTTACAGGATGCCGCAGCCTGTCTTCGTCAAGGACAAACCGTGGCATTCCCAACCGAGACGGTATACGGTCTGGGCGCAGATGCTCGCAGTACAGCTGCGGTGGAAGCTGTATTTGCAGCCAAGGGGCGGCCTTCAGACAATCCGCTGATTGTTCATATTGCACAGCGTGACCAGTTGGATTCGCTGGTCACAGATGTGAATGGCACAGCGGAGGCTCTGATGGCAGCCTTCTGGCCGGGGCCGCTTACGCTTGTGCTGCCGGTTAGGCCAGGGGCGGTATCCCCGCGGGTTACCGCCGGTTTGGACACGGTGGCCGTGCGGATGCCGGATCATCCGGTGGCCTTGCAGTTGATCGCGGCGGCGGAATGCCCGGTCGCCGCGCCGAGCGCCAACCGCTCCGGGCGGCCAAGCCCGACACTCGCCGCACATGTGCGCGAGGATCTGGCAGGCCGCATCGGCGGCATCGTGGACGGCGGCCCCACCGGGGTGGGCGTCGAGTCCACGGTGGTGCAGGTCGGTGACGACGGTACTGTCACCATCCTGCGCCCTGGCGGCATTACGGCGGAACAGCTGTCCGCCGTTGCCGCCCGTGTCGCCACGGACCCGGCGCTGCTCGCCGAGGGGCCCGGTGGCGATGACAGCCCGGCGCCGCGCTCGCCGGGCATGAAGTACACGCACTACGCGCCCGCAGGTGCGCTGTGCGTGGTGGAGGGGCCGCCCGCAGCGGTGGCGGCCTGGATCAGCGCCGCCCTCGCAGAGGCGGCGCAGCGCGGGGAGCGCACCGCGGTGCTGGCGTTCGCCGAGCACGCGGAGCAGTACCGCGCCGATGCCGTGTTCTCGCTGGGCGATGCCAGCGAGCTGGAGGAAGCAGCGCGCCGGCTGTACGCCGCGCTGCGCAGCTGCGATGAGCAGGGGGCCACATATATTGTGGCTGAAGCCTGCTCGCGCGAAGGGCTGGGAGCAGCCGTCATGAACCGGCTGCTCAAGGCGGCAGGTCACCGACTCATTCAGGTCGGTGACCGATAGCTCCCTTTTTCCATAATATCGCTATGAATATTTCCCTCTGGCACCTGACCTCTAGCCACGACTAGCCAATCATTCTTTGAATGCAGCTATGGAAAACGCCTTCTCAGGTCATGTTTATGTTCTTGTCCGCATATGGTGTACAAGAACCTTTACGTGACTTGGGGGTATGGGGATGTGGGATGTGTCTGCCCATGTAGGGCAGTTGGTAACCATTTTGATTATGGCCGTCGCTCTCGGACTCGACGCGTTCTCACTCGGCATCGGGATTGGCATGAAGGGCATTCGGATGAGAGACGTATTGCGAATCAGTACCGTAACGGCCCTGTTTCACATCATCATGCCGCTCATCGGCATGTACACGGGCAAATACGTCAGCTCCCTGCTTGGTGACATTACGACATATGCAGCTGGCGGTCTGCTGGTCCTGCTCGGCGCCCATATGATCTTGAACGCTTTCCGGGAGGGAGACACCAAACTGGTGGATCATCGATCTCTGCTCGGTGTGATTCTGTTCTCACTGAGTGTCAGTGTGGATTCGTTTTCCGTTGGAGTCTCGCTTGGCATGTTCAGCAGTGATTTGGTGTTAACGGTGCTGGCTTTCGGTGTCTGTGGTGGAGTAATGTCCGTCATGGGTCTGCTGTTGGGACGGCGTGTGAGTCAAAACATGGGGGATTACGGGGAAGCGGTCGGCGGAGCGATCTTGCTCGCTTTTGGACTTTTGTTTATATTTTAAAATACACCGTTAATAATGATTACAGCCTAGTGCAGTCTTCGATATATAGTTATGAGTTTCATTGGTTCAGATGGAGTTTCAAACATGATTCGACAACATTTGCAAAATGGGGAGGCTAACCACAATGAAACATATTTTGTTTGTATGTACAGGGAATACATGTCGCAGCCCCATGGCGGAGGGACTTTTACGTAAACTGGCGTCTGAGCGGGGCATTCAGGTGGACGTTCGTTCCGCGGGTGTAGCCGCAACTACGGGCATGCCGATTTCCCGTCATGCGGAGGCCGTATTAAGGGATCACAACGTTGAGGGACCGCCTCATTCGACGCTCTTGAGCTCTAACCTGGTCGGTTGGGCCGATTTGATCCTTACGTTGACACGCAGTCATAAACAGCATGTTATGCAGGTTTTTCCTGACTCTATACACAAGACGTATACCTTGAAAGAGTATGTGGAAAATGACGAACAAGTCCTGAATGATCTTCAGGAACTGGACAGCCTGTTTGCGACAATGGAAATGAAACGTGCGCTAGGTCAGGAAATTTTGGCGTCTGAACGTGAGCGGGCGATCGAGATCAGACAACGCATACCGAGCTTTGATATTTCGGATCCGTTTGGCGGCAGTCGTGATGATTACAACATCGCTGCGGCAGAGATTCGGACTGCACTCGACAGACTTTTGGACAAGCTGGATTAATTGGATTTGCTTAATCATTCCCAGCTGCCGATGGTTTTCCATATAAAAACGTACACGGGATGTAAATTACCCGTTGATTTTAAACGCAGGTTGTTTTATGATGAATGGGAAAACAGGGATCCGGTGTAACTGGCGACGAAGTGGGCATAACCACGATGGAGCACCGGAACAAACGGCCGGTCGCCTGGGCAAAAGAGCAATTCTGCGGTACCCGCAGACTGCTCTTTTTTTCGTCTTTCATCTGATTATTCGCTATAATAGTACCTGAAATGCCATGTAAGAATACCAAGGGCAGCCAAGAGGAAGCCGGGCATGATTTTATCGGGAGGCGATAGGATGAATATTGAGTTAGATTCGGAACAACCCGGATTGCATGAACAGACCGCATCCATTCTGCGTGAACTGGCGCTTGCCGGACAGCTTGGACCTGGACAGATCGTGGTGATCGGTACAAGTACAAGTGAAGTTGCGGGCAAACGGATTGGTACAAGCGGTGCGGTTGAAGTGGCGCAGCAGCTTCTTGCGGGTATACGCGAGGTGCAGCAGGAGTTCGGTTTTGATGTTGTATTCCAATGCTGTGAGCATCTGAACCGGGCACTGGTTATGGAGCGTTCATTGCTTACACGTCTTGGATTGACTGAGGTTGGTGCAGTACCCGTGCCCAAAGCAGGCGGTTCCATGGCATCCGCAGCGTATCGTTCGCTGACCGATCCATGCCTGGCTGAACATGTGCAGGCCCATGCGGGACTGGATATTGGGGAGACGATGATTGGCATGCACTTGCGGCATGTGGCAGTACCCTTCCGAACATCACTCCGCTACATCGGTGATGCCCGAGTAACTACAGCACTGACCCGTCCGAAGTTGATTGGCGGCGAGCGTGCAGTGTATCGTATGGAAGAGCAACCAGATTCGACATTTTGTGACTAACGTATAAACCGAAACGATTGGTTACACTCCTGACTTCGATTGCATCACCATCTTACGATCGCTGTTATCCCCAGATTTTTTTGAATCTCTTATATAAGGGGAAATCCGGTGATAAAGGCGAACGCTCTGCTTCTCCAGATTGGTGTTGCACTCTCCGTTTTCGTGTAAACATGATTTCGCTTTATAACTTCACTTATAACTGGGAGGAATTTAATCATGGAACAATTGCGCAAGAATGACCCGGCAGTACTGGAAGCGATGAATCTTGAACTGAAACGTCAACAAAACAACATTGAGCTGATCGCGTCCGAGAACATCGTAAGCGAAGCGGTAATTGAGGCAATGGGATCTGTACTTACCAACAAGTACGCTGAAGGATATCCAGGCAAACGTTACTACGGTGGTTGTGAGCATGTTGATATCGTTGAAGATATCGCCCGTGATCGTGCCAAAGAATTGTTTGGAGCAGAACATGTGAATGTTCAACCTCACTCCGGTGCACAAGCGAACATGGCAGTATACCTTGCGGCTCTGAAACCAGGTGATACCGTTCTGGGTATGAACCTTGCGCATGGCGGACACCTCACACATGGTAGCCCGGTTAACGCTTCCGGATTGCTGTACAATTTCGTGGCTTACGGTGTACAAGAAGATACATTCCTGATTGATTATGATGAAGTGCGCAAAGCGGCATTCAAACATCGCCCTCGTATGATCGTTGCAGGTGCAAGTGCATATCCGCGTATCATTGATTTTGAAAAGCTTGCTTCCATCGCTAATGATGTAGGTGCTTTGTTCATGGTGGATATGGCTCACATCGCAGGACTGGTAGCTGCAGGCTTGCATCCAAGCCCGGTTCCACATGCGCATTTCGTAACGACAACAACTCACAAAACGCTGCGTGGACCTCGTGGTGGTATGATTCTGTGCCGCAAAGCTTGGGCAGCAGCCATTGATAAAGCGGTATTCCCGGGTTCCCAAGGTGGACCTCTGATGCACGTAATTGCTTCCAAAGCGGTAGCATTAGGTGAAGCACTGCAACCTTCGTTCAAAACGTATGCACAAAACGTGGTGAAAAATGCACAAGTATTGGCTGAAACGCTGATTGCTGAAGGATTGAACATCGTATCCGGCGGTACAGACAACCACTTGATGCTGATCGACACACGCAGCGTGAATATCACAGGTAAGGAAGCCGAGCATGTACTTGATTCCATCGGCATTACCGTGAACAAAAATGCAATCCCGTTTGATCCAACCAGCCCGTTTGTAACGAGCGGTATCCGGATCGGTACACCTGCTGCTACTTCCCGTGGTATGAACGAAGAAGCAATGGTAGCCATTGGTAAGATCATTGCCAAAACATTGAAAAACCCTAAAGATGCAGCTAAATTGGATGAAGCCCGTGCGGAAGTAACGGCGCTCACCGACAAATTCCCACTCTACACAGATCTTAAATACTAAAAAAACTTGCTCGTGCTGTTTGTATTTGAGATGTTCTAAATGTAAACATACAGACGGAGCAAACCGAAAGAACCTGAAGAAGCGTAGCGCTCGCCTTTATCACCGGAATTCCACCATTTATTAATGGATCAAAAGAATTCTGGGGATAACAGCGATCAGAAGGTCATTCGGTTTGCGGAGCTTCATAGTGTTTACACATTTTTTAACATTCAACTGACATAACAGCGAGAGCAAAAAGGACCGGATGACTCATGTTTCCGGTCCTATTTTTATAGGATTTGGTTTTCTGTAATGATTAAGTGCCCTTTGATGGTGTAATTCGGTGTAGGTGATGATATAATATACAGGATTTATCGGGCCTATGAATGGTGATTAGGCATATTTGGTAATGCTGAACATGAAGAACATACCGGAGGGACAAATTAGATGGGAAAATTAGTAATATGTGATCACCCTTTGATTCAACACAAACTGACGTTTATACGCGACATGCGTACGAATACGAAAGATTTTCGTGAATTGGTGGATGAAGTGGCTACACTGATGGCTTATGAGATTACAAGAGATGTTGAGCTGGAGACTATTGATGTACAGACACCAGTAGCTGAAACACAAGGAAAAGTCATTTCCGGACGTATGCTTGGGCTGGTTCCGATTTTGCGCGCGGGCCTTGGAATGCTGGATGGTGTTGTGAAATTGTTGCCAGCTGCAAAAGTAGGACATGTAGGTCTGTTCCGTGACCCGGAAACCCTGCAACCGGTTGAGTACTACACCAAGCTGCCTACGGACGTTACAGAGCGTCAGTTGATTGTCATCGACCCGATGCTGGCAACTGGCGGTTCTGCCATTGCTGCTATTGACGTGCTCAAAAAACGCGGTTGCACGCAAATCAAAATGATGAACCTTGTTGCAGCTCCTGAAGGCGTAAAAGCTGTTCAGGATGCACATCCGGATGTAGACATCTACGTTGCTGCACTGGACGATCGTCTGGATGATCACGGCTATATCGTTCCCGGACTGGGAGATGCAGGAGACCGTCTGTACGGCACTAAATAAGCATATTGCATGCTGAATAGAAAAGGGGCTTTGCTTCAATGTCCAAGAAAATTAAAGTCATGACAATATTCGGGGTGCGCCCGGAAGCCATCAAGATGGCTCCGCTTATTTTGGAACTGCAGAAACATCCCGAATCTATTGAATCGATCGTATGCGTTACTGCACAGCATCGTCAGATGCTGGATCAGGTTCTTGAAGTATTCAATATTCATCCAGACTACGATCTGGATGTGATGAAAGATCGTCAGACGTTGAATGAAATTACGATTCGTGTGCTGGGAGGCCTGGAGCCGGTTTTGCGTGAAGCAAAGCCGGATATTGTGCTGGTTCACGGTGATACGCTGACAACGTTTGTAGCCAGCTATGCTGCGTTCCTGCAGCAGATTCAGGTGGGTCATGTGGAAGCAGGTCTTCGTACGTGGAACAAGCTCTCTCCATACCCGGAAGAAATGAACCGTCAGTTAACCGGAGTGCTTGCTGATTTGCATTTTGCGCCTACGGACTGGTCGTCTTCCAATCTTGCCAAAGAAAATAAATCGGAGTCTAGTACGTATGTCACAGGCAACACGGTAACAGATGTGTTTCAATATACAGTACGGCAGGATTACACACATCCAGTACTAGATTGGGCACAGGGAAAGCGTCTTGTGTTGATGACAGCTCACCGCCGTGAATCCCAAGGCGAGCCTCACCGTAACATTTTCCAGGCCGTCAAACGGATTGCCGACGAGTTTGAGGATATTGCCATCGTGTATCCGGTGCATCTAAGTCCTGCTGTGAAGGAGCCGGCTCACGCGATCTTGGGGAATCACCCCCGTATTCAACTTATTGATCCACTAGACGTGGTGGATTTGCATAACTTTTACCCGCATACTCACTTGATTTTGACAGATTCAGGCGGTTTGCAGGAAGAAGCGCCTTCGTTTGGTGTGCCTGTTCTCGTCCTTCGGGATACTACGGAGCGTCCGGAGGGAATCGAGGCTGGAACACTGGAGCTGGTGGGTACCGAAGAGGAACGTGTATATGAGCGGACCAAAGCTCTGCTTACAGACGAAACACTGTATGCAAGCATGAGTCAGGCTGCCAATCCTTATGGTGATGGACATGCTTCGGAAAGAATTGTCAATGCGATTTTGCATCATTTTGGTGTGAATAGTGAACGTCCGGAATCATTTCACAGAAAATTCAAAAAATAATTCATTTTTTCTGACGGATTATTAAAGGGTACAGTATACAGTTAAACTGTACGGTTTACGCGGGTTTATGGGCTCTGATGGCCTGTATTCCCGTCGTTTTCCCCTTTAAAACGCTAAAATCATTCAATTGACAAAGGCTCTCATCATTCAGTAAAATTAACTGGGATTGCAAGGGTGGCGTGGAAAATGGCCGATTCGAACAAACCAAATTCATCCCGTAACCATGACGATAATGTGTGGAAAGCGATGGGGCTCGTGACAGCTTTTGGAATCGAGATTGCCATTCTCGCTGTTGCCGGATATTACGTTGGCTCCTGGTTGGACAAGACCATCGGGGGTAGCGGAATATGGATCGCCGTAAGCGTTCTCTTTTTTTTGGCAGCAGGCGGCGTAAGCATCTACTTTATCGCGAAAAAATTCATGGGGGAAAGTGATGAGTGAACTAACCAGATACCGCAGATGGATGACTGTTTTCATCATGTACTTTCTTATGATTTGTTTTCTCGCAGCGGCCTTTCTGCCCCGTGTGGAAACAATAGCTTTGGGACTGGCCCTTGGAACGGTGATCAGTTGGATCAACGCTTCGTATCTGGGTCGCAAAGTCAGGAGAATGTTGGATGGTGCAGCGGAAGGAAACCTTAAGCGAGTGAACCTGGGATTTTTGACTAGAGCAGCTCTCGCAGTACTCGCTATTTTCATGGCGATGCAGTATCCGCAATACTTCAATTTATATGCGGTTGTAGCTGGCTTGGTCATAGCGCAATTTTCCTTACTATTTATAGGGATATTGTTGTCCCGCAAAGCAGACTCATAGTGGTGCTGCAAGCTTTCGAATGAGAAAGGGGTGAGAAAAATATGCATGAATCTCCGATAATTAACCTGGGTGGGTTCCATCTGGATTTGTCTGTTCTGCTGATGCTGATCGTAACATCCGCCATTGTATTTATTGTTGCAAAGCTGGCTACGCGGAACTTGTCGGTAGAGAATCCGGGCAAAATGCAAAACTTCCTGGAGTGGGCGATTGAGTTTGTACGCAACCTGATCTCGAGCACGATGGATATGAAGAAGGGGCAGCATTTCCTTACCTTGGCAACCACAATGATTATGTTTATCTTTGTGGGAAACATGTTGGGTCTCCCTTTGGGCGTAGTAACTGGGGCTACTGATGCAAGCCAAGCTGAAATCTTTGGCAAGCCAATTGTCTCGGTCCAAGAAGCGTTCCATGAAGCTCATGAGAAGGATCCTGAAGCTCATCCACATATCGAAGTTGCCTGGTGGAAATCACCTACGGCTGACCTTTCGGTAACCATGGGTCTAGCGTTGATCGCATTTGCTATCGCGCATGGATTGGGACTTTTCCGTAACACCAAAACGTATCTCAAGCATTATTTCCAACCACACTGGCTGTTCTTCCCAATCAACATTGTGGAGACGGCATCCAAGTTGTTGACACACGGTATGCGTTTGTTCGCCAACATCTTTGCAGGTGAGGTTCTGATCTCCACGATTATGAAGCTTACAGCATTCAAATGGATTGGCGCAATTGCAGCAATTCCGCTGTTGACGGCATGGCAGGGGTTCAGTATTTTCATCGGTGCCATACAGGCATTCGTATTTACGGTTTTGATGATGGTATACATATCACAAACCGTCGAATCGCACGAGGAACATTAAGATTCAAGTCCAATACGGTTAACCCTGTAGGGCTGAACTATAAAATTTGAACGAACATTCTAAGGAGGATATACAAATGGGAGCAATGGCATTATTGGCAGCAGCAATTGTTGCAGGATTGGGCGCACTTGGCGCAGGTATCGGTAACGGTTTGGTAATCAGCAAAACGGTGGAAGGTATTGCCCGTCAACCGGAAGCAAAATCCACTCTTCAAACAACAATGTTTATCGGTGTAGGTTTGATCGAGGTATTGCCGATCATCGGTGTGGTACTCGCGTTCATTTTCTACGGAGCGGCTTAATAAAATCAGTGCAGGTTTGGCGGGGAAGGCCACAGCCATCCGCGCCTTCTTTTTAGGTAGCGTCCGTAAACGCGGAGTTGCGGCCTGAGGATACCTTCAGGAAGGAGTGAACAGATTGAATTTCGTATGGGAAAATACAGTTCTGGCGATTATAGCATTTGGTATTTTATATTGGCTGCTTAGCCGTTATGCATTTGGTCCACTTTTCTCCATTATGGAAAAACGTCGTGAGCTCGTATTGGCGCAAATGAATGAGGCTGCCCAAACGCGGGATCAGGCTATTGCCTATGTTGAGGAACAGAAGCAGGCTCTTGAAAAAGCGCGTAAAGATGCTTATGACATCATTGAACAATCCAAACAAACAGGCGGCAAACAGGCTGAAACGATTCTGGCGGATGCAAAAGCAGAAGCGAATCGCCTGAAAGACGATGCTGTGCGTGAGATTGAGAGCGAGAAGAACAAAGCGGTTGCAGCGCTTCGCAGCGAACTGGGTACAGCTTCCGTTCAAATCGCTTCCAAGCTGATCAAAAAAGAAGTTGAGAACGGTCCTGCACAAGAGGAGCTTGTGAACCAATACCTCAATGAGGTAGGAGGCCGACAATGAGCCGCGATACGATTGTTGCTAAGCGTTATGCGAAAGCATTGTTTGAAGTTGCTCTCGGACAGAATCAGGTGCTTGAAGTCGAACAAGAGCTGCGTACTGTAGTAATTGCCATCACAGGTGATGCGGAAATCGGTAAATTTATCGAGTCACCCAACATCTCTGAAGAAGCAAAACAGAACGTACTTCGCACAAGTCTTGACGGCAAGGTGTCTGAACCTGTTCTGAAAACCGTTTTGCTTTTGATTGAGCGTGGACGTGTTGAACTGCTGGAAGATCTGCTGAATGATTATGTGAAGATCGAGGGCGAATCGCTCGGCATAGCCGATGCGCGCGTGTACTCGACTTATGCCTTGAATGATGAAGAACAAGAAGCGGTAGCCCGTGAATTCGGTGGCCGTGTGAATAAAAAGATCCGTATCGAGAACATTGTCGATCCGACTTTGCTGGGCGGATTGAAAGTTGCCATTGGCGATACGATCTATGACGGCAGCTTGGCTGGCAAGCTCGAACGTCTTGAGCAGTCTTTTAACAGACGAGTACAGTAGATTGGGGTGAGGACACTTGAGTATCAAACCAGAAGAAATCAGTACATTAATTAAGAGCCAGATCGAACAATACAAGAACGATATCGATGTAGTCGAAGTCGGGACGGTTATTGAGGTTGGTGACGGTATCGCTCGTGTCTACGGACTTGAGAACGTCATGTCCAACGAGTTGGTTGAATTCCCAAGCGGTGTTATGGGTCTCGCCATGAACGTGGAAGAGAGCAACGTCGGTGTCGTTATCCTGGGACCTTACTCGGACATCCGTGAAGGCGACCAAGTAAAACGTACCGGTCAAATCATGCAAGTGCCAGTTGGCGAAGCATTGATTGGCCGCGTTGTAAATCCGCTCGGTATTCCTGTTGATGGCAAAGGGCCAATCGCTACAACAGAATTCCGTCCGGTTGAAGGTAAAGCACCAGGCGTAATGGATCGTAAATCGGTTCATGAGCCGATGCAAACAGGGATCAAAGCGATTGATGCGATGGTTCCAATCGGTCGTGGACAACGTGAGTTGATCATCGGTGACCGTCAAACAGGTAAAACATCGATCGCGATCGATGCCATCCTGAACCAAAAAGGCAGCGGCATGAAATGTATCTATGTTGCTATCGGTCAAAAACAATCTACAGTTGCACAAGTCGTAGAAACTCTCCGTCGTAAAGGCGCAATGGAGTACACGATTGTTGTAACTGCAGCAGCTTCTGACCCATCACCATTGTTGTACATCGCACCGTATTCCGGTTGTTCGATGGGCGAGTACTTTATGTACAAAGGTGAGCACGTACTGGTCATCTATGATGACTTGACCAAACAAGCGGCAGCATACCGTGAGCTTTCCTTGCTGCTTCGCCGTCCACCGGGCCGTGAGGCATATCCGGGTGACGTCTTCTACCTGCACTCCCGTTTGCTGGAGCGTGCTGCGAAGCTGAATGATGAGCTTGGTGGTGGTTCTTTAACCGCACTGCCGTTCATTGAAACACAAGCTTCCGACGTATCTGCATACATTCCGACGAACGTAATCTCCATTACGGACGGACAAATCTTCTTGGAAGCTGACTTGTTCAATGCTGGACAACGCCCGGCGATCAACGTAGGTATCTCCGTATCCCGTGTCGGTGGTTCTGCTCAGATCAAAGCGATGAAAAAGGTTGCAGGTTCCCTGCGTCTCGACCTCGCTCAATATCGTGAGCTTCAAGCGTTCTCCCAGTTCGGTTCCGATCTGGATAAAGCGACTCAGGCCCGCCTGAATCGTGGTGCTCGTATGATGGAAATCCTGAAGCAAGGTGTTAACCAGCCTCTGCCTGTAGAACAACAGGTAGTCAGCTTGTACACAGCGGTTAAAGGATTCCTGGATGAGATTCCTACAGGTGATGTTACTCGTTTCGAGCGTGAGTTCCTCGCGTTCATGGAGAGCAGCCATCCGGAAATTCTCGGGTCTATCCGTGATACAAAAGAATTGACTGCAGACAATGAATCCGCTCTGAAAGATGCTATTGAGAAATTCAGAAAGAGCTTTGCTGTCTCTGTCTAAATAGATGATATGCAGTTGCGGAGTTGTTTAACCGATTCCGCATGTCTGCATGTAAAACTTTGATCTATCAAAGTTTCAGTATGCTTACGAAGTAGTTTTGACTATGTCAAAACTAGTGAATGCTTACGAAGTAACTTTGGCTCTGCCAAAGTTTAAGTTTGGGCTTACGAAGTAGTTTTGACTACGTCAAAACTTGAAGGTGGTGAAATCATGGCAAAAGGCATGCGCGAAATAAAGCGGCAAATTAAAAGCGTACAAAGCACCAAGCAGATCACCAAAGCAATGGAGATGGTAGCTGCCGCAAAACTGCGTAAGGCGCAGGAAAAAGCGGAAGCAGCTCGTCCTTATTCGGAGAAGCTGAAGGAAGTTGTGGCAAGTATTGCAAAAAGCACGCAAGGGGTTCAGCATCCGATGCTGGAAAGTCGTCCGGTCAAAAAGACAGCTTATCTGGTTATTACATCGGACCGCGGTCTTGCGGGTGGTTACAATGCGAATATTTTGCGTCAGGTTAACCTGACACTCAAAGAAAAACACAACTCTCAGAATGACTACGAATTGTTCGTCATTGGACGTAAGGGACGCGATTATTTCAAACGGCGTGAAATGGCGATGACATCCACTACAACGGATCTTTCCGATTCGCCATCATTTGCAGATATCAAATCCATCGCACACGAAGCTGTTCAAGGGTTTGAATTGGGTAAATTTGATGAATTGTACATCTGTTATAACCGCTTTGTAAATGCGTTGACCCAGATTCCTACGGTAGAACGTCTTCTTCCGATGGAAACACCTGAGGTAACTGCTGCAGAAGGACCGACTGCAAGCTACGAGTATGAGCCGTCTCCTGAAGCTGTACTGGAGGTTTTGCTTCCGCGTTATGCGGAAACGCTGATCTATGGTGCACTTCTGAACGGTAAAGCGAGTGAGCTGGGCGCGAAAATGACGGCCATGGGTAATGCAACCAAAAATGCATCCAAACTCATCAATGACTTGTCATTGACCTATAACCGTGCCCGTCAAGCGGCGATTACGCAGGAGATTACGGAAATTGTGGCAGGTGCCAACGCAGCACAAGGCTAACCGTTTTTTATTAATGAAGGCTTGCAGAGCAAAGATAAACGAACGGTACATTATTTTTGCAAAAGTAGCAGGCTTGTAGGAGGGGAACGTTAAGATGAACAAAGGACGCGTTGTGAGCATCATGGGTCCGGTTGTTGACGTCGAGTTTGATCGCGGCGGTCTGCCGGAAATCCTCAATGCCATTACGATCACTACAGTAAGCGAAAGCGGTGTAAGTGTGAATCTGACACTCGAAGCTTCGAAACATCTGGGTGACAACCGGGTACGTTGTATCGCGATGTCCTCCACGGACGGACTCGTTCGTGGTATGGAAGCCGTAGATACAGGAGCTCCAATCTCTGTACCTGTTGGGGAAGCGACACTGGGTCGTGTATTTAACGTACTCGGCGAAGCCATTGATACTGGCGGCACTGTAGCTGCTGCACATAAAAATCCGATTCACCGCTCGGCTCCTGCATTTGATGAACTGACTACCCAGGCTGAAATGCTGGAGACAGGAATCAAAGTTATCGACTTGTTGGCTCCTTATGCCAAAGGTGGTAAAATCGGTCTCTTCGGTGGTGCCGGTGTAGGTAAAACCGTAACGATTCAGGAATTGATCAACAACATCGCACAAGAACACGGTGGTATCTCCGTATTCGCGGGTGTTGGTGAGCGTACACGTGAAGGTAATGACTTGTATCACGAGATGAGTGATTCCGGCGTTATCAACAAAACAGCAATGGTGTTCGGACAAATGAACGAGCCTCCAGGTGCACGTCTTCGTGTAGCCCTCACTGGTCTGACCATGGCGGAATACTTCCGTGATGAAGAAGGCCGTGACGTGTTGCTCTTTATCGATAACATCTTCCGTTTCACCCAAGCAGGTTCAGAAGTATCTGCCTTGCTCGGACGTATGCCTTCCGCAGTAGGTTACCAACCAACGCTGGCAACGGAAATGGGTCAACTGCAAGAACGTATCACTTCGACTAAAAAAGGTTCCGTAACATCCATCCAGGCCATCTACGTGCCTGCGGATGACTATACTGACCCGGCTCCAGCAACGACGTTTGCCCACTTGGATGCAACGACGAACCTGGAACGTAAAATTTCCGAGATGGGTATCTACCCTGCGGTAGATCCGTTGGCATCCAGCTCCCGGATCTTGTCCCCTGAAGTTGTAGGCGAAGAGCATTACAACGTAGCTCAAGGCGTTAAACGCATCTTGGCGCGTTATAATGAATTGCAGGATATTATTGCGATTCTGGGTATGGACGAGCTGAGTGAGGAAGACAGAGCGCTCGTTTACCGTGCTCGTAAAATTCAACGTTTCTTGTCCCAGCCATTCCACGTTGCTGAAGCATTTAACGGTATTCCGGGTAAATACGTTCCGGTTAAAGAAACGGTGCGCAGCTTTAAAGAAATTCTCGAAGGCAAGCATGACGATCTTCCGGAAGCAGCTTTCCTCTTCGTGGGTACAATTGAAGAGGCAGTGGAGAAAGCCAAAACACTGGTATAATCTGAATCCAGGATTGTCCTTATGAAGCGAGCTATCGGATAGTTTCAGGAGGGATGGAATTGAGCACCTTTTTGTTGGAAATTGTAACACCTGAGCGTTTGGTATTTACAGAGCAAGTGGATAGTATCATCGTTCGTGGTGTTGAAGGGGAACTGGGTATTATGCCAGGTCACATCCCTATGGTCACACCATTGCAGATCGCACCAATCATTATCAAAAACGGAAAACAGAACAAGCAGGTCGCTATTGGCGGCGGGTTTATCGAAGTCCGTAAAGATAAGGTTGTTGTCCTCGCAGAAAGTGCCGAATTCCCGGAAAATATTGATGTGGACCGTGCGCGTGCAGCGAAAGAGCGGGCAGAACGCCGTCTCAGCAGCCAAAGCAATCAGGACCATTTTGATCACCGCCGGGCAGAGATTGCTCTGCAAAAAGCGGTTAACCGGATCAACGTATACGGCAAATAAACTGTTCATTGGAGCCTGGCGGCTTAGTCTGCCGGGCTTTTTTGAGTTTTTAGAACGTTCTCTTTTCCAGTTACAGTAGAATATATGTTCATTTTCTTCGGTTGAAGCTCTTGATTTAACGGGAAATAAAGTTTAATTGTATTCACCGTTTATGGGCAGTTGAATAGAATGTAGGACTAAAGTCGTGGCGATAATGATCACTGTTGGAACCATTTTTAACGACGTAAATCCAAATTATTTCCGAGGAAATGACAAGATCGATATCGAAATAACGCTCTTTTATGTCGTTTTAGTCACAAAATCCCGGCATTTTGAATTTAAAATATTATCAAAGTGGAAATCAATGTAATTGACAATGTATGATGAAAGAGCCTATATTCCATAGAGTCAGCAGATGCAGGAAGCTGCGTTGATGAATTCCATAGTCATTCACAGCCAGATTGTTGCTGCTCCGTGATTGGGCATCCAGATTTCCTGCATAGCAGGAGTAAGTCTGACAGTAGGCTCAGTACGTTGTGTTCAAGTCATTCCATTGTTCTAACAAGTTATGGATGCCAGGCATAATTATGCTGATCGCTGCAACAAATGTGGAGGTAATGAATATATGGATACTGACCTGACGAATCAGTTGAACCAGACATTAAGTACGAATGGCTTAGTTTCGATTATCGTCTCTCTTTTATGTATAGCGTTGTCGTGGTGGGCTTTGCAGAATCTCAAGCTGGATTTAATTATCAGGCAGCCACGAGGAGCACAGGGAAGACTGTTACATTTACTGTTGGCCATTATACTTGGGCATGCTGTTTCAGGCTTTGTCATTGACTACTTGTCATGGACACAAATGTTGCGCCATTTGTTTTAATGTTGAGATGGTTGGTTAATCATCTGTTAGGTTCTTCAAGCAGTTCAATGTCGAATAACATCGATTAATTGTGTTAACAATTAGAGTATGAGTTGTCGGCAAAGGAATTAAGAAAAAAGTGTGACGTCAAATTGGATGAATTTGAGATGTTTTATGTAAAAATGCTTGTATCGTACAATTCAACAATGTTATGATGGAAGTTAGGGAATTCACAATTGTTCACTTATTTTGTGGTTATAAACGGGATATCCGGTTGAATCCGGCTAATAATCATCCCAATCTGTCTGTTCAGATGTTTGCTGGCCTGTAAGGCGTTATATTTACAAGTCGGAGGGCATCATGCAACACACGTGGTATCATCGATATGGATTATAAACCAATTCTTTTCTGAATAGACATCAAGGGCATTATTTGCCAGGTTATGTCGAAATTCCACACACAGCAACAGTCTTTTCTATTACAGAAGGGCTCATGTATTCCGGAATGAAGAAAAGGGAATAAAAGCGCGGAGGGAACCATGATGAGCAAATTTATCGTCCGCGGTGGCAAAAGGTTGACCGGAAGTGTCAAAGTTAGCGGCGCTAAAAATTCTGTTCTTCCGATCATCGCTGCCTCTCTCTTAGGGGAAGAAGGACAAAGCGTTATTATTGACGCTCCTCCTCTAGACGATGTGATGACGATTAACAAGGTGTTGGAATCGCTGGGAGCGGGTGTTACATACCGGGACGAAGTGATTACCGTAAATGCGGAGAAACTTACTTCCTGTGAGGCACCGTATGAATGGGTAAGTAAAATGCGGGCGTCTTTTCTGGTCATGGGGCCATTGTTGACGCGTATGGGTCATACAAGAATTTCGCTTCCTGGTGGATGTGCCATCGGTACACGGCCTATTGATCAGCATTTGAAAGGTTTTGAAGCCATGGGCGCTGAGATCAGCTTGGGCCAAGGCTATATAGAAGCTCGCAGCCAAGGACGGTTGCGTGGCGCGAAAATTTATCTGGATGTGGCTTCCGTAGGTGCCACTCAAAATATTATGATGGCTGCAACATTGGCTGAGGGTGTAACTGTTCTGGAGAACGCGGCTAAAGAACCAGAGATTGTGGATCTTGCCAACTTCCTGAATGGAATGGGTGCAAAAGTACGAGGTGCTGGAACAGGAGTCATCCGCATCGAAGGTGTGGAGAAACTGTCTGGCGTGAAGCATACCGTCATTCCTGACCGGGTTGAAGCAGGTACCTATATGGCTGCTGCTGCAATCTCCGGTGGTGATGTGTATATCGAAGGTGCGATTTCAGACCACCTGGGTTCTGTTATTGCGAAGCTGGAAGAAATGGGTGTAACCATTCATCCTGACGAGAATGGCGTTCGTGTCATTGCAGATCGTCCCCTCAAGGCTGTGGATGTGAAAACATTACCATACCCAGGTTTCCCTACAGATATGCAATCCCAAATGATGGCGCTTTTGCTTGCGTCTGAAGGAACTTCTGTTGTAACAGAGACTGTTTTTGAAAATCGCTTCATGCATGTGGATGAATTCCAATTGATGAATGCGGAGATCAAAGTTGAAGGACGTTCGTCCATCATCACGGGCAATGCCAAGCTGAAGGGTGCCAAAGTAACTGCTACCGATTTGCGTGCGGGTGCCGCACTTATTATTGCGGGTCTTGTTGCTGAAGGTACAACAGAAGTGGGCGGTGTTCATCACATCGACCGTGGCTACGTACATCTCGCTGAGAAGCTTAACGGACTTGGAGCCGATATTTATCGTATTTCGGTTGAAGAGCCTAAGCTGGATGCAGTTAAAGCATCGAATGAAAAAGTCGGGGAAGAAGTACCGCTGTTCAAAGTACAACCGACCTGGGCATAACATCGAATTGGACAATAGCGTTGCTCTCTAATATGAATCACACATCATTGTATATTGCGGATACGAGAGCATGCGTGCTGTCCTTTAAATTCAGATCAAAAGCTAAGCCATCTGGCTTGGCTTTTTTTTGTGTTCAACGATCAATTGAATCAGTACCTGATTCTATTAATAGCTGGTCCTAACTTATATAGCATAACATCATATTCTGTACCAATTCTGAACAAATGAAAGAGCCTGCTTTTTGAGGAACGGGTGGTACCTTATGGAACCGGATTCCGCGACAGATCAATGTTTTTCCATAATACATAGCAAAAGTAAGTTAGAAATCGCCACATATGGAATGCCTTCGTTTCTCTTAAATCAGGTTCTATCAGATCCAGCCAGCTCATACCCTAAACTATGGATTTGAACAAAAGGACCGGCGTTTGACCGGCCATGGACAACGGAGGGTTATATCAAAATGAAAGAAGCCCGTGTGCAGGTTAAGGTACCTCTTGTCCCACGTCCACTAGTGAAGGAGCCTGAAGAAATTGCTGGTTTCGGTGTGGAAAAAGACAAGCTTGCTTCAACGAACATTAGAACGGTTCCAGATGAGCCCGTAACAACATCTCCTAGACGGCCTGGCTCCCAACAGGAGCCAGCTCAACAGCCTGCGGCACGTATACACATGCCTGTCATTGAATTAGATCAGTTTCGTCGTGTGAAGCGCCGCCGAATGCGTACGTTCGGCCGAGGCCGCAGATGGGGCAAGAACAATACTCGTTGGCAGCCCGCAGCAGCTGTATCGGCAGTACTGGCGCTTGCGTTGTTGATCCCCGCCATTTTGGTCTGGCCTCGGACGGATGATCCTGTTAAACCCATCCCTGTCCCACCAGGTACAGGCAGTGTAACGACTCCAGCACCTTCTCCAGCTGTACCTGTTACCTATCCTGAACCTCAAGTAAGGGTTTACCTGTCAGCAACCGGTACAACGATGAATCTTCCCCTTGAAGATTATGTTACCGGAGTTGTCGCTGCCGAGATGCCAGCGGAGTTCAGATTGGAGGCTCTGAAGGCACAGGCTATTGCTGCAAGGACATTTATCGTGAGAAGGCTGGCAGCCAACGATACAAGCGGTGTACCTTCAGGAGAAGCTGATGTAACGGATACTGTGAGTCATCAGGTATTTATACCACCAGAACAAGTAAAAGCCGACTGGACACGTCTGGGGAAAGCGAAGGAATGGGAGAAGCTGCAGCAGGCTGTACGCGAAAGCAAAGATTCCGTCATGACATATCAAGGCAAGGCAATTACTGCATCCTTTTTCTCCACAAGTAATGGGTATACGGAAAATGCTGAGGATGTATGGGGCAACCCTGTACCTTATTTACAAAGCGTAGCGAGTCCGTGGGATAAAAACCTGGCTCCGGGCTTTAAGGAAACCATCACCATGAAGCGCAATGAGATTCTCCAAAAGTTGAATCTGGGGGCAAATGCCATCCCTGTGAGCGCGCAGCAGAGCGGTGGGTGGATGGAAGTGTTGTCTACAACGCAGGGCCATCGCATCAAGGAGATGCAGATTGCAGGTAAAACGTTTAGCGGGCCGGAGGTTCGAAAGCTGCTTGGGCTTCGATCCAGCCAGTTCAGCTGGAAGACCGATGGAGACGAGGTTCAGATTACAACGTATGGATACGGTCACGGAGTCGGCATGAGCCAGTGGGGAGCCAACGGCATGGCACAGGAGGGTCACACAGCGACCCAGATTCTCAAACACTACTACACAGGTATCTCCTTCGGACAGGCATCCAAGATGCTAGCCTCAAAGTAGGCCAACATGGAAGTCGGTATCGTCCAGGCCATTTGATTTGACCAAACGTTAGTCTATTAGCAGTAATGGGGCACACTGATAATATAAAGCGAGGCCTCGCAGACAATCTATGAGGTTGCTAAGCCTAGAATTAAAATCCAACGTTTGCTCTAACAATGAAGTTAAAACTATAACGCCATGTTCAATCTCACAGACTCACTTTATAAGGAGTGGCTGTTAAATCTTCTGTCTACCACCCCTTCCGGGCTTTCAAGACTTGGCTATATATGCGGAGTGTGCCAGGTGTATGGAGAGCGGAGGGGACAGAAAAGGCCTGTAGAAACGAAGTGTCCGCCTTTACTCCCGGATTTCACCTTTGAAGAAGGTGATAGAAGAAATCTGGGAGTAACAGCCGGTCGAAAGGTTTTCTGGCCCCGAAGCGGCGCACAAACTGAGCTCATCTCCTAACTTATATAGCACTCTTTGAAAGTTCCGTGAAAATAATTAGAGTCGCGCGTGTATAAAAGAGTTGCACCCGGTAACACTTGTTACTGAGGTGATCAAGATGAATGAACAAAACAAAAAAACAGTCCAAGAAGAAACTCCTAAAACAACTCAAGGAGTACCGGCTAGCCAGCCCTCTTCATGGAAAAGAGCAATGTCCAAACGTTGGGTCTTCCCGGCAGCCTACATCGCAGCAGCAGGCATTATACTAACCTTAGTGTGGGTCTATCAGGGCACAGGCGACAAAACGCTGAACTCGGACCCTGCTAACGGGGTAGTAGAAACAGGCGCATCGGCGGGTACAGAAGGAACAGCGGTTAACGGAGAAGAGGAAAGTGTGGAAGTTGTTGCAAAGTCGGAGAATTTTGTATGGCCGGTAGCGGTTCCGTCCGAAATTTCGGTAGTCAAACCTTTCTATGACAACGAAGCTTCAACTGAGGAACATGAAGCAGCGATGGTGCAGTACAATGACACATTTATTCCGAACACGGGTGTAGATCTGGCACGTGGGGATAACAAAACGTTCGAAGTCAAAGCAGCACTCGGCGGAAAAGTTACCCGGGTTGAACAAAACCCAATAACAGGTCAAGTTGTGGAAATCACACACAGTGATAACCTCAAGACTGTATACCAAAGCCTGGCTGACGTTAAAGTAAAACAGGATGATGAAGTGAAGCAAGGAGATGCAATTGCATCGGCTGGCGTTAATGAACTGGAAAAAACGCTGGGCAACCACCTTCACTTTGAAGTTTACGAAGACGGACAACCGGTTAACCCGCAAGGATATCTTCCGGAAAAATAAATGATTTTTACCGCAGCAACATGATGGGCAGAGGGAATCCTCCTCTGCTCTTTTTGTGCTTTTCAGAAAATAATGGGACCTTCGAAGCTTGTCACACCTTTAAACCGCGAATATATAGGCATGCTCCTCATATAATGTACCAAACTATCCACACAGTAGGGAGGCGGGAGCGTGCACGATTACATCAAGGAACGGACCATCAAAATTGGTCGCTGCATTGTTGAGACGAGGAATACGGTCCGTACCATAGCCAAGGAATTCGGCGTGTCAAAGAGTACTGTGCATAAGGATCTGACGGAGCGTCTGCCGGAAATTAACCCTGATCTTGCTGACCAGGTGAAACACATTCTGGAGTATCACAAGTCCATCCGTCATTTGCGGGGCGGTGAAGCGACCAAAATTAAATACAAAAAAACAAGTGGTAAAAAACGCGAGGTGCTGGCTTCCGCTAAATCGTAGGGACCTGCGGAAAGACGTAGGCCAAAAAGCTCACACATGCATTGAATCCCTCCCCTGAAGTATGATATGTTAAAAGCTGGTACAGGATCGAATTATGACATCTTATCAGCCCGATTTTTACATATATATGTTGCACTTTGTCGAACGAGCGGTGACGTGATAAGGGACTCTTTTTCACAGGATACGCTGACCAAATAATATCACTTTGGGGGCTCTTTTATGTTTAGCAAGGATATCGGTATTGATCTTGGCACGGCGAACGTGCTTATTCACGTGAAAGGAAGTGGGGTTGTCCTCGATGAACCTTCCGTCGTGACCATTGAAAGCGATACGAAGCGGGTCCTTGCTGTTGGGGAAGAAGCGCGTCGTATGGTGGGGCGTACTCCAGGTAACATTGTTGCCATTAGACCGCTGCGTGACGGTGTTATTGCGGACTTCGAAATTACGGAAGCAATGCTTAGACAT
Organism: Paenibacillus sp. E222; assembly: GCF_013401555.1. NCBI lineage: Bacteria > Bacillati > Bacillota > Bacilli > Caryophanales > Paenibacillaceae > Paenibacillus > Paenibacillus sp. E222. The sequence continues at coordinate 1,948,294 of NZ_CP058552.1, forward strand.
TTCATTAATCGTGTGGGGGCAAGAAGCTGGTACAGCCACCCGCGTATTCTGATCTGTGCACCAACCAACATTACTTCCGTGGAGCAGAAGGCTATCCGTGAAGCTGCAGAGCGCAGCGGTGCCAAAGAAGTATTTCTGGAAGAAGAGCCGAAAGCGGCAGCGATCGGTGCGGGAATGGATATTTTTCAGCCGAGCGGCAATATGGTCGTGGATATCGGCGGCGGAACGACTGACGTTGCAGTCCTGTCTATGGGCGACGTAGTCACCGCCTCTTCTATTAAAGTCGCAGGGGACAAGTTCGACGAAGCGATTACCAAGTTTATCAAAGCTAAATACAAGCTCATGATCGGTGAACGTACAGCCGAAGATCTCAAGATTGCGATTGGTTCCGTGCATCCGGGTGGACGTCAAACGGAGATGGACATTCGCGGTCGGGATATGGTATCCGGTTTACCTGTCACCGTAACGGTGTCGGGAAATGAAGTACAGGAGGCGCTATGGGATTCCGTGCAATCCATCATCGTTGCAGCCAAGTCGGTATTGGAGCGGACGCCACCGGAATTGTCAGCAGACATTATTGATCGTGGTGTCGTGTTGACAGGGGGAGGCGCTTTGCTGAACGGACTGGACGAACTGTTGTCCAATGAATTGCATGTACCGGTATGGGTTGCAGAGGATCCGATGCATTGTGTCGTGAAGGGGACTGGCATTATGCTGAATAATTTGGATCAAGTAGTTAAGAAAAAGTTCTAATCTGCCGATATAAAAAGCAAAGGTTCGCCCAAGCTCGGGATTAGAACAGACAAGCAGCCATCTTGTAATGCAGGACAAGCGCTTGAGGAGAGGGGTTAATACATGTTAAGAGGTCTGTACACCGCTACTGCGGGAATGATTACGCAACAACGCCGCCATGACACAGCAACGCAGAATATCGTAAATATGAACACAACGGGATATAAACAAGTGAACAGCGTAAGCCGATCTTTCCCGGAGATGCTCATTACTTTGGTAGGCGGAGATGCCAATCTTCCGACAAAGCGGCTGGGCAAGCTGAACACGGGTGTGTTCGCGGAAGAAAGTTTGTCCATGAATTTGCAGGGAGCCATTATGGAAAGTGGGCAAAAGAGTGATTTTGCCATTTCGTCCAATCTGGCCGTGAATGATCCACAGACAGGACAACCTGTCCCGTTTGACGGTTCAGGCAAATTTGTACGAGCTGATGGCACGGTAACTTACCAACCTCAGGCGTATTTTACAGTACAGGATGCAGAAGGTAACACAAGATACACACGTGATGGTCACTTCGACGTTACAGGAACTGGACAGCTGCTCAGCTCAACAGGTTCACAAGTCCTGGATAATAATGGACAACCTGTTGTATTGACAGGCTCGATTGACCAATTTAAAGTGGATGAGCAAGGTCGTCTTGTTAATGCAGACACGGGTGCACCCACAGGAGTTACATTGGGAATCAGTGTCATCGACCAACCCAACCAACTGGTACGTCAAGGCGATGGTAATTTCAGCCTGAATGATCAGAATGGAGCAACGGCCCGGATGATGGCTGCCGGTGATAATGTGCAGATCCGTCAGGGCTACCTGGAAGGTTCGAATGTGGATGCATCACAAGCAACTGTAGATATGAACGCAGCATTCCGTGCATATGAAGCGAACCAGAAGGTCGTACAATTCTACGACCGCAGTCTGGATAAAGCCGTCAATGAAGTTGGGCGTGTATAACGCCAACGTATAATATAGCCGCGTAGCGGAGAGCCAAACGCCCTTTGCGAAGCAAAGCAGAGAGGCTCACGCGAAGCGCAAGCCTAAATGCAGCCGAGCTTATGCGAGGATTGCGCAGCAGTAGCTTGAGCGCAGCGACGGTCTCGACAGCCCTTTGCGGAGCAAAGCAAGGAGAGACCACGCGGAGCTACCCGCCGCACAAAGAGCGTGCCCAGCTATGATTCAGCCATGTGAACCATGGCGAGAATCATAGCTGGGCAGTCGCGGCGCAAACACACCACCGTCACTTAGCAAGATCGTACCCCACGCACCCACTCCGCCTGTTTCGGGCGTCCAGAGGGCAGCGCCATCTGGGGCCCTCCCTACCAGGGAGGGTTTGGGAGGGTGAAAACAGGGAGGGTAACCACCGAATGAATAATTCCATGATTAGTGCAATGGTCTCCATGACCGGAATACAGCAGCGACTGGATGTCATTTCCGATAATATTGCCAACGTGAATACGGCAGGCTATAAGAGTAAGCAAGCAGCCTTCGAAGATGTACTGACACGTGTGCAGCAGCAGCCGGACAAGTACAAGCTGGATGGACGCTCGACCCCGATGGGATACAACCTCGGGTTTGGCGTACGTTTGGCTGACGTGACCAAGGATATGACTCAGGGTTCACTCAATGAGACAGGCAATCCTACCGATCTGGCGATTGAAGGCAATGCGATGTTTGCCGTGGAAGCAAATGGTGAGAAAATGTGGACGCGTCAGGGTGCATTCCATTTTGTCCCTGATACAAGACCCAAAACGAATCCCAATGCGCCAGATATGATGGTGTTGGTCAATGGCGAAGGTCACTTTGCATTGGATCGTCAAGGTAATCGCATTACGGCACCGAATAACAGCAAGGTAGCATTTGATGAAAAAGGCAATCTGTTGATCCGTCGTGGCAATGAAGCCAATGCAACGATTGGAGCCCAACTGCAACTCGTAGATATCGAGCGCCCGGAAGGACTTGTGCAATATGCAGATAACCTGTTTGGTCTGGATGCCGGTCTGACCGAGGATGATGTATTTGGAGCCAATGCAGCTACACGTGAAGCGACAGCTATGATCCGTGCAGGCTACATTGAACAATCTAACGTGGATTTGACACAAGAGATGGCTTTGCTGATGCAAGGGCAGCGGACTTACCAACTGGCGGCACGTGCGCTGACATCCAGTGATTCCATGGCGGGTCTTGCCAACAATATGAGAGCATAAAAGGTGAATGTGATGACAGATACACAGCAGCAGAACAGCAAGCCGGATAAGACGAAAGTCAAGAAGAAGAAGAGTGGATGGCGCATCGCAAGATGGTTTTTGGTTCCGGTCCTGCTTGTTCTTGCCCTCGCTGGCGGATTGGTGGCTGGCTACGTGGTACTGGGCAAACAGGATATCGGTTCCGTATTGCAGTGGAGTACATGGGAACATGTATATGATTTGGTGTTCGCTCCGTAGATGAACGACATATGCGAAAACTCCTGCGCAGGCAGGAGTTTTCTTTTTGGCGTTGAAAACAGTATAATGATGGATGACGTTTGACGTCAAAAGAGGCCTCCCCTGCGAAAGACATTCGTCATCGCGAAGAGAGACCCCTTATCTCAACCTTCACTACTGCAGTCATGAAGGATATAACTAGTGTTAACTGAAAATATGCTTTTCATACAAATTAAATGAAAACCACAATTTATATGAGCATCGACTTGATCATGTTGGGGTTGACGGCTTCCGCACTAAAGTAAGTGGAGGGAACGGAATCGTTCAGAAGAAGCGAAGCGCTCGCCTTTGTCACCGAATTTTAGACAACTCTAAAATGTATCAGAAAATTCGGGGACAACAGCGATCGAAAGAATGATCCGTAACCGTAACGACCTCTATTGCGCTTAACTTCAATCATGATGGAGAATCTCATATAAATGACCCTGAGAGGAGATTATACTGTGCTCGATATCAAACAGATTCAAGAAATTATTCCACACCGTCCCCCGTTTCTGCTGGTGGACAAGATTGTAGAGTTAGAGGATGGCAAACGTGCCGTTGGATTAAAAAATGTAACCATTAATGAACCTTTCTTCATTGGTCATTTTCCAGAGTATCCGGTAATGCCGGGGGTGTTGATTACAGAAGCACTGGCACAGGTCGGTGCAGTAGCCATTCTTAATTTGGAAGGCAACAAAGGCAAAATCGGCTTTTTGGCGGGACTGGATAATTTCCGATTCCGTGGACAAGTTGTGCCTGGAGATACATTGATGCTGGAAGTGGAGATTACACGTCTCAAAGGTTCAATTGGTAAAGGCAAAGCTACAGCAAGAGTAGGCGACAAAGTGGTAGCTGAAGGCGAGATCATGTTCGCACTGTCTGACCCAAGCTAATGATTGTATCGTTCAGCATTTAATTGAATTTTATATAGAAGGAAGGGGTTTGCAGGAATGGAACAGTTAAGCGCAACAGCAGCACAAACATTGCAGCAGTGGTTGGAGGATGCTTCGATTGATGAAGCGACGAAACAGGAGCTTCGTGATTTGCAGGATCAGCCGAAAGAGCTGGAAGATCGTTTCTACAGAAATCTGGAGTTTGGTACAGGTGGATTGCGTGGTGTGATCGGAGCGGGAAGCAACCGGATGAACCGTTATACGGTAGGTCGTGCAACGCAAGGGTTTGCCCGTTATTTGCTGGAGCAGCATGGTGACAAAGAAGGTAAACCTTCTGTAGTGATCGCGCATGATTCCCGTCATTTCTCACCGGAGTTCACACTGGATGCTGCCCTGGTTCTGGCTGGAAATGGCATTGTGGCTAAGCTGTTTACATCCCTGCGTCCTACGCCTCAGCTTTCCTTCAGTGTACGTCATCTGCAAGCAACCGGCGGTATTGTGGTGACGGCGAGTCATAATCCTCCTGAATACAATGGCTACAAAGTGTACAACCACGAGGGTGGACAATTGGTACCACACGAAGCAGAGAAAGTCATTCAATACATTCAGGAAGTTCCTTCCCTCGCGGACGTGAAAAAGCTGACGCAGGAAGAAGCCGAAGCTCAAGGATTGCTCGTATGGCTTGGGGAAGAGGAGGATCAGGCATTTGTTGATACCGTTGCAAGCCTAAGTCTTAGTCGTGATCTGATTCAATCCGGCGTCGGCCGTGATTTCAAAATCGTCTTCACTCCACTGCACGGAACAGGTAATGTGCCTGTACGTCGTGTGTTGGAACAGATCGGTTTCGAGCAGGTTCACATTGTGGCAGAACAAGAACAGCCTGATGCTGAATTTTCCACAGTGAAATCCCCTAACCCGGAAGAGCGCGAAGCATTTACGCTTGCAATGAAGCTGGGTGAATCCGTGGGTGCGGACATTCTGATCGGTACAGATCCGGATGCAGACCGCATGGGTGCGGTAGTGAAAGACAATGATGGCAAGTATTTCGTACTGTCGGGTAACCAATCCGGAGCCATCATGGTGCATTATGTGTTGAGCCGCTTGCAAGAGACAGGTAAACTGCCGAAAAATAGCGCGGTTGTCAAAACGATTGTAACAAGCGAGATGGGAGCGGTCATTGCCGAGCATTACGGTGCAGAAGTGATGAACACTCTGACAGGCTTTAAATATATCGGTGAAAAAATGAACCAGTTCGAAGCAACCGGCAGTCACACGTTCTTGTTCGGTTATGAGGAAAGCTATGGCTACCTGGCAGGCAGCTACGCACGTGACAAGGATGCAGTCCTGGCTGCAATGCTGATTGCTGAAGCAGCTGCTTATTATAAAAACCAAGGCAAAACGCTCTATGATGTCCTGCAAGAGCTGTACAGACAATTCGGATATTTCCTGGAGAAGCTGGAGTCCCGTACGCTGAAAGGCAAGGACGGCGTAGCTCAAATTCAGGCGAAAATGACCGACTGGCGTTCTAATCCGCCACAAGAAGTAGCCGGCATCGCTGTACAAGATGTGCTGGATTACTCCCTTGGCTTGGATGGCTTGCCGAAAGAGAACGTTCTGAAATTTATTTTGGCAGACGGATCATGGTTCTGCCTGCGTCCTTCGGGAACAGAACCGAAGATCAAAGTGTACTTCGCGGTGCGTGGAGAGAACTTGCAAGACGCCGAAAGCCGTATCGAACGTTTGGCTACTACGGTAATGACGCGTGTAGACGCACAATAAATACGAATGCAGTACTGAGCAAGAACATGAGAAAGCCTCTCCGCACCGTAAGGTTGGTTGGCGGAGGGGCTTTTCTTTTAGGTAAAAGGGTGAATTCCTGCGTCTATTTTGGATGAATTGCGGATAGATGCACGTTTGTTGACACAAGCTGTTTGTATCCGGTATTTATTCACTATTTTGCAATGAAAATCATGAGCTGAACGTGCATTTGGTTCCAACACTTGAGGAGGTACATGTAGTGCGTCAAAAATGGCTTTATTGGAATACCGCTTCACGGAAGTGGCTGTGGATTGTTGTCATTATCGGTTTGATTGCTTCCATCCCTGTCATCAGTGATCGGGTGCAGACGGAATCTTCCGCCAAAAAGGTGGAGCTTGTCTTCAATTATCGGGGTCTATTGGATATCTCGGCTTATCAGGCCCATCCCCAAGACTTCATGAATGAACAACTGACTCGTTTGAAAGATGCCGGAGTGACAACCATGGCGGTGTTCGAAAGTACACTGGATGAGTTGAAGAAGTCACGTCGACTAATGGTATATAGCGGGCAGGATCTTGCGAACATGACCAAAAATGTCATTCCTGCTAACGATAATTACACGTATGTGCTGTTCACAAATGAAGAAAATGCACAAACGTATACCCCTATCATTGAACAAACGTTCGCCGATCGGGAGATTCCTGTGCTTCCATGGGAATATGAAGGTCGTAGCGGCTTAATATTGCAGACTCCACCGGAGAATGCGAACATGCAGCCTTTGCAACCAGATCCGGTTGCCGTGAAGATGCTGCGTGATAAAGGATTTTACATTTTGCCACGGATCGCTGACAGTGTTCCTTACAATCAGGAATCCATGGAACGCTTGCTTACGTTCTTTGAAGAGAATGGGGTAAAGCGTATCTTGTTTGATGGCGATGCTGTGAAAGGGTACAATGATAATGCAGAGATGAAGAGTCTCGATATGTTCGCCCAGTTGCTGAACAAGCATCATATTGGACTGGCGGCTATTGAGAATTTGAAGAAACCACAATCTGGTTTTGAGACTCTCTCCTATAAAATTGACTACAATGTAACTCGTCTGTACTCCTTAAGTGACGGGGATGCCAATCTGGATGTAGACACCATTGCTGACCGTTTTGTTTTGGCTACCAAAGACCGCAACATTCGGATGATTTATATGAATGCTTCGCCAAGTCGGAATACGGCCAAAGCCATGATCACCGATCCGATTGATAATCTGATCAACAGTTTGGGTGAGCCAGGTCATGCGATTGAACGTATGGGCAAACACGGCTTCGAACTGGGACAAGCTGAAGCGTTCACGGTGAAAGATTCTTCCATTCAGCGTTATGCCAAGCTGGTTGCTCTGATTGGTGCAATCGCAATGATTACGCTTATGGTTTCATATTTTGTACCACTGCTGACATTGCTGGTATTTGCGCTGGCTCTGGTGGGTAGTGCCGGATTATTCTTGCTCAAACCGACGTTGCTGGAGCAAGGAATCGCCTTGCTGGTCGCTATTAGTGCGCCAACCATTGCGATGGTGCTGGCGGTTCGAACAGTGAACTATCAGCAACAGCGTCAGCCAGACGCGCCTGCGGGTCGTCGATTGGCACAAACGATCTTCTTATATGTAAGAACATCAATTCTTTCTTTCCTGGCGGTGCCTTTTGTCATCGCATTGCTGAACAGCATTACGTACAGTCTGGTCATCAACCAGTTCCGAGGCGTGAGTCTGTTGCACTTTGCACCGATGGCGCTGGTAGCGATATATATTGTGTTTTACCGTGGTTCGGGTACGTTCTCCATTAAACAAATTAAGGATATTCTTCGTACACCGATTAACGTATTGATGGTTGTATTGGCACTGGTTGCTGCTGTGGTTGGATACTATTATTTGAGCCGTACAGGCAACTCGGGTTCGGTTACTCCATTCGAGATGTTCCTGCGTACAACGCTAGAAGATACGTTCGGCGTGCGGCCAAGATTCAAAGAATTTATGCTGGGACACCCGCTGTTTATCGTTGGCGTGTTCGCCGCTTTAAAATATCGTAAAGTCATCTTTGTGCTCATTATTGCAGCAATTGGACAATTGTCCATGGTGGATACGTTCGCGCATATCCATACGCCAGCTGTATTGTCACTCATTCGTGGAGTGATGGGATTGGGACTTGGCTTAATCTTCGGTATCGTTGCTGTGGGTGTGTGGCAAGTAGCGGAAGGATGTTGGAAAAAATGGTCACCACTTCTCAAAAGTTAGTCATCTCGGGTTATTACGGATTCCACAACAGCGGAGACGAAGCGGTACTAAAGTCAATTTTGACGGCGCTGGAAGAGGAGAGTCACAGATCGAATGTCACGATTGAGCCGATTGTGCTCTCCGGTGACCCGGAGTGGACCACTTCAATGTACGGTGTACGTTCAGTACATCGGATGAAGTTGAAGGAGGTTCGCGAAGCGATCAAGGAAAGTGATGGTTTAATTAGTGGGGGAGGAAGTTTGTTGCAGGATGCAACCGGACTAAAATCCATCCCCTACTACCTGGGGGTCATTAAACTGGCCCAATGGTTGAAAAAGCCAACATTTATCTATGCGCAGGGCATTGGACCTGTAAATCGTAAAATGTTCAATCCGATGATTCGTTCGGTCTTTAAGGCCTGCAAGTATGTATCTGTCCGTGATGAACAATCCGCTGAATATTTGCGTGGGCTCGGATTGCAGTGGAATCAGATTCATGTGGTCCCTGACCCGGTGATGGGTCTGCCGCTGCCTGAAGCCCAAGCGGAAGAAGTAAGTTCAGTCACGCTAAATGCCCAAGGAGCAAGCGTTCATACCAAACTCCCAGTGATTGGCGTTTCGGTACGTTTCTGGGAGTCGGATCGTAAAGAGCTTACAGCGATTGCTGCTGGACTCAAGAAGCTTTGCTCCAAAAAAGCCGTTCACTTGCGCTTTATGCCATTTCACTTACCGATTGATGAGCAGGCTTCACGTTTTGTCATGGAAATGCTCGGTGACCTCGGTAACAAGGGTAGCGAAGTCAGCATTACCAAGGATCTCACCGATCCGCAGCTGATGCTGCAGGAAGTTAGCAATTGTGATGTCGTTATCGGCATGCGTCTGCACAGTCTGATCTATGCAGCTTCGCAGTATGTTCCACCCGTTGGTATCTCGTATGATCCGAAGATTGATCAGTTCATGCTGCGTCTGGATAGCGAAACCGTGGGCAGTACGGATACGCTGGATGGGGATAAACTGGCAAAGACGGTGGCTAACCTGTTGGATCAGCGTTCACAGTGGCTGAAGGAACATGAAGAAGGCATTACCGAATTGAAGCAGGAAGCCAAAGTGCCTGCTCAGCAAATTATTAAATATTTAGGCCGCAAAGGGTGAAATAAGATGAATCAGACCGGACCAATACCTACCGTTTCGATCTATGGTATTCCTTTTTCCAAACTAACGATGAAAGAAACGGTGGAGGTTCTACGCGAAGCTGTGCTCACGAAGCAGCCGCACCAAGTCATCACAGCGAATCCTATCATGGTTATGGCCGCGCTAGAGAATCCGGCGATGATGAAGGTTATGCAATCTGCGGAGTTGATTGTTCCTGATGGAACAGGCGTTGTATGGGCTGCCAATTATTGTGGCGAGCCTGTGGCAGAGCGGGTGGCTGGATTTGAGCTTTTACATGAATTGCTGCGTGTTGGAGAAAACTATCGGTGGGGCGTGTATCTGCTCGGTTCCACACCTGAGGTGATTCAAGAAACGGCAGTTCGGTTACAAGAGCAATATCCGGCGATTCGAATTGTAGGTTATCGCGACGGTTATTTTGGTCCGGCTGAGGACGAGCAGGTTGTTGCTTCCATCCGTGAAGCTGCACCTGATCTGCTGTTTGTTGCACGTGGGGCAGACACACAGGAACCGTGGATTCACAAGTACAAAGATGCACTTCAGGTTCCCGTTACGATGGGGGTTGGAGGCAGCTTTGATGTGATTTCGGGCAAAACCAAACGTGCACCTAAACTGTTCCAAAAGTTAAGACTGGAATGGTTTTATCGTCTGCTTCGCGAACCTAGTCGGGCTGGCCGAATGCTTGCGCTTCCGAAATTTGCTGTCAAAGTGATGCGGGACAAAGAAAACGTGACTAAAGTCCGTTAAAATTAGGCTATTACGAGTAAAATGCACGTTTTTGCTAAAAATTGAGGTTGGCATTTCGCCTGTGATCAGCGTATAATTCATTCCGGATTACATGTGTCGTACTGCTTGAATTAAAACGTTACACTGAGCAACTACGATAGCAAGGCAACCTTCCAATCGCTGTTATCCCCAGATTTCTTTTATTACCCTTTTATATGGGTGAAATCCGGTGATAAAGGCGACCGCTTCGCTTCTTCAGGTTTTCCTTGCTCTCTTCGTTATCGTGTAACAAGTATTCAAAAATAACTAACAAATAATTTATATATAAAAAGAGATCAGGGGATTTATAATTTCTTACAGGTATTATAATTGGGGGTCGAATGTTCAAATGGTAGCGATCTTTATCATTGGATTTATCGTGTCAATGGGACTGGCTCTTGCCCTGACACCACTTGTCAAAAAGTTCGCAGTCAGAATCGGAGCAATGGATACGCCGAATGCTCGTAAAGTGCATACTCGGATTATGCCGCGTCTTGGTGGTCTAGGAATATTCCTGGCCTTTATCATTACGGTTGCTGCACTGCTTCCTTTTGTGTCGGCATGGTTTACGACAAGAGACATGAGCTTTGTCAGTGCTTTTCTGATTGGTGGATCGATCATCGTACTGATCGGTGCATTGGATGACCGTTTTGAACTTTCAGCCAAAGTGAAACTGCTCGGACAAATTGTTGCTGCTGCTGTAGTCGTATTCGGATTTAACATCCGTGTAGACTTCGTTAATATTCCTTTTCAGGATGCGTACTCCTCCCTGGAAGCTTGGGTGTCCATTCCGCTGACGATCCTCTGGATTGTTGGTGTAACGAATGCGATTAACCTGATTGATGGTCTGGATGGTCTGGCTGCCGGTGTATCCGGTATTGCCATTGGTACCATTGCCGTGATGTCCTTCCTGATGGGTAACGTGATGATTGCCTTGATGTGTCTTGTACTGCTTGGTAGTATTGTTGGATTCTTGTTCTTCAACTTCCACCCGGCCAAGATCTTCATGGGGGATACGGGATCTCTATTCCTTGGTTTCTCTCTGGCAATGCTGTCCATGCTTGGTTTCAAACAAATTGCTGTAGTGTCCTTCATTACACCGCTGATCATTATCGGTGTGCCGCTCTCGGATACCTTCTTCGCGATCATTCGTCGTGCGGTACAACGGAAACCGATTTTCTCACCGGATAAAGGTCACTTGCATCACTGCTTGCGTGAACTTGGATTCAGTCACCGTCAGACAGTGCTGATCATCTACGGTATTGCCGCATTCTTCGGTGTACTGGCGATTATCCAATCTTCCGCTGCGATGTTCGAAGCCAACTGGGTAACGTTCGTCGTGATCTGTATCATGATGTTCTTCCTCCAGGTCGGAGCAGAAGTCATCGGACTTGTAAGCAAAACCAGAAGGCCGGTTATTAACTTCCTGATGCGTATGCGCGTCAAGTTGAACCCGGAGACCCGCTCGAAATCCTAAATCGAAACGCTCGTTTACTGATCTTATTGAATATTCTTTCAGACCCAAACCTTGTCCCTCGTGGACAAGGTTTTTTGTTTATTTTGCTGTTTTTACTAAATAATTGGAACCTTTCGGCCGATATATAACGGTAACTGACTTAAAAAGAGGAGAGATGATTGCATGCAGCGTACGAAGAAGCCGATAATTTGGCTGATGATGGTGGCACTGGTTGTATCTCTAATACCAGCAGGCCTTGCACCAGTCGCATCGGCGGCGGACAAACCGACGAGTTATTTTACTCCGGACGTATCTGAACTCAGGAATACGGTAGATCTTACACTGGAAGGTACTAATCAGATCACGAGAGAAAAAGTATATAAAGTGACAAGTGCAGAACAATCGATTACAGGAACTTTCACTAAAGTGACAGGATCAACACTGGGAGCGAACATCCAGTTGCTGAGCTATGATCAGACTCTGCAAAAGTGGGTGAAGGACCCGTCTCGAGTGGCTCCAGCTGTAGTTACGCTTGATCCGGATCGACCGGATAACCGCTTCAAGGCAAATGTAACGTTATATCCGGGTATGAACCAGATCACTTTTACCGGAGCCCAAGGTCAGAATGAACGCTCCGAAACATTTTATGTTTTGTTTGATAAAGTGCCTTATGTAGAGAAACTTCAGGTTCTTGGTGGATCAGACAACCTTGAATTGAATGAAGGCGCTCAGATTGTCATCAATAAAGATGAAATTACCCTTGAGGGTACAGCCATTAATGCAACCAAAGTAACCGTTCAAGTAAATGGTGGAGAAGTGCTCGGAACTTCATTGCTGCAAAATGGCAGCTTTTTCTCACCGCAGCTTAAAATGAATCCGGGTGTCAATGATCTTAAATTGGTTGTGGAGAATGGATCAGACAAGCTGACCTTCAGTTACTCACTCTACTTCTATGATGAGAAGAATCCGGTTGTAAAACTGGATATTGTGGATACTCTGGGAAATGCCCAAAGCTTGCTTGGTGTAGAGCCAGTGTTCACCGAGACAGCCAAATCCGCTAAAGTACATGTACAGATGTTGGTTCCAAATGATGAAGTCTCTAAGAAAAGTTTCAAAGATGGCGCAGTTATTGGCGTAGATGGTCAAACGGTAACGCCATCCAATGTGACAGAACTGTTTATTCCTAGTTTGAAGGATAACACGCCTTCGTATTGGCTCGCATCATTTGATATCACTGCAGTAGCATTTAATGAAGATCCAAATACCAATAAGACTTTGGTGGATCAAAACCATACACTCTCTGTAACTTACGGTACCAAGACAATAAGTAAACCGATGGACTTCCAATACATGGAGGGACAGACGGTAATTACAAACCTTAAGTATCTCAAAGGGTACTCAGAGGATAATAAATCGAATGTTCCTTCAGGTGAGCCACTTAATAATGCCAAAGTAGACTCGGGTGACTTCTATATTCTGGTCGAGACGAATAGCACGCCTGCTGATTTGGATAAACTAATGGCCAATTACCTGCCACTGGGTACAAGTTCAATTACAGTTAAGCATGTATACACTGTTCCTACGAGTGATACGTCACCGAAACTGCAATATGTGTACAAAGTTGAAGGGCTGAAGAACGGGAATCAAACCGTTCGTTTTAATTATGATAAATCAACGGCTTACAAAGATGTTACGATCTCTTTTGCATCCAAGAACTATATCTATGTTGAAAATCTTACAGACGGTCAGACTTACAATGTAGATTCCTCAGAGAAGAAAAGCATGCATGTGAAAGGACAATATATTGATTTTGATACGTTGAAAAGTGACTATTTTGTGGCTGAAGTATTTGTAAATGGTGCGAAAGAGTATTCTACAGATCCGGCAGAAAAATTGACTCCTGGTTGGTTGGATACTGAAACAGGTGATTTTGGATTTGATCTGCCCATTTCTCTGGATAAAGGACCACTGGTGTATGGGGAGAACCGAATCATCTTTACAGGTACAGGCAAGGATGATAAAGGACAAGCTCGTGAAGTTCGTAAAGAATTGCGAATTTATGTTGTTGACAACAACGTTTCAACAATCGTGAATTTCCAACCAGCGGTAGGTAAGGATCGTCCAACATTCCCACCGAAAGAGTATAGTGGAAATAGCGAAGTAGTTAAAAACATCTTCAACCTCACACCTGAATTTACATTTAATGATAACAAGTATACAACTTCATTGAAGGAATATGACCTCGTTCTGCGTGGTAGTGGAGCTACAAAACTCAACCTGAACATGGGAACCAAAAATATTCTTTCTGTAGACATTCCGGCAACTGCAGCAGTTGGTACGCCAGTAGTCACTTTCCCGGATACCAGATACACGTATGAGTTTGCAGGAGACCAAAAAGATTTCATAATGCGTATTCAGGATCTGATCTCTGATGCGCCAGGAACGTATGTATATACCCTTGAACTCGTCAATGAACTTGGAGCGAAAACGACGCAAAGATTGGAAATCGTAAGAGAAGTCAGTGCGTATCGTATTCTTTCTCCACAGCCGACAGTAGGCAAGCAAATTGTCGTGAACAAAAACTTTGTCCACTTCGATATCGAAGCTGAAGGTGCTACGTCAGTACTTATCGGCAAAGATCCAGCTGTGAAGCGTACAGATCTAGGGGCCAACCGTTTTGTATATGATTATGTAGGCTTAAAACAAGACAAGTCCAACAAAATCAAAATCACAATTAATCGTACTGGCGCAAGTAACACAGATACAGTGGAAGTATTCTATACAGGAACAGTAGGTGTAGATGCACAGTTCATGGCACCTAAAGTTGCAACCAAATACACCGTATTTAACAAAGGACTCCAGCTGTCATTCCCTAAAGGGACTGTCATGCAGAGTACAACACCTAGAGGGATTGCAAAGTATTACCCAGATACCAAATTATTGTTTGGTATTGCTGATCCTGTGACTGGTATTGTAGAACGACGCAATGACTACGGTAATATTATTGGATTCCCCGGAACAGGGGAGAACAGCGGTGCTCCTTCATGGAGTATTCCGGATGAATACACACTCAACTTCGGATCAACTACAGCTTCCAGAAACTTTGGTCTGATCTCGCAAATCTATTGGATAAATGGTGGTCTGGGTGAGTCTGGTGATGTAGGTTCAGCTACGTATAAAGCACCTACGAATGGACTGGCGCCATATTCACTGGAAGGATTGTTTGGTAACCCGCAAACACCAGTTGAACGTAAAATTACTCCTTCAAAACGTGGTGAACTGACCCTTTCGTTCGACCCTAATGTCGTAGACGAAGCGGGTTCAACGATTACGGTGTATCGTTATACAGACAAACGCCAATGGGAGAACATCGGTGGGGAAGTAGATACCAAAAGTCATACAGTAACTGTACCATTTGATGAATTCGGTTATTACAAAGTAATGAAATTGAATCGTGGATATAATGATATAACGAATCATAACTGGGCTCGTAATATTCTGAATGGACTCTACTCCAAAGGTTTCATGAACAATCTTAGATTTGAACAGTTTGGTACAGACGATCAGACAACACGCGGCGAATTTGCTACGCTGCTGGTCAAAGGATTGAGTCTGCCAATCAATTCGGACAGCAACCGTACGTTTGCCGATCTCGTTCCGGGTGCTCGTTCCGCAACATGGGATTATGACCATATTGAGACAGCAGCTAGAGCAGGTATTGTCACAGGACTTACAGATGGCGTATTTGGTCCAGACCAACCGCTTACGCGCGAACAGGCTGCAGTAATGATTGCACGTGCACTGAAGCTGAAGCTGGCAAACAATGATAGTAAGCTCCAAGCTACATTGGCAAAATCATTCCTAGACTCTGGCCGTATTGAGACCTATGCAGGACCGGCAGTGATGGCTGTATCCAAGGCTAAAATCATGGAAGGTGCAGCTGTTACCGTTCCTGGTCAGAAGAAAGCGCAATATAACTTCAATCCCAAAGGCAATCTGACACGTGCAGAGGCCGGGAAAATTGCAGTAGAATTACTTAAGAAGAGTACTAGCGTATTCCCGAAAAACTTGAGCTAATTCATGTGATACCATCTATGCATTTTAGGAAGGACCTGTCCCTTGCGCTAAAGGGGCAGGTCCTTTTTATGAGTGTTATGTAACTGATAAAGAACACTTTTATAATAGAAGAAATAAGTTTTTTACCAATAACTATTTTTGTAATTTGCTAGAGTTTAAGATACAATAACGGTAAATACACAATGATCTAGAGGGTGAAGTTAGCTAATGAAACCGATTTATTCGAAAGCCCAGCTGGGCTACATGAAGGCAAAGACACAGTTCGAGAAGCAGGCAGTCATTATGGAGAAGAAAATAGAAGAGGCACGCAAAGTACAAGAGGTTTCACAAGAAGTAATGGAAGGGCTGGTACAGTCCACTGGCTTCCATGATGCGTATAACAATTTGGTTCTGGCTGAGAATGAATTGATTGAATGGTCTCACACAACGATGAAGCATGAAAAAACGTACCGTGAGAACAGACAACCCATTGATGATATGTATCTAAGATTGAACAGCGATCCGAATATGCGAGCTCAAATTATTGACCTTGCAATGAAGATTCGCTAACGTATAGAACCAGAACTGTACCTAAAGCATCCCATAATGGGGTGCTTTTTATTTTTGATTTTGAAGAATTTGTCGCTTCATGCTTGGAAACTGTGGGTATAAATAAACGATAGCAACTCAGACGACGCACTAAGTTTTTCAACAATTCCAGTTCTAACAAGGGTTTCCGATCGTTTTGAATGGCATCTTAACCTGCACTGTACCTATACATAAATAAATTCAAAACTTTTTTTGTGGAATCCGCAACTTTTTGAAATCTGCTGCGTTTAAGATGTAGAGTCAAAAACATTGGGCCTGTTACCAAGATTGACCTCGTGAAGAATCTTGTCTATTTTTTAGAAAAAATTGCTTTACGACACGGAAGACCCATTGTATAATACGTAGGTAGGATTAGGAAACTACTCTATTTTCGTATGATTCTGCATTACAACCTAGTTTACAAGTTTCTGTGATATGCTCACAGACATCATTTATATTAACTTGCTCACAACTCTGGAAAGGGGGTGCAACAATATATGAGGAATACGAGCGACCCTATTAAAGAAAATTCAAATGTTATGAACGCCCAAGGAGGAGAAAAAAAGGTTATGAAGAAAATTTTATCCGTAGCTCTGTCTACAGCAATGGCATTCTCAATGTTTGCATCTGTAGCATTCGGTGATACAGCAGTATCAGCACAACAACAGTTTGATGCATTGAAAGCAAAAGGTATTTTCACTGGTTACCCAGATGGAACTGCTGGTTTGAACAAAGAGATGACTCGCGCTGAGTTCGCAAAAGTTATCACTAAATTGCTTGGCCTGAAAGAAATCACTGGTGTATATTCTTACAACGATAAAAACTACAATGCTAAAAACTGGGCTGCTCCTTACATCGAAGCAGTAACAGCTGCAGGCATCATGGAAGGTAAAAACGTTGAGAAGAAAATCTTCGACTTTAACGGTAAAGTAACAGTTGAAGAAATGGCGAAAGTTCTGACAATCGCTTTGGAACTTGAAGTTCCAGCTGAAACTAACAACTCAGCAACAACTTGGGCTAAAGGTTATGTTCAAGCGGCAATCAACGCTGGATTGCTTGATTCCAAATTGAACTTCCAATCTAACGCTTCCCGTGAATTGCTTGTAGGCGCTGCTTACGCAATTGACCAAGCGCAAAGCTTGAAAGTTACTAAATACGAAGTAAGTGAAGGCGGTAAAGTCGTTACTTTCACAATCAGTGACGGCGAAACTGTAAAAGTTACTTTGGATAAAGCTCTTGAAGCTAACAAAGAAACTGAAGTGAAATTTACTTACAAAGAAAAAGAATTCACGGAAAAAGTTACTTATGTTGTAGAAGCTGCAACTAAAGTACAATCCGCTTCTTCTGTTAACTTGAAAGAAGTAGACGTTGCTTTTGACGGTAAAGTAGACAAAGCTACTGCAACTGACAAAAATAACTACACTGTTGATGCAGGTTCAAGAAAAGTTAAATCTGTAACTTTGTTGGAAGATGGTAAAACAGCACGTCTCTTGTTGGATACAACTTCTGCAGGTGCATTCACACAAGGAACTACTTACAAAGTAGTTGTTAAAAACGTGAAATCTTCTACTGGTACAGTATTGCCACAAGGTGAAGTTTCCTTCACATCTGCTGACAATGTACTGCCTACAGTAACAGAAGTTAAAGCTCTGGGAACTAAAGTTATCAAAGTAACTTTCTCTGAGCCAGTTAAAGCTCCAACAAGTAGCAACTTCCAATTGGATGGTAAAGCGTTTGTTGGTAATGTAACTTTGGGTGCAAATGAGCGTGAAGTAATCCTGCGCGATTACACAGGTTCAATCTCCGAAGGAGCACACAAACTCACAACTTCTTTGGTTGAAGACTATGCAGGATTGAAATCTTTGTCTGCAACAACTGATTTCACAGTAGCTGTTGATACTGAAGGTCCTAAAGTGACTGAAATTTCTGCTACTTTGGAAAAAGTCACAGTGACTTTTGATGAAGAAATCGATCCAGCGTCCTTGACTGATGAAAGCTTCTACTGGTTGTCCGGATCTACTAAGAAAACTGGTAAAGCAACTCAAATTTCAGGAAACGTATATGAAGTTGACTTCAATGCTAACGGTAATCGTTTGCCTGGCTACGAAACTACATTGTATGTTAACGTTAAAGATTATTCCGGTAACGTAAATGCGGTTAAAGAACATAAAGTCACTGCAAGTGTAGACCTTGTTCAACCTCGCGTATTGGAAGTATCTTATGGTTCTATGAATGCTAATGAGTTGACTGTAAGATTTGACAAAGCTGTTAACGCTGCAGATAAAAAGTACTTCACTATCAAAAAAGGTGACGATACTTACCCTGTACAAAGTGTAAGAGCAATTGATGGAACAAACAAAGTATTTAATGTTACTTTCTATGCTCCGCTTGCTTATGGCACTTATAACATCAAAGTATCTGGTCTGACTGATACTACTGCATTGAAAAATGTTCTTGTTGACTACGAAGGAACATTTGTTGCAGGTGATACTACTCAACCAGCTGCAGATGCAGTAGATGCTAACAGCAACACTCGCAAAGTATCTATTACTCTTGATAGAGAAATGGATCTGGCAACATTGAGCAACCGTAGCAACTACTATGTTTCTTTCAAGAAACAAAATAGTTCTGTAGTTGAAAGAATTGCTCTTCCTTCAGATGTACAACTTGATGTAGTGAACACTGGTAAATCTGTTGTTCTCACATTCCCGCAATATATTGAAGCTACTCCAGTTACTTTTAATGCAGATGGAACTGGAACTGTTTCTAAAATCTTGATCACTGGTTTGAAATCTAAATCCGGACAAAATGTCGGTATTGTAGACGAACCAGTGAAAACTGCAGCTCTTGCATTGAGCAGTGTTGCACAAAAAGATGCAAGAACATTTGAAGTGCTCTTTAACCAAGTCATTGCTACAGCAAGCACAAGTGACTTCACAATCGGTGGTGTATACCCTACTTCGGTATCAATCGATGGTAAAAAGGTAACTTTGAAAACAGGTTCTGATTTTGCAGGTAATAACACTATTAGAGTTCTTACAGGTAATGGAATCCAAACTTATTCCGGGAACACTATCGTAAGTGCTTCTGATAGCACTACTGATGCAGTTGCTCCTAAAGTTAGCTTGGCAAGTAATTCTGTGTTAGACCAAGTTAATAAGAAAATTGTGATCCCATTCACTGCAAACTTGGATACATCTTACCAAGGTAATGATAATCTTGGAGTTGACGCGGCGAACGATTTGATCATCAAAAAATTAGGCGCAACAAATACTCCTGCATTGTCTCCAAAAATTGATTATACTACTAGAATCATTGAAAACAATAAACTTGAAGTAACATTCACTGATAACACTTATACTAATGAGTACTCAGTACAAGTTAAGAAGGATGCTAACTTCATCCGTTCAAATGGTAAAGCAGCTGCAGAATCTGAAGTTTTTGCAACTACTAAAAACAAATTTGACGATGTTGAAGCTGCAAGTGCTAAATTTGCTGAAGTAACAGCTGCAGTAAAAGCTAAAGCTACAGTAGGCGGTTTGACTTTCACTGCTAAAGAAGGTGGAGAGTTCGCTGCTAATGTAACAGTAGTAACTGGTACAGCGTTCGGTGTGGCTAAAGATGCAGATGGTGATTACACAATTACTGTTCTTGCTAATTCCACAAATAATGATGTTATTGCTAATCTGACTCAAGAAGATGTGCCTTTCAGCGCTTCTCTTGCTGCAGGAGCACAAGGTATTGATACTGTAGGCGCTGGCAATGCTCAATTTGCGAATGGCTCTAATGCTAAAGGAACTGTAACTGTAGCTTTGAATGTTGCTTCCGAAGTATCTGAAGTCAAAGTTGATGGTAATCCAGTTGCAGCTAATAACTTGACAGTTGCTCAAGATGGAAAAAGCTTTGTAATTGCTAACGTTGATGCTTCCCAAGTAGGTAAAAACGTTACTGCAAAAGTTCAAGGTCCAAGCGGTGAAGAAAAAACAATCACTGAAGCAATTACTAAGTAATAATCAAAATTAAGACAAAGGAGAGTTTCCTATATGGAGACTCTCCTTTTACTTTTTTAGGTTATTTAATAATTGGTATGGTGGAGGGTGCATGTGCGAGATAGTATATAAGAAATGTTGTTGCTCGATTCAAAAAATAACGAAAACTTAGCATATTGAGATTTAAATAAATTAGGATTTCTATTATATAGAAACTGTGTATATTACTTTGTTAAACTGTGGTTAATACAACAACCGTTGAAGAGAACAAGAGTATTGTCATTTTATTGACAATACAATGTATATCTTCGCGATTGGAATTCCAAGAACACAAATTTACTGTGTACTATACAACAAAAAGTGTTAAATGGTTATGTAATATATCGTTTACTTATTTACTTCTTTAAAGCCAATAAGATTGAAACTTTTTTCGTTTAAAATGTTTATACTTGAAAGCAAGAAACAACTTAGGGGAGGTATGGAAGTGGATTATAAAAAGATTATTGCGACTTTGTTATCTAGCACATTGTTGATCAGTTGGAGTGGAGGGGGCATCTCTGCTAGAGCTAACTCTGGTGAGATAATAGATCATCTGCTAGCAACCAATAGTGGCGCTTATACAAAGCATAATAAATTTGATAAAGTACCTACAGTGTGTGCTGAAAGCAAATTTTTATCAAAGAATAAAATAGAGGAAGTTAACATAAATGCTCCTAAAGTGAGCCTCGAAGTTGAAACAAAGATTTCTCAAACGAACAAACAAATCAAAATTCCATTCAACGAGATTCTAGATACAGCTAATGCAGACCTGTATGCCAATGATTTGACTATCCGACCATTAGGTAGAGTTAATGTTCCTGTACTAATACCATTCGTGGATTATACAACTGCTGTAGAAGAAAACAAAATCGTCGTCACTTTTTCAGGCGATTATACAGACGAGTATTCGGTACAAGTGAAAGATGCAATATATATACGAGCAAATGGCATAGCAGCAGCCCAATCCCCTGAATACTATACAACGAAGAATATTCAAGTTAATCCTGAAATGCTAGAAGTAAGTTTGTCAGAGGGGACAGTGATTAATCAAACGAATAAACAAATCAAAATTCCATTCAACGAGATTCTAGATACAGCTAATGCAGACCTGTATGCCAATGATTTGACTATTCGACCATTAGGTAGAG
The DNA here is from genome assembly GCF_013401555.1 of Paenibacillus sp. E222. NCBI lineage: Bacteria > Bacillati > Bacillota > Bacilli > Caryophanales > Paenibacillaceae > Paenibacillus > Paenibacillus sp. E222. Next base: position 1,969,663 of record NZ_CP058552.1, read on the forward strand.
TTAATGTTCCTGTACTAATACCATTCGTGGATTATACAACTGCTGTAGAAGAAAACAAAATCGTCGTCACTTTTTCAGGCGATTATACAGACGAGTATTCGGTACAAGTGAAAGATGCAATATATATACGTGCAAATGGCATAGCAGCAGCTCAATCCCCTGAATACTATACAACGAAGAATATTCAAGTTAATCCTGAAATGCTAGAAGTAAGTTTGTCAGAGGGGACAGTAATTAATCAAACGAATAAACAAATCAAAATTCCATTCAACGAGATTCTAGATACAGCTAATGCAGACCTGTATGCCAATGATTTGACTATCCGACCATTAGGTAGAGTTAATGTTCCTGTACTAATACCATTCGTGGATTATACAACTGCTGTAGAAGAAAACAAAATCGTCGTCACTTTTTCAGGCGATTATACAGACGAGTATTCGGTACAAGTGAAAGATGCAATATATATACGTGCTAATGGCATAGCAGCAATTCAATCCGCTATGTATTTTACAACAAAGAATGTTGATATGACAATGTAATACATTGTTTCTTGTTTTACTTGCCGAAAAACCAACAACATCGTAACTTTCTTTTCCTTTCAAACGTTTATACTATAAAGCAACAAGCAACTTATGGGAGGTTTGGAAGTGGATCATAAAAAGGTCATGATGACTTTAATGGCAAGCATGTTGTTGATCAGTTCAAGTGGAGGTATCGCAGCAGCTGCGAATACGTCGACGAGTTCAAATAAAACATCGAAGAACAGTGAAACTAACAATACAACGAAGAAAGAACAAACAACCACAGTTACAAAAGTAGTACATACATTGGCCAACGTTCCAGCAGTGAAAGTTACTGCACGGAGTACCGTGAAATTAACGGATGTGAATATCTTGTCTCAAGACGACGGGAATACAGTGACGTATACGCTGACGTATAAAAACAACGACAGCACACCAATGATGATGCTCGATTATTGGAGCAAAGTGAAGACCAGAGGTGGGACAACCTTCTCACCTAAATTGATCGCCAAGGATCAGGAAAAAAAGACGGTATCTCCTGGTTCTACGGTTGATCTTACTTATGTCATGAAGGTTGGACGTGAAGTGAAGCTGAGCGACCTGAACTTCCTCATCGTAAAATGGGATTTCAGTAAACCTAACTATGAAAGCACATTGGGGAAATTTAACGTTCCTGCTTCCTACAGCATTACAACACCTGTAGGCAAGACAAAAACGGTTCGTTTGAGTGATTCAGCGGTCAAAGTTAAGGTGTCTGGGATCAAGGTATATCCGGGTGAAGATAAGAAGCAGTACGTCAAAGTTGGCGTGAACCTTAATAACATTAGTTATAAATTGTTGGATAATCCGAATATCAAGTGGATTTTGCGTACACCGAATGGTACGAATTATCCGTTAACGCCGGACAAAGACAGTACAGGCATCAGCATTCAGGCACAGGCCAACAAAACCTTGAGTTTAATGGCCTCTTTACCCACAGCGTTGAAACTCGAAAAGTCCGAATTGCTGCTTGTGGAAGAACAAGGTGAAGAGAAGACAGCCCTGCCTGTGGCTGCTTTACAACTGCCAGAAGCTAGTCAATCTAATGTAGATACAGCAGCGAATCAACCGAATATCATTTCGATTGATGGACAACCTGTATCCACCCTTTTGGAATCCGCGCGTGTTCGTACAGAGGATGAAGAGTACGATCTGACGATGCAAATGGTCATTAAAAACCAAGGTAAGAAAGAAGTTAAGGTTCCTAAATATGCATTAGAGATTCGAACAGCAGATGGTACAGCATATCCGATTGAGACGAAAGCATTGGATGATCTGAAGCTGAAGCCAGGTGCGACGAAGACGATTAAACTGATTACTACCATTCAAGGTGATGGGGATACCAGCAAAATTAAACTGTATGTGATCACACCAACAACCAAGGATGAGAGCAAAGAAAGCGAAACAGGCGCAGGTGCAAGTACTAACGGTTTCCAGTTTTCTTATCCGGTAGGCATCTACGCTATTCCTGAGTCCGTCACAAGTGGAGATGGACTTACGACAGAGACGGTAATTAAGAATAGCAAAGGAACATTTGGTGTATCTGTTGGTTCTTTACAGCGGCTGCCTTGGACAGACAGCGATATTATTGCTGCCAAAGTGACGATCCGTAATGCATCGACCAAAACGGTTCAATTGCCTGAACTGGAAGCAATGTTTACTATCGATTCCGCAAAGATCGACGGGGATACGAAGCTAATTCGTGCGCAAGGGGGCAAGCTGCTCGGCCCAGGTATGACAACAGAGGCTTATCTTTTGACCAAAATTCCGTCAGAGTTGAATATGAGTCGTCTGGAAGTAACTTTGCTGGAGAAGGTAGGCGAAGAAGAAACGAATGATTGGATTACTCTTAGTACATCCGGTATAATCCAGCCACTTTCGTATGTAGGAGCAGGGAAGACCTTTACTCAAGGTACTTCAGAGAAGGAAACAGAGCTTGGTGTACGCAGAACCTATGTGTATCCTGGATCTTCTTCGGATATCGTATATACCGAGTTTGAAATGACGAATAAGTCCCTCAGACAGAATGGTCTCGGAAAACTCGTAGGATATTATAAAACAGCAGATGGCCAATATTACAAAGCTACAGCGAAGCAAGCAGACCGTGTTCCAGGGCCAGGTCAGAAGAGTGTCGTTACGTTCTGGGCCAAAGTACCGAAGAGTGTAACGTCGACATCCGATATGCGACTGATCGTGGGTGAAGGTGTGGCTGACAACAAATTTGTATCCGGCGAAGGTGAAGCAACGGCATATGTTAATGCGATGTCCTTTGAGGTGCAGCCGAAATCCTTACCTGTCCTGTCATCTCTGAATGATATCGACTTATATCCGTTCAAATTCTCTGGCAGCAACATCAGAGCTTATCTCACAGGTGGTACAGCGGTACAAATTGAGATGATCTACTCGCTAACCCAGGAAGAAGCTGTCGATAGCGGTGAATACGGACATAAATTGATTCTTTCGCTTACAGACGGATCTGGTAAAGTGTTTGATAAAGAACTCACGCCGGGAACCGATCTGAAAACGGGTATTAATCAGACACTGAACTGGAGCATCGATGACACGGTCTTCGATAAAATACGCGGGGGTTCATATCGTGTAGCTTTGTATGATGTGTTTGAAGGCCAACGGATTCGTCTTGCAGAACAAGGATACAGTTACGATGTATCCAAACTGCCAAAAGAAGAACCGGAGTTTCCAGAGTTTCCGGAAGAGGGTTCCGGGAACAACAACAATACAAAATAATAAGTAGATAGATTATCTGTACTACTATACTCAGAATGCAGACTTAACCTCGTTTCCGAGAAATCGGGAGCGAGGTTTTGCTTGTCCCCACAGCATTTTTTCTCTATAGTTAAAGTTAATAGATTTCCAGAGGAGGAAAATAAATCACATGAAACCTTATATGAAAGTATCCCTGGCTGCGCTGGCGATTGGTGTTGGCGTATGGGTTGGGTCTGTATACAGCAACACGGCAATAGGTGCAGGCACAATTCAACCGGGAACAGCCGATGATCCGGTTGTAACGAAGAGTTATGTCGACCAGCAAATCCAGCAAGCGTTGGGTGGTAAAATTCCCGCAGGCAGTGGTAACACGAATAGTGGAGGCAACAATGCAGGAACTGGCAATACATCGGGTGCGAACAACGGCTCTGCAGGAACAGGTACGACAGGTGGAGACACAACACTTCCACCACTGGTATCCGGTGCGACAGATGCCGTAGAGATTGTAACCGTGAAGCCGGGCCAACAGCTGATCGGGAAGTCTGGCGCGGAGTTCATTGTACGCAGCGGCAAAGCTGTGATTGTCAGTGAAGGTACGAATGGTGTAGCTGATCTGACGGACGGGGTAGACCTGACGAATGGACAGGCAGCGCCGACCAATCACCTGCTTTCTTTTCCAAAGGATGGTCGAGGCATTACAGTTCTCGATGGCAACAAATACAGTCTGACTGTTATGGTTCGCGGTGGATATTCTTTGAAGTAGTTTGAGCATTGTAACCTGAAATTATTCAATATTACGTAATAAGGATTGCTGAGATTACCCAGTTCTAACAAACATTAATACGGCTAGCCAGCCTTGTTCCTGCTCACTCTATAACTGTACACAACCAATAACCGGAGGTGCAGGAATCATGGCTAGAAGCAACCGCAAAGTGGTACCCGAAAGTCGTCAGATGTTGGATCAGATGAAGTATGAAATTGCCGCTGAGTTTGGTCTGAATGTGGGATATGGCGGTAGAGGTCTTGCTGGTGCAGATACCGAATTTGGTTCTGAACTGGGTGAGGTGAGTGATCACTCCTATGGGCAGTATAAAGGTTGGGGTCATCTGACTTCCCGTGACAATGGATCGGTCGGTGGAGAGATTACCAAAAGGCTGATTCGCCAGGCACAGCAGCACTTATAGGATGTTTTCCTTATCCCAATCCGTTTGACACGTCTTGACAAATACGTTAAGATGGCAGTTGAGGTACGCAACCTTTTCCGCTAGGGAAAGGTTGATTTTTTGTTGAGGCCATTACCTGAAAAATCCTTATCTTCGTAACTGCGGACCCTGCGTCCTTATTCCGCCCGGAAAGCTTTCGAGGGTACAGTGAACGAATCAACGTAAATGTTTTGTTCGGGCAATCGCCATACTACTCGTTATGGGAGGTTGAAACTTCAATGTCTATTAAAGGCCGACATCTATTCACATCGGAGTCTGTAACTGAAGGACATCCGGATAAAATTTGCGACCAGATCTCGGACGCCGTATTGGATGCGTTTCTGGCGAATGATCCAAACGCTCGTGTAGCGTGCGAAGTTTCCGTAGCAACAGGACTTGTGCTTGTCATCGGTGAGATCAGCTCCGCGTCTGAATATGTGGACATTCCGTCCATCGTTCGTAATACGATTAAGGAAATCGGGTACACTCGTGCCAAGTTCGGTTTCGACTATAATACTTGTGCAGTCCTGACTTCTCTGAACGAGCAGTCTGCTGACATTGCACAAGGCGTTAACGCAGCTCTGGAGAACCGTGACCCGGAACAAATGGCTCGCGAAACAGAGAACATTGGTGCTGGTGACCAAGGTCTGATGTTTGGTTTTGCAACGAATGAAACACCTGAACTCATGCCTTTGCCAATCGCATTATCCCACCGTATCGCTCGCCGTTTGGCTGAAGTGCGCAAAAACGGTACATTGGAATATCTCCGTCCGGATGGTAAAACTCAAGTAACGATTGAATACGACGGTGACAAACCGGTGCGTGTTGATACCATCGTCGTGTCTACTCAGCATGCTGAAGAGACTCTACTTGCGCAGATCCAAAAAGACATCAAAGAACACGTAATTCTGCCTGTCGTTCCAGCTGAATTGCTGGATGAGCAGACTAAATATTTCATCAACCCAACTGGACGTTTCGTTATTGGCGGACCTCAGGGAGATGCAGGTCTGACTGGACGTAAAATTATCGTAGATACCTACGGCGGTTATGCACGTCACGGCGGTGGCGCATTCTCCGGTAAAGATCCAACAAAAGTAGACCGTTCCGCAGCTTATGCAGCTCGTTATGTTGCGAAAAACCTGATTGCTGCAGGTCTTGCCGACAAAGTGGAAATCCAGCTCGCTTACGCGATTGGTGTAGCCAACCCGGTATCGATCAACGTAGATACATACGGAACAGGCAAAGTCAGCGAAGAGAAATTGGTTGAGCTTGTACGCAATAACTTCGATCTTCGTCCGGCTGGCATCATCCGTATGCTGGATCTGCGTCGCCCAATCTACAAACAAACGGCTGCTTATGGTCACTTCGGCCGTACAGACCTGGATGTACCTTGGGAACAAGTGGACAAAGCAGACGTTTTGAAAGAGCAAGCAGGTCTGTAAGTTAACTAAGGCCTTTAAATGAAGCTTCTGGTTCCGATTAGGAATCAGGGGCTTTTTTCATTTTGTAAATTGGAAAGCTAAAGATTTTAAATATAATTCCTTATATTCCCTTTTATCTAAATAATATCTTAGATTTAGCCGACATACATAATGAGGTCTGTACACCAGACAAGAGAGGAAATCCAAGATGAGGGGGAAGATTGGGTGAGTTTGAAACGAATAGCCAGAAGAGGAATGATGGGACTTTTAATCGTAATGCTAACCGCACAGGGTTTGTTGACGACTCTTGTGGGAAAAGAGAATACTGCATATGCGTTAGATGACTTAACTACACTTGGAGTCACTTCAACGGTTCCTGCATTAGGAGCAAATTATGTGAATGGGGCAGCACCACTGGAGATTGAATTTGATCGACCGGTACAGAAAACCGATGGAAGTACGAATGGATACATATCAATTAAACGTTTGGCGGGAGACATGGATGTCATTGACCCTATTAAAGTGAACGGCGTGGATTCAACTAATATAATTATTACACCAGATGATGTTGCCGTTCCAGGTGTAGGGAAAAAAGTAGTCATTAACCATGCTCCTCTTCCAGGAGGTACTTATTATGTGCAGATTGATGCAAATTCCTTTGTATACGCAGATGGAAGTAATACAGCATTTCCGGGATTAGATAAACAATGGACTTTCCGAACACAGGGTGTGGGATCTTCATCAATCATCAATAAATATCCGAGAAATGCAGCAACTCAAGTGCCACCTGATTCCAATTTGATTATGCATTTTGAAAAGAACGTCAGTGCTGGTTCAGGCTCACTGCTTGTATATCAGGGAAGTCTTCTACATGAGGAAATCCCTGTGACTTCTGACCGTATTACGGGGATAGGAACAACAACGATTACAGTTGATCCTAAGAAGACATGGAACAACAACAGTACGTATTTTATCGTATTTCCTGAAGGTTTTTTACGGGATGAACAGGGGAACGATATCGAAGGGCTTAAGGGAACCGATTGGGGATTTAACGTAGGTGTTATATCTGATCCGACCGCACTTACGGTTTCAACGTTATCACCTGCGAACGGTGCAACCAGTGCTTCACTGACAGGGGAATTGACCGTTACCTTTAACAAGGAACTTGACCCCAATTACAGAGGAAATGCAACCTTGAAGAAAGCGAATGGAGCAATCGTAGCTTCAACAACAGCTATTAATGCTTCTGACAACAAACAACTTCGCATTATTCCTTCAAGTGTATTGGACAGTAACACCACATATTCTATCGATATTCCAGGGAATATATTTCGTGATAAGGCGGGTAATATATTTGCTGGTTTAAATGGCTCTAGATCTTGGAGCTTTAAAACATTAAGTAAAGATACAACACCACCTGTACTAAAGTCTGCCAAGATGTACAGCAACAATACGATTCGACTTACTTACGACGAGTGGCTGTCTAATATAGATCCAATCACCAGTAGTTATGCCGTCACCGTTAATGGTGAGAATCGTAACGTGAGCACGGCGTATATCTCCGGAGATAGTGTGTATATTGTGCTGGATACAGGTGTAGCTGTAGGACAAGTGGTACGGATTGCGTATACGCCGGGAACGGGCAATCGCGCAGTTACAGATCAGTCACTGAATGCAGCAGCGTCTTTTTCCGCTCGGGATGTAGAGAACACGCTGGATTCTGTGATGTCCAAACCACGTGATGGTAACGTTTATTACAGTACAATTAGTTTATACTACCCGGAGACGGTATATGTTAATTCCAGCGATGCAGTGAGACAGTTCAGCGTAACCGCTGATGGTGCGTCTGTGGGCATCAATAGTATCTCCGTCAACAGCAGCTCATTGGTGACATTAAATCTTAGCCGTTCCATTACGGACGGAGAAGTGGTTCGGGTGGCGTATACACCTGGCTCATGGCCGGTAAAAGATAGCCGCGGTCAGGCACTTGCAGGATTTAGCGGTTTTTATATTCGTAATACGATTGATACCAAAGCACCTGTATTCCAAAGTGCCGAGGTAAGTGGCTCCAAGATGTGGGTCCGTTATAATGAACCCCTCAACACATTAAATAAGCCGCTAAAGAGCCAATATTCCGTACTTGTCGATGGCAAGGCAGTGTTTGTAAACGATATTGCGATTGAAGATGATCTGGTAACGTTAACGCTCGCTTCATCGGTTACGAATACTCAAAATGTGACCTTATCTTATGTGCCGGGAGCATTAAGATTGACCGATCTGAACGGGAACCCGGCAGGTTATATTAATCTGGCGCCAGTCACCTATACTTCAGGTACGGGCTTGATCAAATCAGCTTCTGTCCAGGGAGATACCGTTACCATAACGTTTCGTAATGCATTGCAATCCCAGACGGCGCTGACTACTTCCCAATTCAACGTACAGATTGGTGGTAGCACAGCAGGGATCATCTCTGCGGCTTCGTCAGGTACAACAGTAACACTGAAACTGTCAAATACGGTCACAACAGGACAGACAGGGACAGTAAACTATGTTCCAGGTGCAGTACCATTACGTGACCAGCTTAATGTATTGATTGAAGCATTTGGGCCGCTAACATTGCAACAAAACGGAGGCTTAACTACTAACACAGGAAATACGAATTCAACGCTTCCTTCATGGCTAACGGTTTCGGACACGTCTGCGTTTAATAAGTCCATGTATGTTATGAGTACGGACGCAGCAGTTTCTTCTTCAGCTTCGTCGCGAAACAGTCGCTCTACTCATCAGTTTAATGTGGATGGTAGCAAATTAAATCAGGCATTCCAGTATGCCGGATTAAGCAACAATGCAAGTCGTCTGGTCGTGTTCGAAGTTCCGTCATCTGAATCAGCGGCTTACGTTGGATTCCCAATCGACACCTTGGCAGAAATTGCTGCCCGTGAGCGTTTTTCTTCCATTGGAGTAAGATTTGGAGACCGTTTATGGTCAGTACCTTTATCCGATTTGAATATATCCGCGATTAGTCAAAGTCTGGGGACATCTGTTGGTTCTGGTGGATCATCGTACTTGTATGTCCAACTTGAATCGGTTCCTATAACCGTATCCGGTACAATGGACGGGATGTTAGCGTCGGCTGGAGCCCAAAGAGTTTCGGAGATTACGGATGTATATCTGTCTGCATACAATGGCTATAGCGGCCAGCGGGCTGAACAACAGACGAAGAGTCAGTTAGCGCTTAGATTGCCTTCAACGACATCAGGAACAATAACAGGACTAGTATACATCGATCAGGGTACTTCATCTCTGGCTAACATTCCTCATACGTTCACTAATGCAGCCGGGGCGGTTATGGTGACAGGTCAGCTGAGTGGAAACCAGACTGTCGTTGCAGCATCACATCCGGTTTCTTATCGCGATACGACTTCTCACTGGGCAAAGGATATCATTGGGGAGTTGTCCGCCAAATGGATTATTAATGGACAAAATGGGACACTTTATGTACCAGATCAGCAAATTTCACGTGCGGAATTCGCGACTTTGGTTGCAAAAGGGTTGGGGTTACCGGGTGATTATTCAAGTGCGCAGCAGTTCAAGGATGTACGCTACGGTGATATTTCGGGCGCTTATATTGGGGCAACGGCCAAAGCAGGCATTATTACTGGGAATACAGATGGTACCTTTAGACCGGATAGTCTCATTACCCGGGAACAGATGGCTATTATGATGGTGCGTGCATTGGAGTACGCAGGTCAGCCCACAGTCCTGAAGTCATCCGCAGCATCAACATTAGCTAAGTTTAAGGATAACAAAAAGATCCAATCCAAGGATTCTGTCGCCAAAGCGGTGCAGGAAGGTATTATTCAGGGGATGACGTCAAAGACATTTGAACCTCAGGGGAATGCATCTCGTGCACAAGCGGCGGTAATGTTGAAACGTGTTCTGGATAAGTTAGGATATTTGTAAAAAACGAGATATCTTATCATTCATTTTATTCAGGAATGGTCAGGATAATGATATGTAACAAGGTTGGAACATCTCAAGAAAGATCATTTCTTGAGGTGTTCCTTTTTTCATTAGAAAGAGGAGTTCGATTATGTTCGTGTACGAGAAAGATGGAACAACAATTATTGGTGAATTTATCATTTCAAAACCGTCACCGTAATTATTAGCTTCAACATTCCTAGATGTAGAAACTAACGTTGATTTGGTAACATCAATTGTTTCAACAGCCAGATTTACTTCAAATAGACTTCGGTTGTGCTAACTTAAGCTTAACTGAAGTCTATTTTTTTGACTGTAAAAACGTATAAAAGAAAAATAGAATGTCGCATAACCCAATAAATACCTGAATTCAGGCTCGGGGCGTAACTTTTTCCACAAAAAGTAGTCTATTAATAGAAGAGTATACTAGAAATCTCGCTATCTGCTGCCACGTGGCAGAGATCGTGATATCTAAGATTGATATACAAGATGGGAGAGACGTTTCAAACATGCTGGGGAAACAAGGGAAACGGCTGAACGACGTTAAGGGTAGCAAGGCGAAGAAATGGGCGATTGTGACGCTGGCAGGCGTGATCTGGATTGCACCGGTTCTGGGAGCAGGACAACAGGTGTGGTCGGGAAGTACATGGCAGTCGGTGGCTGCAGCGGCCTCTACAACAACAAGCAAATTGAGTGAAGAAATTCTGACTTCGGGTGCGAAGTTAATGAAATACAATTATACAACAACACGTTCCGGCTCGAAGGTGAACGTACTGGCTGACGTCATTCAAGTGGATTTGCAAAATCCCTATGTGAAGCTGGATGTCATGACAGGCAAAGGTGGCAATCTGAATAGTAAACAAAGCACGGGTGGCATGGCTAAGGAAAATGGTGCAGTAGCCGCCGTGAACGGCGATTATTTCAATGTATCCGGGGAACTTGCTCCAATCGGTGGACAGGTCTCGGATGGGGTCCTCGTATCTACTCCATCAGAACTGTCAGGGATGTATGCCCTCACCGTAACCAAAGACGGCAAGCCGATGATTGATGAATATTCATTCGATGGCACCGTGAAGGCAGATGATGGTTCAACGTTTGCTTTGCGTGGGATAAATAAAGAGGACTACACGGTCGAATCGAGCTCGGTGAAGTACAGTCATGCCAATTCGATGTATATTTATACACCGGCTTGGACGTCAACGAAGCGGCCGAATGATCCTTCCACAACACCAACCGAGGTCCTTGTGCAGAACGGTGTGATCACGCAGATTTCGGATAAAAAGGCGTTAAACATGACGGTGCCGGCGGATGGGTACATTTTGCGTGCGCACGGAACGGCAGCGACATGGATTATGACTCACCTGGCGGTAGGCCAGACGCTGAATGCGGATTACAAGTTGAAAGCCAAAACGACGGGGGAGACTGTTGATCCAAGCAACCTGCAGATGATGATCGGTGGCCATACCATTCTGGTGAATGGTGGCAAGGCGGCAACTTTTTCCCGCGATATTGCTGCTTCCGGCATTGGTGGCATTCGTGCGAGAACAGCAGTCGGCTACTCTCAAGATGGTCGGTATGTCTACATTATTGCAGCGGAGAAAAACAGTAACAGCAGTGGTTTGTCGCTGACTGAACTGCAATCCTTCATGACCAGCATTGGTGTATGGAAAGGCATGAATCTGGACGGAGGCGGCTCCACAACGATGGTAACTCGTCCGCTTGGTGAGGAGACAGCAGGGCTTACGTTCAACACGGAGTATGGTACAGAGCAGCGTCAGGTCGTAAACACGCTGGGCGTGTTCTCTACGGCTCCGGAAGGTAAGCTGAAGGGCTTTGCCGTGAGTGGCAGCCAAACGTTGCTGGTCGGACAAGAGGGCAAGTATACAGCCAAAGGATATGACACCTACTATAACCCGATTGCCACAGGCGATATCAAGATGACCTGGAAATCGAGCAACAACGGCATCGTGAGTGTAAGCAATGGAACGATCAAAGGTGTGAAACCAGGTACAGCGACGTTGACTGCAACAAGTAATGGTGCTTCATCTTCCATTAAAGTTACCGTGCTGGGCGGAAATGAACTGGCTTCCCTGACAGCAGGGTCTGGCTTGGGATCGCTCCAAGCGGGCACAACGATTTCCATACCGGTAACGGCGAAGACCAAAGACGGACAAAGTGTGACAGTTCCGGCGGACTCGCTGACTTGGGAATTTATTGGCTTCAAAGGTAAAGTGGTTGCAGACCAATTAACCGTATCCTCTGTGAACTCTGGTGCTCAAGTTGGCTATGCGATCGGTCGTTATGACGGCTACAGCACGGTGGTTGTGCTCTCTGCTGCGGGAAGTGAAACGATATGGGAGAACTTCGAGAATGTAAGCTACCCGATCAACTTCACGACCAACGCATCAGGTGTAACTGGATCGGCATCCGTGACAGCGGGAACAGGTGAAAAAGCCGGTTCCAAGGTGCTGCAGCTGAGCTATGATATGACCGCAGGAATAGGTAAAATGTATGCATATGCCCAATTGAACGGTTCCACTGGCAAAGAGGTATCTGCAACAGCGACATCCATGTCGATGGATGTTATGGGAGATAAGAGTCTGAACTGGCTGCGTGCCGAATTTACCGATGCCAATGGCAAAACGGTATATGCCGATCTCGCTAAAGCGATTGATTGGGATGGTTGGAAAAAGCTGAATGTGGACCTAAATGGGCTGAACATGGCTTATCCGGCGAAGCTGAAACGTGTTTATGTGGTGAATGTGGAAGAAGGTCAGGATGAGCGTGCGAAGACAGGCACGGTTGCTTTTGACAACATTGCTTTCACCATGCCATCCAAATCCAGTGAAGTGGGCTTGCCTACAGGAACTGCTTCGCTCGTGCTTGGACAGAAATCCATGACCGTAAACGGAACGAAAAAGGCAATCGATGCTGCGCCAGTACTGAAAAATGGTACAACATATGTTCCAATCAAGCATGTATTGGATGCTTTTGGCGGACAGGCGAGCTGGGATAGCAAAAACCAACGGATTACGGTTGTACGTGGCGGCAAGCTGATTGATCTGGTGGTAGGCCAGAAAGAATTCATTATCAATGGCAAAAGACAAAGTGCAACAGTAGCACCTTACGTATCTGGTGGTAGGACTTTAGTCCCGCTCAGACTCGTTTCGGAGCAGCTTGGACTGACTGTAAAATGGGAACAGAACACGAAGACCGTTACCATCTCATCGTGATATGGTATGATATATACCGGAAACGATAGAAATGGAGTCGAACAAACGTGGATTTACAAGCCGATGCCATAGACCGCGTCATAAAAAACGCCATACAAGTCATGGAAAACAGTAAATATCAAATGTTTGAGATTATGGACTCGACTCGCAATGAGCTGAAAACGCTGAACGAGGAGTTGAAGTCGGTTCTGAAGGAGACGGCGGAAACGATCGAGAAAGTAGATCAATTGGAGCTCAACTACCGCCGCTCCCGGATCCGGCTAACTGAGGTTAGCCGTGACTTCGTCCGTTATTCCGAGCATGATATCAAGCAGGCGTATGAGAAAGCGACGCAGTTACAGCTGGATCTGATGATTTACCGTGAGAAGGAAATGTATCTGAAAGCCCGTCGGGATGATCTGCAGAAGCGTGCCAAAAATGTGGAAGCTTCCGTGGAGCGCGCCGAGACGATCGGTTCCCAGATGGGGGTTGTACTGGAGTATCTGTCGGGTGAGCTGGGTCAAGTGACCCGCATCATTGAATCCGCCAAAAATCGACAAATGATTGGTTTGAAAATAATTTTGGCCCAGGAAGAAGAGCGGAAACGTATTGCCCGTGAGATCCATGACGGACCTGCGCAGATGCTCGCAAATCTAGTACTTAGGACGGAAATTGTAGAAAGAATGCTCATAAAGCAGGATTTTAAGATGGTCCAGGCCGAAATAGTAGATTTGAAAGGCCAGGTTCGTTCGAGTCTTGGAGAAATGAGAAAAGTTATTTTCAATTTGCGTCCTATGGCACTGGATGACCTGGGATTGATTCCAACGCTTCGGAAGTACGTGCAGGATTTTGAAGAAAAAACAAAAATCCGCTCGCTTTTTGAAACGAGAGGCAAGGAACACCGTTTATCTTCGGCAATGGAGGCTGCGATCTACCGCCTCGTGCAGGAAGGTCTGTCCAATGCTGCAAAGCATGCTTATCCCACTTATGTTGTAGTGGAAATTACATACCAGGCTCAGCTCGTTAAGATTGTCGTGCAGGACAATGGGCTTGGGTTCAAACCGGAGCTTCTTGCGAAGAAGAGCAAGGATCATACCCACTTCGGTCTGATTGGGATGAGAGAGCGGGTTGAACTGTTAGAAGGAAGAATAGAGATTGAATCCGCGGAAAATCAAGGAACCAAAATAGTGATTCATATCCCGACAAACGTGGATAAGGGAAAGGAGTAGCAGGATGGAAAACCGTGATACTGGCAAGGCATCAATTAAAGTTCTTTTGGCTGATGATCATCAGCTGTTCCGTGAAGGTCTGAAACGCATTTTAAATATGGAGGACGACATTGAGGTCATCGGCGAATGCGGCGATGGGATTCAAGTGCTCGAATTCTGTAATCAGGATAAACCGGACATCGTATTAATGGACATCAACATGCCGGTGGAAAACGGGGTTGAAGCGACGGAGAAATTGCGTGAGCTGTTCCCAGATGTCAAAGTGATTATCTTGTCTATTCATGATGATGAGAGTTATGTGTTCGAAACGCTCCGTAAAGGTGCTAACGGATACCTGCTGAAAGACATGGAGGCCGAGTCCCTGATCAATGCGATTCGTTCCGTTCATGAAGGGCATGCATTCATCCACCCTAAAGTAACTGGCAAACTGATCATGCAGTTGCGTCGGATGACGTACCTTAATGAGACAGGGGCAATGAGCGAAGGAGCTTCGAAGGAAGCAGGCGTTAAATTTGTCGCTGGCGACAATAATCCGCTTACTCGTCGTGAGGCTGAAGTTTTGCGTCTGATGGCTGAAGGTAAGAGCAATAAAATGATTGGTGAGTTCCTGTTCATCAGTGAGAAAACAGTAAAAAACCATGTCAGCAGTATTCTGCAGAAGATGGAAGTGGACGATCGTACGCAAGCGGTTATCAACTCGATCAAATATGGTTGGGTTACCCTTTAATATACGATTGTATTTAGATGTAATTTGGATGTAGCAATTATAGGATTCTGTTTACTCGCGCCCATTCCATAATATTGGACTGGTTAGCGGGTTAATGGACTTTATTACTGCAAATGAGCAAAGTGTGAAGTTAGGAGAACTTATGTGCAAGCTTCGGCATGAATGAGTGAACGACCTGGCCTGTCTTCTTCGTCCGGTGTCGATCAGAATGGAATATGCGCGTATGGGATTTGCAAGTGTAACCCTTCGGGGAATGCGGCATATACTGCTGTATACAGGGATGTTCGCCATGGGTGAGCATGACCTTCCGAGGAGGTGCAGTTGCCATGGTTGCTCATCTGACTATGATTCTGCTCATATACTTCCTGGCGGCAATGGCCGTTCATGCCATGCACCAGCGCCATCTTTCCCGTCCAGACCCTGAAGGCTACGAGCAGATTATGCTCATTCCTTCCAATCAGGAGCAGCGGATTGAAGGCATTGTAAGAGCGCTTTGCCGGGAATTATTTTACCGTGGAAAGAGCTTCACGTTGACGGTTGTCGCTGATCGCACGGAAGCCGAAACGGTTCGTATTATTGAAAAGCTTATGCTTAGGCAAGGAATGGAGTTATCCTACTTGTCTGCTGTCCCTACTGATATGGAACAGGGGAATCAGACCGGGAATCGTTCTATTCGCCTTATCGATTTGCGTGAGCCAAAGCAGTAGATGCTTTTTTTTGCAACAGTTGGGCTCATTCATCGTGCAAGCTGCTGAGACAGACTGGCTAAAGCGTGTCATCAGTCAGAATGCACTTTCAATGAAGTCATGCCGGCTTGCTCAAATAAGCGTGAATTTCATCATGTTTGAGGTTAAAGATTACAGCGTATGCTGTAGTCTTTTTTTGTCATTGTAGCCAAGCTTGCTGTTAAATTAAATATGGGTTTTTATGCAATCTATGGTTATTGTCCCTGTTAGAGTTGTGTAGGGAGCGTTGCATGAACCTTTTTGAAATCAGAACTCTTAAGTTAAAAGTATAGACGATGCAGATTGGAAAAAGTTTCGCATGATCAAAGAAAGATTATCGGTACTCATTGAATGGGTAAAATGATCGTAACAATTACTTTTGGAAACTAAACGACTTGTGGGACGACTCCACAATTGATATAGTGATAATACAAATGGATATTGGATTTATGAGATATGGACATGAAGCACATGCTCCGACGAATAGTCGGTTGGCATGTGCTTTTTTGCGTTTCGGGACATGGAGAATGAGGGAGGAGAGCAGATGAAGGTTGGGTTGTATGTGTGCCGAGTGAGAGAAGAGTGGAAGATGGCGCTGTCACTGGATATCCGAGTGGATGTGGCGTGGTGGCTTGAGGGGGTGAGCGGACGGCGGGTGTTGCGATGGTTGATGTTAGGCAGGGAATTACCTTTAAGTCAGGCCTCGTGGATGGTAGAGAATTTTGAGGTGGAGCGAGGTATGGATCAGTGGGGAGAGGAACACTGGCAGGTGTATATGCAGCGCAAACTGGAAATGTACGAGCGGGCCTCCGGGGATATGGAGGCTAGGGGAGACATGGCGGGCAATGTAGGGATTGTCGCTGAAAGAGGTGCGGAGGTGGGCGAGATGTCAGAGCCATATCCCGCCGGGGAATGGGCTCACCTGGAGCGGGGCGCTGCCCTGCTGGCTGAGCGGCTTCGCGGCCGCCAATTGCTGGCGGCCGAGGCAGAGGCGCTGCTGGCGGATACGTCGCCGCAGCTTGCCTCGGTTTGGCGTGCGGCTGCGCAGCTCGCGCACCTGCGTGGGCGGCTGAGCATAACAGCCGCCCTGGAAGGGCCTGCCACGCGGCGGCAACGCCTCGCGTGGCTTGGTCGCGCGCAGAGCGCGCCCCGCTGCCGCCGATGCGGCAGCTTTGCCGGGCAGCGCGTGCCCTGCGCTGCCTGCGGCCTGGCGGCGTGCGCCTACTGCGAGGCTTGCCTCGCGCTGGGGCGCAGCCGTGCCTGTGCGCTGCTGCTGCGTAGCGCAGCGCCATGGGCCGTGCCACGCGGGGCATCGCAGCGTGGCACGGCCGTTGTCCCCACCGAGGGCGGACTTGCCCGGTGGGGGCTTAGCCCTGCGCAGAGCGCGGCGGCTGCCGCGGCGCTGGCGTTTTTGGCCCAGCCATCCGCAGGGGATGGGCCGGGGCGGTTTTTGCTGTGGGCCGTGACCGGGGCGGGTAAAACCGAGATGATATTCCCTTTGCTCCAATACATATTGGAGCGCGGTGGACGTGCGCTTGTGGCTACGCCGCGCCGGGATGTCGTTCTGGAGCTTGCCCCTCGTTTGGCGAAGGCGTTCCCCGACATCTCGCTCGCTACGCTATACGGAGGCAGCACCGAGCGCTGGAAAGACGCACAGCTCACACTCGCGACCACACACCAACTGATGCGTTTTTACCAGGCATTCGATCTTGTCATTATCGACGAACTCGATGCATTTCCCTACCATAATGATCCCATGCTCGCTCATGCGGCTGCATCCTCGTGCAAGCCTGATGGTCATTTTGTGTACTTGTCTGCTACCCCACCAGCTAGGCTGCAGCGGGAAGCAGCGCAAGGAAAACTCACTCACGCCAAAGTTCCCGTCCGCTTCCACCGCCACCCTTTACCTGTACCGCGTTTACTGAAAATGGCTACCGTCGCCGAATGTATTCGAAAGCGAGAGCTGCCCGCCACACTAAAAAACAGTATTCAAACCTCCTTGCTGCGCGAAGCTCAGGTATTTGTTTTTGTGACACGGATCGCTCAGATCGAGGCATTTGTACATCTCATGCGTCGCATGTTTCCGCAAATCCATATCGAAGGAACATCATCCCAAGATCCGGATCGCGCGAGCAAAGTTATTGCGTTTCGTGAACGGACCATACGTCTGCTCGTGACCACCACTATCTTGGAGCGGGGCGTCACCATTCCGCGCAGCGATGTATTTATTTTGGATGCGGACAATGGTCTCTTCGACGAAGCATCTCTGGTACAGATGGCGGGTAGAGCGGGTCGATCTATGGATGATCCAGCAGGAAGAGTCGTCTTCGCATCATCCCGTCGTACGCGTTCCCAGGTAAAAGCGGTGGCCCAGATCCAAAAGATGAACACCATCGCAAAACGCAAAGGCTACCTTCACCCGCCAACACACCCATAGATACGAAGGGAGGCAACAATCGAATGTCAAACTGGCTAAGTAGTATCACTGACCACGTGCACCAACTCACCCATCGCCTGCATGGATTACTCGCCCCACCCGGAGCGACATGTCTAACCTGTGGTACACGAGCGATATTGTCTCCGATTTACCCCGGCATATGTCCGCGTTGTGTGCAGGAAATTCCATGGATTCGTTCCATCCGCTGTCTGCGTTGTGGTCGAGGGATCGGCTGCCCGGACTGCGTCCGCCCACACATGCAAAACCGTTCATTCATATGCAACCGCAGCGCCGTCCAGTATAACGCTCTTATGAAGGAATGGATTGGGATGTACAAATTCAGAGGACACGAGCGCTATGCAGCACTGTTAACAGCACTTATTATTCAAGCATTTCAAGCAATGAGCGAAGAACTCAACCCTGTTTTGGCAAAAGAAACCCTGGCCCCCGTGGCTCATCCCGGAGCAGCGAGGCGCCACCGCCAGTCGCTGCTCCAAAACAACAAGCAGCGATGGCGGCCAGACGCGGTGACCTATGTGCCCGTCAGCGACGAACGCCTGGCCGAGCGCGGCTTCAACCAGGCCGAGCGGCTCGCAGCAGGACTTGCCGCAGCCGTCCGCCTGCCTGTAGTTGATCTGCTGCAGCGTCGGATCAACACTACCAAACAAAGCTTCAAGACACGCGGCGAGCGTATTCAGACCATGCAGGATGCATTTGCAATGCAGCCGGATGGACTGGAGTTGATACATGACTTGTATCAAGCCAACTCTCAATTCGCGCAAAAGGAGATACATTCACAGCCATCAACAAATTCATACGCCATTGGAGAAAGAGTCTCTGCACATTTCAGATCATCCCCACAAAGCTGGCATATTCCTCCCTTACGCTTGCTGTTAATCGATGATATTTACACAACGGGTAGCACTTTGAATGCTTGTGGACAGGTGATACTGAACGCCGGATATTCCATGAACATTCCAATCGAGATTTACACGCTGACTTTGGCCAGATCTTAAGTTTGAAAATCGATAAGTGATATATGAAAATGCATGTTAAATTTAACGTGATCCCTGTCTCCATTACTGGGGATCACTTTACTAATTTTTAAATAACAACATATCTAGGTTTATGCTCATCTGTTCTTCACTGAGAAAGATTAATGTGTAATTCTGCAAAAACAACTTGTTTAATATCCATAAGATTGCGCATACATGCATTTTAACCCCTTGCTATGTTTGCAATAGACTATGGCTTGATGTGTGAAAATAAGGTAATGTATAATTATTATCCATTCGGAAAAGGAAGTATGAGAGGGGCGTTTTAGCAATGAATCTAGGTAATTGTCCTCGCTGCGGCAGATTATATGCGTTGAATTTTCGGGATGTGTGTTCGAACTGTATCAAAGAAATTGAGCAGGAATACCAGACATGTGTAGACTATCTACGTGAGAATAAGGGTACCAATATACAGGAATTATCTGATGCAACGGAGATTTCGATTAAGCAAATCACGCGCTTTATTCGGGAGGGTCGGATTTCCATCGAAAACGCCCCTAACATGATGTATCCTTGTGAAGTATGTGGAACGCTGATTCGTGAAGGACATATGTGTGATTCATGTCGAAGCCGCTTGACCAAAGATTTGGCAGGAGCAGCCCGTGAAGTAGGCCAGAAGGATAACAATAATATAGGCGGGCGAGCCTACAATGCTGTCGACAAACTGCGCGATTCATAGGAGCGAGGGCTTAAATACACTTTTTGCTATAACAAATGTTTTGGAACGTACCGATAAACTTATTAAAGATTATCGGTTTTTTTTATTATCTCAATCATTCAATAACATAAAGATAATGTAAAAAATCCTAGGGTAAAGGAAGTGTAGTTTGTATGAAAATCAATGAACCAAATAGAATTGGTGCTATCAATTCCTATCAGAGAAACGTTGAATCCAATCAGCAGGCTGATGCCAAAAAGAGCCGCCGTAAGGACGAAGTATCCATTTCTCCGGAGGCGATGAAGATGCTTGAGGAACAAGGTCGTACACAGGATGCAGGACGTATACAACGTATTCAAGAATTAAAGGAACAGGTAAATTCGGGAACTTATCAAGTAGACAGCCAGAAGCTTGCCGAGAAGCTCGCTCCATACTTTAAGAACTTCCCTAATCAATAGGAGGACACATGGCAATTGAATCGATAATTGATGTACTTGAACAGTTGGAAGCCGCACATGTGGAGATGCTTGAGCTGGGGGAACGGAAGAAGGAAGCTGTTGTTGCCAACAAAGTTGATATACTGATTTCCCTAATTAACCAGGAATCTAAACTGCTGAAAAGGATTGAGTTGATCGAGCAGCAAAGATTTCTGGCTGTCCACCAGTTTCTGGAGGGACGTGGTATTAAGTCCAAGTTAAATCTGACCATTAGTGAGTTGACAAGACTGGTCTTTGATACCGCAGAGAAAAAGAGGCTTCTTCAAGCTCAAACTTCATTAACAGATGTGCTACAAAAGGTGAAATATCTTAATGAATCCAATCAACAGCTTATTAAGCAGTCGCTCTCGTACATCGACTTTTTTATTGAGACAATGTCATTTCATGCTGAATCAGAAGCCACGTATCAGAATCCTTTAGAGAAATCTTATGGTATAGCTCGCTCTGGTCTTTTTGATACTCGTGGTTAACAATGGGGGAAAAATAATATGGCTTCAACATTTCATTCAATTGAAACGGCCAAACGCAGTCTGATCACACAAACGGCCGCTTTGAACACAACAGGACATAACGTTGCCAATGCGAATACACCAGGTTATTCACGACAAGTTGTCAACATGACGGCAGCAGATCCAATTGATGCAGTGGCATTTTACCGTACAACAGCACCAGGTCAGCTTGGAACGGGTGTGGAGTTTAACTCAATTATGCGTGTTCGTGAATCTTTTTTGGATGGCCAATTCCGCAATGAGAATACCTCTCTTGGAGGATGGACCATTCGTAATAGTACACTTGAAAAGCTTGAAACCATCATGAATGAGCCTTCGGATACGGGTATTCGCACAGTGCTGAATAACTTCTGGAACTCTTGGTCCGATCTTAGTCAAGATCCACAGGATGTTACAAACCGCAAAATTGTGAAAGAGACAACTTTGGCGTTAACAGATGGTTTAAATCAAATCAGTCTCCAATTGGATGCACTGACTAGTGATTTGACCAATAACGTTTCGTTAAAAACCACTGAGATCAACTCATATTTGCAGTCCATAGCGGATCTGAACAACAACATCGTAAAAGTGGAGCAACTCGGAGACAATGCCAATGATTTGCGTGACCAACGTGATTACGCCGTAGACCAGCTCTCCAAGATTGCAGGCGTTCAGATAACAGAACTGGATAGTGGCTACCAGGTAACGATTGCAGGCCAAGTAGCAGTCACTGGAGCTGCGGTGGTTCCTGTCACGGCTGATATTTTAGAGAATGCCTATCAAGCGGGGACTTTAACTGGTGGCGAAGTCTACGGAATGATCCATTCTCGTGATCAATATGTAGCAGACTATCGTAATCAAATCAATCAACTGGCGAATACGCTCGCAACCGGGGATATTGAGATTACAATTCCAGCGGGATCGGTTTTGCCAGAAGGCACAGTCCTGAACAATGTTACGTATTCCAATGCCAACAACAACAGAACGATAACTTCTGATCTGAAAGTGACGGTTCAAGGGATTAATGGGCTTCATAAACTGGGTTATACGCTTAGTGGGAGTACACCAACTGCGGGCGGGGACTTTTTTACAACCAAAGACGGTTCAGGAACGATCACGGCTGGAAATATTACATTAAGTAAAGATATCCAAAATGATCCGAATAACATCGCAACTTCGATGCGTACGACCGGAACAGGTACAAGTGAGAGTGTAGTACTGGGGAATAATAGCCTGGCGCTGGCTTTAGCTGGCTTAAAAGATGCGAAATTTGATTTTGGATCGGCATTGTCCAAACCAACCACGGTAGATGACTTTTTCGGCGCAATTGTAGGACAACTTGGTGTACAGACCCAAGAAGCTAACCGTCAAGCACAAAATGCTCAACTCCTCACTGAACAGGTCGACTTGAATCGTCAATCGGTAAGTGGAGTATCGCTAGATGAAGAAATGAGTAACTTGATCAAGTTTCAGCACGCGTATAGTGCAGCTGCTCGTTTTATGACTGCTTACGATGAACTGCTGAACAAACTCATTAACAGCACCGGTGTAGTCGGTCGCTAAGACGTAGAGAGGGGTAACCAATAATGGCTATTCGCGTAACCTCAGGAATGATGAGCACTCAGATGCTTAGCAACCTGAACCGCAACCTGAACCGTATGGATAACATGTCCAACCAGATTTCCACAGGGCGCAAAATCAATAAACCATCCGATGATCCTGTTGGTGTGACTTACGCGCTCCGTTACCGTGCAGAGTTGGCGGCGAATGAGCAGTACCAATCTAATACGGATGCAGCGGTAAGTTGGCTGGATGCGACGGATTCAAATATGCAGCAAGCTAATGATGTAATGAAAAGGTTGAAGGAACTGGCAGTCCAAGGATCTAATGGAACGTTGTCTGACTCAGATCTTGAAGCTGTTAACCTTGAAGTAGAACAATTGAAGAAACACCTTGTGGATATAGGTAATACGCAGATTCGTGGAAAGTTTATCTTCAATGGTCAAACGTATGACAAAGCCCCTTATGAATTAACGGGTACTGTGACAGATTATGCGGATGTAGAGACAGATACACAAGGAGTGCTGTATTCTATTAGTGAGCAGGTTACTTTTCAAATTAATACTTCAGGTTCAGAATTTTTTGGTAATAAAGGCGAGACCGATAATGTCTTTAAAATTATTGATGATCTTTCAACTGCGCTAAATAGTGGGAATCAGGCAGGGGTACAGCAACAACTACAGAACATTGAATCCCGTTCAACCAAAATGCAAGCGTGTCTATCTGAAGTTGGTGCGCGAACTAATCGGATTGAATTAGTGCAAAATCGTTTGCAGGATCAAGATTTGAATTTTACAACTCTTCAATCCAAGACAGAGGATGCCGATGTGGCTAGTCTTATGATTCAGGCTACTTCCGCGCAGACGATCTATGAAGCGGCGCTGAAGTCTTCTGCTCAAATCATGCAACCATCGCTGATGGACTTTATGAGGTAACCATTTGATTTTAATCCAGTATAGACTGTAAGCTATGGACAGTAAGTAGTCCGTAGCTTTTTTTACGAATTTGGGGGAGGATGAACATAATGAGTCAACATAACAGAACGGAGACTCCACAGGAGCAATTGGTGAAAGAAACATACATTTTCCCGAAAGGAATCCTAGGTTTTGAAGAACTGAAATCATTTGAGTTGCAGCAACATGATGAAGTATTTAGCTTGTTTAGTGCAGTTGAAGAACATTCAGTGGCCTTTGTGACTGTAAATCCATTTGACTTTGACCCGGAATATGAGTTCGAACTTTCTCCTGAAAGTGTAGAAGATCTCGCTGTAACCGATCCAAGTGATGTACAGGTTCGATGCATAGTCACGTTGCATGAAGAGATTCGACATGCAACAGCTAACTTATTGGCTCCCGTTGTGTTTAATACACACAAAAAAATGGGCAAGCAAATTGTACTGCAAAATACATCATACAAAACAAAACACGCATTATGGAGAAATGAAGATTTTCTCAATAAGGACGGTGGTATCTGATGTTGGTACTTACTCGCAAAAAAGGGGAATCTATTGTCATTTCAGATGATATCGTATTGACAGTGCTATCTGTAGAAGGTGAGAATGTGAAACTTGGTATAACAGCCCCAAGGGATATTGATATCTATCGTAAGGAAGTTCTCGACGCGATTGAGCAAAACAATCAAAATGCGGCTATGAATCTGGATATATTGCAAAAAACGATAAAAGACTTGGGGGGGCTAACTAAATAACGTTAAAAAAAGAGCCTCCCTTGAACGATGTTAAAAAAACAGAAAAAAAATTGAGATGGCTATAAACAAATTATGTCATGTCGTCGATATATATATTAAGGCGGTAATCTTCAGGGCGGCCGACCTGTGAAGACGCTAATACCACATGGATGTGGGCATATAACCATTTCAGGGAGGAAATAAACAATGATTATCAATCACAACTTACCAGCATTAAATACACACCGTAATATGGGTCTGAACAACGCTAATGCAAGCAAAAACATGGAGAAACTATCTTCCGGTCTGCGTATCAACCGTGCTGCAGACGATGCTGCAGGTCTCTCCATCTCTGAGAAAATGCGCGGTCAAATCCGTGGTTTGGAGCAAGCTCAACGTAACGTTCAAGACGGAATTTCGTTCGCACAAACAGCTGAGGGTGCAATGAACGAAGTATCTTCGATGCTGACTCGTATGAAAGAATTGTTGGTACAAAGCAGCAATGAAACATACCAAGCAAGTGATAAATCCAATATCAAAATGGAACTTGGTCAATTGGGTGCACAAATTGATGCAATCACTTCGAATACAAAATTCAATGGAATCAAAATTACTTCAAGCATTAAAATTCAAGCTGATGATGATAGCTTCAAAATTTCGATCAGTGGTATCGCTAATACAGATTTCAAAGCTATGACATCTGGTGTTACCCTTGCGAGCGCTACAAAAGCGATTGAATCCGTTGCTAAGCAACGTGCTAAAATCGGTGCTGTTCAAAACCGTCTGGAATATACTTCCAACAACTTGGGCACAACTATTGAGAACTTGACTGCATCCGAGTCACGTATCCGTGATACAGACATGGCTAAAGAGATGGTTACTTTGTCTAAAAATAACATCTTGCTTCAAGCTTCCCAATCTATGCTTTCCCAAGCAAACTCTGCTCCACAAGGCGTTCTGTCCTTGCTTCGTTAATTTCAAATTTTTGTATAAAGCTCTGTATTCTTATACAGAGCTTTTTTTATTTTTAATTTGCCATTCAAGAATCTATACCTTTCGCCGATATATACGTTAATGAATCCTTTTTGTTATCATACAAATACTACAAAATTATGGAGGTTTCAATGGAGCCAGTTAAGTCTACAGGACCGCTTCCTCATGGATTACCACAGGTGTCTGTTTCTCCAACATCGGAAACAAAAAGCAGAGAGATAATAGAGAATAAGGTTGCCCTCTCATCAAGTATGAGTATTTCAAACGGCAGAGTTGAAGATCAAGAGAAGGCAATCGAGGAACTTAATAAAGCTATTGAAGCAATTCAAGGACCACAAAGATTCTTGGAGTTCTCTGTTCATAAAGATACACATGCTATCATGATTAAGGTTTTAAATAAGGAGACAGGTGAATTGATTAGGGAAGTTCCTCCCGAAAAAATTTTAGATGTAGCTGCTAAAATGATGGAATTTGTTGGTCTGCTTGTAGATCAAAAAGCTTAAATAAGGAGGTTATTCGAGTGGCTGTAACAAGAATATCAGGAATGGCATCTGGAATGGATATCGACGCATTAGTGAAAAAACTGATGACCGCTGAAAGTCAACCGCTAAACAAACTTAATCAGAATAAGCAACTGATGGAGTGGAAACGGGAAGGTTATCGTGAATCAAGTGTGAAGCTAGTCACTTTCGCACAAACCAAAATAAACGATACATTTAGTAAATTGGGTGCACTTAACGCTCAAAAAGTTAACATTAGTGGGAATACAAGTGCAGTAACCGCCAAAGCATCTGCTACAGCGGCCGGTAATATGGAAATAGAAGTTCTTCTACTTGCTAAGGCGGCTTCTACTAAATCCTCATCTGCACCGACTAAAGGTGGTTCAGAGAGCAATTGGGGTAAAGTTCTATTGTCGGATATTACCGGTTCAGGAGTTGCAACAAGTGGGACATCAACTGTTCAAGTTAATGGAGTTGATATCGAAATTGATGGTGCAACAGAAACTCTGGATTCTTTTGTGAGAAAAATCAACACTAATACAAAGACAGGTGTAACAGCAATCTATGATTCAGCAACAGGCAATATGTCAATTACTAGTAGAGATACAGGTTTGAGTTCCAATAATATAACGATAAACGGGAGTATTTTTACAGCATTGAAGCTGAACAACCAACTTGCTGGTGGGGATGATGCAAAAGTTAAGATCAATGGGCTTGAAGTAACTAAAGCATCAAATACGTTTAATATGAATGGGGTTGACATCACCCTTAATGCATTAAGTAATGGTGCAACTACACAGGTTGGTGTAACAAAGGATATTGATAAAATCATAGAAACAGTTCAAAATTTTGTTGATTCTTATAACGAACTTTCTTCTTTCTTGAATGGTAAAGTTAACGAAGAGCGTAATTCAAAATATACTCCGCTAACAAGCGAACAGAAAAAAGATATGTCAGATGATGAGATTAAACTTTGGGAACAAAAAGCTAAAAGCGGAATGCTGAAGCGTGACAGTATTTTGGAAGGCGCTATCTCACAAATGAGAACTGCCCTTGTACAGACAGTCAAGCTTGATAAAACTATTACATTAGAAAATGGAACCAAGACAACAAACGAACTTAACATGACTCATATTGGGATTACTACAGGCACCTATGAAACAAAAGGGAAATTGATTTTAGATACCGATAAGTTAAGAGCGTCTCTGGAGGAAAATCCAGATATTGTTAGTGATTACTTGGGTAAAAACTATTCTTCCTCTTACTTAAATAATGAATATGATTCCTCAGATGGTATATTCTCTAGATTACGTAAAATATCAAATAAAACTTTAGATAGTTTGGCAAACACAGCGGGAACCTCTAAAGTTAGCACAGAAATTACTGCTTCATTTAATGCAAGTAGCGTTATGGGAGAATCATTACGGTTGCTTGACATTCGTATAGGTGACCTCACGTCAAAATTAAATATGAAAGAAACGAATTACTACAAAAAATTTACATCTATGGAAACTGCTATTAATAGATATAATAATACATCTTCTAATTTGTCCAGTTTTATGTGAGGAGGACAGTAAATTGATTAATTCTCCGTACCAGAAATATCAACAAACTCAAACTCAGACTGCTTCCAAACCCAAACTGCTAATTATGTTATACGATGGAGCAATTCGATTCGTCCAAGCAGGTATTGAGGGGATAGAGCAAAAAGATTATGAGCTAGCAAACCGAAATTTGTGTAAAGCTCAAGCCATCGTACATGAATTAATTTCATCCTTGAATTTTGAATACCCCTTAGCTAATAATCTAGTTGCCATATATGAATATATGTTACATCGTTTGATTGAATCTAATATAAATAAAAATGTTGTTCCTGCAAAAGAAGTATTAGAACACTTAAAGGAATTAAGAGAAGCTTGGGTAGAGGCAAGTAAATCCTTAGGTACAGGTTTTGCTTTATGACCGATATAGAAAAGCTACGACATCTAGTAAATAAGTATAGTCTTTTATCCAATCATACTATTGTAAATTTATCTGAATTGGATGAAGAGCAATTGCTTAATTACAGTGAACAAAGAGAGTCCATTGTTAACGAGATAGGTTCCTATAGATCGTTATTAACAGATGACATGAAAGCTGAAATCAAGCAGTTGCTTATTGGAGAGAGAGTGATTGTTGAACGAATGCTAGCGATTAAAAATGAAGCAGCAGCATGGCTGGAGAAACGAGAGAACATTCGTTCGCAACAAAATGCATACCAGCAGTCCTATTCTTCGGATAGCCTATTTATTGACTATCGAAAATAGTTGTAACAAAGCGTCGGTTAAAGGCCGATGCTTTTTCTATTTGGCTTCATTATTGTCAAAGATAGACCGATAATAATAGAAATAAAGAAGAAAATTGAGATTGGTGGATGAGCTATGATTAAAGAAAACTTTGAAGTTTTGAAGCAAAGATTCCCCCATATAGTAGAAAAATATGAATTTTCCAATCCATTAAATATGAAGCAAGATCACATTATGTATGAGCTTCTTGAAAAGGACGCTGAGTGGTTACAAGCCGTTAACGAAATTATAGGAGATTCTAAAATCATATTTGTATATGGTTTTGGACTGGGATTAAGCATCGCAGATCTCCTGGAAGAATTTCCAGATCGATGGCTGTTTATCTATGAATCTGATATAGATTCTTTTAAAAGAGTCATAAGTGAATATGATATTAGCTTGTTATTAAGTCATCCCAATCTTTATTGGATTTCTGTTGGTGATCATCAACTTAGGATGTTATTTCAATTACTATGTAGTTATATGCAGGAAAGCTTAGCCTTTATTGGACTGCGTACTTTCCTGGAAGAGCATATTGAATTGCTTCAAGAGGTGAGAAAAGATTTTATAGCTTATAAAAATGATTTTCATTCAAATAAGTTAATCGAAAATCGATTTAGAAATGAATGGACCCAAAACTATCTTTATCATTTACACGAGTCCTTGACCACGCATTCTATCGAAGAAATGTTTGGAACATTTGAAGGGTTCACGGCGATAATTGTATCATCGGGTCCTTCTCTGACTGAGGATATTGATTGGATTAAAAAAATGTCAAAACATGCTTTAATTATTGCCGCTGGTTCAAGTGTACAGGCCCTTGTTAAACACGGAATCAAGCCTCATCTATGTGTTATTATGGATGGTCATGAAGTGAATAATAAAATTTTTGCTAATGATAGTACCCTTCAGTCAACATTGTTGTTCACTTCATCATCCTATTATGGAATCTCTGAACGAAAAGGAAAAAATAAAGTATACAGTATCATGGAGAATGACCAAATTTCTCAATATTTCCTCCAAAAAACTAAGAGCGACATCTTAATGCGGCCGACACCCACTGTAGCTGGAACCGCGATTCAAACCGCAATTTTTTGGGAGCATCACATATTGTTTTAGCAGGTCAGGATCTATCTTATCCAGAACAGAAAGTGTATAGCGTAGGGGTCGATCATTTTTCTGAGGAAACTAAAGCGGAAATGTTACAAAAAGCGATGAAACAAGTTGAAAATGTAAAGGGAGGAATGAATTCGACAGATGCAAGTTTTATATCTATGAAAGAATCTATTGAGGGATTAATTAAGCATTTCGATCATATTAAATTCGACAACTCTTCCCGTCTTGGAGCTGTTATTGAAGGTGCCCCATTTAGACCTATAGAAGAAATATATGCAGGCCTCGATAATGGAGAATTGGTAGATCCAAATATATTAGAGAATTGGATAAAAGATCATCCTATAGTAATAAGTCACGAGCGGTATGCCAATGTAAAGGCTAAAATTGAGTTGGTTATCAACGATGTTAACCAATTATCTCCAGAGATTAGATCGATTCGTAAATTGCTATTAATTATTGAAGAACTTAGCAGAAATAAGCCATTAAAATGTCATAATGTGATATTTGATATAGAACAAAAATGGGGAGAGATAGTCAATAGAGAGTGGTTTGCACCAATTTTTGAATCCTTGATTCCCCTTCAGATTGCACGTTTTGATCGGATGTTACCTTCAATTGTTGTTGAACAGAACATTATCATCAAAGCAGGGTATGTAAAGGAATATATCGGTGAGATGTTAGATGAGATAGAAAAAAAACTCCCTCACTTGGAAGAGTTATTACTGGAAAGTGCAAGGAGAATAAATAGTATTCATAGTATAATGGATGCCTAGGTTCATAGCTTAATGCAATATATAAAACATCTTATTGAACCGGAGGTTATGTATGTTCACGGGTAAAGTTGTGATGGTCACTGGAG
Organism: Paenibacillus sp. E222; assembly: GCF_013401555.1. Lineage (NCBI taxonomy): Bacteria > Bacillati > Bacillota > Bacilli > Caryophanales > Paenibacillaceae > Paenibacillus > Paenibacillus sp. E222. The sequence continues at coordinate 1,999,617 of NZ_CP058552.1, forward strand.
GCACAGGGTCTATAGGAAGTGAAATAGTAAGAAACTTATTAACTTATCAGCCGAAAGCGATTCGCATATTCAGTCGCGACGAAAGTAAGCAATTTGAGTTGCAACAAGAACTCAAAGAATATGATAATATCAGGTATTTAATAGGGGATATAAGAGATAAACAGAGACTTGGATATGCTATGGAGGATGTGGATGTTATTTTTCATGCAGCAGCTTTAAAACATGTCCCTGCATGCGAATATAATCCCATGGAAGCGGTAAAGACCAATGTTATTGGTGTACAGAATGTTATTGAGACAGCCATTGAGCACAATGTTGAGAAAGTTATAGCCATAAGCACGGATAAGGTTGTCAATCCAACCAATACAATGGGTGCCACAAAACTGCTTTCTGAGAAGTTGATTTCAGCTGCTGGCTTTTATAAAGGTAGCAAACGCACAATATTTGCATGTGTAAGGTTTGGTAATGTAATGGGTTCAAGAGGATCAGTAATTCCGCTGTTTAGAAATCAAATTGCAGAGGGGAAACCTGTAACGGTTACACATTCGGAGATGACACGCTTTATGATGTCAATTCCACAGGCGGCTCAATTGGTAATTGATGCAGCAAAATATTCTCAAGGCGGAGAGGTGTTTGTCCTGAAAATGCCGATCCTCAAAATTACAGATTTGGCCAAGTGTCTTATTGATTCTTATGAACAGTCTGAGGGCAGAAGTTTCTTAGGTGAAGTCATTGAAACGGGGATTCGTCCTGGAGAGAAATTATATGAGGAACTTATGACACTTGAAGAATCAGAGAGGGCTCAGGAAAACGAGCAAATGTATATCATTCCCTCCGTATTTAATACACAAGAATATGATTACACTGGATTTAAAAAAGCCATACATCAGGAATATTCCTCGAGAACAGCGAGACGAATGCATACATCAGAGATTAGGGACCTGATTGATGCTAACGGATTAGGCTTCTCGAAGGTGTTGATATGAAGAAATCGAAATGTTTGGCTGTAATCCCTGCTAGAGGCGGATCTAAGGGCTTGCTTCATAAAAATATAAGATTGTTGAATCTTAAACCGTTAATTAATTACACGATTGAAGCGGCTCTGAACAGTCATTATATTGATGAGGTAGTTGTCTCTACGGATAGTGAAGAAATAGCCCGTGTTGCTAAGTCGGCTGGTGCTGAAGTACCTTTTATCCGTCCTGTTGAATTGGCAACAGACCAAGCTGCCAGTATTGATGTTCTAAAGCATGCCGTCCTTTATTATGAACAGGAGGAGAACACCTCCTTTGAGCATATTGTGTTGCTTCAGCCAACTTCTCCATTGCGGAATGCTCATGATATTGATGAAGCTTATCAAATATTTATAAATAATGAAGGAGATTCACTACAAAGCATTACTGTATCTGATACTCATCCTTATTTACTAAGAGAGTGGACTTGTGGGAAGCTTGAACCTTATTTAAAGGAGCAGGCCGATAATCTTAGGAGACAAGACTTGTCTGAAATGTATATCTTGAACGGAGCAATTTATATTGTTAAAAGAGATTTGTTAATGATTCACAATACGATGACTGGATCAAATAATTATGGATATCTAATGCCACAAGAACGATCTGTTGATATAGATAACGAATTGGATTTAAGATGGGCTGAATTTCTTATACAAAACTCGAAATAGCCGGGAATTAGGATGAGGGGGGATATAAGACAAATGAGCAAGTTTCAATCGAAAATTAGTGGGAGCGCTGTTTACATTATTGCTGAAGTAGGGGTTAATCATAATGGATCATTAGATCGAGCGCTCCAATGTGTAGACCAAGCTTTCTTATGTGGAGCAGATGCAGTGAAGTTTCAAACATTTAATAGCAAGAAGCTAGTAACTAGGCATGCTCAAAAAGCAGAATATCAGGCTGAAAATACAGGTGATTACGGAAGTCAACTGGAAATGTTACAGCAACTTGAGCTAAGCTATTCCGATTTTATAAAGATTAAGCAGTATTGCGACAAGAAAGAAATCGATTTTTTATCCACTCCATTTGATGAGGAAAGTGCAGATTTTCTAAATTCGATCCAAGTTAATGCATTTAAGATAAGCTCTGGAGATATGAATAACCACCCTTTTCTACAAAAGGTTGATCAATATGGACGTCCGATTATTCTTTCAACGGGAATGGCGGATTTGAACGAAATCAGAGAGTCGTTGGAGGTTATTACTAAAAGTGATGTTTCTCTGCTTCACTGTACTTCGGATTACCCTGCTCCAGTCGAGGACGTGAATCTCCATGCAATCCATACTATGGCATCTGAATTCAAAAAAGTTATTGGTTATTCAGATCATACTACGGGAATTGAGGTATCTATTGCTGCTGTTGCAGTAGGTGCGAGGATTATTGAGAAACACTTCACTCTTGATCGTTCCCTTCCTGGTCCAGATCATAAGGCGTCTCTAGAGCCAGACGAATTTTCAGCTCTTGTAAAGGCAATTCGTAAAGTTGAACAATCAATGGGCGATGGTGTTAAGCGCTGTATGCCTTCAGAACAGACCACAAGGTCTGTTGCTAGAAAGAGCCTGGTTGCTGGACGAAGTATGAAAGTTGGAGAACAAATGCAAGAACATGATTTAGTTATCAAGCGACCTGGAACAGGTATTCCTCCCAAATATTATTTCGATTTTGTAGGCAGAACGCTTGTAAGAGATGTCGAACAGGATCAACTTTTGTCAAGGGAAGACTTTGAATGAAAAAAATAGTTGTTGTTACGGGTACGCGTGCTGATTATGGAATATATTATCCTATTTTAAAAGCAATAGAAAGAGAAGAGACATTAGAACTGCATCTTCTTGTAACAGGAATGCATTTGTCCCCAAAGTTTGGGAATACTGTTGAATTGATAAAAAAAGATGGATTCCAAGTATCTGCCCAAGTGGATTGTCTTTTACAAGGATCGACACATGGTAATATGTCTCGTTCAATAGGGCTGGCTATATTAGGCATGACACAGGCTATAGAATCCATTCAACCTGATACGGTAATTGTGTTGGGCGATCGAGGGGAAATGTTAGCAGCAGCAATAGTTACTTCACATATGAATATCCCTCTGGTACACATACACGGGGGAGAGGTTACTGGAACAATAGATGAATCAGTTCGTCATGCGATAAGCAAATTGGCTCATATTCATCTTGTGGCAACTATACAAAGTCAAGAAAGATTACAGAGATTAGGCGAAGATTCATGGAGAATTCATGTTGTTGGTGCTCCAAGATTGGAAACGATAATGAACACTGCTCTTCCGAGCCATAAGGAAACTTTTCATAAATACAATATTAATATTAAAACTAAAGGATATATTTTATTTGCTTATCACCCTGTTACGACAAAGACTGCTGATCTAAAAATGTTAGAAAAAATGTTGAATGTTATGGTGAGAAGTGAGTTTGATATTATATGCATACAACCAAACTCAGATGCAGGATCAGATTCATTAGTAGAGATTTATAAACGGTACTATGAAACGGATAGTATTCAATTAGTTACTAATTTTGATCCGATAGAATATTTGTCGGTTTTACAGAATGCTACAGTCTTAGTAGGGAACTCATCTTCAGGAATTATTGAAGCCGCTTCTTTTCATGTTCCAGTTATAAATATTGGTTCTCGTCAAAGTCGAAGAGAGCGTTCATCGAATGTAATAGATATTATTGAGAGTGATAAAGCACTTGAAAATGCATTAGACCTAGTAACTTCTTCTGAGTTTAAACAGAAAGTTTCATTAACTCCTAATGTTTACGCTAAAGAAAATACCAGTCAACTTATTGTAGAAGTACTAAAAGGCATAAGTAAAAGTGATTATATGATTCAAAAAATAATAACATACTGATCACATAGTTCTCATTTAATAGTCTTTATAGGACAGGGCGGGGGCTCTACGTTGGGATATATTATCTTTGGAACAGGTGGGCATGGGAAAGTTGTGTTAGATAATCTAAGATCCATTGGTGAGGATGTCTTGGGGGTCATGGATGATCGATGGTCTGAAGCTGAGTGGAGAGGAGTTCCGTTTCTTGGTGGTATGGATCATCTTGAGCAGATTGTCAGGAAATACAGTAATTCCTTATTTATAGTAGCCATAGGTGATAATGCTACGAGAGGAAGAATTGCTACTTACTTTGAGCAGAGGGGCGTTCGTTTTGGAAAGGCAGTGCATTCAAGTGCTGTGATTAGTCCGGACGCTTGTGTAGGAGAAGGAACAGTAATTATGGCAAACTCTGTAGTAAACGCAGATGTTGTTGTAGGAAGACATGTAATTATCAATACAGGAACAACAGTGGATCATGATTGTAATATAAAAGATTATGTCCATCTTTCACCAGGTGTACATTTAGCCGGGCAGGTCGAGATTGGAGCTTATACCCATATTGGAATAGGAGCTTCATTGATACCGGAAATTAAGGTTGGAAAAGAGACAAGAATTGGTGCTGGTGCTTGTGTAATTCGTAACATTCCCGACGGTGCTACAGCGGTGGGCTGTCCAGCTAAAGTAATCAAAATTTCGAATTAAGGGGCGAGTGGATGGTGAAGCATGATCGCATTTTATTAGCCTCGCCACATATGAGTGGTAAGGAACAGGAATATATTAAAGAGGCTTTTTCAACGAATTGGATTGCTCCTCTAGGGCCTAATGTCGATGCTTTTGAAAAAGATTTGGCTGCCTACGTTGGGAGCGCAGGGGCTGTTGCATTAAGTTCAGGAACAGCTGCTATTCATCTATCGTTACTACTGCTTAATGTGCAGGCGGATGATATAGTCTTTTGTTCTTCTTTGACTTTTGCTGCCAGTGCCAATCCGATTTTATATCAGAAAGCTACTCCGGTTTTTATCGATTCAGAGCCTGCAAGTTGGAATATGTCACCGATTGCTTTAGAACGCGCAATGAAGGAGTACTCAGCTAAAGGAAAGAAACCCAAAGCAGTTATTGTAGTGAATTTATATGGTCAAAGTGCAGATTATGACCCAATTGAACAAATATGTGCTGAATATGAAGTACCTATTATTGAGGATGCAGCGGAATCTTTAGGTGCAACGTATAAAGGGAAAATGAGTGGCACTATTGGAAAATTCGGTGTTTATTCGTTTAATGGCAATAAAATAATAACAACTTCAGGCGGAGGAATGTTGGTTTCTGATGATATTCAGAGTCTTAGTAAAGCTAGATTTTTAGCGAGTCAGGCCAGAGATAAAGCCTTACACTACCAACATAGCCAAATCGGATATAACTACAGACTGAGCAACGTATTAGCTGGTATTGGAAGAGCACAGTTGGAAGTGCTAAATGAACGAATAGTCCAAAAGAGAAAGATATTTAATCGATATTCTCAAATGCTCTCTTCTAAATATTCGTGTGACTTTTTGCCAGAATGTGATTATGGAAATTCAACAAAATGGTTAACTGTGATGTTGCTCGACCCATTGCAAGAATTATCGTTAAGCACGAAATTAATTGAATATTTGGATGAGCATAATATTGAGTCCAGACCTGCCTGGAAGCCCATGCATTTACAACCTGTTTTTTCTGATTATGATTACTTTGCCCATGACGAGGATGTAAGTTCTGATATTTTCCATAAGGGTATTTGTCTCCCGTCTGACACAAAGATGAGTCAAGAAGTTCAGGATATCGTAATTGAGCGGATAAAGAATTTTTTGGACATGCACTAAATAATAACATAATAGTTGAAGAATCATAACTATCCATTGTTAAACCTTGGAATTGATATAGTGTTTAACTTTTTCTATATAAGAAAATTTGGTGAATTTATAGGGTTTAAGGAGTGTGCAAATGATCACAGGAAGTATCATTCGTATAAAGGAAACTGGAATCTATGGTGTGGTTGCTAATAAAGTCAATGAAGATAAAGTCGAAATCTATATTGTTGCGTTCGATGCCCCATATAGCTACGACGAAAAGTATAATATTGAAATGACTTTGTCAGTATTTGAGCAAACAGTATATTTAGATATTTGTAATAAAGACACAATAGAGCCTGATAATCTTGTGACAATTGGTGAAGTTGATAAATTCTATCTCGAAAAAATATCCCGACTTGAAATACTCTCAAAAGTAGAAAACTATTACGATTTGTTCCATGCAGACAAGGATAGAGATTTCATTCCAAAAGTATCCTCAGTTTCATATGGCGGACGTGTTTACGATGAAAAAGAAATGAGGAGTCTAGTTGACTCTTCACTGGACTTTTGGTTAACTGCTGGCCGATACAATAAGCAGTTTGAGCAAGAGTATGCTAATTTTCTTGGAGTGAGATATGCTCTTTTGACCAACTCTGGCTCTTCTGCTAACCTTTTAGCTTTTTCTGCCCTTAGTTCGCCTAAATTGAAAGATCGTCAGATCAAGCCTGGAGATGAGGTGATTACAGTTGCGGCAGGATTCCCAACAACAGTAACACCTATTGTTCAGAATGGTGCTATTCCTGTATTTATAGATGTGGATTTAGGAACGTATAACATTTTGGTTGACCGGATTGAGGCCGCTATTACTCCCAAAACCAAAGCAATTATGATAGCTCATACGATGGGGAATCCATTCGAGATCGACCAAGTTATAGAAATTGCCTCTAAGTATAATTTATGGGTTGTTGAAGATAACTGTGATGCCCTTGGGTCAACTTTTAAAGGTCAATTAACGGGAACTTTTGGACATATTGGCACATCCAGTTTTTACCCGCCCCATCATATGACGATGGGGGAAGGTGGAGCGGTCTATACAAACAATGCACTTTTAAAGTCCATTCTTGAGTCGTTCAGGGATTGGGGAAGAGATTGCTGGTGCCCTTCTGGCTGCGACAATACCTGCAATAAACGCTTTGGTTGGGAACTAGGCTCGTTACCGTTTGGATATGATCATAAATACACATATTCGCATATTGGTTACAATCTTCGAGTAACTGAGATGCAGGCAGCTATTGGAGTAGAGCAGTTGAAAAAGGTACCAAGTTTTACTCAAGCCCGCAGACATAATTTTAGTCGTCTTTTAGAGGGGCTTAAGGATTTAGAGGAGTTTTTTATTCTACCAAGAGCTACGAGGGATTCGGACCCCAGTTGGTTTGGGTTTATTTTAACGTTACGCGATGGAGTGAAGTTTACAAAAAATGAAATTGTAGCTTATCTAGAAGCTCATCGTATTCAGACTCGTATGCTATTCGCAGGCAATCTAACTCGTCAGCCTGCATTTCAACATGTCAATTATCGAGTTAGTGGGGGTCTAACGAATACAGATAAAATCATGCATGATACATTTCTGGTTGGAGTCTATCCAGGACTTACAGTAGAAAAGGTAGATTACATGATAGAGACCATTCGAAGGTTTGTGCTTGAGAAAAAATAGATTCGGAGGATCAGGTATGAAAGTAGTCATTTTGGCGGGGGGATACGGCACCCGAATTAGCGAAGAATCTCATCTCAAACCTAAACCTATGGTTGAAATCGGGGGTAAACCAATTTTATGGCACATTATGAAATTATATTCCCACTATGGGTTCAATGATTTTATTATCTGTTTAGGTTATAAAGGATATGTAATTAAGGAGTATTTTGCTCACTACTTTTTGCATGAGTCGGATGTCACCTTTGATTTTACTACTAATCAACAAGTTATCCATCATATTCATGCTGAACCATGGAAGGTTACATTGGTTGATACGGGCTTGGAGACGATGACGGGGGGGAGGCTGAAGCGAGTAAAAGAGTATCTAAATAATGAACCCTTCATGCTTACCTATGGTGATGGAGTTTCTGATGTGAATATTAAGGAACTCGTTGAATATCATCAGAGTCATGGGAAACAAGCCACAGTTACAACGGTTCAACCCAATGGTCGTTTTGGATCGTTGGAATTAGATGGGGATTCAAATGTGCTTGGTTTTAAGGAAAAGCCAAAAGGCGATAATGGATGGATCAATGGCGGGTTCTTTATTTTGAACCCGATAGTTATTGATTATATTGAAGATGATCAGACGATTTTTGAAGAAGAGCCATTAAAGAATTTAGCTTTGAATAATCAGTTACAAGCATTTAAGCACTCTGGTTTTTGGCAGCCTATGGATACGTTGAGAGACAAGAACTACTTGGAAGAGTTGTGGACGAAAGGGAATGCTCCTTGGAGTGAAAGGAAATTGAAGGTGGAATTTAAATGGTGAACAAGGAATTTTGGAAAGGGAAAAAAGTTTTTTTAACAGGTCATACAGGGTTTAAAGGGTCTTGGTTAAGTATATGGCTAAGCTCACTGGGAGCAGAAGTTACCGGATTTTCATTATCGGCTGTAACGAAACCTAGCTTGTTTGAAATTTGCCAAGTCGAGAATTTAATTTATAAAAGCGTTATTGGGGACATTAGAGAGTATCATCCCCTAAGTGAAGCTATGCAGACCTCCCAACCTGAAATTGTTATACATATGGCGGCCCAACCTTTAGTGAGGGAATCATATAAATCTCCAGTTGAAACCTATATGACTAATGTTATGGGGACAGTCAATGTATTTGAAGCTGTAAGACAGTGTCAATCAGTCAAATGTGTTTTAAATGTAACTACAGACAAGTGTTATGACAACAAGGAATGGGTATGGGGTTACAGAGAAACGGAGCCACTTGGTGGATATGATCCTTATTCTAGCAGCAAAGCATGTTCAGAGCTGGTGACATCTGCTTACCGCGATTCTTTTTTTAATAATGAAAGTAGAAAGGTAGCGGTAGCAACAGCACGGGCAGGTAATGTCATAGGTGGGGGAGATTGGGCCGTGGATCGTCTTGTGCCTGATTGTATTCGTTCTTTATCGGCAGACGAGAGTGTTCAAATTCGAAATCCTAATTCAATTAGACCATGGCAACATGTTCTTGAACCTTTGAGTGGCTACCTTCTGCTATTAGAAAAGTTGTTTGAAAAAGGATCGGATTATGCAGAAGCGTGGAATTTTGGCCCAGATGAATCTGATGCAAAATCAGTAGAATGTATCGTTCAAATGATGTGCACTAAATGGAGTGATTCTAACAAAGGATACGAGATTTCTGTTGGTGACCATCCACATGAAGCGACATATCTTAAACTGGATTGTTCTAAATCTAAAAAGGAGTTAGGTTGGAGGCCTAGATGGTGTCTGGAAAAGACGATTGATCAAATTATTTCCTTTTCAAAGGCTGATCCTAACAAAGAAACTCTCCTTGATCTTTGTTTGAGTCAGATTGAAGAGCATCAAGTAACATAGTTTGGGGGGAAGGAATTGAAACTATCTGATTATGTAGTTCATTTCATAAAAGATCAAGGCGTTTCTCATGTTTTTGAGTTTATTGGAGGGGCAATTGTTCACCTACTTGATTCAATATCCAAAACTCCTGAGATTGAATGTATTTCAGTGAGACATGAACAAGGGGCAGCATTTGCCGCCGAAGCTTATGCACGTGTGAATGGCAAATTAGGAGTTGCTATGGCAACCAGTGGTCCAGGGTCGTTGAACTTGCTTACAGGAATAGGTAGTTGCTACTTTGATTCCGTTCCTTGTTTATTTATCACTGGTCAGGTTAACACCTATGAATACAAATTCGATAGACCGCTTCGGCAGGTAGGTTTTCAAGAAACCGATATTGTTAGTGTTGTAAAATCCCTCACTAAATATGCTGTGCTAATTACTGATCCAAAAATGATCAGATATGAGCTTGAAAAAGCCACCTATTTTGCTCAAAATGGACGTCCAGGACCTGTTTTAATAGATCTCCCAATGAATCTTCAGCGCGCTGATATCGAACCGGAGGAATTGCCAAGTTTTTTTAATAGCGAAGAGTATGAACTTCTTAGGCAAGGTACAGCATCGAAGACTATTGCAGAAGAAAAACTCAATGAAATTATTGATTTGATAAGTTTCTCAAAAAGACCACTCGTGTTAGCAGGTGGAGGGGTTCGAAGCGGTGGTGCTCAAGGAGAGTTGGAAAAATTTCTGAGTCTCACAGGAATTCCAATTGTTAGTTCGCTAATGGGACTAGATGTTGTTTCTACAGAGTACAATCGTAGCTTTGGTTTGATTGGTTCCTATGGGCACAGATATAGTAACTTAGCCGTGGCCAATTGTGATCTTTTAATTATACTGGGTTCGAGATTGGATAGTAGACAAACCGGTACTCGTCCAGACACATTTGCTAGAGCAGCTACCAAAATACACGTAGATATTGAAGCATGCGAGCTAAATGCTAAAGTACATGTGGACATTGCTATTACGGCTTCGATTAAAGTGTTTTTAACCGAGCTGAATATCAAACTAGCTAATTACAGAAAAAAACCTCTCGATTACTGGCTGAGCTTTATTAATGATCAAAAAAGCAAATATCCTACATTGTCATTTGTCTCTGAGGGTGTTGAGGTAGAACCAAATCAATTTATTGAGAAGTTATCTTTACAGGCAGGTCAAATTAATACAATTTGTTTGGACGTTGGACAACACCAAATGTGGGCCTCCCAGTCATTTAAGCTTTCTTCTGGTCAGAGATTATTAAATTCAGGGGGGATGGGAGCCATGGGATTTGCACTGCCTGCGGCTATCGGAGCTGCCCTATCCTCACAAAAAGAAGTCCTTGTCATAGCAGGAGACGGCGGTATTCAACTGAATATTCAAGAATTAGATACAATTGTGCGTCTTGATTTACCAGTAAAAATAGTTGTATTCAATAATCAATCACTTGGAATGGTTCGTCAATTCCAAGACTTGTATATGAATGGCCGGAAACAGTCTACGGTGAATCCGAATCCTGACTTTGGTCGCATCTTCCAAGCGTATGATATACCAAGCTTCTCAATTACATCAATGGACGAAATTGAGATAATGAAGGAGTTTTTTGATACCTCTGGGCCAGCTTTTTTGGAGGTCTTGTTGTCAAGCAACTCTGAAGTATATCCTAAATTGGTAGTTAACAGACCATTAGAAGACATGTTTCCATATTTAGATCGACAAGTACTTAAAGAGATTATGTTGATCGATTTGGTAGATGAAATTGATTTCTCTAGTTAAATTCTTTTAATCACAAAATACAGCATTATAGGGGTTTTTAATTATGAAGGTTGTAATTACAGGACCTACTGGCTCTATTGGAATGGCCCTAATTCAATTGTTCTTGGAGAACAACGTGGAAGTACTTGCTATATGTCGTAAAGAATCTACAGGCATTAAGTACCTCCCCAAAAGTGATTTAATCAAAATAGTTGAACTTAATTTAGCTGAATATGCAACAGCAAATATTCAGGGACATTATGATGTTTTTTATCATTTTGCGTGGAATGACAGCGTGGGTCCTGAACGTAATAACGTTGATACACAGAACAGCAATATTAGTTTCACATTAGACGCGGTACGTTTAGCAAAAAACTTTGGTTGCCAGATGTTTATTGGCGCTGGATCTCAAGCAGAATACGGAAGGTCATCTTATCCTCTTACTTCCAAGACCGCAACTTTTCCTGAGAATAGTTACGGTATGGCTAAGCTATGTGCAGGACAACTAAGTAGGATACTTTGTAATCAGTTAGGGATTAAACATGTCTGGACACGAGTGCTGAGTGTCTATGGTCCTTACGATGATAGCCAAACAATGATTATTGACACTATTAGAAAAATGTTGTTAAAAGAAAATATCGTTTTCACTAAAGGTGAGCAAATATGGAATTTTATTTACAGCAAAGATGCTGCGAAAATTTTATATGACTTAGCCTTAAAGGGACTGGATGGAAAAGTTTATTGTATAGGTAGTAAAGACACCCGTCCTTTAAAAAGTTTCATAGAGCAAATGAGAGATGAGGTTTCACCTTTACAGCCACTAAAGTTTGGTGGAATTCCTTATGCTCCCAACCAAGTGATGCATCTCTCAACCGACCTTGCTGAATTGGAACAAGATATCGGTTGTATCCAAGAAACAGCATTTACTGATGGGATTCGAGAAACAGCAGATTATGTGAAAACTGAATTTGGATTATGAGAAATGAGGTTCAATATGAATGATCTTGAGTTGGAGAAACTTGTACAGTTTATTCAAGAAGGAAATGCGGAGCAAGCGGTTAATAAACTCTATGAAATATATGAGGATGTTTCTAATAATCCCAACCACTATTCTAATGAAAATAAACACTTCTTTTATAAATTTTTTGGAGAGTTCTTATTCGAATCAGGAGAGTATCATCGGGCTGTATCAATGTTTAAACTGGCACAATCTATAGAACATTCTGATGAAATAGATTCGTTTATCCTGCAAGCGTTTATTGAACCCAACATTCCTGAATTTGAAATGAATTACATTGAGAACTTAAAGGCTTTAAAAAAAACAGTGGATGGAAGAGAGTTCACTAACTTATCGTACTATTTAATCCCTACAGAATTCGAAAATAGATATTATTTTTACAACAAAAAAACAAAAGAAATTATGGGCGATTTCACTTTATTTCAAACGAAAACTTCAGCATATAAAAAAAATGAATTTGATTCATTTTCTTCTTATTTGTATGTCGAAAAGTTTGAAATCGGAAACTCATTAGCTGCAGTGTCTTCAGTTGTCAAAGAGCATCGTGAGTGTTTTGTTCTTATAGAGGAGGAAGACAAATTCCTTGCAACCCTACAAGGTGGTTACAATCCAAAGCTAAATAACCTGACCCTATTTTTTTCCTATCTAGAAATGAAGAGTTTTTTTGAATTTCATACAAACTATATACCCAGAAACATAATAAGCTTCTCTACTGAAATACAAAAATCTCAGGAATATATTCAGTTTATTCATAATAATCGGAGAATGTCACTAAATAAGAATCGTGAGAACATTTTGCTAAGTATATGTATACCTTCATACAATAGAGGGCATAGGGCATTAGAAAACATAATTCATTTGCTGAGCAGTAAATATGACTATGAGCTAGAGGTGGTTGTTTCTAATAACGGATCTCAAAATACTACCGCGGGTTTTTACAAAGAAATAGAAGCCTGTACTGATAGCCGAGTTACATATTCTGAACTTAAATCGAATGAAGGGTTTTATGGGAATTTGGTGAATGTATGTAAGGAAGCGTCGGGAAGGTTCATACTTTTATTAAGTGATGAAGATTCGGTGGATTTGGATATATTGGAAAAAATGGTATCATTTCTGCGCTCAGAGCCTAATCTCGCTTTAGTTAAATCAAGTACAACTAACCAAAGTGAGTTTGAAGAAATTACAACCTCACCGGGGACAGAATCATTATATCAATTTATGCTAACTTCAAACTATATGTCAGGTATTATTTTCAATAAAGATTTACTTGTAGAAAAGAAAGTAATTGAAAATATTGAAATAATTCATTCATTAGGGAATGAGGCTACTTTGCATTATCCTCATATGTGCTGGGAGTTGCTAATGTGTCAATATGGAGCAGTTTACTCTACTTCATTGAAACTGATCAATGAAGGAGCACCAGAAAAAATGGAAGCAGAGAATATCAAGATAATTAAAAAACGTGGAGAAGTGTCACAATATGCAACTATTGAGAGTCGCTTGGAGCAACATCGTGGCTTCTTTGAAGTCATGAAATCTATGGAAATTTTTAAGGATGAAGAGATCATAAAAAAAATGTATAAAAAACTATGTGATAAGACATTTTGGTTGATATACATTTCTTTGGAGAATTTTTATAAAAAATTCTCTTCGCAAGAAGAACTTTTGGATATTATTGATGAGGTTCACCTGTATTGCTCTGATTTACATTATTTAAATCATTTTAAAGATTACACTGAGGTTAACAGGAGTAATGAAGTATGGCGTGAAACTCTGAAAAAATATGTATTACAACTTAACTGAGCATGCCTCTTTTTTGTATTTTATACCAATAAAACATTTTCTTTACCAATTGACAATGGATAAGATTAGGTGATATCATCTGAATTGTGGGCAAGGGTCTTTGACACAACCTCACTTCATTTGATGACGAAGGGAATGTTAGTGCATGCAAGGTAAAGTAAAATGGTTCAACGCAGAAAAAGGTTACGGTTTCATTGAAACTGAAGACGGCGGCGACGTATTCGTACATTTCTCCGCAATTCAATCCGAAGGATTCAAAACTTTGGAAGAAGGTCAATCCGTAGAATTCGACATCGTCGAAGGCGCGCGTGGACCGCAAGCCGCTAACGTAATCAAATTATAATCATCCGGACAATCCGACCTACATATATGGTTAGATGGTTACCAATTGAATTATCGCTAGCATCAGACTCCGGTGTTTCCGGGGTCTTTTTTTGTTCTAATAGATTCGAAATTTGAGAATCAGCCGAAGAACATTATTCTAATGAATTTGATAAATTCAAGTCATAGTTCATGTTCATTTTACATAATAGATTGAAGTAGCTCGGAAACGGTTAATTACATCATCAAGCGCCTAATAAGATAATCCATGTTAATGAATGATTATGCCTAAAAATGGAGAAATATCGCGAAATATGGCGGTAAGCCTATGTTGGCTGATGTGGCTTGAACAGATGTCATTATTCGGTCACCGGGAGTTTTTACATGGCGCTTACATTCGTGTTATAATGAAGTGGCAAAGGAAAAGGAGGAGTGCCCTATGAATTTAAGTATTCGAGGTCAACAAATCGAGGTTACCGATGCTTTGAAGGATTATGTCGACAAAAAGTTGAGTAGACTCGAGAAGTATTTCGATGCACCCCTTAACTCTGACGGTGCTGTTACATTGAGCACGACGAGAGGCTTGCATACGGTAGAGGTGACGATCCCTTTGAAAGGCTTTGTGCTCCGTGCCGAGGATGAGAGCGACGATATGTACGCTTCCATTGACTCGGTGGTAGACAAGCTGGAACGTCAGATCCGTAAACACAAAACGAAAATTAACCGTAAGTTCCGCCAGGAAGGCGGCCTAAAAACTTTCTTCGTGGAAGATCCGACAGGCACAGTAGCTACTGCTGAACTGGATGCGGATACGGAAGACGATGACTTGGAAGTGGTACGGACCAAACGGTTTATGTTGAAACCGATGGACGTGGAAGAAGCTATTCTCCAAATGAACATGGTTGGCCACAATTTCTTTGTATTCTCGAACATCGAGAATGAAGAAGTCAGCGTGGTGTACAAACGGAACGATGGGAAATACGGTTTAATTGAACAAGGTTAATGGATTGAGTTAAAATACTAAACTAGTTTGGTGACTGAACCATTGAATTGAAATGAAAAAATGATTTTTTTAAATGATAATGAATGAAGACAGGGGTCTTATCTCCTGTATAGGATTTCGAACTAACAAGAGCCTCCATCCTTTATGGGATGGGGCTCTTTTGTGCGTACTAGGGCTAGAAAAAGTGGATGAAGCAAGATTGTGAAACTATTTCCCATGCTACTGCGTCTAATAGATAATAGGAATGAGACAAATCCGTGCAAATTGAATGAAAAATTTTCAGTGCTTGCGGAGAAGTCGTTAAAGATGTATTCTTTTTCTCTATATTGAGATTTTCATCCAAATTTACCATCAAAATTCGTTAACATGCCTTATCCAACTGGAAAATGAAACGATAGAATTTAGGGCTTCCGCTAACGACTATGATTTTTTGCACTTAAACTCCATCGGAGAGGCTTCAGAAGTTCAAAGAAGTGTGCCGTGGCGTGTTGCGGCGACCCTTACAAACTGTTACAATTTATACAAAGAGAATCATTGTCCTGATGAGGAATTGTCAACGAATGATCACTAATCATAATCAATGACAGGCACAGCACCATGAACATGATTCATAAGGGTCGGTATTCGGCTTATTTCTAATAACCGGGTCCGGTTGAATACCGAATCAGCTTCATGAGGGAACCTTGGCAAGCCTGGAGTTGATTCATTTATATTATTATTTCTTCATAATAATTTGAATTTGATTTTTACACGGATAGCGAAGAGGGCAGAAATGACCTGTAGAAGCGAAGCGTTCGCCTTTATCCCCAGATTTCTACCTCTGAGATGGAGTTAAAGAAATCGGGGGATAACAGCGATCGGAAGGACATTCTGCCAGCTGAGTAATGGAGTGTAACCTTCAGTAAGCTCAAATTATATCGTTTGTCACCCCCGGGCAAGTGGATACATATCCATCCGATGGTGTCGCGCGGCGGCAGCAGGGGGTCTATTCTGTTTTGCACGAAAGGGGTATACCATGCTAGGACTTGTCAAAAAGATCTTCGGCGACATGAACGAACGTGATGTTAAACGTCTGATGAAGACAGTCGATGTGATCAATAAACTGGAACCACAATTTCAGGCTCTGTCTGATGAACAACTGAAATCCAAAACGGAGGAATTCCGTGCCCGCATTGAAAAGGGAGAAACAACAGATGAACTTCTTCCTGAAGCATTTGCAACCGTACGTGAGGCATCTCGCCGTGTACTGGGCAAACGTCACTATGACGTACAGATGCTCGGAGGCATTGCCTTGCATGAAGGCCGGATTTCAGAGATGAAGACGGGTGAAGGTAAGACACTGGTAGGAACACTCCCGGTATACCTGAATGCATTGATGTCCAAAGGTGTACACGTGGTAACGGTCAATGATTATTTGGCTCAACGGGATAGCCAGGAAATGGGACAAATTTATGAATTCATGGGCATGACGGTTGGGGTTAACCTGAGCGGTATGGACCATGCTTTGAAACAACATGCTTATGCATGTGATATTACGTACGGAACGAATAATGAATTTGGTTTTGACTATCTGCGTGATAACATGGTGTTATACAAAGAGCAGATGGTACAACGTCCATTGTTCTTCTGTATCATTGATGAAGTGGACTCCATTTTGGTCGATGAGGCACGTACGCCTTTGATCATTTCCGGACAAGCTCAGAAATCCACAGATCTGTACTATGCAGCTGACCGTTTCGTGAAGCGTCTGGTTCCAGAGGAAGACTTTACGGTGGACATCAAGGTGAAATCCGTAGCACTGACTGAAGCTGGTGTGGCGAAGGCAGAGAAAGCATTTGGTATCGAAAACTTGTATGATCATGCCAATGTTACGCTGAACCATCACATCGTACAGGGATTGAAAGCCAATGTAATCATGCGTCGTGACGTCGATTATGTGGTGAGTGATGAAGAAGTACTGATCGTCGATGAGTTCACAGGCCGTCTGATGGCAGGACGTCGTTATAGCGATGGATTGCACCAAGCGATCGAAGCCAAAGAAGGTATTGAAGTACAGAACGAGAGCATGACTCTTGCTACAATTACATTCCAGAACTATTTCCGGATGTACCGTAAGCTTGCGGGAATGACGGGTACAGCGAAGACCGAGGAAGAAGAGTTCAAAAAAATCTATGGTCTCGAAGTATTGCAGATTCCAACCAATCGTCCAAACAAACGGGATGATATGGCTGATGTGGTGTACAAGAGCATCGATGGCAAGTTCAACGCGGTTGTGGAAGAAATTGTGGCACGTCACAGCAAGAACCAACCGGTTCTGGTTGGTACGGTTTCTATCGAAAACTCCGAGCGTATTTCCGATATGTTGAAACGCCGTGGTGTCCGTCATCAGGTATTGAACGCCAAATATCATGCGGAAGAAGCGGAGATCATCTCAGGTGCGGGTCAGGCTGGTGCGGTTACGATTGCTACCAACATGGCAGGACGGGGTACGGATATTATCCTGGGTGAAGGCGTAGCTGAAGTGGGCGGCCTTCATATCATCGGTACAGAGCGTCATGAATCACGCCGGATTGATAACCAGCTGCGTGGACGTGCAGGACGTCAGGGTGACCCTGGTTCTACACAGTTCTACCTGTCACTTGGTGATGAGCTGATGAGACGTTTCGGTGCAGACAATGTACTGAACATGATGGAGCGTCTTGGTTTTGAAGAAGACCAACCGATTGAGAGCCGGATGATTACCCGTGCGGTAGAGTCGGCACAAAAACGGGTTGAAGGTAATAACTTTGACGTACGTAAAGTCGTTCTCCAATATGATGATGTCATGAACCAACAACGTGAAATTATATATAAACAACGCCGTGAGGTGCTTGAGTCCGAGAATATCAAACAGATCGTTATGGATATGATCAAGCCTTCCATTGAACGTATTGTGGAAGCTCATTGCAGTGACGATATTCCGGAAAACTGGGAGCTGCAGGAAGTTGCCGACTACATGAACAGCAAATTGCTGGATGAAGGCTCAGTAACGAAAGATGATCTGTGGGGCAAAGAAGCAGAAGAGATTATCGACTACCTGTTTGAGAAAGTTCAGAACAAGTACAATGCGCGTGAAGAGCGGATCGGTGAAGAGATGGTTCGTGAATTCGAGAAAGTGGTTGTACTCCGTGCAGTAGACAGCAAATGGATGGATCATATTGATGCGATGGATCAATTGCGTCAAGGTATCCACCTTCGTGCTTACGGCGGTACAGATCCGCTGCGTGAGTACCAGTTCGAAGGCTTCGAAATGTTCCATCAGATGATTGCTTCGATCCAGGAAGAAGTGGCAACCTATGTGATGAGAGCACAAATCGAGAGCAACCAGGAACGTCAAGCGGTTGTTGACGAAAGTCAGATCTCGACAAGCGGCGAACCTACAGAGAAACGTCCGGTAAAAGTGTCTGACCAAATCGGACGAAACGATGCTTGTCCATGTGGTAGCGGCAAAAAGTTCAAACACTGCCACGGTCAAGAGTAGTTAAACGACTCTCTACATTACCCTGTTTATAAGTTGGATCTGAATTTTTACACCATAACGGAGAGTGCAGAAGCAATCTGGAGAAGCAAAGCGTTCGCATTTATCACCGGATTTTTCCCTTGTGAGAGGGAATCAAGAAAATCTGGGGATAAGAGCGATCGGAAGATGCTACTGCAATCGGAGTGATAAGGTGTAACGAATGCTGGCTCAACTTAAATAGAATGACATGAACGGCTCCTTGCAGCCGGGTATTCCAAATGATCAAATGAAGGATGCATAACCTGTAATTGGTGCATAGTTATAACTATGTACCATAATCATGGAGAAGAGGCTTGCCGTTATTAAGGTAACCGAGACTCCAAGGTGAAGCATCGGATACTTGATCTGAAGGAATGCCCTGAATGCGGGGAGCTTATCTTAATGAAAAGAGGAATTGCACATGATCGATCCAAGCGTGAAGCAGGACCTGCGTGAAATAGGCAAGAAACTAACAAATCTTAGGGGGTCTCTTTGACTTAGATCTTAAGCAAGAGATGATTGAGAACTTCGAAGTGAAGATGTCCGCCCCGGATTTCTGGGATGATAATGATAAGGCACAATCCGTAATCGCTGAGCTGAACGCGGTGAAGGGATCTGTGGACCAATACATCAAGCTGCAGCAGGATTATGACGATGCGGTCATGATGGCAGAACTGGCTGACGAAGAAGGCGACGATGATCTGGCTGTGGAGATCGGCAACAGCGTGACAGCCATCGTGAGCAAGGTAGAAGAGTTCGAGCTACAGCTTCTCCTGAATCAGCCGTATGACAAGATGAATGCGATTCTGGAGCTTCATCCGGGTGCTGGTGGTACCGAGTCACAGGACTGGGGACAGATGCTGATGCGGATGTATACACGCTGGGCCGAGAAGCGTGGCTTCAAGGTTGAGGTGCTGGATTATCTGGCAGGAGATGAAGCAGGAATAAAGAGTGTCACGCTATCCATCAAGGGGCATAATGCTTATGGGTATCTGAAAGCCGAAAAGGGTGTGCACCGATTGGTGCGGATCTCACCTTTTGACTCCTCAGGACGCAGACATACTTCCTTCGTATCTTGTGACGTGGTGCCTGAGATTGATGACACGATTGAATTGGACATTCGGACAGAAGATCTCAAGATCGATACGTACCGTGCGAGCGGCGCGGGTGGACAGCATATCAATACCACCGACTCAGCTGTACGGATTACTCACCTTCCAACAGGTGTGGTTGTAACGTGCCAGAATGAACGGTCACAGATTAAGAACCGTGAGCGAGCGATGACGATGCTTCGTTCCAAATTGTATGAACGTAAAATTGAAGAACAAAAACAACAGCTGGACGAAATCCGAGGAGAACAGTCGGATATTGCGTGGGGTAGCCAGATTCGGTCCTATGTATTCCATCCCTATAGTATGGTAAAGGATCACCGTACGAGCGTAGAGACTGGAAACACAGGAGCAGTAATGGATGGCGACCTCGATGGATTCATCGATGGTTATTTGCGCAGCCAGATTAAAGTAGATACCGATTAATCAAAAGTTCCTGTATAGACCCGATACGTGTAGGCGTATGCTGGGTGTATACAGGGGCTTTTTTTTGAGCATATATACAAAAAAAGGAGAGCAAGATGACATGCAACAGCAACAGCCGTTACACAATAACCGCAAGAAGAGGCTAACCACGCTCATTCCCCTGAACGGCCCATGGAGAAACGTTGTAGATACCGTATCCATTATTTTAGGTTCGTTTTTGATTGCCGTGGCCTTTAATTTATTTTTACTTCCGAATCAGATTGCTTCAGGTGGGGTATCCGGGTTATCGATATTGGGCAAACATTGGCTGGGGCTTGAGCCGGCATACACCCAGTGGGCTATTAATATTCCGCTTCTGATCGCGGGTTTTCTCCTGATTGGCAAGCAGTATGGAATACGTTCTGTACTCGGCAGTATTGTACTGCCACTGTTTGTCTATCTCACGAAAGACTGGGCCATTCCAACAACGAATCCGCTGCTTGGTTCACTCTATGGCGGAATTGGGGTTGGACTTGGGATTGGAATCGTATATCGGGGTAGAGGCTCAACAGGGGGCATGAGCATTCTGGCTAGGATCGTACAAAAATATAGTGGACTAAGTTACTCTCTTTGCGTGGTGATGATGGATGCTACGGTCATTATTATGGCTGCTTTTGTATTGTCATTGGAGCAGTCGCTCTATGCTCTGATCGGGTTATACGTTACCGGTAAAGTTATTGATGCCGTCGAGATGGGCCTTGGTAACTCGAAGGTAGCTTACATTATTTCCAACCAGACCGAACCGATTACGAAGGTGATTCTGGATGATCTGGATCGCGGACTGACGAAGCTGGAGGCAAAAGGTGGCTACACCGACGATCAGCGAACCGTACTCATGGTGGTCGTTGGACAGAATGAGGTGCCTAGACTGAAAGCGTTGATCCGGTCCGTGGACCCGGGGGCTTTTGTCATTATTAGCAATGCGCATGAAGTACTCGGCGAAGGCTTTAAGCGTGGGGAATTTTAAGGTACAGCGAGTAGGGGCTTTATAACTGAAACTAACATTCATAAGATAACGGAGAACAGTGTAGAGATCATTCGTTTAACTTATAAGAAATTAAATTTATAATCCGAAAAAAAGCAGGTACTCCTCCACCAGACATAGCTGGAAAGGAAGCACCTGCTTTTTTCTTTGGACTGATAATCCTTCTACTACTACCTGTATCTACAGAATCGGAGATAGCAGACGAGAGATCGCTTCTTTGAAGCGGATTTTCACACTGCGTTTATTGTACTCCTCCAGCGTCATCTCACGGGATACAAGAAGATCATGCTCAAACGTCTGCACAAGAGCAGTCGCAATCGCCTCATCATACATAAAAGCATTGACCTCAAAGTTCAATCGGAAGCTGCGGTAATCAATATTAGCGGTTCCCACAGATGCGACCATACTGTCGATAATGAGCGTTTTCGCATGAATAAAGCCGTTATCGTAGATGAACACGGTGGCTCCCACTTTTAACAACTCACCGATATAAGATAGCGTAGCCCAATATACGAAGGCGTGATCCGGTTTATTTGGAATCATAATGCGAACATCAATTCCTGACAGGCACGCAAGACGAATGGCTTCGAATACACTGGCATCTGGAATAAAATAAGGCGTTTGAATCAGAATCGAATGTTTGGCTCCATTAATCATTTTCAGATAACTGTTCTTGATATGCTCTGTCTCTGCATCCGGTCCGCTGGATACAATCTGCATGGCAGTTGTTCCTGTGCCCTCAATATGAGGGAAATGCGCCGGAACATATGGGGTATCGTGCTGCTTGGACGCTTCATTCCAATCGAGAAGAAAACGGGTCTGAAGAGCATGAACAGCATTACCCTGAATACGCAAATGAGTATCTCGCCAGTAACCGAACTTGGAATTCAAGCCGAGATATTCATCCCCCACATTAAATCCGCCTGTATATCCAAGGTTACCATCAATGATGACGATTTTACGGTGATTTCGGTAGTTCATACGCAGGTTAATCAGACTGAATTTGGATGGGAAAAAGACCTCAACCAAACCGCCTGCTTCGCGCAATTCTTTGAAAAAACGTTTGGATACGCGCCGTGATCCCAGCGCGTCATACAGTAGACGAACTTTGACACCTTCGCGCGCTTTACGGATGAGTGCATCCCGGATTCTTTTGCCGAGTCGGTCGCCTCTATAAATGTAATATTGCACATGAACATGATCCTTCGCTGCCTCGATATCATCGAGCAACCGCTGAAATTTGTCTGTTCCGTCGGTAATAATCTCGACTGCATTATCTTCGGTCAAAAGAGCATCGTTTTGCTTCAGGTTCATATAAATCATGTCCTGACTACTCTCCGTCGCCTGATTACGGAACGGTGTTCGGTTGTCTTGCAGCTGATCAAGCTGGGCAGCAATACGTTTTTCAAGCCCAAGCTTCTTGCGCTCTTTCCACTGGAAAAGCCGATAGCGCGTCAGGTTTTGCCCTGTTAATAAGTAGAGTACAAACCCGAAAACCGGAATAAAGTTTAAGACGAGCAGCCAAGCCCAGGATGCACTGGCATCCTTTCGTTCGAAGAAAACGACCGCTGCTGCAAAAATAATATTCAGGCCCAGGAGTACAACAAGTAAAATGGATTCGATATGCACTGTAGTCCCCCATGTCTCATAATGACCATCATGAATCCATTCATAAACCCTTCATCGTGTAGATTGATTATGAAATAGACCCTGGTTGTAATGTTTCCTATAATACGTATTTTAGCAGAAGTATACGGGTTCGTCCGCAGATGTTGGAAAGATATGTTCGGAAGCAATGAGAATCCATGTAAAATTGATGATAGAGTGTTGTATTTATATAACTAGAGTTGTATAATAATACACAAATATGCATAGAAGCGACGGAATTGCTGTATGAAAGCTCATTGGGAGCAGGAGAACAGTATAAGTAGCGCATACGACAAGATTGGGGGAGCGAGAGTGAATAACAAATTAAAAGTGGCAATCGTCGGTTCCACCGGCTACGGCGGGGTGGAACTGATTCGTTTTTTCCAGAATCATCCGCAGGTTGAAATTACTTCGGTAATCTCTTCATCCAGCAGTGGTGAGTCCATCGCAGATGGATTCCCGCATTTGACGGACGTGATTCAGAGGCCACTCGACGGCGTAGACCCGGCTGAGATTGCAAGTCGTGCAGATCTGGTGTTCACAGCGACCCCGTCTGGTGTAAGCGCAAAGCTCGTTCCGAGCCTGCTTGAAGCAGGTCTTAAGGTCATTGATTTGTCTGGAGATTTCAGACTTAAGGATGGAACGGTGTATGAAGAGTGGTATAAACATCCGGCACCATCTGCTTCATTGCTGGAACAGGCGGTATACGGCATGGCAGAGGTGTATGGCGACGAAGTGAAGGGCAAGAACTTTATTTCCAACCCCGGCTGCTACCCAACGGCTACGTTACTCGGATTGATTCCAGCTGTTGAGGCAGGATGGATTGACCCTTCCAGTATCATCATTGATGCCAAATCCGGCGTATCGGGTGCGGGAAGGGGAACAGCTCTGGCGTATCATTATGCAGAAATGAATGAGAATTTCAAAGCATATAAACTCAATAAACATCAGCATATTCCCGAAATCGAGCAAGTGCTGGGAAATATCACTGGCACTCCAGTCACAGTAACGTTCACAACTCAACTGGTGCCGATGACGCGTGGAATCATGAGTACGATGTATGCCAATCTAACTGGTGAACATAGTGACCGTGAAATCGTTGATCTGTACCGCAAATATTATGAGAATCGGCCGTTCGTGCGTGTACGTGAGCCGGGGATCTGGCCTTCAACGAAGGAAGTGTACGGATCGAACTATTGTGATATCGGATTTGCGGCTGATCCTCGTACAGGTCGTTTGACGATTATTTCGGTCATCGACAACCTGGTGAAAGGTGCATCCGGGCAAGCCATTCAAAATATGAACCTGATGATGGGATGGGAGGAGAACCTCGGGCTGAACATGACTCCAGTATATCCATAAGGGTTGAATCATTGGGATTGCGTCTAGACGCAATCTCGAAACCATGTGGGGAAGACGGATCAGGCAAAGCAAGCGGACAATCGGCATGCGGCCGAACGCATAACGGGGGATAACATATGGGAACAAATGTGGAGCAAAAGGCCTTTACTATAGTTGAGAACGGAACGATTGTAACTCCGCGCGGGTTCACTGCTGGCGGACTGCACTGCGGATTGAAAAAAACGTCTCGTAACGACATCGGGGTCATCCGCTGTGACGTGCCGGCAACTGCAGCTGCGGTGTATACAACGAACGTGTTCCAAGCCGCACCTCTGAAAGTCACACGTGAGAGCTTGAGCAATGGACGCCTTCAGGCAGTCATCGTGAATAGCGGGAATGCCAATGCGTGTACTGGACAGCAAGGTGAAGAGGATGCCTACGCCATGCGTACGGCGGCTGCACGTGAATTGGGAGTAGCAGAAGAGGATGTTGCTGTCGCTTCTACAGGTGTCATTGGTGAATTGCTGAAGATGGACGCTGTACACTCGGGGATTACCGCACTTCCGGCACGTTTGGGCAAGGAAGCAGAAGAAGCGGAGCATTTTTCCCAAGCTATTCTGACAACCGATTTGGTAAAAAAAGAAGCCTGCGTCTCCGTTGAGGTGAACGGCAAAACGATTACCATTGCAGGTGCCGCCAAGGGATCGGGGATGATTCATCCGAATATGGCGACCATGCTGGCCTTCATGACCTCGGATGCGGTCATTAGTGCAGAAGCGTTGCAGCGCCTGCTGCGCCAGGCGACCAATCATACCTTTAACATGATTACAGTGGATGGAGATACGAGCACGAACGACATGCTGGTCGCAATGTCCAGTGGTCTGGCAGGTAACGAAGAGCTGACCGTGGAACATCCGGATTGGGATGCTTTTGCTGCAGGATTCACATATGTGTGCGAAGTGCTTGCCAAAGCCATCGCGCGCGATGGCGAAGGAGCAACCAAGCTGGTAGAAGTATACGTAACGGGTGCCGTAAGTGATGAATCTGCGCAAGCTATTGCTAAGACCGTCATTGGGTCCAGCCTGGTGAAATCCGCCATGTTTGGTGCTGATGCCAACTGGGGACGAATTATTGCAGCCGTAGGACGCGCAGGACAGCCGGTGAATCCGGAGACGGTTGATATCCGTCTGGGTAACATCTCTGTACTTGAACAATCCCGTCCAGTCGTATTCGACGAAGAAGCCGCGCTGGCCTACTTGCAAACCGATACCGTACGTATTGTAGTCGATCTGCACCACGGCGACGGAACAGCCATTGCATGGGGCTGTGACCTGACGTATGACTATGTACGAATTAACGCGGCATACCGCACGTAATAATTATTACGCATTTATTTTATTGAAGCTAACAGCTTCCCTATGAGAAGCTGTTTCGTAAATATATAGAAAATGTATAAGGATTAAACTTTATTTGGTAGTTGATAACTGGCGAAGGCAGTGGAGAAGTCGGAATCGATTCTGTAGAAGCGCAGCGTTCGCCTTTGTCTCCGAGTTTTCCCCTTAGAGAAGGGGAATCCCAAAAAAACTTGGAGACAACAGCGATGAAAGAACGATCCGGATTCGGAACGGTCAGCCACCGAATATCGCATCAATAAGTGTTAGGACTTTTAGAATATTTGAACGAAAGGAGTGCCCTCATGAATTCAACATTGCAAAATGAGAGTACCGGAACTGAAGCAGGTGCCGAGAAGCAGACGTTTGTCATGAAATGCGGAGGCAGCACGCTGGCGGCGTTGCCTGAATCCTTTTTTGCAGATCTGCGTGACTTGCAGTCCCAGGGAACACAGCCTGTCATCGTACATGGTGGCGGCCCTGCGATCTCGAATAACCTGGCGAAGCTGGGCATAGAGACCGAGTTTGTGAACGGATTGCGCAAAACAACGGAACCTGTGCTGGACGTCGTGGAAATGGTTCTTGCGGGGAGTATTAACAAACAGATCGTACGTTTAATCCAACGTGTTGGTGGACGTGCGCTGGGCTTGTCGGGTGTGGACGGTGGTTTGATCCAGGCGAAACCAGTTAGCAACCATGCAGAGATTGGTTTTGTAGGCGACGTAACTGGTGTTAACGCGGAGATTATTCAAGGTATTGTGGAAATGGGCTATATGCCAGTTATCGCGCCAGTTGGTGTGGATGCATCTGGGCAACGCTATAACATCAACGCCGATACAGCAGCAGGTGCGGTAGCTTCCCACCTCGGAGTGAGCCGGATGATCGTAGTGACTGATGTCCCTGGCATTATGAAAAATGTAGGTGGCGAGAAAAAAGTACTGCCATCCGTCTCTGTACAAGAGATCGAGGATATGATCCAAACCGGAGAAATCTATGGCGGCATGATTCCAAAGGTGCGTGCAGCCATCGCTTGTATTCACGGCAAAGTGCGTGAGGTCATCATCGTAGATGGCAGCGAACCACAGATCCTGAGCCGTGTGCTTGGCGGAGAAACGATCGGAACCCGAATTATCCGTATGCAGTAATTATTCTCAGTGCGCTAGTGTCTTCATGGTCTTATAGTAAATAAAAAAATATGTGCATCGCTTTTTTATATAAGAAATCTAATATTACACACACAATAACGTAGGGTGCAGAACCAATCTGAAGAATAAAAATGCATAACGTAGAGGACAGAAATAACCTGAAGAAGCGAAGCGTGCGCCTTTATCCCCGGATTTTCCCCTTTAAGGATCAATCAAAAAAATCCGGGGATAACAGCGATCGAAAGGTTGTTCTGTCATCGAAGTGGAGTATGCTTACGTTCAAAAGATGGTCCTGCAATCGGAGTGGTCTAGTGTAAATTATAGCTCTTATATGATTGCCGTTGCACCAACCAATAGGAGTGATAGGTGATGGCAAAAGGCAATGAACAGCCAGGTTCTGGCACAGCAGTAGCGGGCGTAGCAGCGACAGGTGCAGCGTCACAGACGGAAAGCTCTCTTTTCCAAACGTATGCACGTTATCCAATCAGTCTGGTCAAAGGTAAAGGCAGCTGGCTGTGGGATGATCAGGGCAATCGTTATCTTGATTTCATGTGCGGGTTGGCTGTAACGAGTCTGGGCCATGCACCGGAGAAAGTGGGAGCCAAGCTGAAAGCTCAGATTGATGAGCTGTGGCATGTATCCAACCTGTTCCAGATTCCCGGTCAGGAAAAAGCAGCGGCTTTGTTGACTGCAAATACGTGCGCAGATGCTGTATTTTTCTGTAACAGTGGTGCAGAAGCGAATGAAGCGGCAATCAAACTGGCGCGTCGCTATCACCAGAAGGTAAAAGGCACAGGTCGGTACGAAGTCATTACATTTGCCCAATCCTTCCACGGACGGACACTCGCAACCTTGACAGCAACTGGACAGGATAAGGTGAAAGAAGGATTTTTGCCATTGCCAGCCGGATTCGTGACCGTACCATTGCATGATACAGCCGCTCTCGAAGCGGCAATCGGACCCAATACAGCAGCAATTATGCTGGAGATGGTGCAAGCTGAGGGTGGCGTGCATCCGGTTAAACCGGATTTTGTCCATCACGTTCGGAAACTGTGTGAAGAACACGGACTGCTGTTGATTGTGGATGAAGTGCAGACCGGAATGGGACGTACAGGCAAACTGTTCGCGCATGAGCATTATGGCATTGAGCCGGACATTTTCACGGTAGCCAAAGGTATTGGTAGTGGATTCCCTGTAGGTGCGATGCTAGGTAAAGGTTATCTAAAGGATGCGTTTACTGCAGGCAGCCATGCTACAACGTTTGGCGGTACACCACTTGCTTCCTCCGTGGTCATTGCAACGATTGAAACGATGCTTGAAGACCACCTGCCAGAACGTGCAGCTGAAATGGGCGAATACCTGATGAAATCTCTGCGGGAGCGTCTGGCAGGCAACTCGTTTGTAAAAGAAGTTCGGGGTATGGGTCTGCTAGTTGGAATCGAATGTGCTGAAGCGGTAGGCGACATCGTGCTTGCCGGTCAGAAACGAGGCATTCTCTTTGTATCCGCTGGACCAAATGTCATTCGTCTGCTTCCAAACTTGTATGTGAGCAAGGAAGAGATCGATGAGGCAGTATCCTTGGTAGCTACGTTGATTGAAGAGCACGTGGCAGCGAAGAACGCTTAATAAGACTTTATACAATCTTTCTGATTCGGGGCCTTCGCGGGCCTCGAAGCGGAACATAATGATGAATCATGAATCCCTGTAGCCGCGCGGTAAACTAGCGGAAGCTGATAGTGAGTAGCCGGATGGCAAAATCTTAACGTTCTACACTCTTCTGCCCATGCGGGTGCAGGGAACCGGAAATAAGGAGGACAAAAAGAACATGACACAAACGCAACAGACGGAGAAAGTCCAGAAGGTCGATCTTAGAGGCCGTGATTTTATTGAATTTACAGATTATACAGCAGAGGAAATTCGCTATTTGCTGGACCTTGCGATTGAGATTAAAGGCAAACAAAAGAACGGTGTGCCGTATAAGCCACTCCAAGGCAAAACGATCGGACTCATTTTTGAAAAATCATCTACACGTACCCGTGTATCCTTTGAAGTCGGCATGTTCCAACTCGGCGGTCACGCGCTCTTCCTGAGCAAAAACGATATCCAACTTGGTCGCGGGGAAACGACACATGATACAGCCAAAGTCCTGTCACGTTACCTGGACGGCATCATGATTCGTACCTTTGGACACCATAATGTGACTGAACTGGCACAACATGCGGATATTCCAGTTATTAACGGCCTGAGCGATGCAGCACATCCATGCCAAGTACTCGCAGACTTCCAAACTGTGCTGGAGCACAAAGGTAAGCTGGAAGGTCTGAAAATGGCTTATGTCGGAGACGGTAATAACATGGCGCACTCCCTAATGCTTGGTGCAGCGAAGATGGGTATGCATGTTGCGGTAGCGACTCCGGAAGGCTATGAGCCTGACAGCGCAGTTGTAGAGCAGGCGCGCAGCATCGCACAGGAGAGCGGGTCGCAGGTGACTGTAACGTACAGTGCACAGGAAGCTGTGAAAGATGCAGATATCGTGTATACGGATGTATGGGCGAGCATGGGTTTTGAAGAGGAACAGAAGATTCGTGAACAAGCATTCGCTGCGTATCAGGTGGATGAGGAACTGATGAAAGGCGCGAAGCCGGATTACATGTTCCTGCACTGCCTGCCAGCTCACCGTGGAGAAGAAGTGAGTGCTGGGGTAATTGACGGACCTAACTCCCTGATCTTTGATCAGGCGGAGAACCGACTGCATGCGCAGAAAGCATTGATGGCTGCGTTAATGAGCGAATAGATGCTGTTTGCCTGAATGGGTTGATTTTAGGCGCAGATTTCGCGATGATAGATTAAGCAACTGAACTTGGGGAGGACCACCACACATGGCTAAAGAAAAAATTGTACTCGCTTATTCTGGCGGGTTGGACACATCTGTAATTTTGAAATGGTTGAAAGAAACATATGATGCGGAGATTATTGCATTTACGGCGGATATTGGACAAAAGGATGAGTTGGACGGCCTTGAGGAAAAAGCACTCGCTACAGGCGCTTCCAAAGTGTACATCGATGATCTGCGCGACGAGTTCGCCAAAGATTTCATCTATCCAATGTTCCAGGCAGGTGCTCTTTATGAAGGACAGTATCTGCTTGGCACAAGTATCGCACGTCCACTGATCGCTAAACGTATGGTGGATA
Source organism: Paenibacillus sp. E222 (assembly GCF_013401555.1). NCBI lineage: Bacteria > Bacillati > Bacillota > Bacilli > Caryophanales > Paenibacillaceae > Paenibacillus > Paenibacillus sp. E222. The sequence goes on from NZ_CP058552.1 coordinate 2,029,621, forward strand.
TCGCTCGTGCAGAAGGCGCTACTGCGATTGCTCACGGCGCTACGGGTAAAGGGAATGACCAGGTTCGCTTTGAGTTGAACGCAGCTGCGCTGACACCAGACATTCAAGTCATCGCGCCTTGGCGTCTGGAAGAATTCCGCAACCAGTTCCCGGGACGTGCGGAGATGATCGCTTACGCTGAAAAACATGGTATTCCGGTAACCGCATCGGCGGCTAAACCGTACTCCACAGACCGTAACCTGCTGCATATCAGCTATGAGAGCGGCGTGCTCGAAGACCCTTGGTTCGATCCAAGTATGGACGAGAACAAAGACATGTTCCTGCTCAGCAGTGCACCTGAAGATGCACCGGATCAAGCGGAATATGTTGAGCTTGAATTCGAACAAGGTGACTGTGTTGCACTGAATGGTGAGCGCTTGAGCCCACTGCAAGTGATGGAGCAACTGAACGAACTTGGTGGCAAACATGGTATCGGCCGTGTGGACATGGTAGAGAACCGCTTCGTCGGCATGAAGAGTCGTGGCGTATATGAGACACCAGGTGGAACAATTCTGTTCACGGCACACCGCAAAATGGAATCCATCACGATGGACCGTGAAGTCATGAACCTGCGTGATAGCCTGATCACACGTTACAGCACACTCGTATACAACGGATTCTGGTTCGCACCGGAACGTCTGGCGCTGCAAGCGCTGGTGACCGAAAGCCAGAAAAATGTAACAGGTACCGTTCGTGTGAAACTGTATAAAGGCAACATCATCGGTGCAGGTGTGAAAAGCCCTGTCAGCCTGTACAACCCGGACATTGCCACGATGGAAGCTGATCCAACACAAGCGTACGATCAAGGGGATGCAACGGGCTTTATTCGCCTGAATGCATTGCGTTTGAAAGTGAATTCCGGTGTGGAACAAAACAAAAACTAATTTCATTATGCATATACAGCATCACGATAATAACTGACAAGGCGGGCCGTTCTTGCACATCTGGCAGGAGCGGCTTTGTCCATGAGCGAAAGGGGAGTACTCACTGTGAGCAAGCTGTGGGGAGGACGTTTTACCAAACAAACCAATCACCTGGTTGAGGAATATACAGCGTCAATCAATTTTGACAAAGCGTTGGCCGAGGAAGATATTCAAGGGAGTCTGGCTCATGTCACGATGTTGGGCAAATGCGGCATTCTGCCGGCAGAGGATGTAGAGACGATTAAGGAAGGTCTAATCACGGTTCTGCACAAAATCCGTGCAGGGGAAGTGGAATTCTCCGTATCGGATGAAGACATCCACATGAATATTGAGAAAAATCTTATCGATACCATCGGCCCTGTAGGCGGCAAATTACATACGGGACGCAGCCGGAATGACCAGGTGGCAACCGATATGCACTTGTACTTGCGTGAGCGCGTAGTTGGATTTGTTGGCATGCTGCACTCGTTGCAGGAAGCGCTGATCGGACAAGCCAAAGACAATCTTGATACGATTGTACCGGGGTATACGCATCTTCAACGTGCACAACCGATTCTGTTCGCCCATCACCTGATGGCGTATGTATCGATGTTCCAACGGGATGCAGAGCGTCTTATGGACAGCTACAAACGCATTAACGTACTGCCACTGGGTGCAGGTGCGCTTGCAGGCACAACGTTCCCGATTGACCGTCATTTTGTGGCGGAACAACTGGGCTTCGATGGTGTGTACGAGAACAGTCTGGACGCGGTCAGTGACCGTGACTTTATTGTGGAGTTCCTGGCAGCCGCTTCGCTGATCATGACTCACTTGTCCCGTTTGAGCGAAGAGTTGGTCCTGTGGAGCAGCACGGAGTTTGGTTTTGTTGAACTGGACGATGCATTCTGTACGGGCAGCAGCATTATGCCACAGAAGAAAAATCCGGACGTTCCGGAACTCGTTCGTGGTAAAACAGGGCGTGTGTACGGCAACCTGATCGGTTTGCTGACAGTGCTGAAATCTCTGCCGCTTGCTTACAACAAGGACATGCAGGAAGACAAGGAAGGCATGTTTGACACAGTAGCGACGCTTGAAGGCGCACTTCAATTGTTCGCTCCGATGATTGCTACGATGACGGTCAACAAGGGTCGGATGCGTCAAGCGGTCAATCAGGATTTCTCGAACGCTACAGATATTGCGGACTTCCTTGTGGGCGAAGGATTGCCATTCCGTCAGGCACATGAGGTTATCGGCAAAACGGTATTGTACTGTATCCAGAACGGCAAGTATCTACTGGACCTGACCATCGATGAATTCCGTCAATTCTCCCCGTTGTTCGATGAGCGTATTTACGACGTGCTGCAACCGGAAGCGGTTGTAAATGCTCGTAACGTATACGGCGGAACAGCTTCGAACCAGGTGGCTGAGGCGATTGCACGTAGTGAAAAGGTGCTGGAAATTACGGAGCAATGGATCACCAATCGAGGATAATGACGCATTTACCATAATGAAATAAAGATATACAACGCAAAAGCAGGCCGAGAATTTCTTCTCAAGGGCCTGCTTTTTTTGTGTGTTACAACGATTTAGATATGTTCAACTCAACATTTACTGGATAACAGCGATCGGAAGGTTAATCTGTCATTGGAGTGCCAGTGTACATATCCATCTAAAATGCAATGGCTTCATTTAAACTTCTCGGCTATTTACGTTCACGCAAAGGCAACCATTTCAATACACTCTGAATTTTCTGATCCCAATAGCCCCACTCATGTTCACCGGGTTCCTCCTCATAGGTCAATTGAAGATCGGTCTGCGCACAGGCTTCACGGAAGGATTGGTTCTGATCATACAGGAAATCTTCCGTACCACAGCATTGATAGAGCAATGGCCGAGGTCCACTGCTCGCTTGGTTATTCTTCAGTAGTTGGAGCAGGTCGTTCTCCGAGCCTTCAATCTTCGGCCCAAAGATACGTTCCATTTCGGCCCGCCAGAGTGGGCTGGATTTCATATTATCCAGATGCGCCGTCATGTCGAGTGCCCCGGATAAACTTGCTGCCGCGGCATATTGATCTGGTTTACGCAGAGCAAGTTTAAATGCACCGTAGCCCCCCATGGACAAGCCCGCAACAAAGTTATCCTCACGTTTGTGTGATAGTGGGAAGAAGGAACGTGCAAGTGCAGGCAGTTCCTCACTGATGAAAGTCCAATAAGATCCGCCCTCAACCATGTCCGTGTAGAAGCTGCGATGCACTTGAGGCATGACCACAGCAATCCCCAAGTCAGCGACGTAACGTTCAATGGATGTGCGGCGCAGCCAGATGGAGTCATCATCCGATAGCCCGTGCAGCAGATACAGCGTGGGATGTAACCCCTGGCCGGATACGTTCTCCATGCCGATCTGATTGTGGGTCTGTTGTGGCAGGATGACATGCATGCTGGTGCTTAAACCAAGCGTGTCCGAGTAAAAATTACATTGAATAAGTGCCATGTGTTAAAGTAACCCCTTTCATAATTCATTGTCGAAGTGTTCTGATTTGATACAAGGGATGGGATCTGGAGCCGTCATGGCTCCAAAGTGTTTATAGTAAACAGGTTATACGTAAATCTCTTCCGATGCAACAACAAGGTCCACTGTAGGGAGAGATAAGTAAGCGCTTTCGAAGATGAGTGAATTTTAATGTGGGAGTAAGAGATATGAATAGTACACGTAGGTTCAATTCCCAATGTTCTTCGCCTTCTTTACAACGTAACAATGTTATGTTACACTGTTTTCAACACAAAGGGGGACCATATATGACGGATGATTTGATCTCCAAAAAAGAATTGCTGGACCTGACGGGTATCTCCTACGGCCAGTTGTACCGCTGGAAGCGGAAGAATCTCATTCCGGAGGAATGGTTTATTCGGAAGTCGTCCTATACGGGACAAGAAACTTTTTTTCCAAAACAACAGATTTTACTGCGGATTGACAAGATTCTTAATATGAAAGACGGCTTGTCGCTGGATGAACTGGCAGACGTGTTTTCACCAACGTTGGGTGAAGTGGAAATGTCCGCTGAGGAACTATTAGAGCGAAACATTGTTTCGAGCACTTCGCTTGAGCTGTTAAAAGAAGCAGGGCGGGAGCGGCCGCTGTATGCGTTGGAGCAGATCATGATGCTTTATGTACTCGATAAGCTGCTAATGAGCGGAGATATTACCCGCCAGGAGGGTTCGCTGCTGATCGATGTCATGTCCGAGCATTATTATCGTTTTACAGGTAAGCCAAGCGAATTGGTGCTTATTCGAAAGATGGGTGTCCCTTCATTCTTGCTGGTAACGGCAGGGACAGAGCTTTATTTTGACAATGGAGTGAAGGTCGTTCTCAGGCAGCCAATGGGCACGTTCATGGAAGAGTTAAAACTCAAATTGGGATAAGGAGAGGTTCATATATGGAGGAACGTAATTTGCGCAATGATCTGAATATAGCGGGCATGAGCCAAACGGCAGGCGGGAATTTTCACCGGGTATCCATCGATGGCATGGCCAAAGTAAACGGTAACCTGGACTGTACCTCTTTGAATGTGAATGGAACAATGAAGATGCACGGAGCTTTGAGCTCAGAGAGTGCAACGATCAACGGTATGTGCACGCTGAACGGCCCCTTGGTTAGTTCTCGTGTTCGTGTGGATGGCTTGACAACCATTAACGGAGACCTCCGAAGCCCGGAGATCGAAGTTAACGGGAAGTGTACTGTACGCGGTCGGGTAGATGGGGAACGGATCGATATTGGTGGCGTGATTGATATTGAAGGCGACGTACAATGTGAGTCCCTGAACGTACAGGGCAATATTAAAATCAGTGGCTTTCTGAATGCGGGGACGGTAGAGATCAGGCTGCATACATCCTCTTCCGCCAAAGAGATCGGCGGGGAACGCATCGATATTCGTCGTAAGGAACAGACTGGTTTTTGGAAAAGTATTGGCCTGGGAGGCACACCTTCATTTAAGTCAGCCTTAATTGAGGGAGATGAAATCGTGCTGGAAGATACCGAGGCTGATATTGTTCGTGGCAGCAAGGTTCATATCGGTCGTGGCTGTAACATCAGGTTGGTCGAATATTCGGGTGAACTAGAGGTTGATCCAGACGCCAAGGTGGGCAGCAGTCAGCGGATTTAAGTTTTAGTTTAAGTTTTGACCTGGAGAGAAAGGGATTGATCGATTTGAATAACCATTTTGCTGGTTCATTGGCTAAAAAACACGATATTAGCATCATCGGCGACGGCAGTTCTTCTGGCGGTGTGTACGGCAAGGTCAAGGTAGTGGGGGATTCCTCATTTAACGATAATCTGATCTGTGATCAATTCAAATGCACTGGCACATCGGTCGTATACGGATCTCTGGAATCAACCGATATCAAAATTACAGGAACCCTTACCCTGAAAGAGCGGGCTGCTGTCGGCGACGAAGATCAGGAGGGCGATTTTGCCTCTAACCTGTATGCCAAAGCTGAACATATGAAAGTGGTAGGCGAGCTTCATGTAGCAGGCGATTGTCAGGTGGAGAATATGAAGTTGAATGGCCGTTTTACGATAACCGGTATGCTCAGTGCCGAACAAATGACACTCAAAATTATGGGGCCATCCGAGGTGAAGGAAATGGGCGGTTCCATCATTTCAGTGAAGAGTTCGCGGGGGAAACTGCTGGAGGGTTTGTTCACTGGTAACAAATCGATTCTCAAAGTGAACATGATCGAAGGCGACGAAATTGAACTTGAGAACACGGAGGCCGAGGTTGTACGAGGAGATAAAATAAAAATTGGCCCAGGCTGCCGGATTGGTACAGTAGAATACCGCTCTTCTCTGCAAATTCATCCACAATCGGAAGTTTTGGTGCAAAGCAATCGGTCCTTGGACTGATTATCCGCCGTAACTTTTCGGATATACTAATTCAGTCATATGAATCGGATGTGAATGGGAGAGATTGAGTAGAATGGCTACACGTAGAAATAATATTGGATTGGTGCTGGCAGGGTTACTGCTGAGCATACTGATGGCTTCGATGGATAATACCATCGTGGCAACAGCTATGGGCGACATTGTCGGGAAGTTGGGTGGACTCGACAAGTTCGTCTGGGTGACTTCCGCCTACATGGTGGCCGAGATGGCGGGTATGCCAATCTTCGGTAAGTTATCCGACATGTACGGACGAAAGAAGTTTTTTGTTTTCGGAATACTGGTATTTATGCTCGGATCTGCGTTATGTGGAACGGCAACATCAATCGTTGAGCTGACGATGTACAGAGCTATTCAGGGTATTGGTGCAGGTGCATTGGTGCCGATTGCCTTTACGATCATGTTTGATGTGGTCGCACCGGAATCACGGGGGAAATTGGGCGGTTTGTTCGGAGCCGTGTTTGGTTTATCGAGCGTATTTGGTCCGCTGCTGGGTGCTTACATTACAGAGTATGCGACATGGGAATGGGTATTTTATATTAACCTGCCGCTTGGTCTGATTGCGTTTGTGTTTATTGCATTTTTCTACAAAGAATCTCATCAGCATCAATCCCAACAGATTGACTGGCTCGGTGCAATCACACTGATTGGTGCGGTAGTCTGTCTCATCTTCGGGCTTGAACTGGGTGGCAAAACGTATGCCTGGGGTTCATGGCAGATCCTCGGTTTGTTTACCGGATTCGTTGTGCTTGCGCTGCTTTTCCTGTTTGCAGAAACGAGAGCCAAGGAACCCATCATCTCCTTCGGCATGTTCCGCAACCGGGTGTACTGGTCCAGTAACGTTATTGGCATGTTCAGTGGTGCGGCGTTTATTACCGCATCCGTTTACATTCCAATCTTCATCCAGGGGGTACTCGGTGGCAAAGCGACCAACTCTGGTCTCGTGTTATTGCCTATGATGCTGGGGTCTGTTGTGACGGCTTCCATGGGTGGCGTACTGATGACCAAAATCAAGTATCGCAACATTATGATTCCTACGCTGGCCTTGCTGGTAGTTGGTCTTGGATTGCTGACAACGCTGGATGAAACTTCATCTCTATGGACCATACGTATATTCATGGTGATGATTGGTCTCGGTGTTGGAGCGTCGTTCTCGGTACTTAGCAATGCAGCCATGAACGCGTTTGAACCGCAAAGACGCGGAGCGGCAAGCTCTACACTTAACTTCCTACGTTCACTTGGGATGACGATGGGTATTACGATCTTTGGTATCGTGCAGAGCCAGGTATTTACGCGCAAAATGAATGATGCCCTCGCCGGATCAGCGGCGGAAGCGGGTGGCGCTGGTGCTCCTGCAGCAGGCGGCGTGCCTCAGGGAGTGAATCTGAGCGATCCACATGCGTTGCTGTCGCCAGAGCTGAGAAAGGCGATTCCGCCTCAGGTGCTGGATGCCATTACGCACGCGTTGTCTTCATCTATCGTGCAGCTCTTTGCCTGGGCTGCGATCCCGGCTGCACTCGCGTTGATTGCTGCTTTCTTCATGGGTAATGAGAAGATGGTTATCGGCGAGGAGCAGAAAGAGTACACAGGCGGACATTAGATGTTTCAGTCTAATCAAACCTAATATGTATCTGTACAACAAACCAAAGACACATCTCTCGAGGGTCCCATAATGGGAAACGGGAGATGTGTCTTTTTCTATCTGTTATTACTTGCTGAGTTGAGCCTATCCAAGTGTACGCAAGTGAAATGAAGATTAAGGCTGCTTCGTGTCGCTGATGCCATCCTCTACAACAGAAGGCTCCCTGGGATCAGGTAAGTTAGTATGACCAGAGCGGGCAATCAGGCGATTCTGTGCTTTGTACGTGTCACGTGTAATGGTCTTGGATTCGACAATTTTGCCATCCACCTTTTTGGTGCGCATCGTCTCTACAATATATCCGGGTTGACCGTTCTGGAGCACCTGCTGGGCACCCTCAGGCAGCACATTGCTCGATACATATTTCACGGGAGCACTTAATGTCTCAATTGTGCGGGATTCCAGTGCATAACTGACGTTCTCCGGGAAGGTGCCGAAAAATTTGACCGTTAAGCTTCCACCTTCCACTTTGGCATGAATGAGCAGAGACTTGCCGGTATTGTTTTTGAACCGAAAATTGATGGAACCTGAGGCAAACGTGGCATCCAGCCCCTTCGGCAAATATTTGACGGGCAGGGAGTGATTGCGGCGCTCTACAATGTCCAGTCCGGTCAACAGGGCTGCGTTGTAAACGGTGCTTGATACCTGACAGATACCACCACCAATGCCAGGAGTCAGCTGCCCATTCACGATTACCGGGGCTTCCCGAAAACCATAGTCTTCCTCGGCCTTCTTAATGACCTTCTCATAATCAAAAGTACCATTCGGCGGCAAAATCATGCCGTTAACGGCTTGTGCTGCTGCGCTGACGTTATGTATCCGGCCTGCGCTGCTGTTTCCGAGGCTAGTGGAGAACTGAATGATCTTCCGGTCAATTCCTTCTTGGCGCAGCGAATCGAGAGTCACTTCGGGCTGCAGCGTATACAACGGCAGCTGAATCAACAGCGGGTTGGGCTTCGCATCATGGTCCAGTGGAGCGAAATCCCGGTGCAGTTTAGCCTGCATCAGGCTCGCGAGTTCATCCCAGGCGATCCGGCGGACGCCTTTTTCCGGGATGTACTGGACCTTGTCACTTGCGGTAATGCGGCGAACGGCGTTCGCGGGTGTACCGAAGGTTTCCTTTTCCCAGGCAGGGGTAAGCTGCTCTTTCAGTGTTTTTGAATTATACGTCAGCTTCAGGGGCCATTCCTTGATGAAATGATATCGGGCATAAGCGCGCTCCCACAGATTGCCTTCATCCAGCTGCTGCACAGCTGTCCGGAAGTCGTCAGCACTGTAGCTTGCGCCTGTCTGGGCGGCGGTGAACGTCATTGCTTTGGGTGTAGAACCGTCAACCTCCAGGGTGATCGGCCACGCTTCCATTTGTTTCAATCGTTCATCCAGTCCCAGTAGAACTTCCTTGCGCTTCACGTCCTCAACCGACCACTCACCAACACGTACACCTTCTGGTAGGGTGGGTTGGTTCACGTACATATACAGCAATCCATAGGACGCGGAACCGATTAATAGGATGGAGAACAGTGCAATGACCATCAAATGTATTTTTTTCATATCCGTACGCTCCTTTGTACTTCTGTTGTTCCGCATTTCGTAACACTTTCCATATATATGATCCAATGATGGAAAACTTTCGGGTACTCAATAGGTAACAAATTTGTTACAATAAAATTCATATGAATCCATGCTTCACCATCGAAAAAAGGGCGAAATGGATTTTCCCTGATGAAATTCAGGTCTTTTTAAAGGAAATGCCGGGATTGTGTCGAAATGATAATGGCTAACTATGCAACGGGAAGTGATGATGTGATAGAAATGCAGGACGTGTGGAAGACCTACGCCAATGGTACCCACGCATTACAAGGGGTGTCGGTGAAGATTGACCGCAATGAATTTGTCTATATCGTCGGTCCGTCCGGCGCAGGCAAATCGACATTTATGAAATTGATGTACAGGGAAGAAGTTCCGACCAAAGGACAAATATCCATTAACGGATTTAATATCGGAAAGTTAAAGCCACGCAAAATTCCTTATGTACGCCGGAATATCGGCGTTGTGTTCCAGGATTTCAGGTTGCTGCCACGCATGACGGCATTTGAGAACGTGGCATTTGCCATGGAAGTTATTGAAGCACCGAAGCGCCACATCAAGAAACGAGTGATGGAAGTACTTGATCTGGTTGGATTGCGCAGCAAGGCGAATCGTGAACCTTCACAGTTGTCGGGTGGGGAACAGCAGCGTATTGCCATCGCACGTGCCATCGTGAACAATCCGTCTGTTATTATTGCGGACGAGCCTACGGGGAACCTTGATCCGGAGACGTCATGGGGCATTATGCAGCTGTTGGATGAAATTAATTTTCGCGGGACAACCATTGTTATGGCGACCCACAACAAGGATATCGTTAATACGATGCGTAAACGGGTTATTGCGATTGAACGGGGACAGATTGTACGGGATCAGATGAGAGGGGAATACGGTTATGAATTTTAGTACTCTCTTGCGCCATTTACGGGAGGGATTCAAAAACGTATTCCGCAACGGCTGGATGTCCGTGGCCTCCATCATGTCCATTATCGTGTCTCTGCTCATTCTGGGCGTGTTCATGCTGCTGGTGCTTAATGTGAATTCCATGGCCAACCAGGTGGACAGTCAGGTCGAGATCAGTACGTTTCTTGAGCTGAACGTGGATGAGAACCTGCGTAACACGCTGGAGCAGGAAATCAGTGCCATGCCTGAAGTCAGTGAAATTCGTTTTGTTTCCAAAGAAGAGGGACTCAAGGAGTTCCGTGAACGTCTCGGAGAAAGTGCAGACAATGTGCTAAGCGGTTTCGATGTGGATAACAATCCACTGCCGGAGACCATTGAAGTAGAGGTCATTGAACCGGAAACCGTCACTTTTGTGGCGCAAAAAATCGAAGCATTGAACGATAAACACCCGGAGAAGCCGATCATGAAAGTGAACTACGGCAAGGAAACGGTGGAAGTATTGTTCAAATTTACGAAGCTTGTCCGTAATATCGGATTTATTTTTGTTGGGGGACTGGGGTTAATGTCCATGTTCCTGATCTCGAATACGATTCGCGTAACGATTCTGGCCCGGCGCCGGGAGATCGGTATTATGAAACTGGTTGGTGCAACCAACACGTTCATTCGTTGGCCTTTCTTTGTCGAAGGGGCATTGATTGGATTGATCGGTTCGGCGATTACGGTAGCAGTACTGTTCTTCGGTTACAGCCGCCTGATGGCCACGATTGGTCAGGATGTATTTATGCAGATGCTTAATTTGATTCCACTCGGTGATATTTGGTTGCTGTTTGGAACACTGTTGATCGGACTCGGTGTGCTGGTTGGTATTTTGGGAAGCACATTGTCCATCCGCAAATCTCTTAACGTTTAATCGAAAAAGAATGGCAAAGCAGGTTCACAACTGAACACTGTTTGACGATATGTAGTAAAGACGGAGTCTTTAGTGTAAAGAAAGCAAAGAACATGCTGTTCACCACCTGTGCAGGTTGCTTTCTTGTGAATTCATAGGATGGGGGATCACATTTTGAAAAAAACAGCTTCGCTGCTGGCTCTAACGTTATTGGCCAGTTTGACGCTTCAACCTTCTGACGGATATGCCAAGAGTAGCATTAGCGACATTGATCAGCAGATTCAGCAACTGGAGAACAAAGCGGCTTCGGCCAAAAAGGAGCAGCAAAAAGCTGCCAGTAACAAAAAGGAAGCTCAACATTACAAGAACAAGACCAATGCTTACTTGAAAGTCGTCATGGAGCAGATCAATGTAGTTAGTGATGAGCTGGCAAACGTATCGTTGCAGATTGAAAATACGGAAGAGGATCTCCGGACAACGAAAAAAGATCTGCAGGCCGCAGAAGAACGTATCGTTGCAAGAGAAAAATTACTTGAATCGCGTGTAAGGCTGATGTATACAGACGGTGCCGTTTCTTATCTCGATGTGTTGCTAACTTCTACAAGCTTCTCTGATTTTCTGACTCGTGCCGATTCACTGAAAACGATTGTGGATCAGGACCAGCACTTGCTGGATGAACACAAAAAGGACAAGCAGCTCGTCGTGGACAAAAAAGCAGAACTCGATGTGCAATATGCAGAAGCCAAGAGTCTGTATGCACAGAAGAAACAGCGCAAGTCCCAGTTGAATGAGAAGGAGCAGGAGAAGCAGGTGCTTCTCGCTTCCTATGATGCTAAAATTGAAGAGTCGGAAGAGCTGACGCAAGAGCAGGAAGATGTATTGATGCAGATTGCCAGCAAACGTTCGGCCCTTCTGCAAGAGAAAAATAAATTGCGTGAGCAGCAAGCGGCGGCGGCTGCCAAAGCAAAAGCAGCAGCAGCTGCCCGTGCCGCGGCTGCTGCGAAGGCACCGACCAAGGTCAGCTCCAACAGCAGTAGCAGTACTTCATACTCAAGTGGTAACGGCATCTTTGGCATGCCAGTATCAGGTGCGCGTGTATCTTCCGGTTTTGGACCTCGTATTCACCCGATCACGGGTGAAGTGGGTAAATTGCACGCAGGTGTAGACTTTGCTGTTGCTCAAGGAACGTCCGTTCATGCCGCTTCTGGCGGGATCGTCATCATGGCTGAATGGTATAGCGGGTATGGTTACACCGTCATTGTTGACCATGGAGGCGGATTATGGACGCTATACGGTCATTTACGTGAAGGCGGATTTAAGGTTAGCAAGGGTGACACGGTAAGCCGTGGCGACATTATTGCTGAATCAGGCAATACAGGCAACTCCACTGGACCGCATTTGCATTTTGAAGTACGTGATAATGGAACAGCAGTGAATCCATTCAACTATTTGTAGTTTTTAGCCAACAGTTGGAATGGAACAAACATATTCCGTACAAGCTAGGCATATACTAAGCTGGCATGTTCAGGGAATGATTCACAGAACAATTGAATTTGACACGCTTCAATACTAAAGGCGGTGACAAACGGATGATGAAGAAAAGATCGGCCCTGCTGCTTGTCATTGTAGCCCTTCTCGGAGGCAGCCTGCTTACGCTGGTGCTGATGAGCTCTCCTGGCCTGGCACAGACGACACCTGGCGAAGGATTGCTCGCCAGCGTTACTGGCAGTTCGCAGCAGAAGAACGATTTGAAGAAGATTGAAACCGCGATGGATTTGATCTCAAGCAACTATTATAAAGACGTGGATCGAACCAAACTGATTGATGGTGCGATCAACGGCATGATGGAATCTCTTGGTGATCCGTACTCCAACTATATGGGACAGGAAACAGCAGCCCAGTTCGAGGAGTCGATTGAAGGTTCGTTTACCGGAATCGGCGCAGAGGTATCCTCACAGGATGGAAATGTGGTAGTGGTATCACCGATCAAAGGATCGCCTGCCGAGAAAGCGGGTATTCGCGCGAAAGACATGATCATGTCCGTGAATGGTGAATCCCTGCAAGGATTGGAACTGAACAAAGCCGTTAATAAAATCAGAGGTCCAAAAGGCAGTGAAGCGAAGGTACAGGTTAAACGTGCCGGATCTTCCGAGCTGATTGAATTTGTCATTGTGCGTGATGACATTGATCTGGAGACGGTGTACGCCCACATGGAGGATAATGGTGTTGGTGTGATTACAATCACCCAATTCTCGCTGAACACAGGAGATCGCTTTAAGGAAGAACTGGCGAAGCTGGAGAAGCAGAACATGAAGGGCTTGATCATTGATGTTCGTAATGACCCGGGTGGTGTTTTGCAGGTCGTTATTGATATTGCAGAGCAATTTGTTCCGAAAGGCAAAGTTATTGTTCAAGTCGAAGACAAGAACGGTAAAAAGGAACAAAGCAAATCGAACGGATCAGGTAAATCGTACCCCATTACGGTATTGATGAACAAGGGGAGCGCGAGTGCGTCGGAAATTTTGGCTGGTGCATTGCAACAGTCGGCAGGCGCAACGCTGGTTGGAGAAAACTCCTTTGGTAAAGGAACCGTACAGACGAGTTATGACAAACAGATGGGTGATGGCAGCTTGCTGAAAATCACCATCGCGAAATGGCTGACTCCGAACGGAGACTGGATTCATGAAAAAGGTATTAAACCGGATATCGCTGTGAACCAGCCGGATTACTTCTCGGTGGCACCAATCAACAAAGAAAAATTACCTTTGAAATACGACAGCAATAGCACGGATGTGAAAAGTGCGCAGACGATGCTGAGAGGACTTGACTTTAAGCCGGATCGTGTGGACGGATACTATGACCAGAAGACAGAAGAAGCGGTCAAAGCATTCCAGAAACAAAAAGGCATTCAGGCAACTGGCCAGATTGATGAGAAAACCGCGGAATCACTGGAAGCGGCTCTGATTGAACGCATTGCCAATCCTCAATATGATGCACAGCTGAAGCGCGCGATCGAAAATGTCTCAAAGGATATTTCGTCTGCAGTGTCGAAGCCATAAAGAAGGCTGATTTTCAGCCTTCTTTTTTTCTGAACCGGCTGAAGGAGAGGGGTGACCGTCCACAATGGAATGGGCTTGGCCATGGTTGACCACATTAGGAGAAGCATTGTTGCAGTTGTTTATTCAGCCGTTTTATTATATTGCGGTAATCTTGATTGCTCTCGTTTATCATCGTCAACTCTTACAGGAACGTAAATTGTTCCACGTTCGTCTGCAAAGCTCGATAACACAGACCATTCGTGCAGTACTTGGAGGTATTGTGATTGGTGTAATGGTCTCAATCGTGTCGCTGTTTCTTGGGGCACATCTTACACTGAGCAGCCTGATCTGTATTTGGGCAGCTACGTTATTCCTGGCATTATTCCGTATCCGATACTTATGTTTTGCTTATGCAGCAGGTTTGCTTGGCGTGTTGCAGTTTGGCTTAAATATGGCTTCGGGCTGGCACCCGGCAGGATGGATAGGAAGTGTCACAGAAGCATTACGTGCGCTGGATATGCCTGCACTGCTTGTGCTCGCAGCTGTATTACATATCGGTGAAGCACTGATGGTACGCATGCAAGGGGTATCGATGGCATCGCCTTTGCTCTTCGAAGGTAAACGAGGCAAGCTCGTTGGAGGATACCAGTTGCAGCATTTCTGGCCAATTCCGTTACTGATTCTTGTTCCAGTTACGGGCGGGGCCGAATTGCCATGGACCGCTTGGATCAGCGGAGGGAATGGCTACATGCTGGTTGCGCTGCCGATTATGCTGGGATTTGGAGAAGTTACGCAAAGTATGCTCCCGGGGAAAAAAGTCCAGATTTCCGCAAAACGATTGCTGCTATATGGGACAGGGCTGCTTGTACTCAGCCTCCTGGCTGCGTGGTGGTCTCCACTCATGGTTGTCGCAGCATTGGCTGCTTTCATTGGGCATGAGTTCCTGGTGTGGTACAGCGGCTTTGAGGAGCAAAACCGCAGCCCGCTGTTTGTACACCCTGAGCACGGCTTGAAGGTGCTGGGCGTCATTCCTGATAGTCCTGCGGAAGAGCTGGGGATAGAAGCTGGGGAGACCTTGTACAAGGTGAATGGCGTATTGGTGCATTCGCCTGAGCAGTTACATCGCGCTTTGCGTATGAATCCGGCTTTTTGTAAGCTGGAGGTACGTAATCATCAGGGTGAGAGCAAGTTCATGCAACGGGCGATCTATGAAGGTGAGCATCATCAGCTCGGGGTGCTCATGGCCCCGGACAATCATGAAGCCTGGGCGCTCCGCTTGCGTCCGTTAACGCTGTTTCATATCGTAAGTCTTAAGTTGTTCGCACGACGTCGGAAAGATCAGCTAGATGTTGAGGCTCCACTGGCATTGCCACCCGCCCCGGCGGGGGAGCAAAGATCTGTAGAGATGTAATGACGAAAGGGTATTTCCTCCGCCTAATTAGGCGAGGGAAATACCCTTTTTGCTACTTTTTTAACATGAAAATAGCGATTTGAGTCCGATCACGCAAACTAAGCTTGCCAAGAATATCGGTAACATAGTTTTTGACCGTGCCCTCACTCAAGAATAGTTTTGCGGCAATTTCTTTATTGGACAGACCTTCTGATATAGCCTCTGCAACAGCCATTTCCATACGGGTTAGCCCGTAAGAGTCAATGGGTTCGTGTGTCTGAGGCGCTGCAGCAGGACGGAGTAGACTCGCGAGCTTACGAGCAATATCGGGATGAATCAACATGTCCCCGTTATGTACAGTCTTGATGCCCTGAATGATCCGGTCAGGGGGCACGTTTTTGAGCAAATAACCGCTTGCTCCGTTTTGCAAAGCCTGGATGATGTACTCATCATCGTCAAACGTGGTAAGCATCAGTACACGCACGTCAGGGAAGTTTGCCTTAATGATTCGGGTGCCTTCAACTCCGTCACAATCTGGCATGCGAATATCCATAAGTACAACGTCGGCAATTGTCCCTGACTCCAACAGTTCCAAAGCTTCTCGTCCGTTTGAAGCTGTACCTGTAACGTTAATACCAGGATCGAGTCCGAGAAGGACTTTGAGACTTTCACGGATAAAGGAATCATCATCCGCAAGCATCAGCCGAATGGACTGAGGTTGGACAGAATGGCTCGAGTTATTTATTTCATTCAGGTCAGACATGAGCAAATCACTTCCTTTTTCAGATCAGTTCAGCTTTGTTCGTCATGGGCAGGTGTGTAATCACCGTATAGGGATAGTCCGACTTGATCTCCAGTTTCCCACCAACCAATTGTGTGCGTAGGCGCATTCCTTCAAGTCCCATGCCGAGTCCTGTAGACTCTGCCTTTAAGTCCGGTTTAGCACGAGATCCTTCATGTCTTCCTTTCGTTTGTTCGTTGGTGGAAAGGGTGTGAATCTTCCCATCGTTGCTGATGGACATACAGATCTCTCTTTCCCCAAATTCCAGTTCCACACTAATCGTAGTGGCATTACCATGACGGAGTGCATTGGTCACGGCCTCTTTGGCATTTTTGTACAAGACAATCTGCATACTGGGATAAAGTACATGTGAATGCCCACGAACTTTGTAACTCGTCTTCACACCCGTTTCCCTTCCAACGTCTTCAAGCAGACGATCTAATGCGTAGGCATCGGATATATAAGAGTCAGGCCGCAACTTGTGAAGCGTGGTCCGCATGTCATCCATACTGGCGGCCAATTGATCCCGAATCTGTCTCACCATTTCCGTGCCCTGTTCTGGATGTATAGGGAGGGTGAGGAGGGCTGCCTCAGACATCATTTTGGTGCGAATCAGGCGATGACCAATATCATCATGAAGCTGCCGGGATATCCGGGTACGTTCCTCAACCTGTGCCGCTCCTTCAAGCTGCTTCGTGAATTGCAGCAATTGTTCGCGTGTCTCCTGAAGCTCGTAATGTTTACTTCGCAGCTCATCGTACACCTGTTCAAGCTGCCCACGGCTGCTCGCGCTTTTAGACCCCTGCCATGAGAGTGTTGCGGTGATGAGCAGGAGCAAGTTACCTGCAACCCGAGCCATTGTCTCTTGGGTGAAGCTAAAAGGAATGGCTGTATTTGTGTGAAATGTAAGCCATGCATGAAGCTCCTGTGGCGGGGCGTAATACCAATGTAGCGCAATATTGCTGGCGATAAGCTGAATGGCGAGCATTAACCAACGCTGGGTCCTGTCCAGTCTGTACATATATACATAAAGCGCAGATAAGGAGAGGAAAAACATAAATGGGCCGTATAGAGCGATCAACCAGCAGCTGAAGAGGATTTCGGCTGCGAGAAGAAAACTCTGCATACCTGAACGGGTGAAGTCTTTCCACACCGCGAGTCCTAGCGCAATGATAATATACAGAGTATAGCGATCTTCTTGTTCCTGTGGTAGCACCAGAATGTACAGGACCGCGGGAACTATGAGTAAACCGTATTGCAGCAACCGCATCGGCATATGTCAGAGACATCCTTTATTTTTAGAAGTGAAGGTATACCTTCCGGTAATGTATGTCGATTATATCATAGGCAGTTTTCCCAACCGAAGATGACTTAAGTCACCTTTGTTTCATGACCTTTCGTACCTTCGCAGAAGTTCACAATTCGTTACAATACAAATATAAAATCCAGTCGCAGGAGCAGGGGATAGCTGGACGGAAGAGGAGTGTATAATCTATGGCTATGCTTGAAGTGGATCATGTGGTGAAACGATACGGTAGCAAGCTGTCAGTGGATCATTTGAATCTGAGTGTAGGTAAAGGTGAAATTTTTGGATTGCTTGGACCCAATGGAGCAGGGAAAAGTACCACCATTAGCATGATTGCCGGTCTTTTAAATATGGATCAGGGTGAAATTCGGTTGGATGGCATATCGGTTCGGGAACGGCCGCTTGAGGTGAAACGCAAAATCGGGCTGGTACCACAGGATCTGGCTTTATACGAAACGATGACCGCTGCGGAGAATGTAACTTTTTTTGCCAGACTATATGGACTCCGTGGAAAAATGCTGAAAGAAAGAGTGCAGGAATCTCTTGAATTTGTAGGTTTGCAGGACAAAGCGAAGGATGCCCCGTCCACTTTCTCCGGTGGTATGAAACGTAGGCTGAACATTGCGTGTGCCATTATGCATCGACCGGATTTAATCATTATGGATGAACCAACAGTGGGCATTGACCCGCAATCGCGGAATCATATTTTGGAGTCGGTCCGTACGCTTAATCAGATGGGGTCAACCATCATTTATACAAGTCATTATATGGAGGAAGTTGCTGCAATCAGTCACCGGGTAGCGATTATGGATCAGGGACATATCATTGCCTGCGGCACCGAAGCAGAGCTGAGAGAACGAGTTGCATCTGATGAAAAAATAGTGCTCACCACTTCGGGCATTGGTCCCGATGTTGTGGAGGAGTTAAAGCTTCACCCCCGTGTGCGGGCGGTAGACGTATCAGACGATACATTGATCGTTACGCTGCCTTCTGCGCAGCAGGATCTACAGGATATGCTCTTCATTTGCAGCAAACATGAAATCTCCATTCAATCGCTCAAGGTTGAAGAG
This sequence comes from Paenibacillus sp. E222, assembly GCF_013401555.1. Lineage (NCBI taxonomy): Bacteria > Bacillati > Bacillota > Bacilli > Caryophanales > Paenibacillaceae > Paenibacillus > Paenibacillus sp. E222. The sequence continues at coordinate 2,048,098 of NZ_CP058552.1, forward strand.
CCTGATCTGGAAACGCTCTTCCTCAATCTGACCGGACGTACGCTTCGGGACTAGGAGGAGCTCAGATGAACATATGGCATATTTGCATCTTTGAGTTAAGGCGGATTCTGAAAATTCGCTCCGTTCTGCTGAATCTGTTTATTCTACCGCTGCTGCTCATCTTTATATTGGGTACTGCACTTTCCAGTACAATGGGTACGGCAAAAGAAGCCATTCCTGACCCGGTGAGAGTAGGGATCATTCAAACAGAAGAGAATTCCGGTTCGGGAGCGATCAGTAAAGCTTTAAATGCATTTGTGACATCCCCGGCGGTAGCCGACATGATGAAGGTACAGAGCATACCTACGGAAGAAGAGGCTGTAAGTGCAATGCGAGGTGGTGATTTGGATTTTGCCGTAATCGTCCCATCAGATCTGGAGGAGCAGATCATGAAAGGGGAAGAGGCAAGGTTACAATGGATACTGGGGAAAGACGGAACACTCAATGTTATAGGTGAAACTTTGTTTACGCGGTTCACGGATGAACTGAACAGACAGGTCGCTGCGGCGAAAGTGTTAGGTCCTGATGCAGCAGCTGCAATGGCTGAGCATTCGCAGACCCATAGTGCGAGCTCTTCATATATAGCCGTCAGCAGTCCCGGAGAAGTGGGCACCTCTTATAGTGCTTCACAATATTATGCGGCTTCCATGCTCGCCATGTTCATGCTTTACTCAGGCATGACAACTAGCAACAGTCTGTTTGGTGAGAGAGACAAAAAAACGCTAACTCGCTTACAGGCAGCTCCAATCGGCAATGGGGTCATTTTTGCAGGGAAAATTGCAGGCAACAGCCTGATTGCTTTCTCGCAGGCCATCATCATCGTATTGATGACACATTGGTTATATGGTGTGAACTGGGGCACACATCCCTGGCTGATTGTTCTGATCTGTGTGCTAATTACGCTGGCTTCCATGACTCTCGGTGTGATCGTTGCCCTACTTTTCAAGAATGCCGCATCCGCAAGCGCCGCTCTTCAAGGCATCATTATTGCCATGACGTTTATTAGCGGTGGATTTACACCCATTGCCGTTGGTTTTGTACAGCGAATAAGCGAATTTACGGTGAATCACTGGGCTCTGCAAAGTTTTCTGCGAATGATGCTGAACGCTCCCGTAAGTGAGATTATGTATAGCATCATGATGCTTGGTGCGGTATGTACGGTAATGGTGGCGGCAGCGGGACTGATCTATAGAAAGGCGGGATATCGGTATGAATAGCCTCAATATTGCCTTGCTGATGATCAGGCGCACGATATTGCGCAAACGCGGCTTTATCACGTTTTTTCTTCTTCCTTGCCTTGTCGTCACAGGAACAATTGCGCTGTTTGGGAGCGAGGAGGGAACGCGTGCGGTCATTCCTTATGTAAACGAGGATCAGGGTCCAGCAGGAGCATGGATCTTGAATGAGCTTGGCCGCAAAGAGGAATATCTGCTCAAACCCATGAAAACCGTTGTGGAAGTTAATGAAGCCATCGCGCAGCAAACGGGGAGTTCAGGACTCGTTATCCCGACGCATTACACGGACGATCTACTGCAAGACAAACAGCCTGAAGTCCAACTGGTAGAACTTCGTGTCAGAGAAAGCTCTTATACGCTGAGAGCTGCGGTTGAAGGTTTGGCGGCGGGATTGAATCAATCTGCTTCGGCAGTACTGGCAGCAACAGATGCGGCATCGGGTGAGATTCCTGATCCAGCTCTGGCAGAAGCAAAATTGAAAGAGTTGTTACTTGAACTTGGCAAACATCAAATTTCGGGTGAAGCAACGGAGCTTCAGATGTATCCCAAACCGGGTCTGAACAATGTCACAGGTTTTACGATCATGTTCATGATGGGGCTGCTGACCAGTACAGTTGCTGTTATTATGGAAGACCGCAGGCAGCGGACGATGGCAAGAGTCTACACGGCGCCAGTCCGGGCTTATGAAATTGCACTGGGCAATTTTTTGGGGAGTTTTGCAATCGGTTTGATCCAAATTGTTTGGTGCTGGGGATTAGCAGATGGGTGCTTCATTATGATGCGGGGATCCCATTTGGCATTCACCTTCTCATTCTGGCCGCATTTATGCTGGTCTCCATGGGGATTGCAAGTACGGTTGCCGGCTTGATTCGTGAATCGAAAAATGCAACCATGCTGAATTCACTGATTATTACACCGACGTGTATGATTGGCGGCTGCTTCTGGCCGCTGTCGATCATGCCGGATTATATGCAAAAACTCGCCAATTTTGTTCCGCAGAAATGGGCGATTCAAGCGGTGGAAACGATCTCTGCAGGTGGTACGCTGTCGGATATTACACTGCCGCTGCTGATATTATTTGGCATGGCAGCCATTTTGCTGACGGTGGGTTCTGCGATTCTTCGTCCCAGCCAGCCGGGGGTGAATGCATAACTTACAGGAGTAACGCTTAATAAATGAGCCGGATGCACAATTATGCATCCGGCTTTTTGAGCTGCCATAAGGCATGGAGCGTGCCGATTTCTGTTTCGTGTAATTGCTGGGGAAGAATCAGTGAAGTTATACCTATGTCCTGGTGCTACTCATATGTGATAAATTGATCGTTAGAACTATAGAAAGATTGAGATTTCAAAGATTGGCCTAACATGCCATCACATAACAACAAGGCATGTGGATTTATTCTATGCATGATTAGATTGTAATTAGAAAGAAGGTATACGTTAATGACAATTATTGGTATTGATTTGGGGACAACGAACAGCCTTGTATCTTGCTGGATGAATGGAGAATCGGTTATTATTCCGAATGCCCTGGGTAATCGTTTGACGCCTTCAGTTGTCAGCGTGGATGACAATGGAGAGGTACTGGTAGGAGAAGTGGCCAAGGAGCGAATGATCACGCATCCTGAGCGTACAGCATCCGTTTTCAAAAGATACATGGGTACTGGAAGAACCTTTAGTTTGGGTACATATCGATTTTTACCGGAGGAACTTTCGGCGTTTGTTTTGAAATCACTCAAAGCGGATGCAGAAGCTTTTCTGGGAGAAGTAGTGACAGAAGCTGTCATCAGCGTGCCAGCATATTTCAATGATGCTCAACGAAAGGCAACTCAGCGTGCAGGTGAGCTTGCCGGCATTAAGGTGGAACGCCTTCTTAGTGAACCGACTGCGGCAGCCATTGCTTATGGTTTGCATCAACAGCAATCTGAAACCAAGTTTTTGGTATTTGATCTGGGTGGAGGTACATTTGATGTATCCGTCTTGGAGCTGTTTGATCAGATTATGGAAGTAAAATCGGTTGCTGGGGATAACTTTCTGGGTGGTGAAGATTTCACACGTCTGCTCGCGGATTTGTTTGCGTTGGAGCATCAGATTCAGCAAGATACCTTGTCAGCCAAAGAGCAGTCGGCATTATGGAAGCAGGCAGAGTTGTGTAAGCGGGCATTAAGCGATGGACGTGAGGGTGCAATGTCCCTGACTTTTGAAAAAGGGTTGAAAGAGTTTGGTATAGATCGTTCCAGTTTCGATCAGGCGGCGAAGCCATTGCTGGCACGTCTGCAAAAACCGGTTGAACGGGCACTGCGTGATGCTTCAGTTAAACTAAGTGAATTGGATGCAGTAATCCTCGTGGGAGGAGCTACTCGCATGCCACTTATTTATTCATTTACTGGCAAGCTGTTTGGTAGATTGCCTGCCAATCACTTGCATCCCGATGAAGCTGTTGCGCTAGGTGTCGGCATTCAGGCGGCAATGAAATCGCGCCATGAAGATTTACAGGAAGTCATCCTGACGGATGTATGTCCATATACATTGGGGACTTCGGTTTCCGTATCACTCGGAAATGGACGATACGAATCCGGGATGTTTTCCCCAATTATCGAACGAAATACAGTGATTCCGGTCAGTAGAGTGGAACGTTACTACACGATAGACGATAATCAGACCTCTCTTACTGCGGACATTTACCAAGGTGAGAGCCGCGTGGCCAAAAACAACGTGAAGCTTGGGGATCTGGCCATCTCAATACCTCCAGCTCCTGGAGGAGAGCAAGCTGTGGATATCCGGTTCACGTATGACATTAACGGCATCCTTGAAGTGGAAGTCACAGCGGTTGGAACGGGAGAGAAGAAGGTAGCGATCATTCAGGCGAAGGAAACTGAGTTGTCCAAGGAGGAGATTATCGAACGTTTCAAAGCGTTGGAGGCTATCAAGATTCATCCCCGGGAACGGATGGAGAATCGCTTGCTTTTGGCTCGGGGAGAACGAATGTATGAAGAATCGCTGTCTGAGCATCGGGAAATCATCGCCAAGGCCATGCTTGGATATGAAGAGACCCTTAAACGTCAGGATGACAAGGAAATCAAGAAAGAAGCTGAGAAGTTGAAGGAAGTGCTGGATCAAATCGAAAAAGTTTGGGGGTGATTCGTGAATGGACTTCTGGGCGCGATTAGAACTCGAGCCGACGCAGGATGTGAGGGTTATCAAACGAGCTTATGCCAAGCAACTTCGGATGACTCATCCGGAAGATGATCCGGACGGTTTTCAGTTACTTCGATCCGCTTATGAACAAGCACTCAAGGCTGCTAAAGAGCTTGAGAAAGAGGGCTTTCTGTTAAGTGATCGAGATCAGATTGAACTGAGACCCGTGCATAGGCAGGAAATAAGACATGATGAGGATAGACAAACTGAACAACTAAATAACTTGGATCGGGAGACTTTGATCGAAGTTGATGCCAAGCATGATATTGAAAATCAGGAATGGTTGCAGGAGAATGAGGCTGATGTTAAACCAGTGTATCCCTCCATAGAACAAGAGCACTGGGTGCCTCCGTCTTGGATTGAAGTCTCTGCTCCTGCAGAAGATCTAAGTGCTACTGTTTTACCGCTGAATAGAGCGAATTGGGTATCTCCATCGTGGATGGAGGCATTATCGCTTGAAGGTTCCAGAGACCTGAGCGATTCAGTGTTGCTGCTGGCTCAGGCACGAGGTATTCTGGAGGATATTTTTAGGCGCCCAGAAATCACTGTTTGGGAAGAATGGACACAGAGAGAGGAGCTATGGCGGCTCGATGTGAAATATCACACCGGAACTGAATTGCTGCAGATTCTGGTGGAATATCCTTATATGCCGAAAGCAATCTGGCGCATATTAAATGAATTCTTCGGATGGACGGAGCGTCAGGATGAATTAAGAGCGTTGTTATCGGATGAAATTGCTGATCGTCCTACTCTAGAGCTGGAACGTGCTTGGGAATTGCGTTACGACACGTTTGATCCTGAACAAGAAGTGGATTATGAAACGTTCATACGGTACCGGGATACTGTATTTCAAAGGATGTTACAGGGGGAGTGGAGACAAGTCAGTCCCCATATTGACGCTGCGATGGAGTTATATGCAGACGATCCCGATATGCTTCTGTTGGCAGGCAAATTTCGTCTGTGGAATCGAGAGGAAATGGCTGCAGAGATGTTGTTTGAACGACTGATTGAACTGGTTCCTGAATCTATAGACGGATTGCTTCACCGTGCAAGATTGTTGGAAAATGCGGGACATCTTGAGCTGTCCGTCAATTTGTACAATAAGATTCTGGAGCTTCATCCCAATCATCTGGATGCCTTAAATGGACTTGCGAGATATCATCAACATCACGGAGATGACGCCAAGGCAATCCATCTATTGCAACGGATTGTCTCCATTCATCCGTTTGATTTTGAAGCACAGATTGCTTTGATAGAATTAAATCTGGCTTTAGTTGAGGCGCAGAAGAAAACGGCAGAGGATGAGAAGGATTGGAGTGCTCGCAAAGAGCTTCAACGTCTGGTTGCCCTAAGTTATGTCGAAATGGATGAAGATGAACAGCTTCTTCGATATATGGCCGAAATTCACATGGCGGATAAGCTCGATGAAGGTTTATATGTATTGTGGGCGCAGGCATGCATTCGGATGGAGAAAAATGAGGAAGCGCTGGAGATCCTAAAAAATGCGGAAATGGCAGCAATCGAAGCGGAAGGCGATATTTTTGCAATCCTTTTTGAACGCGGTCAGTTGCATCTCGAAATGGGAAACAGCCCAGAGGCAATACTTGATCTGGATAAATCGACCCAGTTGAATCCTTCCCATGCAGGGGCGTGGCACTCTCTTGCGATTGCACATCATCGCCAGGAACAAAACATGAAATGTATTTATTTTTCAGATAAGGCCATTGAACTTGATCCTCACGTATATGCATACCGATCATTAAGGGCATTTTGTTACTATATTAACGGAAGATATGAAGAAGCGTTGGTTGACTATGAGCATGTTACACTTGATGATTCGGATCACACGATGGACTGGTTTCGCAAGGGCTTCTCACATCTGAAAAGGCAGCAATATGCCGAAGCGCTCCAATCACTTAAAGTATCACAAACATTTGGGTGCTCTACAAACACACCCTATTATTTGGCGGTTGCTCATGCAAGATTGGGGGAGGGCGTTCAGGCGCTGGAGGAAGTTAGAACATTTCGCAGGGAAAATCCTGAAGATCCGGACGGTCCTCTGCTTGAAGGGGATATTTTGCGTGAGCAAGGAAGGGTTAACGAGGCACTGAATGTGTACAGGAATGGCCTGAACGAAAACCCCGGCACATATGAACTGATCAGAATGGTAATTGTTTGCGTCATGGAGTCCGATGTTCAAAAACGAGATGATATATTGAATCGGCTGGCTGAAGAGATGTCTAACTTCGATTCGATTCAGCTGTGGGGAATACTCTTCATAACACGCTATCATGTGGAAAGTCATTCTTGGGAGCGAGCCCTTTCTTGGGTTGAGGTTTATATAGACGGAGAACCATCAGAGAATATTGATCCTCATATTTGGTTGTACGCGGGGATTGCTGCTTACCGTATGGGGGATTTGAATCAGGCGCTGCTTGATCTCGACAAAGCGTATCGTGGAGGGCTTGAAGGTGATGTATGCAGTTACCTGAGCATGGTCTATTACGATATCGGAAATATGGATCGTGCGCGTATTTATGCCGAAAAAGCAGTTCGTGAACAGCCGGAACATCCAGACTACGTTCTGAGATGGGAAGCTATCGTTGCCCGTGCAGAACAGCGAGGACTTCCATTTTGGAGAAGATTGAGAAAATCAAAACCGGCGTATGAACTGTGGCCATCCAGGTTACCGCTTCAACATCTGATGCCTGATGACGTCGTGAGTTTACATTTTGTATAAGGAGGCACTGCGTTGAGAGGACACCATGCGACAGAATCCTCGTCTATACATCGTGTTACGGACAAAGAACTTTGGTTTCGTGGCATGGCTGCTATACTTAACGAAATCATCGATCTGGATATTAACAATGATTATGAGTATCATGCAGATGAAGAACAACGAGAAAAATTTTGCACCAAATTAGAGGAAAACTGGGAAATTCATGACAGGAAGAGTTTGATGTCTTCACTGGATTGGATTCGGAACGAAGGATATCGTATATCATTTGATGAGAAGCGGACTTTCTTGAGTACAATGTCTGAAAAGGATCAGGGGAATTATATGAACTCACTGGATCCAGATACAGGGAAATATCACGAATATCTGGTGGTTAAAACATATATGCACAAATTACCAGCCGAAGGAGTTGCAGCGTGGGACTGGGGATGTTATGCGAACCTGTGTCGACAAAGCGCCCATGTGGGTTATATAACTGAAACTGAATCAGAACAGCTGGTTTTACAGGCGGCATTAGACGCACAATCCGCGTATACGTCCTGGAAGGCCTACACGGTGGCTTTTATGGCAGGGAGGCTATACTGGCTTGAAAAAACCGATGAATCGGTTGTAAAGCGGCAAATGAATTATCTACAGAATCTGTTTGTTCATCCAAACAGCATCTATAAAAAGATAGATTGGAATCTTTCGTTACAATAGCCTTCTGTTATGAAATTGATATTCATACGTTGGAAAAAGAAAAGCACGATCTTGCTCAGGTTCTGAGACAGATCGTGCTTCTTTTATAAAAATATGAAGTGATGAACTAATCCTGGATTGGAAATTACAGTTATTATGGCTGGAGTTGCCGCAACACGGTAATTTCTACACGGCGGTTCTTTTGCCGTCCAGCCGCCGTGGTATTGTCACTGGTTGGGCGGGTATCCGCGTATCCGGCATATTGAAAACCGTCAGGATCAAGCTTTTCTTTATCGAGAAAAAATCGCAATACAGACAGTGCACGTGCACCGGAAAGCTCCCAATTGTCTTTATAGGTAGCGTTTGCCCCGACAGGAACGTTGTCCGTATGTCCTTCAATGCTGACAACTGTGCTCAGGTCACGGAACAGGCTTGCCAATTTGCTTAGTGTGGGTGAAGCATCACTTTTGAGTGCAGCTTTTCCCTGATCAAACAGGAAGCGGTCACTGAGTGTGATAGAGATGCCTTGCGGCTTGTCTGCAACAAAAATCTGATTTTCCAGTTTATTGTCCTCGATATACTGGGTAATCACATTGAACAGATTTTGCAGCTCCTGCTCCTGTGATCTGAATTGCTCTTCCCGCTCCGTAAGTGGCTGATCTTCATCATCTGGCTTGCCTGTTTCGGAGTCGGAAGAGGATCCTTCGCCTTCTCCAGGGTCTTCGCCCTGAATCTGGGAAGGTGGATTTTTGGTAATGGCTTGTCCAGCTGTACCACCAATGCCTTCACCTTGATCAAGCAGGGAGTTGGATTGGTTGAAAGTATTTTGCAACGATTGAGTAACCACATCGTATTTGCCAGAATCCAGATTGCTCATGGCATACATGATCACAAAAAAGATCAGCAGCAGGGTAATGAGATCGGCATAGGTAATCATCCAGCGATCTCGATGATCTCCAGGTTCACGTTTTCCGCGCCGTTTACTGCGCCGACTCATCCAATCCCTCCTTCACTACAGGACGTGTGATCTGGCGGTGAGAGAGTGTGAAGGACTCCAGCCGTTTACGCACAAGCTGAGGGTTCTCCCCGTTCTGAATGGATAGTACGCCCTCGAGCAGCATTTCCATCGTCTGAATTTCGTCTGCTCCACGGGATTTGATTTTGGAAGCAATGGGTAAAAAGATAAGATTGGCACTGGCGACCCCGTAAAGGGTTGCGGTAAAAGCAACAGCAATGGCTGGTCCGAGTCCGGTAGGATCGGTCAGACTGCCAAGTACCTGAATAAGTCCCATCACGGTACCAATGATACCCATCGTTGGAGCATAACCGCCTGCTGATTCAAAAATTTTGGCATAACCTTCATATTTTTGTTCGACGGAATCAATTTCCATCTCCATGATCTGGCGAACAACATCCTGATCTGTGCCATCGACAACCATCTGAATACCATCTTGTAAAAATGGATGCGGATGGTACATCACTTTTCGTTCCAGTGCAAGCACGCCTGAGCGGCGAGCAATTGAAGACATATCTACAAGTTCTTCAACCCACTGGCTTGAGTCATTGTTGTTACGCCCAAAGGCCATGCGGAGGGCAGCAGGAATCGTACGCAGCCGATGTGCAGGGAAACTGGCAACAACTGCGGCAATTGTTCCACCAAATACAATTAGAGCAGCGGTCTTTTGCATCAGACCGGATAATTGGCCACCTTCCCATAAAAAACCACTAATGACTGCGGCAATCCCGGCAATAATGCCGATAAGTGTCGCAATATCCATAAATTAACCCACTCCTATCTTTAGTTCGCGATTGCATCACTTGCACAGACGAGGTATAATTAAACGGGAACAAATATTCCTATTACTATAAGTTTTCCCATATGTAAATTCGGGGAACTTCGACAATATATAGTGACTATTATTTTAGACGATAGGGTGAGATACGGCAATGAGCGATATTATAATGAGCGACAAAACGTTCGAAATCGAGTCAGAGTTTTCTCCCCAAGGTGATCAGCCTGTAGCCATTGAAGAATTGGTGAAGGGTGTTCAGGAGGGGAAGAGATATCAGACGCTACTGGGTGCAACCGGTACGGGTAAGACGTTTACCATTGCACAGACGATTGCCAAGCTGCAACGTCCCACGCTGATTATTGCCCACAATAAAACGCTGGCAGCACAGCTTGCAAGTGAGTTCAAAGACTTTTTTCCAAATAATATGGTTGAGTATTTTGTCAGTTACTACGATTACTTTCAGCCAGAAGCCTATATTCCTTCCTCGGATACGTATATCGAGAAGGATTCAAGTATCAATGAAGAGATCGATAAATTGCGCCATGCGGCTACGAGTTCATTGTTCGAACGCAGAGATGTCATTATTGTAGCGAGTGTATCCTGCATCTATGGTTTGGGTTCGCCGCATTCGTATTCGAGCATGCTTCTGTCCCTGCGGGTAGGAATGGAGAAACCACGCAATCAGATTTTGTCTCGTCTGGTAGAGATTCAGTATCAGCGCAATGATATTAACTTTGTGCGTGGCACGTTCCGCGTTCGCGGAGACGTTATCGAAATTTTCCCGGCATCAAAGGGTGAACATGCGATTCGGGTGGAATTGTTCGGTGATGAGATTGAGAAAATTACGGAGATTGACGTGTTAACCGGAGAACTGGTTGGCGAACGTGAACATATCGCCATATTCCCGGCATCTCACTTCGTAACCCAAGAAGAGACGATGCGCGTCGCGTTGGTGAACATTGAGCGTGAACTGGAAGAGCGTCTTGAAGTGCTGAGAGAACAGGGGAAATTGCTGGAGGCTCAGCGACTGGAGCAACGTACACGTTACGATATCGAGATGATGAAGGAAGTCGGGTTCTGTTCAGGGATTGAGAACTATTCCGGACCACTGACGTTCCGTGAACGTGGCGATACACCTTACACACTGATGGACTATTTCCCGGATGACATGTTGATTGTGGTCGATGAGTCCCACGTGACGCTGCCACAGATCCGTGCAATGTATAACGGTGACCAAGCACGGAAGACTGTACTGGTTGACCACGGATTCCGTCTGCCATCTGCGTTGGATAACCGTCCGCTCAAATTCGAAGAGTTCGAAGAAAAGATGAATCAGATCATCTATGTATCCGCGACACCGGGTCCTTACGAAATAGAGCATACGGATACGATGGTACAACAGATCATTCGTCCAACCGGTCTGCTTGATCCAATTATTGAACTGCGCCCAACGAAGGGACAGATCGATGATCTGATCGGTGAGATTAACGACCGGATTGCGAAAGACGAGCGGGTCCTGATCACAACATTAACGAAGAAGATGTCCGAGGATTTAACAGATTATCTGAAGGAGATTGGAATCAAGGTACGTTATTTGCACTCCGAGATCAAGACGTTGGAGCGTATGGCGATCCTGCGTGATCTAAGGCTGGGTACGTTCCATGTGCTGATCGGAATCAACTTACTCCGGGAAGGTCTCGATCTTCCTGAAGTTTCTCTGGTAGCCATTTTGGATGCCGACAAAGAAGGCTTCCTGCGCTCGGAACGCTCACTGATCCAAACGATTGGTCGGGCAGCGCGGAACAGCGAAGGTAGAGTCATTCTGTATGGTGACAAAGTGACGGATTCCATGGATAAGGCGATTAAGGAAACAGAACGCCGTCGTGCAATCCAGATTGAATATAACGAAAAACATGGCATTACACCACAGACGATTCGTAAAAAAGTGCGTGATGTGATTGAAGCAACCAAAGTTGCCGAATCCAAGAAAGATTATCTTACAGGCGCTGCCGAGAAGATGTCGAAGAAGGAACGTCAGTCACTTATTCAGCGCCTAGAGGCAGAGATGAAAGACGCAGCCAAAAACCTGCAGTTTGAGCGTGCTGCTGAACTTCGTGATGCATTGCTGGAACTGCGCGCAGAATAGCTTATTAAGTAGACTGTAGAGATATAAGATAAAGGCACAGTTAATGAAGTGTCGCAACAAGGATAGATCTGCAACAAGAGAACGGCCGGGTGGCCGTTCTCTTGTTGAGTCAGGAAATCAGTGATATCTACCGATAATTAGATATGTTGAAAACGTAAAATCAGGTCTATACTGATAGAAAAGTTGAAATTGGTTAAAAGGTTTATAGGGAAAACATTTGGAAGTCGTGTACCCGGGAGCCGAGCCGAAGGGAATGGCGACCATCGCGAGCGATGCAAAGCCGTGAGCATCCCGGTGTTCAAAGGGAGCCGAGCCAAAGGCAATGGCGACCTTCGCGAACGAGGCGAAGCTGTGAGCGCCCTCTCGTGGTAGAGCGGCCGTCCAAGAGACCGGCGATCGGCCGGGATCTTGGACGAAGCTGCGGGCACACGACAACCTTCACATAGCAAGACCCGACCATTCACCATTGCACCGCTTGTTTCGGGTGTCCAGAGGGCTGCGCCCTTTGGGGCCCTCCCTTGGAAGGGAGGGTTTGGGAGGGATTGAAAAGCCTTTAAAAAAGGTTGGAATTTCAACATTGAAAGGATGAAACCCATTGGCGAGCGAGAACATTGTCATCAAAGGCGCGCGAGCGCATAACCTCAAAAACATTGATATCACCATCCCGCGTGACCGTTTTGTTGTATTAACCGGTCTGAGTGGCTCAGGCAAGTCCTCGCTGGCTTTTGACACGATATATGCCGAAGGACAGCGACGTTACGTTGAATCATTATCGGCTTATGCACGGCAGTTTCTGGGGCAGATGGAGAAACCGGACGTTGATTCCATTGAAGGATTGTCTCCGGCCATCTCCATAGATCAGAAAACGACAAGTCGTAACCCGCGTTCTACCGTGGGAACCGTTACGGAAATCTATGATTACCTGCGTCTGTTGTTTGCACGTGTGGGACATCCTCATTGTCCGGATCATGGCGTGGAAATTAGCTCCCAGACCGTAGAACAAATGGTTGACCGCATCATGCAATATCCTGAACGGACCCGATTGCAGATTCTGGCACCGATTGTCTCGGGACGCAAGGGTGAACACAAAAGTGTGTTTTCCGATATCTCCAAACAAGGTTTTGTCCGTGTTCGGGTGAACGGGGAATTACGTGATCTGTCCGAAGATATTCAATTGGAGAAGAACAAAAAGCATACGATTGAAGTTGTGGTTGACCGGATAGTAATCAAGGAAGATGTGCAATCACGTTTGGCCGATTCTATTGAGACTGCACTTAATCTGTCCGGTGGACAACTGCTGGTAGATATTATGGGTGAAGAAGAACTGCGTTTCAGTTCCAACTTTGCCTGCCCGGTGTGTGGATTCAGTATTGAAGAGCTTGCGCCGCGCATGTTTTCGTTCAACAGCCCATTTGGAGCCTGCCCGGATTGTGATGGATTAGGTGTCAAAATGATTGTTGACCCGGACCTGTTGGTACCGGATCGCAGCAAAACCATTGAAGAGGGTGCGTTTGATGCCTGGACAGGTGGTACATCCACCTATTATCCGCAGTTCCTCAAATCGGTATGCGAACACTTTAACATTCCGCAAAACGTACCTGTAGAAGACCTGCCTGCTGAACAAATGAACAAGCTTTTGCAGGGTACAGGTACGGAGAAAATTCGTTTCCGGTACGAGAATGATTTTGGACAACGGAAAGAAGCATTGGTTACCTTTGAAGGTATTGTGAATAATCTGGAGCGTCGTTACCGTGAGACAGCATCCGAAGGTATCCGTGAATTCATTGAAGGTTATATGAGTGCTAAGCCTTGTGGAACATGTAAAGGACAGCGACTGAAACGTGAAAGCCTTGCAGTTACGATTAACGATCACAACATGGCGTATGTGACAAGTTTGTCCATTGGAGAAGCTGGTCGTTTCTTCGACTCGCTGCAATTGAGTGAGAAAGAAGAAATAATCGCTAAACTTATTTTAAAAGAAATCAACAGCCGTCTCGGCTTCCTGGTAAACGTAGGACTGGATTACTTGACCCTGAGCCGTGCTGCAGGAACGTTGTCCGGTGGTGAAGCCCAGCGGATCAGACTGGCGACACAGATTGGTTCCAGCCTGATGGGCGTGCTGTATATTCTGGATGAGCCGAGTATCGGCCTGCATCAACGGGATAACGATCGTCTGATCTCCACACTCGCTCACATGCGGGATATCGGTAACACACTGATCGTGGTTGAACATGATGAGGATACGATGATGGCCGCCGATTATATTATCGATATTGGTCCGGGGGCAGGTATCCACGGTGGTACCATCATGTCTCAGGGCACACCGGAAGAAATCATGAATGACGAGAACTCGCTAACGGGTCAATATCTCAGTGGGCGCAAGTTTATTCCGGTACGTACCGAACGCCGTAGTGTCGGGGACCGCTGGTTGGAAGTACGTGGAGCGAAGGAAAATAACCTGAAAAACCTGAATGTAAAAATTCCAGTGGGTGTATTCACCGCAGTAACGGGTGTATCCGGCTCGGGTAAATCAACGCTAATTAATGAGATTTTGTATAAAACGCTGGCTCGTGATTTGAACCGCGCACGGGTACGCCCTGGTCAGCACAAAGAGATTCGGGGTCTGGAACATATCGATAAAGTTATTGATATTGACCAGTCGCCAATCGGACGGACACCACGTTCCAACCCGGCTACCTATACAGGCGTCTTTGATGACATCCGTGATCTGTTTGCACAGACCAATGAAGCCAAAGTGCGTGGATACAAAAAAGGCAGATTTAGTTTCAATATTAAAGGTGGTCGTTGTGAAGCATGTCGTGGGGACGGCATTATCAAAATTGAGATGCACTTCCTGCCAGATGTCTACGTGCCTTGTGAGGTCTGCAAAGGCAAACGGTATAATCGCGAAACCCTTGAAGTCAAATACAAAAACAGAAATATTGCAGATGTGCTGGAAATGACGGTAGAGGATGCAACGCAGTTCTTCGAGAACATTCCGAAAATTCATCGCAAAATGCAAACCTTACTTGACGTAGGGTTGGGCTATATTAACCTGGGTCAGCCTGCAACAACGTTGTCTGGCGGTGAAGCACAACGCGTGAAGCTCGCTTCCGAGTTGTATCGTCGCAGTACGGGTAAAACAATATATATTCTGGATGAGCCAACGACCGGTCTTCATGTCGATGATATTGATCGTCTGCTGAACGTCCTGCACCGTCTGGTGGATTCCGGAGAATCGGTACTGGTTATCGAGCATAACCTGGATGTTATCAAAACAGCCGATTATATTGTTGATCTGGGTCCAGAAGGTGGAAGTGGTGGCGGAACTATTGTTGCGACAGGTACACCAGAGGATATTATTAAAGTGGAAGCTTCCTATACTGGTAAGTACTTGAAGCCAGTATTGGAGCGGGATACGGAACGAAGCAAGACGTTACAATTGACGGAATAAATGCTCCAGTTTACAGCTTGTTTGTGAATATCTAACCCTTCTTTTCATGAAGTAGGCGGCATCGGTGTATGATATGATGTCCTCTTCTTCCGAGGAGAAGGGTTTTCTGATATTTTGCCGTTGTGCCAATCTTAATATGACATCGGTGAAAGTGTTTACATATGCGGTAGAGCAAGCATTCCAACAATCGACTGCCAAACTGGATTTTTTTCATTTTTCTGGATGATAGGGCTTGCATTACAAGCAGGGTACAGATAACATAGAGGAAGATATTAGGGTATGCGTTTAGCTGTTCAACTATGGTGAGGAGGTCTGTCTATCCATGCTGTTTGCAGAAGCTGCCGCGGCGAGTACTTCAAATTTTAATGCGTTTGATATTTTTGTCATCTTATTTACGATCCTGATTTTCATCGGAGTGGTCCGTCTGATTCGCGCGCCGAAGAAGAATTTGTTTGCTATCGGATTTGCAGTGGTTAGTCTGTTGGTATTTCTTTTGACGGACTATGCCATGATTACCGGTTGGTTTGGTTCGTAGAGACAAGGCTGGACTTATTTGAAAGCAGCAAGTAGAAGAACAGACAAACACTTTCCAGGGAATGAAGGAGGGTGTTTTTTTGTGTTTTGCAGAGTGGTTCGAACAATACGGTCTTCTCTATTGAAATTAGGTCTTAAAGCGATTGTATAGGAATAATTTGTATGTTAAATTTGAGGATACCGGTATTGCAGATAATAGAGAAAGAGATTCAGTCATGGATCATATGGTTCGGTTGCATAACGGAGGATATATAGAGAGGGTTAGGTGAGAGAATGAGAGTGTTGGGGAAAAAGGGTGTAGCCATACTAATGGCTGCTGTACTCTCGATCAGTGTTGCAGCAACTGCTGGAGCAGCGGAGTCTTCATCAGGTATGCAAGCCAAAGTGGTAGATGGACAAGTCTATGTTAGTTCAACGGATTTGGTCAAAGCGCTTGGAGGAAGTGGGCAATATGACGCCAAATCTGGAACGTTTCAGTATAAGGGCAGTGAAGCAGTTCCAAAAGTAATTGAAAAAGTATCTCCTTCTGTTGTAGGCATTATCGGCAAATCTACTGAATCACAGGATGGCGTCACATCGGATCGCTATAACCTGGCTCATGGCACTGGCGTGATCATCCGCTCCAACGGCTGGATTGTAACGAATGCCCATGTAGTTGATGGATTAATCAATCCTTTGGTCGTGACGACGGATGGCAATACATATAAAATCACCAAAACATACAGTGACCCGTTAAGCGATATCGCTCTAATCAAAATTAATGCTAAATCTCTTAAACCGGCGACCTTTGCCAAAGCTTCACAAACAACCGTTGGAGAAACCGTCATTGCTATCGGCACACCGATTTCCTTCTCTTTGCGTAACTCGGCGACAGTGGGCGTAATCAGTGGTCTTAATCGGGGAGTGGAGGCAACATATCGGTTGATTCAAACAGATACGGCCATTAACCCGGGTAACAGCGGCGGACCGCTGGTCAACCTGAAAGGTGAAGTTGTGGGTATTAACTCTATCTATGAAATTTTCAGCAGTAGGTATCGAGAGCATGGGATTTTCGATTCCAGTAGATACCGTCCAATATATTATTAATCAGTTCTTTGAATACGGAAAAATCAAGCGTGCAAGCCTCGGCTTGCAACTGGAAGAGAGCTGGTCAGCGATTGTGGGCCTGCCTACAGATGATCCTTTGACGATTACGGGCGTGCTGTCTGCTCAAGCGAAGAAAGCCAAAATCAAAGAGGGAGATGTGTTATACAGTGTGGCAGGCACACGTGTGTCCTCTGTGGTGGATATCAATGAGTTGCTCAAAACGTATCTGCCAGGACAGAAGGTCAAACTGTTAATGCAAACGGACGGCGATATTATCACTCGTACGGTGGTCCTTGCTGATCGAGCGGATATCCAAGAAGAGGAAGATGAGCAGTTCCCTGTAGAAGAAGATCAATAAAGCCCGGCGAGCCATCCGGATCCAGAGAGGACGAATGAACGGAATGAAAAAAACATTTTTACGTGTGCTGAACACAGGTGTGTTAGCCGGGATGCTGAGCATTGGAGCGGCATTGCCTGCGTGGGCATCCGATCTTACAACGAGTGAGCTGCGGATCACAGCAGGTAGCACGAGCGCCTACATCAACGGCAGCAAACAGACAATCGTGAAACCATATAAGTTCAAAGGGGTTACGATGGTCCCTGTCGGTGTATTCAAGAAAGCTTTTGGCAGCGAGATCCGACTGGAGAAGAATGATGTGGTCAAAGTGAAGGAAGGTCCGCATACAGTCACCTTAACGATTGGCAGTTCGATTGCCTGGGTGGATGGAGTCAAAAAAGAGATGGGCGCTGCTCCAAAAATGGTGAATGGCGTGCTCATGGTACCACTTCGCCCAATAGCTGCGGGGATAGGCGCTACACTCGCCCCAAGCAGCTCAGGAGAAATGGTCATTCGATTATTGCAAACGGATGAATCGACGGATGAGGACGAGGGCGGCATTAATCTGGACGAAGGCAAAACGAGAATTGGTAACAGTTATTACGGCTGGTCCATTAATTACCCATCCGACCTCATGATTTTGCAAACGGGTGAGCAGGAGCGCATGATGACATTTGGCGCGGAGGACAGCAGTTATTATCTTGAAGTGTACGTGAGTGACCAGGATGTGAGTCTGGATTCGGATGATTTGTTACAGCAGCTTGTTCAGGAAGCAAAAGAAACCGGAGATACGGTGCTCGATCGGGAATCGATTGCCAAAGGGAAAACCCCTTATGCCCGGATTGTGGTTAAAGATGCGGACGGGGTGTTATGGGAAATGCGCCAATATATCCATGATGGTCGCCAATATGACGTATACCTCGCGGACTATGAAGCTCTGAATTACAAGGATCTGGGCAAGCGTGCAGCACTGCTCAATTCATTCCAGCCTACGTATGTTCAGTCCGATCGTACAATTAAGGATCTTTCAACCGTGGATGAGGGTATGCGCTCTACCTGGAATGACGATTATGGCATTGAACTGAAGATTCCAGCAGGCTGGTCTATGGACAACAACCAGATGATATACGAAGCCAAGGATGGTGCATATCTGCAGCTGCGTGTTACATCTGCACCGAAAGGTGCGACGGTCAAAGAGTGGAGCGGCCAACTGGACAAGTGGATGCGCGAGACGTTCACGCCGGATAGTTATGAACCGATAGGTTCGTATACGATGGATGTATCAGGCGAGACTGCTGAGGTGAATGAGTTCCGTTATAACTTTGGAGATGGATGGCAGACGGAGTTCGATGTTCTTTTGCAAAAAAACGGTTATCGCTATTATGCAGAGTATACGTTCCCTGAGGAGCAGACAAAGGACCGTGAATGGTTTAAGAGTATCATGAAGAGTGTCGTGATTGATTTTGATACCGTATCCGATAATTTCGGCCAGCTGGATGAAGACCCGTATTTGACGGATAAAACAAAAGCTGTGACACGAACGTCCAAACGTTATCATTACAGTGTTGATATTCCGCGTTACTGGACGCCGTACAATGATCGGTTTGAGTATTCTCCTGTTGTGTATACCTTCACAGGTGGTCAATTCTCCATTGCCGCGAGTGAGGACAAATCCATTGAAATGACCGTCAGTCAACTTAGAGAGGCATATACGGAAGCAACCAAAACGCGTAAAAACTTCAAGTTGCTTAGCAGTGAGGAGTTGACGTTTGCGGGTGTGCCTGCGTTTTCCTTTATCTATCATGAAGTGGACAATGGTGTGCCGTATACCGGACGTCAGATCGTGTTTGAACAGAATGGAACGACTTATACGATTACGAGCGGGCTGAATGATGCCAACAAGACGGAAGTGCAGGCAGCAGCGCTGGAAAAAGCCGTGAACTCATTTACTTTTATTAAATAATGCAAAATGCTGAAACAACAGAGATGCAATTTGCCGGAGGGTCGAGAGACCTTCCGGTTTATTTGGTTTCTATATAAAAAAATGGACATTTACACTGGAACGAAGAGTGCAGAACCGATCTGAAGAAGCGAAAGCTACAAGCTTTCTGAAGGAAAGCTGCATCGGAAGCATATGCTACGTGTTTATCGAGCGATCGGAAGATGGTACTGCAATCGGAGTGTCTAGTGTAAAGTTTAATGGAAATGAAAATGATAAACGGTTTTTTCAGGAAAGCGTAGAAGAGTCGTTGCAGAAGTGGTACACTATACTAGTTCAGGAGTTATGACTGCTGTTCTGAAAAATAAGAATGACTGTAGGCTTGGGAATCAGGCAATACAGACATAATGTATAGATATAGCGATACAGTGACAATGCAGGCGTATGGATCAAGGTACAGGATGTTAGCGTACAGGGTACAGGGCACAGGGATGAAATCCGGCTATGCCGGTTATGGGGAGGATACACATGAAAACAGCAACAATACGAAGAGAAGACGTTGAGCTTCTGGCACCCGCAGGTGACTGGGATTGTATGCGTTCGGCGGTAGCCAACGGCGCGGATGCGATTTTCTTCGGAGTCGAAAAATTTAATGCACGGGCACGGGCGAACAATTTCCGTATGGACGAGCTGCCGGAGATTATGGCGTTTTTGCACAGTTATGGCGTAAAAGGTTTTTTGACCTTTAATATATTGATTTTTGAAAATGAATTGACGGATGCCAAAGAACTGATTGATGCTTGTGTCGATGCAGGTGTGGATGCCGTAATTGTACAGGATTTGGGTCTGGTCAAAATGATTCGCGAGATCTCGCCTGATTTCCCGATTCACGGTTCCACCCAAATGACGATTACGTCACCGGAAGCGGTGGAGTTTACGAAGCCGTTTGATATGGAACGTGTCGTGCTTGGACGGGAGAACAACCTGAAGCAGATCCAGAAGATCGGAGAACAGGCGAAGTTGCCGATGGAAGTATTTGTTCACGGTGCGTTGTGTGTATCTTATTCTGGGCAATGTTTGACATCTGAAATGTGGGGTGGACGCTCCGCCAACCGTGGGGAATGTGCACAGGCTTGTCGTCTGCCGTACGACCTGATGGTAGATGGCGAGCATAAACCAATGGGCGATGTGGCGTATCTGCTGTCTCCGAAGGATCTGGCTGCGATTGACTTGATGCCGGAACTGATCGAAGCGGGCGTAACTTCCTTCAAAATCGAAGGACGTCTCAAAACGCCGGAATACGTGGCCAACGTGGTTAGTAAATACCGCAAAGCAATCGACCGTTACTTTGATGGAGATAACACTCCTCCAAGTAAGGAAGAAGTTCGTGAATTGCAGCAGAGCTTCTCTCGTGGATTCACGCACGGTTTCCTGGACGGAACGAACAATAAACAACTCGTTGACGGTACGTTCCCGAAAAGCCGTGGCGTCTATCTGGGTCGTGTAGACCAGGTATTGCGTGATGGTGTCGTCCTGAAGCTGGATGCACCAGTGAAACGTGGAGACGGAATCGTATTTGATGCCGGAGATCCAACGAAGAAGGAAGAAGGCGGACGTGTCTACGATGTACGTCGCAAAGGCGTGAAGCTTGAAGGAGAAGCCGAGGAAGGCTGGATCGTGGACGTTGTACCCGGCCGTAGTGATGTGGACCTGCGCCGCGTGAAAGTTGGCGACAAAGTATGGAAAACGAATGATCCGGCGCTGGACAAACGTCTGCGTCAGAGCTTTGAAACCGAGAAGCCTTATCGTATCTTCCCGGTAAACGTAAAAGTTATCGGCAGCCCAGGGCAGCCACTTAGTACATGGTGGACGGACGTGCAGAAGGGCACGACGGTCCGTGTGAATTCCGAGATGGAACTGGATATTGCCCAGAAGCGTCCAATGACGCACGAACTGCTCGAAGAGCAATTCGGACGTCTGGGCGGCACTGTGTTCCAGCTGGAAGAATTGGACGTCAACCTGCACGGTGACGTCATCATCCCGATGCGCGAGTTGAATAACATTCGCCGTCAGGCGGTGGAACAACTCGCGGGCGAGCGCCCTAAACCGCCCGTCTACGTGAAACGGGCGGTGGAAGTCTACGGCGATGCGGTTAAACCGGCAGCGCCAGTTGCTCGCGGTCATGCGGAGCTGACCGCGCTCTGCCGCAGCCTGCCACAAGTGGAGGCAGCGCTGGAAGCGGGTGTCGGCATGATCTATGCCGACTTCGAGTTTATCAAGCAGTTCCCGGCAGCGGTGGAAGCTGTTCGTGCCGCAGGCCGCAAGATTGCGTTGGCAACACCACGCATTCATATGCCTGGCGAGAACGGGTATCACAACAACATCCTGCGTTTGCAGCCGGATGCTGTGCTTGTACGTAATACGGGTGCATTGTACTTCTACTTGCGCCATCGGATGGAGAACCCGGATGCGAAGCATCCTGAATTGATCGGTGACTTCTCACTGAACATTGCCAATCACAAAGCAGTGGAACTGTTCCTGGAAGCAGGTTGTGACTGGATTACACCTTCTTATGACCTGAACATTCAGCAAATGGTTGATTTGCTGGGACACTCCCGTACAAGTCAGACAGAAGTCGTTATTCATCAGCATCTGCCGATGTTCCATACCGAGCACTGTGTGTACTGTACGTTTATGAGTGAAGGAACGGACTATACGAACTGTGGACGTCCATGTGAAGATCACCGGGCTTCCTTGCAAGACCGGATCGGTATGTCCCACCCGGTACGTGTGGACGAAGGCTGCCGTAATACCGTGTATAATGCAGTGGAACAATCCGGTGCTGAATACCTGACCAACTTCATGGATCTGGGTGTATCCCGTTACCGTGTGGAATTCCTGGAGGAAACTCCAGAGCAAGTGCGCGAGGTTATTGATCTGTACAACCGTGCTCTGCGTGGCGAGATCAGTGGTACACAAGTTTGGAAAACACTGAAAGCAACAAACCAGCTTGGCGTAACACGTGGTCAACTGGTGAAATAATAGATCGAAACTGGAACAATCAGCAACGCAACAGGCATGAAAGTTTGAAGCAACCCCAATCTCTGCTTTACGGAGCTCTTGGGGTTTTTTCTATAAAAGAGACTTGAATTATACCGATACTAAATTCGTATGTGGTATCTTGTTTGTCAGAGTAATATAGGAGGCGAAGAACCGTGGCGCCATTCACGATGATGGATATCAAATTGCTGTGCGGGGTCACGGCATTCAAACGGGGAGAAGCGTATAACCAATCTGGCAGGGTGACCAACCTGGTCGCCAGTCACGATGAACGCCATTACGAAGCTGTGGTTCGAGGTACAGAACGATACAAAGTAACGGTTGATCTGGATGATGCAGGTGAGGTGGTTGCCGGATGCAGCTGTCCGGGCGATGGGAGATATTATGACTATTGCAAACATGTGGCTGCCGTTTTGCTGGCGATCCATGAATGGGGAGAACAGCGTGACACGGGCTCTCAAACATCGTCGAAGCTGGTGTCTAAACCTGATCGTGGCTCCGCTTCCAGAGTAGGAACGCTGGTGGAGGAGAAGGAGTGGGAGCGTCCAAACTCCATTTCAAATACCGACTCAGTAATGAATGTGGGATCTCATTCAACTTCATCTGCTCAGGCCTTTGCAGCCGAGCCATTGCCTTCCGATTCCAAGCTTGATGACCATGCGGATAGGGATCGTCCGTCTGTGCATTTCGCTCAAGCAGGTCGTCCAAGCTCTGCTCCTGGATGGGGCAGATCAGCAGATAAACCTTCGTACCGAACAGCCGATCAGATTCTTTCCATGTTTGCCAAAGAACGCAGCCCTTTGCATGCAAATGATCGTAAATACACTGCGCCTGTAACCCGGTCTTCATTGCGGGAGGAGCTGCAGCTCCAATTTATATGCAAGCTTGTGCAAGTTCACAAAGGCGGAGCCAAGCTCGCACTCGAACTGAAGGTCGGAAATAAACGCCTGTATGTCGTTCAGAAAGTGAAGCAATTCCTGAACTGCATTGAGAATGGTGAGCCGATGTCGTTTACCAAGCTATTTTTCTATGACCCTTCAATGCATTATTTTAGTCCCCAGGATCAGGCGATCCTGTCTATGCTTATCCGGATGAGGCAGAGTGAGGAAGCTTACCGCGAATCCATCTCCGGTTACTTGGGTGCTTCAGACGGAAGAGATATATTGATTGCTCCTCTGGTCTGGAAGCCTCTTCTGGATTTGCTGCTTCAGGCAGATAGCCGGATGGAGGGAACAGGGTTGGCGAATGGTCCGCTCACTTTGGGTGAGGGGGCACTGCCTTTATTTTACCGTATTGCGCAGGGGACTAATGAAGGATATCAGCTGGAGATCTCCGGATTGCGTGAGTTGATTCTTCTTCCAGCCTATGATGCTGCCGTAGTGGAAGGGCAATTGCATATGTTGGAGCCGATGCAGATGCGAAGTCTGGAGGATTTGAGCAGAGCGCTCACTTCTTATGGAATCAAGGAAAGTATCGATATTTCAGCTCAGCAGGTGGATGAATTTGTGCAGCATGTAGTGCCGGAACTACGTACACTTGGACATCTGTCCATCGACTCACAGGTGAGAGAACGAATCGCAGAACCGGAGCTTGCGCCAAAGTTGTATATCGATTTCTACCGAGAACGGATTACTGCGCGTCTGGAGTTTGATTATGGTGTAATGGTGATTAATCCGCTGGCCGAATATTTGATCGATGAGGAAGAGAAAAAGGTGATTTTGGTACGTGACCGTCATGCGGAGCGTAACCTGATCGACCGACTAGATCGCTCTTTCCTGGAACGGGATGGCAGTGTATGGGCAAGTGAACGAGAAGATGCGGTATACGATGTGATGTACCATCTGCTGCCAGAGCTTGAGAAGCAGGTAGATATCTATATTCCGAATGCGGTGAAGGCCATGGTGCAATCTTATCCGACACCGCCCAAAGTTCGTGCAGATCTGGGCAAAGGCTTGGATTGGCTGGAGATCTCATTCGAGATGGAAGGTGTAGATGAGCTGGAGCTTCAGGAAATTATGCGCAGCATTGTAGAAAAGAAACCGTATTTCCGCTTGCGCAGCGGTGTGTTTGTCTCTCTCGAAAACGAAGGAGCGGACAGCTTCGCACACATGGCGGATTCGCTTGGACTTGCGTCGGGTGACATCAAGGGCAGTCATATTCGGATGCCGGCAGTTCGAGCGTTGCAGCTTCCTGGCCGGGACGAGGTTTCGGGCCATGTGAAGTGGGGAGGTTCCCTGAAACGTTTCCTGGATGATCTTCGTGATCCCGAGCGGATGGATTTTGCACTGCCGGATACGCTTGCTCCTGTGCTGCGTGATTATCAGGCGAGTGGATACCAGTGGCTGCGTACACTCGCATTTTACCGATTTGGCGGCATTCTGGCAGATGATATGGGACTTGGTAAAACGCTGCAAAGTATCGCCTATATCGCGGCAGAACTGAAAGAAAAGCCGAAACTGCACATTAGCAATCCAGGTGATGCTGATTACACTGTCGATGAGGGAACTTTCGAGAGTAACATCCCAGATGAAGTGCAGGCCGGAATGTTAGACCAACAACCTGCTCATCCCCCGGTACTCGTCGTTGCACCCGCTTCATTAACGTACAACTGGGCGAATGAATTTGCCCGTTTTGCACCGCATTTGCGAGTACTGATTGCAGCAGGTCAAAAAGACGAACGAGCCAGTATGCTCGAAGGTATGGATGACGCAGATGTCATTGTGACGTCCTACCCGCTATTGCGCCGCGATCTGGACACATATCTCGGAAGAACGTTTCATACGCTTATTTTGGATGAAGCCCAGGCGATCAAGAATGCTTCTTCCCAGACGGCTCAGGCTGTTAAACAGATTCAGGCGCCACGTCGCTTCGCTCTTACAGGAACACCCGTGGAAAACTCATTGGATGAGTTGTGGTCAATCTTTGAAGCCGTCTTCCCGGGTTTGTTTCCAAGTTATCGCAGATTCCGGGATCTGCCTCCTGAACGGATCGCGCGAATGGTCCGTCCGTTTATTCTCCGCCGTCTGAAGAAAGATGTGCTGGAGGAATTGCCGGATCGTATTGAAACCGTACAACGCTCCGAGCTGAAGGACGAACAGAAGAAACTGTATGCCGCGTACCTGTCACAGCTTCAGGATGAGACATCAAAGGATATGGAAGAGAACGGTTTTCAGAAGAACCGCATTAAAATTCTGGCTGGTATTACACGCCTGCGCCAGTTGTGCTGTCATCCGGCTCTCTTTGTGGAGGGGTATCAAGGGGATTCCGGGAAAATGGAACAGCTGCTGGAGACGGTGCAGGATTGTCTGGCTGCTGGCAAGCGAATTCTCATCTTCTCCCAGTTCGCTAGCATGCTGAATCTGATTCGACAGACGCTCGCTGCACAGGGGAGAGATTTGTTCTACCTGGATGGTCAGACACCTGCCCAGAGTCGGGTAGAAATGTGCCGCAGATTCAATGAGGGCGAAGCCGAACTGTTCCTGATCTCGTTGAAGGCTGGCGGTACCGGATTGAATTTAACGGGTGCAGATACTGTTATTTTATATGATTTGTGGTGGAACCCCGCAGTTGAAGAACAGGCCATTGGACGTGCCCATCGTATGGGACAGAAACAAGTCGTACAGGTTATCCGCCTCGTTACGGAAGGTACGATTGAGGAGAAGATTCTGGAACTGCAGCAGCGCAAAAAAGATTTGATTGCCGAAGTCATTGAACCCGGAGATCGAGGATCGACTACCTTATCCGAGCAGGATATCCGGGAACTGCTGATGGTATAATGAAGTCCAATCGCATTGGAGTTTGCCATCATTTAATATATTTAAATATGACTCTAGCAAAAAAAAGGAGTGGGGCTCAGCATGCACATCCGTAAAGCAATTATTCCAGCAGCCGGGCTCGGTACCCGGTTTCTGCCTGCCACGAAGGCGATGCCCAAGGAAATGCTGCCCATCGTCGATAAGCCGACGATTCAGTACATTATTGAAGAAGCTGTGGCTTCAGGCATTGAGGATATCATTATCGTGACAGGTAAAGGTAAACGGGCCATCGAGGATCATTTTGACTATTCATTCGAACTGGAACAGAACCTGGCTGGTAAACAGAAATGGGATCTGCTGAATGAAGTTCGCAAACCCTCCGAGATGGCAGACATCCATTATATCCGTCAAAAGGAACCGAAAGGTCTTGGACACGCCATCTGGTGTGCCCGCAAGTTTATCGGAAATGAACCATTTGCTGTCTTGCTAGGAGATGACATTGTGGAGTCCAATCATCCCTGTCTTCAGCAAATGATCGAAGTCTATGATGAATTGCAATCTCCGATCGTAGGTGTACAGCCTGTTGATTGGAGCGAAGTGTCACGTTACGGCATTGTGGATGGGGAATTGCTCTCTCGCACCGAAGATCGTGTGTACCGCGCGCGTCGTTTGATCGAGAAACCGAAGACGGATGAATCACCTTCCAATCTGGCGATTATGGGACGTTATATTCTGACGCCAGATATCTTCGATATCCTAGGTCAGCAGTCTGCTGGCGTGGGTGGAGAAATCCAATTAACGGATGCCTTGTCCCGTCTGAATGACCAACGACAGATTCTTGCCTATCACTTTGATGGCCTACGTCATGATGTTGGGGAGAAACTTGGTTTTATTGAAACCACGATTCATTATGCACTTCAGCGCCCGGATTTGCGGGAGGATTTGTTGAAGTATTTGGAGCAGATAGTACAGAACAAATAGAGAAATAGCTATGATTAAACCCAGCCGAAAGTTAGACACCGGCTGGGTTTTTATTCTTTTATGGAACAGTATTGAAATATCATGATTTAACCAGGCCAATGAACGATCACTTGCCCGACGCCTTACATATACATAGATTAATATGAAGAAATGCTGTTAATAGCAATAACGGAGGGATAACATGAAGGTGATTCCGCTGTTTATGGATGGCGCAGCTATATTGGAACCTAAGGTTTATGGCGATCATCGGGGATATTTCATGGAAAGTTATAATGAACGTGTTCTGTATGAAAATGGTATACATCATGTATTCGTTCAGGACAATCAATCCCTGTCCGCAGAAGCTGGAGTTCTTCGTGGACTTCATTACCAGCTTCAGCCCAGAGCACAGACCAAGTTGGTCAGAGTTATATCTGGAGCCATTTATGATGTTATTGTAGATATTCGTACCACTTCACCAACCTTCGGACAGTGGAAAAGTGTCATTCTCAGTGAGTATAATCAGCGGCAGTTGCTTGTCCCTCAAGGTTTCGCTCATGGATTCTGTACACTGGTGCCACATACACAGGTGACATACAAGGTGGATGCATACTATTCGCCTGAACATGACAGGGGTATTTTGTGGAACGATCCAGCGCTCGGAATTGATTGGCCTGTGTCGGATCCCATTCTCTCCGAGAAAGATCAGAAGCATCCTTTACTTCAAGGAGCGGAACTGAATTTTGGGTAACTAAAACAAGCTTCTCGGATCGTACAGTATCTGGGGGCAGAAGGAGAGAGATAACATGAAACTGCTCGTTACTGGAGGGGCTGGATTTATTGGCAGCAACTTTGTGATGTATATGCTTCGTGAACATCCTGATTATGAAATTGTTAACGTGGATTCCTTAACGTATGCGGGCAACCTTGAGAATTTGCAATCGGTAGAATCGAATTCTCAATATACGTTTATCCGAGCGGATATCACTGACGTACAACAGATGGAACAAATTATCTCCCAAGGGATCGATGTAATCGTCAATTTTGCGGCTGAGTCTCATGTGGATCGCAGCATTCTGTCCCCGGATATTTTTGTGCGCACCAATGTACTTGGAACTCAAGTGTTGCTGGATGCCGCGAAAAAATATCAGGTTACCAAATATGTTCAGGTGTCTACGGATGAAGTATATGGCTCGCTTGGTCCAACAGGTTTGTTTACAGAAGAGACGCCTCTAATGCCGAACAGTCCTTACTCTGCCAGTAAAGCGGGTGGGGATTTGCTTGTAAGAGCGTATCATGAAACCTTTGGTTTGCCTGTAAACATTACACGTTGTTCGAACAATTATGGACCTTTCCAATTTCCAGAGAAGCTTATACCGCTTATTATATCTCGTGCATTAAATGATGAGGCTATTCCTGTCTATGGGGATGGGCTTAATATTCGTGATTGGCTCTATGTAGAAGATCACTGTAGTGCTATCGATCTGGTCATTCATAATGGCAAGATTGGAGAGGTATATAACATCGGGGGAAATAATGAACGTACTAATATATATATTGTTGAAAAGATTCTAGAACATCTAGGCAAACCTGCAAGTTTGATTCAATATGTAAAGGATCGACTGGGCCACGACCGACGTTATGGGATTGACCCGACCAAATTGCATACCGAACTTGGCTGGAAGCCCGTGCACAATTTTGAGACAGGGATCAAGGAAACCATCCAGTGGTATCTGAACCATCAGGAATGGTGGACACGAATTCAATCGGGTACGTATCAAGATTATGTAAAGCTTCAGTATGGTAATCGAATGGGTGATCCTGCAGAATGAAGTATAGAGTGATGGTTACAGGGGCTGCGGGACAGCTCGGATACGACGTTGTAAAGACCTTTCAAGCAGGTGGTCATGATGTCATGGCCTGTGACAGGGATCAATTGGACATTACAGACCAACAGCAATGCAGAGATACCATTAACGCTTTTCAGCCTCACATCATCGTTCATTGTGCTGCCTATACAGCCGTTGATAAGGCCGAGTCAGATGAGGATATGGCGTACACAGTCAATGTAACAGGCACTAGAAATATAGCCGTTGCTGCAGAGAAAGTGAAAGCCAAACTGATCTATATTAGTACCGATTACGTATTTGATGGCACCGCAACGAGACCTTATCAGGAATTTGATTTGACGAACCCGCAGACCGTGTATGGCAAGTCAAAGCTTGCCGGAGAGAGATTGGTCGAGAGTCTCTGCACGCGATGGTTTATTATACGAACATCATGGGTGTTTGGAGTACGCGGCAGTAATTTTGTCAAAACCATGCTGGAACTTCTGGAGAAGCGTCCCCGACTGCAGGTGGTTCATGATCAACAAGGGTCGCCCACATATACTGTGGATTTAGCCAGACTCGTGAGTAACCTTTCATTAACTGAGAAATATGGTATCTACCATGCCTCTAATTCTGGAACATGCACCTGGTATGAATTTGCACAGGCGATTGCAGAAGAAGCATCCAAGCAATCCAGATTCAAACAGAATGCTGTTCTCGAGCCGTGCACCACCGGACAATTCCCACGTCCTGCTCCTCGACCTCAATATTCCGTAATGGATCATCTCGCTATTCGTACAAACGGTCTGCCACCCATGAGAGCTTGGCGTGAAGCTTTGATCGCATTTCTGAATGAATTGAGTATACAACAAGCCGAATAGATGCTGCTTCTTATCCATCCGAAATACTGCACCCCTAGATTTAACAGCCGCCTTCGGGCGGCTTTTTGTTTTACACCTCTCCAATCAGGGTAGTTAGCTATCAAAAAGGAAATACCGCACATGCTTCGTCATATCATAATTATCATACTTTCTTTCTTCCCTACCACCTTACTAAGGATGTGAACGCCATATGAAACGAATTGCCGCCGTCATTATACTACTCATCGTAACCGTGGGCACACTCTTTTTTGCCTATGACAGTCAAAGTGAGGAGCAGCATGATGGGTTTACGGCCTATCGACTGATTGCTCATGCGATGGGCAGTATCCGTGAGCAGCCTTACACCAACGCCTATGAGGCGATGATTGCCAACTATGAGAAGGGTACACGGGTGTTTGAGATTGACTTTATGCTGACCTCGGACCGCAAAGCAGTAGCCAGACATGAATGGACCGCCAACATGAGCAAAATGCTGGGACAGGACGAGGAGTTACCCGAAGACAAACAGGCTGGAGCATTGACACATGATGAATTTATGAATACGCCCATTCTGGG
This sequence comes from Paenibacillus sp. E222, assembly GCF_013401555.1. NCBI lineage: Bacteria > Bacillati > Bacillota > Bacilli > Caryophanales > Paenibacillaceae > Paenibacillus > Paenibacillus sp. E222. The sequence goes on from NZ_CP058552.1 coordinate 2,078,313, forward strand.
CATGTACCAACCGATGGATGCCGAAGGCATTATGGATGTACTGGCCAAGTACCCGGATATGTATATCGTGACTGATACCAAAGAACAGAAGGACGAGGATATTCAGCAGGTGCTGAAATCACTCGTGGACGCAGCCAAGAAACATGACCCTTCAATCCTTAATCGGGTTGTAGTTCAGATCTATAACGAGCCAATGCTCGAAACCGTGAAAGAAATCTATGCGTTTCCTTCTATTATCTATACTCTTTACGCTACGCAGGATACTGAAGCTCAGGTGGTTGATTTTGTACAAAAGAATGACATCGATGCCGTAACCATGCCGGAATATAAAGTAAACCAGAATTTTGTTGCCAAGCTGAAGCAGGCAGGAGCCGTCACCTACGTGCATACCATTAATGACACCGACCAGGTAGCGAACTATGAGAAATGGGGCGTGTACGGCGTGTATTCGGATGTATTAACCGAGCAGGAACTGGATGAGATGAACACACGTTTTGCCTGGAAGCCTTAAGTATTAAATAGTGCTTCAAATCATGCAGTTGCTCCTACTTGAGACTGTTTAACCCCACCTAAGATATGCATGTTCGTGTTCGTAGTAACACCAGGCGCTGACTTAAATTTTGTTGCATTACACCCCTGCCATCTAAAATTACAGGCTTCTCCTGCAATTCCAGGGAAAAGTCTGTGATTTTTTGTTCCCCTTTTTATACGAACATTGACACTCACTCCCTGCTGACTTAGACTTAGTTTACAAGCTTTTTAGGATGCAGAAGAACCTCTGGAGGAATGTTCGTTGATAGACATGATTAAGCAGTGGAGACATGTACTTAAGCTAGACCCGGACCGGGAAATAACGGATGAAGCACTCGACCTGATCTGCATGTCGGGAACCGATGCCATTATTGTTGGCGGGTCTTCGGGAATTACCTATGACAACACGGTGGACCTGATGTCCAGAGTACGTCGCTACGAGCTGCCCTGCGTGCTTGAAGTATCCGAGCTGGAGGCAGTTGTGCCTGGTTTTGACGGATATCTGATTCCGATTGTGCTGAATGCAACGGATAGCAAATGGATGATCGGACAGCACCAGCAAGCCATCGAGCGTTACGGATATCTGATTCCATGGGATTTGCTTATTGCAGAAGGCTATATTGTCCTCAATGCCGAATCCACTGTTGCCCGAATGACCGGAGCGGATACGGAATTAACGACGGATGCTGCAGTTGCTTACGCCCAGGCTGCGGAACGTCTGCTGAACCTGCCTATCGTATATATGGAGTACAGCGGAACGTTTGGAGATATGGAGCTGGTTGGAGAGACACACAGACAACTCACCAAGGCGCATCTCATCTATGGCGGCGGGATTGATAGTCCGGAGAAAGCTGGACAAGCCGCACAGGTCGCAGACACCGTAGTGGTTGGCAACATTGTGTACAGTGATTTGAACAAGGCGTTGGAGACGGTCCAAGCTGTGAAACAATCCGTTTAATCGGTTTAGTTTACCATTCCCCCAATTTCCCCTCTTGATCTGTTAAAATAGAACTTTGACCTTACTGATTAAGCAAATAAGTTGTATAAACGGAATGTTGTATACACTACAACGGAGACTGCAGGACCAATCTGAAGAAACGAAGTGGTCGTGTTTATCACCGGATTTTCCCTTTGAAGAAGGGGATCAAAAAATCTGGGGATAACAACGATCGGAAGATGGTACTGCCATCGGAGTGACAAGTGTAACCTTCTGATTTTGCTTAACCGATTAACCAACGAAAGGAGCATGCATGCATGCAACCTGTAAATATACATGATGCCGTTGCACGGCTTAACCCCCCTCAACGGCAAGCCGTCGAGGCGACGGATGGACCGCTATTGATTATGGCCGGAGCGGGCAGTGGCAAGACCCGGGTGCTCACACACCGGATTGCCTATCTTATTGCAACACGCAAAGCACCCCCGTGGGGCATTTTGGCTATTACGTTTACGAACAAAGCAGCACGCGAGATGCAAGACCGGGTATCCCAACTGGTTGGCGGCTCTCAGGGTCGTGACATCTGGGTATCAACGTTCCACTCCATGTGCGTGCGTATTCTGCGCCGTGACATTGAACGCATCGGCTTCACCTCCAATTTCAGCATTTTGGATTCATCTGATCAATTATCTGTAATCCGTAGCTGTATGAAAGACCAGAACATCGACACCAAGAAATTTGAACCAAAAGCTGTTCAATCGATGATGAGTACCGCGAAGAATGAATTGATCAGTCCGGAGCAATATGAGAAGCAGGCTGCTGACTATTTTGAAGGCATTGTGGCGAAAGTGTATAAGATGTACCAGAAACGGCTCCGTGCTAACAACTCGCTCGACTTTGACGATCTCATCATGGCGACTATTCAACTTTTCAAAGAGGTACCGGAAGTTCTCGACTTTTACCAAAAGAAATTCCAGTACATTCACGTGGATGAGTACCAGGATACCAACCGTGCGCAGTACATGCTGTGCCGTATGCTCGCTGATAGTCATCACCGCATTTGCGTCGTAGGGGATAGTGACCAATCAATCTACCGCTGGCGTGGAGCGGATATCAGCAACATCCTGAATTTTGAGAAAGACTACCCTGAAGCCAATACGATTTTGCTCGAGCAGAACTATCGTTCCACTTCGAATATCCTGAATGCAGCGAATGAGGTAATCGGCCTGAATACTGGGCGCAAACCGAAGAAACTGTGGACGGACAAAGAGGGTGGCTCCAAGATCAAGGTGTACCGTGCGGATTCCGAACATGATGAGGGGTATTTTGTAACTTCCGAGATTAGTAAAAATGTGAAGAACGGCAAATCCTATCAGAATCACGCTGTTTTGTACCGTACCAATGCCCAGTCCCGGGTTATAGAGGAAATTCTGATCAAGTCTGATATTCCGTATCAGATCGTTGGCGGCATCAAGTTCTATGATCGTAAAGAGATCAAGGACATTCTGGCGTATCTGCGCCTGCTTTCCAACCCTGATGATGACATCAGCCTTACCCGGATTATTAATGTACCGAAACGCAGCATTGGTGATACAACGGTAGCGAAGCTGGCAGCTGCAGCAGGAGAACGAGGGATTTCAATATACCGTGTGCTTCAGGTCGTGGATGATCTCGGTTTTGCCGGTCGAACGCGGAATGCGCTGGTGGAGTTCTATGACATGATCGCCGCGCTGCATCAGATGGTAGAATACTTGTCTGTGACCGAATTGACCGAGAAGATTCTCGAGATGAGCCAGTACCGACTTGAGATGCAAAATGAAAACACACTTGAATCCCGTGCACGGCTCGAGAACATCGATGAGTTTCTGTCCGTTACCATGGAATTTGAGAAAAATAATGAAGACAAAACACTTGTTTCGTTCCTCACCGATCTCGCACTGATTGCGGATATCGACAGCATGAACGATGATGAAGAAGATCAGAGTGACGCGGTTACTCTGATGACGATGCACAGTGCCAAAGGTCTGGAATTCCCTGTCGTCTTTATCGTTGGTATGGAGGAGGGAGTTTTCCCGCACAGCCGGGCCTTTATGGATAACGAGGAGCTGGAGGAAGAACGCAGACTGGCTTATGTGGGCATTACGCGTGCGGAAGAACAACTCTTCCTGTCTTGCGCACAAATGCGGACCTTGTTCGGACGCACAACGGCGAACCCGCCTTCACGCTTCCTGGATGAAATTCCGGATGAGCTCAAAGAAGATACCTCCATCGCTCGTGACCGCTATCGTCGTGGTAGCAGCGCAGGTGGATCATATGGTGGCCGTGGACTTGGTGCAAGTGGAGGGAGCAATTTTGGTGGCGGAGCAAGCAAGCTGTTTGATCGTCAGAGCCAAAGCGGTTCTTCCGCTTCGTCAGTTACTTCCTCACGGGTTACCATGAGTACGTCGTCCAGCACATCCAGCACGCCTGCCCCGTCGTCGGCATCTAAACCGGTTGCTGCCGGAGCTGGTTCTGATGGTTTCAAAGCAGGAGATAAAGTACAACACGGAAAATGGGGAACAGGTACCATTGTTGGGGTGAAAGGCTCGGGTAATGACACAGAGCTTCAGATCGCATTCCCGGCCCCGGTTGGCCTAAAACGTCTGCTTGCAGGCTTTGCCCCAATCACCAAAGTGGAATAGATATTCATGAACGAACGTAGAGATTGCTCTAACGTTCGTTCTACATAGATCCAAATTATAATAACGGAGGGATGGCCCTGTATGGACCCGATGCACCGGATGGAGCAACTCGTTACCGAGCTGAACCAGCATAATTATCAGTACTACACGATGGATCAGCCGCAGATCAGTGATAAGGAGTATGATCTTCTGTACGACGAACTGGTTACGCTGGAACAGGAGAGTGGTATGGTTTTGCCTGATTCTCCGACACAGCGTGTGGGTGGTGAACTGCTCAAAGGGTTTACACCGCATCGACATTTATCCTCATTGTGGAGCTTGGACAAAGCCCAGAATATAGAGCAGCTGCGAAGCTGGAATACTCGCGTGCTCAAGCTGGTCAATGACTACAACACCAAAAATCCGGACAATCCGTTGCCCGAACCTGGCTATGTGATTGAACTGAAGTTTGACGGTTTGACCCTGAATCTAACGTACACAAACGGTGAATTGGTTCAAGCCTCTACGCGTGGAAACGGAACCGTAGGCGAGGGCATTTTGGCACAGGTTAGAACGATTAAGTCGGTTCCCCTCAAAATACCTTATACAGGCGGCACGATTGAAGTCCAGGGTGAAGGCATCATGAACCTGTCTGTATTGAATCGTTATAATGAAACAGCAGCAGAGCCGCTTAAAAATGCCCGGAATGCCGCAGCAGGAGCACTGCGCAACCTGAATCCGAAGACTACCGCTGAGCGGCGGTTGAACGCCTATTTCTATAATGTAGGTTATTCGGATGATATTCAGTTTGCCAACCATCAGGAGATGATGGACTTTCTCCGTGAGAATCGATTCAAAGTCAATCCATCCATTACGTATTTCCATGAGTTTGATGATGTGATGGAGCAATTGGCTGCGATACAGGAGAGCCGTGGTCAACTGGACTACCTGATTGATGGAGCTGTTATCAAAATCACAGACATGCGCACCCGTGAGGTACTGGGTTACACCGATAAATTCCCTCGTTGGGCGGTAGCTTACAAGTTTGAGGCGGAAGAGACCACGACCGTTCTGAACTCTGTTGTCTGGAATGTGGGCCGTACCGGTAAAGTGACACCACTTGCTCGAGTTGAACCGGTTGAGTTAGCTGGGGTAACGGTACAGAACTGCACGTTGAATAACGTAGGTGACATTGAGCGGAAAAATCTGAAATTTGCCTTGGGTACACGTGTCTTTATCCGTCGTTCCAATGATGTCATTCCTGAAATCCTGGGTAAAGTGACTGAAGAGAGTGACGGCGAGGAGATTGTATTCCCTGAGCAATGTCCGGCATGTGGATTCCCGCTGGAACAGCGTGGAGCGCATTTGTTCTGTAACAACAAGCTGGCGTGCAAACCGCAGACGGTGGCCCGGATTTCTCATTTTGCTTCCCGTGATGCAATGGACATTGAGACATTCAGCGAGAAAACGGCGATTCAACTGTACGATGAATTGAATGTGCGTGAGCCCGCTGACCTGTATACATTGCAATTCGATGATTTGGTGAAGCTGGAGCGGTTTGGTGAGAAGAAAGCAAACAACCTTATTGCTGCCCTAGAGCAGAGCAAGGATCGTGACCTCGCTTCGTTCCTATACTCACTGGGTATTCCGAACACAGGTAAATCAACTACACGTATGCTGGCTGACCATTATCGCGACCTGCATGCCATTATGAATGCAACGGCAGAGGAGCTCGTTGAACTTCCGGACGTAGGCGGCATTGTAGCTGAGAGCATCGTGACTTTCTTTGCAGACCCGTTTACACAGGCAGCTATCGAGAAGATGCTGAATTTGGGTGTGAAAGCCCAGGCACCTGAGGCACCAGCAGCGATTGTGGAAGATTCCTTCTTCAGTGGCAAAACGGTCGTGCTGACCGGAACGCTGCATCAACTCACGCGGGAAGAAGCGACGCAACGACTAGAAGCACTTGGAGCGAAGGTAACGGGCAGTGTCTCCAAAAAGACAGACCTCGTTATAGCCGGAGAGAAGGCAGGTTCTAAACTGACCAAAGCTCATGATCTCGGCATTCCTACCATTGAGGATGAGGACGAACTTGTACGTCTTTTGAATCAAGAAGGATAGATTCTGAATGTGGAGTAGGCTTTGATTAAATCGCAGCGTAACTCGAATAAGTAATAGATAACTTAAAGACCCCTGTACCACGATAAGTGGAACGGGGGTCTTTGGTTTGCACATTTATTTAAACTCAACTGTATATCGACAGTAACTCCAATCAGGAACGCGCCTGAGAAGCGCCAGTAAGCCATGCATCCTTGTCGTAACCTCGTTCTTCCCAGTATCCGATATGTTCGCTGTCAATCAGTTCAATACGATTCAGCCACTTGACGGACTTATAGGCATACATCTGGGGAATGACCAATCGTACCGGACCGCCCAGATCTGCTGGAATCGGTTTACCATCATGCATGACAGCTACCATAATATCCTCCATCTGAGCTTGATCCATCGTAATGGCGTCCGTATATACACCATCGCCGGAGTAGAACTTAACGCTGTGCGCTTCGGGTTTTACGCCGGCTTGGTTCAATAGTTGCTTAAGAGATATGCCTTCCCAGGTGTTCTTATATACAGACCAGCCTGTAACGCAATGAAAGTCACTGACCTGAACGGTACGTGCAAGCTTCACAAACTGCTCCCAGTTCCATACTTGCGCCCGTTCAACGAGCCCATCAATCCGGAATGACCAGTTTGCATTGGAAAAGGAAGGTATCGGTGTTACGGTGTATACGCGAAAATGTCCTTCAGCCCCGCCTCCGACGGGCGGTGAGGAAGCTGGCAGTGCTTGTGGCAAAGGCACCATGTGATTGGGATCGTTCTCCAGCATGCTATCTATACTGTTGTCTAGTTTGAGGTTTCGTCCAACCCATGATATAAAAGTAGGCCCTAAAGTCACAGCTAGGCTCACGCCTACAGCAGACCGAATAAAGGCCCGCCGTGTATACACGGGTTGAGGTTTCTCTGGTTGATGGACAGGACTCTCCTTAATGGTACGTATAGATTCGGTGGAAACTAACGCAGCTGGCGTCGTATTTTCATCAGGAGCATCAGCTGGATGCACCATATTTCTACCCTCTGCTACAACTGTCGTTGCTTTTACTGCACGGCGTGCAGGATCTTTTAACCATTTCGTTCGCGTGATGGAGTGGTAGATAATATAAGGCAGGCCAAACCATGTCAGCAAATCATGAACCAGAAGCGCGGTATTCGACAATCTCGGCCCAGCGAGCTTGAACTGCCATAACACAATTCCTGATAACAGCCACCCTACCAGCAGTATAAGAACAACGATTGTATTTGCTCTTTGCCAAGGCCGATTACGAAGTTGTTTCCAATGCTTTCCGGCCAAAAGTAAGTAATACACCACGGGTGCCAGCATAGCTAGCCCGACGACAATATGTAGCCACTTTAACCATACGCGTCCAATCCCAAGTAACTCGCGCCAGAAACCACCGACCAACATAAGGCCTGTTACCGCGAGGATGACAACAATCCAGGCATTCCAGGCATGAATGGAAACGAGCTTTTTACCATAACCCTTTCGAATGTTCTTCAGCCATTGCAGCATTTGCGTTCACCCCATATAGGTTATTCATCAGAGCATCTTTGATATAAATGAAGTCTTATTGTGATTAGAGAGAGGGTTCTGAATTTAGTATTATTGAGTATTGTGTCAGTGACTACTTGAGGGAGTATCATATTCATTCCTTATTCTATATTATATATACCTTATTATAGAGCGTTTGGATCACTTGCATCAAAAGGGGAGGGGAAACACCTCTTATATAAAAGTATCCTCTAAGTGGTTATCTAAATACTATTTGTTCACAAGTAGATGTGTTCATCTATTTTTAGTAAATAGAATTCATTTATTCAGTAACCCGAAGTATCTTTATGTAAATAGAGTTGATCCTTCTGCATTCATATAATCTGTCGAATGATGTAGTTGAGAGTCTCTTGAGTTAGCGGGAGTTGTGGATTATAAATCATTTATATAAAGGTTATTAAAAAGTGCTTGCTAAATAAATTAGATCATGATATATTATTTCTTGTCGCCTCAAACGAATGATTGTCGAAACGCTTTGAACGCTGACGAAAAAAAGAGTTGACAGTTAGTTAGTCAACATGATAAGATAAGATTCCTGTCCGGTTGACAAGCATTAACACGAACGGACAACAAGTTCCTTGAAAACTGAACAAATGGATAGTAACTTTTGATTCATAATGAATCGTCAGTTTCAAAATGAGCTTATCGCTCTTTTCAATACTTTATTGGAGAGTTTGATCCTGGCTCAGGACGAACGCTGGCGGCATGCCTAATACATGCAAGTCGAGCGGACTTGATGAGAAGCTTGCTTCTCAGATAGTTAGCGGCGGACGGGTGAGTAACACGTAGGCAACCTGCCCTCAAGCTTGGGACAACTACCGGAAACGGTAGCTAATACCGAATAGTTGTTTTCTTCTCCTGAAGGAAACTGGAAAGACGGAGCAATCTGTCACTTGGGGATGGGCCTGCGGCGCATTAGCTAGTTGGTGGGGTAACGGCTCACCAAGGCGACGATGCGTAGCCGACCTGAGAGGGTGATCGGCCACACTGGGACTGAGACACGGCCCAGACTCCTACGGGAGGCAGCAGTAGGGAATCTTCCGCAATGGGCGAAAGCCTGACGGAGCAATGCCGCGTGAGTGATGAAGGTTTTCGGATCGTAAAGCTCTGTTGCCAGGGAAGAACGCTTGGGAGAGTAACTGCTCTCAAGGTGACGGTACCTGAGAAGAAAGCCCCGGCTAACTACGTGCCAGCAGCCGCGGTAATACGTAGGGGGCAAGCGTTGTCCGGAATTATTGGGCGTAAAGCGCGCGCAGGCGGTCATTTAAGTCTGGTGTTTAATCCCGGGGCTCAACCCCGGATCGCACTGGAAACTGGGTGACTTGAGTGCAGAAGAGGAGAGTGGAATTCCACGTGTAGCGGTGAAATGCGTAGATATGTGGAGGAACACCAGTGGCGAAGGCGACTCTCTGGGCTGTAACTGACGCTGAGGCGCGAAAGCGTGGGGAGCAAACAGGATTAGATACCCTGGTAGTCCACGCCGTAAACGATGAGTGCTAGGTGTTAGGGGTTTCGATACCCTTGGTGCCGAAGTTAACACATTAAGCACTCCGCCTGGGGAGTACGGTCGCAAGACTGAAACTCAAAGGAATTGACGGGGACCCGCACAAGCAGTGGAGTATGTGGTTTAATTCGAAGCAACGCGAAGAACCTTACCAGGTCTTGACATCCCTCTGACCGGTACAGAGATGTACCTTTCCTTCGGGACAGAGGAGACAGGTGGTGCATGGTTGTCGTCAGCTCGTGTCGTGAGATGTTGGGTTAAGTCCCGCAACGAGCGCAACCCTTGATCTTAGTTGCCAGCACTTCGGGTGGGCACTCTAAGGTGACTGCCGGTGACAAACCGGAGGAAGGTGGGGATGACGTCAAATCATCATGCCCCTTATGACCTGGGCTACACACGTACTACAATGGCCGGTACAACGGGCTGTGAAGCCGCGAGGTGGAACGAATCCTAAAAAGCCGGTCTCAGTTCGGATTGCAGGCTGCAACTCGCCTGCATGAAGTCGGAATTGCTAGTAATCGCGGATCAGCATGCCGCGGTGAATACGTTCCCGGGTCTTGTACACACCGCCCGTCACACCACGAGAGTTTATAACACCCGAAGTCGGTGGGGTAACCGCAAGGAGCCAGCCGCCGAAGGTGGGATAGATGATTGGGGTGAAGTCGTAACAAGGTAGCCGTATCGGAAGGTGCGGCTGGATCACCTCCTTTCTATGGAGAATCGTTTCCTGCGTGGAAACATTCAAATACGCAGGTTCTTAGAACCTGCGGCAGCGATTCATTTCGGTCCATCACATTAGTGTGGATGAAATGAAGAGCAAAACACAGTTACTTATCCATTTGTTCAGTTTTGATGGAATTTGAGGGGCCATAGCTCAGCTGGGAGAGCGCCTGCCTTGCAAGCAGGAGGTCAGCGGTTCGATCCCGCTTGGCTCCACCAAAGAATTTCGTCTATTTAGCTTGTTCTTTGAAAACTAGATATCGAAACGAAAATTGCGAATTAGAACATTCCTTTTTAAGCTGAACTTGTGTTAAAACAAGTTTCAATAAAAACGGTAGATTGCATGAGCGAGTGATCGAAATGGAGCGACTTTTGGCTTTGGACGCAGTCCAAAACAAGCGGAGCGACAGCTCGAACACGAGCGGAATGGTTAAGCTACTAAGAGCACACGGAGGATGCCTAGGCGCTAGGAGCCGATGAAGGACGTGGCGAACAACGAAACTGCCTCGGGGAGCTGTAAGCAAGCTTTGATCCGGGGGTGTCCGAATGGGGAAACCCAGCTGGGGTAATTTCCAGTTACTCACAACTGAATACATAGGTTGTGTAGAGGCATACCAGGGGAACTGAAACATCTAAGTACCCTGAGGAAGAGAAAACAATAGTGATTCCGTCAGTAGCGGCGAGCGAACGCGGAGAAGCCCAAACCAGAGAGCTTGCTCTCTGGGGTTGTGGGACATCTCACATGGAGTTACAAAGGAGCCGGTTAAACGAAGAGGTCTGGAAAGGCCCGCCAAAGAAGGTAAAAGCCCTGTAGTTGAAAGTCTGCTCTCTCCGAGATGTATCCCGAGTAGTGCGGGGCACGTGAAACCCCGTATGAATCCGGCAGGACCATCTGCCAAGGCTAAATACTTCCTAGCGACCGATAGTGAAGCAGTACCGTGAGGGAAAGGTGAAAAGCACCCCGGAAGGGGAGTGAAATAGAACCTGAAACCGTGTGCTTACAAAAAGTCAGAGCCCGTTTTAGGGGTGATGGCGTGCCTTTTGTAGAATGAACCGGCGAGTTACGTTCCCGTGCAAGGTTAAGGTGAAGAGCCGGAGCCGCAGCGAAAGCGAGTCTGAATAGGGCGATGTAGTACGTGGACGTAGACCCGAAACCGGGTGATCTACCCCTGTCCAGGGTGAAGGTGCGGTAACACGCACTGGAGGCCCGAACCCACGCACGTTGAAAAGTGCGGGGATGAGGTGGGGGTAGCGGAGAAATTCCAATCGAACTCGGAGATAGCTGGTTCTCCCCGAAATAGCTTTAGGGCTAGCCTCGGAAAACAGAGTCGTGGAGGTAGAGCACTGATTGGGTGCGGGGCCCGCAAGGGTTACCAAGCTCAGTCAAACTCCGAATGCCATAGACTTACTTCCGGGAGTCAGACAGTGAGTGCTAAGATCCATTGTCAAAAGGGAAACAGCCCAGACCATCAGCTAAGGTCCCCAAGTGTGTGTTAAGTGGGAAAGGATGTGGAGTTGCACAGACAACCAGGATGTTGGCTTAGAAGCAGCCACCATTGAAAGAGTGCGTAATAGCTCACTGGTCGAGTGACTCTGCGCCGAAAATGTAACGGGGCTAAACACACCACCGAAGCTATGGCTTGATGCTTTGCATCAGGGGTAGGGGAGCGTTGTATAAGGGTTGAAGGTGTACCGTAAGGAGCGCTGGACATTATACAAGTGAGAATGCCGGTATGAGTAACGAAAAGATCAGTGAGAATCTGATCCGCCGAAAGCCTAAGGGTTCCTGAGGAAGGCTCGTCCGCTCAGGGTAAGTCGGGACCTAAGGCGAGGCCGAAAGGCGTAGTCGAAGGACAACAGGTCGAAATTCCTGTACCACCGTAAGCCGTTATGAGCAATGGGGGGACGCAGCAGGGTAGTGACGCGGACTGATGGATGTCCGTCTAAGCAGTGAGGCTGATGTGTAGGCAAATCCGCACATCATAAGGCTGGACTGTGATGGGGAGCGAAAATTATAGTAGCGAAGGTCATGATCTCACACTGCCAAGAAAAGCCTCTAGCCAGGTGATGGTGCCCGTACCGCAAACCGACACAGGTAGGCGAGAAGAGAATTCTAAGGCGCGCGGAAGAACTCTCGTTAAGGAACTCGGCAAAATGACCCCGTAACTTCGGGAGAAGGGGTGCCCCGGTAGTGTGAATAGCACGAGGGGGCCGCAGTGAAAAGGCCCAAGCGACTGTTTAGCAAAAACACAGGTCTGTGCGAAGCCGTAAGGCGAAGTATACGGGCTGACGCCTGCCCGGTGCTGGAAGGTTAAGGGGAGTGGTTAGGGGTAACCCGAAGCTATGAACCGAAGCCCCAGTAAACGGCGGCCGTAACTATAACGGTCCTAAGGTAGCGAAATTCCTTGTCAGGTAAATTCTGACCCGCACGAATGGCGTAACGACTTGGGCGCTGTCTCAACGAGAGATCCGGTGAAATTTTAATACCTGTGAAGATGCAGGTTACCCGCGACAAGACGGAAAGACCCCATGGAGCTTTACTGCAGCTTGATATTGAATTTGGGTACGATCTGTACAGGATAGGTGGGAGCCTTTGAAGCATGAGCGCCAGCTTGTGTGGAGGCACCGTTGGGATACCACCCTGATCGTATCTAGGTTCTAACCTGGTACCGTAATCCGGTGCGGGGACAGTGTCAGGTGGGCAGTTTGACTGGGGCGGTCGCCTCCTAAAGAGTAACGGAGGCGCCCAAAGGTTCCCTCAGAATGGTTGGAAATCATTCGAAGAGTGCAAAGGCATAAGGGAGCTTGACTGCGAGACCTACAAGTCGAGCAGGGACGAAAGTCGGGCTTAGTGATCCGGTGGTACCGCATGGAAGGGCCATCGCTCAACGGATAAAAGCTACCCTGGGGATAACAGGCTTATCTCCCCCAAGAGTCCACATCGACGGGGAGGTTTGGCACCTCGATGTCGGCTCATCGCATCCTGGGGCTGAAGTAGGTCCCAAGGGTTGGGCTGTTCGCCCATTAAAGCGGTACGCGAGCTGGGTTCAGAACGTCGTGAGACAGTTCGGTCCCTATCTGTCGTGGGCGTAGGAAATTTGAGAGGAGCTGTCCTTAGTACGAGAGGACCGGGATGGACGTACCGCTGGTGTACCAGTTGTTCCGCCAGGAGCACCGCTGGGTAGCTATGTACGGAAGGGATAAGCGCTGAAAGCATCTAAGCGTGAAGCCCCCCTCAAGATGAGATTTCCCAGTATGTAAGACCCCTTGAAGACGACGAGGTAGATAGGCTGGGGGTGGAAGTGCAGCAATGCATGGAGCTGACCAGTACTAATCGGTCGAGGGCTTATCCAAGATATGCAGGTTGTAAGTTGCAAATTTCGTTTCGGATCTAGTTTTCAGAGAATAATCTCTGAAATGAAAATTGGTACATCACAGAATGTGCGTATGATTTTCAGTTCCATATTGGATTTCAAGAAGCTATGCTTCGACAAATCGCGTTTGGTGGCGATGGCGGAGGGGTTCCACACGTACCCATCCCGAACACGACCGTTAAGCCCTCTAGCGCCGATGGTACTTGGACCGCAGGGTCCTGGGAGAGTAGGACGCCGCCAAGCGAAGAACCACTGCCGATGTTATTCGGTGGTGGTTTTTATTTGCGTTTTTTTACTATAGATCACAGGTGGAACAATTATTATACACGAAAAAAATATTCCCGAGAGATGCCCACGCATCTCTTGTTTGACTTTGTCCCGTTCCTCTGACACACTCATAAATAGATACATACATCACGTATCAGGCCATGATTTGAAAGATATCATAACTTAGAGAACGGGGTGCAGGACGACATGGAAATTCAGAAATTAACCGTAGATGATTTTGAGCCAGCTATGGCACTCTCCGAGTATGCTTTTCAAGTGGTAATGAGTGAAGAACAAACGGAGAAGCGACGGAGTCAATTTGATTCACAGGATATATGGGGTGTATTTGAGGAAGGACAATTGGGTGCCAAACTTCACATTATTCCTTTTCAAACTTATATTCACGGAAGATCGTTCGAGATGGGCGGTATTGCGGGAGTAGCCACATGGCCAGAATATAGACGCAAAGGCTGGGTAGCCGGGCTATTGAAGCATGCGCTGGAGGAAATGAACCGTAACAAACAAAGTATATCGTTTTTGCATCCGTTCTCTTTTGCATTTTATCGGAGATATGGATGGGAGACGTATGTTGAGTTTAAACGATATAAAGTGCCTACAGCTCATCTGCCTGCAAAAAAGGCAACCCCTGGAACAATTCGGCGTGGCGATCCGGGAATCAGCGTATTAAAGGAAGTATACAGTGCGTATGCTGAGCGCTATAACGGAACCTTAATCCGAGATGATGCGAGATGGGAGAATTCAGTTCTCACTAATGGAGCCAGCCAGAAGGCTGTATATTATGATGAAGCTGGTAAAGCACAAGGCTATGTTTTATATGAGGTTAAGGAAAGAAAGTTTACCATTAAAGAGATCATTTATCTGAATGAAGAGGCAAGACAAGGTTTGTGGACCTTTATAGCCAACCATGATTCCATGATTGAGGAAGTCACTTTACAGGCACCAGCCAGTGATATGCTTGCTTTTCAATTAGATAATCCGCGGATTCAGCAGGAAATTGTACCTTTCTTCATGGCACGTATTGTGAGTGTCGAACAATTTATTTCCCAGTATCCTTTTGCGAGCCCAGACTCACCAGTACAGATTAATCTCCAGGTAGAGGATGCATACGCACCATGGAATGAAGGGGTATGGCAATTAAATGTGGCGATGAACGGTACAGCTTCAATATGGAAAACATCTGAGCCTGCTGCTAAAGATCAGACTGTTAAAGTAGACATTCAGACGCTTACCGCTATGCTGATGGGGTATCGTAGGCCCACAGAGATGGCTCAGATAGGTAGAATGGAAGGACCAAATGAAGCAATAAAAGCTCTGGAACAAGCAATTCCTGATCGGGAAACGTATTTACTTGATTTTTTCTGATCCTCATAGAGTAAAGAGTTTTCTAGGATCAATTTCATAGATTTAACGTGTATAGCATTACGTTGCTAGTGTGAGACAAATGGACTTCTCCAGTTATTTTGGAGAGGTTTTTTTGTGTCAGCCGAATATTTCGTGTAAAATCGTAAAAAATGAATAGTGCTCCCTCTTGGCAAAACCACAAAATATGCTATAATGTATATAAAGTCAAAGAAAGTCAAAGTCAACTAAAGGTTAAATACTTACGTAGCTTTCTTTCTGCAATCCGGTGGTGGGAGCCATTTTAAAGGTAGTACACATCAGCGGATAAAGGCAATATTAAAGGACCTTCGAGCGTCCTTCGCTCTCCTGTTAAAGACCGTTGAAGATCAGTTTCGCTGTTTCCTTGATTGGTTAAATGGGTGGAGAAGGTGTACTCTGTAGGGGCGTGTGGGTCCTTATTGACTTAACGTTTCAGACAGTGGAGGATGAGTCGATGCGTAATATCTCTGATATTATCGAACAATATCTGAAGAGTATTTTGCATGAAAGTCCCGAAGGAATGGTCGAAATTCAACGTAATGATCTGGCTGACCAATTTTCATGTGTGCCTTCCCAGATCAATTATGTCATCAGCACCCGATTTACACTCGAAAAAGGTTACCTTGTAGAGAGTAAACGTGGAGGCGGCGGTTATGTTCGCATACAGCGAATCGAATTGCCAGCTCACTCGGCTCTGCATAACCATTTGCACCATAGTATTGGAGATGAGATCGGGCAGACAGCTGCCGAAGGTCTGATCTACCAACTGGAAGAAGCACGTTTCTTGAGCAAAAGGGAAGCCGGGTTGATGCGGGCAGCTGTATCGAGAGAGATTATATTGGTCAAACTTCCTTACCGGGATCAAATTCGTGCCAGAATGTTAAAGGCGATGTTAATATCTTTGCTCGGTAAATGAAAACTATCGGGATCAAGGGGGTACATCATTGTGCTGTGCCAAGAATGCAACAAACGACCGGCAACACTCCATTTCACGAAGATCGTGAACGGAGAGAAGACGGAATTCCATATTTGTGAGTCATGTGCTCGTGAAAAAGGGGAAATGATTCCCGGAACATCCAACGGATTTTCTATTCACAACTTATTGTCCGGGTTGCTTGATTTTGAACCCTCAGGCAAGAATGGCAATACGGGAGCAACACCTGCACAATCCCTTCGTTGTGAAGAATGCGGCATGACCTATTCACAGTTTAGCAAAATCGGCCGCTTTGGCTGTAGTTCTTGTTATAAATATTTTGACAGTCGTTTGGACCCGCTATTCAAACGGGTTCATGGCAGCACTTCCCACGTGGGGAAAGTGCCTGCACGAGCTGGTGGCCGCATCAAGGTCAAAAGACAGATTGCTGATCTGAAACGGGATCTTCAGGAGAGCATAACGCAAGAGGAGTTTGAAGAAGCTGCTCAAATTCGTGATCAGATCAGGGAACTTGAAAAAGAAATAGCTCAGGAGTAAAGTTTGTGATGAGTAGGAGGGATGCGTAATGCCTAATCTTCGTTTTACAGAGAAGGCGCTCAGCGACTGGATGCGTAGTGATGCGGCTGATTCCGAGATCGTCATTAGCAGCCGGGTCCGGATCGCACGCAACCTGCAGCATTATCCGTTTCCGATGCTGGCTTCCAATGAGCAATCGGAAGAAGTGCTGAATAAGCTGAGCGAAGTACTTCAATACGATGACGTTCATGCCTTTGGAGATTTTCATACTCTGGATCTGATTGATATCGATGACCTTGACAAACGGGTGCTGGTGGAGAAACATCTGATCAGTCCCAGTCTTGCGAACGAATCCAGAAATGGTGCTGTTATTCTCAGTGAGGATGAATCTGTAAGTATTATGATTAATGAAGAGGATCATCTTCGTATCCAGTGCCTCTATCCGGGGTTCCAGGTGAAAGAAGCCTGGGAGAAAGCTTCCGCCATAGATGATGCTTTTGAAGCGCATGTGGATTATGCTTTTGATGACCGCAGAGGATATTTAACCAGTTGCCCTACAAATGTAGGTACAGGTGTAAGAGCATCTGTCATGATGCATCTGCCCGCTCTGGTGATGACACAGCAGATCGGCCGCATTCTAACCGCAGTCTCCCAAGTCGGACTGACTGTACGGGGAATTTACGGTGAAGGCAGTGAGGCGATGGGTAACCTGTTCCAAATCTCGAACCAGATCACACTGGGGCAGACGGAACAAGAAGTCATTGATAACCTGCATAGCGTTGTGTTACAGATGATTGGGCATGAACGTACCGCCAGAGAACGGTTAATTACCGACTCCAGACTGCGTATTACCGACAGGGTTATGCGGTCATATGGCATTCTGTCCCATGCTGCAATTGTCGATTCGAAGGAAGCTGCACAGCGTTTGTCTGATGTTCGACTTGGTGTGGATCTCGGCTTGTTGGACGGCTTGTCCATAACCGTGATGAACGAGTTGAATGTGATGACGCAGCCGGGCTTTTTGCAGAAAACATTTGGGGAAGACATGCGGACAGATGAGCGTGACATATATCGGGCTCAGTTGATTCGTGATACGATCAGTGCAGCCAATCAATCTTAGGTTCAAGCGTTGTTTATAAAGGTTTCACGCCGCATCTGCGGCTTCTATATAATAGAGCATTTTCTATAACTGAATGCTGAATGATTTTATTCGCAGCACGGCTGCAAAAAAAATGATATGAAGAATACGGTGGGATCCTTTTAACAGCCCCCGTTTTATCCAAAACCATGGAGGTGCAGGAGATATGATGTTTGGAAGATTTACGGAACGGGCCCAAAAGGTGCTCGCATTGGCGCAGGAAGAAGCTGTCCGTCTTGGTCATAATAACATCGGTACAGAGCACATTTTGCTCGGCCTCATTCGTGAAGGCGAAGGCATCGCAGCCAAAGCGCTGATCGGCCTGGGACTCGGATTGGAAAAAATTCAAGATGAAGTAGAAACGCTGATTGGCCGCGGTCAAGAGCAACCTACGAACATTGCATATACGCCTCGAGCGAAAAAAGTAATTGAACTGTCTATGGATGAAGCGCGCAAATTGGGCCATACCTATGTAGGCACAGAGCATATCCTGCTCGGATTGATCCGAGAAGGCGAAGGGGTTGCGGCACGTGTGCTGAACAACCTGGGTATTAGTTTGAACAAGGCACGTCAACAAGTATTGCAACTGCTTGGCAGCAGTGAAGCTGTATCCAGTCATAACGGTACACCTGCCAATGTCAGCACACCAACACTGGACAGTCTGGCACGTGACCTCACGGCGTATGCCAGAGAGAACAACCTGGACCCCGTGATTGGACGTAGTAAAGAAATTGAACGTGTTATTCAGGTACTGAGCCGTCGTACCAAGAATAACCCGGTACTGATCGGTGAACCAGGTGTAGGTAAAACAGCCATTGCTGAAGGACTTGCACAAAAAATCATCGCGAATGAAATTCCGGAGACTTTGCGTGACAAACGTGTCATGACATTGGATATGGGTTCGGTTGTTGCAGGTACAAAATATCGTGGTGAATTCGAAGATCGTCTGAAAAAAATTATGGATGAGATTCGTCAAGCGGGTAACATCGTCCTGTTCATTGACGAATTGCATACCCTGATTGGTGCAGGTGGAGCGGAAGGTGCAATTGATGCTTCGAACATTTTGAAACCGGCGTTGGCCCGTGGAGAATTACAGTGCATCGGTGCAACAACACTGGATGAATACCGCAAATATATCGAGAAGGATGCTGCCCTGGAGCGTCGTTTCCAACCGATCACTGTGGATCAACCTTCTCCAGAAGAAGCAATTCAGATTTTACACGGCTTGCGTGATCGTTACGAAGCGCATCACCGGGTGAAAATTACGGATGAAGCGATTGTACAGGCGGTTAAACTGTCTGACCGGTACATTACAGACCGCTTCCTGCCGGACAAAGCAATTGACCTGATTGATGAGGCGGGTTCCAAAGTCAGATTGAACTCTTACACGATCCCACCAAACCTCAAACAACTGGAAAGCCGTCTTGAAGATATCCGTAAGGAAAAAGACGCAGCGGTTCAAAGTCAGGAGTTCGAAAAAGCAGCAGCTCTGCGTGACACGGAACAAAAAATTCGTGAAGAGCTGGATGTAACGAAGAACCAATGGAAAGAAAAACAAGGTCGCACGGATTCTGAAGTAACGCCTGAGGATATCGCGCAAGTGGTAGCCAACTGGACTGGAATTCCGGTGAACAAGCTGAAAGAAGAAGAAACACAACGCTTGATGAACCTGGAATCTATTCTTCATGAACGTGTCATCGGTCAAGATGAGGCTGTGAAGTCCGTCAGCCGTGCAGTTCGTCGTGCTCGGGCCGGATTGAAAGATCCGAAACGTCCGATGGGTTCATTTATCTTCCTGGGTCCTACCGGGGTAGGTAAAACCGAGCTGGCTCGTGCACTTGCAGAAGCCATGTTCGGCGATGAAAATGCAGTCATCCGGATTGATATGTCCGAGTATGGTGAGAAGCATTCCACTTCAAGACTCGTCGGAGCGCCTCCGGGATATGTGGGATATGAAGAAGGTGGACAGCTGACTGAGAAAGTTCGTCGTAAACCTTACTCCGTTGTCCTGCTCGATGAGATCGAGAAAGCACATCCGGAAGTATTCAACATCTTGCTGCAAGTGCTTGAGGATGGTCGTCTGACCGACTCCAAAGGACGCGTCGTAGACTTCCGGAATACGTTGATCATTTTGACATCCAATGTGGGTGCAGAAGCGATCAAACGTAATTCTACACTGGGCTTTACGGCAGTAGTGGATGCAGGTGCGGATTACGATAACATGAAGGGTAAAGTGATGGATGAGCTGAAGAAAAGCTTCCGTCCTGAGTTCCTTAACCGGATTGATGAAATTATCGTGTTCCACTCTCTTGAAGAGAAACATATCGCGGAGATTGTTACACTGATGAGCGAAGAGCTTCGCAAACGGCTGCGTGAGTATGAGGTCGACTTTGAACTCACCGACAATGCCAAGGCATTCCTTGCCAAAGCAGGCTTCGATCCAGCCTATGGTGCTCGTCCGCTTCGTCGGGCGATCCAGAAGCATATTGAAGACAAATTGTCTGAAGAGTTGCTCACGGGTAATGTGATCAAAGGTGATTCGTTACTCATCGATGAAGAGAATGGAGCATTGTCGGTAACGAAAAAAGAAGTTGTTGTTCCTTCTACTGAGGAAATCGAAACGAAATAAGTGACACATAGCTAGTGAATAGCTGGTGCTACTGAGTCTGATGTATAAAACAAAAATCCTTCCTGGCTTTTGTCGGGAAGGATTTTTGTTGTTTTAGTGCCAGTCAGAGCCCCAAAGCTGTTGTTTATCAGGAAACAAACGTTGAACTGGCTGCGAACATGTGTAAAGTTTGCGATAATCCTTTACGAAAAATCTCAAACAATGGTAAACTTTTATTAACCCTGCACGTCAGGGAGTTTAGGCAAAATTCGTCGAAAAATGCAAAATGCTGTTATAAAATAAATCCTAGGAGTGCTGAAGTGGCCAAAGTTAAAACCAAGTTTCAGTGTACGGAATGCGGCTATGAAGCCCCCAAATGGTACGGCAAATGTCCGGGTTGTCAGTCTTGGAATTCAATGGTGGAAGAAACCGAAACAGTGGTCAAAACACAAGGGAGAAATTCCCCTCTTTTTGAGAGTAAAGATAAGCCACTTCCCATCATAGATATAGATAGCGGTCAGGAACCGCGTGTACAGACTGGAATTGAAGAGCTAAACCGGGTTTTGGGCGGCGGAATTGTTCCAGGATCTCTCGTTCTGGTGGGCGGAGACCCCGGAATCGGAAAATCAACGTTAATGTTGCAAACATCTCATGCATTGACTCATTCAGGTTTGCGCGTGTTATATGTCTCAGGCGAGGAATCCGTTAAGCAAACGAAATTGCGGGCTGACCGTCTGGGTGCGCTGTCTCCTGAGTTATATGTACTATGTGAGACCAATATGGAGCGGGTTGAGGAAGCGGTGGAGCAGATCCAACCGCATTTTCTAGTCATCGACTCCATTCAGACCGTATATCTGCCAGAAGTCACCAGTGCTCCCGGTAGTGTAGCTCAGGTAAGGGAATGTACGTCACGGTTCATGCGGATCGCCAAAGGGCGAGGCATTGCAACCGTACTTGTGGGGCATGTTACGAAAGAAGGTGCTATTGCCGGTCCCCGTATGTTGGAGCATATGGTGGACTGTGTTCTTTATTTTGAAGGAGAGCGGCATCATACGTATCGCCTTTTACGTGCGGTCAAGAACCGTTTTGGTTCGACCAATGAGATCGGTATTTTTGAAATGGGCGAAGATGGACTTCGTGAAGTAGGCAACCCTTCTGAGCTCTTTTTGTCAGAACGTCCACTGGGTGTGGCTGGTTCTACCGTAGTGGCCAGCATGGAGGGCACACGTCCTCTGCTTGTGGAATTGCAGGCATTGATTTCTACCACACATTTCCCTTCTCCCCGACGTATGGCAACTGGGGTAGATCTCCATCGATTAAATTTGATTATTGCGGTACTGGAGAAACGGATGGGCATGTTCCTGCAAACACAGGATGCTTATCTGAACGTAGCTGGTGGTGTGAGATTAGATGAGCCGGCAGTGGACTTGGCGGTTGCTATAAGTATCGCATCCAGCTTGAGAGATGTGCCTACCAAGCCAGATGACGTCATCTTTGGGGAAATCGGCTTGACGGGTGAGGTTCGGGCCGTTTCGCGGGCTGAACAACGTGTGAAAGAAGCTCAGAAATTGGGCTTCAAGCGTGTCATTTTACCAGAAAAAAGCTTAAAGGGCTGGAAACATCCTCGCGGGATACAACTGATCGGTGTGAATACCGTGGCAGATGCACTAGCGGTTGCTTTAGATTAGGGGGCATAACAAGATGAAAGATTCGAGCCAACTGGATAATATGAACGAATTGTTAAGGCTGATCGCACCAGGTACACCTTTCCGCGAAGGTCTGGAGAACGTGCTGCGTGCCAAGACGGGTGCACTGCTGGTTGTAGGATACAGCCCTGAAGTGATGGAAGTAGTGGATGGAGGATTCTCGATTAATTGTGATTTCTCCCCGAACTATCTGTATGAACTCGCCAAGATGGATGGTGCCATCATCCTTAGCGAGGATTTAAAGCGTATTTTATACGCCAACACACAGCTCATTCCTGACTCATCCATCTCTTCATCTGAGACGGGGATCCGTCACCGGACGGCTGAGCGTGTCGCAAAACAAACAGGCAAATTAGTCGTATCCATATCGCAGCGCCGGAATATTATCACCTTATATCAAGGAACACTACGGTATTCCCTCAAAGAAATTGGGGTTATTTTGACCAAGGCGAATCAAGCGATTCAAACCTTGGAAAAATACAAAGCTGTATTGACACAGTCCCTTACGAATCTGAGTGCCTCCGAGTTCGAGGAACTGGTAACGATTCCTGAGGTGGTTAATGTCATTCAGCGTACGGAAATGGTTATGCGGATCAAAACGGAAATCAAGCGTTATATTCATGAACTCGGCAACGAGGGACGTCTGATCTCCATGCAGATGGAGGAACTCGTCGGTACTACGGAAGAAGAAGCCTGGTTGCTGTATAAGGACTATGCCCGTGATGACAGTGATGACAAAATCCGTGAGATTATCGTTGGTCTGAAAAGATTATCGGACGATGAATTGCTGGATGCACATCATATCGTACGTCTGCTGGGATACCCTTCGTCAGCAGCTACGTCCGAAGATTCGGTTGCACCTCGCGGATATCGGGTATTAAATAAGATCCCCCGCTTGCCGAATGTCATCATCCATAACCTGGTGGATCAGTTCGAACAATTGCCTCATGTCATCATGGCTACAATTGAAGAGCTGGACGAAGTGGACGGGATTGGAGAGGTACGCGCCCGAACCATTAAGGAAGGTCTCAAGCGTTTGCAGGAGCAGATGTTTATTGACAGACAAATGTAAGGGTTTGCCTATAACGGCTTGAAAATAATGAGGTGAAACAACGATGTTAACCAGATTCATTCCGAATCTCTTTACCTTGGGTAATCTGTTTCTTGGAATGATGGCAATCCTGCTTGCAATTGATGGGAATTATAGTTTGGCTGCGATTTTGGTCATTATTGCGATGTTGCTGGATGGTCTGGATGGCCGTGTGGCACGTGCACTTAATGCCCAGAGTGAGTTTGGTAAAGAGCTGGATTCTTTGTCTGACATGGTTTCATTTGGTGCAGCTCCAGCTCTGATTATATTCATGGTCTCGTTTCAGGATGCAACAACGGTTCTTGCCTGGATCGCAACCGCAAGCTTTCCCATTTGTGGGGCTATCCGGCTTGCCCGGTTTAACGTTCGCCCCGGCATCCCCGGGTACTTTACAGGTTTACCGATTCCAGCGGCCGGAGGGGTACTGGCTACACTGTCCCTGTTTAATAAGGATATCGGTCCCGTGAGTATGATGATTGCCACGTTGCTGTTATCGTATCTGATGGTAAGTTCGCTGAAATACCCCAATTTCAAAAAGGTTGGTCTGCCGCGCAAAGCGATTTGGATTGCACCTTGGGTTATCGTCTTCGCGGTAGTGGTGGCGGTCATGTTTCCAGAACAATTGTCCAAATTGATCTTTATTCCACTTGTGTTATACGCTCTTTATGGGATGAAGCATAATATGCGGACGGCAGCCTCACGTAACCGGGCCAAAAAGCGTAAAGAAGAGAAGTCTTCCCGTCCATCCGATCGCTAGGCAATCCAGTATGGTGTAAATCGGTTGGTCCGTGTTCCTAACCAATACAAAAAAGCACGTACGCTCCTGAACAGGAGCATGCGTGCTTATTTTTTGTTTTTCAAATCTATAAGGTAACTTAACCATTTGCAACGAAATACGTATTGTTTACGACAAATTGAACATCCCTAACGTCGAACATTTCTGTGACTCGTGATTTACGACCTCTTCCATGTTGATGTCCAGCAGATTGCAGAGAGCCGACATATAAAACAGGTTCCGCCCCAGTTCAGAGCTGATAACCTCTTTGCAATTCTCGCACAATTCACCTTCCACATGCGTTTCCAGCAGGCCTTTTGATTGAGCAATATCGCTCTCTGGGGCATATTTCTGCTTGGTGGCGTGCAGCTCAATGCAGCCGCATTCGGTAATGGCCTTTGACACGGCACGGTTGACAGAGGCGCCGGCTTGTCCTGTTTTGGACAGTACATCAATCAGGCTGCGATGACGCAGCAACAGCTCGGAAACTTGATCCTGAAAAGCCTGTAAACTTAGCGTACTCATTTTGCTACTCACCTCGGGATATGAATTGAATTCATTATATGCCAATAATTTACCTTCTTTCAACTGACGATTGCAACATTTCCAAAAAGTTCTTCAAAAGCGGGATTAGCAATCAGGGAATTGGATCATACTGGATATAAAGATGAAGATATATTGAAGGAGGTGCAGGGACTTATGTGGAAAAAAGGCATTTTAACTTTTACAGGATTGTGCGGTGCATGGTTCGGTTACACGGCATATCATCTGGCAGGAAAATCCGTCCCTTGGATGGCAGAATGGATTCAATCAGCGGGATTGTTGGGGGCTGGGGTATCAACCCTACTAGGTGCCGTATTGTTTATGTCCGTGTGTAACATCGGTGGGACATTAATGGCAACCAGACTGCATAATAGTATTGATTCTTTGGCCAAAGTACCGATGAATGAATTGGCTGCAGGTGCAGCGGGTACAGTTGCAGGACTATTGGTGGCCTTGCTGTTATATCCTTGTGTGGCATGGCTCGGGACGGCCGGAGAGGTGCTTCAGGTGGCGCTGACGGTCGTAAGTAGCTATACAGGCTATATGCTTGCCATGGCGAAGAAAGACGATCTGGCGGCCTTCTGGATGTCAGGACGTTGGGGGCATCCCGAGGTGGATGAAGACAGACGACTGGAAGAGCACAAAATTTTGGATACCAGTGTAATTATCGATGGTCGCATCGCAGATATATGCAAAACCGGATTTATCGAGGGCACGATTGTAATCCCGGAATTTGTTCTGGAGGAATTGCAGCACATTGCCGATTCATCGGACTTGCTCAAGCGGAACAGAGGACGGCGCGGGCTTGATATCCTGAATAAAATTCAGAAGGAATTGGACGTCAAAGTTCTCATTTACGAAGGTGATTTCGAGGAAATTTCCGAAGTGGACAGCAAGCTGGTCAAGCTCGCCAAGGTTCTTCAGGGCAAAGTTGTCACCAACGACTTCAACTTGAACAAGGTCTGTGAATTGCAAGGTGTATCCGTGCTAAATATCAATGATCTCGCCAATGCGGTTAAGCCCGTGGTATTACCAGGTGAGGAGATTATGGTGCAGATTATCAAAGATGGTAAGGAACACGGTCAAGGTGTAGCCTATCTGGATGATGGCACGATGATTGTTGTGGAAGGCGGACGCGAGTATATCGGCATGATGATGGAAGTGCTGGTGACCAGTGTGCTGCAGACGTCAGCAGGACGAATGATTTTTGCCAAGCCGAAACTGTTGGAAAAAGCCCAATAAAGCGGTATGATGGGTAGTGTATCGTTAGAGTTTATAATATAACTGTATTATATCTCCGAACGGTAAACTGACAGACAAGGCAGGGATTGCGGCATGGATAAAGGGTGGGGTGTTGTCATTGTGGCGGCAGGTCGGGGGACCCGGATGGGAACAACCGAGAGTAAGCAGTTTCTGCTGCTGCAGGACAAGCCCGTTTTCATACATACGCTTGAAGTGTTTGCGGCTATGGACGAGGTCAGCGAAATGGTGCTGGTCACGGGAGCTACCGATGTTGAACGCTGCCAGGAATGGGTAAAAGAATACCGACTGGAATCACATGTCCGTGTCATCCCCGGAGGGAAAGAGAGACAGCATTCGGTCCACGAAGGCCTTAAGGCACTAGGGACAGACTGGGTCCTCGTTCACGACGGGGTACGTCCTTTTATAAACCGTGAGCAGATTATGGGATGTATGAAGGCCGCCATGTCGGGTGGAGCAGCTGTATTGGCCGTTCCAGTGAAGGACACGATCAAACAAGTAAATGCGGATGGAATCGTTACGGCGACGCCGGACCGCAGCAGTCTGTGGAGCATTCAAACCCCGCAGGCTTTTCGTCTTTCTTCCCTGATACTTGCTTACGAATCGGCGGACCGGGACGGATTTCTAGGAACGGATGACGCAATGCTGGCTGAACGCCAGGGAATGTCGGTCAAGGTTGTGGAAGGCAGTTATACGAATATCAAATTAACGACGCCGGAAGATTTGGAATACGCCGCGTTTTTGCTCAAGGGAGAGAAGAAGCGATGATACGTGTAGGACAGGGATTCGATGTACATCAACTGGTAGAGGGACGCCCATGCATTATTGGCGGGGTCACGATCCCTTATGAAAAAGGACTGCTGGGTCACTCGGACGCAGACGTGCTGCTGCATGCCATCAGTGATGCCATTCTTGGTGCGCTTGCACTTGGGGATATTGGCAAACACTTCCCGGATACCGATCCGGAGTTCAAGGATGCGGATAGCCTGAAACTGCTGGAGCATGTGTGGCAGTTGGTGAAGGATCGTGGATACCGTCTGGGGAACATCGATTCAACCATTATTGCACAGAAACCGAAGATGGCACCTTACGTTCCGCAGATGGCCGAGGTTATTGCCAAGGCACTTGAAGCGGATGTAACTCAGGTGAATGTCAAAGCGACAACAACAGAGCAACTCGGATTCCCCGGACGGGGAGAGGGGATAGCTGCCCAATCGGTTGTTTGCCTTGTTCGCGTGTGATATCATCAACCAATTAGAGACGGAGGGGATATTATGAGCACCGAAGTTCGCGTGCGCTACGCGCCGAGTCCAACGGGACACCTGCATATCGGGAATGCCCGTACGGCGCTGTTTAACTATTTGTATGCCAAACATAATAACGGCAAATTCATTATTCGTATTGAGGATACGGACGTGAAACGCAATATTGCCGGTGGTGAGGAAAGTCAGCTGAAATATTTGAAATGGCTCGGAATCGAGTGGGACGAAAGTATTGATGTCGGCGGCGAGTACGGACCATACCGCCAGACGGAACGTCTGGACATCTATCGCAAATATACGCAGGAACTGCTGGACAAAGGTCTGGCTTATCGTTGTTATTGCACAGAAGAAGAGCTGGAGCAAGAACGCGAAGAACAGACAGCACGTGGAGAAACCCCGCGTTATTCGGGCAAACACCGTGATCTGACACCGGAGCAGCAGAGTGCATTTGAAGTAGAAGGCCGTGTGGCGAGTATTCGTTTTCGTGTACCGGAAGAACGCATTTATACGTTTGATGACATGGTCAAAGGAACAATTTCTTTTAACAGCAAGGAATCAGGCGACTTCGTTATTGTGAAAAAAGACGGCATTCCCACGTACAACTATGCAGTTGCTGTGGATGATCACCTGATGAAGATCTCTCACGTTCTGCGTGGCGAGGATCACATCTCTAACACACCGCGTCAACTGATGATTTATGAAGCGCTTGGCTGGGAGCCGCCGGTATTCGGTCATATGACGTTGATCGTGAATGAAAACCACAAAAAGCTGAGTAAACGTGACGAGTCCGTTATTCAGTTTATTGAACAATATGATCAGCTCGGCTATCTGCCAGAAGCGATGTTTAACTTCATCTCCCTGCTTGGCTGGTCCCCTGAAGGAGAAGAAGAGATCTTCTCGCAGGAGCAGTTAATCTCCATTTTTGATACGAAGCGACTGTCCAAGAGCCCGGCGGTATTTGATACCCACAAGCTGGCTCACTTGAACAACCACTACATTAAAAATGCGGACCCGGATCGCATTGCCGAAATGGCAATTCCACATCTGCAAAAGGCGGGACGTATTGCTGCTGAGCTCTCACCTGAACAGAAAGAATGGGCATATACGCTTGTTCATCTCTACCAGGAGCAAATGAATTCTGCCTCCGATATCGTGGAATTGTCGGAAGTGTTCTTCCGTTCCCATCTGGAGCTGGAAAGTGAAGGAGCTGCTGTACTCGCTGAGGAGCAGGTACCAACCGTTCTGAAGGCATTTGCTGATAAAGTACAGGCTAGCGATGAATTTACACCGAGCAAGATGGCTGCGCTGATCAAAGAAGTTCAGAAAGAGACCGGATTTAAGGGTAAACAGCTGTTCATGCCGATCCGTGTAGCTCTGACAGGACAGACTCATGGCCGCGATCTGAATCAAACGATTGTACTGCTTGGCCGCGATAAAGTGATCGATCGACTGCATGCTCAGGTAAAAGGCGCGTAAGTAACGCCCTTGTATAGTCTACTTTGGACTTAAGGATGGAACTTCGTTTATACCGTTATGAAGGAAGATTGTTGTCAGTCCATAACCTTTTCGCTATAATAGCAACACAAAGGTTAAATGGTATGATTTTATCATTCATCATAAAAACAGCAAAGACCGGGAGAAGTAGGCTGAACCGGACAGATTCAGAGAGGATGGTCCCGCAGTAAAGAATGAGATTCTTTGCTGAGGTGGCTGTGAGCCATCCGCTGTCCGCCAGTCGAAATGCACCCGTGAGCTGCATAGCCGAATCCGGCCCCGCCTCTTGTTTTGTAGGAGAGAGGAAAACGTCAGGATAGGTTGTGACGGTTGGTTCCCGTTACGGAACTGTTGAGGGTTCATTCTTGTGCAAGGACATGAGGCGGCTATAACAGGCAGCCTAGTTCTTGTATGTTAAGGCATGAACCGAGCAGAGTGGGACCGCGATAAACGCCTCTGCAGCTTACATAGCTGCAGGGGCGTTTTCTGTTTAGGTCGAGTCGGAAGTACACTACCATGAGGGCCGCGCCGTCCGGTAAGCCGGAGGACGAAGACCTGAACAAGAGGGGAACGAGCATGTTCAAGAAGATCAGATCAGATATCCAGGCGGTGTTTGAAAACGATCCGGCGGCCCGGGGATGGTTTGAAGTTGTATTTACCTACTCGGGGCTGCATGCGATATGGGCGCACCGGGTGGCACACTTTTTATACAAGCGGAAATGGTTTTCTTTTGCCCGGTTCATTTCACAAGTCAGCCGTTTTATGACAGGCATCGAAATCCACCCCGGAGCTACGATCGGCAATCGGTTGTTTATTGACCATGGCATGGGCGTTGTGATTGGGGAAACATGTGAAATTGGCGACGATGTTGTCATCTATCAGGGGGTCACACTTGGCGGAACGGGTAAAGAAAAAGGGAAGAGACATCCGACAATTGGCAATAATGTGGTTATCTCATCCGGAGCGAAGGTGCTAGGCTCCTTCAGCGTGGGGGATCAATGTAATATTGGTGCAAACTCGGTTGTGCTGAAGGAAGTTCCTCCAAACAGCACCGTTGTAGGCATACCGGGCAGAATCGTGAAGCAGGATGGCCGCCGGGTGGACCGTCTGAATCAGCAGCTTCCCGATCCGGTCATCGATTCCCTGCGCAATATGCAGCAAGAAATCGAACGATTGCGTGAAGAAGTGCGTACTCTGCAGAGTACGCGTGAAAGTGAGTTTTCCCGTGGTACAATAGAATAATGATGGAAACGGATGAAAGGAAAGTGACTATGACGCTTCAAATTTACAATACGATGAGTCGTACCAAAGAGAATTTTGTTCCTCAAGAGCCGGGGAAAGTGAAAATGTA
The DNA here is from genome assembly GCF_013401555.1 of Paenibacillus sp. E222. NCBI lineage: Bacteria > Bacillati > Bacillota > Bacilli > Caryophanales > Paenibacillaceae > Paenibacillus > Paenibacillus sp. E222. The sequence continues at coordinate 2,108,048 of NZ_CP058552.1, forward strand.
TGTGTGCGGGCCGACGGTATATGATTACATTCATATCGGGAATGCACGTCCAGTTATCTTTTTCGACACGGTTCGCGGATACCTGGAACAGACCGGTCTTGAAGTGAACTACGTCGTGAACTTCACAGATGTCGATGACAAACTCATTCGCAAGGCCGAGCAGCTTGGCACGGATGTTCCTCATGTTGCAGAGAAGTTTATTGCAGCGTATTACGAGGATCTCGAAGGGTTGGGTATTCCGAAGGCAAGCAGTAACCCAAGAGTGACGGAAAACATGCCGCTCATTATTGATTTTATCCGTGAGTTGGTTGAAAAGGACTTCGCCTATGAAAATGGCGGTGACGTATATTATCGCACAGGCAAGTTCGCGGAGTACGGCAAACTGTCGAAGCAAAACCTTCAGGAATTACAGTTCGGAATTCGTATTGGTGTAGATGAGCGCAAAGAGCATCCGGAAGATTTCGTACTCTGGAAAGCTGCAAAACCGGGTGAGATCTTCTGGTCCAGTCCATGGGGCGATGGTCGTCCGGGCTGGCATATTGAGTGTTCAGCGATGGCACGGGAGTACCTGGGCGACACGCTGGATATTCACGGTGGAGGACAGGATTTGCAGTTCCCGCACCATGAATGCGAATGCGCTCAATCCGAGGTACTGACTGGAAAACCTCTGGCAAACTACTGGATGCATAACGGATTTATCCGTATTGATAACGAAAAAATGTCGAAATCACTCGGTAACGGCGTGCTTGTTAAAGACCTCCGCAATCAATATAAACGCGAAGCCATTCGTTATTTTATGTTGTCTACTCACTATCGTAATCCATTGAACTTTACGGAAGATACGATGGAACAGGCACAGAATAGTGTAGACCGGATCGCCAATGCCGTAGGCAACCTTAATCATCGCTTGCAAGCTGTGAGTGTGGATCAGGCTGTGTCAGCAGAGTTCGCAGCGAGACTGGAGCAGATTCGTCAGCAATATCATGAGAAAATGCAGGACGACTTCAATACGCCAGATGCGATTACGGCACTGTTTGAATGGGCTGGGGAAGCTAACCAACTGTTGCAGCAAGATGTGGTAAACGCTGCGGACATTCGCGCTCTGCTGGAATTGTTCAATGAGCTGAATGCGGTGCTTCGCATCTATACGGAGGCTGAACCGGAGCTTTTGGACGAAGAAATCGAACGTCTAATTGAAGAACGTAACGAAGCGCGCAAGTCCAAAAACTGGGCGCGGGCTGATGAAATTCGGGATGAACTGTCTGCGCAGGGCATCTTGCTTGAGGATACGGCTCAAGGAATGAGATGGCGGCGCAAATGAGTGATGAACAACTGGAAAAGTTGTCTGAATCCGTCGAACATGCCGAGCAACGGGAGGAACAACAGACAGATGAACAATCTCTGAGCGTTGAGCAGGGAGGATGGTTTCCTTATCCTCCCTCTCGGCCTGCAAGGTTGATTCCTCCCATCGCTCTCGCCTATATTGGTGATGCGGTATATGAGGTAGCCGTACGGCAGTATCTGTTGTCCAAAGCCAATATGCGTCCCAACCATCTGCACCGTAGTGCAACGGGTTTGGTATCGGCGAAGGCGCAGAGCCGTATCCTCACAGGTATTGAGGCTGAGCTGACCGAGGAGGAACGTGACATTGTCAGACAAGGTCGTAATGCCAAGTCTGGCAGTATTCCCAAAAACGCAGATGTTTTGGAATATAGACATGCCACAGCTCTGGAGTGTCTGTTCGGTTACCTGTATAGCAGTGGTCGACATGACCGCATGATTGAACTAATTCGCCGGGGCATCGAGCATGCGGAGCAACATTCGCAATCACCGACAAAATAATATAAATTACAACAAAGCCGCTTCTGTAAGATGTGCCGAATAGGGTGCAGTGTAACACAGGGCGTTATAGAGAGGATCGAACAAAGATGGAAGAAGAATGGATTGCCGGTAAACACTCCGTAACGGAGGCGCTGCGTTCAGGCCGGACCATTAATAAAATATGGATTGCAGATACAGCGCAAAAACATTTGACGCAGCCCATTATCGCGGAAGCAAAAAAACTAGGGATTGTCATTCAACACGTGGACAAGCGTAAACTGGATCAAACAGTGCCGGGCGTTCAACACCAGGGTGTAGTAGCACAAGCGGCTCCTTACGCTTATGTGGAGGTTGAAGACATTCTTGCTGCAGCGGCTGCAAAAAATGAACATCCATTTTTGATTTTGCTGGATGAGATTGAAGATCCACATAATCTTGGATCGATTTTGCGGACGGCTGACTGCACAGGTGCACATGGCGTTATTGTACCTAAGCGGCGCTCAGCTGCAGTTACAGTGACGGTATCCAAAACATCAGCGGGTGCGGTGGAGTACGTGCCAGTGGCTCGTGTAAGCAACCTGGGTCAAACCATTGATCGTCTTAAGGAAGAGGGCGTATGGGTTGTGGGTACGGATGTTGCTGCTCAGGAGAGCGTGTTTGGGAACGGCGTCTTTACGGGTCCAGTAGCCGTCGTTATCGGGAACGAAAACAAGGGAATGGGACGACTGATTCGCGAGAAATGCGATGTGTTGATCAAACTGCCGATGCAAGGTCAGATTAATTCCCTGAATGCTTCCGTGGCAGCGGGTGTTGTCATGTATGAAGTGCTCCGCTCGCGCCAAGCGCAGGACTAGAAGATATGGCTGATTCCCGTGATGTGCTTCTTGTAGACGGGTACAACATGATTGGTGACTGGCCGGAGCTATCCAGATTGGCGGAGAGTGGATTGGAGGAGGCCCGCAACAGGCTTCTCTCTCGACTAGCCGACTATCAGGCGTTCTCCGGCCGGAGAGTCATTGTTGTTTTTGACGCCTACCTCGTGCCTGGACTCGGTAAATCCTTTACACAGAGCAAAGTGCAGATTTTTTTTACAAAGGAAAAAGAGACGGCAGACGAATGCATTGAGAGACTCGTTCGGGAACTAAGCACGCGAAGACGCCAAATCTATGTGGCTACAAGCGATATGGTAGAGCAGCATGTCATTTTTGGACAGGGAGCTCTGCGTGTATCCGCAAGGGAATTGCTGATCGAAGTAGAGCAGAACGAAAAAGAGTTACAGAAACGTCTGGAAGAAGATCAAGCTAAAGCAACGCGAAATACACTCGGCGGCAAGTTAAGTCCGGATGTTTTGAAGCAATTTGAGCGATGGCGCCGGGAATAACAGCACGATTTTACAAAAATTAGAATTTTGAAACTCTTGACAATTATGTTATTGATGTTCTTTTTTAGGCAGAGCGTGGTTGACGGTGTGAGGTACCATCATATATACTGATCCTATATTTCATAGAGTAGAGTAACGGGGTACCTTGCGTTGCAGCCGGAGGGATTGTCTGTGAGTGTCGACCTCAAAGATATCATGTTATCCAAGTATGATTACCAAAGTGACGAAGACATTGTCGAAGCGGTCCGTGAAGGTGAAAGCGAAGCGCTGGAGTTTTTGATTAACAAATATCGTAACTTTGTACGCGCCAAGGCAAGATCTTATTTTCTGATTGGGGCTGACCGGGAAGATATCATTCAAGAAGGAATGATTGGACTCTATAAATCCATTAGGGATTTCAAAGGGGACAAGCTCGCTTCTTTCAAAGCCTTCGCCGAGTTGTGTATTACACGACAGATTATTACGGCAATCAAGACAGCAACACGTCAGAAGCATATTCCGCTTAATTCTTATGTATCACTGGACAAACCTATTTATGACGAAGAGTCCGATCGTACGTTACTCGATGTGATTTGTGGAACACAGGTCAGCGATCCGGAAGAACTTATCATCAATCAGGAAGAGTTTGTAGGCCTGGAAGATAAGATGTCTGAGATTCTGAGTGATCTGGAACGTAAAGTATTGATGTTGTATCTGGACGGGAGATCTTATCAAGAGATTGCAGTGGATTTGGACAGGCATGTAAAGTCCATTGATAATGCACTCCAGCGCGTCAAGCGTAAACTTGAAAAGTACCTGGAAGTTCGAGATAATTGAACACATGTTGTCGTTGACGGAAAAGGCTCGGGGTTTGAGTCTTTTTTTGCTGCCTCAAGTTTATAAAGTTAAAGAATGATTATACTAGTAATCGCTTGGTCCATGCAGGAGAAGAGAAAAACAGAGATGAGAAACTGAATGTGTTTGATAGGAACTTTTTACCCACGGATGAAAGGCTATTCTTTCATTGACATGGTTATACCCTTGTGATAAAGTGTTTTAGGTAGGCCTAAATTCGCGGCTTTTTTTTAGGATCAATTTAGAGACTCCGCTTGAATGTGGAAGTCTTCGGGAGGTGTACATCATGCGGGTAATTATTACTTTGGCTTGTACAAACTGCAAACAAAGAAATTACACTACGACAAAAAACAAGCGTAATCACCCCGACCGCATGGAGATGAAGAAATTTTGCAAGTTTTGTAACGAGCAGACTTCTCATCGCGAAACCAGATAGTTTTTTGGAGGTGTAGTCGGCGTGAAACGTAGTTTCAAATCTCTGATTTCCTTTTTCTCTGAAAGCTGGGCTGAACTTAAAAAAGTTCGCTGGCCTAATCGTAAAGAGCTGACCAACTACACATTGATCGTTCTTGGTACTGTTGTGGTTATGACGCTGTTTTTTTGGGTCGTTGATATCGGCATCTCCGCTGTGATCGAAGCGATTATTTAAGAAGGGTCCCAGGTGGCTTGATATGGAAAAAAGATGGTACGTCGTTCATACCTATTCAGGGTATGAGAATAAGGTCAAAGCCAATTTGGAAAAACGCGTAGAGTCCATGGGCATGGAAGACAAGATTTTCCGCGTTCTTGTTCCGATGGAAGAAGAAGTGGTGAACAAAGACGGTAAGAAAAAAACCGTTATGCGTAAAGTTTACCCCGGATATGTCTTGGTGGAAATGGTCCAGACGGATGACTCTTGGTACGTTGTTCGCAACACGCCAGGTGTTACGGGATTTGTCGGTTCGACAGGTTCCGGGTCCAAACCAACAGCCTTGCTGCCTGAAGAAGTGGAACAAATTCTGAAGCACATGGGCATGGTTGAACCGAAGCCTAAAATTGAATTCGACATTAAGGAATCCGTACGTATTAAAGTTGGTCCTTTTGCGAATTTTGTGGGCTCCGTGGAAGAAATTTTGGTAGACAAAAGCAAGTTGAAAGTGCACGTGAACATGTTTGGACGGGAAACACCGCTTGAGTTGGAATATACGCAAGTGGAGAAGATATAGTCTCTTCAAGTTTCTTGTGGGAGGGCTGAGAGGCCCGTTAACCACTATTTTGCAAGGAGGTGTCAATCATGGCAAAAAAGGTAATCAAAATGGTAAAACTGCAAATTCCAGCAGGTAAAGCGAATCCAGCGCCTCCGGTAGGTCCAGCTTTGGGTCAAGCAGGTGTCAACATCATGGCATTCTGTAAAGAGTTCAACGCTCGTACAGCCGATCAAGCGGGATTGATTATTCCTGTTGAAATCACAGTATTCGAAGACCGTTCCTTTACTTTCATCACTAAAACTCCACCAGCAGCAGTTCTGTTGAAAGTGGCAGCTAAAGTAGAAAAAGGATCCGGCGAACCAAACAAGAAAAAAGTCGCTACCGTTAAACGTGATGCGGTACGTCAAATCGCGGAAACAAAAATGCCTGACCTGAATGCTGCTGACGTTGAGTCTGCAATGCGTATGGTCGAAGGTACTGCCCGCAGCATGGGTATCACCATCGAAGACTAATTTTTCATCTGAAACATGGCTTCGTAAAGCCGGCCGATTCGCGGCCGGTTGATGTGGGAGGTATATCCGCTAACACCACAAAGGAGGAATATAACATGGCTAAACACGGTAAAAAATACCTGGAAGCTGCTAAGCTGATTGACAGCGAAGCAACTTACGAGCCTTCAGAAGCTGTAGAGCTTGTGAAAAAGGCAGCCACTGCAAAATTCGATGAAACAATCGAAGCAGCAGTACGCTTGGGCGTTGACCCACGTAAACAAGACCAGGCAGTACGTGGTGTTGTTGTCTTGCCACACGGCACAGGTAAAACACAACGCGTATTGGTATTTGCAAAAGGTGACAAAGCGAAAGAAGCGGAAGCGGCTGGCGCGGACTATGTTGGTGATGCAGACATGATCAACAAAATCCAACAAGGCTGGTTCGAGTTCGACGTCTGCGTAGCGACACCGGACATGATGAGTGAAGTAGGTAAATTGGGCCGACTGCTCGGCGGTAAAGGTCTGATGCCTAACCCTAAAGCCGGAACGGTAACTTTCGATGTATCCAAGGCTGTTCAAGAAATTAAAGCCGGTAAAATCGAATATCGTCTGGATCGTGCAGGTCAAATTCATGCACCGATCGGTAAAGCTTCTTTCTCGGCAGAGCAACTGAATGAGAACCTTAAAGCTCTCATGGATGCTTTGACTCGTGCTAAACCGGCGGCAGCAAAAGGTGTTTATCTGAAGAATGTAAGTCTTTCTTCCACGATGGGCCCTGGCGCACGCGTGAACGCAGCATCTTTTAGATAATATCACTTGACAGGCTTGTCCTGTTCTGATAATCTATAAAAGTTGTGAGTCCGAGTGACTGACCGTTGACATTTGAATATGCTTACCGTAGACAGTAGGTGCCATTTTGGCTTAATTTCCTGCCGAGGTGTGATTATAGAACTTAGAACGATGCAAATCGGTTATGAGTATATATCAAGCCTTCGTGATTCTACGGAGGCTTTTCTTAATGGGATAAATTTGATCAGGAGGTGTACAGTTTGGCAAACGCAAAAGTGATTCAAGCAAAACAAGAGTCCGTTGATGCAGTAACAGCTAAATTGCGCGAGAGCGCGACTAGTGTTGTTGTTGACTATCGCGGTTTGAACGTTGCCCAAGTAACTGAGCTGCGTAAGCAGCTTCGTGAAGCCGGAATCGAATTCCAAGTGCTGAAAAACTCGTTGCTTCGCCGCGCAGCAGCTGCAGCAGAACTGACAGAACTTAACGAAGTACTGACAGGTCCTAGTGCAATTGCATTCAGCGTAGACGACGTAGTGGCTCCAGCCAAAATTCTGAACGACTTCGCGAAAAAGAACGATGCACTGGAATTGAAAGGTGCAGTCGTAGAAGGTCGCGTAATCGGAGTACAAGAAGTCAAAGCGTTGGCAGAATTGCCATCCCGCGAAGGTCTCCTTTCCATGCTCCTCAGCGTGCTTCAAGCGCCAGTGCGCAACTTCGCGCTTGCGGTTAAAGCTGTTGCTGAAAAAGAAGAACAAGGCGCGTAAGCAACTTGATCTGAATGCTGCTTAGGCAGTGATGAAATACAAAAAAATAATATTATATATGGAGGTTCAATCATGAGTAAAGAGCAAATCTTGGAAGCAATCAAAGGCATGACTGTACTGGAATTGAATGATCTCGTTAAAGCAATCGAAGAAGAATTCGGCGTAACTGCTGCAGCTCCAGTAGCTGTTGCAGGTGGCGGAGCTGCAGCAGCTGAAGCTGAGCAATCCGAATTCGACGTAATCTTGACTAACGCTGGTGCTTCCAAAATCAACGTTATCAAAGCAGTACGTGAAATCACAGGTCTTGGCCTGAAAGAAGCAAAAGAAGTGGTTGACAACGCTCCAAAACCACTGAAAGAAAAAGTAAGCAAAGAAGAAGCAGAAGCGGTTAAAGCTAAGCTTGAAGAAGCAGGCGCTACAATCGAAGTTAAATAATTTAGCTTTCATTAGCTAGATGAACAAAACAACAAACCCCTTGACTTATATCAAGGGGTTTGTTGCTGTAATTGTAAATGGAAAGTGAGTGAGGACATGTCCAATCATTATTATTCGGACAAACCGCAGGTGGCACATGACAGACGGGCTACAGAAGCGGAGCTACGCGGATGGAAATTACGACTCGTTACGGATGCAGGGGTATTTTCCAAAAACGGAATCGATTACGGCAGCAGAGTGTTGATTGATGCTATAGAGTTGCCTGCTGGAGCTCATGTACTGGATGTGGGCTGCGGGTATGGACCCATTGGTCTTACAGCAGCTAAACTTGTACCGGATGGACATGTCACCATGATCGATATCAATGAGAGAGCGGTTGAGCTTTCCAGGGAAAATGCAAAAGCGAACGGTATAACGAATGTAACGGTTATGCAAAGCAATCTTCTGGCTGAAGTTAAAAAGGAAGACTTTGACGCAGTTCTGACCAATCCTCCGATCCGTGCCGGTAAGGAAACCGTGCATGCGATCTTTGAACAGGCATATCGTCATTTGAAGTTGGGCGGAGCGTTATGGATTGTCATTCAGAAAAAGCAGGGAGCGCCTTCGGCGAAAGCGAAGCTGGAATCTCTCTTTGGACGAGTGGAGGAAGTAACGAAGGATAAAGGCTACCGAATTTTCAAAGCGGTAAAATTGGAAGAGGCGCCTTTAGACTAAATCCTGATTTGTAAAGTAAGCAGGGTGGTATTTTTTTTGCAATAGGACTATTGACTTGAAATTCAGGTCGTGGTATTATTGTAAAATGTCAGTATTAAGATGCCCTACTTGGCTTTAGCTAACTAAAAATGTCAACCTTTTTTTTACGCCGAACGGGCTTATTATGCCTACGTTTGGCGTATAATATGTACATTTTGGGCAAACTGGGGATATGTATGATTTGGAAAGACATCCGCCGATCAAAGTTGCTCTTTTTTCGAACGACATTCGAGTAAGGGCTTTTCTTTATTTGTGGATGCATTGCTTTGCTCTGTATGTGTACCATTATAAGGTTACAAACAGAGGTTCGCAACGAAATTTTTAAAGTGAGTAGACATTGAGGGGTGAGTTTAAGTTGGCAGGACATCTTGTTCAATATGGTCGACGCACTCGGCGCAGTTATGCACGAATTAACGAGATACTCGAAGTTCCGAACCTGATTGAGATCCAACAAAAATCTTACGATTGGTTTTTGGAGGAAGGGTTGCGCGAAATGTTCCAGGATATCTCGCCGATCCAGGATTTTACAGGCAACTTGATTTTGGAATTTATCGATTACAGTCTCGGTGAACCGAAGTATACAGTAGACGACGCGAAAGAGCGTGACGTTACTTATGCAGCACCGCTTCGGGTCAAAGTCCGGCTCATTAATAAGGAAACCGGCGAAGTCAAAGAGCAGGAAGTATTCATGGGAGATTTCCCGCTGATGACCGACACCGGCACATTTATTATTAATGGTGCGGAACGGGTTATTGTCAGCCAGTTGGTTCGCTCTCCTAGCGTTTACTTCAGTACCAAAGTAGATAAAAACGCCAAAAAAACGTATACCGCTACAGTTATTCCTAACCGCGGCGCTTGGCTCGAACTGGAGATGGACGCGAAGGATGTTGTTTACGTCCGGATCGACCGCACACGTAAAATACCGGTGACGGTTCTCCTGCGTGCACTTGGTTTTGGCACAGACGCTGAGATTCTGGATCTGCTCGGTAATGACGAATATATCCGCAATACGCTGGACAAAGACAATACGGATTCCACGGAGAAAGCGCTGATTGAAATTTATGAGCGTCTTCGTCCGGGCGAGCCACCAACGCTGGATAATGCGAAAAGCTTGCTCGTAGCCCGTTTCTTTGATCCAAAACGTTATGACCTGGCTAATGTGGGTCGTTACAAAATCAACAAAAAGCTTCACATCAAGAACCGTTTGTTCAACCAACGTTTGGCTGAGTCTCTTGTGGATACCGAAACTGGCGAAATTATCGCTGAAGCAGGTCAAATGATTGACCGCCGTTTGTTGGATGAAATCATGCCGCAGCTGGAGAAAAGCGTTGGTTTCCGCACATATCACGTGGGCAACGGCGTTTTGGATGCCAATGATATCCCGATGCAAACGATTGATGTATTTTCACCGATTGAGGATGGTAAGGTCGTTAAACTGATTGCCAATGCTAACATTGATAAATCAGTGAAGAACGTTACACCGGCTGATATCATTTCCTCCATCAGCTACTTCATTAACCTTTTGCACGGCATCGGAAGCACAGATGATATCGATCACCTGGGTAACCGTCGTCTCCGCTCGGTTGGTGAACTCTTGCAAAACCAATTCCGTATCGGTTTATCCCGTATGGAACGTGTAGTTCGTGAGAGAATGTCCATTCAGGATGCTAACGTAATCACGCCTCAGGCATTGATTAACATACGTCCTGTTATCGCATCCATTAAAGAGTTCTTCGGTAGCTCCCAATTGTCACAGTTTATGGATCAAACGAACCCACTGGGTGAGTTGACGCATAAACGCCGTCTGTCCGCACTCGGACCGGGTGGTTTGACACGTGAGCGTGCCGGCATGGAAGTCCGTGACGTGCATCCATCCCACTATGGCCGGATGTGTCCAATCGAGACACCAGAGGGACCAAACATTGGTTTGATCAACTCCCTGTCGACATTTGCCCGTGTGAACGAATATGGATTCATTGAAGCTCCTTATCGCTGGGTAGATCCGAAGACTGGTGTCGTAACCGAGCAAATCGATTACCTGACAGCAGACGAAGAGGACAACTATGTCATCGCGCAAGCGAATGCGAAGCTGAATGAAGACAGCACTTTTGCCGAAGAAGCGATCATTGTACGTTACAACAAGCAGTCGGATAACATCCTTACGATGCCGAGTGAACGTGTTGACTACATGGACGTATCTCCTAAGCAGGTAGTATCTGTCGCTACGGCGCTCATTCCGTTCCTTGAGAACGATGACTCCAACCGTGCACTCATGGGATCGAACATGCAGCGGCAAGCCGTTCCACTCTTGATTCCTAAAGCTCCGCTGGTCGGAACAGGTATGGAACACAAAGCCGCAAAAGATTCCGGTGTATGTATTGTCTCCAAATATGACGGGATTATTGAACGTTCTTCTGCGAATGAGATTTGGTTGCGTCGTGTTGAAGAAGTCGATGGTCAAGAAGTTAAAGGCGATATCGTTAAATATAAATTACACAAATTTATGCGTTCGAACCAAGGAACATGCATTAACCAACGTCCGATTGTCAAAAGAGGTGCTGTTGTCAAAGCTGGCGACATCCTTGCAGACGGTCCTTCGACGGAAATGGGTGAATTGGCTCTGGGACGTAACGTCGTAGTTGCCTTCATGACTTGGGAAGGTTACAACTACGAGGATGCGATCTTGCTCAGTGAAAAACTCGTTAAAGAAGATGTGTATACATCCATTCATATCGAGGAATATGAGTCTGAAGCACGTGATACTAAACTCGGACCTGAAGAGATCACACGTGATATCCCGAACGTTGGGGAAGAAGCGCTGCGTAATCTGGATGAGCGCGGTATTATCCGTATCGGTGCTGAAATCAGTGCCGGTGACATTCTGGTTGGTAAAGTAACACCAAAAGGTGTAACGGAACTGACTGCTGAAGAACGTCTCCTGCATGCGATCTTCGGTGAGAAAGCGCGTGAAGTACGTGATACTTCCCTGCGTGTACCTCACGGTACTGACGGTATCGTAGTTGATGTAAAAGTCTTTACCCGTGAAAACGGTGATGAACTGCCTCCAGGTGTTAACCAACTCGTTCGTGTCTATATCGCTCAAAAACGGAAAATTTCCGAGGGTGATAAAATGGCCGGACGTCACGGTAACAAAGGGGTCGTGGCTCGTATCCTGCCGGAAGAAGATATGCCTTTCCTGCCGGACGGTACACCAGTTCAAATCGTTCTTAACCCGCTGGGCGTACCTTCCCGGATGAACATCGGTCAAGTACTTGAAGTTCACTTGGGTATGGCAGCCATGCAGCTCGGTATTCACGTAGCTACTCCTGTATTCGACGGAGCGAAGGAGTATGACGTCTTCGATACGATGGAAGAAGCAGGTATGCAGCGTAATGGTAAAACCGTTCTGTACGACGGACGTACGGGAGAAGAGTTCGAACGTGAAGTTACTGTCGGCGTCATGCATATGATCAAGCTGGCGCACATGGTTGACGATAAAATCCATGCTCGTTCCACAGGTCCTTACTCACTCGTTACGCAACAGCCTCTGGGTGGTAAAGCCCAGTTCGGTGGACAACGTTTCGGGGAGATGGAAGTATGGGCGCTTGAGGCTTATGGTGCGGCCTATACACTGCAAGAAATCTTGACTGTTAAGTCCGATGATGTTGTAGGTCGGGTGAAAACGTATGAGTCCATCGTCAAAGGCGAGAATGTTCCGGAACCAGGTGTTCCTGAATCATTCAAAGTATTGATCAAAGAGCTGCAAAGCTTGGGTATGGACGTTAAGATTTTGAGCGAAGATGAGCAAGAGATTGAAATGAAAGAAATGGACGATGAAGATGACGCTGCGAGCGATAAGCTCAGCCTCAACCTTGAGGGTACAGAGGTCGGAGCGGAGTAACCGCTTCGGGCGCATGATGACCGGCGTTTTTCATCAGGCTCGCGTCTTGCTCCGGCTTCGGCCGGAGGGGGCGTAACCTAGAATACAGGACTTGGTTAAGGAGGGTTGCTCCTTGTTGGACGTCAACAATTTCGAATACATGAAGATCGGGCTTGCTTCCCCAGAAAAAATTCGTTCTTGGTCCCGCGGAGAAGTGAAAAAACCGGAAACGATCAACTATCGTACGTTGAAACCGGAAAAAGAAGGGCTGTTCTGCGAAAAGATTTTTGGCCCTACAAAAGACTGGGAATGTCATTGCGGTAAATACAAACGCGTCCGTTATAAAGGCGTTGTCTGTGATCGTTGTGGCGTTGAAGTGACACGTGCGAAAGTACGCCGCGAACGGATGGGCCATATTGAGCTCGCTGCTCCGGTATCGCACATCTGGTACTTCAAAGGTATTCCGAGCCGCATGGGTCTCGCTTTGGATATGTCTCCAAGATCTCTTGAGGAGATTATTTATTTTGCATCATATGTAGTAACTGATCCAGGAGAAACTCCACTGGAGAAAAAACAGCTGTTGTCCGAGAAAGAATACCGCAGCTACCGTGAGAAATACGGATATGGATTCCAAGCTGGCATGGGTGCAGAAGCCGTTAAAAAACTGCTTCAAGACCTTGATGTGGATAAAGAGCTCGAATTCCTGAAGGAAGAGCTCCGCACTGCACAAGGACAACGTCGTAACCGTGCGATTAAACGTTTGGAAGTTATCGAAGCATTCCGCAACTCGGGTAATAAACCTGAGTGGATGATCATGGATGTACTTCCTGTTATCCCGCCAGAACTTCGTCCTATGGTACAGCTGGATGGTGGACGTTTTGCAACGTCTGACCTGAATGACCTGTATCGCCGTGTAATCAACCGGAACAACCGTCTGAAACGTTTGCTTGACCTGGGCGCGCCAGACATTATCGTGCAAAATGAAAAACGGATGCTGCAGGAAGCTGTTGACGCATTGATCGACAATGGCCGTCGTGGACGCCCTGTAACGGGTCCTGGTAACCGTCCTTTGAAATCCCTCAGCCACATGCTGAAAGGTAAACAAGGACGTTTCCGTCAGAACTTGCTCGGTAAACGGGTTGACTATTCCGGTCGTTCCGTTATCGTAGTCGGACCTTACCTGAAAATGTATCAGTGCGGTCTGCCTAAAGATATGGCACTTGAACTGTTCAAGCCTTTTGTTATGAAAGAGCTTGTAAATAAAGGCCTTGCCCACAACATCAAGAGCGCTAAACGTAAAGTTGAGCGTGTAAGTCCTGAAGTATGGGATGTTCTTGAAGAAGTAATTAAGGAGCACCCGGTTCTGCTGAACCGTGCCCCAACACTTCACAGACTCGGTATTCAAGCATTTGAACCGATTCTCGTTGAAGGTAAAGCAATCCGTCTTCACCCGCTCGTATGTACGGCATACAATGCCGACTTTGACGGTGACCAAATGGCCGTGCACGTTCCGTTGTCTGCTGAAGCTCAAGCAGAAGCACGTATCCTGATGCTTGCATCAGGTAACATTTTGAACCCGAAAGACGGTAAACCGGTTGTTACTCCTTCCCAGGATATGGTCCTTGGTTCTTACTACCTGACCATGGACAACAAGGAAGAAAAAGGAACAGGTATGATTTTGCGCACAGTAAACGAAGCTGTATCCGCGTACCAACGTGGTACTGCAGGTTTGCATGCTCGTGTAGCGATCCCGGTTAGAGCACTTGGCAAAACAAGCTTCACCGACGAACAACAAGATGCAATGTTGCTGACTACTGTCGGCAAAATCATCTTTAATGAAATCTTCCCGGCAAGCTTCCCTTACATCAATGATGCAACTCGTGCGAACCTTTACCAAGGTACCGCTGAGCATTCATTTGTATATGAGAAGGGTGCTGACCTTAGAGAAGCGATTATGAACGCTCCTTTGGCTGGTGGTGTCGGTAAAGAATATCTCGGTTCGATCATCGCACGTTGCTTTGAAATTTATCATACAACGGAAACAGCCGTTATTTTGGATAAAATCAAACAACTCGGATTCACATACTCCACTCGTGCCGGTATTACGGTTGCGGTATCGGATGTTATCGTTCCGGAAGAGAAAACCGAAATTCTTAGACAGTCGGAAGAAAAAGCACAAATCGTTACGAACCAGTACCGTCGTGGTCTGATTACGAACGAAGAGCGCTATGACCGCATCATTGATATCTGGTCGAAATCGAAAGATGATATCACCGAGATTCTGATGAAATCGATGGATCGTTATAACTCCATCATGATGATGGTTGACTCCAAAGCGCGGGGTAACAAATCGCAAATTACCCAATTGGGCGGTATGCGTGGTCTGATGGCCAACCCATCTGGTCGAATTATCGAACTCCCAATCAAATCGAACTTCCGTGAAGGTCTGACAGTACTCGAGTACTTTATTTCCACTCACGGTGCGCGTAAAGGTCTCGCGGATACAGCCCTGCGTACAGCCGACTCAGGTTACCTGACTCGTCGTCTCGTAGACGTTGCACAAGACGTGATCGTGCGTGAAGATGATTGTGGTACAGATAAAGGCTTTACGGTAAGTCGTATTCAGGATGGTAAAGAGGTTATCGAGGATCTCTATGACCGTATTGAAGGCAGATACTGCTTCGAAACTGTTCGTCATCCGGAAACAAAAGAAGTTATTGCACACCGCAATGAGCTGATTGACTCCGATAAAGCAGAAGCAATCATCAAAGCTGGCGTAACTAAATTGCAAATCCGTTCCGTACTCAGCTGCCGTGCTCGTCACGGTGTTTGCAAGAAGTGTTATGGTCGCAACTTGGCGACTGGTAAACACGTGGAAATCGGTGAAGCAGTTGGTATTATCGCAGCACAATCCATTGGTGAGCCAGGAACACAGTTGACAATGCGTACATTCCACACCGGTGGTGTAGCCGGAGACGATATTACGCAAGGTTTGCCGCGTATCCAGGAATTGTTTGAGGCTCGTAATCCTAAGGGTCAAGCAACAATCAGTGAGATTGATGGTGTTGTCAAAGAGATTCGCGAAGCGAAAGATCGTCGTGAAATCGAAATTCAAGGTGAAGCAGAATCCAAAGTTTACTCTGTTACCTACGGTTCCCGTGTGCGCGTAAGCGAAGGCATGGAAATTGAAGCTGGTGACGAGTTGACAGATGGTTCTATCGATCCAAAAGAAATGCTGCGCATTAAAGGCGTACGTGGCGTACAGAACTACATTTTGCAGGAAGTACAGCGCGTATACCGTAACCAAGGCGTAGAAATCAATGACAAACACGTTGAAGTTATGATCCGTCAAATGTTGCGTAAAATCCGTATCGTCGATGCAGGGGACACTACGCTGTTGCCAGGATCATTCGTGGATACGCATGAGTACGAAAGAGCTAACAAAACAGCGATTCTGAGTGATAAAGAGCCAGCGGTTGCGAAACCAATCCTGCTCGGTATTACGAAAGCATCCCTGGAAACAGACTCATTCCTCTCAGCGGCATCGTTCCAAGAGACTACACGTGTCCTGACAGATGCAGCGATCAAAGGTAAAGTCGATCAGTTGCTCGGTCTGAAGGAAAATGTAATCATCGGTAAATTGATTCCTGCAGGTACGGGCATGAACCGTTACCGCAGCATCAAATTTGCTGAACCAGAAGATGGCCAATCTTCAGTAGAAGAACTTGAGCCAGTTTCGGTTGATTAAATTGATTTGCTAACTTTATTCTAATTAATAGGATAAGTTAAGGTTTTGTATGCCAGGGGGCGGACGACTGTTTTATACGGACGGACGTTTCCCGGTATAGCAAAACTTGCAAGAAAATGTTTTAGGATTAGCATTGACATTGCTTGCGCTAGATGCTAATATATCAAAGGTGCGTGGGCAGCTGATTGTATATGGTCCTATTCGGAGGAATGAACAATGTCTAATGAAAAAGGTCTGCAAGATGCTCATGTCAAAATTGGTACCAAACAGACCATGCGGATGGTCCAGTCAGGAATGGCTGCTGAAGTCTATGTGGCTGAAGATAGTGATCCGCAGCTCACTTCCAAAATCATTGCCTTGTGTGAACAACACAATGTGAAGTACACGAAAGTGGACACAATGAAAAATCTCGGCAAAGCTTGCGGGATTGGAGTGGGAGCAGCAATGGCTGCTGTCGCAAAATGATAGAGTAAGGAACGTTTTTGTCCGAGAACTTTTAGGGATTCTCCAAGGCAAAAACTTTTCATTTGTCTTTTTATGAACCGCCTGGGTCTGTGGACTTAGCGTAAAGAGGTTTATAAAGAAACATGAACAATTGAGGAAGGGGGTGGCAATCACATGCCAACTATTAACCAACTGGTTCGTAAAGGACGTCAAGCTAAAGTTGACAAGTCCAAATCGCCAGCTTTGCAAAAAGGGTTCAACGCTTTGAAACGTGAATCTACTAACATCAGTGCCCCACAAAAACGTGGTGTCTGCACTCGTGTAGGTACAATGACTCCACGTAAACCAAACTCTGCACTTCGTAAGTATGCCCGTGTTCGTTTGACGAACCGTCTCGAGGTAACTGCTTATATCCCGGGAATCGGACATAACCTTCAAGAGCACAGCGTTGTGTTGATCCGCGGAGGTAAAGTTAAAGACCTTGCAGGGGTTCGTTATCACATCGTTCGTGGAGCTCTTGATACTGCAGGCGTAAACAACCGTATGCAAGCTCGTTCGAAATACGGTGCTAAACGTCCAAAAGCTAAAAAAGCCTAAAACATTAATAAGTAGCCATCCTATTTACCTTTTGGATTAATATCTGAAAATGTTGGATTGGCTCAACAAGAAAGAAAGGGGGATATCCATGCCACGCAAAGGTCCAGTTACGAAAAGAGACGTGTTGCCAGATCCGGTATACAACTCCAAGTTGGTTACTCGTTTGATCAACCGCATCATGCTCGACGGAAAACGCGGTGTTGCTCAAAGCATTCTGTATAATGCGTTCAAGTTGATTCAAGAACGTACGGGTAATGACCCGATGGAAGTATTTGAAGCAGCAATCAAGAATATCATGCCAGTCCTGGAAGTTAAAGCTCGCCGTGTCGGCGGTGCCAACTACCAAGTACCAATCGAGGTAAAACCAGAGAGACGTACTTCTTTGGGATTACGTTGGCTCGTGAACTACTCCCGCAACCGCGGTGAGAAAACAATGGAAGAGCGTTTGGCGGCTGAGATCATCGACGCTTCCAACAACACAGGCGCTTCCGTTAAGAAACGTGAAGACACGCACAAAATGGCTGAAGCAAACAAAGCGTTTGCTCACTACCGTTGGTAGGATTCAGTTCACAATAATAACTTCAATTTTGAAGGGAGACCCAATTCATGGCAAGAGAGTTCTCCTTGAAAAATACACGTAATATCGGGATCATGGCTCATATTGACGCGGGTAAAACCACTACAACTGAGCGGATCTTGTTCTACACAGGCCGTACGCACAAAATCGGTGAAGTTCACGAAGGCGCTGCGACAATGGACTGGATGGAACAGGAACAGGAGCGCGGAATTACGATTACTTCCGCTGCGACTACCGCTGCTTGGAAGGGCCACCGCGTTAATATCATTGATACCCCGGGACACGTTGACTTCACTGTTGAAGTTGAACGTTCCCTTCGTGTATTGGACGGAGCAGTTGGTGTATTCAGTGCGAAAGAAGGCGTTGAGCCTCAGTCCGAAACCGTATGGAGACAGGCTGACAAGTACGGCGTACCTCGTATCGCTTACGTAAACAAAATGGATATCATCGGTGCTGACTTCCTGAACGTTGTATCTGACATGCGTGATCGCCTTCAAGCGAACGCTGTTGCGATTCAACTTCCAATCGGTGCTGAAAATGATTTCATCGGTATTATCGATATCGTTGAACAAAAGGCTCATATGTACAAAGATGACCTTGGTCAAAATATCGAGGAAACCGAAATTCCTGCGGAATTCAAAGAGCAAGTTGAAGAACTCCGTAACGAATTGATCGAGCGTGTCGCAGAACTGGATGAAGAATTGACAATGAAATACCTGGAAGGCGAAGAGATCACTATTGAAGAGATCAAAGGCGCTCTCCGTAAAGGTGTTGTAGATGTTAAGATCTTCCCTGTTATCTGTGGTTCCTCATATCGTAACAAAGGTGTTCAACTGATGTTGGATGCTGTTATCGACTACTTGCCAGCTCCAACTGATGTACCAGCTATCACTGGTCACCTCGAAGATGGAACTGAAGCTATTCGCAAGTCTTCCGATGAAGAGCCATTCTCTGCATTGGCCTTCAAAATCATGACTGACCCTTACGTTGGTAAATTGACATTCTTCCGCGTATATTCCGGTGTTCTTCAATCCGGTTCTTACGTATTGAACGCCACTAAAAATAAACGTGAGCGTATCGGTCGTATCCTTCAAATGCATGCGAACAGCCGTCAAGAGATCACTGAAGTTTACTCCGGTGACATTGCAGCTGCCGTAGGTTTGAAAGATACGGGTACAGGTGATACACTGTGTGATGAGAAAAATCCGGTTATCCTGGAGTCAATGAACTTCCCTGATCCGGTTATCGAAATCGCCGTTGAACCTAAAACCAAAGCTGACCAAGATAAAATGGGTGTTGCTCTCGGTAAGTTGACTGAAGAGGATCCTACTCTTCGTGCTCATACTGACGAAGAAACAGGCCAAACAATCTTGGCAGGTATGGGTGAGCTTCACCTTGATATCATCATTGACCGTATGCGTCGTGAGTTCAAGGTTGAAACTACTGTGGGTAAACCACAAGTAGCTTACCGTGAAACATTCCGTGCACCAGCGCGCGTTGAAGGTAAATTCGTTCGTCAATCCGGTGGTCGTGGTCAATACGGTCACGTATGGGTTGAGTTCGAACCTCTCGAGCCGGGTACAGGCAGCCAGTTCGAAAGTAAGGTTGTCGGTGGTTCCGTTCCAAGAGAATACATTCAACCAGCTCTTGCAGGTATCGAAGAGCAAATGAAAAACGGCGTTATCGCAGGCTTCCCGCTTGTTGACGTTAAGGCTACAATCGTAGACGGATCTTACCATGATGTCGATTCCAACGAGATGGCATTTAAAATTGCCGGATCAATGGCGCTGAAAGCTGCGAAAGACAAATGTAGTCCAGTTCTGCTTGAGCCAATCATGAAAGTAGAAGTAACCGTTCCAGAAGAGTACATGGGTGACGTTATGGGTATGCTTAACTCCCGTCGTGGCCGCATCGAAGGTATGGATTCCCGTAGTGGAGCCCAAATCATCCGTGCTAAAGTACCTTTGTCTGAAATGTTCGGATACTCTACAACTCTTCGTTCCGGTACTCAAGGACGCGGCGTATTCTCCATGGAGCTTTCTCACTATGAAGAAGTTCCTAAGAGCATCGCTGAAGAGATTGTTGCCAAAACAAAAGGAACCGAGTAGTTTTCTCTCATTGAATGAAAGTGCATAAGAGTCATATATTCTTTGCACTTCATTTAGTGAAAACATAAAATTATAATTTTAAGGAGGCCACGTTCAAATGGCAAAGGCTAAATACGAACGTAATAAACCCCACGTTAACATTGGTACTATCGGTCACGTCGACCATGGTAAAACAACTCTGACTGCTGCAATCACAACTGTATTGTCTAAAACTTACGGTGGTGCTGCTGTAGCATTCGACCAAATCGACAAAGCTCCAGAAGAGCGCGAGCGCGGTATCACAATCTCCACAGCTCACGTTGAGTACGAAACTGACACTCGTCACTACGCTCACGTAGACTGCCCAGGTCACGCCGACTATGTTAAAAACATGATCACTGGCGCGGCTCAAATGGACGGAGCTATCTTGGTAGTATCCGCAGCTGACGGCCCAATGCCACAAACTCGTGAGCACATCTTGCTCTCCCGTCAAGTAGGCGTACCTTACATTGTTGTATTCTTGAACAAATGTGACATGGTTGAAGACGAAGAGTTGTTGGAATTGGTTGAGATGGAAGTTCGCGACCTTCTTAACGAATATGAGTTCCCAGGTGATGATACTCCAATCACTCGTGGATCCGCTCGTGAAGCTCTGCAAAACCCTGATGGTGAGTGGGCTCAAAAAATCGTTGAGATGTTCAAAGAAATCGATACGTACATCCCACTGCCTGAGCGTCAAACTGACAAACCTTTCTTGATGCCTGTCGAGGACGTATTCTCCATCACTGGTCGTGGTACTGTTGCTACAGGTCGTGTAGAGCGTGGTACTGTTAAAGTCGGCGAAGAGATCGAAATCGTTGGTATTACTGAAGAAACTAAAAAATCCGTAGTTACGGGCGTTGAAATGTTCCGTAAATTGCTGGATTCCGCTCAAGCGGGTGACAACATCGGCGCATTGCTGCGTGGTGTTGACCGTACTCAAATCGAGCGTGGACAAGTATTGGCAAAACCGGGTTCTGTTAAACCACACACAGAATTCTCTGCACAAATCTACGTTTTGACTAAAGAAGAGGGTGGCCGTCACAAGCCTTTCTTCACTGGATACCGTCCACAGTTCTACTTCCGTACAACTGACGTAACTGGTATCATCAACTTGCCAGAAGGTACTGAAATGGTAATGCCTGGTGACAACATCACGGTTACTGTTCAACTGATCTCCCCAATCGCGATTGAAGAAGGAACTAAGTTCTCCATTCGTGAAGGTGGCCGTACAGTAGGTGCAGGTTCCGTAGCAACTATTCAAAAATAATTCAGCTTATCGCTGAGTAAGCATATGCAACAGTGTACTGGAACGAGTAACATTGTACTGTAACGAAGCTTCGGAAGAGTTCTTTATCCGACATCGGATAGAGAACTCTTTTATTATGTAAATGATTCGGAACCTGCGTCACAAGGTTTGAAGATCATTCGGAATTGTAAAGAAAGATTGGCTAAGGCAGCTAGTATAGAGTAGGAAAACAACATATTAAACGAAGTCATTTCACTCGAAAAGATTAGTTTAAATGTTTTTCTTAAATATGCTTGCAATACGCCCATCTTTTCTATATAATAATGAATGTTGTTCTGTGACGTTGCGATGATGTGAGAGGTTACTGGCACACCCGGCCCCTTTGCCATGGGAGAGTGGCTAGAAAATTTTCACGGAGTATGTCCGATACCAAATTGGGCGATAGAAGGAGGGACTAAAATGGCAAAGCAAAAAATTCGTATTCGTTTGAAAGCTTACGACCACAGAATTCTTGATCAATCCGCGGAGAAAATTGTTGAAACTGCAAAACGTTCGGGTGCTGGTGTATCCGGTCCGATTCCGCTTCCAACTGAAAAACAAATCATTACTATTCTTCGTGCGGTGCACAAGTACAAGGATTCTCGGGAACAATTCGAACAACGCACTCATAAGCGTTTGATCGATATCGTTAACCCGACTCCACAAACTGTGGATGCCTTGATGCGCTTGGATCTGCCGTCCGGTGTAGATATCGAAATTAAATTGTAATATAAAGCAACATTAGATTATTTATGAAGGAAAAGAGGTGTCAACATGAAAGGTATCTTAGGAAAAAAACTTGGAATGACTCAAGTATTTACACCTGAAGGTAACGTCGTTCCAGTAACGGTTATCGAAGCAGGACCTTGTGTTGTTTTGCAGAAGAAAGATCTTGAGAACGATGGCTACGAAGCAGTTCAAATCGGTTACTCCGATAAGAAAGAGAAAAATGCTAACAAGCCAGAAGCAGGACACGCTAAAAAAGCGAATACTGCACCTAAGCGCTACGTTCGTGAACTTCGCGGCATTAACATCGCGGAATATGAAGTTGGCCAAGAATTGAAAGCTGACATTTTCGCAGAAGGCGAGTTCGTTGACGTAACAGGTATTTCTAAAGGTAAAGGTTTTGCCGGCGTAATCAAACGTTGGGGACAAAGCACTGGACCTATGTCACACGGTTCTCGTTATCACCGTGGCCCAGGTTCGATGGGTTCGATCCAAGCTAACCGCGTTCCTAAAGGCAAACACTTGCCAGGACACATGGGACATGAGACTGTTACAATCCAACGTCTTGAAGTTGTTAAAGTAGACGCTGAGCGTAACGTGTTGCTCGTGAAAGGTTCCATTCCTGGACCGAAGAACAGCCTTGTAAAAGTTAAAGAAACGGTGAAAAAATAACCACTGAAGAAAGGAGGAACACAAAATGCCAAAAGTATCAGTTTACAATGTAGATGGTAGCCAAGTAGGCGAAGTTGAATTGAACGATGCGGTTTTCGGAATTGAGCCGAACCAACACGTTCTGTACGATGCAGTTCTTATGCAACGCGCTTCCCTTCGTCAAGGTACCCACAAAGTAAAAGGACGTTCTGAAGTACGTGGCGGTGGACGTAAACCTTGGAAACAAAAAGGTACAGGTCGCGCTCGCCAAGGTTCGATTCGTTCTCCACAATGGAAAGGCGGCGGTATCGTATTTGGTCCGACACCACGGAGCTATGCATACAAACTGCCTAAGAAAGTTCGCCGTTTGGCGATCAAATCAGCTCTTTCATCCAAAGTGATCGACAATGACATTATCGTTCTGGATGCTCTCACGCTGAGCACACCTAAAACAAAAGAATTTGCAGCCATCTTGAACAACTTGAAAGTTGGACGCAAAGCTTTGATCGTAGCTCCTAGCTATGATGATAATGTGGCTCTTTCCGCACGGAATATTCCTGGCGTGAAATTCGTAGCTGCTGACGGCATTAATGTTCTTGACGTGCTTTCGCACGACAAATTGATCATTACGAAAGAAGCAGTTCAGAAGGTAGAGGAGGTGCTCGCGTAATGAAGGATCCTCGTGATATTGTAAAACGTCCGATTATTACGGAACGTACTGCTGACATGATGAACGACTTGAAATATGTATTTGAAGTCGATATCCGTGCAAACAAAACCGAGATCAAAAAAGCCGTAGAAGCTATTTTCAACGTAAAAGTGAAAAACGTGAACACTCTGCGTGTTCCAGCTAAGCCTAAACGGTACGGACGTTATTCCGGATATACAAGCGAATGGAAAAAAGCGTTTGTAACGCTGACACAAGACAGCAAAACGCTTGAGTTCTTTGAAACTGTATAATTGAAATTTTTGAAGTAAGGAGGGAAACCTAGTGCCAATCAAAAAGTATAAACCAACATCCCCGGCAAGACGGAACATGTCCGTTTCTACATTTGAGGAAATCACCACAGATAAGCCGGAGAAATCGTTGTTGGCCCCGTTGAGCAAACAAGCAGGCCGCAACAACCAAGGTAAAATTACAGTTCGTCACCACGGTGGTGGACACAAACGTAAATACCGTATCATTGACTTCAAACGTACTAAAGATGGAATACCGGGCCGCGTTGCTACGATTGAGTATGACCCGAACCGTACATCCAACATCGCTTTGATTCACTACGCTGATGGTGAGAAACGTTACATTATCGCTCCTAAAGGTCTGAAAGTTGGCGATCAAGTATTCTCCGGTCCTGACGCAGACATCAAAATCGGTAACGCACTGCCACTTGAAAACATTCCAGTAGGTACCGTTATCCACAACATCGAGTTGAAACCAGGTAAAGGCGGACAATTGGTTCGTGCTGCTGGTACAGAAGCTCAATTGCTTGGTAAAGAAGAAAAATACGTATCCGTTCGTCTCTCTTCCGGAGAAGTTCGTCGTATTCTGAAAGTTTGCCGCGCAACAATCGGATCTGTTGGTAACCAAGACCACGAGCTCATCAAAATCGGTAAAGCCGGTCGTAGCCGTTGGTTGGGACAACGTCCTGAAGTTCGTGGTGTAGTAATGAACCCTAACGATCACCCACACGGTGGTGGTGAAGGTCGTGCTCCAATCGGACGTAAATCGCCAATGTCACCATGGGGTAAACCTACTCTTGGTTACAAAACGCGTAAGAAAAATAAAGCTTCTGATAAATACATCATTCGCCGCCGCACGAAGTAATACACACTGTGCATAACTTCGTGAGGCATCTGCGGATGCATAATAGCTACGTTTGAAGGGAGGATCTCCACATGGGTCGCAGTTTGAAAAAAGGGCCATTCATTGATGGCTACATGCTGAAAAAGGTAGAAGAGATGGAAGCATCCGGTAAAAAGCTTGTTATTAAAACCTGGTCCCGTCGTTCTACAATTTTCCCGCAATTCATCGGACACACATTTGGCGTATATGACGGTCGTAAACACGTACCAGTATACGTAACTGAGGACATGGTCGGACACAAATTGGGTGAGTTCGCTCCAACCCGTACGTACAAAGGCCATACTGATGATGATAAGAAAACAAGAAGATAAATGAACATCTTTAATGTTTGAGAGGAGGTTACACAATGGAAGCAAAAGCACATGCTAAGTTTATCCGGATTGCTCCTCGTAAAGTTCAACTCGTTGTTGACTTGATTCGCGGCAAGCAAGTTGGTGAGGCGGTTGCCATTCTCCGTCACACTCCGAAATCCGCTTCTCCGATTGTTGAGAAGTTGCTTAACTCCGCGATTGCAAATGCGGAACATAACTATTCTTTGGATGTTAATAACTTGGTCATTTCGCAAGCTTACGTGAACCAAGGACCGACAATGAAACGTTTCCGCCCTCGTGCAATGGGACGTGCAAGTCGTATTAACAAACGTACTAGCCACATCACTTTGGTGGTATCTGAAAAGTAGAAGGAGGGGAAATGTGTGGGCCAAAAGGTAAATCCAGTCGGACTCCGTGTCGGAATTATCCGTGACTGGGAATCTAAGTGGTATGCAGGTAAAGACTTCGGCGATCTTTTGATGGAAGACGTGAAAATTCGTGAATTCCTGAAAAATAAATTGAAAGACTCCGCTATGTCTCGTGTTGAAATCGAGAGAGCGGCTAACCGCGTAAACGTAACGATTCACACTGCGAAACCAGGTATGGTTATCGGTAAGGGTGGTTCGGAAGTTGAAAATCTGCGTAATCAAATTACGAAAATCGCAGGCGGTAAAAAAGTACACATCAACATTTCTGAAATTAAGAACCAAGACCTGGACGCAATCCTGGTAGCTGAAAGCATCGCACAACAATTGGAACGTCGTGTTTCTTTCCGTCGTGCTCTGAAACAAGCTATTCAAAGAACAATGCGCTCTGGTGCAAAAGGTATTAAAACTCAAGTGGGCGGACGTCTTGGCGGTGCTGAGATTGCTCGTTCGGAAGGCTACAGCGAAGGAACTGTTCCACTGCACACGCTTCGTGCCGACATCGACTACGGTACAGCAGAGGCTCATACTACTTACGGCCGTATCGGCGTAAAAGTATGGATCTATCGTGGAGAGGTTCTTCCTACGGCTAAGAAACAAGCTGCTAAGGAAGGAGGCAACTAATCATGTTGGTACCAAAACGTGTAAAACACCGTAAGCAACAACGCGGACATATGAAGGGCCAAGCTAAAGGCGGAACTACGCTGAACTTTGGCGAATACGGTCTGCAAGCTACGGAACCGGCTTGGATTACGAACCGTCAAATCGAAGCGGCTCGTATTGCGATGACTCGTTACATCAAACGTGGTGGTAAAGTTTGGATTAAAATCTTCCCAGACAAACCAATCACTCAAAAGCCTCTCGAGGTTCGGATGGGTAGCGGTAAAGGTAACGTAGAAAAATGGGTTGCAGTTGTGAAACCAGGTAAGATCATGTTTGAACTTGCTGGTGTACCGGAGGATATTGCTCGCGAAGCAATGCGTCTTGCCGCTCACAAACTGCCAATCAAAACGAAGTTTGTGAAACGTGAAGAATTGGGTGGTGAAGCAAATGAAAGCTAGTGAATTTCGCAACCTAACCTCTGCTGAAATCGAGCAAAAGATTGCCGGATTTAAAGAAGAACTCTTTAACCTCCGCTTTCAACTCGCTACCGGTCAGCTGGATAACCCGACTCGAATCCGTGATGTGCGGAAAGAAATAGCTCGTGCTAAAACCATTATCCGTGAAAGAGAATTGGGAATCGGTTAATTAGGGATCGGATGTCTAATCCGTCCGTAATCAGGAAGGAGGCCAACAATGAGCGAAGAACGTAACGCACGTAAAGTGCAAACAGGTAAAGTAGTCAGTGATAAAATGGATAAAACGATCGTTGTTGCTGTAGAAACTTACAAAAAACACGACTTGTACCATAAACGTATCAAGGTTACTAAAAAATTCAAAGCGCATGACGAAGAAAACACTGCGAAAATCGGTGACACGGTGAAAATCATGGAGACTCGTCCGCTTTCGAAAGATAAACGCTGGAGACTTACTGAAGTCGTAGAAAAAGCGATTATCATCTAATGCATCAGCAGCATAGCTGAAAGGAGGAATACTAAATGATTCAACCATTTACACGTTTGGCTGTGGCCGACAACTCCGGTGCGAAGGAACTGATGTGTATCCGCGTACTCGGCGGTACGGGACGTCGTACAGCTCAAATCGGTGATCTGATCGTTTGTTCGGTAAAACAAGCAACACCAGGCGGCGTTGTCAAAAAAGGTGATGTAGTTAGAGCGGTTGTTGTTCGTACGAAACGTTCTGTACGTCGTAAAGACGGTTCCTACATCGGTTTTGATGAAAATGCAGCGGTTGTTGTAAAAGACGACAGAAGCCCACGTGGAACACGTATTTTCGGACCTGTTGCTCGTGAACTCCGCGAGAAAGACTTCATGAAAATCGTTTCCTTGGCCCCAGAAGTTATCTAAAGCTTAATCTCGTGATGTTAGAAACAGGAGGTGTACGAAATGCCAAGAGTGAAAAAAGTTCTGGAATCCCATAACAATAAACTTCATGTTAAAAAAGAAGATACAGTTATGGTGATCAGCGGTAAAGACAAAGGTAAAAAAGGCCGTGTCATCGCTGCTTATCCTCGTGAGAACCGCGTCCTTGTGGAAGGTGTTAACATGATTAAAAAACACCAGAAGCCTAACCAGCAAAATCCGCAAGGCGGCATTATCGAGAAGGAAGCTCCGATTCACGTTTCCAACGTAATGCACATCGATCCGAAGAGCGGAAAAGTAACCCGTGTAGGTTACAAAGTGTTGGATAACGGAAAGAAAGTGCGCGTTGCAAAACGTTCCGGAGAAATTATCGACTAATTGAACCGAATGAGAAAGGAGGTCTATGATTCATGGCAGCAAGAATGAAAGAACGTTACCTTAACGAAATTGCTCCTGCTTTGATGCAGAAGTTCAACTATACAACGGTAATGCAAGTGCCGAAAATCGAGAAAATCGTTATCAACATGGGTGTGGGCGATGCAGTTCAAAACTCTAAAGTGTTGGATTCCGCAGTAAACGATTTGCAACTGATCGCAGGTCAAAAACCTGTAATCACTCGTGCTAAAAAATCTATCGCAGGTTTCAAACTGCGTGAGAACATGCCTATCGGTGTGAAAGTAACATTGCGCGGCGAGCGCATGTACTTCTTCCTCGATAAACTGTTCAACGTTACGCTTCCTCGTGTCCGCGACTTCCGCGGTGTATCGAGCAAAGCTTTCGACGGACGTGGTAACTACACACTGGGTCTGAAAGAACAATTGATCTTCCCAGAGATCGAGTATGATAAAGTAGACAAAGTCCGCGGTATGGATATTGTCATCGTAACAACGGCGAAAACAGACGAAGAATCCCGTGAATTGCTCACGCAACTCGGAATGCCTTTCGTAAAATAATGTTGCTATAACGTTTCCGGGTGTCTGGAAAGACTCCCTTTTCTCCGAAATTATTTAGGAGGTGTCAGGCTAAGTGGCAAAAACTTCGATGAAAGTTAAACAACAACGTACACCAAAGTTTAAAGTACGTGCTTATACACGCTGTGAGCGTTGCGGACGTCCACATTCGGTACTGCAGAAGTTCAAAATTTGCAGAATTTGCTTCCGTGAATTAGCTTATAAAGGCCAGATCCCTGGCGTGAAAAAAGCAAGCTGGTAAAAAGTCCTGAACGGGAAGGAGGTTAACTCACAATGACTATGTCTGATCCAATTGCAGATATGCTTACTCGTATTCGTAACGCGAACACAGTTCGTCACGAAACGGTAGAAATGCCTGCTTCGACAATGAAAAAACAAATCGCCGACATCTTGAAGCGTGAAGGTTTTATCCGTGACGCTGAAGTTATCGATGATAACAAACAAGGGATTATCCGTGTTTTCCTGAAATACGGTCAAAATAACGAGCGTGTTATTACTGGTCTGAAAAGAATCAGTAAACCTGGTCTTCGTGTTTACACGAAAAGCAACGAAGTACCTCGTGTACTTGGTGGTCTGGGTATCGCTATTATCTCGACATCCAAAGGTATCATGACGGACAAAGAAGCTCGTCAATCAAAATCCGGCGGAGAAGTCGTCTGCTACGTTTGGTAATATAACGTCACAAGATAGGAGGTGCAACATATGTCTCGTATTGGTCGCAAACCAATTACAGTACCAAGTGGTGTGGACATCACACTGGACAACACCGTTATTACGGTAAAAGGACCAAAAGGATCTTTGACTCGTGAACTTCATAAAGACATGAAGGTTACAGTTGAAAACAACGAAATTACAGTTGTGCGTCCTTCCGATAACAAAACTCACCGTTCTTTGCACGGCACAACGCGTAGCGTTGTAAACAACATGGTGAGTGGTGTTACTGAAGGATTCGCAAAATCTCTGGAGCTGGTTGGGGTCGGATATCGTGCAAGCAAATCCGGAGATAAAATCGTTCTGAACGTTGGGTACTCTCACCCGGTTGAAATTACACCGGAAGCGGGAATCGAATTCGAAGTTCCTTCGAATACGAAAATCATCGTTCGCGGAATCGATAAAGAGCGTGTAGGTGCTTACGCTGCTAAAATCCGTTCCGTTCGTGAACCTGAGCCGTACAAAGGTAAAGGTATCAAATATGAAGGCGAGCGTATCATCCGTAAGGAAGGTAAAGCCGGTAAGAAGAAATAAGATTTTTCTTACCGCCTTTGCGCGGTTTTCGGCTTGCTTGCTTCTTGTGTTTCTAATATACCCCGTGGCTTCCGGTTTGAAGCCAGCGAGGTAACCTGAAAGGAGTGAATCCCTGAGATGATTACGAAACAAGATAAAAACAAGGCTCGTCTGAAAAGACACCTGCGTGTTCGTAAGAAAATCCAAGGAACGGCAGCACGTCCTCGTTTGAACGTATTCCGTTCTGGTAAACATATGTATGCTCAAATCATCGATGATGTAGCTGGTGTTACGATTGCTTCCGCGTCTACTGTAGACAAAGAATTGAGCGGCGACATCAAAAACGGCGCATCTGTTGAATCTGCTCGTAAAGTTGGCGAACTCGTTGCTAAACGTGCAAAAGACAAAGGCGTTTCTAACATCGTATTTGACCGTAGCGGTTATCTGTACCATGGTCGTATCGCAGCATTGGCTGCAGCGGCTCGTGAAGCAGGACTTGAGTTTTAAGATATTTTTCAAAAGGAGGTTAACGACTTGCGTGTAGATCCGAATACTTTGGAACTGACTGAAAGAGTTGTAAATATTAATCGCGTAGCTAAAGTAGTAAAAGGCGGACGCCGTTTCAGCTTTAGCGCACTGGTTGTAGTCGGCGACGGCAACGGCTGGGTTGGAGCTGGTATCGGTAAAGCGGGCGAAGTACCTGATGCAATTCGCAAAGGTATTGAAGACGCTAAGAAAAACCTTGTACACGTTCCACTCGTAGGAACTTCGATTCCTCACTTGGTAACAGGTAAGTTCGGCGCAGGACGCGTTCTGTTGAAACCAGCATCTGAAGGTACTGGTGTTATCGCTGGTGGTCCTGTACGTGCGGTTCTCGAACTTGCTGGTGTAGGTGACATTTTGACAAAATCTCTGGGTTCTTCGAATTCCATGAACATGGTCAATGCGACTTTGGAAGGTTTGTCCCGTTTGAAGCGTGCTGAAGACGTGGCAAAACTGCGCGGCAAATCCGTCGAAGAGCTTCTGGGTTAAGGAGGGAATCTCATGGCTAAATTAGAAATTACCCTCGTCCGCAGCTTGATCGGACGTCCGGAGACGCAAAGAACAACTGTGAAAACATTGGGCTTGCGCAAAATCAACAGTAAAGTGGTTCAAAACGACAATCCTGCCATTCGTGGTATGATTAACAAAGTAAGCCACTTGGTCGCTGTTAAAGAAGTAGAAGCTTAAAAAAGGGTTAATCCCACAAATCTTTAAGGAGGTGCAACGAACGATGAAGTTACATGAGCTTTCACCATCTCCTGGATCCCGCAAAGAACGTAAACGTCTTGGTCGCGGTCCAAGTAGTGGTACAGGTAAAACATCAGGTCGCGGTCACAAAGGACAAAACGCTCGTTCTGGCGGTGGAGTACGTCCAGGCTTCGAAGGTGGACAAAATCCATTGTATCGTCGCTTGCCAAAACGTGGTTTTGTAAACCCAACTCGCAAAGAATATGCAGTTGTGAATACTGAAGACCTGAACAGTTTTGCTGCGGGTACTGAAGTAACTCCAGAATTCTTGATGACGAACGGCGTAGTTAAAAACGCTAAATCCGGAATCAAAATCCTGGGTAACGGTGATGTCACTGTGAAGCTGACTGTTAAAGCTAACAAGTTTTCTCAATCTGCTATTGAGAAAATTGAAGCTGCCGGCGGTACAACTGAGGTGATTTAATGTTCAAGACCCTAAAGAATATCTGGCGGGTTGAAGATCTGCGCAAAAGGGTATTATTTACCCTTTTTGTACTGATCATTTACCGCATCGGCTCCTTTGTCCCCGTACCGGGAGTTAACAAAGATGTGTTCGAAGCGACAAATTCTGCGGGTAAAGAAGTTTTTGGACTTCTCAATACGTTCTCGGGTGGAGCGCTCTTTCAGTTCTCGATATTTGCGCTCGGGATCGTGCCTTACATCACTGCGTCTATCATAGTGCAGCTGCTTTCCATGGACGTTATTCCAAAATTAGCGGAGTGGGCTAAGCAGGGGGAACAAGGTAAGAAAAAATCTGCACAACTGACCCGTTATTTAACGGTAGGTCTGGCATTGATTCAAGCGTTTGGTACGTCGATCGGATTCAACCGCTTGTACAATACAGAAATGGTGCCTAATGCAACATTTGCAGATTATATCTTGATCGCGATTGTACTTACGGCCGGTACTTCATTCCTAATGTGGCTTGGTGAGCAGATCACCGAGAAGGGCATAGGAAACGGGATTTCGATTTTGATCTTTGCGGGTATCCTATCAACGGTGCCTAACATTATCAAACAAACAATCGAATCTGACTTCATCCAAGCTGATCAACTGTTCATGAACATTCTTAAAGGGGTAATCGTTGCAATTGTTATTGTACTGATTATCATAGGTGTCATTTACATTCAGCAGGCGATTCGGAAAATTCCTGTACAGTACGCTAAACGCGTCGTAGGTAACAAAATGTACGGTGGACAGAACACACATATCCCGCTGAAGATTAATGCAGCAGGTGTTATCCCTGTCATCTTTGCTTCATCTCTGTTGATGTTCCCATCGATCATCGCCAACTTCTGGGCTGATCGTGCATGGGCACAGTGGATCGGAGCCAATCTCACTACTCATAAACCTCTGGGTATGTTACTGTATGTAGTGATGATTTTCGGATTCACATTCTTCTATACTTTTGTACAGATGAATCCACAGCAGATGGCTGACAACATGAAAAAGAACGGCGGTTACATCCCAGGCATTCGTCCGGGTAAAGCAACCGAGAAATATCTGACCCGTGTCATGACTCGTTTGACAACGGCAGGTGCCATCTTCTTGGCAGTAATTTCCGTTCTGCCTGTAATCTTGGGGGCACTTTCTGGTTTGCCTCAATCTGCGCAAATTGGAGGAACGTCTCTCCTGATCGTTATCGGTGTTGCGCTGGATACGATGAAGCAAATCGAAAGCCAATTGATCAAACGCCACTACAAAGGTTTTATCAATAAATAGGCAATAGGTACCGGTCAAGTTAAGATTTACTTGCCGGCACCTATTGTGCTGTTTGTTGATGTAGGGTAGTCTTGGAGGGAGTGACATAACGTGAACATCCTATTCATGGGCCCTCCGGGGGCAGGAAAAGGAACGCAAGCAGACGTCATTGTGAAAGAGTTCGGTATTCCCCATATTTCAACAGGCGATGCATTTCGTCTCGCGATTAAGCAGGGAACTCCCATTGGCCTGAAAGCCAAGGAATATATGGATCAAGGATTGCTAGTACCAGATGATGTAACGATCGGCATCGTTGAAGAACGTTTGCAGCAGCCTGATTGCAGAGAAGGATTCCTCTTGGATGGTTTTCCAAGAACCCTGTCTCAAGCAGAAGCGCTCGATGGTATTCTGGATCGACTGAACTCAGGTCTCGATCATGTAATCAACCTGAAAGTGGACCGCAACAAATTGCTCGCCCGTCTGACGGGTCGTCGCATTTGTAAGAACTGTGGCGCCACCTATCATGTCGTATTCAATCCGCCTAAGCAGGAAGGTATTTGTGATAAATGCGGCGGTGACTTGTACCAACGCTCTGATGATAATGAAGAGAGCGTAGGCACACGTCTCGACGAATATATCAACAAAACAGCACCACTCCTCACATTTTATGAGAACAAAGGCCTTCTTCGTCAAATGGACGGAGAGCAGGATATCGATCAAGTTTCTCATGAAATCGTGTCCCTGCTGCGAGGTTAATTGAATGATCATTGGTAAGTCCGAAACGGAACTGGGCTTGATGAGGGAAGCGGGGAGAATTGTTGCGGAAACGCATCGTCTCTTGGCAGAGCATATCGCTCCCGGTATTACGACTGGAGAACTTGACCATATGGCCGATCAATACATCCGCAGTCAAGGAGCTGTGCCGTCTTTCAAAGGTTATAACGGTTTCCCTGCCAGTGTGTGCGCTTCAGTGAATGAAGAGTTGGTGCATGGATTTCCCGGCAAACGAAAGTTGAACGAGGGCGATATCGTTACGTTTGACATTGGCGCGCAGTACCAGGGTTATCACGGAGATTCCGCCTGGACATATCCAGTCGGCCGTATTTCCGAAGAAGCCCGTCGTCTTCTGGACGTTACCGAGGCTTCGTTATACGCAGGTCTGGCGCTGGTTAAACCGGACGTTCGCTTGTTTACAATATCTCATGCGATTCAGAAATATATTGAAGATGAAGGGTTCTCGGTAGTACGTGAATATGTCGGTCACGGCATAGGAGCGGATCTGCACGAAGAACCACAGATTCCGAACTATGGTCTTCCTGATCGGGGACCACGGCTTAAAGCGGGCATGGTGCTGGCCATAGAGCCGATGGTTAACGCAGGCAGACGGTATGTGAAAACGTTGGAAGATAACTGGACTGTCGTCACTGTTGATGGATCGTTATGCGCCCACTTTGAACACACCGTAGCAGTTACACCAGAAGGCATGGAAATTTTCACAAAACTGAATGCGTAGGTGATAAGGCATGAACAATCAGTCTAATCCGCAGCTCGGTCAACTTGTGAAGATCCGTAAAGGCCGCAATGCGGACCAAGCCGCAGTAATTGTTGCTATAGCGGACAGCAGGTTCGTATATATTGCGGATGGAGACAAACGTAAGTTTGATCAACCCAAGAAGAAGAATATTCTTCATCTTGAACTCCAACCGATGATTAGCAGAGAGGTCGTAAACAGTTTAAACGAGAGTGGTCGGGTGACAAACGGAAAGCTCCGCTATGCGGTTCATTCGTTTCTGGAATCCACCAACATTCAAGCTGAAGAGAAAGGAGACTGACTAATGGCCAAGGAAGATGTCATTGAAGTGGAAGGTACGGTTCTCGAGCCGCTACCGAATGCAACGTTCAAGGTTGAGCTTGAGAACGGTCATCAAATTCTCGCTCACGTTTCTGGCAAGTTGCGGATGCACTTTATCCGTATCCTGACTGGAGACAAAGTGGTTGTTCAGTTATCACCTTATGATTTGACAAAAGGTCGTATAACTTACCGTAAATAGTAGTAGACAGTTGCAATGAACTGTGAAGCTTATGAAGCGGGTTTTGCCCGGCAAAACTTGCGAAAGCTTCGAAGCCGGTTCTATATTAGTAGAACAAGGTCAATGCTTACGAAGAGAGTTTTGCTAAGCAAAACTTTGAGGAGGTAATTCACATGAAGGTAAGACCTTCGGTCAAGCCGATTTGCGAAAAATGCAAAGTCATTCGCCGCAAAGGGAATGTTATGGTTATCTGTGAAAATCCGAAACACAAACAAAAACAAGGTTAAAGAAGGGGGTGTAGCGTAAAATGGCACGTATAGCTGGTGTGGATTTGCCACGTGATAAGCGCGTTGAGATCGCCTTGACTTATATTTTCGGAATCGGTAAAACGACTTCCCAGAAAATTCTGAGCACAACAGGCATCAATCCGGACACTCGTGTTCGTGATTTGACGGAAGATGAAGTCAGCAAATTGCGTGAAAGTATCGACAAAGAGGTCAAAGTAGAAGGTGACCTGCGTCGTGAAATCTCTTTGAATATTAAACGTTTGACGGAGATCGGTTGTTACCGTGGAGTTCGTCATCGTCGTGGTCTGCCTGTTCGTGGACAACGTACGAAAACGAATGCTCGTACTCGTAAAGGTCCTCGTCGTACTGTAGCGAACAAGAAGAAATAATAAGGGGGGATAAGAGAAAATGGCTAAACCGAAAAAAGTCGTACGTACTAAACGTCGTGACCGTAAAAATATTGAATCTGGCGTGGCACATATCCGCTCCACATTCAATAACACTATCGTTACCATTACGGACCCTCACGGAAACGCAATTTCGTGGGCAAGCTCCGGCGGCCTCGGATTCAGAGGTTCCCGTAAATCGACTCCGTTTGCTGCACAAATGGCTGCTGAGACTGCTGCCAAAGCTGCAATGGAACATGGGATGAAAGCCGTTGAGGTTATGGTTAAAGGACCGGGCGCAGGCCGTGAAGCAGCGATCCGCTCTTTGCAAGCTGCTGGTCTTGAAGTTAACCTGATCAAAGACGTAACTCCAGTCCCGCATAACGGATGCCGTCCTCCAAAACGTCGTCGTGTCTAATGAGATTTGCCCCTGCGTGTGGTATATTTCCGCCACAATCTGCTAATAATGGTTGTTTAGGCATACTACTACATGTTTTCGCAAGAGAAGGTAAATGTTTCATAGAGGACCGACGTTTTGAAGGAGGGGTATTGCAGTGATTGAAATCGAAAAGCCGAAAATTGAGACGGTAGACGTCAACGATGATGGCACCTATGGGAAATTCGTAGTAGAACCGCTAGAGCGCGGATACGGTACGACGCTTGGAAACTCGCTTCGTCGCATCTTGCTCTCGTCACTGCCGGGTGCGGCAGTGTCTTCGGTTCAAATCGATGGCGTTCTGCATGAATTTGCTACAGTTCCTGGCGTTATGGAAGATGTTACGGAGATCATCCTTAACCTGAAAGCTTTGTCGCTCAAAATTCACTCGGACGAGGAGAAAGTGCTCGAGATTGATGCTGAAGGCGAAGGAGCAATTACGGCTGGAGATATCCGTGCTGACTCCGATGTGGAAATTCTTAACCCGGATTTGCACATTGCTACGCTCGGACCAGGTTCGAGACTTCACATGCGTATTTTTGCCAATCGCGGTCGCGGCTACGTCCAGGCAGATCGGAATAAACGCGATGACCAGCCGATCGGCGTCATCCCAGTCGATTCCATCTTCACCCCGATCAGCCGCGTAAACTACGCTGTGGAAAATACGCGTGTCGGCCAAGTAACCAACTATGACAAGCTCACGTTGGAAGTTTGGACTGACGGAAGTATTCGTCCTGAAGAGGCTGTAAGCCTTGGCGCTAAAATTTTGACCGAGCATCTGATGCTCTTCGTGGGTCTTACAGACGAAGCGAAAGATGCAGAGATTATGGTCGAAAAAGAAGAAGACAAAAAAGAAAAAGTACTCGAAATGACGATCGAAGAGCTGGATCTCTCTGTTCGTTCTTACAACTGCCTCAAACGTGCCGGTATTAATACCGTGCAAGAGCTGACTACGAAAACAGAAGAAGACATGATGAAAGTCCGTAACCTCGGACGCAAGTCTTTGGAAGAAGTTCAAGAGAAGCTTGAGGAACTTGGTTTGGGACTCCGTACAGAAGAATAGACAGCCGAGTGCTTGAAGTGAAGGAGGGAAAACAATGGCATACCAAAAGTTGGGCCGTAATTCCAGCGCACGTAAAGCTTTGTTCCGTGACCTGGTAACCGACCTGTTCTTATACGAACGCATTCAGACAACTGAAGCGAAAGCAAAAGAGGTTCGCTCTATTGCTGAAAAACTGATCACTAAAGCGAAAAAGGGAGATCTTCATGCCCGTCGCCAAGTGGCAGCTTATGTTCGCCGCGAAACAATCGATGGTGAGCAAGATGCAATCCAAAAACTGTTTAGCGAATTGTCCGGTCGTTACGCTGAGCGTCCAGGTGGGTACACTCGTATCCTGAAACTGGGACCTCGTCGTGGTGACGCTGCGCCTATGGTTTACTTGGAACTGGTTGACCGCGCGTAGAACAGATGAGATGAGGAAAGGGGACAGAATCGTTGATTCTGGTTTAACCCTTTTTTTCTCTTCATTTCGGATTTCGTGCTGTAATAGAAGCTCCGAAAGGGGCTTCTTTTGCTGTTCGGGATAGGCACATGTATAGTATGGAACAAAGGTGTGGTATTGATGCGCAACTTGTGTATGACGTTAACTTATGATGGCACTGCCTATTACGGCTTTCAGGTTCAGCCGGGAGGGAATACCATTCAGGACCATCTTGAAGATGCCATTCGTGCTTTAACCGGTGAGAAGGTTAAAATTACGGGTTCAGGCAGAACGGATGCAGGCGTTCACGCACGCAGACAGATCTTCAATTTTCCTACGGAATCCCAGATCCCGATTGAACGATGGTGTATGGCGCTCAACTCCAGATTGCCATCCGATATTATCGTTATTGATGCGGTTGAAGTACCAAACGAATTTCATTCTCGCTATGCTGCGAAAAAGAAAACGTATCGGTATACCGTCAATGCGAATCAATTCCCGGACGTGTTTAATCGGAGGCTGCAATATCATCACCATGCCAAGCTGGACATTGCGGCAATGCAGGAGGGGTTACGTCATTTTATTGGTACGTATGATTTCACCTCCTTTGCTTCACGCAAGTCTCAGAAAGACAATCATGTACGTTCGGTATACGAAGCATGGATAGAAGTGGACCGTTCTATGTGTAGGGACCATCCGCGCGATCAGGGTGTCATTCACATCTATGTGAGTGGTAACGGCTTTTTGCAGCATATGGTTCGTATCATTGTAGGTACACTGCTGGAGGTCGGAGAGGGCAAACGGAAAGCCTCTGACGTACCGAATATGATTGCTGCTTGTAATCGTTCTGCTGCAGGACCTACTGCGGTTAGCTGCGGTTTAATGCTCTGGGACCTTGAATACAAAAAAGATTAAATTTGCGAAGTGAAATGCTTAATTAACACTTGCGATTTAAGCTCCTATCATGTAATATAAAAGTTGTGTTTTCTTAATGGCTTTCCCACAGCCCCAATTAAGAGGGTCACAATGAAAGAACTATCCAACAACACCTAAAGTTATCACTTAATGAATGAAGATAAATGAATATAATGATGTTGAACATTTTAAGGAGGAACTTTTCATGCGTACCACGTACATGGCGAAGCCTAACGAAGTTGAGCGCCAATGGCACATCATTGATGCCGAAGGCAAAACGCTCGGACGTTTGGCGAGCGAAGCAGCTGCTTTGATCCGCGGCAAACATAAGCCACAATTCACTCCACATGTGGACACTGGCGATTTCGTTGTTATCATCAATGCAGAGAAAATTGTATTGACTGGTAAAAAAATGCAAGGTAAAAAATACTACCGTCACTCGATGCACCCAGGTGGTTTGAAAGTAACTACTGCTGAAGAGATGGTTAAAAACAAACCGGAACGTATGTTGGAATTGGCTGTTCGCGGTATGCTTCCTAAAACTCGCATGGGCGAGAAAATGAAGTTGAGACTTAAAGCGTACAGAGGCACTGAGCATCCACATGCAGCACAAAAACCAGAAGTTTATGAACTTCGCGGTTAATTAAAAGGAGGACAGTTTCATGGCACAAGTACAATACTATGGGACAGGTCGTCGTAAACATTCGGTAGCTCGTGTTCGCCTTGTACCGGGTGAAGGACGCATTGTCATCAATAAACGTGATATTAATGAATACTTCGGTTTGGAAACACTCAAACTGATCGTAAAACAACCACTGAACCTGACAGAAACACTCAGCAACTATGATGTTCTTGTTATCGCTCATGGTGGCGGAATCTCCGGTCAAGCCGGTGCGATCCGTCATGGTATCTCCCGCGCTCTGTTGAAAGCAGATCCGGAATACCGTGCTTCCCTGAAAAAAGCAGGATTCCTGACTCGTGACCCACGGATGAAAGAGCGTAAAAAATACGGTCTCAAAGCCGCACGTCGCGCACCTCAGTTCTCCAAACGTTAATATGCATTACAAGCCTTTGGCCTCGGTCAAAGGCTTTTTTGTATTCTAGAGACCAATAAGTATAATAAATGCTCTTAACATCAGATGATGAATCAAAGAGGCTTCAGGTTCCTCTGTAACGGTTAAGGTTTCTTCCTCTAGGTAGTACTCCATTTAATTTACCTCTCCGTTATCCACTAATTTAATTCGCAGTTTAGAACCTCGTAATGGTTGTAATCATACATTTTTCATGATTAATTTCATCAGTTTTTCTTATG
This sequence comes from Paenibacillus sp. E222, assembly GCF_013401555.1. Classification (NCBI taxonomy): domain Bacteria; kingdom Bacillati; phylum Bacillota; class Bacilli; order Caryophanales; family Paenibacillaceae; genus Paenibacillus; species Paenibacillus sp. E222. The sequence goes on from NZ_CP058552.1 coordinate 2,147,151, forward strand.
GTTTTGATAAATAGCCCTTACAATTGAAGAATTCGATTCCGCTTTTATTTCATTATTAGATCCTTCTCATTATTCTAAATTGCTTCGGTTATATAGAGATCTTCTATACCTCGTTTTATCAAATCGGCTCGATAAACCCAGTAGTAGCAAAGGATTTCAATGATGAGTGGATGATGACAGGGGGGGATTGATGATGCAACACATGGATGATTTTATCCACAAATCAATTAAATGCATTATTAAGACCAAATTATTTTTCAAGATGAACAGCAAATAAATGGGCTTAAACTGATGTATTTTACCATATGGCAGGCATTGACATCCCCCATGAAAGAATTATACTATACATAATTCATATTAGATTAGTCGGCTTTAGTGATTTTTGAAATGCAGAATGGGGGAAATGCAGACATGAACTTGTTGGAGAAAGAAGAACTTGCACGGACGAAAGCTGAGGAGTTGGAAAACGCAAGTCCAGAGGATATTATTCGTTACGCTATTGAGACGTTTCCAAATATCACTTTTGCATGCAGCTTCGGTGCAGAGGATGTTGTACTTGTAGATATGCTTCAGAAGATCAGCCCATCTACGGATATATTTTATCTAGATACCGATTTTCATTTCAAGGAAACTTACGAAACTCGTGACAAAATGAAGGAGAAATACAATCTTGATTTTGTACGTGTATCACCTAAAATTACTCCTGAAGAGCAGGCAGCTCAACATGGAGATGAATTGTGGAAGTCTGATCCTAATGCTTGTTGTAATATTCGGAAGGTTGAGCCGCTGACACGTATTCTATCCCAGTACGATGCATGGATTACCGGTATTCGGAGAGATCAAGCACCGACGCGTGCAAACTCCAAGAAGGTCGAATATGATGCCAAGTTTGGTCTGATGAAGTTCAACCCGATTGCCCACTGGACTTCAGAGGATGTATGGGAATACATTCGTACCAATAATGTTGTGTACAACCCGCTGCATGATCAGAATTACCCGAGTATCGGTTGTGAGTATTGTACACGTCAAGTTATGCCTGGAGAAGATCCACGTGCGGGACGCTGGTCTGGAAATGAAAAAACGGAATGTGGTCTTCATAAATAATTGAGTCAGAGTAAGTAGTGGATTTTATAATGCACTGAATTCATTCTTGATGTTATAAAAAATGGTGAAACAGGGAGCTGACAAGATGACTTCGATTCTGCCTCATGGAGGTACGCTGATTCAGCGTGTCGTACAAGGAGAGGAACGGGAACAACTATTACGAGAGAGTGAGAAACTGTCCTCTTTACGTATTAACAGCTGGACAATTTCGGATTTGGATCTCATTGGTGTGGGTGCATTCTCACCGCTTCAAGGTTTTATGAATGAAGAAGACTATCTTTCCGTTATATCTCGCATGCGTCTTGCAGACGGAACAGTCTGGAGCATACCCATTACGCTGGCTGTAGATGAGCAGCAGGCTACTTCACTCCAGATCGGTGAGACTGTCGCACTTATTGGTGATGATGATGGAATAACCTATGGATTGCTGGAAGTGAAGAGCATTTACAAAGTAGATCAGGGTGAGGAAGCACGTCGTGTCTTCAAAACGGATGATCCAGAACACCCGGGTGTGAAGAAACTGCTGGAACGACCTGCAACATATGTAGGAGGTCCAATTCAAGTCCTTAACCGCCCCAAGCCGGCCAAGTTCGAACAGTTCTATTATGATCCTGCTGAGACACGGAAAACGTTCCAGGATAAGGGCTGGAAGACGGTTGTCGGTTTTCAGACGCGTAATCCGGTCCATCGTGCCCATGAGTACATTCAGAAAAGTGCAATGGAGATTGTGGACGCGTTGTTCTTAAATCCGCTTGTAGGCGAAACGAAGTCTGATGACGTACCTGCTGATGTACGGATGAAGAGTTATCTGGTTTTGCTCGAGAACTATTATCCGGCTGATCGTGCATTCCTCGGCGTATTCCCGGCGGCTATGCGGTATGCTGGTCCAAGAGAGGCCATTTTCCACGCAATGGTACGTAAAAATTATGGTTGTACTCACTTTATTGTAGGCCGCGACCATGCAGGTGTGGGTGACTACTATGGAACGTATGAAGCGCAGGAGATCTTTACTAACTTCACCCCGGAAGAACTCGGTATCACACCTTTGTTCTTTGAACATAGTTTTTTCTGCACCAAGTGTGGCAACATGGCATCAAGCAAAACCTGCCCGCATGATAAAGAACACCACATGGCTCTGTCTGGCACCAAAGTACGTGGCTTGCTGAGAGACGGCCAATGCCCTCCACCAGAATTTACGCGCCCTGAGGTAGCTGAGGTGCTGATTGAAGGGATGGCGGAGCAAGTCCGCTCCTAACGGTATATTTGTCCATCTTGTCCCATATAGATGATTAGAGTCATTTATAGGGACGAGGTGGTTTTTTTATGCGTAAAAATATGGGGAAGCACTTTGTAATCTGGATTAGGTTACGCACCATGAAGAGGATCATGTTAAGCCTCTGTTTGCTGGCGATGTTTGTGGCAGTGGTGACGTATGAGTTGCCCTCCTCTAAAATGTCCGGTTACTGGGGGCTGCCATTAGCGGGAAAAGTCATAGCCATTGATGCAGGACATGGTGGGCCCGATGGGGGAGCAGTGAGTAAGCAGGGAGTCATTGAGAAAGATATCAATTTATCCATTGCGCTGTACGTACGAGATTATCTGCAGCAAGCAGGAGCCTTGGTTGTCATGACCCGAGAAATAGACACCGATCTGGCTGCTACAGACACCAAGGGCTACTCCAAACGCAAAACGGAAGACCTGAAACAAAGAGTAAGAAGAATCGAGGATAAACAGGCAGATCTCTTTATCAGCATCCATATGAACAGTGTTCCATCGAACCGCTGGAGTGGTGCTCAAGTTTTTTATACACCTAACCATCCTGATAATGAAGGGTTGGCCAATCTGCTTCAGCAAGAAATGATTCGTAATCTGGAAAATACAGATCGAATCGCAAAAACGGTAAATACCGTTTATTTGCTCCAGGCTTTAAAAATTCCCTCTGCACTGGTGGAGGTGGGTTTCCTTTCTCACCCGGAAGAGGCGCGTCTGCTTGCTGATGAGGCCTATCAGCGCAAAGTAGCTGCATCCATCTACAACGGAATTCTTCGTTATTCCTCAGGAGAACGTCCTAAAAGTTAGTCACAACGAGAAAGGTAATGATATAATTGGATTAGCATACCTAATTACATGCCAATAGATAAAGCTGAGGTGCTGTCTGATGTTATCAAAAGAACAGATACTTGAACTATTGCAGCCATTGCAGGAACCGCAATTGGGCTTAAGTTTGACTGAACTGCAGTGGGTCCGTGATGTCATGGTTAAAGAAAATCATGTTGCTCTTACTATGGTGACGCTGGAGAACCGCACAGAGGATACAACTGCTCTAAGCGATGCCGCGCGCAACCTGTTGTCCCAACACGGAGTGAATGATGTACATATTCGTCTGCGTGCAGCGTCAGAGCATGAGCGTGAGAGCCTGAACATCGGACAAGCGGATCATGAGGAAGACCAGGACGAAGTGCTTGTCAAAGGCCATGCAGCAGGTCTGGACGGACATGAGTTGCTAAGTCCTGAATCCGGCGTACGTTTTATTGCTGTTGCTAGTGGTAAAGGCGGCGTCGGCAAATCGACGGTAACCGTTAATTTGGCAGCGGCTCTGGCACGTCAAGGTAAAAAGGTTGGCCTAATTGATGCAGATATATATGGCTTCAGTGTGCCTGATATGATGGGCATTGAGGAATATCCAGTCGTTGAGGACGGGGTTATCCAGCCTGTTGAACGTTTCGGCGTAAAAGTCATGTCGATGGGATTCTTTATTCGGGAGAATAACCCAGTGATCTGGCGTGGACCTATGTTGGGGCGGATGTTGCGCCAATTCTTTACCGATGTAAATTGGGGAGAGTTGGATTATATGCTGCTTGATCTGCCTCCGGGTACGGGGGACGTTGCACTAGACGTACATCAGATGCTGCCACACAGCAAAGAAATCATCGTTACCACACCGCATGCAACCGCTGCTTTTGTAGCTGCACGTGCAGGTGCTATGGCTATTCAGACGGAACATGAGCTGCTTGGTGTCGTAGAGAACATGGCGTATTATGAATGCAGCAAATGCGGGGAGAAAGATTATGTATTTGGCCGAGGCGGTGGGGGTACTCTTGCCGAGAGTCTTCATACAGAGCTGCTTGCGCAGATTCCATTGGGAGCACCGGATAATCATATTTCGGAGCCGGATTTTTCTCCATCTGTGTATAAAGCAGAGTCAAGCATCGGAGCAATCTACGACGAGGTTGCCCAGTCTGTTGATGCCAAGTTTTAAATTTTCTATATGTGTAAAGTATAAAATGGCCCACATCCATGGATGCGGGCTTTTTTTCAACATGTGATATTTTTTAATTTTCAAGTATTATGGGCTTATGATCCTCCATTACTTCCGTCGCCGCCACTGTTACCATCACTACTACCGTCACTGCTACCGCTTCCGCCATCTCCATTCTCGCCTTTACCTCCCTGTTTGCCGCCCTGTTCTGTTTTAGGTTGTAATTCATCCTGAACTACCTTCTTAAGCAAAGTCAGTACTTCCATCCGAAATAAAGGATTCTGCATGACTTCTTGCATAACGGTCATCGTTTGTTTACGATACTCAGGAGTTTTGGTCATATCCATGAACATCTTGGATACTTCCGGAGATTTCATGACATCTTCAATCGATTTTTGATATGTTGGGTCTTTGATCAATTGCATATGCAGTTGTTTGCTTTGCGCATTGATTACTTTGGCGAATTCGCCTGCGAATTGAGGGTCTGTCATGATTTTCTCGAATTCCTTCTTGTACTCTGGAGCAGTGATTGTATCTTTTACAGCAATACGTATTTGTTCCGAAGATTGCATAGGCATTAACATTTTCATTCCCACTGATCCAGAGCCACCGCCTGCACCACCACCTTGGCCGGCGCCCCCACTTTCTCCCCCTCCGGAAGAACTTTGTCCTGTAAGAGCTTCTTCAACCGCTTTTTTTCCTTCGTCACTTTTGAGAATATCCACGACCATCGTTTTCATCTCTTTATAACCGCCCTGAGGAGGCGAATAATTCTGATCTGAGCCACAGCCAGCGAGCATGACGGATAGTCCAAGTACGACACAGCATAACTGCCACAAAGGCCGTTTCATGTGCACAACCCCTCCTTGATTAGATACTGGATGTAGTATGTGATGGGAAACCGCTAAATATGTTGAATGATGATGGTTTTTTGCTGTGAAGGTTGGTAAAATAAACTCTCGGGGGTGGAAAACATTTGAATTTACGTAAATGGTTTTTCCTATTTTGGTCAGCTTTGCTTATTGGGGCTGCAGGATCATTAGTGACGGGTCTAATTATGATGTTGGTTAATGGAGAAAAAACGAATGGGATGACCGATTTTTTAATTTATCTCCTGATCTTGTTTGGTTCCGGTATTATGATTAGCGTGTATTCGCAAATGGGTTTTTTCGCATACTTGATATTGAACTATATGGGCAAAGGTGTATTTTCGAAACGCAGTTGGCAGATTGTACAGATTGTTCTAACGGTTTTGGCATTGCTTGATGTCATGTTTTTACGTTTGTTTGTTGGTGGGGAACGGGAACGACTTTCCGATATTGTGCTTGGAATCATTATTTTGGCAGCTGGAATTGTTACCGCTTACGTAAAAGTGAAACAGACACATGTTTCGGCGCTGGTACCTACACTCTTTTTCATGGTGGCTGTTACCGTGGTGGAGACGATCGGTGTGTTGCGAATTGATGTAAATGCGGCTACCATCTTTATTGTGGTTCCACTGTTAATCTGTAATGCATACCAAATGCTGATATTGCACAGGCTGGTAGATGGGTCCATGGAGCAACGGGTGAGTGGGAAGACCGAGGTACAAGAAAGTCATGCGTAGCGATTATTTGAAAAAATAACGCCAAAAAGAGCTAACCTAGTTAGCTCTTTTCATTTATGGCGCTTCAGCACCTTTTTACAGGGCATGGGGAAGTTCAAAAGGTAGGTATGGAGTATTCCACTGCAATACCCTTAGTTTAACATTTACTGTACACTGGCTTGGTCGCGCACTTCCGTACCTTTGACACTTGAATGGTTAAGCAGCTCGGAAACCGTCACAAATTCATACCCTTGATTTTTTAACTTGTCGATTATGACGGGTAATGCTTCATGGGTTTGTTTCGAGGAATCACTGGCGTGCAGCAGCACAATGTCACCCGGATGTGCCTTGCTGACTACACGATCAACAATAGTCTGTACACCTGGGTTCTTCCAATCCTGCGAATCGGTGTCCCATTGGACTACTTGATAATTCAGACTGTTGGCAACCTGGAGAACACGTTTGTCAAAGTCGCCATTAGGCAGACGCAGCAATTTCGGTTCTTTTCCCGTTAAATCGGTTAAAATGCTATGAGCTGTCGAAATCTCCTTGCGGATCTCCTCTTCAGTTAGACTGCTGTAATTATCATGCTTGTGACCGTGGCTGCCGATTTCGTATCCTGCGTCTTTAATGGCTGTTACAATTTCGGGGTGTGTTTTACTCCAGGGGGAGGACAAGAAGAACGTTGCCTTCTGTACCTTATTATCTTGGAGGACCTTCAGAATAGGCTCTGTCCTTTTATCTCCCCAGCTAATGTCAAAGGTGAGTGCAATAACCTTCTTCTCGGTTGGAACGCTGTATACGGCGGATGGTGCATCCTCCGAGAATACAGAAATATTGCCGCTCTCCAGATAAATAATCCCGATAGCAAAGACGGCAGCAACCAGCACAATCAGGAAACGTTTGATTTTTTTGCCGCTAAATACATAGAACGAGTTCATTTCAATAAGCGCCCCTCTCCCATAAGAAATGCTTGTTTACTCTCCAATGTATGCTCGTACCTCGCAGTTATTCGTATCAGACGTTTGTTTGTCCAACATCTTGGTTTCACAGGAGGATATTATGTTAAAATTCAGTACATTTCTTAGAGCTTTAGGTTCCATTCGTGGTGCATTAATCTGGTCGATCGTATTGTTTGTTGTTGGAATAGGCACGGGATGGGTAAGTACAGGACCACTTGAGGATATATTGTTGAATCAGATCGGGGGACTGAGGGAGGTTAGTGAGCGGCTGGAGCAGGGGAGCAATGTGCAATGGAACTTCTTCCTCTTTATCTTTTTCAATAATGCCATCAAAAGTGTACTCGTAATCTATGCCGGTATTTTCTTTGGCATTCTGCCTGTCGTTTTCCTGCTAATCAATGGCATGGTTATCGGTTTTCTGGTACACACCACAATGAATTATGGGGCCAGCTTCTTTGATATTGTTGTGAAAGGACTACTTCCACATGGCATTATTGAGATTCCGGTAATTATTATCGCTTGTGCATTCGGTCTAAAGTTTGGTGGGTTGGTTCTTAAAAGTCTTGTTCAATTTGGCGGGGAGAAACGAAATACGATTGGCAGACACTGGAGTTCCTTTATGCGCACCACGGTAACTGCATCCTTCTGGATTGTTATTTTGCTTTTTGTTGCTGCGATTATCGAAAGTACACTTACCTACAGCCTCGTTCGTGGATAAATTTGTATGGGATGACATTCATAAATTTTCAGAAAGTTGACCATAACAATAAAACGGGTTTCAGTAGCAAGCACAAAAGGACAAACAAAGATGATCCTGGGTTTGCTACTAAAACCGGCGCTGTCCGATATATAGCCTGAATTAAAAGGGCACGAATATGACACACACTGGGACACGCCATTATCCATATGCAGAAAAAGGAGAACTCTAATGCTGGGTATGCTGTTTAACGAGAAGGAATGCAAGGAATTGGATTATGTATTGCGCAAAGAGCTCGATGAAATGTTGTTCGACTTAAGTGACAACCGTCTCGATCAAGAAATTAAATACGCCATTGCGAGTCGCTACAAGACTGTGTTCCGTATGTATGCACGCTTTGCGCCACCCAAAGAGCTATCCAAATATGCTAGAGGCGGTAAATTAAAAAAATCCAAGCCATAATGTTGTGGTTAGCGGGATACTAAAGTTCAATACTGAAGTTCACCATATAAGAGGTGCGGCCCGTAAGCGCTGTACCTCAGACACCATGAATCAGGAATAGGTAGAATAGGCGGCTTTGAAAAGGGATATGAAGCAATTTGTCGAAAAAGGGTTGACCTTTTTTGTTCAATATGATAAATTAATTTTCGTTCCTTTTTTAAGGAAAAGTTAACCGTAACAAGCGCTGGAATAAAGCGATTGAAAATAAATCGAAAAAAGTGCTTGCAAAGTAAACTTAAACATGATATATTATAAAAGTCGCCGCTGAAAATACGGTGACGAGGAAAATCGAGACAAATTGAATGTTTGATCTTTGAAAACTGAACAACGAGTGAGTAATGATCTTGCTTGCAAGATCGACGCTGAGAAATCGGTACAAGCCTTCGGGCTGTATGATTTCGAAGTAACAATGAGATTTTTAATCTCGTCAGTTTCAAAATGAGCTTATCGCTCTTTTCAATACCACCGATGATTTTCATAGCCTCTAACGATGCTTCTGAAATTCATCTTTATTGGAGAGTTTGATCCTGGCTCAGGACGAACGCTGGCGGCATGCCTAATACATGCAAGTCGAGCGGACTCGATGAGAAGCTTGCTTCTCTGATGGTTAGCGGCGGACGGGTGAGTAACACGTAGGCAACCTGCCCTCAAGCTTGGGACAACTACCGGAAACGGTAGCTAATACCGAATAGTTGTTTTCTTCTCCTGAAGGAAACTGGAAAGACGGAGCAATCTGTCACTTGGGGATGGGCCTGCGGCGCATTAGCTAGTTGGTGGGGTAACGGCTCACCAAGGCGACGATGCGTAGCCGACCTGAGAGGGTGATCGGCCACACTGGGACTGAGACACGGCCCAGACTCCTACGGGAGGCAGCAGTAGGGAATCTTCCGCAATGGGCGAAAGCCTGACGGAGCAATGCCGCGTGAGTGATGAAGGTTTTCGGATCGTAAAGCTCTGTTGCCAGGGAAGAACGCTTGAGAGAGTAACTGCTCTCAAGGTGACGGTACCTGAGAAGAAAGCCCCGGCTAACTACGTGCCAGCAGCCGCGGTAATACGTAGGGGGCAAGCGTTGTCCGGAATTATTGGGCGTAAAGCGCGCGCAGGCGGTCATTTAAGTCTGGTGTTTAATCCCGGGGCTCAACCCCGGATCGCACTGGAAACTGGGTGACTTGAGTGCAGAAGAGGAGAGTGGAATTCCACGTGTAGCGGTGAAATGCGTAGATATGTGGAGGAACACCAGTGGCGAAGGCGACTCTCTGGGCTGTAACTGACGCTGAGGCGCGAAAGCGTGGGGAGCAAACAGGATTAGATACCCTGGTAGTCCACGCCGTAAACGATGAGTGCTAGGTGTTAGGGGTTTCGATACCCTTGGTGCCGAAGTTAACACATTAAGCACTCCGCCTGGGGAGTACGGTCGCAAGACTGAAACTCAAAGGAATTGACGGGGACCCGCACAAGCAGTGGAGTATGTGGTTTAATTCGAAGCAACGCGAAGAACCTTACCAGGTCTTGACATCCCTCTGACCGGTACAGAGATGTACCTTTCCTTCGGGACAGAGGAGACAGGTGGTGCATGGTTGTCGTCAGCTCGTGTCGTGAGATGTTGGGTTAAGTCCCGCAACGAGCGCAACCCTTGATCTTAGTTGCCAGCACTTCGGGTGGGCACTCTAAGGTGACTGCCGGTGACAAACCGGAGGAAGGTGGGGATGACGTCAAATCATCATGCCCCTTATGACCTGGGCTACACACGTACTACAATGGCCGGTACAACGGGCTGTGAAGCCGCGAGGTGGAACGAATCCTAAAAAGCCGGTCTCAGTTCGGATTGCAGGCTGCAACTCGCCTGCATGAAGTCGGAATTGCTAGTAATCGCGGATCAGCATGCCGCGGTGAATACGTTCCCGGGTCTTGTACACACCGCCCGTCACACCACGAGAGTTTATAACACCCGAAGTCGGTGGGGTAACCGCAAGGAGCCAGCCGCCGAAGGTGGGATAGATGATTGGGGTGAAGTCGTAACAAGGTAGCCGTATCGGAAGGTGCGGCTGGATCACCTCCTTTCTATGGAGAATCGTTTCCTGTAACGGAAACATTCAAATACAAAATCTAGCCAGGTCGGCTAGTTACTCACTCGTTGCTCAGTTTTGAGAGCTCAAACTCTCAAACGTTTGGTGGCGATAGCGAAGGGGTTCCACACGTTCCCATCCCGAACACGACCGTTAAGCCCTTCAGCGTCGATGGTACTTGGACCGCAGGGTCCTGGGAGAGTAGAACGCCGCCAAGCGTAAACCCATTACGGGTTTCAATATGATATATAATGTGGGCCCTTAGCTCAGTTGGTTAGAGCGCACCTCTGATAAGGGTGAGGCCGGTGGTTCGAGTCCACCAGGGCCCACCATGTATACCTTAAAAATCTAATATGGGGCCATAGCTCAGCTGGGAGAGCGCCTGCCTTGCAAGCAGGAGGTCAGCGGTTCGATCCCGCTTGGCTCCACCAACAAGATTTTACAAGCTTGTTCTTTGAAAACTAGATATCGAAACGAAATTTTGCGATTTAGAACATTCCTTTTTAAGCTGAACTTGTGTAAACAAGTTTCAATAAATAGTGAAAACTGCATTGCGATGGTATCGAATGGGAGTGACTTTTGGCTTTGCGTAAGCAAAACAAGGGAAGCGAGCAGTCGAAACCGGAGCAATTATGGTTAAGCTACTAAGAGCACACGGAGGATGCCTAGGCGCTAGGAGCCGATGAAGGACGTGGCGAACAACGAAACTGCCTCGGGGAGCTGTAAGCAAGCTTTGATCCGGGGGTGTCCGAATGGGGAAACCCAGCTGGGGTAATTTCCAGTTACTCATAACTGAATACATAGGTTGTGTAGAGGCATACCAGGGGAACTGAAACATCTAAGTACCCTGAGGAAGAGAAAACAATAGTGATTCCGTCAGTAGCGGCGAGCGAACGCGGAGAAGCCCAAACCAGAGAGCTTGCTCTTTGGGGTTGTGGGACATCTCACATGGAGTTACAAAGGAGCCGGTTAAACGAAGAGGTCTGGAAAGGCCCGCCAAAGAAGGTAAAAGCCCTGTAGTTGAAAGCCTGCTCTCTCCGAGATGTATCCCGAGTAGTGCGGGGCACGTGAAACCCCGTATGAATCCGGCAGGACCATCTGCCAAGGCTAAATACTTCCTAGCGACCGATAGTGAAGCAGTACCGTGAGGGAAAGGTGAAAAGCACCCCGGAAGGGGAGTGAAATAGAACCTGAAACCGTGTGCTTACAAAAAGTCAGAGCCCGTTTTAGGGGTGATGGCGTGCCTTTTGTAGAATGAACCGGCGAGTTACGTTCCCGTGCAAGGTTAAGGTGAAGAGCCGGAGCCGCAGCGAAAGCGAGTCTGAATAGGGCGAATGAGTACGTGGACGTAGACCCGAAACCGGGTGATCTACCCCTGTCCAGGGTGAAGGTGCGGTAACACGCACTGGAGGCCCGAACCCACGCACGTTGAAAAGTGCGGGGATGAGGTGGGGGTAGCGGAGAAATTCCAATCGAACTCGGAGATAGCTGGTTCTCCCCGAAATAGCTTTAGGGCTAGCCTCGGAAAACAGAGTCGTGGAGGTAGAGCACTGATTGGGTGCGGGGCCCGCAAGGGTTACCAAGCTCAGTCAAACTCCGAATGCCATAGACTTACTTCCGGGAGTCAGACAGTGAGTGCTAAGATCCATTGTCAAAAGGGAAACAGCCCAGACCATCAGCTAAGGTCCCCAAGTGTGTGTTAAGTGGGAAAGGATGTGGAGTTGCACAGACAACCAGGATGTTGGCTTAGAAGCAGCCACCATTGAAAGAGTGCGTAATAGCTCACTGGTCGAGTGACTCTGCGCCGAAAATGTAACGGGGCTAAACACACCACCGAAGCTATGGCTTGATGCTTTGCATCAGGGGTAGGGGAGCGTTGTATAAGGATTGAAGGTGTACCGTAAGGAGCGCTGGACATTATACAAGTGAGAATGCCGGTATGAGTAACGAAAAGATCAGTGAGAATCTGATCCGCCGAAAGCCTAAGGGTTCCTGAGGAAGGCTCGTCCGCTCAGGGTAAGTCGGGACCTAAGGCGAGGCCGAAAGGCGTAGTCGAAGGACAACAGGTCGAAATTCCTGTACCACCGTAAGCCGTTATGAGCAATGGGGGGACGCAGCAGGGTAGTGACGCGGACTGATGGATGTCCGTCTAAGCAGTGAGGCTGATGTGTAGGCAAATCCGCACATCGTAAGGCTGGACTGTGATGGGGAGCGAAAATTATAGTAGCGAAGGTCATGATCTCACACTGCCAAGAAAAGCCTCTAGCCAGGTGATGGTGCCCGTACCGCAAACCGACACAGGTAGGCGAGAAGAGAATTCTAAGGCGCGCGGAAGAACTCTCGTTAAGGAACTCGGCAAAATGACCCCGTAACTTCGGGAGAAGGGGTGCCCCGGTAGTGTGAATAGCACGAGGGGGCCGCAGTGAAAAGGCCCAAGCGACTGTTTAGCAAAAACACAGGTCTGTGCGAAGCCGTAAGGCGAAGTATACGGGCTGACGCCTGCCCGGTGCTGGAAGGTTAAGGGGAGCGGTTAGGAGCAATCCGAAGCTGTGAACCGAAGCCCCAGTAAACGGCGGCCGTAACTATAACGGTCCTAAGGTAGCGAAATTCCTTGTCAGGTAAATTCTGACCCGCACGAATGGCGTAACGACTTGGGCGCTGTCTCAACGAGAGATCCGGTGAAATTTTAATACCTGTGAAGATGCAGGTTACCCGCGACAAGACGGAAAGACCCCATGGAGCTTTACTGCAGCTTGATATTGAATTTGGGTACGATCTGTACAGGATAGGTGGGAGCCTTTGAAGCGTGAGCGCCAGCTTGCGTGGAGGCACCGTTGGGATACCACCCTGATCGTATCTAGGTTCTAACCTGGTACCGTAATCCGGTGCGGGGACAGTGTCAGGTGGGCAGTTTGACTGGGGCGGTCGCCTCCTAAAGAGTAACGGAGGCGCCCAAAGGTTCCCTCAGAATGGTTGGAAATCATTCGAAGAGTGCAAAGGCATAAGGGAGCTTGACTGCGAGACCTACAAGTCGAGCAGGGACGAAAGTCGGGCTTAGTGATCCGGTGGTACCGCATGGAAGGGCCATCGCTCAACGGATAAAAGCTACCCTGGGGATAACAGGCTTATCTCCCCCAAGAGTCCACATCGACGGGGAGGTTTGGCACCTCGATGTCGGCTCATCGCATCCTGGGGCTGAAGTAGGTCCCAAGGGTTGGGCTGTTCGCCCATTAAAGCGGTACGCGAGCTGGGTTCAGAACGTCGTGAGACAGTTCGGTCCCTATCTGTCGTGGGCGTAGGAAATTTGAGAGGAGCTGTCCTTAGTACGAGAGGACCGGGATGGACGTACCGCTGGTGTACCAGTTGTTCCGCCAGGAGCACCGCTGGGTAGCTATGTACGGAAGGGATAAGCGCTGAAAGCATCTAAGCGTGAAGCCCCCCTCAAGATGAGATTTCCCAGTATGTAAGACCCCTTGAAGACGACGAGGTAGATAGGCTGGGGGTGGAAGTGCAGCAATGCATGGAGCTGACCAGTACTAATCGGTCGAGGGCTTATCCAAGATATGCAGGTTGTAAGTTGCAAATTTCGTTTCGGATCTAGTTTTCAGAGAATAAACTCTGAGATGTAAGCTAAGCTATGCGTTTGGTGGCGATGGCGGAGGGGTTCCACACGTACCCATCCCGAACACGACCGTTAAGCCCTCTAGCGCCGATGGTACTTGGACCGCAGGGTCCTGGGAGAGTAGGACGCCGCCAAGCGAACTCTTTCATCTTACATAGAAAACAGGCTCTGCATGTTAGCGTTGTATGATGAATTGCATTTGCCCTGCAAATGCATATTATTCCCTGATAGCTCAGTTGGTAGAGCACTCGACTGTTAATCGAGTTGTCACAGGTTCGAGCCCTGTTCGGGGAGCCATTTGCTCTCATAGCTCAGTAGGTAGAGTGCATCCATGGTAAGGATGAGGTCACCGGTTCGATCCCGGTTGAGAGCTTTGGAAATGGGGCCCGTTGGTCAAGGGGTTAAGACACCTCCCTTTCACGGAGGTAACAGGGGTTCGAATCCCCTACGGGTCATAGGATGGAGGCTTAGCTCAGCTGGGAGAGCATCTGCCTTACAAGCAGAGGGTCGGGGGTTCGATCCCCTCAGCCTCCACCACTTAACTTAATGGGGATTAGCCAAGCGGTAAGGCAACGGACTTTGACTCCGTCATGCATAGGTTCAAATCCTATATCCCCAGCCATTTTAATTTTTAGTTTGAGTCATTAGCTCAGTTGGTAGAGCACCTGACTTTTAATCAGGGTGTCGAAGGTTCGAGCCCTTCATGACTCACCATGATATGCGCGTGTGGCGGAATTGGCAGACGCACTAGACTTAGGATCTAGCGTCTTTGACGTGGGGGTTCAAGTCCCTCCACGCGCATCCTTTATAAGCGGACGTGGCTCAGCGGTAGAGCATCGCCTTGCCAAGGCGAGGGTCGCGGGTTCGATTCCCGTCGTCCGCTCCAATATTTTGCGCCCTTAGCTCAGCTGGATAGAGCGTTTGACTACGAATCAAAAGGCCGGGAGTTCGAATCTCTCAGGGCGCGCCATTATTTTCATAAGTATCGGGATGTAGCTCAGCTTGGTAGAGCACCTGGTTTGGGACCAGGGGGTCGCATGTTCAAATCGTGTCATCCCGATTTTTATTTGCGGGTGTAGTTCAATGGTAGAACTTTAGCCTTCCAAGCTAATAGCGTGGGTTCGATTCCCATCACCCGCTTCATGATTCATTGAAAAGCCTCTGTATACAGAGGCTTTTCTTTTATTTATTGAAACAACACCTCATTAAAATACCGATCTCCTCTATATTCAGATGATAAGTGCAATAATTCCTCGAACCTCTGCATTCATTTCTGCTAAAAGAAACAAAAAATTATAAATACACTCTTTAATTTATTGCGTCAGTGTGATAAAGTATACAAAAGCTTGCTTTGCCGGTCATGTTTCTTTATGTTTCGTCTGGTTTGTAACAATGGAAATCATGCAGATATGAATACATTCAGGTGCAATGAACATTACCAGTCTAACTGTATATTTATGAAAAATTAAGAATAGGTATGAGTTATTCGAGGTATGAAAAGTACGTGAAAAAGGTATCATGCGACAGCATTTGACCATTAATCGAAGCAGAACAAGAAAATGAATAATAAAGCGTGTTTTTGTGCTGTAAATCAGGGTAAATCCCCATTTTTACTAGTAGAAAAATAAAGATTTTCGTACCATTTTATTGTATGATGTTATGAAGGTGTCAAATTTACGTGTACGAATGGAACGATCAGATGGGAGGATAAGCATGACTGAAACTATGGTAACCGCCAGCAAAAGCCAATCCAACAACCTGCTTCGGCGAGACGTGCGGTTCCTGGGCAACATACTCGGAGAAGTTCTTGTCCATCAAGGAGGCACGGAGCTTCTCGATATCGTTGAGAAGATTCGGGAAACGAGCAAATCGTTGCGTGCAGAGTTCTTGCCAGAACTTTATGCAGAGTTCAAAACGATGATCCAGGAATTAGACTCGGAAAATCGCCATCAGGTGATTCGAGCTTTTGCGATTTATTTTCAATTAGTTAACATTGCTGAACAAAACCATCGGATCCGGCGTAAACGGGATTATGAACGTTCTGCAGGGGATGCTGTGCAGCCAGGATCGATTGAAAAAGCAGTACAAGATCTGAAGGAACGCGGATTGTCTCACACGGAAGTAGAGGATATTCTAGACGAGTTATCGCTGGAATTGGTGATGACAGCTCATCCAACCGAAGCCATGCGTCGGGTTATACTGGACATCCACAAACGGATATCCGAAGATGTCATGTCACTTGATAATCCTACGCTGACGTTGCGTGAACGTGAACAGTTGCGGGAGAAGCTGTTGAACGAAGTCATTACACTATGGCAGACTGATGAGCTTCGTGACCGTAAACCGACTGTGCTTGATGAAGTACGGAACGGAATGTATTACTTTCATGAAACGTTGTTCCATGTACTTCCGGATGTATACCAGGAGCTTGAACGCTGCCTGAATAAATTTTATCCTGACCATGACTGGCATGTGCCGACGTATTTGCGGTTCGGTTCCTGGATCGGTGGAGACCGGGATGGAAATCCTTCGGTAACTTCAGATGTAACATGGCAGACACTGTTAATGCAGCGTAAGCTCGCTTTACGTGAGTATCAACGGATTATGATTGAACTTATGGGACATCTCAGCTTCAGCACGAACATCATCCACGTATCGGATGAGCTGGTGCAGTCGATTGAGCAAGACCGTAGTTGTGTAACGTTGAAAAAAGTGGATATGTGGCGGAATGAAAAAGAGCCATATCGTATTAAATTGGCTTATATGATTGCCAAGCTGAACAATGTTCTGGATGAGAACAAAGTAGGACAGCCTGACCGCTATGACAGCGCTCAAGGACTGATGGATGATCTGATGATTATCGATCGCAGCCTGCGTCATCACTTTGCAGACTATGTAGCAGATACGACCATTCGCAAAATGATTCGTCAAGTGGAGCTGTTCGGTTTCCATACAGCTGCATTGGATGTGCGTCAGCATAGTAAAGAGCATGAAAATGCGATGTCGGAGATTTTGGCCAAAATGAACATCGTAGAAGATTATGCTCGTTTGACGGAAGATGGAAAAATCGATTTACTGGCTCGTTTGCTGGATGATCCTCGTCCACTGACTTCCCCTTATCATCAGTACACAGAGGGGACCAAAGAATGTCTGGATGTATTCCGTACGATCAAACGTGCTCAGAGTGAGTTTGGGGCCGGTTGTATCACAAGCTACCTGATTAGTATGACCCAAGGAGCAAGTGATCTGCTTGAGGTTATGGTATTTGCCAAAGAAGTAGGTTTGTTCCGCAAAGAACATAACGGTGAAGTGGTATCTACGCTTCAAGCGGTTCCACTGTTTGAAACGATTGATGATCTTCATGCCGCTTCGGAAATTATGGAGAAGCTGTTCAACCTTCCGGTATATCGCGCAAGTGTGAGCGGGCGGAATGAACTGCATGAAATCATGTTGGGCTACTCGGACAGCAACAAGGATGGCGGGGTTGTTACAGCCAACTGGGAGCTGCGTGTAGCGATGAATGCCATCACCGATGTTGGTAATAAACACGGCGTTAAGCTGAAGTTCTTCCATGGTAGAGGTGGGGCGCTCGGACGTGGAGGCATGCCTCTCAACCGCAGTATTCTTGCTCAACCACCACACACCATTGGTGGGGGGATCAAGATTACAGAGCAGGGTGAGGTTATCTCTTCCCGTTATTCCCTTCAGGGAATTGCATACCGCAGTCTTGAGCAGGCTACATCAGCTTTGATTACAGCTGCATTAAACGGTCTGGAGCCGCAAGAGTCGGCATCAGAGCGTCATTGGGATAGCATCATCAAAGATATTTCCGAAGTATCCCTGACCAAATACCAGGATCTTATTTTCCGTGATCCAGACTTCTTTACCTTCTTCAAGGAATCGACACCGCTGCCTGAGGTTGGGGAACTGAATATTGGTTCACGTCCATCCAAACGGAAAAACAGCGACAAGTTCGAGGATTTGAGAGCGATCCCTTGGGTATTTGCCTGGACCCAAAGTCGTTATCTGCTTCCCGCATGGTATGCGGCAGGAACGGGACTGCAAAGCTACTATCAGGATAAAGAAGAAAATCTGGTTGTCCTGAAAGAAATGTATGAAAACTTCCCATTCTTCCGTACACTAATTGATACGGTGCAGATGGCTGTTGCCAAAGCAGATCTGGTTATTGCGAAGGAATACTCAGCCATGACTTCCAATGAGGAAGCACGTGATCGCATCTATGGTCAGATTGAATCGGAATTCAAGCTCACCAAAGAGCTGATTCTGAAAATTACCGGAGAAGCTGAAATTCTGGATGATGTACCGGTAATTCAAGAGTCGATCCGACTGCGTAATCCGTATGTCGATCCTTTGTCCTACATGCAGGTCCAACTTCTGAGTGAGCTCAGAGACATGCGTGAGCGCGGCGAGGACGACACAGAGTTGCTGCGAGAAGTGTTGCTTACGATTAACGGCATTGCTGCAGGGCTTCGGAATACGGGCTGATCATTAACCTGCTTAACCATAAATGAAGTGAATTTTCCAGCCAAACAGATAGCAAAAAGCTTAATTCTCTCCTCAACTCGAGTGAGAGATGAAACGGGACTCCTTCGGGAGTTCCCGTTTTTACTGTTTTTGGCGGATATTTTCCGGCACAGTCTTGATTTTTGACCAAAGTTGATTTACGATTTGATTGGTGAATTACAAGTGTGGACGGGTATCAGAAGGCGGAAGACCCATCAGCATGTCTGGGGGAATAAGGGTGGACAATTTGGAGAACAGGCTTGTTAAGCTGGTACTGAAGGGTGACCAGCGGGCCTTTGCAGAAATCGTTGAATTATACAAGGACAAGCTGTTTCATCTGGCATACCGGATGCTGAACAATCGTCATGAAGCCGAAGACGTTGTACAGGAGACGTTTTTGCGTGTGTTTCGCAATATGGAAAAGTATGATCCGAATCAGAAGTTCTCAACCTGGATATACCGGATTGCAACCAATCTGTGTATTGACCGCTTACGGCGGAAAAAACCTTCTTATTCATTGGATGCAGAGCTGAATGATCAGGAAGGATCTGACGGTTATGCGATGCTTCCAAGCGATGATCGTACACCAGAGAGTGAAGCACTTTTGTCTGAAACACAGACACTAATCCGTGAAGCGATTGACAGTTTGCCGGCCAAGTATAAATCAGTCATGATTTTGAGATATTTACAGGACTTGTCGCTACAGGAAATCAGTGATGTGACAGGTATGCCCGTAACAACGATTAAAACTCGTGTTCATCGGGGTCGTGATTTTTTGCGTAAAAAACTGGAGTATAAGTTGTAAATGGTTAACGTCTTTATTTTGGGCGAAATTATTTGAAACATATCCGAAACGGATGCGTATGTAATGTATGCAAGTCTTATGCGTGCTTTTTGGCGATGCAAGGACTAAGTGATCTAAGAAAGGATTGGCTCTCATATGGATTGCAACTCGGCCGTCTCTTTAATGCATGAATGTTTGGATGAGTCGTTGTCCCCGGCCCAGAAGGTTGAACTGAAAAGTCACCTTGTGACCTGTCCGGATTGTCGCATGCGCTTTAAAGAGTTGGAACAGACGGAAATGCTACTCTTTGCCATGAAACACTATTCACCGTCTGCCTCGGATGAGCTGACCAATCGAATTATGAATGCTCTGCCCCAGCCCAAGAGACAGCAAGTATGGCTCAAATGGGTCAAAGGACATCCCGCGCTGACGGCGGCAGCCTTCTTTTTGGTCGTGATGCTCTTTAGCGCCTGGAATTTCTGGAATCAGAATAACGAAATGGTCGTTAAGGGAAATAATCTGGACCAGATCGTGATTGAAGGAAACACGGTTATTGTTCCGGAGGGCAAGTCCATTGCTGGCGATCTTACGATAGAGAATGGAACTGCTCAGGTATACGGTGATGTAAATGGCAATCTAACGGTCATCGACGGACAGTTGTTTCAGGCCTCAACGGCACATATTTCCGGTCAGGTGAAAAGTATTGATCAGGCGCTGGACTGGTTCTGGTACAAAATAACCAATATGGTAAATGAAGTGGCTTATCGCTAAAACAGGGTGAATTCTTCAATGGTATATACCAAGCAGGGTACCTCCAGATTGCTGGGGTACTCTTTTTTTATCTGATGAATTTGTAATTTATGGGATTTGTGTTGTTTCTGCGCAGTTTGTGACTCCCGTAACTTGCAACCTGAACGTTAACGTTATAACCTAGATACTAAAGAGAACATACTACTACATATAGATAAGCTTTTTGCATAAATCCAAAGAGCGTCTTTTAATCAGCAAAATATAGATCGAAATGATTCTATACGTCTATACGCTGGTTGGATCGGAGGCTGCTTCTTGGCCAACTTTTGTACTTGAGGACGAGCCTGAATGGATCATGCAAATGCGAAAAAAAAGGATTATTTAAATCCTAATGGGTTAATATGAGAGCAGGGTTTACTCATCAATGGGGATAGCGGGGGCTGGCTTATGAACTATTTTGCTGACTTAACGTGGAAAGAGTCCATTAAGGACGTTATCGATATATTGATCGTTACCTATATTATGTACAAATTGATTTTGCTTGTGCGGGGTACCCGTGCGGTTCAGCTGCTCAAAGGTATTTTGTTCCTTGTGGTGATCTGGGCACTAAGTACGTGGCTAAACCTCTATACACTCAAATGGCTGATGAACCAGATGTTTACGTTTGGTGTCGTTGCGGTCTTTATTATTTTTCAACCGGAACTGCGTCGTGGTCTGGAGCAATTGGGTCGTGGCAAGCTGTTTGGACGCTCGGCAGCAGCAAGTGATGAAGAATTAACGGTGTTAATTGGTGAGATTATTAAGTCCGTAAATTATTTGTCACGGCGTAAAATTGGTGCATTGGTTGTATTCGAACGGGAAACGGGTCTGAACGATTACACAGAGTCCGGCATCCAGATGCAATCACTGGTCAGCTCAGAGCTGATGATTAACATTTTTATTCCGAATACACCGCTCCATGATGGAGCCGTCATTATACAGGGCAAACAGATTTCGGCGGCAGCCTGTTATTTGCCTTTGTCCGAGAATCCGTTTATTAGTAAAGAGTTAGGAACGCGTCACCGTGCAGCAATCGGGATTACCGAGGTTGCGGATGCGATCTGTTTGGTTGTTTCGGAGGAGACAGGACAAGTGTCGCTTGCGATGAATGGACAGGTTGTTCGTGATATTAAGGAAGAATCACTGATCGCCAAACTATACGAAGAATTGCGTCCAACATCCAATCTAACTAAAAAGAATGGTTGGACTACCTTCTGGAAACGGAAGGGGGGACGTAAAAATGGATAAATGGTTCAACAACAACAATTTTGCCAAGATTCTTGCCCTGGCGGTGAGTTTGTTGCTCTGGTTCATGATACATCTGGATGAAGTACCAACTACGCCAACAATCTCGACGGGGACGACCAATAAGGTTGTGGAGCGCACTGTGCCTGTTCAGCCTTATGGACTCGACAGTAACTCCTACGTGCTCACTTCATTAAGTACGGATGAGGTCCGTCTGGAGATTAAAGGGCAGCGTTCAATGTTAACTTCGATTTTTACGAATGATGATTATAAAGTGCTAGTGGATCTTAGTCAGGTGAAGGATGGATCCAATACACTGCCACTGGTGCCTGATCTGCCTTCCGGGGTTGAGGTAGTCAGCATGGAGCCTTCCATGGTTACGGTCAACGTGGAAAAATTGGGCACCAAATCGTTTAATGTGAATATTGTACCCGAAGGAGAACCATCCGCCGGATACAACGCTGGAACGCCTGTTGTTGAGCCTTCAGGTCCAGTTAAGGTAACTCTGCCGGAAGGGCAGCTTGACGCCGTAGCGAAGGTTCAGGGCAGTGTGAGCGTGAAGGATGCGAAGGATGACGTGACGCAGAAAAAAGTGAAGCTTCAGGCGTATGATGCGGAAGGCAAGGTCATTGAAAATGCGATTGTTACACCAGAAACCGTAGAAGTCCGTATTCCGGTCAGTCAGCCCTATACAACTGTGCCCTTAAGAATCAAATATTCGGGACAGCTGCCGGAGGGAATGGTGCTCTCCACGGTTGAGCCAAGCGTGAAAGAAGTCTCGGTTTACGGAACTGAGGATGCGCTTGCGGGTATACAGTCCTACGACCAAGTAACCCTTGATCTTACACAGTTCGATGAGGCAGGGACGTCGACAGTTAACGTGGACTTGACGCCGCCTCCCGGTTTTGAGAAAATCGAGCCTAGTTCGATTCAGCTTAAGGTGACGGTATCGCCTTACGATGAGCTTCAGGAGACGACCAAAGTCTTTTCGAACGTACCTATCACGCTTGCTGGTGCGGGGAACGGGCTGGAAGGGGTACTGGTTACTCCCAAAAGTGGTGGCTTGAATATTACGCTTAGAGGATCTTCAACGATGCTTGAAGGTCTAAGTAGTGATGATATCAAGTTGACTGCGGATCTTGCTGGACTTGCGGTAGGCACGCATGAAATAAAGCTTGAGGCTGACTTGCCTCGTTTTGCCAAACTGGATGAGTCATCAGTTGATCTTAGTGCTACCGTCAAAATCAGCGAAAAAGCTGATGATACAACGGTTGCTCCCGGCGAAGATCCGAACGATGAAGGGACTGTGGGGCCTGAGCCTTCACCAGCCGAAGTCGAGAATGGAGATACCGAAACTGCTCCTGGAGAAGAAGAAACAGAATCGAATACGGACAATCAGGAGCAGAGCCAGCAGGGGAATAACAGTCGAGGTAACTCTAATAACAGCGGCAGCAGTAATAATGGCTCCAATCCGTAAAAGAACATGTTCAATTCAGAAATTTAAAAATAACGTTTATGCTCTTATATGATGCGAATAGAAGGAGTTAGATCATGGGGAAATATTTTGGTACAGACGGCGTAAGAGGTGTTGCCAATAAAGAGTTGACGGCGGAGCTGGCTTACAGCATCGGGCGTTGTGGTGGTTATGTGCTTGCAGGGGGTGTGGAAAGACCAAAAGTGGTTATCGGTATGGATACCCGAATCTCGGGGCTTATGCTGGAATCCGCACTGGTTGCAGGTTTGCTGTCCATTGGCGCCGATGTAATTCGTCTGGGCGTTGTATCCACTCCTGGAGTGGCGTATATTGCTCGTCTGCTGAAAGCCGATGCAGGGGTAATGATCTCGGCTTCCCACAATCCGGTTGAGGATAATGGAATCAAATTTTTTGGGGGAGATGGCTTCAAACTCTCGGATGAGACGGAGAACCGGATCGAAGAACTGATGGATGCAGAAACGGATCAATTGCCGCGCCCTGTAGGTGGTGGTTTGGGTACCGTTACTGTGGATGAAGAATCCCGTTATCGTTATTTGGACTATCTGAAAACTACGGTAAATGAATCGTTCTCAGGACTCAAAATTGTTCTGGACTGCGCTAACGGAGCAGCTTATGAGCTTGCACCCAAATTGTTCAGAGAACTTGGTGCAGAAGTCATTGCCATTGGCGCTGAGCCTAACGGCCTGAATATCAATGAGCAATGCGGGTCAACTCACCCGGAGCATTTGAAGCAAGAGGTGCTGAAACATAAAGCTGATCTGGGCCTTGCTTTTGACGGGGATGCGGATCGTCTGATTGCGATTGATGAGACAGGCGCTGAGGTCGATGGTGACTTTATTCTGTGTATCTGCGGTGATGCGATGAATCGTGCAGGCAAGCTGAAAGACAGTACCGTGGTATCTACCGTAATGAGTAACATCGGATTCTACAAAGCAACGGAGAAGCTGGCACTGAAAACAGCAAAGACTGCCGTGGGTGACCGTTATGTGATGGAAGAAATGCGCCGTGGGGGTTATAACCTGGGTGGAGAGCAATCCGGACATGTTATTTTCCTGGATTACAATACAACAGGCGATGGCATGCTGACAGCGATCCAGCTCGTGGACACGATGAAGGCTTCTGGTAAAAAACTGAGTGAACTTAAGGCGCTGATGACCCAGTACCCACAAGTATTGGTGAACGTGCGTGTTGAAGATAAGAGCAAATACGAGGGCAATTCTGCGATTGAGCAGGCGATTGCTACAGTGGAGCAGCATCTGGGCGATAATGGACGTGTACTTGTACGTGCGTCCGGGACTGAATCCCTGATCCGCGTTATGGCGGAAGGACCAGACAAGGATGAACTTGAACAATTCGTATCTCAAATTGCAGATGTTGTGCAAAAAGAACTGGTATAGGACCTGATCGATACGCCTTCCAAACACAGTTGTTTCAAGGGAATCACTGTCTCATAAGGTTTAATCTAACAGGGTTTATGCCATACAAACCCATATTCCTACGTCCCGGCCTAGTGAGACCATGGGTCTGTTTATACGGTCGGGATTGTGGGTAAATATGCCGAAATTGTCACAGGTACTTTGCTCCATTGCAAAATGAACCTAACGTGCATATAATGAGTGGAGTCGTCATTCAGACACAGAAAGTGAGGATCGTAAGGTATTAGTTACACAAGCGCCAGAGCTTGAAGTTGCGCGGGAAGGATTTTGATCGGTATGAATCTTGAAACAATGAAGATGATACTGAGCAAGATCGACGGCAATCAAGCTGACGAGGTGGAGGTGTTCGGATTGTTCGGCGGGGACCTCCCGGTGATGCACCAGAGCCGTAAATCGGATTGCGGAAAATGGATGGGTGACTGTCCACACAACGCGCCGGTAGGTGCAGAGTCAACTAAAATTCAAATGAATGTGCGCGAAGAGCGTGAACAGTGCGCGGACGGGAAAATGATGTACATTCATGATTGCATCTAATAACAGCTTATGACTGCGGGGCGGCAAGAGGCTGCTCTGATCATTGATAATTGAATAATTGAAAGTTTTCATGATACGTTAGGCAATCATTTTCATTTTTCCGATAGGCCGTGCCAGCCTGTTTCTCTTCGTGACACAGTATTCATATACAATCGGAGGAAATAAACTATGTGCGGTATTGTTGGATATATTGGTAATAAGAACACTCAATCGGTATTGGTCGAAGGATTGAAGAAACTTGAGTATCGTGGTTATGATTCTGCAGGTATCGCGGTATTCACACCGGAAGGTCTGCAAATCACGAAAGCTCTTGGTCGTCTTGCGAACCTTGAAGCCAAGCTGGATGGTGCACCACTGGTAGGTAATGCCGGAATTGGACACACACGTTGGGCAACTCACGGTAAACCATCGGATGAGAACTCTCATCCACACACGGATGGAAGCCAGAAGTTCTCTGTTGTGCATAACGGTATTATTGAGAACTATCTGGATCTGAAAGACGAACTGATCGCTCAAGGTCACACATTCACTTCGGAGACAGATACTGAGGTTATCTCTCACCTGATCGCACGTGAATACAATGGTGATATCGTTAAAACAGTGCAAAAAGTGATCACGTTGTTGCGGGGCGCATTCGCACTGGGTGTATTGACAGAGCATGAGCCTGAAAAGCTCGTAGCTGTGCGTCAAGCAAGCCCACTTATTATCGGTATTGGTGAAGGCGAGAACTTTATCGGTTCTGATATCCCGGCAATTCTGGAACATACACGCAATGTGTACATTCTGAATGACGGTGAGATGGCTGTTTTGACACATGATGCTGTCGAATTGATGACGATTGAAGGCAACTTTATTTCTCGGGAAATGATTCGTGTCGATTGGGATGCTGTAACTGCAGAAAAAGGCGGATTCGAGCACTTCATGCTGAAAGAAATTCATGAGCAACCAAAAGCATACCGTGATACAATGCTGGGTCGCATCGACAATGAAGGCAAAAAAGTTCAACTTCCTGAGTTGAAAATGACCGAAGAGCAAATTAAAAATATCCGTAACGTTCAAATCATCGCTTGTGGTACAGCGTACCATGCAGGTCTGGTTGGACGTACTGTAATCGAGCAATTGGTACGTATTCCGGTAGAAACAGATGTTGCTTCCGAGTACCGCTACCGTTCCCCGATCGTAAGCAAAGATACACTTGTGATCGTGGTGAGCCAATCAGGTGAAACGGCTGATACACTTGCTGCACTGCGTGAAGCACAGTCCAATGGTGCACATGTACTCGCCATCACTAACGTTGTAGGCAGCTCCATTGCACGTGATGCAGACGATGTGATTGCAACACTGGCAGGACCGGAAATTGCTGTAGCTTCCACTAAAGCGTACACTTCGCAATTGATCGCGTTCAACCTGCTAGGTCTGTACCTTGCACAAGTTCGTGGCACACAAACAGCAGAAGAGATTGCTCACACGCTGGCAGCAATGCAAGCATTGCCTGAGCAAGTTGAATCCATGCTGGAGCAAGCGGAAGCTATTAAAGGATATGCAGAACAAATCTCCAAACATGAACACCTCTTCTTTATCGGCCGCGGTCTAGATTATGCAGTAGCACAAGAAGGATCGTTGAAACTGAAAGAGATTTCTTATATTCACTCAGAAGCGTATGCTGCGGGTGAGTTGAAACATGGTACGCTCGCATTGATCGAAGAAGGTATCCCTGTCATTGCTTTGGCAACACAGGAGAACGTTCTGGAGAAAACCGTGAGCAACATTAAAGAGGTAAAAGCACGTGGTGCAGACGTACTGGCAATTACGTACGAAGAGCACGTAGCACCATTGCTGAAATCCGTTGACCAAGCGTTTGCAATTCCTAAGACGCTGCCATTGCTTAGCCCGGCTTTGTCTGTGGTTGCATTGCAATTGCTTGCATACTACGCTTCGCTGGCACTGGGTCACGATGTGGATAAACCACGTAACCTGGCGAAAAGTGTAACGGTAGAGTAAGGGGTTAATCTTTAAGCTTAATGCCGTGTTCATGTTCAGAAAGCAATATCAAGGAGTCCTGATGACTAAATGTCATCAGGACTTTTTTTAATTTGAGGAGGTATTCATTTGTGCACTATTGGCACATGCACAAGAGTATGCAAGATACAATATTACAGCCAATGTATGTCACGAGGCATCGTGCAGACAGAGGGAACGCAAAATCTATTACTGCTTCAATCCCATTGGGCAGAATTGGAGAAACAATGGACATTGCAAAAGTAGCGTTATTATAAGCAGCCTTTAATAAGTAGAACTTGTGTTGTTCAAGCTGGACATCATGTTATCTTGACCCCAACCTACAATCGATTCAATTAAAGGAACTAATTTCATTCCCGAAGGGGTAAGCGAATACTCCACTCTTGGTGGGACTTCATTAAATTGCTCCCTATGGACAATCCCATAATCTATTAATTCCTTTAAACAATTGGTGAGCATGGTACTCGTAATTCCATGAAGTCTTCTCTTCAGTTCATTATATCTGATCGTTTCATTTTCACTTAGGATTGCCAGGATTGGCAAGTTCCATTTCCCTCCGATTACATGGAAAGCGTAGGTCGCGGGGCACATTTTTTTTAAATCAAAGTCGTATTTCATCAGGTTTCCTCCATTAGTATACTTTTTAATGCTTAGTATGAAAAACAATTGTACTTGTTGAAGTTATTCTAAGTATTATAATCATACTATACAAAGGTAATTCACCAAAGACCCCTTTTGATAAAATCATAAAAAGAAAAATGACCAAATGCTTGATCAAGTAGTTGTATGGTCTGGTGCATTGAAACTTTGAGATAACAAACAAAACAAGGATGCACTTGGTGATTAGGGATGAGAGTTCATCGCTGATCTTTACATCAGAGAAATTCAGAAAGGCGGTAATGAATATGAGTGATCAAAATAATATGGTATGTGATCTTGAAACGGGTGTATGTGGTGTCGCTGAGGATGAACCAATGGAAGTAATTGATTTCAATCACAAAGAGAAAACAGTAACGATGTATTATGTTACAGACCCCATCTGTTCACACTGCTGGGCTCTTGAACCGGTATTGAATCGATTTGTTGAGGAATACGATCAATATTTTAAAACGGAAACATTAATGGGCGGATTACTTCCAAGTTGGCATGGGTTCTCGGATGGTGGAAATGGGATACAGAAACCATCTGATGTTGCAGAGCACTGGAAGGAAGTTGGGGAGCATTCTCGGATGCCAATCGATGGATCGCTTTGGTACTCTGATCCTATTCTTTCATCCTATCCTCCATCCAGAGTATTTAAAGTCATCCAGCAAAACCATGCAGGTAAAGAAATAGATTTTCTTCGGAATGCTCGGGAAGCTGTTTTTGCCTTCAATCGAAATATTGGACAAGACGATGTATTGATTGAAATTGTTAATAAAACAGGACTTCACGGAAAGGATATTGTAGAAAAGGCGAGTGAGCAATCGGCTCAAGATTTATTAGAAGAAGATTTTGATATGGTGGCAAAACTCGGTGTAAGAGGCTTTCCTACAATTATTTTGATGAACGAAGAGAACAAGGGAGTTAAGATTGTTGGTGCAAGATCTATAGAAATATATGAGGCTGCTCTAAAACAAATCCTTAACGAAGATCCTAAACCTAAAAAGAAAGCAAGCTTATCACGGTTGCTTAAACCAGGACATATCCTCTTTTCCAGAGAGATTGAGGTAATGTACGATATTCAACAAAGTAAAGTTACAGAATTTGTTCAGGAAGAACTGGCTGAAGACACATATCAACTTAACGAAATGATGAATGAAGTATATATTAAACGAAACTAAGAAAGAGGTGAAAAAATATGTCTTATGTTTTGCAAATAGATTTCAAATTTAAAGGTCCTTTTGGAGAAGCCATGTCAATGGAATTTGAGAAGTTGGCTGAAAGCATCAATTTAGAAAAAGGATTCATTAAGAAAGTATGGACTGAAAGTGAAGCAAGGACAGAAGCTGGTGGGCATTATCACTTTGAAACCGAGGAAGATGCAGAAAACTATCTGAAAATGCATTTAGAAAGACTCCGCGGGTTCGGGATAGAGGAGTCGAACGTGAAAATATTCAAGGTCAATGAGAAATTGTCTTTAATTAATAAGGGATTGAGTTAACCAACCAAAATAAATCGACTTGTGTCGATTTATTTTGCTTAGTTTGCACATAGGATGTACGTAATCGTACAAAGAGAAAGAAAAATCTATATACAAGATAGGACTACATACTTCCATGCTCAGAACGAATCAATAGAGTACAAACCATTCTGCAATGAAATGCTTCCTGCCCGTCCAGTTTCAACCTTTACCTCAGTGGCAAATACCCCAGGTTTGCGTCCGTCGGGGAACCAGGGCTTCTCTTTGTCGATTACAATAAACATGCCTTCTGCGTTACCGATCGGGGCAAAGTGTTTTCCGTCTCCCGCAAAGGGTTCAAGGTGATACTGTCCCTTCATTTTGCTTATGGTATGGGGTACATCATCGACAGGCAGACCAATCTCGCTAATGCATAGCAGCTGCCTGGAATCAAAGGCATCTTCGACTGCATTTTCCAACGAATGGTGAGCGATGAACTCCATCAAATTACCGCTTGGGTCATAGAAATAGAAAGCTGTTGCATCCCAGTAGGGAAAATAGAAATCATCCTTATCGTCCTTGGAAAGCAAAGAGATGTTTCGAGCTTGAATCCACTTCTTGGCTTCAGCGAGTTTATTCGTTGGAATCGTGAAAGCGACATGATAGAAGGGCTTTTCCTGACCAGAAGCTTGCTGAAATGAAAGGATCGAATTTCCTGTGCGAAGCGATATGAACGATGGATTCTCCTCCAATAGCTCCAACTCCAGTAACGTACCGTAAAACTGCTTCATGGCCTCCATTTGATGGGTGAACAAGTTAACCTCTTTTATTTGCATTCAAGTCACTCTCCCTCTGAACTTATCCTTGATTAAAATATTCAATGGTTTTCTCAATAAATGCTTTGGCAGATTGGGTCAGGTAACGGTCGGACCGATGAATGATCTCAAAGTGCCGGTAAGGAGCATCGTCCGAGATTCGGATGATGCGTAGTGCCGGTTCATTCATCGCCTTGATCAGTGGATATGGAAGTATCGTACCGCCAACGTTAGCTTTGACCAGACTAATAATAGAGGTTGCCGAACTAGTCTCCATGATCGTATTCAAGGTAAAGCCATATTTCCGGCAATAGCCATCAACCAGTTCTCTGCCTGTGAACCCTTCCGGAAACATTACGGTCTGAATATCGCGCAGTTCCCTGATGCCAATCTCATTTCGTTCAGCCCAAGCGTGGTTCTCCGAAACGACGAGTACGTATTCTTCACTACATAAAGGAATGCGGACAAGACGGTCATCAGAAATCGAAGTGAGCTCGATGCCGATGTCGACTTCGTTATCCAGCACTTGATTCAATACATAAATTGAAGATATAACTTTTAATTTTACTTTAGGAAAACGGGCATGAAAGTTAACGAGCAATGGAGTAAGACGGTAGTCCAAATCGGAGGGCAGGACTCCAATCACTAGCTTACCTCGCTGATCATTGCGGAATTCAGCTAACGCATCCTGGGTATTCTGTAAATGGCGAACCATTTGTACACAATGCTCCAGGAACAACGTTCCCGCCTGAGTCATCACAATCTTTTTGCCCACCCGGTCAAACAAGGGAACACCCAACTCATCCTCCAGCGCTCGAATCTGTTGACTCAAGGTAGGTTGAGAAATGCCGATTTTATCTGCTGCACGTGTGAAATGGAGTTCCTCACAAACGACGATAAAATTCTCCATTTGACGGATTTCCATATGCTTCCCCTCCGATCATTTGTTTTTATAATCATTTTAATAGAAACTATTGTATTGTTCAATCATTATAATAATTCTATACTAGTCTTGCACCACAAAAAGATCTACAGCCTGGATCATTAGTGAATGCAGCTATATAACAATACATGAGGTGATCCATAGTGAAACTGTTTTATATCGTTCTGGCGCTTATTCTGGCTTCATTGAATCTGCGACCACCCATTACATCCATTTCTCCCTTAATGAGTACCATACAAAGTGATCTGGGTATTAGCGGAATTGCAGCAAGTTTGTTAACTACGCTTCCCGTATTATGTATGGGTATATTCGCTCCATTTTCCGTAAAGCTAAGCAGGAGGTGGGGGAATGAAGGCGCGATCGTTTTGGCATTAATCCTCATTGGAATAGGTACGGCATTGCGGTTGTTCGTGGGTGCAGCACCTCTGATGATGTTTACTTCATTTCTATCCGGTGTAGGGATTGCATTGACTGGTCCGCTCTTGTCCAGCTTTATCAAACAGTACTTCCCTGGGCGAGTTGCTGCCATGGTGGGGATCTACTCTACAGCAATGGTTGTGGGGGCCAGCATTAGTGTTGGACTATCGGTTCCCCTTCAAAATCTCCTGGGGGGTTCGTGGAAGGGATCGTTAGCGATGTGGGCATTGCTCGCCGTCATTGCTTTGCCGATCTGGATGATATTAGCCTTGTCAGCACGAAAGGATCGACAAACGGGGCGGATTTCTACTGTGAACGTTGAAGCTCTTCCAGTGAAAAATAGTCGAGCATGGGTACTGACATTTTTCTTCGGATTGATGGCAGCGATCTTCTATTCATTGACTGCATGGCTTGCGCCTGCGATCCAGAGCCAGGGATATACGAAAGAAACTGCCGGCAGCATCCAAACGTTATTTACGTTAATTTCATTACCGTCTACGTTATTCATTCCAATGCTCGTTCACCGTTACCAAAGACGTGTATTCTGGCTTGTTGGATGTGCGCTAATGGAGTTAATCGGAGTCTTAATGCTGAACCTGTCCGTCAGTCCTTGGCTGGCCGCGATCCCACTC
Source organism: Paenibacillus sp. E222 (assembly GCF_013401555.1). Taxonomy (NCBI): domain Bacteria; kingdom Bacillati; phylum Bacillota; class Bacilli; order Caryophanales; family Paenibacillaceae; genus Paenibacillus; species Paenibacillus sp. E222. Next base: position 2,178,681 of record NZ_CP058552.1, read on the forward strand.
GGCATTGGGGCCGGGGGACTGTTCCCGATCGCGCTGATGCTGCCCATTGATGAGACAAATAATGCTCAGGAAGCCAGTGCCTGGTCAGCCATGACCCAATCGGGCGGTTACATTCTGGGCGCGCTTGGTCCACTGGCAATCGGTTGGCTCCATGATACCACGGGCAGCTTTGTTCAAGCATTCTATGGTCTGGCTATAATCATCGTGCTGCAAATCATGGTTCAGTTGGCGATAGGCAATAAAAAAAGCTCTCCAGCGGTTCATGATACATCAGAGTCCAGAGTTTGACGAAAAAAGATGAATATTGATGTAAGATCAAGATGAGGTCTCTTGAGGTATCATCGTTCCTGTTGCGGGCAAACATTGCAAGTGGTTAGTTGGCGGCGAGAGTTAAACATGGTCGAGTAAATCCAGATAGTGCTGTCTTAAGGATTCTCTTAAGGTATTGGGCTCCATGATCTTGATGGTCTTGCCGAAGCTGGCGAGATAACGAATGATGAACTCAAGCTCATGGGCTTCATACGACCCGACTAAATAGGCGTATCCAGTAAGTCCAGTATCAGTTCCAGATTCGTTAATGATCCGCATGGATGGAAACTGTTCTTGCTGGAACAGCTCAACCCCGGCTTCATTGATCAGACATTTAAATGGGATAGCGTTCTCTGAAGGTTTCCATAACGAGTGGGCATCCTGTAGATTGAGTTCATTAATATGTGGTATAGGTTCGATATCTGTCGCCTCGCATGAGGTGATTCGGTCACATCGGAACACACGGTACGCCTGTTTACCCAGATCATACGCCTGGCAATACCAGTAGCCTTTCATCGCATAGAGGGCGATGGGCTGAATGGTGCGTATGCCGGGCTTGGGTTTGTCGGGATTGGAATTGTTGTCTGGGCTACTGCTACTGCTGCGAATATGTCGATACGTAATCTGTATCACTATATTCTGAACAGCGGCCATTAATAGAAACTCCAGATGCTCACTATCCCGGATTTGCTCGGTGTGTCGAAAAGAGACTCGATGCTGGATTTGTTCAATATCCTGTCTCTGGTTTTCGGATAGGGCACTTAGAAACTTCTCGTGAATGGAGCGAAAAGAGACCTGAAAGGGCAGGTTGGTAAAGCTGCGCAATGCCTGCATGGCAAAGTAGAGCGCATGAAGCTCACTCGTATTAAATGAAATGGGCGGCAGCTGCATTTGCTGAAGCAAACGATATCCCCCATAACGTCCATATTCGGCATAAAGGGGAGCACCGATTTCTTCTAATGACGCGATATCTCGTAATGCGGTTCTCTTGGATATGTGAAACTCCTGCATGAGATCTTGCAGGGTGAAGTGCTGTTTTTGATTGATAAAGCGCAGCATCTGGTTCATGCGTTCTGATTTTTTCATAAACAAACCTCTCAATGGTGCCATAGATTGGCACCTTTTTTCGTTATAGTAATCAGTGTAAGCCAATCAAACGAAGGAGGCAACATAGATGAATTTTGAAGTGATCCCGTTTCTGTCGATGAATGGAGACGCTGCGGCAGCCATTGCTTTTTATGAAAAGTACCTGGGGGCTAAGGTGTTGTTCAAGAAAGATTACAAAGAGATGAAGGAAATGAATCCGGGGTTCGAGTATCCTGAAGGGCAGGATGAATATATTACACATTCGGTACTCCAGATCGGGGTAAACAAATTGATGATTGCTGAGGAAGAAATGGATACGAGTCGACCGTGGCAGCTGGGAAACAGCACGTCATTATGCATTCAATCGAAAGACAAAAGTACGATGACGGAGCTGTATCATTCGCTGGTTCAACATGATGAGGTTACGGTGTTGGTGCCTTATGAGCAAAATGAGTTTAGTCCGGGGTATGGAATTGTGCGTGATCCGTTCGGAATCGTGATTCAGCTTTGTGTGACGGTGCATGATTTTTAATGAGGTAAAAGTGAATCCGTAATGAGCCTGAAGGATGTATATCCTTTGGGCTCATTTTGAATCCTTTAGAAGTTATCGTTTTCTTTTCTCTAAACCTCCTGCAAACGGGTAGCGTCCAGTTTGGCAAGACGTTTCATCACTTTCTTCAGCATAACGGAGGCTTTGACACGGAGAGGAAGATCGTTGGATATTTCGATACTGTATGAACCGGCGAGAATCTGCTCTTTGAGCTCGGCGACCGATGCGCATGGACGATCCAGCACATTGAATACACTGCCGTATTGCAGACACTGGTGGGTATCGCTTCCGGCAGTGACCGGTTTGCCGAGGGACTGGGCGAATGGTTCAACCTGCCCGCGGCACGTCTCAATGCCGTATTGGTACATATCCTTGGCGTTCAGATCAAAAGCGTCCAAACGTCCCAACAAATCACGGTCCAGTTGATACAGCGGGGTGGATTCGCGGAAAGGGTGTGCGCCAATTTTGAGCAGTGGCCAGGCTTCGGCCAAATCCAAGAGTTCTGCAAAAGGAATGAATGAACCTTTGGCTGTATATGGTTCCAGGCCGCTGCGGACGGCAAGGATATGTTCTTTTTGACCCACCAGCAAAATATGTCCTGTCTCCTGAATATCCACTTCCATGCCGGGAAAAATGCGCAGTCCATCTGCCTCGTAGTACTCTCCGTTATATGGATAGAGACGATCCAGCGTCTCATAGACCTCGTAGAAGTTGCGGGTGTTAAAATGTTCAGTGAGCGCGAGGGCTTCGAGCCCGCTGGCTTTGGCTTCGTTGACCATTTCGGTGAAGTAATCAACCGAGAAATCAGAGTTTTTGGATAATTTGCCGTGAGTATGAAGATCAATGCGCATAGAAGACACTCCTTTATTCCATGAATGGTTAATGGTATGAATAGTTACTGCATTTTATTTTGAATTACAGAATCTCGTAATACCCGCCGAGCCAGAATAACAGTGCAACATAGATTGCCGATCCGGCGAGAAATCCGAGGTCACGTGAGGTGATTTTCAGATGGGCGAGCTTCAGGCGTTTGGACTCAGGATGCTTCATGCCGTACGAGAAACCGCGTGTCTCCAGTGCTTCCACCGTTGTGCGAGAACGTTTGGCGGTAGCCAGCATGAGCGGGAAGAAGGACACGACGAATAGCTTCATATAGTAGACAACGAGCCGCCAGTAGAGCCATCCGTGCCGGGAGGGAACCTGACCCCGCAGTCTGTAGGACAGCATGATGTTGCGGAATTCACCGAACAACACCGGCAATATGCGGTAAGCATAAGAGAGGCTGAAGGAGAACGTCGCAGGCATGCCGAGCGCAAGCAACCCATCGCCAATCCGTTCCGGGTCCATGCCCGAAAAGACGGTGATACTCGCCAGCGAGACAATCGACAGCTTCAGGGTAAGCAGCAGCAGGGGCAATGCAGATTCCAGATTGCCACCGAAGAACAGTGAGATGATAAACATCCACCCGACCTGACCGATCAACCCCAGGCAAAGAATGATAATGATAAAAGGAGCGGCTCTGGACAGTATGGTGGTAGTCACCATCAACAGAAACATGCCGAGCAGCACAGTCCCGTTATGAACAAACCAGGGAACGATGGCAAAAAAGAGATACCAGATCAGCATGACACGAGGATCAATCCGCGACAGGCTGGCATGCCCGCTGCCATATACAGTATTCATCAGCTCAAGCTGAATGCGTTCAATGGATATTTTGTCAAACCAGTTGCGGACAAGCTGCATGATGCATATCCTCCTTGGTGAGTGATTGAGTCAACAGGTTATCAACAAAAGCCTCGGTTGTCGGTGAAAGTGTCGGCAGTCCCATTCGATGGGAGAGCTCCATGATCTGTGTAAGCGCAAGTCCGGAGCGGCGCAGAAGGGATTCATCCGCAAACACGTCAGCAGGTGTGCCGTCTGCTTCCACCTGACCATGGTGAAGCACGATAACCCGACTGGCCCACTGGGTAACCAGCTGCATGTCATGCGTGGCAATCACGGTTGTTCGCACATGTTGGTCCAGCTCATCCAGAACACCTATCAGTTCCTCGCGAGTGGCAAGGTCCAGATTGGCGGTGGGCTCATCCAGCAGCATAAGAGAAGGTTTCATGGCTGCCCCGATGGCGAGTGTGACGCGTCGCTGTTGTCCACCACTGAGAAGCCGGGCATCCCGCTCTTGCAGCGGAGTAAGTCGAAAACGATCCAGTACATGTGCAACTTGCTGGTCAGCATCCGGGATGCGACGGTTCTTCAGGAAATACGCAACTTCTTTGCGAACACTGTCCTCGATAAACATTTCAGAAGAGTTCTGAAAAATATAGGCGACTTTACCCGCCAGCTGCTCCAAAGAGGAACGGTGCGTAACTTCACCCAGAACACTGACGGTGCCTTCCTGAGGCAGGCTAATACCAGCCATCAGCTTCAGTAAGGAGGATTTGCCGGCACCATTGTTGCCAATCAAGGCAATCCGTTCTCCTTCATGGAGTGAAATATTAACACCACGAATGACTTCATGTTCTTTTTTGCCCAGTCCTCTGTAACGCAGTCGGGTTTGATGAAACTGTACAATAGGGATCAACGGTTCAGCCGCAGAAGCAATCGTTAGGCGCTCGGAATTCACCAACTGATTGGGAACGTCGCGTGCCAAGTTCGAATCGGATGAAGGTTTATTTTGCAAAGAAACGGATGGAATGGATAGGTAATTGTCGGCAAAATAAACGTTTGCTTCTTCCACCGTAATTGGGAAGCGTTGTCCTGAACTTGACGGGTCCGCATTTGTTTTTATTCCCTGCGTTAACTCCGCAGCCTGGATAGAGGCACGTGTCACCTCAGGAGGTTGAATGCCCAGCTGCTCCAGATCAGTAATGCGATTCAAGCCTTCCCTAACAGGAAGATTCCACAAGACCCGGCCTTTGTCCATCAGTACCACATCTGCGCAAAAGTCAGCGATAAATTCAGTATGGTGTTCGATGACGATAATCGTCTTACCATATTCCATATTCAATCTGGAAAGGCACTCATAGATGAGTCTCGCATGCTGCGGGTCAAGCTGTGAGACAGGTTCATCCACGATCAGGATATCCGGGTCGAGCGACAGAGCTCCGGCCAGAGCGAGCAGATGTTTTTGCCCACCACTCAATTCCCAGATGAATCGGTTATGAATGGCATCCAGCCCACACATGGCAAGTGCGCGTTCACCGAGCTCCCGATAGTTGGGCAGTCCGTAATTGAGTGGTGCAAAGCAAGCCTCGTCCAAGACGGTGGGCCGTACGAGCTGGTTGTCGAAATCCTGATAGACGTAACCGATCTTTCTGGACAGGTCTGCAACACTTCGGCCTTCGGCAGACATGCCAAGTACATTAACTTCACCGGAGAAGTCTCCTGTGTAGAATTGAGGAATAAGGCCATTGAACAACTTGCACAGGGTGGATTTGCCGCAGCCGTTGCCCCCAATAATGGCTGTAAAACTGCCTCGTGGGAGTTCAAGCGAAGCTCCGTTCAGGACAGGCTCTTCCGAGCCAGGATACGTAAAGATGACATTTTGAATGGAAATGGCAGAATCCGATGGGGTAACAGAAGATGGTGTGGACATTTCATTATGCATAAGGGCTGTTCTCCGTACCAGGTACCGTTTTGTTTTTGCTCCGTTTAGCACGCATGACCAGTAATGTCACCACGGCAACCAGTGCGGCAGCTCCGATACTAATCCAGATTGATGCCGAACCATATTGATCTGCATAGTCCGTCTCCCAAACAGCGAAGTTGATATCCATTTCGGACAGGGATTCCGCTCCAAAGGCAAGTGCAAGCAGCAGCACACCAATCAGGATCAGTTTCGGACGGAAGAAGCCGATTCCTTCATATTTCATCCCTGGATTACGAGGTTTGATGCCGAGCAGGGGTTCAATTTTGCCATAGAGCAGAGGTACGAGATACAGCGTAGGCAGCAGAGCGAACAGGATGCCTGAGAACAGTACGTCATTCAGAAAGCCAACCCCTTCGATCAGTACAACACTTTCCGCAAGGCCAGGGACAGCTTCCAGCTGCTCTACACCAATCCACACTTTACCGATATCCACCAGTGAACTGAGGAACTGATGAATGACGACTCCCGTCATGGCTGCGATTCCGACCTGTCTGCGGTTGCGAGGATCACTGACCATACGCCCTGCGACATACATGGCAAAGGAAAAGGTAATGAATTTCTCCAGCTCGCCCAGTCCGCCGAATTGCCCCAGCATCAGCTCACCGAAGATCACTTCACCAAGAGCCGCACCAAGGGCAGCAATCATGGGGTGGAACAAAATGCAAAGTGTCAACGGAATGAAGGCAAAGTACTCAACAGACAATTCAATCGGTCCAAGTTGGAGCTTGGGAATAAGCTCTGTGAACATGTTGGACAAGCCGTACAGTGACATGGAAAGCACAAACACCATCATTTTCTGTGAAGACGTCAGCGTATAACGCTCAGTCATCTTCTTCATCGTTACATACCTCCCTGAAAGTTGGTGATCATCATAGCCACAGTCTAGGGGCGGAGTATTAACGGGAAAGAAGACATTTGTAAATCAAATGTAATTTTTATTACATAATCTAAAATTGATGAAAAAAATATTACAAACATAAACCACTTCTTATTCTCTCAACTGATATACTGAGTGCAGAGCGAGAAAAGGAGTGCATACGGAATGAATTTGTTTACTCATAAAGAACAGCTGTCTCCAGGCCATCTGAAAATTGCTGATTTTGTTGAACGCAATCCGGAAGAGATTCTGTTCATGACAGAACAAGAGATTGCCGACAGGCTGGGGGTCAGTATTGCGACCGTATCTCGTTTCTGGCGGGCGGTTGGATATGATAATGCCAAAGCGTTCAAAATCCGGCTTCGTACATCCGAAGACACTACACCTGCGCTCAAATTAAATAAAACCATATCCCGTATGGATACGGACAGCCTTCCCGTTCAGTTACTGGAGGCCTCCGTCAGCCATTTGCAGGAGACGTTGTCTCATATGAAGCATGGAGATCTGGAGCACGCAGCAGCCATCCTTGCAGAAGCACGAAGAGTATATGTATATGCTCCAGGACCTTCCGCTGGTTTGGCGGAATTATTGTCCTTTCGGCTATCCCGATTCGGATTGACCGTCATCCACCTCGCCGGAGGTGGTCATGAATTATTGGAATCACTGATGCACATGCAGCGGGAGGATGTTGTGCTGCTGATGTGCTTTACAAGGCTCTTGCCTGAGGCAGAGGTCATTTTGGATTATGCCAGAGATACAGGCAGCAAAGCCGTACTTGTAACAGATCGGGAAGACCTGTTGTATGGCTTGGCGACGGAGTTATCTTTTTACGTTAGCAGAGGGGAGCTTGGCGAATTTCATTCCATGGTTACTCCACTCCTGTTGATGGAACAACTGGTACTGGCGGTGGGTTTGAGGCAGAAGGAGCATGCGCTGTCCAAGCTGGAACGACTCGCTGATCTGCGCAGTCGATATGCAGACAAATTGCCGCGAGGCTGATAGATGAACAGAGCAGCTTAATGCACAGAAACGACTACAGATAACATCAGAGGTATGGAAGGTTATACCATAATTAGGGGCGGTTACTCCGCCTCTTTTTGTGTTAGAATTTCCTCATGAAAAATAATGTTTAGACGGTTAGTTTATTGGGTATAAAAAGGCAAACCGTAACCGCATTGTTAAAAATTGATTTGGGAGTGATCCAATTGACTGCAATTGGAGTATACAATAATAGAGTCGTCTCTATTCAGTTGGATACATAATTGCAATACAGCAGGAACTGCCAGAATGAGAACGGTTTAATCATGGGAAGAAGTCAGGGAGTGGGGATCGCTTTGCCTATAGTAGATATGGAAAAAAAAGATGTTGTCACCGATGCGTTGGTCATTAAGGCCATGGAGAAAAGTCTGGCTATCATTCGATTCGATATGGAGCGACGGGTTACGTATGTAAATGAAGTCTTTGCCCAGACGATGGGTTATACGGTAGGCGAGATGTATGGTATGCAGCATGAGCAATTTTGTTTCGATGAATTCGTGAAAAGCCCTGACTATAATGCGTTTTGGAGCAGTATTTTTAACGGTACCAGCTTCCAGGACAAGGTTGAACGCAAAGATGCAAAGGGAAATCCCGTATGGCTTGAGGCAACATATATGCCTGTCTATGATGAAATGAACCAGAACATACTAGGTGTGTCCAAAATAGCGACAAACATCACGACCCGTCAGAACAATATTTCAGCTGTAGTTAATGAACTGAAGACGATGTCACATGATTTGAACGAACATGCCGATATCGGTATTGAGCGAAGCCGTGAGTTGATGTCCAGTATCACGTATATATCTGAAGTTTCCGCCCACAATCGAGCGACACTGAATCACTTGCAAGAACAGGCTCGTTCTATCCAGGGAGTTGTCAAAACGATTCGCGAAATTGCGTCGCAGACCCAGCTTCTGGCCCTGAACGCTGCGATTGAAGCAGCTCATGCAGGCGAATATGGTCGCGGGTTCGATGTTGTAGCCAAGGAAGTACGGAAACTTTCGGCCATGGTCGAAAATTCCATTAATGAGATTCGGGATAGTGTGAATGGGATCACCAAAGAAATTACGAACATCTCTGGCGGGACACAGGAGGTTGAAGGTTACGTGGAGCGAAGTCAGCAGCAAATTGAGGTGGCGTTGAATGATTTTACAACCATTGCGGCGTCTGCACATTTACTGGATGCGAAGGCGCAACACGTAACCAAAATCGTATAGATATGATAAACTCCATAACTCTGTAGGGAAGCGGGTGCCAATAGAGGCATCTGCTTTTTTGTTGTTCAAAAAACGGGAATTATTGTGAGCAATCAAGGAAACAATACTCAGTGATACCAAGGAAGTCTAGATAATGGGGTGAGCCGGATGTGGTCAAAAATACTTTCTTATTTGCCGGACTGGCCTATTTGGGCACAGGCCTTTTTATTATTTTTGGTGCCGATATTGTGTATGAAAGGATACCAGTGGTTGCGATCATCCTTAAAAAAAGGAACCTTTTCAAATAATGTTCATTCCAATCAGGAGGAATCGTCCAAAACTTCTTCTAATGAAGAGACAGGAAGTTACGCAAATATTCGACTTACCGGGGATTATGCTAAGGATCTGATTAGTGTAAAAACTACATTTGGTCAAAATTCAGACGTATGTATACGGGAGTTTGCTATAAGAGGAACGAATACCCCAGCGGCTGTTATCTATGTGGAAGGATTGGTCGATCATGATCGGTTAGATACTCACATCTTCACGCCTCTAATGATTAGGGGGGTCCCCAACACAGAGCAGAATATATTTGAAGAACCGATAGAAGAAAATGAACTCAGAGCTTACGTCAGGCGTAGTCTTTTACCGGTTGGTGAACTACTGGAAGTCGAGACACTGCAAGAAGCAGCACAAGCAGTGCTTCATGGTAAAAATGCTCTGCTTATTGAAGGTATTTCCGGAGCTTTTATTGTTGGTTCAGCCAAGGGGAAAAGCCGCAGTCTGGAAGAGCCGGTCTCGGAGGCATTGCTTCGCGGGCCAAGGATCGGTTTTACCGAGCGGTTAAGCGATAATACCGGAATATTGCGGCAATTCGGAGGCAACAATGCCTTGTTTATGACCAAACACCAGGTGGGTACCAGGGTGAAAAGGGAACTGGTTATTGCGTATATTGAGGACATTGCCAATGCCGACCTTGTCGCTGAGGTGGAAAAACGAGTGCAGGACCTGGATATGGATATCATGCTGGAATCCGGATATGTGGAGCAACTGATTGAAGATGATGAGCTTAGCCCCTTCCAACAGGTACAGAATACAGAGAGGCCCGACCGCGTAGTCAGTGGGTTGTTAGAAGGGCGTGTAGCTATTTTACTGGATGGGACACCATTTGCATTAATAGTGCCATCGACTTTTAGCATGCTGCTTCAATCTCCCGAAGATTATTACGAGCGCTGGATTCCGGGGACATTTCTGCGTATGCTTCGTTTCTTGGCTGCTACGATTGCACTGCTAGCACCTGCTTTGTATATCTCCTTTATCTCATTCCATCCGGGTCTTATTCCGACCAAGCTAGCTTTAACCATTATTCAAACCAGACAAGGTGTGCCTTTCCCGTCTGTTATTGAGGCGCTGATTATGGAGACCTCGATTGAAATTTTGCGGGAAGCAGGCATTCGTCTACCCAAGCCAATTGGACCCGCAATGGGTATCGTAGGTGGTCTGATTATTGGGGATGCCGCAGTACAGGCCGGAATTGTCAGCCCGTTTCTGGTTATTGTTGTGGCAGTCACTGCGATTTCTTCGTTCTCCATCCCTACATATAGTGCCGGGATAACACTTCGTATATTGCGCTTTGTAGGAATGTTCAGTGCGGCGATCTATGGATTGTTTGGGGTAGTCATGTTTTTCTTGTTGCTCTGCAGTCATCTCGTTCGGTTAAAAAGCTTTGGAGTACCTTATGTCACTCCGGCTGTGCCTTACAGCTTATCGGATTGGAAAGATTTCTTTATTCGGGCACCTTTAGGAATGATGAAGAAGCGTCCAAGTATGATGCATCCCAAAGACCCTGATCGCAAAAAGTAGGCATATCGGATATTCAGGAGGTGAACCATGAATCGTAAACAAGACCAACTGACGACAGTTCAAGCCGCAGCCTTTATCATCAACTACATGTTGGGGGCAGGAATCCTGACACTTCCTCGAACCACGGTGACGGCTGCAGGTACGCCTGACGTATGGATTTCAATAATATTGTCCGGTCTGTTAGTTATGGTGATGGGTATAATCCTGGTGACTCTGTGCCGACGATTTCCAGGGAAGACGGTATTCCAGTTCACTGAGGAAATTACAGGCAAGTGGATCGCTTATATTTTGGGAATAACGATCATCGTGTATTTCATTATCATCGCTGCTTTTGAGATCAGGGTAATGGCTGATGTCACCGGATTATATTTATTGGAGGGCACCCCGGTATGGGCCATTGTCATGGTGTTTATGTGGGTCGGTTTTTATCTCATCACAGGTGGAGTCAACTCCATGGCTCGCTTGTATGAGATCATTTTACCCATTACGCTTATTCTTTTTGTGCTGGCCATTTTTTTGAGCAGTGAATTGTTTGAGATCAACAATTTGAGACCTGTGCTGGGAGATGGAATTATGCCTGTTGTTAAAGGAATTAAACCTACGACACTGGCGTATACGGGGTATGAAATCATGTTTGTGATTATGGCTTTTATGAAAAACCCGGAGAAGGGGAAAAAGGCCATGGTCTGGGGCATCCTTATTCCTATGGGGATCTATTTCATCACCTTGGTTATGGTCATTGGCAGCTTATCCATTGAAGGCATGAAAACAAGAACGTGGCCAACACTTGACTTGATGCGAAGCTTTGAGATTGAGGGATTGGTCTTTGAACGATTTGAATCCTTGCTGCTGGTGATCTGGATTATGCAGATTTTCTCTACGTTTACCATTACCCATTATGCCGCTTCTCTCGGATGTTCGCAATTGTTTAAGAAAAAGCAGCTGTCTTGGATGATCATTTTGCTTCCCATCATTTACATCATTGCTATGTTACCGGATAATGCGAACGACACGTTCAAACTGGGAGATGCGGTCGGGAATGTGTCCATTTATCTGTTTGGTGTCGTACCGTTATTACTTTTACTGTTGAGCATGATCCGAAAAAAAGGAGGGAAACACAATTGAGCAGATTCAGAAGACAATTAACCATTGGGTTATCGGGGTTGCTGCTAATGTTTACCTCAGGATGTTGGAGCAGTAAAGAGATTGAAGATCTAAGCGTTTATGTGGGTGTGGGACTGGACGTGGCTGAGGAATCGAAATTTGAAAAGAGTATTAATGAACAAGGAGGCCATTATCCCAAAAACAACAATTTAACGGCTACCGTACAGATTGTTCCACGAATCGGCCCCAAACAGGATACTCAAAAAGGCACAGGTGCTTCCGAAGGGCAATCTTTTTTGAATGAAAGGTTGACTGGAGATTCCCTGTTTCAGATCTTTCGTCAGTTTGCTCTAAGAAGAGACCGTCCACTCATTGGTCATCATTTAAAGGTCATCGTTGTTTCTCATGAGTTGTCCAAGAAATATAGTTTGGAGCAGCTGCTTGACTTTATTTTGCGTGATAATGATATCCGCCCCAGTTGTCTGGTTTTAGTAAGCCATGGAACAGCTCACGAAGCTCTTAGTTCTATAGAGCCGGGAGAAGTTCCGGCCTTTTATTTAAAGGGAGTGGTAGGGAATTCGTACCGTTCCAACAAGATCCTTCCTCCTGTGTCTCTTGCGAAGCTTGACGGGAAAATGCAGTCCGGGTCAAGCTTTTTGTTGCAGAATGTCCTTACAGCCGAGGGTGAGCATAAATTCTCAGGGGCAGGGATCTACAAAGGAGAGACGAAAAAATGGATCGGCTCTATAAATCAGATTGAACTCGAAGGATTGTCATGGATCACAGGGAAGGCCCAGCAAGGAGCTGTTAAATCATACGCTCCACCCAATGGCCATACGGTAACCTATGAAATCAAGTCTACCAAGAGTAAAATCATACCACTGGTTCAAGGCAACAACATCTCTTTTCATGTAAAGATTGAATCAGAAGGCCAACTCATGGAAGATTGGAGTTCCCCGGAAATCCCTTCAACGGACAAGTATATTCGTAAATTGGAGATACAGTTTGCGGATACAATCAAAGAACAAATACAGCAGGTTATGAATAAAATGCAGCGTACCTATCGGGTGGACGTGGCCGGATTTGGTGAAGAGCTGAGGATCAAATATCCGAAGGTGTGGAAAAAAGTGAAAAAAGATTGGGATGAAACATTCAGTCACGTTCCCGTAACCTATGATGTGAAACTGAATATTAAAGATTCTGGATCATCGACGGATTAATCACAAGGAATAAGATTCTCTTTACTCTACAAAGTGGATGATGATATTTAATAGTTGACACAAACATGATAGATCGCTATATTTATAAAAAATCATTTTCTTATCCAGAGAGGTGGAGGGACTGGCCCTTAGAAACCTCAGCAACAGATCTGAAGGATACTGTGCTAATTCCAGCGGGTGAACAGCCTGATAGATAGGAGCGTTTGTTTTTATTTGTCAGTAACGGCGCACTCTTCAGGAAGAGTGTGTCTTTTTGTTTTGTTGTTTTCTGGATGAAGAAGTAGGGGAGCAGGCATGAATAACAACAAAGATACGGGGCATTTTCAGCGTAAAATGCAGGCACGGCATGTAGTTATGCTCTCACTCGGTGGAGTCATCGGTACAGGGTTATTTCTAAGTTCGGGCTATACCATCCAGCAGGCAGGACCGATCGGTACTATTCTGTCTTATCTGATCGGAGCGATTGTCGTCTATCTGGTCATGCTCTGTTTAGGTGAACTTTCTGTTCATATGCCAGAGACAGGGGCGTTTCATAGCTATGCGGCAAAATACATCGGACCAGCAACAGGATACACAGTAGCCTGGTTGTATTGGCTAACCTGGACGGTTGCCCTCGGTTCCGAATTTACAGCGGCCGGGCTGTTGATGCAGCGCTGGTTCCCTTCAGTGAATGTTTGGATCTGGAGCGCATTGTTTGCGCTTATGATCTTCCTGTTCAACGCGCTGACTGTCAAATTTTTTGCGGAATCGGAGTTCTGGTTTTCCGCAGTTAAAGTCCTTACAATTGTAGTCTTCATTATTCTTGGGGGCGCAGCCGTATTTGGTATTATTCCAATGGCAGATTCGGAACCTGCACCGTTTCTATCCAATATTACAGCATCGGGTTGGTTCCCCAATGGGGCTACTGCGATACTAATGACGATGCTTGCCGTAAACTTTGCGTTCTCGGGTACCGAATTGATTGGGATTGCTGCCGGGGAAACAGAGAATCCGGAGAAGACGATTCCAAAAGCGATCCATACCACACTGTGGCGTTTAATTATCTTTTTCATCGGAACAATTGTCATTCTCTCGGCACTGCTTCCGATGTCGGATGCGAGTGTGCTCGAAAGTCCGTTTGTGGCGGTCATGGAGCGGGTGGGAGTACCCTATGCAGCAGACATTATGAACTTTGTTATTTTGACGGCGATTCTGTCTGCGGCTAATTCGGGGTTGTATGCATCTTCACGGATGCTCTGGTCTCTGGCTGATAAAAAGACGATCTCCCCATGGTTTGCCACATTGACCAAACGTGGTGTGCCGCTGAATGCGCTCTTGATCAGTATGGTTGGGGGCGGTCTGGCTTTGCTGTCCAGTATCATTGCGCCAGGTACCGTATATATTACACTGGTTTCCATTTCAGGTCTGGCTGTTGTTGCGGTATGGATGAGCATCAGTGCTTCACAGTATATGTTCCGCAGACAGTATATCCGGGAAGGACATGCGGTCAAAGATCTGGTCTACCGCACACCACTGTACCCGGCGGTACCGATTATTTCATTTATATTGTGCCTGGCTTCATGTATAGGCATTGCTTTTGACCCGACACAGCGAATAGCGCTGTATTGCGGAGTTCCATTCATTGCAGTGTGTTACGCAGTTTATTATCTGACAGAACGTGTGAATAAGAAAAGAGGACAAGTACATGACGCAAGTACAACAGACTAATCCCATAGAACAGATTCTGCGTGAGTATCCGGTCATGATTCTGGATGGGGCGCTGGCAACCGAACTGGAACAGCATGGCTGTGATCTGGATGATCCGCTCTGGTCTGCACGTGTGTTACTGGAGAATCCGGACGTGATCCTTCAGGTCCATGCAGATTATTTTCGCGCTGGAGCCGACTGTGCGATTACATCCAGTTATCAGGCGACGGTGGAAGGCTTCGGCAAGCGAGGCATCGGAGAGCAGCAGTCGCTGGAGCTGATTCGCAAGACGGTGGAGCTGGCTGTGCAGGCGCGAGATGATGTCTGGGCAGAAGGGCAAGGTGAAGCCGCAGAGCATGTATCCGGCAATGATTTAAACGGTAAAAAACAAACGGCAGTTGCCATGGGAAATAGGGCATCGGCTCGTCCAAGACCGATTGTTGCTGCATCCGTTGGACCGTACGGCGCATATCTGGCAGATGGCTCGGAGTATGTCGGTCACTATGGTGTCTCGGACGAGACGTTGAGCGCGTTTCATCGTCCACGGATCACAGCCTTGCTGGAAGCAGGGGCGGATATTCTGGCCTTTGAGACGATCCCATCCTTGCAGGAAGCACAGGTACTGATCGATTTATTAAAAGAATTTCCGAACGCCTATGCATGGCTCTCCTTCTCATTAAAAGACGGGACAGCGATCAGTGAAGGCACGCCATTGGAAGAGTGTGCACAATTGTTAGGAGCTGAACCTCAGATTGCTGCGATTGGGCTGAATTGTGCTCCCATGGAACTGGTAACGGAAGCGGTAGGTATTCTGAGCCGTGCCAGCGATAAACCGATTATTGTATACCCGAACTCGGGTGAGGTATACGATCCAGTAACGAAGACATGGAGTGGTCACGGTATATGTGGCAGCATGAGCGATGCTTCAGAGCAGTGGGTGGCGGCAGGTGCGAAAATTATTGGCGGCTGTTGCCGCACTACGCCACGTCAGATTGAAGAACTGGCGAAAAAGTGGCGGAGTCAAAGATGACTTTCTGAAATGTGAGTTATATCTTGTACAGGAAAGAGCCCTCTCTATCCGTTAACGGATTTGAGAGGACTCTTTTTGCGTCTTTTTCGAAGGACTCAAGCCCAGAATCTCTTCGCTGGATTAAAGATAAACGGATTGCCATCAGCTATTGAGCATATCCAATTATTTGTTCTCCACTGAAATGGAACCCAAGGAAGTCTGTAAGGAGAGCAAAGGTCCGCCGCCATTAATGTCTGTTTTTCCTTTCGCCGCACCCGAGACTTTCCCCAAATCTGTCGCTGTTTTCAACGTGTATGCAAGGTTGGCTGGGAGAATGGCTGTGACCGTGCCTACTTCTGTTGAAGCTTTGAGCTGGCTTCCTTCGGCAAGGTTGTTCAGATCGAGACGAATAGTGCCTGCATCGGATGTAATCGATGATTTTCCGTCCACTTCAACTTCGGCAAGTTCAATCGATCCCGTATTGTTGGATACATCATAACTGCCTTTCAGACCGGTGAGTGAAATAGTGCCTACCTCGGTGGATATCTCATACTCCGCGACTTGGGCAGGAACTTCCACAACATAGTTAACAGTAAAATGGGAGTTCCCCAGATTTTTGTTGGCCCAGGACCATATATCCGTTCCATCCTGTCCTTTGGCTTGAAGCTGGACGGACGTCCTCTTCCCTTTGGTTATCAAGGAGACTTCCGCATTCTGGCCGAGTTCTTCCAGCGTAGATTCACCAGAACGATTGTTTAATGCCTGAAGGGTTGTGCGGACATGAAGCCCGCTGTCTTCACCGCGACGTATCTCAATATTTCCAACGGAATTTTCAATAATCAGTGTATTGGAAACCTCTTGCAGGCTTGCTTCAGCAAGCTCCTTGTCTATGGCGTTGCTGCTAATCAACTTCATCCATCCGGACTCTGCACCTTGTGAAGTGCTGCCTTCGGATGGTGATGTGATGGGGTTATTCGTGCATGCAGCCAACAGACTGACTGAACTCAGGGCAACCAGAAGCTTTTTGTATACTCTTCGCATGTTCTTGTCTCCTTCATCCTTCATATGTTCATGTGTTATTCAACGACCAGGATACGTGGGGATGCATCTCGGATCACTCTCGAGGATACCCAGGAGCCAAGAGCTGCGGCAAGAATACTCAAGCAGGCAAATAATATGATTCCTCCCCAATTCAGGATAAGGGGAATCTGTACAATCCCGTATCCCGATAGGACTTTTTCAAGCAGACGCGGCAGCACGTACACACCGACAACGACTCCAAGTACTGCGCCGATGGTGGATATAGCTGCAACGCCCATGGCAACGGACAATCGAATTCTTCTAGAAGTCATGCCTATGGACTTGTAAATACCGTAGGTTTTGCTTTCTTTACGAATACTGATTCGGCAGGTACTAAAAATGATGATGAACGTAACGAGAATAAACAACAGACCGATGAGAGCCATGGGGTAAACGAAAATGCTTGCAGCTTCAGCATATACGGAATCAAGCAGGGTTTTCTGCGTGACGATGGAAGCAGAGTCTTTGAATTGTTCGTTTAACTGCTGCGCAATGGTCTCTGCCTGCGATGGATCATTGACATTGATAAAGGCTACATTGACATCCTCATAATTGGGGTTCACACTTCGCACAGCATCAACGGTAATACGCCCAGATACAGACAGGTTGGAGATAGCCTGGTAGACGCCTGTGATCATGAACGTACGCTGTTCACCCTCGATATAAAGGTCGATCAGGTCGCCCAAATCCTTGTTCAACATGCGTGCAACACCTACACCAATCGAAATTTCATTTTCACGTTCAGGATTGGTACCTCTCAATGTTTCGAATCCAAGCTCTTTGTAATTCCCATCAAGTACACTCAGGTAGAGACTGGTGGATTGGCCGGCCATTTTCGCTGATGACTCGGGACTGACGACCCCTGTGATGTTCCCTTGCCAGCCCACATTTTTGATGCGAGGGTCCTTTTCCAGCACCTGCTTTAACTCATCCTTGGGGAAGGTAGATTTGTTCACCACGACGGCGGCAATATTAGCATTGTCATAACCCCATTTGGCCGCCGTCTGATAAATTCCGGTAATGCTCGTCAGTACAACATATCCAAGGACAAGCACAGAGGCAGCCATCGTGGTTAACAGCAGCATCAGAACAGAGCTCTTGGTATTCTTGATCAGATTTCGAATGCCAATGACGGCGGCTACTGGCAGCCTGGCAAATCCAACCCGGTTGGCTAGAGGCGAATTCATTCGTCGGGCCAAGCGGGTATTTTCTGTTTCCGACATACCGTAGCGGATGGCTTGAACAGGCTCGATACTGCGCGCCTTTTTGGCGTATAACACAACGAATAATATTACCAGCGCAAACAGCAGTATGCCGACTAACATGGCTGCTCCGATGCCTTCCATCGGTACATCTCCATTGCCAGTTCGCAGAGAAGACACAGAAATGTTGATAA
Source organism: Paenibacillus sp. E222 (assembly GCF_013401555.1). Classification (NCBI taxonomy): domain Bacteria; kingdom Bacillati; phylum Bacillota; class Bacilli; order Caryophanales; family Paenibacillaceae; genus Paenibacillus; species Paenibacillus sp. E222. The sequence goes on from NZ_CP058552.1 coordinate 2,196,741, forward strand.
TGAATTTGGATACAAACACGCTCAGCGCCAGTCCTGGAATAACGGCAATGATGGACAGCAAAGCATATTGAATAACATAGGTACCGATTGTTCTCCCGGAGGTCAATCCCAGTGATTTCAGAATCCCTATTGTTTTGTAGTTGGCCAGAATGGCATCCGAAATGGTAAATCCAATGGTGATGAGAGCGATAACCATCATGACAGCACCCAGGAAAATCATAATGAATCCAATAATCTGATTGATAATCAGATAGAAGGAAGAGATACTCTCAAACTCCATCTTGGTTTCCAAGAAAGGGGTATGGGTCTCACTGTTGTAACGATCCCAATAGCTGGAGTTGGTTCGATAATCATCAAAATGGATACCCATCATATAATTATCTTTTCCTGCGAGTGCCTGGAAGTCATTCTGGTAGTCTGTACTGTTCATCCAGATCCTTGCCGCATTGGTGAATGGTGCACCGTAAGGTACATCGACTACAATCGCGGATACCCGAAGATCAAGCGCGGAGGACCCTGTTTTGAAATTAACGGTATCTCCTACGGCTATATCATAGGCATTCGCCATTGAAGTGGGAATCCATACGCTCCCTTGTTCGGGAGCCGAACTCTGCGCACCACTCGAAAAGATCAGTTCATCGACGGCCCAGGGCGGCTGAGGGGTATTCATCATGTACAGATAAAGGTTGGGAATGTCCATGCCTTTGAAGGCGATTCCGGATAAGGTACGATACGTGAGCAAAGGTGAAACCTCAACTCCATCCTGTTCAGCCCACCAGTCATAGACGGCTTTAGGGTCATTCAGTCCTTTATCAAACGTCAATATTTGATGGGACCCGTTGGTCCGGGTGTGCATTTCGTTGAACAGATTGCCCGTGTTGGCCAGAATAATAACCGCAGTAGATACCAGTAGTGTAGATAGCAAAATGAGCAAGGTGATAAACAGATTCTGTGTCTTATTTTTGCTCAGGTAGGAAAGGCTCAGTTTCAACATAGCAGCCATAAATTACTCCTTTCCCGACACAAACGCGAAGACCATCGATTCCCGATCTTGGATCTGGTGTTCGTCATATTTGTCAAACTCGAGAATACCTCCAACCTTGCCATCCCGGATAAAGATCAGACGATCCGCCCGGCAGGCTGCCTTGATATCATGCGTAACCATCACAACAGACTGTCCCTTTCGGTTGATATCGGTCAGGATATCCAGCACGGCTTTCCCGTGCTCATAGTTGAGGCTTCCCGTGGGTTCATCTGCAAAGATGATGTCTGGTGAATTGATCAGCGCACGTGCAATAGCTGCTCGTTGCTGCTGGCCACCCGAGGTTTGGGAGGGGAGACGGCTATTCTGTCCATCGATATCCATTGCCTTCATGAGGTGGGTGGAACGTGCCTTGACCTCACTTTTTTTGCTTCCGGCAATGTAACCTGGCAAAGCGATGTTATCCTGGATGGAAAGATCGGGCACCAGATTGATACTTTGGTAGATGTAGCCGATTCTACGAGTACGGAATTCGGACATTTCCCGCTCACTATAGGCGTCAATACGCTGATCCTGAAAATAAACCTCGCCGGCTGTTACTTGGTCCAGTCCGCTTAACAGATAGAGCAGCGTTGATTTGCCTGATCCGGAATTACCCATGATGACGGTGAAATCCCCTTCATAAATATCAAGATCAACATTGCGTATGGCATGATATTGTTCGCTTCCAGTATTATATGTCTTGCATAAGTTTTGAGCGCGGATAATGGATGTTTTGGTCAAGCAGATCACTCCCCATGACAGTATACGATTCATTCTAATAGGGGGATGTTGAGAAAGACTTATCAAATTATGAATAAAGTATTACAGCCCTATTGGTAAATGGATTGAGATGAAAAGAAGGTTGGAAATGAACTTCTATGCTCAGCAGATTGGAAGAGTAAACTGAAACAGGGTGCCCTGACCCTCTTTGCTGGAAAAGGAAATATGTCCTCCATGGGCTTCGATTATACTTTTGCAGATGGACAAACCGAGACCGGTACCTTCATGTATATTCCTTGCGGAAGGTGAGGCATTTCCCCTGAAATATCGTTCAAATACAAAAGGCATATCTTGAGCTCGGATTCCCTGCCCTGAATCGGCGATACTAATCCTCAATTTACCTAAATCAAGTTCCGCGTTAATCCGAATAGAATCTCCCGGGACGGTATGTTTAAGCGCATTGGAAACCAGATTGGACAGAACCTGTTCAATTCGTATAGGGTCCATTCGGATAAGAACATTGGGAATGTGCTCCGGCTCCTCATATATCAGACTGTTCATTCGTACGATATGTCCAATAGGGTTCAACATCGTTTCAAATGCGGATCGACTGTAAACCTCACGCGGCTCCACAGAAATCTGCCCCAGCTCCTGTAATGCATGAACAAGCAGGTCCTCGACAAGACGGGCTGTTTTGTCTGTATGTGTACGCATGATCTCCATATATTCCTTCAGCGTCTCCTCATCAGAGCACAGTCCTTCAAGAATGGCTTCTATGTATGCTTTTACCGTTGTAATCGGGGTTTTGAGTTCATGGGATATATTCGTAATCAGTTCTTTTTGTGCTTTTTCTTGTCTAATACGCTGCTCACTCAAATGCATGATTTCCGTGCGCATCAAATCCAGCATGGCATAAAGTTCGCCCATCTCATCCATCCGGTTATACTGAATCTGGTCATTATACTGCCCTTTGAGAATGGATTCCGCATGTTGTTTCAACTGATGGATGGGGGACAACATCCGTTTTCTGATCTTACGCTTCATGAATATGAGGAGGAATCCTAGGAGGATAGAGATGATAACCAGGGTTCCCAGAACGAAAAAAGTGAATGTAGAGGACTTTTGGACGATGACAAGTGATTGTGGAATCGTAAAAATGGCATTGCCAATCTGCCCGCCACCCGGTCCATCCATCACAGGGAAGGCAAGGTTCAGCGACTGGCTTCCGTCCATGGCCACCAATGCATGATTCAGATCATAATGCAAAGCAGATCGCAAATTGATCTGTGTTCCCTCGGAGGAAGGAGAGGAGGACAGTATCACCATTCCGTCCAATCCGACATAGTCGAAGTCAAGGCCGCTTTTATCAGCGATGAAGCGCAGTTGATCTCGAAGATCCGGCTCATTTAATCGTTCATGGTTTTGCTCCAGTTGAAGCAGAATCGGGTTAACCCTGAGACGAACCTGATTTATGGCCAGATTTGTCTCACCTGAGTGTCTTCCAATGAGCAAATTAAGAAAGAAGACAAGGCTGCATCCAATCAGAATAACTAGGAGAGTCAATGAAGTTTTGAGCCAGCGTTTGGTCCAGGTGGATAATGACATGTAGTGGTCTCCATTCCTGCTTATTCATAATTGAATTTGTATCCGACGCCCCACACCGTCTTCAGAACAGAAGGATGGGAAGGGTCTGCCTCAATTTTCTCTCTTAATCTGCGTATGTACACAGTAACGGTATTCTCATCGCCGTAGGCGGCATATCCCCAGATCGCATCAAGCAATTGGGATTTGGAAAAAACCTGATTTTTGTGATTTGCCAGATGAAACAGCAATTCAAACTCCTTAGCGGAGAGAGAAACCTCATTCCCGTCGACGGTGACCTTATAGGCTTTCTTGTCAATTTGGAGGTTACCCAGACGCAGTATATGGGTGTGATCTTGTTCTGTGCTCACACTATCATATCGTCTGAAATGAGCATTGATGCGGGCGAGTAACTCGCTTAGGGAGAATGGTTTGGTCATATAGTCATCCGCCCCGAATCCAAGCCCGAGCACCTTATCCGTATCACTTCCCCTCGCACTCAGAATGAGAATGGGGATGTTATTTCGTCTCCGAATTTCGCGGCATACATCAATGCCATCCATATCCGGAAGCATGATGTCCAGAATGATATAATCCGGCTGCAACATTTCCATCATCTGCAGGCCGTCCTGGCCATTACCGGCTACTGCCGCTTCATACTGATTCTTCGTCAAGTAGTCTCGTAGAATACGCGAGATATCGTGCTCATCCTCGATAATGAGAATTTTACGTTTAGAATTCATGTTAAATCGCTCCAGATAGTAGAGTGGTAGAGTATAAGACTAACCTATGTATGAAATTGTAAGAATACTATATTTTAACTATACAGGTTTGTTCCCATGAAGTCATGGGAAGTGAAAGAGGTTTTGGGAAGAAGTTTCGGAAAAAGAAAGCAGCCGATTGAAAATCAGCTGCTTTCATCCTGAAATAAGGAGAGAATTTGAAATTCAATGGCACCTAGACATGCTCCAAATCGATGGATTGATGGGCCTGGGATTTGAGATATTCAGCCGGGGACATTCCAAAATGGGATCGGAATACCCGATGAAAATAGGAATAGCTTGCAAAGCCGCATGTTTCGGCAATATGCTCCAAGGTCATATCGCTGTACTTCATACGCTCTAAGGCAGCGTTCAGCCGAATCTCAATTGCATACTGAATCATCGTTTGTCCATAGTGCTCCTTAAACAATCGAACTGCACGAGACAGGCTAAGTCCTGCGTAGCGGGCGGCTTCTTCGAGTTTAAATGTGACAGTAGCATGTTCTTCAATGAATCGTTTCAGCTTCAGTGTCGAGGACACAGAACGATCCGTCTGGATATTCTCCTTGATGGCCCGATCGATATACAGGCACAAACCGCGCAGCAGTGCATCACTCAGTTCTATATTTTCCTCCAGCGGTCCACGCCGTTTCTCCAGGAGCATATTGCGCCAGAGGCTGATCAATTTATCATCCAGTCCGATGTGGCTCACCGTGGATCGATGGTGACGCTTCCACCAGCTATCAATCCATTCCCCTTCACAGAACAAGTAATAGTCTCCGCTGGACAACCTGCCCTCCTTGTGAGGCTCTTCTACCACAAGGTGATAATCGTCCCCGGGTTTGAGCAGCAGTAAATCCCCGCCAGTCATCTTAAATTCTTCATCCTGCACATATACCTTGCAAGAACCTTCAGTTTGCAGACGGAACAGATAAGTCTGCAACTCGCCCTTCATATTATGGTTGAACGCCTTGTAATGATATGAGTAATCACAGATCAGCACTGAGGTTTCCAAATGATGTATCCTCCAAATTTAAAAATTTGATCAGATAGTTCATGTTCTGACGATATTGTATATGTTCATTCTAGCCTGTTTTGCGTTAGGATGATACCAGATAGAGCAATGAAAGCAAATTTGAGAGCAGAGGTGCATCTATTATGAAAAAACTTAATATTGGTTTGCAATTGTTTACACTCCGTGATGAAACTGCAGCAGATTTCCGTGGAACGTTGCGCAAAGTAGCAGAGCTTGGTTATGAAGGTGTTGAATTCGCCGGATATGGTGACATTCCTGCCGAAGAAATGAAAGCGCTATTGGATGAGCTTGGACTAAAAGGTTTTAGCAGCCACGTTTCATTGCATGCCATGCGTGAAGATTTGCAACAACAAATCGATTACCTCAAAACGATTGGGGCTCAATATATGATCTGCCCTTACCTGATGCCTGAAGATCGTCCAGAGAATGCAGAAGGCTGGACCAAACTGTTCAACGAATTGCAGCAATATGGTGCTGAAGCGACTAAACAAGGTCTGATCTTCGGTTATCATAACCATGATTTTGAATTCCACGGTCAGGTTGGCGACGAAAATGCCTTTGATGCGATGTTTGCTCAAACGACACCTGAAGCGGTTCAAGTGGAAATGGACGTATGTTGGGTACAATTTGCCGGACAAAATCCGATTGAGTATATCAACAAATATGCAGGCCGTCTGCCGTTGCTTCACTTGAAAGACTTCAGCAAAGATGAACAGGGCCAGATGAAGACATTGGAACTGGGACAAGGTTCCGTTAATCTGCCAGCTGTCATTGAAGCGGCTACAAGTGCAGGTGTAGAATGGCTGATCGTGGAACAGGACGTTTGCCAGAATCCACCGCTTGAAAGCGTAGCCAACAGCCACAACTGGTTGAAGCAAAATTACTTGAACCAATTCTAATTTAATTGTCAAAGGAGACATTTATACATGAGTAAAATTAAAGTTGCTGTATTCGGCTGTGGTGCTATTGCCGAGCGCAGACATATTCCAGAGTATGCTGCCAATGAGAACGTAGAACTTGTCGCATTTGCCGATCCGATCGTGGAGCGTGCGGAGAAGATGGCCGAAACTTACGGCGGTAAAGCTTACTCCAGCTACGAAGAATTGCTTGCAAACGAAGAAGTGGATGCAGTCAGCGTTTGTACGCCGAACTATCTGCATGCCTCGATGGCCATTGCTGCTGCAAATGCCGGTAAACATGTACTGGTGGAAAAACCGATGGCGGTTACAACCGAAGAAGGCGAGCAAATGATTGAAGCTGCCAAGAAAAACGGTGTGTATCTGATGGTTGGACACAACCAGCGCTTGATGCCTCCACACGTGAAAGCCAAAGAAATCTTGGACTCCGGCAAACTTGGCAAAGTCCTGAATTTCCGTACTTCCTTTGGTCATCCGGGTCCGGAAGGCTGGAGCGTAGACGGTGCAGAAAGCTGGTTCTTCCGCAAAGAAGAAGCGATTATGGGTGCCATGGGTGACCTGGGCGTGCACAAATCGGACTTTATTCGTTATTTGTTGAATGACGAAGTATCCGAAGTTGCTGGTTTTATCAGCACATTGCACAAGGAAAACACCAAAGTTGACGATAACGCGACATGCTTGCTTCGTATGAAGAGCGGTGCAATCGGTACGCTGGTAGCGAGCTGGACACAATACAGAGCAGGAGATAACAGTACGGTTCTGTGGTGTGAAAATGGTGTGATGAAGATCGGAACGGTAGAAGGCGACGAGGTTATTGTTGAGCTGACTAACGGTACGGTTGAAACATACAAAGTTGGCGCAATGGCTACCAACGAGAAACAAGTACCGAGCGGCGTTATTGACGCATTTGTAGAGTCGATTGTAACGCAAACACCGCCAAGCATTTCCGGTGAAGAAGGTCTGCGTTCCCTGCAAGTGATTCTGGCAGCATTCGAATCCGAAAAAACGGGTCAGATCGTGAAGCTGTAATCGTAACGATATCATCGTCATTACTTTAATTCGTTTGACTATCTAATATTAAAAAGGGGTTACCTCCAGAGAAATATTTCTGGCGGGTAGTCTCTTTTTATTACTTTTCTCATGACAACCAGGATGGCTTGAATACGTAATGATGTTAAACCGATAGTTGGAATCTCAAAAGGGACTGACCACCGCGACATTGCGGATAAGTCAGCCCCTTAACCTTTAAGGTTGGGTCACAAAGCATATTTAAATTTAAACGCTTGGCTTCACATGACTGCCCAGGTCCAGCCAATCCAGTTCCTCACGGGTTAATGTGATGCGAGAACCTTCGTCACAGGAGAGCAGTTCCGCCCGATTTTGAGCGCCAATCAGCGCACATGTCGGGAAGGGTTGGTTCAATACATAAGCAAGTGCAATCTGAATTGGCGTGGTATTTTTCGACGCTGCCAATTGTTCCGCCCGGTGCAAACGTTCCCAGTTGCCGTCACTGTAAAATACACGAACAAGATCTTCATTATCCCGCACTTCAGGTGTGAATCGTCCGGTAAAGAAGCCGCGAGCCTGGGATGACCAAGACAGCAATGGAAGCTTGGTGCGCTCATGCCATGCCAACGTTTCTTCGTCTGCCGATACACATCCTGCCCAGAACGGTTCGTTTGCTTTGGCAAGACTGAGGTTAGGACTGCTGAATGTGAAACCTTTCAGACCGTTAGCTGCAGCATAAGCGTTAGCTTCCTCCAGCCGCTGCCAGGTCCAGTTGGAGGCGCCAATCGCGCCGATTTTGCCGGATTCAATATGTTCATTCAACGCTTCGAGAATTACGCCAACCGGAATGTTGGGATCGTCCCGATGCAGGGCATATAGCTCCACATGTTCCGTTTGCAACCGTTCCAGACTGGTAAGAAGGTCGCTGCGGATAGCATCAGCGTTAACGCGTGGGCCGTTCTGGTCATGATGCGCACCTTTGGTCAAAATAACGATCTCGTTACGGTTACCCCGTTCCTGCATATAACGTCCGAGCACTTCTTCACTCTGCCCGCCACAATAAATATGCGCGGAGTCAACGGTATTACCGCCAATCGCCAGGAATGCATCCATGTTCGTAGCTGCTTTTTCATAGGCATCATGGTAGAAATAATCGGTTCCTTTAATTAATCGGGAGATAGGTTTGCCTGCACCAGCAATTTCAATGTATTCCATAATTCAGTTCATCCTCTCTTTTTATAGTGTAATTCGTGTACGTTCTTCTGCTGAACGAAGACAAGCTTCGAGTACTTTCATATTGGCTACAGCATCGGATGGAGCGAAGCGCAGAGCTTTACCTTGAAGTACAGCTCGTGCCATGTCGTCTCCCTGGAGGGAGTAGTGATTCACCTGTGGAACTTCAATCTCCTTACGCTCACCGTCAACAGTTACGAAGAAGTTGGAGCCCCGGTCCGGATTGCTGATATAAGCAGAAGGAACCTCGATGATGCCATCTGATCCAAGCACTTCCAGTGTGTTGCGGAAGGCTGCCCACATGCTGCTGTCAAAGGTTACGCCAATATGATTGTCAAACTCAAGCAGGCCGGAAGCCATCATATCCACATGACCATGCTCAGGGGAGAACATGCCAATGACGGTTGCCGCGGATGGCTCTTGGCCAAGCAGCAAGCGTGCTGCACTGATGGAATAACAGCCGATATCATACAGTGAACCGCCGCCCCAATCACGCCGGAAGCGAACATTACCTGTCGCACCGGAACTGTTGAACGAAAATGTACTATGAATGCCGCGGATCTCACCAATTTCTCCGCTGGCGATAATATCTTTAATTTGATCATAACGTGGATGGTGTCGGTACATGAGAGCCTCAGCGAGATGCACACCAGCGTCTTCGCAGGCTTGCACCATCTCCTGAGCTTCCTGCTCCGTCAGTGCCAGTGGCTTCTCACACAAAATATGTTTACCGGCTTCTGCGGCACGGAGTGTCCATTCCCGGTGCAGATGGTTCGGAAGCGGAATGTAGACCGCATCAATGGAATCGTCAGCAAGTAAAGCTTCATAGCTGCCATAGGCTTGAGAAATGCCGAGTTGGTCAGCGGTTTGTTTCGCTTTTTCTTCATCCCGGCTGGCAATGGCGGTTACTTCATTCAACTCGGATTGCTGCAAACCTGGAATAACGGATCGCACGGCAATGCTAGCGCTACCAATAATTCCCCAGCGCAATTTTCGATCTGAATTCATTTGTTGTTTCCTCCTATGAATGAATGTATATTGTGATTATAAGTAATAGATGAATGAATGAAAATGATAATATATTGAAATGAGTTAACACAATATTGTTGAGAAAAGAGAATAGGCTATGATGAGACAGACTGTATTGCTAACCCTACAGGATATTCCGTATTTTTGTTATCCAGAATCCGTTGGACTTTATGTCGACCACCCCGAGCACACTGTATTACGGGAGGCTGGCGCACTGAACAACTTCAATATCCACTATGTTGCTGCGGGCAAGGGGTACGTGGAAGTGGATGGGGTAGTGCATGAGCTTCGTGCGGGTCAGGCTGTACTGTATTTCCCGCAGCAGCGGCAGCATTACTACAGTAGTGAGGATGATCCATGGGATGTGCGATGGGTTCATTTTTACGGTGAACGTCTGCATGATTATATGATTGAGCGGGGGTTGCATCGCAATCTGTTGTGGACGCTGCGGCAGCAGGCTCCATGGGAAGAAGCACATATGGCTCTACTAAATGAAGCCGAGCAGAACCGGATGCTGCGTCCTGCCCAACTATCTACCCTGACCTACGCTGTGCTGGCCGAGTTCGTACAGCATGCGGTTCCACTGAAAAGCACACGCACAAGCAAGGCTGAGAGTCGTATCCTTGCACTGCTTCCACAGATGCAGCAGGAGGCATGCCAACCGTTTTTGTTACAGGATTGGGCGGATATGGCGGGTGTGAGTTCGTATTACTTTTGCAAAATGTTTAAGAGTGCTGTGGAGATGACCCCGATGGAATTTATAACCCGTTCGCGGTTACAGATGGCAAAGCAGTGGCTGCTGGAACGGCCTACGGCCAACATTGGACAGATCGCAGATGAGGCGGGGTATCCCAATGCCAGTTATTTTAACCGCCAGTTCTTGGCCCATGAAGGCATGACTCCAACGGAATATCGCGGGCTTTACCACATTTAGATGTAATGATGTTCATTTATTTGATTATGCGGGAACTTACGACGTTTGACAGAGCGTTCAATCAAGTCTATTATAGATAAATTAAATCCGTATATAATGAGGTGCCCTCATGAAATATTCGAAAGCTACAAACTATGCCCTGCATACCATGCTTTTCCTGGTTGCGACCGAACCGGAACAACTGGTCAGTGTACATCAGTTAGCTGAGATGCAGAAAGTATCTCCAACCTACTTATCTAAAATATTGACCAAGCTGGTCAAAGCCGGCATGATCGAATCAACTTCGGGTGCCAATGGTGGCTATCGGCTTAGCCGGAAGAATCCGGACCCTTCATTTCTGGAGATTATCCATGCCATTGAAGGACAGGCTTCCCTGTTCGAATGCTCGCAGGATCATAATGAAGGCTGCCTGATTCAGCAGGTGATGGTTCGTGCGGAAGAAGAGATGGAGAGCTATTTGCACAATAAAAAAATGTCTGAGCTGGCTGCCCAGATGAAAGCTGCACATTCTTTATAACCTAAATCAGAGGTCCAGTTGCCTCTCGCTGCGCCCGATGAAGCGCGAATTTCAAATCCTTCTCTTCCCTGTTTAAGGGAGTTGGAAGGATTTTTTTTGCTGTACTGTGATGAGGATTGAAGAGATTGTACCGAATATGAGCGGAATGGTACAATAAGGAAGGAAGTTGTTAATACATATTTGCTTACATCTTAGATTTCTGGAGGGACAACACATGAGCCAATCAACCATCACAGAACTGGAACAACTGCTTGCACTGGAAAACATTCGGAACACAAAAGCGCGTTATTGCCGTTATATTGATACGAAGCAGTGGGATACATTAGGTGAAGTGTTCGCTCCGGATGCCGTAGCTGATTTCAGTACAGAAGGCAATCCAATCCCGGTATTAACCGGCCGTGACACCATCGTTCAAATATTCCGCGATTTGGTGGATGTAGCCGTAACTGTGCATCACGTACATAGCGCCGAAGTTGAATTTGTATCCGAGAATGAAGCCAAAGTCATCTCTCCAATGGAAGATTGGGTGACGTTCCCTGAAGGCAATGACAATAAATCCTTTCACGGATTTGGACACTATCATGAGACGTTTGTCAAAATCGATGGTCAATGGCTCATCCAGCATACCAGCCTGAAGCGTCTACGTCTGGATCTGTTTGAATAGTGTTCTCTTATTCATATAAAGAAGATTACAACGATGATAACCAAAGCCCCAAGAGCGCTATAGCTGCGTCCTTGGGGCTTTGGTATGTTCAAGCTTTTACTTTTACTCAGGCTTGCTTCCGAGGATCTGATTAGAGTGAAAGGGTCTGACGCTTTTCTTTTGACAATTGTTGAGTGATAACAAGCATGCCTAACGAAAGCAGAACGAGCATCAGACACACCCAATAAGCATTCCGATACCCCCACGCTCCGGCTGTCCATCCCCCCACCAAGCTGCCAAATAATCTTCCCAACGTGGAGGCATTGGAATAGAGTGTTGACGCATAGCCGGGCATGGACGGAAGCAGATCCTGCATGTAACTGATCCCGATAGCAGAGATGACGGCGACAAAGAATGCGAGCAAAAGTTGTCCGGCCAGCAAGTGCCACAGTTCCGTGGAGAACAATACTATTACATAATAAGCGGCACCCATCAGAGCGCCCCATAACATGAGTGTGCGGTTGGGATATCTTGAAGCGAGCAGACCCAAGCCTAACATAATCGGAATTTCAAGCCCCGCGCATAGACTGGAGATCCAGCCAACTTCCCGGGTTCCCCCGCCCAGATGGTGAATAATGAACAGTGATGCATTCAGATTGTTCATCCAATGTGCCATATACAGGAGTGTAGTAATGAGAAAAGGCATATAGATTCTTGCATCCTGATGCAATTTCATATGTATGCCACCTGTTGATGCACGGAGGGTAGAAGGCTCGGGAGCCTTTTGTAAGAGAAAGAAAAATAATAACGCATTGATCAAAAAAATAATACACGTTGAACTGAAGATGCCGGTGTACCCAATATATGCAATCAGTAAAGTCCCGAGTAAAGGTCCCGTAATAAACCCCAGTGAAAACGCGGAGCGCAGGGTTGAATTGGCTACAGCATGATCGACGTTCGTTGCGGTATTGACCGCTTCTCTTGCAGCTGCAAACAATTGTGGCATGGCGGGAGATCCGAGTGCAGTCAGCACCGTCATATAGATGAATAATAAAGTGAAGTCGTGAATCCACAGATACCCGGCAAAAGCAAGAGCATTGCAAATCATGGCAGACACCAGAATTTTTTTGCGAGCCCCGGGTTGATCCGATCGTCTGGCGATCCAGGTACTGAACAACACACCCGCCATAAGTGTTACTGCAGTGAATAATCCGAATGTAGCGATGGATACTTCGAGACGGGTTGTAAAGTAGACCGCCAGAAAGGGAGCGCTGATTGAAATCGCCATGCCTTGCAATAACATACAAACGAGAAACAGCCGGTATGTAGGGATACGAAATAGTGAATTAAACTTTTGAAGCTTCATATGTGAGTAGACATCCCCTTGGTTTTATCATTTTCAAAATATATATACGATCTGGTTATAATATAAGAATAACAGAGATAAAGTAATATTTATTGATTTCTTTAAGTCTAATAACAAACAGAAAAAGCGAGAGATCAGACTCTATCGGTCCAATCCCTCGCTTTTTTGTATGAAGAGTCTATTAAAAGTAAGATCCTTTGAAACCTGTTTAGTGTGAAGCGACGGTTTTCTTCCGTGACTGCATTCTCAGATACACCTGGGAGAAAATAATGGATGCCAGAGCAACTACGGTCATACCCCAGAAAATGTTGGTGTACGCCGAGGCTAATGGCAATTGCTGCATGGCTGTCAATGCCACGCCGGTTACCGCAACACTAAATGCACCGCTGAAGAACTGGCTGAGCTGGAACAGTCCCATGCCAGCACCAACCTGATCCATCGTCAGATTGCCCGACAACTCATTGGATACACTCGTTGTTAGTGCAGAGAAGCCTACGCTAAGCAGAATGTATACGGCCATAATGGCATAGATGCTGTCGTCTGCAAAAAGAGCAAACAGTCCGGCAGCAGCGAGCAGCAACCATGGTGCGAACTTGAGCAGTTGAGTATTGCCGTGTCGGTCAATCATGCGGCCAATCCGATTGGATAACAGCATGGACACGATTGCACCCGGAAAGATGACAAGCCCTGACTGGGCCGGAGTCAGGCCATACAGATGTGCCAGAATTTGCGGCAGCAGGAACAGCGTCGAGAAGTTGTTAATGTACGATACAATCCCCAGGGAGCTGAGCATCATATATTTTTTGTTTTTGAACAGGGCCGGTTGGACAAAGGGATCAGCCGCACGGCGAATTCGTAACCAGAACAGAACCAGTGCAGCCGCACCAATAACGAGGGTTATCCATTCACGCGAAGTCAGGAATAGCAGAACGCCAGTTGTTCCGATCGCCAGTAACAGTGCGCCGAGCAAGTCGAATGAACCCTTTTGCGGCATCTCACTTGGAAGCAATTTGAAAAATACAGGGATCAGAAACAAGGTTAGTCCGGTAACGATGAACAGATCATGCCATCCGAGAAACTGTGTAATACTGCCGCCGATCACAGGCCCGAGTCCAAGACCCAGTGAACTGGCCGACATGACAACAGCCATGGATTTACCCCGGCGGTCACTTGGAATGTAACGAGTAATAAGAACGATAGCTAGCCCTGGTACAGAAGCTGCACCCGCAGCCTGAATCAGACGTGCAATGAGCAGAAGGATAAAATGGTTACTGAAGAAACCAAGAACGGATGCCGCACCAAGCAGTGTAAGACCGGTCGTAAACAGGGTGCGAATCGGAATAAAATCCGATAGACGTGAGAACGTGATCGAGGAAATGGCAAAAACGATAGAATAACCGGTGACAATCCAGGAAGAAGAGACAGATGAGAGCATAAATTCAGCTGCAATTTTGGGCAGGGCCAGATTGAACATCATCGTATTCATAACGACAAGCACAACCGTGAAGCCAAGCAGACTTACGATTAACCCTTCCTGTATTCCTGCTGTCCGTTCCCCAGATGATGCAGTTGCGGTGTTGTTCATAAAAACCTCCTAGATTGATGTGTATTTCGCAACATTTCAGAAACGGTGTGTAACATTTGCAAAATGTGGTATAGAGTGAATCCCATGCCTGACAGCAGGGGATACATAAACGAAATAGATTTGTAAGTTCGATTGGTATCGAACATTAGAAATATATCATGGAACTGTGCTAAAATACAATGGATAGTCTGAAAAAAAGGAGACTACAACGATGAAAATTTTGCACCATCCTCAAGTGGAGGATATTGAACTTTCTTCCGTATTGTACGCTTTAAGTGATCCCATTCGTCTTGGGATCGTAACAGAAGCAGCCAGAAATGGTGAGCAGCCCTGCAGTCATTTTCGTGCACCTGTTGTGAAATCCACGATGTCACATCATATTCGGACCCTGCGAGAAGCCGGAGTCATTCGGGTGAGAGTGCAAGGTACACAGCATTTCCTGACGCTAAGATCCGAGGATCTGGAAGTGCGTTTTCCTGGTCTGTTGCATCCGTTGTTACAAGCGGCAGCTCAGTCTGAAATACATGAATCCTAAAAAATGTCCTTTCTTCAAGTTGAAGAGGGGACATTTTTTATGTTTGGCATGTTCCATACTGCTGCGACATTCTATGTCGTACCACTTCCTCTATAATAACGGGGAAACACACAAACCATATCGAAAAGAGGTTCACAAACGTTGGCAAAAACAAAAAGAGGACGCGTCCTGTGGAATCTACCATCCCGAGGAAGAGGAACTTGCCCGGTGTGCAGCAGCACCCGGATTAAATTGTTGTATTCGCAAACGAAAACAGATGGTACGAGTCTGAAAGTATGCAAGAAATGTTCCAAAGCTGTGCAGTCCAGAGTGGATAAGGCAACCGTATAACATAACAGGCCTGTTCTTCGGAACGGGCCATGTCTTTTGGTATAATATAATTACGAAATACGGAATGAGCCAGGGGGCGGGGAAATGAGTAATATGCATCGTATTCACTGGTTTGACGAGCAGATTCGGAGTGGACGTTTTCCGAACAGCAGCTGGCTTGCACGTGAATTTGAAATATCCCGGCGCCAGGCCCAGCGTGATATTGAATATATGACGATTTCTCTGCGTGCCCCTCTGGTGTATATCGCAAAATATCGGGGGTATTGTTACGAGGATCAGACCTACCGGCTGCCCCATTTATATATGACGGAAGAAGAACAGCGGGTGCTTAAGTATCTGGCGCATCGTTATCGGCATTACAATTATGATCAATCAGATGCGGTAAAGCGTGTGGCGCATTTACTGGAGCGTTTTACGCTCGAGGAACAGCAGACAGGAAGCAGTCAGCTTCCGGTGTTTAAAGCAGATCCGCAGCAGCTTCAGTTCTTTGAGATTTTGTCCCATGCGATTACCGAATCCCGCAAAGTACATATCCATTACAGAGATCATGCCGGAGAACGGCAATTTACCTGGTGTCCATTGAAGATGCTGTCCCAGTTCAACGCAGATTACGTGGTTGGTTATGAAATGGACCCTTTACAGCAAACGGCCATCCGGCTGGAGGGCATGATTCATGTGCAGATGACGAACGAGACGTTTCAGTGTCAGACAGACGGGTTGCTGGGTTCATGGGAAGAGGCGCTGCCTGTCCGTAAACCGTTTGTCGCTGAGATAAGACTGAGAGAAGTGCGGCAAACAGAGCTGTGGCATGGATATCGGATTCGAGAGAAGCAAGGTCAGGTTCACTGGATTGAATTTTATGATACGGATGCTTTCCTACAGCATTTGTTCATTAGCGAGTGGGAGGAACTGTTGTCTCCAATGTGGCTTAGACGAAAGTTTCAGCAAAGTGCTGAAGGAATAATCGACAGGCTTGCCATAAGCGCAAGGCAAACGTGAATTAGAACAACCATGGAGAGGGGATTTTTTTTGACTGAAGTTGTGTTAGACAACCTGATCATGAAGCGGGAGTCCAAATCATATGTGGATAGCCTACACGCTATATTGACCCATGCGGGTCTGTTTCAGGGTTCCAAGTATGTGCTCGCTGGGTATACAGGTATGGCATTCAAACTTTCAGTGCATCGCAGACTACTGCCCATGTCGGTTACAGCCTATGGTCAATGGGGAGAATCTCATCGCCCTGGGATCGACAACTTGGGGATATTCACGATCTGGGATGGGGGACGGACACGTCATCCCACATTTGGGTATTACCAGCGGGATGCGGTGAATTGGGTGAAACGTAGCCTGGATGCAGGCATCGGGGTAATCTACTGGCTTCCGGAATTTGGCGTTATTCATGGGTATGATGACTGTGATCGCATCTTTTATGTGCAAGATGGTTGGAGCAAGGAATCACAGATTTTGTTGTATGACAATTTCGGATTAAACTTCACCGGGTTCTGGTATTGTCAGGTCTTTGGTGACCAGGTACATATCCCTGAACAAGAGAAGCTATTGGAATCATTGAGATTAGCAATTGAGGATTGGGATATCCCTTATCGTCTACTGCCTGATCGGAATATCATTTCGGGCAGAATGGCTTATGATGTGTGGGTGCAAGCCCTTCGGGGTGAAGATTACGATGCATCGGGTGCTGTGTATATTTTGGAATCCTATTGCCAGTCCCGAACTGAAATTCAGATGTATTTGCAGGATGTGCGGGGGATATGGCCCGAACTGGACCAAGCCTATGCATGTTATGAACAGCTTGGAGCATTGATTATACAGATGAAGGGATGCATGATTCAGGAACATAACAGAAGGATTATGCAGGCAGACGCCACAGAGAAGCTGGCACAGGTTTTATTGGAAGCGAAAGCATTGGAAGAGCAGGCTGTTGATTATTTTCGTTTGATCTCCTCGAAGTATCCTGATCGTAAACGCAACACTGTACCACGGTGGGGAGCACATTCAGCAAGGTAGGGGGAGGGAGGATAAGGTGATGAGGAGTAAAATACTGCCGGATTTGATTCGTTTTCCACAGACTGAGAATTTGGCAGATGAACAACGATCCTGGAGCGGTGCAGGCTCGTACATCGATGCGATGTATCGCATTCTGATGCACAAGCAGTGGACGGATTTACCGCGTCACATGATTGCGGGTATGACCGCAAGTGTGTTTCGATTAGTGGTAGATCGGCGTCTAACGACAGAATCGATCTCAGCATACAACTGGATGGCCGAGAACTTTGTAGCTTCTGATTTCATTGGCGTCACGACCGGACAACACGGGGGATTTTCGTTCGAGCCGACCTTTCCGCTCTATCAGAAGCAGGCCCTGCTGGATATCAAGGCTTCTATTGACCGGGGTGTGGGCGCTATTCTGTGGCATGATCAGTTTGTTATTTGTGCTGGATATGATGATGGGGAGCAGATGCTGTTCATTTGTGAGAGTCAAGAAAATGAAGTCATTTGTCTGCCCTATGATTCTTTTGGTCGGAACAGTACACCATACTGGTACTATCAGGTGCTTGAATCCCATACAACCGTAGACATATGGGAAGTGTGCAAGGAATCATTAATTCAGGCTGTGTACAAATGGGAGACCCATGATTACATGCTGCCACCTCAGGATTACGCCTGCGGAGCTGCTGCATATGCAGCCATTGCTGATGCCCTACAATCTGGTGCATATGAAACAGATCAAGCTGCCATGGTTTTGCGCTATTATGCTAATTCAAGAAAGGATATGGCTTCTTATGTTGCAGAGCTTAAGCATTTGTCCATTCAGATGAATCATGTGGTCCAGGAGTATGCGTTACTCGCAGACCTATATGCTCAGATGATGGAGAAGGTTGAGGATTCAACAGCATGGGATGCGAAGGAACCAGGGCATCTGTTAAGGGTGATCCATCTGATTGAGCAAGCAGGGGAAACGGAACAGCGTGCCATTGATGCCATTAAGCAGGCCTTCCCAGAGACGATTGGCAATCGTTTTGAGGACATTGGATTAAGATGAATGGAGCAGTGTACATAGTTCAAAATGGAAAAAGTACAGATAAAATAAAACCGGAAAAGACCCTGAATGCGGTCGTTTCCGGTTTTATTTGCGTTTAGCTTAGCCACATCTATGGCCGTAATGACGCCCTCATACATTAGCTGCCCTAGCATTCATAGTCTCGCATGAGCTTCAATTCGAGTTGGCTCAGATGATTTGCGGCGGGGCCAACATTCTGGCTACGTTGTCGAAGTTTGTCTGCCAATCGGCCGTGATGATGCTCCCGATGTAACCATCTGGGCGAATCAGGACCAGCGTGTCGCTGGTAATGCCGTAGGTACGGGTCAATTTGCCGCTGGAGTCATGGAGGACGTTCTGATTGGATTCGTGTGCGGTACCAACGACGTAGCAGTGTAATTCGGCACCGCTGGTTGGCCAGTTCAACTTGGGGAGTACCTTGGCAGCGTTAGGGCCAAAGGCAAGCAAAGTGAAGTGAGGCCCTTGATAGATGTCGAACAGACAACGTTCCCCACTAGGACCGGTGCAAGGAGCATCTGGCGCCCGGTCACCTACATGAAGGTTTTTTGTAGCCGATTCTTCGCTAGATGCGAGCGGCCCACCATGGTACGAAAGTCTAAGCTGTCGCTCCTCGTCTCCACGCTTGAGGCTAGCCAGGCGATTTTTATCTAGACTGGCGTACAGCTCGCTGGATTTGCTGAGGACACGAGCGGCAATCGGTTGACGCTCAGCCTCGTAGCTGTCAAGCAGACGATCGGGTGCCCCAGCAATGACCTGCCCTATTTTCCAACCGAGGTTATAGGCGTCCTGTATACCCGTATTGAGACCCTGTGCTCCGGCCGGGGTGTGCACATGAGCAGCATCGCCTGCAATGAAGACGCGACCAGACCGATAGTGCTCAGCCAGCCGAACGTTGGGACGAAACACCGAACTCCAAGTGATGTGGTGGAGACGCAAACCTGTGAGTTTGTGGAATTGAGCGGCCAGTGAGGCTTCGTCAAGGTTAGGCTTTTCATCTGGTGCCAGCCTGATCATGACTTGGAACTGGTCGGAGTGTGGCAGCGGGCAGGCTCCGACAAACGTGCCACGTGTGCGTGGCCACATATGCCACCTATTGCGAGACAGTTTGTCGATCGAGCCGTCCACGATGAGTGTGCGGTCAGAGTCGGTAGTCTCTCCAATAAATCGGATACCTGCCCCTTTGCGAACGATGCTCGAACCTCCATCTGCTCCGACGAGATATCTGCTGCGCACCTTCTCCCCGGAAGAGAGAGTCACCGTCACTCCATCGGCATTCTGTTCGAATTGCTCCAACCCGTTGTTAAATTCAATGGTTAAGCCGAGACGTTTGAGCAGGCGATGTAAGATGGCATCCGTTCGGTGTTGCGCCAACAGGAGAATGTTTGGATACGGATCGCTCGGTGTTGGTTTATTTTGCTGCTGCATGCGCCAAGGCACAGTTAACGGTCCAATATGAAAACCCGCAAGCGGGTAAATACTTCCCTCTGACTGAGCCTCTTCCAGCACGCCGAAGTCTCCCAAAACCTCCTGGGTTCTTGGTTGAACTCCCTTGGCACGGGAGCCTTGAAAGGCGTGAGGGGATTTGTCAGCCAGTCGAACATGAAGGCCGCGTCGTAGCAGGTCGATTGCAAGAGCGGAGCCAGTCGGGCCAGCTCCAGCGATGAGTACGTCAATATCGTAATGTTGGGTCAGTTGAATCTCCTCCTGATCACCCATATCGCAATGGATTAGATATCATATTCGGTTTAATGTTTCTTGGAAACTTTTTAATTTCCTATGAAACAATCATAATTCAACCCCTTACTGCTGTCAATATTGTTTCCAAGAAACTTTAATTGTCGAACATACCCTGATATACTGGTGTTAAGCTAACAATCGTTGGAGGAAAATGGAATGATCAACCCATCGGAAAATCAAAATAGAGATCAATTAATCCAAGAAGTATTGGAAGCAGTGAAAGATATACAGATCAGATTCCAAGCAGAAGAAGATGAAGAAAAACAGTGGCTGATCCAAAATAGTCCTAATTCGGCTGTTGAAGAGCTAATCAAAGAAATGACGGTGACGATGCTGCATGTGCTGGATGCTATTGGTACACTCGAGCCAGTAAACGGCATAACCATTTCAAAGCAATTCGGTTTCTCCAAAGGGACAGTCTCCAAGATTACGAGAAGACTCGTGTCTCAAAACATCATCGTAACCGAGTCACTTCCGGATAACAAAAAAGAAGTTCTGTTCCGTACCACAACGCTTGGAAAAGAGATTTATCGTTTGCATCAGGGCCTGCATCATCAAATTGATCTTGGGGTTCATCATTTCTTGCAACGGTATACCGAAGATGAGTTACAGTTTCTCGTCAACACCCTCAAGAAGATGCTGCATACATCATGGATTCATTTGGAGACAGAGGAGGACGAGGCTATTGAATCCGCCCCAAGAGATGCACCTACAAGCAAGGTTTCAGAAGCTTATAAGGCTAATCACTCTTCTTCATTGACCGATGAAATGAACGAAATCATGTCTATGCTCAACAAGTTGGATTCCCGTAATTTGAAGAAAGCCAAAACGATTTTGAATGATGTTTTTTTTGCAGATTATGAGGACTAGCTAGCAGCAGCTTATTTCATATGGAATTGGCCTGAAGCCTGAAGGATTCTTCGAGCAAAATGTAGCTATAACAAAATACCGGATAAGGCTGATAAGCCTATCCGGTATTTTTTCGTATTTTGCACCATCTGACTCCATAGCTCATCCTTATTTCAACCTGGACAAGAAAAAATAACCATAAATTTGATTTTTGGGGTAATGTGCAGCTCCCTTTGTTCCGAATATTATAATAGATGGTCTTTTTTGGATGGAGGATATTGAAGGACAACAGGGGGCGGGAGTATGGTGCATAATCCGGAAACCATTCAGGAATGTATCGAAAAGGCACGACAGAGGCTCTACCAGATTGCAAACGCTCATAAAGAACTTTGGCATCCGGAGGTCATTCGTCAATCGATGGTTCTGGATGAACTCATTAATCAATATAACAATGCCATTCGCGGAAAATCATCCCGAAGTAAGTAACGGCGCGTTATAAACCTCGGGATGAAATGATGATGCGAATGCATTCAGGTTCAGTAAACGTACGACCCCTATTCTTTTACAGCCCCAAGCACAATTCCTTTGACAAAGAATCGCTGCAAGAATGGATACACGAGCAGGATTGGCAATGCCCCGATAAAGATCTGGGCTGCGTTAACCGTACGCTGCGACATGTTCTGAAGCTGCGTTGCATCAACATTCATATTGGAGAAATCCTGCTGCACGATAATGGTCTGCATTAACGTAGCGAGTGGATATTTGGCTGCGTCATTCATATAGATCAAGCCGTCGAACCAGGAATTCCACTGCCCCACCATGGTGAACAGGGAGATCGTAGCAATGGCCGGCATGGACACAGGCAGATAGATGCGGAACAATGTGGTGATATGGTTGGCACCATCGATGAACGCCGCTTCTTCGAGCTCTTTCGGCACGTTACGGAAGAAGTTCATCATGAGAATTAGGTTCCAGACCGCCACAGCGCCAGGTAAAATCAGAGCCCACAGGGTGTTGATCAGTCCCAGCTTTTGAATCAGGATATAGGACGGGATCAGTCCGCCGCTGAACAGCATCGTGAAGATGAAGAACCACGCGTACAGCGAACGTCCCTTGAAATTCAGACTTTCCTTGGATAAAGGATAGGCCGTCAGGATGACCAGCACCATACTGAGCAGTGTTCCGAACACAGTACGTTGCACCGAAATCCAGAGCGCGCTGAGAAAGTTGCTGTTACCAAACGTTTTGGTATAGGCGTCGACTGTAAAATCAATCGGCCAGAGCGTTACCAGATTGGCGGAAGCTGCCGCTTTACCGCTGAAGGAAACCGCCAGAATGTGGATAAGCGGCAGCACACACAGCAGCGAGACGGCCGCGATGAAGAACAGGTTGAAGCCGTTAAATATACGGTATCCGGTCGTTTTGTGATACACCTTAATTCCTCCTTAGAAAATGCGGTAGTTGGCGATTTTGTAAGCCATCCGGTAGGCCGTAATAACGAGGAACATGGCGACAAAGGATTTAAACAAACCAACCGCAGTCGCGAAGCTCATTTTGCCATTCAAAATACCCATCCGGTAAACAAACGTGTCAATAATATCGCCTTTATCATATACAAGTGGATTGTACAGGTTGAAGATCTGGTCAAATCCGGCATTAAGAATGTTCCCCAGTGATAGTGTTCCCACCACAATAATCATCGGCACGAGTGCAGGCAGCGTAATGTGCAAGGTCTGCTTAAGCCGTGTTGCCCCGTCAACTTCGGAAGCTTCATACAGAGCAGGGTTGATACCCGCGAGAGCTGCAAGAAAGACAATGGTACCAAATCCAAATTCCTTCCATACATCACTAATGACTACGGTTACACGGAACCAGTCGCCATCTCCCAGAAAGAAGATTGGTTCAATGCCAACAGCCGCCAGTACTTGGTTAATCAGTCCACCTTCGGGTGAAAGCATGTCTAGCAGGATGCCGCCCAGTACAACCCAAGACAGGAAGTGGGGCAGGTATACCAACGTCTGTGAGAACCTTTTGAACGTGGAGTTCCGTACTTCATTCAGTAAAATGGCAAACACAACTGGGGCCACGAGTCCGGCCACAATTTTCATGGCAGCAATCAGCACGGTGTTCCAGATGACCTGAACACTGTCCGGATATTCGAACATGAATCGGAAGTTATCCCATCCTACCCATTTGGAGCCGGTGAATCCCAGCCAAGGTTTGAAATCCTGAAAAGCAATAATAATGCCGCCCATAGGCACATAGGCGAACAGCAATGTGAGCAGTACCGAAGGCAGCAGCATCAGATGCAGCGGCCAGTTGCGTTTGAAATTCCAGCGGGTACGTTTGCGTGGATTGTGTGTTGCCTGCCGCACCGGCGTATTGGTCGTTAGTGGTTGTTCCATAGCCATCAGGTCCCTCCTTTATATCGTCCAGCCTCTGCATAATGAGGCCAGTCAGCCTCTGCAAGTAGTGGAGCAACTGAATTATAGCAATGGAAACGGGCGGGCTATAGAACAACATTTCAAGGCGGATGTTGATTTATTAACTTGTTGAAAACGTATACCGAATAGTGACTCATTTGAAATTCAGTATAGATATGTAAGGGGTTTCAATATAAAATAGGACTTCGATATGGTTCTTTACTTTAACCGGGACAGGGTGAAGCAATGAAATTTACAGTATTCTCAAAAACAGTTATGCTGCTGGTCTGCTTGCTGGTACCCATTTTGCTGCTCTATACCTACGCGAATCAGGCGAACGTGGACATGATCGTGGAGGAGAAGCAGCAGTCCAGCTTGAACCAGTTCAACTATTTTAGCTCTCAGGTGGATAAAAATATTGAGCAGCTTTCGCTCTACGGCCTGACTTTACTGCGTGATCCAAGCATTTTACACTATCGTTACATGACAGAATCAACCAGCCAATATGAGAAAAACAGCATCTATCTCGATATTCTCGACAAATTGTCACTATACCAGTCCACCAGCCGTTGGAAGAACGATATTACCATTGTGCTTCCTCAGGCAGAGTTGGTATTGTCCACCATGTCGAACCGGACGGTCTTTAATGAGAAGATGTTGAAGTTCCCACAGCCAGGCCGATGGCAGTTGAACAAAGGCAGCTTTACTTATTTCTTTACGGATAACTACGAGTGGAATGAAAAACCTGTGACCACGGATGTACGGACGGTGATGGAGATTAATTTTGATCCGATGAATATTGTTGCCATGCTGGATGATTTCAAAGAGGCACAGGGAGGAGATCCATTTCTACTCGTCCCGGGCAACGAGCCTCTATTAAATCGCAGTGCGGACCCCGAGCTAGTAGAAGCCGTAATGCGGGACATGCCACTAACCGAACTGGATAGTGAAGGCAACCATCAGCTGGAGGTGGGGGGCAAGAAGTACTTGGTCAGTTATGTGCTCTCCAAACAGCTGAACGGAATCTATGTTAACCCGGTTGTGCTGGATGACTTGCTAACGCCTATGGACAAGAGCCGAAATATGTTTATAACCTCGATTTTGCTGCTGCTCGTGCTCAGTATTGGCGCTGCACTGTTGTTATACCGAAAGGTACAGGTGCCGATACAACGTCTGATGAGAGGGCTGCAGCAGATTCGCAAAGGACAGCTGTCCACACGAATTCCGGTCGATCACTCCCGTGATGAATTCGCGTACCTAACTCAGAGCTTCAATCACATGGCCGAGCAGATTCAGGAGCTGATCGAAAAGGTATATGAGGAACGCATCCGTTCACGGGAAGCGACGTTGAAGCATCTGCAATCACAGATTAATCCTCATTTCCTGTACAATTGTCTGTTTTATATTAAAAATATGACGCAGCTCGGCAACCGCGAAGCGGTTATTGCCATGTCGCTCAGCCTGGGTGATTACTATCGCTACATCACACGTGATGAGAACGATATGACCACCGTGGAAGAGGAAATTAGGCTGCTGGACAATTATTTGTCCATCCAACAGATGCGCACCAACCGTTTGTCGTATGAGATCGCCGTACCGCAGGAACTGATGCAGCAGCACATTCCAAGGCTGCTGATCCAGCCTATCGTGGAGAATGCTGTCATTCACGGCATTGAACCGATGGAGGGCAGCGGTCACATTGTGGTTACAGGCATGGCAGTACAAGAACAAATCGATGGAAGGAACTTCACACGATACAGTCTGTTTGTCGATAACGACGGTGTTACTTTGACGGAGGAAGAGATCGCCGGTCTAGAACGGGAGATCAATGAACCGATGGGTGAAGAAATTGGCACGGGCACCTGGAATGTACACCAGCGGCTCATTACACGATATGGTCATTCTTCGGGGCTTCATTTTGGAGCGATCCCATATGGGGGTCTCAGTGTGGAAATACGATGGTTTGAGGAGGAATACCCTAATGATGAATCTAATGGTCGTGGATGATGAACATTCAGCGGTGGAATCGATTGCATCCTCCATACCGTGGAGGGAACATGGGATTGGACACGTATACAAGGCGTACTCGGTGAAAGAGGCATTACAGCAAATGACGGCACATCAGGTCCATATTATCATCACCGATATTCGTATGCCGGGCTTGTCCGGTCTGGATCTGGTAAGTCATATTCGGCAAAAGTGGGAGCGGACCAAATGTATCATTTTATCCGGACACGCGTCCTTTGATTATGCGAAGCAGGCACTCCGTCATGGAACAGTAAGTTACCTGCTGAAGCCCGTACGGGATGAGGAGCTGATCGAAGCGGTGCAGCAGGCCTCCGTCCAGATTCGGCTGGAGGGAGAGAAACAGTTGATGCATCAGCGCGCCATGTATTCGGTGAGGGAACATTTACCCGAGAAGCGGGCGGGATTAATGAAGGATGTACTGCTTGGACATAAATTTGCAGAGAGCGAACTTGTGGAGAAGCTGGAGCAATTGGAGATTGGATTCCGTCCCCAGGATAAAATGCAGCTGCTGCTCATCCGCTATGATGACCCACAGCCCACACACAAGGCATTCCGTCTGATGAAATACGCCATCTCCAACGTGGTGGAAGAAATTTTTGGCAGCAGCTATCATCTCTGCCATACGGATGATGCGTATGATGATCTCGTCTTCATGGCAAGTCCGAAACAGGCACAGTCTGAACCTGAACTGCTGATGGGGCGGCTCGGAGAACGGCTGCTTCACAGTGTGAAGCAGTATTTAAACGCCACCATTTCACTGTCAGTCAGCCGGATAGGCCGTTTTCCGGATCAGGTTCCACAATTATATCATCAGGCTGTAAGTGCCTTGCGCAAGCAGGCGGAAGCGGGCAAAGGACTGCATCTCAATGCGGCTGCCGACTCCCATGGAGCAACATTGAAATCACTTTCGGCGCTCTATGAGCCACCCGGACTGACCGCACTGCTGGAAGCAGGACGGATGGAGGACGCGAGTAACAAGATTGATTCGATTTTCGCCGAGTTATCGGATAGTGTGTTCCCGGAGCATGTCTATGTTGCTTTTCACTATCTCGCAGCAGCCTTCTCGTACATGGCTCATCGGGAGGGCAGGCAGTTGTCCGATGTCCTCGGTGAGCAGTATCAGCAACTGTTGAAGGACGGCTACGGCGTGTCACTTCGGAGTCTGGAAGCCTGGACCCGTAGCGTGATGGAACAATGGGCTCGAAGCACAAAGGACACAGGCCAGGAAAATGGATCGAACATGATCAGACAGGTCCAGCAATGGATTGACCACCATCTGGGCGAAGATCTTTCCTTGCAGGTTATAGCCGGGGAAGTGCATCTGCACCCGGTTTACTTGTCCAAAATGTATAAACAATCGACGGGTGAAGGCATCAGTGATTACATTATCCGTTCCCGAATGGAACGTGCTGTTCACTTGCTGAAGCACACGGCTATGAAGATTTATGAAGTCGGTCAGGAAGTGGGATATAACAATACCCCTTATTTCATTCAAGTCTTCCGCAAACATTATGGCCTGACCCCGCAGGATTTTCGGAACGGTTAACAAATCAATATGAACATTGAAATTGTGATATATGTTTGCTTCCCCGGCTGCACTATCCTTTTCATGTAAGGGCATTCAAAGTGATTGAGGAGGGGTTTCATGTATAGAAAAATGATGACTGCATTGCTTGCACTGACGATGGTTGCCGTAACGGCATGCAGTTCGGGGGCAAAGGAAGAACCATCCAAGGAAGCGGCTGCGCCACTTGCGCTGCAAGACGGTAAGTATGAACCTGCGGTTCAGATGAGCTATTTGCGAGCCTGGAATGATGATACAAAGTTCAAGAACGGAGAGACTGCACAGAACAACGTGCACACCAAATGGGCCAAAGAGCGTCTGGGCATCGACCTGACCACGCCTTGGGCTGTGTCCGTGACCAATGATGCTTTTTATACGAAGCTTCGTCTCTCCCTGTCGGCTAACGAGGAGATGCCGGATATCGTCTCCATCCGTGGGGACTACAATCTGGTGCGTGAGTTGATTGAGTCGGGTAAATTCGCCGATGCAGGTGAACTGTTCGACAAGTATGCATCCGACACATGGAAAGGGGCTGCTGAATCCGCACCGGAAGAGTGGTACCCGTACATGTATGAAGGCAAACGGTATGGTATTCCGATCTTTGACTATGCTTACAACGGCGACCCGGTTATGTTTATCCGTGAAGACTGGCTGAAGAAGCTGGGACTGGAAGAACCCAAAACGATCGATGAGCTCGTGACGGTGATGGATGCATTTACGAATCAGGACCCGGATGGTAACGGTAAAAAGGATACGTACGGTCTGACGGTCGGCATGAAAAATGCCCTCAATACCTGGATGACTGAATCCGGCTGGATCTTCGGCATGTACAACACGATGCCAGGACAGTGGAATCTGAATGCAGAAGGAACACTGGAATACGGCTCGGTTCAACCGGGTGTGAAAGAAGGACTTGCAACGATGAAAGACTGGTTGTCCAAAGGCTATCTGCCGAAGGAAGCCGGCGTATATGATGAGATCAAGGCAGCTGAACTGTTTACAGCAGGCAAAGCCGGAATCATTGTGGGACCACACTGGATGCCGAACTGGCCGATCGATGATGTGAAGAAAAATGTGGACGGCGCTACCTACAAAGCCATTGCCCTGCCAACCGGACCGACTGGCGAGAGCCATCACCACGGTTCAGGTGCCAGCAACGGGGTTGTGTTGATCAACAAGGATATGGCAAACCCAGAAATTTTCTTCACATATCAAAATTATTTGTTCGATAACTTCGCTAATCCAGAAGTGGGTGGGGAGTTCGAACATGGCTTTGCCCAAGGATATGACTTTGATATCGTAGATGGTAAAGTGCTTGGTGAAGCTGAAGTGAAAGATGGGGTATCCCCCCTCAAATACACAATTACGTATGACGGTGCACGGATTCCGAACCTGATGATGGATACATTGGCAGAACTCGCTACAGGCAAGCAGCCTGAAACACCATTTGAGAAAAATACAAAAATTGCCAACAAACCTGAAGTGTTCGCTGCGGCTCAAGTCGTGGTAGCTCATAAGGATGATGCAATCAAGAACAAATTCACGGGTGCACCGACGGATACGATGAAGATGAAAAAAGATGCACTCGACAAGTTGGAGAAAGATACGTTCAGCAAAATCATTTATGGTCAGATTGGCATCGATGAATTCGACGCGTTCGTAACGAAGTGGAAATCCATGGGTGGCGATCAAATCACAACGGAAGTCAATGAATGGTTCAAAACAGTCAATTAATACCGTGAATGGTTTACGAGATGAATCATACTAAAGTAATACAAGAAGGAAGAAGTATTTCGTAAATACACCGGATTTGGGCGGGAAATCGCCTGAATTCCGGTGTTTTTATTTTGCGTGGGGGATGCATAGACATGTATGGAAGAGCTTATCCATTCATTTCTTGACGTACAACCGTACGTAAGACTTATTGTTTCGCAGATGCGCGAGAGAGTAGAATAATAAGTAATATACGAACATCAATACGTATTTTTAGCATAGATGGTTTGAGCAATGATCTGATTAATGGGAAGGCGGTCGAAGCATGAGTACACGCTATGATCAGGCAATGGAAGAGATGATTGAGGTAATTGAACAATGGTTTGATGAACAGTTGAAGCGGGAAGACCTGGAAAAGGCAGTGAAGCGAACAACGCTGCAAATGGGAATCTTTAATGATATTTTGCTGGATTACAGACCTGGACGGACTACGTTAGACAGTGTGGACCTTGGATTGGATGAAGGATTGAAATCAAAGAATGCAGGCCCATTTACCGAGGAACAGGTGCGGAATGAAATTCAGCCCAAGCTTATAGAAGTGGTTCAAGGAAAATTAGACAAGCTGGCGGATACACCCTTGATCGACTATCGGTTTACCTTTCGCGGGAAATTCCCAACGACAGAAGGAAAGCTGCAAGTGACCATGCTCGAATATATCAACGAAGGGAAAAGGCAGCAGTTGCTTGAGCGCATTCATACATACGTAGACCAAAAGCTGCTGAATGGTACATATCCAACAAAGCCGTTGGAATCCTTTTTTTTGACGCGTCACCTGCTTGACCCGAAATTGTTCCCTGAACTGGACGTAGCGTGGACTATAGCGCAATATGATCGTATTCAGGAGTTAAATAAAGGACGTCAGGAAGCCCTGGCGGAGCATCGTGGTGATATTATTCGCGCAATAACGTCATGGGCAGAGCATTATTTTTTGCCACGCTACTTTGATGTACAGCCTTCTGCGTACAGCACCAATGTATATACACTTAAGCCAGGTGCTTCTTTGGAGGAGGACCAGCTTCAGAGTGAGCATGGGCATCATGTGGTACAGCCTATTGATCTGCTGCTGTATGCAGCCGTGATGATTCTTCGATATGAGCCTAGTTACAGTAAACCGAAAGGCCTCAACTTCCTGGAGCTGGCGAAACAGCTTGGCAGTAACCGAGCAGCGCGCATGATGACGGAAGGTAGCGGAACCTATGCCAAGGAAGATATCTATTTGAAAAATGAGCATGTGGAATGCACAGCCAACGATGTGTTCTCGATCATTACCATCATCATTCGCAAGGAAGAAGCAGCTGCCTACGAACAAGCCATTGCTTTTATCACCCGTTTGCTGAAGCAGGGTTTCCCCAAGAGTTACAAGATCAAGCTCAAATCCAGCGTGAAGCAGTATCTGCCTATTAAAGGTCTCGCGAAGTCGGATACGCATCGATTTTTCGCAAACCTACTTGAGTACCCGGAGCTGCATCCGCTGCTTGAAGAATATGCACGTGCAGCAATCGAAGAGTTCGAATTTTATGCGGATACAGAGGGTGAAAAGAACTGTATGCCAGGCAGTTACGCAACCTTCGGACTTGGACTGGCAGATGAACGGTATTTCCCGTTGGTTGAATATTACATGGGAGAAGTGGATGATGAGCACCAGTTGGTACAGGATAAATTCACCGCTGCCTTTGCTGAGACACAAGGTGTAACGGCAAGCACGGTACCTGCATTAGTTGCCTGTTTGCTTCGTTCTACGGATTCTTTGAAGCTGAAGATTCAGCCAGAGTTGGAGAATGAGGATAAGCTTGAACTTTTGGTCCAATCGTTGCATGGGATGGAAACCTATGAAGTGGAGCGTGTGCTGTATCCGATTTGGGGGAAGGTAGAGAAGCTTGCAACGCTGGCACGCAAGGCGGATGGTAGACGGAAAGAGTTGCTGCTAGAGCTGTTAAAAGCTGCAGGGAAATAAGGATATATCCGTGAGGACTTTTCAAGGTTAATGTGATGTATGAGGATACAGGTAAAGGTGGGTGAGTATATGGGGCCATTGAATCGGGATGCATGGAAAGGCTTATCTGCTCAGGAAAAAGAGAAGCGGCTGCGTGATTTGGTCAATCATTTTCCCAAAGGTATGAAGTATGAGGGATTGGAGACATTTGAACGATTCGGTCAGCGAATCGAGACAGGTGTATTTTCGTATGATGAGCAGCGATTTGTGTTTGTGCCTGGTGATCGGGTGACACTTGGATGGGATCGTTGGCAGGATGGGATGAACGAGGAGACTTCCTCAGATTTTCTGGAGACGGTCAGTGAGTATGGTGTGGAGGATGTGGATTCTTTTTTAAGTAGCCAGATGTCTCCGGTTAGGGACGTGCACATTGCTCCCATGCTGGTGGAGTGCAGCAGCCATTCCCTTGGTTGGATTGAAGTGACGGAAGCTGAAGCGATGGCGCAGGAGAATGCCTATTTTGCAGAAGAATTGGAGAAGTTTAAGTTGTCCGATCTGAACCAGTATGAACTGCATCAAGAGTTCCGTCTGGTTCGTCAAAATGAGGCAGTACAGATATTTTGGTTCAATGAAGATTTGACGCTGGAGTACCTCATCGATGAAGAAGAAAAAGCAGGTTTTGGTTTGCTTACTGAAGATGAGTGGGAGTATCTGTACGGAGGGGGCTGCCGCACGTTATTTCCATGGGGAGACAGCTTCGACTACACGTTGAAATTGAAGCATTTTGGAAGCCTCGAAGAGGTGGAGGGAATTGTGGATGAATCGATAGAGCCGGACCCTTCCCTATTCGTCGAGAATGACCGTCCGTATGATTTGGAGCTGCCCAACTTTTTTGGTGTCCAGTTTGCTGGAGATCCCTATAATTATGAGCTTACGCTTGATGGATCTGGAAACATGATGCCCAAAGGTGGCGACGGTGGCGCGATGATCTGTGGTGGGATGGGACCGTTGGTCGGCTTCCTACCGGCTGCGGCCGTATACTATCGTGATGGTAATGCAGGTGAGTTGGACTGGGAGGATATGATCGATTACATGAACTATCGGAGAGTGATTCGTTTAACTGACTTGGCAAGGGAATTTTGAGTGTTAATAAATTAGTAAGGGTACAGCAGCATTTGCTGTGCCTCTATTCATTTTTTGGGTAAATATAATCAGGTTGATCATCCCAATATCAGGAGCGTGGGCGCATTGAGCACAGCTGCATATCCTTTTACAATAAAATGATAGACTTTTACATAACATGTTCAATCTTATATTAAGGAAAAGGGGAATGACTTTGCCTTCATATACATCGTTTGAATGTTCTGGCCGAGAGGCCTTGTTTCTGTTTCAACTGATGAATATTCCCGAAGCAGAACAGCTTCTCCGGGATCTCAATAATCCTTCCTTGGAGGGTGAGCAGGCGGAGGGTATGTATAAACAAGTTGTTAACCGTCTGGTTAAAGATAGTGTCATTGAAGTAGAGGATGGGCAAGTCACTATAGATCGGCAAGTACATAACCTGCTGATGGGGTGTAAGCTCAGTAGTGCAGTTATCCGGCTTGAACTGCATATCGTGGATGGTGAATCGTCCGTGACTTATGGTTTTTTATCAGGCATGCAAATTGTGGAATGGGTATGGATGCCCGCACGGGATCAGGCGGTACTGTCTTCTTTCAAAGAATTACAGGATCTGTTCCAACTCATGGGGAACCGGATTGAGTTGCCCAATACGGCAGAGGAAATGTTGCGCACAGCCATTCAGGCAGAAACGTTGCAGCAACTATTCGCGTTACCGATCGGATCAGACGTCGAGTCCACTCAATCGATTTTACAGCAGGACCATCACCTCAATGAGTCGTTGATCAACGAGTTATCCCATGCTTTCGTGACGATCTTAAGACAGGGGCAGTTTGATGTGTACACTCGCGGGACGGAGGGCAAGCCGCAAACCATTTATTTTCTGGGCAGTACCGGTGGCAATTGGTTATTCCTTGAAGGGAAAGATACAGATCTGACCGCATTCAAGGTGACCGAAGAAGAGGTGGTGCAGAGTCTATTTTTGCTAACGACACGTTCATTATCTATGTTGCCTCTGGTCTAAACCACGTGTAATCATCTACGCAAGTCGAAGGAGGAATTCCAATTGACCAAAATTATCATGAAAGCGGACTACCTGAACTCCCTCGCACAGCAGATTGAACAGGTTACCGCACAACTGCAGCAGGTGGATGGCGCTCTGCAACGTTCCATTCAGGGTGCAGTCTGGCAGTCGGGGAATCGTCAAACTATCATCGGTTTATACCAGACACACCAGCAACGGTTTCAGAACGCTGGACAGAATATGCAGCAACTGGCGGCATTTGTGAAAACCACCCGTGAGCGAATGGAACAGGAGGATCAATCAGGTGGTACATTTGGGCTGACCGGAATTAATCCAATCGCTCCATTTGACGGACCAGGAAGCACGGTAGGAACACTGACGGGAGCCGCGGCTGTTGCCCGGTTGGGATATCGCGTGAAAAATGGCTACATGGTCAAGCCGCAGCTGGACCGGAATACGCCGCGTATTTTGGTTCGTGAAAGTTACGATTCGGTCAAAGATAACAAGATTGTGAACGGAAGACCAAGAGACTACAAAATTCATTATGTCCGTGACATCGAAGCCAAACTTACTAATGGAACCGCTACCCCGCAGATCAAGGAAATAGCCTCTATGGTCAAGCCGGGTTATGCGGTCAAATCTGCATTAACGGACAAATTGGGATGGGCAAGTGTTGGCATTGATGTTTTCACTGATACCCAGGAGAACATTAGCCATAATGCGTCTAGTGACAAAGTTGCTGGCGATATCATCGGTAACGTTGTTGTCGGCGGGGCAACAACCGTTGGCGCGACACTTCTGACAGCGGCTATTCTGCCTGCAGCAGCACCTGTGTTGGCAGTAGGCGCAGTTGGTTTAGGCGTATCCGTAGGCCTGACTTATCTTGCGGAAGGGATAACCATGAATATGGATTTGGATGGCGATGGGAAGGATGATTCTGTGAAGGATGTCGTTA
The DNA here is from genome assembly GCF_013401555.1 of Paenibacillus sp. E222. Classification (NCBI taxonomy): domain Bacteria; kingdom Bacillati; phylum Bacillota; class Bacilli; order Caryophanales; family Paenibacillaceae; genus Paenibacillus; species Paenibacillus sp. E222. Next base: position 2,230,447 of record NZ_CP058552.1, read on the forward strand.
AGCATGGTGCAAAGAAAGCCTGGTCTACAGTAGCGGGGTGGTTTAAATAAATGGCAAGCAAAAAACGTAAAACTTCAACGACCAGCGCCTCGGTTTCTACGATGTATGAAGGAACGTCCTATCATCGGGATACATTCGAAAATTATCTGGCTGTATATGCGGTAGATGGCATTCGATTCAGTGCGGGTACGCTGGTGCTTTTCTTTCTTAATATATTCCTGTTAATTCCCGTGTTCAGTGCTCCGTTCCAATCCGCATACGCCTATATTCTCCTACCGTTGCTAGCGGTGATGAATGTGTGGGCCATCGCGTTGATTGTGGCACCACGAAGGTTGCAGGTGAATTATGTCCTGTTTCGGGGTGTGTTTGGGATCGTCTGTTCTTTGGGTTTTATGGTCATTGTGCAAAAGTTCGCATACGGCATGTTAGGCCTTACAACGCCGTGGTACGCCATTGGATCATTTGTTTTATATGGATTTGCATTATATCAGTATGCGAAGTTTCACTTGCGTAAACTGCAACAGTATCCTCAGCGGAAAAAAGGGGATAAGGGCGCTAGAATGCCAGTAGCTACGCTAACGATGTTAACGGGGGGTGGATATCTTCTGGCTAACATTTCACTGGCGTTTGTTACGCAGCAGACCGTAGCTGTCGTGCTCATCTGTGTCTATATTATGCTGGCTTTTGTTGTATTTCACTTTATTATGGATGTGCACCGATACTACTGGCTTCGCCAGGTGTTGAACAAGTCTGATGAGGTTCATGCCAATAATAAAAACATAAAATGATAAAGGAGGACAATCACTATGGAAAAAGAAACATCCACTTTATTGCCTACTGGCTCCGTCATCCTTTTAAAAGAAGGCACCAAAAAGCTGGTCATCTATGGACGCAAGCAAATGTTGATGACGGAACCACCACGTCAGTTCGATTATATTGGCTGTTTGTACCCGGAAGGGTATATCAATGCGGATTATACCTATGTATTTAATCATGAAGATATCGAAGAGATTATTTTCAGGGGTTATGCAGATGAGGAAGAAGAGGCGTTTGCTGTAAGTTTGAGTGAATCATAGAAAATGCAAAAAGCCATGGCCTTGAAGGAATGATAACTCATCTTCGGGTACATGGTTTTTTTAAAGCAATGTGATGTGGCATGTGCTTTTGCCTATCGGGACTGATCCGCTTCACGAAAACGGGTCGCCGTCTGCTGAAGACTATTGCTTGTTTCCTGCAAACCACGCAAATAATGGCTCACAGACGTCAGGCTATCATTCATTCGTTGTAGAAACTCACGCTGACGCTCACCTTCCCACTGACCCTCAGACTGATCAATCATCGTTTTGAGCTGCGTAAGGATAGCATGCCCGTTCTGCGAGGCCTTGTTAAATTCACCTGCAAGTTGCTGCAGTTGCTCCGGGGATAAATCGATCCGTTGGTTCATGAAGTACACTCCTTATCTTTTCTTCTGTTAGATGCAGTATACTTCATTATAACGCTATTCATTATGAAATGAATCCGGACGAAAGCAGTGTTTTCAGAATCATAGCAATCATCTTGTATAGGACAAAACACACATTGAATCTGTCCCTGACCACAGGAAGAACAGAATGATGTGTGTTTGTTAGTTTTATGATTTTCAGTGTGTTTCTATGATTCTAGCTGCGAAATTATTTCACTTTTTGTACAGATACAGCCATTTGCTCCAGCTGTGTATGAGTCAAAGCGTTATTTGTTGAGCTGAGGGTCACATAGCGATCATCCAGTTTGAATGTCAGCATGTCGGTTTGATCCGGTGTGTACCATTTGGCGGTAACTCCGTTGGGCAATTTAACATTTTTGCCATCATAGCTGAAGGAGAAGTCTTTAGGCGACACCGTGACATTCATGTGATTGAAGACAAAGTTTACACCATCGCCACCTGCAGCCACACTTTTGAATGAATCCCCGGCAATCATGTGTTGTGGTGCGTACGCAGTCTCAAATCCTTGGAATTTCGCAAAGGCTTTGCGGATGGCAGCTGATTGTTCTTGGGTATATTTCACATCAGCGAAGCCCGTAACGCCTTGATCATTGCCTTGAACCTTTTGCACAGATACAGCCACTTGCTGCAACTGAGCCTGAGACAGCTTATGGTCAGGTGAGCTTATTGTGACGTAACGATCATCCAGTTTGAACGTGAGCATACCCGTTTGATCCGGTGTGTACCACTTGGCTGTGACGCCATTGGACAGTTTGACATCTTTGCCATTGTAACCGTCCGAATAATCTCTTGGAGACACATCCACTTTCATATGATTAAATGTAAAGCTCACTCCATCGCCGCCAGCACCTACACTTTTGAACGTATCACCTGCAATCATCTGCTCAGGAGCGTATGCTGTCTCGAAGCCATCGAACTGTGCAAATGCCTTTTGAATGGCTTCTTTTTGCGCTGCGCTATAGGTTACATTGTTCAATGTGGAAGGATTGCTTATAGCTTCTCCGATGATCACCTGTCCTTTTTTACCGTCATACGATACAGGTACATGCAGCGCATCAGCAATGGCACGTACAGGCAGATAAGTTGAATTATTGTAAGTGATTGGAGCCAGTTTGTTGCCATTGCCATCCGTTGGTGAGTACGCCGCACCGTCTACATTGAAGCTGATCCCATGGTTGAGATATGCCGAGATTTTCTCCAGCTGAGTGCCTGCGAACACGCCCGTTGCTCCTGTTAATGTCATGCCCAGTACCATCATCGTTGCTGCGGATTTCTTCAAGTTTTTCTTCATGTGTATAACTCTCCTTTAAATTGTGTTTTTTATAATGGCTTGCTGTCCTTATGGCTTTATATTACCCGCGGAACATATCCAGAATAATTCTGAATTATCTCGAACTTGTAAACATGTGTAAGGATTTTTCATTTGGAATTTGTTGTTTAGAGGAGAGCATTCACATTATTGATGTTGGAGAAGCAAGGAGAGGGGATATTCATTTCGATCAGGCAGCCGCGCTGACTTCCTTCATTCCCACATCTGTTACAGAGAGAGAACTGTCAGAGATTGCAGCTGATTTTGAGCAGGGATATACACAGGAAGGTAATTCTTTCAGCAGGAAAAGTCTTTATGAACAAATGCATATGTGGGTGATACGTGGACTCTTGGCCATCCTAAGAGAGAAGGGAATGGTTCGCCACACCATCCCATATGTACAATGAAACCTTAAATTACTCGAAAAGTTCAGACATGTACTTTACTTTGCTGAGATTAAGGGCTCTTCAATTCACTAAATACAGGATGAAACCGCCTATACCGAGAACGATGGCACCAACGTATACATAGGTAAGTTTGCTCAGATTTTGCCTGGTCCTGCGATCATACTCGGGGTTGCTGGTCTGATTCGCTTTTGAATTCCCGATGATCATGGTAGCAATTCCACCGAATAGGGCAATGCCAACAATTAAAATATAGGGCAGCAATGTCATGCGATGACCTCCTTCATTGAAATCAATCGTTCTTTTCATTGTACTTCAAGTTTACCTTGGATGTAAGTTTTTATTGATAAATAAAGGAAAATAAAGTCCTTCTCTTACAGTATGTATGCGGTGCTAAATGGAGCGGATCACTATAATTTTAAAATTTTAAATTTGAGATAAACCTTGTTGTGACGCGTATTTGCGGCTTTCCTGAGCGGAGGCTGCAATTTTTTTTGCCCAGAGAGTGATCCAGATTGAAGAACCCTGCGTTATACCCTATGAAGACGACGACGAGGAAACAAAGGATAAACAAAACTAACCGAGGAGTGACACGTAATGAAAATGAAAATGAAGAAATTTATCGCACCGATGCTGAGCTTGACGTTATTAATGCCGGGAATCGCCGGGGCTGCTGCAGCACCACAGACACCAATGACTACAATGAAGGCAAGTGTCAATACACCTGCTGCTGACCTGAGAGCGAGCCTGGATCACCTGTTATCCGAACACTTTGCACTCGCAGTAACCGCAATGGCGAAGGCATATGACGGAGCAAAAGATGCAGACGCAGCTTACAAAGCACTCGACCAAAATGCATTGGACATGCAGCCGGCAATCGCTTCCCTTTACGGTGATGCAGGAGCCAAAGAATTCGAACGTATCTTCCGCGCTCATAACAAATATACAGATGATCTTGTGAAAGCAACTAAGATGGGTAACCAGGCTGGAATCAAACAGGCTCAGAATAATATCAACGGTTTTGTAGAAGAATTCTCTACATTCCTCAGCACCGCAACGGAAGGCAAATTGCCAAAAGAAGCAGCCAAAAATGCTTTGAAAGTACATGAAGATCTCGTGCAAAAAGTATTTGATGAATATGTAGCAGGTGACTACACCGATGCATACAAAGCTTACCGTAAAGGTTTCAAAGAAATGTTCGACGTGAGTAAAGCACTTTCCACAGCAATCACAACACAAATGCCTGAGAAATTCGAGAACAGCAAAGCGGATACACCAGCAGCTAATCTGAGATCTGCACTGAACCACTTGGCTTCCGAGCACTTCGCTCTGTCGGCTCTGCAAATGCAAGAGCAATACGATGGCCGCACAGCAGCATCCAATGCACTGGTTACAGCTGAAGCTGGAAACACAGCGGATTTCAAGGCAGCGATTGCTTCCATTTACGGTAATGACGGTGCCAATGCGTTCGAGAAAATTTGGGTAACCAACCACGTGAATGCACAAAGCGACTATGTAACAGCGGTTAAAAACAATGATGCAACAGCTCGTGCAGCTGTGGAGAAACGTATTGACGGATTTACAACGGAGTTCGCGACGTTCCTGGATTCCGCTACAGCGGGTAACCTGCCAAAAGCTGCCGGACAACAAGCATTGACGACACATGAGAAGCAAGTACAACAAGTATTGGATCAATACGCTGCGGCTAACTACGAAGGTTCGTACACGACTAACCGTGAAGGATTCAAAGTTATGTTTGGTGTAGGTCAAGCCCTGGGTAATGCAATTGTGACTCAATTCAATGATAAATTCCAAGAGCAACCCACTACACCGACAATGCCCGAAACAAGTACAACAACTGTATGGATGCAGCTGAACAGCAAAACGCTGAAAATCAATGACAAAACAACCAACATGGACACCAAGCCAATGCTTTGGAAAAACACAACCTATATTCCACTGCGCTTCCTGAGCGAAGGAATTGGTGCAACCGTGAAATGGGATAAAAAAGCACAACAAGTAACGGTAATGGCTGGCAATGATACATTGAAGTTCTGGGTGAACAACAACGTTATGGAAGTGAACGGCATGAAGAAAAATGTGGGTGCAACGGTCTTTGTTAACAAAGATGGACGTACACAAGTGCCACTGCGTTTCATCGCTGAGCTTCTTGGGTGGGATGTAAAATGGACTCAAAAAGACGGCTCCATCACATTAACTAAATCCATGTAATTACTATCTATAAAAGAAAAATGAAAAGAGCTGCCCCATACGGCAGCTTTTTTCATTTTCATTTTAGTGTGTATTCCTTATCTTATCTTATCTTATCTTACTTTGGGAATCAGCAATCCAATCTGTATTACATGGACGCAAAAAGGCCACATCAAAATATTCAAATATTTGGTATAATCAAGGCAGTCAGCAACCTCGACACGTGTTTTTGCTCACGGTACGGTGGTGGACTGTACATAATTGTATTCATTAGCCCGTTGGAGTCATGTATGTTGTATTATTATTCGGTATGATCAAACAAGAAAAGGGGGTTCAAGCGGATGGACACAGCTTCAAAGCCTGAGCGACGGGCAAAACATATTGATACCCGTCTGTTTATTGCCTGGGCCGTATCAGTCATTGCGACTGGAGGCAGCCTTTATTTTAGTGAGATTAAGGGATACATCCCCTGTGATCTGTGCTGGTTCCAACGGATCTTCATGTATCCGTTAACGATTCTACTCGGCATTGCCTACTTCAAGGATGACGTGGGCATTACCAAATATGTTCTTCCGCTTAGTTTCATCGGAGGTGGAATCTCGTTATACCATGTAACAATTCAGCGTATCTACTCGGCTACAGGAAGTTCAGTGGCATGCGGACAAATTCCGTGTTATACCGATTATTTGAACTGGTTTGGTTTTATCACCATTCCGTTACTTGCACTGATCGCATTTATCATCATTATTGTTATGCTGTGGGGAATTGGCAAAACACCAAAATCTTCTTCATAAGAAAGGACAGATCATTGATGAGCGGACAAGTCCGTTGGTTCATGCCCTTCATCATTCTGACCCTCCTGATTGCGGGATGTTCGGAACAGAAGCAGTCCCAGTCAGGTGAGATGCCGGAGATGATTAAGGTGAAGCTCATGGTCCCTGACAAGGCTTCCCTCCATAAGCCCGTGACCTTGCAGGTGAAGCTCACTCAGGGTGATGTCCCGGTAAGCAATGCGGATCAAGTTCAATTCCAGATCTGGGATGAGCTTGAGGATGCCCCAGCAGTCTCGCCTGAATTAGGAATGATGACTGAGGAGAAGCTGGAGGAACAAGGCGCTTTGAAGGCAAGCGAGGTTGAGAATGGTCTGTATGAGGTGCAGTATACTTTTGAGCAGCCAGGTACGTATGTGGTGCAGGCCCATGTGACACAAGGGGCTATGCACAGTATGCCCAGAGCGAAGATCCAGGCGAAGTAAAGCGAAGACGGGCGTGGGGATTGGTTCCGGGCTGGAAATACGTATATAATCATTAAGATATGAAGAATGTTGTAGGAAAAGAGGTTGTTATGGCAACAATTCATGATGTTGCACTCAAAGCAGGCGTTTCCGTAACTACCGTCTCGCGTGTATTAAACAATCGGGGTTACATCAGTCAGAAGACCCGGGATAAAGTGTATCAGACCATGAACGAACTGAATTATCGTCCCAATGAAATTGCCCGTTCTCTGCTGCGTAAGCAGTCCAATGTCATCGGCTTGATTATTCCTGATGTGTCACATCCGTTTTTTGGTGAACTGGCGAATTATATTGAGTTTCATGCATACCGGAACGGGTTAAAAATGATGCTGTGCAACTCACACATGGACCCTTCCAAAGAGCGAGAGTATGTGGAAATGCTCAAGGGTAACCGGGTCGACGGAATTATTATGGGAAGCCATACGCTCGAAGTGGATGAGTACATGAATCTGCATTCTCCCATTGTTACATTGGACCGGCAGATTGGTACCGACATCCCGTTCATCTCATCTGATAATTATCAGGGCGGGGTTATGGCAGCCGAATTACTGCTCTCCAAAGGCAGACGACACGTTGCGCATATCTGCGGCAATCTAGGGCTGCAAATGCTGTCCAATCGCAGAACGACAGGTTTCACGGACACACTGAAGGCACATGGAATCCAGCCGGTCATGATTCATGAAACCGACCTTAATGTGTTCAGTCAGCATCAGTACACTGAATTGGTCGGAAAACTGCTTGCTGAGCATCCCGAAGTGGATGGACTGTTCGTCACCAGTGATCTGATGGCCATTCATGCCTTGAAGCAGATCGTGCTTCAGGGTCGCAAAGTTCCCGAGGATATCGCAATTGTTGGTTATGACGACATCCAGGCGGCGGGTTATGCGATGCCAGGCATTACAACCATAAGGCAGCCAATGGAGGCCATGGCTGAGCTTGCAGTCGAATTGATCCGAAGTCAGATCGCTGAGGAAGAGATCGGGATGGAGCATATTTTACCAGTCACACTGGTGGAGAGGGAGACGACCTGAGCAAGGTCGTTTTTTTTGCATTCTTTGATTCGTCTAAAATATTGTAAAAATCAATAGGGAAGGAAACTTGTTTATTTTTATGTCAAACGATTGACATGTCAAACCTTTGACATTATAATCTGTTTTGTAAGCGTTTCCTTTTATATTAATGAACGGGGGCCATGACAGATGAAAAGAGAGCAGAAATGGATGAAATTATCGGTATTATCTTTAATTATGGTTGTGATGTTATCCGCATGTGGCGGTGCGAAGACAGAAACAGGCTCAGGATCATCCTCATCGGACGGTGAGGTCAAAATCACGCTTCTGAATTCCAAAGCGGAGATTAACAGTCAGTTGGAACAGGCAGCCAAGGATTTTCAGTCCGAGAATCCCGGTATTACGCTGGAGATTGTGCCTGTAGGCAACGGTCAATCCCCATTTGAGAAAGCCTCGGCGCTGTATGCATCCGGTAACCCGACAACGATGATGATGCTGGATACAGGGGATGTTGAGAAATTCAAGGATCGCGTTCTGGATCTCACTTCAGAGAAGTGGATGAAGGATGCTGTCGAGAACAGCACATCAGCTACCACATTTGATGGCAAAAACTATGCATTTCCTTTCTCCATTGAGGGATACGGTTTCATCTACAATCAGCAAGTGCTGGATCAGGCTGTAGGTGGCACATTTGATCCTCAATCCGTACAGACCACTGATCAGCTTGAGCAGCTGTTCCAAAAGATTGCAGCCACTGGAAAGTCACCTTTGATCGTCTCTCCGATGGATTGGTCGCTCGGTGCCCACTACCTTGGGCTTGCGTACGGTGGACAGTCCCCGGATCGCGCCAAGGTTGATCAATTCATTAGTGACCTCAAGGCAGGCAAGGTGGATTTGGCTTCCAACACCGTCTTCAATGGCCTGATGGATACGTTTGACCTGATGAAGACTTATAACATCGACAAAGCTTCCCCGTTATCCGGGACGTATGAGCGTGGACCCGAAGTGCTGGGCAAAGGGGAGGTTGGCATCTGGTTCCAGGGGAACTGGGCTTGGCCTCAAATTCACAGCTTTGATACAGCGGATGGAAAATATGGCTTCCTGCCGGTTCCTGTGAGCAACAATCCGGACGATTTTGGCAACACGCAAATTTCGGCAGCCGTATCCAAACGCATTCTGATCGACAAGGAAAAGAGCACACCTGCGCAGCAGGAAGCTGCCAAGAAATTTCTGGACTGGATTGTCTATGAGGCCAAAGGGCAGGATTTCCTGGTGAATCAGGCGACCATTATTCCGGCATTTAGCAATATCACTCTAGAACCGGCTGATCCGCTCGGCAAGTCGATTGGCGATTACATTAAGGCAGGTAAAATCGAGGAATCAATGAGCACACTTCCAGCCGACCATTGGTCCAAACTGGGTGCTTCCATGCAGAAATATTTGGCTGATGTTATTGATCGGGGCGGACTTGCCAAGGAAATTCAAGACTATTGGACCAAGGTAAAATAAATTCAACGTCAAAATAAACCAGAGTAGCTCAGGGCACAGGCGAGGAACATTTCTTACCTGCTGCCCTCCGGGCTTCTGTTGTTGCACATAGAGAATGGATGGTATGCCGGGAACAAGAGGTGGGGCGATGAGGATTTTCGAACTGCCATTCCCGTCTACGGCTAACCGGCAGTCAATACAGTTGGACAGAGTGGAGGATGACAATGCTGACCGAAAAAGGATTATGGACCCGTCTACGTACCCGACTGATTTTTACCGGACCGACGCTGTTTGCGTTCGCTACCGTCATGATTATTCCGTTTTTGTACGGCATCTATTTGACGTTTACGAACTGGGATGGCATTGCTGTGGAGCAAAGTCTTGTGGGTTGGGACAATTATGTCGGCGTGTTCAAGGACACCGTGTTCTGGACATCATTCGGGATGACGCTGGAATACGTATTTATTACGGTAGTACTAACCAATGCGGTTGCATTCCTGCTTGCCTACGCGGTAACACGGGGCATGAAGGCGCAGGGCTGGTTCCGAGCGGGCTTCTTCCTGCCTAATCTCGTCGGTGGAATTGTGCTCGGCTTTATATGGCAGTTTATTTTTAATCAGGTGCTGGTATTTGCCGGACAGAAAATGAACATCCCGTTGTTCGCAGCCTCATGGCTGTCAGACCCCGACAAAGCTTTCTGGGCCCTGATCGTCGTTACCGTATGGCAATATGCCGGGTATATGATGGTCATATATATTGCAGGGCTGATGAATGTGCCCAAGGATGTGATGGAAGCGGCCAGTATTGACGGGGCAAGCAACCGCAAGATGCTCGCACGGATTGTATTGCCGCTGATGGTGCCTTCGTTTATCGTGTGCGTGTTCCTGTCACTCCAGCGGGGCTTTATGGTCTATGATCTCAACGTCTCTCTAACCAGCGGCGGACCGTTCAAAAGCACGGAAATGGTGTCCATGCATGTATATGAACAGGCTTTTCTGGCTCGTGATTACGGGCTTGGCCAAGCAGAGGCGTTTGTCCTGTTTATCCTGGTGGCCACCATAACACTGCTCCAGGTGTATTTCAGCAAAAAACTGGAGGTGGAGGCATAATGGCTGGACAATCTCGAATTTTTGGATGGGCTAAGCTGCTTTCATTAATGGTAGCGCTCGTGTTGTTCATTTTTCCGTTTTTGCTGCTCATCACGAATTCGTTCAAGGCCAATCAAGCCATCACATCGGACCCACTAGGTCTTCCAGCGTCCTTTCAATGGGATAACTACGTTAGCGCCTTTGATAAAATGGGATATATATCGGCATTCGGGAATTCGTTGCTGATTACAGTGGCAGGTGTACTGCTGATCGCCCTGCTCGCAGCGATGACGGCTCATTATTTTGTACGGCATAACAGCAAACTGAACCAATATCTTTTTTTCCTGATGGTAGCGGCCATGATTATTCCTTTTCAAGCCATTATGATCCCATTGGTGAAAATATACGGTTCACTCGGTCTGCTGGATAACAAATGGTCGCTCATTTATATGTACATCGGCTTTGGCAGTCCACTGGCTGTATTCATCTATCATGGCTTTATCAAGAGCATCCCGCTGGAGTTGGAAGAAGCAGCATTAATGGACGGCTGCGGCAGAGTGCAGACCTTCTTTCGCATCGTATTGCCAGTGCTGCTGCCTACAAGCGTGACGATAGCCGTGCTAAACGTCCTGTGGATCTGGAATGATTTCTTGCTTCCTTCCCTGGTATTGACTTCTTCCGAGCAGCGTACGCTCCCGTTATCCACCTTTTATTTCTATGGGACCTATACGGTCGATTACGGCCCATTGATGGCTGGTCTCGTGCTGACCCTGCTGCCTGTGCTGGTGGTGTATCTGTTCGCGCAAAAGTATATCATTCAGGGTGTGATGCAAGGGTCCATTAAATAATCGGTTTGAGGCAAATTGCGGTAGAGAGACAGGAGTGATAGACATATGAATCAGGAACCGAACGTAAGACAGGAAACAAACATAAAAAAGCATTCAGACATAAACAAGGGTTCACAAATTAAAACGGATTTAGACCTCAAACAAAAGTCAAATTACGAACAAGAGTCAGACGGCGCATTGCCAGATACACAGCCTCAGACGCAGGAAAGCTATACACTTGCCCGGGCGGATGTTTACATCCAGGAACACCGGAAACAGGTTAATCCGACCTATCGAATGGCGTATCATTTGATGCCTGAAGTAGGCTGGATGAACGATCCGAACGGTTTTGTATACTACAACGGAATGTACCACATGTTCTATCAGCATTATCCCTATGCCCCGGTATGGGGGCCCATGCACTGGGGGCATGCCGTCAGTCATGATCTGGTCACGTGGTCGTATCTTCCGGTCGCACTCGCACCGGATCAGAGCTACGACAGCGGAGGATGTTTCTCTGGCAGTGCGATTGTTCAGGATGGCAAGCTGCTGCTCATGTACACGGGACATGTCGTGACGGGACCGGACAAGGAGAACGATTACCGACAGACGCAGAATATTGCTGCTTCGGACAATGGGGTGGATTTTGTCAAAAGTGCCCTGAACCCGGTCATCCGTCTGGATCAGATTCCGGAACACACGAGTCCGAAGGACTTCCGGGATCCCAAGGTGTTTGAGCGCAATGGCGTCTACTATTGTGTACTGGGTTCCAATGATACGGAAGGCGGTGGCTTAATCCTTCTATATCGTTCGACCAATCTGCAGCAGTGGAGCTATGTTAATATACTCGCTCAAAGTGACGGCACACTCGGGGACAACTGGGAATGTCCGGATTTGTTTTCTCTCGGCGGCCGGGATATTCTGATCATGTCTCCGCAGCGAATGCCAGCCCAGATGGACAACTATCGCAATTTGCACTCCACCGTTTACATGATTGGCACACTGGATGAATCGCGGGGCATATTGGAATATGAGCAATATCATCCGCTGGATTACGGATTTGATTTTTATGCGCCACAGACAACGGATGATGAGCAGGGACGCCGTATTATGGTAGCGTGGATGGAGACATGGGAGACGGATATCCCAACCCAACAGGGTCACCACTGGGCAGGGGCGATGACGTTGCCGCGCGAGATTGTTCTGAAGGGGGAGCGATTGTTCTTCCTGCCAGTCCCAGAGCTGGAGCAATATCGTTCGAATGAGGTTGAACAACATGACATCCGCTTGAACGGCACACGGGACTTGGGGATGGAAGGAGATCGATACGAACTGTTTGCCGTCTTTGAAGCAGATCGGGCAGACCAATTCGGACTGAAGCTGCGTACAGGAGAAGGCGAAGAGACAGTCATCTCCTATCAAGTAGGGGAGCGCAGACTTTGTCTCAATCGGGATCATGCAGGAGCCGGGCCCGGGGGTGAACGTGCTGCTGAAGTGCAGCTGCATGACGGTAGACTGGAGCTGCGAATTTTTGTGGACGTCTCGTCGATTGAAGTATTTATTCAAGGTGGGGAGAAGGTCATGACAGCTCGTATTTATCCAGGGCCGGAATCCACCGGGATCACAGCGTTTTCCTCAGGAGAGTGTACCTTGACTGAAGTTCGCAAGTGGGATCTGAAGGTATAGCATTTTTCGAGCTCTGTAGAGATGCTTGCTTAAATTGTATTAGAAAGAACTGTTTAACGTGGATGTATTCGATCCAAAACAGTTCTTTTTGATTTAAACGAAATTTGTTTAAGATATTGTTTGATTTATCGAAATTCAGATCAAAATATACCTTGACCTTGAAGTATACTTCAAGGTTTATCCTTGTTGTATTACAACAAGTTGGAGGTAAAATCAATGAGAATTTTGGAATGGATGTTGGTCATTGTGACGGTTATTAGCGCAGTAGTCATGTTAAGTTCACCCAAACGCCGGGCAGTGAAAGTGGGTACGTTGTCGGCACTGGCACTGGTTGTCCTATTGCATGGGGTAATCGATCATTTTCGTGTGCAGCTGCTGCCCACCTATATCGTAGTCCTTGTTTTACTGATTGTATTGGCTTTTCAACTGTGGAAGTCCGGACGCCGTATGCAGAACATACAAAAACCGAAACGTCGTTCGTGGTTTAAAACCATCTTGGCATCCATTCTGGTGCTAGCTCTCAGTGCAGGTTCAATGGTGCTCACGTCGCTTTTCCCTGCATTTACGATGCCTAAACCGACAGGTTCATTCGCCATAGGCACCTATTCGCAGCAGCTAACGGATGAATCCCGCGAAGAAACCAAGACGGCTGAAGCGGGCGACAAGCGGGAACTTATGATTAATGTCTGGTATCCTGTAGATCAGGAAACAGCCAAAGGATTACCGCTGGAGCATTATCCTGCCGAGTTGGGAGAGGCGATCAGTCTCGTATTTGGCATTCCACCAGTGGTGTTCAGTTACCTTGATACGATTCCCACGCATGTGGTTAAAGGCGCTGAGGTGTCTGCCGCACAGAGCAAGTATCCAGTGTTGCTGTTCTCACCTGGCGTACGCTCAGCACGCTTTCAAAGTATGACCGCGATTGAGGAACTGGTAAGCCACGGCTACATTGTTGTTGGGATCGACCATCCGTATACTTCTGCTCAAGTGACATTCCCGGATGGACATGTTGCTTCGTATGAGCCGGATCCTGACTATCCAACGTCAGAGGAATTATATCAACATAATATTGAAGGTGTTGGCATTCGTGCAGCTGACGCAAGCTTTGTACTGGATACGCTCACCCGGTGGAATTCACATGATCCGAATCAATTGCTCGCAGGCAAGCTTGATCTGGATCATGTCGGTATCTTTGGTCACTCCTACGGAGGTGCGACAACAGCGGAAGCGCTGGCACAGGATAGCCGTTTCAAAGCAGGACTCAGTTTGGAAGGCGGATTCTGGGGGACCGTATCCACGACAGCCTTGAAACAGCCGTTTATGTATATCATGTCAGGTGAAACAGCCAAAAGTATGGACCCGAACGCCACGGAGAAGGATAAAGTATTCTATCCCGAGTTTGAACCGGATTTGGACCGGGTGATGACAAGCAGTCTCAACGACACGTATTATCTGACCGTGGATGGCTTCTTCCATCAGAGTTTTACCGATATTTCCTTAATCTCACCCAAGATGTTTGCCAAGGGTATAACACCAGAGCATAATGTGGACATTACCAGATCATATACATTGGCATTCTTTGACCGTTATTTGAAGGGAGAAGAGCAGCAGCCTTTGCTGGAAGGGCCGTCAGACCGTTTTTCCGAGGCAACTTATGACACCAAGTATACCAAGCTGCGGAGCAATCAGGCAGAATAACGCGGAGATGGATGGAGGCGTAGCATGAAAACCATGACAAGAGGAGAGTTAGCCAAACGTACAGGGGTGAGCATGGCAACGCTCCGGTATTACGAGGACAGTGGAATTCTGCCTGTTCCTCGTCGTTCGTCTAACGGATACCGTGTGTATACCGAGGACTATCTCGTTAAGGTCAAATTCATTAAGGATGCTCAATCGCTGGGATATTCCTTAAAGGAAATACAGGCTACATTGCAACTGCTCAGTCAGGAGGACATGGAAAGTGAAGCGCTAAAAACACTTGTACGTGACCGAATTGAAGAGATTCAGCTGCATATTGATAACTTGCAGCGGATGCAGACTCTTCTTGCCGGGTTGCTCCTGACGCCAGAGAACGATATTCACAATTACATTGAATCTTTCCGAATCAACAATCAAGATGGCAATTGATAAGATAACCCTTTAACCAATAAACACCTTCCAAGATCATCCCTGACGCGTTTGGCGTGAGAGATATCTTTGAAGGTGTCTTTTATGTTTCCGCCTGTTCATAACGATTCAAAGCAATTCATAGCAATCCTGCTTCGCGCAGGAAATAGTTCACAATTTCCGTCTGATACTTGATCCGGTCTGATCGGTTCAGACTCCAGCAGGTCTCTACGGTAACCGAGCAGGCTTGAAGCAGGCGGGCTGCGGCTGTTCGTGCTGAACCGGGTAACTCATGCTGCTTCAGATTGAAGTGCCTGTCACGAATGGGAATCGAACGGTTCATTCGCCCTATAATTCGTTTGCATACCGGTACAGCCTTGCTGCCTGGATTGGTAATCAAGGTTTGCCCCAGTACCTGTGAGCTGCGTTGGGATAATCCGTTGGCTTCATGGAGGTCCAGCCACCAGGCAGGTCCATATTGACGGGCAAGCCGAAAGACAGCGGAAGCAAGCGGATGTTTGGCTTTGCCAGAAATATGCCGCGGGAACGTGCGATTTAAATCAGGTTTTCCTCGGCTTTTGTTTCGGTATGCGTTCTGATTCACTCGTGGAATAATAATGAGGAGTCCACGAACCACGTGTCGACGCCCTGCCATGCAGTCATTAGCCAGCTTCTGCGCAGCGGCCATGCTGGCGGTTTCATTTCCGTGAACGCCCGATGTAATCATGATGACGGGTCCGGGCTTCGTTCCTCGAATGAGGTAATAGGGAGTGGCGTGTGCACTAGATGCAGCAAGTGTATGTTTGGTAACAAGCATGACACTTCACCTCCGCTATTACAGTACGTCATGTCCTTCCCGCATGTAACAACATTCGAACAGGCCCTCATCCAGTTCTGAATAAAATAGGCCAGTCAGTACACGCGATGAATAATATCCTCGAAATCCGGTTCTTTCATCTCGACATCCTCAATCTCGCCCCATTGTTCGAGCTGCTTCAGAATGTCCATCGTGCTCCACTCTTTTCGATTGACCTCCACAGTGACGATCTGGCTCTCTGCCCCTGTGATCTGAATGGCGGAGGATATAGCATCCGGGATGTGATATGAACCGCGATACGTAACGCGAATAAGTGTTGGCAGACCGATGGTGTCACGCAGAGATGGGATGGAGCCGTCATACGTAAGTTGACCATGATTGATCACCATCACCCGACTGCATAGCTGCTCAATGTCGTCCATGTCATGGGTGGTTAGCAAAATCGTTTTGCCAAACTCTTCATTTAATGTACGAAGGAATTGACGAATGTTCCGCTTCGCGTTCACATCCAGTCCAATCGTCGGTTCATCGAGAAAAAGCAGTTCCGGGTCATGCAGCATGGAAGCTGCCAGATCAGCACGCATCCGCTGTCCAAGCGAGAGCTTACGGACAGGCGTAGCCCAGAATGATTCTAGATCCAGCAGCTCGGCGAACTGGGCTAATCGTTTCGTTTTGTCCTCGGCCGGAACTCCGTACATCTCGGCCAAAATATCATACGAATCCTTCACGGGCAGATCCCACCAGAGCTGGCTGCGCTGTCCAAACACGACACCGAGGCGTCCAACTGTGCGCCGTCTTTCCTGGTGTGGATTCATACCACCGAGCAATACCTCACCTGAGGTCGGATGAAGGATACCCGTCAGCATTTTGATCGTGGTGGATTTGCCAGCCCCATTGGGGCCGATATATCCAACAAATTCTCCTTTGCCAATATCAAAGCTAATGTCTCGAACCGCTTCCTTGGACAGATACTCACGTGAAAACAAGGTACGAAGCCCGGAGAACCGGCCCTCACGTACCACAGGGGTTTTGAACTCCTTTTGCAGATGCCGCGCTGTAATCATAGTCATGTCGATATTCTCCTCCTTAGCTACCTGTACTTTGATATTTGGTTAACCCGAATTTCCAGAAACGCAGACTTGCGGCCAGACTCAGGACGGCCACAACGACAATGGCACCAAGAACCCATGCACCTAATTCGCCGCGAAGCAGATAGAGTGACGGAACATAGTTAACGAAACCCACCGGGGTTACGGTCAGCAGAATGCCAGACATCCATTTGGGATACAACGTCAGCGGATATTGGGCAGCTGTTCGCGCCGCATCCTCGGTGATGGTCTGCAGTTCCTCAATACGTGTGGTCCAGAATCCAAGCGTTGCCGTGGCAAGCCCGATTGAAAATAGAATAATGGCTCCGGTCAGGATAACGAGCAGAGAGAAGGGGATGACAGTCCAGCCGATCTGTCCGCTATGCATCATGCCTGCCAGAGACCAACAGAGAATAAACCCGCCTTGCAAAACTTCACCAGCCATGATGCGGAAATTTTGTGGCAGTAAGGCCAGCAATACGGGCATCGGACGGGTTAACAGTTGATCGAGTTCGCCGCCGACCAGATATTTTTCGAGATGATGCACTTCGTTGCCAAACGATCGATATAGTGTCTTGGATAGGGTCATGATCGCGAAGAGGTAACCGATTTCATGAAGGGACCAGCCTTGAATGGCTCCGAATTTGTGCAGCACCAGAGCAACCATCAGAAACTCGGAAATTTGAATCAATGCGGCCAGAACGGAGGCCATGACGAAATTGAACTTGTATTGCATCCGACTGCGGATGCTTGTTCGAATGAGCATTTTATATAAAGTGAACCAGGAAGTTGTTTTCATCCGCCCTGCACCTCCACTTTACGGCGCAGTACCTGGGTGATCGCCAGACAGACGAATGTCATGAGGACGCACCAAATCAAGGTTCCCCATAATAAGGAGCCATTTTCATAACCCAGATAGATTCGGGTCGGAACATAGAGCAGGAAAGGATAGGGAGATAGCCAGGCGATTCGTTCCAACCAGTCTGGCAGCCATTCCAGCGGAATGAAGAAACCAGCGAGCAGATTCATCATGGCGTGATTGCCCCAATGCAGCCAGGAGGACTCCGTCGTCCACATCGCGGTGGCGCCAATAATGTAATTCATACAGATGGATAAATAGGATGCGCCGGCAAGACCAATTGCGGCAAATAACAGGGTTGAAGCTTCTGAGGGCCATTGCAGAGAAAATACGATGGAGAAGAGCAGGTAAATCGGAATGCTTTTGTACACGAACTGGTAGGCAATCTGCCCCCATTCACGTGCCATCAGGTGGGTGAACAGATGAACCGGCCTCATGAGATCAAGCGCGATCTGCCCTGTCCTGACCGTAAGTGGAATACCAAGTCCATTGGTGAGAAAACCCGAGATCCAGAGCGAGGATTGCGTAAACGCAATGTAACTGATCATCCCCTGTGTCCCGTATTCTCCGAGAGAGTGATCGGCCCCGATGCCAATCCAGAGACAGGCATACATGTAACCGAACATGGCGCTTGCCAGGTTATGTACCATGTGGGCCCCGCGGTATTGCAGGTTCCGGGAGTAGGCTTTGGAAGCCAGAGTGAAATAAAGCATGTGACACCTCCGATAAGTTGGTTGAACGGCGTTTCCGTTCACTTCAGTCAAGGCGAAAAAGAGAGAAGGACAACAGCATACCAATATATTCCTTCACAGGCAAGACATTTTTTTGGCATATACCGGAAGAAATGAGGCTGTTCAACAATGCGCCACAAGACAGCGGTTTGTCCGTTCCTTTATAATTGGGGAGCAAGAACGCAAACGTTTACAATATAAACTATTCAAATTTTAAATAATCCGCCGGGCATGTGCCTGACGATTGAGGATACAGCTTCAACAATCCGGCAAGAGAGAAGGTTGGAATGAGGAAAATTGCATGGGTCACGGACAGTACGAGCACACTCGATCCGCTATTTGCTGAGCAGAATCATGTGTACATTGTACCTCTGCGCATCGTTTTTGGAGAGGAATGTTATCGGGAGACAGAAGACATCTCGTCGGAATTGTTCTATGAGAAACTTGAGGGGTCTTCACGTGCAAGCAGTTCACAGCCGCCGATTGGTGAATTTATTGAACTGTATGAGTCGTTGAAAGGCCAGTACGATGAGATCATTACCATTCATTGCTCCACTGCGCTTAGCGGTACGCTGCACACATCAATGCAGGCTGCAGAGATCGCAGGGGTGACGGTTACCGCCATTGATTCCAGAGCAGGCGCGTATCCGCTGCGGGAGATGATTTTGCAAGGACTGGAATGGCAGAAGAAAGGCCATACAGCCGCCGAAATCAAACTTCACATCGAACAGATAATTGATAACATGTCCTTTTACCTCATCCCGGCCAGTCTTCAGCATTTGCACCGCAGTGGGCGGGTGTCGGGGACCCAGCTTATTCTTAGCCAATTGTTGAAAATTCATCTGCTGCTTCGATTCGAAGAGGGCAAAGTGGTTGTGAATGAGAAAATTCGTACGTTTAAACGGGCCAAACAGCGCATGCTGGATGTGCTCAAGGTGGATATGGGGAAAGTGAAGCATGTATGCATCATGCATGCGAACAATCAGGAAGAAGCCGTTACGATCAAACAGCAGATTGCAGATCTGCTTCCCCGCTTGAAGACGGAAATTATGCCTTTTATCCCTGTGGTAGGCATTCATGCAGGGGCGGGAACGATTGGGCTGTGCTGGATACGAAGCGAGACGGTATAAGGTTGTACATGAGACCTGGCAGGAGGTTCACTTTGAAACATGAAGTGGCGATCCTGCCGGGTTTTTCGTATTTCATTGCCAATTGATGCAAACTGTGAGGTAATAAAGGAAACGTTCAAGTTGGAGGGAATATCGTGTCAGGTTATCGCTTGCTGCTTGTTGAAGATGATCGCTCTATTAGTGAAATGGTAGGGCCTTATTTGGAAAAAGAGGGCTATGACGTCTCTTATGCATATGACGGATTAGAGGCGGAACGTCAATTCAGCCAATCACCGTCAGGTTATGACTTGGTCATTCTCGATCTGATGCTGCCACATAAAAATGGGATGGAAGTGCTCCAGACCATCCGTGCCACCAGTCTGGTGCCAGTGCTCATCCTGTCTGCAAAGGACGGAGAGGTGGACAAAGCCCTCGGCCTTGGCTTCGGCGCGGATGATTACTTAAGCAAACCCTTCTCGCTGATCGAGCTGACCGCTCGGATCAAGGCGGCTATTCGTCGTGCCAACTATACCGCACAGCCTGCAGCTTCAACTACTCCGAAGGCACAGCGCATTCACATTGGCGGACTTGTGGTCGATATGGATACGTATGAGGTGGAGCGTGATGGCATATCTGTAAAGCTTACTTCCAAGGAATTTGGCATTCTCAAAATGTTTGTCACCCACCCTGGCAAAGTATTTACCAAGGCTCAAATCTACGCTTCTGTCTGGAATGATCACTATTACGGCGACGAAAATATCATTAATGTTCATATGCGCCGTCTGCGCGAGAAGCTGGAAGTTGACCCGTCCAATCCCCGGTATATCAAAACATTGTGGGGCATCGGTTATAAGCTGGAGGTGGACCCGGCATGACGTTGATCTTGGCCTGTTCTACCGGGATCTTGGCTCTCGTCGTCATTTTGTTGAGCGTAAGGCTGCATAAACGCAGTACCCATCTAACCTACATACATGAGAAATTGACCGCGATTATAGATAAAGGTACGTTTGAGCGGCTGCTTGTCTTCAACAGTGACCCCCAAATCAGCCAGCTCCTTAAGGACATGAATCAGTTACTGGATCATGCACATCGGGCTAAGGCGGGTTATGCCAATCAGGAGAAGGAGATGCGCAACATGCTCTCCAATATCTCACATGATCTGAAGACGCCGCTTACGGTTGTGCTTGGTTATAGTGAAACGCTGCTGCACAGCACTTCCCTAACAGATCAGGAGCGCATGATTATGACTGGCAAAATTCAGGATAAAGCGCAGGAGGTGCTACGTCTGATTCATTCCTTTTTTGATCTGGCAAAGCTGGAGTCGGGGGATATCGAGCTTGTATTGACCAGGGTCAATGTAAGCGAATTGTGTCGCTTGAAGATGATTTCTTTTTATGACATGTTAACGAATCTGGGGCTGCAAGTGGAGCTGTCCATTCCTGAAAGTGATGTCTTCGTGAAAGGCAATGAGGAAGCGCTGGACCGTGTGCTGGATAATCTGATTACTAATGCTATGAAATATGGAGCGGATGGTAAGGTACTTGGCCTTTCACTCGACTATTCAATAGGCGAACAAGTGACTCTTAGCATCTGGGATCGGGGCAAGGGCATTCCTGAACAGGAGCACAGCCGTGTATTTGAACGTATGTATACGCTGGAGGATTCTCGTAATCGTCTCTATCAGGGCAGCGGTCTGGGTCTGACCATTACGAAGCGGCTGGTGGAGCGGATGGGCGGAAGTATTGAGCTGCATAGCGTACCTTTTGTACGAACTGTATTTTCGGTTTCTTTAAAACCTTGTTAGGTGCAATTTGTAACTTTCCCCGTAAGCTTAAGGATTTTGTAAGATTTGATTAATAAAAAAGAAGAATTTTCTCTTTACAATACAGATATAAGAACCCGTCAGGGACGAACGTAAAGGAGAATATCAACATGACCTATATTGCGCGGACGATAGGTGTGACCAAGACGTATGCAGGGACAGAGGTTGTATCAAACGTCAATATGAGTATCAAGCAAGGGGAGATTTACGGGTTTCTTGGTCCGAATGGAGCGGGGAAAACAACAATGATGAAGATGCTCACCAACCTGGTGAAGCCGACTGTAGGCGAGATTGAGTTGTTCGGTGAAAAGCTCACCCCTACTTCTTATGAATTGCTGAAACGAATGGGCAGCATCATTGAATATCCTTTCTTCTACGATAAGTTGTCCGCCAGGGAAAATCTGGAGCTTCATTGTGAATACATGGGATTCTATAACAAAAAGATCATTGATAACATGATGGAGAATGTAGGTCTCAAGGACACAGGCAAGAAGCCAGTTCGCGACTTTTCGCTGGGGATGAAACAGCGTTTAGGCATTGCTCGTGCGCTTATCACAACACCGGAACTGCTTATTCTGGATGAACCGATCAACGGACTCGATCCCTTAGGCATCAAGGAGATGCGTGATTTGTTCAAACGTCTCAGTTCCGAATATCGGATTACCTTGCTAATCTCCAGCCATATCCTTGGGGAAATTGAACAGGTAGCGGACACCGTTGGGGTCATTCGAAATGGGCGTCTGGTTGAAGAAATATCCATGGAGAGCATTCGCGGGAGCCACAGCGAGTATATTGAGCTGCAAACGATGGATTCGCGTAAAGCGACCTATGTAATGGAACATCAGCTGGGGTTGAAAAATTATAAATTGATCGATGACCATACCGTACGCATCTATGATCCAGGCGTTGCTCCATCGGAATTGACAGGCAAGCTGATCGGGCATGGCGTTGAGATTGAATCCATTTTCAAACGGGCACATTCATTGGAAGAACACTTCATGAACCTAATGAAAGGGGATGGGGACGTTGCTTAAACTGATCCAGCTGGAACTGCGCAAACATCGGTTTGCCCGAAATTTCAGAGCGGTAGGAATTGCCAATCTCGTCCTCATCCTGTTTCTCATCATGATTGGATTCACCGATCAGGGGGCAGAAGATTACGCTTTTGCAAATTACGATGTTTCCTTCATGTTAGTAGATACGTTTGCCAGAGCCGTATTCATTATTTTTGGTGGTGCGCTGATAGGGAAACTGATTATCAGTGAGTATCGAAATAAAACAATGAACGTCATGTTTACCTATCCGATCAAGCGCCATAAAATCATTGCAGCCAAACTGATCATCATCTTTGTTTTTACTTTCATGATGATTTTGTTTACCGATGTGCTGATGGGGGCATTGTTAGTTGTGGCAAACCACTTCTATGACTTCATTCCCGACACATTGACGATGCGTGAAGCATTGGTACTGTTGCTGAAGTACACCATTAGTTCCTTGTCCGCTGCGGGCATGGCCCTGATCCCTCTATTCTTTGGGATGCGCAAACATTCGGTCACGGCTACACTGGTATCATCCATTCTGCTTGTTTCTGTAGTATGTTCAGGATTCAACGGGCCAATGTTCTCCATCAATACACTTATTGTGCTTCCGCTGACCCTGGGGGCAATTGGACTGTGGATAGCTTCGCTGTCCATGATTCGTCTGGAGACAAAAGACGTGAACTGATTCCTTTGGAATCCATACTCCGTATGGCTTCACATGGCATTGACATCTGCTCTTACAAGGGATAGGATAATGTCAACTGAAGGACGAAGGAGAATGCAACTACCATGACGATTCCAAAAACATTAACAATCGCTGGTTCGGATACGAGCGGCGGTGCCGGGATTCAAGCAGATTTGAAAACTTTTCAGGAGCTTGGTGTGTATGGCATGACTGTGCTGACCACTGTTGTGGCTATGGAGCCTGACACGTGGGATCACCAGGTCTTTCCTGTGGAATTAAATGTAGTCGAGGCTCAACTGCGCACCGTTCTGGATGGCATCGGTTTTGATGCAATGAAGACGGGGATGCTGGGTTCTGTAGACATCATTGAATTGGTTGCGAAGCACATCCGCCGGAGCGGGCTGCCACAGATCGTTATCGATCCGGTAATGGTCTGCAAAGGTACGGACGAAGTGCTGCAACCTGAAAATACAGAAGCAATGATTGAATTCCTGTTGCCGGGTGCTGATCTGGTTACCCCGAACCTGTTTGAAGCTTCGCAGCTCGCGAAAAGTGGACTGATCCGCTCCAAGGAGCAGATGGAAGCTGCAGCAGCTGTCATTCACGATCATGGGGCGAAACATGTCCTGATCAAGGACAGAGGCGTGATTAACCCGGGCAAAGCGATGGATCTTCTCTATGACGGAACGAACTACGAATGGTTTGAAGCCGATGTTGTTGGCTCCGGATATACACACGGTGCAGGCTGCACCACATCTGCGGCAATTACCGCAGGTTTGGCGCGCGGTCTTACCGTGAAAGAGGCTGTTCGTGAAGGTAAAGCCTTCGTGACCAAAGCGATTGCTGGCGGATTCCCGCTCAACCGCTTTGTTGGCCCGACGTTGCATGTAGCACACCGACTGGAGAACCAACGCTGAGCGGTGCGCACATGTAGTGTGTAATCGCGGAGATATAACGTGGTCTCAGCCGAAAGTAGCTGTCAATGAGCAGGGGATTGCTCGTTGGCGGCTTCTTTTTTGTGCGAAAATGTATGGAATTTAGTAACTTCTGGTATATATTAATCGTATATAAGATGGAGTTCATTCCAGAACATGGCTGGACACACGGACGACACACGGAATCGTTATGTTAACAACAGAAAGCTAAAAGGAGAGTCGGCCATGGTCAGAACAGTGCTTCTGGTGGAAGACGAAAGCCGCATTCGTGAGATTGTGGCCGATTATTTCATAAAAGAACAATGGAACGTCATTGAAGCAGAACATGGGGTGGAGGCACTGGAATTGCTGGAACTGCATGAAGTGGATCTGGTCATTCTGGATGTGCTGATGCCGGAAATGGACGGATGGACCCTCTGTGGGCATATTCGTTCCCAGTCGACCGTACCTATTATAATGCTGACTGCGCGATCGGAAGATGATGACAAGATCCATGGCTTTCAGCTCGGCGTGGATGATTATGTAACGAAGCCATTCAGTCCTCGTGTGCTAGTGGCACGTGCAGAGACATTAATGAAGCGGGTGGAGGGTGCCGTTAGCAAGGAGCAGACCGTGATTCGGTTTGGAGGCGCAACACTCGATCCCTGGGCGCGGCGGCTTGAGAAGGATGGAGTCGAAGTGGAGCTTGCTCCCAAAGAATACGACCTGCTGCTGTATCTAACTCGCAATCAGGGAATTGTGCTGTCCCGCGATGCCATTCTTAACCGGGTGTGGGGATACGACTTTGAGGGCGACTCGCGTGTGGTCGATACCCATATCAAAAAGCTTCGCAGCAAGCTTGGAGATGAAGCCAAGTGTATCCGAACCGTTATCGGTACGGGTTATCGATTCGAGGCCGAGACATGAGACGTAACGGTGTAACGATGAAACTGTTTCTGGTCATGGCTGGATTTCTGCTTCTTCTATATGGAACAACCGTGATTGCCCAACTGGTCTGGTTCCCTGACTTTTACCAGCATCAGAAGATCAGCAGCATTAAGAAGAAATTAACGAAGTTTGAACAACAATACTCCGCTGGACATTGGAATGATGTGCAGTTGGCCAAGGAAACCGGGAAGTTCATGCGGCAGAATCAGTCGCATCTGGTTATCCTGACGAATACAGGCAAGCTGGTTAATGATCCATTTCACATTGTTCTTCTGCAAGAAGATGGCAAGCAGGTAAATATATCGCTGTCGTTGTTTATCAACAGCGAGAACGCAGGATGGCTTGCTTCACACTTGAAGTATGGTCAGCAATTGACCGTTACAGGCTCGGCAAGTGGCATGAATGATCCTATGGTCTATCCGCTCAAGATAAAGGATCAGAGCTCTGTGGTCAGCGGAACAGAAGATTTTCAGGAGTTAACGGAGCCGGTAGAAGAATGGTCAGGTACATTGCAGGACGTTGTTCTTCCCAACCTGGGAACATGGAGCCAGAGACAGGGTTTGCTTGTGCAGGCCTTGGATAGCCGCTTCCCACTATCTACGGAAGACCAGCTCCGTCTCGCCAATGGAAAAATGATTAATGAGGAATGGACCGACAGCTGGAGCGGTGTACGAAATGTGCTTACCATTGCTCCGGTGCACAGCGCCGGCCCCCAGCAGCAGCTCATTTTTTCCCTGACGTCTCTGCAGGAGATGAGGGAGGCGAGTGAAGCTACACAGCTATTTTATGCGTATTTTGGTATTGCAGCATTTGTGCTGATTGTGTTCCTTTCACTGCTTCTGTCCCGAATCGTCACCAAGCCGTTGCTTGCCCTGAACCATGTTGCCAAAAAGATGTCGACCCTTGATTTTACAGTGAAATCGCCCATCCGCCGCAATGACGAGATTGGCAGTCTATCCAACAGTCTCAACGCGCTGTCAACGACACTGGGTCAGACTTTGGAAGAACTAAGGCAGGCGAACAGTCAGATGCGTACCGATATGGAGATGAAGCAGCGAATTGAACAGCGTCAGCGGGAGTTTTTTGCCGATGCATCCCATGAACTCAAGACACCTATCAGCATCATCAAAGGGTACTCCGAAGGGTTGAAAGATGGAGTCAGTGAGAGTAAACGTGAGCGTTACATCGAGATCATTGCCGATGAAGCGGTCAAAATGGAAACGATGGTCGAAGAGATGCTGGATCTGGTACGGCTGGAATCCCAAGCGATTAAGCTGAACACCGATGCGGTGGCTCTTGGAGATATGATTGAAGATATTGCCGGTCGTCTGGGACCACAACTGAAGGAAAAGGAACTGGAGGTTGTACTGGTTTCCACCACAGAGCAGACCGTTGAGGGAGACCGCAGCAAGTTGGAGCAAGTCATCTATAATATGATGATGAATGCTATACGTCATGCTGTTCCTAAGACCGATATTGTGATTGAGATCAGCAGGCCGGAAGGGCAGGTTCGAATCTCCATCGAGAATCAGGGTGAGCAGATTTCGGAAGCGGAGCGCCAGTACATCTGGGAAAGATTCTACCGTGTGGAACGCTCGCGTAATCGCAAAATGGGGGGAACCGGTCTCGGCCTGGCCATCGCGAAGCAGATTCTCGATTTGCATGGATGCAGTTATGGTGTGGAGAACACGCCGGACGGAGTCCGTTTTTATATTATTTTTCCTAATGCTTAGTACGAAGGGGAGTCAAGTTTATGAAATCTTTACCGTCCATTCTAACGTTGGGCAACTTAACTTCAGGCATGCTGGCTGTGATTATGGCTATCCATGGCGAATTTGCACTGGCCGTGACGATGATCTGGGTAGCCATGTTCTTTGATCTGTTTGACGGGTTTGCAGCCCGCAAGCTGCATTGTGAGGGTGAATTCGGGAAGGCGCTGGATTCACTGGCTGACGTTGTGTCCTTCGGGACAGCACCCGTGCTGATCCTGTATTTGAACTCCATGAACGAGGTAAATGCGCTGGGTATGGCACTGACGGCATTATTCCCGGTTTGTGGTGCATTGCGTCTTGCCCGTTACAATTGCCAGAAGACAGCAAGCCATGGCTTTGTGGGCATGCCGATTACGTTTGCAGGTGGTCTTATGTCCTTTTTCGCGCTCTGGAGTCCTTATTTTACTCATGGTGTAGCCTATCTTGTCATTATCGTATTATCCGGTCTAATGGTTAGCCAAATCCGATTCCCGTCTCTAAAACAAGTGCTAGCCCCCCATGAGAAGGATATTGTGGAACCGAAATAAGGAGCGAGTCAGTATGGAATTTGCAAGAGAATTTATTGGTCAATACGGTTATTTCGCAATTTACGGACTGCTGGCTCTTGGCGTGATTGGCATGCCCATTCCGGATGAGGTGATGATGACCTTTGTCGGTTATCTCGCCTCCATCTCGGTGCTGAATTATTCGGTGTCCATCGTTGTCAGTTTTGGTGGAGCGTTTACTGGTGGTCTTCTGAGTTACACCATTGGCAAGAAGGCCGGTCGGCCACTGGTTGAGAAGTATGGTAAATGGGTTGGGGTCAACGCCAAACGGCTGGGCAGGGTGGAGTCCTGGTTTTTGAAATACGGGTACTGGTCTATCATACTGGGCTACTTCATTCCAGGCATTCGTCATCTGATGTGCTGCTTCTCCGGCATCAGCCGCATGGCCATAGGACGATACGTGCTTGTCTCCAGCATTGGCGCGTTTATATGGTGTGTTGTCTTTATATCGATCGGCTTTTACGTAGGTGTGTTAACTTAAAATGGGACAGCCTGTTATGAACAGGCAAGGATAAAGACCTCTTGTATATGGAGCGGTCTTTTTTTGTTTGTGTATTCATTGACTCCATTAAAAACGAAAAGCCCACCGCAATATGCACGGTGAGCTGATTATAAATTTTGTTTACCCGCTTAGATGGGATTCCTCAATCCCTTTTTCAACACGAGTTTCCCCTTTTTTGCGTGCAAAGGTGATTTTGAGCAAAGGTGGCGTAACCAGCGTTGTAACGATAACCATAATGACCACACTGGTGAAATACTCAGCATCGAGCAAGCCGGAAGCAAGTCCGGTAGAAGCGATAATAAGAGCAACCTCCCCCCGGGAGATCATCCCCGAACCAATAGCCAGAGAGGATGTCCGATCGAATCCAGTCAGTCGAGCACCCGCTCCGCCACCCAGAAGCTTGGTTACAATGGCAATGAGACTGATGACGATAATGAACCAGATCTGTGAACCCACGCCGTCAAAAGTTACATTCAAGCCGATGCTTACAAAGAAGACTGGGACAAAAATCCCGTACGCGATCGGCTCAAGCTTGGTTTCGACCTCATGTTTGAAGTTCGTTTGGGAGATGGCGATACCTGCCGCAAAAGCCCCGATAATGCCTGCAACCCCCATCCACTCGGCAAAGTACGAAAAGCCAAAACAAATGATTAATCCGGCCGTAATAACGGTCTCCGTGACCTTCAGCGGTGCCATCCACTTCATGATGCGTGGAACAAGGAACCAGCTGGCAGCGATAATCACTACAAAGAATAGCAGCTTCTTGCCAATAAGCAGCGAGATTGAAGTATCGGTTGCGCCTGTTCCGAGCAAACTCATCATGACTGCGAGGATGACCACAACGAGTACATCATCGACGACAGCTGCTCCAAGAATCGTTGTACCCTCACGAGAGCTGAGCTGATTCATGTCTTTGAGCGTTTGGACCGAGATGCTGACCGAAGTGGCACAGAACAACAGTCCAAAGAATAAAGCGTGTGTCTGCGACATGCCGAAAGCAGCGGCAGCTCCATATCCCCCGATGAATGGTAAAATGATACCACCCACGGCAACAGCAAAGGCTGCCTTCCAATTTTTCTTCAATTGTTCCAGATCCGTTTCGAGTCCGGCAATGAACATAAGCAGCAGTACTCCGATTTCAGCCATGTAATGGATGAAATCACTTTGTTGTACCCAACCGAGCAGAGCGGGGCCAAGAATAACACCAACAATCAATTTGCCCAGAACCGACGGCTGACCAAGTCTTACGGACAAATCACCAGCCAGCTTGGTGAAAATCAAAATAAGTGCAAGAACCAAAATAAATTCCATAGGTGTACTCCTCTCCAGCAGTAGCGTTTATAGGATTACCAGTCCAAGGGCGCATCATTCCAGGCCTCAAGAACAGAAAAAAGGCATAAAACGGCGCTTGTAATAGTGCCGCTTTATGCCTTAAAAAAGACAAGGAGGGCCCTTGGTGACAGGCTCCTCCAGTTCAACGCGTATTTGATTAATTGCATTAATTATACCACAAATACAGGATGGGGTAAACCAGTGAAGGTGTGCTTTTAATGAAATTGGCCTTATGTGGGCATTTTAAGGGTACCTGACGAGGCTTTTTGTTCAGAGTGTTGTCACTTAACAGTCGAGAAATGGCAAGATATAATGAGATAGAACATAGAAGTTAGGATATGAGGAGGATTTTTCATTGGGCAAACAGGACAAAGGGGAACGAAACATTCAATCCAATCAGATTGCCCCGACCAGTAATAAAAATTTTGCAGGTCTTATTATTACCATTTCCATTATCGCCAATGTCATTATTTTATTGTTGTTCTTTGCACCGTCGATCGGATACAAAGGCGATGTGGCCTTTGACATTACCGTGCTGCCGCGGTTTAACGCCGTGTTCAACAGCTTCACCTTCATCTTCCTGCTTGCGGCCTTGATTGCCATTATCAAGCGGAATGTAAAATTGCACAAACGTTTCATTCTTGCTGCATTTTCAACGACCCTGTTATTTCTCGTTACGTATCTGTCGTTCCACTATTTGTCTCCGGAAACGTCCAAATACGGCGGAGAAGGCATCATTCGTTCCATCTATTTCTTCATTCTGATTACACACAGCATACTGGCAGCCATTATTGTTCCGCTTGCTTTGTTCACTCTGGTATGGGGCTGGACGAATCAATTGAAGAAACACCGTAAAATTGCTCGTTGGACGATGCCAATCTGGCTCTACGTGAGTTCAACGGGTGTAGTTGTATATCTGATGATGGCACCTTACTATTGATAATTTCAAAAATCATGGGCATATCCGGCTCGCCTTGCGGGTAATGGTTTCATGGAAGGAGGATTCACGCTTATGTACAGAGTCGTATTGATTCGCCATGGACAGAGTATGTGGAACGTGGAGAACCGTTTTACCGGTTGGACGGATGTGGATCTGACGACCGATGGATACGGAGAAGCGCGTAAAGCGGGAAAAATCCTGAAGGAACAGGGTTTTGATTTTGACTACGCTTATGCTTCGGTACTTAAACGCTCCATTCGAACACTGGATATTGCACTTGATGAGATGGACCGGATGTGGATTCCGATCACGAAGACGTGGAAGCTGAACGAA
The DNA here is from genome assembly GCF_013401555.1 of Paenibacillus sp. E222. NCBI lineage: Bacteria > Bacillati > Bacillota > Bacilli > Caryophanales > Paenibacillaceae > Paenibacillus > Paenibacillus sp. E222. Next base: position 2,260,790 of record NZ_CP058552.1, read on the forward strand.
CGTCATTATGGTGCACTGCAAGGACTGAACAAACAGCAGACTGCGCTGAAGTACGGTGAGGAGCAGGTGAAGGAGTGGAGACGCTCCGTTAGCGTATCTCCCCCGGCCCTGGACGAAACAGATGAGCGTTATGTTCAGGATCAAGACAAGTATGAGCGGCTGGGCTGCACCATCCCGCGTACCGAGAATTTGATGGATACATCGAAGCGGGTCCTGGAGTATTGGAATGCAGAGATCAAACCGGTTGTGTCAGCAGGCAAAAGGGTACTGATCTCCGCGCACGGCAATACGCTCCGTTCACTTGTCATGCATCTGGACCAAATGTCAGAAGCAGACGTAATGGCGCTTAATATCCCGACAGGCATTCCGTTGGTCTATGAACTGGATGAAGATCTGCATCCGATCGGGCATTTCTACTTGACTGCCGATGGCTCCACATACAAACATGAGGAAATGACTCACGTCGCACCACCGTCCGATTGATCGGATAATAGTGATCGGAAGATCGTTCTGACCGCGAAGGTTTATACTCGTAACGATTAGTTCAACGTACACAGTATGTTAAGAGATGGCTCCTGAATTCTCATTCTCAGGGGCCATCTTTTTACGCTTTAATAGGCCGTTTTCTAATTTTAGCGTTTAGCGTTCCATCTGACGTTTCGTTTTTCTCCTACAGGGTAATCTCAAGCAAGACACGATGTACATTAATCCTGAAGGAGGAACAACATATGTCTAAAAAAAGTGGAATTATTGTAACAGCTATTGGAGCAGGCGTGACTTACTTGATGAGGAACAAACAAGCAAGGGATAAGCTGTTCAGTACGGTATCAGGACTGATGAAAAATTCAAGTTCATCTTCAAAACCGTCTTATGGAAGCAAAAAAGGTTCACGAGTGATTTAAAATAGATGTTGATATAGGAGTCAATTAGCATGAGAAGCCCGGAGCTGGTATAGTCCCGGGTTTTTGTGTGCGCGCATATGTCATATGCGATTTTTGCCAGCAAGAATGATACAATGGAAACTTGCAGAACGTATGGAAGGGGATGTACAACATATGAAGAAAAATCGTCTGGGTTCATCCGAACTCATGGTTGGTGAAATTGGGTTAGGCTGCATGTCACTTGGAACTGAAGTGAAATCTGCTGTAGCCTTGATTCATGAAGCATTGGATCGTGGCGTTAATCTTCTGGATACCGCTGACCTGTATGATGCAGGATTAAACGAAGAAATCGTGGGCCAGGCCATCCAGGGACGCCGGGATCAGGTCATTGTGGCAACCAAGGTTGGTAATCGTCGCATACCGGGAAAAGAAGGCTGGTCATGGGACCCGTCCAAAGTCTATATCAAACAAGCTGTACGAGACAGCCTGAAACGGCTGCAGACGGATTATATTGATCTATATCAGCTGCATGGCGGCACTCTGGATGATCCAATCGAAGAGACAATTGAAGCTTTTGAGGAACTGAAGCAGGAAGGTCTTATCCGGTATTACGGTATATCCTCCATCCGGCCGAATGTGATTCGTGAATATGTACAAAGGGCTTCCATTGTCAGTGTAATGAATCAATACAGTGTTGCAGATCGCAGGGCCGAAGAGGAAGTATTGCCTTTATTGGAGCAAAAGGGTATTAGTGTTATTGCTCGTGGACCTGTGGCAAGTGGAGTTCTCGCTGATTCTGGTGCTGCCAAGGCAGATAAGGGTTATCTGGATTATTCACCTGAGGAGTTGCACATCATACGCGAAGGCTTGAGCCGTTTGGTTACGAACAATCGCAGCATGGCTCAAACGGCCATTCGTTATGCTTTGGCGCATCCGGCTGTTGCCGCTGTTGTGCCAGGTGCAAGTTCGAGAGAGCAGTTGTTGCATAATATTGCTGCTTCGGAATCCGCATCCCTTACGGCTGCGGAGATTAACGAAATACGGGATCTCAGCCCGGCCAATCTGTACAAGCAGCACCGTTAAACGTTAGCAGCCTATTTTCAATTGTAACTATACGAGGTACAATGAAGGTCAACCATAAAGAAGTGAATAAGGGAGAGAAGAACATATGGAAAGAATTCAAAGTGAACAACAATATCGCGATACAATCAATTCTGACGGCCTGACCGTCATTAAATTTGATACAACCTGGTGTCCGGATTGCAAAAACCTGGATCGCTTTATCGGGGACGTTATCGACCAGCATGCGGATAAAACCTTCTATGCCCTGGATGCAGAAGAGTTCCTGCCGTTTGCTGAAGAGAACGGTGTACGCGGCATTCCAAGCCTGCTCGTATTCCAGAACGGTAAGAAAATTGCACATCTGCACAGCAAATGGGCAAAAACGCCTGCACAAATCTCGGAGTACCTGCAAACTTTGGAGTCCAAGGTATAACCGGAATCAGTTTGTATGAATCGCATTCGTTATACGAAACAAACGCCTCCTATCGGTGATAGGTGGCGTTTTTGCTATTGGGGCAAGGAGAATGCGCTGTTCACAAATGAAATCGAATTGTTGAGAGTTTGTTAAGTACGCCCTCGTATAATGTTCAGGATAAACTAAATATTGGGGTGACAGAGACGGATATGAGCAATACGATTCTTAAAGAAATGCACCAATTAAGCCATGAGGATGAACTGAGATACCTTTTATTGATGAGAGGTGTGAAGCAACTGTTGGAAGAAAGAAAGCGTAATAGAAATCATCTTATCAAAAGAATTGGGCATTTAAAGAAATTAAACAAAATTCAGGCAAGAAAGTGGTCCTGATTTAGTCTAGTACATAAAAATGGCGACCCGTTTCCGAAAGGAACAGGTCGCCATTGGTTTTTTGGTTACATGACTTGAAGATAGGGTTACATCATTAAAATGATAAAGAATACGGCTGCCAGCACGAAGCGATACACTGCAAAGACGGTCAGACTCAGTTTTTTCAAAATGGACAAGAACGTCTTAATTGCAAGCATGGCTACGATAAATGCGGCAATGAATCCAATCGCGAAAATGGGGAAATCGCTGGTATTCAGATGATCGATACTTTTGTATAGATCATATCCAGTGGCTCCAATCATAATCGGCACAGATACCAGGAATGTAAATTCCGCTGCTGCAACCCGGCTTACCCCTGCGAACAGTCCACCGGAGATCGTCGAACCGGAACGGGAGAAGCCTGGCCATAATGCGAGAATCTGAAAAAGACCCACTACAAATGCCTGTTTATACGTAATATCGTCTACATCATGGGTTGTAATGCGCTCGCTGCGGTGGCTCCAACGTTCAGCGACAATCATCAGAATACCACCAATGACAAGACTGTACAGCACCGTTTGTGCTCCAAACAGATGCGCCTTAATCCAGTCCCGGAATACAAGTCCAATGACCACGGCTGGAACCATCGCCAAAAAGATATGTATGAGGTTCAGACGGGAGGTGTAGCTCCTTTTGCCTCCGGTGAAGCGGAACATATCAATGAATTTGTTCCAGTACAGCACAACGACAGCAAGTACAGCTCCGAGTTGCACAACCACCTCAAACGTTTTGACTGACTCGTTGTCCTCCGATAATCCCAGCAAGTGGGCAGTCAGAATCATGTGTCCGGTCGAGGACACGGGCAAAAACTCAGTCAAACCTTCGATGATGCCCATAATAATCGATGATATAAAGTCCAATTCTCTTCCTCCTTGAAATGCAGATGACAGCATACAGGCTGTCCTGCGTGACAATGCCCGCTCATTAGAACAAGGCTATCATCTATTATGATCACAAATGCGCTCAACTTCAACTTATGCTGTAATGAATTGTTTAAAACTATATTGACAAAAACCTAGTTATCCAATAGGATATACATTAACTGACTGACTGATCAATCGGGAGGATGGGCAAATGTCTAAAAACAATCATTTGGAACCCGGAGAAGAACGCCGGGACCAAATTATACGCATAGCGATGGAGCGTTTTGCCACTCAGGGCTACCATCAGACGAAAATTTCCGATATCGTCCGGGAAGCCGGCGTCGCGCAAGGCACTTTTTACTGGCACTTCAAAAGTAAGGAAGCCATTGCCTCGGAGATTGTGGTAACCGGCAGAGAGGAGCTGCTTGAAGCTATCGGGCAAGGCTACCGCAAGGATGCCGGATCGGTTGAGGATATGGTGAGAGCTTCGGAACGGCTGTTTACCGATTTATTCTCCTTTGCAGCGGACAATCGTTATTTTATGGAGTTGCTGCTTAAAGGCATCGTGTCAGAGGATTCGGTACGCCGTCTGGTCGAAGAGACACGGGGTGCGGTTGAGCAGGCGTTTCGCCACAACATGCAACGGGCTATTGAACTGGGAATGCTTCCGGATTCCATGAATGTACCGCTCCGTGCTGCGCTGCTGGTTAGCATGATTGAAGGCATGATTACGCGCTGGCTGTTTGGCTCGGAGGAGCTGCACAGCGAGTTCTCGTCAATGACAGCAACAACGCTGGCTGCGGAGGCGGCAAGCTTTGAGTTTTACGGACTGCTCGGCACATAAAGATGTGCTGGCCCCACAGTTCTATTTTTCAACAACTGGATTAAATATTCACATGATTAAGCCAGCAGCAGGGAATAATGGGTACAACTGCGGTAGAGGAAGACAGGAAACAGAAGTTTCAACAAGACATGACTACATGGATGAGAGGAAGTTAATGACATGAACAAAACATATGGAATGAAATCTCGCAAAGGCTGGACTTTAACGGCTCTGCTGCTAATGACCGTGCTGGTACTCAGCGCTTGTGGCAGTAAAGCTACGGACAATGGAAGCAGCAATGGAGCACAGGCGAACAATGAACTGGAACAGATCAAGTCTGCTGGTACTATGAAAGTCGGAATGATGGGGACCTATCCTCCATACAACTTCCTGAATGACAAGAAAGAAATGGATGGCTTCGATGCCGATATCGCTCGTGAGGTTGCCAAACGCCTTGGGGTTAAGGTTGAATTTGTATCCCAGGAGTTCTCCGGCCTGACACCAAGTCTGCAATCCAAAAAGCTGGATGCCATCGTCAGCCAGATGACGATTACCGATGATCGCAAAAAAGTATTGGATTTCAGTGATCCCTATATTACGAACGACGTGAAAATCATTGTGAAAAAAGATAACAATGACATTACCAAGCTGGAAGATTTCAAAGGAAAAACGATCGGTGTAGGTCTGGGTACGAATGATGAAACGTACTTGCGTAACGAAGTACTGCCTAAAGTCGGCGATTTCACCATCAAGACCTATGACGATGTCATCACATCATTGAAAGATCTGGACGCTGGACGGATCGATGCAACGATCAACAACCTATACGCGCTGAAACCGATTGTAGATGCCAACGGCTTCAACATCAAAGCCGTAGGTGAACCGATTAAGAGTGACCAGGCAGGTATTGCTGTGCGCAAAGACAACCCGGAACTTGTAGCAGCACTGAATGAGGCATTGAAAGGCATGAAGGATGACGGTACGTACAATACCATCTTCAAAAAATGGTTCGGTGAAGAGCCTGCGCAATAATGAACCGGCAGGGCGAAGGGAAGTTTGATCCATGGAACTGGTATTTGAAAATATCCCCTTCTTTCTGAAGGGGGCTTACTATACGCTGTATGTAACTGTGATCTCCATGTTTTTTGCCTTTATCATCGGAGTGCTCGTCGCGATCGCGCGTCTGAAAGGACCGATGTGGCTTAGAATGATCGCAAGGTTTTATGTATCCATCATGCGGGGGACCCCGCTGCTGGTGCAATTATTCGTTATTTATTATGGGCTGGTCGATTATGGCGTAACCTTGGGCTCGCTCACCGCAGCCTGTCTCGGGCTTAGTCTGAATGCTGGTGCATTTCTGTCCGAAACGTTCCGTGGAGCGATCCAGGCAGTACCAAAAGGGCAGACGGAAGCTGCATACGCAACGGGAATGACACCGGCTCAAGCGATGAGACGGATTATCTTCCCCCAAGCGGTGAGAATTGCGATTCCTCCGATGGGCAACACGTTTATCGGGATGCTGAAAGAAACATCACTTGTGGCAGCCCTCGGGGTTACGGAATTGCTTCGCTCGGCACAGCTGCTGGTCGCGCAATATTACGTTAATATGCCGTTTTATCTGGCGATTGGCGTGATCTACTGGATTATGAGTATCGGATTCTCGGCCATTCTGGAACAAGTGGAGCGCCGGCTGGCCCGGGCTTACTGATAGGAGGGGAGAACCGGTGATTACAACAACAGGACTGACGAAGCATTTTGGGAAAAATGAAGTTCTTACAAATATAGATCTGCATGTCGATGAGAAAGATATTGTTGTTCTACTGGGACCCAGTGGATCAGGCAAAAGTACGCTGCTGCGCTGTCTGAACGGTCTGGAAGAGCTCTCTGGCGGCAAGATTGAAGTGAATGGTGTTGTGGTAGACAGTGCCGACTCGCAGCGAATCCAGCGGGCACGGGTACTGGAAATTCGTCGGCAGACCGGTATGGTATTCCAGCAGTTCAATCTGTATCCGCACAAGACGGTGCTCGGCAATGTGATGGAAGGGCTCGTGACTGTGAAAAAAATCAAGCGGGATGAAGCGGCCGAACGCGGCCGGATTCTGCTGGATCGAGTCGGCCTATCGGACAAGCAGGATGCATATCCATCTCGTTTGTCCGGTGGACAGCAGCAGCGCGTAGCGATTGCGCGCGCACTTGCGATGGAGCCTGAAGTGATGCTGTTTGACGAGCCTACCTCAGCCCTTGATCCCGAACTGGTGGGAGAGGTACTTTCTGTTATGAAGGAGCTGGCACAGGAAGGTATGACGATGCTGGTCGTTACGCATGAATTGAAGTTTGCCCGGAATGTGGCGAACAAAATTGTCTTTATGGCGGATGGATCGATTGTGGAAGAAGCAAGTCCACAGGCCTTTTTTGAACACCCGACTCAAGAGCGGACACGTCGTTTCTTGCAGCAAATTACTGAATTCTAAGAAAGAAGGATAAACATCATGAATGTAACAACGGTATGGAAAGGCAAACGCGCATTTACTTCCGAAGGACCTTCTGGCTATGCGGTTGGCATGGATGCCACAGCAGCCTATGGTGGTGACAGCAAGGGTGCTACACCCATGGAATTGTTACTGGCAGGTCTCGGAGGTTGTATGGGGATCGATATCACGATGATTCTGGACGCTTTCCTGGACAAAATTACTGGCATCGAGATTGAAGCACAAGGTACACGCAGTGAAGGTATGCCAAAAGGTTTTACTTCCATTGACCTGATCTTCAAGGTGGACGGCGATATCCCCGATTACCGGATCTGGAAAGCCATTCAAATGGCTGAAGAGAAGTACTGCGCAGTTTCCGCTTCGCTAAGCGCAGATATTCATCCCAAACTGATTCTGAACGGGGTAGACACACCACGTCCATAACGGCACATGGGTAAATGATATATTGAAGAGGCACTTCCAATTAGGGAGTGCCTTTTTTGGCTGTTCTAACATTTCAACCATTAGGAGGTAAGGTCAAGCTGGTTGTTGAGCAAGGTCCCAGATGCCCATGATTTCCGTGATAGCCTGATCAAGCGTTGCATAAGGAACGCCGTCCCGGGCTTGTGTAGAAATACCCTGCATAAAGGTATCAAATACAGTGGTCAGCATCGAGACATTCGTGGAGGCGGGCAGATGCCCGATTTCCACAGCACGCTGGATGCAAGCCTGCAGGCGGTTGCGAGTAAGCTTTCTTTTTTCGGCGGTAATGTCACGGATATGATTGTTTTTGGAAGAACATGTGCTGGCTGACAGCACAATTAAACAACCCGATGGATGCGTGCTGTCTGTTTGCATTTTGGCAGTACTTCTTAGAGTTGTTTCAATCGCTTCTCTTGGAGACAGCGTAAGATCCGAGAAGCTTTCCGTAACGCGTCCAAACGAACCCATATATCGTTCTACCGCTTCTTTATAAAGAGCTTCTTTGGATTCAAAGGCTGCATAGAAGCTGGCTGCTGAAATATCCCCCATAACCGCTCGAAGTTGAAGCAATGAGGTGGCTTCGAATCCTTGTTCCCAAAAGAGCATCATTGCCTGCAACAGGGCTTCATCCCGATCAAAAATGCGTGGACGTCCCGTTCTTGCCATAAGAGATTCCCCCTCGTTTTTCTTAATTATATACTAATCGATCCAAAAGTCGTTGACAAGGTGGGAGAGGGTGGATAATATAAGGAATGATCGATCCATAATTCGGTTATTCGTTATATATTATCTAAAAAGGAGCTGCAACGATGTCCGATAAATCTTCTCAACGTTTCCCATGGTTGGGGCTGCTGGCCTTGGCTATGGCTGGTTTTATAGCTATTATGACTGAAACTCTTCCCGCGGGGTTGCTGCCGCAAATCAAGGAAGGACTGCAGGTCTCTGAGGCAGGGGCAGGGCAGCTTGTTACATTTTATGCAGTAGGTTCTCTGATTGCTGCCATACCTGAGGCTGTGCTGACAAGGGGCTGGCGACGCCGTCCGCTTTTACTTCTGGCGATTATCGGTTTTCTGGTCTTCAACACCATTACTGCCCTCTCTTCAAACTATGTACTTACACTTGTCGCTCGGTTTTTTGCCGGTGTTGCAGCCGGTGTCTCCTGGGGCCTCATTGGTAGTTATGCACTACGGATGGTGCCTGATCATCTCAAGGGCAGGGGCATGGCTGTTGCGATGATCGGTACACCGATTGCCTTATCATTCGGTGTTCCTGCAGGTACGCTGCTGGGTTCCTTTATGGGCTGGCGTTCGGTATTCTGGCTGATGTCGCTGCTGGCGTTTGTACTGATTTTCTGGGTGCTCTGGAAAGTTTCTGATTACCCGGGGCAGTCCGCTGATCAGCGGATTTCTTCGATAAAAGTTCTGCTCACCCCTGGCGTCATTCCCATTCTGGCTGTCGTTCTGGCCTGGATGTTGGCTCATAATATTTTGTACACCTATATCGCCCCTTTCCTCGCCAATGTCGGTCTGGAATCAAAGGTTGGACTTATGTTACTCGTGTTTGGGGTGATGGCATTGGTGGGCATCTGGATTACAGGTATTCTTATTGATCGTTGGTTGCGTATGCTGGTTCTCATCAGTCTTGCGGGCTTTGCTTTGATCTCTCTGGTATTGGGTCTTTGGAGCGAGCATGTTGCCGTTGTCTTTGGTTCAGTTGCGCTGTGGGGTCTGACCTTTGGTGGTGCGGCTACACTGTTGCAGACCGCCCTTGCCCAAGCTGCGGGGGAGCAGGGTGTGGATATCGTTATGCCGATTAATACGACCGTGTGGAATCTCGCTATTGCCATTGGTGGATTGGTGGGAGGTGTGCTTCTGAATCAATGGGGAGCATCGTCCTTTACCTGGGCCATCCTGCTCCTATCACTTGTAGCTCTGATTGTTGCGCTGCGTGCCAAAGGACATGGTTTCCGCTCAGCACGCAGTCGTTAAGCCATCTGTTTTTCTTTTTTCTTGTCAGCAAGTAAAATCTATCTATTTATCTCCTCTCGTCGTTCTCAGGTTCAAGCCTCAGTGCGGCACCAAACCACTGGGATGCGATGGTGAAACAGATCCAGGCACACAGCTCGCTGAGCTGTGCATCAGAAAAATGTTCCCGTAGAACAGGGAAGACGGCAGAGTCCACATTGCCGCCCGTCTGCAAAAATAATTCCGCAAGTCCGGTCGCCATACTAATGGCGGCCTCTTCCGGTTTGGGGTCAGGCTGTCCCTTGGCCCGGCAATACATGCATCCGTTTCGCTGAGCAAGGGTGCGTCTGACTTCTTCTTTCAGCCGAGCTGATAAAAGGCTGTCACCAGCAAGAGCATCGCCTAAAGCATTCCAGTGCTGCATCAGGGAAGGCTGATGGCCGAGCAGACGTTGGAATGGGGTTTTCCCATGAGTTGAAAATGAAATGATGGGCATCGTGGTTTACTCCTTCTGAGGGATATGGAATCTGATACAACCAATTCTATCTAAATCATCCGCTTGACCTCCACTGCAAATGAATTAAATTGTATGCTAATCTAAAACATATGCGCTGAAAAAAGGAGTCTGGGAAGACAAATGAATCTGGATCGAACGGATTATCATATTTTGAGACTGTTACACGACGATGCCCGTCTGTCCATGCGTGAATTGGCCCGGCAGGTAAACCTCTCGCCGTCATCGGTCAGTGAAAGAGTACGCAAGCTGGAAGATACGGGAATAATACGTGGATACCGGGCAGACATTGCTCGCTCCAAGCTGGGCTGTGGGGTTCGATGTATGATCGAGGTGACTTTGCGAAATGGGGAGCATGAACGTTTTGCTAATTATATCCGTCAATTGCCTTGGGCGGAATTTGCTTATCGTGTAGCAGGCAAGGCCTGTTTTATGGTGATGCTGTCAGCACCGGGGATGTCTGAAATCGAATCTTGTATTACCGAGTTGACCCCGTATGCAATGACAGTAACTCATGTTGTTTTTTCACAGGTAGATCTGCCAATGCTTATTTTAGATCCCAATGATCAGCCAGAGATATAGAGCATTTCAGTCCCTTGTCCACTGTTCATATCTGCCCTCTTTTTCCGCGCCCTCTTGCAGGGCTTTTGCTGTTATGTGGTATGATGAATTGGAAGGGCAGGCGTAATATGTACTGACCTTTATATGTAAGCGCTTATAAGCGGGCGGAAGGTGCAGATATGTTTAGAAGGCTCATACGAACATCCAACAATCTTAAATTAAAGCATAAATTGCTCATATCCTATGTACTTGTCGTCATGATTCCGGTACTGATTATTGGACTTGCTGTAACCGGATACTTTCGGAAGCAGGCGCTGGACAATGCCATTGGACAGACGATCAACAACGTGGATAAAGTCAAAAGCCAGACCGCCACACTGCTGCGTGTACCCACAGATATTTCCAACATTCTGATGTTCAACAATGAACTGAAGGAAATTGTGAACAAGCGTTATCAAAGCGTTGTGGAGCTTACCTCAGCTTACCTCGCATACAAAGATTTTCAGGAATATAAGCGTCTGTATCGTGAGGTTGCGGGCATCCGGTTTTACTCGACCAATCCAACGCTGATCAACAATCTGGAGTTCATTCCGGTGGATAAGCAGACCGAGGAGAGCTACTGGTACCAGAAAGCGCTGCAAACGACGAGCATCGGTTGGTTCTACATTCCTGACAAGGGAGATAATCCGGTGCACAAGCTTAGTCTGGTTCGCAAAGTGCCTTTTGCCGAATATCGGACTGAGGGTGTACTGATGATTGAAATCAATCAGGATGAGCTGAATGGATTGTTACGTCAGGAACCGTTCGAGACGTTGATTACGGACGAACAGGGTTATGTGGTTGCTGCCAAGAATACCGAACTTGTGGGCAAGACGCTGAACGAGCTTGATTTTGGTGTAGATCTGCAAAACCAGGCCAAAGGTACACTTGAAGCTGATTTTCAGGGTGAGCCATCCAACATTATCATTGATGAGATCAGTCCTGGATCGAGCATGAATAGGCTGAAAATCATATCCGTTTTTGCCACCAAAAATATCGTCAAGGACGCCAATACCATCAGCATGATCGGTATGCTTTTTATTACGCTTGTGCTGGTTATTGCATTGTTGCTTGTATATATCATTTCATTTCTCACGTCGAACCGATTGTTACGCCTTAGCAAACACCTGAATAAGCTCGCACTGGGTGATCTGAATGTCACCTCCCGCATTGACGGGAATGATGAGATCGGGCAACTGTCGAGGCAGTTCAATTACATGGTGAAGAGCATTAATGAACTGATGACCCAGGTCGTGGAGGCAACGGAACAGAACAATCAATTGGAAATCGCGCAGAAAGAGATTAAACTGAAAATGATGGCCAGCCAGATCAATCCTCATTTTTTGTTTAATGCGCTGGAGTCGATCCGCATGAAAGCCCATATCAAAGGTGAGGCGGAGATTGCCAATATCGTCAGGCTGCTGGGCAAACTGATGCGCAAGAGCCTTGAGATTGGCAGCGGCAAAACGACGTTCAGAGCCGAACTGGAGATGGTACGTTCTTATCTGGAAATCCAGAAATTCCGTTACGGCGACCGACTTGCTTTCCAGATCCATATCGATCCGGAGGTGGAGAAGATGTACATCCCTCCTTTGATCATTCAGCCTCTGGTTGAGAATGCGATTGTGCATGGTTTGGAAAATAAAGAGGGCACAGTCCGTGTGAATATAAATATTCATTTGGTGAAGGATGTTGTCCAGGTGTGTGTGGATGACGATGGGGCAGGCATTACGCCGGAGCGTCTGGCTGAAGTGATGCAGTTCATCTGTGGACCGGAAGAACAGGAGAAGAGCCGGATTGGCATGCGTAACGTACATCAACGTTTAACGTTGACTTACGGCGAGCCATACGGATTACAGATTAAGAGTGTGTATGGGGAAGGAACAGAGGTTTCTTTCACCTTGCCAGCAGGAGGAGACCAGCATGTATAAAGTGTTATTGGTAGATGATGAACCGAGCATACGTGAAGGACTGACAACAATCATTGATTGGGAAAAATACGGCTTTCAGGTGTTTGGTACAGCTGCGAGCGGGCGAGAGGCCATCACCCGCTTCGAAGAACTGGAACCGGACCTGACAATCATCGATATTCGTATGCCCGGCATGACCGGACTGGATGTCATTGAGGAAGTGCGGCAGCACCATCCGGGTTCGCACTTTCTAATTCTGAGCGGGTACGCCGATTTTGATTATGCCAAGAAAGCTATTAGCTTTGGCGTGGATGGGTATCTGCTCAAGCCGGTGGATGAAGAGGAGATTATCAGTGAGCTAGAGCGGATCTCTGTGATGCTGACACGGGAACGGGAGACACTGGCCCGTCATGCTGGTGAGGATACAGCCTACCGGGAGCACCAGATTGAAGCGTTGCTTTTGGATAGCCTGGAAGGTACGGAAACAATGGAAGCAAATGCGCTAGGATTGAATTGGTCGCAGTATCAGGTTGTGCTGCTGGAGATGCATGCCGAACCTGATTTACAGCGTGGCAGTGTGGTGAAACGCAGACTGGCGGAAGCTTTTGACCAGAAAGATCGGGGCATTGTGTTTTCGTTCCATTCCGGACTTGGACTGTTATGTAAAGACCCTATTCTGACTGTACAATCTGCGCAGCGTTTATATGATGAGTTGGAAGGGCTGCTGGGAGAATGGAATATTCATATGTACGCGGCAGCAGGTCAACCTGTAAACTCCACCGCAGACATCGCCCAATCCTATAACCAGGCCAACGGTGTACTGGGCGGACGTTTCCTGTTTGCGGAACAACGTGTGATGTTATGGAACGAAGGCGAAAAGAGCAAAAGTGCTTCAGAACCTGTTATTGCGATGGAGGAAGAAAGTGGTGAACCGGATGAAGCAGAACTGGCGGACAAGCTGTATTATGCGCTCGATATTCGGAGCAGCGAGTCCGTGATGCGTGTGTTGACCGAGATGGAGGAACGCCTGATTCTTCATCATCAGACAGAACAGGCGATTAAAACGGCGTTCTCCCAAGTGTTTTCATTGGCGATTAACAAACTTGCGGCAGCCAATCAGCATATGCAATCCATTATGCAGGAGCATTCCGTTCTCATTACAGAGGTTTATCATCAATTAACGTTGATGGATCTCAAAGTGATGGCCGCTGAACACCTGAACCGGCTTATTCAACGCATGGGTGGAGGCAGCAAGGATACGGTACTGAAACAGATGATTGAATTTATCCGTCGTAATCCGGGCGAAAATCTCAAGCTGGAGGTACTCGCTGAGGTATTTAACTACAATAGCAGTTATCTGGGCAAGCTGTTCAAGAATCATACCGGGGAATATTTCAATGCATTTCTCGATAAGGTTCGAATGGAGAAGGCGAAGGAACTGCTTGATGAAGGCTTAAAGGTACATCAGGTTGCCGCAAGAGTAGGGTATGCCAACGTGGATTACTTCCACGGCAAATTCAAAAAGTATGTAGGGGAATCACCTTCCGCTTACAAACATGCGAGAGAGCTTGCCAGATCACAGTCCAAGGATTCTTCAGGAGAGCCCGAACGGGAGTAGCCCATAGTTCAGAGGGGGTTACTTCATCGTGTGGCATTTCTCCTGTTTTAACATTATTATAAAACGTTTTCGGACTTGTCGTTTATTTAAAGGACCCTTGAGGTCCTTTTTTTAATTTTAGATGAAGTAAACGGTTTCTATAAAACGTTTTCGAAAATTACCATTTTCAAATTAAATTCCCTTTTAATTTCATTAATTAATAATAGACAGCGTCATTATCACTAATTTTATAGATATAATATCGGATTTTATAAGGGTATATCTAATTTTTATATGATTTTCTCTAAAATCCAGATGGTATTTTGAAAACGCTCTATCAGGTATGATTATTTTATAAATCAGAGGAGGGGGAACGGAGATGGAAACGCTAACAGAAAAATCCGCTTCCGCGAAAAAAGGCAGTGACCCCAATCCGTCAACACAAAAACGGCGGAACAGAGTTTGGGACAGTATGAAACAGCAAAAGTATCTCTATCTCATGTCATTGCCATTCGTAGCTTGGGTTTTTGTATTTAACTATCTGCCACTATGGGGATGGACGATGGCTTTTCAAAACTATAAACCGGCCAGATCGTTCGGCGATCAACAGTGGGTTGGTTTTAAACACTTTGCAGAGCTGTTCAGCGATGATCGCTTCTATCTGGTACTTCGAAATACGCTCGCAATGAGCTTGATGGGACTGGTTGTCGGTTTTATCGTGCCGATTTTCTTTGCGATTCTCTTGAATGAGATGAGAGGCATGTTCTTTAAGCGCGCCGTGCAAACGGTATCATATCTGCCTCACTTTGTATCCTGGGTCGTTGTGGCAGGGATTATTACCAAGATGCTCTCCACCGATGGCGGGATTATCAATGATCTTTTGGTAAACCTAAACATTATCGATCAGCCGATCCAGTTCATGGCGAAGGGGAACTTGTTCTGGTACATTGTAACCGCTTCAGATATGTGGAAGGAAACCGGTTGGAATGCGATCATCTATTTGGCGGCCATTACTGGTATTGACCAGGAGCTTTACGAAGCATCCCGTGTAGACGGAGCAAACCGCTGGAGACAGATGTGGCACATTACACTGCCAGGCATACGGACCACGATTTCCGTACTTTTCATCATGTCGATCGGGCATCTGATCAGTATCGGTTTTGAGAAGCAATTTTTGCTGCAAAACAGTCTGGTGCTAGATTACTCTGAAGTCCTTGATCTATACGCGCTCAATTATGGTTTAAATATGGGACGATTCTCGTATGGTACAGCCATAGGCATATTCAACTCCGTTGTCAGTATTATCCTTCTGTTTACAGCGAACGGATTGTTCAAAAAATTCACCAAAGAAAGCATCATGTAGGGAGGGGACGACATTATGGCGAACAAAGCATTCAATGCTACTCGGGGCGATAAGCTGTTCGATATATTCAACATCCTCGCGATGACCCTGGTGCTGATTGTAACACTGTATCCATTCCTGAACGTACTGGCTATCTCACTCAATAACTCGACAGATACCGTACGTGGTGGAATTTACTTGTGGCCTCGTGATTTCACATTGCAGAACTACAAAACGATTTTCCAATACGATGGATTGCTGCAAGGTTTGCAGGTATCCATTCTACGTACCATTGTAGGTACCGTGCTCGGTTTGATCAGTTCCTCAATGATCGCATTTACACTGAGTCGTCCTGACTTTAAGTTGAGAAAGTTTGTTTCTACTGCACTTGCACTCACGATGTATTTCTCCGGTGGTCTGATTCCGGTGTACATCCTGATGCGTGACCTGAACCTGATCGGTACATTCTGGGTGTATGTATTGCCAGGTATGATCAGTGCGTTTAACGTGTTCATTATCCGTTCCTTCATTGATGGCCTGCCGTATGCCTTGCAGGAATCAGCGAAGCTGGATGGTGCGAATGACTTTAAGATCTATTACAAAATCATTTTGCCGCTCTGTAAACCGGTACTTGCAACCATCGCGTTGTTCCTGGCTGTAGGCCAGTGGAATGCCTGGTTCGATACGTACCTGTATAATGGTTCGAAGGCTCATCTGACAACGCTACAGTACGAGCTGATGAAAGTACTGCAAAGTACACAGCAAGGCTCGGGAGCCGGACGTAACGCCAATGACATGGCACAGCAAATGACACAGATTTCACCAGAATCCATCAAAATGGCGATCACGATCGTTGTTACGGTTCCAATCCTGATTGTGTATCCATTCCTGCAAAAGTATTTTGTAGGTGGTATGACACTGGGTGCAGTAAAAGCTTAAGCAAGTTTATACAGGCCGCCACATAGATAGAGCGGCCGTATAATAAAAGAAGCATCAGGATGCCCGAAGCGCAGCCCATTTGGCCTGCGCTTCACCGTATAGGGCTGCGGAGTGGCATTCATGAAGCTATAGACAGGGACAAAAAGTCCCGAATAGACAGACATATGAAACGGGAGGATTACCATTATGGCAAGAAACAAAATGAAGATTGCACTGGCTCCAGTGCTTGCGATGTCTTTGCTCGCAGGTTGCGGTGGAGGAAACAGCGGCGATACGTCGTTTAAGGACACAAGCGGTGATACATCTCCGATTACTTTCGACTTTTTTAGTGTAGATCCAAGTCCGAACTGGAACGGTATGAAGGATGAAGTGGGTAAAGTCCTTACAGAGAAAACAGGAGTAACCCTAAACGGTGAATTTGCCGTCAGTGGTGGTCAGGATAAAGTATCTTTGATGGCAGCAAGCGGAGAGTATCCGGATATCGTGTCACCCAAAGGAGAGCTGAGCAAGCTCGTGGATGCTGGGGCAATGGTCGATCTGACTGATCTGATCGAGCAATATGCTCCCAATCTGAAGAAGCTGTATGGTAATTACATGGACCGGCTGAAATATAGCAACGAAGATCAAGGGATTTATGTACTGCCTACGTATTATGCGGTAGACCAGAAGTATTTTGATGCAGGCGGCGGATTTGGGATTCAGCAGCGTGTATTGAAAGAGCTTGGATACCCTGAAGTGCGTACGCTCCAGGATTACGAAAATGTATTGAAGGCATATAAGGAGAAACATCCAACGATTGACGGACAGCCAACAATTCCGTTATCCCTGGACGCAGATGACTGGAGAATCATGATTACCGTAACGAATCCGGCCTTCTTCGCAACAGGCGCTCCGGATGATGGCGAGTACTATATTGATCCTGAGACCTATGAGGCAAGTCTGCATTACAAACGTCCGGAAGAGAAAGAGTATTTCCGTTGGTTGAACCACATGTATGCGGAAGGACTGCTTGATCAGGATAGCTTCGTACAGAAAACGGATCAATACAAATCCAAAATCGCAAGTGGACGTGTACTGGGCGTCATTGACCAGGATTGGGGTTATTCCGATGCCGAGAATGCATTGAAAGCAGCGGGCAAAGATGAAGCGACCTATTCACACTTCCCGGTAACTCTGTCTAAAGATATCAAGGATCATTCCTTCCAGGACCCTGGTTTTGTATCTGGATGGGGTGTAGGGATTACAACATCGAATCCGGACCCGGTTCGTACCATTAAATTCTTTGATTACCTGGCTTCGGATGAAGGTCAAGTGCTGATGAACTGGGGTATTGAAGGCAAGCAGTACGAAGTGAAAGATGGCAAACGTGTGATTCCTGCTGATGTGCTGGACCAAAAAACGAATAATGCTGCCGTATTCCAGAAAGAAACAGGTATTGGCCTCTATACCAATATGTCTGGTCACTATGGAGATGGTGTTAAAGATTCTACAGATAACTATTACACAACGAATTTCCCTGAACAGATTGTAGCGGCCTATTCCGATGCGGAGAAAGAGACACTCAAAGCATACGGCGCAACAACATGGAAAGATCTGTTCCCAAGTGAAGATGAGTTCCCGGTTAAACCATGGGGAGCAGCGTACAATATGCCGACTCCAGGTGACTCGAATTACAATGTTATTTTCCAAAAAACACAGGATATTATCCGTAAACGGATTCCAGAAGCGATCCTCAGTTCCCCTGAAAAATTTGATTCCATTTATGATGGGATGATTGCCGAGCTGAACAAAGCCGGAGCAGAGGACATGGAAAAACAATACACTGAGCTGGTGCAAAGCCGTGTTCAATTGTGGAGCGGTGAAGAGAGCAAGTAATACGTTTCAGCAGACTATTTTTTCAAAAAAAAGGGCCCGGGAAACTGGGTTCTTTTTTATACCTAAAACGTTTTCCAAAAAACGTTTTCAATTTTGTGAATTCACTATTGACAAGGACTTTTAGAGGGATTATTATTCAAATATGAAAGCACTTTCATTACTGGTTTATCAAGGTATGTACACGAATCTATCCAGTCATAAGGAGTACAGATCTATTGCTCGAAATCTGAGAAGAGAGAGTGTTTTTCACTTCATTTAGAAAACGCTTTTTATGTTATAAAATCAAACGTTTTACAATGAGCCACCCGATCACGGTATGTGCAGGTAAGCCTGTTCTACAATAGATAGCTTCATTTTATCCATAAGGGGGATTACACATGAAGGGCAAAACACCAAAAACATTCGCAATGCTTCTGTTAGCCAGCGCTCTTGCCATTACAGCAGGATGCAGCGGTAGCGGAGGAGGAAATACGGCTTCAGACACTCCAAAGGACACAGGGGATACGACCAGTCCAATCACCTTTACGTTCTTTGGTGCTGACGCAAGTCCAAACTGGAACAACATGAAGGACGCAGTCGGCCAAGAAATTACGAAACAGACAGGTGTTACAATTGAAGCCGAGTATGATGTGAATAATGGTGGCGACCAAAAGATACCTTTGATGGCTGCCAGCGGTGAATACCCTGATATTATCTATCCTAAAGGTAACTTGTCTAAGCTTGTGGATGCAGATGCGATGCTTGACCTGACAGATCTGATTGACAAATACGCACCAAACCTGAAAAAGATCTATGGGGACCAAATGAACCGTCTGAAATATAGTTTGGAAGATCAGTCCATTTACACGATCCCAACGAACATGGGTGTAGATAATGTTGCGTTTGATGCTACAGGCGGATTCGAGATTCAGCAAAAGGTATTGAAAGAACTCGGCTACCCAGAAGTGAAAACACTTGAGGATTACGAGAAAGTTCTGAAAGAATATTATGCTAAACATCCAACCATTGACGGACAGCCAACCATTCCGCTGACGCTGAATGCGGATGACTGGAAGATTATGATTACGGTAACGAATCCAGCCTTCCAGGCAACAGGTGGACCGGATGACGGTGAATATTACATTAACCCTGAAACGTATGAAGCTGTGCTGCACTACAAACGTCCAGAGGAGAAAGAATATTTCCGCTGGTTGAACAAAATGTACAATGAAGGCATTCTGGACAAAGATACTTTTGTGCAGAAGGACGATCAATACAAATCCAAAATCGCAAGCGGTCGGGTACTGGGGCTGATTGACCAGGAATGGAACTATGGTGAAGCTGAGAATGCTTTGAAATCAGTTAACAATGGCGAGAATACGTACGCTCACTTCTCTGTATCCCTCAACAAGGATATTGTGGATCATACGTTCCAACCAACGGGCTTCGATGGATATGGCATCGGAATTTCGAAAACGGCAAAAGACCCTGTACGTATTATCAAATTCATGGATTGGCTCGCTTCGGATGAAGGTCAGGTGCTGAGAAACTGGGGGATTGAAGGCCAACACTACAACGTTGAAAATGGCAAACGTGTCATCCCTGCTGATGTGCAGGACCGCAAAGTCAATGATAACTCGGCGTTTACCAAAGAAACTGGTATCGGAATGTACAACATTTTCAGCGCTAGATATGGCGATGGTGTCAAAGATTCCACAGGTAATTACTACACAACGAACTTCCCTGAGCAGATCCAAGCAGGATATACTGCGGCAGAGAAGGAGACATTGAAAGCCTATGGCATTACAACGTGGAAAGATTTTTATCCTTCTGAAGACGACTTGAAGCTGAAAGATTGGGGCGCAGCATATAACATGCCTGTACCTTCGGATACGGATTATAACGTAACGTTCCAGAAAACACAGGACATTATCCGTAAACGTATTCCTGAAGCCGTCCTTGCCAAACCTGAGAAATTCGACCAAGTGTATGATGGTCTCTTGGCTGAGCTTGATAAAGCAGGTGCTGTAGAGATGGAGAAACAATATACCGTTTGGATCAAGGAACGTGTATCTCTCTGGACAGGTAAAGACGTGAAATAATATTGAAAATAAGGCATGATAAACGATCATTTTCAATGCAAAATAGGTCCCTTGAGAGGGGCCTTTTTTGTTGTTGACGAAAGGGTAAGGATAGCATATAATCTTTAATGTAAGCACTTTCAGTAAGCGTTTTTATATTATTTTACGAAAACGTTTTATGTAAGCTGAGGAAAGTGTTCATGATTTTCGCCTTTGATAAAAAAATAGTACAAATTTAATTTTTGGTAAGCGCATACAGAAATGTGTCTTACAGCGGTATCCTCAGGCCTAAAGCCTGTTATACAGATAAAACCTTCATAATAATAGGGGGACTAGACAATGAGAGGCAAAATGAAAGGCAATACACCCAAGACGTTTGCAATGTTGATGCTCGCAAGTGCAATGCTGGTTACAGCTGGCTGCGGAAATTCGGGAAGCAAAGAAGCCTCGGAGTCCAGTGGAACCGATCCGGTTACTTTTACATTCTTTGGTGCGGATGCGAGTCCAACCTGGAACAAGATGCAGGATGCAGTTGGTAAAGAGATCACCAAGCAAACAGGCGTTACGATTGAAGCTGAGTATGATGTTAACAATGGTGGAGACCAGAAAATTGCACTTATGGCTGCTAGCGGCGAGTTTCCCGATATCGTTTTCCCAAAAGGTAACTTGTCTAAGCTAGTAGATGCAGGGGCAATGCTTGACCTGACGGAACTGATTGAGGAGCATGCTCCAAACCTGAAAAAAATATATGGTGACCAGATGAACCGGCTGAAATACAGTTCGGAGGATCAGGCCATTTATACAATCCCAACGAATATGGGTGTTGATAATGTAGCGTTTGACGCAACAGGCGGATTTGAAATTCAGCAAAAAGTACTGAAAGAGCTCGGATACCCTGAAGTAAAAACACTTGAGGATTACGAGAATGTATTGAAAGAATATGTGAAAAAACACCCAACCATTGACGGACAGCCGACCATTCCATTGACGCTGAATGCAGATGATTGGAAAATTATGATTACCGTAACGAACCCGGCCTTCCAGGCAACTGGAGCACCGGATGATGGAGAATATTATATCGATCCTGAGACCTATGAAGCTACGCTCCATTACAAACGTCCAGAGGAGAAAGAATATTTCCGCTGGTTGAATCATATGTACAATGAAGGACTGCTGGACAAAGATACATTTGTCCAAAAGGATGATCAATATAAATCCAAAATCGCAAGTGGTCGTGTACTTGGTCTGATTGACCAAGAGTGGAATTATCAAGAAGCGGAGAATGCACTCAAATCAGCGGGCAAAGATGACAGCACATATGCTCACTTCTCTGTATCCCTGAACAAGGACATTGTGGACCATACATTCCAGCCAACCGGATTTGACGGATATGGCATCGGGATCACAACTTCTGCCAAAGATCCAGTTCGCATTATCAAATTCATGGACTGGCTCGCTTCGGACGAAGGTCAGGTGCTGAGAAACTGGGGGATTGAGGGCGAACACTACAATGTAGAGGATGGTCAACGGGTGATCCCTGAAGACATCCAGGATCGTAAAACCAATGACAACTCTAACTTCACCAAAGAAACAGGAATCGGTCTGTATAATGTGTTTAGTGCGCGATATGGTGATGGTGTGAAAGATTCCACGGATAACTATTATACAACGAACTTCCCTGAGCAGATCCAGGCTGGTTATACTGCGGCAGAGAAAGAAACGTTGAAAGCATATGGCATTACAACATGGAAAGACTTCTATCCTTCAGAGGATGATTTGAAGCTGAAAGACTGGGGCGCAGCATACAACATGCCAGTACCTTCAGGTACAGATTATGAAGTAACGTTCCGAAAAACACAGGATATCGTGCGCAAACGTATTCCTGAAGCTGTTCTGACTTCAGCTGCGAACTTTGATAAAGTGTACGATGATTTCCTCGCTGAGTTGGACAAAGCCGGCGCAGTTGAGATGGAGAAACAGTACACGGTTTGGGTTAAGGATCGTGTTTCCCTGTGGACAGGTAAGGACGTAAAATAACTTAGTTTTAATGGAATAGGTGGATATACAAAAAAAGGCCCTGAGCAAGGGTCTTTTTTTGCTGACGATGTGATGTTTAACATTGACGCAAATTTCGAAATCAAATATAATTTTCTTACTGTAAGCACTTTCAGATAAACGACGATTTAGCCTTGTGGGGAAGCGATTAGGAACAAGTAAAACAGTATAAGTAGTGGTTATTTAGTTACTTCGAAAACGTTTTAGTAATTATTGAAAATAGCTGATCCAGGAACAGGAGTTATCTATGTCCCCATTTAATGAGAGAACAAAAGAAAACCGTCTGTGGTATCGTCAGCCCGCTAGTCGCTGGGAAGAGGCATTGCCTATCGGTAATGGTCGCCTTGGCGCTATGGTGTACGGCGGAGCAGCGGATGAACAAATCCAGCTAAATGAAGATACATTGTGGTCCGGATTTCCACGTGACACCATCCAGTACAGTAGTCAGCGATACCTGAAGCAGACCCGGGAACTGATCATGTCCGGGCAATACAGCGAAGCTGAACAATTGCTGAATCGCGAAATGCTGGGACGTGATGTGGAAGCTTACCAGCCGATGGGTCACTTTAAGTTGCAGCACACTGAACTGGATGGGATTCCGTACGATGAATTTGAGCGGGAGCTTAATCTCCACACCGGGATTACAACGACGAAGTATTCATATAAAGGGATTCGTTATGTACGTGAGGTGTATGCTAGTGCACCGGATGATCTCATGGTCTGTACCATCACTGCTGATCGTGAGGGATCTGTAAACGTAAGCGTTACGTTGGACAGTCCACATCCTTATAACGTTCAGGCTTCGGGCGATGCACTTACCTTGTTCAGTCGTTGTCCAAGTCATGTTGAATCGAATTATTTCAGGGATCATCCGGAGTCCGTCATTTACGAAGAAGATCGGGGAACGGCTTATGCTGTGCGACTGGCCACAACTGTGACAGGTAAGAATGCCGAAGTATCGGATATGAACGGGAAGCTTCATATTCAGGGAGCAGACCAGGTTATTTTTTATTTGACAGCAGCGACTGCCTTTGAAGGCTATGATGTGACTCCTGTTAAAGATGGTGTGCTTCTGGATCAGGAGTGCAGCGAGGTAATCACTAAAGCGATGGCCCATGGCATGAAGGCTCTTCAAGAGCGGCATGTGATGGATCATGAGGCTTTATTTTCAAGAGTATCTATTCATCTCGGCGTGTCTACCAATGAAGCTTTGCCTACCGATGAACGGCTGCAAGCTTACCAGGCTGGAGCCGATGATCCCGGCCTAGAGGCACTCTATTTTCAGTATGGCAGATATCTGTTAATGGGTAGTTCACGTGAAGGGAGCCAGCCAGCCAATCTGCAGGGAATCTGGAACCATCAGGTGGAGCCGCCCTGGCACAGTGATTACACGATTAACATCAATACCGAGATGAATTACTGGCCGGCAGAAGTATGCAACCTGAGTGAATGCCATGAGCCGCTGTTTGGTTTGTTGAAGGATCTAAGCGATACCGGGAGAAGGACGGCACGCATTTTGTACGGAGCGCGCGGCTGGGCAGCCCATCATAATGTGGATATATGGCGGACATCCACGCCTACAGGCGGAGACGCAAGTTGGGCGTTCTGGCCAATGGGCGGTGTGTGGCTGACTTCACATTTATGGGAGCATTATCTGTTTACCCGTGATCAGCAATTCCTCGCGGAACGTGCGTATCCAATCATGAAGGAAGCGGCACTCTTCTGTCTGGACTGGCTGATGGAGGGACCGGACGGATATTTGGTTACCGCTCCATCAACCTCTCCAGAGAACAAGTTTCTCACCGAGGAAGGTGAAGCTCGCAGCATCTCCATGGCTTCGACGATGGATATGACATTGATTCGTGAGTTGTTCGATCGATGCATTGAGGCAACCAAACAGCTGGATGTGGATCAGCAGCTGGCGAAGGAATGGAGCGAGGCACGCAGCAAGCTCTATCCATTCAAGATCGGAAGCGAAGGGCAGCTGCAGGAATGGTTTAAGGATTTTGCCGAATCCGAACCAGGGCATCGTCACGTCTCCCATCTGTATGGTCTGTATCCGGGGGAGCAGATCAATCGATTGGATACGCCGGAACTTGTGGAAGCAGCACGAGTGTCACTTGAACGTCGCATCACACAAGGTGGCGGGCATACAGGTTGGAGCTGTGCTTGGCTGATCAATCTGTATGCGAGGCTGCTGGATAGCAAGCTGGCACACCAGTTTGTCCGTACGTTGCTGGCTCGATCCACACATCCCAATCTGTTCGATGATCATCCGCCGTTCCAGATCGATGGCAATTTTGGTGGCACTGCCGGTATTGCCGAGATGCTATTACAAAGCCATTTGGGTGAATTACATCTGCTGCCAGCGCTGCCTGAGCACTGGGCCAGTGGCAGTGTAAAGGGACTTCGGGCACGAGGGGCATATACAGTGGCAATCGATTGGACAGACGGTAGACTCACACACGCCGAAATAAAGGCTGATCACGCCGGTTCAATAACCATTCGGAGTGCATGCCCACTCCGTGTGGAAGGAAAAGATCAGGTCAAGGCGCAGCTTACACTTCAGGGTGATTATGTAGTTATTTTAACCATGACCGCAGGACAGATGATCCGCGTGTCATCATGAGACGGAGGAGTAAACGATGACGATTTTTCAATTTCCACAAGATTTCCGCTGGGGAACAGCAACAGCTTCCTATCAGATAGAAGGGGCAGCGCAGGAAGGCGGACGCGGGGTATCCATCTGGGATACGTTTGCCCGCACGCCCGGCAAAGTATTCAATGGAGACAATGGTGATGTGGCTTGTGACAGTTACCACCGTTACGAGGAAGACATCGAGCTGATGAAAAAGCTTGGCATCAACACCTACCGATTCTCGATCGCCTGGCCACGTATTATTCCTGATGGAGATGGCGAGATCAATCGGGAAGGATTGGACTTCTATCATCGATTCGTGGATAAGCTGCTTGAAGCGGGAATCGAACCATTCTGTACGCTGTATCACTGGGACCTGCCTCAGACGTTGGAGGATATCGGAGGTTGGGGCAATCGCAGAACGGTGGATGCATTTGTAAAATATGCTGAAGTCATCTTCAAGGAGTTTTCCGGTAAAATTAACTTTTGGCTGACTTTCAATGAACCATGGTGTATTGCGTTTCTGTCCAACCTGCTTGGTATTCATGCGCCAGGAAATAAGGACCTGCAAACATCCATTAATGTTGCACACGGACTGCTCGTTGCTCACGGTAAAGCTGTTCAATCATTCCGTCGCTTGGGTACAACAGGACAGATTGGTATTGCACCCAATGTATGCTGGGCTGAGCCTTACAGCAAATCTCCTGAAGATCAGGCAGCCTGCGACCGTTCCATTGCACTTAATACCGATTGGTTCCTTGATCCGATCTACAAAGGAGCTTATCCACAATTTATGGTGGACTGGTTCGCAGAAGCTGGCGCGACCGTACCTATTCAGGAAGGCGATATGGAGATCATCTCGCAACCCATTGATTTGCTGGGCATCAACTATTACACCATGGGAATTAATCGTTATAATCCAGAGGCGGGTGTATTGCAATCTGAAGAGGTGGATATGGGACTTACCAAGACTGACATCGGCTGGCCTGTGGAATCACGAGGACTGTATGAGTTCATGCATTATTTGCAAAAATACGGAAATGTGGATGTCTACATCACAGAAAATGGTGCTTGCATCAATGATGATTTGGAAAATGGCAAAATCAATGATGACCGCCGTATTGCCTACTATGAGCAGCATTTGGCTCAAATTCATCGGATTATCAACGACGGCATTAATTTGAAAGGCTACATGGCGTGGTCTTTGATGGATAACTTTGAGTGGGCGGAGGGTTACCGTATGCGCTTTGGTCTTGTGCATGTCGATTACCGTTCGCTGGTCAGAACACCTAAAGAGAGCTTTTATTGGTATCAGAATGTCATCAAAAATAATTGGTTGGAGACACGAATTTAAGGCTGTAATTCAATGTTCAGGGAGAAGTGTCATGTACCTGATCTAAATAAGCAATAACGTTAGTTCAATTGTTAAATGCAGGGACATATATGCTGAATCAGAAAAGACGGTGGCGTCGGAAATCCGATGCCACCATCTTTTTTTGTAATTTAATTTTGGTCAAGACTCACAAGTTCATGAAGGTTTCATAAGGTCTAAGCTGGTTCATGTTATGAGAAGAGCTTTTTTGGGTTATAAGAAGTAAGAAGAAGTGAATTGGTTCTTGTCAACAGTTAAAATATAAATAAAGTGTCCAAATTGCGAAATAAATTTGAACATTTGTTGACTAAAAATCATACTGATGTGGTATATTGGTATAAGGAAAGCACTTACAAAAAGGGAAAAGGAAGTGTTTACTATGGCATCGAAGACAGCAATGGTAAGCCAATTGGAGCGCAAAGATAAAAATATGCGGCGTGCAGTGTTAACGATGACAGTTCTGGCTTGGATTGCCCTCATTACGGGAGTAGTCATGTGCCTGATCAACCTGAATGATTTTAATGATCGCAACCTCGGATTAATGGTGGGTATCGGTTTCTTGGTGGGTAGTGTATTTATTTATGTAATTGCCAAATCGATTGGACTAGTTCATACACGCCGGGAAGACGAAGGCGCCGATTAAATAATCTTGCGTTAATTCGTTCATAATAAGACTGGATGAGCACCCGGAATCCCAGTCAATAAAGCCCTTTGCGGATTCGTTGATCATGTTCAACGGGACTGCAAAGGGTTTTATTTTGTGACTTGAAGTGTAAAGATTACAATGAAGAAATATCAAGTGTGCAAGCGATTTGTGAGAAAAAATTCACACATTTAAGGTGTAAAATCGACAAATTTGTTAACATGAACAAAAAAGTTGCTCATTTCTGATATCTTTAGAAGGAAGAGAGTAGTATACTGTTTTTTCAGTATGAGCGAATTTAAGGAGAGGGGATCAAGATGAACAAGAAACCTAGGTCGCTAATTCGGATAATCATTCCGGTTGTCCTGACGTTGGTTACAATTGCATTGATTGTCTGGCCAATGCTGGCAGGCGGGCAGTACGTTGTTCTGGATCCGAAAGGGCCTATTGGCGCTTCGCAGAGAGATTTGATTGTCATTTCGACAATTCTGTGTGCAGTCGTTATTGTGCCTGTATTGATTTTGTCTGCTGTAATTGTATGGCGTTACCGCGACAAACCGGACAATAAATCTGCATATGAGCCTAACTGGTCTCATAGCACTAAAGCGGAGGCTATCTGGTGGACCGTTCCAATTATCATTATTGGTTTGCTGGCGATTGTAACCATTCGCTACACCTATGATCTGGAACCTTCGAAGCCAATGGCTTCCGAGAAAGCACCGGTGACCATTCAAGTATCTTCACTGGACTGGAAATGGTTGTTTATGTATCCGGAGCAAGGGATTGCAACGGTCAACACGCTGAATATCCCGGCAGACCGGCCCGTAAAATTTGAGCTCACCGCGGATTCACCGATGAACTCGTTCTGGATTCCGCAGCTTGGTGGACAGATTTATACAATGTCGGGTATGGCGATGACCTTGTACTTGCAAGCTGATCATGAAGGTCAATATTGGGGCTCAGGTGCCAACTTTACCGGGGAACACTTCGCCCAAATGCGTTTTGATGTCAATGCTACATCAGAAGAAGATTTCGACAAATGGGTGAATGAAGTGAAGCAACAATCCCAACCGCTGACGCAAGAAATGTATAAAACACTGGCAGAACCGGGAACAAGCAATGTAGCTTATTATTCTTCCTTCCCTGAAGGATTGTTCCAGGACATCGTGACCAAGTATGTTGTTGATGGTCAAAGTGCCCACAGCAAGCACGGTGAAGCTTCAGGTGCCAAAGAAATTACTACGAACGATGTGGACAAGAGTGCTAACTAAAGATTCGAAAGGAGGCCCCCAATGTTAGAGAGACTTAAGGAGTTTGCATCGGAGTTTTTCGTTACCGGTGATCCGCTGATTTATGGTGCGGACGTGGCGATCGGAATTACGATGATTACCATCGTAGCGGTGCTGACTTATTTCAAAAAATGGGGCTGGCTCTGGCGTAACTGGTTAACTACCGTCGATCATAAAAAGATCGGTATTATGTATATTATTGCTTCCATTATCATGCTCTTCCGTGGTGGTGTGGATGCACTGATGATGCGTCTTCAGCTAGCTATGCCTAACATGGATTTCTTACATCCCGAGCATTATAATCAGGTCTTTACGACTCACGGTACGATCATGATTCTATTCATGGCGATGCCATTTATGTTCGGTTTATTTAATGTAATTGTACCGCTTCAAATCGGGGCAAGGGACGTTGCGTTCCCATTCCTGAATGCACTAAGTTTCTGGTTATTTTTCCTGGGAGCAATGCTGTTCAACCTGTCCTTCGTTATCGGTGGTTCACCGGACGCAGGTTGGCTCAGTTATCCGCCTTTATCGGAGCTATCGCATAGCCCGGGGGTGGGACAAAACTTCTATATATGGGGTATTCAGATTTCGGGTATCGGTTCCCTGGCTACCGGGATCAACTTCCTGGTTACCATCATTAAAATGCGTGCGCCAGGCATGAAATGGATGAAAATGCCGATGTTTACATGGTCGGTATTCTCCACTTGTATTATCATTCTGTTTGCATTCCCAATCTTGACTGTGACACTTGCTTTGCTCTTCCTCGACAGGTTTGCGGGGGCGCATTTCTTCACACTTGATCTGGGCGGTAATCCGATGATGTATATCAACTTGATCTGGATGTGGGGTCACCCTGAGGTATATATCGTTGTCTTGCCGGCATTCGGTGTGTTCTCCGAGATTGTAAGTACATTCTCGAAGAAAAAATTGTTTGGTTACAAATCAATGGTATTTGCGATGCTAATCATTAGCTTCCTGTCCTTCTTTACATGGGCGCATCACTTCTTCACGATGGGCTCGGGAGCAGACGTTAATGCATTCTTCGCCGTTACCACGATGTTGATTGCCATACCAACAGGGGTTAAGATATTTAACTGGCTGTTTACAATGTTCCGGGGAAGGATACGCATGGATACCCCGATGCTATGGACAATAGCATTTATACCATGCTTTATCGTCGGGGGGATGACGGGGGTTATGTTGTCCGTTGCACCTGCTGACTTCCAGTTCCACAACAGTTACTTCCTGATTGCCCACTTCCACCAAGTATTGATTGGTGGTGTAGTATTCGGATACTTTGCAGGTCTGTACTACTGGTGGCCTAAAATGTTTGGATTCCAACTGCCTGAAAAACTGGGTAAATGGGCTTTCTGGACTTGGAATATCGGTTTCTATGTCTGCTTCATGCCGCAGTACGCTGTCGGTTTGATGGGTATGACACGTCGTCTGAGCACCTACGGCTGGGATACTGGCTGGTGGGAACTGAACTTTGTATCCACAATCGGGGCATTCCTGATGGGTGTCGGATTCTTGTTCCAGGTTGCACAAATTGCAGACGGCATTCGGAAATACAAAACACTCAAAGCTTCTGGCGACCCTTGGGGTGGTCGTACGCTCGAGTGGTCGATTCCTTCACCTGCTCCTGAATATAACTTCGCCATTACACCGCGCGGAGATGATGTTGATGAGTGGTGGGAAGAGAAAGAACGTCGTGCCAAAGGAATTTATCCACCTGAACAGCCACTTGAGCCGATTCATATGCCTAAGAATTCCGCGATTCCGTTCATCATGTCTATATTCTGGTTCATCGCCGGTTTCGGCTTTGTATTCGGATGGCTGTGGATGGCGATTCTTGGACTCGCTGGCGTAGGAATTTGCATGATCGCTCGTTCATTCTCATACGATACGGATTATTATATTCCGGTTGACGAAATTAAGCGTACCGAAGCGTCGTTAAGGGGGTCGGTATAAATGGCTCAAGCAGCCGCGAAGCACGGTCATGACCATGCACATGATCATGACCATGGTCACCATGACCCGCAAGAATTGAAAATACTCGGATTCTGGTTCTTCCTGATTTCCGACGTTATCCTGTTCTCCGTATTGTTCGCAACCTTTATTGTGTTGCGTGACAATACGGCGGGCGGACCTGTGTTGTCTGAATTGATCAAAATGCCTGGCGTTATTGCCGAAACATTTATCTTGCTCACAAGTTCATTTACAAGTGGACTTGCGGTTCTTGCCATGAATCAGGGCAAGGTGAAGCAATTGATCAGCTGGCTGGCAGTTACTGCTGTTCTGGGTGCGAGCTTTATCGTCCTGGAAGTAACGGAGTTTATTGAGTTGATTCATGAAGGGTTCAGTTATACAACGAGTGCAGCTTCTGGTGCATTCTTCACCCTTGTGGGTACTCACGGACTTCACGTATCGCTC
The DNA here is from genome assembly GCF_013401555.1 of Paenibacillus sp. E222. Lineage (NCBI taxonomy): Bacteria > Bacillati > Bacillota > Bacilli > Caryophanales > Paenibacillaceae > Paenibacillus > Paenibacillus sp. E222. The sequence continues at coordinate 2,291,450 of NZ_CP058552.1, forward strand.
GGTCTGATCTGGATGATCGGATTGATGCTGCAACTGAAAAAACGTGGAATTACCGATGTAACTCGCGGTAAAATCAACGTAATCAGCTTGTACTGGCACTTCTTGGACGTCGTCTGGATTTTCCTCCTGTCGGTCGTCTATCTGATGGGGGTGATGTAGATGGCAGAACATAACTCACATGAATCCCATGGCCACGAGCAGCATGGTTCACTCAAGTCCTATGTCATCGGCTTCATTCTGTCCGTCGTCCTCACAATCATCCCACTTGTGGTGGTTCTGAATGATATGATGGGCAGAACAGCTACACTGGCTGTTGTTTTGGTAACAGCTGCACTTCAGTTCGTGGTTCAGCTCTTCTTCTTCATGCATATCCGTGAATCGGAGAAGCCACGCTGGAATGTAATGGCTCTGATTTTTGGTCTATTGATCATGCTGACCATCGTCATTGGTTCTGTCTGGATCATGTTGAACAATACAGTTGCACATTAAGTTTTATGCGATAGCTTAAGGGATCTCCCGACTTTATTAAAAGGTCGGGAGATCTTTTTTTACCTATTGGATTGCACGGAATGCGGGTAGAATAAGGGAAGGGACAAATGAATTCCAATAAGGCGAGAATATTGTCGAAAAAAGTTCTTGATTTTTTTTCTCGAATCCGTATACTCAGACATATAAGTAATCCGAAACGTTTTGGAGGAAAGCAATTGGCTACAATTAAAGACATATCACAAATGACGGGATTTTCGATAACGACCGTATCCAGAGCTCTGAATGGGTACTCGGACGTCAGCGATAGTACGCGCAAACGGATTAAAGAAGCCGCCGAAACTCTGAATTATAGTCCAAATGGTCTAGCGAGAGGCCTGGTCATGAAGGAAACCAAAACGCTGGGGTTGCTTGTATCAGGCATGACGTACAAAAACATCGATAACAACTTTGTTTTCGAAGTGCTTTGCGGTATTAATGATAGCGCTGCCAATTCGGACTATGATCTGATTTTGTTCAGCACGAATACAGCGAAGCAAAAGATGAAAACGTACACACAGCTGTGCAGGGAACGAAAGGTGGATGGCGTCATTCTACAGGGTGTAAAGACGGATGATCCGTATTTGCAGGAAGTATTGGATAGTGATATTCCTTGTGTATTAATTGATATCCCCATTCACAGTGAGTATGTTGGTTTTGTATCAACGAATCACAAACAAAGTGCACAAACTGCTGTAGAGCACCTTATTGGTTTGGGTCATCAGCAGATCGCCATGGTCAACGGTTACCCGGAGGCTTTTGTTTCCAAGGAGCGCTATGAAGGATATTCCGATGCCATGCGAAATGCAGGATTGAGTTTGAAGCCTGAATGGATCGTAAACGGGAATTTCACGGAAGAAGAAGCACAGCAGCAAGCTTCAGAGTTGTTGAGGGCTTATCCGGAAATTACCGCAATCTTTTGTGCAAGCGACATGATGGCTTTGGGTGTAATGAAAGCTGCGAATGAATTAGGTATTTCTATACCAGATGAATTGTCTGTAGTGGGATTTGACGACATTCCAACAGCCGCTTATTTTCAACCACCACTCACCACCATCGGACAGAACATGTATCAGTTGGGACATGAAGCTGCAAACCTGCTGATGGGCATGCTGAGATCGGAAGACAGCCCCAAATTTATTATTTTGCAAAATGAATTGGTTTTGAGATCCTCGACAGCCCAACCAGGTCGCTGAGTTTAGCTGAGAATACGGTTCACGAGGAATTGCAAAATGAACGAGATGAAGAGAGCACCGAAATGTTTTATGAAATCCGAAACGTTTCGGTATTATTTTCAATCAAATCCAAAACGTTTCGGATACAACATAAGATAGACATAGGGGGAATACACATTGCTGAAATACGATGCAGGACAAGGAGAATGGAGTAACTGGCTGGTAACTGAAACCGGGTTTGATCCGGCTCATCAAGGGAAAGGCGAAGCTGTTCTCTCACTTGGAAACGGCTACATGGGACTTCGCTCTGCAACGGACGAGAATTATGTTGGACAGGTGCGGAACTGGTTCGTAGCTGGAACCTTCAATAAGTTTGATGAACATGAAGTAACAGAACTCCCAAATGCAGCAGATGTGACGGAGCTTTCAATTACCCTGAACGGGGAAAACTTCAGCTTGGAAAAAGGAAGAACGATCAGCTACAGTCGTCAACTGAATCTCAAAAACGGTGAGCTCACCCGTAACGTGGTCTGGCAGAGCCCAACAGGAGAAAGCTTTGAACTTCAATTCCGTCGTTTTGTTTCCTTGAGCAACCGTCATCTGGTTGGTTCATCGGTAAGCATCAAGCCACTGGATGGTCAGGCACGTGTTCACATTGCATCCGGTATTAATGGACAATGGACGAACTCGGGTGCACAGCATTTCACGGAAGGCGAAAAACGGATATTTGAAAAGACTTATATTCAAATGACGTCAACGACGACACAATCGGCTATTGATTTTGTAACCAATACAGTGCATCAATGGCAGCTGAATGGTGAAAAGGTTGAGCCGGAATTGCGTCAAACGATGGGACGCCGCAAGGTTGGCATCGAAGGCACAGTAACCGTGGAAGCCGGACAATCGGTAACACTGGAGAAAATCTCGAATGTGCATACCAGCCGCGATCTGGTGTACAGCAACGGTGGATATTCACTGGAGCAAATTCGTGAATCTGCACTGACAGAACTGAAGCAAGAGTCGCAAAAAGGGTATGATCAGCTATTTCGTGAAAGCGCTAACGCTTGGGCGGATACCTGGTCCACGTACAACATTGAAGTGGACAGCACAAGTGGATATGACCAGCTTGCCATCCGTTTCGCCATCTATCATCTCGTCATTATGACACCTGCGCATGATAATCGCATGGGAATCGGGGCGAAAGGATTAAGTGGTGAAGGGTACAAGGGACATTCCTTTTGGGATACGGAAATCTTCATCCTTCCATTCTTCATCTACAGCAATCCCAAAATCGCAAGATCCTTGCTGGAATATCGATATCAGGGGTTGGATGGAGCTAGAAGCAAGGCCAAGGAGAATGGATTCGAAGGAGCCATGTATCCGTGGGAAGCAGCCTGGATCGAAGATGGCGAAGTTACACCGGTATGGGGAGATGTAGATATCGTAACCGGAGAGCAGACGAAGATCTGGTCCGGCTTTATTGAACAGCATATTACCTCTGACATCGCTTATGCCGTTTGGCATTATGTCCAGTCTACAGGCGATGAGGCGTTCATGGATGAATATGGCTACGAGATCATTTTTGATACAGCAACGTTCTGGGCCAGCCGCTTGGAGTGGGATGAGGCCAAAGGACGTTATCACATCAATGAGGTTGTTGGACCGGATGAGTATAAGGAGCATGTGGACAACAATGCATTCACCAATCATATGGCTCACTTCAATATGGAGCTGGCCATTCAATATTATGAAAAGCTTCAGCAGGAGAAACCTGAATTGCTCAAAGCATTGTCTGCGAAGCTTAACCTGACATCTGCTCGGGAAACGTGGAACAAGCTGGATCAAATGTATCTGCCAGGGCCGAATGAACAAGGACTTATTCCACAAGATGATACTTACTTGCAGAAGAAAGTCATTGATCTTACCCCTTATAAAAATCAGACCAAAGTGGCCAGCATCTTCAATGACTACAACCTGGATCAGGTTGGTGAAATGCAAATTTCGAAGCAGGCTGACATCATGATGCTGTTCTTCCTGCTTGAGAATAAATTCGAACCGGATATCAAACGCGCCAACTACGACTACTATGAGGAGAAAACTTTGCATGATTCCTCATTATCCCTGTCGACGCACAGTATCCTTGCCAGTGACTTCGGAGATCGCCCACTTGCTTATGATCTGTTCCGTCGGGCTTCCGAGATTGATCTGGGACCGCATATGCATTCTTCGGATGCAGGCATCCACTCCGCTTCGCTGGGCGGAATATGGGAATGTGTCGTGATGGGATTTGCCGGAGTTCGCATGTTGGATGGCAAGCTTCATCTCGATCCGAAGCTGCCTGAATCCTGGAGCAGTCTGAAATTCCCGCTCTACTGGCAGAATCAGCTGCTGCATATCACAATCACTTCCGAGGGTATTCTAATCGAGAGTGATGCAGAGGAAGAAATTTCTCTACTTCTGTCCGGTCAGCAAGTTACTTTCAGCAAACGGTTTCAAACCTTGGTTTAATATAAATCCATGTGGGAGGTCATTCAAATGAAAAAAGGGTCCGCAAGTTTGGTCATGATGCTGATTTTGGTATTCGTATTATCCGCGTGTTCTTCAGGTGGAAGCAACAGTGCAGAAGGTGGAAAAGGAGAAAAAGTAAAACTCACCTTCTCCGTATGGGGAGATGTCAACTCCGGTGCGGATGAAGTGAAGCTTGCGGAAGAGTTCAATGCTGCACACCCGGATATCGAAGTGAAGTTTGAGCCTATTCCAAGTGAAGGGTATGGAACTAAACTCACCACATCCCTGGCAGCAGGACAGGCACCAGACGTATTCCTGGTTGGTGAAGGCGACTACTACAAATACGTGGATAAAGGTGTAATTGAGCCACTTGACGATTATTTGAGCAAAGACACTTCGTTTAATCTGGATATTTTCCAAAAGGATCTCATTGAAAATATGAAAATCGAAGGCAAACAATACTACTTGCCTAAAGATTTCAACCCACTTGCGCTGTGGTACAACAAACGCATGTTTGATGAAGCTGGAATCCCTTATCCAACAGATGAATGGACTTGGGATGACATGATTGCAACTGCACAAAAACTGACTAAAAAAGATGGCAATAAATATACTCAATTCGGATTCAACGCAGGTAAATGGGAATATCCGATCTATACGTACCTGTGGGATTACGGTACAGACATCGCGAATGAGGATGGAACCGCTGCAGAAGGCTACATGAACAGTGAAAAAACAATCGCGGCAATGGATAAATACGTCTCTTGGTCCCAAGGAGATAGCCGTGTATCCCCGACGCCACTGGATTCCGAAACGCTTGGCGGAGATTCATCGATGTTCATGACAGACAAGCTCGCTATGATGATTACCGGTCGTTGGATCAAAGGTGATCTCGACAAATCCGATGTTCAATATGGTTCTGCACTGATTCCACAAAATACGGACGGTACTCGTTCAAGCATTATCGCAAGTGCGGGTTGGGCGATCAACGCAGCCGGTAAAAATAAAGAAGCAGCTTACGAACTGGTAAAATGGCTCTCGGGTACAGATGCACAGAAGCTTCGCTCTGCGAACGGTAAAGTATTGCCAGCGACTGTGAAAGAACTGGACGAAGTCAAAGCCAAAGAAGTAGCAGACAAACCGGTCATCGAAATGATGGATTATGCTAAAAAACCGGTAACCATGCGTTCTACAAACGGACCTGTGTTTGTTGAAGAATTCACCAAGGCGCTGGAAAAAGTGCTGCTTGGCAAACAGGATGTCAAAGGCGCTCTGGATGAAGCTGCGAAGAACGTTGACAGCAAAATCAAGTAAAAACCATGCGGGTGAGTCGGCGGCCATGCTGATTCACCCTCTTCATCAAGGAGGCTGCTATGCGTAATTCTAAATCCGAGCGTGCCGGGTATTGGTTCATATTGCCCTGGCTTATAGGCTTGTTGCTCTTTACCATTGGTCCAATGTTGTTTTCCTTGCTGCTGGCTTTTAGCAAATGGGATATTATTACCGGCGTAAAATCGATCGAATGGGTCGGTCTGGATAACTTCAAAACGATGTTTCATGATGAGCTGTTCTATCAATCGTTGAAAGTTACCTTTATTTTCGCTCTGGTATCTGTACCGCTCTATCAAGTGGCATCACTGCTGATTGCCTTGCTGCTGAATATGCGGAATAAAGGGATGAAATTTTTCCGATTGATCTATTTCATGCCATCCATCATTCCAGCTGTAGCAGCGTCGATGATGTGGATTATGATTTTCAATCCGGAATACGGCATTCTGAACCGGGCGCTTGCCTTATTCGGCGTGCAGGGGCCAGCCTGGCTTCAAGACCCGAGCTATGCGCTGGGCGCACTGATTGTCATGGGCTTGTGGGGCGTCGGAAACACAATCATCATTTATTTGTCCGGCTTGCAGGGTGTTCCTGAAGAGCTGTATGAAGCTGCCAATCTGGATGGCGCGGGACCGTTTCAACGGTTTTTCAACATCACATTGCCTATGATTTCCCCGACAGTGTTCTTTAACGTGATTATGGGTATCATCGGCGGATTCCAGTATTTTACACAAGCATTTGTCATGACCAACGGGGGACCGCTTAATTCGACCCTGTTCTATAATTTGTATCTGTACAATAAAGCTTTTACCGATTTTGAAATGGGTTATGCTTCGGCACTCTCCTGGGTATTGTTCATCATCATTCTGGCGTTTACGTTGCTGGTCATCCGCAGTTCTTCGATGTGGGTCTATTACCAGGGCGATAACGAAAAGGATTGAGAGGAGGACAAATGATGAATCAAGCAACGACACGGAAACCGGTATACTCGAAACTATTTTCTATGCTCATTCTTATTGCTGGTGCGGCCGTCGTGCTGATCCCGCTGTTATGGACGTTTGCAACGTCTCTTAAAACACCTGCCGAGGTGTTCAAAGATGATTTTTTCCCGGCTGTATGGATGTGGTCCAACTATAAAAATGCCGTTCTGGCCATCCCGTTTTTTACATTTTTGAAAAATACGCTGATTATTCTGATTCCGGTATTAGTCGGTACCGTATTCTCGTCTGCCCTATGTGCGTATGGTTTCGCCCGGTTTAACTTCCGCGGCAAACGCACACTGTTCCTGGTTCTGCTGGCGACGATGATGCTGCCTTCACAGGTAACGATGATCCCGATGTTCATCATGTTCAAGGAAATCGGCTGGGTTGATACATTTTTACCACTCATTATCCCTGCATTTTTCGGGGGTGGAGCGTTTAACATCTTCCTGATCCGTCAGTTCATGCGCGGTATTCCGCGTGATCTCGATGAGTCCGCTTTCGTCGACGGAGCAAACAAAATGCAGATTTTCATGAGAATCATGCTGCCGCTGTCTATGCCGCCGCTGATTGCTGTTTCCATTTTTACCTTTATGGGCGTATGGAATGACTTCCAGGGACCGCTCATTTATTTGAACTCCAGTGAAAAGTATACGCTGGCTCTCGGATTGTCCATGTTCAAGGGGTTGTATAACGTGGAATGGAACATGTTAATGGCTGCAACAATGCTGATTATGCTTCCACCACTCATTGTATTCTTTGTTGCACAAAAATACTTTATTGAAGGCATTTCCATCTCTTCTGCAATCAAGGGCTAATCGTCCGTATTAATAGAAGAGATAAGCGGTAAGCCAAACCGCAGAGGAGGACTACCATGGCCACATTAACAAGCAGACATCCTTTTAATTTGTATTATAACGCAGGTGAATATGTAAAAATTTGCGGTACCCAGGACGGATACTTTCCCGACTTTGGGCATCATATGGCTAACGAAATGGGCGGGGTATGGCTGCATCCGATCAAGCTGCTGGACGGCTTCTGGCTGAAGGTAACTGATCTGGATCGCAACATTGCCGTATGGGCAAGGGCCGACGGATTCACCAGCGAGTCGTGGGGAGGAAGCCGGTTCGACTATGATCACGGATTGAGCCACATTCCGGTATCTATCGAACGGAGTCAGTTTGCCCCTGATTATGAAAAAGGCATGGTCGTAGAATATGAGATCAGCGCTTACGGCAAAGGAACAACCCGGCTCAAGCTGGAGCTGCTGTCACGTACCGATCTCCGTCCAGTGTGGTATTCCGATGAGATCGGAATTATCCCTGGAGCGGGCGAAAAGGCAGAAGCCATTACTTCGCGTAAAGTCATCGTCAAAGATGATGCCCAAGACTGGTACGCCATGATTGGAAGTGACCTGCCTGGAACGGAAATGACCGTTGGTCCTGAGATTTACGGACCAGAACTGACGGCAGGCAAGGGAATAGGCATTTCTTTTGTCACCGAATGCACGCTGGAGGAGAAGGATGTGTTTCGCTTCCGGTTATTTGTTGCCGGTTCGGAGTCGTCCCGTGAAGCCTGTGAGCAGACTTATGCAACCATCGAACGTGGCCACGTCAGTCTGAAAGAGCAAAAGCAGCAGCTCTACGACAAGTTGGATCAGCGCGCAGTACTGACTATTGAAGGCGAAGATGAGTTGAACGAGCAATTTGCCTGGGTGAAGCGCAATAATCAGTGGCTGGTGCAGCAAGTAGACGGAATCGGTCGCGGATTGACGGCAGGTGGACCCACGTATCCGTGGTGGTTCGGCTGTGACAGTACGTATGCACTTCAGGGTGTGCTTGCTACAGGAGACCATCAATTGGTGCGGGATACGCTTAATCTGTTGCTGGAGAAGTCCAAGGAAGCGAACGGTAATGGACGTTTTGTGCATGAAGTGACCACCATGGGAGCGGTATCTAATCGCGGCAACACGCAGGAAACGGCACACTATATCGCCTTTGTATGGGAAATGTTCCTGTGGACCGGAGACGATGCACTTCTGCGTGAGCATTATGACTACTGTGTCCAGGGAATCGACTGGCTGCTGGGTGAGATGGACCCGGATGGGGACCTGTTCCCTTCCGGTTACGGCATCATTGAGATTGCCGGATTGAATATGGAACTGATTGATAGTGCCGTATATACAGCGAAGGCTCTTCAGGCGCTGGAGCACATGAGTCTCTATTTGGGTGAAACGAAGCGTCACCAGACCTATCAGAAACTGGCCGAACAAGCGGTACGTGCGGTGAATGATGTGTATTGGTCTGAAAAAGACAGTCTCTATGCGGATGCCGTTGCACCTATTTCCGATATTGTACCCAAGGTGGATTACATGGTTTCTCTCGCTGAAAAGCAAGGAATCACAGACTATCGGGAGTACGTGGAAAAATTGCTGGCCGATGCAGGCGAGAATCAGAAAGACCGCGGTTGGCTGCTGAACAAAAACTGGGTCATTGTCACTCCAATGGAAGCAGGAATTGCCGATCAGGACAAAGCACAGCGTGCGCTGGAAGCGATGCGAAATCGCGATTTCATCGGCGAATACGGTACGTATCTTGCTGCCATGTATCAACAGGGCACGATGACAATCTCTACGGGAGCACATGCGGTTGCAGAAGCGGCCTACGGGCATCCGGATCACGCGCTCGATTTACTGCGCCGGATGGGGAAAAGCTTCTCACGTGTACTGCCGGGTTCATTCTCGGAGATGTCTCCGGACTACGGCTGTGTTGTGCAGGCGTGGACTATCTATGCCCTGGCTGTACCTGTGGTACGACATTTCTTCGGCGTTCAACCGGAAGCACAGCATCGCCGTTTAACCGTATCACCTGATATGCCGCAGGCATGGGAAAACAAAACATGCAGTCTGGAGCAACTGATGGTAGGCGATGCAGAGTTCGATATTCATTTTGAATCCCGTGAAGGCAAACGTTATGCGAGCATTTCGAACCCTTCGGGCTGGACGGTTGTTCTGGACTGGAAGGGCGAAAGACGGGAAAGCAACGAGAAACGAATTGAATGGCAACTAGAGCAATAACATGGGGAGGAACGGGAAGATGAAAGGGAACGGAGCACTTCAAGCCGTTATTTTTGATTTGGATGGTGTCATTACCGACACGGCGGAGTACCATTATGTAGCGTGGAAAAAGCTGGGGGAATCGCTGGATATTCCGTTTGATCGGGAGTTCAACGAGCAGTTAAAGGGCATTAGCCGCGGAGAGTCGCTGGCTCGCATTTTACGTCTGGGTGGCAAGGAAGATGCGTTTTCGGCTGAGGAAAAGGAAGAATTCGCACAGCGTAAAAACGAACATTACGTCTCGTTGCTGGACTCGCTGACACCGGAGCATACTTACCCTGGAATTCGGGAATTGCTGCTTGAGCTGCAAGCCTCCGGTATTCCTGCGGTGATCGCCTCGGCCAGCAAAAATGCTCCTCAAATTCTGAAGGCGCTGGAGTTGGACTCCCTGTTCCGCTATGTGGTTCATCCGGATTCCGTACCACACGGCAAACCGGCACCTGATCTGTTCCTGCGTGGCGCGGAAGAAGTGGGTGCTGACGTTAAAGCCTGCATCGGCATCGAGGATGCGCAGGCGGGTATTGAGGCCATCAAATCCGCAGGCATGATCGCTGTGGGTATTGGTGAAGAAGCTGTACTTAAAGGTTCCGGAGCGGACGTGGTGCTGAAGGATACGAAACAGCTCACGCTGTCATTCCTGGAGCGTACGTTGCAGGAGCATAGCCATTAAGCGGAAAAGGGGAGATGCAGCATGAACCGGGCATGGTGGAAAGAAGCCGTGGTATATCAGGTCTACTGGCGGAGCTTCCTGGATGCGAATGGGGACGGCATCGGGGATTTGGAGGGCTTGATGCTCAAGCTCGACTATATCAAAAGTCTGGGGATAGATGTCATCTGGCTTAATCCCATTTATGAATCGCCGGATAAAGATAACGGATATGACATAGCGGATTATTACCGCATTATGGCGAAAGCCGGAACGATGGAGCAGTTCAGGCAGTTGCTGGACAAGGTCCATGCACTGGGCATGAAGCTCATTATGGATCTGGTGGTTAATCATACATCAGAGCAGCATGCATGGTTTGAAGAGTCTCGTTCATCCATCGATAATCCAAAACGCGACTGGTATATATGGAAGCCGGGGAAACAGGATAGCCCGCCGAACAACTGGCGCTCCTATTTTGAACCGTCGACCTGGACCTACGACGAGCGGACGGGAGAATATTATTTTCATTCCTTTGCGAAGGAACAGCCTGATCTGAATTGGGAAAATCCCGAGCTGCGTCAGGAGATATACCGGATGATGCGTTTCTGGCTGGATCAGGGCATTGACGGCTTCCGCATGGATGTTATTAATCTGCTCGCCAAGCTGGAAGGTTTCCCGGATGCGGAGCACCCGGAGAATATTGATTATCTGGGCAATAATCCTGGCATTCATGAATATTTGCAGGAAATGAACCGGGAGGTTCTCCAGCATTATGACATCATGACCGTAGGAGAGATTCCATTTGTGACACCTGAGGATGGTCTCTTGTATGTGGGCGACAACCGTAAAGAGCTGCATACGTTATTCCATTTCCAGGTGGCGGATGACATGCCTACTTGGGATCTGGCACGGTACAAGGAAATTCAGGAGAGCTGGTATGAAGCGTTCCGTAATGAAGGTTGGAACTCCCAGTTCCTGAACAATCACGATCACACAAGGCAGGTTTCGAGGTACGGCAATGATGGACAATACCGCGTGGAATCGGCCAAACAACTGGCGACCATGATTCATACTCTTCCGGGAACACCGTATGTATTCCAGGGAGAGGAGATCGGCATGACGGGTGTCCGGTTCTCTTCCATTGATGAATATCATGATATTGCAATGAAGAACAAATATAAGGAAGAAATCGGTAAAGGCCGTGCGCCAGATGAAGTCCTCCACAGTCTTCAGCCGCTGAGTCGGGATAATTCTCGTACGCCGATGCAGTGGGACAGCAGCGAGCACGCCGGGTTTACCGAAGGGCAGCCGTGGATGCAGGTGAACCCCAACTATGAAGAGATTAATGTGGAGCGGGATTTGGCCGCGCAGGACTCCATATTTGCATATTATCAGCAGCTGATTGCCCTGCGTAAAACGCACGCGGTTATGGTCTATGGAGATTATCGTGACCAATCGGCAGGGGAAGAGCATGTATATGCATATAGCCGCAGTCTGGATGGAGAGACATGGCTTGTCATTCTCAATCATTCGGACCGGGAGCAGTCCTATGCTCTGCCTGCTTTATTCGCTGATCGAGCCACGAATGCCCGCTTGGTTATTGGCAATCTGGATCGGTCAACCTCGGAAGAGGTTAGAAACGGCACCGTTCATTTACTTCCTTATGAGGCGCTCATTTACTCCTTGTAATACATCGCAAGATCACCAGAGCCTGGCGGGGATTTTCCCGTCGGGTTCTTTGATTTATCCCAACAGTGGGGAGTAGTGTTATATTTTTATTTAAGAAAAATGATTTTAGGAGATGCAACAATGAAGACTAAGGTTATACGTTATTATCGCTTCGGTGAGCCGAGCGAAGTGCTGTGCCTAGAGGAGAAGGAGTTAGTGCCCCCTGGCCCCGGTGAATTAGCAGTGAGGATGTGCTCTCGGCCTATTAATCCCTCAGATGTCATTCCTGTTCGAGGCGCATATCCGCATCGGACGGCATTGCCCGCTGTACCTGGGTTCGAGGGAGTTGGGGTAGTGGAGGCGGTAGGGCCGGGAGTATCCAATCAAATGTCGGGGCGGCGCGTCCTGCCGTTGAGAGGCGAGAACACGTGGCAAGAGGTGGTGAAAACGTTAGATCGACATGCGATCATTGTGCCTGATGATATTAATGATCAATCGGCAAGTCAGATCTACATTAACCCGATAACAGCTTGGCTGATATGTACGGATATGCTTAAGCTAACATACGGCGATACCTTGATTGTCAATGCCGGTGGTTCCGCAATCGGGCGAATCTTCGCCCAATTATCGAAAATTCTGGGATTTCGTATGATTGCGCTCACAAGAAATGATCGCCATACGGCTGATTTATATCAACTTGGGGCGTTCTCTGTTGTAAATACGATGGAAGAGTTGCTACAGGAGAGAATTGCAGAGTTAACGGAGGAACGTGGCGCTACTGCGGCCGTCGACTGCATCGGAGGGGCAGATGGAGAGCAACTCGTGAGTTGTATAAGGCCGCATGGCACCGTAATAAGCGTCGGACTGCTCTCGGGTATCTCACCGTTATGGCATGAGGTGACCCGCGGAACGCAAGTTAACGTTAAACTCTTTTGGCTAAAGCATTGGGTAGAGCGATGTTCGCAAGAACGATGGGAACAGGTATTCAATGAAGTGATTCAGTTAGTTCGGGAAGGGCGGCTATGGATGGCAAACATTGGGGCGACGTTTGGGCTGGAAAATGTGAAACAGGCCATTGAAGTCTCTGAATCGAGCATCGAGGGAAAGGTTCTTCTATTAAGTTAATGGTATAAAAAGTTAAAGGGTTGAAGCATAGGACGCTCTTCTTATTATGAGGTTAGCCAATAAATACTGGTTAATCTTTTTTTATTTTTCAAAAAAGGTACACAAAAGATACAAGATGAACTAAAATGAACTTATATGAACATTATCTGACTAACGAAAGGAATGGATTAATGATGCAAAACCGTTATGCTGCACACCCAAATGAAGTGAAAAACTATGATACATCCCGTCTGCGCGAGGAATTCTTGATGGAACAACTGTTTGCAACAGATGAATTGGTGACCGTATACTCTCATGTGGATCGTTATATAGTAGGAACGGCTGTACCTCAAAGCAAGGATATTACACTTGAAGTGAATCTGAAGGATATTGGAACGAACTTTTTCCTGGAGCGTCGTGAAATCGGTATCATTAATGTTGGAGGCCACGGAACAGTGACAGCCGACGGTCAAGGATACGAAATTGGTGCCAAGGAATGCCTGTACATCGGAAGAGGTGTAAAAGAAGTTGTGTTCAAGAGCAGCGGCAAGGATCAGCCGGCTCAGTTTTATTTTGTATCCACACCAGCTCACCACACGTATCCAACAGTAAAAGCAACGCAAGAACAAGCTCAGCCGAACCACCTCGGCAGTATCGAAAGCTCGAACGAACGGACGATCTATCGCTATATCCACCAAGGAGAAGGCGGAATCCAGAGCTGTCAGCTGGTGATGGGTATTACGGAACTCGACAAGGGCAACATGTGGAATACCATGCCTGCACATACCCACAACCGCCGTTCCGAAGTATACTTGTATTTCAACCTGCCGGAAGATGGTGTCGTATTCCATATGATGGGCGAGCCAAACGAAACACGGCATTTGGTTGTGCGTGACCGTCAGGCCATCATCTCTCCTAGCTGGTCCATCCACAGTGGTGTTGGTACGAGCAGCTATACGTTCTGCTGGGCAATGGCTGGTGAAAACCAGACGTTCGAGGATATGGACGGCGTGGCGATGAAGGACCTGAAATAGGCGCGTAAATTCCAAAGAAACAGGAAGTTGATCTGTGATGAATCCATTGAAAAGACATGAAAAAATTATGGAGGCTCTGCTGGAACGGCAGGAAGTCACCGTTAGTGATCTGAGTGAACTGCTGCAGGTGACGGGCAAGACCGTGCGGGAGGATCTCGATAAGCTGGAAGGCATGGGATTGCTCGTACGTGTCCATGGGGGGGCGATGCTGGCTCAGAACGACCAGTATGGCATCCTGACGAGTCGAGGGGCTACGGAAAAGCATCATTCGGAGAAAACGGAGATTGCCGAGCGAGCCCTTGCTTATATCCGGCCAGGAGATATTGTTGCGCTGGACGGCGGAAGCACCACGTTGGAGATGGCGAAGCGTATGGACAATCAGCCCATTACCGTGGTAACCAATGATCTGTTCATTATTGCTGAGCTGACCAAAAAGGAGCAGGTGCGACTGGTTGTGCCCGGCGGAGCAAGAGTCCGCAATATGCTGGTGGGAGACGATACAGCTGCCTTCATTTCCGGTCTCAACATTCACAAAGCGTTTATCTCAACGACGGCACTTCATCCGGAATTTGGACTTTCTATATATACAGGCGATCTGGTGCCGCTAAAAAAAGCAATGATCTCTGCTTCACAGCAGGTCTATGGCGTCGTGGATCATTATAAATTCGGACAATTTGCCCTTCGGACTTTTGCACACTGTTCGGAGTTGGACTGCATCATCAGCGACAGTCGCTTGGATGAGGAGACAGCAGCCCTTTACAGGCAAAATGGTATCGAAGTGGATTATCAGAGCTGATCTTCAGTTTCACAGTGGTTACATGACTGCCGAGGCTGAATGACACGGTTTGCAACTCAATAACCATGCGGAGGAATCATTCATGAACCCATTTGATTTAAGCGGACAAGTTGCACTTGTCACTGGTACATCAGGAGGTCTTGGACAAGGAATGGCGATTGGTCTTGCGGAAGCCGGGGCAGATGTTGTGCTGGTGTCTTACTCCAATCCATCGGAAACAGCACGTGCTATTGAGGCTCTCGGACGCAAAGCGTATGTGATTGAAGCTGATTTGAGCCGTGAGGATGAACTGACCGGGGTGTTTGAAAAGGCATTAGCCTTTCAGGGGAGAATTGATATTCTGGTCAATAATGCGGGAATTATTCGTCGTACACCTGCAGCCGATCACGGTCAGCAGGACTGGCATGATGTCATAGGTCTTAACCTGAATACGGTATTTTTCCTGAGCCAGTTGGCCGGCAGACATATGATTGAACGGGGAAGTGGCAAGATCATTAACATTGCCTCCATGCTGTCTTATCAGGGTGGAATTAATGTACCGGGATACACGGCCAGTAAACATGGGGTAGCCGGTTTAACGAAAGCACTCGCAAATGAATGGGCAGGCAAAGGTGTTCAGATCAACGGGATTGCACCAGGCTACATGGAAACAGACAATACGACTCAGATTCGCGCCGATGAGAATCGGTATCGTGACATCACGGCACGGATTCCGGCTGGACGCTGGGGAACACCTGAGGATCTGAAAGGTCCGGTTGTTTTCCTGGCATCGGCGGCATCGGACTATTTGAATGGTCATGTACTGAATGTGGATGGCGGCTGGATGGCTCGTTAATCCTGTCAGTGATCAATGGCAAAGGAGGCAGTGATATGAAACTTGGTATTCTTGCGCATACGTTTGGTAAACAGCCTACAGCGCAGCTTGCACAGACTATCGCGGATAACGGATTCAATTCGGTACAGTTGGCATTAGCCAAGGCGTTATCGGATGTGGACTCGTCCAATGGCAAGCTGAGCCCTGGACTGGCGAATGAGATCGGAGATCAATTTGCACAGCGCGGAGTCAAGATTGCGGTACTAGGCTGCTATATTAACCCGATTGATCCTGATCCTGTGGCCCGTCGTGCAGACATTGATCGATTCAAGGAGCATCTGCGTTATGCCCGAGATTTCGGTTGCAGCATGGTGGCAACGGAGACGGGGGGCCTGGATACGTATCGCGACTCTCATCCAGACGGATATGAAGAAAAGGCGTGGACGGTGCTGCGGGAGACGGTAGAGGAACTGGTGGAAGAGGCGGAAAAGTGGGGCGTTCATGCGGCGATCGAGCCTGTATCTACCCATACACTTCATACGCGTGAACATATGATTCGTCTGTTTGAAGAAATTCCTTCATCCAATCTGGGCATGCTGTTCGATCCTTGTAATCTGATCAAACAACCGCATGTGGCTGATCAGCCCGCATTCCTGCGTGAAGTGATGGAAACGCTGTATCAGCGCATCATTGTCATTCATGCCAAAGATGTGGCTTTCAATGCACAGGGTGATAAGTTCAATCCGGTGCCGGGTGAGGGCATTCTGGATTACCCGTTATTTTTTGAACTATTGAAGACGTATAAACCACATATCGATATTTCACTAGAAGGGGTAACGGCGGAGGAAGCTGTTCCAGCGGCCAAGCATTTACGTGAGATATGGAGTGGCGTTCGGGTATAAACGGTAAAGAGTCGGCAGCAGCCTGGCAGTTGAATCGTTGCAAAAAGTTCCGGAAAACCTTTGCGGGAGCAAAGGTTTTTTTGGTATAGCGGTCCTCGTAGTACATAATTAATATTTCTTATCGGAAAAATCGGAAATACTTCTTTTCAAAAGCGACATCTTGTGAGAGAATATGGAAAACATACGCCACCATGTCATGACATCTAGGGAATAGCCAAACGTATAAGTTAAGGGAGGAAACAGATTTATGTCAAACGAACGTGAGCTTTCATTTGAAACATTGGCAATTCATGCCGGCCAGGAGATTGATCCGACCACCCATGCACGTGCTGTACCGTTGTACCAAACAACATCCTACGGATTCCGTGATACGGAGCATGCAGCCAATCTGTTTGGATTGAAAGAGTTTGGCAATATCTATACACGTCTGATGAATCCGACCACGGATGTGTTCGAACAACGTATTGCTGCACTTGAGGGAGGTGCGGGCGCACTGGCTACCGCTTCCGGTCAGGCAGCGATTACGTTCTCCCTCTTAAATATCGCAGGTGCGGGAGACGAGATCGTTTCCGCAGCGAGTCTGTATGGGGGAACGTACAATCTGTTCTCCACCACACTACCGAAACTTGGCCTGGATGTAAAGTTTGTAGATTCCAGTGATCCAGAGAATTTCCGGGCGGCGATTACGGATAAAACCAAAGCATTGTACGCTGAAACGATCGGAAATCCGCAAGGCAACGTCCTGGACATTGAAGCTGTGGCAGCGATCGCCCATGAACATGGCATTCCTTTGATTGTAGACAATACATTCCCAAGTCCATATCTGCTTCGTCCAATCGAGCATGGAGCTGATATTGTCGTTCATTCGGCTACCAAATTTATTGGCGGTCACGGTACTTCCATTGGTGGAGTTATTGTGGACAGCGGCAAATTCGACTGGAAAGCAAGTGGCAAGTTCCCGGGACTGACAGAGCCGGATTCCAGCTATCATGGTGTCGTATATACGGAAGCGGTTGGACCGATTGCTTATATTATCAAAGCTCGTGTGCAATTACTGCGCGACTTTGGTGCAACGATCTCACCTTTCAATTCATGGTTGCTCATTCAAGGATTGGAGACACTGCATCTGCGGGTTGAACGCCATAGCAGCAACGCACTGGCTGTGGCGCAATATCTGGAGAAGCATGCAGATGTGGAATGGGTAAGCTACGCAGGTTTGCCGAGTCACCCTTCCTATGAATTGGCACAGAAGTATTTGCCGAAAGGCCAGGGAGCCATTCTGACTTTTGGTATCAAAGGCGGCGTGGATGCAGGACGCAAACTGATTGAAAATGTGAAGCTGTTCTCCCACCTTGCGAACGTAGGTGACTCCAAGTCACTGATCATTCACCCGGCTAGTACGACGCACCAACAGCTGACAGAAGATGAGCAGACTGCAGCAGGCGTTAATCCTGAGCTAATTCGTCTATCTATAGGTACAGAGAATATTCAGGATATCCTCTACGATCTGGAGCAAGCCATTAAGGCTAGCCAGCAATCAAGCGTTAGTGTTTAATTCATAACGTTAATAAATCCATTACCACGAGCCGCTTGTCCTTATGGACGAGTGGCTTTTTTAATTTGCATCGGCTAAGATGAAAAACCTATTTACAAATGCAGAGCACAGGCATATAATGAAGCTAAAGTTGTATTAGGTAAAAAAAATTGCATAAGTACAAAAATGATTATCATTCTCATTCAAAATGAGTTTGAAAATCATTCAATAACCATGCTGCTGCGGGATTCCCGCAGCAGCATGTGTCATTTTTAGGGTATTAACAATGGCTCTCATTCTCAATACGACTTCAAAAAAGGGGACATGGATGCAGCAAAATGCAATCCACAACCCGACAATCAGAAAGGATTGTGATTCATATGCAAGCGATACATCAACCTATTCAAACCAAAGCGAAAGCTGAACAGCGCTCTGCCAACACACCAGGTCCGGGCCGGGGGCGCAAACCAGATTTTCGGTCCATGCTGCGCAACAAGGAAATGCAAGCTGCACTGGGCAGTGGACTTTTGATGCTTATTGCCTGGGTGACGGCATCATGGTCTAATCCGTTATCCGTAGTACTGTATATTGTTGCTTATGCCATAGGTGGATGGACCAAGGCCAAAGAAGGCATAGAGACTTTGGTCAAGGATCGTGATCTCGATGTGAACCTGCTCATGATTGCAGCAGCGTTGGGAGCGGCAGCCATCGGCTACTGGAATGAAGGCGCCATGCTGATCTTTATTTTTGCGTTAAGTGGTGCACTCGAAAGCTATGCAACGGAGCGTAGTCACAAAGATATTTCATCGCTGCTGGCGCTCAAACCGGAAACGGCGCTGCGTATTGAGGACGGGAAAATGAATCTTGTATCCATCGATGATTTGCAGCCGGGGGATCTGTTGCTGGTCAAACCGGGCGAACTGGTTCCGGCAGATGGTGTCGTGTACCGGGGTAGCTCTTTTATCAATCAGGCCTCGATTACAGGCGAATCCTTACCTGTAGACAAAATTGCTGGTGACGAAGTATTTGCAGGTACCGTGAACGGCGAAGGCGCTCTATATGTGGAGGTAACCAAATCCGCTGAAGGATCGTTGTTTGGCAAAATTATTAAACTCGTGGAAGAGGCGCAGACGGAAATGCCGGATTCCCAACGCTTTATTGAACGATTCGAGGGGATATACGCGCGTATTGTTGTCGCCGTAACGGTGCTGGTTATTGTGGCAACACCGTTATTGCTTGGTTGGACATGGAATGATGCGTTTTACAAAGCAATGGTCTTTCTCGTTGTCGCTTCACCTTGTGCCCTGGTTTCTTCCATTATGCCGGTCATGTTATCAGCGATGTCCAGCAGTGCACGTCGCGGTATTCTCTTCAAGGGTGGCGCTCATGTGGAGAACATGGCCCAGACCCAGGTGGTTGCTTTTGATAAAACGGGGACATTGACGATGGGTACACCACAGGTGACCGATATTATAACGGCAGACGGATATGACCGGGCTCAGTTGTTGGGTGCGGTAGCTGCCATTGAGAATCTTTCGATGCACCCACTGGCTCGGGCCATTGTGGAGCAGGCAAGCAAGGAGGACCTCAACCTCCCAATTGCTGAACAGGTTCAGGCGCTGACGGGCTGGGGGATTGAGGGGAAAGTAGACGGTGTGCTCTGGAAAATTGGCAAAACGGATGAGTTAGATACGCATCATATCAGTGAGGTAAATAACGCAAATCATATAGAGAAGCAATTAGGTGCTTGTGATATGAATGATCTTGCTGTGTGGCATGGCATACGTGCCCAACTTGAGGGAGAAGGCAAGACCGTGTCTGCCATAACAGCGAACGGGAAGATGGCCGGACTGATCGCGATGAGGGACACTGTGCGCCCACAAGCGGCCGCAGCGGTAAAAATGCTGGAAGCGATGGGTGTGAAGGTGGCTATGCTGACAGGTGATCGTCCTGAATCGGCAGCAGTAATCGCCCGTGAGACAGGTGTGAGCCTAGTGTACGCAGGTCTGTTGCCCGAAGATAAAGTGAAGCAGGTGCATCTACTTCGCGAACAGTATGGGCAAGTGTTAATGGTTGGGGATGGTGTGAATGATGCGCCTGCACTTGCAGCGGCAACGGTTGGCATGGGGATGGGGGTATCAGGCAGCGGCACGGCACTGGAAGTAGCGGATGTTGTACTGATGAATGACAATATTGAAGAAATCGCCTGGGTGATCAGGCAAGCTCGCCGGGCCCAGCGGACGGTGAAGCAGAATATGTTTTTTGCCATCACGGTAATTCTGGCTCTAATCGCGGGTAACTTCTTACAAGATGTTGCATTGCCATTGGGCGTGGTAGGCCATGAGGGCAGCACGATCCTGGTTATTCTGAATGGACTAAGACTGCTGCGGTAAGTAAATCCATTTGAAAACGACGGCGTTTGAACCTTGGGTCAGCGGGTAATGATTCGAAGAGACGATTCCAGAGGAACGTTCCACACGGAATATGACTTAGGGAACGTTGTTATTACAACATTACCAAGCAGATCGGTAATTTGCCGCTGCAACGATATGACAATCAAGGGAGCTGTGAATAATGGGACGTTACGTACAAGTGGAACCGAATGTGAGTGTATTTGTTGAAGATATTGGTCAAGGAACACCGGTTGTCTTTTTGCACGGCTGGCCAGTTAATTATAAAATGTTCGAATATCAATTAAATGTACTGCCGAATCAAGGCATTCGTGCGATTGCAATAGATTTCAGAGGTTATGGCAAGTCGGACGCTCCGTCCACAGGTTATGACTACGACCGGATGGCGGACGATGTTCGTGCCGTAATCGATGACCTGGAGTTGACCGACGTGGTGCTTGCAGGCTTCTCCATGGGTGGAGCGATTGCCGTGCATTATATGGCCCGCCATGCGGGACATGGTGTATCCAAGCTGGCACTATTGTCTGCGGCGGCACCAGTGTTCACGCAGCGTGAGGGTTATCCATATGGACTTACTCCGGCGCAGCTCACCGAGCAGATTATTGAGCCAATCTTCGCAGATCGTCCGAAGCTGCTGGAGACGTTTGGCGGCATGTTTTTCGCGAAGCAGCACAGCCAGCCGTTTATGGATTGGTTCCATGCACTCGGTATGGAAGCCTCGTCTTACGCTACGATCTCCAGTGCAATTGCACTGCGAGATGAGGATTTGCGAGGTGACCTGAGTTCGATTCAGGTACCTACAGCCATTTTGCACGGGAAGAAGGATGAGATATGTCCGTTTGAATTCGCCGAGGAGATGCACAAAGGCATTGCCGGTTCTCAATTGATTGCTTTTGAGGAGAGCGGTCACGGGGCGTTCTATGATGAATTGGAAAAATTCAATGCCGAACTGATTCGATTTATCAAATCCGGAATCTGATCGTTAATCGACCTTTACAGATCGTTTCAACTATTCATTGAATCTTCATTTGTGAACAAAAAAAGAACCTGGAAGTTCAGCGAGCTGCTGTGCTTTCAGGTTTTTTTGCCGTCCATTCTTGTGTTCATGTGGGGGCTGTTCTTTGTTCTTTCCATTAAAAGAGTTCAGTCAGCCCAATCATCGTGATCAGTCCGAGCAAAAAGGAAACCGTTGCCGCCCGTGCGTTGCCGTCGCCGTGGCTTTCGGGAATCAGTTCCTTGTACACGATGAACATCATCGCACCCGCTGCAAAGGCAAGACCATAAGGAACCAGACCGGACACCAGACTACTGAGTGTGTAACCAATCATGGCTGTAACAATTTCAACTGCGCCAGTCAGCGTGGCGATACCGAGCGCTTTGAAGCGACCGATGTTCTGATTGACGAGGAAGAGGGCGACCAGGAATCCTTCCGGCGCATTCTGCAATCCAATGGAAAAGGCAATCAGATTGCCAAGTCCTGCGTCACTGCTTGCGTAGCTGACACCTACCGATAGCCCTTCGGGCAGGTTATGCATGGTGATGGCTGCAATAATCATGAAGGCTTTGGCTTCAATTTTGAAAGGCATCTTCTCGGGATTTTCCAGATCCACATGGGGAATCTTCATCTCCAGTACAAGCAGAACCATGCTGCCCAGCATGATACCAAGGGCAAGTACGAACAAATTGGATTGCCCGAGTGCTTCCGGTATGAGATTGTACACCGAGGCAGAGGTCATGATGCCTGCTGCGTAGGCAAGCAAAATATCACGCAGACGGTGAGTTACTTTGCGCATAAATAGAATAGGTATGGCCCCAAGGCCGGTAGACATGGCTGAGATAAAGCTGCCAATGAGTGCATCGTTCATGCTTCCATTTTCCCTCCTGATGAAGACTTCTTCATAATCGCTGCCGAGCATTGACACCGTACATAAAAGAGATCATAATGAACAACAGATTAGAATGATTATAAATTAGAATTCCGTTTCTGCATAGGTTAATTGTCATAACGGGCAGTTCATGTGGACATGATGTAGGCTTTCGTTCTAGTGTATGCAAAAGCATTTGCTTTTGATGCCGGAGAGCCTGACCTTTTTGCAGAACCCGGGGGAGGAACTATACATGTATAAATCAATTATTATTGGAACAGGCCCTGCAGGGCTGACAGCAGCAATCTATCTGGCACGTGCCAACTTGAACCCACTCGTTATTGAAGGACCACAACCTGGTGGTCAACTGACAACAACAACAGAAGTGGAGAACTTCCCAGGTTTCCCTGACGGTATTATGGGTCCTGAACTGATGGACAATATGCGCAAACAAGCAGAACGCTTCGGTGCAGAATTCCGTACAGGCTGGGTAAACAACATCGATATGAGCGAGCGTCCATTCAAAATTCAGGTTGAAGGCATGGGTGAACTCGTATCCGAAACCTTGATCCTGTCTACGGGCGCATCTGCTAAATACCTTGGTATTCCTGGAGAAGAAACGAATGTGGGCCGTGGTGTCAGCACTTGTGCGACATGTGACGGATTCTTCTTCCGCAACAAAGAAATCATCGTTATTGGCGGTGGCGACTCCGCGCTGGAGGAAGCGAGCTTCCTGTCCCGTTTCGGTTCCAAAGTAACCCTGGTACACCGTCGTGAAGAACTGCGTGGCTCCAAAATCATGCAGGATCGTGCACGCAGCAATGAGAAAGTGGAAATGGCATTGAACCGTACCCCTCTGGAAGTGTTGGCTGGCGACAACGGCGTAACAGGATTGAAAGTACTGAACAACGAAACAGGTGAAGAAGAAATCATTCCTGCTAGTGGTGTATTCGTAGCGATTGGTCACACACCAAACACTGGATTCCTGGGCGGACAGATCACAACCGACGAACACGGTTATATTCTGACTACACCGGGAACATCCGAAACCAATATCCCAGGCGTATTCGCTTGTGGTGATGTACAGGATACCCGTTACAAACAAGCGATCACAGCAGCAGGTAGCGGATGTATGGCTGCGATGGATACAGAGAAATATATTGAGAGCTTGGAGCATAGCGCAGTAGTCCTGTAAGGGAAGAGCTGTTTTGAGCAATAGATCAGTCTATAAAATAACAATATGAGGTGAATCAACATGGAAAACGTAATTGTATACACATCGACCAACTGCCCAAACTGCAAATCGGTAAAAAGCTTCCTGGCTGACAAAGGCATCTCTTATGAAGAGCGCAACATCGAGACAAGCGATGAGTTCGCACAACAAGTATGGGACATGGGCGTACGTGCCGTACCTCTGACTATCATTGGTGAACACCGCATTCTGGGTATGAACAAAACTCAATTTGCTAAAGCGCTTGACGCTTAATTTACCCTCTATAGGGTAAGTTCAAGTCACATGCAGCTATTCCGGTTCGCGCGAGCCGTTTGAATATATATTGGAGAAGCCTTGGTCCGAATCAGGACTGAGGCTTCTTTTATCTTCAACATGAAAAATCCCCTTTCACAGCTACAATAGAGCACATGTTTCATGAACTCTTTTGTGGATGTAAAAAGGGATTTGACGGTAAAATGAAACATATTTTATCTAGAAAAAGATACTCATAAAGGTCTGAAATACTACATACACCAGTACGCCTGACAGCATGTACATGAAACCAGCCTTCTTTTTGCTCTGAAACAATCGAAGTATGCCAAGGCTGAACAGCGGCGCAAGCACGATCAGGAACAGGAGTACGGTGACAAACATTTGCGCCGAGATATCTGAAGTATCCACGTAGGTCACGAATTTTCACTCCGTTTCGTCATCGGAATTAACACAGCGACATTCATGCCGCCATGACAAAAATCACATAACCCTATTATACCTCTGGATTTCTTTAACAAAAAGGGAGGAAATGGGGCAAAATGATGTCAATTTTCAGCGGTTATTAGACGGAAACTCTTATTTTACCTAGAAATTGGGAAATTGCTGAGTAAGCGGCACCAACACGTGTGGACCGACTGCCCAGAGCAGCCCATTCTATCTGCAAACTGCGGCGGTGATAGGGCAACGTACGCTCCTCCACCACTTGTTTCAGCGCCGTTTCAATCCAGGGTCCTGCTTCAGAGAGAGGGCCGCCGATAATAATGCGCTCAGGATTGAAACTGTTAACGATATTGGTGATGCCAACTCCCAGTTTGCGGCCAATTTCCTGGTATAGCTTCAATACATCTTCATGGCCTTGCTGTGCATAATCAATCAATTCCCGTGTCGTATGTGCCGGCAAAAGCAACTGATGATCCGGGTGCTCATAAGCTTTCTCCGAAGCATATAACTCCCAGCAGCCACGATTGCCACAGGAGCAAGGTCTGCCCTCTGCTTCAATGGACATATGGCCTGTTTCTCCTGCATATCCCCAGGCTCCTTTGTACAGCTCGCCATCCACCATAATGCCTGAACCGATCCCGATGCCTGCACTAATGTAAATCAGATGACGTACACCGATGCCTGCACCAAAATTCAATTCTCCATGCGCACCTGCATTCGCTTCATTGTCGATCGTGACAGGTAACTCGAATACTTCTTCCAGCATGGCACGCAGGGGAACCTTCTCCCACCCCAAGTTGGGTGCAAACAGCACCGTTCCTTCCTCGTCCACCATGCCCGGTACCCCGATCCCAATACCAATTACCCCGTGAGGGGAGGGAGGGGCTGCCTGAATCAGATGTTCTGCTGCAAGTTTCAACTGTTCAAATACAGAGGACACATCATGATGTTCCAACTTAACGGCATATTCTGTGATGATGTGACCTTCCAGATCGGTAAGCACACCTTTTAAGTGGGTCACGCTAAGTTCCAAGCCTACGGCATATCCCGATGTACCGCGAAATAGCAGCATGAGAGGTTTGCGTCCACCGCTGGATTCCCCAGGGCCAATTTCCTGCAAAAGCTCATCATTGATCAGATCGGCAACCAGATTGGATACCGTTGCTTTATTCAGCCCTGTAATCTCGGATACCCGTGCACGGGAGAGGGGGGCATGACGCCGTATCGTATCCAGGACGATCGACTTGTTTATTTTTTTGACCAGCATCTGGTCTCCGGTAATTTTCATATCCATATGGCACTCCTATTCTTCTAAAAAAGGGTTCAGACCCGCAATCCGTAAACAAGCTATTCGACTATTATAGCGTAAACAAACGAGCAAAAAAAATTTTATTTTTACTTTGTTTAACCAATAGACAAAGTATAACTGATGTGTTAGGATAACGTTGTAAACGATTACTTTCAAAACTATTGAGGAGGCATTTACCATGGCCTATTTTGAATCCGTTAATAAAATTTCATTCGAAGGTAAAGATTCCACGAATCCATTTTCTTTTAAACATTATAATCCGGAAGAAGTTGTAGCTGGCAAATCGATGGAAGAGCACTTCCGTTTCGGCATGGCTTATTGGCATACATTAACAGCGGGCGGTAGTGACCCGTTTGGTGCAGAAACTGCTGTTCGTTCTTGGGATAAATACTCCGGTCTGGACCTCGCGAAAGTCCGCGTGGAAGCGGCATTTGAATTTTTGGAAAAAATGAATCTCCCGTTCTTCTGTTTCCACGATGTGGACATCGCACCAGAAGGCAACAGCCTGCGTGAGTTCTACAGCAACATTGATACGATTGTTGACCTGATTGAAGATCACATGAAATCCAGCGGCAAAAAATTGCTCTGGAATACAGCGAACATGTTCTCCAACCCACGCTTCATGTTTGGTGCAGCTTCCACTTGCAACGCAGATGTGTACGCTCACGCTGCAGCGCAAATCAAGAAAGGTCTGGAAGTGGGTAAACGTCTGGGCGCAGAAAACTATGTGTTCTGGGGCGGTCGTGAAGGTTATGACACATTGCTCAACACAGACATGCAGCTGGAGCAAGACAACATTGCTCGCATGTTCCACATGGCAGTAGACTACGCGAAGGAAATTGGCTTTGATGCACAATTCCTGATTGAGCCTAAACCGAAAGAGCCAACGAAACACCAATACGACTATGATGCAGCAACTTCCATTGCCTTCCTGCAAAAATACGGTTTGGACAAACACTTCAAACTGAACCTGGAAGCTAACCATGCAACACTGGCTGGTCACACATTTGATCACGAGATCCGCGTTGCCCGTACAAACGGTATGCTCGGTTCCCTCGATGCCAACCAAGGCGATATGCTGATCGGCTGGGATACGGATGAGTTCCCGGTTGATATGTACGATGCTACATTGACAATGTACGAAGTATTGAAAAACGGCGGTATCGGCCGTGGTGGTGTGAACTTCGACGCCAAAGTACGTCGTGGTTCCTTCGAAGCAGACGATCTGTTCCTCGCACACATCGCTGGTATGGATACGTATGCTAAAGGTTTGAAAGTAGCAGCGAAATTGATTGAAGATCGCGTATTCGATGACTTCATCGAAAAACGCTACAGCAGCTTCAGCGAAGGTATCGGTGCTGATGTGGTTGCAGGTAAAGCAACACTGGCTTCCCTTGCAGAATACGCGCTGAACAACGAAAGCCCACGCAAAAATCAATCCGGACGTCAGGAATTGCTGAGAGCAAAACTCAACCAATACATCCTGGCTGACTAATACCGGTTAAGCTTTGGGTATGGAAGATTGTGAACCAACGAATACGTTTTGCCTGTAGTGACGCTTGTGCAGGAGTATAACAAAGTGTGCACGCCAGCATAGCCTAAGCTTGTACCACGGAACGCCTGAACAAGCATGACATTCGGACCGTCCCCGACTTTCCCCTGGGAAGGCGGGGACGGTTTTTTGATACCTAAGCCAATGATACATGAGTGACCTACAGGCGTATCAAGGTTTCATTTATAACCAATGACGAATCAAGGTCATTGGATCAATCTTTCCGCTATAAGAACGAGTACGTTTTTACTGTTTTGATATAAATGTTTGTCTAAGATGGTGCATGCAGAACGGAGTGAGCAGAAAGGACCCGGAGGAAGCAAAGCGGTCGCATTTATCCCCGGATTTCTCCCTTGCTAAAGGGTATAAAGGAAATCCGGGGGTAACGGCGATCCGAGGGTTTTCTGATCACGGAGTGCCCACATGAGCATCAAAGTTTCATTTATACAATCCTGTTACAAACGAGAGGAGTTAACTCATGAGTTACGTAATTGGTGTCGATCTGGGAACCAGCGCAGTGAAAACGGTGCTGGTTAACCGTGAAGGAAAAGTGGCATTTGAAGCGTCCGAGGCTTATCCGCTGTACCAGCCCAAAGCTGGATACAGTGAGCAGAACCCCGAGGATTGGGTAGAGCAGACAATTGTTTCACTGCGCAAATTGCTGGAGGTGTCCGGCGTGCATCCTTCGGAAATCGAAGGGCTGAGTTTCTCCGGACAGATGCATGGATTGGTGCTGGTGGATGCCGAGGGTAAACCGCTGCGCAATGCCATCCTGTGGAACGATACACGGACAACGGCTCAGTGCCGTCGCATTGAGAAAGTACTGGACGGGAAATTGTTAAGTATTGCCCGTAACCGTGCGCTCGAAGGTTTTACTCTGCCCAAAATCCTGTGGGTACAGGAGAACGAGCCGGAATTGCTGCAACAGGCCGCTCTGTTCCTGTTACCGAAGGACTATGTGCGGTATCGCCTGACAGGTGATTATGCCATGGATTATTCGGATGCAGCGGGCACTTTGCTGCTGGATGTTGCAGGCAAGCAGTGGAGCAAGGAAATCGCGGAAGCTTTTGAACTGCCGTTATCCTTGTGCCCACGACTTGTGGAGTCATTTGAGGAAGTAGGCACATTGCTGCCTGAGATTGCGGATCAAACCGGACTTGCAGCCGCTACGAAAGTATATGCAGGCGGTGCGGACAATGCATGCGGAGCCATCGGTGCAGGCATTCTGAGTGAAGGACAGACGATGTGCAGCATCGGAACGTCCGGGGTAGTGCTTTCCTATGAAGAGCGTAAAGATCTCGATTTTGAAGGCAAAGTGCACTTTTTTAACCATGGCGAGAAAGATGCCTTCTATATTATGGGAGTAACGCTTGCGGCAGGATACAGCCTGTCCTGGTTCAAGGATACGTTTGCAGCGGACAAATCATTTGATGTGCTTTTGCAGGGCATTGATGCGATTCCAGCGGGAAGCAACGGGTTGTTGTTCACGCCTTATATCGTTGGCGAGCGTACACCGCACCCGGATGCAAACATTCGTGGCAGCTTTATCGGTATGGATGCCGGTCATAAGCTGGAGCATTTTGGACGTGCAGTGATGGAGGGCATTACGTTCTCTCTGCGGGAGTCCATCGATATTCTGCGTAACGCTGGCAAAACGGTCAACGAAGTGATCTCCATTGGTGGTGGTGCCAAAAATGAAGCTTGGCTGCAAATGCAGGCCGATGTCTTCAATGCAACCATTGTGAAATTGGAAAGTGAGCAGGGCCCAGCAATGGGCGCAGCCATGTTGGCAGCTTATGGCTGTGGGTGGTTCCCATCTTTGCAGGACTGTGCAGCAGCATTCATTCGTCCTGCCAAATCCTATACGCCTAACCCGGAAGTGGTTAAGGTATATGATGAACTGTTCGCGCTGTATCAGGATGTGTACGGGCAAACACGCAGCCTGAATGACCGTTTGGCCGAGTACCGTTAATTCAATGTTTTCGGGTAGGGTAATGACTTAAGGTCATTCAATATGAATTCAGTTAAATATTAAACCAATGAAATATTACATTAAGGAGGCACCTGCGAAAGCGGGTGCCTTTTTTGTCGTTGTCCGGAGAAAAGAAGGACATTTCGTTTTTGAAGGTTCCTAAACGTCATGAAAGGTTTCCCTGCCAGACATAACCCTGTTCCAGACGCGCATAGATTAAATATTGAGGTTAGTAGAGGTTCAGCCAATTAATTATCCATAACACATCAGTTATTACGTGTGACAGACTCAGCCTGGAGGTGTGGAGTTGGAAGATCGTGAAGAAACCACAAGGCCGCATGTCACCTTGTCCATGATTGTCCGCAATGAAGAGCACAGGTATCTCAGACAGGCGCTCGAAACTCACCGACCGTGGATTGATCGTGCAGTGATTATTGACGACGGCAGTACGGACCATACCGTCGCTTTATGCCAGGAAATGCTGGAGGGAATTCCGCTTACGTTGATTGTGAACCCGGGCTCCCTGTTTGCAGACGAGGTAAGTTTACGCAAGCAGCAGTGGGAGACGACGGTGGCTACCGGACCGGAATGGATTTTAAACCTGGATGCGGATGAAATTCTGACAACCGATTTTGGTGCTGTTCGGAATCAACTGTTGAGTGGAACGGAGGACGCCATTTATTTCAGGTTGTTTGATATGTGGAGCGATACACATTACCGGGAAGACCCATATTGGCAGGCTCATGCGTATTATCGGCCATTTCTGGTCAGATACCGCCCGGAATGGACCTATGAATGGAAGGAAACTCCGCAGCACTGCGGCCGTTTTCCGCTAACGATTCAGCATTTTGCCTATGGATGTCATTCCCCTCGGGTGAAGCATTATGGCTGGGCGCGTGCAGAGGACCGGATTCGTAAATATGAGCGCTATCAGGAACTTGACCCGGATGCGAGATATGGCTGGAAGGAACAGTACGAGTCCATTTTGGATGCAGAGCCAAGACTTCTGCAATGGTCGGAATAAGGGAAGGAGGACATTAGATTTGAAGAAGGAAAAAGAAAAAGGCAAAGAAGAGCCAAAGGAAAAGATTCTTATCGCCAGCCCTGTTCGGCAGACGGCAGCGGTACTCCATGAATTTCTCCAGTCCCTGGAATCGCTTGAGCGAACGGCGGTAACAACCGACTATCTGTTTGTGGACGATAATGAAGAAGAAGCGGCATCCAATATGCTCCATGAGTTTGTACTGCGGCACGAAGGCAACCTTATGGATGCGAATGTAGATAAAGCAGATCTTAATCAGGGAAAAGGAACATACAACAAGGACGAGGGCGGGCACTATTGGCGCGACGAACAGATCTGGCGGGTAGCGGGTCTGAAAAATCGGATATTGGCATATGCCCGTGACCAGAAGTACGATGCCGTATTCCTGATTGATTCCGATCTCGTCCTGCATCCACGCACATTGGAACAGCTTGCATCGAACAAAAAGGAGATCATCTCTAACATCTTCTGGACACGATGGCAGCCGGGCACAAGGGAAATGCCACAAGTCTGGTTGCAGGATGAGTACGCCCTGTTTCGCAAGGGAGGCAAACGAAATACAGGGGAGGAAGCAGAAGACGAGGGTAGACAAACGGATGCATTCCTGAGGCAATTGCGTACCCCGGGTTGTTATGAAGTGGGAGGCCTGGGGGCCTGCACCCTTATTCGCAGCAATGTATTGGAGTCCGGGATTTCCTATAACCAGATTCCGAATGTATCTTTCTGGGGAGAAGATCGCCATTTTTGCATCCGTGCTCAGGCGTTGGGGTTCCGTTTATATGTGGATACACATTATCCGGCCTATCACATCTACCGACTATCGGAATTGCCTGGAGTAGCGGCTTATAATCGCAGAGCCAAACGCGGAGAGGAATCGATCCGTATTTCGCTGTGTATGATTGTGAAAAATGAAGAGGCTTCCCTCGCCAGATGTCTGGACTCGGTTAACGGGATCGCTGACGAGATTGTGATTGTAGATACGGGTTCGACGGACCAGACGCGTCAGATCGCAGCTCGTTATACGGACCGCATCATCGATTTTGAATGGGTGGATGATTTTGCGGCAGCAAGGAACTTTGCTTTTGAACAAGCAACAAGTGAATATATATTATGGCTGGATGCAGATGATGTGTTTGAACCGGATGATCGTGTGAAGCTCATTGAATTGAAGCGTTCCCTGGACCCTGCTGTGGATAGTGTCACGATGGATTATCATCTGTCCTTTACGGCGGAGGGAAAGGTCTCATATAGTCTCAGGCGAAATCGGCTGGTGCGGCGGGATCGGAATTATCGCTGGATTGGTGCAGTGCATGAATATCTGGAAGTCGCCGGTCATCTGCTGCATAGCGATGTGGCAGTCACGCATAAGAAAGATAAGGAATACACGGATCGCAATCTAAAGATTTATCGCAAACGCGAACAGGCAGGGGAGGAATTCTCTCCGCGTGATTTATATTATTTTGGCAATGAATTGAAAGACCACGGGCATCTTGAAGATGCGGTGCAGTACTATGGAAAATTTCTGGACACCGGGCTGGGATGGGTGGAGGATCAGATTGCGGCATGCCAGAAGATAGCTGATTGCGAAGCAGCGCTTGAACGTTCGGAAAAGGAAATCTCGGCATTGCTGAGATCCTTTGCCTTTGATTTGCCGAGGGCCGAGATTTGCTGCCGATTGGGTGGATATTTTGCCGATCGTGCCGATTACCGCAAAGCCATATACTGGTATGAACAGGCGACCCGCGCCGTACGCCCGACCGATCCAATGGTAGTATTGAATGAGGCTGCCTGGACATGGATGCCGCATTTACAATTGTGTGTGTGTTATGACCGGATGGGTAATCGGGCGAAAGCCAAAGAGCACAATGACATTGCTTTGATGTACCATCCGACACATCCCAGCATGTTGTATAACGATCGGTATTTTAAGGATCTTGAGAAAGATAATAGTGTGCTGGAAAAAGCCTAAAGCAAACCTCTCTTTTGGAATAAAGAGGATGGATAATCCCTTTTCCATGGAGAGGTTTTTGTGTTTCTATTTAACTGTCTGCTGGAAACTTGGATGCACACTCTCTCACAAGAAATTGGATCAAATGATTACATCCAGGGGACGATATGCTTTACAATAGTGACTAACGGAAAAGCGGTGATAACGAATACTTGTCTTCGGCTGCCGAATCTATGAAACAAGGGGAAGTTGGCATGAATCTGACGGAAGTATTATTGGAATCGAGATTGGTAGCTATTGTACGTGGTATTAGCCGGGAATCTGCTCAGGCAGCAGGGCAGGGGATGACTGATGGGGGAATCCGTCTGATGGAAGTGACGCTGAACACACCTGGGGCACACGATATTATTGCAGACTGGCGTGCAAGGCATGAGGGTAAGGCTTATATCGGAGCGGGCACGGTACTCAATGTGCAGATGGCCAAAGAAGCCGTTGCAGCGGGCGCTCAATTTCTCGTGTCTCCTAATGTCGATCTGTCCGTTATTGAATATGCTGTAGAACATGGCGTGGAGATCTGGCCCGGAGCGATGACTCCAACGGAGATTGTGGCTGCCTATGAAGCAGGAGCAAGAGTGGTGAAGCTGTTCCCCATGGCGAGTCTGGGCATTCCGTATTTACGTGAAATCAAGGCACCACTAAATCATATTCCACTGCTTGCAACAGGCGGAGCAACACTGGATAACATTACGGATTATTATGCTGCGGGTGCGGCGGCAGTGGGGCTTGGAAGTGCACTTTTGCCACGAGAAGCACTTGCAGCAGGGAATGATGAGCATATTGCTACTTGCACTCGTGCTTTTGTGGAAATAGCGAAAATCAAGGATTGAACCTTGAAGCCAACGCAAGTGGATTACACTCATCAGGTTATATATTAAGAAGTGCTTCTGAACCAAATAGATAATATAAGAAGTGATGTGGATTAACGTCCTGTTAACCTTGCTGTCGTATGATGGAGTCAGGCCAGAAAACGGAGAGGAGTGACACCAGTGAAAGCTAAAACGATGATTGGCGGGATGATTGCGGTTGCCGCGGTAACTGCGGGTGGTTTATGGAAGGCAGCGGTGAAGAGTCAGACCCCCAAAAAGATTCCGATTACGCTCACACCGCCCATGCCATTTGAAGATATAACCTTCGAGAGTGGAGGCGGGCGAGTCCATGGCTGGTTCATTCCGGCTGGAGCTCATGTCCCGAAGCCTTGGCCTTTGATTATTATTGCACATGGATGGGGCTCCAATCGATCACGTGTCCTCCGTTATGCTCGTCCCATTTGGGAAGCAGGTTATGCGCTCTTTATGTACGATGTTCGAAGCCATGGAGCCAGTGATCCAGTTAAAGCAGCTTCAGCTTACCTATTCCGCGATGATCTGCTGTCAGCATTGCAATATACATCCTCACGGCCGGAAATTGATCCAGCAGCAATCGGTGTGCTTGGGCACTCCTTGGGCGGACTAGGCACGATCCTCGCTGTGACGGAGGGTATTCCTGTATCTGCGGTGATCACGGACTCCATGCCATCCCAATTCGAGGTTATCGTCAGTTCGGAGCTGAGGCGCCGGCGTCTGCCTCTGTTCCCCCTGGCCCAGCTGATTCCACGAATCTGGTTCTGGCGGCTTGGTGAATCTCTGAAAACATATCGCCAGCGTGATCCAGTCATGCTGCTGAATGAACGGCGGAAAGGCATGCAGCTGCCGATGCTTATGGTACATTCCAAAGGTGATAACTTTATTCCACCGAGCGAACTTGAATATTTTATGTCCAAAGCGGACCCGCCCGTGGAGCATCTGTGGGTCAATAGCGGTGGCCATAGCTGTTCAGAGGAGGATCCTGCGTTCTGGAATACGGTGATTCCCTTCTTGAAAACTCATGTACAGGTGCAGGCTCAGTCCAATGAATCTGTTATACCGAACGTCAATATAGAGAAAATTCAGCCCACTTGATGCTCAGGCTGATCCTCGAAACGCCAACCCGGTTGGCGTTTTTTTGCTGTTTCTATACAATATGCAGAAATTCACATTTGTAAAATTGTTGGGAAAATGACGATTAAAAAGGAAGCTTATGGTATCATAGAATAGACTGGCAATATTCATGCGAGGTTATTTTGCATGCATCCTTGTATGAAATTGAAGGGAGAGGTCCAGATTTGAGTTTTGATTGGAATTTTAATGTGCGATTCAAAATGTTTACAGCCAAAGCGGCTACAGCAGCCATGGCAACTTTGCTTCTGGCATCACAGACACCAGGGTTTGCAGGCAGTGCGTCGGCAGCGACAGCGGAACAGGTAACAGAATCGGCAGCGGGGGAAACGGAACAACCACTTGGATTAACAGACAACGAGGTGCCTGAAGGAGCCAAAATCTCCTCCAAGCAAGCCAGCGAGAATATACTGAAATTATTTCCATTGTTGAAAAAGGCGACGATTGCATCCGTACGATTCGATTCACCGAACTCTTATCCACCGCCGGATTACAAGGCGTGGGAGATTGGCTTTCAAATTGTCGAAGGAAATCATACGATGGGATTCAGCGCAACGGTTCATGCGGGCACGGGGGAAGTACTAAGCGTACATTTGCCTTCTGAATTACTGGATAAGCAGTCTACTGATTCTGATGTCAAATTGACTAAAGACGAGGCTGAGGTGTATGCAGAGGCATTACTGTTCAAAGCTATTCCCGGATTGAAAGAAAATGAGTTTGCTTCTCTTGGAGATGTGTATCAATCTACTGCACAGCAATCTTTGTTTGGCAGAACGGAATATCGATATGGCTACCAGCTCAAGCATGAAGGTTTGTTGTCTGAGGCAGAGACGATCTACATAAGTGTGGATGAAAGTGGCTTGGTGACAGGATATTCAAGAAGTACAACCGGAGCTGAATATCCTTCATCGAAGTCGGCAGTATCGGAAGAGAAGGCCAGTCAACGATTTGAGGAGCAATTTGATGTACAGCTCGCTTATATCTCGACTGATCGTCTATCTTCGCCCAAAGGACAAAAGTATTATCTTGGTTATATGCCGAAGAATTCCAGCATGGTTCCGCTGGATGCTAGTACACTGGAGCCGATTAACGAGATGACTGGAAAAGCTATTGGTGATGAAGATTCTTTACAGCAGAATAAACCTTTAAAAGGAAGTGTAGCTCCTTTTGTCGCAGCGAACGGTCAGAAATTAAATGCACAACAAGCCGAGAACATAATTAAAAAGAACTTTGATATTCCGAAAGGTTACAAGTTGGAGCATAGTCAGTTAAGCAAAGGTGAGTATGCAAGTCCTAACAATCAAGTATGGAGCCTGAGCTGGAGCAATCGAAATGCGAATGTATCCTACATGTTCATGAGAGATATTTCAGCACAGGTAGATGCGCTTACTGGACAGATTTACAGTTACAGCTTGTATCAGCGGGTGGAGCCGGGTGCTGCGCAGGAGAAACCAGCGGATGAGAATGAGACTAAGTCCGTAACCCGGACACAAGCCGAGAAACTTGCAATCAATAAGGTGATTGCATTGGTTCCGAGTGCATCAGAACAATTCCGGTTGTCCAGTGTGCTTGAATTTGAAGGTGCACGTACATTTATGTTCCAGCGCTATATGAACGGAATTGCGGTTATGGATGATACAGTGCAAGTACAAGTCCTGAAGGATGGAGCCATCAACGAATTTTATACAAGGATTGCTGCAACGCCTGAACAGTTGCCTGGAAACACCAAACCAGCCATCAGTTATGAAAAGGCAAAGGCAACCTATCTGGAAGCATTCAAGTTAACACTGGCTTACTCCCGCTACGGTGGTTATGCCATGAGTACCGGTCAGGTCGTTCCCTCGGCTGTAAACCTGGTTTACCAGCCTACACGAGATGGAAATTCGATTTCCGCCAGTTATGAAGTACTTGATGCTAATACTGGAGAATGGAAGTTTTTATATGGTAGCGGAAGTGCCACTGCGAATGTTGAACCTAGTGATATTTCAGGTCATGTGGCGGAGGCTGCACTTCGGAATATGACTCAACATGCCGTAATTCTTGCAGATGAGCAGGGTCGTGTATTCCCAGACCGGGTCATCACAAAGGGTGATTGGTTTACCTATCTGGCAAGAGCGGTCAACCCGAATATGGATATGTATTACAGTGGAAACGGGAGCGAGAAGCTATATGCTGACATTACCCCAGAGAGCTCTTATTACCAAGCTGTGCGGACATTGATCGATCAGCGCTGGTTAGCGGGTGCCGACTCTGAAACGAAGCTAAATCCAGAAGAGGAGATGACTCGTGAAGAGCTGGCGGTATTGCTCGTGCGCATTTTGCGCTATGAGAAATTAGCCGGATTCTACACATTGCCATCGGATCTTCCCAATCTGGCAGATGCCAGTGCGGTCAACAACAAGGGAGCTGTCTCCCTCAGTATCAAGCTGGGATTGTTGCCGTCGATCGAAGGACGCTTCATGCCTGCACGCAAAGTGACGGTTGCCGAAGCGGCTCAGGTCTTGGAACGTCTGGCCAAGCTTCAGGGCAAGACGGATACCTTTATGAGCGGAAATCGTTTATATTGATTGGAGTTTGTTGCATAATTGCCCGGAAGAGTCATATGATGAGGATAACGGGGTAGGTTAGGTTTGTTTTACTGAAGACAGAGGGGCCTTCTGCGGAGGGTCTCTTTTGATGCTTTTCGACAAAACTAGAAGCCTGCCGTCAATCCCTTTTGTGATACAATGAGGCATGAGAACTTTGCAAAGAGAGGTGGTATCCTTTCATGGGCAAGCACGGAAAACGAGTGATAACCCTGCTACTGGCTGGCTGTCTCGTCGCTGTGGCACTGCCACATGCAGTCGATCTGGATCAGCTGTATGCGGCGTCGGGAACATCAGACATATCCACGAATACGGATCTGCGCGAGACGTTGCTTACCGCGATGTCCCAGCGAACGGAGGAACTTGTTTTTACATACAAAGGCAATGTGAAAGGCCTCAAAAAACAGTTGCAGAGCTCCATTGACGAAGCAATGACCAGTGATCCCTATATTCAATATACCGTTAAAAGTTACGCATTTAATTATAAAGGCTCCAATGTATCCGCAGAGGTACATGTAAAGCTGGCCTATCGGGAAACGAAGGAGCAGACCGATTATGTGAACCGTAAGGTGACCAACGTGCTGAAAGAGATTATCGTGCCCGGTATGACGAATCATGAGAAAGTTAAAGCCATTCATGACTGGATTGTACTTAACCTTTCCTACGATACATCCTTGCAGAAATATACTGCATACGATGGACTTGTTACCGGCAGTACTGTATGTCAGGGCTATTCATTGCTGGCTTATCGCATGCTGGAGCAGGTGGGTATAGAAAACCGGATTGTGGAAGGAACGGCTGGTGAGCAATTACACGCCTGGAATCTCGTCAAGCTGGATGGCAAGTGGTACCATATGGATACGACGTGGGACGATCCTACTCCTGACCGTAAGGGTAAGGTAAGTCATAATTATTATTTGCTCAGTGATGATGAGATGGCACGTGACCATGTCTGGACAGCTAAAGGCAAGTATCCTGCTGCATCTGCTCCCTATCGTGAAGCTTTGCAAACTTTGGTGAAGGCGGGAGGAAGCAAGGCAACCGCGTACCAGAAGCTGTATCATACACTG
This sequence comes from Paenibacillus sp. E222, assembly GCF_013401555.1. Taxonomy (NCBI): domain Bacteria; kingdom Bacillati; phylum Bacillota; class Bacilli; order Caryophanales; family Paenibacillaceae; genus Paenibacillus; species Paenibacillus sp. E222. Next base: position 2,329,294 of record NZ_CP058552.1, read on the forward strand.
GAATACTCGCTCTACGACGAAAGTGATGCGATTAGTGGTCATGCCGCGCTGAAAACTAAAGTTCAGAGTGTGCTCAAGGATGGCGGAACCTCGCTGACTTTCAGATACAAGGGTACTGAAACGGGGCTAGTGGAGGATTTGCAGGATTTGTATCAGCTTGGCATGAAGTCGATATCGTATTACGTGTCCAACATGGAGGATACTGTCGATCTGCGTGTGAAAATTACCTGGACCATGTAATATGTAGCTTGGACTATTCCAATCGTAAATTGATGTTGTTATTTTACAGGGACGCTTCCGAAGAGGAGCGTTCTTTTTTTGCTGTGAGCATGTTGCATTACTCTATTCCACCGGCTATTGGCGAGGGGAAGTCACTTATCGCCTAGATTCAAAATGATATTATGGTGTACATTCACATGCATGTGTGTTGTATATTTTTTGTATAGGTTGCTTTGTTATTCTGATCTTTGGCGTATGCCGACACTACGCACGAGGAGGAATAAGCAACAAATGAAGAAAAAATTGAGCATTGTGGCCATTGTTTTGCTGTTGATCACGCAATTGATGCAAGGCTGGTTATTTTCACCAAACATATATGCACAAGATACGATGACAGAACATACGACGGTGGAATCATTATTGGAACACGACACGGTTGAACCTGCAGAGCTTGATCTCGATCAAGATGATGCTGCGAATGAAGCTGCTATGGCGGCAGCCAGTGCTGCTCCACAAGAGATCACGGATCAATTAATTACAAGTGTTCAAATGTATAATCAAAAACCGATAGAGGATGGCAATGGCACGGTTCGGCCTCAAGGGGACGAAATTGAGACAGTCAGACCAAGTATCAAGGATGAGGTGGCTGTCTTCTTTACATGGGCACTGCCAAACGATTCTCATGGGTATGAGGCAGGTTCCACGTATACGTTTAACCTGCCTGACAAATTCAAGATCGAGTCACAGTTAAAAGGAACATTGGATGGTGATGTTGGGGAGTACGTGGTTCATCCAGACGGCAAAGTTGTATTTACCTTCAACGAGCAGATCGTTGGTTCCAAATTAGAAGGAAACTTCTACGTCTGGATCAAGTTCGACGAGAGCAAAATGGATGGTGGCTTGAAGCAGCCGATCGTATTTGATTTCATTCGTGATGGTGCTGTTACATTAAATGTACACTTTGCGAATACAGCCAAGGATGAACTTACGAAATCGGGATTCGCGAATAATAACGGCTTTAACTCGGATGAAATTACCTGGACTGTTGATTTTAACCAAGGGGAGAAACAAATCCAAAATGCGGTGCTGACGGATACACTTCCGGCAAATTTGGAGCTCAAGGGGAACATTGAGATTCGTGAATTGCAGGTTCAATTAGATGGATCTGTCAAATTAGGAAATCTGTTTAGTACCGAATCTCAATTTCCGATTAACCTGGGTGATATTGATAAAGCGTACCGGGTGACGTACAAAACAAGTATTAAAGCGCCAACAACTGCCCCTTTTACAAACATTGAGTATGAGAACAAGGTGGAGCTTACAGGGGATCAGAGCGAGCATAACGAAACGGATATCGGTCGAGTGACAGTGAGTTTCAATGAACCACTGAACAAGTCAGGGCAAGAGAGTGCCTACAACCCGGTGACCCAAACGATCACATGGAAAGTGCAATACAATTACAATCAACAAGAGATCGCTCAGGCGAATGCATGGATAGAAGATCGTTTTGATACTGCAAAACAACAATTGGTTGCTGGCTCGGTCAAAGTATACCAGGTGGACATCGATACTAGCGGAAAACCAGCAGGGAAGACTCAAGTAGATTCCAATGAATATACACTCACCGGGGTCGGCACAGGCTTCGATGAAGGCTTCAAGTTACATTTTAACGAGGGGATCAAGAAGGCCTACGAGATCGAATATGAAACCCAGTCGATTGATCGTGTGTATGCGAATGGTACGGTAAAGAATAAAGTGACCATGCACGATGGAACAACCAAAGAAGGCACGAGGAATATTGAGGAAGTCATTTTTGCGAAAAGTGTAAAACGTGAAAACTTCAATACGAAAGAAATCGAGTGGCAGATTGTGCTGAACCGTGATTTGAAGGAAATGACGGACATCGTCATTACAGACAACTACGCAGGAAGAAATATGAAGTTGATTCCGGGCAGTCTGCAAATTAGTGGTGATCAGCAAGATCAGTTTGAAACGGAGCCCGTAGCTGACCCAAGTGATGATGTGAACTTTGAAAAAGGTTTCTCCATTCGATTGAAGGCTGGCGGGTTGATCAACAAAGAGCATGTAATCACGTATAAGACCAGCTTTGATCCGACGGCAGGTATGCCAACCGACAATGTATATCGGAATGAGGCTACATTGAATTGGAAAGAAGCGAATGTAGCACAAGCTTCAATCACCAAATCTGCCGAAGTTAGACCGCTTGATTACACGATACAGAACGGTAATAAAAAGGGAGAATATAGCGCCAAGGACAAAACGATCACTTGGACAATTGATGTGAATTATAATTTGTACGACATTCAGAACGCTATTCTCAAGGATGCGTACACGGGGGATCAATCTTTTGTAGATGGTTCTTTGAAAGTGAATAAGCTCTTGTTACAGGGAAGCAATAATGTCACTGCGATTGGTGACGAGGTTACTCTGACACCAGACCAATTCCAATTGAACCCGGATGGTAAAGGCTTCGCTTTAGACCTTGGCAACATCGGAAAAGCAGCCTACCGGATCGTGTATAAAACGAGTTTGGACGGGGAATTTGATGTTGAGGGCACGTACGCCAATCATGCGATCCTGACAGATGGTGAGGGTGGCACAGTTCGATTTGACAAAGAAGCGAAAGTCACACCAGCACACGGTGGTATATATGTACACAAAACAGGGCAGCAAATCGGTTCAAGTGATAAAGCTTCCTGGACGGTAAATATCAACCCAAGCCAATCATATATTGCAGCAGGCTCAGTATTAACGGATAAGTTATCAGATAATCAGATTTTGCTCGCAGATACGTTAAAGCTGTATGCAACCGATCTGCCTGCGAACAACTCAGGCAATGTATCAACCAAGGCAGGTTTGGTGGATGCCGATGAGTATGAGCTAGTGGTGGAAGGCAACACCTTTACATTCACCTTTAAGAATGAGATGAAAAGTGCTTTAATTTTGGAATATCAATCCTTTATTAATGCCGATAGTGGTGCGAGAATCGAAAATAAAGTTCAATTTGCGGGTCAATCGTCATCAGTGACGGGTTCAGATCAGCAGAGTGGTATTCGCGTTTACATGGCTGGAGCTGGCGGTGGAGCATCCACAGGTGTGGGTAAAATCAAAATTCACAAAGTCGATGACGCAGGCCTTCCGCTGGAAGGAGCGGTATTCGCGATCTATAATGCATCGGGAACGACGCTGCTGGAAACGTTGAAACCGACAGATGCGAAAGGTGAGGCAGTTACCTCCCGGAATTATCGATTACATCAAACCGATGGTGTAGCCTACAGGCTGAAGGAAGTATCAGCACCAGCAGGTTACCTTGTTAATGCAGAATATAGTGCTGCCACAGGGAAAACAATTCAGTTTAAGGATGCAGATGAATCGTTTGAAGTTGTCAACGAGAAAATTCGTCAAGGTTTCCAATTAACCAAGGTAGATGCTGCTGACAGCAACAAAAAGCTAAAAGGCGCAACGTTCGAGTTGTACTTGAAAAATGCTCAAACCAGAGAGTTGATCGACACGTTAACAACGGGTGAGGATGGAACGATTGCCAAAGGTGATCTGGCGCCAGGGAATTACGAGTTAGTCGAAGTAACAGCGCCTGAATTCTACCAACTGGATGAAACGCCCATACCGTTCACGATTGTAGCGGATCAAACACAGATTGTAACCCTCATCCAGACCAATGGGCAGGGCATGAATGCCAAGCTGGTGGTTACCAAAGTAAATGCCAAGGACAAGTCGGTGTTAAGCGGAATCGAATTTGAACTGCGTGACGATCGTACAGATACCGTAATCGCTACGAAGGTTACGGACATGAGCGGCATGATACAATTTGACAGCTTGCCTTATGGGCCATACACCTTGGTTGAGACCAAGGCAGAAGGTTTTGTAATCGAACAGCCGGAAACGCAAGTCAACATTACGAAGCCGGAAACGCAATTGACCATTGAGAACAAAGCAAACGATCGTTCCGTGAAACTGATTAAATTCAATGCAAACAAAACACAGCATCTACAAGGAGCTGTATTTGAATTGCGTGCTCAAACGGCCCTGCTGGATGCGGAAGGAAACTGGAGATTCGATGTGGTAACAGGGGTAGATGAAGCAAATCTGACTACCAATTCCAATGGTGAAATCGTTCTGAAGGATTTGGAACCCAATAAGTATCAACTGGTTGAAATAAAAGCACCTGCAGGTTATAAATTGGACAAAACGTCGGTTGAATTCGAGATTACGGATAAACAGACGGAAACCGTAGTGGTGGAAAAGACGAATATCGCCATTCCCGTACCTGGCGGGCCAAGTGAGCCCTATAATCCGGGAACGCCAAGTACAGGAACACCGAATCCTGGGACATCCACGCCAGATCCATCAACTCCAGGCACAGTGGTAACGCCTGAAACTTCAGAACCAGAGGATGAAACCGACCAAGGAACGGATCCGGATAGGGGAGAATCCCCTTCCAAACCGGGAGATTCGACTGTTGTTGACGAAGAGAAGCCTTCAGCTGTTGCTAATGCTGGCGATGCTACTAGCCCAGGAGGGGATCATACATCCTCCCCTGCAGATACGAATGTTGCAGGAGCAGAGGAAGGGGAGGATGGCTCTTTCCTGGGCATGCTGCCTAAAACAGGAGAAGAGAGCACATGGGGATACACTCTTGTAGGGACTCTTTTGATTATTCTCGGCAGTATGGGAACCTTGTATCTCCGTCGAAGAAAACAGATGAACCCGTAGACGGGAACATGTAACCTCGGATATTTCTTTACATCTACAACAAAACACCCCCAGCATAAGCGCTTCCGAGATTCAGAATCACCGCGCGCATGCCAGGGGTGTTTTTAGTTTGTACAGCATGGTTAAGGCAGGTCACGCTGAGCAACCTCTGAAGTCACTTGGACGGCTCTTATAATCAGCCGATGTGTTGGATTGACTAATGGATCACACGTAATCAAGGTAAGCACCTGTCCCAGATGCGGGTCCTCAAGTACGGACAAGTCCGTAGGCTCCACAACGGATATCTGATCCACTTTGTATTGGATATGGGTCTGATCTGCCAGAGTGACTTTAATCCAATCACCAATCTCCAATTCTCCCATTCGGTTGAACAGGCGTCCTTTTTTGTGAGCACGATGAGCGGCAATCGCTGCATTTCCTTCAGTCCCGATGCGGGCCGTCTCCACAAGATGCGTTGCTGCAACCTTCATATTGCTTTCAGTTGCATCCTCCAGAATGGGCAGTTGCACATCAATCTCATCAATTGTAATAACCCCCAGTGCATGAGGATAACTTTCCTGTTCTTTGTCTTCGGTATCATCATCGATTGAGGCAGGATCCTGTCTGGCTTGTTCAAAAGATTCATTGATTTTAGTTAGGTCGAGTTGTAGCTGTTTCAGCTCATCCATAACTTTGGCTTGCTGCCAGTCAAAATACTTTTCCTGCAGAAGAGGCAAGAAAAGAAGTAAGATCCCCAGAACAACAAGCATGGAAAAAAATAATTTCATCGTACATGGACCCCTTTTGTCAAAATAGATTAACTGTTCTATTGTAAACATAGGGACATATACAAAACCTGGACAAATCAAACAGGCAGCTTTTTCTTTCATAGAAAGAAAAAGCTGCCTGTTTATATACATGGAGTAACCCAATGTTGATCGATATCATTATTTGGGGATAATCATTCTGATGATGTGGTAAAATCACAATCCTGTAGTGGTACGACTTTTGTTTTCTTGATGAATTTATAACCCAACCATAAGATCAGAAACAGTGGAACGCTCAAGTAAGCGACAAGGGCTCCACTCCAATCGATCTGATCGCCCGTAAACGCCTGATAGTTCTGTCCAATAATGACGATGATACATAACACAAAAGCGAAGATTGGACCGAATGGGAACCAGCGTGCACGGTAGGGCAGATCGTTTAAATCCCGGCCTTGGGCCACATACGCACGGCGGAAGCGATAATGGCTGATGGCAATACCGAGCCAGGTGATAAAGCCACACATACCGGACGCATTCAGCAGCCAGGTATATACAATACCATCACCGAAAAGGGAGGCTAGAAAAGCCAGCATACCCACCGCTGTAGTCAAGAGCAGGGCATTCATTGGAATGCCCTTTTTGTTCAGCCGACCGAGGAAGCGAGGCGCTTTGCCATCGCGGGCGAGAGCATACAGAACGCGACTTGAAGCATACATGCCCGAATTCCCGGCAGACAGTACAGAGGTCAGAATAACGGCATTCATGACGGAAGCAGCAATGGCCAGACCCGCTTTTTCAAAGACAAGCGTAAACGGACTGACTCCGATATTTTTCAGATCCCCTTTGAGCAGATTCGGATGTGTGTAAGGAATAATCAGACTGATGACTGTAATCGCCAGAATGTAAAAAATCAGAATGCGCCAGAACACTTGCCGAATAGCACGAGGGACATTTTCACGCGGATTTTCGCTCTCACCGGCTGCGACACCAATGAGCTCCGTTCCCTGGAAAGAGAACCCTGCAGCCATAAATACACCGAGAACCGCAAAGAATCCGCCATGGAATGGTGCGTCTCCCACGGTAAAGTTGCTGAATCCAACCGCTTCTCCGCCGATAATGCCGAAGATCATGAGCACACCAACGGTAAGGAAGATGATTACTGTAGCGACTTTGATAATGGCGAACCAGTATTCCGACTCTCCATAGCCTTTAACGGACAACACATTCAGGGCAAAGATTAATACGAGAAATAACAGACTCCACAACATGGACGAACTGTCAGGGAACCAGTATTTGATGAGTACGGTTGCGGCGGCGAGCTCTGCCGCAATGGTGACCGCCCAGTTGTACCAGAAGTTCCAGCCCATGGCGAACCCAAGGGCCGGATCGACAAAGCGGGCCGCATACGTATTGAATGAACCGGAGTCGGGCATGAAGGTAGCCAGTTCTCCGAGACTGGTCATAAGAAAGAAGACCATGATGCCAACGGCAGCGTAAGCAATCAATGCACCGCCGGGGCCTGCATTGGAAATCGCGGTGCCGCTTGCGAGGAACAGCCCTGTACCAATGGATCCGCCGAGTGCAATCATGGTCATATGCCGTGCGCGTAATCCTTTTTTCAGGGTAGGTCCTGTTGTAGTTTGGTTGTTGCGGTCTTGCATGGAAACACTCCTTCTTTCAGCGTACTAATGGGATCCGAACAATGGAACATAACATAAAAGACCGCAGGCATTAGCCTGCGGTCTTTATTATCAATCGTCCGCACCTCGTCCCAAATGTTTAAGATAGCTCAACACAGAAGAAATCATACCCTCCGGGGAAGGCATCATACATCTGTGACAGTTCTGCACCTTTCGGCAACAGCCCCAGCCGCACTGGACAACGTAAGGAACCGTCCTGTGGGCTTCGGCGGGTGCACCTTTCGGCTGAATTCATAAGCGGCTCCTTAGCGCCTCCTTCAGCGTACTGATCGCACCCGCGACCTCTACCTCATCATCATGGATGAGGTGTATCTATTGTCTATGAAATTATAAATCACAGAACGTAACACTTCGTGTTCTGTTTAGCAAACAGACAACCAGTATAACCCCCATGGTATTCCAGTGCAATAACAATTGTTGGATATGAATCGAAAGGACTATTCCGACGTCTTGTTACGCCCGGCCATCTGTTGCCATACAGTTCCGGCTGCCTGTTCGCCGGATTCAATCCGTTCCAGTGCCATTTTGGCTTGCAGGCTGACTTCAAACTCAGGGTCATTGGCTGCCTTTCGCAGAGCTTGCTCTGCTTCTTCGGTTCCCACTTCATACAGGAAGCGGGCCGCACGCCAGCGTACAAGCTTGCTTTTGTCGGATAACGTAGCTGTCATGGCTGCCGTTGCTGCTGGATCACCGATATCCGAGAGGGTGTCTCCCGCAGTCCGACGTACAGCAGGCGAACTGTCTTGCAGAGCTTCGTATAGCAGTTCCATCGCTTCAGGTGTACGAATATCACCGAGATATACAACAGCCAGCCGGCGTATCTGCATTTTACTGTCATGAAGTGCATGGGCTACGAGTGGCAGTCGTTCTGCTGTAGGCTCCATACCATCAAATGCAGCGTATCGAACATTCCAGTCCTCATGATGCAGAGCTTCTTCAAGCTCGGTACCATCCAGCTGACGGCGACGTTCCACGAACTCTTCGGCATTGGTGCCGTGCTCAATGGCTTGTTGAATTACGCGTTCCAGACGCTCTGGCGGATAGGCTGCTTCCAGCTCCTGTTCAATTTCCCGTGCAATATCAGGCAATTCCCCGTAGCGGACGCCATAATCACTCAGTTTCCGTTCCTTGATCAGCGTTGCACTGGCGACTTCAGTAACGGCTTTGACGAACCGATCCGAGAGCGAGATACGCTCTTCCTTGGCACCGGCTTTGACCCGAATTTGCATCGGCACACCTCTGAAGAATTGAACGAATACCTGTGCTTCACCGAAGTGTTCACCAGAGGCATCTTCAGATTCAATCCAGTCCAGATCAATTCCCTGTTGGCCCAGACGGCTTTGAACTTCGCCAAGAATGACGGACCAATCCGCATTTCCCTTACGGTCAAGCGCTACGAAGTCGGTTGTGTGGAATACACTTTTTACTCCGGGAATATGAAGCATCTGGCGAATAAACGCCGGAGCAGATCGTTCGTTATCCAGTGTATATGTTCTGCGGATCCCGTCTTCCAGACGTTCATCCAGATGCAGCATCATCGTATTGGGACTGGGTGTTGGTTCAATGGAAACAATATTCATCGGTTCATAACCTCCTGTACCGGATTCATTCTTAAAGTTCCCGCAATGAGCACGGGCATATCCCTATTTTACATGAATTGCAGCAAACTGCGAACTGGCTAATGAACCTTACACAGTTTGTGAAGAAGTACGAAGATAGTTAACACTTCTTTTATGTTCACACACGAACATTTTTAAATGAAGATTGGCACAATAAGAAGAGAGAATGAACTGGAGGTTATTGCTATGGAACCCATTACCGTACTTTCGGACGGAAGTCGTGGTATTGATTATGACAATATGATTGAATTGTTGAATGAGTGGATAACAGATGAGCAGAGGGAGTCCGTAGTGAAGAAAGAAAAGAACACGGAAAGCAAGGAGGAGGCGGAATGGGGCAAAGCTCACTGTTGTATTGTGGACTATCAGGACGCCGCGCAAGCCGTATCAGCAGCCAATGCCATTCGGGCATTTATGCCTCAGATTCCTTTACTGGTGATTACGGATTTCCAATCGTTGATTCGCAAGCGCCATTTGCAGCTTATTACGGGTACGGGTCTGATAAAGATGATCCTCTGGCAAGAGGAAGAACCAGAGCGGTTGATCATGGAAATCCAGCGGTGGCTGCATTCTTTTGCATACAGAACAAAAACAGCTCAGCCCTCAACCCAGTCGATCAGACGATGACAGAGAGAGGACATGAGCCATTATTTCATTTCGGCTTGTACTAAATGACGTATTTATATCCCGTTCCCCAAACCGTCTTGATATACCGTGGATTTTTGGGGTCGGGTTCAATTTTTTTACGCAGACTGGAGATGTGCACATCGATTGTACGGTCCAAATAGGCCCTTTCTGAGCCTTTAATTCGATCCATAAGTTCATTGCGGGTGAACACTTTGCCGGGATTCCGGTACAACTCCTTCATAATTTCAAACTCAATATGAGTGACCTCAATTTCAATGCCATCCACAAACAAGGTTCTTCTGTACTCATTGACACTGACATGTCCGACAACTTCAGCAGGTTTGTCCTCTTTTATGGGCTTGTCCGGGTAGGAGATAGCTGATCTGCGCAATAATGCCTTAATCCGCGCATCAAGCTCTTTCAGACTAAAGGGTTTACATAGAAAATCATCCGCACCATTATGTAACGCTCGGAGCCGATCATTCAGCATGGTGCTGGCCGAGATCATCAATATGGGTACAGTTGAGTGCTGGCGAAACGCATCAACCAGATCATTACCGTCTGTTTCAGGCAGCATCAAGTCAGTCACTACAATATCGGGCAGGAATCGTGGGAAAAGATGAAGTGCTTCGCGTGCATGATGAACCCGTTCAGTTATGTAACCCTCCTCCTCAAGAAAGAAAGCAATCATGTCGGCCAGATTTTTCTCATCCTCTATAAGAAGAACTTTGATAGACATTGAGGTCACACTCCTGATGAAATGAATTTGTTAAGAAACTTCTAAAAAAAATGTCGTAATTTGTGTGGAAATGCTGCAAAATTTTTAATGTTTGTATTCCAGAATATAGGATGCATATGTAGAAAGTTCTATAGAGTTGAAGCCAAACTTCAGTATTTTACCATGAATGCAGCTCATTTGCCGATCATTCAAAATTTCCCAAAGCTACATCGAGTAGTTATTACAGTATAATGTATCAGAACGGTTTGAGGGAAATAAAGTAGATCTTGCGAGCTTTAATCCATAGGAGGTACCAACGTTGTTGTTGAATGCAAACACAGTAATCAGTCACAAGGGCAGCTACCTATGAACTACATAAAGGTAAATAAGGTGTTGGAGTGGATGGTAATTAAACTCCGTATTCCGTGGCTGGGTACGGCCATACTTATTATCCTGGGTACGCTGGGAACGATATTTCCGTTGACTCTTTTTTACGGGGTACAGCTATTGTTCGGTACAGCGGCAGCTTTTATTGCTTTGCGTTTACACGGAGCCATATACGGATTCACCACCCTAATAGCGATCTGTGCCTTGGGGATATTATTTGAAGGTCTGGTCCCTAGCAGTTTTTTTATGATTGGCGCTCATTTCATTGAATTAATCTGGATGCTGGGATGGCAGATACGCTGGAAAAATGGAAGCATCATGAAGGCGAATGCTGCATTCTGGGTTGTGATGTTATTGCCAGTTACCTTTTACGGATATTTCATAATGGGCATGGATCTAGAAGAATTGAAGTATGGATATATGCATGTCGCTGTGACCAGCATGGTTAATGCGCTGATTGCAGGTATTGTCGTGGATTTCTGGATTACCACTGGCGAGGTGAAGTCAAAACGAACTGGAACCATTCCGCTCAGACGAATTGCTTTTAAATACGTCGTAGCTTTTGTAGTCGTTGTCTCTCTTGTTCTGTTATCGGCCGATAGCCGCAGACAGCTAGGTCAGATCAATGACACCATCCTATCTAATCTAAAACATGCTGCGAATGCTGTGATCAAGGATTTAAATGATCAATATCTATCCCAAGAGAACATGCATCAAAGTATGCAGCGTTATTATCATCTACTGGATGTGAATGTCATCATTCTTGACCCCGATGATAAGGTCATTGCTTCTGGGCTGGATACGTTCCAAGTGGGAGAATACCTGGATATCGACAAATATCGTTTTCTCAAGCCGGGGGAGAACAGCATACTGTTCCATTCTGGGGATGCTTATTATAGCGATGTGCTTACTTACTGGAAACAGGCATCGTTCATGTACGAAGCAGATATGACCACAAGTACGCCTTATCGAGTATTTGTTGAGACCAACTCAGCCCATTATTACACTCGGATTGAGGCGATCTATCTGACTACACTTCAATCTCTGTTCGCTATTTTTGTGGTTTCCATGATTGTGGCCGCTCCTCTCAGCCGGAAAGTGGTAAGTCCATTGAAGCGTCTTACACGTATGACTGGCTCTCTTCCGAGGCTGTTATTTCGTAATGGGGAGATGGAATGGCCAACCAGCCATGTAACAGAAGTACAGATACTGATTGGCAATTTGCGCAAGATGGCTGATGTGCTCCTGGGACAATTCGAACAGATTCGTCAGGACAAGCTCACCCTGGAGGACAGGGTCAGAGAGCGGACCAAGGAGCTGAAGAATAGTGAGGAGATCAAACGCGCCATTATTGATTCTTCTATTGATGCCATTATTGCTGTGGATTCAAACGGGCTGATTATCGAGTTTAATCCCGAAGCCGAAAGAATGTTTGGACTGGAACGGGCAGAAGTGGTATTCGAGAAGGATGCTCCGTCCCTTTTTCAGGGTGCGAGCTGTATGGAAATCAAGGAAATGCTGAACCAATGTGAGTATATTCGGGGGAAACGACATGTCATCGTCGAAGAGATTTCAGGTATTCGCCGGGACGGTTCCGTTTTTCCGATTGAATACAAGATCGTAGAAATCCAATTGGGCAATAACGAATCGCTTTATAACTTGTTTATTAAGGATATTACGGAGCGCACAAGGGCTGAAGAAGAACGCGTACGTCATGCGCTGGCTCTGGAAAAGCTGAATGCGGAGCTATTTCATGAAAAAGTCGCCATTCAGGAACAGCGGGATATTAGCCAGCATTTCATTGAATCTGCACGGGAAGGACTGGTCATGTCTGATCGTTCGGGCACCATCACGATAGTGAACAGAAGGATTGAAGAAATGTTTGGTCTCCGAGATTTTTCGGGCAGATCCATTGAAGACTTGGCTCAGGCCATTGATACGCGGATATTAACCTCTGAATTCAATCTGGTGGAGCAGACGCGCGCATTTTTGAACGGTGAACGGGCCTTTGTTGAGACTGAATTTATATTTAATGATGTGGATAAGAGTGTATTTTCCCTGTACATGAAGCAAATGGATGTTCCGGGCAAAAATCATGGATTTCTTCTGGTGTTCCGCGATCGTACGGAGGAAGAACGCCTGAATCGGATGAAAAACGAACTGATCAGCGTGGTCTCACATGAGCTTCGAACCCCTGTTGCGACCATTATGGGCTATGTGGAACTGATGATGATGTATGATCTCCCCGCTTCGCAGCGTCAGGAGTTCATGGAAACCATCTCTTCGGAAGGCGCACGACTGAGCAGTCTGCTGGATGATGTACTTGATATTCAACGTCTGGATAACGAAGGTATGACCTACCACATGACGTATGTGCCGCTGCTTGAGGTGGTTGAAGGTGTAGCTGAGCAATGGAACATGACATCCATTCAGCGTATCCATGTGCATGCGTTTAATGGAGACTTTTTTGCTTATGCGGACCAGAACCGGATGATTCAGGTGTTACATAACCTGATTGGTAATGCGGTCAAGTACTCACCTGGAGCAGATCGAATCGATATTACGTTGTGGGAAGAAGAAGAATGGTTATGCATCGACGTGCGTGATTATGGAATAGGTATTCCCGAGAATGTGCAGGACATGTTGTTTACGAAGTTTTACCGTGTGGACAATTCGGATCATCGTCAGATTGGCGGGACTGGACTGGGGCTTTACATTTCGCGCAAAATTGTAGAGGACCACCAGGGAACGCTTACCTTTATATCCGCGTCGCACAAAGGAAGTACGTTCAAGGTTCGATTGCCCAAGCAGGACGAACTCTTGTAAAACAAGTGAAGCCTTTATCTAGTAGGATGCTTTCATCCTTAATTAGATAAAGGCTTTTTTTGTTTTTCAAAATTTCCCGGATAAAAAAACAACTTCTTTTGCAAACTGTCTATAGAGCCATAATTTGCATGCCATGCAAAAGGAGGACGGCAGGTCTATGTTCCGTAAACAAGAGAAAACCCTTATTATCGTCTGCCTGGTCGCAGCCGTGATCGTGCTGTATGCCGTTGTCAAAAGTATTATCCGGATCATGAGTTATTGAGGCGTATCGTCACACAGGCGGTATGAAGTCGTACATACGATTATGTGAAAGAGGAGTGTAACCCCATGTCATCCCTGGACCCTGTTCTGCTCAGCCGGATGCTGACCGGTCTTACCCTGTTTGTGCACATCATTTTTGCTTCCATCGGTGTAGGCGTCCCACTCATGATCGCCTTGGCTGAATGGCGCGGATTGCGCACGAATGATATCCATTACACCTTGCTCGCGCGCAGATGGGCGCGGGGGTTCGTCATTACCGTTGCCGTTGGTGTGGTTACCGGCACCTCAATCGGTTTACAGCTCAGCCTGCTGTGGCCAATGTTTATGCGAGTAGCGGGGCAGGCCATTGCCTTGCCGCTGTTTATGGAGACGTTCGCCTTTTTTGTGGAGGCGATCTTTCTTGGAATCTACCTTTATACATGGGACCGATTCAAAAAGAAATATACGCACATGCTGCTGCTGATTCCGGTGGCACTGGGTTCCTCTGCCTCTGCGATATTCATTACAACGGTGAATTCCTTTATGAATCAGCCTCAGGGGTTTACCCTGATTAACGGCATCATGAAGGACATCCACCCGATTGCTGCGATGCTGAATCCGGCTACCCCGACCAAGGTATCTCACGTGCTCGCCTCGTCATACACATTGAGTGCGGGGATATTGGCAGGCATCGCCGCATTCAGCTTGCTTCGGGGTCGGGATCATGTGTATTACAAAAAGGCACTTAAGCTCACAACGGTATGTGCGCTCGTATTTGCGGTCAGCACCGTCATGATCGGAGATTCTTCCGGTAAATTTCTGGCGAAATACCAGCCGGAGAAGCTCGCCGCCGCAGAGTGGCATTTCAAAACGATGACGAAAGCGCCGCTGGTTTATGGGGGTATTCTTGATGAGAACAATGAAGTGAAATATGCCATTGAGATTCCCTATGCACTTAGCATATTGGCAGGAAACAGACCCGACACAGAAGTGAAAGGGCTCGAAGAATTTCCGGCCGATCTGAGGCCGCCGTTGTCCATTCATTATATGTTTGACCTGAAAGTAACGACAGGCGTGATCATTCTGCTAATCCCGGTGCTTTATGTGTTCCGCCGCTGGCTGCCGGGGCGCAAGCCTTATCCAAAGTGGCTCTTGTTAGGCATCGTCCTGCTTGGGCCGCTGGCCATGATTGCCATCGAGCTGGGCTGGATGTTCGCCGAGGTCGGCAGACAGCCATGGATTTTGCGCGGGTACATGAAGGTGTCGGAAGCAGCAACAACATCATCCTCCGTAGGCTGGATGCTCGTTCTGTTTATTCTGCTGTACCTGATCCTTTGCTTTTCAGCGATACGGGTACTCAGCAAGCTGTTCCGTAACAAGGAAGCAGAGAAGGAACTGGAGTCTCTCGGTCTGGAAGGAGGGATCGTGCATTGAGCTTTGAAATTGCAGGCATCGCGATCTTGTGGACGTTTCTGTTTGGATATCTGATCGTGGCTTCGATTGATTTTGGGGCCGGATTTTTCAGCTTTTACAGCATATTAACCGGACACGAGAACAAAATCCATAACATTATTCAGCGCTATCTCTCACCCGTGTGGGAAGTGACGAATGTGTTTCTGATCTTTTTTGTGGTTGGTCTGGTCGGATTTTATCCGGATAGTGCTTTTTATTACGGGACAGCCTTGCTTGTTCCAGGTTCATTGGCGATTGTACTGCTTGCGATTCGGGGCGTGTACTACGCCTATAATACCTATGGGAACCATGGGCAGAACAGCCGGATCTATATGGCGTTGTACGGAGCGACGGGATTGCTGATCCCGGCGGTGTTTTCCACCATTTTGGCGATATCCGAAGGTGGAATTATTGAGCAGGTGGGTGATCAGGTGTTTTTCCGCTGGCGTGAGTTTTTGACGAATCCGTATACCTGGTCTGTTGTATTGCTTGCGCTGGTAAGTGTGCTGTATATCTCAGCGATGTTTCTTTCCTATTATGCCAAGCGGGCGGAGGATGAGACTGCGTTTGAAGTCCTTCGCGAATATGCGCTCCTATGGAGTCTGCCTACGATCTTTGCCAGCTTTCTGGCATTTTTGCAAATTAACAAACAGAATCCCGCACACTTTGAGCAGATGTTGAATATCTCATGGATGTTTATCGCATCTTTTATCTGTTTTGTGATCGCCGTCTCACTGGTATGGAAACGTAAATATTTGGGCTGGTGCTTTATCGCCGTCATGCTGCAGTTTGCCTTTGCTTGGTACGGCTATGGGCGCTCACATCTTCCTTACATTCTGTATCCGTACATTAATATTTACGACAGCTTTACGAACAAGACGATGGGTATTGCGCTCATTACGGCGTTCAGCCTGGGATTGCTAGTGCTTATTCCTTCACTCGTGCTCATTATGAAGCTGTTTCTGTTTGATGCCAATTATGTGCGAGGTAATGCTGGCAAAAAGAAAGGATGAGTCCGTTCATGCTTCCCAACATACAGTTCATCATGCTTCCACAGTTTCTTCTCAGCTCTGACGCGGGAGTGACGGGGATTCCCGGGATAACGGGATTAAGTTTTTTTGAGACCTTTACCATTATGTACGCCCCACCACTGATCATCGTGGCTGCAATTGCGTTTTTGTTCGTCTACTTGGCGAAATGCAAAAATCCAAAGGATTGATTCGTTGGTACGTACTTTCCAATTCGGGGTAATCTTTTGTTAAGATACGAGGAGGGGAGGAGGGCCCTTTCATGCCGAAAATCCGTTATAACAACATTGATAATGTAAGTACGGACAAAACGCTGAAGGAATTCAAGCAGTGGAGGGAGCAGCGGCGCAGCAAAGTGAAGGATTATTCCTACACCGTGCCCAAGCACCCACCTGAACTGGATTATCTGCACGCCAACCGGGCTGAAACCACGATTACCTGGATTGGTCATTCCACATTTTTCATTCAATATCATGGACTAAACATCGTGACAGACCCGGTCTGGGCCGAGAAAATGGGATTTCAGCGCAGACTCGGTGCTCCTGGCATACCAATTCAGGATATTCCACCTTTGGATGTCATTCTGATCTCGCATTCACACTATGATCATTTGCATCTCGCATCGCTGCGGAAATTGGTGACGGCCAAGACACTGCTCATCGTTCCTGATGGTCTCAAGCGCAAAATGGTGCGCAAAGGATTCCACCGGTGTCATGAGATGAAATGGTGGGAACATATTACGCTAGGCGGAGTCAAAATAACCTTTGTACCTGCACAGCACTGGACGCGCCGAACCCTATTTGATACTAATACGTCCCATTGGGGCGGTTATGTATTGGAACAGAATCACCCGGCAGTTGTTCCGTCTAAAGAGAGTGCTGCGACGAGCGAAGGCCATGGTTATGAAAATTCCCGAGCAGCAGGTACGGTTGATCCAATAGAGACATCGGCTGATCATTCTCCTGGCGGTCCGCCAGTCATTTATTTTGTAGGGGATACAGGATACTTCCAGGGATTCAAAACGATCGGTGAACGCTTCGACATTGGTGTCACCCTGATGCCAATCGGTGCGTACGAGCCGGAATGGTTCATGACCTCCCAGCATGTGACGCCGGAAGAAGCGCTGCAGGGATTTGTAGAAACGGGTTCCCAGCTTATGGTTCCCATGCATTATGGGACATTTAAGCTGGCGGATGACACACCCAAGGAAGCGCTCGATCGAATGGAAGTGGAACGAGAACGGCTGGGGATCAGCGCAGAACGTATTCGGGTACTGGGACATGGTGAGACGCTCCGTATCCGGCACGAAGAAAGTAAACAAGACTAACAAAAATGGTCTAGATATGCTAATGTAAGGGTATACCCGCATGAACGGTACATTTACCAAATCTTTAACGATTAAAAAGCGGCCAATTTTCGAATTTGCCGCTTTTTTGTGTTATAATATGGTGCCAGAATAGGCTTCGGGATATTGAATCCATGATTGAATTAGTTGCTATTCATGCAGTATGCAGAATATTAAATAAAAGGATGGTATGCTTAATGATTAGTACAAGCGGCATCACGCTCCGCTACGGAAAACGTGCACTTTTTGAAGATGTGAATATCAAGTTCACGCCAGGCAACTGTTACGGTCTGATCGGCGCCAACGGAGCCGGCAAATCAACATTTCTGAAAATTTTGTCCGGTGAAATTGAAGCAAACTCGGGAGAGGTGCACATCACCCCGGGCGAACGCATGGCCGTTTTGAAGCAAAACCACTTTGAATATGATGAGTATCCGGTTCTCGAAACCGTAATTATGGGCCACAGCCGTCTTTATTCCATCATGAAAGAGAAGGACGCATTGTATGCCAAAGCGGACTTTACGGAAGAAGATGGTTTGCGCGCAGGTGAGCTTGAAGGTGAGTTTGCTGAACTGAATGGTTGGGATGCTGAGCCGGATGCAGCGGCACTCCTGATCGGCCTCGGTATCGAACGTGACATGCATGAGAAGAAAATGGTTGATCTGAGCGGTAACGAAAAAGTTCGTGTCCTGCTTGCACAAGCCTTGTTTGGTCGTCCAAACAACCTGTTGCTCGATGAGCCTACCAACCACTTGGACCTCGAATCCATTCAATGGCTGGAAAACTTCCTCATGGACTATGAAGGTACCGTTATTGTAGTATCCCATGACCGTCACTTCCTGAACAAAGTATGTACACACATTGCAGATATCGATTTCGGTAAAATTCAGCTGTACGTAGGTAACTACGATTTCTGGTATGAATCCAGCCAATTGGCACTTGCTTTGCAACGTGATGCTAATAAGAAAAAAGAAGAGAAAATTAAAGAGCTGCAAGCCTTTATTCAACGTTTCTCTGCGAATGCTTCCAAATCGAAGCAAGCGACTTCACGTAAGAAACAGCTCGACAAAATCACGTTGGATGATCTTCGTCCATCAAACCGGAAATATCCGTTCATCAACTTCAAACCTGAGCGTGAAGCGGGTAAACAATTGTTGACCGTTGACCGTATCAACAAAACAATTGATGGTGTGAACATGCTGAATGATCTCAGCTTTGTGGTGAATAAAGGGGATAAAATTGCCTTTGTTGGCCCGAACGGTAATGCCAAATCATTGTTGTTTGATATCCTTATGGGTGAAACGGAAGCGGATAGTGGCGAATACACTTGGGGTATTACCACAACACAGGCTTATTTCCCGAAAGACAACTCCAAATATTTTGACGGTGTAGATATGAGTCTCGTGGATTGGCTTCGTCAATATTCCAAAGATCAGGATGAAACGTACCTGCGTGGATTCTTGGGTCGTATGCTGTTCTCAGGCGAGGAATCTCTGAAAAAAGCAAGTGTACTCTCCGGGGGCGAGAAAGTTCGCTGTATGCTGGCGAAAATGATGCAAACAGGCGCTAACGCCCTGATTCTGGATGAGCCAACGAACCACTTGGATCTGGAGTCCATTACCGCACTGAACAACGGTATGATTGACTTTGACGGCACCATGCTGTTTACATCGCATGACCATCAGTTCATTCAAACCATCGCTAACCGGATTATTGAAATCACGCCAAACGGCATTATTGATCGCCAAATGAGCTATGATGAGTATCTGGAAAGTGACGAAATTAAAGAATTGCGCAACAAAATGTACCCAGTAGAGGCTTAAGATAAGCTAATCGGTGTAGATTGAGAAGTGTTACCATGGCTAACTCTACGTTTACGTTTTTATAGAGGATCAAAAAAGAACCGCAAGCTCTCCAGAGGAGGCTTGCGGTTCTTTTTTTGGTCATACAAGGTGATCCTGTAACCATAGAGACATCTCATACAGGAGCTGCTTGCGGTCTAGGACCCGCCAGTACGGCGGCGCTGATTGTTAGGCTTTTTGTTGTTTTGACTCTTCATCGCTTTGGGGCCGCCTTCAAAATAGGCACTGGACTGGTTACCTGTGTTTGCCTGTTCTTTCTTCTGCGCCAGTTTCTGGCGTATGGCATCCTGCAAACTGATCTTTTTCGGTTCAGTATTATCGCTCATCGTTATTCCCTCCCGGTCTTACAGTAAGCCGTCCAAATTGAACGGGATGTACTCATTTTATACGTTTTACAAATGCCCCACAAGGGCAACCTGATAAAATGATGAATTCCTTCACTATTTTGACTGGGCCAACATTTTTTCTCTTCACCTACAGCCCTGCGGTCTGGCAACTTTGTTTCGGCTTCCCTACAGCAATGCAGCTTGGCAACACTGTTTCTATAGACCCACACGGTACGCATTTGGTACCATGGAACAACCGTAATACGAAACGTTAAAGGAGTGTCGCCGGGTTGAACGCCTATGAAGAAATACGCAAAGGAGAGCGTGGGGCTTGGGTCAGTATCGTGGCCTATCTGGTCTTGTCTGCTTTTAAATTGATCTGCGGATATTTGTTTGCTTCCAGCGCTTTACTGGCGGATGGTTTTAATAACCTTACAGATATTGTTGCATCTGTTGCGGTATTGATTGGACTTCGCATATCCCAGAAGCCACCTGATTCCGATCATGCCTATGGTCACTTTAGAGCGGAAACCGTTGCTGCCCTAATTGCTTCATTTATTATGGCTATGGTTGGCCTGCAGGTATTGGTTGAAGCGGTTCGTTCCTGGTATGAAGGAAACTTTGTCGCACCAAACCTGTGGTCAGCAGCAGTTGCGGTTGTCTGTGCGCTGGTCATGCTGGGCGTATATCGTTACAATCATCGTCTTGCCAAACAAATTAACAGTCAGGCCCTGATGGCTGCGGCCAAAGATAATCGTTCCGATGCCTGGGTCAGCATAGGGGCTGCGGTCGGAATTATCGGTGCCCAATTTGGACTTCCTTGGTTGGACAAAGTAGCTGCAATAGCTGTAGGTCTGCTGATTTGTAAGACTGCTTGGGAGATTTTCCGTGATTCAACACATCGTCTGACAGACGGATTTGATCAGAAAGAACTGACAGACCTAAGATCATCTGTGGCTCGGGTTCCTGGTGTAGAAATGATCAAGGACGTAAAGGCGCGTGTGCACGGCAGTCATGTACTGGTGGACGTGGTTATTGAAGTGGATGGAAGACTGAGCCTGATCGAAGGTCATCAGATCTGTGACCGGGTTGAAGAGCGCTTGAAACGTTCACATAATATTATGCATGTACATGTGCATGTGGAGCCGAAGATGGAAGAAGGCACAACGGGAAGTCCTTGAAACCAGGAGGGACCTACCGGAAATAAGCGCATATAAAATGAAAAAGAGGACGGCCGCTGCCTGCGAGCTGTCCTCTTTACTTATCGTTAGAACGATTATACGATACTATTGGATAGCAACGTGGATCCAGGCTTTACCTTTCCACGTATACACTTGTACCCATTGACCGCCATCGAATCCATCTACAACTTCACCTGTCGTATCGATGACTTGGGACCCGAGTGCACCGATTGGCTTCCCATTAGGTGCATCATAGAACCATGTGCGCTCCAACAGGTTGAGCAGCATCGTAGGAACCAGAACCTCATCTCCTGCTTTTACAACAGGCTCATCAAAGATTTTGTCATTCGTTGTTGACGTTGTTG
Organism: Paenibacillus sp. E222; assembly: GCF_013401555.1. Lineage (NCBI taxonomy): Bacteria > Bacillati > Bacillota > Bacilli > Caryophanales > Paenibacillaceae > Paenibacillus > Paenibacillus sp. E222. Next base: position 2,350,687 of record NZ_CP058552.1, read on the forward strand.
TTTCAGTAGTCGTTGAAGTACCTTCTGTACCTGTTGTGTCTACTGTTGTGCCAGTTACAGTCTCAGCTGTGCCTTCTACAGTGTCTACAGCAGGTTTGTTCACTTCAACAGCAGGGGTTGTTGTGGTTGTCTGTGTTCCCGTTTCTGGAGCTACCGTTCCGGTAACCGCTTCCTCAGCACCTGCGGCAGCAGCCATGGAACCCATCAAAGTCAGAGCAGCGGCAAAACTTACAATTTTTTTCATTTGTTTTTCCTCCTCGGTTAGGTATGTAGTTTGTTGTCCTGTGTTAAAAGTAACCAAGCAAGCTTACTTATGAATCACAAATTATAACAATATTTTCTTGGATTCTCCAGTGTCAACTGGAGCATATGTGGGTATAAGGAGAGCCTGTAAATATCATACTTCGGTGGGAGAAAACCGGGTTGGCTATGTCATAATGGTCCTGTTTTTATGATGTAATCGGGGTGAAGCGATGGAATAGACCAGAAGGGAGCGTAATACATAATAGAGATAAGCCGCAATTTGCTTGGGGGAAAATTGTTGCCAAAAAGTGATGATGGACGCACAAAAGCCTACCGGCTTTTGCAAGCGCGATAGGCTTTTGTATGTATCGAGTTCATATTTGGGAAGCCCCATTTATCGCATTCGGCTGCGTCCCGTAATCAGGGAGATGACGAACAGTACAACAAAGATGAAGAAGAGTACTTTGGCAATCGAAGCTGCTGCCTCAACAATACCGAAGAATCCAAAAATACCTGCAACAAGAGCAATAATTAGAAATAGTACCGACCATTTCAACATGGGTATCATCCTTTCGTTTATAGAACTTGGTAGCGAGAAGTGTTCGTCTCACTGCCGTGTGTAGTTGTTCTTTAACCGAGGTCTTTCGGGTTGAAACATTGCGATATTTTACCAGGTGGGGTTGTTTTTACAGTTCATATCCTATTTGTTTCGCCTCGGAATGGGTCGGGTAACTAAGCAATAACAAAACCGATTTATACTGGAAAGTGAGGTTCTTTTATGATCTATCAAATTAGTGTGGCTTTAATTGCAATTGCATTTGCAGTACTTGTATTCTTTTTAATTCGTACCTTGAAGTCCGCTCAAGGTTCACTCGACAATGTGTCACAGACACTGCAGGAAGTTCAGAAGACCATTGATGAGCTTAGTTATGAAGTCAAACAGACAGTAAGGCATGCCAATGATATTACAGTGGATGTGCAGCACAAAATGAAACAAATTGATCCCGTTATGGAATCTGTACAGAATCTGGGTGAAGTGCTGAACGAAGTGACGGAAGCAGCGAAACAGGTGTCATCCACATTGATGGCTAAGTTTCAGACGAAACGAAGCAGCACTGAGCAGAGCAAACGTTCAGAAGTAGCAAATGTGGTACAGACGCCGCCTGCTACACCGACAGATCGGACACTGCAATCCTATGATGCTACATATCATGATGATGCTAAAGGCGGCAAAAACTGGCTGAAATATGTGGATGTAGCCGCTAATGTATGGCAACGTATGCGGAAATAACATGACCGTTTATGAATAGAAGTCTTCAGAGCGGTGATGAACCTGATGAAAGGGTGAGAATCATGATGAAACTACTGCTTGTTATGTTTAGCGTAATTTCTCCCTTTTCCGTTCAACCGGCAGCGGTACCTGCTGCTCATGATACGCAATGGACGGTAGTGGAAGAGGAGACACCAGAGATTATTCTGGCTGCTGATCGATCCGGACCTGTCCAGCACTTTCGGACTCTGAATGACATTTCTCTGGATGATAGCATGAATGACATGTTAGCCAATAAAGGCCAGCCGGTTCATAAGGAACTTGATCCATATCTGGGTTGCCCTGAGTATCAATTCAAAGATGTAACGGTTGGGTTCTGTGAAGATACAGGAGTCGTCAATTACGTGCATATTGATGCTTCCGAGAAACGTCTGAAGCTTAATCAGGAATGGATTGATATGAATATTGAAGCCATTCGAGATGTTTTGGGCAAGCCGTATGATGTTGCAGAGGATGGAGAAGTATTTCTGCGGGGAAGTCAGGCGCTGAAGGTATATATGAAGCCAGGCTCCAATCATATTGAAGGAATAGACCTCTTTGATGAATCGGCTTCCTAGGATTGGTTATTCCAGAAGCGTTTCAACCCGATATCGTATGGTTATATACTAAGTAGCTCGATAAAGAAGATCAAATCAGAGGAGAGTGGAAACGATGAATTCAACCAATGCGCAAGCTTATGCAAAAGTGGTAGAAAACGGAGTCCAAGCGGTAGAAGCGGTGAAAGAATTGCAGATTACCGGATACCTTGCTGATCATATCTTCGTTCTAGCCCATGAAAAGGATCGTACAGATCGGATTGCTGATACGGCAGATGCCAAAGAGATTGGCATCAAGGAAGAAGGCGTATTTGATTCCTTGGCGAATCTGTTCCGCTCCCGCGGTGATGAACTTCGGGCCAAAATTGTTTCGATGGGCTTCACCGAAGCTGAGGCAGATTTTTATGAGAGTGAACTCGATAAAGGCAAAGTACTTGTGATTGCCAAAAAGAAAGAATAGCTTTGCCGATACACACACGTAAGCTGGAGCCTTCTAAATAGGGACAAGCTTCAGAAGAGAGTATCTTGCATCAATCAAAAGAGCTTTCTAGTTGATGACGCAAAATGCTTAACCAAAAACATAGATAAGGAATGGGGATATCCCCATTCCTTATCTATGTTTTTGCAAGTTTGGAAGCGGGATCAGAACGCAGCAAAAACAGGGTAGCGAGCGGGTGAATTCTCCTGCGATGGTGCCATTTACTGATAGAAGTTTTCTGATGATACGATTATAGTTATACTAGGAATTATTATGTCTACCGCTGTGTTGTATGCGAAATTTGTATAATTAAGGTTGTTAGCTGACCTGATAAGAATCGACAAACCCGGACGCCACAGATAAGGAGATAGAAATGAGAATACTTATTGTTGACGACAATCCGACGAATGTCATTATCATTCGAGAAATTCTGAAAAAAGAAAACTATCGTGACATTGTAACGGCAAGTTCTGCTATGGAGATGTTTGAGATCCTAGGGATTGGTGAGGAAAACAATGAACTTCGTCCCAAGCCGTCGGATATTGACCTGATTTTGCTAGATATGATGATGCCGGAGATGGATGGAATCGAAGCATGCAGTATTGTGCAGAAATTCGAAAATCTCAAGGATATACCTATTATTATGGTAACCGCGATCGGAGATTCCAAGAAATTGGCCGAGGCGCTCGATGCAGGGGCATCCGATTATGTGACCAAACCGATTAACAAAGTCGAACTGATGGCCAGAATCCGTCTTGCGCTTCGTCTGAAGCAGGAGAAGGACTGGCATAAAGAGCGTGATCAGCGGATTCAGGATGAGCTGAAGCTTGCGGCGATGGTACAGAATGCTGTGTTAAGTCCCGCTATTGAAGACCCGTTGTTTCACGTTAATGCCATTTATAAGCCTTCCTTTGAGCTGGCGGGTGATCTGTATTCATGGTACCCGCTTGGCGAAGGCAGATATGGGGTACTACTGCTGGATATGATGGGGCATGGGATATCTTCATCCCTATTTACCATGTTTATTGCTTCCGTGTTGAAAGACACGGTTACAACGTATGTGGACCCGGAAAAGGTTATTCAGGAGCTGAATCGTCGCTTTAATCAGTTGCATCTGGAAAAACAGCTGGTACAGTACTATTTTACAGCGATATATCTGGTCGTAGATACACGCATGAAGCGGATTGATTATGTTAACGCAGGCCATCCGCCAGCACTCTTTTTCCGTCACGACGGAAGTGTGACAACGTTTGACAGCGTCTGCTGTCCTGTAGGACTGTTCGACAAAATGGATATTGAACCACAGACGATTCACTATGAGGGTGATGGTCACATTGCACTTTATACAGATGGGCTGACTGAAGCTGTTCAAGGTGATCAGGAAATGCAGCAGGCATTTCTGAAGGAACATCTGGCGGGTTCCCACCAGTGGGATGAAGCGGCCATGCAGGCGTTGTTCTTCGATGATGAAATTCTGCAGGAGCGGGATGATGATAAATGTTTGGTGTGGATTACCTTAAATAAAGGGGTCGAAGCTGAATGAAAATCAGAAATAAACTGCTGATTGGCTTTACCGCTCTGATGGCTATCATGATCGTGCTTACGTTTGTGAGTTACGAACGGCTGAACAGCAGCAATAAACAGCTCGATCAGATGTATCAGGAGCGATACCTTAAAGTCAGATATACTTCTGCTGCACGTGGAGAGGTTAATGATATAGCCAAAGTGCTGGCTAACTTGTTGCTGAATCCCAACAATTCAATTAGTGCCGCAGACAGTGATTTGAAGGCCATGCAGGAAAAGGGCAAAGGCTACCTTGAGGAAGTGCGGGACCGGGCAGACAGTGCACCAGAGCACCAACTGGTAGATCGTGTGAATACGGCCTGGGAAGCTTACAATGCTTATGCCGCGAGACAGGTCAGCTTAATGTCCCAGAATCGGGTGGAAGATGCCAATAACTACCGGAATTCAACCGGCTTGGCGGTGCAGAAGGAAGCTGTAGATAGCTTGAATGCCTTGTCCCGTTTTCAGGACCAGGAGATAGATACCGAGATTAAAGATGCGAATGCAGCCTATATGCGCGCGGTTCAGATTACCGTAGCCATCATGATTGCCGGATTGTTACTTGCATTGGGTGTCATTATGTGGGTGCTGCCAAGTATTACACGGGGGCTGAATACCGTGTCCATGATGATCACCAGCTTTGGAAAAGGCCGTTATCGGACCATTCGCCGCATACAGGTGAAGTCTACCGACGAAATTGGTCAGATTGCCAGTGTGTTCAAGGATGTCTCCAATGATTTGGAAGAAAAACTGGAAGTTGAGAAAGCTTATCTACAAGCGCAGCAGGATCAGAACTGGATGAGTTCCAACATAGCCAGAGTTCCGGAATTATTGCGGGGTATAGGATCGATTCGCCAGATCTCACAGATGTTTATCAGTGAATTCACACCTGTGCTTGGAGCTCAACTGGGTGTCGTATACCTGATCGATGAAGAGAAACATCCGGACGAATTGAGACGGTATGGTGCCTACGCGTTTGAAGAGAATAAAGATGTTGGCAAAGAGGTTTACCGTATTGGCGAGGGATTGATTGGTCAAGCCGCATTGGATATGGCGCCAATTATTCTGGATAAAACGCCAGAGGATTATGTGGACATCGGATCAGCAACGGGATCATCGCGTGCTTCTGGTGTGATGATCTATCCTGTCGTATTTGAGGATGAACTGATTGGTGTTGTCGAACTGGCTTCATTTGAAGGGTTCACCAATTTGCATACACAGTTGTTCTCACAGCTGATTATGAATCTGGGCGTCATTCTCAACAACGTTCGTCGTCGTTTGCGAGTGGAAGAACTGCTGCGTGAATCCCAGGCGCTCACAGAGGAATTGCAGGTGCAGTCTGAAGAGCTTCAGACACAGCAAGAGGAATTGCGCCGTTCTAATGAAAATCTGGAAGAACAGACGGGAGCTCTCAAACGTTCTGAAGAGCTGTTACAGCGTCAACAGGAAGAATTAGAGCACTTTAATACCGAACTGATTGCCAAGACTCGCGCACTGGAAGAACAGGTTCGTGAAGTGGAAGAGAAGAACGACGAGATTGAGAAAACCAAAACCCAGTTGGAACAGCAAGCGATGCAATTGTCGATGACAAGCAAGTACAAGTCGGAATTTTTGGCAAACATGTCGCATGAACTGCGTACACCCCTTAACAGTCTTCTGATCCTGTCCCAATTGTTATCGGAGAACAAGGATGGAAACCTGAGTGTTAAACAGCAGGAGTATGCTCAGACGATCTATATGTCCGGTGCGGACTTGCTGAAAATGATTGATGAAATTTTGGATCTGTCCAAAGTGGATGCAGGCAAAATGGATATCAATTATGAAACGATGCGGATGGAAGAACTGACCAGCTTTGTTCAACAGAATTTTGGCCCGATGGCGAATAAAAAAGAACTCAGCCTGAACATTGAGTTCGACAATAATTTGCCGGAATGGGTATATACCGACAGCCATCGCGTTAAACAGATTTTGCGGAATCTGTTGTCGAACGCGTTCAAGTTTACCAACCGGGGATCTGTAAGCCTGATTGGACGGAAGATGAAGAAAGAAGATCTTCCTGGGTATCTGAATACGAACCAGGAATATGTAGGCTTCACCGTGAAGGATACCGGGATTGGAATTCCTTCCGACAAGACGGATCTGATCTTTGAAGCATTCCAGCAGGTGGACGGTACAACCAGCCGTAAATATGGTGGAACGGGTCTGGGTTTGTCCATAAGTCGCGAACTTGCCCGTCTGCTTGGGGGAGCTATTCAGGTAGAGTCTTCCGAAGGTGTGGGCAGCAGCTTTACCTTGTTCCTGCCGGATAATCACGAAGAGGAAGTTCAGGTGGACGACGCGGCAAGAGAAGCTGCTGCTTCTTCTGAGATTGATAAGTCAGTAAGAGACTCACGGACGATGCGTTCGGGCAGACAGACCGTACTGACACCTGACCCGGAAAGCATTTCAATTATGGAGCTGCCTCCATCCGACTCACCTGTACCTGTAATATTGGAGGATGATCAGGAAAACCTCTTGGAAGGTGACAAAATTATACTCATCATTGAGGACGATGTGAATTTTGCGCACATTTTAATGGATATGGCGAGAGGCAGAGGATTTAAGGCTATTGTGGCGCTTCAGGGAGACAAAGGACTCGAAATGGCCCGTCAATATTTGCCGGATGCGATCATCCTCGATATTCAGTTGCCTGTGATGGATGGCTGGACGATTCTGGGTGAGCTGAAAAGCAGCTCGGCGACACGTCATATCCCGGTACATGTTATTTCGGTAATTGATGATATGAAGCAAGGGTTGATGATGGGTGCCATTGCTTATTTGAAAAAACCTTCCAGTAAAGATTCGCTGGATAAAGCTTTCTCGCATATCGAATCCTATACAGAAAATCAACTGAAACGTCTATTGATTGTGGAAGATGATGAAATACAGCGGAAAGCCATCATTGAACTGATCGGCCACGATGATGTCGCTATTACAGCAGTGTCCACTGGCAGTGAAGCCTTGAATGAATTGCACAGCCAACGCTATGACTGCATGGTTCTGGACTTGATGCTGACAGATATGACCGGATTCGAGCTGCTTGACCAGATTCGGGACGATCAGTATCTGAATGATCTGCCAATCATTATTTATACAGGTAAAGAGCTGGACAGCAAAGAAGAGATGAAGCTTCGCAAATACGCAGAGTCCATTATCATCAAGGACGTGAAATCACCTGAACGTCTGCTCGATGAGACGACCTTGTTCTTGCACCGGGTAGAAGCTAACCTGCCGGAAGACAAACGTCGAATTCTGCAGAAGCTGCATAACAAGGAAACCTTGTTTGAAGGAAAGAAAATATTGTTAGTGGATGACGACATCCGTAATGTATTTGCCCTTTCAAGCGTGCTTGAAGGTTATCGCATGGATGTCACATTTGCGGAGAACGGTCGTGAAGCTTTGGAGATTCTGGATAAAAACCCGGAAATCGATCTGGTATTAATGGACATGATGATGCCGGAAATGGACGGTTATGAGGCGATGACACGGATCAGACAGATACCGAAATTCGAAAAACTGCCAATTATCGCCTTAACCGCAAAAGCGATGAAAGAGGATCGAGGCAAGTGTATTGAGGCTGGAGCATCCGATTATGTAAAAAAACCGATCCAAACGGATCAATTGTTATCCCTGATGCGGGTATGGCTGTATTCGTAACCCGATAGTTTGGGTAATGAAGGACAATACATCTATTACGCAAGTAACAAATGAAGAAGTGGAGAGAAAATATGACACCGTGGGAACCTACCGAGGCGGAGGCAGAATCGATCCGCATGCCGCAAGATGAAGAGCGTGAACTGATCGAGATCGAGTTGCTATTGGAAGGTATGCACCGTTTATATGGATATGATTTCAGGAACTACGCATTACCGTCGTTAAGACGCAGAATCTGGCATTACGTACATGCCGAAGGATTGAAGACCATTTCTGGTTTACAGGAAAGGGTGCTGCATGACCGTTCTGTATTTGATCGTTTTGTACAGAATTTGTCCATCCCTGTAACGGAAATGTTTCGTGATCCATCTTTGTTTCGATTCTTCAGGGAACAGATTATTCCTATACTGAGGACTTATCCATACATCCGGATATGGCATGCTGGCTGTTCTACAGGGGAAGAAGTCTATTCCATGGCGATTATGCTGCATGAGGAAGGACTGTACGACAAGGCAAGAATATACGCAACCGATATGAACGATCGCTCATTGCAGCAGGCCAAGGAAGGCGTATATGGCATTGAGAAAATGAAATTATATACTACAAATTATCTGGAAGCCGGGGGCACCCGTGCATTCTCGGAGTATTACACCGCGAAATATAATTCCGTTATATTTCATCCTTATCTACGGAAAAATATTATTTTTGCCGAACATAATTTGGCAACAGACCGGTCATTTAACGAGTTTAATGTAATCTTCTGCCGCAATGTCATGATTTATTTCAATGATGAATTGCGAAACCATGTGCACGGACTTTTTCATGAAAGTTTGAGCCACTTCGGCATCCTAGTTCTGGGGTCTAAAGAATCGATACATTTTACGGAATTCAGCGATGCCTACGAGCCGTTAGACCGGACGGAAAAAATATACCGGAAGATTAAATAGGGGGTTAGGCTTAGTCATGGGGCTCAATGAACCAATCCACATATTATTGGTAGATGACCGCCCCGAGAACCTGCTCGCTCTCGAAGCGGTTCTGGAATCGGAACAGTACAAGCTCGTCAAGGCAACCTCCGGGGAAGAGGCACTTCGCTGTTTGCTGAAAGACGAATTTGCGGTCATTGTGCTGGATGTGCAGATGCCTGGGATGGACGGAATTGAGACAGCAAAGTTAATTAAGGCGCGTGACAAGTCCAAGGACGTGCCGATTATTTTCATCTCTGCAAATAGCAGAGAGGCAGAGCATTTATTTGCAGGTTATTCCGCAGGGGCCATTGATTATATGGTCAAGCCATTTATCCCTCAGATTTTGAAATCCAAAATCGAGGGCTTTGTAGAAATGTTTATCACGAATAAACGTTTGAAAACACAGACGATGCTGCTGCATCAAAAGACGCAGGAACTGGAGAAAATGAATCAGCAGCTCATTCAGGCCAAAGAGGAAGCGGAAATCGCGGCAAACGCGAAGACCGAGTTCCTTGCCATGATGAGTCATGAGATTCGCACGCCGATGAATGGTGTTATCGGTATGGTTGATCTGTTGATGGAAACGGATCTGAAGGAAGATCAGAAGGAATACGCGGACATTGTTCGTCGCAGTGCCGATGCACTCGTTACGGTGATTAACGATATTCTTGATTTCACCAAGATGGAATCCGGCAAAATGGAGCTTGAAGAGCATCCGTTCGAACTTGTTTCCTGTATTCGTGAAGTGCTGAGACTGTTCACGGTAGAAGCTGGCAAAAAGAATATTGAGCTGGAATATTTCCTGGAAGATTCGGTACCCGAGCTGATCTATGGAGATATGGCTAGGCTGCGCCAGGTCTTGTTGAATCTGATTGCCAATGCGATCAAGTTCACGGACCATGGCGGCGTGTATCTGATCGTATCCGTTAATGAGGAAAAAGACGGGCGAATGACGCTGGAGTTTGCTGTAAAAGATACAGGAATAGGTATAGCACCAGATAAAGTAAACCGTCTGTTTCAGCCGTTTTCCCAACTGGATACATCCATGACGCGCAAGTATGGTGGAACCGGTCTGGGGCTCGCTATATGCAAAACGCTCGTCGAAATGATGGGTGGTCAGATATATCTGGATACATCGGAACTGCGTGGTGCAACGTTTGTATTTACCATTCAGGCGCAGCGGTATGTCGAGAAGGAGCTGACGACAGGTATGGGGGAAGATCAGCTTACGGACATTAAAAAAAATGATGAAATGCATCCAAGCGTATTAATTGTCGATGATCACCCTATTAATCAGAAGCTGATGTCCATTATGCTGGGCAAGCTTGGACTCATCGCAGATATCGCTGAAGATGGCAAGAAAGCGCTGGAGATGGTTCTGGCGAACCGCAATTATGACTATATATTTATGGACTTACAAATGCCCGTGATGGATGGATTGGAGTGTACTCGCAGAATTCGTGAGAGCCTTCCTCAAGACCAGCAGCCGGTTATTGTAGCAATGACCGCCAATGTCATGGATGGTATTCAACAGCGCTGTTCCACTGTAGGTATGGACGATTACATCAGCAAACCTGTGAAAATGGGCAATGTGAAACAGAAGTTGTCCCGATTTCAGGAAGAAAGGCAATTGTTCAAATCCAATAGATCGGCCATAAATCAGGCTAATTGAAATATTTGCTAATTCGATTACTGTTTCATATGGGCTGTAGATGGGTTATTAGGTAAAGAAACCATTGATCAGGAGAGAGATGTCTAATGAATACAAATAAAAATGAAAAATTCAATGCAAGAACAGAAACACATGACGGCGTATGCACGGTGTATCTGACTGGCGAACTGGATTTGTCGGTTGCTCCTGAATTCCGTTTGGTAATGGAGCCCTTAGTGGACAACAAGGAACAAGATTTGATCATTAACATGCAAGATTTGAAGTACATTGATAGTACAGGAATTGGTATCCTGTTATCTGTTCTGAAAGCACGGCATGGAATGGAAGCTCGCTTTGAAGTACAGGAAGTTCCTGCGCAAATTCAGAAACTTTTTGATATGACGGGTATTGCCAAATTCTTTGTCTCACAGAAGAATTCCCAATAGGAAAGGATCGAAAAAGGAATGAATGCAGAAGTTCAAAGAGTCACCCTTAATTTACCGGCGACAGCTGATTACGTTGATATTGTAAGGCTCAATTTATATGGTGTTGCGTCCAAAATGGGATTTTCTTATGAGGACATTGAGGATATGAAGGTTGCTGTATCCGAGGCTTGTAACAACTCTGTACTGTATGCTTACTCACACGAAGGCGGCATGGTTGAGGTTGTGTTCGAAGTGGATAGTGACACGCTGGCTATCACCGTCAAAGATGAAGGAGCCAGCTTCGAGAACATTAACCCGGCGGTATCCCGTTCAGGCCTTCACGACAAAGAGCTGACAGATGCCCAAATCGGTGGACTTGGATTTTACCTGATGCAAGCTCTGATGGACGATGTCAGTGTGGAAAGTGAGACGGGCAAAGGTACGAAAGTAGTACTCGTAAAACGTCTTGCAAGAAGTGAGGAGAAAGTATGAATGAAAAAGTGACTCCCCCAGAGTCCATGTCTGAAGCTATAGGTTTGATCTGGGAATACCAGCAAACCCAGGATAACGAAATTGCAACAGTTCTTATCCGCAAATATGAACCGATGGTGAAGATGGCAGCAGGTAAAATTGCGCGGAATCGACCCGATCTGTATGAGGATTTGTATCAGACCGGGCAGATGGCTCTGATTCGTTTGCTGAAGCAATACGATATCAATCTCGGTATTCCGTTTGAACCTTATGCCATGAAGAGTATGATCGGTCATATGAAAAATTATTTGAGGGACAAGTCCTGGTATATTCAGGTGCCCCGCAGAATTAAGGAAAAGGGAGCACTTGTCCAGCATGCCATTGATGAATTGACAGTGAAGCTGGAGCGTTCACCAGGTGTGAACGAGATTGCTGAATACCTTGATTTAACCCCTGAGGAAACCATCGAAGTCTTGGCTGGTCGGGAATGTTACCACTATGTGTCACTGGATTCTCCGCTATCACAGGATGAGAGTGCAGCTACTTTGGGTGAACTGATCAGTTCTGATGTGAATGACTTCGATTCGGTTGAGAAGCGGATGGACTTGCAGCAGGCATTGGGACAGTTGAAGGAACAGGAACAAAAGGTGCTTATTTTGGCATTTCAGGATGGTCAGTCGCAGCGGGCAATTGCTCAGAAACTGGGAGTATCCCAAATGAGTGTATCCCGTATCCAGAAGCGAGCCACTGAGAAATTAAAACAGATTATGTCGAACGCTTCATTATTATGAGATGCAGATCAGTGATGATATTGAGCACGGCATAAAGAAGGACACGTGATTCCAATGGAATGCATACGTGTCCTTTTTTGGGATCAATGATTTCTTAAATGAACAGTATGAATGCAGGAGTGGATGTTTGTGATGGTGGATCAAGTCAAGCTGGAAGCGCGTCGGGACAAGGCTACCTACTCAGACCATTGGGAATGGTGGGATTGGGTGGCACCGGATCAGGAGAGCATGGCTGACGCCCTGGAGGAACTAACGAACGCATTTCCAGAGATGCAGTACTGGCTTCGCAAAATACCGGAGGTAGAGTCCAACTACCTGTCCGTCCGCTTCATGAACGGCACGGAGCCCGTGATATTCGGGTCATTATTATATGCAGTTAAGAATGAAAGAAACGATCAACGTAAAGATAATCAGATGTTTTTCTATGTGGATCAAGAAAGACTGGTTACCTTGAACGTAGATGACAATACCAGAGGCATTATGAACACAGGTGAACGTGCCGCCATGTTACAACAGTGCAGTGAAGCCCGGGACGGCATGTTTGTGCTCTTTCGTGCGATATTGCATTATTACCATGTGGGTATGGATCATTTTGAAATGAATCTGAGGGAATTGGAGCGGACGATGGAATCCCGCAATGCTCGCACGTTGATGGATCAGATACTTGCGGCCAGATTTGAGCTCCTGTATTGGAGCAACCTGTTCATTCCGTATTCTGAGCTGATGGCCGCCGCCAGGGAAGCCTACCTGGATGAATTGAAAGAGAATCGTTTTTTTCAGCAGCTTCAGCACCGGATCGAACGGATGGAACGTTTGTTCAAACATTATGAAACAGAGATTGATACACTGATCTCCATTGATAATGCCATTTCAGGAGTGCGGGGCAATGAGATTATGAAGACGCTGACCCTTGTGACCTCGGTATTCACGCCCGCAACGGCTGCAGGAGCCATATGGGGAATGAACTTCGAGAATTTACCTTGGATCGACAAAACATGGGGTGTGGTACTCGTCCTTGCACTCATAATCATTAGCATGATCGGCATGTATGTATGGATGATGATGAAGGGCTGGACAGGGGATTTGCTTAAAGTGAAGGCCTCTCAGCCGTCGGCCAAAGAAACAGAGAAGCGTGCCAATGGCAAACGAAGGCGATGACTTTGCAAGCCTCACCCTGTACCTTTTATTTTTTATAATCTTCAATGTATCCCAGTAAGTCAGCGATATATTGTCCCACAATCGGCATGTTCACGAATTGACTGAGAATAAAAGCGAGCAGACCAAGAACGACGAAGGTCCCTACCGTCAAACCCAAACCACGTGCCATACCAGCGGTAAAGTTGGTAATGATGCGTTTTTTGGGACTGCTGTAGTTTTCGATAATATCCTTGATTTGAGATTTTTCCAGACTGTCTGCAATCTGATCCAGCCGTGTGTTCAGACGTTTGACCTCATGACGCAATTCAAAAGGGTGTTCGCTGGTATCATACTGTTGTGCGGGTTTTGCTCCGGTAATAGGCGTATTGCCATTCATTGTGACTTTACTCATGTTCTTCCTCCTTTAATCTCGCAGTGGATAAAAAATAGCCAGCTGGAATACAGCTGGCTATTGGTTACTCGATCCAAAGCCTTACAGGCTGGTCGAGTTTATTTCTTTACGTACATCTTCCTTGGCTTCTACGGAAGCAGTTGCCACTTCTTCCGATGCTTTGGATGCTTCATTCGCCACATCAGCGGAAGCTTTTCTTACGGAGTCCATAACGTCATTACGTCCTTGGTTTACCGTTTTTGCAATATCAGAAGTTTTGGAAGAGACCGTTTTAGCCAGTTCGGAAGCTTTATCACCAACAACCGCTGCAACTTCTTTTGTGCGATCTGTTACGATCCCCACTTTCTCGGAAAGGTCACCACGCAATTCGCGTCCTGGTTTAGGGGCAAAGAGTAGTGCTGCAGCTGCTCCCAGCAAACCTCCGATGAAAATTCCTTTGGCGAAAGTGGAACCGCTTTGTACAGGATATTGTTCTTCTGCTTTATTCATGTCAAATCACTCCTTCTTTAATTTAAGAAACGGATACGAAACAACGAACACCTTGTTAACCGATCAGGCAGCCTGTCTGAATAGTCTGGACACAAGCCCTAGCAAAAAGACAAAGACTGCTGTACCAATGATGGCAGGAATTACGGCAAAGTTACCGATGACTGGTCCCCAGTTACCAAGCAAGAGTGCTCCCAGCCAGGCTCCGGCAAATCCGGCAACCATTGCACCGATAATTCCTCCAGGCATGTTATGACCGGCAAGTGCATCACCGATTACACCGATAATGATGGCCATCACAATGCTGATAATAATACCCCACATAACAACCGCCTCCTTGTGCTTGATGTAGGATGGTGTCTGTTCGCGTTTGCTTACTTCGTATATAAACGCCGTGCTTCAAGGTGAAACAATCAATGTAGGGAGAGATGTACTGGAAATTGTAGGATAATATAATTCAGACGGAACGTTGAATCCCTTTTATCATGCAGAAGATCCAAGTCAGTCCAGCAGCAAATCCGGCGAAAACATCGGTTGGAAAATGTACACCCAGCATGATACGGCTAAGGCCGACCAGGAATATAAATATGATTCCGCAAAGGACAGGCAGAGCAACGGCAGACTCACGTTGATGTCGTTCAATCGCCCAGATGACAAAGAGCATGCCATAAAACCCCATTGAGATCATCGCATGACCACTTGGAAAACTATATCCATGAACAACGAGCAGATGTTCCAGCTCAGGTCTGCTGCGCCTGAATATTTCCTTCAATAAGGTGTTGAGAATCCACATCATGGCAAAACTGCTGAGTAACGCATATCCATATATGAGGAAACGGGGACGGCGCTGCCACAAGAATAGAATGGAAAAACCGATGGCTGCGATGGCAGAAAGTCTGAAAGAACCGAGCGCAGTAATGAATGAGATGAAAGGCAGCAGATGAAGACGTGAATCCGAGTTCAGATAAAATAACTGCTGGATACGGTCATCCAATGAAAGGACAGCATCGGTACCCAGCAGTGCTCCCAGAGCCGCCAGCAAGAAGACGACCGAAACGCTGGCTATAATTCCGACACCAGCCCAACTGAACAGTGGACGTACCGAAGTTTTGCGAGCTAACCCGGAAGTGGGGTAATGCGTTTTGCGCAACATAAATGAATATCTCCTTCAGTGATGGTAGTGGGTAGATAAAGATCGATAAAGGATTACCCGAAATGTCTGTCGAAAAAACTGTAAAAACGTCGCTTTTGTACTATACTATTTAAGATATCCCATGCGGCGTCGTGACGCAAAGCAGAGATGAATTCGGGAGTATAAAGGAGAGAACTCGCATGGAGAGTGCCCTGTTAATTAAAGAATACCGTGCGGGCGTCATGGAATGCGCCCATTACGGACACATAAGCATTACGGATGAGAACGGAAATGTTGTATATTCAGCCGGAGACCCTCATTTTAGAGCGTTTACCCGTTCATCCGCCAAGCCTTTTCAGGCCATTCCGGGGATTCGTGCTGGTATTGCCGGGCATTATGGTCTGACAGCCCAGGAGATTGCGATTATGTCTTCCTCGCACCGATCTGAACCGATGCATATTCAGGTGCTGGAACAGATCGAAAGCAAAATAGGATTGGGTGAAGGGTGCTTGATTTGCGCACCGAGTTACCCCCTCAATGAAGAAAGCCGAAATGAATGGCTGCGATCTCAAGGAGAGAAGCGTCGTATCCTCCACAACTGCTCTGGTAAACATCTGGGCGTTCTCGCATACACTCAGATGAAACAGGCCGATTTGGGAAGTTATGCAGAGCCAGAACATCCGGTACAGCGCGAAATTCTGGAGACCATGGCCTATATGGCAGGGATTGAGCAGCAAGAGATTAAACTTGGGACGGATGGCTGCGGCTTTCCGGTATTTTCGTTGCCATTGTCGGCATTGTCCAACGCATATCTGAAGCTGGCTTGCCCGGATCTGATCGAGGACCCGTCTACACGCTCCGCGGTAGAGACCATCACTGGAGCCATGAACGAATATCCGTTAATGGTAGGAGGAACGAAGCGTGTGGATTCCGTGCTGCTAGAAGATAGCAACATTGTAGCTAAGGGGGGCTTCAAGGGTGTGTTTGGTTTTGCCCTGAAAAAGGAACGCCTCGGAATTACGTTCAAAGTGCTTGACGGTTCAGAAGAAGAATGGGCCAATATTGCCCAATCCATTCTGGAGCAGATTGGCTATAGCAATCGGAAAACCATTGAACGACTGGCAGAAGTATATCCACCTGACATTCGGAACGACGCTGGTAAAATCGTAGGGCGGGCAGAGATTGAATTCAAGCTTCACTCACCTGAAGAAAGCGTATAACCATAAGCAAGGGGCGTGATTAGAATTCCCGGACCACGGGTAAAGATGACATACCAACTGGTATTGATCTATAGAATTCTAAATATACACGCAAGAACTGCTGCGATAATGCGGCAGCTCTAAACTCTTGGAGGTGGATGAACATGATTAAAGTAGTGACATCGGAAGAAAGGCACACGTCGGATCGAGGTTGGATACACAGTGAATTCAGCTTTTCCTTTGCGGACTATGATGATCCAAGCAATGCCCATTTTGGCTGTCTTCTGGCTCATAATGACAACACACTGATGCCGCAGGAAGGCTTTAAGCGACATCCACATCATGACTTGGAGATTGTTAGTTATGTCATATCAGGTACATTGAAACATACGGATAGCATGGGAACGGAGCAATTGTTGGAAGCGGGAACGGTTCAGGTCATGAGTGCGGGTACCGGGGTAGAGCATTCAGAGACTAACCCGTCCGAGGATGAACCGGTACGTTTCCTACAGATGTGGTTCCTGCCATCCCAGCGCATGCTGAAGCCCTCGTATACCAATCGTCGTGTAGAGGCTGAGGAGCATCTGAACCGTCTTTGCCCGATTGTATCGGGACAAGGGGGAGAAGGAGCAGAGGGAGCATTGCCAATTTCACAGGATGTAACTTGCTATCTATCCCACCTGGAATCCGGTAAAAAATTAATGTACCCTCAACATGAAGATCGGCGTACACATCTCTTCCTGATTAGTGGCCATATCGAGATTGTATGTTCAGACGGCAACTTCAATCTCAAGCCGGGTGATGCTGCACGAATCCGCAAAAGCTGTGATCTGCAAATTACAGGTACAGGCAGCGAGACAGCTGAATTTGTATTGGTGGATTTGCCTTGACGAAAAAAAATAGCTGCAAAAGGACCTGTTCTCCACTGTGATGTGGAGAACAGGTCCTTTTTGTACAGCTTGTGGTAGCTGCCTTCATAAAGGAGCCACTCAACGTTCCATGGGCGATGCAGCCCTAGGACTTGCGGAGATTACCCAGTTCGGAAGCGACGGCTTCCACTTCAGAGATACTCAGATGTTCCTTGCTTAGGACCATTTCATACAGGTCAAACAAATCTTCATACTTCTCAAGTGGGAAAGACGAAGCCTGCATGGCAGCTCCACTGGCCATCCGCAGTTTCGTTTTGATTGCTTCAATCATATATTCCATGTTGGCTGCGCTTGCTTGCGTTAAATCCATCGTTATGTCCATCCCTTCCGTATCGGAAACTGTTGTCATTGTATCATGATTGGACAGGCTCAGGCCAATGCTTTTGCGGCGAAATCAAGCATCGGGTAAAATGAGGAATATAACCATAGAGCCTCAGCAGGAAGTACATGTGTAAAGGAGGTAAGAGATTGGCAGTATATAAGCGGGAATTGGTTCGTCATCAAAGTAGGGAAGCCCGCCAAAATGTGCAGGGAGAAGACTTGGTTTTATTTTTCAAGCACATCTATAAGCTTCATTCACCGGATGAAATTACCTTTGTCTGTATCGGTACGGACCGTTCCACCGGAGATGCACTGGGCCCACTGACAGGCAGTCTGCTGCAGGAGGCCGGAGTGAATCACGTTGTAGGGACTCTGGCTTCTCCTTGTGATGCGGATACGTTGGAGAGGAGGCTGGCGCTTGTCCCGTCACATCATGCCATCATTGCTATAGATGCTTGTCTGGGTCCAAAACAGGCAACAGGTACATACTATCTTGCGGAGCATCCACTTATTCCGGCAAAATCGGTTGGAGGCAAGCTGCCGCCAGTTGGTCATTACAGCGTGGCTGCTGTAGTGAATGCTAATGGACCGAGACCTTATTCCATTCTACAGATGACGTCACTTCATTTCGTTATGGGCATGTCCCGAACGATTGCAGAGGCGGTCGCCGAAGCAGTGAAATACAGATAAACGTTTCATTAATGGTATGCAGGCTTAATAATATACAACTTGAATTAATTTAATTCGCGCAGAGAGAGGGATTTATATGGAAAAAGTGATGTGTGACGGAACGACGATTTGTTATGCCGAACAGGGTAAGGGAGAAGCGCTCATTTTGCTCCACGGATACTGCGGCAGTTCATCCTACTGGGATGAAGTAGTGCCTGAGCTTGCACGCAGCTATCGTTGCATCGTACCCGATCTGCGTGGACATGGCAAAACGGACGCGCCTGTAGGTAGTTATACGATTGATCAGATGGGGAATGACGTATTGCAATTAATGGATGAGCTAAAGGTGGACAAGGCTGTCCTGCTTGGTCACTCCATGGGCGGATATATCGCACTTTCTATTGCACAGCGCCACCCAGAACGATTGAATGCCTTCGGCTTGATTCATTCCACAGCGTATCCGGATAGTGAGGAGGGTAAGGAAAAACGCCTTCGCGCAGTATCCACCATCCAGACGGAAGGCATTGTTCACTTTGTAGATGGGCTGGTTCCCGGTTTGTTTGCACCAGAACATGTAGAATCGCTATCGGCGCAAGTGACACGTGTGAAGGAAATTGGTTATCAGACTGCTCCGCAAGGGGCAACTGGAGCTGCACTGGCTATGAGGGAACGTCCGGACCGCCGTGATGTATTGTCGGCGACACCACTTCCTGTCCTGCTGGTTGCCGGAGAGAAGGATGCTGTCATTCCGCCGGAACGTACATTTACAAGTGACAAGCCACATATTACACAAGCCGTGATTCCTGGGGCAGGACATATGAGCATGTACGAAGCACCGGAAGAATTAATTCAGGTCATTACATCATTTTTGACGGGATTATCGAAGTGATTTTAAAGGAACATAAATAGAGTATCCGATGATTTCGCCTCCTTGGCGGAGCGCCGATACCTTGCTAAACCCCTGCAACGTTCGTTCCAGAACGGCAGGGGTTTTATTTGTTCAGGGACAGAGCATGGGAGAGCCATTAAACCATGTTTTGGCTTTTTGTCATGGCATGAATTAAAATGATGAGAATGGATCATGCAAGTCAAAGTGGAATGTACATGATCGAACGATGAGGGGGCACATAGCATGTTCAGGAAAGATTATCTGCTCCGCATGATGGAGGAAATGACAGAAGCGATCGGCAAAGTATTTACACTCAAACAACAGCGAAAACATACGGAGGCCCTGTCCGAACTGGACGAGCTGCTGCGCAGGCAGTTTGGACTGAATTTATCTCTGCTGAACTCACTGCCGGCTGAAGACGTCATTGAAATGTTCCGTTTTCGCGGCGTCATTGAAGTGGACAATCTGCAACACGCCGCCAGGCTGATCGAAGAAGAGGCGTACATTTATAATGAAAAGGCCAAAGTAGAGGGCATAGATGACCAGGAAAAAATGGAGTCAGAGGATGAAGCACTCATTCGTCTGATGAGATCACTTCATTTTTACCTGTACGCACTGAATCATGGGGCTAATCCGAAGCTGCTGGATGCACCAGGTCGTGTGGAGGGAATATTGGAGCAGACGAAACTATATGAACTTCCGGCACGAACGGAAAAGCAGCTTGCCTTGTATCGTGAACAGCAGGGGCGTTATGATCAGGCTGAGAACAGCTGGTACAGATTGCTTCAGGTAGATGACAACCATCCCATTCATTACCGGGGTGAGGTACAGGCTTTCTATGAAAGGTTAAGACAACTGGAAGATGAGCAATTGCAGCAAGGTGGTTTGCCTCGTGAGGAAGTGGAAGAGGGGCTTGCCGAGCTGAATCGATAAACCAATTGAATACGCCGTTAACTTGGAGAGGGAACGGAATTGTGGTATGGTAACGGTTGACCAAACCAAATCGAAAGTGAGATGTACCCCCGTGGATTCATTGCGAAAGCTTATACAAGACATCTTTGAACAGAATTCGCTGATTACAGCGACCTGGAGCCAGCTGCGCAGACGGGACAATGTCTCGTATACCAAAGTGCAAGTCAAGCCGGTAACGCTCAAGAATCAGCTTCATTATCAATTCGCATTTCATTATACCAACAAAGTGCTGCACGAGAATTTGACTCCGGCTGAAGCGGCAGAACGCATGACTTTGCTGTGCGAAGAGACGTTTCGTCAAGGATTGCTCTGTACGACAGACGCAGACTATCAAATTTTGATCAGCAAAAAATATAAAGTGTCCATCCTGACCAAGTCGGCTTCCAAGACGGCGGTGGACCTCTCGCATAATCGCAAAAAGCAATATGTGCTGGAAGATGGAGTTCCCGTTTCATTCCTGGTCGAGCTGGGGATTATGAGCGAGGAAGGCCGCGTTTTGGCTCGCAAGTACGACAAGTTCAGACAGATCAACCGTTTCCTCGAAATGGTGCAGGACGTTATCCCCCATTTGCCAGAGGGGCGCCCACTCACCATAGTTGATTTTGGCTGTGGAAAATCATATCTGACTTTTGCTTTGTACCACTATTTGTCCGTACAACAGCGCAGATCGCTCAACATTATTGGCCTCGACTTAAAAGCCGATGTGATTGAACACTGTAATGATCTGGCAAACAAATTGCATTACGGTGACCTGAAGTTCCTCGTTGGAGACATCGCTGACTACGACGAGCTGAATGAAGTGGATATGGTCGTAACGCTGCATGCCTGTGATACAGCAACCGATGCTGCTTTGGAGAAAGCTGTTCGTTGGGGCGCTTCGGTCATTTTATCTGTACCATGCTGTCAGCACGAGCTGTTTGACCAGATTGAATCCAACGTGATGAATCCGTTATTGTCACACGGTATTCTGAAGGAACGCTTCTCCGCTTTGGCAACGGATGCCATTCGTGCCAAGCTGCTCGATCTGATGGGTTACAAAACGCAGCTGCTTGAATTTATCGACATGGAGCATACGCCGAAAAATATTTTAATCCGCGCCGTACGAGGCCAGGCTGGGCAGACGGCTGACATGTGGAACGAATATACCGCATTCCGTGATTTCATTCACGCAGATCCTTATTTGGAGCGGGCTTGTGCGGACTTGCTCCCAGGTGGCGGCAAGCTGAAAGAAGCTGCGGCGAACCTTGGGATAGATGCAAACCAAGAGAATTCAAAAGGGGAATCGATCAAAGATGCCACCCAAGATGCTAGCCACTGTGATCACTGTTGAAAGGGATAATGAAGAGTGATGCATAATGTTTCACGGCAGAATGGTAAAAAGGATGAATGCATGATTAAGTTGCTAATCGTTTGAGACGATGCAGTTCGTCTGCCATCGCCGTTGATGGGACATACTGGTAAGAGGGTCCCGTGAAAATATATATAATGTGCCAAAGGCATGAAATCAGGCAGAAGACCCTATTGGGGCTTCTGTCTTTTTTGGTTTGAAATTAATTAAGAAGAATATGGAGACGAGAGAGAGAGGAGGGAGAAGCATGAAGGGGGCGAGATCAGATAAGAAGGATAAGTGGAGTAAGTTAGATAATACAAATAGGCTGGACAAGGTGGACAAAGCAAATCAAGGGATAGTGTTCTCCGGATTATCAGGTTCGGTATTAACGGCAGTTCTTGGTTTAATTTCAGTGGCTTTACTGTTGGCAGGATGTCTATGTAGGGGATTGTTTTATGCTACGGACGTATATCCCATGGTATGGATGGCATCAGGAAGTGTGCTTATTTGGTTTGTTTTGTTCATTATGTGCTTCAATGCACCGAAGGCTAGAGGACAGCTAGGGATCGCTCAGTGGTTGGAATACCTCAAACGACTATATGCTGCCATTATGCAGCATGCTCATTTCCGCTGGATGTTTTGGCCCCTGGCTATGGCCGTCTGGTTCGGCCTGCATGTATGGATAGGCTCTGTCAGCGTACAGGGAAGCATGGATGAGATGCTGCGCTGGAGCCTTCTGGCGATATTTGCGTTGCTAACCGTTACGTTGGCCGCACGCGCGAACGGAGCGCGATGGTTTGCCTGTGGCTGGCAATTGGCAGGCGGCTTGCTTGTGCTAAGCGGCGTGCTTGCCGCGTGCGGTGTGCTGCCGCTGCCTTACGGGGTCATGCGAACCGCTGACCCGGAGATCAGCTCCGCCGGAGCCCGGCTCGGCGGATTGCTGCAGTACCCCAATGCGTACGGTGCCGTTGTTGGCATGTACGCATTGGAGCGGCTGGCTGCCGCCGCGCGCGCCATAGCCCGGCCGTTGTCGGCCGGACGGCTCATCGCGGCAGTGCTGCCGCTCATGCCCGCGCAAGCCGCGCTCCTGCTGAGCGAGTCGCGCGGCGCTTGGCTGGCGACCGGCTGCGCCGCGCTCACCGCCTTCGCTTTGCAGCGGCGCGGTGCCCGCCTGCCGCTGCTGCTGGCCACGGCCGCGCCCCTGGCGTGCGCGGCCTGGCTCTACCGCCAGCTGGCTGCGGCCCAGCTGGCGCCTGCACCCGTGCCCGGCCTGCTGGCACTGGCCGGGACATGGGCAGCTGCGCTGCTCGGCACGCTGCTGCTGTGCCGTTTGTGGCACAGCGGCGCTCGTACGCGCACCGCTGCCCTTACGGCCACAGTGCTGGCGGGGATCACCGCCAGCACTGTGGCCGTGGCCTCCACCGCCGACCGCATGGCGGCTGGTGTCGGCACAGGGCTGTCCCGCCTTCAGATCTGGCGGGACGCCCTGAAGCTCTGGACCGAGGCCGCATGGCTGGGCCACGGGGGAGAGACATGGCGCAACATGTTTCGCGCCATCCAATCCTCGCCTTATGTCGGAGGCGAGGTCCACAACGGCTTCCTCGATCTGGCCCTCGATACAGGTGTGATCGGGTTGCTGCTCATCGCCGAATGGTTCCTTTCCACGCTGCGAACGATGTGGAGGCATGCACCTCAGCTGCTGCCCTCGGTTATTGTTTTTGGCCTCCATGGCGCTATGGACTTTGACTGGAGCTTCACCTTCCTATGGATGATGTTCATTTGGCTTGGAGGTTGGGCTCTCTCGTCTCCGACTTTACAGGAATCCGCGGCTGACCCAAAACGCCCTCGCTTTTTCCTCCCAATAAGCCCGTGGCCTCAACGGATATTGACCGGACTGTTCGTCATGTTTTGGCTTGGCGGCACAGTCTGGCTTGCTGGACAACAAGTGGCAGCAGAACAACAATATCGTTTAGCCCTGTCAAAAAATACAGAAGGTGCTGAACGAAAGATGCTGCTTACTGCGGCGTACAAGTTTAACCCCTACAGGCCGGATATCGCCATCTCCCTGTCCCGCACGCTTCCAGCGGAAAAGGCTGAATCCATATTGGTGCATAGCCTGTCCTTTTCCCCTGCTTCACCCCAACTCTACGGAGAGCTGGGGCGGTTGGCCGCTCAATCGGGTAGGGGGGAATCGGCTGGGAACTATTTTGAACATGGCCTGGCCCTGAATCGCTTTGACGCGTCCAGCCAGTCCCAAGCCTTGTACTGGATGGAACAGGCATCACGGAGGGAACTGGCGTCAGGGTATGCTGAACGAGGAAGACAGACCGCTGCTGCTGGAGTAAGGATGTACGAACGCTATAGACAATTGGCTCAAGAAGTGGCAGCAGGGGAGGAGAGAAATGATCGGCGTTTTGGGCTTGGAGAAGAAGCATTACGTTATGGGAATCATTTGCGGCTCCTTGCTTTTGGTCCACTTGCTTCAGAAGTGACCAGAAAAAGTCCCTGAATATCTGACCTCATTCAACGCGGATGGTGAACGAGATTTATGAAATCGAATGATTCAACATTTAACGGCATGAATGATATCGCGTGGGTTCAACGAAAGTATTGGTTTACGACGCAGTTCGGGTTTATTCAAAATCGACCAATATGCATATGCTGCACCATAAGTTGTTCGTCTACCTGTCCAGTACTCCCAACCTACAGGCGATATCCGCCAAACGCATTCTTAAAGGCAGCTTGCAGCGGTTCTACCTCCACACCCCATAGAGTCGCAATCTCAGCGCTGACATCCGCGTTCCACCATTCGCATAATTTTTTGCGATTATCCCGATTTTCTCCGATCCAGAGCAGATTGGCGATGACCTTCCCATAATATAATTCCTCCGCCTGCTTCATCAGCTCGGGAGAGATATATACCTTTAGCTTTTTGGCTGTTCGATACAGCTCCTTGCTGCATGCTCTTCGGATCCCTCGGGCAGAAGGCAGCTTCTGGCCTGGGGTGTTATGTTTGACCGGGGGAGTACCGGGTGCTGATTTAAATGACATTTTCTCACGCTCCTCTCCCGATACCATATGCAAACGGCTGCCTGCGGGACACTATACCAGACGGGTGAAGTAGCAACAGCTAGAGGCCTGTGATAAAATAGGGACGAACATCCATGGTGCGGAAGGGCACTGCCAATCAGGATGAAGAAAGAGGGTCGAGATGGACGTTATTCATAACATTGTCAATCAATTATTCGATTGGATTCAGAGTCTTGGATACTTTGGAATTATGCTTGGACTAATGCTTGAAGTTATTCCGAGTGAAATTGTACTGGCATATGGAGGTTTTCTCGTTTCACAAGGCCATATTAATTTTTTCGGTGCATTGATTTTTGGTACCGTGGGCGGTGTCATAGCCCAGCTATTTATTTACTGGATTGGCCGTTATGGCGGAAGACCTGTACTTGAACGCTACGGAAAATACATACTGATCCAGAAAAAGCACATCGACCATTCCGAAGAGTGGTTCCGCAAGTATGGGACAGGGGTCATTTTCACGGCGCGTTTTGTTCCGGTCGTAAGGCATGCCATATCGATTCCTGCCGGCATATCCAAAATGCATACGGGTCGATTTATTTTGCTGACAACCCTCGCTGTTATACCTTGGTCTGCATTGTTTATATATTTAGGGATGATACTTGGAGATCAATGGCAACATATCAACGAGAAAGCGGCACCTTATATTATGCCGATTCTGCTCGTTGCTCTCGCACTTATGATTATTTATGTACTTATTAAATGGATGAATGCTCGTAAAAAGAAGGGAAGTGTCTAGATATGGGGAAACCAAACTTGTCTCACAAATTCGGTAAAGGTCTGCCACCGAAAGATTTCATTGAGAGCATGACGAAGAACCAAAGTGAGTTTCAGGCAAACTACGACAACTTTGCGTGGCCAAGTGAGGATGATCGTGAATTTTTCGAAAGCCTGAATCACCGCGATGATTTGCGTGTGTTAATTTTGGCTGCTGACTGGTGTGGCGACGTGGTACGCAATGTTCCGGTCGTGTTCCAGGCGCTGGAAATCTCCGGCATTCCGACAGAAGTTCTTATTTTGGAAAATCATCCTGAAGTGATGGATGAGTTCCTTACGATGGGCGGACGCTCTGTCCCAGTCGTTATTTTTGCAGATACAGGCGGACATGTACTGGGCCAATGGGGACCTCGTCCGCAACATGTGCAGGAAGTTATGGTTGAATTCAAACGTAACAACCCGGACCGTGAAGCAGCAGATTATCAGGATAATTTGGCTGTTGCACGTCAAGAGATTGGGAAACGTTATGGGGAAGGAACCGAGTCCAATGCAGCTATTATTCGTGAGTTGCGTGAACTGATTTCGGGTTACTGAGCCGATATGCTTAACATTCGTACGTTTTCATTAGGACCGCTCCAGACCAATGCGTATCTGTTGCAGGGGGATGATCCAGGTAAAGCCGTAATCATTGACCCTGGAATGAATCCGGGCCCATTACTCAAAGCCATTCAGGACCTGGAGATCGAAGCGATCCTGCTCACTCACGCGCATTTTGATCATATGGGCGGTGTGGATGAAATTCGCAAATTGAAAGGCTGTCCTGTTTATTTGCATGACTTGGAGAGTGATTGGCTCACAACGCCAAAATTAAATGGTTCTTTGAACTGGCCGCAGGCTACCCCGCCGCTTTCAACAGATCCAGCTGAATATGCCATGGACGAAGGACAGACTTTGAACTTTATTGGTCATACGTTCAAAGTGTATCATACACCAGGACACTCCCCAGGCAGTGTAAGTCTGTTATGTGGTGACGATCTGTTTGCTGGTGATGTTCTGTTCCGTATGGGTGTGGGCAGAACCGATCTGACCGGAGGCCGTGAACGGGATCTGATCGATTCAATCCAGAACAAGTTATACACCTTCTCCGATGAGGTCAAAGTGTATCCAGGTCATGGTCCCAAAACGACAATTGGTTATGAGAAGAAAAACAATCCTTACGTCTCTGCAAGATGATCCGACAATTTATGTGAAGAAAGTCTGGACAAGTGACAACTTTTTCATTAGAATAGCAATTAGTTGTTACAAGCGTTAAAGCACCATCTAACTGAAGCAATAAAAAGAAACACCCTAACTTGCGAAGCACGCAGACTGTGGTCTATACCCGGTTTGCGTTCTTTTTTTGTTTTCGGCCTCTTTTTTATCAAAGTTACATCCCGTTTAGTCCTACATACAGATCGTTGACAAGTATCTACAGAAGATCGTCTAATGAGAGCGAGGAATTAGAAGTGGAGAAAAAGCGAGTGATTCAGTTGGGACAACGTGCCGAGAACCTGATCATTGAAGAAAACCGACGAGCAATGGAAAGTGGCAGAATAGAAGCAGTTACCCAGCGTCCTCAACTACATAAACACATGAATAATGAGATGAATCCAATCAAGGATCAACAGCAGAATATATGGAGAAGGCGTTTATTAAGCAACGGAGCCCGCAACCAACCGTGGTTCGACAAACTGCAAGATTACCGAAATGAAGTCTGATTGCCCGGGAAATTGTCGGCTTCAGCTTTTTTCTGGATTGAATTGAACGTTTCTGCAGAGCCTGTCGTAATAACATAAGACTGAGCGGAGAGCAGGTGATGATTCAGATGGAGGCAGCCGAACTGGAAGAGGTACAGAGAGCGATACAGGGGGATGACAGTGCACTGGCAGAACTGCTGCAGCGTCACTACTCCTTTGTGTATAAGTATCTTGTCAAAGTAACGATGGACCCCAACGTTGCTGAGGAGACGGTGCAGGATACGATGATTCGATGTATGGAAAATATTCATAGGTACGATGGCTCGTCTGCCTTTTCGTCATGGATGATTACGATTGCCACCCGTATATATATCGACAAGACTAGGCGCAGGCGAAGAGAACAGATCTGGTTGGAAGCCATTCGTAATCAGGCTGTACGCAAATTGCGATGGCAATTTGAGAGCCGCAATGAAGAATGGACAGATGTCATGGATGCCATGACAAGGTTAACCCCAGAACATCGTATTGCCGTCCTGCTGAAGCATTATTATGGCTATGGCTATGATGAAATTGGTGAAATGCTGGGTATTCCATCCGGAACGGCGAAGTCTCGAACGGCCTATGGTCTTCGTCAATTGAGAAAGGAGCTGGAAGAGCGTGAGCAGATCTGAAGAACAGGATGAACAAGAAATTTTGATGCGGATGCAACAGCAGATGAAAGTGCTCGATGATGCGTATGAGCCTGTAAATATACCTTCATTAGCCTCCATTGAAGCCCAAGTCAAGGAACGAAGACAAATGAGACGACGAGCCAATCGGATCGAAATGATCTTGTTCTGGATTGTGGGACTGTTCATTATCGCTTTTGGTGTCTTGTTATTCCATTCGGCTCCAGCTCTATATTTGGGTATCCAGGCGATTAGCTTGTGCGCAGCGATTGCCGTGGTAATAATCTGGTCAGGGCGACGTCGGAAGGAGACTCGTCATGAATGATCTGCATTATTCTTTAAATGAAATTCCTCTCATATGGCTTATTCTGATTGCCATTCTTTTGCTGATACAAGGAACATGGATCTTTCAGGATGCACGCAGGCGTGGCCGTTTCCCCTGGTTATGGGGATTGTGGGGCATCACGGGATTTCCCACACCATTGATCGTATATTGGTTCATTGTGGTGCGAGTAGACCGCAAGCCCCCTAAGCAAACATCGGGTAAATGATAGAATTTACGGAATGAAAAAAAGATTTTGCACAAATGTTTTGTTTAATTCTAGTAATCGTAGACATCGCTATTCTTTTCTAGTAGACTATACAAATAATAAAAAGATAGACTACCAGGAGGTTAGACGATGCTGCGATTAGGAGAGAAGGTTGTCATCGTCGCGGATGCGTTTGAGCAGAATCTTCCTGTGGGGGAATATGGTTTCATCATCGCTTATGACCGGAATCCGGACAATGCGTTCGATTACGTGCTTCGAGTGCCGCAGGTGAATCGGAACTTTTTTGTTCCATCCGGCGACGTCGATCTAGAAGAGGTTCTGCTGAAGCAGGAAGCTGAGCGGGTCGAGCGAGAAGCGTTGATAGATTACGCCCTTGCGACACACAATGAGAAACTGTTTCATCATCTGATGAACGGAGATTTTCAAGCTGTGGAAGAGGAAGAGGAAACCGCGAACGATGTTATGTCACAGGCGGATTTTATAAAGCAGGTTAACCTGCGTGCATGGATTTAGAGTTTTAAGAGTCGGCTGATGCCGGCTCTTTTTTGATTTTTCGGAATCCTATTTCAGCAGACCAAGTCATTATGTTCAGAATCGGTTCAGAGACAATTGATAAAATACCTTGCGATGTAGAAGGGATTGCACCCTTCAAATTATACATAACAAGGAAGGTAGATATGAAGATGAGAAGGAGCTTTCGCAACGGAAAAAAATTCGTGATGATGTTGTTGGCCTGTCTGGTGATTCTGGGAGGCAACCCGATCTTTCAGATATGGGATATAAACCGCTCTTACGCCTCTGGTGGCGAAGAGTGGACACTATTGGGGGAAGCCGGTTTCTCGGCTGGAGAAGCTTCTGCTCCCAAGCTGGCTGTGGATCAATTAGGAACAACATATGTTGCTTATTCAGATAGGGGTGCTAATTCTAAAGTAACGGTGATGAAGTATAGTGAGTCCGGTGATTGGCAACTGGTAGGTGATAGAGGCCTATCGGTTGGATCAGCAAGCGGAATCACACTCGTGCTGGATCAAGCAGGCACTCCATATATTGGATATCAGGATAGCGGCGTTAGTGGTAAGGCTACGGTCATGAAATATAGTGAATCAGACGGTTGGGAATTAGTAGGAGAGGCAGGCTTTACTCCAGACAGGGCAAACTACCCTTCGCTCGCGCTGGATCAGGCGGGTAATCCTTATATTGCTTTTAAGGATGGAGCCAGTGGGAAAGCAAACGTAATGAGATACATCGAGCCAACGGGCTGGGAGCTGGTGGGCAGTGCTGACTTCTCCGAAGGAGAAGCAATCTCTTCCTTTTCATTGGTTCTCGATCAGGCGGATACACCTTATGTGGCTTTTCAGGATGAAGCCTACAAAGCCACCGTCATGATGTACAGTTCCAACGAATGGAAGGTGGTAGGCCAAGCAGGCTTTTCAGGAGGGTACGCAACCTCCCCATTACTTGTGATGAATCCATCAGGTCAACCCTATATTGTGTTTCAAGATGATACGAATAAAATGACGGTCATGACATATCGTGATGAGATATCAAGTTGGGAGAGGGTAGGTCAAGCTGGTTTCTCCCCAGGTTCTGCAAATTCTCCTTCGCTGGTTATGGATCAGACGGGTACACCTTATGTGGCTTTCAAGGATAGCGCAAATGGAAGCAAAGCAACCGTAATGAGATACAGCGAGCAAAATGGCTGGGAGTTTGTCGGTCAAGCCGGTTTCTCTGCTGGGGTGGTGTCTACACCTTCACTCGCATTGGACCAAAAAGGTACGCCGTATGTTGTTTATCAAGATGCATTCAATAGTTCAAAGGCGACGGTGATGAGATTTGGAGCGAAAGCTTCGTACACAGTCTCCTATGATGGTAATGGAGCTCAGTTGGGTAATGTACCAGTGGATAATCAACAATACAATGATCAAGCGGGAGCAATCATTTTAGGTAATACAGGCAATTTAGAAAAATTAGGTTATACATTCGCTGGCTGGAATACGGAAGCAGATGGAAGCGGAACGAGCTATAACGCAGGTGAGACGTTAATCATGAGTGCTGCTCATGTAACGTTGTATGCGAAGTGGACGCCATCCACGTCCAATGAGGATGAAACAGGAAAGTGGGAAGTTATTGGCGATGCAGGTTTCTCAGAGGGAATGACTTTTGACCAGGATCTTGCCCTTGATGCCCATGGCACGCCGTATGTCGTATATCAAGATGTATCCAATGGCTTTAAAGCAACAGTCATGAAATATAGCGAAGTGAGTGGATGGTCGGCAGTCGGACAACCAGGTTTTACTGAGAGTTATGCAACAAAAAACAAAATAGCAATAGACCAGAATGGATCAATATACGTTGCTTTTAGTGATGTAAATCATGTTGGCAGTGCAACCGTCATGAAGTATACGGAGCAGGATGGCTGGGATTTTGTAGGTTCCCCAGGTTTCTCTCCAGCTAATTTATCGAGTCTTGATTTGCAACTCGATGCAAACGGTGTGCCGTATGTTGCCTTAAATAGCAGTTATCGCCTCACGGTTATGAAATATAATGACCAGTCTGGAGAGTGGACGTCCATCGGCAATACCGAAAATATTCTGGGAGGCGCGGGAGGAAGTATATTGGCTATAGGGCCAGACGGTATCCCTTACGTTGCATTAAGCGATAATAGTGGAGGATTCAGATTGTCTGTTATCAGATATAACGAAGCGGATGATTCTTGGTCCTTCGTTGGCAATCGTGCCTTTTCACAAGAAAACGTAGCTGAGTTTGCGCTTGCAGTAGATCAGAACGAAACGGTATATATTGCTTATACCACTGGATTCAACGGACAAAAGGCAACAGTTATGAAATATACTGGCTCCGGAACGTGGATAACGGTTGGGGATGCTGAGTTCTCTGACGGAGCGGCAAATTTCGTCTCGATGGTGCTTGATCAAGATGGAAGTCCGTATGTGGCATATATGGATTCAGCAAATATGAACAAAGCAACAGTTATGAAATATACCGAGGCGGATGGCTGGAATGCGATCGGTGGGACTGGTTTCTCAGAGGGAATTGCACAGAACACTACGTTGGAGATTGACGCAGCAGGGAACCTTTACGTTTCTTTCAAAGATGGAAGTAACGGTAACAAAGCTACAGTCATGTCCTATGCACAACCGAAGAGATATCAGATCACTTACAACAGTAACGGAGCTGCATCAGGAGACGTGCCCTCAGACAACCAGGCGTATAAGCAACAAACGCTGGCTACAATTTTGGGTAACACAGGCAACCTGGTGAGGACTGGATATGATTTTTCAGGCTGGAACACGGCAGCTGACGGCAGCGGAGTAAACTATAGTGTGGGCGATACGCTACTTATAGGCACCTCTAATGTGACATTGTTCGCGAAGTGGCTTGTGTCGAATAACGGCGGAACAAACCCTCCAGATGGTTCCGACAACTCCAATGGTGGAAATGGCGGTAACGGTTCAAATCCTGGTGGTGGCAGTACTTCTGGGCCTGCAAGCGGAGCGGCAGGTACAGCGTCTTCGGGAGGAGGGGCGGTTAATTCCGGTGTTTCGATCTTGGTAAACGGGAAGCCGGAAACGGCAGGAACCTTGAAAACGTCTAAAGTGAATGGACAGAATGTGTTGACTCTGGCAGTCGACGAACGGGCTATCATGCAAAAGCTAGATGTAGAAGGCATGAACGCTGTAGTTACACTCCCCGTAAACAGTAGTCACAAAGATCGGGTAATCGGTGAGCTGACAGGGCGATTGGTGAAGTTCATGGCAGACAAGGAAGCCGTACTTGTGTTGCAAACGGAAGCCGCTACCTATTCCTTGCCTTCCCGACTGGTGGAAATCAATACGCTGGCACAACAACTTGGTGCTGAAGATCACCTCAAGGATATAGTCCTCCATTTGGAGATCGCACCTGCTTCTGCTGAAACGATATATGCGGCGGAAACAGTTGCTCATCAAAATGGTTTTGCCTTGATTGGTCCGATTTTTGATTTCAACATAACGGCCACATATGAAGGCAGATCTGTAAGTGTGGACCGGTTTAACAATTACGTCGAACGAGCAATTACTTTATCTGGTGAGGTTGATCCTTCCAAGGTAACGACTGGAGTTGTGGTTGAGAAGGACGGCGGCGTGCGCCATGTTCCGACCAAAATCACGCAAGTCAATGGAGTTTATCATGCGCAAATCAACAGTTTGACGAATAGTGCGTATGGTCTCGTTTGGAATCCCCAGACATTCGTAGACGTAGCCGGACATTGGGCAGAAACAGAAGTGAATGATATGGGCTCAAGAATGGTTGTCCGTGGAATATCGGATACGATCTATAATCCGGACGCGAGCATAACTCGCTCTGAATTTGCGGCCGTGATCGTGCGTGCACTGGGGCTTCAAACAGGTGAAGAAAACGACCGATTCAGCGATGTAAACCCGAGTGACTGGTATGCAGATGTAGTAATTGCTGCTTCCAACCTGGGTCTGATCGACGGTTATAAAGATGGCACATTCCGGCCAACACAGAAGATTACCCGTGAAGAAGCGATGATGATCATTAATCGGACGATGAAGCTTACCGGCTTGGATCGTAAGCTGGATATCGACACCGGCCAAGATCTCTCCCGCTATATAGATATGGATATGGTCTCGTATTGGGCAAAAGAAGCTGTCGACTTCAGTCTTCAATCAGGGCTTGTATCTGGTCGGAGTAACGCGACCATTGCTCCAAAATCCATGATCACTCGGGCAGAGACTGCGGCGCTTATTCGTCGGTTATTGCAGCATTCGGGCTTGATCTAAAGAATAACTAGTAATGTATACAGCAAAAAAGGCAGAGCGAATTCGCACTGCCTTTTTGCCAATTTAGACTAGGAGCAATAATTAATACAGTGAATTCTTAATAGCGATGAGGTACGCAGGAAGGATATCATTGCTCAGATGTCTGAAAAATCACTGGAACCCTTTTTCTACGTAATAGAAGTCAGTACAGTCCTATGCATTGAATTGTCGAACTATCTCACCTATAATGAAAAAAGTTATCTTGGGACTTTAGCCCGTTAAACGAACGATTCGTTTTCGGCGGTTTCAGGAATTAGAACGAATGAAGGAGGCATCCGGAAATGAGTATTTCGAATAATGACGTTCAGCATGTGGCCAAGCTGGCCCGGCTTAATTTGACTGCGGAAGAAGAGCAGACCCTGACAGGACAGCTGAACGCGATTTTAAAATATGCTGAGAAGCTCAATGAACTGGATACAGAGAACATTGAGCCGACCACTCACGTGCTGCACGTCAGCAATGTGATGCGTGAAGATGAGACGAGGGAAAGTCTGTCGATTGAACAGGTCATGCGCAATGCACCAGAAGAAGAAGACGGGCAATTCAAAGTGCCTGCTGTAATGGAATAACGGATAACCGGAAGGAGGACGAATTACGTGAGTTTATTTGAACAATCGTTGCCGGAGATACATAACAAGCTGCACGCCAAGGAGCTGTCGGTCAGCGATCTGGTGAATCAGGCATATCAGAACATTGGTGAACGGGATGAAAAGGTTAAGGCTTTTCTGGCACTGGATGAAGAACAGGCACGTGCTCGTGCACGTCAACTGGATGATCGACTCGTCAGCGGTGAGGAGAAAGGTTTGCTTTTCGGTCTACCAGTCGGCATTAAGGACAACATCGTTACGAACGGACTGCGCACAACATGTGGCAGCCAGTTTCTGCGCAATTTCGACCCGGTGTATGATGCAACCGTTGTCGAGAAGCTGAAAGCGGCGGATACCGTGACGATCGGGAAGTTGAACATGGACGAATTCGCCATGGGCGGCTCCAATGAAAATTCAAGCTTCTACCCTGTACGTAACCCTTGGGCACTCGATCGTGTTCCAGGCGGCTCCAGTGGTGGATCTGCTGCGGCTGTTGCGGCAGGAGAAGCTTATTTCACATTGGGATCAGATACAGGTGGCTCCATCAGACAGCCTGCTTCCTATTGCGGCGTTGTCGGTTTGAAACCTACCTACGGACTCGTTTCCCGCTTTGGTCTGGTTGCATTCGCATCTTCCCTGGATCAGATTGGACCTTTGACGAAAAATGTCGAGGATTCTGCCTATGTGCTGCAAGCCATTGCTGGTTATGACGCCAAAGATTCGACATCCGCGAAAGTGGATATCCCGGATTACTTGAGCGGACTGACCGGGGATGTCAAAGGACTTCGTATTGCTGTTCCGAAGGAATACATTGGTGAAGGCGTTGATCCTCAAGTTAAAGAAACCGTCCTGTCTGCCCTGAAAGTCCTCGAAGGACTCGGCGCAACTTGGGAGGAAGTATCTCTTCCGCATACCGAATATGCGGTAGCTACGTATTATCTGCTCGCTTCCTCGGAAGCTTCTTCGAACCTGGCTCGTTTCGACGGCGTGCGTTATGGTGTTCGTGCAGACAATCCGGAGAACTTGCTGGATCTGTACCACCAGTCCCGTAGTCAAGGTTTTGGTCCCGAAGTGAAACGACGCATCATGCTTGGAACCTATGCGCTCAGCTCGGGATACTACGATGCGTATTATTTGAAAGCTCAGAAGGTGCGTACGTTGATCAAACAGGATTTCGACGACGTATTTGCCAAATATGACGTCATCATCGGACCAACAGCGCCAACAACGGCATTTAAACTTGGTTCCCAAGTCGATGATCCACTTACGATGTATCTCAACGACATTCTGACTATCCCTGTCAGCCTGGCTGGTGTACCTGCAGTCAGCATCCCATGTGGATTCTCGGATGGACTGCCTGTCGGCATGCAGATTATCGGTAAAGCCTTTGATGAAACCACCGTACTGCGCGTAGCGCATGCGTTTGAACAAAATACGGAATTCCACAAGCAGCGTCCGCAGCTGTAGACTGCCCGGAACGGAGGAATATAGAAATGTCCGCATCTAAATATGAAACGGTCGTTGGACTTGAAGTCCATGTCGAGTTGCATACAAACTCCAAAATCTTTTGCGGCTGCTCCACTGCCTTTGGAGCTCCGCCCAATACACATACTTGTCCGGTCTGTCTCGGACATCCAGGTGTATTGCCTGTATTGAATCGCCAGGCTGTAGATTACGCGATGAAAGCAGCCATGGCTCTTAACTGCACCATTGCTGATGTCAGCAAGTTTGACCGCAAAAACTACTTCTACCCCGATTCTCCAAAAGCTTATCAGATCTCACAATTCGATCAACCGATCGGTGAGAATGGCTGGATCGATATTGAAGTCAACGGTGAAACGAAGCGAATTGGCATTACACGTCTTCATCTGGAAGAAGATGCAGGGAAGCTTACCCACGTTGACGGCGGCTATGCTTCATTGGTTGATTTTAACCGTGTGGGTACTCCGCTCGTGGAGATTGTCTCTGAGCCGGAGATTTCTTCTCCGGAGGAAGCTCGTGCATATCTGGAGAAATTGCGTGCGATCATGCAGTACTGTGATGTATCCGACGTGAAGATGGAAGAAGGTTCACTGCGCTGTGATGCCAACATTAGTTTGCGTCCGCATGGACAGGAGAAGCTGGGAACGAGAGCCGAACTGAAAAACATGAACTCCTTCCGTGGTGTTCAGCGTGGTCTGGAATATGAACAATTCCGCCAAGCGGAAATTTTGGACGACGGCGGCGAAGTCGTTCAGGAAACTCGTCGCTGGGATGAGGCTCAGGGGAAAACACTGTCGATGCGTGGTAAAGAGCAAGCGCATGACTATCGTTATTTCCCAGATCCTGACTTGGTGAAGCTGCATATCGATGCAGCCTGGAAAGAACGGATCAGAGCTTCTATACCGGAGCTTCCGGATGAGCGTAAAGCACGTTATACCGCTGATTATGGACTGCCTAGTTATGATGCCGAGGTTATTACCTCATCCAAAGCGGTCGCTGATCTTTTTGAAGACAGTCTGAAATACACCAAGGATGCCAAAGCCGTATCCAACTGGATTATGGGTGATTTGCTTGGTTATTTGAATACCAGCAACCTTGAATTGAATCAGGTGCCGCTGACTGGCCAAGGTCTGGGTGAGATGATTGGACTGCTTGAAAAAGGTACAATTAACAGTAAAATCGCCAAAACGGTATTTAAGGAAATGCTCGAGAGCGGCAAGCTTCCACAGCAAATCGTTGAAGAAAAAGGTCTGGTCCAGATTAGTGACTCAGGTGCCATTCTTGCCATTGTGGAGCAGGTTGTTGCGAACAACCCGCAATCCGTGGAAGACTACAAAGCTGGTAAACAGAAGGCCATTGGTTTCCTCGTTGGTCAAGTCATGAAAGAAAGCAAAGGCAAAGCCAATCCGGGACTAGCCAATCAACTGCTTACAGAAGTACTGAACCGCTAATCCATCCGGTGAAGCCGGACAGAAAGAGGCTCGTCCCTGTGACAGCCTCTTTTTGTTAAGGGCATAAGTTTGATTGTATTGTCTTGGTTTCAGTGACATACAAAGGAGATGAGGAATGCATGAAGATTCAAACTTTGTCATTGAGTGATGTGGAGACCGTAGGTCAGCTCTGGCGACTGCAGCATGTAGCTTATCGGCTTGAAGCCGAAATCATCGGTTTTCAGGAAATTCCGCCTTTAATGGATACGATGGAGGCGCTGCAAAACTGTGGAGAGACCTTTTATGGCTATGTGGACACGGATGGCGAGTTGCTTGGTGCGGTCGCAGTGGATGAGGAAGAGATCAATACGTTGACGATCACACGTATGATGGTGCATCCCGATCATTTTCGTAAAGGAATTGCTGCTGCTTTGATGACGCATGTGTTTGAACAATATCCCGATCTTCCACGTTATATTGTTTCTACAGGAACATTGAACCAGCCAGCCGTGAAATTATATACCAAATTCGGCTTTAAGCCCGTGGATGTTGTACAGATTGCACCAGGAGTGGAATTAACGACATTTCATAAGAATAAAGATTAATGATGTGAACAACTTGGAGGAGGACTACCGGCTTTGGGCAATCCCTGGTTGATAGATGAGTGGCACATTTTATTGCGATTATTACTGGCTATGCTGCTTGGAGGGCTTGTAGGCCTGGAGCGGGAGCGTTCCAATCATGCTGCCGGTCTGCGTACCCATATTCTGGTATGCCTTGGATCTGCACTGATTATGATGTTGTCTGTTTATGGTTTTAAAGATTTTGCAAATGAACTAAACGTAAGGATTGATCCGGCACGTCTGGCTACAGCCGTTATTACCGGCGTTGGGTTTCTCGGAGCGGGCACGATTCTTTTTACCGGCAAGTCGATTACCGGTCTGACAACGGCAGCTTCCATATGGGTTGTGGCAGCCATCGGACTGGCAACAGGCGCGGGATTCTTTTTTGCTTCCATCGTGTCAACCGTCTTGGTATTGCTTAACCTCTGGGTATTCAACAAGTTGGAGCTTAGGTATATACGGGGAAACAAACTGCATGTCGTTACACTTCATACCTTATCTGAGCCCGGTTTTCTGGAACAGGTATCTTCATTTATGGAACAGGAAAAGATCAAAATCCGTAAAATAACGGTTAATGAGCAGGATTTGGCTTATGCAGAAATGATATCGGTTGAACGCAAAATTGAAATTGTGCTGCATGTCTACATGCCACATGAATTGAGTGCAGTGCATCTCGTATCCAAGTTAAGACAGTGGGAACATGTAACGAAAGTGTCGGTCGAATAAATGAATTAAACCCTCTGAGGCCTTTAGTGCCGGAGGGTTTTTGCTCATAACCATATTTCTTCCAGTTACTCTCCTGGCTCTTTAGGGTACTATCTAACCAAATGCATGAAGAGCGGGAATGTCAGCCCGGAAGAAAGGAGTCGTTTATGAAACGGAAACGTCAGTCGAACAATACTTCCAGCGGAACGCGCGGAAAACCTGTCCGAAATCGGACTCACAAGTTTATTGCCGGATTGCTAAGTGCGGTTATTCCGGGTCTAGGTCATATTTATCTCCGATTATACATGAGAGGTCTGACATTCATGATGCTTGTGCTTTTGGATCTGTCAGCACTCTTGTATTTCTCAACGATTGGAATACAGATTAATGTACCATTGCTTATCCTGCTGGCGTTGTTTATTCCGGTAATTTACTTTTACAATGTATTCGACGTATTGCAATCTGCGGACTGGGTGATGATGCGCAGGAGAAGAGCGGTCACCTACAACACCTCGGACAAGCCCATCCCTAGCGAACGTTCTGCAAGGGAAGCTATGATGGTGTGGGAGAGGGGCATTTCGTTTGGATTGCTTCTGATTGTAGGAGGATCGCTGCTGGTATTGTTCTTTCGCAAACCGCGTTGGTTTAAAGAGCTAATCGCTGTGTATGGTGGATATACTTTTGCTGTTCTGATGATCGCAGGAGGACTTATCGTTTTCGGACGGGAAATCTGGGTCATGCTTCGCAAGAAGAAAATCTAGTGCAAACTATTCAAGGAGGGATAGCCATGAACCGTAAAGTCCGGGTCGGCCGCTATACGGCTGCCGCCTTAATCGTAGCTGTCGGTGTGCTGTTGATTTTGGATAAACGGTGGGGAACGGACTATGTATATGAGATGGTCGATTGGTGGCCCCTCTTGCTCGTTGTGTTAGGTGTGGAATACATACTGTTGTTTTTAGTGACACGTGGAAGAGGGAATGCAGCTTCAGACAACCAAGGTGAGAAAATGAAAATGCGCTTCAGACCCGATGCGAAAGGCATCCTGACGTCTCTTTTACTGACGGCTTCAGTATTTATCGTCACAGAGCAGGATCATTACATGCATTTGTGGAACCGGGTGAGTCTTAATCTGGGAGCGGCATCCATGGACTATAGTCAGGCAGCAGGATATATGGAAGATAAGGGCACGATTCGGGTGCCTGTAGGTATGGATACATCGGACCTCGTTGTTGAGGGAGTGAACGGGGATATCTCGGTACAGCGGGGGGACACGGAAGAGATTGAGGTGCGCACGGTAGTTTGGGTGGATCAGACAACTGAAGTGCAGGCCAAAGCAGTGGCGGACGCTTCCTTTGTTGAGGCAGACGGGACAAAAGTGATTCATATCAAGACTACAGGCAAAACGTATGGAGAGAACGAGAAAACACAGCCGCGGATGAATATCACCATAACGATCCCGGATGATCGTCGTTTTAATCTCGATATTCGAACGTCCAATGGAGCCATATTGTTGAATCGTCCGGAGGCCATCAGTACCATTTTGGCTGAGACCGGAAATGGACGTATACGAATTACGAATGCCGTGGGTGATATTTCAGGTAAAACGCTGAATGGTGATGTCGTTGTGGCAAATGCGATCGGAAATGTGGACTTGAACAGTAATCGAGGGGACATGAAGGCTCGCGGGGTTTCTGGAAATGTGAACCTGACCACGCAAGTCGGAAGTATCAGCATCACGGACTCTGTTGGAGAGATCACAGCGGATACCCGAAACGGAAATATCAATGTAGACGGCGCAAGTTTGGCAGTCAAAGCTCAATCCCTCAATGGCAGCATAAGTATTGTATCCGCCAAAGTAGGCGGTGACTGGGACGTTTATAGCGCTGTAGGGGCTATTAACATTTTGATTCCGGAGCGGGGGGATTATAGCCTCAGTGGTTCCAGCAGTTATGGAGATCTGCAAACGGATCTGCCGTTTAAAGTGAAGAATAAAACGATTGAAGGCCAGCTTGGTGAAGGAGAGTATACGGTCAAAGTTGAGGGAAACAGCGACCTCACGATTGATCGTAATCCTGTAGTGCCTCCTGTTGGAACGAATTCACTGGATTCGGAAGGTACAGACGATAACTTGGAACAAATGACCGAAGACGGACAGAATTCCCAAGATGAAACGTCCGAAGTTCAGTGACTGGCGCGTTGACAATAAACTTGCAATCGCCGTACAATAAATATAAACTGGCAAGGTTACATGGCAGGAATAATGTAAACACGTTGTTCCAGCCAAGATCAACTCTGAATGAGAGAAACATGTAATCATACATTTTGTCTCTGCAGAGTAATGAAAGGTAAGGCGGTGGGTTTTATGGCAACACGTGTCCAACATGCGTTGGAGCATCTGAAAACGACCGGTGTCCGTATTACACCCCAGCGTCATGCCATATTGAACTATCTGATGGAATCCATGGGGCATCCGACAGCCGATGAAATTTACCGTGCGCTTGAACCCCAGTTTCCCAGTATGAGCGTGGCGACTGTATATAACAATTTGAAGATGTTTCTGGAAGCGGGCATGGTCCGGGAGTTGACATACGGAGATAACTCAAGTCGCTTCGATGCCAATGTGACGGATCATTACCATGTTATCTGTGATAAATGCGGCAAGATTGAAGATTTTAGTTATCCTTCGCTAAAAAGCGTTGAGCTCCAGGCGGAGTCAAGTACAGGATTTGAAGTACATGGTCACCGATTGGAAGTTTATGGCGTATGTAAAAGTTGCAGGGATTAAGAGAGTTGAATTACAATATTAACGTGTAGAATTCAGTTTGGATTCTTCACGTTTTTTGTTTTTAGGACGATAGAATGTATATAGTCTTAGCAGGTTAGATATTTCATGATTCAGCATGATTAACGGAGGTAGACGTTTGAGTAGAAAAAGCAGATATACACGTCAGAAGCGTCGTTCATTCTGGCCTGGATTTTTGGCTGCCTGTGTTGTTGCAGGCGGGGCTTATTGGCTAATAACGAATGTTTGGCTTAATCAGATTCATGAAGACCCCGACTGGATTGGTATGAATCAACCTATTTTTGTGGACGGACAATTGATGGACGGCGAGGCGTCAGGAACGGGAGATCAGCTTAAATTGCCCGTATCGGTGCTGCAAGAGGCGATCGATCCCGGAATACGTTATGAAGCTGACACAGGTGATATCATTATTGCAACACCGCAGCGAGTACTCCATATGAAGGAAGGCAGTACGAAGGCGGAACTTAATCATC
The DNA here is from genome assembly GCF_013401555.1 of Paenibacillus sp. E222. NCBI lineage: Bacteria > Bacillati > Bacillota > Bacilli > Caryophanales > Paenibacillaceae > Paenibacillus > Paenibacillus sp. E222. Next base: position 2,392,015 of record NZ_CP058552.1, read on the forward strand.
GGGATTATCCCATGACGGTTAAACCTGAGGTGGTTGGGGGAGAAGCTTATATTCCGCTCAAACCATTGAAAGAAGTATATGGGATCGCTATACAGGAAGATGCTACAACGGGTGCGGTGCTGCTGATGCGTGGAGGTGACACCATTCAGTATGCGGAGATTAATACTTTGTCTTCCAAGGCGGACAAAACGGTTCCGTTGTACAAGCGTGGGGGAGAATCTTCTCCCATCATTGCTGATATGGAGCAGGACGCACGAGTAAGGGTATGGCAGACTGGTGATGACCAGAGCTTCGTTCAGTTGGATAATGGGTATGCCGGTTATGTGGCTAATAAGTATGTCACTCTTACGGAGAAAAAGAAACTGGACAAGCCCAAATTCACCCTGACTGCGGCGGAGAGAAAGTGGCAGAATAAACCGGTCAATCTGGTTTGGGAAGCTGTATACAATCGACAGCCTGATGTGTCTTCAATCGGCAAGATGCCTGGAGTCAATGTGGTCAGCCCCACATGGTTCCATATTACAGATGGACAAGGTAACGTAAAAAGCAAAGGGGATAAAGCATACGTCAACTGGGCTCACCGTTCCGGCATGGAAGTGTGGGGTCTGATGGATAACAGCTTTGATCCGGATATTACGAAAGAAGCCGTCGCCTCATATGAGACACGTACGCATATTATTGAGCAGATGCTGGAGTATGCACAGACTTATCATTTGGACGGCATTAACATTGACTTTGAGAACGTCTATACAGACGATGGACCGAATATCACTCAATTTGTTCGCGAAATCAAAGCGATGGCACGCATTCATGGCTTGATGCTCTCGGTTGATGTAACACCGAAATCGAACAGCGAGATGTGGTCCGCTTTTCTGGATCGTCGCTCGTTAGGCTCTTTTGCCGATTATATTGTCGTTATGGCGTATGACGAGCATTGGGCTGCGAGTCCAAAAGCCGGTTCGGTTGCCTCGCTTCCTTGGACCGAGTCTTCTATGAGACGGATCCTGGAAGAGGATGAAGTACCTTCGAACAAGTTGATTATGGCTGTGCCGCTATATACTCGAATTTGGACGGAAGAGACTAATGATCAAGGCGAAGTGAAAGTGTCTTCCAAAGCGGTAGGTATGAGCACTGTAACAGACCTGATCAAGGAAAAGAAACTCAAACCTGTTCTGGATAAACAAAGCGGACAGAATTATGTGGAATATTCGGAGGATGGGGCCACCAAGAAAATTTGGATAGAAGACGCCGTTTCGCTTCAGGCACGCGTTGATTTGGTTGCTTCGTTGAAATTGGGTGGAGTAGCTGCATGGAATCGAAGCTTCGCTGATGCATCGGCATGGGAAACGCTAAAACAGGCAGGATATTCGAAATGAAATAAACATGAAATAGCTTATTGAACTTATATATTAATAAATTTTTAAAAGTCTTTCTGAAATTCAAAAAAGGTCCGGTGAAGATACCGGGCCTTTTTTCTGTCTCTGGGCTTTGATGAAGTACATCTCTAGCTGTTGGAACTTATGCCATGATCTGTGTCGGAAGGGGAAGGGGATTGAGGTGTGGAATGCGCTTTCAGTTGTGAACTGGTTGTATTGGCTTGATTAGGGTCCAGGGTAAGGATGGTATGACAGAACATACAACGATCCGTCTTGCCGAGCATTTTGGTTAACTTGCCACATTCCGGACAGTCTACTTGTACTGCGCTTGTGGAAAGCATACCAGCCCAGAAATAAATGGCCAGACTAGCCATCATGGCAATCAGGCCGATGACGAGTCCCACAGCGGCAAATACTTTGCCCGCGTGTCCCCAGAACACAATTCCGGCAGTTCCCAGTACCATTAGGCCCATGCCTAGCATGGTCAGTAGTAGTCCCCAAGTGCGAAAAGCATTAATTTTTGCTGATTTAAAAATCATGAAAAATGCTCCTATCGTATGAGTAGTATCGGACCTGGATAAGAAGGAAACTTCAGTCTGCATGTAGAATTACATTATAACTGACTTGGCGCTTATCTGCCATGAATTGTATGGAGGGAATCGTGGAACTAAAGAACCTTGCTTTTTTGTCCGAACAGTCGGAAGAGACAGGGGCAGTTGGGGCTATCGCTTATTCCCACCCGGGAGATCGATTCCACGGCTCCCTAATCCAGGATTTTGAATTGCTCGTACTTGTTGTTCATAATACCGACCAGTTGATATCCAAGGTTGGACACTACAAATATGGTGATCTTCGTTATCAAATGATCTATGTCAGCCGTCATGAGCTGCAGTGCAGTGTAATTACGGGGGATAACAATAACATCATGCAGTGCCTGATTGAAGGTGAGATCATTTGGGAAGCGGATAACGCTTTGAGCGCTTTGCGAGAGGAACTATCTGCTTTTGGAACCGAATTACGTGAGCAAAAGCTGCTGCATGAATTCGCCAGTTTTTTGAGAATGTATGTGGAAGCCAAACGTTACATTCAAGAGGGCCATGTTGTTGATGCCTATTACAATGTGCTAGAAGCTCTGGGGAACTGGGCTAGAATTGTACTTATTGAACAGGGTATATACCCGGATCATGCCGTCTGGACACATGTGCAGAGTTTGGATCGCGCCTTGTGGAAGCTCTATCAGGAACTTACAGTAAGCTCGGAGACGCTGGAACAGAGAGTCGAGCTTGTGCTGCTTGCTTGTGAATTCTCAGTGATGTCCAAAATGAGTGATTGTTCCGGCTTGCTTCTGCGTGTGCTGGGAAGTCGAAGGGAGCCGTGGGGTATGGATGAACTTGTCCATCATCCACAGTTGAGATTTGTACGGGAGGATTTACCGCTTATCCTTCGTAAGCTGGTGTTTCGTTCTATAGTAAAAGAATCGGCAGGGTGGCCATCCTTTATAGGAGGAGATGGACGAGAAATCCGCTATTGGATTGAGGCCTAATTATTCGTGAAGCCTGACGTTATATGGATTATAAAGTGGGAGGGGAAACCTTCCTTTTTTGTTTGTTTAATAATTTATAAAAAGAGGTTGACTCTTATTCAGGAAATATGATACATTATATTTCGTTCCTCAAACGAGCTTATCGTCAACAAATGATAAATTCTGCATAGGGAATTAGTGAAGAACTAAAAGCTTCAAAAAAGAAATTAAAAAAAGTTCTTGACGAAAATAAACGAAATGTGATACATTATTTAAGTCGCCGCCGAAAAAACGGTTGAGACGAAAAAGAGTAACACAAATCGAGTTTGATCTTTGAAAACTGAACAACGAGTGAGTAACGATCTTGCTTGCAAGATCGACGCTGAGAAATCGGTACAAGCCTTCGGGCTGTATGCTTTCAAAGCAAAATAAATGAGATTTTTAATCTCGTCAGTTTCAAAATGAGCTTATCGCTCTTTTCAATACTTTATTGGAGAGTTTGATCCTGGCTCAGGACGAACGCTGGCGGCATGCCTAATACATGCAAGTCGAGCGGACTTGATGAGAAGCTTGCTTCTCTGATGGTTAGCGGCGGACGGGTGAGTAACACGTAGGCAACCTGCCCTCAAGCTTGGGACAACTACCGGAAACGGTAGCTAATACCGAATAGTTGTTTTCTTCTCCTGAAGGAAACTGGAAAGACGGAGCAATCTGTCACTTGGGGATGGGCCTGCGGCGCATTAGCTAGTTGGTGGGGTAATGGCTCACCAAGGCGACGATGCGTAGCCGACCTGAGAGGGTGATCGGCCACACTGGGACTGAGACACGGCCCAGACTCCTACGGGAGGCAGCAGTAGGGAATCTTCCGCAATGGGCGAAAGCCTGACGGAGCAATGCCGCGTGAGTGATGAAGGTTTTCGGATCGTAAAGCTCTGTTGCCAGGGAAGAACGCTTGGGAGAGTAACTGCTCTCAAGGTGACGGTACCTGAGAAGAAAGCCCCGGCTAACTACGTGCCAGCAGCCGCGGTAATACGTAGGGGGCAAGCGTTGTCCGGAATTATTGGGCGTAAAGCGCGCGCAGGCGGTCATTTAAGTCTGGTGTTTAATCCCGGGGCTCAACCCCGGATCGCACTGGAAACTGGGTGACTTGAGTGCAGAAGAGGAGAGTGGAATTCCACGTGTAGCGGTGAAATGCGTAGATATGTGGAGGAACACCAGTGGCGAAGGCGACTCTCTGGGCTGTAACTGACGCTGAGGCGCGAAAGCGTGGGGAGCAAACAGGATTAGATACCCTGGTAGTCCACGCCGTAAACGATGAGTGCTAGGTGTTAGGGGTTTCGATACCCTTGGTGCCGAAGTTAACACATTAAGCACTCCGCCTGGGGAGTACGGTCGCAAGACTGAAACTCAAAGGAATTGACGGGGACCCGCACAAGCAGTGGAGTATGTGGTTTAATTCGAAGCAACGCGAAGAACCTTACCAGGTCTTGACATCCCTCTGACCGGTACAGAGATGTACCTTTCCTTCGGGACAGAGGAGACAGGTGGTGCATGGTTGTCGTCAGCTCGTGTCGTGAGATGTTGGGTTAAGTCCCGCAACGAGCGCAACCCTTGATCTTAGTTGCCAGCATTTCGGATGGGCACTCTAAGGTGACTGCCGGTGACAAACCGGAGGAAGGTGGGGATGACGTCAAATCATCATGCCCCTTATGACCTGGGCTACACACGTACTACAATGGCCGGTACAACGGGCTGTGAAGCCGCGAGGTGGAACGAATCCTAAAAAGCCGGTCTCAGTTCGGATTGCAGGCTGCAACTCGCCTGCATGAAGTCGGAATTGCTAGTAATCGCGGATCAGCATGCCGCGGTGAATACGTTCCCGGGTCTTGTACACACCGCCCGTCACACCACGAGAGTTTATAACACCCGAAGTCGGTGGGGTAACCGCAAGGAGCCAGCCGCCGAAGGTGGGATAGATGATTGGGGTGAAGTCGTAACAAGGTAGCCGTATCGGAAGGTGCGGCTGGATCACCTCCTTTCTATGGAGAATCGTTTCTTGTAACGGAAACATTCAAATACAAAATCTAGCCAGGTCGGCTAGTTACTCACTCGTTGCTCAGTTTTGAGAGCTCAAACTCTCAAACAGCTTGCTTTTGCATGGAGCTTGTTCTTTGAAAACTAGATATCGAAACGAAATTTTGCGATTTAGAACATTCCTTTAAGCTGATCTTGTGTAAACAAGTGAAGTGTTTATAAGGTAGACTGCTATTGCGATGGTATCGAATGGGAAGCGACTTTTGGCTTTGGACGTAGTCCAAAACAAGCGGGGCGCGCCATCGAAACCGGAGCAACTGGTTAAGCTACTAAGAGCACACGGAGGATGCCTAGGCGCTAGGAGCCGATGAAGGACGTGGCGAACAACGAAACTGCCTCGGGGAGCTGTAAGCAAGCTTTGATCCGGGGGTGTCCGAATGGGGAAACCCAGCTGGGGTAATTTCCAGTTACTCATAACTGAATACATAGGTTATGTAGAGGCATACCAGGGGAACTGAAACATCTAAGTACCCTGAGGAAGAGAAAACAATAGTGATTCCGTCAGTAGCGGCGAGCGAACGCGGAGAAGCCCAAACCAGAGAGCTTGCTCTTTGGGGTTGTGGGACATCTCACATGGAGTTACAAAGGAGCCGGTTAAACGAAGAGGTCTGGAAAGGCCCGCCAAAGAAGGTAAAAGCCCTGTAGTTGAAAGCCTGCTCTCTCCGAGATGTATCCCGAGTAGTGCGGGGCACGTGAAACCCCGTATGAATCCGGCAGGACCATCTGCCAAGGCTAAATACTTCCTAGCGACCGATAGTGAAGCAGTACCGTGAGGGAAAGGTGAAAAGCACCCCGGAAGGGGAGTGAAATAGAACCTGAAACCGTGTGCTTACAAAAAGTCAGAGCCCGTTTTAGGGGTGATGGCGTGCCTTTTGTAGAATGAACCGGCGAGTTACGTTCCCGTGCAAGGTTAAGGTGAAGAGCCGGAGCCGCAGCGAAAGCGAGTCTGAATAGGGCGATGTAGTACGTGGACGTAGACCCGAAACCGGGTGATCTACCCCTGTCCAGGGTGAAGGTGCGGTAACACGCACTGGAGGCCCGAACCCACGCACGTTGAAAAGTGCGGGGATGAGGTGGGGGTAGCGGAGAAATTCCAATCGAACTCGGAGATAGCTGGTTCTCCCCGAAATAGCTTTAGGGCTAGCCTCGGAAAACAGAGTCGTGGAGGTAGAGCACTGATTGGGTGCGGGGCCCGCAAGGGTTACCAAGCTCAGTCAAACTCCGAATGCCATAGACTTACTTCCGGGAGTCAGACAGTGAGTGCTAAGATCCATTGTCAAAAGGGAAACAGCCCAGACCATCAGCTAAGGTCCCCAAGTGTGTGTTAAGTGGGAAAGGATGTGGAGTTGCACAGACAACCAGGATGTTGGCTTAGAAGCAGCCACCATTGAAAGAGTGCGTAATAGCTCACTGGTCGAGTGACTCTGCGCCGAAAATGTAACGGGGCTAAACACACCACCGAAGCTATGGCTTGATGCTTGCATCAGGGGTAGGGGAGCGTTGTATAAGGGTTGAAGGTGTACCGTAAGGAGCGCTGGACATTATACAAGTGAGAATGCCGGTATGAGTAACGAAAAGATCAGTGAGAATCTGATCCGCCGAAAGCCTAAGGGTTCCTGAGGAAGGCTCGTCCGCTCAGGGTAAGTCGGGACCTAAGGCGAGGCCGAAAGGCGTAGTCGAAGGACAACAGGTCGAAATTCCTGTACCACCGTAAGCCGTTATGAGCAATGGGGGGACGCAGCAGGGTAGTGACGCGGACTGATGGATGTCCGTCTAAGCAGTGAGGCTGATGTGTAGGCAAATCCGCACATCGTAAGGCTGGACTGTGATGGGGAGCGAAAATTATAGTAGCGAAGGTCATGATCTCACACTGCCAAGAAAAGCCTCTAGCCAGGTGATGGTGCCCGTACCGCAAACCGACACAGGTAGGCGAGAAGAGAATTCTAAGGCGCGCGGAAGAACTCTCGTTAAGGAACTCGGCAAAATGACCCCGTAACTTCGGGAGAAGGGGTGCCCCGGTAGTGTGAATAGCACGAGGGGGCCGCAGTGAAAAGGCCCAAGCGACTGTTTAGCAAAAACACAGGTCTGTGCGAAGCCGTAAGGCGAAGTATACGGGCTGACGCCTGCCCGGTGCTGGAAGGTTAAGGGGAGCGGTTAGGAGCAATCCGAAGCTGTGAACCGAAGCCCCAGTAAACGGCGGCCGTAACTATAACGGTCCTAAGGTAGCGAAATTCCTTGTCAGGTAAATTCTGACCCGCACGAATGGCGTAACGACTTGGGCGCTGTCTCAACGAGAGATCCGGTGAAATTTTAATACCTGTGAAGATGCAGGTTACCCGCGACAAGACGGAAAGACCCCATGGAGCTTTACTGCAGCTTGATATTGAATTTGGGTACGATCTGTACAGGATAGGTGGGAGCCTTTGAAGCGTGAGCGCCAGCTTGCGTGGAGGCACCGTTGGGATACCACCCTGATCGTATCTAGGTTCTAACCTGGTACCGTAATCCGGTGCGGGGACAGTGTCAGGTGGGCAGTTTGACTGGGGCGGTCGCCTCCTAAAGAGTAACGGAGGCGCCCAAAGGTTCCCTCAGAATGGTTGGAAATCATTCGAAGAGTGCAAAGGCATAAGGGAGCTTGACTGCGAGACCTACAAGTCGAGCAGGGACGAAAGTCGGGCTTAGTGATCCGGTGGTACCGCATGGAAGGGCCATCGCTCAACGGATAAAAGCTACCCTGGGGATAACAGGCTTATCTCCCCCAAGAGTCCACATCGACGGGGAGGTTTGGCACCTCGATGTCGGCTCATCGCATCCTGGGGCTGAAGTAGGTCCCAAGGGTTGGGCTGTTCGCCCATTAAAGCGGTACGCGAGCTGGGTTCAGAACGTCGTGAGACAGTTCGGTCCCTATCTGTCGTGGGCGTAGGAAATTTGAGAGGAGCTGTCCTTAGTACGAGAGGACCGGGATGGACGTACCGCTGGTGTACCAGTTGTTCCGCCAGGAGCACCGCTGGGTAGCTATGTACGGAAGGGATAAGCGCTGAAAGCATCTAAGCGTGAAGCCCCCCTCAAGATGAGATTTCCCAGTATGTAAGACCCCTTGAAGACGACGAGGTAGATAGGCTGGGGGTGGAAGTGCAGCAATGCATGGAGCTGACCAGTACTAATCGGTCGAGGGCTTATCCAAGATATGCAGGTTGTAAGTCGCAAATTTCGTTTCGGATCTAGTTTTCAGAGAATAATCTCTGAAGCATATTCCCTGATAGCTCAGTTGGTAGAGCACTCGACTGTTAATCGAGTTGTCACAGGTTCGAGCCCTGTTCGGGGAGCCATATGGAGAGGTGTCCGAGTTGGCCGAAGGAGCACGATTGGAAATCGTGTAGGCGCCACAAGCGTCTCGAGGGTTCGAATCCCTCTCTCTCCGCCATAGTAAGGCCCGTTGGTCAAGGGGTTAAGACACCTCCCTTTCACGGAGGTAACAGGGGTTCGAATCCCCTACGGGTCATATTTAACTTCAAAAAAGAAGTTGATTTTCACAGCAGTTTTATGATAAGATCATAAATGTGTTGTTCGGAGGCTTAGCTCAGCTGGGAGAGCATCTGCCTTACAAGCAGAGGGTCGGGGGTTCGAACCCCTCAGCCTCCACCATATAACTTTTATAACGACGCGGGGTGGAGCAGCCCGGTAGCTCGTCGGGCTCATAACCCGAAGGCCGCAGGTTCAAATCCTGCCCCCGCAATTGTTCTTTCTTTCAAGAAAGTGATCTGGAACCGTGGTGTAGTTGGCCTAACATGCCTGCCTGTCACGCAGGAGATCGCGGGTTCGAATCCCGTCGGTTCCGCCATTTAATCTTTACATGAGGAAGCTGTTCACTAAATCTGCTATATGGCACCGAACGCCCTAGATAAAGTGCAACGTTTCAGGATTAAACTTTATTTTGGCTCGGTAGCTCAGTCGGTAGAGCAGAGGACTGAAAATCCTCGTGTCGGCGGTTCGATTCCGTCCCGAGCCACCATTTATTACAACTTAATACGCCGGTGTAGCTCAACTGGTAGAGCAACTGACTTGTAATCAGTAGGTTGGGGGTTCAAGTCCTCTCGCCGGCACCACTTATGGAGGATTAGCGAAGTGGCCAAACGCATCAGACTGTAAATCTGCTCCCGTACGGGTTCGGTGGTTCGAATCCATCATCCTCCACCAGTTTTTAGGGGCATAGTTTAAAGGTAGAACAACGGTCTCCAAAACCGTTGGTGTGGGTTCAATTCCTGCTGCCCCTGCCAATTAACTTTTAAGAACATATTGTATTATGGCGATCGTGGCGAAGTGGTTAACGCACCGGTTTGTGGATCCGGCATTCGGGGGTTCAATTCCCCTCGATCGCCCCTTTGTTTTTTTTGGGGATTAGCCAAGCGGTAAGGCAACGGACTTTGACTCCGTCATGCATAGGTTCAAATCCTATATCCCCAGCCATTATGCGGACGTGGCTCAGCGGTAGAGCATCGCCTTGCCAAGGCGAGGGTCGCGGGTTCGATTCCCGTCGTCCGCTCCAAAATATGGCGCCATAGCCAAGTGGTAAGGCACAGCTCTGCAAAAGCTTTATCCCCAGTTCGAATCTGGGTGGCGCCTCCAGTATATTTTTTGTAAAAATATGATATGCCGGCGTGGCGGAATGGCAGACGCGCTCGACTCAAAATCGAGTGGGAAACCGTGGAGGTTCGAGTCCTCTCGCCGGTATTCAAGCAAGTAAGGAAAAGCTCATTAGATGCAAAATCTAATGAGCTTTTTTTATTTAGTGGATTAAAAGATGAAGTACGGCAGTTAAGCAACAAGGCTCCTGAATGGATTTCGTAGGTCACCACAACACCATTACTGCAAGGGAATCCAACATGATGTGCTTGGGCAAATGACATTCTGGTATCTCTAAACTGTAAGTACCGCTTTACCTGTAAGCTGGCAATCTATCAGATGCTGTGCAATTACTCAATTGCAATCCCTAATCTCTGCACTTGGATTATGGCTTATAGAAGGAGATGGAATTACTTTTGTTTACGTATTGACTCATAACTTGAATGAGTATATTGTAGATATATAAAGTCTCTAATATTGCCTCGTTTAATTATGGATATTGTAGCTCTTTTAAATTCATATAAAAGATGCTTATCAAAACAAAATAATATCCTTTTTTCGAAATTATATTTTATAAAAGAAATGGAGTGAAGCAACATGTCTGAAGAAAAACATGTATCCAAGCATTCTGAAATTCTATTTGATCTATCTGTATGGGAAGAAGCGTGGAGGAATCAGTCCACAACTTCAAAATACAATATGAAGAGCACGGCGTTTGACGCGACAGCAGCATTTGAACGATGGGCTAGAGAATATCATCAACAGTCGTTTACTGAAGAGGGAAAGAAGCGATCCGAACGCATCATAGGCTGGATTGAAAATCAGGGAGTGAGTTTTGACGGGGTATCGATATTAGACATTGGGGCAGCATCAGGCATCTTTACAATTCTTTTTGCAACCAAAGGAGCGAACGTTACAGCTGTAGAGCCCTCTGAACTTTTAGTTTCATTAATGAAGGAGACAATTCCTGTATCCCTTACATCCAGTATTGATATTGTTTCGGAACGATTCGAGGACATATCGATTCAGGATAAGGGTTGGGAGAAGAAATATGATTTTGCATTTGCATCCATGTGCCCGGCAATGTCGAATTGGGAAACGATTGAACAGGCCATCAGCACTGCCCGAAAGTATGTCTATATCAGCACGATAGCTGGACCGAGAGAGCACACACTAATAGATGAGCTTAAAGAGGTACTAGGTGTCTATCCATCATACAACGCGGGAGATATGGGGTATATACAACAGCTGCTGTACTTGAAAGATTATTCTTACACCACCTTAATCACTAAAGAAACAAGTTTCATTGAGATACCTGTTGAGGAAGTCGTCGATAAGCTTCAGGAATGGCTTACTACGCACGAACTACCAACGGATGAGGGTTCGCTTGCCCTGGCTGAACAATATATCAGAGACACTTACAAGGATGGTGTGGTTACATTTTCACGCGGAGGGAAGTTTGGTAAAATTCTGATTCAACTGGAGCAACCGAACATGAAAGTGGTACGTCCAAGAAAACAGTAGACCTGTTTCAGTAGTAATATTAATTTAGATGAAGTGTTAGGGGAGCAAAGGGAGCAGTTAAACTGCTCCCTTTTTTATGGTCAGATACAAAAAACTTATTCTTTGACTAAATAACAAACGTTCTTCTATAGATAGAAATAGTTATAACCCTCGTACTTTATCCCCAAAAGAGCCGCTTACTGTTTTATGGATAGATCAGGCTTCTGCTTACGCTCCCTATACTGTCCAGGCGTAATCCCTTCCCATTTTCGAAAAGAACGGATAAAGTTCTGCGGGTTGTTATAACGAAGCCGTGCGGCGATATCCTTGACCGTTAGCTCGCTTTCGTCGAGCCACTTTTTAGCTATACTAAAGCGGTACTTCGTCAGATACTCACTGAATGCACAGCCTGTCTCTTTGCGGAACACACTACTCAGATAGTTCGCATTGTAATGAAGTCTGGATGCGCATTCCTCCAACGTCAGATCTTTATCGTATTCTTGTTGAATGATGGCAATCATTTTCTCGGATATGTGCTGATATTGGGCGTACTGTCTTTCCTTCAGAATGAGAATGATCGGTATGATGATATGATTGTGAAACCATTGCTCAACCTCAGCTGCATACTGTAGAGCATGAAGTTCATTGAAAATAGATCCATGGCCTTTGGAGATCTGTCCCAGTCGTATACCGGATTCCTGCATCATCTGCAAAATATGTGTTAACAATCGGGTAAATGCTACCTGATATTCTTCCGGTGTACACTCCATGCCGAACAGCACTTCAAGCAACTGATGGAGATGAGATGAGGCTTGGGCTGCATCGGCATTTTGGATGGCCTGTATCAGCGTATACTCCAGTGATTCGGGATATGGCAGTGCCCAATGGGATGTACGATTATCAATCGCCTCAAATTGAAAGATGATGCCTGCTCCCAGTTTCATTCGATGCTTGAGCGCTTCACGGGCCTCCGTATAAGCTTGCGGGATCTGAAATAGCGAGGCGTGAGGCTGACTGAAGCCAATGCTTACTTGGAGACTAAGGATCTCACTGATCTGATGTTGTAGTTGTTCCGTTAACGTATGCAGATGTTGTGAAAAACGAACATGATCTTGCTCAGAGGTACCGATAATGGTAACGACAGCCTGATCATATACTATAGGAAGTAACTGTTGTTCGGCATAAACACTCTCCTCCAGTATGTTCTGAACGGCAAATAGCAACAGATCACGATCCTTGGCATGGTATTTGGTGTGATTCATAAGATCAGCCTGAACTGCAATGACGGCTATTTGTTGCCACTCTTGAAGCTGTGAACCATAACCATTCTCTCTGAGTGTGTCATGAAGAGTGGATGGAGCATTTTTGCCCAGTAGCAGGTTGATTAGAAAATGAGTGCGGATCTGCAACTTATATTGATTCAATTTGCTTTCAAGCTGGGATTGAGAAGCAGATAGCTGTGAAACGCCAGCTCTGATTTGCTCAAATTCATCCATATGAAGCGTAGAATTGGTTTCCAAGTTACCTCTGAATAAGCGTTTATCACCAAGTTGTACAAGCAGCCTCCGTATGGGTATAACCATTCTTCTCGAGCCTGCCCATGAGACCAAAAGTGAAAGCAGTAGCATAGCGACACTGATATACATGGTGTGCAGCCCAATCTGAACATACTCATGAGTAAGAATATTCGTAGGCGAAATGAGAATATATGTCCACCCTTTTAGAGAAGAATGCGTATAGGACAGCGAGTAACGGGTATCTGCAATACGTACCTCCCGTTGCCCTGAAGAGGCAGCAAATCCACGGATAGATAACAACTCGCTAAAATTGGAACCCGATTCGCTATCTTTTATTCCTGCTGCAGCCAATGGCTGACCAATATATTCGGGATCAGGGTGGACCATGATGCGATGTTCACGATTCAAAATGATTAGTCCGGCTGTAGAGCTGCCCGGTGAATCCTCTTCCAGTGGTTTTTGCAGTGAACATGCAGGAATTCCCGCAATCAGGGCAGCGTCAGAAGAAACATTTACATCGGGTATCGATCTGGCGAGTGCAATATGGTAGATGCAGCCTGAGTTCACTGGGCGCTCATTATTGTTAAACACAGATGATGGTGTAAGCTGCCAACCGGATGTGAGTGTGTTTGATAATAAGTCTTTCATAGGCAGCGCCATTGGAAAATCAGTATTCAGGTACAGGCCAGCATGATCGATGAGCCAATCCTGGGTCTGATTAACGAGCGTAATATCCATTAGAGGCTCCCATGATCTCATATTATTAAATTCGTTCTGTAGCTTCTCAGCAAACAAAGGCCCAGTGTCTTGGATCGATGATGATGAAGTTAGCGAACGGAGCGTGTCCGGTGACCGAACGGCCTGATCGAGCATATAGCTTACGGTTGCAAGTTTGTGCTCCACATTGGTTTGCATTTGGATTAGCAATTGTTTATTGGCTTGAGCACGATGCAGCTCTGATTGTTTTGAAGAATAGATAAAAGCGGCGATTCCCGTCAACAGAATGGGCAGGGTACTTAACAAGATTCCGAAGACTATCATTTTATGTAGATAGCTGAATGATCGCACAGGTCCACTCCTGACTTTTGGATTAGTAACACTTTCTATTTTAGTAAACGCTTACATGTAGAACAATCTAAATTTTGTTTATTTGGATAAAAAAGTAATAAAAATTCATGTGGAAATTAAGATTATGTAATCGTCTAAATCATATTAGAAGTCGTTATAGCTTTAATGGAAGGCATATTGGGAAACGTCAGTCGGGGGAGAACGTAGATAAGAGGTATGGACGTCATATTCACACTGGGGAATCGGCGTTGAAGAAGGGCAATAAGGGATATCTAAGGCTGTTACTCGGTACAGTGGTCAATGGTCTGATCCAGGGACAGTCAAAGGTCCAACCCGATCCCCGACCTGAGTCTAGGATGAAAAACCGTCCACGGTCTGTTTTGAAAAGTCGCCGTTTCCCCTAGAATAAGGACATAAGGTTAAACAAGAAACAAATGAACAAACAAACACACATACCAAAATTAATGAACCGAAAGGGTGGTGAACAACAATTATGAGATGGAATAAAGGAAATGGCTGGGCGATTGTACTGATTGCATTGGGTGCACTCCTCCTCTTCGGAAAGTTAACTCCTCTACTGGGACATTTAATGGGTTATCTGATTCCGATCCTGATGATTGCACTTGGATACTACGGAGTTAAACGAGGAAATGTACTGCTTGGATGGATTGTTCTCTTCATCGGTATCCTCTCATTGCTGGGTAAACTGGCCTGGCTGATCGGACCGATCATCGCGATCGGGTTAATCATCTTCGGATTCTCCATGTTGAGTAATAATCGCAGTCGTCGTGGCCGTTACTAAGCTTTCACGATCTTGAAAAGGAGGACAGAACAAAATGAGTGTATTTCGTCGAATGCGGGATATTACCGTAGCTACTTTAAACGAACATCTGGAGCAAAGTCAGGATCCAGTCAAACTGATTGATCAGTTTCTGGTCTCGACCCGCCAAGACATCGGTGAAGCCGAGAAGCTTCGTCATCAATATGCTAGCCATACCAGACAAATGAAACAACAAGCCGATCAGGCCGCAGGTATGGTACACAAACGGGAAGAACAAGCTTCCATGGCTCTGAAAGCAGGCGAGGAGCACTTAGCGAAACTTGCTTTGCAGGAGAAAATTCTCCATGAGGAAAAAATGGAACAATATAATGAATTGTACGCACAAAGCAATGCGGCTTTACAGGAACTGGACGAACAGATCGACCAACTGAAAGTGGAGTATCAAAATGTATACAGCAAACGCCAATATTACTACGCTCGTATGCAGACGATTCAGTTACAGCAACGAATGAATCAGAGAGGTCACTACAACGGTCAGAATGTACCCCGTATGTTCAACCGACTGGACGATCAGGTTTCGGATCTCGAATATGAGGCACAGAGTCTCCGGGATTTGCGGCGGATGAGTCAGGATGGGTCAGGAACGTCTGGCACCATGTCATCCTCTACGCTGGACAAGGAACTGGAACGGCTGAAACAAAAGCTGAACAATGACAGAAAGGAGTAGACACATGAATAAACTTTACCGCTCATCGCGCAATCGAATGCTGACAGGTTTGATCGGCGGCATCTCTGAAAATCTTGGATTTAGTTCCACGCTGCTGCGTATCATTTTCTTCATCAGTATTTTCGCTACGGGGGGTACATCATTGCTGATCTACTTCATCGCTGCATTGGTAGTGCCAAAAGAACCCTATCACGCTGATCCATACACTTATGGTGCTGATCACGTAAGAGGATACAAGTAAACGAAAGGAGTAAGCACATGAGCAAATTATATCGCTCAACGCGTGACCGGATGCTGACAGGATTATGTGGCGGGATATCCGAGTCGATCGGCATGGATTCAACCTTGCTGCGTATCATCTTCGTCATCAGTATCTTCGTAACTGGCGGCACGTCGTTGTTAATCTACTTCATCGCAGCACTGGTGGTGCCAAAAGAGCCATATCCACCTTATGATCCATACGGCTATGGTCCGGGCCCTGGCGCTGGTAGAGGATACAACAACTTTGATCACGAGCCGCCAAGAGGTCCTTTCCAAAACAACCGTAATCAAGGTCCTGGAAACTTCGGTCCTGGCCCAGGATACAACAGCAGACCTCAGTCTGGCCCACGTTCTTACGACAATAACGCCTACGGAGCAGGGGCACAGCAAGAAAGTGAACTTGATTCCATGATGAAAGATATTGAGAAAAAAGCATTGAAAAAAGAAGTTGAAGAGCTTCGCCAAAAATTATCTCGTTACGAGAAGGGAGAAAAGTAAAATGGGAGTATTTAAACGGATTAAGGATATGACTAAAGCGTCGGTAAACGATATGTTGGATAAAGTGGAAGACCCGATTGTAATGTTGAACCAGTACTTGCGTGACATGGAGGCTGAAATTCACGAGGCAGAGGTAACAGTTGCCAAACAAATGGCGAATGAGCGTCGCATGAAACAGCGTCTGGACGAAGCAGAGCGTACATCGGTACAACGTGAGTCTCAGGCAGAGGCTGCACTGGCTAATGGTCAGGAAGAAGTGGCCCGTAAATTGCTGGAAGAGAAAATCTACTTCGATCAAAAAATTACGGAATACAGAGAACTTCATGCTCAATCCGAAGCTCAAGCCAAAGATTTGCTGCAACAGCTGCATGACATGAAGGATGAGTTCTACAAAATGCGTAACAAACGTAATGAACTTGTATCCCGTGCACAAATGGCAAAAGCCAAAAAACAAATGTCCCAAATTAACAGCTTGCACTCCATCGAGAGTGGTGGCGCATCCCTTGGATTCCACCGCATGGAAGAGAAAATCATGCAAATGGAAGCGGAAGCTGATGTGATCCGCGCACCTTATCGTAACACACAATCTACGTACACTAATCCTGTAGATACAGAGAAGCAATTCAAAGTAGATCAACAGCTGCAAGCTCTGAAAAACAAAATCGGCAATGGTGCGAAGAATGAAACGGGCGGTACTTCAAAAGAATAACTGTTCGCTCAGCAGACAATATGATATTCTA
This sequence comes from Paenibacillus sp. E222, assembly GCF_013401555.1. Taxonomy (NCBI): domain Bacteria; kingdom Bacillati; phylum Bacillota; class Bacilli; order Caryophanales; family Paenibacillaceae; genus Paenibacillus; species Paenibacillus sp. E222. The sequence continues at coordinate 2,408,725 of NZ_CP058552.1, forward strand.
TAAATCGTGAATAAAGAACGGTTTCTAGAACAAAGGTTAAGCCATACAGGTGTTCAAAGCCTGATATGGCTTTTCCGTCGAATTGGGAAGATCAACTTACAGAGGAGGTGCGGCATAGATGAATAAGAAGGGTCAATGGCTTGCTGTTGTAATCATTGTCATCGGCATGCTGATGTTACTGAACCGAAGTATTAACCTGCTGACCGTCGCCGCACTGATTCTGTTAACGATAGGTATGGTACAAGTTCGTAAGGGTGACACACACAAAGGTTATCGCTTCCTAGGGATCGGTGCCGCTCTGTTGTTGCTTGATAATCTAATGATTGTATTTTTGATTGTACTGGCTTCACTCGCCTATTTTTATTCCAAAAACAAAAAGATTCATCTAGACGGGCATGTCATGCGCAAGCAAAATTTCATGGCTCGTTACTATTGGGATCAGGCTCCATGGACACTGCGTAGCATGAGCCTATGGCATGCCTTGGGTGAGGTTAACGCAGATCTGTCCCTCTCCATTCCGGAGGATAAACAAACGATTGTGCTTCTGCAAGGTATAATGGGAAATGTTCGTCTGACGCTGCCTGAAGATTATGGTGTTGAGATTGAGGCGACGGTACTCTTTGGACGGATAAGTGTTAATGGGGAACAGGATAGTGGCATGATGAACAAATTGGTATGGAGAACTCCTGGATATGAGTCCAGTGAACATAAAGCAAAATTTGTCATTTCTTATATTGTTGGCGACCTAAACATCAGTAATCCGTAATAAGTTAAATAGGTGTAGAAGGAGGAGACCCGGATGAAGACAAAACGACATACCGATATGGTAACCCGAAGTATGGGTGAAGGGATCCTCCTTGTTTTCATTGTGCTCATTGTAATCTTGTATGTATTGTATACATATGGTTATCTTGCTCCGTTTGCAGGGTGGAGGCATCTGATTCAATCGGGTCTGGCGTTACTGCTGCTCTTGGTCGGTATGGGTGCAGCCTTCGGCTTCTATCAGAGCTACCGGGTCAAACGAAGGCTTGAACTGTTGCGAGAAACGCTGCTGCAATGGGAAAAGGGGTCACTCTCACGTACTGTGCCGGATCTCGGCATTGATGATGTCGGCCGATTAAGTGAGCAGCTTGGACGCATCGGCAAAAAGTGGGAAGATCAGGTCTCTTCTCTGCAAAGGCTGTCTACGAATAACGCGCAGTTGGCTGAACAGGCCAGAATAACGGCCATTGTGGAGGAACGACAAAGGCTGGCACGAGAATTGCATGATGCGGTATCACAGCAGCTATTTGCCATTTCCATGACCGCAACAGCGGTTGGACGAAGAATGGAAAAGGATTTTGCACGTGCCCAGCGGCAGGTGGCCCTAATTGAAGAGATGGCGTCTGTAGCTCAGTCTGAGATGCGGGCGTTACTATTGCATTTGCGACCTGTCTATCTGGAGGGTAAACATCTCGAGCAAGGTTTGCGCGATCTTGTGATGGAGTTGAAAACAAAAGTACCTATGGACATCGTACTCGAAATGGATGAAGACATTCATTTGATCAAAGGCATTGAGAATCATCTGTTCCGTATCATTCAGGAAGCGATGTCTAATACATTACGTCATGCGAAGGCGGAAAAGATGGAGATTCGACTTCAGCGCCGGATGGATGCCATTCGGGTACTGATTCGCGATGATGGTCAGGGATTTGATCTTGACGATCAGAAACAGGCCTCGTACGGTCTGGCCAATATGCGTGAACGTGTGACTGAAATTGGAGGAGCCATTCAATTTGTAACGGCGCCAGGCAAAGGAACACGAATTGAGATTACAATACCTTTGATGAACGATGAAAGCGAGGAAGAACATGTCAATGGAGACGGGAATAGAAACGGAGACGGAAGCGGAAACGTCGATCAAAGTGTTGCTCGTGGATGATCATGAAATGGTACGTATTGGCCTCGCTGCGGTGCTGGATACCGAAGATGGCATTGAAGTGGTGGGGGAAGCGGGCAGCGGTGAGGAAGGCATTCGGCTGGCACAGGAGTATAAACCTGATGTTGTCCTGATGGATCTCGTTATGGAAGGAATGGACGGGATTGAAGCCACCCGGCAGCTGCTTAAAATGTATCCGGAATGCAAGGTCATTGTGCTGACCAGTTATCTGGATGATGAAAAAATGTATCCGGTTATTGAGGCAGGGGCATTCAGTTACCTGCTGAAAACATCCAGAGCCAATGAGGTGGCAGATGCAATACGTGCTGCCGCTCGGGGGCAATCGGTTCTGGAATCACAAGTGGCGTCCAAAATGATGAATCGTTTCCGACAGCCGCAGGCAGTGGCACCGGCTCATGATGAATTGACTGATCGGGAGATGGATGTACTTCGGTTAGTCGCTAAAGGCAAGTCGAACCAGGACATCGCAGATGACCTGATTATTGGGATCAAGACGGTCAAATTCCATGTCACAAACATACTAGCAAAATTGGGCGTGGATGACCGTACACAGGCAGCCATCTATGCTTATAAGAATGGACTTGCGGAATAGAAAAAGAAGCGTGTGATGGTTTAGGCATGCACTATTGGTTTGTTGAATAGATAAGTGAAGTTAAGAAATCGGGGGGAGCACAATTTGAAAGTTTGTTCTGCCCATAAGATGATATAAGGTCCGATCAGCCATGAAGATGGTGGATAGGGCTTTTTTTGTATGCCAAAAAGAAGTTTAGCAAATGAGTAATGGGGGCATGCTGTTGATAGATTCATAGAATGCAAGAAAGAGCGGAGGATTCGAATGTTAAATCGATGGATGACAGCAGGCATACTCGCATTGGCAATCATTATACTTATAGGCATGACTCATGTGTACGCTGAGAAGACGGAATCCGAAGCAGGCAAGCTGGAACAATTGATGAAGACCGCAGATACAGCAATCGATCATGTGGAGCGTTTAGTCATTAAATGGCAAGGCGAAGGCCGTGGAGATGCAAAAGAGCAGGCGGAGCTGCTCGCTCATCGGCTGGGATTACAGCAGCCTGAACGCGTTGTACAGACGGGGCATGATGTGTATCGCAGTGAGATGGCTGCTGATGCTCAGCATGCAGGCATTCTGGTCAATGTTGTCGTGACGGGGGAAAAGGAATACTACACGATCATCCAATTATCAGGCAATGAACATACGGACCAACGTTTATTGATCACATTACATGAACAAGTATCCAAGTTGCTTAACGATTCGGGAATGAAAGCAACTTGGAATTTCGCTGTGCAGGGCACAGGTGCAACTGAAGAAAGTGGCGCCAGCAGTCAATTGCAGCAAATCGAGGAACAGCTGTCTGGAGATATGAATATGCAAGCGATAGAACGTTATACGGATAACAGCACTGCCAGCGTGTCATATGAGGCATCGGATCTGCCCATAGCGATTAAGAGCGGTACGCATCTCTTGAACATGCAGCTTGCAGTCCATAAGGATGACGAAAAGGGGACTAATCGAGTTACAGTAGGTTTCCCGGTGATCACGATTGAATATTAATGCAATATTCAAGCAGATTTATAAGTCTGATCATGAATTTTTATAGATGAAATTTCCATGAAATGTGGAAAAATATTGATAACATTTCTCAGGAAAATTAGTGCAACCCCTGGGGCTTTTATGCTAAAATGGCATCACATCCAAGAAGGAAATTTGCTGGTAATTGACGGTTGTATGTTGCGTATATAACACCATTACATAGCTCGGGGAGAGTGTGGAGATATCTTCCCGGAAAGAAAGAGGAGCCCATGGTCGAAAAACAAATGCAAGATGAAGTGCAGACACCAGGTGCAGTATTTTTCATTTTTGGAGCAACGGGTGATTTGGCCCGCCGGAAGCTGTTTCCGGCGATCTACAGTCTCTACCGCGAAGGCAAGTTAGCCGAAGACTTTGCGGTTATTGGTGTAGCGCGTCGTCCGAGGTCACCAGAAGAATTCCGGGAAGATATCTATGAATCCATTAAGGAGTTCTGCCGCTATCCGGCGGGGGAACCCGAAGAGTGGAACGCTTTTGTCGAACATTTTGAGTATAAATCACTAGATATCAATAACGTGGACGGTTTCAAAGAATTACGTGAGCAGACAGAGAGTCTAGAAGCGAAGTTTAACACACCGGGTAACCGGCTGTTCTATCTGGCGCTGGCACCTGAGCTCTTCGGCAGCGTCTCCTATAGTTTGCGTGATGGTGGAATGCTGGAGAGCCGCGGGTGGAATCGACTTGTAATTGAGAAGCCATTTGGATATGATCTGCAATCTGCGGAGCATCTGAATGAGCAGATCCGTGAAGTATTCCGTGAGGAAGAGATTTATCGGATTGACCACTATCTTGGCAAGGAAATGGTGCAGAATATCGAAGTCATTCGCTTTGGTAATGCCTTTTTCGAGCCGCTTTGGAACAATAAACATATTGCCAACGTTCAGATTACTCTGGGTGAGACGGTTGGTGTGGAAGAACGTGGTGGATACTACGATCATTCGGGAGCATTGCGCGATATGGGACAGAACCATATGCTGCAGATGCTGACGATGATTGCCATGGAGCCGCCAAGCCGTCTATTCCCGGAGGACATTCGGGATGAGAAGGTTAAGGTACTGCGTTCTCTGCGTGCTTTTACCTCTAATGAAGAAGTAAGCACTAACGTTGTGCGCGGGCAGTATACGGAAGGGGAGTATCGTGGTAAGCAGCTTCCCGGTTATCGTCAGGAGGACAAGGTTGATCCTGAATCCAATACGGAGACTTACTTTGCCGCACGTGTATTTGTAGATAATTTCCGCTGGGCAGGTGTGCCATTCTATATTCGGACAGGCAAGCGCCTTCCGGTGAAAACGACCGAGATTGTGGTTGAATTCAAATCCATGCCGAGTAACGTTTATCTGGGGAAAAAGTATAAACTGGAGCCAAATTTGCTCGTCATTCGGGTAAACCCGATGGAAGGAATTTATATTAAAATCAATGCCAAGAAGCCGGGTTCAGACTCCGAGATTCAGCCGCTGGCGATGGACTTCTGTCAGAGCTGCATGATTGGAATCAACTCGCCGGAGGCGTATGAACGTCTGCTGCATGATGCAGCAGAAGGAGACTCCACCTACTTTACCCGTTGGGATGAAGTGGCTACAGCATGGTCCTTCGTTGACCGGATTGCGGCGGCTTGGGCGGAAAATCACGGAGAGCTGCACACGTATCCGGCAGGTACGTGGGGTCCTGAAGCAACAGGCAAACTGCTGGAGCAGGACGGCTTCCACTGGTGGCCGGTGAATGGTCAGGACGAAGACAGTGTCGTCTGGCAAGTGAACAATTAATCATGGGCGTATCACTCATGAGTGGCAAGGATTTTGATTAGAGCGAAGTTATTTTAATGTATTGAGATGGGGCTTGCTCCTTTTATAAATAAGACTTGGGAAGAACGCAGCGATGCGATCTTTTCAGGTCTTTTTTTGCGGTGGAGAAGGTGGGGTGTAAAAATGTGCATATAATAAAATAAGTTATTGACAAAAAGTAAGTATATAACTTATACTCAATCAAGAGTTAAAGAGATTACGCAAAGATATACGGAACCCGATGACGAATCGGAAACGTACATCATTCATGAGATAAAATGTGAACCCGGTGAAGGGGTTACGAAATACATTCATGAGGAAAAAATTTTAGCATAATATCTTTAATCTAAGAATACTATTTTGTATATATTGAATGGAGGAAAAGAAAATGTTGGATGTTGGATTGTTGTTGATTCGTTTGGTGATTGGATTGTCGTTCATGGCGCACGGGGCTCAGAAATTGTTTGGATGGTTCGGGGGATACGGAATCAAGGGAACGGGCGGCTGGTTTGAATCAATGGGAATGAAGCCCGGCGCATTGGTAGCGCTGCTGGCAGGGCTGGCTGAATTCGGCGGTGGATTGCTGCTGGCTCTGGGTCTGCTCACACCGGTAGGCGGCATTCTGATTGCTCTGACTATGGTTATTGCCATTGTGAAGGTTCATGGTGCGAATGGATACTGGTCCACGCAAAACGGATTTGAATATAACCTTGCGATCCTGGTGATTGGTGTAGCAATAGCTTTGATAGGTGGAGGACAATATGCTCTGGACGCATTGATTTTCTAAGAGCGGCACGCGAAATGAATAATGAGTACCTGGACGCCATAAAGATGGCGGAAGGGTGCTCTTTTTTTGCAATCCGAAAAGAGAAGAATCTCTGCTGTACGTAATCGGTTATTTTCGGTAAAGATTATGGTACAATAGGAAAGTTGGATACTAAATCAGGTCTACGGCATGAATGGAAGCACAATGCTTAGGGAGGATGAACTCCGTTGTAAATGTGTAAAATTAACATAGGATGCTTAATTGCCTAATATGCGAAAATGCGAATGTACAATCAACCGGCATAGCCGGATTGCATAAAGATTGAATGGTAGACCGGCCTCGCCGGATTAACGTGAATGAACGGACGAAAGGGATAGAATCTATGAGCAAAGCTGCAGATAACATTCTTCAACAGGAAGTGGACAAACGCCGGACGTTTGCCATTATCTCTCACCCGGATGCGGGTAAAACGACATTGACCGAGAAACTGTTGCTGTTCGGGGGCGCGATTCGTCTTGCCGGTACAGTCAAAGCTCGGAAAGCAAGCAAACATGCAACAAGTGACTGGATGGAAATTGAGAAACAGCGGGGAATCTCGGTAACTTCTTCCGTAATGCAGTTTGATTACCTGGGTCATCGCATCAACATCTTGGATACACCGGGTCACCAAGACTTCAGTGAAGATACGTATCGTACACTGACCGCTGCCGATAGCGCAGTCATGTTGATTGACGTGGCCAAAGGTGTCGAGGCACAGACCATTAAATTGTTCCAGGTTTGTGCGAAGCGTGGTATTCCGATCTTTACGTTCATCAACAAGCTGGACCGTGAAGGACAAAGCCCGTTTGATCTGATGGAAGAACTCGAAAACGTACTGGGGATTCGCTCCGTACCGATGAACTGGCCGATTGGTACAGGTCGTGAGCTATGCGGTGTGTACGATCGGATGAAAAATCAAGTGGAATTGTTCCAAGGGGACGATCACTCGACAATTAAAGTACAAAAAGTAGATGGATACGAAGATCCAATCATTCGTGAGATGGCAGGAGATTATCTGCATGATCAGCTGTGTCAAGATCTAGAGCTTCTGGATGTTGCAGGAGACCAGTTCGACATGGAGAAGGTACAACGCGGTGAACTAACCCCCGTATTCTTCGGTAGTGCCATCAATAACTTTGGCGTGCAGACGTTCCTTGAGAACTTCCTGCAGCTCGCACCGAAACCGGAACCACGTCGCAGTACAGCAGGTGAGATTGAGCCAACGAATGAGAAATTCAGCGGTTATGTCTTCAAAATCCAGGCAAACATGAACCCGGCACACCGGGATCGTATTGCATTCCTGCGGATTGTGTCTGGTAAGTTCCAACGTGGTATGAGCGTGAAGCATAATCGTGTGGGCAAAGAAATCAAACTGTCGCAGCCTCAGCAATTCCTGGCACAGGATCGGGATATTGTAGAAGAGGCTTACGCAGGCGATATTATTGGTCTGTTTGATCCGGGTATCTTCCGGATTGGCGATTCATTGAGCCAAGGCAGCGAGGTTATTTTTGACGAACTGCCAACGTTCTCACCAGAGATTTTTGCCAAAGTTACGGTTAAAAATGCATTGAAACATAAACAATATCAAAAAGGGATTGACCAGTTGACCGAGGAAGGGACGATTCAGGTGTTCAACACCGTTAGCTTCGACGAGACTTTGCTCGGCGTCGTGGGTCAGCTCCAATTCGAGGTATTTGAATACCGGATGAAGGGCGAGTACGGGGTAGACGTGCAGCTCCAGCGCATGCCTTATCAATTTGCTCGCTGGATCGTGGACGAGAATCTGGACCCAAGTAAATTTCGGATCAACTCCGCTCTGGTGAAAGATAAAAAGGGCAATTATGTTGTCCTATTCGAAAATGAATACGCGATGAGAACCGCAATGGACAAAAATCCAACGGCGAAATTCCTGGAGACAGCTCCTTAAGCCGTTTCTTCCTAAAATAGTAAAGACAGCAGAAACAAATGACCTAAATCCCTGATCAGAGGGGTTTAGGTCATTTTTGTTGCTCCCAGCTTTTATATCTCATTAAGAATTCCGTCGCCTAGGCGAAAAGGGAAAATAACATTAGTCATCATTCAGTCTGCTCTCAGCAGCAACGGACGAGGATATCTTCGATCTGTTTGATCAGGTAGCTGAAATCATTGTAGTTGTATGATGATATTACATGCTTGAAGGAAATAGATCAGCCTTGTTAATCGGAGAGTCAGCTTCTAGTGATTAGTTACTGCCGTCTCGGGAAGCTGCATGTATATACACAAACAAGGTACAGCCTCCTGAGTTATGCTCAGTGACTGTACCTTGTTTGGTTGGGGGACCTAATTAGTCTGCGGGGGATGTAACTGCCTTGCTCTTTGGAGCAGGGCACCATCCAGACCAATGAGCCAAATCTTTTTTTGCAGACAGAACAACGTGATGATGGTACCTTTCCCTCCAAGGCTTCAGTTATCTGATGGGTTGAACGGGAATGGTGTGCAGATGCTCCTGCGCGATTTGAATTAATTCTTCCTGCTTCGCAGGTTCCGTGTTCTTCCAGATCATTTCGAAAATGGCACCAAGTCCGGGTAATGCTGCTTCCGGTCCATCTACAGAACCTTCGATCATCTCCCGGAGCTGATCATCACTTTTATCATGAACCTTATGAACAATCGCTTCACGCAGGCTTAATGTAATGGGCATCGCAAGTCCCTCCTCGTATATTCGGCTGCTCTAATACTGTTCCCTGGGAAGCGTGAGCGCATTCAAGTTTATTGGGCTTTGTGGTATACTACGAAGGATATTTAAGTAAACACTGACCCTTAATTGAAAAATGGACTACCAATAGATGCGTAATGCTGAAGTGCAGCGGGAGGTTAGACCCTAATGGCAAAAAAACAATATGCCGTCATTGGCATGGGACGGTTCGGATCAAGTGTAGCCAATGCCCTGAGCGGCATGGGATTCGACGTATTGGCAATTGATGCGGACGAGCAGCGGACTCAGGAAATGTCCAATATTGTGACTCATGCCGTATCGGCAGATTCGACGGACGAAGAAGCGCTGCGTGCGCTGGGCATACGGAATTTTGATGTCGTCGTTGTGGCGATTGGTGAAGACATTCAGTCGAGTATTCTCACGACCCTTATTCTGAAAGATATGGGTGTACCTGTTCTGATTGTAAAAGCACAAAATGAGCTTCATGGTAAAGTATTGCAGAAGATCGGTGCAGACAAGGTTATTTATCCTGAGCGGGATATGGGACTGCGTGTAGCCCATCATCTGACATCTCCAAACATTCTCGATTACATCGAGTTATCTGAGGATTACAGCATTTTGGAGATGAGAGCGTCTGAGCAAATGATCGGTAAAAATCTGCTGGAGCTAAATATTCGTGCACGTTTCGGTTGCAACGTGATGGCGATTCGCAGTGGGAATTCGATGAATATCTCTCCGTATGCGGAGGATCGGATTGCGGACGGGGATGTGCTGATCATCGTTGGTCACAAGGACCATTTGACGAAAATGGAGCTTGCGTATCCAAAGTGATAAGTATAATGACGGGATAAATGGAGCAATCTTTAGTCGGAAAATTTCAATTCGTCATGTAACATGTTGATAAAAAATCCCGCAGACGGAAGGATGGAAAGATGGATATTGTATCACCGCAAAATACACGTGTGAAGGAATGGGCACAGCTGCTGGAGAAAAAACACCGTACCCGTCAACATAAATATATTATTGAAGGCATTCATCTCGTAGAGGAAGCACTGCGCGCCGGGGCGGATCTGGAATGCATTGTTTACGATGGGGAGCAGGGTGTACCCAAGGAACTGGCTGGACTGGAGGCTCCACTTCAGCGCGTGGAATGGATTAGTGTATCCCCTGCGGTTATCGCCAAGTGTACGGATACGATGACACCCCAACCTGTTTTTGCCATTGTACATAAAGGTCGCGAGCTGCTTCAAAGTCTGTTGTCTTCTGCCAAGGGGTTTGTTGTGGTATTGGACAATGTTCAGGACCCGGGTAATGTGGGAACGATCATTCGCAGTGCGGATGCAGCGGGAGCGGCAGGTGTTGTACTCGGTGCTGGTTGTGCCGATGTCTATAATCCGAAAACGATCCGTTCAACGATGGGATCATTGTTTCATCTGCCAATCGTAGAAGGTCCGTTGGAATCGTTGCTGCCTGAAGCAAAGGCTGCGGGCGTAAAGTTGGTTAGTACGTCTTTGCAAGCGGAGTATTCGTGCTACAGTTATGATTTTACACAATCAGTATGGCTTGTGATCGGTAATGAGGGCAAGGGCATATCGGAATCTACTGCACAACTGGTGGACGATGCAATTACGATTCCGATGCAGGGACAGGCAGAGTCACTTAACGCGGCGATGGCGGCCACGATTTTGCTGTTTGAAGCGATGAGGCAGCGGATGGTTTAGCAGATGAATAATATACTTCATGTTTATATGAGGTAAGAGATATAAGCTTATTCCAACTCGAACGATGAGTGAGGAATGGGCTTTTTTGGTATGGCCCGGTGAAAGTTGAAATAAATAAATCGAACGATATGGAGCTGGTATGCCAATATATAGTGTAAGGAGGAAGGGGATGGATGATGAGTGAGGCAGAAAGGTACATAAAACTTGTGGAATTAACCCGGGCTGGTGATTACGAAGCATATGGGGAGTTATATGAGCTAACGGTGATGGATGTGTATCGCACTGTCCGTTTTCTGATTCGTGACTCATCTGACGCGGAAGATCTGGTACAGGAAATTTATATTCAGGCATACAGGTCCTTGGAGCGTTACGATTCGGAGAGAGCGTTTCGTCCCTGGTTAATGGGTGTGACGATGCGGCAGGTCCGAAGTTACCGGCGGAGACGATTGACGCAATTTCGTTTTAGCAAGCGGATGGAAAAGTCTGATACGGGGCTGGAGTATGATTTTTCCGGTGACTTAATCAACAAGTTGGCAAATCGTCCTCTGCTTGAGCAGGTACACCGATTGCCGTACAAGCTCCAGCAGGCCATCACTCTTCACTATTTGAACGAGTACACGCAAGAAGAGATTTCATGCATATTGGAAATTCCAATAGGAACGGTGAAATCGCGTATTCATGCGGCATTAACCAAGCTGAGGCAGAATCAGAAGTTGAACCTAGGTATTCGGGGAAAGGTGGAGGATTTGCATGAATCTCGATGAACAGCTGCGAACAGCCTACCAGGAAGAGACCAAAAACTGGACAATTTCTGATAGAACAAAACATAAAATCTTAAATGCTGTTCGACGTGAATCACGTCTCAAAAGACATCGGAAAAAATGGCTGGTTACTGTTCTGCTGGCTGCTGTGCTCATCATTCCTACTGGAGCCTATGCGGGGTATTCCTACTTGGCTAACGAAATGTATGGTTCACAGGAAAATATATCAGCGGTGGGTGGAACATCGGAGGATTATATGAGACTGGAAGCGAAGCTGCAGACAGCCAAAAAACATTTAAGTGAAGAGGAATTTATTCAATTTATGGATCTGATGAAGCAAATGGGGCAAATGGCTTTGAAGTATGCGGATCAACAGGGAGAGATGCACCCCGAGCAATGGAGTGTCACAGAACAGACGGAGTTTAATCGTCTTACTGCAGAACTGGAACCATTTTTCGAAAAGCTGGAAGCAGCAAGTGTAGACTCTCCCAAAGAACCTATGGACCAGGAGCAATTTTGGAAGGAACAGCTGGCAATGGCAGAGACGAAGTTTTCTGAGGAGCAGTACACCGAGTTCAAATCGTTATATGAACAGATGAAGCAGTATGAATCCTTAGTGTCGGATCAGGATGGGAACATCCATGAAGAACGATTGTCTGCGGAGCAGAAGGAAGAACTGAAGCAGGTACGTGAGCGCATTTTCCCCTTCTTGGAGAAGTTGGGTCTTGATGTTCGTAAACCGGGTGAGTAGCTTAGGTAGTGTTCAGGAGCTAAGGAGCGAAAGGGTGTCATTCCTTTTGCTCCTTTTCATTTTGTAGAAATGATTTCGTAGATAATCTTCTTATCTGCCTTGCACATTCAGCCGATACTGATGCGGAGTGGTGCCTGTTGCCTTGCGGAAAACTTTGCAAAAATAAGATGGGCTGGACATGCCTACACGGTGGCCTATTTCCGGAACAGTATGTGTGGTACTTGTGAGTAACACACAAGCATGACGAATACGAGTGGCCTGGGCGTAAGCAACGATGGTCGTGCCGGTAGCTTTTTTAAATATATGGGACAAATGATAAGGCGATAGATGCAGTGTATCTGCGATATCCTCCAGACGAAACGCTTCATTGTAGTGCTCTTCAATCCACTGCATGACAGTTTCGGCATGAGGGTGCAGAACGGGAGAGCCCGTTTGGAGCGTAGTAGAGCTGGGATACTGCCTGTCCTTCCAAAGGTAGCGAAGCTGTGCGAGAAGTCCAAGTAAAAAGAGTCGTGTATCCTCTTCCGCTTCATGTGGAAGTAATGTAGGCAGAATATCGGCAAATTGCTCCATCATCTGAACCAGTGGGGATGAAGTGGAAAGACAGATCGGTTGAAGCGGAGATCTTTGCTCGAGAAGGTCCATTGTAAAACGATTCGATACGGCAAATAGTCGAGAGTACGAGTTCAGCAGGTGCTGCTCATACATCAGGACACTGCGAATAAAGGGATGTTCTTTCGTGACTTGAATCTGGATCTGATGCAGCTGAAAAGGGCGGAATATCATCAGTGTACCCGGTTCAAGGGGGAATGCCTGCCCCTCGGTTATGAGTTGTCCATATCCATCATGGATATACGTGATCTCCATCTGTGAATGAGCGTGAAAAACCTCTCGGAACGCAGTCGTTGAGGTGCGATGGCATACCAGATTAAATTGATCCTCGGTGATTATGGGCATTAGGAATGCCTCCCCTTCAAAAGCGCAATATGGTTTCATTTTATCACAAGATGAACGCATAAAAGCGCTTTATTATTGTGTATTGTGAAGGGAATAAGGGAGGTATGCATTCATGTTAAATGTGGCCATTATTGGAGCAGGCGCAATCAGTGCAGCGCACATTACAGCGTATTTGGCATTTCCTGAACGATGCAAGATCGTAGCTGTGGTGGATATGTACGCGGAAAAAGCACAGAAACGAATTAACGAATACGGATTGGAGGGAGCGCAAGCTGTTACCGATTATCATGAATTGCTGGATCAAAACATTGACTTGGTTTCCGTATGTACCCCACCGTATACCCATGCACCGATCACATGTGATTTTCTGCATGCAGGTACACATGTGCTTGTCGAAAAACCAATGGCCTCTTCTTTACAAGAGGCGGATATGATGCTGGAAGCGGCGCAAAAAAGTGGTAAGTTGCTCTCGGTTGTGGCACAGAATCGTTTTACGACACCGATGATGAAACTAAAATATGTGCTGGACAGCAAACTTATGGGTCCCATTGTCCACGTACAGGTCGATTCATTCTGGTGGCGGGGCCATAATTATTATGATCTGTGGTGGCGTGGCACATGGGAAAAGGAAGGCGGAGGCTGTACACTTAATCATGCGGTCCATCATATTGATGCGATGCTTTGGATGATGGGTCCTCCGGTGGAATTACAGGCCATGATGGCGAATACGGCACATGATAATGCTGAAGTAGAGGATATTTCCATGGCAATGCTTCGTTTCCAAGAAGGAGCACTTGGTATGATTACCAGTTCAGTGGTACACCACGGAGAGGAGCAGCAGTTGATTTTTCAGGGTAAAGAGGCCAGGGTATCTGCGCCTTGGAAGGTCGTTGCTTCTACGGCACGAACGAATGGATTCCCAGAACCCAATCCAGATCTGGAACAGCAGATTCAGAAACTCGCTGACGACTTAGTGGATGTTATTCATGTGGGGCATGCTGGGCAAGTGGAGAATGTGCTAAACGCCATTGAGACAGAATCACCCCTTCTGGTGGATGGGAAGAGTGGTCGGAATACACTGGAACTCATTGTAGGCATCTATAAATCGGCCAGTACGGGGGAGAAGGTTACTTTTCCACTAAAGGCGGAGGATGCTTTCTATACAAGGGAAGGGATTATGCAACATGCGGTGCATTTTTATGAGAAAAAGACAGCCGTGGAGAACTTTGAGGATGTGGATATTACGTTAGGGAGAAAGTTGGAGTCTTAGTTAAATAACAAAAAAAGAGGCCAGTTCCACAGATATTGTGAGATCTGGCTTCATTTTATTGGAATCTTATTTATAAAACAAAATTAATACACTCGTTGGTTTCATCTATTTAATTTTGCGATGGCTTCTCTATTTAACCCTAAGAAGGTTATCTCATGGCCAAGGCAGAATCCGACGTAACTACGACATATTGGCAGGAAGTCATGCAGAAGCTGGAAAATAAATTGACAGAAATGAAAAAACATTGGAGATAAATATCCTCATTTTGCTGGTGATGATGGGAAGTATAATAACATCAACACCGATTAGAGGGTTTTAAGTTTCTGGACGGGTATGCTATGGATTATGTACAATATGACAGGAGAGGAAATCTACCGGCATATGGCATGGTCGTGGGATGAAACTTTGGAGCAATGGTTTATAAGACCAATCCCAGATCTTCATCACGATGTTGGCTTCCAGTCATTGGCATCAATGCGGAGAAGATGATGCATTGGATTGAAGACCACTACATAGATGAAATCAAATAAGATCATATGGTAAACAATATCCACTTATCCAAGTCTTATGCTTCCCGTATCTTTCAGCAAGAAACAGGAAGCAGTATTACGGACTAGGTCACAGCCCTAAGACTTAAGCAGGCTGATATCCTAAGCTGGAAACGACTACTCTGTCCGTTCAAGAGGTGGGCAGGCGGTATTCCGCAATGGATCTTATTTCGTTCAATTATTTCGCAAATCGACGGGAACAACTCCCGTACAGTATCGGCAACATTTTGAACACAGCAGCAGACATTAAATCACATGAGGGTAACTGCTGATGTTATTAAAAGTAGCGTCAGTACATTATCGTGATGAAATTTAAAGTGCTATTTTAAAATCACAATGTTTCGGAAATTAAAGTGAAAATGAAGTGTCGCCTCTTAATAGAATGAGAACCTATTCTTTACTCAAAAGTACGTGCTACAGCCACTTATCGGCCCACCGTTCGACGGCGCTTAAAGCGCGCCCCAGCTCTGTGCCTTTGCGGGACAACATATATTCTGTCCGAACAGGGCGTTCCGTAACCACATGACGTACGACCAGTCCCTCTTCCTCCAGTTCCTTCATCCGTTCATTAAGTACCCGTTTGCTCAGGTCCGGAATATAAGCGTGAATTTCACTGAATCGTTTGGGTTCTTCCATCAATGTATGAATAATGAGGGCTACCCATTTCCGGCCAATGATCTGATAAGACTGTTCCACCTTTTCGCATATTTGCTTGGCATTCTCATCATCGCTCATAATAGTACTCCTTTGATTTAGTTATGCTTATTATAGCACTAGTATACTTATTGTAACCTGAGTGTCCACAAGCCATATGTGTAAAATGTCACATACCAATTGTTCTTAATGTTACCACATAAAGCGTTAACATTAAATAAAAACCCTATAAACACTGGTGTTCACAGGTTAGACACGATTGTTGACGAATTGTGACGACAGGTGTAAGATGGGTAACGTCAATTCAATTGGTTACAATTTATAACCTTGATTAAGGTTGTGGAGAGAAGGAATGTTCCATGTTTAATTCAGGTCAGATACACAAGCGGAGGTAAGGCGGGGAACTCCCCCACTAATTCCGTCTTTTGTCATGCTTGGATTTGAACATTTTGCATCATCATATACTATACTGCACAGATCACAGGAGGCACTCCAATGGACGCAATGACATTTGTCCTCTTCGGGGCAACAGGCGATTTAGCCAAACGTAAGATTTACCCTGCATTATATAATTTGTACATTGATTCGAAAATGCCGAAATCCTTCTCCGTTATCGGTCTTGGACGGCGTGAATTGTCGGATGCTGACTTCCAGGCGAATGTTGAAAAGTCACTGCACACCTTCTCCCGTCAAACACCGGAGGAAGAAGCTCAGGTTCGCGACTTCATTGGAGCTTTCCGTTATTGTTCTTTAAATAATACGAAGCTTGAAGATTACACCAAATTGCTGGAACTGGTTCAGAAGCGTGAACAAGAGCTCAACATTCCTGAAAATCGCATGTTCTACATGTCGGTTGCACCGGAATTCTTTGAACCAATCGCACTGAATATTCAAGAAAGCGGCTTGGGTAACACCAAAGGCTGGAAGAAACTTATCATCGAAAAACCATTCGGACACGATCTGCAATCTGCACGTGAACTGAATGAGAAACTCAGCAATACCTTTGCGGAAGAAGAAATTTACCGTATTGACCATTTCCTTGGTAAACCGATGGTTCAAAATATTGAAACCCTCACTTATGCCAATCCGGTCATTCAGGCTTTGTGGTCCAACCGTTACATTGCCAACGTACAGATTACGGCAAGTGAAACGGTTGGTGTTGAAGAACGTGCCGCATATTATGACCAAAGCGGTGCCCTTCGTGACATGTTCCAAAACCATATGCTTCAATTGCTGATGATGATTGGTTTGCATTTGCCAAAACGCTGCACACCGGAAGAAATTCAATTCAAAAAGCAGAAGATCGCTGAGGCTCTTCGTCCATTGACGAAAGAGAATATTGCTTCCGAAGTCGTTCGTGCCCAATATGGAGCAGGCGAACTGCAAGGTGCTTCTGTTGTTGGATATCTGGACGAGCCTGACATTCCAGCTGGTTCTCAGAATGAGACATATGTTGCCGCAAGACTGTGGATCGATGATCCATTCTGGAGCGAGGTTCCATTTTACATTCGTACAGGCAAACGCCTGGCTGAAAAATCAACCAGAATTGTTGTTGAATTCAAGGCTCCACTGAAAACAGGTCATGAATCCGAAAATACAACAGAGCCTAACTTGCTCACGATCGAAATTGGTCCAAAAGAAAGCATCTCGCTTCAATTAAATGCGAAAAACCCACTCAACCAAGGCGAAGTGGAAGCAATGCATATGACCTTCAACTCAGGTGAACGCAACATTCCGGAAGCTTACGAAAACCTGATCTTTGACGCGATGCGTGGAGATTCTACATTCTTTGCTCACTGGAACGAAGTTGAACTGGCTTGGCAATGGGTACAGCCGATCTTGGAGGCATTCCAGGATGGCAGTGTGCCACTCGATACGTACAGCGCTGGTTCGCAAGGACCGGAGTCAGCAGATCGATTGGTTGCAGAGAACGGCTACCGTTGGTGGTAAAAGTAGTGTAAGGGCAGCATCAGAGAAGAGAGCACTACAGTCTGTTCTGCTCGATAAATATACAAATTTTTATGAAATACACCGTTCCAATTTTGCATAAGTCCTTCCGGTAATACCCGGAAGGCCGCGAAAATTTTTAAATATAGATGGCCGACGCACTTGATTTGCCTAAGTAGCGACGTAGTGTAGGGGACGGAATCGATTCTGTAGAAGCGAAGCTAAAAGCTTTCTGGAAGAAAGCTACTCCGGAAGCATATGCTTCGCCTTTGTATCCAAATTTCATCAATTTAAAGGTTGATGAAAAGAAATTTGGATACAACAGCGATCGAAAGAACGATCCGTAACCGGAACGGTTGCAGCGAAACGGGAATGTAGTCTGGTGCTCTGCAACAAAGATGAAATTTAAACATTGTTCATAACAGGAGGAACTAGCAATGAAACTTGGACTTATTGGATTAGGTAAAATGGGATTGAACCTGGGTAGAAACCTGATTGACCACAAACATGAAGTGGTTGCTTTTGACCTTAACGCTGAAGCTGTGAATGAAATGAAAGAATACGGCGCAACAGGCGTATCTTCTTATGCGGAAATGGTGGCTTCCCTTGAATCCCCACGTGTATTGTGGATCATGGTTCCTCATAACGTGGTTGACGCTGTATTGGCTGAAGTAAGCCCACTGTTGTCCAAAGGCGACATCATCATCGAAGCGGGTAACTCGCACTACAAAGAATCCATCCGTCGTTACGAGGAAATGAAAACTAAAGGCATTCACTACATGGATGCTGGTACATCCGGCGGTATGGAAGGCGCACGTAATGGCGCATGTTACATGATCGGTGGCGATCCTGAAGCTTGGGCAGTAGTTGAGCCAGCGTTCAAGGATACTTCCGTTGAAAATGGTTACCTGTATGCAGGTAAAGCAGGTAGCGGTCACTTCCTGAAAATGGTCCACAATGGTATCGAGTATGGTATGATGGCTTCCATCGGTGAAGGCTTCGACGTATTGGAGAAAAGCGGCTTCGATTTCGACTTCGAACAAGTTGCTCGTGTATGGAACAACGGTTCCGTTATCCGTTCTTGGTTGATGGAATTGACAGAGCGTGCATTCTCCAAAGATGCTAACCTGGATGAAATCAAAGGGGTTATGCATTCTTCCGGTGAAGGACGTTGGACGGTTGAAACAGCATTTGACCTGCAAACTGCTACACCGGTTATCGCGTTGTCCCTGTTGATGCGTTACCGCTCCCTGGAAACAGACACGTTCACAGGTAAAGTTGTCGCAGCATTGCGTAATGAATTTGGCGGTCACGCTGTAGAAAAAAATTAAATCATATATAACTGTTAACATATACGGATAATCGGGTAATGATGAGTATAGTTGTTTACAAAATTCATCAAGTGGAGGGAACATATCATGAAATTTTTCTTAGATACAGGTAATGTTGAAGAAATCAAACGGATCGAACGTCTTGGTCTGGTGGATGGAGTCACGACCAACCCGTCTTTGATTGCCAAAGAAGGTCGCGTATTTAAAGAAGTGATTCAGGAGATCTGTGGCGTTGTTAAAGGCCCGGTCAGTGCTGAAGTGATCGGACTGAAAGCCGAGGATATGTTGAAGGAAGCTTATGAAATTGCAGAGTGGGCACCGAATGTAGTGATTAAACTACCGATGACCGAAGATGGACTCTATGCTTGTCATGAACTGACGCAAAAAGGAATTAAAACCAATGTAACGCTGATCTTCTCCGCAGCACAGGGCCTGATGGCGGCGAAAGCTGGCGCAACGTACATCAGTCCATTTGTTGGCCGTCTGGATGATATTGCGGTGGATGGCATGAAGCTGATTCGCGATCTACGTCTCATTCTCGATACGTATGATTTGCCTTCCGAAATTATTGCAGCAAGCATCCGTAATATCAAACACGTGGAAGATGCAGCGCTTTCCGGTGCGCATATCGCAACCATTCCAGGTTCACTCCTGCCAACATTGTGGAAACACCCGCTGACAGACAGCGGCATTGAGCGCTTCCTGAAAGATTGGGAGTCCGTTCCGAAATAATGTGGACAGTAGTCTGATTCCTCAGACCTGTGTTCCATTTAAAAGCCTTTCGTCGTGCAGATAACATCTGCTGGCGGAAGGTTTTTTTTGTTGGATGTGATGATATCCACGTACGAGCAGGTGCTGTCCTTCTTTTTCGGGACAACGGTGCATAAGGATAGTTATATAGCCTATAGCTCATCCCGCAGGGGAGGGACGCCCGATGATGAGAAGACGATGGCGAAGCCGAAGACGCCGCAAGCCGCCAAGTGGCAGGCGCAAAATGTGGTTGATTATTTTATTGGTAACAGCATTTTGTTTGATGCAGGGTTTTGCCTATGTCGATAAGAAAATGAAACCGCCCATCATGCATCTGGCCAAAATCAGAGTGAAGCAGATTGCAACGGAAGCGATCAACAAGGCGATTACAGCGCAGGTTTCCGAAGGTAAATCCACCGAAGGGCTGATTGACTGGAAAACCGATACGGCTGGGAAAGTGTCCGGATTTATGCTGAATTATGATGAGCACATGCGGATCACTGCGAGTACGATGAACATCGTGCAATCCACTTTGCAGAACGTGCATATGTTAAAAGAAAAAATTCCGCTGGGGCAGGCGTTGGGCAGTCCGGTACTGGCATCCTTTGGTCCAAGTATACCGGTTCGTATTGAGCCTCAGGGAGCCGTCAAGGTGGATCTGAACACCCGTCAGCAGAATGCCGGTATAAACATGATTCTGGTTGAAGTGTACATTCACATCATTGCCGAAGTGGCGGTAGTGGTGCCCTTTGACATGGAACCTGAGACCGTCGATACGGAAATTCCGATATCTTACCTGTTAGTGGTCGGGGATGTGCCGATGTACTACTATGATAATCAGGGCAAGCCGGTGGGTAGCAACGGCAGCAATGCACCTGCAATTGCACTGCCATCGAGTCAGGCGGGTGTTTCGAGTGGTCATGGAAGAACGCCAAATGGAACCTCTCCCAATCAGCAGCAGGCTCCAGCAAACGGTCTGAACGGAAATGGACTGGAGGTTGAGCCGGATTTGTCTGATCCAAATGAGGGATTGCAGCTTGACGTGGATGGGAACCATTAATGAGTCCAAAGCAAATATCGAACAAAAAACGGGGCCTCTATGAATAGAGGTCCCGCTTTACATTAAAAATCATCACAATACTAAAGAGATACTTATTATCCCTCATCCAATTTAATTGTTTTGCCTTCAGTTGCCTTTGGCTTTTTTCTGTTTGCGTTCTTCCTGTTCCCAATGCTTCAGATGAGGGTATGGGTCGAACGACCATTCATTCAGCCCGCTGTCGCGATAAATGCCATAGTGCAGGTGAGGCGGAAACTTGCCTTGTGTACCTGGTTTTCCATACCCTGAACTGCCCACCCAGCCCAAAACCTGACCAGGGGTAACCACTTCGCCGATATGGGCGTTTTTGTCAAAGCCGGATAGATGAGCGTAATAGTGGTAATGGTTGTTCAGATCGCGAATGCCAATACGCCAGCCACCAAACGGATTCCAGCCTTTGATTTCAACGACACCGTAACAGGTACTGCGTACAGGCAGGCCATGCGGTGCAAAAATATCCGTGCCTTCGTGAATACGGTACCCACCCCAGCTGCGTTTGGTCCCCCAGGTACTACGGTACGAATAGTTGGTTCCGAGAGGGACGGGAAAAGCGTGACCAAAGAGATCGAGGCTGTCAAAATGCTCATATAATTTCGCAAATTGCTGAATACGCTGCACCGCCCGGGAGTTATGATAATATTCCCACAGAGCGATATTGAAGTCCTCCTGCTTGGTCCCATATTTCTGAATAATGGAAGCCATGCTGTAAAGTACGTCGAGGTCATTATTGGCATCTGCAACACCATCACCAGAACCATCTCGACCATACCCGTTGAAAAAGATAATGGAACCCGGGTGTTGATCCGTCTCATCCGGATTGAGCCAGCCTCTCCAGGCTGGAGGGGTCATGAATATACCGGTCAGCCGATCCGGATGTTTACGATCTTTTGGATGTGCACGCGAGATGGTTCGTTCATATTGATCAATTGCTGCGAGCCTGTACCATGGAATTTGGGTCATCTGACCAATGCTTTCATATAGATGCCGGCGCGAAGCGAAAATGTCCGCTGGTTTTTGCTCTACAGCCTGAGGTTTGGAATCAGCGGCGGTAGGTTCACCGTAAACATCAACAGGCAAGAATGGGAGAAGCAGTGTGCCTGCAAGCAATGTTTTGATCCAAAAGGAATACGTTAACCGCGATGTAAAGCGATCTTGCACAGGGAAGCAGCCCCCTTTCCAATAAGATGATGCACATGGTGCCCGGTGAACCAAGCTATAACCTAGCGTTCTTCAAAAGTCTTCATTTTATCCACCATGAATGAGATGTGACAAATGGGGGTTTTTCCAGCGCTTTCATGGTATAATATGTTCCGAGCAACAGCCTAACTTCAGTAGAAAGAAGGTTTATGCATTGGCTAAACGTGTTAAAGAACCGAAACCGGACTGGATTCGGATCAAATTGACAACCGGCGATAACTATCAGGAAATGAAAACGATGATGCGTTCCAAAACGCTGCATACAGTATGTGAGGAAGCACGGTGCCCGAATATTTACGAGTGTTGGGCCAATCGGACGGCTACTTTTATGATTTTGGGCGACATTTGCACACGGGCATGCCGTTTTTGTGCGGTAAATACCGGCTTGCCAACGGAACTTGATTTACAGGAACCAGAACGCGTGGCAGAAGCGGCAGAACAGATGAATCTGCAGCACTGCGTAATTACGAGCGTGGCGCGTGACGACCTGAAGGATGGAGGAGCGACGATCTTTGCGGAGACAGTGAAGGCCGTTCGTCGTCGTTTGCCTTTATGCAGTGTAGAAGTGCTGATTCCGGACTTTTTGGGTGACCGGGATTCCTTGCAGATTGTAATGGATGCCAAACCGGACATCCTGAATCATAACATCGAGACTGTAGAGCGATTATCGGACAAAGTCCGTGCCAAGGCCAAATACAAGCGTTCACTCGAACTGCTTGCTCGTGCCAAGGAAATGCAGCCAAATATTCCAACGAAATCGAGCATCATGCTTGGTGTGGGTGAGGAATATCATGAAATTTTGCAAACGATGGATGATCTGCGCGCTGTGGATTGTGACATTATGACGATTGGTCAATACTTGCAGCCATCCGAGAAACATCTGTTTGTAGAGAAGTATTATCCGCCAGAAGAGTTCGCATCATTGAAGCAGGAAGGACTGAAGCGTGGATTCAGCCACGTCGAATCCGGACCTATGGTCCGCAGCTCTTACCATGCGCATGAACAAGTAAAATCTGCTGCGAAAAATGCTGAACAGGCGGCATCTCACGCATGATGGAGGATACAGGATTGGAAGAAGAAAAAGGTTCAGAAGAGATTCAAGAATCGGTTCAGGAGCCAGTACAGGACAAACCCAAAGAACCGGTTATTGTTCAAATCGGCGGAAAAAATTATGAAATCGTGCAGAACCATAAAGAAGGCTGGAATCCTGAAGTTTTCCGTGACCGTTACAGCGAAGTGTTGGAACGGTACGATTACATTATTGGGGACTGGGGTTACAGCCAGCTGCGTTTGAAAGGTTTTTACCGGGACAACCATCCCAAAGCTACGAAGGATTCCACGATCTCCAGCATGGTGGACTATATCAATGAATACTGCAACTTTGGCTGTGCATACTTTGTGCTTCAGAAGAGCAAAGATCAGCCTCAAGCCAAAGCAAAAAGCGGTTCCTGAGAAGGACCGCTTTTTTGTTGCGTGTATTTAGTCCAAAAAAGCTGTGCGAACCCTGTTCCAAAACGGATAAGGCCGGAAACGGGCAAAACTGACCTTATGACGGGCCACTTGGCAGCGTACCGATATGAGATCTTCCACCATAATGTTTACGTGGTCAATGGTAAGCAACAACCGCTGATCCTTGCGTGAGAAGATATCACAGTGATGGTGCTTGGGCAAAATAACCGGTGAACCCAGCGTCCGATAGACGCGGTTATTGATTGAAGCAATCTCGGCGATCTGAATAGCCTCGATCGTTGGATGCACCATGGCGCCGCCAAGCGCCTTGTTGTATGCCGTACTGCCTGAAGGGGTCGATACACAGATGCCGTCTCCCCGGAACATCTCAAACGTCACGTCATTAATGTCAACCTGAGCAACGACTGTACCGTCTACACCTTTTAACGTAAATTCATTCAGTGCGATATAGGAGGTATTGCCCGACTTTTTACGAATCTCAAGCTCCAGCAGTGGATACTCCACAATTCGTGGTTTGAGTCGTTCCGGGTCGCCTTTGCCGCTCATCAATCGAACCAATTCACGTAATTCTTCCTTCTTCCAATCGGCATAAAAGCCGAGATGGCCTGTATGAACCCCAACAAAAGCAATATCCGGGATGCGGTCGATGAAATTGTGAAATGCTTGCAGCATCGTACCATCGCCTCCGATGGAGATGACAATCTCCGGCGATTCTGCATCCAGCTTAAACCCTTCCTCTTTGGCCAGCGCATGAAACTGCTGACTGAGATCAATCGATAACTGGTCTCCGCGGTCTTGAACATAGTATCTCAAGATGAAAGCTCCTTTGTGGTCATTATACTACCGATGATAATCAATTCCAGGGAAGAACACAACGTTGGATTGATATTCAGTTGAATATAAAGTCACAGGATGGCTTATTTTTTCATACGTCGAGGTAAGAAAAAGGGACTCATCAGAGAAAGCATCAGCAATAAAAGCAATACGCCCCCAAATATACCTATTCCCGAAAAAAGGATCTGTCCCCAATCTGGTGTATACGAAAATAATTCTGGCTTGGCACCCGTTTGGAACAATACAGGCCATTCTGAACCACCCATCATCGGCAGCCATAACAAAAGTACAAGTATGGGTGCAATGAGAGCGTGAATTGCTCTGGCAAACAGAAAGGGGCCGTACCTCATCGGTGTGTTGCTCAGGACACTCATAATCTGGGCATGAACGGATAATCCCCCCCAGGAGAGGACGAAGGCAGCAGCAGCGGCTTTGTAGACGAGCGGAATGGATATGCCAGCCCCTCCTGCTTCTTTGGCTCCCAAAGTGACTTCAAATAACCCGCCTACGAGGCTGTGGGATAAGGCTGGGGGGTATCCCATGTATAGAAGCATTTGTTCCGTAATGGCATATAATGCGCCTAACCATCCGGTTTGTACGAGTAACTCCATCATAACGGAGAAGAATACAACTAACCCTCCTACGATAATAATAAGGCGAAGGGATGAGGAGACAGCCTGGTGCAACAATTCACCAAATGCCCGTCCGTCAGCTTTCCTTGCCTCGTGCATGGCATAAATGGCTCGGACTAGTCTGCTTCTGTGTACCTCTTCAGATGCGGAGGGAGAGTTGATAATCGACGTTTTATCCTTTACGGAGACACTGCCATGGAACCGCATGAGCAGGCCCACAAGAAATGCGGCACCATAATGTGATGTGACCAGTATGGGAGCAATAGCTACATTATGAAAAAAACCGACCGATACGGCTCCAATCATAAAGATGGGATCGGATGATGTGGTGAAAGCAACGAGGCGTTCACCTTCTTCCCGAGTAACCAATTTTTGCTCCCACAACTGTGCAGTCAATTTGGCCCCAGTGGGATAACCGGAAGCGCAACTGACGGCAAACACAAAGCCACCGCTTCCGGGAACGCGAAATAGCGGACGCATCAATGGATTTAAGAGTGTACCCAAAAAATGAACAATGCCGAAGCCAAGAAGCAGCTCGGAAAGCACAAGAAAGGGAAAAAGGGAGGGGAAAAGCACGTCCCACCAAATG
The DNA here is from genome assembly GCF_013401555.1 of Paenibacillus sp. E222. Taxonomy (NCBI): domain Bacteria; kingdom Bacillati; phylum Bacillota; class Bacilli; order Caryophanales; family Paenibacillaceae; genus Paenibacillus; species Paenibacillus sp. E222. The sequence continues at coordinate 2,434,068 of NZ_CP058552.1, forward strand.
GATAGTCCACGTACACCAGCATGCCAGGTTTCCGCAGGAAACAGCACCATCAACACACACAGGATCAGGAGAGCTAGTGGGATCAGGACTTGGGTGATTCGTTGTGAAGCGGCCATGAATTCTTCTCCTTTATTTTTGGAATGGTGAGTGTGCAGCGGATCGCTGGTGCTTTTGCCATCAATATATGAGACAAAGCGGACAAACAGTACAAATTAATGTTTAGAAAGCGCTTGCAAAAGTGGCTGTGTTTTTAAGAGATGTATGCTAAAATGATAAAAACGCCTGAACGTCACCTAATTACCTAGAAGGTGGAATTAAATCGGATGGAGTGATGATTATGAGTCTTGTCACCGGAATCCTGGTTTGTGCTTTTGTTTATGTTATACGTGCCTCGCTTGTGCGCTCTGAAGAAGAGGACTGGCGAAGTTACTGATGAAATATTTGGTGCGCCAAACCTCTTGTTTGGCGCTTTTTTTGTGCCTTCAGTCTGAGATAGACCTGTGTGAGTCATGGCTATGTGGGACCATAACCCTTTCATGTTATATAGGACTTTTGGTTTTTTTTTGATAGAATGAAGACAAGGCGCTCGTGGCCTGTTCTTCATTCTCCTTTCATAATTAAGCATGGGAGTGTAATATATTTCAAAATTCGACATCTGAAAGGAGGGGAAAGCGGAATGAATCCTAGTTTGAGCATCTACGACAATCTTGGTGGAGAGGCAGGCGTTCGCGCACTGGTTGAAGCTTTTTATCCGATTGTTCAGCAGAATGAGAAGCTGGCTCCTCTTTTTCCGAAGGATATTCAGCCGGTAATTGACAAGCAATACATGTTTTTGTCTCAGTTCTTCGGTGGTCCTGCATTGTTTTCCGAGGCTTTTGGTCATCCGATGATGCGTGCCCGCCATATGCATTTTGAAGTGACGGTTGAACGGGCAGAAGCCTGGCTTGCATGTATGGATCAGGCGTTGACACAGGTCGGTGTGGAAGAGCCATTGCATTCTTTCGTCCTGCAGCGATTGTCGGGGCCAGCACATCATTTTGTGAATACACCTTAGTTCCGATTATAAGCTTTTGGGAGAGGGATGGAATGAGTGGAATTAGAGCCTCTGTATAAGGTAAAAGTGAAGTGTCATTATTGCGAGATCGAGTATGATACCTCACGTGTAAGACCAAGCTTGAAACGGCCATACCGGACGGATTCCGATTTTTGCGCTTATTACAAGCTGGAGAATCCGGATTTCTATGTTGTACGAATCTGTCCGGCGTGTGGATTCGCTTCGACGGAAAATTCAACGGAACAATTGAACGATAAACAGCGCAAGGCTTTCAAGGAGCAGATCGGCAATCGTTGGGTGAAACGAGACTATAGCGGAGCGCGGACACTGGAGCAGGCGATGGATTCATACAAGCTTGGACTGCTGTGCGCGCAGGTTATTCAGGAGAAAGATCGTGTCGTTGCAGGTCTGCTGCATCATATTGCCTGGCTGTATCGTTACATGGAGGATCATATTCAGGAAAACCGTTTTCTTGAATTTAGCCTTGAGGCTTACGTAAAGGTTTTTGAACGGGAAGGTACTGGCGGGAATGAAGCCAAGCTGTTGTATCTGCTGGGAGAGTTGAACCGCAGGGTAGGTCGATTCCATGAGGCTGTAAAATGGTTCGGCAGGGTCATTCATGACAAGCGCATTAGCGATGCTGCCATGATTCGTGCTTCGCGGGAGCAATGGGCATTGCTGCGGGAACAGATGATCTCGAGTAAGTTGGAGTTGCCGGCTGAGATGATTGAAGCAGACAAAGAGGCTGCGAAACGCAGCCCCATTTGATAAGTGAGAGTTGTTCTTTAATTGCGGACAGGACGACTGGATAGCAGGTAATCACTATCGTTGTCGATCACAGTCATGCTGGCATTACAACAAGGAAAGACCAGCAATTTCTTTTTGCCTTCGCGAATGCGTACAAGCTCCTTCGGTTTGAGCGGCAGCAGTACATTGTTTGCATGGCAGTACGGACATTGCTGTACATAAATGTCCCCCATTACAATATCGTAAGGCCAGCTGTTCTCAAAGGGAATCATTCTTGCTCGCCTTCCGTAGAGGCAGGTTTAGCCGCTTCTTCTTTGGCCAATTCGGCGATTTTCTGCATCAGGATATGCTGCGGCATATGCATCAGATGTTCGAGGGGAACACCCAGAGATTCTGCTAATTTGACGGCTGTGTCAGCCGAGACTTGTAAAGGTTTCATACGATTACCTCCTAAAATAGCTTAAACTATTTCTCTAGTATAGAGATATAGCGCTTATAAAACCAGTTCTAATTCAAGGTTAATTATCCATTCTACTGAGAGAGGTGCCTTATTTAAATGAAAACACCATTACAACCCGTCTGGGATCTGGAGTCCATTTTTAGTGGAGGTTCTGCCTCCGAGTCGTTTGCTGCGTATTTGATTGAGCTGGAGCAGGATGTACGCAAGCTGCAAGCCCTTTTGAAAGAAACACCTGCACCCAAGTCACTGGCAGAAACAAATGCGTTTGATCCGATTCTGGAACTGCTGCAGAGCTGTTATATCCGAATTTCGGAAGGGTCCGCATTTGTGTCCTGTCTTTCTTCACAAAACCAAAAGGATAAAAAGGCAGTTCAGCTTCAGGGCACCATTAGTTCTCTTGGCGCGATGTTGAACAGCAGCAAGTCCCAATTCGATAATACGCTTAGCCAGACGACAGACTCTGTATGGGAAGCATGGATTGCTCGGGAAGATATTCAGCCGCTTGCCTTTGTACTGAACGAGAGCCGCACACAGGCTCGTGAGAAACTGTCACCTGAGCTTGAAGGTCTTGCGCTGGATCTCGGCGTAGATGGTTACCATGGGTGGGGCAAATTCTATAACACCATTGTAAGCAAGGTTAACATTCCATTTGAACAAAATGGTGAAACGGTGATGTTGTCCGCAGGTCAGGCTGCCAATAAGCTGAGCGACAGTGACCGGAATGTCCGCGAGACTGTATTCGCTAATTGGGAACAGGCTTGGACGGATGTCGAAGACTTCTGCGCAGATACATTAAACCATCTTGCCGGTTTCCGTCTCAAATTGTATGAGAAGCGCGGCTGGGATGACATTCTTAAGGAACCTTTGGCGATCAACCGGATGTCGCGTCAGACGCTTGATACGATGTGGGACGTAATTAACGGTGCCAAACCTGCGTTGGTTCGATATTTGGAGCGCAAGGCGAAACTGCTTGGTGTAGAGAAACTCAGCTGGAGTGACGTTGATGCACCCGTAGGCAAGTCGGGTGGAAAAGTCACCTATGACGAGGCAGCCATCAATATTGTTGATCAATTCGCCAAGTTCAGTCCCAAACTTTCCAAGTTTGCAGAGATGGCTTTTGAGAAACGTTGGATCGAAGCAGAGGACCGTCCTGGCAAGCGTCCAGGGGGATTCTGTACGTCCTTGCCACTCAGCAAAGCAACACGTATTTTCATGACCTTCTCTGGGACGCCGTCGAATGTGTCGACACTTGCCCATGAACTTGGTCACGGATATCATCAGCACATTATGGAAGAACTGCCGGCCTTGAATCAACGCTATGCCATGAATGTAGCGGAGACGGCATCTACCTTTGCCGAGCTGATTGTAGCGGATGCATTGGTTCAGGGAGCAACGGATGAGCAGGAGAAGCTTGCTCTGCTTGAAGACAAGATTCAACGAAGCGTTGCGTTCTTCATGAATATTCACGCCCGTTTCCTGTTCGAAAATCGATTTTATGAGCAACGCAAACAAGGTTTGGTGAATGCAGATGAGTTGTCCAAACTGATGGTGGAAGCACAGCAAGAAGCGTTCTGTGGTGCGCTTGCATCGGATCATCCGCATTTCTGGGCATCCAAGCTGCATTTCTATCTGACAGGTGTACCATTCTACAACTTCCCGTATACGTTCGGATATATGTTCAGTGCAGGCATCTACGCCAAAGCGCAGGAGGAAGGCACGGCATTTGCCGATAAATACGATGATTTGCTGCGGGATACGGGCCGAATGACGGTTGAGGAACTGGCTCAGAAACATCTGGGTACAGATCTCACACAACCGGATTTCTGGCAAAATGCTGCGAACCTGGTCATTGCCGATATTGATCAATTTCTTGAGATGACAGAATCCGCAAAATAGTATTCCTATATATGAAATGTGGCTGCAATCCTGTGTAAATGCACACGGGGTTGCGGCCTTTTTTTGTGTTTCTAAAAGTTAGACACCCGCTAAATAATTTGTCGCAATTGAGAGAAATAACTCGCTAAAAGGACGCAAAATGGCAATTAATTGTGCAAATTATAGTTATAATTACCCAAGTTTGTTTTTCTTTGTTGAATGACCACATATGTTGTCATATAATGAGTCGTAAGTCCTTGTTTTGTAGGATGAAGTGCATAAAGGAGGAGCGTTATGGTAAAAATTGACCAGCTTTCATTAGCACGACAGTTGGATCTGGTGTTCAAAGAGCTTGATCATGAATTATCAGGGTTAGATTCAGGTGTAGTTTTTGTGCAAATACGAAATAATGTAATTGGGAAGTTTGGGATTCGACATAATCCGATAACCGGACGTGACGGTCAAATGGAAGTGGAGGACGGTGGATTAAATGAAAACCAGCGCTCTTCTTTCCGCGCAATGGCACTGGAGACTTTGAAATTCAAGCGAAATTGGACTCATGGAGAAATTGCATATGATTTTACAGTAAGACAAGGCATGATTCTGGTTGATGCCACGATGGAGTCCAACTATAATATGGCGAACATGATGATTCGTTATCCAAGAACCAATACATACATGGATTCAGGCATGGAGTCGTCTTCATAATTGCGATGAGCACACAGGAAAGCGGCACTTCCGAAGAAGGCCGCTTTTTGCTCTTGCATATACGAGCACAAATTACGAGCTTACGAACGACCCGATAATTGCTGCTCAGCGATTTGGACCAGACGTTTAGTGATGTAACCACCCAGAGAACCTGTCTCACGGGAAGTGTAGTTACCGTAGTAACCGTCTTGGGGAATTGTTACACCCAGCTCTTGTGCAGCTTCAATTTTCAATTGTTGCAAAGCTGCAGTTGCTTGAGGAACAACCAGATTGTTTGAAGAATTTCTGCTTCCTTGGTTTTGACCTCCGTACATGTGTGTCACCTCCTTATGGCTTGGTGATGTTAGTATGGTTAGAGAATGAGGAAATATGCATGATATGGCGTAAGGTAAAATTTGGACAAAAGAGAAGAGATATAACATGAAAAAAGCCGACCCAGTATGGATCGACTACGTAAAATAAAAGGAAAACAATAGGGGCTATGTCCCATAGAAGGCGTCTGAGAGTACAAGATTACTACTCGGTTGGCGGAACAATCTCAATACGTGTAAAAAGTTCAACGGGCTGTTCAGGTTCCAGACGGATTAGTCCCGTTTGCTCGTCTGTTAAATTCAAATTAGGTGCATCAGGAAGCCATGTGTAGGGTTCAATGCATAGAAATTGACCGGATTCGCCCTTGGTAAAGAGGACCCAATGTTTGAAATATGCTTCATCTGCTGAATATTTCAGCAAATATCCATCCTGTCTGCGCAAATGAGCTACAGCTGGTTGACCTTCGGCAGCTTTCAAAATGGTATCCCAGTTGCGTCCTTGCATGTTCATGCCTTCGTTCAAAGAGGACCATTCTCCGAGAGAGTCAATCTCACCTGTAGGCAGTTGTTCTTCATTCTGAGCGTAAATTCCCGACACAGGAAGTTGAAGCGTCCATTCGGCAGGTTTGCCGTCAAGCAGAAACCATGTATGATATCCCATTCCAAAAGGAGCAGGAGTGGAGCTCAGATTGGTCACACGCAGACGCTGGCTTAACACCGCGTTTTGTAATCTGAACGTCATCTCAAGCTTCAAAGGAATTGGAAATTGAGCCATCCAATGCTCTTCATTTTCAGTTAATAATTCCGTTGTAATTGCACAGCCATCTTCATCTTCTTCGATGTCGCTGACACACCAGGACTGGCTGCGGTGGAGACCGTGAATATGGTTGTCATTGGCCGTATTCTGATCGAATTGGTAATGAACTCCCTCATATTCGAATTGTCCTCGATGAATGCGGCCTGGCGGAACAAGAAGCGGAACGCCGAAGTGATACGGCTTCTGCAAATAAAAGGCAAGTTCATCTTCTTCCGGACTGCGAACGACATCGCGGCCCTGCACCAGATCGCGAATCGAGATAATATTATTTCCAAGACGCGGCAGCAGGGTAATCTCCAATTCACGGCTATGTAGGATATACGTGTCGTAACCATTCCATTGGCCTTTGGTCACTTGTTTCATATCGATGCTCCTTTTCCCACTTGAAATCTGTCTGCCAACGGCCATTCCGATCTGCCGTTGCAGGCGTGTCATTGTGTACATGCCACTTATCCCATCAGCATGCTGAATGAATGCTGGTGATTAAGATAAGCAATTCCATCATAACAGATTTCTGTGAAGTGGGTAAAAAAAGCTATTCCCATTTTGACATTCTGCTCCCTGCGGATTAAGATGGTATTCTGAACGATGGTTTTATCCACTGAATGATAATCAAAGCGATGACAGGGACAAGTAAGCCAAGAGAACTCTCCCCAGAAAGCCGGTGGGTGATGTGAACCGGTGTGAACTCTTTACCGAATGGACCCTTGAGTGCTGATTTGAACGGGCGGTGTCTGAAGCTTGGGCAACCCTTAGTAGAATCGGACGTATACTCCACGTTACGGAGAAATGAAGGCATTTCTTCTACATGATCTAATCAGGTCTAAAGGTATGGAGAAATGCGAATAAGGGTGGCACCACGGTCTCACGTCCCTTGCGGATGTGGGGCCTTTTTGCGTTCGCTGAGAATAGGAACAAACCAATAGGGAGGCGTTATGTGAAATGAAAACAGTACTTTCGGGAATTCAGCCGAGTGGCAAGCTCACATTGGGCAACTACATCGGAGCAATTAAAAACTTTGTGAAATTGCAGCATGACTACCAATGTCACTTTATGGTGGTTGATCTTCACGCTGTAACGGTAGCTCAAGAGCCAGCAGCGCTGCGTGAACAGTCTGAGGCGGTAGCTGCATTGTTCATCGCAGCTGGAATCGATCCTACGAAATCCAATGTGTTTCTGCAATCCCATGTACCGCAGCATGCTGAATTGGGCTGGTTGATGACTACACTGACTTCGATGGGTGAGCTCGAACGCATGACTCAGTTCAAGGACAAATCATCCGGTAAAGATTCCGTTGGCGCCGGACTGTTTGTCTATCCTTCATTAATGGCTGCTGATATTTTGCTGTATAATGCTGATCTTGTGCCTGTAGGCGAGGACCAAAAGCAGCATCTGGAACTCACACGCGATCTGGCAGGACGCTTTAACCACCGTTACGGTGAGTATTTCACGATTCCAGACCCTTATATTCCACAGGTGGGTGCTCGTGTAATGTCACTGGACGATGCAACTTCCAAAATGAGCAAAAGTAATCCCAATGCGGGCAGCTACATTGCCTTGCTTGATCCGCCAGATGTCATCCGCAAAAAAATTAGCCGTGCCACAACCGACTCCGGTCGTGAAGTTGTATATGATCCGGCAAACAAACCTGAAGTCAGCAATCTGATGAGTATCTACGCTGAATGCGCAGGTCTGACATTGAACGAAGTCGCGGAACGTTATGAAGGCAAAATGTACGGTCCGTTCAAAAAAGAACTGGCTGAAGTGGTGGTATCCGTTATTGAACCTTTACAGGAACGGTATCGTGAGATTCGAGAGTCTGGCGAATTGGCCGACATCCTGGAAACTTCAGCTCGTCGGGCAGAAGCGGTGGCTTCCCAGACCCTTAATGCGGTTAAAGAACGTATGGGGTTTGTTCCTAGACGTACGTTGAAATAGGGCGAGGCAAATAGCTTAAAGTAGATGAATTGTTCACATCATAAAGAGGAGCCCTGTGGCTCCTCTTTATTTCGTACTACCTATGAAGTAAAGTTTACCGGGTCAAGAGGCTGTTTCCGAGGTGGTACGTGCTTCACGACGCTCTTTCTTTGCGCGAATAACAAATCCCCAGCCGATGTTGGCAATGGACACGACAAACAGCAGCGTGGCCAACCAGCCGGAGTATGAGATCATGATCGCCGTAACCGCTAACAACATAATCGAAGAGAATGCAAACCATAGCGATAAACCTTTGCTCATTGGGAAAAACCTCCATATAGAAATTAGATAAAATTCCGTATAACCTGAAGCGCACGAGCCATAATAATCTTGCAAGCTTGCAATTACATTACAGACACAGATTGAAGGGAGATTTTAAATATGGCTCAAGGATCTCGTTCTAACAACTTGGTGGTACCTCAAGCAAACTCAGCATTGCAACAACTGAAAATTGAAGCTGCACAAGAACTGGGTGTAACTATCCCACAAGACGGTTACTACGGTAACTACACTTCCCGTGAGACAGGATCTCTGGGTGGGTACATCACCAAACGTCTGGTACAAATCGCTGAGCAGTCTCTGGCTGGGTCTGGCAAATAATTTATCATAACCAAAGAGCAACAAGCAGAAAGCCCGGAGCGGAAACGCTCCGGGCTTTCTCGCGCATGCGTTCCTATGTCTGATTGTGCCCTTCCATGCACCTTTCGTCAAGAGCGTGCGGATAAAAGTTTTTTATCCATTTTCTCATCGCTCAACCAGCCGACATAGGTATCAATCGTTTCAAAATTTCGATCCATAACAACTACAGCGACAAATGGATACTGTTTGCGGTGTCGATAACGTACATCGGCCCAGCGAACCTTGTACCCTGCTGGTAGTTCTTCGACCTCAGCGACAGCATAGGAGGTGAAGTACAGAAATGCAGTGACTTCAGGAGATTTGCGCGAGGCGGCAACAGCCGCGTGAGTGGACGATGAAGCATGGAGATTCCAGGTTAGGACGGAATGATCCATTTTGCCAATTTCATAACTGCCATCTTCATGTCTTTTCACCACATGCCATCGATTCCAGGATATCGTGGGGATCACCATGTAATGAGCCTCAGAATTATTTTTGTCCAGTCGCTTCACCTGTCTAACAGCCATAGCACGTGCTATGGTCCGCCATACATAATACAAGCCAATCAAAATATACAGTGAAACAAAGAGTGGAGCAGGGGCGATTAGATCAAAAGCCCATAACAAAATGGCCAGCACATGTGTGGTAAACAGAAACGGATCAAAAATATGAATGATGTTCCAGGCAATCCAGCGTTCTGTAAAAGGTCGTGCAGCCTGGGTTCCATAGGTATTGAACAAATCGGTAAAAACGTGAACGCCTACGGCGACAGCAGTCCAGGCCGCGACGTGTCCAATAGCGACACCTGGGAAGATCAATGCAATGACCCCAGTAATGAGCAGAACCCATAACAGAAGAAATGGCAGTGAGTGGGACATGCCCCGGTGATTCCGGATGTAAAGCGAGTTACTTTTGAGACGTAACGCAGTATCGATGTCAGGAGCCTGCGAGCCTGCAATAGTGCCAACCATGACCGCAGCTGCGAGCATGGGACTCGTCGCGACAACAGGATCGACATAAGCCAGACCGGCCAAACCAATCCCCATGACAAAATGTGTAGAAGTATCCATAAACGTCTCCTTTGTGTGGTGTATCGTTAATGCGAGTTGCTTCTCTATCTAGGTGATACCCATATATAGTGTATATTATCCGTCTAGCGAGAAGCAAAACATCCTAAATTCCAAAGATATGACAAGAACCTGCTCAATTGACAGCAATTGTACGAGCATTGTCAAACTCTTTTTCCTTTTCCTGTGATAAACTTTATATCGGAGGCAGAGAGAGAAACCTCCATAAGATCAAGAACAAGAAGAAGGGGGATTCACAAGTGTGGACAATCCATTGAGATACCAAGCTTCTTCCGATTCGGCAACACGATCTGCGCCTCCGATGAATTCAGGGACGTGGAAAGATTTTATCCATATTACGAAACCGGGCATTCTTCGAACCAACCTTATTGCGGTTTTTGGCGGCTTTTGGCTTGCATCCCAGTGGGACGTCAACTACGGCAAAATGCTGTTAACCTTGCTTGGAACGGTACTGATTATGGCTTCTTCTTGTGTATTTAACAATTACTTTGACCGTGAACTGGATCTCAAAATGGAACGTACCCGCAACAGGTCCTTACCTACAGGACGTTTAACACCCAAAGTTGTTCTATCCTATGCCATTATTTTGGGTGTGTTTGGATTATCCGTACTCTTTTCCTTTTCCGGGGCACTTGCCGGATTATGCGGCATTTTTGGCATGTTTGTCTATGTGATTATGTACACCCTTTGGTTAAAGCGTTCGTCGACATGGAGTACATCCATTGGCGGTTTGTCTGGTGCAATGCCGCCAGTCATCGGGTATGTCGCAGTAACCGGACGTATGGATCTTGGTGCATGGCTGCTTCTGGCCATGTTGTTCCTATGGCAGCCTCCACACTTCTGGGCGCTCGCGATCCGCAGGGTGGAAGATTATCGGGCTGGCGGATTTCCACTATTACCCGTTGTGAAGGGTATTGAACGGACCAAGCTTCAGATGATTCCTTATCTGGTTTTGCAAATCTTTGTCCCGGTCCTCATGTATGCTTACGGGTTCGCAGGAATTTTCTATCTTACCGTTTCACTGATACTTTCCGTGCTGTGGCTGTACTACGCACTGAAAGGCTTTCGTGCACAAGATACAGATGCCTGGGCCAAAAAAGTATTCCTTTACTCCATTAACTATCTATCCTTGAGTTTTATACTGATGATTCTGGATACAGTGCACAAGTAAGCAGCATGTCATGCTGTAATAAACATTAGATGGGCATGGGTCCATGGAACAGCTACAATAACATGGGAGCCCATGGCAGGTTGGGTTCTACGTATACATATGCATCACAGTGGTATGGGAATGAGGAAATGTCATTAAAAACACGATTCAGAGTTCATGAATGTGATCGAAAACCGTTAAAACCTTAATGTATGCGTATTCATATGATCTGATATCGGAAGGGACGATAATGATGCTGAAAAAGTATAAATGGACATGGATGCTGCTAGGGCTTGCGCTGATCATGGCGGTGTATTTAATGTGGGGCACCGTTTTTGCCAGCAAGGAAAAGTTACCCGAAATTCGGGAGATTCAATCCTTTTCGATGGAAAATGTGGATGGAAGCACAGTATCACTGGATGATACCAAAGGCAAGGTACGTTTGTTCTACTTTTATTTCACCAGTTGTCCGGATGTGTGCCCCATTACGACGTTTACGTTATCCCAGGTGCAGGATCTGTTGAAAGAGGACGATACCTTTGGCAAGGATGCCTCATTTGTGTCCATCTCGTTTGATCCGAAAGTGGATACCAAGGAGAAGATTAAGGAATTTGCAGATCGATTCCACGCGGATTATGATGGCTGGTACTTCCTGCGGGGGGATATGGATCAAACGAAGCAGCTCGCCAAGGAATCGTTCCAGATCCTCATTGAGGGTGAGAACAAGGACGATTTTGCCCATATGAACATGATTGGATTGGTGGATCGGAATAATCAATTGCGCAAGGTATACAATGCGTTTAATACAGAGGATGTTGAACCAGCAGTCATTGCGGAAGACATTCGCAATCTGATCAAGGAATAAAGATGCATTCATAATAATTTTCGCCAAATAAAGAGGCTGCTTCCTGGGTTGAATGGATACCCCGGCGAGCAGCCTCTTACGGTTTAGAACGATGGAAATTCAGGATATTGGATATACGATTCCAATCCGGCTTTCTCCAGCTGAGCGATGATGTATTCATCGGGAGTTCCCTCCACACCCGCATAACCGCGTCGTGTATACATCTGCACTGCGTCCGGGAAGGCATCTCGCAGCATACCCCTGATTTTTTTGCCCGAACTGTCATTATCCATAAATAAGTAGACCTCATCGTAACCAACCTGTTTGCGCAGCGACTCAAGCTTAAGGGAATTCAGTGTTCCAAACGTGCACAAAATGTTGATTTCGGGTCCTACAAGTCGTTTGAGTTTGCTGCGGTCATTTTTACCTTCCACAATGACATGAATAGGCATCATATTCACCTCTTGATCGAGAGCTTATGTCGACATTCCCCGGGAAATGTTGCAGCGAAAATCGACTGGATTATATAAAATGGACCTTCTGATTTTTACACGAGCGACTACACTGACAGAAACATCTTTGATTGCTAACTTCTTTTCCACATCAGAAATGAATGTCTAAGCAGCAGTGGCCGTTCCGATTACGGATCGTCCATTCCTAATGAGGATAGTTAAGAAGAAATCCGTAGATGAAGAAGTCACTTCGTTCGTGTGTAAATATCAGTCCATTTTATATAGTTTAGCTGTAAATGGGGGAATGATGCAAAGCCAAGAAAAATACAAGCCTTTCGGTTGTCAAAGGGGTTGGATATAGAACATCCTGATAAGGTCAACTCAGTATGCTTTTAGGATCAGACAGGGAAGCTTCCCGTCTGGCTGTGAAGTAAGGGAGCAGCATAATGCCGATCATCAATAATACAAAGGCAATGAAATACGGCGATAAACCCACACGAAGCTGTCCTGCTGTGATTGGGCCGATGAAAGAACCGATGGAGGTAGCAATGGATTGTAAAGAGAAGATACGACCCAGCTTGTTTCCGCCGCTTAAATGAATAAAGAGTGTTGCCATGGCTGGGAAAATAATGCCTTTGGACATCCCCAGAACGAAAAGCACGGAAGACAACGGAATTTGTGGTATCGCCGCCATAACAAAGAAACATAAAGACATCAGCAGCACGCCTGCAATCAACCGCAGTTTGGGGGAATAACGGTTGAGAAATAGCATGCTCAGAGTAAATAGTGCTCCAACACTGATAATGGAAAACAAAAGACCGGTAGACATCATGGACGAATGTCCGCCTCCACGCAGAGGCAGTTCAAAAAAAAGAATTCCTTGAGCACAAGCAATAACAAGGGGCAGAGCAAAGTATCGCCAGGATACGGGCAGGAATTTTCTTTTTTCTCCAGCCAGGTTGCTAGGCATGGCGGGCTCGGTCACTTTTTCGTGCTGAACCTCAGCGAGGCCTTTGGGCATGGATAACCATGCGATAACACCTGACAGAATGAGCAGATAACCGAGACTTGCAAAGGTGGCGGAAAATCCTAAAGCTCCGACGATCAATGCGCCTGCGGCGGGGGACACCACGGATGCCAGCGTATGTACGACGCCATGACCTGACATATACTTGCCTTGCTTAATTGGATCGCTTGATAGTTGCGCTAGCAGTGCGAGACAGGCCGGAGACAGAAAAGCAAGTACAAACCCGCTGACGGAGCGCAGGGCGAGCAGCTGCCATGGCGTATGGATTTGAGCCTGGATTAGCAAAATGATGCCTGCACCCAGCAAACTGAATACAATGTAACGACGGCTGCCATGTTTGTCGATTTGGGTTCCGGCAATCAGATTGCCTGGGAGATGAGTCAAGGAATAGATGCCCATCATCCAGCCGATGAAGGTCGGGGCCGCCCCGAGCGAGATAGCGAAAGGGGTCAAGATTGGATACTGCGCGTGCAGATCAAAAACAGCAAGGAACAAAAATAGATATAGCCAGATGGCCGTTTTCACATAAGCCCCTCCTTGTTAAGCGATGCATATTCAATTACTGGTCATGATGTGTTCCCCGTTCCTTGGACAGAACCTCATGGTACTACTTGTACGCCCGGCGGGACGAACTTAGACCGTTTATTTTTACATAGGAGGGCTTAGCTGACAGCAGCTTCGGAAATCATGTATAATATTCGGGAAGTGTTAATAATCAACTCTAATACGGAAGGTGTAGTCATGAACATAGAAGTAATTAAAGAGTTTGTGATGCAGAACTGGCTGGTGATTGTGGTTGCGTTGATCATTTTGTTCTTTGTTCTGAACGTGGTCAAAACCGTATTGAAATGGGCGATTGCCATCATCATTATTGCGGCTCTACTGATATACAGCGGCATCTCCATTGATCAGATCAAACAGACAGTTACTGACGTTCAATCGAGTACGATGGACACATTGAAGAAGGAAGCGACCAGCATGATGCTCAAAGAAGCTTCCAAAGCAACATACACCAAGGGACAGGATGGAGCATTTACCATCACAAGCCCCAATGTGGAGATTAAGGGTAGAACGAATTCGGATAAAGTCGATGTTACATTCCGGGGGATCTCAGTGGGTGAATGGAAGGTCGACAATGAAACGATACGAACTTTTGTCAAACAGGCACAGGAGAACGGAACAGCACCGTCTTCGTAGTAAAGGAGGAATGGATACGTGCTGCAAAGTTGGCTGGATAGTCTGAAAGAATTCAACGGCATAACGATTATGCTGCTGCTGATTGTGGCTGCTTCATTGCTTCAGGGGTGGTCCAGAGGTGCTTCGCGTTCGGCAGGAAGACTCTTTGGATTCCTCATGGATGGCATTATGGCGGTCATTGGTATTCTGTTATCCATCGGTTTAACCTTATGGCTTGCGCCATATGTTCAGCAATGGTTGTCTGTGCATGCGGCAGACATGCCGAACCGTGAATTGAACCGATGGGAGCAGATGTATTATACACTGATTACGGCCATTGCTGATTTTCCGCTGATGCGGTTTGCCGTGTTGTTTGTAATTAGTTATGGCTTCATCCGATTGGTTCTCGGATTGCTCTCTTCCCTTATTTTCAGCAGAAGATACAGTGCAGCAGAGCAAGAGAGCAGACCAAAAGGATTTTTCAGCCGCTTTACGGGTGCTGTGATTGGTACAGTTATTGGCTCCGTCCGCGGGATGATTGTGATTGCCGTGTTGTTCATGATTGTCAGTCTCTATCCGGGCAGCATGTTTAGTCGCTATGTAGAGGCTTCGCCCATTTATATGCAAGGGGCCAAATCGGTTATAGAGCCATTATCAGGTACTTTCATCAAAGACAAGCTGCCTGTATTTACGCAAGCCGTGCAAAAGGAACTTGGCGCGATCCTGCAACGCAAATATGAAGTCATTGACCATAACATTCCGGCGGATATTGAATCTGCGGCAAAAGAAATTGTGAAAGGTCAAACGACAGATGAAGCCAAAGCCAGGGCATTATATGACTGGGTAGGTTCTCGCATTCAATATGACTATGGCAAAGTGGATGACTATGAGCAAAAGGGCATATGGCACGAGCAGACGCCACAGAATACATTTGATACACGTCAAGGCGTATGTATCGATTACGCTCGTCTATATGCGGTTATGGCTCGTTCACAGGGGCTGGAAGTCAAAGTGGTTACAGGTCTTGGTTATAACGGGCAGGGTGGATATGGTCCGCATGCCTGGAATGAAATATATTTGAGTGATTCGGAAAGCTGGGTTCCGCTTGACCCTACTTGGGCAATCAGTGGCGATTGGTTCAATCCTCCTAACTTTGCCGATACCCATCTGAAAGATCAATCAGCTTAACATTACGCCGGACATGGGTCCGGGAGATGACGACGTTGCCAGGTTATCATGCCGAGGCTGTAAAGTCTGGACGGTATGCATCAAGTCATGAAAGAGGTAGGATGAATGAACAATCATTCAAAAGAGAAGGACGAACTTACGGACAAGCGGCGCTTCAGTTACCGAATGAACGTATTTTTCTTCGCTTCCTTTATTATTTTTAGCGTTATTATTGTACGGCTGGCATTTTTGCAATTCGTGGAAGGGCCTGAGCTCAGTCAGGAGGAAGCGAGCAACATTACCAAAGATGTACCGCTCGCTCCCGTGAGAGGAACGATCTATGATTCCACGGGCGAGGTCAAGCTGGCTTACTCCAAGCCAATTCAATCCTTGTATCTGACCTTATACAAAAATTATGGAGATGTAGATGGCAAACCCAATCCGAATATAGCGGAAGTGGAGGACATCGCCACCCGGCTGCATGATGTTTTTGAGCAGTATAAGAAAAAGGATTCCGAGGCCCTTACGGTCGATAACATCTTAGAAGCCATGGACCTCAATTCGCGTAAAGCGAACGGGTTCATGCCACGTCTGATCAAGAGTGACCTGTCCGATGAGGAAGTGGCTTATTTCTTGCAGCACAAGGATGAATTCAAGGGAATTCAGATTGTAGAGGAAAGTGTGCGTTATTATGATCCGGATACGGTAGCCGTTCAGACGATTGGTTATCTCAAAAAGTTCAAAAGCTCCAAATCGTTGAAAAAGTACCAAGAGATTGATGAGGCCAATAAAAAGCAAACGGACCCAGGGCTTGTATACACCGAGAATGAGTTTGTTGGCTTTGATGGACTGGAACTGCAATATCAGGATGTTCTGCGGGGCAAAAGCGGTTATAACTCCGTGGACGTTGACTTACGGAACTTGCCTGAAGGTGTAGCAGGCTCTACCCCACCCCAAAAAGGGTATGACCTGATTTCAACCATTAACAAAAATGTTCAGGTGAAAACGGAACAAGCGATACTGGATCAACTAAGCTGGCTGCATACACATCAGGTCTCCGGTAAGCTGCATCCCAATGCAAAAACAGGTTTTGCAGTCGCAATGGAAGTGGACACAGGGAAAATCGTTGCTGCTGCCAGTATGCCGGATTACGACACGAATGTGTGGAGAACTGGCGGTATAAGTACGGAAGATTACGATAGAATAAAATATATTTATCAAAATGGTACCATTCGTGGATTCCCGCCAGACGATTCAGGTAAACGGGCGGAATCGGTTGTATTGCTTGGTTCCACAATCAAACCACTTAGTGTATTAATTGGTTTGAAGGAAGGTTTCTTCACGACCAATTCCGTTTATTCGGACAGAGGATCTACGACATTTGGGGGGGACAACCGCAGAGTACAGAACTCTTCCGGTCACGTATATGGTCTGCTGACTCCTCATGATGCGATTCGTCATTCTTCCAACGTTTTCATGATTGATGAAATCGGCAAGAAGCTGTACTCCAAGTATGGCGCCAAGGGTATTGGCGTATGGGATAAGTACATGGAGCAATTCGGTCTTGGTGTGTCTACAGGAGTAGACTTGCCTAATGAGAAGTATGGTCTCAAAGAATATGAGAATGAATTGGAGAGTTCTTTAACACGTCTGGTATATGCTTCCTTTGGACAACAAGGGAAATATACAACGATGCAGCTGGCACAGTATGCTACGATGCTAGCGAATAAAGGAAAACGAATGCAGCCACAATTAGTCAGTGAGTTCCGTGATTCGGAAGGCAATGTGGTTGAGAAAATGAAACCGAAGGTGCTCAGCACAGTCGATTTTAATGATGCTTACTGGAATGAAGTACAGCGAGGCATGGCAACCGAAGTAACGGCGTTTAGTGGATTCCCTTATGACTTTGCCAGAAAAACAGGTACATCCACACAGTTAGTCGGAGGCAAATTGGTGGATAACGGGGTATTTATTGCTTACGCTCCACGCAACAATCCGAAGCTGGCTGTGGCTGTGGTCATCCCGGAAGGGGGCTTCGGCTCGAACAGTGCGGCTCCCGTAGCACGTGCGATCTTCGACGCGTATGACGAGGAGTTCGGTCTGGACGGTGTACCGAAAAAAAATCCGTAGTTCATTTATTTTAAGGCTGAATTAATATACTCCCAATAGTAGACATTATTAAATGGTCTACTCTTTGGGAGTATTTTTCATTTTAATTATGATATGTTCATGATTGAGTGAGATAGAATTAGATTATTCGTATACATGTTTTTTTAGTCATGGTTGAGATTATAAAGGATAAATGGTATAATATTCTTGTAATTACAAATTTGAATTTATTCGCAGAAGGAGTGTTCAGAATGAAAAAAAGTAAGATTCTATTAACTGGGTTAACTAGTGTTGTTTTTCTGTCGTTGGCCTCTCCTATTTTTGCTGATACTACTAATAACCTTGATTCAACTTTTAATGTTCCAGTAAGCAAAGATGTTATAAGTACTGTAAAACAAAATGACTTAATACAGGCCATGGGAACGACAAAAAACTATGCTTGGGGAGAGCTCAGCACAGATATTTATTTATCAGGAACAATGAAAATAACAACTTCGCCAGATAAAGCGCATGAAGGTATGAGAGGTAGTGTTTATGTAACTATATATAAACGAGGTGAACCCCAAGCAGTGCACTCATTTACATTGATGGATGGTGGTCTAGTAAATAATAATATTACTCTCAAAGGATATTATGGGTACCATTATATTGATGTTGTCTCAATGGAGACACCTATGTGGAAGGGAACTTACAATGTTACCTACTAGATAAAAAAATCGTTTAAACGGCTCAGTCCTATTCTACTAGGATGAGGCCGTTTTTTTGTGCGTCACGCATGCGTATAGAGCTAGAGGGTGCAAGTCCTCTATGGGGGTTGGTAATTGCCAAGCATTAGCCAAGAGCAAAATCTTCTATGTCAATATAGTATGTATGTTGTGTTTATACGGTGAGAAAGTATTAGGAATAGTTTAACGAAATTCTATTACATTTTATGAGAATATTTTAACTGAAATGCTTAAAGTTAGCCGGGTCGTACTGTTCTTGTTTGTTCGACAATGCATAAATACGTACCCAGTTGTTAGTTTGCTAAGGGACGTATCGCCATAATGGCTCCTTCCTTCTTTGCGTTTACGGATATCTAATTCTTTAACAACAACTAATGAAAGGAGAATTGGAGCATTAAATAAAAAAAATATTGCGTAACGTTACGCAATATTATATTATAAAATCATCCAGTAAAAACTGGAAATAATTCAGAGTGAGGTTTCCGAATATGGATGAATCAGTATACAAAGTACAAAGTTGGTTGAATTACACTTATGTTCACACTCCAGGTTTCGAACCAATTAATCAGGATGGGATTACAGGATGGAGTACTGTGAAGGCACTCATCCGAGCTTTGCAAGTTGAAATTGGAGTAGCACCTGATGGAGACTTTGGGCCCGGTACACTAGCTAAATGTCCTACGATCTCTTCGAACACAACTAATGAAAATCTGATTTTGATTCTACAAGGTGGACTGTATTGTAAGGGTTATAATCCTATCGGTTTTGATGGACAATTTGGTACTGGCACACAAAAAGCTGTTGCGTCTCTCCAAGCTGATGCAGGCTTACCCATGCCTACTGACGGTATTGCCACTCCTGTTATCCTAAAAGCCATTTTGAATATGGATGCGTTTGTCAATATGGGCGATGCAAAAATCAGGTCGATCCAACAATATTTGAATAACAAGTACTTTACTTATCTTGGACCTAAGCTCGGATTGATTCCTTGTGACGGTATTTATTCAAGTAAAACAAATCGAGCAGTCATTTATGGTTTACAGGTAGAACAAGGTAACACAAATCCAGATGGTGTTTTTGGTCCAACTACACTATCCTTGTGTCCAACACTGAATATTGGTAATACCAAAACAAATTTTATCGTTCTATTTCAATATGCTCTATATGTAAATGATTATAAGACTGTTCAATTTAACGGAGTTTATGACCAAACTTTGAAGAGTATTGTAACAGAATTTCAACGCTTCTCTGCTCTAGGTGCAGATGGCATTGCAGGTAAACAAACTTGGGCTTCCCTATTAGTAAGCACAGGGGATAGAAATCGAAAAGGAACGGCTTGTGACTGTGTAACGGAAATTACGCGTGCAAGGGCTCAGACATTGAAAGCAAACGGTTATACAACTATTGGTCGATACATCATTGGGGGAGACTGGAAAAGGTTGAAACCTAGAGAGCTTGATGTAATATTTGAAGCAGGCCTTAAAGTTTTTCCAATCTTCCAGACCTCAGGAAACAATGCCAAATACTTTAGAGAATCTCAGGGTAAAAAAGATGCTATTAGCGCTATGGAAGCAGCTGAACAATATGGATTTAAGAAAGACACCATTATCTACTTTGCCGTGGATTATGATGCTGTAGATCATGAAGTAACATCTAATATACTCCCTCATTTCAAAGGTATTTATGATAAAATCCAGGCACTCGGAGGGAAATATCGAGTAGGTATTTATGGACCACGCAATGTGTGCAGTCGTGTTGCTGCAGTTGGCTATGCGGTAACAAGTTTTGTTTGTGATATGTCTACAGGCTTTAGTGGAAACCTAGGTTATCCACTTCCAAAGAACTGGGCGTTTGATCAAATTTCAACGATTTCGATTGGTAGTGGGGATGGAAAAATTGAGATAGATAACAATATTGCTTCTGGCCGAGACACTGGAGTTAGTTCTGTTGATCCTGGAGTAACAGATAAGTATCTCAATGCTCAAAATGAACTCTTCTTCGAACAACTAGACAAAATTTTCGATTTGGCGATGGAGTACTCATCTAATAATGTTTATCGCTCGAACCAACTAGTACTACAATTCTATAGACACCGTAATTATGACGGAATTCTTTGGGATTTAACGGCGAATCCAATTGATGAAAAATTCATTGACTTTGTTAAGTCGAAAATTGCTGATTCCCAACTTGAGGTGATGTACGATCTAGATTCAAAAATTGTAATGGATGTACCACATATGATTGCTACAACCCATGGCTATACCGTACTGGTTGATAATTCTATAGTTGCTGAACTTGCTGGTTGGGCAGGAGATTTGATTACAGCTGCAGGAGACGTAAATGGAGGCGTACAACGGAATAAATATGCTTCTCCTTATGAGGCAGCTATTAACATTATTGGATCTTCCGTAAACGACTCCACCTTTGATTTTGATGATTTATTGGCGGATGTTGATGCCGTTTATCTTGCTAATCAATTAAATAACAATCCTTCTGCAAAGATTAATACTGTTATTAGAAACCGTTTTTCAGTAGCCACTCCACTTCGTGATAAGTTAAGCTACTTTGTTACAAATAAATTTGGTACTCTGGATAACTTACAAACTCAGGCAGAGTACATTTTAATTACCGATACTCCCGTTACGTATGCCCTTACTAGAGCAGCTTTTAAATCTAATTTTAAAAATACGTATGGAGACTCCATTTCATATACGGATGCGGAGGGGAAAGAGATTGCAAGAGGTTTCAGAGACGTGATTTCTCGCTTGATGAATTAACTTAACGCTGGGCACACAGCTATGCGGTATCTCTTTTACTGTACTTGGGAATATAAATAAATATAAAGCCTCAAACATAAGAAATTATAAATGTTTGGGGCTTTATACTTTGTTATTTGAGGTTTAGAGTAAGTTTTCCTTTATAGGTATCAAAACTAACTGTCTCTCTCGTCCATTCTGGAGCAGAGTAATTAAAAATATCTTCTTGGGAAAGATATAAGTCGTGTGGTTCTTCTATATTAACTTCCTTAGTCGTTAACTCAGTTAAGAATAAACCCCAAAATTTTGTTTGGTAGACACTATACTGTGTAATGCCTTGGTCTAATATATTAGCCCGATGTTCAACTATAACTTCACCATAATTTCCAGGAGCATTTAGATATTCGTAACTGTATGAATTAAATAATGGAGTTAATGAATTTTTAATCAGAAGAAGAAAAGAAAAAATAATTAAAATAACAAACAGAACTAGCTTTCTTCCTTTACTTTTGTAGACCAGCCCAAAAAATAAAATTATGTGTACTACAATAGGAATTATAAAGTTACTTTTTTTAAATATGGTAATATCATAATTTATGGTAGAAGAAAATAACCAAATTATATCTATAAATACTATCATTAAAATAAAAATATTTCGAAATTTCACGATAGAATTGTTCATGTTTATACCCAATCCTTTCGCTTCAGCGCCTAATGAGGCCATTTCTAATTGTCACAATATACATAACCAGATATCCCTGACGGAACTGGGTCGCCATCATACGACATTTGCTTTGAAGAAACGTTTGGGCATTTGGAACTGGATAAGGTGGTTTCCGATCGCGGAAAAAGTAAGGGTTATATGGTAACGTCTGTATACCCGTAAATGAAATGTCAGATAGAACGGCCTATTAATGAAGATCACCTCTGGCGTACTCTTCTGCTCATTATCCTACTAAAGCGTTTCGAGCTGCTATGGTAGACCGTGGCAAAAATTTCTCCTGTTACGGGGAACCCGGAACAAACGTACGACGTTTCAGTATAATTTTACCATCCAACTACTGCAAAAATCCGTCGATTTTCTGCTCTTTAATCATCTTTTTAATTCCTAACAAACAACATTAAAACCCCAAATAAAACACAACGTATCATAACAATATGTTATATAATGTAAAAAAACAATCATCTGAAAGAGGAGAATCTTTTGATATCAATATTGTAACCCTGAAAATCGAAACATATCATTCGTTTAATGGGTAAAAAATATACTCCTATGGAAATTTAACCCTTAACATAGGAACACATATTTGATGCAATGGATACACCAAGTACAGAAACGGTATTCAATTAAAAAAGGGGGGCCTTTATCTTATGTTAATGTATGAGAATCAATTTTCTGCAAACGGCTCCAATCTGTTCCCATTAGATGTAAAGCAACATATTATGGGGATCATAGATGCAAGTCCAACATCTCAAATTCATTTTCATGTAACAACTGAAATTCCTAATGTATATGTTTATCTCATCGAACACAATTCGTCAGAAGAGTATTCTCTTTTCCATGTTTTTTCGTGTGATCAAATTGGTGAAGATTATTCCTATCAATGTTTTTCTATCGACCAAATCCAAAGAATGCACGAATTGGTTTTACAGGCTAATCTTACTTAGCCTTTTTTTCCTTTATTATACGTTCGTATTCTTCTTCAATGGTCTTAGATAACAGTTCAGTTGCTGTCATATTCAGCTTTTTTGCAGCTGTAGCGAGTTGCTTTTTTATATACACAGGAACGTCATAATGGAATTTAACCTTATTTCCATATGCCATGGTCCACTCTCCTATTTCATAATTTCTTGGTATTTATTTTCGATAATTCGAATCAATAATTGAGTCGCTGATATCTCTTGTAACGCAGCAGCCTCAATTAGCTTTTCTTTAATTTCAGGCTGGAACTCATAGGGTAATTTCAACTTAGGTTCTACCATACGGCCGTCTAATGTCTTTTCAGCATCCAGAGCAAGTTTTACTAAAGCATCTAAGGACGAATCATTAGAAGCTTGCCTTCCATACTTGGGCAATACGCGTAATAAGTAATTTTTCAGCGCCTTTTGATTTTCCTTCGGTATTTCTATACCAAGATGCTCATCAATAATTTTAATATTACATTCAACAATAGATCCAAATAAATTGATACTATACTTCATATTTATCCTCCTTAGCTATGTATATTGTATAGCGTTTTGTAACCCCTCACAATATAATCATGCCTTTTTCTGTGAATAATTTTCATTTGAGATTGAACTCATACTTAGCAATTCGGAAAGAATAGCATTGTCTTTAGCTCTATGATTAGCTATTAAACTATGTTTAGAAAAAACAACTAGTTGTAATTAGGCTAA
The DNA here is from genome assembly GCF_013401555.1 of Paenibacillus sp. E222. Lineage (NCBI taxonomy): Bacteria > Bacillati > Bacillota > Bacilli > Caryophanales > Paenibacillaceae > Paenibacillus > Paenibacillus sp. E222. Next base: position 2,457,526 of record NZ_CP058552.1, read on the forward strand.
AGAAAGGAGTTTTTTTACTTATAGATATACAGATTGTTATTCTCGGAAACGTTGGATTCCCGATTACTCTTTCTCTAATGCCTCTTTAATAAACAACTGAATAGATTAGTGCGTGTCTCACAATTCGCTGAAGAACAGTTTTCACAGCCCTATCACACCTGCAGCGTCACTTCCCCTTGTCCTCCGACACGCCTGCGAAGAACTACCTAGCTTGTAACGAAGATTCGGCAAAGTTTGCCCTTTAGAGTTCTCAGACACGCCCTAAACATTTTTTAAATATATAAATGAGTGGATTCACTTTCAATAAACTGTAAAACACAAAAAAGACAAGTGAATCCTTGTGTTTAAAAGTAGTCATCACAAAACTTTTCCCGATTGTCTTATACCCATATCTTACCCAACATTTTGCCATACGCATTTTTTTTGGAGTTAATAGTATTTGTTTACGAAAATGTAACCAAAAATTGAAAGACGTGACAGCTAACCTTTGGTAGACTTGGTTGAGTAAGGACTCAATATCGGATTGAACACGTGCACAATGCAGATAGAACATTATTTTTATAGAGGAACGGGAGAGACTTGAAAATATGTTTAACCGATTGAAGAAGAAACCCATGGCTGAGGGAGACACGCCAGTCAACAATCCGTCTAGTGTAAGAATGAATATGTTTTTTTTCGCTGCGTTTGTGATATTCAGTATCCTCATCTTCAGGTTGGCCTTTGTGCAATTTGTCGAGGGACCTGAACTTACGTATATGGAGACCAGCCGCAATACCAAAGATATTCCGCTCGCCCCTGTTCGTGGGCCAATCTATGATGCGACAGGTAAAGTCGCACTGGCCTATTCGGAGCCTGTGCAGTCTCTCTATGTATTGTTGTATGAGGATTATCGAAATGATGACCGCAAACAGGAAGCGCAGGAACTTGCTGATGAACTGGCGGCTGTATTTAAACAGTTTAATCCGGGGGACAAAGAACAACCCGATGCAGAAGAGATCATGAAGCGACTGGATCTGGATTATCAGAAGACTTTTGGGTATGTACCAAGGTTGGTTAAATCCGATTTAACAACCAAAGAGATTGCCTATTTTATGGAGAAAAAAGCAGAGTTTCCAGGCATTATGGTCCTTGAGGAAAATGTCCGAAGATACGATCCAGATGGGGTAGCCGTTCAAGTGATTGGATATACAAGAGAATTCAAACGAGTGCCAACTACGTTGAAGCAATATAAAACGATCTTGGAATCTAATTCAACTCAGCGTGACCCAGGTCTTGTATATAATCAGGAAGAGAAGGTTGGCTTTGATGGATTGGAGCTCCAATATCAAGAAGAGCTTCGGGGACGAAGCGGCTACCAGTCCATTGATATTGATGCACGCAATTTGCCAGACGGAACGATGAATCTGACCCCACCTGAAAAGGGGTATAGTCTAATTACAACCATTAACAAGGAAATTCAGATGGTTGCACAACAAGCCATTACAGATGAATTGAGGAAGTTGCCTAATGCCATTACAGGATATGCTGTGGCAATGGAAATCGATACAGGTAACGTAGTAGCGATGGCCAGCATGCCGGATTATGATCCAAATGATAAATGGGATTACGACAAAATAAAATATGTATTCCGCAACGGAACCGCGGAGTCTTTCCCTCCCAATGAATCGGGTAAAAAGGCTGAATCCGTTGTTTTGTTGGGTTCTGTTATTAAGCCACTTAGTGTACTAATTGGATTGAAAGAGGGTCTGTTCAGTACAGGCCAAACCTACTATGACCAAGGGTACGCTACTTTAGGGAAAGACGGGAGAAAGGTTAGGAATTCACACTCAGCATTTAACGGCTCTATTACGGCGAGAAGAGCAATTGAGAAATCTTCCAATGCTTTTATGATCGATATGGTGGGCAAGGGGCTTTATAACAAATATGGTGCGACCAAGGGTGTAAAAGTGTGGGACGAACATATGAAAGAGTTTGGTTTAGGCGTGTCTACAGGAGTGGATTTGCCGAAAGAGTATCTAGGTACACTAGAATACAATAGTGATAATGACGAATCAGGTTTGACAAGGCTAGCGTTTGCTTCATTTGGACAGCAAGCAAAGTATACAACGCTTCAACTTGCGCAATATACCACGATGCTTGCCAATAAGGGCAAACGGATGGAGCCTCATTTAGTAAAGGAAATCCGTGACGCCGAGGGCAATGTGGTCAAGAAAATCAAACCAAAAGTGTTAAACGAGGTTGATTTTGCCGATGCATACTGGAATGAAGTGCATAAGGGTATGGTCACCAAAGTAAGTTCGTTTGACGGTTTCCCCTACGATTATGCGAGAAAAACAGGAACCTCGGAGCAGGGAACAGGGCCGAACAAGAAGGAAAACGGTGTATTTATCGCATTTGCACCACGGGATAATCCCAAGCTGGCTATAGCTGTTGTTGTACCCGAAGGTGGCTTTGGCTCGGTCAGTGCATCTCCAATTGCACGTAAAATTTTCGATGCTTACGATGAAGTGTATGGCCTCGATGGGACCCCAAAAGGGAAGAAAGATCAGGGGAAAGATACGGAGTAACGTGAATGAAGCAGCGCAAAAGAAAAAGAACAGAAGATAAGTGGAAAAGAAAACAGGCTGATTAAATCGCCAATATACTCTTTTGGACAGGCATGGGAAATTATCCCTTGCCTTTTTATTTTTCATCGGCTAAAATTTGCACAAGGGAAACATTATTAGACGAGTATAAGTTTTGATACCTTGTACAACAAAATTAGGCATGGACAATTATGTTAGGAGAGGGAAAGGGGCGATTGGAATTGTTGATGGTGAAGATGAGGAGCATACAGAGAGGATTAATGACGCTGGCAGCTGTTGTTCTGGTTATTGTGCTAACAGCATGCTCAGGTTCAGCGGAAACAGGAGTCAGTGAAGGGAAGGTACAAGTCACAGCCACAACAGGCATGATTGCGGATGTAGCACGTGAGGTCGGCGGGGCATATGTTGATGTGACCGGGCTGATGGGCCCAGGGGTTGATCCTCACTTGTACAAGGCTTCGCAGGGAGATATTCGGAAGCTGGAGCAAGCAAAGGTCATTTTCTATAACGGATTGCATCTTGAAGGCAAAATGACAGACATCTTGGAGAAAATGTCCAAGAGCAAAATAGTAACGGCTGTCTCGGAGAACATTCCGGTGGAGGAATTGCGTTCAGGAAAAGATACAGGCGGAACGGAATACGATCCACATGTCTGGTTTGACGTCAGCCACTGGATGCATGCCGCAGAGGCGGTGCGCGATACACTTGTGGAAGCAGACCCGGAACATGCAGAAGAGTACAAGACCCAGGCAGAGCAATATTTAATGAAACTGGAGGCATTGGATTCCGAGGTGCGGGAAAAAATCCAGGAGATACCGGAAGCCAGCCGGGTATTGGTTACGGCGCATGATGCCTTTGGATACTTCGGCCAAGCTTATGACATGAAAGTAATGGGGCTTCAAGGAATCAGTACAGCAGCAGAGTATGGTGCGAGGGATGTCAGTGAGTTGCGAGATTACCTTGTAGAAAACAATATCAAAGCGGTATTTGTAGAATCCAGCGTACCAGCAAAAGCGATGGAAGCAATTATTGCCGGGGCAGCCGAAAAAGGACATACCGTAAGCATTGGTGGTGAACTGTTCTCGGATGCGATGGGTGCTGAGGGAACAGAAGAAGGAACGTATATCGGTATGATCCGCCATAACACTCAGACAATTGTAGAAGCATTAAAATGATAAACGATATAAAGAGAGGAGTGGACAGAGAATGAGCGATACCATTTTATCCGAAAAATCTCAACTACAGCCCAATGCCAACCATCTGAAGGGAACACAGCCTACATCAGCTCCTCTTAGTGTGCGGGATCTGGCGGTGGCTTACCATAAAAAGCCGGTGCTTAGTGGAGTATCTTTTGACATCCCGGAAGGTCAGCTGATTGGTATCCTTGGTCCAAACGGGGCTGGGAAATCCACCTTGATTAAAGCCGTTCTGGGACTAGTGCCCAAAATGCACGGCGAGGTTAAAATTTTTGGCCAGTCCTACCGAGAACAGCGTCGCCGCATCGGCTACGTACCACAGCGTGAATCTGTTGATTGGGATTTCCCGACTCACGCACTTGATGTTGTCATGATGGGGCGTTATGGACATCTGGGCTGGTTCCGCCGTCCAGGCAAAAAAGAACGGGATCTGGCAGCTCACTGCCTGGAGCAAGTGGGCATGGGTGATTATATGTACCGCCAGATCAGTCAGCTGTCCGGCGGACAGCAGCAGCGTGTCTTTCTGGCACGGGCACTGGTACAGGATGCGGAATTGTACTTTATGGATGAGCCGTTTGCAGGTGTGGATGCCACAACGGAAAAAGCTATCATTTCACTGTTGGAACAGTTGAAGAAGCAAGGAAAGACCGTACTGGTTGTTCACCATGATCTGGCGACAGTGGAGGAATATTTCGACCATGTGTTACTGCTTAATGGACGGCTGGTTGCAGGTGGACCCACGAATGAAGTATTTGTACCAGATACTTTGCAAGAAACGTACGGAGGCCGGATCGCGATGATTGGAAGCCGGTCGGAGAAAGGCCAGGTGTAGTGCATGTGGAACTGGATAGTAGCCATCTTGTCCGATCCCAATACACGCTGGATATTGCTTGGCTGCTTGTTACTCGGATTCAGTAGTGGAATTATTGGCTCTTTCACATTTTTGCGTCGTCAGAGTCTCATGGGAGATACGCTGGCTCATGCAGCTCTGCCAGGAATTTGTATCGCGTTTATGTTGACTGAAACCAAATCAGTAGGATTATTTCTGTTCGGTGCGCTCGTGGCTGGAATCATTGCAACCTTCGGTATTTCGTGGATCACACGGTATTCCCGGATCAAGCAGGATGCGGCGATGGGGATTGTGCTGACTGTATTTTTCGGTATTGGCGTAGTGATGCTTACCCGGATTCAGCATGGTGCAAGCGGAAGTCAGAGTGGACTGGATAAATATTTGTTTGGTCAGGCCGCATCCATGGTGATGACGGATGTGTATGTTATGGGCGGTGTCTGTGTTGTATTATTGATCGCTTGTCTGGCATGGTTCAAGGAATTCAAGCTGGTGAGTTTTGACCCGGGATTCGCACGCGGCATGGGACTGCCCGTTGGCATGCTGGAACAACTGATTCTGCTATTGACCGTTATTGCGGTTGTTGCAGGAATTCAGGCGGTAGGTGTGGTGCTTGTCGCCGCTTTGCTGGTGACCCCTGCGGCAGCAGCTCGCTGCTGGACGGACTCGCTCTCGCTTATGGTACTGTTGGCCGGCATATTTGGAGCACTGAGCGGTGCGACAGGTACAATCTTCAGTACCTTGGTGCCTAATCTGCCGACAGGGCCTGTAACGGTACTGGCAGCGACAGTGCTATTTGCGGGTTCCGCATTGCTTGCTCCACGACGTGGACTGCTGGCACGGCGCTTGCGAAGTATACAGGCTAAATCCGCTTATTTGAGAGAAGAGCATGCCACGCTCCAGACACTCTCTGCACAGCGGGCACAGCAGGAACGGGGTGAGTTATAATGGCAACGTTTTGGATTATATTGACGGCGATCCTGGTATCCTCCGCCTGCGCCATTCTTGGCTGTTTTCTCATATTAAGGCGGATGGCCCTGGTTGGTGATGCGATAAGTCATGCCGTTCTTCCGGGTATTGTGATTGCTTTCCTGTGGAGCGGCTCACGTGATTCGTTATGGATGCTGCTCGGCGCAACGGTATTTGGATTACTGACGGTGTTCTTCATTCAAAGCTTGCAGGCTGGTGGACTATCATCGGATGCTTCCATCGGAATAGTGTTTACGGCACTCTTCGCAGTGGGTGTCATTCTGATCAGTCTGAATGCACAGCATATCGATCTGGATCTGGACTGCGTGCTGTTCGGTGAGATCGCCTATGTCCAGTGGGATACCCTAACGCTTGGAGGGACGGATGTAGGCCCAAGGGCGGTCTGGATGCTGGGCATCACCTTGCTGGTCATCCTCCTTGTCATCGGTTTGTTCTACAAGCAGTTCAAGTTGTGTGCTTTTGATCCGGCGTTGGCTGCGGCTTGTGGCATTCCGGTGGTACTGTTCCACTATCTGCTTATGGGGCTCGTTTCCATGACATCGGTGGCTTCATTTGAAAGTGTAGGGTCCATCCTCGTGGTAGGCATGCTGATTGTACCTGCAGCGACGGCGTACTTACTCACGGATCGATTGGGCAAAATGATTCTGTACAGCGTGCTCGTAGGAGCGGCTTCCTCGGTTGGAGGTTACATCATGGCTTATGCGCTGGATGCTTCCATTGCAGGTTGCATGGTAGCCGTAGCAGGAATTCTGTTTGTTCTGGCCCTGCTGCTGTCTCCAAAGCATGGTATTGTCTTCCGTTATGCTCGTCGCAAATTCGCGGCACGTTAATGGATAAAAAAGTAGCAGCCGCCTGCATTGCAGGCGGTTTTTTCATGGATACAGGTAAGTTTTATCTTATACCAGACTTTTACACGAATTGGAACAGTCGCCTGTTACTATGTTGCAAAGGTTCGCCCGCTTCGCGGGTTACTTTGTTGCAGGCAGACGATCTGTGGTAAAATGTCGTTAGCTGTGACGTCCGGAGCATCCGCCTACGCGGATGCCGGGCGATCTTTTTGTGAGAGTATGTTGAATAGATATAAAGAGCATATAAGTTGAACTGGAGATACATTGAAAAACGGAGTGGACAGAAGGGACCTGAAGAAGCGATTACTTGGTTTTATAAATTTTGTTTTTCCAAACAGGTATATTGGGTTTTATAAATAACAGGCGTAGTGGAGGGAACGGAATCGATCTGAAGAAGCGAAGCGTTCGCCTTTGTATCCAAATTACAACTATTAGAAAGTTGGTTCAAGAAAATTTGGATACAACAGCGATCGGAAGACGATCCGTCCCCGTAACGTTCACCCTGCAGACCCTTAGGAATACCAATGTTGTAGCTATAAAGGAAATATATAAAATCAAAGATAACAGCGATCGAAAGGTTTTCTGGCCACTTAGTGTCTAGATGTATATCCATGAGTTCAACTTGGAGAGAGACAACTGAGGAGGAAATACGGCATGAGTGAACTAAAATACAAATTGCTTGCATTGGATATGGATGGAACGCTGCTTAACGATAATCATGAAATCACACAGGAAACCGCCAAATGGATTCAGATTGCCATTCGTCGAGGAGTGCATGTGTGCCTTTCGACAGGAAGAGCTGTTTTTCATGCGATGCCTTATGCGGTACAGCTTGGGCTTGAGACCCCGATGATAACGGTCAATGGCAGTGAAGTCTGGAAAGCTCCGCATGATCTGCACATGCGTCATCTGATGGACCCGGCATTGATCCGCAAAATGCAGGAGATTGGCGAAAAATATAATAGCTGGTACTGGGCATACTCCGTGGAAGAGCTGTTCAACCGTGATCGCTGGACGGACAATATTGAAGGTCTGGAATGGCTGAAATTCGGATTCAATACTGAAGTGGATGAAGTGCGTCACCAGATTATGATGGAGCTGCAGCAAATGGGCGGCTTGCAAATGACGAACTCCTCACCTGTTAATATTGAGATTAACCCTGGTGGAGTATCCAAAGCTAGCGGTGTAGCTGAAGTCTGCAAGCTGCTGGGCATAGAGATGTCCGAAGTGGTTGCTGTTGGAGACAGCTTGAATGATCTGGCTGTTATTGAAGCTGTGGGTCTTGGTGTTGCCATGGGCAACGCGCAGGAGCAGGTGAAGGAAGCGGCTGACCTGATCGTAGCGAGCAACAACGAAGATGGCATTGTCGAAGTCATCCGTGATTATATTTTGAAGGGGGAATAACCTTTGCTCGCAACCGTTGGCTGGATTTTAATTGTACTGCTGTTTGCGGTGGGGATGGCTGGAACGGTATATCCCATACTGCCTGGTGCTATAGCGATTTTCTTCGCGTTTCTGGTCTATGGCTGGTTCTTCAGCTTTGATCCGTTTGGTGTATGGTTCTGGATTATTCAGATTTTGATCGTAGTGGTACTGTTTGTGGCTGATTATGTCGTCAGTGCCTGGGGTGTGAAGAAATTCGGCGGTTCCAAATTATCGACGACTCTCAGTACAATTGGTGTCATCATTGGCCCATTCGTCATTCCGGCCTTCGGACTCGTACTGGGGCCATTTATCGGTGCGTTTATCGGGGAACTGATCGGAGGGTCTTCACCTGCGAAAGCTTCTAAAGTCGGATTTGGTTCCGTGGTGGGGCTATTTACTAGCACCGTTATGAAAATTATTTTGCAAATCGTCATGATTGTTCTGTTTATTATCTGGGTGGTAAGATTCGCATAGACGTTAGGGAACGGCTTCATCTGGATGCACGTCGGTGTGGGGGAAAGAAGGGGAATTGGCTTGTCTAAGAAGGAAACATTCATTAGGGGTACGCTCATCTTGGCGGCAGCTGCGCTGATTGCGAGGGTACTCGGATTGGTTCAACGGGTGCCGCTGGAGCATATCCTCGGCGATATCGGTAACGCATCGTTTACCATCTCCAATACGGTATATTTAATGCTATTAACTGTAGCTACAGCAGGCATACCAAGTACACTGAGTAAAATGGTGTCGGAACGATATGCGCTGGGGCGCGCAGGTGAAGCACAACAAATCTACCGTGCAGCCCTGATCTTTGCGGCTGTAGCCGGGGTAATCATGTCTGCTTTATTGTGGTTCGCAGCACCTTATTATGCGACGTACGTATCCAAAGTACCGGAATCGGTGAGCGCCATTCGGGCCTTGGCACCAGCGCTGCTGCTCTTCCCAGCCATCGCAATGATGCGTGGATATTTCCAGGGTCGCGGCAATATGACAGCAGGCGGCATTTCACAGATTGTGGAGCAGTTTGCACGTGTAGGTACAGCGATTATCGTGGCGTTTGTGATGCTGCAATGGAATTATGATGATCAAACCATTGCGGCAGGGGCTTCATTTGGGGGCGTATTCGGAAGTATTGGCGCTTTTGCTGTCATGTTGTACTTCACCTTGAAGCTTCGCAAAAATGACCGTGCTGCGCAATTGAATTATGAGCGTGCGGAGCAATTGCCCATGCGGGGCATTTACAGTGATATTTTCAAACTTTCGATTCCAATCGTATTATCTTCACTCGCTGTTCCGGCAATTAACTTTATCGATTCATCGTTGGTAGTTCCACTGCTTAGCGGACGAATCGGACTGGAAGAAGCGACAGGAGTTCTTGCCATTCTTGGTGCCAAGGCCCAAAGTATTGCAGGCATTCCTCCGATTCTGGCTATCGCACTGAGTCAGTCGCTTGTGCCCGTCATTTCGGCAGCTTTTGCACGCAAGGATGAAGTTCATCTGAAAAATCAGGTGACGCTTGCTTTGCGCATTTCGATTCTGACAGGAATGCCAATCGTTATCGCTCTATGTGCGGCGGCATATTCCGTTAATGGTTTGCTGTTTACCAGCCCAGACGGAACACCGATCATTACATTGCTGACGTTCGGTACCATTTTCCAAATTACAATGATGACCACCAACTCCATTTTGCTTGGGGTAGGTAAACCACGGATTACAATGATCAGTGTAGCTGCGGGTATTGTGGTCAAACTCATAGCGAGTTTAATCCTGGCTCCGATTTTTGGCATCTACGGCATCATTATTGCGACAGCATTGTGTTTCCTGGTTATTACGTACCTCAATCTGCGGGTACTTCGAAAAATTGTTGATTTCTCGATCATGGGTGATCGCTGGAAAGGATTTATCATTACCGTACTGCTTGCAGCAGGTGTTGGTTTTGCGGCGAACTGGGCTGGCAACTCCATCTTTGATCTATTCCTGCCAGCACGTGTATCTTACCTTGTGACCTGTCTGTTTGTGGGGGCGCTTGTGGTTGTCGTGTACCTGGTGCTCATGGTTGTTCTACGTGTACTTCGACAAGACGAGCTGGGCAGTTACCCTCGTATTTTGCAAAAAATACTCCGCCCACTTATGCGTCTACAACGTGGAGCCGGGCAGCGTGGATAATCGATTTAACACACAATACACACTTCGTTATATTTGTTGAAAAATAAGTACAAGCTCTGTCTGCTTTCATAGCGGACAGGGCTTTTTTGTAAAATCTATATAAAGGTAGTCCATTATAGACTTCTAGACATTCCCTGGTAAGGCTCTATCCTTAATGCGTTAAGGTTTTGGCATCATGGGCCAATGCCGTTTTCAGCATGCCATACCGATGCTCATGACTCATCTCAAACAGCCAGGGGCGGCGCGGGATCGTGAGATGACCGAGGCAATCGCGATTTTGCAGCCAATCCTGCCTGGTAATCGGTTCATACGGAGTATCACCCCATACGGCCAGCAATTCTGGACTATATAACCGTTGTCCTTCCGCTAACCATTCTTGGTGCAGCAGCTCGTGACTATAGAGCTCAGCTTCTCCGGCTTCATCTTTATGTGCGGTGAACAGACCAGGCCAGTATTCAGCACGTGAGCCACGGTGGGGAACCGAGCGTGCAAACTCCAATACTTGTGTGTACACTTGTTCCACTCCAAACAGCATCGCATATAAGCCCTTGCCAAACATTATCCGCTCATCCAGCTTGCCAAAATGTTCAATAACCCGGCCTGCAAGACCTTTTTCCCGTCCGAGTGGAAATACGATATGATTCAGCCCAGCCAGATTATGCAGATGAAATGCGGGTTTGGACAGCACTTGTTTTTGAAAATAGGGATGCTGCACGACCCGGCTCTCAATATAGTTCTGCTCATTAATAATTAAGGCCACACTAAGCAGCGAGCTGCATCGCTCCAGCCAAAATCGTTCCCAAAATGGCGTCATGAACGCCGATACATGAAAATGGGACAACAAATGGAAACAGCTCCGGCCGATCCGCCGGCTATTCATATATAACAGAAGCTGGGGATAAGCATCCTGGAAAATGAGGGCATTGCATCGCTCCAGTAGTCGATACATGTGCTCACGGTCTGTTTGATTTTGCAGATTATGCATAAGGTCACTCTGAAGATCGGTCATGTGATATCCGCCGTTGCGGGATACCATATGGGCCAGCAGGGCCCAATGCAGCTCTGGATACTGTTCGTAACATTCCAGGTATGCTGCTGTGCGAGTGATGTTACTCCGGTTGTTTTCCTGCGTTAATGTTTTGATCTCTTCCAGAATAATGCAGTCCTCTTCACAGACCAGTGCACTGAGCGTATTTCGGGCAAAAGAACTTTCGTTTCCAGGCAATAGGCGCTCCACATCAGCTTGTAAGGTAGCAGCCATGTCAGAGTCCCAAGCCATATCACGCAAAGGATGACGAAGCTGTGCAGAGGCCTGCCAAGCCGCCTGTTTACCCCTCCATACTTCACGGGCGGCACCTGGGATGGACCGGACCATCTGCAATATCGACCCGTGATGGGCAGATTCGGAGGAATCCGTTTTAACGGAAGTCATGACATGACCTCCTTTCCTGATAATCTGATTATTGTTTTAGTTTAACAAGCTGTTGATATCAGTATGCGCCGAATATTTGACTTCCACTCCGCAATTTGCTTCACTAAGAGGATAAGACAAGGTATAGAAAGGAAGATGTTGTGATGGAAAAGATTACATCGAAATCGGAATTTGATGTGGCAATCCAATCTCCGCGTTTGACTGTAGCTGTATTTAAGGCAGATTGGTGTGGTGATTGCAAGTACATCGATCCGTTTATGCCTGAAGTTGAAGAGAAGTTTGCTCGTGAGCTGAAGTTGATTGAGGTCGACGTAGATCAGGTGGGTACAGTGAGCGAAGAGCAAAATATTCTGGGTATCCCCAGCTTTGTAGCTTACACGGATGGCCGGGAACTCGTTCGTTATGTGAACAAACTGCGCAAGTCGAGAGAAGAGATTGAGCAATTCCTGCAGCGTGCAGTTGAGGTGTATAACACGATTCATAAATAAAGCATGACAGGTTCACCATGTTAAAGGTTATAATTAAAGGAACGCCATTTCTCTTGAAATAGGGAAGTGGCGTTTGTATTTTTAACATTTTTCGGGGAAGCTAATGACGTACATAGCCTTGATCAATGGAGGGTCAACTTTTCGACAGACGTTAACATTTTGTCACAAAGCGCGGGCGTCAATGACACATTTATCCGGTATAATGAATTTAGTTGTGAAATAAGTGTCAAAGTACCGAATCAAGCGGAGGATGTAGTTCTTCGCCATCTTAAACCAACAGCGGGTGAGAAAAAAATTGAAGCACTTAACCTTGTTTAAATGGTTAACCGTATTAACCTGTCTTGTCATGTTTCTGGCCACATTTGGCGGAGGCGTTGTAACCCGAACGGAATCGGGCCTCGGCTGCGGTGCAGAATGGCCTTTATGTAACGGAAAACTTGTGCCTGCACACACGGTTGCCTCACTTATTGAATTTTCCCATCGCGCCGTTAGCGCACTGGCAGGACTGTTGTCCATAGCCTCTTTTGTAGCATTTTTGCGGTTTGGCAAATCACGCCGTGATCTGCAGTTGTTTTCATTGTTAACGCTGATATTTGTGATTGTCCAGGGAATCATGGGGGCTTTTGCCGTCGTATTCTCCCAATCTTCCGCAGTCATGGCACTGCATTTCGGGTTTGCCTTAATCGCTTTTGCCAGCTCCTTGATGATGGCGCTTGGTATTCGGCAGGAGGCTCGCCATGGTGGATTGGAACGACTGAATCGATATCCGCGAGTCAGCAAAGGGTTCCGAAATCTGGTATGGTTTTCCACGATCTATACGTACCTCGTGGTATATACTGGAGCATTTGTGAGCCATACGGATTCTGCTGGAGGCTGTTCAGGCTTTCCGCTCTGTAACGGGCAGATTATTCCTGAGCTCTCGGGAGGCGTAGCTGTTGCTTTTGCTCACCGGGTGGCGGCTGTTTCATTAGTAATCGTCATTGCAATTCTCGGCCATTTTGCGTATCGCAAACATCCGGATAACACGGAATTAAGAGCGCTCGGCGTCATTTCTGTTGTACTGGTTTTATTGCAAGTGGTCATTGGTTTTGGACTGATGCTCACGATGAACCGTCCGGAAGTGTATATGTTCGTGGCGCTGGCGCATATGCTGGATATTGCCATTTTGTTCGGCGTATTAACTTATATGAGTTTCCTGGTGTATAAGCTGCATCGGCCCGTTAACCGGTTCTAATCTATATCCGAATTATTGTAGTTCAGGGGATGAATCCAGTGAAGTTCACCATCCGATGATGTACATCATTGGACAGGTGAACTTTGTTTGATGTCAGGCGTGTCAGGGCACCCTATTGTAAGCAGCGGTCATACGTTTACTCTGATTCCGATTTTGTTTAATATGATGAATTATTATTATTATTATTTTATGATCTGCAGAGTGGAAAGAGGAGGCTATATATGCTGCGAACGTTGCTGGGTGAAAAGCCACGTAAGAACGAAGGCATACTTAAGGACGCGATGGAGGCGATGGCGGATACGCTTGAGCTATTTCAGCGACAGATGCATGTGGACCATGATCCTACCCATGATTTTCGTAAACTGTATATATGGACCCAGGGACTGATCTCTTCGCTGGATGAACTGGAGCAAAGCTGTTTTGCAGCTTCCCATTTCCGTCAGAAAGTCAAAGCGGGCTCTACGGATGATATGACATTACCAGAAAAAGCAGAGTATGCCCGTTACGTCTATTTCTATAAGGATGGCTTCATCCGATGTTTTGCCATTCTGGATAAGTTAGGTACAGTGTTGAATGAAATGTTTGAGCTGAACACAACCAATGTTAAAACACATTATTCTTACTTTACCGTATTAAGACAGTTCGGATATGACAAGCAGCATTATGTTCTTGCCAACGAACTCATCCAGATTAAAGATTCCTACCGTGAGCCAATGAGCAAATTACGTAAACGACGAAACATGGAGATTCATTACATGAATTCCGAAATGCAGGATGATCTGTGGCAGCTACACCAAACTTTGCAGGGGAAAGTGAAGCTGGAGGACCTGGATCAGCATCTTTTGGAACTCCGCGAGGGCGTAGACATGGTATGTAAGACGTTAAAAGCAGCGTACGGCTACATCAACAAGAAGTGGCATAAGCAGGGAGTGGCTCAACCGCCAAAGTGATTTGAATTGTAATATTTGCCTTTGACAAATCGGAATACTTGGATTATACTGAGTTCCTGATTGACAGTTAGATGGAATTAACATTTATGACATTAACATTATAACTACTACTGAACTTATAAATTAAATATTTCTTATCGAGAGCGGCGGAGGGACAGGCCCGATGAAGCCCGGCAACCGATTTATAACTGCATGACAGCTGTGTCATACTTTATAGATGTTAGGTGCTAATTCCTACAAAATGGTGCAGGGCACGATTTTGGCAGATGAGAAGGTATAATCTTTCACGTGAAGAGCCCTTTTTGTTTCTGCAAAAGGGCTCTTTTTTTGTACGATGAAGGGGAGTTTTCCTTTCATTCGGGTAAAGATACATGTAGGCAGTGGGAAGGAGCAGTAATTTTGATTGAATTAAAAGGTTTAACCAAGACGTACGGTAAAGGTTCAAAAAGTACGACGGCCTTATCGGAACTAAATTTGAATATCCGCAAGGGTGAAATATTTGGAGTTATCGGTCATTCCGGTGCAGGCAAGAGTACATTGATCCGTTGTATCAATTTGCTCGAACGCCCCACGGCAGGCGAGGTTTGGGTTGATGGTATCAACCTAACCGATCTCAATAAGTCCGATTTGCAACAACAACGGCGTAAGATCGGCATGATTTTTCAACACTTTAATCTGTTATCCTCAGCTACGGTATATGATAATGTGGCTTTTCCTTTGAAGCTCGTTAATACGCCCAAGGCTGCCATTGATCGGAAAGTGAAGGAAATGCTCGCATTGGTTGGGCTGGAGGACCACAGCAATAAATATCCGGCCCAGCTGTCAGGCGGACAGAAGCAAAGGGTCGGTATTGCGAGAGCACTCGCGAGTGATCCGAACGTGCTGTTGTGTGATGAGGCCACATCGGCACTTGATCCCCAGACAACCGATTCGATTCTGAAGTTATTGCTGGATATCAATGAAAAGTACAACCTCACGATTGTGCTAATCACCCATGAGATGCACGTGATCCAGAATATCTGTGATCAGGTGGCGGTTATCCATCAGGGAGGCATCGTGGAGCAAGGGCCGGTGACGGAAGTATTCCTCAAGCCACAGCATGCCATTACGCGTGACTTTATAATGCGGGACCATGAGGTTGGAATTGCATTGGAAGAGACCGCTCTGGCGAGTGCAGATGTCTCATTACAGACGGACGGAGCTTCTAAGCTTGTGAAAATATCCTTCCTGGGCAATAAAACCTATGAGGCGATTTTGTCCAGAACGGTTCGTAAAACAGGAGTGGATTTCGCCATTTTGCAAGGCACCATTTCAACCATCAAACAAGTTCCCTATGGACAGCTGACCGTTCGGTTCGAGGGACAGTCAGATGAGATTAATCTCACCATTAAAGAGTTAGTGGATCAGGGACTTGATGTGGAGGTGCTTCGTTAAATGGATTTTTCAACGGTACGTTGGGAAGAAATCGGTAAGGCTTCGATTGAAACACTGCAAATCCTGGGAGCATCGGGCTTGTTCACGATCATCATTGGTCTGCCGCTAGGCGTATTGCTGTTTATGACGGCAAGGTCGGCTTCGATCCAGTCCCAAGTGGTGTACACGATATTATCGTTCATTGTAAACATTCTGCGCTCAGTGCCATTTATCATTTTGATTGTTGCACTCATTCCGTTTACGCGTTCACTGGTCGGCACAGCTACAGGAGTGCTGGGTGTCATACCACCGCTCGTCATTGCCGCAGCTCCATACTTTGCCCGATTGGTGGAAACTACACTGCGTGAAGTGGATCGTGGCGTCATTGAAGCGGCACAGGCGATGGGCGCTTCAACCGGACAGATTGTACGGCGCGTACTTCTGCCAGAGGCATTGCCGGGTCTGTTAGCCGGGATCACCATTACAATCGTTACCCTTGTTTCCTACACGGCGATGGCGGGAATGGTTGGTGGTGGAGGTCTGGGAACATTGGCAATCAACTATGGATACTTCCGTTATCAGTATGAAATTATGATTATATCCGTTGTATTTATGGTCATTCTGGTGCAAGTGCTTCAGATGGCTGGCGATCGTTTGGTTAAATGGTTCACCAGGAAATAACACATATATAGCATTTGCCTGATTCGGTATCGACTTGGTGCAAAATGCAAAAAAAATTTATTGGAGAAGGGGTTTTACACATGAAAAAATGGTCTTTTGCTCTACTTAGCATTATGCTGATCGCGGTTCTTGCGGCTTGCGGAAACAACAAGGATTCCGACAGCGGCGCTGACAATGCTGGAGGCGCACCGCGCACCGTAGAATTGAAAGTGGGAGCATCACCAACACCACATGCTGAAATTTTGGAAAGCATCAAGCCTGAACTTGAAGCTGAAGGCATTCGCTTGCAAATCGTGACTTTCAATGATTATGTTCAACCTAACCAACAGCTTGAAGATAAACAACTGGATGCGAACTTTTTCCAACACCAGCCTTACCTGGATACAGAGAACAAAGAACGTGGTTTCCACCTCGTTGCTGTAACACCTGTGCATGTTGAGCCATTTGCTGGCTATTCCAAAAAAATTAAATCATTGGATGAGTTGAAAGACGGCGCAAAAGTAGCCATTCCTAATGACCCATCAAACGGCGGTCGTGGACTGTTGTTGCTTGCAAAAGAAGGACTTATCACGCTGAAAGACAACACAAATATCACTTCTACGATTCAGGATATTACAGCTAATCCGAAAAACCTGAATATCATCGAGCTGGATGCAGCCATGATGCCTCGTCAACTGGATGAAGCAGACCTGGTATTCATCAACGCCAACTACGCGCTGGAAGCCAATCTGAACCCAGAGAAGGATGCGCTGTTGATTGAGGACCTGCAAGGTAACCCTTATGCAAACATCCTCGTATCTCGTGAAGATAACAAAGATGCAGATGCTATCCAAAAACTGGCTGCAGCTCTGCATTCCGAAGAAGTTAAAACATTCATCAAAGATCGTTATCAAGGTGCTGTAGAACCTGCGTTTTAAGCTGAACGATTAAGCTGAAAATACATTGTATACTCGGCTCCACATGTTATGGAACTACTAAAGAAAGCCCTGCATTCTCTTTATGGAGAATACGGGGCTTTTTGTTGTGTACATCATATTAAAGAGTGCTTCGATGTAAGAGCACTTTAAGTACGTTACTTATAAGCTTTAATGTTTATTCGGATTCGGATCAGTATCCGAACGTCCATCTGTCTGTTGGCTATCAGAATGTGTGGACTCCTGTCCAGCAGCATGCTGTTGGTAAGCTTCTTCAGCAGGAGAAAGCGAACTCTGATCTTCTGGGTCAGCATCCTTTTTGCGGCCGGTCAGCTTGCGACGAATCCATCCGAATGCACCAACAATAGCGGCCACGATGACAAACCATCCTTTTTTGAGCAAAAGCAATAATCCAACTTTCTTAGCTACAGCTACACCAGCACCACCGAGAATCAGACTGGTCAGGCCGAGTTCTGATTTTTTGTCTATCGATGCATCAAACTCTTCATAGGTGTTTCCTTTGGTCACGTTGAGTTGGTTAAGCACGGAGCTTTCAAACTGTTTACGGTTTTCTTCAAAATTGGCACTATCCGTAACAAGGATAACACCGATGTATCCCTCGCGGGTGAGTACATTCACATTGTAATTGACGAGTTTTTCCCGCTCTGCATCCTCAAGGCCAAGAGAATAGATCAATTGATGTTTGGTGCTG
This sequence comes from Paenibacillus sp. E222, assembly GCF_013401555.1. NCBI lineage: Bacteria > Bacillati > Bacillota > Bacilli > Caryophanales > Paenibacillaceae > Paenibacillus > Paenibacillus sp. E222. Next base: position 2,475,404 of record NZ_CP058552.1, read on the forward strand.
TCATAGGCGGGCTCAATCTCCCACCCAGTGATAAACAGCTGATTTTCGGGTGATGTTTTCTCATTTTGTTCTTCTGTTCCTCTTTTGTAGCTATCGAGCAGTTCATCGGCGTCCAGATCGTCTTTCTCACTGTCGTCGACATGACCGGTATCGTTATATTCAAAGATCACATACCAGTTAGAGTTTTCGCCGGCGCCATAGATACTTCCAATTTCCGTTCCATTGGGGAAGGAGTCGGTGTCCTCCAGAAACCTTTGGGTGTTAGCTGCATCGAGATAGGATAGGTTTTCGGCTACGGTTAATGTTGCTTTGTTATCAAGTACTACGTTTGAAGGCCCGTCAATCCATTGATAATCTTCGGTGGAGCTATTGCTTTCACTTTCTGCAGATACTGTGGTCGAGTATGGACCTTGAAATGAGGCGATAAGCAAAATTGTGAGTAGAGAGGCTAACCATCTTTTCATTTACGCTATATTCCTTTCGAAGGTGTCATGCAATGTTGTCATTTACATGAACATATGTATTGTGTCGTTATATTCATAAGAAAATAAGGACTTATCGACATTAACATAGGCATCCGGACCAGACAAGGGAATTCTGGAGATAAAGGGTAAATTTTACTCCGAAAGACCTAATTCATTTTATTTTAGTTGTTTGAAAGCTGAGTATTTAGTCCTTAATTTACACTCTTTTGCAAATGGTACAGATTGGTGGGAAACGCGAGTTGTGGGGGGATGATAAATCTTTTATACTGGATGAGTGACTGCTCTTTGAAGAGGGGGATGAACGTGAAGGGAAAGATTGCCCTCATAACGGGAAGTGCCAAAGGTCTTGGTAAAATGACGGCCCTCAGTCTGGCGGATCAGGGTTGCCATATTGCGCTGAATTACGTACATAGTCGTACGGAAGCTGAGGCGTTAGAGGCTCAGATCGTAGCCAAGGGTGTGCGGTGTATTGCCGTCCAGGCCGATATTTCCAAGACAGAAGAGATCACCATGCTGGTTGCAACGGTTGAAGAGAAACTGGGCAGCATTGATATTCTCGTGAACAACGCGGGTCCTTTTGTCCGTGAACGTCGACTGTTTGCCGAGTATTCCGTAGATGAGGTTCAGATGCTTGTGCAAGGAAACCTGCTTGGACCGATGTTGCTGGATCAGCGTGTATTGCCGGAGATGCGGCGCAAGCAGTGGGGACGAATTATCCACTTTGGCTTCAGTCATGCGGGAGAAGCGAGGTCATGGCCTCATCGGGCGGTTTATGCAGCTGCGAAGGTAGGTCTGGTTTCATTTACAAAGACACTTGCTGTGGAGGAAGCTCCCTACGGCATTACGGTTAATATGGTCTGTCCAGGTGATATTCGCGGTGCTAACAAAGAGAAAACGATTGATGAGATGGCAGGTATAACCGACGAGGAAACGCCGAGAGGACGTCCTGGAAGCGGTGAAGATATTGCGCGGGTGATTACTTATCTGTGTCTGGATCATTCCGATTTTATAACCGGTAACATTATGGATGTATCTGGAGGACTTGATCCGATTCGTCCTAACATACAGCGTGAGGATGCATAGCACAAAAAAAGAGCCCTCCGCTTCAGGTGAAGCGAAAGGCTCTTGAGGTTTATTTCGTGAAGGATTGATTAGAATACTTGTACGACTTCTTCGACACCGTCAACTTCTTCAAGAAGGGCACGTTCAATCCCGGCTTTTAAGGTAATGGTGGAGCTTGGGCAGCTGCCGCAGGCACCGACCAGTTTCAGCTTAACGATGCCATCCTCTACGTCGACCAGTTCCACGTCACCGCCATCGCGTTGCAGGAACGGACGAAGTTTGTCAAGCACGTCAGATACCTCATCATACATGGTGCTTTGTGCGTTTTCGCTCATTTTTTTTCAACTCCTTTCCTCACTATATTATATTACAAATGGCCATAAATTAAAATGGTCAAACAAAGCAGGTGAACCTACATGAGACCGATTATTGAATTTTGTGCCAATAATATGCATTTTGGCACAGATGAAGTCATGGATCAACTGGAAGAAAATCCAGACTATGATGTGATAGAATACGGCTGCCTCAGCAATTGCGGCCAATGTTACATGACTCCATTTGCACTGGTGAATGGCGAGTTAGTCATCACTGATAAAGTGGAGGATTTATATAACGCCATTTTGGCCAAAATTGCCGAAGCCGATGCCTGGGATGAGTTGGATCTCGATTAACCGAGATGACGCTTGGACATCCAGAGCACGCCGCTTTTTAAAATACGTGGCACACGTCCCATCATGGACGTCTTGCCCATCAGCCCAAATCCAGCCTTCTTGCCGAGTGCACCGAGTGTGCCACGAAGCTTGAGCGGCTGCGGATTGGGCTTTTCGCCTTTCCAGAGGGCATGCTGAATATGGGCGATTTGTTCACCCTGTACTTCGGCAGCCTGACCGCTTGGTGCATAAGGCACGCTGGCGCAATCACCTACTACATAGACATCGGTATATTCCGGAATTTGATAATATTCGTTCAGTACGACACGACCTTGTGGATCCTTGGTCACATCGAGATCCTGTACGACTTTTACGGGCTGAATTCCGGCAGTCCAGACTACCGCATCCGTTAGAATTTCTTCATCTCGGTTGAAAATGGCGTTTGGTTCAAGTCGGGAAATGGCAATATGCCCACGTGTCTCGACCTGATGTTCGCCGAACCATTCATGAACATAAGCAGACAAGCGCTGCGGAAAAGCGGATAATACACGTTCACCACGGTCCAGGATGCTGATGTTCAGGTCCGGTCTGCTCTCACGAAGCTCGGCAGCCATCTCGACGCCGCTCAATCCACCGCCGACGATATGCACATTACCGTAAGCTTTAACTTCGTTAAGACGAAGGTAGGTTTCCCGTGTTTTGCTGAAGCTTTGAATTGTACAGCTATATTCCTCGGCTCCCGGCGTATTGTGGAATCGGTCTGTACATCCAAGTCCAATTACGAGCTTGTCATACTCCAACGGGTCCTGGCCTTCAAATTCAATCTGACGCTGTTCCAAGTCGATCGAAGTTACTTCTCCGTAACGATAAGTGACTTTGTCACTAACTGGAAATTGGATACGCAGGTCATAATCGGATACGGTCCCTGCGGCGAGTGCGTAATATTCAGTTTTCAATCCTTGGAAGGGACTGCGGTCCACCAACACGATTTGTGTATCTGACGGGATCTTGCCTTCCAGAAGTTCCTTGATGATCGTGAGGCCACCGTAGCCGCCTCCGAGAATGACGAAATTTTTCATGACTCGGCTTCCTTTCTGCATCAGTCCCGTGTGAACGGGGCTGTAACCTGTGGAGCAGCTATGCAATAACATAGCTGCTCCTGTTTTTTAATCTGGATTTGAAATAATTGAAAATAGGCATTTAAAATTACAGATATGCTTCAGCAATCTGCACCACTCCATGCCAAACGCTCCCGGGTAGAATGAAAGTCGCTTATGGGAATGATGCTCATGCTACATGTTATTCGTACACTTGAATTTCATTGTAGAACGTATCACGTTCTACCGGAATGCGTCCAGCACCCTTAATTAACCAAATAAGCTCTTTGCGGGTAAGTCCTTCAGGCGTTAGTGCACCTGCTGCATGACTAATCCGTTCGCGAACGATTGTGCCGTGTGCATCCGAAGCGCCGAATCCCAGAGCGACTTGAGTCAGCTGTGGACCAATGTTGATGAAGTAGGCTTTGATATGATCAATGTTATCCAGCATCAGACGGCTGATCGCAATCGTTTTGAGATCCTCGTATGCAGAGTTACGACGCATGATGCTGGCGTTTTTGCTTTTCGGCTGCATGGAAAGCGGGATAAAGACCATAAATCCATTGGTTTCATCTTGCAATTCACGAATCTGTACCATATGGTTGACACGATCTTCATAGGACTCAATGGATCCATAAAGCATCGTGGTATGGGTGCGCATGCCCAGATGATGAGCAGTACGGTGCACTTCCAGATAACGGTCAACGTTCGCTTTGTTTACGCGCATTTTTTTGCGGTATTCATCGGACAGGATCTCAGCGCCGCCACCAGTCAGTGATTTCAGACCTGCTTTTTGCAGTTCTTGTAGTACTTCCTTGATGCTCAGTCCGCTGATGCGAGTGAAGAAATCAATCTCGGCCGCTGTGTAGGCTTTCAGCGTAACGTCCGGATATTTCTCGTTTAAAGCACGCAAGGAATCGACATAATATTGAAAAGGAACATGGTTGTTATGTCCGCCTACAATATGGAACTCGCGTACACCTGGGTGAATATGCTGTTCTACGTAATCAATCATTTCCTGACCGGACAACGTGTAAGAGCCTTCTTCGCCCTGATCTTTGCGGAAGTTACAGAAAGCGCAGTGAGCTTCACATACGTTAGTAAAATAAAGGCTCATGTTTTCAATAAAATAAACTTTCTTGCCATTCTTACGCAGGTTGGCCTCATTGGCCAGTTGGCCCAAAGTCAGCAGATCATCCGATTCATACAGATAAACGCCGTCTTCTACGGTCAGCCTTACGCCGTTCTGCACTTTCTCAATGATTTCAGCCATTCTTTTGTCTGTGAACGGTGTTACCAATGTAGACATGTTGTATCCTCCTATTCTTAACCGGAATCGAGTTGTGTGTAGGACTTACTTACAGAACTACATAGAAAAGATGCGGTCATCTGCCGCTTCTTATTATGGACTAACTCTTATTTACCCGGTGCAGCCTTCGCTGCGTACGTAAAGCAAATTTTTCATCAAAATGAGTCTTGTGACTCTATATGCATTGGGGACTGCGAACAGTCTCGAAATGTGAAAAAAATTACAACTCTATATATGATCAACACTCGAATAAGTCATGACAAAATATCGACATTTCAAAGCGATCACCTACTCATTATAAACCTCGTGTCCCGGGGGTTCAATACACTGGGAAGAAAAAGGAGTTAAGGGGGAACGCGGAAACAGGCAAAGATGACTTGAGCCCCTTGACGGGGTGGAGTATAATTTAAAGAAGAGTTAACGAAAGTTTGTTCAAAAAGTACGCTTTTGATTACGAAGGATGCCTAGCGGCATCTCAGCGTCGAATATGGGATTCAGCCGAAATGTCCGTTGCTCACGTAGTTTTGCCTACGCTCCGCTACTCCATTTCTATCTTCATCCTATCTTCTTGGTACTGAAAAGCGCCCTTTTTGAACATGATTTTATATGAAAAAAGGAGAGTGACCTGGCATGATTAGCATCAGCGAAACAGCTGCAGACAGATTGAAAGAAATGCTTGCACAGCAAGAGACACCTGGTATGTTCTTGCGTCTGGGCGTAGCACCGGGAGGTTGTACCGGATTTTCGTACGCCATGGGCTTTGACGATAAAGAGTCCGATGAGGACCTCTATATGGATATTCAGAATATGAAGGTTGTTGTAGAGAAGGAAAACCTGAAGTATTTGAATGGACTGGAAATTGATTTTGAAGAATCCGGTATGTCCGGCGGTTTCACCATTCATAACCCCAACGCAGTAGCAACATGCGGCTGTGGTTCATCCTTCCGTACGAGAGAAGAAGCAGGCGTACCGGATAAAGATTGTTAATAGTTGTGAATCGCGACCTCTATAGCGGATTAGTCTTGTACTAATTACGTTATGGAGGTCTTTTTTTGCGTGGTGGTTTGGTATGTACTTTGGTTGTTCATATTAAGGGGGAACCTGGACGCTTTTTATAGAGAGGTGAAGTTGACAATTTATGTTGTAACTAATATAGTTACATTATGAAATTTAACAGAGCCTAATCACAAAGGAGAGATTATGATGAAGATTGGAATCATTGGCGCGACAGGCAAAGCAGGTAATTTGATTTTGAAAGAAGCGTTGGATAGAGGGCATGAAGTGACAGCAATCGTTCGTAATGCATCTAAGGTAGAAGATAAAAGTCTGAATGTACTTGAAAAGGATGTATTCGACCTCACGGCAGAGGATGCCAAATCATTCGACGTGATCGTTAATGCATTCGGTGCACCTGCCGGGAAAGAGAATCTGCATGTAGAGGCAGGACAAGCCTTGATTAACATTCTGAAAGAGGCGCCGAATACTCGTCTGATCGTTGTTGGTGGTGCAGGCAGTCTGTTCACGGATGAAACAAAAACATTGCGAGTAGTCGATTCTCCAGGATTCCCTGATGCATACAAAGCAACAGCAACCAACCAGGGTAAAAACTTGCAGGATCTGCAAGCTTCTTCAGGTATCCAGTGGACGTTCCTTAGCCCGGCGGGATTTTTTAATCCAGAGGGTGTACGCACAGGCAAATATCAATCGGGTAAAGATCAGATTCTGATGAACAGTGAAGGCAACAGCTACATCAGCTATGCTGACTATGCCATCGCTTTGATTGATGAGATCGAGAACCCGCAGCATCAGAACGAACGCTTTACGGTTGTAGGCGAAGTGAAGTAATTGAATTGAACTGAAAGATGAAAAATGGACGCCAATCATAATGATGATTAGCGTCCATTTTTTCTTATGAAGTTGTAGTTCAATAATTTTCGAAGCTAGTGAGGTGTAACATCATCTATATTTGGATTTGCTATCAATTCTACGGACTCTGCCGACTCGATACTTTCAACACCTTCTACAACCTCAACGAGTCCTACAGCCAATGTAGTGACTGCGGCAGCGGCAATTAGATTCTTGGCCCCGAGCTTTACTCTCTCCATATCCTCGTCTTTCATGCCAACAACCACATCTTTGCCACCGTTATACACATACTTAGCTGATAAAACTACGCCTTTAGCTGTATTAGAAACAGCTCCTCCAATATCGGCAAGTCCCGCATCTAACGTTGTATTGTCTTTTCTGATCACACCACTCGCCATATCATATGTACCGCTAGCAAGTTGTCCTACCGTTTTCCCTGTATTAATCGTAGCTTTTTCTACACCATTACCAATTTTTTTAATGAATGGACTCCCAGTAAGTTCTCCGGCCACTCGTACGGTGCCGCCAAGTACTTTTCCGGTAACTTCTCCAGCAAACTGACCCAATTCTTTTAAAAATCCCATATATTCCCCACCTTTGAAATAAGGTTGCACATGTGCTGTCTGAATCTTTTATCTTAATTATATAAGTATATGAGCGATAAGACTATTTACGTTCAGATTCATCAAGCGTTCCTAGTTAACAGAAACCAATCCAACGAATTCGATCTAACCTATCTAGCCGAACTGAACTAGCTTAACGCAACTACCCATACAAACTCACTACAACTATCAAAAAAAGGCGCTACTCCCCAACGGAAGTAGCGCTTTTTCTTTTTACTACCCCAAATTCCTACTTAACACATTTTAGAAGTGTCTCATAAGCAGCCAACGTAGTGAAGGGAACGGAATCGATTCTGAAGAAGCGGTAGCGTTCGCCTTTATCCCCGGATTTTGTCCTATGGAATAGGACATTCAAAAAATCGGGGGATAACAGTGATCGAAAGAACGATCCGTAACCGTAACGGCCACCTGCTGCTCACCAGTCACTTATTCCCGTGTTTAGTCGATAAATCCTTCCATTACTGCCGTTGGCATCATATTCGACTGCCATGCGCCTTTGCCGTACCCGCCGTTATAACCTGGTGTAGCCTGAGGCTCCCAGTAGAATACACCTTTACCTTTGCCATTAGGCAGGTTGCGGATTTGGTTTTTCATCGACGCAACGAAGCTTTTGCCTGCCGCTGCCTGATTATTATCCATGCCTATTTCAGAAACGATAATTTCCTTACCATACCGGTTGATCAGATCCTTGGCGTTGTTCACAGCATTGGTGACAGCGGTGTTCCAGCCGGAAGCGGAAGGATAGAGGGACATGGCAATCATGTCAAAGTTGGCACCGTTATTGATCAGTCCACCGATATTCCATACAAAGAGGGCATTATCATCTCCGCCCGCCAAGTGAACGATTGTTTTGGTGTTGGTGCTGATGGACTTCACGGCATTGTGGCCCGTGTTCACCAGCCATGCATAATTTTTCATGTTGGTGGATGCTTTTCCGTCTTCCCATAACATACCGTTGCTTGTTTCGTTACCGATTTGTACCCAGTCCGGGGTTACACCTTTGCTCTGCATGGCCATCATAACTTCACGCGTGTGATTCCATACAGCGTCCATCAGCTGCTGGAACGTGTAGTTTTTCCAGGCCGCAGGTTTCGTTTGTTGACCCGGGTCAGCCCAGGAATCGCTGTAGTGCAGGGTCAGCATGACACTCATGCCTGCATTTTTGGCACGCAGGGCCAGAGCAGCTGCACGATCTTTGTTCATGTAACCGTTTCCATAATCATTCGAAGGATTAACAAAGACACGAATACGAACGGAATTGATCTGGTAATCATTTTTCAAAATATCAATAATATCACGCTGCACGCCGTTTTTGTCTTTCCATTTGTAGCCTTGCGCTTCCATCCCGGGCACCCAACTGATATCGGCTCCTTTGGCGAAGCTCGGTGCTGCACTGGCATGCTGACCTGCGGGCAGCATAATGGAGGTGAATAACAAAACAAAGACCAGAGCGATGGATGTTTTGAAACCCCTTACATTTTTGAACATTACAATATGCCTCCTCGAATATGGGTTGAGTTGCAACCTAATTATAGCGAGTATTGTTTGCTCAGCTACAGGGTTCATTTCCAATATTTTGGTTGTTTTTTCAACCTCTCCCGAAAAAAGACAAAACAAAAAGCCGTCCGAAGACGGCTTTTCTACCCGTGGCGCTTTTTGAAACCTTGATCCGTATCCCGCGCCTCCACCAGAATCAGTTTATTTTGAGCTAGTGGATCGGGTAAGGGACACGTTCAACATGTGATTAGATATGTTGACGCACCTCCTTTCCTTGTGGCAAGAGTATACAACACTCTTTTCCGGAAAGCTAGTCTTTTTTTATATTTACGCAAAATTATTTTTCGGTTTGGAACATCGTGATATCCCGGTCATAATGGCTCTTCGTACCGTTATCGTTGCGAATTCTCACGCTGTCTTCGCTGATCTGCTCTACGATGCCACGACCCACTTCACAATATACGCCAGCCGGATCTTCCTGCCATGCAGTTACTGTGCATTGGGATAGTGCAGCTGTGAAAAACTCTATATTTTTTTGTAACGTTCTAGGTTTGTTCGATTTCATTATATACTCCTTTAACAAAAACAATTTTAGAATGTGGACAGTAACCGGACATTTTACACTGTAGATCACTTTACTCTGTCTCCTGCTCTTTGTAAAGGGATGGAAAAAGTTATCGGCATGAGGTATCATTTACATAAATTTTACATAGCGTTTACACTACGCTGACGCTTGTAGCCAATCACGAATAGTACAATTATATTAGCATCTATAAAAAATTGAACTAAACATTTACACGAGAACGGAGAGGACAGAAAAAACCTGTAGAAGCAAAGCGTTCGCCTTTATCCCCGGATTTTCTCCATTGAAAAAGGAAATAAAAAAATCTGGGGATAACAGCGATCGGAAGGTTGTTCTGTCATCGGAGTGGAAAGTGTAAATACTCTTTAGTTCAATTTATCTAACCAAGAATAGATATGTAACAAATTCGGAGGCCATACATGCATAGAGATGTCAAAACAGGTAACTACGTTAACCGTGATTTAAGTTGGGTGGAATTCAATCGTCGTGTGCTCCAGGAGGCTCAAGATCCAACGACACCTCTGCTGGAACGCATGAGGTTTCTTGGTATTGTTGCCAGTAATCTGGACGAGTTCGTAAGTGTAAGGGTAGCGGAGACGAAAGAGAAGATCAAGGCTGGATTTACGCAAAAGGATTTTACGGGCTACACCCCTTCCGGGTTGTACCGCAGATTGATTAAACGAACGGGGACCATGGTCGCCGAGCAATATAAAACCTATCGGGAGCTCATTCGTCTTCTCGCCAAGAAAGGCGTGCATTTTCAGGAATATACCGATCTGAATATGACGCAACAGCGAGCAATGGACCAATATTTTCATGATATCATTTTTCCGGTATTAACACCGATGGCGATCGATTCGAGCCGGCCATTCCCACTGGTACACAATAAGTCTGTATATCTTTCCGTGATGCTGCAGAAGGAAGAAGAGCAGGAGGGCGAGCCATTTTTGGCTATTGTTCAGGTTCCCTCTAATCTGCCGCGCGTGGTTCAGGTGCCTTTAAGGGCGAATAGTAAAAAGAAAACGTTCATTTTGATCGAAGATCTCATCAAACATCATATTCATACCTTATTCAGCGGATATGTGCCGCTGGCTGTTCAGGAATTCAGGGTGACCCGCAATGCGGATCTTTCCATTAATGAAGAAGAAGCCGAGGATTTACTTGAGGCGATCGAGAAGGAGCTGCGGCGCAGACGCCGGGGAGCACCAGTACGACTGGAAATTTGCAAGGATTTTCGCCCGGATGCGTTGCTGGAGCTGCAGGAAGAGTTCGATATTCAAGACCCTGTGTACGAGATCGATGGACCGCTGGATTTGAGCTTTCTGGCCGGGTTTGTAGATAGTTTGGATGGTTTCTCTCATCTGAAATATAGTCCGGTGCAGCCTGTGTATCCTCTGGAGTTTCTTCCTCGGGAAAGTCACTTCGAACTGCTGCGTAAACGGGACGTGCTCGTGCATCATCCATACGAATCGTTCGAACCGGTAACGGACTTTATTGTGGAAGCTTCGGAAGATCCACGCGTGATGGCGATCAAAATGACGTTATATCGGGTGAATGGGGATTCCCGTCTGATCCCTGCACTGGCTCATGCAGCCGAGAGCGGCAAACAGGTAACGGTTGTTGTTGAATTAAAAGCCAGATTTGATGAAGAGCGGAATATTGCATGGGCCCGCACGCTGGAGAAGGCAGGTTGTCATGTCGTATATGGATTGGTCGGCTTAAAGACCCATGCCAAGATTATTCTCGTCGTACGCAGGGAACAGAGTGGTCTGAGAAGGTACGTGCATGTTGGAACAGGTAACTATAATGAAAGTACAGCCAAAGTGTACACCGATGTAGGACTGTTTACCTCCAATCCCATCATTGGTGAGGACGCATCGGAATTGTTTAATGAGATTACCGGATATTCAGGACCCAAAGCGTTGCAGGCATTCCGCGTCGCCCCTGACGGCATGAAGGATGAACTGTTCGCGCTCATTCGTCGGGAAAGGGAACATGCCTTCAAGGGAAGACCGTCCAGAATTATTGCCAAAATCAATTCCTTATCCCATCAGGATATCATTGATGAATTGTATCTGGCATCTCAAGCTGGAGTGCAGATCGATCTGATCGTGCGCGGTGTATGCTGCTTGCGTCCGGGGGTAGAGGGACTTAGTGAGAATATTCGGGTGATCAGCATCGTGGATCGGTTTCTGGAACACTCCAGACTGTTTTATTTTGAAAATAGCGGGAACCCGGATGTGTATCTGTCCAGCGCAGACTGGATGACCCGGAATTTGAAGCGAAGAATAGAACTGATGTGTCCCGTGTTTGATCCGGAGCTGAAAAAGATGCTTGTCGACATATTGAATCTGTCGCTCATGGATAATGTGAAGGCCAGAGAGCTCATGCCTGGCGGCAATTATGTTTTTGTACAAAATGAAAAGCCCCCGCTGAGAAGTCAGACGGAGGCGATGGGCATTATCCCTTGGAAGCCTGCTGAATGGAGTGCGTTAACGTAACTCCCCAAGCTTCCTGTAAATCCTTGACGGCATCGTCAAGGCCACTGAGTTCCAGTAACGGCTCGGCTGTACAGATGAATTGCATCTGCAGCGAGTCGTTTTCTTTTGTTGCCTTTATAGCGGTAATACTTTCAGAACGATTAATCGCTTCAGTCACGCGCAGCAGAGAGCCTAAGCGATGGGCATGCCGTTCGTCCGAATCCTTGAGAATGTCCCTGTGCTTATGCAGCAGCTGGGGCGTTCTTTTTTTGGGATGATAATCGGCTGCAATGGCACTCAGGATGGTCTCCCGGTGAGATAGTCCGTAGATGCTTGCATTCATGATCCAATAGGCCGAGTGCTGGGGATACCGGAAGTAGTTAATCTGTTTTCCAGCCATGTGCAGCATGGAGACCGTGTACAGAATCCGGGCATCTGCTGGATCGGGAGCACTACCTTGCAGGGCAGTATACAGGGTGAGCGCATCATGGTGAATCCGATTCAGGCGTTTCTCCGGAATGGGTGGGCCAAAATGAATGAAGTTGCGAATGCTGTCCCGCAGCGCATCTGGCACGACCGGCTTACCTTCAGCCAGGAGATCCCTTAGCAAACCATCCCGTAATCCCGCTCCGCTCACGACATAACGATCCCCCTGGATGATTCGGAAGACCGTCCGCAATATGAGTACACCTGGAACAATAATGTCGGCACGATCCTTAGCCAGTCCGGGTACTTTCTTGCGCTGTGCCGAGGTTAGATGTGGCAAAGAACGAGCAATATTTTCCATCTCTTCTGCACCGATTTCATAATGATGCGTAACCGGTAATGAGTATTGCGTTCTCTTCTGCTCAATTTTGGCCAGTGTACGCATGGTGCCCCCAAGTCCAATAAGAGGTAGTCCGGGATGTTGTCTGATCCAATCCAGACCGCTCAATGCCTGTATAACTTCATTACATAGCGCAGCCGCATTTGCTTCAGTCCACTGATCTTCCCCACCATAACGGGCATGTGAGTTAACCGCACCGATAGGCAGAGAGATGCTGTGCAGTCTTGTTCGATTACGGAATACAGTGATCTCGGTACTGCCGCCGCCAATATCCACGACATAACCATCCGCGAGATCAATCGATTGGGTGACACCAAGGAAACCGTAATAGGCTTCCTGATCACCGGATACACATTCGATAGTAAGTCCCGTTTCAGCTTCCAACCAACCTATAATTTCTGGAGCATTGCCTGCATTCCGAATGGCAGCCGTCGCTGCAGCGCGGATAAGCTTGGTTTGATAAGCTTCGCAAGTAGCCCTGAATTGTCGCAAAATCGTAATGGCCTTGTCCAGTGAATGTCGCAGGATGGTTCCGTCTTGTTCAACCACATTGCTTAGACGAGCGGCATATTTGTCTTCATGAATGATACGGTAGGCTCCATCCTGATCGAGTTCATAAATAACCAGACGAATGGAATTGGAGCCGATATCGATAATTCCGAGTATTTCGTTATGTGTCATAAGAATCTCCTTCTACAGAGGTTAATCTACCCGATTTTCAGCAAGGCAGCCATGGCTTCCGGTGAACCCGGAGGCGTCGAGGAGAAGGGCGTGGTCAGCATGACCACAATGATGAAGACGATAAAACAAGCAAACAGAATACAACTTACAGCAAAACCGCGATTGCTTTTCTTCATAAACAGTCGAATACCTGTAACGAATAGAAGTACCGTAATGGCTACCAGAACGATAGAAATTGCAAAATAGGCTACGCCGTACAGTGATTTAAAAAATGATTCCATGTCTTCTGAACGCTCCTTAGATCCTCATATTTAAGCCTCTCCAAACCATTCCTTAGTAGCATACGATAGATTGATGCGTTTGAAAAGCAAACCAGGCGCCTGTTCCGGCCTTGAACCAAGCTGATGGACTATATCAACGGAAAAGGGGCCCCAGCCTTGGACAGACATCCAAGAAAGCACGGCTTCTGTTGAGTATGTATAAGGAAGGACTATTGTTCACGAAAGGAGATCAACCCATGTCGAGACAGCTTGCAAGCAAATGGCTGAAGACAGCGGCGCTGTTGAAATACCCGGTAGCTGCTGTCCACATTCCACAGACGAAGGCGTTCAACTCGGGGAATCTGCTAAACATGCTTAGTCATCATGGAATGGTGTATATCAAACCTGTTGTCGGTGGTGGTGGTTACGGTGTCATTAGAGTATCAGCAAGCGGAGGAACCTATCGGTACACCCATATGAAAATAACCCGTTCTTTTACTCAGTTTAATCAGATGTACCGCTCCCTAATCCGTGTAAAAGCCAGACGGAGATACCTGATTCAGCAAGGCATTCATTTGGCGACCATTCAAGGCAGACCTGTCGATTACAGAGTCAAAGTCGTCAAGACGGAAAGAGGCTGGGTATTCCGTTCTATGGTGGGACGGCTCGCTCGTCCAGGGCTGGTCGTGACCAATCTTAGCAAAGGAGGAACGATGCTGTCCGGTAGGAGAGCGCTCGCTCTGTCCCTACCTCATATTTCAGGAAAACATAAACGTCGCGAGATGCGTTCACTGACACTCACCTGTACGAATATCATGGAACGTCAGTTCCCGGGTGTGGGGCAGCTTGGTTTCGATTATGGACTGGATTATTCAGGGAAAATATGGATTTTGGAAGTGAACACCAGACCGCAATGAAAATGGTTCAAAAATCTAAAAAAATCCAAAGAAAATCCGATACTAATATAGTAGGAAACTAGAATGAAAAACGTTTGAATTTTAACAATTAAGGGTAATTTACTCGCATCAACTCTTGAAACTATGAATTTATTCTAAAAAAAATGCTCTGATAATCGTTCTGTTCGATAGGCTGCGGTCCTGTGTATAAATACTGTCCACACTATCCACGTTGATCAATCAACATTTTTACCATTTATCAACAAACTATACACAGGATTTCCACATGACATTGTGGATAACAAGAACGCTTGTTCTCTTTATAAATCTCTGATATGATAGTTTTGAGGAAAAAAAAGGAAAGGTTGTGGCGGGAAATGGCTATGTTATCCGATGAGATGTTGTTGGATTCCTACCATAAGGCGATTGAGTTGAATCTCGAACGAGATTTCATCGCACTGCTGTTGGCAGAAATCCATAAGCGCAAACTGGGTACCGACGTATCTGCCATTCTTCACTAGAGATCCTCATTGCAGGCAATGTTACAGGTTTCCGGACATGTCCCATAGATTGACAGGCCATAGCGTGCTTGTCTGACATTGGTGACAGTACATCATATGATTGCAAACGTTTTCGGCTTCGTCTGCCATGTCAGAGGAAGTGTGAATGACGTAGGGGCTGTACGGTCCGGTGTAATCGTCCAATTTGCCGCATTCTGACAGTCCCTGAAGGCAGTGGGGACAAGCCTGCTCCGGTACAACCAGACCGTTACACAGCGGGCATATATAAGACAAGGGTATCCCTCCTGATATTGAATTCATTCAGGAGTAAGATACCCTTTTTTGTGTCTTTTATGTTCTATATCATTCCATAAGGAATTAGCGCTTCATGTTACTGCTGTGTCCCGGGGACAACTTGGCGTCTGGGTCGAAGTAAACCTTGGCATTGTTAACTGCGGTTGGTGCTTCACCAAATCCGACAGCAATCAGCTTCAGCTTGCCTGGATAAGTTGTAATATCTCCGGCAGCATAGATACCCGGAATGGAAGTTTCCATGCGGGAATCGACTACGATGGAATTGCTATCAATTTCGATGCCCCATTCTGCGATAGGTCCCAGGGAAGAGACAAAGCCGAAATTGACGATTACATCATCGACTTCAATTTCCTGTGTTTCCTTCGTTTTGACGTGAGCCAAAGTAACCTTGGTAATGCTGTCTTCACCGTGAAGTTCCGTAATTTCGGTAGGTGTAACGATGTTTACCTTGGAATTCATCAGGTTTTCGACACTGTGCTCATGCGCGCGGAATTTGTCGCGGCGATGGATCAGGGTTACTTGCTCAGCGATCGGCTCGAGCATAAGCGCCCAGTCTACAGCGGAGTCACCGCCACCGCTGATCAGTACTTTTTTGCCGGCAAAGGCGTTCAGGTCACTGATGAAGTAGTGCAGATTGTTTTTTTCGAATTTGGCCGCACCCTCAAGCTCCAGACGACGGGGTTCAAATGCACCCACACCTGCAGTGATAATTACGGCTTTGGCGTGATATTCATTCACATCAGTTTTAACGACGAAGTGACGTTCTTCTAATTTCTCAACCGATACAACCTTTTCCTCAAGACGGATGTTCGGGTTAAAATGGCTCATTTGCTCCACCAGATTATTCACCAGCTCCTGAGCAGTAACTTTTGGGAACCCGGCTACATCATAGATGAATTTTTCGGGATAGAGGGCGGCAAGTTGTCCACCAAGTTGTGGCATACTTTCAACCAGCGTAACAGATGCCTGACGCATCCCTCCGTAAAACGCGGCGAACAGACCCGCAGGGCCGCCACCAATAATAAGTAAATCGGTCATGTCATGACCGGCAGTTTGTGCAGTCAAGAATCAACAACACCTTTCTTATTTTTAATAGGTAGGTAACAGAAATAATAAAGCCGGGTACGTATGGTAACCAGCGTTTGTTGCTGAACTGTCTTTCTCATTATAAACGGTGTAAACTGGGTTGCAAAGTTGGCAGTTTGATGAATCTGGGAACAATAGATGAAGATCAGGTGAGAATAGGATGAAATTGGAAATGAAAGGTTATGAAAAATAACAAAAAAAACCTTGATCTTTGCCAGAAATACAGATATCCTTGACCTGTACTATGTGTTTTTTTGTCTAATTTAGCCTCAATTTGTAATGTGAAGACAATACCCGCGTTTTGTTGAATCTTGTGTATAATTTCACAATTTTAATCGATAACTTGCATGCAAAAAGTTCAAATAAATTCGCGAAGTTAACATTTGTCGTCATAATGGATAAGACCTCATCAATATGGGTAAGTAAGAGCCTTTTTACAACAAAACAATCGAATGGCTGATGCAATGAAACCGGAAGGGGTATAGACATGAGCAGTATTCCCAAAATCGTCATCCTCGGCGCGGGCTATGGCGGGATTCTGACAGCCCAGCGGCTGCAGAAGGAATTGAACTATAACGAGGCCGATGTCACATTGGTGAACCGGCATGATTATCATTATATCACTACACATCTACATATGCCGGCTGCCGGCACAGATACCATTGAACATGCAAGGGTTCCGATTTCGAAGCTGATTGACGAGTTCAAGATTGATCTGGTCAAATCTTCGGTGAAGGAGATCCGCCTGCAGGATCGGAAGATTATTCTGGAGGATGGCACGTTATCTTATGATTATCTGATTATTGGATTGGGTGGAGAACCGGAGACCTTCGGTATTCCAGGCATGCTCGATCATGCCATGACAATTCGCAGCATTAACTCGGTCAGAATGATTCGCGAGCATATCGAATATCAGTTTGCCATGTACAAAAACGATAATAAACGTAACCGCATTCGTTTTGTTGTGGGTGGGGCTGGTTTCAGTGGTGTCGAATTCGTGGCTGAACTTGCGGATCGCATTCCTCAGCTATGCAAGGAATTCGACGTGAATCCCAAAAATGTGCACATCTATAATGTGGAAGCAGCGCCTTCAGCTCTGCCGGGCTTTGATCCGGAACTGGTTGAGCATGCAATGAACGTGCTGAAGAAAAAAGGTGTTACTTTCAAAATCGGTGTTCCGATCAAGCAATGTCTGCCAGACGGAGTCATTGTGGGCGAAGGAGAAAAAATCGATGCAGCAACGGTCGTATGGACCGGCGGTATTCGGGGAAATGCCCTGCTTGAGCAGGCAGGCCTTGAAGTGATGCGTGGACGGGTGAAGGTTGATGAATTCCTTCGTGCCCCAGGGCATGAGCATGTCTATGTCATCGGTGACAATTCACTGGTGTTCAACAACGAAGGGCGCCCATATCCACCTACAGCTCAGATCGCGATGCAGCAAGGTGTTAACTGCGCCAAAAACGTTGTCGCTGCCATCCGTAAAAAGCAGCCACAGCCTTTTGTGTTTACAAGTAAAGGTACAGTTGCGTCACTGGGGAAAGGCGAAGCTATCGCTGTCGTAGGCGGCAAGAAATACAAGGGATGGAAGGCGGCTCAGCTGAAAAAGCTGGTGGATCTCCGGTACTTGTTTATCATCGGTGGCATTCCCTTGGTACTGAAGAAAGGGCGGTTTTTTGGATGAGACATTGCAGTGTTCAGGTCAGAGGACTACTCACACGCGAAGAACTGGATCGGTACAACGCCCTGATGCAGGTTGGCGGTTATCTGGAGGAACAGGATCAGTATGATCTGGCTTATATCGTTCAGAAGGAAGTTGATATTCTCATTTTGCCTGCTATTGAGCGGCTTAAGGAGAAGGGACGTGACCGTGACCGGGCAACAGCTGAGTTTTTGGAGTCTCTGAAAGCGGTTGATGAAGAGGATCAGGATTAAGCAATCACGTTTATTCAAAAGAACCCGAGTCATCCATTTATGATTGAACATTTCATATTCATTCGAAAAAGTAAAAGCACCACTGACCCTATCCTTAATGGAGGTGTCGCGGTGCTTTTTGTGATTTATCCAATTTACAGCTTGAGCATATCTTCCAATGTTGCTTCGTTCAGCAGACTTCCCACATAGAACGAGCCGAATTCGCCATAACGGGCACTGACTTCGTCAAAGCGCATCTCGTAAACGAGCTTCTTGAACTGAAGTGCATCATCCGCAAACAACGTAACGCCCCATTCCCAGTCATCGAAACCAACGGAACCGGTAATGATTTGTTTCACTTTGCCAGCGTAACTGCGGCCAATCATGCCGTGGCTGCGCATCATCGTACGGCGTTCGTCCATCGACAGCATGTACCAGTTATCGTTCAGCTCACGTTTTTTGTTCATTGGGTAGAAGCAGATATATTGCCGCTGTGGCAGGACCGGTTTGAGACGAGCGATGATTTCCGGGTTCTGCATAGGGTCTTCGCCCTCTTTGCCAAGATAATTGCTCAGTTCCACTACACTGACATAAGAATATGATTTGGTGGTGTATTGGGCAAACATCGTTTTGTTGAACGCGTTCTCAACAGCCTTCAGATCTTCCAGCGTTTCACGCAAGTGCATCATGACAAGGTCAGCCTTCTGTCCCACAACGGTATATACGACAGTGCTTCCTTTGGATGAATCCTCTACTGCTTTCCATTCCTTCCAGAACGCCTGAAGCTCGTCCAGGGCTACGGCGCGTTCCTCATCATCGGCTGCTTTCCAGGCGGCCCAGTTAATCGAGCGGAAGTCATGCAGGGCGTACCAGCCCTCCAATGTTGATGCGGCTTCGTTCATTGAATTGATTCCTCCTGCAGGTTATATTTCCAAATCCCGGTAAGGGACGGTTGAGTACTTTATCGTCTTCATTGTATCCCAACAGGAAGCAGAAGGGCAAATGAAGAGAAGGTGAATATAGGGAAATTTGTCCAGAAAGTTCGTTGCTTCGCCACATTTTTTGCGGTACACTATCTACTATCCGTAGTAAGAGAAACCGATTCAGTGAAAGAAGAGGTGAACGTCACCCGATGCAGTTTATACCTGTGCTGGTATTGATGGTGTTATTTTTCGTTATGATGTTTGGTATCGGTTTCATTCTGAATATGCTGATGAAGACAACCTGGTTTCCTTCCTATCTGTTCATTATTGTCATTCTGCCTGTCGTCGTGTATTCCTTATGGGATCATACGGCATCGCTGATGTCGCATCTGGGTTCTTTCCATATTGTAGACTATATGACGGGCGTAGCTGGACTTGCTGGAGCGGTCATCAGTGGCTGGGCCATTCGCAAACTTCGCCTGGGTGGGTACAAAATGTTTTAATCAGCTACCCAAATGGCAGCAAACGCTGTACTGCATTTTCCATAAAGGTCTTGCCTTTGTCGTAAACGCTTACGAGTGCAAAGGGAAGGCTTTTTGGCATGCATCCCAAAAATGTGCATGATCATTCGGACATGTCTCATATATATGTGTATAACATTTTCTCCATATGTTCACTTGTGTTCTATGGCTGTAGCTTTTATAGTAATCTAGCAACTCTACGAAAACGTGAATGCTGTCGACCTAGGACGAAACGGAGCGAGAACAGGTCCGTTTTTTACCTGTTTTTGAGCATTTGAGGATCGGACATTTATGATAGAATAGATAAACATACTTTTGGGGAGAAGGAGATCAAGCTATGCGCATGAAGAATTTGCACCATTATACTGAACATCATCGCTATTGCGTATACAGGGAGTTTGGACTTAGTGCCCTGGATGACCGCATGCTCACCGGAGCGTATCAGCCAATGGTAGGTGCCTTTGCGATAGGCTTGTATCGATTGCTGTTTCAGCATCTTCCCGGTGAACAGGTCGGTTACTCGCCGCTTGAACAGCAACGGAGGCTGTTCATGACGCTGGGACTTGAGCCCAGCGAGAAAGGGCGCAAGTATTTGGTGGAGCAGGCATCCAAGCTTGAAGCCGTTGGTTTGCTTCAGACTTCACGGCTGTATATTCCGGAAAATGACGACTACATTTATGAATATGAGCTGCAGCCTCCGCTCTCTCCGGCAGAATTTTTCCGTACACAGCATTTGACACTGCTGCTTCGTGACAAAATTGGCAAGTTCGCCGTACTCTCACTGCGTTCCGGTTTTTCGGCGATAGAGAGCGGTGATGCGCCTTACCCGGCAGCGAATAAAGAGAATATTTCCGTTCCTTTTTACGATATATTTGAATTGAATACGCATGTCATCGATTATGAACTGGAGCAGGCGTTGTCGGAAGTGTCGACTTCGGCTCAGCGCAGCGGGATCAATGGAGCAGTTGAAGAGAACAGTCTGAATTATGCCGACATTATATTGCGTTTTCCGCGTGAGTCGGTCAATCGCCGTCATGTGGAGCAATTGCGGTTCGATCACGAACAGCTCGGCATTGTGAATTATGTCGTGAACAAATTCAATCTCAGCGTACAGGATGTATGTCGTTTGCTGGATGAAGATGATATCTTTAACTCACAAGGCCAGCTTGTGCTGGATGACCTTCAACACAAGGCAAGCCTGCAGTTCAGACAGACCAAGAAGCGACATGAGCAGCAGACGGTACAGGCAGCGAAGGTTGTTGCTCTCAGACAGCATATGGAGGAGCCTGAACGGAAAGAGGATTCCGGTGAACCGCCTGTTGAACATGTGGTACAGATGGAATATTACGTCGAAGTGCCTCCGCAATTTTCGACCAAGTGTGATATTCATCAATATAATATGATGCTGCGTAATGAGCCCTACACACGATTGCTTCAGACGTTCTTCCCTGGTGCCGTGCCGGACAACCTGGTGGACATTTTTGAGAAGATCGACCTCAGCTACAAGCTGCCAGGTGAAGTAATCAATGTACTGATTCATTACTTGATGGCATTGCTTGTATCCGGCGGCGAGCAAAGAATTAACCGTAACTTCGTTGAGGCTATTGCCTCCAACATGCTGCTCAAGCAGGTGAATTCCTATGAGAAGGCGGTACAATACATTCGAGACCAAGCCAAGGTCAAAGGCAAACAGGCTGCTGGTGCAGCTGGAACCCGTTCCCGTACATACGGCAAAGGAACCAAAGCCAAACCCGAAATTCCGATTGTACAAGACATAGGTGCCGACGGCGATGCCGTATCCGAAGAAGAGTTCGAAGAGATGATGAGGTTTGCCCAGCAGATGCAAGCAAGCAAACAAAAGGGAACTTCATAACAATTCATAATATACACCTAAAAGGCGAGTCACCTAAATCAAAGGAGACTTGCCTTTTATTCTTTCAAAGAAAAGAGGGACTCCCGATGGCAAAATGGGATAACATGCTGTCCATGCTTTGGATGCTGAGATCCGGAAGAAAGCTCACCGCCGCTCAGATCGCGGACAGTTTGGAGATTAGCGTCCGCACTGTGTATCGATATATCGACGCATTATGCGCAAGTGGCGTGCCGGTCGTTGCGGAATCGGGCCATGATGGTGGTATTCATATTCTGGAAAATTTCAAGGAAACGCCATTGTTCTTTAACGCTGTAGAGTTGAAGGCGCTTGTGGATGCGTTTAAATTTGCCCAAGGTGCTGGCTATCCTTATGTGCAAGAGCTGGAGTACGCGCTGAAGAAGGTGGAGAATGGACTGCACGAGGAGCAGCGCCACGATCTGTCACGCAAGCAGAGCAGCTTGGACGTGGTCTCTTCAGCGCGTCCGCCTTCAGTCGTTCCGTTGTTGCGGGAGTTGGAACAAGCGACGAATGACGGGCGAACGGTCCGTATCTTCTATCGGAAAGCGAATGCGGAGCAGGCTTACGAACGTGAAGTCGATCCATATGGGCTAGCGTATGACCGAAACGAATGGTACGCTGTCGCGTTCTGCCATCGGTCGCAGGCAATGCGGACGTTTCGCGTCGAACGAATCGAACGACTGGAGACAACCGAAGTTAGGTTTGACAAGCCGGAGACTTTCTCTGCGTCCGCGTTTTTCTGTGAGCAGTCCAACCAGAGACGGGAGGCAGATGGACCGTTGACGGTAATCCGTATTGAGGGACAGCCTGACACGCTTAATGCGGTTTGCGGCCACTGGCATCTGCGCCACTATTTGACGGAACGAACCGATCGGGAGGCACGGTTTCTGATCGATGCTCCGACGATGAACAAGTACCTTCCGACATATCTCATGACCTTCGGCACGGGCATTCGCATCCGCGAACCACTGGAGTTGAAGCAGCGGATTCAGGAAATGGCATACGGTATCGCCAAACATTATGAAAACGATGCGGATTGAATTTCTGGATGGAAGTTCGCTGACAACAGCTGTCAGCGAACTTATTATACGATTGAGTCAATTCTAAGGAAGCCAAGCGCCAAACCATGCGAAGAAGGGAAAGGTGAATTTATCGATGCTTCAACAACCATACCGACTGTATGACTATCATGTTTGGGCAAACGATCGATTGTTTGCACACCTGGAGCAACTCCCGAAGGAAGTATTCCATGCGGAAGTGACGAGCGTGTTCCCATCCTTAGCACAAACATGTGCACATATGTACTTGTTTGAACAGCTCTATATGCTCGTGCTCGCGGAAGTTCCGAACGAGGAGATTTTCCCGAAAATCTCAGGCTGGACAGAGGAAGCACAGGGCAAAACCGTGAATGAGATGCGGGAGCTGTTTGGCAGCGTTGCCGAACGTTTCCGCGATTTACTACGGCATACGCCTGACCCGGACAAAAAAATGACAATCGAGCATCCGAAATACGGTAAAATGGAAACACGTTTTTCCGACATTCTACAGCATGTTGTCAACCACGGGACGTATCACCGGGGCAATGTGACCGCGATGTTGAGACAGCAAGGTTATAGCGGTGTGCCAACCGATTATATATTTTATTTGTTGGAACAGCAGAAAGTTCAAGGGTAGTGCCAAACATAAATTAGGCCCTTCCGACTTCCTGTAGGGAAGCGAAAGGGCTGGATTTTTCTATTGTTTTCTCGGCGCCTAGAAGTCGGTTTAACCTTGTGACCTTTTATCGCAGAATTGTCGTTGCTTTATTGCCGGCATAATCTTCGATAACGAGCTTCAGGGAGCTGGTGCTGGACGCAGGCGTGAATGTCAGTTCGCTCAGCTTCGTTCTGCCCCGAATGATATAAGGGAATTTCTGTGAAACGTAAGTTACTCCGAATTCGCGTGCCACCTCATTTTCATAGACATAGATTTTGTACCAATCCTCCAAATCAGGCAATGCGAGGGTGTACTTTCCATCCTTTACCGTCACCTTTTCCTTGGCATATGGTGTAATCTGAGTATCTGCCAGTTGTCCGGTCGTTGTGACTGGATTCTGTTTGCCAATGGCAATATCCAGGACGTAATGTTCACCATTGGTCGGAAGGCCTGTCAGAATGGCAGACTGTTTTCCTTTTTTGACCTGAAGTGTCTTGGTGAAAGGTTCCTTCGTGTACTCCGTTTGGAGTGTAAGCTGAATCGGATCTTTACCTTGGTTCTTCTTCGGGTTTTTCCAACGGACAATAGCATCGCCATTGTTCTTGAATTTCACATCAATGTCCTGAACAGCTGCATTCAGATCATAGGACAGGACGGTTGCTTCACTCTCGGTACCATCTGCGCCTACAGCACGAATGGACAGTTCGCCAGCGGGATGTTTGAGCGTTTTAATATAAAATGTGGAGTCATACACGCCGCCGACATAAGCGCCGTTCTCATACAGATTATATTGCTTAACCTTCGAATAGTCCTCGATATCCCATTCGACAACCAACTCATCGGTGTTGGTCAGTGCTTTGGTAATATGGAATCCCGTTGGAGCATTCGGTTTGGCGGCAGAACCGTCGGATATACGAATCTCACCAATGTTCATCTGATATTTTTCAATCGTAGTGCCGTTAGGGTCGAAGGATAGACCAAAAGCTGCAACAGTCTTCCCTTGGTATGCACTCAGATCGAGTGAAGTGGTCTTCCAGCCTGACGTGTGCTGACCTGAATTGGGCACTTTGACTTTGACCACTTTGGTCGGTTCATCCTCGAAGATCAGTCCGATATACATGGAGGAAGCGTCGTTGACAGACGGTTTGTTATAGGTGAGTTCCAGTTTGGATTGGGCGTTGATCGACAGATCCGTCTTGTACAGACGAAGGAAATTGTCCGCATTTAGACTTCCGTTCACGACAAGAGAACTGCCGCCAGTGAACGCACCAACGGAATCATACGTATAACGAGAACCTTTTTCATAGGTTGGACCATAGTCAAAGTCAACAGTGAGTTTGTCACCTTGACTATCCATCCACCACTGCCAGGTGACCGGGATATCCTGAATATTAATATTGGACCATTCGGTTGCATTGGAGACGGTTCCGCCCTCATAATATTTCAGACCGTGGCCTGTATTGAAGTTGGTCACAAAATTGGAGCCATGAATAACGGAGCGTTCGGTGAGGTAAGCGGCGATGCCGTCCCACTTTGCACCAGAAGCATATACATCGGACAGATCGACGGATGCCGTACGGCGTGCGTTGGTTGGGTCCTGATTCGGACCTGACCACCAAGCGCGGTCACGCACAAAGGTCATCCATTGGTACTCATCTTCGGCTCTATGATTCGTGCTGCCATCGCCCATTTCTTCATCCAGGGCATTGTGGGTAAAGTCAGCACCAAGCGTTGCAATACTGTTCATAGGCTGACCGTTCTCGTCCAGATTGTTACGCAGATCGTAGAGCTGCTTCCAACGACCAAACTGGTCATTTCCACCTTCGACACCGGCAAATACCGTTTCCAGTGGATCAAGACCCAAATCTAGGGCATGATCGCGCGAATCTCGCAGCATGTCATGGTTCCACACGTAATTCAGGAAGATCGAATCGGAGACTCTGCCTAATGCAGAATCTTGCACAAAAGGACTGTTGAGTCCGTTAAACTGGTTTTGGTATTGAATTTTGCCCGTTGTATTGATGGTGAAGTCATACCACTGAACATATAGTCCTTCGTCTCTTAAATACTTCATGAATTTCTTGTAGGAAGCGATGTCTTCAGGCGCAACGCCTTTGGCAACCTCTTCCTGATTGAAGAAGTATCCGTCGTAATTATAATACTTTGCCATCTCGACCAGCTTTGCAGCGACAGGGAAATTCCCTTCTTCATCCTGCACAAGCATCTGCTTGTAGGTTTGTGGTCCACGATCATTGTCTGAGAAGAAGATGTTGGCGATGGAACGGACACCGTTTTTGTGTGCAGCATTGGTGTACGCTGGATTCGGAATGTTCAAAATGCCAAACTCAAAGTACTTTTCCGTCCATTCCTTATTGGGGTCATACAATTCCTCAGGCACGCCAGCAGAAGCCATACCATGCCAATAGCTGTAATAGTCTGTGTACTGCCAATAATTAAAGAGGTATTCGCTGAATTCATTGGTGTAAGGAGTGCTGCCAAAGAATGAATTGCCATAATCGCCACTCATCGTAAAGAGCTGGGTGTCCGGGCTGAGTTCGGGATAAGCCTGCGTGGCCGCAAAGGCATCGTTACGTGGCTGCAAAGGTACATGAGCACGAAGCAGATCACCATGGATATCACTTTCGGGTGTCCAATTCAGAATCTGGGCAGCGGTGTAGCCATGCTGGTAAGGCTGGTTTACTCCCTTGGCGCTATCACCTGTATAAGGGAGCGTGTCTCCGGCATAAACGGATGTGGCAATGACTTGTCCAAGTAGAGCCGAAGTGAGAACCATTGCGGTTACTTTGGGGATAAGGCCTTTGGGTTTGTGTTTGCGTGTCATGCTGTTCCTCCTTCAAGTCGAATAAGAAAGTAAGGTATTCTTTTACACAAAAATAAACTTATGGTTAACGATAGGGCATGAAAGCATTTTCAAATAGGGCGAAATTAAAGAAACACAGGTATAAACTAAAGAAAAGTTCCAGGTGACAAGTTAATGTCAGAAGGCAGATGATATACTTTAGACAGGAAAACAGCATCGGGGGGAACATGTGACTTGAGAATTGTTAGCGTTTACAAAAATTTCTTTAAAAATAATATGTTTATGAAGATGCTGTTCATCTTCTCCATGATTTCGATTGTAACGATTATTACCTTGTCCTATATCATTTTCCTGTCAGTGTCCGATGCCACGATTCGCCGAGAGCTGGCGATCCAGAAAGCGGCTATGGAGAGTGTTGACCGATATATTCATCAGCAGTATGAATCGGTGCAAAACATGGTGAGAGATATGCATCAGAATGAGGCCTTATCAGCCAATATCACCTACCTGATGAATCACACGTACGCCGAGTATGTACAGCATCTGACGAATGGCTATTATGCGAATCAGGATGATTATTCAGCTGATGTACTGAAACATTTTCAGAATATCATGGATCGCAATTCGGATATCAATCAAGTGATGTTATATAGTGCTGAGCGACAGGATCTGTCCAGCTTCAATCAACATAAGCAGTTCAGAAAGCTAAACACCAATGTGGCTCATTCCTATATTCCTGACGTGATGGCGATGGAGACACCGAATATCAGCGCACCAAACTATTGGATTCGTAAAGAAATTGATCAATGGGACCCGGCGCTGTATGCGATTCGGGTGCCTATCAACGATACACAGACCCTTCGAAATTTGGGACAGTTCCTTGTGTTCTTTGACTCAGCAGGTATTGGCAACGCTTTGGATAGTTATGAAAGTAATCTCAAGGGAGAAATTGTGGTGCTGTCAGCCAAGGGTACGGTATTGTTCGATTCCAACAGTAACTATTACGGCAAGAAGTACCCGTATATCAATGTGGCCGATTCCCTGTTTGATCAGACGGATATGGACTCGATGAAAAAGGAGCGAAATATGTATGTGAACAAGTTTGTCTCGGCGGATCAGGGATATGTGGTCGTTGGCACGGTTCCTGTGGATGAGATGGCTGAGGCCTACGCGGGTACACGCAATACAATCGTTTCGATTAGCATCATATGTATCCTGTTTGCGGTGCTGGTTCCGGCGTTTTTCATCATTAATTTTGCCAAACGCACCCGCAGAATCATTCGTTTCACCCAAAGGGTGAAATATGGCAACCTGACAGCACGCATCGATGATGCCCGTGATGATGAGCTCGGACAGATCTCGCACAGTTTCAACGATATGCTGGATGAACTTAATCAATATATTGAGCGCGTCTACAAAGCCGAGATCAAACAAAAGGAGACAGAACTGGTCGCTCTCCAGGCACGGATTAATCCTCACTTTCTCTATAACACGCTGGAAGTCATTCGAATGAGGGCGATTTCGCAGGGGGCGAAGGATGTTGGAGAGATGATTTACAGTTTATCCGTGTTATTCAAGAGCCTTGTTCAACAGAAGAAAAATTATACGCTCAAGGATGAGATGGAAGCTTGCCGTTTATATCTGGAATTGTTCCGAATCCGGTATAAGGATATTTTCATGTACTCTATTCAGTTGGACCCTGTGCATAACCAGCATCCGGTTGTCAAGCTATCCCTGCAGCCGATTATTGAGAACTATGTGGTGCACGGCATTCAGACAGAACGTTCGGATAATCAATTAACGATCGTTGTTGAAGAACTGGGAGACGCTTTGCAGGTAGAGGTCAGAGATAATGGCAAAGGCATTGAGCCTGAACGCCTGAATGAAATTTTAGAAGAACTGGAACGTCCGGAAGAGTCGGGTAAAATGTTTGGACTGCGCAGCGTACACACCCGTTTGCGTTTCCTGTATGGACCGGAATTCGGCATCACGATAGAAAGTACACTTGGAGAAGGAACCCTGATCAGGGTACGTTATCCTCATACAGAAGGGACAGGTATTTAATATGTACAAGGTATTTATAGTGGATGATGAACCGTTCATCATTGAAGGGTTGTACGATATTTTGGATTGGTCGTCGTTCGATATGGAAATTGTAAGCCATGCCGGCAATGGACAGGCCGCATTAAACGCCTTGTCCGCGCAGCCTGTGGACATACTGATCACCGATATTTCCATGCCATTCATGAATGGTCTGGATCTGATTCGGGAAGCAAGGCAATTGCAGCCTGACATCAAGGTAATTATTCTAAGTGGTTTTAATGAGTTTGAATATTTGAAAGAGGGCATGCAGCTGGGTATCGAAAATTACCTGCTCAAACCGATCAATGTGGAGGAACTGGAATCGACGCTTCGCAATACTGCTTCCAAGCTGGACCATACGTTGTCTCCTCAAACAGATGATGCTTATGGTGTTCAGATTCTGAAAGACAACATCCTTCATCGATGGCTGACGGGACAGATCGCGGCCACGGAATTCGAGGAACGGGCGCAGTTCTTGAATCTTTCGCTGGATGCACCTGATGTTGCAGTAGCAATACTGCGCACTAAAGGAGAAGCATCCGGCATGTTCGAGCGAGTGGAGGACATGCTGAAGGATAAGTCCTATGTGAATATATTCCATGACATCGACGGAGATATTGTCATTGTTGCCAATATGCATGCAGGCGAGGACGAGAAAAAGAAATTTATGGAGTGCCTTCAGGCATTATCCGCTGCGCTGTGTGAGACACATCCTGCTGTTCTGATTGGGGCAGGAAGTCTGATGCGCGGACTCCACCATGCTCCTGCAAGCTATCAGGAGGCGAAAAAGGCGCTCCAGTATGTGATGATCTATCCCAATCTCAAAGTGATCGATCATGCCATATTGGAGAAGGGTGGAAGCTCTGCTTCTTCCTTCTCGATCGATTGGAAGGAGTACGCGAAGCTCATTCTATCCCGTAATGCAGAGCTGCTTGCGGAGCGAATTCGGGTTGATTTTGAACAGCACCGCGACGGGGTTACTCCGGCTGAGTTGCAGAACATCGCACTGGAAGTGGTCATTCGCTTCAAGATGGAATTGGAGGGCATCAAACATTCCGATGAATCGGCTATTTACCAACGTGGTCTTCGCCTTGTATTGGACAGCGGAACCTTTGATGAACTCGTGCAGGCGTTGCAGCAGGTTGGTTCAGAGACGATACAGTCTCTGCTTCAGGATTTAAAGAATCCAATCGTCAACCAGGTGCTTCAACATATTGACAAACATTACGCAGAAGAGCTTTCCCTGAAGCTGCTGGGTGCTCACTATCATCTTCATCCGGTATATTTGGGACAACTGTTCCACAAGGAGACGGGGGAGACTTTTGCCGAATATATCAATAAATACCGGATCGAACGTGCCAAGGAACAGCTGCGCAATTCGAATCTGAAAGTGCATGAGATCGCAAGGAATGTGGGGTACTGGGAAACCGGATATTTCTATAAACAGTTCCGCAAGTATGTGGGAATTTCACCAACCGATTTTAAGGTTTTTGGATAATTTACAGTGGATCACCGATTGGACCAGTGGACTGAACTAAATGAGACATTCTGGGGACAGGAGGGCATGCAATGGAGTTGGTGCCAAATGTTACTCAGCATGTCTTTTTGATGTAAGCGATTTATTCAAATCGGTACAAATTCATGAATCGGTACTGATTTCTCTTTAATTTGTACCTCGAAATATTAAGTTTATCTTCTTTTTGAAAATGCTTTCATTCGATAAGGTTAAAGCAGTTAGTTTGTACAGCTAAAGGGAACACGAAAAGGGAGGATCAAGGAAATGAGTAAACAAAGAAAAAGTTTTTCTCTCGTTCTTGCATTGTTGATGGCGGTTACACTCGTTCTTAGCGCCTGTGGAGGAAGCAAGGATGCTTCAGAATCAGGGGAAGCAGGAGAGGCTCCTGTCGAGCTGATCTGGTACACCATTGGTACCCCTCAGAAAGATGTTAATAAAGTGATGGAAGAAGTCAGCAAGTACACGAAAGAAAAAATCAATGCCACAGTTACAATGAAAATGGTTGACTGGGGTGACTATCCGCAAAAGATGCAAGTTAACGTAGCATCCGGTGAGCCAATGGACATCCTGTTCACCTCTTCAGGCGGATTCGATTATGTTCAAAATGCTAGAAAGGGCGCATTCCTTGAGCTTGATGATTTGCTCCCTAAATATGGTCAGGACCTTATTAAAACGATTGATCCTGCATTCCTGAGCGGTTCGAAAGTAGACGGACACAATTACGGTATTCCGGCCAACAAAGAGCTGCCTCAACAAGAGGTATGGCGTTTCAACAAAACGCTGCTTGATAAATACAAAATGGACATCTCCAATATCCGTACGTTGGACAGTCTGGAGCCTTTGCTCAAAACGATCAAGGAAAATGAGCCAAGCGTGACTCCATTTGGAATGGATAAAAACTTCGTTCCTTATGTGCCTTACGACTACGTCATTCAGAACTTGCCAATGGCAATCAAACTGGATACGACGGATTACAAGATCGTGAACATTCTGGATACTCCGGAAATGAAAGCAGCACTCAAAACGATGAGCAAATACTACAAAGCTGGTTATGTATCACCAGAGGCAGCAACAACAGGCTCCACCAATGACCTGACCACATCAGGCAACTGGTTCCTGGATCGTGCACAGACACAACCGCTCGCGGACAACCAATGGTCAGCAAGCTACGGATATCCGGTAGTTTCCACACCAGCTAGTGACGCGATCATCACCAACACGTCTGTACAAGGTTCGATCATGGCTATCTCGGCCAACTCTGAATATCCGGAGAAAGCAATGGAGTTCCTGAACCTGTTGAATACAGATCCAGTGCTGCGCAATATGGTTGATTCCGGTATTGAGGGCGTTCACTACAAAAAAGTGGATGACACGCACATGGAAAATCTGGCTGAATCCAAGAACTATGATATGCCTTCTTACTCCCTCGGTAACAACATGTTGTTGTATCTGAACAACAATGACCCGGATAACAAATGGGATGAGTTCAAGAAATTTAATGCAGAGGGTGTAAATTCCCCAATTCTGAGCTTTAACTTTGACTCCAGCAAAGTGTCGTCGGAACTGACAGCAGTGCAGAATGTCAAAGAGCAATACTGGGCCGCATTGATGACAGGTACGCTGGACCCAGAGAACAATTTGGAGCAAGTGATTGAGAAGTTCAATCAAGCCGGACTTGAAAAAGTGATGGCTGAAGCCCAAACCCAGCTTGATGCCTGGAGAGCGGCAAATAAGTAAGGGTAAATTCAGGGATCGGGCCGCTGCTTGTTGCGCCCGATCCTTTTTCATTCAAGCCTGAAGGAGGATCTCCATATGACCGCATTTTTGAAAAATCTGATTAGAAACCGAGTCATGCTGTTCATGGTGCTGCCAGGCGCCATCTGGTTCTTCTTCTTCTCCTACTTGCCATTGGTGGGTACAGTAGCCGCATTCAAACAATATCGTTTCAGCCGCGAAGGCTTCTGGGCCAGTCTGATGAAGAGCGAATGGGTGGGTTGGGATAACTTTAAATTCCTGTTCAGCACCAACGATGCTTGGCTCATTACTCGAAACACGCTTTTTTATAACCTTGCGATTATATTTCTGGGGCTGGTATTCGCTGTAGGTTTGGCGATTCTGCTCTCGGAGCTGGTCAATAAACGATTGGCCAAATTGTATCAAACAGGTATGTTCCTGCCGTATTTCCTCTCCTGGGTTATTGTCGGTTACTTCGCGTTCAGCTTCCTGAGCATGGACCGGGGGATGTTGAACCAGATTATTGGGTGGTTCGGTGTGGAACCGATTCAGTGGTATTCGGAAGCGAAGTATTGGCCGTATATCCTGGTGTTCGTAGCTCTGTGGAAAACGATCGGGTACAACAGCATTGTCTATCTCGCTTCCATTCTGGGGATTGATCGGTCGCTGTATGAGGCAGCCATGATCGATGGAGCCAATAAGTGGCAGCAGATTCGCAACATTACGATTCCTTTGCTCTCACCGATCATTATTATTATGACGTTACTGGCTGTGGGTCGCATCTTCTATGCCGACTTCGGTCTCTTCTATCAGGTTCCAAGGGATTCGGGTACGTTGTATGCCGTTACCAATGTTATTGATACGTATGTGTATCGTGGCTTGAAAACAAGTGGTGAGATTGGCATGAGTACCGCTGCCGGATTGTATCAATCCGTTGTAGGCTTTGTGCTCGTTATCATTTCCAACTACGTAGTACGCAAAATCGATAAAGATAGCAGCCTATTCTAGGATAAGAGAAAGGAGTGAACCACTGTGGCTCAAATCGTAAAAAAACGCGACTTCTATCATGTATCCAATGGCTGGAATGTCATTATGAATATTTTGGCCGGACTATTCGCTTTAATCTGTGTATTTCCTTTCGTGTTTGTAGTGATCATCTCGTTCACGGACGAGAAAGCACTGGCCCGTGACGGGTATCGACTGATTCCGAAGGAATGGAGTCTCGCAGCCTATCAGTTTGTGTGGCAGAGTGGAGACACGCTGCTGCGTGCTTATGGGGTAACCATTCTCGTGACGGTGCTGGGTACCATCATCAGTCTGATTCTAATGTCGCTGTATGCTTATGCAATTTCCCGCAAGAGTTTCCGTTATCGGAGATTTTTCTCCATATTTGCCATTCTGACCATGTTGTTCAACGGCGGGATGATTCCGACCTATATGGTCGTATCCCAACTTCTTCATTTAAAAGATAGCATATGGGCACTGGTTCTGCCGCTTGCAATGAATGCCTTCTATATCATGATCCTGCGTACGTTCTATTCAACCAGTGTGCCGGATGCAGTCATTGAATCCGCGAAAATTGATGGAGCCGGAGAATTCTATACGTTTATGAAAATTGTCATTCCATTATCGCTGCCAGGGCTTGCGACAATCGGATTGTTCAGTACGCTCGGTTATTGGAACGATTGGTTCAATGCACTGTTATATATCGATAATCCCAACCTCGTACCGCTGCAATCGATGCTGATGCGGATCGAGTCCAGCATCCAGTTCATCCAGCAGAACTCGGCGAACAGCTCGATGAGTCTGGCGGCGATGCAATCCATCCCGCAGGATACTTCACGGATGGCCATGGTGGTTCTCGCCACGTTGCCGATTATTTTCGCATATCCGTTCTTCCAGCGTTACTTTGTACAAGGTCTGACGGTCGGAGCTGTCAAAGAGTAACCGAATCACTTCTATAGGGTGGAGGCGTTGAAGGATGATGATATATAAGGACAAAAGCAAATCCGTAGAAGAGCGAGTAGAACATCTGCTGAGCTTAATGACGACGGAAGAAAAGGCGGGTCAGCTCATCCAGCCTTTTGGTTGGCAGACATATACGAATGATCAGGGGAACATTACGCTGAATGAATCCTTTAAGCAGCAGGTGGAAAACGGGGGCGTAGGCTCCCTGTACGGTGCACTTCGTGCAGATCCATGGACGGGTGTTACGCTTGAAAATGGACTGTCTGCCAGAGAAGGGGCAGAAGCAGTAAACCTTATTCAGCGTCATGCTGTAGAGCAGTCCAGACTGGGGATTCCCATTCTGATCGGAGAGGAATGCTCGCACGGACATATGGCGATTGATGGTACGGTCTATCCGGTTCCCCTGCTCTTGGGAAGTACCTGGAATGTGGATCTGTACCGTGACATGTGCCGGGCGGTCGCTCGCGAGACGCGTGCTCAAGGTGGTGCGGTAACGTATTCTCCGGTGCTGGATGTTGTACGTGATCCACGCTGGGGGCGTACCGAGGAATGCTTTGGCGAAGACCCGTATCTTATTGGTGAGCTAGCTGTTGCTTCCGTGCAAGGACTTCAGGGCGAGCGTTTGGACCAAGAGGAAGCGGTAGCGGCTACACTGAAACACTTTGTCGGTTATGGCAGCTCGGAAGGTGGACGCAATGCGGGACCGGTGCATATGGGCTGGCGTGAGCTGCTGGAAGTAGATCTGTATCCGTTCCGCAAAGCTGTTGAAGCAGGCGCTCAATCCATTATGCCGGCTTATAACGAAATCGACGGTATCCCGTGTACGGTTAATACGGAGCTGCTGGATGACGTTCTGCGAAAAGATTGGGGCTTTGACGGTCTGGTGATTACGGACTGCGGTGCCATCAACATGCTCGCAAGTGGGCATGATGTGGCGTCAGATGGATTGGAAGCATCCGTACAGGCCATTCAGGCAGGTATTGATATGGAAATGTCCGGTGAGATGTTTGGACAATATCTGGTGCAAGCGATCTCGGAAGGCAAACTTGAAATGCATGTACTGGATCAGGCTGTCCGCCGTGTGCTGGCACTGAAATTCAAGCTGGGATTATTCGAGCAGCCTTATGTGGATGCCGATCGAGCGGCAGAAGTCATTGGCAGTGAAGAACATATTCAACTGGCACGCCAATTGGCTGCAGAAGGTGTGGTCTTGCTCAAAAATGAAGCTGCAACGTTACCTCTGTCGACGGCAACAGCGGGCCGAATTGCTGTTATTGGTCCTAATGCAGACCAAGCCTACAACCAGTTGGGCGATTATACTTCCCCCCAACCGAAGTCCAAAGTGGCTACGGTGCTGGATGGCATCCGCAGTAAGCTTGCTATAAGTGAGAGTGGGCAAGAAGAGGAGGACTCAGATGGACATTCGAATGCTGGTGATCAGGTGCTCTATGCACCGGGATGTCGCATCAAGGGTGATTCAAGAGAAGGGTTCGAGCACGCAATAGAAACTGCACGTCAGGCCGATACGGTCATCATGGTCGTTGGCGGCTCGAGTGCCCGTGATTTTGGTGAAGGAACGATCGATCTGAAGACAGGTGCTTCAAATGTGTCCGATAACTCATGGAATGATATGGAGTGTGGAGAAGGCATTGACCGCATGACGCTTGGGCTTGCAGGAGTCCAGCTGGAGCTGATTCAAGAGATTCACAAGCTTGGCAAAACACTTGTCATTGTTTATATCAACGGTCGCCCGATCACCGAGCCTTGGGTGGATGAACATGCCGATGCCATTCTGGAAGCATGGTACCCAGGCCAAGAGGGTGGGCATGCCATTGCGGACATCTTGTTCGGTGAAGTGAATCCGTCCGGCAAACTGACGATATCTATTCCGAAGCATGTGGGTCAATTACCGATCTACTACAATGGCAAACGTTCACGCGGCAAGCGTTATTTGGAAGAGGATCTGGAGCCTCGTTATCCATTCGGATATGGACTTAGCTATACTACTTTTGATTACAGTGAGCCGAAGCTAAGTACAGAATCGATGACGGCCGACGAGACTGTCACCGTATCAGTGGAAGTCACCA
This sequence comes from Paenibacillus sp. E222, assembly GCF_013401555.1. Taxonomy (NCBI): domain Bacteria; kingdom Bacillati; phylum Bacillota; class Bacilli; order Caryophanales; family Paenibacillaceae; genus Paenibacillus; species Paenibacillus sp. E222. The sequence continues at coordinate 2,510,769 of NZ_CP058552.1, forward strand.
ATACGGGTTCTTGCAGAGGTGCAGAAGTCATTCAGATGTATGTATCTGACGTGGTCAGCCGTGTAGCACGCCCAGCCAAAGAACTGAAGGGGTTTGAAAAAGTGATTTTGGAACCTGGAGAGACGAAGACGGTAGCCTTCCATATTGGAGCGGAGCAGCTGCAATATATTGGTCGTGATCTCACGCCTGTCGTTGAACCAGGACAATTCCATATTCATATCGGAAGACATGTGAACGATACGCAGTTCGCCGAGCTGACGGTAGAGGAGGCGTAAGGAAATGGAACGCATCAGACGATTTATTCGCGAGTTGTCCGAACGTCAGTGGTTGGAGCAAATGGAGCTGCGCAGCTGGGACATCAGCCGCGCTTATTATAAAGTACCAGGACAATACGAGGATCAGAAGGCTTATCCAGAAGGGGAGGGATTGAATCGTTTCCCGAGTGATCAGGGAACGACTTATTTCTTCCGTACACGGCTGGATGTACCTGCCTCCTGGCAGAAAGAACCTTACGGACTTGTATTTGAATCCGGTGGGGAAGGCTTGCTTCGGGTGAATGGACATTCCTATCAGGGGCTGGATCGTAATCATACGTATGTCACACTCGACCCTTCCCGAATAGGGGCTCAGCCTGAACTTGAGATTGAGTTATTCGATCCGGTACCCGAACCTGTTGATCCATTGAATCAACAGGCGGTTATTCAGCCGCCGATTACATCGATCAGAAGTTTGCTGGTGCGACCGAATGAACCTGTTCGCAGTCTGATGTACACGGTCACCATTGTGCGTGATTCCGCGGTGCTGCTGCCGGAAAGTGATTTTCGCCGGGTGCGCCTGCTGGAAGCGATCTATCGGGCGATGGATCAATTTGTAGGCCTGGCAGAAGAGGCTGTCAAGCAGGGGAATGACATCCACAGTATCGAAGATAGATTGATCCATGAAGTGCGGGAGATTGGTGGAAACGCCGAAGGCTTGGAGCATATGGTGGGGCAATCGCACATCGATATTGCCTGGTTGTGGCCTGTACGTGAGACGGTGCGCAAGACCAGTCGTACATTCTCCACGGTGGATGCACTCATGAATGAATATCCGGATTATGTTTATTCCCAGAGCCAGCCTTTGCTGTACGCTTTTCTGAAGGAGCATGATCCCGAGCTGTATGAACGGGTGAAGAAACGCATTGCGGAAGGACGCTGGGAACTAGTTGGCGGGATGTGGGTTGAGCCGGATCTGAACATTCCGAGCGGGGAATCCCTGATTCGTCAGATGTTATATGGTCAGCGCTTCTATATGGAGGAGTTCGGCAAAACATCACAGATTGAATGGCTGCCAGATACATTTGGTTATTGTGCTTCCCTGCCTCAGATCCTGAAGCATGGCAATGTGGAGTACTTCATGACGACCAAGCTCGGATGGAATGATACGAACGTATTTCCATATGATCTGTTCCACTGGGTAGGCATTGATGGCACGTCCATCCTGTCTTATCTCAATCATGGTGTTAACGAGCATACCTTGCCGAAGGATATTCATGATCATTGGCAGTCATACCGTGAGAAGGCGGCGCATCCTGAGCATATGCTTCTGTACGGGCATGGCGATGGTGGCGGCGGCGTGACGCGAGAGATGTTGGAGTACGTGGACCGTTCCGAGTTGATGGTGGGCCAACCGAAGAATGGTTATAGTACCGCCGGAGCCTTTTTTGACGGAATCGAGAAGGCGCAGCCTGATCTTCCGAAGTGGCATGGCGACTTGTATCTGGAACTTCACCGGGGTACCTATACGACCCATGGCCGCAATAAGCGCAACAATCGGAAGGCTGAGGTGCTTTATCGCGAAGCGGAGCTCTGGAACACACTTGCCCTACCGGATATGGAGCCGCAGCAGGATGCTGAAGTACGTTCGGCGCTGCATGATGGATGGAAGCTGATTTTGCTGAATCAATTCCATGATATTATCCCTGGTTCGGCCATAACGGAATCCTATGTAACGTCGGATGAGGAGTATATTCGGGTATTCGAATTGGGTAGAGAAGGACTGAATCAAGGTGTTGCTGCATTAACGAGGGGAATTAATACGCAGGGGCCAGAGGGTTCTGTTCCTTATGTTGTGTTCAACAGCCTTGGCTGGAATCGAAGTGAAGTCGTTCAACTTCATATGCACGATGGATTGGATCGCTACGTCATTGATGAAGAAGGTCAGCGTTTGCGCATGGATCGGGAAGATGGCGAAATTTCGGTTCTGGTGACGGATATTCCAGCCTTTGGTCATAAGACGATTTGGCTCGTACCGGAAAATGCAAAAGAAACAAATGTACGGGAAATGGCGAGCATTGCTGGGCAAAAGAACTTTACAGATACATGGGAAACCGAGTATTACCAAGTTCAGTTTAACGAGCTTGGCGAGATATCCCGCTTGTGGGACAAGACAGCAGAACGCGAGATTCTGAAGCCAGGTGAACGCGGCAATCAATTTCACTTTTTCCATGACCGTCCGACGCTCTGGGATGCCTGGGATATCGACAGCCGTTATGAGGCTCAGGTTGCTGGAGAAGTGGAGCTCTTGGAGAAAAAACTGGTTTTGGCAGGTACTACGAAGGACGTACTTCGTTTTCAGTGGAAGCTTCATCAGTCTGTGATTACACAGGATATGGTGTTCTATCATGACAATCGACGGATCGATTTCAAAACCCATGTAAGCTGGAATGAAGATCATAAATTGCTCAAAGTGGGCTTCCCGATCGATATAGTGACTTCCAAAGCAACCTATGAAATTCCATTTGGTGCATTGGAGCGTCCAACTCATCGCAACACGAGTTGGGAGCAGGCTCAGTATGAAGTGTGCGGACACCGCTTCGCAGATGTCGCCGAGCACGGATATGGCGTCAGTCTACTTAATGATTGCAAATATGGATACGACGTACAAGGAAGCACGATTCGCCTTTCCTTGTTGCGTGCACCGAGATGGCCTGACCGGACTGCGGATATTGGAGAACATGATTTCACCTATTCCCTGTATCCACATGAAGGCGACTGGAGAAGTGCACATACGGTACGTCAGGCAGCCGAATTGAACCATGAAGTGCCTGTGCATCAAGTGGAGCAAATGCAACAGCCGCAGCAAGTGCAACCGATGAAACAGGTGCAGCAGAGTCAGAGCAAAGGGGCTGAAGTCGAACCAACAGTAACTGTGGCATACTCACGCCCAGCAAGTGGCTCATGGATTAATTTCGACAGCCAACATGTCATTCTGGACACGGTCAAACCGGCAGAGGATGGACACGGCACCGTACTTCGTTTCTATGAGTCATCAGGCAAACGCGAAAGCATCACATTACAATGGCCGCATGCCTTTGAGCAAGCATATCACTCCAACGCTCTGGAAGAACCGATCAAACCACTGGCCCATACCAAAGGCCAGATTACATTATCTTTTAAACCTTACGAAATACAAACCGTGCTACTGCGGTAAACCTTTTTGAAATATTTTGAGCTATATAGGAGTAAACGTATTTACACGATAGAGGGCAGAAAGAATTCGAAGAAGCGAAGCGTTCGCCTCAAAAGCTTTCTGAAAGAAAGCTACATCGGAAGCATACGCTATCCCCGGATTTTACCCTTTAGAAAAGGGAATCAAAAAATCTGGGGATAACAGCGATCGGAGGATATTTCTGACCGCGCAGTGGTCCCGTGTAAATTTTTTGTTTCATCCTCAATAGCTACACCATTCAATTTGTTTAAGGAGTGCACTCATTCATGGAACAATTCAGACTACCCAAAATACCGATGCCACCTGTTGCATTGCCACAAGCCGTACAGGCTGTAATGGAAGAAGCAGAGCAGAAGCTGGCGCATCGACCGAAGCTGCTTCAACTATTCAAGAACTGTTTCCCGAATACGATTGAAACAACAACGAAATTAATGGATGACGGCACAACCTTTGTCATCACTGGCGATATTCCAGCTTCCTGGCTGCGTGATTCCGTGGAGCAAGTGGTGCATTACATTCCATTTGCCAAGGAAGATCAAGACCTGCAACGCATTATTGGCGGTCTGATCAAGCGTCACATCCAGTACGTTCATATTGATCCATATGCTAACGCCTTTAACGAGACAGCCAATGACTGGCACTGGAACACCACCGACGTGACCGAGATGTCACCTTGGGTGTGGGAGCGCAAATTCGAAATTGATTCCTTGTGCTTTGTCGTGCGTCTCGCTTATTTATATTGGAAAGAAACCGAACTGACGGATATTTTCGATTCCAGCTTCAAAGCCGCCATGCGCAAAATCGTAGATCTGTTCAAGGTGGAGCAGCATCACATGGAGCAATCACCATACAGCTTTACCCGCAATAACGGTATTGCTACGGATTCAATCCGCAATAACGGACGAGGCATGCCCGTCAATTACACAGGCATGATCTGGTCTGGTTTCCGTTCCAGTGATGATGCGTGTGATTTCCATTACAACATTCCAGGCAATATGTTTGCCGTCGTTGCCCTGCGTCAGATGCAGGAGTTCGCGGAGTGGGTATTCCGGGATATGGAGTTCCTGCAGGAACTTAAGGATCTGGAAGCCGAAGTAGATCATGGTATCCAGCTGTACGGTATTTACCGTCATCCTGAATTTGGCCCGATCTATGCTTATGAGACGGATGGATTCGGCAACTACTGCCTGATGGACGATGCGGGTACACCGGGACTGATGTCTATTCCTTATCTTGGTTACGTCACAGCGGATGATCCGATCTATCAGAATACGAGACGTTTTGCGCTCAGCAAAGAGAATCCGTTCTATTATGAAGGCAAAGTTGCCAAAGGAATCGGCAGCCCGCATACACCGCCGGATTACATCTGGCATATGGGTCTGTCCATGCAAGGATTGACGGCCCAGTCTGCTGAAGAGAAGCTCGAAATCATTCGGATGCTGGAAGCAACGGATGCGGATACAGGATATATGCATGAAGGTTTCCATGCCGACGATCCGACGATTTTTACGAGAAAATGGTTTGCTTGGTCCAACAGCCTGTTCTCCCAGTTGGTCTATAAATCCATGAAGGATGGTTTGCTATGAGCAGCGCACAGGTGAAGAGAACCAAGTTGATTATTTTCTCTGATCCAACGTTTCCAGTGGAGGGTACTTTGCCAACGCAAGGTGCTCTTGATTCATGGAAAGCATCGGAAGAGATCATCGTTGTGGGCGCGGATGAATTGGCTTCGGCTTTGAGCACAGCGGCAGGTGAAGGGTGTTTCGTGAACCTGCATGCGCCTTATTTTCCAAAATCCGCTTGGACCGCAATTGCAGCTTTTCTTCATCAGGGCGGAAGCCTGATCAGTGTTGGCGGTGCACCATTCAAACGTCCTGTTCGTCAGGAGAATGGGGCATGGATTTCCGAGTCGGAACAAACGGCGTATCACCAGGAGCTTTATATTCATGAGGCATTAAAGGTATCCGCAGCCAAAGTGGATTCACTAATTTCCTCAGAAGATATTTCACTCCTTGCAGGCAAAGAGGGACTGTTCGAGAGTGCGGATACGTGGAATCTGGTACCTCATACAACCAAAACAAGCGATTTGCCACATCAAATGGGTTCCTCAGGTCCGATGAGCACGCAGATTTCTCCGCTGCTTCGCGGCCGCAGCAAGGATGGTCGCAGCATCGCTGCCCCAATCGTATTATGGGAAAACTCCCGCAGTACGTTTGCCGGTTCGCGCTGGCTGTTTGTGCATCTGCCTTTGACGGCTGCTTTCTGGGAACAGAACGGAGCAGCTGAAATGGTGAACTGGGCGCAGTATTGCGCCAAAGGTGTAACCGAGCTATCTCTGAAGCCGAACTATGCTGCATATGATTTGGGTGAACGAGCCTCACTGATCCTCCAAACCCAAATTCTACAGCGTGCGGGCAGCAGAAGAAGTGAGCCGGAACTTTGGACCATTGATTTAACCGTTGAACGGGAAGATCGCACAAACGGCACGGTAGAGAAGGTATGGAATCATCAACTGGAGATGGAACTTTCCGGCGAACAGCGTTTTGAACGGATTCTTCTTCCGTTTTCAATCGAGAGCGGGCTGTACCGAATCATCGGTCGTGTTCAGGCACCGGATGGAGAAGTTCGCATACTGCGGCAGGGCTTCTGGGGTCAGGACGCAGCTTTGCTCGCAGAAGGGGGAGTCATAACACGCAGCAGAGATTATTTTATCAAAGACGGTCGTCCGCTGCCTGTTGTTGGTATGACCTACATGACCTCGGACGTGGCACGGAAATTCCTGTTCCTTCCCAATGCGGATGTATGGGATCGGGATATGGCACAGATGGCGAAAGCCGGCATTAACTGGATTCGGACCGGAATTTGGACTGCCTATCGCAACATGATGCAGGTGGATGGTCATATGTCCGAGGATGTACTGCGTGCTATTGATGCGTTCCTGTTAACGGCAAAACGGCATGGCCTTCAAGTGACGTTCACCTTTTTCTCTTTTACACCCGAGACGTGGGAAGGAACAAATCCATATTTGGACCCGCAGAGCGTAGATGCACAGAAACGCTTCATTCGCAGCATTGTGAGTCGTCACAGACATTCCACACATGTGGACTGGGACTTGATTAATGAACCGTCGATGTTTGATCCTGTGCGCATATTCTCCGATGGGCCACGTTCGGCAAGAGATTCATATGAGCAGCAGGCGTTTATCGCGTGGCTTCAGCAGCGGCATCAGACGATTGAAGCGTTGCAGGAGGCATGGAACATGTCACCTAAGCAGCTCCCTGACTTTACAGCAGCAGTCATTCCTGAACCGGAAGAGATCAATTTCGATGTACAGGATATGCACAAGGCTAAAAAAGGAACACGCTGGCTTGATTACTGTCTCTTCTCGATGGAGATGCATAATGTTTGGGCGAGAGAGCTTGTAGGCACGATCAAGGATCTTGTTCCCCATCATCTGGTTACCGTGGGACAGGATGAAGCTCTCGGAGCACAGCGGCCTTCACCGTTCTTCTACGAGAGTGAAGTGGATTATACAACCGTGCATTCCTGGTGGCTCAACGATGACCTGATCTGGGACGGTATTTTCGCCAAAACACCACATAAACCCAATCTCATTCAGGAGACAGGCATCATGTATGTGGAAACCCCGGATGGCCGGGCCAAACGCACAGAGGAAGAGCTTCACAGCATTCTGGAGCGCAAATACGCCTATGCCTTCTCAACAGGCGGAGCCGGAGCAGTGCAATGGATCTGGAATACGAACTTCTATATGGATAATGCCAATGAATCTCATATTGGAGCGCTGAGAGCGGACGGTACAGAAAAACCTGAAGCCGATGTGTCTTACGATTTTGGCCGATTCATGGAGCAGATTCGAGACCTGTTTACTGATCGTGAGCTGGAGGACATTGCGGTGGTCTTCCCGTATTCCAACGACTTCTCGAACCGTTCCCTGGCCTACGATGCAACCACAAAATTGACGCGTGTGATGGCTTATGAGCTGAAGCAGCCATTCCGGGCTGTATCCGAGTATCATCTGGAAGCATTGAAGCAGCAACCTCCGAAGCTGATCATGGTTCCGAGTCCTCACAACATGGACAGCGATGCGTTAAGCGAGCTATTGAACTTCGCGGAGAATGAAGGAGCTACGCTGCTTATTACGGGCCCGCTCGGGTTGGATGCTTATTGGAAAACAAGTGATCGGGTAGATCATCTTGTTGGCCAGCGCAGTCTGGGCAACGTACAGCGAGAAGAAATGCTGAATATTAACGGGGTGAATCACCGCGTCACGTATGGTCGTCGCCGGATTGCCGAGGTGGCGAAGGAAACGTTGCTTCATGCGGAGAATCATACACCTGATGAAGTAGTCGTACTACCATTAGGCAACGGCAAGTTGATCTGGAGCCCGCTGCCGCTGGAGCTGAACAGCCGGGATGAGCCGCTGGCTGACCTGTATCGATATGCGTCAGAAGTGGCTGGTATTGAAAATGAACTGGAATGGATATCTGGCGGTGATCTGGCAGGGATTTATGGACGGAAGCTGAGCTTTCCGAAAGGCAATCTATACGTATTTGTATCGGAGTTCGCTTTGAATCATGAGGTGAAAGTCAGAGATACACGTACGGGAGCCATATATACGTTCCTGTTGGAGAAAAATCGCTCCGTGCTGTTTGCCACAGATGCGGCCGGACAGCTGCAAGCCGTATATCGACCGGATGAAGTAGAGATTGTACAACAAGAGGTAGAGGGGGAATAATACAATGACCAAACCAACAAGCAAATCGAAAAGAGCGCATATTATTTCTCATACGCACTGGGATCGGGAATGGTATTTGCCGTATGAGAAGCATCATATGCGATTGGTGCAGCTGGTGGATGCCTTGCTGGATCAGCTCGATCAGGGGCCGGATTTTAAAAGCTTTTACCTGGACGGCCAGACAATCATCATCGATGACTATCTTCAGGTTAGACCGGAGCAGAAGGAACGGCTGGAGAAGCATATTCGTGATGGCCGGATTGTCATTGGGCCCTGGTATATTTTGCAGGATGCCTTCCTGACCAGTGGTGAAGCAAACGTACGTAATATGCAGGTCGGACATCGGGATGCCAAACGTTACGGAACACCTTCAAAGGTCGGATACTTCCCGGATACGTTCGGGCTTGTAGGACAGACACCGCAGCTTATGCTGCAATCGGGCATCGATAATGTCTTTTTCGGGCGAGGCGTGAAACCAACGGGCTTCAACAACATGGTGTCTGACGATGGATACGAATCCAGTTTCTCAGAGCTGATGTGGGAAGGTCCGGATGGATCTAAAGTGCTTGGTGTTTTATTCGCCAACTGGTACTCTAACGGGAATGAGGTTCCGGTGGACGAAGCTTCAGCTCGCAAGTTCTGGGAAACCAAGCTGGCTGACGCGGAGAAATATGCATCGACCAATGAATTGCTGTACATGAACGGATGTGATCACCAGCCAATTCAGAAGGATCTGCCTGAAGCCATCCGTATGGCTGAACAATTGTATCCCGATATCGAGTTTGTTCACTCCAACTTCCCGGACTATCTGTCCGCGTTGAAAGCATCTGCGGTTCAGGAGCTGTCTGTTGTAAAAGGAGAGCTGCGCAGCCAGCGTACCGATGGCTGGGGCACTCTGGTGAACACCGCTTCTGCACGCGTTTATCTGAAACAGATGAACCAACTGGGCCAAGCCATGTTGGAAAAAGTAGCTGAGCCGCTGGCTTCGTTCGCGCATCTGCTAGGTCATCCATATCCGCATGATCAGTTTACCTATGCGTGGAAAACGTTGATGCAGAATCATCCGCATGACAGCATCTGTGGCTGTAGCGTAGACGAGGTGCATCGCGAGATGGTCACCCGGTTTGATAAGAGCCGTCATGTGGCTGAGGCCCTGATTGAGGATAGCACCAGCCAAATCGCTGCAGCTGTGGATACTTCAACATTTGAACGATATGGTGAGGAAGCGCGGCCTGTGGTTGTGTTTAACACATCGGGATGGGAGCGCAGCGGTGTAGTTCAGATTGAACTGGATGCGGCCCGTTTGTACTTCCGCGATGGTTTCTCATTGGAAGATATGGCAGCCAAAATGAACGCCATCGACCTGGCAGGTCGTATATTGGTGGATGAAGAAGGCAAACCAGTTCCGTGTACGGTAGAGGATCTGGGTCTGCAATTCGGCTATGATCTGCCGGATGATCGATTCCGTCAGCCATATAGCTGCCGTCGGGTCAGCATTACGTTTGAAGCAGAGAATGTGCCTGCACTTGGCCTGAAGACGTATGCTTTGGTTCGTATGGACAGCAATGCTGCGAGTGATTCAAATGCTGCTGGGGAGTCTGTGGATAACACTACGAATTCAAATACACTGCTGCGTGGTGAACGTGGCATGGAAAATGAATATTTTATCGTAAATATTTCAGACAACGGGTCGTTTGAACTTACAGATAAACGGACAGGCCGGACGTATAAAGATCTTGGCGTGTATGAAAATGTCGGTGATATCGGCAATGAGTACATGTTCAAGCAACCGGAAAATGAAGTGGCATTGACTACGAAGGATCTTCGGGCAGAAATTCGGGTTATTGAAGATGCGCCTTACAGAGCTTCGTACGAAATTGTTCATCATTGGGAAATTCCTGAATCCGCTGATGAAACGCTTGATCGTGAGCAGCGGGAACTGATTTATTATCCACATCGTAAAGCGCAACGTTCCAAACAAATGATTAGGCTCAAGATCCGAACCATTGTGTCGTTAAGCCGCAGTGGAAAAGGTATCAAGCTCGAAACAACTTTCAACAATCAGGCGAAGGATCATCGGGTACGGGCACTCTTCCCGACGGATCTGACATCGGCTGTTCATCACGTTGACTCGATGTTCGAAATTGCTACTCGCGATAATACGCCTGCACCGGAATGGCAGAATCCGAGCAATACCCAGCATCAGCAAAGTTTTGTTGATGTGAGTGAGGATCAGGCTGGATTGGTTGTAGCCAATCTGGGTCTGAATGAATATGAGGTTCTTGAGGATGGACGGAATACGATTGCCGTAACACTGCTTCGTGCCGTGGGAGAACTTGGAGACTGGGGATTGTTCCCTACACCGGAAGCTCAGTGTCTCGGTGAGCATTCCTTCCAGCTGGAGATTATCCCTCATGACGGGAACGGAGCAACATCCGGAGCGTACATTGAAGCTTACCAGTTCCAGATTCCATGGACTTTGGCTCAGACGACCGTACATCCGGGATTCCTGACACCAAGCAACACACCTTTTGCGTGGCAAGGGGACGGTCTTGCGTTTTCTTCACTGAAGGTGAACGAGGATTCGGGTGATCTGATGTTGCGTTGGTATAATATGGGGTCCAATACAACTGAGTTGAAGTTTGCTGCTTCTGAGTCCATCCCGCAAGCATTGGAAGATGCATATCAGAGCAACATTCTGGAGGAAGAGACAGGCAAACTGAATGCTTCGATGGTAAATGAATCTTCCACTGCCTTGACTAGCAAAGAATGGGCTCTTCAAGCGGGACCTTGTGAGATTGTTACGGTGGGGCTGCGTCGTTAATTTTCCAAGCGTGATCGGATCAATTCTTTGTGTAGTGTCTAACCGAAGTTCTGCGTACTGTCATGGAATGGATAATGCTTTTTCCAGCTGAACATGTTGAGTTATTCCTCAAGTTTATATAGAATGAACAGTAGAATTACAAGCGATCGAAGGTTACCCTGCCATCATGATGGTCATCGTAAAATTCAATTGTTCATTCTATATTGAAACTATTAAGGGGGCTTGAAGCCATGGAATCCTTGGGAGGACTGCTTCAGCAGCTGAATCCTTCCTTTCGTGAACAGTCGCGGCGGATTGCGGCGGATTTGATGGAAGATCCGTACGTACGCGAATTCCGCACAGGTCATCCTGAACTGAAAGATGCACAGCTTATTACCGATCTGAGCAAGCTGTATCAGTATGCCAAAGATTCGAAGAACTGTGCGAACTGTCCGGGGCTCGACAACTGTCCTAACGATTTCCAGGGTCACTTTTGCAAACTGGAAGTAGAGCATTTTAACGGTAAACCCGAAATTATAGATAAAAAAGCACCTTGTTCCAAACATATCGCCCGGCAAAATGAGCATGTCATCAAGCAGAGAATCCGCAGTTTCTATGTGGACGAGCGTGCGCTCAATGCAGGATATAACGATGTGGAAATTATGGGCAAGGATCGGATGCGTGCTCCGGCGGTGAACCAGGTTCTGCGTTATATTAACGACACCAAGGAGAATGGATTATCTCCGCAAGGACTGTTTTTGGAAGGATCATTTGGAACGGGCAAGACGTTTCTGATGTGTTATCTGCTGCATGAACTCGCGGTTGTGGGCCACACAGGTGTTATTATCTACATGCCTGATTTTGTGGAGGATCTGAAATCCATGATTAGTGAAGGAAACAAGCTGAAGGAAACGACGGATATTCTGAAAAGCTGTGATCTGCTCATCTTTGATGATATTGGGGCAGAGAATCTGAACCCATGGGTTCGGGATCATGTGATGGGTTCCATTCTGAACTACCGTATGAATCGCAAACCTACATTTTACACGTCCAACTATAACTTGGATGGGCTGGAGAAACATCTTAGCTTCACCAGCAGGGATGGCGAGGAAATGAACAAAGGCCAGCGTTTGATGGACCGGATTCGTCCGTTTGTTGATGTCATCTCGGTTCGGGGTGAGAATCAACGGGGCAAACGTTAATTTCTATTTATGTTACCGATCTGATCTATTTTTTACTCCTATAGTCCAAAAAAAGCCTGGCTTTCGCATTGTAGCGAAAACCGGGCTTTTCTGGCCTGCGTGCAGCCTGAAGTTCCTATTCGGTGATAAATTTGAAAATAACCATTCCGAAAAAGATAACCGTCATCAGGCCGGCCATGCCAGCAACACCCGCGATCAGATCAAACAGATCGTTACGGGGTTCCTCGTTCACATGTTCACGCGGGTCGTTGATCCGCACATTTGCATCCATGGTATTGCCTCCTTATGGGGATAACAGCTTGCCCTTACAGGGAGCTGAAGCCCGGAGTAATTTTAGTATACTTGGAAAAGAAAGCGTTTGTAAAGATTTTGCAGCGAACCTGCAAGTTCTTCAATTGTGAAGATTTGATGTTGGGAAGATGAACATTGATCCGTTCATTTCACAACATTAGAGTAGCTGTGTTATACTGGAAGTGTCGTTCGCGACGTTACAGGTTAAAATAAACCGTAAGTATATATAAGGAGGACAATTTCATGGCTATTGTTAACGTATCCGATCAATCCTTCAACGCTGAAGTCGAAGGCGAAGGAACGGTTCTTGTTGATTTCTGGGCGCCTTGGTGTGGTCCTTGTAAAATGCTCGCTCCAATCCTGGAAGAGCTGTCCACCGAAGTTGGCGATGCAGTGAAAATTGCTAAAGTCAATGTGGACGAAAATCCGGAATCCGCTTCCCGCTTCGGCGTAATGAGCATTCCAACATTGATCTTCTTCAAAGATGGTCAACCGGTTGATAAAGTGGTTGGTCTGAATTCGAAAGATGCTCTCAAAGGAATTATCGAAAAACACCAATAATTGACCAAGATTTCACATACGCCTCCGGTTATGCGCCGGGGGCGTTTTGCGTCGAAACCTTTCATATAGGACAATATAAGATATAATTATTTTTACATGATAACGTAGGTGCAGATCCGATCTGTAGAACCGCAGTGCATGTATTTATCCCAAGACTTGTTTTCCCTTATATATTAATGGAACTAATTATTTACACAGTAACGGAGAAGACAGAAAAAACCTGGAAAAGCGAAGCGTTCGCCTAAAGCTTTCTGAAAGAAAGCTGCATCGGAAGCATTCGCTATCACCGGATTTTCCCTTTGCAAAAAGGAATCGAAAAAATCTGGGGATCACAGCGATCGGAAGATGGTAGTGCAATCGGAGTGGTAACAGTGTAACCTTTTATTTATACTTTTTTCGGGAAGGAGGACCCACCGAATTATGGATGAATTCATTACAAACGTACAGGAGCAGGAGAAGGCACTGGAGCAGATCCGCCACAAGCTGGCTTTGCTGCCTGACATGTCTGGCTGCTACCTGATGAAAAACAGTGAAGGTACCATTATCTATGTAGGTAAAGCGAAAGTGCTGAAGAATCGCGTAAGATCATATTTTATCGGCAGTCATAATGGGAAGACACAGCGCCTGGTGTCCGAAATCCGTGATTTCGAATATATCGTTACCGGCAGTAATATGGAAGCACTCATTCTGGAGTGTAACCTGATCAAGAAGCATATGCCGCGGTATAACGTGTTGCTCAAGGATGACAAGACATTCCCTTACCTTAAAATTACGAATGAAAAGCATCCCCGTCTCGAAGTGACCCGGCGGGTGCTCAAAGATAAAGCCAAATACTTCGGACCTTATCCGAATTCATATGCGGCACACCAAACGAAAAAGCTGCTTGACCGGATGTATCCGTTACGCAAATGCGGCGTGATGCCGAAGGAAGTTTGCCTGTATTATCATATGGGACAGTGCCTCGCTCCCTGCGTGCAAGAAGTGGGCAAGGAGCAGTATGATGAGATCTCCCAAGAGATCAGTTCATTTTTGAGTGGCGGGCATGAGGAGATCAAAAAGGATTTACAGCGTAAAATGCAGGAAGCGGCTGAGGATCTATATTTTGAACGTGCCAAGGAACTTCGGGATCAGGTCATTGCCATTGATGCGATGATGGAAAAACAGAAAATTACGATGGCGGATGCCAGAGACCGCGATGTGTTTGGTTTTGCCATTGATAAAGGCTGGATGTGTGTCCAGATTCTATATATGCGTCAGGGGAAAATGATCGAACGACACGTATCAACGTTCCCGTTTTACGGTGAGGCATACAGTGACTTTATGTCTTACGTGACCCAGTATTACAGTGATAATCCAGCGTTGCCACAGGAAATCTTACTGCCGGAAATGCCAAAAGATCTGGCAGCGGGTGACAGTGGTGCGGATGATATATCCGATGCTGATGGAGCGGTACCTGCGGCGGTGACAATCGAGTCAGAAGAGGCAACGGGATTGGCGCAAGATTCTGCGGTTGAGCTGCGTGTAGCCGAGTCCCGTGCATCTTATGGTGATATCCAACCCGAAGCAGCGACGGAAGAAGCTGCGATGGTTAACCAGGACGACGCTGTTGCTCAGGAAGATGTATCGGCTGATAAACAGCCTCCAGGCTTCGAAGATCCTTCTCAGGTCGCAGCAGCATTGCAGGAATGGCTGGAAATTAAAGTCCATATTCCGCAGCGTGGATTGAAACGCCAGATGATCACCATGGCCGTGGATAACGCACGTGTTGCACTGGAAGAGAAGTTCCGCCTGATTGAGCGGAATGAAGAACGGACATCAAAAGCTGCGGAAGGACTGGGACGCTTTATTGGACTGGATCAGCTTCACCGTATTGAAGCGTTTGATAACTCGAACATCCAGGGAACGAATCCGGTATCTGCCATGATTGTATTTACGGATGGTAAACCGGATAAGAAAGAATATCGGAAGTACAAGGTACGTTCGGTTGAAGGCCCGGATGATTATGAAACGATGCGTGAGGTCATCCGTCGTCGTTACGAACGGGTGTTGAAGGAAAACTTAACCCAGCCTGACCTGATCGTGGTCGATGGAGGTAAAGGTCAGATTTCGGCAGCCGTGGACATTCTGGAAAATGAATTGGGATTGTTTATTCCGGTATGTGGACTGGTGAAGGATGCGAAGCACAAGACCTCACAGTTGATGATCGGCAACCCGCCGGAAGTCATCTCCTTGCCGCGTGACAGTCAGGAGTTCTACCTGTTGCAGCGGATTCAGGAAGAGGTCCACCGTTTTGCGATTTCGTTCCATCGCGAGCAGCGTGGGAAATCGATGGTGACTTCCCGTCTGGATGCTATTCCGGGGATCGGAGAAAAGCGGCGCAAGCTGCTGCTGAAGCATTTTGGCTCTTTACGCAAAATAAAAGAGGCCAGCGTCGAAGACTTCCGGCCTCTATCTATTGGTGACAAGCTTGCGAATCAGATTATTGCAGCACTTCGTGATGAGGAGTCGTGACATACGGCTTCTCTTTTTGTTTTGGATTCATTTTGTAAATGACATAACCAACGATGGCCGGAAGCACAATCCAGAAGAGTCCGGCGGAAATGTTCAGAGCATCACCCATGAAGATCAGGCTTAGCCCCATCAACAGGCTGTCAAAGATAACATGGGCGAATACAACGGCGATGAAGCCGTGACGCAGCATGATCAGACTGAACAAGAGTCCGATGACCGTAAGCTCTATTGGACGTGTGATGACCGGATAGATCGGGTACAGGGTGTGTCCCAGAGCCCAGATCAATGTTGGGATGAGGCAGGCAATGAACGTATTGCGTACAACCTTCTGCATCATGCGAATTCCGAACAGACGATAGACTGCTTCCTCACCAATCCCGGCCATCCAGGCCATAATCGGGAAGATCCAGGCATAACTCATGTTATAAGTGGACTGGTCAGCCGATGTTGTTGACCAGCTTCCAATACTGCGCTCCAAAATAAAGAACAGTACGGATTGCACACCCAGCAGAATCAACGCCCATAAGTAACCTGTATACATACTGTGCAGCACATATTTGCCGTATCCGGGTTCTTTGGCCCGAGGCCAAGGATTCAGACCAATTTTGCGCCACATGCCGTCACCGGCAACGAGTGACAGATAGATGGTTGCACTCATGACCAGCGTTATCCCAGCCTGCATTACCATCAGGAAGGTCAGCATAAAGTTAGACAGCCCTTGCGCCTGAAAGAGTGGAATCATGTTCAGTGTGCCAATCACAGAAGCCGCAAAGTATATCAGAGACAGAACGATTCCGCGTTTGAACGAGGTATGTGCTCTGGTCAGAATACTGTAGATGATCGCGAGCACGCCAAGCACAAAGGTAAGAAAAGCATAACCACCGTAAGTCATCCAGTTGGCTTGCCGAGTCTGATTTTCTACATAGTCGGTATGGGAGGTAGGGACTGAGAATACCGATTCGAAGGAGCGAACGGCTCCGTTTTCAAATGTAAAGTTCAGTTCCAGCTTGGAATCCCCAATTTGCTTTTCATTATCCGTGTATTTCAGCCCCGCTTCTTCTTCACGGGTGTCCAGCTGAAGTTTTGGCACATTATACCCGAATTCGCCAAGGACGCCAGCGGCAAGCTGCTCTTTTTCATTTAAGGAAAGGTTATCTTCAGCTAAACGTTGGGCAGCATTCACTTTGCTTTTGTCCTGCTCAGCCTCAATGGATGCATACAGGGAAGAAGGGAGTTCGCGCTTGAAACCGACAACTTTTCCTGTTCTCATATGTACGTCAACATTCAAATAACCGCCTTTGTCCTGATCAGGCAAACGAACGCGGTACACATCGTAAGGATAGGTTGTTTCCCATTTCTTGTTATAGGTTTCTAACTGTTTGGTTTTCGCCATATACCCATAAATATCGGAATGGGTTTGGTACGTCACAAGCTCGTTTCCGGTATTCGTCGGAAGGGTATAGTCAGGTAGAGAAGCTGCAAAAGATCGTGCCGACTCCGCTGCTTTCTCCTTGCTTATGAAGGAAGTAGACTGGATATCAGTCGTTTGCGATGAGGTGGCAGGGAAGATTTGAAAAACGAAAAACAGAATCAGGCCAATCGCCGCAAGCAACCCTAAACGCTTGAAGTTAGCTTTGAGTACCAAAGGCTGCCCTAAGGGATTCATTTAATGTTGTTCCTCCTTTATTAATATGGATATTAAAGTAAAGATAGCACAGCCCAAGCTCCGAATGCCAATGGCGAAACGAGAAGCGGTGCAAATGCATGAAAACGAATGAAAATGACCGAAACAATCCGATCTATCCGTCGCCATATCTGAGTTTTTCCCTTTTTGACGGAATTCGATGCTATTTACACAAAAATCGTTTTGTATACAAACGTCACAGCGCTTATAATTTTGAATCAAATGTCCCATATTCCGCATGTCTTTAGGCGAACAAGGGAACGAATAGAATGTATCAAAGGTATTCCAACCTAATGTATATGTATTACAGCGAAAATCATACATGTTTACGCTCCGAAATGGGCTTTCCAAGTGCTTGGCTATTCCGTCAAGTGATATGGAAAAGCGCTTCGGAGAAAGGCTCCACATCGTGGAGTCATTTTCTTTTTGGCAGAGGTGGATGATACTCAAGTGAAAATGAATGTTCAATGGATGCGTCTATCACCACCCCGAATTCTGGTCCTGGGGTTCGCGGGTATTATATTGCTCGGGACACTTCTGTTGATGCTCCCGGCATCCAGTCGAAGCGGAGTCAGCCTTCCTTTTATTGATGCACTCTTTACTGCGACTTCCGCAGTCTGTGTAACGGGGCTGGTTGTAGTGGATACAGGTACTCATTTTTCGACGTTGGGTCAGATCGTAATTGCAATCCTGATTCAAATTGGCGGGCTTGGCTTTATGACGATGTCGACACTGGTGGCGATTGCATTTAAACGCCGGATCTCTCTGCGTGAGCGGTTGATTTTGCAGGAAGCGATGAACCAGAGTACGATGGAGGGGATCGTCCGCCTAATTCGCAAGGTTGTGATGTACTCGCTCATACTCGAAGGCATATGTGGCACGTTGTTCGCCATTCGCTGGTCGTTCGATATGCCAATGGGGCAGGCCATCTATTATGGATATTGGCATGCGATCTCCATGTTCAACAATGCCGGGTTTGACATGTTCGGAGAATTCCGCAGCTTTACGGGGTATGTGTATGATCCGCTCGTGAATTTTACAGCCATGTTCCTGATTATTTCAGGCGGTATCGGTTTTGTTGTGCTGTCCGATCTGGTGGAGTATCGGAGGACGAAGAAGCTGTCGCTGCATTCCAAAGTGGTGCTGTTGACAACCGGTTTGTTGATCGTATTTGGAGCACTGGTGATCTTTGTGTTTGAATTCAGCAATCCCCGGACATTGGGTGGTCTGAACTGGGGGGGCAAAATTCTCGGTTCGTTCTTCCAGTCGGTAACCCCGCGAACAGCAGGGGCGAATACGGTAGACATTGCTGGCCTGAGGCAGGCAACGCAATTTTTCATTATTATATTGATGTTTATTGGTGCTTCCCCCGGTTCTACCGGAGGCGGCATTAAAACAACCACGTTCATGATTATGGCCGGAGCAGTTATTGCCATGATGCGGGGACGGGAAGATATCGTCTTTTTCAGATATCGGCTTCTACAGGAACGCATTTTCAAAGCACTGACGATTACGCTGCTTGCTCTGTTGCTCATTATTGCCGTTACGATGGTGCTTAGTACGACGGAAGACAGCAGTTTTTTGATGATATTATTTGAGACGACATCCGCCTTCGGTACTGTAGGTTTATCTATGGGGCTTACACTGAAGCTGACCACGATCGGCAAACTTTTGATCTGTTTCACCATGTTTGCAGGGCGTCTTGGACCGATTACGCTCGCGTATGCACTCGGACAGAAAAAGGGTAAAGAATTGTACAGGTATCCGGAAGGCAAAATGATTATTGGATAAGGGGTTCGTGAAGAACAATGAAAACACAGCAGTTTGCGGTAATTGGGCTTGGGCGCTTTGGCTCCAGTCTGGCACAGGAATTAATGGAGCTTGGGTATGAAGTGCTGGGGATCGATAAAAATGAAGAAGTCGTCGAAGACATGAGCGAATTGGTCACCCATGCCGTCGTCGCGGATTCCACTGATGAGGAAGTGCTGCGCTCCCTCGGCATCCGTAATTTTGACTGCTGTATCGTTGCCATCGGGGCTGATATCCAGACCAGCATTCTCACTGCTATTTTACTGAAGGAACTCGGTGTAAAGACAGTTGTGGCCAAAGCCATTTCCGTTCTTCACGGACGGGCACTGGACAAGCTGGGAATCGATCGTGTGGTTTATCCTGAGCGTGATATGGGAATCCGGGTTGCCCATCAGCTTGTTACCCCGAATCTGCTGGATTATATCGAATTGTCCGATGATTACAGTATTGTGGAGATGAAGGTTCCAGCCTGTCTGCATAATAAAACGCTATCCACTCTGAATGCACGGGTACGCTTTGGCTGCAGCATTGTAGCCTTGCAAAAGGAAGCCGGAGTCATTATTGCCCCGACTGCACTGGACTCGCTTCAGATGGGTGATATCATGGTAATTATCGGCATGAATGATGACATTGACCGTTTTGAGGAAGAAGTGATCAGCCAGGAGAGCTAGATCTGAATCTATGAATTGGAATGCTGAGCATTGAACTCGGCTGATTGATATGAATGCTAAGGCGTCGTTGTCCTCCGTGAGGGCAGCGGCGCCTTTGCTGTAAAGAGGGCAGCCGTTTCCCTGACCCACTGTCTGGAGGTCTGGCTGAGGTTTTCCTTTTCCCCATAGATCATGCAGGTTGTGCGCCGTGTCTGTTGCAGCTGCGGCAGATATACCGAGACGAGGTCATTGTCCGCAAGCAATTGAGGGCGGAGGTACGACTTGGGCAACAGGGCTGCTGCTTTGCAGGTAGGCAGAAGACGGACAATCGCTTCAAAGGAGTCAATCTCCATGCGAATATCCGGCATTACGGCGCAGCGCTGGAACAGGTCGTCGGTTAATTTGCGATACCAGGTTCCTTTGGAGAACGTAATCATCGGCAGATCTTGCAAATGCTCCATTCCGGCTTCTTTACCCGATAGGGGATGCGTTAAAGGCACAACCAGCTCCAGATGATCATCAAAGAGCGGCACACAGTTCAGCCCGGCTTCACTAATAGAAGAGGCAACGATGCCTACATCAGCTTTTTTATCCCGCACAAAAGAGACAATTTCATGCGTTTTCCCCGTCACCAGTTTGATTTCCGCATTCGGATGTTTCTCCATAAAGGCATTTACCAGCGGCGGCAACGTGGTTTGAAGCGTTGTCAGACTGGCTCCAAGTGTAATGGAGCTTTGTTCTTCGTCCTTGTACTGGGCCAGCATGGTCAGAAATTTTTGTTGCTGCTGTTTCTGCTCTACCGCGAAAGTGTAGGCGAACTGGCCTACGCTGGTTAATTCGAGTCGTTTACCACGGCGATGAAAGAGCGCTACGCCGAGCTCATCCTCCAATTTGGAGATTTTGCGAGACAGCGCGGGCTGTGACAGATTCAGCAATTTCGATGCACGGTTCAGACTGGACTGCTCTACAACCGCCGCAAAAGCGTTTAATTCCTCGAACATGAGCACTAACCTCTTTTCTAATGAACGTATGAATGTACTTTGCGTGAGGCATCTCCTTGTCAAATATTTCTTCATGTTGTATGGCCTGCACGACCGATGTTTATAACTTATACCTATAGGTTATAACATTTAATAATTATATTGCAATTCCCTTATAAGAAAAAAAGGAGTAACATGAATCGTGACACAAGTTGTTCACACCTGAAGAAAACGGAACAATTTGTCGAACCTTTCCTTGGGAAAGGTTTGTGTCATGATAAGCGAATTTTATTTATGAAAACGTTGTATTTAGCGAAAGGGGATCGACATTTTATGAAAGGGTTTTACTCCAGAAAGCTGCACTCCTTGCTTGGCGTCATTCCGCTCAGTCTGTTTTTCATTGAGCATATGGTGACGAACTTCTCGGCAGTTGAAGGCGGCAAAGAAGGCTTTAACGATGCAGTTGCATTTCTGAATGGCCTGCCGCTCGTAATTGTACTTGAAACGCTTCTCATCTGGTTGCCGCTGTTCTATCACGGTGTATATGGTTTGTACATTGCCTATCAGGCCAAGCCTAACGTGGGACGTTTTGGCAATGAGCGCAACTGGCGCTATACGTTGCAGCGCGTCAGCGGTGTCATTACGTTTGTGTTCGTCATCTGGCATATTTGGGAGACTCGTTTCCAGGTTGCGCTGGGGAATGTCACACACGAAGAGCTTGGCGGTGTCATACACGGCATCGTGATGAACCCGGTAACGTTTATTTTGTATCTGATCAGTGTGGTTGCGGCATCCTATCACTTTGCCAACGGTTTGTGGTCGTTTCTGGTTAGCTGGGGAATTACCGTCGGTCCGCGTGCGCAGCGTGTATCTTCCTACATTTGCATGAGCTTGTTTGCTATTGTAGCTCTCATGTTTATTGCATCGCTGCTTGCTTTCCGGAGCATGGATTTCCAGGTAGCCACTTCGATGATTGACGCAGTTAAAACAGTTCTGATTTAAGCATTTGGACTTTAAATGCTGACTTATAAGGGAGTGAACAGCAATGGCATCATCTAATGTAATTATTGTGGGCGGAGGTCTCGCGGGATTGATGGCGGCGATCAAATCGGCTGAAGCCGGAGTCCATGTTCATTTATTTTCACTGGTTCCCGTTAAAAGATCCCACTCCGTATGTGCCCAGGGCGGTATCAACGGTGCTGTAAATACCAAGGGTGAGGGCGACTCCCCATGGGTACACTTTGACGATACCGTATATGGCGGTGACTTTTTGGCGAATCAGCCTCCAGTCAAAGCGATGTGTGAAGCGGCACCAGGCATCATTCACTTGATGGACCGGATGGGCGTAATGTTTAACCGGACACCGGAAGGTTTGCTTGATTTCCGTCGTTTCGGCGGAACGAAGCATCACCGTACAGCGTTTGCCGGTGCAACGACAGGACAACAATTGCTCTACGCGTTGGATGAGCAGGTGCGTCGCTGGGAAGCGGCCGGTCTCGTGACCAAGTATGAGAACTGGGAGTTCCTGCAGGCAGTTATTGATGACGAAGGCATCTGCCGCGGGATTGTAGCACAGGATCTGAAAACGATGAAGGTACAAACGTTCCCGGCAGAAGCAGTTATTCTGGCGAGCGGCGGCCCTGGCATTATTTTCGGTAAAACAACCAACTCGGTTATCAATACAGGTACTGCCGCAAGTGCGGTGTATCAGCAAGGTGTAAATTACGCGAACGGTGAGTTCATTCAGATTCACCCGACAGCCATTCCAGGCGATGACAAGCTGCGTCTGATGTCCGAATCGGCTCGTGGTGAAGGTGGACGGATCTGGACGTACAAAGACGGTAAACCTTGGTACTTCCTCGAAGAGAAGTATCCGTCATACGGTAACCTTGTTCCGCGTGATATCGCGACGCGCGAAATTTTCAGCGTCTGCGTGGATATGGGCCTCGGCGTGAACGGCGAGAACATGGTCTACCTTGACCTGTCACACAAAGATCCGAAGGAGCTGGATGTGAAGCTCGGCGGAATCATTGAGATCTATGAGAAGTTCATGGGTGATGACCCACGCAAAATCCCGATGAAAATCTTCCCGGCAGTGCATTATTCCATGGGCGGCATGTGGGTAGATTATAACCAAATGACCAACATTCCAGGACTGTTCGCAGCTGGTGAATGTGAATACCAATATCATGGTGCGAACCGTCTCGGTGCGAATTCCCTGGTATCGGCAATCTACGGTGGTATGGTGGCTGGACCGAAAGCGGTTGAATATATTAAAGGACTCAAAAAATCGTCCGCAGATATCAGTTCTTCTGTATTCGATGGTTATGCCAAGCGCCAAACTGATAAATACGAAGGCATCCTGAACATGCAGGGCAATGAAAATGCTTATGTCATTCACAAAGAGCTTGGCGAGTGGATGACGGCGAACATGACGGTGGTACGCTACAACGATAAGCTGGAAGCGACTATCGGCAAAATCAAGGAATTGAAAGAGCGCTACGGCAAAATCAACATGTACGACACTTCTGGTTGGAACAACCCGGGTGCAGCATTTACCCGCCAGCTGTGGAATATGCTTGAACTGGCAGAAGCGATGACGTTGGGCGCACTGCTGCGTAACGAAAGCCGTGGAGCGCACTACAAACCGGATTTCACCGAACGGAATGACGAGGAATTCCTGAAAACAACGATCGCAAGTTGGTCGAAGGAAGGTCCAAAAATTTCGTACGAGCCTGTAGACGTTTCCCTGATCCCACCACGGATCCGGGACTACTCGAAGGATTAAGTAAAGCGAAATTTCGGTCTATTAATAAAGTTAATGACTTAGCAACTTAACGGAAAAGAAGTAGACACATAGAGGCAAAGCGTACGCGGAGCTTCTCAATGTTACTACTAACCAGAATGAATTATGGCTATTTTCAGTAAAGCGCCTTGCGATGCTTTAGAAACTAAATACTGCATCCAGTATGAATGGAGTGCAGTTTCCAGCAAAGTGACCCTGCTTGCACGACGTAGCGGAGGAAGCGGAAATGCCCAGAAGAAGCGAAGCGCTCGCCTTTATCACCGGATTTTAACCCTGGGAAGGGTTGATCAAAAAAATCCGGGGATAACAGCGATCAGAAGGGCATTCCGCTGCCGGAGCGCCACCCGTGCACCAAAAGAGTAACTTTGCGCATCAGCAACACCAATCATCGTCACTCAAAGGAGGGGACAACGATATGACGGACACAGCTACAGCAAAAAAAACCGTCAAGTTTATCATCACCCGTCAGGACAGCCCGGAGTCATCTTCGTACAACGAAGAGTTTGAGCTTCCGTACCGTCCCGGCATGAACGTTATTAGCGCCCTGATGGAGATCCAGCGGAACCCGGTTAATACAGAAGGCAAGTCCATTGCCCCTGTCTGCTGGGAATCGAACTGTCTCGAAGAAGTCTGTGGAGCATGCTCCATGGTCATCAACGGCAAACCGCGTCAAGCGTGTGCTGCCCTGATCGACAAGCTCGAACAGCCGGTTCGCATTGAACCGATGAAAACCTTCCCGGTGGTTCGTGACCTCGTCATCGACCGTACCCGGATGTTTAACGCCCTGAAACGGGTTAAAGCGTGGATTCCGATTGACGGTACCTATGACCTCGGTCCAGGTCCGCGGATGCCTGAGAAGAAACGTCAGTGGGCTTATGAGCTGTCCAAATGTATGACATGTGGTGTATGCCTCGAGGCTTGCCCGAACGTCAATGAAAAGACAGACTTTATCGGTCCGGCTGCTCTTTCTCAAGTACGTCTGTTCAATGCTCACCCAACAGGGGAGATGAACGCTGAAGACCGCTTGGAAGCACTTATGGAAGACGGAGGTATTGAGGGCTGTGGTAACTCGCAGAACTGCGTACGCTCTTGTCCAAAAGGGATTCCATTGACAACTTCCATTGCCGAAATGAACAAACAAACGACCAAACATATGTTTAAACGCTGGTTGGGCGTGTAATCTATTCATATCCATTGCAGAACATCGAATCTGCACCATTACAAGAAGTCGTGATCCTGGGCGCATGAAGCCTAAGATTACGGCTTCTTTTTCTGTACTCGCAAAGGATCCGGGCTAGTCACATAGAATATGGTATACTAAGGGGATGGATTTGGGCGGAAGAAGGAGGGGGACGCATGGGAGAAACACCGCGTGAGGGCAGCAAGATCTCGCCGCCCCAGCGCTCACAGTATGGATCTGATTCGGAGAACCCCATTTTTCCCGGGGAGGAAAAGGATCATGATCCCTCCCGGCGAAGTTTTTTGCTGCGCATGATCTTCATGACGGCGAGTGCCAGTTTGCTCACAGGAGGATACGCCTGGTTATGGGAGCCTCGTCATCTGGAGATCAAGCATGTTGAATTGAAATTGCCCAAGTTTCCAAAAGCATTCGAGGGACTGCGTGTAATTCAGTTCAGTGATGCACATCTAGGATTCCATACGGGGCTGAAACAAATGGAGAAGCTGGCTGAAACGATACGGGAGCAGCAGCCTGATCTGATTTGTTTTACCGGAGATATGGTTGAACGGGAAGCAGAACCGATGCGTGAATGTATTCCTGCACTGGCTTCAATGCAAGCGAAGTATGGCAAATATGCCGTATTGGGGAACCATGATTACCGAGGCCATCAGCAGCATGAAGTGGAGCTGATGTTTAAAGAGGCCGGGTTCACGCTTCTTCGAAACAGCCATGTTCTGATTGAGCGAGGGGATTCACGTATTGCGATAGCAGGTTTGGATGACGCGCTTACGGGCAGACCTGATCCTGTTGCAGCCATGAAGGGATTGAGTAGAGAGGTCTGGAAACTGCTGCTTATGCATGAGCCCGATTATGCAGACATTGCAGCACCTTATGGTTTCGGACTACAGCTCTCTGGACACAGTCATGGCGGGCAGGTGCGTTTTCCCTGGATTGGGGCACTGACTACACCAAGAGGTTCACTAAAGTATATTCAAGGGTTATATTACGCAGGGGATAAGCATATGCCTGTCTATGTGAACCGTGGCTTTGGCATGACCCAACTGCCGATTCGCTTTTTGTGCAGGCCGGAATTGACTGTTTTTGAACTAAAGGGTTAACAACATAAAGAATATAGAGCATAAAGGGAGGTTAGCCAGATGGAACGAATTGCGATTGTATCCGATATTCATGGCAACATGACTGCTTGGGAAGCGGTATTAAAAGATATTCGAAGTCGCGGATTGAAGCGAATCTTTTGTCTTGGCGACCTCGTTGGCAAGGGGCCTGATCCGGTACAGGTTGTAGATCTGGTGAGAGAGACATGTGAGCACGTCATCCGTGGCAACTGGGATGAGTTGGTTGCGGTTAATCAGGACAACGAGAATTTTACTTGGCAAGCGAAGCGGCTGGGTAAGGAGCGATTGGCATATCTGGAGAGCTTGCCTTTTAGCCACCAATTAGAGCTGAGTGGTCGTACGATCCGCTTGGTGCATGCCTCTCCTCAAAGTGTATATCACCGTGTACAGCCGTGGGATGAGATCGAGAAAAGGTTAGCGATGTTCGAGCCTCCGGCAGATGAGCCTGAGTTCGGTGTGGCGGATGTCGTGGGATATGGCGATGTGCATAACGCATACTTGCAGTTTATGAATGGGAAAATGCTGTTCAATGCAGGCAGTGTGGGTAACCCGCTTGATTTTACCCAGGCTTCTTATTGTATCCTTGAAGGAGAGGACAGCAATGATCGGAATACCCCGTTCAATCTTCAATTTGTAAGGGTTCCTTATGATATTGAGCAGGAAGTAAAGGCTGCTCAGCAGGCTCAGGTGCCTTCGCTTGATTTCTATATCCGAGAGCTTCGTACAGGCGTTTATCGCGGGCTGCAAACGGATTAGTTAGGTCAGGAATAAACCGCTGTAATGAATTGGCATACTAATGTTCGGGCTACTGAGCGTAGTATTGTAGAGCATAGTGATGTTTCATCGTTTATCCATGTATTTTATTTGCGCCGGATCTACCTCAGAGCATGCTTGTCTTACCGGACTAGAACCCGTTAGGCAAAAGGAGCGATTGTCATGCTGACCCGAAAAATGCTGGGCCAAGGATTGCCTGCTTTATGGACAGAGCGCCTTGTTCTTCGATCATTACGTCAGAGTGATTACAGCACATTGTCGGAGCTGTTTTCCGACCCGCAGGTGATCCGTTATGTAAACAGGGGGAGTCAGCCCACACCAATCCGGGCTCGGCGATTATTGAATCAGATTCGCAGCAGCAGTGCCAAGCTGGATTCACTGCATTACGGCATCTGCTGGAAAGGCAGCGAACAGATCATCGGCATCACTTCATTTCAGCATTGGAACGAACAGAACGGTACCGCACAGATCGGATATATTCTGAACAGGTCCACCTGGGGTAAGGGAGTCGCGACTGAGGCAGTACAGCGTTTGCTGGAATTCGGTTTTGCCGAGCTTAATTTGTGCAAAGTGGAAGCCCGCTGTTACGAGGCAAATGTATCATCCGAACGGGTTCTTTGCAAAAGCGGTATGATTTATGAACGGACCCTGCCCTCGTTTGTTTTGAATCATGAGGATGGTGAGACGCCGGATACTCTGCTGGATGTTAAGGTGTACAGTTTGTATCGTGAACAGCATGTTCGTTCTCATTGGGAGAATCGCCTGCAAACGTTGGTATCCGACAAGCACGAGTAACATAGAATAGAGCATATTGCATCAATCCAAAGAGCGCCTTTCAATCAGAAAAATATAGATCGAAATGTTTCTATTGCCGAATAAAATGAAACAGCAGAGGTTTGAAACGAACTTCAATCATTTGTTACACAATTGAAATATAGCTGCAATTGAACTCTAACAGACAGCGGGTAAACTTATCTCATGACCCCCTTTTTGATAATAGATTATGCTGTTGGGACCCGCGCTTAGCGGGTTCATTTTTTTTGTCTATATAAGTTTAACTATGGAATTTCTACACCAACACTCCGATGACAGAACTTATATAACATCTTTTTTTTATATTAGGATACAAAGAAAACCCCCCACAGCGTTTTTACGCCGTGAGGGCTATTTTGGTGCTCTATGTTTAAAACGGTACAACTTGCATTTGTTTCTGCTTGAAGTATACCCATTCAGTGAATCCAATCTCTTGCAGACGTGTACGAACGTCATCCAGTTCATCGGCAACACGCTGCGGTTTGTGGGCATCTGATCCGAAGGTCACCTTCACTCCGTAATGATGCGCACGCTCCAGAATGGCATCGGACGGGTACCAGCCACCACTAAGCTTGGTTTTACCCGACGTATTAATTTCAATAGCCACGTTCGATTCTGCAATGACCTGCAGCGTTTCATCAATGGCTTGATCTGCGATAATGTCCGAGAAAGGTGGGTAATTTCCTTTCATGGCATCAATATGTCCGAGAATCTGGAACATGCCGCTTCGGGCTGATTGCCGAATCAATGCATAGTAACGCTCTTTCACTTCAACCTTACGTGCAGCACTTAATCCGTTCCAGCGGGTTTTGTTGAATATGCTGACATCTTCCGTATGATGAACTGAACCAATAATATAATCAAAAGGATATTGCCCCAGTGTATTGCGATACAATTCGGCATGCACAGGGAAATAGTCGGATTCAATGCCAAGAAGCACATCAATTTTGCCTGCGTATTCTTCCTTCAGAGCCAGTACTTCTTCCACGTAATGACGCAATTCCGACTTGCCCATCGCGATCCGGGGAAATGCCTGCTCCTCGTCACTGCCGAAGTAAGGTGTATGATCCGAGATACCGATGACCTGAAGTCCAGACTGAATACCTGCCTCGATATAGTCGCGAATATTGCCGTCTGCATGACCACAACGAAAATGATGGGTGTGAAGATCAAATTTCATATGGAAATCCTTCCTTTCTCATGGCTCATTTATCATTCTGAACTGATGAACTGGGTCTCCGGCATGCCTTTGAGATCGCTCAGGAATTGCTGCATGGCCGAATTCACATAACGACTTGATTTGTAGATGACTCCGACAGGGTGACTGACCTCCAGTTCACTGAGTGGAATCATGCGCAGTGTGCCTTGCCGCAACTCATGGGCAACGGATTGTTTGGATATAACGGCTGCCCCGAGATTGATCTCAACCATCCGTTTCACTTCCTCGCTGCTTGACAACTCCATAACGATATTGGGCTCAATATTATGTTTTTTGAAAATGCCTTCCGTAAAGCGGCGCCCCACCGTATCCGGAGATAGCAAAATCAGAGGTGTGCTGCGCAGAACATCCACCGCGGCATGCTTTTGCTTCGCCAGTGGATGGAAAGGAGATACCACAAGCTCGAAAGTGTCATAATACAACACGGACGTATTCAGGTTAGGATTACGCTCCGTAAGATAACCGATACCGATATCGACCATACCATTCTCGACCTGGGTATAGATCTGTGAAGAAGGCAGGGATTGGATACTGGTCTTGATGAGTGGAAATTGATCCTGAAAGTAGGATAAGACCCGTGGCAAAATCTGAATGGCAATAGATGTGGTTGTACCGAGTCTGATATGTCCCTGAGGGGTCTCATCGAGATCCATCAGCTTCTGTTTCAGCTCTCCCACGATGTCCAGCATTCGTTCGGCATGTTGAAGAAATACCTGTCCGCGATCGGTGAGGGTGACCGGTTGGTTCCGATCGACAAGAACGGTGCTGAATTCATCCTCCAGGCTCTTGATCTGGGCCGAGACGGCGGGCTGGGTCAAATTTAGGAGTTCTCCGGCTTTGCGGAAACTCATCGTTTTCGAGATGGTAATCAGCGTCTCCAGTTGACTGATATTCATGTATGGCCTCCTTGCACGCAAAATGTCTTCTGTCTATCCATAGGTGGAATCCCGTAACTGGTCATTATTCCGTTCCTTAAATTATAGGTGATTCAGGACAGCAGGGCAATGAAGGGAACATCATGGATTTGGGGAGGTCCATTAGAACGAGAAATTAATTTTATTTCAAGAAATTAAATTTTTAACATTTTAAGAAACAGTAAAAAAGTCCTAAATGCCTTTTGCCATGCCTCTTCATGGCAATGGTTCTTGCAACAGATGCGAAAAGCCTCGATTTTTCGCTAGAATCAGCTATAAACATTTGCTCCGCGGATGACGATAAATTATAGTACACATGCCTTGCCGAATTCTTGGTGAATTCTTGTACGTGATAAAGTATAATAAATTTATTGAATATGGGACTTTTGGTGTGTGACCAATAACCCAGTGTAAGGGGGACAATAGACAGTGAAAGCGGAAGTGATTAATCCTTTCCTGGAATCCGCACGGAACGTATTCGAACAGCTCATCCAGGTTTCGCCTTCCACCGGGAGTCTTGGCGTGAAAAATGTGGAGTACATTGCAGACCATGTCTGGATCGTGATCGGAATGACTGGACAACTAAGCGGAAACATCGTGTTTGGAATACAAGAGTCGGTTGCATTGAAAATCGTTTCTGCCATGATGGGCGGCTTTGTCATTACTGAAATGGACGAAATGAGTAAAAGTGCTATTTCGGAACTTGGCAATATGATTAGCGGCAATGCAAGTACCATCCTGTCCAATCAGGGTGTCGTTGTTGATATTACACCTCCGCAAGTGATGAATTCTGAATATCTGACTTCCTTTAGTGCAACGAAGGCATTGAGCATTCCTTTGATGATGGACGGAATCGGTGAGATGGATATTCAAGTGATGATCTCGTAGAATAGAACCATACGCCTCTAGGGGCAATATGTGTTCAATACGGGAGGACGTCGGGTATGCTAAAAGATCAGGTTGTTTTTATCACGGGTGCGTCGAGCGGAATTGGTGCGCTCTGTGCACAGATGCTGATAGAAGAAGGAGCCATCCCGATTCTGGCTGCCCGCTCGTGGGACAAGCTGGAAGAGATTGGTGCTTCGCTGAAAGGGCAGCATGAACTACTCACGTTAGACGTAACGAATAATGAGCAAGTTCAGATAGCCGTGGATGCGATGTTGCAGAAATACGGACGAATCGATATTTTGCTGAATAACGCTGGTTACGGAAAATTTGCGGCCATGACGGATATGTCTGTGCAGGAATTCGATGAGATGATGGACGTTAATTACATGGGCATTGTTCGCTGTACCAAGGCAGTGCTGCCGCAGATGTTACAACGAGGCAGAGGACAGATCGTGAATGTAGCTTCCATGGCTGGCAAGATCGGAACTGCAAAATCTGCTTCATATACAGCAACCAAACACGCCGTACTTGGCTTCAGCAATGCCCTGCGCCAGGAACTTCGCAAGACCGGAATCACGGTAACGACCATTAATCCCGGACCCATCGATACACCTTTCTTCCAACGGGCTGACCCCTCCGGTAACTATGTTAATAATGTACGCTGGATGATGCTGAAGCCGGAAGAGGTTGCAGGGCATATGATCCGGGCGATGAAGAAGCGCAAGGAAGAAGTGAATCTGCCCAGACTGGCTTCGGCTGGAGTGTGGCTGTATCAGCTATTTCCGCGTCTTGCTGACAGGCTGTCGCACGGTGTAATGAATCAGAAGTAAGATGCAACAATGGGCATCATATATCGGATAAGAGAAGGGCTCCGCCGAGGGGCTTTTCTTTTTTTTGTTAAATGTGAAAAACCGCCGCCTTGCTCTTCATCATTCAGAGCAAGGACGGCGGTTGGGGAGGATCTTGGCGGAGTGACCAACGGTTATGTGTTATGCCTCTTTCAGCAGTCCGTTAGAAAATGCTATCGGGAACGTAGTATATTTTCTGCCCGTTCGCTTTATTGCCTGGATCGGTAACGATGGTGAAGTATACGTTCCCGTTCTTGGTCTGTACGCCCTCAATTTCATGTTTCCCGACATTTGTTATTTTCACAAGGGATTGGTAAGCACCTGAACTTGAAATCTTGGCAATCTGAGGAGTTTCCCCTTCTCCCCCGCCTGATGTAAATATTTGCGTTTTGCCCAGCAGGTCTACTCCCTGAAACGATCCGTTGGGTCTGATAATGCCACTGCCCGACTGCGTGAAGCTGGAAACAGCGGCCTTCACCGCAGCTGCGCTGTCCATTCGAACCTGCTTGTTATTATCCAGAAGTTTGTTTAAAGCGACCGTGTCATAAATGGACCAGGTGACGGTGGTTTTGTCCTTCGTTTGTACGCGAAAAACGGTATAATTGCTATTGCCGCCTCCGTCCACACGCCGGGTTTCACCCAATTTCGAACCGGTTTTGTTGGCGTAATTCATATACGTGAACCGATGTAGATCGGTATAATCCACGGTTTTGCCTGCCGCGTATTGCAGTCTGGCTACCTGTAGTGACCAAAATTCAGGTTCCGAAGGATCGGCTTTTGAACTAAAATAAAAATAATTGGACCCATTGTACGTATACATATCCAGCGTTTGGCAATGACCGCTGTTCGTGATGGTCATTTTATCCACGTATACAGCGTCGCTGCCCTTTATGAGTAATCTGGAGAGGTGACATGTCCCGTCCACACGTTGCGTAACGTACACGTATTTATCCGCGATGTATGCCTTTTGCACAACACGGTCATGCTTGAGTCCTTTGAGATGGTATGCCAGTTTTGCCGAGGCGTTTACGGTTTTTCCCGGAGATGCGGCCATTGCAGGCAGAACAGACAAGCCAAATAACAGTAGTGCAAGAACAAAAGATGTTGTTATTTTCCATTTTCTTTTCTTTAAGCTCAAGGATCGATTCTTAAACATAGGTATACCTCCTTTAGAAAGATAATATGACTTTAAATATAAGCACCTCTAAAAACTATATCAAATAAATAATACTATATTTTCCAATTTAAAGAATCATTCTAAAACAAAAATTTCTGTCCCTGAATAAGATTTGGTCCACAGGCTTTTTTCGCATATAATGAAAGGTAATGTGATGACAGGCTTCGGTTTTATTAGTACAAGCATGGATATATATGTTCAACTAAGCATTTACACGATAACGGAGAGGACAGAAATAATCTGAAGAAGCGAAGCTACTTCGAAAGCATACACTTCGCCTAAAAGCTTTC
Source organism: Paenibacillus sp. E222 (assembly GCF_013401555.1). NCBI lineage: Bacteria > Bacillati > Bacillota > Bacilli > Caryophanales > Paenibacillaceae > Paenibacillus > Paenibacillus sp. E222. The sequence continues at coordinate 2,543,550 of NZ_CP058552.1, forward strand.
TAAAAGAAAGCAACATCGGAAGCATACGCTATCCCCGGATCTCCCCTTTTCAAAAAAGGATTCATTCAAAAAAATCTGGGGATAACAGCGATCGGAAGGTTGTTCTGTCATTGGAGTGTTAGTGTAAATATTGTTTAGTTGAATGTATATAGCGTCATAACGAATAAATTTAAAGGATGGACATACATGACGAATCAAACATTTGCTTCAATTGGCGTAGAACAGGATCTTGAGGCTGTACTCGCCAGACATGGCATCAACGAACCTTCACCGGTACAGGCACAGACGATCCCGGTTATTTTGGAAGGTCGCGATGTGGTTTCGAAATCTCAGACGGGAACAGGCAAGACGCTCGCTTATCTGCTGCCACTGCTGCAATCCATTAAAAGTGACGTAAAAGGGACACAGAAGCTCATCATAGCTCCTACTCAAGAGCTGGCGATGCAGATTGTCCGCGAGGCACAGCGCTATGGAGAAGAACGCAAAATTGGCGTTCTGGGGTTAATTGGCGGCGCAGCTGTAAAACGTCAGATCGAGAAGCTGCGTGAACACCCGGAACTGGTCGTGGGTACACCAGGACGACTGAAGGAATTGATCACGCTGAAAAAGCTGAAAATGCACAACGTCTCCACGATCGTTATTGACGAGGCAGATCAGGTATTCCAGCTCGGCGGGGTAAGTGATGTGGACTTCGTATTGCGCAGTGCCCTGCGCGACCGTCAGCTCATTTTCCTGTCAGCGACGATCGATGAACATACTGCAGGACTTGCGAAGCGGGAGATGAAAGAGCCGGTACAGATCGGAATCGAACCGGACCGGGCAACTGCGGCGGGACTGGAGCATTTTTATTTTGTGGAAGAAAATCGCAACAAAATTGATATGCTTCGCCGTCTGGTTAGACAGTATAACCCGGATCGCGCCATCGTCTTTGTGAATGCTACCGAGGATATTGGCGAGGTTGAAGCGAAAATGAATCACCTTGGATTCTCCGCAGCTGCACTGTATGGAGATGCCGACAAGGTGACCCGCAGCAACGTGCTATCCGCTTTCCGTAACGGGAAACTGCAGCTGCTGATCGCGAGCGAGGTTGCAGCCAGAGGACTGGATATTGAAGGTTTACCGATGGTCATTAACTATGACCCTGCATTTGATTCGGAACACTATGTTCACCGTGCAGGAAGAACAGGTCGTATGGGTCGCAGCGGTATCGTGTTGTCGATCGTGGACGAAACGCAAATTTTCATTATGCGCAAGTTTGCGCGGGAACTTGGAATCGAATTGCCGGAACGTGTATTGTTCGGGGGGAAAGTGCTGGAGGCTGATCCGCGTCCGGATACGCGGCCTGAAGGACATTCTTTCTCCAGAAAACCAGGACAATCCCGGGATCGTAAACCTGGTCAGGCCAGCCGCAATGGCGGCGCCAGAACGGCTGCTTCGAATCAACGTCCGGGGGGCGGCAAGCCAGCTGGCAATACAGGCAGAACAGAACGGGACCAGGATCGCAAGAACAAGGGCGCTCCCAAATGGAGCAAAGGTAAAGAGCCACGCTCTGAAGAATAAAACCTGACGAAAGAGGTGCAGGGATAGATGGATAACGTTCAACCAACCGTACTGAAAATCAACGGGCTAAGCGGAGGATACAGTGCCAAGCGGCCAGTCCTCCACGGCATCGATCTGGAAGTTGGACGCGGAGAAATGGTCGGACTGATCGGATTAAACGGTGCTGGAAAAAGTACTACAATGAAGCATATTTTAGGATTGATGACCCCTCAGCAGGGAGAAGTGCGAGTCATGGGCAAGAAGCGTGACGAAGACCCACAGGTATATCAATCCGCCATGGCCTTTGTACCGGAATCACCTGAACTGTACGACGAGATGACGGTCATGGAGCATCTGGAGTTTACGGCCAGAGCCTATGGTGTTTCTGAGGCTGATTTCAAAAAGCGTACGGAGAAACTGCTGGACTTGTTCCGCATGAATGAGAAAAGTACAAGTCTGTCGACCCACCTGTCCAAAGGGATGCGGCAAAAGGTCATGATCATGTGTGCTTTTGTGGCAGGTCCGCCACTCTATATCATTGATGAGCCTTTCCTGGGACTTGACCCCCTCGGAATCCGCTCTTTGCTTGATTTTATGCTTGAAATGAAGGCTTCGGGATCATCCATTCTGCTCAGTTCACATATTCTGTCCACCATTGAAAATTACTGTGACCGTTTTATTGTCCTGCACCGAGGACAGGTCATTGCTCAAGGGACGCTGAATGAGCTGCGTACTCAATTCGGGGAATCGGATGCCACGTTGGAGCATATGTTCTATTCCCTTGTACAAGGCAGGGATTAAGCATGGATCTCAAGCAGCTATGGAAGCAAAGACGCACGGGATTCTGGAATGGAATTCTTCCTTATCTGGGTTATGTCATTCAGAGCGGCGTAGCCATGGTGTTCTTATTTCTCGTCATTGCGTTCTCCGCCTGGTATACATCGTTTGTACAGCACATCCCGGCGGGATTTCCGATTCGTTGGATTACGTTGCTGCTGCTGGCACCACTGGTGCTGTTTAGCAGTTATCGTACATATCTGCATCCGGCAGACATCGTATTTTTACGTCCGCAGGAATATCGGATGCACGAATATCTGAAAAACAGCTTCGCTCGTGGCATGATTTATAAAACCTTGGGTATGCTGCTCGTATTTGTAACGTTATGGCCGCTCTATGTTCGAGCAGATCAGGATGCAAGGCCATTTGGCTGGTTTATCCTGCTTCTCCTGTTGTGGAAAGGGCTATCGAGCTATGGGGCTTGGCAAGAACTGCGCATGGTGCAAATCGGCGCCGCCAGAGGATATCGTTTGCTTCGATGGGCATTGGCTGTACTGGCGATTGCCGCCTGGTTGTGGCAGCCTCCACAGCGCAGCATCTGGTTCCTGCTGCTGCTGGCCGTCGTTTATATCGTTGCCCTGCGTATCCCTCTGAAACATCGGGTTTCATGGGACCGTCTCATTCAGGTGGAGCAGGGCCAGGCTGGCCGAGTGATGCGCACGCTAGGATGGTTCGTCGATGTACCTTCATCAGGCCAAAAAGTAAGTTCTCGCCGCTGGCTCAGCAAATGGGGGAGTGGTCTCCCGTGGAATGCAGGGAAAGCTTATCGCTATCTGATTACCAAAACGTTCATCCGAACTGAAGTGTTCTCCATCGTTGTGCGCTTGGTTGTACTGGGCATGCTGCTGTCCTGGTGGACGGCAGGCAGTTATTTCGGTATTGGTGTATACCTGTTCTTCCTGCTGCTTGTGGGTGTGCAGCTGGGTGCGCTGCGACGCAGTCATAGTGAATCGTTCTGGATTATGATTTATCCCATCTCGGGAGAGAGTCGTCGCTCCCAGGTACTGGGATTCATTTCGAATCTGCATGCACTGGCTGCCTTGTTTATGTGGCTGCCGATGCTGGCTGCGGGATGGAGTGGACTGAGCATGACCGGAGCAGCATTGGTCCTTGGTGTGCTGGTCATCTACTTAATGCGACGTTCTCAGGGCAACAAGTGGTTGAAGGAAGAAGAGGATGAATGAACGGTCGGACGTCTGACCACTTAGTGTTCAATGGCAGCGCTGACCAGGGCTCTTGCGTAACGTAACCAAAGAAGGGTATTCCGAGCTGTATCCCGGAATACCCTTCTTTGTGCTGCAGTCAGCTTACCTTGTTCCGACTCCTGGTGAGGACGTATGGACTAACAGAGGAACGATTTAGTGATAATGACGAGCAGGATAAACAGAACGAGAATGGCACCTGTATTTGTAAATCCTCCGTAACCGTAACCGCCGCATCCATAACCGCCTCTTGTTTCTTCAACTACTCCAGACATGGTCATTCCCCTTTTCAAGTGGTGTTGGGCACGCCCTTGCGTACATCGTATATTATGTGCCTTGGGGATAGGCTGATTGGGCCGTTGCCCGGTAGAGCCTGAAAATTATCGTTTTGGGCATTTGCCCGTCAAGATCGCCATACGTCTTCAAAGCGGAACACAAAATACCCCTTTATATCGAGAGACATTCGTCAGGATACAAAGGGGATCATATTCGTCAGGAAACGGACGCAAGTCCGCTCCCTGACTTATTTACTTGGGTAAGCATTACTGCATATGAATTAAGTAGTCTGTAGATCCAAAACGCCACGATAGATCGTATCGAACAAATCTTCCAGTCCGGATTCTTCAATACAGGAGAAGGCAATTCGCAGATCAGCTTCACCCAGCGCGATGGTACCTACGCCGTATTGCTGCAGCAAATGGGTCCGGAGCTGCTCTGCGCCCACATCCTTCAGCTTCAGGCACATGAAGTAACCGGAGTTGAACGGATAGTAATCCCATACTTCACCGTATTTACCGCTATCGAGAATGGCTTTTACTTTGTTGGCGCGGCCTTTCATGATTTCAAACTTCTCCAGCTTCTGTGCTTCAAACTCAGGTGCTTTCAGCGCATCCAGCACAAACGTTTGGGAAGGATGAGGGCCACTGGAGATGGTTGCCCGGATAATACCGAGTGTTTTTTGCTCCAGAGCATGGAGAACCGCAGCATCTTCATGGGCGTACGTGATGAATCCAACGCGGAAGCCCCATACGAATTCTTCCTTCGTAGCACCGTCAACTTTGACAGTCAGCACGCGTGGGTGAAGGTTCGCCAGCTTGCCAAACAGGGATTCGTGAATGGAATCTTCGAAGAAGAGACCAAAGTAGGCATCATCTGTCACAGCAACGACGTTCACACCAGCCTCAGCCGCTTGACGGATCGTGTCCACGATTGCATCTGCTTCTTCCGCTCCAGGCGTATAACCTGTCGGGTTGTTCGGGAAGTTCAGCAGCACGATGGCTTTGCCTTTGTCCTTCTGCGCAAGCAACGCTTCGAGCAGGCCTGCACTGTTGAAATTCAATTGATCATCGAACAGGGGATAATGAACTAACTCGCCGTGGCGACGAATTCCAAAGGTCAGCTCATAATTTTCCCAGTTTTTATCCGGATATATAACAGCGTCCCCTTCTTCGGCGAACAGGTCGGCTACGATACTCAGTCCATGCGTTAATGCGTTAGTCACAATGGGGTTACCAAACGTTTTACCTTCAAGGGAAGGTGTTTCCTTCAGCATCTTGTCTCTCCATACGGTCCGCAACTCAGGCTTCCCTGCAGGCGGAGCGTAAGGGTACAAATCCTTCGGTTGGTATGCGGACAGCTTATCCTGAATAACAGCTAAGTGCATCGGCACACCGTCCTCCAGAGCAATACCAATCGTAGCATTGTAGGTTTTGGCCAGACTTGCTGCTTCAGCAGACTGACTCAAGATACCTTCTTTTGGAAAATAGATTTCTTTGCCGAGCTGCGACAGCATGGAGTAGACGTGACTGCTGCCTGCCTGAATACTTTCGTTCAACTGTTCAGCCAGTGGATTCATTCTTTTCATCCTTCCAAGTCTTTGGGATTCAACTGCCTAACATTATAACACCTTGCCTTGCCCCCGTCACGGAAATTACGCATAATGACAGTTTTATCACTTCACCGCGTTGTTGCGGGTGTTTTTGGGTTAGGTTAATGTCACTTCTCCCTTTTGATTATACGATGGAAAATGAATGTTATTTCTGATGAAAAGGACAGTATTTCCGCATCATTTCGGCAGTTTCAGCATCGCGTCCTTCGTTACGCTGTTCCAGTTCACCGCTAATATGATCAAAGCGTTCAGCCGAGAGGTTCTGTCCAAATTTGAATTTGGCAGTGACCCGTTCAGGAACAATGCGGACCACAGCCACGGCTTTGAGATTACCCTTGTAGCGGGGATCATCTGCATCAATGGGGAGATATCCGCCCTGCGGCTGGAGTTTCTCCATAAAACGTTGCAGAACCTCGCCCTTGATATCCAGATCCTGAACCGGCTCTGCCTGTCCGAATGCCATTACACTTTTGAAAAAAGACGTTGCCGGACAAGCTAACTCGGGATCACTGAAATAAGATGGAATCAGGGAAAACTCTTCTGCTACGGTAAAACTGACGGAGGAATCCTGCTTGATCTGCTTCATCTTCTCTCCGGCAAGACTGCCGTGAAAATAAAAACAACCGTCCATATATACAAAGTTTAGCGGTGTCACCCGCGGCTGCCCGTCCGGACTGACCGTTCCCAGAAAACCAAAGGAGCACTGGGCCAGAAATGTTATCATTTCCTGCTCTTCATCTACATTGAATTCTTTTCTTCTCATCGGTGTTCCCCCTTGAATGGCATGTGGAATAAATCGCTGTACCTTAGCCATAACAATAGAACCTACATTGACATATAAAAAGATCCAATTTACATTCACTTTAATAGACCAATTTATTTGGAAAAAGAGGTGCACGATGGAATTGTGGCTGCCTATGGATTCATACGAGCTTCAACACCGCTACAAATACGAGGCATTGTACCATGCTTTGCGTGACGCCATTCATGCTGGGACGCTGGTTGGAGGCACAAGACTGCCTTCCACCCGAGAGCTGGCACGTCAATATGAAATGTCACGCAGCTCCGTGGCCCAGGTATATGACATGCTGCTCGCCGATGGTTACGTGCGAGCGCATAGGGGAAGAGGAACCTTTGTTTCGGATACCATAACAGCTCAGGAACATGCAGAGCGGGAGGCAATCATTCAACTTTCTCCATGGGGAGAGCGGGTGAGTACGCTGAATATTCAGAATCAAAAGCAACAACCGTCAGCCCTTGCACCGGAGCAACGAGTCATCAACTTCCACGTACAGCGTATGCCTGCCGAGCATTTTCCACAAGCGGAATGGAAAAGTGCGCTGGCCGCCGTTCATCGGAGCGGGTCGCATGAACAAAGTGGTGCTGCCGGAGACCCTGAACTGCGTGAGGCCATCGCTTCACATCTGAGGTGGACGCGGGGCATTCAGGCTGAGGCATCACAGATTGTGCTGTTTAGTGGCTCCATGCAGGGCATCACTTTGCTGACACAATTGCTCATCCCTGAAGGGGCTGCAGTTATATTGGAAAACCCGGGTTATCAGGGAATTGCCCATGCCGTTAAGTCCTGCGGAGGAAAAATTATTCCAGCGGAAGTAGATAACGGAGGAATTATTCCGCAGTCCTGGGAAGCACAGACGTTATTTGTAACGCCAACCCGCCAGTTTCCTACAGGAGCTGTCCTTGGTCTGGACAGACGGAGAACCATACTTGAATGGGCCTCGGAGCGAAATGCCGTCATTATTGAAGATGATTATGACAGTGAATTTCGCTGGGGAGGCAGGCCGATTGAACCGCTCAAAGTACTCGATCGTGAACAACGGGTTATCTATGTCGGATCATTTTCACAAACGATGGTTGCATCCATTCGGCTTGGTTACGCGGTTCTGCCACCAAGTCTGGTACAGCCACTGATCGCTGCAAAAGCATTGTACGAACCCGTACCTCCTGCCCTTCTGGAGCAGCGTGCACTCGCGAAATTTATGTCCCGAGGAGGGTATTTGCGCCATCTAAGAAGGCTAACCCGACTCTACGGGGAACGGCATGCTTATTTTGTCAATGAGATGAAGCGGGAATTACCGGAACCCTTCCTCATGCAGCCTGGGGATGCTGGATTGCATATTTATGCTTCGTGGAAAGGGGATATCGACAGTTACAAGCGGTTCAAGGCACTGGCTCAGGAGGAAGGTGTCATATTCCGCGATGCGGTCCGTTATTGGCTGACTCCAAGTCCCCCGGCTGCGTGTTTTGGCTTTGCACATCTGGAGAAAGAGGAGATTCAAGAGGGGATAAGGCGAATGCGGTTAGCATGGGAGAAGTGCACATTTTCGTTTCGGTGAATTCCGCTGTATAATGGGATAAGACGTTTCGCTCCAGCAGGAGCAGAAATCATATTATACAAACACATATCGCATCATGATGGATGCAGTATGCAAAAGAGATTAACTTTCAAGGGGGAGTGGCGACATGCTGCAGGCATCGCCGTCATCTTTTGTTATTTTGCCCGCCGTCGCCAAAATTGTCTGCGAACCGGGATGGAAGTGGCAGAAGCGGGAAAAACCGATGCAAAACTATGACTTATTTTATGTATGGAGTGGTGAAGGGACCGTTGTGCTGAATGACCGGTCGTATGAAGTAGGCAAGGGTAGTTGTTTTCTGTTCAGGCCAGGTGATCATCCTACTGCAACACATAATAAGCAAAAACCGTTGGTACTTACGTATATTCATTTTGATGTAGATATACCCGTTAATGATGTTCCCCAGTCCTATCGTGAGGTACTGGAAACGGTGGAATTCGAGCACTTGCTGGCTCGGTATGTAAGACTGTTCCTATCCGATGTATATGGGCGGGATGAGGAGAGCCGGTTGATTCTGAAACAGCTGATGATTCATTTGCTGCGCGCGGACACGGAAGCTCCTGTGGAGAAAAAGGTAAGCAATCAGTTGTCTGATGTCATCCAGGAGGTTGCTAACTATGTACGTCAGCATCCGGGGATAACACATCGCGTGGAAGACCTCGCTGCAAGGGCTGGATTATCGCCTCGATACTTCTCGATTAAGTTCAAGGAATTGATTGGTTCGTCCGTGCAATCCTATATCATTCGCATGCGCATTGAGCGGGCCGAGCATCTTTTGGTGCACACTGGCATGAATGTGACCGAAGTGGCAGATGCCCTTGGGTACCGCGATATCTTTTTCTTCAGTCGTCAGTTCAAGCAGTACACCGGCAAAAGTCCGTCCGAGATTCGATAGGACATCTCGCTGTCCGGTAGAATATGGCAACGTTTCAATTCTGGGAAGCAGGGGTAAGTATGTAGCATTCCAGACGATCGAAAGGGGGAACTTGTGATGAACGGAAAACGTCGCGTCCGCAACCGGGGATGCTCCACCAAGGGCTTTAATATTTTCCGGAACCGCCTGCGCCGCGCCAAACCGGCAGAGGAAATGCAGGATGTATGGTTTTAAGGAATGGTTAGAAAACCAATATGACGAAGCTTAGCTTCGTATTGCATGTATACATGAAATGAGAATGGACATCATCCTGACTTCTACATCGCTCTGAAGCGGATAATTGGATTCTCTGATTAGCAAAAGGTACTCATAGCCTGGACACTTTACCCTAAAAAGGTGTTCCGGCTGCGAGTACCTTTTTATGTAGGCCACAAAGTTCTATGTGATCTCTTTCTTGAGATCAAAATTAAAAAAGATGACTCCTGTTATTCAGGAATCATCTGTGTATTGCTCAATGGATGGGTTTTAACCGACCGAGCAATTCTCCCATTTTGACGGAGTCGCCAGGCTGCAAGCCTGGTTTCGGTTCGAATGTACCGCTCTGCGTTAACAGTACGACGGTGGAACCGAATTCAAAATATGCGAGATCATCGCCTTGTGCCCATGAACTTACATCCGCACCTGCGTATTGTATGCTGCTCACATTCATTGCGCCTACTTTCACGACAGCAACCTCTCCAAAATCATGAGCAATATACGTAATGAGCCGTTCGTTTCGACTCAGCACTGATTTCATATGGGTCAGACCAAAATCATTTACGGGATAAACCTTGCCTTTAATATGCTCACTCTCAATGCGGCGACCGCTAACAGGCGCATGAATGCGATGATAGTCGCGTGGGCTGAGATACAGGACAAAGGCATAACCGTGCTTGTACTTCTCCAGATGTGGTGAGTGGTTTAATAATTCAGCAAGTGTATAATTTTGTCCCTTAACATTCAGGAGTGTTCCAGCAGATACAGGACCGGCTGCCGTGATTTTGGCATCTACCGGACTGATCAGTGCATGTTCTGAAAGTTCAAGCGGGCGCATGCCCGGTTTAAGTTTACGGGTAAAGAAATCATTCAAAGAACGATATTCCTTCCAGTCTTTCTCAGCTTCCTGAACAGGGATGTCGTAGGTCCGGACAAAATAAGGGATAAATGCCTTGCTTCCCCGGCTCTTGGAGAAGGCTCCCACAGTCCGGGAGATCCATTTGCGAGAAGAAAGCTCGGTCATTAACCGCAACAGCGTTTTTGCCATGAATATCCCCCTTAGGGTTAGTGCGAACTTCAAGGCCGGCAGGACCGGCCGTTCTGCATAATATTGACACAGAATGCCCACGAAATCAATACAGGCCGCGATCATACGTCTGGGGTTGCCTTGGTATGCGCGAATTCTGCTCCAGCAGCAGACGTCCGTAAGCCATAGGATGCCGGTAGCTGGCTTTCCAAGTCTCCGTCATTCCGGCCTTGCGGAAACCGTAGCGCTGATCCCTTCCGTTGCATTCGATAAAATAAATCTGGCCCTTCTCTGTTATCCCCAGATCAAGTCCGAGGTCTGCAAGATGAGGCAGGCTCGAAGCCAGCGTCCGTGCGATTCGTAGCCCGACAGACCGGATTCTGGTATCCAGTTCAAGAACATACCAGTCGGTTGACGGCAAGTTAAGGGCTTCGGCCAGCGTCATGACTTTGCTGCCTTGAGCGATATTCGTGACAAACGTATGCGCAGGAGCCACCTTGGCGAATATACCCGTGATCCCCCACAAACCGTCACTTCCACGTTGCACGGATACCCGCAGATCTACAGGTCTTCCTTCATAACGAACCAGGGGGATGCGCTCTTCAATGAGATAGGCATGCCGAAAAATACGGCGCAAGGTGGCTGATGGCAGTTGTCCCTTATTCAGTCGAAAGGTGGCCCATCCCTTGCGTGAAGTTCTTGCCTCACATGTCAGTTTCCATTGACCGTCCTTTTGGAATATCCGCATAATGCCGTGACCGATGCTTCCGCTGCATGGCTTGATCACCAGATCATCGTAATGTTCCATCATATATGCCAAAGAATCAGGTGTAGCTTTGACCGCACGGGGGAGATATTGCCTGAGACCGGGGTCCTGATAAAGGATCTCGTGAATGTGGTCTTTGCGGTATCGATTGCGAACATTATATACCTGTATGCCCTGCAACAGCAGTTTGGTCACCTGATGCTGCTCCGAACGCCGAAGCTGGAGAGCACGGTTATGAATAACGGGGGGCAATGGCATCCTTTGACGCACGTATATGCCCTCTTTTTTTACATAGGCCATACAGGTTTTGGTATCCAAATCCACGTCTTCCAGCCGCAAAAAACAAGGGGTTAATCCATAACAGGCCGCTGCCTGTTCAACATTCTCGAGTGATTCCTGCCCCGTTCTTCCAGCCGGTATCCCCCGGTACATGCGTGAATCGAACATAATACCGATCGTTTCTTGTAGCATGACCGTTCCTCCTTCGATGTTATCGCAATCATGGATGTCCATCCATGGAATGCCGGCCTGTCACCGCATGGATGGACATCACGATAACGCAGACCGGAATCATGATGCATCGATATGCATCGACATGTACTTGTTAGCCTTCCGCTTCCATGCAATCCAGGTAGAGGTGGGTCGCTGTGCGGATGGAAGTCATTTTACGGATTTATACAAATGCTTATGGATTATCGTATGACATTGCTGGATCAGGGGCGTGGACAGCCGCCTTTCATCTAAAGCCGTGCACAGCCTATTTCGCCATGGACAAGTAAATCACTCGTATGTTGACTCCTACACTCATCCAATGTTATCGGCAAAAGTCGTGATTTGAAGTGGCAGATGCCTATATCGAAGCATATGATGCCGGAGACGAACGTTAGAGGAAGGAGCTAGCTGCATGAGTAAAAAAGGCAATAAGAAGGTTCCTACGCCAAAACTGCGGCATGTGAGTCCCAAATTTAAGGAACTGGATCTGGCCAATCGACGGTCAGACACAATGGACTCAGGTTTCACTTCGAATAGGGAAGAACGCTTGAATACAAATAAACGGTATTCGAAGGCCATTCAGGTATCAGAAGAATTCCTATCCGAATCAATGGAGCTACCTGCTTCAACGAACGAGCTGGAAGACCTGGAGATCGTAACCAAAGTCATCAAGCCGGAACCCGTAGAGTCTGATAGCGAGAAAGTCGTCGAGACGCAAGATAACCTGGAAAAGCAGATACAGGTCAGCAGCGTGGCTCCGCTTGTTCTGGAAGAAGAGGTGGGTATCATCAAGCAAGAAACAGCAAGCAGGGACCGGCTGCAGATCCTGAACCAGAACCAGATGCCTGGTCATACCGGACACTATATCTACACGGACGACTTGAGTGAATTTGCTGTTACGGAGAGCAAACTAGCTCCTTTCTCTGTGGATGCCTCCAAGCTGAAACCGGATGCGGTTGGCAGTGAAGCATTGCAGGATTATGCGGTGACCAGCATTCACATTGCAGACGGGGCCATTGTTTCCGCGAAACTTGCGGAAGCGTCTGTATCTGAGGAGCACCTGATTGATGGCTCTGTGTCTGGTCACAAAATACGAAATGCTTCTATTGCCGGTGAGAAAATCAGAGATGGCAGTATTACTTCTCAGAAGCTTGGCAACCAGGCCATCGATTCGGCCAAAATTGCCGACGGTTCCATCAGCACAAGACATCTCAGCCGCATGCTGGTAACGGAGGAATTAATCAAGAATCATGCCGTAACTGGAGACAAGATCGCGATTAGCGGCGTGGATACAAGGCATCTTACGGGAGGAGCAGTGAATACCTCCAAACTGGCTGACGATGCAGTGACTACATCCAAAATTCGTGAAGCTGCTGTCACAGGCAGCAAAATCGAAGAACACTCCATCGAGTCTCACCATATTCAGGCAGGTGCTGTTAAACAGACACATCTGGCAGAAGGGTCTGTCGGTCGTTCACAACTAACTATTGGTAGTATTGGAAGTGACCAGATCGAGGATGGATCCATACAAACAAGACATTTAGCTGAGGGTTCGCTAAGCGGAAGACATCTGCTGGACGGTTCAATCGGTTCAAGCCAGATTCGCGCTCATGCAGTGGGCAAGGAGCAGATTGGCAATGGAGAAGTGGGCAGTGAGCATTTGACAGAAGGTGCAGTAACCAGCAGCAAACTGGCAGACCAGTCGGTTGGAACAGCAAAATTGCTGGAGCAGTCCATTACGGCCTCCAAAATCGCTGATCAGAGCGTCATTTCTTCCAAAATTGCGGATGAGGCTGTACAGGGTAAACATCTTGCCAAAGGGTCCATTCGAGGGGAACACATTGCGAATCGGGGAATCACGCCGGTACATGTGGATAATTCCGCAATTCACTCCATTCACATTGCAAGTGGAAGCATCGAGGCAACTCATTTGTCTACCGGAAGTGTGTCCGGAGATGCTCTCGCAGATGGCGTGGTAACTGAGCGGCATCTGGCAGAGTCAGCTGTAGGTACGTATGAATTGCAGGATGCTGCCGTTACAGACGCCAAGCTGGCGGATGAAAGTGTGACAGCAGAAAAGCTTGGAACGGCATCGGTTAGCAGCAGAGCGCTTGCTCCGGGAAGTGTTAGTTCCTCGCATCTTGCGAGTGGTGGAGTCACAGGTACACATCTGGCACCAGGCAGCGTGGGTTCCGAGGCCCTGAGACCATATGCAGTGAAATCGGAACACCTGACAGAACATGCCGTGGGTGTACCTCATCTTCAGCCAGGCAGTGTTGAAACGGATGCTATTGCACGGGCTGCGGTCACAACAGACAAAATGGCTCTGGATAGTGTAACTTCAGCCCAGTTGGCTGACGGGTCCATTTTTCCGCCTCATCTAACAGATCATGCGGTTACCTCCCCCAAGCTCTCACCAGAGAGTGTTGCTACGGATAAACTGGCGGATTTTGCTGTCACGTCAGCCAAACTGGCAGACGGAAGCGTGACTTCTTCCAAGATTATGGCAGAGAGCATTAATGCCAAGCATATTCCAGCAGGAACCATTCGCGTGTATCACCTGAAGCAGCATGCCGTTTCACTGGAACATTTGTCGGAGGAAGTACGTTCACCGGAATTATTTGCTGATGGCAGTATTACGGGCAACAAACTTCGGCATGGGTCCGTAAGTGCGGACCATTTGACAGCAGACTCGGTATCCGGGACAGAACTACAACAGGCTGCTGTAGGTAGCGAGCACTTGCAGACATCCGCTGTACAATCCGTCCATCTGGCAGACGGAAGCGTGAAATCTGAACATTTGGGAACGCAAGTCGTGAGCTCACAGCATCTGAAGGCAGACATCATTTGTGAGGAGCATATTGCTGAACAGGTGGTCACATCGCATCACTTGGCACCTGGATCTGTTGAAACAGACCATCTGGCACCTTTATCCATTACAGCGGCTCACCTTCAGCCAGGTTTGATTAGTGGTTTGCATCTTCAGGCAGAGTCGACAAGTGCTGTTCACCTGCAGCAAGGAGCTGTGCATTCCCGTCATATTCAAGATGGTGAAATTCTTCCTCATCATATCCATGAACGCAGCATCGGAACGTCTCATCTGGAAGAAGAAGCGGTAAGTACGATTATTTTGCAGGATGAATCTGTAACACGCTCCAAACTTGCGAGTGGTAGTGTAGATGGCAGCAAATTAGCAGCAGGTGCAGTATCGGCTACCCACATAGCAAGCGAAAGTGTGCAAACCCATCATATCCAAGCAGGAGCAATCCTTGCTGATCATATTCAAGAGTGCAGTATTGGCTCAGTTCATCTCGAAGAGGAGTCTGTAAGTGCGGTTCATTTGCAAAATGGATCTGTAACGAGTGCCAAACTGGCGGATGGCAGTATAAACGGCAGCAAGTTACTCGAAGGTGCGGTATCGGGGATTCATATTGCATCCGAAAGCGTGCAATCCGGGCATATTCAGGCAGACGCCATTCATGCTGACCATATTCAGGAGCGAAGCATCGGCACAACCCATCTGGAAGAGGAAGCAGTAAGTGCCGTTCATCTGCAAAATGGGTCCGTCATCAGTGCCAAACTGGCCGACGGCAGTGTAACCGGCAGCAAGTTGGTCGAAGATGCGGTGTCGGGAATCCATATCGCGTCTGGAAGTGTGGAGCCCCGCCATATCCAGGCAGGAGCGATCCTTGCTGACCATATTCAGGAGCACAGCATTGGCATGTTACACTTGGAACAGGAAGCAGTAAGTGCCATTCATCTGCAAAATGGATCTGTAACAAGTGCCAAGTTGGCCGACGGCAGTGTAACCGGCAGCAAGCTGCTTGAAGGAGCAGTATCGGATATCCACATTGCAGACGATAGTGTGCAATCCCGTCATATTCAAGAGGGAACAATCCTTGCTGATCATATTCAAGAGCGGAGCATCGGCACTGCACATTTGGAAGAAGAATCGGTAAGTGCTATTCATTTGCAAAATGGATCTGTAACGAGTGCCAAACTGGCGGATAGCAGTATAACCGGCAGCAAGTTACTTGAAGGTACGGTATCGGGGATTCATATCGCATCGGAAAGTGTGCAATCCGGGCATATTCAGGCAGGAGCCATTCATGCTGATCATGTTCAGGAGCGAAGCATAGGCACAACCCATCTGGAAGAGGAAGCAGTAAGTGCGGTTCATTTGCAAAATGGGTCCGTCACAAGTGCCAAATTGGCTGACGGTAGCATTAACGGCAGCAAATTGCTCGAAGATGCTGTATTGGGGAGCCATATCGCATCGGAAAGTGTGCAAACTCGCCATATCCAGGCAGGAGCGATCCTTGCTGATCATATTCAGGAGCACAGCATTGGTACGTCCCATCTGGAGGAGGAAGCCATAAGTGCGGTTCATTTGCAAAATGAATCCGTAACGGGTGCTAAACTGGCCGATGGCAGTGTGAGCAGTAGTAAACTGCTTGAAGATGCGGTGTCGGATGTCCATATTGCCAATGGAAGTGTGCAATCCCGTCATATCCAAGAGAGAGCCATACATGCTGACCATATTCAGGAGCGCAGCATTGGGATCTCCCACCTCAAAGCGGAATCGGTAAGTGCGATTCACCTGCACAATGGTTCCATAACAAGTGCCAAAATAGCGGACGGCAGTGTAAACGGTAATAAATTGCTTGAAGGTGCGGTATCGGCTATCCACATGGCAGACAAAAGTGTGCAATCTCGGCATATTCAAGAAGGAACGATTCATGCTGATCATATTCAAGAACGCAGTATTCGCACAACCCATCTGGAAGAGGAAGCAGTAAGCGGAATCCATCTGCAGAATGGATCCGTAACAAGTGCCAAATTGGCCGATGGCAGCGTGAATGGCAGCAAACTGAGTGAACAAAGCATTACCTCCAATCACTTGAATGCGGGAATTGTAGGTCCGGCCCATTTGAGCGAAGAGATATGGAATGCGATTCGTCAGTTCAGTGGAGAAACGCTCGAACAGCTGGCAGCGATCAAAAAACAAGAGGCATTGCTTCAAACAGAAAATGAGGCTGTACCGCCATCACAACCGGCAATTGTCCTGGAACCCTCAAGTGTCGATCTGGAGGAAACGCAGTTTATCCAGACGTCGGGTCAGGAGCTGGGGCTACAACAAGAGGATCCATTGCAAGCTAACCAGCTTGGAGATTCATTGACGACAGCTGGCACGGTCCAGCCACAGCTACCGCAACCACAGTCTGAATTTTCACATGAGATCGAAGGAATTAAGGAGTTCGAGCTGAGGGAGCAAGCAGTTAAGCAGGAGCATTTGAGTGATGGAGCTGTTGGAAGCAGCCAGTTGCAGCATGGATCTGTGGGTCCTGAACACCTGTCATTCCAGCCCGTACGAAGTGTCAGCCGACAGCCTGTGGTGCAGCAGTTCGGTATGGAGGCCTTTATATTGCCTGAGGATGAAGAGTGTGTGGAAGTAACGGTAGCCTTTGAGGAGTCGTTTATATCGGAGCATTATGTGATTGTAGCCATGTGTAATGATCGGGGATTCCAGGTGTCGCTCCTCTCCCAGAGTGAAGATGAAGCCGTACTGGAAGTGTCACGTACTGCGGGCTCTACACACACCTACGGATTGTTGTCATGGATTGCCGCTGGGCCTTCCTTGTAAGAATGCGAGATCATGTGTCCTTCTTCAAGATAACTGTAGAAGAATGATTTCACATGTTTAAATAGACAAAAGCGGTTCCCGGATATGTCCCGGGACACCGCTTTTTTTCATAGATAAGCTTGCTCCGTTCGGACGATGAGGGGTGCCTGAACGAATTTGATATGAGTTCAACAACAAATGGATTCTTACAGTCCTACAGCTTGATAAGCTTTGGTAATCGCAGTAACCTCAGCGGAAGTTGCACCGTACAGATCTTTGGCTGCTTGGATGGTGGCTGTTTTGGCAGCAGCAAATTTGGATGTTGGCGTCAGATAGTTCACGAGTGTGCTATAGAAGATTTGAATGGCTTTATCGCGTCCAATTCCAGTTACAGTCACACCGTTATGCGTGCCACCTTGAGCTGCAAGATAGTACGCTTTGTTGATGATACTGCTGTTGGTATGAACGCCTCCGTTGTCTGATGTTCCAGTGTAACGGTCAGCGTATTTGTCAGGTTGTCCATACAATGTAGGGTTGGATAGGGAGCGCAGTGCATCACCTGCAATGTTAGGGGTGTAGACATCGTCGCCAAGCAACCAGTTTTTGCTTTGGATCGTATTTCCGAAAATATCAGCGAAGGCTTCATTTAATGCACCTGGCTCATTGCGGTACTCCAGATTGGCTGTATACTCAATGACACCGTGAGTCAATTCGTGGCCAACTACATCCAGATCACCAGATAGGGAGCGGAAAGTCGTTCCATCACCGTCACCAAATACAATCTGTACTCCGTTCCAGAAGGCATTATTGTAGTTGGAGCCGTAATGCACCGTGGATTTAATTAGCAAACCGTTGCCATTGATACCGTTGCGGTTGAATTTGCTTTTGTAGAAATCATATGTGGCAGCAGCATGGGCGTGAGCATCTACGCCGGCACGATCAGTCCATACGTTATCTGAATCTGTCAGGAGTGTACCTGGAGTGGAAGAGCCATTGTTTGCAGTGTAAGTTTCAATGCCATTGCCGCGAGTGGTATCTTTCAGTTGGAAGGTACTGCCGGATTGGGTAGTTGTAAGAGTTTTGGTATCACCTAGTACGCCTGTACCTGTTCCTGTTGCGAAGTTGATGATGTCAAACTGGGATACGATGCTGCCGTCAACGGCATTCACGAAATATTTGGTGCGCAATGGAGCTGGTTCAAGCACATTGACTTCGGTAATGTAAACAAGGTAGGTTTGGTTGTCCTCTTCATTGTGGTAAATGTTCAACTCGGCTTCAGGGGTTTTCTGTGGTTCGCCAAGCTCACCAACACGGGTAGTGGCTTCTTCCGATGCAATCTTGATCGCATCTTCTGCGCTGATTTCAGCGATACCGTCATTAGGGATAGCTTGTTCTTCAATCGGTGGGAGATCTCCAAGTGCGGATGAAACCTGGCCTGTTTTGTCTAAGTGGATCGTTTGCTCGGCACCGTAAACTGGAATTCCTTTAATGTACTGTTTCAGGCGGAAGTGTCGTACACCAGAGGTGTCCGTAGTTCTTTTAATAATTTTGAGTTGGGATTTCACGTCGGAATTCAGGAATTGTTCCTGTTGTCCAAGGAAATTGAAGATCGTTTCGTCAGAGCCGCTGTTCAACTGGATACCCTCCTCGGAGGCATAAGGGGCCTGCAATGGAATGGACTGATCAGACAATGGAGCTGCAGCAGCAGAAGATACGGAAGCGAGCAAAAGAGCTCCTCCAAGAATCGTTGGCATAACTTTAGCAAATTTCATAGTAAACTCTCCCATTCTCAATATGATTTTTTTGGAAAACACATCATTATGCCAATCTCGGTTGGAGTTCCGTCTGCAACTTGGGCAGCGCGGAGTGTGAGGCTGAATCTGAAATGCGGAATATGACAAGAAACGATAAGGAACAAAGTCGGCAGAGCCTGTATGCCTGTGGTAGGGCGTGTCCAAGGAGTACCGTTTATCCGGTTCAGCCAAGAGGCTTCATCGTTCATTGTGGTTCCTCTTTCAGAAGCCAGGGGTCTTGTCCACTTGCGAAGCAGAAGATGTTCTTACGGAGCCGGGGTGTTCGTTCCGGGTTCACATAACAAAAGCTGAATTACGTATTGAACGGCATCACTCCTCTCAAGGTACATGCAACAAAGCAAAAACAGTCTCCTGCATCATCCTGCATGCATAATTAACCTAAGGTCAATTAACAGGAATGAAAAAGGATTGATAAGGAACGTGCGTTCCTTGAAAGGATTTTTTTGTCAATCCACTGCTTTGCAACGTATATTATCACAATGCCAAAGTTTGGAAAAGATGCAATTTTAAATTTTTTTTAAAATTGTGTCTGAAGTAGGGGAGCCGTAGCATATTTCGCATATTTTGACGAATATTGTCTAAATAAATGGATTGACTGAGCCTGTTAGCAGACAGAACCTGCTCGGTTCAAGGACATACGCCGTTTCCACTGCTTCATGAATACATAGAATAACGTGTACTCCCTTTGCATGGCGATGATGTACACCCGGGAGGTGACTGTGTTGCAAAAACGCGGCAATACAGCTTTTTATGCAGCCAAATTGAATCTGGCACAAAGAAAAGCGCAATTAAAGAAGCGTCGTTTGAAAAGGGCTTACAAAAAGGGTACAAAGGCCTACAAGTACGTAATTCCACCCGTGGAGCAAACGGAATTGCCAGCATTCGGAGCTGAGCATGCGATGAGAGATACACTTGCACAGGGTTCGACGGACTCAGATAAACCACTGCTTTCGGTCATTATACCTGCCATGAATGAAGAGCGAACCATCGGTGCAGTCGTCCGTCAGGCGCTGCGTATATGCCGTGATGCTGAAGTGCTTGTTATTGTGAATGGTTCAACGGATGGGACGGCAGCAGCGGCAAAAAGGGCGGGGGCACAGGTGCTTCGTTATGCCGAAGCTTTGGGACATGATGGAGGAAGAAGAATGGGTGCAGCGGCAGCTCGTGGCAGGGTGCTGTTGTTCACGGATGCAGACATTCCAATTCCGGCAGAACATCTCGCGCCTTATGTGCGAGCGATTCTGGATGGGACGGATGTGGCGCTTAATGATTATAACGGACCGGTGGCGCGTATCCCTGTTCACCCTGTCATAGAGGCCAAACATGCGCTGAACAGCATGCTCGCCCGACCTGATCTGCAAGGGGCCTCCATGACAGCCATACCGCATGCATTAAGTCGCAAAGCACTTGAAGTGATTGGTACGGACACACTGGAGATTCCACCGTTGGCACATGCAAAGGCGGTTACCAGCGGGTTAAAGGTGCATGCCGTTCATCATGTGCCTGTAGGTAAAATGAACGCAGTTCGAGTCAAGAAACGAAAAGGACCTGACCCGCTCAGTCAAGTGGTATGGAATGATCATCTGACAGCGATCAGGTGGATAACCGATACGCTTGGCCCGCGCGGAGGACACTCCGATCTGCAGCGTGTTCGTATCCTGACGAGGTGAGCATGTTGCTTAAAACAGAAAGAAACCTCGTCAAAAGATACAGCATGCTGGAGGTGAGGAAATGAAGGAGCGTTCAGGGGGTGTCCGTCGTCAACGGACAGCAGGCAGACGAACAACAAGGAACAGAACCAGAACGATGGGCAGGAGGAGCCTGACTAAATCGCCGTTAAAGAGTTCGTCAGCGAGCCGGTCGGCTACGAACAGCTCCGTATTGCAAGAAGCATTCCGCGCAGGGCAGCGGGCAGGACGCAAGGCGATGGAAAATGAGCAATCAATCGAACAACATGCACGTTCATCGTGGCAGGAGCTTGAGGCTGCGATCTCAGCGGAGCTAAGGAGTTATTCTGCTGCGATGCAGGCAGGGAAAGCATTCATGCAGGGTTATGCTCACGCTGCGGGACGTTCATTGAACATCATTCCCCTTGCCCTGAATAAAACTGCCGCTGCAGTCGTCTGTGCATGCAATGAGGAACTTACGCTGGGGCAAGTGCTTGTGCAACTGAAACGGTTACCCCTGACGGATATTGTTGTGGTGTTGAATGGAACAACGGACAACAGTCTGACACAGGTGCTTGAACAGCCTGGTATCACGCTGGTCTATGAACCTGACCGGGCGGGACATGATGTAGGCCGCGCTTTGGGGGCCAAAATGACGGAGGCGGAGACCCTTCTCTTTGTGGATGGGGATATGGTCGTCCCGGCAGAGCAGCTTGCACCGTTTCTGTATGCGGTCGACCGGGGAGATGATGTCGCACTGAACAATCTTTCATCCCTGTTGCCTCCATTTGCCCGCCAGGATGAAGTGAGCCGGATCAAGGCCTATCTCAACCGTGTGCTCAATCGTTCGGATCTGGGTTCCAATTCGTTGACGGCTGTACCTCATGCCCTCTCGCGTAAGATGATCCAGATCGTAAAACCGGAGGCGCTGGCCGTTCCTCCCAAGGCGCAAAGTCTAGCCATTCAGCACGGACTAAAAGTGACTGCGCCCAGTCAGGTGGATGTCATTCGTTCCAACCGCCTGCGTTCCACCAATACGGGCAGCGGCAACGAAGTGGCCCGATTGATCATTGGCGACCATCTGGAGGCGATTGCAACCTGGCTGGATATGGGTGGTAACAAGTCACAAGCCCGATCTATTTCCCGTGCTGAAGTGGCCTATAGGAGGAACGCCAGATGACACTGACGAGTATTATTATTCCGACGTACAACGGGCTGGATCTGCTGAAGCCATGTATCGATGCCATTCGAAAATATACCGATCGACATACAGCGTATGAAATCATCGTTGTGGATAATGGCTCGGTTGATGGAACAGCAGCTTATTGTGCCCGGGAACGAATTCGTTTTGTCCGGTTACCGGACAATCGGGGTTTCCCCGCGGCTTGCAATGCCGGGCTCCGTGCAGCCTGTGGCGATGAGCTGTTGCTGCTGAATAATGATGTTACAGTTACCACCCGCTGGCTCGAAAATCTGCGGACAGCCCTCTACAGTGAAGCAAACATTGGCATTACAGGTCCGGTGACCAACTATGCAAGTGGTATCCAACAGGTGGAACTTGAGTTCCGGGACATGGCACATTTTCAGGAACTGGCTGCTGCCAACAATATAGTCGATTCTTCCAGATGGAAGGAAGTCAGACGCATTGTCGGCTTATGCATGCTCATGCGGAGAAGTGTGATGGAGGACATTGGTGTGCTTGACGAAGTCTATTCGCCGGGACACTATGAAGATGACGATTATTGCTACAGGGCCTGCCAGAGAGGGTATCGTTTGCTGGTATGCGGGGATGTCCTGGTACATCATCGCGGCAGCGCGAGTTTTTTGAAGACCGATCCTGTAGCTTGGAAACAGTTGCTTGAGCGCAATCGATCCATTTTTATCAACAAATGGCATGTCGATCCCCTTAAATATATTGAGACATCCGATGAAGGAGGGATAGTGGAATGAAAGGTGTAATTCTTGCTGGCGGAACAGGAACACGACTGTATCCTCTGACCCGGCTGATTAACAAGCATCTGATTCCAGTAGGCAAGCATCCGATGATTATGTATGGCATCGACAGACTCCGCCAGGCAGGCATTGAAGAGATATTGATAGTGATCAACAAACATTCCGCTGGGTTATACACAGAGTATTTGGGTGGTGGAGCAGATCATGGCGTCAAGCTCACGTACCGGATTCAGGAAAAGGCAGGCGGGATTGCCGAAGCATTGGATCTGGCGACATCGTTTATCCTTCCTGGAGAGAAGTTCGTTGTGCTGCTGGGAGACAATCTGTTTAGCGACGATTTGAAGCCATATGTGGATCGGTATATGCAGCAGCCTGCGGGTACAGCTCGTGTCTTGCTCAAAGAAGTGGACGATGCACGGCGGTATGGGGTGCCGGTGTTTGATCCACAGCATCCGGAACGAATCGCATACATTGAGGAAAAACCGACTGATCCGAAGACCTCTTATTGTGTTACTGGCATATATATGTATGATGACCATGTATTCAACCTCATTCAGAACATTTCACCTTCTGCACGCGGCGAACTCGAAATTACGGACGTGAACAATCATTATGCAGCAGCTGGAGGACTGGAATACGATATTTTGCAAAAATATTGGAGTGATGCAGGGACGTTCCAATCGCTTCAGGATGCAGCCATCCGCATGAAGGGGCAATTGCCCTAAAATATATGCGCCTGATGTTGCCGCTGTGAGAGGTCCCATGAGAGCAGAACAACCTGCGCCGGAGCCGGAAGAATGCTCCGGCGCTTTGTGCAGCGGCGGCACTCCTCGTGCATGCCAAGGGAGGGAATGCCGTGAGAGTAGCAAAACGCAGCGACTTGGGCAGGAAGAAGACACTGGGCGGTCATGCCGGCTCCTTGTACGTATCTGTGGGAGTGCAGCCCAAAGCAAGTTCGAATCACGAATGGGGAAACCAAGGCGCGAAGCAGGGGAATGTGGAACTCGCAGGAATAGAGCGCAAGCTTCTTGCAGAACCGAAAGGCAAAGCCAGCGGGCGCACCGGCGCAAGACGTGGTGCGAGCGCTGGAGCACGAACCAAAACGGGAGCGAAAACAGGCGAAGGGCGTGGCATTGCAGGCACCCGTGTGAAATCAGGCGAGCGTGCAGGTGTGAGCCGTGGCCGTAAAGGAGCGCGAGCCAAAACGGGCAAGCGCGCAGTTGCGGGCCGCGGGCATGCTGCGCCGCGGGGCGGGCCGCCCGCCCGCGCCCGCGCCAAACAGCGCACGGCTGCGCAGCGTGCGCCCGGACCAGCACCGCCGCAAGTGACACACCGACACGGTGGTGTCGCCCCCGCGGGGCGGGAAGGCGCTGCCGCGCATGCTGGCAGCGCAAGGGCACTTGCGCCTGCGCAGCCGGCTGCAGCGCCCGAGAGCGGCTACGCCGAGGGCTTCCGCGACGGCGTGTTCGCGGGCGGGGAGGCGCTGGTGGCGCAGCACATCCCGCCTGATCATATTCTGCCTGCCGTGGCGGCGGCAGATCTGATCGAGGCGGGATTCCGCCAATATGCGCCCACCCTTACCCGGCTGGCCAGCCCTCATGAGATGGCTGGCCATATCCTGGGGGCGCTGGATGCGCAGCGCCCCCTGTCCGTCGTTCGCCTCGGAGATGGCGAACTGCTGACCCTGGCAGCGGATACGGTGCTGCCCGGGGAGCAAGTGCAGGAGCTGGCACCGTTTCTGCCTTATGCAGGGGTGCCACGCTCCACCCCGGACATCCGCGCTGAGCTCGCGGAAGCCATTCGCGGCGCAGATTGGATCGGTGTCCCCATCTCGCGTGCGCCTACTTTTCAGGGGCTGTTATTTCCAGTATTACGCCATTTCGGCATCGACTGGTCCCGTCTGAATCTGACCAGTTCCACGATTAACTACAGCCTGCATCATTCGGGTCTGTTGTTGCCTGTGGTACAGGGGCGTCGGGTGCTGCTGATTGGAAGCCGAGCTGCAGAGCTTGGGGGGTTATTGATCGGCCGCGGCGTTCATGTCACAGGCATCATAGGTACAGTGGAGGGAGTTGCGGATATCCCGAGAGTGATGCAGCAAACTGCGGAGCATTCGTTCGATATCGCTCTGGTAGCTGCGGGAATTCCGGCTGTCATTCTGTGTCGCCGAATTGCTGGTGAGCTGGGGCGGGTTGCCATAGATTTTGGACATTTGGCTGACAAATTGGTTACAGGAGAGCTTTATCTCTAATGGACGATCTGGTGCGACGTTCATCGTAACGCGCATTTGGATGAGGGGAAATGGAGGAAGCAACATGAGCACATCAGGCAGAAATTCAAGACAGCGGAAAGCATCGTCATCCGAAACCGTTGTTTTGCACTCAGCTCGAAGCCGTAGTGGAGGGAAGATGAGACGCCAAGGCTCAGGTAAACGGGCAGCCAAGAACGCAAAACTGTATAAGCAGGGGTACCATAGAGGCTATGATGAGGGCGTGCGACAGGGGGAAAGCTCATTCGGGCTGGTATTCGAAGGCGTCAGCATTATTATTCCGACGTACAACCAGCGCGAATATGTCCTGCAATGTGTATCCAGTATTGAAAAGCATACACCGGCCCCCTTTGAAATCATTGTTGTGGATAACGCGTCCAAGGATGGCACGGCGGAAGCCATGCTTCGCAAAGGTGGCATGGTAAGGGTCGCTGCGCTGGATAAGAATCGTGGTTTTGCCGGCGGTGTCAATTATGGACTGATGATGGCAAGGGGACGACATATCGTGGTGCTGAACAACGATACACTGGTCACCCCGGGCTGGCTGGAAAACATGATGACCTGTCTTGACAGTCATCCCGAGATGGGAGTCGTGGGTCCGGTTACGAATTACATCGGAGGGGATCAGCAGATTGAAGTCCCGTACAGGGACGTGGAGGACATGTGGTCTTTTGCTGCCCGACATAATCGCCCGGATGCCACGAAACATAGGGAGACCGACAGGCTGGTCGGATTTTGCTGGCTGTTCTCCCGGGAATTGCTGGAGCGGGTAGGTTATCTTGATGAAGGTTACGCCGTGGGGAATTTTGAAGATGACGACTGGATCATTCGGGCGAAGCTGGCGGGATACAGGCTGGGGGTAGCCGGGGATGCCTTCATACATCACTACGGAAGTGTAAGCATGAAGTCGCTGGGAGAACAGGATTATGAAGTCGTGAACAAGGATAACGAACAGTTTTATACTCAAAAATGGGGAGATCCCCATGCGTTGATTGCCGATACTTCCCGGCTCTCGCTGCGTGCCAAGGAGTCGACCAGTCAGCAGGAGAACAAGACGTCCCTAGGCAAGACAGACTCCCCTGACCTGCGACAGCGCATTTCCACCAAGGGCAGCAGCGATGTAACGCATAAGCTGAGACGCAGCACGGACTTTTACCCGGAGGGCTGTTACATCTCTGATATTAAGGGTGATGTGTATCGACTGATGCGTGGACAGCGACGCAAGCTGGATATCCCGGTTCCACGCGGCATTTCTCCTGTTTTGGTTGCGAAACCGGATCTGCTCGGCGTATCGGCAGGTGAGCCACTGATATCTGCGAATGAGGTACAGGGCTGGCCTCTGGAAAAAAGTCATGTTCATGCTGAGCCCGTTCAGAGCAACCGCGATGCGCTGGAGGAAGGCATGATTGTTGCCGCGACGAATGAGCGGGATATATGGTATCAGATTAGTGGCAGTAAACGCAGGAGGTTTGCAACTCCTTATGCTGCGGAACGATGGGGAGTGCAATCCGGGCACGTCGTTCATGTATCTGCGAACCAATTGCGTACAATCGAAGAGGGCTGGCCCATTATTGCTCCTCCCCAGCTCTTGAACGAAGATTTGTAATGACTGGGTTCGGCTGCCTTGTATATCGGCACGACAGCATGATGCGGAATGTGATGTACAGCGTATCGTAATGCTATACATCTTTCCGCATCAGAACTTTTACATATATCACGAATCATGAAATGTAACGATAGGGTGATTTAAATTTAATCTTTCTATCCTCTTATAGGTTTATTCTATTGGGAGATCCATTGACGCTTGAAGAGGTGAGGAGTACATTTATAGCCATAATTCTTATTTAACAGATAGGAATTAATGGTCTGGGTGGTAATCCATCCTGATCTGACAATGAATCAATCAGGAGGTATGCCGATGTCTTCTACATCGAAAAAAGTAGTGCTCTGGAGCAAAACAGGCTGTCATTTCTGCGGGGAGGTTAAGGCATTCCTAACGGCCCGCAACCAGCCTTTTGAGAACATCGAAGTGCAAGGCAACGATGTGCTGAGGGACGTGCTTGAAGCCAAATACGGCATTCGACATGTACCTGTTATTGAGGTGGGTGGAGACGGCAAGTATGAAGCATTGCTGGAGCCTGATTTGGAGAAACTGGCGGAGCTTCTCGCCCAGCCCGATGAAGCAGCAGTCTGACCGGACCTGGCGGATCTCTTGATAAAGCAGTTTCCGGCTGCTAAAGGCTGTCATATCAGTGTGCAGCAGCTGGGGACTTTTATAAGCCATAATTCATCCTCTTATTCAGATATCCAATCCTTATATAGAAAAGTTCTATAAGTAACGCTGTTGACCGATGTGCGGGGCAGTGATAAGATTTGTGAAATTAAAGCTGACCAAACTCATAGGAATAGTTAACTTTTTGGTTTTTCTTCATTCGTAATCCGTATCAGATCGAACTTTAGAAAATTCTTATATATCCTAATCCAAGGAAGGCGGAATGTAATATGACGGCTCAGCGCAGTTTGAAATTTGGAGCGATTGTCCACGGTGTCGGAGGCAGTATGACGACTTGGAGACACCCGGAGATTCAATCGGATGCCAGTGTGAATTTTGAATTTTACAAACGCCAGACGTTGAAGGCAGAAGAAGGCAAATTCGATCTCGTTTTTATCGCTGACGGTCTTTATATTACCGAGAAATCCATACCTCATTTCTTGAATCGATTTGAGCCAATCAGCTTGTTGTCCGCCCTGGCCGCCATTACGTCACGGATTGGTCTGGTTGGAACACTCTCCACCTCCTATAGTGATCCATTCACAGTTGCCAGACAGTTCGGTTCTCTTGATCTGATTAGTAATGGCCGTGCGGGTTGGAATGTGGTTACATCCCCGCTTGAAGGTTCAGCCAAAAACTACAGTAAAAGCAACCATCCTACCCACCCCGAACGTTACCGGATTGCAACCGAATATTTGCAGGTGACCAAGGGCTTATGGGATTCATGGGAAGACGATGCCTTTGTAAGAGACAAAGAAAGCGGCGTTTTCTTCGATCCTTCCAAGCTGCACACACTCAATCATGAAGGAGAGTTCTTCTCCGTACAGGGTCCACTTAACATTGCACGTTCAAAGCAGGGGCAACCTGTTATTTTCCAGGCAGGTTCTTCAGAAGATGGCAAGACCCTTGCTGCCAAAGAAGCGGATGCTGTTTTCACAGGACATGATTCAATTGAGGATGCACAGGCCTTCTACAAAGATGTCAAAACCCGCGCAACAACCTATGGACGTTCCACACAGGATATCGTCATTTTGCCAGGGATCAATCCAATCATCGGACGGACAGAAGAAGAAGCAGAACAGAAATATCAGGAGATTGCCAGCCTGGTGACTATTGATAAAGCGCTGGACTATCTTGGACGTTTCTTCGAGCATCATGACTTCTCCCAATATCCGCTGGATGAACCATTCCCTGAATTGAATGGCATTGGCAGCAACAGCTTCCGCAGTGGTACGGACAAAATCAAGCGGGATGCCAAAGAGCAAGGATTGACGCTGCGTGAAGTAGCCCTGCGGGCAGCAACACCAAAGAGCAAATTCCTTGGCACACCGGAGCAGGTGGCTGACAAGATCCAGGAATGGTTCGAAGCTGAAGCGGCGGATGGATTCATTATTCATTCTGAACTGCCAAGTGGATTGGCCGATTTCGTGGAACTGGTTGTTCCGATTCTGCAAGAGCGCGGCATCTATCGAACCGAATACGAGCATGACACCTTGCGTGGCAATCTGGGTGTGCAAATTCCGGTGAATCGTTACACGGCAGCCCGGGAGCAAGTGGGAACCGAGGCTTAAGAAACTGGGAAGCTGAAATTCGGCACAGTCAAGGAATGAGGCGTCCGGGTGAACTACTCGGATTGCAAATGCGGAAGGTGCCCAATGACGCTGTAAAACCAAGTTAACAGATAGGTTATGTTAATAATCTATAATTCATTAAATCATCAAATCATCAAATCATTAATTCAATGAATCAATGACACCTGTATACACAGAGGGGGAAGCTATATGAACAGGTCTATCTCATGGATGAAATATATGGCATTGGCGGCAGTATTGGTGCTGGTATTATCCGGTTGCGGAGCGGCAGGTAACTCGAACAGTGCAGTTCAGGCTTCCGGTGGGGAGCAGGCGGCTGGGCAAGCAGAAGGTGGGAACCTGACCTACGCACTCGCCACATCGCCGGATACGCTGGACCCGCATCGAAGTGGCCTTGCCGTAACCGTACGTGCGATCCGAACGATCTATGACAATCTGGTGGTACAGCTGCCGGATGGCTCCATCAAACCTTGGCTCGCCAAGGAGTGGAGTGTATCGGAGGATGGCAAAAGTTATACGTTCAAACTGCGTGAAGATGTGAAGTTCCATGATGGCACACCATTTAACGCGGAAGCTGTGAAGTTCAATCTGGATCGGGTAATCGATCCGACCACCAAAGCCGCCAATTCCCTTGCCCTGATTAGACCTTATAGCTCCTCGGAGGTTATTGATGAATACACCATCAAGGTGAATCTGGAACAGCCTTCGCAAGCTTTTCTCGGTAACTTGAGTCAGGCCCTGCTGGGGATTGTATCTCCTACGGCCGCCAAAAAGTATGGCGATCAACTGGGTAAAAATCCGGTGGGGACCGGTCCGTATACTTTCGTGAAATGGGATGAAAATGCGGATATCGTTGTCGCCAAAAACAGGGATTACAACTGGGCTCCTGCAACCGTTGAAAATGAAGGTGCTCCTCATATTGATACGATTACGTTCAAAATTGTACCGGAAGAAGCAACGCGCATCGGCAGTGTACAGAGTAAGCAGGTGCTTGCCGCCGAGACCGTTCCGCCGCAAAATATTGCAGCCCTGAAGAACGATCCGAACCAGCAATTGCTGCAGGCCAATACCGTTGGTTTGCCATATACCCTCTTCTTCAATCTGCGCAAAGCGCCTTGGGATGATGTGAAAGTCAGACAGGCGGTGCAATCTGCAGTTGATGTGGAATCCATCGTGAAGACACTGTATCTGGGCAACTACGAACGCGCGTGGTCTGCACTGTCTCCGGGAATCCTCGGTTATGACGCCTCCCTGGAAGGAAGCATCAATCCGGATATCAACAAGGCCAATCAGCTGCTTGATGAGCAAGGTTGGATCAAGGGAGCAGATGGCATTCGTGAAAAAGATGGTAAGAAGCTGACTCTGCATTATGTGGACGGTTCGCCGAACCGGGAGAAACGCAACGACATTGCAGCGATTATTCAGCAGCAGCTCAAGCAGGTGGGTATAGCTGTTGAGGTTGAAATTACGAAGGACGTTGCTACGGTCATCTATCAGAACTGGGATTATGATCTCTATGGCAACAGCCAGGTTAACTCTGATCCGAATGCACTCTATGCTTTCTATCATACAAGTGCAGAAGGTGAACGTCCGACCTTATCAGGCCTATCCGATCCGAAGATCGATAAACTGCTGGAACAGGGAGCGGTGGAGACTGATTCGGATAAACGCGTGGATATCTATAATCAGATTCAACAATATCTGATCGAGCAGGCTGTAATTCTACCGATCTATGTGTTCCCTTATACGGTGGCTGCATCCAAGTCGGTGCAGGGTATCAAGTTTGATTCACTTGGGTATCCGTTGTTCAATGATGTTCGGATTCAGCCATAACACGAAATGTCAATTATGCAGACAGGAAGGAGACGACCCGGTATGGTTCAAACGATACTGACAAGACTTGCTACATCGCTTCTGGTTATTTTCGGAGCTTCGGTGCTGGTGTACTGCATCATGTATCTGCTGCCGGGTGATCCGGTCCTGCTTATGCTGGACCCGTCATCGGCAACACCCGAGATGATTCAGAACCTGCGGGTCCAGCTGGGTCTGGATCAGCCGTTTTATATCCAGTTTGCCAACTATTTCGGAGACATGCTGCGTGGGGATTTCGGCAAATCAATGATCAATTCCGACCCGGTGCTGCCCAAAATACTGGAACATTTCCCTGCCACACTGGCGCTGACCGCGCTCAGCTCAATCATAGCGATAACCATTGGCATTACGCTCGGCGTACTGTCGGCCATTCATCGTAATGGCGTGATTGATTTTATCGCCCGGCTCGTTGGATTGTTTGGCATCTCCATGCCTACCTTCTGGACCGGCATTCTGTTGATCCTGTTGTTCTCGGTTCAGCTTGGCTGGTTCCCGGCGATGGGCTCCGACGGATTCAGTTCATTGGTGCTTCCTGCTGCAACACTGGGCCTCGTAGGTGCGGGTTTCATCGTACGGATGGTGCGTAACAGCATGCTGGAAGTGGTGAACGAACCTTTTATCATGGCATTACGAGCAAAAGGTCTTTCACAGCGGACCATCATGTACGGTCATGCGCTGCGTAATGCACTGATTCCTGCGGTGACGGTCATCGGCATGTTGATTGGTGATTTGCTTGCAGGAACCGTCGTGGTGGAGACGGTCTTCTCCAGACAGGGCATCGGCAGAATTATCGCGGATGCATTGATGGCCAAAGACCTGCCTGTTGTGCAGGGCGTAGTCTTTTTTACAGCAATTATTTATGTCGTGTTGAATTTACTGGTGGATATCTCTTATGCGTACATTGATCCCAGAGTTAGGCGTGCAGTCCGAACGTGAGGACGGATGGAACAGTCTGAAACATCTGAACGCGTAGTGAGGAAGGAGGAGTCTTATGAGCATGAAACCATTGGTGGGTGATGAAAAAGGTTGGACGGCCAGAACAGGGCGTTTACGCCTCTGGAGTCGCCGTCCCCTGCGTCACCGCGTCTCATTCGCGGTGTCCCGTTTATTCTTTTATGCAGCTTTGCTGGTCGTGGTGTTTACCGTCACTTGTGCAATCGTGCCGGGCTGGATTGCTCCTTATGATCCAACTCAGATGATGACGGATGCCATCCTGCAGGCTCCCTCTGCTGCGCACCTGTTTGGGACCGATTATTTTGGCAGGGATATTTTCAGTGTGGTTGTGCATGGCAGCAGGGACTCACTGCTGATTGGATTTGCCTCGGTGCTGGTGGGTGGTCTTGTGGGCAGTGCTCTTGGCATTATTGCCGGCTATGCCGGAGGTGTATTGGATACCATCACTATGCGGGCCGTCGATATTCTGATGGCTGTTCCAGGCGTGTTACTGGCATTATCCGTTGCGGCAGCGTTGGGGCCTGGACTACTTAACATTGCACTGGCTGTTGCGGTATCCTCCATTCCGGGATATGCACGGGTGATGCGTGGGCAGGTCATGTCCGTTAAAGGTTTGCCTTTTATTACAGCTACACGTTCACTTGGGGGCTCCAATGCCCGTATTTTCTGGAAGCATGTACTGCCTCATTCGTTGTCACCGTTGCTGGTTATGGCGACGTTGGGCGTGGGTACCTCCATTCTGACAGGCTCGGGACTCAGCTTTCTAGGACTTGGCGTGTTGAAGGAAATTCCGGACTGGGGAGCGTTGCTCTCGCAAGGGAGAGGTTATCTGACGGTTGCCTGGTGGATCTGTACCTTCCCGGGACTCGCAATTACCATGTTTGTACTGGCGGTTAATCTGATTGGAGACGATATTCGCGATCGGCTGGACCCCAAAGTAAATGGAGCGGATTGACCGCTATTCCAAGGAGGAATCATGATGTCACATGTCGTTATTATTGCCGGATCGCCTTCCAGACGTTCGCGTCTGACAGGCCTTACGGATTACAGCAGCAATAAATTAAGAGAGGCTGGCATTACCGTTGAGGTAATTCATGTAGCCGACCTGCCCGCGGAAGATCTGGTACAGGCGAAGTTTGATAGCTCTTTCATTCGGGATGCGCTCGCTGTTGTCGAAGCCGCGGATGCAGTCATTGTGGCAACACCTGTATACAAAGCATCGTACTCCGGTGTGCTGAAGCTGTTCCTGGATCTGATTCCACAGGAAGGACTGCGGGGCAAGCTGGCTCTTCCATTAGTCATCGGCGGCTCGATTGCCCATCTGCTCGCCATCGATTATGCATTGAAGCCTGTTCTGGCAGCACTTGGCGGAAGGCATATTCTCGGCGGAGTATACGCAGTTGATCAGGGAATTGATCGACTCGATGATGGAAAATATGCGCTTTCGGCAGATATCACTACACGATTGGATCGTTCTCTGGAAGAATTGATATTGACTCTGGAAAAGAATGGTATTACGATATAATAAAACCAAGTAAATACATTGGATAAATAGATATAAATAACGTCTGCGGACGTGGATTCGGGGGGCGCTTATGAATATTGAGAACATTGAAGCGTTTGTATATATCAATCATTACGGAAGCTTCAATAAGGCTGCCGAGGTACTTTTTTTGTCCCAACCTTCTGTCACCGCTCGTATTCAGTCCCTTGAACGTGAACTCGGCTGCAAATTGTTTGACCGTCTTGGCAAACAGATTGTGCTCACGGAAGAGGGGAGAAAGTTCCTTCCCTACGCCCAGCAGGTGCTGCAAGTGATTCAGAAGGGCAGACAGAAGATACAGCAGCGTCGTACAACGCCCGATGCACTTCGACTCGGCAGTACGGTATCCGTATCCAACTATGTCATTCCAGACTTTCTGCCCAAAATCAAGGAAGCTTACCCTGAGGTGAACATCAAACTGACTACAGCGACGACGGATCAACTCGTTGCCAAGCTGCTGGGTCAGGAAATCGATCTTGCTTTTGTGCGGAAAGTCATGCACCCGGCGATCCGTACGGTTGCTTTTTACGAAGATCCAATCCAGCTATACGTGTACAAAGGCCATCCATTTATTGAACGCGGGCATGTGAGCATGGAGGCAATCAGGAATGAGCAGCTGGTCTTTTTTGAATGTGGTTCACTGGACTGGCTGCGCATTCACCGGGCCTTTGACTCGCTGGAACACCCGCCGGATATTACATATCACGTGGATAATTCGGAAACGGCGAAGAAGCTGGTGAAGCAAGGAGCAGGTATTGCGTTTCTCCCAGGTCTGACAGTGCAAAAGGAAGTGCAGGATCAGGAGCTGTTCCCCATTCAGGTACATGAGGTTGCAGGTGTATCGTTGCAGATCAGCGTCGTTACGTTAAAAGAAGAACATTCGCCTTTTGCAGAGCCTTTCGGGGAACTGCTGCGGCAGCTATAGAGACTTATTAATGAAGTAAGCACAGATTTAAAAAGTCAGGTTCGGCATGATCGAAGGAGGAGAATGTGATGGGTATTCGTGTTGGCATATTGGATCAAACCCCGATCTATGAAGGGGAGACGCCGATTGATGCTTTTCGGCATACGATTGAATTGGTACAGCGGGCTGAACAGCTTGGATTTCATCGTTTCTGGGTATCGGAACATCATGATTCAGGTCATGTTGCCGGCTCCTCACCGGAAGTGCTCATTTCCCACTTGCTGGCGCATACGGAGCGGATTCGTCTCGGTTCTGGCGGGGTGATGCTGCAACATTATAGTCCCTACAAAGTAGCCGAGAACTTCAATGTGCTTTCGGCACTTGGTCCGGGGAGAATTGATCTGGGTATTGGACGTGCACCTGGAGGATTACCCCGCTCAACACAGGCACTACAGCAAGGGATTCAGGAGGCCGCTTCACTGAAGGAGAAAATCAATCAGGTGAAGCAGTTCATCTATAATGAACCGCATGAAGATGAAACACATCCTTTGGCCGGCTTGAGCGCTGCGCCCGTATCCAAAAACCCGGCCGAGCTATACGTACTTGGGGCAAGTATTGATAGTGCAGGCATGGCAGCAGAACTGGGACTGCCTTATGTATTTTCATTGTTTATTAATAGCAACACGGAGGTTGCTCTGGAGGCTCTGCGTACTTACCGGGAACAATTCGACCGCTCACATGGACGGGAGCCATATGCCATCCTCGCTATATCATTAATTGTGGCGGAGAGTGCGGAAGAAGCCGAAGGACTGGCAAGTGAACATATGCTGGTCAAGATCCATCTGGAGAATGGCAAGGTATTGACGGTTGGTTCCGTTGAGCAGGCAGAAGAATTCGGACGGCAATCGAACGAGAAGTATCGGATCGAGATTCTGGAGCCAAGTGTGACGAGAGGTACGAAGGAAACGGTTGGTTCGGCACTAGCGAAATTTCAGCAGGATTTTGCCGTGGATGAACTGATTGTTACCACGGCCACACGTGATTTTGCCAAACGAATTCGTTCATTTGAATTATTGCGTGAAGCGCTGGATGAGCAGGGACTGGGCGAATTTACGAATGAGTCGACACCTGCGCAAGCAGTGATCGGTTAGGCATATACATGGTATAGAGCATACCTTTTGAAGTGAAGTGACCCCCGTGTATTATATTAATCCATCTTACATGGCACAGACGATGATAAAAGGAGGCAATGTCGTGAGCAGTGATCTGAAACAGCCTGAGCAACAGGCAAAGCAAGAAGAACAGAGCCGCAAGCATGAACTTTACGTTGGGCAGGATGAAGGATTCGCAGAGCACTTAACCGCGATTCGGCGACATTTGCATCGTAACCCCGAGCTATCCGGAGAGGAATGGGAAACGACAGAAGCCATTCGGGGCTGGCTGGTGGAGGAAGGGGTTCGGATTGCAGATGAATATTCACTGCGAACGGGCCTTATCGCTGAAATTGGGCAGGGCGATGGCCCGGTAGTGGCCTTGCGCGCAGATATTGATGCCCTGCCGATCCAGGAAGAAACCAAGCTGGAGTATGCCTCGCAAGTCGCTGGGCGAATGCACGCCTGTGGTCATGATGCACATACCGCCATTCTGATCGGTGCAGCACGATTGTTGAAACAGATTGAGTCCCGGCTGCCGGGCAAGGTCCGTTTGATTTTCCAGCCTTCGGAGGAGAAAGCGACGGGGGCACGACAGGTTATCCAGAGCGGAGCGTTATCCGAAGTTCAGTCTATTTTCGGGTTGCATAACAAACCGGATCTGCAGGTCGGTACGGTAGGTATTCGTGAAGGAGCGCTGCTCGCAGCAGCAGATGGTTTTGTGGTTAAAGTGGAGGGTGTCGGAACCCATGCGGCAGTGCCGGAAGCGGGCATTGACCCGATTGTGGTGGCATCTCATATTGTGACTGCATTACAGGCCATCGTGAGTCGTAATGTCGGAGCACAGGAGAGCGCCGTGATCAGTGTGACCAAAATTAACAGCGGCACCGCCTGGAACGTCATTCCGGAAGAAGCCATATTGGACGGCACCGTACGTACCTTTGACGAGAAGGTTCGTGCCCGGATTCGTGAGCGTTTCAATCAGGTAGTTACCGGTGTCGCAGCAGCCTACGGGACACGGGCTACCGTGCGCTGGATTCAGGGACCACCTGCCGTGGTCAATGATGCGTCACTGGCTGCTGCGGCGGAGCAGGTCGCGAGCGAGGTGGGGTTGAACAGTATCCGGCCGATACCTTCCCCGGCGGGCGAAGATTTTTCCTTTTACCAAAAGGAGGTTCCGGGTCTGTTCCTCTTCCTCGGAACGTCAGGCCCACACGAATGGCATCATCCTGCATTCGATGTGGATGAACGGGCACTGCCGCTTGGCGCACACCTTCTGGCAGCGCTGGCTGAACAGTCATTGCAGAAGTTGCAGTCAAATGGCGAGTAACCGATAACCGTTACGTGAATAAGTGATTAATTTAATGGTTAATTAATGAGTTAATATGCTAATACAATAGCGAATGGACGCAAAAAATGGTGACCTCAATCAGGTGGCCGTTTTTTGCTGTTTCCGTTTTTTTTAATTTCAGTATGAAATGAACATGACCTATCTCTTTGTCGCACATGATCTTCAGGCCGTGGTGAATCGGTGTGATCGGTACTTTTTCTGTATCGGGGAACGATCGTGGAGGAGCTTGAACGGAATTGTCTCTCGGATGCAAAGAATGAATATGCAAAAGCATTGCGGGCATCCGTTATGCCTTTTAATCGTCACTGATGTATCTCTAATTGCAAACGTTGGGCTAAATTGAGTTGACGCAAATACGTCAGATCCATTCCCGTTTACGCATGAAATTACAGTCATAATGCTCACTTTTTGGTATGGAAATATTTGTTGACGCTCTCAAGTGGGATGTGCTATATTTTTCTCGACTGTTAATCGTAATAATTACTATTAAAATTATTTTATATAAATTAACTACACTTTTACACATGAACGTAGAGGACAGAAAAAACCTGAAGAAGCGGAGCTAAAAGCTTTCTGAAAGAAAGCTGCATCGCAAGCATACACCTCGCCTTTATCCCCGGATTTTCCCCTTTGAAAAAGGGAATCAAAAAAATCTGGGGATAACAGCGATCGGAAGGTTGTTCTGTCATCGGAGTGGCAAGTGTAAATCTTCTTTAGTTCAATTTATATAAGCTAAGTGAGCTCAGGCTTAATTCCATCCCAAGAATAGGAGTAGCGGCTGCGATGAAACAGGAGATTGATTTTATCAAGTTTAATCCCACACAAAATATGACGGTTCTGGTGAGTACGCATCATCCAACAGAGACATATCCACACATCGCCGCCCAAATTATGTCCTATGACAACGTATACGCCGAACAAGTGGGGTTCATTGGCGGAGCGATAAAACCGGAGGCGGCTGCCCATTTGGAAATGGCCGGTGGAGAGTTCTGCGGGAATGCCTGCATGGCCCTGGCTGCGTATATCGCATCCGAGAACGAGCTGGAATCCACTGATTTCACAGAAATCGTCTTGGAGGTTTCCGGGACAGATCAATTAATCAGGTGTCAGGTGAAGCAGCAGCAGAATGAATATTTTTGCCAGGTAACGATGCCAATGCCTGAGCAGATTGAACAACGAACCGTCAAATATGAGGGAATCGATATGGATATGGTGATCGTGCGATATCGGGAGTTCATCCATATCGTCATCGAAGTGGAAGCGTTTGATGAAACGATGAGAAAGAGGGCACAGGCACTGGCGCGATTATTAGGCTTAACCTTGGGGGATAAGCTGATTGGCATTTTATTATACAACTCCCAATCGGAGGAGCTGGCACCGCTCATATTTGTCCCGCAGCTGGATAGTCTGATCTGGGAAAGGGGGTGCGGTTCGGGTACAGCCTCGGTGGGAGCCTATCTGGCCTGGAGCAGGCAGAGGGAGATCGTTCAGCATATCAAGCAGCCTGGTGGTGCGATTAAAGTGATGGCTGAGTGGAATGGAGCAGACCTTGAACGAATTACAATCGAAGGATCGGTCGGAATCGTGGCCCAGGGCAAGGCATTTATAGATGCATGATCATGACGAGTTAGAGGAGGAAGAGGAATGGAGACATTGATTGATTTTCAAGCATGCTTGAGTGAATTTTCTGAGAAATTCGATGAGCTGGCAGGCAGATATGATCATACGGTTCAGCACAGCTCAGAGCTGGAGGCTTTAATTGATGACTATTCCACGTTTGTAACGGACAAGCAAAATGAACGAATCTGGGAACAGCTCGATCAGCAGGAATCAGCCAGCATGCATCAACTTGTCCTTGATCTGCGTGATAAATCTGCACGGTGTGTGGCGGTCATGGAGAAATATCGGGCATTGAAGCTGCAAGACGGAGAGATTGAAATCGCGGATTATTTCAGAAATATAGAAGAATGTATTGAAAAAGAGTTTGGCAGCTTTCATGTCACCTCGGATTCCAAAGTGCTGCTGGTAGGCTCCGGGTCATTTCCGATGACGCCTTTGTTTATCGCCAAGCGAACAGGGGCAGAGGTGATGGGCATCGATATTGATGCAGAAGCCATTACACTCGGGCAGCAGGTTGTGGAGAAGCTGGGTGCGGGCTTGAACATCCATTTGGAGCAAACATTGGTGCAGGACCTTGCTTTTACAAGAAAAGCAACACATATCATTTTCAGTTCCACGGTTGCCAATAAATATGATCTGCTCGATCAATTGCACGCATTGACGAATGAACATGTGGTGGTGGCGATGAGGTACGGTAACCAGTTAAAGTCGTTGTTCAACTATCCGATGAGAGAGACCGACAGCAGCAAGTGGAGAATGGTCGACAATATTCTGCGTCCGGATGATGTGTTCGATATTGCGTTATACCAAAAAGCATAGCTCGCTTGAGCTTGGGAAAGAGAGGTCCAAATGAGCGGATTTCAACGAGTGCTGTTGCTCGGAACAGGCCCTGCATCCATTCAGATGGCAGTAACGCTCAAACAGGAATTCAGTTGCACCGTAGGCATAGCGGGAAGAGAATCGGTGCGCTCACAATCTTTTTATGAAGCAGTTCGGCAGAGCGACGGATTCATTGGAGCAAGCATTCAAAATGAAAAGCATCGACCGTTGGCAGGTGAATGCTTCGTCGATCAGGTGTTTCAGGGATATGAGGCCATTGAAGGCGAATGGGATACGCTTATTTTCGCCGTGACAACCGATGCTTATATCGATGTATTGAAGCAAATGAAGGATAACTTCATCAAACAAGTGAAATGCATGATTTTGGTCTCTCCAACCTTTGGCTCCAACCTGCTGGTAAGTCATTATGTGAGGCAGCTGCATGCGGATACGGAAGTGATCAGTTTCTCTACCTATTTGGGGGATACCCGATGGATGAACGACCAACCGTCCAATCATGTCATCACAACTGGAGTGAAGAAAAAGGTCTATATCGGTTCTACTTCAACGCCCTCTGAGCATGTGGGCAGACTGTGCAGGATGTACGAGCGATTGGGTATTGTGCTGGAAGTTTTGCCATCTGCACTCGAGGCGGAAACGAGAAATATTTCTTTATATGTACACCCGCCATTGTTCATGAATGACTTCTCATTGGATGCTATCTTCGGTGTATCAGACACTCGGAAATATGTATATAAAATTTACCCCGAAGGTCCTGTAACCCAATATTTGATTCGGGACATGCGGACACAGTGGAACGAAATGATGACGATCACGGATAGACTCCGTATTCAGGGTGTCAATCTGCTTCAATTCATGACGGATGATAATTATCCGGTACGAATGGAGAGTTTATCACGCCACGATATAGAGAACTTCAATCAGTTGCAGGACATTCATCAAGAGTACTTATTATACATACGGTACACCTCGTTGTTGATTGATCCCTTTTCGGAGCCCAACCCCGAGGGCAAGTATTTTGACTTTTCGGCCGTTCCCTTCAGAAAAATGTTTGTCAATCAGGATGGAGCGTTGGACATTCCCAGAATGCCCAAGGAGGATTATTACCGAATCAAAATCATTCAGGGCATTGCGAGATATTTGCAGGTAAGCTGCCCAACCATCGATTCGTTTATTGCCACCTATGAGGCGAAAATTCAAGAGATCGCTCGCGCTCACCCGGATCAGCATCTATCCAATGCATTTGTCGTTCAATCCTTCTATGAGGACATTCGGATGATCTGCACTGGGCTGGCGAACACCGAGGTTTAATTATATCTCAATCTAGGGGATAAGAGCGATCGGAAGATGGTACTGCAATCGGAGTAGCACGATGTAACATTTTCGAAGTGAACTTATATATATCTTTTATTATCAGGAGGAAATGTTGTGAAAAAGGGTAGTGCTTTTGGTTTAATGTTGCTGTTATTGTCTGTTATTACCGTGCTCGCAGGATGCGGGCAGGATAAGGGGACAACAACGGAGTCTGCGAATAGCGAGGTCAAGTCGGAACTCATTTATGCATCCGCCAAGGATATTAATGATATGAATCCTCATTTATACACCGGTTCCATGCCCGCACAAGGGATGGTTTATGAATCCCTGGTCGAAAACACGGTCGATGGAATCAAGCCATTACTGGCAGAATCGTGGGAGATTGCCGAAGACGGGAAAACGTATACGTTCCATTTGCGACAGGATGTGAAATTCCATGATGGTGAACCGTTTAACGCCGAGGCGGTCAAACAGAATATCGATGCAGTTCAGGCGAATGCCGAAAAACATGCCTGGATCAAGCTGTCCACCAAAATTGTAAGTACAAAAGTTATGGATGAATACACATTTGAACTGGTGCTTTCCGAGCCCTATTATCCAGCTCTGGTGGAGCTGTCCATGACCAGACCATACGTATTTATATCACCCAAGGATTTTACGAATGGTGGCACAAAGGACGGGGTAAGCGGCTATCACGGCACAGGGCCCTACAAGCTGACAGGACATAAAATCGATGAGAATGCGACATTTGAAGCCAATGAAGAATACTGGGGCGGCGCACCTGAGATCCAAAAAATTACGTCCAAGGTTCTCCCGGCAGGGGAAACGACATTGCTGGCATTACAGAAGGGCGAAATCAACTTTATCTTCACCGATGATCGGGGTGCCGACAGCATTGATGTTGAAGCCATGAATCAATTGGCTGACTCGGGTGATTTTCAAGTGGTCCGAAGCGAAGCAATGAATACGAATATGATCGTAGCCAATAGCAGCAAGATGGATAATCCTGTCCACGAAACGGCTGTTCGTGAAGCGATATGGGTTGCCATTGATCGGGAAACGATCAGCAATGACATTTTTAACGGAACGCAGACCGTAGCGGACACCTTATTCTCGTCGAACGTTAATTATGCCCATGTTGAATTGAAGAAGCGGGAGTATAATCCCGAGACCGCGAAAGAGCTTTTGGAGACAGCAGGTTGGGCATTAACAAACGGTAAGACAGTGAGAACGAAGAACGGTCAGCCATTAGCTCTGACCTTGTATTATGACAGCAATTCATCTTCGCAAAAAACACAGGCGGAATTGATCCAGCATGCCTTAAAAGGATTAGGAATTCAGCTGGAGATTGTTGGTGAGGAATCCACTTCCATCGCGAACAGAAGGGCAACCGGGGAATATGATCTGCTGTTTAATCAAACCTGGGGACTGGCGTACGATCCACAGAGCACCATTTCAGCGTTTACCTCGGATTCCGCCTATAAACATACAACAAGCGGCATAGCTCAGGCGGATGAACTATATAAGAAAATTGATGAAGTCATGGTTTCTACAGATGAGGCATCCCGCCAATCCCTGTACGCCGATATTATGAAAATAGTCCATGATGAAGCGGTATTTATTCCGATCACCAATGGGCGGGTTACAGTCGTGGCTCCCCAAAATCTGGATGGCATCTCATTCAAACAGACGCAATATGAATTGCCATTTGAGCAAATGAAATTTAAATAGAGCGGGGATGGATATGGGAAGTTATATAGTCAAACGGATATTTCTCGCCATACCCTTGCTGTTCGTCATTTCATTGATAACGTTTGTACTCATTAATCTTTCGCCCCTGGACCCCGCCGTAGTTGTATTACAGGCACAGGAGGTTCCTCAGATCACGGATGAATTAATCGCCCAAACGAATGAAGCATTGGGGTTCGATAAACCGTTCGTTATTCAGTATGTGAATTGGTTGATGGCCTGTATGCAGTTGGATTTTGGCAGCTCGTATGTATCCGGTGAACCGGTGTTGTCCCTGATTGGTCCTGCATTCCTGAACACATTAAAATTAACGCTGGTATCATCGGTGTTCATTATTGGATTCTCCATTCTGCTGGGTGTGATCTGTGCCATGAGAGAAGGGAAAGCCGTTGATAAATCGGTGAGAGGCCTCTCGTTTGTCCTGACCGCCATGCCATCTTACTGGCTCGCAGCCATCATGATCTCGACTTTTTCCGTCAAGCTGGACTTGTTGCCTACGAGCGGAATGGATTCGTTGAAAAGCTACATTTTGCCGGTGATTGTAATCACGGTGAGTTATACAGGCATTTATTTTAGGACAGTCCGGAGTTCCATGTTAAGCAACATGAATGAGGATTACGTGCTCTATGGAAGGGCAAGCGGCTTAACTGAGCGGAAGGTGACCCTGCATATTTTGCGAAATTCGCTGCAAGTGGCGGTATCCATATTTTGCATGGCGATCCCCATCGTGCTCGGCAGTACCGTTGTGATTGAAAATGTGTTCGCCTGGCCGGGACTTGGGAGGTTGAGCGTACGGTCCATCCTCAATCGGGATTTCCCGATTATTCAGGCGTATGTTCTTATTTTGGCCGTAACCTTTGTGCTGTTTAATACGATTTCTGACGTGATCAATGCGGCGATGAATCCCCGATTAAGAAAGGATCTCTAATGCGATTATTAAGAAATTTGAGTAAAGACAAGCTTGCGATGACATCGCTCGCTGTTATTGTGATCATTATTGCTGTGGGCGTATTTGCCCCGTTGTGTGCACCCCATGACCCGGAGGAAGTGAATATGAAGCTTCGATATGCTTCCTCCTCCTGGAGTTATTGGCTAGGAAATGATCACTTGGGCAGATGTGTGTTATCCAGACTCATTTATGGTATTCGTCCCAGTGTGCTATGGGTTTTGGTTGCCCTGATGATATCTGTTCTGGTCGGAGCTGTTGTCGGATTTATCGCGGGGTACTTCAAGGGGAAGACAGATGCCTGGATCATGAGACTTTGTGATGTCATGCTGTCTTTCCCGGGATACGTCATGACACTGGCGGTGGTCGGTATTTTGGGTGCGGGACTTGAACATATTCTGATCGCGTTTGTAGTCATGAAATGGGCGTGGTTTGCCCGCGTTATTCGCACATCCGTGATGCAGTTCTCCGAGATGGAGTATGTGAAATTCGCCAAAGCCTCTGGCATTGGCAGCTTCAGAATTATAACCAAGCATATCGTTCCGGTAACATTTGCCGATATTGCGGTGATTGCCAGTGGTTCCATGTGTTCGATGATGCTGCAGATCTCGGGACTTTCTTTTCTGGGTTTGGGAATTCAGGCCCCTCATGCCGAATGGGGGATGATGTTGAATGAGACAAGGGAAGTCATGTTCTCCAGACCGGAGTTAATGCTGGCACCTGGACTAGCCATTGTGATTGTGGTGTCGGCCTTTAATTTTTTATCGGATGCACTTCAGGTCGCGTTGGACC
The DNA here is from genome assembly GCF_013401555.1 of Paenibacillus sp. E222. NCBI lineage: Bacteria > Bacillati > Bacillota > Bacilli > Caryophanales > Paenibacillaceae > Paenibacillus > Paenibacillus sp. E222. The sequence goes on from NZ_CP058552.1 coordinate 2,587,031, forward strand.
CCAAATTAATGACTTCCCAAGGTAAGCTTCGTAAAAAAGAGGTGGGAAAAGCCGTTTATGAATATCGTAGAGGTTAAACATTTGAAGATCTGGGACGCCCATACGGACAAGGTCATTATTCATAACAGTTCATTTCAGGTCAAACAAGGAAGCTGTCTGGCGATTGTCGGAGAAAGCGGAAGTGGCAAGTCCGTCACATGCAGGTCCATTATGCGTTTGAATAAACCCTGGATTCGCCAATCCGGAACGATTCTCTTCAAAGACGAGGACATGGGCCGGCTTTCTGAACAAGAGATGAGACGAAGAAGAGGCAAAAACCTGTGTATGATTCTGCAAAATGGCATGAGTGCGTTTGACCCTTCTTGTGTAATCGGTGTCCATATCCGGGAGACGCTACAGACGCATTTTGACTGGAGCAACAAAGAAAGCGAACGGAAGATCATGAGCGCCATGGAAAGTGTCATGTTAAAGAATCCGCAGGAAATCCTGAATCAATATCCACATCAGCTATCCGGGGGCATGTTGCAGCGCATTATGATTGCATTGGCACTTGTGCTGGAGCCGGATCTGATCATTGCGGATGAACCGACAACGGCGCTGGATACGATCTCTCAATATGAAGTGGTTGAACAATTGATTCGACTGCGCGAGCGAATGGGTTGTTCCATGCTGTTTATATCCCATGACCTCGGTGTGGTCCAGAAGATTGCAGATGAAGTGATGGTCATGAAAGACGGTGCCATTGTGGAAAGTGGGCATATTCGTTCTGTTTTTACGAAGCCGAAGCATGACTATACGCAATATTTGGTTTCCACCCGGCTGGAGCTGAGCAATCATTTCAGGAAACTGATGCAGGGAGGGGATACAGATGCTCAAGGTGGATGGGATCGAAAAGTCCTATAAACAAGGCGGATTATTCTCCAAACAAAGACAGAAGATATTGAAAAAAGTTTCATTTGAATGCCAGCATGGCGAATGTCTCGGCATCATCGGCGAAAGTGGGAGCGGCAAGTCCACGTTGGGGCGTCTGATCCTGGGCATCGAGAAGCCGGATCGCGGGCGTATTTTATTTGAGGGGAAAAACGTGAATGATCGCCGCGTGAGAAGGGGCAGCATCAGTGCCGTATTTCAAAATTATACGTCCTCCATTAATCCGTTTCTTACGGTGGAGGAAGCCATCATGGAGCCTTTGAAAGCTCAAAAAAAAGTGGAGCCGGGTATGCAAATCAAGGTGGATACGCTGCTGCATCAAGTGGGATTAGACTCGTCCTACAGGCTCAAATATCCGCATGAACTATCCGGTGGAGAGGCTCAGAGAGTATGTATTGCGAGAGCCATATCGACTGAACCCCGATGCATTGTATTCGATGAAGCCATCAGTTCTCTGGACGTGTCTGTGCAGATTCAGGTGCTGCGATTGTTAAAAGAATTAAAGCAATTTTATCAGATGAGCTATGTGTTCATTACGCATGATATTCAGGCAGCAGCTTATATTTGCGATAGAGTTATTATTTTCAGGGACGGTCAGATTGAGGAAATGGTGCCTATTGAGCAGCTGAAGCATGTTCAGTCCGATTATGCGAGGAGATTATTAACCTATTTAATTACGTTTCAGGGGGAGGATCAGGGATGAGTGGAGCGATGTCATGGCCGTTTCTGCGTTTGTACATCCTGGTTCTTCTGTATTTTAGTGCAAATGCAATTCTTAATGTCATTATTCCTTTACAGGGTGAATCCCTGGGGGCGAGCAGTACAACCATCGGGCTGATTATGGGCGCCTATATGTTCACAACCATGTTTTTCAGACCATGGGCAGGTCACATCATTCAAAAGCGCGGACCGATCAAAGTCCTTCGTTTTATTCTGATTATCAATGGATTTGCCCTGATTTTATACACGTTTACAGGGCTTGGAGGCTATCTGCTCGCTCGTATTTTACAGGGGGTATCAACCGCTTTCTTTTCCATGGCGCTGCAGATTGGCATTATTGATGCCCTGCCGGAGAAAGACCGTTCCCAGGGCATTTCCTATTATTCGTTGTTCAGTTATATTCCCGGCATTGTGGGACCTGTCCTGGCGCTAGGGATTTGGCAGACAGGCGGGATGGATTATTTTACAGTGGTTCTGATCGGTATTGCGATCTGCACAGGCGTCTTCGGATATACCGCCAAAATGGACAAGAGCAGGGAGCAGCATCCTGCTGAAAATCCATCGGAGCAGCGCGTAAGCATGCTTCAATCCTTTCGTCAATTGGTGCAAAATCCATTCTTGTTTAGATGCAGTGTACTGATGCTAAGTGCTTCCATTGTGTTTGGTGCTATCACGACCTTTATTCCGCTATACGCCAGTCAATTGCCAAGCGGCAATGCGGGTGTCTATCTGATGCTTCAGGCAGGAACTGTGGTGCTCACCCGGATATTGTTACGTAAAAAAATCCCCTCCGATGGCAGGTGGCACGCACCTTTTATCATGGGAACGATGCTGCTGTTGGCAATAGCCGCACTATGTGTGAGCTGGGCAATCACAGGAGGAGCTGTCCTTTTGTATGTGGGGGCCATCTTGATGGGGATCGCTCAATCCATTCTCTATCCAACGTTAACCACCTATTTATCCTTTGTGCTGCCGCAGTTGAATCGGAATGTGTTAATTGGTTTATTCATTGCGACAGCAGATCTGGGCGTATCTCTGGGCGGTGTGTTGATGGGACCGGTCGCTGATTTATCCTCCTATTCGTATATGTACATGATTTGTGCTATCCTAGGGGCGGTAATGATTGCTTTTGCCTATCAACGAAGAAAACCCGTCACAGATATGTCTGTGGGTTAACTGCCAGAAGAAAGTGGGGTAACGGTTTGGAGTCATCTGTAACGGCGAACGGCAAACTAAACCCGGTATCCTTTTCATTTATCCGGTTTTATCTGTTGGCCTTTTTATTTTTTGCCGCCAATTCGGCTTTGACGATTATTCTCCCTTTGCGGAGTGAAGCTGCAGGATTGAACCAGGCCGAGATTGGCCTGATGATGGGGGCTTACATGTTTACGTGTATGCTTCTAAGGCCTTTTGCAGCGCAGCTTCTGGGACGTTATGGCCCGCTGCGTGTGATGCAGTGGCTGTTGATTTTGCATGCCGCAACACTGCTGCTGTTTGTTGGTTTTGGTGTGGAGGCGTATTTGTGGCTGCGGGCGCTGCAAGGTGTAGCTACGGCGTTCTTTTCCATGACCATGCAGGCGGGCATTGTCGAAAAGCTGGAGGATAAGGACCGGGCTCAGGGATTGTCCATGTATACCCTTTTTACGATGGTCCCGTCTCTGGTCATTCCCATACTCGCTATCCAGATCTGGGAAAATGCCAGCGACATCTGGTTTACTATGCTAATGATCGGTTTGGCGGCTCTTCCACTCCTGATCGGCTATAACGTGGACTTGCCCCGAAGCACGGTACAGAATAAATCGTATACGCTCGGGGATATGGTGCGGTCATTCGGCGGCATCTGGCGCAGCACACCACTGTTGATTAGCAGCATAGTTATGCTGTTTGCTTCATGTGTATTTGGAGCCACGGCGACCTTTCTTCCGTTGTATTTGGTATCGACCGGGAAGGCGAGCGCGGGGGTGTTCTTAACTATCCAGGGATTGGTCGTCATCTTGTGCAGATTCATTCTGCGTAAAAAAATCCCTTCCGACGGCAGCTGGAATACGTGGCTGATGGCGGGGCTGCTGTTATGTGCGGCACTGGGAACCCAGCTGCTTGCTCTGTCGGAGACGATCGGTCCGATGGTATACCTGTCTGCGGTGTTCAGTGGGTTTGCCGTGGCCTTGCTGTACCCGACATTAACCACGTATTTGTCATTTGTGCTGCCGACCGATTCCCGATATGTACTGATGGGCATTTTCATGTCCTCGTATGATCTGGGCTTCTCACTGGGCGGGCTTGCGATGGGGCTAATTGTACAAATAAGCTCGTATTCAACCATGTTTACGATCTGCACGCTGCTATCCGTTGCGGCCATGATTCTCGTCGTGGCTTTCAGGCAACGGATGGAAGCAGGCAATAGGGTTAAATCTGTGGTGATGACGTAATTGTATCCCATCTATAAGAAAAAAATTAAAGGCGTATGGACTGACTTTTCTGGAATTGTATCATTATGATGCGAAGCTGCAGGAGGTTGGCCATAGGCCTTTTTTTTGCTGGGGTTTGCGGCAGTAGCGTAGGGAACGGAATCGATCTGAAGAAGCGGTAGCGTTCGCCTTTGTCTCCGAATTTCTAACCTTTGAGAGACTAAATTAAAGAAATTTGGAGACAACAGCGATCGGAAGACGATCCGTGACCAAAGCGGCCACCTCGCGCGAGAAAAACAAAAAAATGATTTGACAACAGCGTGCAACAGGATTATAGTCATTGTTGTTAATCGTAAAAATTACTATTAAGGTCGAAAGTTTATTGACCACAACCATAAGGAGTAGATACACATGACACAAAAGCAGGTTCCGGTAACTGTTCTTAGCGGTTACCTCGGTTCAGGTAAAACCACCGTTCTTAATCACGTACTGCACAATCGACAGGGGCTCAAGGTCGCGGTCATCGTTAATGACATGAGTGAGGTGAACATTGATGCCGCTCTGGTGAAGGGTGAGGCGACATTGTCACGCACCGAAGAAAAGCTGGTGGAGCTGTCCAATGGCTGCATCTGCTGCACCTTGCGAGATGATCTGATGCAGGAGATTGAGAAGCTGGTGAATGAAGGCAGGTTTGATTATATCCTGATTGAATCCACAGGCATCAGTGAGCCTGTGCCGGTAGCGCAGACTTTTACATATGCCGACGAGGAGTCGGGTATTGATCTGACAAGTCTGGCAAAGCTGGATTGTCTGGTAACCGTTGTGGATGCCCATCGATTCTGGCATGATTTTGCCTCAGGACAGAGCCTGCTGGATCGGAACCAGGCCACGGGTGAGGAAGATACCCGCGATGTTGTGGACCTGCTGATTGATCAGATTGAGACATGTGATGTCCTGCTGCTGAACAAATGTGATCTGGTCGATGACGTGGAGCTGAACAAGCTTGAAGGTGTCATCCGCAAGCTTCAGCCTAATGCCAAAATCATTCGGACTGTGAACGGACAGGTCAACCCGTCTGGAATTTTAAATACAGGTCTTTTTGACTTCGAGAAAGCAAGCATGTCCGCCGGATGGATTCAGGAGCTGGAGAAGGAATCACATACACCGGAGACCGAGGAATACGGTATTGGCTCCTTCGTGTATCGTCGTCGTAAACCATTCCACCCTTCTCGTCTGGCTGAATTCATGAGCTACTGGCCGGAAGAAGTGGTGCGTGCCAAAGGGCTGGTCTGGCTCGCGGCTGAGGGGGATTTGGCTGCAAGTCTGAGTCAGGCGGGATCGTCGATTCAGTTTGGCCCTGCCGGGCATTGGGTTGCGGCATTACCGGAAGCGGACAAGGAAGAAATTTTGCGTACAGAGCCAGATGTACTGGAAAAGTGGGATGCACAGTGGGGAGACCGTCAGACTGAGCTGGTCATGATCGGGATTGAAATGGAGCGCGCCATCATTGAAGAAGAACTGGACCAATGTCTGCTCAGTGATGAAGAAATGCAGGCCGACTGGGGACATTTCGACAATCCTCTGCCGTGGCCAGTTGAAGCCGTATAAAAACTAATTTATAAAAGGAGCTGTAAACCGTGGCCAAAAAATCAAAAGTGGTACGTGAAAAACAACGTCAGGCAATCGTAGCGAAATATGCGGAGCTGCGCCGGGAACTGAAAGAAAAAGGGGATTATGAAGCGCTGCAGAAACTGCCGCGCAATGCTTCTCCGACCCGATTGAAAAATCGCTGCGAACTGACAGGCCGCCCGAGAGGATATTTGCGCAAGTTCAAGGTTTCGCGGATTGTATTCCGTGAGCTGGCTCATCAAGGGCAAATTCCGGGCGTCACGAAGTCAAGCTGGTAAGACGCATGCATGATGTATTTGATTATGATTGTGTAATTGTTGGAGGGGGGCCAGCCGGGATCGGCATGGCCTCTGTCCTGCAGGATCTGGGAATGCCTCGTTTTACCGTGCTGGAACGCAGTGAGGTGGGGGCAACTTTTCTGGCGTGGCCGGAGGAAATGCGTCTGATCACCCCTTCGTTCACAAGTAATGCCTACGGCATGATGGATCTGAACGCGGTGGCTTTGAATACGTCTCCGGCGTACACACTGGGAACAGAACATCCGACAGGCCTGGAGTACGCGAAATATTTGCAGGTGGTGAGCCAGTACAAGAAATTGCCTGTGCAAACGGGATTAGATGTTTCCGAGGTTATTCCGGAGGAGAATGGCTTCCGGGTCGTGACATCCAATGGACAACTGCGCACACGCTTTGTCATCTGGGCAGCAGGTGAATTTCAATATCCGAGACTGGACCTGTTTCCTGGGGCTGAGTATGGTGTGCACAGCAGTTTGTTTTCCAGCTGGACGGCGGTTCAGGGAGAAGAATGTGTCATCGTTGGTGGCTATGAGAGCGGTGTGGATGCAGCCATTCACCTGAGTAAACTGGGGAAAAACGTAACGGTAATCGACCGAAACGGACGAGGACTCGCCAAGGGCAGCAGTGATCCCAGTGTGGAGCTAAGCCCCTATACGAAGGATCGCCTGCGCGCGGCAATGATGGATAAGCGAATACACTTGATGCAAGGTTATGAGGTCAAATGGATTGAACCGGATGAACCAGGTGGTTATGTTCTCTATTGCGAGAACGATTCCGGAGAGTCCCGCTTGCTCAAGACGGGGCAGCCTCCTGTTCTGGCGACCGGGTTCCGCAGCAGTCTGCACCTGATTGAGAATCTCGTCGAGCGGAGCAAGGAAGGTCAGCTGCAATTGGGAGCGGCGGATGAATCGACGATTGCCCCCGGCCTGTTCATTACTGGACCCCAGGTCATGCATGGTCAACTCCAATTTTGCTTCATTTATAAATTCAGACAGCGCTTTGCGGTGGTGGCCCAGGCCATGGGTGAGAGACTTGGGCTGGATCTGGCTCCGCTGGAAACCTATCGCAAAGAAGGCATGTTTCTTGATGATCTGTCCTGCTGCGGTGAAGACTGCACATGCTGAATTCGGTTGTGGAGCAGCCTGAAGAGCTTCGTAAAGTGGTGCTGGTTGGCTTCGAATCCGCGGGCAAATCGGCTCTGTTTCGAGGACTTACGGGCAGAGATACAGGCGAGGAATCCAATGTTCGGGGCTCCACGGTAACCGTCCGCAGGGCGGAGCTGCTTGAGCACCAGCTTGAACTGCTCGACACACCTGGAATCCGGATGAAGGATGATAGTGTCACGACCATGCTGACGTTAAAACAGCTCGCAGCCGGTGATACAGTGATCTTGGTCGTCCGCGGCACGGATGTGGTGCAGGAACTGCCTTTACTGCTCGGCATGCTGGATGTCACAGGCAAAAATGCTGTACTGGTGCTTACGTTTGCCGACAAGTGTGGTCCCGGATTATCGGCTCAGGTTGACTATTACCGCAAAGGTCTGGGCATTTCTGTTCTGCCGCTCAATACAAGGGAAATGGATGGAAACGCCCAAGATCTGATATGCCGAGCGATTGTTGCCGCCAGACCCATGAAGAGGCATCTGGAGCTCGCATCACCTCCTGAATCGCCTGTGATCGAACCGCAGACAACGATGTTTGAGCATACGGTTTGGGGACGTTTTGTGGCTTTGGCCGCATTGGTATTACTATTTGCAGCACCAGTGTATGTGGCCTATCTGTTCTCCGGCTGGATACAACCACTTGCAGATGCCTGGATTCTTGAACCGCTCTATCGCATGACTGTGGGATTATGGAATCCGCTGCAGGCGATAATGCTTGGAGATTACGGCATAATTAGTCTGGGCTTGTATTCGTTTATATGGGCATTTCCGGTCGTATTCCTGATTGGGGTCAGTGTGGCAGTAACGGAGGAAAGTGGACTAAAAGATCGGATTACCGACTCGCTGGATGGGTGGATGCGCAAAATCGGCTTGAACGGCAAAGATCTGATTCCAGTCCTCAGTGGTTTTGGATGCAATGTTGTGGCTGTGTTCCAGAGCCGTACCTGCAGCTCCTGTACACGAAAGGCCTGTGTTTCAATGATCTCCTTCGGTTCTGCATGCAGCTACCAGATTGGAGCTTCTCTATCCATATTCAGTTCCGGCGGCAAGCCGTGGCTGTTCTTTCCTTATATGCTTGTACTTGTACTTGCAGGCGCACTTCATACACGTCTGTGGAATCGAAATCGGCTGGATGACACGCTCCCGTTACATGCCAACCGTACATTTCTGCAAAAGCCATCATGGCACTCTGTAAGCTGGCGTGTTCGGTCTGTCATGAAACAGTTTCTCGTGCAGGCGATGCCTATTTTCATCGGTATTTGTGTGGTGGCCACACTGCTGGAGCAGACGGGGGTACTTTCTGCCCTGACTGGCGCGTTGACGCCGGCACTTGCGATCTTTCGTCTGCCGGGTGATACCGCGGGCGGTATGTTGTTTTCCATTTTGCGAAAAGACGGGTTGTTGGTGCTGAATCAGGATCAGGGCTCCTTCGTTGAAGACTTGAGCGGCGGACAGCTGTTTATTCTTGTGTACCTGGCTTCAACGTTAACGGCATGTCTGGTGACGATGTGGACCATTCGCAAGGAGTTGGGAACAGTCTTTGGCATGCAACTGGCAGGCAAACAGCTCGTAACATCACTGGGCAGTGCATTTATACTGGCATGGCTATGGAACTGGATTGCATAACGATGTTGATGAAAGGGTGTGATCTCCATGCTGGACTCGTTTACCATTCGGAGAATTCAATCGGTGATGAACGGTTATATCCATGAGAAGGTCCCGGCACCACTGCGCACCATGGTGAAATTAACGTATGAGATGAATGATAATGAACTGATTTTGACCGAGGAAAGACCCGCTGAAGAACGATATCAGTGGGACAAACTGCATATTGCCCGATTTTACTGGGAAGAGAATCAGTGGAAGGTATATGCCAAAGACGAACACAGCAGCTGGAATGTGGTAGACGTTATTGAGCCTTGTCCGGATTTTGAAGATCTGCTGGAGCAGGTTGAGCGGGACGAAGCGGGTCTGTTCTGGCGCTGAATGCGTGGTTTTTAACGCAAATATGTGCTGGAGGGAGGGTTTGCAATGCAAAAGGTACAACAGAATAGCAGGATTAGCCGAGTAGTGAACGATTCTTTTATCATGCCGGATAAAGCTGAGCGCTTGCGGTTATTCGGCTCCATTGATCCGATACAGGGAGATAAGCCTGTACGGAAAGAAGAGATGCAAGATTTGCAGAATAGCAAAAATGATTTTCTATTTGAGCTGCAGCAAGTCGGTATTGATCAGGTGAAGTATCCTTTGGATGTCATTTCGGCCAAAGATCCCGTTCGATTGTCCAGCATCGGAACGTTCCGGCTGACGACTTCGCTGGATCGCGAATCAAAAGGCATTAACATGAGCCGCTTGATGGAGCAGCTTCAGCACAGTCGCGGAGAAGGGTTAAGTGACCGGATTCCGGATCTGGTTGCGCTGACGCAGCGGATGGCCGAACAGATGAATCAGGCGAAGGCAGAGCTGAAAGTGACCTATCCCTGGTTCTACGAACGAACCGCGCCCGTAACCGGTTTGTCTGGACTCAATCATTCTTTGGCTACGGTTCATGTGATCTGGGAAACTGGAAAATCCCCTGTTCTGAGAACAGGTTTACATATACAGGTCACGACGTTATGCCCATGCTCGAAGGAGATCAGCGAATATAGCGCGCACAACCAGCGGGGGTTATTGCGTATCCAGGTGCAAGCCAACCCGGGAGAAGCGCTGCCGGGCTATTGGAAGGAAGAATTGCTGAATGTGGCCGAATCCAATGCAAGCAGCTGTCTTTACCCCATACTCAAAAGGCCTGATGAGAAACGGGTCACGGAACGTGCATATGAGAATCCGCGGTTTGTGGAAGACATCGTCCGGCTGGTGGCGGCAGATCTGTATGAGAAGCATTGGGTAAATAAATTTAAGGTAGATTGCAAAAATGAAGAGTCCATTCATCAGCATGATGCCGTAGCTCGTATCGTATATGACAAGTCGAGATAACGATAGTATGAGGGCTAAGGAATTCATTTCATTTTATATCACATTACAAAATGAAGAGTAAACAGAAGAACCACCGTCAGAGCTTCAGCGGCGGTTCTTCTGTTTTTTTGTGATTCTATGAGCGATTTAGGCACCATTGCGCTAGACTTCGTACAAAATTTCACCCGTTCGGGATACATCATACCCTTCAAATGATTGCAGTTCCTGCCTGAATTCCGGAGATTGCAGAATGCGCAGTACCGATTCGATCCACCCTTCGTTCCCTTGTTTCTTCAGCATTACCAGATCATAACGTTCCTGAACAAGTGGAATAAAATCAACCTGACCGACAAGTCGTGCAGCCTTCTCGCTGCCGATTCCTACATCGGCTTCACCGGAACTGACCTTGGCAGCTACACCCATATGACTGGTTTCTTCCACGTCATATCCAATCAGATGGGAAGCAGGGATACCATGCAGACGCAATTGTTCATCCAGCAATACACGTGCACCCGAACCTTTCTCCCGGTTAGCCAATCGCAGCTCAGGCTGCTTCAGATCTGTCCAGTTCTGCAAGCCGCGCGGATTACCACGTTGAACGTACAGCCCAGCAGGTCGTGTCAGCAGATTCACGACGACATACGACCAGCCAATCAGGATTTTGCGAATGTAGGGCAGATTATACTCCCCTGTATCTCCATCCAGCAGATGGGTGCTGACCAGATCGGACTCCCCACGGTACATGGAGATCAAGCCGTCGAGACTGCCCATGAACGAACGCAGCGGACGAATATCCCGAGTTTGCTTCTCCATATGTCGCATGAGAATATCGAGGCTGACATCTTGTCCCGTAATGACCAGATGACGTGCCGAATGCGCTGCCGAAGGGTTGCCCGCCATGGAGGTTGGAGCTGCGAATGTCTCTCTGGATAGAGGCGAAGTATTTGCAGCGGAATGAACGGCATGGGGAGTCGTCGGATCATTTTCCGTCCCGGAATAAGATTCAGCGGGGAGAACTGAATCCACAGCGGCCCGGTGCGCTGGCGATTGAAGCTGCTTGGAGCGCTGTTTATACGCTTCCAGATCGGTGGCGTCCACTCGCATTTGTTTACCGACGCGATACGCGACGAGGTCTCCCTTTTTGATTAGATCGTAGACCGTCAGTTTAGATATTTTGAGTAGCTTGGATATTTCTTCGGTGGTATAGGATTGCTCCTCCGTCATCAGTGAAGATCCTCCTTCAAGGTACAGATCATAACTATATAACCTCAACTAATGGATATTTACACTGGCACTCCAATGACAGAACAATCTTCCGATCGCTGTTATCCCCAGATTTCTTTGATCCCTTTATCAAAAGGGGAAATCCGGGGATAGCGTATGCTTCCGATGTAGCTTTCTTTCAGAAAGCTTGTAGGCGAAGTGTATGCTTTCGAAGTAGCTTTCTTTCAGAAAGCTTGTAGCTTCGCTTCTTCAGATTATTTCTGTCCTCTCCGTTATGGTGTAAATGTTAGTTGAACATATATATTCAGATTTTAAACTATATTCGTTCATCAACGCTCATCGTCCCAGATAAACGCTGGCGTCTCTTGTACTATACCATTAACAGCCAGAGGGGATAAACTCGACCAACATAATTCAGCTATAGATGGCTTGCCCTTCAACGAATGCTTCAAAGACTACCTTCCTATTTCAATGATCTTATGTATAATGAAATATAATTAATTATATCTAGTTATAACTAAACATAACATCGGGGGAGAAGTGGATGAAAAAGAGTATTGGATATGTGTTGGGGAGTATGTCACTTGGACTGGCTCTTGTATTAGCCGGTTGCGGTGCAAGTACGGACAGTAAAGATACATCCACAGCAATGGAACAAACCGGTTCAACACCAGCGACATCAGGTGAGAGTTCAACGTCCGGGGCAACAGATCCTCAGGAAAAGGTGGAGCTAACGATCTCAGCGGCAGCCAGTCTGACGGATGCCATGAAGGAAATTGAAACGAATTTTGAAGCTGCGAATCCCAATGTGGAGCTTAACTTCAACTTTGGTGCATCCGGTGCATTGCAACAGCAAATTGAACAAGGCGCGCCAGCAGATGTTTTTGTATCGGCTGCGACCAAAAATATGAACGCGCTCGTGGATGAGAAACTGATTGCCTCCGGTGATCAGAAGAATTTGCTGCAAAATTCATTGGTAGCCATAATTCCAGCGGACAGTTCAGATACCGTAACAAGCGAGAAGGATCTGACGGCGGATTCCATCCAAACCGTAGCGATTGGTATACCGGAAAGTGTGCCTGCGGGAACCTATGCTAAGGAAGCATTGACCAATGCCAAACTATGGGATCAGTTGGAAGGTAAGCTTGTACAAGGCAAGGATGTCAGACAGGTTCTGCAATATGTAGAAACAAGCAATGCGGATGCGGGATTTGTGTACAAAACGGATGCGCTCACTTCTGATCAGGTGAAAATTGCATTTGAAGTGGACAAGAAAAGCTATACACCTGCCAATTATCCAGTAGGGATTATTGAAGGTACGAAGTACCGGACAGAAGCAGAACAATTCTACACGTATTTGCAAACGCCTGAAGTGCTTGATGTATTTGCCAAGTACGGGTTCTCCATTCCGGAATGAATGTGAGCGCAATAGACTGGGCGGTATTCTGGCCACCGGTTCGTCTTTCCCTTCAAGTTGCGCTGTTGTCCAGTGTGATCGCAGCAGTGTTTGGCATCGCTGTGGCCTGGAAGATGTCGCGTACCTCGTTCCGTGGCAAAATTTTTCTGGAAACGGCATTTATGCTCCCACTGGTGCTTCCGCCGACTGTGGTCGGATTTATATTGCTCGTGTTACTGGGGCGTAAGAGCCTGCTCGGACGGTGGATTGAAGCCATCTTCTCCGCACCTGTCATTTTCTCTTGGTGGGCAGCTGTGATTGCCTCGGTGGTGGTTGCGTTCCCATTGGTATATCAGACGATGAAATCCGGTTTTAGCGGGATTGATAAGGATCTGGAAGATGCAGGCCGCTCCATCGGAGCGAATGAATGGCAGGTATTTCGTCATATCTCACTTCCGCTTGCAGGGAGAGCGTTGATGACGGCATTCATCCTGGGTTTCGCGCGTGCACTGGGGGAATTCGGGGCTACGCTCATGATCGCAGGTAATATTCCGGGCAAAACGCAAACCGTACCCACTGCAATCTATGTTGCTGTGGATTCGGGCAATCAGACGATGGCCTGGATGTGGACCGGCTCTATTATTATCATTTCGTTTATCATGCTGCTCTTAACCAGACAGCCCCGCGACGGAAAGGCATGATGTGGGCTATTTAAAGTGAAAGCGATAAGGATTAGCATTAGCATTAGCATTCAAAAAACCCGCTCAAGGAATCTTTCCTCGGAGCGGGTTTTCATTTGCGCAGGCCGCATATATGGGATATCATGTATGTTTACGTTCATCCAGCCGATTTTTGTTCAGCCTGTTTGAACAGAAGGTGTCTTATAACGGGCAGGGTCCAGCGTTTTGATCATAAATACAATCTCTTCCTGTCGTTCAGGTGTCTGTACCGTTTTATGATGAAAAGGTTCATATCCCCGCCGTTCATACATGGGAGCAAGCCAGGGATGGCGAGTCGCTGTTGCCAGAAATACGGCAGGAGCATCAAGCTTTTGCAGAATGATATGTTGCTCTACCCAATCCAGTAGTTTGGAGCCGTAACCCTGGCTTTTATGGGCCGGATTTACCGCGAACCAGCGGATGAAAGGATAGGGGCTGATGGCTTTCCGCTGTTCATCTTCGGCTCGATCAAGGGTAACCGTGGCAATGATTTCTCCCCCTTTTTCAAGAATATAGCATTCATGCTGTACAATATTATTCTGGATGACTTCCAGTGTAGCGTGTCCGGCTGGAAAAGGAATGTTCAGGGCTCGAATTGTCTCATAGGCATCAACGGTAACAGCCTGCAATTGTTCGGCATCTTCAAGTGTAGCCAATCGGTATTGTTCGGTCATGATCGATCAATCCCTTCTATGAAAATTAACTATTCCAACCTGTTAAGTTGGTTTAAATATTTTGGTGTTATTTTATCATGAAATTCAGGGTTGGAATATAATTCTCGAATCAGATCTGTCTATAAGTCCATCGAAAGCTTCTATATGTCAAAATGACAAAACTTTTTCCAATTTTACTCGTTTCAGGACTCGCCTAAACCATGCTCTATCCTGTAAAATAGAACTAACTGATTCCAGCCAAGAACTGAAATAAGGAGAGACGACTAATGAATACGAAATCTGATTTCGGTATATCGTTGCAAATCGACGACTATCTGGATCTTTTGCATTTTGCCATCCAAATCGAGGATCAGGAATGGCAGCAGTCCCTTATCCACCAGCTCAAAATATTTCAGCCGGAAGCGGAGCAGCGCACACCTGAAGAAGAATTATGGATGAGATTTGATTATATCAACAGCAAACTGACAGGTCTCTGCCACCAGATTCACGCGGCCCATTCAACGGATGAACGCAAGAAGTTTGAAGAACGAATCGGACTGTTGCAACTGCAGCGTATAGAAGTAGCTCGTAAAATTAAATGGGCTAGTCGCAGATAGATGCGTAATTGAATTTAATATGATCTATAATTGAAGAAGCGATCCCCAGCCCCGTCGGAGGATCGCTTCTTTTGGTTTACTTTTGGATCAGGGAACGGGTGAAGCATAGAGAAGTTCTATAACGTTATCAGGATGTCCTATTAGCATATATATTGCCTGGGCATGACATCCAGTGCTATTCTTTGTTCAACCTAATTCCGACTATACAAGTGTGAATGGTTAGTTAAATCAAAAATGAGGAATGGGAGTACACATCATATTGGCTGAAATGACAGCCTGTGGAGGAGATCGGGAATGGTTAATCACTGGGGGATTCAGAAATTTCGGACAGCATTGCTGTTCATTACTATGTTGGCGGTACTGGCGGGTTGCAGTTCAGGCAATGCATCGAATGAATCGAATTCCGCATCTGCGTCCGGTCAGGATAAAGTAAAGAAGATCATTGTGGGTACAGGCACTCAATTCCCTAATGTTTGCTTTATTGATGAGAATGGCAAGCTGACGGGCTACGATGTAGAGCTGATCCGCGAGATTGATAAACGATTGCCAGAATATGAATTTGAGTTCAGTACAATGGAATTCAAAAATCTGCTGCTCAGTCTTGAAACGAAGAAAATAGACCTGATCGCTCACCAGATGGAAGTGAATGAAGAGAGACAGGCCAAGTTCCTCTTTAATGACGAGGCATATAACATTTTTCCTAATAAAATCGTTGTAAGCGAGAAAAACCAGGATGTAAAATCCATCGAGGATCTGAAAGGTAAAAAACTGATTGTTGGCGCGACGAGTAATGCGGCTGTACTGGCTGAGAAATGGAATGCAGCGAACGGTAACGCCATTGACATTGTGTATTCCGGAGCAGGGGAAGATACGAATACCCAGATCAAAACAGGGCGGGTGGATGCAACCATCAGCACGCAGTTTGCCATCGATTATCAGAATAAAGTGGTGGATGCACAGTTGAAAACTGTCGGAGAAGCTCTCTCCAACTCCAAAGTGTATTTCATTCTGAACAAGGATGAGGAAGAGCTCAAAACTAAAGTGGATGAAGCGCTCAAATCAATCAAGGAAGATGGGACATTGAGCAAATTGAGCACAGAGTGGCTGGGAGCCGATTACACGGTTGAGGAATAGTTCGTTGAGAAAGGTGAGCGACAGTTATGGGTAAATCATTCGATCTGTCATTGGTTCTGGATTTCATCCCTGAACTGCTGCGATATTTGCATATTACACTGATTGTACTGGGTGGTTCCATTGTGCTCGGTCTGGTGGGCGGTGTGCTTCTGGCGGTTCCGAGGTTATACCGGATTCCGGTGCTGAGCCAGCTCGCTACCCTGTATGTCTCTTTCATGCGGGGCACACCGATTCTCATCAAGTTGTTTCTGGTCTATTACGGATTACCCGAACTGCTCAAGCCAATAGGAGTCGATCTATCCAGGACCGATCCGCTGGTATTCGTCATCGTGACTTATGCGCTAAGTGATGCAGCGTCCTTTGCCGAAATCTTTCGCGGAGCTGTGCGCAGTGTGGACAAGGGCCAGACGGAAGCAGCTTATGCTGCGGGCTTGACCACGTTTCAGTCTTTTCGGCGCATTGTGGTCCCGCAGGCACTCATTGTTGCTTTTCCGAATATGGCGAATACGTTGATTGGCTCGTTAAAGGATACGTCACTTGCTTTTTCGATTGGGGTCATGGACATGGTGGGCAGGGGCCAAACCCTGATCTCGGCTACATCGCATGCTCTTGAAGTGTATATCAGTCTGTCGGTTGTCTACTATGTTATCGTGCTTGTACTTGAAAAAGGGTTTGCTCTCGCAGAACGCAGACTCCAGCGTCACGAACGTAAGAAGGAAGTCCGCGGGCCAGCGGTAAGAGCTGAACGCCTGAAACGAATAGCGGGGTGAGCGCATGTCTATTGATTTCAACTTTATCTACACCTCTTTCTTCCAGATTCTAAAGGCATTGCCACTGACACTCGTCATTACGATTGTACCGTTGATCGCAGGCTTCGGCATTGGTCTGGCTACTGCTTTAATCCGAATCTATAAGGTTCCCTGGGTCTACCGGATCGCTGATTTCTATGTTTCGTTTTTTCGGGGGACACCGATGCTGATGCACTTGTTTCTAATCTATTACGGGATTCCGTTGATCATCGACAAGCTGGCTGCCAGGTACGGCTGGGCCTTTCAGTCTTCTTCCATCCCGATTCTGGTGTTCGTGCTCATTGCCTTCTCGTTGACTGCGGGATCTTATATGTCGGAGATTATTCGTTCCGGTATTCTTGCAGTGGATACCGGGCAGATGGAAGCTGCACATGCCGTGGGCATGAGTACCTCCCAGGCAATGAGACGCATTATTTTACCGCAGGCGGTGGGTGCGGTTCTGCCGAATCTGTGCAGCATGTTTGTTGGTTTCCTGCATGGATCAACACTTGCATTTACCGTATCACAGATGGATATTCTCGGGAAAGCGGACGTGGTGGCTTCGGTTAGTCTGAAATTTCTGGAGGCTTTCATTGCTGCCGCATTGATCTATTGGGGTCTGACGGTGATTGTCGAACGGATTACAGCTTTGCTGGAACGCAGAGTTGCCGTGTACAGCAAAGGAGGAGTGTCATGATATCACTGACGAATATACACAAATCTTTTGGTCAGCAGGAAGTGTTGAAAGGTATTGATCTGACTGTGGAGCAGGGGGATGTTGTTGCTATTCTTGGACCGAGCGGGTCCGGCAAAACGACATTGCTGCGCTGTGTGAATTTTCTTGAACGTGCCGATGAGGGCAAGGTACAGATCAGCGGATTAACCGTAGACTGTAAGTATGCCCGTAAACATGACATTGTGCAGTTGCGGCGAAAAACGGCGATGGTGTTCCAGCATTATAACCTGTTCAAACATAAAACAGTGCTGGATAACGTAACGGAAGGGTTAATCATCGCCCAGAAAATGTCCAAAGCCGATGCTCGTGAACGAGCCTTGCGTGTACTTGAACAAGTAGGTCTGTCCGCCAAAATCAATGAGTATCCCAGCATGCTGTCAGGTGGACAGCAGCAGCGGGTAGGCATTGCTCGGGCGCTGGCACTGAATCCAGAGGTCATTCTGTTCGATGAACCAACCTCGGCGCTTGATCCAGAACTTGTAGGTGAGGTGCTGTCGGTCATTCGATCGATTGCCCAGGAAGGCATCACCATGATTGTTGTCACCCATGAAATGGGTTTTGCCCGCGAGGTGGCGAATCGAGTTGTATTCATGGATGGGGGTTCCGTAGTGGAAGAAGGGACACCGGAGGACGTATTTGTGCGGCCCAAACAGGAACGTACTCGCCAATTCCTCAGCCGTTACTCATCCGATTGGAGTTACGTCATCTGACGATATAGGCGCAAGCTGGAGTAACTGACGATCCCGGCCCGGCATATGCTGTAGCAGGCAAATGCTGATAGGCCGGGTTTTTCTATGGGTGAAGCAGGCCGTGACGGTAAGGAGGAGGACCATGCAGAGCAAAATCGATGAAATACTCACACATATTGCACATTCTCACCAGCAGGTTGCGCGTGTACTGGATGCCAAACGTCAAGTCGCTGTGCGCATGTCTGAAATCATCAATCATTTGCCGGATATTGAACCGGAGCTGGATGGCGTTGACGGTCTGCTGGATAGCTCGGGACAAATCAACAAAAGCATCATCTCCTATTTGGGAGGCCTGGCAGACCTGGAAGAAGCCGTAGCCGAAACGCTGACCCAGGTGATGCGGGAGATGGCGAGTCAAGAGGAAGAATAAGCCCGGAAGGCGGGTGAATGGACATGAGCAGAGAACAAAGTCTCATACTGATGCTGGATGCAGCCGCCAAGATGCAGTGGAATATTGCCCTCATTTTGGAGGCCAAGGCGATTGAAGCCGAGAAGGTAAGGAACTGGGCGTTAAATCATTTGAATGGTGAGGCTTTTCTGACGCATAGCGATCAGGTGGCAGAGCCTCTCAAAATGCATGATCAGCTGGTGGAAATACTGGAAGGATTGACCCGAATGGAAACCGGATTATGCAACAACCTGAAGGCTATCATGGTGCAGAACGATGGTGAAGAAGGCGGCATGGATGGTGGCATGTTTGGCGGTATGGATATGGGGGATCTCGGAAAATGAGTCTGTTGCGGCGTGAGCAGGAAGCGAAACTGTCCCTCATTGAGTCCATTGCACACAGTCAGCAGGCGCTCGCCCGCATTCTGGACAGTGTGGCCAGCGTGTCTGCCCACTCGGAAGTATCCGCCCGCAGTCTGGCTGAGAACATTCGTTTGCTGAGCCGTTATCAAGAAGAGATGTCACGGATGGTTACGGGGATTCCATTGGCCCGAATCCAGCATGGGGAGCCTGGTGTGCCATGGCTCAAAGATCCTGGATATGCAATACGCATAGTCCGGAATATACAGGAGGAATGTTGACATGTTAAAGAAGAAAAAAATACGTCTGAGAACCAAAAGAGCGCTGCTTGCTCGCGGGGCCCGTCTGCGTAAACTCCGTAAACTGCGTGCGCTCAAAGGCAAACGTGTACTGCACAAACGTACCCTCAAAGGACGCAGTGCGTGGCTTAAAAAAAAGAAACGTGCGGTACGACGGCACCGGAGTCTGAAGCCTGCACAACCGTTCGTCCCGGCTACCCCTACCGATCCGAACCCGGACAGCGCCTACAGCCAGGGGTACAACGAGGCGTACAACGAGGGATTCAACGCGGGTTTCGCCAAGGGATTCGAGGACGGACATCAATTGGCTTACAAAGCGCAATAGCAGAATAGGTGTACATTTTCGGATGACTATAGATGCATGTCCAGTGTACAACGATAACCCGGGGGGAAAGATCCCTCCGGGTTATTTGTATCACCGCAAAAGCGGACATGCCCGTGCAGGCGGATGTGGAGGGCAGACGCCAATTTTGCGCCTTGCAGGACACCCGTCCATGATGCATCTGACCCCGGGGCATATCCTTTAGAGGGAACACCAATCACGGGGAGAATCTGAAAGTGATATCTCCTGAAGGAAGACAGGGTGAAGGATGTGGCAAAACGACGACACCGACCGCCTACAGAAGCGGAGACGGCTTACCGTGGCGGGTATGCAGAAGGCCGCAGATTTGGCGGCTGTCAGGCAATGATGGAGCGAGTGCAGCTGTTTGAGCCGACCGTGCGGAATATGAAGGTGCTGTACATTCCGCAGGGATTCGATGCCATCGATGAAGGCGTCATTGGAGCCTTGCAGCAATCTGTTCGTGAATGTGTTGTCGGATCGCCGGCAAACATGCTGCAGGAAGCCAGCCAGCATAGGCCCGATCTGGTGCTGGTTATGAATGGACTACACGTATTTCCTCCCGATCATCTGGAACAGGTGAATGGCATAAAAGGGCTGGGAATTCGAACAGCAGTATGGTTTGTGGATGACCCGTATTTTACCGAAGATACGACAAGCATTTGCCAGCATTATGATGTTGTGTTCACACATGAGGAAGCGGCCGTGCCGTTCTATACTGCACATGGTGCGGGTCGGGTGATCTATATGCCGCTGGCAGTGAACCCGGGGATGTTTCAACCAAGGCGTACGGCACCGCAGCATCAGTATGACATTTGTTTTATCGGCACCGGATTCTGGAACCGAATTGCACTGTTCGACGAGCTGGCTCCTTTTCTGGCGGACAAAAAGGTATTCATTGCTGGCAGCCAGTGGAACCGTCTGAAACGCTATGACATTCTGGGCCGATTCATCCACGATGGCTGGATTGATCCGGGAGCGACAGTCGATTATTACAATGGCGCCAAAATCGTGATTAACGTTCACCGGACTTGCGAGAACGGGGAAGACAATCGCAATACGCATCACCTCCAAGGTCATTCCATTAATCCGCGGACGTATGAGATCAGCGCCTGTGGCACGATGCAGATTACGGATGCACGGCATGATCTGCCACGCTACTACCGGCCTGGATATGACATCGAGACCTTTACAACCGCGGCTGAACTTCAGCACAAAATCAAATATTATCTGCAACATGAAGAGGAGCGGCGAGCCCTAGCCTGGCGCGGGCTGCTCACCACGTTGAACCAGCATACATTCACCCGTCGTATCGCTCAGCTGCTGGAGCACGTGTAAGTCTCTTTCTGCAGGACAGCACCGTTTAGGCAGAGTTAGAGAACCCTATCCCAAAAATAAAAGGAGTGGCGGTATGTCTCTCAAACACCGTAAAACGAGAAAGACTCATGTACCAGTGCTCAGTCTGGCTGACCAAGCACGCAAAAACGGGCAGCATGCCGGATATGATGCGGGCAAGGAAGAAGGGTATTTGCGCGGCCGTGCCAACTATATCGTCAATTGTGCACAGGAACCCTTGCCTTTCCGGCAGCTTCACGTACTTTATGTATCTTCGGGTAAAGGATTCCCATATTCCCCACTGGACGAAGCCGTCATGGCAACATTGCAGGGCATGGTTGCCCAGGTAACTCTTTCCGATCCGCGTCAGCCTGTATCCGAAATTGCACTGCAAACCCGCCCGGACCTGGTGCTTGTGCTGGATGGCATGGATATTCCGCTGGAACATCTGGATGCGATCCGCCAAGCAGGCATTCAGACGGCAATTTGGCTCACGGATGATCCGTACTATACGGATATGACACTGGAAAGAGTACACCATTTCGATCATGTATTTACATTGGAACTGAACTGTGTTGAATTGTATCGACAAAACGGCTGCCCTTCTGTTCACTACCTGCCCTTTGCTGCATTCACTAACCATTACTTCCCGATCACCACACCTTCTCCATTACACCGGGACGTCAGCTTTATCGGTTCGGCCTACTGGAACCGGGTGTACTTCTTCAATCCGATCATGGCACAGCTGATGTCACACAATACCGTATTTAATGGTATCTGGTGGGATCGCCTGCCCGACTATGCTGCTTACGGTGAGAAGATCGAATTGGGTCGCTGGATGAGTCCGCAGGAAACGAACGATGTCTATAACGGCACCAAAATTGTCATCAACCTGCACCGCTCCCACGAAGATGATTCCGTTAACAACAACCATGTCAAAATTCTACCAGCCTCCCCGAATCCAAGAACATTTGAAATTGCCGCTTCTACAACCCTTCAATTGACCGATGCACGGGATGACTTGGCACGTTTCTATAAACCAGGTGTAGAAATCGAGACCTACTCTTCCCCTCAGGAGCTGCTGGATAAGGTTGAATACTATCTCACTCATGAGAAAGAGCGCCGCGAGATTGCACTTCGAGGGCTGGAACGGACATTAAAGGATCACACGTATGGCAAAAGAATCAACGAAATGTTAAGCATTATATTCCCTTAATCCTGACCGGAAGGAGGTGTGCACAGAACCCTGCATATTCGTATTCAGGGTCCGTGCAGCCATGGCGACTAAACCCAAGCTCATGTTGTTTTCCCATGTGTGCAACACCCGCAGCATTACGGGAGCGGAGAAGCTGTTGCTTCATTTTATGAGAGAGATGGGTTCCATCTTCGATTGTGTACTCGTGGTTCCTCAGGAAGGAAAGCTTGCCGGACTTGCACGGAGGTTCGATATTCAGGTCAAAGTATGCTTCCTGCCGATGCTTCACGGTGTGTACACACCTTACCGGGGGATTGCAACAGATGCAGAACAGCTTCGCCATAATCCGGCATATCAGGACGTGGTCTCCCTCATCCGGGAGACTGCACCTGATCTGGTGTTGACGAATACCTGTGTTAATGTAATGCCTGCCGTAGCAGCGAAGTCATTGCAAATTCCGGTGATCTGGAAGATTACCGAAATTATTCAGTTGAATGAACATACCAACGAAGCTGTGCAGATGATTGGACGTTACTCCGACTGGATCATAGGCATATCCGAAAGTGCAGCAGCACCCTTCAAGCAAGCCGGCATGAGTGCCAAGTTGACCGTGATCTCCCCAACCTGGGACCCGGCCTTGCCGGACCCCGAACGATGGGTGCACTTGAGGGAACGCAAACGCAAAGAGATTGGTTTCAAGCCATCGCAGATCTGTATCGGTTACATCTCTTCCTTCATATATGATGCCAAAGGTCTAAAACCTTTTGTAGATATGGCTCTGCAATTGTGTGAAACCCATCCGCGCTGTCGCTTCTGGATTATTGGTACATCAGCGGACAAAAAGTACTATGACGAATGTGTATCCCGGGTGAAAAAATCCGGTTATTATCGAAGATTTACCTTTACGCCGTTTGAGGAAAACGTATCTCCGGCCTATACGGCCATGGATATGGTGATCATTCCGAGCATGGTCAAAGAAGGATTCGGCATGACTGCGCTGGAGGGGCTTTATTTCGCCAAACCGGTTATCGCTTTTGCCCAGGGCGGACTCGAGGAATTGCTGGAATCGGTAGGCAGTGGTGCTTTTTTGGCCCCGGCCGGGGATTCCCAGGCACTTGCTACTCTGGCAACAACCCTGCTGAATGATCCTGAACTGGCCTCAGACACCGGTTGGCGTAATCGGACAGAAGCGGAAAAGCTGTACGGCATTGAAACCTACAGGGCAAAGCTGCATACGATGGTGACACAGTGGTTGATGCGTTTTCCTGGATGGTTTCCGTACATTCAGCCTCCTAATGGTCCTGTGTACGCATGGGGTGAGGGCCGTTTGCGAACCGTGCTGATTCTGGAACCGGCTTCGGTTCGGGCACGATTGTTCCCATTGACTGTGATTCAGGCGCTGCCAATCTCGCCCTTGCCTCCGCTTGCCATAGGTCAGCCTGTTCATGAAGGAACAGAACATCGCTCAGGCCACAGAACGGGACGAAGTCGTTCCCCGCATTCAACCCACCGCAGCAGGGTTCGTAACCGAATGAAACAACGAGGAACGGGAATAGGCGGAAGGAAGCTGAAGGCAAGCAAAAAGAAGAAACAACGTGTGCGCGTGGGGCAACCAATTGTTCGCAAACGTACGCCTGGCAAAACCAAACGAAGCCGGGCACGCCGGAGATTATCCAATAGACGATGAAGGCAGGGATTACGATGAAGATCATGACGGTGCTGGGTACGCGACCTGAAATTATACGGCTCAGTCTGATCATTTCCAAGCTGGACCAGTACGCGTCCAAACATATTCTGGTACACACGGGACAGAACTTCACGGAAAGTCTCAGCGGTCTTTTCTTCAAGGAAATGGGCTTGCGGGCGCCGGACTACGTCCTTCAGGATGAAGCGGCCTCGTTAGGTCGACAGTTATCCTCGATGTTTACGCAAATGGAGGATTTATTAAATCAGGAGAAACCGGATAAAGTGCTGCTGCTCGGTGATACGAACAGTGCATTATGTGCTGTTCTGGCTGAACGGATGGGCATACCCGTCATTCATATGGAAGCAGGCAATCGATGCTTTGACCTGGATGTGCCCGAAGAGAAAAATCGCAGGGTTATCGACGCCATTTCCACGATTAACATGCCGTACACCGAACAGAGTAAGAAACATCTGGTTAATGAAGGGGTGCCCAGTCGCCGAATTGTGCTGACAGGCAACCCGATCTATGAAGTAATGCGTCACTACGACGCACAGGTGAATTCCAGCAAAATACTGAAGAAATTGAAGCTGAAGTCCGGGCAATATTTTTTGGTAACGGCCCATCGGGCGGAGAATGTGGATCATCCTCCTCATTTGCTGGAAATCATGAAAGGCTTGAACCAGGTTGCTGAAGAACATGCCATGCGAGTCATATGCAGCATTCACCCTCGAACGGCTATTCGAATCGCCGAGCATCTGCAACTGGAGATGCACCCGCTGGTGGAATTTCACGAACCATTCGGTTTTTTCGACTTCGTGATGCTGGAACGACATGCACGCTGTGCACTTACGGACAGTGGTACCGTACAGGAGGAGTGCTGCATCATGGGGGTGCCTACGGTAACCATGCGTCGCACGACAGAGCGACCGGAGACGGTGGATTGCGGCAGCAACGTGGTCTCAGGTTTGGATGCGGAGCGTATTGCGGGCTGTGTGAAAGTCATGATCGAAATGTCAAACGACTGGGATTGTCCACAAGGCTACAAAGCAACCGATGTATCCAGTAAAGTGGTCAAATTTCTGCTTGGAGGGAAATTGCATGTTTGAAAATAAGCGTATACTCGTGACTGGCGGTACGGGATCATGGGGTTATGAACTTGTGGCTCAACTGCTGCCCCAGCAGCCTAAGGAGATTATTGTTTACTCCCGGAATGAGTCCAGCCAGGTGGCAATGAGTCGTGAATTCGAGGACCCGCGTCTTCATTTTCGCATTGGTGATATTCGAGACAAGGATGCCTTAACCGTTGCATGTCAGCATGTGGATTATGTATTTCATCTCGCAGCGCTCAAGCATGTGCCGGTGTGTGAAGATCAACCGTATGAAGCTCTCAAAACCAATGTGATCGGCACACAGAATGTCATCGAGGCTGCGATTGAAAATCAGGTGGAAAAGGTCATATATATCTCAACCGACAAGGCTGCCAATCCATCCAACTTCTATGGCATGACGAAAGCGATTGGTGAGAAGTTGATCGTATATGCCAATTTGCTTCATAGCAATACGCGGTTTGTAACCGTACGTGGTGGGAATGTACTTGGAACAAACGGCAGTGTTGTACACTTATTCAAAAATCAGATTCGATCCAAAGGTCAAGTGTCCATCACGGATATGAAAATGACTCGATTCTTTCTCACGCTGAAAGATGCGATCACATTGCTGTTCAAAGCTTCGGTGGAAAGTGTCGGTGGTGAGATTTTTGTCATGACGATGCCAACGTGCAAAATCGTAGACCTGGCAGAAGTACTGATTGAGGATTCGGGTGTAGAGAATGTCTCCATTGTGGAGCGTGGCACTCGGCCTGGCGAGAAGATTCACGAGATTCTGATGAGTGAATTCGAGAGTATGACCACAGTGGTATACGATGAGCAATACTTGGTGATTTTGCCTACACTCGGCATACCGGGGTTGAAGGAGCATTATACGAACTGTCCTCCAGTATCCTTCAGCAGCTTCAGTTCCGAGCATCAGCTAATGAACAAACAGGAGATTCGTGACATTCTGAAACGTGGAGGATTTCTGTCATGAAGTTGATGATACTTGGGGGAAACGGAATGGCCGGCCATATTTTGGTCGACTATTTCCGCCGTCAAGGCGTTCACAGCGTCTTCTATACTACCCGGGATGTGTCTGATCCTAACGGTCTATTGCTGGATGTAAATGATTGCTTTATGGTCGACCGTCTGGTGGAGGCGGTGCACCCGGATGTCATCGTTAACGCGGTGGGTGTTTTGAACAGCTTTGCAGATGAAGACAAAATTACCGCTTATCATATTAATGGATTTCTGCCGCATCGTTTGCGGCGGGTCGCTGACACGATCGGTGCACGTTTGATTCACATCAGTACAGATTGTGTGTTTAGTGGGGACCGGGGGGCGTACCGGGAGGATGATGTTACCGATGGAACATCGGCCTATGCAATCACGAAAGCACTCGGTGAAGTCCATGATGCCGGGCATCTGACGATCCGTACGTCCATTATAGGACCCGAAATTCGGAAAGGCGGCATTGGTCTGATGCATTGGTTCATGTCCTGCACAGGTGAGGTTGGCGGGTATACACGCGTCTTCTGGAATGGAGTAACTACCCTTGAACTGGCCAAATGGGTAGATCATTATCTGGCATCGCCAGTCAGTGGTCTAATCCATCTGGCTCATCCGGTGCCTGTAAGCAAGCATGATCTGCTTGTGCTGTTCAAACAGACATGGAATAAACAGGATGTTGTTGTTGTACCTGATGATAGCGTTGTGCAGGATCGCACGTTAGTTTCCACACGTGAGGATGTGAAGACAGACCTTCCGGATTATTCTACGATGCTGAAGGAGCTGGCATTATGGATGGAGCAGAGCTAACAGGCAAAAAAGTACTGATCACAGGTGCTTCTGGCTTCACTGGACGGCATGCGGTTGCTTATTTCAAGACAGTCGGTGCGGCGGTTGCAGCAGTGGTCAGGCGGGCAGGTATACATTCGTTTGGCGATGGCGTGGCTGTACATGTCTGTGATCTTAATGATAAACAGCAAGTCCGTCATCTGATTGAAGAGGTGAAACCGGATTATGTGCTGCATCTTGCAGGCAAAAATTCCGTGCCTGATTCGTGGTCCGATCCGCTGCTGGTGCTTGAAACCAATGTGATGGCTGTTCTGTATTTGCTGGATGCATTAAGAAGCTGTCCGGCGGCACGGACCGTTATTGTGGGTTCCCGATTAAAGTATACTCCCGAACCCGGTCGGCCACCGCAGCCTCCGCACCCCTATAGTCTCAGCAAAGCATTAGAGGAAATGGTATCTCTATCGTGGATGTCTCTGTTTGGACAGCAGATTATGCTGGCCGAGCCGGGAAATCTGATCGGGGCTGGCCCTTCAACGGGCATATGTTCGCTGCTGGCACGTCATATTGTTGCTTGTGAACATCAGGGGAAGACGGAGGCCTTTCGTCTATCCGGCCGGGATAATACCCGTGATTTTCTAGATGTGCGGGACGCAGTCCGGGCCTATGCAACCTTGCTTGTTCAAGGCACAACGGGAAACGTATATCCGGTTGTATCGGGCACGGAGCGCAGTCTCGGAGAAATTGCGGATACGCTGCTAACCATGACCGAAGCGGAGGTGCCGGTACGCTGGGACGGAGCTTCTTCCGGTCCGGACGGGGCTAGAAATCAGGAGGAGTTATCGGCACTGCGCAAGTTGGGCTGGCAGCCGCTGATTCCATTTACCCAATCTCTTCGAGATATTCTGAGCGATGTTCGTACTCAGCAGGGGAGGGCGACTACATGAATCCGAGCGTGTCCATTGTCATTCCGTTTTACAATGATCCCTATGTACCTCAAGCGATCCAGAGTGCACTGAACCAGACATATACCGATGTGGAGATCATTATCGTCAATGATGGATCTACCCGGTATGAAGAGCTGCTTAAGCCTTATCGTCCCTACATTTATGTTCTTGGCAAAAGTAATGGCGGCACAGCTTCGGCTCTGAATCATGGCATCCGTCATGCCTCCGGGGACTACATCGCCTGGCTGAGTTCAGATGACCTCTTATATCCGGATAAGATTCGTCATCAGGTTGAATTTATGCAACGGGAGAATGTGCTTATCTCACATACCAACTTTAATTACATTAATGAGCACTCAGCGGTGACCAAGTTAAACGGGGGAGCAGAACCGATGGCCGAACCGGATTGGCTGCGCCTCTTCGTATACGGCAATCCGGTGAACGGCTGTACTGTGATGATTCGCAAGGATCTCTTTAGTGGAGTGGGCTTGTTTAATGAACTGTTGCCTTATACGCATGATTTGGATCTATGGATGCGTATTCTGCTGAACGGTCACCGTTTTCCATATCTGAACGAATCGCTTACGGCATATCGACGGCATGGGGGAATGGGCACGTTACGCCATTCGGATGCCATCGGCCGGGAGGCCTCCATGGTATGGTCCAGATATCGGGAGCCCTTGTTGCAGCGGATCGCTGCCATGGGAGGGTAAAGAACTTTGGTGGGGGTTATGGAGGCCGCGAGCTGGCCGAATAACGCCCTCTTTATTTATAAGCATTTCGATCTAGATCTTACTGATTGAAAGCCGCTTTTTGGATTGATGCAAAATACTCCATGTGCGTAATTTATACGTCGCTATGCAGCAGATGCCTGATACCTCAAGAAGCAATCCTCATATAATAGGGAGAATGGTATTATTCACGCGGAGAAAGGGGAGGACCGGATGGAGCCGAAAGTATCAATTGTCATTCCTTTTTATAATTGCGCGTACATTGATCAGGCTGTGCACAGCGCCATTCACCAGACGTATCCGCATATTGAGGTCATTGTGGTGGATGATGGCTCTAAGAAGCATGTGGAGCGGCTTCAACCATTCATGGATCGCATTCGCTATATTCGAAAAAAGAATGGTGGAACGGCAACCGCGTTAAACGAGGGAATCAAGCGAGCGACAGGTGATTACTTTGTCTGGCTCAGCTCCGATGATGTGATGTTGCTGGACCGGGTAGAGAAACAACTGAAGTTCATGCTTGACGTTAAGGCTTCGTTCTGTCACGGGGCTTATCATTATGTAGATGCGAACAGCGAATGGATGGACACGGTGAGACCAGAAGTAGGGAGTCGTCTGGAGATGCTTCAGGTGCTGACCGAAGGCTGCCCAATAAATGGTTGCACCGTGATGCTTGAGATGGATGCATTTCGAAAGTTCGGCATGTTTGACACCGAATTTCGCTACACGCATGACTATGAGATGTGGCTTCGTCTTTTTCCACTCTATGAGTTGTTCTATTACGATGAGCCTCTGATGTGTTATCGGGTTCATGAATCGATGGGAACCAAGAAACACTTCAAAGCTTTGAAAGCTGAGATGGAACTTGTCCAGGCTAAGCATCGGCCCATATTGCTCAATCTGCTGCAGGTTGGTGGTTACTGGAAGTAGAGGCTAGAAGTCTTGGAAGCGCGAATGATAGACAATGAACCGCCGCAAAAAAGAGGGTATTCGGTTGCCGTTAAGGGAGTGCGGCACGAACGAATATCCTCTTGTTTATTTTGTTTGTTAAGTTAATTGACTCTAATTTTTCTCAGATGTGAGAACGTGCATGGTTGCCGGATCAGGGAAAACATACCCTTTGGGCAGCTTCCTCATTAATTCGTTCATTACAGCGTAATCCACCTCGATATGCGTTGTAGACACAGGGGTGGAGAACCAACGATTATACAAATCACTGGGGACAAGTAATGTCATATTCTCTGACCTCCCAACTGAATGGCTTCCTGGTAGACATGCAGTGTACGCAATCCCATCTCTTCCAGCGAACGATGTTGCTCAGCCCAAGCTTTGGCTGCTGCGCCTACCTTTGTACGGGTGGCTTTATCTTGCAAAAGAGCATTTAACAATGCGCCAAGTGATTCTGCATCCTGTGGTGGCACGACCCAGCCGGTATGTTCAGGCTGGACCATCTCGGGCATACCTGCCGTACCGCTTACAATGACAGGCAGTCCGGCAAGTTGCGCCTCTGTGACGGAGAAGGGCTGCGTATCCTGTAAGCTGGGCTGTACATAAATGTCGGCATGGCGCAGGAACGAAGGTATGTTCGCCAGTTTGCCCCAGAATACGATATCAGAATCTATACCTGCCTTCATGGCCTGCACATACAATTCATTTTTTAGATTCCCTTCACCAGCAATCCAACAGACCCAATCCGAACGGATTTTCTTCAGACTGGAGAGCGCGTTAATCAATACGTGTACTCCCTTGATATACTCTAGCCTTCCTGTATAAGCAATTACTTTTTTGCCTGCTGGCTTACGCTGACGAAACTTGACCGCTGCTTGAGCGCGGTAGGCTGGCAGATCAATAGCATACGGAATCAAGCGGAATTTCCACTCAGGAACATGGAGTTCGGTCAGTGTGCTTTTAATCCAATGGCTGGAAACCAAGATGAGCTCCGATTGTGCAGCGCTACGCTCTTCCAAAGAGGTGAAGTAACGACCGCGTGTGGATTGTAAATAAGCAGTTAGAGTAAGTTGCGGGTCAGTGTTTTGAGCATCATAGAAAGTTTCGCGCGCAAGTGCTCCGTGGTAACTGGTTACCATTGGTGTGTTGCGGTTTAAAATACGTCTCATCGCGACGGCTGCTACCGGATCTTGCGCATGGATGACATCGTAATGGTCAACGCCCAGATAGGCGGCTCCCATTTCAAAGGCATACCTGTTCAATTCATAATAAGCCACGAGAGAATCGGCAGTGAACTGGGGCAAATCTGTCGGATTAAGTTTGGCTTGAAGCATGGGCCATACCTTATCTTTGGAGAAAGAACGATTGAGATTGCGAATGTACACTTCATTTTTGGCTCCGTTGGTGCCCATAATATCCACCTCTACGCCAAGAGCCATTAGCCTGTCAGCCAGCTGTTTCACATATGTCCATATTCCACCCATCTGTGTAAGCTCCCAATAGGTCACGAGCAGAACTCTCATAGTTACCTCCTTGTCACGGCCTGCACAGGCCGATCTTCTATCCTGTTAGTCTATGAAAAAAGGCAGACGAAAGGGTGGGCATTTCCGTGGAATTGATTAAAATGGGTGATTGCAAATAGCAATGGACGAGAGCAGGCATACCATATCTAGAGTAAGGTTCAACACTGCTCTACAGGAGGGATATACCGTGGCCGCATATGTGCTGGAGATTCACGAAAAGCTGCTGCAAACCGTTGTTCCGGTGAGATATATGGACATTGAATTGGCATTTGTGGGGAATGACGATGTGGATATATTTGTCGGGGGAATCAGTCACACGCGAGGGGAGCTGTATCGCTATTTTTGTCGGATTGGGGCGGATACGGGAAATCACATTATTCATAATCTCACGGTCTCATCCGATCCGTGCGAACTGCGCATCATTAGCAACAGTTCTGCACCCAATCATCTGATTATTCGCATGTACTGCAGAAGTGACCAAGGCCAGACTCTGGGTATACTTTCGGAGCATCAGATGATCAAATTGGCAGATTAAAAAGGATCACCATAATGAGGAGCGATTAACCAAAAAGTGGAGCAGGAGAAGACCTGGTCCATTTTTTGTCTTACATACGTGATCTGTTTTCCAACAAAAAAATAGCTTGACAGCAAAGGTATTTTCATTAGAATTAACCTATGCTCAAACAAGAGTTTAAAACGACGGTTTAAAACAAAAGTTTGAAACGTCGTGAATATAAGGCCGCTGGAGAGGCGGATATATAGATAGTGCCTCCAGGCCGGAAAAGAGAGTGGAGAGAGTGAAACAACAAACAGCAGTGCCTCAGAACCCGGCGGAGTTTTCGATTAAAACGATTATTCTGCCGCTACTGGCTATTATCGTCGGGATGATTATGGTCATCTTGGACAGCACGGTGGTCAACGTGGCGATTCCGAATCTGGTTCAATATTTTGAGACCGATCTGAAGACCATTCAATGGACGGTTACAGGATACACGTTGGCTTTGTCAGCCGTTATTCCGCTGGCGGGATGGTTGACCGACCGATTCGGTGCCAAAAGAGTATTTCTGTTCACGATCGCGATGTTTACTCTGGGTTCAGTATTATGTTCGATCGCGCAATCTCCTGAACAATTGATTATTTACCGTATCATCCAGGGACTTGGCGGAGGCATGGTTGCTCCGATTGGTATGGCGATGGTATTCCGTCTGGCTCCTCCTGAAAGAAGAGGTTCTATCATGGGTATGCTCGGGATTCCCATGCTGTTGGCCCCTGCGCTGGGTCCGGTATTATCGGGTTGGTTCATTGAATCACTCAGCTGGCACTGGATCTTCCTGATCAATCTGCCGATTGGTATTGCCGCGTTTATTCTATGTATCAAATTCCTGCCGGATACGGATCGTGGACGCACGCCTGCACTTGATCTGCTCGGTATGATTCTGGCACCAATCGCATTCTCGATGCTCGCATACGGTGTAAGTGAAGGCGGAACAAGCTGGACGTCTGCAACAACACTGACAGGTGTGATTGTCGGAGGCGTGGCGCTGATCCTGTTCATTATCGTTGAGCTTCGTCACAAGAATCCGCTGTTGGAACTTCGGGTGTTCAAATCCTCTGATTTCACACGGGGTATTATTCTGGCATGGGTATCACAAGTCGCTTTGTTCGGGGCGATGATTTTGATCCCACTTTATCTGCAACAAATTAAAGGCTACACTGCACTGGAAACAGGACTCATTTTGCTCCCGCAGGCGCTGGCTTCGGGTGTGGGTATGCCACTTGGTGGACGATTATTTGATAAAATCGGTGCAAGACCGCTGGCTTTCGTGGGTCTGGGTATCATCTCGGGTGCCTTGTTTATTCTGTCTTCGATTACCGCGGAAACGGGTCTTGGTCTGATCATTCTCAGTCTGGTCATGATGGGATTGGGTATGGGCTTTTCCATGATGCCACTCAATACGCATGTACTGAATGCTGCTCCACGTAAGCTGGTAGGTCGGGTTACCCCGCTTACTGCTGCTGCACAGCAAGTGGTTGTATCCTTTGCAGTTGCCGGCTTGACCGGATTCCTGACCTCCCATATTGCAAGCAATACAGCTGGAGCAACTGATGCAGCAGGTATGGTGAATGGATTAGTGGCTGGTTTTAACGACACCTTCTTCCTGGCAGCGTGCATTGCCTTGTTTGGATGTCTGCTCAGTCTGATCCTGCGTAAACCCAAACGGATGGAGGAAGAGTCCCTTCAAACAGGGGATCAGCCTGATCCTGCAATGATGATGGGACACTGATTCTAATAAGCTGATTTAATTTTTAGGCAGTTCAGAGCATCTTTCTGAACTGCCTTTTTGTTTTATTTAAAAGAAAATGCTCAAGGCTGTCATCATTTCCCGAAATGAAGCAGCGTATCGGTCAGGGGAGAAGGAGATGGCCATATGCTGTCTGCCCTGAATGCGAATATATTCCCGCAGCTTTTTGTTGCGCATAAGGTCTACTGCTTCTGATACAGCGGTATTCACATTGCCAATCGGATAGAATTTTCCCGTTTGGTTATGTGTAATAAAGGACCTTACGCCATCCGAATCGGTACTGAGTACCGGGCAGCCGCAGCTGATGGCTTCAGCAACGGCGTATCCAAACCCTTCAAGCAGCGAAGTCGACAGCATGATTCCTCCGGAAGCAGCCACCATGGAGTAGAATGTAGGCATCTGGGAATGGGGAACATTGATAAAGATGCCAATCCGATCTTCAAGCCCGTACTCCGCAAGCATGTGTCGAAACATGACCTCGTCCTCTGGATTGGCCAAGGTGGGATCGTGGAACAACCATAGTCTGGCTTTCGGAATTTTTTTAATGATTTTCCTGGATATCGTCAAATATTCCCGCCAGTTTTTGTTGTGTTCGAGCCTCCCGACCCATGCAAGTACCGGATAGGGAGGGGTATCCACCGAAACTGGGGCAAAGGTATTGGTATCCAGCATATTGGGAATGACAAACCGGTGAAGCCATGGACACATATGGATGAACAGCTCCAGTAAATGATCCGTTGGAGGGATGACCGCTGCATCACAGTGGGCTTGCAGATAAGGTACTCCCATCTGGATGGTTTCCAGAGCCTGTTCACGCGTCCCAAGCCCCTGTGCTTCATAGATAATGCGTCCTTTATACCCGAGGGCTCTTAATCTGCCCGGCATGGCAATATCGGAGGTAACAATAATGGCATCATAACGATGATGATGAATCAAACTGTGAATTTCCTCATCACTGGAAGTGGTGAAGACCGGCGTGCTGGTATTGTTCTGCATTCCCGAGCCAGGGTTCAGATACAATACATGCGCTTCGATGCCATGGCGTTGCAGAACGGCTGTACGCAATCGGTTTAACGTATCTACACCGCCGCTTGGAACAAAAAATGTGAATAGTACTTTCACACGGTTCACCCTCTGACTTTTGTGCAGGTGCTTATGCTCCTGTATTCTAAGGTACGTTGCCCCAGAGTCCAGGGTGTGGGTGAATGAAGTGTTGTTCACATTTTAGACACATATTTTTAAGCTTTCTTTTAAGTGACCTTAAGCTGCATTTAGGCTACAGCACGTAAGATACAAGGAACTTCCCGTGTTGACCATCAGAAGAAAGCGATGATGGCACACGGGTATTTTAACGGGAAAGGATGAATGATGTGCTCGAAGTGAAACAGGTAAGCAAGGTATTTGATGGACGGCGCGGCGTGCATCAACTGGATTTCACAATGGAGCGCGGTGAGATTGTTGGATTTTTGGGACCGAATGGTGCCGGGAAAACCACAACGATGCGAATGATTACGGGCTATTTGCATCCAACAGCAGGCTCCATTTCAGTGGATGGCATATCGGTGCACGATCAGGGCAGGAGCGTCCGTTCCAAGATCGGTTATCTGCCAGAGACACCGCCGCTTTATCCAGATATGACGGTACAGTCGTATCTGAAATTCGTCGCTAATCTCAGGGATGTTCCGACACGTGAAGTGAAACTGCGGATCAGTGAGATGGTGAGCAGGCTGGGTCTTCAAGGCCGTGAAAAGCAACTGGTGCGCGGGCTGTCCAAAGGGTACAAGCAGCGTCTGGGTCTGGCTGGAGCCATTATTCACAAACCGGATTTGCTCGTGTTGGATGAGCCGACTTCAGGTCTTGATCCGAATCAGATTATGGAGATACGGGATTTGATCCGTGAACTGGGTGAGAATCATACAGTGCTGCTCAGTACACATATTTTGCCGGAAGTGAGCGCGCTGTGTAATCGCATGTTAATTATTAACCAGGGACAGCTCGTATTGGACGGTTCACCGCAGCATTTTGGTTCCGCGATGGGGGACCGGTTCAAGGTATCCATTGAAGTGAAGGCAACAGAGCAGCAATTACATAATGTGCTGACACCTTGGGAGAAGGTACGGAGCGAAGTTATTCCAGCAGCGGATGGACAGGTATCCACCGGTTCTGCTCATACGGTTAAAATGCTGCTTACCGGCGAATCTTCCGATGATTTCCGGGAAGAATTGTTCTACCTTTTGTCTGGTGCAGGCTTGCCGATCCTGGAAATGAAGAAAGAAAATCTCAGTCTGGAACAGATTTTCCTGAAGCTGACCACAACGGAAACGGAATCCGAAGCGGAACTGGCAACGCTGGAGACTGAAACTGATAAAGTGCAGATCGCCAATCAGGCGACAGGTGAAGAGGCCAATTTGGGAACCACTTCAGATCTGAAGCAATCAACTAAGTCCGAGAGCGCTTCAGCTGATTCCCACACAGGGGAGGGTTCCAAATGAGACGAATGATGGCGGTTTGCAATAAAGAACTGCAGGCATACTTCCTGTCACCGACGTCGTATTTCGCTTTTGCCGTATATGTACTGATGACAAGTTTGCTGTTCTACTCCAGCTTTGTCTATTACCAGCCAAGCATTGTGGATTATCGCCTGGTGCTGGGAGACACGTTATCCATGCTGCTGTTTGTGGTGCCGTTGCTGACGATGCGACTGGTGGCAGAGGAATTCCGGCAGGGAACGGACGAACTTTTGTTGACTTCACCTGCACGGGTGACCGAGATTATTTTTGGTAAATATTTGGCGTCCCTCGCCATTCTTGTTGTACTTATTCTGTGCAGTCTAGTGTACCCGTTTATTATGTCCTTCTTTGGTGAACTGGATCTGACATCCGTCTGGTTGTCTGCACTGGGTCTCTTTTTCCTGGGCGGCAGTATGATGGCGATTGGACTGTTTGCTTCCACGTTATCTCAGCACCAAATGGTGTCTGCGGTAGCCGGTTTTATTATTTTGCTCGTATTGTGGATGCTTGATTCATTTGCAGGCAATTCTGGATCTGCGTTACAGCAATGGCTGGACCCGTTTGCGCTGACGAACCGGTTTGACAGCTTCACGAAGGGTGTACTTAGTGGCCCAGATATATTGTATTACGTGACGCTCTCAGGTGTGTTTCTGCTGTTAAGCATTCAAATTGTGGAACGGAAGCGGTGGAGGTGAGAAGATGAAAAAATGGTTGAGTCATACCAACAGTACCGTGCTGTCTGTAGCGGTGGTTGGCATCTTTATTTTGCTGACCCTGTTTCTGAATTCGCTTGGCGGCTTCCAACTGGATCTGACCTCGAATAAACAATACACCTTGTCAGATCAGTCTCTTACCGCGATCAAAAACGTAAAAGAAGACGTCAACATTCTGGTGTTAACCGTTGAAAATGCGAATAATACGGTCTTGAACCGCGAAGTATCGGATATGGTTCAGGAATATACGAAACGCAACAGCAAACTGAAGATGAAGCAATACAATCTGACGCAGGAGCCTGCGCTGGCCTCCAAATATGGCATCACAGGCAGCTCCATTGTATTGGAACAGGGAGATCAGCATAAAGTCATTGATATCGCCAGTCTATTCACGGCTGTCGGGGATGGAAGCGATGGATCGTACCAGTTCACGGGTGAGGAAAAGTTGACACAAGCGCTAATGAACCTGTCTTCCACGGAGATGCACAAGATGGTCTTTCTGACAGGACATGAGGAGCTTGGCCTGGATCAACTGACTACGCTGCGCTCATCTTTGGAACAGAATAATATCACGACAGAAGAACTTCAGCTGAATCAGGCAGGTCAGGTTCCAGAAGATGCGGACGTACTCGCGATTATTGGGCCACAGCGGGATATTAGTGATACTGAACTTAAGGCCATTCGGACATATCTGAGTAACGGAGGTAAATTGCTGTTATCTCTCGGTTTTCACGAGGACATGAAATTGACTTGGAAAAATATCGATGCACTCATGACAGATTATGGCGTGGTTGATGAGCATGCTGTCATGGTGGATAATCAGCAAGCCAGCACAATGGGCCCACTGTGGGTCGTGCCAGAGTATGGTTCCCATGCCATCACAGATAAACTGTCAGAAAGCAAACTGTATCCGATGTTATCCCTGTCCATTGCTTTGACAAGCAAAGAGCAGGATAAATACACCTTGTCGCCGCTCATTCATTCATCCAATGACAGTTATGGCGAGACAAACATTGCAGGTTTATTGCAGAACGAAACATCCAACGATCCGGATCAGGACGTTCAAGGCCCGGTTGAGCTTGGATATGCGGCGGATACAACGGATGGCAAACCGAAGGCAGTTATTCTGGGCTCATCCATTTTCATGCAGGACTCGGAAATAGCGAACGGCGGAAATCGGGATTTTATTCTGAATACCGTCAATTATTTAAGTGAAAAAGAAGATGGGGTAACGATCCGGCCACGGGTACAATCCGGTTATCAAACGGCGTATTTGGATGGTGAACAAGCCAGAACCATTTTCTTCGTGGCTATTGTCGCATTCCCGTTCATCTTTGTTATGATAGGTGTACTCTTATGGTGGAGGCGCAGACGCGTATGAAAAAATGGGTCCCAACGATTCTAGTCTTATTGGTCTTGATTATCGGGTGGGTCTATGCGGCCAGTCAAAATTATTTTCGTGAAGAGGAAGCGGAGAAGGTCAAGTTACTTGGGATTAAGTCTGCCGATATTCAGTCCATCACGATTCATGATAACCATACAGACACATCAGGTGCTTCAACATCCTCATCTTCACAATTGGAATTAAAGAATGGCGTATGGCGTATGGTGGAACCCAAGGCTTATCCTCTGAATGGGTATACGGTTAGCAGCTGGCTTGATGCCTTAAGTGGTGCAGATCAGGAGCTGGTTGTAAAAGAAGAGCCGAAGGATCTCGACAAGTATGGATTGGGTTCAGATGCAACGCTGCTGGATATTCAATTAAAGGATAACCGTGAGATCAAATTGAGCATCGGTGGCCAGCTGCCAGCAGATGACGCTCGTTATGTGCGGGTAGACTCCGGGCCTGTCGTTGCAGTACAGACGGAATCCATCAGCAATATAGAAAAATCACGGCTGGATCTGCTGGATACCACTCCGTTTAATCTGGATGAATCCAATGTCACTACGCTGGAATGGGAAGGTGAAGCAGCCACCTGGATGCTCAAATCTTCCTCCGCGGAGGGTGCGGCAGAGCAGACGTGGACGCTTAACGGTGAAGCGGTTGAAGCTACCGATGCTGTATCGCTGATTGGCAAAATTAAAAACCTGTCCACAGCTGAGGATGTGCGCAAAGCCTCTGAACTGAAAGGCACTGTGCCACGCTTTACTTTATCCGTTGAGCAGATCGTTAATGGAGAGGCTGTTACAGATGTGTACAGGGGGCTTACTATTCCATCGAAACCGGATCAGATCTGGGTAGTCACACCAGACGGTCAGTGGGCTTATCCGATGGATGCAGCTAGTCTGAAGGAAGCTGAACAATTTCCGAATTCCATCCAAAAATCAGAATCAGACGCAACCTCTTCTATGAGTGAAGATGATGCTGATGCGAATTCCTCATCCAAGTAAGTGAGTGGCCCTTCAACATGATAATGAAGGTTCACACTTGAACAGGATATACGCGGTTATACAGAGCGGTGCTGCACGTTGTGCAAGCATCGCTTTTTTTACGTGGAAGAGAACCCATGGAGTCCAGATAAAGGAGGCTGTTGTTCCATATCCTTTCAGCATATCAGTCCATGCAGAAGAGCATCCTATCCTTGTGACCAAAACCAACATAATTGGAGGATGAGACATGCCAGCAGCCAAAAAGGCGACAGCAATCAGCTTATCTTTGTCTACTGCAATCTTCGTAATGGCCGGATTGACGGGTTGTGGAACAAGCACCAAAGATAACAATCTGCACACCAAAAGTGTTCGTCATGAAGTGAAAGGCATTAACCGTTATGGTGTTGAGTCCAATGGGATGGATGGTATTCGTGCGAAAAGCTATCGGACGCATAACGTCACTAACCTGAAATCCAGTGACGAGCTGGCTAAACGCATTGCGGAAATGAAGGAAGTGAAGTCAGCAAGTGTCATGCTGACCGATCGTAACGCATATGTAGCAGTCCGTTTGACAGATGGTCACACTGGCAAATTGGAAAGCAAATCGATGCGTAACCGTGCGAACGGCACGATGCGTACAGAAAGCTACAATCAAGATATGGGCGGGTTGCGTGTACACGGTGGTAATGGAACCATGTCTCCATACAGCACCAGTGGCATAGCACCGGGATTGAACACGAATGCAGCTACGGATCGCAGCCATATGGGCAATGACCGCAGCATCTATGGAACCATGGGAACCGGATCTTATGGCATGATGCGTGGTCTGACGAACAGTGGCAATGCACGTACAATGACCGATGGTCACTACGGGATGAAGAGTGAAACATCGCGTATTGACAGCACGGATGACAACACACCCGAAGAGATTAAATCCAAAATCTCGGCGAAAATCAAACAATTTGCACCTCACGTGGAGAACGTATACGTGTCAGCTAACCCGGACTTTGTACAACATGTAGAAACGTATTCCAAAGATATTCGTAATGGCAAACCGGTTAGCGGCATGATTAACACGTTCCAATCGATGGTTGAACGTATTTTTCCAACGAATGCGTTGAACACAAATCACCGTGACGGCGTGCTTGATGATGGCATCATGCATCGTAATAACTACGATGGCTTGAATCGCATGAATCATCGGTAACTCATAATTGTA
Source organism: Paenibacillus sp. E222 (assembly GCF_013401555.1). Taxonomy (NCBI): domain Bacteria; kingdom Bacillati; phylum Bacillota; class Bacilli; order Caryophanales; family Paenibacillaceae; genus Paenibacillus; species Paenibacillus sp. E222. The sequence goes on from NZ_CP058552.1 coordinate 2,626,899, forward strand.
AGAACAAGTTGCCTTTGCGCAGATGTTTACATCAGCAGCAAAGGCACACTTGTTTTAATGGACATCATCATGCATCGTCATTGGATCTCATATAAGACTGCCCATTTTTTTGATAAAACTGAACCAACGCCCTTGACCTTACATAAGATGAGTTGACTGTATCCCCTTAACCTTGTTACACCAACACAACCCGAGCAAGGAGGGGTGAACATTGAAGGGTATCGATCATAAAAGCAAATTTCTGTTGACCCACCGTGAACGCGAAGTATTCGAATTACTGGTTCAGGACAAAACGACGCGTGACATCGCAGGGCAGTTATTCATCAGCGAGAAAACGGTGCGTAACCATATTTCGAATGTGATGCAGTTTGAAATTACCCCCATAATAGATACTACTCAGGGTAGTGACGAGCGGAGTAGAAAGTATGTTCTTGCTCATGGTATAATATTCCTATAAAAAGGGAGGTTGTACATGAGATCATTATCGTTAAAGGACAAGCTTATACTTGTTGGTGGCTCTGCATTTCTCATCTTGTTGTACGTTGCTTACAAGACAGACTATAGCTATCAAGGTGTGGGTGATTTTATTGGATACTCATTTGAACATTTATCAGGTTTTATAACATCAGTTATTGCACCGCTTAAACCAGAGATACCTCAAATAAACTTCTAACAGCCCTCACACGGCTGTTTTTATTTTACCCTTACAAAATGTGTTCTACATTTAAAATAGGTCATAGCTAATCCTAAATCTTCATAATCGTGTCACCCAGTGACACTGTGGTTCCGAATTTCGGAAGTGCAAAATTTTACTACCGTGGTGTCATTTGGTGACACCCTATGGCTGGCTGACATCACGTCAACTCTTACCGACCATTTGATTTACAACTAATATGTATTTTTACGTTTAAAATCACTTTGGCGGGTGCTATACTGTATTTAAGGAGTGAAGATACATATGAAGATAGATAGAATAGAAGTTGAGCAAATCCTTTTGACTCATCTTGAAGTAGTTCTTAAAACTAAAAAAGTAAAGCACCAATTACAGGTTCAATTAATCGAATTAAATGTTCCAGTTGAAGAGATTAATTCAATAATATCTAATGTGGAGTCTGTTTCCAATTTAGATGTTCCCATGCTTTATGGCCTGACCAAAGCTTTATATGAAGTAACTGAGGATAAACTATTCGACCCAGATAGGTATTTCGGTAAGCGAGAAATTATAGAAGCCGAGAATGTTCTTAGCCAATCAGTTCAAGAAAGAATCACTTTACCTATCCATTTTGAGGAATGTACAAAGATTAAATTTGATAGCTACATCACTAAGATTTCAATTCAAAACTTAGTCAAGTTGTACGACAGCCAGTTAATTATTTATGACGATGAAACACAACGTGGAGTCAACTATAAGACAAACATATCAGGGGGGATAGTTAGGACTCCTATTGTAAACAAAGCCAGTGTTAAAAGGATTGCTGATAAAATGGCTTCCAACAGTTATTTTGAAGATATGATCACTCTTAATGCATTCTCAAGTGAAGTTGACCCTGTTACGTACAATGAGGAGTCCAACACACTGACAATTAACGAGGGGGCTGTTGTATCCATCCTTGATGGTTTCCATCGCTTACAAGGTGGCGTGGTTGCGCTACAAGTCAATCCATACTTAGACTTGGAGTTGATCCTATCTATACGATCGTATGACCATGAAACAGCGCAGAGATACTTTGGTCAGATTAATACAGTTAACGTGTTGAAGAAGGAAAGAAGAGAAGAGTTAGCTCAAGAAAGGTTGTCTGATAAAGTAGTGGCAAATCTGCAACGTAAGTCTGAAATCGGGAAACAGATTGCATCATCTAACAAAGTAAGTGATTTAGTTGGCGAACTTACAACTTTTGATATCCTTTCTTATGCTGTAGATAAAGTGTTCAAATTGGAAAGGCAATTTGATGTGCTTCAAGTATCGGATTACTTGATAGAATTCGTTGCTTATTTAGTAGGAAGCTATCCAGATGAGTTTTCAATCAATGTAAAACTACGAGGAAGTCACATGATGAGTCACCCCCTTATGTTCATAGGATATATCGTTTTATCCCATTACATGTATGAGAACAAGATTCCTCTACAGAAATTATCTCATTACATTAATAGCATTAATCTAAAAGATGAAAAACTATTGAATCTACTTAACAAGAAGAATGTATTAACCGGAAACAAGCGTATACGTGAAGATATTATCAAGTATTTCGACTCCATATTTAGAGGTGCACAGTGTGAATAAAATCTATGATGAATCCTTCTACAATTCATCCGTGAAAGAACGATACTTGAAAAATCAGAGTCAAGCAGCGAGAATCTCATATGGGCGTGTACTGAAGAGAGCTTCGAGTATTGAGAGCAAATTAGGTCGTGATCTATATGATTTTAACTTGGGCGAGATTAAACAGGTACTCCTTCTATTAAAGTCCACAAAGATGACTACAATCACTGCTACAGGAATCATAATACAAAATTATATAAGATGGGCTATAGAGCAAGATTTACGTACAGACAATATAAATCCACTTGATGCTGTTAGTTCTGATGAATTTTATAGGCAATTTCTAGATACAAGTGAGCCTACATTATTCTCTCACGATGACATCATGGATTGGGTGGATGAGTGCATAAATCATCAAGATAAACTTGCCATACTCGGAATATTTGAAGGGATATATGGCAGACAATACAGTGAACTTTTGACCCTTAAAATGGACAGAGTAAGAGAAGTTAGTAGCGATACGTTGAGTTATGAAGTTGAATTATTCAATGAAACATCAGATGGCAGTAAAGAATCAAGAGTAATACCCATCTCAAACAAACTTTATAACATTATGAGAATTGCCAACAATGAAGAGATAAATTTCAAGAATAATGGATTAGAGTTTGAAGGCATGAGAAACAACAAAAACTATCTTACTAAAACGGACTACATAGTTCGTGGCGCGGCTGATGCACGTACAGGTGTTGAGGGTAACGTACCAGCAGCTTCCGCATTGATCAATAGAAGAATAAAGAAGATATCAGAGCTGTACCAAGTTCCAACATTAACGCCTACAAATATCAGAAACAGTGGAATGTTATATATGGCATACAAGCTGTATAAAGAAAGTGGTAAGCTTGGCAAAAAGGAGTATTTTGCTATATGTGAAGGTTATAATGTTGGACGTACACGTGAGGGTGGTTTTGTTTATGCTAGATTAAAAAAGGATTTCTTGAACATGGAAAACCTTGAATCAGTCTATGGATTGGAGTAATTTGATCACATGAGGTGGCACTTGGTGTCACCTTTTTGTTTGATACAATAAGCAACTCTAAGCAGTCAGATTTCACTCCCTTGCCCACATCACCTATATGTCATAGTATTTCGGGGAACCCCGATGCAAGTCATTATGTATCAGCTACTTACAGTCCACCCATATGACCAAAATGATAATTTTAACTGTGTACTCGATGTACACATATCTGATCGCGAAATTTGAGGTTGTCGTCAATTTGACGGGAAGCTTTCACGAAAATTTCGGGGAACCGTGTACTAAGTTTCTTCAAAATGTGCAGACACCCAAATCCACTCTAAATAGTGGAAGACAAAAGCACCCCAACCAAATGGAGTGCTTGTATATTACTTATATAGTTCAAGGATCTTCTCTGAATAATATATGATCTGTTCAGTGTATTTCTTTGTCTGCTTGAGGTTTGCTATATGTTCTTTTGAACCTTTAACCATTATACTACGTTCAATTTCTAATTTAGCAATCAAATGTTTAAGTTTCTTGATTTGCTTTTGGAAATACGCCACTTTTTCTGCTACAGTACTCTCCTTTTTAGCAGCAGCTTCTACTTTAGGCTGAAGGGAAGGAACTGTAATTACAGTAGAAACCACAGAAAAGCAGATTAAGGCGCTGAAAATTTTAGTTAGTTTATTTCTTCTCACAAGCTACACCATCCCCGTCTCTATCCAATGCTTTACGGTATCCTGGCTCACCTTTGTATAGTGGAGCTTTGCCAGCCTTCCTTACAGCAGTACAGTTCTTGTAATACACTTTTTTTGCTTCAGCTTTAGGTACAGCTATTACTGATACGTTTGCAACCAAAATCGTGGCTAACACAGTAAAAACTAATTTCTTTTTCATACTTTGATACTCCTTCAATGTTTATGTAAGTTGCAAAGATAGTTTACCAAAAATATATGAGTAGTACTACATATTTCCTTTGGATAAAAAGTAAAAAAGAACCCTTATTCAGAGTTCTTAATTCGATGTATGCTCATCGTTTTCCGTATCTGCTACTTCTTCAAACTGAATCAGTTCAGATATGTCTGTGATATCTAGGGCAGCGGCTATTTTCTCAAGGATACCTAAGTTAATCTCTTGTCTACCCGGCTTGCAGAGTTGCGATATTCTAGCTTGATTGACTCCAGACGTGCTCTCTAATTGTCTTTGAGTGATATTTCTCTGTTTTAGTACATCTTTAAGTTTAATTCTCAGAACGCGCAACTAGAAATTCCCCCTAAAAAACAGTTGACATGATTCGTTTGAGCGAATATTATGTAGAGGTAATTATTATTCGTTTATGCGAATCAAATTATGAGTATCAAACGTTAACACCTGTGTACACATTGTACATCAAATAAGCGCAACATTGTACTGTAACTTACATTCATAAGAATAGTATCTTAGTAACAACGTATTTCATGTAACAACTGTAAAATATGCTGTTGGAAAATTTCCCACAAGCAAACTCATCAGAAGGGAGCGAGACAGGTGTACAAACATGGCAAATTAATCAACCGACAATTATGTATTCGTACACGTAACGGTACGTGGATAGCACTGAAATCTGTTGCATACGTTTAGTCATCAAAACTAACTTCAAAGGAGACGAATATATAATGACACTCATGAATAAACCATCCACTACTTCACAAACAGAGGAGCAAACTACAATAACAACAACTTTAAATCAACCAGCTTGGACGTTTGATGAAATCATGACTGAGTGTGAAATCAAAAAAAATGCGCTTATGTTGATTGCTGATATGAAAGCAGTTCTTACAACTGGCGAACTCTGCAACGAATTTATGATGCGTATTCCTCACAAACCATCTGGTTCAAATATTCACGCTTTACTTGATGAGATGCGTGATGAGCAACTCAAAACAAACTCAATGGAACATGATGTATTTTTGGACATATATTTACTAAATCCGATTGCTGCACTCATCCAATATTTTAAGCATAGCGTATCAACGGCTCATCTTGAACGTATCAGGCTGTGGGGAATCAACATCAAAGATGTAGTTAGACTGAAGCAATTGGATAATAACATTCATCTTAATGATGTGTTAGAAAAGTTGTATGGTAATTAAAAATTTAAAACAAATGTGACAGGAACTAGATCGGCTCTCTGTCGGGAGACTGTGCCACCGATGATTTTATAGATTATAGATGCAACACTGTACCGTAACATATCTTAAAAATTCATATAACAACTCTAATTATAGAGTGATTGACTTGATAAAATTACAATTTCAACTTGATTTAAATGGTTATAGATGAGTTGAATAGGAGGACATGCATGAACGAATTATACAAGCAGGACTATGAGAACTTACCGCCAGATGAAAAGGCAGCTTGGAATTATGATCACTATTTACGTACTCGCATAGCAATTGATAAATACTTCGTCTCTTACGGTTTAGATGTAGCTATGGTCACAGGGATGATGGAAAGGGCTAAAGAGCTAGATGTAAGATATCAGACCATGATTGACTTGATTGATAAAAAATTGTTACCACCTCTTAGCCAAGAGTTGAATGGGCTGGAGTCATTGTTTGCAGATTTATTTCGTGAGGTGCTTAGACCACTACCAAACGAAATCAAATATTGATAGAGGAGAACGAAATCCAATGCACAGTAACGTGACACTGTTCGAAATGATAATGAGCCTGAATTATACGGAAATTCCGTATCAGTCGCCTAGTAGTAAACTCAGAGCCAATCGTATTAAGCCAAAGAAACAATGTAAGCCTATAACAATTGATTCACGATATAGCCATTTGGTTGCTGAAGGATCGAGATTAGACTTAAAAGTTGAACGTAGGATGGCAATACGTAAGGAGTTAACATTAATCAGGAAGCAGAAACGAATGATGGAACAGGAGATAACAAGACAAGTTGAATATGATAGATGAGGATGACACAAATGGATGTTGTCCTTTTTTACATTATATATTCGTGGTCACAATAAGGACAAAATGCCCACATTGATTCATGACTATATTACTCGTAAGTTTAACCTGAAGCCCCAAACTGAGGGTAACTGTTTAAGGTGAGTTGAAATTCCATCCTTCTTGATTTGGGCGTTATGTCCAACTTGAATACAAGTCTCTAATAATGACCGAAAATTGGCGTGAGTCACAGATCCTATAACAATTGTTTAACATTTCGTAAAACATAACGAGATATTCCTCGGAATGGTCTCTAGGACAGTCTGTCCTAGAGTCAACGATCTCCTCTGAAGGGCTACGGTACTATTTCATTTGAAACGAATAACTTACCTTCACTGAGAGAAGAACATTTTTCTCGCGCGAAAATTTTGTCCAACGAGGATTGTATAAGACGTTTGGGTTGAAACCACATCGTTACTCTGAGACAGTAACAATTGCTTTATAACTTCAAAGTTAAAAAGAGGTTGGGTTCAGGTTGAACTTGAGTTTACACGGCTACCTTGGCAGTCGATGTGGTCGACAGCGATCATATGTACCACTTCGGGCATTTGATCATTTGATCATATGCTTATTGAATTATTCTAATTTGGTAAAATCCCAAAATATAAACTCAAACCAATTAAGATTCCTTAGTGGTAATACAGCTACATTCAGAAAACATAGGTAGACGGACACTTGTTGTTGTATAATTGTGGTAGCAAAGTAAGTCTATTGATAGGGACCAGCGTATTATGTGCTGATATTTCAATTTAAATTTCGAGGTTATCTTAGTGAAATAATACTTTCATAAAAAGGATAAATGATTATGCTGTATGACATTAATTCGTATTCAGAGGTTGTAGGTAAGCCAATTAAATGTACTGTGAAGGCTCTACATAAGGGTGAATTAGTTCGTAAGGTTACCCTGGAGTACGGGGAAATCTACAAAGTTATAGTTATTCCTGATAAATTCAACAAACTCAAACATCGAGACAAAGTGGGTACGTTAGTGGGATTTAAAGTAGATAAGTTAAATAACCCGTGAGGGCTAGAATAAAGTTCGATGAAACTGAAGGATAGGCTATGTTGTACTTGAAGAGTTACTTCATTTGAAAAATGAATAGATAAAACAATTCTTTTATATTGATTGCAACATTTTTTAGAGACAATGGATTTTTGATGGTTTTTCATCTTACTATTGGAAGGAAGTAATGATAATGAAAGTTAAATTAACATTCAGCGAACTCTCGGAACTTGGAGTATGGCATAAATACTGTGCTATGACAGATCTGGATTTTAATTTAGTACGTGATAATCGTTCACACACAGACCAAGAATTCATCTTGACAGAAGAACTGTTAATTTCACTTGGTCTTCATGTTTCCATCACAAGATCCGAATAATTTCATGAAAAATCGTTACATAGTAAACATAAGACTAGTAATTATATGAATGAGAGGGGATATAACATGAATGATTTGGAAAGAGCAGTTATCGATCTTTTAGGAAGGCTAAATGAGGTGAAAGAATACACTGACGATAATGGTGAAGCGAGAGTAATGGATAACGATGATTTAATGAATGCCATCAAAAAAGTAATAGAGAATCTAAGTGATGAGGGCAAATTAGCTACAGATCTTATTAAAGATGAGATTGTGCAAGAAAGTCAGAAGATTTAGTCGAATAACTAAGGGAGGGAGATGAATGTCAGAGGTTAACTACGATATTAATGATATGCTTTTAAAAATGAGCAAATTAGGGAATGATTTCGAACAGGCATTTTATAGATATTTCAGTAGTCTTCGTGATATTAAATATGGTTACAATGACAAACTAGCTAAAATAGTTAAGGTTAATGAGTTCAAGGATATTGGAAATTTAAACGGAGGATTGTTGGGGAATTAATCCTGAGTATGATCAATGAATAATTAGAAGAGGACTCATTTCGAGTCCTTTTTTTGTTCATTTGATTTCTTCAATTCCGAAAGTATATCTTTGCTAACTTTCACCTGTTCTTGGTCAATTTCTATTTGTTTCTGTTTCAGCACAAGATCATCTCGCTGATACTTTTCTTCAACTATATTGTGTCGCTTAGTTTCCTCGACTAAGTCATCAGTTGGATCTGGAAGTAAAATTTGAGGACCATATATACCAACTAACGTAATGATGAGATGGATTAGTATTTTTAAGCCATTAATAGTGAGTTTACTTTTACTTAGATCAATTTTTGCACCAACATGAGATGATAATACCTCTTCAATGCTTTCCATATAAGGTTGGAAGTTAGCTTTGGTCTCAGGATCATTCTCTATTTCCTGTTCGATATCATTAATGTTAGAAGAAATATCTTCAGGTACAGTATCAACAAATGATTGCCAAGAATGAGTGTCCATATTTGAAATCGCATCAAGCATAGATACAAAAGAAGGAGATTTATAAAAGGTTTGAAGATTAGCTATGCCTATACTGTTTGCAGCATTTATTCCCTTAATTGCACTTGAAAAAGATGGAGAAGCAGTTATTTTAGCAATTTCTACTAGAGGTTCTTTCCAAGCCAATGATACTTGTCGAATAGAGCTTGTCAATCCTTGATGTGCTTTCCATGCTTGAGTATATTGAGAGTTAATCTTAGAAGATAAACTTATTTGCTCAACCATTCTGGAGATTGATGATTGATTGATCATGTTACTCATTTTTGTGATTGCATTAACGTGTTGTTCTTGCAACATATATAATTTTTTTGCCAACTTTTCTTGTTCACTTTCCTTATTCGTCATATAACACCTTCCTTAGAGTATTCGTACATTACAGTATACCATATACATCCCTAATGAAATAAGCTTAACCGATACAAAATTGGACATACATAAGGGGGGACATTTACACCCAGAAAGTAATAATTTATGGAAAATTATCCTCTAACACTTATCAATTGTTCACTAAGTTATTTCATTGACGATGCATATGACACATGGGGGATATTTTAAATTTAAAATAGTGTCCATTTTACAGAATATGCCCCTAGCACATCTGCTTCGACACGAGAGTTGAATTTTAACGAGTGAAATTCTATTGGATAAAACCGGCACCATAATGCCATTCTATATACACAAAATAGCCCTCCATAGAGGAGGGGGAGTACACTATTCGTTCCAGAGGACTAAGAGGGGGGCTTTTTCATTTTTTCAACTTGTATGTTTTCTTGGAGTACCTGTTTACAGTAAGTTGGACTTAATCCATGTTCTTTGTAAATCTTAGTAAAAGCTAATCCGTCAATATAATGCAAGTCATATATCTTCTCAAAATCAAGAGAGCGTCGTTTAATTCCTCTTTCTTTAGAATTCAAATTGGGATATGCTTCTTTTATGAATTCCTCATCGTTCAGCAACTCTAGATTCTGCTGGATTAAGTTCTCCATTTCAACATGCCACTCTGATTTCTGAATTGTGATGTTAAAGCATTCCATCAGGTATCGGAGTGATTTAGGCTTGTTTAGTTTGGTCAATCTTTCTGTTACTTCAATAATAGTACCTGTGAATGGATGACTGCTACTCCAACACTTATACCACCAGTAACCTGATTTGGGATCTTGATATATATTAGCTGATGGTGATGATTCATTGTGGAATATATCATGAAACTGTTTGCTTGCTATTCCTATATACTCATGTAGATTAATCTTCTTTAGGTAATCATATACTTCCTTACGTGATGATGCAGTTATAGGCTTGTATGTAGTTTTCATTCTATTTATTATATTTACACTTATACTCTGAATCATATCTATATTACTTATGTAAGTATTTACTGCATCTGATGAAGTAGAGGGGGATACTGTAACCTGAATTATATCTATATTATTACTATAGTAATTAAGGTCATAATATCCCCCTTTTACAACTAAGTCATGGTTAATCTGAAGCCTATTTTCATAATCAAACACGTGAAGGTCATTTCCACCAAAGAAGAATCGTTCAGCTTGAAAGGTGGATTCATCAGCAAATGGATAATTTTTAAATAGTTGATCAGTATGGGCATTCAACAAGTTGATATCTGTGAATGGTTCATTGTAAGCAAAGACTACTCTAAACTTAGGCCAATCAACTGTGTGACTGAACGTTTTGTACATGAACATTGCTGATGCTTTGAACTCTTCCTGTGCAGCTTCCCATGTGATACGTACATCCATAACCTTTTGCTTGAGTGTCCTATCGTAATATCCATTGTCAAAATCCATACAGATAACTTGCTGAGAAGTCCAACAATCTTTGGTACGCCTTAATGACCCATTTACCTTTGTTGTAATGAAAGCAGGAGTAAAAGTCTTACCTTGTAACAGTTCATGTGCAAGTTGATCAGGCTCAATGTCTACAGGATTTCGAAGCAGTCCATTGCTTATTCGTTGCATCTGAGTTGTTGGCTTAGAATTGTATTTCGTTTGATCAAGTAACAGTTGGATACTGATATCCTCCTTTTTATTTTAAGAATTAATATATGTAATTAATTTAAAATGTATCATGATTATATTACCTTGGCAAGAATATTTTGAAAAACAAGGGGGGCGAAATTTGCATACACCCTAGATGTAGACGAATGGCAAGCCTAATACATGCTCATTGCAGAGAACGCGGAGTGTAGGAGAGAAGCTGAAAACGATCCAGTTAAGAAATGGAGACAGACGGCGTTCTTAAAGGAATATTGGAAAGCCGGACATGGGGGGAATAGGGCAACGGGACAATACGGCCTGTTGAAAAATGTTGCCGAAGCAATAGGGGAAACAGAGAGAACTGTGAAGCGTCTGTAAATAATAATGAAATAAAACGGAGCTCATGAAGGAGGACATCTTATACCTCCTAGGTTAGTTGTTTCCAAATTCCTATTGATTAATCAAGGATATGAGGAAGAGAATCGATTCTGAGATGACACTATAGTAGAAGAGAAAATTTTTAAAAATAAATATACGTATTTATATTTAAAAAAAACCAGCCTGCATATAATGGATACATGAGGTTAACGAATTCCAAGGTAGACTCTTGGAGCCTATGAATACATATGAACGGGAGGGATGAGATACGTGGAAGGTTAGATATGTATGGTACAGGTTGATGCAGCGGATAGGCTGGAAGTAATCAAAGGAGAGCATTAGGTAGCAGGGACGAAGAAGAATAGGAAATAAGTTCGTATATAGAGTTGTAAGAGATAAATTACATAATGAATTGGAGATATTTCAATATGAACAAGTTTGATGTTGTAGCTAAGCTAAAAGATGGTTTTGAGATTCGAGTAGATGGAATTGATGGAAACATTCTTAAGATTGAGGGAGCAGAACCTATCCTGAACCAAATTTGCGCTAATTTCATCACTGGACTAACAAACAATAATACGATTGCTGTGAGTGATGAACATGGTAATACACGTCAATACAAGTTTGAAGATTTGGCTTCCATCACAATTAACTTTGTAGAGGAGGGTGAGTAAATGAGTGTTTGTAATATCGTGTTCCTCAATAGTGGAGAAAAAGCATATATCTCTGCCGGTTCTAGGGTATGTGTTATACGTGATTCAGACCCGGAGCGCTATCAATTACATGATGACGCTCAAAAATTACAGTTTTAATCTGGCGGCTTTGTTGCTTACATTAGTGGGAGCATGGATATCGCTGACACTGTAAGTAGTATTCTCCAAGAAACAGGAGAAAATGATATCAACAAGATTGTAAACTTAACGAAAGATGTCTACTATGCATATCTACAAAAGAGGCCTTACCTCAAAGATTCTAAGTACAACATTCAGGTTGTAATTCCGGGGATTAGCGAAGATGGAAAGTGGGGGATTGTTTACTTCGATGAAGTTGATAATTTTGATCCTGTAGAAATTAGTGCTCATCCTGGTGAAGATTTGGTAATTGGTTACGGTAAGGGGCATTGGACGAATGACTCTGTAATTGAACGTTATCTGGGGAAAGACGACATTGGAAAAGTATTGCTAAAAGCATATGCTACTGCGGCAAATGAGCAATGTGGAGGTACTCTTACATATTTCGAGTTAGATAGAGAAAATACACAAATGTATACTGCAAAGATTTCAGATACAAAAAAATTGAAACGTTATAAAGATTACTTTCCCGATGCTATCAAACATGGTGAAGGAGATGGTATGACTCCGACGAGCGGCAAATATCAGGAAAAGAAATATAACGGTGGCCTATCTCAAACGTACTATCAAAGTAATACAGGTCGAGAGAGAAGTGTGCTTCTTGATGATTCAGGAATTATAACAACAGCGGATCAAGGGAAATATACTGTTAGAAGCAAAGAATTTCAATTCATTGCCACTGAGAACGGTACATATAGATTGAGTCTTTCTAATGGTTCAACTTTTGAATTAACAACTTCAGGTCTTGGGATCGATATTCAAGGTGACATCAATATTAAGGCAACTGGCAACATTAAAATGAATGGTGCACGTATCGATTTAAACTAATCAAACAAACATATAGAGGAGAATATACATATGAATAAACGATTTGAGCTAGAGAAGAAACTGATGGAGGAATTGATTGAAACGAGAGACTTGTACGAAACGACCATGGATGAAAGCGATATTCTTATGAATTTTATCATGGATCACAATCTAACAAAGATGTTGGACTCATACATTTATCAACAATTAAAAGACTGTAAAAATGAATACCTTATTAATCGCTATCTACAGTTGGTTACTACTCCCCTAGAGGAGAATATCGATGAAGAAACAAGTGTGAGTGTGGAAACGTCAGGCACTCAGCCATTCTTTTTTGTAAATGGGCAACCTGTAGATTTCACAAAAATCTCTGTTAGTAGTTCTAAGTAAAACTAGAATTTTAACCGATAACTCTATGGCATAGTCTTCCATATAGGCATACCACACTTAAATCGGAGGTACATACAATGAAAAAATTAGTAACAAAGATACCCACATTTCTACTTGGAGCCGTAGTAGGAATTACTCTTACAGGAGGGACAGCGGTAGGGGCAGCTACATACCTAAAAGCAACTCAATCAAATGTAAAGATTGTTGTAGATGGATCTCAAGCAAAACTGTCTGATTCACCACTTAACGTGAACGGAAGGCTCTATCTTCCAGTACGAGACACGGCAAATGCCATGGGCTACACGGTTGAATCCGTTACTAGCTCTCAAGTATCACTAAAAGAAGGATTTTCAACAAGTAATGCGACATCATACAATGGCTCAACTGTAACTAGCGTTACAAATAGCAATTCAAACAAAAGTTCAACATCCAAAAACACAGGAGGGCAATACGTGCAAGGATTACACGAGAAGTATTCCACTAACGGAAAACTTGACGCAGTAAAAGTTAAAGAAGCAATTACAGCTAAAGAAATCATAGTGAATACACAAGATAAAGAAACAGGGAATAGTCTAATGCACTACTCAGTTTTGGAAAATAATTATTCTCTATATTTAACAATCAAAAGTAATGCATTAGACGTTAACTTGCAGAATAAACAAAAACAGACCCCTTTACACCTAGCTGTCATAAACAAAAACTCCTTTTATTACGGGGAACTTGAACAATTAAATGCAAATCCCAAAATTGAGGATATAAACGGTTTGTTGCCCATTGATTATGCAGAAAAGAATTCAGTGTTCGATATTGGCCTAGATGCTTACATGCGTTTTTATAAGTAATGATTAAGCTACCATCAATAAGCATTCAAACTTAAACAGAAAAAGGACAAAATAAAAGCTAACAACATCCCGCTAATACGCATTCCCTACTGGGAATTCAAAAATATCGATACCATCTTAACTATTGAACTAACCAAACTAGGAATATTATCTCTTACTTTGGTTAAGGTTTAGTATCAATCGCTTATATTGTTATTTGTAGCTCAATTTTATTACAATAATGTTACCAACGATCGACAAACTTTAATATCTTACCATATGCTTGCATCAATAACAACAGAAAATTCGCAAAAGGGTATCATTTTGACTTAATCTGTGGCATAATAAGTAGTATAAGGTATAGGAACATCCGTTCGTTTCTTGAACTTATTCTACATAAAGGACTGATCTTATGACTCAAGAAAGACAATTTCATTTTGATGTTGACACTGTAGCCAGTTATCTCTACCATTTAAATCCAAGTATTTCACCGTTAAAGTTACAAAAAGGGCTTTACTTCTTGTTTGCTTACCACGGAGCATTATATGGAGAGCAAGTTGAAGAAGGAGTTTTTGAAGGTACAATTGGTAAACCAAAGTATCTTTTTGATGCTGAGTTTGAAGCTTGGCAGTATGGCCCTGTAATTCGTTATGTTTACTTTAGTGATCGTGATGGCGATTATGTTGCCGATAATAAACCTGAAAAGGCCAAATTTGAAATCGAAAAAGAACCCGAAGTCAAAAAATTTATTGATGAACTATTTGAACAAATCGATTCGGTAAGTGATTTCAAATTAGTTGACCGTAGCCATCAGGATGAAGCGTGGAAAAGTGCTTATAAAATAGGTCAATCAACACCTATGGACAATGAATTAATAATCCAAGAGTATCGAGAACAGTATGTTTAAGGTTGATTTTGGAGCATCAATTCGCCCAAAGGGTTGTTTTGATGTTCTCACCAAGAACAAATTCGAGAGTGATGGATTTTTACAGTCAGGCAAGAAAAACTCCAAATTAAAGAAACAACTAGATAAAATTACACCAACTTTTGAATTTTTGAATTCTGATGCTAAGAAATCAAAGTCACTGCCAGAGCATATGTTTACTAATTTTCTGACAGATTTAACGCCAGGAACAATTAAGACAAGCATCTTTGATATTTTTGATAATCCTTCGATAGTTGACACTCCCAATGCTGGAGTAGTTCGTTTAACTAAACCAAAAATTGAGGCTTGTCTTAACTTGTATTTAGATCCCCTTCCAGAGAATGCTTACATTGTTAAAAGTAATTTAATTGATGCTCTTGGGCAGCCCAAACATATACGTGTATTCACTATTATGGAATTTGTAACTGAGCCTGACCTCAAAGCAATCTATAAAATAATTCTTATTGATCCCTTCCACTTGGTCATTCCGAGTAAACATGGGGAAAAGTCTAAAGAAGAAATGGAACACGATACCTATAATCACAATAGGGATAATGTGCTCTGTATGAATGACTACTATAGACAGGCTATTGGTTTTTAATTATGAACAATGGAGTAAACCCATTGTAGTCGTGTGCAAATATTGAGCATATAAATCAGATGTGTTCTGATCGCTGCAATGGTTTTCATCTAAATGAAGTCACCTTCTTATGAGGGTGGCTTTTTATTATATCCTCCTTTCTTCTTAACCATCTAATTCTATAGACCCACTACTTTTAGCATGGTATAATCAATCCATAATTAGGAAGTGAGGTCTACATATGAAGAAATTAGTTTTATCATTTCTAGTAATACTATTACTCGTTACTTCGACTCAATTGGCTCCAGCAACAGCAGCTACTAAGTATGATTTTAAAAATGTAAATTGGGGCATGACAGTGAATCAGGTTAAAAAGAAAGAGAAATCGAAATTCTTGAAAACAGTGAAGGATAAAGATTTCACCATTTTAGTGTATAAAACAAAAGGATTTAGAAAAAACGCTGATTTAAATTACATGTTTTACAAAAACAAATTAGTGCGCGCAGTCTACGTGCTTGATCCAAACAATACAAACGGAACTACAAATGGCCTAATTGATGAATATTTTAGTATCAAGCGAGACCTACTTGATACATATGATAAATCTATTAACAACAGAGATATTATTGATAGAAACGGCAAGCGTCTTACTATGTATGTTGGAGAAGAAAAAGATCTAGCTGCTGGAAAGATTAGTTATCAATGCTATTGGATAGTAGATAAGAAAAAAACACATATTAGTCTTTCCCTCTCTATCTTTGGAAAGTTTTTAATTAATCGAGTAATCTACAGCGATAACTCTCTAGATTTTGACATCGATGAAGTAATGAATTAAAACTTAGTTTAAGTCAATGAAAAAGCTGCCTCATTTCCGAGGCGGCTTTTTATATTCCCCTGAAAGCATACTTTTATCACATAAAAATCACATTTTATAAGATGTAAAAAACAATTATTTTTTACAAGCAATTTAACGCATATTTTATGAGAAAAAACTGCGTATTAAATGCGAAAAAAATTGCGTCATTTCATGTGTAAAATAGTATGCATTTTATGCCACAAATAGTGTGAATATTTATTGTGATGTGGTATATTATTCCTAGGAGGCTACCAATTTATCTAGCTTTCTAAATTTCTAACATATTACTAGTGATTCAATCATATTCATAACTGTCTAATCTAATTTAGATGGGAGATGATTGACTTGGCTAGTAAAAAAGGAGGAAAACGCATGGCTGTTAGTCTTCGTGAAAGACCAACTCTTCAAGGTAAAGATGCTGAACGTTTTATTAGCAAAATGAAAAGAAATGAAGAGTCTATGAAAAAGCATGCTGCTCGAAAAGTGAAGGAGTATTATGAAAGACTTTCTAAAGGAGAATGAGAATTGTGCAATCATACACAATATTATATCCATAGAGGATTTACCTCATTTGAAGAATTTTAAGTGTGGTAATGGCTCTATGGATCTTTTTCTTGAGGTTGAGGCATACCCCTCACATATAGAAAGAGAGTCTAGCACTACTTTGGTGTATTATGACAATACACTAGTTGGGTATTATACATTGAGGCATATAAAACTATCATCGCTTCTTAAAAGTATCTCTCCAGAAGAAGATCGAGATGTTCTAGATATCGCAAGACTTGCAGTTGATACTCGTATTCAGGGGCAGTCAGTTGGAACAAAAATTATGGAGAATATTATTAAAATGGCTATCCAACTGAATGAGCGTTTTATAGTTTTGGATGCACTCAAGGAAAAATGGAGATGGTATGCATCTAAATTTAACTTTGAACCGTTATTTGAGGATGATCTAAACGATGATGGAGAGTTGGTCACCATGCTTATAGACTTATATGACGAAGAATTAATAGAACGTTACTATGAAGAGTAACTTCAAATGAAATACCAAATTTACATAGAAATTAGCTATGGAAAAGCCTTATAAATAGGCTTTTTTATTTTAATTTTATAGAGTATGGATTAAGTAGATAGGAATGCTCCTTTTTTTATCTTTTTAAGTATAAATATATGTACATTTTATATTTTGTTTGTTATACTTCTGGTATAAACAATAGAAAAACGGAGTGATACGAAATGTTGACTGCTCAAAAGACTGAATATAAGAGATATGAGCTATGGTTTGCAGAATTGATCAATACTAGCAGCGGCAGTGTTCAGAGAGGCAAGCGCCCAGTTCTCATAATACAAAATGACATGGGTAACAGATATAGCCCAACGGTACAGGTAGCTTCAGTTACCACCGCCAAGAAGAAAGCGATGCCTACACATGTTAATTTGGACGCTATGGAATGTGGATTGCGTGATGACAGCATAGTTATGATGGAGCAAATTTCAACTATATCAAAAGAACAGTTAATGTGGAGAATCGGCTCTGTACCGGAAGAATACGCTCCTATGCTGGATAGAGCTGGTCAGGTGCAAATGGGATACATCAGTGCATGGGATTAACTACATACGATTTAACAAGTGTTATATATAAATAGACACCTTTGACGCTTATTAAAGGTGGTGGTGCAAATTGATTTGATTTGGTGGTACTGTCAATTGTGTCTATTAAAATATTTAAACACGGAGGAAAGAACATGCATAATGGCTTGAGCGAGATTACCAATATTAACGATGCGGATTATATTGAATTGGTAAGTGGGGAAACGAGTGATTTTACAGTAGGACAGATTTATGAGGTTAAGGTGGATGATGGTTTTATATACACTGAGGGGGAGCGCTACAGTATGGATAATACATATACCGCAAACACTGAGATGTTCTACAACCCAAAATTGCAATAAAAATTTTACAAGAGGGATTCTGCTTATGCCAATATACGCTGAGGTTGTTGATAACAAATACAAATTAGATTCCTTAACCATGGGAAGTAGATATGAAATTAAAAGAACTGAACCAAATTATTTTCATCATAAAGGTGAACCTTATGTTATTAATGACTATGGGGTGATGGACTTTATTTTTAAGATGTTGTGCAAGTTAAGATACCACAGAGTTAGATAAGATAAAGCAAAAAGTATGGGGTCGGGCTTAGGTGTCCGACTTCTAAAATGAACAAGAATAAACTAAAGAGGTAGAATTCACATTTAAGAAAGGTAGATTATAAAATGACAGATAAAAAATGGGAAGACCATACAAATTACATCCATCGGAGATTGAGAAATGGATTGAAAAATACGGAGAGAATACATATTTACCAAGAGGAATTTTGTGTGTACAGAGTTTGATTGAGGACGGAGTTATTGAGGAAGAACACTCCATGGCAGCATATCTCTTGTTTAAATCAGTGGAGTCGAGAATTCATAGTTGTCGCTATTCACAAGGGATATATAAAGGAATTTACTGCGATTGGAGTGAACCCATTAGCGGAGTGAGCGAAATTATTAAATTGAAGCCAGATATGTGGAAGGAATGGATTGCGCAGACAAAATGCTTTCTAGAAAATGACCAATTTCAATCTTACCGTCCCACAATTGACCGTATTAATACTGACCCAAGCATCGGTTACAGGTTATCTAATATTGCCATGCTACCATTTGGCCAAAACTCTTATAAGGCACAGGCCAAGCCAGTTTATGCATTTGAGATGGGGAACAATCAATCCAATGTAATCCCCACATTTAGAAGATATGATTCGATAACAGATGCAAAGAAAGACTTGGGTTTACCTAAGCTAGAAAACGATACTGGAGTTTTTACAAACACTCAAGATGGAAAAACGTTTATTTTGCAGTCGAGCGCTACAACAGTAGGAGAGCAATCAGTTGAATTAGACAGTAATGAGAGTGAACAGAAAGTATATACGGGTTACATACCGATAGGCCAAGTAGAGATTGATGGACAACTATATACCATTAATCAACCATTCACCTTTGAACAGATGCAAATAAAACTGAAAAATCAAGCATGAATACATAACAGAAGAACAATTAGGCTGTCTAGAATGCGATTCTGATCCCACTAGCCATTTTTAGGAGTGTTTATATACGAAATGATGCTTAGAATTGATTCTGGGCAGTGTAGAGTGGGGTGTCATGGGGTGACACCTACTTTCACCTCGGATTTACAGGTAGGGAGGTGAGTAATTATCCAAAGTACAGCGAAAACATTGTCTGTCATTCGTCCAAGCAGTATCCGCATAAAGTATCCGTATGACACTAATACGGGTGGTGTGCAACGAATGAAGGAGACAAGTAAGAGAAAACAATCCAATTCATTCAACTTTATATTTATAGATGACAACCGTAGCGAAGAAGAAGCAAGAGAAGCAATTCAATTTGTAGTTGACACCATAGTACATAAAGCAATCAAAAATTTCCCTGCTTCAGAATATGATATCCAGATTAAATCGGCAGACTAAAGGGGAAAGTTACATGAGATATGATGATGCAGCGATATATGTTAGGGTATCCACAACGAAGGAATCCCAAAAATTCAGTCCAGAACACCAACGGATGGATTGTGAAGAGAAAGCAAGGCAGTTAAGTTTAAAGGTTCGTGAAGAGTACATATATGTGGACAGGGATAGTGGTACATCAATTATAGGTAGACCAGCTATACAAACTCTCATTGAAGACGCAAAAAGAGGTTACTTTAAAACTATTCTCTTTTCTTCTTTATCCAGATTTTCTCGTGATACTTATGACTCGTTAGGTTTAAAACGCGCGCTTGTAGATACCCTTGGTTTGAGAGTAATTTCACTGGACGAGAACTATGATTCACAAGTCGATCATGACGAGTTTAAATTTCAAATATTCTCAGCAGTTAACCAAAAGTTGAGTGAGCAAATTAGTATATCATCACGAAGAGGTATACGTCAGTCTGGAATGAAAGGTAATTATTTGGGTACTATTGCACCATTGGGCTATAACAAAATAAAAGTTGATGATAGGAAAACCATTGTACCTAACGAACGTGCAAGCCTTGTGCAACTTATTTTCGACATGTACGTCAATCAAAAAATGGGCGAGAAAGCTATAACAAAGTATCTAAATAAAGAGAACATTCCCTCTTACAGAGGAGGGAAATGGGGAGTAACGTCTGTAGAGCGGATACTAACGAATGAGATATATACAGGTAAAAACATATTCAATAAGTTTACAGTGGTGAAGGTGTACAACGATATCAACAATATGTCTGACCGATCTAAGAAATTAGTTAAACGTGATAAAGAATTATGGGAAGAGAGCGATAAGCAGACTCATGAAGCAATTATTAGTGAGGAGCTATTTAGAAAGGCACAGGAGATACGGTTAGAGCGTGGCGGTGGAAAGCGTGGAGGGGTAAGAAACAAGATTAATGTATTTGCTGGCATAATCAAGTGTAAGCATTGTGGATCATCATTGAACATTGTGACCTCTAACGGCAAGAAGAACAGCTATCGTTACTTAGTTTGTTCTAAGAGAAGAAGACAGGGCGAAACTGGATGTGACAATCACAACAGGATTCCATACGATGATTTCAAAGATGCTCTTATTGAAAGATTGAGCGAGAAACTGAGAAGTAAAACAAAGTCAGGGAAGACAGTAACCTTCACTAAAAAGGCGAGAGAAGATACCGGAAAGTTAGTCGTTAGATATGAGAAGCAGATACAGAATGCACGTAAATTGCTTTTTGAGATTCGAAAGCAAAAGTTAAATGATGAGATTGATGATGAGCAATATGAGTTTGAGAAGGAACAGTATGAACAAGAGATTAAACAGAAACAAGAGCAGTTGTCCAAAATGAAATCTGATTTAGAACGAGCTTTAAATGACAGTGAACAGTTTAAGGAGATAAACATTTCGCTTGATGAATTATCAGATCTGGGACAATTTACTGAAGTAGACCAAGTAAACCTGATCCTGAAAAAATTAGTTTCAAACATTACAGTTGATAAAGCAAACAATGTTGAGATCCATTCCGTATTGGGTAGGCTATAGTTTTTTGTGTGTTTCAAACCATATTTCGAATGTGATGCAGAAACTCAATGTTAAGGGTCGTTCGCAAGCAGTTGTAGAGCTGATTAAGCTCGGAGAACTGAAGATTTAGTTGCGATACTGCACAGTTGATTGAAGCAGCATGAAAGTCTTTCTCTATTCTTCATGATGAAGAATGGGGAAAGACTTTTTTGTTTAAAGTTTGAAAGCGAAAACAAGCGAATCTTCAAAGTGAAGAAATCGCTTGTTTTGAATAGATATTCTCAGAAATCTAAATTCAGAAGTTGCTCATCGCAGTCCGCTATTCGGGTTAGCTCAGATTTTGGATATCCTAGCCGCTTTGTCTTTTCACAGCACCAACTACAGGAACAATGGATTTTGCCTTTGGCAAAAATTCCTTCGAACTTGTAGGACCAACCGTACCGATTAGCAAGCTGTTTTTTACGTTGAATAACACGCTTTCTGTGGTGCCTGTAATAGGCTTGATTTCTTTGCTGAGATTTCATGGATCATCACGCTCCCTTGGGAAAAGGCTCAGCCCGCAGAAATTCCAAGGGTAACAGATTGCTACGGGCAGAGCGTGATGCGAATCACAACCATAATCGTAATCGTATATGGCATAAGGGTTCACCTACATATCGTTATTGGAATGCTCCTCAATAAAGAACCTCCATTTTTTCTTTGAAAAAGGCTGATAGAAGAGCTGCTCCAATTCCCCGTATTGTGTCTCATCTAGGTGCAAATAGATTGCTTTTTTCGCGATTTTGGCAGCTGGTTGGGAGGAAGATTTTGTACCGCCAGTTTTACGTTTGATTGGAATATGAAACTGCAGCAAGTCTGCGAGGTTATTCCAACCTTCCCAGCTCAATCGTGCTCCGCGTTTCCAGTCGATGGCATAGAGGACATAGTATTTACGAGCTTCGGTCTGTTTTATGGCAATAATCCAGGTGGAAGGAATCATTTTTTGACGTTGTCGTCGATTCATCGAGTGTACTCCTTCCTTAAAAAATGAAATATCCACATTCGCTTCAAGTTCATCTCCAATATAATCGGAATCCCAATTCTTAATCAAGAAGATGACTTCTCAAAATTTCATCATACATACCGTGAATACATGGTTAAAATCCTCTTGATTTGCAACAACGTATTGATTAAAATGAAAATATAAAAATAATTTTCTTTATTTATAATAAATTAATAAAAATAATTTTCATTAAAGGAGAACTCATGGCAGCCATACTACATGCGTTGCAGCAAGAGCTGAATGAACTTCCGTCTCAGGAACGACGAATTGCAGAGGTGATTTTACAGTCCCCATCTGATATTCCTGGCTGGACCATTAACCATCTTGCGCAGCAAAGCGGAACAAGTGCGGCTACGGTAACCCGCTTTTGCAAATCATTCCATTTCAAAGGTTTTCCTGATTTCAAAATGAAGCTGGCCGCAGAATTGTCTCATTCCACCAATGAAACAGCATATCAGGATATCGTGGCGGGCAATCCTTTGTCCAAAATTGTGGAAGCTATCGAAGCCAATCATCTTGCATCCATTGCGGATACCACTCGTTTGCTGGATTTAGGAAGGCTGGAGCATGCAGTTCAGTTATTATGTCAAGCCCGTCGTATTGACCTTTACGGTGTTGCCACCTCTTCCATTGTTACGCAGGATTTCTATCAGAAACTTGTACGGATCGGCAAAAGCTGTACCGCCTTCTCAGATTCACATATGCAAATTACGTCGGCTTCTTCACTGGGGGAGGGAGATGTGGCGATGGCGGTATCCTATTCGGGGGAAACGCCGGAGACGATCGATGCCTTGCATTGTGCCAAACAGGCGGGAGCTTCCACCATTTCACTGACATCCTATGGCAATAACAAACTTGCGGCGGTGTCGGATATTCCGCTCTTTACGTCTTCATTGGAAGAAGGCATGAGGCGGGGGGATATGGCTTCACGTATAGCACTGCTGCATGTCGTCGATATTCTGTTCACGGGCATGGTTAGTGCCGACTTTGACCGTTTTATCCCCAAATTGGAACAATCGTATCACAATGTACAGTCTTATCGAGTCCAACATAACGGAGGTGCCTAAGAAGATGAATATACGTATTTTTGAAAATGAAGAAGATTTGAACGCAACGGGTGCAGGTGTGATTGCCAGTTTGCTACAGACGAAACCCCGGGCTGTACTGGGACTCGCGACGGGAAGTTCTCCTGTGGGTATCTATAAACAGCTTATTGCTTTGTATCAGAAAGGTCTGGTCAGCTTTGCGCAGGCATCTTCCTTCAATCTGGATGAATATGTCGGTCTTCCTGTAGAGCATCGCGAAAGCTACCGCAGCTTTATGAATGAACAATTGTTTTCCCATATTGATATCGATCTCGCCAGAACCCAAGTGCCGGACGGGCAGGCTTCGGATTTGGGTGAGGAATGTGTTTCCTATGAACAACGGATTGATGATCGGGGGCCTGTAGATCTGCAGCTATTGGGTATCGGACATAATGGTCACATTGGCTTCAATGAACCCGGAACCGAACTC
Source organism: Paenibacillus sp. E222 (assembly GCF_013401555.1). Taxonomy (NCBI): domain Bacteria; kingdom Bacillati; phylum Bacillota; class Bacilli; order Caryophanales; family Paenibacillaceae; genus Paenibacillus; species Paenibacillus sp. E222. The sequence goes on from NZ_CP058552.1 coordinate 2,650,806, forward strand.
ACAGGACGGACACATGTGGTGAATCTCAAAGAAGAGACAAGAAAAGCAAACGCCCGCTTTTTTAATCGTATTGATGAAGTTCCAACTCAGGCCATCACCATGGGTGTAGGTACGATTCTAAAAGCCAAACAAATTTTGCTGATCGCCCGTGGTGAGGAGAAAGCCGAAATTATTCGTGAAGCCTTTATGGGGCCGATTACAACACAATGTCCAGCATCGCTGCTTCAGTGTCATCCCAATGTGGTGGTATTGCTGGATCGTGCTGCCGGGAGGTTGGTGAAATGAACGTAGAACCTATGGAAAACCAGGAGCAAGAGAGTGAAAAAACCATTTTCCTGCTTCGAGGTAAAATCGTACTGCCTGATGGTGTAATGGAGGACGGTGTACTTGTATGGACGGAGGGGAAAATCCTTTATGCTGGCGCACCTGAGGGACTATCTGAACAGATTCGCCGTGAAGCCTTATCTGTGCCTGTTTCCAAGCACGGTGTCATTGTCCCTGGGTTTATAGATATCCACGTACATGGTGGTAATGGAGAAGATTTTATGGACGCGAGTAAGGAAGTGTTGGATAAAATTACTTCATTCCACAGCACACAAGGGACCACTGCAATGCTGGCAACGTCCATGACAGCGCCCAAAGACAGTCTGGATCGGGTATTGGCTGAAGTGGACAGCTACCGTTCCGGTGACATGCCTTTTGCACAGTTGGAAGGCGTACATCTGGAAGGCCCGTTTTTCAGTCCTAAGTGGCCTGGCGCACAAAATCCGGATCATATCGTATTGCCTAATGTCTCCTGGCTCGAGGCGTGGGAAAAACAATATCCTGGCCTGATCCGTCAAGTTACCCTTGCGCCGGAACGTGAGGGAGCGCTGGAAGTCATTTCGTGGCTGCGCGATCAGCGAATTACAGCGGCATTAGGGCATACGGATGCGACCTATGAAGAGGTACAGCTTGCAGTCGAAGCCGGGCTGCACCATGCAGTGCATACGTTCAATGCGATGACACCGCTGCATCACCGGAATCCCGGAGCTGCCGGAGCGGTACTCAGTGATTCCCGCATCAGTGCAGAAGTCATTGCAGACGGTATCCATGTGCATCCAGCGGCGATCTCCCTCATCGCACAATTGAAGCAATCTACCGATCAAATCGTACTGATCACGGATGCCATGTCTGCTGCCGGGCTGGATGATGGTGAATACAAAATTGGCGATCTGCCTGTGATTGTTACGGAAGGTGTGGCACGTTTGAAAGACGGAGGCGCCCTGGCCGGAAGTACGCTTACGATGATTCGCGGTTTCCGCTACCTGGTACAGGAAGTAGGCCTGAGTCTGAATGCAGCTTCACGCGCAGCCAGCCTGACGCCGGCACGTCTGCTCGGCATTGATCATCGGACCGGTTCCTTTGCGAAAGGAAAACAGGCGGACGTCGTTTTGCTGAATGGTGATTTGGAAATTGAGGAAGTGTGGGTGAAAGGAAAGAACTTAAAATTTATGTAGAATGATTCGATAAATAAAGGTACACCGGACGATTGGGTTCGTCTGTAACATGAAAAGAAGCACCTTCTTGTATAGTAAGAAGGTGCTTCTTTTGAGATGAATGAAAGACCGCTCGTGTTATTTTATATCTGGATAAGAATCCGCTTCCGGTTCTGGTCGCGCTTGTTCACAGGGACGATAATTCTTCGTCTTCTTCAAGCAAATTATCGGCAAACGGATAGCCGGGATATTCATTGAATCGGAGTCACTCATAGAGTGGCTCTTTTCGCGATGTCTGCCGTATATTTCACGGGGCGGAAGCAAATGATATCTTTTACTGAGAATAAATGGACGAGATTAGAGCAGGCCAAGGAGGAAAATACGATGGACGCTACAACCAAACAGCAGGAATTGCCTTTGAGCGGCCGTCTTGTGATGGATGAGGAGACATTGCGCTCCGTGTTTGCCGATTGCGCAGATATCGTATTTCATCCGTTTGACACCGCGTGCTCTATCTCGGCAATTTGCGTGTATTGTGTGGGTTTATGCGACACGGAGCGGCTGGAACGTCAAGTGCTGACGCCTTTGCAGGAAATCGGAATAGAGGCGGCCCAGGTTCCGATGGCATCAGTCAAAACGGTCGAAACACCCTCTCAGGCTGTCCAAGCCATCTTGGAAGGGGAGGCGCTGCTGCTACTGGAAGGTTCAACCGTTGGCGTAACCTATCCGCTCTACAAAGCGGCCAATCGCTCTACGGAAGAGCCGCTCGCTGAATCAGCCGTCCGCGGTGCACGTGATGGGTTCACGGAATCTCTGCCCACGAATTTGTCTCTGCTCCGCAAACGCATCAAAACACCTGCGTTGAAACTTCTTACCCGCACGGTTGGGGAACGATCGAATACGAGCATCACTCTTGCTTATATGGAAGGCATTATTGATCCAAAACTGGTAGAAGAGGTCCAAAAACGGCTTGATAAGCTAAGGGTCCGAGACATATTGGAGAGTCAATATATCGAAGAAGATATTGTGGATCAGCGATTGTCACCATTCCCGCAGATGATAGCCACAGAGCGTCCGGACGTAGTCGCTTCGAACCTGTTTGAAGGTCGTTTTGCCATATTGGTTGATGGGACCCCCTTTACGCTGATTGCTCCCGTAACCCTATTTTCCATGCTGCAGTCTCCGGAGGATTATTATCAATATGTGTTTATGAGCGTCTTCTTGCGCTGGTTGCGCTATCTGTTCTACGCCCTGTCCATGCTGCTTCCTTCGGCTTACGTAGCCATTACGACTTATCATCAGGAGATGATTCCGACAGTGCTGCTGCTCAGTATCGCCAAGGCCAGAGAGGAGATTCCTTTCCCTGCTTTGGTGGAGGCGCTCATTATGGAGATTGCCTTTGAAGCTTTGCGTGAAGCAGGGGTGCGGTTGCCCAAACAGGTGGGTTCTGCGGTAAGTATCGTCGGTGCCCTGATTATTGGCCAAGCGGCGACGACAGCCGGCATTGTATCAGCTCCGATGATTATCATCGTTGCCATCACCGGAATCGCATCCTTCATGATTCCGCGTTATGCTGCCAGCATCGCGACGCGTCTGCTTCGCTTCCCAATCATGATCCTCGCAGGTACGCTCGGACTGACAGGTGTTATGCTGGGAATCATTCTAGTTGTCATCCATCTGAGCAGTCTTCGCTCATTCGGCACACCGTATCTGTCACCGCTTGCACCCACAATAGCGAATGAAGTCAAAGATGTATGGTGGCGTCCATCGCCATGGAACAAGCCGCGTTAATTTATTTTCAATCTCAAGCCATGAAGGAGGCAGGGTCATCATGTTAACCGATCAAGGAAAAATATCCGTGACACAATTGGCTTACATGATTTTCCCGGCTATCCTGGCGACATCGATTTTGTCGGTACCGGGAATCACGATGCATTATGCAGGTCATGATATGTGGATGACTCCGATTCTGGGATCGATCTTTGGGATTGCTGCAATAGGCATATCGTTTGGACTGCATCGGATGTATCCGGGGAAAACGCTTATACAATCCAGCGTACTGATTGCCGGACGAATCCCAGGAAAGGTATTGGGGCTGATCTATATCTTCTTCCTGCCTCATATCACTGGTTTAATTATCCGGGAATACGGCGAGTTCATATCCAATAATGCTCTTCCGCGCACCCCGATGTTTGTCATCATGGGTACCATGGTTATTGTGTGTGCCATTAATGTCAGACTGGGCATCGAAGTTGTCGGACGAACCGCCCAGGTCTTTGTGACGCTGCTGATTGTGCTCCTAGCACTCATTTTTATATTGCTGATCGGAGAGTTACATCCCGTTGAACTGTTTCCGTTTATGGAAAACGGACCGCTGCCCGTTATCCAAGGAGGCTTGGCTCCCGCTGCATGGTTCAGTGAGTACATCGTGCTGGCCTTTCTGCTGCCCTATGTGAATCAGCAAAAGAGGACAGTTCGTGTTATGCTCGGCTCGCTCTTTCTGACAACGATGGCCATGACGGTCACGAATATATTTTGTCTGTTCCTGATCGGGGACCTGACAGATACCTTTGTATTTCCGGTGATGATTGCTGCAAGGTACATCACGATTGCGGATTTTCTACAACATATTGAATCGATCATTATTGCCATATGGATATTCGGTATCTTTGTCAAAATCTCCGTGTTTCTGTACATCTTCGCGACTTCCACTGCGGAATGGTGCGGTATAAAAGATTATAAACCTCTCGTTGGACCGCTGGCATTCATGTCTTTGATATTTGCTTACTGGGTAGCAACAGGCGGGTCGGGTATATCCGGTTTAATCACAGCTTCAGCCAACCTCTATACCATCAGTATACTGTTAATCTTTCCGGCCCTCACCTATGGGCTAGCATGGCTTAAGAAGGGATGGTTACATGTGCGGAAGAAAAGGACGAATACCTGATCGGATGGAGGCAGGCTGATGCAAATATGGCAGCGTATCTTGATCACTGCACTCTGCTGTGTCCTGTTAAGCGGGTGCTGGGACCGTACCGAGATTAATGATCTGGCCATCGTGTTGGCAACAGGCGTGGATTATAAAGACGATAAAGTTGAACTGACCGCACAAATCTTCATTCCTCGTAAAGCCGGTGGAGGAGAAAGCACAGGTGGAGGCGGCAGTCCGAGCGGTGTCACATTAATTCGCACAGCAGAAGGGCGTACCATTGCAGAATCGCTTAACCGGCTGCAACGTAAAATTGCCCGAAATATGTTCTGGGGACATTGTGAAGCCATTGTGCTTAGTGAAGCTGCGGGCAAACACGGAATCCGTGAATATATTGATTTTTTCCTCCGTTATCCGCAGATTAGGGAACATGCTTATGTATTTTCCACCACAGAAGCTGCGAAAGATATCCTTGCCTTGCTTGATCCACTAGAGAGGAGTTCTGCCGAATCTCTGCGTGAAATGGCCAATATGAAACTGGGTACACGTACAACGGTGCTTGACTTGGCCAAATCCATCGAAGGACCTGGTGCTTCCGCCATCCTGTCGCGCATGTTGATTCTGCCACCGGAAGAAAATCAGGATAAATTGACAACCACGCCTTATATCAAGGGACTAAGTCTCTACAAAAATGATCGTTACATCAGAACCGTTACTGAACCGCTATCGGTTGGTGTACTATTGCTCGCCAAAGAATTGAACAACATCATTATGCCTGTAGATTTTGAGCAGTCCAAGGGTTCTTTTTCGATACGTCCTCTTGACATTCAAACGAAATATAAGCCGAAAATTTCGGGCGGACGCTGGAGCATGGCAGTTGACATTCAGACACGAGGCGAAGTGGTGTTAAACACGACAGATGAGAACCTTACCGACCCTGCGGTGCTGAAAAAACTGGAACAGGCATGGTGCAAGAAACTCTCCAAAATGGCTGAAAATGCTTTGCGCATGTCCCAACAGGAGATGCATACCGATTTGTACAAATTTGCGGTGGAATTTCGCAGATATTACCCGAAACAGTGGAAAGAACAGCAGAAAAACTGGGAAACGATCTATTCCGAACTTGACGTGAAGATAAAGGTGAAGGCCAATGTGGTACGTACTGGCAAGTCCACTGGACCGCAGGGCATTCCTGATGAGGATGAGCATTGAACGTTCAAGTTTTCAGGCACGTAAATACGCAATCGGAAGGAGAATTTTATGAAGCTGGCGTCCGTTCTGGGCATACTGATACTCGCTGCAACAATCATCTATGTGGAGTGGAATTACAGTAAGGAGAAGAGAGCCAAGTGGCTTTCAGCAGGATTCACTTCTGTGAGTGCGTTGATTGGCATTGTGCTGCTTTTTGATTCGAACTTGCCAGGACCAAGTGATGTGGTTAAGCTTCTGTTTGGACGTGTGGATCAGATGATGAAATAACATAAGAAGAACCACACTCCGTTGCCGGGTAATGTGGTTCTTCTTTGTTTTGACATGTTGAATAAGATAAACGAACCAATCTATTCCTTGATGACGGAAGTATTAATGGCTTCTTCCATCTCGGCATCATACAAGCGGAAAATCCCTAATCTCCAGAAAGGCGCTCCCTTAAGATCAGAACGTTTGGCCAAGCCAAGCTTATCGTCTACGTAGGACGAGGTTTCACTGTTCAGACTGCGACGCAGGAGCTTTTGTTTAGGGACACCCACACTTAGCAAGTTGAATAGCCTCATGGACCCATGTAGATTATATTCATGCACTGAATTGCGTTATAAACGCATTTAGATTTCCTAGTTATTCCATTTAAAACACAATATTTCAAACTATAAACACTGTATTTATACGTGAAACTCTGTAATGTGATAAAATAGATCTCAAAAAAGCCGGGATCTGCGGATCACGCATTACGGAGGCGTGAAACATGGAACGTAACGCTATGCTCGAATTCGACCCGTTCATCACAGAGCTGGCGGAGAAGCTGCACGTACACGGATATTATGCCTTTTATGGCGAGCACTACAATGAGACCGATATGGAGCAGTACCGCAGACACCTATTCACCTCATTCAGCAATATCGTATGGGTGGAGCTGGATGCACGCAAAAAGTATATGATTGTGGATCACCGTGGACGCAACACGGTTATGAAATTAATCGACGGTATGCTGAACACCCGTAGAACGCTTCGGGCCAATCTGGCGATGGCTGGTACAGACACCTCCGAAGTCCAGCAGGAAATTACGCACATGATGCAGCTTGTGCATATGTTAAATTTCACAACCTTCCGTTCATAAGTGGAGATACAAGAGTAGAATCTGGTGGATGTCTCCGGAAGTTGGTTTGCTTCAACTGGACACAACGCTAATGAATCTGTCGCACCTTATTGTGAGGATTAGTCTGGATCGGAATGGCTAACGAACGTCAGCCACGTTAATTCAGTAAAAACCTGATGAATGACATGCAAAACAAGGGAATAAAGCGTCTACGATTCGTTAATTCGCCGAAACTGCGGATTTACGTCGAATAGCACGTGCTAGGTTCGTTAAAAGGTAAATAACGAGCCGTTGCGAATGTATCCAGATCTACCAATCACAAAAGGGGTGTGCCGTCCATATTTATGGCGGCACACCCCTATTTATATAACTACCCACTACCCATCATTTGTAAAGTAAGCTCAGTCTTAAAATAAGTTCATGGAAAGCTGCAAAGTAGTGAAGGAGACGAAATCGATTCTGTAGAAGCGGAGCGTTTGCCTAAAAGCTTTCTGCAAGAAAGCTACTTCGGAAGCATATGCTATCGTCGGATTTTACCCTTTGAGAAGGGGAATCCAAAAAATCCGACGATAACAGCGATCGAAAGAACGATTCGTATCCGTAACGGCCACTTGCACGCTTTCCAATACTTATTTTTCACATGAACTATACTTTACAAACTTTTTAAAAACTGAACAATCGTCAACAACCCTTTATCAAAGTTCTCCAGGTTGAAATGCTCATTCGGTGCATGCAGATTCTCGTCTGGCAAACCGAAGCCCATCATAACAGCCGGGATACCAAGCACGCGTGAAAGTTTCTCCACGATCGGAATGGACCCGCCGTCTTTCGTAAACAGGGCACGAACACCGTACACTTGCTCATAAGCATCGGCTGCCTTTTGCAGGAATGGATTGGAAGGATCTGTATTGAAAGCAAAGGCTTTCTCAATCTGTTTTATATCCAGCGTTGCGCCTGGTTGGACGTGAGCGCGCAGATGTGCTTCGATACGGTCCAGCACATGCTGTGGATCTTGATCCGCAACAAGGCGGCAGGTAATTTTGGCATGAGCTTCCTTCGGAATAACGGTTTTGGTGCCTTCACCTTGGAATCCGCCCCATACGCCATTCAGTTCCAGGGTCGGACGTGCGCCAACACGTTCCACGAACGAGTAACCTTCTTCCCCATACAATTGCTCCAGTCCAAGGTCTTGACGAAGCTGTTCTTCATTGAAGCCTTGCTTCACGAACTCTTCTCTCATCTCAGGAGAGAGCGGCAAAACGCCATCATAGAAACCATCTACGCTCACGCGGCCTTGCTCATCATGCAGCGAAGCGAGCAGGGACACCAATGCGTGCAGGGCGTTCGGTACACCGCCTCCAAATGAACCGGAATGCAGGTCCGTGTTGGCTGTGTTCAGATCCACTTCGAGCGAGCAAAGACCACGCAGACCCGTGGAAATGGCCGGTTTTCCTTTTTCGAGCAAGGACGTATCCGAGATCAGTACCATGTCTGCACGCAGCTTGTCTGTATTGTCGTTCAGGTAGATCGGCAGGTTCGGGCTGGAGATTTCCTCTTCGCCTTCGATGCAGAATTTCACATTAACGGGAAGTTCCTTGTTTTCGGCAAGCAGAGCTTCAACCGCCTTGATATGTATGAAGATTTGTCCTTTGTCATCCGTAGCACCGCGTGCAAACAGCTTGCCGTCCCGAACGGTAGGTTCGAATGGAGGTGTTTCCCACAGGTTAAGCGGATCGACAGGCTGTACATCATAGTGTCCATAGATCAGTGCGGTTGGTTTGCCGGGTGCATGCAGGTGATCTGCATATACAATCGGATGTCCCGCTGTTGGAATAACCTCTACATTTTCCATACCTGCACGAGTGAGTGCATCTGCAGCCCATTGTGCCGCACGGTTAATATCCTCTTTATGTGCCGAAATGGCTGAAATACTTGGAATGGACAACCATTCGTTTAATTCTGCCAGATGTTTCTCTCTATTTTCTTGAAAATAAGTTTGTTCCTTCATTAAAAGGCCTCCTTCATGTTTTGCTTTATCCTATTGTAATCCATTTCGATGCGTTAATAAAACATTGGTTAAAAAATGCTCTGCTGCATACCGTTTCATTCCCCTGGAAATTATGCGTATAATACAAGAAACGGATTTCATCCATATATTCTCATGTAAACCATTCAGCAGGGGAGTTGAGGGAGTTCCCATGACAGTCAGACCATACGCAAGCAGGCAGGTGAGCGCAGATGGAACCAGTTAGGAAGGGAAGGTCCTCCGGCATACTCACGCGTTGGCCAGGGTTAACCACAGGACGACATAAAGGGCGTTTTTATCGAAATAGTCTGATGCTTATTCTGCTCATTGCCAGCATTCCCGGACTGATTACAGGCATCGTGATGTACCAGTTGGTCGTTGGCCGGATGGAAAATGAATTTAATCAGATGCACCAAAGCCAGATTGAGAACCGGGCGCGCAACGTGGACGACCAACTCGCTTATCTGGAGATGACCTTGTCCCATTGGGCTTTTGAACCCAGGTTTGGCAATGCGCTGCGAACGCTGGATTTTGTGTATTATTTCAACGAAACACAGGAGATCGTCACCACACTGTACGTGCTGCAAGGCTCTCATCCGCTCATCAAATCCGCGCAGCTATATTTACAGGAACCGAAACCGATTTTGTTTAACCGGGATTATAACGCGTTGAAGGATAAAGCCAAAATACAGGCCTATGATCGCTATCTGACGATGGGCAACCATGTGTATTGGACAGACTGGATTGCGAGCCAGAGTAGTGATAAGGCATCTCAAGCAAATGGTAGTATCCTGCATACCGATCCGGGTAATGCACTGGTTCTTGTACATAAGATTCCGGGTGAAAGCATTAATCCATTTGGTGCCCTAATTATTACACTGGATAATGACAAAGTCGCCAGCTTGTTGAAAACGCTTACTCCATATGATGAAGGGGTAACCTTTCTCATGGACCAGCAGGGCAATACACTGGTTACCGGTAATCCGGCAGAAGGGAAGGCCGACCTTGCTTTTGAGCAGCAGCTCAAAGAAGAAATTGCCCTGAATTCAGACGCGCATTCCTTTCTTTTCAAATATGAGGACGAAACTTATTCGGTGTCCTATGGATCATTGAGTCGGATTGATTCGGACTGGACATATGTCTCCGCAGCTCCGCTGACATCGGTGACCTCGCCCGTGAAGCTCGTATCCAAAATTATTGTCATTGCGAGTGCAGGCAGTCTTATCCTGGGATTGGTATTATCCTGGTTTGCTTCACGCAGAATATATTCCCCCGTAGCAAGGATGTTACATCTATTGACGCCGGGCAGGAATGAAGCAACAACAGATACCAGGCTGGATGAATTCCAGTTGCTGGAACAGCAATGGAACGAATTGACTTCGCAGAGTCTGACCGCCCGTCGGCAGTTGCAGGAGCAGCTTCCCCATTTGCGGGACAGCTTTGTATTACAACTGGTGCAGGGGCATCTGTATGCCTATAACGAGCAGGATCTCCAGCAGCGGATGAGGAATCTTGGCTTTGAGGTGGAAGGCCAGCAGTTTTTGCTGCTTCAGATGTATTTTACGGGCTATGCCCAGTTACAGGGTCGATTTGGGAGCCAGGATACGGGGCTGGTTACCTTTGCGGCAGTGAATATCATTGAAGAAGTGGCCAAAAATGTTTTCAGTCAATTTAGTGTGATGAACTTTCACGACCTGTCTTCAGCCATGCTTGTGATTGCTCCCAATGACGAGCCAGTGAAATCACAAGCGTTATTATGGGGACAAGAGCTGGTGGAGGTCATAGGTCAGACTTTGAAAATGAACGTGACGGTAATCGTAAGCCGCCCGGCTGCTTCTCCTCAGGAATTACCGGGATTATTCATGGAGATGGAGCAGGCGGTTGCTTATCGCAGCGTGGAAGACGGGAGCCAGATTCTCGATCTGGAGGATGAGCAATGTTTCCGCAGAACCGAAGAAGCCTCGTATCCGCTGGGGCTGGAACGTGAGATTCTTCAGGCAATCAGGCTTGGGAAGAAGGAAGAGTCTGAGCGTGTACTGGAGCAATTTATGACCGAGATCACCCGAGCGGGCAGTTCCGAATTCCAGGTGCAGCAGATGATGCTTCAATTACTGGGAAGTATTCAGCATATGATGCTGCAGACCGGAGTAACGCCTTACAAGCTGTTTGGTGGCTGCAACATGTATGAGCGCTTGTCCACGATTCGCGAACCTGCACAAATGATGAAATGGATGATGGGAGAAGTATTGCTGCCATATGTGCAGGAGATTGAGATGCGATCCCAGGAGCCTCTGAAGCAGGTAGTGGAACGTACGATGTTGTTTATTGATGAGAATTATAGAAACGAACTTTCCCTGGAAGGCTGTGCAGATGCGGAGCAGATGACCCCTTATACATTAAGCAAGGCGTTCAAGCAGGTATCCGGTATGAATTTCATTGATTATTTAACACGGGTACGAATGGATGCGGCGAAGCAAATGCTGCGTGAGACCACGATGAAAATCAATGATATCGCAGGCGCTGTTGGATACCAGCACAGTTACTTTAATCGGATTTTCAAGAAACAGGAAGGTTTAACGCCGAGCCAGTATCGGGATCAATGGCAGGGTAAATAAACCTGTTTATCAGAGTTCATCACGGACCGGAATCCCGCTTCAGGGGCTCCGGTTTTTCATGTTTCACCTTTGGAACAAAGAAGGATAATACTGCAAAAATGTGCAATAACCTCTACCTCAATATGTCCAAATTGAATTAGAAATGGCGTTATAGCGGGCTTTCGGGCCGCTTTGCACAACCATGCAAAAAATGAAGGTTGCCGGAAACAGGGCAGCTGTATAGTCTGAATAACAGATCAATTGATAACGCTTACATAAATAGGGAGGGGAGACATTTATGAACGGGAAGACGGACTGGAATGGAAATGGCGCTACAGCAGCTCAAGTGGAAATGGCCGCATTGCCCATTAAGCGGAAGTCCAACTGGAAGAGGCAGATCAAACGAAATAGATGGCTGTATGTGCTTGTGCTTCCCGGATTTTTGTACTTTGTCATTTTTAAATATTTGCCCATGTGGGGGATCGTTATTGCCTTCCAGGATTATCAGCCTTTTCTGGGCATTCGCGACAGTCAATGGGTGGGCATGGAGAACTTTACGAATTTCTTCTCCAATCCGGACTTCTTCCGTTTGCTGAGGAATACGCTCGTCCTTGCCCTATATGATCTTATATTCTTTTTCCCGGCACCGATTATCATCGCTTTGTTACTCAATGAAATCCGGGTCGCATTCTTCAAAAGAACGATTCAGACACTGGTTTATGTACCTCACTTTGTATCCATGGTCATTATCGCAAGTATCACTTATGTATTTCTGACTCCGCAAGGCGGGGTATTATATGACCTGATCTCCTGGATCACAGGCAAACCGATCGATGTATTGGCTAGTCCGGGGTCATTCCGTCCGCTCATTATTGTTCAGATGATGTGGAAAGAGATGGGCTGGGGAACGATTATCTTCCTCGCAGCACTTGCAGGTGTGGATACAGAGCAGTATGAAGCTTCCATTGTGGATGGTGCAGGTCGATTACGGCGCATGTGGCACATCACGCTTCCAGCGATCCGCACGACCATTGTTATCTTGCTCATTCTCAGGCTGGGGAACTTCCTGGATACCGGCTTTGAACAAATCTATCTGATGACCAACTCGCTGAATCGTGATGTGGCAGATGTATTTGATACGTATGTATACACCGTTGGGATTACGCAAGGGGCATTCAGTTACAGTACCGCGGTCGGGTTATTCAAGTCTGTGGTCGGCATTATTCTGGTGCTGGGCAGCAACAAACTGGCCAAGAAATTCGGGCATCCCGGAATCTATTAAACGTGTGTTGAGATCCATTCATAAGGAGGAAATCGCCCATGAACAGCCGTCTATACAACAGCCCTGCCGGCAGAGTGTTTGATATTTTCAATTACGTCATGCTGGGGATTCTGGGCATATTAACCGTCCTTCCTTTCCTGTATATTATAGGAAATTCATTCGCGACTGAAGCCGAGATAACCGAACGCAGTTTTTTCCTTATTCCGAAGGTGTTTTCATTCAGTGCGTATGAGTATATTTTTTCCTCGTCCACCATCTTCCGCAGTATAGGGGTTTCAATATTTGTTACAGTTGCAGGTACATTGGTCAATCTCTTCTTCACGCTGACGATGGCTTACCCGCTGTCCCGAAGTGACTTCTGGGGCCGGAATGTCATGATGAACATGGTAATTTTCTCTATGCTATTCGGCGGCGGGATGATCCCGACCTATCTCGTCATTCGTGGACTTGGACTTCTGGATTCCTATTGGGCCCTCATGCTTCCTGGCGCGATTAGCGCTTTTAACTTAATTGTTGTCAAAAACTTTTTTCAACAAATGCCGCCAGGGCTGGAGGAAGCGGCCCGCATCGACGGCTGTTCGGATCTTGGGGTACTGTGGCGAATTGTTCTGCCATTATCCAAACCGGTGATTGCCACATTTGCGTTATTCTATGCCGTAGGGCATTGGAATAACTTTTTTTCGGCACTCCTGTACATTTCCGACAGTGACAAATGGCCATTGCAAGTCATGTTGAGACAGATCGTTCTGCTCTCGCAGGCCAGTGTCGGAGATATGGCGAACATGGACCCCAATTTTGTACAGCCACCAGAGCAGTCCATTAAAATGGCGGTTATTGTGGTCGGTACCATTCCGATTTTGCTGGTGTATCCGTTTTTGCAGAAGCATTTTGCCAAAGGTGTCATGTTAGGTTCAATCAAAGGCTAAAGCCAAGGGGGAGAACGTATGGGACAAAAGACGGGATTCAAAAAAGGCGTATTGCTACTCTCTGCATCATTGGTATTGAGTACGATTCTGGGAGCTTGCTCCACGGACAAAGCAGGTTCAGGAACAGCTGCGGGTGGCACGAATCAGATCACGATCATGCTTCCGAACTTTGAAGCGGAGAATCCGCCGGATAACAGTCCTGTGATTCAGAAGCTTGAGGAATTGACCAAGATGGATGTGAATCTGCAATGGGTACCGAGCAGCTCTTATGAGGACAAATTCAATATTACGCTGGCTTCGGGCAAGCTGCCCGATGTTATGGTTGTGCTGGGCAAGTCCCCAAGTTTCATTAATGCGGCTCGTACCGGGGCTTTCTGGGAGCTTGGACCTTATTTGAAAGACTATCCGAACCTGAGCCAGATGAATGAAATTATTACCAACAATGCTTCCATCGATGGCAAAACCTATGGCATCTACCGCGCACGTGCTCTGGGACGTAACGGTGTCACGATCCGCAAGGATTGGCTGGAGAAGCTCGGTCTGGAAGAGCCAAAGACCATTGACGAGTTCTACAACGTATTGAAAGCGTTCACGAAGGATGACCCGGACGGCAACGGCAAAGACGACACCTACGGTCTGGTGGCAAGCAAGTTCACGGGTCCTTGGGATAACATGCAGATATGGTTTGGTGCACCCAACAAGTGGGGCGAGGATGGTAACGGAGGTTTGATACCGGCGCATGAGACACCAGAGTATATGGAAGCTCTGAAATTTTTCCGCCAAATCTATAGCGAAGGTTTGGTCAACAAGGACTTTGCCGTGATGGATGCGACGAAACTGCCTGATCCTTTTGTGAACGGGCAAGCAGGCGTGATGGTGGATGTGGCGGATAACGCACAGCGTATGGATCAGAAAATATTGGAGAAAGATCCGTCAGCAACCGGTCACGTGGATGTGCTTCAAGCGATGGAAGGTCCAAAGGGATTGCGCGATATGCCAACATCCGGCTATTCCGGCATGATCGCCATTTCCAAAAGCAGTGTCAAAACGGAAGAAGATCTGAAAAAGGTGTTGAGTTTCCTGGATCAACTAAATGAACCTGAATTGCAGGCGCTGCTGGGGAACGGACTGGAAGGCAAGCAGTATGAGAAAAAAGAGGGTTACATCATTCCGACCACGGACAAACTGGCGCTACGAGATGTACAGGGTTTGAACCAGATCCTCATGTTTATTCCAGAGGATAAAACACTTCGTGTGCAGCAGACCCCTGTTCGTGAAAAGGTTGCACAGGTGCAGAAAGCCAATGAGGAGATCGTCATTGCCAATCCTGGCGAACCGCTGATTTCCGATGTGTATGCGCAGAAAGGACCACAGCTGGATAACATTATTAATGATGCCCGTATCAAATTCATCGTGGGGCAGATAGATGAAAAAGGCTTCCAGGATGCTGTTGCATTGTGGAAAAGCAGTGGCGGCGATGACTATGTCAAAGAAGTGAATGAGCTGTACGCTGCACTGAAGTAGTTTGATGTTCCAGAGCCCGGCAGCCTTGCTTGTAGTGCAAAGGTGCAGCCGGGCATTTCCGTATATGCATAGTTCAGGACAATTAAAACCATCTTCATCTCTGTTTTTGTGATTTATAGCTTCCAGTCTTTGGATTTTGATGTATAATCAATGCGAAACAAACCTATTTGAACTTAAATGAACGTTATCGGTAGATGGACGACCACTCTTGCACATACAGGGAGGAAGCGACATGTGGAACGGGGATGCATTTGAAAATCCCGAGGCGCAGTACCGGGTTCATCCCTTTTGGTTTTGGAATGGGGATATGGAAGAAGAGCAAATCAAACGGCAAATAGCCGAAATGTCCGCACAGGGCGTAGGTGGTTTTTTCATCTGTCCACGTCAGGGGCTGGAGATTCCCTATCTGTCCGAAGCATGGTTTGACAAAGTACGGATTGCAGTGGAAGCGGCGGCCGCCTGCGGCATGCAGGTATGGTTATATGACGAGTATCCCTATCCAAGCGGGATGGCTGGCGGTGAGGTGACACTTGATTTTCCTGAGGCGAAGCAGCGCCAGCTTGTACATCAGCACATTTGTGTTCATGGCCGAGAAACAGTGGATCATGAGTTGCCGTGGGGTCGAATTTTAGTGGCGAAGGCAATACCCAAGGATGCGCAGGGCCAAAGATTGTGGCATGAATCCATTGATTTGCGCAGTAACATCGGCAATATCCAGACTGATCAGGTGTATCAGGAGACAGGACTCACGTCGTATAATCGCAAGCGGTTTTTTACATACCGAACGGCTTTTCGCCTGTTGTGGAAAGCTCCCGCTGGGGAATGGGACGTGATTATATTTCAGGAAGAAGAGGTGCATGATTTCAAATATTACGGCAACTTTGTAGACCCGTGTCACAAAGAAGCGATGAGCCGTTTTATTGAACTGACCCACGAACGGTATAAGGAAGCCGTTGGAGAACAGTTTGAAAGCGTAATTAAAGGTATGTTCTCCGATGAAATTGCGCCGCTTGGGCGTATCCCCTGGTCTCCACAGCTTCCTCACTATTTCAGTGAACGCTGCGGTTACAGTCTGATCGAGTCGCTACCCGGTCTGCTGCATGGCGATGTCCCAGATGCAGAACGAATTCGGTATGACTTCTACCAGTCGTTACATCTGCTGCTCAGGGAGTCGTATCACAAACAGGTACATGACTGGTGCGAAAAAGCAGGGATTCAGTATGCGGCAGAAGTGCCCGGGGTAAGGATGACCACGCAGTTGTTTAGCCATATGCCAGGTGGAGATTCCGCGCACGAGAAAATCGGACGCCCCTTATCCTGGATTCTGGAACGGTATGGCAAAAAAATGCGCGACAATCCGAAGATGGTCAGCTCACTTGCCAGACAGTTGGGACGAAGCCGTAATCTGATTGAGTGTTTCCACAGTGTAGGCTGGTCGATGACCTTACAGGATGCCAAATGGATGATTGACCGGATGGCAGCCATGGGTACCAACTTTTTTAATTTTCACGCCTTCTTCTATACCATCGACGGACTTGCCAAGCATGATGCACCGCCATCCCAGTTTATACAGAACCCGTATTGGCGTCATTTCCGGCAGTTGGGAGATTACGCGGGGCGTTTAAGCTATCTGATGAGCACCGGGACAGCGGACATTCGAATTGCCGTGCTTGATCCAACGACCACGTTCTGGAGCCTGATGGGAAATCCGTTACAAGGGTTCGAATATGGCGGAGAAGACGAAGCAGAACGGACGCAGCTGGATCGTCTCACGAACGATTGGATGCGGATCACCTCGCATCTGCTCGAAAACAGACGTGACTATGATCATCTGGACCCCGAGCTGTTAGCGGAAGCTGTGCTGGCAGAGGGCACGATTCAGATTGGCGCTGCACGTTATGAAGTGCTGATTCTTCCACCGATGCTGAACCTGGAGGCAGCAGCCTGGCAGCAGGTGAAGCAGTTCGTGGAACAGGGAGGAACGGTTATATCTGTAGGCATGCCGCCGTATGTAGCCATCCAGCCAGGAAGCCCTGTAGGAAATGAGGCCGCCCAATTCTTTGGTGCAGGCAACCAGCCGCATGAGGCATATTGGGGCAATGCGGACGAAACAGGTCATGACAGCAGCGAATTGATGTGGCAGCAGGGACAGGGAAATGCCTATTTTCTACCTGCGGGAACAGGTCGCGGGGATGACTTCTCCTTGGAACTGATCTCCCTGCTGCTGGATCAGGTACTGCCCGAACCGATCTGTTGGATCATGGAAGAAGAAAGTGCGTCGCTGCTTATGCAGACCCGTCAATTATCGGACGGAGAGTTTATGATCTTTTTGTCCAACCAGGAAGGACAACAACTTGAAGGGCAATTGAAAATGGTAGCCAAGCGCTTATGGACGGATGTGGATCTTTCAGCGGGTACAACTCTGCTGGCGGAACGGCTCAATCTGGAGAACGGACAGCATGAACCATTGCCGTTTACCAGCAGTGGTGGTGAATGGTGCATTTCGTTAAAGCTTGCTCCCTATGAAGCACATGCGGTAAGGCTTACTTTACAACATGCCCAAGAGGCATTAGAGGAGAATTCTTTTGCTCTGAATCAAACAGGGACGAAGTCTGGCGCGGGTCGTTTAGTTACTGAGACTGAGAACGCACCCTATACCATTCAGCTTCCTTCGGAAGGGCCATGGCGACTGGAAAGCGTACAGTCCAACACACTTCGCATGGGGCAGTTCAACGTAACAGCTTCCAATGACAACGGTGTAATTTTTGAACGTAATCATGTTGCAGTCAAACCGTTTATTGACCAGGCGGCGGAATTATCGGAGAACCATCATCTGCCGCTCCAGTTTAATCAGGTATTTGGCACACCGAAGAAAGCATCCGTTGCCTACCCAATCCAGTGCAAGTATACGACTACATTTGAGCTGAGAACGGCATTGGCAGAATGTCTGTTATTCATGGACAGGGCGGCGATATCAGGTGACTGGACCATGGAAATCAACGGAGAACCGATTGGACCCGATCAATTTGAGCCAATTGAAATTACCGATCACCATAATATTGGCTGCAATATAACTGCGTTGTTGCGCAACGGCCTGAATGAAATGACCGTTACCATACAGGTTACGAGGGATGAAGAAGGTATCGTTGATCCGCTGTATCTGCAAGGGAGGTTTGGCGTGGAATTCCATCATGAAGGCATGGTCTCTCTCGTTCGTGAGCCGGATACGGCGACTCGAATTGGACCTGAGCCACAGCCGTTTTATCCCCATTTTGCAGGAGAGATGAGTTACAAACGCAGCTTCTGGGTGAATCAGCCTACTGAAGAAGTCGCCTCCTTTGAACTGGAATTCAGCGACTGGCAGGTGCAGGATGTGGTAGAAGTACGGGTGAATGGTTACAGTCTGGGCGTTCGATGCTGGTCTCCATATCGCTGGAGGGGAGAAGTCTCCTGGCTGCGAGCAGGGGATAACGATATTGAAGTACGCGTTACCAATACATTAATCGGACTGCTGGAAGGTACGTATTTTGACTCGGGTAGCCACCGTTTGCTGGAAGCTGGTCATGTATCAGCTGAAGAATAAACCTCACAAGATAAACGGATTTATTCCTTAAGGAGTTAGAAGGATCGTTGATCTGCTGTTCTACAGCAAGGATAATGAAAAGCCGGAAAAAAGCAATTGAACGTACATTTACACGATAACGAAGAAACAGTGTGATTCATTCGCTATTGAAGAAGCAAGTGGGAGGAAAAATGATGGGACATCGTATCCAGTTTGACCGCTACCCGGGTGGCGTGATGAAGGCTTTGACGTTCAGTTATGACGATGGTGTGGTACATGATCGCAGACTGGTGGAAATTTTCAATCAACATGGACTGCGGGGCACATTCAATCTGAATTCCGGTACGCTGAGCAAGCCTGGCCGAATTGAGACGACAGAAGTTGCGGATTTATATGCTGGGCATGAAGTGGCTGTACATACGGTCACCCATCCCACATTGCCCTATGTCCCGGATGAGCTGCTGACCGAAGAGATCATGGAAGATCGGAGAGTGCTGGAACAGCTGGTCGGTTATCCGGTGCGAGGTATGGCCTACCCGAATGGGAGTTATGACCGTTCACTCAGCACCAAGCTCGAATGGCTTGGCATCGATTATGCACGCACGGTTGAATCCTACGGCAGGTACACACTGCCTGAGCGGCCGCTCGAATGGCATCCAACCTGCCACCACAACCATGATTTGACAACCCATGCCGAACGATTTATCCAGCATACGAAGACAGGTACGCCACTCCTGTTATATGTATGGGGTCACAGCTATGAATTCAATGATAACGACAATTGGCAGATTATTGAACAGTTTGCTGAGCAGATTGGCGGTCGGGATGACATCTGGTACGCCACAAACATCGAAGTGATTGCTTACTGGAAAGCGGTCAAACGCCTGGAATGTTCAGCAGACCGGTCGATTATCCACAATCCATCGGCTATCTCTGTCTGGTTTACGGCGGATCAGCAGGTGGTTGAAGTGAAGGCTGGCGAGACATTGCGACTAACCGAACGAATTAAGGTATAGGAAGGGAGCTGAAGATCATTCGTTATTTTCATGAGAACGAGGCGATTGCAGGCAAGGTGTATGATTCAATTCCGGATATGTTGACTACCGTGGCACAGCGTTATATTGGGGACCATCCGAAACACTCCTTTTTGTTCCGAGCGTACCACCGTGGAGGCTTCCGTAGACTGGGGGATTATCGTTATGATCTGAATTTGGATGCCAAATGGAAAGAGGCTCGTGCAGGACAGTACGTGTACGTATGGGGCAAGTTGTGGAGCCAGCAGGAGGCTACGTTAAATACGGGACTGAACTGTTACAGTCCGGTGACGGTCTATGTGAACGGAGAAGAGATTTTCAAATCGGAGCTGTTGCAGGAGTTATTTCCCGAGCGCATAACCCAGATTCCGATTTCCGTGAAATATGGCTGGAACGATGTGCTGCTTTGTTTTGTAAAAACTGAGGTGGGATTCGGCGGGATCTACGGAACGGCCTCATTTAAAAACTTTCCGCTTCACTTCCTCACACCTGGTTTGGACCGCCAAGGACAGGAGGGCTGGCTGTACTCGGAACCAGTCGATGAACCTTTATCATCACTCCCTCGTGATGGCATGACTGAAGAAGAAACGGGCCTCTCCTGGTATCCGCGCAGGGACTGGACAGAAGGGGAACAGAACGCTGGAGCTTTCGCCAGAATCTTTGGGACAGAGCAGCCTGCTGTTGCGTACGCATGGTCCAAACTGGATGTCATCCAACCGGGATCGACACCTGTTCTTCTGCAAGGAAAACATGAAGGTGCCCTCACCCTGTACGTTGATGGCAAGGAGATATATTCCGCTGGGCAAAGCGGTAATTTCCGCGTTGAACTGCCTCGCCGATACGGTGGTTCTGATCTGGTAGCGAAAGGTGAAACCAAGGCTGGGAGCGAGTTGTGGGGATTTACACTGGAAGATGCGAAGACCTCAGGGACGAAAGGCTGGAGATTAAGACCACCTCATCCGGTTGCAGGATGCCACGATGCGTGGCTGTTTACGGGTGTATTTTCCCCAGGCTCTGAACCATCTCCCCAAGATATTGTGGTAACAGATACTGTATTTGATGATGGAACCCAAGGCGTATACTGGCATGTGGATCTTCCTGAAACGAGTGTCCGTCCCTATTTGGAAAATACCCACTATGGCAAATGGAATTATCCACTCGGGGTCACCCTGCTTGGACTTCTTCAGATTGGCCAGGAGTTGGGACGTGACGACTATGTTCAGTATGTGCGTGACCATATCGGCCTGAGTACGTCGTTTGACCGTTATGGTCTATGGGATCGGGAAGGGTACGGCGCCGCGGGAATCAATAATCAGTTGTCTGCGATCGACAGTCTGGATGACTGTGGTTCGTTTGGATCTACTTTGCTGGCAGCGATGGAACTCGGCGACATTCGTGGGGGGAGAGATACCGCAGATCGTATTGCGGGCTATATTACGGATGAACAGGAACGTCTGGACGACGGAGCCTTTTACCGTGTTCGTGGCAGCGGAGAGATGCGCCAGGAAACGATGTGGTGTGATGATCTGTATATGAGCACACCTTTCCTGATGCGGTACGGTCAGTTGACGGGAGATACTTCTTATTGGGATGATGCGATCAACCAGTTCCTCATGTTCCGCAAATATCTGTATATTCCTGAACAACAGATCATGTCCCACGTGTATGATTTTGTGCGTGGACGGGCGACAGGCATACCATGGGGGCGCGGGAACGGATGGGTTCTGTTTTCGCTAACCGAACTACTGTCGATTCTGCCAAGCGATCACGTCAAACGGCCGGAACTGCTGGGCTTCTACCGGGATCTATGTCAGGGGTATCTGGCGCTGCAAGGTGAAAATGGTCTCTGGCATCAGGTGCTGAACCGCCCGGATTCGTATGAGGAAACCTCCTGCACGTCCATGTTCATCTACGCCTATGCCCGCGGTATTCGTGAAGGCTGGCTGGAGCAGCCAGCGGCCTACTTGGATGCGGTACGCAAAGGATGGGAGGGTATGACCCATCTGTCCATTGATTACAAAGGCAATGTGTACGGTGTATGCCGGGGTTCCGGTTACTCCTTTACCGCACTTTATTACCGGGATGATCTGGGATGGATTCTGAACGATACGCACGGTATTGGCATTGTGCTTCTGGCCGGGATTGAGGTGCATAAAATGAACCAGCAGCTGAGCCGGATTTCGTTCGACTCTTCGGTTACAGCTGCACAACGCTAGTACAGCAATCATGAGTTCATCTGCATATAACCTAACGACAAATAAAGCGGCACAGCCTTAATGGCTTACCGCTTTTTTCGTTATGAATGGAAATATTCAATTAAGATTCCAAATTAAACGTGTTGTTAAAACAGTTCCAATTGCTCCGGACCCTCTTCCTCTTCCGGCTCCGTACGATCAGGGAAGGGCTTCACGGGCTGCTCCAGCAGCTCCATCATCATCTGAGCATTTGCAGCCGCATCGCCGCCCGAGTTGTTGTTGAAAATCACATAGACATCTTTGCTCTGCTCCTGCAATTGCTCCAGATAACCTTTCCACTCCAGCAGCTCTTCCTGGTTGTAGCGATACAGATAACGGGTTTCGCGCCAATTAGGTGCACCATTCTGATGCCAGCCTGATACATTGCGCCCATGCATACGCACCAGTGTCATTTCGGCATCGGTAGCCTCAGGTACAATAGGGATAGATCCTGGCCCCGCTTGAGGTTCATCACAGACGCTGTGAATCCAGCCTTGTTCCTTCAGAAATGCCAGCGTCCGTTCGCGCATGCCCTCTTCATACCAGCTGCGATGACGAAATTCGAGGGCACAAGGGATGCCTTCCATTCTCAGTTTTACTTCACGAAGTTCATTAACGTTGTCCCGATTGCATTCAAACCAGGGCGGGTACTGGAATAAGGCCGCTTGCATCTTGCCTGCTTCCATGACAGGCTCCAGGGATTCGCGAAAGGCCTTATACATCTCTGAGGTGCTTGTGAAATAGGGTTTTCCTCGCAGGTGTCCGGTCATCCCTTGATAGGCTTTGACGATAAAAGCAAAGGATTCCGGCGTTTCCGCTGCCCAGCGTGCCATCCGGTCCCGAGGCTGAACGGCGTAGAAGGAACTGTCTACCTCCACGGTCGTAAAATATTGTCCATACAGACGGAGCTTGTCTTTCGCTTTGGTACGGTTGGGGTACAAATCCTCCTGATCTCCCCAGCCCGTAAGTCCAATCCGAATCATAAATAACACCTCCTGCTGCTTTCCTCTTATGTTAGCGTTATGTTTCAGTTGTCTCATGTTGTTCATGAAGTGAAAATGCCATAGTGGTTCTGTATCAATCTTCTATGTATAGTTAACCGATTTACGTGGGCCTGACTATGTTTAACATTATATCGTGTGGTTTCCGGCCGTTCAATGTGGACGATCCTTGGAAATTTTTGAGTTTGAAGGATAAAGACGATACAATGGCTAAAAGCTATAGAGATATGATCCGGCTGATAGAACAGCTTATTACGGATAGTTGGGCCAGTGACCATGTGGAGGGCGATACGTAATGACGGAATGGTATGAAAAGAGTTTTGGAGAAGACTACCTTCTTGTGTACAAACATCGGGATGTGCAAGGCGCATATCAGGAAGTACATAAAATGATCAATTGGTTAAAGCTTGAGCCAAAGTCCAAGGTGCTTGACCTGTGCTGTGGTATGGGTCGACATTCTCTGGCCCTGGCTGACGCTGGTTTCCAGGTGACCGGAATCGACCTGTCTGATGTGCTTCTGCGTGAAGCACGCAATATGGACACCGAACATCGTGTAGAGTGGTATCACGCCGATATGCGTGAGCTTCCGTTGAAAGGCGGATTTGACGCCGTGGTCAATCTGTTTACATCATTTGGTTATTTCCGAGAGGATGGAGAGCAACTAAGAGTGTTACGCGCCATTCATCGGATGCTGAAGCCAGGTGGCAGCTATATTATTGATTTTATGAACACGGCTTATGTGACTCGTCATCTGGTGCAGCATTCAACACGTGAAAGCGAAGGACAGAATATAGAGGAGTTTCGCAAGATCGAGAATGGATTTGTGCAAAAAGAAATTCACATCACCGATACCGTATCGGGCCAAAAACCGCGGATCTATCAGGAACGCGTCAAGCTGTACACTCGCGAACAACTACGTGATCTGCTTCACGAGGCAGGACTCGTGGTGGATCAGGTACATGGCGGTTATGATGAAGAAAAGTACGATGAGCAGGCATCGCCGCGGATGATTTTTGTCGGTCATCGGCCTGAGCAGTAGAGTTGGAGGAGAATATTAATGAAGCAAACGGAATCCATTTCCATGCCAGCAGGCATGCATCGGGTCAAGATTACTATGGCTTTTCCACTGCGTTGGGTGAACAGCTATGTGCTTCATGAACCGGATGGAACAATAACGATTGTTGACCCGGGACCACGCAGTACTGAGACGGAACAGGAGTGGCACGAAGCACTTGCAGATTTCAATTTAACTTTTCAGGATATTAGTCAGATTGTACTGACCCACCATCACCCCGATCATCTGGGGTTGTCCGGCTGGATACAGCAGCAAACGGGTGTGCCTGTTCGAATGTCCACACGATCCCGCCAGGAAGCGGATTACATGTGGGGAACAGAGGCAACCATCAATACCGTTTTACCTGAATATTATAGTCGCCATGGCATGCCGGAAGACAAGACGCAGCAGATCCGCGAACATATGGGGGGATTCATCTCACAGATTACGCCACTTCCGGTAGTGACACCGATTGAAGATGGTGAATGGCTGGTTATGGGCGGGAAAAAGTGGCTTGCTGTAGAAACCCGTGGTCACGCCCCAGGGCATCTATCCTTCTATGCGCCGGACTCCAGAGAGATCTTGTGTGGAGATGCCGTATTGCCGCAGATTTCACCGAATATCAGCTTGCAACCGGGAAGTGACGATCAACCTTTATTATCTTACATGGAAGGGCTGCATCGACTGGGGGCTTTGGATGTAGAAGTGGCATATCCAGGGCATCGGAATCCGTTTGGTCATTTTGCCGATCGAACGGTTCATCTGCTCACTCATCATGAAGAGCGCCTACAGAAGATGATGGAGCAAATCCGCGAAGCACCGACGAATGCGTATGATATCTGTGTGTTTATGTTTGGTGACCGATTGGGAACACATCAGCTTCGTTTTGCGATGAGCGAAACTTTGGCGCATCTGCAAGAATTGATCCGGCGAGAGCATATTGTACAGGAGCAGCAGCCCGACGGAGTGTTCTTTTTTATCGAAAATACTTAGAGGATGACAAGACTTTGACCAGGAGAACTGCCTGTTCAGAGTCTTTTTTTTGCGTGTAACGACTCAAATAAATGAAAGCTTTAGTCTCTCTTAACCGTTCATTCATCTTCTTTTAAGGCAGCACTTCTATGATAAATGCATGAACTTCGCCAGAGAAAGCAGGGAAGAGCGATGACCAGGAAAAAACGAAATCAATGGAGAAAATGGCAAGCCTCAGCGGCAGCAACGTTGACCGTGGCTGCACTCTTTCAATATGTAAGAACTTCTGATGCCTTTGATGTCGCTTATGCGGCGGCTAATGGTACCGATATAAGCAGTACAGCTTCTACCCAGATAGATGCTCAGGATGATGTCATGGACGAATGGACGAACAACACAGATAACAATTCCGATGCATCGTCCAATGAGGGTGACATCCTGGATGAGGGAACGACGGATGGAAGCACTGCCATCGGTTCGAATCAAGGCAGGTCGTCGGGTGGCTGGATAACAGATCAGAACAGCAATCAGGATACTGACTCCGGATATAGTCGTGGCAATTATCAGTCACGCACAGGTGCGTCATGAGCCGCACGGAGCAAGTCTCCCGTCTTCTCAAGTTCCGCTTCCGGGCGATGAACACGAACGTGGAAGTTCAGTTAGCCGCAGGACGGGAAGAGGCTGAGCATGCGGCAGCCATGGTGAAGAATTGGTTCGAAGCGCAGGAACAGCGTTTCAGCCGATTTGTGGCAGACAGTGAATTGAATCGTCTGAATCGTTGCACAGGGTGGATGCCCATCTCCGCAGCAATGGACGAAGTGTTAAGTTTGGCATACGGTTATATTGGTCAGACGGAAGGGATTTTTCAGCCGGGTATTTCTCAGGCTCTGCGGGCTTCTGGTTATGATGTCAGCTTCGAACAGCTGCAACAAAGAAGAGGACTTCCTCAATCAGGAACCGAACGCAGATTGGACATTAAAAAATTGAAAATAGCAGATATGCTGAGAGACGAATATGACTATAGCCGCCCACGATGGATTCAAAGGGAAGGCAGCCGAATGGTTCATAAGGACCCTGGGACTGAGCTGGACCTTGGAGGCATTGTTAAGGGTTGGGCCGTTGAGCGTATCGCCGATTGGCTGCAACGTACACTTCATATTTCGGCCGGATTAATCAATGCAGGTGGAGATATTCAGGCATGGGGAACAACATCTCATCCGATGTGGTCCGTGCAAGTCACTGACCCGTATGAGGAGAAGCGTGATCTGATAGGGAGAATTCAATTGAGGAAAGGTGCGGTGGCCACTTCAGGAGTGATACGAAGACAGTGGCAGAATACGGACGGAAGCCTCTCACATCACTTAATTGATCCCCGGAAGATGGAGCCAGCAGATACGGATGTGCTACAGTGTACCGTTCTGGGCCAGCATACATCGCAATGTGAGATTATTGCCAAGACCGTCTGCATTTTGGGAAGTGCCGATGCAGTAGGTTGGTTAAACCGTCATTACGATCGTCATGACGTCCTGTGGATGACCCGGGATGGGAGCACTTATTTTAGAGGAAATACCGGTACGCTCGCTGAACGCTGGCCTGGTTTCGATCCGGATCACCGCTTCAGTCTTATATAAACGACAAGTCTATCAGATATGGGGGAGCCGGTTATGGCGCAATGGATTGTAGATTACCTGCCGACGTGGAATATCATTCGAATTAGTGGGATCGCCGCTTATTTGCTGCTCTTTGCGGGGGTATTTCTGGGAATTGCCCAAGGGATGCCCATGGCTAAAGGCAAACCTAAAGCGGCCATGTTTAAATGGCATACCCGAACGACCTGGCTCGCCTTTGGACTTGGACTTGTGCATGCGTTAACCCTATATATTGATCACTATAGTCCATTTACATGGAGTGAACTGCTCATTCCGTTTACGGCTTCAGTACATCCGATCGGCAGCGGACTGGGCACATTATCCTTTTATGGTTTGGTGATTGTACTGCTATCCAGTGATTTGCGTAACAAGCTTGGCCGTAAATGGTGGTTTATGTTCCATATGTTGTCTTATCCCGTATTCATCGGTTTACTGTTCCATGGTATGGTTACCGGCTCTGATTCAGGCAATGTGCTTATGCGTCTGATGTACGTGTTTACTGGCTTGAGTGTTCTTGGTATTACGGTACTTCGAGGCATGCTGCGAGAACGCAAAGGCCCGGAAATTACGATTGGACCCAGCCGTGTACAGCCTAAGCCGGCAGCGGAACAGAAATGGGCTGAGGTGTATCGTTTGGCGGGAGCGGGAAGACAGGAGCATCTGAAATAGTTTAGTACAAAAGAAATGAATCCATACAAAAGAAGCGGCCTTTATGGCCGCCTTTTTGTCATGATCAGTATAAATCGGAGAGTGGAACATGCGTGGTTCGTTATTTCCAACTCCTGTTACACATGCCAATTATACGATATCATCGCTGACAGGTTTTTCTCCCAAAGCCTCTTCAAGCTCCGATTGTTTGCGATGCGCAATCCGGCTGCTGGCCGCTGAGGCAATGGCCCCCACAATATCATCCAGAAACGTATGCACAGGCCCAAGGCTCTTGTCGTTCAAACGTTCAAGCACACCGGGTTTGAGCTTGTCTACATAGCCGTAGTTCGTAAATCCGATACTTCCGTATACGTTGACGATGGAGAATGCGAGAATCTCATCCACGCCATATAACCCTTCATCATTTTCAATCATCTCCTGCAAAGGAGAAATGAGTTTGCCTTGCTCTGCCAGCAAGTCCAGTTGAATGCCTGTCAGGACTGCGTTCTGCACCTCACGTTTGCGTAATACTTTCTCCACATTGTCAATACATTCTTCCATCGTAAGACCCGGGTAATACTTTTTCTGCAGCATCATGACCAGTTCTGCGATCTCAGGGATCGTAACGCCCCGCTTGTGCAGCCATTCCCTCGTTGCCTCTGCCACTTTGCGGCTATTCAGGCTGTAAGGGATTTTTTCTTGCTCCGGATGTTCCATGGGCGATTCCTCCTCTGAAGTTAGCAATGTCCCTACACTTGTATCCTAATACGTTATTAACCGTTTTGGGTTTCTTTGCTATCCTTCCACGGGGATGGAAAGTCTGTTTTCAGCTTTATGCATGGTGAGCTTGTTTAAAAAGTAGTTATTTTTTGGGCAAAGGCTCGTATACATGGTAGTACAAACTGTAAAAATGATGAGGGGGAACGTGATCATGAGTAAGATCCGTTATTTGCGTACAGCTTCTGCAGCTGCGCTGTTGAGTATTCCTGTGGTGTTATCCGGATGTGGCATGTTTGGGGCACAGTCCTCCGAAGCCATTGATCCACCGCCGCCGATTCAGGAAGCGGCCATGATTCAGGCGGCTGAAGGCAATGGCTCACTTGCCAAGCTGCCACTTACAACCGTGTATCTGCAGGATCAACAAGGTTTGCTAGCTCCGGTATCCATGACACTCCCGTCAGGCACGGACGTTAGCAGTCCCAAAACAGCCCTGGATACACTTGTGACGGGTGGTCCATATGCAGGTATGTTGCCTGAAGGATTTCAGGGCGTACTCCCGCAGGGGACCGTTGTTCAGAACGTAACGATTCATTCGGATGACAAGCTGGCAGTCGTGGAGTTCTCCGGCAATTTTGCCAAGTATGATGCCAAGAACGAGCGAAAAATGCTGGAGGCAGTCACCTGGACACTCACGGGTACACCGGATGTGCAGAACGTACAGATATGGGTAGACGGCAAAAAGTTAACGCAAATGCCAGTAAACAGCACACCCCTGCCGGAACCGTTGAATCGGGCGGTGGGCATTAATCTCGATTTGGGTGATACATTCACGACCAACAGCAGCCCAGTAACCGTTTATTTCTCAGCCGCTTCGCCAGCAGGCATTCAATATTATGTCCCGGTTACGCGTCTAGTGACACCAGGTGGAGACCGGGTGCAGGCGGCGTTGAATGAACTGATCAAGGGGCCAGCCAAAGGTGGCGAGCTGGAAGAGGTCATGACAGGTGGAACGCAGCTGCAATCGGTCAAAACATCCGAGGATGGAACCGTAACGGTTGCACTCAAAGACGACATGTTCACCGAGGGGGACGTCGTGCCAAGTGAACTGCTGCAATCCGTCGTATTGACTACGGCCGAGAACACAGCTGGCAAGGAAGCTAAAGTCCAGATCGAATGGAATGGGCAAAAGACGGTCATGAGTGATGATAACCGGGATTACAGTGCCCCAGTATCGAAGCCTGAATATATCAATGAGATTCCAATTTAATCCACAAAGGCGGTTTAGCCTACTGTCGATAGAACTCTTTGGGGGACAGGATGCTTTTAAGTGAACTCTTTGGGGACAGGTGCTTTTAAGTGAACTCTTTGGTAATATAGAAGGGATTAGTAAAAGTGTGAACAAGCTCGACATTACAGGATGCTTAAGTCGTAGGAGGCAGAAATGATGAGATCTAACGGACGAACCAGCGACCAGCTGCGCCCGATGAATTTAACAATTAACACGAATAAATACGCCGAAGGTTCTGTACTGATTGAAGTGGGAGATACCAAGGTTATTTGTACAGCTACGGTGGAGGAGCGTGTTCCTCCCTTTATGAAAGGGCAGGGTAAAGGCTGGGTAACGGCTGAATACTCCATGCTGCCACGTGCAACACATACCCGTAATCAGCGTGAAGCGAACCGCGGCAAATTGACTGGACGCACCATGGAAATACAGCGTCTGATTGGCCGTGCACTGCGCTCAGTTGTTAACTTGCAGGCGCTTGGCGAGCGTACGATTACACTGGACTGTGATGTTATTCAAGCCGACGGAGGTACACGCACAACGTCCATTACCGGTTCGTTTGTAGCTCTGGCGCTCGCGGTGAACAAAATTGCCCAACAGTATAAATTGCAAGTATTCCCGATTACGGATTTCATTGCAGCAGTAAGTGTGGGTGTAGTTGGAGAACAGCCTGTGCTGGATCTGAACTATGATGAAGATTCCAAAGCCAAGGTAGATATGAACCTCGTGATGACAGGCGGCGGGAAATATGTGGAGCTTCAGGGAACAGGTGAAGAAGCACCCTTTGACCGTCGTGAGCTGAACGCGATGCTGGAGCTGGGTGAGCAGGGCATTCTGGAGATGATTGAGCGCCAAAAAGAAGTTCTCGGTCCCATTGCGCTCAAGATCGGTGCTCGTGGATTAGGAGAAGCCTAACATGAGTCTGGATAGCCCAATTATCATTGTCGCAACCCGTAATGCAGGAAAAGTACGTGAATTCGCTCATGCATTCGCTCCGCTGGGCAAAGAGGTCAAAAGCATGTTCGACTATCCGGAGCTGCCGGATGTCGTTGAGGATGGCGTAACCTTTGCGGAGAATGCCTGGAAGAAAGCCAAAACAGTGGGCGATGCTCTGGGTCTGCCTGTTCTGGCTGACGATTCGGGATTGTGTGTGGATCTGTTGGACGGTGACCCGGGAGTGTACTCTGCGAGATATGCAGGCGAAGGTGCTACCGATGCGAAGAACAATGCCAAACTGCTTGAGGCGCTGGAATCACTCAAATCCGGTGAGGATACGGAGCAACCGCTTCTGAGTCCAGCAAGTTTCGTCTGTGCACTGGTGCTGTATGACCCGGCAACCGGAGACAAGTATGAATCAGAGGGCACGGTGGAAGGCTGGATCACAGCTAAAGCTGCCGGTGGTGGCGGTTTTGGATATGACCCACTCTTCTACGTGCCTGAATACGAGATGACAATGGCCGAGCTTACGCTGGAGCAAAAGCAGGCAATCAGTCACCGGGGGCATGCCCTGAGAGCGCTCGTATCCAGTCTGAAAGGCTGAGATTCAAACTTGGCTTATGCGAATATGAATGTTATAAGGTGAATTATGGCCTTGCTTAAATATCAAAGCGTTAATGGAAGGTAAGTGTCATTCCTGTGGAATGGCCCACCAACCATTAGCGTTTTTTTATTTTTGCATGACTAAGCAATCTTAATGAAGCCAGTACGTGAGACCTATAATAAAATCCGTTTCTATAGGGGGAACTATAGGAACGTACGTTCTTGTACCTATAAAGAAAATACAGGGATTTCACGTTTGAGCAGCACATTAGGACTGGGGTTGGAAGAAGTTGCAAGTCTTGTACCGTATGGGTTAACATTCAAGTTAACGAATCATCAATGAACTCAAACGGAGGGGATTTGCTTATGCAAGAAGTGAAGCTTACGGTGTCTTATGATGATTATGAGGACGGTATTCGCATGGAAACACTGATCAGGGAATTGGCTGCCAAACCGGAGGCGGGTTCGCTGGAGAGCCTGATTATTGGAGACTGGGGACAGGCCTATGAAAATTCGCCGGAAGAATTTATGGGCACACTCATCGAGCTGGCTCCAAGCTTTCCATCTTTGAAGAAACTGTTCATCGGAGATATGGGCTTTGAAGAATGCGAGGTTTCATGGATTATTCAGACGGATCTCACACCCCTATTGGTTGCTTTCCCTGAATTGAAGTCATTCACAGTGAAGGGCAGCAGCGGACTAAGTCTGGAACCCATCGAACATGCCAAGCTTGAAGAATTAATCATTATTTGCGGTGGCCTTCCCAAAAGCGTGTTAGCTTCAATTGCCCGGGCAAAGTTGCCTGAATTGCGTAAGCTTGAGCTGTATCTGGGCGTGGATGATTATGGATTCGACGGCTCACTGCAAGATGTACTTCCACTTTTGGAACAGGGCTTATTTCCAAAGCTTGTATACCTGGGTCTGAAAGACAGTGAAATTCAGGATGAGATTGCAAAGGCTGCAGCTGAGGCACCAATTCTGGATCAACTTGAAATCCTGGATCTGTCAGAGGGCACGCTGTCTGATGAAGGGGCGGAGGCGCTGCTTGCCAGCAACAAGATCAAAAAACTGAAACATCTCAATCTTAGTTACCACTACATGACGGACGAAATGCTTATTCGCTGGAAACGTTCCGGTATATCTGTGGATGTTAGTGAGCAACAACAGAGTGATGAAGATGACTGGCGTTATCCGTCGTTAACGGAATAAATGATATCAGGCATGACGGAAATGGAAGGAAATTTGCAAAGCCCAGTTAAGGATTCGGATATGACGCTGGAGCAGCCCTTATTGTTAATTGGAAACCCGAATAATCGCCGTACCCTTGGACTACAGGAGGCAAGACAGCGCCTTGGTTTACAGCCTGCACTTGTGCTGCCCTATATCCGTTTGCTACAGACCTGGAGAAGGGGTGGAACTATTGCGGATGCCGTACAGCAATGTCTGGAAGGGCGAGTGGCTACACACACGCACGGAGCGTCGTGGATATCTTCACCAGCGTCGATCTCATATGCCAATCATGATCCAGTTGACGGAGTGAATAGTATACCTCTTATTCGACTGGATGCCCCTGGTGAGGAATGGGAAGTAGAGTGTGAGCTGCTCTTTCTTGGAGCTGTGAATGATGTATCTCCGTTAATCGATGGCCCTTCTGCGGGAATGATTCCGGCAGCGCAGACACTCACTCTTGAACAGGAGTGGGGGCGGATCTACGCGCCCAACCAATGGTTTCGTGGCTGGAAGGCTTGTTTGGAACGAATTCGCTATGAAGCCTTGGAGTATTGGCCCAATGCCCGGTTTACGAATGATCCCAATGATATTGCGATCATGTTTGATAAAAGGAGATGCCAGCAGCAACTAACTGCCCATGGCGTTCACGTTCCCCCAACGCTCCAGTCTTCGGAGCCGATCCGCAATTATGCGGACCTGCGTACAGCGATGAAAACAGCCGGTATGAATCGGGTTTTCGTGAAACTTGCGTGTGGCTCCGGGGCTTCAGGCGTTGTTGCCTATCAAATTAATCCGCGAACGGGTGCTGAAATCGCTATAACCACTGTGGGAATGGAGCGGATTCAGGGAAATCTCATTTTTTATAATGAAGGTCGGATGCGCAGGTACACACGTACTTCGGAAATTTCGGTGCTCATGGATTGGTTGTGCGCTGAAGGTGCCCAGATTGAACGTTGGATGGCAAAAGCATCCCTTGGTTCAAGCGTGTTTGATATTCGCCAGCTTGTGGCAGGTGGACAAGCAGGTCATGCCATCGTACGGGTTAGTCAGACACCGATCACCAATCTGCATTTGCGCAATGAGCGGTTGCTGCCCGCAGAAGCGGGGCTGGATGAACAGCAGATGGATGGGGTTCAGACGTCAGCGAAAGCAGCAATGGCTGCCTTTCCCAACTCATGGTCTGCCGGGATTGATGTGATGCTCAGTGGTGGAACTGAACCGCGTGCTTATATTCTGGATGTGAATCCGTTCGGAGATTTGTTGTACAGAGTACAGCATAACGGACTTGGAACCTATGAATGGCAAATGGAACTTTTGCGAAAGGAGCCCTTACAACCATGACTGATATGAACACCATAGTAGGCTCCCATGATCTATTAATGATTACGCTGGACACGTTAAGGTATGACGTGGCCAAGCTGGAGGAACAGAATTGCCCCAACCTGTGCGGTACGGGTCCTTGGGAGAAGCGTCATACTCCGGGAAGTTTTACCTATGCGGCACATCATGCTTTTTTTGGTGGCTTCATGCCTACACCTGCCAATACGGACAAAGCCTCCCACGTACGACTTTTTCATTCCCGGAATACCGGATTAAAGACACATCCGCATACCTGGCTGTTCGACACTCCGGATATCGTATCCGGGTTAGCAGCGGAAGGATACCGTACGATTTGTATTGGCGGGGTCATTTTCTTCACCAAGAAAAATCCACTCGCCAAAGTGCTGCCGGGTTATTTTCAGCAAAGCTACTGGCGGATGAATTTTGGCGTAACCAACCCCAAATCGACCGAGCATCAGGTTCAGCATGCCTTGAAGCTGCTGGAGCAAATCACACCGGATGAAAAGCTGTTTTTGTTCCTGAATGTGTCTGCCATCCATGGGCCCAATCGCTATTTTGTGGAGGGTGCAAGAGAAGACTCCGTAGAAACACAGCGAGCAGCCCTTCGGTATGTGGACCAGGCTCTTGGGCCATTGTTTGATGCAATGAGGCAGCGTTCACGGCCTACGTTTTGTTTAGCTTTTTCCGATCATGGCACGGCGTATGGTGAGGATGGTTATCAGGGGCACAGGCTGGCGCATGATGTTGTCTGGAATGTGCCTTACCGTGAATTTATTTTATAGAACAATTGATTCATATCATCAACAA
The DNA here is from genome assembly GCF_013401555.1 of Paenibacillus sp. E222. NCBI lineage: Bacteria > Bacillati > Bacillota > Bacilli > Caryophanales > Paenibacillaceae > Paenibacillus > Paenibacillus sp. E222. The sequence continues at coordinate 2,684,952 of NZ_CP058552.1, forward strand.
CTACAAACCGGATACAGGGAGGAAACCGATGGACGATCAATCTCAACATACGACAGTAGGTCATTCCGCAGAGTCCGGACCCAATACAACTACTGGTCTCAGAGAAGTGCTTACTTCCCCCTATCGCTCTTATTTATATTCGTATCCCCACAAGACCGCATATCGGGAGTTGAACCCGCCATTACCACTCGGTCCATTGTGGGAACGTGAGAATACAGAAACGTATTTTTTATACATGCACATTCCGTTTTGTGCCGCTCGTTGCGGATTCTGTAACCTGTTTACGTTGCCGGATCGTCGTGATGACACCCATGTGCGTTATGTGGATGCGCTGGAACGGCAAGCCAAGCAGTGGGCACCGCTCACATCACGCAGACCCTATTCGAGGTTTGCCATCGGTGGTGGGACCCCCACATTATTAAATGAAATTCAGTTGAACCGCTTGTTCGATATCGCGGAACAGGTGATGGGGCTCGATCCGACGCAAGCTTCGATCTCGGTAGAAACGTCACCGGATACTGTGACAGAAGCCAAATTGGCCATCATGAAAGAACGGAGCGTGGACCGGGTAAGCATGGGCATCCAAAGTTTTATCGAAGCCGAAGCCTCAGCCATCTACCGTCCGCAGAAACCACAGGAAGTGGAACGAGCGCTTGAGAAGCTTACACAGTATGAATTCCCTTTGTTGAATCTGGATCTGATCTATGGTCTGCCGGGACAAACGGTGGAATCATGGCTGTATTCGCTGGAACGTGTCCTTTCATATGAACCGGGTGAGATATTCATTTACCCATTGTACACTCGCGAGAATACCATTGTGAAACCCGGTGATATTCAGCGTCAGGGACCGGATATTCGGATGGAGCTGTATAAGGCTGCGCGTGAAACTTTGAAAAGCCGGGGTTATGTCCAGTATTCCATGCGCAGATTTGCCAAAGAACAATCTTCTTCGGGAAGCAAAGAGCTTCTACCCTACAGCTGTCAGGAAGAAGGCATGGTTGGTCTGGGTTGCGGTGCACGCTCTTATACCCGTGAAGTACACTATGCTTCCAAGTATGGTGTTAGTTATAAGGCCACACAGAGCATCATCGCCGATTATGTGGCAACCGAGCGTTATGATGTGGCCGATTACGGCATTGTACTCAGCCGGGAGGAGCAGAAGCGCCGCTTTATTCTGAAAGCCCTGCTGCATCGGGAAGGATTGGCGCTATCGGATTATGATGAGCGATTCGGAACGGGAGTCCTGTCAGACTACGGTTGGTTGAGTGAACTGTTGTCTGAGGGCATGGCTGAGCTGAAGCAGGACGATAAAGGAAACCAGGTGCTGCGTCTGACAGAAGAGGGATTGGGCTACTCGGATGCTATTGGAGATTGGCTCATCTCCGCTGAGGTTCGTGAACAAATGGAAGGGTTTGTGTTCTCATGAGAGCAACCTTGTATTATCGGGGGAAGCTGTCGTCCTGTAATTACGACTGTCCATATTGTCCGTTTAGCAAAACGGTAGATTCCAAGGAGACGCTCGAAGTGGATGAACTGCAACTGCGTCAATTTGTGAATTGGGTGAGGGATCAGGAGAGTGCTGGACATCAATTTTCGATTTTCTTTAACCCGTATGGAGAAGCTCTGGTACGACGCTGGTATCGTGAAGCGATGATTGAGCTATCTCATATGCCACATGTGGACAAAATTGCAGTTCAAACCAACCTGTCTGTCAAACTGGACTGGGCCCGTGAATTAAATCGGGATAAAGCGGCATTCTGGGCGACCTATCACCCGCGTGAGACGAAGGAGTCTTCCTTCGTCAAACAATGTTTGACTTTACGAGAGATGGGGCTTGCTTTCAGTGTGGGGACGGTTGGATTGCGCAGTGCATTTCCTGCTATTGAATCGATGAGGCAGGCTTTACCTGATGACGTGTATATGTGGATCAATGCATTTAAAGATCGACCCCAATATTACAGTATGGAAGAGGTCGAATTTTTACGATCCGTTGATCCGCTGTTTGAAGGGAACCTGCGGGATTATGAGAGTCTGGGCAAGCGTTGTTCCGCTGGTTCGGAGGTATTTTATGTTCAAGGGTCAGGGCATGTAAAAAGGTGTTACAAGGATCGTCGAATTATTGGGCATCTCTACCGAGATGGTTTGCAGGCTTTGGCCGCAGATCGGCCTTGTGGCATGAAGAAGTGCGGCTGTTATATCGGTTATATTCATATGGAGGATTCTCCGTTCAGGGATATCTTTGGCCGTGGATTGCTTGAACGTAATCCGGCACTGATCAATCAATAGATGTCGGTCATCCAACTGACAGACTTTACACCAGAAAATGTGCTGGTGTAAGGTCTTTTTTTATTTTGAACAAAAGATTCATGCTGCTGGCATATAGGTTAATAGGCTTAGGAGAAATTGTCGTTTAGGGGCATTGGGAATCATAATTTCGGGAGAAAAAACGACAAAAGTCCTAGTTTAATTTTAGAAGAATGGAGGGCACGGGAGTAAAACTACATAATTGCAAAACATCTGAACATATGGGGGAATTCACATGAAGAGAGTATCCATCAGTCGCAAATTACTGTTAGGTTTTGTAGCTGTATTGATTTTATTGGTGGCAGTTGTCGTCATCTCGTATACTCAATTTATCTCCGTAGAGAAAACATATACAGATCTCATCAAGGAACGTACGTATAAACTGCTTACGATTAAAAACATGATTATTGATGTGAAATCTCAGCAGGTTGCATTGCGAAACTATGTGACCGAAGCCAGTGATGCTAATGAGCAGCTGTTTCAATCGTCTTATGAAGATTACCGTAAAATAAGTGAAGAATTAAGATCAGGTCTTAAAACACAAACCATGATTGACCTTCTGGACCGTTCCGACCAGCGTGTGAAAGATTACTTAGCCTTTGGGCAGAATGTTATTGCATTAAAGAAACAGGATCGAAATAGTGAAATTACAACGTTGCTGCTCAACACAGGACCTGCAATCGTATCTGAATTTGAAGAAACCATGGCATCGATGGAGCAGGTTCAGCAAGATTTATTGGACACAGGGGTCGTGAATGCCAATCAGCTGATTCAAAAGGTAATCCGGTCAATTGTAATCATCGGTATTGTTTCGATCATTGTGGGAGCTGCCATTGCTTTACTTATGGGTAGATTGATCTCTAAACCGGTGGCTTCTGTTGCTAGAGCAGCAAGACAAATAGCTGAAGGTGATTTGACTGGCGAGGCGATCATTGTACGAAATAAGGATGAAATTGGCGAGTTGGCCCAATCCTTTAATACGATGTCGGTTCATTTACGCGAGTTGATTCATCAGGTGGGTAATAACGCGGATCGGGTAGCCGCCTCATCTGAAGAGCTAACGGCTAGTACGGAACAGACTGTGGCGGCGACAGAACAAGTGGCCATTACAATGGAAGAGATTGCTACCGGTATGGATACACAAGTGAGCATGGTTAGCGATGGGTTCCATACGATTAATGAACTATCCACAGGTTTTCGGCAAATTACTGAGAATACGCAAACGATGTCTGATGAAGCTACGAACGCATCGGCTAAAACCTTAGCTGGCAATGACTCGGTGCAATCGGCTGTGGAACAAATGAATTCCATCCATCAGACCGTACAGGGTCTTGCAACGGTTATTGAAGAGCTGGGTAACCACTCACAATCTATTGGTTCGATGGTGGAAACCATTTCCGAAATATCGGCGCAAACGAATCTGCTTTCGCTTAACGCAGCCATTGAAGCGGCAAGAGCTGGAGAACATGGACGCGGGTTTGAGGTGGTTGCTACCGAGGTGCGGAAGCTCTCGGAGCAATCGGCAAGGTCAGCAGAACAAATAGGCACATTGGTAGCCTCTATTCATAAAGGCATGAGTGATGCCGCCCAATCCATGGGAGAAGTGACTGCCGAGGTTCAGGCAGGGATCAGCCTTGTGCATAGAGCAGGAGACAGTTTTGAAGAAATTCGTGCAGCTGTCAGCAAGGTAGCAGGACAGACCCAGGAAGTATCCGCTTCTATTGAGCATATGGCGGCCGGGGTGGAACAGATCAACGTATCCATGAAAACAATCATGGATGTTACACAGAATGCAGCAGCAGGCACAGAAGAGGTCAGCGCGACGTCTGAGGAGCAATTGTCTGCTATGCAGGAGATATCTTCTGCTGCCAATGAACTTTCGTCCATGGCGGAAGAATTACAGCAGTCTCTGGGTCATTTTAAAGTGGGATGATGTGTAGACATAATTAAATCGAGTATGACAAAGGGGGGTGCCTGATGAACAGCTGATATGCTGCTCACCGGCACCCCTTTTAAGAAAGAAAAGATAGCTTTGTTTATCGAATGGCCACTTTGTACGTACGCAACCACGAGTTAATCTGTGTCAGATAAGCAAATAGCTGTGGACCCGACATTAACTGTCCAAACCAGGGCAGGTTCGATGAAGCATCCGGTGAGGAGGCCAATTTGCGAATTTGAGCTTTGTCGATTAATGGCAAGATCGGTGAACTTGCGTCATCCAGAATATCAAGCACCTGCTGTTTAACGGAAGCGAGATACTGCGGGTTATGTGTTTTCGGATACGGACTCTTTTTCCGGTACAACACATCGTCAGGCAGCACACCTTCCAGCGCTTTACGCAGAATGCCTTTTTCCCGTCCGCCTGTCATTTTCATGTCCCAAGGCACGTTAAACACATATTGAATCAAACGGTGATCACAGTAAGGTACCCGAACCTCAAGCCCGGCTCCCATACTCATCCGATCTTTCCGATCCAGTAGTGTAGGCATGAACCGGGTGATGTTCAGATAGGACATAACTCTCATCTGGGCAGCCTTACCGGTCTCCCCATCGAGTAAAGGCACTTCTGCTACAGCATCCGAGTAACGATCTGCGAGATAGTCGAGTGGTCTGATCCATTCCCGAATGTCCGGGGATAACAATCCTGCTCGCATATCAGGTGCTACAGACCATGGGAATGTACCGGAGTTCAGCATCTCTTCCCGATGGAACCAGGGATAACCGCCAAATACTTCATCTGCTGCTTCGCCTGAGATGGCAACGGTGGCTCCTTTTTTGATTTCTTTACAGAACAGATAGAGAGAGGAATCTACGTCCGCCATACCCGGTAAATCCCTTACGACCATCGCCTGAGTCAACGCATGAACCAGTTCTCCGTTTTCAATCTCAATCCAGTGATGATCTGTCTTCAGTTCATCCACCATTCGCTGAATCCAGGGTCCATCTGCACCAGGCTGGAAGGAATGCGCCTGAAAATGCTTTGCATTATCCACATAGTCGACAGAATATGTGCTGACCTGGCCTTGACCTGTACGGTTGTAATAATCCACGGCTAACGCAGATAGAGCACTTGAATCCAATCCCCCCGACAAAAGGGAGCAGACCGGAACGTCCGAAGCCAATTGGCGTTCTAATGTATCCTGCAACAGTCTGCGTACTTCGGCAGCTGTCTCCTCCAAATTATGTTCGTGATTCTGGCTTTCCAGCTTCCAGTAAGCATAGGTTTTAATGCCGTTTCGGTTGTAGATAAGCGCATGCGCAGGTTTGAGCTCATTAAGGGAGGAGTATACGCCGTGTCCAGGTGTCCGGGCAGGACCGACAATAAATACTTCTGCCAAACCTTCGGGTCCTACAGCAGCCTCAACATCCGGATGGATGAGCAGTGCTTTGGGTTCTGAGCCAAATACGAGTGCATCCTTTGCATGACTGTAGAAGAGGGGTTTGACGCCCAGCCGATCACGGGCGATAAAAACCTGTTCGCGTCCGCCATCCCATATAGCAAAAGCAAAAATGCCGTTAAACCGGTCAACGCAGGCCGGTCCCCACTCAATATAAGAGGCGAGCAGCACTTCCGTATCACATTGTGTGCGGAAATGGTGTCCGCGTTGGAGCAATTCCTTTTTCAACTCGGGTGCATTGTATAGTTCTCCGTTATACACGACGGTATAGGAGGTGTCTCCCTGTAACGCATGCATGGGCTGTGCCCCATTCTCCGGGTCCATAACGCTGAGACGCCGATGTCCGAACGCACAAGGATTGGAGATCCATGTACCTGAAGCGTCGGGCCCCCGGTTCGACAAGCTGTCCGTCATCTGGACCAGCAGCTCTGATTCCTGGGTCAAATCCCGATTCCACTGTATGAAGCCGGTTATACCGCACATGGTTTGTTCATCCTTTCTTAGTCGAGTCATTCATCCGTATGGCTGCTTGAGTTGCTAACAGCCAGCAAATGTTGTCTTTTTCGTCAGAAGTCGTAACAAATATATGCCGAAAGCAGGCATAAAATGTCTGTCCTCTTCGGAAACTATATCTAGGGACAACGGCCTCAACATGCCTGTGAAGGAGAGAACTTGCAAATGGACAGTATGACCTATTATGTATCTGTCATGGGGCGCTCTGTTATACCTGACCCGCACGTAACGTCGTATGAATGGGTGATCCAGGCAACGCCTCAGGAGGCGGAACAATTACTGGGATTGCTTAATCTGATGCAGGAAAAAGAGGAAGAGGCCTTTCCAGGAATGGTATTCCCTTGGCCGGATACGCCGGAGGAGTCTGTAAACCGCGCATATGAAGCTGTATTACAGCAGGTGTATCGGGAAATTTATCGCTTGGGAACACCAGAGACCCGATACCAGATCGAACAAAGTATATGAAATGGACAAAGGAGTGCGATAAAAAATGTATGCCATTCAGGATGCCAAAATACGCAGATTAACCGAAGTGGATGGATTGTCTTGTGCAGAAGTTGAGGTACAGCCAGGAAATACAGGTGATCCGTCTTTGCTTGTATACGTTGCGGCTACCCAGCCTGGGAATTCGCTTGAAGTCGTTCGAATTGTACGCAATCATTCAGATGCAGTTCTGGATTGGTACAATAACAATATGCACACAGCGTTTGAAGATGCTACGGAAACGGCGTTTGAGAACAGTGAAGGCATTACAGCCGGAGAAGATAAAGCCCGGTTTCAGAGTGAGCTCCTTGCTTTTGGATTACTGGGGCCGACGCTTCAACGCTATTTGGTGGGTCAAGGTTAAGCTAGGCGTTCCAACAAATGCCGATAGCGGCAAAGGATAAGCGGAATTACCCGGAGCCATACTATATGCAAGTTCCGGGGAGGTGATAGCAATGGCTTCCAAGTTCAAGAAAAACAAAGGGAACCTTTATGCACATCATACCGAGTTTGCCGAGGAAGTGCTCGCCATTAACAGCAAGCGTCCTGCCCAGAAAAATCCGTGGCTTAAGGGAAACAAGTAACCGGAATGCAGAAACCCGCCCTTCTTTCGAAAGGCGGGTTTTTGAATGTTTAATTGAACGTGATTGGAAGCTTTGCTCAGGCATATTCACGCAGTACTTGAATACCTTTGACAATATTGTACACAAAACTTAATGCATAAATGACAAAGAACAAAATTACAAATCCGACAGCGGAACCCAGACTGTGTGCGGTAACGAAGAAATACAGCAGCGGGATTGCCGCAAGAAACGGGAATATATGCGAGAATAAGGCTCGTTTCGCATGTCCCTCAATATAGTTGTCCTTGGCCACAATCCAAATAATGATGGGGAACAGGAACGGGGCAAAGAAAATACTAAAATAGGATAATGCTGATAAAAGTTGTCTCATATCGGTTTCTCTCCTTTATTTGGTTCAGTAGAATATATGTATCCAAATGATTACCCAGCAGGTCTCATCCTGAATATATCTGCCCATGTTCTAAACGCCCTGAGCTTAATATTCTCAATATTGCCTGCTTAAAGCATTCATATTCTGTAGCTGTCCTGAGTATGAAAATAATACGTTCAAGTCATGAGGAACGATGCAATTATTAATTTTTTTATAAAACTATTGAAAAATATAGAAATGAGAGTATAATAGGAATCGCGCGGTATTTTTATTATACATATTTGTCTCAGTAGCTCAGCAGGATAGAGCAACGGCCTTCTAAGCCGTCGGTCGGGGGTTCGAATCCCTCCTGGGACGTTAGAAAAAGCTTCCTTATGGGAAGCTTTTTTGCGTACAGGGGAAGAGAACCCCAAAGGTTCGTCGGAGCATAGGCTTCGGTAGGAATACTTCGCAGTCTCGACGGCAAGGAGAGTATCCCTCCTGGGACGTAAGAAAAGGCTTCCTTCGGGAAGCCTTTTTGCGTACAAGGGAAGAGAACCCCAATGGTTCGTCGGAGCATAAGTTTCGGTAGGAATACTTCGCAGTCTCGACTGGAAGGAGAGTGGCATTTCCTCCAGGCATCAAAAAAAGCTCCCCGAGGGGCAGTAGAGGGAGGCCTTTGAGTTAAATGATTTGTGTTTATGGAAAAGAGACGAGCATTTATAGGTATAAACTATCAAGTGAATAGAATTTATATATTTAATTAATAAACCATCTTATGACACAATGAAGATATCAATCATGAAAGCGATGGTGGTATCCATGCAATCGATTAATCAATGGCAAGCGGATGAGTATGACAACAAACTGGCTTTTGTATCGGGTTACGGTAAAAGTTTAATCTCATGGCTTCAACCTCAAAAAGGGGAATACATCCTTGACTTGGGCTGCGGGACGGGGGATTTGACGTACGAAATTTCTATATCACAGGCTGAGGTAGTTGGCATGGATGCATCACCGGACATGATTCGTCGTGCAAGAGAGAAGTTTCCCGATATTGAGTTCATGGAGGGGGACGGCCATCAGTTTGCGACGAACAAGCTCTATGATGCCGTCTTTTCCAATGCAGCTCTGCACTGGATGCGAAGTCCACGACTTGTAGTGGATAGTATATGGAAGTCTTTGAAGCCTGGGGGACGTTTTGTGGCGGAGTTCGGTGGCAAAGGAAATGTGCAGATCATTGTAAATGCATTAGAAGAAGTGTTTGAACGACACACTGGCATTCCTGGATCGGAACGCAACCCTTGGTATTTCCCGACGATCGGACAATATAGCAACATTTTGGAACAATGTGGATTTTTGGTGCGGCAGGCCTACCACTATGACCGTCCTACCAGACTGACGGATGGTGAACAGGGTATAGAGGGCTGGTTGGCCCATTTCGGAGGGGACTATTTTGATGGTTTGAGTCAGGAGCAAATTCAGGAAATCTGTCGTGAAACTAGCCAAATCGTTGTGCCGAAACTTTGGGAAGAAGATGCAATCTATGCCGATTATAAGCGTCTTCGAATTGAAGCAGTGAAGCCGGGAAGTTAAATAATCAAGAGATGTATCTTTGTTAAATGAATCAATAGCATATTTTTCATGAAATCCATTGATCACATATAGGCTGGGGATCTCTTTCGAAATGAAGAGGTTCTTGGTCTTTTTTCCTATGTTGTATTTAGAAATTGAATTATTCAATCGACAAATAAATACAATTTCACACGGTTCTCTTACTCAAGAACCATATAAGTAACTTTTATATCATAATTGTAATTATTTAGAAGGGAAATGTGCTATTTTAGTAGAATAATTTACCAAGGGTCAATCTTCTTGCAGATAGGGCGGTGAGTTGTCACAGGTATTGCAGTACTTGTCATAGCAGGACCCAAGCGATTGGTGAGGTACTTTCATATTGAGAAGGAGGGGCATAGCCTTGAATAAACGATTGATATCCATATTGTTAAGTATCCTTATGACTTTTTCTATCATCATGCCAGCGGCCGGAGCCGCTCCTGTAGGTGTTCAGCTTGAGAACTCGTTAAGCAAGGGCGAAGCCACACAATGGAGAGAGATTCTTGCCCAGCGGGAAGGAAAGCTTGCAGCAGATCCATTTTTGGACAAGAGCCTGGAAGGTCTTGGGGGAGAGAAAACAAGAGTAATTGTTGAGCTCTCCAATAAACCAGTTGCAGTTGCTCAAGGCGAATCTACCCTCTCTGGAAAATCTTTTACCTCCTCTATGGAAACAAAGGCTGTGACTCAAGTCGAGCAACAACAACAGTCATTTGTACATAGCCTCACTCAGAATAAAATCAAACACGAAGTATTGGAAAATTACACATATGCCCTGAATGGTGTAGCCATCGAACTTAAGGGCAACCAATTGGGACAGTTGCTTCGCATTCCGGGCGTAGTCAGTGTATACCCTGACCTTGAAATTACCGTAGCCCCGGAAACAGATGAAGTGAACCCTTATATGAAAGATACTGCACCATTTATTGGCGCCCCTGAAGTATGGAATCTGGGTTACAAAGGAAAAGGCGTCAAAGTTGGTGTTATTGATACAGGAATCGATTATGAACATCCTAATTTGCAAGACGCCTACAAAGGTGGTTGGGATTTCGTTGCAAATGACAATGATCCTTATGAGACAACACGTGAAGAATGGAAAGTATCTGGCGCACCTGAATTTAATGCCAATGGAAGCGCCTATTACACATCCCACGGTACTCATGTAGCCGGTACCATTGCTGCTCGTGAAGCAGGGGACTACGGCATTGTCGGCGTTGCACCCGAAGCTGACATCTATGCCTATCGTGTGCTTGGGCCCTACGGAAGTGGTCAAACTTCATGGGTGCTTGGTGGAATTGACCGTTCCGTTGCCGATGGTATGGACGTGATCAATCTCTCGTTGGGTAACGCTGCCAATGATCCAAGTTATATCACTTCAGTTGCACTTAATAATGCCATGCTGTCTGGCGTGACTGCAGTTGTGGCAAGCGGAAATGATGGTCCAAATCGTTATACATTAGGTTCTCCAGGAGCATCTGCTATGGCCATCACTGTAGGTAACTCCACAGGGCCTAGCCAGAGTATAACAGCCAACACTCATTTCTGGATTGGTGAGGAAGGTGAAGGTACGCTACCTGAAGAACAACCTGTCCCTGAGGTTGAGCCGTCTCCTGAACTGGGTACAGCACCGGGTACGGATACGTCTGAAGTTCCGACTCAAGGCGAACCATCAACCACATCGGAAGACGCGACAAGCGAAGAAGCTTCATCAACAAACGAAGCTGCATTGTCTGAATCAGCATCTGACGATGCTACAGATTTAGATGTGGAAGCCAGCCAGTCAGAAGAGAGTGTTCAGCCAGCATCGCCTTCGGCACCAGTCGAAACCTCTCCAGAGGTTGCACCTGTGAAAGAAGAGCCTGCGATTGCTCCAACTGAAACGGAGCAAAATCCATTGGCTGTTACTGAGTCGGTGTACCGACTTGATGTAATGGGCTGGAGTCTTTCAGCTGATCCCGAATCGGTTTTGACGGATCAATATGATCTTTTATTTGCAGGGTTGGGTAAACCGACCGACTTTGAAGGCAAGGATTTTACAGGAAAAGTGGCTTTTGTGCAGCGCGGTGAGTTGGCATTTGTGGAGAAAGTAGCTAATGCCAAAGCTGCTGGTGCAGTTGCTATTATCGTATATAACAATATTCCAGGCCCGATCGGCGTAAGTTTGGGAGATAATTTTGAACTTATTCCAACCTTGAGCATGTCGAAGGAAGATGGAGAAAGTATCAAGGCTGAACTGGATGCCGGTCAACGTGTTGAAGTAAGCTTCAGTGACTTCATTAAAGGTCAAACGGCTGGCGATGAAATGAATGCATCCAGCTCCCGCGGACCAGCCAAGGTGACTCTGGATATCAAACCGGATGTAGTTGCACCGGGGACCAGCATTCTGTCTACAGTTCCTGCCTATGGCAAGGACGAGCCTGGAGCAGATTATTCACAGGCTTATGATCGTAAATCAGGTACAAGTATGGCTACACCTCATGTTGCCGGGCTGGTTGCCCTGTTGATTGAGAAGCACAGTGACTGGACACCATTTGATATTAAAGTTGCACTCATGAACAATAGTAAAGTGCTCGACACAACAAAATATGATGTGTTTGATCAAGGTGCAGGACGTATTCAAGCAGTAAAAACGATTGATCCTGCTGCATTTGTTAAAGTATTGGACGTAACGAAGTACACAGAGAATGGTGTGGCTGTTGAGAAGCCTAATGTTATAGGTAGTGTCAATTTCGGCAACTTCCTGAGCACGGACGAAAAAACAGTCAGCAAAACAATCAAAGTGGAGTCGCAGAATGGCAGTGGTGGAAACTACACTGTAAGCGTGAATCCAACACGTACGGTACCTGGTGTATCCGTTGTGGTAGACAAGAGCTCTTTTACACTGAATGGTGAGGAAGAGTTGCAGGTTACCATTACAGTTCCAAAAGGTGTTACTGCGGTAACAGAAGCGCAAGGATACCTTCAGTTGTCTAATGGAACGGACACATTTACGGTTCCGTATGTCGCACATTTCAACCTTACCCTTGCAGGCGTTAAATACATTGAGACTGTCAATGGTACAGAGAAGAACCCATTCCATTATCCATTGAAGTCGGATGGTACCCTGGATACACTTAATGTAGCTATGGAATTCTACAATCCGATGAATTTTGCCCTTATTGAGATCTTTGATGGCCTTAACCCTGAGGGGGGCTATTATGGTGATGGATATATTGGATCTATTTTTGGGAACTACTACAATTTCGCTGCCAACACAAGATATACTCTGGCTTGGGATGGACAGTATGCTGACTACACTACCGACGAGGTAACGACAATTCCAGATGGTCTTTATACGGTTGACATCACTACAATCGGTGTGGATGGCAAAACGTATATCGAAGATACTTCTCCATTCTTGGTGAAAAAAGCAGCGCCGGTTGTAACAGCACCGGATAAGTTGGAATTCAAGCAAGATGAATCTGTTGTTATTGATGGCAGCGTGGATGATTTGTACTTCCGTGTTGCTCCTTCACTTAAAGAGAACTGGAACATTGAGTTTGATCCAGCGGCTGCCTTGAAAGCAACGTACGTCCTGAAAAAAGAGGATGGTTCGATTTACAAGGAGGGTGTATTTGAAGTAAAACCTGATGGTAGCTTCACACTTCCTTTAGAAGGCATCCAAGCAGGTGAATATGCTGTTGAACTTACGGTAAAAGACCAACAAGGGCTTTCTGGTAAAGCCACTACGGCCCTGAGTTTGAAATCCAAGGAGACTGAGCCGGAAACTCCAGCTGTCAAAGCGCCTGGAACACCTGTGTTGTCTCATAATAATTGGGTTGGTAATGGCCTGAGCGAAGGCTCATATATCGTTACCATGAACCTGTGGTGGGGCGAGAACGCCACCAGCTACAAACTTTATGAGGACGGGGTTTTGATCGATACGCAGAAGTTGACCTACAATGCGCCTCTGGCACAGTTTGCCCAAACGAAGATCACAGGCAAAGCCAACGGCACCTATACGTACGTAGCCGAGCTAACGAACGACAAAGGGACCACGCGGAGTCAGACACTGACAGTCAAGGTTACCAACGCATCGCCAGGCAAAGCAGTTCTCTCTCAAGATAACTGGGATGGCGACGGCAATTATAAGGTTACTATGAACTTGTGGTGGGGAACCAATGCCACGGAATACCGGCTCTACGAAAATGATAAGTTGATCGACACCCAAGCACTCAAGGCTGTTACGCCTAATGCGCAAAGTGCTGTTACTTCGCTGACTGGGCGCGCTTCGGGTACGTATACGTACCGGGCTGAGTTGCTCAACGCAGCTGGTGTCACCAGCACGGACAAGATCACGGTAAAAGTGAAGTAAGTTCTTCGGCACTAATTTATTGAAGGAATTGTTTTTCGTATATGCGGTCTTCATCCTGAACTCACGGGATGGAGGCCGTTTTATTTTGTTTTTCTGTCTTGTGATGGATGACTGCTCGTGGTCCTGTTAATTTGTAATTGAACATAGTTCGTATGAAAGTGCGTCATAAATAAAACGCTCCCCTTAGGAGGAGGACAGGTTTTGTTAGCCTGTCACCACCATAAGGAGAGCGTAAGTTAAAAGTCTCGTATATGATCAGAAGTTATCCTTTTATTGAAACTAACCGATCACTCGATTCTTGCTGGCCTTGATACCTGCGATCAGCAAAACAACCGCAAGGATAACCTGTACCAGCAGGGGAAGGGTCCATCCTTGTGTCCAATCATGAAGCACGCCGAACAGCAAAGGTCCGACCGCCGCCAGCATGTATCCTAAGGATTGAGCCATACCTGAGAGACCAGCAGCCTGTCTTGCATCGGACGTACGCAGTACAAAAAACATGGTTACAAGCCCGAACGAAGCCCCGGCTCCAACGCCGGCCAAAGCAACACCGACGGTTACGAGAGAGGGAATGCCGCTTAAAAGGAATGCATATCCCAGAATCAGACATGAGCCAGTAATTGCTGTCAGCTTACGTTGGTCCTTCATTCGTCCAGCGAGAATGGGAACGATGAACGTTACCGGAACGCTAACCATTTGCATCAGGGATAACATCCAGCCCGCTGAAGAGGAACTGAAACCCTGATCAGATAGAACCTCGGGCAGCCAGGTAATTGTCGTGTAAAAAATTAAAGATTGCAGTCCCATGAACAACGTAACATGCCAGGCTAAGGAAGAGGAAATAAGACGAACCGGCTTCGCTTCTGTTCTCGAAGCCACATAAACTTCGCCGCGACGTCCAGAACGGACGTGAGGCAGCCAGAGAATCAGGGCTAGAATGGACAGTATAGCCCACATGCCCAGTGAAGCGTGCCATCCCATGGAAGTTAAACCTGCAGCAGGAACACTGATTCCTGAAGCGATGGCGCCCCATATATTCATGGATACGGAATAGAGACCGGTAACAAGTCCCACTCGCAATGGGAAATCCCGTTTAATTAGACTTGGCAGCAATACATTGCTTAGGGCAATGCCACATCCAAGAATCGCTGTTCCTGCAAAGAGAACGGGAACAGAGGGCATAAACCTTAGGGATACACCTATGGTCACGAGAATTATGGCGGTTAACAGAGCGGTTTCTAGTCCGAATCTTCGCGCCAATTGTGGAGCGAACGGAGAAATTGCCGCGAAGGCAAGCAAAGGAAGAGAAGTAAGCAAGCCTGCCATTGTATGACTTATTCCTGTATCTGTACGGATCAGTTCCACAATTGGACCTGTTGCCGTAATAGGTGAACGCATTGTTGCTGCGATAACGATAATGCCTGCCAGCAAAAGCCCAAGTTTCATGGATGCTGACGATGAATTATCGATTGCAGAGCGGTCAGGTGAGTTTTGATGTAAAGATGATGGCATGGTAAATCTCCTATAGTTTATTTGTCTAATATGTATGCATTGATACATACCTATACATAAACAAGCATAACATCCCGTGTCAACATCAGGCGATTAACGTATTCAACCATCCCTAGAACGCAAAAAAAAGCTTCCCGAAGGAAGCTTTTTTTCTTACGTCCCAGGAGGGATACTCTCCTTGCCGTCGAGACTGCGAGGTAGTGCTCCGGAAGCTTATGCTCCGACGAACCAATGGGGTTCTCATCCCCAGAACGCAAAAAAAGCTTCCCGAAGGAAGCTTTTTTTAATACGTCCCAGGAGGGATACTCTCCTTGCCGTCGAGACTGCGAAGTAGTGCTTCCGAAGCTTATGCTCCGACGAACCATTGGGGTTCTCATCCCTAGAACACAAAAAAGCTTCCCGAAGGAAGCTTTTTTTAATACGTCCCAGGAGGGATACTCTCCTTGCCGTCGAGACTGCGAAGTAGTGCTCCCGAAGCTTATGCTCCGACGAACCATTGGGGTTCTCATCCCCAGAACGCAAAAAAGCTTCCCGAAGGAAGCTTTTTTTAATACGTCCCAGGAGGGATTCGAACCCCCGACCGACGCCTTAGAAGGGCGTTGCTCTATCCAGCTGAGCTACTGAGACATGAAATTTTTCAAGCAAAATTGATTTTATCATAAATAATGATGAATATCAAACATTTTATTTTAAACTATTTTTCGTATATGATATTTGGCGGCGGTAACGTTTTTTTCATTATAATTAAGGTTATGTTAGAATATCAGAAGAACTCAAAAAATAGATCGACTTTCGTTTAATATACATCTATTTATGGTTGATTGCGACTGGAGATTCAGGATACAGAGGAGGTGCTCCTATTAAGGAATCCACGACCCCGGAAACCGAGCACAGTAACAATATCGTGCTGTTTCCTAAGACGCTGGACTATTACCAGATTCAATTGACGGTTATGCTAGAAAATGAACGATATGGTGAAGCGATGGACCTGCTTCGCTTTTTGCTGCAATGCCAAGGGCAGGAAGAACGGCATTACGACGAATGGCGAGCCTTGCTCGAATGGCTTGAAGCTGCTTTCCCTCATTATGGGGAAGATTTGCCCGAGATTCGTGAAGAGCGTGAGGAAGAGGACATTAGTGAAGAGGACATGGCACGCCAACATGCCCGGTCCAAGCTCGAGCAGGATGACGGCTATGCGGATAAACTGCTTCGTACCGTGATGGAGGAACCTTTATCTGAACAAACGATGCTGGCGCTGGAGCAGCTTGCGTATCTCGAACGACCAGAAATTGATGATTCGCTTACCGGTTGGCTCAAAGACAAGACACTGCATCCATTGCTTCAGTTCCGTGTGCTTCAAACATTACGTCGCCGAGGTGTCCAAGGCATTATTGCGTTTACTCGAGGGGAAGAGCCGGTTGAAGTGGAAATTGATACCGTTCCGCTTAGACCTGAGGATTTCCCGATTCAGATCGTTCAGATTCTTGAAAGAGTGGCAGATCAGACGGAGGTTCATGAACCTACGCTCTTTTATTTTGCACAAGAACTGTGGATTCAATATGTCATGGCCGTGTACGGAACCCGTGATTACATGTCCATGCTGGAAGAAAATGATTCCATGACAGATATCTGGGCAGCCGCTCTACATATGACCGTAGCAGACAGTCTGGGCGGTTCGCATGACGAGGAAGATACTCGCTCAATGTATGCTGTGACAGGGGCGATGCGCTTTCGTCTGGAGCAAGCATATCGATCGATGAAGCAGTTTGTTTCTGCCGGTTTGGACGGTCAATAGGAGCCGGAAACGTTTTCCTCAAACCGTATCAAGGGATTCCCCTTGAAAAAGAATCTAATCTTGTTTATACTAAAATGGTTATTTTGTACGTGATTGCCTACGTGAACATGTGAATTTTGGAGGGGAAAGTATACAATGAAAGCAACTTGGGAAAAGATAGAGAAGAACCTTGGGGTTCTTGAGGTTGAAGTGGGTGCAGATCGTGTAACTGCAGCACTCGACAAAGCTTTTAATAAAGTAGTTAAACAAGCAAACGTACCTGGATTCCGTAAAGGTAAAGTTCCACGTCCAATTTTCGAAGCTCGTTTTGGTGTGGAAAGCTTGTATCAAGAAGCAATCGACATTTTGCTTCCTGAAGCTTACACAGAAGCAATCGACCAAACGGACATCTTCCCGGTTGATCGTCCTGATGTAGATATCGAACAATTCGCTAAAGGACAAGTTTTCAAGTTCAAAGCGAAAGTAACCGTTAAACCTGAAGTTACACTGGGTGACTACAAAGGCGTTGAAGTTGCTGTAGCCAAACATGAAGTAACTGATGTTGAAGTGACTGAAGAGCTCGAGCGTCTTCAACAACGTCACGCAGAACTCGTTGTTATCGACGAAGGTGCTGCACAAAACGGCGACGTTGCTGTAATCGACTTTGACGGTTCCGTTGATGGTGTACCGTTCGAAGGCGGACAAGCTGAGCGTTATTCCCTGGAACTTGGTTCCAACACGTTCATCCCAGGATTTGAAGAGCAGGTTGTGGGTCTGTCCACAGGCGACTTCAAAGACGTTGAAGTGACTTTCCCAGAGAGCTACCATGCAGCTGAACTGGCTGGCAAACAAGCGGTT
Source organism: Paenibacillus sp. E222 (assembly GCF_013401555.1). NCBI lineage: Bacteria > Bacillati > Bacillota > Bacilli > Caryophanales > Paenibacillaceae > Paenibacillus > Paenibacillus sp. E222. The sequence continues at coordinate 2,702,695 of NZ_CP058552.1, forward strand.
TTCAAAGTGAAAGTACATGAAATCAAACGTAAACAGCTTCCTGAGCTGGATGATGAATTTGCTAAAGATGTTAGTGAATTCGATACGCTTGAAGAGTACAAAGCTGATCTGAAAAAACAATTGGAATCCCGTAAAGCAGACGAAGCCAAAGCAGCTCAAGAAAATGCTGTTGTAGAAAAAGTGGCTGAAAATGCTGAAGTGGACATTCCTTCTGCAATGGTTGAGAGCGAAGTACAAAACATGATGCGTGATTTCGACAACCGTCTGCGCAACCAAGGTATGAACCTGGAAATGTTCCTGAGCTTCTCTGGTCAAACACAAGCTGACCTGAGAGGACAAATGCAGGAAGATGCTTCCAAACGTGTTCGTAACAACTTGGTTCTTGAAGCAGTTGGTAAAGCGGAGAACATTGAAGTGTCTGACGAAGAAGTTAACCAAGAACTCGAAAAAATGGCTGAGTCTTACAAGCGTCCTGCTGAAGAGATTCGTGGCATTCTCGAGGGTAATGGTTCCCTGGACAGCCTTCGTGATGAAGTGAAACTGCGTAAAACGATCGATGTTCTCGTTGAGAACAGCAAAGTCGTTGAAGCTGTTGAAGCTCCAGCTGAAGAAGTTGCTGCAGAAGCTGACGAAAAATAAGACAAGCTGTTATGTAATGAACAGCTGAATAAACGATAAGGCACGTGAATCATTGCGTGCCTTATTTTTAAATTATGGCATCCATTTTATAGAGGATTCAGTAATAATATGGATGGGATTTGTTGCGGAATTGGTTATGCATATCCAACGTGCTATGGTTCTCCTGCAAATAAAAAAAAGGTGAAACGGCATAGGATTGCTCCGATTTGCACATACATAGAAAACATGGTTAAATATGATCAGGCTAAAAAGTAAACTCACCCCGTCTTGACACCACTTGTGAAAAATGACATTGTCACAGGAACGTGTTAGAATGAATTTGGGTTTGCTTTACAGGTAGCCTATGTCTAATTACATGTAGAAAAGAGGTTGGTCTCATGAGTCTGGTGCCAATGGTTGTAGAACAAACCAATCGAGGCGAGCGTTCTTACGATATATATTCGCGTTTGCTGAAGGATCGCATTATTTTTCTAACCAGTGCGATTGATGACGATGTAGCCAATCTTGTCATAGCTCAGCTTTTGTTTTTGGCAGCCGACGATCCTGAGAAGGATATCAGCTTGTACATTAATTCACCTGGTGGTTCTGTCACCGCAGGGATGGGTATATACGATACGATGCAATATATCAAGCCGGATGTATCGACCATTTGCGTAGGTATGGCAGCAAGCATGGGCTCGTTATTGCTGACAGCAGGTGCTCCTGGCAAACGATATGCGCTGACAAACAGCGAAGTGATGATTCATCAGCCGCTTGGCGGCGTTCAAGGACAGGCTGCGGATATCAAAATTCACGCAGAATGGATTATTAAAACACGTCAGAAACTGAATCAAATATACGTCGATCGTACAGGTCAACCCCTTGAGAAAATCGAGCGGGACACAGACCGTGACTTTTTCATGAGTGCTGAAGAAGCCAAAACGTACGGCATTATTGACCAGGTGCTCAGCAGACCGATCAATTCCTAAAGGGGTGGTTTCATGTTTAAATTTAACGATGAGAAAGGGCAATTGAAATGCTCTTTTTGCGGTAAATCTCAGGAACAGGTGCGCAAGCTGGTCGCTGGACCGGGCGTTTACATTTGTGATGAATGTATCGAACTGTGCACTGAAATCGTAGAGGAAGAGCTCGGTCATGACGAAGAACTGGACCTCAAAGATATTCCAAAACCGAAAGAAATCCGCGATATTCTTGACCAGTACGTTATTGGACAGGATCAGGCTAAGAAGTCTTTGTCTGTAGCGGTTTACAATCACTATAAACGGATCAACACGCAAAGCAAGATTGAGGACGTTGAATTGCAAAAAAGTAACATTTTGCTGTTAGGGCCTACGGGTTCTGGTAAAACGTTGCTTGCGCAAACGATGGCTAAAATCCTTAATGTTCCTTTTGCTATTGCTGATGCAACTTCATTGACGGAAGCAGGTTATGTCGGCGAAGATGTAGAGAACATTCTGCTCAAGCTGATTCAAGCTGCTGATTATGATGTGGAAAAAGCAGAGCGCGGCATTATTTATATCGATGAAATTGATAAAGTAGCGCGTAAATCCGAGAACCCATCCATTACACGTGATGTATCGGGTGAAGGTGTTCAACAGGCGCTCCTGAAAATTCTGGAAGGAACTGTTGCTTCTGTACCACCACAAGGTGGTCGTAAGCATCCACATCAGGAATTCATCCAGATCGATACTACGAACATACTCTTCATTTGCGGCGGTGCCTTCGATGGTCTGGAGCAAATGATCAAACGCCGGATCGGTAAAAAAGTCATTGGCTTTAACACCGTTGCGGAACAAAAAGATCTTAAACCAGGTGAATATCTGGGTATGGTATTGCCGGAAGACTTGCTGAAATTCGGTCTGATTCCGGAATTTGTAGGCCGTTTGCCAGTTATCTCCACTTTGGAGCCGCTGGACGAAGACACATTGGTACGGATTCTTTCCGAGCCAAAAAATGCGCTTACGAAACAATACCAAAAACTGCTTGAGCTGGATAATGTAAATCTGGTGTTCGAACCAGGAGCATTGCTTGCGATTGCGAAGGAAGCCATTAAACGTAACACGGGTGCACGTGGACTGCGTGCAATTATCGAGGGCATTATGCTTGAGATTATGTATGAAGTACCTTCCCGTGATGATGTTACGAACTGTGTCATTACCGAAGAGGTCGTTGAGAAGAGAGTCGTGCCTGAACTGAGCCAATCCAAGGACGACAAGCAGGAAGAAAGTGCCTAACTAAAGGGTAATATTCCGTTTCAACACTGAAATATAGACTTGTCAGTTCTCCACTCCTGGCAGAAGGCGAATTCATGTCTCTGTCAGGGTGGAGCTTTGACGTTGTGGGGAGAGAAATCACTCATGTTTTTAAGACAAGATACACGACCCGTAAAAGTGGGAAACTTAACGATTGGTGGCAGCAACGAGGTCATCATCCAGAGCATGTGTACAACGAAAACGGCAGACGTTGAGGCAACCGTGGCAGAGATTTTGCGTTTGGAAGAAGCAGGCTGCCAAGTAGTGCGTGTAACGGTGAATAATGAGGAAGCTGCCGCAGCCATCAAGGAAATCAAGAAACGGATTCATATTCCGCTCGTAGCGGATATCCATTTTAATTATAAACTGGCGCTCCTTGCGATTGAAAACGGCATCGATAAAGTACGGATTAATCCCGGCAATATCGGTAAACGATCCAAAGTGGAAGAAGTGGTCAAGGCTTGTAAAGAGAAAGGTATTCCGATTCGCATCGGGGTAAATGCGGGTTCGCTTGAAAACCATTTGCTTGAGAAATATGGGTATCCAACGGCTGATGCTATGGTAGAAAGTGCATTGTATCACATTGGTATTCTGGAAGAGCTTGACTTCCATGATATCATTGTATCCCTCAAAGCTTCGGATGTACCGATGGCGATTGAAGCGTATACCAAAGCGGCTCAAATCATCAAATATCCTTTGCATCTGGGCATTACTGAGGCGGGGACGTTGTTCTCTGGTACAATCAAAAGCTCGGCCGGTATGGGTGCTTTGTTATCCATGGGTATTGGCTCAACGATGCGGATATCGCTTAGTGCGGACCCGGTTGAAGAGATCAAGGTTGCGCGTGACTTGCTCAAAACCTTTGGTCTGATTTCCAATGCAGCTACGCTGATTTCATGCCCTACCTGTGGACGTTTGGATATCGATCTGTTCTCTATTGCAAATGAAGTGGAAGAGTATATCTCCAAGCTCAAGGTGCCGATCAAAGTATCCGTGCTGGGTTGTGCCGTTAACGGCCCGGGTGAAGCCAAGGAAGCGGATATCGGTATTGCCGGTGCACGCGGAGAAGGCTTGTTGTTCCGTCATGGTAAAATGATCCGTAAAGTGCCGGAAGAGATCATGGTTGAGGAATTGAAAAAAGAGATCGACAAAATCGTGGAGTCCTATGAAACGACAGGAGTTATTCCTGGCCGCTCGCACTGATTGATTTATATAACGTTTTGCAACAGTCCGTCAGCAATGACGGGCTGTTTTTTTTCTCAAACATACAATTTCCTGATTACCCGTTTACGTCTCGGTGAAAAGGCTATACTACCAAGTATTAGCATGATCTCATATGAGAATAGGGATAGAACAGGAGGATGTTGAGACATGGAATTTGGTATGGTCATAATGATGATTCAGTTATTTTTTGGTGTGGTGATCGGTTTGTATTTCTGGAATTTGCTTCGTGGCCAGAAAACAAATCGCAGCGCGGTGGAGCGTGAATCCCGCAAGGAACTGGAGAAGCTGCGCAAGCTGCGCTCCATTTCACTCACCAAGCCTCTGGCAGAGAAGACACGTCCGGCAACCATTAATGATATTGTAGGGCAAAAAGACGGACTCCGCGCCCTTAAAGCCGCGCTATGCAGTGCTAATCCACAGCATGTCATTATATATGGCCCACCAGGGGTCGGGAAAACAGCTGCGGCAAGGGTGGTATTGGAAGAAGCCAAAAAGAATCCGTCCTCTCCTTTCAAGGCCGATGCCAAATTCACGGAACTCGATGCCACGACGGCGCGTTTTGATGAACGGGGTATTGCTGACCCTTTGATTGGTTCAGTGCATGATCCGATCTATCAAGGAGCAGGAGCGATGGGCGTAGCAGGCATTCCACAGCCAAAACCCGGTGCGGTTACAAAAGCGCATGGGGGGATGCTTTTTATTGATGAGATCGGAGAACTGCATTCTATTCAGATGAATAAACTGCTGAAAGTATTGGAGGACCGCAAGGTCTTTTTGGAAAGTGCGTACTATAACTCGGAAGACACGCATACTCCTGCTTATATCCACGATATTTTTCAAAATGGTCTGCCAGCCGATTTTCGTCTAGTCGGAGCGACAACTCGTTCGCCCCATGAACTGCCTCCAGCCTTGCGCTCGCGGTGCATGGAGGTCTATTTCCGTCCATTGCTGCCCGAAGAGATTGGGCAAATTGCGGAAGATGCCATTCAGAAAATCGGATTCAGTCCATGTCCAGAAGCAGTTGATGTGGTTAAGCGCTATGCAACCAATGGCCGTGAAGCGGTCAATATTATTCAGCTCGCTGCTGGGCTGGCTTTGACTGAAAAACGTGAAACGCTGCAGGCGTCGGATGTGGAATGGGTCGCTGGCAGCAGCCAGATTCAGCCCCGGCCAGATCGCAAGGTGCCTTTGCGGCCACAGATCGGTTTTGTGAATGGCTTGGCCGTATATGGACCGAACATGGGCACCATTCTGGAGATCGAAGTATCCGCTGTTCCGGCTCTTCGAGATCAGGGACGGATTAACATCACGGGAGTTGTGGATGAGGAAGAGATTGGAGGCGGTTCGCGCACACTCCGGCGAAAAAGCATGGCTAAAGGCTCGGTTGAAAATGTGTTAACCGTATTAAAGGCCATGGGTATTCGTCCTAACGACTATGATTTACACGTCAACTTCCCAGGTGGAACGCCAATTGATGGTCCATCTGCCGGGATTGCTATGGCGACAGCCATTACATCAGCTATTCAGGGGCGTCCGATTGACCATGAGACAGCGATGACTGGCGAGATCAGTATTCATGGCCGGGTAAAACCGATCGGTGGTGTACTCGCCAAAGTAGAGGCTGCATTCCAGGCCGGTGCTAAGACAGTCATTATTCCGGCAGAGAACTGGCAGTCCATCTTTGAAAATCTGGATGGCTTACGTGTTATCCCGGTCGATACTGTTGAAGATGTATTCCGAGAAGTATTTGACTGGGTGCCTAATGAGGAGCAAGCGAAACAAATCAACCTTGCGGAGGAGGCAGGGACACCTGCACCGGAGATTTTCCCACCGGCATCCGCATCCTATTTACGTGCTGACTTGCCCCGTCCAAGACAGGTTACAGATTCGGGAAGCTGCTAAGCGCTTCCCTTCATTGGTTTTTTATGTGAACATTTGATAGAATAATGAATGACTACAACCTGAGAGCCATTGGAGGTGCGAAAGCGATGGGACCGAGCAAAGCGAAAGGTCGTCGTTTTCCTTTACTGCCTTTAAGAGGACTTCTCGTCTACCCGAGTATGGTACTGCATCTCGATGTGGGCCGGGAGAAATCGGTCAAGGCTTTAGAAAAAGCGATGGTAGAAGAACATTTGATTCTCCTATGTTCCCAAGCCGAGGTAAATATTGAAGAACCAACACAAGAGGACATTTTCAGAATCGGAACCGTTGCCAAGGTCAGACAGATGCTGAAGCTTCCAAACGGGACGATTCGTGTACTTGTGGAAGGCTTGGAACGGGCTGAAATCATTGAATATACGGACAACGAGGAATATTATGAGGTTCTGGCTCAAGAGCTTCCTGAAGAGGAGAACAGTCATCCGGAAACAGATGCGCTGATGCGTACAGTTCTGAACCAGTTCGAAAATTATATTAATCTGTCCAAAAAGGTTACACCTGAGACACTTGCGGCTGTGTCCGATATTGAAGAACCGGGTCGCTTGGCTGATGTAATTACCAGTCACCTGTCCTTGAAGATCAAGGACAAACAGGAGATTTTGGAAACCATCGACGTTCGTGAACGGCTGGAGAAGCTGCTGGACATCCTGAACAACGAGCGGGAAGTACTGGAGCTTGAACGCAAAATCAGCCAGCGCGTGAAGAAACAGATGGAGAAAACCCAGAAAGAATATTATCTGCGCGAGCAGATGAAGGCGATTCAGAAAGAACTGGGTGAGAAAGAAGGCCGTGCCGGCGAAGTTGAGGAACTTCGAAATCAGATGGAGGCTCTTGGCTTGCCGGACAAGGTAAAGGAAAAGGTCGAGAAAGAAATTGATCGACTGGAGAAAATGCCATCAAGTTCTGCCGAAGGCGGCGTTATCCGCAACTATGTAGATTGGCTGCTGGGACTGCCTTGGACGCAGATGACAGCCGATGATCTGGATATTCAGAAGGCTGAAGATGTGCTAAATGCAGATCACTACGGTTTGGAAAAACCGAAAGAACGTGTGCTTGAATATCTGGCTGTCCAGAAGCTGGTGAAAAAGCTTAAAGGACCGATCCTCTGTCTGGTTGGACCTCCAGGGGTCGGGAAAACGTCGCTTGCCCGCTCTATCGCCAGATCGCTTGGACGCGAATTCGTCAGAATATCGCTGGGTGGCGTGAGAGATGAAGCAGAAATTCGCGGTCATCGCCGTACTTATGTTGGTGCAATGCCAGGCCGCATCATTCAGGGCATGAAGACGGCGGGGTCACTCAATCCGGTGTTCCTGTTGGACGAGATTGATAAAATGGCTTCGGACTTCCGTGGAGACCCTTCCGCAGCGTTGCTTGAAGTACTTGATCCCGAACAGAACAATACGTTTAGTGACCACTTTGTGGAGTTGCCGTTTGACTTATCTAACGTTATGTTTATTACAACCGCCAACACAGTGCATAACATTCCACGTCCACTTCTGGACCGGATGGAGATGCTCAATATTCCGGGGTATACCGAGCTGGAGAAGCTGCAAATCGCCAAAAACTATTTGCTGCCGAAACAGAAACAGGACCATGGCCTGGAAGAAGATCAGCTGAATATCGGGGATGACAGCTTGCTGCGTGTCATTCGTGAATATACACGAGAGTCTGGCGTGCGGAATTTGGAACAGCAGATGGCATCGTTATGCCGGAAAGCGGCCAAAAACATCGTCTCTGGTGCGGAAGGTCAGATTAATATTACACCGGATGAAGTGAAGGATTATCTTGGTCCGGGTAAATTCCGCTACGGTATGGCCGAACTGGAAGATCAGATTGGTACGGTGACGGGACTGGCGTGGACTGAAGTGGGTGGAGATACCCTCGTGATCGAGGTTACCGTTGTACCTGGAACAGGCAAGCTGACGCTGACAGGTAAACTGGGCGATGTCATGAAGGAATCGGCTCAGGCGGCATTCAGCTACACCCGCTCCAAAGCTGCACAGCTTGGCATTCCGTCCGACTTCCACGAGAAGAACGACATCCATATCCACGTTCCGGAAGGAGCCATTCCAAAGGATGGACCATCCGCCGGAATTACAATGGCGACGGCCTTGATCTCTGCTCTAACGAACAAACATGTCTCCAAAGACATTGCCATGACTGGCGAAATAACGCTGCGTGGTCGTGTGTTGCCAATCGGCGGACTTAAGGAAAAATCACTGGCGGCTCACCGCGCCGGTTACAAAAAAATATTATTGCCCAAGGATAACGAACGGGACCTGCGGGATATTCCGGACAGCATCAAGGAAGATGTGGAATTTGTTCCTGTAGCCCATATGGATCAGGTGCTGCAACATGCGCTTGTGGAACAGGCAGGAATACACCTGTAGCCCGTTAAACGAGGGATCGTATGAAGAGTAAACCGTTCTGCGGAAGCTTTGGCGTCCGCTGGAACGGTTTTTTTGGTATGATAGAACAATCCATGGCATAATACCAACAGCAGCTCTAAGTAAGAGCACAGGAGTTAAAGAGAGGACAGATACATTATGAAAGTAAATCAATCCGAATTTATTATCAGTGCCGTTCGGCCTGAACAATACCCCGAGGACGGCCTGCCCGAGATTGCCTTGGCGGGACGATCCAATGTAGGGAAATCATCTTTGATCAACCGTTTGATTAATCGCAAAAACTTAGCACGGACGAGTTCTACCCCTGGTAAGACACAGCAACTGAACTATTATAAGATCAATCAGGATCTCTACTTCGTCGATTTCCCGGGATATGGCTACGCTAAAGTTTCCAAAGAGCAACGCTTTGCCTGGGGCAAAATGATGGAGAAATACTTGCTGGGACGCGAGGAATTGAAACTGGTCATGCAGATGGTGGATATGAGACATGAGCCATCCAAGGATGACAAGATGATGAATGAGTGGCTCCGCCATCATGGATTGCCTCTGGTAGTGGTTGCGACGAAGATGGACAAGATTCCAAAAACGCGTAGAGCCAAACATATTAAAGTCATCAAGGAAGCTTTGGATCTTCGTCCTGGTGATCTGTTTGTACCGTTTTCATCGGAAGAAGGTTTAGGTAAAGAAGAATTATGGGAGATCATTACCCGCTTTGCCGGAATCGGTCAAGCTTCAGCGGAAGAAGAGCCACAGGCTGAGGAAAATCACGAAGACTACGAAATTAAAGGATAACCGGGGATTACGCCATTTTGATGCAGGAAAGCGAGCAACTGGGGTGGATCTTTGATGCGATCAAGGATTAATCCATTTTTTATGGATTTTCGTGGAAATTCATTGTTTTATTTTGGAGCGAAATAGCTATACGGTAGTGTATAATGAGTATAGGTGCATTGTGCCAACGGTACCAAAGTAGCGGCCTTACCGACCTGAAGAATTTTGAGATCACTGCCGCTGTGCAGGAAGACAAAACAATCGGGAAAGAATTGAGGAGATTTTTATGGCTCAGCGATTAGCCACAGAGTATGTTAAAGCCACTTTGAAATTGTCAGAACCCCAGATGCATCAGTTTTTGCGCATGACAGAGGATGGCCGGATTCATCAACGTGTGAAGGTGATGGAGAATGGCTGCCAGGAAATTGTGCTCGTAGATGTGAGTGGAGAAGAAGTTCATTTCCCTTTTGACCGTAGGGAAGGGTTTTACATCTGTGAGTTATCTTGCCGCCTGGTAAACCATCATCTGACGAACGTAGTCCGGAAGCTCTTTATGACCTTTAAGGGTGATGGCGTTGTTCATCGGATTTATGAAGAGTTCACCATGACGTATGTTTATACTCAGGGCGTTGTCCGTAAAATTGTGGAGCAGACGGGTGAGAATATCCGTGTCATCTACGAATACAAAAATACGTTGCTTGAATTGCAGCGTGTGTTCCAGGCTCGGGATATTGAGCGCGAGATAAACCGGGTATACGCCGAGGTTGATTCGTTACTCGATACAAGAATGGATGCTTCTACTTCTGAACAACTCCAGCAGATTGATCAAAAGCTTGCGCGCCACCAGAAACGGCTGTTTGAGCTTGAAGCCTATTGACCTAAAAGAGTGAATTATACAAGTATTTAACTGACCATCCCCTAATGCTCTGATCTGGCACATTCCAGGCAGAAGCGAAAGGGGATTTCTTGATTTTGAAAGCGGATCGGGACTTAATCTTTTATTTTTTCATCTTCTTAAAAGGGGTTGCATTCCCTTTGATTAGATGTTATTTTTAATCTCGTTGAAATGAAAAGAATATAGGAACCAGGATTCACTCAGGACATTATATGTTGCGAGAGATTTTTCCCTCGGGAAGTGAATGACGTAGGTCCTAGCGGATGAAATTTGTTTAAACATTTTATTCCTAGGAAGGGGGCGCCGAAGGATGGAATATTCAACTTTCGGAAGACACGTTGCTGTGGATGCTTGGGGTGTAGACTTTGATCTACTAAACAGTGCGGAGTATTTGCAAGCTCAATTGGTTGAAGCAGCGGAGGCATGTGGCGCGACAGTAATGTCCGTACAATCCAAGCAGTTTGAACCACAAGGAGCAACAGTGCTTGTACTGCTGTCTGAGAGTCATCTCTCGATTCATACGTATCCTGAGAGAGGGTTTGCAGCCATTGATTGCTACACTTGTGGGGAGACGGTAGACCCGCAAATGGCCATTGATTACCTGGTATCCGTATTAAAACCGGAAAAAACGTACGCAAAGAAACTGTTACGTGGATTGGGCGAATTGCAAGTGGAGACACCGGAAATGAATACAAATGAACTGGTATATATGATTTAATAACGACAGCATGAATAATGTTCACATATCGGGGTGGAACGAAGATGATCCCAAACCTGAATAGTCATGGAGCCTTCCATGGCTATTTGTTTTATATGGGATTTTCCTAAATCTTTATCATTAAAACAAGTATTTAACGCATAACGGTGAAGATTGGTGAGACACTACAATAAATGACAATGCATAAGATGATCTACATGGGGATTTCATAAACATTTCATAAAAATGGCCCAGTCATACTATGGATGTGTGATATAATTAACCATGTCAATCATAAATGGATGAACATATGTAGAAAACACTTTGATTGGAAATTTATTAGGCAGGTGAACTTGCAATGCACATCGTTGTCGTTGGTTTGAATTATCGCACGGCGCCTGTAGAGGTTAGGGAACGATTCACATTTGCAGAAAAGGACTTGTCTGAAGCGCTGCAGCAGCTCAAGCTGACCAAGAGTGTATTGGAAGGTGTAATCGTAGCCACATGTAACCGTACCGAGTTGTATGTTGTGGTAGACCGTCTTCACATGTGTGGTTATTTTATTCGGACGTTCATGGAACAATGGTTTAATGTTCCGCGAGAAGAATTTACGCAACACTTATATATATATGAAGATGATCAAGCTATGCGCCATTTGTTCCGTGTGATTTGCGGGCTGGACTCGATGGTTATTGGCGAGACTCAGATTCTTGGACAGGTGAAACAGGCTTTTTTCAAAGCACAGGAAGAAAAAGCTACGGGCACCTGGTTTAACATGCTGTTCAAACAGGCTGTTACATTAGGCAAACGCGCACATTCAGAGACTTCAATCGGTGAGAGTGCGGTATCTGTAAGTTATGCTGCTGTAGAACTAGGCAAGCGTATCTTTGGTATGTTCACGGATAAGAAGGTGCTGATTCTAGGTGCCGGCAAAATGAGTGAACTTACAGTAAAACATCTGTATAGCAACGGAGCCTCTGAAGTTATTGTGGCGAATCGAACACTTGCACGAGCTGAGGAATTGGCAGCGAAGTTTCGAGGGACACCATGTACAATGGAACAGGCGCTAGAGCGAATGAACGAGGTTGATATTGTCATCAGTTCGACGGGGGCCGAAAGATATGTACTGGATGCCACTGTTGTTCGAGAGAGCATGAAGCGTCGTCAATCGCGTCCGCTGTTCCTGATTGATATTGCTGTTCCACGGGATATTGATCCGGCGATCGGCGAGTTATCCAATGTATTCCTTTATGATATTGATGATTTGGAAGGAATCGTGGAGAGCAATCTGGAGATGCGTAAGGTGGAAGCTGCCAAGATCGAGAAAATGATTGAGCTTGAGATGGAAGACTATTATCAATGGCTCAAAACGTTGGGCGTTCGCCCTGTCATTCGGGCATTGCAGGAGAAAGGCGCTTCCATTCATGAAGAAACGATGGATAGTCTGTTTAATAAATTGCCTGAACTGGATGAACATCAGCGTAAAGTTATCCGTCGTCTGACGAAAAGCATCGTGAATCAAATGACGACAGATCCGATTAACCGGATTAAGGAAATGGCTGGTACCAAGCACGGCGATGAAGCACTGCGCATGTTTACTCAGATCTTTGCTTTGGAGGATGCTGTAGAGGTGGCCGCTGAGAAAGTAAATCAGAGTGATGCCACGGCTCTGCGCAAACCGGATGCCGTTCATCTTAACGATTCCCGGCAAGACCCCGTGCCGGCTTATGCTCCGGCAGGCGTATAAGGCGGGTGGGCAGCTTGACCCTAGCTGAACAAATCTATGAAGCTTTAATTTATATGTATGCCCTGAGCCTACTGTTCTATTTCTCGGACTGCATTCGACGCAATGCGGGGGCGAAGCGGACAGGCACAGGGTTTCTTGTTGTTGTGTGGGCGCTTCAGGTGTTCCATGTCATTTTGCGTATGTTAACTGAAGGGCATTTTCCAATCTACACCACGTTTGATTTTTTGTTTATCTTTTCATTTAGTATTGTGCTGATGTCTCTGGTGATGACTCGGATTCAGCGTTCCGAATTTGTCATTTTATTGCTGAATGTGGTTGGTTTCTCCGTTACGGTGTTGAACCGGTTGTGGTTTACAGCAGGTGAGATATCTCTGCATAACTGGCAGACTGTCCATGGATTGCTTATTATGCATATCACCTTGGCCAATCTAGGTTTTGCGGCTCTCACAGTAGGTGCTGTATTTGCCATGTTATATCTGTTTTTGCACCGCAAGCTGAAGAACAAGAAATGGAATGATACCGTACGTCGTCTACCGAGTCTCGAAGTGATCAGCAAATATATGGATGGGGCTACACTGATTGGCACACCTCTTCTTGGTGTTTCTATCATGCTTGCTGTATTATCCATTGTAGCCGAAACGCGCTGGAGCCTGCTCTTGGATCTCAAGGTTATTGCAACGGGACTTGCCATAGCAATCTATGTGGGGTACTTCGTATTCAAGAGAAGGAAACAGTTCTCCACAGTGATTATGGCGAGATGGACGTTGATCGGATATGCCTTTGTCATTATCAGTTTTTTATCCAATGCGTATTCAGCGTTTCATCGTTGGACGGGAGAGTGAAGGGGATGGAACGGTACACGCCAATATTTGTGGATATATCAGGAAAATCCTGCTGCGTGGTTGGAGGCGGACGTGTCGCTGAACGTAAAATAAAAGGTTTGCTTCATGCAGAAGCGCAGATCAAGGTCATTAGTCCGGAAGTTACGCCAACGTTACAACAATTGCATCATGATTCCCGAATTCAATGGCTGGCCCGGTCCTACCGCAATGGAGATTTGCGGGGGGCCTTTCTCGTATATGCAGCAACGGACCATAGTGAAGTGAACACAGCGGTTGTCCAAGAAGCTGAAGATGCGGGTATACTGGTTAACGACGCCATATCTTCTGAGCGAAGCACTTTTATTACACCAAGTGTGGTCAGGCGCGGAAGGCTAAGCATTGCAATATCGACCGCTGGAGCAGGGCCTGTAGCCGCAGCAGAAATTCGTGATACCTTGGAACAGCAATTCGGAGATGAGTACGAGACATATATTGAATTTTTGTATCAGATGAGGATGGAAGTAAAGGCACGTGTATCTTCTTCAGGTGTCAGAGCTAAATTACTCCGTCGTTTAACCGAAATGAATGTGCTGGAAAAGATTCGTACAGGTCAGTTTCAGTGGTGGACCGAAGAACAAATTGGGGACTGGATATCCCATAATCAGGAGGACGTGTAGACATGCGGACAATTAAAGTGGGAAGCAGACAAAGCGCACTTGCTTTGACCCAGACAGGCCATGTAATTCAAGATTTACGTGATATTTGTGAGCGGGAAGGATTAGCTTTTGATTTTGAAGTACATAAAATCGTTACAAAAGGAGATTTGATTCTGGATGTAACTCTGTCCAAAGTCGGAGGCAAAGGACTGTTTGTCAAAGAGATTGAACAGGCGATGATAGATCGCACGATTGATATGGCTGTTCATAGCATGAAGGATATGCCTTCCGAGTTGCCTGAAGGGTTGACGAACGGAGCTGTTCCGCGCCGTGCAGACCCTCGTGACGCACTGATTTCGAATGGTGGACTCACATTGGATCAATTGCCGGAAGGTGCAAGAGTGGGGACGAGCAGTCTGCGTCGGTCCAGTCAATTGAAATCATACCGTCCGGATTTGAAACTCGAATCGCTTCGTGGCAATATTGATTCCCGTCTGCGCAAGCTGGAGACAGAAGGTTTGGACGCCATTATTTTGGCTGCTGCTGGTTTGTATCGAATGGGCTGGCAGGATCGGATTACGGAATATCTGTCAGAAGAAGCTTGTCTTCCCGCAGTAGGGCAGGGTGCGCTCGGCATTGAATGCCGTGAAGATGATGCGGAGCTGCTTCATCTGTTGCAATTGTATAATGATCCGGAAACCGCATTTCCTGTGTTGGCTGAACGTCGCTTCCTTAGTGTATTGAATGGGGGCTGTCAGGTTCCGATTGGAGCTCATGCCGTATGGCTGCCACAGCAAGAAGCAGATTCCCCGAATGGACAAAACACGTTACAATTAACAGGTATGGTCGGTACGCCGGACGGCGGATTGATTCTTAAAGAAGCGATGACGGGCAAAGATCCGGTTCGTCTTGGAGAAGAAGTGGCTTGGAGATTGATTGAACGGGGAGCAGAGCAGATACTGGCAGAAGTTAGGGGATGAAGACATGGTGGGGAAGGTCTTTTTGGTTGGTGCAGGTCCAGGGGACGCCAAGCTGATTACGGTAAAGGGCTGGGAATCGATCGGTCGAGCGGATGCTGTCGTTTACGATCGGTTGGCTAGTCCGAGATTACTTAAACAAATGAAGCCCGGCGCGGTTAAGATCTATGTGGGCAAACGGCCGGATCGACATACGATGAAGCAGGAAGAGATCAACCAGCTGTTGGTTGATCTCGCACTGGAAGGCAAGGTTGTGGTCCGGCTTAAAGGGGGAGACCCGACGATATTCGGACGCGTAGGTGAAGAGGCTGATCTGCTGCGCAAAAACAACATTCCTTTTGAAATCGTACCTGGTGTAACCTCAGCAATAAGTGTACCTGCTTATGCTGGAATACCTGTGACCCACCGCGACTATGCTTCCTCTATTTCCATCATTACGGGGCATGAGAGTCCGGACAAGCTTGACCGCAGTATTCATTGGGATAAAGTGACGAATGCTACAGGCACACTGGTATTTATGATGGGTGTCTCCAAAATTGGATATATCAGCGAACAGTTGATTCGTCACGGACGCCCGGCGCAAACACCGGTGGCATTGATTCGCTGGGGCACAAGAGCAGAGCAGGATACGATTACAGGCACGCTTGAAGATATCGAAGCAAAAGTGATCGCTGCGAATTTTCAACCACCCGCTGTCATTGTTGTTGGTGAGGTGGTGAACCAGCGTGAACAGTTGAAATGGGCAGAAGCACTGCCGTTGTTTGGCAAACGCATTTTGGTGACGAGAGCTCGCAGTCAGGCTAGTGAATTGGTGAACCGGATCGAGGAACTTGGCGGCGAACCTTACGAATTTCCGGTAATTGAGACCGTGATGCCATCAGGGGAGTCGGCACTGGAAAGTGTCAAACAGGCCTTTGGTGCGTTAAGTACATTTGACTGGGTATTTTTTACGAGTGTAAACGGAGTGGAATTCTTTTTCCGTCATTTGCAGCAGCAAGGTAAAGATATTCGCTCCATTCATCAAGCGAGAGTTGCTGCGGTAGGACCTTCCACTGGGGAAGCTTTGCGTAAGTATGGCATTGTAGCGGAGGTCATTCAGGGGCCATTTCAGGCTGAAGGTATGCTTGAAGCATTTGAAAATGAATTGAAGCAAGGCCAGAGGGTGCTTTTACCACATGGAGATCTTGCACGTTCCTGGTTGCCTGAACAGTTGAGGGAGCGGGGACTTCTGGTCACCGAGGCAATTATCTATGACACCATTCTGGCTGGCGAGGATGACGATGAATTGCTGAAGCTGCTTGAAGAGGGCGGCATTCATGCGATGACCTTCACGAGTTCTTCCACCGTCACCAATTTCATGAGTATTTTGAAACGGATGGGATTGCAGGACCCTTTGCCTTTATTGAAAAATGTAGAGGTCGCATGTATCGGGCCTGTTACAGCGAAGACGGCAGAAGCAGCAGGCTTGAAGGTCACCATGATGGCTGAAGAAGCAACCATTGAGAGTCTGATTTCTGTGTTGTCTGATTGGAAACGAAAGCCTGCTACAGAAGCTGTATTTCCTGCTAACCATATAAATTGAACCGCAATCGATAGATGAAGCGTGCTGAATTCGTTACGATACCGGCGCGCTTCGCTTTTTGCTCCATATCACTATTCAAGGAGGTTTCACACGTATGAGTTTTCCAATTGTGCGGCATCGCCGTTTACGTCAATCCACAGGTATTCGCAATATGGTGAGAGAGACCCATTTGACTGTGGATGACTTTATCCAACCCATCTATGTTACTTATGGTGAAAATGTAAAATCTGAGATCAAATCTATGCCAGGCGTATTCCGCTTCTCGCTGGATCGTCTGCAGGAAGAAGTGAAGGAGATTGCCGAACTGGGTATTCCGGCTGTGCTCTTATTCGGTATTCCCGAAACCAAAGACAGTGTTGGTTCGTCTGGATTCGCAGAAGATGGTATTGTACAGGAAGCAACGAAGCTGATTAAGTCCTGGTATCCTGAGCTGCTGGTTGTTGCGGACACCTGTTTGTGCGAATTCACCGATCACGGTCATTGTGGCATGGTGCACACGGTTGAAGTGGACGGTCACATTTGCGGAGATGTCCTTAATGACGAATCACTGGAGCTGCTCGTGAAAACAGCGGTATCCCAGGCCAAAGCTGGAGCGGACATTATTGCACCATCCAACATGATGGATGGATTTGTCCAAGCGATCCGTGCCGGACTGGATGAGAATGGTTTTAGTCATATTCCGATTATGTCCTACTCCGTAAAATATGCGTCGGCATTCTATGGTCCATTCCGCGAAGCTGCCGATTCCACGCCGCAATTCGGAGATCGCAAGTCATATCAGATGGACCCGGCGAACGCTCGTGAAGCATTACGTGAAGCCGAAACCGATGTGCTCGAAGGAGCTGACATGCTGATGGTGAAACCTTCCCTGTCCTATCTGGATGTCATGCGTACGATCAAGGACAATTTTGATCTTCCACTGGTTGCTTACAACGTAAGTGGAGAGTATGCCATGGTGAAGGCAGCAGCAATTCAAGGCTGGATTGATGAGAAGAAAGTGGCCATGGAAATTCTGCTGAGTATGAAACGTGCGGGGGCAGATATGATTATTACGTACTACGGAAAAGACGCGTCACGCTGGCTGGCCGAGAAATAAATTTATATTAAGGAGGATGTTCATGACTGCACAACAAGGAACTCGTCGTAATGATGAGCGCTCACGCAGCGCATTTGAAGAAGCCAAGCAGTACATACCTGGGGGTGTGAACAGTCCCGTTCGGGCGTTCAAATCGGTGGGGCTTACCCCGATCTATGCAGAGCGCGGAGAAGGCTCCAAAATCTATGATATCGATGGCAATGTTTTTATTGATTATGTGGGATCCTGGGGTCCGCTTATTATGGGACATGCACATCCTGACGTTGTGGAAGCTTTGCGTGAGACAGCCCTTAAAGGAACAAGCTTTGGTGCGCCAACACTCCTGGAGACCGAGATGGCTAAACTCGTCTGTGAGCGTGTGCCTTCGATCGATATTGTACGAATGGTGAATTCCGGTACGGAAGCAACCATGAGTGCAATTCGGCTGGCACGTGGTGTAACCGGACGCAGTAAAATTTTGAAATTTGAAGGATCATATCACGGACATGCCGACAGCTTGCTGATCAAAGCAGGATCTGGTGTAGCAACACTGGGTCTGCCTGACAGCCCTGGTGTTCCTGAAGGTGTGGCCATCAATACGATTACGGTTCCATACAATGACCTGGAGTCAGTGAAGCTTGCTTTTGAACGTTATGGTGAAGAACTGGCAGCCGTCATTGTGGAACCTGTTGCAGGTAATATGGGAGTTGTGCCACCAGTTCCAGGTTTCCTTGAAGGCTTGCGTAGTTTGACGTCTCAATACGGCAGTTTGCTCATTTTTGATGAAGTTATGACCGGATTCCGTGTAGGGTTGAACTGTGCACAGGGACGATATGGCGTAACACCTGACCTGACTTGTCTGGGTAAAGTCATCGGTGGCGGGCTTCCGGTGGGTGCTTATGGCGGCAGACGTGATCTGATGGAACAGATTGCTCCGACCGGACCGATCTATCAGGCAGGGACGCTGAGTGGTAATCCGCTGGCTATGGCAGCAGGTTATACGACGCTCAAATTGTTGACACCGGAGGTCTATGATCGTCTGGAGACACTGTCCGCACGCTTGCAGGCTGGGTTTGAAAAGAATGCAGCAGAGACGGGTGTACCCATAACCATTAACCGTGTGGGTTCGATGGTATGTCCATTTTTCAGTGCTGTTCCGGTTACGAATTATGATTTCGCCAAAGAAAGCAATCTGGATCAATTCCGTCGTTACTTCGCGGCCATGATTGATCAGGGTGTGAGTGTTGCACCTTCCCAATACGAAGGCATGTTTGTCTCTGGCGTGCATACGGAGCAGGATATTGACGATACGATTGAGGCGAACCGTAAGGCTCTTCAATCGCTATGACCATCAAAAGTTGGAAACGCCGCGGGGAATGGCTTGAGCTAATGCCAGGCAAAGCGGTGACGGGAAGTTCAGACAGGCAAACGGCTGCAGAGCAATGGCTCTTGTCCGAGCTTCAGTTACCAGAGAAAATGTTGCGTCAGCTAAAGACGAACCAGGGCATACAACTGGCAGGGGACCGGCTTCGGCTGGCCCTTTTTGCGTCTCAGCCGATCGATGTTGAACCGCGTTGGACGGATATCGATGTTTTGTATGAGGATGACTTCTGTCTGGTTGTGCACAAACCGGCCGGAATGAAGCTTCATCCCGATGGGAGCCGGGCGGATCAAGCGATTACGCTGGATCACGCGGTGGCCTCCTATTACGAAATGAATGGAATTCAGGCGAATGTACGCCATGTTCATCGTCTGGACGAGGACACAACTGGGCCTGTTTTATATGCCAAAAATGCTTTTGCTCTCGCCAAACTGGATGAAGCCATGCGGCGTAAAGACATTGGGCGGCATTATGTTGCCATTGCAGGCGGTCAGATATCCACGGAGCTGATTACGATTGATGCTCCGATTGGGAAGGACAGGCATCACAAGCAACGCAGACGTGTCTCTGAAGGTGGACAGGACGCTGTAACTCATGTGGAGATCGTGGAGGTGTGGGACAGGGCTACCCTTGTCCGGCTGACACTGGATACAGGGCGTACACACCAGATTCGGGTGCATTTAAGTTATGCGGGGCATCCCCTCGTCGGAGATGAGTTATATGGAGGCAGAAGGGATTCTATTGGTCGGCAGGCGCTTCATGGTGAGACGCTGAGTTTTAGTCATCCGCTCACAGGGGCACGAATTGAAGTGGCTGATCCTTGGCCGCAGGATTTCGAACAACTGGCAGGGCGGGAAGACAAGGACCAATAAACTGGGAAGGTTTGCATAAAAGGTGGCATGCTCATCTCATTCAAGGCATATAGATGGGGTAACGAAGGATTTGGACCATGGATCAGTCCCATGAGAAGGATCATGGTGAACATATGCCGAAAGGAGGACGCCACCTTTGTTGAATCAACCTTATGGTTTGCGGTTCGATATTTATGAGCGCGTTCATTTGTCAGAGGGAGTCCCTGCGATTGAGGAACTGGAGGAAATTGAGTTATATCCCCGTATTCAGGTGATCGGTCAGGATGATCATGCAACATTACGAGGTCATCTTTTGCTAACAGGTGCGTATCGGGGAGAGAATGAGATCTCGGAGGAACTCAAACATTTTATCCCGGTGGAGATCACGGTACCCTTGAACCGGGTAAGATCGCTTGAGGATATTTCCATTGAGATCGAAAATTTTGATGTCGATTTGTTATCCGACCGAAGTCTGAACATTACTGGCGTATTGTCGCTACGCGGCATCGAGGGCTTTCCGGTGGAGGAACCGCAGGTCTGGTCAGCAGATGAATTTACCGTTATACATTCGCCCGATCCTAGGCAGGGCGACCGTTCAGCTGACACAGAGCAGACAGGCAGCTCTCCCAATGTATTTGCTCAGGAGTATTTGCTTCAACGGAGCGAAGAGGAGCTGCAGCGGGAACATCTATTTCAAGCTACTCCCGAACCGTTTCAGTCTTGGCAGCAAGGGGATGGGAACGCGGAGCAAAGCAAAATAGGAGCTGAAAACGAAGAGTCCTCATCCTTGAGGGACAAGGAGGATGAAACGCAAGCGGAAGTGTTGTCCGATACGCCTTCTCCCGTTTCGTCTTTTTTGGCGGAGACAGCCGACAGGTTGGCTTCTTACCCTGAATCCGAGCCTTTGCTTCCTCTGGCTGAAGAGTCGTCTGTCTGGTCCGAGCCTTCCGTCGAGACCTTACATACGAACTTGAGGAATTCGGAACAGGCCGATTCCAAGCGGGACGCGCAGCCTTCCGATGAACCTGCAGCACCGGACGTATGGCATTTTGAATCTGCCCGATCCGAACCAAAGCAAGAGGAGAAGGCGGTTGCAGATGTCCCGGCAGGTTCGCAGTCAGAGAACTGGCAGGATGTCTTTGCAGCGTCTGAACCGGAAATTTCAGAGGAAGACAGACCTCCTCTTGAAGCGTTGGACACGAATGAGTCCGTTGAAAAAGAAGCATTTATTCCTGAACCTGTGGCTGAGACGGAAGACAAGCCGGAGCTCAAGGTTGCTTTTGGCAGCAAGAGAGAGACTGCGCCCAAACAGGAAGAAGGCGTGGGCATCTCCTCCTTGTTATCCTCTGGCAGAGTGACACGTGAAGCGGAAGCAGAACGGGAGCAAGAGGCACTCGCTGGAGTCCTGCAGGAAGAAGCATACCAGCCTGATGATGTAGAGTGGAAGAACCTGTTTCTCGGCACCATTGTCGATCAGACTCCGTTCCGTAAGGTGAAATTATGCATTGTACAGCGTGAAGAGACACTCGATACTATAGCAGACCGATATCAGTTAAGTACCCGAGAGCTCCAGTTGTATAATCGTCTTTCCGAACAGGTTGTGGAAGAAGGACAGATTCTATATATCCCTTAACCTGTAGGCAGGTTTAATGACCATTTCGACCCGTGATCCCTTGAGGATGGCGGGTTTTTGCTTTATCTGCCCTCAACCTGCATTGCAGCACGCTTTTTCCGCTGTTGTCAGGTTGACTATCGGGCACGGGCAGGGTATGATGTGTTTAGGTTTTTTGAAGAACAACGTGGATCGGGAGTAGTAGACAGTATGACCTTTCAGAGAGCGGGATTGTAGCGCTGGGAAATTCCGTAGGAACCAACTGATCGAAGTCGCCCGGGAGTTGCCTGTTTGAATACAAGGGATGAGTAACTTTAGTATCATTCATTCCTAAGGTAGGATGGGCCGGTCGCAGCCGTTATCTGCTTGAAGTGTCACGTAAGTATAGAAGGGGTAGTCTATCTTCTATCTGCGTGAAACAAAGGTGGTACCGCGAAAGCTAACCTTTCGTCCTTTGATGGATGAAAGGTTTTTTTTGTTTTTTGGCGATGATGAATAAGTAACGGAGGAATGACACATGTCTGAACAAAAAAATTCAGCTGCAACAGAAATGCCAACCACATATGATCCGAAAGCTGCGGAACAAAAATGGTATTCCACTTGGATGGAAAATGGATATTTCAAGGCAGGCCAGCGCAAAGACGCTGAACCTTATACGATTGTAATTCCACCCCCGAACGTAACCGGAATGCTCCATATCGGGCATGCGCTCGATTTTACACTGCAGGATATTCTGATTCGTACCAAGCGGATGCAGGGCTATGATGCACTGTGGCTGCCGGGTTCTGACCATGCAGGTATTGCTACTCAAACCAAAGTAGAGCAGAAATTGCGTGAAGAAGGTCAGACTCGTTATGATCTGGGACGCGAAAAGTTCTTGGAGAAGGTATGGGACTGGAAGGAGCAATACGCAACAACCATTCGTCAGCAATGGGGCAAAATGGGCTTGTCTCTCGATTACTCGCGTGAACGTTTTACACTGGACGAAGGTCTATCCCAGGCTGTACGTAAAGTGTTTGTTCAACTGTATGAAAAAGGCCTCATTTATCGTGGCAAACGAATCATTAACTGGGACCCGGTGAACCGGACTGCACTGTCCGACATTGAGGTTGAATATAAAGAAGTTCAGGGTCACTTGTACCACCTGCGTTATCCGCTCAAAGACGGAAGTGGTTATGTCACAGTAGCGACTACTCGCCCGGAAACGATGCTGGGAGATACGGCAGTTGCTGTTCATCCGAAGGATGAGCGTTACGCAGACATGATTGGCAAGGTGCTCGTTCTGCCTATTATCGGACGCGAAATTCCGGTTATTGCAGATGAGTATGTAGATAAAGATTTCGGAAGCGGCGCCGTGAAAATTACGCCTGCTCATGATCCGAATGACTTCGAAGTGGGCCTCCGTCATGATCTGCCGCAGATTACGGTGATGGATGAGACGGGTACGATGAATGCCGAAGCAGGCAAATATCAGGGACTTGATCGCAGCGACTGCCGTAAGCAGATTGTTGCCGACCTGCAAGAACAGGGCGTATTGATCAACATCGAGGATCATACGCATCAGGTTGGACACAGTGAACGTACAGGAGCTGTCGTTGAGCCATATTTGTCGACACAGTGGTTTGTTGAGATGAAGCCACTCGCAGAAAAAGCGATTGAGAAGCAACAAAGCGGTGAAGGGGTTCATTTTGTTCCGGATCGTTTTGAGAAAACGTATCTGAACTGGATCGAGAATGTTCGTGACTGGTGTATCTCTCGTCAATTGTGGTGGGGTCATCGTATTCCTGCCTGGTATGACGAGGAGACTGGAGAAGTTATTGTATCTGCTGAAGATCCGACAACATTGCCAGAATACGCTGGACGCAAGCTGAGACAGGATGAAGACGTTCTGGATACATGGTTCAGCTCCGCATTATGGCCATTCTCTACATTAGGCTGGCCGGAAGACACGGAAGATCTGAAACGTTATTACCCGACAAGTGTACTCGTAACAGGGTATGACATTATTTATTTCTGGGTGGCGCGCATGATCTTTACCGCTCTGGAGTTCACGGAAGAAGTTCCGTTCAAGGATGTGCTGATGCACGGTCTTGTTCGTGATGCAGACGGACGCAAGATGTCCAAATCGCTCGGCAATGGTGTTGATCCGTTGGATGTGATTGAGAAATATGGTGCGGATGCAATGCGTTACATGATCTCTACAAGCAGCACTCCGGGTCAGGATCTCCGTTTCCGCTGGGAGCGGGTTGAACAGGCTCGTAACTTTGCCAATAAAATCTGGAATGCATCGCGCTTCGCTTTGATGAATCTGGAAGGGTTCACCTATGAAGATCGTGATATTAGTGGAGACCTTGGAACAGCGGATTATTGGATTTTGCACCGCCTGAACGAAACTTCTCGTGATATTACGCGTCTAATCGAAGCATATGAATTTGGAGAAACAGGCCGTTTGCTGTATAACTTTATTTGGGATGACTTGTGTGACTGGTATATTGAATTTGCGAAGTTGTCCTTCTATGGTGAAGATCCGGTTGCCAAGAAGAAAACACAATCGGTACTTGCTTATGTGTTGGATCAGACTATGCGCCTGATTCATCCGTTCATGCCGTACATTTCGGAAGAGATTTGGCAGCATCTGCCGCATGAAGGCGAGACGATTACGTTGGCTTCCTGGCCGGTGTATGACCCTGCGTTGGAGAACCCAGAAGCAGTTGCCGAGATGAACCTGCTTATGGATACCATTCGTGCAGTACGAAACATCCGTGCAGAAGTAAACGTACCAATGAGCAAGAAAATTGAATTGATGGTGAAAGCGAACAACGCAGAGACATCCAGCATCATTGAACGCAACAGCCATTACATCAAACGTTTCTGTAATACGTCCGAGTTCGACAGCGGCCTGGATCTGAGCTCACCGGATAAATCAATGACTGCTGTCATTACTGGGGCTGAGCTGTACTTGCCGCTGGCGGGTCTTATTGATATTGATCAGGAAGTGGCTCGTCTGGAGAAAGAGTTGCAGAACCTTGAGGGCGAAGTACTCCGTGTGGAGAAAAAGCTGGCGAACGAAGGCTTTGTTGCCAAGGCTCCTGCCAAGGTTATCGAGGAAGAGCGCGCCAAGCAAGCGGATTATTCCGATAAACGGGATAAGGTGATTGCACGAATCAAGGAACTGAAAGGTTAATATATTCGGGTCGGATGGAGTGCTTATGCGCCATCCGGCCGCTTTTTTCAACCAAACTCAAACCGAAGGTGAATCATATGACGGAACTTAACGGGACAGAAATAGCATCTCCTTTACTTACCTATGACGAGGCCGTGAACTGGATCAATGGCCTTATTCCTTTTGGCATCCGACCTGGATTGGAACGAATCGAGGGATTGATGTCATTGCTGGGCAATCCTCACCAGCGTCTCAAATTTATTCATGTCGCGGGAACGAACGGCAAAGGTTCGACTTGCGCTTTTTTGACGTCAGTGCTTCTTCAGGCGGGATATGATGTTGGAACGTTCACATCCCCGTATATCACCAAATTCACAAACCGTTTTCAGTACAACGGTGAGGACATCCCGGAAGAAACGTTGCTCAAACTCTCGAACCGTCTGTATCCGTTGGTTCAAGAGATGGCTTCAACTCCCCTTGGATCACCCACGATGTTTGAGGTATCCACAGCACTCGCCCTTCTGTATTATGCGGAAGAGTGCTACCCGGACATTGTGGTATGGGAGACAGGGCTCGGGGGAAGGATGGACGTAACGAATATTGTTACACCCGTGGTATCGGTCATTACCAATATCGGTATGGACCATACGGATGTACTGGGAGATACGATTGAGGCGATTGCTGGAGAGAAGGCAGGCATTATTAAGGCGGGGGTACCCGTTGTTACCTGTGCCACGCAGCCAGAGGCTGTGAAGGTGATTCAGGAAACGGCAGAGCGGCTGCGTTCAACCGTGTATCTGGCGGGAGATCGTTTCTCCTATCATAGGCTGGACAGTGATGAGAACGGACAATCTTTTCATTTTACAGGACCGTTCCGTGATCTGGACGTTCGTATTCGCATGCAGGGCGTACATCAATGCGATAATGCTGCGGGCGCACTTATGGTACTGGAGTTGCTTCGCCAATACATGGCATTTATGCTGGATGATGAAGATATTGCACTTGGACTGGAACATGCCTTCTGGGCAGGACGGTTCGAGAAAGTGGTTGATCAGCCCCGCATTGTTCTGGATGGAGCACATAATCCGGAGGGTGCCGAATCACTGGCCAAGAGCATTATCGACGTATATCCTCACAACAAGTTAATTTTGATGATGGGCATGCTGGCGAATAAGCATCACGAAGCGTATTTGCAGCATATACTGCCACTAGTGGATACGCTGATCCTGACCGAGCCAGATTTCCGACGCAAAATGGATGCAGCCGATTTGCTGCAGATCGTCGAACGGGTACGTCCCGCCATTGCGAAACCGGAGCTGGAAATCATCGTCGAGCCCGAATGGGCAAAGGCACTTGATCTATTGAAGTCACGGACGGAAGCGGAAGATCTGGGGGTGGTGTCCGGCACATTGTACCTCATTGCAGATGTGCGGGCAGCCCTTTTGCATCAAACCGATTCTGAAAAAGGTTGGTGAAAGTTTTGTTAAATACATCGGAACACGTTCATTTTATAGGAATTGGCGGATATGGCATGAGTGCCATCGCGAGAGTTATGCTTGAGATGGGATACACCGTTACCGGATCGGATGTCGCTTCACAGGAGTTGACCGAGAAGCTGGCAGCCAAGGGAGCGAAAATATATATCGGACATACAGCAGAGCACGTAAATGGGGCAGACCTCGTTGTCTACTCTACGGCTGCTCCGGCTGATAATGTGGAGCGGGTAGCAGCTGAAAAGCTGAACATCCCGATTCTGCATCGCGCCCAGATGCTCGCACGTTTGCTGAATGAGCGCAAAGGTGTGGCTGTAGCCGGGGCTCATGGCAAAACAACCACGTCATCCATGATTGCACTTGTTATGGATAAATGTGATACAGACCCGACATACATTATTGGCGGGGAGATCATGAACGTGGGGACCAACGCCAAGGCAGGTCAAGGCGACTGGGTCGTTGCCGAGGCGGATGAGAGCGACGGTTCATTTTTGCAGTATCACCCTTGGCTCGGTATTGTGACGAATATTGAAGCGGATCATCTTGAGAACTACAACAGTGATTTTGAGGAACTCAAAAAGGCTTATGTGCAGTTCCTGAGTCAGATTCGTCCAGAAGGCACGGCTATTGTGTGTGCTGACGACGAGAATGTTCAGGCCATTTTGCCAGAGCTGAAATCACGGGTAACCACATACGGCATTGATTATGCTGCTGATTATACGGCAACAGATATCGTGCTTGGCGACCGCCGAATTTCCTTCACGATGAGCCATCAGGGCAATGTGTTGGGTACGGTGGAGCTGTCAGTTCCAGGTAAACATAACGTTTATAATGCGATGGCTACGGTCATCACCTGTCTGGAAGCAGGTATTCCATTTGAGAAAATTACGGCTGCCATTATCCAGTTCCATGGAGCAAAACGCAGATTCCAGGTGCTGGGCGAGGCGCGTGATATGCTGATTATTGATGACTATGCGCATCACCCGACCGAGATTGAGGCTACAATCAGTGCGGCCAAAGCAACGGGGAAACGTATCATTGCGGTATTCCAGCCACAGCGTTACACACGTACGTTCTTCCTGCTTGATGCGTTCAGTCGTGCCTTTGCAGAAGCGGATGAGGTTCTCATTACCGACATCTATTCCCCTGCGGGTGAAAAACAGATTGAAGGTGTTCACTCGGCTAGGCTGGTTGAACTCATCGTTCAAAACAGTAATGCTTCTGCACGTTATCTTCCGACAAAGGAAGAAGTTGTGGCAGATTTGCAGAACCGTCTTCAGCCAGGCGATCTTGTGCTCACGATGGGTGCAGGTGATATCTGGAAAGTTGGCGATACACTTGCCAAAGGGTTGAAATAAATACAATTGTAAAACCGTCTGACTTCATTTCGAAGCAGGCGGTTTTTTGCATGAAATGGAATGTTTCTGACTCTCTCCACATATAGCTGTTATAAATGGGACAAAGGAGAGGGTACGGGGTGAGCAATGCTAGAATGACGTTTCGCTTTGGGGATAACGAGTCGGACAAGCCTGAAAAAAAGGGGATACCCACATCCAGCACATTTGCAGCTTTGAGTGAAGAAATTCCGCACAGTCCAACGCCAACACCAACGCAGTTGAATACAACACCTTCATGGACACCAGAGGAAATACCCGGTGACTGGGGAGAGACGATGCTGACAGGCTCCACTGTACCTGAACCTTACCCAAGAACGGACAAGGATTCTAAACTCGATGAGCCCCGATACAGTTATAATCATCTAAGTGCGTATCCGGGAGATGAGGACGAGAACAGATCGGACGAGAATTATGGAGGCCATGATTGGCTTGCAGATAGTGAAAACTACTCGTATAAGCGAAATCGCCCCCCGAGGGGTTGGAAAATGATTGGTTCAGTAACGGGTGCGCTTGTAACCGGGGCCCTCTTTGGCATGGTTATTCTTTCTTTTTTTAATCGGGAAGGGGCTGTAGATCCTGGGAGCAAGATGCCCGCCAATCAGGCGGTATCGGCCGTGACAGGTCAGCAGGGAGTGGCAGGTTCGGAACAGCAGCTCCAGGCAACGACTACAGGCGGCAGCTATTATGCACTGCAATATGGTGTATTCAGTTCTCCTGAACGCGCTGAACAGGCGAAGGTGGAGCTGTCCCAGGCAGGGATTGCGGCAGGCTCCGATCCGGAGGATGGTAACCGGGTATATGCAGGCATTTCGGCTGACCGTGAGGAGGCCAAGCTGCTCAGCTCAAGGCTTAAGGCCGAAGGTGTGGAGCTGTACGTTAAGGAAATTGTCAACCCTGAAGTGAATCCGGCAGTTTTCGGCGGAAAAGCAGAGGATGTGAAGCAATTCTTCGCAAGTGGGTCGGCCTTGGTTGAACAACTGTCTACCCTCTCGATCCAGCAGCTTGGTCAGTCTGTTCCTGAAGCCGTTTCAACCGAAACGATGACCTCTTTACAGAACCAGCATCAGCTCTGGCTAACCGGTTTAAATAGTATCGCGCCAGGTCTGAGTGCAGACGTACAACCCTATGTATCCGCGATGGAAAAATCGATGAACAGTGCGGTAACGGCTATTGCCGAATACAACAAAAATCCGGCTAATGTGTATATGTGGTCCGTACAGTCCGATCTGATGGAATATGTATTACAGCAAAAAAAATGGCTTGAAGCGATAAAACAATAATCAACGCTTTCCCATAACACAGCCTTGAAATACCTATCCGGCAAGGAACTGGAAATAGTTCCCCTTGCCGGATTTGTGTTTGTATTGACGTACAAAACCCCGTATAATAATGTGGGTGTCAAAAAATGGCGAGGGAAGATCACCGATGAAAAAAAACTTCGGCATGTTATTGCTGTTTCTGCTGCTCGGCTGGCTGGCCGGTGCGTGGATCGCCAAGGCACTGCAGCCTGTAAAGGCCGTTGCCTTTCTAACGAAAGCCACGACCATTCGTTGGTCGCCGCAGGCTGATCTGGATATTATCAGTTATGATATTTCATTTCAATTTCAAATGAGCCTCCTGAGCTTGATTGGTATTATTGCTGCTGTATGGCTGTATCGCAGGTTATAGGAGAATGACGAATTTTGACGAAGAAACTAAAAAAATGATATCTACTAGCGTGATCCGACAGGATGTCGCCGTAGCATAAGGGGCCGGTTATTTTGGATAAAACACAACAGCGTCGCATTATTCTGGCTTCGACATCGCCACGGCGTAAAGAACTGATCGCATCACTCCATCTAGCTTTTGAAGTAATACCAAGTCACGCCGATGAAGATACACCGCCGGAATGGACTCCTGAACAGACGGTACAGGAACTTGCGATGCGTAAGGCGCTTGCCGTTTATCGCGGACTGGAAGGCCGTGAACAGGACGCAGTTATTGTTGGTAGTGACACTGTTGTCGTTCTGGACGGTGATATTCTCGGTAAACCCGTAGACGAAGCGGACGCTGTACGTATGTTATCTCGTCTACAGGGTCGTGTACACCGTGTTTTCACGGGAGTAGCTTGTATCGATGCAGGAAATGGACAATCCATGGTTCAGTATCGGCAGACGGATGTAACGATGAAGGAACTGTCTGACGCTACGATTCGTGCGTATGTTCAGACTGGAGAGCCTTCGGACAAGGCAGGATCATATGCCATTCAGGGCATTGGTGCTTCACTGATAGAACGTGTTGAAGGATGTTATTTCAATGTGGTGGGACTACCGTTGTCCTTGCTTAGCGATATGCTGGATGGATTCGGCGTACATGTACTGCCACGAACATGAAATTCCGCAGTTGACGATCTGAAAAGAGGGAACATATGGAGTCGCCTCAATATATGATGCGCGACATCCCCCAGGAAGAACGCCCGAGAGAACGCATGATGGAATACGGGGCGGGCGCCTTAAGCCATGCTGAATTGCTGGCGATCTTACTTCGAACAGGCACAAGACAGGAGTCCGCAGTGCATATGGCACAGCGGATTCTGACCGAAGCGGGTGGAATTCGCTCGTTGATGGATTTGAGCCTGGAAGAACTGACTGCAATGAAGGGAATCGGCATGGCCAAGGCTGTACAGCTGAAAGCCAGCATTGAGCTTGGTCATCGGATTGCGAAGAGCAGACTTACACAGTCAACTTCAATCCGTACCCCTCGTGATGCGGCCGATATTCTTACCGAACAATTACGTTACTTGCAGAAAGAACACTTTGTGTGTCTTTTCCTGAATAGCAAAAACCACATTATTGCCCAGGAAACACTCTCCATGGGTAGCCTTAACGCTTCGATTGTACATCCGCGTGAAGTGTTCCGGGCTGCCATCAAATGCAGCAGCGCCTCTATTGTGTGCGCACACAACCATCCCAGTGGTGATCCTACGCCTAGTCCAGAGGACATCCAAATAACCAAAAGACTGATCGAGGCCGGCTCAATTGTCGGCATAGACGTGCTGGATCACATTATTATCGGAGATGGGACGTACGTAAGTTTGAAGGAGAAGGGCTTAGTATAATATAATGGTTGGCGTTGATGTTTTCCTATGAATGTTGACGGCGTTGTCCGTAGAAGATAGGTTCACTTTACACATGCAAAACAATGCAACACAAAACAAATGCGAATAGTAGCTCCACCATGTTGGTGGTAATGAAAATGAAACGCTCTTGATTCACTGGAGCGGCTATATGAGGCAGAAAAGGAGATTACATTATGTTTGGTGGTTTTAACAAAGATTTGGGGATTGACTTGGGGACAGCGAATACACTCGTTTATGTACGTGGAAAAGGAATTGTGGTACGGGAACCTTCCGTAGTTGCTATTCGGACTGATACCAAAACTATTGAGGCAGTAGGGGAATCTGCCAAAAAAATGATTGGACGTACACCTGGTAACATTCGTGCCATTCGTCCAATGAAAGACGGCGTTATTGCCGATTTCGATACAACAGCAACAATGATCAAGTACTTTATTCGTCAGGCGCAGAAGCAACGTTCCATGTTCCAGCGTCATCCTAACGTGATGGTATGTGTACCATCCGGGATTACAGCGGTAGAACAACGTGCGGTTGAAGATGCAACAAAACAAGCTGGTGCTCGTGAAGCCTACACGATTGAAGAGCCTTTTGCAGCTGCAATCGGTGCAGATCTTCCAGTGTGGGAACCAACGGGAAGCATGGTTGTAGATATCGGTGGTGGTACGACCGAAGTGGCAGTTATTTCCCTGGGCGGGATTGTAACAAGCCGTTCGGTTCGTGTCGCTGGTGACGAGATGGATGAATCCGTGATTCAATACATTAAACGCCAGTATAATCTGATGATCGGTGAACGTACATCCGAGCAGTTGAAGATGGATATCGGATCAGCTATGCCGCTTGAGCAAGTAGAAACGATGGAAATTCGTGGACGCGACCTCGTAACAGGTCTGCCGAAGACGATTACGATTACATCGGATGAAATCAGCGAAGCTTTGGCGGATACGGTGAATGCCATTGTTGAAGCTGTAAAAGTAACCTTGGAGAAATGTCCTCCTGAGTTGGCAGCGGATATTATGGACCGTGGTATTGTTCTCACAGGTGGCGGCGCACTGCTTCGTAATCTGGACAAGCTGCTTGCTGGTGAGACAGGAATGCCTGTGATCGTAGCAGAGAACCCGCTCGATTGCGTTGCAATCGGAACAGGTAAAGCGCTTGAGAATATTCATTTGTTCAAGAGCAGAAGCAGTTCGGCAGTTCGTTCCAAACGTTAATTGACATATGCCATGTTTGGCTCGCTTATCGACCAAGCGGCATGATATCAATGAAGAGGACCCGGTTAACCCCGGGAGAGCTAATACCCGCATACCCGGGGAGAATCGGCTGATATTCTCGACGGGACTATAAGTCTGACAGTCTCCCCGCCGGGCATGGCTCGGAAGAGAATAATGGATGTTAGAGGGTGGTCGAACTGTTTAAACTGCTGGGTAACAAAAGACTTTTTGTTTTGCTGGTGGGCCTTGTTACATTTATCGCGTTAATGGGCTTTACGCTCGGTCCGCGAACCGCTCTATCCTGGCCGGAGAAATTCCTGAAGGATTCAGTCGGATTTGTACAATACGTATTTTACAAGCCCGCTTCTTCTGTAGCGGGCTTTTTCAAAGATTTGGCGAACATGCGTACGGTATATCAAGAAAATGAAGAGCTTCGTATTGCGATGGGGCACTATACCCGGGATCGACTGAAATACAATGAGATGGACAAAAAAATTGCGCAGCTGGAAGAAAATCTCAAATTCACTGAGGAGCAACGGAACCGATACAATTATGATACGCGAATTGCTCAGGTCATCAGCGCCAATTCCGACCCCAACAGCAGATCGATCAATATTGATATTGGCGAAAATGCCGGAATCAAACCAGGCATGGCGGTGACCTCGCTGGATGGTCTGGTTGGGGTTGTCAGTCATGTCAGCTCGTATACGTCAACGGTTAATCTGCTAACCTCTATGGACGCCAATGACCCAACATCCAATGCCATCGCAGCTACAGCCGTGGGCAAAGAAAAAGTGTTTGGCATGATTGAGAGTTATGATCCAAAATCCGGCATGCTCAAAATGACCAAGATCTCGGAAGATTCAGATATTAAAAAGGGTGATGAAATCATCTCCTCCGGGATTATCAACAATTTTCCAAAGTACATGCGCATCGGAGAAGTGCAAAAGGTTGAAGTTGGGGAATATGGTTTGACACGGACTGCGATTATTAAGCCTTATGCAAGCTTCCTTGACTGGAAAGAGCTGATTGTCATTATCCCACCTGAGGTAAAAGAATAATGATAACGCGCAAGCAAGTCTTATTCCTGTTACTGTTCGTTTTGTTCATTGTTGAAGGAACGATTCTTCCGCTGCTCATTCCTTCAGCCTGGCAAACGCGTATTTCTGCCAACCTGGTCTACATCGTGATTTTGTTTATTGCTGTATATCATCATCGGCACACGGCGTTGGTGCTTGGCATATGTTTTGGACTATTGCACGATGTCGTGTTCTACGGCGAAATGATTGGACCATACGGATTTTCGATGGGATTATCGGCATATATGATGGGACTTATTTTTCAAGCGCCGCGCGCACCACTGCCGGTTATGGTTTCCGTCGTCCTTTTGGGAAGTTTGCTGAATGACACCATGTTATTCTTTCTGTACAAGCTCTTCCAACTCAATCATGTGACATTTGACTGGGCGTTGCTTGAATACATGATTCCCAATTTGTTCATTCATTTTGTGTTTGCGCTTATCATTTATGTTCCTCTTCGGAAACAACTGGAGCGGATTGGTAAGAGAAAGAGCAAAGCACAAGAAGCTTCTTGATACATTTATGGAGGGAGAAGCAGGAACTTGGGGACCCGGGCACGAAATGTAATGAGATGGGAGGGACAGGCTTATGACGGTAAAATCGAATCACGTAACGATTAAAGGCATCCGAGACGGCCTGGTTTTCCTGTTGGACGATCAATGTGAATTCGAGGAATTGCTCTACGAGCTCCGCTATAAGCTGGAACACAGCCATCAAAATATTTTGACCGGACCGATAGTTCATGTGGATATCAAACTGGGCAACCGGGAAGTAACGGAGGACCAGAAAGAAGCAATTCTTGATATATTGAAACAAAAAGGGAATTTGCTCATTCGTTCCATAGACTCACCGGCCCTTAAACCAGAGGTTAAAGGGCCGCCGCCGATTATAACCATGTGTGGTATGGTACGTTCGGGTCAGGTACTTCATCATGAAGGGAATCTACTGTTTCTTGGTGATATCAATCCGGGGGGCACAGTAACGTGTACCGGAGATATATATGTTTTGGGTTCACTCAGAGGCATGGCTCACGCTGGAATTGGTGGGGACGAAGACTCGATCATTGCAGCTTCGGTGTTTGCACCAACGCAGCTGCGGATCGCTGACATCATCAGCCGTCCTCCCGATGAGTGGGAGAGCCGAGAGACCGGAATGGAATTTGCTTATTTACAGGACAATCAGATGCAGATCGACAAGATGAGCAATATCGTTCGGTTGCGCCGAGATTTTAATGTGTTTAAAGGAGTGTAGCTCATGGGAGAGGCGATCGTGATCACTTCGGGTAAAGGCGGCGTGGGTAAAACAACCACCTCGGCAAACATCGGGACAGCGCTGGCGCTGCTCGGCAAAAAGGTTTGTCTGGTAGATACCGATATCGGCCTTCGCAATCTGGATGTCGTGATGGGACTCGAAAACCGGATCATTTATGATCTGTGCGACGTTGCAGACGGCCGCTGCCGACTGAATCAGGCTTTGGTCAAAGATAAACGTTTTGAAGAATTATATATGCTTCCTGCAGCACAAACGAGAGATAAGAACTCTGTGTCACCAGAACAGGTGAAGGACATTATCCTCGAATTGAAAAAAGATTTTGAATACGTCATTATTGATTGTCCAGCCGGAATTGAGCAGGGGTTCAAAAATGCGGTTGCAGGAGCTGACCAGGCGATTGTGGTCACTACACCAGAAAATGCGGCTGTCCGTGATGCGGATCGTGTCATTGGTCTGCTGGAGAGTTCACACATTCAATCACCAAAATTGGTTGTGAACCGTATACGCAACAATATGGTCAAATCAGGCGACATGCTCGACATTGACGGCATTTTACAAGTACTTAATATTGATCTGATTGGGATTGTTCCTGATGATGAGCTTGTCATCAAGGCCGCCAACTCGGGAGAGCCTACAGTGATGAATCCGGATTCACTTGCGGCCATTGCCTATCGCAATATTGCCCGTCGTATTCTGGGAGATACCGTTCCCCTGATGCAATTGGAGCAAAAAAAGGGTGCTTTCACACGCTTTAAGAAGTTTTTTGGAATGGGTTAACTGGCTCTTCCTTATCATATTTATGTATGACAGCCGTGGCCCTAAAGCCCGGCTTTTTGATTATAATGGAGCCTTTGATTAAAGGAGCTTTGGTATAGAACAGGGCATGTGCTTCACAATAGGACTCCACGTTGTGGGGTTATTTTTGCTTCCCGCCGAAGCTTGTTCATATTATGAACGAGCCCCTCATAGGATGTAGTAAACAAGCCTCGGCGGGAGGACATTCCATGAATACGAAACTCAGAATCAAGCAGAGAAGAGAAGAGCGCATTCGGCGGTTAATGGATGGTGCTACGGAAGAAATTATGCAGCAGCGAGAATCGGGCTCGGTTTCCGATAAGCGTACATCTGCGCAACGTAATCCGTTCTCGTCTATAGATATACAAGATAATCTGCGAACGGCAAGATCTTCGCTGACAGAACAGGAAAGAGATCCGGAATGGCTGTGGAAAAAAGAGAACGGGCATTATGGTCCTGGCGGCCATCCACGTTTCAATCTAATGAAGTCATTGGTAGGACGAACGGTGGTTAGTATTCTATTATTCGGTGGCGTCTGGGGGTTGTTCCAGTTGAACAGTTCATGGACGACACCTGCCAAAACCGTGATCGCCGATGTGCTGCAACGGGATATGGATTTTGCCTATGCCGCTGCCTGGTACGAAAGGCATTTTGGCGGAACGCCATCATTCCTGCCTGTTCTTGGGCATACCACTGATCCTGTGAACGGATCGGGTATCCGACACCTCCTGGGTAAACCGATCTCGGGAACGGTCGTTCAGCCTTTTGCACTGAGCATGAAAGGAATTGAGATTGTTCCCGAAGCTGGCGGTACAGGACTTGTTCAAGTAGTCAGTTCAGATGCCGGACGCGTACTTCAAGTATTGGATGATCCGGAAAATGGGACAACGGTTGTAATCCAGCACACTGGTCAAGTCACAGCCATATACGGACGCTTGAACGAAAGTGAAGTCCAGGTAAATGATTGGGTAGAAGCGGGTGACGCAGTCGGTAGCCTAAAGGAGACTGGAAATGATCAACCTGCCACATTGTATTTCGCTGTAAAAGAGGGCGAGCAGTACGTAGACCCTGCGGAAGTGGTTGCCCTTGATTAGGTTGTGGGGTGTACGTATCTCGTTTCATCCTTTTTTTGTGATTATCATGATGGCTTCCCTGTTGACTGGGAATTTTATTGAACTCATCACGCTGTTTGCCATCGTTTTTATTCATGAATGTGGACATGCTGCAGCGGCAGCCCTTCTGGGCTGCCGTGTCCTTTCGATACAGATGCTTCCTTTTGGCGGCGTCGCCGTTATTGAAGATGCCGGAAATATTACAGCACGTCGGGAGATCATTATCGCTTTGGCAGGCCCGTTTCAAAATATGCTCATGGTTGGAGTCGTTTTGTTGCTAAAGTATGGAAATTTGGGAGACCCGATTTTTTTAGATTATATTATACAGGGGAATCTGCTGATTGCCCTATTTAACCTGTTACCCGTGTTGCCCTTGGATGGCGGTAAAATTGTACAGGCACTCGTTAGTCTTGCTGCTCCCTACTATACGACATTGATGTGGACTTACAGAATCAGCATTGTGTGTAGCGCAGGAGTTATCTTGGTTGCCATCGGTCGATGGTTTACCGGTGATTCCGGGCTGCCGTTAAATATTCTGTTGATCGGAATTTTTCTGTTCTATTCCAATGTGACCGATTACCGAAATATTCCCTACCGGTTTATCCGCTTTCTGATGAATCGTGAAAGTGCATTCACCCGTCATGCAGCTACAGGCAGTTTGGCACAGCCGATAATCTCATTTCCGGCGAAACCTTTGGAGACTATTTTGCGTCTATTAAAGAGAGAAAGATACCATATGATATATGTGATGAATAGACAGGGAAGAATCATGGCCGTTTTGCCTGAGCAGCGAATCATCGGTTCTTATTTCAAACAAGACAAGGATAAGTTATAGCATCTTGGTGGAACTGTCCTTCATTTGGTTAATACATGTACAATGAGTATGGCGAAGATACAGAATGGATGTGGATGAATTGAATTGTCTTCTAGAGGTGAAGCCATGAAACAAATGATTGTACATAATGAACATAACCTCATGCAAATGGCGCTTCTGGAAGAAGGCAAAGCTGTAGAATTCATGGCAGAGCGTACACGCGAGCGTGGACTGCTGGGTTCGTATTTCAAAGGACGGGTAGTGAACGTGTTACCAGGTATGCAAGCTGCTTTTGTGGATATAGGTCAGAAAAAGAATGCTTTTCTGTATGTGGACGATGTATTGCATCCCAATCTGGAGAAACAGCCCAAAGTGAAGCCTTCCATTTCGGAGCTGCTTCGTCCAGGTCAGGAGGTAATCGTCCAGGTCTTGAAGGAGCCAGTAGGAAGCAAAGGAGCCCGGGTGACGACTCATTATTCGCTGCCGGGCCGATGGCTTGTCTACATGCCTTTAGCGGACTATGTAGCCGTCTCCAAGAAAATTGCCCGTGAGGGGGATCGATCCCGCCTCAAAACGTTGGGGGAACAATTGAGACGGGACGAAGAGGGGCTTATCATACGAACCGTATCCGCAGAGGAACAGAGGGAAGCCATTCAGGCCGATCTGGAAACATTACGTGAGCAGTGGCGTCTGATTCGTGAAAAAGCGGATAGTTTGCCTTCACCAAGCCTGCTGCATCGGGATCACAGTATGGTTCAGCGGATCATTCGTGATGTGTATACGCCTGGCAGCGATGAGGTAATTACGGACAATGAAGTACAAGCCCGTGAGTTGAGTGCTTTGCTGGAGGAAATCTGTCCGGGCCATCAACCTAAAGTACAGGTATACAGGGGAGAAGAATCAATCTTTTCTGCTTATCGTGTACAGGAGCAGTTGAACAAGGATTTTGCCCGCAAGGTATGGCTGCCTGGAGGCGGATATATTGTCATTGATCATACCGAGGCGCTCACTGTAGTCGATGTCAATACAGGCAAGTACACCGGAGCAGGCGGTGACAGTCTGGAAGAGACTGTGACGGAGACGAACATGCAGGCAGCGGTTGAGATTGCCCGTTTAATGCGTCTTCGGGATATCGGCGGCATGATTATTGTGGACTTCATTGATATGGAGGAAGCGATGAATCGGCATGAAGTTGCGGCAACACTGGAAAATGAACTCAAGAAGGATCGAACCAAGGCTTTTGTAATAGGGTGGACCAAGCTGGGGTTGCTCGAACTTACCCGTAAGAAGGTACGGGAAGAAAGCACGCTCCCTTATGTAGAACCTTGTTCTTCCTGTCATGGGACAGGCAAAAGATATATTTCGCCGTTGCATTGATTTTTAGTATAGTTGGTGGTATAATCATCAGGTATGTGTTTAGCCTATTGGTCTTGCACATGCTGTAACCGCACTGGCCGGGTACAAGAACAGTTCCGCAAGGACACTGTCACCTGAGACCGGGCGAGTCTGAGACATGAGGAGGTGCAAGGCAAATGTACGCAATTATTGAAACAGGTGGCAAACAGTACAAAGTCCAAGAGGGCGATGTTCTGTTCATCGAGAAATTGACTGCGAACGATGGCGAAAGCGTAACGTTCGACCGTGTCCTGGCTGTATCTAACGATCAAGGTTTGACAGCAGGTACACCATTGGTTTCCGGAGCAACTGTAACGGCTAAAGTGGAGAAACATGGCAAAGGACAAAAGGTTGTTGTATACAAATACAAACCTAAAAAGAACTACCATGTGAAGCAAGGTCACCGTCAACCGTATACAAAAGTAACTATCGAAGCAATCAAAGCGTAAGAAGGTGCGATAAGTGATTATCGTTCAAGTCTTTCGTAATGATGACGGGAGTATCGATCGTTTCTCCATCAAAGGGCATGCTAATTTTGCCAAGCGAGGAGAAGACATCGTATGTGCCGGGGTATCCGCTGTTACAGTGGGTACGGTGAACTCGATCGAAACATTGACTGGTGTCGAAATGGACGCCAAGATGAAGAATGGCTTTTTAAGCGCTTCTTTACCTGTGTTGGAGAAAGACGGAACCTGGTCCCAGGTGCAATTGCTACTCGAATCCATGGTACTTATGCTCACTGATATTGCAGAGTCATACGGAAAGTATATTCAGATAGAGCAAGTCAAATAATTAAAGAAGGAGGACAACCAATCATGTTGAAATTAAATCTTCAGTTATTCGCATCGAAAAAAGGTGTAGGTTCCACGAAGAATGGTCGTGACAGTAACGCACAACGCCTTGGCGTTAAACGTGCTGACGGTCAAACAGTAACTGGTGGTAGCATTCTCGTTCGCCAACGCGGAACGAAAATTCACCCAGGTACTAACGTGGGTATCGGTAAAGATGACACTTTGTTTGCGAAAGTTGACGGCGTTGTGAAATTCGAACGTTGGGGACGCGATCGTAAAAAAGTAAGCATCTACCCTGTGAATGTTGCTCCAGTAGCAGCTGCAGTAGAAGCATAATATCGGCATTCCGCCTAAGGAGCCTTCGGCATTTTTGCCGAAGGCTTTTTGTATTTATAGGTTATTCGATAATGAACTGGCAGAAAAGACATGTTATACTTGGTTACGGTGGGGATTAAACCAACCGAGTTTTGTAGAACGGGGAGAAGCCATGAAATCTTGGAAAAGAGTGCCCTGGATTGCGGCATGTTCACTTCTGATTCCTTTGGTTTTCGTTATGCTGTATCCAGTGGTTATTTTAATTGCTGTATACGCATTGTGGTCCGTCGCGGTGCTTTTTGTTTCTGTGAACGTGATGAAGAGACAGGCAGAGGCGGAACGCAGAACCATCATACAATCTATGGAAAAAACAGCAATTGCATCATTAAATCATCATAGGCATGATTGGATGAACGATCTTCAGGTGTTGTATGGATATCTTAGACTGGGCAAACTTGATAAATCAGTGCAATGTGTGGAAAGAATAGTAGAGCGGGTTAACGAAGAAAGCCGAATCTCCAGATTGGGTATTCCTTCACTCGTATTTTATCTTCAATCTTTCCGGACCAGTGGAGTCGCTCTGGAATTGCATGTGGTCGTAGAGGAAGAGTTGCAGCTTAGTGCTCTGGTCTCTCCCGAGGATGGCGAGTCGCTTACGGGGGCGATTGCCGATGCGATTCGAGCCTATCAATATGGCGGCGGCCGGTCGTCTTGGGGAGAGGTTCGCAAACTGACCTTGAACTTCGGACAGGATCACGGAGATGTGGTTGTCCGGCTGGATGGGGATCAAACACCCGATCCGGAAACATTGCGGCAGCTTAATGCCGTACTCAAAGGAAAAAAAGTCAGAACGGAGCAGCTTCCGTCTGAGGATACGTTTATACAATTCAGAATGCCTTGTGGAATATAGGAAGAAGGGGTTAACCAATGTTTGTAGATAAAGCGAAGATTTATGTGAAAGCCGGAGACGGAGGGGACGGAATTATTTCGTTTCGTCGTGAGAAGTATGTACCGAACGGCGGACCTGCCGGGGGTGATGGAGGCAGAGGAGCTGACATCATTTTCCGTGTGGATGAAGGTCTGCGTACGTTGATGGATTTCCGTTACCAGCGTCACTTCAAGGCCCCTCGTGGTGAGAAGGGACGTAATAAAAGTCAGCATGGCGCGAACGCTGAGAACATGATTGTACGTATTCCACCTGGAACCGTCATTTTGGATGAAGACAGTGGAGAAGTACTGGCTGATTTGACACGTCATGGTCAACAGGTTGTTGTTGCTCGTGGCGGACGAGGCGGACGGGGAAACATTCGTTTTGCCACGCCTAACAATCCAGCACCAGAACTGGCCGAAAATGGTGAAGAGGGCCAAGAACGTTACATCGTACTTGAGCTTAAGGTCATGGCAGATGTCGGTCTGGTTGGTTTTCCGAGTGTCGGAAAATCCACGCTGTTGTCTGTTGTTTCGGCAGCCAAGCCTAAGATTGGAGCCTATCATTTTACAACCATTACACCTAACCTCGGTGTAGTTGGTGTGGGTGAAGGTCGCAGCTTTGTTATGGCCGACTTGCCGGGTCTGATTGAAGGTGCTCACGAAGGTATTGGACTTGGACATGAGTTCTTGCGTCACGTAGAACGTACACGTATTATCGTCCATGTCGTTGACATGTCTGGTTCCGAAGGACGTGATCCGTTCGAAGACTGGCAGAAAATCAACGAGGAACTGAAATTGTACAATCCTGTCCTCGCTGAAAGACCACAGGTTGTAGCAGCCAATAAAATGGACATGCCGGATTCTGAAGCCAATCTGGAACAATTTTTGCAGAAGGCTCGTGAAGTTCAACCGGATATTGAAGTAATGCCTATTTCGTCGCTGACACGGAAAGGGATTCAGGAGCTCCTGTATCGTGCGGCTGATCTTCTGGATCAAATTCCGGACGAGCCCATGGTCGAAGAAGTTGCTGACTTATCCGAACGCAAAGTGTACAGCTTGGACAAAAAAGAGGACGATGGTTTCCGTATTGTACGGGAGAATGAAATCTTCGTGGTCGAAAGTGCCAAGATTGAACGTATGATGAAACGGATGCAGCTGAATTCGCATGAAGCTATTCTCAAACTGGCGCGTACATTGCGTCATATGGGTGTGGATGCGGAACTGCGTAAACGCGGAGCTGAAGAAGGCACCATTGTGCGCATTGGCGATTTCGAGTTCGAATTTGTGGAAGGCAGCAGCTACTATTAAGATAGCCGGCCACAGTACCGATACTGGTTAAAACATAAACGCAGAGAAGTGGGAGTTTACCCGCTGCTCTGCGTTTTTTTAATTTTCCTTACCTGCGCGTGGAAGAAACTTGTATACTGTTAGGAATAGTTTTTCAAAAAATAGACATGTGAGGTATTGCCCTTTCGGGATAGATCCTATATAATGTCCACAATATGAATACATGAGTCTTTGAGGAGAGGACGTTCTGTGAATGAACGCTATTACTTAGTACGGGAAGACATTTTGCCAGAGGCTGTGGTAAAGACCATGCAGGTAAAAGAACTGCTGGCTTCCGGTGATGTCAAAACAGTTCATGAGGCGGTTGAACAGGTTGGATTAAGCCGAAGTGCTTTTTATAAGTACAAGGATGGCATCCATTTGATCAATCAGCTTGAACGGGAGCGAATTGTAACGATCTCCATTGATTTGGAGCATCAATCAGGAATATTGTCTCGTGTGCTCGGACATGTAGCTGGTTATGGAGCCAATGTGTTAACCATTAACCAAAGTATCCCGCTCCAGGGAAGAGCCAACGTTGTCATTTCAGTGGAGACGTCACATCTTCATGGAGAAATCGGAGAAATGCTCGATCGGATGCAGGATATGCCCGGGGTTCGACGCACGCGCATTGTAGGCCAAGGTTAATTAGACGTTATCGTAAAACGTTTAGGAATAAGTTGTATGGTTAAAATCGTACAGGGGTGAAGGAGAAAAAGACATTGGGGGTAGGTCGTTAGTGAAACCGGTAAAAGTAGGATTGTTGGGCCTGGGTACGGTGGGTACTGGGGTCGTTCGCATCGTGGAAGGAAATCAGGAGGATCTGAGCAGTCAGGTTGGATCACCTATCGTTATTGAGAAGATTGCAGTAAAGAATACAGAGAAGGATCGTGTCATTGCTGTAGACCGTGCGAAGCTCACTGAAGATCCTTGGGAAGTCATCCGTCACCCGGATATTGATGTTATCGTGGAAGTTATGGGCGGCATTGATCAGACCAAAGAATACATTCTTGAAGCACTGGAGCGGGGCAAACATATCGTAACTGCAAACAAGGATCTAATGGCTTTGCATGGTTCCGAGATCTTGGCCAAGGCACAGGAAAAGCAATGTGATGTATTCTATGAAGCGAGTGTGGCTGGGGGCATTCCGATCATCCGCACGCTGATTGAAGGTTTCTCTTCCGACCGGATTACCCGCATTATGGGGATAGTGAACGGAACAACGAACTTTATTTTGACCAAAATGAGCCAGGAAGGTGCCTCTTATGAAGAGGTTCTCGCAGAAGCTCAAGCACTCGGATATGCAGAAACTGATCCAACTTCGGATGTCGAAGGACTCGATGCAGCTCGCAAAATGGCGATTTTGAGTACTTTGGGCTTCCGTACCAATGTGGAACTGAAAGACGTGACCGTTAAAGGGATTACATCCGTCACTCGTGAAGATATTACCTATGCCAAAAGACTAGGTTACGAGATGAAGCTGCTGGGTATCGCAGATCGTCGGGATGATGAGATCACCATTAGTGTTCAGCCGACAATGGTAAGACAGAATCATCCGATTGCATCCGTCAATGGGGTGTTCAACGCTGTGTATGTACATGGCGAGGCTGTAGGTGAGACGATGTTCTACGGTGCGGGTGCAGGCGAGCTTCCGACGGCAACTTCTGTAGTAGCGGATATCGTGGCAGTGATCAAAAACCTGAAGCTGGGTGTGAATGGTCTCAAAGCGATTGTGCCTTATAAACAGAAACGTCTGCAAAGTGACGAGCACATTATGTCGAAAAACTTTATTTTGCTGCATGTGGATGATAAGGCAGGGGTACTGGCGCAAATTACACAAATCTTCGCTGAATACGAAGTCAGCTTGGCTTCAGTTGTGCAACAGCCGAACGAGCACAACCCGGATGCTGAGATCATCATCGTTACGCATAACGCTAGCAAGGCGAGCATGGATAAAGTATTGAAACACTTTGAATCCCTTGCGGTTATTCGTCGCATTAAGAGTGTGTATCGGGTAGAAGGATAAATCGTCCCCAAAT
The DNA here is from genome assembly GCF_013401555.1 of Paenibacillus sp. E222. NCBI lineage: Bacteria > Bacillati > Bacillota > Bacilli > Caryophanales > Paenibacillaceae > Paenibacillus > Paenibacillus sp. E222. The sequence continues at coordinate 2,746,468 of NZ_CP058552.1, forward strand.
TCCGGTTTGAATTTTTTAAGTCCAGGTTTAAGATACACGTTTAACCATATAGATGTATGCAATCATATTCGGATTATTAATGACAAAGGAGTTTACCCACAATGAGATATCAAGGATTACTGCAAACGTATAAAGAGCACCTTCCGGTTAATGAAAACACGCCCCTGCTTACGCTTCACGAAGGAAACACACCCCTGGTTCATGCGGAGAATCTGTCCGAGGAACTCGGATTGAATTTATATTTCAAATACGAAGGTTTGAATCCGACAGGTTCATTTAAAGACCGCGGAATGGTTATGGCTGTTGCTAAAGCAGTGGAAGAAGGCAGCCGCACGATTATGTGTGCATCAACAGGTAATACTTCAGCGGCAGCAGCAGCCTATGCGGCTCGTGCTGGTCTGAATTGTATCGTTTTGATCCCGAATAACAACATTGCGCTGGGTAAACTGGCTCAAGCCATGATCTATGGAGCAAAAGTTATTGCGATTAATGGCAACTTTGACCGTGCATTGGAAATTGTGCGTGAGATTACAGCCAAACATCCCATTACGCTCGTGAACTCCGTGAATCCGTTCCGGATTGAAGGACAGAAAACAGCTGCGTTTGAAGTCATTGAACAGCTTGGTCAAGCACCTGATGTACTCGCCATTCCAGTGGGTAACGCAGGGAACATCTCGGCTTACTGGAAAGGGTTCAAAGAGTATAAAGAAGCAGGTAAATCGAACTCCCTGCCTCGTATGGTCGGTTTTGAAGCGGAAGGCGCGATGGCAATTGTCAAAGGTGAACCGATTCTTGAGCCTGAAACCGTAGCAACAGCTATTCGAATTGGTAATCCGGCAAGTTGGAAAACCGCTGTAGCTGCAGCTGAAGAGTCTGGCGGACAGATTAATTATGTAACTGACGAAGAAATTCTGACTGCCTATCGTACGATCGCCGCTCGTGAAGGGATCTTTGCTGAACCTGCATCTGCTGCTTCCGTTGCTGGTGTATACAAACTGAAGAGTGAAGGGTACTTTAAAGGCGGAGAGACTGTGGTTTGCGTACTGACAGGACATGGACTCAAAGATCCTAATATTGCAATCAAAACGGTAGCGACCGAGCCGCTTGTTGTCGAAGATTCCGAAGAAGCGGTTATGGCGGCAATTGCACAACTGGAGCAACAATCCGTATGAGTCTGCAGCAAAGGGTAATTGTTAAAGTGCCTGCAAGTACAGCCAATCTGGGTCCAGGGTTTGATACCCTGGGCATGGCGTTGTCTCTGTATGCATGGCTTGAGATGAAACCGGCAGAGCAGACAACATTCCATTTACATGGAGATCATCTGACGGGTCTGCCAACAGATAAATCCAATCTGATATATGAAGTTGCACAGATGGTATTCAACGAAGCAGGGGTTTCTGTGCCGGAGTTGGAGATTTCCATGTATTCCGAGATTCCGCTTACTCGGGGACTGGGAAGCAGTGCATCCGCCATCGTCGGTGCATTGGCTGCTGCTAATGCATTAATTGGCACTCCGTTATCTGATGCCAAGCTTCTGGATATGGCTACGTCGTTGGAGAAACATCCGGATAATGTAGGTGCTTCACTATATGGAGGTATCATTGCAGCAGCGTGGGATGGCAGTCGGGTAGACCATATTCGTATTGAGCCGCATCAGGATTTGCAAACTTTGGTCATTGTACCGGACTTCGAGTTATCCACTTCGAAAGCAAGAAATGTAATTCCACAGCAATTTGACAAGTCTGATGTCATTCACAACATAAGCAGATCATCCTTACTTGTTGCGGCTTTGGCAAGTGGAAGATTGGACATGATTCAAAAGGCGATGTCTGATCGGATTCATCAACCTTACAGGGCATCTTTGGTACCCGGCATGGCTGAGATCCTGGAACATGCGGTCAGTCATGGAGCTCTGGGGGCTGCATTGAGTGGAGCTGGACCCACTGTTTTGACGTTGGTAGATCGTCATGATACTCGTAAGCTCGAACTAGAGCAATATTTGATAGACACGATGAGCCGTGAAGGCATCGCTGCATCTGCATTATGGTTGGATCCGGATCTGGATGGTGTTACCGTACTGCCTGATCAAGATGAAAGTCCGTTTATGGACAGAGTTAAAGGGGAAGTTAACGCATGAAACGAATTGCAGTATTACCTGAAGGTTCAGTCTCTCATGAAGCAGTAGATTTTCTGTTTAATGGGGAACCTTTGGAATTGCTTCATTCCAAGCTGATTTCTGATGTTTTCCGGGCTACGGATAGTGGGAAATCCCAGTACAGTGTCATACCCATTGAGAATACCATTGAAGGCTCCGTTAGTTTGCATATGGACTGGCTGGTTAACGAAGTGGATATTCCGATGCAGGCAGAATGGGTTTACCCATCCATCCAGAATGTCATTGGACATGGGTCCGAGTTCAGGACAGAGAGTGGTGAATATGATTTCGGGAAAATTACGAAGATCATGTCCCATCCTGTAGCGATTCCGCAGTGCCAGAATTTTATTCGCCTGCATTCACCTGGAGCAGACCTTGAGGGCGTAAATAGTACAGCGGAAGCTGTAGAAATTGTGAAAAAAAATCCTGGCAAAGGCTGGGTTGCGATTGGCACAAGGCTGGCTGCACAGAAGCATGGTTTGGATATTATGGCTGAACGGGTTACCAACCATGACAACAACTATACTCGTTTTGTGCTGATAGGCCATGAGCCTGTTCAGATACCACGAGAGCCTGATCATGTGAAAACCAGTTTGCTGGTTACATTGCCTGAAGATGCACCGGGTGCATTGCATCAGGTGCTGTCTGCTTTTGCCTGGCGGAAGCTGAACTTGACGCGACTGGAATCTCGTCCAACGAAGAAAAGGTTGGGGAGTTATTATTTTTACATTGATGTTGAGGAAAGTGCAGATTCGGTATTGCTTACCGCAGCCATGGCTGAGATTGAGGCTTTGAATTGTCAGGTACGTATTCTTGGCAGCTATCCGTGTTATACATATCCTTCGTTGAAAACGACCTGAATCAGGACGTACATTATTGAAGGCTGTCATAAAACTGGGTAATGTGAGCAATAATAGCTTGTCATTTGTTGTACAATGAACGAGATAAAATTAGTTCCGGAATCAGGGATGAAAATTTTATGGAGGTGCAGTCATCGGTGCCAGATCAATGGATTTATTTGGATGGTCAATATGTGACCAAGGAGAATGCAACCGTTTCGGTATATGATCACGGATTTTTGTACGGAGACGGTATTTTCGAAGGTATTCGAATTTATAACGGTAACATTTTCAGATGCAAAGCGCATTTGGATCGTTTGTACGATTCGGCTAAATCCATCAGTCTGAACATTCCGCTGTCTTATGATGAGATGCTAGAAGTGATGGCTGAAACGGTCCGTCGCAATGATATGCGTAACGGTTATATTCGTCTGATCGTTTCACGTGGACCTGGTAACTTGGGCCTTGATCCGCTGCGCTGTCCTAAAGCATCTGTTATCATCATTGTAGAGCAACTGGCAATCTATCCGGAGGAAGCATATCTTACTGGGTTGAAAGCCGTGTCTGTCTCCCAGCGCCGCAACATCCCGGATGCACTTAATCCAAAAATTAAATCATTGAATTATCTGAATAACATCCTTGTTAAAATTCAATCCAACTATGCGGGTGTTGGTGAAGCGATTATGCTGAACTCGCAAGGATATGTTACTGAAGGTTCCAGTGATAACATTTTTATCATTAAAAAGGGTGTAGTGTATACGCCACCTTGCTATCTGGGTGCACTGGAAGGAATTACACGTCAGGCCATTATCGATCTGTGCGGTGAGCTGAATCTTGAATTAAAAGAAGTGCCATTTACGCTACATGATGTGTATATTGCCGACGAAGTCTTTTTCACTGGAACAGCTGCGGAAGTTATTGCTGCTTATGAGGTGGACGGCAGAACGATTGGAACGGGCGTCGCAGGTCCTGTAACCTTGAGACTGCTGGAAGCGTTCCGTCAAATTGTCGACAAAGACGGTTATAAAGTTTGGGAAGATTAAATGGAACGATCGGAATAGGGAAGCAAAAATCCTTCTTGTCTCAGAAATTCAGCATACCTGGAGTATGCGGTTTTTGGGGCAGGAAGGATTTTTTTTGCTTAGTTGATGTCATTGGCCCAATTTCTGCATAGGATGTAGTAACGGTATGGGCGAATGTACTGCCCAAGTATCACGTCTAGGAGGTTAGTTCCAAGTGAAAATACACATGGTGAAAAAAGGCGACACATTATATCTGCTGTCCCAAAAATATAATGTAGCGTTGGACAAAATTATCGCAGCCAATCCGCAAATTGCAGATCCCGACAAGTTGGAGATTGGTATGAAGGTCAAAATTCCTGCGGAGCCTGTAACACCAAAGCCGGAAGGCATGTTACACAGTCATAAAGTTCAGCAAGGCGATTCATTGTGGAAGTTGTCACAGGCTTGGGGAGTTCCGTTGAAAGATATGATCAATGCGAACCCACAATTGAAAAATCCGAATGCTCTTCTTGTAGGGGAGACTGTGTACATTCCATCAGCGAATGCACCTGGAAATGCGAATTCAGAGAATGGTGCATCATCCATTGTTGCTCATGAGAAGTTGTCGCCTGAAGGGAAGGAATACACAGGAGTTAAAGAAGAAACGGCTCCAGTAGTCCCCGTACATGAACCAACACCTGTACCAGAAGTCTCCAATGTAGTTCCTGCTCCTGTACCTGCAAATCCGGTCGTACCTAATATCAACCCAGAAGTGGAAGTGTTACCACAGTTGCCTGAAATTTCTGAAGAGAAGCCGCAGATGGAAGCTCAGAATAAGGAAAACACCAAATCCGAAGTGCAATTAAAACCGATAACTGAAGCGCCAACGTATACGATGCCTAATATCTCACCTGAAGTTCTGCCTTTACCTGTAATACCTAACAATACGAAATGGCCTACAGAGGTGGCGCCTGCGACCAAAGCTCCGTGTGGTTGTGGCAGTAAAATGCTTCATGCTCCTGTCGAGCATCCATATGCCCAGGTTCCTGTACCTGCACAAGAGGTATACACTGCTCCACAAAACATGTATACAGCTGGGGCGAATGACAATGCTACATTCCCGGGTATAACTGAAGTGAGTCCTTACGACATAGGTAATACATCTAACATGCCTTGGACTGGTTCAGAGTATAACCATAACAACGTTATGCCGAACGTATCTGCAGAGATGCAGAATAACTCGTATCCGATTGCACCAGCAGGTCAAGTGAACAGCCCATACCCTCCATTTGCGGCCAATGAGCATATGAACCACCAACCGCCTCATATTTCTCCTTACTCTATGCTACCGTACCCGCCATGCGGATGTGGCAACCATCATATGCCTAACCATCAATACGCATATCCCTCACATAACTACCAGAACCCAGCGTGGGGCACATACAATCCTTATGGGATGCAACCCGAAATGACCACATCCATGATGCCTCATCAGCCATTGGAATATGCCTATCAAAACCCATACCCTACTCAGAACATGGTGCCGCCGTCTCCGCTAGGTGCATTCGGTGAACTCTACCCTCCACAAGGCAAGGGGGAAGGCAAAAAGGGCGGACGTGACGAGGCTAACTTAAGCCAGTCCTCTACAGAGAGTGAGGCTGAGTTCAATCTGGAAGCAAAGCCTAAACAAGCAGCCAAAACAGGAACTGCGAAACGCAGAACAGCCAAACCTGCTGCCAAAGCTAAATCTAAAGTATCTGTATCCGGGAAACAAGCAAGAGAACGCACGGGGATAACCAATAAACGTAGTTCTGACAGCAAAAAGCGTAGAAATCCATGGATACAGCAATAACACTGTACTGTAACGAGTAGCGTTAAAGTTTCAAAAGGTCGACTCTGGGAAGAGGCGGCCTTTTGACTTTTGTATGGAGAAGAGGGTAATCCTACTGGAGTATGGAAGTGTCACGCTTGTAGGGCTCTTTAGCAGATATTAAGAAAGCCTATGAATGTGGACGCATAGTTGGAGGGCCTCAGATTCGCTAAAGTTTTAGTGTCTCATTGGAGACTTAGAATCTATTAAAATCTTTTTTAGAAAAAGCTATTGCATTGGTTTCGTCAGTATGATATATTATTTAAGTCGCCGCTGAAACACAGCGCTGACGCGAAAAAGAGTAACACGAACAAGTTTGATCTTTGAAAACTGAACAACGAGTGAGTAACGATCTTGCTTGCAAGATCGACGCTGAGAAATCGGTACAAGCCTTCGGGCTGTATGGTTTCAAAGCAAAATAAATGAGATTTTTAATCTCGTCAGTTTCAAAATGAGCTTATCGCTCTTTTCAATACTTTATTGGAGAGTTTGATCCTGGCTCAGGACGAACGCTGGCGGCATGCCTAATACATGCAAGTCGAGCGGACTTGATGAGAAGCTTGCTTCTCTGATGGTTAGCGGCGGACGGGTGAGTAACACGTAGGCAACCTGCCCTCAAGCTTGGGACAACTACCGGAAACGGTAGCTAATACCGAATAGTTGTTTTCTTCTCCTGAAGAGAACTGGAAAGACGGAGCAATCTGTCACTTGGGGATGGGCCTGCGGCGCATTAGCTAGTTGGTGGGGTAACGGCTCACCAAGGCGACGATGCGTAGCCGACCTGAGAGGGTGATCGGCCACACTGGGACTGAGACACGGCCCAGACTCCTACGGGAGGCAGCAGTAGGGAATCTTCCGCAATGGGCGAAAGCCTGACGGAGCAATGCCGCGTGAGTGATGAAGGTTTTCGGATCGTAAAGCTCTGTTGCCAGGGAAGAACGCTTGGGAGAGTAACTGCTCTCAAGGTGACGGTACCTGAGAAGAAAGCCCCGGCTAACTACGTGCCAGCAGCCGCGGTAATACGTAGGGGGCAAGCGTTGTCCGGAATTATTGGGCGTAAAGCGCGCGCAGGCGGTCATTTAAGTCTGGTGTTTAATCCCGGGGCTCAACCCCGGATCGCACTGGAAACTGGGTGACTTGAGTGCAGAAGAGGAGAGTGGAATTCCACGTGTAGCGGTGAAATGCGTAGATATGTGGAGGAACACCAGTGGCGAAGGCGACTCTCTGGGCTGTAACTGACGCTGAGGCGCGAAAGCGTGGGGAGCAAACAGGATTAGATACCCTGGTAGTCCACGCCGTAAACGATGAGTGCTAGGTGTTAGGGGTTTCGATACCCTTGGTGCCGAAGTTAACACATTAAGCACTCCGCCTGGGGAGTACGGTCGCAAGACTGAAACTCAAAGGAATTGACGGGGACCCGCACAAGCAGTGGAGTATGTGGTTTAATTCGAAGCAACGCGAAGAACCTTACCAGGTCTTGACATCCCTCTGACCGGTACAGAGATGTACCTTTCCTTTGGGACAGAGGAGACAGGTGGTGCATGGTTGTCGTCAGCTCGTGTCGTGAGATGTTGGGTTAAGTCCCGCAACGAGCGCAACCCTTGATCTTAGTTGCCAGCACTTCGGGTGGGCACTCTAAGGTGACTGCCGGTGACAAACCGGAGGAAGGTGGGGATGACGTCAAATCATCATGCCCCTTATGACCTGGGCTACACACGTACTACAATGGCCGGTACAACGGGCTGTGAAGCCGCGAGGTGGAACGAATCCTAAAAAGCCGGTCTCAGTTCGGATTGCAGGCTGCAACTCGCCTGCATGAAGTCGGAATTGCTAGTAATCGCGGATCAGCATGCCGCGGTGAATACGTTCCCGGGTCTTGTACACACCGCCCGTCACACCACGAGAGTTTATAACACCCGAAGTCGGTGGGGTAACCGCAAGGAGCCAGCCGCCGAAGGTGGGATAGATGATTGGGGTGAAGTCGTAACAAGGTAGCCGTATCGGAAGGTGCGGCTGGATCACCTCCTTTCTATGGAGAATCGTTTCCAGTAACGGAAACATTCAAATACGCAGCTTAGCTGCACAACTTACTCACTCGTTGCTCAGTTTTGAGAGCTCAAACTCTCAAACAGCTTGCTTTTGCATGGAGCTTGTTCTTTGAAAACTAGATATCGAAACGAAATTTTACGATTTAGAACATTCCTTTTTAAGCTGAACTTGTGTTAAAACAAGTTTCAATAAATAGTGAAAACTGCATTGCGATGGTATCGAATGGGAGTGACTTTTGGCTTTGCGTAAGCAAAACAAGGGAAGCGAGCAGTCGAAACCGGAGCAATTATGGTTAAGCTACTAAGAGCACACGGAGGATGCCTAGGCGCTAGGAGCCGATGAAGGACGTGGCGAACAACGAAACTGCCTCGGGGAGCTGTAAGCAAGCTTTGATCCGGGGGTGTCCGAATGGGGAAACCCAGCTGGGGTAATTTCCAGTTACTCACAACTGAATACATAGGTTGTGTAGAGGCATACCAGGGGAACTGAAACATCTAAGTACCCTGAGGAAGAGAAAACAATAGTGATTCCGTCAGTAGCGGCGAGCGAACGCGGAGAAGCCCAAACCAGAGAGCTTGCTCTTTGGGGTTGTGGGACATCTCACATGGAGTTACAAAGGAGCCGGTTAAACGAAGAGGTCTGGAAAGGCCCGCCAAAGAAGGTAAAAGCCCTGTAGTTGAAAGTCTGCTCTCTCCGAGATGTATCCCGAGTAGTGCGGGGCACGTGAAACCCCGTATGAATCCGGCAGGACCATCTGCCAAGGCTAAATACTTCCTAGCGACCGATAGTGAAGCAGTACCGTGAGGGAAAGGTGAAAAGCACCCCGGAAGGGGAGTGAAATAGAACCTGAAACCGTGTGCTTACAAAAAGTCAGAGCCCGTTTTAGGGGTGATGGCGTGCCTTTTGTAGAATGAACCGGCGAGTTACGTTCCCGTGCAAGGTTAAGGTGAAGAGCCGGAGCCGCAGCGAAAGCGAGTCTGAATAGGGCGATGTAGTACGTGGACGTAGACCCGAAACCGGGTGATCTACCCCTGTCCAGGGTGAAGGTGCGGTAACACGCACTGGAGGCCCGAACCCACGCACGTTGAAAAGTGCGGGGATGAGGTGGGGGTAGCGGAGAAATTCCAATCGAACTCGGAGATAGCTGGTTCTCCCCGAAATAGCTTTAGGGCTAGCCTCGGAAAACAGAGTCGTGGAGGTAGAGCACTGATTGGGTGCGGGGCCCGCAAGGGTTACCAAGCTCAGTCAAACTCCGAATGCCATAGACTTACTTCCGGGAGTCAGACAGTGAGTGCTAAGATCCATTGTCAAAAGGGAAACAGCCCAGACCATCAGCTAAGGTCCCCAAGTGTGTGTTAAGTGGGAAAGGATGTGGAGTTGCACAGACAACCAGGATGTTGGCTTAGAAGCAGCCACCATTGAAAGAGTGCGTAATAGCTCACTGGTCGAGTGACTCTGCGCCGAAAATGTAACGGGGCTAAACACACCACCGAAGCTATGGCTTGATGCTTGCATCAGGGGTAGGGGAGCGTTGTATAAGGGTTGAAGGTGTACCGTAAGGAGCGCTGGACATTATACAAGTGAGAATGCCGGTATGAGTAACGAAAAGATCAGTGAGAATCTGATCCGCCGAAAGCCTAAGGGTTCCTGAGGAAGGCTCGTCCGCTCAGGGTAAGTCGGGACCTAAGGCGAGGCCGAAAGGCGTAGTCGAAGGACAACAGGTCGAAATTCCTGTACCACCGTAAGCCGTTATGAGCAATGGGGGGACGCAGCAGGGTAGTGACGCGGACTGATGGATGTCCGTCTAAGCAGTGAGGCTGATGTGTAGGCAAATCCGCACATCGTAAGGCTGGACTGTGATGGGGAGCGAAAATTATAGTAGCGAAGGTCATGATCTCACACTGCCAAGAAAAGCCTCTAGCCAGGTGATGGTGCCCGTACCGCAAACCGACACAGGTAGGCGAGAAGAGAATTCTAAGGCGCGCGGAAGAACTCTCGTTAAGGAACTCGGCAAAATGACCCCGTAACTTCGGGAGAAGGGGTGCCCCGGTAGTGTGAATAGCACGAGGGGGCCGCAGTGAAAAGGCCCAAGCGACTGTTTAGCAAAAACACAGGTCTGTGCGAAGCCGTAAGGCGAAGTATACGGGCTGACGCCTGCCCGGTGCTGGAAGGTTAAGGGGAGCGGTTAGGAGCAATCCGAAGCTGTGAACCGAAGCCCCAGTAAACGGCGGCCGTAACTATAACGGTCCTAAGGTAGCGAAATTCCTTGTCAGGTAAATTCTGACCCGCACGAATGGCGTAACGACTTGGGCGCTGTCTCAACGAGAGATCCGGTGAAATTTTAATACCTGTGAAGATGCAGGTTACCCGCGACAAGACGGAAAGACCCCATGGAGCTTTACTGCAGCTTGATATTGAATTTGGGTACGATCTGTACAGGATAGGTGGGAGCCTTTGAAACGTGAGCGCCAGCTTGCGTGGAGGCACCGTTGGGATACCACCCTGATCGTATCTAGGTTCTAACCTGGTACCGTAATCCGGTGCGGGGACAGTGTCAGGTGGGCAGTTTGACTGGGGCGGTCGCCTCCTAAAGAGTAACGGAGGCGCCCAAAGGTTCCCTCAGAATGGTTGGAAATCATTCGAAGAGTGCAAAGGCATAAGGGAGCTTGACTGCGAGACCTACAAGTCGAGCAGGGACGAAAGTCGGGCTTAGTGATCCGGTGGTACCGCATGGAAGGGCCATCGCTCAACGGATAAAAGCTACCCTGGGGATAACAGGCTTATCTCCCCCAAGAGTCCACATCGACGGGGAGGTTTGGCACCTCGATGTCGGCTCATCGCATCCTGGGGCTGAAGTAGGTCCCAAGGGTTGGGCTGTTCGCCCATTAAAGCGGTACGCGAGCTGGGTTCAGAACGTCGTGAGACAGTTCGGTCCCTATCTGTCGTGGGCGTAGGAAATTTGAGAGGAGCTGTCCTTAGTACGAGAGGACCGGGATGGACGTACCGCTGGTGTACCAGTTGTTCCGCCAGGAGCACCGCTGGGTAGCTATGTACGGAAGGGATAAGCGCTGAAAGCATCTAAGCGTGAAGCCCCCCTCAAGATGAGATTTCCCAGTATGTAAGACCCCTTGAAGACGACGAGGTAGATAGGCTGGGGGTGGAAGTGCAGCAATGCATGGAGCTGACCAGTACTAATCGGTCGAGGGCTTATCCAAGATATGCAGGTTGTAACTCGCAAAGTTCGTTTCGGATCTAGTTTTCAGAGAATAAACTCTGAGATGTAAGCTAAGCTATGCGTTTGGTGGCGATGGCGGAGGGGTTCCACACGTACCCATCCCGAACACGACCGTTAAGCCCTCTAGCGCCGATGGTACTTGGACCGCAGGGTCCTGGGAGAGTAGGACGCCGCCAAGCGAACTCTTTCATCTTACATAGAAAACAGGCTCTGCATGTTAGCGTTGTATGATGAATTGCATTTGCACTGCAGATGCTTAGTATTCCCTGATAGCTCAGTTGGTAGAGCACTCGACTGTTAATCGAGTTGTCACAGGTTCGAGCCCTGTTCGGGGAGCCATTAAGGCCCGTTGGTCAAGGGGTTAAGACACCTCCCTTTCACGGAGGTAACAGGGGTTCGAATCCCCTACGGGTCATATATTATGGAGGCTTAGCTCAGCTGGGAGAGCATCTGCCTTACAAGCAGAGGGTCGGGGGTTCGATCCCCTCAGCCTCCACCATATAGTTTTCTGAATAACGACGCGGGGTGGAGCAGCCCGGTAGCTCGTCGGGCTCATAACCCGAAGGCCGCAGGTTCAAATCCTGCCCCCGCAATTAAGCTTTCTTTGAAGAAAGTGATCTGGAACCGTGGTGTAGTTGGCCTAACATGCCTGCCTGTCACGCAGGAGATCGCGGGTTCGAATCCCGTCGGTTCCGCCATTTTTATCTTAATTACCGCTTGCGGACGTGGCTCAGCGGTAGAGCATCGCCTTGCCAAGGCGAGGGTCGCGGGTTCGATTCCCGTCGTCCGCTCCAATATTATTTGCGCCCTTAGCTCAGCTGGATAGAGCGTTTGACTACGAATCAAAAGGCCGGGAGTTCGAATCTCTCAGGGCGCGCCATTATAACTTCATACGCCGGCGTGGCGGAATGGCAGACGCGCTCGACTCAAAATCGAGTGGGAAACCGTGGAGGTTCGAGTCCTCTCGCCGGTATATATAACGGGATGTAGCTCAGCTTGGTAGAGCACCTGGTTTGGGACCAGGGGGTCGCATGTTCAAATCGTGTCATCCCGATCTCAAAAAATACGGATTATCTATTTATAGATAGTCCGTATTTTATTTATGTCTAAAAGTTGATTGTGTTTTAAGCAATCATAACCTCTTTATTCTTGACAACGTTTAATAAGGAATAAATATAGCTTTCATCTTATTACGCTCAAGCGTAGCGTATTGCTGGTGCCTTAGGTTAATTTTGCATAAACCCCAGTTCTTTCGGTCACAATAGGTTTAAAAAGTGATAGAAGGGGTTCATGTGAACACGTTTAACTTCAAAAAACAATTCAAGAGACGCTGGCGTCGGTGGAAACGAACAGTGTGGATGACTGCATCATTGATTGCCGTAGCCATACTGGCTTACAGTGGTTTGCCGATTTCTTCTGCGATCGAGCGTTTATTAACAACCAATTTTAGTGAGGCTGTATCTGTAATTGGACCTGCTACGAGTGAGCAAAGATCTGAGCAAGAAATTCAGACTTTGATGGAACAACTCGATTCTGATCCGGACCATTTAACGAGTGTTGTATTGGAGACGCAATATATTTGTGGGGTAGAAACGGAACAATTGGGTAAGATGGCGATTCCTCAATTGAAGATGCTGCTCGTACAACATCCGGATTGGGATGCTCAGGTTGAATCGGCAGAAGTGTTACGCATTAAGCAACATGTGGATGATCTTTCTCCATTATGTAAAGAGCAGGCATATATTAGCATAGATGCTGTGGGTAATCTCAATCTTTACGAAGGACGGCCTACAGAAGAGAAAGTCATTCGTACTTTTTTTCAAATGGACGTAGGCACGTTGGAGACATCATTGCCTGAAGGTGTGTTGGAGCAGTTGCAGCAGGGTATCCGTATCCAGGACAAGGATGAGTACGACAGCGTAATCTCTACGTTCAGCGATTATGCAGTGGATGAGGCCAATAAAGAAATCCGTAATGGCGGATAACAGACAGGCTGATCTGCATTAAATGTATTCTTAACATCGCGTAGAAGAGAAGTGCCTTGTCGAAGGACATTCAGAGTCTATACAACATACGAAGTGAACCGAAGGACATCGAAAGATGTCCTTTTTGTCGTTCCAGGACAGTTACAACGGAATATGGGAGATAACGACTTAGGTTATTCACGAATTGAGGCGAGTATATGGAAGGACAAAGTTTTTCCTGCCGTAGGGTCTATCTTTTGTTATAATAAAATGAACGATACATATGTTCGCTTTTGTAAGGGAGAGATGGATTTGCGTTTTTTGGGAATTGACCCGGGGATTGCGATTGTCGGTTTTGGGTTTGTGGATAAAATCGGCAGTAAGGTAACCCCAGTACAATATGGCTGTATTCAGACAGAAGCTCATACCCCTGAAGAGGAACGGCTGCTTCATGTTTATGAGGGCATGGTACAGCTGATTGATAAATATAAACCGGACGCGGTAGCGCTGGAGAAACTTTTTTTCAATCGTAACGTCACAACAGCGATGTCTGTAAGTCAGGCTAGAGGTGTCATGGTACTGGCTGCTGCCCAGAAGGGACTGCCTATTGCCGAATATACGCCGATGCAGATTAAGCAGGCGATTGTGGGATACGGAAAAGCAGAGAAGCGGCAAGTGCAGGAGATGGTCAAAATGTTTTTGCGTTTACAGGTGATTCCGAAGCCGGATGACGTAGCTGATGCTTTGGCTGTAGCAGTGTGTCATGCACACTCATATACATTAAATTCCAAGTTGAATGAGGTATTGCGAAAATGATTGATTTCCTAAGAGGACAGTTCGTACATCTGGAGAATGAATATATTGTGCTTGATGTTCATGGCGTTGGTTATCGTGTATTCTGTCCGAATCCTTTTGCATTTGCGAAGCAAGAAGGCCAAATTATGGTGTATACCCATCACCATGTACGTGAAGATGCGATGTTGCTGTTTGGCTTTGCTACTCGTGAGGAACAGAAGTTATTTCGCAAGCTGATCGAGGTATCAGGTATTGGACCTAAAGTTGCTCTGGGTATACTCGCTGGCGGTACGCCGGACCATGTCGTGACTGCAATTTATCAAGAGAATCTGACGTTCCTGACCAAACTGCCGGGGATTGGCAAGAAAACAGCGCAGCGCATGATACTGGACCTTAAGGACAAATTGGATGGTTTCGGTGCTGCCACGTATGCAACAGGTTTGTTTGCCCCTCCTTCGGAAGAAGCAGGAAGCGGCTCTGCCTGGGATGAGGCTCGTGAAGGGCTGAAAGCGCTGGGGTATACCGACAGTGAACTGGATAAAGTCTGGCTCAAACTGAAGAAAGATGTTACTTCGGCCGATTCTGTTGATGTGTTGATGAAACGGGCACTGCAAATGCTGTTTACGGGATAATTAATTTTGCCTCTATAATAGAGCAGTAAGCCGCATAAAAAAGGTAGGGATGAACATGGATGACCGGATTATTTCCGCGAACCTGATGATGGAGGATCAAGCTGTCGAGCTCAGTCTTCGTCCCCGGTATTTGAATGAATATATCGGGCAGAACCAGGTCAAGGAGAATTTGAAAATATACATTGAAGCGGCCAAGATGCGCAATGAGGCGCTAGATCATGTGTTGTTATATGGCCCGCCTGGACTTGGTAAAACAACACTTGCCAATATCATTGCCAATGAATTGGGTGTTAACTTGCGCACAACATCGGGACCCGCGATTGAACGCCCAGGTGATCTGGCTGCGTTGCTCACAAACCTGCAAGAAGGGGATGTCCTGTTTATTGACGAGATTCATCGCCTTCATCGTACGGTAGAAGAAGTGATGTATCCCGCCATGGAAGACTTTGCGCTGGATATCATGATTGGAAAAGGACCAAGTGCCCGCTCCGTACGTCTTGATCTGCCATCTTTTACGCTGATTGGTGCTACAACCCGTGCAGGCTTGCTGTCTGCGCCTCTCAGAGACCGGTTTGGTGTTATCAGTCGGCTGGAGTTCTACACGGTGGATGAGCTGGCCTACATCGTCTCACGGGCCTCAGAGATTCTAGGAGTGGAGATTGTTGGTAATGCCGCAGAAGAGATAGCATTGCGCTCCCGTGGGACACCGAGGATTGCCAACCGTCTGTTGAAAAGAGTGCGTGACTTTGCCCAGGTACGGGGGGATGGTATCATCACACAGGCTCTGGCGGAAGAAGCGCTGCAACGTCTTCAGATTGATCCGCGCGGTCTGGACGAAATCGATCACAAGATGCTCAAATCAATGATTAACAGTTTCCGGGGAGGCCCGGTGGGTCTGGATACGATTGCCGCTACGATTGGTGAGGAGAGTCAGACCATTGAGGATGTCTACGAGCCTTATTTATTGCAGATTGGTATGCTTCAACGTACACCGAGGGGCAGAATTGTAACAGACCTGGCCTATCATCATCTGGGTTTGCCAGTTCCACCGAGAGACGCCAAATAATTTGTGATCATATATCAATGAGATTCATCTTAATATACAACTTGGGACAAACAGAGAGAGGAGACTGATCGTGGGGAAAGTAATACAAACAAAGAAGTGGAGTCGGCGTTTGAAGGTATTGGCCGCAGCTCTGTTGACGGTAGGATGCCTGCAAGTGCCGGTTTATGCCGCTGAAAGTGATGGGCAGATGATCCGGGTAGCCATGTTTGCGAACCTGGGAAGTACGTATAAATCGACTACCCCTCTGATTACGCTTGAGTCGAGTGGAAAATGGAATATCGGTTCGGAAAGCGGGGCAAGTATAACTCTTCCAACAGGACAAATCCGTTTCAGTGCGGATGGATTCCGCGTCAAAGTGTTGGAAACAGGGGATTTCAAAACGGCAGCCGCCGCCGCAAAATTGTTGCAGGCCACTAGTGATAAGCCGTTGTTGTTTACAACTTCTCTGAATGGTAAAGCGACCTATCAACTATACACCGGAAACTATGCAACAGAGGCGTTGGCTGGACAAGCGGTTGCACGTGTACAAAAAGTGGCTGCAGCCCAGTTGGGTGGACAACAACCAGTGGTGACGGGCAGCAAGCGTTTATCTACAGGAGTCTACAGTTCGCTCCAAGAGGCAGAAGCGGTACAAGCATCTCTTTCATCGGCAGGAGTTAGTTCTTATACCGTTCTTCAACTGGATGGAGGGAGTCAAGGGTATACCGTATGGGTGGGTGAAGCCTCATCAGATGCTGATCTGTCTGCATTCAAAAAGAGTGTGGAAGCCAGTGTTCCAGGAGTAAACCTGTCTCCGGTAAACAGTAATAGTGCTGCGCTTATTATCCGGCAGGATGCCGGGTTAAGCACTGATGCACTTAAAACAGCCCCGCATTACACCATTGCCGGCAGTGAAGCCAAAGCCTTTGTACAAGGAGACGGCAGTGGAATCAAAGTCGTGGAACGTTCCGGGCGGACATATCGCGGTGACATGGAAATTAGCATTGTAAGCGGCGATTTGGCTTTGGTTAATGTAGTTCCACTGGAGCAATATTTATACTCTGTTGTCGGTGCAGAAGTGTATTCATCCTGGCCAGCAGAAGCGCTGAAAGTACAGGCTGTCGCTGCACGCTCTTATGCGCTTCAACAGGGAGACCGTTTCAAAATTGCCAATGTCGTGGATACCACCCTTAGTCAGGCATACAACGGAATGGGTTCAGAGAATGATAAAGTCTCCAGCGCGGTTGATGCCACCTCTGGAGAAGTTATCAAGAGCGGTGGTAAAATCGTAGAAGCTGTATTCTCATCCAATGCGGGGGGACAGACTGCACATCCATCCGAAGTATGGAACGGAGGCGGGGATGTGTTCAGTAATGTGGATAGCCATGGAGATACATCGGCTCAAGCTGGATTGCAAACCTGGTATCATGTGCTGTTGAGTACAGGAGTCAGCGGCTATCTCCGCGAGGATAATGTAAAAGAATTAACAACCAAAACGGATGCGGGTTTAGCCAAAGTAACGGTTACTGCCCAAAATACCAATGTGCGTCCCGTTCCGTTAATTCAATCCAATGTTGATCCGGTAGCGAAAATGAATCCAGGCAACGAAGCTGTTGTCCTGGCCAAAGTGCCGCAGTCCAATGATTATGCCTGGGTAAGAGGACCATTCACGTCAGCCCAGTTGGTTAAAACCCTACAGGGTAAAACGACTTCTGCTGTTCCATCCTCAATCTCAACGCTCGAAGTGACCAAGCGCGGGCCATCAGGAAGAGCACTTGAAGTTACAGCCAACGGCCAGCCCATGACGGTAAAATATGCAGATACATACCGCTCTGCTCTAGGTGGATTACCAAGTACTTTATTTGATATTGCAGGGACCGGAAGTTATACTGTATTAGGCGCTGACGGCAAAACAGCAAGCAAAACCGGCTCACAAGGGGCTTCTGTTCTATCTGCCTCGGGCACAGGGACTTCATCCAGTAATGCTCTTGTGGTTATGAGTGGTGATGGTCAAGCCCGAGCTGTAACTCAGAGCCAAAGCTTCATGTTCATCGGTCAGGGTAACGGGCACGGATTGGGTTTATCCCAATGGGGTGCCAAAGGCATGGCAGATGAAGGGTATGATTACCAGACAATATTGAAACACTATTATCAAAATGCGACTATTGTTAAGGAATGATTTGAATATGAATGTGAACTTATATGATTTTGAATTGCCGGAGCAATTGATTGCACAGACGCCACTGCTTGACCGCACGGCATCCCGGTTGCTTACCTTAAACAAGGAGAGCGGTGAAGTTAACCATCACACGTTCCCTGATATTATCGACTTTCTTCAGCCTGGGGATACACTGGTATTGAATGATACACGTGTTCTTCCAGCCCGTTTGTTTGGAACCAAAGAGGACACTGGAGCAAAGGCGGAAGTGCTCCTGCTCAAAAACGTGGAGGGCGATCGCTGGGAAGCTCTGGTCAAACCAGGCAAGAAGCTGAAAGCAGGGTCAGTTATCGTTTTTAGTGACGAGCTCAGGGCCGTCATTGACGAGGAAGGCGAAATGGGTGCGCGTTTGCTTACATTCTCCTATGATGGAATCTTTCAGGAGATTCTGGATCGTTTGGGTGAAATGCCTTTGCCTCCGTATATTAGAGAAACACTGGATGACCGGGAAAGGTATCAAACGGTGTATGCAAAACACGAAGGATCGGCCGCTGCACCGACAGCAGGATTACATTTTACAGAAGAACTGTTGAATCGGATTCGGGATAAAGGGGTTAATGTTGCTTTCATCACGCTTCACGTGGGACTTGGAACATTTCGGCCGATGTCGGTTGACAATGTTGAAGAACATGTCATGCATGAGGAATACTACTCCTTGTCTCAAGAGACGGCGGATCTAATTAATGAAACGAAAAAACGTGGCAACCGTATATTTGCAGTAGGAACGACGAGTTGTCGAACACTTGAAACGGTAGGCAGCAAGTTTGAAGACGGGCAGTTGCAAGAGAGCAGCGGCTGGACCAAGATCTTTATCTATCCGGGATATACGTTCAAAGTGATTGACGGGATGCTTACGAATTTTCATCTCCCCAAATCCACATTGGTCATGCTGGTCAGTGCGCTTGCGGGAAGAGAACAAATCATGCATGCGTATGAGGAAGCGATTAAAGAACGATACCGTTTCTTCAGCTTTGGCGATGCCATGTTGATTTATTAAGATATGAAGGTATTACGATTAATTTTTAGAGGATGATTAAAACCAATGGCAGCAATTACGTACGAACATATCAAAACCTGTAAACAATCCGGAGCCCGTTTGGGACGTGTACATACACCTCACGGTATTATTGAGACACCAACCTTCATGCCTGTAGGAACACAGGCCACAGTGAAGACGATGAGTCCCGAAGAGCTGAAAGAGATGGATGCACAGATCATTCTGAGCAATACCTATCATTTGTTCCTTAGACCTGGGCATGAAATTATCCGTCAGGCAGGCGGGTTGCACAAATTTATGAACTGGGATCGTCCGATTTTGACGGATAGCGGAGGTTTCCAGGTGTTTTCTCTTAGTGAGATGCGCAAAATTACGGAGGAAGGCGTTAACTTCCGCTCTCATCTAAATGGAGATAAAAAATTCCTTTCGCCTGAAGTGGCAATGGAAATCCAGAATGCACTGGGCTCCGATATTATGATGGCATTTGATGAGTGCCCGCCGTATCCGGCTGAATATGAATATGTGAAAAAATCGCTTGAAAGAACGAGCCGCTGGGCAGAACGTTGTCTGGAAAGTCATGCTCGTCCGAATGATCAAGGACTGTTTGCCATCGTACAGGGAGGTATGCATGAAGATCTTCGTCGTCAGAGCGCGGCAGATTTGACTTCCATGGATTTCCCGGGTTATGCTATTGGTGGACTGAGTGTTGGAGAACCGAAACATTTGATGTATGGGGTATTGGATTATACTGTTCCTTTGTTGCCTTCCAATAAGCCACGCTATTTAATGGGTGTAGGTTCACCCGATGCATTGATTGAGGGATCGATTCGCGGAGTGGACATGTTCGATTGTGTTTTGCCTACCCGAATTGCCCGTAACGGAACAACGATGACCAGCCAAGGACGTCTGGTAGTTCGTAATGCCAAGTTTGCAACCGATTTTGGGCCACTGGACCCTGAATGTGATTGCTACACTTGTCGTAACTATTCAAGAGCCTATTTGCGTCATTTAATCAAAGCGGATGAAACGTTTGGCTTACGTTTGACGACCATCCACAATCTTCATTTCTTGCAGAATTTGATGCGCAATGTGCGTAAAGCCATAATGGAAGATCGTTTGCTTGATTTCCGGGATGAATTTTTCGATCAATATGGTCTTCATGACAATGACAAAGGTTTCTGATCAGGTTTTTGCGGAACCGCAGTAACAAGTATTATTTGAACGTATAGTCGATAAGGGGGAGTTTGAATGTTCCAAGCATTACCAGCTACAACCGCTAATGCGGGTGGTGGAATTGTATCTTTGATTGTACCTTTGGTACTCATGGTTGCAATTTTTTACTTCTTGATGATTCGTCCACAGAACAAAAAACAAAAGCAACGTAATTCTATGCTAAGTCAATTGAAAAAAGGCGATAAAATTGTTACAATCGGTGGTCTTCACGGAACAATTGCTGAAATCACGGATGATGTAGTTGTATTGCGTGTAAACGATGTTACTAAACTGACATTCGATCGTAATGCGATTAGCAGTGCAGTTGCCCGTGAAACGGCTGAATAAATCATAGAAGTTCAAAAAGCCTGTAAGGCAATGAGTACGTTTGCAGCGTATTCTTCATTATCAGAGAACTGGATCTCCATAGAGACCCGGTTCTCTTTTCTTTTTTGCTCAAATAACCGTTACTCCCCAATCTTCTATGATCTTCGTGTATTGACTCCAAATATACCGCCTAGTGCAGAAATCAGGAATGCACTTGCAAGCTGCAGACTGTCTTTCCAATTGAATGAGGCATCGAGTGCCAGAAATCCGATGAGCAATACGATTAATCCGTAAACGATTCCGGTAATACCTCCGTGGTACCAGCCTCGCTCACCTGACCTCTTGCCAGATACAAATCCACCAACCAGCAAAGACAAGCCATGGACAACGTACGTATACAGGGAAAGATCCTGTTCCCGCATTCCGGTCATCCAGAGAAAGAAGGATAGAATCAGTGCGCCTAACATCATCCATACAAAAGCATGACAGAGGCCCGAAAGAACCGGGTTAGACATTCGAAATGAAACCATTCGGCGAATCAACTGCATGAAGCAACCCCCTTGTACAAGTTTGAAATTAATACAGTGTATGGTCAAGCCTTCGGACTTATGAACTGAATTTTCCATTAAATGAACAGTTTATATTTGCATGAGCATGTAAGCTTCAGGTCAAAATAGGGATTACGCTTCAGGTACCTGTATAAAATTCAGATCCGAAGGAGGAACCCTGTTGTGAATTTCTCAGATGTCGGAGCACATATTTTTCGAACCATACTCATGTATTTTATTGTTTATGCTTCTATCCGGATTATGGGCAAACGTGAGATTGGGAAGCTGTCCATGTTTGATCTGGTCGTATCCATCATGCTTGCAGAAATTGCGGCATTTGTCATTGAAGATATCAATAAGCCGTTATTCCATGGTATTGTACCGATGCTAACGGTCCTGGTCGTGCAGATTGCCATAGCTTTTCTCAGTCTCAAGAGCCGGAAGCTGCGGCTGATGATTGATGGCAAGCCGACCGTGTTAATTTCCAAAGGTAAATTGCATCGAGATGAGATGCGCAAGCAGCGTTATAATCTCGACGATTTGCTACAGCAACTTCGTGAACAGAATATAGACAGCATTGGTGAAGTTGACTTCGCCATATTGGAGACTACAGGCAAGCTGACTGTTTTTCCAAAAGTTCAGAGTTCTTCAGGCGGTAACAGCGGTTCATCAGGTTCTGGTTCGACAGGATTTAATTCCAAACAAAATAGACGGAAAAATAAAATAGATGGATTTGAAAACATCAAATATGAAGGCCTACCATTGCCATTGATCATGGATGGCAAAGTTCAGGATCAGAACCTTGAACTGATTCAGAAAACCAGATTTTGGCTTAAAAATCAGATTCAGCAGAAAGGGATTATGGACTTCAAAGATGTGTTTATCTGTTCCATTGATCATAACGAGAAAGTTTATGTAAGTTCCAAAGATGATAAAGATAACTGACGTCTAAGAACGGCGTTTAAACCAGGAACCAATAATGGGGGCACGGGAAAGATCGTGAAAATCGATCATTTTGGTCCAGCCCATAACCATGAAATAAACAATTAGACCAACAAGGGGAGCAAGAAGCATTCTGATCCAAAACGGAAGCAAAGATGCGGTCTGCTCATAAATGACCAGAGTAGCGGCGCCCATGATGACCATACCCGTACCTGTTTTGACCCAATCCATCAGCTTGAAACGGAACTGCAAAAGGTTGCGCACACTTCTTGCATGTAGAAGGGTAACGACCGTTGAATTCACACATATGGCAATCACCGCACCAAATATGCCGTATTCCGGTCGGGAGGCGAGTACCAAAATCAATGTAATTTTGATGACAGCACCAATAAATGTATTGAGCAGTGCTTTTCCCGGACGATCAAGTGCTTGAAGAGCAGCTTGAAGAGGAGCTTGAATGTAGATAAACAAAGCAAAAGGAGCCATAAGCTTAAGCATGCTTCCAATCGATGCATCATTATACAGGACAAGACACATCGGTTCGGCAAGCACATACATAAATACAGAAAATGGGGCTCCTGTTACGAGTGCTAACCGCAAAGCCTGATGCATCCGTTTATGTATGAGCGCACGATCACCTTGAGCCGAGGCCTCAGACAATGAAGGGACAAGGGACGTTGCTAATGAGGACGTTAATGCTCCGGGCAGAAGAAGTAGCGGGATAATCATGCCTTGTAGTGCTCCATACTGGGCCGTGGCGAGCCCTTTGGAGATGCCTGCAATTGCCAGGCTCTGTGCGGTTACAATGGTCTCAGCAAGATAGGATAGGGAGCCAACTAATCGTCCGGCAGTTACGGGTACGGAAATCGCAAGTAAACGACGAAGGAGTCCAGGCTCTGATCCGGTTGAGTTTTTTAAAACAGCAGGTTTGGTTTCGATTGAAGATTCGAGTATGGGCTGATGTTGATCGATATATTTCTTCTGTCTAGCATAGTTCCACAGTAATACAAGCATGCCGACGAATTCACCGACAAGCGCCCCCAGCATGGCCCCTGCTGCAGCTTGTGCAATTCCTCGGGGCAAGAGGAGCCAGGAAAACCAGATTACACATATAATACGAATGACCGTTTCTACGATTGATGAAACAGCCGTAGGCATCATGTTTTGCTTTCCCTGGAAATAACCTCTGTAGACTGCAGATACGGCGATAATGGCAATCATAGGGCTCATGCTGACAAACGTGTGATAGACCCTTTCATCGGTCAGAACATAACGGGTGACCCATGGAGCGAAGATTATGCACAGAAACATAAACACAACGCCAAGGGTCAATGTGAAGCTCAGGCTGATTTGCAGAATCCGTTGGGGTGAGTAACGGTTGGCACCTGTATCCGCCTCGGCTACGAGTTTGGCTACAGCCAATGGAATACCGCCAGTGATTAAGGTGACGAGTACGATGAAAAAGGGATAGCTCAGTTGGTAGATGCCAACACCTTCTGCACCGATAACCCGTGGCAGCGCAATGCGCGGGATGAACCCGAGAATCCGATTAATGATGCCTGCGGCGAGCAGGATCATGGCTCCCTGGATAAATGTCTGTTTCTTCAAGACTACCCCTCTTTCCCGGTTGGAGTACAGATATTCATAAACGGGACAATGCCGTCGTTCTTCATCCTATGCCAGTCCAATATCTTCTCATGACAACTTGGACACGATTAACAAAAAGATCCATCAACAGCAAGAAGGAATATGATCGGGTAAAGTCGAATGATGTAATATTGATGCCGCATAAAGGCTTGGATGTATGAAGGGAGGCTCCCCGTTGGAAGAAATGAATGATGTGGAGTTGGAACAGTCTATAGAGATGCTCTGCCGTAGCAAAGCAGAGGAACTAAGGCTTGTCGGTTACGAATATGTCACCAGCAAAGATGTCTGGAATTGCATCAGTCATAAATATGAAAAGCAGGGCATTCCACCGCTTCACCAACTGGTGAACGACATATTGTCACTGAAAGCAACAAGCTTTATGAACTTTATGACCGTGTCTGCATACCGGGGGTCCTCTTTCTAGCGAAAGGGATCTTTTTTGTTGGAAATTGACTGCTTTTTACGGCATCGCTATAATAGGAATATTGAGAACGAAAGGGGATCTAGGAACGGCATGAAAAGAATCGTCAGTTTCATTTTGGTCGTGCTTGTGACCGCAGGAGTAATGTTGGGCACAAGTCCAGGGCTGCTCAAAAATATACGCTTGGGCCTCGATTTAAAAGGAGGCTACGAGATCTTATATGAAGCAGAGCCGCTGGAACAAGGACAACAAGTCACCAAAGCATCTTTGGTGCAAACAGCAAAAAGTCTGGAGAGCCGTGCCAATGCGCTCGGAACAAGCGAGCCGGAAGTAACAACTGAAGGAACGAACCGGATCCGTTTGAAGCTGGCCGGGGTTACCGACGAGGCTGAAGTCAGAGCCAAAATGAAAGAACCTGCTGTCATGACCTTCCGCAGTAAAGCTGAGAATGACAAAGAAGGCGAATATACCAAAATCGAGCTTCGGGGAAATGAGTTCGTGGAGAATGGTGCCAAAGTGGTATTTAACCAGTTGAACGCACCGATGATCGATATCCAGGTTAAAGACAAAGCGAAGTTTGCTGAAATCACCAAACGTTTGATTGGACAACCTTTGGCTATCTATCTGGATGATCAACTGTTATCCGCTCCAACCGTGCAGCAGCAGCTGAGTGACGGCTCTGCGCAAATCACGGGTAACTACTCACGTGAGGAAGCCAATCAGCTTCGCGATACCATTAATTTGGGTGCGTTGCCGCTGAAACTGACAGAGAAGTACTCTCAAAGTGTTGGTGCAACGCTTGGTAAACTATCTCTGGACCAGACGATTAAAGCGGGATTAATTGGTTCCGTAATTATTCTAGTGTTCATGATTGGCCTGTACCGTATTCCGGGGATTATTGCGAGCTTTGCCCTGATTACACATACGTGGCTTGTACTTGCAATCTTCTATATGGGAGAATTCGTACTTACCCTTCCGGGGATCGCGGCATTTATCCTGGGTATAGGGATGGCCGTGGATGCCAACATCATCACGTATGAGCGGATCAAGGAAGAAATGCGCAGTGGTAAGTCGATATTGTCTTCGGTAAGAGCTGGTGGTAAAAGTTCATTCCGTACGATTATTGACTCTAACATCACAACCATCATTGCTGCCGCCGTTATGTTCTTCATGGGTACAGGTGCGGTTAAAGGTTTCGCACTGGTACTGATTTTTGATATCGTGACCAGCATTATTACGAATATTTTCTTCTCCCGCTTCCTGTTGACCCTGCTTGTGCGGGCTAACGTATTGAAGAAGCCTAAGTACTTCGGAGTGAAGGAGAGTGAAATTCGTGCGCTTTAATTGGAATTTTGATTATGTTAAAGGCAGTAAAATTGCCTATGCTTTTTCCATCATTTTGACGATTGCAGGTATCATCAGCATTTTGGCTCTGGGATTGAATTATGCGGTTGATTTCCGTTCAGGTTCAAATGTGGATATTACGGTGTCTAAAGCAATCACAACAGAACAAATTAAGCCCATCGTTAGTGACCTTGGTGTTGACACAAAAGATGTTCATATTACACCTGGTGCTGATCGGGTTAACGTTCGTTTCTCGAACGTACTGGATGAAAATCAGGAAAGCAAGTTTAAGCAAGAGTTCACCAAGCTGGATTCAACCGCTTCTTATGAAGTCAATACGGTGGACCCGGAGATGGCTAAAGAACTTGAACGCAATGCCATATACGCGGTTCTCATCGCTAGTATCGGGATTATGATCTATGTAGCGATCCGATTTGAATGGCGGTTTGGCTTGGCTGCTGTCATTGCGCTCTTCCATGATGCATTTGTAGTGATTAGTGTGTTCTCGATTTTCCGACTGGAAGTGAATTTGACCTTCATTACGGCGGTACTGACCATTGTCGGATTCTCGATCAATGATACCATCGTTATCTTCGACCGGATTCGTGAGAATATGCGTTTTGCTAAAAAGACTACCAAAGCCGATTTGCGTGAAGTAGTCAACCGCAGTTTGGCACAAACGATGACACGTTCCCTGAATACAACATTCACCGTGTTTGTCGCTTCGCTCTGCTTGTTTATTTTTGGTGGAGAATCCATTCGCATGTTCTCACTTGCTATGGTCATCGGAACATTGTTCGGTGCATATTCTTCGATCTACATCGCCGCTCCATTGTGGCTGGCGCTCAAAGGTAAACAAACAGAGAAACCTAAAGCAGCTGTCAAAGCATCCAACTAAACATTGTATTGTCAAGCCGCGTCTGCCAGGCGCGGTTTTGCAACTTTAGGTACAGTATTAAGGGGGGCATCGCCATGACCAGAGAACGTTTCCCTTCTGTTCACGCTGCCACGTGGAGCGGGATCGCCGGGAATTTGACACTTGCAGTAATTAAGGCTGGGTTCGGTTATATGGCAAACAGCAAATCGTTGCTTGCAGACGGCCTGCACTCTGCTTCAGAAGCTGCTTCTTCATTGTCCGGCCTCTTTCCCTCGAAGTCTGTACAAACAAAAACAAAGGCTCGTAGGGAGCAGTCAAAGGAACATTCACGTATCGCTAGACCTGGAATTTCGGTATTATTATCTGTGCTCATCCTTATGGGAGGTTTGCAGATTGCCATCTCCGCTTTGGGTAGTTTGTCTGGAGAGGAACCAGAATCGTTAGAAAAGTATACCCATGCACTTGTAGTAGCTTTTGCAGCACTGGCTGTGAAGGAAGCGATCTTTCAATATCAATACCGGTATTTTCGTAAACGAAATCAATCGCAGGCTCTGGCTTATGCACAGCAACATCGTCGGGCACTCTACTGTTCACTTATCGTTTTGGTCGGCATTGTAGGTTCCATGACAGGAGAAACGATGGGGTGGAGTATTCTTCGATATATGGACCCCGCAGCTGCATTGATAGCTTCCTGTTTTGTGCTGCACAAAGGGTACAGAATGATTGTGGATACCGTATATGGTTCACTTGTTCAGGAATTGGAACAGGAAGAAGCAATTGACTTCAAAGAAACGGTACAGCGTGTATATGGCATTATTACGATCGAACATCTGGTAGCACGTGAACAGGAACATGATGTTACGATTGAACTGGTCATAAGTGTAAACCCTAGAATTTCTGTGCTCGAGGCACAGGAGATTGCGAATCGGGCGAAGACACTTCTCTTAACTCGTTTCAGTCATGTGAAAGAAGTACAGATCCAGGCTGTACCTTATGATCCTGGGTATCCTTATAAATCCAATCATGAACTGCCAGATCCTGAAGCGACATTAATTCAGTAATGAAGCTTGGTCCAGTAGATCAGGAAAGGAGCGTTATCATTGCTTTATTCGCAATACCGGTGGAACACACCGAATATCGATCTGGAGGCGGCTGCGGGACTCTCGCAGGCGCTTTCCGTTTCATCACTTGTTGGACGTTTGCTGGTTAGTCGGGGGGTTCATAATGAAACAGAGGCAGAACAATTTCTGCATCCTGATCTGAATCAGATGCATGATCCTTATCTGCTTCTAGGTATGAAAGAAGCTGTGCCCCGAATCCAGCAGGCCATTGAGCGTGAAGAACATATTTTAATATATGGGGACTACGACGCGGACGGCGTATCCAGTACATCCCTGATGATCCATCTGATGCGTTATCTCGGGGCTTCCTACGATATCTATATTCCTCATCGTTCCAATGAAGGCTACGGATTACACAATCATGCCTTGGATTGGGCTCATCAACAAGGAGTCACGCTGGTGATTACGGTAGATACCGGAATCAGTGCGGTAGAGCAGATTGCTTATGCTGCAACACTGGGAATGGAAGTCATTGTGACGGATCACCATGAGCCACCTGAAGTTTTGCCTGAGGCCTATACGCTCATCAATCCTAAGCTTCCGGACTGTCCATACCCTTTTAAAGGGTTAGCTGGTGCGGGTGTAGCGTTGAAGCTGGCCCAGGCATTGATCGGAGAAGTGCCTGGAGAATGGATGGAAATTGCCGCTATTGGTACGGTTGCCGATTTGATGCCTTTGGAAGGCGAGAACCGGGTTATCGTCAGTTATGGTGTTGAGTCCATGCGTGGTACACGTCTGCCCGGTGTAAGTGCTCTACTTGAAATTAGTGGTGTGGATCAAAGTCAGGTCACTTCAATCAATATTGCCTTTGCCATGGCTCCCCGTATTAATGCAAGCGGACGTCTGGATCATGCCGGCAGAGCCGTATCGCTGCTTACAACCGAGGATCTGGATGAGGCACATACTCTGGCAGGTCAACTGGATTTGCTGAATCGTGAAAGGCAACAGGTTGTTGAGGGTATACTTCTGGAAGCGACAGCCCAATTGGAGCAGAAAATCCAGCTTAATTCCGGAGCAGTGCCGGACGTCATCGTTTTAGCGGGAGAAGGCTGGAATGTTGGAGTTGTAGGTATCGTGGCTTCCAAGTTACTTGAACGGTATTATCGGCCAACGCTTATCCTGGGCATTGACCCGGAGAGCGGCGCTTGTAAAGGCTCAGCACGCTCCATAGAGGGGCTGGACATCTATGAGGCATTAACGGCTTGCAAACACACGATGGACCATTATGGTGGTCACCCGGCTGCAGCAGGCATGAGCCTGCATCGTGATCAGCTAAAAGAGCTGGAAGCCGGATTGAATGAGTTTGCGGCATCCGTGCTGACGGAGGAGGACTTTGTTCCCCATCGTCTTGCGGATGATGAGTGTAGAATCAGTGATGTGCCCCTGCAGGTCATTCAAGAGATCGACAGACTCCAGCCATTTGGCATGAGCAATCCTTCTCCTCGTTTTGTGCTGCGCAATGTGACTGTAAAAGAAACACGGACGATGGGACGTGAAAAACGTCATCTGAAATTGGTGTTGGAGCAGGATGGCCAGCAACTGGAAACGGTCGCTTTTGGCAAAGGAGCATTGGCGGAGTTTCTTCCTCCAGGCTCTATCATTGATGTTATGGGCGAGTTGTCTGTTAATGAGTGGAACGGGATGAGGAAACCACAATTGATGCTGCAGGACATTCAGGTCCCACATGCGCAAGTGTTTGATTTGCGAGGCAGTACGGAGCCTCTGAACGCGATGAAGCAGTTCCTGAGTTCGCTTGAAATACATTTACGATACAAGTCAGGCTCTATTGGTGCCATCGTTCGGAAAGAAACGAATGTTTCCGAGGGAAATTCATTGTATGAACCGTGCCTTTGGGTATATGATAGAAAGGTCGGGTTATTTCCGTGTAATGCTGCTGCGCAGCATTATGGGCAGGAACAGGTCCGGACGTTATTTGTGTTTGATACGCCGGAAACCCCGGAACAACTTGATGCAATGCTGGCTTTATTCAGCGGAGCCGAGAATATCATCCTTCTGAACGGATCAGGCAACCGCCGAGATCGCCTTCAGATGCCCTCCAGAGAACTCTTCAAGCGTATTTATATGCTGGTGTCCAAATGGAGAGCTGAACCCGTGGAGGAACAAGAGATCACTCCTGTGCTCAGTCGTCAGTGTGGCTGCTCGCCGCGCATGATTACCATGATGTTGGATGTTTTTGAGGAGTTATCGTTCATTACCCGAGAAGATGGAAAGATTGTGTTTGTGGATAACCCACCCAAGCGTGAGCTAACCGCTTCGCGTCATTATCAGGCGTTGGAGAGCATGGCCGAGACAGAGCAGGTGATGCTGGATGCATCGACCCCTCAACTGACACAATGGATGATATCCCGGATGAAGGGCGTATCTTAGATAGAAGTTGTGCTATTTATTTTAGGAGGAGATTATTTTGGATTTTAAAGATTATATTCGTGTCATTCCTGACTTTCCACAACCGGGAATCAGCTTCAAAGACATTACGACATTGTTGAAGGATGGAGAAATGTACCGCAAGGCGATCAATGAGCTGAAAGTAATGGTTTCAGATCTCAAAATTGACGTTATTGCCGGACCTGAAGCACGTGGATTCGTTGTGGGCGCTCCTCTGGCGTACGCTCTGGGTGTCGGTTTTGCTCCGATCCGTAAAAGCGGAAAATTGCCTGGAGAGACGATCGAAGTCGGTTATGATCTTGAATATGGCAAGGATACGCTTGCTATGCATACAGATGCGATCGAAAAAGGACAAAATGTTCTGATTGCGGATGATCTGCTGGCGACAGGCGGAACTATTGCTACCTCCATTAACCTGATTGAACAATTGGGTGGCAAGATTGTAGGTGCAGCATTCCTGATTGAGCTGTCTGATTTGAATGGACGTGCAAAATTGCCGGGAATTGATGTATTTACATTGATGAACTACTAGAATTCCGGCATTTATTGCTGTTAAATCACGTGAACTGGATCTCCCGTTTCCCGGGAAATAATATACAGCATTAACTATTTGCAAAAAAAGCCTGTCCCTCAACCCGTTAAGGTTGGAGAGCAGGCTTTTTGCATTGTACGATGTATAAGATGAAGAATGAATAAACATTGTTCGTTCGAAATAGTCGCAAAAAATCAATCCGGAGTTTTCTCCGTTAAAGGCTGTTTCTCCGTTTGATCATTCGACCAACCCAGTACTTCAAATAACTTAAACAACAAGCTCAGCAGAATTCCGACGATGGTTGCCAGAGCCATTCCCTTGAGATGAATACCATAAAACGTGATCTCCGTACCACTGAGTCCGATGACGAGTACAAGGGTCGTTAGCAGCAAGTTGGTCGGTTTGGCAAAATCCACTTTCTGTTCGACCAGAATACGCAAACCGGATGCCGCAATTACTCCGAACAGAAGCAAAGATACACCACCCATAACCGGAACGGGAATGTTAGCTATAAGTGCCGAGAACGTACCTGAGAACGAAAGCATGATCGCGATAACGGCAGCGCCGCCAATAACATACGTCGAGTAAACCCGGGTCAGAGCCATGACACCAATATTCTCACCATAAGTTGTATTCGGTGTGGAACCTACAAAACCGGAAAGAATGGTTGAAACGCCGTTCCCAAGCAGGGAGCGATGTAGACCTGGGTCCTTGGACAGATCTTTGCCCACAATGCTGCTCGTTACAAGCAGATGTCCGATGTGCTCAACAATGACAACAAGTGCGACAGGCAAAATGGTGAAGATGACAGACCAGTCAAATGTCGGTGTTGTTACGGTAGGCAGCGAGATAAAGTCAGCGTTCGCTATATTCTCGGTTTTTACCTCACCCATAAAGTATCCAAGCACGTAACCGGATACAATCCCGATCAGAATATGAATGATCTTGGGGAACCCACGGAAGGTTACTGCACCAATAACAGTGATACCAAGTGTAACCATGGATAAAATAATTGGTTTGGCCTGAGGAACCCAGTTGGGGTTCTCAGCAGGGGTCGAATTGATTAGACCAGCCATTCCGGCTGCTACTGGTACAAGCTCGAGACCGATTAGGGCAACAATAGCACCCATAACCGCTGGCGGGAAAACAACGTTAATCCAGCCTGTCCCCGCATACTTGATGATAAGAGCTACAATACAGAAAACAGCTCCCGTTACGATGAACGCTCCAAGTGCCATGGAGTATCCGTTATCAGGGTGTGCGAGTAACACGGAAGAAACAGGTGCGATAAAAGCAAAGCTTGACCCAAGATAGGCCGGAATCTTCCCTTTACACATGAGTATGTACAACAATGTTCCAATACCGTTCATAAGCAAGATCATACTTGGGTCCACACCGAACAGGTTCGGCACAAGTACCGTGCTGCCAAACATGGCGAACAAATGCTGAAGACTCAGCAGCGATCCTGAGCCAAGCGGCATTTTTTGATTAACCTGAATTTCACGTTGCAATGAATGTTCATCTCCTTTTTCCGAAACACAAATCTTCAATATAGTACAGAGTTTCTCTTCATTTAGCAATAACATTTTTCCTTTAAGCATGACGAATCCATTTTTATTTCGCGAATTGATACTTCTATTTCGGCAAATAACGGTAATAATACATAATAAATGAGGATGAATTCCACCTACTGTTGAATATCGGGCAACATCTTTGAGGAAAGACACATTACGTATAAAAAAATTGGATATGTGCTCTTATTCGTCAGTAGTTGACGGGAAACGGGCGAAGCGTCATAATTATAGGAAATTACTTTTACGGGGAACCTGTGTTGATATCATGTCACGGGTTCCATTTTGTATAGAAAGGACACGGAACAGATCAGAATGGGCATAGAGCAATTACTCGAGAAGGCCGGGGCATATATCAAAGAACCCGATCTGGTGCGCATACGTGAAGCTTACGAATTTGCTGATCAGGCCCACCATGGACAGACGCGAAAATCGGGAGAACCGTATATTCTGCATCCGCTTGCGGTTGCCGATATTGTTGTAAACATGCAGATGGACACCATCTCCATAATTGCAGCGCTTCTTCATGATGTAGTAGAAGATACTACGGTTTCACTTGAAGAAATCCGCAATCATTTCGGCAATACGTGTGCCATGCTTGTTGACGGCTTGACGAAGCTGGAACGTATTCAGTTCCGCTCCAAGGAAGAACAGCAGAACGAGAACTACCGCAAAATGTTCATCGCCATGGCGCAGGACATCCGTGTCATCGTGATCAAATTGGCTGACCGTCTGCATAATATGCGGACACTCAAGTTTCAGTCGGAAGAAAGCCAACGCCGGATTTCATACGAAACGTTGGAGATTTTCTGTCCGATTGCAAACCGTTTGGGTATCTCTGCAATCAAATGGGAAATGGAGGACATCGCCCTCCGTTATTTGAATCCGCAGCAATATTACCGAATTGCAAACTTGATGCACAAAAAGCGTGCAGAACGTGAGCAATATATTGATACGGTTATGGACGGTATTACCAGCAAGCTGGATGAGATGGGAATTCAGGCAGATCTGTCAGGACGTCCTAAGCACATCTACAGCGTGTTCAAAAAAATGACAACGAAAAACAAACAGTTTAACGAGATTTATGATCTGCTTGCGATTCGTATTATTGTGGATAACATCAAGGATTGTTATGCTACCCTCGGCATTATACACACGTTATGGAAACCGATGCCTGGACGTTTCAAGGACTATATCGCGATGCCGAAGGCGAACATGTATCAATCGCTGCATACCACGGTCGTAGGTCCGAATGGTGAACCGACCGAAGTCCAAATCCGGACGTGGGATATGCACCGCACTGCTGAATTCGGGATTGCTGCCCACTGGGCCTACAAGGAAGGCGCTGCGAACGGAAATAATTTTGAAGATAAAATTACGTTCTTCCGCGAGATCCTTGAACTTCAAAATGAAGCGCAGGATGCGTCTGAGTTTGTAGAATCGCTTAAAATGGATTTCTTCTCGGATCTGGTGTTTGTATTTACGCCAAAAGGTGAAGTTATCGAATTGCCGACTGGATCTGTTCCATTGGATTTTGCATATAGAATCCATACAGAGGTGGGTAATCGGACGATTGGTGCCAAAGTGAATGGTCGTATCGTTCCGCTCGATTATCATCTCAAGACGGGCGATATCATCGAAATTTTGACGTCCAAACATTCTTACGGACCGAGCCAGGACTGGCTTAAAATTGCTAAATCCTCTCACGCAAGAGCGAAGATCAAGCAATGGTTCAAGAAGGAACGGCGCGAAGAAAACGTTGAAAAAGGACGCGACAGTTGTGAACGTGAGCTCAAGCGTATGGGACTTGATCCATCTGCCTGGATGACGGACGACAAGTTGCAGGAAGCAGCCAAAAAGTATGCCTTCAATGATATTGAGGATATGCTCGCAGCTGTTGGATTCGGGGGCATTACGGCTGCACAGATCGTGACCAAAGCAACGGAGAAACTTCGCAAGGAGCAGGAAGAATCCAGCTTGCTTGAACTGAACTCCGAGATGCGTGAGCTGAAGCCAGCACCTGAACGCAAAAACCGCCCAACCAATGGCATTCGTGTCAAAGGTATAGACAATTTGCTTGTTCGTTTTGCACGCTGCTGTAACCCTGTACCAGGGGATGCTATTATCGGGTATGTTACACGTGGACGCGGGGTTTCGGTGCATCGCAGTGACTGTCCGAATATTCCGTCCAGTACGGATGGGGAAGAAGCAGCTCGCGTCATTGAAGTCGAGTGGGAAGAGAATATTGAAGCCAACTACAGCGTGGATATTGAGATTACGGGCCATGATCGCAATGGCTTGCTCAATGAAGTGCTTCAGGCTGTTTCGGAAAGTAAAACCAATATATCTGCCGTCACCGGACGTACAGATAAAAATAAATTAGCATTGGTGCACGTCACAATTCTGATTCGCAATACGGAGCATCTGCATTCGGTTGTGGAACGGATCAAACGGGTGAAAGATGTCTATTCTGTGCATCGGATTATGCAGTAAGGAGCCTGTAAGATGAGGGTGCTTGTACAACGCTGTAAAGAGGCTCAGGTGACCGTTGGAGACGAGCTGACTGGGAGAATTGAATCCGGTTTGATGTTGCTCGTGGGAATTACACATGAGGACACGGAGAAGGATGCCATCTATTTGGCAGACAAAATCGCTGGACTTCGAATCTTTGAGGATGAGCAGGAAAAGATGAATCTCAGTTTGATGGATGTGGGCGGGGCTGTATTATCTGTCTCACAATTTACATTGTACGGAGATTGTCGTAAAGGAAAACGCCCAAGCTTTGCAGCTGCAGCCAGACCTGAAGCGGCAGAATTATTGTACGAAACGTTTAATCAGCTGTTACGTGATAAAGGGATTCTGGTGGAAACCGGACGTTTCGGAGCGATGATGGATGTGACTTTCACGAATTGGGGACCGGTGACTTTAATGCTCGAAAGCCCTATTCGTCAAGAAACGCATGCATAATTGGTTGGGGAATAGGCCATAATGAGGGATAATTCGGCTCATTAACATAAGATGATCAAAGGAGTATCCCACCCATTATGCGCCAATCCGTCAAGGAAACACGTTCCCGACTAGAACCTCTGCTTCTGCCTGGAAACCTGTATGAGTCCCTGAAGCTTGCCCGCGCTGCTGCCGAGTGTGCAACAACGATTTGGGCCCTTCAGGATTTGGACAAAAGGGAGCAGAGCCGTCTTCCGCGTGACTGAGTGCTGACCATTTGGAATGAATGAAAAGTCTTGATTCGATCATCGAATCAAGACTTTTTTGTTATGGAGCTTATCTGGTGCTGAATCGGATCGTCTGATCAAAGTCAAAATAATACAGACTCGTCATGTTATAAACGGCTCTGGTTAGGGTAATAACAGAACGAGGCACGATGGCGTGCCAGGTTCAGTATTTATTACGGGCAATGAACAAGAAATGTACACCAACAATTTCTGCGAATACCCGATTTCAAGAAATTTCGAACACGGAAAGGAGAACATACGTTATGAGTAAAGTTGCTTTTTTATTGGCGAATGATTTTGAAGATTCGGAAATGCAGGTTCCATATGATGAGGTGAAAAAAGCCGGACACGACGTGGAAATTATCGGCTTGAAAGCAGGAGAGACGCTGAAAGGTAAAGGTGGTAAAGCCTCCTATACTTCGGACAAAGCGATCGCTGAGGTTTCGGCTTCAGATTACGACGCAGTTGTCATTCCAGGTGGATCTTCTCCTGAAAATTTGCGTACAGACGCACATATCCTGAAATTCGTAACGGAGATCAATAGTGCGAAGAAACCAATCGCTGCGATCTGTCACGGCCCGCAAATTCTGGCAAGTGCGAATTTGTTGAAAGGCCGTACGATTACATCCTATCCACCGCTCAAGGATGATATGGTGAACGCAGGGGCAGAATTCAAGGATCATGAAGCTGTAGTAGATGGAAATTATATTACATCCCGTACGCCTGCCGATGAACCGGCATTTGTCCGCGAGTTGTTAAAAGTCATTTAATGACTTGGGACGGGCCGTACGTGTTAATGAGATTAGGTTGAAGTTCGAAAGTCGAAGCTCAAAGCTTCTAAGTTTTCATTACCAAGCATTTATTCCGATAAAGGAGGGTTTGACATGACAAAACATATTCAGGCGTATTTTCGGACCGAGGACGAGGCGGAGGGAGCAAGAACCTCACTTCAGACGTTCCGTACAGAGCATTTGGAAGTAGGACAACTGGACAGTGCGGTTGGCAGAGACAAACGGATTATGGTGCCTCTGGTGCCTTATAACACAGCAGGTGGCGTAGGAACCAATGGAGCCATGGGTGTGGGTGCTGCCCCTGGGGTTCCTGCCAGTGAAAATGTAATCCCGGTCGTCAGCAATGTGGATCGCGATACCGAGCGAGGTTCACGAGATAATGTCAATGAGGATGGCGATCTACTGGATGCTGCGGATGTGTCCTCGGCTGACTATGACGATCTGCGTTATGTTTTGTCTGCCAAAGTAAGGGATGAGGATTATGAGGAAATCGTTCATAAACTTCGTTCCAACCAAGCTTATGTGGAAGAATTGAATTAATATGTAGAATCAAGCCCTTGCAGTGCCTGACTTTCATGTCAGGAACGTCTGCAGGGGCTTTTGTGATGTAGAAAATAATAAATTATAAAGCGCTATCATTTTTGTAATATTACTGTAATATTAGTTACATAAGCCTTTAACATAGCCCGTTTATAATAACACACATGACCCCCTTTTTTTATATATCCTTTGAGCCTGCACACCGTGTGCAGGTTTTTTTTTTGAGATGAGAATGTATATCTTTTGGGCGAAACTTACCCCGTATTTAAATTTTTGCTAGAATAGAGAAATGGACTTGAATATTTTAAAGCGAATTGTTTTCATAGTTGGGCTACATTGGACGGTAAATCAAGCTTCCAGTGATTGGACTCAGGCGAATCCAATCCTATGATAAAGAGTGTGAGGAATTCATAGCCAGAGTGATCGTCATATTCCAGATGAACATATACTCGCTGAACGACCCCGCCCTTATATAAGAGCGGGGCAACCGTTTCTGCTTGATGCTGGAAATTGTAAATTATATAGAATGCCTTGTAGGAGAAATGACACCTATAATGCTAAAGCAACAGTGTTCTCATGCAAATGGCTAGTGACAGATTTAAGGGGGAATTAGTTTTGAGTAAGGTTGGAAGAAATGATTTATGCCCGTGCGGAAGCGGGAAAAAATATAAGAAATGCTGTCTGGGCAAGGAGCCTTCTGCGGTAGAATCCATAC
Source organism: Paenibacillus sp. E222 (assembly GCF_013401555.1). Lineage (NCBI taxonomy): Bacteria > Bacillati > Bacillota > Bacilli > Caryophanales > Paenibacillaceae > Paenibacillus > Paenibacillus sp. E222. Next base: position 2,783,495 of record NZ_CP058552.1, read on the forward strand.
TGGGGCTGATATCAACGGGGCAGCATGCCCAGGAAGCCTCGATTCAGCCTGAGAGCAAACTGACCTTGACCAAACTGAAAAAGATGGTGGAGCGCGAACTGAAATGGGAGCATCAGGCTCACGAACAGCTGGCCCTGCAGCTTATTGAGAACATGAGGGACCATTACGAGCGGGAGCTGATATTGGAAGCTCTGGTGCTATGGAATGGCTATTCTCGTCAGACCCGCCCTACTGTGAAGAAGACAGGCTCGTTCTGTGCCGCCATCGAGTATTTGCTGTCTGAGGAATACGGCTTCAATGTTTCGAAGGCTGAGCTGTCAGGTAAATATGAGGTAACGACATCAACGATTTCCCGAAAAGTTAAGGAGATGTTCGAGTACATCGAAGAATACGGCATGGGTGGCGAAACGGACGAGCTGATGATTCTGAACAGCCCAGGTACATCGAAGGACAAAGCGCAGGCTCTGCTACATAAGGCGATGGAAGCCAGTTCTTCCAAACGCAGAATACAGCTGGCGAAAATGGCACTGGAGATGTATTCTGACAGCTCTGATGCATATCGTATTCTGGCTGAGGAGTCGGACAATGAGCTTGATGCACGATCTTACCTCAAGGCCGGAATCGCTGCTGGCAAACGCGAACTGGGCGAACTGTTTTTTGAGAAGAACAAAGGGGACTTCTGGGGGCTTCATGAGACTCGTCCATATATCCGGATATGCAAAAGCTACGCCGAATCCTGCTGGTTTGGTGGAGATACCAAAGAAGCGGCACAAATCCTGGAGCATATTTTGGAGCTTAATACGGAAGACAATACCGGAGCGCGTTACCTGCTCGCTGCTGTGTATTTGTACAGCAACCAATTGGAGCAGGCAGAGCAACTGATGGAGAAGTATGGGAAAGGTGACGCCACAGCCGCCTTTGCCTATGACAAGATCATTCTGGAGTATAAGAGGAACGGAATCACCTCCCAGCTCAAAAGGCTGTACCGTGTGGCCCAGGGTGTGAACAAACATGTGCCTGATTATCTGCTGGGTTTGAAGCGGCTGCCACATAACCTCCCTGATTTTGTCGGAATGGGCAATTCCGACGAAGCGGTTGAATATGTCATTATACACTCCCGTCTATGGGCGAATGTGCCGGATCTGCTGAAGTGGATGCTGAAACAATAGAGAGATAAGAAAGCAATAGAAGTTGGAATTCATTGATGAATCCAGCTTCTATTAGCTTTGATTTCTATGGACTCCGCCTCCCGTACGGCGTGTGAATTTTTTTTTCTAATGCTATCTTTTTGTGTTAACCCTTGACTTTAGCACTGCGGTTCATTACAATCAGAAAATAAATTAACTTTAAACGTTATATAATAACATGTAATCATATAACTTGATGATTTGATGACGGGACCAAGTACTCCGTGCCCACATGAACAGAGAGGAATCCCCTGGCTGTAAGGATTCTCTTGATGAGCGGACGAATGACTTCCCCGAGAACAGACAGCGAACACATTAGATTTACATCTGATGGTCATTAGCTGGCCTGCGCAGGGCGTGCGTTATACGTAGAGCGGAATGATCTGTTTGATCGGATTGCCTGGAGCAATCTTAGATCATCACATGATCACCTGAACGGCGAAAGTGTCAGGGATTCCGGAATGTGGGTGGTACCACGGGTGAATGTGTAAACACAATCCCTCGTCCCTTTGTTTGCTGTGTATACAGCGACAGGGCGAGGGATTTTTTTGTTATACAGAGAAAAATAGATGCTGGAGGGATGAAAGATGGCTTTTCAAAAACCGACTGGAACGCAGGACTTGCTGCCTGGTGTTGTGGAAAAGTGGCAGTTCGTAGAGGAAAAAGCGCGTGATCTGTGCCGCCGTTTTAATTACCGCGAGATTCGCACACCGATCTTCGAACAGACTTCTTTATTTGTACGAGGCGTTGGGGAAACAACCGATATTGTTGAAAAAGAAATGTACACCTTCAATGATAAAGGGGACCGCAGCATGACCCTTCGTCCGGAGGGTACAGCGGGTGTTGTCCGCGCTTATGTGGAAAATAAAATCTATGGCGAACCAGATGTGAGCAAGCTCTATTACATCGGTCCGATGTTCCGGTACGAACGTCCGCAAGCAGGTCGCCAGCGGCAGTTCCACCAGTTCGGCGTAGAAGCTATCGGAGCCCTTGATCCAGCCATCGATGCTGAAGTCATTGCACTTGGGTATCAGCTGTGCGTAGAACTGGGACTGAAAGATGTCAAAGTCGAGATCAACTCGGTAGGTAACCCAACCAGCCGTGCAGAATATCGCGAAAAATTGCTTGGATTCCTAAGACCGATGAAGGACAGCCTGTGCAAGGACTGCCAATCCCGGATGGAACGTAATCCGCTGCGTGTGCTCGACTGCAAAGTCGATCAGGACAAATTCGTAGGGGCACCGTCCATACTGGATAGTCTGGATGAAGAATCATTGAACCACTTTGCCAAGCTGAAAGAGTATCTGGATGATTTTGGCGTAGATTACGCGGTGAACAATCGTCTGGTACGCGGCTTGGATTACTACACATTGACTGCTTTTGAACTGAAAGCCCAAGGTATTGGCGCAATTGATACAGTCGGCGGTGGCGGCAGATACAACGGCCTCGTTGGAGATATCGGTGGACCGGATCAGCCTGGTATTGGTTTCGGTATCGGTCTGGAGCGTATTCAACTGATTCTGGAGCACCAAAATATTGAGGTTACTACACTGGCTCCATTGGATGTGTACTTTGTTGCTTTGGGAGATGCTGCTGATCGTGAAGTGAACCGACTGTTGTTCAAACTCCGTCAATCCGGCCTGTCCGGTGAACGCGATTATCTCGGTCGCAAGATGAAAGCCCAGATGAAATCTGCTGACCGATTCAAAGCCCGTTACACTGCCATTCTGGGTGATGATGAACTGGAGCGCGGGGAAATTGCCCTGAAGTCCATGGATACAGGTGAACAACAAACCGTGAAGCTCGATGATCTGGTGTCAGCTGTACGCGGAAGTAAATAAGCACGAGTCTGAAACTGTAAAATAGCAACAATGGATCCGGCAAGATTACTGAGGTTCACCAATGTTTCCGATTAATCGGAAGTTGACGAGTCAGAGGTAACATGCCTTTTCGAAATAAAATCGTCTTCACGCAACCGCACTGTTGAAAAGCGGGCTCTGCCCGCCCATACAGAACGGAAATTCACATAAGAGGAGTTTGGTTATGAAAAGAAGTCATCATTGCGGCGCATTAACACCCGCACACATCGGTGAGACCGTAACATTGAACGGCTGGGTACAGACCCGCCGTGACCTGGGGGGCGTACTGTTTATCGATCTGCGTGACCGCAGCGGAATTGTACAAGTTGTTTTCAACCCGGCTTACTCTGGCGAAGCATTGCAAATCGCTGACAGAGTGCGGAGCGAGTATGTTATCGCGGTAACAGGTAAAGTCGTTAAACGTGACGAAGAGACTGTAAACAAAAACCTGCCTACAGGCGAAATCGAAGTGCAAATTACCGAGATTGAAGTACTGAACGCGGCCAAAACTCCTCCATTCTTCATCGAAGATGGTGTGGAAGTCGACGAGTCGCTTCGCTTGAAATATCGTTACCTGGACCTGCGTCGTCCGGAAATGTTTGAAACCTTGAAATTGCGTTCCAAAGCATCCAAAGTGTTCCGTGATTATCTGGATGGAGAAGAATTCGTTGAAGTAGAAACACCAATCCTGACCAAGAGCTCCCCGGAAGGTGCGCGTGATTATCTCGTACCAAGCCGTGTGCATGAAGGTGAATTCTTCGCCCTGCCGCAATCCCCGCAAATTTACAAACAATTGCTGATGGTCGGCGGACTTGAGCGTTACTATCAGATCGCTCGTTGTTTCCGTGATGAAGATTTGCGTGCGGACCGTCAACCGGAATTCACCCAAGTCGACATCGAGACTTCCTTCCTGCAACAGGATGACCTGCTGCCAATGATGGAAGAACTGATGGCCAAATTGCTGCGTGAAACGAAAGGCATTGAGCTGGAACTGCCTTTCCAACGGATTACGTATGCAGATGCAATGGGTAAATACGGTTCAGACAAACCGGATCTGCGTTTTGGCATGGAACTGGTTGAAATGAACGATATCGTAGCAAACAGTGGTGTGAAAGTATTTGCTTCTGTCATCGAAAAAGGTGGAGAAGTGAAAGTGCTGAACGCCAAAGGCTGTGGTACATGGAGCCGTAAAGAAATCGATGACCTCGGACCATTTGCTGCACGTTACGGTGCAAAAGGATTGGCGTGGATTCAAGTAAAAGATGGCGAGTTCAAAGGGCCAATCGTGAAGTTCTTTACGCCGGAAGAGATCGAAGCAGTCAAAGAACGTACTGGCGCTGAAGAAGGCGACTTGTTGCTCTTCTCTGCTGACACCAAAAAAGTGGTTGCAGATGTACTGGGCGCATTGCGTCTGAAAATCGGTCGTCAACTGGGCTTGATCGATGACAGCAAATTCAAATTTGCATGGGTTGTGGACTTCCCATTGCTCGGGTACGATGAAGATGCGAAACGTTATGTCGCAGAACACCATCCGTTCACACGTCCTAAAGATGAAGATGTACATCTTTTTGATACAGATCCGGGTGCCATTCGCGCTCAAGCCTATGACCTTGTTCTGAATGGTTATGAAGTAGGCGGCGGTTCGATGCGTATTTACAAACGTGATGTTCAGGAAAAAATGTTCGCTGCTCTGGGACTCTCTCCAGAAGTAGCCAACGAGAAATTCGGATATCTGCTCGAAGCGTTCGAATACGGAACGCCACCACACGGCGGAATCGCCTTTGGTCTCGACCGTCTAGTAATGCTGCTGGCAGGCCGCACGAATCTGCGTGAAACGATTGCCTTCCCGAAAACGGCAAGTGCAACGGATCTGCTCATGAATGCACCTTCTGAAGTGGATAACTCCCAATTGGAACAACTTCACATCCGCGTAGCCCGTAAACCGGTGGCGGAAAAGAAATAAAGGAGGCATCGATTCTCAATGCTCCATCAATTTTCAAGAACAGAACTGGCAATCGGACCTGAAGGTCTGAACGCTTTGAAAAATAGTACAGTAGCTGTGCTCGGCATCGGCGGCGTGGGCGGTATTGCAGTGGAAGCTCTCGCCCGTAGTGGTGTTGGGCGTATCATTCTGATTGATAAAGACGTGGTGGACATCACCAACATCAATCGTCAGATTCATGCTTTGACTACGACCGTTGGTCAGAAAAAAGCAGATCTGATGGTAGAGCGGGTGAAGCTCATCAATCCGGAGTGCGACGCGATTGCACTGAATATGTTTTACACGGAAGAAACGTATGAGGAATTGTTCAAATATGAGCTGGATTATGTGCTGGATGCTTCCGACACGATCATTTACAAAATCCATCTCATTAAGGAATGTTTGAAACGGAAGATTCCGGTCATTTCCAGCATGGGTGCGGCAAACAAAATGGACCCTACGAAATTCCAGGTTGCGGATATTTCGAAAACGACCATGGACCCGATTGCCCGAGTTGTCCGCACAAAACTGCGGAAAGAAGGCATCAAAAAAGGTGTGAAAGTGGTCTTCTCCACCGAAGAACCATTGAAACCTCGCGCAGATGTGACGCAAAAAATCGTTCCTGAGAATGCGCCGGAAATTCGCAAGGCGAAACAGCCACCAGCGAGTAACGCCTTTGTTCCTCCGGTAGCCGGACTGATCATGGTCAGTGTGGCCGTCAAGGAACTGATCGAAATTGCAGAGAACAAGCAGCAGTAATCTGCTGTGAATGGAAAAGCGTAGGTACCGACTAGGTACCTGCGCTTTTTTGCATGCGCGAAACCTTAACAAATGTCAGGGTTACGTGATGTACTTCAATCCCAAAACCGTGTATGATATGTGGTGCTGCGCGAAATGATGGTAAATACATAGAGAAATCGCAGCTATATAAGATTTACACAAGAACGAAGAGGACAGAAAAAACCTGGAGAAGCGAAGCGTGCGCCTAAAAGCTTTCTGAAAGAAAGCTACATCGGAAGGTTGTTCTGTCCGCGCAGTGGTAGAGTGTAAATACATTTGTTCGGCTTACATAGAGAGAGGGGAACGGAACGAATGAAACAAGGATGGATGACCAGACGTCTTGGCCTGGAGCCGGGGGACCAGTGGAAGAAAGAAATTGTGGCGGGGGCCATTTCTTATTTTGCCGTGGTCTATATCATAATGGTCAATGCAACAATTCTGGCCGATGCCGGAATGCCGCTGCAGGCGGCTATGGTGGGTACACTGCTGACGTCCATTGCAGGGTGTTTGCTGATGGCATTTGGCGGTAAGTCGCCGATTATCGTTGTACCTGGCATGGGCATCAATGCATTTTTCACGTATACACTCGTACATTCGATGAAATTGAGCTGGCAGGAAGCCTTGGCGGTTGTATCCGTCACCGGTGTGCTGTTTGCGGTCGTAGCCTTTACATCGTTATATAAAATAATTAGTGAGGCCATTCCGAAAAACCTGCAGCATGGCATTACGGTGGGGATTGGTTTGTTTCTGACGTTTATCGGTTTGCAAAAAAGCGGAATCGTCATCGCACACCAGACCACGTTTGTAGCGATCGGACATTTTAATGATCCTGGAGTGATCACTGCCTGTGTTACTCTTGTGATCGCCTTGATTTTATTTATACGCAATGTACAAGGCGGGCTCCTGATTAGTATTCTGGCGGGAACAGGACTAGCTTATGTGCTTGGTGCGGTAAAACCGGGTGATCCGGTGTCTGCCACAGCAGCATTGCATCAATACGGCGGTTTGTTTGCCCAGCTGTCCTTCGCAAATCTGGTGGATCTATCGTTCTGGATTGCTGTATTTTTGTTGTTGCTGATCGTTGTATTTGAAAACATCGGCCTGATCACAGCCCAAACCCATCTGATTGGTCGCCCCCAAAGATTTAAGGGCAGTTTGCGGGCGCTGTCGATCTCGAATATTTTTGCCGGAATTTTTGGCAGCAGTCCTACTGTAGCTGCGGCCGAGACAACAGCGGGCATAGCAGCAGGTGGACGTACAGGCTTGACTCCACTAGTTACCGCAGTGCTGTTTGGTGCAACGTTCTTCTTTATTCCACTATTGGGTTATATTCCGGACAGTGCTATTGCACCGATTTTGATCATTATTGGCGGCTTGATGGTACAAAGTGTGAAGGACATGGATTTCAGTGATTTCACGGAAGCTTTTCCGGCTTTTCTGATCATGGTCATGATTCCATTTACGTACAGCATCGTGGACGGGATGGCATTTGGATTCATTGCGTATCCGGTGGCGAAGCTGGCGGCGGGCCAGGGCAAACAGGTGCCTAAAGTCATGTATGGCATTGCCATCCTGTTTTTGGCCAATTTTGTGCTGCATGGGATATTGTAAAAGACAGGAAACGTAGTGTAAGTTCATACGTATGATCTCTGGTGAACAAGGGGAGAACGGGGGAACGGTAATGGAAGAGCAACAACAGGCAGGTCAAGCTGAATCGAAAATAGGAAAAAAAGGATTCAAGGATTTTGTGAAGCTGATTGCTGCGACAAATCCACCAAAGCTAATTCTGATCATTGCGTTGATCCTGACACTTATTCAGACGACAGCCGGACTGATTGTGCCATTGATGACCAAAGGCCTGATTGATGGGCTTACAATGTCTGCGCTGAACAAGTCCGTTATTTTCCTGCTGCTGGGGGCATTTGTTATTCAGGCCATCGCTTCAGGCATCAGCATCTATATGTTGAACTATGCAGGTCAACGGGTGGTTGCGACATTGCGAACGAAGCTGTGGAACAAGGTATTATCCCTACCGATGCCATATTTCGACCGGAATCGTACAGGGGATACGATGAGTCGAATTACGAATGATACAAGTCAGATTATGACGCTAATTGCGGATTATCTCGTCTCTTTTGTGTCCAATATCGTTGCGGTTGTGGGCGGGGTAGCGTTGCTTTTCTATCTGGATTGGGTTATGTCACTCATCATTTTGAGCCTAGTGCCGCTAACGCTGCTGATCCTGCTGCCTGTTGGTCGTAAAATGTACAAAATCTCCAAAAAGCAGCAGGACGAAATGGCAGGTCTTACTTCGGTGCTCAGCCAAGTCATTGGCGAGATTCGTTTGGTGAAAGCTTATGGAACGGAGAAACAGGAGGCGGAAGCAGGCGATTCCCGTATTGGGAAGATGTTTGCTTTTGGATTACAGGAAGCTCGGATTTTGGCGTTGATCGGTCCACTCTTTACGTTTGTCATGACGGCTGTGCTGGTTGTTATACTGGGTGTTGGCGGCATGCGGGTAGCTTCTGGATTGCTGTCTCCGGGTGAACTGGTTGCCTTCATTCTGTTGTTGTTCCAGGTGATTATGCCGATGGGACAATTTACGACACTGTATTCACGTCTGCAAAAGGTTGTCGGTGCGACAGAACGCATTCAGGCTATTCTGGCACATGAAGAAGAACCGCGCCATAGCACAGCAATTGCTCCCAAGGGCAATGAGACGATTACATTTAACAATCTCCATTTCTCATATGTAACAGGGGAAGAGGTACTGCATGGAATTAATCTGACCGTTCCTGCCCGTAAAGTGACCGCCATTGTGGGGCCAAGCGGCAGCGGGAAATCAACGCTGTTCTCCCTCTTGGAGCAGTTCTATCTTCCAGAGTCGGGCAGTATATCATATGGTGGACAAGCCATAACCGATTATTCATTAGCCTCTTGGCGAAGCAAGATTGGATATGTATCACAGGAGAGCCCTCTGATGGCGGGCACAATTAAGGAAAACATGACATACGGGCTGGGCCGTGAGGCGAGTATGGATGAAATTAGACAGGCGGCAGAAATGGCGTATTCCTCCGCTTTTATTGATAAACTGCCTCAGGGCTACGACACGGAAGTGGGAGAACGCGGGATCAAGCTCTCCGGTGGTCAACGCCAACGGATTGCCATTGCTCGTGCCCTGCTGCGCAGCCCGGATATTCTGTTGCTGGATGAAGCGACGTCCAGTCTGGACAGCACCTCCGAACATGAAGTGCAGCAAGCCCTGTCCAATCTGATGGAAGGACGAACAACGGTTGTTATTGCACACCGATTGTCCACCGTCGTCGACTCTGATCAGATTGTTGTTCTGGAACAGGGACATGTGACGGGAACGGGAACACATGCGGAGCTAATTAGCAACCACCCGGTATACCGTGAACTGGCACAGAAACAGTTTGTGGCACAGGATGGAAAGCCGGATTCGGAACCGGAATGATGTAAAAGGAAAACCGTTGTTCATCTGTTCTTTGCGAACAGGAACAGCGGTTTCTTTCATTTGGCTATCCAGGTTACTGTAGCTTTTTGTACATCAATATGATATAGTGGGTATCCTTTTGTGTCGTCAGTGTTGACTATGCAGAAAAACATATTCTTAGGAGGTAACTGAAACATGTCAGACAGCTTTCAAAGTGCCTATCAAGAAGAAGAGTACAGGTTAGAGCGAACGATGAAGGAAGTGGACAGTCAGCTGGAACGGCTGCGGAATATTCCGGTGTATACCGGCCACGACTTCACAGAGCAAGTGCTGGAGGCCGGACGTGAAGAGCGCCGCACCGCCTTGTCCAAGAGCGCGCAGCAACCCTATTTCGGACGCTTGGATTTCGAAGAACAGGGCAGTGGTGCACGGAAACCGCTGTATATTGGCAAAATCGGCGTAGACCGCGAAGAGGTGGGAGAGCATCCGCTCGTCATCGATTGGCGTGCTCCTGTCGCAAGCCTGTTTTACTCATTTACCGGAGGGGAAGCCTCCGCAACGTATGAAGCCCCGGAAGGACTCATTGAGGGCCTGGTTTATCTGAAACGAAACGTTGTCATTCGGCAGCGTATATTGGAACGTGTGGCAGATACGTACAATCGGGACAGTGACCAGCCAGCCGTATCGGATGAATTCCTCGTGTATCGATTGGGTGAGAACAAAGACAACAAACTCCGTGATATCGTATCTACCATTCAGGCGGAGCAGGATCAGATCATTCGTGCGGCGAGAAACACCGCATTGATCATTCAGGGTGTGGCCGGTTCGGGTAAAACAACCGTCGCACTGCATCGCCTCGCCTTTTTACTCTATCAGTATAAGGAGCAGGTATCTGCGGAGAAAATGGTTATTTTCGCACCTAACCATATGTTCCTGGATTACATATCGGATGTACTCCCGGAGCTCGGTGTAGGGGACATTCAGCAGCGTACATTCCCGGATTGGGCGATGAACCTGCTGGGGCTGGACCTACCTTTGGCAGACACGTCGGAGACATTGAACACCTGGTTTGAAACGCCGGATGCACGTCCTGAACTCAATGAGGATGTGCCAGGGCGCTACAAAGGATCGATCCGCTTCATGGAACTGATCCGGGAGTGGTTATCCGGGATGGAAGGAGAATCCGTACCTGATATGGACTTTAGTCCGTGGGATGGTGCAGTGCTCAGCAAAGCCGAGATTGAGAACTGGTTTGGGGAAGAGTACAAACATTATCCGCTGGCAAAACGAAAAGAGCGGGTTATGGCGCGTATTCATCGCTGGATTGAGATGGAACTCAAGAAACCTTGCCCGGAAGCCGTTCGTAAAGAGCGTAAAAAGAAAGCGGCAACCCGTGAGAAAGCCTATGCCAAAAAATGGCCTCAATATGAACCACTTACGCTGTACAAACAGCTGTTCAAGGTTGTTAAAGGCGGTTCGGTACCTGCCTCGCTTAGCGCGCTTATTCCCAAATTGGTGATGAAGCAAACGGCAGCAGATCTGAAGCAGGATATCATCCGTGAAGAGGATTTGCCTGCATTGGTGTACATTCATACCTTGGTTCACGATATTGAAGGCTCCGAGCGATTCGATCACGTTGTCATTGATGAAGCGCAGGACTTTTCTCCTTTTCATGTGGCGTTATTGGATCAGTTTGTCAAAGGGCATTCCTTCACCATACTGGGCGATCTGTCCCAAGGCATCCATGAGTACCGTGGTGTTCACGCGTGGGAAGAGATGAGTTCGCTGTTTCCTGAGGAACAGAATGCATACTTTGCATTGACGCGAAGTTATCGCTCGACGATGGAAATTATCGATTATGCCAATACGATTCTGGAGCGGGGCGTCAAGAGTGGCATTACGGCGATTCCTGTATTCCGGAGTGGTGATCCTGTACGGACATTGTCCTATGGGGTAGAAGGGCGCACAGCGAGCCTTGAACAGGCTCTGAAGCTCTTAACGGTCAAAGACTATCGTACAGTTTCCATTCTGACCCGTACCCTGCATGAAGCAAAGGAGCTTCACCGTAAACTTCAGGCAGCAGGCTGGGATCTGAACTTGATTGACGGCGGCAAAAAACAGTACACAGGCGGTCACTCCGTTTTACCTGTCTATTTGTCAAAAGGGCTGGAGTTTGATGCAGTAATCGTTGCGGACGCGGATGAGAAACACTATTTGCCCAATGCGGGTGATGCGAAGCTGTTATACGTTGGCTGTACACGGGCGTTGCACGAATTGTGGTTATTCCACGACGGCCAGCTGCCAGACTATGCTGCTGCAACCCACAATCCGGAAGGCGAGTCTGTTGCCATTCAGGGTTGGCCTGACAGCGAGGCAGAGTGAATCCTTGTTGTTGAACATAGCATTAATATAGAAAGGGCATGGCGCTGTTAAAACGCCATGCTCTTTCTGCGTTCTCATATGAGTTTTATTTTCGAGTGGCTCACCTCAAGTTTCGCTGTTGTTCTTCTACTGGTCAACTTGCAGGTGTGTGTTGGGGCGACCCCGGTTTATCCAAAACTGACTTATGACTGGCGGGATGGCGGTTAACCAGGAAAATGCCCAGACAGATCATTACCCCGCCTGCACCCACAATCCAGCCGACATGCTCTTCCAACAAGACGAAGCTCGACAGTAGTCCAAACAGCGGCGCCAGAAAAAGAAAGGAACTGGTTTTGGCCGGATCGGTGTTCTGCAGCAAATAAAACCAGAGGGTGAATTGAATGATGGAACAGAAAGTGGTCAGCCATACCAGGACAACGATGGATGTTGTATTTACGATAAAATGAGGCTGCTCTGTAAACACACTTAGTAGAAGCAGTACTGCCCCTCCAGCGAGCATTTGGTAAGCGGTAAGTACAAATGTATCATGAGCAGCTCCCCAACGTTTAATGAGCAACGTAGATACAGCAAAAGAGACAGCGCCGCCGAAGCCAATCCACGTTCCAGGACTCATACTCAGATGGAATCCAAAGGTTAACGCCACTCCGACCAATCCGAGCACCACACCGGTCCACTGGCTAAAACGATAGGACACTCCATATAGAGCAGCACTCAGGATGATGACAAGCAACGGATTCGTAAAGGTGATAATAGCAGACTCTCCCGAACTGATCCAGTTCATGCTGTAGTAGGCACAGCCCATCACTCCTGCCGACTGGAACAGACCGATTACGGCGACTTGCATCCACTGTTTCCACCCCACAGGCATGGGACGTTTTCTAATGATCCACGCTAGTAATGCTCCTGCCAATATATAGCGAAGTCCCATTAACAAAAAGGGAGGAGCATACATCATGCCGATTTTGCCTACGGGAAACGAGGTTCCCATGATAAGAGTTGTAACAAGGATCAGGAGTGTATATTTTAAAGGCTTCATCAGAATTCCTCCTTTTCGCTTCCCATGCTCATAACATCTGACCGCTATCTACTGTAATCAGTTGCCCGGTCATGGATGGTTGCTCCAACGCGGCGCATATCATATGTGCAATGTCTTCGCTTGCCGCTATTCGCTGCAACAATAATTCACCACCTAGACGATGCATCTGTTCTTCCTTTCCTGCCCACCAACGGGTCGCGACTGCACCCGGAATGATGGCGTTAACCCGAATATCAGGGGATAAAGCATGTGCCAAAGACTTCGTCAAACCGTGTACTGCTGCTTTGGATACTGCGTAAGGAAGGGAGGACCCGGATCCTGTGCTGCCAGCTATGCTGCCGAGGTTAACGATTGCGCCTTGACCTGCCTGCTGCATTCCTTTCGCTACAGCTCGTGCGCAGTAAAACATGCCTTTAACATTGACATCATATAGTTCATTCCATATGTCATCCGTTACGGCTTCCAGATCCTTCATTGGGATATGATGCGTAATGCTGGCGTTGTTTACGAGTGCTGTCACAGGGCCAACTTGATCAGTGATAGAGGCTATCATTTGACGAACCTCGACATCGGAAGCAACATTGGCCTGAACTGCAAAAGCATGACCTCCCGCATTCAAAATTTGTTGTACAGTCTCTTCGGCCTCATCCTGGGAACGGGAGTAATTGACGGCAACGGTTGCTCCACGACTAGCGAGCAGTATACTGGTAGCTCGGCCTATACCCGTACCGCCTCCGGTTACCAAAGCTACAGTGTTGGTCCAGTTCATCATCGTGAACACTCCTTAATTGAACTCAGCGAACAGGGAGTTGCTGTGTTCTGATCTACCCCGATTGTAGCTCGAAGCAGCTATACTGTATAATGATTGCTAATAGATTGGATATCATTTTAAATGATGCCTGGATGGATATAGCATAGTTGGGAGGTTTACAATGGAGAGCGGGGATTTAAGGATATTTCAATGTGTCGCACAAGAAGGGAATCTGACCCGAGCTGCGGAGCGCCTTGGTTACGTGCAGTCCAATGTGACAGCAAGGATACGACATCTGGAATCCGAAGTAGGGACACTGTTGTTTATCCGTCATAATCGGGGGATGACATTATCTCCAGCAGGGGAGATGCTGCTGACGTATGCGGATAAAATTGTAGGCCTGCTCGATGAGGCGGGTAAGGCGTTGAGTTCTACAAATGAACCTTCTGGACCACTGCGCATAGGCTCCACGCAGACTGCCGCAGCGGTACGTTTACCTGAGCTTTTTGCGAAATATTATAAACAGCATCCGGCTGTCTCCTTATCTTTGACTACAGGTAACTCCCAAGTGCTTATGGATCAGGTTATTGGGTATGAATTGGAAGGGGCATTTATCGGTTGTTCATGTGACCACCCCGACATTGCTGCTACTCCTGTATTCGACGAAGAACTATTCGTTGTCTCCTCCGGTATGGGACCGGAAGACGAGGAACTCACCAGTAAACCGATTCTGGTCTACAGCATGGGATGTTCGTATCGTCAGATTTTGGAGGAATGGTTATCGGTTAGCGGTGTAACCCGTCCGGTCATTATGGAATTTGGAACTCTTGAAGCGATTATTAGCGGGGTCACATCCGGCATGGGCATTTCATTGTTACCCGAGATCGTCATTCGGAACCAGATTGAAAATGGATTACTGCGAAAGCACACACTCCCGGTAGGCATGAATCGGATGATGACTCATTTTATTACGCGCAAGGATGCCTTTGTCAGCAGTGCGCTTGGCGCATTTATGGGTATGCTGCCGCGGGAGTATGATATGATAGAGAATAGCGATTAATCAGAAATTTATCAGGAACAAGTAAAGGCAATCCGTTAAGGAAGTGATGAGCAATGGATTTATTTTCGTTTCAGCAGGATTCAGTACCTCAAGCAAGACTGCTCGCTGACCGTCTGCGGCCAGAGCGGCTTGATGAATATATTGGGCAAGAGCATATTATTGGACCTGGAAAATTGCTTCGGCGCGCGATTGAAGCGGATCAGATCTCGTCCATCTTGCTTTACGGTCCTCCGGGATGTGGCAAGACGACACTGGCACATATTATTTCCCAGCATACCCAAGGACAGTTCGTTCGTCTGAATGCGGTGGATGCTTCCGTCAAAGATGTACGTGAAGTCATCGAGCAGGCGCAAACGAACAAGCAGTTGTATGGAACAAAAACCATTTTGTTCCTCGATGAAGTACACCGTTTTAATAGTTCACGTCAGGATGCACTGCTGCCCGCAGTAGAGAAGGGCACGATCATTTTTATTGGCGCAACGACAGAGAATCCCTTTCATTATGTGAATGGGGCCTTGATGAGCCGTTCGACGCTGTTTCAGCTGGAGTCTTTGAACAAAGAACATTCTCTGATTGCGATGCGCCGAGCGCTGGCGGATGCGGATAAAGGTTTGGGATTCATGGACCTGCAGGCAGATGATGAGGCATTGGAGCATATTGCAACGATGGCAAATGGCGATATTCGGCGTGCGCTGAACGCCTTGGAACTTGCTGCACTGACTACACCGCCAGAGAAGGATGGTTCGATTCACATTACGCTCGATGTAGCGGAAGAATCTATACGTCGTCCGATTGTGAAGGCAGATGAATCGACACAATATGATGTATTGTCAGCATTTCATAAAAGCATTCGGGGTTCCAGTGATGCGGCATTGTTCTGGTTTTTGTATGCGGTAGAGAAGCTGGGCATGGACCCGATGACGTTTATACGTCGTCTAATTGCAGCGAGCAGTGAAGATATTGGACTTGCGAATCCGCAAGCGATGACCCAGGCCATTGGGGCATTGGATGCTTATCGCAATAATGGCTGGCCTGAAGCCAAGCTGAACATTGCCCAAGCGATCCTGTTTGCTGTTGAAAGTCCGAAGTCCAATGCGGTGTACACTGCGATCTCAAAAGCGATGAATGCCATTGATGAGGTGAAATCGGCCGAGGTCCCTCTTCATCTGCGGGATACCCATTATTCCGGTGCAGTGAAGCTCGGACATGAAGGCTACCAATACCCGCATAATTATCCGGGCCATTATGTGAAACAGGAATATTTACCGAAACAGCTCTCACGCCGCATTTTCTATGAAGCAACGGAACAAGGCAATGAATCCAAGATTCGTCTAAACCAGCAGCGGCGCAGAGAACTGTAAGATCGATACCCGGTCCTAAATCAAACACGGCATATACAGCTTTGGACAGGGCTTGGGGAGACGTCCGCAAGGGGATCACCGGCGATGTGCCTGATCATCTTAAAGATGCCCATTACGTTTCCATAACCCTTTTTCAAAACGCATTTTTTAATATTTTAGCAAATGAAGTATGTTAATTTATCGATGTTGTGAAGGGATATTCTTAACTGAATTTAGTTTAATAAAAGTTCCATATTAAAAGGAATCGCGGTTGGCGATTCCTAAGATTATTATTTATTTGCTGCGTTTATGGTACTAAGTGAATTGTTAAGTGCTGTTTTACACTTGTTTACATCAGGATTTGATGAACGAACTGCTGCTAATACAACATCTATTGTTCCATCAATTTTCGTCCATGTAGTGCTATCCATTTTTCGAAGCTTAGGTTCTTGTGTATCCCATTGATGTTCCAAATTATCAGCGCCTTTTTTTGCTGTAGCAAAGTCGTTTTTATTTATAGCGTTTAGCATATCATTTTCATTATTAACAAAATCGTTTAATTCACCTCCTAACGAAGCTTGCTCAGCAGCACCTTGTGATGCAATATAATTACTGCGCCAGTTATAACCACCTATACCAACAACTAAGAAAATTACGAGTACAACAATCGTTTGTGTTAGCACATGTTTCTTATTTGCATTACTTTGATTTGTTCCCGCTTTATCACTTTTAGCATTTGTATCAATTTTTGAAACGGTAAGGAAAACGATGATCGCTAAAATAGCGATAAGAAAAATGACACTCGTAACGGTTGTCCCGAGTCCTAATCCGCCATTTACTTTTGGTTGAGATAGGTAATCTCCAAGTGACGCTCCAAGCGGACGAGTTAAAATATATGCAATCCAGAAAGCTAATACCCCGTCAAGTTTCAAAAATTTATAAGCTAAGAACACAAGAGCAATAATAATAACAACGCCTATTCCTGTGTTAAGATAACCAAAACCAAGTTGTTCTGAATATAAGTCGCCGACTGCAGTTCCAAGTGCAAAGGTGAAAAGGATCGTAAGCCAGTAGAAAACTTCTCTTTTTTTAGTGAAAATCGAGTGGATCGATAGTGTTTTTTCACTAAGATACCAAAATAGAAAAGTCAGTCCTAGTAGCACCGAGAAAACAGTTGTACTAACCTCAAGTGGTATGCTTATATTATCTGTCAAATTATCCGTTACCAGTGTTCCAAATACACTTATAAGAACAACGGTTACCCAGTAAATGGCTGGAACATACTTGTTTGCTTTAAGTTGAAAAAACAATGCAATAAAGAATGCAACTCCCATAGTAATGGTAGTAAGAGTTAAACCAAGTCCAATGTTGAAATTGATGAAGTCAGCAAATGTTTCACCAACAGTAGTACATAAAATTTTGATGATCCAAAAGAAAATTGTCACTTGGGGCACTTTGTTAAGTAAAATTATCATTTTATTTTGGTTTTCTTGCATATATAATTTCCTTTCTTTAAAGTGGTTTCCCACAACTTTGTTATATTTCATTCTCTCTAAATAAAATATTCATCCAGATCCAAGTTTAAGGAAGTCTTCGTTGTTTCTCCCACATTGGTTCAGCAGGTCCGCTGCCGTATCCCCAACGGTCGTTGCCAAGATTTTAATGGTCCAAAAAAATGGTGACTTGCAGGACTTTGTTTAACATCCATCTTCCCGGGCTCATGAGCGGCTGGATCAAGCCCTCCTAATTATACGTATACTGTTCCATTTGCCCATCCTCCTTTACCGTCATAGAAACCACCGGCATCAACTGCTCATACTGTCCATGTTGATTCGGTTTTGTTCATGAGTGTAACAGCTAAAAATGAGAATTTTCTGTGAAAATGACCCAGATCGGCTTGTGTCTCTCCATTGCTTTTTCCAGAAGCATGATGCTGCCGACCCATCCGGTTCACGCGGCTTCCGTACCCGGCAGCTCCGTGGCGGATCGGGTCATCTCGACAGGGAAACAATTTTTAGGCGTTCGCTACCAGTTTGGTGCACCTTCCGGAAGAACGGACGAATTCGATTGTTCCTCATTCACGCAGTATGTCTTCAAGCAAAACGGCTTCGATCTGCCCCGCTCATCAAGACAGAAATCGCAGGTAGGTACGCTGGTGTCCAATGATCAGTTGCAGAAGGGAGACTTGGTTTTCTCCGATACGAATCACGACGGCGTCATCAATCATGTCGTATGGCTTCGGACCATTTACCAAGTGAGATCGAAGCTTTACGACGCTCCTCATAAGCGCTTTTAGCCTGCTCTGCATGATAGGGTTTCGATGAAGTAGCAGGATCCAATTCACGACAAATCGTCGAAGGATGCCTTCCTAATTCTTTTGCGATGGCTCTTGAAATTTGACATTGTCGACGGAGGATTTCTAGCTTGCTGCGCTCAATTATGCTAAGATGTGTGTAGCTCATGGTGGATTCTCCTTGTGTGAATGTGGTGTAGGAACCTCATTCTACACGATCCGGCTATGGGCCCTTTTTTATTTATTTCCAGTAGGTGTCGCACTTCATATTACAATCCGCATTTTCTATGAAGCAACGGAACAAGGCAATGAATCCAAGATTCGTCTAAACCAGCAGCGGCGCAGAGAACTGTAAGATCGATGACCCGGGAGATGCTTGAACAATGAAAGAAATTTTCTATATTGGAATCGGCGGAATTTTGGGTACATTATGCCGATATGGGATACAGTTATGGATGCCAGCAGCCAATGAAGGCTTTCCTTGGGCAGTGCTGCTGATCAACGCCATCGGGAGCCTGTTTTTGGGTTGGTTTTTCACCATAGCTGTTCCAGGTAAAATAACGCCTCAACTTCGTCTTGCGATTGGAACGGGGTTTACCGGGGCCTTCACCACCTTCTCCACCTTTACTCTCGATGTGGTCCGTTTATCTGAAGGAGGAATGTGGGGGAAGGCTGTTATATACCTCGTTGTGAGTATACTCGCAGGGTTATTACTGTGTGTATTGGGGATTAAGGTTGGTCAGCGAATGCTGGGTAAACCGACGCAGGACGGTGTTGCACCTTGATCATCTGGATTGGTCTTGCAGGAATGCTGGGTGCGGTGCTTCGCTACAGTTTGGGTCGATGCATATCCGGTTCACTCGGAACGGCCTTCCCATGGGGGACATGGGTCATTAATATCAGTGGTTCTCTGTTACTTGGACTGCTCTATGGCTGGCATCAGTCAGCTTCAATCCCGGACGCAGTCTGGGTGATAGTGGGTACTGGATTTTGCGGAGCGTATACCACATTCTCTACGTTTGGATATGAAACCCTTGGTCTGCTTGGGCAGGAACGTTACTCAAGAGCAGTTATATACGTCACCAGTTCGGTACTGCTGGGGGTTGCGGCCTCTTTTGCAGGAGTGTGGCTGGCTGCATAAGTGAAGATAATTATTTTTTTTGCAGGAAAAAGAAGGAAAAAAGCCATCCGTCATGGTATACATGAAAGATGGCTTTTGTTATAGGAATACAGGGTATTGTGCAAAATCCATATGGGGATGGATTCATTTCTGTCATTGAATCTATTACAGCGCCGGTACAGGCACTTTTTGAACCTGATCAATCGTGCCCCCGCCGAGACACACATCTCCATCATAAAACACAACGGCTTGACCAGGCGTGATCGCTTTTTGCTGTTGGTCAAACTGTACATCCACGCTGCCATCTTCCTGCCATGTCAAGGTTACACCCTGATCCGGCTGACGATAGCGGAATTTGGCGGTACAACGGAATGGTACGTTAGGCATGTGTGCTGCACCTGCGATCCAGTTTACACCTGTTGCAGTCAGACCGGTTGAATACAGGCTTGCATGTGCATCGCCTTGAACGACAAGCAGTTGATTTTTCTCCAGATCCTTGTCTGCCACGAACCAGGGTTCACCATTACCGGAACCGCCAATGCCGAGACCCTGACGCTGTCCAAGCGTATAGTACATCAGACCATCATGACGGCCCTTCACTTCTCCGGTTGCAATATCAACCATGTCTCCGCCTTTGGCAGGGAGATAGTTGCTCAGGAACTCTTTGAAGTTGCGCTCGCCGATGAAGCACACACCTGTGCTATCTTTTTTCTTCGCGGTGTACAGGCCAGCCGCTTCTGCAATCTTGCGCACTTCCGGTTTAGGCAGATGACCAATCGGGAACATGGCTTTGGACAGCTGGTTCTGATTCAGTGCATTGAGGAAGTATGTTTGGTCTTTGTTACTGTCCACACCGCGCAGCAGTTTGAACGTTCCATCTTCTTCAATGAGGCGAGCATAGTGGCCTGTAGCCACATAGTCAGCGCCGAGATCCAGTGCTTTGTTCAGGAATTCGCCGAATTTGATCTCACGATTACACATGACATCCGGATTCGGAGTTCGACCCGACTTATATTCATCAAGGAAATAGGAAAATACTTTATCAAAGTATTCTTTCTCGAAGTTGACAGTGTAGTAAGGAATGCCGATCTGTTCGCAAACCCGGCGTACGTCCTCTGAATCTTCTTCAGCGGTACAGTGGCCGAACTCGTCCGTGTCATCCCAGTTTTTCATGAAAATGCCGATGACATCGTAACCCTGCTCCTTTAGCAGCAGTGCGGTGACGGAAGAATCGACACCCCCGGACATGCCAACGACGACCCGTGTATTTTCAATTGTTTTGGACATCGTTATCACCATTTCTCTATATAAATGTGTTTCGTTTCTATTCTAGCATAACCGGACTCAAGTTACGATACACCCGGCCAATTTTGGATAGTGTCCACCACAGGCGCACATTTTGGAATTTCGTCAATCTTTCTTTTCCATAAAGCATGCAGATATGTTAACATTAGCTGAGGGTTATGATCGGAATACGGAGGATTAGCAGGACTAGGCCTGTATTTTTCATATCCCGCTGTGGCGGATCCTGGAAAGACGGTCTTGGACCACATCCTGTTATTTTATGTTTCACAACTTGTTTTTTCGAAAATGGAAAGAGGTGACTCCTTTGAAAATATCGACAAAGGGCCGTTATGGGCTCACAATCATGATGGAGCTGGCAGCCAGAACAGGCGAAGGCCCGACATCTTTGAAAAGTATTGCCGAGCGCAACCAGCTCTCGGAGCATTATCTGGAGCAATTGATCGCTCCCCTGCGTAATGCAGGACTGGTCAAAAGTATCCGTGGCGCCTACGGCGGTTACATTCTGGCAGGCGATCCTGCTACCGTAACGGCAGGGGATGTGATTCGTGTACTGGAAGGTCCAATCTCCCCAGTAGATTTCACGGAGGAAGATGATCCGGCGAAGCGCGACTTGTGGTTGCGCATCCGTGATAGCATTGCAGAAGTACTGGATTCAACAACGCTGAAGGATCTGATTACATTCCAGGATCAGGAACAAAAAGACAGCTATATGTTCTATATCTAACATAGTTGATGATGAACATCTCAGATGACACACTAAAGCCCCCATATTGGGGGCTTTAGCCGTGCAACAAGCTACATTGTGATTCTTCTAATTCTAGAATAGCCTGTGATGAACAGGATTTATGTAATCATGTGCTGAAGAAGAAACCGTTTTGGAGGTTTCCCTTCCGGAATAATGTAGTCAGAAATTCGAGAATCTAGCGACGCTTGAGTGCTTCTATATCTGCTTCCATACGCAATTGACGACGGTTCAAAATATCAATGCTGTGCTGATGGGTGTTCAATTCGGCATTTACTTTACGTTCAAACGTGATCTGTGAAGCTTCAAGACGTTTGGTAACTTCCAGTGTCTCCAGAACGGTCTGCTGGAGCAGAGGAATGGTTTTGGTTTGTTCCTCGATGGCGTCAAGTCTGCCATCTATGGTATCCAGCCTGCGATCCATGGTACCAAGCCTGCTATCCATGGTATCCAACCTGCCATCCACGGTATCAAGCCTGTCTTCAATCTTTTCAAGCCGTCCATCGATGTTGTCAAAACGCTTGTCCATTTGTTGAAGCTGATTCAGAATTTGACTGAGAACCTGGTCACTCATGCCGATCTCTCCTTTTTGAATGGATATTAAACATTATACACGAAGATGCGACACAATAGCATTGGTTTAAATTTTCAATTACACAACATGAAAAGATGGAAGTCCAACATATAACGGGGTGAAATCAATGAAAAGAATATATTTGGATCACGCCGCATCGACACCTATGCACCCACAAGTCGCGGAAGCGATGATGAAAGTGATGACAGGGCAATACGGCAATGCATCAAGTATTCATGCCTTTGGGCGTGAAGCCAAACGTACCGTCAGTGGAGCAAGGGATGTCATTGCGGCGTCTTTGGATTGCTTCCCAGATGAACTCGTCTTTACCGGAGGCGGCACGGAAAGTGACAATCTGGCGATATTTGGCGCAGTTTCAGCGAGAAAAGAACGGGGACGGCACATCATTACAACATCTGTTGAACATCATGCGGTACTGCATACTTGTCAGGAACTGGAGCGGCAAGGCTATGACGTGACCTATTTGCCTGTAGATGAATACGGAAGAATACGTCTGGAAGAGCTGAAAGATGCTATCCGGCCAGATACAGTGCTGATCACCATGATGTACGCTAATAATGAAGTTGGCACGATTCAGCCCATCCGCGAAATTGGTGAGTTGGCTCGTCAACATGATATTTTGTTCCATACCGATGCAGTTCAGGCTCTTGGCACTCAGGAAATTTCCTGCAAGGAACTGCCTGTGGATATGATCAGCTTCTCTGCTCATAAAATTAATGGTCCTCAAGGCGTGGGTGCACTCTACGTACGGCGCGGAATTGTGTTGGAAGCGAGATCTCATGGTGGCCTTCAGGAACGGCAAAGACGTGCAGGTACCGAGAATATTGCGGGGATCACTGGCTTTGCGGAGGCGTTGAAAATATCAGGAGAACAGGCGGAGGCGCGCCGTGAACATGACCTGGCATTGCGATCATTACTTCTGGAACAACTGGAGCAGCATGTAGGGTCGGAGCATTTTCACGTCAACGGACATCCGGAATTTACGTTGCCTAATATCTTGAACATCAGCTTTCCGGAAGTATCCACAGAGACGATGCTCATGAATCTGGATATGGAAGGCATCGCAGTTGCGAGTGGTTCGGCCTGTACTTCCGGTTCCCTCGAAGTATCCCATGTGCTCAAAGCGATGAAGCTGTCCGAGACATTTTTGGATTCCGCGATTCGTTTTAGCTGGGGGTTGGGTAATACTACGGAAGAAATCATGATAACCGCCGAAAAAATTGGAACCATTCTGGGGCGACTGCGTAATAGAGCCTAAGGGGCTCTTTGCACATGGAACAGAAGGAGGGAAGAAGTTCCATTTCATCGGTTGGATAGAAGCGGTTTTGATGGTCGGCGTCTGATTGCCACTCATCAACTTTGGGCATACCTAGCAATAGCGCCGCGACTATTTAATGATAAGAAGATGAGGGGGACCCTGCGATGAAGCTTCAGGAAATGATCGGACTTGCCGTTTTTGACGTTGAGGATGGGAAGCAGGTCGGTAAAATCCAGGATTTCATTGTGAATGACGATTGGAAAATTGAAGGCATTGAACTTGAAAACAAAGGCCTGTTTACCAGTCATGTCAAAATCGTGCAGTGGCAAGATATCGTTGCCTACGGCGAAGATGCCGTCATGATCCGTAATCAACAGGCTGTCCGCAAAACGGGAGCCGACGACATAAAACACACGTACCTCCTCGGCCAGTCTAAATTGAAGGAGATGTCCGTGCTCACCGAAGAAGGTTTGCTGCTTGGACGTGTCTCTGATGTTTATTTTGACCAGGAGTTGGGAAATACAATAATAGGGATTGAAATTACGGACGGTTTTGTGTCCGATTTGATTGAGGGCCGCAAATGGCTGCCATGTACAAGCGATATGTCTATTGGGGAAAGTGCCATTATGGTGCCGCCGCTGAGTGAACAGCGCTTGGAAAATGCCATTCATTCTGTTAATGGATAGGTGAATGAATATGAAATGTCCAAACTGTAGTTCCAAAGATATTGGGAAAATTGGTTCCCACCAGTTTTATTGCTGGGGATGCTTTATCGAATTAACAGTGAACGGTGAGAAAATGTCTGTATACCAAGTGGAAGAAGACGGCACGCTCAGTTCCCTCGATGATCTGTTCTTCGGGGAAGAGCTGCCGCAAGACTTCCCTCATCTTCATGCTTCTTCTTAATAAGCAGCATAACTTCTTCTATATGCGGTTTCATGACAAAGACTGTCATTGAATGCTGTCATAAAATGATGACAGTTGTATATAGCTGCGGTTACATAGTGGTTCAAGGGAACTTGTATGAATATATGCTAACCCGGATCACAAGATGCGTCTCCTTCATCATGAAGGGGGCGCTTTTTTTGTGCGTTAATAAATATTCCCTTCCTTACATATACTGACTTTCAGAGCCAGTCCAAAAGGGAGAGATGCAAGTGGAGCAATTAACCAAAAACAAGCTGTTCCGTTATGCCATCTGGCTGCTACTCGGATTGATTATTCTGTACTTTATCTGGCTGCTGCGGCCATTGCTGCTTCATATATATGGATTTTTGAAAACAGTGCTGGCACCATTTATCGTGGCCCTCATCATATCCTATGTGCTCAATCCGATTGTAAGCATGCTGGGAGGGCGCAAAGTCCCTCGAACCATTGCCGTGCTGTTAATCTATGCTTTTTTCCTCACCTGCATCGCAGTCATCCTGATGAATGTCATTCCGGTGTTGATTGAACAGTTGGAGGAACTCAACGAGCATATGCCTGAGCTGTCGATGCGTGCCCAGAGTCTGATGAACAATATGGATCACAAATTAATGCCGCCAAGTGTGCGCACAGGTATGAACAGCTGGTTTTTCCAGATGGAGGATCGGCTGACCCAAGGCATCACGAAGCTGATGGATAATATCGGGACAACCATTAATGTATTGTTCAACGTGTTTATCGTGCCATTTCTCATTTTCTATATGTTAAAAGATTTTGAGGTATTCGAGCGTACGATTGTGGCGTACCTGCCCCGCTCACGGCGTAAGGCCATTGTTTCGGTGATGAAAGAGATAGATACGGCCTTGGGAAACTATATTCGCGGACAATTTATCGTCTGTGTGATTGTGGGCATCTTTGCGTATATCGGTTACATCGTCATTGATATGCCTTATGCACTGCTGCTCGCCAGCATTGTCGCTGTATTTAACATCGTGCCTTATCTTGGCCCGTTTCTGGGAGCAGCTCCTGCGGTGGTGATGGCTTCTACGGTATCGTTCAAAATGGTGCTCTTCGTTGTCATTGTGAACACACTGTGCCAGGTCCTGGAGAGCAACGTCATCTCCCCTCAGGTGGTAGGGCGGACGCTGCATTTGCATCCGTTGTCGATTATCTTCGCGCTCCTAGTGGGAGGCGAACTGGCGGGCATAGTAGGTCTTATTCTTGCGGTGCCGGTTTTTGCTGTTCTGAAAGTCATTGTGCAGCACTTTTTTGCCTATTACATCAAACGAAGAACGGACTGATCACAGCAACAGTCTGATCCAAAAGGGTGCGTTGACACCATATAGGCATATCGATATAATGGAGGGGTATGTTTAGAACAAGAAATCGATGATGAAATGAAGTACGCCGAGGGTTCCTTTCCTCAGAGAATAGACTTCTTCGGATCAGATGTAATCTGAGCCCGATGGCTGGAAGAGTCTTGAAAGTTGAAGCGGCGGAAAGCTGATTTCGGAGTGCAGGACAACCCTGCCGGGAGCGACCGTTATTTCGCATCAACGAGGAGATTGTTTGTTTATCTGCGGATGAACAGCAATAACCAGGGTGGTACCGCGATAACATCGTCCCTGATTATTCAGGGGCGTTTTTTGTGTTTCTTTTTACAAAAACAATGTTGACCAACCGGAGCGAATACGCAACGGACTATTATAATTTAATGGGGGCATCCAGTATGAAAGCCAGTGAAATCCGGTCCAAGTGGATAGAGTTTTTTGCAAGTAAAGGTCACAAAATCGAGCCAAGCGCATCGCTTGTACCTCATAATGATCCATCCCTTCTTTGGATCAATGCAGGTATGGCGCCGTTGAAACCGTATTTTGACGGTCGGGAGAAACCGGAGAACCCGCGTCTCGCCAACTCCCAAAAATGTATTCGTACAAATGATATTGAAAATGTCGGTAAAACGCGTCGTCACCATACGTTCTTCGAAATGCTCGGCAACTTCTCTATTGGAGATTACTTCAAGGAAGAGACCGTAACATGGGCGTGGGAATTCTTGACCAGCAAAGAGTGGATCGGATTCGATCCGGAGCGCCTGTCCGTTACGGTATATCCGGAAGATGAGGAAGCATTCAAACTGTGGAACGAAAAAGTGGGACTACCTGCTGAGCGTATCATTAAATTGGATGAAAACTTCTGGGATATCGGCGAAGGCCCGTGTGGGCCTTGTACCGAGATCTTCTATGACCGCGGCGAAGCTTATGGAAACGACATGAGTGATCCTGAAATGTATCCAGGTGGGGAAAACGAACGTTATCTGGAAGTATGGAATCTGGTATTCTCCCAGTTCAACCATAACAAGGACGGTAGCTACACACCGCTTCCTAATAAAAATATTGATACAGGTGCAGGTTTGGAGCGTTTTGCTTCCATTCTGCAAAATGTGGATTCCAACTTCGACACAGACCTGTTTCAACCAATGATTCAGAGAACAGCCGCTCTTGCGGGTGTGAAATATAACGACAGCGTAGAGATTGACGTTGCACTGAAAGTCATTGCCGATCATATCCGTACCGTTGCTTTTGCTGTAGGTGATGGCGTTCTGCCAAGCAATGAAGGACGCGGATATGTCATTCGCCGTTTGCTCCGTCGTGCCGTACGTTACGGAAAAGTACTGGGACTTGACCGTCCATTCCTGTATGAACTGACAACGACTGTTGGTGAAGTGATGGGGATGTACTACCCGGAAGTCGTGGACAAACAGGAGTTTATCGCCAAAGTGATCAAAACCGAGGAAGAACGTTTCCACGAAACACTCACAGATGGTCTGGCTATTCTTGCGGATATCAGCGGCACAGCCAAGTCCGAAGGACGTACGGTTATTAGCGGGCCTGAAGCGTTCAAACTGTATGATACGTACGGTTTCCCGTTTGACCTGACAGAAGATTATGCAGCAGAGCATGGTCTGACGGTAGATCGCGAAGGTTTTGATGCTTCCATGCAGAAGCAGCGTGAGCTAGGACGTGCAGGGCGTCAAGAGAACGAGAGCATGAAAGTTCAAGGTGGACCACTTGCTGATCTGGAGGTTAAAAGCGAGTTTGTTGGTTATAATGACCTGTTGACGGAAGCAAAAGTGGTAGCCATCGTTGCTGGTGACGCATTGGTAGACTCCGTAAGCGAAGGACAGACATGCCAGGTCATCCTTGACAAGACTCCGTTCTATGCAGAAAGTGGCGGACAAGTGAGTGATCAGGGCTTGCTGCGCGGAGCCAGTGTAACGGCGAAAGTGCAGGGCCTGTTCAAAGCTCCGCTGGGACAGCATGTACATCTGGTGACGGTAGAGTCCGGTGAACTGCGTGTAGGTGATGTGATTAAAGCTGAAGTGGATGCATCCAAACGTGGCGATATTATCAAAAACCATACCGCAACCCATTTGCTGCACAAAGCGCTCAAAGATGTGCTCGGAACGCATGTCAATCAGGCAGGATCACTCGTAGAGCCTCAACGTCTGCGCTTTGACTTCTCGCACTTCGGCAGCATTACGCCGGAAGAATTAACGGAGATCGAGCGTCAGGTGAACGAACAGATCTGGAATCGTCTGAACGTAAACATTGAACTGAAAGCTATTGATGAAGCCAAAGAAATGGGCGCAATGGCACTGTTCGGTGAAAAATACGGGGATATCGTACGTGTAGTACAAGTCGGAGACTATAGTTTGGAACTTTGTGGCGGCTGTCACGTAAACAATACATCAGAGATCGGTATCTTCAAGCTGGTGAGCGAGAGCGGAATCGGCTCCGGCGTACGTCGGATCGAAGCTGTGACTGGCCGTGGCGCGTATCTTTATGTGGAAAGCCAGTTGGAACTGCTCAAGCAATCAGCAGCACTGCTCAAAGCAAATGTGGCTGATGTACCTAAACGGATTGAAGGTCTGAACCTGCAACTGAAAGAAGCGGCCAGAGAGACTGAATCCTTACAAAGTAAGCTGAGTGCCATGGAAGCTGGTCAATTGACTGATCAAGTAGTACAAGCAGGAAATACACAATTGCTGGCAGCGCGCGTAGATGCTCCGAACATGGATGCACTGCGTACAGTGGCAGATGAGTTGAAAGTAAAATTGCCTAACGCGGTACTCGTATTGGGTGCTCCAGCGGACGGCAAAGTGAATTTCGTTGTAGCTGTACCTGCTGAACAAGTAAAACAAGGGCTGCATGCAGGTAAAATCGTCAAGGAAGTTGCGGCAGTATGCGGCGGCGGAGGTGGCGGACGTCCTGATATGGCGCAAGCCGGAGGCAAGGACGCAAGCAAGCTGGATGAAGCGTTGAAACTGGCGGTTTCATTGGTTAGCGGGCATACTGCATAAATCGAACGAGTGGCTTTCAAACGCCAAAATATAGTTCGAAATGGTTCTGTTCGTTTATATGGAGGTTGGATCGGGAGGCTTCTTCCCGTCCAACTTTTGTACCCGAGAGCGAGTGGAACTGAATGATGCAATATGCTGAAGCCAGTAAAGGACAAGCAAAAAACACAATTGGCTTATCCTTTGTTTACTTGTGGCAGTCAGAATATGTTATTATATAAGCAGAAATCAATTCGGCAGGACATGGTCCCCATGTTCATGCAGGAGCGAGGTGTCATCAATGGACTCCATGGATAAGACGGTTAAATTTAATGTGAAAGCCGACGAGCAGGAAGCATCCTCCAAAGAGATTCTTCTCACGGTATATGATGCACTGGTGGATAAGGAGTATAATCCTATTAACCAGATTGTCGGGTATCTGATTTCTGGAGACCCCGCATACATCCCTCGTCACAACAATGCACGCAGTCTGGTCCGTAAAAAAGAGCGCGATGAGCTGATTGAAGAGCTTGTTCGTTCTTATCTGGCCAATCACCGGTAATGTACATCGCTTCCGCTGTGATGCAGCTATGCAGGCAGCGGGAAATGAACCGACAGAAGACAGCCTGAAGCTTGAGAAGGCGAATATGGTTCGACCTGAGCAGGCTTGAGGATGGGAGAGCATGGATGAAAATATTAGGTTTGGATTATGGGGACCGAAGAATCGGAGTTGCCGCTAGTGACGCCTTCGGTTGGACTGCCCAGGGATTGGAAGTACTTGAACGCCGCCGGGATGAAGGTGAGTTCGCTCGGATTGCGGAGCTTGTGCGTGAGCATGAGATCGGCGAGATTGTTGTCGGACTTCCCAAAAACATGAACGGCACCGTAGGGCCGCGTGGTGAAATATGCATCGCTTTTGCCGAACGCCTGCGGGGCGAACTGAATTTACCTGTTCACCTTTGGGATGAACGACTGACAACCATGGCAGCAGAACGAACGTTGCTTGAAGCGGATGTCAGTCGCAAAAAACGCAAGCAGGTTGTGGACAAAATGGCCGCAAGCTTGATTTTGCAAAATTATTTGGATGCCAATAGTAAAAGGTGAGGGGGATCAACAATGGCTGAAGATCAACTGGGTATGGAAGAAGAATCGGAGATTATTTACATTGCGGATGACGAGGGTAATGAAGAGGAATTCGAAGTCATCATGAAATTCGAAGTGGACGGTTCGGAGGCCAAGTACATGATGGTTGCTCCGGTTGAACCCGAAGATGGAGAGACGGATGTCTATGCATTCCGTTATGAAGAAGAGGGCGACGATATTAAACTTTTCGTCATCCAAGATGATGCCGAATGGGATATCGTCGAGGAGACGTTTAATACATTTCTTGCAGAAGATGAAGAGGAAGCGAACTAAATGACAGAATACAGCCGCGAAGACTTGAAATGGACAGATTCGCTGCGTCTGGCTTTTGGTGCTCACGTTGAGCTGGAAGAAGAGAACGGTAAATCGCATCCGTATGACCTGCTGGCTGAGTTTGAAGTGAAGGGCCAGCAGTATGCGGTGCTCCGCAGTTCATTACGTCCTTATGACGAAGTTGAACTTTTGCGGGTTTTACCGGGAAGTGAAGGCCAGATCATGCCGGAATTAGTTACGATTGACGATGATGATGAGTGGGAGAACATCTCAGAATTGTATGATGAGTGTACACTCCCCATTGACGAAGATTGATGAATCAGCTTCAAATTGAAGAAACCGGAAGGGCGGAGAAGTCCGCTCTTTTTGGTTGTGTAAAGGAGTTGTGTCTTTTTTGAAAGGAAAAGCGATACTAATCTTTCTGCTTATCATCGTGGTGGTTGCCGGAGGCGCAGGCGTATATGTCTGGAACATGATGCGTCCGGTACAAGCATCCACAGAACCGATCGTTTTCGAGATCAAGAGCGGGTCAGGGACTTCCAAAATTGCGGACCAGTTGGAGCAGGAAGGTCTGATTCGGAGTGGTTTAGCTTTTAAGGGATACCTGAAATGGAAGAAACAGGGATCGAATTTTATGGCAGGTACATATTCCTTAAATCCAGGTGTGTCATACGATGAGATTATTACTAAGCTGAGTAACGGTGAAGTTGTGCCTGAATCCATGGTCAAGTTTACGATTCCTGAGGGATATACAGTATTACAAATGGCAGACAAACTATCTGCTGAAGGAATTGTAGATCGTGAGGAATTTATCAAGCTTGCGAATGATCCATCTGCTTTTGATATCGACATTATCAAGGACATTCCAGTGGATGAAGAACTGCGATATGTGCTGGAGGGGTACCTGTTCCCGGAGACGTATGAGCTCAAAGAGGGAAGTTCTACTCAAGAGGTCATGCAGCGAATGCTTGAGGAATTCCAGACCAAGGTTGATTCTATCCCTGATTTGGCGTCCAAACTCAAGGAGAGAAACCTGTCTTTGCATGAAGTATTAACGATCGCATCGCTTGTCGAGAGAGAAGTCGTGGTAGATCAGGAACGGGCGCTTGTTGCAGGTGTGGTCTATAATCGGATCAAGCAGAATATGAAACTGGAGATCGACGCGACAGTACAGTATTTATTGGATAAGCCGAAGGCAAGATTGCTTTTCAAGGATCTGAAGGTACAGAGCCCCTATAATACGTATCTGAACAAAGGGCTGCCACCAGGACCGATTGCTAGTCCAAGTCTGGCATCCATTGAGGCAGCGTTGGAACCGGAAGCTTCGGATTACCTGTTCTATGTGACCAAGAAGGACGGTACTTTTGGACATCTGTTTGCCAAAACGTATAAGGAACATCAGCAAAATATAGCCAAAAGTAAGGCTGCGCAATAAGCGGAGGGGATGTATATGAGTACGAAACATGAACTGCTCGTTACGGCGGCAAATGTGAAAGAAGCAGAGGTGCTGCTCCGAGCAGGAGCAGATGCTTTGTTAATTGGGGATGATCGCTTCGGCATGCGTCTTCCCGGAAGCTTCAGTTTAGATGAAACAGCAGAGGTCGCTGCCATTGCAGCGAAACATCAGGCTCGTGTATACGTGTCCATGAACAATCTGATGTCCAACGAGCTGCTAAAGGAATTACCTGAATATGTTCAAGCATTGGGTAAAATCGGTGTGCATGGGGTGGAGTTCAACGACCCATCTGTGCTCGCCGCTATTAAGGAGTTTGCTCCCCATATCCAGCTGCACTGGAACGCTGAGATGACATCGACCAACTATGCAACAGCCAACTACTGGGGAACCAAAGGCGCGAGTCGAGTTGTGCTTGCTCGGGAGCTGAATATGGACGAGCTGACAGAGATGGTTCCATTTCTGAAGGTGGAAGCTCAGGTGCAGGTACATGGCATGACGAACATTTATCATTCCAAACGGAGTCTGGTGCAAAGTTATATGTCCCATCAGGGGCGCCCAGTAGAAGGGCATTTGGGTAAAGAGCGTGGTTTATTTCTGATTGAGGCCGAACGGCGGGATGAGAAATTCCCGATCTATGAAGATGTGAACGGAACTCACATCATGAGCTCGGAGGATATCTGTATTCTTGAGGATCTTCATCTGTTGATGGAGGCTGGTGTACACAGCTTCAAAATCGAAGGCATATTAAAACCGCTTGCGTATAACGAAGCTGTTGTACGTGCATACCGTATAGCTCTGGACAGTTATGCAGCTGATGCCGATGCTTATGTATTTTGTGAAGAATGGCTGGACGAGGTGCGTCAATTGCAGGACCCTGAGCGGGAATTGTCGTTTGGATTTTTCTATAAAGAACAGGTGTATTAATAGACGAGGTGAACAACATGGAAACAGTGGCGGTACAGCGGAAGTTCTCGGGTAAACGTAACCGTCTGGACAAACCGGAGCTACTTGCTCCGGCGGGCAATCTGGAAAAGCTTAAATTTGCTATCCATTATGGTGCAGATGCTGTGTATATCGGTGGACAGGCATACGGATTGCGTTCCAACGCGGATAACTTTAGCTTTGAGGAAATGCGTGAAGGTGTGGAATTTGCCAAAAAATATGGAGCCAAGGTTTTCGTGGCAACCAATATTTATGCGCATAATGAGGATATCGAAGGCATTCAAGCATATTTGCAAAACTTGTATGATGCAGGAATTGCAGCGATTATCGTAGCAGATCCCGCAATTATTGAAGTGGCTCAGCGTGCCGTACCGGGGCTGGAAGTGCATTTGAGCACACAACAATCCACTCTGAACTGGCAAGCTGTGAAGTTCTGGAAGGATGAAGGGCTCCCACGCGTCGTTCTCGGACGTGAGACCAGCTTTGAAGAAATTGAAGAAATCAAGGCCAATGTGGATATCGAGATCGAAGCTTTTATTCATGGAGCGATGTGCTCGTCATATTCCGGACGTTGTGTGTTGTCCAACCATTTTACGGATCGGGACTCCAACCGGGGTGGCTGCTGCCAATCCTGCCGCTGGAAGTATGATCTGTTTGAAGATGCCCGCGAAGATACCGTGTGGGTCAGCGAAGAAGAAATGCAAATGCAGGCACCTGCACCATTCAAATTGGGAGAGAACCAGCTGCCCCTATTCCAGGAGCAGGACAATTCTTTTTCCATGGGTTCGAAGGATCTGTGCATGATTGGGCATATTCCTGAGCTGATTGATGTCGGTGTGGATAGTTTCAAAATCGAGGGACGCATGAAGTCCATTCACTATGTGGCTACCGTGGTTAACGTATATCGTCAAGCCATCGATTCTTATATGGCTGACCCGGAGAACTATGTATTGAAGCCTGAGTGGGTAGAGGAAATGAACAAGGCAGCGAATCGTCCACTGAATACCGGATTTTTCTATGATACACCGGATCATGAGGATCACATCTATGAACCGGAAGAAAAAGCGGTACCTTTCGACTTTGCCGGATTGGTTATGGACTATGATGCGACTACAGGAATGGCGACCATTCAACAGCGCAATCATTTCAAGCCAGGACAGGAAATCGAATTTTTCGGTCCGGGCGGCCACTTTTTCAAACAGGTAGTTGGGGAATTGCAGGATGAAGACGGCAACGTGATCGATGCAGCCCGTCACCCGTTACAGCGTGTAAAAATGAAGGTGAATCAACCTGTTTCCTACTTTGATATGATGAGAAAAAAGAAATAGGTTCAAATGCCTAGTTTTTAACAAAATAATGCTATGATTTAACAATATAGTGTTATAAAATTTACAAATTCGACCTCCGTATATCGGTATATGGGGGTCTTTTTTTTATAGAAAAATAGGAAAAAAGTTGTAATAAATTTCGAAAAAATGAGAGGGGAAAGGAGAAAGCTGTCGAATACTACATATTTATAGGGGAGAGAAAGAAAAATCCAACAAGTAAATTACTGGCAGGTGAATGGGATTGGTTCAAAAGAAGCAGAATGACAGTGGGGAAGAATTGACAAAACCCGAGAAGGTTAAGCCCGAGAAGGTTCAGAAAGTGAAGAAAGAAAAAGGTGTTAAGAGTAAGACAGGGGATACTCCAGGCCAAAAGCCCTTTAAATTGGACGGGAGTAAGCTGAAGTCGGGATGGAACAAAACGAAAACCCAATTGAAAAAGCAGGACTGGAAAAATATTGGGGGAACAACGTTTACACAGATTAAGAAGGCTAATCCCGTTAAATCGGTAGGCGTTAAGCTGTTTTTGATCTTTTTTGCGGGCATCATGATCTTTGTCGTTAGTTTGGGTCTATTATCCTATGCGAAAGCCAAGGATACGATTGAGAAGAATGCATCCCGATCAAATCAGGAAACGATTGAACAAACCAAGCAAAAAATGGACATTATTCTGGAGCGGTTTGTAGATACATCCACTCAAATTTTCTTCGATCCGGAAATGCAGTCCTTGCTTCAGAAAATGTCTGATAAGAATTTGTCGGCATATGATACGTTTGTGAATTCAAGCTCCATCAACAAACAATTGTCGAATATTGCTTTTACGAATAAATCTATGGAAGCGATTTATCTTGTGCCGACAGACGAAACAAAATCGATAATGGGTACAGGAAGCAACAGCTCTGCCATGGGCGACATCCGTAAAGAAGGTTGGTATGATGAATTGGTTCAGGCGGGTGGATATCGCTGGCTGCCAACAGAAGCCAAAGAGGATGGCAGCACACCCACGTTCCGCATTGCCCGTTCGATGAAAAACCTGCAAGGGACTACCCAGTCCTATGTGTTAATCATTGAATTGAAATTGGAGGTTCTGGAGCAGCAATTGAAATCTCTTGACTTGGGTGAAGGCTCAGTTCTTCAACTCATTGCTCCGGACAACAAGGTTGTAGCTTCAACGATTGCTGATCGTACAGGGAAAGATACGGATTTGACTTTTGTTAAAGAGTTGAAAGAAAAATCCGGCAGCACGAATACGGAGTATACGGTGGATGGAAATTCAACCAATATGCTGGCTTCATATAGCACCATGGATTCATCCGATTGGAAACTGATCGGGATGGTTCCAACATCTATTCTGGTGAAAGATGCTAAGGGTATTCTGACGTTGACCCTGTGGATGGCATTGGTTGATGCGGCTATTGCGATTCTGATCGGTATTTGGATGGTTCGCATGATTGCCCGTCCAATGGGTAAATTGAAAGATCTGATGCAAGAAGGGGCAAAAGGGAACCTCAAGGTGCGTACACCTTATAGCTCCCAGGATGAAATTGGTCAATTATCGGCTGCATTCAATCTGATGATGGAGCAAATTACGAAACTCGTGGAGCAAACCAACCGTTCTGCACAGGAAGTATTGGATACGGCTTCTGAGCTGAGCAGTGCGTCCAAGAAAACAGCAGTCTCTGCTTCCGAGATTGCCGTAGCCACTGAAGAAATTGCAGGTGGAGCAAGTAGTCTGGCAACAGAAGCAGAGCGTGGAAATGAATTGACCGACAATATCTCCCGTCAGATGGAGAGTGTGGTTGCCGCGAATGAACAAATGGGTGATTCAGCCCGTCATGTAGAGAAATCTAGTCAGACAGGTACACAGCATCTGAATCAGTTGATGACCAAAACGCAGAAGACAGAAGAAATGATCGGTGCGTTGGTAAACAAGGTGGATTCCTTGAAAGACAGTACGTCCTCTGTTCTGAAGGTGCTTGACGTCATGCAAAATATTACCAAGCAAACGAACATTCTTTCCTTGAATGCAACCATTGAAGCCGCTCGTGCCGGTACAGCTGGACGTGGATTCATGGTGGTCGCGAATGAGGTTCGCCAGTTGGCTGAACAATCCAGACAGTCCATTGATATGGTCGGCGACATTACCGACAAGATTATGACCGAAATGAATGAGACAGTGGATCAATTGTCTGCAGCGTATCCGTTATTCAAGGAACAGATGGATGCCGTAAAAGATACTAATGTAATATTTGCTTCAGTGCAGCAACAAATGGGTGCGTTTGTTGAGAGTCTGAGCATGGTCACTGGCTCAATCGGAGATTTGAATCAATCTCAAGGAACGTTGTCCGAAGCGATGAGTAATGTCAGCGCAGTAGCTGAACAATCATCTGCAACATCCCAGGAAGTTGCCTCCTTGAGCAGTGAACAACAAAATATCAGCAACCAACTGGTGAATTTGTCAGCAAAACTGGAGAATGTATCAACAGAATTGAAAGATACATTGTCTCGCTTTACAGTCTAATTCGAAGCTGTTTGAAAGCCTGTCCCTAATAAGGGACAGGTTTTCTTCTTGTTACCGGATAATTCCATTCCGAATGAAGAATACTATGCCAAAACGCTGAACGGGGTGGTCTGATGCAAGTACAACTGAAGCGGCGCATTTATATTGCATGTATTCTTTTTACGGGTTTATTTTCTTTGCTGATGATTCGTTTGGCTTGGGTTCAAGTCGTTCAAATCAATCGCACGATGCCAGGATTTCAACGTACCGTTCGTGAGATGTCCGTATTGCAGCGAGAGCGTGGAGTGGTATTGGATACGGGACGAGGACAGTTTATCGATTACAAAGGGCGGCCCCTAACAGGTAAGCTGGAATGGGGGTTGGTCCTTTTTCCGCATCCAGATCAAACAAGTCATTCATACCCATCCACAAAATCGGAAGTTAAGGAATTGGCGGCTCTCTTACATACTGATGTGAATTCGTTACAAAAGGAATGGAATCAAGGGAACGCACCCCACTTCTGGACTGCAGGTGCCAACCAGCCGAACCCATTGACTGAGTCTCAGGTTGCCCGACTACGTGAATTGAAGACAGACGGAGCGAGTGTGTATCCTCTTATGACACGTTATGGACAAGCCGCTACAGGCATGCAATGGTTGGGTTATCTTGCTGAACAGCCTGAATTCCCGAACGCACAGTCGCGTCATAAAAATGAGGTGAAGCAGCCTTTTGCCATGAAATCTGGAGCAGCTGGGCTGGAAAGAACAATGGAACCTTTATTGATGGGCATTGGACCTACCCTGTTAACACGCATGGTTACAGGTTCAGGAGAGGTTATTCCGGATATCCAGCCACGCGTGATTGCACCCGCGAATACACACTATCCATTGCGTGCGGAGACGACGATAAATATCGATTTGCAGCAAGGGATAGAGCAGATGGTGAGGAAGTCCGGTATGAAGGAAGGGGCTATCGTTGTGCTGGATGCGGCGAATGCAGACGTACGTGCGATGGTTTCGGCTCCGTTCTATAATCCGCAGCATGTGGACCCCAAACAAACGGCTTGGGCAAATCGTGCCGTGCAGGGGGCTGTGCCTGGTTCCATATTCAAAATCGTTACAGCCGCCGCCGCGTTGGAATATCACGCTGTATCCAAAGGGGAGACTTTCCATTGTGGTGGCGAATGGGGAAAATATGGTCTGTCCTGCTGGAAGGAGCATGGGCATGGGACATTGAATCTGGAGCAAGGGTTTGCCGAGTCCTGCAATATTGTATTTGCTGAAACTGCCCGTCGGCTCAGTATAGAGCAGATGGAACGTACGGCGGATGCTTTGGGATTGGCACGTGCAATTGGGTGGGAGGGAAAGCAGGTTGCAGGTATGCCGGTACTGCAGCATTTTGATCATGAGGATGCAGGAAGAGTGAGACTGCCATCTGTCTCGCCACAGGATGAAGGAGCAAAGGTACAGACGGCTATCGGTCAACGGGACGTTCTGGTGACCCCGTTACAAGCGGCCAATCTGATCGTCACGCTCTTGCATGATGGCAAGGTAAGTGCTCCACGCCTCGTTCAACGTATCCGATATGCCGATGGCGATACGATGCTGGATATGCCGATGCATGATTCACCATCTTCAGCAGGACGAATCTCCCCAGCTACGGCGCATCAGCTGTTATCCTGGATGAAGAAGGTTGTTAGGGACGGAACGGGAAAATCCCTGCAACATGCACGGTGGCAAGTGGCAGGGAAATCAGGTACAGCACAGGTACAGCAGCACGGAGAGAAGCGTAACCATCAATGGTTCATTGGGTACGGACCTACGGACCAACCCAAATATGCCGTAGCTGTCCTTGTCCAAAACGTTGCTCCAAGCAGCCGTCACCAAGCAACGGCGATGTTCAGAAAAGTGATGGACTATTTGGCCGAATCCTCATGATTCCCATGAGGAGCAGGTTCTTGCACCGAAGGCTCAGCATTCATACCAGGTGCGGCTCCACCCGGTGTGTCCATCACGAATGGTGAAGATTCAAATTCATCCTTCGGCAAGTGAATCCATTGCTGGAGATATCCTTGTTGCAGCAGTTCTTTGAGCAGAATTAGCAGCACCGGAGACAATACCACACCAGCCAGGCCAAAGACGGAGAGCGAGATCAGCATAAAAGAAAGCATCAAGTAAGCGGAAGAGACCCCGATTGAATTACCCGATATTTTCGGCTCCAGCAGTTGGCGTGTCAGCAAGGTTACAGCAAGGACTACAATTAAGCCAATCGCAAGGCTGCTATTGCCCACTATGAACAGATACACAATCCACGGAATGAATATAACTGGAACTCCCAGCAAAGGCACAAGGTCAAAAACGGCGCAGATGGCTGCGATAGTGAAGGCATTAGCAGTTCCAAGAATCAACAAGCCTGCATAAATCAATACAAAAGTGATCAGCATCATAATCATCTGGGCCTTCAAATACGAACGGATCGTCTTGAACACATGATTACGCATAAATTCAAGAGCCAGCTTCAACGTTTTTGGTGTTTTGGCCCGGGCAAATTTCCGCCAGGATTCAATCTCGATACTGAGAAAGAATGCGAGAATAATGGCAATGCCAAAATTGGTAATAAAGGAAGAAAACGAACTGAGAAAACCGATGACGATTTGTGCACCGCTGGTCACCCATTTGGACAGGAATCCGGTCAGTGTAGCAAAATAGTCATTAACCTTCTCGGTTATTCCGTCAGGTAAAGCATCCGACTTGTCCTGAATGAAATAAACCAGATTGGTGAATTCACGCTGAATCATCTCAATATAATAAGGAAAATTATCCTGCAAATTAGAAATTTGGGATACGATAATTAATCCCAATCCAAAAAAGGCAGCGACAATAACCCCAAGAAACAATAACACCGAAATGGCGGCGCCCAGGGTTTTGGGCAACCCTTTGCGATGTAGAAATCTTGCCAGAGGTTCGATCATCCAATACACTATAAATGAAAGAAAAACTGGCGCAGCCAATTGATATAATCGGCTGAATCCGTACATGATAAAGTACACGGTTAAAACGAGCAGCGCAATGTCAAAGACGGTGCGCCCGTATTTTTTGTAAAGCGGCAGCATGGGCAGGGCTCCTTTGTACGTCATTAAGGTAAAAATTAGGATGCATTAATTGTACACGATAGCTATCTTTTTGGGAAAAGAGGATTTAAGAAAAGGCTGAATTATGATAAAATTAAAGGCGGTTTATTTTAGTTAGTGCTATATTATGGCACGGTAATTCAGCATGAGAAGCGGGGAGTTTGTAGCATGACAAATTTACTTCAGAGCATATTACTGTGGTTATTGTACATTTCATCGTTTTACGCCTTTATTCCGAGTTTAGTTAGCAGACTTTTCGGTTTTCGTGTGTTCAGGCGCGGGAGAAGTGAGACGGAGTTTTCTTTAACTTTTGATGATGGGCCGGACCCGAAATACACACCCAGATTGCTTGATTTACTGCGTCAGTATGAAGCAAAGGCAACGTTTTTTGTAGTCGGGGAGCATGCAGCCCGTCATCCTGAGCTCATCCAGCGCATACATGAGGAAGGTCACCTTCTCGGAATTCATAATTATATTCATAAAACCAATTGGTTGATGCGGCCTCGTACGGTTCGAGATCAGATTCAACGAACAGGTCAGATTATTCAGGAGGTTACGGGGGTAAGAACTTGTTATTATCGTCCACCATGGGGCATTATGAATCTGTTTGATTTTTTCA
This sequence comes from Paenibacillus sp. E222, assembly GCF_013401555.1. Lineage (NCBI taxonomy): Bacteria > Bacillati > Bacillota > Bacilli > Caryophanales > Paenibacillaceae > Paenibacillus > Paenibacillus sp. E222. The sequence goes on from NZ_CP058552.1 coordinate 2,823,286, forward strand.
GTAAAAAAGATCGCCGGATTATCCTGTGGTCGTCCATGTTTGAGGACTGGAGAAGCAGTGTGGGCGTTGAAAAATTGACGGAACGAATGTTGAAGGAGCTAAGGGGCGGAGAGGTCATGTTGCTGCATGATCGAGGGACTACCCTCGGCGCTGATGCACACGCGCCGGAGCAGATGCTCCAGGCGCTCGAAGTCGTATTGCAGGAAGCAAACAGGCAGCAGTTGCACAGTGTACGCATCGATACGTTGATGGGAGGCGTTACGGTGAGCGAATCTAAAACTACAAGTCAACCACAAACACATTTATCACCCTGGAAACGGATGGTTGTTGCGTTATGGCTAGGTTGGGAGAAGTTGTTTCATTGGGTATACCATTTGCATACAGCGTCACCGGAGGACCCATTGCTGCATTACCGCTCCCGCGTATATCATGGAGCATTGGTCGAAATGGATGATGGTCATGTGATTCGTAACGGGGATCCAGTTATTGAACTTCATTTTGATAATAAAAAGCTTTTCGATCTAGGTATGACTTCACGCTCAAGTATGCATCTGGCCATTCGCATGATTCGGGCCATGGAACAGCAACTTCCTGATTTGGCTCGGCAGGTCGCCCTTCAACCTGAACTCCGTTCGGCTAAGGCTCTATACGGTGTGAGCATGATTAACCGGGGACCGGAGAAATTCGGGTTTACGGTTCGGGAACTGGCTCCTGGTCCGTTCAGTTCTGCATCCAAAGTGTATTTGAAACTTCTGCTAAGCGTCATTCATCCGGCAGGAACGAAACGTCTGAAGCAACGATCCGAACAATTGGTTCCAAAAATGATTGCTATGCCGCTTGACGTGCTGTTGGATCGATATGGTCAGCACGCACTGGTAGCAGCGACGGCGGAACATTCCTCTGAGCATTTGTTGGTTTCCGAACAGGATCTTGTACCTGAACGAAACTAATCACGAAATGAATAAAGAAAAGGGTTGCCCTCCGCCGCATTTGGCAGAAGAGCAACCCTTTATTTATGTTTCCGATAAAAGAAATTCATCGGATATCTTGTACATGAATTAGATACTCAGTACGCCACCGTTGCTTGCATTCGTTACAAGTTTGGAATAACGAGCGAGGTAACCGGTTTTTACTTTCGGTTCAAAGCCTTTCCAACCTGCGCGACGACGTTCGAATTCTTCGTCACTGATATGCAATTCGATGATGCGGTTGTTCAGATCAAGTTCAATGATGTCTCCTTCTTCAACAAAAGCGATTGGACCGCCTTCAGCGGCTTCCGGAGAGATATGTCCGATACTGATTCCGCGGGATGCGCCAGAGAAGCGTCCGTCGGTGATCAGACCTACTTTGGCACCAAGGCCCATACCTACGATCTGGGAAGTAGGAGCGAGCATTTCAGGCATACCTGGTCCGCCTTTTGGTCCTTCATAACGGATAACAACAACATGTCCTTCTTTTACTTTGCCGTTCGCAATACCTTCGAGCGCTTGTTCCTGGGAATCGAAGCAAATAGCAGGACCTTTGTGATATCCACCAACCGAAGCGTCAACAGCACCAACCTTGATGATGGCGCCTTGTGGTGCAAGGTTACCAAACAATACAGCCAAGCCGCCTTTTTCGGAATGCGGGTTATCCAGGTGGTGGATGACATTTGTATCTTGGATTTCCTGACCTTCAACGTTCTCACGGATCGTTTTACCTGTTACCGTGATACAGTCGCCATGAATTGCACCTGGTTTCTTGAGCAATTCGTTCAGAACAGCACTTACGCCACCTGCATTGTGCACGTCTTCGATGTGAAGATCGGAAGCAGGTGCCAATTTTGCCAAGTGAGGAACGCGGTTAGCAACTTCATTGATTCGCTCGATTGGATACTCGATGCCTGCTTCATGAGCCAGTGCCAGTGTATGAAGTACCGTATTCGTGGAACCACCCATAGCCATATCCAGTGCAAAAGCGTTGTCGATGGCTTCTACAGTAACGATATCGCGTGGTTTCAGATCCATTTTGATGAGTTCCATCAGTTGTTTAGCGGATTGTTTAACAAACTCACGACGCTCAGGAGCAACAGCCAGGATGGTTCCGTTACCTGGCATAGCCAGTCCCATCGCTTCAGCCAGACAGTTCATGGAGTTCGCAGTGAACATACCGGAGCATGATCCACATGTTGGACAGCCGAACTGTTCAAGTTCAAGCAAGCTCTTGTCATCGATTTTACCAGCTTGATAAGCACCTACGCCTTCAAATACGGAGGTCAGGGACAGAGCTTTACCATTGCTGTCACGACCTGCCTTCATTGGACCGCCGCTGACAAACACAGTAGGGATATTACAGCGGAGTGCACCCATCATCATGCCGGGTGTAATTTTATCGCAGTTCGGGATACATACCATGCCGTCGAACCAGTGTGCAGATACAACGGTTTCCACGGAATCCGCGATAATGTCACGGCTTGGCAGCGAGTAACGCATACCAATGTGTCCCATGGCAATTCCGTCGTCAACTCCGATGGTGTTGAATTCGAATGGAACGCCACCGGCTTCACGAATAGCTTCCTTAACAATTTTACCGAATTCCTGCAGGTGAACATGTCCGGGCACGATATCAATGTATGAGTTACATACGGCAATAAATGGTTTGCCAAAGTCCTCTTCTTTAACGCCCGCTGCGCGGAGCAAACTGCGGTGCGGTGCACGGTCAAAACCCTTTTTGATCATATCGGAACGCATCTTCTTGGCTGACATGGTGTATTTCCCCCCAAATTTATAATATTGAGCAACATGAATGGAAATATAAATGGCAGTGCATCTGTCGTTTAATTTCATCCGTACTCTAAAAAAATTGACCAGTGATACTGGTTTCGAGCTTCCCGTAGTTTGTGAAAGTCTTTGCTGCTTTAAACCCGTGAACAACCCGGTTTTTCTATAGAGTCTATCACAACCGTCATCATATTTCTACAATTCAATAGAAAGAAGCTTCAATCCATTAGTGGAATGAAGCTTTCTTAATTTGCTGCACAATATCAGTCTATCTTTCACCATTGCTATGGGGATAGGCTAACTGCTCCCGCCTTTGCGGCCAATCTCCCGATAGAATTCTTTATTATGAGTTTCGGAAGTTGCTTCTCCACCCTTGCGGCCAATTTCCTTATAGAACTGAGAATCGTGCGCATCTGAAGTCGCTTCTCCACCTTTTTTACCTATCATTTGGTAGAAGCTCCGATCATGCTTTTTGGATGTGGCCTTGCCACCTAATCTACCCGCTTCCTCGCGACTCATTTTGTGTTCAGACGTCTGTGGACGTGCCATTACAAATCACTCCTTATATCATAAGTAGATTGTTGTAGCGCGTAATGCTACTTACCACAACATTTCCAGCCTGAAACAAGGCAATTCTAATGGAAAGGAGCAGGATTTCAGTTCATCTGAACCAGGAGGCTGGACGTTTTAATCCCCCCTGACGATTGAAGTGAACGCGGGAAATGTCGGGCTCAATGAGCGGCCGAAAGGCATGACGGAGGGCTGGGTGGGCCAGCGTTATAGCGAACAGTAATGCAATGGAAACAATCACCGGAATGTACAAGCTGGTCTCTATATAATTGTAAACCCCGGACCAGACCGCCAGGCGAACGAGAAATCCATGTAAAAGGAATACATAAAGAGTACGTCTTCCCAGATCGGTCAATCTGGATGTTAATGAAGGGACCCAGGCGAGAAATAAAGCTCCCGATCCGATTTCAAGCGCATAGATGCCGAGTCTGTATATTCCTGCAAACCACTCATGGTGTCCAAGCTCTGCGTAAGTCATGCTCCCCAGTAACCAGCCTGGTGAAATGTTGAACGCTCCGAGTCCAATCCAACCAAGAAGAGCAGCAGACAACGTAGCAGCAATTCTACGGCCCCATCCGGATCGTAAACGGGAGCGGATAGATGCTCCGTAGTCATACCCGATAACAAAGAAAGGTAGAAATACAAATGTTCGACTGAAGCTCAGCCAGAAACCATCCATAGGTAAATATCCTGCACATACTCCCAGCATCACGGCAACGAGTAGTCTGTATAGCGGTTTCCAAGAGAGGGTAAGACGAAGCAGCAGCCGCCAGCAGAAATGACTTGCCAGAAACCAGAGCAATAAATAAGGTGCAAAGAAAGACAAACGCATATGCGGTGTGTGGAATACGGTGAAATCCATTATTGCATACAAAGACTGAAACAGAAGGTACTGTAGTGCAATCTGTATAAGCACATTACGGCCAGATGCACCTTTGAGTGTATGTCTGGCAAAGTAGCCGGTTACCCATACAAACAGCGGCATGTGAAACGTATATATCCACAGAAACAGAGCCTCTGCTCCTGCAAAACGTGTAATGATTGGTTCGAGAGCATTGCCCGCGAGTACACAGACAATGAGCATAAAGCGCAAGTTGTAAAAAAAGGAATCCTGATCTTCGTGAATGATGGCCGGTTTGGTCATGTTGTAGCCCCCCTGATAACCCTTGGCGATTGCAATCTGGTTCTGTAATAAGGGTAATATGGATGTGTATCATTCATTGTGATATATTTCACAATAGAAAGCGCTATCCTTTCTCAAAGCTGTGACAACAAAATGAACGCTCCGGGATTGACAACGGTTGCATAGAGGCTGACAATGGGGAAAGAAGATGAGAAATTGTAAATATAAGGAGGGGAGAATTCATGTCGACGAATACCCGCCGAAGCCCTGAAATTGTTACGTTTGGCGAAAGCATGGGTTTACTGACAGCAAAGGATACAAGAGGTCTCGAATATGCCGCGACATTAGACAAATCATTTGGTGGCGCAGAGAGTAATCTGGCGATTGGTGTATCCCGGCTTGGGCATACCAGCGGCTGGTTTGGCCGCCTGGGTAATGATCCGATCGGTAACATGATCTTGAAGGCTATTCGTGGTGAAGGTGTAGATGTATCCAGAGCAAGGATGAGCGACAAAGAACCTACCGGTTTGATGATTCGTGAGAACGCTTCCGGGAAAGCCTCGGTGCATTATTATAGGAAGCTGTCCGCTGCAAGTGCGATTACTCCTGAGGATCTGGATACAGATTATATCGCGGGTGCGCAGATCCTTCACGTTACAGGCATCACCGCAGCAATAAGCGCGTCGGGACTTGCTACTGTTGAAGCTGCTATACATATAGCCAAGCAGGCTGGTGTGAAAGTGAGTTTTGATCCGAATCTGCGTCTTAAGCTGTGGTCGGCTGAAGAAGCGCGTCCTGTTCTGCTTCGTCTGGCTGAGCAAGCCGATTATTTCTTGCCGGGTCTGGACGAGATGAAACTTCTGTATAACGAAGAAGATGATCAAAAAGTACTTGAGCGTTTGTCCGCCATGAATGCAGTCTGTATCGTGAAGGGCGGCCCTGATTTGACCTACGTATTGGTGAATGGTACCCTAACGGAAGTTCCGTACTTCAAGGCAGATCATGTCCTGGATACGGTTGGGGCAGGAGATGGATTCTGTGCGGGCTTTCTGTCCGGCCTTCTTAAAGGATATTCCCCGCAGGAGGCGACCCGCCTGGGGAATTTGACCGGTTCCATGGTTATACAGGCTGTTGGCGATTGGGAGGCGCTTCCGACGTGGGAGCAGGTCGAGGCCAAGCTGAACAATGTAGCTCATGTTGAGCGCTAGTCGCTGCTGATATCATAATGTCTCATCTTCGTTCATTAATGTAAGGCTTGTAATACACAACCACATTGACAAGGGAGAGAATGAAATGAAGAAGCTTCAGCTGCTGCAAAAAATAACGGACAGTGGGGTTGTAGCGGTTCTGCGTGCAGATTCTGCTGATCAGGTTATCGCCATGGCCGAGCAAGCCATCGCGGGTGGCATCAAGATTATCGAGATTACGATGACGGTGCCTAGTGCCCTCAAAGCTATCGAGAAATTAAGCCGTGTATACCATTGGAACACACAAGATCCAGAGAAATTTGCCATTATTGGAGCTGGAACAGTGCTCGAACCCCAGACAGCGCGTGCCGCAATTATGTCAGGGGCGGAGTTTGTTGTGGGTCCTTCCCTGAACCCGGACACTGTGAAAATTTGCAACCTATACCGGATTCCGATTCTCCCAGGTGTGATGACCATTGCGGATGTACAACGTGCACTGGAACTTGGCGTGGATATTGTGAAGTTGTTCCCGGGTAATCTCTACGATCCGTCCATAATCAAAACGATGAAGGGACCTATGCCACAAGCGAATTTCATGCCGACTGGTGGGGTTTCCTTGTCCAATCTGGGTGACTGGATCAAGGGAGGCGCCGTTGCTGTAGGTATCGGTTCTGACCTTACAACGGAAGCAGTGAAGACGGGGGACTTGAGTCATGTTCGCCGCAAAGCAGAACAATATATGGATGCTTACCGCAAGGCCAAGGCCGAATAGCAATGAATGATGGAGAAGGGGAGCCTCAGGAATGAAGGCTCCCGTTCTGCAAGCCGCGGAACCTGCGGAAGTGCAGAAAGGTGATGAACGTTGAGAAACCGATATAATACAGGGCGCAAGAAGAGGGGCATAGGGAAATTCCTGCTCGTTCTTCTGGCGCTCATTGTCATTGGGTGTGGGTTTGTGGCCTGGAAGCTGTTTACGCCTTATGGACCACAGGAGATGGCTCAGACAGCTATGGAAACTGCAAATCAGGTGACAGTAACTGAAAAAGACAGCTGGATTGATTTTGTGCCGGACAAATCTGCTGGGGTGAGTGTTATTTTTTATCCAGGCGGATTGGTTAAACCGGAAAGTTATGCACCTCTTGCCCATGAACTTGCGGCAGCAGGACATCATACCATTATTGCGAAAATGCCGGTAAATCTGGCGGTACTCAAGCAGAATCTCGCAGATGACATTATTAAAGCCTATCCGGATGAACCATTTGTTATGGGAGGGCATTCTCTTGGTGGATCGATGGCGGCACGTTATGCGGCTTCCCATCCAGATGCACTTCAGGGCATCTTTTTCCTCGCATCCTATCCGGATGAAAAAGGCAGTGTGAAGTCACTGGGAATACCCGCGTTATCCATCCTGGGGACTAATGATGAAGTTGTGAATGCCACGAAGTATCAGAATGGTCGGGCATATTTGCCAGAAGATACGGTGTATTACACCATCGAAGGTGGTAACCATTCGCAGTTCGGTGACTATGGCCACCAGAGCGGTGACGGCGAAGCTGGGGTCAGTGAAGAGGAGCAGCTGTCCCAAACGGTTAAAACGACTGTAGGTTGGCTGGATACCATTAAGTAAGCTGCAAGTTCATTGGTGAATGTCACCAATCCATAGCAGACGGGAAGTGGAGGTGATACGTATGTCCATGCTTCAAATCCGTGGTAAGCAAGTTACGTGCCGAGGCATTCTATTTGATAAGGATGGTACGCTGCTGGATTTCTTACAGCTATGGGGGCCGTGGGCGGAGTCTTTGCTGAATCAGCTGGAGTCACAACTGTCAGAGCTTGGGGCCTCGTTCACGGTGGAGCGTGAGCAAGTTCTCGGTACGGTCCGCAATCGCGAAGGTCATCTGATCGGATATGATCTTCAAGGGCCATTGGCTATTGCCACGGTGGACGAGAGCAATGGTTTGCTTGCTGGGCAGTTGTATGCAGCAGGCATGCCTTGGAATGAAGCAATCACTACGATCCGCCATTTTTCCAGTGTCGCCATGGGTGAGGTAAGGCAGAGAAAAATGGCAGAATCGCTGCCTGGACTAAATGCATTCTTGCAGAGCTGCAAGGAAGCATCGATTCCCATGGCAGTCGTCACTTCGGACAACACAGCTGCTGCCGAGGAGCATATGGAGTGGATGGGAATCCGGTCGTATTTTACATCGATTGTTGGCAGTGACCGGGTGACTCGGGGCAAACCGGATGGAGAGGCTGCGGTTCTGGCTTGCCGGGAATTACATATTCTTCCTGAGGAGGCTGTTGTGATCGGTGACAGCAATGGGGATATGCAGATGGGACGCAACGCAGGGGTGTCCTATAGGATTGGTTTCTGTCCAGAAGTCGAGGGAAGCCACTATTTATATGACGCCGATGCCATTATCCAAAATTATGATGAGTTAAAAATCATCTCTGAACGTTCCTCACAGGGGTGATCTCGTAAAGGAGGAGAGAGGATGAACGCAACAGAACAACTGGCTGCCTGGATTAAGGAAAGTTCAAATATTGTTTTTTTCGGAGGGGCCGGAACTTCAACGGAAAGCGGGATTCCCGACTTCCGCTCTGCCGCTGGCTTATACCAGACAGAGCAGCATTCACCTTATCCACCCGAAGAGCTGCTGAGCCGACATTTTTTTGACCAGCATGCTGATATTTTTTATGATTTTTATCGAGGCAAAATGCTTCATCCCGATGCGATGCCCAACGGCTGCCATCGACTGCTCGCCAGATTGGAGCAGGAAGGAAAACTTCAGGCGGTTATCACACAAAATATCGACGGGTTGCACCAGAAGGCTGGCAGCAGCAATGTCCTGGAGCTTCATGGTTCGATCCATCGAAACGCCTGTATGGATTGCAAGAGGTTTTACGGGTTGGATGACATTATTACGGCAAAAGATACGGTTCCTCGCTGCACTGCGTGTGGTGGCGTGATCAAGCCGGATGTCGTACTGTATGAAGAGGAGCTGGACCAGACGATTTTATATCGTTCGGTTGATGCACTGTCCTCGGCGGATTTGCTGCTGGTAGGTGGAACTTCATTAACGGTGTATCCTGCCGCTCAATTGATTACGTATTTTCAAGGGAAACACACGGTCTTGCTGAATGCTACACCTACGGCTTACGACAGGCAGGCTGATTTGCTGATTACAGACCCTATTGGTGAGGTAATGAATAAGATGGACCAGCTTCTTGGTTAAATGTAAGTCAACATTGTCCGAATAACCGCATTCTCCGGCATACGGACCGGGTACTAGAGGCGGAACCTGGGGAAAGAAGGGATTCATGATGGTCTACGTAGCCAGCGATGCACGCTACGAAACAATGAAATACAACCGCGTTGGACGTTCAGGATTGAAACTGCCAGCGATTTCACTTGGGTTATGGCATAATTTTGGTGGCATTAATAATGCGGAGAACGGCCGAAATATGATCACCCGTTCGTTTGATCTGGGCATTACGCATTTTGACCTTGCCAACAATTATGGTCCGCCAGCAGGTTCTGCTGAGCAGTTATTCGGTCAGGTGTTGGCGCAGGATCTGAAGCCATATCGAGATGAACTTGTCATCTCCACCAAAGCCGGGTACTATATGTGGCCTGGACCTTACGGTGAGTGGGGTTCTCGTAAAAACCTGGTTTCCAGTCTCAATCAGAGCTTGAAGCGCATGGGTCTCGATTACGTAGACATCTTTTATTCTCATCGTTATGATCCCGAAACACCTCTGGAAGAAACGATGATGGCGCTGGACCATATTGTTCGTTCCGGCAAAGCATTGTACGTCGGCATCTCCAACTATCCTGCTGAACAGACGAAGCAGGCGGCAGAGATTCTCAAAGGGCTGGGTACACCTCTGTTGATTCATCAACCCAAATATTCCATGCTGGATCGCTGGATTGAAGGTGGGTTGCAGGATGTACTTGATGAGTATGGAACAGGCAGCATTGCCTTTTGTCCATTGGCACAAGGCGTGCTCACCAACAAATATCTGAATGGTATTCCAGAAGATTCACGTGCCAAGGGCCCGTCTGTATTCTTGAATGAAAACAACATCTCACCAGAGACATTACGCAAAGTACGTGCTTTGAACCAGATTGCAGCATCGCGTGGTCAGAGTCTGGCCCAATTTGCGCTCGCTTGGGTATTGCGTGATGGCAAGGTAACTTCTGCACTGATTGGTGCAAGTCGCCCTTCGCAGATTGAAGAGAATGTGGCTGCTCTCAGCCAGTTGGAATTCTCCTCAGAGGAATTGGAGCGCATTGAATCGATTCTCCGTCCGGAACCGGATCATAAATAAAGTTCAAAAGGTGCATCTTAGCCATAATGGCTGGATGCACCTTTTTTGTCTCTTATTATTTAAGCTGATCTACGGGATAGAAGATCCTGCTTTTGATTACAGGTTATCGCTGGTTCGGTGGTACTTGGCGTGTCGTTTGATGCATGGCCCTGTTAAGAATGTTCTCCCGGTACAGACTAGGAGCTTCCCCATGGAATCGCTTGAACTGTTTGGAGAAATACAGCGCATCTGGCAACCCCACGGAGGCCGATACCTGTTCAATGGACAGATTCGGACGTTCACGCAGCAGCTGGCGCGATTTGTCGATCCTTAGTTTCAGCAGGTAGGTAACTGGGGATAGCCCGGTTTCCTGTTTGAAAATGCGGGACAGGTACGCGCGGTTATAGCCAAGACTGGCCGACATTTGCTCAATTGAGACAGGGTAGGCATATTGGGTAGACATGTATTGAATCATCTGTTTCACAGTTCGTCGTATTGAAGATTCACCTGGTATTAAGGTTTGCCCCTGAGAAAGGTGATTTTGTGCCTCGGCTAGAATCATATATAACGTACCCAATGATGTAAAATGAGAGCTTTCTTTCCGCTCGGCAAAAGCCGTCTGCATCACGGATAACCAGTCGGAAATACCGCACGAAGGACCGGCATGAAAGACGGATTTCTCCGGACGGAAGCCTGCTTCCTCTATATGCTTCGCAGCCTGGCTGCCAGTAAAGGCCATCCAGCGGTATTGCCAGGGGTTCCGGGTATGGGATTGGTAGCTTACAAGCTGCCCTGGTTGAATAAGGAAACAATCTCCTGCGGATAGTTCGTAGGTATGTAGTTCAGTACGGAATGTACCGGCTCCTTTTTCTACATAGTGCAATAGATAATAATCGTATAGCTTCGGTCCAAGGGCGTGACCGGGAAGGGTCTGGCTTGCGCCTGCAAAGAGGACATGCAATGCCCCTTTTTCATAATAAACAGGATTGGAGGCAACCGAGTAGCTGAGTGCTCCACTTTTTCCAGAGGTTTCCGGAATATGTTTTATCGGATCTACCGAAGCCCCCATTGGACCTTCCTTACGTTGTTCAGTCATGATGACATTCCTTTCCTTCCTGGATGTTCCATTCATTATACGTCGAAAGGTCACATTTATCCATATGGAACACACATGGTTTCATTTCAAGGGGAACCGCCTTCTTGTATAATAACATTAAGAAAACCAACAACATTGAGATGGGGTGCAGCAGCAATGAACATAAATGAATTGAAACAAAAGTTTATTGACAAGTACGGAGAGAGTGGAGCGGACATCCGTGTGTTCCATGCCCCTGGGCGGGTGAATCTGATCGGTGAGCACATTGACTATAACGGTGGATACGTGCTTCCGGCAGCGCTTGAATTCGGTACCACTTTGATTATCCGTGAGCGTGAGGACAACAAGTTGCAGTTGGCTTCCACGAATATGTCCTATGAAGGAACGCTGGATACATCCACGATTGGCAAGGAAAAAACAGGGGAATGGACGGATTACCCGGTTGGCGTCATGGTTGAACTGCAAGGCAAAGGCGTAAAAGTAACCAAAGGTTGTGACTTCCTCTATCATGGAGAAATTCCGAACGGCGCAGGACTTTCCTCTTCCGCATCGCTGGAGGTTCTTACCGGGTTTGCCATCCAGTCGCTTGAAGGTGTGAAGGATATTGACACGGTTCAACTGGCGCTGCTGTCCCAAAAGGCAGAGAACGAATTCGTCGGCGTCAACTGCGGCATCATGGATCAGTTCGCTGTAGCCAATGGAGCAGAGGATCACGCGATCCTGCTGATGTGTGACACTCTTGAATATGAAAAAGTGCCATTCCGTACCGGCGCCTACAAGCTGGTTATTGGTAACACGAACAAACGTCGGGGGTTGGTGGACTCGGCTTACAACGAACGTCGCTCCCAATGTGAGCAGGCACTTGCCATTTTGAAAGAACAACTGCCTGCACTGAACTATCTGGCGCAACTTACACCTGAACAATTCGTTACACTGCAGGATCACATCAAGGATGAGAAGGTAAGACAGCGTGCCCAGCACGTCGTGGAAGAGAATGCACGTGTACTTGCATCAGTGGATGCACTGCGTGATAACGATCTGGAAACTTTCGGCAAGCTGATGAATGCTTCTCATGAATCCCTTCGTTATCTATATGAAGTGAGCTGCGAAGAACTGGACGTGATGGTTGAAGAGGCTCAACGTATTCCAGGCACTCTGGGTGCTCGGATGACTGGTGCGGGATTTGGTGGATGTACGGTATCTCTTGTGCATGAAGACGATGTAGAGCGTTTTGTAAGTGAAGTTGGAGCGGCATATGAAGCACGTACCAGTCTCAAAGGCGAGTTCTATGTATGCGGAGTAGGCGACGGCGTTAAAGAATTGAAGGAGGCGAAGTAAGATGGCGATTTTGGTGACAGGTGGAGCAGGATATATTGGTTCTCATACGGTGGCGGCTTTGTTGGAGCGAGGCGAAGAGGTCGTTGTACTGGATAACTTGCAGACAGGGCATCGTGAAGCTCTGCTGGGCGGAAAATTGTATGAAGGTGATCTGCGTGACAAGGAACTTCTGGCGAAGCTGTTCGCTGAGAACTCCATTGATGCAGTCATCCACTTTGCAGCTAACTCACTGGTTGGCGAGAGCATGAAAGATCCTGTTAAATACTATGACAACAACGTATTTGGCACACTCTGTCTGTTGGAAGCGATGAATGCAGCGAATGTACGTCGCATCGTCTTCTCCTCCACAGCTGCGACTTACGGCGAGCCGGAGAAAGTGCCGATTGAAGAGAGCGACCGCACAGAGCCTACGAATGTATATGGTGAAACCAAGCTGATGATGGAACGCATGATGTCCTGGTTCGATAAAGTACAGGAAATCAAATACGTCTCCCTTCGTTACTTTAACGCAGCCGGAGCCCATGAGAGCGGCAAAATCGGTGAAGATCACCAGCCTGAGAGCCATCTCATTCCACTCGTACTGCAAACCGCACTGAAACAACGTCCGCACATCGCCGTGTTCGGTGACGACTACGCAACAGAAGATGGAACCTGTGTACGTGATTACATCCACGTAAGTGATCTGGCGGATGCGCATCTGCGGGCCGTAGATTATCTTCGTAAAGGGGAGAACAGCAACGTGTTCAACCTGGGCAACGGTCAAGGCTTCTCTGTTAAACAGGTTATTGAGACGGCTAAGAAAGTAACCGGACTGGACATTCCAGTTGTACAGGAACCACGTCGTGCGGGTGATCCGGCTGTACTGGTGGCTTCATCTGCCAAAGCAAGATCCGTACTGGGCTGGAATCCGAAATGGACGAATCTCGAAGATGTTATTCAAAGCGCATGGAGCTGGCATCAGTCTCACCCTGACGGCTACGGAAAAAACTAGGAGGCGAACATCGATATGTCACAGACTCATATTGCAGCAGGCGCCACAGAGCGGACACCGGAGCAGCAGGAAGCACTGCATGCCATTGAACGTCTGGTAGCATTTGCCTTGCAGAACAAATTGATTGAAGAAGCGGATCGGGATTACAGCCGTAATCTTCTGCTGGAACAGTTCGGGTTCTCCGAGCCGTATGCTGGAGTATTGAACGAGACGGTGTTGGATGGACCCCAACCATTGCTGGACACGCTGATTGATTATGGATTCGAAATTGGACTTATACCTGAAAATACCGACACGTACCGTGATTTGCTCGATGCGAAAATTATGGGTCAATTGATGGCCCGTCCATCCGAGGTGGTGCGCGCATTCCGTTATACCGAGCAGACCGAAGGCATCGAAGCGGCTACCTCGCAATTCTATGAGCTTTCGATTCATTCCAACTACATTCGGATGGACCGCATTTCCAAGAATGTGTATTGGACACAGCATACAGCTTATGGAGATATGGAGATTACGATCAACCTCTCCAAGCCGGAGAAAAGTCCGAAGGAAATCGCGATGGCCAAGCTGCTTCCGCCTCCGGTATATCCGAAATGCCAACTCTGTCGTGAAAATGTGGGCTATGCCGGTCGGGTCAACCACCCGGCACGTCAAAACCTGCGTGTCATTCCATTGGAATTGAACGGCGAACCTTGGTTTTTCCAATACTCGCCATATGTGTACTACAACGAGCACTGCATTATTTTCCATCACGATCATGTGCCGATGAAATTGACCAAAGATACGCTGCGCAGGCTGCTGGCTTTTGTGGGAGAGTATCCGCATTACTTTATCGGTTCCAATGCCGATCTGCCCATCGTTGGCGGTTCCATCCTGACTCATGACCATTTCCAGGGTGGACGTCATACCTTTGCCATTCAAAATGCGAAGCCAGAGGCTGTATTCCGCCACGCTGGTTCACCGGGCCTTACGCTCAGTCTTGTGAAATGGCCAATGTCCGTACTGCGGCTGGCCTCACAGGATCCGACTGAGTTGCTCGAAGCGGGGAATGCCGTTTATGAAGCGTGGAAGGTGTACAGTGATTCTACGGTGGAGATCGAAGCATTCAGTGAGGTTGATGGAGAGCGGATTCCGCACAATACGGTTACGCCAATCGTTCGTCGCAGTGCGGACGGTGGATATGAGATGGACCTCGTTCTGCGGAACAATCGCACGAATGATGAACATCCCGAAGGGATTTTCCACCCGCATCGCGAAATGCATCATCTGAAAAAAGAGAACATTGGACTCATCGAAGTGATGGGGCTTGCAATTCTGCCAGGTCGTTTGAAAGAAGAGCTGGACAGCATCGCGGATATTCTTGCTGGGGATACCCAACTTGCTGAGGCGGCCAAAGCCTCCGAACATGTGTTGAATAAACATCTGGGCTGGGCAGAAGAATTGATCGAACGTTTCGGTCCCAACCTGAACAAGGAGCAAGCTGTTGCGCTTGTGCAACAGGAAGTCGGCTTGAAATTCGCCGAGATTCTGGAGCATGCGGGTGTTTACAAATATGATGAGGCAGGACGTAAAGCATTCCGTCGTTTTGTAAGCAGCATGGGATACACCGAATAAACATGATAACGAGGAACACCAGCCCATACAAGGGCTGGTGTTTTTGGTACTTCTTTTCTATGCACACATGTATAATCTTAGAAGAAAAGTCATGGACACTCCTTATCATTTGAAGAAAAGGGGATACGAAAATGGAAAAAAAGGTTTTGAATTTACCATTAGTTACCGATGCAGAGGAATTGCAGACCATGGTAGGAGAACCAAGCGAACAAGTACTCAACAAGGTGATTTCCTTTGTGGACACACATGTACAGCACTTTCTGTCCATGTCGCCATTATTCTTCCTGTCCACTTCAGACAGTTTAAGTAAAAGGGATGTATCCCCTCGCGGCGATGAGGCAGGCTTTGTGAAAGTGTTGGATCAATATCGGCTTGTCTATCCCGAACGTCCGGGTAATCGCCGTATCGATTCGTTGCTGAACATCCTGTCCAACCCTGGAGTTGGCATGATTTTTCTAATTCCGGGTATGAATGAAGTGCTGCGCATCAATGGGAGGGCCTCAATTACGAAGGATGAGGAATTTATCGCGAGCATGGGGTGGAGCGGCAAAACCATCGGGGCTGCTGTCATTGTGGATGTGGAAGAATGTTTCATTCATTGTCCAAGAGCGTTTAAACAGGCGGGAATATGGTCTTCTGAGACATGGGTGGATAAGGAAAGTCTGCCTTCAACCAGTGAAATGTTCCGTGCACACTTGCAAATTAATGGATTGCTATAAAGTGAGTGGCTATCGATTTGTTTTTGTATAATCGGGGTACTATAATTGGAGTTGCACTAAAAATTCTAAACTCCATTGGAGGCGACATAGATATGAGATCTTTTCAATTTTATAATCCAACCCGATTGATTTTCGGTAAAGGTCAGCTGGAAGCACTGAAAACCGAAGTACCGAAATACGGTAAACGGGTTCTGCTTGTATATGGTGGCGGCAGTATCAAACGCAGCGGTTTGTACGAGCAGGTGATCGGACTGCTGAAGGAAGTTGGAGCTGAGGTTACAGAGCTGGCTGGTGTAGAACCGAACCCGCGTCTTTCGACTGTTCACAAAGGCGTAGACCTCTGCAAAACGAACAACATTGACCTGGTCCTCGCTGTAGGCGGCGGCAGTGTACTGGATTGTGCCAAAGCGATTGCCGTAGGTGCCAAGTATGATGGCGATATGTGGGATTTTGCTCAGCGTAAAGCCGTTGCACAGGATGCTCTTCCGCTCGGAACCGTGCTGACAATGGCTGCAACGGGCTCGGAAATGAACTCTGGATCGGTTATCACCAATCAGGATACACAGGAGAAGTTGGGCTGGGGCAGCGCGTATTCGTTCCCTGCGTTCTCGATCCTTGATCCGGTAAATACATATACCGTTCCTTTGGACCAAACGGTTTATGGCATGGTTGATATGATGTCCCACGTACTGGAGCATTACTTCCATCTGGATGCCAACACACCGGTTCAGCTCGGATTCTGTGAGACGATTCTGCGCACAGTTATGGATGCAGCCCCTCGTCTGGTTGAAGACCTGGAGAACTATGAACTGCGTGAAACGATTCTGTACTGCGGAACGATGGCATTGAACGGCGTACTGAACATGGGTCTCGCGGGTGACTGGGCTACTCACAATATCGAACACGCGGTATCCGCAGTGTATGACATTCCGCATGGCGGAGGGCTCGCGATTCTGTTCCCGCACTGGATGAAGCATAATGTGGACGTCAATGTGGATCGGTTCAAACGTCTCGCGATCAATGTGTTTGAAGTTAACCCTGAAGGTAAATCGGACAAACAGATTGCTGAAGAAGGAATTGAAGCGTTGAGCAAATTCTGGACATCCATTGGTGCGCCTAACCGTCTGGCTGATTATGATATCGATGACAGCCAAATCGAAGTTATGGCTGATAAAGCCATGCTCTTCGGCCCATTTGGTAACTTCAAAAAATTGCAACGTGAAGATGTTGTATCCATCTACAAGGCTTCTCTGTAAAAACAAAACGCAAAAGGCACAGCAATGTGTTCTGGAACCGCACGTCTCCTTTAACGGAGATTTGCGGTTTTTTGTTGTGAATAAGAGCCAATCGGAGATTGTTCCAGCAACGGGGCCATATTGCGAGGAGAATAACCATTATCGGGTCTGGAAACCAAATGAGGAAAGATTTTGAAACATAACGGCACCTTGCTACGTATTTATTTACATGAGGAATGCCCAGTTGGATGGAATTGCGGCAGAAGAGAGGAGGAACGGGGAATGGAGTCAATCTATTGGGGGTGTCTAATTGGAGGAGCCATATTTGCAGTTGTCAGCCTTGTACTAGGTGACTTGATTGATGGCTTGCTGGACGGGGCCTTTGAATTGCCAGGCCTTGATTTTTTCAAACCTGTTGTGCTGGCCGGTTCCATAACAACCTTTGGCGGAGCCGGTATTATGCTGACACGTTATAGCTCGTTAAGTGCAATTTCGGCATTGATACTATCCCTGCTTATAGGTATTGCTGCAGCCATGCTGGTATTCTTCGCATATATCAAGCCGATGCGTAACAGTGACGTCTCCATAGCGTTTTCCATGAAAGAGCTATCTGGGAAAATTGGAGAAATTACCATTCCGGTACCGGAAAAAGGTTTTGGTGAGGTTATGATCAAAATTGCTGCCGGTAATACGGTGCACACGGCATCCAGCTTTGAACATCGTCCCATTGCGGCGGGAGCGCGTGTTGTAGTTGTGGATGTAACCGAAGGTGTCCTGCGAGTATCGGAATGGGATGAAGATGTACTTAAAAATGTTTAAGGTAGTTTAACCGTTAGCAGTGTAAGCAGTCATGTATGAATAAGGGGAGAGATGTGGAATGGATTTGAATTTGGATTGGGATGTATTGTTGATTCCTGCAGTTGTGGTAGGTGTTATTCTGATTCTTGGTTTGGCGTTCTGGGCGAGGTACAAAACGGTTGGGCCGGATGAAGCCATGATCGTTACGGGTTCATTCCTGGGAAGTAAAAATATATCCGACGATGACTCCGGACGAAAAATTAAAATTGTTCGTGGAGGCGGCGCATTTATCTTGCCAGTGTTCCAGCAGTCAGAGTTTATCTCGCTGTTGTCCCACAAGCTGGACGTTTCCACGCCGGAAGTATACACGGAACAAGGGGTACCGGTCATTGCCGATGGTGTCGCCATTATCAAGGTCGGAAGCTCTGTAGAAGACGTGGCTACTGCAGCCGAGCAATTTATCGGTAAGCCGGTAGAATCGTTAAGAGGTGAAGCGCAGGAAGTTCTGGAAGGGCATTTGCGGGCCATCCTCGGAACGATGACGGTGGAAGAAGTATACCGTAACCGCGATCGCTTCGCGCAAGAGGTTCAAGGTGTAGCTGCCAGGGATCTGAAAAAAATGGGACTGCAAATTGTCTCTTTTACCATCAAAGATGTTCGTGACAAACAAGGTTATCTGGATGCCCTCGGTAAACCGAGGATAGCAGCCGTCAAGCGGGATGCTGAAATTGCGGAAGCGGAAGCGATGCGGGATGCACGTATTCAGAAGGCTAATGCGGAAGAGCAGGGGCAAAAAGCCGAGTTGCTGCGTGATACGAATATCGCTGAAGCTGCAAAAGAGAAGGAACTGAAAGTAGCGACATTTAAGCGGGATCAGGATACAGCTAAAGCCGAAGCGGATCAGGCGTACCATATCCACGAAGCACGTGCGAGACAAACCGTGGTGGAAGAAGAGATGAAGGTTGAGCTCGTTCGTAAAGAACGTGAGATCGATCTGCAAGAGAAAGAAATTATCGTACGTGAGAAGCAATATGATGCTGAAGTGAAGAAAAAGGCAGAAGCAGACCGTTATGCGGTGGAGCAGGCTGCCGAAGCGGATAAAGCCAAAAGAATGCGTGAAGCCGATGCGGTACAGTACTCCATTGAAACGCATGCAAAAGCTACTGCCGAGCAGAAGCGTCTCGAAGGTCAGGCGATGGCAGATGCTGAACGCGCTAAAGGTACAGCAGATGCAGAGGTTATTCGCCTCCGGGGTCTGGCGGAAGCAGAAGCGAAGGAAAAACTGGCCGAGGCGTTCCAAAAGTTCGGCGAAGCTGCCGTGCTCGATATCATCGTCAAAATGCTGCCTGAACTTGCTGGTAAAATTGCGGAGCCGATCTCCTCGATTGATAAGCTGACTGTTGTGGACACAGGTAAAGGTGAAGGCGCCACTCGTGTAAGTAATTATGTAACTGAGCTCATGGCGACGGCTCCTGAGATGCTCAAAAGTGTCTCCGGCATTGATGTGGAGCAGTTAATTAAAGGTCTCACCAAACCTAAAACAACAGCACCGGTTGCTATTCAACAGAGTGAACCTGTTACAACCCCATCGATAATCGATAAGATTGTGGAAAAAGCTGGAGTTGAAGATTAAGACAACGAATCATAACGCACTCATGCTCTATTGACCTTAAGGCAAATTTTTGTTACTTTTTAAGCGAGACGTCCGGCGCGGTTTGCCCGCTTCCGGATGTCTTTTCTTACTTAATAGGGTGTGACTGAATCACACCTAAGATGGTGTGAAAAAAGAGGTGCAAACATTGAGTAGCCTGCAAGTAGCCAAAGCGCTAAATAATAATGTAATTATTGCACAGCATCCTGAGCATGGAGAAGTTGTCGTGATTGGTAAAGGCATCGGCTTCAATCGGAAGACGAAAGACATTATTCCACTGATGGCTGTGGAGAAGATGTTCATTTTGAGAAACCAGCAGGAGCAGGAGCAGTATAAACAGCTTCTTCCACAAGTGGATGAAGCATTGATCGAAATTATTAACGAAGTCATTACGTATATTGCAGAACATACAGACGTTCCTTTAAATGAACATATTCATATCGCATTGACCGACCATATTTCTTTTGCATTAAAACGAAAAGAACAAGGGATTGTCATTCAGAATCCTTTTCTATATGAGACCCGTGAAATCTATCCTGACGAATATCGCATGGGCGAATATGCAGTTCGTTTGATTAAAGAAAAACTGGGCGTAGATCTGGGAATGGATGAAATCGGTTTTATTGCGCTCCACATCTACAGTGCGATGACCAACCAAAATATTTCTCAAGTTCGCGAGCATTCCCAACTGATTACCGATTTGGTGAGCCTGGTGTCCACCCAACTGGATTATTCGTTTGAGACGCAGTCACTGGATTACTCCCGGTTACTGACTCATCTTCGGTTTGCCTTGGAACGAGTCCGTCGGGGAGATAAAGTGGAAGAAATCCACAAATTGGATTCCCTATTGAAGTTAGAATATCCTGAAATGTACTCGCTTGCATGGAAGCTGACGAAGGTGATGGAAAAAAGGTTGAATCTTCCAGTCTATCCTGCTGAAGTAGGGTATCTGACCATCCATTTGCAGCGACTGAATCAAAGGAAAGAAGAAGACAACCAGTGAATTTTTTCCACAAGTGGAATTGCAGTTTGAGAAATTTCTTGTAAAGGCTTGCATCGTTTTTGAAGTGATGCTACAATGGTCTCCGTAATCAAGCAACTGAATAAACACAAACGACGTGTTACTGATTCGATCAGGCATGAGTTATCTAGAGCATGATTGTTCTTACCTTATACCGGGTATGCTATACCCGAAGGTTGGACCAATTTAGCTTTGTTAACTCGTGCCTTTTTTGTTTTCCCTTGCTTGCATCACAACATAAAAATTTAAGAGAAAGGTGGATACGACGCAATGTTTAAAAAGCTTTTTGGTGTATTGCAAAGAGTAGGTAAAGCTCTTATGCTACCTGTAGCAATCTTGCCAGCGGCAGGTTTATTGCTAGGGATCGGTAACATGCTTGTGAATCCGGATTTCTTGCAGTATGCAACAGTGCTAGATACCCCATGGGTAAGCTCAATCGCGACCATTATGATGAATGCGGGTCAGATCGTATTTGATAATCTGGCATTGCTGTTCGCTGTCGGTGTAGCCGTCGGGCTGGCCGGAGGCGAAGGTGTCGCAGGTCTTGCGGCCATCATCGGTTACTTGGTCATGAACGTGACTCTAGGTACGGCTGTTGGTGTTACACCAGCCATGATCGGTGAAGTACCAGGTTATGCGAGCATCTTGGGTATTCCTACATTGAGTACAGGCGTGTTCGGGGGTATCATCATTGGTATTACCGCCGCGCTATGTTACAATCGATTTTTCAAAATCGAACTGCCGTCTTACCTCGGTTTCTTTGCAGGTAAACGATTTGTTCCCATTGTCACTTCAGTCGTTTCCCTCTTAATCGGGTTGCTTCTGGTGATCATCTGGCCTCCAATTCAAAATGGGCTGAATGCTGTATCTCACTTCATGGTAGATACAAGTCCGACATTATCGGCATTCATATTTGGAGTGGTAGAACGGTCACTTATTCCGTTCGGACTGCATCACATTTTCTATTCACCATTCTGGTTTGAATTCGGTGAATATGTGAACAAAGCTGGAGATGTCATTCGTGGTGACCAGCAAATCTTCTTCAATCAACTGCGTGATGGCGTGAACCTTACAGCGGGAACGTTCCAAGTTGGTAAATTCCCGTTCATGATGTTCGGTTTGCCAGCTGCGGCGCTTGCGATGTACCATGAAGCAAGACCGGAGCACAAAAAGTATGTTGCAGGGATCATGGGATCAGCTGCGCTGACTTCGTTCCTCACAGGGATTACAGAACCGCTTGAGTTCTCATTCCTGTTTGTAGCGCCAATCCTGTTTGCAGTACACTGTATCTTTGCAGGTTTGTCTTTCATGACAATGCAAATTCTTGGAGTCAAAATCGGGATGACATTCTCCGGTGGATTCATTGACTTCCTGATCTTCGGGATTATCCCGAACCGCACGCCTTGGTGGGATGTTATCATCGTAGGTTTGATTCTTGCAGTGATCTACTATTTCGGATTCCGCTTGATCATTCGCAAATTCAACCTCAAAACACCAGGTCGTGAAGAGGCGACACCTGAAACAACTTCGGGCGGTGGAGGCTCAGGTTCAACAGATGATCTGCCTCACAACATTCTTGCTGCATTCGGCGGACAAGAGAATATCAAACATCTGGATGCCTGCATTACTCGTTTGCGGATTGAAGTATATGAGAAATCCAGTGTAAATAAAGATCGTTTGAAACAATTGGGTGCATCTGGCGTACTTGAAGTGGGTAATAATGTACAGGCCATCTTCGGTACACGTTCAGATACGATTAAATCCCAAATGCAGGATATCATTGCAGGACGGACACCGGCACCAGCAGCTGTGGCTAAGCCAGCTCCTGAACAGGAAAAGGCGCAAGGTGAAGAAGGCGAACGTATTATTGCGGAAGACATCGTTATGCCAGTTAACGGCGAATTGATGGATATCACAAACGTTCCTGATCCGGTCTTTGCTGAGAAAATGACAGGTGATGGCTTTGCTGTTCTGCCTCATGATGGCAAGATCACTTCTCCTGTATATGGTAAGGTGTTTAACGTATTTCCAAGCAAACATGCCGTGGGCATTATGTCTGACGGAGGCAAGGAAGTGCTTGTTCATATAGGTGTCAACACGGTGAAGCTGAAAGGACAGGGCTTCAACGTGCTCGTGCAGGAAGGCGACCTGGTATCTGCAGGACAGCCGATTATGGAAGTGGATCTGGAGTATGTGAAAGCTAATGCTCCGTCAATCATCTCTCCGATCATTTTCACCAACCTGCCAGAAGGCTCGACAGTAACGCTAACGAAAAGTGGGTTACTGAAAATTGGCGATCAGCCGATTATTGAGATAAAATAAGAAGTGTTACAACAATGGCAAGCAAGTGTAAATATATGCAATGCCTAAAACTAAATTATTGAAAGTGAGATGATTGTAATGCAACAAACATTCAGAATTACAGATGAAGATGGTATCCACGCACGTCCGGCGACAGCCCTGGTTAATACAGCAAACAAATTCAAAGGTGCAGAATCCTTTGCAGAAGCTAACGGTAAAAAAGTAACGTTGAAATCCATCCTGGGCGTACTTTCCCTTGGTCTGGAACAAGGCGACACTATCAGCATCATCGTTGAAGGCGAAGGAGAAGCTGAAGCTCTTCAAGCTCTGACAGACGTTATGGTTAACGAAGGGCTGGGCGAAATTAATGCTTAATGTTTCTGGGATCGCGGCTTCGGCGGGTATTGCTATCGCCAAGGCGTTTATCTTGGAGCATCCCAATTACTCTGTAGAAAAACGCGAAATCAACGACGTTGACGCAGAGATCGCGAAACTCGACTCAGCACTGGGCAAGTCCCAGGCTGAGCTTGAGGCGATCAAAGAGCGTACTTTACAAGAGCTTGGCGAGAAAAAAGCTGAGATTTTTGCTTCGCATTTGCTCATTCTGAATGACCCGGAACTGATTGATCCGGTTAAAGCGAAAATTGCAGATGATAAGGTTAATGCAGAATTCGCATTGAACGAAACAGCAACGCAATTTATCGAAATGTTCGAAAACATGAAGAGTGCTTACCTGCAGGAACGTGCTGCGGATATGCGTGATGTAACCAAACGTGTGCTAAATCACTTGCTTGGTATCGAATTCATGAGTCCGGCGGAGATCAGTGAAGAAGTGATCGTGCTTGCGGAGGATCTTACGCCTTCCGACACGGCTCAACTGAACCGTCAATATGTTAAAGGTTTCGCAACCAATATTGGTGGACGTACTTCTCACTCCGCGATCATGGCTCGTTCACTTGAAATTCCGGCTGTCGTTGGAACCAAGGACATTCTGGCTCAAGCGAAACAAGGTGATATGATTATCGTTGACGGTTTGGACGGTCACGTACTGGTTAATCCAACGGATGATGTGATTGCTGAGTATCGCTCCAAACAGGAACAGTACGATGCACAACGTGCCGAGTGGAGAAAACTGCGTGACGAGCCAACGGTAACGGTGGACAACGTTCATGTGGAACTGGCAGCCAACATTGGTACACCGAATGATGTTGCCGGTGTTCTGGAGAATGGCGGCGAGGCTGTAGGCCTGTACCGTACCGAGTTCCTGTACATGGGCAGAGACAAGCTTCCTTCTGAGGACATTCAGTATAATGCTTATAAGGCTGTACTGGAAAAAATGGAAGGCAAACCTGTTGTTGTTCGTACACTCGACATCGGTGGAGACAAAGAGCTTCCATATCTGGATCTGCCAAAAGAAATGAATCCATTCCTCGGTTTCCGCGCAGTTCGTCTGTGTCTGGACCGTTTGGACATTTTCCGTACTCAATTGCGTGCATTGCTGCGTGCAAGTGTACATGGTAATCTGCGTGTTATGTTCCCAATGATCGCAACACTGGGTGAATTCCGTGAAGCCAAAGCTGTCCTGCTCGAAGAGAAGGAAAAGCTGGTTGCTGAAGGTATTGCTGTTTCAGACAGCATCCAACTGGGAATCATGGTCGAAATTCCTTCGACTGCGGTTCTGGCAGATCAATTTGCCAAAGAAGTGGATTTCTTCAGTATCGGAACGAACGATCTGATTCAATACACCATGGCTGCTGACCGTATGAACGAGCGTGTGTCGTATCTGTATCAACCATACAACCCTGCTATCTTGCGTTTGGTTAAAATGGTAATTGATGCAGCGCACCGTGAAGGCAAATGGGTTGGCATGTGTGGAGAGATGGCCGGAGACGAAACAGCAATTCCATTGCTGCTCGGTCTCGGACTGGATGAGTTCAGCATGAGCGCAACATCCATTCTGCCAGCTCGCAGTCAGATCACCAAGCTGTCCCGTGCAGACATGCAAGAACTTGCTGCCAAAGCACTGGATATGCAAACGGCTGAACAAGTCGTTGAATTGGTTCAAAGCATTCAAGCGTAATGTAATTTTACGGGGTTTCCACCCGATTTTAAGGGTTTCTTTTTCCGATAAAAAAGCTGCAGTCGTGCAGCGATTTTGCCGGTATCTGTTGTTATAGCAGATACCGGCTTTTTTTGTTCTGAGCCGGTATTTCTATTGTAAGGTTTGTCTTAAGCAGACGGAATCAATAAAAGAAGACACAGCAACAGCGGCTTAGAGCTAGGCTGTTACTGTGTCTATATGTGCCGATATCGGAATTGCGTTTTTTTGTCAGACTGTTTTAACTGCAAGCGCAGTTCAATACAGGTTTACGGGCTGCTGTTGTTTCATCCAGACGGGTAACCGGTGTGCTATAAGGGGCATTGAGTACCAGTTCAGGTGTCTCTTCTGCTTCCTTGGCAATACGAATCATCGTATCGATGAACCCATCAAGGGTTTCTTTGCTCTCGGTTTCCGTTGGTTCAATCATGATGCACTCCTCCACGTTCAGTGGGAAGTACACGGTTGGCGGGTGATACCCAAAATCAAGCAATCGTTTGGCAACATCCAGTGTACGTACACCGTACTGCTTCAACCCCCGGCCAGACATAACAAATTCATGTTTGCATACGCCTGGATACGGAATCTCGTAGTAAGGTGCGAGACGAGCCATCATGTAGTTGGCATTGAGCACCGCACATTCAGATACCCGACGTAAGCCTTCAGGTCCATAAGTACGAATGTAGGCATAGGCGCGGACCAGAATACCGAAGTTACCATAGTACGCTTTGACCCGGCCAATGGATTGATCACCTTCACGATCCAATGCATATATACCCTCATCATTTTTGATGACCATCGGTTTCGGCAGAAATGGAATCAAGCGGCTCTTCACGCCAACCGGGCCGGCACCAGGTCCACCTCCGCCGTGCGGAGTACTCATTGTTTTGTGCAAATTCAGATGCACCACATCGAAGCCCATATCGCCAGGCCGAGTGATGCCCATAATGGCATTGGAGTTGGCTCCATCGTAGTACAGCAGGCCACCTGCCTGGTGCACAATGGAGGCAATCTCCTGAATGTCTTTTTCAAAAAGGCCGAGTGTGTTCGGGTTAGTCAGCATGAGCGCTGCGGTGTCCGAACCAACAGCTGCGCGAAGTGCGTCCAGATCCACCAGCCCGTCTGCGCGGGAAGGGATCGTTACCGTTTCGAAACCTGCTACGGTTGCACTTGCCGGGTTGGTCCCGTGAGAAGAGTCCGGTACGATAACTTTTGTACGCTGTTCACCACGGCCTTCGTGGTAGGCGCGGATCATCATGAGCCCGGTCCATTCGCCATGTGCACCAGCGGCAGGTTGCAGCGTAACGGCGTCCATACCGGTTAGTCCGGCAAGGTCATTTTGCAACGTGTAGAGCAGCTCAAGTGCACCTTGAATGCTGGATTCGTGCTGATAGGGGTGAATTTTGGCGAACCCGTTGTAACGGGCCACATCCTCATTAATCTTCGGATTATATTTCATCGTACAAGAACCCAGTGGATAGAATCCGTTATCTACCCCGAAATTACGACGAGACAGGGCAGTGTAGTGGCGAATGACGTCAACTTCAAAAACCTCAGGCAATGCTGCTGCTTCAGACCGGAGCAATTCCCGGGGAATCAGGGAATCCACAGCTTGACGGGGAACGTCGCATTCAGGCAAGGAATAAGCGACCCGACCCGGACTGCTGAGTTCGAAAATCAACGATTGCTCCGGTGCTGGAGAGGCAGTCTGATTAGTGACTGTTGTGATAGTTTCAGGTTGGCCCGAAGTGGAGATAGAGGTTACCGTTTCAGATTGTCCTTGTGCCGATGTTGTCGTTGTCTTTGTTGTCGTTTCCTGAGTCACAGCGATCCCTCCAATACACGTGCGAATTCATCGATCTCTTCCTTACTGCGTCGTTCCGTAACCGCAATCAGCATATGTCCGGCGAGCTCTGGATAATCACGTCCAAGTTCATACCCGCCAATGAAACCTGCATCGAGCAATTTCAGTTGCAGTGGTTCCACGTTTGTTCCTTGAGGCAGTTGGATCACAAACTCATTGAATGTAGGGGCGGTAAATGTAAGAGAGACGCCTGGAATTGCGGTAAGCGTGTTAAGGGCATAATGGCTCTTTTGCAAATTCAGATCAGCGACGTCGATCATGCCTTGTTTACCCATAATAGACATATAGACAGAGGCGCTCAGCGCGAGTAACGCCTGGTTGGAACAGATGTTGGACGTCGCCTTTTCCCGGCGGATATGCTGTTCCCGTGCTTGCAGCGTGAGTACAAAACCACGCTTGCCGTTGCGGTCCGTTGTCTGGCCTACAATTCGGCCAGGAATCCGACGCATATGAGCCTGGGATACGGCGAAGTATCCGCATGTTGGGCCGCCGAGTGAAGCGGCGATACCAAGGGGCTGTGCATCGCCAACAACGATGTCAGCACCCAGCTTGCCTGGGGCTTCCAGCAGACCCAGCGATAGCGGGTTGGCGCTGACCACGAGCAGGCTCTTGTGCGCATGCGCAAGGTCTGCGGCCTGTTTTACATTTTCCACGGCGCCGAAGAAGTTCGGGCTCTGGATCATGACGGCTGCGGTGTCATCGGAAACGGCGGCTTGCAGGGCATCCCAGTCTGTTACTCCATTTTGATATCCAATCTCAACAATCTCCAGATTGAGGCCGTGTGCGTAAGCTTGCAATACCTGACGGGACTCAGGGTGCACGGTACGTGACACAATCAGCTGTTTGCGGCGGGTTGCTGCTGCGGCCAGATTGCCTGCTTCCGCAAATGCAGTTGCACCATCGTACATGCTGGCATTGGCTACGGCCATGCCTGTTAACTCACAAATGTAAGATTGAAACTCGAAAATCGCCTGCAATTCTCCTTGGCTGATCTCGGGTTGATAGGGTGTATAGGCAGTGTAGAACTCGGAACGGGAGATGACATGATTAATGACAGAGGGAACGTGGTGATCGTAAATGCCTGCGCCCAGGAAGCTGGCGTGTGTCTCGAAGTTGGCATTGGCTCCCGCCTGCTTCGACATATGACGTGTCAGTGCATATTCATCCAGTTTGGAGGAAACGGGCAGTTCACCCTGATAGCGAATCTCCTGTGGAATGTCATGGAACAGATCCTCAATCGTTTCCACACCGATGGTTGCCAACATGGCACTCTGATCCTGCTCGGTCATGGGAATGTAGCGATGCTTGCTCATGCTTGATCAGCTCCTTGAGTAGGTGTCTTTGATTCACGTGTCCGTTTATGAAAAGGGGTCTTCACGACCTCGGCTTTTAGTTTCTTGCCACGAATCTCAATCTCCAGCGGGGTACCCAATGCAGCATATTTGCTGTCAATCAAGGCCAGCCCCAGATTACGTTTCAACGTAGGCGACTGGGTGCCTGTGGTCACTTCACCAATCTGCACGCCTTCGGCGTAAATGGGATAATGAGGGCGAGGGATGCCGCGCTCCAGTACTTCGATGCCGACCAGCTTGCGCGCAGGCCCATCATTTTTTTGCTGCAACAAGGCTTCATGTCCGATAAACGGGCCTGCATTTAGCTTCACAAACATGCCAACGCCAGCCTCCAGCGGTGAGATGGTTGCAGACAATTCCTGTCCATACAGAGGAAGCTTGGCTTCAAAGCGCAGCGTATCCCGAGCTCCTAGTCCAGTCGGAACGAGTCCGTGACCTTCTCCGGCTTGCATCAATCCGTTCCAGACCTCAGCGGCTTGTTCTGCAGGAACGTATAGCTCAAAGCCATCTTCACCCGTGTATCCGGTGCGGGATAACAGCAATGTAACGCCACATACCTTCGCATTTGCCACAAAGCGGAAAGGCTCAATCGATGACACATCGGTGTCTGTCACCGTTCTGAGAATATCCACTGCCAGCGGACCTTGCAGAGCAAGCAGCGCCGTTTGATCCGAATCATTGGTCATCGTTACGCCTGGCGTCATGTGCTGTTGCAGCCATGCCCAGTCCTTGTCGATGTTGGAGGCGTTAACGACCAGCATATAATGCTGTTCTTTCAGTTTATAGATCAGCAGATCATCGACCACGCCGCCATCCGGATAACACATTAACGTGTATTGGGCCTGACCGGGAACGAGTGTTGTTACATCATTGGTGGTCATGTGCTGTAAAAAAGCTTCCGCGTGTTCACCTTGGACGGTGAATTCGCCCATGTGGGATACATCAAATAATCCGGCACGTTCTCGCACCGCTTCATGCTCTTTCTGAATTCCACTGAATTGTACCGGGAGCTCCCAACCGCCAAAATCAATGCATCGTACGCCTTCATATTGCTGATAGAGTGGAAAGAGTGGGGTTCTAAGCAAATCGGACATCCAATCACCTCGTCATGGGCCGTCAACCGGCCGAGTGTATAACCGTGGATCAATGAATCTGGCATCACATTTTATTATAAAAGTAAGGCAAGGGCGCTATAGGCAGCGCCGCTCTATAACCTGTTTTCGTTTTTTTGGGAAAAAGGAAAAGGACAGGCCAAAGAACCGGCATGCCAGAAGCACGCTGTATTCTTAGGCTCTGTCCTTGGTACCTGAGAGTTACCCCGCCGCCTGATGCAGCAGGTTTCCCCTTGGGTGATCATAACGCCCGCACAGGGCGAATAGATGCTCTCCAGAGTTGCGTCCCGTAAAAGTCCTTTTGCCTGAGAGATTCACCTCCGCTTGTCGGTGGTTTACTCCTTCGGCGTTACCGCATGTACACCCTGATTCGGGTGTCAAGGGTAATCTCTCCCTTTACATTCATCCGCGGGTATTGCATAGACCAATTAAACACATTGACTACTCTCATTAAAGCCTGAATCGTCTATTGATGTCAAGAACGATATCATAGAAATGAATAAAAAACCGAATGATATTTTTATTTTATTTCTTAATGTTCGTCTATTTATAAAGATCGCGCTTACTTTTCTAATATTCACCATTATATGTAGGGAGGGCCCATTTGAGTTACAGGTATATAAGGAAGAAAATCAAATAAATTGTGAGGTATCTTGACATTTGAATCGAAAATATCATACGCTATGTTCTGGGAAAAAGGTTAAGGTCAAAGAAACGCATGCACTCATTAATGAAAAGCGAGGCGGATATCGATGAGCGAATTGAAAAGTGATTTCCTGTACAGTGAAGAGCACGAATGGGTGCAGACCGTTGGGGAGGATACCGTACGTATTGGCATTACCGAGTTCGCGCAGCATCAGCTGGGTGACATTGTGTTTGTAGAATTGCCTGACCTGGAATCGGATGTAAAAGCGGAAGACAGTATTGGAACGATTGAATCCGTCAAAACCGTTTCAGATTTGTTTTCTCCTGTCAGTGGAACGATTATTGCTGTGAATGATGCATTGCAGGATTCCCCGGAGCTGGTTAACAACTCTCCTTATGAGGAAGGCTGGATGATCGAGATTCGTGTTGAAGGCGACCTGACAGCAGCGCTATCCACATTGATGAATGCGGATGCGTATCGTAAACATACGGAATAATATGAAGGTATAATTCATTGGTTGGATCGAGAGCTATAGCTTGATGTAAAAGTCCGTTTAGCTTGAAAAAAATGAAATGATTGTTTATAGATCCGGATAGTGACACTGCTTATTCGGAGAATACTTGGGCGCAATGGCCTCACCTGAGACAGGGTGAGGTGATTGCGCTTTTTTGCCGTTGTTAAATGAT
Organism: Paenibacillus sp. E222; assembly: GCF_013401555.1. Classification (NCBI taxonomy): domain Bacteria; kingdom Bacillati; phylum Bacillota; class Bacilli; order Caryophanales; family Paenibacillaceae; genus Paenibacillus; species Paenibacillus sp. E222. The sequence continues at coordinate 2,853,758 of NZ_CP058552.1, forward strand.
GAATGGGATGGAATGTTTATCACTCTAATGTGTTCCAATATCATTTCTAAATTAAATAGAAATGGCTCGTTTAAATAGAATATATTTACCATTTTATTTGTCATTAAAATGGGCTAATTCGTGGGTATGATACATGAAAGGGAATAACAGGTTCCATTCCATATACAAGGTCAAACGTTAGAAAATCCTTTAAATTTAAATCTTGTCATCAACGTTCATGACGGAAGTAGGTTTTCATTTCGTTGTAGAAGATACCGTTTTCATTTACGATATGGTTGTAAATTAAGATTTATTGCAGATTTGTACCTTTGTTCGTCTGGATCATCGTTGTCAAAATTCAGTGGAATTAAGGTTTAATATGTTGAGGAGGTTTTCAGTATGAGTTCAGTGGACGCAAAGTCCGAGAAAAGCGGAGGAATACGGGTCGGCGTTCAGAAGTTTGGACGTTTCCTGAGTGGTATGGTTATGCCAAACATGGGTGCATTTATCGCCTGGGGTCTAATTACGGCATTGTTCATTCCAAAAGGATGGTTCCCTAACGCAGATTTTGCATTGCTGGTTGATCCAATGATCAAATATTTGCTGCCTTTGCTTATCGGTTACACAGGCGGTACCATGGTACACGGCCAACGTGGTGGTGTAGTCGGTGCAATTATGACCATCGGGGTTATTGTCGGCAGTGACATTCCAATGTTCCTTGGAGCCATGATAGCCGGACCATTGGGAGCCTGGGTCATTAAAAAATTTGACAAGGCTGTTGATGGCAAAATCAAATCAGGGTTTGAGATGCTGGTTAACAACTTCTCCGCTGGTATTATTGGTGGGATTTTGGCCCTTCTAGCCCTTAAAGGCATCGGGCCTTTTGTTGAAGCAATTAGCAAGGTGTTATCGGCCGGGGTAGAAGCTTTGATGAATGCTGGACTTCTCCCGCTGGTCAATTTGATCATTGAGCCAGGAAAAGTATTATTCCTGAACAATGCGATCAACCATGGGATTTTGACGCCAATTGGTACGGATCAAGCAAGAGAACTGGGTCAATCCGTATTATTCATGCTTGAATCCAATCCAGGACCTGGACTCGGCATTTTGCTGGCATACTGCTTCTTCGGTCGCGGATCAGCCAAATCTTCCGCTCCAGGTGCTGTAATCATCCATTTCTTTGGCGGGATTCACGAGATTTATTTCCCTTACATTCTGATGAGACCGATACTGATTCTGGCTGCAATGGCTGGTGGTGTAGCGGGTACATTGACCTTCATGCTGACTGGAGCTGGTTTGGTGTCAGCACCGTCACCGGGAAGCATCATTGCATACTCGTTGTTAACACCTAAGGGTGGATATCTTGGCATGTTTGCAGGGGTAGCCGTAGCTGCAATCATCTCGTTCCTCGTAGCATCCATACTGCTCAAAACAGGTAAACAGAAGGACGACGAAGATCTGGACAGTGCGTCCAACCGCATGAAGGATATGAAAAATCAGGGCAAAACAGGCAACCTCACTGTTGATAAAGACAATCGGGAAGCTGACCGTGCAGCCGATATTGCTTCTTCGGCAGTAAAAACGGATATCAATAAAATTGTATTCTCCTGTGATGCAGGGATGGGTTCGAGTGCCATGGGGGCCTCCATTCTGCGCAAGAAAATGAAGGCAGCCGGTGTGGATGTTGCTGTAACCAATACGGCGATCAGTGAGATTCCACAAGATGCCGACATCGTCATCACACAGAAAACATTGACTGACCGGGCCAAATCCGTGGCTCCAAATGCAGAGCATATTTCCATCGATAACTTCCTGAAGAGTCCTGAATATGAGGCACTGGTGGAGCGCCTCAAATCCGACTCCTGATGAGTAATATTACAAGGAGACAGCGTGAAATCGTGGAGTTCCTGCTGGAGCATCCGCATGAGGTAACTGCTGGCGATATAGCTGTTGCGGTCAAAGTAAGCACTCGTACCGTACATCGGGAGTTGCAGATGATTGAACAATGGCTTGAGCCCCTTGGTATGAGATTGGAAAAAAAATCGGGAACCGGGGTTCGAATTGATCCCGGTTCCGATGATTTGGCCGTATTGCGTCAACAACTTGAGCTTAACGAATATGTGGAGTTTACGCCCGAAGAGCGTAAACTCTTCATGCTTTGTATTTTGCTGGATGAAGCCGAGCCTGTGAAGCTGCTTGCGCTGGCCTCAGATCTGAAGGTAACCGTGTCGACGGCAAGCAATGATCTGGACGATCTGGAGCCGCGCATTCAGCTGGCTGGCTTGAAGTTGGTTCGCAGGCGTGGATACGGGGTCAAAATCAATGGAAGCGAGCTGGCTCATCGCATGGCTATTTCCGCGCTTGCTCTTGAATATCTGGATGAATCCGATTTGTTCGGTAGACAAGCGGAGCATGGAGTTTCCAAAGTAAACAGCAAGCTTCTGGAAATGATAGGGCATGAGGATGTACTTACGGTCGAAAATGCATTATGGCAGCCGGATATTGAGTGGTTGGAAAATATACCGGAGCGTCAATACATGAAGCTGCTGATCCAATTGTCTGTAGCGGTTGTGCGGATTCGCAAAGGCTTTGGCATAGGTCGGGGTACTCAACAGGACAAAAAAGACGTTGGAATGCCTCTACATGGTGAGCAGAAGGTGCCGGAATATTTAGCTTCCAGACTGTGCGGTGTTCTATCTGCCCAACTTGGGCTGGAGTTTGTGAGCGAGGAGCAGGCTTATTTTCACAGGCTGCTGATTGAAATCGCGCAATCGATTCATTCCTCGCGTCTGCTGCCCGTAGACGATCTGGTCTTACTTGACATGGTTCGTTCCCTCACAGATCGGATGCAGCAGAAAACTCATTATTCGTTCCATGAGGATCGTATGCTCCGTGAAGGTCTGATTGCCCATATGGAGCCGGTGCTGGAACGAATGGATGGGCGGCAGCTCATCCGTAATCCGCTGCTTCAACAGATCCGCAAGGATTATGAATCACTGTTTGAGGATGTAAAGTTAGCGGTGCGAGAGGCTTGGCCCCATACGGATGTGCCGGACGAGGAGATCGGATTTTTGGTGATGCACTTCGGTGCTTCCATTGAACGGCTGCGTGTGCTGAAACGTGAGATCAGAGCAGTCGTCGTCTGTACGAGTGGGATCGGATCTTCACGGATGTTATCGAGCCGTCTGTCCAAGGAAATTCCCGAGATTCGGATTGTGGACAGTGTGTCCTGGTATGAAGCCGCACGTATACCGAAGACGGAATATGATCTGGTTCTCTCTACTGTGGATCTGCCGATGGATAAACATCAATACTACAAGGTGAGTCCACTGCTGACGGCAGAAGAAAGTGAACGTTTAAGGCACTTCATCAGGACAACGACGCTTCAGCGGGAACATAGCCCCCCACCTGAAGCTGAGTTAAGGACAATAGGACGAATTGCCGATCCAGTTGGACTGGAAGCAACCCTGATTGAAATCGTACAGATTATCGGCAAGTTTCAGGTGTTCCCGTTGGATAATCAGGAGATCGGATTTTTTGACACGGCCTACGCGATGTGCAGTGTTTTACATCAATCCGGTGTGTTAAATAATCCAGAAGAGATTGCCAGGCTGCTGGAGGAGCGTGAAGCGATTGGAAGCCAGAAAATTCCTGGGACTTCCCTCGCTTTGTTTCATACACGCAGTGATGGCATTCACAGTCCATCCATTACACTGTTCCAACTGACAGAGCCGCTTCTACGCACGACGGAAGACCCGACAGGTGTCAGCCATGTGCTCTTGATGCTAGGACCCAGACAGTTATCGAAGGAAAGCTTGGAGGTACTGAGTGAGATCAGTGCACTATTGTTGCAGGAAGAAATGATCACTTTACTTGAAAAAGGCAACCGGGATGATCTTATTCATTACTTGTCCCAAGAACTTGCGGGATTTTACCGCAGCAAAACCGAAATTGGAGGTATTCAAACATGAGTGTGTTAACTAAAGATAAAGTCATCATGAATGCAACGGCTCAGGACAAATACGAAGCGATTCGTATGGCAGGTCAAATTTTGAAAGATGCGGGACATATCACCGCTGAATACATTGACAAAATGCTGGAGCGTGAAGAGATTGTCTCCACGTATGTCGGCAACGGACTTGCAATTCCACATGGCACGAAGGAATCCAAATCATTCATTTTGTCCACAGGTATATCGGTGATTCAGTTCCCGCAAGGTGTTGATTTTGGGGAAGAGAAAGCGTATATGGTCATTGGTATCGCTGCTCAAGGTGGAGAACATATGGAGATCCTGACCAGCATCGCAGTCATCTGTGCCGAGGAAGAGAACATGGAAGCTTTGCGTCATGCTCAAACCGCTGAAGAAGTCATCACTATTTTGGAAAGCGAAATGGAACTATGAAGGCCCTTCACTTTGGAGCAGGTAATATTGGACGTGGCTTTATCGGGTTGATTCTGTCCCGTGCAGGCTACAATGTCGTTTTCTCGGACGTTAACCAGGAGCTGGTTAAGGCTCTAGAGCAGCGTGGAGAGTATACGGTTGAACTGGCTAACGAGGCCAAGGATCTGGAGACAGTTACCGGTGTGAGTGCAATCGATGGAACCAATCTGGATACTGTTGCTCAGAACGTTGCAGAAGCTGAACTGATCACAACCGCTGTGGGTGTGAACATTCTGAAACATATTGCTCCGGGTATTGCAAAAGGACTTACATCCAGACTGGGAACAGGTGATGTCTTCCAGCCCCTTCACATTATTGCCTGTGAAAATGCAATTGGAGCCAGCACGCAGCTGAAAGAACATGTATATGGTCTACTTGATGAGCGTACTCGCCAGCTTGCGGATCAGTACGTGTATTTCCCGGACTCTGCCGTGGATCGGATTGTGCCGATTCAGCATCATGAAGATCCATTGCATGTACAGGTAGAGCCTTTCTATGAATGGGTTGTTGACCGTTCACAAATGGCCCCTGCATTCAAACCGGTTGAGGGTGTAATGTATGTGGATGATCTGGAGCCTTATATCGAACGGAAGCTGTTTACCGTAAACACCGGACACTGTATTGCTGCCTATATTGGATATGTGAACGGGTATGATACGATTCAGAAGGCTATTGCCGATGAAAAAGTCAAATCCATCGTATATGGTGCCTTGCAGGAAACCGGAGCTGTTTTGGTGAAGCGTTTTGGATTCAATGCCGACGATCATCAGTTGTACATTGCCAAAATATTGGAACGGTTCGTTAACCCGCATCTGACGGACGAAGTAACTCGTGTAGGACGTTCGCCGCTGCGGAAACTGTCCCCGAATGATCGTCTGGTTCGCCCGGCTCTCCAGGCTTACGAGTATGGAACGGAGACAACACATTTGGCAATGGGTATGGCGGCTGCTTGCAAGTTTGACATTTCCGAAGACCCAGAAGCAGTGGAACTCCAGACTACGATCCAGCAAAAAGGGATTGAAGCAGCACTCAGCCAGTATACGTCCATGGATGAGAGTCATCCTGTACTGAAGCAGGCTGTAGCGCATTATCAACAAATGCAGAAGTAACGGTCTGTATTTCAATACAAAATCATATCGATAGAAGAAGAGCCTCACAGGGTTAACTGTGGGGCTCTTTATTTTGCTCTTTCTTCTTTTTATACGTATCCAGACATGCCTCGCAGATGCAGGACTTCCTGCGCTGTTCTGCCGGAATGGGGTCAAATACCCCTTCTGGGAACACAGCCCGGTTACACCAGCATTCTGAATGAGGACGACCAGCGGCATAGGAGCAACCATTGGCCTCACCGCATAAAGGACATACAAGAACTTCTGGAGTGACTTTCTTTGTATCCTGCTCAACAGACATACGAGTCTTCCTTCCCCGATAAATTTCTAACCACGAACGATCGACAGGTTTATTCAAGTATAGCAACTCAATCCATTATATCAATCCTGTGGTTATTCTTCAGGGGGCAATTCAATCTTCAATCCTTCCACATGCTTGCGACTCATCAGTTTGCGTTTTTTGCGGTTCTCTTTGGTCTCCAGCACGATGTCGAGGTCATAGTCGTCGCCCGGATAAAGTTCCTGTGCAGAAATATGCAAAGTCAGGCGTTTCTTGTGAATTTTGACTTTACGTCCACGCAGCATGACTCCGATATTTCCGCGACTGTCCTCCACATCACAGACGATGCCTGACTGGTTCAGATAAGCTGCATAGACGCGATCCCCTTTTCGGAATGCTTTAACAGGGGCGGTGGGTTCTAATGTTTCAGGCCGATCAGCAAATTTCTTTTTTGTTCCAGTCTGTACGGGCGGACTGACAGGTTTCATCATGTTCCTTGTTTCATTCAATCGTTCTTGTTCAACCGTGCTGTTTGTTTGTGATGACGTTGAACTTACATTAGGCACGGATGGAGAGGAGATGGAAGAGACACTTTGCGGGACACCCTGATCTGAGATGAGCTTGGATCGCTCAATAATGCGCTGTGGCATACCCAATTTCAGTGCAATGGAGTAGGCATAGCTGTCCCCGGCTTCTCCGATCCGCAATCGATAAAGAGGTTGAAGAGAGACCGTATCGAATTCCATTCTTGCATTCTCAAATCCAGGCGTGGCTGCAGCAAAATGTTTGATTTCCCCAAAATGGGTTGTAGCGATAACGGTAGCTCCACGGCTGTGCAGCTCCTCCAGCATGGCGATCGAGAGTCCCACTCCCTCACCGGGATCGGTACCGGAGGCCATCTCGTCAATAAGCACAAGCGTCGATGAATCGGCTTGCTCCAGGATGCCAATCATGTTGCGAATATGTGCAGAAAAGGTACTAAGTGCTTGCTCCAGGCTCTGTCCATCACCGATATCCACAGCAATTTCATGATACACGGCCATCTCGCCATCTTCAGCGACAGGCACAAGCAGACCGGATTGCATCATCAATGTCAGCAGACCCAATGTTTTGAGTGCAACCGTTTTGCCACCCGTATTCGGCCCTGTAATGATTAGTGAGGAATACGTCTGACCAATTGCAAAATCAAGCGGAACCATGGATGCGCCCATAAACGGATGGCGGGCATGATGAAGCCGAACCCGTCCATTGGCATTGACACGTACAGTCCGTCCGTCCATGGTCGCCGCATATTTCGCTTTGGCGAACAGGAAATCCAGAATTCCTACCGTTTCCGTGTTTAGTGAGATTTCTCGATTATAAGACTCTGCAAGAGAGGTTAAGTCACCGAGTATTTTCATCTCCTCCCGTGATTCCTCGGCTTGCAGTGAAGCCAGCTCCATTTGCAGACCTACTAATTCAGCAGGTTCAATATATACGGTTTGGCCACTTCCCGATTCATCCAGCACACTGCCTTTAACGTGTTTGCGGAATTCTTTCTTAATGGGCAGCACTGTTCTTCCACCACGCTGACTAATCACATTTTCCTGCATGATGGAGCGGTGTTTGCTTATTAGCGAATCCAGCTTGCGCTTCATTCGTTCCTCGTTCACCGTCATTTTTTTACGAATACGTATCAGCTCCTTGCTCGCCTGATCCTGAATGCGTCCACTATGGATACAGCGTTCAATCTCGCTCAGCAGGGATTCCATCCATATCATGGATGAAGCGTAGCGACTTACTGTGGGTGCCACTTCGGATTTGCCTTCCATGTATTTCATCAGCTGTGCACAGCTGCGCAGAAACTGGGCAAGATGGCTGAAATCACGTTCCGTAAATAAATAACCGGTACCTAGCAGATCCATAATGGTCTCCATGCCATCCAGTGATGGAATGGGCACACTGGCGCCGTTACGAATCAAAGCAGCCGCTTCAGCGGTCTCTTCCAGACGCATTTGAATCAGAGGAGCGTCCACCATTGGCTTCATGTCTCTTGCGTAACGTTTGCCTAAATAGGATAGGGCACAGGCGGCAACGTTTTTTTGAATTTGGAGATAACCCAGACTGGTTAACGTTTTTTCATTCATGCTTGATCTCTCCTTGGATATAAAATGGAATTTCGGTTAAAGCGATGGAACATATTCCTGGAAAACGCAAAAAGGGCGGAGAATGAACAAACGTCATTCTCCGCCCTTAACGTACGGGAAAGTAGGGCCCGTTATAGGTCTATACAAAAAAATCCACGCTGAACACAGCGCGGAAATAGACCCGGACAAGTACAATCCCGGAGGCGATTTATGATATCCGCTGTTCTTAACTAAGTACAGGGTAATGGCGCATCATGAAACACACGTATGCCACAAGGCACAAGTGAATCGAAGGCCAAACTCCTGAATATGAAACTTGTTAGTTAAGAACGCTCACCGACATCAAAATCTCTCCTTTGATTGAGGAATATGCATTCAATATAAACTGGAAATTGCCTTGAAGTCAACCTTCAAGAATAAATAGTGGACTTGAATAACAATGGGTTTTAAAATAACAATAGTAAATTAATCCAATGAAAGCGATATTATACATACGTTTTGCATTCGATCGGGAAGTGATTTCGAAATCGTTCTCGTTCAAATCACGCAAAATGCACAAAGGAGGATGCTCTATTTGCCTAAATACCTGCTGCGTTTGCTCTGTTTTACGATGATTCTCGGAGCCCTTCCGGTCATTGTTATTGGTTCAGTCTCCTATTCGATTGCTTCACGTGACATTGAGCAGAAGGTGCGGGAGAGTAATTTGCAGATTCTGCATCAGACCCAAATGCGGGTAGAACAAGTATTGCGCAGCCTGCAATTATCGTCCATCCAATATGTGAATTCTCCCTTGGTATTACAAGCGATGAAAAAACCGCTGGACAGCAGCGAATTTCAGGAAATTCGTGATCTGACTTCCGGATTTAATAATCTGCAATCGGTTACAAATATCGATCAGGCCTACCTTGTGAATCTGGATGAAGACTGGGTTGTTTCGATGCGATCCTTTGGAAAATTGGATGATTTCAGTATTCGGGACCGGATAGGCTCTTATTTGAAATATACAAACAGCCTGTTCTGGGTAACGCAAAATGTGAGTTCAACCAAAGAAAGTGTGTCGGGATCGGCGGAAGTTGGTGAAGCGACACCAGAACACTCGCCTACCCTTATTTCATCCGACAACGTGGTCAGCATGGTATTCAAGATTCCGATGATACCAACGAATGTGAAACCCAAGGGATTTCTGGTTATAGACATAGCCGATACAGAGCTAAGTACATTTCTAAGCCGAAATCCGAATTCAGGGGATATGTACGTCCTTGATCGGGAGCAGAAATATTTTCTCAACGATACAGAACAAGATGGGAAATACGACACGCTGAATCAGGAAATCCACGAAAAGGTACAAACGACGGGACAGTCGGAGGGTTTCTTCAGCGCAGAGGTGGAAGGAAGCCAGGTGGCGGTTAGCTACAGGCAGTCCCCACTTAATGGCTGGTTGTATGTATCTGTTGTATCGCTGAGTCAGATAACCGCCCAGTCGCAGAAAATTGCATTGGTTACAGGTGTGGCTACGCTGGTCATGTTATGTTTAACGGGACTAGTAGCCTTTTATGGCAGTCGCAAGATGTACTCTCCCATTTCCAGACTTCTGCAGTTTACGAAAGGACTGGATTCTCCTATGGCTCCGTCGGGACGCCGCCAGGATGAATTTATATACATTGAAGAGCAATTATCGACCTTGTTCAGCTCGGAGAAAACGATGCGTGAGCAGATGAAGGGCCAACATGTTCATTTGCAGGAATTTTTTATGACCAAACTGCTTACAGGCAAAATATCGGAAGATGACTTCAGATATCAGGGTCAGTTATACGATTTTCCAACCTCATGGTCTAGACTTGGGGTACTTACACTTCAGATTGATACTCTTGAAGGGACAAGATATGAAGAGCAGGACCGGGATCTGCTGCTGTTCGCGTTAAACAATATGGTCGGTGAGCTGCTGCCCTCTGAGATTCGTTTCGCACCTGTCATGATTGATGACGCCCAGGTTACGGTATTGGCATCCGTGTTGGATGATGAAGTACAACTAAAAGAGTGGATGCACACTCAAGCGGAATTGATTCGTGAGCGGGTCGTGACCTATCTGAATCTGCCTGTAAGTATCGGTATTAGTCGCTCCTATTCTGCAATAGGTGATTCACCAAGGGCTTACCAGGAGAGTCGTGAGGCGCTGCAAGGCAGGGTAAGTCTGGGCAGCCGTATTATTTTGCATTATGAGGATATTCAGCCGCGCGGTCAGACGGAGGCAGCGTTATATACACAGCTCAGGATGATTGAAGACCAGTTGGCTTCTGCACTCAAGCAAGGGGACGAGGAGAAAACCGATGTGTACTTTAAGCAATACCTCGGTCTGCTCGCAGACAAGAAGCTGCACTTCAGCGAATACCCCGTTATCATGGTTCAGCTGTTGTCCCATGTGTATCAGCTTGTTCAGGAGCAGGGTGGGAATGTTGCGGAAGTGTTGGGCGAAAAGGCCTCTATGGCTCGACTGCTGAAGTTGTCCACATTGGATGAAATGACGAACTGGTTCCGCAAATGTTTATTTCAACCCGTCATTCGATTCTGGCGCGAACAGGAAGAGTCTCAATATTTGAATATTGCCCGGCGCATGATTCGGCTGATCGAAGAGCGATATGATCGCGAATTGTCGCTGGAAGCTTGCGCAGAAGAACTGAATTTTCATCCGGTTTATTTGAGCCGTGTGTTCAAGAAGGAGGCTGGTGTCAACTTTACGGAATACCTTGCCGAATACCGGATGGAAAAAGCCAAAACCTGGCTGCAGACGACCAATCTGAAAATATCGGAAATTGCCGAGAAACTCAATTACACCAACCCTACCGCTTTTATCCGTACATTTCGTAAAATTACGGGAACCACCCCCGGAAAATACCGGGAGCAGCAGCGATAAAAGAAACCTGCTCTGCCTGCCATGGCAGGCAGGTTTTTCTTTGTTTCAGGGTCAGCCTTTATTCTGCGTTTGCAGCAGAGTTAAGACAGGAATATCGGAGGTTAAAAGTGGTTCATTCAGGGGAGCAGCCCAGAATTACAAATGCCTTAAACCCTTGCTGCATAAGGGAAAACAAGAAGCTAAAACGAGACGATAGCCAGTTACCCGTTTATCCTCCACAATGAAGACATGAATTCAGGAAGTGATATTTTGTAATCGTTTCCAATGTGGGGAGGAAGACACTATGAAAGCCGAAACGGCGGCTCGGACACGACCCGCTACCCGCAGTGACAAAAACCTGCTGTGGAGGGACATCATCAAAAACCGGTGGCTCTATATTATGTTGATACCGGGCGTGCTTTACTTTGTTATTTTCAAATACATACCCATGTACGGCATTACGATGGCTTTTCAGGATTACACGCCTTACAAGGGCATTCTGGGCAGCGACTGGGTAGGGTTCAAGCACTTCCAGCGTTTCTTCGGGGAACCGCAGTTCTGGACTTTATTCCGGAATACGTTTTTGTTAGCGATTTATAATATGGTGTTCTTCTTCCCGCTGCCAATTGTATTGGCACTCATGATGAATGAAGTTCGCCGTGAAAGGTTCAAACGCTTTGTTCAGACGCTGGTATATGTTCCGCACTTTGTTTCCTGGGTTGTTGTGGTTGGTGTGTTCTACATGCTCTTCACAACCGAGGGTGGAGCTATTAACGAATTACTTTATAACCTGACGGGACAAAAAGTGGCTTTTCTGCTTGAGCCCGGCTGGTTTCGAACCATGATTGTTGGACAATCCATCTGGAAAGAGGTAGGCTGGGGCACGATTATTTTCCTGGCGGCACTCTCCGGTGTAGATACACAGCTCTATGAAGCTGCACGGATGGATGGTGCCAATCGCTGGCGTCAGACATGGCATATTACGTTGCCTGCCATACGCAGTACAATCATTATTTTGCTCATTCTGCGTCTGGGTAACTTCCTGGATACAGGCTTTGAACAGATCTTCCTGATGCTCACGCCGACGAACCGGGATGTGGGTGAGGTATTCGATACCTACGTCTACACCAAAGGTCTCACACAAGCACAGTACAGTTATAGTGCTGCTGTCGGTTTGTTCAAGTCGGTGGTCGGACTGGCGCTTGTATTGGGTGCCAACACGATGGCCAAAAAATTCGGGGAGGAAGGCGTCTACTAACACTTGACAGCAGACGTTCTTCACCAGACAGGAGTGAACATTAAGATGCAACAGGATAAAACGTGGGGCAATCGGATCTTTGATATCCTCAATCATGGCTTGCTGTTATTGATCGGAATCGTGACCGTTATCCCGTTCATTTATATTTTGGCCGTCTCGTTTACTAGTCCGCATGAAGTGGCCAAGGGAGGATTCATTCTTTTCCCAAAAGAATTCTCCCTCGCTGCTTACCGTTACATCTTCTCTACAGACACATTGATTCGCAGTCTGGGTGTATCCATTTATATCACCGTAATAGGAACACTGCTTAACCTGTTGTTCACGTCGCTGATGGCGTATCCGCTCTCCAGAAGATACTTGCGTGGACGTCAGCCGATCTTGCTGGGTGTACTGTTCACCATGTTGTTCAGCGGCGGGATGATCCCAACCTACTTTGTCGTAAAATCATTGCACCTGACGGATACATTATGGTCTTTGATGCTGCCTACCGCCATTAGTGCGTTCAACCTGATCGTACTTAAGAACTTCTTCCAAGCCATTCCGGACGAACTGGAGGATGCTGCCAAAATCGATGGATGTAACGATGTGGGCGTATTGTTCCGTATTGTTCTGCCTTTGTCGATGCCAGCAATGGCTACATTCTCTCTCTTTTACGCGGTGGCTCATTGGAACAGCTTCTTCAACGCTGTCATTTATATCAACGATAGTGAAAAGTGGCCCGTACAGGTATGGTTGCGGGAAATTGTCATCCTGGCTCAGAGCCGCATCGGGGACACCAGTATCGAAGAGACTGAGATTCAGCCGCTCACTATTCGCATGGCCGTTATTGTGTTCTCCACGATTCCAATCATGCTGGTGTATCCGTTCCTGCAAAAGCACTTTGCCAAAGGAGTGATGCTGGGATCGGTAAAAGGTTGAAATTGCACCAGGTTGAACATCAGAACGGGTTATCGACTGTATAAAAAGGGGAGGTTTTCGTTTAATGAAAGCAACAAAAAAGAAAGCCGTAGCTGTCTTGAGCACACTGGCATTGGTAACAGGCCTGCTGGCAGGATGCGGATCGGATGAAGGTCAGGCTGCCGAGGGCGGCGTGCAGAATGTGTCCATTGCAATAGCACAGGTGGGCGACGTACCGAGCAAAGGCAATGAGGTCCAGCAAAAGATCGAGGCGTATACGAACACCAAGCTGGACATTCAGTGGATTCCGGCTTCGGCTTACAATGACAAAATTAATGTCATGATTGCATCCAGCGATATGCCCAAAATTGTGAAAGTGCAGTATAACCCAACCGTAACCAGTGCGATGCGTAACGATGTATTCTGGGAAGTTGGACCTTTGCTGAAGGATTACAAAAATCTGTCTGCACAGAACGAGCGTTTCTTTGACAATATCAAGGTGGAAGGCAAAATCTACGGGGTACCCGTATTCTCTGATATTGCTCGTGCAACGGTGATTTACCGTAAAGACTGGTTTGATAAGCTGAATCTCAAAGTACCAACGACACCGGATGAATGGTATGAAACGATCAAAACGCTGGCGACCTCCGATCCGGATGGAGACGGTCAGGATAATACGTTTGGACTAATGCTTTTCAAAAAGTATAACGAGGATCAATATTCCTTCACTACACGCCTTGGTGTAAGTTTTGGTGCACCAAACAAGTGGAAGGTAGAAGATGACGGCAGTTTTACGCCGGAATTCATGACACCGGAATATATGCAGGTGCTGGATTTACTGAAACGTTTGTATAGCGAGAAACTGCTGAATCAGGACTTTGCTGTATTTGACTCCACAGAAGCGGAGAAGAAATATGATACAGGGGTTGTCGGCATGCGTATCGGTGTCGCCCAGAACGGAAAGAGCCAGCAAGAGCGTTTGTCCAAGAATGACCCGGATGGCGTAGTAGACATTGCCGGTTTGCTTGGCGTGAGTGGTGACCGTGTAGCGGGGCAGACGGGTAACTCCGGTATTCTGGCCTTTCCGAAAGCGACGGTAAAATCGGAAGACGAGTTGAAAAACCTGTTGTCTTTCCTGGATAAATTGATGGACCCGGAGATGGCGACGCTGCTAATGCGTGGTATTGAAGACAAACATTACAAGAAGGCTGGCGAAGACCAGGTAGAGATGAGCGACTTCGATGCATTCCAGCGGGAAGTGAAGCCATATCGTGATAACTTGCCTTACGTGGAAGGATACAATGTGCCGAAATTGAAAGATACCGAACTGGGTGAGAAGGGGACGGAACTTGCCAAAGAATTGGCGGAACATGCTGTGCCAAACCCTGCATTAACTTTGTATTCGCCTACTTATGGCGATCGTGGGGCAGATCTGGATCAGATGATTGCAGATGCGCAGACCAAATATATTATGGGCAAGATCGATGAAAATGGCTGGAAACAGGAGATCGAGAATTGGGGCAATGCGGGCGGTACCAAAATTCGTGAGGAATATGCCGAAGACTACAAAAAACAGGCTGAATAAAAAGCCGGAAGCGGAGGAACATCATGAAAGAAACACTGCAATTCACACCGGTACGGATGGCCGAACAGTTCATGGAAAGTTATCGCAATCATGAGTTGTATCCGACCTGGCATTATGAAAATGGTTGTCTGCTGAAAGCGCTGGAGGAGCTGTACATCCATACTGGAGAACAGAAATATTTCGACTACATCCGTGAACTGATGGATAACTTCATTCAGGAAGATGGCTCGATTCGCTTGTATGCGGTCGAGGAATATAACCTGGACCAGATTAACCAGGGGAAATCGCTGTTCCTGTTGCTGGACAAAACGGGTGAAGAGAAATACCGTAAAGCCGCGGATTTGCTCATGGTACAGCTTAAGGGACAGCCCCGGACGAGTGAAGGCGGATTCTGGCACAAGAAAATCTATCCGTTCCAGATGTGGCTGGATGGGCTGTATATGGCCACGCCGTTTCTAACGCAGTATGGTGCGGTTACTGGCGAGGAGAAGTGGTTTGACAAGGCGGCATTACAGCTGCTGCTGGTGGAGAAACGTACACGTGATTCACGCAGCGGTCTGCTGTACCATGCCTGGGATGAGAGCAAGGAACAGCGCTGGAGCTCGGGAGAAACCGGGTGTTCTCCGCATGTATGGAGCCGGGCGATGGGCTGGTATGTGATGGCAGTAGTGGATACACTGGATCATCTGCCTGTAGATCATGAGCAGCGGGGTCAGATCGTAGGGATTTTCGAACGTGTAGCGAATGCGCTTGTACATGTACAGGACCAACAGTCCGGGTTATGGCCTCATTTGCTCGATCAGCCAGGGCGTGAGCGTAATTATTTGGAGGCTTCGGGAACGTCAATGTTTGTGTATGCACTGGCGAAGGGCGTACGTAAGGGGTATCTGAGTGGCAAGTTCAAAGCGATCGCAGAAAAGGGTTATCAGGGTTTGCTGCTGCATCTGCTGCAAACGGACCGTGAAGGTGTATTGTCCCTGACGCAGTGTAACGGCGGGGCAGGGTTGGGCGGTACCCCGTATCGTGACGGGTCATACGAGTATTATGTGACGGAATCCATTCGGATTAATGATCCGAAATCGGTAGCTCCATTTATTTTGGCAGGAGTGGAGATGGAACTGGCGACACGCTAGTTCTTTCTTCAGACTTATTTATGATAGCGCATTCATGGGGCATTTTGCATCAATCCAAGGAGCGGCTTCAAATCAGCACCATATAGATCGGAACGGTTCAGTCCGTCTATATGGTGTACCCGTAGCGATTTGAATCAAATGAGGCAAAATGTGAACAATTTGGTTATCCAAAGGAGAGATGGTTCATGAGTCCAAAAGGTCGGATGTCTCGGTTAGGCGGATTGGTCGTGGTTGGTGCAATGTCCGCCGGACTGCTTGCAGGCTGTGGGGGAGAGAAAGCACCTGCGGCAGGGGAGGGCAAGCTTCCTATTTCGATTTCTTTGATGCAGGTTGGTGATGTGCCAGCCAAGGAGAACGGAATTGAACAAAAGATTGAGGAATATACGAATACGGATGTCAGTGTACAGTGGATTCCGCAGTCTGCTTTTGATGATAAAGTGAATGTCATGGTTGCTTCGGGCGAGATGCCGACCATTATGCGCGTGAATTATGTACCCACAACATTCAACGCAGCCAAAACAGGGCTGTTCTGGGAAATTGGACCCTACCTGAAGGATTATAAAAACCTGTCTGCTCAATCCGAGGCTTATTTTGACAACATCAAGATCGAAGGAAAGGTCTACGGGGTACCCAACTTTCGCGATATCGGGCGTACAGCCATCGTGTACCGCAAGGACTGGTTCGACAAGCTGAAGCTGGATGTACCAAAAACGCTGGATGACTGGTACGAAGTGATGCGCTCCATTCGCAAGGATGATCCTGATGGTAACGGTAAGGAAGATACGTATGGAACGGTACTGTTCAAAAAGTACAATGAAGGCGTATCCTCTCCGCTGACACGAATCGCCGTAAGTATTGGTGGGGTGAACAAGTGGGGTGTGAACGATGCGGGTAAACTTACCCCTGAATTCCTGACCACAGAATATGTGGATACGATGAAGCTGTTCAAGCGTCTGTTCAGTGAGGGATTGATCAACAGTGACTTCCCAGCGCTGGACCCTTCCGATGCGGACAAAAAAATCGACTCTGGTCTCGTAGCCATGAAGCTGAACGGTGTTGCTCAGAACGGAAAGTCGTTCCAGCAGCGGCTGACACCAAA
This sequence comes from Paenibacillus sp. E222, assembly GCF_013401555.1. Lineage (NCBI taxonomy): Bacteria > Bacillati > Bacillota > Bacilli > Caryophanales > Paenibacillaceae > Paenibacillus > Paenibacillus sp. E222. The sequence goes on from NZ_CP058552.1 coordinate 2,870,555, forward strand.
TGTGCCTGATGGCGAGATTGATGTGGCCCCGTTCCAAGGACCGGATGGCATTCGAATTGCCGGGGAACCGGGAAACTACGGCATGCTTGTTATTCCTAAAGCTTCCGTACCGGACGAAGAACAGTTAAAACAGGTGCTGACGTTCCTGGATCAACTGATGGACGAACCACTGAGTACGCTTCAGCTGCGTGGTCTGGAAGATGTGCACTATACGAAGACTGCGGATGGCAAAACCGAGTTCAAGGACTTCGATGGATACCAGCGTGAAGTGAAGCCTTATCGTGACAATCTGCTAAGCGTTGAAGGTCATAATGTGCCTGAGCTTGTCGATGTACCAATCGGTATGAAGGGCACGAAGATGGCACGTGAGAATGAGCAGTATGCCATTCCAAATCCGGCGCTGACCTTGTCTTCTGCCATTTATACTGAGCGTGGCCAGGAGCTGGACCAGATGATCTGGGATGCACAGACCAAATATATTATGGGCAAAATCGATGATGCTGGATGGGAGCAGGAAGTGGCGAACTGGAGAAAATCCGGTGGCGACCAGCTCATTTCCGAATTTGAAGCGTCTTATGCCCAGCTAAACGGAAAGTAATTTGAAGAACAAGCTATGTTTTACGTGAAATGACGTGAAGCATGGCTTGTTTTTTATGGTCTTTTTCATTCCCGAGATTATGGTTAGGTGACAGAAGGGGTATAAAAGGTAAGGAGCATTTGTTCACATCCATTTTATTGCTCATCGAGAGGGGAATATACAGCATGATTGATGACCATCACAAGCTGGACGTATTGAATGTAGTGGATACATACCAAGGAAGAGATCTGGGTGTCACGATGGAACCACAAGCCTGTAGTTTCAAAGTGTGGGCGCCTGCTGCAACGCAGGTGGATGTGCTGTTATACCCGCCTTCAACAGGGGGAAGTCCCAATGAACAGAAGAATCAGGATGTACAGAAAGAAATACCTATGAACCAACAGGACCAGGGCATCTGGTCCCTGAAGCTCGAAGGCGAGTGGAACGGTTATCGTTATATGTACAGAGCCACCTTTGAGGACGGACGACAGGAGATTGCGGTTGATCCCTATGCACATGCTGTGACCATGAATGGAGAAATGGGAGTCATCGTCAGGCTGGAACAGACCCACCCGAATGGCTGGAATGAGGATATTCGTCCAGAACTGACGAGCCCCGTAGATGCGGTCTTATATGAGCTGCATGTGCGCGATTTCTCGATCCATGAGTCATCCGGCATGAGGCACAAAGGAAAGTATCTGGCTTTTACCGAGACAGGTCTGCGTGATTCAAACGGGAATACACTGGGAATCGATCATTTGACTGAGCTGGGAATCACTCATGTACATCTGCTACCGGTTTTTGATTTTGCGACAGTGGACGAATCGAAGACAGATGACGGGACCTCCGATTGCTCACGTTATAACTGGGGTTATGATCCGCTCCACTACAACGTTCCAGAAGGTTCCTATGCATCCCGTGCAGATGAGCCGGAGACAAGAATTCGTGAGTTCAAATCTATGGTACTCGCTCTTCATAAGAAGGGAATCGGAGTCATTATGGATGTGGTGTACAATCATACGTTTGACACGGCAGCCAGTTCATTTGAAAAGCTTGTTCCAGGATATTACTACCGTCAGAATCCGGATGGTACGTACAGCAATGGCTCAGGTACAGGCAATGAAGTGGCTACGGAGCGCCCGATGGTGCGCAAGTTCATTATCGACTCCGTACGGTACTGGGCAGAGGAATACCATATGGACGGGTTTCGATTTGACCTGATGGGGCTGATTGACACGGCAACGATGAAAGAACTCGCAGCAGAACTGCATGACAAAGTTTCTCCGTCCATCCTCTTATACGGTGAACCCTGGGGAGCGCTGGAATCACCACTTGGGGATCAAATGACCCTTAAGGGAGCACAACGTGAAGCCGGATTTGCTGTATTTAACGATAACCTCCGTGGAACGATTAAAGGCGATAGTGATGGAACGGGAACCGGATTTGCTACAGGAGCGGAGGAAAAAGAAGACGATATTTGGACAGGTGTACGGGGAGCCATTACCGATTTTACCGCTGGCCCATCTGAAACGATTAATTATGTAACTGTACATGATAATCTCAACCTGTGGGACAAAGTCGCCCAGACACAAGGATTGCACGATACACTGGGATTTATCACCTATAGCGAGGATGGTCGTGTGAAAGGCAGCGCCAACGTGGAAGAGGCTGTACAGCAGGCGAAGCCCTATTTGCTCGTTGACCCGAATCGCATACTGGAGAACGAAACGGTCCGGCGCTGTCTGCTTGCTAATGGTATCGTGTTGACTTCCCAGGGGGTTCCCTTGCTTGCGGCTGGGGATGAATTTCTGCGAAGTAAATATGGTGATGCCAACAGTCATGAGAGTGGAGATTCGGTTAATGCCATTCGGTGGGAGCAAAAGCAGCAGTTTAAGCCGGTTTATGATTATTATCGTGGCCTGATCCGTCTTCGGCGCGAGCATCCTGCTTTTCGTCTTCGCACCCGGGAAGAGATTGAGAAGTATGTTCGATTGCTTGAAAAAGGAAAAGGGCTGTTGGCCTATGAACTGTCAGGAACGGCTGTGGGAGATTCATGGGGACGGATGATCATTATCTACAATGCTTCCAAAGAACCCCGTACAACCTCCGTTCCTTCAGGTACATGGAATGTGGTTGTAGAGCAGGGGCAGGCTGGCACCGAGACGCTGCGTACAGCCAAAGACGGTCAGGTCAGCGTTCCCGCTATATCCATGACGGTGATGTATTCAGGTGAATGACGTTCACACCACTTGCTAAACCTCAACAGGCATCAAGGTACCTTGCCGACCTAACCCAAATTAGTTGTTTAAAAACAGTAATGTTGCACCCTTCTCCATTCTGGAGTGAGGGTGTTTTGCTTTTCTCCATCTTTTTTTCATCAGGACAGGTACAAATGCTGTCAATCTATGGCGCTTGTTTACATATGCTGTATCTTGAAAGCGATTGCTGTGTAGATTTGCATCACATTCAATATGCTAATTGAAAGCCTCTGCTCAACCGATATGTTGAGTACAGACAACCCCGGGTTGACAAATGACGTCTCGCTCCGTAACATCGGGACAACACGAAATCAATGGATATAAAGGCGGTGGGAACGATGCCGGAATGGACATCTTTTCGTTATGAAGGCAACGATCTTGGCTTAACATATACGCATACAGCAAGCACATTCAAGCTGTGGGCACCTACAGCACAGCAGGTTTCCCTACTCATTTTTGATAATGAGGGACATTACGATGCAAATGGTAGAGTAACCGAACATGATGACGGACAGAAACGGTCGATGACCCGTGACCCGGATGGAATATGGAGTATACAGCTTGAAGGGGATTGGGCCGGACATTATTATATGTATCACATTACGCATGATGATCAGCATATTGCGGTGGCACCCGATCCTTACGCTCGTGCTGTATCGGTGAATGGACAGCGAACAGCCATTATTGACCTGGATACAACCAATCCAGTGGATTGGGAAGAGGATGTGAAGCCCGTATTTTTGCGTCCGGCAGATGCAGTTCTATACGAATTACATGTGCGCGACTTCTCCTCTGACCCCCATGCCGATATTCCGTATAAGGGCAAATATTTGGCATTTACAGCTTCCGGGTTGACGGACAGAGGTGGCAATTCTATCGGAGTAGATCATCTTGTCGAACTTGGCATCACGCATGTGCATCTTCTGCCTGTAGCGGATTATCAGACGGTGGATGAATTGGCAGTGACAACGGACGTTGGCTCAAATGCCAAACTGCCATACAATTGGGGATATGATCCGCAGCACTATAACGTGCCGGAAGGTTCCTATGCCACCAATCCACGTGATCCTGCGGTTCGAATCCGGGAGTTCAAGGCTCTCGTTCATTCCTTGCACCGACAAGGCATTCGTGTCGTGCTTGATGTGGTGTATAACCATACGTATAGCGTGGATGATGGACCTTTTGAACGGATTGTACCGGGTTACTATTATCGTTACCGTGAAGACGGCACATTAAGCAATGGCTCGGGTGTGGGCAATGAACTGGCTACAGAACGCCCGATGGTGCGGAAATATATTTTGGACTCTCTCCTGTACTGGGCAGAGGAATATCATGTGGACGGATTTCGCTTCGACCTCATGGGTCTGATTGATACGGACACGATGAACGAAGTGACTCGCGAGCTAAGAGAACAGATTGATCCGGCTTTTCTGATCTACGGGGAGCCGTGGACAGGTGGAGAATCACCTCTGGAGCGGAAAACGTTAAAAGGGACACAACGTGGTCAGGGATTTGCCGTATTCAACGATCATTTCCGCAGTGCCATCAAAGGGGATAGTGATGGCATCGGGAAAGGTTTTGTTACCGGAGCAGACGGTAGGGAGTACGAAATTGCCATGGGTGTAGCCGGAGCGCTGGATGATTTCACATCTTCACCTGTGGAATCCGTCAATTATGTGACGGCACATGATAATCTCAACCTGTGGGACAAAATCGCAACAACGATGTACCTCAGGCATGATCTCGGTTACGCGGTATGGAGGGACGGACAGCCTGTGGAAGGAGGCAGTGCGGAGTCAGCGGTTAAAGCGGCGGACCCTTATCGGTATGTCGATGCGGATGATGTACTTGATCATGAGATGGTTCGTCGTTCCTTGCTCTCAACAGGAATTTTGCTTACCTCACAGGGAATTCCATTTCTCCATGCAGGGGATGAGATGCTGAGATCCAAAGCAGGAGATCACAATAGTTATCGCAGCGGGGACGCCGTGAATACGATCACTTGGGCTAACAAAGCTCGATTCAGACCTGTGTTTGATTATTATCGCGGCCTGATTCATATGCGCCGCACACATCCGGCCTTTCGCATGATTAACGCCGAGCAGGTACGGAATCATCTTCGCATGATGCGTGCAGAAGGCAATGTGGTTGCATTTACACTGGATCACGGAGCAAATCAGGATACCTGGAATCAGATCGTGGTGATCTACAACGGAACGAGTCAGCAGCAGCAAGTGGGTCTGCCGGAGGGTGACTGGCATATTGTTGTGAATGATCACCAGGCAGGTACAGATGTCATTGAGACGGTGAGCGGAACCGCAGTGGTAGAACGATGGTCATTGATGGTACTGTACGACACAGAGTATGCTGGCGGTGCTGAACCGGCTGTGATTGAGATTCATTCGCCGCGTCTTGTGTACAGTGCCGGAGAGGTTGCCAGTTTGCGAGCATCGGTCAGAGACCGTTTTGGTAATGTGGTGGAGAATGCATCTGTGACCTGGAGCTCTTCGAACCCACATATTATTGCCATTCAATCCGATGGAACAATTCATACGGGGCAGACCGGAGAAGCAACGATCAGCGTCCAATGTGGCACGATTACCACAGAGTGTACGCTGCAGGTTGATTACCTCCATCCGGAACGAATTGAGATTATCGGGGAAGCCGTGATGTACACGACACGTGTCAGTCGATTCCGCGCCTTGGTTCTGGATCAATTCGGCCAGCCTTTGCAAGGTATGAATATACGGTGGAGCTCGTCTCATCTGGAGCATGCAGCGGTTAGTACAGCAGGAATCGTACGTGCTCTAGCGCCAGGGTCCACCCAGATTATCGCGGAGGCTGGAGGGATTCAGGCATCGCTGAATATCAAAATCCACAAACCCATTTCGCGAATTGTGACTCTCCGATATGAACGGGAAGATCAGCATTATGAGGGATGGGATGTCTGGGTATGGGGCACAGGCATGGAGGATGGAGCTGTCCCTTTTGAGCGAGTGGGCAATGCAGCTGAAGCCCGTTTTCGGGTGGCTGCAGGACTGCATCACCTGGGTTTCATCATTCGGCTGAATGAATGGGAAGCGAAAGATACCTGCGGAGATCGTTATGTTGATATCGGTCCTGAAGACGGAGATGTGCACATTATCGTTCACAGTGGGACGGATCAGATGCAGGTTATCCGTGAAAGTGATGACGAGGATGATCGTAACAGCGCATAGCTGGCCAGGTTATAACTTCATAAAATATGTAGGCTTAACAAGCGGTCGGAAGGGATTCCGGCTGCTTTTTTGTTCATCAGAAAGAACCATTTTCACCCGAAAAATAAAAAAAAGGTACATGTCAGTGTTTGAGATGGTCTTTCATTGGGGTAAATATAGATATGGCCCCAGATTCGGCCACGCTTGAAAAGGCCATTCTGGTCTAAGAGAGAAGCTTTATGGCTTCCTAACAAATATGAAGTAAGGATCCCTTGAAGGAGGATGTTCAATCATGAAATCCAACGGAAAAATGGCTCAACTTACGGCAACACCAAGAACTGAAAAGAAAGGTGCAGCATTGCGCCTGTTAAGACAAGGCGGACGTGTTCCGGCTGTCGTTTATGGTCCGGGATTAGAAGGTGCCGCGATACATGTAGATGAAAAAGAAATGCTGAAAGTAGCACGTACAGGTCGCTCCGAAATGTTCAACCTCAATCTTGAGGGTGGCAAAACGGTTCCAGTGCTGATCAAGGATCAGCAGGAGCGCAACGGGCGTCTGCTGCACGTGGACTTCCTGCAAATTTCGAAGAACAAGCCGATCAGCGTTAGTGTTTCCATCGACTTCCAAGGTACCGCAGCCGGCTCCAAGGCAGGCGGTGTGTTCCAGACACAGGAAACTCAACTGGAGGTCGAAGGACTTCCGGCTGATCTGCCAACCTCTATTGAGGTGGATGTCAGCGGACTGGAAATTGGCGATCGTTTGACAGCTGCAGATGTTAAGCTTGATAAAGGTCTGACTCTGGTGACGTCAGGTGATTCCATCATCGCTTCCGTGATGCCGCCACAAGCGGCTGAGGAAGAGCCTACGGCTTCTGCTGATGAAGCAGCACCGGCAGCACCAGAAGAATCAGCTAAAGAAGAATAAGCAGGCAGAATATGTATTATTCTGTACCTCAACCAAGCCCGGTCGTAATGACCGGGCTTTTTGATGTTGGGAAGGACCCAAGTGGAGTTTCGGAAGAGGCGTTGTATCGAATGCCGTCCAGACTGGTGTAGATTGCCGTATAGTCTCGTTATTCGGTATGATGGCGGGCATCTGTTTGCGTGAAACAGCATTACAGTATACTATGATTCGGAGCAGCAACAATTCTACTCGGCAGAAATGGCAGCATGATTTGCCATGGAAAAGCGAAGTAATCGGCATAATTTGCACAAGAAAGCAGGTTTCGCAACATGTTTGATCCGACGATTTATGACAATTTGAAAGTAGGCTTCGAAAATCACCTGTATGATCTCGATAATTTGGATGAACTTATTTCCATAACAGATCGGAAGGATCAGCTTGAGATGGCACGTATGTCCAGAAAGTTCGTGCTGCAATTCTGTCTGAGAGCTTGCCCTGAAGTAACAGGTGAAGTGGTACTGAGTACATCGCTTGAGGATCTCGCGGCTGAGATTCTGGAGACGCCAGGTAGTCCATCAGGTTGCCGTTTGCGATTGCGTTTCAGGATGGTTATTAAGGAGCCTGAGACTCAGTGTCCGGCGATTAGCACCATATTACAACAGAGCTGGCCAGAACAACGAAAGTTGCAGCATATTCATTATATATTTGAAGATCAGCCAGCAACTTACGCTGTCACCGCTGAAGTACATTTTGACCGCAGTGTGAATGAAGATCAGATGGGAGATATCCCTGATCTGTGCGACCATATGGTCAATGTGCTGACTAAATTATTGCAATTGCACAAATAAACAAGCGAAAAAGTCTTGTCTCTGGTCAAAGAGGCAAGACTTTTTTATTTTTTTTTGAATTCCTAATAGGCTATCAGGCGTAGGTATAAGGACTTGAGGTTAATATTTTACGCAAGCAAGTAAGAGAATGTATATTTAATAAGCTGAATAAGTGCGATTGAACTATATACATAAGGTGAAATTGCGAAAAAAAGTTTGGGACTAAAGATTTAGTACCGGACTAAAGGAACTAGTTTTCCTTGCCGATAAAATATCGAAGGGGAGAAACTACATGACAGAGAAATTAATTCGTCTTCTGCGTATACTTCAGGCTATACAAGCGAATCCCGGAATTTCCGCCAAAGAATTGGCGTTGAAATGCGGTACAACTGTGCGCACGATTTATCGCGATCTCCGAATTTTGGACAGGGTTGCCCCTATCATGAATGAAGGTTATGGCAAAGGGTATCGATTCATTGGTGAATTTGCCATGTATCCTCTGGATTTTACCGAACAGGAAGCGATGGTGTTCTCCATGCTTCCATCCGTGGTGGATACTTCGCAGCTCCCGGCTGAATTCGATTCAGCCTTTGACAAGGTAATGACAGCCCATACCAAAATGAAATCGAGAAACAGTGACATTGTAGAAAATATCGCAGGTATTATTCGTATGGGCACACCTGCATACCGGGAAGAAGGGAAGTATCCCAATTTGCTTATTCCAGTGATTGAAGCCATTCTGGATCAACAAACGATTAGAACTCAATATCACACGCTTACGAAAAATGAAATAACGGTTCGGGACATTGACCCCTATTACCTCATTCCGCGCGATCAGCGTTTCTACTTGATTGGTTATTGTCACTTGCTGAAGAAAGTCCGTTTGTTTCGGATCAGTCGCTTTCTGGACGTTATACAGACCAATACCCGTTTTGTTATGGGTGATTTCAACATAACGCAATTCATGAAAAACACATGGTCCATTGATCGTGGGGATCAACTTATCCATTTCAAAGTAAGATTCACTGAGAAAGTGGCCCCCTACATAAAAGAAGAAGAGATGTTTGTTCGCCCACGAATGACGGATTTGCCTGATGGCGGATTGTTATTTGAAGTAACGCTGAACAGTAGTCGTGAATTCCTGAAATGGTTATATCAATTTGGCCCCGAAGCGGAGGTCCTTGAACCCCGCGAATATCGTAAAGAAATTCGTAAACAACTCATAGAGTGGATGAAGCATTATGAGGAAGATCAATAATTCAACCCATCTAAATTTAAAAAAATGTAAAAGGAGCTTTTTCGATGAGTACCAAATTATTTGCAGCCATGTATGGAATGGAACATTATCATGGTGTAGAAGCTTTAAACGTAGGTGATATCCTGTTTCTGGTCAAAGACCCTGACAATCGGGTGGACCCCCGAGCCATTAAGGTAGTGGTTCCCCCCATTGGGACGGTTGGATATATTGTTAATAATCCGCTGCTCGCTCCTCACGGCTGCTGGACAGGCTCGGGAATTTATGATGCTTTCCGCCAACAGACCTGTGCTAAGGTGAGATTTGCCATGAAGGATATGATTATTGTGGAGTTAATTGAAATGATGTATGTTCCTGTTCCGTATATGGATCGCTTTATTGCAGACTGGCAGTCACGTGAAAAAGCCTGACGAAAGCTAGGTTGGGATAAGATTTATCCACGGATGAGTCTTGTATAGGCTGCTTCAAGATGCATGGCTGTTCGGGCCCAACTGAACTTTTCAACTGCACTGGCACGACCAGCTTCTCCAAGCGAACGAGCGAGAGAAGGATTGACTGCCAGTTTATACAGGCAAGCAGCGAAACTTCGGGGGTTCTGATACTGTCTCACAAGGTAGCCGCTACTCCCCGATACAATGATTTCACGAATGCCTCCATTGTCTGAAGCAATGACGGGTAGTCCTGAAGCCATAGCTTCAACATTAACCAGCCCGAAGGCCTCATGCTGTTGGGAAGGGCATACCAGGCAGTCTACAGCCCTGTACAAAAGGTCAATGCGTTCATGGGGGATTTGACCTCGGAAGGCAGCATCAACCTTTAATTTTCGGGCAAGCTGTCGCAGCTTGCGGACGTAAACAGGAGGTCCTTTACCTGCAATGATCAGTTGCACCGATACCTGCTGCTGAATAAGAGATACGGCACGAATTAGCACATCCACACCTTTGCCGGGGATCAGTCGGCCTACATACAGAATGGAGAATGGCCCTGAAATACCGAACTGCTTCCGAAGAAGCTGCTGTTCTCCTTTAGTTGCAGGCAAAAAACGGCTTAGGTCCACACCAAGTGGCACAACACCCATCCGTCGTTTCAAGGATGGGAATCGACGACCGAGCCTTTGTCTGAGGGATTGACTGTTGACGGCAATCCAGTTCGCTTTTTTTAACAGCGCTAATCTTGCGGGCCCTGGTTGTGCAAAGGTTAATGAGTGAAGATAGAGCACCACAGGCAACGAAGGGAAGGCACGTTTAATTGCTGCCATACTATGTGGTCTGTTGTCTACCTGGATCAGATCGAAGGGTTGAATTTTTAGAAAACGGATTACTGCCCTTGTGTACTCGCTGGGACTGGCTGCTGGCACACGACGGATCGTAATGCCATCTATTTGCTCTGTGATGGCAAGACCGGGTATCTGACGGCTTATGATCGTCACCTGGTGACGGAGAGCAAGTTCGCGAGCAATGCCGAGGATGCAGATTTCGACTGATCCGTTACCTGGGACTGGCAATTTTTCCGGTGCGATCAGGGCTATTTTCATCAACAGGCTCCTCCTTGTCCATATTCACAACAATCTATCTTGGTCATATATCCTATGTGCATTGGATGGATTTGGCTCCTGTGGAACTGTGCGTGAGGGGAAATTTCGTTTTTGTGATATACTGAACAGGATGCAATGAATTCGTTGCGCGTATTTAGAAGCAGGAGGAAAAAAATGTTACATTCAACACTCAGCCGCTTTCGACTGCTATTGTGGTTGCAGGGGCTTTCTTATGTGCTGTTGTTATTTGTTGCTTTTCCATTGCGGGAATCGGGGATTATGCCTCAGGCAGTCACGTGGTTTGGCAACATCTATGGCTTTTTATTTCTGATGTATTTATTATTTATGGTGAGTCTTTATACCACGCAAAAATGGCGTTTGCGTCGTCCAATTGCTTTATTTTTTGTCTCGTTTATCCCGCTGGGCAATTTCATCTATGATTTGCTGGTGTTTCGCAAGCTGGACCGCAGTCAGTCAAATAAAGCTTGACTTTGCTTATCGTTATGAATATGATGAGAACAGATTATTGAACCTGTTTCAACTTAAAACTAAATATTCCTGATGTTAAAGGGGAGTAGCTTTCACAGTAAAGTCGTCAGTTCGGGATCATATCCCCGGCTTTATTGGCAGCAATTTTGTTGTTAGCGAGACCTTTACCAAGTTTTCATACTGGGTAAAGGTCTCTTTTTGTGAATAAAAAGGACCTTACCAGCAATGGTAAAGGTCCTTTTTTTTGTACATCATAAGGATACTAAGGAGGAGTCAATTTTGGATTTGTCATTATTATTGGAGTATGGGTGGGTTCTCGTCGTATTAGTAGTCCTGGAGGGATTACTTGCAGCGGATAATGCATTGGTTCTTGCCATTATGGTTAAGCATTTACCTGATGATAAACGCAAAAAGGCGTTGTTTTATGGTTTAATGGGAGCGTTCATTTTCCGATTGGGTTCATTGTTCCTGATCTCATTCCTGGTGGACGTGTGGCAGGTTCAAGCGATTGGTGCCCTGTACCTCTTGTACATCTCGATTAACCACATTATCAAGAAGGTTATGGGTAGCCGAAACAAAACAGATGAAGCGGCAGACTCCACTCCCAAAAAACCAAAAAAACAATCTGGTTTCTGGATGACTGTATTCAAGGTAGAAGTGGCGGATATTGCGTTCGCGGTCGATTCCATTCTCGCAGCTGTGGCGCTGGCTGTTGCCTTGCCGCCAAGTGGTCTGCCTCCGATCGGTGGACTTGACGGTGGACAGTTTATCGTTATCTTCCTCGGCGGATTTATTGGTCTTGTCATCATGAGATTTGCGGCTTCCTTCTTCGTTAAGCTGCTTCATTCGCGTCCAGGGCTTGAAGTTGCAGCCTTCGTTATCGTTGGTTGGGTAGGGGTTAAGTTGGCTGTTATAACACTTGCTCACCCTTCACTAGGGGTTTTGGATGAACATTTCCCGGAAAATAAAATTTGGAAATTTGGATTCTACATTGTCCTGATTACGATTGCCGTATGCGGTTGGTTCCTTTCTTCCAAAGTTCCTGAAAAAGAAGATGAAAATCCTGTGGAAGAACTGGAAAAACAAGCTGGGAAATGATAAGAGTCAAAGTCGAATCTGTCAAAACATGTACCAGCAATAATCGATATCTAATCTCATGATATGCTTGAGTAAGCAAGGTCTGTTCCTTACAGACCCTGCTTTTTTTTATGTGAATTATTCGCACAAAGTTAAAGCTAATGCATATGCAAAATAGGGGATTTTCCAAGAAAAGGGTTGACACATTGAAACGAGTCCGCTTAATATAAACATATTATTGATGAAAGGAGGCCGAGAGAGATGATGGTTGGTTATGATTTGAAATTCACGAAGACACTACGAAGCACAGACACAATTGTATATCCAGTTCATCGTCTCTTTGGCCTCATACGGGCGACATAGGGGAAGATGCATATCGTTTATCCTGGGAACGTTATTAATCGATATGCTACTCTCGGCGTATATTGCAATGGAGAACAGATGCGGCATGTTCATGCTGCTTTTGTTATCTGTTATTGTCATAAAGAAGTCACGGGCGAACTGTCCGTGGCTTCTTTTTTTGTTGTACTGAATATGGATATGGATATGAATTCGGAATAACATCAGGTTCAATTTTTGAAATGAACCGAATTAACGGAACGTACAGGAAGGAATAATAAACATTTATGAATACACAACCTCATTTATTTACAAGTCAAAATGAACTCACAGGTGGCTACCGACATGAAGTCAAATTGCCAGCCGGGGACTTAACGGTATATGCGGCACAACAACTATTCTCGTCATTGGACTATAAGGTTTTCGAGATGGCGAACAACAATCTTCAAATCCCGGGTATTTCCTATATGAGCTATACGCCTGACGTACATGTCGGTGTAGGTACCTGCATCGGCACAACGGCGGTATGGGATGCCAAGAGTGGTTATGTATCTCCATCCATTGTAGGCAGTGATATCGGTTGTGGCATGCGGGTGCATATGACCAATTTGCATAAGGACGATCTCAAAGATGTAAAGCTGCGCCGTAAACTCGTGAAGGCCATTGAGAAAGTGCTGCCGATGGAGGCAAATCAGCGCGGTCATTACTCGGACATTCGTTTGGAACATATTGTGCGCAAGGGTCTGCATGGCTTACCCAAAAAATATATCCCGGACAGCTATACACCGAAAAAATCAACATCGATTACTCATGTGGAGAGCAGCAAATTTGCCTTTAATGAGGACGTGTTGAATCTGGTACCGGATATGACCTGGCATCGGGCTCATCGCCAGTTGGGAACTTTGGGTGGAGGCAATCATTTTGCCGAGATTCAAGCGATTGAGATTGCCGAGGAAAATCGGGAGATTGCGGAAGCCTGGGGTCTGTACGATGGACAAATTGTTGTTATGATTCATTCCGGCTCCCGTGCCTGGGGCGGGTATGTAAGCCAAACCAGTTCGTCGGCGATTGCGAAAGTGATGCAGCGGAATGGTTTGGGAACATCCGATCCAAGACTGGTTTTTGCTCCGCTTGAACATGCGGAAGGGCGTCATTATGTCAATATGATGTATTCTGCGCTGAATTATGCCGTTGTGAATCGCCATCTGATTGCTTATGCTATTCGCGAAGCTTTTCGGGATGTATTTGGTCCAAAATGCGAGTTCCGTACCCTCTATGATCTGATGCACAACTATGCATGGGAGGAATCGCACTCGGATCAAGGTTTCGTTTTTGTACACCGCAAAGGAGCTACACGTGCATTACCTGCCGGTCATCCGGATAATCCGAAGCCATATCTGGCAACAGGTCATCCCGCGCTTATACCCGGTTCAATGGGGACTGCTTCGTATATCATGGTAGGTCAACCCGAGGGGAAGAATAACTATTATTCGATTTGTCATGGGGCAGGTCGCATACGTTCGCGTACAGCAACGAAGCGCCTAGTTACCGTGGAGGATTTTGCCTCGGCGCTGGGCGTGGGAACTGAAGATGAGATTGTGGTGAATCAGCGTTCACTTGAATCCATTATTGATGAATCACCGCAAGCGTATAAAAATGTCGATGAAATTATAGATAGTGTTACCGGCGCAGGTCTGGCTCAAGTTGTAGCCAAATGTAAACCACTTGCCGCTGTGAAGGGAGCTAAGTAATGACGATAGAGAAAGAACAATTGAATCATAATACAGTTATTTATTCCTATGAAGAGCAACAAGACAGTCAAATCCGAAACGAAGGTTATGCCATATATGCTCGCTTGATTCGCGGCATCATTGAAGCGCTTGGCAATCGATACGGCGTTCGTTATGAACTCTATGCCAGCGATGATCCAAACAGTGAATACTGGGATTTGCTAAAAGAAGATCTGCAAAGCAACAGCACGGAAGTGGAATTGGTTGCCCGGATTTTCGAAGATCTGGAGCTACGTACTCTGCATTATGAGGATGATGGAGATGCACCAACTTATGGGGTGCATGATTCGATTCGCAACAATGTATTTGCCTATCCCCAGTGGGGCGTAGCTCTCGTCCGCATTCCTTTCTTCCGGGAGAATGGGATATACAATGAGGATTTTGTTTTTGCTACAGGAGAAGAGGAATTGAAGCAATTTCTGGGCAGTGTAAGGGAACGGGAACGGCAGCAAAATATGAAAAAGGTCACGGTGTACACAGATGCCCGCAATGGCAGTGACCGTCATGTGGAATCCATTACCCGCGCTGTGGGGAGAGATGAGGTCGTGCTTTCTCCGCAAATTAAACAGGATATTTTCCGTTCGCTGGACCAGTTTTTCGAGGCGGATCGCTCTTTTTATAGAGACTATGATATTCCGTACAAACGCGGCATCCTGCTGTATGGTCATCCTGGAAACGGCAAGACGACTCTCGTCAAATCCATTGCAGGTAGCATTCCGGGGCCTGCGGCATACTGGCAAATTACCGAATACACAAACAGTGAATCGGTACGTGAAGTCTTCGAAGCAGCCAAACGTTTGGCACCCATGGTATTAATTATTGAAGATATCGATTCCATGCCGGATGAAGTTCGTTCCTTTTTCCTGAATACACTGGATGGGGCAACGTCCAAAGAGGGTATCTTTCTGATTGGTACCACGAATTACCCGGAGAAAATAGACCCGGGGCTCATGAACCGTGCCGGACGGTTCGATCGGGCATATGAAATACCACTACCGGACGAAGGGCTGCGCCTGCAATATTTGAATCAACGTGGCTTTGCGGTCTTTGCAGGGGAAGAAGGTACGCTGGAAGCTGCACGATTGACGGATACCTTTTCTCTTGCCCAGCTTGGAGAGCTGTATGTCAGCGCAGCGCTGGAATGGCACCAGAATGGCCGGACGGACATTGTGCAGATCATTCAGTCGATGCGAGGAGAGCTGGACAAGAGTCATAAGCATAACTGGCTAACCCAGCCAGGTAAAGGCCGCGCAGGATTTTATTAATATCTAAATATTTTGGAGATCTTAAAAATTCTTGTACAGATGAGGACGATGTAGTGGAGGTTACGAAATCTTCTGAAGAAGCGAAGCTAAAAGATTTCTGCAAGAAAGCTACTTCGTAAGCATGATCTTGCCTTTATCAACGGATCTTCCCTTCTATAAAGGGAATGCAAAAAATCCGGGGATAACAGCGATCGGAAGAACGATTCGTAACCGGAACGGCTGCTAATCTGTACGCTAACTTTTTAAAATAGACCAAAAATATTCTTACCTCAATTGGTTATACTAAGGCTGTCTGAACCAACATACAATGACTTTCGGGAGGTACATAACACAGTCCTGAACTGTGTAAAATGCCGGACAGTAAGTCGATATGTTCAAAAAGCCGTGTTAGATGATGCTAAACAGAGAAAAGAGCATATGAACAAAAGGTAATATACAACAATTTTCATGCCAGTTGTTTAAATGCTTCTGTAGCGGTTAATAGTAGACAGACAACAACAAAAACTTTAATTAGAGGTGAATGATATGGGTTGGTTATGGTCATTAATTATCGGTGGTATCATTGGATGGTTGGCAGGTCTGATTGTTGGTCGTGACATTCCCGGCGGCGTTATCGGTAACATCATTGCCGGTTTTATCGGCGGATGGTTAGGTGGAGTAATCCTGGGAGACATGGGTCCAGAAATGGGCGGATTCTATATCGTACCGGCATTAATAGGTGCCATTGTACTTGTAGCGATCGTGAGCTTGATCTTCCGTTCTATGGGTCGCAGCCGCGGGTAACGAATTCAAGATCTCTTGAATTACAGCGAGTTGGCAACAAGCAGTTTGAATAACTGTTGATATAACAGATGCTTCTGAAGAGGTTGATGGAAGTCCACTGCGGTGGCTTTCCATCAACCTCTTTTTGTTTTAAGATATAGGTACAACAGAAAGGGATGAGTGCGCATGGAAAAGGCTACATTTGCCGGCGGATGCTTCTGGTGTATGGTTACACCATTTGAAGAGCAACCAGGTATTCATGGTATTGTATCTGGCTATACCGGCGGTCACGTCGATAATCCAACATATGAGCAGGTCAAAACCGGGGAAACCGGTCATGTTGAGGTCGTTGAAATTACATTTGATCCAGAGGTATTTCCGTATGAACGTCTGCTGGAGCTGTATTGGCCCCAGACGGACCCAACCGATGACGGAGGGCAATTTCAGGATCGTGGAAGTCAGTACCGGACAGCGATCTTTGTCCATAATGAGCGTCAGCGTGAGCTCGCAGAACAGTCCAAGCAGGAGCTTGCAGCAAGCGGGCGATTCAATCAACCGATTGTGACGGAGATTCGGGATGCAGTTGTGTTCTATCCAGCAGAAGATTACCATCAGGATTACCACAAGAAAAATGAGAAACATTATAAAGAAGACCGTGCGATATCCGGACGGGATGAATTTATTGAAGAAAACTGGAATAATTAATTCCATTTATATTAGACCAATTTGTATCAGAACTTATTGAAAAAGCCGGGAGAGTTCCAACAGGAACTTCACCGGCTTTTTTTGATTGTTCAATGATCAAGAGGATGTTATCTCAATGGCTACATAACTTATCTCCGTTTTCCCACCAGTATTTCTAAATCAATCGTAATCTGGGATAAGGATTCTTGAACTCTGGCTATAGCTGATTCTGTCCCATGCCAGGAGAGTGGTGTCATATGAATGAGTGAATTTTTCCTGACTTCTGTAACGGGCAGAGTGTATGTCACCGGAATGCTCTCTATGAGATGATGATGCTTGGTAAATCGGTCCAATACATACTCTCTGCCGTCTAGTTGATGAGATTGGTCCGGAAACAAAAGCTCTCTCATTTCCATTAGATATCGGTCACGGGGAATCACTTTGATGATCCAGCCATCCTTTTTCATCACTCGCCCGAACTCTTCATAATTCGAAGGGGAAAGGATATTCAGGATCACGTCTAGCTGCCCCTCTGCAAAGGGACTATAAGCAAGATCACCAACAAACCAGATTTGCTGGTCGTAGGTAGAAGAAGCCATGGCAATACCCTCTTTGGCGATGTCGATCCCCCAGCCCACAGCTGGAGTATTCTGTGTAATCTGCTGCAAAAGAGATCCTTCTCCTGCACCTGCATCTAGAATATGCAAGGGCTGACTGCTGCCACTGGAGTAATCTTCAATACAATAGCGAATGATATCGATCAGAGGTGTATAGATTGCAGTTTGAGATAAAATATTCCTTTTGGCCGTAAATAAACGTTTGTCATAGCTGCCTTTGAAAAAACGTGTCATGAAATTGATATAGCCTTGTCGTGCCAAATCAAAGGTATGTCTGGAACTACATTGAATATTGTCCCGACTAATCGTTGTCATTGTGTGATGACAGATGGGACATTTAAGCATATGGATGTATGGATAAATAAGCGCAGCACTACATTCTCTGCGTTGGATTGACATGGAATAGCACCCCATTCATTCAGATCTGGATAACTGAAGAAAAGGGCATAACAAATAAACCTCTATCGAACCTTTTGAAAAAAGAGGTTTATGTTATGCCCTAAGTTATCTGTATCGAATGAATTGAATAATCATGGGAGGGCTACGCTCCTTGCCAATCAAGAGTAGGGTGAAAAAGTGAA
Source organism: Paenibacillus sp. E222 (assembly GCF_013401555.1). NCBI lineage: Bacteria > Bacillati > Bacillota > Bacilli > Caryophanales > Paenibacillaceae > Paenibacillus > Paenibacillus sp. E222. Next base: position 2,888,711 of record NZ_CP058552.1, read on the forward strand.
CGGTACTATTATACCAGTTTGCGCAGAGAGGATAAAAGGGAGGGTATTCTCATCGTTGTGTGAAATAACAGAGCGCCCTGTTAACCGTCAGTCGGTCAACCAGAGCGCTCGATTTATTATTTTGCTGAGGCTGTCTTCAATACATACTTGGATAAGGCATCGTCATTGATCTGATAAATAATATGATTATTGTACGTTGAATATCCATCGAGCAATCCAGGAGAGGATGCGAACTCATATTCATGTACCGTATCCAATGTTTGCGGATCAAGAATATAACCTTTTTTGGCGAAATCAAGTTTGTACTGTCCGTCCTGTGTACGATCAACCTGCATGAGAATAGGCTGCTCTTCCTTGAATGTACGTTCAGTCACTTGGCCTTTCATGGTGTACAGCTCCAGCTTTTGGCCTGTAAACAGAGTGTAACTGTTGCCTGCGGTCTGAACATAGGCATCACCGGCAATAGCACGGCCCCAGGCGAGTTTGCCGTCGGTGCCAAAGCCCATCAGCTTGTTGCCCGTGTTCGCAAAATTGGCGCGCATAATCACGGAGCCATCTTCCAGAATGGCCAGCGATTCACCGCCGCCGTCTCCCAGAGTGTTGGCATTGCTCGGGAACTGGTAGAAGGAAAGACGATTCATCGTACGATCGTAAATCTCGACTTTGGGATTAGCGGCCGGCTGCCAGAAGCTGCCGACTTTAGTTTGTTTGCTGGCATCGACTACAATTCGATCACTGCCTGCTTTGAGCACAGAACCGTTGATTGTTTTTTCTGTAATCAGTTTTCCCTTTTTGTCATACAGCGAGATGGCTGAACGAACGGAACCGTTCGATTGAACACCAGGGCTCGAAGCGATCAATAACGTATCGTCGTCCAGAAGGTACATGGATGATGAATTACTCACGTTTTTGACCCAGTTGGTTTTGCCGGAAGTATTGAACGAGTATACCTTTTTGGTTCCATCCGAGTATTCCATATACACATAAGCTGTGCCGTTGCTGGTATATAGTGAATTGGAGTAGGTTGTATAAGGCCCACTTTTCTCATGGAAAATAACGTTCCATTTCAATTGTCCGGTTGTGGCATCCAGCGCTTGAAGCGAATCCAGCTGCCAATCCAGCTTCGTATTGCTGCTTGTTTTGGTCACGGGCTGGGAAGAATGCACATACACCAGATTTTTCGCAGGTACAGCGTTCACTTCGTTGACGATAACGTCTTTCTCCGTATTCACTTGTGTGAGTGACAGAGAAGATGAGGTCCATGAAGGCTTAGGCAATGGTGCATTTTGTTCTGCGGCCGCGTAGCTTGGTGTATGCAGGCTGAAGAGGAGCGTGCCACTGAGAAGAAGCGCAGCCCATGTTTTGGACTTTCGTTTGTTGGATGTATGCAAGTTATAAACCACCTTTCTTCGATTCAAAATAGAACCGATTGTTGAATTCTACCATTTCATACCTATGAAATTCAACCTGAGTGTCTGTAACCTTTTATAATAGAGGTATAATATTATTGTTGTTTGGAGAAGTTCGAGGGTTACAGGGAATTCATCTTCTTTCTGTTACGAGAGAAGTCTGCTATATTTAGTCGGGTGACGAGGGCTAATAGGGGTACAAGCCTGCCAGATTAGAGGAACGACAAGGAGAACAGACATGAATTGGAATGAAAATATGACCACTGTGGGTATAGGCATTATTGTCCTTTTACTGCTCATTGCCTGGATCATTCGCCGTGTAATTCGGCGAGGGCAGCGCATACGAAGTGAGGCCAATCCGCGTAAGATTACGATTAAGGATATCGATAAAATGCAGGATGGGTCGGAATTTGAACTGTACCTGTATCATTTATTCCAACAACTCGGTTATGCCGAAGTACATAAGACGACAAGCAGCCGAGATTTTGGTGCGGATCTTGTATTTGTGGATAGGGCAGGCAGACGTAATGTCATTCAGGCCAAGCGTTACGGAGCGAATCATCCGGTTGGGCTCAGCGCAGTACAGGAGATTTACACGTCCATGCGTTATTATGAAGCAGATCGATCCATCGTGCTCACCTCAGCCAGATATACGGAAGCATGCCGGACGCTGGCCGCGGTCAACGGGGTGAAGCTGCTGGACCGGGAAGATCTATTGGACCTGATCACGCTGTTTAAATCCAGAAGAATGGAAGAGGCACTGGAATTGATTGAGGAGGATGATCAGGAGCCTGTGGAAACTTGGCAATCACGGCGGAAAAGAGTTCCACGTTAATCACCTTCACTTGTCTGCCTGCACATGATATATTGAGTGCATACCAATCAAGGGAGTGTGTTCAATTATCATGGCACGTACACAAACGCAAAAAGCATTGCGCAAAGCAGAGCGGTCGGGACAATGGTGTCCGGAGCAAAGTCGGAGAGTAAACGGAGATTATGGAGCGTTATCCCAGCATGTTCGGCTCATGCCTACCAAACAGGAAAAATTGCAAAAGGTCAAACACAAGAAGCGGACCCAGGATGGTGGTGCTTCTTTTTATTTTGTCTATGGTGTGCGGAGAGCTGTGTGAGGCATCAACATTTTTATAAAAAAGCTCTTCCTTCGATTGGAATGACATCCCTTGGATTGTTAAAATCAATATATCTCTTTTGAATTGGATCATTATAGCTATACATCCTCCTATCTTCGATGAAGGGAAGAATTGTACATATGACAACAGCGCTTCGCATGAATAAGAAAATCGTTCGGCGTTTTTTGCTGCAAACACAATCTTTGTTGGGACGTTGGCCCGCAGCTACCTTGCCTTCGGGTCCTGAACAGGTGATGCAGCTGATTCGCACCCTTGGCTGCGTACAGATTGATCCTGTTGCTGCTGTAACCGGAAATCAGCATTTGGTGCTGGGCGCTCGTGATCCGGGCTATACTTCCGAATATTTACATACCTTGCTAAGTGATCATAGAGTGTTCGAATATTTTGCCAATGCCGCCTGTGTCATTCCGATGGAGGATTATGCTCTGTTCGAACCTGTACGTGCCCGATTACGGGAGCGTCTGGCTCCTTCCCTGCAAGGGCTGGAGAATACGGTGCAGCATGTGCTGAAGCGTTTGGAAGAAGAGGGACCACTCCCGTCAAGAGCTTTTCGTGCGGTGGAACGGGTGAGTGGATATTGGGACAGTGCAGATGTGCCTAAAACGAAGGACACCTCGTTAGCGTTGAACTTGCTGCTGGATTCGGCTGCCATTCGTGTCGTGGCAAGGCAGGGCAATGAGCGTTATTTTCATATTACGGAATCCGGACTGCTGGAGCAGGGCCAATCCATGACAGCGGAGATCGATCTTTTGACTCAAAGGCAGGCTCTCATGGACAAGTACATATATGCTTATCGGGTCGTGGACGTGCGAGATCCACGATTGGGCTGGATGAAATCCACCGCTGCTGAACGTCGGAATGAGATGGCAGCACGAGTCGCAGATGGTCGCATGATCCCGCTGGAGGTTGAGGACGTAGCGACGCCTTATTACATCCGTGCAGAAGATGAGGGTTTGTTGCGTGAGTTGGAAAGGGAAGAGCCGCATTATGATCCATCAGGTCCGGTACGATTCTTGCCCCCGCTGGACAACCTGCTGTGGAGACGGGAACGGATTGTAGATTTATTTGATTTCCATTATAAGTGGGAGATATACACACCAGAGGTGAAACGAACTTACGGCTATTACGCCATGCCCATTCTCCACGGCGATCGGCTGATTGGACGCATGGACCCGCGACTCGATCGCAAAACGGGCGTACTAACGGTTCGGTTGTTATCGATGGAAGAGACTGCTCCGCCTGTGGAGGAATGGATCGCGGATTTTCGGGAGGGACTTCGTTTCTTTGCAACGATGCATGGAGCGCGATCCATCACGGTAGAGAAGACCGTACCAAAGGGGTTGAAAAAACAGCTTAAGTCGATTTGATAGAATCGGTAGACGTCAATAAAGGGAGCGAAAGCTCGCTCCCCTAAGGCTGAATCTGGACCTGTAATAAGCTTGTTACTCCAGTCTCACAGCAAATTTAGTTTTCAATTAACGCAGATGTGGGACTTCAACATTTGGATCAACATCTGCTTCATAATCCACGCCGTCGGTTTCGAAACCAAACAGTTGGAAGAACTCCTGACGGTATCCTGCCAAATCGGACAGATCGTAGATGTTTTCAGTGGTCAGCTCGTTCCAGAGCTTCGCCACTTCTTCCTGAACGTCTGCTCTCATCTCCCAATCATCAATACGAATACGCCCTGCTTCATCGGTCGGAACTTCTCCTCCCGCATACAGGCGATCAGCGAACAAACGTTGCAATTGCTCGATGCAGCCTTCATGCAAGCCTTTTTCCTTCATGACTTTGTACAATGCGGAGATATACAACGGCACCACTGGAATTGCGGAGCTTGATTGGGTGACCAGCGCTTTGGCTACGGTCAGGTAAGCACGTCCGCCCTTTGCACTCAGACGATCATTCAACTTATGGGCTGTCGCTTCCAGATGGTTTTTGGCCTGACCGATGGAACCATCACGATAGATCGCATGCGTAAGTTCAGGACCGATGTAAGAAAAGGCAATGGTTGTTGCGTTGTCTGCGAGTACGCCACCCTGTTGCAAGGCATCCATCCACAGTTCCCAATCATCTCCGCCCATCACGGCTACCGTCTGACGGATTTCTTCATCGGATGCCGGATCAATCGTAACGGAAGTCACTTCACCCGTATGGAAATTGACGGTTTTGTTGGTGTACGATTGTCCAATCGGTTTGAGCACGGAGTTGAATACTTCACCAGTATTCGGATCGGTACGGCGTGCCGACGCTACGCTGTAGACCACCAGATCAACCTGACCGAGTTCACTGCGAATCAGTTCAACGGTCTTTTCTCTTGTTTCGTTGGCAAAGGCATCGCCTGTGATGCTGTATGATTTCAGTCCTGCTTCTTCCGCAGCTTTTTCAAATGCAGCGGAGTTGTACCAGCCAGCTGAAGCCGTACGTTTATCAGTGGCGCTGCTTGGGCGGTAAATGCCGATGGTGTTGGCTCCGGCACCGAATGCGGATACGACGCGCGATGCAAGTCCATATCCAGTGGAAGCTCCGATAACGAGTACGTTCCGCGGTCCGTTCAATTGCGGTTGGGATTTTACATAATCAATTTGCTCCTGCACTTGTGCAGCACAGCCTACAGGATGGGAAGTTGTACAAATAAAACCACGTGTTCTTGGTTTAATAATCATTCATTTGCATCCTTTCATATTCAACTCTTGTTCTTCATTGTTGGATAATGCTCTTGTACATACCACCTTATTGTAAAACAATTGCCTCCGAAACGGAAACCGTTTCGATGGATTTGGCTAAAAGACGGTATCCGGCTTCGTACCCTGGATGATATTATATAGTAGATTCACAGGATCCAAACGAAAGGAAGACTAGTCATGCTGAAGGAACGGATTGAATTTCTGAGCAAAAGAAAGCAAATTTCTCGCAAAGACCTCGTGGAAGGTCTGGTTACGCAGGCTCACTTTGCCAATATTCTGGCCGATCGGTATCCACTCCCTGAAGATCTGGCAGAGGCTATTGCGTCACGTCTTGGCGTTACGACTTCCTATCTGTTAAATGCTGCTGCACAGGACAAAGAAACCCTGGCGCGGGCAGAGGCTGTTTTTGAACAAATGTCAGTTCCAGCTTCCGCCATCTCCGAAGAAACGGTCCATGCACTTGAAGATCGGGATGATGCGCTGACAGTTGAGCTGACCACGGCCTTGATGAAGGCGGTCTATTACCAACAATTAAATGATGCATCGGCTCATGAATATATACATATGTCCTATCTGAATTTTTATCTGGAGAAATACGGTCGTCCTGACGATGTAGATCTGCCACGTCCGTTAGCGAAGGCATTATTATTTTACAAAGTGCAGTACTATCGTTCCAAGCTTGCTTATGTGGATGTGTTAACGCACGCAACCAGGCTAAGTGAATTGGCCCTTCCTGGCAGTGAATTCTGGCTGTCTGTGCAAAATATCAAGATGGAAGGCTACATTCAGGTCAAACAGTACGAAGAGGCCAAGCAGGTGTTCGAGCTTACGATGCGGCATGTCTATGATCAGCGGCTTTTTCATCGGTTGTCCGGTTTATATGTGGCGTATAGCGGATATTGCTTTGCGATGGGACTGGTACAGGAGGCGCTCTCGGCATTGACCATGGCAGAGGCGAATCTGGTGTATGCCGGTAATCAGGGCGATCTGGTCACCGCCATTGCGAATAATCGGATTGTTATGTTAACCATGACGGGTGAACTGGATCAGGCGCAGTCGGAGATCGAGCGATTCGAATCCCTGTTGCAGCAGGAACCCGAAGAAACCCAGCAGGCCATGAAGCCTTTAGTGAGTGTGTATCGCTGTGAAGTGGCACTGGCTCGAAAGAACTGGGGGGTACTCGCGCAGAGTTTGGATCAACTGCTGAATAGTGCAACGACTCAGGATCAGCAGATGAGTGCAACCTTCTACCAAAGCCATCTGGCCCTTGCACATGGAGATCGTGAAGTGTTCATGGAGCGTGCGCTCGCGTGTCTGCCTTATTTTGAGTCCGTGCAGCATGTCATGCGTCTTGAACCTCTATATGAGGGAATGGCCGTGGTGTCCGAGGATCAGCGAAAATATAAGGAAGCCGCCATGTATTATCGGAAGCTGGTCTACCTGTTACGCAAAAAATAGATCAAAAATCGGCGTGGAACCGCCGTTTTTTTGCAAGATTTTGTTCAATATCAGTGCGATAGGCACAAAATATGCATCACAACCTTTCATTTAAGAGTCGTTTTACGGCTCTTTTTTTGCGAAATCAGCCAAAAAACGTGTTATAGAAACGAAAATCAAGCGGTTCAATTGCCGGAAGTTTCGTTTCTTTTGTATGCGGCCAGAAGGGTATTCAAGGACAAGCCGTCCTGTTTATACTTTAACTATAACCAAAAACAAAAAAAACGAGGTGTTCATTATGGGATGGTTTGGTAAAAAGAACAAGCAGGAAGATGTGATTGCAAAGGCAGATAAAATGATGAATAAAGGACTTACGGGCATGATGATGAAAGGTTTTGTATCGAAGGAGCATCGGGAAGCCATCAACCAGAGTCTGGATTCAGCGAAGCAGGCACAACTGGCGGCAAGTGGTTCCCTTCCCTTAACCGCAACAGCCACGGTAATCACGATCACCGATACGGGCAAGCTGATCAATTTTGATCCGATTGTTGTGCTTGTGCTGGATGTAACAGAGGCGAATGGCAGTCAGTATCAGCGAACATTGGAAACACTGGTGTCCAAGATGCAGATTCCGCGCGTGGGAGATCGGGTGGGTCTGGGGCAAAATCCAGCCAATCCGACAGAGTTGATCTACATGGGGCTGTTGTCCGTCTAGAAGGTGTTCGAACTGCAAAAGGGCAGGTTATTATGTATTGAATACAACTAACAACGAACAATAGAGATATAGAGAGGGTGGGGAAGATGGTAGGTTTCCTGAGATTGGTCGGTGTGTTGACTGTGTTTGGGGTGGGATTCTCCCCATTTCTGGCACAGCAGCTGTGGAATGATCCTTTTATCATGATGCAGGCATGGTGGTATACACCAGCGATTTTTGCCGGATTTGGGCTGATCTTTATTCCCTCCATTTTGGCTAATATCTTCGGTGTTGGGAGAGTGAAGTCAGGATTACCAGCGGTTGGTGTCATTAAAAGCATCCAGCAGACGGGTACGTATATTAATGAGCAGCCGGAAGTTCGACTGGGCCTGACCGTCTCGCGTAAAGGACGTGAGAAATACGATACCGAGTTGAGAACGATCATACCGTTGACTTCAATGTCTCAGTTTCAGCCGGGCAGCTTAATTCCCTTAGTGGTCTCTGTGAAGGATGAACACAAGGTAGGGCTTGATCTGAAGGGGAGGCTATCGCAGGAAGATATACAGCAATTGCTGGATGAGAAGATGGTGCAGCATGGCGTGGCACCTGAGATGATGGATATTGCACGAACGGGCGAGAAAGCGATGGCCAAAATTTTGGATGTTACTCCACTTGGAAGCGGAGGTAATGGCAAAATAAAACTTCAGCTAACGCTTAGTGTAACGAAGTCAAATGGAGAGACGTTTAAGGTGACGATACCGAAGGAAATTTATCCATCTGTCCTACCTCAGGTTCAGCAAGGTCATATTATTAACGTGATCTATTCGAAGCAGGACCCGTCAAAGTTGATGCTGGCACTGAGTGTACAGGAAGAACAACTAAGCAATTTGTTCTCATCCTGATGCTGTTTGAACAAAAAACCTGTACCATCACGATTCAAGTGATGGGCAGGTTTCTTTTGTGTATTTTATTTTAGGGGGAATCTGGATGAGCTTAGCTTAAAATCAGACGATGCCCAGGCGCATCCGATATGAGAATAGAACTTGTCTCGATTCTCCGGCAAAAATGCGAGCAGCCAGCTGTCTGAATTCGTCAGCTACCTCAAGCAGATCAGTGGCACCGAGTTTCACTGCCGTTTGCAGGCCGCCTTGGCTCAGTGCCAGATTGACGTATCGGTCCGCATCGAATGTTTCCCAGTGGTGAAACACAATTTCACGCGAATAACGGAACAAGCCGGACTGCTGAATCTGCTGCAAATGACCGTCTTTATTCCATTTATGTGCCTGATTTTCCTGGGGAGCCAGACTGGCAGCTCGATGATCTGCCTCCGTATTCAACTGCAGATAGGCTTGTTCCAGCTGCCAATCGACCACGGGTGGCCAGTCACAGTCGTAGGCAGCAAATATGCCGCCTGGACGCAGTACACGCGCAAATTCGAGCAGTGTGGACTGGGGCTCCATCCAGTGGAACGACTGTGAGCAGGTCACAACATCCACACTGCCATCAGGCAGTCCCAGTTCGTGCGACAGGCCGGAGACAAAGCGAAGATGGTCCGGTTTGCCTGCCGCTTCCCATTTGGACTCTGCGACAGCTCTCATATCATCGCTTGGCTCGAAGCCAATAACACGTTCTGCCTCATTTAGCCAAATCCATGATGATAAGCCGGTACCACAGCCAACATCCGCAACCATGCGAGGTTTGCTGCCCAAATAATTCGTCAGAATATCTACGACCTCGGTGGGCGCAGCAGGCCGGTTCTGGTCATATAACGTACCGAAACCCTTGAATCGTTCCACATTGTTACGTCTAATGTCTTGCATGGACAAACCTCCTTCAGGAAATGGATCGATAGCCAAGCAAAAGAATCAACAGATGATCAGAGCTCAATTATATCATTCATTCTTCAACCTATTGTTAACGCCCTGTTGCAAATGCTCTACCGCTTTGATATGTCGTCTGAGCAGTTCCTGTCCGATGTGTGGAGGTTTGATTACGGTCAGGTCAGATCCAAACGACATCAGGAAGGAGTACAGCCATTCTCCCTCATTCAGTTCTAGGGCAACGCGCAGCCTGCCATCGGGCTCTTTTTCGATGCGGGAAGGTTCAAAAAAATCATACACCCTATACGCAATAGAGTTGGAGAACGACAGTTCCAGAGCGATTTGGTTGATTGTGACGTGAGGCTCATTTTCCGGTGATCCGATGTTTATGTTGTTCCTGGAAACCTTGGGTAGAAATTTCAACTGGGTAATTCGTTTCATTTTGAACGTCTGAAATTCGTTTCGGTCGGGCTCGTCGTGAATGTATCCTTTGAAATACCAGGTACTGTTCTTAAACAAAAGTTTGAGCGGCTCAACCGTCGGCACACTCTTCTCTCCATCCGAATTGACATAGTGAAACGTAATCCATTGATTGGTGAAGATCGCTTGTTTGACCTGGTTGAACAGTTCCCTCTCCTGCTGTGGAATGCTGCCCCATGGTGAAAAGTCGAACTCGATCCAATCCAGCTTATGATCAAACAGAGCGGTTAAACGTTTGAGCATATGGGCAGTGTTAAGGTGAGGGATGGCGCTGACGCTATATAATCCAAGCAAAATTTCATTCTGATCATCTTCGGACAACAGGGATTTGTCCATGACAAAGTTGTCCATGAGATGGATTCCGCCATGCTTTCCGGTTGTCGTGTACACAGGAATACCTGCCGCACTCAGTCTGTCGATATCACGATACACGGTGCGTACGGATATCTCGAACAAACGCGCAAGCTCGGGGGCGGTAGCTTTCTTTTTCTCCAATAACAGCAATAGCATTCTGAATAATCGGTTATTTTCCATGCCTGTATTATACCATGACAATAGGTGTCAGGGTATGGGTGGTACACTGGATGTACAGTGTTACGAAGAGCATGAAGGAGGAATTAATGATGGCGATGAAAGAAGGATTTTTCTGGGGTGGCGCAACGGCTGCCAATCAGTTTGAAGGTGGATGGGACAAGGGAGGGAAAGGCCCAAGTACTTCCGATATGATGACAGGTGGAACGCACACGACACCGCGGCGGATTACGCCTGTACTGGAAGAGGGCACGTATTATCCGAGCCATGAAGCGGTTGATTTTTATGGTCATTACAAAGAGGATATTGCCCTGATGGCCGAAATGGGCTTCAAAATGTTCCGCATGTCCATCAACTGGTCCCGAATCTACCCGAACGGGTATGATCTGGAGCCAAACGAAGAGGGATTGCAGTTCTATGACAACGTCTTTGCCGAGTTGAAAAAGTACAACATTGAACCGCTCGTGACCATTTCTCACTACGAGACGCCATTTGGTCTGACCCAGAAATATAACGGCTGGGCTTCCCGCGAAGTGATTGATTGTTATATCCGATATTGTACAACCCTCTTTACCCGATACAAAGATCAGGTGAAATACTGGCTGACCTTCAATGAGATTAACTGTTTGACGATGCCAATGGGGGCTTATATGGCTGCAGGTATCCTGTTTGAAGGTAAAGAGACACTGATCGATGGCGTTGATGATCCACAGACCCGCTTCCAGGCGCTGCATCACCAATTTGTTGCAAGCGCAAAAGCGGTGAAGCTGGGACATGAAATCAATCCTGATTTCCAAATCGGCTGTATGGTCGCATTCATGACAACATATCCGAATACATGCAACCCGGACGATATTCTGCTCGCGCAGAAGAAGGACCAGCTGTCCAACATGATCTGTGGAGACGTACAGTTACGTGGAGCATACCCTGGATTCGCCAAACGTTTCTTCGCCGAAGAAGGCATCCAGATCGAGATGCAGCCGGAAGATGCACAGACTTTGCGTGAAGGCTGCGTAGACTTCTATTCCTTCAGCTATTACATGTCCTTGGTCGAGAGTGCGGATGAGTCGTTGGATAGAGCAGAGGGAAATCTGCTGGGCGGCATCAAAAATCCGTATCTGGAAGCTTCCGACTGGGGCTGGCAGATCGATCCGAAAGGATTGCGTTACACCCTGAACCACCTGTATGATCGTTACCAGATTCCATTGATGGTTGTGGAGAACGGATTGGGTGCAGTGGATGTTGTGGAGGAAGATGGCTCCATTCAGGATGACTATCGGATTGATTATTTGAGAGGTCACATTGAACAAATGAAAGAAGCCGTCGCCGACGGTGTAGATCTTATCGCTTACACGATGTGGGGATGTATCGACTTGGTCAGCGCATCCACGGGCGAGATGAAGAAACGTTATGGCTTCATTCATGTGAACAAGGACAATGATGGCAATGGTGATCTGAGCAGAACACCGAAGAAGAGCTTCCACTGGTACAAAAAAGTCATTGAATCCAATGGTGAAGATCTCTAAGTTTCCACTGTAAAATAGATTCCTAATGACGTAAAAGAACCTCACTGGCGCAGGATGGCGCACGTGAGGTTCTTTCATGTATTCAGCGATGGCTCCGGCAGGACTAAGCAGGCTTGTTCGTACGGCTGGTCATCGCAATGTGCTATGCACATGATGTGAAGTTGTGAATGCACATTCTGGTAAATCTTACAGCTTGCTCAAGTCAGAGGTTTAGACTGTAGAAGGGAGATTCGCTCCAGATAGCGTTGGTAGAACCATATGCATGTTGCCAGCCAGCATCCGCTCAAAAAGTAACCTCCAACTACATCACTGGGATAATGCACGCCCAGATAGATGCGGCTCATGCCAATGGTAAGGATGAAGGCTGCGCTTACAACTATTATCGCTATTCGTCCGACTGTTGTAGGTACATGCTTCCAGATCAGGAAGGCCAGTCCGCCGTACAGGCTGAACGCTGCCATGGAGTGTCCGCTGGGGAAGCTGTACCCGGTCGCTTCAATGATCCGGTGTATGGTGGGGCGCGCACGCTGAAACACGAGCTTCAGCAGGGTGTTTAGTATTGCAGAGCCTGCGATGACACAGCCAAAAAAAAGAAGCTCCCGTCGGTGTCCTAAAAAGACATACAAAACGATCATCGAAATAAGGGTAATAGCGACGACGGGCAAGCCGCTGCCAATCCAGGTGAACAGCTCCATCCACCGGGTCATGCTAGGGGATTCCATGCCCTGAATCCAGGTTATTAGGGTGTCGTCAAATCGGTGAATCTGATTATCACTGATGGACAGAGCGATGATTGCAAATATAGCAAGGCTTAGCGCTGCGGTGAGCAGCGGAATGGAAATATTTTTTTTCCAATTTTGCTTCAATGGTTATGTTCCTCCAGGGTGTCTTTTTTCTTATCGTTTTCTAATTTACCCTTAAAGCTGCTCCCAGAATAATGGGCTATGATTAGATCTAGGTTCATTAAATTGGGAAAAGGGGATTACTTATGTCTTTTATACGATTGGATTACCAGCTTTTTCATTGGATTAATCAACAGGCGATGCACCTCTCGTATTTGGATGGCATCATGATATTTTTTGCGAAATATGCCCTTTTTATGTATCCTGCGGGAATGTTTGTGTATTGGATATCGAAGAGTCAAAAAAAACGCATGATTGTGCTGCAAGCCATATTGGCAGCATGTGCGGGGACTGCTATCAGCTTTGTTATAGGTCACTTGCTGCACAGAGACCGGCCCTTTGTGACCCATTCGGTGATTCAATTAATCAGCCATAGCGCTGATGCATCCTTTCCAAGTGACCATGCGACGGTTGCCTTTGCATGTGCCGCTGCATTTTGGCTGGGTCGCGTCAGGTATCGGTGGGGTTGGGTTCTCATCGCCACCTTCATTATGATTGGCCGTGTATGGTCTGGCGTACACTATCCCTCCGATGTAGCTGCCGGGGCTCTCATTGGTATGGCAAGCGCCTGGGGAATCGGGCGTATTTTCATCCGTATGAAACTTCCAGCCCTGTTCATCCCTCATCAGGCCAGAACACTTCATTCTGAAGACAGCAAGTGAGCGGTTGTTCACCCGAAGCTGTGAATCCGCTATTCTGCCGGAAGTAAGGACGCCACACTGGTGAATAAAGAGGGCTGTAGTGCTACCCTCTTTATTATTGTCTGGTGTTGGTGCCCGACTTTCAGAATGCAGATGTGGGAAGCAGGACAGTTACGGTCGTTCCTTCATCCACACGGCTATCGATGAATATTAGCCCGTTGTATCGTTTAACGAGGCGTTCTGCAATGGCGAGTCCCAAGCCGGTCCCCCCTTGTTCGCGAATACGTGCCTTATCAACACGGTAGAAGCGGTCAAAAACATACGGCAAATCCTCTGCCGGAATGCCCATGCCTTTATCAGTAACCTGAATACATACATCGTTGTCACGTCGTATTCCTTGAACCCGAATCTCTTTGGTAACCGGTGAATATTTAACGGCATTATCAACCAAAATCCTTAGAATCTGCTCCATGTGCTGAGGAAGTATCTTCACTTCAATACCGGATATGAATTCCATATGAATGTCAAAGGCAGCATCCGGGTGCAGCTGCACAACATTGGCAAGCGCATGCTGTACCGTCTGGCGAAGATCGACAGCAGCTTCCATTGCAATGTGTCCAGACTCGGCCTGACTAAGTAATAACAGTTCATTCACTATCGTTTTTAACCGGGTAAGCTCCTGAGCCGAAACATCCAGGGATTCATTCAAAATATCCGGGTCATGCTTGCCCCAACGTTTCAACAGGTTAATATGTCCTTCAATGATGGCCACTGGTGTACGCAACTCGTGCGAGGCATCTTCCACAAACTGCTTTTGTTGCTGAAACGAAAGCTCCAGCTCATCCATTAGGCGGTTAAACATTCGAGCGAGGTTGGTCAACTCATCATGCTGATCCGGCACATCCACGCGTTTATGAAGTCCCTTCTGCTGAATCTGGATCATCGTTGCATTCATGGTCGTAATAGGCTTCACGAACTGTCGTGAAAGGACACTTGCGCCCAGAATGCTTAAACCGACAGCAGCAATTCCCCCGCCAAACATGACCAGCAGCAGCATATCGCTTAGTTTATCGGTATTTTCCAGATTGGTTACCATCTCAATCGTTCCGCTAAAATTCGTGGTGATGAGTGGTGATCTCATAATGAGCAGATGATCTTCGTAATGCCAGGCATTAATCAGAACGCGTTTTTGCACTGCTTGCGGCTCCACCCACTGTTCAGGAAGACGATCGGTTACTTTAAGAAGCACCGTTCCTTCCTGATCCAGAATGCGGATCATCTGATTCTCTTGATTGAACTTTGTCATAAAAGAACGGTAATCTGCAATTTCTGCTGCTGACACATCTTTTTCTAGCAGGTAGATTTCCATCTCATTCATGCTTTTTTCCATACTTTTCTGTTCCTGATCAATGAGCCATTTATTAATTACAAAGTATTGAACGATGTTATACACAATAAACAGCGTGATCAGCAGCAGTGAAATCCAGATCGTCAATTTCCAGCGGATAGACCAATGGGAGCGGGGAAGGAATGTTCGAATCCAGCGCATCATTTCTGAATTCCATAACCCAAGCCTCGTATCGTTTGCACAAAGCTGTTGGAGCCCACACCATCGATTTTACTGCGCAAATAACTGATATAGACATCTACCACATTGGTCTCCACGTCAGCATCGTATCCCCACACCAGATCCAGAAGCATCTCCCGGGTCATGACTCGGCCTATATTTTGCATGAGGATGACGAGCAGGTCGAATTCACGCCGGGTTAATTCAACAGCCTCTCCGTCTTTCTTGAACATGCGCGCCTCCAGGTCCAGCTGCAATCCATGATGAATCAGTACGGAATGCTCGCTGCCGCTGTTGGAACGGCGAAACAAGGACCTCATCCGTGCCAGAAGCTCTTCAATGGCAAAGGGCTTAGGAATATAATCATCGGCTCCGCTGTCGAGTCCCATGACCCGATCCATGACACCATCCCGAGCCGTAATCATAATAATGGGTGTTTGTTTGATATTGCGTATTCTTCTGCACACCTCTACGCCGTTAAGGCCGGGCAGCATCAGATCGAGCAGGATCAGATCCCACTCCTGTTCCAGTGCCAGTTCAAGTCCGCTTCTTCCATCGTAGGCTACACTGACCGTGTAGGCTTCATGTTGCAATTCCAGTTCTATAAAACGAGCCAGATTTTTCTCATCTTCAATCAGCAATATATTTCTCATCAGAATCGGTCCTTCCTTAAATTTGGAAGCATCAGATCGAGCTTACAGGTTAAGCTTACCAAGTCCAGTGTACAACATTCAAATTGGAAAACATTAAAAAAAGTAATGTAGTTTTCTTATCAAATTTTAATGAAAAATGTCTAGACTGGACTTAACCCCAGTACGAGAGAGAAGTGGTCATAATGAGCCAGTCCAATATCAAGCCTGAACAAGCTAAGAGTGCATCCAAAACTTCAAGAAAGAAAAAATCATCCGGGATGGGGTGGCTTATTGCCCTGATCTGCATTGGCGCTGCAGGAGCAGCGGCATTTTTCCTGATTCCTTCGGTCAAGGACACTGTGCTGCATACCGTAGAGAATGCAGCTGGAGTCCATGCCACATTGCCTGATGTATCTGCCAAACCAGTCAGTCAAGCTCAGAAAACGCTACCCGGAGCTTCGTCGAAAGCACAGCAATCCGTTCAGTCACAGGCTACAGCTTCCATAACCTCGACGCTGCCAACTGTACCTTCAACAGATCATATTGCGGCAGCTAAGGACATCGCCAGAACTTATGCCGATATGCCTCCAAGCAAGGCTGCAGCGGCACTTGCACCATTGACCGATCTGGAGATTGTGTATGCCATGACCGAGATGTCCACAGAACAGCGAGCTAAAATATGGAGTAAAATGGACCCGGATCGAGTTGGCATCCTTTCGGTGCAAATGAAACCTCGTTCGGTGGTTACGGATCATGAGCTTGCGCTCATTCAGCGTAAAATCAATAAGCAAAACAGCGACATCGCCAGTCAATCAGTCCAGGAACTAGTACATACCTTCTCAAAAATGCCTTCCCCACGTGCTGCCAAGCTGATTCAAAAATTATTCCAGACCGATACCGTCAAAACGATAGATATTTTGAAGAAAATGGATGTAAATACGCGAGCGAGTATTTTAACCGTGATGTCCGGTGACTCGGTTATGACAGAAACGGCAAAACAGATTTCTCAGTCATTTCTGAAATAATGAAAAGGCTGGTGGATCACCAACCAAGCGATAGATCGAAAAAATCCCCATAAAGGGGATTTTTTGGTGTGTTATACTATTCCATAATGATAGCGAGTGGCGTTCAATTCAAAAACAGAAGGGGAAAAGTAATGAAGCGTATAATGATCGTAGCGTTCGTTCTGCTGTTTATTACAGCCGGATTGGCGTTGGTACCGGATGGCCGAGCTTATGCCTGCAGCTGTGTAGAAGCGAATGCCCAAGAGAAACTGAAGACGTCCACGGCGGTTTTTACAGGTAAAGTGGTAAAGAAGGGCGGAACACAAATATTCAGCCCTGACAGGTTGAGAGCATATACCTTTGACGTGGACACTGCATGGAAGGGTGTTTCTTCTAAACGAATGACCGTCATGGGAAATGATGCCGGTTCGGAATCTTGTGGGATTCAATTGGAGAAAGACCAGTCCTATCTGATCTTTGCTTATCAGAATAAAATGGACAATAAACTGCATACGAATCTTTGCAGTGGCAATGTTTCCGTTGATCAAGCTGGAGACGCGTTGAAGCTGCTGGGAGCAGGAAAAGCAGTGAGTCAGGATGATTTTGGAGAAGCGGATCATGGAAGAAGTTGGTCATTTTATTTCATAATATATGGTGGGGTTATTCTATTGCTTATATTGGTAAGTGGCTGGATCTGGAGAAGGAAGAAGCGCGCCTGATGTTAAGATCTGATTCAAGGGGAAATGGTATAACGGGAACGAACGAAAAAATAAATCCCCGTGTGGAACGTTTGAGATAAGCTCGCGTTCCATGCGGGGATTTTATACATTTGGTCGGATAATCGTACCGATTCAATTAGTTTAACTGCAGCATATATTCATAAGCCGTGATCCCGAATACTCGTTTAAAGTGTCTGTTCAGATGAGTCAGATCAACAAAACCACATTCGGCTACAGCGGAGTAAACATCCTTGTGCGTTTCAATGGACTGTCTGGCACGCTCCACCTTGCAATTCAGAAAAAACTGGTAAGGTGAAATGCCGGCATGGGACTTGAACTCGCGGATAAATTGAAACTTGGACATGTTGAATTCTGCACACAGGTCGTCCAGCTTCAGCACATCTTCTATACTGCAAAACATCATTTCTTTCGCTTTTCGCACCAGATTGTCCTGAGGCCGCCATAGCTTGGTGTCCATTTCCGACTGGGACAGCAGTTGCAACAGGTCAAAGAGCAGTTCACTGCACTTGGCTTCATCCTGTCCGTTTTGAACGGCATCATTCAGCATCAGGATGCTTCGTGCAAGCACAGGGTCATAGACAATCGGGCTATTAAAACGCAATTCCTTCTTCCCAAGAACCTCTTCGACCAAATCGGGCTTCAGATAAAGCATGACATAGTCTATGCCAGCCTTGTCATAGGAGCTTCCATCATGGGACTGTTCCCGGTTGAATAACATCACGCCGTTTTTGTGGGAGGCCTGATAGTGTCCGTCCAGATGGTATTGCTGAATACCGCGAAGCGTTACTCCAACCGCATATTCCTCGTGACAATGTTTTTTATAGGTGAAATCCGTAAAGCTGGCGGATAGAGCCAAGACGTCCTGTGATTTCTTATAGTTAAACAATTCCATGCTGTACACACCTCCCGCGCGTTAGATGATTCCCGAGACCATAATGGCTGAGTATATCAAAAAAAGAGCCATAAGGATACTCACTGCTTTTTGATGACGATTGAGTAACGTTCTGAAGACGGAGCCAAATACGACCCAACTGGAATAGGCGAAGAAGCCGATGATGGTAATGATGATTACGAACAAAAACGTGGACATGGTGCTGTCGTAGTACGGCAGCACATAGCTGGGAATAACTGTGAACGTGAACAGAACTACTTTTGGATTCACAAACTGCATGATTAAACCGTTCAGAAACCCCGTAACTTGCTTCGATGCCGTCTCGGTGGAACCCATTTTATAGACTTGATAAGCCAGATATATCATATAAACACTACCCACGATCTGCATCACTTGGAGAATGCCAGGCAATATCTCAGCGAGAAGGTGATTGAGAAGAGCAGAAGCAGCAAGTAACACGCCAAATGCAACGGTGGCTCCCCACACATACTCCATCGTTTTCCGGGGACCCACCTGCCCGACGGAAGTGAGAATCACAATATTGCTGGGGCCAGGTGTAAACGTAACGACAATACAATAGATGAAAAAAGATGTAAGATTCATAGGGCCTCCCCAAGTTGTAGTTACATGATCATACTGCGGGGAGGCATTGGCTTATAGTACATTATTGCAGCAGAGTGCACATGAGCAGGAAAAGAAAGATGAATTCCGAATAGGGAGGGCTGTTTCCTTTTTACATGATTGCGTTTACAATTTAAGCAGAATGTTGACTGCGACACCACTTGAGGAAGTGAATGGAATGAAAAAAATGCTGCTGGTTTATATTTTGCTAATCTCGGCGTTTGTATTGTATGTACTTCGGTTCGAATATTCCAGTCAGGTGAATGGCTCCTGGGAAGACCGGGGGCTACGCGGGGATATCGGCGAAACGTACATCATGATTACATTCCAGTCCGGCCTGGAATATTGGAAGAGTCCCTTGAAAGGTTTCGAGGATGCCGGGGATGCGCTTGGCGTAACCGTAGAATACCGTGGAGCGACCCGGTATGATGCGAAGGAGCAGACAACGGTGATTGAGCAGGCTATTGCACGCAAGCCCGCGGGAATCGCCATATCTGCCATCGACCCGCAATCGCTGATCCCGGCCATTAATAAAGCACTGGACGCGGATATACCGGTGGTGCTGTTTGATGCCGATGCACCGGGAAGCCGGGCGTATTCTTTTCTCGGGACGGACAATTACAGGGCGGGTGTGACGGCTGCTGATAAAATGGCCGAGCTGATGGCCCGTGAAGGTGAAGTCGCCGTGCTGACCCTGCCGGGGCAGCAGAATCATGAGGAACGGACCAAGGGGTTCCGCGATACGATTGAGCAGCGGTATCCCTCAATGAAGGTGGTTGAAGTCGCGGATGGACACGGAGATACGATCGTATCGAGAGACGAGACGCTTAGAATGATGAAGGCTCATCCGAAGCTGGCAGGGATTTTTGTGACCGAGGCGACCGGAGGGGCAGGTGCAGGTGAAGCTGTCCAAAATTCAAGTGAAGGCCGTTCGCTCAAAATTATATCCTTTGATACCAACAAGGCTACACTGGATATGATTAAGAGCGGCACGATTTCGGCTACAATTGCGCAGGGAACCTGGAACATGGGATACTGGTCGCTTCAATATTTGTTCCATCTGCATCATCAGCTAACCGTACCTGCGCCATCCTCCTCCGGTGAGAATGCACCGCTGCCAGTGACGGTGGACACCGGAATTTCCGTGGTGACAAGCGTGAATGTGGATGATTATTATGCCAAATAAACAGAATCAGAATCAACAGAATAGTTCCTTGATACGGGCACCCATTCGTCTCTGGATGAAGAGGAGCCTGTACCGTTTGCGCTTACGCAATATGCAGCTGCGTTATCAGCTGATGCTGCTCTTTTTGTTATTTGCCATCGTACCTTCCGTAGGTCTGGGATTGTTAGTGAACTGGACGGTGGAACGGATTGTTGAGCGACAGGTGGAGGGTCATACAATGCAGCTCATTGGCAAAGTGAATGAAGCACTCGACAGCAAGATGGAGAACCTGCAAAACATGACGTATCTGATTGCCTTTGATCCGGATATTATCGCTTTTATGCAAGGAAAAACAACATCGGATAACGATCCAGGTACCGGCACCGGCACCGACACAATTGCTTCCAAGAAGGAACGAAATGTGTCGGATCAGGATCAGCTGTATGGAATTAAGCAAACCTTGCAGGGCTTCACGACGTTGTATCCTGAGATTGCCGGAATCGTTCTTGCTAATGGACGCGGTGACTATATCAGTAATGAGATGTACCCCCGTGGGAGGCAAAGCCTGACCCGGGAGGACTGGTACAGGAGGGCTGCGGCGAATCCGGGCATTTTTACAGTGCTGGGTCAGCCGCTGGATCGCAATATTACAACACACGTACAGTATAAGGATAATGAGATCGTATCCGTTGCCCGTTCCATAACGGATGAAGCCTCGGGACGTGTACTGGGCGTCATTATGATTGACCTCAAGCTGAGAACCGTCTCTCAGGCTGCAAGGAATGTCACTTTGGGGAAATCCGGTTATGTGATGGTGACGGATGCAGAAGGACGGAGCGTCTATATGCCGGAGCATCCGTTGGTGGAACAGATTCCCGCAGAATGGTTTCCATCCGGTGACAGCGGGACGTTTAATGCTGAAGCGGACGGGAGGGAGCTGTTATTCCTCTATCAGTCCTCCGCGTTTACGGGGTGGAGAACGGTAGGCGTATTTCCTGCACGGGAATCGACCACGGAGGTGCGTCAGATTCAGTTTTATGTGGTCAGCTTTGTGTTTGTGGTGTGTTTATTCGGTCTGAGCGCCTCCTTGTGGTTCTCGCGTTCCATTGCGCAGCCCATTTTCCGGCTTATGTCTTACATGCGCAGAGCGGAGACGG
Organism: Paenibacillus sp. E222; assembly: GCF_013401555.1. Lineage (NCBI taxonomy): Bacteria > Bacillati > Bacillota > Bacilli > Caryophanales > Paenibacillaceae > Paenibacillus > Paenibacillus sp. E222. The sequence continues at coordinate 2,909,767 of NZ_CP058552.1, forward strand.
GCAATCTCATGGCGGGCCGCTGGAGCGACCGCGCCGATGAGATCGGTATGCTGGGCAGAAGCTTTAACCGAATGCTGGTTCAGATCCGGCAGCTTATATCCCTGAATGAACTGAAGGAACGGCAGAAAAGGGAGGCCGAAATGCGCAGCCTGCAGGAGCATATCAAACCTCATTTTTTATACAATACATTGGATACGATCCATTGGATGGCTCGCAAAGAAGGCGCGGACGATGTATCCGAGATGGTTGGCGCTCTCTCCAGACTGTTTCGCATCGGCCTTAGCAAAGGCAATGACTTCATCCCTTTGCATGCCGAGCTTGAGCATATAACCAGTTACTTGCAAATTCAACAGACCCGATACCGTGATCGTCTACAGTACGAATTGATCGTACCGGAGGATATGCGTGAGTTGTTTGTGCTCAAGCTGCTGCTCCAACCCCTCGTGGAAAATGCCATCTATCATGGAATCAAAGGCAGACGAGGGCCAGGCAAAATCCGGGTGGAGGCCAAAACAGAAAACGGAAAACTGGTGCTATTGGTTCAGGACGATGGAGCGGGCATGTCCGGTGAACGGCTTGCGGAGATGGAGCAGCTGCTAGCAGCGCCTTTGGAAAGTATGGAAACCGCGTCGTCGTCCGGGAAGGCTGGCAAGAGCTATGGCATGTTGAACGTACAGGCCCGTCTGCGGCTTTCCTTTGGTGAAGAATATGGCATTATGCTGGGCAGTAGAGAAGGAGAAGGCACCAGTGTGACGATCATTCACCCGCTGCTGCGGCAGCTTCCGCCAGCGGGTTCACTGGACAGGGAAGAGGGGGAGGAGATCGAATGAAAAAGTTCAATACACAGACAACATGGACGTCAGCGGATGAGATGACAGCTTTGGCTACGACAGAGACAGGGAATTTGGAGAAGCGTTACCGGGTGCTGATTGCCGATGATGAGCCCATTATTCGGGAGGGGATTCGGGATTCAACCGACTGGACAGCACTGGGCATGGAGGTTGCCGGAGAAGCAGAGGATGGCGAGGAAGCGCTGGAACTGGCTAGAGGTCTGGGTGTGGATATCATCTTGGTTGATATGAACATGCCCTTTCTGAACGGGATCGATCTGATTCGCCGCCTTCAGGTCGACTGTCCGAATTGCCGCTGTGTGATCGTGTCCGGACATGATGAATTTGCTTATGCCCAGGAGGCGGTTCGGCTAGGGGTAGAGGATTATATTTTGAAGCCTGTACAGGCAGAACAGCTGTATTCGGCGCTTGCACGTCTGCGTCAGCGGTTGGATGAAGAACGGAAGCGTACGGCGTATGTGAGACAGGCTGCGGATCAGATTGAACGCAATATCCCACTGCTGCGCCAACGCTTTTGTCTGGAGTGGCTGGAAGGACAGGCGGAGGAAAAGAAGCTGACCGAGCAGCTCTCGTTTTTGCGTCTGCCCTCTGCGCCGCCAGTGCAGATCGGAATCGTGCGTTGGCCTGCGGCAGAAGCAAGACAGACCATTATGCGGGAAAATGATCGTCAATTGTTCCTTTTTGCTGTGGAAAATATTATCAGTGAGCTGCTGACGGACCTGTCTCATGTACTGTTCAGGGAACCGAACGGGTTAATTGGCATATGTCTGTGGCAGGCGGCTTCGGCAGATATGGAGTCCACGATTGAACAGTCCGTCAGTTCCGCTCTGAACATTGCCGTTCACGTCCATATGGAGACGCACATGGGTACGTTGAAGGAAGCGCCGGATACCTATCGCGAGTGTCGTGAAGTTATATATGGACAAGCCCGTTTGTCCCCGCTGGTTCGCCGGGCACGCCAGCTTATTCAAGAGGACTATACGGATCGGAATCTGACGCTGGAGTCGCTCGCTTCCCGCCTGCAAGTATCTGCTGTGTATTTGAGCCGGGTGCTCAAGAAAGAGCTGAACGACTCCTTCGTGACACTTGTCACGCATGCCCGCATCCGTAAGGCTGTGCAGCTGCTGGACTCTACGTCATTGCCTGTCCACCGGATTGCAGAGCATGTAGGGTACGATACGCAGCATTATTTTAGTACCGCGTTCAAAAAAACGATGGGCATCTCGCCTGTACAGTATCGCAAAGGCGGTGGTACAAGAGAGGGAGTCTCATCGGAGTGTGAATAGGCTGGTTTAAAAAGGGTTTCTCATCAAGGGATTTGTTCTGCTTGTATCAAGCGGAGCGGGTCCTTTTTTGTTGTTAGCCGATGTCTGAATGATTTATTCCGTACAACAGGCCTGTTCTTCACCTGATCCTTGAACCCGTTGGTTACAAAAGTTAAAAATTTATAAAAAAGGTTCAAATGCAGCAAAGACCTTCCTGTTCCGTGATGATAAGATGGGTCTCAGACAGGAACAACAGCTTGTATGTATCGGATGCATTGTAAGCGTTATCTTATCATTCATTCAAGTCCGTATGATTTGAGGAAAGGGGAAGTTCATATGAAAAAAGGAGCACTGATCATCTGGCTGCTGGTGATGACCTTGATGCTCTCTGCCTGCAACCTGGCTGAGAGTGAAACTGGCAGCAAGGAAAAAGGGTATGTCGGCATCTCGATGCCAACGAAATCCTCCGAACGCTGGGTTGGCGACGGGGAGAACATGGTTCGTCTTTTTCAGGAGCAGGGGTATAAAACCGATTTGCAGTACGCAGAAGACGTGGTGGAGAATCAAATCTCACAGATTGAGAACATGATCACCAAGGGTGTGGACGTGATGGTGATTGCGTCTGTTGACGGCAATACGCTGACGGATGTCATCAAGAAGGCGCATGACCAGGGCATACAGGTCATTTCGTATGACCGCCTGATACGCAACACTCCCTATTTGACGTATTACGCGACCTTTGACAATTTCAAGGTCGGCGTGCTCCAGGCGTCCTACATTGAACAGAAGCTGGGGCTCAAAGAGGGCAAAGGTCCTTATAACATTGAGCTGTTTGGCGGTTCTCCAGATGACAACAACGCCTACTTCTTTTTCGACGGCGCGATGTCGGTCCTGAAGCCATACATGGATTCCGGCAAGCTGATTGTACGAAGCAAGCAGACCACGATGGCCCAGATTGCGACGCTGCGCTGGGATGGCGCCTTGGCCCAATCGCGAATGGATAATTTGCTCAGTGCCTATTATTCGGCAGATAACCTGGATGCGGTGTTATCCCCGTATGACGGGATCAGTATCGGGATCATTTCATCGTTAAAAGGGGTTGGCTACGGGAAAGCGAACAAGCCTCTGCCGGTGATTACCGGTCAGGATGCCGAACTGGCTTCGATCAAGTCCATTGTGGCCGGGGAACAGACTCAGACCATATTCAAGGACACCCGCAAGCTGGCGGAGAAGACGGTAGAGATGGCCAACAGCATATTACAAGGAAAAACGGCAGAAGTGAATGATGAAAAGTCATATAACAACGGGATAAAGGTGATTCCTGCCTTTTTGCTTGACCCCATTTCTGTGGATCGCACCAACGTGGAGAAGGATATTGTGGGCAGTCAATATTACACGAAAGAAGAAATCGGACTGAAATAAAAAGTGAAAGGAGCACATCCCATGGCCGGAATAATTCTGGAAATGAAGGGCATCACCAAAACATTTCCCGGTGTAAAAGCGCTGGAAAATGTCAATCTCAAGGTCAGAGAAGGCGAGATTCATGCGTTATGCGGTGAGAATGGCGCAGGCAAATCCACGCTGATGAAGGTGCTTAGCGGTGTATATCCGCACGGAACGTATGAAGGGGATATTTTATTTCAGGGCAAAACGTGTGAGTTCAAGGACATCAAGCAAAGCGAGGATCTGGGGATTGTCATCATCCATCAGGAGCTGGCGCTCATTCCCTACCTTTCAATTGCGGAAAATATCTATCTGGGCAACGAGCGTACTAGCAAAGGCATTATCAACTGGAAAGAAACGTTTGTAGGTACAAGGGAATTACTCGGCAAGGTGGGCCTGAATGAAAATCCGAACACCCTGGTTTCCAGCATCGGTGTGGGTAAGCAGCAGCTGGTTGAAATTGCGAAAGCGCTCTCCAAAAAGGTGCGACTGCTCATTCTGGATGAGCCTACCGCGGCGTTGAACGAGGATGACAGTGAAAATCTGCTTCAGCTGATGCTGGAATTCAAGAAGCAGGGCATCGCCTGTATTCTCATTTCGCACAAGCTGAACGAGGTGTCGAAGGTGTCGGATTCAGTGACCATACTGCGGGACGGCAAGACAATCGAGACACTGGATATGAAAAAGGACAAAGTGACTGAAGACCGGATTATTAGCGGGATGGTAGGGCGTGATCTGACCAGCCGTTATCCGGAGCGTCATGCGAGCATTGGTGAAGTCATCCTGGAAGTGAAGGATTGGACCGTATATCACGAGCATCATGCCGACCGGAAGGTGCTGGATCAGATCAATATGAACATCAGACGAGGCGAGATTGTAGGCATTGCCGGTTTGATGGGAGCAGGGCGCACGGAGCTTGCGATGAGCATATTTGGCAAATCCTATGGTCGCAGCATATCGGGCCAGCTCATCAAAGAGGGCAAGCCCATTCAGAACAACAGCGTCACGGAGGCGATTCAGAACGGCTTCGCTTACGTGACAGAGGACCGCAAGGAATATGGTCTGATTCTGATGGACGATATCAAGCGGAACATTTCCCTGACGGGTCTTGGCAAGCTGACCAAAAATGCGGTGGTGAATGAACGGGAGGAAGTGCTGGTAGCCGAGGATATGAAAAAAAGCATGAATATCAAGGCACCTAGCATTTTGCAGAAAACCGGCAATCTGAGCGGAGGGAACCAGCAGAAGGTGGTGCTGAGCAAATGGATTTTTGCCGGACCGGATATTCTCATTCTGGATGAACCGACACGCGGCATCGATGTCGGAGCCAAATTCGAAATTTATACCATTATTCATCGGCTGGCCGCTGAGGGCAAGGGTGTGCTGGTGATCTCATCCGAGCTGCCGGAGGTACTGGGCCTGTGTGACCGAATCTATGTGATGAATGCCGGACGAATCACGGGAGAAGTCAGCCGGGAAGAAGCATCGCAGGAAACGTTGATGAGATATATGACCAAGTCAGGAGGCGGGAAGCATGGAAATGTTAACTAGACTGTTCAAAAACAATATACGGCAATACGGCATGATTATCGCGCTGGTTGTCATTATGCTGCTGTTTGAGGTACTGACCGGGGGACTGCTGCTCAAGCCGATCAACATTACGAATCTGATCTTGCAAAACAGTTACATTCTTGTACTTGCCATCGGTATGGTGCTTGTCATCATTACCGGACATATTGATCTCTCGGTAGGTTCGATTGCTGCTTTTGTAGGGGCGGTTGCCGCCATTATGATGGTCGATTGGCAGCTTCCGGCCTGGCTGGCGGTCATTGCTGCTTTGGTGGTCGGTGCGTTAATTGGAGCGTGGCAGGGCTTCTGGATTGCATATGTACGGATTCCGGCATTTATCGTTACCCTGGCCGGCATGCTGCTCTTCCGTGGTTTGACAATGATTGTGCTGGAGGGCCAGTCAATCTCTCCTTTTCCAGGAGGGTTTCAGAAAATAAGCTCCGGCTTCCTGCCTGATATTCAAATATCTGGCCTCGGTCTGGTATCGATCATTGTTGGTCTTGTTCTCACGGTCTGGTATATCGTAAATGAACTGCGGGAGCGCCGTTCCCAGCGAAAATACGGTTTCGAGGTTGTATCTCAGGGGCTCTTCCTGCTCAAGCTGCTGGTCGTGGCTGTAGTGACGAATTTGTTCACTTTCATGCTTGCGAGCTATGCAGGCATTCCGAATATTCTGATTCTGCTGTTTGTATTAATTGTTGTCTACTCCTTCATCATGAACCGCACCGTGATGGGGCGCCATGTATATGCACTGGGAGGCAATGAAAAGGCTGCCGGTCTGTCCGGGGTCAAAACGAAAAAAGTGACCTTCTGGGTATTTGTCAACATGGGTGTAATGGCCGCCATTTCCGGTCTGATCTTCGCGGCGCGGCTGAATGCGGCTACGCCAAGAGCCGGTACCAACTTTGAGCTGGATGCCATTGCAGCCTGCTTTATCGGCGGAGCTTCCGCTTCCGGAGGAATAGGGACCGTATTCGGTGCCATCATCGGTGGTTTGGTCATGGGGGTTCTGAACAACGGGATGTCCCTGATCGGGTTGGGTATTGACTGGCAGCAGGGCATCAAGGGTTTGGTACTGTTGCTGGCGGTAGCCTTCGATATTTATAATAAAAACAAACGATCTGCGTAGTTCTGTGTTGAAATGCAGTTTTGAAGCGGACGCCTCTAGCCTCTAGGATAGATGGAAAGGTATATCGAAATACAGAAACAGACCGTGATCCGCTGGATCGTGGTCTGTTTTCTCTGTGCACTTCTTCGTGTATGAAACAGGAGATTTACATTAAGGCATCCAGAAAACGAGTGGCGATACCGAAATAGATAAACAACGACAAAATATCATTCAGCGTTGTGATTAATGGGCCGGAGGCAACCGCAGGGTCTACTTTGAAACGACTGAGCAGAAGAGGAATGCAAGTACCAGTCAGTGTTCCAATTACGAGAGTGAAGAAAAGGGATACGCCAATAATGGCTCCGAGCAGCCAGTCACCTTGCCAGAAATAAGCGATGACCGTAATCAGCAAGCCGCATACAAGTCCAATCAGGGTGCCTACCTTAATCTCCCGTCCAATTAGCGCGAGTACTGTAGCCTTGTCCAGCTTGCGTCCAATCAAGCCGCGCACAACGACAGCAAGGGACTGCGTACCCGTATTCCCTGTCATACCGGCGATCATGGGCATGAAGAACGCCAGCGCCACAACCTGATTCAGCGTGTCCTCAAAAAAATCCACGATGCTGCCCGAGATCAGTCCGATAAATAACAATAAAATCAGCCAAGGAAGGCGACGTCTGACGGCAACTAACGGTTTGGTATCAAAATCAATGTCTTTACTGCCGCCACCCATCTTGGCGATGTCTTCACTGGCTTCGTCCATAATAATATCAATGACATCATCCATTTGGATAACACCGCATAGTCTACGGTTCTCATCCACGACAGGTAGAGCCATAAACTCATAACGCTGCAGCAGCTGTGCAGCTTCTTCCTGGTCCATATCAACTGTTGCATGGATGACACGCCGGGTCATCAGCTCTTCTACTTTGGTCTTGTCATCTGCCTGGGCAAGGGTTTGATAGCTCACGACTCCAACCAGTTTACCTTCATCGTCGGTGACATACAGATAACTGGTTGCAGGAATCAGCGTAGCCTGTGGTTCTCTCAGCGCTTCCTTTGCAGTTTCATGCGATAACAGGGTACGATAGCGATCGGTCATAATTCGTCCTGCCGTCTCCGGTGGATAGTTCAGCACGGAGCGGATAATTGAAGAGTGATCCAGATTCATCGTAGATAGCAGTTCTTCTCTGCGTTTGAGAGGCAGATCATGCATGAAGCGAATCAGATCACTTTTGTCCATTTGCTGCATGACTTCAAGGGTGCGTTCCGGGCCTAACTGTTCGAATAGATGTACCTGTTCGTGAAGCGTGAGCGCTTCTGCCATGTCGGCGAGAACGTCCGGTTTGAATAAGAGTAAGAATCGTTTTGTCTCTTGTTCAGGGAACTTTTTATATACGAGAGAAAGGTCGTAGGGATGCAGTTCTTTGGCCCATTTGTAAAACTCGGTCAAGTTTTGGGTTTGCACGAATTGCACAAGGAGCTCCGTAATCTCTTCAACCGAAACATCTTTTTTGGGATGGGATCGATTCATATGTAGTCTCCTTTCTAGATGGGTTCAACAAATGAATATTTACACTGGCACTCCGATGACAGAACAACCTTCCGATCGCTGTTATCCCCAGATTTCTTTGATTCCTTTCTGAAAAGGGAAAATCCGGGGATAGCGTATGCTTCCGATGTAGCTTTCTTTCAGAAAGCTTTTAGGCGAACGCTTCGCTTCTTCAGGTTATTTCTGTCCTCTCCGTTATTGTGTAAATGTTTGGTTGAACATATTTCAAATGGTTTCAACTCCGTATTCTTAAACGAAAAGGAATGGCAGTTAAACAACGACCACCGGAAAAGGATATTGTAATCTTGCTAAAACATTCGATATGGGCTTACAAATGGATGCTGCCGGGATATACTTGATCTAGAAAACCCGATGAGGAGGAGACATGTGGAATCGGTTGTAAGAACACAATTGTTATCTCTGGTCGAACCGGAATATCAGAAATTCTCGGCTGCGCTCATTCCGAATATCACGAATCTGCTAGGTGTGAGACTGCCTGAAATACGCAAGATGGCGAAACAAATCGTCAAAGAGGACTGGCGTGCCTATCTGAAAACAGCTGATGATGATTATTTTGAAGAAGTGATGTTGCAAGCGATGGTTATCGGTCATGCCCAAGCGGATATTGAGGAACTTCTGCAGCATATTGCCTGGTTTGTTCCCAAAATAGATAACTGGTCGGTATGTGACAGCTTCTGCGGTGGTTTGAAATATACAAAGACACATCTGGATGAGGTATGGCATTTCTTGCAGCCCTATCTGGTATCCAACCAGGAGTATGACATTCGCTTCGGGGTTGTGATGCTGTTGAACTTTTATATGGAAGAAAAATATATCAGCAGAGTGCTTGCTTCATTAGATACCATTCATCACGAAGGGTACTATGTGAAAATGGCAGTGGCCTGGGCAATTTCCATCGCTTATGTGAAACAGCCAGCAGCCACGATGCGTTATTTGCAGGACAACACATTGGACGATTTTACGTATAATAAGGCTCTTCAGAAAATAACGGAGTCCTATCGTGTTGATCCGGAGACGAAGCAGATCATCCGTAGCATGAAGCGAAAAGTGAAAAAAACGGTTCGTGTGTAGTATGTGTGCATAACGAAAAAAAGAAACCAGATATAAACCTGCAGGGGAAAGGACGATAAACGTATGAGAAAGAGCATCATGTGGACCAAAATGGAATTAGACGGTCGTCCGTGGGTATTGCTTGCCACCGAAAAAGGGTTATGCCGGGTCATTATGCCCAATGAAACGCTGGAAGATTGGAGCAGCTGGATTGGACGAATTGCTCCTGGAGTGGAGCTCGAAGAGAACGAATCAGCGTTGAAGCAGACAGGCATGATGGATTGGCTGCAATCCTATTTTGCCGGAGACAAAGTGGCTTTTACAGATACAATCCCGCTCGATCTGATTGGAACGGCATTCCAACAGCAGGTATGGACAGAGTTGGGAAATGTTCCTTATGGTGAGACAAGAACCTATGGCGACATTGCGGCTGCGGTGGGAAGACCTTCAGCGGTGCGAGCTGTTGGGGCAGCCAATGGAGCCAACCCCGTTCCGGTACTGCTGCCGTGTCATCGCATAATCGGTGCCAACCGCAAGCTGACCGGTTTTCGCGGAGGACTGGAGATGAAGCGAAGACTGCTGGACATTGAACAGATCGAAGGCGTGACCAATGGCGGGCATGCGCGGTTTAATTTCTGATCATCATATTTTCATATAAAAAAGAAGCAGTGAACTATCGCTAAGTGCTTCGCTCGGTTCTCAATCTGTACAGGCACTTCCTAGTGCCTGTTTTTTTGCATTGTCTACGGTTAACGGTTAGAAGAATGGATGCTAAACGGAAATATCGCGGAAGTTTTCTTTTCCTTCTGAGTCACGATGCTACCGAATCTCCTACACCTTATTGTGACCAATAGCGTGATATGCAAAAGCTAACGAACGTCAGGCGCCTTATTCCGGTAAAAACCTGCAGATTGATGCGCTAAGACTCACAAAGCAAGGGAATAAGGTGTCTGTGGTTCATTACGATGATTGATCCGTGGAATTTCGCTAAATAGGGTGTTCTGGATTCGTTAAAATAATAATGATTGGCTGGGAGCTGTCACTGTAAATGGCTCAAACGATCCTAAAATTTTCGTATATACCACATTTTGGGTTATGATGGACATAGATTATTAGGAAGGCGGAGTCATGGTTCGTTTATGAGATCGATGATCAGGGGATCCGGACTGCTCAGGCATACCACCAAGGAAAGGGAAATGGAAGGGAAGAAATGAACAATCATAAAAATACATTTTATTTAAAATTGAGTAGTGTTTTAATCATTGCTACCATAGGCTGCCTGCTTGTTGCTGTCAACTTGCGTACCAAATCAGACACAAACATGTATCAATTTTTGACGTGGGACATTTTCTTAGCATGGGTTCCATTCATCATTTCATCAACAATTAGTTATGTATACCATCTGAAACTTACAAAAACGAGTATCGCATTGGTCGGGGTGATGTGTGCAGGCTGGTTGTTCTTGCTACCGAATTCGGCATATCTTTTCACAGAAATTCTGCATGCATTCAGATACTTTGATTCTCAAGAGGAAACTAAATTCTGGGTTAATATTGATTTTTGGTATAGCCTCAGCCTAACGTTTGTCGTAGCTATACTGGGTTTAATTCTGTCCATTTGCTCGATACATCAAATCCACAGATTGTTAAATAAACGTTTAAACCCATTTAGCAGCATGGTAGTTGTAGGCGTTATTTTACTCCTGAGCAGTCTAGGAGTATACATCGGGAGATTTAATCGGTGGAATAGTTGGGATGTCTTGAAGCAGCCTGGACTCATTTTGAAGGATATCATGAATGATTTAAGTGCAGGCAACAGCATTCTGGTTGAGTTTGTGGCTTTGGTATTTGTGATTCAAGCTTTGGGATATATCACACTTCGTATACTAACGGGGAGGGCCAATAATATCTAAACGATAATCGTATGGAACACCAACGTTTTAACTATTTTTGCTGAATGAAGTCCTATGGTACCATTGACCACAGATGAATCGGTACTCGATGCACGATAGACCGAGTGGAAAGAGGGAGTGACCATGTTGAAGCAGGAATACTGGTTAACCAACGTATTATTGGAGCAAAGTTATGTAATGGAAGACGGGCAGGTAACGGGCACCCGGACAAGCCTTGGTCATCTGCGGATTGAAGATGGAGTCATTGCAGCTATTGTGGATGGGGATATGGAATTAACAAGCGAGTTGCCACAGGTTGATGGTAAAGGACTGCTGCTGTTGCCTTCGTTCGAGGAAGGACATATTCATTTGGATAAAACGTATTACGACGGACCATGGAAAGCGGTGCGACGCATCTCCAGCATTTTCGAACGGATCGAAGAAGAGGAAGTATTGCTGCCCAAGCTGTTACCCCATGCCAAACGTCAGGCGGAGAGCATTCTGAGCCTGATTCAAGGGTATGGGTCCACTCATGTGCGCAGTCATTGCAATATTGAACCGGTTAGCGGGTTGAAACGGCTGGAAGCGACGAAGCAGGCATTGGAGACATTTTCGGGCAAAATATCCGCTGAAATCGTCGCTTTCCCGCAGCATGGACTTCTCCGCTCTAAATCGGTTGAACTCATGCGTCAAGCCATGGCGGAAGGGGCCACTCATGTAGGTGGACTTGATCCTCACACTGTGGACGAGCATATCGAGAAATCGCTAAATGCAATGGTCGAACTGGCTGTTCAGTATCAGGCAGGCATCGATATTCATTTGCATGAATCCGGAGAACCGGGTAAACAAACATTGCTGCGGTTGGCTGATTTGACTGAAGAAGCGGGACTTCAGGGCAAAGTTACCGTAAGCCATGCGTTCTGGTTCGCCCGCGCGGAACAGCAGGAAACGGAAGATATGGCCAAACGAATGGCCTCCCTTGGTATGAGCGTTGTTTCGACCGTGCCTATCGGTAAAATGATGATGCCCCTTCCGATGCTCCATCGACATGGGGTGAACGTGAAGCTGGCGACAGATAGCTTGACGGATCATTGGTCTCCATTTGGCAATGGGGATCAACTGGAGAAAGCGGGTCGTTTCGCCGAACTGTACGGGTTTAACGATGAGCTGTCCTTGTCTCAGTCGCTTGCATTTGTCACAGGTGGGATGACAACGCTAGATTCTAAGGGACAACAGGTGTGGCCGAAGGTAGGGGACACGGCTAGCTTTATATTAGTTCACGCAAGTTGTTCTGCGGAAGCTGTTGCCAGAAGATCTGCACGACAGGCGGTATGGTACAGAGGGCAGTTGGTGAGCGGATCTTTGTAGGTCATAGGGAAATGGTACCGACATATGAAACCACGAATATTCGTGGTTTTTTGTGTTGCGTATTCCACATTTTGGGTTATGATGGACGTAGTTTAATGGGAGGAGCAATGACAATGAAAATTATACATGCTGATGAAACCGATTACAGTTATATTCTTGAACGAGATCGACATATCCATCCTTCGCTTGTGGAGACAAAGATCAAAGAGAACGAAATCCTGATGATATGGGAGCAAGAATCAAGAATTGGATGGATGAGGTACGGGTATTTTTGGGATAACATTCCTTTCATGAATATGATCTGGATCGACGAGCCCTATCGGAGTGGAGGGATTGGCAGAGCCGTCGTACAGCACTGGGAGCACCTGATGAAGCAAAAAGGGTTTGATACGGTAATGACTTCTACACAGTCAGATGAACATGCACAACACTTTTATAGAAAATTGGGGTATGTTGATGCAGGCTCTCTATTGCTGGAAACGCAGCCTTTGGAGATTATTTTGATCAAAAAAATCTAGTCATTTAATTCAAGGGGAAATATGTGAATATGAATGAAAAGCAAGTAACACTACAACGTATAACCAAGGAAAACAAATTAGCGTGCATTCAGCTTCAACCGCGCGAAGACCAACTAAATTTGGTAGCAAGCAATGCAGATTCCTTAATACATGCGACGAAGGAGATCACCTCGAAGCCATATGGAATTTTTGCAGAGGACCGTATGGTAGGCTTTATTTTATTTGATAATGAGATATATAATGATGGATATTATTGGATACTTCGATTCATGATTGATGAGAAATACCAGGGGAAAGGATACGCCAAACTGGCGATCAAGGAAGTCATTCATAAGTTAAAAGAGAGAACCGATTGCAAGCAAATCAGGGTATCTCATGTGCCGCACAACAAGGTGGCAAACGCTTTATATAAGAAATCCGGGTTTCAGGAGACGGGTGAATTCGAGGAAAATGGTGACATCATATTAAGTTATTATATAAGTTGAGGAGTGGAACCTGATGATCAGAGAGGCCGAAGCAAGGGATGTCGAGGTTATTGAAAGGTTGTACAAAGAATTATTACCGAACAACCTGAATACGAAGGTACTGGCAGAGCGGATAGAAGAAGTAAGGAATAATCCCAACAGTTTCTTATTCGTTTACGAAGTTGGTGATCAGGTTATTGGGACTGCGCATTTACATATTTGTCTGGATGCATTGGTGGAGAATAGACCGTTTGGCGTGGTTGAGCGGGTTATCATTACGGAGCATGTGCAGAGCAAGGGATATGGATCTGAACTTATGAAGTATATAGAGGATGTATGCATACAGAAAAATTGTATAAAAGTGTTTCTCACCAGCGGTTCATCCAGATACGAGGCCCATGGCTTCTACACGAAGTTAGGATACGATGGGGAGTCTAGCAAGGCTTTTAAGAAATATTTATAAAACGGGATCAAGCTTGATCGTATATTCGTATCCATATTTTTTCTGAATTGATGGGAGGATGTATAGATGAAAGACATGAACTATTATGAAACTTTTATTGCAGTAGCAGAAGATTGCCCTGTTAAAGTGGCAGAGATCCCCAAAGCCAAAAACGGCAGTAAAACCGTTCCAGTTATACAATATGAAATGATAGCAAACCACCCTTATCAATATACGCAAGAGGATGTCATGTTTGAAGTGTTCGCACAGCGCAATGATATACCCGACGAAAAAAGATCCATAGAGAGAACCAAGTTTTTCTCTAAGGGACAACCCTGTCTTCGTACTTCTTCGTTGGGTAAACGTTACGGTTGGGGCATTCATCATAATTCACAAGGAAAAGTGGCGATCTACGCCGTTGAATCCGAAGCATATAAAGAGTTCTTAAACGATAGTAGTTTAAAACATGTAAAGGCGATGCGTTCGAGCCGTCAATAGCTCTATTTGTTGGAGCACCAATGCTAAGCAGTCAGAATTTAAAAGAGAACTATAGGGAGGCAGTATGATAGTAGACCTCACTCCAGTAACATTGGCAGAGAAAAGTATGTTATCGAATCTGTATCAACTGTACCATTATGATTTCAGCGAATATACAAGCGAGGATATCAATCAAGAAGGTAAATACGATGTGAATATTGACTTCATTTGGGAAGGGGATAAAAGGTGGAGGCCATATTTCATTATGATTTCTGGCACTATAGCCGGCTTTGTGATTGTACTACTTGAAAATTTAGATACCGATCCAGATCCTACACATGTAATCTATGACTTTATGATCCTGAAGAAGTTTAGAAGAAGTGGGGTTGGATATGCTGCTGCGATGCAGATATTTGAGTTATACAAAGCCAATTGGGCACTTGCTCAGATGGAGAGTAATACTCCTGCAATAGCGTTCTGGCAAAAGGTGTTAAAAGATTATACAAATGATCATTATACGGAAACATTCAGAGACGATGCCAGAAAGTATATTCAGACATTTAGTACGAAGGAATAAAAACAAACATAGGTTAAGGAGAAAAAAATGAATATTCGTTCTGTCTCACTAGCTATTTTGAGGAAAGAAGACCGCATTTTGGTTCAGGAAATTAACTTCCCGGATATTTCAACTACTTTCTACAGGCCTATTGGTGGAACGATAGAGTTCGGTGAGAACAGTAAGAAAACTCTGATCAGGGAGCTCAAAGAAGAGTTGGATCAAGAGATCGAAGAGCCTCGATTAATTTCCGTTATTGAAAATATTTTTGGAATAGAAGATGAATTAGGTCATGAAATTGATTTTATCTATGAAGCATCATTTATAGATAAATCTCAATATAATCAGGAAGAATTTGTTGGATTAGAAGGTTCTATTCGCTATAAGGCATGTTGGAAACCGATCACTTATTTTTCAACAACAATGGATGATGTAAAGCTGGTACCTGATGGATTGCTGGATTTGTTATTGGAAAAAGAACTGGAAAATGGGTCTATGGTAAGGCATATAAGAACCAAGTAAGGGTGAGAAGAAGGCAGGAGGCAAGAGATGCACGCTTTAACCAAAGAAATAACAGATACATTATTGGAAGCGATGGACACGTACAAAAGAATTGCACAAGAACTGATCGACAAATTGATCTCGGAAAACAGCCAGGCTGAAAAGGAAGAGATCATCAATGGAGCGTACTACTTGCTATCCAATGAAGAAGTAGTAAACGGTGAAGAATATTTGAGTGGAAAATGGCATTTCGATGTTCATGGAGAGCATTGCATGTTCGAGAATGCAGAAACAGGGCAAACGTTGGAGGTTTCCCTCGGCAGTATAGATGATGTGGGTAACATGGACCCTTATTTTTTTTATAACTATTTGAAATCCACTGCAAATTATGAACACCTGATTGCCTATTTCGAAAATCCCTTTGGGGATATGTTGGATTTTTTTGAAAGGTTGGCAGCCCAGAACGTGTTGATTCATGTTCATGGTGTTGAATATAGAAAGCTTCTTTAACTGCGTACAGCAGTATCCCGTTCATTCAAGGGAATGCGTTTGAAGAGAAGAACGGGATTAATCGTTATTACATAAAGAAAGATTAGCGTTGTACGCGTATGACAATATCTTGGTCATGATTGCCGAACCCGGAACCATAGATTGTTAATCCCCCGACGTTAGTCCCCTCCTCGTCAACCGTGAAACGAAGTGTCCAGAAGGGTTGCTCCAGTTGGGTATCCTCAATCTTCACGTCTGACATCCACTCTCCATCCATATACGTACCCGAGCTATCAACACGAATTGTCTTTAATAATCCATATTGATTCACATTACGATGCCACCATGTTGGCGTATATTTGCCTCGAGCAGCTCTTCCGAAGTCAGCTGGGCTTGTCCACGTTCCTAGCGAAATACCGTTAAACGTAAATCGGATATCGGATGGCCAATGATCTCTTAAACCCGGGGCTTCAGAAGCCAGTTCCACTGAAATCTCAATGGCGCTAGCAGTCTCATCAGGAAGCATATAGTTAGGCGTTTTGTATTCGACATAACCTCTTCCGAACCAGAGGATGGCAGCGTGAACCCGCTCAGGATCAAGAAAGTAGCGTGGGTCGTCCCAGACTCCAATTTCTTTCTCGTGCGTCCCAAGACCACAGGTAGGATGAACTTCAAATGCAGTATAGTGCCCCACTGAAATGGTCTGTTCTCTAATTCTTGCTGTCCGACTGGCGGAGGGCAGTTCGATCTCGATGTTATTTTGTTTGAGGAAACATAATTTGTGCGTGCCTCCATTCAGGCGTATCCTACGGCTATCGATCAGTCCAGCTTGCTCAAGCTTTCGTATGTGCATCGTGACGATGGAGGGGCTAAGTTCTAACGCAGCCGCAATATCCTTCACATTCATTTCGCTATCTGCAATCATATCCATGATTCTCCATCTAACCTCGCTTGCCAGCGCTTCGTATAACGGTATGAATTTTGGATCTCCGTTCGCTTTGATCATCCTTAACCATCTCCTAACCCGATCTATTGAAATCATATATATATTAATTTAATGAAATTAACTTGACCCTTCAACTCTAACGCATTGAAAGAATGATTGCGATAGTGTTTAATTTTTTTATCTGCTTATGAAGTTGGATTCTTAAATATGTGAATTAGAGAAAAAGAGGTGCCTCAAATGAAATACAATAATCCGGTCATTAAAGGGTTTTATCCAGATCCAAGCATCTGCAAGGTGAATGACACTTATTATCTGGTGTGCAGTTCTTTTCAGTATTTTCCGGGTGTCCCGCTTTTTGAAAGCAAAGATTTATTGAACTGGACGCAAATCGGTCACTGTTTAACCCGAAAAAGCCAGATTCATCTGGAAACGGTGAGCAGCTCGGGAGGTGTCTTCGCCCCTACAATTCGATACAACAACGGGCGATTCTATATGACCACGACGAACGACACCACGCGTCAGAATTTCTATATATGGACTGATGATATATACGGGGAGTGGTCAGAACCGATTATGGTGGATCAAGGGGGAATCGATCCGGATTTGTATTTTGAAGACGGTAAGGCCTTCTTTATGAGCAACGGAACCGACGATGAAGGAATTGGGGGAATCATTCAGTGTGAAATTGACATTGAAACAGGTCACAAAAAGACCCCAAGTCGCTCAGTATGGCAAGGATCAGGCGGACGTTATCTGGAAAGCCCACATTTGTATAAAATGAATGGTTACTATTACCTCATGGCATCTGAAGGCGGAACCGAATACGGTCATATGGTCACATATGCGAGGGGAGATTCTCCTTCCGGTCCTTTCGAGCCTTATGCCAAGAATCCTGTTCTGACCAACCGTAATCTAGGTGGTTATGAACTGCAGGGGGTTGGCCATGGCGACCTGATTCAGGACGAGGCAGGCAACTGGTGGATTTTCCATTTGGGATTCCGTCAGAGTGGACAGTGGCTAACCTATCATCATCTGGGCCGGGAAGTATTCCTTACGCCAGTTACCTTTGACGAGGAAGGCTGGTTTACGGCAGGACATAAAGGTACAACGCTTATGAGTTTTGACACTGATCGTATTTCCGACATAGTCATTCAACAAGAGAAGAAAAGCTATACGTTTGAGAACACGGATTGGAATCTGGACTGGTGTTTTCTTCGTCATCCCAATACAGAAAATTATTTGTTAGAGCAAGGCAACGTAAAGTTAAAAGGAACCGAAGTGACACTGGATGTTCCAGCATCCCCGACATTCATTGGCCTACGTCAAAAAGACTTTGACGCGACCATCTCTGTTGATGTCAGTCTTACGAACGGCGAGGCAGGCATCACCATCTACATGGATGAACAGCACCATTATGACTTGGCCATTCGCAAAGAACAGGGCGTGTATAAGGTAATTGAGCGTCTGAATATTGGGGATATCAAATCAGTCGAAAATGAAGTGGAATTGGGAAATGATCACCAGGCCACATTAATGATACAGGCAAGCCATGAGCGCTACAGCTTCCTGATTCATGCGGATGGCAAGGACAACCTCCTAGGGACAGCGCAGACGAAATACCTTTCCTCAGAAGTTGCCGGGGGATTTACAGGGGTGCTAATTGGTCTATACGCGAGTGGCGAAGGTTCTGTGGCTGAGTTTTCTAAATTTAAGTGTGATTATCTTTGAAAAGGTAAGGGGAGGGACTTTTGTTCCTTCTCTTTTTTTACTTGCGTTAATATATAGAATAGGAAAGGTATTAGTTGTAAAAAGAGAAGCGTAATGATAGCGATGTGGGTCTTGCCTAAATATAATCAAAGAATCTTCGATAGACTCGCACATCGTTATGATATCAGGAAGAGGTGTTTAAACGTGAAAATAAAATATGAAATGCCTGAATCATTAGTAGACATCGTCCGAATAGATAAGGAACTACGTGAACGACATGATAGAACCTTACAGGATTATGTGGGTTTTTATATTCGTTTTAATAATGATGATGATAGGTACTACTGTACCCCAGATGATGCCATCGTATTTGGAAAAACAGGGGTAGATGGTGATCACTTTGCTTTTTTAACGTTTAACGGATCAATTAGCGATCTGGAAAAAGCTCCTATTATTTTTATTCAGCCAATGGCATCGGGTAATCAAGTAACTTTAGTAGCCAGAAATCTCAAGGATTTTTTAGCTGTATTCATTAATCTCAAGGAAATTTATGTTTTGGAACGATTTCGATTTTATAAGAACAAATTAGATTTTATTAATGACTATAATGATAACTACTTAAAAGATATAAGGTTGAGAGAGAATGATAGTAATTTTATCAATGATCTATTAAGGAGGAATGTCAAAGGTATAGTAAATATTGATGATGTATACGAATACATTACTGAGTTAAAGAAACAAATAAAACTAGAAATATATGATGATGATTTTTAGTTTTCGGATGACAGGTGTAGTCTAGTGGATTTAATAATTTAAATTGCGACAAAAGTATTGAAAGACTTGTTGTTCCTTATATAGCTGGATTAGATAATTAAGGGAGGACTGCATGGAAGATCAATGGAGAATTGCAACGTATGATCCTTCTTGGAGGCACATGTTCCTTGATACCGGGATAAAATTAAGAGAGGCGTTGGGTGAAAAGGTTGTGCGGATTGACCATGTTGGATCAACTTCCGTCTTCGGCATGGATGCCAAGCCAATCATAGATATACAAATTTCCGTATCTGATTATGATGGTTTGCTTAACTACAAAAACGAAATTGAAGCGGTCGGTTTCATATTCAGAGAAGAAAATTCGGATAAAACCAAGCGATATTTTCGTGAAGTACCCGGAAGCAGGAGAACACATATACACGTAAGGAAAGCTGGGAGTTTCTCTGAGCAGATGAACTTGCTTTTTAGAGATTATTTGAGGGAACATCCAGCGGATCGATTGAAATATGCGGAAGAGAAGCACAGGCTTATGGCATTATACAAGGACCAGCGGCCAAAATACGTGGAAGGCAAAGGACCGATGGTGTGGAGCATATTAGAGAAAGCTCATCTATGGTCCCAAGAAATCGGGTGGCAACCGGGAGAATCTGACGCATAGGAACATTCATTGTATATGGATAACCTTACGGGAGTGGTGAGATGAACATTGGAAGAAAGCTGCTGACGACCGTTCTAACCATCATTAGTTTTACTTTAATTGCAAGTATAATATCCATGAATCAATCTTACAGCTTTGATTTTTATATTCTTGTTTATCTTGTATATGCGACTCCCCTGATCACATTGATCGGGCTACCGTTATCCTTATTGGTGGATTATCTGTTGAGCAGATCTCGTTTCGGAAATTATGTCATTTATCTAAGTTTGAGAATACTGGGTTACGCATGTGCTGGAGTCTTAGGTATGTATATCTATTATTTGCTCATGGGCGCGGGAGAAGAAATTATAAATTTTAAAGAGTCGATAGTATTGACCTTATTTGGCGTTCTAGCTGCTATACTATTTGTGTTGATCGATCTGGGATTGGAAGGTTTGTTAACGGTGCGAAAACGAAAGACGTAGTCATACAATTGCTGATTTAATATTATTTTTCAGGAGGAATATAAGATGCCAACCCACTGTGCAATTCTTGTTATCGATGTTCAGGTAGCCATGTTCGATGAATCAGATCCCGTATATCAGGGGGACGTATTGCTTCAGAAAATACAACACGTCATTTCCAAGGCTCGGCAAAAAGGTCACTCCGTTATCTACATTCAGCACAGTGAAGGAGCAGGCAGTCCCCTTGAGCGTGGAACGGCAGGTTGGGCGATTCATCCGTCCATTGCGCCAATCACGGGTGACCTTGTTATTGAAAAGCAAACACCGGATTCGTTTCACGAAACAGATCTTAATCTGAAATTGCAAGAAAACGGAGTGACGGATCTTATTCTGACTGGCATGCAGACGGAGATATGCGTGGATACGACTTGTCGTAGAGCAAGTAGCCTTGGCTATGCACTAACCTTGGTTCGTGATGCTCACAGCACATGGAATTCCAACATTCTTCAGGCTGAACAGATTATAGAACATCACAATTCGGTTCTGAGCATGTTTGCGAATGTGGTGGATACCGAAAATATACTGAATGGATGAGATGAATTGACGTTTAATAAAAGAATATTTAATCTTTCGGCTTGGATTGCCGTGTTAGCTGTGATCTGTATTCCAGGAACAGCCTATACGGAGGGGACTTTACGGACAGAGTATGGTTTTCCTTTGCGGTTCTTTACTGATTATCATTATAAGAAACCGGATGATACAATCTGGTTTCTTTCCACTATAAATGTGAATGCTCTTCTTTATCTGTTTAATGTCCTGTTTATATACGCTGGAATTCACGTTTTACTCTATGTAAAGAAGAGGATGACGAAGCCAAAAGAGTAGGGAGCTGCGACAATCGCGGCTCTTTTATTTTTACCATATCATGGGTTATGATAGAAGGCACGAAGAGATTGGGGATGATGATATGAAACAGATTCCAACGGCATGGAATTCAGAGCGACTTTTCATTTCCGATTTGAAAGAAGCTGAGATTTTCGATATCCAATCCATTGTTGATACGAGTAACTATGTACAGGAATGGGACGGACGAGATCATGAGCCGGATTATGTGAGAACGTGCTTTGAAGAAGGCAATCTTCCTCCTGGGGGAAAGCTGGAGAACTATCGAATTCAGACCATTCGTATGAATGAGGAAAACAAAAGTATAGGTGTGTTGAGCCTGTACCATGGCTACCCCATGGAGGATTCGGTTTATCTCGAATTTTTGTATATCCATAGTGAAATCCAGAAGCAGGGTTATGGACAAGAAATGATGCATGCGTTAACCCGATTGTTTTCCGAACTTGGTTATAAGGAAATCAGAATCAATGTGGCGCTCAAAAATTGGCCTGCATTACGATTTTGGACCAAATCGGGATTTGATCAGATTAGCGGGATTTACGGAGACCGTGAACATGCAGACAAAACTTTTGCCAATATGGAACTGATCAAAACACTTAAAAAGCATGATAAAGAAAAGGAGAATGGCTAAATGGAATCTTTCTTTCGTTATAACTGGATCGTGCGTGAGCAATGGTTTCAGTGGTGTGAGGATGTACCGCTGGAAGAGCTGCTTCGGCCTCGAACAGGCGGGGTAGGCAATATATTGCAAACGTTTTTTCATATTATTGATGTAGAGTGGAGCTGGCTTCAATTATTGCAGGGCAAACCGGATGGTATGGAGAATTTTGATAACTATAAAACACTGGAAGAGGTACGACAATTCGACCGCAAGCTGCGACCTGATGTGGAGGCATTTGTTCTAACCTGGGACCCCAGCATGGAAAAGAGACTTTGCATCGATCCCGAATTGGATAGCACCGTCGCCAAGGAATCGTGGGGAGAAGTGATGCGTCACGTGATTGCTCATGAGATTCACCATATGGGGCAATTATCGGTATGGTCCAGAGAACTGGACAAGAAGCCCGTGTCTGCGAATTTCATTGGTAAAGGACTTATTACACCTGACAACTAGAGTGAAAAGGAGACAGAAAGATCCAAATTCTAATTTCACAGAGAAGGGTTGGGCAAAATGAGGTTAACGCTGGAAAGTATCCGCTGGGTCGAGTTGAGCGAAGAAATTCGCTGCCTGCTTGAAAAACCATACAAGATGCTTCCCCTCTCACCAGGCTTGGAAGCGGACGTTGTGAAGATAGAATGCGTTGATCACTCTTATGTGTTAAAGATATGGAACAAGGACTCCAAACCCAATATTTGCAACCAGTATGAACTATTATCTCAACTATACGAGAGTGGAATACAAGTCTCCCAACCCTACGGTTGGGGCGTGGATGTGAATTCTAATCAAGTCCTGTTGACAAGTTATGACGGGGAGCCTATAGCCAAGTTAAGCAAAATCAAGCTGGAGCAATTGGCTCAAAAGTTAATTCAGGTCCATGGTTATGATGTAAAGGATACAGGTAACGCGGCTGCAAATTACATACCACAATATGATTTCGTTGGATATTTTTTTCCCTCCATTGAACTGCATGAGGATATGCATCAGATTCTGACGACCCTTCTTCAACGGACTGAGTTGAGGCAAGATCATTTGATCCATGGTGATTATAACCTGGGAAATGTTCTGGAGGCAGGTGATCAATATACGATCATCGATTGGACAAATGGGCAGCGCGGTGATCCGAGGTACGATATGGCGTGGTCCATTTTTTTGATGACTGTTTATACAGGGGAACGAAACGGTAAGATGTACAGTGCTCTATTCAAGAGTCTGACAGAATACACACCAGACGATGCGGAGATTTTTGAAGCGATGGCTTGTTTGCGCTGGATTCTATTAAAGCGAGTGTCTAATGTTCCTATGGGCCCGGGTGTGATGCAGCGGATTAAAAAGATTATTGGCAATAATTCATATTTAAATGATGAACTGCTGTAGTTGTCCTAAACTCTCCTTCGTTGCATACCTATGTATAGAGGAGCGTGATGGGTATGGAACAGAAGGTGCAAACCTATTTTGAATTAAAAAAGCAGCAAAAAGAAATTGAACAGCGTCTATCTGTGTTACGAGATGAGATTGTCGGGTATTGTGAGGAGCAGGGCGTCTATGAGACGCAAGTTGGTGGATACGCCGTGAAAACGGTGCTTCAGCACCGCAAGGAATATGATGATCAGAAGCTGTACGCATCTCTTCCTGATCCAGACATCTGGCGACTGCTATCCAAGGTGGACAGTCATAAGCTGAAAAGCCTGATCAAACTGAACATACTGACTGAGGAGCAGATTAGTCCAGCTTGTACGGTGAAGCCAGTAACATTATTACAGGTGGACAAGTTGTAACCGGACAATTTCATAGGTACATGAAGCAAAAGCTGGCTTTTTGTGTTCGATCAGCAGTTACAGCCGAAGGAGCCTTCTGGACTATCATTAAGGAGTAGCAATCATAATTTCTTTCATTCGCACATATATCCAACGCTCCCCCAGGAGCGGATTGAATCGGTCACGAGGTGGCCGGTTTTTTTTGTTAGGCAATATGTAGTACAAATTCCAGTCGAGAGTTTTGAAACATCTGTAAGCATAGGCCTGATTCAGTGCCGGAATAAAGAACAAACGGAATACTTTGAAAAAGTTATGCGAGTAGTTTATATGTTATAATTTGTAATTAATTCATGTGCCATCTTTGATAGGGAGGGGAGAAAATGAAGACTTTCCCATCCCTGTCCATATTCAATGGAATGAAGTTCAGGAAGAGACTGTATATCTTCAAGAGTTGTAGACCGATAAATTGAGGAGATGGGCCATGAAGAAAAAAATCATTTCGATCGTGCTTGCCATCTGGATATTGATGATTGTGATCAGTGTGGTTCTTCTGTTTCTGCCCAGAACGATCCATCTTGATGGTGTGGCTGTAAAATATCGGCTGGGAGAAGACAACAGGGAACCGGAGCAAAAGGTTCATATCAACATGGATGGCAAGCGTTATCTAACGACCTCGGGTGATTACATATTCAGAGGAACTATTGATATTGAAGGTGAGTCTTTCCCTGTACCCGAAGATCAAAAGGGGCTCGAAATTCGTTTTCATAAAGGATACGGATTGATGGAATACATCATTGATGAAAATGAGAAAACGGATATCTTCGTGTACGGAACACTATTCGTAGATCGTGCATTCACCAAACTCACCATCGCCATTTCGGAGGAGGATTCAAGCGGAGAGCAGCGCAGTAGAAGCTGGAGCTCCGAAGATGGGCTTATGCTCTCCATGCCCGCAACGAATCGTTCTGAAGCTATTCAGCTCTCTAATGAACTGATGGAAACCTATCTCGGGGGCTATACATTAAAATGAGAAATTATAAACATAAACAGGCATGCATTTACCTTGAGGGCCTTCCTTCTACCTCCATGTAAACCACATGCCTGTTTTTTATTTATGCTGCAAATCTCTAGTAATTTTGCGTCCTGTCGGGGTTTGGGCGAGACCGCCACCTGCCGTTTCTCGTAAGGATTCCGGCATCGCCGATCCAACTTCCAGCATGACTTGAACGACTTCATCCGAAGGAATAATACTGCGGACTCCGGCAAGAGCCATATCTGCTGCTCCCAGAGCGGTAATTGCGCCGAAGCCGTTGCGAACGATACATGGAATCTCGACAAGTCCCGCTACCGGGTCACAGATCAGGCCAAGCGTATTTTTCAGGGCTAGCCCCACGGCATGGATCGCTTGGGAAGGGGAGCCACCCCGAATATCCACCAAGGCCCCGGCTGCCATGCCTATCGCAGATCCCACTTCGGCCTGACAACCCCCTTCCGCACCGGAAATAAACGAATTGTTGGCTATGACGTAACCGATCGCTCCGGCTGCAAACAAACCATAGACCATCTGCTCATCCGTCCAGCCGAAGCGTTCCTGACTGCTGATGAATACGCCGGGGATAATACCGCAGGAGCCCGCTGTCGGTGTAGCTATGATCCGTCCCATCGAAGCATTTACCTCCGACACCGCCAGCGCGTAACTCATGGATAGGCTGGCATGATCACCAAGCAAGGACTGTCCATCCGAACGGTATGTCATCAACTTCCGGGCATCGCCTCCGGTGAGTCCACTTTTGGATGTCGTATCGGTGTGCAGCCCCTGATGGACGGCGCTTTTCATAATAGTATAGTATTCCTGCATCTGCTCGAACACGACGCCCATATCTTCGCCCGACTCCTGACACTGTTCCTCCAGCATAAGCTGGCCGAGGGAAAGCTCGCGGCTCTCTGCCAATTCGGCAAGTTGTTTTAACGTTCGGAAGTTCATCGATGTGTGCTCCTTTTATTAAAATTCAGTACAGACGAATTCGTACTTGGTTATCTGTAACTGAAGCTACAGACAGAGCAGGTTAACCTCCTGTACTTCAGGGATGGACTCAATCCCCTTGATCACGGCAGGATCTATTCTGCCATCACACTCCATTACCATCATCGCTTCGCCGCGCCGGTTTTTTCGATCAACCGACATATGACCAATATTGATGTGATTGTCCACCAGTAATCTTGTGACGACTGCAATTACACCCGGCTCGTCGCTGTGACGAATGATGAGTGTGGGATAGAGGGCAGTCAGCTTCAGGTTGTACCCGTTGATGCGCACAATCTCAATATTTCCTCCACCAATGGAGGTACCTACGATATCCAATGTGCGTTCTCCTGCGGCATTAGTCAGAACAAGCTCGGCTGTGTTCGGATGTGGATACAGACCTTTACCCGGACGAATGATGATTTCCATCCCAGCGGTTTCTGCGTGAGCGAATGCTTCAGGCAATCCGGGATCATCGGTGTCCATATCGAGAAGGCCGCCAACAATCGCGGTGTCTGTTCCATGTCCTTTATAGGTAGCGGCAAAGGAACCGAACATGATAATCTCCGCATGGGAGGGACATTCTCCGAATAATTGTCGCGCCGTGCGTCCGATGCGAGCTGCTCCTGCGGTGTGGGAGCTTGAAGGTCCAACCATGGCTGGACCGATAATGGAAAAAACGTCTTTGAACCTCACCTGCTCATTCTCCTCGCTGCGGAGGATGTACATCTGTCGGAACAAGACAGTCGTAGACTTCACCACCGAGTCTGTCCTGCAACTCCTGTTTCGCCTCTTTCACGATCTCCGGGTGAAGAATGGATTCGATGGCCGTAGCTGCCATTGCTTTCGCCGCTAGAAGCATACCTTTATGTGCATAAGTGCTCTTACCTTGAGCTACGGTCTGCCAGGCGTGTAGCGGCGTGCCAAAGGCCATCGTGGACGTGATGCACTGCGCAGTCGGTACATTCCAGCTTACATCCGCTACATCTGTTGAGCCACCCATGAATGTCTCCTTTTCATCTGAATAGGGAGCGATAAAGTTAGGCAGTGGCCGCTCAGCCAGAAGAGGGGCAAGCTCAGGTCCCACCATTGCTCCGGCTTCCTGCTGATTTTGCAGGGGCAGCGTGTCATAGATGGCTTTGGCATAGATGTATTCTTTCTCTTCATATTCGGGTGCGCCGCAGGCAACGAGATGCCGATGCATTACTTTCTCAAGCGTACTATTCGGAATCAGATTGGCGCATGCCCCTTCATATTTAAAGTCCATTGCTGTTTCTGTCATCAGGGCGGCCCCTTCGGCCACTTTCACCAGACGTTCAAACAAACTGCGGACCTGTGCAGTTTTGGGAGCACGAACAAGATAGGTGACCTCCGCTTCAGCCTGAACGACATTAGGGGCAAAACCGCCTGAATTGGTAATCGCGTAATGGATTCTCGCCTGATCAATCATGTGCTCCCGCATATAATTTGAACCAATGTTCATCAGTTCCACAGCATCAAGAGCACTTCGTCCCAGATGAGGAGCCGCGGCGGCATGAGCACTAATGCCTTTGAAGGTGAACGTTCCGTGAATGACGGCATTGGAGCTTCCGTGCATCACTGCATTCAAGGAATGAGGGTGCCACGAGAGTGCTGCATCCACATCTTTGAAATAACCTTCGCGAGCCAGATACGTTTTGCCATATCCGCTTTCCTCTGCAGGACAACCGTAAAAACGAATCGTTCCTTTTGTCTCCGGGTGCTCAACTAGATAATCCTTGACCGCCACCGCCGCAGCCAAAGCACCAATCCCGAGCAGATTGTGCCCGCAGCCATGACCATTTCCGCGGGGCTGAACCGGATGATAGGTACTGATTCCAGCTTCCTGGCTAAGGTCGGCCAGTGCATCATATTCACCTAATAGAGCAATAACAGGCAGGCCTGTACCATAGGAGGCGATAAATCCAGTCTCTAGACCGGCTACCCCACGCTCAATCGTGAAACCTTCGGATTCCAATAGCTCCATAAGCAGTTCTGCCGATTGAAACTCATCGAAACGTGTCTCTGCGAATTCCCAGATACGATCACTGGCATCGGTAAACAGTGCACTTTTTCCTTCAATAACATTGGATATATATTGGGTTAAATTTAGGGTTGTAGTCATAAGAATGGGCACCTCTTTTTTGTATAGTTGTTGTGTTGTTGATATAAGCGACAGACGATTGACGAAGCGACATTATAGCGCTATACCCGTATCTCTAAACGGCTGTGGCCTGCACCTCTGGCGTGGTATCTTGATCCGAATTAGTACGACGGGAGAACATCAGGGTGATGGAACAGATCAAGGCAAAGCCAATCAGCATGATGAAGGCTGTAGCATAAGATCCTCCGGAAGCCTGAACCAGAAATCCGATCAACATGGGGGTCAGAAAACCTGCAAGCTGAGCACCTGTGTTAATGAATCCATTGGCGGTAGCGACCACGGATTCGGGCATCGTTTTGAGCGACTTCGAAATGATCAGTGTGGAGATGAATCCAGCCATAACTGTGACGATGGTCATGTACGTAATGAAGGTTGTAATCGTACCGGAATGACTCATGAGATAAAGGAACACCGCAACCAGTACACCGAATACGGAAGCAATGATGCGATCTTTGCCTGCCGGAATTCGGTCAAGCACGTATCCACTGAGGAGCATGGTGAAAATGCTGACCAAAGCCGGAATGGCGGCGAGCACGCCCATCTGCGTC
This sequence comes from Paenibacillus sp. E222, assembly GCF_013401555.1. Classification (NCBI taxonomy): domain Bacteria; kingdom Bacillati; phylum Bacillota; class Bacilli; order Caryophanales; family Paenibacillaceae; genus Paenibacillus; species Paenibacillus sp. E222. The sequence continues at coordinate 2,937,931 of NZ_CP058552.1, forward strand.
ATATCCAGGCCTCTGACATTGACCATATAGGTCGGCATCCAGGATTGAAGTCCCCAGTTCACCGCATAGATACTGAAATAGCTGATGAACAGATTCCAGATCATGGGCGTTTTTAGGACGGCTTTTAGCGACATTTTAGGTTGTTGGCCTGAGGTTCCATCCGCAAGCTTGGATTTGACAGCAGGCTCTTTTAACAGGAAGAACATCAGAGCTGTAATGAAAATGCCCACAGCACCAATGATATAGAACAAGTTTCGCCAGCCAATAGAGACAAGCGCGGGCCCGGTAACAAGTGGAGTGACTACGCCCATAATGGCTCCGGATGCCAGCATGATGGACATGGCTCCACTCCTTTGATTGACGGGAAAGTTGGTCGCGATGGCTTTGGAGCCGGATGGAAAGAAGCTGCCTTCGCCAATACCAAAGAGAAAACGTACAAAGATGAGAGAGAACAAGGACCAGGCGGAGCCGGTCAGAATGGTGAACACAGACCAGGAGAACAGGGAGACGAGAATGACTTTCCGATAGCCAAAACGGTCAGCAAGTGCTCCGCCTGGAATTTGCATGATGGCATACCCGAGAAAAAAGCTACTAAGGATGACCCCTTGTGCAGAAGCGCTCAGCCCCAGGTCTTGCGTAATACCAACGATGGCATAGTTAATCACGAAACGATCCAGATTGCCGAGGCACCAGCCAAGAAACAAGAGAACGAGAACAATGTACTTGAAGTGTTTGCTTTGCATGATTTTGGACATTGTGTTACCTTCTTTCTCATTGATTGTCATATAAAATTCTTTGTTGGTTTAAAGTTACAGGATGAAGGCTTTCAACACAATGTATATCTCTGTATAATTATCCGTATGATGATGTGAAAACCTACATTGACTTGGGGGCGGCAATGTTGAATGGAATCTTACATGAAATTTTGCGAGAACGTTTGGGAGACTGCGATTATGAGGTATGGAGCAGCAGTAATTGGGCGGATTGGGTTCTGATTGAGGTAGTGGGTAGCAGGGAAAGTACACCGCCAAGATTCACTGAAATCCTGCCACTTCAACATCCTAAGGTAGATCAAGAATCAAAAGACTGTATGTTAGTTTTTCTTCCATATAACAACAATATATGTGTGGCTATTCGCTTGTTTAAGAGCTGGGAATATTCTGCGGAAGATTTAGTTACACTGTCGTCTCTGTTATACCCGTACTATTCGGAGGCTGTGGCGAGCAAGCATGAACGAGCATTGAATGAAATTATGAACAGCATTCGGGATGTGACTCAACTGCTGGATCTGAATGAGTTGCTGGGCCGGATTCTTGTAAGTGCTCTATCGGTTATTCCTTATGAATGCATTGGTGTTCTATGGAGATATGATCCTGCGATCGATGCGTTAACGGTCAAGGCCAGAGCAGGGGAGATGGGCGAGGGTATGCTGAGAATGAAGCTGAAGCCGGGTGAAGGGATTATCGGGAGCACGTTCAAACGAGGTACACCCAAGCTCTACAACAGTCTTTCCAACGTGGAAGACGACTTTGGTAACATGACATTGGAGAATAAATATCATCTGAATTCAGCGTACGATTTTCATAATATAGGTTCCATCATCTCAGTCCCCATCAAGGTGGAAGGTCAGCCGGATTGTGTTCTCATCGTGTATCAAAAAGGGAAAGTCCCTATATTTACCGAGTCGGATGTAAGGCTCCTGCAAAGCTTTGCCGATCAGGTCTCCATCGCGATTACGAATGCCAAGCTGTACGAGAGCCTGAGCAGACAAAATGAAACACTTATCAAGCGGGACGAAATCCATTCCTCACTCATGCGCCTGTCACTGCAAAATAAGGGAGCTGTCTCCATCGTAAGTGAATTGACTCGTGTCATTGGCGTGGCGCTTACCTTTGTGGATTTTATTGACAATGAATGGACCCCGAAACGGGGCAAGGTTATCCATGGCTGGAGTGTTGAAAAGCTGCGCAGCTTGTACGAATCGTTGCAGCACCCGGACTATCTGACATGGATCAAGGGTGAGGGCGAGCAGGCCCATCAATATTTATATCCAATCGCTTCGACCAATCAATGTCTCGGTTATCTCATCATTCAGATGAATACTTTACTGGAACCTTTGCAACTCGTCGCACTGGAACAGGGGAGTTCCATACTGGCACTTGAATTGATGCGCAAGCAGTCGTTAGCCGAGTTTTATTTCAAGAAAACCCAGCAGTTGTTTAACGATTTGAGACTGAGTCAGGCTTCAGAGGATTATTGGAATAAATCTGGAGAGATCGGGATAGGTCCTTCAACATCCATTGTCGTGGGTTTGATGGAGTTCGCGGATCAGGTCAATCCTTCGACGCTTAGTGTGTTATCTGTTCAACTGATTTCGTACTTGAGGGAGAAAATGCCCGCAGGGACGTTACCTATTGCCTTTGGCAATGAGCGAAGGGTAACCGTGCTGCTTATGATAAATGAATCGAACAAGCCGGGCATGCTGGAACAACAGTTCAGCTCTTTGTTACCTGGTTGGGAGAGTCGAAACCACGTAAAACTGTTTGGAGGATTAAGTTCTGTAAGGTCTGGAGTAGATGCAATTAATACGGGCTATCAGGAAGCGGATAAGGCACTTGCGTATCAGAAGACCAGGGGAGAAAAGGGTATGATCCGTTATACAGACATCGGCGTAAATCGTCTGTTTATTCGGCAATCTGCTGAGGATCTGAGTGCTTTTATCGCGGAGGTATTTGAGCCGCTGAGGCCTGCCAAAGGGCAGGCCGGCGGACTTGAGGAAACACTGATGACGTACATGGCTTGCGGAGGATCGGCAGTTCAGGCTGCAACCGCCCTTCATATTCACATCAATACACTATATCAGCGGATTCATAAAATCGAAGAGATTCTAGGCATGTCCCTGAATAACCAGGAGCATATGCTCCATTTGCAGCTGGCTTGTTATCTCCGACAGACCTATCGTACTTAAAAGTAAAATAAAATTAGTTTCCAAGCAAAGCTTGTTCTACTTCATCCAGAACCTGACCGTAGGCAATCGGTCCAAATCCAGCTACCCAGACCGTGTTGTCCACCAGGTAAACCTGGTTTCTCTTCACAGCCTTCAAGCCTTTCCAGACCGCATTGTCACGCAGCTTGGTGAGCGCTTGTTCGTTATCTGCTTCACTGCCGGAGATGATCATGAAAATACGATCCGGATTCAGTTCGGGCAGCAATTCGAGCGACACATTTTCAATAACTTCATTCATGACGATGCCTGCTTTGGCAAGATCAGGTGCATGGAGTCCGGCGATATCGTACAGCAGGTTCGGAGAATAGAAGGCATCGGGTGATTTGTCACTTGGGGCAAATACCTGAATCTGCTTATCAGTCAAACGAAAAATCAGAATGGTATCATCTGCGGCATCGCTGGCAGCAACCTTGGTGCCCAGATCCTTCGCCTTTTGATACAGCTGACTCACGATTTCGTCTGCCTCTTTTTCTTTGCCTAATACTTTGGCTGTGTCCTTGAACCATTCAAGCGAATTGCTGAAGTAACTGCTCATATAGACCGGTCCAATGGCACTGATCGCGTCGTATTCATCAACAAGTACCTCATTGGACAGAATGAGATCCGGCTCTGTGTCCAGAAGTGCTTCCTTGTTGAATTCATTGACAGAACCAAGCGGTACGACGCCTTCGAGCTTGTCCTTCAGATAGGCAGGCATCTCCTGACCGACTTGGGTCACCATGGCATATGGTTTCATGCCCAATGCCACGAGGTGATCGGCATACGCATAGGTCAAGCCAGCGATCCGCTTGGGTTCAGCAGGAATATCAACAGGACCTTTAATACCTTCAACGGTGCGTGTCACCGTACTGGTTGCTTCACTATCCGACGATGGAGTACTACTGCTGCTCTCTGTAGACTCACTGGCTGCGGAAGTGGATTCTCCCGTAGAGGTCTGTTCGGCCTTGGCGCACCCGGCGACCAGAATAAGCAGCAGCATTAGTAGGATGCCTGCCTTCAAATGGGGTTTAAATCCTCGTTGGTTACTTCGATCTGTATTCATTATGTGCATGTTCCCCTTTACTGATTATCATTCTCAATTACTAGTATAGGAGAGAAGATTCCGTGCGTCGAGGCACAAAAGGAACCATTCACATGCATGATTGTGACCGAAGGCGCGCGGGAATTTCCCGTAATAACAGATCATGCGAGAAGGCATTATAGCTGCCGAGTACATAATTCATCTGATCCAAATAAACCCGCCCCCTCTTCACCGCTTCTCGCCCTTTCCACCAGGGTGAGTTCAACCATCTCTGCCGCTCGGCCTCACTGACCGAAGGGTGGAACACCAGCATGATGTAATCGGCGTCCAGATCGTCCATCTTCCAATCCTCAGCAATATAATGGCTCTGCTGTTCATGGATCAGGGAGGGAGTGCACAATTGCAGATCCTGATACAGGACCGCACCCATATGGCGGTAGCCGGCCACAAAACAATCCTGACTTCGAACGAGTAATGACACGATGGAAGCAGAACCGATCTGCTGACGAAGATGGGCTGCAGCCTGATGGGATTTCTCATCATATTCATCCAGCCAGCTGTAAGCTTGTTGATTTTGTCCGGTAGCCTCGGCAATCTCAAGAAACTGACTGCGCCAGTCCTGGGATTGAAAAGCAATCGTCCGTGTAGGCGCTATCTGGTGCAGCTGCTGAACATGTGTATCGTGTGTATATTCACTGGTCAGAATCAGATCCGGTTCAGCCCGGAACAGTGTAGTTGAATCGGGCGCTTCACCTTCATAGGCCTTCATAAAAAGGGTATCATCCAGCAATGAGGTTACCGCTTTGAAAGAAGGACCCGTTGCGGCGCAAGGCTCAAGTCCCAGTGCCAGCAGATGCCCTGTATATTGATTATTCAGAGCGGCCACCCTGATCTGACGTGGATTCGAATGAATATAGACGGTGGGCGAGAGGCCCACGGTTTTTTTGAATATGCGACTGAAGTATAACGGGTTGTTATAACCCACTTGGGCGGCTACATCCTGTATGGAGCTTTGTTGCCTTGTGAGTAGCCGTTTGGCGTGATGCATTCGAATGTCGGTCAGATATTCCTGCGGACTTTTACCCACGTTTTTCTTGAAAAAACGGGAGTAGTACCCCTCGGAGAAACCTGCCCGTTCAGCAAGCTGTTGGCGAGTAATCTGCGTCGGATAGTTCTGCTCCATGTAACGCAGCGCGTCCAGTACAAGACTGGCCGAGTCATAATCGGAGGTGGCTTCAAGCCGCTCTCCTACATCTGCGACCCATTGCAGAAATTGTCCTTGGATACGAATCCGCTGCCAATGATTATGGTCCTGCCAGAGAATATGCAGCTCTTTTATTAACTCGCGTTCATGGGATTGGAGAATACCCACACGGTTATGCTTAAAAAGGGGAGGCAGAACAAGAGTCTCTTCGGCCTCCTCTACATGCGAGATTTGCCCCTCGATCTCCAACGCGATAATGCGTAATGGATCTGCGGAAGTCTGCCTGATCTGCAGCTGCCTGCCATCCTGGAGAAAAATAAAATATCCTGCCTTAAGATCGCGATGCTGACGATTCACAGTCAGACAGATCTCTCCATCCTCCAGCAGCAACAATAGTTGTCCTTCGGTATGAGTGAACGGGTTGCCGTTAGAGGGCAGCCTGGTGTGGTGCTCAATGGATGTAAGATTGTACATTGGCATATCCCTCTCTATGTAGCCGATTGGAGTGTGTGTTTAAAGGCATTGGAGTCAAAGCCTATGTATTATCTTATCATTCTAGCGAGTAACAGAAATGCTATCAATCATCTTCGATGTTCCCTTCGTTATTCTTCCATCCTCTTTCATGATCCAGCATGCGATGATAACTGTTTAATAGCGTTTACATTGAAATTCGAAGTGAAACACCGAAATTAAATGGATTATCCTCCTATAACGATTGATCTGCCGTTGATTATGTATGCCAAATGTGGGTCCGATTTTATAAGCTTATTTTGTAGGCCACACCCTTTTGGACTATACCAAATTAAAGGATAAAGGAGAGTCTTCGTGAACCAGAACACATTGGCAAAAGAACGCCTCCCCTGGTCAGCTCTGCTCGCTTTGGCCATGGCGGGATTTATATGCATTCTTACAGAAAGCCTGCCGGCGGGGCTGCTGCCGCAGATAGCACAAGATCTGGAGATCGGGGAAGGTTTGGCTGGACAGCTCGTCACTTTATATGCGGTGGGATCTCTTCTGGCGGCAATTCCCCTGACGACAGCAACTCGTGGATGGAGACGCAGGCCGCTGCTGCTATTATGCATCTTCGGTTTTCTAATTTTCAACACGATTACGGCCGTATCCTCGGTATATGGTTTGACCCTTGCTGCACGCTTCATGGCGGGCGTATCTGCTGGAGTGTTGTGGGGAATGACTGCGGGTTATGCGCGCCGGATGGTTTCAGACTCGTTAAAGGGAAAAGCGATGGCTGTCGCTATGGTAGGCACACCGCTCGCGCTTGCATTGGGCGTTCCCTTGGGTACCTTTTTGGGCAATTACGCAGGATGGCGTCTTATTTTTGGAACAGTCTCATTATTGACGGTAGTGCTTGTATTGTGGGTGCTCTGGAAAGTACCTGACTATGAGGGAGAGCCTGCACGTCATCAGATTGCGCTTCATCGGATTTTTGTTATACCAGGGGTTCGTCCCATATTGTTTGTTGTTCTGACCTGGGTACTGGCCCATAACATTCTGTACACGTATATCTCACCTTATCTGGGCGAGACGATGCTGTCCGAACGGGTAGATCTGGTTCTGATGATCTTTGGAGTGACTTCGGTAATTGGTATTTGGATTATTGGGCTGTTGATTGATCGTTACATGAGATTATTGATTCTGGTTAGCCTTGTTCTATTTGCGCTGGCCTCGCTGGCGATGGGGATCTTTATCCATCAACCGATGATGATCATTCTGGGAGTAGTGGCCTGGGGGCTTACATTTGGAGGGGCGGCTACGTTATTACAGACTGCAATTGCGCAGGCGGGCGGCCAAAGTGCCGATGTTGCCCAATCCATGCTGGTGACAGCATGGAACCTGGGGATCGGAGGGGGAGGGATCGTCGGAGCCATCCTTCTGAACCAGACAGGCGCTCGTTTCCTGCCGATTTCCCTGATCCTGTTGATCGTTATGGCCTTACTCGTCGCCTGGTCCGCCAGTAAACATGGTTTCCCAAGGCAGGTAAGGACCGATGATCGATGAAACATTTACACCGGATTCGTTCCTTCGATGAGATTTTTGGTTGCAATAGGTGAGGACATCGCGACGAGGGTGGTGTAAGTACCGTATTGATCGCATCGGTCCCCAAATGCTTCAAGACCAGCAATCGAATCCGTCATGATTTTCAACAGGTAATTATGTTCTCCACTGACGCGATGGCATTCGACCACTTCGGGTGACGAACGGCAGAAATCAAGAAAGGCATGACAATCCCGTGTGCGAAAAAGAACATAGGAAGTGCTCGATCTCCCTATTTTCTGCGGGGAAATGATGGTACGGTACTCCTCGATTACGCCGCTTTCTTCCAAGCGCTTCACGCGTTCCGTTACGGCGGGTTGAGATAAACCGACCAGCTTACCCAGTTCCGTCATGGACAGCCTTGCCTGATTTTGCAAATGAAAGAGGATATTAGTATCGATTTGGTCCATAAGATGGCCTCCTTTTAAATTATAGGAAATGTTTTGTAAATGCCTTTATATTCATCGCAGATTAAAGCGGATAACTTGGTTGTCTTATGTAATACAGATGAGATCATTTATATAATAAGCACACTTACTTTAAATAATCAAGCACGTGACATATGGAGGAGAAGAGTGAAATGAGAGACAAAGATATGAGGTTTAACCCTGCATTTGTGGAAGAAGTGATTCACCGTACGTTGGCAGAAAAAAGAATTGTAGGTTCCGTTGTTCAGATTGCGTGGAAAGGGGAGGTGGTCTATACCAGCGCAGATGGGCTCGCCGATCGGGAACAGAACAGACGCATGCAAGAAAATGCACTGTTCAGGTATGCTTCTGTAACCAAGCCGATTGTATCCACCGCCGCCATGGTATTGATATCTCAGGGTAAATTAAAGCTGGATGACCCGGTTATGAAATGGCTGCCAGAATTCCGTCCCAAACAGCCAAATGGGGAAGTTGCCTCTATGACGGTTCATCATCTGATGACACATACGGCGGGGTTAACGTATCGTTTTTTTCAGGAGAACGGGGGAACATACGAACTTGCCAGAGTATCAGATGGAATGGATATCGCTGGCATTACGCTGGAAGAGAATTTGCAGAGGATTGCTTCTGCTCCACTGCTGTATGAGCCCGGGAAGATGTGGAGATATTCGATTGCAACTGATGTACTCGGTGCAGTTATTGAGAAAGTGACCGGGCTGACACTGCGAGAGGCAGTACAACTGCTCGTGACTCATCCACTAGGCATGAAGGATACGGATTTTGTCGCTGTGGATTCGATGAGAATGACGGCTGCCTATGCGGACAGTTCCGACAGTTCGGGGCAACCTCGTCGCTTGCGTGATGAAGACCAGGTTCCTTTTATTGAAGGAACGGCGGGCTTCCAACTCGCTCCAGAAAGATACCTTGATCCGTCGGCCTATCTCTCGGGTGGTGCGGGCATGGTAGGAAGTGCGGGAGACTTTCTGGTATTGCTCGAAACGCTGCGTCAAGGTGGAGGTTCGCTGCTTCCTAAAGCGCTGGTCACCGAAATGATGACTAATCAGATTGGCGATCTGGATATGCCTTATTGGCCAGGCAGAGGATTTGGTCTGGGATTCACGGTGCTGAAAGATCCGGTAGAAGCAGGTACACCGGAGTCTGCTGGAACGTGGCGTATGGGAGGAACCTATGGTCACTCGTGGTTTGTTGATCCAACAGAAGAACTGAGCGTTGTCGCGTTTACCAATACAGCTCTGGAGGGCATGTCGGGCAGGTTCACAACGGAACTTTGCGAGGCTGTCTATGAGGGGATTGAGCGAGAAAGATAAGTGGTGTTGTGGATTAATATGGAAAAATGTGATAGAGTAAAGCAGCAGATATAGTGAATTCTAAATTTGATTCCGAAATGAGATGAGAAGATGGATCGCATCCGCATTTATCTGTTTGTCTTCGCAGGCAATTTTCTAGCTGCCTATATGATCTTTCCAGAAAGAACTATTGCTAAATCCGTGATGTTTGCTTCACTGATGCTGCTGCTGAGCATGGGAATGGATTTCATGAAAAGCAAAAATCAGCATTCGCTGGAGCAGCAGTAAGCCAGCATATCATTACATGTCATTCGGAATACCTTATCCGTATTTTAATAGTAGAACCGATTCTCGACAGAGGATCGGTTTTTTGTGTACAGTTGAAGCATGAATAGCTTGAATATTGATTGAGTCAGAAGGTGGGGGAGCTTTTCGTGATCCGAAACGAATATCTCTTTATCCGGCTCCCATTTACATGATCGCTATTGTTCATTACACTTGGTTTATAGTACTTATTTAATCCAAACTCAGATATTCAGGGGGAATATATTTATGCATCAATCCGCACATATTCAGGAAGCCAGAGATTACATATTAAACCGTATTAATGACAAACCTGTCGTGGGCATGATTCTCGGATCAGGGCTGGGAGCGCTCGCGGACGAGATCGAGAATGCTACCGTCATTCCATATACGGACATTCCTTATTTTGCTCAATCCGAGGCGATTGGTCATGCCAACGAATTGGTCATCGGAGAGCTGATGGGCAAGACTGTCGTAGCGATGAAAGGACGTCTTCATTATTATGAAGGGTTTACGCTGGATGAAGTCACGTTCCCTGTCCGGATTATGAAAGCACTGGGTGTCGAGCAGTTGATCATCACCAATGCTTGTGGAGCAATTAATACCAGCTTTGAACCCGGACAGCTTATGTTGATTACCGATCATATCAATCTGGTAGGCAATAATCCGCTGATGGGGCCGAATAATGCTGAGCTGGGTGTGCGTTTCCCGGACGTATCACAGGTATATAATCGCGAACTCCGCAGTATCGCCCTGAAGGTAGCGGAGGAGCAGAATGTTGGTTTGCAGCAAGGGGTGTATGCATGGTGGAGTGGTCCGGCGTATGAGACTCCAGCCGAGATTCGTATGATTCGTACAATGGGTGCAGATGCTGTGGGGATGTCGACGGTACCTGAAGCGATTGTAGCCATTCATGGCGGCATGAAGGTGCTGGGCATTTCCTGTCTGACCAATATGGCTTGCGGCATACTGGATCAGCCGTTAAGTCATGATGAAGTCATTGAAGTCGCGGCAAAAGTGAAAACAACCTTCATTGGGCTGGTCAAAGGTATTCTGAAAGAGATGTAATCCGTAATCGAGAAGGATGTTTCCTTTCAAAGCACAACTATATTGAGCATTGTCCAAGACGGAGTGATCCGTTGGGCAGTGCTTTTTTTTCTTTGGTGGACAAGGCTATTTGGCAAGATGGGCATAAGCTCCCTTGTATTTTTCAGACCTCTTATCGTACTGTTGAAAGATAAGGATTATCATGATTATCAGCGCATCATCTATATCTGGGGAGAAGCGTGAAGTATAGACTTTCTGTATGAACGGATGAGGCGACTATAAAGCGCACAAGAAGGAGGATGTAGAATGATCAAGCAAGCAGAGTTCCTGTGGCAACGTATTATTGAAAAAGGGACGGGTGCAAATGCAGACGTTGAAGCAGCGCTCAATCTTCAACCTGGTGTGAGCGATGAAGATTTTCGATCCGTAGAAAACGAACTTGGTGTGACCTTGCCTGAGGAGATGAAGGCTCTCTATCGTGTGCATAACGGACAAGCCTGGAATGTTGGCGTAGATTCCTTTGTTCGTAACCTGACGTTGTCACCTCTGGATCAGGTGAAGGAGAACTGGGCCTTTTTGCAGGAAGAATTCGACCCGGACGAGATGGAGCCCGAGATTGAGGATGATGCCATTAAGCCAGTACTGTGGAGCAGCAAATGGATTCCGATCGCGGAAAATGGTGGTGGGGATTATCTATGTCTGGACACTGACCCATCCAGTGCGGGAACGGTAGGACAGGTGTTGTACTTTTGGCATGATTGGGGACATCGTTCGGTTGAGGCTAAGGGATTATTTGAATTTATTCAGAAATGTATAGAAGAAAAGGATGAGGAAGATAGAACGTAGGAGCACGAGTTCAGAATAAATTAATGCATAAAAGGAGCCTTTACAATGATCCAAATAACCATGCGTCAAGCCAAGCAGGCAGATCAGGAGCACCTTGCAGAGCTGCGTGCCCTGGTTCTATATGATGATCTACACAGGTTGGGAAGGTACGACGAGGTGAAGGTACGTGAACGTTTCCGTCATACATTCGACCCAGTCCACACGTGGATGATCGAAGTCGACGGTGCACGGGTGGGGTGTGTAGCGTTGAAGCCCAAGTTGGAGGAGATGCTGCTGGAACATTTCTACATACATCCCGATTATCAAGGTCAGCAAATAGGGACCCAAGTGCTGGATATGCTGTTGAAACGGGATGACGTCCGGGGCAAACGCGTTATTTTAAATGTGTTGCAGGGCAGTCCGGCTCGGCGATTGTATGAACGCTTTGGGTTTGTTTTGGACAGTGAAGATGAGGTGGATGTATTCATGTCCGTTCAAGTGCAGTAATCGTTACTGTCAAAAAAGCAGCATATAACAGATCCATTCATTTAATTGTTGAATGGGTCTATTGAACTTTTCTATTATACTTTCCAGTTACGGTATCCTAATATGGATAATAACCTACTTTTTATATAGGAATTATATAGTATGGAGAATGCCAAGATGCCGCATTGGAAGCGAAATCTGTATATTCTGTGGTTTGGCCTATTTTTCAATCATATGGCTTACACCTTGTCTGTGCCGTTCTTTCCGCTGTTTCTGCAAAATGATCTCGGTATTCAGAGCGGATTGGAAGTCTGGTCCGGCATTTCGATCTCGATTAGCTTTCTGATCAGCGGACTATGTGCTCCCTTCTGGGGATCACTGGCTGACAGATACGGCAGCAAACTGATGCTGATTCGTTCAGGCGTTGGTCTCGCCATTGCTCACCTGGCTAACTATTTCGTTTATGATCCTTACACGTTTATCGCTGTGCGGATATTTCAGGGACTCATGGCCGGCTTCAATCCTGCATCCATTACGTTGGTTGGCACCAATACTCCGGAAAAGCATGTAGGTTATGCGCTTGGTGTCATCTCCACATCCACGGCTGCCGGAGGAATTCTGGGACCACTTGTGGGTGGAGTACTGAGCCATTGGATCGGGCTGCGCGGATGCTTTATCGCATCGGGGATCATTACGCTGCTCTCGGCTGTGATGGTGATATGGGTAAAAGAAGCCCGCGGTCCCCGCACTGTGGTTCGCACAAGTATTCTGGGTGATCTAAAAAAAGCAGCCTCCACTCCGGGATTAATGCGGATCTATGGTTTGATTTTGCTCGTTTCAACTTCCGTGCTCATTATTGAACCTGTACTGACGCTTTATGTGGTCCAGATTGGTGGAGATGTCAATACTGCAACACTTAGTGCAGGAATCGTTTTCTCGGCCATCGGCGTGGCAACGGTAATCATGGGGCCGCGCTGGGGAAGAATTGGCGGAAAAATTGGATACGAGAAAACGCTGTTTATCGGCCTGCTGGGCGGTGGCATTGGCAGTTTACTGCAACTAACGGCGGTTAACCTCATTTATTTTGGAAGTCTGCGATTTGCCTATGGCCTGTTCTTTGCTGCCGTGTATCCGGCCTTGAATGCGTTAATCATCCAATATGCTGACCGGGATTTCCGGGGGAGGGCTGTCAGTCTGAGTCAGACTGCGAATCAATTCGGTATTGTACTCGGCCCGTTACTCGGCGGTTTTCTCGGCGGATGGACGGGGATTCCTTTTGTTTTTCTCCTGACAGGCATTGTCCTTCTGGGAGCAGCCTGGACAGTCCGGGCAAGCGAAAGGAACCAGGCGAATAAACCGGGATTGGGTATGGCAGCAGCAGATGCAGGCGCAAAAAGCATAACGAAATGAGGAATGAAGAAACGGCTCTCAGAGAAAAAAGGTACTCGGACTGAATTAATTGTTCATCACCACACCATAGGGAGGAATTCATATGTCACAACGACGATTGAGATTGGGAGCAAACTTGAATGGAGTCGGAAATAGCATTTCTTTTTGGCGACACCCGGATATTCCGATCAATGCCAGCGTAAATCTGGATTTCTACAAGAAGCAGGCGATTAAGGCGGAGGAAGGGAAATTCGATCTGCTCTTTATTGCAGATGGTCTCTTTATCAACGAGAAGTCCAATCCTCATTTTCTCAATCGCTTCGAACCTCTGACGCTTCTATCCGCACTCGCTGGGGCAACTTCCCACATTGGGTTGGTTGCTACATTGTCTACTTCCTATAGTGAACCATTCACAGTGGCAAGACAATTTGCCTCGTTGGATCAATTAAGCGGAGGGAGAGCCGGATGGAATGTGGTTACTTCACCTCTGGAAGGCTCGGCGCTGAACTTTGGCAAAGGTGAACATCCGAACCACGCGCTGCGCTACGAAATTGCAGAAGAACATCTGAATGTGGTTAAAGGGCTGTGGGATTCCTGGGAGGATGACGCGTTTATCGGGGATAAAGAGAACGGTGTTTTCTTCGACCCATCCAAACTGCATACGCTGAACCACAAGGGAGATCACTTTTCTGTCCAAGGTCCACTCAATGTGGCACGCTCGAAGCAGGGACATCCTGTCGTTTTCCAGGCAGGTTCTTCCGAATCCGGCAAGGAGCTGGCCGCCCGATCGGCCGATGCTATATACACGGGGCACGAGACGTTGGAGGAAGCCCAGGAGTTCTATTCGGATGTGAAGGCAAGAGCGGTGGCTTATGGTCGTAAGGCGGAAGATATCCTGATCTTCCCTGGCATCGGTCCCATTGTGGGCAGAACGGAGGAAGAAGCGGAGCGCAAGTATCAGGAAATCGCAGAGTTGGTCAGTATTGACCAGGCACTGAATTATTTGGGACGTTACTTCGATCATTATGACTTCGCCCAATTCCCATTGGATGAGCCTTTCCCGGAGATTGGTGATTTGGGCAGTAACACCTTCCGCAGTACAACAGACAAGATCAAGCAGCAGGCCCGAGAACAGGGACTGAGCCTCCGCCAAGTGGCATTGCTTGCATCAACGCCCCGCACATCCTTCATCGGTACACCGGAACAGATCGCTGATCAGATTCAGGAGTGGTTCGAAGGCGGAGCTGCGGACGGTTTCAACATTCGTACAGTTGTGCCGAACGGACTCGGGGACTTCGTGGATCTGGTCGTACCTGTCTTACAAGAGCGCGGCCTGTTTCGTACCGAGTATGAGCATGAGACACTGCGCGGTAATCTGGGTCTTGAGATTCCACGCAATCGATATACATTAGAGACGGTAAAATAAACATCAATTATGGTACATCGAACTTGCTTCCAGTTCAGAATGCTTTATAAGCGCTCCAGAAAGCTCCTATCCTAACGATCGACACGAAGAAACCAGCAAGTCGCCCATCATCTGGGGATTTGCTGGTTTCTTTGGTTAAGCTGCTGCATTTATACGATTATACTCTCAGATCAATCTCAAACGTCTTGATTTCATAAGGTTCAAGAGCAAAAGTTATCGGTGTATCATACAGGAGTTCGCCTTCCGGCACTTCCATAAGATTGCATTCTCTCCACGCATGAATCCGTAGATCGCTTGTCAGTTCAAGCGTATTCATGCTGCCGGAATAATCATGAACGCGTACGATGACACGATCGGAATCCTCCGCCTTCTTAACTGCCGAGATCATGGCTGTGCTGCCGGACAAGGTGAGCATGGAGCGACTTGGCTGCTCTGATAATCCCTGTGTATATCGAGCTGGAGCATTCAGAAGCCAGGCCTGCTGCACGGTTCCGCCAACGAGCCAATCTCCCTGATGCGGAAGAAGAGCATAGGTGAAGCTGTGCAGTCCCTGATCGGCATGTGGATCAGGGTGCGTAGCGCTCTTGATCAGGGTCAGCCGCATGACGTTGTCTTTAATGTCATAACCGTACTTGGAATCATTCAGCAAACTGACGCCATAACCTCTATCGGACAGATCAGCCCATTGATGGCCAACGGATTCGAAACGCGCCCAGTCCCAACTTGTGTTCCAGTGCGTCGGCCGTTTAACGTTACCGAACTGAATATCGTAGGTGGCTTCCGTAGAGCGGATGCCGACTGGGAAGGCAACTTTCAGCAGTTGCTGCTGTTCATGCCAATCCACCTCAGTGGTGTAATCGATTCGTCGCTGCCCGGTATATACAGTCATGTTCTGCGTAATCGTGGAGCCAAGGTATTCCCAAGCAAAGCGAATCACGGTCTGAAGTGGTCCCGTCTCTACGACTTCAATGCTGGTGCATTTCGTAATCTCTCGCATATCCTCCTGATAGAAGATATCAATATCCCAGGCCTCGTGGGCAAGAGGTTTGTCCTCGAACACCTGAAGCACATTGCCTCTAGCGCCTTTGGCAAGCACCTCACGGTGTGACTCTTTATCGTAAAGGCGGGTCAACTGCCCATTCTCATTCCACTCGAGCAGATAGAACGGTGTCTCGATTCCATTAGCTGTGTGGATGAATGGCGATTGCTCAGGGATATCGTGTACCGTACCGCTCTGGAAGTGAATGGTGGTATACCCCAGCGAAGGAATATTATTCACCTCGACGGACCAACGTGCATCCTGGTATTGAGCATTCAGGATCTCTCCAGAATCGCTCAGCCAAGTTCCCGTTTCCAATTCGCCTGATGGCGCAGGAATGCTCACGATTTCTGTAACGACCCATGGGGAAGAGTTCCAAATGGTGTACGTATGCGGAGATTCTCCTCTGCCAGCGATAGCCATCCGAGCCTGCGTGTCTACGTGACTGCCAATCTGCTCAGCTTCTGCATATTCAATTCTGCTATCCTCATACACCTCTGTGATGGAGGAACCGGGAATGATGTCATGGAACTGGTTGCGCAAAATGATTTTCCAACCCGCAGTCAGGGACTTCGCTTGATACAGATTCCAGTCATTGTGCACAATACTTTGCAATGCATTCAGCCATTCCGCTTCGCGGTAAGCCAGCTCAAGCTTGCGGTTCATCCGTTTGTTGTACGCCTGACTGGTATACGTTCCGCGGTGATACTCCAAATACAGTTCACCATCCCATGTATGGATGTACGAATCGGTTTTCTCCACCGTCTCCTGCAGCTTCTCAAAATAATCATCTGCACGTCCTGTCTTGACCTTGGGCAATCCGGGCAGTTGATCCAGCCGTCGTCTCATCTCCAGCATTTCGCGGTTAACGCCGCCCCCGCCATCTCCGTATCCGTACGACAGCAGCAGATCCTGGTTCATCTCCTTATCGCGGTAGGCATCCCAGATGCCTTTGACCGTCTTCGGAATGATTTTCCCGTTATAGGTATAGAACCATGAACCTGGCTCGGACCAAGGCTCGGGTGTAGTAATGAAGTGGGTCAGCACCTCTGAGCCGTCAATGCCGCGCCAGTGGAATGTATCGAATGGCATGCGGTTGTATTGGTTCCAGCTGATTTTGGTTGTCATGAACGTATGAATGCCGGATTTTTTCAGAATTTGCGGCAAGGACCAGCTGTAGCCGAAAACATCGGGCAACCATAGATATCGGCAATCCGTCCCGAATTCTTCTTTGAGAAAACGAGTGCCAATCAGCAATTGTCGGACCAGCGATTCACCCGAGGTCAGGTTGCAGTCAGCCTCCAGCCACATGCCACCGCCCGCTTCCCAGCGACCTTCAGCGACACGTTCCTTGATGGATTCGTACAGTTCCGGGTAGTCCTCTTTCACATATTCGTACAATTGCGGCTGTGTCTGAAGGAAAACATACTCCGGGAACATCTCCATCAGACGCATGACCGTAGAGAAGGAGCGGGCGCATTTCTCGCGCGTGTGCTTCAACCGCCACAGCCAGGCAACGTCAATATGAGTATGGCCGATACAAGTAACGGTCACATCAGAGGCTTTGTCCATCGCACTTAGTCGGGTGCTCAAGTCATCCCTTGCCTCGTGCACAGAGGAATAGAAGACATCGGACTTAGGCTGCGACCAGTCAATCAGTCGGAAGGACTGCTGGAGTGCATGAAGCAGCTTTGTGCGCTCCGGTGCATGGGCATCCAGAATGTTGACCGTTTCCAGAATTGCTGACCCTGTAAATACAAGATCATCAACAGCTTCATCCAGCCAGCACAGTTCTGCTTGTCTGAACGTATGCGTCTGGTTGCGGGGCTGACCGCCACCTTCCAGACCGGACCATAAGCGGAAGACCAGCTCGTTGGTGCTGCCTGCGGCAGAGGCTGGAAAGAACACTTCCTTGTGGTTGGAATCCACGCCTTGAAACGGCTTGCCATCCCAGTAGAACAGGGATTCAAAGCCGGAATTGTTACCACCCCCGGTATCGCCGAAATCAAACAGGCCGACAATCCGTTTATCTTCCCAGGAGGCAGGGAACTCGACTTTTGTACGCAGCCACAAATAGAGATCTCGACCGGACCAACTTTCTCCTGTATGCATAGGCTTCCAATGGCTATCGTCTCCAGGCAGGACCGGGTTGATCTCTTCCCTGCGGTCTTCGCAGGCGAGAAAATGATTTAAAGGCAGACGATCCCGGTAACGGAGCTCGGATAATTCATGAATACGTGCTTGTAGTTTGTTTTCAGTAAGAAACATCATAAAAACCCCCAGTTCATTTTATCGGGGAGTGATTCATATATAGAGAGCATCCAAAGCGAGTATGTATTACATAACTTTTATAGGGGAATGCGCCCATTATAGCGCTTCCATTCAATTTTGACAAATCATAATATGGATTACTGGTTCTATGCGCTGGTGATTGTCGAATTTAACCAAACGGTGATACACTGAGTTGGAAATGGGTCTGGAGGAGGTGTTCAGGCGCGAATGTCCAGGATACGAACCATGTATAAGAACTACTTGAAGAAAAAAATGTTCAACAAAATTCTGCTGTTTTATTCCATGGTGATGGTCCTGTTGTTCATCAGCATCGCGGTATTGGCCTACCGCTACTATGAACAGCGAGTGGTACAGGAACAAATGGATGCGAGTTTGCAGGAGCTGGATATTGTCAGCATCAACCTGAATCAGCAGTACGAACGGCTGTATAGTGCCGTGCAGCAGATTTATACCGACGCCATGATCGGCGATGATCTGAAGTATTTTTTGACTCATGAATACGAGGATTTTCTCAATTGGCGTCTGAATCAATATGCTTACAGCTACCGCACGGAGCGAGGGAACTTCGATTATCAATTACGTCTGCTGTTAAAGGATGAGGCTTCGATTGCAAATGTCGTCTTATACAGCACGGATCAGGATTTCTTCTATGTTCTTAATCGGGAGACCCAGCACTTTTACGATCATCCCAAGCTGTCTGCAGGGCATCAGGACTGGTTCCAGCGGCTGAGGAGTGCACCTTGGCAGTACATGGGCAGCGAACCGCTTTTCGAAGGGAAAATGGATGATGAGCCTACTCCATATAGCTACGCGAATGTGCTCAAGGACTCCGTGACATTGAAGCAGTACGGAGCAATTATGTTTGAGCTGAATACAGACCGTATCAAAGGGCTTCTTCGAGACAGACCGGGCGGCAAGAACAGTCGGATCATGCTGATGACCGGGGAAGGTGAGGTGATTTTCGATTCGCAGGGCAAGTATGACAACACCGTCTACCCATACTGGGGGAAGATGAATTTGCCGGAGGATTGGGTGGATCTGGAGGAGCGCTCCAAGGTGCAGCTGCTGAATATCGGGAATACGGGCATGGTCGTGGCTTCTATTA
This sequence comes from Paenibacillus sp. E222, assembly GCF_013401555.1. Taxonomy (NCBI): domain Bacteria; kingdom Bacillati; phylum Bacillota; class Bacilli; order Caryophanales; family Paenibacillaceae; genus Paenibacillus; species Paenibacillus sp. E222. The sequence continues at coordinate 2,956,862 of NZ_CP058552.1, forward strand.
TTCCGGAGTCGCACATCAAACAGAGCCTTCAGGCGATTCGTTTCAGCCTCATTGGGATTGTGATTCTGTGCATCATGATTAGCATCGCGGTGACGTTCACCATCATCCGCCGTTATTCCAAAAAAATTCACAGACTCGTGCTTTACATGCGTCGCTGGCAGGAGGGGGATCTAAGTAAACGTATCGAGATGGAGGGGGAAGATGAGCTGCAGCAGATTTCGCAGAGATTTAATCATATGTGTGATCGGCTGGAGTCTTACATAGAAACGGTATATGTGTCAGAGATCAAGCAAAAGAACGCGCAGCTTGTCGCTTTGCAAGCCCAGATCAATCCCCATTTTCTGTACAATACGCTGGAAAGCATCCGCATGAAAGCCATCAGTATGGGAGCCAGGGATGTTGGGCAGATGATTTATATTCTCGCCACGATGTTCCGTCATTTGATCAAAAAGCAGACCCATGTAACTTTGGCGGAGGAAATAGAGCTGTGCGGCATGTACCTGGCTTTGGTCCAATATCGGTATGAGGACAAGCTGCACGTGGAGACCCATATCGAGAATGCAGCGGCGGGAAGCATGGTCGTCAAGTTGCTTGTCCAGCCGATTATTGAGAATTACATTGTGCATGGTTTTCGTACGAATGATGAGGATAACCGGATCTCCATCACAGCCGAAGAAGAGAACGGCGTGATTCACATCCGTGTGAAGGATAACGGAAGGGGGATGTCCGCAGAGAGATTGCTTGAACTGCAGCATGGGTTGCATAAGGGTGATGAAGCTGCTGAGACATCTGACCGATCTTTGGGTCTTAAGAACGTGCACGACCGCATACGTCTGAATTATGGCAGTGATTATGGACTGCACCTGAACAGTGTGGAGGGCGAAGGATGTGAGGTGACCATCAGCATTCCAGTTACAAGGGAGGAAATGGGATGAGAAGTGTAATGTTGGTCGATGATGAGCCGCTTATTGTGAAAGGAATGCAAGCCATCATTGATTGGGATCAGAATAACATGCAGATTGCCGGAACGGCATGCAATGGGTTGGAAGCGCTAGCAATGATGGACGAGGTTCCTGTCGATCTGATTATTACGGATATCATGATGCCACAAATGACCGGACTTGAATTGATCCGGGAGACTAAAGCGCGCAATCCATATACCAAATTCATTATTTTGAGCGGTTACGAAGAATTCAAATATGTGCGGGAGGGCATCTCGCTGGGCGTCGAGAACTACCTGCTCAAGCCAGTCAATATGGATGAACTGGAAGCGACCATCAAGCATATGCAGCGGGATTGGGAGCACGAAGAGATGCGCCAGATTCAAATGGATCAGAGCTGGAGGATTCTGCGCAACAATATTTTGCAGCGCTGGGCGAACGAGACCATTGACGCTAAAGAGTTCCGTGAGCGTGCGCAGATGCTTGAGATTCCGATGAACAAGTCCACATATTGTGCGGCTTCTCTTCGAATTGTAGGCGATGACAAGGGAGATGATCCCCAGATGTATCTGCCGGGAATTGCTGAGCAGTGTGAGCAGATTGGAAACAAAGGCCTCCCGGATGGCTGTGGTGTTATCTGCTTTCCCGATCAGGAAGGAGACATCATGCTGCTGTTCGTTTCAGCCGGTACGGAAAGTAGTGCTGAATGGCAGATTCAGGCACTCACCAGGATGAAGCAAGCGGTCGCCGAGGACACAGGTGCACGTGTATGGGGGATCATGGGTCAATCCGAGTCGACCTATCTGGGTTTTCCGAAGAGCTGCAAGTCCGTAAAGCTGTGGCTTCAGAATCATTTGTTTATGGATTGCGATACCTTCATCATGCAAGTGGAGAACGAAGAAGCTGTCAATGAGTATCAAGAGAAGCCAGGGCCTGCGATGGAGCAGTTCCACAAGCTGCTGCGGGATGGAGAAGGTCCTGAGGTGGATCGGTTCATCGACGAATTCTTCATTGTTGAGGGTAATGAACCCTGCCTCCCGAGAACACCGTTCTTCAACTCAGCGATCCAGCTTATGCTGGCCGCCAAGGAACTGGAGAAAACGCCTGACTACGGGGACATCTTCGGGCCCCTGTCCAGAATTCATACGCTCAGCAAACTGAAACAATTAGTCAGAAAGGTTGTTCATCGCACGCTGGATACATATCATACCGCCGAGAAAACGTACAGTCCGCATATCATGGCTGTGCTGGAGGTGGTGAAAAATCACTATCAGGATGAGCTTTCACTTAAGACGCTCAGTCAGAGGCTGGAGCTTCATCCGAACTACCTCGGCCAATTGTTCCAGCAAGAGGTCGGTACCACCTTTTCTGATTATGTGAACCAGTACCGAATCGAGCGTGCCACTCATTTGCTGTTATATTCGGACAAAAAAACGGCAGAAATAGCGGGCGAGGTGGGTTATTGGGACTCTACTTATTTCTACAGACAGTTTAAGAAATATGCTGGCGTTTCTCCTACGGAGCTGCGCTCAATCTACATGAAAAAGTAAGCCGGGGCTCCGGCTGAATGAAGACACTCCCTTGTGGGGGTGTCTTTTTTGTTATGCAATGAATGCACGATCTTTAATTAATCCATCAATTTATTGGGTTTTTCAACTATCTCAAAATTGGTAGCGCTTGCATAATGGAGGTAGGAGTGAACGAGGAAATCCAAAGCAACAAAAGAGCTTAGGTCCAGTGTTGATTATAGGGGATTAATGCTGGATGCAGCTAAAGCGATAATGAACGAGATTATAAGGAGGGACAGCCGTGCAGGGCATCTTCAAAAGTCTGATGAAGAACAAGGCATTTCTTCTGCTGGTACTGCCGGGAGCAGCTTGGTTTATCATTTTTGCCTATTTGCCAATGTTCGGAACGATTATTGCTTTTAAGGACTTCCGGATTCATCCGGGCGGATTTCTTGAAAGCGTTCTAAAAAGCGAATGGGTCGGGTTCAAGAACTTTGAGTTTCTGTTCTCCACCAGTGACGCCTATATCATCACACGTAATACCATTCTGTATAACCTGGGTCTGATCTTTCTCGGGCTGGTACTCGCGGTGACGCTTGCGATCATCATGAACGAACTGTTGAACAAACGGCTGGCGAAGATTTACCAGACCGCGATGTTTATGCCTTATTTCCTGTCTTGGGTTATTATCAGTTATTTCGTCTTCTCGTTTCTGAGTGTGGAAAAGGGTGTGTTCAACCAGATCATTACCTATTTTGGTGGAGATCCGGTTAGTTGGTACAGTGAGACAGGGTATTGGCCGTATTTTCTCATTCTGCTCGGCCTGTGGAAAGGTGCAGGTTATGGCAGTGTAGTATATCTGGCGGCAATCGCAGGTATCGATCGTTCTTATTATGAGGCAGCGATGATCGACGGTGCTACGAAGTGGAAACAGATCCGGTACATAACGCTGCCACTGCTCAGACCGCTAATGATCATCCTCACCATTCTGGCGATCGGCGGGATCTTCCGTTCCGACTTTGGACTGTTCTATCAGGTTCCGCGGGACTCTGGTGCGCTGTATCCGGTCACCAATGTCATCGACACGTTTGTATACCGCGGCTTGACCATTATGGGTGATACAGGAATGAGTACAGCTACAGGATTGTATCAATCGGTTGTCGGTTTGATTCTTGTCCTACTGGCAAACTATGCTGTGCGTAAAATTGAAAAGGATTATGCCGTATTCTAGGCTTGCGGCAAGGGGGTGCTGTCCATGAGTAATTTAAGCGAACCGGTAAAGCGGGCATCTGCCCATGCGAAGAGGACCAGAAAGAAATCGAGAGATCTGAATGCCATTTCGCCATTATCCAATGTGATTTTTAATATAGCTATCGGTCTGTTTGCCTTATCTTGTATCTTTCCGTTTCTGTTCATCGTGATCATCTCATTTACCGATGAGAAGACGCTGGCGATCAATGGCTTTAAGTTATTCCCTGAAGTCTGGACGCTGGATGCCTACCGATTCCTTATGGAGTCCGGGCAGCAGATGGCCCAATCGTTTGGGGTTACCTTAACGGTGACGGTTGTCGGAACCGCGCTAACACTGTATTTGGTCACCACGTATGCGTATGCCATCTCGCGCAAAAATTTTGCGCAGCGTCGGTTTTTCAGCTTTTTGGCCTTCTTCACCATGCTATTTTCCGGCGGTCTCGTTCCCAGTTACATCGTGGTTACGCAGGTGCTGCACTTGCGGGATTCGATCTGGGCGCTGATCCTGCCGTCAATCATGAACGCTTTTTACATTATCGTTATGCGTACATTTTTCACGACTACCGTGCCGGATGCGGTTATTGAGTCGGCCAAAATCGACGGAGCTACTGAATTCGGTATCTATACGCGCATCGTACTGCCGATTTCGTTGCCGGGCATTGCGACTATAGGATTGTTCAGTACGTTAGGATTCTGGAATGACTGGTTCAATGCGCTGCTCTATATCGACAATGCGAACTTGATTCCACTCCAGACATTGCTGATTCGAATACAGAACAATATGGATTTTGTAGTGCAAAACAGCAGCCGTGTCGTGTCCTATGACATTGCCGCGACACTGCCAACGGAGACCGTCCGCATGGCGATGGTTGTCTTGGCTACACTGCCGGTTGCGCTGGCGTATCCGTTTTTCCAAAAGTATTTTATACAAGGTCTGACCATCGGTTCGGTCAAAGAATAAGTCTGGTTGTGCCTGCCCTCAAAGGGCAGTAACAATAACATTAATAAGGGGGATACACATGAAGACAAGAAAAATCGCTCTGCTCATGGTTACTTTACTGCTTGCTTTTTCTACTGTTCTAGCAGGCTGCGGTGGCAGTAATACCAATGATACAAGCGGGAATGCGGCATCCGGGGGAGAATCCGGCGATAAGGACACAGTGAAGCTCAAGGTATATCTGATTGGTGGTCCACAGCGCGATCTGCCAATGGTACAGGAAGAAATGAACAAATACTTAATGGAGAAAATAAATACAACCGTCGACATCACGATGATTGACTGGGGTGATTATTCCAAACGTATGCCAGTCATTACCGCTTCGGGCGAAAATTATGATATCGCTTTCACCTCTTCCTGGGCTTATGACTATCTGCCAAATGCCACCAGAGGAGCATTCCTGCCAATCAATGATTTGTTGGATAAGTATGGTCAGGGCATTAAAGAGCAGCTTGATCCACGATTCCTCACAGGATCGCAGATCGATGGCCAAAACTATGCTGTGCCAGTGAACAAAGAGTTGGCTTCGCAATGGGTATGGCGCTTCAACAAGCAGTACGTTGATAAATACAACATGGACATCAGCAAGATTCGTACATTAGAAGATCTGGAGCCTTACCTGCAGCAAATCAAGGACAATGAACCAGCCGACATTACTCCGCTGGCTGTTCCGAAGGGCTTTAAGCCTTATCTGGCGTTCGACTTCCTGCTCGGTGACGAATTCCCGGTTGGTATCAACATGAATGGTGACACTGGTAAATACGTTAATGTGCTGGAATCCGAAGAGCTGAAAAGCTCGTTGAAAACCATCCGTAAATACTATCAGGCTGGTTATCTGCGCAAGGATGTAGCAACGTTGGAAGGCATCGACAACATCAAAACAGGCAAATGGTTTGTTGACCGTGAACAGACGCAGCCGTACGCCGAACTGGGATGGTCCAGAAGTGCGGGCTATGATATCGTGACTACACCGATGCAGGATCCGGTTATTTTCACTGGCTCGGCAACAGGCGCTATGCATGCAATCTCGGCGAACTCCAAGAACCCGGAACGGGCTATGATGTTCCTGAACTTGCTGAATACCGATCCATATCTGCGTAACCTGATCAACTACGGCATTGAAGGAACACATTACAATAAGATTTCAGATAATGTCATTGAGGATCTGCCAGCGATGAAGGACGGATTCCAGATGCCTGGTTTTGCCCTGGGTAACTTGTTCCTGACTTACATGCACAAGGAAGATCCAGCTGATAAGTGGGAAGCGTTCAAGGAATTCAATAATTCCGCGAAAGTTGCTCCAAGCTTTGGCTTCAACTTCAATCCTGATCCGGTGAAGACGGAAGTGGCTTCCATCTCCGCCATCGTGAAAGAATTCTACCCATCCATCATGACGGGAGCTGTTGACCCGGATGAGCATCTGCCGAAAGCGATCGAGAAGTTGAAAGCGGCAGGTCTGGATAAAGTGATTGCAGAAGCACAAAAGCAGTACGACGAATGGAAAGCTGCAAATCAAAAATAACCTGAATTATAAAGTAGACATGGAAACGTCTGTCCTGGTTTGACGGACGTTTCTTTTTTCACCCTGATTAGTTTGCCAAAACTGGATTGGAGGGTATGGTATGAAAAAACTTGGTGCGAGTCTCCTATTTGTAATATTGGTATGCGCTGTTCTTTCCTCAGCGGCCTTGGCGAAGCAACCTTATTCATCCTATTGGCTGCCTGAACAATTGCTTCACTGGAATCCAGCTTCCGACCCGGATGCGGCATTTAACCGGAGCACCATTCCGCTCCAGAGCCGATTCACAGGAGAGGCAGTTAACCCGAACGCAACAAAAGATCCTAAAGTGATGGCCTTGTCTGCGTTGAATCAGGGAACCAGTGGCGTTCCGTCACAGGGCTCGGATACATTCTCTGCAAATACGTTCTCTTACTGGCAGTATGTCGACAAGCTCGTATATTGGGGTGGCTCGGCGGGAGAAGGTATTATTGTGCCACCAAGCGCCGACACGATTGATGCGGCACACCGGAACGGAGTGCCAATCATGGGCACAGTGTTCTTCCCGCCATCCGTATACGGTGGCAAATATGAGTGGGTGAAGCAAATGCTTCAGCAGAACAGCGATGGTTCCTTCCCGGCCGCGGATAAATTAATTGAGGTAGCGGAGTACTACGGTTTTGACGGCTGGTTTATCAATCAGGAGACTGAAGGTGGAACAGCCACTGACGCACAGTTAATGAAGACATTCCTCCGTTATCTTCAGGATCATAAGCCTGCGGGTATGGAGATCATCTGGTATGATTCCATGACGAAGGAAGGCAATATTTCATGGCAAAATGCGCTGACGGACCGGAATGCAATGTTCCTTCAGGATAACGGGAACAAGGTATCAGACAGCATGTTCCTGAATTTCTGGTGGAATGATCTTGGCAGTTCTGCTGCCAAAGCCAAAAGCCTGGGCAGATCACCATTTGAACTGTTCGCAGGTATCGATGTGGAAGCGAAAGGATACGATACCAGTCTGAAATGGAATTTGCTGTTTCCTGAGGGAAAACCGGCTGTGACTTCCCTTGGCATTTATCGGCCGGATTGGTCGTACAACAGCGCGGACAGCATGACCGATTTCTTTGCCCGTGAAAATAAATTCTGGGTAGGGCAGAACGGCAACCCGGCCAATACGGCGACAAGCCAGGCCTGGAAAGGGATTGCGAACAATGTGGTTGAATCATCGCCGGTGGACCAACTGCCATTCACGACCAACTTCAACACGGGCAGTGGTAAGAAATTCTATGTTCATGGCCAGCAGGTACGGGATAGTGGTTGGAATAACCGCAGTTTACAGGATGTGCTTCCGACATGGCGCTGGCTGACAGAAAGTAAGGGTAACGCACTTACGCCGTCCCTCGATTGGTCGGATGCCTACTATGGGGGCAGTTCCCTTAAGGTATCGGGTACGCTAAGTTCGGCAAATGCTACCCATCTGAAGCTGTATCAAACCGATCTGAAGATTGAGCCAGCTACCAAGCTGTCGATCACGTACAAAACGCAGAACAAGCCGAGCATGAAGGTTGGTCTGGCTTTTGCAGACCGTCCTGATCAGTTCGTCTTTTTGGATGTAAAAGACAAAAAGGCATCGGGTTGGACGACGGACATCTTGAATCTGACGCCTTATAAAGGAAAGCGGATTGTGGCATTGTCTTTGTATTTTGACAGCAAGGAAATCATATCGGATTATGACATCCATATTGGTCAGATATCCATTCAGAAGAATGCTAATCCAGTGAAGCCACTTGAAGCAGTTCAAGCATTGAATGTCATCCAATCCGATTTCCGCGGCGGTATATACGGTGATGCAAGGTTGAAATGGAACGCGTTGGACAACGACAAGGAAGTTCAACAATATGAGATTTACCGTGTTCTGCCCGACGGCAAAGAGACTTGGGTGGGTGCGACCACCAATAACGTCTTCTATGTGCCTGAGATGAAGAGAATCAACGCGGAACAGGCAACTGTACTGAAAGTCGTGGCAGTGAATGCAAAATATGAGCGCGGCCAGGCTGCCAGCGTGACCATCCAATGGCCGGCGTATCCTAAGCCGGAAGCAGGATTCAAGGCCGATGTAACCCTGATCACACCGGGTCAGCAGGTGCATTTCACTGATCTCTCTTCCGAGGTGACGGAAGGCTGGTCTTGGACTTTTGAGAATGGCAGTCCGGCTGTCAGCACGGAGCAAAATCCAGTGGTAACGTATGACAAGGAAGGCACGTACAATGTGACGCTTACAGCTACCAACAGTTCGGGGCAGGATACGGTAACGAAGCAAGCTTTGATCACCGTCAGCAAGGGCGCTTCGGGAATCAAAAATGTCGCACTTGGCAAAACGGCCACTGCCGACCATGCCTGCGGACCTGCTGAAGATGCGGGAAAGGCCATTGACGGCAAGGTGACGGGCAACAGCAAGTGGTGCGCACTGGGGAACCAGCAGCATTGGCTGCAAGTGGATCTTGGCGAAGAACATCAGATCAGTGGTTTTGTCATCAAACATGCGGAGAGTGGTGGGGAGTGGTCTGGTTTTAATACGAGCGACTATTCGATCCAGGTCAGCGCTGATGGCGTGAATTGGTCTGATGTAGTTCATGTACAGGGGAATACCGCAGCCGAAACCTCGGATGCAATTACGCTGGTCAAGGCTCGTTATGTGAAGGTGAATGTGCTGAAACCGACGCAGGGCGGCGATACGGCAGCCCGAATCTATGAGTTTGAGGTTCATGGGTTGCAGCCGTAGTTGGCGGTTGAGAAGTGACAAGTGTAGCTGTGAAATTAGCAAAAAAGGAATCATGTGGCCAATCCGGTTTCAATGACGGCTGGATATCCCTGAAATATCCCGTCTTCTAATGGGGGGACCGCATTGTATCAGACTACGACTGAATAGGATTGAATATGAGGCTCACAGATCATTGGATCTTGTGAGTCTTTTTACGTTTATGCTGGATTCGCTTACAAAGGTTTTAAAATCGTTGTTTTAGATAAAAAATCGGTTTTGCAATCAAAGACAATGTTAATGAAAAGTCTTATATTGTAGTTGAAAAGATAAGAAAGGAGTGAAGGTGATGAAGAATAGAAAGATCATGTTTGCTCGTCCGCTGCAAGTGGAAACGGTAGAAGAGGATTTTATTTTGCCAGCTCTAGGGGAGAAGGACGTATTGGTAAAATTGATCTATTCCCTCATCAGTCCGGGAACGGAGTTGGCCATGTTATCGGGAAAAGAAGAGTGGGCCAAGCTCCCCGTATGTCCGGGGTATGCAAGTGTAAGTGAAGTGATCGAGGTGGGACAGGGTGTACACGATGTTCAGCCCGGGGACGCTGTGTTCCATTATGGTCAACATGCTGAATATCAAGTGGTATCCACAGATCATGTGTTCATCAAGGTACCTGAGCACTTGGATTTGAAGTGGGTTCCCTTCACCCGTATGGCAACCGTGGCATTCACCTCCGTTCGTGTATCCAATATTGAACTTGGGGATGTTGTTGGCGTGACGGGGCTTGGATTGGTAGGGAATCTGGCGGCTCAATTGGCACGCCTTCAAGGGGCAACTGTGATTGGCGTGGACCTCTCACCAGAACGAATTCGAACTGCCCAGACATGTGGGGTTGACTATACGCTCCATGGCGGAGAAGATAAAGTAAAAGAAAAGATACATGCCCTAACGAATGGAGCAGGGGTATCCACTCATATTGAGGCGACGGGTGTACCCAGTGTAGGTGTTCAGAGTCTGGAGTGGATCGGGAAGCTGGGAGAGATTATTTTCCTGGGCAGTCCACGAGGCGAATATAACACGGATGTCACCGATATATTGAACTACTGCCACCTGTATGGACGAGGCTGCATTACGTTTAAGGGGGCACATGAATGGCGCTTCCCGGTTGAGCCGAACGAATTCGTGAAGCATTCCCTGGTGAGAAATTCGAACATTGTATTTGAACTGATGTTAAAGAACAAGCTGCATATCGAACCATTGATCAGTCATGTGATGAAGCCGGATCAAGCGCAGGAAGCATACGAGGGCCTGAGAATGAATAAAGACCAGTATAACGGTGTACTGTTTGACTGGTCCTAGGAGGAGATTGGGATGATTAGAGGGTTAACAAGAGCAGGCTTGGGGAACATCGAGTCCAATGAACAATATATTACGAATGCTGCAAAATACGGATTTCAGTCTGTAGATTTGAATCCGCTCTCATTGATTGAAGAGGTTGGCAAGGAACAGGCTATACACCTGCTGGAAAGCAATCAGGTGATCATCGGTTCATCCGATCTGACCGTAGACTGGAGAACCACAGATGAACAGTTTCGTGAAGGACTTCAATCGCTGGTTCAAATGGCAGAAGCCTCTGCTGCATTGAACTGTTACAGCTGTTGTACCTATATTTTACCTTCCACAGATCAGCCAGCAGCATCATTTATGGCGGCAGCTACCAAACGATTGAGATTGTGTGCAGATATTCTGGACGCTTATGGAATAAGGCTAGGCCTGGAGTTTGTGGGTTGCCATCATCTGCGCACTCAATGGAAGAATCCATTCATTTGGAGTGTGGAGGATACGCTTGACTGGATCGAAACAATTCATGCTCCGAATGTAGGTTTATTGGTGGATTCCTATCATTGGCATACAAATGGATTAAAGATCGAAGAGGTGTTGGATCTTAAGAAGGAACAGATTGTCCATGTTCATATCAATGATGCTTATGATCTGCCCATTGAAGAATTGCTGGATCATGAGCGTTTATACCCTGGCGAGGGAGTAATTGATCTGCAGGGATTCTTGAAGAACCTGAAGACCATTGGATACAATGGCGTTGTATCTCAAGAGGTGCTGGCACCAACGCCAACCGTCGATTCAAGTGAATTGTTTGCCAAGTCCAAGGCAGGCTTCGATAAAGTGTTTGCGACAATATAACCGGATCAGTGAGAAGTCAGCGGGGAGGAATACATGTGTATGAGGCATGGATGAACAGCATTTCGCCATTCGTAAGAGCGGCAAGAGTGACGGAATCATTTTCTTTGGCAGGGGAATGGATAGACCACGATCATGTGTATACCTACATCGAACAAGGGGAAGCGGAGTTCTTCTTGAGTGGCGTGAAATACCTGGTCAAAGAAGGCGACATTGTGCTGATGCATCCATTCATGTCTCATATCATTCGGTCCACCTCCACGCAGCCATTGATTCAGTATATTTTTCATTTTGATCTGTACTATGAGGAAGAGCGTAGTTTATTGAAGAATACGAGTGCAGCTCATCGTGAAAGTCCCGATCTGGCGGATAGGGAAATGATGCTGGCTTCCATACGCCCAATATCTCATTTGCAGTTAGCCGATCGAATCGAATGGAAAAAGAGATTTGCGCTCATGCATAAGGAGTTTCAGGAAAAGCGGGGAGGATCTTCTTTAATCACGAAATCCATATGTTTGGAGTTGCTACATCTGTTTTTCAAAAATCAATCCGCTGATCAGGACCAAGAGGGGAACATGACCAAGGGATGGGCATTCATTGAAAAGTCGATTCGTTATATTCATGAATGCTACGCCGATCCTCAATTAAATAATGTTGCCATCAGTAGATATGTCGGTGTATCGACGAACCATTTATCGCATTTGTTCAAAAGCAAGCTGGGCATTACCCTTCACAAATATGTGACACATATCCGAATAGAGCAGGCCCAGAAAAGAATTATTGAAGGAACACATAATTTAACCCGGATTGCCGAGGAGGTTGGCTTTTCGAGTATTCATCTGTTCAGTCGGTCTTTCAAGGCTGCTGTAGGTATCACTCCCAGTAAATATGCAGCGATGAAATCGAGGGTAGAGTGGGAGTAGGCTGATAGTTGCTAACTAAACATAAAAGATATATAGTATATTTAGAAAAGAAATAGTTAGGATGAATGCTATGGCATACTCTACAGCCTTATCACAGGGAATCTCGATTCTGCTCTATATTCACGCTCTATCCGAGGAGAACTGTTCGAATTATTTGTCCACCAAGTTGATATCGGAGCAGCTAAATATTCCGGTTCCTACGACAGTAAAAGTCATTCGCAACCTGAATAACGCCAAACTGACGATGGCTAAAGAAGGTGCCAAGGGCGGCATCTTGCTTGCTCAGCCGTTATCGGAAATCACGATGCTGGATGTATTCCTGGCGGTTGAACCCGGCAAAGACTTGTTTAAAGTTCATACCGATGTAACACTCCAGGGACAAGATGTGGACGACGTGAAACAAAAGATTATTCACCATCTTGATGGCGCGGAGATCGCCATGCAGAATTATTTAAAAGACATACGGTTAACCGATCTGTTTCATGAAGAAAGAAAGGGTTAACCTCTTTTTTTGGACTAAACTAGATATAAGAAATATCAAGTATGTTTCGTTATTTTGAGAGGAGCAATCAAAATGAATTTGCATACTAAAGTGATTGAAGCCAGAAACGGGGTTCCCATTCCTCAACTGGGTTTTGGGGTTTACAAAATAACGAAAGAAGCAGAATTTACAACAGCGACTCGCGAGGCCATTCAGGTCGGGTACCGACATTTTGATACTGCCCGGATCTATGGGAATGAGAAAGCGCTGGGAGCAGAAATCCGGCATAGTCCAATTCCGCGCGAGCAATTCTTCATCACGTCGAAAGTCTGGAATACGGATCATGGCTATGAAGCGACCCAGAAAGCTTTCCAGAAAACGATAAACAAGCTGGGTGTCGATTACCTCGATATGTATTTAATCCATTTTGCTTCGCCCAAGTATATCGAAACGTGGAAAGCCATGGAGGAATTATATGAGGAGGGCAAGATCAGAGTCATCGGGGTCGCGAACTTTGAGATTCAGCATCTGGAAGAATTAAGGAAGCATGCGAAAATCTTGCCGATGATCAACCAGATCGAGACGCACCCGGAATTTCCGCAGAACGAACTGCGTGCCTATATGAATCAACATCAGATTTTGCATGAGGCGTGGGGTCCGTTGGGACAGGGGAATAAAGTGTTATTGCAGCATCCGGTATTGAAGGGAATCGCTGATCATCACCATAAGACGGTGGCTCAAGTGATTTTGCGTTGGCACCTGGAACGGGGCGTTATCCTGATTCCCAAATCATCCAATCCAAAGCGGATCAGAGAGAATAGTGAAATCTTTGATTTTAAGCTGTCGGCTGAGGAAATGGAGAAGATCAATAGCCTAAACTCGGGTAAGAGGTATTCGATCCATCCGACAGGTTATATTGTGAATCCGATTTTTAATGTGTTGATGAAACTTTTCGTTAGGTAAAACGAAGCAATCAGTTGCATTGGCATATCTAATTTTATATGAAAAAACATTAGCGATAGGGATAAACGGATTTTCCGTTAATTCCTATCGTTTTTATATGAAGAAATAGGGCTTCCTTCCTATTCTTTTGCTTCTTAAGTTTTCAGTGATTGTTAAGAACTGCTATGTATATTGAAATAGTACGTAATTAGAAAGGTTAAGGAGGAGACCATTTGAATCTATATACTGGAAAAGATGTAAGAGTGAATTTTACACAATGGAGTGTACTTGCCCTTGTCATTACATTACTCACAAGCGTGAGTTTTCCATCTTCATCGGCACTGGCTGCTGCGGTTCCTATTTCGCTAAGTCAACCTAAGGACATTGAGTTCTATAAAACGGCTGATGGGAAAACCGAAATGCTAATCGCAGACAGCGGGAACGATCGTGTCATCCGTGCAACAGCGGGAGGTGTGGTTTTATCCACCATGGTGGTCAACCATCTGACGGCTGCCACCGTAGAACCCAATGGTTTAATCTATGCAGCGGAATCAGGAGCAGCGGCCAAGGTACATATTTTTAACCCCGACGGTACAGTGCACTCGCCATACATCGATGTGATGTCCAAATTTTCACTTCAACCTGCTGCAGATGATGCGAAGCAACCGTACATAAAAAGTATGGCTATGATTGAGCAAAATAATAAGAATAATCTGATCATGGCTTATAGCTCATATGGTAAGAATGGAAATGATCCACAGAGCTCTGTTTGGTTATCCACCATTTATTTAGATGGTTCAGGAACGAGCGGAGGCAGTGGAGGTTACACAGAAAATTCTAGTGTGATACGAGGAGACAATAAGTCAAGGTGGTATACCCAATCAGGAGGGGTTATCCTTCAGGATATAACCAATATTTTTAACAATTCAATTAATTACGGAGATTTGGCCGCAGATTCAGCAAACAAGCTATTATACGTTGTGACCGACGATCAAATTATGCGGACAAGCTACGAAGGAGCGACCTATACTAATCGGCCTGTACTGAGCCCGTGGTTAAGTTCAAGCCCAGAACATCCAATTCGTGCAGGGAACCCAATTGCGGTTGGTCCGGGTGGGGAAGTCTATATGGCGGATACAGCGGATGACCGGATTGTTGTATTCAATCCAAACGGAACCTTTAATCGAATTCTGGAACTTGCGTGGGACATTAATCAGATCCCGACCGTGAGCTCGTTCTCAAAAACGATAAAGGTAGGGCAGCCCGTTATCTTTTCAAAGCAGGATTTTGAATATAACTTTGCCGATGCCGATGGGGAACCGTTGTCTGATATTCGTATTACTTCCTTGCCCTTGAGTGGCAAGTTACAGTTGAATGATACAGACGTAACGCAAAATCAAGTGATTCCTGTCACTGAATTGGCTCACCTGAAATTTATAGCTCCAACGGTGGGAGAAAAAGTTACGTTCAATTGGCAGGCGAAGGATGGCCGTGATTTCTCCGAAGAAGCAACGGTAACGATCATGCTGCGAATTAAAGGTGATGCGAATGGAGACGGTGTGATTACACCTGCAGATGCCTTATTGGTGAATAAATATATCAAAGGTTTAATCACGTTAACACCGAGTCAGATTGAAGCTTTGGACATGAATGATGATGGTGTACTGGATGCGAAGGATTCAGCGCTGATTATGGGCGTTTACTTGGGGATCAACTCATAAAACTAGGAAGGGGTGAATACTTTGTCACATCATAACTCATCTTTAATTTCAGCAAAATCGAAACGATCCATCAAGGCTATTCTGGCTGCGCTGCTTATGGTCTCCATGATCTTTTCGTGGCTTCCTCAGGCACAGGCCAGTGTAGATCCTGTAATTCATATTGGTCAAGTATCCGGTAAACCAGGAGACATCGTCGAAGTACCTGTATCCTATGATTCAAAAGGCTCAGAATTTTCTTTTTTTCACTCTGAATTGTCCTTTGCCTATGATTCGGCTGTACTTGAACTCGTTGAAGGGGACGAGGTTGTAAACCGCCAAGCCTATGAAAATTATCAGGGGGTCAGCCTGACTGAAGATACGTCTGCTCCAGGGTATATTTCAGTGATCATGACGACACAAAATTTCATTCAGGAATCTGCGGCATTATATTCCCTTCATTTCAAAATCAAGGAGAATGCGACTACCGGTCCAAGTTCAGTAACTTTGCATACGGGCGCATTGGTAGTGGAATATGATCCGTTTCAGGTGACTGGGGAAAATGGGCAAGTTACTGTGCTGGCCGATGAGAAGCCGGTTGGGTATGGTGTTGTCTATATCGGATCAGAAGAAGGAAAAGCAGGTGACCAGGTAACGCTAACGGTTGATACGGCGGTGCTTTCTCAACCGATTGGCTCTTATGGGGTACGTCTGAAGTTCAACCCTGCAGCTTTGCAGGTGACTGATGTTACAGGCAGTCCGGGAATACGACATCATGCGAATAATGAGACAGGATCGCTTATCGTGGGCTGGAGTGATGAAAATGGAGGACTGAGTCCTATTCCAGCATCCGAGAACTACCAAACGTTGTTCAATATTGAATTCAAGATCACCTCCAGTGCTGTCGCAGGTGTGTATCCGGTGCAGTTCGTCAACGAGACGCTACTCGAAAACTTCACCGTGACGGATACCGATGGGATTGAAATGATGAAACAGGCAGTATCAGGCGATATCACGGTCGTTGGTGAGCCAACAACACCAACAACACCAACAACACCAACAACGCCATCCAATCCGGGTTCGTCCGGTTCAGGAAGTTCATCCGGTGGTTCGTCAACACCATCCACGCCTGCAAGCACTTCCGAGAAGATTACCGTAAATGTGACCAATGAGCGGAATGCAACTGCCGTTGTCTCGGCAACAACGATTGAAAGAACAACTGGGGCAGATGGACGCAAAAAAGACGAGGTGAATCTAACTGCCGAGCAGACTTCTCGTGCAATTGCAAGCCTGAAGAAGGCCGGTTCGAATATTGCCCGAATCCTGATTCCGGATGAGAAGGACGAGGTATCCGAGCTGAATGTGAAACTGCCTGCCAAGTCTGCTTCACTGATGGCAGACGAGAAGATGAATCTGTATATTGAAACGGATAACGCATCCCTGCAACTTTCGCCGAATACTTTACAGGGACTGGACTCGGAAGTATACTTCCACCTTGTGCCGATCAAGGATGCAGCAGGACGTGAAGTGGTAGAGCAACGTATCCACAAAGATCCATTATTCGTCAAACAGTCAACCAATACCGCTGATTTCCGCTTGATAGGTCGTCCAATGACCATCGAGACGAATATGAGCAGTCGTCCAGTGACGGTTGTGCTGCCCATCAGAGATATGAACCTGACGCAGAAGGAACTGGACAAGCTGCAAGTATTTATTGAACATAGCGATGGAACGAAGGAGCTCGTTAAGGGGAAAATCGTTAAGTTTAATGGAACAGATCAACCGGGAATTGAGTTTGAAGTCACCAAGTTCAGCACATTTTCCATTGTTCTCATGAATGGCAGCAATACATCAGCCTACATTCAAGGTTATGCGGATGGCACGTTCAGACCGAATCAGGTAGTTCAGCGTGCTGAAATGGCTGCCTTATTGTCTCGAATACTGCCGTCTGCCAGTGAAGAGGTTACGCTCAGTACATCCTATCGGGATATGCCTGTTGCCGAGTGGGCACGCGAAGCGATTACAAAGGCGACTGCAGCAGGTTACATGCGTGGTAACGCTTCCGGGGATTTCATGCCGGTGCGTTCCATCACACGAGCCGAGATGGCTGTCATCATTGAACGAATTTTGGAAATTCAAGAATCAGCTGCGGATGTAAACGCAGAAGCAACTGCAGCAACAACGGCTGTGCCAAATGAAGCTGCGGATCTTACACAGCACTGGGCACGCGAAGCAGTTCAGCGTGTATTGGCAGCAGGGATCATGAGTGTGTCGCAAGACGGAGCATTCCGTCCGAACGATGCTGTGACACGAGCGGAGGCCGTTACTTTGCTGAATCGTTTGGTGAAGATCGAGCCTGATCTGTCCGGTGCATCGAGATGGAAGGATGTACCTGTGGGTCATTGGGCTTACGGCGCAATTCAGGCTGCATCTCAGAATTAAAATGGTGAGTGCTGATGCTGCTTGCCCCTCTTCAACTGGGGACAAGCAGCATCAGATGAAGTCCAGGAGGCATCTGCGGATGCCTTTTTTTCATCGTTACATTGTGGTTTGCAAAAAGGATGGACAGCTTCAGGTGTGAGTGGGAAAATAACGCTATGCTGCAAGACAGACGTTTACTGGAGAAAGAGAGATGACAGTCATCAGAACGGATCGATTTATGTTAGGGATCGGACTCATGACCCTGCTGCTTGCGCTAGTGGTTACATGGAAGATCTCAGGTGGACACGAAAAGCCTGTGGCCAGGCAGGGCATTCTGGACTTGGCAGGTATGGAGTGGACGAGCCTATCCGTCATACCGCTGGATGGAGAGTGGGAGTTCTATCCGGAACAGTTGCTCTCACCACAGCAGATTCATAGCACGCATAATAAACCTGTCATGATGCAAGTGCCAGGTAATTGGGACGACGAGAGAAACAGTCATGGATATCCCATGAAAGGCAAAAGTTATGGAACCTACCGCTTGATTGTGCGAAATGTGCCGCAAGATGAAATGCTGGCCATTGCCAAACGTTATGTTCGCTTCGCGGATGCGATGTATGTGGATGGCAAGTTGATGAGTCGTTCCGGTCAGCCGGGAACATCTGCCACATCGTACGTACCTCGCAATGAACCTTATACGATCTATTTTCACCCTGAACGTACAGAGATTGAAGTTGTGCTGCAGGTAGCCAATTTTGATTTTCGTAGTGGCGGCATCTATAATTCGATGGATCTGGGAGCAGGCAGTCACATGGAAGCAAGAACGATCATTCAATCCGGACTTGAGCTATTGATTATAGGCGTTGTGGTGATCTTTGGATTGTTGTTTCTGTATCTGTATGTTCGCCTGCATCGGGATGGAAATCAGCTGTTGTATGCGCTGTTCTTCATCGGTTTTGCCTTGACGGTAGTGACCAATGGGGAGCGTTTGCTGTTGCAGCTGCTGCCAGACATTCCTTTTGAGTTGGCGTATAAATTGAAATACATATCGGTATACGGAGTGTCTGTGATTGTCAGCATGATTACCTGGAGACTTACTCCTGATCTCGCGCCCGTGTTAAAAAGGTGGCTTCAGGTACCCAGCATGGTACTGACTGTCTATCTGGCATTTATTGCGCTGGCACCATTTCGTGTCTACTCCTATATTCAGGAGAGTATGTACGCGATTAATCTGTGTGCCTATGCAGTGGCTTTCATGGTTATTATACATCAGTATGTTCGGGCAAGGTACGGTAACCGGAGGCGCTCCCAGGCGCAATTGCTGATCATCTGCATCTGGCTTATGCTGGTCAATTATGTGCTTGGAATCATTGTGACATGGTACCCGATCAGCCAGGTGCTGCTGAACTGTACTACACTTGTGATTTTGTGTGTCTTTGCCATGTTACTGATCTATCAATACACGCAGGCATATGCTTCAATGCAGCAACTGACCCATCAACTTCAACTGTCGGACAAAGCCAAGGATGAGTTCTTGCTGCTGACTTCGCATGAGTTAAACTCGCCGCTCCATAGCATTATTCATCTGTCCCGTTCCCTTCTGACAACGTCACTGAGACGTACCAATGAATCGGAGATCCGGGGCAAGCTTCAGCTTATCCGCAATACGGCTTACCGGATGTCCAATCTGGTCAATGATCTGATCGATATATCCAGATTCAGGGATGGCAGCATAAAGCTCTCCATGGGGAGCGTTGATTTGGTATCCTGCCTTTCACTGGTTACGGAAGTGCTAGGATTTTTGGCTTCTGGCAAAAGCATTGTTATGATTCGCAGGCTGGAGCCTGAAGCACGCTACGTCATGGCGGATGAGAGCAGGCTGCTGCAAGTGCTGTATAACCTGGTCTACCACATGATGGGACAACATCATAATGGTAAGCTGGTACTGGCGTGCGAAAGGCATCTGGATCATGTGCGAATTATTCTTCGTATGGAAGCCGATTCAGATCGGAGTACTGGACATAGTCAGGGTGCAGACCCTGGTCTACAGCAAGCGGATGAGCTTGCAGCGGGGGTTGCTGTTGCAGCGGAAATGGTCGGTGCAATGAGAGGGAAACTCGTGATGAACGATGAAGCTGCATCAATCATGATTGAGCTTCCTTGTGCAGCTAGCACCAATATGGAAAATTTGGCGGAGATAGCCGCAACACAGGAGACTGATGGGAAGGAGGAGAAAAAGGTGGGAAGCGTGATTTCAGCCCACGTATTAATTGCGACATCTGATCTCGTAGATATGGAACAATTAAATACATTGCTTACTACAGAAGGCTTTCATCTGAGCTTCGCAGACTCTGATGTCAAGGTTCGGACTGCTCTGGCTGGTGGGAAGTTGCCCGATCTTGTGATTGTCGACGCCATGCTGCCTGAGGTGACCGGGTATGAGCTGTGCAAGCAGGTTCGGATGGAGTTCAGTCAGGTAGATTTACCAATTCTGTTTATTAACATGCGCAGTACACCAGCAGATATCGAGGCGTGCATTCAGGCCGGCGGCAATGATTTTATTACCCGTCCACTGGATGCTGGCGAAATTCTTGTCCGGATACATACCTTGCTTGGCATGAAGCAACTGGTGAAAGAAGCGGCGAATAACGAGATGGCCTTTCTGCGTTCACAGATTAAGCCGCATTTTCTATATAATGCACTAGGCACCATCATGTCGTTATGTTTTACGGATGGACCGAGAGCCGGGGAATTGCTAGGCAGCTTCAGTCGTTATCTGCGTATACTCTTCCATCTGGATAACACGGAGGAGTTGATTCCGCTTAGTAAAGAGATGGAGTTAATTCGAGCCTATGTGGAGATAGAGCAGGAGCGATTTGGTTCACGACTTCAGGTTAAACTGGACGTGGACAGCTCGTTATCTTCCTGTAAAGTCATGCCGCTCCTGATCGAACCGCTGGTGGAAAACGCCATTCGACATGGCGTATCCAAGAAGATTGACGGCGGAACCGTCCACTTGTTCATTCGAAGATATGAGGATAGCGTTCAGGTGGTGGTTGAGGATGATGGTGTTGGCATGTCTGGTAAGCAGGTTGCTTTTATGATGAACAGAAGTCATGCAGAACAAGGCATTGGCCTGCAAAATGTACAGAGACGACTGAAACATATGAATGGACAAGCGCCTGTGATCGAGAGTGAACAAGGTGTAGGTACCAAGGTGACCATTAGATTTCCATATCAATATTGAGAGCATTTTGCATCAATCCCCTAGCGTCTTCCAATCAGAAAGATATAGATCGAAATGATTTTGTTCGTCTCTATTTTTTACCCGAGAGCGGTAGGAATCGAATTACGAATTATGCACAATGCTGATAACTAAAACAGAGGGGGACGTACCGTGTTGCAGGCCTATTTGGTGGACGATGAGCCGCATGCTCTGAATATGCTGGAAATGTTCCTTGCTCGAACAGGTAAAGTACACGTCGCAGGGCGTGCGGCAAATGGCTTCGACGCGCTTGCTGCACTTCGGAACATTCACCCGGACATCTGGTTTCTGGATATTGAGATGCCAGGAATGAGCGGATTGGAGTTGGCGGCGAACATACACGAGGTGGAACCGGATGCCTTGATCGTGTTCACGACTGCCTATGATCAGTATGCTGTGGCCGCTTTCGAACATGAAGCATTGGATTACCTGCTCAAACCGATCGAGATGGAGCGCTTGTCACGGACCATTGAGCGATTGACAAAGGAAAAGAACAGACCCTCGGAGCCCGTTGTCGTCAACACGGATAATACGGACAAGTTATTTGTCCAATTGCTTGGAACTTTCCGTGTTGCAATTACTAATGGAAAGACGATGATGTGGCGAACAGCCAAAGAGAAGGAGCTTTTTGCCTATTTGCTGCTGAATAACCCTGCGACAAGTGCAGTTCACCGGGATCGCATTATCGAGAAGTTATGGCCTGATGAACCTTATGAGAAAGCCAAAATTTATTTGCACACCTGTGTGAGCCTGTTACGGAAAAACTTACGTAACATGGGTATTGAACATTTGTTGAGATATAAAAGTGAGCACTATATCCTGGATAAGGAACGGATCAGAGCAGACGTATATGATTTTCTGGACATTTCGTTCAGGATGGAGCAGGAAGTAGATATGCCGATATCTCTAATCGAGCAAACCTTACATTTGTATCAAGACGAACTGTTACCTCAGGAGGATTACCCATGGATAGTGGAGCTAAGTCATCGGCTGGAGCAATTTTCACTGGAGCTTAATCTGAAGCTTTCCGAGAAATATCTGGATTCCCATAACGGCAGAAAAGCAGCAGAGGCAGCAGAACGTGCAATCAGTCAATCGCCATATGAAGAAGAAGCCTATCGTCGTGCCATGCAGGCGTACTTGTACATGGGCAAACACGATCATGTGTTGCGGATCTATCGCAATCTCAAAGAAAGATTGACCGAGCTTAACATTCAGCCCTCCCTTGTCACGAGACAGTTATATGAACAGATTGAGGTCTGAAGAATGGACATGTTCTGATACTGGAGCCGCATTTTAACTCTCAAAAAAACGAGTCATGGATCATATTCCATCGACTCTTTTTGTGTTTATGAAAACATTGACAATTCGTTAACAATTCCAGGATTTCCCGTTTACAAATCTCTCCTATAATTACAATCGTGATAGGTCATTTTTACTATGAACGTGGAAGTTTGGGGGGATGAGCCGGACAAGCTCTCATAAAGACGATACATGCAGAATACCAGACAGCAGGGCATGACAAAACAAGGCAATCTAAATGGAATAGAGAAGGGTGACAAGAGCCAATGTCAATGAAAAAGGTGTTAGTGGTGTCCATGGTAGCAACAGTGTTAGGTACTTCTGTGGTTAGTGCAGTATCGGCTGCTCCTGCAGTGAAACCTGCGGCTAATGCAGCTCAGGTGCAAAATTCCACGCTTACAATAAACGGTAACAGCGTCGTCGTTCGTTCCATCGTTAAAAATGGCGAGACACTCGTTTCCCTTCGTGATGTGATCAAAGCCATCGGTGCACAAGCCGAAGTACATAGCGGAACGACGGTGATCAAGCTGAATGATCACAGCGTGACGCTCCAAAACAATAGCAAACAAATCGTTGTAGATGACGTGAAAGTGAATTTGAATCAACCGGTCACCATCATCGGTGGTACAAGTTACATCGCTCTTCGTCCACTGGTGTCGGGCTTTGGCGGTACGATTGTCAAGCGAAACGGACTGCTTGAGATCAGTACGGTATCCTTGATCGATGAAGTCGAGAATCCTCGTTTTGCCGGAGCGGATAAGCTGATTGTCTCCAAGAGTGACAACAATGGCAGAAACGATTATCTCGTGAATACAACAAGCGGCAAATATGAGTTGTTGTTAACGACAGACGGTGGATCGGATCTCGTTATTTCGCCAAGTGGTGATCAAGCGGCTTACACGAATGCCGAAGGAGCCGTTTATGTTATTGATCTGAAGACCAAGGCTTCCAAACTGATCACGAGCGACAACAGCATCAAGCCTGAATTGGTATGGTCTGCTGACGGGAGTGCAATCTACTTCCTGCAAGGGGATAAAGGGTCCGTGATTGCCAAGCTGAATCTGGCAGATGGCGCGATTACGAAAGTGGTCGAAGACAAGGTGGACTATAAGGAAAACCTGAATGTCTCTGCTGACGGCAAGAAATTCATCTATACCGTAACCACCCTTGGTACCGTAACTTCGGATACAACGAATGTGGATGAAGACAATGTCTCCATTGATTTCTCATCCAATCAACAGCAAATATTTTCGTATAACACAGAAAATTCAAAACCGGAGGCTGTGAAGCTCACAACATCAACCGACGACAAGGTATTTGTATGGTCTGCTGACGGACAAAAAGCCTACTACGTGAGTGTACCTTCCGAAGATGGTAAAGCATCATTGCTGTCTGTGGATTCATCTCAAAAGTCTACGCCGGTGTACACCGAGTACGATGTAGAACAAGCTATTTTGTCTGGTGGAACCTTGTATGTACTGGCGGCCCAGGATGACAGCAACAGCGTGATCCTTTCAATCGACCCGGTAACCGGAAAACAAACCAAGCTGTACACGGTATCTTCCGATGTATCATCTATCGCGGTTGCCGGATCACAAATCTCTGTGGTCGAGAACGGCCGTGTTCTGGTACAAGCTGGCGGAAGCTGGAGAGCCGTTACGAAGTAATATTTGATATCAAATATGATCACAAGCTTTTTAATTCGAGAGGAGTTTAATTAACATGAAAAAATGGATCAAACCCTTCACAGCAATGCTTATGGCTGTATCTCTGATTGGTGGACTTGGTGGCGCAACGACAGCATCAGCTGCCAAGAGTACAGAGAAAGGTAAAATTGTCATTAACGGTTCCTCGGCATTGCTTCCGCTGACACTTCAAGCTGCCAGCGAATTCAAAAAAGATAATCCAAAAGTTAAAATCTCGGCTTCTGCAGCAGGTTCCATCACAGGTCCTCAATCCGTTCGTAAAGGGATCGCGGACATTGGCGCTGTAGACTGGGATGCATCCAAAGATGTACCTGGCTTCAAAAAATTTGATGGCTTGGTAGCCAATCCGGTAGCTGTAACAGTGTTCACAGCTGTCGTTAATACCAATGTGGGTGTAAGCAATCTGACAACAAAACAACTGCAGGACATCTTCTCTGGCAAAGTGACCAACTGGAAGGAAGTTGGCGGATCGGATGCCAACATCGTTGTGGTTAACCGTAAATTTGGTTCCGGTACACGGGTTAACTTCCAACAAAAAGCTCTGGATGGCAAGGATTTCATGAGCAAAGGGGACAACTACAAAGAGGTTGGCTCCAGCGGTGATATGAAAACAACCATTGAAACAACACCAAATGCAATTGGTTATATTGACCTTCCGTACGTGACTAGCAAAATGAAGGCTGTATCCATCAATGGCGTGGCACCAACAGAGAAAAACGTCCTGAACAAAACATACAAAGTATGGGGCATTGGATATTACATGACCAAAGGTCAGCCTACGGGAGCAACCAAAGCGTTCATCGAGTATATCCAAAGCAGCAAGTTCCAGAACGGTTCCCTGAAAAAACTGAAATTCATTCCGCTTGCTGCCGTTAAATAACGAAAGCTGCGAACGTTTATCATTCTCGCATTTCATAAGGAAAGGGATAGCCAGCTTCTGCGCACGGTCGCCAAGCTGGCTTCTCTATGTGAAAGGAAGAGCCCTTCATGATCGATTTAAATCCATCCACGAACAGCCCTGCTCCGAGTGAGCTTGGTTCAAGCATCGGCAAGGCTCCCGGATCGGGAACCCGGTTTGACCGTAAGGCGCGTTTAAGATGGTCCAATAAACTGTTTCGCATGGTCTGTATTGGCAGTACATTGTTCGTTTGTCTAGTTCTGTTATGCATTCTGGTCCTTATGCTTCGTACGGGTGTTCTGACCTTTGCGGATGTTTCGCTCAGCGAATTCTTTTTCTCTACCAACTGGGACCCGGAAAATGAGCATTACGGTGCGCTGACCTTTATTCTGGGAACGCTGGCACTGACGGGGCTCACGATGCTGTTTGCCATTCCAATCTCCGTCATCATTGCGGTGTTTCTGGCCGAAATGACGCCAAAATGGCTTCGCCATATTCTGCGACCCGTATTGGATCTATTAGTGGGGATTCCTTCTGTGGTATACGGTTTCTTGGGACTGACGATTCTCATCCCCTGGCTTAGGGATATCAGTGGACATGATCTGGCGGACGGTTTGCTCGCAGCGTCCATCGTTCTGACGATTATGGTGCTGCCTACCATTAGCCGGATCAGTGATGATGCCATATCTGCTGTACCGAACAAATACCGGGATGCAGCTTATGCACTTGGTACGAACCGATTCCAAACTATAACTCGTGTGGTTTTGCCTGCTGCAAGAGGCGGAATCATGTATGCCGTCATTCTCGGGATGACTCGTGCCATTGGAGAAACGATGGCGGTGGTGATGGTCATCGGCAATACGGCACAGCTCGCTAACAGTCTGTTTACGCCAACAGCGGTGCTGACAAGTAATATCGTTATGCAAATCTCAAGTGTTGAATTCGATTCCACCTGGAATCACGGGCTGTACATGATGGGCTTTATCCTGCTTGCCATTTCCATCTTGATGATTGTAGCCGTAAGAATGCTTCAGAAGAAAGGGGGACGCTACTCATGAGTATGAGGAAGCAGGCGAACGCTGTCCCCGCCTATTCGTTCGGCAAACGCAGAGGTGCATCCACGCTGATGGACCGGATTTTTACGGGCATGGTATGGGGTGTAGGAATTGTCGTCATTTTATTCATTGTCGGACTGTTATTTCTTCTTCTGGAAAAAGGGCTGCCTTTGCTGAGCTGGGACTTTCTATATGGTGTTCCAAGCGAGATTGAAGAAGGAGGAGGGATTGGGCCGGCGCTGTTCAACTCGTTCTATGTGCTAATTCTATCCCTCCTGATCTCCATTCCCATCGGCATGGCGGCCGGGATTTATCTGGCGGAATTTGCTCCAAACAACAAACTTATGGAGATCGTGCGGATTTGCGTGGAGGGACTGTCGTCTGTTCCATCCCTCATCTTTGGATTGTTCGGTATTGCCCTGTTTGTGGAGTTCTTCGAAATTGGTCTTACCATTCTGGGCGCCGCCGTCAGCCTTGCCTTTCTGAATCTGCCTGTGCTGACTAGGGTAACCGAGGAATCGGTCCGGGCGGTTCCGGTTGAACTTCGTAATGCGTCCTTTGCCCTTGGCTCTACCCATTTGCAGACGATCCGTAATGTATTGCTGCCGGTAGCTATAAACGGAATCATGACAGGTATTTGCCTCACGGCAGGTCGGGCATTTGGTGAGAGTGCCGTCATTATTCTGACCGCAGGGGTGTCTACTTCCGGGGAAATGTGGGACTTCAATTTGCTATCGCCGGGAGGAACCCTTGCGGTACATCTGTGGTACATCCAATCCGAAGCGATTGTGCCGGATGCCGAGGAGATTGCGCAAAAGACAACGGCCGTACTGATCTTTGTGGCCTTGCTCATTAATGTTCTGTTCCGTGTGCCACTGTGGCTGAATGCACGCAAAAATCAAGTCTGATGTGTCAGACTGATCCAGTAACAAGATCAATTTCAACACCGGGAGGAACTATTGTGCAGTCAATCATTGAGATCAATAAATTGAATTTATATTACGGTCAGTTTCAGGCGCTTAAGGATGTCTCCATTGAAATTCCGGAGCGGGCCATTACTGCTTTTATCGGACCGTCCGGCTGTGGCAAATCGACGCTGCTGCGGACCCTCAACCGCATGAATGACCGGATACCCGGAACACGCATCGAGGGTAAAGTGGCCGTAGGCGGGACGGATATCTACAGCGGCGAAGTGCATGTGGAGACCATTCGCAAGAAGATCGGTATGGTTTTTCAGCAGCCGAATCCTTTTCCGAAATCCATCTACGATAATATAGCCTTTGGCCCACGACAACATGGCATTCATGGCAAAAAGAAGCTGGATGAAATCGTTGAACAGAGCCTGCGTTCTGCCGTCCTGTGGGATGAAGTAAAGGATAACCTGAAGCGTTCCGCGTTAAGTCTATCCGGAGGACAACAGCAGCGCCTCTGCATCGCACGGGCACTGGCAGTGGAGCCGGACATTCTGCTGATGGATGAGGCTACGGCATCGCTTGATCCCGTCTCGACCTTCAAAATCGAGGAGTTGGCTCATGAGTTGAAAGAACGTTATACCATCGTGATGGTTACGCATAACATGCAGCAAGCAGCTCGGGTCTCCCAGCAGACGGTGTTCTTCCTGAATGGAGAGGTCGTGGAATACTCTGCGACCCAAGATATGTTCGCCGAGCCCGTTGATTCGCGTACGCAGGACTATATCAGTGGTCGATTTGGTTAATTGTGAATCGGCAAGAGGTGGAAGTCTTTCAGATAGTTATCTGGAAGGCTTTTTTCTATTTTCGATTAGTTCAACAGACCGCGTTGCTCCAGTAATTGTGTTGTAACTATCCACAGCTTGTTTTGCATTCCGGCATCTCCGCCCGGATACACAGGAGTAATGGAAGCCCCGCTTCCAACATTGAAGTATCCTCCCGTTACTTCTCCGAAATTCGGCTCCACAGCCAACCGGGTCATAATGTCCGCACCCCGCCGTGGGTCGCCGATGTGTAAAAAGGTTAAAATGCGCTCAAGCACACTCGCAAACCACAACTCCCGACCAAGACCCGTAACATTAAAACCTGGATTCAAAGCATTCACTCGGATTCCGGTTCCGTCCCATTGACGGGCAAGTTCGCCAGTAAACATAATATTGAGCAGTTTGGTTTTGCCATAGATTGAGGAGGAGCCGCGTGCAGTAAAGGGATCGGTATCCGTCAAATCATCGGGCAGCACCAGTTTGCCGTGATTCCGTGAGGCTTCAGAGGCAACATTGACGACTCGGGCGTGGCCTGCCTGAACCAGAGACGTATGCAACGTGTGCGTTAGCAGCCAAGGTGCCAAATAGTTTACGGCGATCATCTCGGCAAACCCTTCGGAAGTGACTCTCTGTTCAAAAGCATGAAGACCCGCATTATTCAAAAGAACATTGATACGCGGATAAGCAGCTGCAATTTCAAGCCCCATACGTTTGACATCGCTCAGTAAGGATAGGTCTCCGAAGAAAACACGGATCTTGGTGGATGGTGCGATCTCCCTGATTTTGTTTCTGGTCGTCTCGGCGCGTTCTTCGCTTCTGGCTGTGAGCACAAGATGTGCACCGCGTTTGGCAAGTTCAATGGCGGCAAGCTGCCCTAGTCCACTTGTTGCTCCGGTAATTACAATAATGGGTTGTGTTGTTTTCATAATGAGGTCTCCTTTTGACACGAATAGGGTCGAATTATATAATGGACATAAATCAACTATATAATTTAATTGATATTTGTCAACTATATATTCAAAATCCTGTTTTGATGTATCGAGGAGAGGGGAACAACAATAATGAGTGAAAACCCGGTTAAAACCAAAGATAGAGAAACTCTGGAACTGGCACTTGGTGAGCAGATCCATGCACTAATTAGTGCCTCGCATGCGCTTAATGTCCGATCTGCCGAGCGTTTTGATGCGACTATGCAGCCTGCCGCTTTTCATCTGGTGCGGTGGTTGTACTCTTACGGTCCTACAAGCGCAGCAGCTTTGGCAGAAGCGACGGCTATGGACCGCAGTTCGGTAAGCCGTCTGATTAAACAACTTGAGAAGGCAGGGTATGTAAGCAAGGAGTCGGACCCCGAAGATCGGCGCGGCGTTTTGTTGTCTTTGACGGAGCTTGGTCAACAATCAACGGTGGGTGCGCTCAAGGAGAAGGAGTCAACTTTTTATGAACGCATATCGAGATGGAATGAAGAGGAACTGGAACGTTTCACCACTATGCTTCGGCGGTTTAATGGGTTTAATGGTTAGGGAGAGATGTCATTTCACAACCTGTTAACTTACCCTTCACAAAAGTAAACATGTAAAAGCTAAATCAAAACCCAGTCAAGCCCAGAGTACCTGCGGATTCAGGGCGCATTGTTCCTGTGCATTCGTGGGTTCTTTTTTCTATATTCGGTAAATGTTCCGTCCTCAGATGTTTACAAGGTCCTTCATTTATACCTCTTCATCACCCCTGTTATGCTAATTCTCTTCCTAATGCTCCACTAGTTGTGGTGGAACTTTCCTAAATGGTGAACAAAATCTGAATTTTTCTTCACCCTCTTGCAACCTCTCTCTAGTCCATTTCAGCACTTCAATATGGAGGATGACAGAGCATGATCTTCATAGACACAGCAAAAGAAATCGTTAACGAAATGTAAAGTAATGCAGGGATATGTCAAATTTTTAATAGGCGCTTTCATTGCGTTGACCCTGCCCTCAAAGTTTCTTATATTTACTCCCGACACAACAACTCAGAACGGTGGTGGGATGATTTTGTTCAACGATAAAGGAAAGAAAATGCTTGCTATGCTTACGCTTATACCACTGGCTACGGGCCTTGTCATGGGAGCTTTCCCTGCTGCGGTAACCTATGCGGATGCGGGAAATAATACACCAACCAACAGCTCGGCAACAGGTTCATGGCAAACGGGCGATCTGCACGTACATACGTTTGAGTCCGATGATGCGCAGAATTCGCTTGAAAATGTACTTGACGCGGGACTGACGAAGTATGGTTTGGACTGGATCGCGCTTACGGATCATTTGCGGTTATCCAAGCGGGATCACAACGGAGTAGACATTCCAGGCGGATCGATTCCGATGTCCAAAGGGATGAACGAATATCAGGTGCCACAGATCAAGGCCCTTCAGGAAGCAGGCAAATACGCAGGCAAAACGATTTTCTCCGGTTTCGAATGGGACATGCCGACACATGAACACGTTGGGGTAGGGATTCTCACAGATGAGCCGAATTCGACCGAAGCGCTGGAAGCTGCGAACGAATTTGAATATCGTTTTACGAATCGCGCAGCGAACCTGTTCAATGCGGCTGACGTAGCGAATTGGGATCAGACCGGTGGACGTGCCTATACAACTCATCAGGATGCACTAGCTGCTATCAATTGGCTGGCAACCAAGTATCCAACGACGAGTTATGCAATGATCAATCACCCTTCACGAGGCAAAAACAAATATACCATCGCGGACTTCCGGGAGTTCAACGATCTGGCTCCACAAGTTGTTTTTGGTATCGAAGGTATGCTGGGCAACCAGATGGAACCGGATCGTGGCGGGTATAACACAAGCTACAACGTAGCCAATCCGACCGCAGATGATGGATACAAATATCGTACATACGGCGGTGTGGACTATATGGTCGCCAAGGTGGGCGGTCTGTGGGATGCATTGTTGGGAGAAGGGCGTCACTTCTGGAACTATGGTAATTCGGATTACCATTTCAAGATGATTGACACGAATTCCAGCGGTTATTTTCCGGGCGAATATGCCAAGACCTATTCGTGGGTTGATGGTACAGGAATGCAAGCCGTGCTGGAAGGACTGCGTTCGGGGAAATCATTTTCCGTATTCGGTGATCTGATCAACGCACTGGACTTCACGGCTTCCGGAGCGGGTAATCAGGCTGAAATGGGCGGAGACCTGGGTGTGACCCAAGGTGACGAAGTGGAACTGAAAATCCGTTTCAAGAGTCCAACCACGAGCAACAATTATGAAAAACCAATCAACAGCGGCACGTCTGCTGGACAAGTTCCAGTG
This sequence comes from Paenibacillus sp. E222, assembly GCF_013401555.1. Classification (NCBI taxonomy): domain Bacteria; kingdom Bacillati; phylum Bacillota; class Bacilli; order Caryophanales; family Paenibacillaceae; genus Paenibacillus; species Paenibacillus sp. E222. Next base: position 2,987,748 of record NZ_CP058552.1, read on the forward strand.
GTGGATCACGTAGATCTCATCGCCGGAGATGTGACGGGCAAGGCTGAGAAGGGCACACCCGCATATAACAAAGACACCAACGACTCCACCCAAGTGCTGGCTACCTTCACGTCCAACGATTGGACGACAGACGCCGAAGGTTACAATGTTATTACGTACAAGATCAAAGCCACAGACCAGGATAAGTATTTCCGTCTGCGCGGTACGAATCTGGGTATGAACGTTACAGGTGAAACCGTAAATGGTGAACCACAGCTTGATCCGAAAATTACAACAGCTGATGCAACGACTCGCTTCAATGAGATCAATGACAAGAACTATGGCGATCTGTGGTTCTACTCCAATCCGATCTTCGTGAGTGCCACACCTTACAGTGATGCACAGGCGGTAAAAGATACGCTTCAAGCAATTGATCTTGGTAATCTGAACACGGTCACTTCCGACCTTACCCTTCCTGTGGAAGGGAAACATGGAGCCACGATTAGCTGGTCCAGCTCCAACCCGGAATTGATGGATGCACAGGGGAAACTTCTTACACAGCCTGAGAATAATGAGCGACTGGAATTGACGGCAACGGTACAACGTGGCAGCGAAACGGATACCAGAACGTTCACTGTCATTGTGGAAGGAACGAATAATCAGGTATTGGTGTTAAAAGGCAACATGACCACTGCTGACAGCCAGCCGTATCATACGGATACATGGACGAATCAGTCCGTAACGGTTAGTGTAACCAGCGCAGTATACGCGCCAGCCACTTCGGCGACGATTGAGTTATCTCGTGATGGAGGACAAACGTACGAACCATATACGGAGAATACACCTCTGGAGGTAACGGAGCCGGGAGAGCATAAGCTGTTATTCAGAGCGACAGACGATCTGGAACAAACGTATACGTTACCTCTTGTCGTAAAAATAGACCGTGAAATTCCTGTCATCACCCTGCAAGGCAGCAGCCAGATGACATTAACCGTGGGAGATACGTATAACGAGCCTGGAGCACAGGCTACCGATAATGTGGGCATCCGTGGTTCCGTGCAGATGGACGGGACAGTGAACACACAATCAGCGGGGATCTACACCCTTCGTTATAACGTGAAAGATATTGCCGGCAATGCTGCACAGGAAGTCACACGTACGGTTACCGTACAAGCCCGTTCGGTCAATGGCGGCGGGGGCTCAGGCAGTGATGGAGGCAACGCTGGAGGGAATTCCGGTGGAAGCACACCAAGCGTGCCAACAACGCCTACCGTTCCAACCACACCAACCAACCCGGATGCGGGATCAGATTCAACGACTGAAGTGAAGGTAGGGGTCGAAGCGAATCAGCCAGTACAAACGGGTTTGAAAGACATCGTGCAATTCAACGCTCCAGCTGGAGCCATTGGAGAAAAAGATACATTGCAACTGTCTGTTGTATCCCAGAACCAATTGCAGAATGCAGTTTCGCTGAATGTACTGGGCCAAGCAGTACAGATTACTCGCAGTGGAGGACGGACATTGAACGATCAGGTAGCACTGATCCTGCAATATGACGCTTCCAAGCTGCCTCAAGGAACACAGCCAGCAATCTACTATTATAATGAAGCCCGTCAGAGCTGGGTATTCATCGGTGGCAAGATGAATGCAGCAGGAACAGTATCGGCAAATGTGAATCATCTGGGTACCTTTGTTGTGTCCAGTTACACACCAGCAAATCTGTCCGATCTGAACGGACACTGGGCATCCGACTATGCAGACCGCTTGATTGGCATGGACGTTATCCAGGGCTATACAGATGGTTCATTCCAACCATCCAAGAAGATTACAAGGGCAGAGTTTGTTACGTTGATCAGCAAGGCACTGGCCTTGAAGTCCGTTCAGTCGGATACGACGTTTGCAGATCAAGGCAGTCTGCCAGACTGGGCGAAAGGTGATATTGCCGCAGCCGTGCAAGCCGGAATCGTGAAGGGCTATGGAGACAACACGTTCAAGCCTAATCAGACGATCACTCGTGCCGAGATGGCTGTAATGATGGCAAATGCATTGAAGTTAAGTACAGATGTACAGTCGGGAACGAGCAAAGATGCTGTAAAACCAAGCTTCACTGACGAGTCGCAAACTCCAGCTTGGGCTCAAGATGCACTGAATACAGCCGTTCAGGCCAAAATTGTGAACGGATATACGGACAATACGGTTCGTGCAGGGAATATGACGACCCGTGCGGAAGCCGCGGCAATGATCTATAAGCTGCTGCTCGCAATGTACATTTAATCTCAATAGAATGAATGAAAGGCCATCCTGAGAGGGATGGTCTCTGTTTATTCCAACGTTTAGTACAGTCTATTAATTAAAAAAAAGTTGAGTATAGGTTTCAAATTACACAGTAAAAACTCCTTAGTTAGTGAAAGACGAAGAGGATAGAAAGGCTTGGGACGGTCGTTTCCTCTTGCTCCCCGTCTTTACTAAATTAAGAATGAGGGATAAGAAAATGGCTATTAACTATACTTATTTTGAAAGTAGTGGATATCGTGTAATCAAGACTCATGTTAGTAATATTGTCTCAGAAGTTATTAAGAAACCCGTTTGTTCTACAAACAATTATGGTATTAATGGGGGGTTTTTTGCATCAAATCTATATACTGCGCCTCCAACTGGCGGTCTCTCAATCAGTTATGATGGCGCAACCCAAGATCCTGGAAGCAATGCTGGGGGGACACGGAATCGTGGTACGTTTTTTACTTACCTCGATAATGGTGTTACTAAAGCAGGAATTACCCGCTGTACAACTATTCCAAATTTGTAGCAACAAGTTGGTAATTTACAGTTCAAAACAATTATTGGTGGGGGAAGCCTTCATCTAACTGGAACAGAAGACCAGTTTAAGACCATCCACGAAGATGAAGTGTGGAACGTACACGCTGGTATTGCTGCAACAAGACGGGCTGGACTAGGCTTTAAAAATGAAAGCAATGGTGTGTATGCATACTTAGTGACATCAACAGTATGGAAAACCCTGTACAATTTAAGAGATTTCTTTAAAGATGATCTTGGTTGTAATAACGCTGTTTTCTTGGATGGTGATGGTTCCGTTCAGATGCAAGTGTACGCTAATGGTGAGCTGATCAAAGCAGATGGTACAGATCCGAGCCCGGGAAGATATGTATGGAATATGGTTTATTTGATAGTTAACTCATATATTTCAAATAAATGATTATTTACTTGTCTCGTCCAACTTTCAATTTTATCACCTACATTAACTTCATCGAAATCAGCCTCGATTCGCATTTTACTAAATTTTGCATCTGCTTGATAAAAATCACTAGAAGTAACATAAAACCTCGAATTTTTCGTTACATTCAGATATTCTCCATTATCCAGTACGATTGAGTAAAGTACCTTGTCTCCGTCTACTTTACTGTTTTGCTCTTTTATTTCAACGATGGTGCCAGTGTAATATTGCTGTTCCTTTGCTGGTGAAGACCATCCTTTCATATAATCCGAAAAGAAAACGAAATAGACGATTACCAGAAGTATTACGACAAAGCTGCTTATTACGACGAAGGGCCATTTTTTTTTTGCTTTCAAATTTTTCATCCTTCCTCAATGTACTATAGTATGTAGACGTCCAATAATTAAAAAAGTTACAAAAAAAGAAGCTATGGCTAAAAATATCCATAGTATTGTTTTCTTGAATTTTATTGAGTTGGAAAAATTTTAATAAACTCGATTAGTTCGAGCCGTAAGCTTTGTATGGTATCTTCTTTTGGCATTCTAATGGTTTCTGCTAATTTCTCCATTTCTGGGTGATAAAGTTCTAATATTTAAGTATCGCCTGTTCTTCTCCAGCTCTAGCTTGGAAAAGTAGTTGGGTGAGATCTTCTTTCGTAGATCCTCTAGTGTTTTTCTTTTCCATTTATTCACCCCCTGAACACTAATATTCATTTCAACCGAGACTTCCTTAGCACTTTTGTCCTCCACGTAAAGTGAATGTATTATCTTTCTTCCACTCTCTTTATCGATCAAGCTTAATATATCTTTGACGTTTAACTCATCAATAATTTCATCTTCAAAGGATTCTTGTCTTGTGAAATCAAAAGTGAAGGGATATTGCTTCGCTGCTTTCCTACCGTGATACTGGAGTCTCCATGCCATCCGCTGGAGTTCGACATCAATTATTTCTTTAATTTGTACTTCGTTCATTGGATTCTCCCCCTTTCATGTGCAGTGTAATGATACCTAATATCTAGGAACTATATCTAAAGAATTTGAAACCAATTTCGCCAAAAAAGGGAACGCTAGTTCCTATATGTGAATATATTACCTTCTTTTAAGTCGGAGTTAAAGTGTTTTTGTATATAAAATCGATAAATTAGTTAGATTCTAATTATTGTTAATCTACTATTTTTATACAGATAGAGAATTGTATCTATATTTTACAATGGTCCAAACCCAGTTTAAGAGCTGTACACACGGATGTCAGTAGTCTGCCAGACTGGGTAAAAAGGAATGGCCGCTGCCATGCAGCCGAATGTCTGACAATACGTCCATTAAACCAAACTTCACTGACGAGTCGCAAACTCCAGCTTGGGCTCAAGATGCACTGAATACAGCCGTTCAGGCCAAAATTGTGAATGGATATACGGACAATACGGTTCGTGCAGGGAATATGACAACCCGTGCGGAAGCCGCGGCAATGATTTATAAGTTGCTGCTCGCAATGTACGTGTAAGAAATGAAGAAGAGAATTAACCGTATATAAAGTAGATAAAAAACTGATATCCTTTTGGGGATATCAGTTTTTTTGGATTAAGACTTTCTCATCTTCGGCTGATATTTAAGATATTCCATTGCTTTAATTCAAGAAACTAAAGGTCAAGTTACTGTGATAGAATGAGTTAGGTTTGGATGATGAATGGTGGGGGCTTAGAACATGAACAAAACGGAGCGGCAGCTTGCTATTACGCTTGAATTGCAGAGAAGTAAGATGATCAGAGCTGAGGATCTGGCATCTCAATTTGAGACAAGTGTACGTACAATATATCGCGATATCCAGGCATTAAGTGAGGCTGGTGTTCCGATTATGGGAGCTCCGGGTCATGGTTATTCTCTAATGGAAGGATATTTCTTACCCCCGGTAAGCTTCACGGCAGAAGAAGCTGTGTCCCTGCTCATGGGATCCGATTTTATCGAACAGAGATTGGATACAGAATATGCTATGCAGGCTAAGTCCGCTCAACGAAAGATTGAAGCGATTTTACCTGAAGTCGTTCGTAACGAATCAACACGTGTTCGTGAAACGATGCGACTGCTTCATGCGGCTGAACCTTTAACCAGAGCGAGCGTGAAAACATACCTTAACCAAATACGTAATGCCATTTTGGAGCAACGTAAAATCAGCTTCATGTACCTGAAAAAAATGCCAGGAACGGATGGCAATCGATATAACATGCGTGAGGTTTCTCCCTATGGACTCTCACTTGTTCAGGAGAATTGGATGTTGATTGCACGTTGTGATATGCGACAAGACATCCGTCATTTTCGTTTGTCACGCATGACTGAACTTTCCGTGCTGGAGGATCAGTTCCTTTTGCCGCCGGATTTTGATCTAAATAGTTATCGACCTCCTGACGACCGTAACGAACAAGTATTAATCAGGGCTAAACCTGAAATTGCTGACAAAGTTATGGAGGCAGTTCATTTTTATATGGATGCATTTGAGGAGCGGGAGGAAGGTGTTGTTTTTCATTTTCGTGTCCGCTATCCGGAGGAAATATTGCATTATTTACTTGGTTGGGGTGGAGATATCGAGGTCTTGGAGCCGGAGTCTTTACGCTTCCGAATGAAGGAAGTAGCCAAAAGCATCTTGAACCACTACTGACATACACCTTTCAGTAGTGGTTTTACGGATAATCAAATCCTCCACCGTTGATATTACATTTTCGAAGACGCTGGATTCCCAATGAAAGTCCTTTGATCACCTCGGTTCACTTGATAAAGGTATCTACCATCCAATCCAAAAATCTTTGCTTCTCTTCATAATGTGGGTAATGGGCCGAGTTATTATAGGCAATGAATTGCTTTTGATTTCCTTCAATCTGGTCAAAAAACACCTTGGCGGCATGGGATGAAGTCATTAAATCGTAATCTCCCATGACAAAATAAAAGGGAAGGTCCAGCTTCGTAATCAAGGAAGGCAAAGGACGGCTCATGGCTTCACTTATCAGTATTTCTTGCGAATAAATGTTTCCTTTATTATAACGAATGGCATCCAGCATATTATATTCATGGCTGAACGTCATTCCCAGAAAGCTGGTGTCAGGGCTGTCCATCAACCTTGATGTGCCCCCATAACGTTTAACGATATCTCGCGGCGTGAATGCCTGTCCTTGTTTGATCGGTTCATAGATCTGCTCCAATTGGTCTACGTCTTCATGATTATCAGCCAACTGGGCTTGCTCCATAACGTAATTCCATCCATCCATCTCGCTCTGTTGTGTATCTGCCATCTGCCCGATCCCAATGTAGGCTTCATATTTATCGGGTGCTCGATGCGCAGCAAGAGTTCCTATGTATGTTCCATATGAATGACCAATTAATAGTACCTTTTTCTTTCCCAGACGTTGAGTAATATAATCTGTGACGGCCAGTGCATCCTCAACCAGCACATCAGCTGAGAGATTGGAATAGTCCTCGAAAAAATGATAGGATTTGCCGCTTGCTCTCTGATCATAGTTAACAATCGTAAACTGCGATTCTAATAAATCTTGGTACTTTTTGGCGTACGGAAGTTCAGATGCACCGGGTCCACCGTGTAAATAAAGGATAACTGGGTTGTCTAGATCCTGCCCTCTGATCATGATTTCATGTCCCGTACCGTTGATTTTAACTTGTTCCAATACATGAATAGGGTTTGTTCCTTTTATTTTTGGCGTCCATGTTGGAAAGTGAAGAACTGCGAGTGATAGGGTTAGAGTCGTAATGCCAAGCCACAAACCTGTTTTTTTCATTTTGTTCATAGGATATGTCTCCTCTGGTTCAATGTCTTGAAGTGATTATTGTTCATAAACTCATAACTCTATCTTACGTGACTCGTCATTGATTCAAATCGTACGCCAGATTGAATTTGTTCTCCGTCTCAGGTTGGACCTGAAAGACCTCACTAATGCCTATGATAAGTGCGCTGATCCCAATCACTTGATTGAGTATGGACTTATAACCGTCATTCATGAACCTTTTGGAGATGGCTCCAAGGGTGCTCCCGCGTATAATGTAAAAACAATTGATCAATATACCAAGCATGATTTCACTCCTGAATTCACCAAACTGAGTTTAGAACATCGTCGACTTCTTTGATTTTGGTGACAGATGGTGTTTGAATTAGATTTCCCTTGACCATGACCATAGAGATGTCAGACAAGGCCTCAATATGTTCCAGCGGATTTTGCTCCATGACAATCAGATCAGCATGTTTTCCGATATCCACCGTCCCTGTAACATCGTCAACACCGAGGATCTTCGCATTGGTTCGGGTCACCATGTCGATGACCTGTTTGTTGTTCAGGTTGGCCTGTCTCATGTAGTGGTCCATCTCTCTCCACATATCATAGTGAGTCACGTAAGGCATAGCGGCATCGGTGCCTATTCCGATGGTGATGTCATTTTCGATCGCTTGCTTGACGCCTTGGAGCATGGAATCGTAGACGAGTCTGGAATTCTCTTTTACCGTTGCACTTACCTTCGTTACGCTGGTATCCAGTGAAGCGGATGGATAGGCGGCTTGCAGGGTGGGGATGAGTGCGGTGTAGCCATTCAGGGCATTGGGATTATTTTTGTATAAACGAATGATTTCGTCATCCATCTCCGAACCGTGCTCAATCGTATCGACGCCACCTTGTAACGCAACTCTTACGCCTTCCGTGCTTTCCACATGCGCTGCAACCCGCAGGCCAATCTTATGCGCTTCATCGCAGATCGCCGCAACTTCCTCCACTGTCATCTGTAAACGACCAGCTTCGCCAACCATTTTCGCATCCGTCACGCCTCCCGTCACACAGATTTTGATCAAATCCACACCGTGTTTCACGTTGATGCGTACATTTTTTCGTGCTTCCCACGGAGAGTCGCCCATCAGAGTGAGGAATGGAGCACCATGTCCGCCTGTTACACTTAGGAAAAACCCGGAGACAAGCAGATTAGGGCCGACAAAGTCGCCGTTATTAATCTCATCCCGCAGCTGGACGTCCGTGTAAAAGAATTCCCCTACACTGCGCATCGTCGTTACACCCGCATGGAGTGCGGTCAGCGCGTTGCGTTTCATGCGTTTTTTCAAAACGTTTCTGCCGAACTTCGTGTTCAATATCCGATCATAGGCAAACTGCAACAAACCTTCACTGACCGAAAGACTGAATGGTTTACCATCTGCAAAGAGGTGCACGTGAGCATTAATCAGTCCAGGCATTACGTATTTACCAGCGAGGTCGATGGTTGTGTAGTGACTTGGGATATGCAACTCATGATCTCGGCCGATATCCTGAATGAGACCTTGCTCATTGACGAGAATCGTCATGTTTATTTGCAGATTACGGTTCAGATCTCCGTGGATCAGATGGACGTTTTTCAATGCGTAAGCGGTGTTCATGTTGTGTTCCTCCTTTGGATATAGGTGAAGCGAGTAGTTAAGGTAACGAAGATACCTGTTTCAATAATGAATAATCAATTCATTTTTAGATCAAAAAAATAGAGCGACTTAATGTTAGATATTTTTTGCGTGCAAACCAAGTGAAGTTGATCTGATCTGCACGCTTTTTCTACCCGGTATAAATGATGAGATGGAGCCTTATTCGTTGAGACTCTTCATACCGTACAGTCTGTATATATACAAGGCTTCGAATATTTGTTTGCGGCTTTCCTCACTCATCTCTCGCTTCAATAGATCCAGGTTCATGTCGATCACGTTGTGTGCGAGGATGTTCAGCAAGATCAAATTCTCCTCGGTGCCAATCTCATATCGTTTATATTGATTCTTCAGATAGGCCTTCTTGGTTTCGATCATCAGCTCAACAAGCTCATTTTTGGCGTTGGTGTAGATGGTTCCGTTATTCTTTTCAAAGATGATGACAATCTGGTTGCGATACTTACGTAATACATCCACCTGTTCCTGCAACAACGCTGACTTTCGCTCGCTATCCGTTTCCTCGAACAAGGTCTGGTTATCAAAGTGAATGGTCTCCACCAGCACATTTTTCAAATAATCCACCAGATCCGGTGGCACGACGGCGTAGAATAGTTCTTTCTTGTTCTTAAAATATGTATAGATATTGCCCACGGAAATATTGATCTCATCCGCGATATCGTTCATCTTGGCATCCACATAGCCCTTTTCAAAAAAGACCTTGAGCGCCGCATATTCAATCTCTTTCCTGACTTCGTCTTTCTTGGCTTGCACCATCGGGAACGACTCCTTAATAGTGAATAATTGGTTCGTTATTAGAATAGGCTTTTTTGAGATGGGTGTCAAATGGGGATTTCTAGGTAAACTTCGACCTTATAGCGTTATTAGCTTTAACGAGATGACTTTGGTGAAAGCGAACGCAATCTGAGTTGAAGGATAGCACAAAAAGTGAGTAGATATATATATTATATTTACAATAAAAATTGCACACATAAAATACATCTAATTATTATATGGAAAAATATCTAATAAACATGGTATTTTTTCATTTTACAAAAAGGTAATATGTTAAAAAGAATGGTGGAAATTGTAATAAATTGTGTTGTGTTACATTAAATGAAGTGGACGAGGTGTGATTGATGAGCATCATTGATGTAAACGGTATCACAAAGGTTTATCGGCAATACAAAAGATTTCCGGGATTAGTTGGCTCTCTGAGAAGTCTAGTTACTAGGCAGTATACGGAGGAAGTAGCGGTACGTGATATTACTTTTTCGATAAAGGAAGGAGAAGCAGTGGGTTATCTAGGTCCAAACGGTGCGGGCAAATCCACCATGATTAAGATGATGACGGGAATACTGGTTCCAACTTCTGGAGAGCTGAGGGTTCTTGGTTTGACCCCGCATGAAGCCAGGCAGCACAATTCTCAACATATTGGTGTTGTTTTTGGACAAAGGAGTCAGTTATGGTGGGACCTTCCTGTCCGTGATTCGTTCGATCTTCATAAATACATATATAAGCTCTCAGACTCTACATATCAAAAAAATCTGAACTATTATTCCAACCTCCTAGCGTTATCCTCATTTATTGAAAAGCCTGTTAGACAATTAAGTTTGGGTCAAAGAATGCGAGTGGAAATCGCAATGGCCTTACTGCATGATCCCAAAATTTTGTTTCTAGACGAACCAACGATTGGTCTAGATGTCATTGCCAAAGAACAGATTAGGGAATTTCTTCGGATGATTAATCGTGAGAAGAAAGTCTCCATTGTTCTGACGACTCATGACATGAAGGATATTGAAGAAATTTGCCATCGAATGATTGTTGTGAACAAAGGCAATATGGTTTATGACGGATCTGTCGAACAACTTCGAACAACGTTGGGTGATCAGCGGCAGGTGATCATTTACTTCCGGGAAGAGCCAAAAGTGATTGAAATACCAGGGATTAAACTTATAAAGGACGAAGGGTTAAGGAAAACGTACCTATTTGAAAAAAGCGACAGGACCGTATTTGATTGCGTAAATCAGATCGCGAGTGAACATTTGATTGAAGATGTTTCTATTGAAAGCGCAGACATAGATACAGTCATTCGGAAACTCTATAGAAAATTGGACGAAGAAAATAGAACGAATGAGTTGTGAAAGGAGGGCCTGAGTTGAAAACGTATATTATGTTCGGTGTAAAAACATTCTCGAATCAACTTTCATATCGTTCTGAAGTATGGCTAAGATTATTGGGGAATTTTGTGGCTATTTTGATTCTGACTGAGATCTGGAGAGCAGTTCTAGGGAATGGAGAGATTGAAGGCGTAGGTGTAGAGCAAATGATTACATATAGCATTATCAACACGTTGCTTGCTGCCCTGTTACTTACCGGAATTAGTACAAAAGTGGATAACAGCCTCAAAACAGGTTCCATCGCTTCGGAACTTATTAAACCTCTTTCTTATCCTCTTCACCTATTATCTGAGGGACTAGGGAATTCATTCTATCAGTTGGTGTTTACTTCTATTCCTTCCTTATTCATCGCATGGATTTTCTTTGGTTTTCTTCCTCCAGCTTCGGCAACTCATTTTCTGTTTTTTTTGATTGCTTTAATCCTGGCATTGGCCATTTCGTTTTTGTTGGGGTACCTTATATCTTTACTGGCTTTTTGGCTCATGAATCACTTTGCATTAAATTGGATGTTGGGCGGATTCATCACGATTTTCTCTGGTTCGTTTTTACCCTTATGGTTTTTTCCGGAATCGTGGGTGACCATAACCAAAATGCTTCCTTTCCTGTACCTGGGATATCTTCCTGCTGCAATCTATTTAGGAACAATCAAGGTTCAGGAGATAGGAACTTTTATTCTCACAGGTTTAGCATGGACTGCGGGGCTGACTCTTCTGGTGTGCTGGTTATGGAATAGGGCGATCAAACGTCTGGTGGTCCAAGGTGGATAATGTAGCTGTAGAGAGGTTGAACTAAATGACATTAAAACTTTTCGGAAAATTAGTCTTTTTGTTAACCAAAGAAAGAATGGAATATCGCGGGGACTTCCTCCTTGCAGTTATCGCTCAAATCATTAATTATACCGGAGATTATATTATTATTTGGCTTTTCCTAAGAAAGTTTGATACTCTGGCAGGTTGGTCTTGGCCTGAAATTGCGTTGTTGTACAGTCTGGGGCTGTTCACATATGCACTAGGAGCCTCTTTTTCATTTGTGCAAATGCGGGATCTTGAGAATCAAGTGAAGAATGGGACATTTGATTCCATATTGATCAAACCCGTTAATCCATACCTATACTTGGTATGCAGGGGATTCAACTTGGGATACCTTGCACATGTGGCGATATCCGGGTCTGTGCTGCTCTGGGCACTTTTTAAGTTAAATCTGAATTTATCCGAGGTTGAAGTGCTGTACCTTATTCTCTGTATTATTGGCGGGGCCATGATTCAGGCTGGATTCATGTCGGTAATCGGAGCCGTATCCTTTATTTGGATTAGAACAAATTTTTTGTTCACCTTATTTTTTAAATTTAAGGAGTTCATATCGTATCCACTCCCTGTATTTGGCACATTCATACAAGTACTTTTAACGTTTGTCATTCCATTTGCGTTCATCAATTTCTATCCAGCTGCATTCTTGCTTACCAAAGGCACAGCGCTGTTGTCATCATGGAGCATGTGGATTGTACCTGTGATAGGTCCTCTGGTTTATTTACTCGGTTACCGTCTGTGGATGCTCAGCGTGAATAAATATCAAGGTGCAGGAGGTTAAGTCTGTGGAACAAATAAAGGAGGCCATCTCGAATCTTATACCTCAAACGGACAAAATGGGGGCCATCCAATTTGTCAGGCAACATCGATTAGAGAGTTTCGTTAGTGATCGATTCGATGGTGATTTTACAGAAGAGTTACAAATTGATCTGTATAACATCAAGAAGTTGAATGAGGATAAATTAGCTTTTTTGAAAAGAGTTCATTCAAGACAAGGAATAAAACCATTAGTTATCAAGGGGTTTACAGCGTTTTACTTGACCGGGAATACCGCTTTATTAAGGAAAAGCAAGGATGTTGATGTTTTTGCGCAAGATCCTTCCGAATTTGTCAGGATTCTGTTGGAGGATGGTTTCAATGAAATAAAGTCACCCAATCCGCATGAATATTCCATGCTAACTAAAGATTCTATTGAAATTGATTTGCATCGGCATTTTCCGATTGCTTCATATCCGAGAGATCTGGGGCAGAGGGAGTTGAACAAAGAATTAACTACGAATGAACCATTGCAGTTCGTAAATTATTTGGATTACGATTCGATCATTCATCATACGGTAGAATTGCCGGATTGTCTGATTCCTACAGTAACGATGTCAGCTTTAATCGCTTGCATTAATATATTCAATGATTATGTGACGGGTTTCGCCAAAGCTCCATCCATGAAGCTGATCGAGGTCATTGAAGTTATCGAGTTAATAGATCATCAGAATTTTAACAGAGGTGTTTTTGCACAGTTGGTTAATCTTTATGGGGCTCAAGATGCTGTGTCTTTCACTAATTATATCACCCAGGAATTATTCGGCATGGAGCTAGTTTATATGGATGGGTTAAGAACTTACTCAAAATACCCACAAATATTTTTCTGGCAATTTAACACATGGTTTATTCCTGAAAGAATTCAGGATATTACAGTGACAGATAAGTTAGACCCTATCTTCAGGGTTATGGATTCTTCGAAGGCTAAGGTCTCATGTCATGCACGTAATGTATATTCCAATAAGAGTATAAAATATCCATTATTAGGAATTGAGAAAAATAATGGCGGGGAATCACCTGAGATAGAGATGGAAGTCCTAATGAAAGATATATTATCCGTCACTGTACATGTGAATACGGACTCAGACATAGACGATGATGTTATTCATATCCAAATAGGGAAGTTTAGAAAAACGCTGACGAGAAACAAATTTGCATATTTTTCTAGGGATGTTGTCAAATATGATCGGACGGATAGAGGATATGCTGTGGAATTCAAAATCAGCCAAGAGGATATTCCTGACCTAATGAGTAATCATTATGATCATATCATTTTGTTTGTTGAACACCATCTAGAGAGACACGTTAGTAGCAATTTTTATTTTATTGATATTGTTTACCAGTGTTGATTATATGAAGGAGGGATGAATCTGAAAATGTAATCAAAATAATAATTTCCTGAGGTGATGATTTGGAAAAAGAAAAAGATTTTTTGTCTTGCCAACGAATTGGAAGAGAATTCCCCGACAGGGAATTTGAGATTAAGTTTGAATTTCAGCAAAAGGGTTTGGAATTATCTCATTATTTAGCGCTTATAGAGAATGCACTTAAAGGAAGTGGTCGATATGTAATTGATCCCGTCCAAGTACGAAGCACAATGACAACGCATTTTTTTTCTGATAACGACGTAGAGTACTCCATCTTTGAATATGAAAACAGGTTGATGTTAAAGAAAAAGAGACACGAAGTGTTACATTTGCAATCGTTCCAGGTCTATTGTAATGATGAGACATTTCTATATGACTTAAATGCTATCAAATCGGAATTGGAGAAAAACCATGTTCACTATATGGGGTGTATGACAAAGAGGCGTATCAAAGATTTTTTGCTCAATACAACGGATGGAAGGATATATTCATTGGCAGTAACAATCTGCGAAGCATACAATCAATTTCAGTACCAATTTGAAATTGAATATAACGGATATACATCAAAAATGAAACCTTCGGATAACAACCAAATTAAGGTGGTTGATGCTTTGGTTCTTACGGCAAATGATCTGTTTGAAGTGATTGGCTCAGACATGGTTCCATCTGGGGACAGAAAGTTTGAATTTGTTCAAAGATCACGACCAAACTCTGCTGAATTCAACAAGATCGACATATTGAATGAAATTTTATAAGAGAATCTACACTGGAGGTTTGAGGCGAAAATGAAGCATCCCATTTTTTTATCAGGTCCGCACGGGTCAGGCAAAACGACGTTGTTAAACAAATTAAATGAAAAACATGATATTTTCTACGAAAACGATTTTGACATTGATTTTCTCAAAGAGTTTCCCAACATCAGGAATTTGTCTGATTTTGAGCGTTGCTTAATCAGACTTTACCACAGAATCTACCTGACTAATTATGCAGACACATTAGCTGCCTCCAAACCTGAAAACGTAATCATTACATCTCGGGGAATTTATGATTCAGCTGCTTATATATCGACTTATCGGAAATTAAACTGGTTCGAAGAGCAACATTTTGAGAGACTGAAGTTCATTCTTGAGCATAGTGGTTATCAACCGTATACCATTGTGTTAAATCCGCCACCTGAAGTGGTGGCTGGAAGGCTCGATGGAAGACGAAAAGAGGGTACAAGAAAAACAAGGGACGACGTATTTTTGAGTGAGGACTCCTATGAGTTCATAGAAAATATATGCCAATTCTTTTCCGGCTTAAGAGATTCGGAGCACATTTTATATATTGAAGATAATACGGACAGTGATATTGAGAAAATACTGTCATGGGTCGATGAAATTAACGCAGATAGACCCATCTTCAATACACGATAAGAAAAGGAGTTGCACATGTTGTGGATTTAAGAGTATTCGACAATATCAGTTTCGAAAGCTTGTATGAGCGATTGGACAGTAGGTGGAATTCAAACCATGAGTTGAAAAAATATATTCATCGAGCTAAATTTGACAAGTTACTATCTCACCTAACAACTGGAGAGAGTCTGCTTGATATTGGGAGAGGCGGCTCTGTAGATGGTATACTTGGCGTATTAGCAGCCAAAAAAGGATTGAATGTGACCATAAGTAATGTGTCGGAGAAAAATCTGAAAGTGATTCAAAAATTTGCAGAGATTCAAGGTGTGAAAGAACAAATCACATTTGTGGAAGCGTTACCTTTTGAACTTCCTTTTAAGGATCAATCGTTTCAAAACGTAATTGCATTGCATATTTTGGAACACCTCCCCGACTTCAAACAAGGTCTGGAAGAAATAAGAAGGGTCAGTCAAAACAAAGCTATCGTTGCGCTTCCAACATGTTTGAATTTCTGTGCAATATCACGACTCGGTGGTGCCCATTATTTCGAGTTTTCCTGGAAGAGCCCCTTCTCGTTAATTTATGGTTCATGGAGATTGTTATACCATGCGGTAAAAGGTGACGAGGGGGTGGCGGAAGACATGGAGGAATTCGGGAGGGTTAACAAGCATTTGTGGAGATTTCCATGGAAGATGAGAAAGAGCCTGAAAGAGGGCGGGTTTGAAATTGTCCAATTTGGCCCGGATGCGATTCCACTGCCATGGTTTAATGCTTGGTTGCCTTTAATGAGAAAATTGGACAGGTTTAGTTACCATCCGATACTTAAGTATTTTGGAATGGGAAGTCATGCGGTTTTATCCAAAAAAATGGATATTAAAAATAACTAATCAGGGCAAATCCAGTTCATTTGTAAAGGAGACGATGAAGTTGACAACTTGGAATGAATTTATCGCCTATCTGGAAACGGAGATTAATTGGGATGAACCTACGCAAGAGCAGTGCTTAAAAGTGGAAGAAGCTTTAAAAAAAATCATTAAATATCCTGAGGAAATTCAGCAACGTTGTCGGGAAATTGCAACGAATGAAGAACTCTTTAACGATTATAAACCCCATAATCAATATCCACGGATAACGATGGATAAATTCATGTTGCATATGGATACTGAAGATCGCTTTCGTGTGAGACTGCACAGGTTCAAATCCAAAAAGCATAATGGAGAGTCTGTCCCTAAAGTACACAGTCATAAGTGGATCTATTCAACCATCATTCTTGCCGGTTCGTACAGAGAAAAACTGTGGAAAGTTCTTGAAACCAATGAAGATACGATGGAAGCAAAATTGGAACTGTTAGATCAATATATGTTAAATACAGGGGATACCAATTCGGGATTGCTTGATTACGCACATCAAACTATTAATGATAGCGATGATGAGCATTGCATAACGTTGTTTATCCGAGGTAAAACATTGCAAAAGGGAGCTAAGATATTTAATTTGGATCAAGGGACTTTTTCGTATACGTTTAGTCCGGACAAGCAACTGAAAGAAGCTTATACAAGTTTGTCTAATTATCAATTTACATTCTTGCCTTAACATACGTTCGAAAGGAGATCAGAAATGAGTAGTCATGTTAATGAAGTTTTGGAACGTAATTTAAACAATCTTAGAGAAAACCAATATCCTGGAAGAGGTATCGTCATCGGTCTTACGCCTGATCAGCTGCATTACGTTCAGATTTATTGGATAATGGGGAGAAGCGAGAACAGCCAGAATCGTATATTCGTGGAGGAAAATGGGTTCGTTCGGACGGAGGCTTTTGATTCCTCCAAACTGACAGATCCATCATTAATTATTTATTCTCCGATAAAATTCTATGAAGATCATCATATTATATCGAATGGAGATCAGACAGAAACCATTTATCATGCTCTGAGTGCAGGGAAAACTTTCGAGAATGCCCTGGATGAACGAGAGTTTGAGCCGGACCCACCTAATTTTACTCCGAGAATATCTGGATTGTTGCAAATCGGAACAGCCGTACCTCGTTATAAGTTATCCATATTAAAATCGTTTTATAATGATCCGCAATACTGTATAAGAAATATCTATAATTACGAAAAAGCCATTCCTGGGCTTGGCCACTGTATAACAACCTATGCGGCAAATGGAGACCCGATTCCTTCTTTTGAGGGCGAGCCGTTTATAGTCAGCGTCTTTGACGATATCAACGAAACGCTTGATTTTTATTGGAATACCTTAAATAGGGAAACCAAAGTAGCTGTTTTAGCCAAATATATTCATGTTGAGAACGGGAAAGTCACCATTAACTGCATTAATAAGCATTCATACAGTGGAATTACCCAATCATAATTATCGTAAAAAGTCGGCAATTAAATGTTGTCGACTTTTTATATGTTTCTGTGATAGTTTGTCTTAAGCAAAAATAACCGTCGTTCATGAACCTTTTGGAGATGGCTCCAAGGGTACTTCCGCATATAATGGAAAAACAATTGATCAGTATCCCAAGCATGATTTCACTCCTGAATTCACCAAACTGAGTTTAGAACATCGTCGACTTCGTTGATTCTTGTGACAGATGGTGTTTGAATTAGATTTCCTTTGACCATGACCATAGAGATATCCGACAAGGCCTCAATATGTTCCAGCGGATTTTGCTCCATGACAATCAGATCAGCATGTTTTCCGATATCCACCGTCCCTGTAACATCGTCAACACCGAGGATCTTCGCATTGGTTCGGGTCACCATGTCGATGACCTGTTTGTTGTTCAGGTTGGCCTGTCTCATGTAGTGGTCCATCTCTCTCCACATATCATAGTGAGTCACGTAAGGCATGGCGGCATCGGTGCCTATTCCGATGGTGATGTCATTTTCGATCGCTTGCTTGACGCCTTGGAGCATGGAATCGTAGACGAGTCTGGAATTCTCTTTTACCGTTGCACTTACCTTCGTTATGCTGGTATCCAGTGTGGCGGATGGATAAGCGGCTTGCAGGGTGGGGATAAGTGCGGTATAGCCATTCAGGGCATTGGGATTATTTTTGTACAAACGAATGATTTCGTCATCCATCTCCGAACCGTGCTCGATGGTATCGACGCCACCTTGTAACGCAACTCTTACTCCTTCCGTGCTCTCCACATGGGCTGCCACCCGCAGGCCAATCTTATGCGCTTCATCGCAGATCGCCGCAACTTCCTCCACCGTCATCTGTAAACGTCCAGCTTCGCCCACCATTTTCGCATCCGTCACGCCACCCGTAACACAGATTTTGATCAGATCCACGCCGTGTTTCACATTGATCCGTACATTTCTTTGTGCTTCCCACGGAGAGTCGCCCACCAGAGCCAGAAATGGAGCACCATGTCCGCCCGTTACACTTAGGAAAAATCCGGAGACAAGCAGATTAGGACCGACAAAGTCACCGTTGTTAATCTCATCCCTCAGTTGGACATCAGTGTAAAAGAATTCCCCCACACTGCGCATCGTTGTTACACCCGCATGGAGTGCGGTCAGTGCGTTGCGTTTCATGCGTTTTTTCAAAACGTTTCTGCCGAATTTCGTGTTCAATATTCGATCATAGGCAAACTGCAACAAGCCTTCACTGACCGAGAGACTAAACGGTTTACCATCTGCAAAGAGGTGCACGTGGGCATTAATCAGTCCAGGCATTACGTATTTGCCGGAGAGGTCGATCGTTGTGTAGTGAGTTGGGATAAGCACCTCATTATCTTGGCCGATATCCTGAATGAGACCTTGCTCATTGACGAGAATGGTCATGTTTTTTTGCAGATTGCGGCTTGAGTCGCCGTGGATCAGATTGACATTTTTCAATGCGTAAGCGGTGTTCATGTATGTTCCTCCTTAGAATGTGGGTGAGGTGAGTAGTTGGGGTAAATAAGATACTCTTTTCAATAGTGAATAATTAATTCATTTTTAGGTTAAAAAAATAGGCTGATCTATGATGAAGTTTTTTGCGTGCAAACCAAGTGGAGTTGATCTGATCTGCACGCTTTGTATACCCGGCATGAGTGATGAGATGGAGTGTTATTCGTTGAGACTCTTCATACCGTACAGTCTGTATACATACAACGCTTCGAAAATTTGCTTCCGGCTGTCCTCACTCATATCCCGCTTCAATAGATCCAGGTTCATGTCGATCACGTTGTGTGCGAGGATATTCAGTAGGATCAAGTTCTCTACGGCGCCAATCTCATATCGTTTATATTGATTCTTCAGATAGGCCTTTTTGGTCTTAATCATCAGCTCAACAAGTTCATTCTTGGCGTTGGTGTAGATGGTGCCTTTATTCTTTTCAAAGATGATGACAATCTGATTCCGGTATTTACGTAATACATCCACCTGTTCCTGCAACAACGCTGACTTTCGCTCGCTATCCGTTTCCTCGAACAAGGTCTGGTTATCAAAGTGAATGGTCTCCACCAGCACATTTTTCAAATAATCCACCAGATCCGGTGGCACGACGGCGTAGAATAGTTCTTTCTTGTTCTTAAAATATGTATAGATATTGCCCACGGAAATATTGATCTCATCCGCGATATCGTTCATCTTGGCATCCACATAGCCCTTTTCAAAAAAGACCTTGAGCGCCGCGTATTCAATCTCTTTCCTGACTTCGTCTTTCTTGGCTTGCACCATCGGGAACGACTCCTTAATAGTGAATAGTTGGTTCGTTATTAGAATAGACCTTTTTGGAGGGGGTGTCAAATAAGAAAAAGTATTCTGAAGCTACGCGCATCCGTAATCAAGTATATTAAAACGAGGATTATCACCATCTTTATTATGTACATTATTTAATCAATCTTAAACATAAGAGGGAATTTTGACTAATAGTTTTTAACTTAGAGCTTCTACATTCTAAATATAGTTTTGAAAGTGCATTAAGGAACTTAGATACGTAGAAAAGTTAATAAAAGTTTTGTTGAGAAATTCGGAGATGATGGAAGCCATTTGGACATCAATTTGTGATTATGGCGAGTTGAGATAAAGAGGAAACTTACTCGAAATAGTCTAATAGGAATATCTATGAAGCTGTTTAAAGTGACTACAGTGAACTCAATATACTTCCTTCAACACGACTCTGAATAGAGATCTCTTTAATCGATCATCAAGGTTTTTAAGATTAAACAATCAGCGTTTTTATACGGATGTGATCTTGCTGAAGATGCTTAAATAGTTACCGTTAGCCTTATTTGATAATAGACAGGAGGGGGGAAACTGGCGGCAAAAGTCTTGGTGTCTGTGTTTTACCCATTAGGGTAGGTCAATACTTCCGTTAAAATCGCAAATTTTCCGGAAATATTGACAGGTAAGGATTTTTATCATTATGATTTAATTGAATATCTTCTACCTTTTTTATAAGAGGTCAGTTAAATTTATTCTTCGTCCTAAAGGCGGAATCTCTGGATCGATCCTAAACATAGTAGTCTGTGTTAAGGATTTAATTATATCTTCATATTTCCACCAGTCTCTATTCTCCTTCCAAAAAACATCATCTATTATACCTTCGGTGTTAATATATCTGAAAAATTTATTTTTTATATCTTTATAGATTAATTTAATTGAATATTTGGTGTGGAACATGGTAAAAATAGCGTTACTTTTTAGTTTGATAAATACTACAATTATCTCATTATTTAAAAAGTAAAACATTAATTCTCGTTGTTCAGAAGAATACGTTTTAATGAACTCTTTACTATTTAAATATGGTTGCTCAGTATATATAAACAGTTCCCTTTTATCAATTTCTGGAAATTCGATTAAAAGTTTCTCATAATCCTCTGAATATATAATTATTGGTAAATTGTATTTTGCTAAAGATAATTTACAGATATTCTTATCTGCGAAAATAACGTAACGGGTTCCTTTTGCTATTTCATCAAATATTAATTGGTACATATCACCAATAATTACAATCCAAAAAGAGCTTATTATCCCATCAATACTTTGAACCTCATCAAATGATAAATGGAACTCATAATTATAATTAGTATTAATAACTGCAGGTCTAATAAGATCAAGTATTTCTAAAATATCATCTTCGGTAGGTTCATTCAGATCATTCATATTGGTTGGTTTAGCATTTCTTGTATTGTTAATTACCGTGTCAACTGGCTCAGTAGGGAAGCAATATTTAATGAAGAGTTTTCTCATAAAGGCAAAAAAATCTAATACAGTTTCTTTACTGCATTCAATAGAGTATAGGCCAGCTTCTGATAACAAGATTTCATCTGTTATTGACCCTATAGGGTATGATTTTAAAAGTTTTTTCAGTGAATTAACTAACATAATGAAGCGCTTATTTGGATTAAAATCTAAACCGTGTTTTATTAGTAATGATTGAACTAAATACTCCTCTTGTAGCAAATTTTCATTAAATAGGAGATCACTTCGTATATTCATAGCAAGTCTAGCAGTGCGGAATAACACCGTAGAGTTAAATATTACTTCCCAGTTCTCATCTTCTAGAAAGTCTATGATTAAATGAATTTTATGGGCAACATATGAATCTGTTTTTTTTAAATCTATAATTCTTTCTCTGAACTCTTCGGGATTGCTACTTTTTAAATAAGCAAATTGTGAATAATAGGATAAACATTCGTGAGTAATATCAGAAGCTTCTATAAGTCTTTTTGAAATTAAGTTTAATTTGTCCATATCTTGAAGCTTGAAATTTTCCAAACAATACTTTTTTCCCTCTTCAATAATGAAATTAAAGGCTCCAAAGCTTGTACCTCTTGCCAAGAACATATGAGATAATTCGTGTATGCTTAGTGAAAATAGTTCATCTGGGTTAGAATGATACTGATTTGACTCAATTTGAGTGAAGTTTTGGAAACTATATTGTGCAAGAAGATCTCTCATTATTGTGTACCTTTTAGCGTATCTGTTTTTCGAATACACCAAGCATTTTTCCCCAACTTTATAATTGTTAACAATACAGAAGATACAATCCCCGAAATCAGCCCTGATTCAATGCCGAACTTTGCAGACATTGACGCTGAAACAAGAGTAATAACAGTTTCATACTTTGTAACCAAAGAGGTTCTCTCTTTTGAATATTCTTTGTTACTTTTACAAATAAGTTTATATATTTCATCTTCTACATATTTAATAACATTCTTTTTTGAATTATTGAAATAAAGTTTCGTGGAATCCAAATCAGAAAAACTATTGAAAATCCTTAAAAGAATGCTGTGGAAGTCCTCTTCTGTAGAATAGGGGTTATCGAACGTTTCTAATAACTCAAGAATATGGAGCGGAGAAACCTTGATATCTTCTAATTCTTTTTGAATATTTCCTTTTAAAACTTCGAAATCATCATCTGTCATTTGCCAATTCATTTCTTTAAATCTCCTTTTCTAACGTTCAAAAGATGAAGTTTCATTCTACCATAACAAAAAAAAGGCAATTTTTGTAGTACAAAGAATATTATCTAAAAGTTTATTTATGGAGCAGTAACCCTCTGTTTTATGAACTTATAAAAAATCTGATTATTTACTTAATTTCCCCAACCAATTTCGATCAAACCTCTGATAGTATTAGGTTAACTAGTAACCACTCACATAGTTAAAAAAAAGTGCTGAATAGTTAACTACGAACAAAATTTCGGAAATGGCGATAATAGTGAATATAGAGGGATTAACAATCTCGAATCTCTATAATTTCCCTAATATCATCTATATCCAACGCTTCTGCAATCCGCTCAATATGGGCAAAATTGATATTCTCTCGTTTCCCAGACTGCAACTCACTTAACGCGGCGTGTCGGATATCAGACAACCTTGCCAGTTCACGCAACGAGATATTATGTTTTTCCGTGAGTTTATGAATATTGACGACGACTTTCTTAGCCATGAGTATCACTCCTAAAATTTCCATATGGACTTGACGTTACGCATGAGCGTACCATATACTTTTTGTATATACGGTACTCTTATGCGTACCAATTTTAGGAGTGGTGACATGACAAGTACCAACAGCGAAGACCTGTTTTCGCAGTACGCACAACTCATCCAAGAAGAAGACGATTACGTCGACCAACTAGTCACGTGCAACAAACTCATCCTAGACGCCATGGACATTATCGCCAAGCGAGCAGGGGTGCTACACATGGAGACAGTGAAACAGGCTGCATATCACCTTCATACGATGGAACAGGATCTGAACCGAAAGCTATTTAAAGTCCGACTGGAGAAGAGCATCTTGGCAAATCAAATGAGCCAGTCTACATAAACCACCTAACTAAAGGACAGTGCAGGATCACACAAGATGATCTTGAACTGTCTTTTTGTCTGTCCATCCAAACGTTTTTCGTTCTGAATTAAGCATTGACTTTCCCCACAAATCCCCCTACACTTCAATTATTAAAATACTTTTAAAAACATTCGTTGAATGGTTTGAAATGAACGAAAGGAGGCATATAACTTACCATGTTACCCACATCACACAACACCCAACAGGTGAAGCGGATCAACGTCGAACTGGTGAAGAATACACTGCGATCCATGGGCGTAGGCACCAAAGCTTCCATTGCGAACCTGACCAAACTTAGCGTGGCGACATGCGGTACGATCCTGAACGAATTACTCCAAACGGGTGAGATTATCGATCTTGGCCCGGATGAATCGAGTGGGGGAAGACCGGCGAGTCGATATCAATTCAATGCGGACTACGCCAGTGTGTTGTGCCTGATTATTCGAACGGAGGGCGGTATACACTCGATCACACATACATATGCCAATCTGAACGGAGAGATGGCGGATGAACAGACGCTCTTTATGGATGAGATTAATGTCACGGTAGTAGAAGATCTGATTGCAAACCTGATCGAACAACACCACAATGTGCAGGCCATCGGAATTGGCATACCTGGGGTGGCGCACAATGGCGTGATCGGCATTTGCGACGTACCGGAGTTGGCAGGTCAACCATTAGGGCCAAGGCTTAAGGAGCAGTATGAAGACGTGGAAGTGGTTATTGGCAACGACATGAACCTGACGGTCTATGGACTGTATAACCAGCAGCAATTTGAGGAAGAGAAGAACTTTGCGGTGGTGACTTTTCCGGAGAATCATTTTCCGGGTGCGGGCTTTATTATTGATGGTCGTCCGCTCACAGGGAATACGCAATTTGGGGGCGAGGTGTCCTTCTTACCTTTTGGCGTATCACGGGAAGAGCAGTTGCGAATGTTGAAAACGGTGGAAGGATTGCAGGAACTGGTTGTACAGACGCTAGTATCCATTATCGCGATTATTAACCCGGCTACGATTGTAGTCACAGGTGATACGATGGACCCGGCGATGAGTGATGGCCTGACGCAAGGTTGTCTGGGTCACCTGATCCCACAGGAGCATATGCCGGAGTTGATTATCCAAAGAGACACGCGGCGCGAATATGTGACTGGGCTGGTCGCGGTAACGCTAGAGAGCCTGACCTACCGTATTCAGGTGGTTGAGAAACAGTGGTAAAGGAACTGAACGTCAATCAGAAGGATGATCTCTCATCAGAACGGATAAGTTGTAGTAACCCTGTTATATAAAATGAACTATTTCATTAAACAGATAACGGAGAGGACAGAAAAAACCTGAAAAAGCGAAGCGGTCGCCTTTATCCCCGGATTTTCCCTTTGGAGAAGGGAATGGAAAAAAATCTGGGGATAACAGCGATTGGAAGGTTATTCTGTCATCGGAGTGTCCAAGTTAATGACCCTTGTTTCAACTTATATAGACACAATGGAGGAACTTATTTTGAATCAGCAAGCAGGTACGCAAGGCAACAAACGAAAGTTCAACAAGCTGTACGCCATGCAACTGGCAACGATCTTTCTGGGATTTATCGTATTTGGCATATCGGAAAATATTAAAGGGCCGGCCATTCCGCGCATTCAATTCGACTTTAATCTGGATGAGAAACAGCTCGGGACGTTACTGTCCCTAAACGCACTGGGTTATCTAATCGCTTGCTCCTTCACAGCTATTCTGGTTCGCAAATGGGGCATCAAGGCGGTTAGCATCATCTCGTTTGCCTCGATGATCCTCTCGGGTGTGTTCATTTATGTATCCCATACATATCCACTCTTTGCTTCATCGTACTTCTTCATGTACATCGGAAATGGCATGCTGGAGATTGCTTTGGCGATTCTGGGTGCGCGGATCTTTGTGAAAAATACAGGTACGATGATGAACCTGTCCCATTTCTTCTATGGGCTGAGTTCAACGGTAGCACCTTTGCTGGCGACGGGTGTCATGTCGTTGCGCGTGTTTGGACACGAGCTGGACTGGCGCGGCATGTATCTGGTGATGTTGTCACTCTGCCTGCTGCCGATTATTGCGGCACTGCGCAGCAAATTCCCGGGGGACGATCTTCCTCATGAAGATCGGACATCACTCAAGACGTTAACACGTGATCCTGCCCTTTGGCTGATGGTGCTCATTCTTTCTTTTGGCGTGGTATCGGAACTGGCGGTTGGGGGCTGGCTCGTTAACTTCCTGGAGAAAGCCTATACGTGGGACACGGTCAAAGCCTCCGGGTTATTATCTGCGTTCTTCCTCACGTTCTCGCTGGGACGCCTGCTGCTTGGACCATTGACGGACCGGATCGGATTTGTATTGTCACTGATTCTGTTCTCGGCTTTCTCGGGAGTATGTACGTTCGTGGCGCTTGCAGGGGGAGAGCGTCTTGCGATTTTCTTTGCGATATCTGGCGCGGGCATAGCGATGATCTATCCAACAGTTATGGCTTTTATCGCACGCAGATATCCAAACGGCAGTGACACCGCGATTACTTTCACGGTTACCCTGATGGGAGTTGGTAGTGTCATCGGTAACTATGTGATTGGTTGGGTGATTGAAGGTGTGAAGCATATGTATGGGGCAACCACTCAGTTAGGGCTGCTGCGCGGACTTCAGGCGGGATATGGATTCATTGGTTTATGTGCAGTGATCTGTGCGGTATCTGGCGTAGTGTTGTATGTGTATTTGAAGCGGAAGCAGGAACTGATTTAGTTATCATTCTAATGGATATGAATAGCGCAAGATGGTATGGGAATCCTCGTTTTGGCAAACGGGGATTCTTTTTTTATATGGATTTCAATGTATACAAACTTCATAAATTCATTCGTTTTTATACCAGTCCTTCTTTATTTGAGTCTTGTAGTATGACTTACATCGGGATAACAAAGGGGCAGAACGAATGAAGAAAACGATTATGTTAAGCTTATTCATAGTCATTACGGCTGGAATAATCTGGTGCATATGGGGCTTTGTTTGGTCAGGTCAGAATCAGCCTGCCTCTACAGCTGGCACCAGCGGCTGGCAGGGAAATAGGCTTATTGCGCATGCATTTGGTGGAGTCAACGGCGCTAGCTACACAAATTCTTATGAGGCATTTATAACCAATTACAATAGAGGGTACCGTTTGTTCGAGGTTGATCTTGTGCAGACGACGGACAGGGAGCTTGTAGCCAGACATGATTGGTCTGACAGGCTACAGCCGGATTTGGCCGCTCATCGCGGACAAAACGTAACAACGCTTCAGTTTGCAAACTCGCTTATCATGGGCAGATTCCACCCTCTTACACTGCCGGACATACTGCAACTGATGCAGCAATATCCTGATTTCGACTTAATCGTGGATACGAAAGTAGGCAGTAAAGAGCAAATTCAGCAGCAGTTTACGCATCTAGTCAATGAGGCGCACCGTACGGATCCTGCACTGCTCAACCGGATTATACCTGAAATTTTCAGCCCGGAAATGTATGACACGGTTATGGGAATCTACCCCTTTCCAAACAAAATGTATTCACTTTACAAAACTGGCGCCTCTGCCGAAAGTATTGTAGAATTCGTAAGGGACAAACATTTGACAGCGGTTGCCATGCCCGTATACCGTGTGTATCTCAACCCCAATCTAGTTCCAGCACTAAATAAGTTTGGGGTAAAAAGCTATGTTCACACCGTCAATCGCAGACCGGTTATGCAGATTCTGGACAGATTCGGGGTGCATGGATTTTACACGGATCAGGAAGAATCACCGGAAGAGCTGATGCTTGCAGACGTTCCCTCCGGCCATGTTGATTTTCCGGGATACATGAGTTCCGGATGGGCAAGTATAAGAAATATTGTGATGAAGGTGAGAAATAATGGCTATAAATAACATTCTTGTTGTAGACGATGAACCGGAAATTCGAGAAGCGCTCGTTATTTACTTGAAAAGCGATGATGTGGATGTATTAACGGCCTCTAACGGATTGGAGGCGCTGGAAATCCTAGAACAAGAAACCATTCATCTTATTATCATGGACAACATGATGCCACAGCTCGATGGAATTAAAACGACATTTAAAATTCGTGAAAACAAAAATATACCGATCATTATGCTTTCAGCCAAATCGGAAGATAGCGACAAGATTTTGGGACTCAACGTTGGAGCCGATGACTATATTACGAAGCCGTTCAATCCGCTAGAGCTGATCGCTAGAGTCCGATCTCAGCTGCGTCGGTTTACGAATTTAGGTTCCTTCCAGTCAAACGGGGAAGAGATCATTCAAGTAAGAGGACTCGTGCTGAACAAAAGCTCGAAGACTGTTGAAGTGGATGGAGAGGACGTCAGACTGACCGCGAAGGAATACAAAATTTTGGAGCTGTTGTTGGAGAACAAGGGTAGAGTTTTTTCAATTGAAGAGATTTATGAGCGCGTGTGGAATGAACCGATCTTCGCTTCAGAGAATACGGTTGCCGTACATGTGAGAAATATTCGTGAAAAAATTGAGATCAATCCCAAAGACCCAAAATATTTAAAGGTGGTATGGGGAATTGGATACAAAATCGAGAAAAAGTAAAGCAGATCGAAAGGTTGGAATCGACCTTATTGTCATAATTGTTGCCGCGATCTTATGGAGCCTCATACTCATAAACGAGTATTCATCCGTGGGGTTGAGTCTGAGCTATTCAACTTCAAGTTTCATCCAGGCACTGCTTGCCTTTACGATTCTTTGCTTGCTGGTGAGCAGACTGTTTCTTTATTTTAAGGCACCCCTTAGTAGGCGTTCCTTCTGGCATGGCAGTGTGCTGATGGATTACTTTCATTTTTGGAGAACTGGTCTTAGAGCCAGTCTGCAGAACTGGAGACTAACGTTAGGCCTCATCGTTATGCTTCTGCTAACCGCGATAGCCGGTATTTGTGTTTGGCAGGCAGCCACATATTACTACGAACGTGACTGGCACATACTTTATGTATTGCTGTATGTGCTTTTCCTGGTTCCGTATATACTTTCCAAGATTAGACGCTTTATCGCGATCATCAACGGGAGCAAAGAAATTGCCGAAGGGAATATTCAGAATACGATTCAGGATACCGGCAAGGATGCTCTATCCAAACTTGCTGGTTATATTAATAATATGAAATCCGGGTATCAAAGCGCGCTGGAGAATCAAATGAAGAGCGAACGGTTAAAAACAGAGCTGATTACCAACGTATCACATGATTTGAAGACCCCGCTTACTTCTATTATCAACTATGTCGATTTATTAAAAAAAGAAGATCTGTCTACGGAGACATCCCGAGCCTATATTGAAACCCTGGACCGGAAGGCGCTACGGCTGAAGCTGTTGATAGAAGACCTGTTCGAAATCTCAAAGATGGCCAGCGGTTCAGTAGAGCTGGATATGGAGTACGTCGATGTCGCAACCTTGTTAACACAGGCGATTGCCGAGTCCAATACCAGTATGGGACAAGCGTCGCTTGTGATTCGGGAGAGGATCGCGAAATTCCCGATCCATGCACATTTGGACGGCAATAAAATTTGGCGTGTCTTCGAAAATTTAATTGGTAACGCGCAGAAATATTCGCTTCCAGGAACCAGAATTTATATTTATTTGGACGAGTCTGATGATATGGTATTATTTAAAATTCAAAACACAGCTGCGTATGAAATTGATTTTGCTGCGGAAGAATTGTTCGAACGTTTCAAAAGAGCAGACGTATCTCGCCAGACAGAAGGCTCCGGACTAGGGCTGTCCATTGTGAAAAGTATCGTTGAGCTGCACGGCGGGGAGATCAAAATTGAAATTCATGGCGATCAATTCAACGTTATTTTGCATTTGCCCAAGCAGCGCTTAATTTAAACGTCATAAAACTAAGTTAACCCTCAATGCTCCTTTTCAGGATGCATGAGGGTTAACTTATCTTCAGGCTCTCTTCCAGCTCAAGCATTCATTGTGATCGGTGAACAAAGAATATTATTATGCGAATAAGTTTTCATTATTGTTAGGAGGTTAGTAGATGCTATATCGTAAGCTAGGTAACACGGAAGTAAGCATTCCTGTTATAGGCCAAGGGACATGGAAATATGGTGAAGATAAGCAGAAAGAAAAAGAGGAAGTAGAGGCGTTGCATTTTGGTATTAGGAATGGACTTACTCTGATTGACACTGCCGAAGAATATGGGAATGGTGGAGCAGAGAAAATTGTTGGTCAAGCCATCCATGGTATTAGAGATGATGTTTTTCTTGTGACTAAAGTCTCTGCAAAAAATTGTTCTTACAAAGGTGTCCTTAGAGCGGCAGAGGCAAGTTTAGAACGTTTAAAAACAAGTCATATTGATTTGTATTTACAGCATTGGCCTAGTCAACAACATGATGTTTCAGAGACGATGGGGGCCATGGCTGAATTAGTTAATAAGGGATTAGTCAAATATGTCGGGGTGAGTAACTTTAGCATTCAATTAATGAAAGAAGCTCAGTACCATTTAGGAAATGTGCCTTTGATATGTAATCAAGTACCGTACCATTTAAACGATAGAAGCATAGAGAATCAGATTTTACCCTTTGCAGAAGAGAATGGGATCACAATTATGGGATATTCACCATTTGGATTTGCTCCTCATTTACATACATTTGGTATGAAAGGTTTTCCTGAAGTGGGCTCAATAGAAAGAAATATACTCGACACAATAGGGGACAAGTACGGTAAAACAGCATATCAAGTTGCATTAAACTGGGTGTTAAGACAGCAAGGATTAGTTACGATCCCAAAAGCTGCGAACAAGAAACACATTGTTGATAATCTAAATGCCTTAGGATGGGAATTAGAAAAAGATGATATAGACCAGATTGAGAATCACTTTTCATTGTAAAAAAAGGAAGTATATTCACGCTGGCAATGGATTACGCTTAAGGTTAAATATGTTCTTATAAGGGAGGTCATCGTTTCTTGAAATTTGAATTAGGGCGTTGCTTACTGAATGAACGATTGAAGGAATCCGGAAAGTCAGCGGAATGGCTGGCAAAAGAATTACTTTTTAAACCGGAACGAGTTTACGACTTTATTGAAAACAAAAGAGTAATGCCACTCAAAATTGCCATATCAATCGCTGCTTCCATCGGTTGTGATGTTCGTGCCTTGTATGAATTAATTCCGAATGATACAAAGGCAGGGAAGTACGGGAATCATGTGGAATAAATATACAACTTTATCTTATTTGGAGGTTGTAAAATGGGGTTCCCGACACATATTGTATCTGCAGGCGGAATTGTAGAAGATGGAACTGGAAATATCCTTTTAGTAAAAGCCCATGACGACGGTTGGGTGTATCCTGGTGGGATAACTGAAGTTGGAGAAAACCTGATTGATGGTGTCATTCGTGAAATCAAAGAGGAAAGTGGAATAGACGCCACGGTTAGCCATTTAATTAGTGTTGTTTCGAATACAGCAATCCATAAGTGGTATGACGGTGTGACTGATGTCCCTACCAAGGTCATGTTTGATTTCGTATGTAAAGCTGTGGGTGGAGCGTTAGCTACTTCTAATGAAACGAGCGAATGCAGGTGGGTTCCAAAGGAACATGTTCTGGATTTGATTACTTTACCTGGAATCCGCATGCGTTATGAAGCTTATTTGAACTTTAATGGCTCTGTGAATTATATGGAGTATGTCACTGCGTCAACGACAGAATTTAATGTCAAGCTTCAAAGGAGTGTTTAGTTGTACGAGGGATCGTGTATTGAACTAACGGGAAGCGAGAAAAAATGAGGAGGCAACAAATACATAATGGTCAATGATCTATACCGAAAACTTGGTTCTCTCTTTTTAAAGAAAAATCTAGTTCAGTTAGCATCTCAGTTTTTTATTTCGGCGTTAATCGGAGTTATATATACATTTATGATCATTGATGAAACTATAGGTGGATATATTCATAAAATATTACCGAGTAAGGATGGACCGAATCTTCATCAATATTTGCCCATTGTGATCACTGTGTTAATTTACTCGTGCTTCATTCAAAGAAAAGAAAGAATTTTTATAGAAAAAATCTCATTCAGTTGTCTTCATATTTTGATTGCAATACTAAGCTGTATTTCTTCTCTTATCGTTATAATGATGGTTCAATTCCCATTGATGTAACTAACTAAATTATTCAACTAACGGGCAGGCTAGTTCACGGCACTATGCTTATGCGAAACAAATTAAAAGCTTCATTGATGAAACTATCAGATGGCAACAGGTTAAATTAATCAACGAGACGAAGAGGGGGAAATCGAAATGAAGACGATCAAGTGTATGATGGACCACCTTTACTGGGCAGACGGACGCATCTTGGACGCGCTGGAAGAGAGTGAGACGAAGAACAAGGACCTTCTGAAACTCGTTCGGCACGTTGCGGTCGCGGAACGAGTCTGGCTGTCTCGATTGCAGGGCAAGGGCAGTGCGCAGTATTCGTTGTGGGAGGAAGCGGAAGAGCTGACGGCGATCCGGACGATGTTCGAAGAAAACGCTGAGCAATATCGCGTCTATATCGAAGGGCTTGAGGAATCTGAGTTGAACGAAATAATCGACTACGCGAATCAGAGCGGGGTTTCATACCGAACATCCGTCCGGGACATCCTGTTGCAGGTCCTCTTACATGGGCAATATCACCGGGGACAGATCAATCGGGCACTTCGGATCGAATCGATAGAGCCTGTCCAAGTCGATTACATCACGTTCGCGAGGCTCTAACGGGGCCTAATCTTCACTATTACTTGGAATGAGATTGGCATTGAACTTTTATTGTCATTTTATTAAGCGAGTTAGGCCATAAATTAATCTTTATTACTAAGGAGAACTAATGGACCCCAAAATAAAATTATTGTTCTTGGACGAACATGCCTCAGAAGGCGCCGCGCGTTATGGGGTCAGCCAAGAGGAACTCACTTTCATTGGAGGTTTTCAAAACTTTATTTATTCCTATAATCGCGATGAATTGAAATATATTCTCCGTTTCACTCCAAGCACTCTTCGCACATCGGAAGTACTAGTAGCAGAAATAGATTGGATTCGTTATCTTTCAGAGAGTGGTATATCAGTGTCAGAACCGATTTCTTCAATTAATGGAGAGTATTACGAATTAATTCAAGGAAATTCAATTGATTTTTACGTAACCTCCTTTAAATATGCACCAGGCCGTAAAATCGGATATCCAGAATGTCTAGGTAATTCTATACTTTATGAAGAGTGTGGACGTATAACGGGCCGTCTTCATAAATTAGCGAAGCTTTACAAGCCTACCAAAGCCAAAAGGCACACTTGGGAGTTTAATGAATACCTTTTACGAGCCGAGGATTATTTGCCGTCAGAATTTCGACCAATCCTTATTGCTCTTGATGAACTTAAAGGACAATTGGCGAGTCTGCCTGTTAATGCGGATAATTTTGGTTTGATCCACGGAGATATTAATGTAGGAAACTTCACGATCGATGAAGCTGGGGGATTAACTCTCTTTGACTTCGACGAGTGCCAGTACAGTTGGTATGTCGAGGATATTGCTATCCAGCTGTATTACTTGCTATATGTATTCGGAGAAGATTCGAAGTTCGAACGAAAGGAACAGTATGAACTTTTCATAAAGCACTTCGAGTTAGGCTATACAGAGGATGGCCGAAGAATGCCAGACAACTGGAAGGATTTGTTGAAGCTTTTCCTTAGACTTCGCGAAATCATTGTGGTTGTCGGTATGCATCGGAGCTGGGATTTAAGCAAACCAGATGATTGGACCCGCGATTTCTTGCAGGATAGTAGAATGAGGATTACTAAAGGTATCTCGTTGATCGATGAGTTATGAACCACTAAAATGGGGGGATACTCATTGAGCTAACGGTAATGATAGCTTAATAAAACCAAGAAAGCAGCTGACCAACGTGATCGGCTGCTTTTTGTTCAACTA
The DNA here is from genome assembly GCF_013401555.1 of Paenibacillus sp. E222. Lineage (NCBI taxonomy): Bacteria > Bacillati > Bacillota > Bacilli > Caryophanales > Paenibacillaceae > Paenibacillus > Paenibacillus sp. E222. The sequence goes on from NZ_CP058552.1 coordinate 3,021,203, forward strand.
ACGGACAGAATAGTTGAATTAAGTGGTACATTGAGAAGGCTACCTGCAGCGAGGTGGTCGTGGGGTTGCCTAGTTTTGTTGTGGTTACAAGCGGTAATTGATGCCTTCGTAAGCGCCTGTGAGGGCGTTTATGTACACGTGAGAAACGCCTTCGATTCCAGTGACAGAAAATGCGTATACAAGCTTGCTGTTGTAGATCTCCAGCTTTGGCTTACCCGAGACGATTACTTTTGGTCCGAGATTTTCAGAGGCTTGCTGCGCTGTCAGTTTCGGGTGAAGTGGAAAGGTTTTATTGTAATTGTAAAAATAATTATACGCATTAAAGGTCTTTAACGCACCAGTACGGCGATCAAACTCCCATAAGACTTGCATTTGCGGAATGGAAACTTGCTCCCGAACCGGTATATAAGTGATATGAATTGAGGTACCTTTTATTTCTTTTGCTACTATTGTCAGACGTTCGTCAGACCAACGCGCCATCCAGGTGTCTGCAACCGTGATAGCCTGCTTTAAGTCCATAGATTGCTCCACAGCCTCTTCTTCGGAGGTCGAGCCGTCGCGTGTCACTTGGAGCACGTGTCCGCTTTTACTCAGTGTTGCAATATAGGAGCTGGTTGGTCTTCCAGCGGTGTCTGATAACTTAAAATCCATGACTTCTCCTAATTGGGGGCTGCTCCCGCCTGAGACCATGTTGACGATTTGCTTACCTGCTCCTGTATTCCAAGCTTCGCCCATGAAGATTTTCGCTTTGGCCGCAAGCTCCGTAGCCTTATAAGTGGGTTCACCGGCGAAAACGGTTCCTGGCTTCGGAGGTGCGTAAGGATTCTGATTGTACACGAACTCGTTAAAGGCTTTATTGCCGTACGTGGAGACCGAGTCGAGTTGAGACAAGGCCTCTTCCATTTCGGTCGAGATCCGTTCTATATCCGATAAAGAAGTACCATCGCCTTTCTCTCTCATCAGATCAAGATATGGTAGGGCGGTCCTCACGAACTTTCTCAGACGCTGAATTTGGTCTAATTGATCCGGGTTGAGCGAAATTTCCTTCTCGTTGGCGGGATAGGCCAAGTAGCGGCTGCCGTTCGTGATAAACGATTCGTACGCTGGCCAAGATTGAAAGTTCGTTGTAGCGGATGCACTCCTTACTAATTGCAATATAAGATTGGCATTTTCAATCGCAGATTGAAGTGCTACTTGCCGATCTGCAAACTTAGGTGCCGCAAGGGACTCCGCAAGCGCATAGTCGAAATTGCGCAAGTAGATCGATTGCATATGCGACCAGTATTGCGTATTGCGCTGTTGTTGCTGCTCCCATTGTCGATTATTCTGATGCTCCGTATAACTGAAATACGTGCCCGCTAATGTCGTCGCGCAGAGCAGACCAATGATGGATTTGGTAAGAACATTCATGTCTATTAAAGCTCCCGTCTTTGTGTTCATAATGCTTATCCACTTTAACAAAGATGAGAACACAGTTTAATGAGTAAATATTGCCAATGCAAATCGCTAGCCCGGTGATCAATTCTGCACGCATGAGGCTGATGAAAAGTACATTAGAGGTGGGAAATAAGAGGATTTATATTTAATGAACGTGGAGAGAAAATTAACATAAATGGAATCGAAAATTCAAACTAACGGAAAACGAAAGCAATTAGGGCTGCCACCTTACATGGGGGCCTATTTTATATTTGACTTTAAGTAGACTATGAAAGCGGAATGACTTATACCCTTGAAATAGAGCAACAAATTCGATATAAATCCGTTGTAGTATGAGAGAGGTGATATGATGTGACAAAAATGAGTAGTTGGATCTTAATTTTGGTATTATTATCTTTAAGTGAAGAAGAGGATAAACCCTCCCACTATATTGCTTCTGGGGGCGCAACGGTACAGCAACCCTTTTCAATAAATCCGGAATTTGTACATATAAAACTTCTAATGAAGAACAATAGTAGACACGAAGTCAATGTTAGTTTAACGCACTTAGATACTAGTACAGTGTATTTCGCTAGAACGATTGCTGTCGGGGAATCTCTAGATTGGATAAATATTAATGAAGGTTTCACGCAAGGCATGCGTACTGGAGACTACTTGCTTCAATGGAGCGGTGGCGGTTATAGGGTTGAGGGGGAAGTATGGGGATCAGCTGGTTCAGACCCGGATACTGCTCCTCTATCTTATTGAACTAACGGGCAGGTTAGCGTAAAAACAGTTTATAAAATGATACGTATCAGAATGAATATTCATATGTTAATATACCGGATAAAAGGAGGTATTTGTAACAGTGACTCAAAATGAAAAAGAAACTTTATTATTAAATAGCGACATGAATTTTAAATCAATGCTTGCAATAATCGAATCTGTACCCAGAAGCAAAAGGAGTAGTTCTGTTGAAACTGAGGAGAGAGATAAGAATTTTCGGGATGTATTGATGCATCTATATGAATGGCATGCCATGCTTGAGAGGTGGTATAGAGAAGGTATGGACGGTGATATTCCTTTTATGCCGGCAGCTGGTTATAAATGGAGTGCGATTAAAATACTTAATATGAAAATATGCGAAAAATATCAAGATGTAACATTGAATCAAGCTATAAAAAAATTGAAATTAAGCCATGAAAGAGTGATGGAATTAATTAAATTACATACAAATGAAGAAATCATGACAAAGAAATACTATAAATGGACCAAAACAAGTAATTTATACAGCTATTTTGCAGCAAACACTTCAAATCATTACATTTGGGCTATACAAAAATGCGAAGCTATCGCAAAGTCCATATAAAGTTCAACCACAAATATGTTGATGAATAATACAGAGAATATAAGGAGAAGGAGCATTTTTATTGGAAAAAACAATTTTTTGATATTAACACATATGGATTACCCAAAAAAGACTTAAATAGTATCAGGAGCGCTACGCTTCAAGCTAATTCAACTAAAGGAAAATAATAGCGTTATAAAACAAAGAAAGCAGCTGATCAAACGATCGGCTTCTTTGTTCAATAAACAGGGAGGATAGTCGACATTTTATCCGAAAAATCAGTCAGATTTAATGAACTTAAACGATTAATACCAGGGATTTCACAACGGATGTTGACTTTACAACTCAGGGAACTCGAGGCGGATGGAATTGTGAAGAGGATAGTAGATGACACTGTGCCACCCAAAGTAGAATACTCCCTCACTGAACAAGGAAATAAATTGTCGAGTATCATCGATTCTATAAGAGTATGGGGAAAGGAGTTTCTATACTGAAGTTGTTTTTTTATGGAACGATGTCCTTGAGATTCGCAATGTTAATGATGAAAACTTTCGAGTTACTACAGAAAAAATGATTGAGGACGGGAATTACAAAACATTTGTTGCATTATTTGAAAATGATGTGGTTGGTTTTGTAACGATAGTTCAGGCATTATCTGTAGGGGTAACGATTGGTTATTTACATATACAAGCTCTGGCCGTAAAAAAGGAATTTCAGCATCATGGCGTAGGCACAAAACTATTAAGACATACTGAAAATTATGCTAAAGAACTCGGAATATCTAGTATTATTTTGTGCAGCGGATTCAAGCGAACCGACGCTCATGCTTTCTATGAGCATAATGGGTATGACAAAGATTCATACTGCTTTGATAAGATTATTAATCTTGACTAATAAGTATAAGTAATAATTAAATCAAACTAATCAATATTCCCTTTACTTGAGAGGGATCAAGACGTATAATCCGAGTTCAGACATCAGAGCAAGAAGAGGGGAAATTAGGTTATGAATAGTGGGTTGGTCAACGCTATTATTGCGTATATCATGTGGGGGGTTCTCCCGCTCTATTGGAAGTTGTTTAGCGAAGTGCCGGCAGGCGAGATTCTGTCGCATCGGGTTGTGTGGTCGTTCGTTTTCATGGGTATTCTGGTCGCCGCCCAGCGACGCTGGGGTGATATAAAGAAGATTGCGACTAGCCGTTCACTTTTGCTGTCGCTCGCTGCGAGCGGACTGCTAATCGCTTCCAATTGGCTCATCTTCATCTGGGCGGTCAACAACGGCCATGTCGTCGAGACAAGTCTCGGCTATTATTTGAATCCGTTGCTGAACGTCTTGTTAGCGGTTGTCTTCCTTCGGGAGAAGCCAAATCGCGGTCAATGGCTCGCGATTGCCATTGCTGGCGTAGCGGTGCTTATCATCGCGATTGACTATGGACGGTTTCCGTGGGTCGCAATCTCGCTGGCTGCATCATTTGGCTTATACGGCCTGGCGAAGAAGAAGATCAAGCAGGACGCTTCTATAGGCTTATTCTCGGAGACGGCTGTAGTCCTGCCTGTCGCGCTCGGCTACTGGATCTATTTGGCAGTTGCGGGGAAAACGACGGCATGGACGCTGCCTGCGCCGACCTTCATCGAACTGCTTCTTTCCGGTGTAGTCACGGCGCTGCCGCTGCTCTTTTTTGCGCGAGCAGCCGCCCGGATGTCGCTGTCAACGCTCGGCTTCGTTCAATACATCGGGCCGACGATCATGCTGTTACTGAGCATATTCGTATTCAAGGAATCGGTCTCGCCGGTTCTGCTCGTTGGCTTTGCGCTCATCTGGACAGCGCTCGTCGTATACGCTACGGCATCGATTCGCGGCACGAAACTCGCGAAGGCGAGCTGATGGCAAAGTACCCCGGTATTATCAAAATGGCTCTTTCCGTCCGATATGGCGGAAAGAGCCGTTTTTGGTGTTTCTGACGTACCTGAGCACACTACATTGACTGTGACTAACCCTATATTGAATTCACATTATACAAGGGTAAGCTACCGAGGGACATAGCTCCATAAAACAGGGGCAGTCTGGACTTCATTTTTTTCGTCTAAGGCTTACAGCTGTTTTTCATTGTTGGGGATGATCTGACTGGGAACCCTCGTTTCGACCAAACGAGGGTTTGTATATGCTCATTTTGCTTTATAGCAATGGTATATCTATTCGTAATCATAGGCTGTACAATCATTATTTTATGGTTGAATACAATGTATCCTTTTATTGTTTTATGTATATCATATAGATATACAACTGTAGGGAGGTGAGGTATAATTGGAGCATCAATCAAACGAAAGGCGTGGGATTGCCATGACTACAGCCACACTTAGCAAATGGGGAAATAGCAGTGCAATTCGCATTCCTAACCAATTGCTTAAACGTCTTAATCTGGAAGAAGGCTCGGAAATTGAGATTTTGGTGACAGAAGATAATGAATTGTTGTTGCGTCCAAAAACCAAGCCTGTAGAGTCCAATGAGGAACTACGTAACCATCTAAAGACTTTGCTCTCTAAAGTGAAACAGGATACAAGACATGAAGAAATAGACTTTGGCACTGAAGGGAACGAGTTACTTTGATTATTCCCAAGCGAGGCGATCTGATATGGCTTGACTTTGATCCTCAAGCGGGTCATGAGCAAGCCGGGAGACGACCGGCTATTGTTCTATCAGAACTTGAATTCAATGAAATAACGGGTTTTGCCGTTGTATGTCCCATAACGAGCCAAGCCAAGGATTATCCTTTTGAAGTTACACTACCAGAAGACCTGCCATTTTCAGGTGTTGTTTTGACGGATCAGTTGAAGAGTCTTGATGTGCGGCAACGACGTATCCAAATTGCGGGGCATGCCGAATCAAGCTCTGAATTTATGAAATCAGTTCTACGCAATGTCCGTTCTATATTGGCATAATTGAAAATTAGTAGCTGATCATATTCCTAAATCCACGTCTAACTAAAAGACGTGGATTTTTTCTTTCATACCTAAATAGATTCGTCCATTCTTGACGCTTCGAACAAGAGCTTCCAAAAGGCACTGATAAGTTGGAAAGAAAGATTTTTAATCCTCTGAAAATGTTTCCATTTATAGTATGATAAGACTATCGCCAGCTTCTTCAAACATGGCCTGTATTATCTCTGCGGCTATCGGGCAAAGGCCATATCGAATGACCACGAAGACCATCCTATAGATAAAGATAAGGAGATCCAAATATGACTATAACTTCGATTATCGAACAAATCCGCATTATCGAATACGATCCCTCCTACGCTGCCGCACTTGCTGATATGTGGAACCGCAGCAATGAAAGTTGGGGAGGTGGCACCAACCAGAGAACGGAGGATACCGTTCGCCGGGAGATGGAGACTTCGTCCAATCTTCATGTATTTCTGGCCGTTCATGAGAAAGAGGTTGTTGGCTTCTGCAGTTTTGCCCACTACCGCTATGACGAGAATGCCCTGTATGTGCCGCTTTTGAATGTTCGTCCCGATTATCATGGCTATAAGGTCGGACGTAATCTGATCCTGAATGCCGTTCGCAAGACCGTGGAAGCGGGATGGCCTCGCCTGGATCTGTTCACTTGGGCAGGTAACACCAAGGCTGTACCGATGTACAAGAAATGCGGATTCTTCTGGGAGAAAAAAGATGATAATGTGCATCTGATGAACTTCATCCCGACCATCTTGCAGACGGAAGCGCTTGCTCCTTATTTGGAGGAGCTGGATTGGTACGCAGACAGCACCCGCGAACTCCTCATCGAGCCGGATGGCCGACGGGAGCGTGGTTTCGATTTCTTTGATTATTCCTGGCAAAAGGGAGATATCTCCTTGCGAGCCGAATTCGAGAAATCGGGTCGCGGGCTGACAGCTCTCGAAACACCGGATTACGAGATTTCCACAGAGATCGACGATCATGATCTCGTATTTGGTTCCGCATACAAGGTTCGCTACCGGATCACGAACCGTTCAGCATCCGAGCTGAAGTTCGAGATCAAGGGTCAGGACAACAAAAATATTCGTTTTGCGCTGGACGCTGCAAGAGCGGTTGCTCCGGGAGAAACGGTAATCGTGGAGGGCGAATTCCATCTTGATCCTGTTCAAGAGGAGCAAAGTCAGAATAAGACCCATCCCGTTGTCACAAGCACATGGCTGATCGGTGGCAGAAAAGCCGAGTTTCGTATGGGGGTTGCCCCGAAATTCCCGGCCAAGATCAACACGGTGTTGCCCGTAAGAGAGCTCTATACAGGCACTCCTGCTGAGTTATACCTGAATGTGGAGAATAATTTTGATGCCGAAGCAGAGTTCACTTTTGACCTGCCAGAAGAAGAATTCCTGGAGTGGGCAGAACGTTCGGTGCGCTTCACGGTTCCTGCAAAAGGGAAAGCCTCTGTACCGGTAGCCTTTACCTTGCGTTCGTATGGTCTCTATTCGCGAGAAGTAGAGGTAACGGCTGTTCCGACGGATAGACAAGCGGTATCTTTTACAACCAAGCTGTCTGTTCTAATGAAGGGAACACAAGGACGTTATGGTGGGGAAAACGGGGAACAGTGGGTGGCCGTGAACGGTGCATTCTCCCTCCATATGAGCAAGCAAGAGAACAACATGTGGATTGAATACCCTGGCTCGGTTCACACGTTCTGGTGGACCTATCCGAAGCTGGGTAAGCCATTTGCAGAAGAGTTTTCCAAGAAACAAGCCAAGGAAGTCAACATCTATCCGGAGGGAGAAAACCAGGTTCTCGAAGCACTGTATGAATCGGAAGACTTCCCTGGTATAGAGATCAAGACCGTCGTCAAGCTGTTTGCCAACGGAATTGCGGAATTCCACCATGAAATTGGGAATAAGCGCAGTGCGGAACTGGAAGAGAATATGTTCTTGATGACGAACTTTGGTTTCTTCGGCAATCGGCTTATTCTCCCTTACCAAGGCCGTTATGTAGATATGGGCGATGCGTACTCTGGCGATCCGAGCCACTGGGACAGCGCCCAAATTACAGAGAACTGGTTGTTCTGTAAGGAAGAGTACGGTGCTTGCGGTATCTATTGGGACCCTTCCCTGAAGCTGCTTCGTCCGGAACACACGCTGGGGTTACAGCATGAGCTAGGCCGTATTCCAGCAGGAGCCGTTGTGCAAACGAAGGCGACCGTATTTGCTCTGAATACCTTTGCCAAATGGCAGGATTTCCGATCTTTCGCCCAAAAACGGCATAGCCCGGTTGTACCGAAGCTGGACAACCATCTTGAGCTGGCATTGGGTGGTGGCAATCCGTTCGCCCAGGATGTGCTGACAGCAGAACTGATTGAACGGAAAATGGTTCCGCTCGCTGGAAACCTGGAACTGTACGTGCAGAATGGTGGCACACCAGAGCACGTAGCTGCTGATATGGAATTAAATCGAGAGCAGGACCTGCGCTCCGCTAAATTGGAATTCTCCCCTGAGGAAAAGGATTCGACAGAAGAACGTGAATTTGGCTGGAAGGTTCGGGCCGTATATCGAGGAGAGGATCGGATTCATGAACGTACCGCCCTCTGGTATCCTCAGACAGGAACAGCCGTTGATTGCGTGATTGAAGAAGGTCCAGCAGGCCCTGTGTACACGGTGAGCAACGGAGTTCTTTCGATGGCAGCTGCCCCCGGCTTCGGAAGTGTCGTGCATTCCTTGAAGTACCAGGGTCAAGAATGGCTGGACAGCACGTATCCGGAAGCAGCCCCGCGTTCCTGGTGGAATCCGTGGTACGGCGGACTTGGTGTAGGTATCCCAGGTATGAACGGTTTCAGCCGTCAGTTGGAACAAAGAAGCGCGGTATGGACGGAGCGAAAGGATGAATTCGGTAACGTCTGGAAAGGAATTCAGCTCACGACCCGTATCGAGAAGCATGAAGCGAATCGGGGAATCACCTTACAGCAGCATTACCTTATGCTGCCCGGCGTTCCTGTTCTTTGTGAGCTGCACTCGGTTACGAACGAAAGTGGATTGGCGCTGGATTACTCGCTAGCCGAGGAACATTTCTTCAAACCCTCGCCTGTCTTTGCTGATGGTTGGCTGGAACACCCCGAGCAAGGGCGGTACCCTCTCGGAAAGGTAGACGGATATTTTCAGGCCAAGGGTTTCTTGCGAATGGGTGCAGTTTCGCGTAAAGACATGCTGCATGCAGTGAATCGTTACCCTAATCAGAACGCTGGGGGGTTTGTGAACAATGTGGTGCTTGGTCACAATGTGTATCAAAATCTGCCACTGCTGAACGGGGAAACAGTCTGGACAGAGCCGACCTATCTAATCTTGGGGCAAATGCCTCTGAATCCAGAGGATGTACGCGGCCTTCTGCAGCTAGACTTTGCAACTTCAAAAGGTAAAAAGGAGGCTTAACATGTCGATTATTGATATTCACATTCATCTGTCGGATATCGACAGCTTTCATCGAACGGCAATAGATTTATCGAAAGTGGATTACTCTGCCGCTGGCCTCAAGGCGGAGTTTGATAAGAACGACGTGATTCTTGGCATTGGTATGGGGGTTACGGAGCAGACGAAGGGAGCATTCCCGGATTCCAGTTCTCCCAACCCGATGGGACTTGATTTGGAAGAAAAGGTTCCTTCATTCCTCATGGAATGCGTCGGCATTAATCCAAACCACCTTGGCGGTGAACACGCTCAGGACGAACTGGACCGGATTGAAGCACGATTACAAGCTCCTGAGGTAGCCGGAATTAAACTATATGCAGGGTACTATCATCACTACGTGTATGACAAAATCTACACACCAGTCTATGAACTCGCAGCCAAGTATAACGTGCCGGTGGTCATTCATACAGGGGATACGTATTCGATGAATGGATTGCTCAAGTATGCACATCCGCTGACCGTGGACGAATTAGCCTTTCAACAGCGCGGTGTGAATTTTATGATCTGTCATTTGGGTGATCCTTGGGTGATGGATGCCGCTGAAGTCGTAGCGAAGAATCCTAACGTTTACGCAGATTTGTCAGGCCTTGTTGTTGGTGATCGGCCCCATTTTGAACGATTTATGAACGAGCCCTTGTTCATGGATCATTTCCGCCGGGCGCTGGTGTATTCGGATCATTACGAGAAAATGCTGTTCGGAACCGACTGGCCGCTTGCGCCGATCGATCTGTATGCAGAATTCGTCCGCCGACTTGTGCCGGAACAGCATCATGAGAAGGTATTCTACGAGAATGCTTTTGGTTTATTTCCGCGCATTAAACAGCGAATTGCAAATCTGGGTTAAGCATCAGTTCATTATTATCTGTGAAAAATGTATGCCATGTAGGTCATGGAAACATAGATGTTCAATGTTAATGCTGAATCCCTATCCTGTAAGCTCCTGTCACTTCTGGTGGCAGGAGCTTTTTTGTCCAGCAAAACAGTGAATTCATCTTATGCTTAACCTGGAATGAGGAGGGGATCAGGAAAACAAAGGTTGAGTTACCATCTTCATATACTTTTTTAAGTCATCTTTTGCATATGAGTGTTGTTCCCATACCCCAAGGTTCCAACTCATATAGCGGATGCCGAGGTATCGGGATGCCAGGGAGAAATAGTTTTCGAATTTATATTGTGGAATATCGTATCCGTGGGAACTTAGGGCCTCCCGATAGATGTCTACTTGTCTCATATGGCTACAGCGTAGAGGAATATCGAAGAACAAGGAACCGTACCTTGCTTCCTCCCAATCAATAAAATAGACATCCTCATTGTTATGTACCAGTACGTTTCCTGGATTCAGATCATTATGGATCATCGTATGCATATGTTCATCTCTGATTAGAACTTCAAGATCATCTAAGATGCTACTGGCTACAGCTTCAATTTCCGATATGATCGGTAATCCAAATTCCTCGATGAACGCTGGGCTTTCTATGGCGGCGTTCCACGAAGGTCTCCAACGGTTTTCCATCATGTCGATGATATGATTCAGATCCACAGTGGGTATCCAGGGCATTTCTTTTTTTAACCCCATATTCGTTCCATGTATGTAAGCCAGCGCTCGTAATTCTTTATTGTGAAGCAGATCCATATCCAGATGGCTATAATCGGTTTGGTAATCCACATCCTGAATGCAGATCAAGCTGCGATCTTCAGTAGGAGGTTCGTTTGATCGGCTAAAGGGCACATTGGCGCCCTGTGAAAATAATCTGGACAATGTAGAGCGTTCAATGAACGTAGCCTTCTTCGTAATGAGAGAAATGTCCTTTTGTACTCCATTTACTAGGAATTCGATATGATGTCGAAGCAATTCCACGGCCTGGAGTCCCAATTGGATAGGGTTACTTTCCATGTTTAGGATGTGAGCATCCGAGGATACATACTGATTAATGGTCTGTTCTATTAATTGTTGTACTGTGATAGATTCCTTACTCATCTGTTATCTCCTTCACGCCTATTAGTTGATTAGTTTACCGAGCTTCGCTGCAATTACAATTGGAACATTCACTTTATTGGTGAATCTATTCAACGAGGGGGGGCTTGTATTTTTCAGGAACGCCCCACGTCCCTATTTTACTAGTGTTTTCTGGTAAAAACCTAATTACAGAATGGTTATGGCTTCGATAGAAGCATAAAATTATTAATGAATCCCTCTTTTTGAAGAAATATAGCTTCGACTTCTTGCGTTTTCAAATCATAGTAATAGATTCCTCGTTCATGTTTGACGTTTGCATCTACATATTGCCCAAGGAAATAAAAACCTCGCCCATCTTTGGACAAGTACAATTCACTGCTGGCCTTGATAGGAAGGGGAATATTCGTTCTTTCCCCTGTTCTGATATTCACCATACTGTATTCAATGGGATATTTATTGATATGTTTTGCCGTGGCAATCATGATCTGATCTGCACGCGCGGACAGAGTTAAGATTTGTTCCTCATCCAGTTCAATGACCTTACGCGTCTGCATGGAAATAGGATCTATTTCAATGATGGTATGGTTTGGAGGAACCATCGGTGTTTGGGCCTTATTGGACTGCTCCATATGAATATATTGCTCTTCTTCGGAATATTGGATGGCATAGGTTTTATTCGTATCTGGGTTATAAGATATGTCCCATGTAGTTGTATCCGAATCATCATCGTTCAAGATGTTCATTTCTTGCGTTTTCTGATCAAAGAAAATGACTTTGACGGGACGTTCCCCCTTTTTAACAGCAGCCATAACCAAAGTATGATCGACGGTATTCGGAATCATTGAATTAATTGCAAATAAGCCTGAGCTTAATTGTTGAGTGGTTTGTGCCTGAATATCATAGGAAAACAACTCGTTACCCTTATCTTTTCCTGCTCCTGAATAATAGATGATGTCATCTGCTAAGGAAGATACAGTTAAGGGATATTGAGAGTTATAAGGCAAATCAGCCATTTTATCTAGAGCCTTCGTTTGGATGTCGTATGTGTATACTCGCATGATCATACCCTCTTTGGGATCTGTTCCATTAACATATTCCGTGTTCGTTATTGAAAGATATTCATGGGCTTCTTTTCCTGAACTACATCCCGTAATGAAGAGAAGCAGAGTAATGAAGACTGGAATACATTTTTGAATCGGAAAACGTTCCTTCATAACTCATCATCCTTTTCACATGTTCACGATAAAGCTACGATAAGATGCTCTTTTTTTAAAATTTCACTTTGCCTAAATTGGGAGAGAATCAATATATAAACATAACATATACACCTTACCATTTACATGAATAATATTTTTTTGAAATCGCTTTCCTTGCTGATGGAATATTTGATATCTACCGATATAAAGTTAACCCAAACAATATTGGACATAATCAAGGATGAAATGGAAGGTGGATTCATTTGGTATTCGCGAAGGCGAGAGAACGCATGATCAACATGTCGTTCAGAGTCAAATTGCCGCTAATGATCAGTTTACTGGTAACCCTCGTATTGGCGGTAACTGCGGTATTATCTTACACTGTAGCAGCAGTGATTACCCTCGACAAAAGCAAGGATGAGATTAAAGCAACTTCTGACCGGATTGGTGCGGGCTTGTTCACCTCATTGACGTTAGAAGAACAGTCCACATTCCTAATTACAAAACATCGCACATTCCAGGACCTGCTGGAGATTCGAAATAGCGAAGGACAGAATGATGATGTTTTTTTCTCGGAAAATAGTGAACTCGCGGATAAAGCCAATGGGATATTGGCAGACAGCCTCGCAGGGATGGAAGGCAACAGCGTTCTAATTCTCTTGGACCGGAACGGCGTTGTTGTTGCAGCGAATAATCCCGAAGTGGTCGGTGGAGAACGCGCCGGCCGTGCGTATTTTCAACAGGCAATGCAAGGACAGAATGTCATCAGTGAGGGTATAGTCTCTGAATCTTTGGGGACGCTGGGAACCGTCTTTGCAATGCCAATCTACAATGATAACAATGAAGTGGAAGGCGTGCTCGCGTCTACTGCCTCGACTTCATTTTTCGTTGACCAGCTTCAGAACATCAACATTAATGAAGAGGGGAAAGTCATTATTCTGGACCGCGTAGGTACAGTGATGTTCAATTCGGCGGATGAGAAGATGGCGGGGCAGAAGCTTGAGTCTAATGAATATCAGTCCCTGATTGATCTGCCCTCTAACAAGCAGTTGCAGCAAGGCGATGTTAGCACAGAGGACAAAGTCGTCTTTTATTCCAAAATTCCAAGATCGGATTGGACCATCATTGTTGAAGATAAACTAAGTGATGTGCAGAAGCCGTTAGGGGCAATGGCGAAACAGATGTATATCGTCCTGTTCAGCGCGATAGCGGTGTCTGTCATTGCAGGAATACTGATCTCTTTGCTAGTTACCAAACCCATTACAAGACTGACAGCATTGTTCAGACAACTTGCAGACGGGGATTTGACGGTGCAGGCTAAGGGCAAATATAGCGGAGAATTCAAACAACTGGTGGACAGCTTTAATACGATGGCGGCGGGCAACCAACAACTGATTTCCAGCATGAACCATTCCATCAGTGTGCTGAAAACAAGTACAACCGAACTGGATCATTCCACCCAGCAGACCTCGACTTCTATTGCCGAAACCACGACAACGGCGTTTGAAATTTCACGAGCCATGGAGTCGCAGGCCAATGATACGGAAGCGATCGTGGATAAGTTCATGAATGTGGGCAATAAAATTGAGAACGTCAATGAGATGTCACAGTCGGTGAAGGTCAAGGCAGATGAAATCACGGATGCATTCAGGAGCAACCATGAGGTCATTGATGCGTTGATTGCGGTAAACGGACAGAATGAGACCGAAGTAGCCAACATTTCCAAAATCACAGTACAGCTCGCTGAAAGTTCCTCCGGCATTCACCAAATTACAGGTACGATAACCGAGATTGCGAATCAGACGAAACTGCTTGCACTCAATGCCTCCATTGAAGCCGCTAGGGCGGGTGAGCATGGACGTGGCTTCGCCGTCGTTGCATCGGAGATCCGCAAACTGGCGGAGCAGACTACAGCCCAATCGGAGGATATCAAGCGGATTGTGATGCAGACGATTGATCATGTCGAGCAGAATAACCGGAGTGTACAAGCCATTGAGGCGATTGCTGAACAGCATAAGAGCAGTGTAGGCCAGACCAAGGAAACGTTCAATTTTGTTACCCAAAATATGAATGAAATGATGGACCAGGTTCAGGCCATTGCCTCCGAGATTGAATCCATTGAACGCGATAAGGATGACGTCATTGGAGCTGCGCAGAACTTGTCTGCTTCGGGTGAAGAAGTGTCCGCATCCGTGGAGGAAGTAACCGCGACGATGGAGGAACAGTCAGGCATGACCGAGCATCTGGCAGAGATGGTACAGACCATCGATGGGTTGACCAAACAGCTTGCTGAAGCATCCTCCCGGTTCAAAACAAAGTAAATAAGCGCATGATGTCATTTGACATGAAGGCATAATAAAAGCGTAACGATTTTGGTTCAGTTTGAACCAGAATACAACTCAACCTCCAAGCCTGTTTAGTTAAGGGCGAGGAGGTTTTATTTTTTTTATAAAATAGAGACCCAATGACATCAATTAGGAAAAATTATTATGGGAAAAGTGAGGTTAACAACGAAACATTTACTGTTATATCTACGTCTAAATAGGAAAGTATTGTAAATTTAGAGCGAAAAGGTGGGAACTTGATGCAAACACGAAGAAAAGTATTCATTGGCTTCATCGCTTGTCTCTTATTCATTCCTTCAGTAGCTTCAGCTCAAGAAGATCAACTGAGGGCACCCGTGGTCAAAGCGGTGAAAGTGAAAAAAAACTGCCCTTCAAATAAGGTGAAAAGTGAGAAACAAAAAGAAGATGGAGATAGAACCGTGAAAGACATAGTGATCCTTGAACCACTTCAAACGCTCATAGACGAATATAAACTGAATAAAACAGAAGAAAAGATTGAAGTGAGTATTATGCTTAGATATGATCTGAACATCTCCAAACAAAAATTTTTGAAAACGAAGTTCTCTGCGTTCAAGGACGCTGTCACTGACAGGGAGGGATTCGGAGGATACAGTTTTTTTGCCAAGTTGACGATCACCGAAATAGAGGAAGTGAGTAAATGGGATGCGATCTCTACCATTTCACTCCCATCAGACACGGTGTCCATCTATTAATTAGGTTGAGAAGCCCTTATTACGCTGATTCTAGGGGATTTGGCGGAGTTAAGGGCTTCTTTTATGATTTTTCAGAACTATAGGAGCGCAGCATATATCCAGTTCCTCTGACAGAGATAATAAATCGAGGTTTTCTTGGATGGTCCTCAATTTTTTTACGAACTCGGTTTATGTATACATAGAGCAGATGAAGATCTATATTTTCCTCTGAGAGCCACATGAACTTATAAATCGAAAGCAAGGGGACTGTTTCATCAAGGTTATAAGCGAGACGTTGGAGAAGACGGAGTTCTAGTCTGGAAAGGGAGAAAGGAAGACCGTTTTTCATGAGAATAGATTGATCGATATCAATATAACAGTGATTATCAAGGATTATGGGCTTGGTCGATAAAATATCCATTGTTCACCTCGTTATAATCTATAAACATTATTTTCCATAAGTGTATTATAGATGATAGAATTTAGATTGGAAAGACCTTGTTTGACGAATTTTAGGAAGGATATGTAGAATTGTTGATAACCTAAACAAATTGTGAGATTTAAAAGTAAAAATCTAATGTATGCTTGTTTTGTAAAAAATTAATTACACATCTAATCGAACGGAAATCATTACTGAACTCATTTACAAGAAAGGAGGGAACCCTGGTTTTCTAGTTTTTATTTCGAAATAGTACTTGAATTCCAAAATGTTTAGTAAGGAGGAGTCCAGTCCATGAATTCAAAGAAATTTGTTAAGCGTATTAGTCTTTGCGTCTTATCCTGTCTTCTTGTTTTGCCTGCAACTGTTAGTGCGAATGGGGTTCAAATTACTCCAGATCATTTTCCCTTTATCAAATCTCTGCCCACTCCTGAAGTACAAGTCAATCTAATGGATTCTGAATCCGATCTGACGGAGACTAGTCTGTCTATCAACCTTAATAGGATGGAATATAACACCTTGGCAGTTCCTTCAAAAATTCTGGACAAATTGAAAGAAAGACTTCAGTCTAAAGCATTATATGCACAAGAAAAAATTGAAGTAAGTATCATGCTCAAATATGATGCAGTTGTAACGAAGGAAGAATTCATAGAAAGAGAATGGGAAATATTCAATGGTAATATCACAGATTTGAATGGTTTTGGTGGTTATAGTTTTTTTGCCGCATTAACAACAGACGAAATTGAACAACTGGTTCACTTAGAGGAAATAGCATCCCTTTCAACCCCGGACGATGTAGTTTCTGTATATGGTGAGCCGGATGAACATCAATCAGAGGTCTATTTGAATGGTGCGACCGAGATGACTGGAATCAAAAAGGGAAGAAGTGACTATGGCGTAACAGGTAATCGTGATGGAAAGGCGTCATATTCCAAAAATGATTCAGTTATTGCAGTAATTGATACGGGTATTGATGGTGGTCATATTGATTTGAGTGGAGGAAAAATTTTAGGTTGGAAGGACTTTGTAAATACATCCTCAACTACAGCTTATGATGATCTGGGTCACGGAACACACGTTGCCAGTATCGCAGCTGGAACGGGAGCAGGAGATCCCGGAGTAGAAACCGGAGTGGCCCCAGGAGCAGCTCTAGTAGGAATCAAGGTATGCTCTAGTAATACGAATTGTTCTACCCAGAACATACTGAATGCGATGGATTGGGTTATTGCTAATAAGGACACATATGGAATTGATATCATTAATATGAGTATAGGCAGTTCAGGCTCGGCTAATGCAAGTTTCTGCAATAAGGTGTCTAGTGCAGCAAATAATGGAATACTTACAGTAGTTGCTGCCGGGAATACATCAGGAGGATCTGACTATGGCTCACTTAATCTTTTTGCCAAATGTTCAGACGTGTTGTCCGTTGCAAATGTGGCTGACCCTTACGAAGGAGGCTGGTATCTAAATCCTTCCTCCAACCGGGGAACAGGATCGGTAGGTCCTACACTTGCAGCACCTGGAACTTCTATCCGTGCGGCTAAGGCGAACTCTACTAGCGAATATATTACCTACTCTGGAACTTCAATGGCGTCTCCTATGATTGCCGGATTAGCAGCACTTATGCTTCAAGCTAGTAATGGGAGTCTTAATTATGATTTTAAGATAGAAGATTATGGGATGTCAGGATATGATAAAGTATATGGCAATGGACTCATCCTAGGACATCAAACTATTAAAGCTGCTTCTGGTTCTTCAACAGGTTCCTTTGATAACTATCGTAATCATATTAGAGCACAGACCAATATAGCAGCGAGCAACATTAATTTATATAATATTAAGGTTAACAGCACAGACGCTTATTTCGCCAACACGTTGATTATTAATAATGAAAATGGTGCAGATTTGGATTTGTTTATATGGAAACCGGGAGTTGAGCCTATTCAGAATGGTCAACTAAGACTAGATTTGGCTATCCAAAGTAGTGCAGGAGATCTTCCTCAGGAAACGATCAGTTTTAAGCCAACTGCAACGGGTAACTACACCATAGGAGTCTTAGCTTACGATTCTGCTACCTATGCCTTGGATTGGGCGGGGCAAATATCAATTCCATGAAAGATATTATAATGAGAAATCCACAACAAAAGCCGGTCAACCCTTATGGGTGCCGGCTTTTGTCCTATGTGTAGTTTCAAGATCAGTGAGGTTATCGTACGAACCAACTGAGCGGCTGCGGCGAAGTGTCTGCGGTATCCCGAAGATCATGGACCTTGACATGATTGCCGTAGATCATGGAATCACTGCTCAATCGGTAGGAAGGGAAACTGTTCTCTGATTGCAGGCGAAGGCAAGGCTCGAAATAGATCTGCTGCTGTTTGTTGATAAGGAAAGGAAGCGAATCGGATTCAATCCGAATGTCATCACTGTCCGGCTCGTTAACGATCAGAAGCACAGCAGTACCATCACATCCGCATCCATCGGTGTCATAAAACAGCTTGAAATAGCCCGGCCGATCTCCCAGCATCGCGTTAAGTCTTGATTCTGCCAGCGGACTGACCTGAATGATCATAACGTCGTTCACACTCCTCTAATCACCTTAAGAATTCGCTTACAATCTAATATATGGAACAAAGGTGTGAAATAGAAGGGAAAGCAGGCTGAATCCGATGAAAATTATAACTTTGGTGGACCATCCGACCGAACGGTTCAATTACCTGAATATCATCGCGGAGACGCTGTGATGGTGCCTCGGAATGAAACCCATTTCATCCCGATTCCTTATCTGGTATGATAAGCAGGAATATTAGAGAAAAAGGATGGTTCCACATATGACACCGATTACCATATATGACATAGCCAAAGAAGCTAACGTATCCGTATCCACGGTCTCCCGAGTGCTGAATGATACGGCACCTGTGCGTGCAAGCACAAGAGAGAAGATCATGTCCATCATTGAAAAACACCAGTTCCAACCCAACGCGCAGGCGCGCAGTCTGATCAAGAAAGAGACGGGAACCATTGCGATCATCCTGCCAGACATTACGAATCCGTTCTTCCCGGAAGTGTTCTGGGGGGCTGAGAACGAGGCACGTGGATTGGGATATACGTTCTTCCTGTGCAATACGGCCGGGGATTACAGCCGGGAGTCCGAGTATTTGTCCATTTTGCGCGAGAAGCGGGTAGATGGCATTATTTTTCTCGGTGGACGAATCAACATGCAGGTCTGTCCGGATGATATGGCTCAGGAATTGATTGATATGGGCAAACGTATGCCAATCGTGCTGGTCAATGGCAACATTGCCAAAGGCGGATTCCATCGGGTGTACACGGATGAAGGAGCAGGAGCCGTTTTGGCTGCTGAACATTTGCTCGAACTGGGACATCGGGATATTGCTTTTGTGGGCGGTTTGAAGGAGTTGTCCACCACGATGGTTAAGGTCAAGGCCATTCAGAAAAAACTGCGTGAGCATGGACTCGAAATTCCGAAAGAGCGTCAACTGCTTGGCAGCTTCTCCATTGAAGACGGCAAACGGGAGATGTCTAAGCTGCTGGACCGTGGAAATCCTCCAACTGCGGTGATCTGTGTGAACGACTACACGGCGATTGGTGCGATTAAGGCGACCATTGAGCATGGCTTATCGATTCCGAAGGACATTTCCATTGTCGGTTTTGATGATACGCCGCTCGCCAGTGCCGTTATACCGGAACTGACGACTGTGTCCCAGAATACGTATCAGCTGGGTAAGCTGGCTGTGGACAAGCTGCATGAATTGATTAATCAAGGTAACCCGAAGAAACAGACCATTTTGCAACCAGAGCTTGTTGTCCGCCAGAGTACTGGACCCGCACCACGATAATTGGGGAATGTTTGAAAAAGAAAGCGTTGACATTCCTTCGGAGGGTGAAATATAATGAGGTCGTAAATGAAACCCCTTTCATAAACTGGAACGGGTTTTAATTTTAAACTTTATGAAACCCATTTCATGAAACGGGTTTCAGTTGTCTGATCTTCCATTCATATTTCAAGGGGGCGTGCGGTATGAGAAAAAGTTTAAAGGTCATTTCGTTATTGATGCTGGTCATGGTAATGGGTCTGACAGCCTGTAGCAAGGGTGACAGCGGTGCAGCTGGCGGCAAGGTTGATCTGAGCATGACGATCTGGGGCTCGGAGGACGAGAAGAAGATTTATCAGGAGAGACTCGACATTGTGAAGCAGACCTATCCCGATATTAATGTGAAACTGAACGTCGTTGCCGGCGACTATGACCAAAAGGTTCAGACGATGATCGCCGGAGGAACCGCACCGGACATCATGATGATTGCCGAGAACTATCAGGCGTACGCCTCCAAAAACCAAATTGTTCCGCTGGATGATATGATCCAGGCCAACAATGTGAACATGTCAGAGCGTTATTCTGACGACATCGCCAACCTGATGAAATTCGATGGTAAACAGTTCGGAATGCCTGACCGCGCAGGCGCAATGGTGCTCTTCTATAACAAGGATCTGTTCGACAAGGCTGGGGTGGAATATCCGACCAAGGAATGGACTCAGGAAGACCTGCTCGCTGCAGCTCAGAAGCTGACGGTGAAGGAGAACGGCAAAACGGTTCAATGGGGGTACTACCCAGGCAGCTGGTGGCCGCAATGGATGCAGTTGATCTACCAAAACGGTGGTTCCCTGTTCGATGAGAGCGGCAAACCTACTTTTAATACCGAGCCAGTACGTAAAGCATTGCAATTCATGAATGATCTGACCTTCACACATGGTGTGGGACCAACACCAACCGAGATTGCCGACATGGGAAATATCGGTGCTGACCCATTGTTTGCCCAAGGCAAGATTGCCATGGAGACGACGGGATTCTGGAATATCGGTTCACTTGCCAAGGTGGAAGGTATCAATTGGGACATTTCTCCGATATGGGGAGAGACCAACGCTTTCTTCAATGGCTTCACAATTACGAACGCGTCCAAACATAAGGAAGAGGCATTCAAAATCATAGAAGCGCTGACTACACCAGAAGCACAATTACCGATGATCAAGGCTGGTCAGGATGCTCCGGCAACGAAGGCAGGTCTGTCCAGTGATGAGTTCCTGAATGCGGAATATGGCGGTAAGAAAATCAACATGGCTGCTTTCAGCGAGTCCACCATCTACGCCGAGCCGTTCAATCCGCAATGGAATGAAATGATGAAGCTCATTAACGACAAGCTGGGTGTCTACTTCAACAATAAAGCCTCACTGGATGATACCGTGACTGAAATTCAGAGCGGACTGGAAAGAATCTACAAATAGAGGTTGTTCACATGCATAAATAGCATCGACAGGGGACAGACGGAATTCGGCATGAATGAATCCGGGTTTCGTCTGCTCGCTTCGTTATGGGAGGGCTTAACGTGAGAAAAAAGGACGGGAAATGGTTTTATATCTTCATCTCGCCTTGGCTGATTGGATTCCTTGGACTTACCCTGGGTCCGATCCTGTTTTCCATCTACATGAGCTTCACCAATTGGGATCTGTTCCAGTCTCCTGAATTCATCGGTATAGACAATTACAAAAACCTGTTGACCGATGACCCGATCTTCTGGAAATCCGTAGGCAATACCTTCTTCTACGCATTAATATCGATTCCGCTGGGCATGTCCATCTCGCTCTGGATTGCGTATTACCTTAACAAAAAAATCAAAGGTATCACCTTCTTCCGCATCCTGTTCTATCTGCCATCTGTGGTTCCGGTAGTTGCAAGCTCACTGCTCTTTATCCATCTGCTAGCTCCAACGGAAGGCTTGATCAACCAGGCACTTGCCATCTTCGGCATTCAAGGTCCTGCCTGGCTGCTTGATCCGAACTGGGTTAAACCAGCCTTGATCCTCATGTCGCTATGGGGCGTCGGGGGTGGCGTGGTACTACTGCTGGCGGGTATGAAAGGTATTCCTCAGGAGCTGTACGAGGCCGCCGCCATTGATGGGGCGAAGAGCTCGCAATCGTTCTTCCACATTACATTTCCAATGCTGACTCCCGTCATCTTCTTCAATCTCGTCACCGGGATGATCGGGGCGCTCCAGACGTTCGCACAGGTATTCATCGTTACAGCGGGTGGACCGGATAATGCCAGCCAGATGGTTGTTCCTTACCTGTTCCAAAATGCGTTCCAGTTCTACAAAATGGGATATGCATCGGCCATTGCCTGGGTTCTGTTCATCATCATCATGGCGTTGACCCTGGTTGTGTTCCGTTCGTCGGCGCTATGGGTGCATTACGAGGAGGGAAAAGCAAATGAGTAATCCATCCACTGTGGAGAAAACGATATCTTACATTTTTCTGATTCTGGTCGGTGTGCTGCTTGCTTCCCCTTTCCTGTACATGATCTCCATCGCACTGGCGAGTGACGCTACAACAGTAAAATCAGCCTTTACCTTCATACCGCTCGAATTCCAATGGTCCAATTTCTACACGATCTTCACGAATAATAATCTGGGTACTTATCTGAAAAATTCAGTCATTATTACTGTCATTACCATTATCGGATCGGTGTTGTCAGCATCGGTCGTATCTTACGGCTTCGCTCGGATCAAGGCGAGAGGCAGTCGGTTCCTGTTCATTGTACTGCTTAGTACGATGATGATTCCGGGTGAGGTGACAATGGTGCCGCAGTTTATCATCTTCCGTCATCTGGACTGGATCAATACATTCTATCCACTGATTGTGCCAAGTTTTTTCGCGGGAGCCTTCAACGTATTTCTCATTCGGCAGTTCGTCATGAGTATTCCGAAGTCGCTGGATGAAGCTGCGATGATCGACGGCATGGGACATCCGGGCATCTACTGGAAGATCATTATGCCGCTCACGTATCCGATACTTGCCGCCATCGCCATTTTCTCGTTTTCCTATAACTGGGGGAACTTCATGGGGCCGCTCATTTACATTAATGATCCAGAGAAAATGCCACTGGCGCTCGGTGTACAGCTTCTGACCACGGTTGGTGGCGGACAGATGCCGCCATGGAACCTCGTTATGATTGCTTCTCTGTTCCTGACTATTCCGATGGTATTGGTATATCTGTTCGGACAGCGTTATGTCTATGAAGCGAATATCAGTGGTGGCAGCAGCGGGATCAAGTAACGGGAGGTGAACGCAGTGTTGAAGCCAGTTGTGAAGACCAAGAACCGTCTACATCGCACATCGGTAAAGGGCTGCATGAATTATGAATAACAACAAGGATCATTTCAACCATGACAACAATGACAACAATCATCACAAGCAGCGCAGGTGGCGCAGCCGGAGCTACATCCTGATGGGTGTGGCCCTGGCCGCGCTGCTCGTGGGAGGAGGAATTATCATCAATCATTTTGCCAATGAATCATCCAAAACACTTGCATTCCAAGGTGAGCCGGTACATCTGAAGCTGGAGCAATCCTATGATCATTTTGAAGGCTGGGGCACGTCGCTCGCGTGGTGGGCCAACGATCTTGGAGGGTGGAAGGATCAAGCAAAGGTCAGTGAAGTCATGGATCTGGTGTTTGATGCTCAGAAAGGACTAGGCCTGAACATTGTTCGCTACAATATTGGTGGTGAGGAGAACCCCGACATGAAGGCGCTTCGGCCCGGAGGAGATGTTCCCGGCTTCCAGCCTGAACCCGGCGTGTGGGACTGGGAGGCAGATGCAGGACAGCGAGCTGTATTACAGGGCTCTCTGGAACGTGGGGTCAACATTGCTGAAGCGTTCTCCAATTCACCCCCTTACTGGATGACGATCAGCGGCTCGGTCACGGGTGCTGTAGATGGTAGCAACAATCTGCGAGAGGATCAATATGATGCGTTTGCCGATTATTTAACCGAGGTCGTGAAGCATTATCGCGATGAGTGGGGCATTACGTTCCGTACACTTGACCCCCTCAATGAACCTTCCTCGGACTGGTGGAAGAAAGGCAACATGCAGGAAGGCAGTCATTTTACCAATGACAAACAAGCCGAGATTATCAAGAAGGTTGCGGCATCGCTCAAAAGTAAAGGGCTGGACGGTACGGTCATCAGTGCTGCGGACGATAATAGCATTGACGAGACGGTGCACAATTTCAGCCTCTATGATCAGGATACGCTCGATGTGATCGACCAGATTAACACCCACTCCTATAATGGTAGCAAAATGGAAGAGCTTCGCACGTTAGCCGAGCGATATGGCAAGAAACTGTGGATGTCCGAGTATGGGACAGGTGGCAGTGAACCGCATAATCATGAAGATATGACTTCCGTGCAGGAGCTCGCGGAGCGCATCATGTTCGATCTGAAAATCATGCAGCCTTCTGCCTGGGTGTATTGGCAGGCCGTTGAAGATGAAGGTGCCAACAATAACTGGGGCTTCATTCATGCGAATTTTAATGGAGAAGAGCAGTACGAGATGACCAAACAGTATTATGGCATGGCCCAGTTTACGAAGTTCATCCGTCCAGGCGCAACGATTATTCCAACAGATGATGGGCGAACACTGGCTGCCTATGATGCAGCTAATCAAAGACTGGTACTGGTTATTCGCAATGAGTTATCTGCCGGAACTACAGCATTTGAACTGGAGGCGTTTGACCACAGCAGTACTTTTACAGCACAGGTTTATCAGACGTCGCCGGATCGCAATATGGAGCAGCTTGAAGATGTTCCGGTGTATGCCAATGGATTGGAAGTATCGACTGCGGACAATTCCATCACCACCGTAGTATTGGAAGGTGTAACGTTGCAGGCGAACTGAGGGCCTATTGAAATAGGAATCAAAAAAATCTGGGGATAACAGCGATTGG
The DNA here is from genome assembly GCF_013401555.1 of Paenibacillus sp. E222. Taxonomy (NCBI): domain Bacteria; kingdom Bacillati; phylum Bacillota; class Bacilli; order Caryophanales; family Paenibacillaceae; genus Paenibacillus; species Paenibacillus sp. E222. The sequence continues at coordinate 3,045,819 of NZ_CP058552.1, forward strand.
AAGGTTGTTCTGTCAACGCAGTGATGAACTCAAACACAGAGAAGGAGGGCTTATCTTTGACAGAGAAAACATCCCTTTTGCTTCAGGAGCAGGAGAAGAATACACAGACGAGGGCTGAGCACGGCGTTCGTTCTGAACTGACTTACGATCAGCGCAGCTTCATCATGAATGGAGAGCGAGTATTTCTGAACAGTGCCACCATTCATTATTTCCGTATGCCAAGGGAGGAATGGCGGGAGGTTCTAATGAAGGCAAAGCTGGCCGGCATGAATTGCATTGATACCTATTTTGCCTGGAACGTGCATGAGCCGGAGGAAGGGCAATGGTCGTTTGAAGGAGACAATGATTGTGGAGCCTTTCTGGACCTGTGTGCAGAGTTGGGTATGTACGTTATCGCGAGGCCAGGTCCGTTTATTTGCGCAGAATGGGATTTCGGCGGCTTCCCGTATTGGCTGGAAACGAAGCAGGGAATCAAGTTCCGACAAAATAATGAAGCTTATCTGCATTTTGTAGAGCTGTATTTTGACCGGATCATTCCAATCATTCGTGAGCGCCAGCTATCTGCCGGAGGCACTGTTATTCTTGTACAGGTCGAGAACGAATACGGGTATCTGATGGATGATGCAGCAGCAAGTGCCCATATGAACCATCTTCGGGACAGCCTGCTTCAGCGAGGGATCGACGTTCCGCTTATCACCTGTGTAGGTGGTGCGGAGGGCACGATTGAAGGGGCCAACTTCTGGTCAGGGGCTGACGGGCATTATGCGAAGCTTCGGGAGAAGCAGCCGGATACACCGAAGCTCGTTACGGAATTTTGGACGGGATGGTTTGAGAATTGGGGTGGCCCTTCTGCCATTCAGAAGACGGCGTCACTGTTTGAGAAACGTATGATGGAAATTCTTCGCACCGGTTATACCGGAATCAGTCATTACATGTTCTACGGCGGAACCAACTTTGGCGGATACGGTGGCAGAACCGTGGGCAGCAGCGATATTTTCATGATTACCTCCTACGATTATGATGCGCCGCTTAACGAGTACGGGCGGGCAACGGCCAAGTATGCTGTAGCGAAGACGTTATCCTATTTTGTCCATGCATTTGGCGCATTGCTGATGGAGACGGAGGAAGTACCATCAGAGCAGATCAAGGTACGTCATCCACAAGGCATCTCTGTACGAGGCAGATCTAAAGGCAGCGAGAAGATATGGTTCTTGGAGAGTCACAAGGATGAGCGGGAGACGTTTCACGTCACGCTGGAGGAAGGCCGGACACTTCCCGTTGCCCTGAACCCGGGGCAGATTATTCCGATACTGGACAGGGTAGAAATTGCCGAGAATGTATACCTGACAGGTGGCACGATGATTACGGGCAATGAAGTGGTGAATGGAGAATTGACACTGTTCATCGTTGCGGAAGCGGGACAGCGTTCGGTTGTGGAACTTGAGACGAACGTCTTGAATGTACAGGGCAGCAGCATGCAAGTATTGGTTGAACGTGATCAGTTAAACGGAGCCTATCGCTTCGAACTGGTACATTTCCGTGAGCCAGGCATCATTCATCTGGAGGCGAGTGGTGTCCCCATTCGGTTCGTGGTTCTGGACAAGGAAACGATGGATCGCACGTGGAGAATCAATGGAAAGGGAGGGCCGAATCAGCTGCGTTACGCAATCGGATTCGATGATGTAGATGTCTCCCTATCCGGGCAGGTCACAGGTATGATCTCTGATCCGAATCGGAATATGTTGCTTCTCGGCAGCTGGGCGGATGGTGAACGGTCGTTGACTGGACGTGAGTTCGTATACGGAGAAGCAAACGATTCACAGGGCAGTATAGAGGATGAACATGTTCAGAAGTCATCCGCAGCAATTCAGCATGATCTGTTCACCACGCTGCCTATGCCACCGAAACTGTCGGATTCCCCAGAGTTGTCTCGTGTGACATTAACAGCGGAACAGCGTACTTCGAGTGGTCAACCAGAGCATTTTTCCCAGTACGGACAGGATTTCGGGTATCTGTTATACGAGTGCGATTTCGACCGTTCGGTGGATGGAATCACCACCCTTATTCTGCCGGATCTCCAGGACACGGCCAGAATATATGTTAATCGTGTGGAACAGGCATTGGTTCGTCAAGTTGGTGCAGCGGGGGTTCAGGTGCAGACGACGAAAGGAAAGAATACACTTCAGGTGCTGGTACAGCATATGGGCAGGCTGAATTTTTCTCCATATTTGGGTGAAAGCAAAGGTCTGACAGGATCTGTGTACATCGGTGGTTCCGCTCAGGACATACGCCGGAATTGGCATGCGGAGCATGGGGTGGTGCATCTCGATGAAGTGAATCATCTTGAGGAGGCCCCGCTTCTGAGCAGAAGCTTTACGCTGGATGGCATGGACCGTGCGATTCTCGTTGGAGCGGTGAGCCAGGGATTGCGCATGAATGGCATGGATGTGCCAATGGAAGGGTATCAGGACTGGTTTTCGTTCACCACGTTGGATCTTTCCCTTTACTTGCGGCCTGGAGAGATCAATACACTGGAGATGCCTTATAGCAGAACGCCGCTGAACCGGCTGGAACTGATCCTGTACCGGAGTGAAGATGAGCTGCAGGATTGGCGCATGGCAGGTACGGATGCTTTGCTTCCACGACAATGGGGATTATATGAGCCACCGAACAATTCAGGTCATCTCCATACCTATCGGCAGGATGCGGATTATAGTGGCAATTGGAATGCCATCTCTGTGGGAAATGATTCGTACGGTCAACCCGTCTGGTACCGGTGGCGCTTCTCCAAGTCAGCTGTGCCGGAACACTTCCGAGTGAACCTGATGCTTCGTCTTACCGGGATGAGCAAGGGAACACTTCATCTGAACGGGCACCATCTGGGCCGTTATTGGCAGATCGGTCCGCAAGAGGATTACAAAATTCCGGTATCCTGGCTGCAGGATGAGAATGAATTGCTGTTATTTGATGAGGAAGGCCGAACGCCAGAACGGGTGCGTTTCTTGTATGATAACCTGTCCCAGTATCCATGGGTTGTGGTCGAATAGTTCGCCTTTAATTGTACCTGTATAATGGAAAATAGTTTGTTCTGATCAGTCGTGTCCTGTTCTAGCTCGTCGTATTTGTTCTCCTTGTGGAGGCTGCTCGGTTGATTGAATCTATAGATTCTGAACCTCCGGGCAGCTCTTGCACGGGGAATGGACGACGAGGATAGCTTGTATCGTTTGTTGAAACCGTTTACATAACGAAGGTGTTATATGGCTACGTGATCTGTGAGAGGGGTGATGTTTGGCAAAAAGGTATGCCTGTCACACATTTTGGATAAGGAGATGACCCATGTACACAAGGAAAAGGTGGAGCACAAGATTATTCAAAACTTGTAAGTCTGGCATGATCATGCTGCTTGGAGCATTGCTTCTATTCATCACGTTGTTCCCGAATACAGCCAGAGCAGCAACAAGTGTTTACACGATTTCGGCTTTTACCAATACGAGCGAATCCAATTTGTATATCTACGAATCCTACAATGCGACTAATTACGGTTTGCTTAAAGGGCCTGCCTATACACCCCCGGCCAATCTGATCCGTGATCCCAGCATCATGAAGCATACGGATGGGCTGTATTATGTCGTTTATACCACGAACTGGTCAGGCAATACGATCGGCATCGCATCCAGTACAGATAAGGTGAATTGGACGTTTGTCCGCAATATTACCCTATCTGCACCCACCACGATTGCACATACCTGGGCACCGGAATGGTTCAAAGACAGCAACGGCAGTCTGAACATCATCGTGTCCATCTCCCCAGGCAACTATGAAAACTTCAAACCTTATGTCATCACGGCGACCAATTCAACCCTGTCTTCCACAACATGGTCTGCTGCCACAGAGCTTGCAGGCATTGCACCCAACTACATCGATACCTTCATCGTCAAGACCGGCTCAACCTATCACGCTTTCACCAAGAATGAGACCACCAAGTATATCGAATATGCTACAGCTGCTTCCCTCACCGGACCTTACACGTTCAAAGGGACAGGGGATTGGGCAGGCTGGGGCTCCTGGGTAGAGGGACCTGCGCTTGTCCAGCTGGATAACGGTTCCTGGCGAATCTATTTTGATGGTTACTCTGCACAAAAATATTATTACAGCGACTCTGTAGACGGGTTTCAGACCTGGAGTGCAAAGCAGGAGCTTGCCGGTCTGACTGGACTCGTCCGGCATATGACCGTCCTGAAAGAAACCGGACAGCCTGGCGATATCCGCAAGCTGGAGTCCTATAATGTGCCAGGCAGCTTCATTCGCCATTACAACTATGTGGCCCGAATCGATGCCAGTGTCAGTCCCGCAGAGGACGCACAGTTCCGAATCGTGCCCGGTCTGTCGAATAACGCAGGAATTTCGTTTGAGGCCATGAATTATCCGGGTTATTATCTGCGCAACAATAACGGTGCAATCGTGCTGGTGAAAAATGACGGCAGCGCAGCCTTCAGCAATGATGCCACGTTCAAACGAGTGAGTGGACTCGCAAACGCCAGCTGGACATCTTACGCTTCTTTCAGCAACCCGAATTTGTATCTTAGACATTACAATAATGTGCTGAAATTGGAAGCTGTCGTTACCGCACTCGATAAGTCAGACGCGACCTTCCGAGAGGTTGCACCATAATTGGTGTTCGTGTTTAAGGAGATATAAATAAGTTAAACTTTTTACACTATTTACACGATAACGGAGAGGTCAGAAATAACTTGAAGAAGCGAAGCGTGCGCCTAAAAGCTTTCTAAAAGAAAGCTGCATCGGAAGCGTAGGCCCCAGATTTTTTAATATTATTTAAAAGGGAAAATCCGGGGAAAGTTGTTCTGACATCGGAGTGCAAGTGTAAATTCATAAGGAGTGAATCGAATGAACTGGTTGAAACGATTGGGCACCCTGCTGCTGGCAGGAGGGTTGCTGACAGGCAGTCTGGGTCTTGGCTCAGAAGTTTCCGCTGCGGGTTTTTATACAGCCACCGCTGATCCCTCGAAGCAATATCAGACCATCGAAGGTTGGGGAACGTCCCTTGCCTGGTGGGGGAAAGTGGTCGGAGAGTACTCCAATCGGGATGAATATGTGGAAAAGATGTTTAGCCCAACAACCGGACTAGGTCTGAACGTCCTGCGTTACAACATTGGAGGCGGCGATAATCCTTCGTCAAATGTTCTGGAATATCGCAAAGCCGTGCCGGGATATCAGCCTTCCCCGGGTGTGTATGACTGGAATGCAGATGCCAATCAGCGTTATATGCTCCAAGCCGCCAAATCATATGGAGTCAACGTCTTTGAAGCCTTTGCGAACTCGGCACCTTACTGGATGACCATTAGTGGAAATGTGTCCGGTGCCGCGAATGGTGGCAACAATCTCAAGCCCGATTACTATGATGATTTTGCTGATTATCTCACAGAGGTCGTGAAGCATTTCAGAGATAATTGGGGCATCACGTTCGACACCGTAACGCCGCTCAATGAACCCATCTCTACTTGGTGGAAGCAGGGCAACGATCAGGAGGGCATGCACTTTGATCGGGCAGACCAGAACACGATTCTGAGTCAGCTGCAAGCCTCGCTCAATGCCAAGGGATTATCCACGAAGCTGAGCGCGCCAGAAGAATACAGTCTGGATGACACAGCCACTTCCTTCAACAGTTACAGCAGTGCAGTGAAGTCTGCGATCAGTCAGATTAACACACATACCTATGGCGGAAGCAATCGTGCATCATTGCGGAATACAGCGACTTCTGCGGGGAAACATCTCTGGACCTCAGAATATGGAGACGGAGATGCCAGCGGACTAACAATGTCCCGCACGATCCTTAAGGATATACGCAACATGGGGGCGAGTGCTTGGGTGTACTGGCAGGCCGTAGATAGTGCGGATGGCTGGGGATTTTTCAAAAACGTACTGAATAACACGCAAACGACCAACTACACCGTGAATCAGAAATATTATGTCATGGGCAACTACAGCAAGTTTATTCGTCCTGGATTCAAGATCATTGGCATGAGTGATGCCAATACACTTGCCGCCTATGATGCTGCTTCAGGTAAAGTGGTGCTGGTGACTACCAATTCGGATTCGAGTGATACAACGGTGACGTATGATTTGAGTCAGTTTACAAGTGTTGGATCGTCGGCTCAAGTGCACCGGACATCCTCTACGGAGAAGTTGCAGCAATTGACCAACATCAACCTTCAGAATAAAAAGTTTACAGCGACCGCCAAAGCGGGCTCGGTTACGACCTATGTCATATCCGGCGCGACGTATAATGGCAGCACAGGATATGAATCCGGGGCGATCTATAAGCTGATCAATCGGAACAGTGGTCTCGCTCTGGATGTGAATGGGGCTTCCACTGCCGGGGGTGCAACGATCATCCAGTGGAACGACAATGGCGCGGCCAACCAACAATGGAAGCTGGAGTCTGCGGGCAACGGTTATTATAAAATCCGTAACGTAGGCAGTGGTCTGCTGCTGGACGTGAATCAGAGCTCTACTCAAGGAGGCGCAGCCTTGATTCAGTGGCAGGATAACGGGGGCAACAATCAACAGTGGTTACCGGTGGATGTCGGAGGATATCTTGTGCTCGTGAATCGCAATAGCGGCTTAACCGTTGATATCAACCAGAGCTCCACAACCGCCGGTGCCTCGACCATTCAATGGGAAGACAATGGCGGGGCTAATCAGCAATGGAGCCTGGTCAAAGTGAATTAGAAATGACTGTGCGGCCTGTTTATTTGGATTAGACTTGGTTCATGGTACTCCTTTCTTGAAACATGGCGCGCTATACCACATGGCACGGTTCAAGAAAGGAGATCACCCTGAAATATGCTACCAAATCGGGAAAGGGCAAATCGGCCGATATCCTGATCCGTATGTCCTGTTTGCACCAAGTCAGACAATAGTTTGCCCACTGCACTTGCAAATTTGAAGCCATGACCGGAAAATCCGCCTGCCAGCCATACATGGTTATGGGCAGGGTGACGGTCGATAATAAAATCTTCATCCGGTGTGAACTCGTATTTGCATACCGCACCACGCTTCAGCCTTCCGGCTGCCAGTGGCATCCGAAGTTCAAGCAATCTTCGCAGATCACCCTCATCCGTCTCATCAGAGCCAAATGGAGCCAGTGTACTCCCTGGTGTCCACTCCCGCCCCGTATCGTGACGTCCAATCTTCAGACCCGACCCGTCAATGCTCGGAAATCCATAATATCCGCCTTCTTTTCCAGCCAGCGTGAAACCGGGAAAGTGATCCTCGGCGAACAATGCCTCCGGTGCATCGAACCATCCCACGGTTTTGCGTACAGCTCGAATGGGAAGGTTCACGAACGGTTTCAGCGTCTGAAACCATGCTCCGGCACTGAGAATGACCTGGTTCGCATAATACGTTTCGCCAGCAGATGTGATGACTCCAACAGAATCTGCGCTGCACTCGATATGTTCCACACGTGTATGCGTTAAGAGAGTGGCACCCGATGCTTCGGCTGCCTGACGGAAGGCAAGCACGCAGCGTTCACTGAACAAATATCCTGCATCAGGCTCATACATTCCCTCGTAATGTTCAGGGACTTCAATGCCTGGCCAGCGTTTCATAATCTCGGTTGCGCGCAAGGTTTCATACCGAATCCCCGCATCGTCAGCATGGGTTAAACGATTGTGAAAAGAATGAATGTCCGGGTCAACTACATTCAAGACACCCGAACGTACAAGCAATTTGGCCCCGGTAGTATCCTCCAGTTCTTCCCACAGTTCCTGCGCCAGAAGTGCCATCGCTATATAGTCAGGTCCCCCGCTGTACACATGGCGAATAAGCCGTGGTTCTCCGTGATGGCTGCCTTCCGAATGGGGAGGATCAAAGGCATCAATCAGCAACGTTTTTAATCCACTGCGCGCAAGATAATAACCTGCACTCATGCCCATCGATCCGGCTCCAACGATAATGACATCATAGGAATGGGATATAACCATCCCTCCCTCCGCTTATTTTTCACAGACCAATCTTATACAGGATAATCTAGTCTTCAAATCTACAGCAGTCAATAGAACAGGTTATAGAGAAAGCCGATACGACAATAGAAAATTTTGATTAAGGATAAAGTTGTATGTATATCAAAATAGTGGTAGAGTTTTGAACTAAACATTCCGACCTGATTAGTCGGTATTACAGGTCTCTGTATATTCAGATGAAGAGCAAGGAAGGTGAAGTCAACGTCAACGAATCCAACACAAACGTCTGGTTTTCCCAGTCAAACCTATGCCGAAATTGTACTTGAACCCGCCTATAACCAGGCCACACAGCATCTTCTGAACCCCATGATGGCCGTAAACAAAGCACATCTGATTATGCTCCGTGAACAACACATCATTCCGGAGCAAGAGGCATGCCACATCGCTTCGGTTATACAAAGTCTGGATGTGGATGGGCTCCGAACGAGCGAATATTCCCCCCACGTTGAAGATTTGTTCTACCAAGTTGAAGTTGAACTAGAGAAGCTTGGCGGACCCTCTGTCGGGAATCTGCATTTAGCCAGAAGCCGAAACGATATGGGAATCGCCATGTATCGTATGGTTCTGAGGGAGAAGCTGAACTCAACGATCTCCTCAGGGCTATCATTACATCGAAGCCTAAGAGAATTTGCATTACGTCATATCGATACCCTCATGATTGCTCACACGCACACCCAACAAGCCCAGCCGACAACACTTGCCCACTACATCTGTGCCGTTAGCGATTCCCTTGAACGGGATCTTAATCGGTTGAGATCCGCCTATACTGGCTGCAATCGCAGCAGTCTTGGTGCGGCTGCTCTCACCACTTCTGGATTTCCAGTCTGTCGAGACCGGACCGCAGAACTGCTCGGCTTTGATGGCATGATTGAGAATGCCTATGATGCCGTCAGCGGTGTGGATTATGCAGGTGAAGCCGCCTCTGTAGCCCAACTGGCAGCTATCAATCTGGGACGTTTTGTTCAGGATCTGCTGTTATGGTGCACACAGGAATATGGTGCATTAATTGTAGCTGCCCCTTACGTTCAGATTAGTTCCATCATGCCGCAAAAACGGAATCCGGTATCGATTGAACATGCCCGGTCACTGCTATCGAGTGCCAAAGGGGATGCAGCAACTGCGCTTAACATGATGCATAACACGCCCTTTGGCGACATTGTAGATACCGAAGATGATATGCAGCCCTATGTATGGAGAAGTCTGAATACGCTTGAATCCGTATATCGCTTGCTGTCCGAAGTGATGGATACCCTTAAGGTCAATGTGTCATTGCTGCGGGAACGGGCAGAGCATAGCTTCGCTACGGTTACCGAACTTGCAGATACGCTGGTCCGCACAGAAGGATTATCGTTTAGACAAGCTCATTCCATCGTGAGCCGCATTGTAACACAGCTGACGGAATCCGGTATTTCCATTTCGGGATTGAACTGGGAGGTTGTGAACACAGCGGTGCAGGAAATTGCCGCCAAGCCGCTTGCCCTAACCTTTGAGCAATTAGAGGAAGCAATATCCCCTGAGCATTTTGTACACATTCGGCATGTGCGTGGTGGACCGAATCCGGAAGAAGTGGCAAGAGCATTGGAGGCTCAAGCGCTCCGTCTTGACACACAGGAACAATGGAATCTTGGCACCACCAATAAACTCCGTTCCGTAGATGCGAATCTGGATTTAATTCTAAACGGCTGGCTTAACCAAACCTAAACGGAAGGAGCAAAACAATGTTCTCCAATCCCGACTTTCGAGTTTTTGATATCCATGCCCACCTGCCCTATAAACTTTTGCTTTCCTCATATAAAAACCATGAATTGGTGACGCGATATGGCAAGGAACGAAGTGAGCGAATGCGACTAACCTGGGACTTCCCGGCGGTGGAGGAGCAGGGAGAGGAAGCAGCACGGCCGTTAATCGAACGGTGGGTAGATGAATTGGACAAATACAATATTGCTGGACTTAACTTTCTGACGGCTCTGGATAATGACAATCTGGCTGAACAAATATCCATATACCCGGATCGGTTTACCGGCTTCGCTTATCATTCCATTGAAAATGAAGATGCATCCACCGAGTTGCGTCGGGCGGTTGATGAGCTCGGGTTGCGAGGATACAAGCTATTTGGTCCTCTCACCCAGATTCCCTTTGACTCCCCTTCGCTCGATCCGGTGTGGACATTTCTTGCAGAGCGGCGTCTGCCTGTGCTGATTCATTTTGGCATGCTTGGTCATGCCGGAGGCATCGTTCATCATCCCAACATCAATCCGCTTGCCATCTTTAACACGGCCCGTGCCTATCCGGATATTCCGTTCATCATCCCTCATTTTGGCGCAGGGTACTTCCAGGAACTGCTCCATCTAAGCTGGAGCTGCCCTAACGTCTACATCGACACATCGGGTTCCAATCAGTGGGTACGCTGGATGCCCTATGAGCTGAACCTGGAGACGTTATTCCGCAAAACCTACGAACTGTTGGGTCCGGAGCGAATCATCTTTGGAACGGATGCGAGCGGATTTCCGCGTGGTTATCCTTATCGTTATTTGCAGGATCAGGTGCGTGTATGCCGTGAACTTCGCTTCCCTGAAGCGGACATTGAACTCATCTTCGGAAATAACGCAAGACATCTGTTGAAGCTGCCTGTTGATAAAGCCGTTGGTTCCACCAACGCGTAAGTCAAGGAGATAGAGAACGGGTTATAACACTTTTGTTGGAAAAAGAGGGGAGAGTGGCTTCACTTGACGGAATCCGGTTATTTTTCATTCAGGCCAAGCAAGACCCTGCAATTTTTGATTGCAGGTTTACTCTTATTGAGCATAACAGCTTGTTCAGCCAAGCCATCCGAAGAGTCTGGTTCAGCAGCTGTAACAGCTTCGAGTGTTCAGACGGAGAAAGAGCCCATCACGATTGAGTACTGGCAGTACGAATTTCCAGCCAAGGTTGAACTGATCAATACCTTAATCCAGGAATTTGAGACTGAACATCCTAACATCAAAGTCAAACAAACCAATTTTCCATACGACCAGTACAATCAAAAGGTTGCTACACTTGTTCCCGCCGGAAAAGGACCGGATGTCATCAATCTGTATTACGGCTGGCTGCCAAAATATGTGCAATCCGGTTATTTACAGCCGCTGCCTGAAAGCAGCTTTCCGGGCATCGCCGAGGCATTTTTCCCTTTTGTGGATACAGCCAAATTAAATGGAAGCTATTATGCTCTGCCTACAGGCGTGAGAACGCTGGGGTTGTTTTATAACAAGGACTTGTTCACCAAGGCTGGACTTGATCCCGAGAAACCGCCGACGACTTGGGAAGAGCTTGTCTCGGATGCCAAGGCATTAACGGAAACGGACAAAAACGGCCAGTTGGTGACAGAGGGTTTCGCGTGGGAACCGGGTTCCCAACTTCATCACTGGTTCCGAGATGGATTGTTATATCAAGCGGGAGGCAAGGATACAAGCGAGGATCGTCGGAAAATCCTGTGGAATGATACACCCGCAGGGCTTGAAGCATTCAAGTATCTGGTTGATTTTGCAACCGTGCATAAGGTGGGTATTAACGGCTTTTACACCGATGATGCCAATGCATTCAAAACCGGCCATGCCGCAATTAACGTGGATGGTTCATATCGATTGGGATCTATCAAAAAAGACACTCCCGATTTGAATTTTGCTGTCGCCCCGCTGCCAGGTTATAAAGGAAAATCCACACAGGCTTCATTCTGGGCTAATGCGATTCCAGCCAATGTTACCGGAGAGAAGTTGGAAGCAGCTACGGCCTTTTTACAGTTTTTGATCAGCAAGGGTGTTCAGGAACAATGGGTGGAGAAGGTCGGTGAACTTCCCGCACAGAAAGAAGTGGCTCTTCAGGATAAGTATGTGAATGACCCGCTGCTTGGCCCTTTTATCTCTCAACTGAACGATGCTAACGCCCACTTTTTCATTGATGAGACGCAGGAGCGTACGTTGTTTGTGAACGCTGTGGATGAGGTGCTTCTTAATCATGTGCCGGAAGAACAGGCCTTCAATGATCTGGTGGCCAAAACCCAGAAGCTCTATGACGACTACTGGGCGAAACAGGATAAGAAAAAATAAGTTCTCATTCAAGGAGGCTGTGCAGCTATGAGGACTACCGGGGTGATTCCTTCGCGGCCGAAACGGCGTTTATGGTTCGGATCGGGAATAGGAAGACTCAATTACAGACATAAACAGCGGTTATTCATTTATGGCGGTTTGTTGATTCCGCTGCTCTATTTTGTAGTCATCCGTATCTTACCGATTCTGTATTCCTTTAACGTAAGCTTTCGCGAATGGGGCATGCTGTCACCGGATAAACCCTTTGTGGGCTTTGATAATTATGCGACGTTGCTAAGTGACTCTCTATTTCTCAAGTCGCTGGTGAACACAGGAATCTACGTCGTTGTTGGTGTACCTGCACAGTTGATTGCCGGATTAATCGTGGCTCTTCTTCTCCAGCAAGTGGTGAAGCTGCGCGGATTGTTCAGGACGGCCTACTTTATCCCTTATGTAACCAGTGTAGTCGCGGTAAGCTGGATATTCCGGTGGCTGCTGATGAAGAACGGGATAGTAAATGCCCTATTTATAGAGTTAGGTCTTGGGCCGCAATCTTTCCTGTATTCGCCCTCGCAGGCCATCTTCTGGATTATTGCGGTGATGGTATGGCAGAATATCGGGTTTCAGATGCTCATTTTCCTGGCGGGTCTGCAAAACATCCCCAAATTGTATTATGAGGCGGCTGCCATAGACGGAGCCACGGGGTGGCAGCGCTTTGTCCATATTACTATCCCTCTGTTGAACCCGGTTATGCTCCTCTCCGTCGTCATGGCAAGCATTGGGTTCCTGCAATCCTTTACCCAGGTGCTGAATATGACAGGAGGCGGGCCGTTGGACTCCACCATATCTGTTGTGCTTCATATATACAATTTGGCTTTTAAGAGTTTTGATATGGGTCTGGCCTCGGCAGCCACCGTCATTCTGTTTGTCATCATATTCATGCTGACTCTGGTTCAGCTTAAAGTGCTGGGCAGCCGTTTTCAACAGGAGTAAAAGGAAAGGAGGGTGCTTTTCAAGCATGAGCATATCTGCCGCATGGGCCGATACCCGAACAACACTCCGCTGGAAACGTTCCGGGTCACTGATCAGTTATGGTTTACTTACCCTCGGACTTGGGTTGATGGTGTTTCCGTTTCTATGGATGATATCGACGTCGTTCAAGACGCTGGATGAAATCTACTCTCTAAGCCTCATCCCTTCCAGAGTCACATGGGATAATTATGCGGCCATTTTTCAGGGAACCCCATTTCCCCGCTGGATGTTGAACAGCTTATATGTAGCCGTCATTGCCACGGTGAGTGTCTGCGTGTTTGATTCCATTACGGGATACATTTTGGCTAAATTTACGTTCTGGGGGAAACAGGTTATCTTTGTACTCATTCTGAGTACATTAATGGTGCCGACTGAAATGCTGATTATTCCATGGTATCTTGTATCCAGTAGTTTCAACGGCATGGACACATACTGGGGGATTTTGTTTCCAGGTTTAATATCCGGGTTTGGCATTTTTCTAATGAAGCAATTCATGGAATCCCTTCCTTCGGAATTACTGGACGCGGCACGAATTGATGGCATGGGAGAATGGGGCATTTTCCTTCGGATCGCTGTTCCGCTGGTAAGGCCAGCGTTTGCCACCCTCTGCATTCTGACATTCCTGGGCAGTTGGAATTCATTCATCTGGCCGCTCATTATTACGCAGAGTGAGGAGATGTTCACGATTCCTGTCGGAATGGCTTTCTTCTCCAGCGAGGCCAAGGACAGCAGCAACTGGGTACAGATTATGACTGGAGCAACACTTTCGGTTCTGCCATTGATCGTTCTCTTTCTGTGCTTTCAGAAGCAGATCATTCGTGGCATTGCTACAACGGGTCTCAAATAGCTCAAATAGCAAAAGCATCAGACATTTCTTTTAAACAATACAAAACACTACAGACCAAAACAAAGCCGGTTACCCGTCAGTGAACTGCACCCCATTTGTTAGACACGACTAACAATGGAGGTGCAGTTTTTTTGCCTAAATTCAGTTTTGATGAGAAATTGAAAGCCATGCATGCAATGAAGCGGTGCATTTTCCATATGGAAATGGGTGATTCGTCCATGGAAGGCCGGACCGACCTTGGATATAATCGGAGACTAAAGCTGTAGCAACCAGGAGGTATACTTCATTGAAACCAATGATGAGACAAGATGGAACAGAACCGGAGGTAACGTTGCCGGGAACTGCCTATTACCACATGCGTGCAGAACAGACCAAAAGAGATTACGAGATCAAAGTTTGGGTGCCGGAGAGCGCCCCGCCAGCTTCCGGATATCCCGTGATCTATCTGCTGGATGCCAATGCGGTGTTTGGTACGATGGTTGAGGCCATGCGTGTACAATCTTTACGCCCGGAGAAGACCGGGGTTGTGCCAGCAGTTATTGTTGGTGTGGGGTATACTGCCAGAGAACCCTTTCCGCCGGACAGACACTATGATTTTATGATGCCGGTTCCCAAAGAAGAATTACCCCGGAGACCGGATGGAGCAACTTGGCCGGAGCATGGCGGCGCTGAAGCATTCACCCTGTTTATCGAGGAACAATTGAAGCCAGATATTGAACGACGCTATGCCATTGACCGGAGCAGACAATCCGTTGTGGGGCACTCGCTGGGCGGATTATTTGTTTTGCAGTTGTTACTGGAACGTCCGGGAACATACCGAAATTACATTGCAGGTAGTCCGTCTCTTCATTGGAACTCAGCCTGGATCGCCCGGCAGCAAGAGACGTTTGCTTCTCGCATGCAAGATAACCGTACGGAAATTCATGTTTTACTTGCAGCAGGAGAACTGGAGGGGAGTCATCCCAGCGGGGTGATTGAACGCTCCCGAGCGTTTACTCAATGGTTGAACCATAGCGATGCAAGTGGAGTGCGCGCTGACTTTATCTGTTTTGAAGATGAAGGTCACATCTCGGTATTGCCTGTGTTGATCAACAGGGCACTGCGATTTGCATCCAGAGATTGAACGGGTTGAGTACCATCATGAAAGAACTAGTAGATGCGGGGGTCTCCGAAAATTTGATATACTGATGATAGTTATTGAGAATGGTTATCAAATGGAGGCCTATAAATAGATGATTTCCCCTAACTTATACCCTAATCAAGAGGTGGATTCCACGTATCTGCTCGACAGATTGACTATAAAATTGCGTGACATGGAGAAAATGAAATCCACTTCGGACTGGAACATTCCCCAGCAGCATACCTCGTCTTATGTGCTTGTCTTGGTCACAGGTGGTGAAGCCTTACTGACACTGGATCGGGGGTCTATCCATATCCATGCACAAGGCGTATATTCCTGTGTACCCGAATCCACTTTTGGACTGACCTCTTTCGGAGATGAAGGAGCCGAAGTAACGATCATGCGGTTTGACCTTTATCAAGAGCTGCATGATGATCCTGACACCTTGCATGTGGTTAAAGATACCCCGATGTTCAGATCTGGAAAGGAGCTGGCGGTGTCACCAACCGTTCAGCTCTCATTTATGTGCGAAGAAATACACAACCTGTGGCATAGTGGCAGGGCCATGGGGCATTTTCAGGCACATGTGCAGTTTCTCCAATTGCTCGCAAGCCTTACAGAAGCATCACCTCCGCTCAAGGAAGATTCCCAGATGATGATCCAGCGTACCAAAGATTATATCGATGAGCATTCCAATGAGAATCTAACCGTGGAATATCTGGCAGGCATGGCCGGGCTGAGTCCGAAATATTATGTGGACCTGTTCAAGCGAAGATATGGAATGAGTACAACTGATTATATTTCTTCACTCCGCATTAACCGGGCAAAACAACTTATGGCCGGTACTGAAATGCGTCTGCGGGATATTGCTCATCAGGTTGGATATCAGGACGAATTTTACTTCAGTCGCAAATTTAAAAAAGCCATGGGAATATCCCCTTCGGTATATATGAACAGCCGCCGCCGTAAAATTGCGGCCTATCACATTGCGATTACAGGACATTTGCTGGCCCTGAACATGATTCCCTATGCGGCACCGCTGCACCCGAAATGGACATCGTATTATTATCGAATGTATGGCAAGGACATCCCTGTACATCTGAGTGCCTATCGGATTGACATGGAATGGCAATCCAAAATTCAGGCTCTGCAGGAGCATCAGCCCGACCTGATTATCAGTTACGACCACTTGCGACCTGAGGAGAAAGCACAGCTTGAAGGTATTGCACCGGTTCATTACCTTACGGTCTCAGATCACAACTGGCGATCACAGCTTCAGATTCTGGCTGAACATCTGGGGACACAGCAGGATGCCAAGAGCTGGCTGGAAACTTATGATTATAAGGTTGATCAGGTCAAAACGATGATGCAGCAAAAGCTTGGCAACGAGAAGGTAGTTGTTGTCCGTTTGTTAAAACATCAGTTCACACGTTATTGTTCACCTTCCATGTTGGAAGTGTTATATGGAGATTTGGCAGTCAAACCAGCCCATGTCATTGAAGAAGGGGAGATATATAACGAGCCGATTATGCTGGAACAGCTGGATGAAATGCAGACCGATTGGATATTTCTGATGGTATGTCAGGAGAGTGAGACGTTATCCTTCTGGGAGGATGTGCAGAAAACCTCCTTGTGGCAAAATATAAAATCCGTTCAGAATAACCGGTTATTTATCATCCCAGCTGATCCCTGGCTTGAGAACTCGCCCCTCGCCAATGAACGCATCCTGGACGATCTGATGGATCGCTATCGGTGAAAAATCCATAGAGATTCAGGACAGAGTCCATGGTTCTGTCCGTCATTCTTGTTTATCATTCAATAATGATTATTATTCTCAATTAGAATAATCGAAATTGAAGGGGGATCACCAGAGATGAAAAAGAAATTGGGGTTATGGTTGGTAATGATATGTATGCTCGCAGTATTGGGAGCGTGCGGCAATAAAGAGGACGCGTCAGGGAATGCGGAGAATTCAGCTTCGACCGGAACCGAGGCGTCGACCAATGAAACGGACACAGCTGAGGCAGCTGAAGGCACACGAACCATTAAATACTTAGATAAAGAGTACACAGTCCCAACAGAAGTTAACCGTATTGTTATTACTGGTTCCATGGAAGCGATGGAGGATGCGCTGGTTCTTGATGTACATCCGGTAGGGGCAATTACTTTTGGCGGCGAATTCCCGGAGATGTATGCTTCTATCACGGATCAAGCTGAGTCCATTGGGCAGAAGATTGAGCCTAACTTTGAGACCATTTTGTCCCTGAAACCTGATATTATCTTGGGTTCCACCAAGTTTAAACCTGAAGTGGCCGAGCAGTTAAGTAAAATTGCGCCATTTATTCAGGTGTCCCATATTGCTACGGATTGGGAGTCGAACCTGAATCTGCTGGCTGAGCTGACAGGCAAGCAGGAACAGGCCAAACAGGAAATTGAACAGTATAGGGCTGCTCTGACTACTGCCCAGGCTAAATTAGGCGACAAACTTGAAAACAAAAAAGTGCTGGCAGTGCGTATTCGTAACGGACAAATGTATGTGTATCCTGAGTCTGTCTTTGTGAATCCGATTCTGTATGGAGACCTTGGATTCCAGGTTCCGGCCGAGATTCAGGCAGCCAAAGCACAGGAAGCACTTTCGGTAGAGAAGTTTGCAGAGATGAACCCGGATTATGTGTTTGTACAATTTGAGACATCCGAGAACTCAGATACCCCGAATGCCCTGACAGATCTGCAGAATAACCCGATTATCCAGAAGACAACTGCGCTGAAGGAAAATCATGCTTTTGTGAATGTCATTGATCCATTGGCTGAAGGCGGTCCGGCATGGAGTCGTATTGAATTCCTGAAAGCAGCAGTTGAGCAGTTATCCAAATAATTAGAGCAAGGCGTGTATACTCCTATGCAAAAAAGAAGATTGAATCCGGTGGTGCTGTTCGTAGCAGCACCTCTGTTCATTGCAGTTACCATTTTGGCGTCCGTGATGTACGGAGCCAAGAGCATTGACGTTTCGACCATAACGGCAGCCATTTTCCATTTTGATACAGACAGCATTGATCACCAGATCATCGTGTCATCACGGCTCCCGCGTGTTATTGGTGCTTTATTGATCGGGGCTTTTCTGGCGGTGTCAGGTGCGCTCATGCAGGGGATGACAAGAAACTATCTTGCATCCCCTTCCATTATGGGGGTATCCGATGGATCGGTAGTGGTCATCACCATATGTATGGTATTTATGCCGAACACGTCATCTCTTGGTCTAATATTTTACTCTTTGGTGGGATCGGCACTTGGAGCAGGACTGGTATTTCTCATAGCCTGGTTACTGCCGGGCGGCATGTCGCCTGTTCGGCTTGCCATTCTGGGCACGATTATTGGTACATTCCTCGGTGGTGTATCTCAGGCCGCGGCTACCTATTATCAGGTGTCTCAAACGATCAGTTTCTGGTATAACGCCAGATTGCATCAGATGGACCCTGGCATGATCAAGCTGATTATTCCATTTACTGTGGTGGGACTGGCGTTAGCCATCATTCTTTCCAAGTCTATTACCATTCTCTCGATGGGCGATGATGTGGCAACAAGCCTGGGGCAGCGTACCGGATGGGTTAAGGCTTTATCGATACTGAGTGTGGTTATCCTGACTGGAATATCTGTGGCTTTGGCGGGCAAAATCGCTTTTGTCGGTTTGTTGGTTCCGCATATTACCCGATTTCTCTTCGGGGTAGATTACCGCTGGATTATTCCGTGTTCCGCTCTGCTGGGCGGATTCTTTTTGGCCTGGTGTGACATCCTGAGTCGTTTCATTAACTCTCCGTTTGAAACACCAATTGGAGTAGTCACCGCATTATTTGGCGTTCCCTTCTTCCTTTATCTGATCAAAACCAAAGGAGGGGGAAAACATGCCTGAACCGCAGCGGGGAAGATTATGGGCCGTCATTTTCATAAGTTCAATAATCATTGCAGCAGCCGTTTATATCAGTTTGACTAACGGTGCGTTTGACATATCGGTGATGGATGTGGTCAAAACGTTATTGCGGCTGGACCCTGTCCATGAGCATGATCTGGTCATTTTTGATTTCAGGCTGCCGCGTATTGTCATTGCATTACTGCTTGGCCTGGGACTCGGGATTGCCGGAGCTGTTATTCAGGGCATCGCCCGCAATCCACTGGCTGACCCCGGCATGCTTGGGATTAACGCAGGTGCCGGAACAGCAATGGTGCTCTTTATGCTTCTGTTTCATGGGTCCATAACAGGTACAGGATGGTTGTCCATTATGGCGATGCCACTGTTTGGCCTGTTGGGTGGATTAACGGCAGTTATTCTCATCTTGTGGTTTGCACAGGAGCGCGGTCAGTTGGATTCCCAAAGGCTTATTCTGGTCGGGATTGCCATCGGTTCAGGTTTTAGTGCAATTACGCTTTATCTTTCCCTAAAGATGAACCCGTCCGATTTTGAGATGGCAACCGTCTGGCTGACCGGCAGCATCTATAATGCCAACTGGCGATACATATCGGCGATGATTCCGTGGCTGGTCCTGCTGATTCCGTTGCTTTGGGCTAAATCCCGTGTGCTGGATGTCATGCAGCTGCAGGAGGCCAGCAGCATGGGACTAGGCGTGGATGTCCATCGGGAGAGAAAAATATTGTTGCTGGGCAGCGTCGGGCTCGTGAGTGCCTGTGTTGCCGTATCCGGGAGCATCGGATTTGTTGGGTTAATCGCTCCTCATATTGCACGGCGGCTGGTGGGGCTTCACCATAAACGGGTCATTCCGATATCCGGGTTGGTTGGAATGGCAATGGTTGTTGTAGGGGATTTGATCGGCAAAACGGTGTTTGCCCCGGCAGAACTGCCTGTGGGCATCGTCATCTCCATTATTGGCGTTCCTTATTTCATCTATTTACTGCTCAAAAACCGGATGTAACAAGTCTGATTTGAAACAGGAGGGAAGGGTTCCATACATGAGTAAATGGGTACAGGAGTCGATTAATGGCTGGACGCTCCATCTGCTGCTTCCGCCATCTTACACAGAAGGAGATCGTCATTATCCGGTCGTTTATATTCAGGATGGAGGTGCGGTAGCCAAAGCCTGCAGCAATCTGCTGGATCATTCTTTTCGCTCCGGAAAACTGCCTGAATTGATTTTGGTCGGTATTGAACCTCACCATCGCAACGATGACTACACGCCATGGCCTGTACCAGCGCTGCATGCATCCTTTTCGGCCTTTGGCGGTCAGGGAATCATATATCTGAAGGCGATCACTGAGCAGCTAAAACCGTATGTGGACTCGTCTTACCGTACTCTTACAGATTCAGAGAATACAGGTATACTTGGCTGTTCGCTCGGTGGGCTGATCTCTCTGTTTGCGGCGATGGAATTCCCTCATATCTTTGGAAAGGTTGGGGCGTTATCAGCCTCAATGTGGTATGAAGGTTTCCTCGATTATATGAGTGACTATTGCTGGGCTGAACGCCGCGGGTTGAAGTTGTATATGTACGTTGGGAGTCTGGAAGGTGTGTACAAGGCTAATGCCCAAGCACAAATGCTGGAAAATACACGTTCTGCGTGTCGCATGATTTTGGCCCAGGGCTATCCTGCCGAGCGGCTGAATTACGTGGAGGAAGAGGGCGGGACGCATGATCTTTTATTTTTTGCCAAGCATCTGCCTGAAGCATTAACCTGGTTGTTTCAGTGAGCATAGGGCTTAGTAAGCGCTCATTCTGTTTGGATATCGTCACACCTCAGCTTGTCCTTCCGAATTCGCCCATGCTATATTGGGGAGATGTGAGGAGATGAGGATATGAAGCTGGTGTCCTGGAATGTAAATGGATTGCGGGCATGTGTTACCAAAGGATTCATGGATTATTATAACGAGAGTCAAGCCGATATTTTCTGTGTGCAGGAGACCAAGCTGCAGGCAGGACAGATCGAAATGGATCTGGGTGAAGACGTATATCAATACTGGAATTATGCTGTCAAAAAAGGATACTCCGGCACAGCCATATTTACCCGGATCAAGCCGCTATCTGTCTGGTACGGGATAGAGGAAGATAGTGAACCGGAAGGCCGAATGATTACGCTGGAGTTTGATCATTTTTATCTAATCAACGTATATACCCCCAATGCGAAGCGGGATCTGACCAGACTTCCTTACCGTTTGGAATGGGAGGATCGGTTCAGAGGGTACGTGCTGCAATTGGAGCAGACCAAGCCGGTTATCGTATGTGGTGACCTGAATGTAGCCCATCAGGAGATCGACCTGAAGAATCCGAAGCCGAATCTGGGCAACTCGGGATTCACGCTGGAAGAGCGAGGCAAGATGACCGATCTGCTGGCTGCCGGATATGTGGATAGCTTCCGCCATCTGTACCCGGATCGCACGGATGTGTTCAGCTGGTGGTCGTACATGCCCAAGGTAAGAGAGCGTAATGTTGGATGGCGGATCGATTATTTTCTTGTGTCCAATCAACTGGCTCCGAAGGTGTCAGATGCGCATATTGATTGCCATGTCATGGGCAGTGATCATTGCCCGGTCGGTCTCACGTTGCAATTGTAGATTGCAGAGGGTTTATTTGGCTTTTTACAAAATGAATATCATCAAAACCGCAGGTTTCCGTTATCGGGAATTTGCGGTTATTTTACGTTGTCTATATGATTATCTTCCCTTTGGTACAGGTCTCAATGGTATTTTTCATCCTGCGGGTAGGGGGTGGAACTAGACTTAGGTTGGGGAAAGAACTGGACCCGGGATCGTTCCGTTTCCACCCGTACTTGGGTAAGATTGAAGAATACATATAGAAGAAGAGCTGGGTAAGGGGTAGAGAACGATGAAGAAGGGGTTGCGGCGAGGATTGAAGGGGCTGGGTGGCCTGATGCTGGCAACAGGACTTCTGCTGCTGGCAGGAACCGCGTACGAGGCGTATCAGTCGACACAGGACATGAAATCTTACACTGCACCGGGCAAAATGTATGAGGTGAGCGGACGTAACATGCATCTCTATACAACGGGAAGAGGAAATGCGACGGTTGTTCTCGCTTCAGGCTGGGGTACGCCTAATCCGTATGTTGATTTCAGCCCGCTATATAACAAGTTGAAATCCCAGGTGAACATTGCGGTGTATGACCGGTTCGGTTACGGGTATAGCGATTATACGGATCGGCCACGTGATATCGATACCATTACGGAGGAAATTCATCAACTGCTGCGAGTATCCGGCCAACGTCCGCCATATATCATGGTAGGTCATTCTCTTGGATCGCTGGAGACCGTGCGATTCGCGCAAATGTATCCCGATGAGGTAGCAGGTATGGTCATGATTGATGGAGGAAGTCCCGAATATTACAGCACTGTGGCCATGGAGCCATCGGATTGGTATTTCGATTCAGCACGTTTTCTGGTGAAAACAGGCATTGCGCGTACATTGCTGCATTCGGATCGGATAACGGAATCCTTGGTCGTTAACCCGGATCTCGTTACGGAGTCAATGAGAAAGGCAGCCACCATTTCCACGCTCAAGCATGCTTACAATGACAACGTGATTGGAGAGATGCGCAATTCCAAGACGAACGCAGCCCGTATCCTGGAGCATAAAAAGGAATTCTCTTTCCCGTTAACCATTCTGACGGCCGGTTCAGAGAAATCAAGCGAAGGCAGCCGGGCATGGCAGGCAGATCAAGCCGATTTTGCTTCATGGTCCAGTCAAGGAACACAGGTCACTGTGGCACACGCCAAACACGATATTCATAATAGTCAGCCGGATATTGTCGCTAGTGAAATTTTGGAGTTGGTGAAGCGGTCCGGTGAACTATGAAGAACATGATCCAGCCAAAATATAGCAAACAGGATGAGGAGGTAGAATGGATGAAAAAGATCAGAATTGCATCAAGATTCCTTTCCTTACTCCTGGCAAGCTGTCTGTTGTCTCTAACGGTGTTGTCCGTCTCCGTCTTGTTTGCTACCTCTTCCGTGGATGCCATACCTTTTATCCATTCGGTTGGACGTGATTAGAATAAAAGGAATATATCAGGCCTTGCTGCTCTGCATGCAAGGTATTTCTATTTCACACTGGAAACCTGACAGTTTACATGGTATGTTATATAATTATACTGAACAGAGTATGCAACATTAGATGAAGACAGGAGAGGATTGAACATGGTCAAAGTTGGTATCGTCGGTTACGGAAATCTGGGCAAAGGTGTAGAGAAAGCGATTACTCAAAACCCGGATATGGAGCTCGTTGCTGTATTTACACGTCGTAACCCGGAGCAGATGGTTGCAGAAGGTATGGAGGTTCGTTTCGAGCACATCTCTGCTGCTGAGCAATACATAGGCAAAATTGATGTGATGATTCTGTGTGGAGGTTCGGCAACCGATCTTCCGGAGCAGACACCTGCAATTGCAAAATGGTTCAATACGGTGGATAGCTTCGATACACATGCCAAAATCCCTGAATTCTATAAAGAAGTTAACGCTGCGGCAGAGCAAGGTGGCCACGTGAGCGTCATTTCCACAGGTTGGGACCCGGGCTTGTTCTCCATGAACCGACTGCTTGCCCAATCGATCCTGCCAGAAGGTAAAGAGTACACGTTCTGGGGTAAAGGAGTAAGCCAAGGTCACTCCGATGCGATCCGTCGTGTTCCTGGCGTTAAGGCTGGTGTGCAATACACTGTACCTGTTGAAGAAGTAATCAACAGCATTCGTGCTGGGGAGACCCCAGAATTGACCACACGTGAGAAGCATCTGCGTCAATGTTATGTAGTTGCAGAAGCTGGTGCAAATCAGGACGAAATTCGTGAAACGATTGTATCCATGCCGAACTATTTCTCGGATTACGATACAACGGTGACGTTCATTACTGAAGAGCAATTAAAGGCTGAGCATGAAGGTATGCCACACGGTGGGTTTGTCATTCGCAGTGGAGTTACAGGCGCAGGCCAGAAACAAATTATTGAATTTGGTCTGAAGCTCGACAGCAATCCTGAATTTACAGCAAGTGTACTGGTGGCTTATGCAAGAGCCGCACAACGTTTGAGTCTGGAAGGACACAAAGGGGCTAAGACGGTATTTGATATTCCACTCGGTCACCTGTCTCCTAAATCGGCTGAGGACCTTCGCCGCGACTTGCTGTAGTCCGTTAATTCATTACCGCAGTTGTAAGTCCTGATTATGTATATCTAAAATGTAATACAACACAAATAGCTCGTCCTTCTAAAAAGAGGGACGAGCTATTTGCTGTACAAACGAATTAGTACCTATTCATGGTTTATTCATATTCATTCCTGATTCATACTTCATCTTGGGTTAGTCTTCCCTACAGCCAGTGTGAGGGAACGTTTAAATGATAAGGCAACTTGGTATCTGCATTGCCTGTTGCAGAGTTGAGCTGGGATTGTGTCAGAAAGATGCTGCCTCTCAGATCCGCTCCGCCCAGATTCGCATCCCGCAAGTCGGTCCCGATCAGATCGGTGTTTCTCATATCTGCATTTCGTAAATCAGCCGCTATCATTAAGGCACCTCTAAAGCTTGCACCCCGAAGGTCAGCGCCTTTAAGATTGGCACCCAGAAAGTCTCTTCCCGTACGCTTTTTGGTCTTCGATTGGGATGGTCCCTTACCCGAAGCTGGAACCTTTGCCCGCACCATCTCGCTGGCCTGTACAAGCAGTTCGTTCACCACCGCCCGATGTGCGGGAATATCGAGACGTAATATGGCAGATGGCTCCAGATCGGTTAGTCGTTCCGTTTCCCGATATACGTCCTTCAACGCGGCATGGATGGATGATGTTTCCGGCAGCTGAAGCATTTCATTGATATAGCTCATCATCTCATGAAGCTGCTTCATGACAGGCAAGCAATCGAACATCTCGGCAGCAGATTCGGGATGATTACGCCAATCCCTGCCCGCATATGTAATTTGTGATAGTTTCTGACCAGCCCCGAAACAATCGTAGACTGTGCAGCCCTTGAACCCCTTCTGTCGCAGCTGTGTATGGATACCACAGCGGTTATCGGTACGGAGATTGGGACAGGGGGTACCGCTGGATTTACCAAAAGCAAAGTCTGAGGATTTGCCATACGGCAAGGCAACACAGCATAGACCAAAACATTGCTCGCAGTCTGCACTTAAATGCAGAGTAGCCTGATTGCTACTGAATGCTTGATTAGTCATTTGTACACTTCCTTTAATTAAAAGACTTGCTATTTTAAGGTCATTACAACTTTACCATCAGGCTGAATTTCGATCAATATGCTGCTATGTAGAATAAATTCATAACAATATTTGTATGATAAAGATAAAGTTAAAAAAATAAATACAAACTTTACGTAAGTTACTTGACTAAATGAATTTAATTACTTATTATCAATATCAACAGAAGAAATTAAACCAAACGGATACAGGATGGTGTCAATATGGGCTTTATGGATAAATTATTCGGAAAAACAAACAACAACACACAAGAGGAGGAACAATCGATGTCGAAACTTAACATTGGAATTATTCTTGGGAGCACACGTGAGGGGCGTTTGAGTCCACAGGTTGGAGAATGGGTAAAACAGATTGCGGATGCACGTGGAGATGCCAACTATGAGATCGTGGATATTGCTGATTACAAGCTGCCTCTCTTGGGAGAAGCGGATGCAACGGAGCAGGCTACTGCCTGGAATGCGAAGCTGGCAAGTCTGGACGGGTTCGTATTCATTGTACAGGAGTATAACCACAGCATCTCCGCATCACTGAAAAATGCTTTGGATTATGCCCGTGAGGCATGGAATGACAAAGCTGCCGGGATTGTCAGTTACGGTTCAGTAGGTGGTGCACGTGCTGCAGAACATCTGCGGGGCATTCTAGGTGAGTTGTCGGTTGCTGATGTTCGTGTTCATCCCGCACTTTCGCTATTTACCGATTTTGATAACGGAACCTTCAAACCGGCTGATCTGCATTTGACGAACCTAAACGGTATGCTTGACCAAGTGCTGCCCTGGAGCGGAGCCCTGAAAACCATTCGTTCTTAAGCCATATCGTCGTTAGGAGCCGCCATTTTGGCGGCTTTTTGGGTTAGTCCGTATGCCGAGGTTCTGCATGTGTAAAAGTAGCAAAAGGGCAGCTCTCCCTGGGGAGAACTGCCCTTTATTATCTTAGGAAAAATGCCATTACACTGGCTGGAAAATTCCTGTGGTGAATGGGTTTACCTAAGTTAGACGATACCTTGTGCGAGCATGGCGTCTGCCACCTTCAGGAAGCCTGCGATGTTCGCTCCGGCAAGCAGGTTACCTGCACAGCCGTACTCATCCGCTGCCTGAACACAGCTGGTGTAGATGTTCGACATAATGTCATGCAGCTTAGCGTCCACTTCTTCAAATGACCAGGACAACCGCATGCTGTTCTGCGACATTTCAAGTGCGGACACGGCGACTCCACCAGCATTAGCCGCTTTGGCTGGTCCAAACAGAACGCCTTCTTTATGAAAAACGTCAATCGCAGCCAGAGTAGAAGGCATATTCGCCCCTTCACCGATCGCTTTAACTCCGCCTTGCACGAGCAATGCAGCAGCCTGTTCGTCGATTTCGTTTTGCGTTGCACAAGGCAGCGCGATATCACAAGGGATAGACCAGATGCCTTCACAGCCTTCGGTGTAGACGGCATGCGGATGTTCTTTGACATATTCGCTGATCCGCAGACGATCAACCTCTTTTAATCTTTTTACGGTATCCAGATTGATTCCTTGAGCGTCATAGATGTAACCCCCAGAGTCACTACACGCCACAACATTAGCTCCAAGCTCCTGAGCCTTCTGAATGGCATAAATGGATACATTACCCGAACCGGAGACGACCACTGTGCTGTCCTTGAAGCTCAGTCCTTTGGATGCCAGCATCTCCTTCACAAAGTACACGCATCCGAATCCTGTAGCTTCCTTACGGGCAAGACTTCCCCCGTACAGCAAGCCTTTACCTGTGAGTACGCCAGCTTCGTGTCCACCGCTGATACGTTTGTACTGTCCGAACATATAACCGATTTCCCGTGCACCTACACCAATGTCGCCGGCAGGTACGTCCGCATCGGAACCGATATATTTGTACAGCTCAGTCATGAAGCTTTGCGTGAAACGCATGACTTCCAGATCTGATTTTCCTTTTGGATCGAAGTCGGAACCACCTTTACCACCGCCGATTGGCAGGCCAGTCAGTGCATTTTTGAAAATTTGTTCGAACCCAAGGAATTTAACGATTCCCGAGTAAACGGAAGGGTGGAAACGAAGTCCGCCTTTGTAAGGTCCAATTGCGCTGTTGAACTGAACACGGAATCCACGGTTTACTTGCACCTTGCCTTGATCATCTACCCAAGGCACACGGAACGTAATGACACGTTCTGGTTCAACAAGCTGTTCAAGCAAGCCATTCTCCCGATATTTCGGATGAGCTGCAATGACCGGAATTAGCGAGTCCAGGATCTCTTTGACAGCCTGATGGAATTCACTTTCCTGTGGATTTCTGGCGATAACCGATTCGTAAACGGAATGAACATACTCTGCTGCAGATACTTGAGTTGAATCCTTAGTTATAGTCGACACTTTTTCAATGCACTCCTTTATTGTGTTAAAGTCTTGGGATGGCTATTTGTATAAATTGCATAAAAGTTTGTAGTTAAATATACATGAAACCCAATAAAAATACGAGATAAAAAGCCATAAAATGTTTTTTAAGGCTTATTAAAATCTTCTATGGATCTGTCATACGATGTGAAGGTTAGATATTGAAGACAGGCTGAACATTCCTTTAAGCGTTATATAACGTGAAGTTAACCGAATATACTGGATTAAAAAATTAGTTTTGGTAAGATGGTAGTAAGACCGCGGTATCCGTGGTTTTTTTATCTATATGAAGGAGGAGAGCAACATGATGAAGAAAAACATGCGAATCAACATGGAGAACAAGGCTTGTATAGGAGGTGAGATTTATTATGAACCATAGGTCCTCCTTTCAAAATTGCAGAGAAATGCTGGTGAACCAGCTCATTATATTCGGTGAAGAGAAAAGAACATTTCTCGACGCCTATTTTGACGTGCGTGATCCGGAACGTTCGCAGATGGAACGGCTGCTTGCCACCTATACAACGTGTGTGGAGAAGCTGCTCCTCGGTTCGGATGAAGCTCTGGACTCGGTGGTACTTATCGGTAGCTTGATCCGTTTTGAGTACGTTGACTTTCATACAGCTGATTCGTTCACCATTGTGATGCCGGATGACGCGGACCCGGATGCGGGGCATATTTCCTTTCTCTCCCCTGTGGGACGGCAGTTATTGCTTGGGCTCAAGGGAGAAGTGAGGTCGATTAATATACCGGCTGGCTCGATGCGAGTACGCATTATGGATATTGCGTTAAACAATGACTCTTTGAATCGGATGTCCACTGGGGGTGCAGATCATGCACTTTAAAGAGACGGATTTGCCGGGAATTGGACGCAAATATTGGCTGCATACACGCAGCGGTGAGCATTTGGTCATCGTCATCCATAATGATGAGCGGCGTGACCTGTTTCACATGGAATCAGGTGATTCGCCAGAAGAAATTGGAGACATGGTGTCACTGATCACATTAGATGATGATGAGGCCCGTGCGGTAGCGGCTATTGTCGGCGGCATGACGTACAAACCAACCTTTCAGGATGAACGTGAAGTTATGTTGGAGGGGCTGTTAATTGAGTGGCTCCGCATTGAGCCGAATTCTGAGAGTATAGGGAGAACGATCGGAGAACTGAATATTCGCCAGGCAACAGGAGCAGTTATTCTGGCTGTGGTGGAGAAGAACAGGACGAAGCAGTTTAATCCGGGTCCGGATTTTATCTTTACCGCGGGGTCTACGGTTGTTGTCGCTGGTGAACGGGATCAGATCAAACTGTTAAAACAGTTGTTATCCAATGGACGGCTCTAGCCTATGGATATGCTCATATTCGAAGTGGGAATTGCCGTTGCGCTGATTACACTTACGGGGCTAATATCTGCACGATTACGATTCTCGGTCATTCCTTTCTATATTCTGATTGGTATGGCTGTTGGACCGCATGCACCACAGATTGGCATTGTGGATTTACGTTTTATCGAAAGCTCATCCTTTATTGAATTTATGGGCAGGCTGGGCATTCTGTTTTTACTCTTTTATCTGGGACTTGAATTTTCGGTATCCCGTCTATTGAAGTCAGGTAAAGCCATTCTGACCGGAGGTATGTTCTACGTTGGCCTAAATTTTGCTTCCGGTCTGCTGCTGGGATGGTTCATGGAGCTGCCACTTAAGGAAACGTTGGTTGTCTGTGGTATCATGACGAGTTCTTCCACAGCTATTGTGGCTAAAGTACTCGTGGATCTGAAGCGAACGGCGAACCCGGAGACGGAGATTATTATGGGCATGATCATGTTTGATGATCTGTTCATCGCCATTCATATCTCCATCCTGACGGGACTTGTGCTTAGTGGGGCTACCTCATTCCTCAGCGTCCTGCTTGTATCCCTGTCCGCACTGCTATTTATTGTGCTATTTCTGATCATAGGCAGGAAATGCATCAAGTATATCGATAAGGCACTCAACATCAAGTCATCGGAGTTATTTCTGCTTACGGTTATGACGCTGCTCTTTCTGGTGGCGGGTTTCTCGGAAACATTGCATGTAGCCGAGGCGATTGGAGCTCTGATGATGGGGCTGGTTCTGGGAGAATCGAGACATGCCAGCCGAATTGAGCATCAGATCATGCCGTTCAAAGATTTCTTTGGAGCCATCTTCTTTTTCAGCTTTGGCCTGACCATTGAACCTTCCTCTCTCGGCGGAGCCGTTGGCATGACGCTCATTGCGGTGGTTCTGACGATTGCCAGCAACTACGGAGCAGGAATGATCGCTGGAAGACTGGCGGGGATGACTCCCAAGGCTTCTCTCAATGTGGGGTTCACGCTCGTATCCCGTGGAGAGTTCTCCATCATTATGGCGAACATCGGCAAGGCAGGAGGCCTGATGGCTTCCATACAGTCTTTTGCCGTGTTATATGTGTTAATTCTGGCGGTGCTCGGCCCGATTCTGACAAAAGAATCACCCTGGATCTACAGTCAATATGCCCGCTTGAGGAAAAGAATGAAACGAAGGCAGACAGAGTGAATCTATGCGAACTGTTCCTGCCTTTGTGAAGAGGATAGGATAGCCAAAAAACAAATGTGACTCTGTATTGAGTTTCTGGGCTCGGGTCCATAAGCGTCACACCGCATGGAGAAGTGAATTTCTCCCCGGTGTGGCGCTTTTCTTTTTATGGAATAGATGAGTACCTTAGCGGGTCTAAACACCTAATTCAAGTGAGGTAAACATGTTGTTTTCATGCTCGGGGAAGGGGTGAGACTAGGGCGGGACTTTGGAAGCAATTTAGCTGATTAGATTGAAAATAATAATAATTTATGTAAAATAATGTTATATTCGAATCTAACAACCTAGCAATCTAGCATGTATCTGACGACAGGAGGATTTTGACATGAATCAAAAAAGCAGATTTCAACGGTTAAAATGGGTAGGTACCACGTTATTGTTAGGCTTAGTGCTGTTTGCATTGCCGGCATCTGCTGCATGGAATGATACATACAAAGGTTACGCTACTTACACAGGTTCAGGATACTCGGGAGGAGCTCTACTATTAGACCCTATTCCTGCGGACATGAAAATTACGGCACTTAATCCATATCAGCTTAATTATAATGGCATCAAGGCTGCGCTGGCGGGAGCGTATCTGGAGGTGCAAGGTCCCAAAGGCAAAACGACCGTATATGTAACGGATCTGTATCCTGAGGGAGCCAGTGGTGCGCTGGATCTTTCACCAAATGCCTTTAACCTGATCGGGGACCCGAAGGCAGGCAAAATCGATATCAGTTGGAAAGTCGTAAAAGCTCCGGTCAAAGGTAACGTTTCCTATCGGATCAAAGAAGGCAGCAGTCAGTGGTGGGCAGCGATCCAGGTTCGGAATCATAAATATCCGGTGCTGAAGCTCGAAGTGAAGCAAAAGGACGGCACATGGCTCAATCTGGAGAAACAGGACTATAATCATTTCCTGGGAACTGGACTGGGTAAAGAAAAATTGAACATTCGCATCACCGATATTCGCGGGCAGGTAGTGAGTGATACCCTTCCGGCTTTGCCTGAAAGTGGATCGGGTGGAGCCTATATTGTACCGGGTAATGTACAGTTTCCGGATTGACAGAGGTAGGAAGATTTCTTGGAAAGAATCATGCTCAAAAGTATGCTTAATGAAAAGTCGTGCAATGCACGGCTTTTTTTGGTTATATAAGATGATGCTCACGCAACTGAATTAAATGGGTTTTACGACAAGAGGAGAATGTACAGCATGGATAATCTGCCTTCATATCATTCATCACATCATTATTGGAAACAGTATCAAGCCTTCTTCCCGGAACAATTCAGGCTAGGGGACCATGCGAATCCTGAAGAGGAGTGGTGGGAATTGAACGGGGTTCATCTGCACATCGATCGTCTGCCCGCGCCCGATTCGCCGATCAAAATTCTGTTCATTCATGGAGCCGGAGGCAATGGCAGGTTGCTCGCTCCTTATGCTCGAATGTTGCAGCTCCGAGGCTATGAGGTCATATCGCCAGATCTTCCACCGTATGGACTGAGCTATCCGTTGCCTGGGACACGCCTCAATTATGAACTATGGATCAAGCTGCTTGTTTCACTCGCTGATCGGGAATTTAGGAAAGACGGCAAGCCGATCGTGGCGTTGGGAAGCAGCATCGGAGGCATGCTGGCTTATCACACGAGTGCACGCAGTGAGCACGTACAAGGCTTGATCGTAACCACTTTTGTGGACACGAGTGATGCTGATATGCGTGACCAGCTTGCACCAAACCGTCTGGTGAGCCGATGGGGCAAACGTATGATGGATCAGTTTCCTGCTTTACTGGATCATATGCGGATCTCTGTGAAGCAAGTATCACGTATGCAGCTGATTACCAATAATTCGGATTTGACCCGACTTATTATGAATGATCCACAGGCGGCAGCGACACGTGTACCGTTGGAACTGTTAAGAACATTCCTGAATAAGAATCCGGAGGTAGACCCGGAACAGTTTGACCAATGTCCTGTACTGCTGGTTCACCCCGAACTGGACCCGATGACACCATTACGGTTCAGCCAATCTTTTTTTGATCGATTGAAGGTGGAAAAGGAATGCGTAGTATTGGAAGGAGCGGGCCACTTCCCTATAGAACAGCCAGGGCTGAATCAATTGGAGCAAGCCGTGTTACGATTTTTACATCAGATTCAAGCACAGCATTCATGAAAGTTGAATTCGAATGTTCTCTATATGAACCGCGACCCCACCCACTTGAATCTTTGTAATTTCATTGGAAATGCCCAGTGTTAATCTCGCTCGAATCTCCGAGGGGCGGTCCATGGTGTATCCTTGTCTAATCGTATAGGTTGTATCGTGGGGATCTGAAAGTTGATTGTATTTATGTAAATAACAGAGTAAAGCACCGTTAGATGTACCTGTTGCGCTCTCTTCCGGGATATCGTAGAGGGGAGCAAAATTCCGGCATTCTGCCAGAGTGCTCTCTTCATCTGGTTCAAGTGCAAATACGTGATAACCTACGACATGGTTAGCTTTGCTCATTTTAGCGATAAGCTGAAGATCAGGAATGATTTTTGACAGAACATCAACATGGTTAACCGCAATCAAGATATCGCGCAATCCGGTAGATACGATCTGTACAGGTAGTTCGGCATGTAAATCATGTGTAGAAATACTCAGAGAATCTGCAATGTCTTGTCGGTCAATGAGCTCTCCGAACTCCGGAAGTGTCTGAGACAGATAGACTTCACCATTGTTCTGGACAACGACTTCAAGTATTCCGGCTAACGTCTCCAACGTGTATACACCTACATCAACGATATGCTGTGCTTTCATTAAATAAAATAAGGCAATCGTTGCATGTCCACATAGATCAACTTCATCACTAGGGGTGAAGTAACGAACTTTGAAATCAGCCTGATCCGATGGCATAACAAACGCGGTCTCTGAAAATCCGACTTGTCTGGCAATCTTCTGCATCTGAGAGTCTGATAAATGTTCTGCTTGTAAAACAACGCCTGCGGGGTTTCCACCGAGAGGCTTGTCCGAAAATGCATGTAATGTACTTACTTCAATTTCCACATCGCTACCTCGCTTGTTCAGTTATTTAGGTTCAACCGTTCTCCATTATATCACGGTTCCTGATCTGGATTGTGAACCCAAACATGCTGCGAATTCATGAATATAGGTCAACTGAACGTCCGGGAAGGGTAATGAAGAAGGAGAGCATAACGATAATTCTATGGAAAGGCTGGGATCTCTAATGAAAGCAATTGTGATTGAAAAGTTCGGTGGAGCGGAACAATTGAAGGAAAAGGAAATGCCCAAGCCGGCCTGTGGAGTGAATCAGGTGCTGATCCGCATTCATGCTACTTCTGTGAACCCGGTGGATTTCAAAGTCAGACAAGGGCATATGAAAGAGGCAGCGGATTCTTTCCCACTAATATTGGGCGGGGATGTTGCCGGTACGGTGACTGAAGCGGGTTCAAATGTGGCAAGGTTCAGAGCGGGAGATCGTGTATTTGCCCGTCCTCGTCATTTCGGGACCTATGCAGAATATGTGGCCGTGGATGCGGACATCATTGCCCGTATCCCAGAAAATCTGAGCTTCGAGGAAGCAGCTGCCATACCGCTAGCAGCCATGACGGCCTGGCAGGCACTTGTCGACCATGGACGACTTGCCAAAGGGCAGAAGGTTCTCATTCATGCGGGAGCAGGTGGTGTAGGAACCTATGCCATCCAGATTGCCAAATATCTTGGCGCTGAAGTGTCCTCCACCGCAAGTGAATCGAATGAGGAATTGCTTCGTTCGCTGGGAGTGGACCATTTCATCAATTATAAAAAAGAAGACTTCTCGGAAATTCTCTCGGGGTACGATGTCGTGCTGGACACGATGGGTGGCGACATTCAGCGTGATAGCTTCAAGGTATTAAAGCCCGGTGGGCATCTGATATCGCTGGTGGAACAGCCGGATGAAACGCTGGCTAAGGAAACTGGTGTAACCGCCAATGTGTTCATGATGGAACCCAAAGGGGACCAACTCGATCAGTTGGCCGAGCTCGCTGCTGAGGGCAAGCTGAGACCCATCATTGATGAGATATACCCCTTGAGTGAACAAGGACTGCGTGAAGCGCACGAAAAAAGCGAAACCCATCACACACGCGGGAAACTGGTCATTCGAGTAGAATAGACGAGGATTGACGTTAAATGTTTCAAGTTAGATTTTTGTTTCTGATGTACACCTCCTAAAATTCACACGAAAATACCCATATGGGGAACCAGTGATATTTTAGGAGGTGTATCTTGTATGCGGAAAAAGAGCACTGAATAATATAATTTGAAAGAATGGAATATTACGGTATATACTTGAAGTAAGTGTTGAAAGGAATGAGAACGATGTAGTATATGAAGACTTAGATCCCAAGGCCAGATCTCCGCCTTAATTCATATATGAGTGAGGTAGGAGTAAATAAACCTTAGGAGGATCTATAATGGAAAATAATATTTGGACAGGTCATAAAGTTAGATTACGTGCAATTCTCCCAACTGATTGGGATAAGTTCCACAATAATGATTCTGATTCTGACTGTGCTAGACTTTGCGATGTAATAAATTTCCCAAGATCGGAAGAGGGTACAAAAGCTTGGGCTGAACACCAGGCATCCCGTGGTCCTGATGGGGATAAAATTATGCTCGCGGTCGAGACTTTAGATGGAGTATTAGTGGGAAGCATAAGTTCGAATAACTGTGATACCCGAAATGGAACTTTTACGTACGGTGTTGCTATCTTCAGAGAATTCTGGCGCAATGGTTATGCATCAGAAGCTGTAAAAATATTGTTGCGATATTACTTTGAAGAGTTACGCTATCAGAAAGTTACTGCACATGTTTATGCTTTTAAT
This sequence comes from Paenibacillus sp. E222, assembly GCF_013401555.1. Lineage (NCBI taxonomy): Bacteria > Bacillati > Bacillota > Bacilli > Caryophanales > Paenibacillaceae > Paenibacillus > Paenibacillus sp. E222. Next base: position 3,080,939 of record NZ_CP058552.1, read on the forward strand.
CAAGGTTCACTAGAACTTCATGAGCGTCTTGGATTTGTCCAAGAAGGGAAACTCAGAAATATGGTATTCACTAATGGACAGCATTACGATGAATATCTATATGGTTTGACTAAAAGTGAGTACTCGAAAATGAAGATATGAGAGTAGGCTACCCTAGCGGTAGCCTTTTTTCGAATAACGGGAAACGAAAATTTAACTCTGAGGCGGGATGTAGGCGATTTGTTGATGTTCATTTTCAAATGTAAATCTCAGAACATGATCCTCTAAAAGGGGTCTTGGTACTAGGTCTCGAATAAGATAGATGTCCCAAAATTTGTATGAATGGGATTAAGCTAACCCTTACTTTAATAAAGGTGTATAGGTAGCCAATATGAAATTGAAATACAATGAGGAGGTTTTATCTGATGATTGATGTTTTTGCTGTATCAGACATAATTGTAAAACATATTAAGACTCATTATCCTCAAGATGTTGCAATTGTCGGATATTACGGATCATATTTGCAGGGGCGAGCGACTGAACGTTCGGATTTGGATTTCTTCTTCATTCCGGCGACAGCCAGGGGTAGAGAAGTGGAGTGCCAGTTTATGATCGAAGGCATAAGTTTTGATTTCTGGCCCATCGGATGGGGTCGTGCTGAAAGAATGGCAACATCTGAAGAATGGAATACGACGATTATAGCAGATTGTGAATTGTTATATGTCCGATCAGATGATGATCTGGCCAGGTTCATGGAACTTCGCGAAACAATATCCAAGATGGGGAGTAAATCCAACGCATCGGATATGATCAGCAAAGCTGAGTCCGTATTAAAGGAATGCTTTATCAGCATAGCTAAAATGCGTCTTTCCAAAAACACCAAGGACCTGTCCTATTGTCGAACCCACGCTCAAAAGATTGCGGGAAACATTTTCATGTCGCTTGGCTTTTTGAACCAAATTTACTATAAACGCAGTTGGGGTCACTATCGTGAGCAAGTTAGAAATCTTCCCATTAAACCGGATCAACTGGACCCATACCTTGATACAATGATGTTCAGCCTTTCTCCAGATGAAATAGTATCAGCGTGCGAGAATCTGACAGCGGATACACTTGGTCTCATATCGGAGCGACAAAACAGCCAAGAAGAGACTCGCTCTTATAAAGAGCAACTGCGAGGGTACTACGAAGAGGAAAAAGGGATGGTGAATAAACTGTTAACTGCGTGCGAAAAAGGCCATTACGAAACAGCCTTCTTCGTTGCTATTGGGCTGCAAGACGGGTTATCCCGAATATTGTATGCGGCGGAAAAGGGGCGTTGGCCTGGTATGATGGACTTGGGTGAGCATCGCGAATTTTACGTTAATTATGGGTATCCAGATCTGGTTGCACTGTTAAATCCAAACGATTTTGAACCATTACGATTAGCCGTCCTGCAGCTTATAGATCAGTTGGAGAATCATCTCAAAAGAGAAGGCGTATCTATCAACCAGTTCGACTCTGTTGCTGAGTTCGAATCATTTTACATAAACCGAGTTTGAGGATATAGCCATGAAACAGTGAATTTTATAAAGCTAAGATGTTTCGTAATTAAGAATTACAGTACCTTTTTTCGAAGAGAAGGCCGCCCGCAAAAGGGGAGTTCTAAAAATAATGGGGACTATACTCTGGAGAATTCAAACCAAAAAGGGATTGAACCCACTATATGAGCTAATTGATTATGATCAATTTTAAAAAACTTTACTGACGGAAGATGTCAGTAAAGTTTTTTTATAATAGGGGTATCGACTAGAAGGGAAGTGCACTATGCATACCAAAAAAGCATATCTTTATGTATTTGATACGATGTCAGACTGGGAGGTTGGTTATTTAATTGCTGAACTAAACTCGGGAAGGTATTTTAAAAAGGGGCTGGCGCCGATAGAGGTGGTTGCTGTTGGTGTTGATAAAAGTCCAGTGACTACCATGGGAGGATTGGAAATATTACCTCACATTTCAGTTGCTGAGTGTATGGTGGAAAGTACGGATGTGTTGATTCTTCCAGGCGGGAATACTTGGATGGAATCCATTCACGAGCCTATATTGAAAAAAGCTTCGACATCTTTGGAAAAAGGTCATGTTGTTGCGGCAATATGTGGTGCAACCGTTGGTCTTGCGAGGACAGGATTGCTAGACTCCAGAAGGCATACAAGCAATGATCTGGAATATTTGAAAATGATTTGTCCTCATTATATTGGAGAAAAATACTATGAAATGGTACCTTCCGTAACGGATGATAATTTAGTTACAGCATCAGGCATAGCTCCGTTGGAATTTGCGATGCATGTATTAAAGGTGCTAGATGTATTTACACCGGAGACTTTAGATTCTTGGTTCAATCTATATCAGACTCATGAACCGAAATACTTCTTCGAGTTAATGAATTCGATCAAATAGCTGACATTCGATATTTTCGCATGGAGTGGAATACGATATAATAGTAACAATTTATTCCATTCTATGTATGAGGTGATTCGGATGTCCAATGAACTCATTCAAGCGATTCAATTATTAAAAGAAAAGAAGTGGGTGGATCTGACCCATACGTTTGGACCGGAATCTCCACATTTCTCAGCTTTTGATGCGGCACAATTCGATACGTTGTTTAATCACGATCAAGGCTTCTTCGCCCAGAGTTTCAGGTTTCCCGGTCAATATGGGACGCATCTCGATGCGCCAATTCACTTTGTGCGGGATACCCGGTATCTCGATGAACTGGGCTTAAAGGAGCTTGTGCTACCGCTGGTGGTCATTGATCAATCTGAGGCTGTAGAGAGCAATCCGGATTTCACGCTGGATGTCGAGCATATTCTTGAGTTTGAAAAAGAGCATGGCGTTATTGAAGCTGGCAGCTTTGTAGCACTGCGTACCGATTGGAGCAGACGCTGGCCCAGTCATGAAGCATTCGACAACAAGGATGCTGAGGGCAACAGTCATGCACCCGGATGGTCAGTCAGTGCGCTAATGTTTTTATTCGAGGAAAGAAAAATACAGGCGATCGGCCATGAGACCTTCGACACTGATTCAGCTGTAGACTATCAAAAGAACGGGGCACTTCTGGCAGAATATTATGTACTTGCCCGGGATACATATCAGGTAGAGCTGTTAACGAATCTGGATCAGGTACCAGCTAAAGGTGCGGTGATCTTCAATATCGTACCTAAGGCAGAAAAGGCGTCCGGCTTTCCAGTACGCTCGTTTGCCATTTTACCGTAAAACAAAGTTGAACATAGATATATTGCAAAGGACTCACACACAGTTCTTTCCGAATGATTCGCATAGGTAAATAACTAGGGAGGTGTATTTCTCCTCTGATTGTTGAGAAACCCAGGTCATTTTTACGACCTTGGGTTTTTCTTCTGTTCAGGCAGCACTGCTGATATGGAATACTCCTATGGGCATTTGGATCAATCTTGTGTTAACATGTGCACTAACTAACCCAATAGCATGATTAAGAAGGGGATACCATGTCCATTCGAATAAAAATGTTGCTGTCCTTTACGGGTATGCTCGTCATAAGTTTGCTGTTCATCCTGCTTACGGCTAGTCTGTATACGATTGCTGCAACAGGCGATCTGCAGGGGTTTCGCGATATTTACAAAGTACATTATCAGGTGAATCCACTCACCGAACAGGGAGAATCGATCTTTCAAGAGATGAAGTTTCTGGCCAAAAATGATCCGGACGAGCTGCAGAACAAGGTTTTGCTGCGCGAGTACGACATGAAGCTTCGAGCCGAGAAGTCGGGGCTCTACGTCAGACGGGAGAATAACCAGATCTTCGAATCGTTGACCTTCAACCAGCCAGAACTGAAGCAAGCACTGCCTGCCTATGATCTTAACAATTATCAGATTCGGAGTACCTTTAACATCAGTGAACGATTCTATGCGTATGCGAAATTTGATTTTAAATATTCAGATGGAGAACGGGGAAGTATCTTCGTCATTCGGGAGAGAAGCCCATTTGCTGAACTTACTCGCAAGCTGCTGCCTGTGATGTCAGTTTTGCTCATCGGGGTCCTCATCATTGCGAACCTGCTCTTGTTCCGCTGGATCACCCGCAGCTTCATTAAACCATTGAATCAACTACGGAGTTCAGCCGAACATATCAAGGACGGAAATCTGACCTTCAAGCTTCAGCTTAACTCCAATGATGAGGTTGGACAGCTCAGCGAAGCGTTTGAGAGCATGCGGAATCAATTGCAACGCTCCAATGAGTTGCGCCAGCAGGACGAGGCGAACCGCCGAGAACTCATCTCCAACATTTCGCATGACCTTCGTACCCCGATCACCAATATTAAAGGTTATATTGAGGGAATTCGTGATGGAGTGGCCAACACTCCGGAAAAAATGGAATCATACGTCAATATCATTCACTCCAAAGCAGTCAGCATGGATAAGCTGGTGGATGAACTGTTTCTGTACTCAAAGCTCGACTTGAATCAGGAACCCTTCCTGTTTAAAGTGGTAGATCTTGTCGATTTCCTGGAAGACAGCATTGAAGAGCTGAGATACGATCTGGAGGACAAAGGAGTGGCTTTGGATTGGGATAATCGGGCCTCTGGTTCGGTCATGGCTTCTGTGGATCTGGATAAATTAAAACGCACCGTTGTCAATGTAGTGGATAATGCACTTAAATATATGGAGAATGAACAAAAACGATTTGGCATTACACTTGAAGCAGATGCAGAGTGGATTACGATGGCCTTTAAAGATAATGGTAGCGGAATACCGGAAGAGGCGCTGCCTTATATATTTGAACGCTTTTATCGGGCAGAACAATCTCGCAACTCCTCAACAGGCGGAAGTGGATTGGGACTGGCGATTGCCCGCCAAATCATCGATGGACACGGAGGTTTCATCTGGGCCGAAAGCAAACCCAATGACGGCACAATCATTTATATCAAACTAAAACGGCTAAATGAAGAGGAGGGGCTGATGGGAAAATGACAAACATTTTGATTATTGAGGACGAAACAACGATTGCGGAACTGGAACGGGACTATTTCGAACTCAACGGGTTTTCTGTAGAGCTCTGCCACAACGGAGATGAAGGGCTGAAGCTGGCTCTGGAGGGGAGTTACAATCTGATTATAGTTGATCTGATGCTGCCGGGACTGGACGGCTTCGAATGTTGCAGGCGCATTCGTGAAGTGAAAGAGGTGCCGATCCTTGTGGTCTCCGCGAAAAAGGAGGAGATCGATAAGATTAGAACGTTCAATTTGGGTGTTGATGATTTTATTACGAAGCCGTTCAGCCCAAGCGAGTTGGTTGCAAGAGCGAAGGCTCATTTGACCCGATACGAGAGATTGCTTGGCAAAAGCAAACCAGCCGAACAGGATGAAATTCACATTCGCGGGCTTCATATCGACAAGGGAGCGCGCCGCGTTTTTGCTAATGGCGAAGAGGTAGCAATTACAACCAAAGAATTCGATCTACTCGTATTTCTTGCGAGTCATCCCAACCGTGTATTCAGCAAATCGGATCTGTTCGAGCGGATCTGGAGCATGGATTCCAGCGGGGATATTGCGACGGTTACCGTTCATATTCGCAAATTGCGTGGGAAGCTGGAGGCAGACCCCAAAAATCCGGAGTACATTGAAACCGTTTGGGGCGCGGGTTACCGATTCACCGTATAAGTTTCGAGAAAAATCAGATTCAGTTTATAATTTGTTAATATTTTTGTCCTTGGGAGTTTCTTTTTGTCCTCTATTCTATAGATACAGGCAACTTCAACCTATAGAGGAGGAATTCATACATGAATCCTACAACCCGAAAAATAGCTACATTTTTAACCATAACTGCATTAGGCTCAGCAGTATTCCCGCTAACTGCGAATCAAGCATATGCAGCTACATACGTTACTAACGTTGCAGCTACAACGACACAGCTTACTAACCCGCAGATTGAGGCTGCCATCAAGGAACTGAACAGCCTGGGGATCATGAACGGTTATGCCGATCAATCCATGGGTGAGAATAGAGCCATTACCCGCGCAGAATTAGCATCACTGGTATTCAAAACGTTTAATCTGGAGGGCAAGACGGGAGAAAGCGTAGAATTAACGGACGTTAATCCTGACGCGTGGTATGCACCGTATGCATCAAAGCTCGTTGAACTTGGCATCATGCAGGCGAATAACGGACAATTCAATCCACACAGTCAAGTGACGGATGCAGAACTCGAACAAGTCGTATCCAAAGCGATGCAGCGTGATGTGAAATCTGTTCACCATTGGATGAGCACGTTCTACTCCGAGAACGATTCGACCACACGCGGCGAAACAGCGGTGCTGTTGCAAACGGCCCACCAGGCTATTCCTTCGGAGAAGGCTCAAATTCAGAGCGTTAGATCGCTGAATGCCATTACGTTAATTGTCACATTCGACAAACCGCTGACAGCAGCAGATGAAGTGTTTGCCAAGGCACAAACCGATTTTGCCCTCAGTGGTGGGTTGACATTGACTAACATGCCTCGTCTGAAAACAGGGTCCGTTGCGACGTACATCGTTCCAACGTCCGTTCAACGTGCAGGTGAAGTATACAGCCTCACTTATAAAGGCCAAGATGCTGGTTCCTTTGAAGGCAGCGGCACGAAATTAAACATGACGACGGTTAGTCAAATAACAAATGATACGTTCGAGATTGAAGCGCTGCAAGCGAAGGGTGTAGTGGATTACGGCTATATCATTTCAGCATACAGCGGTGGTCGAGGGGCTAGTGCGTTTGTGTTGAATGACCAAGAACAAGCAGAAGGCAAAACGTATCAAATTATCTCCTCCATGCAGGCAAGACAAGTCGTGATTACGCCAGAAGGTGGCGAGCCAATCGTTGCCAAATATGTTCCGTTCACGCAATCGACAGATGGCAAACAAGAACCGAAATTCCGTTTGCCCGAAGGACAAACATTGCAATCCGGTGTGACATATACGGTTTCTTCTGACTGGGCGAACATCAATAACGCTTCTTTCACCGCAAGGTCGTTTGATTCGTTGGAGGTTGTGAGTGCCCAAGGTGTGAGTGAAACTTCAGTTGAAGTTACGCTGGCCCAAGATCCTGGAGATGAGCTGTTCTCTGGTCGAAGTGTAACATTAACATCACCTAACGGTGACGTTCTGACAGCGACATATAAATATTCAAGTCGGAAAGGCGCCACGGGCGTATTCGATCTTGTTAATGATGGCAAGTTAATCCCAGGCACGACCTATACAATAAATCCAGTTGGGAATTGGAGTGTCGCTTCTTCGGTAACGGTGACACTGTAGTAAGGGAGGCAGTATGAATAAGTCGCTGATGATCATTATCCTAATAAGCAGTATGTTCGTCGTTCAGGGCTGCGTGCCTGAAGTGAGAAACGACTCGAAGGTGGAGGAGAAGTTATCAACTTCTCCGGATGTGCTGTTGTTGAAGGCTGCAGAGGGAAGAGACACCGAGAGTATTAAAAAATGGATTCAAGAGGGCGCCAATATCAATGCTCAGGATCAGAGCGGAAGAACAGCTGTTATGATTGCAACGTACAACAATGATCTGGCATCAGCCACAATGTTGATTGAAGCGGGTGCAGATGTTAATGTACAGGATGATATGAAAAATAACCCGTTTTTGTACGCTGGCGCTGAAGGGTACTTGGATATTCTGAAGCTGACGATTGAGGCGGGAGCCGATCCAGCGATAACGAATCGATATGGAGGAACTGCACTGATTCCAGCTTCGGAGCATGGATACGTGGATGTGGTACGAGAACTGCTGACCCAAACTTCAGTGAATGTGGACCATATTAATCAATTGGGATGGACAGCACTGCTTGAAGCGATCATTTTGAACGATGGAAATAAAAATCAGCAGCAGACAATTCAATTACTCATTGATCATGGAGCAGACGTAAACCTTTCGGATCGTGATGGTGTATCACCGCTTATTCATGCTAAGAATAAAGGCTTCAAGGAAATCGAAGCGATGTTGGTCCGGGCGGGTGCGAAATAAGTATTGTTTTTATTTTGCATATCTAGACGAATAGGCATTCATATAAATAATAAAGGAGGCGTATTCCGCCTCCTTTTTATGTGGTTACTTTTGATCCGAAGAGGGATCCTGATTGAATCGTTGTGAAATTTTCTTCTCTGTTTTCTTACGCCGAATCCAGCGCTTGAATCTACTTTCTTCTTTTCTTCCCTGCAGTGTTTCCTTCATGCCTTGGATCATAAATTCGGACCTTCTTCTGTCATCCCGACTAATTTCGCGTAGTTCCTTAATAAATTTGTCGTCCATATCTGCCTCTCGCTCATTAAGTATATTTCCATTATACCGAACGTACGTTCTTTTATCAAGTTTTACCATAATCGAATTTTTTGGAACGATTTTAGTGAGAAAGAGCACAGGATTCAACCCTCTCCGTATGTGAAAATGGAAAAATAGATCGTTCAGTAAAATCGGTATAACATGTCTGGAGGGCGAGGGATGAGGATTAGTGATGAGGGAATAAAGCGCGAAGTTGGACCTGAAAGATCGTGGGTGATCATTGTGATGCAGGGGTTACTGGGCATTGGTGCGATGGTTGGAGGGGGAGCACTCATTATCGATCCATCGGGAAACCTTATCCAAATGCCGGATTCATTGTTGGAACATTCCCCGTTTGGCAGTTTTCTGATCCCGGGAATTATACTATTGTTGGTTCTAGGTGTTATGCCAATGATCATTGCCATTTCACTCCTTCGTCGCATTCACTGGAAAATAGGTGAAAAACTGAATCTCTACCCGAATCAATACTGGGGATGGACATTCTCCTTATATACGGGATTTGCTCTGATTATCTGGATTATGGTGCAGGTATACTGGATCCAGCATGTATCTGTGATCCATCTGGTCTATTTTTCCTGGGGAGTGGGGATTCAGATCGTCACTCTGTTGCCTGGTGTACAGCGCAGATATTCTAGGAAGATTGTACAATGTTGATTGTTCAATTTATAGAATATATTGTTCAGCATATAAAACGGCTGTCATCCGGATCTTGGAGTGATCCGGATGACAGCCGTTTATCTTTATTGCTACTTGGAAGCCTGGTAGGCGCTCAAGAATTCTTTTACTTTTGCCGGATCGGACTTCAATTCATTCCCAGTCTGAACGAGTGGACTTACTGTAGAGTACGCCTTAAGTTTGTTGTTTTTGTAGAACTGCAAAATGTCATCCTGGTTGATGGCGTACAGTACGGCTTTTCTCAGGTCACTGCTCTTGGCAACTTCCCGATTGGCTGTGTTGAACAGCAGATAGGAAACCGCATTGCTCGGAATGCTCTGCAATTGCAATTTGCTGTCATTTTTAATGATATCGTACTTCGTTTCAGGTACCCCGTAGTACAGGTGGATTTCACTGCTGCGAAGAGCAGACAACGCACTGTCGGCATCGGAGATGAATCGAACATTCACCTGAGAAATTTTAGGTGCATACTCAGAGCCTTTACGGTAGCCGGGATTCTGATAGAATACACCTTCATAATCATTTTTATATGCCAAGATATAGGGGCCGCTGGCATACAGGGTGTTGTTGTACGCAGCACCTTCAGTCACCGTATTCTGATCGCCGTAAGGAATGTCTTTATTCACGTCAAACGAAGCTACATCATACGAATTGATGCTCTCGACCTGCTTTTTGGACACAATACCAGCAGATTGGTGAGCCAGATAATTCAATACTTGCGGGAAAGGTTCCGTGGTTGTGAGTTTCACAACCTGATACTTCCCGGCAGCGTTATCGGCTTTGTTTTTGTCCGTGACCAGTTCCGTAATTTTGGTGCCCAGCCCTTGTTCTAATGCGTCTTTAACCGTACCGCTGCCACTAGATTGCTGAACGGATTCCAAGGCGCCCAGGTCTGTTACCAACTCGGCTTCCTTGATATGTTCGTGCAGGCTGTATGTCCGGTGATCCGGTACGGAATCTTTGTTTTTGGCGCGATCGAGAGAGAAGATGACGTCATCTGCACCGACACGTTCTCCCGTATCTACCGCTTTTTTGTTATCAATCTTGGCAAAGTTGATATCGTCTCTGAGAATGAAGTAATACTCCGAGTTACCCTCAGCAATGCTGAAATTGTGGGAGAGGGAACCCTCTGGTGTAAGTTGATCGTCATCTGTCAGGTTAACGAGACGTACATACATGTTGGTGTTCAGTTGGTTGATGGAACCGTCATTTCCTTTGATCGGGTCAAGGGAAGTCAGGACGGAGGCACTTTGTGTCAGAATTAATGGTTCTTTGGTATTTTTGGAGCTGTCTTTGAATTCAATTGGTTCCCAAGCCATGGCGCGGGATTTGGACAAGCGAACGGTGTCTGCATTCAGAATGTCTTTGTTCAAAGCCTGACTTTTCAAGGAAATGTACAACGGAGCGATATAGGCCTGATCGGTCACCAAGCGGTCCTCCAATTGTTTATACGTATCCTTGTATTCGTCCGGAGTCTGGGTAGCAGCCTGGTCAATAAGTTTATCGATTTCTTCATCAGCCAGAATGCTGTAGTCTCCGCCTGTTTTGAAAAGTGAACGAACTGCATAGTCCGGATTCCCGGTTACCGTTGTCCAGCTGGACAGTGCAATGTCATAATTGCCTGCATCCTGCTGGGATTTGTAGCTGCCGTAATCCGGCTGCAGGTTCAGCTTAACATTGAAGCCATTCTTGGTGAGCTGGTCGCGGATAATGTTCACGTCGTTTTCGGAAGAGCTCTGAGCCAGTAATTCGATGTCTACCGGTTTTTGGTTTTGCGTGTTTTCTGTTGTATCGGACGGTGCAGTTTCTGACTGGGATTCCGTCTTGGTCTTCACACTGCAACCGGAGACCACAAGGACAAAAGTTAATAGTAGTGCTATCAGCATACGTTTTTTCATGAAAATACCTCCAGATAAGTTCATAATCAATGGAATTCAATTTGAGTTGAATATTGTAGAAGTGGTTAAGCCTTTTCGAGCTTCGGATCAAGCGCGTCGCGCAGTCCGTCACCCAGAAAGTTGAACGAGAGCACGAGCAGAATGATCGCAAGACCTGGATAGATGGCCAGATACGAATGGGTTTCCAGATACGTGCTGCCCAGCTTGAGAATGTTGCCCCATTCGGGAATATGCGGCTCCACGCCGAGCCCCAAATAACTCAGACTGCTGGTGGCAATGACCGCTCCGCCAATCGTAAGTGTAGACTTGATAATCATGGGTGCGAGCGAGTTCGGAATAATATGTTTGAAAATAATGGAGCGATTGTTGTAACCCAGTGCACGTGCAGCTTCAACAAATTCAAATGTAGATACATAGAGTACACTGGCTCTCATAGTTCGTGCGTAAGTTGGGATCGAACCCAGGCTGAGTGCCAGAATAAGATTGACCGTATTGGCCCCGAAAGCCGCAATGATGGCGATAGCGAGCAGAATACCCGGAATGGCATAGAGAATATCCAGCAGTCGCATGATAATATTGTCCGTGTGTCTTCCATAGAATCCCGAGAAGGCTCCGAGAATACCGCCTATCAGTACCGGAATCAGAGTTGACATGAAGCCTACGATCAACGATATACGGGCACCGAATACAATCCGGGAAAATAAACATCGTCCAAAGTCATCCGTTCCCAAGGGATAAGCGAGCGATGGAGACTGAAGCAAGGCCGAGTAGTTATTTTCTACAGCCATGCTGTAATCAAAAGTAAAGAAGCTGCAAATCGATATCGAGAACAGGAAAATGATAAAAAACAAACCGGACATTGCTGTGACATTCGGAGCAAGACGCTCCCACAGATCATTCCAGAAGTTGGATTTTTGTTTACCCTGTCTGCGGATTCGTCCAATGATGGAGATACCCAGCAGCAGTGCGAATACATTTCCTGTGACCGAAGTCAGAATCAGGATCACGCTCATTCCCAGCATCCAGCGTGGGATGATCGAGGCTGACGTATACCGGGATACGATAAACAGCACCACCAGATCAATCACAAGCACAAGTACGAGCGCAGCCATGGCTGGCAAAAACGTATCCGCAACATAGGGTTTAAACATATTGAGTGCCGAGACCCCAATAACGAACAGCTGGGTCAGCAGCATATACACCGCAAATGTATACTCAATGCTTTTTGTTTTCTTGATCAGATGAAAAGCGGCCGTCACGATAAAGATATTGCCTGAAATGATACCCAACAGCTGGACCCAGGCGAGTCTGCGAGTCAGCACAGAGATTGTTCCCTGCCGAATCAGGTCTCTCCGAATCCGGAGCGTCAGCATACTCTGGACCAGCGTGAAAAATAGGTAGATTCCGAGCGCAGTCATTATAAATGGTCTGAACTCCTGAAGGCTCCAGTCATAACTGTTGAACAACAGTAACACTGACAAGAGAAGGGAAGTGACCCAGGCGAAGCTCGCCTGACTGTACTCCTGTGAAGACTTAAGCCGAAAACGCATTTCTTGTGTAAGTGAACCCGATTTTGTCATAGTGCACCTGCTTTAATATTGTTTCATCTTGGAACGAACTCTGGGATCGACAAAAGCGTACAACAGATCTACCACAACATTGATGATGGAGATCGTAATTGCTGTGTATATGACCCCGCCCATAATGCTCGGAATATCAGGGATAAACTGTTTATCCACAATGTAGCTGCCAAGACCGCTGATATTAAATACTTTCTCCGTTACAGCCGCCCCGCCAAGCATGCCGCCGAATTGAAGACCTACAACGGTTACGATTGGAATTAGCGCATTGCGCACAGCATGTTTCAGCAGAACCTGTCTTTCGCTTAATCCTTTGGCACGAGCAGTCATCACGTAATCCTCATGAATAACTTCCAGTGTGGAAGACCGGGTCATACGGGCCACCGCCGCGGTTAATCCCGTTCCCAGAACAATCGTTGGCATTATAATAGACAGCCAGTTTTGTGGATTGAAGGTAGCCGGAAGCCACTGCAGCTTGATCGAAAAATTCAGGATGAAGATGAGTCCTTGCCAGAAATTCGGAATCGATAATCCAATCAATGCAATAAACATGAAGGTGTAATCAAACAGTGAATTGGGCTTGATCGCCGAGATGATGCCGATTGGCAAGGCAATGACAAGGGCAAGCAGCAAGGAGATAACGGCCAGTGTTAACGTGATTGGAAACTTTCTGGCGATCGTAGCCGTGACATCTTCATTCCCTGAAAAAGACTTGCCGAGATCAAATAGCGCTATGCCCTTGATATTGTTCCAGAGCTGGACAAGATAGGGCTGATCCAGGCCATAGACATGGTTAAAAGCTGCGATCTGTTCCTGTGTCGCTGTCTCTCCGAGAATGTTGGCGGCCGGATTGAATGGAGACAGGTACAAGATGGTGAATACAAGTGTAGCTACGCCCAAAATGACGAATACCGTCATCAGAATTCTTTCGAATATGTACTTTAGATAAGGATTGCCGTACAAAAACATCATGGCGTACATCAGACAGCCCGGGATAACCGATATCGCAAGGAACCACGGTATATTAATCAATGATTGGAATGTATCGGCCATCGTCAGGCGCTGTTTTCCCTCTGCCTGAAGCCTGCTGAACGTTCGTTCCTTTAACTCCTTCTGAACGGATTCCTCCAGCCACTCTTCCGTCTGACGCTTGAATTCTGCCTCACTAACTTGCTGCCGAAAGAAACGGTGTTTACGCCTCAACTGTTCTTCAACGTCCATCCGAAGTTTATCCCGGTAAGAGGTGGAGAGCATATCGCGCTCAACAGCTTGTTGAACCAAGGCCCAGCCATCCCTTTTTCGTCTAGATTGCCAGATCAGAAGCACAACCAAATTCACAGGAAGTCCGAGAATAAATAGAACATATCGATAGGAGGGATGAAGCAGCATTTTGCCATAATTAAATCCCAGGGTGTAAACAAGCTGTGACATTTTGCTGCCTTTTGCAAGATTCAAACCATGCGAGCCTCCTTTCATCTTATTTTAAATTGCATTATTCCGATTGATATAGTATATATTATTTAGTGTCTATTTGATTGTCAAGGTATGGAAGAGTATACATATGAGTACATGTGAAAATATGGATGAGGGCTGGTGATCACATGCAACCTTTGTTGAAAGTAAATGAGTTGTCCGTTTCTTTTCATTCCGGAGAGAGTGAATTTCAGGCGGTGAAAGAAGTCAGTTTTGAAGTGCGGAAAGGGGAAACACTTGGCATTGTAGGGGAATCCGGCAGTGGGAAGAGTGTGACGGCACGTTCCATTATGCGGCTGCTTGCCTCTCCTCCTTCGCAGATGAAAAAAGGTGAGATCCTGTTTAAAGGGGTAGACCTGGTCCATAAAACGCAAAAAGAGATGGAGAGCATCCGTGGCCGTGACATCGGTATGATCTTTCAGGACCCTATGAGCTCTCTTAATCCGACCGTGAAAGTCGGAAAACAGATCACCGAAAGTCTGATTAAACATCAGAAGCTTTCCAGAGGGGAAGCGAAGAAGCAGGCGATTGCCATGTTGGAGCTCGTTGGCATCACCCGGAGTGAAATACGTTTCAACCAGTACCCACATGAATTCTCCGGAGGTATGCGTCAGCGGGTGATGATCGCTATTGCTCTTGCTTGCCGTCCTGAATTGCTGATTGCGGATGAACCTACAACTGCGCTTGATGTTACTATTCAGGCCCAAATCCTTAATTTGATGAAAGATATGCAGGAACAGCTGGGCACTTCCATTATTCTGATTACCCATGATCTCGGAGTCGTGGCGGGGATGTGTGATCGGGTCGTGGTCATGAAAGACGGGCAGATTGTGGAATCCGGGACAACCACAGAGATTTTTGCGAATCCGAAGCATCCATACACGTCCAGACTGCTGAATGCATTGCCTCGATTAGACGAGAAGAAGAAACCGAAACTCGTGTCGTTGGTGCCACGCGATCTGGGTGATGATCAGCCTTTGCTGGAAGTGAAGTCCCTCAAACAGCATTTTAATCTGGGTAAAGGCAACACCTTAAAAGCGGTGAACGATATCAGTTTCGAGATCCGCCAGGGGGAGACGCTTGGGGTCGTAGGCGAATCGGGCAGCGGGAAATCGACTACTGGTCGAGCCATTCTGCGACTGCATGAACCAACAGGTGGGGATGTGCTGTTCAAGGGAGTGCCGCTCAACCGCCTCTCTGCCTCAGAGATGAAAACGATGAGGAGACATATGCAAATTATTTTCCAGGATCCGTATGCCTCGCTTAATCCGAAATTTAGAATTATGGACATTATTGGGGAAGCCTTGGATATTCACCATCTTGCCGGCAGCCCCGCTGAGCGGGAAAAACGTGTGGAGGAATTGCTGGAGATGGTGGGTCTCGATCCGGCTCATGCCCAGCGATACCCTCATGAATTTTCGGGTGGTCAACGGCAGCGGATCGGAATCGCTCGTGCGCTGGCCGTGGAACCTGAATTTATTGTATGTGACGAGCCTTTGTCTGCGTTGGATGTGTCCATTCAGGCTCAGATCGTACAGCTGCTTGAAGAATTGCAGCAGCGACTCGGTCTGACATACCTGTTCATTGCACATGATTTGTCCATGGTTAAACATATCAGTGATCGTGTAGCTGTCATGTATAATGGGAAGATTGTGGAGTTAGCAGAAAGTGAAGAACTATATTCGAACCCTCAGCATGCGTACACAAAGGCCTTGTTATCGGCTATTCCGGTTCCGGACCCGGCTGTGGAAGCGAAGAAAAAACGTCATGCTGTAAACGAAGCCCCAAGAGAGACGGTAGAAGTGGAAGATCGCTATAATCTGGAACAGTCCCGATGGGTGGAAGTAAAAGAGGGACATTGGGTGGCCATTTCCGGATAAATTGAACCATCTACTTTTATTCAAAAAAGAACCCCGGCAGTGATCTGTGAAAGATCATTGCGCGGGGTCCTATTTCATGCACAGCAGACACTGTGACAGTGAGTGTATTATTTAAACTGAACGGATTTCTTGATGTTGTCAATCTCGGCCTTTGTAGTATCATCCAAATAGGTGAAGATGAAGTTGAATGCATAACCTTCAATAATGGTGCTGTAGTAATCTTGCGTAATGGTTGAACCATCGCCTGCATCCATCGTAATTTGCATCAGATCCATCTCTTTGCCACCGATGGTTTCGGTTGTGAATTCCTTGTATTCATAAGGGAACTGGCTGTCCATCATGAATTTCTTCGTTGCTTTCAGATAATCTTTACCTGTACGAATGCCTTGCAGCAGGCTTACTTTTTCAGCAATCGCCATAGCGGAAGGGCCGACTTGACCTCCGTCCAATGGATATTGTGAAGCCATCAACAGGTTCTGTGTTTTGGCCTGAGATAGTTCAATTTGTTTTTTCTTCGTTTCATCGTCTCCAGCAATAACTTCGGAGGAAGCGTTAGTCAGCTCGTTCATGCCCTCGGCATCCTGGAACTCCCAAGCTTCGGGGAATTTCAGTGAAACACCAAAATAATCATTGTTGTAAGAGCCTTTTTCTGTAGTTCCCAATTCAACGTCTTTGGAGTTATCTGTTTCCTTGGACTCGGAAGTGGATGCTTCGGAGTTTTCCGTGTTGTCCGTGTCTTCTGTCTTGGCTGTGTCTGTATCTCTGCCGGCAGTGGTTTCTGTTGCGGTTGATTCATTCGTTTTGGCGTTGTTATCCGCCTTGTCGCCGCAGGCTGCAGCAACCAACAGAATCATAATTAACATGGCAAACAATGAAGCTTTTTTTGAAATAGACATAATACCCTCCTGAAAATGTGTGTGTTTGTTCTTTCTCTCTCTAATTCATGTGTACCTAAAAATCTTAGCACAGATGTTCGTGTTGACCACCTATAGGAATCTATAGGGGTACCTTTATAGATAAGACAGACGGCTGGCAATTGAAACAGCTTCCGCGCTGGATTGTACACCTAATTTGTTAAAAATCACTTTTTTATGATGATTTACGGTGCATTCCTTTATTTTCAATTTCACAGCAATGGCTTTAACCGTCAGTCCGCTAGAGATCATTTTCAGAATGGTTAACTGTCGCTTGGTGAATTCAATCGATGGCTGCTCCGTTACCGATGAGGCAAGGTTAGATTGATACCGATTTTGCATATGGGCCGGGATCAGCTTGGCGATTGCAATCAGTTCACTCTGGATGTCTGCATTAATGGTGGAGACGTCCAGGTAGCCAACGTGTTGAAGACCAACAGACAGAGGTGCAGCATAGCAATGCCAGCTCTGAAAAAGTGGATTCTCATGCTGCTCAGGGGACAGCTGAACAGGCCCCTGTTTATCCATTGATTCGGATATAGCATTGACGCCACAACTTCTTGCTGTAAAGATCATACCCGGACGGATGGGGGATTGTTTCACCACCTGTTCCAGATCAGCGCTGTAAACCATGGCAAGCAGAACCCCGTGCGAGTCGGTGAGCAGAAAAAGATATGTGCTTGACAGGTTTTCTTTGATATCCGAGAGACTCTGCTGGAAGGCGTTAATCAAAAAATGATTGATTTTGCGTATCCTGTCCAGATTGGTTTTCGTTAAATACTGGATATGTGCCATACCGTGGGGATATATTTCGTTCTCCAACGAGAATTCTCGTAAGGTAGATGTTCGTGCAGACATATGATGTCCTCCTCGTGATCAACCGATGGTTTCGATCACATGACCATCCTGATCGGTAATTTCAGTGCGGGCAATTCGAAATAGAATGCCGGGCAATGAAGCAATCTCAAATGTTTGTTCGACAGGGCGAAGGTTTGCAGCCAACTCCAATACGGCTTGTTCATGCACAATCACCTTAATCTGGTTGCCATCCTCCGAAAATGAGGGTGTTCCTCCGGCTTCAAACGTAATGTTCACTCCTGATCCGATTAGGGACAGTGGAGCGCCTTTTGAAAAGCGGCTGCGTAGTATTTTTCCGATAATTTGGGCCTGTTTTGCTCCGATCTGGAGTTCAGCCGGTACATTTTTTTGCAGTATTCTCTTGCGGGGAGATGTCCAGGCTAGTTGTTGTATGAATAAAAATGCTGTACTGGAACCTTCCTCTTCAATTCCGCGCTCAACAGCCTGAATCACAGAGGGGATATCCAAATATGAATTTCTCATGAGATCCGTAACGTATTTTGGCATGAATTCAACCAAGGCTGCTAACAAGCCACGTGTATTCCATGTCTGCATCGTTTCGAGTTCCGGACCGGTAATTCCCACCATCTGAATGAATTTCACCGTTCCATTGGGTGTGGATATCGTTGTCAGATCAGGATCTTCAATAAAAGAAAGTGCGGTTAGTAACGTATCTGAGCCGAGACAAATGGGGCCATTTGCATCCATGTAATCTCCTGCATGAAATACATTCCCACTAGTAAAAACGTATCGTCCAACGTTCTGTAATAGATTCAGAGCCCAAGACGGGGGAGTAGTCTCTTCTTCACTCCGGGTAAGCCGAAAAGTCATTTCAAATCCATAACCGCTATGCTCCAGATCTTCCGATTCCTTCTCATACAGTTCCGAAAAACCATAGGTAATGAAATGCCAGTGAGGGATCGGGGTATCCACTTTGTATACGCTAATTCCATTTAGCGGATCAGGTCCACCGAGCATATAAGGAATAGCTGTACCATAGTGAAGTGGTTCCTGATCTCCATATAATTCACCAACTGCTGCATCAATGGCATCCCAACCGGATGTGTTTGCTTCTTCAGTCATTGTTGTGTTCCTCCTTGGCTATCCATTTTCCCGAAAAACATTTAAAATTAAGTCTACCTTTTTCAAAATCGGTTTCAAGCGGCTTAAGGATGAATTGCTTATCGTAGGACTTGGGGGTTACGATGTCTATTTCAGGGAGGGAATTTACATGAGTATGAAAGATTTATATCTGGCGGAGTTCAATCAAAGCAGTTGGGACTCATTTGTGTGACTCTTCGAAAAATCATATTTGGATGTGGAACCAAAATGGGCTGAATGTGCAGAGCAGCGGGGGATTCCGATAGATATTAGCAAGGTTATATTATGTGAAATGGGTGAATATGCGCTGCGTTGGATAGACATGAAAGTTCCTGCATTGGGCGACGAAAGTCCTGCCAGCTACCTCAAAAGCGGGGATACGAATGCCCTAAGAGCAGCAATTATGCAAATGCCTCGATAACTCAAAGGTGGTCAGCGAGTGCATTAAGCGGAAAGTTGATTTTGCAAAATAGATATGTTACGCTTACATTACAAGAGAAAAACAACCGAATACACAATAACATCTTTTGATGGATTGTAACTGTGCAGACAGGCAAAACCTAAACTGATGGTGAAATGAAGGCTCTTTTTTTGCGAGCTATTTTACCTTGAGTTTAGGTTTTTCTTGTTTTTTGGCCTGAAATACAGCCGTTGTATTCGGGAAAAACCCAAATAAAATTCGAAAAGAGGTAGTTCGTTATGACCACGGCAAAAAAAGGATTCCCCGAAAACTTCCTGTGGGGAGGCGCTACAGCTGCCAACCAATTGGAAGGTGCATTCGATAAGGACGGCAAAGGTCTCTCTACTGCGGATATGATTGCGCATGTTCCCAAAGAGAAGCGTACAGGCGGACATGCCATGGAAATCTCCTCTACACGAATTGAAGAGATCCTTTCCGGCAAAATTGAAGAACGTTTCCCTAAACGTTTTGGTATTGATTTCTATCATCACTATAAAGAAGATATCGCTTTGTTTGCTGAGATGGGCTTTAAAGTGTTCCGTTTGTCCATTCACTGGGCACGTATTTTCCCGAACGGTTACGATCAAGAGCCGAACGAAGCTGGCTTGAAATTCTATGATGACGTCTTCGACGA
Source organism: Paenibacillus sp. E222 (assembly GCF_013401555.1). Taxonomy (NCBI): domain Bacteria; kingdom Bacillati; phylum Bacillota; class Bacilli; order Caryophanales; family Paenibacillaceae; genus Paenibacillus; species Paenibacillus sp. E222. Next base: position 3,100,726 of record NZ_CP058552.1, read on the forward strand.
ACTGTTGAAATACGGCATTGAACCGTTGGTAACCTTGTCTCACTACGAAACACCGCTGGGTCTGACACAGAAATACAATGGTTGGGCAGGTCGTGAAGTGATTGGGCACTATGTGAGATATGCAGAAACTGTGTTCAACCGTTATAAAAATAAAGTGAGATACTGGTTGACGTTTAATGAAATCAACGTGATGCTGTTTAGCCCATACACAGGTGGCGGTATCCTGATCGATAAAGTGGACAACCAACTGCAAACGACATATCAAGCGCTGCATCACCAATTTGTAGCTAGTGCACTGGTAACCAAGCTTGCCCATGAGATTATTCCTGGTTCCCAAGTGGGCTGTATGCTCGCTCGGATGGAAACGTACCCGGCGACTTGTAATCCGGTAGATGTTCGTCTGGCGCAACATGAGAATCAGATTAACCTCTTCTTCACGGATATGCATGCTCGGGGTCAATACCCGAACTACATGGCTCGTTACTTTGAAGAAAACAACATCGTGATTCAGAAAGAAGCAGGCGATGATGAGATCTTGCTGAACAATACGGTTGATTTCATTTCCTTCAGTTACTACATGTCTGTAACCAAATCTGCATCCGCAGACAAGGAAGAAACAGCAGGTAACCTGACTGGCGGCGTGAAAAACCCTTATCTGGAAGCTTCCGACTGGGGCTGGGAGATCGACCCGATCGGTCTGCGCGTAACGTTGAATAACTTCTGGGATCGCTACCAGAAACCATTGTTCATCGTAGAAAATGGTCTGGGTGCATATGACCGTGTTGAAGAAGACGGTTCAATCCATGACTCCTATCGTGTGGACTATCTGAAGAAACACATCGAACAAATGAAAGAAGCGATCAAAGACGGTGTGGATCTGATTGGATTTACAGCATGGGGGCCGATTGACCTCGTGAGTATGTCCACATCTGAAATGTCCAAACGTTATGGTTTCATCTACGTGGATTTGGACGATGAAGGTAATGGAACACTCAAACGTTCGAAGAAAGATTCGTTTGACTGGTACAAAAACGTAATTGCCAGCAATGGTGAGCAACTATAATTTGGTCTGACTCCTTTATCTTAAACCCGGATCGCTGTAGTAATTAGGCTATTCGAGGATTGTTACCGCATAAAGCGGGCAAAACCCAGCATAAAGCAGGCCATCGGTGATTATCTGATCTGAAGCCCTTTAGTTGGCGTGTTGTCCGCTTTTTGATGTGGGACTGATCGAAACAAGTGCTTACGGGCATAGGGTCAACCGTTTTAACAAAGAATGAAGATAACGTAACCAGAGAGGAATGACAGATATGACAACACCATTTCCGAAGGATTTTCTATGGGGCGGCGCAGTCGCAGCCAATCAGCTCGAAGGAGCCTACAATACAGATGGCAAAGGCCTGTCTGTTCAGGATGTAATGCCGCATGGGATTACGACGCCAAGAACGGAAGGACCAACAGAAGATAACTTGAAACTGATCGGAATTGACTTTTATAACCGCTACAAAGAGGATGTTAAATTGTTTGCTGAAATGGGCTTCAAAGTATTCCGTACATCCATCGCGTGGTCCCGTATCTTCCCTAAAGGTGATGAATTGGAGCCAAACGAAAAAGGTCTGCAATTCTATGATGATCTGTTTGACGAGTGCCACAAATATGGGATTGAACCCCTCGTAACGATCTCTCACTATGAGACACCGCTGCATTTGTCCAAAACGTATGACGGCTGGGTTAACCGTAAAATGATTGAGTTCTACGAGCGTTATGTAACCGTCCTGTTCAACCGATTCAAAGGCAAAGTAAAATACTGGCTGACGTTTAATGAAATTAACTCCATTTTGGAAGAACCATTCATGAGTGGCGGCATCTTTACACCGAAAGCGGAACTGTCCAAACAGGATCTGTACCAAGCAATCCACCATGAGCTGGTGGCAAGTGCGCTGGCGGTTAAACTGGGTCATGAGATTATGCCTGAAGCGAAAATTGGCTGTATGGTGCTTAGTATGCCAACCTATCCATTGACTCCAAATCCGGATGATGTGGTAGCTGCAATGCATGCAGAACAGCGCAATGACATCTTTGCCGATATTCATGCACGTGGCTATTATCCGAAATACATCAATCGTTACTTCAAAGCGAATAATATCAATATCAAGTTTGAAGATGGCGATGCTGAAATTCTGAAACATACGGTGGACTTCATTTCATTCAGTTACTATGTAAGTATTTGTGAAACAGGTGACCCACAGAAGCGTGTTGAAGGCAAAGGAAATCTGTTTGCAGGTGTACAGAACCCTTACCTCAAAGCAAGTGAATGGGGCTGGCAGATTGACCCGCAAGGCCTGCGCGTAACGCTGAATAAATACTGGGACCGTTATCAAAAACCGCTGTTTATTGTCGAAAATGGTTTGGGTGCAGTCGATGAGCTGATCACAGACGAAAATGGCAATAAAACGGTCAATGATGACTACCGGATTCAATACCTGAATGATCACTTGGTACAAGTAGGAGAAGCGATTGAAGACGGCGTTGAAGTTATGGGTTATACCTCATGGGGCTGCATCGATCTGGTGAGTGCATCTACAGCAGAGATGAAAAAACGATATGGCTTCATCTACGTTGATCGCAACAACGATGGATCGGGTACCCTGGACCGTTACAAGAAAAAATCATTCCACTGGTACAAAGAAGTTATTGGTACAAACGGCGCAAGTCTGAAATCCGACAACCATTAATTTCTGGTTCCAAAGACATATGTGTGCAGCATCTTCTTGTGTCATATTCAAGCACATTAACCGCTTTCACAAAAACATTGTCAGATGGATAATTATATGGTAAGATGGGCCTAAGGCTAATGAATACTGGATTGTTACTGTTCAATCAGGCAAAACCAGAAGCGGGGCATATGTTTTATGACCTGCTTTGGTTTTGCCTTTTACTACTTTGACGGTGCAAGGTGATGTGAAGAAATGAAAATTGAGAAGGTGCTGAACAACAACGTAGTTACTGTGATTGATCCAGGAGGAAACGAACTGGTCGTCATGGGGCGGGGCATAGCCTTCAAAAAGCATACTGGTGAAACGATAGACGACAGTCTGGTCGAAAAAATATTCTCATTGGAAAGCAAGGAAGTATCGCAGAAACTGAAAACGCTTCTGTCTGATATTCCAGTTGAATATGTTGAATGCTCGGATGAGATTATCCGTTATGCCGAGACCGTGTTGGGTGAGAAGCTTCATGAGAGCATCTACATTTCACTTACGGATCATATTCATTTTGCCATTGACCGGCATCGTCAAGGCTTGCAGATTCGTAACGCATTGTTCTGGGAGATCAAGCGCATGTACCGCAAGGAATATGCCATTGGGCTCAAGGCACTTCAGATTATTGAAGAAACATTGGGCGTCCTGCTTCCTGAAGACGAATGCGCATTCATCGCTATGCATCTGGTCAACGCCCAGATGAACGGTGAGATGAGGGAAACCATCAGTATTACGAATATCGTAAAAGATATACTTAACATCGTACGACGCAGCTTTGTCATTGAGCTGGATGAGGATTCGCTGAGTTATTATCGATTCCTGACACATTTGAAGTTCTTTGCTCAGCGCGTATTACACGGTACAGCGATTGAAGATAAGGAAGCAGATAATCCGCTTCATGACCTGGTGAGCAAACAATATCCTGAGGCACATGCTTGTGCTTGTAAGATTAACGACTATACTCGCAAGATCTATAGCCGGGTCTTATCCAAGGAAGAAATCCTATATCTGACCATTCATATTGAACGAGTTGTCAGAACTGAACAAACAATTGAATAATTGGGATTGTTACTGCACAAAAGGCAAAACCTAAACGTTGAATAATGATAAGCTGAAACTGCTTTGTCATTATTCAGTGTTTAGGTTTTTTTTTAACCTTCATTACACATAAAAGGAGCAAAACACAATGGATAAACAACAATTGTCCAAGGATATTCTGAAGCTTGTTGGTGGCGAAGAGAACATCGATCAAGTCACACACTGTATGACAAGACTCCGGTTTAACCTGAATGACAACAAAAAAGCGGACAAAGCGACGCTGAAAAATACACCTGGCGTTATGGGCGTTATGGAGAATGGCGGACAGTTCCAGGTCATTATCGGGAACGATGTGCCTGTTGTGTATAATGCACTGGTAGGCAACATGTCCAAATCCCCTGATGCCAAACCAGCTGCTTCAAGTGGAACAAGTAAAAAGAAAAATCCGCTGAGTGCTGTATTTGACTTCATCTCAGGCGTGTTTACACCAATCCTACCAGCAATTACCGGTGCGGGGATGCTTAAAGGTATTGTGGCATTGCTCCTGACCTTTGGCTGGATCGATGCTACAAGTTCTACGTATATCATTCTGTCGGCAATCGGTGACGGTGCGTTTTACTTCCTGCCGATCATTCTCGGGATTAGTACCGCTCGTAAACTCGGCAGCAACATGTACATCGGTGCGGCAATTGGTGCATCGGTTATGCACCCGACCATTACAGCCTTGCTTGCACCAGGAGAAAATGTATCGTTCATCGGTTTACCGGTTGTAGCAGCGACCTATGCGTCCTCGGTTATCCCGATTCTGATTGCGATCTGGCTAGCCTCTTACGTGGAAAAAGCCATCGACAAGGTTACACATGCTTCACTTAAATTGATCGTTGTACCAACAGTTACACTGCTTATCATTGTTCCAGTAATGATGATTGCTGTAGGACCGCTTGGTGTTATTATCGGTAACGGTTTAACAGATGGTATTAACTGGTTGTTCAACAACGCTGGTTTGTTTGCAGGTTTGCTTGTGGGCGGTGCATTCTCGCTCCTGATTATTACAGGTATGCACTATGCACTGGTTCCAATCATGATCGGTTCCATTGCAACATTGGGATATGATTACCTGATTCCGCTTATGATGATGGCAAACTTTGCACAAGCAGGTAGTGCTCTGGGTGTTTCTTTAAAATCCAAGAACAAACAAATCAAGTCCCTGTCTGCATCAACGGGTGTTACTGCGCTTATGGGAATTACAGAACCGGCAATGTACGGGGTTAACATGCGCTTCAAGAAACCATTTGTCGCAGCCCTAATCGGTGCAGCAATTAGTGGAGCGTTCGTTAGTTTCTTCCAAACCAAAGCTTATGTCATCGGTGGTCTGGCAGGTCTTTCCGGGATTCCGATGATTATTGGTCCGACATTTGTATACGCTCTGATCGGGATTGCCATTGCTGTTGTAGTTTCAGCAATTCTGACGTACATTCTTGGATTCGAAGATGTTCCTGAAGCAGTACCATCTGCTGAACCTACAACACCAGCAGCAACGACTTCTGCTTCCGCAGTAACTGCTGTTGAAGAAACTAAAGCATTGGATCAAGACGTATTCAGCCCAATTACTGGTGAAGTTAAACCATTGAGCGAAGTTCCAGACCCTGCATTCTCCGAAGAGATTATGGGTAAAGGGTTTGCGATTCAGCCGTCGGAAGGCCGTGTGGTTTCTCCAATTAACGGTACAGTATTCTCGCTGTCGAAGAGTGGACACGCTATCGGTTTGGTAAGTGACAATGGCGCTGAGATGCTCATTCATATCGGGATTGATACCGTGAAACTGAAAGGTCAATTCTTCTCGCCTAAAGTTCAAGCAGGAGCGAAGGTTGCCGTTGGTGATGTGCTGATGGAATTCGACCGGGAAGAAATCGAAAAAGCCGGTTACACAACGATTACACCGGTCATCATTACGAACATGCATCAATATCATTCAATTGAGTCTGCCGGACGTACAACGATTAAGGAAAAAGAATTGTTGTTTACGGCAAAAGCTTAACGAACGTCAAAAAGCAGCAGTCTTTCCGGATGGAATTATTCCGGCAAGGCTGCTGCTTTTTAGTATATGGGCGATATTCTTCATGGTCGATGTCTGCTGGACACTAAAGCGAGCGAGAAGGCAGCAGCTCCTGAACCAATTGCACAAAGTGCTGCGCGGGCTTGGACAGGTGACGATTGCGATGCCACACAAGCGCAGAATCTACGGTGGATTGCGCATCTTGAATACGATAGACATGAAAAGGATGCTCATGATAAAGCTGAAGAACCGTATGAGGCACGATGGAGCTTGCAAAACCGAGTCGTACAAGTTCCAGCAACATGTTAATATCCGAGCATTCGCCAGCAATGGAAGGATTCACGTGATGCTCACGGAATTTCTGTAATATCAGTTCGAACATCCCGAGTCCTTCAGTGCTAGGAAGCAAGAGAGGGATATCGGTCAGCTTTTGAAAATAAATCCCGCGCTCATCCGCTGACTTCAGCGGTGTGGAGGAAATATAGAAGAGAGCTTCCTGCGGTAGATGCAGCACTTCATATTGCTCTGTTTTGACAGGCATCCGTACACAGGCAAGCTCGATTTTGCCTTCACCCAAGAGCTGGCAGAGCTGTGCAGATTCATTTTGTTGAATTTTATACGTCACCTGAGGGTGTGTTGTCCGAAACTGCTGGAGCGCCTGCGGGATCAAACGATCTGAAATCGTATTAATGCCAAGAGACAGCTTGCCCCGAATGCCAAACCTGAAGCTCTGCATCTCCATGACAGCTTCCTCCATGTATTTGGTCATTGTGACCGCATAATCATAGAAGCTTCGACCCGCCTGTGTCAGCTCCATGCTGCGTCCTTTGCGTTCAAACAAAGCTACGCCGAGCTCGTCTTCCATCAGCTTGAGCTGTTGGCTTAGAGGAGGCTGAGCCATGTGTAATCTGCGCGCTGCTGCCGTGATCTGTCTCTCCTCGGCAATCGCGATGAAATAGCGACATTGTTTGATATCCACGTGTGTTCTCCTTATTCGCAGCGATATGTTTTTCATATGGAAAACCAACAAAACATGTATTTTCAATATACTATTATCCTATGTTAACATACATAAGGTTTAAACACTTCAAATCACACATGTAGATTATGATGTATCGAATATATGCCGTGAGGATGACGAAGAATTGGAGGGTGAAGGTGCGATGCTGAAAACAATACATGCAGCTGCTGAAGCTGGACATACGGATGATGTGCTGCGGTTTATCGCACAAGGAACCAGAGTGAATGACCGGGATGCGCGAGGACGGACACCTCTGATGGCCGCGGTATATGGCAACAAGCCAGAGACGGCAAGTACACTTATTGAAGCGGGAGCGGATGTGAACATCCAGGATCAACGACTGGACAACATGCTGCTGTATGCCAGTGCGGAAGGTTTGCGTGAAATGGTTGAACTGGCTATAAAAGCAGGTGCTGATACCCGGATTACGAATCGCTTTGGTGGCACAGCTCTGATTCCTGCTTCAGATCGAGGTCATGTCGATATTGTGGAGATCCTTCTGAAAGACACGGATGTGGATGTGAACCATATCAACAATCTGGGCTGGACAGCTTTGCTGGAAGCGGTCATTCTGGGGGATGGCGGCACTCGCCATCAGCAGATCGTAGCATTGCTTTTGCAATATGGTGCCGATCCTTCTATTGCGGACCGGGACGGCGTTACAGCACTTGCGCATGCCCGGAGGCATCATTATATAGAAATGGAGCGAATGTTAACTCAATCATGAACAGACATCAAGAGCAATCTTTGCAAAATAATATCAAGGGTGCGTCATCGCTTGCATTGGCAGGCATTCAGTGGTTCTTCTTCCTGTTTACCAACACTGTGGTAGTGCCGTTATCCATCGGACATAATTTTCAGCTTTCACCGGAGGCCATTGCTGCGTCGATGCAGCATGCCTTTTTGCTTACTGGGGCTGTGTGTATATTACAGGCGTTCTTTGGACATCGTTATGCCGTGATGGATGGTCCCTCAGGATTATGGTGGGGACTGACACTAAGCTTAACGGCCTCGGCTTCATCAGCAGGCATGAGTTTGGAACGTATCGGGGGAGGATTGGCTGCAGGTTTTCTGTTAGCGGGTCTGACAATGATGATCCTTGGCGGACTTGGAGCTGCGCATGTGCTTCAGAAGCTGTTCACACCAATGGTCAAGAGTGCGATGTTATTCCTGATGACGATTCAATTGACCATGAATTTCTTCAAAGGCATGATTGGATACACCGAGTTTGGCACATTCAACCTGCCTGTAGCGGCGTTGTCCGTTGCTATAGCGTTTCTTGTGGCCTTAATCCAGCTTAAGGGAAAAGGCAAGCTCGGCAACTACTCCATCCTGATTGGCATCGTGACGGGGTGGATTGCCTATAGTTTTGTGTTTCCTGGACAACATGCAGGAGCATCCGGTCAACAGGATTTAAACCTGTTTTCCTGGTTTCCGTGGGGGACGCCGAAGTGGGAGCCGGGTATTGTTATCACAGCTTTTTTTGTCGGGCTGGTGAATATGACGAACTCCATCACCACGTTAAGCTCCGTCGAAAAAATATATGAAGTACAAACGACCAGCCAACAATATAAACGATCGTACATGCTCACAGGATTGTTCACCATGTTATCTGCATGTGTAGGTGTGCTGCCGTTCGGATTATTTGCTTCTTCAATCGGATTCCTGGAGAGCACCCGTATTCTGAAACGGGCTGCGTTTGTTGTTGGAGCAGGCATGTTATGTATGTTGGGACTTACACCTTCCGTGACAGCCTTTTTCGCACAAATCCCTCCAAGTGTAGGGAGTGCCGTGCTATTTGTAGCCTATTTGCAAATGTTTGGTACAGCTCTAAGAACACTCGAAGGCACCACCTTTAATTCCAAAACAATCTATCGTGTGGCACTTCCGGTTCTTACAGGTGTTGCTGTAATGAACATCCCTGCTGAAGCGTTTCATGCTCTGCCCATGTATCTCATTCCGATCATTAGCAATGGACTCGTCATTGGAGTTGTGGTGTCACTTTTGCTCGAAATCACAGTGGATTGGTCCAAAATGGACAATACAACTAATACAACTACTGCTACCAAAGCAGCCTGAATATCTAAAATATTGGAACAGTCCGGTACATCGGGCTGTTTTTTTGTTGGGTTGGTAGCTCTCCCGGTTACTTCACCATAATTTTGCCTTGCCCCGCAAGCATTCTCATTTCTCTGGATAAACGCTCATGATTGCCTTGCTGGATCTCCAGCTGTACCCCGTAGTGCCATTGGTTATTCTCTTCTTTGCCCCAACGCAGCGTTCCTTCCAAATACAAGGGGTCTTCAAAAAGCAGCAAGTTCATGCCGATTCGGATGTTATTGGACTCCACATGCAGATTTAACGGGAAAGAAAGCTGACAGCCGGATCGGCTGATATCGCATAATTCCGCTTGAATGGGTTTGGGTGGTGCAGAGGCGCCGTTAATGCTGAGTATAAAAATTTCAAACGTTATTGGTTCTTTTAAAGTATAGCGAAAAGGTTCTCTTCTAAGGTTGATAGCCATGGTTTCCTCCACAAAATCAAAAAAAGTCAGTTATGATTATATCGTCATTTTTGCTAAAAAAATGAAGAGATTAAGCTGTTTTCTAACACCTTCAGTTTTCACATATATAACATGAACCTAGTTAGCTCTTGAATGCCTTTAACCAGTGTGCCGGGCTTGATATAATGGTTGGATATGGTTCTGATTTTTCACCTGGATCAGAATGGGAAGGAGCGGATTAGGTTGCGTCAATTTTCTTCGGAATTTCAGGAAAAAATTAATCGATTGGGAACCGGAAATGTTCAACAAACAGTTGAACAACTGCGTGAAGTGGGCATGTCCAGGGTCTATGCAGCAATTCCGGCCATAATACGGATGATGGATAATCGTCATTCAGCCATTATTCAAGCAGCGGAGCAGGCGGTCGCCACTTTGCTTGCAGTGTGTCCTCTTACGGAACTGGTTTGGTTGAATGAACATGTAAGGGAATGGCGTCCTTCTCCACTGGAATGGAAGAAGTCTGTCGAACGAGAAATGCGTACCATGGATCTAGCGAGTGCTACCCGACTTTCTGTGTTGACGATGCATTGGAGTGGATACATTAGAGAGGCAGCGGTTCGAAAAATGATCGAGAACGATCAACCGTATACCTTTCCTTATTTGCTGCTTCGTTTAAATGATTGGGTGCCCGAAATCCGTGATTTGGCCAAATTGGCACTCGAGCGCAAGCGCAAGCCCGAATATGCTAAGCTATGGATGGAAAATATCATATTGGTGGAACGACTTCGAATCTGTGGCCGGGATTTGTTCGAGGAGTGGATTGAATCTATTCATAACTTGCTGCGTCAAAAGGAATGCAGGTATGTCATTCATTCGGCAAGGGTATCACCGGATGCCTATATTCGTCGCCTGGCGTTTCGCATCTCGATTGAAGAAAATGGAACAGATAACGGCATGATTATAGAGCAGGCACTGCGTGACGACGATCCATCCATCCGTAGGTGGGCGGCGTGGCAGGTGGATGGTATATTGTCAGGACAGAATCTGAAAGAAGCGCTTCTTCGCATGCAACAGGACAGTATACCTTCAATCCGCCGGGAAAGTCTGGCGTCTTTGGCTACCATGTTTCCTGAGGATGCGAAAGAGATTATAGCTGATCGGCTGTTGGACCCGGACCTCTCGGTAAGGGATACAGCTCGAAGGCACGGGAAGCAATGGATGAAGGGGAGTTATGCGGCGTGGTACCTTGATATGATCTGGAGTGAGGAGCGAGGCCACCTCGCTGCTGCTATTGCCGGTCTTGGAGAGACAGGGGAAAAGGCAGACGCTGAGGTTGTGTTTGATTATGCGCAGCACTCAGTAGTTGCGGTAAGGAAGGCTGTCATAAGAGGACTGACGCGGCTAAACCCTTCTTCCTACGGTCCTTATTTTATAAATATGCTGCAAGATCCTCAACCAGGTATTTCGCGTGAAGCCTGCCGAGCATTGAGGCGTCATCCTCATCTCATTCCTCCAGATGAAGTCGCAGAGCTGTTGGGGGATAAAGCTGCCAAGCCTCATGTAATCCGAAATGTGCTACGTATCATTTCTGTTATGGATAGATGGACTCAACTCGGTCTCCTACTTCGACTGCTACCAACAGCCCAACCTGAATGGGTGAAGCACACGCTTCTTCGTCAATTACACAACTGGGTTGAATTCCCAAATCGCAGTTATGGCATTAGATTGACCATTGTACAGCTGGAGCGCCTTCATCAATATTTGGAATGGTGTCGACCTGAACTGGACAACGACCTGATCCGTCGGCTGGAGTGGCTTATACAATGAATGTAATCAATCTTAAGATTTATCCCTAATAGAGTTCAAAAATTGAACGATATCGTCCAAATAGTGTGCGTCCATAAGCTTTCGTGGAGAGAACAAGGCGGTTGCATAGGTTTTGAACGTAGAATGCACCAGTGAAGAGGGCAGCATCGAATGATCTGCATCCGGTAGTTTGGTTACACTGAGCAGTGACTGTGGAATCATCTGACGATACACACGTTCTGTCTCTTGAACATCGACATTTATATCTCTACCTCCAAGCACAAGATGAACAGGGCTATGAAACGAAGCTAGCCCATCTGTGGCATCCGATTCCACATTGTTGACGATAAACGTCCAGCGCTCCTTGGAAATGAGCTGCTCCTTATTAGCCATGTGCAGGTATTCATCATAGGTGGCCTTGTTTCGAATCAGCTGCAGAACCTGGTCATTATAGAGCTGTCTTGCAGTGATCTCTTCCCTGGTATATTCTTCCTGGAGCATTTCTTGCCGGGTGTTGTATCTGCCCTGTGTAATCCAGTTGATGGCGGGGGAAACCAAAATGCTAAATGCAATACCCGCATCTTGTTTCACGACGTATGGAATGACCCATCCAGCCTGGCTGGCACCCCACAAACCAATTCGATCTTGATCAATAGAGGCTTCTTTTCTGGCCCATTCAAGGGCGGTTAAGACATCCTGTGCACGATCCTCCATGGTTTGGTCAAGCCAGTTCCCCGAGGAACCACCAATACCAGGTTTATCCAACGAGAGGGAGGCATATCCCGCCATGGCAAGCTTTTCCCACAAAGGTCGGTATCCACCGTCATAACTGGCATTAATTGGACCATCTCCATGTACAAAAACGACAAGGCCAACCTTATCTGAATGATGTTTGGGCAGTGCGAGTATACCCGTTAATTGTCCATGTGCGGTTGGAATGGAGATGCGTGTTTCTTTCATGTTGAATGTGTTCTGAACGAGCACCCAAGACACAATGAACAGAATGATGATCAGCGCAGTGATCAGCCATCTGAAAAGTGGGAGTGTGAATAATCTTAATCTAGGGGATAAATGTTTGAACAATGGAATACCTCCTCGATGTCTGAGATAGGGCTGATCATGAAAATCCATTCGGGTTCACGGAACAGGAATTTTCTGAAAGGGCTGGTATGTGATGATTTCCCTCTGAAGTTCATTTGATTATAAAGATGAATGGCTGGCGTGTTTTTGCTGGATACATGCAAAGATATATATTCACAATGAAGACGTTGTTTTGCGAATTTTTGAGCTGTAATCAGCAGCTGTCTGGCAATTCCACGCTTTCGGTGACTTGTGGCTACAGCCAGATGCTCAATGTAACATTCCTGTGGACCCGGCTTATAGTCCAAGGCAATCATCCCGACCATAAATGTGAAGACATTGCGTAGTCCGTATTGCTTGCAAAGCTTACGGAATGGAATTTGGTGGATCTCTTTTTTTATATGTAGTTTTTTTTTGAGGTACCATTTCAGGTATAGAACCCCCACAACCTGATTTCCATCCATAGCAATGAACTGCCTACTGGATAGTGAGTTTCCCTGCTCAACCCATATAGCGCCAAGCAAGTCAACTATCTCTGTTGGGGCGAGCGGCACAAGAGCCTCAAACTTGGCTGCAAAAGAATGGACTATTAACGTTCGGACAGCCAGTTGATGTTGATTGTGATCATCATAGTCAACAATTTGAATCGGAGTCGTGAGGTTCATGATTGGTTCCTTTCTTTCACTTCAGGGTGAGTGACCTCAATTCTGGCCTGGATCTCATAGTGTAATTGATCAGTTCCTAACATGGAGAGATAGGACTTTTCAATTAAAATTATTGGGTCTACCAGCACATAAGCAGCTTGAAATGCGTGTTCGTTAAGGTGATGAATTTCCTGGGCAATATTTTCTTCGGATGTCACTGTGAAGGATCTGGTTAGATACAAACCTTTTTCCACAAAAGAATCGCTGATAGCATTAGAAGACGGTACACAGACAGCAACCTGATCTGAGCTATACAGGTAGTGAAAATCAGTTTCAAACAATGCATGTTGTTCCGTACGATGCTGATACAGTGCACGGGCATGCAAAGATTCGTTTGGTTGGATGGTGATCCAAGTGGTGAAGTGCCGAACGGGAATTTCCTTCATCACATATATGGGTATACGCTGATCCTGCTGTGATTGGCTGATCCATTCCTGCTGCTCCTGCAATATGCTCTGAATAAATTGCTTCATATGGATCAACGAATCAATCTGTGATTGTACATCTTGAAGCGAATCGGTTAATAATCCGTAATAGTCATCTGCGGAATAGGAGAGCAGGCACTCTTTGATTTGCTGAACAGGGACATTCAGCTTACGCAATAAAAGGATGTGAGAAAGCTGGTAGATCTCATCCATTCCATACATACGGTAGTGGTTGGTATCCACATATGCCGGGAAAAGTATCTTTTTTTCCTCAAAATATCGAATTTGATGGACTGAAACATGCATTAATTTGGATAGTTCGCGAATTGTGATGTAGTTGTTCATCGTGCTCACTCCTGTCTGATTTGATGGAATAGGTTCACTATAAACCTTAGGTCTGACCTAAGGTCAAGCTGTTTATTTTGAATAAGGAAGTGAGATATAGAATGAACGGGAAATTTCAGTTCTTCACGGATACGGCAGCATTGTGCCTGTATGATCTGGCGGCGCTAAAACATCGTGTTGAAGATACACCGGACTGGTGGTCTATTGCAGAGGATGAACTGACTGAGGTAAATGCAGGCAACTGTTTGTTTCTGAACCTGGGTGAAGATGGACAGTATGAGGTGACATGGAGTCTGGATGATGCGGGGAAGGAACTGGAGACTGCACAGGTATACCATTTACGTGTCCCTTCCGGTAACGTGTATCTGGGAGCTGCCGATGATGTCAGTGGGGGTGAGTTGGAGCCGGATGAGTCATGTGGCGGTGTATTGCTCCAGTTGAAACCTGGAAATTATGCATGTACGGTAACGAAGGAAGACAACCAAATTTCGATTAACATCACACCCAGTCTGCAAAGCGAAAATAGTTTGAATGACTTGATCCGGATCTAATATTATGGGTACGCAATGGAAGGAGGCATATGGAAATGGAAATGTACAAGGCCCAGTTGGAACGCATACAGGGAAAGTTGAACAAACTTCAGACTCTGGACCCGGAGCGGAATCTGTTTGGGGCAGAGAATCATCAATATGATATGGCTCCGGTATGGACATTGGATGAGATTAAGGCATTTGAACAGAAATGGAAGATAGAGCTGCCTGAAGAGTATCAAGCTTTTCTGCTTGGGGTTGGCAGTGGTGGAACAGGTCCCTATTATGGGCTGGAAAAGCCTGAAAACGGCATATATTTGGTGATGGATTATGAGGATGAGTTGAATGCGATTTCCGAGCCGTTCCCACATGTGGAATCCTGGAATTGGGATGTTGACTGGTACGACGACAGCAAGGAAGAGGACGAGTGGGCAGCGCTTGAACATGAGTATTATGATCCGAAATGGTCGGCAGGGATGCTGCGAATCAGTGATTTTGGATGTGGCGTGTCACTTAATCTGATTGTGAAGGGATTGTCCTACGGAGAGATCTGGACCGATGATCGAGCGAACAGTAATGGGATTTATCCGGATCATTATATGGGCAACACGGAGCGGCTGGGTTTTCTGGACTGGTATGAATTGTGGCTGGACCGCTCGATCAATGACTTGAATGGGGAAGATTAGTGGTTTTTAGCTAACTTTTAGATGGAAGGAGGTACCCTGATGGGCTGGGAATATGGCATCAGAACAACAAATCCTGTCATTTTACCTCGGATTGTGAAGCGACTGGCGGACTCCTTAACCTTCTCCGACTTGTATAAGCTGGAGCATTATGAAGATGGGTTTGCGTTGCTACAGGAGGATTCGTCCTGGCCTGAAGCTCTACAAGTCTCGATTGAAGTGGCATCGGGAATGGATGAGATTGTGGAGGGAGAGTTGTACATCTATTGTCTGTTCCATACTTGGGGTGACATCGCAGCAAACTGGCTAAGGCAGATGGAAGCAGCTGCGAATCAGGAAGACACTGAGCTGGAATGGTTTGAACTTTAAATAATGATGCGGAAATCCATACAAGAGCTTCCTCCTCAGGATTAGGCGGGGCTTCTTTGTGATGGAAAATAAATAAAAAACGGTTTGGCTTGTTCATCCGTCTTAAACCACAGAAAGAGAGAAGGAGGGGATTGCGGGGTGGAAACCAAAGCCGAGATGAAAAAGATGCTGTTTGTACAGAGCGAAGACGAGACGGCATTTGTCCAATCCATCATGGAGCATCAGGACACGCTGATCTCCATTGCCTACAGTTACCTGCGTAATCGTCATGATGCGCTCGAAGCCGTACAGGAGATGACATGCCGGGCCTGGATCAAGCGTCGCTCTCTGAAAAATGAGAAGGCGTTCAAATCGTGGATTATTCGTATTCTGATCTACGTGTGCATTGATGAACAAAGACGTCGCAAACGGGCCACACCACTGCCAAGCGAAGGGTTGGAAGAGGCGATATCCGAGTCTGGCAGTGCAGAATGCAGCGACAACAGACTTGCGATGTGGACCATGCTTGAGAAAATCAAACCTAAATACCGCCATGTATTACTGCTGAAATACTATAATGACATGACGTCGATTGAGATTGCCTCCATTCTTGGCAAACCGGAGGGCACCATCAAGACCTGGCAGCATAAAGGGTTGGAACTGTTACGGAAACAGATGAAGAACAGGGGGGATTGGCATGACAACTAGTCCGGAGGAACAGGCACTTTTCGCAGATGCTTCCCAGGCTAAGCTGGAGAGACAGCAATTGAATCCGGCGGACACGGCCTTTGCCATTCAGCGAGGTCTGGCAAAGGCAAGAACTCGGCGAATGACAGGTCATGTGCAATTAAAGTGGATTACGGCGGTGCTCGTAACAGCTCTAGCAGCCGGTTGGCTGCTGATGGGTCCACTTGGCGCTTCTACACCACAACAGGCAATGTACAGCCAGCCCGCACAGAATTGGGGAGTTCTTGAACCTTTTCGGGAGTTGGCTGGAAAAGAGGTAGACGGAAACACGATTTCATCCGCAATTAACAATGGTTATGTACAGCTCGTGAATCGTTCTGTGAAATCAGGAATATATCAGTTAACCGTCAATGCAGTGATGGCGGATGAAAACAAGATGATCGTATTGTACACAGCCCAGACGGATGCTTCCCAGGAGATATATTCAGTTCCCAAAACGAATGTGGTCAATGGCATGACGAACCAATCGCTTGGCTATAGCGGTATAAGCAGCCTGTACACCCCAAATGGAAAGTATACACTTTACGGACGCAGCACCGTTGAAATGGATGGGAATACACCGCTTCCTGATCAAGTGAAGTTCGATTTTCGCATTTCATCTGTAGTTCCTGATCTGTTGGCTGACACGAATAAGGTTAAAAAAGATCCCAAATACCAATTCTCGAAACCGATGGAAGTGAGCTTCGATCTGGACCCTAAATTTTCGGTACCCAAGACAGAAAAGATCAAACTTAATCAGTTATTTACGATTGGGGGTCATGAGGTATTGTTATCTGAAGCAGAGGTATCACCACTTATGACACGGGTAAGATTTATCTATGAACCTAATCAAAAAATTGATTATAAAACTAAACTCTCCGTCAGTGATGTGGTTAACCCTATCGAGATTGTATCCACGACCAAGGACGGGCAGAAGACCAAATTGTCCGGTGTATCAGGTAATGGGACGGAAGATGGGATGATCTATTCCTTTAGTAGTAATCTGCTGGATGGCCCACAATCTCTGGTATTAAAACTTCGCGGTGAACCCGGCAAAGTTTACGATGATTGGCAGGAAGCCGAGAAACATATGCTGGAACTGAGAATCAAATAGGATTCAGAAGAAGGGCGATACAAATTCATGGTTTTTGCAGATGACTTTGTGTCGTCCTTTCATTTTTCTTATACGGGGACTGCTGTTGCAAAAAAATAAAAATAATGGTTAAATTGCAATTTTTGTATTGTCACATCCGATGTTACACGATATAATCTACTTGTCTTGCAGGATAAAATTATAAAGGATGGTGAAATTTTGAAGAAATTTTCGATTCTTTTACTTGCTGTAACACTGTTATTGTTGACAGTCTCCACGGTCTCTACGGCACCCGCTACATATGGTGCGGCCAGTTATCCCAACACAGGCACGAATGGTTTAACGGGTTTTGCCGGTAACGCCAAAAATGAGAGTGGTGTATCTAAATCAGCCACGACAGGTGGCAAGAACGGTCAGGTTGTCTACGTCAGCAATCTGAATGATTTGCGAACGCATATGGCAGGCTCAACTGCCAAGATTGTAGTTATTGAACAAAATATTTCTTCTTCTACGTTGCAAAAAGTCGAATTTGGATCGAACAAAACGTTGGTCGGTTCCTTTGATAAACACACGCTGACAAACATTCATTTCAGATCGACGTCCAGCTCAAGCAATGTTATTTTTCAGAACCTGACTTTTGAACACGCTTCCAATATTAATGCTAACGACGATATCCAGATGTATATTACTTCAGGCTCCAACTACTGGATCGATCACGTGACGTTCTCCGGCCATAGCTACAGCTCAAGCGGTAGTGATCTGGACAAGCTGCTGTACATTGGGGATCGCGCAGATTATATTACGATCAGCAATTCCAAATTTGCAAACCACAAATACGGAATTATTCTCGGATATCCGAATGATGGCAACAGCAGCTATAATGGTGTACCTCATGTAACTATGGCTAATAATTATTTTGAAAATCTGTATGTACGTGGTCCTGGTCTCATGAGATACGGTTATTTCCATATCAAAAACAATTACGCCAACAACTTTAACCAGGCGATCACCATTGGAGAGAAAGCTCGTATTTATTCCGAAAACAATTATTTCGGTGCTGGTGCTGAAAAAGGCGGTATTCTGGATGATAAAGGAAACGGGGAATTTACGGATACAGGCAGTACACCTGCTTTAAGCAGTCCGTCTTCTCCAAAAACGAACTGGAGACCAAGCTCCAACTACAGCTATGAAGTGCAGACAGCCAGTTATGCCCGCGAGTTTGTCACCAAGTATGCAGGTTCGTCTAACAACACACTTGTGTTCGGGAAATGAAAGGTAGCTGATCTCCTTCTGGAATAACAGATTAGAAGTCATGGCCCCCAATGATGATGTGGATTGAATAGATTAGCATGTAAAAGCCCGTATCCCTGATGCGGGTTTTTACTATGTTTTTACTATGGAGAAAACCAAATAAAATCCCTGAAATATTAGTACATATTATATTCCTTCATATATTAAAAATTTATAATAAAAATCCGATATACATTAAGTGTGTTTTCATGTTTATGAAGACCTAATGTACTATAACAAAGCCCTAGGATTTTGCGATTCGTTCATAAGCAAGGACCATAGACTGATAAAAGATAGTACAGAAAATGTTTCGCCATGGTATTTAATTGATAAAAAGGACGGGAAATTCATGAATCGTTATGATGAAATCATCTGGAAAAGGAACAAGCTGATCTGTATCATCCTGTGGGTTATTGTTGCCATCGGTTTTGGTATGGCCTTTCTGGAACCCAAGCTGCTCGTTTCGAATGGGGTAGCTATTTTATTCGCGGGTTGGGTAACCTACGCAAACATCAAAAAGAAATATATCCATGTGATCCCGTGGCTTTGTACGCTCCTGATTACGGTCTGTGGAGTTTATGCAGGCTGGGGAAGTGTTAACATCACTTTAAGTCTGGTTATCACTTCAGTGTTATTGCTCTATCCTGACAAGAAACTGTTCACAACCGGATTTCTCGTTCTGCTTGCCATTAGTATTCTTCAGGTTGTTCTGGTGGAGACAAAGAGCTCCGAGGAATTTATTGGCCATATTGTTGATGTAGGATTGTTTGCACTTACCGGAGCTATTCTGATGATGGTTTCCCAGTTAAATCAAAGACTCTTTTGGGATAGCGAAGCCCGTTGGCAAGAGGTGGAGCATTCCAAAATGAGAGTGGAAACCATGCTTGTAAGGGTCAAAGAATCTGTAGAGGGGCTATCTCGTTATACGGACCAACTGAAGCAAAAAGTAACCGACACCGGCTCCATTACCCATGAAGTGACGCTTGGATTCAGCGAGGTGGCCAAAGGGGTCGAATTCCAGGCCACCAGTGTGGCTGAAATTTCAGAGTCCTTGTCCTTGTCGGATCAGCATATACGCGATGTAGCTTCCTACTCGCATCAGATGAAAGAACTGTCTGCGAGCATGGCAACGAGCACGGAAACAGGCAGTACACAGATGGAGCAACTGAATGTCCAGATGCAGGAGCTGTATGAAACGATTGATACCACAGCCAGCGATATGAGCAAGTTTAACGAGGAAAGTGAGTCCATGTCTCTAATGCTGAACAGCATCTCGGATATTGCAAATCAGACGAATCTGCTTGCGCTTAATGCAGCGATTGAAGCAGCCCGTGCAGGAGAGCATGGACGTGGGTTTGCAGTCGTATCGGAAGAAGTTCGCAAGCTGGCGGAACACTCCGGTCAATCGGCTAATGATATTGCAGTCATTTTGTTCCGTTTGAGAGGACAGACTCAGGCGTTGACGGATCGATTCGAACGCATTCGCCTCGCTTTGCAAGCAGGGAAAGACAGTGTTGAAACGGCAGAAGAGGTTTTCCGTATGATCAACAGCAATTCGCAGCAAGTATTGAATCAGGCCGCAGATATCGAGAGCAGTTCAGTCACCATGAGAGAATCTTCTACAAAAGTGGTTAATGAGGTTTCGGAAATTTCAAGTGTGACCCAGCAATCGAGTGCTGCAACGGAAGAAATTCTTGCCAGTATGGAAGAACAGCGCAATCTGACCCAGAAGATGGTGGACAGCTTCGGAGAATTAGAGCAACTGATTGTGGACCTGAGCGATTTGGTATCGGACAAGAACGAGATACGTTCTACAACTGATACGTTGTAAAATAAAGCAGGGCCGAAGCTGGATTACTGCATCGGAGTCATCTGATTACACCAATTTATATTCGAAGTTCAGTTACTGAGCCTGTCTCCAACCATGATGTGGGGCAGGCTTGGTTGTTTTTTTTGGATGGGATGATCTATCTCTGGCTGTTAACAACGAAATCATTGTGGATGTTCATCCAGGCCCACTATAATGGGAGGAATAGGAATACATAAAAACGTTGGAGAGAACGAGATTCTTTACTTACATAAGGAGGCAGAACGATATTTATCAATGAAGCGCCAATATTATCTCGTGGGGGAGCAGAACGTGAAGATTGGAATAACGGAACAAAAGCAGGCGAGATGCGACCAGACAGATGAATCGATGAATGAAAATTACGGTAGTCGCGTTCGCTTCTATGATCGGAACTCGCTTGAAGATATGGACTGGCCTAACACCGGGGACGGCAGATATGCAAGAGCATATTTGGAACCCCTGATGCTGCAAGGGACGCGGGGCTTCATGATAAATGTAAGCACAAACCTGCTTATCGCACGGATCGACGATCTTGTGCTTCCGTTGACGGTAAATGAGGCAGAGTATGAAAATTCTTACGTTTGTTCGCCTTATACGCATTATGTACGGTATGCCAAGCAGGAGTTGATACTGCTTCAGAAACCATTACTGGAAAAAGGGCTCTCCGCGCTGCTGAGTGTAGTGGGGTGGGGAATGCGGCATTCACAAATAAACAAGGTTGTACATGTCAACAACTGGCTGTTCTCAACAAACCTGTATCCAGCCATGTCAGGAGAGCAGGCGGTTTGTCTGCTTGCAGCAGTAAAGGAGCGTTATCCTGAGCATGCCGTCGTATTTCGCTCCTTGTGCCCCGGGCTTCACTCTGATCTGACGGAAGAGCTGAAGCAAGCAGGTTGTCAACTGATTCCGAGCCGTCAAATCTATTTGTACCAGCCGAATGATCCGAATTTTGGTAATGCGAAGTCGCGCTGGCTGCTGAAGCGGGATTACGAATTATTGGCCAAGCACGGATATGAATTCGTTTCCGAAGCGAATCTGACGGAGGAAGATATTCCACGAATTGCGGAGCTGTACAAGCTGCTATACCTTGAAAAATACTCTTATGATAATCCGCAATTCAGTGAACAGTTCATCGCCACAGCAAAAGCTTCTGGAGCGCTGGCCCTGTATGGTCTGCGGAAGGAAGGACGCTTAGATGCGGTTATGGGATACTTCTGTCGAAATGGGGTGATGACAACGCCGTTGTTCGGTTACGATACGGCGCTACCCCAATCCATCGGGCTGTACCGCATGCTGTCAGCTTGCCTGATTAGACAGGCCCGTGAGAACGGCCATCTGTTGCATGAGAGTGCTGGTGCTGCGCAGTTCAAGCGCAACCGTGGGGCTGTGCCCAATTTCGAGTATTCCGCTGTGTATGAGCGCCATCTGCCAATGAGCAGACGTTGGTGCTGGCTGCTGCTTGAACGGCTTTTGAATCGCATGGGTGTACCGCTAATGCGTCGGATGAAGCTGTAAACTTGTACAACAGCACGCTGACGCCGTACTATGTGGGGTGTACGTGTAGGTTTGACTCCACACACAACAGGTCAGTCATCCTGAAACGTACACTTATTTGGAACCGCTCCCCACATGCTCGAGCCTTAATCATGCATGTTCGGCCAACTGCACTTCGAAGCCATCTGGGTCGGTAATGTAAATAAACCGCAGATGCGGATTGGGCTGGACGGGGCCTCGTGCAATCGGGATGCCTAATGTAGCGAGCTGCTCCATGGCTTCGTCCAGTGACCTTACCTCATAGCCAATTGAAACGCCGGCCTCTGGCTTGAGAGTGGTTTCGCTGCCCTCAATCAGTTCCAGCTTCGTTTCATTTTCTGGGCCCAGCATGGCAATCTGCCGTCCACGGCTTTCGAATCTGCACTGAATCGGCAGCCCGAGCATGTCGTGGTAGAAGCAGAGCGATGCTTCCAGATCGCGTACCCGCAGTGTGATCCAGTTTAGTCTGATCAACATAGGTGAACCTCTCCTTTATGGCGTCAATATTCATAAACGTTATACTTATTATACGATAAGCCTGTGCATGGGCCTACCATACACGTTACCTTTGTATATAGAAGTTGGACTTAAAAGTGAAATCGAAAAACTGCCCAAGAATATTCTTGGGCAGTTTAGTTAAGAGTGCCGTTCAATGAGCAGGCACTTTTTTTATTGAATCAGCTCAATCGCATCCTGTGACACAAAGGCTTCTACGCCATTGTAGACAATAACGCCATCCAGGGTTGTTTTTTTACCATTCACGAGCGCGATATTTGTGTAGATTTGCAGTTCAAGCTTGGTGCTGCCTTTTGTTACGAGGATCTTTGGATTTTTGGCATCTGTCAGATCCAGCTTGTACGTTGCTCCTTTGGCAGTAAAAGCCTGTTTCGCAGGCACAAACAATTGTTTGCTAACGCTATCGAGGTCAAGGTCCAGCACACGTGCCATGTATTTGGCTACATCCGTGTTGTCGATAACACCGAAAGGACGATCATTATTCGGAGCGTACGTATATAGCACAACATCTCCGCCCGTGTGACCGCCAGTGGTCCAGCCGATGCCGGAACGTTTGCTGATCATCGGTCCAACCGTATAATTGAGGCTGCCAGGACTGGCCGCTTTAATGGCAGCGATTTCCTCGGAAGTCAGGTCGGTAATGCCATAGTATTGCTTCATCACAGCTTTGATATTAGTTCGTTTGGCATTCAGCTTGGTTTCCAAACCTTCGCCTGTCAGCTTGGCCTTTTTCAGAGGTCCGATAAATGTGGACAACGGTTCTTTATCATAAGTGCCTGTAGTTGAGGCATTGCCGATAGTCAATCCACCGTTCTGGTGGTCCGTAACAGCGACAACAACGGTTTCTTGATCTTTTTTGGCAAAATCCGTGGCTACTTTGACGGCATCGTCGAACGCCAGCACATCACTGATAATGCCGATTGGATCGTTGGCATGTGCTGCCCAGTCGACCTTGCTGCCCTCAACCATCAGGAAGAAACCATCTTCATCTTTGGAAAGAACCTCGATCGCTTTAGTTGTCATCTCGGCGAGGCTTGGCTGTTTAGCTGGATCACGATCCATATTGTAAGCCATGCCTGCCGGGGCAAACATGCCCCACAGCTTGCCTGAAGTGGAAGCTTTCATCGCTGCCGGAGTAGTCACATAGTCGTAGCCCAGTGCCTTGATGGATGAGACCAGGTTTTCGCCATCTTTGCGTCCGGCAGGCTCCAAATAGCTGCTTCCTCCGCCAAGAACAACGTCCATACCGTTATAGACCTGCTGTTTGCTCAGTGCATCATAGTTTTTGCGATCCGGATAGTGGGCCGAGAAGTCAGCCGGTGTGGCGTGCATAATTTCAGATGTCGCAATGATGCCAGTTGCTTTGCCTGCCAGTCTGGATGCTTCCAGGATAGAAGCGACCGGTTTTTTGGCATCTCCCGGTGCGATGGCTTTTTGTCCAGGCATCGTTGCTTTATCAGGCAGTACTCCGACATACCCTGTATGTGATTTATGACCTGTAGCAAAGGCTGTTCCCGCAGGGGCCGAGTCCGCAATCGGCGCATCCGCAGAGTGTGTACGAACCATGCCACTAGCCATGGAGTCCAATGTAAGAGAGGAACCCTTGTACCAACGGGCCAGAGCGGTGGCATCGTTAGCCATACCGTCAGGAATGAGTATGATGACATTTTTGATTGGTGAACCAGAAGTTGTTGAGATGGTGTCTTCCCCAGCCCAAGCTGCACTACTGCCTCCCAGCGTAGCCGTAACAATCGTCGTTACCGCGAGCATCATTTTGGCCGCACGGGTATTGAATCGGTTTAACATGAACACATCCTCCTAATAATATGTATAGTTTGGTATCCAAAACCCAGTGTATACAATGAATGATAAGTGAGCGTATGCACTGGATTAACTAAATGTAAAGTTTACGATTAGGGAGAAGGAATCGAATCAAAAAATGAAGATGAGTAAGGTTGGAACCGTTCTGTATATATTAATGTTTACACTGGTTGTTTATGGAGAGGTTTACAGCGGAACTTCAGTTCGGTATGATTTTTGTATTGAAATATGTGTCTGAAGAAGCGGTGTGTGGACAAGGAGGTGTGCGAATGTATTACCGTATCGGAATTGTTGGGCCGAAGCCGTCCATCGAGCGCACCATGCGTGCTTTGCACGAGCAGAATCTGGGGGCGAGCTTTGAGCTATACCCGTATGAACACGCCAGGGAAACGGGGAACATTATTACCAGGAACCGAGAGAATGTACACGGGTGGGTGTTTACGGGTCCGATTCCCTATCTGACAGCCCAAGCCGTGTTGCATGAAAAAGAACATGCCATCTACTGTCCGCCTACAGGGGCCAGTTTATATAAAGCTATGCTCCAAGCCGTTTATACATTGGACAGCCCCGTGAAAGACATCTCTATTGATATGACTGACAATGAGAGCTGGGGGCTGATAGACAGCCTGGAAGAGCTGAATTTCTCGGAGGAGCAGTTACGCAAATACGTGTTTTCCATAGACTATGATGTACAGGAAATGATCGAATTCCACGTTCGTCACTGGCAGGAAGGGCACACCAAGGCAGCGATTACATGCCTGTATGCAGTATATGAAGGACTTTTCGAGAGAGGGGTTCCAGTCTTCAAAATCGACTCGACCAAGTTAGAGACGGTGCAGGCCGTTCGCATGCTGATTGAACAGATTCGCAGCTCCGCATTCAAGGACAGTCAGATCGGTGTGCTTATGATCGAGATCGATCGGCTGCATGAGGCAGGAGAACAATCCACTGAGCGTTACCCGCTGCAACATTTGGAGTTGAAGATCAAGCTACGTATATGATCGTTGGCAGCGAACTACCTGCCCCACATCACCACCCGGAATTCGATATCGATGAAGCGGTATTGGCTTCGGCCGTGGAACTGCTGGAAAGATTGGCACGAACGTTGGATTAATTGAGCTTCATTCAAAAGAGCCATACATGTAGGGATCACTTCCTAGTCATGGGTGGCTCTTTACTTTGGGTCCCTAGGGGAGTTCATAATGAGTATGATTAAAAAAAAATATTGCTAGCGCTTTCATTTCGTGCTAACATCTCCATAACAACAGGGTTGTAACCGATCTCTCGGGCAATACCTGTACCGGTTCATTCGTTTATGATTTCATTATCAAACTATTGATTGCGTTTACAACTGAAAAATGGATCTAACCTCATTAATCCTCAGGGTTGTTACTGATTGCAGGCAAAACCTGGATTGAGGGCAGAAGACCGCGTTAAGCGACGTCTGTTTGCCTTTGATTCAGGTTTTTTTATATAAAAAACGCCTGACTCATTCCATCACACACTATTAGACAGCGAGGAGATTTAAGACATGAAAACTATCAAACGTACGATCGCCGTAGCAACCATTCTGGGTTTATGTGTATCAGGTCTGCCTGCGTATGCGGCCGGAATGTCAGGTTCCGCTTCTTCCACAGCCATGGACAAACTGATTCAATCCCAGCTGATTCGTGGCAATGGTCAGGGCGTTAATGAAGCCTATCTGAACAAAAAGGCAACCCGTATACAGGCTGCTGTGCTCTACTTGCGTCTGTCAGGTTTGGAACAGGAGGCACTCGCCTACAACGGTACGGATACGTATGAAGATGCTGCACAAGCAGGCAAGCTGCTGCAACCGGTGGTTGGGTATTTGAAGTTGCATCCGTATCTGTCTGGAATTGCAGCAGGAAGCGAACGTTTTGAACCCAATGCACCGTTGACAACGGAAGGATATGCCGAAATGCTGCTGAAGGTACTTGGATATGAGGCAGGTACAGACTACAATCAAGGAGAAGCTTCCACTTATGCATCCGTTAAGGGGGTGAAGGCGCTTCAAGGTAAGGGTACGAGCGAACTTACCAATCGCCAGATGGCGGAGGCAACCGCACAGGCATTGCAGGCACACCTCAAGAATGGCAGCGAGACCTTGGAGCAGCACTGGATGAAACATAAACAGGTTCAGGCATTCAAACCTCAAACGTTGCAGCAGACGAAATATGGCGCCATTGATGGCATAACCTATGAACAATACGGTACGCTCGGCTGGCTTGGTGTTCCTTATGCCGCACCTCCGGTAGGTGAACTGCGCTGGAAAGCTCCGCGTGAAGCGGAGGCATGGACGGAAACCAGACCAGCGAAACAATTTGCTGCGAACAGCTTGCAGTTATCCGGTAAAAATACAGCAGGAAGCGAGGATTCGCTGTACCTCAACATCTGGCGTCCCGATACAACCAGCTCGAAACTTCCGGTGATGGTGTTTCTGCACGGCGGCGGGAATATGACCGGATCAGGCAAGGATTTTCAGGGTGAACAGCTTGCGCGTAAAACGAACAGCATCATCATTTCCGTGAACTACAGACTTGGAGCACTTGGATTCTTTCAAAACGCGGCGCTGAAAACCGGCAATGCCCTGGATGATTCCGGCAACTACGGTTTGCTGGATGCATTCCGTGCATTGCAGTGGGTACAGGATAATATCGAAGGTTTCGGCGGAGACAGGGGCAATGTGACTTTGGCCGGACAATCTGCAGGAGCCCGTGATGTTCTCGCAACCCTCATATCTCCACTCAGCAAAGGGCTATACCAGAAAGCCGTCGCCTTCAGTGGAGGCTTGACCACAGCAGCACCGGAAGATGGAGAGAAGAGGTCCGAGAATGCGCTCGTAAAATTGCTCGTGGCAGAGGGCAAAGCGACTACGGATGAAGAAGCCAAAACATGGATTGCTGAACAATCTCAGGTACAGCTGGAGACCTATCTGCGCGAGTTGCCTGCGGACAAGCTGGTCACTGCATTCGGTGCCACGGCGATCCGTATGGAGCCGTTCCCTCACCTGTTCCGTGATGGTACAGTCATTCCAAAAGAAGGATTTGACGCCATCAACAGCGGTAATTATGCACAAGTGCCTGTACTGCTGGGCAGTCTGGAAACCGAATTCTCCGGATTTGCCTTTGGTGATCCGAACTTTGTTCCATCGATTGACGATGGAACCCTGTTTACCGATAAGACCAAGGCGGAGCAGTATGCTGCAGCCCTGAAATACGGCAGCGAGGCTTATGCAGGTTTTAATGCAGAGCGTGTAGCTGAACGTTTGACCAGTGAGGAGGGACAACCTCCGGTATATGCTTACCGTTTTGCATGGGGCACACAGCCTGGCGTCATCTCCGAACGGTTGCAAACGTTGCTTGGCGCACCACATGGAGCGGACATGGACTTTTATACAGGGCATGCGGACGGTATAGCAGCCTATTTCCCGGAAGGTTATTTCAGTGAAACGAACAAACCTGGTCGTGAGCAATTGTCTGAAGCCATGGCAGCTTATCTGAAACAGTTTCTGTACACGGGCAACCCGGGTAATGGTGGCTCGACTGAACTGGCGGCATGGACACCTTGGACGAAAGATGCCAAGACTCCGATCATGCGTCTGGATGCGAACAATACCACAGCAGAGATTGGCATGTCCTCACAGTATAACGAAGGCAAGGAAGCGGTAATGGCGAAGATGAAGAAAGAATTGTCTGAAGAAACGTACAAGCTGTTGACGGAAAAAGTATTTGCAGGCCGATTCTTCTGGGAATAAGTCCGGCATATAGGAGTCAGTAAAATAAAAAGGACAAGAAAGCATACTCTCTTGTCCTTTTTATTTATGGTTGTGAAGCTAATTCCTTCTACCTAAAGGTTGCTTGACCTATTTTTTTGCGAAAAAACTAAGTGTTCCTGTGCTCTCGTCCGCGCTTACAAACAGGCTGCGCCCATTAACCCGATGGATGCCTTCTGGCGATTCACCAGCAGTGGGGATAAGCCCGAGGTAAGCCGGATTTACCGGATCAGCAAGATCGAAGAACAAAATGGCATCTGCCCTTTCGGAAGCCACTGCCGCGTAAGTCTTGCCTTCGATCATTGCTACCGTCAAATTCTCAACTTCACTGCCTTTGTTGGGACTGCGGTCATCCGGGTACAAGTCAGTCTTGGCCGTTGCTTCGTCAATGAGGTTCTGGCTATCGTACATCCGCTTTCCCTGCAGATCCCAGACCGCAATATTGCGTCCGCCTGCTTTTACCCCATCGTCAAATTCATCCTTGCCCAAATCACCTTCATTGGCAGTCAACAGGTATTTGCCATCAACAGAGAAAGCAATACCATCCGGCTCATAACGAGCGGTTAAACTCTCAGTAAATTGGACAATGCCGTCATCTTTCAGATCGGCTTGATGTGAAGTGGTGCCTAGCGAAAAGATCGAGCTGATCTTCTTCGTCTCCAGATCAACAACAGCAATGGCATTGTTCTCCTGCAACGTTACGGCTGCTGTTTTGCTGTCAGGACTAATGGCAACATACTCTGGTTGTGGATCATGCAGATAGCTTGCTCCAGCTACATTTTCCAGGGCTACCGGCAAGTTGGTGATCTCACCTTCAAGTACGTTTCCGCCAGCAAAAGATACAATCATGATGCTGCCTGGACGCTTCGCATTGGCATAATCAATCTCATCGGCGGCTTTGTTAAGTTCTTCATCCTCAATGGCAATAACTGCATGCAGGCCGTCAGGTGACAACGCAATGGAGTCTGGCCCGATGCCAAGTTCATACGTCTTCACGGTTTTGTAGGTTGTGAGGTCAACAATCGCCAGCAATCCCTTATTGGCTTCAGTGTCCGTATCGCCTCTACGAATCACGGCAAGCCCGTATTTGCCATCCTTGGATACCGTTACGCTCGTTACTTCCGCTTTGGCGGAGAGGTCATGGAAGCTGACGGTCTTCAAAACGTTGATGTTATTCAGGTCTGCAATATCCAGCACGGAAATGCTGCCATTGTCCGCTTCGGTTACCAACAGACGTTGACCATCAGGAGTAGAGGCTGATATTTCAGCTTTGCCTCCGGGCATCTGAAAGGCCGCAGTCTGTTCAAATCCGGTTTTATTTTGGTTCAGGATCAATTGATTCGTGATTAGCTTTAGCGTTTTGGGAGATACATACGTTATTCCATTGGCGATATAGCTTTTGCTGTCCAGTGGAGTTTTTACACCGTTAATGGTGGCTGTGGCCGTCCCGACCGGGAGCTGTGCCTGTATGTCTCCTAGCTGAATATCGACCCTTTGCTTGCTTCCGTCCCAAGTGACTTTTCCCTGCATATTTTGTATCGCTGTTCGCAGTACGACATGATCGTTAGCAGGTTCAAGTGTGTTAGCCGCATTGGCCATCGGCGTGTAGCTTGTTGCTCCTGTAGTGAGTATGGCTGTCATGGACATAACGGCGAGCCATTGATTTCTCTTTTTCAATGTTCTAGATCCCCTTTACCGTTTCGTGTGTGATGGTATGTACAATTGTTTTAGTATAGGGATGAAATGTTACGGAAGGGTAAAAACACAAAGTGAGTTGTGTAAAATCGTAAACAGGAACGATTTTCATCTGAATAACAGCTGAGATAGCGGGAAATCAACAACAAATCCCTGGAATGGAAAGCTCGCTTTACATATTGAAGAAATTTTGATATATTTACGGAAAGTTAACTTTCCATTTTTGAAGGAGCTATTATATTGAAAAACAGACTGGAAGAAATTCGAAAGAAAAATGGAATCAAGCAGGAGGAACTTGCCGACAGATTGGAGGTGTCCAGACAGACGATCGGATCATTGGAGAACGGTCGTTACAATCCTTCCATTATTCTTGCATTCAAAATTGCCCGTTATTTTGACATGAGCATCGAAGAAATTTTCATTTACGAGGAGGAGCAGGATGATGAAAGCAACCAATAAGTGGGTGCATGTACTACTGGCAATGGCAGGTCTGGTTATGACATGTATTGGTGGGTTTGCTCTGAGAGGCGAAGCATTAAGCGGAGTCTCGGGTTTGTTGATCGGTTCAGGTTCGGTGCTTCTGGTTCTGGGGCTTGGCAATACGGTGCATTCCATATGGATGAACAAGTCTTCTAATCAGGCAATGTATGCTGAGCGATTGAGACAGAAGGAGATCGATGTTCAAGATGAACGCACTATTCGGTTGAAGGAAAAAGCAGGCTGGAAAACAAATATTACTATTTTTTATATTCTGATGGCCGTAACCGTGCTATTTAGTCTGATCGGTGTAGAACCGATTGTCGTGACTGTACTGGCGAGTGTTTTCATTTTTCAAATTGGGCTGGGCATCTTCCTATTCAATTATTACGCGAAAAAAATGTGAAAATGCCCCTTGGGACGACCGCTTCAATATGAAGGGTAACGATCTCGTCATGTGACTGGTCGAAAAGGGGAAATTGCGGTAAAATTAATTGAGAATAGTTATCAATAAGGTTGAATCCATTTCCTTTTCGAGGATCATGATCAATACAGGCGAGGTGAAAACTCATGGGTTTCGATTCGTTAGCCGTTGTATACCAACATTATTTAACGCAGGAACCATTCCGTCAGCAGGATGAACATACGTACCTGCTCTCTGCTAAAGCGGGCAGTGGCAATATCAAAAGAGTTACCACGTATAGTGGTATCGAAATTGTGTATTCTCAGATTAATTATAGTGAGCCGTGTCCTACATTCTTTGCGTCGAATATTCCCATCATTGAGCTGCAGTTTGCCTTGTCAGGTGCGCGTTATGTAGACATATCCGGTCAGGAATATACGCTGTCTACTGGACAGGGAGCACTCCTTATGATGCGTGATTTTGAAGCCTGGTTCCACCCGCCTGCGCAGGAGAATTATACTTCTTTTGCCATCGGCATTCCGATCTCATTGTTCAATTATGCGGGTGCACAATTGGCAACCAGCAAGTCCATTCGTTTTCAGGACATTTTGGGGCATTGTGTATTCAAGCCTATCATATTTCAGCTGGATCACAGAATTCGAACGATGATTGACAGTCTGATTGGCGAATTGAATAACCCCTTCCGATCTTCCTTAATGATGGAAGCGACTGCATTGGAGATATTGAATCGGTTTATGATTCAGCTGTTTGATCTGGCACCTATCCCTTTAGGATTCTCCAGAGAGGATATACGGAAGCTGCATACCGCCCGGGAGATTATGGAAGCATGTATGGTGGACCCTCCATCCCTGCTGGCGTTGTCCAAACAGGTGGGTCTTAATGATTTCAAATTGAAAAAAGGCTTCAAAGCGCTGTTCGGCACTACCGTTTTTGAATATTTGCGTCAGATTCGTCTGGATAACGCCATGAAATTGCTGCGCAGCCAAGAGAACAACGTCACTGAGGCAGCGATCGCAGTTGGTTACAGCAATATCAGTGCCTTTTCCCAGCAATTCTATCGCAAATTCGGTGTGAAGCCATCGGAAATGAAAAAAAATATTAATAATTAATCCGTCTAACCGTTAATTGTTCCGTATGGAGGCAGTCGAGATTCTTTCAACCTTATATACTCCAGGTACAGTGGTTACTGTACTGAAAAATAAAGGAGTGTATGAGCGTGAACAGAATCAGAGGAAGTATTTTTTTTAGCGTATTTGCAGCCATGTTGGGTCTTATGCTTATTGCTCCCATTATGCCGCCGCTTATTCGTGAGCTGGGGATGAAAGAAAGTCATTCCGGGCTCATTATTTCACTCGGGTCCATCGCCATGGCTGTAATGGGTCCGGTA
Organism: Paenibacillus sp. E222; assembly: GCF_013401555.1. Classification (NCBI taxonomy): domain Bacteria; kingdom Bacillati; phylum Bacillota; class Bacilli; order Caryophanales; family Paenibacillaceae; genus Paenibacillus; species Paenibacillus sp. E222. Next base: position 3,132,631 of record NZ_CP058552.1, read on the forward strand.
TGGGGCAGATTCAGTGATCTGAAAGGCAGAAAACCCATCATATTGATTGGATTCATAGGCATGTCCATAAGCTGTGCGTTGTTTGCTTTAGCGATGTATAGTGGATTAAATGCGTGGATCGGAGGAGGCCTGCTGTTAACCCTTCTCATTGTAACGCGGAGCTTGATCGGTATGTTCATTCCGGCAGTGTTATCCTCTTCTCAGGCATATATGGGAGATGTGACGGAAGGGGAAGAGCGGGGAAGCGGGATGGCGATTATTAGTGCCGCCAATGGGCTGGGACTTGTATTAGGCCCTGCGATTGCAGGTGCTTTTACCATAATCGGCCTGCTGTGGCCGCTTTATTTTGGTATTTTTATTGCGTTAGCGGCGTTTATTATCGCTTTGTTGCTCATTCCTGCTGCCAAGCCGGTCATTCAGGAGAAAGCGCCCAAGGTTAACCCGCTTCAACGCGGTTTGCGGATGTATCTTGCTGCTGGTTTGGTTACAATGATGGGCATTATGACTTTACAGGTTGTCGGTGGATTTTATTTTCAGGATCAGCTCGCATTATCTCCAGGAGCTACAGCCAGAATGGTCTCCTTCGGACTCATGTTCTCCGGAGCTGCGATGCTGATCATGCAGGTGATCCAGATGAAGTGGTTGAAATGGCAGCCGCGGCCGATGATTTTGCTCGGGTCCCTTTTTCTGCTCGCAAGCATGGTATTGTTTCTGATCTCCAGTCAATTGGTTGTCTATTATCTATCCTTCTTCCTGTTCGGCATGGGCTCGGGTCTGATGATGCCTGGTTTTATGGCAGGAGCTTCTCTTTCGGTCAGCAAAGAACAGCAGGGTGGCGCAGCCGGATTGGTTGCAGCGATTCAAGGCATATCAGCCGTGATTACCCCTTTACTGACAACAACACTGTATCAGGTGGATCAACATATTCCGTTCATGCTGATAGCTCTGTTGGTTCTAATCATGGGTATTATTATGCTGGGCATTAGAAAAGATCAATCTGGTCCAGCGAAGGCAAAGGAAGCCATACGTTCTGTATCATAGTCAGATAAAGCCAGAAGGTCAAAAAAGGTCAAAATAAAAGAAAGCAGAATCTATTTTAAGGGAATGAATCGTGGCGTGGAAAAATCGTTCTTTTTGAGCTTTAACGAATTTTGAGCAATGTTGGGGTCGCTCTTATAATAAGACATGTAAGCAACAACTAAACCAACCACACATAAGGAGCTGATTTTGATGTTTGATCTGATTCCGTTTCGCAAACGAAATGAAGACCTGTTCGGACACATGCTGAAATCCTTCAATGACATGGTTGAGTCTCCATTCCTCTCTCCATTCGGAACTGGCTTACAGCCATTTCGGACCGATATTCGCGAGGAACAAAACAAATACTTGGTAGAAGCCGAGCTTCCCGGCATCGCTAAAGAGGATATAGACATTCACGTTGAAGGTAATGAACTGATCATCCGAGCCAAACGGAATGAAATGACTGAGCAGAAGGATGATACGAATCGAATCATTCGGCAAGAGAGACGTTCAGGTGAATTTATCCGACGTTTCTATGTGGAGCATATTGATGAGGAAAACATCAAGGCCAGATTGGAAAATGGCGTGTTGAAGCTCGACATTCCGAAGCGTCCGGGCGAAGATCACAGCCGCAAAAGCATCCAGATTGACTGACACATGTAACATGTAAATACGGGAGCGTTCTTCCTCCCTCATGGCAGTCAGCAAGCAGTAGACGTATCTGATGTTATTCCCCGGGGCGCTTAGCCCGGGGATTTTTTTACATCATCATTTAACGGGTCTGATTGGACATGTACAGTCCATTTCTTGTTCGCTGGATGACCTCAGTTTCATCACAAAGCGCACAGCATGATCCCGGCTGATTCACATTACTTCTCTGCTGCTGCCTGCATCAGCTTGTAAATCTGGCGGGTGGTGTTCACGTTCCGAACCGTCATATATTTGTAGACCTTGGAGCCTATGAGTTTGTTCATGCCACTTTGGGTGACAAGTTCTTTACTGACGGAGTATAAAATGGCTCCGGGAACATATAGCAATGTGCCGATTTCCGGTTTGATGGGCAGTTTGTCCAGAACTGAAACGTCATTTACCTCATCCCAGAGGAACATGACATCACTTTTGGCCGCGGCATCATTCGTCCATTGCTCCGGCAGTGCCTGAATAACCGTCCGTACTTCATCCAGATTACGTACCATCACCTTGATCTGTAAGCCAAAATCAACAGCTATGGCTTGTTCAAGAATTTGGGCTATTTCAGCGTTTGCATCCAAGCGTTCCTGATGGTCGGCAAAGATAATATTGCCGGAGTTGATATACGTCACCACATCCAACATGCCCGCTTGCTCAAACGTTTCTTTCAATTGCTTCATATTGATTTTATTATTACCGCCCACATTAATACCCCGAAGCAGAGCAACATAGATCATGATTCAACCCTCCGTATTCTGTGATCCTTTACTTCTAACGAAATGACAAATACTCAAATAAATGTGCAGTATGCTCTTCTCCCAGTACATCATTCAATATAGGTTCAACATGCTCCAGATATTCGGGTTTGGTTTCATACGTTTCCTCGTCCTTCAATTCGCCGTCATAGTCCCGTGCAGCTTCAATCAGGATGGCCAGTGCATTAAAAAAGTCTGTTAATGAATCGGCAACAAGCTGAGGTTCTTCACCCGCAAAGGCCGCATATACAGGCGAGTTCGGTGCTGCTGTATCCACGATTAAGGGATCATCGTTAAAATTCGCAATGACGACATGATTTTTTGGCCACGAGGCTGACTCCTCATAGGGTTCGTTCATGCCGATCCAGCGGTGACCTAGTTGCTGACGATGGAGATGTTCAGGTGCAACAAAGAAGAGCAGAGCCGCATCACCGATCTCGACGGCTGCACTTTTCATTTTGAGTGTGCCTTTGGCCAGTTCATCCATCATCTCGAAGTGGCTGTACAGATATTGAAGCTCTGGAGAGAGCGGGATTCGTTCATCCACTTCCGGCAGGCGGTGTTGTTCACGAGGACGCAGATCATTATTTTTGAAAAGTCCATATGCTTCATTATATAAATCTTGCTGCTCTACCAAACGGATGAGGGCGGCATTTAGCTGTTCCATCGGTGGCTGATTCCTCCTTGTATTAGGCTTGTTTTCAAGCAGTTACATTCCCTTATAGTCATAAGCATAATCATATATCAAAATGGGAAAAGCTTACACCCTGGTTATATAAATTGAACTAAAGAATATTTACACTTGCCACTCCGATGAAGAACAACCTTCCGATCGCTGTTATCCCCAGATTTTTTTGATTTCCTCTTTTAAAGGTGAAAATCCGGGAATAAAGGCGAAGCGTATGCTCCCGATGTAGCTTTCTTTCAGAAAGCTTTTATCTCCGCTTCTTCAGGTTATTTCTGTCCTCTCCGGTTCTCGTGTAAATGTGTAGATCAATTGATATACTTAATGTTGAATGCGTTTACATTAAACGGCGAACATGTTATACTTTTTCTCAAATGAGGATTGTTACTGCTTTGGCAGGCAAAACCTGAATGTTGATATGTGTGGACTCCGTCCAGCTCATATTGATGTTTGGGTTTTTTTGCATTTTACGGTCCATATTAAGTAGCAGGCCGACATCGCAGACATTCCCAAAACACATCGCGTGGAACACAAGAAAGGGGAGCATCACGAACATGAGTACAGGAAAATGGTTAAACGTTTTGGCGGCTGGCTGCCTCAGTATGGTTCTGATTGTCAGTGGGTGCGCATCCAAAACACCGCAAACGGCCACTGAAACGCCGAACAAGACGGCAGAACAGGAACAAAATGAACCTGTAGAAACGGCAGATCATTCTGCAACCAAAGCCAGAACGGTAATTACAACCGATGGTGAAGTGGATGATATGAACTCGGTTATTCGTTTTCTCTTATATTCCAATGAAATGGATCTGGCGGGCATTGTGCTGACCAGTTCAGTGTATCATTATGCAGGCGACGAGGAAGCAGGAATCCAACCTTTCCGCTGGACAGGAACACAGTGGGTGTACGATATGATTGATGCCTATGGTGAGATCTATCCCAACTTGTCCAGACATGCAGAGGGATATCCGGAGCCGGAGCAGCTTCGCAAGATGACCAAAATCGGTAATATCTCTGACAAAGGGGAGATGGCGAAAGAAACGGAAGGTTCCAAATTTCTCGAAACGCTTTTCCTCGACGATGATTCCAGAGATCTGATTGTGCAGACCTGGGGCGGTACGAATACAACAGCCAGAGCACTGAAATCGATTGAAGAACAGTACAAGGACACCGCAGAGTGGGAAACGATTCGCAAAAAGGTCAGTGATAAACTGGTGCTATACATTATCCTCGATCAGGATGACAGCTATAACGACTATATTGCAAAAAATTGGCCGGACATTCGCATTCTGAACGACCAATCGAACTTCTGGCATTTTGCCTATGCGTGGAAATTCCATACAGAGGAAGTCAATAGCAAGCTGCATGGCGACTGGATGGTCAAAAACATTCTGGATGGTCATGGCAAGTTGTTGGATATGTATGCAACCATGGGTGATGGTAAAATGATTGAAGGCGAGCTGGACGAAGAGCAGCGCGGTAGTGCTGAATATTTGAAGAAAAATCCGCAGTATGACAAATACGATTTTATCTCCGAAGGTGATTCGCCATCCTTCTTCTATCTGATCGATAATGGCCTGCGCAGTATGGAAGACCCTTCCTACGGTGGATGGGGTGGTCGCTTCGGTGTGGTAAATGACAAGCTGTTTAGGAACAACGTTCTTGATTACGATCCGTATACCAAACGATATGAGGCTGAATACTCTCTGATGAGATGGTTTGACGATATTCAGAATGATTTTGCGGCTCGTGCCGATTGGGCCGTCGCGGATACCTTTGAAGGAGCCAACCATAATCCGACACTCACCATTAAGGAAGGATTAGACCTTTCCGTCAGCCCGGGCGAGAAAGTAACCCTTCATGCAGAAGGTCAGGACCCGGATGGGGATCAACTGACGTACAGATGGTGGAGATATTTTGAAGCAGATACGTACAAAGATTCCAATGTCCAGGAGGAGAAGGTCCAGCCTGAGATGGCGGGTGACCTGCAGCTTGGATTGCATCGTGAACTGGCCAAGGGTGAGAAGCTGGATACGATTCAATTAGCGGACAGCGACACCAATGCTGTAACGTTCACCGTGCCTGATGATGCCAAATCCGGTGATACAATTCATATTGTAGCCGAAGTACAGGATGATGGAGAGCATCAGTTGAAGCATTATCAACGTGTGATTCTCACTGTAAAATAGCCAAGGATCAAAAAAATAAGAACAAAGAGCCCTTTCGTGATGAGAGGGCCTTTTGGCATACAGTGTGCATGATGATTTATGTATCCAAAGTAATGAAAATTAATATTTCTATCCATAACCCAAATATTTCCGATATAATAACCAGATGGATCAAAGCAAAAGAATACGACCTCAGAGAGGTGATTTGGATGACGATTGACGTCCTCGTGCGTAACAATGTGAATGTGCTGGGAACAGGCAGCCAAACGATTATGTTTGCACATGGGTTTGGGTGTGATCAGGATATGTGGCGCTATATTGTACCGAGTTTTACGGAGAACTACCGGGTTGTTTTATTTGATTATGTAGGCTCGGGTGAATCTCAAATTAACTATTATGATGCAGACAAATACAGCAATCTTCAAGGATATGCCCAGGATGTACTGGAAATTATGGAAGCGCTCAACTTGAGAGATGTTATATTTGTTGGACACTCGGTCAGCAGCATGATTGGTATGCTCGCTTCCATTCATGAACCCACCTATTTCAGGCAAATCGTCATGCTGGGGCCTTCGCCTCGTTATGTAAATGATTTACCGAGTTATTATGGGGGTTTCGATCGACGTGACATTGATGAGTTGCTGGATATGATGCAGATGAACTTTATTGGTTGGGCGAGTTATCTTGCTCCAATCGTGATGCAGAACCCGGAACGGAAAGATCTGGCGGAAGAGTTGGAAAAGAGCTTCTGTTCGAGAGATCCGCACATTGCGAGACAATTTGCAGAAGTAACGTTTTTATCCGACTGTCGTGTCGATCTGGATCAGGCGTCGGTACCGACATTGATTCTCCAGTGCTCCGATGATAGCATTGCTCCGGTTGAAGTAGGAAATTACCTGCATGCTCATCTGAAAAATAGCAGGCTTCAGCAGATGACTGCGAAAGGGCATTACCCGCATCTCAGTCAACCGGAAGAAACGATCCGATTAATCAAGAATTATTTAACGATTGCATAAAACTCGGAAGAAAGGCAGTTCATCCATGGATATACAATTAGATATGGCACCCTGTGGATACTTCTCCATTTCTGACGCTGGCATCATAAAAACAGCTAATCAAACCCTGCTGACCATGCTGGGGTATGAACGCAATGAGATGTTGGGCCGGCATATCGAGTCCACCATGTCGGTGACTAACAAGCTGTTTTTTCATACGTACTTCTACCCCTATATTCAGTTATATGGACATGTGGACGAGATGTACTTCTCATTCCGCACCAGTGATCAGCAGGATGTTCCGGTTCTTCTGAACGGGGTTCGCCAGACTCGCAATGGAGAAAGTGTCATCGACTGTGTCGTAGTTGTAATGCGCAAACGAATTGAGCATGAAAAGGATATTATGAATACCAAAACCAAACTTCAGGAACTGTATCAAGCTACAAATGAGGCGAACAAAGAGCTTGAACGACTGCACGAAGAATATAAGGTGAAGCAGCAGGCGCTAATCAAGGTAAATGATCAGTTGGAGACGCTGGCTTCGACGGATCTGCTTACCGGACTCAAGAACCGCAGGTTTTTTCAGGATAAAATGCTTGAAAGCCTCGGACTCTTCCGGGAAACTCAGTATGTTTTCTCCCTTCTCGTCGTTGATATTGATCATTTCAAAAATATTAATGATACGTATGGACATCCAATTGGAGATCTGGTGCTGGGCAATCTGGCAGGCCTGCTGCAATCGGTGTCACGGAGCACGGACGTGGTGGCGCGTTATGGCGGCGAGGAATTTGTCATTATTCTTGCGGATTGTGATCGAGAGCAAGCTGCGGCTACAGCGGAGAGATATCGTTCACAGGTCGCCTCTGCCGATTGGGGCGAGTATAACATTACAGTGAGTATTGGCGCGGCTACGGTTTCGCAGGAGGATACAGATCAGTCTTTGTTTCAAAAAGCGGACAAGGCGCTCTATGCCTCCAAAACGGGCGGGAGAAATCGGGTGACCCATGCTGCAGAGCTTGTAAGAAATTAAAGGTTGGGTTATATAGTTAAACAGGAAAACATTAAGGAGCCTGCACATAAGGGAAATGCCCTTAGGCGCAAGCTCTTTTATTTAGTGTGAAACGGGAGAAGCTGACTTGAATTAGTTGTTCTTCCTCCGTATTCATTATCGCGGTGCAAGGTAGCCATATCCTTCGGCGAAAGAACCAGCTTGGAGAGTGAAGTCTTCGTTGGCCTCATTCACAAATTGGGGGTTCACATACAATGAATGTTCGTCATTTCCTGATTCCTCCATGTAGGAGGTGAAGCCGGAATACTCTGTGTTTTTCCAGACCCACATCGCCTCTTCTTGTAGTGCAGGGGAGTAGTACACGTTATAATCAAACACATTCCCCGAATTACTGGTGTATTCATTGTAAATGAGCACTTCAGCGCTGCCCGATACGAGAATGTTCCGCTTGAATGTATTGTTCTTCGTTCGAGCTTGCAGGAATAGCTGCCCATTACCTGCATCCAGCAGGTCGTTCTCCACTAACGTATTGTACATAACCGTACTGTCTTCGGTAGCGCCGCGTTCCTCATCATAGCCGCCCATGGCGATGCCTGTAAGCCTGTTATGAAAAATCAGATTATCCTGCAACGTAATGTGACTGGTTGAACGCCCGGCATGCTCCGAAGCAATCTCGATGCCGATATCGTTACGGTATACCCGATTGTGGTCGATGATATGATTTTTGCCTCCATCGACATAGATTCCCCCGGCAGAATTGCTGTCATTGGGGAGGTTTGTTCCATAAGACGGATTAAGATTGGAAGAGATATTATAGACCTCGTTTCCCCGTACAATCCCGTTTCGCGCCTGATCGTAAGTGTCGTCCTCCGAAGTTCCTTCATACCCAATCAGATCAATGCCGATGTTGTCGGTATCATGGATCGTATTGTCCAGTACGGCAAACGTATCCACATTCCCGTTGACTGCGAGTGATTCACTTGAACCGAGCACAAGATCATACAGCTCATTATCCTTGATGATAATATCCCGCAATGCTTGGGGATGCTCCGTACCATAAATCGCAATTCCATGGGCGTCCCTGCCCTGTAAATCCGGTCCTGAAGGTTTAGCATCATTGGCAATGGAATGAACCGTGTTGCCCAGGAGTTGAATGTGCTCTCCTGCCCCGTGAACATATATTCCAGTTGGCACTTGTCCCCGAAGTGAGGTTGTAAAGTTGCGGATTTCGAGATTTTGAATCGTAATATAGCTGGCATTGTCGACTTCAATCAAACCCTCTATGCCGCGTACCGGCAGACCTTCACCATCAATGATGACCTTCTCCTGTGGATAGCTGGAAAAGAGGGTTGGATTGCCGGAGGAATTACCGCTGCGAGTGATTTTTACCTTTTGGTGATAGACACCTCCCCGCAAATAAACGGTGCTTCCCGGGGTAGCATGGTCGGCAGCATGCTGCAACGTTTTCCAGGGAGATTGAAGGGTTCCTTTGTTCGAATCGTTTCCTTGTGGTGATATGTAATATATCTTCTGGGTATCCGGTACCTGCGCAGCCTCGGGAGAAGGGACAGATGAAGCCTCATCCTTCTGACAACCCGTTGCGAACAGGATCAGGGCCAGGAGTGCAATTGTAGTTATACGATACAAGATGATTCCTCCTTCATAAATAGCTACGAAGTTTGATTATAACAGATTTGAATGGTGAAATAGGGTGTAAAATGCTCATAGAATTTCAGTAGGGGTAGAGGACGCAGAAACAGAGAAACAGAGAAAAAGAGAAACAGGTGGTGAGTGTGATCTCGCCACCTGTTTGTAGATACTGCTAGTTATGTTCCTTTTCGATCCCAGAGTACACTATAGCGGCAGCAGATAAAAATGATGACATTCGCTGCTGCGGCTATGCCAAACACCAACGCTGGATTGGACAGCTCGGAGATCCAGCCGCTCCCCCATATAGCCAAGGGCATGCCGAGCTTGAACAGAGATCCGGTAATCCCGCTGATCCGGCCAATCATGTGATGTGGTGTGGACTCCTGGCGGAATGTCCAGATGCAGATCGTGCTGATAGTTTGAAAAATACCAGACAGAAACAGACCCACTGCAAGTCCGTAGGTGGAGTGGAACAAACCAAGGATCAGAAAGGCGAAACCTTGAAGCAGTGTGGTCACTACAATCAGCACACCAGCCGAATATTTGCGGCGCAGGGAGCTTACCACCAGACTGCCGATTAAACCGCCTACCCCGGCAGCAGATAATACAAGTCCAAGCTCTAGATTACGCAGTTGCAAAGTGTCTTTGGCATAAAAGATGACGGTTGCATCCACCATACCTGAGGTCGCATTAAGAAAAATGACCGTAATGCTGATAAGCAGTAACATATGGTTGCGACGCAGCTCGATCCAGCCTTCTTTAAAGTCCACCCAGAAGCCCTGAGGAGATGTTCCTCTGGACACAGGTGAGGAATGCAGTGGTAATAGAATGATACAGGATATCGCAAGCAGAATGGCGGTAATTAACAGACCCGTATACAAGTTGGATAACATCAAAAGCATTCCTGATAGGGCGGCACCCATAATGGTAATTAACGTTGTGGTGAAACCCAAAGCCGCGTTGGCTGACGTTAGCAGTGGCGTGGGCACCGATTGTTTGACCATGCCTGCTGATGCATTGCGAAAAGCATAACTCAGTGTCATCAGAATAAAGCCGCAACCGTAGAGTACATAAATGGAAGGTTGACCATATTGAAAAGACAGAAACAGCGCGAGCAGAAGAATAACCTGTAACACGATGGAGCCAATAGACCACCATTTCTTATGCACCCGGTCCATCAGTACACCGATAAACATGGCGAGAAACAGGTTCGGCAGAAATTCAATGCCACGCATGGTGGACATCGCTACAGGAGACTTTGTGAGTTCATATAAAATAAGAGGCAGGGCCAATTCATAGATTTGATTCCCTAGAGCAATGATGCCACTGGCAGCAAAAAGAATGATAAAGCTTGGATTTCTCCATACGGATGGGGCGGACGTAGTGACAGGTGTAGTGTGTACGTTGATTTCAGACATGAATAACAATCTCCTCTTTACGTGTGGTAATGAGGTCCATTATACTTTTGGAAAAGAGGAAGAAAAAGCGAAGCATTCACCAATTCGATTTCGCCTTTTAGGAGAGTGAAGATGGACGCAGAAGAGCATTATCTAATCTTGCGCACCCACTTTGAGGCTGTGGCTGAGCAGGAGATGATTGAAGTCACGATGGAGCAGGTTACTGAACTACTGGATTGCTCGAGGCGTAATGCACAGTTTGTGTTGAACAAATTGACGGAATCCGGTTATTTGACATGGATACCCGGTCGTGGACGAGGCAATGTATCCCGAATGTCTTTTCACGTATCGGTGTCCGATCTGCTTGCAGCCAAAGCGAAGCAGCTTGTGGAGAATGAGCAGTTGAATGAAGCATGGCGTCTGATTGATTCTTCAGGGACGCAGCGAATGAAGGATGACTTTACCGATTGGCTGGAACGACAGCTGGGCATCTTGCGCACCGAGGAGGAGGAACGGGAGGTGCTGCGTTTTCCCTTTTATAGGCCAGTCCCTCATCTGGACCCCGCGTGGGTTCAGCGGCGTACTGAATCGCATTGGGTAAGACAGATATTTGATACACTCCTCAAATTTGATCCGGAGGAAAAACGAATTCTTCCCGGACTAGCTCATCATTGGGAATGGGACGAATCATCATGCCGCTGGCGATTTTACTTACGTAAGGGAGTACGGTTTCACCATGGTCAGGAAATGACTGCACAGGATGTGAGATTTACATTTGCCCGCATGTCAGGAAGGACATCCTCGGAGTGGATGTTTTCTTTAATCACAGGTATAGAGACTCACGGGAGTTATTGTATTGATTTTTATTTTGCCCAGCCCAATGCGGTATTTCCAGCTTTTCTTTGTACGGATCGCTGTTCGATCGTGCCTGAAGATTTTGGGGGGGCCGACAAAGCTCCATATTTCTCAGCACTGCCGATTGGCACGGGTCCTTTCCGCATAATCAAAAATAATGAATCCCTGCTTGTGTTGGAGGCGAATGATCATTACTTTGAAGGGCGTCCTCATCTGGATCGGATTGAGATGTGGGTGTGGCCGGACTATGAAGGACAGCCTGGATCACACAAGACAAGCAGGGATATGCAGCTGTTATATTGGGGTGCGAGCAGTGGATCTACGAGTGAACCATCTCTCAGCCAGTTGGAGAATGGCAGCACCTATATGACCTTTAACCTGAACAAAGCAGGGATTCAGCAGAATAATCTATTTCGTCAGGCCATTCATCTGGGATTGGATCGAGAACGAATGATTAAGGAACTGGGTGGTATCAGGCAGTGTGCATCGGAGGGGTTTGTGCTCAGTGGAGCTGAGCAGGATTATATACCGGGTTCTGATCTGGATGAAGCAAAAAAACGGATTCAGGCATCCGGTTATAGCGGGGAGTCTCTGAACCTGTACACGTATGAATGGTTGGAGAATGAAAAAACGGCCGCATGGATTAGCAGGCGATGCAAGGAGATGGGGGTTCAACTGAATGTGGTGAAGCTCCCGATTGAGCATTTGGCTGACCCGAAAGTGCTGGCACGGGCCGATCTGGTCATGGCTGGAGAAGTACTTGGTGAGCAGGCAGACCTGACCCTGCTCGAGCTGTATCAATCCCGTTTCAGTTTCCTGCGTAATCACCTCAGCCCGGAATTGATCGCATATGTGGATGACAAGTTAACAGTGTGCATGGGAGAACCAAGCTCGGACGAGCGAATGAAGCTGCTTTTGGACATTCAGGAAAAGCTCAAAAGTTCTTCGAATGTCATCTTTCTGTATCACAGTCTTCAGAGAGCCCAGCATCACCCCATGCTTGAAGGCATTGCCTTAAATGCATGGGGGAAAATCGATTACAAGCATATCTGGGTGAAGCTTGAAACTTAAAAGGAATAGTGTGAACGTATGGAGCAACTACGGCCTGCCTTATTGGATTTAAAGTAGATCGAAGGGAGAAATGATCATGCATAAATTATCCGTAAGCGAATTAGTGGATCGGGAACATCACGCTTGGGGGGAGCTCAAGGAGCTGTTGGACCATGGACAAAATAAATACACTTATGTTCCTGCACAGCGGGAGGCCGGAGAGGATGCGCTCTATCACCTCCAAGTAAGCACCAAATCCTATTTGGGAGCCGTTGCCTATGAGACAGAGGGAATTGTGTTGGATGATGGCTGGATTACGTTACTTGGATCGGGTGGTGACCGTATTTTCGGGAGTCTGACCCGTTGGAATGGTGTGGGTGACCAGCCGTGTGTACCTGCATTGGAAGGCATGATGATCGTCGCCTACGATGCTGCGGGTGGATTTTTCGGTATGGATATGGGCAAGTATGGCCGTACGGGACATGTATATTATTTTGCCCCTGACACGCTGGAATGGGAATCGACAGAACTGGCTTATTCAGGCTTCATCAACTGGTTGGCCAATGGTGATCTGGAGCAGTACTATCAGACCTTTCGTTGGAAGGGGTGGCAGAACGACGTGGGACAGCTTCAGACAGGACAAGTATTTGCGTATTATCCACCGCTTTGGACGGAGGAGGGCGGCGGCGAGAGCAGCAGCAAATCTCCTGTAGCGGTGGAGGAAGCCTGGAAAGCAGCATTGGGTGGAAAATGATGTGCGATGACAGGGCTGTATAGGAGGGAGCGTGTGAATAATATGCAGATCGATAACATTCAGAAGCATTACGGCATTGTGTTTCCGCACGAATATCTGGAGTTTCAACAGCAGGCCGACGGTCAAGCATTTGATATGATTGAAAATGGAGAGGTCGTCGATTGGGAAATTCGCTTCTCTGCTCTCGATGATCAGTTCATTGCGAATAACATCAATCTGGTAGACGACGTGAATCCCGATCCACTCCGGATTATTCCAATTGCTTGGAGTGTCAGCAGCGGCAACAACTATTTATTGGATTACCGAACGAATTCAGAATCTCCTGCCGTACTGGTTATGGATCATGAAGAGGCGATGGTGCGCGAAGATGCTGAGTGTGAATCAGAAACGCCGGAGGAAGCCCAGCAACTTCTGGAGGAAAATGTACGAGAGATCGCTTCCAATTTCAATGCGTTCATAGCTTGTTTAAAAGCCAGACCGAGTGATTCAGTGGAGTGATTCACCGTTTGAATATCCTCGTGAACGACAAAAGGCTCGCGCTATACGCGGGCCTTTTACTCAATCGAATACATGAATGTTTTGATTAAATGATATATAGAATACATCCTAGTTTGCGACCGATCCAGTCTCAGTCATTGTAGCCGTAGAAGTTGATCGTGCAGCTTTGTTATGCCAGACCACGATGACAAGCGAAATCAGACAGACTATGAGCAGACATCCATATACAACATGATAGGATTCTTCTACTCGAACACCCGGAATGCTGTGCAGCAATAGCCCGCAGACAGCCACGGATACCGAACCGCCAAAAAACTGTATCAACTGTAACAAGCCCATACCGGAACCGATCTGCGCTTTGGGCAGCACCCGAGACGCTTCATTATTCAGTGAAGCTATCGAGGCAGAGAGTGCCGGGGAGAAGAAGAGATATCCTCCGGTGATAATCAAGGCAGACTGATTCAGACCCAGCATGAACAGAGCAAGGACTGCGGCTAGCAAAATGTGCCCGATCATCAGAAAACGCATATTGCCGTACCGGTCGATCCAGCGACCTACGAAACGGGTACAGAATGCCGAGACGATAGCTCCAGGAGCAATCAGCAGACCAATAGCCAGCGACGAACGGCCAAACAGATCAGCGAGCACTAGCGGCATCAGGAACAGATTGCCCAGATTTACGACCAGAACACAGAAGCCGATGATCAGCAGCCGGGTAAACCCGGGTGTTCGGAATACATGTGGATTCACAAAAGGAAGACTCGCCCTGCGAATATACACAATGTGCACAACAAGTGAAATGACACCGATGGCCAGCCATAACCAAGACTGCTGAGTGATGGCAACCAGAAGGGTGGTTGCATTAATCACGGTTAATGCTGCACCAATCATATCAAAAGGATTCTCTGGTTTGGCCGTCTCGCGCGGGAGAAAATAGAGCAGTACGGGCAGTGCAAGCAGGACAAGCACCGTAATGGCGAAAAGTCCATTCCAGCCCCAGTATTCACTAATGAGTCCACCTACAATGGGGCCAAGCCCAAACGCCATGGCACTGCCTGATGAGATCAGTGCGATGGCAGCTCCGCGCCGCTCCACTGGAATATAGCGGCTCGCGATGACAAGCCCAAGTCCGGCCATGACCCCTGCACCCGCAGATTGCAAAATGCGTGTCAGCAAAAGGATTGCAAAGCTGTGCGCAAATAGTCCGAGTAATGAAGACAAGCCTAAGATCAGCAAGCCCACCGTCAGCAGTTTGCGTATCGGAATACGGTCAGACAATCGACTGTAAATCACCGTGGACAAGGCATAACCAATCGAGTAGCTTGAAATGACCCAGGATCCCAGGTCCGATGTAATCTGAAGATCATGAATAATAACGGGTAAAGAGACGTTAAACATGGTGGTGTTCATCACAACGATGAACAGGCAGCAAGTCCAGAGAGGCATTACAATTTTATCTTTCACGTAACCATTCCTGTCTATGAATTCAATAAACCATTTTACGCTCAATCTATGTATATGGCAATAATGTCATACGGATTCATTGAGTGGCTATACAAAAACGACGTCCTGACCAGGACGCCGTTTTTTGCATATGACCATTTGCATGTATTCATTTTAGGACGCGGTAGCTTGTGTGCCACGATTGCGAATCCATTTGATCATATCCATCAGAATGACCGCGGCAAGAGCGAGTCCTCCTGCGATGAAGAACTCATTCCAGCCAAAGGCTACCGGGATGGCGAAGATGCTGCGAACCCCTGGAATCAGCGTGATTCCATACAGGCAGAGACAAACCAGGATGGAGCCGAGGACATATTTGTTAGTGGTGAAGCCGACCTGGAAAATCGTCTGTGTGTTGGAGCGCGCTGCAAAAGTTTGCAGACTCCGTGCCAGAATCAGGGTTGTAAAGGCCATTGCCACACTCATTTCCTCCGAGATCCCAAGTCCAATATATTGGGACACGATGACAGCCACCCCGATCAGAACACCACGTGTGATAACAGCCTGCAACGTTCCGCCGGCAAAAATGCCTTCGTTGATATCCCGCGGTTTGCGCCGCATGACATCCGGTTCAGCTTTTTCCGTACCCAGTGCAATGGCAGGCAGTGAATCATTCACCAGATTGATGAAGAGCAGCTGGAGGGCCGTGAAGGGGTTGACCCAACCGACCACTAGTGCAAACAAAATGGCGATAATTGCCCCGAGGTTTCCTGCAAACAGATACGCAATGGCTTTTTTGATATTATCAAATACCATCCGCCCGACACTGACTGCATTCACGATGGAGACAAAGTTATCATCCGTCAAAATCATGGCTGCCGCGTCTTTCGCGACATCCGTCCCGCTGCCCATCGCTACGCCGATGTCAGCCTGTTTCAGTGCAGGTGCGTCGTTGACACCATCTCCGGTCATGGCTGCAATCTTGCCTTTGCGCTGCCACGCACGCACGATGCGGATTTTATTTTCAGGAGATACACGTGCATACACCGAGATATGTTCGAGCTGCTGATCGAGTTCTTCATCGGAAAGTTTGTCCAGCTCTGCTCCGGTAAGGGCCAGTTCGTCCGGGCCTGCAAGTCCGATATCCACACCGATCGCTTGGGCTGTTGTTTTGTGGTCGCCCGTAATCATGATGGTGCGAATGCCCGCCTTTTTGGACTCTTCGATGGAACCATACACCGCTTCACGCGGTGGATCAATCATGGCTGTCAGACCAACAAGCGTTAGATCATGTTCATCCTCGATCGTGAGCTGATCTTTGTCATCAAACTTTTTGTAGGCGTAGGCCAGCACACGAAAGGCGCGTTTGGAGAACGCTTCATTCTTTTCTTCAAACTGGGTGCGAATCTCAGGTGTCAATGGCTGAACTTCTCCGTTCATAAACACATGACTACAGCGACTGAACAGGACATCCGGGCCACCTTTGGTCAGCAAAGCCGTCTGTCCTTCAAATGTATGCACGGTACTCATCAATTTCCGATCCGAGTCAAAAGGAAGCTCGGCTTCACGCGGAAACTGGTCACGAATTTCATTGTAATTCTTGTTCACCCGGTTACTGAAGGCAATGAGCGCCACCTCGGTTGGGTCACCAAGTTCCTTGCCTTCCTGATTAATATTCGAATCATTGCAGAGTACTGCAATATGTAACAAACGGCGTTCCTCTGCAGACCACTGTTTGGGATCATCGGGGAATTGGTCTTTGGTGCCATGGGGAATGTAATAGTCCACCACAGTCATCTTGTTTTGAGTGAGTGTTCCTGTTTTGTCGGTACAGATGATGCTGGCAGAACCCAAAGCTTCCACGGCAGGAAGACGTCTGATGATGGCGTGCTGTTTAGCCATTTTATTCGTTCCCAGAGACAATACAATCGTTACAATGGAGGAAAGGGCTTCCGGGATGGCGGCGACAGCGACGGCAACTGCGAACATTAGAGCATTCACAATGGATGGCCCGATATTTTCCGTCCCTTCGGTTAACCAGACACGTCCTGCTTCGATGGCAAAAATCAAGATCGACAAGCCCAGAATAAAGAAGCCCAGCTTCTTACTAAACGATTCCAATTTGCGTTGCAGCGGGGTTTCCTTCGCTTCTGCATTTTCAATCAATTCGGCAATCTTGCCGATTTCCGTTTTCAGCGCTGTACCCGTAATGACGAGCGTACCCCGACCATACACCACTAGTGATCCACTGAATGCCATATTGCGACGGTCACCGATCGGAGCTTCTTCCGGGATGGCATCTGCGTGTTTCTCCGCTGCTTCGGATTCTCCTGTCAGCATGCCTTCGTTGATTCGTAAGCTGCCTGATTCCAAAATGCGGCCGTCTGCCGGGACATAGTCCCCTGCATCCAGCAAGACAATATCGCCGGGAACGAGTTCCCGCGCGGGAATCGTTTTTTTCTGCCCGTCACGAATGACTTTGGCTTCGGGAGCAGACATTTGCCGGAGTGCATCCAGAGAACTTTCGGCTTTTTTGGTCTGTACAACACTGATTACCGCATTTAACAGAATGACGAGAAAAATAATTAGCGATTCGATCAGGTGTCCAAGGACGATCTGAACAGCGGCTGCGATCAGCAGCACGATCACCATGGGATCTTTAAAATTTTCAATAAACAGTCTCCAGACGGGTGTTGCAGCTTTTCCTTTTATCTCATTATAGCCTTCCGTCCCCAGTCTCTTCGCAGCTTCAGCAGTTGTGAGCCCATCCGTGGAACTCTGAACGTCCTGAAGCGTCTCCTCTGCACTGTGTCTGTAATATTGCAAATGACCAGCTCCTTGGATCATAGATTTCGGATATTAGATTTCTTTGTCTATATAACCTTGCAGGCGGCTAAGAATCAGTGAAACTTTATCAAATTGATGAACTCCATAGGTAGAATCTCCGCGTCTGGTGAATCTCATTCGTTTGCTATGATTACGTGTGGTATCTTCTGTGCGTTGCACCAACACATGCACGGCAGTTCGGTTATCACGATCCAGAGGTCGATCGCATTACACATGAGGCTTCGTACATGTCGTTGACCAATTCCAACTTTAATGTGCAGGAACATCTGGATATGGCCTATCGATCTGGGGCAATGCAACAACTCTGGTTCTACAGTGAAAATTGCGATGGCATTAGCTGATGCTTTTGGCTGTACTGTGAAAGAAATGTCAGTCAGCATTGTCCTGTCCTGGTTTGAGCAAAAAGCAGTTGCCATCCTGCTCGGCCTGTTCAGTCTCGGCATTCAGAATATCCGGATTGGGCCAAAACCTCCTGAGTTAATATCGCCCGGTGTGTTGGATGTATTTGTGGATATGTTTGGCTTGAAGCTGATTACAACGGCAAAGGAAGACATGAGCGCCATGCTGGCATTGTCGTAAGACGAACGGATCAATGTTAGAATGATACCCGTCAAATGGTGTTTTTTTTACATTGTTAAGAGAAAGGTGCATATGTGATATGTCTTGCGGAGGTTACGATTAACGTGATAGGATGTATGGGTTAAAAAACCAAAATAGGAGTTGTGAAATGCAATATAATCAACTTGAAGAGATCAACACGATCATCTATCAACATATTGAAGCTATTTTGAAAAGGTTAAACCACCGGATTCATTTTCGGTTATACTCGATTGCCATTGATAATAATAACAAAGCTGATGAAATTCGCAGAGTCAAAAAAACGATATCTACTCAAGCTAAAAACGACAAGAACCCAACAGAATGTACTACCAGATATGAGTATGTAAATGATCCTTTGCAAGAGATTAAGCAAGTATACAGTGAGCTTGGATTACTTGTGCAGCAGGAAGACACATTAACGAAGGAAAGTCTGCATGAACTCATCACTGCAAGCAAGCAAAGCTATGTTCAGCAATATACTGAGCAGTTTCATTCGGTACCAATCTCATCCGGGTCCATAGAATCTGCTTCAAATGACGAATCTGCTCAACTCACAAAGGAATACATAGAAGATCATCGTTTACTTTACGCAGGAACCTTCGAAGTTAGCCAGCAGACAGAGGGTCCGTATACTGTTATCTATTTGTTGGGAATCAGAAATCTGGAGCCAAATGTGCAGCATACGTATTACAGCAAGCCAGAGGTTTCGTTTATACGAATGGTCCTGGACTATTTCTTTTTGGATTTTTTTACAGAAGGTAAACTTGAGCTAAAGGTTCTATCTGAAAATAGTAGTAAGTATGAACTTATAAGGAAATATCAAGAGAACGAAGTCCAATTCTTAAGGAGAATTAACCGTTTATTTTTTGGGAAAATGCAAATGATCCTCCAACAAAGCAGTAGTAATATTGTAAGTGAGTATTCAAATACAGTAAAAAGTGAATATTATATCAACAATTTATTAGAGAACATTGACGACATTTCCACACAAACTTATGAAGGAGCTAGTCCATTTGGTTCCATGCTGTTTTTGAGGAATTCCGATATCAAAGTAAAGCAAGGACCTGTTAAATTTGCAATCGAATTCAAAGCTGATGATTTAATTAGTATAGAAGATGCTAAAAGAATTCGAAAATTGCTCGAAATGACCAATGTGAAGAAACATCTATATCTGATTTCCGATGGAAACTGGGTGTATGGTGTGGGAGAAATCGAGTGGGACAAACTCAAGGAAACAACTAGTTTCCGTATTGATTTCAAAGGGATCTCAAAATACAATCTTGTCTCGATCAATTTTGATCAATCTCCAAATGTTGCTGGGGAACTTATTCTTGAAGGTGAAAAGACGATATATCGTTCCAATACAGACTATGAACTCACTTACCAAACTCTGGTTTCGGTTATGTTTAAAAATCCTAAAATTGGAGAAGAAGGGTATACTTCTGAGCGTATGGTCGCCATTTTGAGAGAGACGTTTCAGGGGGAGGGTGCCCCCTTAGCTTCAGACAATATTCCCATGTTAGAACAGATTATACGAAAAGCACGTGAGCAGCGTCATGGAACGATGGTAGTCATAACGGATTCTACAACTGCAGAGAAAGAGCTTGATATTCTGAGAAAACAATCTACTCTGATTGAACCGTGTGTAGTACATCCCGATCATATCAAGTTCCTCACCGCTATTGATGGCGCAATTTATTTCGACACGGAGGCTAAGTGTCATGCGATTGGAGTCATTCTTGATGGGATTGCACAGCCGGAACTCGGAGATGCAAGTCGAGGGGCAAGATTCAATTCTGCCTATAGATATTATTCCAAATTGGAGTCAGAAGGAAAGAAATGTGTAATTGTAATTATATCAGAGGATGGCATGATTGATGTGATACCATCGTTTGATGATGAAGAGAAGGTGCTGGATCTTGTGGAGGAGATCATTGATGTATTGGACCAACGTGAGGAACCTGAGCGTGATTTATTGCTTCAGAGAAAAGAAGGACAGTTGCTGAAACTCAAAAAAACAGATTTTCAGCCGCTTATGAGTTTGGCACAAAAATTTGGATCGAAGCAAAAATACGATAAAGCCAGATTGTATTATGATGAAGCCTTTGGTATAGCCGGGAATACGTTTATTCCGGCTAAATATCATAATTGGAGGGGAGTCTGTTATTTTCATTTAGGACTTCTTATGGATGCTACCGTTATGTTTGAGACTGCGATTGAGATTGACACGAGTAATGATTTTTTGTATACAGGAAACGCTGGAACAGCATATCTAGAGCAAGCTAAAATATCGAAAGGCAGTAAAAAAGAAAGGCATGGTTGGTTACTTAAAAGCCTTTCTCTATTAGAAGAATCAATAGCCAGAAGAATATTTATACAAGATAAAAATAGAGAAAATTTGGCATGGTTGTATAATAATAAAGGTATTTGTTACTCACAACTTATGAAAAATTCGACGAACGAAACGGAACATTCGAATTATTTGGAAGAAAGTTTGGCAGCATTTTCGAAGGCTCTTGAATGGGAACCATCAGTTAGAGTTATTCTCAATAATCGGGCAGGTGTGTTGGAAGAAATGGATAAACCTTTGGATGCAGTAAAAGATTATATCGAAGGATACTTCGTTTCCAGCGAAGATGAAGAAAGGACTTATAACTTTGAGAAAATAAAAAGTTTAATGGAGTCCAATTCAGATATCACTCTTGATGTTGTTAGCTTTTATCGGGAACTTGTACAGAAAAATGAGAACCAAAATTATGAGGAATTGGATAATTTCTTTAGTGCTTTGGAGTCGAAGGCGCAACATGGTTTAGATACTCAGGAAGCAGCATTCAGTAGTGAACAAAACAAGGAATTATAACTTCTGAGAGGTGAGATGAAGAGGCCCGTTGAACGGGCTCTTTGTTGTACCATGAGGAATTTAGGCTAATATACCTTGCGCAAAAACCATGAAATAAAAGGGGAATTAGTTTTTTTATCCTATTGAAGTTTTTTCATGGAAATGTGTATATAGAAAAGGGCACATCATAAAACTCGGGTTTACCGCAGCATAAGGAGAAGGTACATATGAATGACAAGCAAATCGAAGCACTGTTGAAACTCGCAGGGGGAAAGGAAAATATTCGTCGTGTGCAGCGTGACATGGATACCACTACGTTGATATTGCGTGACCGCAATCGAATGGATATATCAGTATCTGATGTATTGGATCTTGGCGTCGATATTCGTATAACAGGAGAGTATTGCTCTATATCACATGAGGACGAATCCTCCCAACTATATAATACGCTACAGGGCATGGGAGTGGGGAAAGCAGAAGGGGGCGCACTGCCAGAAATAAGGCGTACCCGTAAAAAATCATTGTTATATTTTATTTCCGATGTGTTCAGGCCTCTGATGCCCGCCATCCTGGGCGCTGCAGTGCTCAAGATTGTGCTAGCCATCATTACGTTATTTAACGTTTACAGTTCTACAGATTCCTCTTCGTTGATGGACAGTCAGACATTCCTGATATTTAAATCCATTGGAGATAGTGTGTATTATCTGTTGCCCATCCTGGTAGCCATCAGTACAGCCTATCGGATAAAAAGCAATGTTTATGTTGCCGCAGCGATTGGTGGACTAATGTTCTACCCGCAAATGACCGCTTTATTGTCAGGTGAAGAGGATGTTCACTTTATGGGAGTACCCATCGTGTCACAAGCGTTCTTTTTTTCAGCTTCCATTTGGGTGATTTTGACGATATGTGCGTTGTCCTATCTGGAAAGAGTCGTTGAGCGAATAAGCCCAAGAGTCTTTAAAGGAATTCTTGCTCCATTGTTGACGTTTCTGATTCTCGTTCCACTGGTTCTAATCATACTTGGTCCAATCGGTACTTGGATTGATCAGCAGTTACCGGATGTTGTCGATTCATTACTGAATGATGCCCCGGTTGTTGCCATTATGCTACTGGGAGCGGTTTATTCCCTAATGATGATCGCTGGATTACATTACTGGCTTTTACCTATGATAATCAATGAATTGATGGTGAATGGTTACTCCCTCATTCTCCCTGTCATGTTAGTTGCCTTCGTTGCACAAGCAGGAGCTTCACTGGCTACTGGGCTGAGAAGCAAACGGCGGGAATTCAGGAAGCTGGCTTTCTGGGCAACAGGAACAGCTCTATTAGGTGTTCCAGAGCCTGCGATGTATGCGGTCAATATGAGAAAGAGGGCTTCATTTTATTCGGCATTGCTGGGCGGTGCTGCAGGAGGACTGTATTTCGGGCTGTTGTCCGTCAAAGCAGTTGCATTGGGTGGGTCCGGAAGTCTACTGGAACTTCCGCTATTTATGGAAGTAGGGAGTCTGAATCTGCTGCATGTCTGTGTGGGTATAATTGTTTCCTTCTGTGTGTCAGGTGTATTCACCTACTGGATGTTAGGAAAGGAACGGAAACACGTATAAATTAAGAAAAGCCCGTACCTGATGGTGCGGGTTTTCGTGTATTGTAGAGTTAATAACACGACGGCCGCAGAAAGGATAACAAAAATGCCCAACAACATAGAGTGGATGGCTCAATGGAAGTCAACCCAGCCACTGACAGACCAATGGATGACTGGGGGCAAGCTGCATCACTTTTCAAGTCATGCCTTGCTACTTATCCTCGACGGGAAAGCGATCTGGAATATTAATGGTCATAGGGTCCAGGTATCTTATGGGGAGTTAATTGCTGTGCAAGAAAACTCTGTGATTGAAGTGATTGAGGGTGGCAATCTGGATCTGGCCGGATGGCATGTTCAGTTTGATACATACACGATGTTCCCAGATCGAGGTGAAGTGGAAAAATATGAATGGCATGTACCGTCAGGAGACACGTATCAAAAAGTGAAATTAACCGGTGGCACACTGGCGAGTCTCAGCCTACATTGGAGTGAAGCGGGTTCTCCTGATCCCAATGCCGTCCGGGTTAGAAATCAGCTTTTGGTGTATGAACTGCTGCAACATGTATACCGGGAGTTGATGGAAGAGGAGCCGACTGTTGAACAAGGCATTCTTCGTTCTGTGGATTACATGCAGCAGCATTATGAACAGGTCATCACACGAAAGCAATTGGCTGAGATCGCAGGCATCAGTCCCTGGCATTATTCCCGCAAATTCAGTGAGCGTTATGGAAAGCCGCCTCTGGATTACCTCGCTTATTATCGAATCTATCGTGCTCAAGAGGAGCTGTTGTTAACAACGGCGACATCTCAGGACATTGCGAAGAAGACTGGATTCGAGGATGCACATTATTTCAGTCGTCGTTTCAAACAGTTAACGGGTGTGTCCCCGAGAAATTATGCACAAACGCTGCCCCAGCGTAAAATCGTATGTCTTTCCCCGCTTTGTGCGGAAATGATGATTCACTTGGGGATTATTCCACATGCCGTTGTGGTAACTCCTTTGCTTTTGCCTGAACATCAACATGAACTATTTGACATGCATCAGGTGAAGATGATGGAAGTGTCGCAATATGAGCTGGATGTGGAACAGATTCGGCAAGTTCAGCCCGAATGGATTGTGGGAAACTTTTGGACAGAAGAGATCAAGCAAAGACTGCGCACAATTTCGCCTATTATAACCGGTTTAAATAACGATGTGGAGGCTCTGCTCCATCAACTGGCAAGCGTGTTTCATCGAGAAGATACTGCCCATAAACTTCATACGCAGATGAAATTGGAAGTAAACAAAGCACAGCAGCAACTACAGCATCTTGTCCAATCTTCCACTACCGTGATGGTACTGAGGGTAGAACCGTTTGGTTATCGTTATATGGGTGGTCATTCTAATGGGGTATCCCATTTACTGTACGAACAGCTCCGTTTAACTCTGCCGCAGCCATTGCAATCAGGGGAGGCGTGGTTTAATCCTTGCTCACTCGACTTGTTGGCCAAAGCCAATCCCGATTACCTCTTTGTGGAGAAACGAGTCATGCAGCACTTTAGTGCTGAAGAAAATATGAAGAAGTTGGTGGAGAGCTTCCAATGGAATGACTTGAAGGCTGTAAAAAACAACAGGGTATTTCTCGTGGATACTCGCCTGTGGGTGGATGGCCGTGGAATTATCGGACACCAAATGATTTTGAATGAAATTGTGAATAGTCTGGTCACCAATGTATGATAGAGCACAATAATCCAACGGAATACGCACCATCTCCTATGGAAGGAACGCTTCCTATTTGCTAGTATTTGATAATAATTATCATTATCAATATTACATAAGGGGCGAGTAGACCATGTCACGAAGGTTTAAGGGTTTTGGAATGGTGCTGTTGGCGCTAAGTTTGGTGCTTTCCGCCTGTTCCGGTACTTCTGATAAGGAAGTGGAAGCTTCAGCAAAAACGGCAGGGAAAAATGAAACGAAGGTTGTTCGGGATCAGTTTGGAGAGGTGACGATTCCTACGAATCCTCAAAATATGCTTGTACTGGATTCTATCTATGCCGAGTACTTAATTGAGATGGGCGTTACACCGCAGATGGTTATATTTGTTCCGGAGATTGAACCGGAATATCGTGCGTCTTATTTTGAGGAACATGGGGTCCAAATGATTGAAGCGGAACAATATCAATATAATTATGAACAATTGCTCACGTTGTCACCTGATATGATTGTTAGCGCGGGCGTAGGCATGGAACAAGGCGTATATGATGAACTATCCAAGATTGCTCCAACGGTCGCTCTGGATTCCAACAGTGAAATGCAGATGGCCATGCCGAAGCTGGCTGCGGTCTTTGACAAGACAGAGGAATCTGCCAAAGTGCTGGCTGAATTTGATGAGAAGGCGAAGCAGGCACAGGAGAAAATTTCTCAAGCCATCGGCGACAAAACCGTGCTGGTTCTTCGAGTGGAGCACAATCGTTACCGTTTCATGGGTCCCAAAGGAGGAAGCAGCAGTGTCTTTTTCTATGAAACCTTGGGTCTGAACAGCCCTGAAGTCATCAAAGACTCTACAGATTGGTTTAGCCAGTTTTCCCTGGAATTTTTGCCGGAAATGAACCCGGATTATATTTTTCTAGAAGACAGGACGCTGAAAGGCTATGATACGAAGGAATCCATGGATAATCTGAAAGAAAGCAAAGTGTGGGCAAGCTTGAACGCAGTGAAAGACAATCATGTCTTTCCGCTGAAAACGAGTGATTTTGTAACAGGTGTGGGTCCGATTGGGTCGGCCAATTTGTTGGATTATGTCGTTGAAAAGTTGGTGCCCTAGATGAATACTGGAGCGGAGCAGCAATTGGACATTTACGATATTACGATTGTTGGTGGTGGACCTGCAGGAATGTATGCTGCATTTTACAGCGGGATGAGAGCCATGCGTACCAAAATCATTGAAGCCAAACAGGAATTGGGCGGATTTATGCGCACGTACCCGGAGAAACTGGTCTGGGATGTAGGTGGAGTTGATCCGATTCGTTGTGAGAAATTGATCGATTCCCTGGAAAGACAGGCAAGAACCTTCGATCCAACCATTGTATTCGGCCAGGAAATTGCTCAGATGGAACGACGCGATGATCAAGTATTTGTACTCACCTCAAAGACAGGAGAGCGTCATTACACACGTACGATTTTGTTATGTGCAGGCAGAGGCATGACGCAGGTTCAGAAGCTGGATATTGAAGGCGCAAATCGGTATGAGCTGACGAATCTACACTATACCATTACGGATCTGTCCAGATTCAAGGATAAACGTGTGCTGATCTCGGGAGGCGGGGATTCCGCAATAGATTGGGCGAATGAAATGGAGGGATTGGCGCAGGAGGTCATTGTGGTGCACAGACGCAAGGAGTTTACGGCACATGAGCTGCCTGTTGCCCAGATGAAAGCTTTTGCCCAAGTCTTGACCCCTTACAGCATATCGCGCCTATATGGTACAGGAGACAAAATAGGCCGTGTTGAACTGGTCCATGTAGACAATGAAGAAATCATGCCAATTGAAGTGGATGAAGTGGTTGTAAGCCATGGATACGATCGTGATTTCGGTAACTTGGTCCATTGGGGACTGGAACGTGAAGATTACGGTATCTCGGTTGATCCGCGAATGTGCACAAGTCAGCCGGGAATATTCGGAGCAGGTGATTTCATTACCTATGGAAGCAAAGTCCGTCTGATTGCTGGTGCATTTAATGATGCCGTACTGGCAGTAAACAGTGCCAAGCTCTATCTGGAGCCGACCGCTTCCGAAATGGCAGGGGTATCGTCCCATAATGCAAGGTTCTTTGAGAAAAACAAAGCTATTTCTACCCTGTAAATCAGCATGTGTAGAACGTGAAGTAATAGTAAGAAGCCCGACCCGTGTTGAGAATTTCTCGGACATGGTCGGGCTTCTTTCATTAAAACTTCCAACCAGAACTAACCAATAGGTTATCCTTGTGATTCCTGAAGTAACTCAATATATGTCATAAGTTCCTTCACGCCTGCAAATTGCAGAGTCAGTTGGTTGTTAAGCTTTTGCAGGGCCAGCTGGAAGGCTTTATTGATCTGTGTATAATCCTGCGTGCCGACAGTGTTCAGAAGCTCTTTCATATGTTCAATGTAGTAGACGGATTTTCTTAAACTGCTAATGACCAATATCTTTCTTAACTCGGCTCGGGTATACATTCGATAACCGTTGTTAGGGTCTCTTTCGGAGCAAATTAAGCCTTCGGTTTCCCAATGCCTGATAGCAGAAGTGTTGACCCCGGCTGCTTCGGCAGCTTTTCCAATCGTCATCGCCTCCGTCGTTCCCCTCTTTTGATCGTTAGCAAAATCCACCTGTTGCACCATCTTCCATATGTCTTCCATTCGTTGCTTCTCCAGTTGGCTGTTGTACAGCTGCTGGTTCATAAGCCAGAGAGCATCCATCGTATCGCCCTGTTTTACTTTTCTCATAACCTCGTATACAACGGGAATCTCATATCCTTTCAATAATAAACGAATGGCAACAAAAGACTGAAGATGAACAGGGGTATAGTACCTGTGATTACTGACGGTCCGTGGAACGTCGGGAATGAGGTTCTCCTTTTCATACCGTCGCAGTGTAGTCGTACTTACATCCAGCCTTGTGGCAATCTGCCCAGGTGTATATGCTCGGTTCATGTTTCTTCTCCTCATGCTTCAAGTAAAACCTTCAAGTGCTACACTAACATACAACCCGCCAAAGTCCATATTTTATCCACATTTTATATTGAAAACCGGAAGATTGCATCCATGTTATACACTGAGGATATCAACAGTAAAGGACTGGTTCAATTGCAGAAAATGATTACTTTGTTAAATGGTTCGCAGCTTGAAGTGGGTCTGACGGGAGCGCAAGATCGTAGCGTCATTATGCTGCCCACAGCCAAAAAGCCCGTAACCGGACAAGAAGCCGAAACCCTAAAGTTATGGGGGGTTGATCCTGAATTGAGTGCAAAGTTTATCGACGGACTTTCCGGTGAATTTCAGATCCTGCATTTTGATTATGAAGGCCACTACATGGCACATCCCCATCCGGAACATTTTACGCCTGAATATATCGCTCAGGATTTGTTACGAATTGCGGATCAGATGAATGTGAATCGATTTAGTTATTATGGATACTCCTGGCTGGCTCTTGTCGGGCTTCAGTTAGCCCTACGGACTGACCGCATGGAAAGTCTCATTATGGGAGGATTCCCGCCATACGAAGGGCCGTATGATGAAATGCGAGTAGTGACCACAAAGACATATGAGGGAGCATTGAAGCAGCATGAAGAATCGGGAGAAATACACTCAGCAGAAGCTCTAATGAAAGTAGAAGAATTGAGTCCGGATCAATTGGATTGGGACAACGTGGAGTTAAAGATCGATCCGGCTCAAACGAAACAATTTGCGACCTTGTATCAAGGTTTAATTGATTTCGATGACCAACGTATTCAAACTCAGTTGAATATCCCCAGATTGGCTTTTGCAGGAGAGAGAGATACGATTGTGTATGGTGAGAAATTTGGCAGTGTGACGGTGGATATCGCTGGACGATTGCAAAAGCATAAACCCGTTCTTGAAAACCTCGGCTGGACCGTCGAAATCATCAAGGGAGCGGATATGGATCACACCAAAGCGATGCAGCCCAGTACCGTTCTCCCTATTATCCTTCCCTGGTTAAAAGCTCATTTAAGCTGAGGATCAGCAGAAACAATGTTGGATTACTGCGTTACATCGTCTAATGCTCTTTGTTTGCGCTGCTGATAATCCAGAATGGATTCGTATAACAATTGCTCGTTGAAATCCGGCCACATCACGTCCGTAAACCAGAGCTCGGAATAAGCGGCTTGCCATAATAGGAAATTGCTTAACCGTTTCTCCCCACTGGTTCGGATTAACAGATCGGGGGCAGGATTGAGTCCGGTATACAAAAACTTTTCGAATTCCGCCTCGGAGATTTCCGAGGTTTCTTTGTTTTCTTCATTGTTTTCAACGATGTACGTTTTGATGGCTTGCACAATATCGTTTTTACCTCCATAATTCATTGCAAAATACACAGCCATCCCGTTGTTCGTTTGGGTTAGTTCCACCACTTTGCGCATCGCTTCCTGTGTTTCGTCTGGGAATTTTGAGATATCTCCAATAAAATTAACTTTGATATTATTCTGATTCAGTTCCTGAACAGTTGTATCCTGTACAAATTCGACCACCAGACTAATGATGTAGTCGACCTCTTCCTTGGGCCTTTTCCAGTTTTCCGTAGAGAAGGCGTAAAGAGTGAGCGAAGCAATCCCGTTTTTGTGGCACATGCTTATCGTTTCCCGCATCGTCTGCATTCCTGCATAGTGCCCGGCACTTCGAGGCAGTCCTCTTCTCGTCGCCCATCTTCCATTTCCATCCATCATAATTGCGATATGCTTCGGGATGAATCCGTTCCAGTCGATGGAATGGATGGTATTAGGTTTTTCTTTATGTATACGGTTCCATTTCAATGGCAATTCCTCCTGATCCTCAAGCTAGAATGAGTTAGACTCGTAAAATGAATTCAAATATTCAAAATGATTCCCATAATTTACGTCTATTATATAGGATTGCACAGGGACAAGCCATGATAGGTTTACAATGTCACCAAGATGCAGAAGGATCACCTCGATGTTAAACAACAAATAACCCTTCATCTGTGGGATTACTTACAGGGAATGAACAGAGCCGCACACAACTATCGGTTATCCTACAAAAGCCTGCTCGTTTGCTGATTGAAAGAGCTTTCATTTCATCCGTATACTAAAGGTGTCAACAAGGTCGGATGTGTCTTATAGAACATCCATCTTCATTTGGAAAGGATGATTGGACATGGGAAGATTAACTGGAAAAGTTGCAATTATAACCGGTGCCGCGAGTGGTATGGGATTGGCTGGGGCTCAATTGTTTGCCAGAGAAGGAGCGAAGGTAGTTGCTACCGATGTAGCGATTGACGCTTTGCAGGAGCAAGTGAAACAGATCGAAGCTGACGGCGGCGAAGCGATTGCAGTAAAGCTGGATGTATCCAGTCCGGAATCATGGAATGCAGTTGTGGAAGAAACCATCGCAAACTATGGAAAAATTGATATTCTGGTCAACAATGCCGGCATTCACATCGCCAAAGGCATTCTGGAAGCAGAATTGGAAGATTGGGACAAGGTCATGTCCATTAACGGTACAGGTGTATGGCTGGGAATGAAGGCGGTTATCCCTTATATGCAGCAAAATGGACAAGGCTCCATCGTAAATACGTCCTCCATCGCTGCCATCATTGGCGGAATCGCCGATGCCCAGGGCGCAGCATACAGTGCTTCCAAGGGATCTGTGCGTTCACTGACCAAACATGGTGCACAATGGTTCGCCAAAGATAACATTCGTGTGAACTCTGTACATCCAGGGGCTGTGTTTACCGGCATGGTGGAAAAAGCGGGCATCAAGTCCCAAGTGGAGATGGGAGAGCATTACAAAAATCTCGCCCCACTGCCTCCGCATGCTGGAGAGTCCATGGATATCGCCTATGCCTACTTGTTCTTAGCTTCTGATGAATCCAAATTTATCACAGGTGTGGAGCTGCCAGTGGATGGTGGCTGGATCAGCAACTAATAGCAAAGTGATCGAAGCATTCAAAGAGGTACTGGTTTCTCAGTTGTCATGAGAGGCGGTGCCTCTTTCCATTTCATCCAATGATGGATTCAAATTCGAACGGTAAACTTCATTGGAGCGATTCATGCGTGTAAATTCCAGCAGCTGCTCCGCCATATAGGAGGCACTGTATTTGAAGTTGCTTTGCACCCATCCTGTAATTAAACCAAGAACTGCATTGGCCTGGTAACAGGCAAGAAGCTCCTTGTTCACTCGGGGGTCTGGCGACATATCGGTTACATCCTCCAGATACAGAGTTTTGAGCGTTTCATAGAGTGTATCCCGAAAACCTGAAAGCATGTTTGTGTTAACCAGCAAGGCATAGAAGGTGGCATGGCCAAGAACATGGTCGAAAATTTTGATAGCTGAAGCGTTCAGGTCCATGATTCCGAAATCCCGGTAGTGCTGGTAAGGGGCACGGTAGGCGAAGATCAGATCTGCCATCACGTCTTTCAAAATTTCGTTGAGTAAGTCTTCTCTATATACATAATGTTTGTAAAAGGTACTGCGGTTCACATCGGCCAATTTCACGATATCGGTGATGGTAATACTCTCGAACGGCTTACGCGACATCCATTCTAACAATGAGGCTTTCAGGGCCTGTTTGGATCTGTGGACTCTGCGATCCATGTCGGGTATAGATAGGGATTTATGCATTATACACATCCTCCTTTGCTGATCAATGATACATCTAACATGATGCGAAAGAAGCATACAAATATGTGAATAAATGGTGAATTACATGCGCTTTCAGTCCATGATGGTTCGTTCTACATTATAATAAACCAAAACGGACGAGGAGATGAACTCCAGTTGAAAAAACAAATGTGGATCATTACCGGCTTTGTAGTTGTAATTGTGTTGGGGGCCTATCTGATAGCAAACCTTGTGGGGAAAGAAGAAGCAGATAAGGCGGAAGCGCCCAATATCAAGAAAATAGTAGAAGATATCAGTACAGGCAAGGAGACACCGGAATCGGCCTCCATTAATGCCACCCAGTTAATCGTCACGGATAAAGGTAACCAAACGACAACCTACGACTTGCCTCAAAATGAATTTTTCCTTTCCATTGCACCCTATGTGGAACAGACTCATCCTTGTGCAATTCATAGCCTAACCGGATGTCAGGGCGAAATGAAAAATAAGAAGTTCATTGTGACGATTCATGATTCCGAAGGGAATACGCTCATGAAGGATGCTGAGATGAAGGCCGGCTCCAACGGTTTTATGGATTTTTGGCTAGCCAGAGATAAATCATACCTCATTCGTGTGGTGCATGATGGAAAGGTTGCAGAGACACAGCTATCTACCTATGAAGAAGATAATACGTGCATCACAACGATGCAGTTGAGTTAAAACGTCGTACGGTGCATTCTATCATCTTTTCAAAACTTTCGATGTGATCCAGACCCGCCTTGAATTGCGGGTTCTTTCATTTTTTCCTGTTCATGCGATGACAGGGAAGGTTTTGAACATGAAAAATAATAACTCTTTTGAATTGACAAAATCGCAATTCTACTGGATAATCCATTAGTGATAATGATAATTGTTATCATATAAATACATATAAATAGGGGAGAAAAGAGATATGAAAAAAGGATTAAAAGGACTTTTGATCATGCTGACGTTTGTGCTAGTCCTGGCAGGATGCGGTAAAGCCAATACTACTACAGATGCAAGTAAGGATGCTGATTCCGGTAGTGCTCCGGCAGAAGAGACAGCAGGTCCTGTGACGGTGAAGCATAAACGCGGAGAGCTGACGCTGGACAAGCCTGCAGAGCGAGTGGTTACGTTGGAATGGACATACACCGAAGATGTGGTTGCATTGGGCGTTCAACCAGTTGGTAATGCAGATAACGCCAATTACAAAGTATATGTATCATCCGAAGCAGGGCTGGATGACAGTGTAACGGATATTGGAACTCGGAGTGAGCCGAATCTGGAAGCCATCGCTGCATTGAAGCCGGATCTCATTATTGCCAATGCAGACAATAATAATGCGGTTTACGATCAGCTTAATGCAATTGCACCAACGATCGAATACGACCCGTATGATGGCGATGGCTATAATTATGACAAAATGACAGAGATCTTTAATAACATCGCAACTGCCCTTGGTAAAGAGGACAAAGCGAAGCAAGTACTAGATGAACTGGATCAGCATTATGCAGAAGCCAAAGAAAAACTGGCTGCTGCAGGTAAAGATAATTTCCACTTTGCTCTGACACAGGCATTCACGTATCAAAATGCGGCCAGTCTGCGCATGTTTACCGATAACTCGGTCGTGATTGGAACGTTGAACAAGATTGGTTTGGTTAACGATTGGCAGCCGGAAAAATTAGAAGGTTATGGTTTCTCTACAGTGGGGATTGAATCCTTATCTGATGTACAGGATAGTAACTTCATTTATATTACACAGCCAGACGATGATGTTTTTGGCACAGCAATGAAAGATAATTCGGTGTGGAACGGACTCAACTTTGTCAAGGAAAAACGCACATATCAACTGGATAGCACGACATGGACATTTGGTGGACCCATTTCCTCCAAAGCGTTGGTTGATGGCGTTGTTGAGGCGATTACCAAATGAGTTCGGTTCAGGCAACTAGGCCAGCAATGAACTGGCGTACAATAAGCATATATGGGGGCGGTCTATCCGCTCTCATCGTGCTTTTTTTTGTAAGCCTTTGTTATGGTGAAGCAGCCATTTCATTACACACCGTTTGGGACGCACTTACTGGCAGACAGAATACTTTAGAGCACAATATGATTTGGGATTTGCGTATGCCACGTACGGTTATTGGTATTATTGCAGGAGGGGCTTTGGCTGTAGCGGGAGCGCTGTTACAGACGATTACTCGAAATCCGCTCGCTGCATCAGACACGCTGGGCATTAATGCAGGAGCGTACTTTATCGTGGTGCTGGGAACCATTCTTTTTCCGGGCTTGCTCGGTCAGTCACCTTTTCTATTTGCAGCTCTTGGTGGTCTGGTGGCAGCATTCGCAGCTTATTTCATGGGTGGCGGACGAAGATCCAGCCCGGTACGACTTGCATTGTCCGGTATGATTGTGTCTATGGTGCTTGGTTCATTTACAAGCGCACTGCATATTTTTTTCTCCATGGAAACGCAGGGGCTGTTTCTTTGGGGTTCAGGAACACTCGTCCAGAATGACTGGAGTGGCGTAGCTTATGCATGGCCATGGGTGATTGGTATTACTATTCTCGCGCTAATCTTGTCCAGACAGTGGGATATGCTGGAGCTGGATGAATCAACGGCGTCCTCATTGGGACAAAAGGTTGGACTCGCTCGTGCCGGTGGTTTGATTATCGCGGTATTGCTGGCTGCGGTGATTGTCAGTGTAATCGGGCCAATTGGCTTCGTGGGACTAGTGGCACCACATTTAGTCCGATTGAGTGGAGTACGCTCCAATCGGTTAGTGCTGCCCGGTGTTTTTATATGGGGAGCGGCTCTCCTGGTTGGTGCGGACGTACTCGCCAAGATGGTGCATAACTCCAGCATGGAGCTGCCGACAGGTGCTGTAATGGCGATTATTGGTGCACCGTGGCTGATCTGGCTTGTACTCACACGCATGAAGGCAGCGAACGGGTCGGGCATGTCCACTTCAATGAGCACAGGAACACCTTCACGTCGCTTTGCATTCGGCCCAGTGGCTGTCATATTTTCGGTCATCACTGTAGTGCTGATCTTGCTAAGTACCATGTTTGGCGGTATGCGAATTCCGCTGGCTGATCTGTTACCAAGTCTATTCCAATCAGATGGACTATTCTCTGCGTTGGTTCAACTTCGAATTCCGCGTACGCTAGTTGCCGCAGGTGCAGGGGCTGCACTGGCGATCAGCGGTGTGCTCATTCAGATGGCGGTACGTAATCCGCTGGCGGATGCCTCAATTGTTGGGGTATCCTCTGGTGCAGGGCTTGGAGCAATGATGGTCATCATTTTGTTCCCGGGTCTTCCTATGTATTTGCTGCCGATCGCGGCAATCATCGGTGCAGCCATCGCCGCAGTAGTTGTTTTCTCCCTCTCTTGGAAAAAAGGGCTGAACCCATCTGCGGTTGTGCTGCTGGGAATTGCGATGTCTGCCATTGCAGGAGCAGGAATTCAGATTCTGATTGTCCGTGGTGCGGTATACGGTAGTAGTGGATACATCTGGCTAACAGGGAGTACCTATGCCCGGACCTGGGATCAGGTTAAAATTATCGGCCTGTTTTTAATTATTCTGGTTCCGGTAGCCTGGTGGTTGGCTCGCAGATTTGAATTGTTGGTATTCGACGACAATAGCGCATCAGGACTTGGACTGAGCGTGCGGCGAACACGATTACTAGCAATGACGACAGGGGTGTTACTAGCAGCAGGGGCTGTTGCCTGTGTAGGGACTGTCGGCTTTATCGGTCTTATTGCACCCCATATGGTTCGCTTGCTCACGGGACACAAATTAAGACGATCGATGTTTTTATCCGCATTGGCGGGGGCTGTCATGCTGGTGCTGGCCGATACGATCGGGAGAACTGTCATGGCGCCAACAGAGATTCCATCCGGAATACTCATTGCGATCATTGGCACACCGTATTTCCTGTATCTGATGTATCGTTCCAACTTGCGCAAGTCAATATAATTTTTAAATTCAGGAAGCCTGCCATTGAGCAGGCTTTTCATTGTTTACCTGTTTGTTCCGCATGTCTGATCAAGTCAGGTATCCCCTTTTGTTACCCGGCCTAAAAATAATAAAAATCCCCCTGATCTACAGTGGGGGATATCTCTGACAAGTAACGCAGAACTCTTATTGTGGTATAACGGAGTTGTTTTTCAGCATTCCACTGTTATCTACCGATAGGATCGCTTGCTGCAACGTTTCTTTATCCTGAACCAAAGCGAATCTCACATATCCTTCACCGGAAGGGCCGAAGGCACTTCCTGGCGTTACGATTACACCCGCTTGTGTAACCAAATCCATGGCAAACTGTTCTGAGGTATCGTAGTGGTCTGGAATCCGACTCCAGATGAACATGGTGGCTTCGGATTTGGCGATATGCCAACCGAGGTTGGTGAATCCTTCGCACAGGACATCTCTGCGCTCCTCGTAGATATCTCTAACCCGCTCAACTTCACTCTGATCCCCTGTGATTGCAGCAATGGCTGCCTTTTGAATCGGAAGAAACATGCCGTAATCCATGTTGGATTTCAGCTTTTTAAGCACAGATACCACATCCGGGTTCCCCACACAAAAGCCGATCCGTGCCCCGGCCAATCCATAGGTTTTGGATAACGAGTTGAATTCAATACCAACATCCATCGCGCCGGGATAAGCTAGGAAACTTCCGCACGTTTTCCCATCGAACACCAGCTCGCTGTAGGCATTGTCATGGAGAACGATAATGTCATATTTCTTGGCAAACTCAATCAGATCCAGATAGAACTGATCGGGTGCCATCGCTGTCGTCGGATTGTTCGGATAGGATACAAGCATGAATTTTGCTTTGCGCGCAACCGCTTCAGGAATGTCCTGGAGTTGAATAACATACCCGTGTTCTTCTTTTTGGGGCATATAATACAGCTCGGCTCCTGCCAGTAGAGGTCCATCAGCAAAGACCGGATAACAAGGATCGGGTACAAGGACCAGATCTCCTTCATCAACAATCGCCAACGAAATGTGGGCAAGGCCTTCCTGTGATCCAAGCAAGGAGCAAATTTGGGTTTTCGGGTTCAGTTCAACATGGTAACGCCGCTTGTACCATTCACTGACTGCCTGCAGCAATTCGCTCTGATCATTTACAGCATATGTATAGTTTGAAGCATCTGCTGCTGCCTCGCATAAAGCCGTCATGATATGTTGGGCCGGGGGAATATTGGGTGTACCTACACTTAGATCAATGACAGGTTCTCCATTCTCCAGTCGTTGCCTCTTGATCTCCAGCAAACGGGTGAATATCCCTTCACTGAAATGTTCCATACGTTTAGCAAACTTCATGATTACACAGCTCCCATAACTGATTCTGTCTTTCTATTCTCACTATTTCTATCATAAATGGAGAAAGGTCAAATGAGAAGAGAGGCAGATGATCTTCATGCACCGCACTTCCAAACGTTGAAGATAAAGCTTAGAAAATAGTTGTATTTTGAATATAGTATGTTATGATATCTCTAATTAAAGAATTATTTTCTATATATAGAAAATAATTACATTAAAACAACACTCTGTATCAAATCCGCTAAAAGCGTTTTTTTATTCCATCATATTGAAAGCGTTTGCATTGAACAACCGGAGTAATTATATAACTTGCTGTGATTTCATTCTCCGGTCTTCAGATTTATTCAAGGGTTATTGTCTGAGCCATGATGAACCTTGCAGAACCGGTTGAGAGAGGCTCGACTTAAACCATATATGCTAACGTTTTTCCAGGAGGCACTCTGCGAGAAGGGAGGTGAGCGATCAAGGATTCACGTCTTTAAAACAAATTCAATTCAAATTGGAGGGGAAATGAATGATTCGAAAACGGTTGATATTTTTAATGGCATTTGTTCTGATATTTAGTGGTTTGCCTATGGGAATCACCCATGCTGCCAATCAGCCTCTAGCAAAGCTTCCTGGAAACGCGAACCCGCTCATGGATCATAAATTGGGAGCCGATCCTTATGTGCTGGTACACAACGGCCGAGTCTACGTCTATATGTCAAGTGATTCTTATGTGTACAACAGTAATGGTACGGTAAAAGAAAATGACTTCAGCATGCTGAATAAAGTTCATGTCATATCCTCTGCCGACATGGTGAACTGGACAGACCACGGGGCCATTCCGGTGGCAGGCAGCAATAATGCCAATAACGGGCAAGGTATTGCCAAGTGGGCCTGGGGCTCCTGGGCTCCGGCCGTTGCCAAAAAAAGCATAGCAGGAAAGGACAAGTTCTTTCTTTACTTTGCGAACAGTGCATCAGGCATTGGTGTGCTTACGGCGGATTCACCCATTGGACCGTGGAGCGACCCGCTTGGCAAGGCGCTGGTAACACACGGTACGCCAGGCATGTCAGGTGTGACATGGCTTTTTGACCCGGCAGTGCTGGTTGATGATGATGGTACAGGATACCTGTATGTCGGTGGGGGCATACCGAATACTTCCGATCCAGCCTCGATTGCGAATCCCAAAACGGCCCGTGTGCTCAGGCTGGGAGACAATATGACCAGTGTCGTTGGCAGTGCGGTCACCATTGATGCGCCTTATTTGTTCGAGGATTCGGGCATTCATAAGTACAACGGTAAATATTATTACTCGTACTGCATTAACTTTTCAAGCACACACCCGGCTGCCTATCCGGCAGGAGAGATTGGTTACATGGTAAGTGACAGTCCTATGGGTCCGTTTACGTACAAAGGTCATTTTTTGAAAAATCCGTATGCCTTCTTCGGTGTTGGCGGGAACAATCACCATGCTGTATTTAATTTCAATAACCAGTGGTACACCGTGTACCATGCCCAAACGGTGAGTAAAGCTCAGCATGGTGATGGCAAGGGATACCGTTCGCCGAATATCAACAGGGTGGTGCATAATGCGGATGGCACGATCCAGGAGGTGCAGGGCAACCTAGCGGGCATTTCGCAGATCGCCAATCTGAACCCATATAACCGGGTGGAGGCTGAGACGATTGGATGGCAAGCGGGAATCACAACCGAGGCATCTCAGGCTAGTGGTGGACCGTTCAGCAACCAGAATGTCACGAATATTCATAATGGCGACTGGATTGCCGTGGGTAACGTGGACTTTGGTTCTGCTGGCGCTAATACCTTCAAAGCCAATGTCGCTTCAACCGTAGGCGGCAAAATCGAAGTTCGTCTCGACAGCGCGACAGGCCCACTTGTAGGCACGCTTAATGTAGCTTCAACGGGTGGTGCACAGACCTGGAAGGAAGTTCAAACCACCGTAAATAATGCCACAGGTGTACACCGATTGTATCTGGTGTTCACGGGTACAGGCGGTGCTAATCTGTTCAATCTGGATTACTGGCAGTTTGGCAACAACACATCCAGCAATCCGGTCACCAAGGTTGAAGCCGAGAGTATGACCATTAGTGGTCCATATGCGGGAACGATCAGTTCCCCCTTCAACGGGGTAGCTTTATATGCTAATCAGGATGCTGTGGCGTATAACCAATACTTTGGCAATCCAACTCATCAATTCTCGGTTCGTGGGGCTTCCAATAACAGCAGTACAGCAAGAGTGGATCTGGTCATTGGCGGTGTAACACATGGTTCCTTTTATTTCACTGGAACGGCGCCAACCGTTCAAACCCTGTCCAACATTACACATGCAACGGGTAACCAGGAGGTCAAGCTGATCGTGACCACGGACAACGGGACATGGGATGCGTATGTGGATTATATCGAATATTCCTTGTGATCATTCATTATAAGATCTGAAATTCCTGTGATTGGCATATGTTTCAATGATTCTGAGAACGATCAGGAGGCATGCGAATGTGGAAGAGGATAGGCCTTTTATTACTGGTTCTACCGCTGTTTGTCATGTCGTTTCCCGTGGCTCCCACTTCGGCGGCTACGACGTTTAGCAATCCCGTAATTCATGCCGATGTGCCGGATAGCGACGTGATTCGGGTAGGCAATGCGTATTATATGACCAGTACCACGATGCATATGAACCCGGGAGTACCAATCATGAAATCATACGATCTCGTGAATTGGGAAATTGTGAATTATGTCTATGATACGTATGCAAACACCGACTCCCATAATTTGAACAATAGTCTGAATGAATATGGAAGAGGCTCCTGGGCGAGCAGTCTGAGATATAACAACGGTGTCTATTATGTAGCCTTTAGCTCGCTCTCTACGGGCAAAACCTATATCTATAAGACCAGCAATATTGAGACAGGCCCATGGACAATAGCTACTTTGGGCAGCTATTATCACGATGCTTCCCTGCTTTTTGACAACGGGCGGGTATTTCTGGTCCATGGTACTGACAATATCAGCATCGTTGAGCTTAATGCGGAGGCAACGGCAGTCAAAGCGGGCGGCCTGAATCAGGTTCTTATTG
This sequence comes from Paenibacillus sp. E222, assembly GCF_013401555.1. Taxonomy (NCBI): domain Bacteria; kingdom Bacillati; phylum Bacillota; class Bacilli; order Caryophanales; family Paenibacillaceae; genus Paenibacillus; species Paenibacillus sp. E222. The sequence continues at coordinate 3,172,216 of NZ_CP058552.1, forward strand.
CCAACGCCAGCAATGTGGCTGGCTCGAATTTCATTGTGAAGGCTGAGGGTGCCCACATTCAGAAGATTAACGGGAAGTATTATGTGTTTCTGATCGCTTGGCCTACAGGGGATGGTCGCGTTCAAATTGTCTATCGTGCGGACAGCTTGACCGGGCCGTATACAGGCCGTGTTGTACTAAGGGATTCAGGCATTGCCCAGGGAGGAATTGTCGATACAGCCGCAGGTTCCTGGTATGGTCTGCTCTTCAGAGATAGCGGCGCAGTCGGACGTATTCCTTACCTTGTTCCGGTAACATGGTCTGACAACTGGCCTGTCTTTGGCGTGAATGGCAAGGTTCCGCTGACGATGAATGTTCCAGTGGAGGGGTATCCGGCGAAAAAGATTTATGGCTCTGACGAATTTAACGCCGGATCGGGCACAGATACGGGTTCGGTGCAGCCGTTATTAGTCAACGGTGGTTTCGAAGAGGCCAGCCTGAGTCCGTGGACCAGCAACAATACGGCATCCATTGCGGCTACCTCCTCAGAGTTTTTTGGCGGCTCCAAAAGCTTGCTGGTCAGTGGCCGACAACAGACGGCTGGCGGGGTGAAACAGGTGATTACGGGCAAGGTGACGCAGGGCGGCATGTATACCTTTTCGGCAAAAGTAAAATACACGACCGGTCCCGCAACCAAAACGTTCAACTTGAGCATTCAGAATGGGCCGAGCTATATGGGCATTTCCATTATGGGCAGTGCGACGCTGACCCGGGGGCAATGGGGTACGATTCAGGGAACGTACACGGTTCCGGCTAATGCGGACCTGTCACAGACCTTCGTATTTCTTGAGACGCCGTACAGCTCGAATCCAGACCCTGCCAATGATCTGATGGATTTCTATGTAGACGATGTTTCATTCAATACAACTGCTGCGACTGGAGGAACAAGCACAGGTCTTGCGAAATTCTGGCAGTGGAATCACAATCCTGATCCGGTCAACTGGTCGCTGACACAGCGCTCCGGCTTCATGAGACTGACAACGGGTAAAGTAAGTCCCAGCATTCTGGAGGCCAGAAATACATTGACCCAAAGAACGTTCGGACCGAAAAGCACAGGTATGGTGGCGATGGAAACAGCAGGCATGAAGGACGGCGATTATGCCGGGCTTGCCGCTTTTCAAGCGAGGTACGGCTTCGTCGGCGTGAAGGTGTCGGGGAATGCCAAATCCATCGTCATGGTCAATGCTGGCTCGGGAACGACGACCGAGGTGGCCAGTGTGCCGTTGAACCAGAACAGGGTGTACTTCCGGGTGATGTGCGATTTCACCAATCAAACGGACAAAGCCTACTTTGCGTATAGTCTGGAAGGTACTAACTGGACAACCATCGGAAACACGCTGCAGATGTCTTATACGCTGCCGCACTTTATGGGCTACCGTTTTGCTTTGTTCAATTATGCAACCAAGTCCACGGGAGGGTTTGTTGATTTCGACTACTTCCGTGTAGAGTAATTGAAGCATGAGGCACCATTCTTTTTAAAATGTTGAACCCTCGCATGAAGCTATGCGGGGGTTTAATTCATTTTCTACGGAGCTGGGCCAAGGCTCGCCTCAACTTATTTGGTATAAATGATATGATTTTTCGTGCAATTACCCTTAAAATAGAAGAGTATGAAACTTATGGCGTGAGCTTGTTCGTTATATTCGTCAAATTCTGCTTCAACGATTAGTGGTAATTATCTATGTTTACTGGAGGAGAAGGAATGAAACGTGTTTACCTGTTACTGTTAATACTATTAACCCTTAGCGCATGCGAGCAGACTAATACTAGTACCGACCAAGATGACACTGCTGTTGCTGTGAGAGATATCGATGTGAAGGATGCTAAAAACATACAAATTCCGAAGAGTACAAAAGGTGGTTCAACAAAAAATGCCTCCGATTTTGTAGCTGAAGACAAAAGTGTGCTATCTGCTGAGGACTTTGAAACGGCTTATCAAATGTGTGCGCAAGCTCTATCTGAGTATTATAAGGCGATTTGGAACGGCACGGACATTGATTTGGATACCTACATCGACAATGAGAACCTTAAGCAATATACGCAAAATAAAATTACATCTCAATATGGTTTGTTTCGCAAAAACAAGCTTACTTATAACCAAGTGACAGACGTTGATATTGATGCTGAAAAAGCAGACTTTTATGAAAGGGATCAACGTTTTTTCTATTTTAAATTGAATGCACATGTCAAAAAAGACCTGGGTAACTTTGCTGAACCTACTGAATTTCTTGTACAAAATTTGAATGGAAAGTTAGTTATTGTCGATTGGTATACTGGTGCAAAGGATAGCTATGATTCCACTGTGAGAGGAGAAAATCAGATTATTGATAATCCCGATATATGGGACGAATTGGGAATAGGTAAATCAATTTATTGAAATGGAGGGTGACCAATAATGAACGAACCCTGGGCCGCTTCGATGAGGGGAGTTCCCTGGAACGAGGACAAAATGAACAAGGCTATCATTCAACTGCGGAATCGGGCAACGATTAGTTTTGTTGTCGGGCTGGACGAGGTGCGTGATCTGAGGAAACTGGATGAACATGTGTTTGCCACACGACCCGATTTGATTTTAAATGTATCCAACATAGATGTGAAGGAGCGGTATTCAGAAGAGTTTCTGGAGACACTTGCTGGTTTAAAACATGTCACCGCTTTGCAGCTGGATATCAAACAGCCACAGGATTTGAATGTACTGAGTGCGCTGCAAAAGATGGAGTTTCTGAACATTCGCTCACCTAAAAAGCAAAATTTGGACTTTATCCAGAATTATAAATACTTAAATTACCTTGCACTTAGCGGGAAATTTTCCGATCTGTCTCCCATCGAAGACTGTATTCGACTGAGTACCCTCGTCTTGAACTGTGCTATTGATCAGCTTGATTTTGTTATGGACCTGCCGTTGATCGATTACTTGGCAATGGATCATTGTACATTGAATGGTTCACTCAAAGTACTGGCTGAATCGAATATCCGCATGCTAAGGTTGTCGTCCGTGAAGAATCTGACCGAGATTGATGCATTGGGGGCACTACATCATCTAGTCTTTCTGCATCTGTCATTGCCCAAAATTGAGCAGTTGTGTGACTTCTCACACATGAAGAATCTGCGGCAGCTTGAACTGGATTTCATGAAGTCCCTGCAAGAGATTGAGAACCTGTGGACTGCGGACGGGTTGGAGGTGCTGGAACTTAAAGAAATACATAAGGGGATAAAGGCAGAAACTTTTGAGCGTATGACCGAAATGCAAAATTTGAGACAGGTGGATTTTCGTTTTATTGATCACAGTAAAGGCCGTATTGCTGCCATGCGTGAACGAATGGTTAAAGCAGGGAAAGGACATCTTCTCTATGAGAATATTCCTGAAGAACAGCGAATCCCTTCGATGGCTCATGTGCACCTGTCCAAAATTCTAATGTAGACAGACAGTACACCAGCGCCTGCTTTCGAGCGGACGCTGGTGTATTTACAATCTTCGGTTCTTGCCCGCTCACATCTGGTTAGCCATGGCTGGAGGAGATGAATGGCTCATTACCCGCATGACGCTTGCGGTATTCTCCGGGGGTCAGCCCATACCGACGTTTGAACATGCGGATGAATGAATTCACATTTTGATAGCCGACCTGTGTCGCAATGTCCTGAATTCGCAGATCTACATTCACAAGCAGTTCCTTGGCCCGCTCAACCCGCAGATTGTTCAGATATTCGCTGAAGTTGATATTCGTCTTTTCCTTGAAAATACTGGAGAGGTACCCCGATGTTAAATTCAACTTGTCGGCGACAATATTCAAATTAATATCTTCTCCATAATGATGATCCAGGTAGTCCAGCACAAAGGTGATGACCGGATCACGCGTTTCCAGCTGGCTTCGTACTGCCTCAAGTACCGGTTGAGCCAGAGCCTGAAGCCATTCCCTGTACTGCTGCATGGAATGGAAACCAGCAAATGCCTCTCCCGGAGGAGAAGAGCGAAGCTCGGATTCGATATGCGTCAAATTCAGCTTCATCACTGTCTTGCCCATTTGTTCGACTGCGCCGATTGCAAATGTGTGGAAGTCTTCTGCGGCTGCATCCTTATGCTGCAGTTGTTCCAGCTGGCGGTCCAGCCAAGCGAATACGGCCTCTTCATTGCCAGATTGCAGCAGGTTGTGCAGTTCCTCCCCATAGGTGACCTTCACATGAAAAGCATTTGACGAAGAAGCCCGCGGCTCCACAATAACCTGCGTCTCCCCATTTAGCCTGCGCTCTTTCAACAGCATGGACAGGTTGCTGTACGCATCGGTAAACGGAATTTCACCGGAATATACGGGACTTACCGCGATGGTGAGATAGAGGGTTTCTTCGACAGCCAGCAGCTCCTTCAGTGTATCGAGCGCCTGCAAAATACCGCTCTGCGGACCCGGATCGAACAGCAGCAGGAGCAGTTGGTCCTGCTCAGGCTGAATGGCAACGCTATTAGTTTTGTGGCTGGTGAACAGGCTCTGAATCAGCTTCCATAATAACAGGGTATGCTGCCCGAATTCATCCGGCTGGGATTTGAAGCCCACCTTGAACAGAATGGAGACATAGGGTTGTTCGGATTGCTGGGTATCCTCAAGCTCCGCCAGATAGGAGCTGAGCGGGATATTCTTCACTTTATGAATATAAGCGTACTGGCGTACGAGAGAGTTCTTCTGCGCAAGGTCGCTTTGAATGTAACGGCTATTCTCCAGAATGGAGCTTAGGCGGTCGCCAATCATGGCGAATTCTTTTACACTGCTCCATTTGTTAGGTCCGCTGTCCGGATTTCGGTCCAGCGCGGCAATAAGGCGCTGGAGCGGCTGGTTTAATCGTAAGCTGAAAAACAGGGAGGAGAGCACGCTAATCAGTACAGCAGCGCCAAGCAGGAAAGCCAGCAGCAGCTGCATGCCTCGCATTTCCGCAGCGATTACCGCGGCCTGGGTGACCCGGACATAAGTAAACCCGGTTTGTTTGCCTTTTTCATAGAAGTAATACTGATCCCCAATGCGTTCATGTTTGCTTCCGTCCGCAGGGAGCTGCGGATTCTGCAGTTCCCCCTCCATCGTGGTAAAAAGCAGGCGTCCCTCGTTGTCCAGAATGTAGAACGGATTATTAGCGGCATCGCCATATGTGTCCTGCATACGCTGTGGATCCAGCATAACAATGCCGTACACATCTTCATAGGGAATGGCTTTCATCATGACCGGCATCAGTTGACCGAGAGAGCGGGATGAGTGAACGGTATTTTCCGTAAAAGCTGCGGCAGGCATGACTTTCAGGAACTGGTTGTTCATCGTTTGCGTTTTCCAGTAAGCCGGAGGGTATTCTTTACTATAATAATATTTACCGAACATATCGCTGGCACTGCTAAGACCTTCCTTCTCCAGCACATAGTCTTCTTGCTTGAAATAAAGAATGAAATTGTCGATATGCAGAAAAGGATTGGAATACAGCGTGGAGAGGTCAGACTTCACCTCTGCGGGAATATCGTAACGGCGGTTCTCCTTGATGTGGCTCAAAATGCCCAGATTGGCGGTCCAGGTATCCGATTGAGTGAGAGCCAGAATCATGTTCTGGGTCAGTCGGAAGTGATTTTCGTACCCTTCAACGGTCTGTGCAAGGCCCAGTTCATTTTGTCTGACCATCTCCTGATAGACCTTGTTGCTTAAGTACAGATGGGAGAACAGATTAAATGAAGCCAAAATCAGGATGACACTGAGGAAGCTCAGCATTAGCTTGACAAACAGTCCATTCAGCGCAAATTTGCTTGTAAGCAGTCCCTTCATTATGACATTCCCCCTTGAGTACAGCCCCGGATCGAGTAGTTTAATCCTATCATAGCGGCATAAAGCTGACACAAACAATATACACTTTTACTGAATTATACGCGGATATCTGGAAAAAAGGAGTAAAGGCGAAAAGTTATATAACATGTAGATAGCGCTTTCTAAAGGTTTATAGCTATAATTCGAATACGAACCCCGGAATTTCAGGGTAAGTTAGCTGACATACCAGACAATTTAACTCATCTAAGCAAGAGGGGGCATGTCGATGGCTGATGCTAGCGTAACGCAGCGCACACTGCATAAGGAAGCGCACCGGCCGCCTCGGCGGAAGTCGCGTTTGATCAGAATCTGGAACAGGAACAAGGCGCTATGGCTGCTATTCCTGCCATGCCTCCTGTATTATTTGATCTTCCGCTATGCGCCGATGTTTGGTCTGGTCATCACGTTCAAGGATTACAATCTGTTTAAAGGAATCTGGGCCAGCGATTGGGTGGGATTCAAATATTACCGGATGTTTCTGGAAAATCCCGATTTTTGGCCGCTGATGAAGAATACGTTTCTGCTTGGATTGTATAAGCTGGTGTTTGGCTTCCCGGCCCCAATCCTGCTGGCCATTCTGCTGAATGAGGTACGGAAGGCAGCATTCAAGCGTTTTGTACAGACGGTCAGCTATCTGCCACATTTCATCTCGAATGTAATTGTGGCGAGTATGGTGATTATGTTCCTGTCCCCAACCGGAGGGCTCATTAACAATTTGCTCGCAGGTATCGGCATTGGACCGATCAATTTCATGAATGAACCCGGGCTGTTCCGGGGCATCTACGTCCTGTCGGAAATCTGGCAGCATATCGGCTGGGAGACCATTATTTATCTGGCCGCGTTGACGGCCATCGATCCGCAGTTGTATGAAGCCGCGGATATGGACGGAGCAAGTCGATTGCGCAAAATCTGGCATGTTACACTGCCCGGTATATCTCCTGCGATCGTCATTACGTTGATACTGAATATCGGCAAAGTGCTGGAGATCGGCTTCGAGAAAGTTTTCCTGATGCAGAATCCGGCGATCTACGATACAGCGGATATCATCAGCACGTATGTCTACAGGGTAGGCATGGTACAGGGGAATTTCAGCTATGGTGCGTCCATTGATTTGTTCATGGGAGTCATCAGCCTGATTTTCATCTATACGGCCAACTGGCTCAGCCGTCGATTAAGTGAGACCAGTCTATGGTAGAAAGAGGTGTGGCGTGAACTCACTCCGATTTTCCTGGTTCAACGTTGTGGCATCCCTGATTCTGCTGTTCGTTGTGGTGGTCACACTTTATCCGTTCCTTCATATGCTCGCGGTTTCCCTCAGCAGCAACGTAAACGTCATCCAAAACAATATTTCCTTCTGGCCCAAGGGCTTTAATCTGAGCATGTACAAATTGGTGCTGGGCGATCCGCAAATCTGGACGGCTTACCGAAACACAATCATTTATACCGTGCTTGGCACACTGATCTCGCTGGTGGTTACATCCACCGGAGCCTATGCACTGTCCAGAAAAGACATGGCACTGCGCAATAGCTTCACCGTCCTGATTGTCATTACGATGTTTTTCAGCGGTGGGATGATTCCAACCTTCCTGGTGGTCCGTTCCTTGAATCTGGTGGACACCGTATGGGGTATGGTTCTTCCGGGGGCAGTCAGCACCTGGAACCTCATTCTGATGCGCACGTTTTTCTCAGGCATCCCCAAAGAGCTGGAGGAATCGGGCCGAATGGATGGCCTGAACGATATTGGCATCTTCATTCGTATCATTGTGCCGCTGTCCAAGGCATCCTTTGCCACGATTGCCCTGTTCTATGCCGTGGGCATGTGGAACAACTTTATCTTTCCGCTGCTCTATCTAAGGTCTCCCGATTTATTTCCGCTCCAGGTGCTGCTGCGTAATCTCGTGCTGGCCGGCAGCGCAAGCTCAGGCGACGTAACATCCATTGGGGGAGATAACCTGGTAGTGGAGGAATCGCTCAAGTATGCGACCATTATGGTCTCAACCCTGCCGATTCTGGTCATCTATCCGTTTGTACAGAAGTATTTCGTCAAGGGAGCCATGGTTGGTGCGGTCAAAGGCTAAGTGAGGCATGAAATGCACCGCGAATTCAGATTAAGGGAGAGAAGCTTATGGGCAAATGGAAATCGGTAATACTTCCCCTGCTGATTGCAGTAACGATGGTAGCAGGGTGCAGCGGCGGCAACGGTGCCGACCCGCAAACAGATACCAAGGGGAACAGCACTGGAAATAACTCCACCGGGGCAGCAAAGACCTTCACGGCCCTGCTGGACAACAATGCCACATTCCCCTATTCCAAGAGCTGGCCCATCTGGAGCTGGCTGAAGGAGAAGACGGGTGTCACGCTGGAAGTGCAGACACCTTCGGGCAAGCTGGATGAGAGCCTGAATCTGGCGATTGCCTCCAAAGCGCTGCCTGATCTGATGTATATGCCCAATCGCAAGGATTCGAACAAGTTTGGTCAGCAGGGCGCACTGGTGGATCTGATGGAGTACATGGACAGTATGCCAAATCTGAAGGCATGGATGAAGCAGTATCCCGAGGAGGCAAAGGCTGCCTTGTCCGCCGACGGCAAAATGTATATGTTCCCGAATCAGGGCTTCGGCGAGACGAATCGCATGATCTGGATGTACCGCAAGGATGTTTTTGACAAGGAAGGTATTCAGGTTCCAACAACCTATGAAGAGTTGCATGCGGCGCTGAAGAAGCTGAAGGAGAAATACCCGGACAGTTACCCGCTCTCGATTCGCTACGGTCAGATCCCGGATGAGATGAATGCCAATATGACGGTGAACTACGGAACGGGTGAGGGTGCCTACTATGATTTTGACCAGAAGCAATGGCGTTATGGACCGACTGAAGACAACTACAAGGCCATGGTAGGGATGTGGAAAAGTTTTTACGATGAAGGGTTGGTCCCGCCCGATTTCTTATCATTGCAAACCAAGCAGTGGCAGGATATGGTCTCGACTGGAAAATCATTTGTGACCATTGATTATATCAGCCGGATTGATTTTTTCAATAATGCCATGCAGCAGGAGAATCCGGAGTTCAACATGCAGTTTATGGCCCCTCCGGCAGGCGTTTCAGGTGGCAAACAATTAAATCCGTATTTTCATTATATGGAAGGCGGATTGACGGTGGCCTCGACCTCCAAGAACATTGATGATGTGATGAAGTACATGGACTTTTTCTATTCGGAGGAAGGACGTACGCTGAGCAGCTGGGGTGTAGAGGGCGAGACCTTTATAAAGGAAGGCGATACGATCAAGTTCAAGCCGGAGTATAACGATGTCATTGAAATGCGCAAGCAGACAGGGCTTCAGACCAGCGGGACCTATACCTGGATTGATTTCAATGCGCACTTATCGCTGTTCTCTGACGATCTGAAGCATGCCTATGAAGAAGCGGTCAAATATGATCCCCCCGCAATGCAGCCAAGACCTGCTTTTACAGAAGTGGAAAATGAGGTCATATCCATTACCGGTCAGGCGATCAAGAAGCACCGTGACGAGAGCTTTGCCAAATTTGTTACGGGTTCCCGGAGTCTGGCAGATTGGGAGAAGTATGTAGAGGAGATTAACAATCTCGGAGTAGATAAGCTGCTGAGCACCTATAAGGAAGCGTATGATCGTGTTCAGAATGTTCAGCTGAGCGCGAAATGAGCGACTGTACGGCACAGGAATCCTAGACCATTACAGAATGGCAAAAGGAGGCTTCGCTTATGAAAAAGCAGCATCTGCGTGTGTACTCCGGATTCAGACTGGGATTGTTTCTGTTGTTCTGTATGGTGACGATTGGAATAGCTGTCCCTGGCAAGGCAGAAGCGGCGGGTTCAATTTCACTGGACGCGCCGGCGGGCGGGTATGTGTCGGATGGAGGGCTGGTGGAAATTGGGGGCAGTTATACCGACTTGTATGACATTCGATTGTTTGTGGACGGAACGGCTCAATTCGAAGTGGTATTACATGATCCGGATGGGGATGACAGCGGCACCTGGTCTTATATGCTGGATACCTCAGCCTATAACGGGACTGTGGAACTGGTGGTTCGTGGACTGGATACGTCCACCCGTTACGGGGTATGGGGAGCGCCTGCTACCCTTACCGTTAATAACCCGGCAGCTGCTGTTCCCGAAGTAACGATCACGGGGCCATCTGAGGGCGTGTCTCTTAGCGGTCAGGTGGAGATCTCTGTCGAAACCAGCTCGCCTCTGCCGATCTTACAGGTAGAGGTTCGGGTGAATCGCGGGCCATGGGAAGAGGCCGTTCAGCAAGGCTCTGCGTATGTATACACCTGGGACACGGCGGGACTTGGCGATCGCACGGTCAGTCTGGAGGCCAGGGCGACCAGTGCACCGGAGCGTTATGGTTATAGCCCGACGGTGTATGCTCAGGTGGGGACCGGGACGCATGAGACTGCCGTTCCTCTTCCTGTACAGGAGCGGGCCATGTGGATCTGGGAACCGGAGAGCTATAAGCTGCTGCTGAACCCTGGATCGCGCCAGGTGCTGGAATCATTCATTGCCGATACGCAGACATTCGGCCAAACACCGGTCCAGACGCTTTATTTTGCAGTGGGCGGTTATGCCGGATACGATGCACTGGAGGCGCAGGAAGTGGAGTTGCGTTCTTTCGTGAGCTGGGCGCACAGCAAAAATCTGCAGGTTCATGCGTTGATTGCAGGCGGCACTACGCCGGCCTATATGGGCGCTTACGAGAAATATCACCATCATGCCGTGCAGGAAATGGAGCAGGTAATCAATTACAATCTTGCAGCGGGGGATACGGAGAAGTTTAACGGCATCAATGTGGATATTGAGCCTTATATCTCTCCCGACTTTAAAGACCCAAGTCATTTCTTGCAGAAGGAATATCTGGATGGCCTGCAAAAGATGATTAGTCGCCGGGATACCGCAGGAATTCGGCTTCCGTTCGGCCCTGCTGTGCCCAAGTGGTATGACACATCGGATCAAGCAGCAAATATTTCATGGAATGGCTCCAACAAATGGCTGTCCGAGCATGTTCAGGATCTCTCCGACTATATCTCCATTATGGATTACCGGGATACGGCGGATGGCTCCGCTGGTATTATTGCCGGGGCTGCTGGAGAGCTGGCTTATGCGGATCAGATCGGCAAGCCGAATTCCGTTGTGATTGGTGTGGAAACCCTGGATATCGCCAATAGCGGAGACCCGGAGACCATTACCTTCTGGGAGGAGGGGCGTATCCACATGGAAGCCGAGCTGGATAAGGTGTATGCAGCTTACGGGCAGAGCAGCGCCTTTGGCGGCATTGCCGTCCATCACTATGATTCCTACCGGGCACTTCCTTCTTATTGGGGGCCAGGTGGCGTAATTTGGACAGCGCCGGATGACTATGAAGCCCCTTCTGCCCTTTCAGGGGTTCCTTCCATCAAGACCACTGATGATCAGACTGTACATCTGAATTATGGAATGGCTTCGGATAACATGGAAGTGGAACGCTATGTGATATATCGGAGCACCGTGCAGGGCTTCACGCCTGCTCCTGCGGATATCGTCGGATTCGCCCGCGCCCTGAATTACCAGGACAAGGGACTGCTGCCGGATACGACATATTACTACCGTATTGCAGCCCGCGATTTGCGTGGCAATATCGGGCCACTCACTGATGAAGTGTCGTCGACCACTGGTAGTACCTCATTGAAGCCACTGATTGTAACGGACATGAATCTGGTCTATGGCGGATCAGGGGTATCTGTCACTCTGAAGGTCAGAGATTATGATACAGGCGCAATAATTTCGGGGGCGAAAGTCGAAGGGAGATTTACTTATGCGGCGGGGCGTTACACCAGCGGGACAACCGGAGTGGATGGGAGCGTGACGCTTGTCTCGGAAGCGGTGGGACCGGGCAGACAGGTAGGTTTTGAACCTCGCAGAATCCGTTACAATGGCTATTACTACGCAGCAGGTCATGATTCGCCGCATACAACGCTGCTGATGTTGAATGCCAGCAATTGAACAAGCAGGCAAGCAATGGCTTGAAGGAGGAGGAAGCACATGAATGTGAATGACTTGGTGGAACCGCTAAGGACTCATATCGTTGAGCATATGTCTGTGCAGGTTTATGCGGATCGGAATCAGATGGGAGCTGCGGCTGCGGCTGCGGTTGGGGCCAGATTAAGACAGCTGCTTCAGGATGCGGAGCGTCAGGTACGCATGGTGTTCGCTGCGGCTCCTTCGCAAAACGAATTGTATGAAGGTCTGGTACGGGAGCAAGGTATCGATTGGTCAAGGGTCTGCGCCTTTCATATGGATGAATATATGGATCTGGCGGATACGGCTCCCCAGCGCTTTGGTCAATATTTAACGGATCGGCTGTTCAGTCGGGTGCAGCCTGGGCGGGTGGAGCTGTTGGGTGGGCTACAAGATGCGGAGCAGGAGTGTCAGAGATATGGAGACCTGCTGCGTGCGGCTCCTATTGATATCGTTTGCCTTGGGATCGGAGAAAATGGGCACATCGCCTTCAATGATCCGCCTGTTGCCGATTTTGTAGATTCGAGGATCGTCAAAGCGGTAAAACTGGACGAAGCTTGTCGCCGTCAGCAGGTGAACGATGGGTGCTTTGCCCATCTGGATGATGTGCCTGCGGAGGCGTTGACCCTGACTGTGCCAACGTTGATGGCTGGAAGGGAGCTGTTCGCAATTGTACCGGGAGCATCCAAGCGACGTGCGCTTGCGGCAGCTTTACATGATCCGATCAGCACAGCATGTCCTGCCACCATCCTGCGTACACATCCTCGAATCACGATGTTCACAGACCGGGAAGCCTACGGCCTGTGAGCGTGCCAATGATCGGGAAGCACTACAGAACAGGGTTGCCCATTGAGGTGGAGGTCAGAGAGGGACGTATCACTGCTGTTACTGATCTTGAAATGTCGCCTCCCCTAGATCGCCTGCCCTGGCTTGCGCTAGGACTGGTAGATTTACAGGTGAACGGCGGATGGGGGCTGGATCTGAACACAGCACCGCTGTGTCCAGATACGGTAATACAGCTGACCCGGAAGCTGCAAAGCCAAGGTGTTACAAGTTATTGCCCGACGTTGATTACGAACAGCTCGGAACGGATGACTGAGGCGGCTTCCGCCATTGCAAAAGCCGTTCGGCTGAACCGGGATGCTGCCGAGGGAATTGCGGGCATTCATCTGGAAGGCCCATTCATTTCGCCGGAGGATGGCCCACGCGGCGCCCACCCAAGGCAGCATATTGTTCCGCCTGATTGGGAGGCCTTCAGCCGTTGGCAGGATGCCGCCGATGGGTTGATTCGCATCATTACTCTTTCCCCGGAGTGGCCTGGTTCAGCTTCATTTATTGCCCGGTGCTGCGAATCCGGCATTCTTGTCTCGATTGGACATACGGCAGCTACGCCAGAGCAGATCAGGGAAGCGGTCTCCGCAGGAGCGGTAATGTCTACACATCTTGGCAACGGCGCACACCTGATTCTTCCGCGTCATCCGAACTACCTGTGGGAACAGCTGGCGGCCGATGAGGTGTATGGGTGCATGATCGCGGATGGTCATCATCTTCCACGGTCCGTGCTGGCCGTAATTCTCCGGATGAAACGGAACCGCGCCATTCTGGTCAGTGATGCCGTCTCGCTGAGCGGTATGCCACCAGGTTCCTACCACCTGCATATCGGCGGAGATGTGGTATTGACGACGGACGGTCGGCTGCACCTCGCCCGCCAGCCTGACCTGTTGGCTGGCTCGGCGATGATGCTGCCGGATCAGGTGGGGTATCTTGTGGAAGCGGGGTTGTCCGGGCTTCCCGATGCCTGGGACTGTGCATCGGTGCATCCGGCCCGGCTGCTTGGGCTTGAACAGGCCGCAGGATTTGAGGTCGGCGCGCCTGCCGATATCGTTAGCTTCAACATGGATGGTGGAAAGTTAAGTGTCTTGCAGTGCTGGAAGAATGGCCGGATCTGTCCACAGAGCTGAGAATAGGAGGAGAGCGATGCAGAGCTTGATACCACTACCGAAGCAGATTGCAGCGAGCGAAGGAGAACCCTTGCGGCTGAATGGTGAGGAAAGATGGAGTCTTTTGATGGAACAGGATGATCCCAGATTGGAAATTCATTGCCGCCGTGCATTTCCTGGGATGGAATATACTTGCTCCAGAATAGAAAAAGGTTATTTATTAGTAATCGAACGTCCCTCAGAGCAGGAAACGAAGCAGGTAGTCGATGGGGTGCAACAAGCCCTTGCGGTTTATGACGCGAAAGAAATCCATGAAACCCAAGAAGCGAAAGAAACGCAAGAAACGCAAGAAGCGCAAGAAGCGCAAGAAGCGCAAGAAGCGCAAGAAACCGAAGAAATCCAAGAAGTACAGATAGTTTATGGAGCTCTTGAAGTTATGGGCGTACAACAGAAGGGCCTGGTCATCTCTGATGTTAGCTCCATCCCCGGAGAAGATGAGACAGAACCCGTGGGGCTTGCCGGACGTCCACAAGGGTATAAGCTGGAGGTGTCCGCCGGAAGGGCTGAAGTCTACGCACTGGATGCGGCGGGTCTATTTTATGGATTGCAGACTTTGGTACAGCTGCTTGGACCGGATGATGTCATCCCGGCGGTGTCCATCACCGACTGGCCGGATACATCTTTGCGGGCAATGAACTTTGACTTGCGTCAGACGTTCTCGAAGCCGCAACTGTTGACAGCGTATTTGGCTGAATTTGCCCGTTATAAGACGAACGCGATTTTGATTGAATACGAGGATAAGTTCCCGTTTCAGTCACATCCCGAGTTCGCACATCCACAGCATGCGTTAAGTCGTTCACAGCTGGAAGAACTGAAGCGGAGCGCCCACGAGAACTTTATAGAGATCATTCCCCTCCAGCAGAGCTTCGGACATCTGGAATATGTATTACGCCACGAAGGTTGGCGGCATCTACGCGAGACAGAGCAGTCCACCGGAGAGATCTGCCCTTCGCATCCGGAAACCTTTGGGCTGATAACCACTTTACTCGAGGAGATGATCGACGCCCACCCGGATTCGCGTTATATTCACCTTGGGTGTGACGAGGTCTACAGCCTATGCGAGTGCGAACGCTGCAAAACTGAGTTTGGAGGCGTGCGGGAACGAGCTTTTATCGCCTTTTTGAACCGTCTGATTGCATTTACGGCAGACCGGGGGAACAGCCGATTTTCTGGCATGACATGCTGGATAAATGCCCGCCAGAGGAACTGGCTAAGCTGGATCAGCGAAGTGTCGCCATGATCTGGATCTACAACGGGCGCAATATCGAAGCGGAGGTTACTTCGCATGCCAATAAATTCAGGGCGCTCGGCATTGAAGTGATGGGAGCGCCAGCAGTCCGCAGCTTTGATTGGGCTGAGCATCAGAATTATCCAGTACTGCCGAACCGGACGGACAACTTGCTCCAGTGGGCAGAGACAGCCGACAAGTTGAAGCTTGGCTGCGTGGTTGCTACCAACTGGACGGGGCCTTTCAGCCTCGGTGTTCCGTATGGTATTTTTGAAACCACTTGGTATCCCATGCTGCTGCACGCGGATTTGGCCTGGAACCGCAAAGCGAATACCTCCACCTTCATCGACCGGTTTCTGGAACGGTTTCATGGCATCAATCCTGTTACCGGACACAACCTTCTCGGCAATTACAGGGTAGAGGATTATTATGATGTGATCTGGAAGCTGATGGACGAAGTGCGCGAGCATAAGGAAGAAGCGGAACTGATCGCGATTATGCATGATTTTGAGGTGGCGACAGATCGTTCGAGGGCGATCCATAAGTACGCTTACCGCTGGGAGCTGTATCCCGGAGACGATGCGGAGTGGCGCTCACTCCAAAACAACTATACGAGAAACCGCCGCGGGCGTGAGGGTGTCCTGCCTCGGATGAAGGCTGCGCTGGAGCGTTACCAGCCCTCTGATATGGCGGAGCATTTTGTGAAATCCAGGTTCTATCTGCATGATTATCTCGAGCGTACGCTTTATCAAGAGCTGGGTCTGAACGCAATCCATCCACCAGTTGATCTGACGGCAATGAGCCTGGAAGACAAAATTGCCCTGATGTGCGTAGTAGGCACACCATCGACTCGAGCCGAGCCGGAGTTTCGCGGCAGAATGGCACAGCACCGATTCGGGGGCATCGGCATCTTTCCCCATAATATTGAGAGCGAGCAGCAGACACATGCGCTGCTTGCAGAAGTGAAGAACATAGCCGAAGGTAACGGAAGCCCTATGCCTTATTATGTTTCGGTAGATGAAGAGGGCGGCACCTTGTCCAAGTTTAAGTCCTTTTTTCCCTATATCCCTGGCAACCGGGCAGTCGGGTTAAGTGAAGATCCGGAAGCCGCTCGTTTGCTCGGTAAAATCATTGGCAGTGAGCTGCACGCCCTTGGCATCCCCATGAACTGGGCACCTGTGCTGGATGTGAACACGAATATAGACAATCCGGTTGTGGGTGTTCGCTCCTTTGGAGAGGACCCGCAGCTGGTGGCCCAATTCGGCGTAGCCTATATCCAGGGGATGCATGAAGCGGGTGTGGCCGTGACAGCAAAGCATTTTCCCGGGCATGGGCAAGTGAGCGGAGATTCGCATATTGTTCTGCCTGAATGTGAGCTGACGATTGAACAGTTGATGGGGGGGCCGTTGCTTCCCTTTGTTGAGGCAATTCAAGCTGGTGCGGATTCAATCATGATGGGGCATCTGGTGTTTCCCAACATTCCGGAATCCGGCGGACTTCCAGCCTCACTCAGTCCTTTTTTTGCCACGGAACTGCTGCGGAAACGGTTGGGCTATACGGGGGTGATCTGCACCGATGATATTGAAATGGGGGCCATTCGCAAAAACTTCAGCCCGGAAGACGTGGGTGTGCTGGCTGTTCAGGCGGGGAACGATATGATCCTGATGTGCCATACGCCGGAGTTTCAGAGCCGGGTCATCGCGGGTATTCTGGCCGCTGTAAGGGATGGGCGAATCAATGAGGAGCAAATCGACGAATCGGTTCTTCGTATTCGGCAGCTGTATGACCAATTCCGGCAGTACCAAGCGGCTGCAGAGCCGATTCCCAGAGAGCAGTGGGGAGAGGCGGCCCTGATGCTGGCTCGTATGACCGTGAAAGTTAGCCGAGACCCGCAGGGCCTGATGCCACTCAAGGCTTCCATGAAATATTTGCTGATACTGCCGTTGCAGGAGCAGTTGACTCAGGCAGATAATAGTGGTTCTGCGGAGATCCGGTTAGCCTTCCTATTGAAGGATGAAGGCTTGGCTGTGGAAACATGCTACTGTGCAATGAAGCCGGATGCCGAGCAGATAAAATCTCTGGTATTGCAAGCTTCTGATGCGGATGTCGTTATCCAGGGCACCTTTAATGCCCATCTATTCACAGGTCAACTGGAACTGGCGATGGCCTTGGCTGCGGTTAAGCCACTGCTAAATCTGGTGCTGCGCAATCCCTATGATGATGCCGCACTGCCGCAGACAGCCGGATGCATTCTGCTGTGTTCAACCTCCGATTACTCACTGAGGGCACTGGTGGAGTGCATGACAGACTCGAAGTGATTTGTCAGTGATGAGCTGTTCAACAGGGCAATGAAATTATCCAAAAGCTCAAAAGCTCAAAAGCTCAAAAGCTCGTATGCATTTGCCAACCTTCATTCTTACAAGTGATCTAGCTTGAAAGTCAAAGATAAAAGATAGAGCATGAAAAACCGAAAAGCCTGCTACTTTGCGGGCTTTTGTCAATCTTAAGTTTGATGCTCTTCCCTATGAATAGATTTTCATCATTTCTCCGAATTCTAGCGTCTTCTTTTCAAAAAAAGTTTTATACATCCTCACCTATAGCAATCGTTTATAGCTGTCTTATGACAAGAGGCTTTCTCGACATCATCCATGCTGCAATCAGCAAGGCGAGCGCCACCAATATTCCGGATTCTCCAGTCCATAGCAGAACGTTCTTGCCACTGGAAGAGATATCGAAGGCATCCTGGATCACGGCATTCCAACAGGCATGGAGGAGAATCGCAGGCCATATGCTGCCCGTTGTTAAGCGCAAGCGGCTGATCAGATAACTGAAAGAGGTCACTGAAATCATAAACAGGATAACCGATAAGGCCGGATACGGACCGGAATAATAATTTGCAAAAAGCATTACGGGAAGGTGCCAGACCCCCCAAATAATTCCGCTCGTCAGCACGGGTCTGGGTATACGGGCGTCGATTAGTCGAGTGAGCATATAGCCTCTCCATCCGAGCTCCTCTCCTGAACTGCTGATTATACCGATTGCAGTACCCGCAATCATTTGAAAAAGTATCGTTCCTGCAAGGATAACACCAGATGGACCCTCAATGAATGAGTCTGGTGTAACATACTGAACAAGTCCCGTAACCCATGCGATTCCATAAGCAAATAAACCAATGACGACTGGAAAAAGCAAGATGAAAGGCAACGACTTCAGTGTCTGCTTCCCACCAATCCGCAGGGAAATATCCGAGATGCCTTCACGCAGCACGATACGGGCGAAGATGGAGGACAAGCCAGGTGTCCACATGAGAAGCAGGCCGAAAATAGGTGCTTTCGTAATCAGTACATAACTGAGGATGGAGAGCGGGATGAGCATGGCAAAGAAAACGAGCAGTCCTCGCCTGGCTTTTTGAATAAGAACCTTTTCCTCCTCTGAATTCAAGCTGGGCATGGTGCTAAAATTTGTGCTCATTGTGATAGCTCCTTTAATCAAAATATGTATGTCGCTTTGCAGTATAACAGTGGATCTATCCTGATCAGAACAAACTCAAGCCCAGTCTTTGTCCAAGACCCTAGCCCAGGGAGGAAAGGACTAAAGTATAGTGACGTTTTTTTAAAATGAAGTGAATTTAAGCCATTTTAAAGCCCTTTTTATAAAATGTTAACTTCCTTAGCAGCACAAAGAGCACGTTTCAAACGCGCTCTTTATGTTTGTTCTTCTCTGGTTGTCACGGAAATTCTTTTTAATTCTGTTGGAATTTCGATTAAGCGTTTATATCCGTAATTGCCGGCATATTAATTTCTTTTACACAGGCTGCATTGGACAGGCTGACGATGCATTTTACGATAGAAACCATATCCTGAAGAGGGATGCGTGTACCATTATATTCGGAAAGAGCGCGGTCAATGCCATCTTTATATGGAACTTCGGCTGCGAGTTCTCCCGGGTTGATACACGTAACCGCAATCCGGTCTTTTCTTGTATGTTCTCTCAAGGCTTCTGTAACTCCACGAATGGCAAATTTGGAGGCGACAAAAGAAACTTGAGTACTGTTCGCATTGTTCAGACCTGCAGTCGAGCCAATAAGAATGATTTTTCCAGCTGTTGATTGCCTGAGGTGGGGTAATAATGCCTGAATACAAACAATAGCGGATGTTACATTCACATGAATCAGATTACTGATCTCGGCGGGGGTGTCCTTATCGAACGTATAGTGGTCCTCGAACCCCTCTTTTTCCCAAATGCCCACATTGTAAATGAGAACATCTAAAGTCTCGTTCTGAAGCGCATCGCAGATCTGTTCGGATGCATGGAGATCAGACAGATCTGCCTGTATCCATATGCGTTCCACGCCATCCTCCAGCTTCAAGTTATCAGGTTTTGTGCGAGATACAATCCAGACTTTATCACCTTGCTCAGGTACACCCCTGACAAATGCATCTCCTAACCCTTTGCTGGCACCAAATACAAGATAGTTTTTCAATTTAATTGCTCCTTCTTCTCAAAGTGTCAGCCTATAGGTACGAGCTCAAAAAGTAGGCTCTTTATTTTTCCAATAGTATAATGTCTTCTCCTTGTTGTTGCCTTAATGCGATATTTTCCCGCCCCCATGTGCACATCACATCCACGATCTTGTTGGCAGTTACTCCATACTCTGTAAGGCTGTATTCGACTTTGGGCGGCATCTGTTGGTAAACATGTCTTCTGACAAGGCCATCGCTCTCAAGCTCGCGTAATTGCTGGATCAGGACCTTTTGCGAGATACCGTCTATACTGCGCTGCAACTCCCCTGTCCTTTTCACACCGGACATTAATAAACATATGATTAGCGCTTTCCATTTGCCGCCAATAATTTCGAGTGTCGCTTCGATTCCCAGGTTATATTGCTTCATGACATATCACCTCGTTTATGTTACATCTTGCGGATGTGGTATAACTAGTTATTTTCTCACAATAAGGCTGATGAAGTCCATACACACTTTGAAGTAACCATCTTACTTTCGGGTGTGTATTTTCTTTTTTTCAGCCTTATATGATAATGGCCATATTCAAAAAAAGCCTATAGCTGAACCTTATAAATTGAACAGAACATTTACACGAGAACGGAGAGGACAGAAATAACCTGAAGAAGCGGAGCGTTCGCCTTTATCCCCGGATTTTCCCCTTTTGAAAAGGGAATCAAAAAATCTGGGGATAACAGCGATCGGAAGGTTGTTCTGTCATCGGAGTGGCAAGTGTCAAAATTCTTTAGTTCAATTTATATAGAAAGGAATGTTAATCATGAAAACACTCGTCATTCTGGCGCATCCCAATATAGAGGTTTCAAGAGTAAATCAACGCTGGAAAAAGGAGCTGTTGCAACACTCTGATATTACAATTCATGAGATTTATAAAACCTATCCTGATTGGAACATCGATGTATCCAGAGAACAAAAGTTACTCGAAGCATATGATCATATTATTTTGCAGTTTCCGTTATATTGGTACAGCTATCCACCTTTGTTGAAAAAGTGGTTAGATGATGTGTTTACTTACGGATGGGCGTATGGATCCACAGGTAACAAGCTGCATGGGAAAAAGATGGGTTTGGCCATGTCTATTGGCGATAAGAAGGAAAATTACACGCAGGGTGGCTCCGTGTCCTTTACTGTAGATGAGGTGGTTACGCCTTTTAAAGCCAGCATAAATCATGTTGGCGCCGCAGCGTTACCGTATTTTGCAGTCTTTGGTGCCTCATTTCAAGCTACCGATGAAGAAATTAACCAAAGCGCACAAGATTATATCCGTTATATCTATGAGTATCAGAACGAAGTGGGGAATCTATCGATTTAAACAGAGCGATGCAGTCGTTAAAATAAGTTATAATTCAGAACGGTGCAAACGGGAGCAAAAAAACGTGTGTCAGATGGATTAAACCTAAATAACTATGAAAAGGGCTGTCTCAAAAGTCATGAGCATGACTTTTGGGACAGCCCTTTTGACACGAAAATACCAGACTACACAAGGCTGGTTTGTTGTATAAAGCTATATTAAATCATCTTTTTGTTCCCGATTGTTGGAAAAGGTTCTTTTGAGTTCTTGTAATAAATAAATGAAATGGTCTCCCACTCATCCCTCATCATATTCATGTTACCCCTTTGTTTAAACGCAAGATTACAAAGTTCATATATTGTTTCTTGCCTTAATCTTATATGTCCTATGAATAATGGTGAATTGACGCCTGTCTTTTGTCCACACCGCTGCTTTAATGTTTGAATATTACTATTCATGTGAGCTTAAGAGAGTAAGAGGTTCATAAAAAGGTGGGATGGGGAAGATGGCTATTTTATCAACTGGGCCGATTGAAAACAATCCGGTTTCTGGTGTTAGACCGACACAACAGGTAACGATTAGATTGGTAAGTCGAACTGCTGTAGACTCTGTAACAGTATCCGTTCAGGGGTATGTGCTGAGCACAACAAGAACGCTGTATGTGAGTGAAATGATCAGTATTGCACCTAACGAAGCACTGACCAGAAATTATTTTGCAGACTTAGATGCTTTTGAATTTGTTTTTGAAACCAGTACAGAAGGTGCGGAAGAAGTAGGAATCTCAGTATGGGGCAAACAAGCGTCGGGACAATTGGTAGATGCACACCGGGTGGTGGAGCACGAAAAAACAGTTCAAAACATCTAGCAGATAAAATTTACTCAAAAGAAAGGGGAGAGTAACGATGAGCTTTTTATCAACAGGGCCGATTGAAAATAATCCTGTTAGTGGTGTAAGACCGACTCAGTCAGTTACGATCAAATTAGATAACCGCAGTGATGTGGCTACCTCAACCATACAAATACAAGGGTATTACATGAGTGGTGGAATGAGAGTTCTGTATATCAGTGAGACTTTTGACCTTGCACCCAATCAGGTAATAACCAACAACTACTTTGCCAATCTGGATGCCTTCGAGTTTACTTTTACAACAACAGCGACGATTAATGATCCTATTCAAGTATCAGTTTGGGGTAAGAGCAGCACAGGCTCTTTGGTAACAGCCCATCGTTTGGTTTCTTCCGAATTGCTAGGCGAAATCCCAAGCATTACTGGGGCCACAGGAGCAACGGGAGCAACAGGCACCGCAGGTACAACTGGAGCAACGGGAGCAACAGGTACAGCAGGTACAACCGGAGCAACAGGAGCGACAGGTACAGCAGGTGTAACCGGGGTAACGGGAGCAACAGGTACAGCAGGTACGACTGGAGTAACGGGAGCAACAGGCACCGCAGGTACAACCGGAGTAACGGGAGCAACAGGCACCGCAGGTACGACCGGAGCAACGGGAGCGACAGGTACAGCAGGTGTAACCGGGGTAACGGGAGCAACAGGCACCGCAGGTACGACCGGGGTAACAGGAGCAACGGGTACAGCAGGTACAACTGGTGTAACGGGAGCGACAGGTACAGCAGGTGTAACCGGGGTAACGGGAGCAACAGGCACCGCAGGTACGACCGGGGTAACAGGAGCAACGGGTACAGCAGGTACAACCGGAGTAACGGGAACAACAGGCACCGCAGGTACGACCGGAGCAACGGGAGCGACAGGCACCGCAGGTGTAACCGGGGCTACTGGTGCGACAGGTTCTGGAGCAATTATTCCTTATGCATCAGGACTTCCGGTTGCGTTGACTACGGTATTGGGCGGCCTTCTGAATACCTCCAGTTTAGTTGGTTTTGGCAACAGTGCTACAGGGGTAAGTGTTAATGGAGGAATTATTGATCTCACAGGCGCTGCTGGAACGTTGCTTAACTTTGCTTTCTCCGCATCGCGTACAGGAACGATTACTTCACTGGCTGCATATTTCAGCACGACAGCCGGACTGAGCTTGGTTGGATCTACAGTAACCATAACTGCACAATTATTCCGCTCCACTACACCGAATAACTCCTTTACAGCTGTACCTGGTGCATTGGTCACTTTGGCTCCCCCACTCACCGGAATTCTGGCACTGGGCACAATATCCAGCGGATTGACTACAGGACTGAGCATTCCGGTAGCCGCAGGTGACCGCCTGCTTATGGTCTTCTCGGCATCTGTAACAGCCGGAGTTGATGTGGCTACAACCATAGCCGGATATGCAAGCGGCGGTCTGACCATCACTTAACGGAAAATTATATATCAAGTTGTTAAACAGGGACCTTTATCATGTTGATGAGAGGTCCCTGTTTATATGTGATTACACCGGTAAAAGGATAGCTACACATGTTACCATAGATTAGTATGACCGCTTTTAGGACAGGTTGGTAACAGTCTGGCACTCTTAACCTATCCAAAAGGAGACGTATATAAAATTGGGTTGGGTGGGAGAACGAATAAGTCTGATGAGCGCCGTGTTCATAGTCTTCCAAAGGTTACGATCAATGCCAGAACCATAAAAAAGAGATTCACGCCAAGCTCCCGATACTCACTGCGCCGAATATGAAACAGCATCCCAAGAAACGTGACCGCTGCCAGAGCCATTGCGGCGATCGGCGTAAGCAGCGGAGCTATGTTCAGCGCCCACGGCAAAACGAGGCCCAACGCTCCGAGCAGCTCCGCAATTCCGATCAGAACAACCAGACTTTTTGGCACATCATCGACCCAGGCCCACATCTTTTTTGATGACTCGATACGAATGGTTTTCATCCATCCCGAATATACAAAGCCTGCCGCCAATATGATTTGTATGATCCATAACGTTATATCCATCGTTTCTTTTCCCCTCACTTGTTCAATTTTGATGTCTGCCTCTATACTAAAGTGAGAAAGTCCAATCAGGAAGTAGGCACTTAAACCTAACCAGGTAACCAAAAGTAAACCCTCGTATGACTAGAAAGTGAGGAATGCAAATGACGGTGTATTGCAAATTTGGAACGGCGCTGGATATCCTTACGGGCAAATGGAAATCTTTAATTCTTCTTCGCCTGCTAAGCAATAGCACAATGCGGTTCAGCGAATTACAAAAAGCCATTCCCGATATTTCGAAAAAGATGTTAGCCCAGCAGTTGAAAGAACTGGAGTATCATGATATTGTGCATCGCGAAGTGTATGCGCAGGTTCCTCCAAAGGTTGAATACTCGATTACGGAGTACGGACAGCTTATGAAACCTGTGCTTCAGACAATGAGCGACTGGGGAGCAGGGCATGTGCAGCATATGGAGAAGCTGCACGGCGAAGCAGGGCCAAACCCTTCCGAACTTCGGAAAATCGATTCCTTGGGGTAAACATTCGGGTATGAAGCGCATGGCAAAAAAAAGCCCGTAAAGATCACGGGCTTTTCCTTTTATACATATGCAAATAAACAAAAACAAACGCTTAATCTTCTCGTCCCTTCTGTTAGCTACCGGATTGTTGACTTGCTGATCCAGTTATTTCAGCTTTTTTGCACCTCTGCATGTTTGCAGTCATCAGCAGTTGGCACTTCCAGACTAACCATTCACCATTCATCTACCTGTGAATCTCGCCAGCAGATTTGGCACCTTGATTCTCAAGCCACGGGATCAGTTCAACCCATCTATGTCGTTTGGCTGTGTCCAGTGGAGTCATTCCAACCCAGGTGGCTATCCAGTTCAGTTCGGCGCCTCGGTTAAGCAGGTATTCGGCTGTTTCTCTGCGACCTCCATGGCAAGCACACCAGAAGGCAACGGTTACTGCATCGGGAGGAGAAGGGGAGGTGCTTGTTCCCCAAGGATAACGTTCTGGGAGTTGGACGCCTTTAAAATGTTCTTGCAGGGCGTGAATATTTCCAAGGGCGGCTGCATGCCAAAGGGCAAAGGTCGCACCGCGCTTAACCAAGCGCCGAGCTGCATCCCATTGTGCGAAAGCAATAGCATCGTCCAGCGGTGTGCCTCCGGCGATGACTGCGCCAGGGGCTTCAATGTCTGCGCCAGCATCAAGAAGGGCATCGAGTACTTGGACGTCATTGGAGCTTGCAGCCCAGTGCAAAGGTGTCTCGATGTTTGGACCGACAAAAGGAGCGTTCACTTCCGCACCGAACCTGGTCAGTACTCGCACGGTATCCGCTCCATTAGGGAAGTGCCCCGGCCAATCCGTTACCACGTGCAGCAGCGTTCGAGAGATTCTGGAATCTGAATCTACGTTGTCAGGCTTTCTCTCCAATATTTTTACTTTTGCCAATCCCGGATTCTGTGTCAACAGTTGCTTTAATGATGGAATATCTCCAGTGTGAATGGCTTGAATAACGCTCATTGCAAGTCTTTCGTCTTCGTAAATAAATTCCATGCTCCAATCTCCTTCCAGGCTTATATCCATATTCATGTTTATTGGTCAAGCATCTGAACTGCGCATCTGGTATGATACTCCGCGAGACCTCTAGCAAATTGCTGATCGGGGAATTGTCTGTGAAGCAGTTTCAATCCTCCTGATATCAGGGACAAATGATGGCAAAATCGATAAAATGTCATCCGCTCAGGGTCGAGATCGTTACTTTTCAAGTGATGATAAAATTTTCCAAATCGAAACTCCAGAAAGCTATGCTCATGTTCGAGATCGAAAAATCCTGCGCCATCAATATCGATAAGGCATGGTTGCATCGCAGAATCTATCCATATATGATCCGGACCTAGCTCCCCATGGATGAAACTATAGAGATCTCTCGGTTGAATGGCTGCTTCCAATTCGTAAAGTTTCTCAAGCAGCCTTTCGTCATTTTTCCTTATATCTGACATGTGCCTGGATGCATAGGATAAGGCTGTTTCGGCATCCAACCGCTTGACTTTGTAGCAAGGCTCAGCCTTTTTTCTGTTATCGTTGGCGTTTCCATAAACGTTTCTTTGGATGTTATGCATGTTGGACAACATATCCCTGATCCGTTGAAACAACGCATCTCGATCTTTGTGATTTTTATGCTGGAAATAGGCTTCGGCTTTCTGTCCATCTACGTACTCAACAAGAGCAAAATCATAAGCGTGCCGGCCTCTATCGTTATTCAGATCATATAAGGTTGGTGTTCGAATTCCATGTTGAGCGAGAAAGCGAGTATTTAAAGAGAAAATTTCGCTGCCATAGGCACTGTGGAACGTGGGCTCATTCAAGATCTCTTCCTGAAAATAGTTGCTGGAAATATCCCAAACGTACAGCATACAAGTAAAACCATTCTTGCAGTCAAGTTTGTAAATTACTTTTTGTGCGCCGCCATGAATTCTTGCGCTCTGCGTTATGTGGTAACCGGAGCCAAATACATTGTACACATAACCCTGTAATTCTTCACGAGTAAGATGGTTGTTGGACATCATTGATATATACTCCGTTTCATCTGTAGTTTGCCGGCCAGCAACCTAAATATATAGAACATTTTTCCAAAAATATAGACTGTTTCTTTTCGATCTGTTAAAGTGTTGATTAAGGTCTGTATATTCATATGTACATCAAAGCAAGGGGCCGGGTACTCATGTTAGTGAGTGACCCGGCCCCTATTTTGCATGCAAATTGACTCTCAATCTACATCGATTAAGACACTTCGATTATGTTGTATTCCCTACTAATCGAACTTAAACCTCTTAAAATGTACAATGGATGAAAAGCACTTCATTTGGAAAGGAGACATCATTCTTTGAACTATTATTTTCTGGAATCTCAATATCCACGTAGAGGGTTTATTAGTGGTGGAACGACCTTCACTCCCCAATTAGATATGAATTATGTGGCGATAGAGAATCCGTTGCCAGAGGGGACAACCGCAGAGGTTGAGCTACTGTCTTCGGTGCGCAACCTGAATGTAGATTATTTCGAGACGATCACAGGAACAAGACACGTATCAGATCGTTTTAAAACGCTGTTGGAGGAAACGAAAACAAACACCCAGTTTATTCCGACAACGGTGTGTTACCACGACGGTCGTTCGGTTGAAAAAACCTATTGGACTGCACATCAGCTTGACCGTTTGGATGTTTTTGATTATGAACGATCGGAATATGGGCGCAAAGCGGTCATTGCTGCATCTGTACGACAGCCTCCACGTAAGATCGTCAAAGTTGTATCTCGCATCTGCCTTCATGAAGAGCAAATTGGCGAGCATGAATTTTTTATGCTGAATTATATCAATATCTTCAAACCCATTGTTTCAAAAGATTTTTACGAAGTATGCCGAAAACATAAGCTGAATCTAAACGTTACAGCAGTCGGAGATGTAAGCCCCTAAAATACATGGATACAATGAAAGCACAAAGAAGAAAGCATCTAACGCGGGCTTCTTTGTGCTTTATTTTTCCCCGGTAGCCACCGGATTCTCCTCATAACTTATCCAGTCGCTCCTGCTGCAGATTGGATTCTGCTAAGCTTTGGCAAGCTAACTTAACTCCCCGATCTGTGTGTCATGCTTTCCTTCAACGTATAATCCAATTGATATAGTCTTGTATCATTTCTTTGCTTCGTGTTCGATTTATCTTATGCGGCTCTAGATACAAATTGAGAGCCATCCCATTCATAAAGGCATACAGTTTTTCTTGTTCCTTCTCTTCATCGGTAGTGCGCAGAAGACCTTCATTTTTCAAGTACATAATGCAGTTCCTGATTGCGTTTTGCAGGTCCTCATAATTGGAATCGAACCCTTTTTGCGTTTTTCCATAGCTTACAAATGCAAACCAAACCTCCATTTCCAATAATGTTTGTTCATCAGTCGGCACTAGCTCGAGCAAGTATTCAACAATTCTTTCTTGAGGCGCCAGTTCTCTTGCATTCAGATTGCTCAGCCGAGTAAGTACCTTTTCTTTAACTAACTCCATTGCAAATGCTAGCAGGCTCTCTTGTTTGGAAAAATAATGTCTTAAAGCGCCTTGTGATAGTCCGGCCTCCTTCGCAATCGTTCTTGACGTTGCATGATGAATGCCTTGCTCACTAATGATTTTCCAAGTAGCTTCAGCAATAATATTCTTCATTTTCTCATGGTCCACGATTTTTGGCATACACACAGAATATCATATTATTTAACTCAACTGAAATAAATAGACGTTGAAGATGGGATGTGCTAGAGTTTATTTAACTCAATTGAATTAAAAAAAGCAAAGGCGACATACCACTCAAAGGAGGGGAATTGGAATGAATCACCAATTCAAAGTAATGTTTCCAGGATGGGGAAAGGCAATCGGCCTATTGTGCATGATCATTATATTTGCTGCTGTATTATGGTTGGTATGGACCGGAAACTTGAATATAAGGTACACAGCCGATCGTGAGGAAGTGATTCCAATATGGCATAGTATATTGCCGGCATTCCTTGGCATTTTTCTAATCCGTATGATTCCTTATGAAAGTCAAAGTCAAGATCCCTCGTCTTACCAACAAATGGAGAAAAAGCACTTGGTCGTTCAATCGATTGTATTATTGCTGTCAGGCGTTTTATTTACGGCTCCTCTTATCATGTTGGACCAGCATGGGTTACATTTCGAGCTATATTATTTGACGTTCAAGTTGACGACACTATTGTTC
The DNA here is from genome assembly GCF_013401555.1 of Paenibacillus sp. E222. Taxonomy (NCBI): domain Bacteria; kingdom Bacillati; phylum Bacillota; class Bacilli; order Caryophanales; family Paenibacillaceae; genus Paenibacillus; species Paenibacillus sp. E222. The sequence continues at coordinate 3,200,797 of NZ_CP058552.1, forward strand.
ATCCCGTTGATTTTATTGCTGGTTTATCGCAAAATGACTGGCGGGCAACAAGACATGATCTCGAAAAAGCCTCGCTCTCGCGGACACGTCATTGCACCACTGATCGTTATTGTGGTCTGGTGTTATCTAAAGTTCTATTCCCCAATTGCACAACCAGAAGGAGCAATCGAAGCAACCAATATGACAGAATTACTTCTCTTGGTGTTGATAGGTTTTATGATCAATAGCGTATTGGAGGAAGTTTTTTATCGGGTGTGGCTGCAAACCCGGTTGGAGGCATTGCTTGGAAGATGGCCTGCCATACTACTAGTTTCAATATTATGGTCCATTTGGCATGTCGCCATTCAAGGAAATGGTCAGTGGGATGTTGATGTGGCAACAGTGATTGCAAATCATGGGGTTACGGGTCTGTTTCTTGGTTATCTATGGGCCCGCTATCGTAGAGTATGGGTGATTATCCTGATTCATGGACTCCTAAATGCATCCCCTTATTTTCTGTTGCAGGTCTTGTTTCATTGAGGGGAAAGGATCGGGTTGGATCTGTCTTCCCGTGCAACGATGCCTATATCTCTCCCGTATTCCCGGGTGACGCTCAGGCACTGCAAATACACTGCCCCCAAGCATCAGCTTGCATGGCGGTGTATTGTCTTTGAGATATTGTAGAAAAAATTGTAGACTTGTGCTACGAACTTACTCTTCCCCCGTAGCCACCGGATTTTCCTCATAACTACTCCAGTCGGCTTCAACTTCCGGAATACAACTTCACATTCATATATCCCGCTCTTCCAGCGCATTCACGTGCGTACAAGTGCTTAAGCCTTAACCGAAGTGCAGGAGTATGCCTGTGGCGGGATCAGACACATGAAAGAAATACATCATTTTTCTGCAACTTAATTTCGTATGTTCAAATCTGTAAAGGAGGATCCTCACGTTTACTAAAATGTATTTAAGTTTTACATAACTTAAGTATGATAGATATACTTACGTTTTTGTTTATGTTTATAAGATTATTCTTGAATTTAAGCTCTGCTATGTTACTTTTGTTGACAAAAAAATATTGTTGTAAATGTTATTATATGTTAGTGTGTATCTATGTCAGGTAATATTACATAGTATAGAGGGGGAACGTTATGTTTATTAACCGAACCATTAGAAAATTTGGGGTTTCACTAGGGATTATCGGTATGTTTACATTTGCTCTACCTTCAGTGGGCTTTAGTATGCCGCTGCAACCAACAACCCTTGATAAGGTAGAAGGTGATTATTATGTAACGTCTGCGATTGAGAACATTCGCTGGGGATTCCTGCCTAATCGAGATAGCTCCCCAATTCTTACTGTACCCTCAGGAAGTGCGGTAACATTTGATACGGTATCGCATGAGGGACTGATCGAGGATCAAGGGAGAAATCCAGTGGAGTACTTCGGCAAGTTCGGTATCTCATCCGATGGAGTGTTGGAGGATGCGAAGGCCATTGCGGCTTCTGAGATGAAGCATGATTATGTAAAAGACGGACCTCATATTATCACTGGGCCAGTAGCAGTTGAGGGAGCGGAGCCAGGAGATGTTCTTAAAGTGGAAGTCCTTTCGTTACAAACTCGAGTTCCATATGGTGTCATTTCTAATCGCCATGGTAAAGGTGCCCTTCCTAACGAATTTCCGGAAAATACAGGCCCGCAAGAGGGAGCCAGCGCAACAAAACCGGAATTATATAATAATGTATCTATATTTACACCTATTGAAGAAATCAACGGTAATTGGTATGGTTTGTTACCAACAAAAGCTGGCAAGAAGGTACGTTTCCCAATTAACCCGTTTCTAGGTGTTATGGGGGTTGCACCAAATACCAGCGAAGTTGTGAGTTCTATCCCACCTATTGAAACAGGAGGGAATATGGATATTAATGAGTTGGGTGTTGGTGCAACTATTTATTATCCGATTCAAGTTAAAGGCGGGCTATTCTATACTGGAGATCCGCACTTTGCTCAAGGGGATGGAGAAGTAGCGTTAACTGCATTGGAAGCTTCCTTGAGGGGAACAGTTCGGTTAACGGTGTTGAAGAAAGGTGATCCATCACTGCCACACAGCGGAGAATTCACGCAACCCTTTGCTGAAACAGAGGATTATTGGATTCCAATTGGACTGGACCCGGATTTGGATGAAGCGATGAAAGAATCAGTACGTGAATCGATTCAATTCTTATCCGATAAGCTCGATATGGATAGAAGTGTAGCTTATGCGTACCTATCGGCCGCAACGGATTATGAAGTATCTCAGGTCGTAGACCGAACGAAAGGGGTTCATGGGCTCATTCGAAAGACCGATTTCCTTGAGTATGTCGACGTTGCCATGAATGTAGGTGGTACGTCAATCAAACCGGTTGTTCATAATGATGAGTTCTACGTACCGATTCGAACCATTTCGGAGCTATTGGGCGGTACAGTAGGATGGAATCATAAGACGCGTACCACGCAAATCAAATTAGGCACGAAAAATATAAGTGCTCAAATTGGTTCAGAGGTGTATTCAATTAACGATAAACTGGTGTTTAATAGTAAAGTACCAAAGCTGTTAAATGGGGAAACCGTAGTTCCGGTGTCTGTTATTAATGAAATACTAGGTGCTTATGTAAACTGGACGACGATCGACAAGACGTTGACAGCAAATGTATCGTTAAGTAAAAAGCAATAATAGAATTGATTATTCAACCGTGGTGGACGGATGTCCATCACGGTTTTTTTATTATGGCTTTAGCCAGTTGAGTGCGTGAAACGCGCGAAACAAAAAACCACCCGCTATGCGGGTGGAGGGATTGAAGGTTTGACCACTATGACCATTCCAATACAATTGAGATGTTCAGGCTCAAAAAGAAAGGAATGGTCATTCATGGCAAACAAGAGCTACAGTCTAGCTCACACAAAGTGGATGTGCAAATACCACATTGTATTCACCCCGAAGTATAGACGGAAAGAAGTCTATAATCAAGTCAGAAAAGATTTAATCGAAATATTCAAACGTCTATGTACGTACAAAGGAGTAGAAATTATAGAAGGTCATATGATGCCCGATCATGTTCACATGTTGGTAGCAATTCCACCAAAAATAGCTGTCTCAACGTTCATGGGATATCTAAAGGGAAAAAGTTCGCTCATGATCTTCGAGAAGCATGCCCAGCTCAAGTATAAATACGGCAATCGAAAGTTTTGGGCAGAAGGGTATTATGTGAGTACAGTGGGTCTAAATGAAGCAACGGTAAGAAAGTATATTCGTGAACAAGAAGCACATGATCAAGCGTTAGATAAGCTGAGTGTAAAAGAATACGAAGATCCATTCAGCAGTAACCGGAGCAGAAAGAAGTAAAACCAGTTTAACTGGTAAGTGAAAGTGACAAATAACACTGAGCCTGAACAGCCCTGCTGTCAGGCTAGCGTCTTTAGGCGCAGTTTGGCAACAGGGGGTTATACCCCAAGAGCAAACCACCCGTTGGACGGGTGGTCCTGATTATCATGAATCAGAAAAAGCTGCACTTGATGTCTACTTCTGTGTGCTTTTAATGCTTACAGGGTGTTGTAGTTGACTCGATGTTAACGCCAAACATAGAAAAATACATCGCCGGGGCAGATAAGCCACCTGGCGATGTATTCAACATCGATACACTACTATACGTCTCTGTCCGCTTCAGCATTACCTGTTGCCACCGGATTCCCCTCATAACTGATCCAGTCGCTCCAGCTTCCGGAATATAGCTTCGCATTCGAGAATCCTGCTTCCTCCAGCGCAATGACGTTCGGACAGGCGGAGACACCTGAGCCGCAGTATACAATAATGGCATCGTCTTTCCCCAGCTTCGCGAACCGCTCCTCCAATGCCTCAACACCAGACCAGCGACCATCTGCACCAAGCACGTTTTTCCAAAAGTAGTTCAATGCACCAGGAATATGTCCGGCCTTGGCATCAATCGGTTCCTCCAGCCCCGCATAACGGCGGGCATCGCGGGAGTCGATCAACACAGCGCTGCCAGTTACCGAGGCTTGCTGCACATCCTGCACACTAGCCAGCATCAGCGGCTGGATGTTCACCTCAAACGAAGCCGGAATCTGAATCGGCACATCCGTAGTCACTGGAAACTTGGCATTCTGCCAGGCAGAGAACCCTTCGTCCATGACATACACCTGTTCATGTCCCAGATAACGAAGCAACCACCACAATCGCGATGCGTTCATGCCGCCTTGGTCATCGTAGGCAATAATGCGTGCATTCGAGCCGATGCCGGCTTTGGAGAGGCGACTTGCCAGTGCAGCCGGATCTGGAAGCGGATGACGTCCTCCGTGCGCAGATACGGGAGCGGATAGATCTTTTTCGAGATCGAGATAGACAGCACCTGGAATATGTCCAGCCTCGTAAGCTTGTCGTCCGGCATCCGGTTGACCGAGTAAGAATCGGCAATCGGCAATGACCACATCCGGTTCATACATTCTGGCGAGCAGCCAGCGAATGGATATAATATTTTTCATGAAAACACACCGCCTTATATGTAGTGGGATGGATTCAACCGGAATCTGCGTAATGCAGGTTCACAGGTTCCGGTTGTTTTTTTACAAATATTCGAATACAAACACAAGTTACACCACTGTAGGTTCGATTGGCCCTTTTCCAGCTGCAGGAGCATCTGAGGGAATGGGCTGTGGTTTGGTTTTGCCATACCGAATGAAGATCCATACCCCGAAAATAATGACAACCCCGGCAGACATCTGAAGTCCATTGAGAGATTCGCCGAGTAGCATCCAGGCTAGTAGAGAGGAAAATACAGGTTCCCCTAGAACCCCCATCGATACGGTCGTAGCATTCATATATTGAAGCAGCCAGTTGAAGAGATAATGCCCAAAGATGGTTGGCACGATTGCGAGCAACAGGAAAATTCCCCACTCGGAAGCCGCATAACCGCCAAACGGGTGACCATTAACCAGATTATATACCGCAAGCGTACAGGCAGCTACGAAAAATACCCAGAAGTTATAGGAGAAGGCACTTAGTCCGGCACGTAAAAACTGTCCAAGCAGCATGTGTACCGCCACAGCGATCGTCCCGAGCAAAGAAAGAATATCCCCCCGCAGCGCTGTGCCTGCCAACTGGAAATCTCCAGCTCCAATAGCGATCGATCCAAGCAGGGCAACGCCCATACCGATGATCATCATGCGGTTAATTTTGGCTTTGAACAGCCATACGGAACCGGCAAGAATCAATATCGGCTCCAACGCGAGAATCACCGTTGAACTGGCTACACTCGTGAGCCGAAGCGATCCCATCCAGAGCAGGAAGTGCAGTGCCAGCATGACGCCGGATGCGAGCAGTAAAGCCCACTGTCTGAAGTTTAAACGCATCATCTCATGCCGATATTTCCACACAAAAGGCAGCATTAACAGATTGGTGAGGAACAGTCGGTACATCGCGATGACGGCGACATCGGCTGTGGACCAACGTACAAAGATGGAAGAAAACGAAATGGCAATAATGCCGACAAAGAATAGCAGAAAGACCGATCTGCCGGCACGGTTCAAGCTAGTCATGGGTGTAGCTCCTTCTTGAAGTCAAATGGCGTAAATCAATTTATTATACAGGAGAATGCATCCGCAGGAAAAGCGTTGCAAGAATATAGATAAGTAGATTGTAACCGGGCTTGTAACTATTCTGTCATTCTCCAAGGCCATTTTTCTATTAGTCTTCTATATAGAGACATGAAACGATATAATGTACCAATAATCGGGAAAAAATGAAAGTAAGGAAGTGGCCTGGAAGTGAGAGTTCAACAACAGAGAGCGGGAGAGAGTGGCGGCATTCCGCATAGAACAAGCCGAACCAAGACGCATGGAAGAAGAAAAATCCGGTATGGGAGACTGAGTGCTGCGCTGGTGCTTCTGGCACTGCTCATTATCGGTTTAACATATGCATTCATTGGCATGACGCACTGGATCAAGGGTTATGTATCACCTCCGCCAGTAGCTGCAATTGAACAGCCAACCAAGCTTGGCATGATTGAAATGACACCGGAGTCCAAAGAGGAGCCTGCGCGGTTCCAGGGTCAGGTGCGCAAGCTGGCATACATAACGTTTGATGATGGACCAAGTGTATATACCGATCAACTGTTGGATATTTTGAAACAGCATGAGGCAAAGGCAACCTTTTTCATGATTGGACGTCAGTTGAATCAACACAAGGAAGCGGTGGAGCGGCTTGTCAAAGAGGGCAGCTATCCGGGGCTTCACAGCATGACACATAACTATAACAAATTGTATAAGAGCGGAAGCTCCTCTAACTTTGTGAAGGAGTTCAAAAAGGAGCAGAAGATGGTTCAGGATCTGATCGGTTTTACGCCGCATCTGATTCGTGCTCCGTACGGCAGCAGTCCCCAGATCGGAGAATCCTTCAGGGGTGATATTGCTGCGGCCGGATTCAAAATGTGGGATTGGACTACCGACTCCCTCGACTGGAACCTTCCAGGTCAGCCGGACAAAATCGTGGAACGGATTAGCAGCAGTGTGCATCGGGATAAGGAAGTGATTCTGATGCATGAGCGCGAGCAAACGGTACAGGCGCTGCCACGCATTTTGAAACTGCTTGAAGATCGGGGTTATGAGTTTGAGGTCTACGATCCCAATGCACATTGGGTATCCAATTTTAGCGCAGACACCCGCCTGTAAGAATAACAACATAGCAGTTGCAAGAGAGGAGGCACCCCGAGGTGCTTAGAAGAAAAAAGATAGCTCTGGCCGGGGTCAGCATATTGCTGGCTCTGCTTGTCAGTGCTTGCGGTCAGCCACAGGAACCTGCGGCAAATCAAGTCAATCAATTAATTCTTACCGATCAGGAGATGAATCAAAGCCTGAAGGAGCTTGTACGCCATGAACGGGAAGACATGGAATTATACGGATCGATACTGAGTAAAGGAAAGAACAAAAACAGTAATCTGGAGGCCTTGCTCGATCAGGCAGACGGACATATTGCCGAGCGAAGAACACTGCTGGAACAAGCTGAAGCGGTGATGAGCCGGACTAAAGAACAGATGGAAGAGCTGCGAACTTCGTTGGATCAGTTATCTTTTGAAAAGGAAGAGAACCTGGCTCAAGCCCACACGGTATTGGATCAGTATGAGCAAAGAGCTGCGTCATTTGAAGCGTTTGTTGCCTCCTACAGGCAGAGCCTTGATGCGGACGAGCAGTTATATGCATTGATGAGAGGCAGTGTGGAGCCCAATTTGGTTAAAATCAAACGTGCGATTCGGGAACGGAACAGCCAATATGCCAAAGTTGCCGAGTTAAGACAGCAGTTTAACAAGCAGACAAAAGCTTTTAACGGAGCCAACGCGAAGCTTGTGCAAATGGAGCAAGCCAGCTGAGTATTCATGGTGTCAAAGAAGCATTGAACACTTTCTATGATTGAGCGACGGGTCAGCCGTGTAAGTAATACTAAGCTGTCAAGTTAACAAGTCAGGCAACATGGACAAGCATCATTGCGTATAAGCTAACGGAGGTGTTCATATGCGGAATACGATGAATATTAGTGCATCATTACTTGTTTTGGTTATGGGATTCTCGCTTGTGGCCTGCGGCAATAGTAGCCCTACTGCTCAACCACCCGCGAATAATACAGAAAAACAGACACCGGCACCAGGGAAGCAGCCTGAGGAAAGTGCTGTGATTGAAGCGGAAGGCATTTTGACCGGATGGGCAGATCCGCACACGGTTGAAATTCGTGTGAAAGAGGAACCGATGTCTTTCCAGGTGGGTGAAAATCTGCAGAAATCTTTGGATGACATTGACGACGAAGATTCCGTTCAATTCAAATATGTAGAGAAAGCCATTGAAGGCGACACAACGACCAAACAGCTGGTGCTTACGGAAATCGCCAAGGTCGAGTCCAATGACGGTAACGGTACGAATGCAGGCGGTAATGTTACATCTAATCGTGCCAAAACATCCGAGCTGGAAGTGACCGTGGAAGGCATGACCGAAAAGCGCGCAGTTACACTGGCTCAAGGCAAAGGATACTCATTATATGTGTTTGAACCGATGGTTTACGATGCGGATGATCAAGAATTGACCATGAAGATTGATCCGGATTACGAGGTCGAGATTGAAAAACTGCCTTCGGATTATAACCTGAATGAACTGAAGTCAGATGCGAAGAAAGAACTGTCAGAAACTGGAATTGTCAAACAATTGAGCGAGGAAAAGCTTAGCAATGGACCGATGAAAGAGGCAAAATTGTTCATGATGTCTCAAAACAATAAGAAAACGGAGTATTTCATCGTAAAAGAGCTGGATGGCAATGGATTCGCTTTCCATATCCATGTACCGGTTGGCGAACCTTCAGAGGGCTTCCTGCCTATGGTTTATGCCTCCATCAATTCCATCATGAACGAGTAAGCGTGCTTTGATAAGGGATGCAAAAATAAATGAGTTACCATTTAGTTCAGTTGTAACATGATCCTGTAGCGAATTGAGAGGTTTATCAAATGCCAGGAAAAAAGATAAGACATATCAGGGTGTCGGATGCTCATGATATTTATCTGCTGAATCAGGAATTTAACCCGAGTCTGCGTGGATTTTCCGAGCAGCAGGTTAAGGCAAAGATTGAGGTCATTCTAACGAAAACGAATGATATGATTTTGGTATGTGAGCAGGATAACGAAGTCATTGGTTATATTCATGGAAGTCGATATGAGTTGCTTTTTGCCGACTCTCTACTCAACATTTTAGGATTTGTTGTGAAGGAAAAGGCTAGAAATCAGGGCACAGGCAGCCTGTTGATAGAGTCTCTGGAGCAATGGGGAAAGAATAATGGCTACTCCGGAATTAAGCTGCTGTCTCATCCGAGTCGTACCCATGCTCACCACTTTTATGAACGACGTGGATATGTATTTACAAAGGATCAGAAAAATTTCATTAAAACATTTGAATAAAATCATTTGAAAAGAGCCGGAAGGAACGATGCGATAAGCATAGGTTCCTCCCGGCTTTTTGGCCGTATGTCTATTCAGTTTGCTGAATTCAACCCGTTGACCTATTGTTAATAAAATTCTTTACGGCATATCAAGCCATGTGGGAGAATGGAAGAAGTTATTTGAGAATTAAATCGCGGAGGAGGGATGGACGATGCTGCATAAGGATCGTTTCCAAGGTTGTTTCATTGGGCTTGCCGCGGGAGATGCATTGGGAACCACAGTGGAATTCAGCAGTCCTGGCACATTTGAGCCTGTTACCGATATTGTGGGCGGCGGGGTGTTCAATCTGGCGCCTGGACAGTGGACGGATGATACGTCGATGGCCCTGTGTCTGGCAGAAAGCTTGGTGAGAAAAGAGAACTTTGATCCCGGGGACCAGATGCGCAGATATACGAATTGGTATCAGGTGGGTTACATGAGCAGTACGGGAACCTGCTTTGATATTGGCGGCGCTACTCGGAGTGCTCTTGAACGGTTTGCAGCAACCGGTGAAGCGTATAGTGGTTCAACCAATCCGATGACTGCGGGGAATGGTTCAATCATGCGGCTCGCACCTGTAGCCATGGCATATGCCAACCAGCCGGATCAAGCAGTGCGGTATGCTGGGTTGAGTTCCAGAACGACCCATGCCGCTGTTGAAAGTGTGGAAGCATGTGAAGTGCTGGCGGCAATATTGGTTGCAGGGATGCGCGGAGCGGACAAGGACGTGATGTTACGGCCTGATACCTGCCGCCAGTGGAGGGAAGAGAAATCTTTTTCACCAGCGATTGAAGAAATTGTTCAAGGATCATACCGAGATAAAGTACCGCCTGATATTCAGGGGAGCGGCTATGTTGTTCGTTCACTTGAAGCAGCGTTATGGGCATTCCATCAATCATCGACCTTCGAAGAGGGTGCGCTGCTGGCAGTGAATCTGGGGGATGATGCGGACACAACGGGAGCGGTATATGGGCAAATTGCCGGGGCGTATTATGGATTGAGTGGCATTCCGGCACACTGGCGAGAGAAGCTGGCCATGCAGGATACGCTGGTTGAATTGTCGGAGGCATTGTGGTTAAAGGCGGAAGCTAGATAGAAGAGACAGGAGAATAAAACATCATATGCGTAAGACAGAATCAACTAAAGCGGAATCCGAAGTTCCGACATCCGCTAAACGAGGGGCGTTTCCCTTATCCCTGTTATGCCTGACGGTAGGGGCTTTTGCCATTGGCATGACAGAGTTTATTATTATGGGCCTTCTGCCCAATGTGGCTGCGGATTTGAATGTGAGTATCCCTCAAGCAGGGCAGTTAATTACGGGTTACGCGCTTGGTGTGGCGGTGGGTGCGCCTGTACTAACCGTGTTCACGCACAAGATTCCGCAGAAAAAACTGCTGGTGCTGCTGATGTGTATTTTTATCATCGGGAATGCATTGTCTGTTATTGCTCCAACTTACGGGCTGCTCATCTCGGCGCGTATTCTGACGGCATTCGCCCACGGTACGTTTCTGGGTGTAGGTTCGCTGATGGCAACACGATTGGTTGCACCGGAGAGAAGGGCGGGGGCGGTATCCGTAGTCCTGGCTGGATTAACGATTGCCAACATTATCGGTGTGCCGTTTGGTACCTTCATCGGGCAGCAACTCGGATGGCGGTCATCATTTGGAGCCATTACCATTCTGGGCATCATCTCATTGCTTGGTATCATTCGTTTCATCCCGGTGATTCAGCAGGGACCGCCAGCAAACCTGGGACAGCAATTCCGGAATTTGGTTCGCCCCCAAGTGTTATTAATATTGCTGATTGGTGCGTTAGGTTGTGGAAGTCTGTTCGCTGTGTTCACCTATATAACACCAATGCTTGTTGATATTAGTGGTTTTGCCGAGCAGAGCGTGACCTGGATTCTGGTGCTGTTCGGTGTCGGCGTTACGTTGGGGAATATGCTTGGTGGTCGTCTGGCAGACTGGAAGCTGATGCCTTCGTTAATGGTTAACTTCGGTATATTGGCAGTTCTGTTGGCGGCCTTAACGTTGACGCTGGACAATCCATATCTCGCGGTAACCACCATATTTTGCTGGGGAGTCGCGGCTTTTGGTATCATGCCAGGCCTGCAAATTCGAATTATGAATATGACCCGCGAAGCACCGCTGCTGGCGACAACGTCGAGTCACTCGGCCTTTAATCTGGGCAACGCAGGTGGTGCCTATTTGGGCGGGTTTGCAATTACACATACGGGGCTCATCTCGGTACCGTTGTATGCAGCAGTTATTGCAGCACTTGGGTTGCTTGGACTGTGTATCAGTCAGGTGATGGAACGTAAACAGACCTCGGCCGAAAATCCAGACGTGGTTAAGCCAGTATCGTTACACTAAAAGATCGTCAAGAAAGCCTCAGCCCTCCTGTCTAAAACAGGGAAGCTGAGGCTTTTTTGTACTCTACTTTTTTTAATCGATTCCAATCTCATTAAGTTGCACATAGCCCTGTTTACATATTCAAATGTTCAGAGTAACAGATAAAGAGATATACTTTTTAAAGAAAAAACAATGGATATTTAAGTATTATGAGTTATTTTATACGTTATAATGGAATCAATTGTAAATAAATGCGAAATTCCTTTTCTTTTTTTGCCCGAGAAATCGTAAGGATTCAGGCAATATATGCTGAAAGGGGGTGAACTTCACGTTTTGTTGTAAGTGCTTTCAATTCGTATGTTCTATGTAAGACCCGCTTCGAACTATGCTTGCATGCTCCACAATAAAATGGGTAAAGGAGAAGTAATCATATGAAAAAACGTTTGTCTTCTATTTTGAGTCTTTCAATAACCGCTGCATTACTTGTGCCAACGATGGCTTTTGCCACTGAGTCGAATGAAGGGGTCACCGCAACCTCTCTCCAGGAAATTGGAAATCATGGATCTGTGAATGCCTCAAGCTTTGAAAGTCAAAATGCGCTGACTCCAAGTGCGGTTGTGCCTGCACCACCTGGCTATGATTCATATCGGAACAATATTCCGCATGGAAATACCAATCTGATCTCCTATTATTCCACAACGGTTGGCAATGCACGCAAAGCAATGGTGTATACACCGCCAGGATATTCTCCGAATAAAAAGTATAACGTCCTGTATCTCCTGCATGGCATTGGCGGGGATGAGTATGAGTGGGTTAACGCTATGAAACCGAAGAACATTCTGGACAACCTGTATTCCGAAGGTAAGCTGTCAGACATGATCGTAGTTTTCCCAAATGGCCGCGCTATGAAGGATGATCGTCCGATCGGTGACATTTATGCGCCGGATAAGGTGGCTGCATTTGAGCGATTTGAACAAGACTTGCTCAAGGATCTGATCCCTCATATTGAAGCGAATTATCCGGTATATAAAGACCGCAATAGTCGTGCGCTGGCGGGTCTGTCCATGGGTGGTGGACAATCTCTCAACTTCGGGTTGAAGAATCTGGATACCTTCGCCTGGGTCGGCGCTTTCTCCGCAGCACCGAATACAAAGTCGGTGTCGGAATTGGTCACGAATCCGGGACAAGTCGCAAGTAAACTTAAATTGCTGTGGTTATCTTGTGGATCGAGTGACGGTCTGTTATGGGTCAGCCAGAATTTTAAAAACGGCTTGAGCAGCATGAACATTCCGCATACCTGGTATCAGGATGTAGGAGGGCATGAGCCGTCTGTCTGGAACAGCGGACTGTACCAGTTCTCTCAACGTATTTTCAAGTAATCAGTAAGCCTTCATAAAAGGTAGTAATGAGCAGCAGCCTCAGTTCTGTATGGTACAGAGCTGAGGTTTTTGGTATGTGCGTTAAGCCGTCGGCTTGTTTCTCCCAGTCTTGAATGGCGGGTTCTAATGTTGCTGAGCGCATGTTGAATAGAGCCTTCTTTTTTCGAATATACGTACAACTTCTAGGCTTCTGCCTACGACTCAGTAGATCGTCCCTGTTCATCTATGTGTTGAGAGGTAAGGGTACATATCTTTCAGACATACGTAGAAGATAAAAGGTGGAAATTTCCTTTGTTTTCTGTTTAAATGGAAGGCAACATTTTGAGATTTTTAAGAGTCTGGTAATTTCACAGAGGGTGCGGGTTTGGTGTTCCTTACGTTTGAAAAGGAAGGCTAGGTGTCCAAATAAGATGTACTGGGTTCTTTAGATATTACTGCCTCGCATCAAGGGGTGGAGCTACGAGGGAGTCGATGACATGTACTACTATAAGGGTGCGTTCAGAGAAACGGACAATTTTATTTATTTCAAAAGCGATGTTCAATTAGCCGAGAATGATGTCGTGATATTTGGCGAGAAGAAGTATTTTATCGAAAGTGTTGAGAAAGAATTCCTCATCCTGCAGAAGGTGGGGTCTATCGTTTCAGTAAGTGTATGAAATCCTGCGGAAACATTTCCTTTTTGAAGTGTACGTGCACTTATGGGCCCCTGCCCACATACAATAAATCGACCCTGTTCCCACATGTGCTCAGGCCAGATCGTTGTAAAACTGCAGGAGGTGTCATCTGTGCCCGGATTGTTTACCGCAATTGCCCTGTTCATTAAAGAGTTAACGTTACTTGTCTCGTATGTCAAAAACAACGCCTTCCCTCAGCCCCTCGCTGAGGATGACGAAGCCAAACATTTACGCCTCATGGCCGAAGGCAATGCTCATTCGCGTAATTTGCTTATCGAACACAATCTGCGCCTCGTCGCGCATATCGTCAAGAAATTTGACAATACTGGCGAAGATCAGGAAGACCTGATTTCGATTGGAACGATTGGTTTAATTAAGGCGATCGAAAGTTTTCAACAAGGCAAAGGGACCAAACTCGCTACGTTTGCTGCCCGTTGTATCGAAAACGAAATACTTATGCATCTTCGCTCCCTGAAGAAAACACGTAAAGACGTATCCTTACACGATCCAATCGGAACGGACAAAGAGGGCAATGAAATTACATTAATCGATATTCTCGGAACAGAAGCCGACGATGTTGTAGATAAGGTGCAGCTCAAGATTGAAAAAAGCAAGATCTACCGCAACCTCGACATCTTGGATGATCGGGAGAAGGAAGTTGTTATTGGCCGATTCGGCTTGGAGGCAGGCGGGGAAGAGCGCACCCAGCGCGAGATAGCCAAGGAACTTGGCATCTCACGCTCCTATGTTTCACGGATTGAAAAGAGGGCGCTGATGAAACTGTATCACGAGTTTTATAAGGCGAAGCAGTGAGATTCAAGCTACAAGGTAGTACGGATAACAATAGACTGTATAGAAAGCGACTTGTCTGCGGATGAGTTGCTTTTTTTGTTTTAGTCGCTGAGCATATCAACGAGTACTGCTTTCCACTGGAGATGAGATGTAACTCAAGATTGGAAAAAAAGCAAAAATTGATCGCAATCTAGACATCTTAGAAGATCGGGAGAAGGAAGTTGTTATTGACCGATTCGGCCTGGAATCAGGCGGGGAAGAGAGCCACCCAACGTGAGAGTGCCAAGGGAACTTGGATCTCACGCTCCCATATATCACGCATTGAGTAGCGGCGTTTTTTTGCTCGCTTTAATTTTATTTTCCCCGATTTAACCATTTCAGGATGATCTCCACAGCTTCCATATACCGCTGGCCGACGAGCAATCCGGTATGGGTTGTATCCCATAGCCCTGCATATTCAGCGTCAAGCTGTTCTGCAGTCAATTGACCTCTTCGCTCCTCATCATCGGATTCTACGGCTTTGATGACCAGACTCGGACATGTAATGAAATCGCCGTTGATGGATACACCTCCGCTTGACCCAAATGCCGCCGAGAACGTGAGAAATGCCTTTGATGATTCCATCTGCAAATATTTACGCTGAAATGCAATATCCTCTGCTGATTCGTCAATACTGCTGTGCTCTTCGCGGGCCGGGGGAGGGATGACAATGTCAGGTATCATTCGATCACTCTCAGGATAGGGAATCAATTGATGAACTTCCTGACTCAGACTGGAATCAATCACGACCAATCCAGCTAAAGCAGTCGCCTCGGCAATCTTCTGACTGAGTATTCCGCCCATGCTGAAACCGATGAGAACAGGGGGCTCGTCACACTCCGCCAGAACTTCCCGGATATCCTCCAAATAGTCCTCAAACGTAATTTTCGTCATATCCATTACCCGGCTTTTGTAATGACTTCTCAGGTTCATGACGTAGCAGGTCCAGCCTTGTTCAACGAAGTGGGGGATATATTTGCTCCACATCCAGCTGCCTGTATATGCGCCATGAACAAACAAGAGGGGAGGCCTTTTTGCTGAATTTACCGAGGGGGGAGCCGTATGACCTTCATATATTTCAAGGTGTAAATCATGTTTTCCTATCGTTTTGACTTCATGTTTAGGTAGCAATTGAGTAAAATCGATCATTAGGACAAACCTCCAAAATTAGTTTTATATCAAACTATTTATCCAAAAAAAATTTAGAAGTTGCTGTGAATTTTCATTAAAATTCGAAGCAGTTCCTTTTTCTCCGCATCAGTAACATCCGTATAAAACGCGTCCAGCAAGCGCTGCGAGATTTCCTCAAAGGCCGGTTTAAGTTGTTCTCCTTTTGCAGTCAATGCCACTTGGACAATCCGTGAATCAGTTGCATCGCGCTCTTTGACGACATAACCGTTGCGAACCAATTTGTCGACAAGTGCTGTGACTGTGGATTTATCCTTGCCAATTTTTTTGGAAATTTCAGCCATGGTCATTCTGGAGTTGTTGTACAGGGCGTAGATAATATCCCCATGCGACGTAGCCAGATCCTGAATTCCCTGCCCAGCCATCTCGGATAAAATGAAGCGGTTGACCTTCTCTTTAATTTTGGATATGAGTGATATAGCGTCTGTCGTTTTCATACGAGTAATATAGTTTGTTATCAAACTAATGTCAAGCTCGGATCTCAAATACTGACACATAAGCGGAGAACAAAAAGAGCAGCGAGAAACATTTTCTCCTGCTCTTCCGATTTTTTCATTTAAACCTGGAAGCAGATTCCCTGCAATTACTTGATCGGATTTGCTCTCATTTCCTGTTCCATCTTCTCAATGCCGTCCAGAATTTGATATCCATAACCCCAGAACTGACTGAAATCCGTTACGTAAATTTGTTTGTTTTTGATGGCATTCATGCTTTGCAGTGCAGGGTTGGCATACAGATTTTGAATCAGCTTGTCGATATCCGGGGAACCGGCATAGGCGGATAAGAGCAGGTAGTCTGGGTTTGCCGTGATTAGCTGTTCCACACTGACTTCGCCTTGCACGCCATCAAACGTATTTTTCAGTTTCAACAGGCTCAGTGCATCCAACTGATACGTATCATTTTGCATGCTGCTCACAGTAATCGTGTCTTCCGTAGCAGGGACGATATAGGCAAAACTATGCTCAGATTGATCCGCCACACTTGTCTTGATGGCTTCAACCCGAGCTTTCAGGCTTTCTGTGAATTTTGCGGCGTTGTCCTGTACATCGAAGATTTGGCCCAACTGTGCAATATCCTTATAGAGGCTGTCCAATGTCCCTTGATGATTCGTCGTTTGCAGGAAGGTGCGGATGTTCATGTCATTCAAGCCATCCACGGTACCTACACCCCAGTCTGCGTCTGCGAAGAGGTCGCCACGTCCCAGTACCAGATCTGGACTTGCGCCTACAACGAGCTCTTTGCCCACATAATCTTTGGACAAGACAGGAATTTTCGCAAAATCATCTGCGACATCCGGAGTAACCGTGCCATACAATGCGGCGACTCCAACTATTTTATCGGTCAGCCCAAGCTTGATCAGCATTTCTGCCGCAGATTGGGTATTCGCCACGACACGTTCGGGGGCTTTCTCGAATGTTTGTGATTTTGGTTTCCACTCACCACCTTCCCCTGAGATGGTGAAGTTCTCAATCGTGAGCGGATAGGATGTTTTGCTTGTATTTTCTACTTGAGTTGTTGTTTCGGATGAATGGCTTCCCTCCGCAGCGGGGGTGGTAGTGGTGGAAGAGGATGCATCGGAACATGCTGCAAGCAAGAGCAACAGGAGACTTAAAGAAGCGAACCAAGTGGGTCTGTATTTGAATTTCATCTAGCGACGAGCCCCTTTTCTTTATGTTTTTAAATTGACAAAGATAATCATTCTCAATTATAATCCGAGAAAATGCTTTGTAAATAGCTAAATTTTTATTATTCAAATTCAAGTGGAATTGATGGGGGAAGAGATGGCACAGACGGCTCAGATTCAGAAGCAGCTTATGGGAAAAAGGGAGTCCCTGATTCACAGCAAATCCGGTTTTGCAGTATTGATTGCCGCTTTAATCATCGTCATGGTTATTTCGGTTGGGATTGCTGTATCCATTGGGCAGGTGAGCATTCCGCTCGCCGAGTCTTATCGCATTCTGTTGTACAAATTAACCGGATTTCAATTCGGCTCTACGCCGATTGAGGCGGGGTCCTTTACGGATATTATCTGGCAGATTCGCTTTCCGCGTGTATTGATGGCCATGTTTATCGGTGCAGGGTTAGCTTTGTGTGGTGCAGTTATGCAGGCTGCAGTGCAGAATCCACTTGCAGATCCCTATATACTGGGGATCTCCTCTGGAGCTTCGCTCGGGGCTACGTTTGCCATTCTGATCGGATTCGGCGCGATTGGCTGGCTTGGTCAGACCGGGGTGGCCTTCTGGGCATTTGCCGGAGCGATGGGTGCATCCTTGCTGGTCCTGGCTCTTGCAGGTATTCGGGGGAAAATGACATCGGTCAAGCTGGTGCTTGCAGGGATGGTCATTAATGCGCTGTGCAGTGCCTTTTCGAACTTTATCATTTATTTTGCCAACAATGCCGAAGGCATCAAGACGGTAACATTCTGGACTATGGGCAGTCTCGCCTCATCCGGATGGAACAAGCTTCCGCTGATTAGCATCGTTGTGCTCGTAGCCATTTTGTTCTTCCTGTTGCAGTCCCGGGTCCTTAATACGATGCTGCTGGGTGACGAAGCCGCGGTTACACTCGGAATTAATCTCAGTGTATATCGTAGATTGTATATGCTGTTAACGGCTCTCGTCACCGGTGTAATGGTAGCAAGCTGCGGTATGATCGGTTTTGTCGGATTGATTATTCCACATATCGTGAGAGGGCTGGTCGGATCGGATCATCGTAAAGTCATGCCTGTATCCGTTCTGTTCGGTGCCATCTTCCTGATCTGGACGGATGTTATTGCACGATCACTGATTTCCAGCGTTGAATTGCCGATCGGGATCATTACAGCGATGATTGGTGCGCCGATGTTTATGTATATGTTAGTCAAAAAAGGCTACGGTTTTGGAGGAAAATAAACATGAAACTGAATGTAGAAAATGTATCCATATCGGTGCTGAACACGGATATTATCCGGGACATTTCTTTACAGGTAAAAGGCAAGCAATTCGTCGGCCTGATTGGCCCAAACGGTTGTGGTAAATCAACGCTGCTCAAGAGCATCTATAAAGTGATCAAGCCGCAGCAAGGCAAAGTATTTCTTGATGATACGGACATTCTGAAATCTAGTCCCAAGGTCGTGTCCCGGCATATGGGCGTTGTGGGTCAGTTTAACGAATTAAGCTTTGATTTTACGGTGCGTGAAATGGTCATGATGGGTCGCACCCCGCACAAGAAGCTGCTGGAGACAGATAATGAACGGGATTATGAAATCGTGGAACAGGCGTTGGAAAAGGTACATCTGACCGGACATGCGGACCGCAATTACGTGTCCCTGTCCGGCGGGGAGAAGCAGCGTGTGGTCCTCGCCCGAGTGCTGGCGCAGCAGCCCGAATTTCTGATATTGGACGAGCCTACCAATCATCTGGATATCAAATATCAGCTTCAGATCCTCAACATTGTGCGGAGTCTGGATATCGGCATATTGGCTGCGCTTCATGATCTCGAACTCGCCGCAGCGTATTGCGATTACCTCTATGTTGTGAAGCAGGGGCAGATTGTGGTTCATGGCAAACCCGCCGATATCCTAACCCGTGAAATGATCGGTGAAGTATTCGACGTGGAATGTGAAATCTATGAAAATCCGGTTACCGGTGGCTTGGGTATTGCCTATTTGAGTACACGGTGAGACAGGGAACTGTCTTAACTGAAACTCACACATGTTCTCTCGTTATCTCTTCCACTATAACTCCGGTTGCGCAGACAATTATGGAGTAAGCAGCAAAAGAAGAACTGTCTTTAAGCGGAATATATGCTTAAATGACAGTTCTTTTTGTTCTAGAGTCAAATGTCACATGTCACGTGTATTCAGATGCCGTACATCACCTTCTTTGGAGGCTCTGCCACTCCCGCTAAATCGATGCTCCCATCGCTTTATATGTTCCTAACAGGGCAATGCGGGTTAATTGAAGAGCCATATGATGAGGTGAATTTACCTTACTATCAGCAAGCCATTTGTGAATAATTCCAAGGGTGGAAAAGCTGATATGATCCAGTAAAAAATCCAGAGGCACTTCTTTTTGCTCCAGGCCTAACTGGGATATCCGATCCCAAAACATCTCTCTAATCACTTCATTCAACCGGCTGTTGAAATTCCCGGCAGGATTAATGAGTACCATCACCCGATAGAATTCATCATGCTCCAATATATGCTCGAACAATACGATGAAAATGGGATCAGGCTCATTAAATGAAGGTAGGCTCCCAAGGTGAGCATTCCGTTCCGCCAGTAACTGCTCAAGCAGTTGAAATTTCTCATTCACCATGCTATCCAATAAATCATCCTTGTCCAGAAAGTGGGCGTAAAAGGTAGAGCGATTGATATTCGCTTGTTCGGCGATGTCCACGACACTAATTTCGGTGTAGGCTTTCTGTGGCAAAATTTTCAGGAGAGCTTTGGAAATCATCACACGGGTCCGTAAAATTCTTCGATCCACTCCACGGGAGTCATTCACTTCTCATCACCTCGAAAACAACGGATTGATCAACTTTGTTGACCCTTCAAATGGTTTGGGAATGTAGATTATTAAGACATCTCGCAACACATCGGTCAAATGCGTTGTTTAACCGTCAGATTCTGCGTAATTGATCGTTGATATGCAACGGATAATAGCTATCATAATAAATAAAACACACCAAATCAATCGGAAAAATAAAATATAAAAAATAGGAATGAGGTCATACCTATGGAACTGTTTTGGTTTATTCCCACACACGGGGATGGCAGGTATCTTGGAACAAAAGAAGGAGCCCGGGCAGTCAGTTACCATTACTGCAAGCAGGTGGCGCAAGCCGCGGATGAACTTGGATATGCCGGTGTTTTGTTACCTACGGGAAAGTCGTGTGAAGATGCCTGGATTGTGGCTTCATCGCTGATTTCTTCCACGGACAGGCTCAAGTTTCTTGTCGCGGCGCGTCCAGGTCTGATGATGCCAACCACTGCTGCACGCATGGCCGCAACCCTGGATCGTTTCTCCAAAGGAAGACTGCTGATCAATGTGGTGGCTGGTGGAGATCCAATTGAGCTTGAAGGAGAAGGGCTGTTCCTGGACCACGATGAGCGCTATGCGTTAGCCGATGAATTTCTGACCATCTGGCGCAAGGAATTGGAGGGAGAGGCGGTTGACTATGAAGGCCAATATCTGAAGGTTAAGGGTGGCTCCGTCCTGTACCCGGCCATCCAAAAGCCACATCCCCCACTCTATTTTGGAGGTTCCTCGGAAGCAGCAATGGAAGTGGCAGCAGACCATGTCGATGTGTATTTAACGTGGGGTGAGCCTCCGAGTCAGGTGCAAGCCAAAATTCATCAAATGCGGGAGCTGGCTGCGAAAAAAGGAAGAAGCATTCGTTTTGGCATACGTATGCATGTGATTGTGCGTCCCACAGCAGATGAAGCATGGAAGGCCGCTAATGAACTGATCTCCCACCTGGATGAGGAGACGATAGCCGCTGCCCAGAAGATCTATGCCCGCATGGATTCCGTGGGTCAGCAGAGAATGGCCAAGCTGCATAATGGTGATCGTTCCAACCTGGAGATTAGCCCCAATCTGTGGGCGGGCATCGGCTTGGTTAGAGGTGGTGCCGGAACCGCACTTGTTGGTGATCCCGATCAGGTCGCAGCCAGAATCAGAGAGTATGAAGAACTGGGGATTGAGACCTTCATCTTATCCGGTTATCCGCATCTGGAAGAATGTTATCGTACTGCTGAACTGCTGTTTCCAAAGCTTCAGTACTCGCAACATGGAGGAAACGGCGATCATTCCTTTGTTGGTCCATTTGGAGAAATCATTGCCAATAACAACATCCCGGACCACATGGTCAAAACCGAAGTTACCTCCAAGTCCTAATTTCATAACCGATTAAGACAACTAAAGACACCTGAATGAATCCTTCGGGTGTCTTTTTACATGCTGTAGAAAGGGGCCACCTGCGGCCAGCCTCACGTAAACGAGTTGCCCGTTTGGTTCCATCGTGGCCGTTTCTTAGCCTGTTCCTGATCTGGTTAAAAATTTACAATTGTTTAGGACAAGAGATGTGGATGAGGAAAATAGTCCCGACATTATAAGGACCATTATACTACATCCTAAAATAAGGAAATGACCGATATTATTATGGAGAGCTTTCTTCTAACAAAATGAGGAGTGATACAACGTACAATGTATACAAACATGATCCAAAAGCATCTATCCCAAGGAGATATGGAAGGCGTTGTTAAACAAATTGCATATATTGGCGAAAAAAAGGATACCACCCAATTCCCTTTCTTGATTGAACTCCTGAAATCTACGGACAACAAAATACTACGAAACGAAATTGCTATTGCTTTATCTGACATTGGAGATGATCGAGCAGTTGAACCGTTAATTGAAGTCATCACAGACCCCAAGACATCAGGAAGCAGAGGCACATTGCTATACGCTCTTGAAAACCTGAATTACATAGTACATATAGAGAACATTATTCCATTTATCGGTGATTCCAGTCTGGAAGTGAGCGCGCAGTCATTCATGTTGCTGGAGCAAATGATGGATAAGTTATCGGATTTACAAAACCTTAGGTGTCAACAACTTATTGAAATGCAAATCTCACATAACCAAAGCAAGCTTCTGGAAGTAGCATTAGACATGTTGAAGAAATGGAGGTATCAAGTGTAGAAAATAGATGAACACGTTTCTTTCAATCTGACCTCGCTATCGTTTACAATAAGGAATTGAATGCAGCAAACGAAGGAGCGGGTCATATTGGCAAAGCAGAAATACTATGTCGTCTGGGCAGGAAAGCAGCCTGGCATATATAGCACATGGGCGGAATGCAAAGCACAGACGGATCATTTTACCGGAGCAAAATATAAATCGTATGAATCGAAAGCTGCAGCCGAAGAGGCATATCGTGCGGGATGGAAAGGAAACTGGGGTACTGGGGCCAGTGGTTCAGGCGCTTCTTCGAAGACGAAGTCAGGCACTAGCGGAAGAAGCGCGGGCATGGAGACCTCTGCAGAAATTGACTATGACAGCATCTCAGTTGATGTTGGTACGCGTGGGAATCCAGGGCCAGTGGAATATAAAGGTGTGGATACCCGCACGGGTGAGATTATTTTCTCCGTTGGGCCAATTTCCAAAGGTACGAATAATCTGGGTGAATTTCTGGCAATCGTACATGCCTTGGCGTATCTCAAAAAAGAGGGCAGTAACAAGACGGTTTATACGGACTCCGTCAATGCAATGAAATGGTTAAAGCAAAAAGCGGTATCCACCACACTCGCAAGGGATGCTTCCACCGAAGAGATCTGGCTGATGATTGACCGTGCAGAGCAGTGGCTCCGGACGAATACGTACAGCAATAAAGTGCTAAAATGGCAGACCAAGCAGTGGGGCGAAATCAAGGCGGATTATGGCCGAAAATAGCCCTATTTCTCTACAATTTCTGTATTATTAATTTTCTATGAGAAACGATGTTTACAATTTCCAGTTTCCATTCTATAATCAGTTCATTATGATAAGTTACACATATGAAGGAGCCTGTCATCAGCGGGCTCTTTTATATTTATGGACCTTAAAATCCATAACATGTTGAAAGAGTATACTTTGCAGGAGGCAGACATGAGTTCCATTTATAGAAGTGAAGAAGGCAAGAACAGCATACTTGAGGAATACGAAGCGTATGTTGAGCAATTGGGCGAAGGTTTTACACGAGAGTACGTCGAGACACGTTTTGGACAAACGCATGTTTTATTAACAGGTCCAGAAGACGGTAAGCCGCTATTTATTCTCCAGGGCGGAAATTGTGTGAATCCGATGACGTTGTCATGGTTTTCTTCCCTATTCAAAGATTACCGGATTATCGCGCCGGATACGATCGGTCATCCAGGCTACAGTGAAGAAACACGAATTTCGGCAAGGTTTGATAGTTTGGCTTTGTGGATTTCTGATTTGCTGGACCACTACAAGATCGAAAAAAGTGCGTTTATCGGTCCTTCCTTTGGAGGCGGAATTATCCTAAGACTGGCAACTTACATTCCGGACCGAATTGCATGTTCTGTTCTGGTAGCACCCGCTGGACTGGCCGTAGGATCCAAAATTAAAATGGCTCAGGATATCGTGTTGCCACTCGTAACGTACAAAATGACTTCTTCTCCAACTTCTTTGCAAAAGATCGCGGATATCATGTCATGCAGTTGTATGAAAGAAATAGATAAAAATATAATCGGGAAAATCTTCAAATACGTCAGTCTGGAGCAGGATATGCCCAAGCTTACGGAGCAGGAGGAATTGGTAAATTATACATCGCCAACACTGCTCTTGGTGGGAGAGAAGGATGTCTTTTTCCCGGCAGATAAGGTCATTGAAAGAGCTCAGAAGATTATTCCGAATGTCAAAGCAATCAAATACGACACAGGTCATTTCCCATCTCAAGACGTGTTGATGCAGATGAACCAAGAAATTCAGCAATTTTTACAGAAGAATTATTAAATTTAGAAAATTTTAATTTTTCCGCATGGTTGTGATTCAAATTGCATCATTTGGTTTATATAGATGGTTGGCGATGAAACGCCTGTCTGGTTGGACTGAATGATGCAACATGCGGCAAGTCTTCCGATCGACAAGGTTGAAAAGAGGGTCTGTTATGAAAAAGGACAATTGCAAAATGGCATTGCAGCGCAATGTAATTTTAAACGATACATATCAGGTAAGACATCTCATGGCCAGCAGTGAGCTGGCTATTGTATATGCAGGAAGAGATCGGAATACAGGTGCTAAGGTAGCGATCAAGGAATTTTTCCCGCAAAGGTTGGCAGCACGTCAGGCTGACAAACGGGGAGTGTTCTGTTCTTCACGAGGGTTTAGTGGTCAGTATCAGGAACTTCTTGCTGCATTTTTGGTAGAAGGAGAGCTGTTATCCACGTTGAATCATCCTCATATTGTTACGTACGTGGATCATTTCGAAGAAAATGATACAGGGTATCTTGTTATGGAATACTGCACAGGCGTAACCTTGACCGAATATCTGATTGAGCGAAATCATGCGCTGGACGCGGCGTTTATTACGGAGACATTACTTCCGCTGGTAGATACACTGGACTATATTCATAAGCAGGGAATTCTTCATCGTGATGTGAAGCCATCCAATATTATGGTGATGGAAGACGGTACGCCCAAACTACTGGACTTCGGTTCAGCAGCTCGCTGGCCTGTACAATCCGGGGAAAAACAGGCGATCTTTACATCGGCAGGGTATTCGCCGCTTGAGTTCTACTCCGAGAAATCCAGTCAGGGACCGATGTCAGACATATATAGCCTGGCAGCGTTGCTTCATTATTGGACATGCGGGCAGCCACCTATGGATGTAAAACAGCGACTGTTTCGCGATGAATTGCCATCTGTGCGTTCTCATAATGAGTATGTGAACCGGTGGCTCGCACGCGTTATTCACTGGGGATTATCGGTTCGTTCCGAGCAACGCTGTGCTTCTCTCGCTTGGGTTAAGAGATCACTTCAAGTACAAGCCTGGATGTGGAAAATACGCAAACCTGGCACGGTTGAATGGGCTTTGGCTGAGAATGAACATACCCAAATCTATGAAGCAGAGCCGAAGAAACAGCATGAGACGGCTTGATTGCAGCCTGATCTTATACATATAGTCGTAACAAACAAGTCAGTTTGGTCCTTACACGGATCGAACTGGCTTTTTTTTGTGTTTTATTAGCCTAAAAGAAAAATTATTTCTTTTTTTAATTTATTTCTGGAAGAATACTTCATTCTAACTCCAGGGTCTGCATATACTCCATTGGAAAGATGGAGTAATTAGCCAGGAAATCTGACGTAAGCGCCGGCTCCCGTCTTACACCAAACTGAGGGGGAATGTTGTGTGACCACCAACAGAAAGGGCTTCACAGTATCTTTGCTGCTAGTCGTTATGATGTCTATGTTACTTGCCGCCTGCGGAGGAAATGACAATACGGCTGGTAGACCGAGTCCGGGAAGCACTGGGGAGACGGGTATGGAAGCTGGAAAGCCGGTGACGCTGGAGTTTTGGACGATTGCTTTACAGCCAACGTTCAACGATTACTTCAATGAATTGATTGCCAAGTATGAGAGCAGTCATCCTGGCGTGAAGGTTGAGTGGAAGGACTATCCATATGATGCCATTTCACAGCGTTTATTGACCAGCACGGCCAGTGGCAAAAGCCCTGATGTTGTGAACCTCAATACCGAATTCGCCAGTCAATTGGGAAGTAAGGGAGCGCTGCTGAATCTGAATGAATACCTGACAGATGAGGAAGCGAAGAGTTACTTTGAAGGCATTTATAATTCTACTGTTTTCGATGGCAAAGCTTACGCGCTCCCTTGGTACACAGGTACCGAAGTGCTGTTCATGAATACCAAGCTGGTGAAAGAGGCAGGCCTTGATCCGGCAAATCCGCCGCAGACCCGAGAGGAACTTGTGGAGTGGGCCCGTCAGGTCCATGAAAAGACAGGAGTGGCCGGTTATGCGCAGCAGCTTGTCTCCAAGCTGTTTCCAATCGACGGCATCCCGATTCTAAATGAGGACAAAACGGCCGCCGCTTTCAATACGCCGGAAGCAGAGGCGATGATCGCTCAAATGCGTGATCTGATGGCCGAAGGCGTGGTGCTGAAGGAGGATGCGGAATTCAGCAAGCAGATCCAGTATTTTTCCGGGGAGCAGGTCGCTTTCCAGTTGTCGGGTCCAACCTTTATCAACTTCATCAAGAAGTCTGCACCGGATGTTTACAAGAATACGATTGCGGTAACCCTCCCAACAGGCAAAGCGAACCTGCGGCTCTCCAATTCCATGGATCTCGTTGTACCACAGAAATCCAAAAACCCTGAGCAAGCGGTGGAATTTGCCGCCTTTATTACCAATGCAGAGAACCAGACTGCCTTCTCCAAGGTAGCCAACACGCTGCCATCGAGCAAAGCCTCCATTGAAGATCCGTTCTTTACGCAATCCGACGGGTCGCTGGAAGCCGAAGCCAAGGTAGCTTCCTCCCAAAGTCTCGATAAGGCCACTGATTACATGGTCGGCGTACCGAATGCAGGAGATATCAACTCCGCATTGGCACGGGGCTTGCAGGAAATTTTGATGAACGGAGCAGATATTAAAGAAACGTTGAACGCAGTGGAGAAGGAAGTTAACCAAATTCTTAACCAGGATTCCTGAACTTATGCGGTACAGTCTGATGAGGGGGAGTACTCCCCCTCGATCCTAGAAGAGAGGGAGGCGTAGCTGTGTACAAGGCGATTCGATCCGAATCTTTTGCTGCATGGGCGTTTATGGCACCGGGATTGTTGTTTCTGGCGATTTTCACCTTTTGGCCGATTATTTACGGGATACCCCTCTCATTAACCGATTATTCTGTCATTACAGAGACACATTTCGTTGGTCTGGATAACTTTACCCGGGCCTTTCAAGATCACAATTTCCTGATTTCGCTGTGGAATTCGCTGGTGTATGTGCTGGTTGTGCCGGTGATTCAAATCATCTCGATCCTCATGGCCATTCTGGTTAACAGCCGGATTCCGGGTGTCAAAATGTTCAGAGCTGCCTACTACATACCGGTTGTAACTTCCATGGTCGCAGTGGCGCTGATCTGGAGCTGGCTGTTGGGCAATAACGGCGTAGTCAATTACCTGCTGCTGAAGGTTGGCATTCTCAGTGAGCAGGTCTCCTGGCTTTCCACAAGCAGTACGGCGCTGTATGTGCTGATGTTCATCACCATGTGGAAGGGTCTCGGCTATTATATGATGCTCTATCTGGCTGGGCTTCAGGGAATTCCGGCAGATCTATACGAAGCCGCCAGAGTGGATGGAGCAGGACCGCTGAGACTGATTATTCATGTAACGCTTCCGCTGCTGCGGCCGCATATTCTCTTTTGCACCGTAATTTCGGTGATGGGTGCCGTTCGTGTATTCGATGAGGTCTATATTCTTACCAAGGGCGGGCCGGGAACGTCCACGTTGACCTCGAGCGTATATATTTTTCAAAAAGGGCTGGAGCAATTCAATTTCGGGTATGCCTCGGCACTTGGCTTGATCGTCAGTGTGATGGTAGCAGCGCTCAGTGTGTTGGTGTTCCGGCTGAACCGGAGAGGCGGGGTGAATACCTATTGATTCGGCGTACGCTTTTGTCTAAAAAAATGAAAAAAGGCCTTCGTCATTTGATCATTTATGTACTGTTGATTTTGCTTGCCCTGTTTATGATGGGTCCTTTTCTGTGGTTGCTCAGCGTATCGCTGATGCCTGGTCGTAATGTGTTCGCGAATCCACCAGCAATTCTACCTACCTTCATCGCTTTCGATAACTACGTGCAGGTGTGGGAGTTCATGGATTTTCCACGCTACATCATAAATACGGTGGTGATTACGCTTCTTGGGGTGGTATTTAACATCTTCTTGTCCTGCCTCACGGCGTATCCACTCGCGACCTTTCGGTTCAGGGGACGTAATCTGGTGTTCACGCTGCTAATCTCGACCATGATTATTCCGTCGGCAACGGCGATGATTGTGCATTATTTAACCATTCAGGCGTTTCACTTGGGCAATACGTTTCTTGGTGTTGTGCTTCCGGCCGCGGTGTCGGTATTTAACATCTTTCTGATGCGACAAACGTTTCTGGGCATACCGACGGATATTCGGGATTCTGGCAAAATGGATGGAGCCTCCGAATTCCGTATCTTCGTGCAGCTTGTCATGCCATTGGTCAAACCAGGGGTTGCTGTCATTGGTTTGCTTGAGGTTATGGCATTCTGGAACAATTTCCTGTGGCCGATTGTGGTGCTGGATGATCCGCAGAAATATCCGCTGGCTGCGGCCCTGACGTATCTGAACGGCCAGTTCTCGTATAATTTTGGCTGGATTGCCGCCGGCACCATGATCTCGGTGCTGCCGATTATCATCGTGTTCCTTTTCACCCAAAAATACTATATGGAAGGCATCGCCGGAGCGATTAAAGGATAAAAAACACAGAAAGGGTGATGGTATTCATGCAGAAGCAGTATAAGCTAAGCTTTGTTCCGTTAGATGAACGTCCTTGCAATTATGAGTTTCCTTATTTGTTGGCACAGGGAACGGAATTCACAGTAGAGCGTCCGCCACTTGAAATCATGGGCCTGAAAAAGCGCCCGGGCGATGTGGAACAGTTATGGACCTGGTTTGAGGAGAGCTGTGCAGGGACAGATGGAGCAGTCGTCGCTTTGGATACGTTGCTCTACGGCGGGATTATACCTTCCCGGCTGCATCAGTTGGAGCCGGATGAACTGACGGCCCGGCTGGAGCGCCTTCGGGGGATCAAGCAGCGGTACCCGCAGCTAACTCTGTATGCGTTTCAACTAATTATGCGATGCCCGCAATATTCCTTGTCAGATGAGGAGCCGGATTATTACGCCGACTGGGGACGGGAGATTTTTCGCAAAGGTTTCATCAGCCATCGGCTGGAGCTGGGGATTGCGACGGATGAGGAGATCCGCGAGCTGGCCGATATCGATAACCGTCTACCAATAGAAGTACTGGAAGATTACCTGGGACGCAGGGCGGTAAACATTGAAGCAAACAAGCAGGTACTAGCTCTGGTTCAGGAAGGAATTATCGACTTCATGATTGTGCCGCAGGATGATTCGGCGCCTTATGGACATACAGCCAAGGATCAGGAGAAAGTGCGAGCCCGTATTACCGCCCTTGATCTGGAACTTAAAGTCTACATGTACCCTGGTGCGGACGAAGTTGGTTGCGTACTGCTCTCCAGAATGATAAACAAGGCTCGCGGCCGTATGCCGCTGGTGTACCCGCGATTATCATCTGTTCAGGGGGCGTTCGTTACCCCGCTATTCGAGGATCGATTTTTCTATGAGACGCTCAAATATCAGATTTTGGCTGCAGGTGGGTTGATTGTATCCAGTGAGACTGAAGCAGATCTGGTGCTGTTGATTAGCACACCCGGAGAGACGATGGCGGAAGCGGTGTCGCAGCAGCATTCTTTTTACAGCTATGATGTATACCGAAACCTGATGGAACTGGTGGAATATGGACACTTTCTGCTCAGGAGCAAGAAGAAGCCGGTGGCTGTAGCGGATGTGGGATATGCCAATGGTGGGGATCAGAAGCTGGTCAAGATGCTGCGGCAAAAAGACATGTTATTTGATCTGGCTGGATACGCGGCCTGGAATACCAGCTCCAACTCACTTGGTACCGTCATTTCGCAGGCTATGATCTATCTGCTCTATGGTCGTACACCGTCGCATCTTGATTTCCTCGCCCTCCGCTATGCTGAGGATGTCTGCTATTGTTCAGTCGTTCGGGGAGAACTTAGCAATGGCCCGGTGCAGGAGATGGGCTATGGAAAATACTTGCTGGATGGGTCTCGTGGTTCAGTGGCCGCCCGCGTAGAGGAAAGGCTGCGTCAAGAGCTTGCTGTGCGGATCGATAATGCAGCGGGGAGTATCCAAATTACCGACTGTTATATGCCATGGAACCGGATGTTTGAAGTGGGATTATCTGTAAGATTCATACCATCCAACCCTGGTAAGGAAAACAGAATATAAGAGAGAGGGTGAGAACCCTGACAAAGGTAGTGCTGGAGAAACTGCATTTGGGGCTGATTGTTTCCTGCCAGGCGCTGGCTGACGAACCGCTGCATGGTGCGGCGATGATGGCCCGCATGGCGGCTGCTGCAGAGGAAGGAGGGGCCGCGGGTATTCGGGCGAATGGGGCAGCAGATGTACGTGCCATCAAGCAGACCGTCTCATTGCCGGTTATTGGCATCGTGAAGCGCAATTACCCGGATTCTGCTGTATATATCACCCCAACCCTCAGAGAAATTGACGAGCTGCTGGAGGCCGGAGCCGATATCATTGCATTTGATGCGACCCGCCAGAGCAGGCCGGAAAATTATACATTGGAGCAAATCACCGCCTATCTGAACGCAAATAAGGCGGTTTCCATGGCAGACATCTCCATTCTGGAGGAAGCTTTATATGCTGAGTCACTTGGAGTTAGCTGTGTTTCGACTACTCTATCGGGTTATACAACGTATTCCAGGCAGCAGGAAGGGCCGAATTTGGAGCTGCTGGAAATGTCCGCACAGCAGTTGAAGATTCCGGTCATCGCCGAAGGACGGATTAGTAAGCCCTCACAGGTGGAAGAGGCGCTGGATCTGGGCGCATACGCTGTTGTGGTGGGCTCCGCGATAACTCGGCCACAGCTAATTACCCGACAGTTCGCAGCAGTGACCAGAAAAGCGAGGATGAAAAGAAATGGAGATGAATGACCGAATTAATACGTATTATCCTTCCATGACCAAGTCGGAGCAGAAGGTGGCCAGGTGCGTACGGGACAATCCGGATAATATAATCTATTTTTCTGTGACTGAGCTGGCTGATTTTGCTGGTACCGGAGAGACCACGGTGATGAGATTCTGCCGTAAAATCGGGTTTAAAGGCTATCAGGATTTCAAGCTGATGCTGGCCCAGGGGCTGCCGAAACGGCAGAACCAGCCAGACGGCGATCAGGGAGAGGACGATTATGCCGACCATTTATATGCCTCGATGGTGGGGGTGCTGCAATCCAGCTTGGGTATGCTGGATCGCAGCCAGTTGGAGCAGGCGGTGAAGTGTCTGGACAGCGCACGACATGTGCAATTCTTCGGCGTGGGCTCGTCAGGCATTACCGCTATGGATGCCAAGAACCGTTTTCTGCGTATCGGGCGGCGTGCGGAAGCGAATTCCGACAGCCATATCCAGTCCATGATGGCGGTAACGATGGGAGAAGGTGACGTGGCTTTTGGCATCAGCGTGTCCGGCAGTACGCTGGATACCAATGATATGCTGATGAAGGCCAAACAAAACGGAGCTAAGGTGATTGCCATGACGAACTATGCCAAATCCCCCATTGCTTCTATTGCAGATATCTTGCTCTTGACCGCGGGGAAGGAGTCTCCCCTTGAAGGCGGTTCTGTAGGAGCTAAAATCTCTCAGCTGTTTATTATCGACTTGCTCTGCCAGGGACTGGAGCGCGAGCATGGCGAAGAGACTAAAAAGATGAAGGAATTAACGGCCAGGGCGGTTATCGACCGTATTTATTGAAGGGTTTGTGTGAATAGGGGGAAAGCGAATGCCGCAGGTCATTGGCGTGGATGTAGGTGGCACAGGCATTAAAGGGCTTGTAGTCAATGAAGCCGGAGTCGTTCGGGTGGAGGCTAGGTGTGCAACAGAGGCCCGGTTGGGTCGGAAGGGCATACTTGAACAACTGCGTAGGTTAGTAAGTGAACTGTTATCTAGCTGTGGAGATGTGAAGGCACTGGGCATTGCTTCGGCAGGAAGAGTGAATGTGGAAACGGGTGAAGTGATCCATGCAACGAACAATTTACCTGGCTGGCAGGGAATGCCGCTGACAGAGTGGGCAACAGCGGAATTTGGACTGCCTTCGACTGCCGATAACGACGCCAATGCTGCACTCATTGGTGAGGCAGGGCTTGGTACCGGCCGCGGTAAGCAGAACCTGGTTATGCTGACACTCGGAACTGGGGTCGGTGGGGCCAATATGGCATTTGGCAGGATGTTACGGGGAGTAGACTGGCGCGGTGGGGACTGGGGGCACAGTGTGCTGGTGCCTGACGGTCGGCCTTGCAATTGTGGCAAACGCGGCTGCGTGGAGCAATACATTTCCGGTAGTGCACTGAAGCGGCTGGCGCGGGAACAAAAGGGCAACACGTATACTCACGGCCGAGAGATTATGACCGCTGCAAGCCAGGGAGAAGCAATAGCGTTGTACATTCTAGAGCGTTACATATCTGATTTGGCCTTGGTTATTGCGAATATATCTGCCTCGATAGATCCGGAATTGATTATTCTTGGTGGCGGTGTGACCCAGGATCAGGCTATATGGTGGCCGATGCTTACCGCTAAGTTATCCAGTGTCGGGTTAGAAGACCGGGTTGCAGTAGCTGAACTCGGTAACAGGGCAGGCTGTTTCGGAGCGGCGCAGCTGGCCTTGGAACGTTTGCGCCAGGACGACGGCGTTGGCTGGTCTAAAGGCAGTGACAGGGAGGAGACAAAGCATGAGGATTGAACAGGAGAAACACAGTGATATCGTCATTATAGGCGGTGGTCTTGGCGGGACTGCAGCTGCGCTGGCTGCAGCCAAGGCAGGTCTACGGGTACTTGTGACGGAAGAGACGGACTGGCTTGGCGGTCAATTGACCTCACAGGCAGTACCGCCAGATGAGCACCGCTGGATTGAACAATCTGGCAGTACAGCATCGTACCGTGAGTTCCGCAGCCGGGTCAGAGATTACTACAGACGGAACTACCCGCTTACGGATGTCGCCAAGAGGGATCCTGTTCTTAACCCCGGGAATGGCTGGGTGAGCCGCTTGGCGCATGAGCCGAAGGTCGCGCTTGCCGTTTTGCATGAGATGCTTGCGCCTTACGTGAACACCGGTCGAATCGAGGTGCTCTATCATACCGTGCCAGTTCAGGTAGATACAGCAGGTGACCGGGTTACTGGCGTGACTGTGCGTGAAGAGCCAAGTGGGGGATTAATTAAACTCCGGGGTGCCTATTATCTAGATGCCACAGAATGCAGCGATCTGCTTCCCCTCGCCGGAGTAGAGCATGTAAGTGGAGCGGAATCTCGGCGGGAAACGGGTGAACCACATGCCCTGGACGAAGCGGACCCACTAGACATGCAGTCGATTACCCATGTGGCGGCAGTAGATTATGTGCCGGGTGGAGACTTCACGATCCCCCTCCCGAGGGATTATGATTACTGGCGACAGTATGTTCCCTCGTTCTCGCTGTATCCGATCCTGAGCTGGTACGCTTCGGATGCCAATGATACCTCCAAGCTGAAAGAGTTCACGATGTTCCCGAATGATCAGGGCATAACCTCCCTGTGGGATTATCGGCGGATCGTTGACCCGGCTATATGGACAGAGTCACTGAATGATGGTGAAGTCACGCTGCTCAACTGGGCACTGAACGATTATTACGCTGGGCCGATCATTGGCGTATCGCCGGAGGAACGTGAGCGGCATCTGGAAGGGGCGAGGCAACTAACCCTTTCTTTGGTCTACTGGCTTCAGACGGCAGCTCCCCGCCTGGACGGCGGACAGGGTTATCCGGGTGTAAGGCTGCGTGGAGATGTGCTCGGCACGGAAGACGGTCTCGCGAAAGCACCGTATATTCGGGAATCACGGCGAATCCGAGGGGTATATACCATTACCGAGCAGGATGTGAGCAAGGAATTGCGCGGAGCAGAGGGAGCCAAACGTTACGAGGACAGTGTGGGTGTCGGCAGTTATCATCTGGATCTCCATCCAACAACCGTGAGCCAGCGGACTTTTTATATACCGAACCATCCCTATGAGATTCCGCTGGGTGCACTCATCCCGGTGCGAGTCAAGAACTTGCTCCCAGCTTGCAAAAATATCTCCATGACCCAGATTGCGAACGGTTGTTACCGTCTGCATCCCACCGAATGGAATATTGGCGAGGCTGCTGGCACCCTTGCCGCTTATGCCATTGCACAGCAAGTAGAGCCCTCAGAGGTGAGGGCTTCGGCGAAGCATCTTCACGCCTATCAGGCACAGCTGATTTGGCAGGGTGTTCAGCTTCGTTGGACAGAAGCGGAACTGGCAGGGGAGTGTTAGATAGACTTTTAAGAGAACGTTGCTATCTTCACAACACATAAGCGCTCGAGATACCAAGGGGATAAAAAAATGATTCCTGTTCTGAACAGGAATCATTTTCTGTAAGTCGAATAACTCTCTTTGTGCATCTGTTTTTACAATAGTGCCATTGCAGATGATCGTTCTCATCAACTCTGCGATGATTATCCCATGGCCTGCTGTGGGTCTTTTTTTTGTCCTACATAGATATTAGTACTTGGTTTGATGGCTTTATATCGAATTTCAATCTCCGTGACTCCATCCTCAAACGTAATATACAACTTTTCATTATACTCCAGAGCTTCTGTATGTCTGGGCTTCACTGGTGTTCGTCCCCGAACGACTGTGCAGTTCGTATCATGCCGTACCAATAACGTTTCCTTTTTACCAGCCTCCAGCCAGATTCGTCCTGACTCCGGTACCTTAACCCCAATGTCCATACGATCAAATAGTTCACTGAGACTTACTTTCCGTCGCTCCAATGAAGTCAGTGGCCAATTCGTCACGGGAATATCTTCTCCGTTTGCAGTGGCCAAGAAGTATCCTTCCAGTCTTCCACGGAATACAGGTTTTGGTTTCAGTACAAACCAATACAGGGCGAAGATTCCCCCGGCTGCGAGGAGACCGAGACCTGTATATAGCAGTATCTTTTCGCGTAAAGAATGAATTTTCAACTGGATGTCTGTGGTTATACTCGCGCCTTCGGAATCCGTTGCGGTCACCTTGATAGATGAACTACCGGTGTGAAGCGAAGACCAACGCAGTATATTGCCTTCAATGACAGCGTCTCCGAGTTTACGCTCACTCCCACCTTCTGCGAGGGCATACGTTAATGGATCATTATTGGCATCTTTAAAATAGTTGCTTAGGTCAACCTCTGTATTGCTATCGTCTTTGGATAACACCATGGACTCCCCGGTTGCTACGGGGGCCTGATTCGTAATATCTACATCAACGGGAGTGATTTCCCGATAAAAGTCAGGACCATCAATTCGAAGACCCCATGTGTATAGATCCGATTTTGGAAAAGTGTATTTTCCCGTAAATCCGCTGCCTGTATTGGTCAAAGGGATGCGCTCTGTTTTTCCATCAGATGGGGTCACAATGAGTTCTGCTTCAAGTCCCTTGTAAACATTCAAATCCTGAATGGGTTTAGGGTCCACAGCCTGATCGTAGAGAGAGGCTTCAAATGTGATGCTTTTCCCCTTTACGGGCTGTTCCGTTGCCATATGTGCAACCGCAGACACGTTATAGTTTCCAAGTAGGTTGATCTTCACCAAATCTCCGCTGCGCCCCTTGAATTTCAGCTTGAACTGTCCTTTGACCGGACGAATGATCTTCATTAGAGCATATTTATCAGATCGGATGAAGCTGACATTGCTGGACTGATAATAGAGCTGGG
Source organism: Paenibacillus sp. E222 (assembly GCF_013401555.1). Taxonomy (NCBI): domain Bacteria; kingdom Bacillati; phylum Bacillota; class Bacilli; order Caryophanales; family Paenibacillaceae; genus Paenibacillus; species Paenibacillus sp. E222. Next base: position 3,236,311 of record NZ_CP058552.1, read on the forward strand.
CTTCAGAGACAGCATGATCAGAGAGCATGATAATGTTGGCATCCGCCATGCTTGAATTGGGAATGTCCACAGTTACCTCCTGCATTGCCCCTGTTGCTGTTACTGCCGCCACAGACACAAGAACAGATTGAATCTGATCTGCAAAAATCCGGTTGAAAATTTCAGGCAAGTCGTCTGCACTTCCCGTGATAAAGGAAGATCCACCCGTCTCCTGAGCTATCCGCTCCAGTTCAGCGGGGTTAACCGTACCATCGCGGTTTAGTCCGACGGTATAGATTGGATAATTAGCTTTTTGAGCCATCTCAATCACCTTGTCTACATCTTTGGATGAATCAGCTGGTGTTCTGCTCGACGATCCACGCAAATCCGTTTCCCCATCAGAGAGCAAAATCATAAAAGGCTTTCGTTTGTCCGTCTGGGACTGTTCAAGCAAACTCGCACCTCGGCGCAAGCCAAGTCCAAGATCTGTATACCCTGAGCGTTTTAAGCCATCAACACGACTACGAAGGTTATTTCGTGCCCCAGAGGATGAGATGTCCATTAGAGGTACGGATGAAGTGATTTGATCATTATAAGCTACGAATCCCAATCGGGTCTTAGGTCCACTACTCATATCCATAAACATATGTATAACTTCTTCGGCGATACGATCTTTGTCGGTCTCATTCATAGAGTAGCTAACATCCAGGACAAACATGGCATCGAGCCCTTCATACGCGTGGGTCTTGACAGATGATTCCGCGTACATGCTGCGAATGTTCCCTGCTGGAATTAAAATGCTAATCATCAATAGGGAAAGCAGTATTTTTTTGCATTTAATTAATATCATGTGAGGCTTCGAATCTCCTTTCTGGTTTGAAAAACTTCGGTTCACTTGTTAGGGAATATTAAATTTCTTTGAAAAACTTTTGATTATTCACGGTATAACGCCGTTATGCGTAGTTTTCATTAATTAAGAATAATGCAACACCGCATGCTTTCAGTATTTTTACTCTTGATTAGGGGGAAAACCCCACTAGTCTTAAATCATTGAACATCATCCAAATTATAGGATATTCTATATCATCGGCATGATTCGTAAGGAAGTGAAGCGAATTCCAAAAATTAGTTCTATAGGTATATCGGAGGTTGCGAAATGAGCTTTTAGACCTATAGTGGGTAATATTGACAAAACATATCGCTGATGATTAAGATGAATTCCATAAATCTCCAAAGCAAACGGCATAATCTGGTGCATAAGTTCCAGTCGTATGTTGACAGCTCGTTCTATTGGTCTTGTGTTTGCTGGGAGTAGTGATTCTCCTGGATCATGACCGAAGGCTGATAGAGACGTGCGGAGTGTCAAAAATTGATGGAGGGGGGGAAGCATTCGCCCGAATGAATCATCATCTTGGCGGATGTTGCCTGAATGGACATTATTAATCAAACGAACCGAACGATGCTTTTTGAAGAAATCAATCCCGAGAAGTTGGACTTGATCACCATTGTTGGTGATGTGAAGGGCATCGACAGTCTGAGTGACGATAAGATCAAGGAGATTAACGAACATTTGCTTGTTCGCAGCTTCGATGAGTTCCTGGACAAGTTCTCACCTAGCGTGTACTCCTTTTTCAATGCGGTAAACCAGAAAGTCATGTATACGCTTAAAAAGCCGGAAGGTATCCCGGACGAAGCGATTTCGGAGATCAAGATCGACCATAGTAACGACTTTCTGAGAATGCTGTTCACCCTGATTGATACCAAGCGCAGTCAAGGTATTACGAACGTTGATTTCAAGTTTGAAAATCTGCTCGATATGATCTCACCGAAAAAAGTTATGGATGACATTCGTCAGGTACGGAAGGAAATCCATTACATGTATGGTCAGCATGAGAAGCTGGATGACGGCGATCCGAAGAAGCTGGATATCGGAGATAAGCTGAACGTCATGTTTGAAGATGCAAGCCGGAACTATAACAATGTCATGGCCATGCTTCCACTCGCCATTGAAGATATTAAGACCCGTTTGTTGCTGGGCCGTGCACAAGAAGAAACTTCTTCAGAAGCGATTCAGGTAGGGCAACTTACGATTGGTGAGAGCGGAGAATTGAAAATTATCGAAGCTCCGAAGAGTGATAACAACGAGCTGATGCTTCTTGATGAAGCAACAAGCACTGATTTGACGCAAGTATTTGCCGAAGATTACGATTCACTTTCCGAGACACCTTCGCCGTATGTACAGGATCTGGTGGTCCGCACATTCTGCCCGCTTCCTGCGGTACAGTCTGAAGTGGATACTGCTGTTGAAGTGCAGAATTACAATACATACCTGGAGTTTTACAAAAACGCCAAGGATGATTTTGTGAAAACGGTAAAACCGTTGGTTGAGAAAATATTGGGTGTCAAAATGTTCTTTGACCAATATGCGATTAAGAATAAAGGCATGCTTCCTTCCATGCTGATCTCAAATGCCAAACTGGATATGCTCGTCAAGAGCAGTAATATTCCGCGGCTTGAGACATATCTCAACACTGTCAACGCGAAGAATGATTTTACCGACACCATCTGGTTTGGTATCGTTCCTTCCGTAGAATTGGAAAATACAGGCCAAGTTAAAGTCAGCCGTACCCGTTTCCGTGGTAACGAGAAAGTGGTTAAACAAGACGGAAACAGCATGGAATCTCTGGCAATGCTCTTGCAAGTCGTTAAGGATTACAAGGTGCAGGTGTTCTTCAGCTTTGAATCCGGGGAAGAAACCACCTTCAGCAGCATGGCTACCGCAGGTATTGATAAGTATATCGATAAATGTTCAGTGTTGACCCGTAAGGAATACAGCGAATTTGCCATTCCGAGTGCTCCAAACTTCACGATTATTCCCAAGGAGAAGTCGGGAGTTGTTATCGACAGTCGCATGCTTCAGACGGAGAATGGTGTGGAACTTTCCAAGGAAAAGGAAGACATTCTGAAACTGTGGATTGAAGGCGTGTATGTTGGAGCGTCCTATGTATCTGCAGGGATTGTTGCTGCATATCAGTGTCCGGAATACCTGAAAGGGGCTTTCAAGAACGTCAACCGTGATTATCCAGGTGTGCGTTTTGACATTGAGGCAGGGGACAACAGCTTGCGTGTTGTAACAACGATGACCAAAGAAATTTCCGGATTTACAAATACCATCAAGGATTTGATTAACCGAAAAAACTTTGGATTTATTTTCTCATCGGAAAATGCCCAAATCCAGGATAGCGACATCAAACGGATCACGGTCTATAAAGCGAGAAGCATGGCGATGTCCGAAGATGGTTTCGATTCCTTGTACAAAACACTTGTAAGTACTTACATTGAGCGTTTGCTCCGTTTCCAAACCGGTGATTTCAAGCATGAAAATATCGTCAAATTCTTCAGCAACAATCCGAGCAGTCAGAAGAGCCGGTGGCTGGGAACTCGAGGGTCGATCAATTCGATCATTCAGGAAGGCGACGACATGAGCTTTATCATCGATGAAAAGAGCAATATGTGCCATATTGACCTGGTATTTAACGGCAACGTGAAGAACCTGGAGGTCATGATTACCAAAGGCACCAGTGCGATGAAAGTGTAAGAATACCATTTGAACAAGTCTGATTATTAAATATGATTCATCAAACAACGTATTATAGACATTTATTTTGGTGTTAGAGGCAGACTTCATCGTCTTGCCTTTATACATATATTCCGGTACCTCTCCCGAGATGGGGAGCATACCGGGCACATTTTTTCCTAATCTTAAGGAGGTTTTTATTAATGGGTTTTGTATTGAAAGTAGAAGGCGCAGAAACAATCGAATTGGGAATGGATAATATCCGTACAGTTGTGTATGACACGGATACACCAGATGATTCTAACGCTAGATCCACAGATGTAGGCGCAACACTTCGCATCAGCGGCAAAATTATCACTGCAACCGACGGTGACAATGCAGATGACACGATGAAACTTGCTTTGTGGTCCCTCGTGCCTGCTGAAAAAGCGGATTGCTACCGCAAAGTAACCCTGGAAGTGGTTGCAGCGGATCAAGTGGTACGCAAAATTTACTTGCCTAACGCATTCGTTGTGGATTACACAGAGCGTTTCGGTGATACCGAAGGCGTAGGTGAATTCAGCCTGTTCATCAAACAGAAAAAAGACAAAACTGAATTCACTAAAATTGAGGGCGGCTTCCCTGTATAAAAGGGAACAACTGTTGTCTTGGGCCAGTTCGTTCTGGTCCGGAACAACGCTGTCATGTTAAGGGGCCCTGGTGCCCCTTAATCTTTATTTACGCCCGAATACGGCAGGGAGGCAGGAAAGAATACCATGAAAGATTATTATGCCGTGCTTGGTGTGGAACATGAAGCTTCTTCGGAGCAGATCAAGAAGGCTTATCGTCAATTGGCGAAGAAATTTCACCCGGATGTTAATGGGGGAGATGTACAGGCAGAAGCACGTTTCAAGCAAGTACATGAGGCATACAGTACACTCGGAAATTCCGAGCTTAGAGCAGCTTATGATCAGCAGCTTCGCACTGGACGTAATACAGGTCAAGCGAAGGGATCAGCATTCAATACTGCCAGATCCAGTAAAGGCAATGCGAAGTCTGGGAGTGCAAATGCCGAGAAGGTATGGTCGGATCCGTCGCGGATGCAGGAACAGTTCGAACAATTTTTTGGCTATCACCCCAAAGGCAAGGAAAGTCCAAACGGTGGCAAAGCCGGTCCCAATAAAGGAATGGATATGTCCGCCATGTTTGACCGATATTTCGGAGTTCGAAAAAAGTAGACCGGTAGCTCGTTATGGATCATGCCGGTTCAGGCGGAGGTTATGGAAGTGAAACGAGGAAGGTCGGTATTGACGATGGGGCTTGACGCTTGCGTCGCCGTGATTTCGTTAGCCGTGCTGTATTACATATTTATCATCAACCGGGATATGAGTGCCCAGTGGGTAACTGGAATTATCGTGGTCCTCTCTGGAGGAGCATACCTGTATTTTAAATACATGCCAGCCACCAAGACGGAAAAGAAGAAATTGTCTTCGCGTGTCGTGAAGCTTGTCCTTCTGGACGACGACGGTACAAGTGTGAAGGAATGGTATATTCAGGGCGAAACGAGTGTTTTGATCGGGAAAAGTTCGAAGAACAGCGAGGCTGACATTGATCTGTCCGATACGCCCTATGCGTCTCTCATTAGCTCGCAACATGCCGTATTAAACAAAGCCTCGGGTCAATGGTTTATCGAGGATATCGACTCCGCCAGTGGGGTAGGTGTACGTAAAGGAAATCAAAGCAGAGCATCCAAATTGGAAATCGAAGAACCCAGCCTGATTGAGGCAGGGGACTTAATTTATATTGCCAATACCCGCATTTTGGTGAAATAACGTTGGCGTACATCAAACAAGCTTACGGGGGAATGAAACGAAATGAGTCTGACTAGATGTGGAAACGGACATATGTTCAGCACGAGACGGCACGGCAATACGTGTCCATATTGCAATCTGGCCGTTGAATCGCCAGCTACCAGTAATGGTGAGGCAGCGGGTGCAGTCCCGCGCGCACCTCGTACGGCAGAGGATGACAGAACGATGCCATACCTGGGCGAAACGACAGGAATCGAACCGGTAACGGGATGGATGGTGTGCATCGAGGGTCCGCAGATGGGCCAGGATTATCGAATAATGGCTGAAAAGAACTTTATTGGACGTTCAGAAGAGATGCATGTTCGCATCCTCGGGGATAACACCATTTCTCGACGTAATCACGCGGTGATTGTGTACGATCCCAAAAAGCGGAATTTCTATTTGCTGCCCGGCGATGCTTCTGGCCTCGCATATCACAATAATGAAGCAGTCTATTCTCCGGTGGAACTGGCTGCCTACGATGTTATTCAATTGGGACGCAGCAAATTCATTTTCATTCCATTGTGCGGTGTGCACTTTGAATGGGAGCAACAGTGAACACCTTCATGATTTTGTGGAACGACAAGGAGCTAACGCCCTACTGGGTTCTTGCGGGTGGCTGTTTGTTGATTTGGTTGCTGTTATTCGCACGAAGCCGGATTCCGGTAAGGCAGCGTGACGATAGACCGGTTGGAGTTCAGATTGGCAATGGACAGACCATTGGTGCTCGCAATGAACAGGATGATTATTTTGCCTGTGCCGTGCAGCCGCATGGTGTACTTGCTGTACTTGCCGATGGGATCAGTGGATTGTCCGGTGGAAAAGTGGCGAGTACGACTGCCGTGGAAACATTTATCCGGGAGTTTGAAGAGTTGGAGCGGTTTCCTGATCCGGAAGAGTTCTGGGATGCTTCTTCCCATGCGGCAAATCAGGCCATCCTTCGGAATTTGCTGGGCGTTCCCGGAGGGACAACATTGGTGTCTGCCATGATCAAGGGCAGGGATCTGTATTGGGGTGCGGTAGGAGACAGCATATTGGCCGTGTTTCGCAATGGAGAGCTGCTTGCCATCAATCACAAGCATACACTGGAAAGCCAACTTGAAGAACAGTATATGTCTGGAGAGATCTCGGAGCAGGAGGCACTTGACAATCCGCAGCGCAAAAGGCTGGTCAACTATTTGGGGTACGACCATTTTAAACAAATGGAAATCGCGGACGAGCCGTTTGCACTGCAGCCGGCGGACAAGATTGTGTTATGCAGTGACGGGGTATACAACTCCCTCACGGAGATGGAACTGGAGACCATTCTGGCGCAAGATATTCCGCCATTTGATGCAGCCCAGGCCATCATTGATTTGATTGAAGAAAAACAGCTCGTGCATCAGGATAATGCCACGATTATCATTTTGGAGCAAGGATGGTAACGGATCGGGCAGCGCACAGGGACGGGAAATGGGGAGACGGATGAGGAAGGAGAACAGTGAATTCAAGACGGCTTTTGTCTCAGAGGCGGGGTCTTTCCTGAAAAATCGGGATTTCTACGGCTGCGTTGAACTGGAAGACTGGGCTTGTTATGTCATTGCAGATGGTCTGGACACCGATACGGAAGTGAATAGTGCACAGATCACAGTACAGACCATTCTGGAATCCTTTTTGGAAAAGCCAACCATGTCCAAACGCAGATTGACGGAATATATCAAGATTGCACATGAATGGTTGCAGTATGAAAGCCGCCGAGTCAGGCTTAAAGCTGGATTCGTTATTGTTGTAACGGATTATACACGCATGGTGTGGGCATCTGCCGGACATAGCCGCTTGTATCATTTCCGGGGAAATAGGCTTGCATTAAAAAGCAAAGATCACAGTGTAGCCGCCCAACTGGCAGCGGAAGGCCAGATTGCAGAGGATCGTGTGGATCAGCATGATGAACGCGGCAATCTGAATGAATACGCGGGCAAACCTGGCATGATCAAACCGTATGTATCCGATAAGATCAAGCTTGCCGATGGCGATGTGCTTGTTCTATGCACTCCTGGATTATGGGAAGGCGTACAGGATGCCGAGATGATTGATGCGGTGGAAGGTGCCAATGACCCGCAAGCGCTGGCGGATACGCTTGAAGAAGTGATGCTTAGCAAGCAACGTTCGCGAATTGAAAATTATAGTGCGGCAGCCATTTATGTGAACAAGATTTTTCATGAAGAGCCCAAGAACCGTAAGAAATGGATTAAGCGGATTGCTATCATGCTGGTTATGCTCCTGATTTTTGGTGGAGCCGGCATCTTCTACGCGGTGAAAAGTGCAGCCAAAAAAGCCGAACTGGTAGTAGATATGCTGCAATACGAACAGAACGCTGACCAGTACGTGAAGGAACAGGAGTATGCCAAGGCCGTCTCGGATTACAGCCTTGCTCGCAACAATTCGATCAAAATAAAGGACCCTGTGCACAAAAAGTTGCTGACTTCGAAGATGACTGCGGCTCAGACATTGGTTGACGGCGAAGCTCATTTGAAAGAAGGCGATATTCCCAAGGCAACCGCGAGTTACACCAAAGCACTGGAATTGTCTGAGTCTTACAGTATGTTCAACCGGGAAGCCATTCAGGAACGTTTGGAACAGATGACCACCTTCCAGCAAGTACAAGACTGGATCACCGAGGGGGATCTGAAACTCCAGAACGGAGACTACAGTGGAGCGATCATTTTGTATAAAAGGGCCAGAACGGCTGCCACGGAAACCGCATACAAGGAAGCACTGAAGGAAGTTGTCACCAAATTGGAGACGGCCGAAACCAAACGGGCGGATATCAAGCGCCAATCCAGACAGCTTCAGGCTGATACGCTGGAACAGAAGGGTGACCGCTTCAATGAAGCCGGAGACTACAGTGGAGCGATGGATGCCTACGCTTCAGCGCAGGAAATTTACCAGGAGATCGATATGTTGGAACGCGTGCTGGCCATGGAGCGAAAGATTAACAAACTGGATGAGAAATTGAATCCCCCTGTACCGGCAGTTGATCTTACTCAGGATGCGGCAGGGTTAGGAACAACAGATACGTCTGGTTTGAACTCGGATTGGACCGGGGATGCGGGAGGAATGAGCACAGGCAATTCAGCGGGTAATGCCTCTTCGGACGGAAGCGGGACTGTGGATGCTTCAGGCTCCGGTTCTTCTTCAGGGAAAACGACAAGCAATGCTAGCATTAATTCAGCCTCAAAGGCTAAAGGAAGCACCGACACCACCGAGGCTGAAGAGAATGAACAGGAAGCAACGGAAGGAGGAGATTCGTGATGAAAGATATTATTCGTGACCGTCTAAACAAGATGGAGGATCTGGAACAACGTCGCATACTCAAAGATCTCATGACAGGCGTTTTTCTTAATCTGGTCGAGTATCAGGAGACGCTAAACAAGCAGATCGAGCAACGGGTGTTTGACGAGGTGGTACCGCTGGAGGAACGCCACGATGTATATGTCACATTATGTCCGCGGGAAGATTTGGACCCCATTCATGAATTTCTGTATCCGATTCTGCCGGAGGATGCTGCACCACAGACTGTTTATTTGAGCGAGGCTTCAGAAGCGCTGGCACGTAAGGAAGAGATGAAATTGTTCACGTTCTACATGGAATGTGGGCAACAGGAGCTCCAATCCCTGCTGAAAAGTAATCGGACATTCCACGGGGAGATTGTAACGAGTGAAGGCAGACATGCCATAACGGTTCGGTTGAAATCAAGTACAGCGTATATCTCCAAAATTGAAGAACTGTACCGGGTCTTTCGTAAAAACAGCCTACCATGGAAATCGATTAATGCTCCCTATGTGTTCAAATTCGTTGATTGTGTTCTAGTGGGTTCGGACGATGGAGATGCATGGGACAAACAGCATGTGGTCAAAGAACTTTCAATCCATCTGGAGGAGTTTGAGTCATATAAAAGAACGAACATGATCCCCCTTTGGAATATTCAGAAGCTTGATATGAAAACAGGTGGATTCCCTGTCCCGGCTTCGGACCGCATCAATTATGAACATGTGTTACCGCTCCGCAAAACAGGGACTGAGCACGGATATTTAGTGGATGGAGACGAATCGCATATTCGATATATCAAAAGATCGGAAGAAGATATCACCATCGTATCTCCGCTGGAGAAATCCGATTCATGGACGGTACTGAAAATAGCCGGGCCCGTTGCAACCCGAATCGGTAGAATGGACTTTCCGCTGTTTTCCAACAACAAACGGGAAGGGTTTGCCGGTAAATATGCACGTCAGGAAGGACGTTCTGTGCGTTCCAAAGGTGAGATTGCCCGCATGATTCATGCTTTTCAGGCAGCAGAGGGATTGGAACTTGAAGATGTGCAGGTGGTTGCACCTGGACCCGCCTTGGGCATCACGTACCCGCTTAATGGATTTGTTAGCGATCATGTCCGTGTTGAGGCAGATAAACATCGAATGATTTTAAGGTTCAGCAAACACGGAATTCAGCCAGAACAGGCTATTTTTCTGGATGATTTGCTGAGCTTTCTGGTATCCGAGATCCAGTTGGCTTTCCCTGAATATCGCTGCGAAGGGGAATGGATGTGAGCTCAACATGAATTATATATGGGATTTGATTATTCGCGCCAAACGGAATGGAACCGATCTGAGGGACGTAACTTTTGTTCCTGCACGTGTATATTCGCCATACATGGAATTAAGTCATACGAACCTGAATGCTTCAGACGTGGAACGTACGATTGAAGTCAATCCGTATTATCGTTTTTTTGATATTTTCCGGGATCTGTTCGATATCAATAACGAAGAGCAGGTGGAATTGCGGGAGACGCTCTTTGATTTGGTCATTCATTTTCTTGCGGATATGGATTTGATGCAGGGGATGAATAAAAGGGAGTATTACATTCGCTTCATTTTGAATGATATGCATTCGGGTGTATACGGGAAACGGATACGGCGGCGACTGGAGCTGTTCGGACGAGAGGAACAGGAAGTGATCGCCTGCAATATGCTCCGTCTGTACGATACGGGAGAGGCCGTTCATCTGCTGAGGGATACCCTTGTCCGGATGTTCCCGCGTTCAACCCTTTATGCCAATTGTGAGGAAAAGGATGAATTGCTCTTATATATTGGTCAGACAGAACGGACGGAAGCAAAGGAAAAGTTGGAATTGATTCTTGAACTCTTCCTGCCGGTTCGTTTTGACACAGAAATATACTGGGGTCATCATTTTGGCATTCTGGATGTGGACTATACGATGATACAGGACGGTATTGCCCTATATTAAGCAGCATCAGCAGTTGTAAGGAGGAAGTATAGATGAACGGCTATTCATACCGATTGTATCCCGATGCCACGGGCAGGGAACGGGCCAGAGGAACTATGCGTTATACGCGCGAAGAGTTGATGGACATGACCACATTTCAATTACGGAATATTTGTTACAAGGAGCGACTGGTTGAGGGATTGGGGTCCCGCACGGAGCGTGAAGAACTGATTCGGATTATTCTGAAATTTTTGGGAGCGGACGATGTATTGTGGATTGATCAGTCTGTTGAAGGCGGATTCGAGCGTATACAGAAGGCCATTTCTCGTCATATGACGGCTCCCATGAGCAGTGATGGAGGCATTAGTGTGCCTGCGCGACTGATTCTATACGAAGGATTGAACGTGGACAAGCTGGATCGTTATGTGGTCACCGCACCGGGTGGTTTAACCGAATCCAACGTACTTTTGGTCAATGAGAGTATGGAGCTGTGTGGCATCTTTAATCTGGTTAAGGACGAGTCCATATCCGGAACCTTTTATTTGACGGCAGGAAGTGGATCGACCTGGAAACGATCGGGCAACAGACAGTACAGTCTTCTCTTTTTCCGTAAACGCGATTCGGAATATCTATATCAGACCTATTACTCTAGCAGGCCTCTTCCTCCGGTTCATATTCAATATACTCAAATTCCACTGGCCGATCTGGACATCCGGGAACTTGAACCGACAGACGCTGTACTTGCAATTGACTTTGGCACCTCCAATACGACGGCAGGCGCCTATTTGCATAATGGTTATATTCAGGCACCAAGCAGCCAGGATTTGCTGAATGGGCGGGTTCGTATGGATGCCATTAACTATGTGGCTTTTCCCGATCCTACATACAAAGACACGGACTGGATTGAGGTCCTCCCTACGGCCATCGGTGTGGCGGAGTGCTCGGATCCAGCGAACATTCGTTACGAGTTCGGCTACGAAGCGCTGCGAAGCATGCGTCGGGGAGGGTACAGCAGCCGGGCGAGTGTCTTCCGCAGCATGAAGCGCTGGGTGAACAATTACAACAAAATGGAAGAGATCGTCGATGTTCATGGCAATGCGGCCATGGTTTCCCGTATGGATCTGCTGCGTGCGTACATGAATTACATCATCCGAACGGCAGAGCATCAGTTCAAGTGCAAATTTCGCCATGTGCATTTTACCAGTCCCGTGAAGATGAAAACACAGTTTTTGCAGATGTTTGGAGAGATGCTTCCCGATTATCGGATTGAGCAGACGTATGCGCTGGATGAAGGAATGGCTGTGCTCTATAACACCCTTGCAGACGGGATGGAACGCGGTGCTTTTATGGAAGGGCAGACGTATCATGCACTCGTGATTGATTGTGGCGGTGGAACGACGGATTTGTCATCCTGTGCGTTTACGATCGAGGACGGTCATATGGCGTATAAACTGGACATCCATACCACTTACGAAAATGGGGATACCAACTTCGGAGGTCACAATATTACCTACCGTATCATGCAATTCATGAAAATCGTGTTTGCCGACTACTACAGCGGACGTCGTCAGGTGACGGATATTGATAGCCTGATCGAGGCACCCGGTGCGGATGTGTTCCGTCAGGTGGACGAAGAGGGTGTGAAGTCCGTTTATCAGAAGCTGGAGCAGCGATATGAGGAGGCAGAACACATCATCCCTACTGCGTTTGCGCGTAGAGAGAATCGTTCACGGGATGAGTATTTGCGGGTAAGAGGCAACTTCTACTTTCTGTGGGAAATCGCAGAAGAGATGAAGCAGCAATTTTTCCGCAAAACCGGCATCCTACGAAACCGATTCCACTCGGAGATGGAGGGCGACGGGGATAGTGATTTGCAGATCACCACCATGGAGCGTTGGTTCCTCTCGGTAGAACGGAATGGTGAGTTGAAGGATGAGTATGAGTTTCCCGATGTGGTGTTCAATATCAAGGAAATTACCCAGCTGATTAAAGCTGATATCTATGAGGTGGTCCGTAAGTTTTTGGATGATTTCTATCGGCAGGGGCGGATGAGCCAGTACTCAATTATCAAGTTGACAGGTCAGTCCTGCCGCATTGATGTATTTCGGGAAGCGCTGAAAGAGTTTGTTCCAGGCAGAAGCATTGAGTTCCGGCAAAAACCTGCGGAAGGGCGTGTGCCTGATCTCAAACTTGCCTGCCTTCGAGGGGCAATCCGTTATCTGAGTGCACGCAAAACAGGAAGCGTTCAAGCCGACATCACGCATGATGCCGCTGTAATTCCGTATACCGTAAGTGCCTACACGCATAATGGACATGAAAAAATGCTGATCAACAGTCTGGACCGGAGTAATGGCATTCCTGGCAGCATTTCTCGTCCATTCGAGACGGCAGAAGTGGAGTTATATTTGAGTGGAAGCGATGGTCAATTAAGACAGAAATTTGTATATGCCAACCGTCCGGATTTCTATAAAGAGGTGCTCTACGAAAATATCCGGGATCAGTACGGAGATAAGATTCCACAGGATGATACGGATTCCATCGTGAATGGAGAGACGAAGTTTTTTGTTTTTCCGGATGACCGCCATTGGGGTTTTCATGTATTACCGGTTGCCCGCATGAATGAACGATTGTATCTGGGGCCGCAGAAGCTGCTTCCGTTTGAAACGGACTTGTCGGAACTGGACTTCTTTGACGGAATGAAGTAAGGACGACGAGCAGAAGGGAGGGACAGTGCTCATGTTCACATATTCATATCCGCATTTTAACAAGGGAAGAATTCTGAAAACATCCATGTTGGAGGGACTACGTGATTTCCCCAGAGACTACATCGAGCTGTATTATCGTGGTTATGCAGACGGCATCCTTGCAGGTGCAGAGGTGGAAGTGTTCCCGGACAAGTTGGTCGTCTCCCCTGGAATGGTGCTGCATAAAGGAAGGCTTTATATGCTGACAGAGCCTATGGAACTGGTATATCAAGCTACCGGCCGAGTCAATGTGCTCAAACTTCGATTTGCAGCGGATGAAACGGGGAGTGACATGACTACAAGTCATTCGGAACTGATGTTGGATGAAGAGACAACATGTGCATCGGGTGAATTGGAACTAGCTCGATTCAAGCTGAAGGAAGGGGCCCGGCTGCGCCGAGACTACCAGACCTTTGCCGATTTGGCGACGGAGTTCAACACGCTGCATGTCATTCATACCCCTTATGCAGCCGAGGAAGCAAGCACCTTATCCCCTGTTGTCATGAAGGATTATGCCGAGAGATTGCTTCGAACGGGGACCTCTGATCCCCAGGATCTGGTCTTCGCCATGATGTGTCTCAATGAAGGAACGGTTGCGCGTAGCGTCATTTTGCATCACATTGCCAGTCGATTGGGGCTGGAGTACAGAAAATACGATAATGCGCAGATTCATCGATATCTGGATCGCATCTTGGCGAATGCAGGCCGGGGGACGGGGCGCTCACACCCGGTAGGTGGACCACATCGAATGATTGTGGATTGATTCAGCACAAGGAAAGGAAGTTGTTTTTCATATGGAATATCTTGATCGCAAAGTAATTCCCATATTATATAACCATCGTGAAAATGAAGAGAATGGTCAGAACAGTGAAGTAGAAGAGACGGTTAAATTAGCACATACATCCCAGGCTATTAATTCAGCAGAGCTGCCAGCGAGGCTCCGTATTGGAAAGGAAAGCGTATTTCTAAAACGAACTGAGCTGTACGATAGTAGGGTAGCCATATCCCTTCCACGTTCATTGCGTTTAATTTCAGAGAAGGAAGCGAGCATGAAGTATCCTTCGTCTCATCGGCCGGAATGGATATATACCAATGATTCAGGGACAGTCAATTTTACGTTTAACAGACTGGAGCATCGAATTTCGGAAGAGGAACTTACTTCCTTTACCGAAACGATGGCCAATGTCATTCGTGGAACGCAGCCTATCAGACAATGGGAGAAACATGGCGTTCGAATTACTGAAACGGGACAGTTCACGGGCTACTGTCAGTTTTCCGCTCAGGGGTTGAATAATCAGATATATAACCATATCGGTTTTTCGATTTTAGACCAGTCCGTTCTTGTTTACGGATTTAATTGCACGGATGAAGAAAAGCGCGATTGGCTGGAGCCTGGCGAGACGATTCTAAATTCACTTGCGATCCATTGAAGTTGAAAGGAGATGGGCAACATGAGTCTGACTTATGAGAATCTGCTTATTGAACCATATGAACTGCTGCATTTGCAAGAACTTACGATCCGCAAAAAGATGAATGAGCACACTCGGCTCGTGTTTAAGGGTATGGTGTCCGAAGAATGGAAAGATCGCTATGTCGATGTAACGGACCGTGATACTTCCATTGAAGTATGGCAAAAAGATGAGGATGGAAACAAAAGTCCGTTGTTCAAAGGCATTCCGTTATCTGTTGAAGTGCAGGTTGTGAGAGGTGTATATACGCTCCAAGTGGAGGCTATCTCGCATACATACCGGATGGATATTACAAAAAGGACGCGAACGTTTCAAAATGTCAAAATGACGTTGCCCGATTTGCTAAAGGAACTGGATCAGCATTATCCGGGACTTGATGTAATTGATGAGGGAACAGGCGGGGCCAAGATCGCTAAGGTTGCTGTGCAATATCAAGAAACGGATTGGGCATTTCTCAGGAGACTTGCTTCTCGCTTTCACACGAGCTTAATGCCGGCCGCTCAGTTTGACAGCCCCAAATTTTATTTTGGCGTCTTTGAGCACGGAAACTCAATCGATCTGGACAATACACGTTATACAATCCGCAAAAACATGGCACCATTCATGTACTTTAACGAAAACGATACGTTAAAGGTCAACGAATCAGATT
The DNA here is from genome assembly GCF_013401555.1 of Paenibacillus sp. E222. Lineage (NCBI taxonomy): Bacteria > Bacillati > Bacillota > Bacilli > Caryophanales > Paenibacillaceae > Paenibacillus > Paenibacillus sp. E222. The sequence continues at coordinate 3,251,817 of NZ_CP058552.1, forward strand.
TCATTATATACGAAATCGAGACAGATCAGGTGATGGAGCTTGGACATCATATTACCTTCCGAGGCAGAAGCCTATATGTGACTGAGGCATATACCGAGCTTGTGGGAGGAATAGTGAAGCACCAATATGTACTTAGCCTTCATAGAGGACTAAGACAAAAGACATATTACAATTCGATAATTGCCGGAAGCTCATTACTTGGTCGCATCCTTTCAGTGCATGGTGGTCATGTAAGAGTTCAGCTGGACTGTGATGAAAAACAGGAGGAAGAGGAAGCGTTGTGGCTGTTGTATCAGTCGCCATACATCGCAGAGGGGCAGACAGGTTGGTATGTCATGCCTGAAGTGGGTGATCCGGTGGCCGTATATTTTCCTACGCAAAACGAAGAAGAGGCCTATGCGACAGGAGCACCCCGTCTGGATAACAAGGTAACTGGAACGAACCAATTAAACAAACCGGATCATAAAATTTTCCGTACGCCTTATGGCAAAGAAATCAGACTGACCCCAGATTCCATCTCCATTAGCAGCAAAGAGGGCGAGGTGTTCATTCGTCTCAGCGGGGACGAGGGCATTCAGATCATAGGAAGCCAGCAGGTTCGGATGTCTGCTGGGGGCAATATCTCGCTCAAAGCCGGGAAGAAAATAACGTTATCTGCCGATTCGCAATTGTTACTGGAAGGCGGGGGAGGGACATTCAAATTGGATGGACAAGCAAAAATGAGTGGATCAGAAGTGAAAGCCAACTAGTATAGGGTGACGTATGGGCAGGAGGGATAATTTCCAATGGATCGCAAGGAATCTATATTACATTTTTATACCCATCAGGTAAAACCTGCGCGGGCCAAACTTATGGATGATTTGCAGTATACGCTGCATACAAGGTATACGGAATTGACAGCTGAGTTCCTAAGTCATTTCAGGTTGATGGTTCAGGAAGTCAGCGACGCCCAAAAGCGTGGGGCGAAAAGGCCGATCGCTTACATTCAATATTCTATGTTGCGAACAGAACTTCTTGGAGGGGCGATGAATGTCCTGGTCGAAGCGTATGATGCTTTGTGGTTGCTGGATCGAACACCCATCCGTTCATTCTATTCTTCCCACTGGGCCTATGAGTGTCTTGAACGGATGCTCAATGGATTAAGAGAAGAACTTCCTCACTATCAAGGAACCGTTACAGCAGTAGAACTGGACCGAATCATGTTACAGGAAGCGGCGTTGGTGAATCGGTATCTTGTGCATTTTATACGCCATAGCTGTCGTGCGCTGGAGGACTTCGAATGGAACTCCCTTATGGATCTGGAACAGATATTCGAAGTACGTGTAGGAGAATACTTGGATGCCAGTGAGTGCGTATTTCGTCTTGATCGAAGGAATAGGAGCATTGAGGAGATTGGTGAAGCATTGGAAGAAAGTGATGGTTTGGAGGTCATGTACGCGCACTTTCAGGGACTGGATATGAGCGAAATGGAATGCAGCGATCTGGATTTTCGTTACAGCCGTTTTGATCGTATCGATCTGCATTCTACCGATTTTCAACGCTGTATCTTGATAGGGGCACGTTGGCGCAATTGTAGTCTGGAGGATACTGATTTCACTGGAAGTATTTTATATGGGGCAGATTTCAGCGGCTGTTCTCTGGAAAGAGCTGTTTTCAGGGAGGTAATCGGGGAGACGGGACATCCGGAAGGACTCGCTCAGGGGCCAGGGTACGATGCGCTTAACTTCGAAAATGCAAACCTTTCAGGTGCTGACTTCCGAGGGGCACGCCTCCGTGGAGCCAAGTTCCGTGGAGCCAATCTGACCGATACGTTATGGGAGGGTGCTGATGTGGAGGGTGCAATTTTTGACGATGCCGAGAGGAGGCGAGGGTTATCCGATACTTTCGCCTAATGGCCGATCCCAGATGGACACACCGCGTAGAGACTGAGCCTGTTGGTGAACTGCAACGCAGGACCTGGAATCAGGCTTTTCATGATTCAGGCAGTGAGCATACAGCCATTAACTTTTATGTGCGAAGCGGATTCCATGTCGATTATACGGATTATTTGGAACAGCCGGTTCCCTTGGTTTCAGATCAATTGCTTGAAACACTTATTTTGTATTGTCCTCAGCTCAAGCGAAGGGCTACCGTATTAACGGACAAGGAGCGAATGACCCAAGAGACGTATTGGGCCATTCATCCTCCTGCACTGGCAAACGTATTATCTCCTCATACTCGTCGGCGCATGGATGGAAGTCTGGAGCGGATCGTACTGAAGCGAGATTTCCCGGAGGTACCCCTGTTCCAATTGATGGAGCTGCGCGAAACCGTGATCATAGTCAATCTGGCGTTGTCGGAGAGCATTCTGCGGCGAGATGTCGCAGGAGTACAATTCATTCCGTTGGACTTGGAACAAACGAATTAGAAAGGAGAGGTTATGATGGCGCAAAGTCAAGATCAGGATGCCCAGATTCATACGGCTGGAGAAGCCTCTAAAAGCTATGTCGTTGCAGGAGCAATACTTAAATGCGATTGCGGGACGCAGCGTACACGATTGAAGATACCATTCAGTCATGGCGTGTATATCAAGGGGAAGGCGAAGATGACTGTCGAGGATTATGTTCCAGGTATTCATATTGGATCATTCGGTAACTGTTCCAATCCAGCTAATCCAGCAGTAGCGGCAAGCACGATGGTTGACATCTATGGGGTTAAGAAAGCGCCTTGCGTTCCCGTGCTGACCATGCCTTGGCTTCATGGAAAGGGAGATACCAAGGTGGAAGGGAAAGCTGCACTGCTCAGTCACTGTACGCACAAGTGTCTATATGGCGGAGATATCGTCATAGAAAATGACGGACAGCAATTGGACTTTTGACGATGAATGAAATTACGGAGAAGAAACTCGACCAGATCGGTTATGAGCAAATTCGTTTATATTGGCCTTATCGTGCACAGTGGCTGGAGGGCGTACAAATTACCCGCCAGGTGAACGAGCATGCGAAGCTCTATGTCAGCGGCATTCTTCCGGAAGAGGATGGACCTGAAATTCTTCAGGTTCAGGCTGATGGTGAATCAATCGTACTCAGACAAGTCGATAAAAATGGTAGATCAGTGAGAAGACTCTTCCATGGCGTAATGATCTCGCTCTCGGTTCATTTGTCGGGAGGGGTCTATCGATTCGAACTTGAAGCTTTGTCCAACTCCTATCAAATGGATATGCGAATTGAGGAACGAGCCTTTCAAAACAGAGGGTGGACGTTCAAAGAACTCATTCAATTCATTATGAATTCTTACCGCTATTCGGATGTCATGGATCAGGTTACCGGAAATACCTCATTGAGCGGACTTGTATTACAATATAAAGAGACCGATTGGATGTTCCTACGCAGACTTGCCTCGCGATTCGGTACAGTGCTGATCCCCGAAATCACAGCGGCATCACCCAAATTGTATATCGGTTTGCCCGCAGGTAAGTTGTGGAAATGGCCAGAAGACCAACCTTATCAGGTTCGTAAGGAGCTGACAGGAATCGACTGGCACGGCTCCGGAACGGAAGATCGATATATCATTCAGGGCCCCAAGGGATCGCAAGGCGTATTGCAATATACGGTGGAAAGTGTCGAGACTTATGCATTGGGAGACAAGGTCGAACTTCCGGATGGCAGAGAGTTGACCGTGGTGTATGCCCATTCGCGATTGGAATCCGGGCTGCTCATGACGACCTACCGCATGGTACTCGAAGACCACATTCATGTACCTAGATGCAATCTATCGGACCTCATTGGGTTATCGCTGTACGGCGAGGTGGTCCGCGTGATTCATGATCACATTCAGATCAAATTGCCCATGGACGAGGGCCCGATGACGCAAGGCTCCGCCTGCCCCTATCCGGTCGCGCCAGTTTATGCTGCGGAAGGGCATAGCGGATTATACATGATGCCGGAGATCGGGGATCAGGTGGAATTATATTTTCCAAGTAGTCTGGAATCCAGAGCGTACATTCGTCATTCCATCTCTGAGGGTAAACGTTCCACTAACGGAGGGACAGACCATAAAGTCTGGGGGCATCCTGCCGGGAGCTCTATCGGGATGTCGCCTGAGGAGGTTACACTGCAAGCCGGATCGGGGTTAACGATTACCTTGAATGATCAGGGGATCGTATTGAGTAGTCCAGGCAATCTGTCCATTCAAGGCAGCAATATCCTGCTTGCGGCCGGACAGATCGAAGCTACAGCACCAGAAGCGATTTGGCTGCTTGGCGGGGGTGGTAGCTTCATTTTGGATGGGGAGACCAACGTACGAGCAGGTCTATTGCAACAGGAGGGCAGCAACAAAGCGCCTGTTCATGTGGCGGATCTGCCTCCGGAGCCGGAGCCACCGCTGATGCCGATTGAGGAGTACGAAGCAGCTCAGGCCGCAGCAGCCGCAGAGGCTGCTGCAGTGACGCAGGCATCAACGACGAACCCGAAAGATGGATCGTTGGCTGGAGCAGCGTTGGCCATCACTGCTATGATTCCGATCCTGGGAGCTCTAGGGGGTATTGCTGCCCAGACAGCCATCGGCGTAGGCATTGCTGCCGTTGCCACGGGTCTCATCGCGAGCGTGCCGAAGATAGGCTCCTTCAAGCCTTCGGCTCTGAATTTGCTGGACCGATTTACGAATGGGTTTGCTGAACTGCAACAGCAGGAGAACGAAGCGAAGCGGACACTGTTTGGTAAAGTGTTGACCGCTGCCAAAGAATTGTCTACCGCGACTTCACTGACGGATTTCATGAAGAAGTTGCATCAACAGAGCACGGAATACAGCAAGGCGTATTATGAGACACCAAGTCATATTCGGGAGAAATGGGCGAAAGAATATGCATATCAACAAACGGATCAGGAACTGAAAGATTCGCTGGATTTTTTCAAGAAAGTGATGAAAAACCCGGAGCAGTATGATGTCCTTTTCGTAAATCCTTATTTTGCAAATATTACCTTCGACATAGGCAGGCCTCATATCACGGTAGAGGAACTGGGCAGTTATGACTATTGGGAGACTCAAGAGCTAAGTCTCGAAGAAAAGAAGTTTTTATCCTGGAGAATCAAACGTACGACGATGAGCAATGAAGAATTAGCTGAACTACTTGATGGATATAACCAACAAGACGCCATGCAAAAAGGGATGGATACGCAATTTGGTATGAATCGCAGAGGAGGTTCAGCAGGTGGCTCTGCAGGCCTCGGACGGCCCATCCCGCAGGCAAAAGGAACAATGTCGCCCAAAACTAGCAACAATGCATTTAAGACTATGATGCCCAAAGTGAAGAGTTTTTTCAAAAAACAATGGGAAAAAAGCCAGATGATGCATGCTGTTTCTGGCGGAGGAAGTCATTGGAGCAATAATAAGACGAACAAAACGGGTGAGGCTGCTTCGGGGAATGGCAAGTCAGCAAACAGTGAAACAGGATCGACCTCCAAACCTGTAGGGAACCCGTCGAAACCGAAACAAAATTCGGATAGTACACCTTCTTCGAAAACGAATGAAGGAAATTCAACGACAACGTCGAAACCAAGCACGACACCAAAGACCAATCCAGAAAAAAAAGAAACACCGAATGAAGTGAATACGTGGAAGCCATCTCCATCTAAGAAAAAGGACGACGTTAAACCGCAAGCCGATACGAAACCGCCTAAATCATCCGAACCGGAGAAACCAGAGGAGAATACAAACAAACCGAAGGATAATCCGGAAGGCACTGAGGGGACGGGAAATGCTTCTTCTACTCGTTCACAAGGTGAGCCATATGAAAATCATACAACTGTACAGAAGACTGATACGGCGAGAAATTTGCCAACGACTGGTAAACCGAATTCCTCAGTAGACTTTTATGATGAGAACGGTACACTGACGCAGAGAAGATATTACGACGAAAACGGGCGAGCTATAGAAGACATTGATTATGAACACTCAAATGGAGACAATAGCCATGAATTCCCTCATAGACATACTTGGGATTGGACTAGTGGTTCTCCAAAAAGAAGCAAATAATACATCTCATTTTATGATAGGGGGTTTGAGGGAAAATGCTAAATATTCATGACAATGAAATTGTTTCCTATGAAGTTGATTTTCGTAAATCTAGAATTACAATTCAAACATTAGATGGTAACGAAGATTCAGTTACCACCAATATCGAGTTTAGTGATGTCCTGGCTCATATGTTTGAAACACAACTACAGGGAAGTATTATTTTTGATATTAGCACATTTGAAGTAAGCCGATTTCTCAAAAATAACAAGGAACTGTTGGAGAAACAGAAGAACTACGGGTGGCCAATGCATTATGAAAAAGCAGAGGATTTGCTTGAACATTTACAAAATGAAAAGTACAACTATTACGTGATTTCAGCTTCGTATGGTCTTAATGGGTGGGTAATCGCTAAAGGATATAAAGTTTATAATTAATGGTGATGTTTAACTTGGCCTTGGGGGCGGCAAATCCTCAAGGCCTTTCTTTATACCCCTACCCAGTGCCGAATGAACCCATCATTCAACCAATAACACTTCTAACCCATGTAATACCCGTATAAAGATTTCTTCATTTCGGTTGTACGCACATCAAATGCTTTAATTTTATAACCTAAATAACGCTATTCCGTTACGTTGAACAGGTTGATTATGGTTAGATACCATCATAATTGATCTGTTTTTTGTTATCTTCGTTTTCTTACCTTTTTTTCAAATTTATTTGCAACTGTAGAATATGCCGCCCCGATAGGGAGGATGAAATAACAGTAAATCGCATCTTTTCGGATAGATACCGCCACTATTAAGAGTAGGACGGCTAAAACGAAGTTGTTTTCATATCGTCCGCAACTTAATTGTACCTTTCAACGATTGTTACAGCGAAGAAAGAACTCTGCTGACGAGCAGTTAACATATAACAGGCAGGGAACGTATAAGGCTAGCCGCCTGCCCTCTAATTAAGCCCGAAATTCATGAAAAAATTCGGGGAGGGGGCGGAACATGAATGGGGAAACGGTATCCATAGACCGTATAGTTATTGACTTTACAGACGTGTACTGGGACTTCTTCAATGAGTTCCATAAACGAATCTGTCACTATTGCGGGGTCAGGATGACGGTGGGGGAAAGAGGATTTCAATACCGTATCAGAATCAACACTGGAGAACAGTTTCTACATATCTCCTATAAGTTGGTATTTGCTCCGAAAACTCGTAAGAACACGCTCAGGATAGAAGTCTATTCGAAGTCGCTTGTTTACTTCCGTCATTGGCTCGAACAAATCCGAGAGTACGCCGATCAGGTCTTGTTTGTACGGTGTGATGTAGCTTTTGACATTCCTGTTCGCATAAGTGATCTGTTCACGATGTCTACGAAGGGTCGTAAGCTACGTCTGTTCAAAGGCACTCGCTATTACAACGGCAAGCATCAGCGTCAGGAGGATGGTTATTGTCGGGTGTATGACAAGAAACGTCAGTTGTTGGAGACAGGGCGGGAGAAAATCAGAGGGGAACGAACGAGAATGGAAATTGTTTATGCCTCGAAGGAGAAGATATCGCTTGCTACACTCGTTCAGTATCCGCCGCAGTTTAACAGCAAGTATCTATGTGCAGTTTTGACGGACTTGTCCAAGTTTAGTCCGAAGGTGGGGCGGCTTGTGAAGGAGATTCAGCAAGGAGAACTTCTACCGCAAGACACAACTCCTTACTACCGTAAGCAACTCTCTTTGAGTTTTACGACAACGGGCAATTTGACACCAACTTCCGAACAGACTTGATTACCTCTATTATATGATTTCCTAACCCCGAACGGAATGAATGTCATCGGTTATGTCGTATCGACGCAAGGACAAGCCAAAGGCGGCTACAGCTTATCTTACCAATATGATGAAATCCGTTCGTATTGTGAAGGGCAAGGATGGAACTTACTGCATGTTCACGGATGAGGGTATCAGTGGGGCGAAGGTAGATGAGGATACGCTTGAGGTTGATAGAATCGGCTTTCAAGACATGTTAACCGCTCTGTCTACTCAATCTATAGATGCGGTAGTCGTACTCAATACAAGCCGTCTCTGGCGGTCTGACATTGTGAAGGTTTTAGTGCATAGAGAGTTCAAAAAGCATGACGTTGATGTCAAGAGCATCGAACAGCCAACCTACTCTATCTACAAGAAAGACCCGTCAGACTTCTTGATTAACGGATTGATGGAACTGCTTGACGCATACCAACGGCTTGAAATCTCGATGAAGTTAAGTCGAGGACGCAACAAGAAGGCACAGCAAGGCGGCTACGCAGGAGGTCGGGTGGCGTTCGGCTACAAAGCGAAGAAAGGTCAGAAGGCAATCGAAATTAATCTCGATGAAGCTACCGCTGTACAGCGATTGTTTGAACTCAAGGAGTTATTTCCTGACTGGTCATTATCTCAATTAGCGTATCAAATGAAGGATGACGGCTTTACGACACAACAGGGCAAGAAGTTTACAAAGGTACAGATTAAACGCATCCTTGATCGCCGACCGTTGTACGAAGGTACTTATTTCTATGGTGGCATTGAAGCCAATGGGCTTCATCAAGCCATTATATAGGCGGTGGCGGCATGGAGCAGATGGAAATCTACAATGGCTACGTTGAACAAGAAGACAGCTATTACAAGAAACTCGAAACATTGGAACAATGCCAAATAAACTTCCAAAGGCTTATTCCGACTTGAAATACGAGTAGGAATGAGCTTTTTTTACTTACCCACTATTAAAGGAGGACGAAACGAATGACTAAGTGTGAACAGGTAGTAACAGACAAATTGAAAAATTAGTAAATTGTATAAAAATTAGAGGCGGATCAGGACCTGAAAAGTTCGCTGGATTATTTCAACAAAGTGATGAAAAACCCGGAGGAATACAATATTCTTTTTGTAGGTCCCCATTTTGCGAATATCACCTTCGATATTGGCAGGCCCAGTAAAAATAGAGTATGCACAGCCTAAAAATTATCCGAAAGATTATGAGGCGGCAAATAAAGAGGCAGGGCTTAGTAAAACATCTAATCCATCTGTACCTGAAAAAAATAAGCCGCCACAAGGGTACACATGGCACCATATGGAAGATGGAAAAACAATGGTACTAGATGAAAAAGATGTACACGACGAATTTAAGCATATGGGCGGGCAGTACAATGTAAATGGAACAGGAGGAGATTAAAATTGGAAATTAAAGGAAGTAATGAGGTTTTAACAGAATCTAGACTTCAAGACTTTGAAAGAATAAACGGAGTTCAACTTCCCCAACAATATCGAGAATTTTTATTGAAATACAATGGGGGATATCCTAAACCCTATTACTTTACTATCTCTAAAGAGCAAGGCATTGGTATGGTAAATATTTTCTATGGTATTGGTGAAATGTACGATAATTTAGACAAAAAAGTTGATATATTTGATGATATATTAGACGCAGGATTTATTCCGATTGCAGATGATTCTGGTGGTAATCAGATTTGCTTAGGTCTTACTGAAAAGCATTTTGGAGATGTTTATTTTTGGATTCATGATGAAGACCCTGAAGATTTAGGCAATATGTATTTCCTTGCTAAGGATTTTGGGGGGTTTTTAGAAAAGCTACACGATGAGATAGAAGAATAGTTGGATTATTAAGGGTTGTAACACAGTTAATTTTTGTTGTGTGGGGCTACCCCAGTGTCGAATGAACGCATCATTAAACCGATAACACATATAACTCATGAAATACCCGTATAAAGAATTCTTCATATCTGTTGTACGCTCATAAAATGCTTTAATTTTATAACCTAAATGACGCTATTCCGTTACATTGAACAGGTCGATTATGGTCAGATACCACCATAATTGATCTGTTTTTTTTGTTATGTTCGTTTTCTCATAGGATTTTCAAAATGTTATGCAACTTTAGCATACGCCGCACCGATAGATAATTGTCTAAACCATCGCACCCTCTTGGATGGATAGATCGACTATTCATATTGTCAGGACTTATCTGTAAATTGTATGCAACAATCTGGCTATTTGCCGTGATAGTTACTGTGCAAGTCAATAAACCTGGTGACGACCAGTTTGACATAGAACAGTAAGGAGTGACGTTTCGGGAAATCGGGTTTTCTGTCACCTAAGAAAATTCTTTCAGAGAGGACGTAGTTCCAATGCCAGAGAGTATTCAAGAAAGATTGATTGAATGGGCGGTAGATATGGAATGGCATAACTTTAACGTTCAATTCCAACGAAATCAATACTACATTCCATATCCTCATATGCTTCGAAAATGCTACGGCTTAAGCATGAATGATCGGGGTGTATTGTTTGATATTATGAGTCATTTAGGAGAAAACGATGAAGCTTTTCCTTCTACAGAAACAATATTTTGTAATTTAGCATCGCATCATGTTGATCGTATCCACCCTATAGTTCAACCAAAGGCAGAGTTTTTTCTTCATAATAACAATCACTGAAAGGTTCAGTTAAGTTAGGGATGGCATGTAAACCCTTGGTTTTAGCCGATACTCTTAATTGCAGCGGTATTTATCCAAACAATGATATTTATTTCCATTCCATCCTTCCTATCGGGGCGGATTATTCTACAGTTCCGAGTAAATTTAAAAAACGCAAGAAAACAAAGATAACAAAAAACAGGTCAATTACGGTAGTATCTGACCATAATTAACCGTTTGATGTAACGGAATACTCAAATTAATTTTAAGAACAAGAGAGGTTCGGCAGGTGGTCTTGTAGGCCCGGTCCGGTCTATCCCGCAGGCAAGTGGAACAACGCCGCCCAAAGTGAGCACGAGGCCGTCTTCGCCCATAGTGCCCAAAGTGAAGAGCTTTGTGAAAAAGTATTGGGAAGAAAGTCAGAAGATGCGAATCGTATCTGGTGGAGGAAGTCATTGGAGCAATAATAAGACGAGCAAAACAGGTGAGACGGCTTCGGGGAATGGAAAGACAGCAAACAGTGGGGGAGGATCAACCTCTAAGCCTGTAGAGAACCCGCCGAAGTCGAAAACAAGTTCGGGTAGTTCATCTTCTTCGAAAAAGAATGAAGGAAATTCAACGACAACGTCGAAACCAAGCACGACACCAAAGACGAAACCAGAAAAAAATGAAACGCCTAATGAAGTGAATACCTGGAAGCCGCCAACGAAGAAAAAGGACGAAGGTAAACCGCAAGCCGATACTAAACCGCCTAAATCATCCGAACCGGAGAATCGCAGGAGAATACAAATAAACCGAAGGATAAACTGGAAGGTACTGAGGGAACGGGGAAAGGTAAGAAGTTAGAACTGTCGGATTTTAGTAAAGAAATAATGGAACCTAAACCGATGAATTCACCTGTTCCACAAAAATGGTATAATAAGGGTGGTTACATCTCAATAGATAAGAATGGAACTTGGACATATACTAATAAGAAAGGGCAGTCTGTGAGTTATCCAGATGGCTACCCCGACTTTTCAGAGTATTATCATCCTACTGTTAAACCAGTAACAATTGAAGTAACTGTGCCTAAAAATCCACAAGAAGACTTTAAAAAAGCAAATATAGAAGCAAAGCTTAATAAGGATTCTGATCCACCTGTGCCAGCAAGTAATAAACCTCCTGAGGGTTATACATGGCATCATCATGAAGATGGAAAGACGATGATCCTTGTCGATGAAGATATTCATAGGGAGTTTAGACATATCGGTGGCCAGTCTACAGTCAATGGAAAAAATAAAAAAGGAGAATAGTTATGGCGAATATAGATCGAGGAAACGAGAAAATAACTATAAATGATATTAATGAATTTGAAGGTAAGTATGATCTTAAGCTTCCTGAGCAGTATGTTGATTTTTTGCTTAAATTTAATGGCGGGTATCCTCAAGTATCTACATTTAAAATTTCTGATGAAGAGGGTGAAAGTGTTGTAAATAAATTTTATGGGATCGGTGATATGAAGGGGAATCTGTCTAAGGTATTTGAGGTTTTAGATGGTGAGCTGCCTGAGGGGTTTATTTCGATTGCTAGTGATCCAGGGGGGAACGAGATTTGTATTGGAACTAGTGAGAAATACTTTGGAAAAGTATACCTTTGGATGCATGACATGGAGTCAAATAAAGAAATGGATAATATGTTCTTATTAAATAACAGTTTTAATGATTTTTTTGATAATTTATATTAAAGGCTAGCATTGGCTGTAATAAGACACTTAGTATGAACTTATTTACAAGCCCAACAACAAAATCGTACAACACAACCAACAAACCAAATACAAAATGATTCAAACACTTGATAAACTTTCAAAAGCTCTTTCCCACTAGGACCTTTAGTAGGAATGAGCTTTTTCGCATGGCGAAAATACAATAGCTTGATCATAAATCGCTGGTTGATCTCGATATGCCATTGTGGTAATTATTCTCCATTCCAGATTATAAGCAAGTTGAATTTCTCTAATTTTATGTTATGGAGGCTACTTTTTAGTTACATTAAATAGGTTGATTATGGTCAGGTATACCGTAATTGACCTGTTTTTTGTTTCTTAGTTTTCTTGCGTTTCAAATTTATCACAACTGTAGATGAGCTTGATTTTGCATATTACGTAGTAAACACAACAGGAATAGACAAAAAAGAGTTTTATGCACATAGTAGTTTGAATGGAGATAAGAAGGCAAAAGACTATGCTGTTTTCTCGTTAAACCACCTAAACCCAAATATGAGGCCACTCTTGCACCTGATAGGGGTGGAAATATAAGAAAAAGAGATAACACTTTTTTCGAAAACGAATGAATCTAATGCAACGAGAACACCGAAAAGAAGCATGACATCGAAGACGAATCCAAAAAAAATGCTACTCATGGAATAAATATCTGCCAAATATGGAGGGTAATTCTGAAGCGATACAAAACCACCCAAGCCACCAAAACCAAAGGTAGAATAGGATACAAACAATCCGAAGGAAAAAACGGAAGGCACTGAGGAGACGGGTAAAGGTAAGAAGTTAGAACTGTCGGATTTGACATAAGAATTAATGGAAACGAAGCCAATGAATTTCCTGTCCCTAAAAATGGTAGGATAAAGGTGGACATATTTCAATTGATGGGAATGGAACATGGACATATACTAACAAAAATGGAATATCGGTTAGTTATCCTAATGGCTGTCCTGACTTTTCAGCATTTTACCATCTAACTATTAAACCAGCAGTAACAATAGAAATTACTATTCCTAAAAACCCTCAGGCGGACTCCAAGAAGGCGAACTTAGAAGCAGGACTAAATAAGGATTCTGATTCACCAGTTACTGAACTAAATCAACCTCCAACTGGGTACACTTGGCATCATCATGAAGATGGAAAGACAATGGTTCTTGTTCAGAAGGATATCCATAGGGACTTTAGACACATAGGTGGTCAGTCTACAGTTAACGGAAAAAATGATTATAAAGGAGAATTACCATGGCAACGGTTTATAACACAAATAAAAAAATTAAATTAAAAAATATTGAGGAATTTGAAGCAAAATATGCTGTCTTGCTTCCGGTTCAATATCGCGATTTTTTGCTTGAGTATAACGGTGGTAATGTAAAGCCAAATGTTTTCAAAATTTCAGATGATGAAGGAGAGACTGCTCTCAACACACTTTATGGGTTAGATATCAATGAATCCTACGATGAGTTATCAAGTGTGTTTGACTCATTATATGGCGAAATCCCAAACGAATTTATATCTATAGGTGATGATTCTGGAGGAAATCAAATTTGTCTGGGAACTAGCGAAGAGTATGCGGGGAAAATATATATTTTCCTTCATGATATAGAACCTACTGAGAAGATGAGCAATATGTTTCTTATATCTGATTCTTTTGATAGCTTTTTAGATAATTTATATGAAGTTTAATCTTTAGAAAATGACGGATGCAGAAAAGCTAATTTCAACTTGAATTATAAGTCGAAATTGGCTTTTTCATTTGTCTGATCCCTGATCTTTGACCAGTAGCTAAAGAAGAAGTGCAAATTGAGTATATGTTAGGTGGAAAAGGCACATACGGAGGAGCAACGAAAAGAGCTAATTTTGCTCAATCAGATCAAAGGTTAGCTGAACAACTTAATAATTCTCCTGAAATAGCACGTCAATTTGGTATGGATTCTGGCAAAATTGCTGCTAAAGATATAAAGATTTATCGAGATAAAAATAAACTAACATGGCACGAATTAAATGATGTTAAAACAATGCAGCTAGTACCAACAAAGATAAATAGTACTTTTGGGCATCTTTGAGGTGTGGGAGAAATAAATGCAGGAGCGTTTGAACCTGGGGGATTTTCTAATAAACGATAAAGAGGAGATTACACAATGATAAAAAATGATCCTGTTTTTGGAGTGCTCGAATATAACTATGGTTGGACTAGGAAGACTATGTTTCAATTATTCGGAGAAGAACTTGAAATTACATTGATGATTGATGGCGATGAAGATGGAAGATTTGATGAAAAACAATATACGGCATATCAATCATTAATACAAGATTGGAAACAAGTGCAGTATAACTTATTACAACCTATTTTAGATTATTACAGAAAAAAAGGATTGAATTGGGTTATGATGTTGCGTTTAATGGGAATTATCCATTAGTTGAAACAACAGCTCAACTGATGAAGATGATTACTTTAGAGGGGATTGTTGTTCCGTATGGAGACATTAATGAAGAACGTGACATTGGAGTTCTTTTTAGTTGTACATGGGATTCAGAGAATGGTTTAGGGGTGCGTTTATTAAATGAAGAAATAGCTGATGTAGGATACCAAGATGTTGCAATTTGATACCAGGCTAATTAAATCGTATAGCACAACCATATCCAACGAACCCAATATTAAATGATTCAAACATTTGATTAATATTCAAAAGCTCTTTCCCATTTGAATTATGAGTTGGAGAGAGCTTTTTGCGTGTCGAAATAACTAATGGCTGCTTGGTGGAGGTGGCAGCTTCATTCTGGACGAGGAGGCCAATGTGCGAGCTGGCCTGCTGCAACAGGAGGGCAGCAACAAAGCGCCTGTTCATGTGGCGGATCTGCCACCAGAGCCAGAGCCACCGCTGATGCCGATTGAGGAGTACGAAGCGGCTCAGGCCGCAGCAGCCGCAGAAGCTGCTGGAGTGACGCAGGCATCAACGACGAACCCGAAAGATGGATCGTTGGCTGGAGCTGCATTGGCCATCACTGCTATGATTCCGATCCTGGGGGCGCTAGGGGGTATTGCTGCCCAGACAGCCATCGGCGTAGGCATTGCTGCCGTTGCCACGGGTCTCATCGCGAGCGTGCCGAAGATAGGCTCTTTCAAGCCTTCAGGGCTGAATTTGCTGGAACGACTCATGAATGGTTTTGCTGAAATGCAAAGCAGGAGAACGAAGCGAAATGGGCGATGCTTGGTAAAATGCTGACGGCCGCCAAAGAGCTGACTACATCGACTTCGGTGACCGATTTCTTTAAGAAGTTGGAACAACAGAACAAGGAGATTAGTCTTGCTTATGAGCAGATTCCGAGTTACTTCCGTGAGAAGTGGGCGCGTGAAAAAGTCCAATGTGACCTGCAGAAGTCGCTGGAATTTTTCGAGAGTGTGGAGAAAGACGATGTTCAACATCAAACCTTCTTTTCCCCTTACTACCAAGAAATTTCATGGGCATTAGACAGGGCGGGCATATATCATAATATTACCGTCGAGGAGGTAAAAGATTATAATTTTTGGTTGCGTCAGGACCTGACATTGGAACAAATGGAATATGTAACTCAATTGATTTACAATCCGATTAGCGATGAGAAATTCGTAGAGATGATCTACGATCATGAGATGCATCGCGATTTAATAGAGAACGGAACGATGATTGGCGGTAATCTAAGGGTAAGAACGCCAGACATTGAAGGAAAGGTCATGCAAGTTGTTGGTAACGGATTTAAAAAAGCAGCGACATTTGCGAAGAAGAAATGGACAGACGGCCAGAAAATGAGGATTGTTTCTGGTGGAGGAAGCGATTGGAGCGGGGATAAGTCGAAAAAAAACGGGACAAGCAAGTTCTGGTGGTAAAATAGAAGGTGAACCTGAAACTAAACCTAACCAAACGGGTAGTGATCAGAAGCCACCAAAACAGAAACCAGGAAGTACCGAAACTAAGACGAATCCGGAAAAAAATGCGACTCCAAATGAAGTGAATTCATGGAAGAAATCTCTGCCAAATAAGGTTGAGGGTAATCCTGAAGCGGACACTAAACCACCCAAGCCACCAAAACCAGAGGGAGAACAGGATACAAACAAACCGAAGGAAAATACGGAAGGCACTGCGGGGACGGGAACGGCTAATATACTAAAAAATGTTACTGAAACAGAGAACAATATTAAAAATTTACCGTTAGAACATGGTCAATTTTTTGATAAACACGGAAATTTACTAGGAGATATAATTATTGGTACTGAAAGTGCTATAAATCTTAACCCTTATAGGCATTTAGGTAAGGTTGCAATATTTACTCATAATCATCCCAAAAATGGGTCATTTAGTATACAAGATATGGAAACTGCTGTGGATTTCAATATGGCAGAAATGAGGGCAGTAACTCCGAATGGGAAGATCTATATTATGAAGAGAGGAACTGAGGGGTGGAAAGTTGACGGAAAACATATGGAATTTGTTTATCAATTCGTACAGACCGAGTTGAAAGCGGACCCCACATTCAACAATCTATACAAAGCAGGAATGATAGATAAGGCAA
This sequence comes from Paenibacillus sp. E222, assembly GCF_013401555.1. Taxonomy (NCBI): domain Bacteria; kingdom Bacillati; phylum Bacillota; class Bacilli; order Caryophanales; family Paenibacillaceae; genus Paenibacillus; species Paenibacillus sp. E222. Next base: position 3,268,559 of record NZ_CP058552.1, read on the forward strand.
TGGATATATATTTTCAAAGAATAGCAGAACGAATAGGCGGAATTTATAATCGCTATTAATAAGGAAGGGTGACAGACATGAATAAGAGTTATCTTTACACCAAGCCAAGTATTATAGGAGTGTTAGAATCAAGAGACGAATTTGATAGTATAGGTTCCTGGTTTGATGATAACACCCCAGAGTTGCTTAGAAAAAAAATTTATGAGAGCCCTTTAGATGAGATGATTATAGAATTAGTGGAGATATTTAGAGAAGGAAATCCAAATTACAAAAAGTTAGCAGTTTTATTTGGTTTTGTTGAAATTGAAGAGGGGGAGCAAGAAGAAAGAATAATATGGAAATTACAAAAAATTGAACGGAAAGATGATGATTTGACTAAAGTTGTAATGCACATTGATGCAAAACATTTAATTATTCAAGATTTATATTTATATGTTAATGAGTTACCTGTTCTACAAAAATTAAAAGAAAAATTAAATGTTCAATTTAAGGATATAACTTTACAAAAAATAAATAATGCGTTTGTAATTATAGAAAAAGAATGTGATATAAGTATTGTTAAAGATACTGATAAGATATAGAGAAGAGTTTTTGTTGAACTTATTTTAAGAGTATAATACATCTTTAAAGTAAGACCTTATAATAACAATTAATAATCATACACGTAAATACTTGATAAAAAAACGTCTAAACTTTCAAGACTCATCCAACTTAATCAACAAAAGGGGGATGAGTCTTCTTTTAATAGAATACGAGTTACTCAGGTATAGAGAGAATATGATTCTTTACAGGGGTATGGAATTTAGTGCGACATATAATCAGGCTCCGAGCTAATTTGGGATAATTGAGTTGATCAACAAACATGCCGGCAGTTGAATGAAGCGCTAGAAGGTAAAACAGAATGATATCGAATATGAGATGTTTTTCGGCCCATTTTTAATGGCATTGCGAAAGATATCAGATGATTAGACCTCACCGCTGATGAGCTTGGAGACTATAACTACTGGTTGGGTCAGAACCTGACATTGGAACAGATGGAATATCTGACACAGTTAATTTACAATCCGATCAGCGATGAGAAATTCGTAGAGAAGTAAAAGATTGGAGTAAGGAAATCAAATAAAATTGAAGGAGAAAACAATGGTTAATTCAAAAAAATTGCAATTGGCCTACAAAAGGTATGTCAAAAATTTTGTTGATAGTAATGCTGTAAATGAATACGAAGAAGGTAAAAAAAGTTGAAATCGTCGATATTAATGATACAGAGAGTGATCATATCCTATTAATTGATATGGATAATATATCTTCCTTTTGGTTAGATGTCTGGAAAAATGACGTATTGATAAAAAACGGTCGAGATGTGAGTGCACTAAAAAAATTCAACAAACAAAATTTTATCAGTGCATGGGTAGGCATATTTATAAAGATCGTTATCCGAATATGAAATTGATTGATTATTCTTTGGAGTATAGCATCATTGCATTAGTTTCAATTTATACGGATGGGTAAAAGAGGAAAAGATATTTTTTGATTTTATAGTCAAATATCTTGGAGATAATTTAATGGAAGCAAATGATTGGAATCAACATATCTGGTTTTTAGTAGAGTTGTATCTACAACACACCAATCAAACAATAGAAGGAACTAATAAAAATGTTCACTTGACTGTGAAGTCCGCATTAGCAGATAAGGGGCAGCCGTGTGATTTGATTCCAGAAGAACTTGGAATATATAGAGAAGTATTGGAACAATGGCATACGCCTAATCTGAATGAAATTACGCGTTTGATTGGAAGAATGTCTGAACATCATTCCATGCTCGCTTCAGAGTTAGGAAAATCGCTTGAGTTTGGAAATTATGATTACGCTTTTTATCCTTATGAAATTTTGTATTTGCTTCATGTGAGAAAAAAACAAGGTCTGCCCAATCCAAGTCATTTTGATGATTTCCTGATGAACTCACCGGAGGCTAAAATGAACATTCATGATCCTGAACCGTATCCAGAGTGGGATCCCGTTCTACGAATGATTGATGACTTTTATCGCAAAAACTATCCCGAGTATATCCCGAACCACCATGGAGTTCTGTTTGGGTAGGAGAGGAGGAAGACTGCATGGCAGATAAAGATTTGGTGCCCTTAATTTTCGATGATGCAGAGGATATCGATATGATTTTGAACAATCCGGATGAATCACTGGTGTATTATAGTATGCTGAATCATGGCTTAGCGACCAAACGGTTTTTATTTCTGGACTACAAGGGAGAAGTGGATCAGGAAATCGTTAATTATGTTTTAGACTATGAGTACGCCTATGACATCGAATTGGGAACTGCAGATCAGTTAGAGGTGTTGGGAGAGTTTGACTACAAATATCTCCCTGAGAAAATTAGGGAGGTGAATAAGCTGATATCTCCAAAAGGATATGGTTTATTTTCTTATCCGACGGCAGGAGACTTCTATGTATTGTTTATTGCTGAACTTAAGCATGTGGGTGCGCTAACCCAGGTGGATTTATTAGAAGATGAAGATATTCCTGAAAGAGAGCGTCACATCCAGTTATACATTTAATTAAAATATAAGTAAGACAGGCTCCAGTTATATAACTGGAGCTCATTTGTTTTTAGGTTTTTATGAGGGGATCTTGTGTCTTGAGGTTCGAAACTTTGTTCATCCATATGATACATAAGAGTCTTTATGATTTTTTTCAGCGAGGTAAAATATGAAAAAATGGCTAAAAGATTTGCGAACTATATTGCATTGAGAGATACAATATTAAATGTTATAGATTATATGGATTGAAGTTTGGGAGCTAACCAGTGCTGAATGAACCCATCATTCAACTAATAACACATACGACCCATGTAATACCCGTATTAAGATTTAGGATTTCTCCATTTCGGTTGTACCACATCAACTGTTTTAATTTTATACCCTAAATAAAGCTATACCGTTGCATCAAACAGGTTGATTATGGACAGATACCACCATGATTAACCTGTTTTATTATAATGTTTGTTTTCTTACAGTTTTTTTGAAATCATTCACAACTGTGCCGTTACAGTTATGATACCAGGTGGACTGGTCGGAGCCACCATTGCCGCCACAGGGCTCATCGGGGCGCTTCTAAGCTGGGCTCCTTCAAGCCTTCAGTGCAGTTATGACTATTGGAAGGCTCAAGCTAAGCCTAGATGAAATGAAGTATCTGTCCTGGAGGCTCAAGGCTCCCATGAGCGAACAAGCCTTTGCTGAACTATGGGGTGAATACAATCAATATGATGCGACGCTAAAAGGCCTGGATACTCAAGTTAATTTTAAGAACAAGAGAGGTTCGGCAGGTGGCCTTGTAGGCCCGGTCCGGTCTATCCCGCAGGCAAGTAGAACAACGCCGCCCAAAGTGAGCACGAGCCCGTCTTCGCCCATAGTGCCCAAAGTGAAGAGCTTTGTGAAAAAGTATTGGGAAGAAAGTCAGAAGATGCGAATCGTGTCGGGTGGAGGAAGTCATTGGAGCAATAATAAGACGAACAAAACAGGTGAGACGGCTTCGGGGAATGGAAAGACAGCAAACAGTGGGGGAGGATCAACCTCTAAACCTGTAGAGAACCCGCCGAAGTCGAAAACAAGTTCGGGTAGTTCACCTTCTTCGAAAAAGAATGAAGGAAATTCAACGACAACGTCGAAATCAAGCACGACACCAAAGACGAATCCAGAAAAAAAAGAAACACCGAATGATGTGAATACGTGGAAGCCGCCAACGAAGAAAAAGGACGAAGGTAAACCGCAAGCCGATACGAAACCGCAGGAGAATCCCAAAACAACCAAACCGAAGGATGATTCGGAAGGCACTGAGGGGACGGGTAAAGGTAACAAACCTAACCTTTATGATAAGGATGGAAATTATACGGGCGGTAGAACTCAGAAGGAGTTGGAAGACTTAGCTCGAGATCCAGCAAGTAATGGGAAAATAGAACCTAAAAATATAAGGGAAAGGGAAGTTGGATTAGCAGTAGAAGAAAGAGGTCAATTAGGAAAGCTAATACGTGATCCTCAAGCAGAAAATGGAGCAGAGTTTAATGATACTTCTTCAGGTTTAAAGTGGGACGTGAAAAGCTTTGAATCATACCCAAGTGGTGACAATGGAGTTCCTATAACAAATCCCAAAAAGGGTGCCTTTACTATCAAACAAGGTATGAAAAAGCTGCAAAAAGAATTTGATAATGGGAACAATGTAATTATTGACACGAGAAAAATGGAGCCTAAGCATGTTGAACAACTCAAGAAAGCAATTGATGAAGAAGGAGTAACAGATAAAATAATATGGTATCCTTGAAGGGGTGGGAAAATGGAAGGAAATCTTAATAGGAAGTTTGATTTGCATAAAAAATGGGTTGAGACAATTGGTAAAGAAGGGGAAATGTTAAAGTTAGATGAAGTGGACTTAAGAAGTTTTGATTTATCCCATATATTGCTTGAACAAGCATATTTAATAGAGTGTACTTTTGATGATCTCAAACTGGAAAATATCGATTTTCACACATCATTATTAGCCTCGTCATCATTTAAAAATGCATATTTAGATAAATGTGATTTTTATAAATCAGATCTAAGATATACAAATTTTTCCGGTTGCGTCGTTAAAAACAGTAGATTTAGTAAAGGTGATTGTTGGGAAGCAATATTTAGAAATGCATATTTAGTAGATTGTAATTTGAATAATGTATCGTTTTACTTAACAGATTTTAGTTGGGCAATACTGGAAAATATAGATATAAGTGTAGCGACGTTTGAAGAAACTTTATTAAGCGGAGTGACTTTGAAAAATATTAAAGGTATAGAAGAAGCTCATATTAAAAGTATTAATATTGGTACGTTGGATAAACCATTTTTGTTGAAATCAGATGAAGCAAAGAAATGGATGTTAGAAAAATGTGAAGTAGGTGGCTAAGAGGATTGGTTGCCAGTGCCGAGTGGAATGGGTAGCAATGCTCAATCTGACTTACCACTTATGAGCCCCATCTAAAGTTTTACTAAATATGTTTGTATGCACTTCATATGTTTTAATTTTATAACCTAAATATCACTTTTCCGTTACATCAAACAGGTTAATTATGGTCAGATACCACCATGATTGACCTGTTTTGTTTTCTTCGCTTTCTTACTGATCATTAATGCGGTTGAATAATGCCATTAAGGTAAGATGCAAAGGTAATATACTATCTAGTTATGACAGTATAACAAGTAAAGAATTAGTTAACCTCACCCTTAAACGTATTACGAAAGAAGAACTGAGTAACTTAGGGGAAAGGGATATTATAAGAATAATTTTCGGAAGGTCATAAAAGCTCACATATCTCGTTCTGTTTAGAAGAATGATGTGAGCTTTTTTGCGCTTTTTTTCAGAAGTTTTGTATTGAATGTAATAAGAAATTAGCATAAAAAGTAATTTCCTTCTGAAAAAACTATCCATTTTCGAAAGTGATTTTAGGTCTAAAGATACTTGTTTCGCAAAGTTTTCTTTAAATAAAAGAGCGGAATCCTGGATTTGTAAAATAAAGTATGTAAATTAGATAATTCGGTCTATTTATATGTAAATTTTTTCGAAGATTATCAGAACATTTCAATCTATTAACATACTCAATTACCCCAATTTACATTCCATACGCTGCGGAATACGATAATCCTAATCTAATAGGAAACCGCAGGAGGTATGAAATGAAACGTAAATCAGCCCGATTGTTATCCGGTTTTATAGCAACAGGAGTCTTGTTGTCTTCTATGTTTTCCATGCCTGCTTATGCAGCGCCTGCCTATGGCGCTCTCCAGCCGAGTGAAAGCGCTAAGTCCATTCTGCAATCTCTAACGAAGGAGGAAAGACAAGCTCTAAACCAGCTTCAAGTGATGGATGGAGAAGTTATTGACGCCAAGGTGAATACTAAAAGTTCAGATTTGGTAAATGTGATTGTCCAATTCAAAAGTGAACCCGCTGCGGTCGCCTTGAAACGGGCTGCTTTGAACAATGAGAAGATGTCCGAGCTTACGGCGACAAGTAAAGTGAAACAAAATCATCAGCAATTCAAGCAATACATGAAGTCTTTGCAACAAAAGAGAGATCTATCTTATGATGCTGCTTCGATCCAAATCACTCAGGAGTATGAAACCGCACTAAATGGTGTTGCTCTAACCATCCCTGGCATAGCCGTAGAGGATTTGATGAAATCTGGTGTAGTAAAAAAAGTGTGGGCTGATCAGGAAGTGGCTCTTGATCTACCAGAGACAGACACACAAAGTCAATTTGCCACGGGAGGTGGAATGCAACCTCGAATGGCTGATAGTGTACCTTATCTTGGCATCGACAAACTTCATGAAGAGGGCATTACAGGGAAAGGAATCAAGGTCGGTGTACTGGACACCGGAATTGATTATAATCATCCGGATCTAACCGGAGCGTATAAAGGGTATCGTGCTCATGCGGGTGAAGATCCAAAACAAGTGGATCCGGCTACAGTTAAAGGTTGGGACTTTATCGATAATGATGCTGACCCGATGGAGACGACCTATGAAGATTGGGAAAATTCGGGCTATAAGGAGCAAGGTGTATTAGCAGAAGCTTATTATACTTCCCATGGAACACACGTATCGGGAACCATCGCTGGCCAAGCCAAAAATGACGTGGGGTATGCTGTAAAAGGTGTTGCTCCAGATGTAGACTTATATGTGTATCGTGTACTTGGCCCTGGTGGAAGTGGTGACATGAGTGGCATTATTGCCGGAATAGACAAAGCCATTGAAGATGAACTTGATGTTATCAATCTATCGTTAGGGGCTGCTACGAATGATCCGCTGGATCCTTCTTCGATTGCACTGAATAATGCGATGCTGCAAGGCGTGGTGAGTATGGTTGCCGCAGGTAATGATGGACCCAATGAAGGTACGTTAGGTACACCAGGAGCGAGCGCACTGGCCATTACGATTGGTGCTTCCGATGTTCCGTTAACTATTCCTACGGCTACTGTGACTTTGGATGTGTATAGCAATTCAGGTGCGGGAGAGACAGAGGAAACACCTGTAATGGAAGAAGAAGCATCTTCTGAGGGTGAGGAAACATCTGTAGAGGAGCAAGAAGAAACACCTGTAGTAGAAGATGAGGCATCCGCAGAGGAAGAAGAAACTCCTGTAGTGGATGAAGAAGCTCGACCAACAGCAGAAGAACCTTCTTTAGCAGATGAAGAAGCTCCACCAGCAGAAGATACACCTGCATTAGAAGAAGAAGTACCAGCAGTAGGAGAAGAAGCGCCAACGAAAGAAGCACCTGCTGCAACTTATACTGAGGAGTTACCTCTGTTTGGTAAAGACTTTACTGATAATCTGACCACCCTTGAAGGCAAAACCTACGAACTTGTTTATGCAGGGCTTGGTAATGCTTTTGATTTTGAAGGTATTGATGTACAAGGCAAAGTGGCCCTTATCTCTCGGGGGGAAATTGCACTCGATGCCAAGATCGTCAACGCAAGAAAAGCAGGGGCGGCAGCAGCAATTATTTATAATAATGTTGAAGGAACAATCCCAAATTATTTGGGTGAAATGAACGGGTATATTCCTACGTTCCAAATGATGAGAGAGCTTGGAGAAAAACTAAAAGAGTTGAACGGCGTGACGGTAACCTTTGGCGCAGCAGGCCAAACCGTTACGGAAGGAAATAAACTGGCCGATTTCAGTTCCCGAGGTCCAGCTTCCGTGAATGATGATATTAAACCCGATATTGTAGCTCCGGGCGTAGCTGTTTTTTCGACCTATCCTGTATTTGTGAATGATCATACGGGTGAGAATTATAACATTGCCTATGCAAGAATTTCGGGTACTTCCATGGCAACCCCGCATATGGCGGGTATTGCTGCACTTTTGCTCCAGGCACATGAAGAATATACACCTTTTGATGTAAAGACTGCTCTAATGAATACAGCTGTCGATCTGAACGGGAATTATTCCGTGTATGAAGTAGGGGCAGGCCGAGTAGATCCTTACCGGGCAGTCCACACATCCATATTTGCCAAAGTTCAGGATAAAACGATTCACTTCTCCAATGACGAATCCATCCTGATTGATGAAATTACAGGTTCCATCGTATTTGATAGTGCATATTTGGAAGAAGACGGCCAGGGAATCGTATCTGACAGCCGGACAGTTAAGGTAGAGAATAAAGGGGACCTTGCCAAGACGTATAACACTTCCATGAAGCTGTTAAACGATATGAACTTAAATGTTCATCTTCCAGAATCCATTACTGTAAGTGGCGGAAGTACGGAAGAGATGACTGTTTCAGTGGATATACCACAGGACACGCCGAGCGGCCGTTATGAAGGATATGTATATCTGGATACGGAAAATGCGGCGGATCATATTCAGATCCCATTCTCCATCCGCATTAGCGAAAAGGGCATTACTTCGGTGGAGATGATTCCGCCATCCGTTACAAACGATACCCCATTCCATCAGTTTCTGAACCGGATGACACTGAGTGCCATTCTTTTGGGCAGTCCCATTGATTCTGTAGATGTATTGCTGAAGGATCGCGAAACTGGCGAGGAAATCGGGTTTGTAGGTACCTTGAATTCGCAGTCCCTGCTACCGGGAGTGGAATATCTGATCCTGAATGTGTTTAGAGGTTATGCATTTCCGATTGAAAACGGGGAGATCTCCAACGTTGCACGATTTGTCCCTGAAGGCAGCTACACACTTGAATTCATCGGGACCGATTCGGACTCCAAGCAGTATTCATACGAAAGATTGGTAGTTGTGGACAATACAGCCCCCGAGATTGATTTGGGTATAGAGCCTGGTGTATACGAACTCAATGATAGTATGCTGACGGAAAGGGAAGGTGGACAGGGCGTCTGGTATGATGGCACAGCTATCGATTCAACAGTCCAAACCTTTGTTGATAATGGGATCACGGATTATGATCAATCTTCCAACCGTGTCATTTTCTACGAGAATGGCAGTCCCTTCTATTCCGGTGATTTGCCTGTTTCCAAAGAAGGAAACATATCATTTGGTATTACCAAAGAAGAATATGACAATGGTTACGAACTTCGACTCTTTGGAATGGATGTGGGTACAGCGGCCAATCCCGTCAAGGATCACCGCTATGGCTTTATTTCCGAAGGCAAACCTTATGTGACCAGCACATATGACAAAGACGAAGTGCGTAAAGGAGATACGATTACCCAGACTATTCAATTGAACAATGTGGAGAAGTTAAACGGTATTTCGTTTACCCTGGAATCGATGTATGACTATAAACAATTTAACCGGATTGAGCCAACGTCTGAGCTGCAGGCATTACTGGATGAGACAGGTGCTGAGGTGAAATTCAGTGATCCTGTAGTGGACCAAAGAGAACTCAGCTTTGAGGCATCCATCTCAGGTGGGTCCTTTGAAGGAATCACAGGGGATCTTGATTTGTTCCAGGTTGTCTTTGATGTACCCAAGGATGAATTCTATTTTAAGAAAAGTGACGTACCATTGCTTGAAGTGAAATACACGACGGTTGGCATGAAAGAGAACGAAGAGAAGTTGACATTAACCGCGTTTAACACAGACAGCTATGAAGTGATCTCCAAATCTTCAAGGACATATGGTTATGTACGTCCCGAAGCTTTTATGGTCAATGGAGAGTATTTGGATTTTGCAAACGACTACTCGAAGATGGGCATTGAAGTTTATGCAGAAACGGCTTCCGGGGAGAGATATGAGGGGACTATACAACGACAGGGTGAGTTCCTCATCGATGGCATTCCGGCAACAGGTGAAACGACGACCATCTACACACGTGTTCGCGGTCATTTACCTTCCAGGCTCGCAGTGGTTCTGAGCAAGACGATTAATGGCGAATATTATGGCATCAATCAACTGAATTCGTCTGACTTTACGTATGCAGGAGATATTAATGGGGATGGAGCCATCGATATCTATGACATGGAGCTTGTAACGAAACATTATCATACTTCGGATGAAATCGCTGATATCGACCAGGATGGTTATGTAGGAGACACGGAAGTCAATTATATTACGAATAACTTTGGAATGACCGCTAACTATTCTACCAAGGAGCCTGTTTTGCAAATTGGTGACAAAGACCTGGGTTACTTCCTCAATAAAATTCAAGAAATGAACAGTGGTGGTTCTGGTAATAACGGTGGCGGTTCGGGAAATGGCGGTGGATCTTCGACATCCCAATCCCCTACACCTGTTCCTGCACCTGTGCCAACGCCACAACCAGAAACTAATCAAAATCAGGTCATAACGAAAAAAGATTTGAATGCTGTGACAAACGGGACCGCAAAAGTGGATATTACAGTGGGTAAGAAGATTGAGCTGCCTGTCAATGCGGGGGATTTGTTAGGTACGAATACACTCACACTATCTCAGCAAGGTGTACTATCACTCACCATTCCATCTAGCGTATTGAAAGAACTGCAAACAAAAGGAGGTCCTGGTGCTGCTGGTGGCAAGATCATTTTGGATGTGAAGAAACAAGATGTACAAGCACCAGAAACGAAACAAGGTCTTACGTGGACACTTGCAGGTACGGCTTACGAATTCGAACTGTACCTTCAGGTTTCGAGTGAGAAGTTATCCTTGTCCACACTCCCGGAAGATATTACGCTGACACTCTTTTACAATAGTGATCTTAATGGTAATCTCATTGGAATGTACAATGAAAACTCAACTAATAATAATTGGGACTATGCCGGTGGGGTTGTAAATACCCAGCAAGGTACCGTCACTTCCAACGTGTCTCATATGGGCACGTATGCACCATGGGTTTACGATAAATCGTTCGTGGACGTGGCTTCAACGCATTGGGCAAGTGAAGCAATCAAGTCTCTTTCGGCGAAACATGTGCTGACGGGTAAAACAGAGACTGCGTTTGATCCACAAGGTCAAACGACTCGTGCCGAATTCTCAGCATTAATCGTAAGAACCCTGGGCTTAGAGGCGAAAGATAACGAATTGCCATTCGGTGATGTGAGTAAGGATGCCTGGTACGCAGATAGCGTGGCTGCTGCATATCAAGCAGGTTTGGTACAGGGAATAGCGAATGATAAGTTTGCTCCGACCCAAACCATTTCTCGTGAAGAGATGGCAGTGCTCATGATGAGAGCATACGAATACCAAACCCAATCAAACCATACCAAGTTGGCTAAAGCCGGTTATACGGATGAAGCAAACATTGCATCTTGGGCAAAAGAAGCTGTCGTTAAAGCTTCCGAGCTCGGTGTAATGAAAGGTTCAACTGGAGGGGGATTTAAACCCAAAAATAGTGCTACTCGTGCCGAAACGGCCCAAACGGTTCACAATTTATTGTCGTTGCTCAAATAAGATATACAAGTATAAGGGGTTCCTCCAGCTTTGGGGGAGCCTCTTATTTTGTTATCATTGGACCTTGTCTTTCTATCCTGAAATTCTCTTCCCAAGTACGCCAGACTCCAATATATAACTGGTAGAGTCCATATTCGATCCCTATAATTAGGGATAATACGATGGATAAAAAGAGGTGTAGTGATGATTGAAGGGAAGATTATTAAATTTTACCGGGAGAAACATAGACGAACTCAAGGAGAACTGGTGAAAGGAATCTGTTCAGTCACACATCTGAGCAAAATTGAGCGGGGAATGACAGAGTATTCACAGGAAATTATGGATATGCTCTGTGAGCGATTGTACATTGATATGGCAAGGGAAGTAACAAGATATCATCAGATGAACAATGTTCTGGATTCATGGCAAGAGGCCATTATTATGCAGAGAACAGCGGAAGCTATTCGTCTCAAAGACAAGTTGGAAGAAGAACCGTTAAAAGGTATACCTGACTTGCGTTTATCTTATGACTTGCTGCAGATCCGATTTTACTTGTTTATGAATGATATGGATGAAGCAGAAAGGCTTATTGCCGAGATGGAAATTCCGGATGAATCGGAGCATTCGTATGAGCATTATTTTTATCACCATGTGATGGGGATTTACTATTTCCTCACAGGGCATTATACGAAATCGATCCAGACCCTGACTTCAATAAATCAATCCAAATATACGAATCATGAATACTTTTATCATTTGTCTCTGGCCTATCACTCGATATATTCGAATATTACGTCTTACTATTACGCTGAGAAAGCTATCCAGCATTTTCGGAAAACTCTCAATATGGTGCGGATCATTGATACCGAAACCATTATGCTGGTTCAGCTCAATTCTCGTGAGTATCATGATTTTTCTGAGACGAAACGCAGATATGAGAATCTCATTCGGATTTGTGAGGATTGTGGTTTTATTGACCGAAAGGCCAAGCTGCTGAACAATCTGGGTTATGAATATAACCGGCGGAAGCAATATGAGGATGCTGCTTACTGGTACAGACAAGCGCTTGATATTATACCGGAGAAACAACCGTTATACCTGATGGTGCTCAATAATTACATAGAAACGTGTAGACTGGGTAAGCTCATTCCTGCAAACACGCTATTGGATATGTCTCTGAAAGCCTTGCACAACTCTAAACTTGTTGCAGACGCAAGTTATATGGAATTGGAACTCCAGTCTGTCATTTTACAAGGGCAGGAGCAAGCGTATTATGAAATGATAGAAGAGCGAATTCTTCCTTATTATCGTGAACTTGGTTCCCAATATCTCGCCGAACGTTATGAAGAGATATTGTTCCAGTACTATATGAAACATGGTGAAAAGGATAAGGCGCTCAGGCTCGCAAAAAATCGTTTTAAATCCCAAGCGACTCTACTTATTTAAGGGTAATAGGAGAGTAAGAGAAGTGTCGACGACATATGGGTGATTTGAAAGGAACACCCTATCTCCGATACAATGTTCTCATAGAGTCTAAGAGAATGGATCAAATACGGAGCAGAAATGGAGAAATACAATATGACTGATTTTATCAACGCTGACGATATTAACGACGTAATTTTGGCTGCGGCGGCTTCAGAGCTGGAGCAGATGGTGGACAAAATTTGTGAACTGATCGGTACGCCTTTGGAACAGACAACAGAGCTGGAGCGTCAGGTGATCGCTGCTTTTGGATTTGGCGCTGTATATGGCATAACCCATCGGGATCAACTTGCGGAGCCACAGGCTCATGCACTGAGCATCCGGATGTTGATCAAGCCGTTTAACTATAGTGAGCAGCAGGCGGTGGATTTTGCCGATGATCTGATCCGGGTGGCTTCCGATCGTGAGGTTCATCCGGTGATGAATACGATTATCCAACGTGGGATTGATGGACACCGCCAATTCAATCAGGAAGACGATGAAGGGTTGGCCCGCAACATTCAGGAGATTTTAGCAGCGGTACAACCAGAAAGAAACTAAGGAGCAGAGCATAATGGATCTGATGAAATTAAGCAAGGAACTTTCCTACGCCTTGCGTCACGCCCCTTGGGAGTATGAGCTGGAGCTGGACGAAGGGGGTTGGGTGGAGATTCCGCAATTGCTGGTGGCTTTACATGAGAGTCCACAGTGGAAGGACGTCACGGAAGCGGATCTGGAGCAGATGATTCAAGCTTCTGAGAAAAAGAGACATGAGATCAATTCTGGCCGCATCCGGGCATTATATGGTCATTCGACTCCGCAAAAGATATCCAAAACACCTGCCGATCCACCGGAGATACTCTATCATGGCACGCCACTGCGGTCGGTTGCTTCCATTATGGAGCAAGGTTTGCAGCCTCGTCAGAGGCAGTATGTTCATCTATCTGCAGATATGGATACCGCCAATCAGGTGGGACGAAGACGTGATGACCAGCCAATAATACTGAAAATTAACGCGGCTCAAGCGGCCAAAGAAGGTATTTTCTTCTATCATGGAAACGAAAATATTTGGCTGGCCGATCACATTCCGGCACGATATATCGAGCAATGATCGATGTAACGTTGATGGAGACTACCGATATCTAAATCGAATGTAAGTCACAATTAAACTAGTTTAGTATAAAGAGTACGTTCAACTGTATCTTTTTATAGATCGCTGTTACACCAAAAGGGACACATCCAACATTCGCTGGTGTGTCCCCTTCTTCTATTTAAACTTACTTGCCCAAAATGGCTTTTACACCCTCACTCAATGGTTGAGCCGGACGGCCAAGCAATTTCTCCAATGTATCGCTCTCTACAGCCAGTGCCCCTTCACGGATAGCACTTTGCATATCAACAAGCATGGAGACTACAAAGTCAGGCAGACCTGCACCTTTCATAATGTCTGCATACGCGGCATCATCCACGTTTTGCACGTTGATATCCTGTCCAAGCACTTCCCCAACGATGGCTGCAAGCTCAGCTTGAGTACGAAGTTTACCAGACAACTCATATACTGAATTTTCATGTCCCTCACCTGTCAGTACTGCAGCGGCAGCATGTGCATAATCACTGCGAGTAGCCCAGCCCACTTGGCTGGCGTTAGTTGCATGCACCCAAGGTGCGCCCTGGGAAGCTGCTTGAACGCTGCCTGCTTCATTTTCCAGGTACCAGTTGTTACGAAGGAAGGAATAAGGAATGCCGGAATCACGGATAGCCTGTTCTGTGGCACGATGTACTTCAGCCAGTGAAAGGGTGTTTTTCTCCGCATTCACAACGCTGGTATAAGCGATGAATCCAACACCTGCTTTCTTGGCAGCGTGCACGGCAGCTTGATGTTGGCGAATACGCGTTTCATTGTCACCGTCTGTGGAGATCAGCAGAAGCCGATCCACGCCTGCAAATGCTTTTTCCAGCGTTTCCGGTTGATCGAAATCACCTTGACGAACGTCCACACCTTGAGTGCGCAATGCTTCCGCTTTCTCCGGGTTGCGTACACTTACAGCGAGCTCCCCAGCAGATACCGTTTGTAACAGTGCCTCTACGACCAGTGAACCCAAATGACCTGTTGCGCCAGTAACTAAAATTTTCATTGTATTTTCCTCCTATAAGGTATATTTTGTGTCGACACAAAAGTGAAATGTCAACTACATGAAAAGATGTAATCGTATGTGTTATAACAGGTGTGATTACAACGAAAGGTTTAAAAAAAGCTCGTAATGAGCTTTTTTATTCAGAGACGTGAACCTGATCCATCATCTGTTGTATCGTTACACGTTTCAAACGCTGCTCCATAGCTAGCTGAGCCTCAATAAGTTCGGCGCGCAAGGTTTGTTCGATCATGCTGCCAACCGGACAATTTGGGTTCGGATGTTTGTGGAAGTTAAACAACTCGCCATCCTCCACAACCTCAAGCGCACGATAGATATCCAAAAGGGTAATGTCCGCGGGGTCCTTCAACAAAGAAGCACCGCCAACCCCGGGTCTGACCTCAATCAGGCCGGCCTGTTTCAGTTTGGACATAATGCGCCGAATAATGACGGGATTGGTATTCACGCTTTTGGCGATAAAATCTCCCGTGCACTCATTGGGCACAACAGCGATCAGAGACAGCGTATGAACCGCAATGGAAAAGCGACTGCTGATTTGTTTCATGGATGATCACCACCGTTGTAACTATAATAGTTACAAATAAACGTGATGTCAATGATAAATTTCGAAGTAGCAGGTGTAATGAATTCTCATTTCGGATATTTTTCAACCTTTAACTGCCCCGGAAGTCAAACCACCCACAATATATTTTTGCCCAATCAGGAACACAATCAACACAGGCAGGGACGTAAGCACGATATCCGCGCTCACCAAGTTCCACTGAGCACTGAATTGTCCGAAGAAGTTATAGACAGCAAGCGTCATCGGCCACATCTCGACGGTATTGAGCATGTAGAGTGGGGCGGTAAACTCATTCCAGACACTCAGGAAATTAAGAACAAATACCGTAACCAGTACAGAGGTTAACAAAGGCACAATAATTCGGAGAAACAGCTTGATCCCGTTGCATCCGTCCATGATCGCTGCTTCGTCCAGTTCTTTTGGAATATTGGATACAAACGCATATGTGATGAATAGCGAAATCGGGATACCCATCGCGGTATAGAGCAGAATCATGCCCACATGCGAGTTAATCATGCCCAGCGACTTCATGACCTCCATTAATGGAATGTAGTTTAAGGGCAGTGTAATGCCCAGAATGAGAAAGAAATATAGGAACTTGCTTAACTTCGAATAATTTCTTGATAACGTGAAGGCAGAGAACGCGACAACAAATACCAGCAGCAGGGAGGAAGCCGTTGAATGCAGCAAACTGTTAAAAAAGGAACCACCCAGGTGCCCCTGCTCATAGACGATTTTATAATTTTCAAAGATGAACTTCTCGGGCAGGGTCAATTTGAGCACTTTGGCTTCGGCATCGGACTTGAATGAATTCAGCACAATGACGGCAAAAGGAATCAGGACCACCAGGCTAAGCAGCCAGGCAAGTACATTTAATCCGATGGAAACCAGCCGTTTTTTCACTCGCATCTAGTATTCCACCTTTCGGTTCATCAAGCGGATGATGAAGAAGGAGATGATCGCCATAATGACAAACAGAATTGTGGATAATGCACTGCCAAGCCCCCAGTACCCTTTAGCAAAAGAGGAATACACCGCTGTGTTAATCACATCTGTTGCGTTGCCCGGTCCACCATTGGTCAGTACATATACCGCATCAAATACCCGCAGCCCATACGTAATATTGAGCACCGTAGCGATGGTGATCGTCGGCATCAGCATCGGAATGGTGATCCGAAACAGCTTCTGCCAGAAGCCGGCACCGTCAATCGATGCCGCTTCATAATAGTCACGAGGAATGGCGAGCAGTCCGGCAATGAACAATACCATAATGTACCCCATGCCTTTCCACGTATCCACTGCCATAATGGATGGCATCGCCCAGGTCAAGGAGCCCAGCCAGTTCTGGGCCAGAACGTCCAGACCCAGCGAACGCAGCGTCACGTTAACGAAGCCGTTGTTGGGGTCGAGCAGGCTTTTGAAGACCAGGCCAACAATCAGGAACGAAAGGACTTGGGGTGAAAATATGATCATCCGGTGCAGATTGGCGGCCTTCACACCGCTGACAAGCAACAGAGCTAGGAATAGGCCCAGAACCGTCTTGGCGATCGAAGTAATCAGGGTGAAAAGGACTGTATTTTTAATAAAAAGTAAATACGTTGGATCACCCGCCAGAATGGTTCGGAAATGCTCCAGACCAATAAAGTTTTTCTCCGAACTGTAGCTGTTCCAATCGGTGAAGGAATAATAGATGCCCAGCAGGGCGGGAGCGACGATGAACAGCAGATACAACACAATCGCTCCGGATGAGAAATACCAGGGATAGATCTTGTTCACATTCATAATCTGTAACACCTGTCCTTCCTGCCAATATGCATGAGTGCATGGCGCCTCACCTCGCTGTATGTAATGGTGGTCAGCTACATGCCTCATGTGTTTACCGCGCTCTTATTGCCACGCATCATCTTTCAGCACTTTGGCTTGTTCAGCCCTGCGTTTATCAATATTTTGCAGAATTTGATCCGGGGTCATCGCTCCAGCGAACATGCCAGAAAGATCCTTGCCGATATCCATCCACTGCGGATCAATATACTTTACAGCGGCCTGCATGACCGTACCTTTCTCATGATTTTTCTCGTAGTCGATATAGTCCTGTGTCAGCTTCGGTTCGATTTCCGGCCAGCATATGGTCAGGTTGCCTTCACCCCCATCGAATACACGCTGCAGATGATCATGCTCCGTAATCCACCGGAAAAACTTTAGTACCTCTTCCGGGTGTTTGCTGTTTTTGTTGCCAAACATCGCAGCCGAACCGCCCGGATTCACACCAATCGTCTGATTATCGCCCCATGGCATCACGAAAAATCCCATATTGTCCTTCATGTCCGGATACGCCTCAGACACTTCCTTTTCGGTGCCCGGAACTCGAAGCAGCATCGCTGCCTTCTCCTGACCAAAGGCTTCAATGCCAGCCTCGACCGTGTTGGACAGAAAATCCTTGCCGAAGTAACCCAGATCCGCGAATTCCTTTAACTGTTCAATGACCGTTTTGAGCTGCGTCAAATCCGCGACTTTCATCTCATTGTTGTTCAACTTCTCGTACGTTCCCGGCGTAGATTGCTCATAGTTTGGACCGGTTTCAAATAAAGGCAGTACCTGATACCATCCGCTGGCAGGCGCTTGATAGAACGGAATGATGTCCTTGTCCTTGATTTTCTGGCTGATGGCCTTGAACTCGGCGTAGGACGTTGGTGGCTGGATGCCGAGCTCTTCAAAGATGCGTTTGTTATAGTACACATACCATATTTTCGATGGTGCAAAAGAAACCCCGTACACCTTATCTTTATAGCTAACCGTTGGTAAAATCTCTTCAGACATGCGTCCTGTAAATTCCTCATTGGTCAGATCAATTGCATTTTCCTCAGGTCTTACGTTAGCAGGCATGCTCAGCGGGTCCACATCCACATTGAAAATATCAGGAGCTTCACCGGAGGCAAGCTTCACCTTAATCAGGTCACGCCACTGAGCGTCAGGGACCACCTGAAAGTCAATTTTCACACCCGTTTCCTGCTCATATTCTTTAGCCATCGTTTGCATAATACCCGTACGTGGAATGCCGCTCTGGCTTGTTCCGAACGTTAGCGTTACCTTCCCTGAACCTTCGGAACTGTCACCGGAGTTGCACCCGGCAAGAAGCAGGCTGGACAGCAGTAGCACGCCTGCGATGGATAATAGAAATCGTTTTCTCATTAATAAACCTCCCATGGAATAAAGAATAATGGCTCTTGCCGAAACGCTTCATGTAAGCGTATTCTTATGTGGATAACTTTACGCGGAACAAAGAATGTGCTCAATAGACAAAAGCGTTCTCTTGGGTGGACATTTTCGAGTAAGTTGCAATACATCATCCGATAACGAGGTGTGAGATGGTTAAGTACCGATTCAGAACGCTTCAGCAAAGCCTGTTTGCCTACTATTCTGCAGTATTTATTGTTTTTTCATTGATTGTGGCCAGCCTCTTGTATGTTTTTCTTGCCAATGACATTCGTAGTCGAAGTGCCGAACAGCAGAAACAGCTGGGGAACTCGATGGTGGGCAACCTGGATCAGGAAATCGTCAAAATGAATAATTTCTCCATGAACATCGTATATTCCAATCTGGTCAAGGAGCACTTCAGTCACTATTTATCTCCAGCGGAGGACAATGAACAGACGCTGACAAGTGACCCGGCGTTTTACAAGGATACAACAACGCTGATTGATGTCATTCTGGCGATCATTAGCAGCTCCAACACAGCCAAACAAGCCAATATTTATGATGTAAACGGTAAAATGCTGGGTGCCGGTGCGTTCAATGGCCAGCTGTCCGTAGATCTGACCCAAAGACCGTGGTACGAGGAAACGTGGGCGCGCAATGGCTGGCGTGTCATAAGTTTACTGGATGGTGGGGCTTTACCGATGCCAACAGGGCAGGGGGAATCAGACAAACCATATCTTTCTCTTACCCGGGTGTATAAGGATGGAAATTATGTCTCGCAAGGTGTAGTCGAAATCTTGCAGGATGCTGGAACCGTGTTCCAGCATTTGAATGATGTGCAAGCGGGGAACGAAGATCTGAGCTTCTATGTATTGAATGAACGTAATGAGCTTTTATATCCTTTATTGTCCAATGAAAACCCGTTAAACGCACTCCATTCTGACGTTGTTAACTTGATTCGTAACGACCGCTATCCACCAGGAACGATGCAAGAAGTGGTAGATCCCAAAGGGAATTCAAAGCAAATGATGACCTACACGACCTCGCAGGAGACCGGATGGACGGTTATCGTGATGCAGTCCAAACAATCCCTGTTTGCGAATCTGAATCGCATGGCTTTTCTGTTTATGGGGGCAACTTTAGCTACCTTGATTCTTATTCTGCTCCTCTCATACCTGATCTCCAAACGAGTGACTTTGCCGCTTCATCGTTTGCAGCGCATAATTCAGAAAACTGGCGTCCACGATCTGAGCACGGGTCAGGACTCTGGCCAGTTATTCAAGTTGGAATATCCGGGTTCCATCCGTGAGATGGATGAGTTGAATGATACGTTTATCCAATTGAATCAACAGCTTGTGCAGTCCTTTCAAGACATGCTGGCGATTAAATCTCAGGAAACGGATGCGAGGTTGCTGGCGTTGCAGTCCCAGATGAACCCTCACTTTCTGTATAACAACATTACGAACATCAGCATCATGGCGGAGGAGGGCATGAATGAACAGATCGTTGCGTTCTGTGGTCACATCGCATCCATGCTGCGTTACATCTCGGCTCCGAACAAAAGCGGTGTTCCACTGGAAAGAGAAATCGACTACTGTGAGCGATATTTGGAGTGTATGAAAATTCGGTTCGAAGATGATCTGCTTTATGAATTCCATGTTCCGGACTCGATGAAAAATCTTCAGGTGCCCATGCTGCTGATTCAGCCTTTGCTGGAAAATGTCATGAAATATGGACTGCGTGATACACCACCCTGGAAGCTGCGTATCATTGGAGAGCTGGATACCTTACAGGAAACCTGGCTAATGACCGTCGAAGATAACGGACCTGGCATGGAACCCGAGGCGCTCAAGCTCATCCAGCAGTACATACAACAATCACAGGAATGGGAGCGTATGCCTGAACTTGAGATCAACGGGATGGGATTGAAAAACATCTGGATCAGGCTCAAATTATGGTATGGTTCCGCGGCACATATGCATATTTCAAATAAACCTTCTGGCGGCGTCAGCATTACGATTGGCGGTTCCATTCGAAAGGAGCACAGTTAAAACTCATGGTGATGACATATAGAACCATTATTGTGGAAGATGAGGCGTTAATTCGTCGCAACGTATCCCGGAAATTCAGCGAGTTGGGCACACGGTTCGAGGTTATCGGTGAGGCTAGGAATGGGCAGGAAGCATTGGAACTGATTGAACATACGGTGCCGGATCTGGTCGTTACCGATATTCAGATGCCCGTCATGAATGGGCTGGAACTGGCGAAACATCTGTATTTTGCTTATCCGCATGTCAAGATCGTGATCCTGAGCGGCCATCATGAGTTTGAGTTTGCACGTCAGGCGATCAGTTACAAAGTGGAGGATTATCTGCTTAAACCCCTCACGGAAGAACAGCTTCGGTCACTGTTGGATGCGATGGAATTAAAGCTGGGCAGTGCAGAGGACTCGCTGGCACATGTCAGTGCAATGCTGGATGAACAGGTGAAGCCGGAGGATATTGCAGAGGCCGTCAAGTTGTATTTGAAACAGAACTATATGCATGAAATTACGTTACAGGACATGGCAGGACAGATGCATTTTAGTGTGGATTACCTGGGGAAGTGTTTCAAAAAGGTGACAGGTGAAACCCCGCTCAAATACATGACAGGGCTTCGAATCAACGAAGCAAAACGCATGCTCGCGGCCTTTGAAGATATGGATATCAAGACGGTGGGTAAAGCGGTGGGGTATAGTGATTCTCATTATTTTAGCCGTATTTTCAAAAACAAGACAGGACTGTATCCCAGCGAGTATCGCCAAAGGTTACAATAACGCAAAAAAGCCCTGTCCATGGCTCTTGAAGAACCACGATGACCGGAGCTGATTATTGTGACAAAGCATCTTCCGTGATTTGGCGGATATCAAATGGGGAACGGTTGCCTTCCTCAATGATGTCGGGGAGAATCTGCTCGAGGAAATAGTGTACACAGTGGAGGTCAATATTTTTGATTTTGATCAGGGCATATCGGTACATCACGATAAATTCCTTTTCTGTATTGCCACGCTGCAGTTCAGCAAACGCTTCGTACACCTGATCCATTTTGTCGGCCACTTCAAGAATAAGTCCTTCGACAGAGTTATCTTTGCCTTCACGCAGCTGTCTGCGGAAAATCGGCTGCAATTCTTCAGGTATATTTTCGTTAATAAAATGCTCAACCATGCCTTCTTCTACCTGCTGCAGCATCGAACGAAGCTCCAGTGAATAATGTTTAACCGGCGTTTTGATGTCACCGATGAAGATTTCGCCATAATCATGACTGCTGGTGATCTCATAAAGCTTCTTCCAATCGATGGCGACCCCATGCTGTTCCTCAATATCGGCGAGTGTTTTGGCATACTGCACGACTTTCCAGGAGTGGGCAGATACGCTGTGCTCCTCGAACTTGAATTTTCCCGGGGTACGAATAATGCGTTCGAGATCGTTGAGTGATCTAAAGTACGTATGAATTCCCATATAAGTAATCATCCTTTGTTGGTTGGGTATGAACCGACTATATACCAGTGATGTTAACACAGGATTAACGCCGTATGAGGCAAAGGTAAAATCAGTTCGCATATTAGTCTGCCCATAGATCCGATCGTAATTACACGGCATGGAGTAAGTAAATTAAGAAATGCGAACTATTGTTCTTATATTGTTTTCGTTGTAAAATCTGGAGTGGGCAGTTTATGTTCCCTATTTCTTCGAAAGGAAGTTTTGGCACCATGATGGGAAGATCCCACCTGATTATCGGGACCACTGTATCCCTCTCTGTTCTGCAATTGGCCGGCATTCCCGTGACTGCACCGGCGGTTACCGTGGCCCTGATCGGTTCGCTGCTGCCAGACATTGACGAGCCCAATTCGCTATTGGTATCCAAGGCGTTGCCGAACAGCCTCATTCGGCTGTTACAGACAATCCTGCTGCCAGTCGCCGTATTTGTGTACTTCTATGTACAGGCAAAACCATGGAATCTGCTGCTCGCCATTTTGATTGCGATGGTATCTTTCCTGCCGTCACGTTCCCTACGCAAAGTGCTGATGTTTGCGATCGGATTGGGACTTGTATTTTATGGGCATGCCTTCGCACCATGGAATCTGATCGCGGGCAGTCTGTTAATGCTGTGTACCACGTTAACCCACAGGGGATTGACACACACATTATATGGAACCGCCGTATGGACTGGGTTGCTCTACAGTACAACTCATTTGCAGGGGCCAGAGATTTGGGTAGCCGGAGGTACAGCCTATGTCATGCATCTATTGGCAGATTCGTTGACGAATCGCGGCATTCGTCCACTGCCACCACTCAAGTGGCGTATAAGGATCAATCTTATGAGTACGGGCACGAAACATGGAGCCGTTGTGGAAAATGTGTGCATTGTGCTGGCTCTCATTTTGGCCTGGATTGCGTTCTCCCCTTTATTTCTGTGATATCTCAAAAATACCAGTCCTGCAATAGGACTGGTATTTCTTTGGTTCATATGCATGGCTGTAATCAAAATGGAGAGGTTCATGTGGTTGTGGGTGTACTCGACAAACCTTCAATATCTGTTGAACCAAATACAAACAGCATTACAAGGATAACTACAATGATCAGTTCGGCAAAGCCGGTTCCGTCAAAGTCAGACATCATATCAACCTCATTTCATAATATCTAGGAATTCATTCTTTTCTGGAAAGCTTGCATCACGTCATCCAAAGTCATATCTCCATTCTGGTTCATGAAATCGACCAGCTTATCCGTGTTAGTTGATGTTATATTTTGCAGCGTTTTATATTTTCCGGTCAACTCGACCACCAATGTTGCTTCTCTAAACAACGTAACGGCATCCACTCTTAATTTCCCGCTCACCAGCAAGGCTGCGACGATAATTTCCAGGTTCTTTCCTTTAAGGTTGCCATTGAGAAGGGTGTTGGCAGCATTTGTTTTGGTGGAACCTTTATTCGATTTTCCATTCCTTCTCATTGCCATAATAGGTCCCCCGTTGTTTTATGTTTAGTTCTTCTACCGTTGTTATATCTTATGATTCTTTTCTATATATGTTCTAGCTATTAAACTAGTTGAACAAAAAAAGAGATACCCTGATGTATCAGGATATCTCTTAAATTCATATATTCATTTCAATGAAGGTTAAGCAATGAAGTGCATGTAGCAAGCTTTACCCCTAGAATCCACAATTACGTGTTTTCGATAATCGTATTCAGTGTTGTCTGATCCAGACCCTTCACCAGCTTCACGAGCAACTCTTTAGCCGCATCATAGTCATCCGTGTGAATAATGGAAGAAGAGGTATGAATGTAGCGTGCGCAGATGCCAATTACCGTTGAAGGCACACCGATACCGCTCAAATGAACCGCTCCGGCATCCGTACCACCAGGAGAGATAAAATATTGCATTTTGATCTGATTCGTTGATGCTGTGTCCTGAACATATTCAACAATACCGCGATGGGTGAACATGCCCGGGTCGAAGATACGCAGCAAAGCGCCTTGTCCAATATGTCCGAAGGACTGTTTGTCTCCTGTCATATCATTCGCAGCACTGCAGTCCAGTGCAAAGAAAATATCCGGTTCAATCAGATTGGCAGCCGTGCGTGCACCGCGAAGTCCCAATTCCTCTTGAACAGTTGCACCGCAGTAGAGGGTATTTGGCAATTTTTCCTTATGCAATGCTTCGACCAGCTCCAGTGCAAGTCCTACGCCGTAACGGTTATCCCATGCCTTTGCCATAATTTTCTTCGGATTGGCCATCGGTGTGAATTCACAGATCGGAACGATCTGCATGCCCGGATGAATGCCCCAAGACTCTGCTTCTGCACGGTTATCTGCACCAATATCCAGGTACATATGGTTAAGATCAACCGGTTTATTACGCTGGGATTCATCGAGTAGATGAGTAGGTGTTGAACCGACAACTCCTGTAATCCGGCGATCCGGAGTGATGAGCTCCAAACGTTGAGACAGCACAGCCTGACTCCACCATCCACCGAGTGGGCGGAATTTGATCATGCCTGTTTCCGTAATGCCTGTGGTCATGAAGCCAACTTCGTCGAAGTGACCTGCAACCATAACTTTGGGTCCGGACGCCTCTCCTCGTAATACGCCAAAAAGGCTACCCAGGCGATCCTGGACAAATTCTTTCGTATAAGGAGACATTTGTTCCTTCATCCATCCGCGAAGCTCGCGTTCAAACCCGGAAACGGAAGGGAATTCCGTTAACGTGCGAAACATTTCCAACGTTTTTTGATTCATGTGTCGACAACTCCTCTGCTTGTATGTAGATCAGGTCTCAGCAGAACGGCTGCCGGACTGTTGTCCTTCGGAAGAGAAGAACCTTTTATTTAACCACTGGTCACACTACAGTATGAACCTTGCGCAAGTAATTGTCCATGGTTATGTCACGTATCTCAGGCATGAATGGTTGCTCCTTTGACGATGCATCGGGCCATTAAATCCGCACCAAACACAGTCGCAAAGCAGCTGCATTGAATATGCATATAGTGAGGAACCGTTTTGCTTAACCAGTGTTCCATAAGGTATTCAATAAGCCACTAATTTCATTTGCCTGACAACAGGAAGGAGCTGGGACAATAGATGACGCCACCCGATGAAGGCAATGAAACCATCCTTTGTATCGTCCTTTTTATTTTGCTCGTGATCATTCTGCTTTATTTATAAATTTCATCAGACCCTCTGATCCGGCGCTGAGCGACTCATCTGATTCGGCTGCTTCATCGTGCTGGAAACAAATGCTGTCTTTCGCCGGGTACATAACTTTCCCAACCTTAACAAACACTGAATACAGGATTACGCACAGTATATGCAGTCATGCAGTTACATCTGTTGACTCATTTTCATTTCAAGGGAGGTTCTGTATCTTGCCAGCTCAAACGAAGGGTAATGGAAAAAAATCATCGTCATCCCTGTCCATCAGTGAACAGGAATATAAAAAAGTCGCCAAAAAACATGAGCCTGCCCGTCCAATTTGGGCGAACTGCATAAAAGCATTTTTCGTCGGCGGATTCATCTGCGTCATTGGACAGGCTATCCAGGAAGCGTTTATGGCCGGGTTTGACATGACTTCGAAGGAAGCAGCGAGTCCAACCGTTGCGGTCATGATCCTCATTTCAGTCATCCTGACTTGCCTTGGTGTCTACGATAAAATGGCGCAATGGGCTGGTGCCGGGACGGCTGTTCCTGTTACCGGGTTTGCCAACTCCATGTGTTCGGCAGCACTGGAGCATCGTGCAGAGGGACTGGTGCTGGGTGTAGGTGCGAACATGTTCAAACTGGCTGGTTCGGTCATCGTGTTTGGTGTAGTTGCCGCCTTTGTCGTGGGGATTGTATACGCCTTTCTTGGCTTCGGAGGTGGACATCTATGAAGCGCCTGGGACAACAAACCTGGCTATTTGAGAACCGTCCACGCATTATCGGCAGGTCAGCAGTCGTAGGGCCCGATGAAGGCCAAGGGCCTCTGGCATCTGATTTCGATTATATATATGACAATTTGGAGATTGGGGAGAAGACCTGGGAAAAGGCAGAGCGCAAGCTTCTTGAACAGGCCTCTCAAATGGCGTTGATCAATGCCAATATTACGAAGGAAGAGCTTCAGTTCTTTGTTGGCGGGGATCTGATGAACCAGATTATCAGCAGTTCCTTTTCTGCCCGCAAGTTGGGTGTACCCTATCTGGGGGTATTTGGTGCCTGTTCAACCTCAATGGAGACGTTGGCTCTGGCCTCGCTCATCGTGGATTCGGGCGCAGGGGATTATGTACTCGCGGGTACGGTAAGTCACAATTGTACGGTGGAAAAGCAATTTCGCTACCCAACAGAGTATGGTTCCCAGAAGCCGCCATATGCCCAGTATACCGTTACGGGTTCGGGGTGTAGTGTGATATCCCGTACAGGTCAGGGTCCGGTAGTCACCAAAGCGACCATTGGCCGAATTATGGATATGGGCATCAAAGATCCGTTTAACATGGGGGCTGCAATGGCTCCTGCGGCAGCGGATACCATTGTTTCGCATTTCCGGGATACAGGCCTGGAACCCGGTTATTATGATCTGATCGTTACAGGTGATTTGGCTTCGGTTGGGTTGCCCATCGTTAAGGAGCTTTTGCATAAAGAGGGTATTCCGATGGAACAAACGGTTTTCAATGATTGTGGCTTGATGATCTATAACCTGGAAAAGCAGCCGCAGGTTGTGGCTGGAGGCAGCGGCTGCGGATGTTCAGCGACCGTAACCTACGGTCATATTATGAACCGGATGCAAAAGGGTGAGCTCAATAAGGTATTGGTGGTCGCTACCGGTGCATTGTTGTCTCCACTTTCATACCAGCAGGGTGAGAGCATTCCTTGTATTGCACATGCCGTAGCCATAGAAAAGGAGGGATAAAGGATGCAGTTTTTATGGGCATTTATTGTTGGCGGGTTGATATGTGTTGTGGGACAGCTTCTGATGGATGGTGTCAAGCTGACTCCTGCCCATACGATGAGTACACTTGTAGTGGCCGGTGCGGTTGCGGATGCGTTCGGGCTGTATGATCCACTCGTCAAATTCGCCGGGGCGGGAGCATCCATTCCCATTACCAGCTTTGGTAACTCCCTCGTGCACGGGGCTTTGACGGAGCTGGAGAAAGAGGGATGGATCGGTGTCATTACGGGGATATTCGATTTGACCGCGGCGGGTATTTCCTCAGCGATTATCTTTTCTTTTCTCGCGGCATTGGTGGTTCGGCCCAAAGGATAACAGAGCATGGCAGACCTAGCCATATATATGGTTTCAACGGAGGCTTCGGATAACTTCTATCCGGGCCTCTTTTTGTCGGAATCATGCGATAACTGCGGCGAATCTGACGGCTGGAAACAAATTATGAGTTCCTTCGAGTGTACTCGCGCCGTTGGATCATGTACAATAAAAGGAAATCTGTATGCTTTTTTAGGAGGTTAGACCACATGCCTGTGCGCAAAGAGTCGATCCAAATCATATCAGCAGTTCGTTCTAATCTGGAATCATGCATAATGGGGAAATCCTTTGAAATTCAACTTTTGCTCACAGCTTTGCTTGCAGGCGGACACGTTCTGATTGAAGACGTACCGGGAACAGGTAAAACGCAGTTGGTTAAAGCGTTATCGAAATCCATGCGCGGAGAGTACCGCCGCATTCAATGTAATCCTGATATTTTGCCAAGTGACATCACGGGGGTATCCGTTTTCCATCCACGTGACGAGCGCTTTTACTTCCGTCCGGGTCCGGTGATGACCAACATTTTGCTGGCTGACGAGATTAACCGGGCCACAACAAAAACGCAGTCCGCGTTGCTGGAAGTCATGGAGGAGCGCAGTGTAACGGTAGATGGTGATACGTATGATCTGCCGCATCCATTTATGCTCTGTGCAACCCAGAATCCAATCGATTTTGAAGGAACGTACACATTGCCGGAAGCGCAGCTGGACCGGTTTATGTTGAAAATAAGTCTGGGTTATCCGGACAAGGATATCGAGAAAACGCTGCTGAAGCAGCATCAGTCGGGTCAGCCTGTTGACCGGCTTGAATCCGTAACCCATATGGATCAGATATCAGCCATCCAGCAGGAAATCAAGGACGTATTCATCGGTGATCCGGTCATGGATTATCTGCTTGATGTGGTTCGTAAAACTCGCTCCCACCCATCCGTATTGCTGGGCGCCAGCCCGCGGGCAGCCATTTCATTTATGATGGCCGTGAAGGCTTTTGCCTTTTTGCAGGAACGTGACTACGTGCTTCCGGATGACGTGAAAACGATGGCGCCTTATGTCATCTCCCATCGGATCGTGCTTCGTCCCGAATCGAGACTGGACAGCATGAGCTCCGAGGCTGTATTAAAATCCGTACTTCAGCAGGTTCGAGTGCCCGTCTCCATGGGGCAATAATTGATGAAGCCGCTTTTGAGTACAGTCAGAAGGGGAATACGCCACCCCCGCGTATGGAGCATCGCGGCGGTGTGGATGTGCTGTTTGGCTTATGTTTTGTTCCAGGGCGGGAAGACTTCCCTGATGCTGCTGTCCATGGTGACTTTGCTTTGTATTTACCTTGCGCTTGCTGGTTTTAGCGGTGTACGGCGTACTCACGGCGTGCGCAAGCTCTCTTCCGGTCAGGATCATGAAGAGCTGCTGCATGCCGGTGACCAGGTACAGGTGCAGTTAAGTCTGAACATCCCGGGATTTCTGCCACTTCCTTATGTGGTTGTGCGCGAAATGCTGCATCGGCATAACGGTGAATCCTGGTCTTTCAAAGAAAGTCTCATTCCGAGCATGCGAGGGTATGGTGAATTGTCTTTTCAGACCCCGCCGCTGGAGCGGGGAAAGTACGTCTTTTCAGAAACGGAATGTGCCAGCGAGGACATCTTTGGTCTGATCGAACATCGGGGAACGTTCAAAGCCAAAGGGGAATTTCGGGTGCTGCCGCGCACGGTATTTATTCCGTACTGGCAGCTGTATGATCGCAAATCACGGTTATCCGGTCCACAGACGGCCTTGACCCGCTCGCGCAGGGAAACAACCCAGATTAACGGCGTGCGTGACTACGTTTATGGGGATCGCCTTTCCCGCATTCATTGGAATGCAACGGCAAAGACGGGAACGTGGAAGTCCAAGGAGTTTGAACATGAGTCGGTGCCGAAAACGATTCTGGTGCTGGATGCGCTGTCAGGCAGCTATGATTATGGTGAGTCCTTTGAACTGGCCGTGTCTACGGCTGCTTCCCTGCTGGAATATGGCACAAGAGAACGAATGGGTATGGGAATGCTGACATTGTCGGAGAAGACATCATTTTTTGCTCCCAGCGAAAGTACGCTGGAACGGCAGAAGATGATCCATCATTTGGTGGATATCCAATATAGCGGCCAGGAGAATCGGCTGCTGCCCGGTGTCGAGAAGATGTCGCGTCAGTTTCCTCAAGGCGCATATTTTGTAGTGATTTCTCCCCAGAAAGATGAAAAAGTTCTCGAACTGCTCCGATGGGCTGACACACGGGGGATGACTCCTTGTCATATTCTGATTGAACCCAGCGATTCCCGCCGGAGTTCCGAGTGGAATGCGATGCTGCGCGGAAGAGGCACTAGATCCTTCACCGTTTCCCATTTGCAGGAGCTTCCAACGGTAATGGGGGGAGGTAGTGTATGAGTACTAAAGCCAAAGAGCTGACAGTGGGGAGAAGATCCTGGTATCATGCAGCTTCGTTGCTCTGGATTTTCCTGATTGGCATGCAGTGGATATCATTCACACAGGAATCCTGGTATACCGAGACCACTTCATTGGTGCTGTGGACGCTCGCAGCGGTCAGCATTCTGGAAGTGATTCTGCCTTTCAAAATATGGGTTCGAACCATAATCAAGGCAGTTGTCCTTGTATATATTTTGCATAAGACATTAATTGATTACACCGTTTATATTCCTTACGGCACGTTAATGGAGCGTACGGAGCAATTCATACTGCACCTGACACCTTACATCTGGTTCACCCTGTGCGCCTGGGTCATGCTTGAAGCAGCCCTTCGCCTGGTGACCACAACGCGCCGAATTCTCGTATTTCTGGGTATCAACATTATCTCGATGGGAATTCTTGATTCCTTCACCCAAATTCCACTCTGGATTGAAATCGCCTGGGTTATGTTTGCGGGAATGGGATGGCTGGTATGCCAGCACTTCCGTAATTTCCAACTGCAATATCCACAAGGCTGGAAGAGAATCATCCGGTATCCTTACAAAATTCTGGCCAACATTGCAATCATATTTTCTTTGATTATCGTAGCCAGTGTGAACATGCCGGAAGTTCCTCCTACCTTAACGGACCCGTATACCGCGTGGCGTAACTACACCGGAAGTTCGGCGAGTCAGACAGGCAACGGAACACTGGACATTCCGACAGCAACCGAGTCGGGATACAGCAGGGAAGACAACCAGCTTGGCGGAGGATTCAACTTCGACTATACACCTGTCATGTCTGTCACTACCAATGAGCGCAGCTACTGGCGTGGTGAGACGCGCGCAGAGTATACGGGAACAGGCTGGGATGATCGCGGACGAGGTGCGACAGAGGATGTTGAGGCGGGACAGGCTCTGGAGAATGATGAATCCGGAAATGTAACCACCAAGCAAGTCACTCAGAAAGTGACGATGTTGAATGACAACGTGTATCCGATTCTCTTCGGTGCTTATTCCATTTCGGAAGTTACATCTGTCAATGGTGAGGCGAATTCCGACCGGATGTTATGGAATTCGGCGCAGGCAGAGCTGCATGTCGTAACAGACCGCCAGCAACCGCAATATCCGAAGACGTATACGATTGTATCCGAGGCTCCGGTTATTGTGGAAGATGAGCTTCGCACCAAATCTTTTGATGATCTGTATACGAGCAATCCGGCAGATGATATGTACCTGCAGCTGCCATCCAGATTCCCTGATCGGGTGACGGATCTGGCCGCTGAAATTACAGCATCGGCAAATACGCCGTATGAAAAAGTGGCATTACTGCAAAACTATTTACAACTAAATTTTGATTACACCAACAATCCGGATTTATCCCGAAAAGTAAGCAGTGACTTTGTGGAAGGTTTTTTATTTGACATTCGTGAGGGGTATTGTGATTACTTCTCGACTGCGCTGGTTATGATGGCACGCTCCGAGGGGATTCCCGCTCGTTGGGTGAAAGGGTACGCGCCTGGACAACTGTCACTGAATTCTGACATGCAGGCTCCGCGCCAACCTGGGGCTGAGATCGAGACGACGTACACGGTAACGAATGCAGATGCGCACTCTTGGGCTGAAGTTTATTTTGGCGAGTATGGCTGGATTCCGGTTGAAGCGACGCCGGGCTTTGACATGCCGCTGCTCACCGAACAACCAGATGTACAGCCGGTAGATGAGCCTGAAGAACAACCTGAAGAGGAACCGGTAAAAGAGGAAGAACAGACCCCTGCGCCTGAACAGGCTTCATCCAGCATCCCGGCTTTTGTAATCTGGGCTGCGGGAGCCATCATCGTATTGTGGGTGGCTTATATGTTCTGGCGAAATCGCCTCTCCCTTCGATTCTTCGTGCTTCGTCTGCGGACAGGTGGACCGCTAACGCCTGAACAAAAGGTAGTGGCAGAGACTGAACGCTGGATTCGATATGTGAAGCGCAAAGGGTTAACCCGGAGCGGGGACGAGACACTTCGTGAATCGGTAACCCGCTGGAGCCAGGCGAAACCAGCTGCAGCAGCGACATTGCATGAACTTCTAGCGAAGTTTGAACAGACTCGCTATAGTCCAGCGTCTGTAACTGCAGACGACTGGAAGGCCGTCTATCAGACTGCTTCAAAGCTGCGTAAGGAACTCAAAGCGGAACGGGCGTAATGTCGCCCGTCCCGTTTTTCCTTTTTTCCTATACCATCAGGCGCTGTATGCATTTTCAGGAAAGACGGATTTGTGATATAGTGTGTCGTATGAAACTGAGGTGACTTCTTTGTTTGAAATGTTAATGCCCAAGCTGCGTGTAGACACGGTTTTTGACATTAATCTGGAAGAGCTATACGCTCAAGGCTACCGTGGAATTATAACTGATCTGGACAATACACTCGTTGGGGCCAAAGCTCCTGACGCCACACCCGAACTAATTGAATGGTTCGCACGTGTCAAAGAGGCTGGTTTCCAGCTCATGATTGTGTCCAATAACAATTTGAATCGTGTATCCCTGTTTGCGACGCCACTGGATATCCAGTTTGTGCATAGTGCACGCAAACCATCGAACGTTCCGTTTCGTAGAGCAATGAAGATGATGGAGTTAACTCCTGAAAAAACGATTGTCGTAGGCGATCAGATGCTTACAGATGTCTTTGGAGGTAATCGACTAGGACTCTATACGGTTCTGGTGTTGCCAATCTCCATCGGAGATGAAGGCTTCATGACCCGCTTCAATCGGCGCGTGGAACGGATTGCTCTAACGAGTTTGCGCAAGAAAGGCTTATGGCTTGAGGAGGAAAAGAAGAAATGACAGAACCGCATAACGGCAATATTGCCGTAAGGTGCAGCGGATGCGGAGTGCATCTGCAAACGGAAAACCCGGAATTACCTGGATTCATCCCCGAAAAAGCGTTGGATCGAGAACCCGTCATTTGCCAGCGTTGTTTCCGTATCAAAAATTACAATGAGTCATCATCCGTTACAGTGGATCAGGACGAGTTCCTGGCTCTGCTAAGCAAAATCGGGGATAAGGATGCACTTGTCATCCATATCGTTGATCTGTTTGACTTTGATGGCAGTATCATCTCTGGTTTGCAGCGTTTTGTAGGCAACAATCCAGTATTGCTTGCCGTGAACAAAACGGACCTGCTTCCAAAAGTAACCAACTGGAACAAGGTTCGCAACTGGGTGCAAAAACAGGCCAAAGAACAAGGTTTACGTACGGTAGATGTCGTTCTGTGCAGTGCGAAGCAAAATCAGGGCTTCGACCGACTGCTTGAGCTTGTGGGAACGTATCGCGGAGATCGTGACGTATATGTGGTTGGTGGTACCAATGTGGGCAAATCCACACTGATTAACCGTCTGATTCGTGACTACAGCGATCTCGAGCAGGAACTCACGACATCCCGTTATCCGGGCACGACGCTGGATATGGTTAATATTCCACTGGACGATGGAAAAGCTATTATTGATACGCCGGGAATTGTATACCCTTGGCGTTTCAGTGAGATTGTATCCCGTAAAGATTTGGCTGCCATTATGCCAGAAAAACCGCTTAAACCGGCGGTTTATCAGTTGAATTCTGGTCAGACGCTGTTCTTTGGCGGCATGGCTCGTTTTGACTTTGTAGAGGGAGATCGTCAGTCCTTCACTTGCTTTATCAGCACTGCGCTTGATATTCACCGTACGAAGCTGGAACGTGCAGACGACTTGTATCGTGACCATTTGGGTGAATTACTGTCTCCACCAACGCGTGAAGATGCAGCGGACATGCCTGAATGGACCAGACATGAGTTCCGTATCAAACGTGGCAGTCAGTCGGATGTATTCATTTCTGGACTGGGCTGGATTAAGGTTAACGGTGAGAATGGGGCACTTGTAGCTGTTCATGCTCCAAAAGGTGTGCGTGTACTGATCCGCCCATCCTTGATCTAATGTAATCACAGCAGCAGTTCATCAGATCGGAGGCGGAAGTATGACGGAACAGAAAAAAACAAATCCTTCACTCCCTGTCCTGCTTGGCGTTATGGGAGATCCCATTGCACATTCCAAATCGCCTGCCATGCATAATGCGGCTCTGCAGGCTGCTGGAGTGAATGGAATGTATATGCCACTGCATGTTCGTCCCGAGCAGCTGGAATCAGCCATTCGTGGTATAGTGGCGCTGGGGTATCGTGGTGTGAATGTAACCATTCCGCACAAAGAACAGGTCATGCAGTATCTTGATGTCATTGATGAAAGTGCACGCCTGATTGGCGCGGTGAACACCATTGTTAATGATGAGGGCAAGCTGACAGGTTATAATACGGATGGCATCGGTTATGTGCGTTCCTTGAAGGAGGAAGCTGTTCCGGAACTCGCAGGTAAACGCATCGCTGTTCTGGGTGCTGGCGGAGCAGCAAGAGGTGTAATATACGCCCTCGCTTTGGAGAAGCCTGAACGGATTAGTATTCTTAACCGTACAGCCGACAGAGCCGTTGCCCTTGCTTCCGATCTCCGCGTTCATGGACTGGGTGACATCACAGGTAGTGGAATGGAAGAGGCTGCTGCGATACTGGCTTCGGCCGATATTGTGATTAACACAACAGCTGCGGGTATGCATCCGCATATAGATGACGTGCCTGTTGATCCTGCACTCATTCGAGCAGGCGCAGCAGTCAGCGACCTTATCTACAATCCGCTGGAAACACGCTTGCTTCGCGAATCAAGAGAGCGTGGATGTACTGTGCATGGTGGTCTTGGTATGTTCATATACCAAGGCGCGGTAGCATTCGAACACTGGCTTGGCATCCCGGCTCCCGTGGAGACGATGCGGCGAGCTGTGTTAGAGAGTTTTTAATATTGTAAAATGAAAACAAGATTACACGATGACGAAGAGTGCAGAACCAATCTGAAGAAACGAAGTGCTCGCCTCAAAGCTTTCTGTAGGAAAGCTGCTTCGGAAGCATAAGCTATCACCGGATTTCCCCCTTTATAAAATGAAAAGAAGAAATCTGGGGATAACAGCGATCGTAAGATGGTACTGCAATCGTAGTCACACTGTGTAAACTTTGTTAGTTCGTTTTATGAATGTGAAAATATAATTGAACGGTCAAGCCCAGGGCAGACATTGTGCTGCTGCTGAGGTTTGCTCACCATAAGGAGTATGGAGTATTCATGTTAAACGGTAAACAAAAGCGCTTTTTGCGTTCACAGGCACATCATCTAACCCCTGTATTTCAAATTGGCAAAGGGGGAACGAATGAGCATCTGTTCCGTCACATCGAAGACGCGATTGAGAAGCGCGAATTGATGAAAGTGCAAGTGCTCAACAACAATGACGAGGACAGAAAAGAGATGGCCGAAGAAGTTGCCCGTGAAACGGGGAGTGAGCTTGTACAAGTCATCGGTAACACAATCATCCTGTACAAAGAATCGCGCGATAACAAACAAATCGAACTACCTAGGTAAGGGAGAGTGGCGCGAGTGAAGATCGGCATCATGGGTGGTACGTTTGATCCGATCCATATGGGGCACCTGCTGGCAGCCGAAGCGGCCAGGGATTCGCACGCACTGGATGAGATCTGGTTCATGCCTTCCCATGTTCCTCCTCACAAACGCGGAGCCGGAGCATCGGGACAGCAACGTCTCGAAATGACGGAAGCGGCAGTGAAAGATGTACAGCATTATGAGGTGCTCGGCATTGAGATGGAGCTTGGCGGTGTGTCCTATACCATCGATACGATGAAGGAGCTTTGGCGTCGCTATCCGCAGCATGAATTTTATTTCATTGTTGGAGCGGATATGGTGAATTATCTACCCAAATGGGAACAGATCGAAGAACTCGCTGAACGCTTAACCTTCATCGGTGTGGGACGACCGGGATTCCAGTTACATCTGGATGACCTGCCGGATGCGTTACAGGATCGGGTACTGTTGGCTGAGATGCCCTTGGTGGACATATCATCGACAGCAGTACGCAGACGGTTCGCCAAAGGGCATTCCGTGCGCTTTATGATTCCTGATGCAGTCCATCAATATATTGTAAGGAGCGGTTTATATGGAACTAAGCCGTGACGAACTGATCCACGCTGTCTCCGGTCAAATGCCGGAGAAGCGTTGGAAGCACACGCTGGGTGTTATGGAGTCGGCAGTGTTGTTGGCTCAAAAATATGGTGCTGATCCTGTAAAAGCGGACCTGGCAGCAATATTGCATGATGTAGCCAAGTATTGGCCCGTTTCCGAGATGGAAGCGGTCATCCGTGACAATGGATTGAACGAAGAACTTTTGCAGCATGACAAGCAGCTCTGGCATTCCGAAGTGGGAGCCTTTGTTGCGGAGCGTGACTACGGCATTGAAGATAAAGAAATTATTAATGCTATTCGCTGGCATACCTCAGGTCGAGTGGGCATGAGCCTGCTGGATAAAGTGGTATGTCTTGCGGATTATATTGAACCGGGAAGAGACTTCCCGGGAGTAAATCATATTCGCGAACAGGCTGAGCACAGTCTGGAAGAAGGTTTAATTGCCGGTTTCGACTCGACGATCAGCTTGTTGATCTCGCAGCGCCGTGTCATTTACCCTTTGACCATGTTGTCGCGGAATGACTTGATTGCACATTTATAGATTAGATTATGGAGGTTGGTTCATGACAGTATCATCGAAAGAACTTATGAATATGGCGGTTGCTGCCGCTGACGATAAAAAGGCATCCAACATTGTAGCACTGGATCTGATTGGCATCTCGCTGGTAGCGGACTATTTTGTTATCTGTCACGGGAATTCTGATACTCAGGTACAGGCGATTGCAACAGAGATTCGCAAACAGGCGCATGCAGCCGGCGTGAATATCAAAGGCATCGAAGGTATGGATTCGGCACGTTGGGTATTGATGGATATGGGTGATGTGGTTGTTCATATCTTCCACCGCGACGAGCGTGAGTATTACAACATTGAACGACTGTGGTCTGATGCCAAAGTGGTGGAAACGGTATGAGTTTGATCGCAGGAACAGTCGTCAACTTGCCGGTTTCACGTGAAGTGTCTCCATTTGGCTACTTTTTGACGACAGGATCAGAAGATGTACTGCTTCACTATACGGAGCTTACAAGGGACGTTAAAATTGGAGAAACGCTGGAGGTCTTTCTGTTCTTTGATACGGAAGATCGCCTGGCGGCAACCATGAAAAAACCATATCTCACTCTTGGCGAAATGGCACGTCTGGTTGTGGCTGATATTCACCCACGCCTCGGCTGTTTCCTCGAGATGGGGCTTGGGCGGCAATTGCTGCTCCCGATTCGTGAATTGCCTGAGTTGGAAGAATTACGTCCTCATGTAGGCGATGAAGTTTTTGTTCTTATGGAACATGACAAGCAAGGACGTTTGCGGGCGAAATTGGCTGGGGAACGTGAGCTTGCACCATTGTCCTTCCATGCGCCAACCTCCTGGGTTAACGAATGGGTTGAAGCAACGGTGTACAAGCCACTTCAGATGGGTACTTTTGTGCTTGTTGACGGTGGAGTGCTGGGCTTTGGCGCTATTGGCATGATTCATTCCTCGGAACGAAATCGTATGCTGCGCCTAGGTGAAAAGGTGAAATGCCGGGTAACCATGGTACGTGAAGATGGACGTGTCAATCTGGCGATGTCTCCTCTCAAAGAGGTTGGTCGCAATGAAGATGCAGACAAACTGCTTGCTTTCATGAAAGAGCGCCCTACGGGCGGCATGCCGTATTCGGATGCAACCCCGCCGGACATCATCAAGCAGCGCTTTGGTATCAGTAAATCCGCGTTCAAGCGGGCATTGGGCAAACTGATGAAGGATGGTCTAGTAACGCAGAAGGAAAACTGGACCTATCTGACAGAGTCTGTACCTCAGGATCAGAACGAAGATAAGTAAGCAAACGCGTATCGTGGATCAAGCATGAGCTTGAAATCCATAAGTCAAGGCAGGGCAAGGCTGGGTGAACTCCGGACGCCCCTGCTTTTTCTTTTGTTCAAAAGAGATTTGAAAATGAAATTGAAAGTGCGGTGCCTGACATGTCTTACCGGAAATTTGCCTATGTGTACGATGAATTAATGGAGGATATGCCTTATCCGGACTGGATAAGGTTTGCGAGAACGGCTTGGGAACGACATGGCATGCCGAAAAGTGTGGCTGAACTGGGCTGTGGAACCGGCTCAATTACGATCCCACTGGTGAACTCCGGCTTCGAAGTTACAGGTATTGACCTGTCGGCGGACATGTTGTCTGTTGCGCGCAGTAAAATGGAGGCCACGCCTCAAGGTCACCGCTTATATCGGGAAGGCAGTGTCCGCTGGGTGCAGCAGGATATGCGGGACTGGAGAGTACCGGAGCCTGTGGACTCGGTGATATCGTTCTGTGATTGCGTGAATTATTTGCTTGAAAAAGAGGATGTCGTTCGTACCTTTCAGCGTACTTACGAGATGCTGAAGCCGGAGGGCACATTCCTGTTCGATGTACATCACCCGAATACCCTTATTCGATACGAAGAGGAGCAACCATTTGTGTTGGACGAGCGCTCTGTATCGTATATTTGGACCTGTGATATGGATCATGATCGGTGTGAGATTGAGCATCATCTAAGTATCTTTTCGCGTGTGGCCGAGAGCGGGAAGGATATGTACCAACGTTTTGAAGAGGTTCATGTTCAGCGTGCGTATGATCCGGACTGGATGAAGCTCGAGCTGACGAAGGCTGGCTTCAGAGATGTATGTGTATATGCTGATTTTGAGTGGAAAGAGGCGGGAGAAGGCGCACAGCGTCTATTCTACGTAGCCGTGAAATAGGATTAAGATATAGAACTGTCCTGATGATGTATAAGGGCAGTTCTTTTTCTATAAGAATGTTTTTTTATATGTAATAAGTTATTGCCAGTGAGGTTAAAGGAAGCCATAATAGTTGAATGGAAAACGTTTTCTAATTAGTGCAATCCTGAAAATTAAAATTCTGGGTGGGGTGCAACAATGGAAAGTACCTACAAAACAAGGCTGACTTCCGAGCAGTTAGACGGAATTGTGCAGCAGCATTTTAACACAGGTATCCAAGAATACAAAGAGATGATCGACGGCTGGGCAAACCATGCTTATTTTATCACCAAGAACGACGGACAGAAGGTAGTACTTAAAATAGCTCCTTCTAATGGCATTAAGCTGATGCGCTGTGAACAGCATGTCATGGTTGCTGAGGTTGAGGCATTGCGACTCGCGGCAGAACTTCAGGATGTACCCGTTCCCCGGGTATTGGCCTATGATCCATCGCTCACCCTAGTATCGGCAGAATATTTTATTATGGAGTACATGCCAGGAAAGCCATACAACAAAGTCAAAGATCAGTACAGTGCAGCAGAGCAGGAATCCATAGAGCAGCAGCTGGGTGCATACAATCGTCGGATCAATGAAATTAAAGGGGAGAAGTTTGGTTACTTTTCCTCAAAGAAACCGCATTATACGACGTGGAAAGAAGCTTTCCTGAGCCTGATGGATGATATGCTTGCAGATGGCAAAGCAGCGGGTGTGGAATTGTCAATTCGTTATGAGGAGCTGGAGCGTTTAATTCAACAGAAATCGGATGTGCTGGATGATGTCAAAGAGCCAGTGCTTGTGCATTGGGATTTGTGGGATGGGAATGTATTCGTGGAGGCTGGGCAAATCACGGCGATTATCGATTTTGAACGTTCCCTTTGGGCAGATCCTCTGATGGAGCACTACTTCAGTCATTTTAATAATACGCCGGGATTCCTCAAAGGCTATGGAAGAGCAGTTACAACAGACAGTGAACGGAAAAGAAGAAGTTTATATGATCTGTACTTTGATCTGGCGCTGAGAATCGAGTGTCCGTATCGTCAATACGATAACAAGGAACACATTCAGTGGGCGATTGATAATCTAGAAGAAGGAATCCAGCGATTCCAGTCGTCTTAATGTGTATACTGATGCATAGCATTGCTTATAGTCAACAGACCGTGTAATATTGACTTTAATGCTGCTTTTTTATATAATATTTCCGATCATATCGTATACATATTTCGATGATAAGGATCAGTAGTGAGTCCTGTACATGACAGAGAGCCGGCGGTTGGTGCAAGTCGGTTGACAGTATTTCACGAACTCGCCTTGGAGAAATGCGGTGATTACACCATCTTGCAACCGACTGAAGTAATACTCGGGATCAGGAATGGAAATCCGCATCGGTTAACCGCCGTTACAGGTCCAAAGGGAGTGGATGACGAAGCACGATCGTCCGCTAACTAGGGTGGTACCACGGGAATTCAACCTCTCGTCCCTAGCGCTGCAAACGCTACGGGATGCTGAGGTTTTTTTGTTGCAATAAATGCGAATAACCAGAGGAGGAACAATAGATGAGTGAGAATCAACAGCCGAAACACGGCTACAAGCCACAAGTTATGGAGAAAAGCTGGCAGCAATACTGGGATGACAATAAAACGTTTAAAACGGGTGAGGACCCGGCTAAACCGAAGTTTTATGCCCTGGATATGTTTCCGTATCCATCTGGCTCAGGCCTGCACGTAGGTCACCCGGAAGGATACACGGCAACGGATATCGTATCCCGTTTCAAACGTATGCGCGGCTTCAATGTATTGCATCCAATGGGTTGGGACGCTTTCGGCCTGCCTGCTGAGCAGCATGCATTGGATACTGGTGAGCATCCACGACATATTACCTTCCGCAATATTGACAATTTCCGTCGCCAGATCAAATCACTCGGTTTCTCTTATGACTGGGATCGGGAGATCAGTACAACAGACCCTGACTACTACAAATGGACGCAATGGATCTTCATCCAATTGTACAATAAAGGCCTGGCTTACGTAGATGAAGTACCTGTGAACTGGTGCGAAGCTTTGGGTACGGTACTGGCGAACGAAGAAGTTATCGACGGTAAGAGTGAGCGTGGTGGACATCCGGTCGTTCGTAAACCGATGCGCCAATGGGTATTGAGAATTACGGAATATGCAGAGCGTTTGCTGGAAGACCTGGAAGAGCTGGACTGGTCGGAAAGTATCAAGGATATGCAGCGCAACTGGATCGGTAAATCAACCGGGGCGGAAGTTACTTTTGCCATTGAGGGTCATGAAGAAGTTATTAAAGTGTTTACGACACGTGCAGATACTTTGTTTGGCGCAAGTTATGCTGTATTGGCACCTGAGCATGAGCTGGTGGAAGTCATTACAACGGCTGAACAGCGTGAAGCAATCAAGGCATATCAGGAACAGGCTGCTCGTAAAAGCGATCTGGAACGCACCGATTTGGCTAAAGACAAAACGGGTGTGTTCACAGGAACTTATGCAATCAATCCGGTAAACGGAGCGAAGGTGCCTATCTGGATCGCCGATTATGTTCTGGCTGGATACGGCACAGGGGCGATCATGGCTGTTCCGGGACATGACGCTCGTGACTGGGAGTTTGCGAAACAGTTTGGTCTGGACATCATCGAGGTTGTACAGGGTGGCGACGTGACACAAGAAGCGTATTCCGGAGACGGACCACATGTGAACTCTGATTTCCTGAACGGATTGAACAACGAAGAAGCGATTGCGAAGATGATTGCCTGGTTGGAAGAGAACGGAAAGGGACAAGGCAAAACGACCTACCGTCTGCGTGACTGGTTGTTCAGCCGTCAGCGTTACTGGGGTGAGCCAATCCCGATTCTGCATCTGGAAGATGGGACGATGAAGACGGTGCCGGAAGATCAACTGCCTTTGCTGCTGCCGGATATTGACCAGATCAAACCTTCGGGCACGGGCGAATCACCACTGGCGAATGTTACAGAATGGGTGAACACGGTAGATCCGGAAACGGGAATGAAAGCTCGTCGCGAGACGAACACAATGCCACAATGGGCCGGTAGCTGCTGGTATTATCTGCGCTTTATCGATCCACACAATGACAAGGAACTGATCTCTCAAGAGAAACAGCAGCAGTGGCTGCCGGTTGATCTGTACATCGGGGGAGCAGAGCACGCGGTGCTTCACTTGCTGTACGCTCGTTTCTGGCATAAAGTGTTGTATGATCTGGGTGTGGTGCATACCAAAGAGCCGTTCCACAAACTGGTCAACCAAGGTATGATCCTGGGAACCAACAATGAGAAGATGAGTAAATCCCGTGGTAATGTTATTAACCCGGATGAGATCGTCAATGAATTCGGTGCGGATACATTGCGTCTGTACGAAATGTTCATGGGGCCTTTGGAGGCTACAAAACCGTGGAACGCTAACGGGGTTGAAGGTATGCACCGCTTCCTGTCACGTGTATGGCGTCTGTTCATCAATGAAGATACAGGTGCAATCAACGACAAGATCACATCAGATGGTGGAACCGATGAGTTCAAGCGCACTGCACACAAGACAATCAAAAAAGTTACAGAGGATCTGGAACATCTGCGTTTCAACACAGCGATCAGCCAGTTGATGATTTTCATCAACGATGCATACAAAGCAGATACGCTGCCGCGTGAAGCCATGGAGAACTTTGTACAGCTGTTGTCACCGCTGGCACCGCATATGGCGGAGGAACTGTGGAGCCGTCTCGGTCATGAAGGTGGAATCTCTTATGTAGCTTGGCCGGAGTATGATGAGTCCATGACGGTGGACGCCGAAGTGGAAATTGTTGTTCAAGTGAACGGCAAAATTGTAACCCGTGCTACGATCGCGAAGGATCTGGACGCACAGGGCATGCAGGACTTTACAATGGAACTGGCACCTGTGAAACAGGCACTGGAAGGCAAGACCATTCGCAAGGTCATTGCCGTTCCAGGCAAACTCGTTAATATTGTTGCCGGTTAATCTCACCGGCTTTGAATAATTCATCCAGCTTCAACAAATCTTCATCATATTTGTCATGAGTCGTCTGGATCAGACTGTCAAAAACACCATTCAGATTTACCCTTAGCAGGGCAAGTGCCTGTGCGGTGATGCCGCCAGGTACAGCCACGCGAGCCTGAAGTTCTTGCGGGGTGTATCCTCCTTCGGTGAGCAGCTTGCCTGTTCCCAGGAGCATCTCGCCGGCAAGAGCGCAGGCGTCGGCTCGTTTGATATCAGTTAGCTTGACGGCACTCTCAATCCATTGCTCCAGAAAGAACGATATGAATGCAGGTCCGCAGCTGGAGAAGTCGGATGTGATCCGGGTACAGGCTTCATCCACTTGATAGGGTCTGCCGATATGACTGAGCAGCCCTTCCAGCACAGCGCGGTCTTCGTTAGTCATTCGCTCACCGTGAATACACAGGGACGCTCCGCTGCCGACCTGGTGCGTAACGCTGGGGATAACTTTGGAGACTTTGCAAGGAAGTGAAGATTCCAGATGGCGCAGCTGCACGGGACTGGTGATCGAGACGATTATATGATTGGGATTCACGACAGGCAGGATGTCGTCAATGACATGTTTGAATTCAAGTGGCTTCACGCACAAAAAGATGATATTGCTGCGGATGACGGTTTCCCGGTTGCTCTGTGATTCATGCAGACCGGGGTAACGGAGGGATAACTGCCGTACTTTGGAAGGGGTTCTATTGCTGGCGGCGATCTGCCGTGGCTCAAGTGCACCGGATTGAATCAAGGCATAGATCAGCAGGCTGCCCATGCTGCCGGTTCCGATAAATCCAACCTTCATTGTTCAGGCCTCCTTTCATGCTTTACGGTAATGGCGCAGTTCTTTCCCTCTAGTGTATGCGTCAGGACCTGCTTCACATGACATGAAAATAGTACAGCTTGGTTTACCAGGCAAGTCCAACGGTTCGGAAGCACCGCCCGTGTTCAGAATAGATTTATTTTGAATTCAGGGAGAGGTGTGGAAGAAATGAGATGGAACAAGGGGATGACCATTGTTGCAGCAGTGGTCGGATGTATACTGATATTATGGTCGGGCAAAAGTGAACAGCCGCCTTCTGGCTGGGAACCTATGCAGCTCGCCACCGAGAAGCCGACGATAGAGCAGGAAACCCCTGCTGTACAGTCGGCTACTTTGGTTCAGGAACAAACGAAGGCTTCCGATGCAGACCAGCGACCGTCAACAGCAGAGGCCCCTGTAGAGACTAATCGGGTTGATGACACAGGAGGGAAAGTGGCTGATCAGACAGTTGCTGGCAACCAAACGGACGTTTCTACTGTTGGAACTCAAACGAAATCGGAGGCAACGGTGGTTTCACCTGACAATAACCAAGTGTTGGTGAGCAATGAAGCAGTCGACAATGGCAAAATTGATGTCAATACAGCTCCGGCAGCGAAGCTGATGGACCTTCCTGGAATCGGGGAGAAAAAGGCGCAAGCCATTATTGATTATCGTAATTCCCATGGTCCTTTTACCAAAGTCAGCGATCTGACCAAAGTGAAAGGAATCGGAATGAAGATGCTGGAGAAAATGGCTCCTTATGTGCAGATCAGGTAATCACGCAATATTAAAGATTAGGATATAAGTTGAATTGGAAATGACATAAGAACGAAGGATGGGTTCAACTTGTATCCGATGGGAGGGAAACGGTTATGAGCACAGCAGAAGTACGCAAAGACTGGGATACGTATTTCATGGACATCGCATATATGGTCTCTACCCGTTCCCGCTGTTCACGCCGTCATGTTGGCGCT
Organism: Paenibacillus sp. E222; assembly: GCF_013401555.1. NCBI lineage: Bacteria > Bacillati > Bacillota > Bacilli > Caryophanales > Paenibacillaceae > Paenibacillus > Paenibacillus sp. E222. The sequence continues at coordinate 3,313,115 of NZ_CP058552.1, forward strand.
GTACTTGTGCAGGGGAAGAAGCTGCTTGGGACAGCCTATAACGGTGCGCCTATGGGGGTTCCGGACTGCTCCGAAGCAGGATGCATGATCTCGGAAGAATACGAGCTGGTGGTAACCGACGGCCAGGAGGAAATGGTCAAAAAGCAACGCTGCATTCGTACCATTCATGCGGAGCAGAATTTGCTTTTGTTCACCGATCGGATTGACCGCGAAGGCTCTTCTGTATATGTCACGGATGAACCTTGCTGGACTTGCTCCAATATGCTTGCGAATAGCGGTATTACAGAAATCGTGTTTCATCGCCCGTATCCCAAGGATACAGGCAAGGTGACCAACATGATGAAGCAAAAAGGCATTACGTTTCGTCGGCTGGAAAACTACCAGCCTCCGCGGGAGACGATGATGACAGTAAGTGACTAGAACCAATATAAAATTCAAATTTGCGGGGAAGAACCTCCGGTTGCTGGATCAGCTGCCGGGGGTTTTTCTGCGTTCATACGGGTGATGCAAAGGAGGGGAAGAACATGAAAGGCAGACCTTTACTGGTATTTACCGTCTGCTGGATATGCGGTAGCGGGATGGCATGTGCCTTATCGGGTTGGTCCTTGATCGTGGGACTGATTGGGGCATTCGTTTGTCTACCACTTTTATTACGATGGATTGATTTACGTGGTTGGTCCATTTTGTTACTGATTGGAGCACTCGTTGGCGGTGCTGTGCACTGGGAATGGAATGATGCGCGGAATCGGAGCAGTCTGCCCGATATCACACATATGGCTGCCGAGGATTTGGACGGTTATGCAGCTACATTTGAAGGAACCCTTATGTCGGATGTACGCATAGATGGGGATCGGGCCGATTTTGAAATGCAGGTCACGTCGATGCATCCACTATCCGATGCATCACTGGCACCGGCGTCGGAAGCGCGAACTGCGCCTAACTTGAGAGAACGTCTAATGGTCCAAGTTCGCCTGGCTGAGGAAGAAGAACAGCAAGTAGCAGCGGGGTGGAAGCGAGGAGATTCGATCGCGTTAACGGGTGCGCTTGCGCTTCCTGGCGAAGCCAGAAATTTTGGTGGGTTTGACTATCGAAATTACTTAAGGACTCTTCATATCCATTGGTTGTTTAAAGTGAAAGGGGCCAGTTCAGTAACCACCGTTCCGCCTGAAGGGCTGGGGAAACTCAATATCCTTCGGTGGAATGACATCTTTAGGCATAAGCTTGGCGCAGCGGTAGAACAGATATTTCCCGAACCTCATGCGGGCTACATGAAGGGTCTGATTATCGGTATGGCTAATGATATCGATCCGGATACATATGGACAATTTTCACAGCTTGGTTTAACTCATATATTGGCGATCTCCGGAACACATGTTGCAGTGTATGTGGCATCGCTGCTGCTCCTTTTATCCTGGCTTAGGTTAACCCGAGAAACCTCGCTCACCATTGTGTTGCTGCTAATACCTGCATATGTACTGTTGTCTGGCGGTTCGCCATCGGTCATTCGTGCGGGTATCATGTCGATGATTGGTTTGTATATGGCGCGGCGCGGGCTTGCGAGGGATGGATTGCAGATGATCAGTGCAGCAGCGTTGTTGATGATGTGGTGGAACCCGTATTTTTTATTAAGCGTGAGCTTTCAGCTATCTTTTCTTGTAACAGCTGGACTGATGATTTACATGCCTCTGATTAATCGGATATTTAGCAGTTGGCCCAAGGGCCTTGCAGCAACAGTTTCTGTGACGGTAACAGCACAGCTCATTTCTTTTCCGGTCACGATTCTGTATTTCAACCAGTTTTCACTGCTTTCATTTGTCGCAAACTTCCTGCTTGTATCTTTGATCAGTGCCATTGTACTTCCTCTCGGAACGGTTGCCCTGATTTTATCGTTTATTTGGATGCCTCTGGCCAAACCATTGGCGTGGATTGCTATTATGCTGAACAAATTGACCTTTGTAAGTGTGGAGTGGATGAATAGTTTGCCTGGTTTTGTGCTGATCTGGGCTACCCCATCGCTACTGTGGATTGCAGCATATTATGTCGTTCTCTATGCACTTTTGCGGATTCTTTATCGCGGGCGAGGTGACCAGCCTGTAGTTCTGGGCACAGAAGAGGATACGGCTCCCCTGGATCGCCGATATGTTGGGGGAACGCCTAAAGCGGCTCTGGGGCTGTCTGGATTGTCTAATGTATCTTCACAAGGATTAAACAAAGGTGGACGTGAGGCTGGTCCTGGTTCGATGACAACATTAAGTGCAAGTATTGCCTGGCCGGAGTATACAAGTGCATTTGCTGCGCGAGGGGCGGGTTTTTACTCTGGTGAACGGATGAACGTTTTCCACAAATGGATGTGTGCGCTGCTGGCTCTCAGCTTTGTGGTGGGATTACGGTGGGCGTACCAGACACCGCAGCCTGCGGGGACCGGAGTGGTGCAGTTTTTGGATATCGGACAAGGGGACAGTACTCTAATTACAACACCTGAGGGTAAACATATTTTGGTCGATGGTGGAGGTACGGTCCAGTTCGGGAAGTCTGAACAATCCTGGAAGACACGGCGTGATCCATACGAAGTAGGGGCCAAGGTGGTCGTTCCTTTATTAAAAAAGCGGGGCATTCATCGGCTGGACGCCGTAATCGTAACCCATGCCGATCAGGATCATGCTGGGGGATTACAGGCCGTGCTCGAACAGATTCCGGTGGAACGATTCATGTTCAATGGGACAACCAGCGGTACAGCTAATTTCGAGAAATTGCTGGATACCGTTATAGACAAGCAGATTCCGATATATGCCATCCGGCAAGGGATGTCCTACGCTCCGGATGGAGAAACCAGACTGCATTTTATATATCCGGATCTGGAGAAAGCGATGGATACAGGAGAAAGATTGCCCGTCTCGGAACATCAGAATCATGATTCGGTTGTCTTTTTGCTGGAAATGGCAGGTGCCTCATTATTGTTCACGGGCGACATGGATGCTGCAGCCGAGCAGGATCTGCTCTTTATGATTCAGGATGGATCGCTTGCAGCCTCGTTTGGACAGTACGATGCAGATACTGCATTAGCAGATGTTTATGTTCAGGAGATGTTCACACGTCACTCGGGGTTGAATCATGAGGAGGTTCCTGTCACCATAGATGTATTAAAAGTTGCACACCACGGTAGCAAAACATCGTCAACGGAAGCTTGGTTACAGTACTGGAATGCATCAGCATCCGTGATATCTGCTGGGGCCAACAATACATATGGACATCCCAATCCTGGGGTGCTTGATCGTCTTGTAGATTCGGGTACAGAGATCTATCGAACAGATCAAATGGGGGAAATTCAGATGAAGATCAAGGATGGGGAGATTGATGTGCGCTATAAGTTGGTTAGGGATGATTCATGAGTTATCGTACCATGCAGTGGTCGCCACCACTTCTCTAACTTCTATTGGTTTTTAATATATGATAGATTGTAATAAGAATTACGAAACTTTCCAACCGTTCTACGCGCTAAAATAGTTTGGGAAAACAGGATTAGCATAAGCGCGTTAGGATGGAGTCCCATTACGTTGATATCCAGCCAAAACTGTAAAAGCTATTAGAAAGCGGGTAGATATTATATATGATTCCGTTAGTGTATGACCAAATTAACCATTGGGGAAGAGACGATGAATTCTTCTTAGCTTTGCTAAAGAAATTAAATGTAGAATTTATAGCTGACCTAGGCTGTGGAACAGGAAGGTGGACTATTCATCTTGCTGAGAACGGTTATAAAATTACAGCTATAGATCCTAATGAAGAAGCAATCAATGTGGCAAGAAGTAAAGGCACTCCAGGGAATGTGAAATGGATGGTAGGTGACAGTGCTGATTTACAATCGAATACTTATGACGTGGTAATCATGACAGCCAATGTGGCACAGGTATTTCTTACAGATGACAGTTGGAAGCAAACAATTTCAGATGTATTTCGATCCCTGAAAGTCGGAGGTCACTTTATTTTTGATACAAGAAACCCTTTGGCAAAAGTATGGAAAGAGTGGGAGATGGACAAAACTCCTGACTTAGCTAAAGATAGGCTAAGCGGAGATTCTCTAGAAATTTATACGGAATATGACGGGTTTGAGGGAGACGTGTACACTTTCTATGAAATTGTAAAACATACAAAAAAAGATAAAATTCTGATTCGTGAAAAAATGCAGCTTAGGTTTAGAAATCAAGAAGAATTCAATACATCGCTAAAATCAACAGGTTTTACACAAATTGAAACGTATGGTGATTGGGAGTTTAAACAAGCCAATTCAAAAAATAAGTCGTTTATTTTTCACTGTGTTAAATAGAAATTGTTTGAAACTGAAATAGACCACTTGGTTAAAATCAAGTTTATTGAGGTTTATTCATTCCTGTATGTAGTACATCATTTGCTCGTAGAATGAAACCAAAAGCCCGCTTTCCGGATACTCCTCGGGGAGAATACCGGAAAGCGGGCTGATTTTGGAATGACTTATAACAACGAATTATTCGACGCCATCTTTGAAGTGTTTACTCCAGTGTTTGTCGCCTTTGTGCAACAGATCTTCTACAGTTTTCTCAAGCGTCAGCAAGAGCTGTGCTCGTACATCAAGCACGGTTTCTCTGTACAAGCGTTCTTCCGATCCGACGATTTTATCGCCGTATAATGCCTGTGCAGCGGTGTATTTCCGGTGTTCCTCAACCAGGGTATCAATAGACTGCAACGCATGTTCCACAAAATGGGATATGCTTTGATATTCTTTGGGCATTTGTTCTTTTAACGCTTGAATTTTTGCAAGAGCTGGCATGCTCATCACCTCGTGTTATGAATGTAAATTTACAATACACTGTTTTCATGAAAATTACATTAAAATGAGCTTAAATTTGTACAAAATTTGAACTTTTTCATTTTCAATGCTATAAGTGTTGTTAGCTATAATGTATGCCATTGTCATTAAATTGAGTCGTGTAAGTACTGGAATGACTTTTGAGCAGGCTTGATGACTCGTTATGCAATTTCTGTTATTCTAAGAGAAGATTTCAGCGGCCCCAAATACATAAGCCGTTATTTTGTTATGGCAATAAAAAAAATACTTAACTTTGCAACAATTTTATTGATGGTCACGTCTGTAAGGTTGCAGGGAGAGGGGGATCCTTTGTGGTAGAGCCGGAACTCATCAGAGCCGCTCAATCGGGCGATCGCGACGCTCTAATTACCCTATTGCGGGACATTGAACAGCATGTTTATCGGACCGCATATTACATTCTAAATAATGAACAGGACGCTTTGGATGCTGCTCAGGAAGCGTTGATCCGAATTTACACCAAGATTAATTCATATGAGGAAAAGGCCCAGTTTAAGACATGGGTTCAGCGCATCGTCACGAATATCTGTATTGACAAATTCAGAAGAACCAAGCCCTCCGTCTCCATTGACGAGCATGATATGGTTTTTCAGGACAATCAAGATGTAGAATTCGAAGTGATGTCCACATATGTGGCAAAGGATATTCAGGATGCCATTAACAAACTGCCTGAGCATCATCGTACCGTTATTGTTCTAAGATATTTGCAGGACTTATCCTATAACGAAATTGCGGATTGCCTCGATCTTCCGTTGAATACGGTTAAATCTTATTTATTTAGAGCCAGACAGCAATTACAGAATCTACTACAGGAGTATCAGAAAGGTGGTGTGACAGGATGAAATGCGAAGAGGTGGTGGAATGGATGCACCGGTATCTGGATCATGATCTGGGTGAGGCGGAAACTGCGCAGATGCTACAGCATGTGGCCCAATGCGCGGAGTGCGCCGAAAATTTTAGTTTGCTCAGAGCTCTCTCCAGAGAACTGGAAGATTTGCCGCAGGTGACCCCAAGATTCAGTCTGGTTGATGCCATTATGCCGCAGCTGGATGCAATCGACGAAGCGAAAAGAGAACAAAGCAGTACAATACAGGAAATGAGTCCTGTCCCTGCTGCATTTGAGAATTTACAGCGTTCAAGTGAGCGGAAACCGAAGCAAAAATGGTTGAATTCCATGGCAGGCCGGATGTCCATGGGCGCAGCAGCAGCCGCTGTTGTATTGGGCGTTGCCATTTTCGGATATCAGCCAGAGAAGGTTGAAAATGCAGAAATGATAATGAGCACAGGCAGTACTCAAGAAGGCGGGAATGAGGATCAAAATCCACTGAGCAGAGAGATCAACAATGAAGATTCTTCCTCCTCTCTACAGAGCGATAACAGTGTGTGGGTTGACAATTCGGAAAGTCAGCCATCCGCCCAAGATGAACCGACTCAAGAGGTTGGTCCTGAAGAAAACGGTTCAGAGAAGGTGCAGGAACCTGAACTGAAGGAAGGCCAAACTCCTAAACAGCCGGATACGGGATCAGAAATGAACAAGAGTGATGCAACGAAAAACGCTCCTTCCAGTTCCAATCCTGCTGATAGTACGAAGAGTGCCGATCAGCAAAAAAGTCAGGATTCAGAAACTGCTACTGGACCTTCGACTACTGGACCTTCGGCAGGTTCTACTGAGAGCGGAGCAACGGATTCTGAAAATCAGGAGTCGCAATTATTCACTTCTCAGGATATGCCTGATGTTAAGGTAGAAGAGCCGACAGAGGGCGTAACGAGTCCTGATTCCGAGACGGGTATGAATGCATCGGGAGGAAATAAGGGATTGGCTGCCACGGATTCAGGTAACCTTGCCAACACAACTCCAAAAGAATGGAAGTCACCCGATGGCTCCTATCTGGTCATGCTGCTCGGCGATCAGATCAGCATCTACTCTAAGCCTGCCGCTGACCCGGATGTGCTTAATCTGGTGGAGCAACGTAATGTGGAGGGTACACTAAAATCTGCGAGTTGGTCTCAGGATAGCACCGTATTTAATTACGAAACAGATCAAGATGGGATAACAGTGAAGAAATCGTTTAATGTGTCCACTGCCCCAAGCGGAAATTCTACTAAATAGGCTGTAAATTATACATTTGACCTCAAGACTTGCCGAACATTTCTGTTGTATCAAGAATATATTGAAATTAACAACAACGTCCTATCTCAGTTGGCATAACTGACGTCGTATGACCGCGCACCAGCCTTTTCTAGAATTGTTGGTGTCAGCGTTTATATAGATGTAGGACAGGGGGCCTTCATCCGTTAACCGGATGTAAGGCCCCTTTGTTGTCTGTCACGTTTTCTGGTAGGATAAGAGGGATAAGGGGGCACCGTGATGGATGTAAAGAGTGCGACAAAGGCAATACGTAATGGAGAAACGGCTCCGGTATATGTGCTGTACGGAACGGAGAAGTACCAGATACAGCAATTTACGGATATGTTAAAACAACAGGTTATTGAAGAAGAGCACCGAGAATTTGCGATCATTCCATATGACCTCTCTGAGACACCTGTGGAAGTGGTCATTGAAGAAGCAGAGACGGTTCCTTTTCTTGTTCCACGTAAACTCATTATCGTTCGTGATGCAAATTTGTTTACAGCAGGCAAGGATTCCAAAATTGATCACCAGATTGATCGACTGCTTACATATATGGACAATCCGGCAGATTATAGTACGATTGTGTTTCTGGCCCAAGGCGATAAGCTGGATGAGCGTAAAAAACTAGTCAAGGCAGCCAAGAAACAAGCCGTTGTCCTTGCGTTCGCTCCGCTAAGTAGTGAGGAACTGCTGAGTTGGATTGTCAAGCTGGCGAAGCAGCGGGATGTATCTTTTGAGGCCGGAGCGGCTGACACGCTTGTGAGTTATGCTGGAACAGGGTTGCAGACGTTATCTGCGGAAGTGGACAAGTTGTGTTTGTTTGCTGGTAACGGAGGCACAATCAAACGCGCGGATATCGAATCACTGGTGGCGCGAAGTACCGAGCAGAATGTGTTCGCGTTGGTGGAGGAGCTTGCTAACTTAAGGCTGGAGAAGGCTTTGAGTCTTTTTTATGAATTGCTGAAGCAGCGCGAAGAACCGATCAAAATTGCAGCGTTGATCGCCCGTCAATTCCGAATTATGATCCAGGTAAAAGAGTTAGGACAGCAGAGTTACTCCCAACAGCAGATTGCTAGCCAGCTTGGTCTGCATCCGTATGCTGTCAAAATTGCTGGTGAACAGGCGCGTAAGTTTCAGGCAGATCGTTTGAGGCTAATTCTGAGTCATCTCAGCGAACTAGATTATCAGATGAAGACGGGGGCAGTGGATAAGGTCCTCGGACTGGAGCTTTTCTTGTTAAGGCTTGGTGCGTAACTTAGATATAACTGTAAAAAGCGGCCTCAATTCCGTTGATGGTGAGATCATCGGAATTGAGGCCGCTTCGTTTAAATGAGTGCTTATAGAATCAGATACTAAAAAATCCTGAAAGCTCGTGCTGTTCAGGATTTTTCCATTAGATCGTATAAGTAACGCTTCTTACGCTTGTGCGGAAAGAGCGTTCAGTTTTTTCGCCAAGCGAGACTTTTTGCGGGCTGCAGCATTTTTATGAACCAGACCTTTAGTTACAGCCTTGTCCAGCTTTTTGGAAGCAGCTTGAATCGCAGCTTTTGCAGTATCAACTTCGTTACTTACCAGAGCAGCATCAGCAGCTTTAACAGCTGTACGGAGTGCAGATTTCTGGGAAGCGTTGAGTGCGCGGCGCTTGTCGCTCGTTTTTACGCGTTTAACAGCGGATTTGATGTTTGGCATTACATTCACCTCCTGTAAGGCATTTGCATGAATACAAACGTTTCACAACTTAAAATATTCTAGCACGCTGGCATGCAAATTGCAACAGATTTTCCTATGATGTTCGATAGCGCTGCATAAAGCTCACCATTTTCCCACACAATATGCTCAAATGCGGTAAGGGAGGCAGGGACAGATGACACTGGATTTGCAAAATTATGCAGTTCGTACCGACTTGGCAATTGACTCCAAGGAGATGGCTCAGGGCGGGCAGAAACAGACGATTCCCGGGCTGCGGGAAGATGTGGAAGAGAAAGACGGAATCACCATCACACGTATTGATGTACTTAATGATGCAGCCGCTACAGCGATTGGACGTGTGAAGGGGCACTATGTCACCTTGGAGGTTCCATCGCTTCGTAACGGGGATACCGATCTTCAGGAACGGGTGGCGGCAGAATTCACGCGGGAGATGGAAGATTTTTTGGCCAAGGCGGGAATTAACAAGACATCCAAGGTGCTGATCGTCGGTTTGGGCAACCTGAACGTCACGCCTGATTCACTTGGGCCACTTGTCGTGGAGAATCTGATGGTTACCCGTCAGTATTTTGAGCTGGTACCGGATCAGGTTGCACCCGGTTATCGGGAAGTCAGTGCCATTGCGCCAGGAGTGCTGGGTACAACGGGCATAGAATCCAGTGACATCGTACAAGCGATTGTGGATCGGACGAAGCCGGATGCAATTATTGCGATTGATGCGCTAGCTTCACGCTCCCTCGAACGAGTTAATACAACGATTCAGGTGGCAGACATCGGCATTCATCCTGGCTCAGGCATTGGAAACAAGCGACGAGGACTGACACGTGAAATATTGGGTGTTCCCTGCATTGCCATCGGTGTGCCTACTGTATGTTATGCGTCGACCATCGTGAATAACGTTATTGAAATGATGCGTACTCATTTTCGGCAAGAGACTGATCAAACGAAGCAGATTATGGGCATGCTGGACGATATCGGCGAAAATGACCGTCTCAGTTTGGTAAAAGAGGTACTGGAGCCGCTAGGACATGATCTGATTGTTACCCCCAAAGAAATCGATGAATTTGTCGAAGATATTGCCAATATTATTGCAACAGGTCTAAATGCCGCGCTCCATGATGCGGTAAATGCTGAGAATGTAGCTGCTTACACCCATTAATTAACTTTTGAAATTTAAATGCTTAAGACTTCTTTGAAGAAGGTCCGAATCTATCGGACTTTCTTTTTTTGTGCAATCTTCTTTTTCCTGTTCTATCAAATCTGGCAGGCTCATAGAGTTGAAGTATAAGCGTTGTCCAGCAGGGAAGGAGACAGAAGCAATGAACAAAATATTGGCCTGGAATATTGGTAAATGGAAAAAGAGATGTTTGCACGTGCTGGCTATGGGCCGTACGTTGTTGTTGCTTATGATCATATCTGCCTTATTTTTTGTTGTACTCGGTCTAGGGGGCATGGCAGAGAAGCGTTTGAATAGCTCACCCGTTTCTTCTATGAAAGGATTTGCGGGAGCCGTATCAAGCAGCTTTTTTGTGGACATGCTCGGCATGGAAATGCCGCATCTAACTCAGAAGGAACAAGCATCTGCATTTTCTGGTGAAAATCTGACTTCGTTTGTATTTCAACTGCTGACGAATGTGAATCCGCAAGACCCGAAAAGCCTGATCGCTAGAGAAATGCCTGGCATGGGTTCCAATCAACCCGTACTGCTGCGACCGGGGTCGGGAAATGAAAAAGCTGAAGCTCCAGAAGATTATCAGCCGGGTCCTGGACTCATTGATATGGCCTCGGCAGGCGGAGGGAAATCAGGTGGTGAGCAGCATATCCCACCAGGTCAGGATGATACCGATCCATCCGATCCGCAGGATTCGGGTGATGGCGAAGTAAAGGGTGATCCCCCACCGAAGAGTGGCGGTAAAGATGAACCTAGCAAACCAACGACAGGGAAAAAAGCGATTCTTGTTTACCATTCCCATCCACGTGAAGGATACAATCCTCTCTTGGGCACGAAGAGTGACAATCCTTCCTCTGGGAAATCGACTGGTAATGTTTTTCAAGTGGGAACCTACTTGTCCGACAGTTTGGAGAAGCTGGGGATTGGGGTGGAACATGCGCAAGAAGATTATCCAACCAAGGTCAAGGATTATAACTGGAATTATTCCTATAAATACTCCCGTCAGACGGTGAAAGCTGCACTTGCTCAAAATGACGATCTTACGTATCTCATCGATATCCACCGTGACTCTCAGCGTCATAACAAAACAACGACAACCATTAATAATCTGGGTTATGCCAAAGTATATTTTATTATAGGACATGAAAATCCAAACTGGCAGCAGAATGAAGCCTTTGCGGCCAAAATTCATAAGAAACTGGAAGCGAAATATCCAGGGGTGTCTCGGGGCGTCTGGGGTAAGGACGGCGGCGGGGCCAACAATGGCGAATACAACCAAACGCTTTCTCCCAACAGCATATTGATTGAGATTGGCGGCATCGACAATACAGCTGCTGAACTGGAGCGGACATCCAAAGTACTCGCTGACATGATTGCAGAGGTGTATTGGGATGATCAGAAGGTGGACAAAGCGAGTGTGGAAAAGACGTCACAAGGTGGCTAATGGCTAGTATTCCTGATAGGGAAGAATAGCAGAATCGAAGATATATAACAGGAGGCGAGGAATGTGTCCAGATTCGGCAAAAGATTGTTTTCCATCTGTGTATTAATGTTGCTGGGTGTTCTGTTTGGAATGCAGCTGGCAGGCAGCAACTTTAATAGGGGCGATGATTCGACCGGCAACCCTGCAGTGGTGAAAACGGAGCCGGTGTCACCGGCTGCCGAGTCTGTTCAGACCGCGCCTGTACAACAGGAGGTTAAAGAACCTCCAACGGTACCTGTTCTGTCACCGAGTCAGGTGCTTGGCGCAGAGCAGAGCAAAGCGCCGGTCGACGTGCTGGCTGACAAAACGGCAGGTCTTCTTCAAAATCTGTCCCATAACGGAATGAAGTGGGTAGTATCCTTATTTAGCGGAGTCGCTGAATAAAAGGCTATGAAATATAGGCAAAATATACCCTTGGGAGTTCGTAATTGTGACGATAATTATAAAGTTGAGGCAACGCGGGATTGATGCACCCTGCATCAACTGTTATAATGAAGTGATTGACACTAGGCTGTTTCTGGGGGTAAGGAATGACTGACATTCGGGCAAGACAACGTAAAATTCGTAACTTTTCAATTATTGCACATATAGATCACGGCAAATCAACACTTGCGGACCGGATCTTGGAGTACACAGGTGCGCTAACTACACGTGAAATGCAAGAACAAGTATTGGACCAAATGGAACTTGAACGTGAACGTGGAATTACGATCAAGCTGCAGGCGGTAGCGCTGACTTACAAAGCCGATGACGGCGAAGAGTATCTGTTGAATCTGATTGATACGCCTGGACACGTAGACTTCACGTATGAAGTATCACGCAGCCTTGCTGCATGCGAAGGTGCTTTGCTGGTTGTGGATGCGGCTCAGGGTATTGAAGCCCAGACGCTGGCTAACGTGTACCTGGCATTAGATAATGATCTTGAAATTTTACCGGTAATTAACAAGATTGACCTTCCAAGTGCTGACCCGGATCGGGTTAAACAGGAAGTGGAAGATGTCATTGGATTGGATACAAGTAATGCGGTATTGGCTTCAGCCAAAGCGGGAATTGGTATCAAAGAAATTCTCGAGCAAGTGGTGCTAAGTGTTCCAGCTCCACAAGGTGATCCTGACCAGCCTTTGAAAGCGCTGATTTTTGACTCTCACTATGACCCGTACAAAGGCGTAATTGTTTACGTACGTGTTGTAGACGGCAAGATTAAATCAGGTTCCAAAATCAAAATGATGGCAACAGGCAAAACGTTTGAAGTCATTGAAGTTGGAGCGTTCAAACCTCGCATGACCATCGTGGACGAGCTGAACGTCGGTGATGTTGGATTTATCGTAGCAGGTATCCGGCATGTAGGTGATACACAAGTCGGGGATACGGTGACAGATGCCAAAAATCCAACACCTGAACCTTTGCCTGGCTACCGCAAAATTAATCCAATGGTATACTGCGGTCTCTATCCGATTGAAACATCGGATTATGTTGATCTGCGTGAAGCGTTGGAGAAATTGCAGTTGAACGATGCATCGCTCAGCTTTGAGCCGGAGACTTCCAGTGCACTCGGTTTTGGATTCCGTTGCGGATTCCTTGGGTTGCTTCACATGGATGTTATCCAGGAACGGATTGAGCGTGAGTTCAACATTCCATTGATCACAACGGCACCAAGCGTAATTTACCACGTGACGTTGACCAATGGTGAAGTTATGCAAATTGATAACCCATCCAACTATCCTGAGGTGGGCAGAATTGATTTTGTTGAGGAACCGTATGTTAAAGCTTCAATTATCGTACCGAATGATTATGTGGGTACTATTATGGAGCTTTGTCAGAATAAACGCGGTGAATATGTGAATATGGAATATTTGGACACAACTCGGGTTACCATTACGTATGAGATCCCGTTGTCCGAGATTGTATATGACTTCTTCGACCAGTTGAAATCAAGCACCAAAGGATATGCATCCTTTGACTACGAGCTGTCCGGTTATCGTCAGTCCAATCTGGCGAAAATGGATATCTTGCTTAATGGTGAGCAAGTCGATGCCTTGTCCTTCATCGTTCACCGTGATCGTGCGTATAACCGCGGCCGCATTATCTGTGAGAAGCTGCGTGAGCTGATTCCACGGCAAATGTTCGAGGTGCCGATCCAGGCATCTGTGGGTACCAAAGTTGTAGCTCGTGAAACGGTAAAAGCAATGCGTAAAAACGTACTTGCCAAGTGTTATGGCGGTGACATCTCGCGTAAACGGAAGCTGCTTGAGAAGCAGAAGGAAGGTAAGAAGCGGATGAAGCAGGTTGGTAACGTAGAGGTGCCGCAGGAAGCGTTCATGGCGGTGCTGAAAATTGATGATTAAGAACGCAATCTCCTAATACATCAAATTTTGTGTATCGGAGAATGCGTTTAAAAAGACGTTTGCTTGCAAACGTCAAGTGAGGCCTTTCGGTACATCAATAATTTGTGTATGAAAGGATGAACGATTTTTTGAGGTACAGCACAGAATGTGTGTATTCAAACTAGATTAAAGACGTTTGCTTTGCAAACTAGGTACAACACAGAATAACCAATAAACCAAGCTGAAAGGGAAGCCGGATGGCTTTCCTTTTTTCAAATAGAGGGGGACCTTGCCATGACATTGGCACCACACAGCCGGAAAACAGGTGCACCCCAAGCGGTGTATCTTCACATTCCCTTTTGTACAAATAAATGTTTCTACTGCGATTTTAACTCCTACGTATTGAAGGACCAGCCGGTTATGCAGTACCTTGAAGCGCTGGAACGGGAGATGGAACATACAGTTAAAGCGAATCCGCCGGGAGAAATCAAAACCATATTTGTGGGCGGCGGCACGCCGACTGCACTGAAACCGGACGAAATGGCCGTATTCCTGAAGTCCGTTAAGACCTATTTCCCGAATTGGGCAGACGATATTGAGTTTTCAATGGAAGCTAACCCGGGCACAACAGATGCGGAGAAGCTCGCCGTTATGAAAGAAGGCGGAGTGAACCGCGTCAGCTTTGGTGTACAGGCTTTTCAAAATGATCTGCTAACAGGTATTGGCCGGATTCATAATACAGATGATGTATACCGCAGTTTGGAAAATGCACGAGCAGCTGGATTGCATAACTTGTCCATAGACCTGATGTTTGGTTTGCCAAACCAGACTGTCGAGATGCTGAACGAGAGTATCGACAAAGCGCTGGAACTGGATTTGCCTCATTACTCCATATACAGCCTGAAGGTGGAAGAGAATACGCTTTTCCATACGTTGTATCAGAAGAACCAGCTACCACTTCCTCATGAAGACGACGAGTTGCAAATGTATCTTCTATTAATGAAGCGGATGAAAGAAGCAGGTTACGGACAATACGAGATCAGTAACTTTGCCAAACCCGGCTTCGAGAGCCGTCACAATATCACGTACTGGCGCAATGAGGACTACTACGGTCTGGGTGCAGGTGCTCATGGATATGTAGGCCGCGAACGCCATATGAATATAAAAGGTATAAACCCGTATGTTGAAGCTTCCAAAGGAGGTCTGCCGCGTCTCGATCATTTTGAGATCAGCCGCGCCGAGGCCATGGAAGATTATCTGATGGTTGGGTTGAGAATGTTGGAAGGTGCTTCATCCTCACGGTTTAGCGATCAGTTCGGGGAGCCTATGGAGGAAGTGTTTGCGAAGCCTTTGGGCAAAATGCTGAATGCAGGACTGCTGGAGAAGACGCCAGACGGCTTCCGGCTTAGTGAACAGGGCATCCTGTTCGGAAATGACGTTTTTGCCGAGTTTATCGGGTCTATATCGCTGAATTCGTAGCTTGAAATTCTATACGCTCTGTTGTATATTTATTCATATTGATTTTACAGAGCGTGTGATTTATACAACTACGAAGTCGGCTTTCCTCTGGAAAGCTTCTTATAGGGGGAGAGCTGGATGTCGGCCATATGCAGAAAAGCCGTACCGGAAGATGTTGAACCATTATTTGAAATGATTAAGGGCTATGCAGAGCGTGGGATCATGCTTCCGCGTTCAAGGGAAGTACTGCAACGGCAGCTGGAGCACTTTGTTGTAGCGGAAGTGAATGGTCAGGTTGTAGGCTGTGGATCTCTCTGCCGTCTGGGGAATGATCTGGTGGAAGTCAGATCGCTTGGTATCTCCGAAGGTCACAAAGGCATGGGGATTGGCTCACTGCTGCTGGATCGGTTGGTAGAGGAAGCGGAGAAACAGCAAATTCCCAAGGTCATGGCGTTGACCTATGAAGTCTCTTTTTTCTTGAAAAATGGCTTCGCTGTTGTGGATAAGGATATTTTCCCGGAAAAGGTATGGACGGATTGTATTCATTGCAGCAAGCAGGATTGCTGTGATGAGATTGCTGTATTGAAAGAGTTGAATATTTCAGCCTGATAAATGAATGAACCGTATGGATTGAGCCGAGTATACTCTATCTCACCTGCGGTTCTTTTTAATTCATGAGATGTACAGTAAAGTTGTTATGTCTTGGAGACATTGGTCTATACTATAAATAGATGAACGTACCCATCAAACTGACTTGACAATGATCACGTCATTTTGGTATTTTTGTATTACCGCTTAGCACTCATCTAACCGGAGTGCTAACGACATGGGACAGTACAGTCAGAAGGAGGGAATACTCACCATGTTAACAGAGCGTCAACGAATGATTCTGAACGCTATAGTGGATGACTATATCCGTTCAGCTGAGCCCGTAGGGTCCCGGAGCATTTCCAAAAGGGGAGATGTTGGATACAGTCCGGCGACGATCCGTAATGAAATGGCGGACCTCGAAGATATGGGCTTTCTGGAACAGCCGCATACTTCGGCAGGACGCATTCCTTCACACAAAGGCTATCGATATTATGTCGATCATTTGGTTCCCTGGAATCAGGTTGAGCCGCAAGAGCTGGACGATCTGAAGTCATTTTTCGCAGAAAAGCTGAACGTGATGGAACAAGTTATTCAACATGCCTCAGTCATTTTATCTCATATGACAAATTATACTTCGATCCTGCTTGGGCCGGAAGTTTTTCACACGTCACTTCGTCATTTTCAACTGCTTCCGCTTAATGAAAACGAGGCTGTGGCCATCATCGTAACGAACACGGGTCAGGTGGAGAACAAGACAGTTCAGATTCCACCCGAAATTTCGGTAGCGGAGATGGAGAATGTAGTTCGTTTATTAAACAGCAAGCTGGTCGGCGTGCCGATTTACAAATTAAAATCTCGTCTCTACACCGAGCTTGGGCAAGAGATGGAACGGCATATTACACGTTATGAGGAAGTCATGCAGGTGCTGAACAGTGCCTTTGACAACGAGCATGACAATCGTCTGTTCCTTAGTGGTGCCACCAATATGTTGACCCAGCCAGAGTTTAGAGATATTGAAAAGGTAAAAGATATTCTTGACCTGCTGGATGAGACACCAACACTCATGAAATTGATGATGCCCGTGCAGGGTGGATCTGGTATTCAGGTGCGAATAGGCACCGAGAATGATCATGAAGCCTTCGCCAATTGCAGCCTGATAACGGCATCCTACTCACTGGATGGAGAGGCTTTGGGCTCCATCGGAATTTTGGGACCTACGCGAATGGATTACGCACGTGTCATTCATATTTTAAATACATTATCCCGTGATTTGACGGCCATGCTAACGCATCGCTTTAAATAAGGATACGGGAATGAATCCAGAAGCATTTCATTCTTATAAGGAGGTGAACATCTTGAAAGAGGAGCAATCATTCGCAGCAGAAGAACAAGAACAGCAATCCACTACAGCAGCGGAGCAGGAGCCTGTCAACGAAGCCGGAGCTGCAGAAGCACAGGCGGAAGAGATGACAGATCAGGAGCAAGATGAGATCGCACGTTTGAAGGCGGAAGCTGAGGAACATCAGCAACGTTTTGTCCGTGCGCAAGCTGATTTTGATAACTTCCGTCGTCGTACACAGAAAGAAAAAGAAGAACTGGCGAAATACGCTTCGATGAAGCTGGTCACCGAATTGGTGCCGGTCATTGATAACTTCGAGCGTGCCATGGCTACTGTACCGGAAGGTACGGAAGTCGAGTCCTTCTCCAAAGGCATCGAAATGATCTTCCGTCAGCTGGAGACTGTGCTGAACAATGAAGGTCTGACGTCAATGGATACGGTAGGACAACCGTTTAACCCTGAATTCCACCAGGCGATCATGTCAGTGGAGAGCGACGAGTATGAAGAAGGTACCGTTGTTGAGGAAGTCCAAAAAGGTTATATGCTGAAGGATAAAGTACTTCGTCCGGCTATGGTCAAAGTTAGCTCATAATTTCGATTACAGAATGAATTGAGTTCACTCTTGATTGTACGATGCCAGCGAAGTTTAATATAAAGGTTAGTACACACATAGAGCGCGATTAGGAACAACAAATACAAAATAAGGATCAATCTGATCCATTTAAATTGTCGAGGGAGGAAATTTTCCGATGAGCAAAGTAATCGGTATTGACTTAGGAACAACAAACTCATGCGTAGCGGTTATGGAAGGCGGCGAGGCTGTCGTTATTCCAAATCCGGAAGGCGCACGTACAACCCCATCCGTTGTGGGTTTCAAAAAAGATGGAGAACGCGTTGTCGGTGAAACGGCTAAACGTCAAGCGATCACAAATCCGGATCGTACAATCATCTCGATCAAACGTCATATGGGTACATCCCACAAAGAAACAATCGATAACAAAGATTACTCTCCACAAGAGATCTCTGCAATCATCTTGCAAAAACTGAAATCCGATGCTGAAGCGTATCTGGGTCAAACGGTAACTCAAGCGGTTATCACAGTACCAGCTTACTTCAATGACAGCCAGCGCCAAGCAACTAAGGATGCAGGTAAAATCGCAGGTCTGGAAGTTCTGCGTATCGTCAACGAGCCAACAGCAGCAGCTTTGGCCTACGGTATGGAGAAATCCGAAGATCAAACGATTCTCGTATATGACTTGGGTGGCGGTACATTCGACGTATCCATCCTTGAACTGGGTGACGGCTTCTTCGAAGTTAAAGCAACGAGTGGTGATAACCAACTGGGTGGCGATGACTTCGACCAAGTAATCATTGATTATCTTGTAAGTGAGTTCAAAAAAGATCAAGGCATTGACTTGAGCAAAGATAAAGCAGCGGTTCAACGTTTGAAAGATGCAGCGGAAAAAGCGAAAAAAGAACTTTCCGGCGTATTGACTACAACCATTTCCCTGCCGTTTATTACTGTGGCTGATGGCGTTCCTCAACATTTGGAGTTGAACCTGAGCCGTGCGAAATTCGAAGAAATCTCTGCTGGTCTGGTTGAGCGTACGCTTGAACCAACTCGTCGTGCACTGAGCGATGCTGGAATGACAGCTAACGATATCGACAAGATCGTCTTGGTTGGTGGTTCCACACGTATTCCTGCAGTACAGGAAGCCATCAAAAAACTGACAGGTAAAGAGCCTCACAAAGGTGTTAACCCGGATGAAGTTGTAGCTTTGGGTGCTGCTGTACAAGCGGGCGTACTGACAGGTGACGTGAAAGACGTTGTATTGCTTGACGTAACTCCATTGTCCCTGGGTATTGAAACTGCGGGTGGCGTATTCACGAAGATGATCGAGCGCAACACCACGATCCCTACAAGCAAATCCCAAGTATTCTCCACTTATGCAGACAACCAACCGAGCGTTGAGATTCACGTTCTGCAAGGGGAGCGCGAGATGGCAGCGGGTAACAAATCCCTCGGTCGCTTCATGCTGGGAGATATTCCTCCAGCTCCACGTGGCGTGCCACAAATCGAAGTTAGCTTCGATATTGATGCCAACGGTATCGTTAACGTATCTGCAACAGACAAAGGTACAAACAAAACTCAAAAAATCACCATCACTTCTTCCAGCGGTCTGAGCGATGCTGAAGTTGAACAAATGATGAAAGATGCTGAGTTGCATGCGGAAGAAGATAAAAAACGCAAAGAACTCGTTGAAGCGAAAAACAGCGCAGATCAACTGATCTACTCTGTTGACAAAACGATCAAAGATCTTGGCGAAAAAGCAGACGCTGGTGAAGTTGAAAAAGCGAATGCTGCAAAAGAAAAACTGCAAGGCGTTCTGGCTTCCGACAATCTGGAAGACATCAAAGCCGCTACAGAAGAACTGACAGAGATCGTTCAACAACTGTCCGTAAAACTGTATGAGCAAGCACAAGCGCAAGAGCAAGCAGCTCAAGGTGCTGAAGAGCAACAAGGTTCTGCAAAACGTGACAACGTCGTAGACGCTGATTACGAAGTTGTGGATGAAGATAAAAAACAAAACTAATTCACGATTCTTAGTGAATTAAACATCGGTGACGTTCGGATTGAAGGGAAAGTCATAGCCGGGGCTCCCGCGCTTTGGCTTTCCTTTTGTCACGATGTGCGATAAGGTGAATGATATGGGGGTGGAAGAGTGGCTGAAAAACGTGATTATTATGAGGTACTTGGCGTCGGCAAAAATGCCAGCGACGAGGAAATCAAAAAGGCATACCGCAAGCTTGCCCGTCAGTATCACCCTGACGTAAACAAGGCTGCTGACGCGGAAGCCAAGTTTAAGGAAGTTAAAGAAGCTTATGATGTGGTCAGTGATAGCCAGAAGCGGGCACAGTATGATCAATACGGTCATATTGATCCAAATCAGGGCGGATTCGGCGGCGGTGGCGATTTTGGCGGCGGCGGCTTTGGCGACATCTTCGATATGTTCTTTGGCGGTGGTGGTGGACGACGTGATCCAAATGCTCCGCAACGGGGGAACGATCTGCAATACACCATGACGATTGAGTTCAAGGAAGCAGTATTTGGTAAGGAAACCGACATTACCATTCCACGTACCGAAGGCTGTGATACTTGTCATGGCTCAGGTGCGAAACCCGGAACCAAACCGGAGACCTGTTCCGTCTGCCAAGGTAGCGGTCAACAGGAAGTGGTTCAAAATACACCGTTTGGCCGTATGGTCAACCGTCGTGCTTGTTCGAACTGTAACGGTTCGGGACAAATTATCAAGGAAAAATGTACAACATGCAGCGGCAGCGGTAAAGTACGCAAACAACGCAAAATTCATGTTCGCATTCCAGCGGGTGTAGATGACGGCGCTCAACTGCGTATGACTGGTGAAGGTGAAGGTGGTCTCCGCGGAGGACCAGCAGGAGATCTGTATATTGTCATCCGTGTGAAATCACATGATTTCTTCGAGCGTGAAGGCGATGATATCTATTGCGAAATTCCGCTTACCTTCGCTCAGGCCGCATTGGGAGATGAGATTGAAATTCCAACGCTATCCGAAAAAGTCAAGCTGAAAGTACCTGCCGGTACACAGACAGGAACGTACTTCCGTCTCAAAGGCAAAGGCGTACCACGCCTGCGCGGCATGGGGCAAGGGGATCAGCATGTGAAAGTCGTTGTCGTTACGCCTAGCAAGCTGAATGACGAGCAGAAAGATCTGCTTC
This sequence comes from Paenibacillus sp. E222, assembly GCF_013401555.1. Taxonomy (NCBI): domain Bacteria; kingdom Bacillati; phylum Bacillota; class Bacilli; order Caryophanales; family Paenibacillaceae; genus Paenibacillus; species Paenibacillus sp. E222. Next base: position 3,333,936 of record NZ_CP058552.1, read on the forward strand.
GCCAAATCGCTGCGCTGGATGGAGAACAAACTCATGAGCATGAGCAATCCTTCTTTGACCGGGTGAAACGGGCCTTCCGTGGAGACTGAGTCGTAATCATTTATTTAAAAAGGACACCACAGCGGTTTTTCCGCAGGGTGTCCTTTTTTGCATAATATGGGCACGGTTGCGGAAAGATACCAGACATGAGCATTCAGTGGTTTACTGATGTGCCGAAACTAGGGAAGCAGGTGAATCGGATGACCGAAAAAAATATTTTGGCGTATTTCCATAGCCCGGAGCAAGCGGAAGGAGCAGCCAAAAAACTGGAGGCATTGCGAGTGGAAGACCTGTCTATCAATCGATTCAGTCGTTATGCGGGTGTCGGGCCAAGTGGAGCATCCTTTACACCAGGCGTATCCGGCAGCTTTTCTTCCTGGGTACCAGGAGCTCTAGGCACAAATGCCAGCGCGGGAATCATGGCGGCAGCAGATCCTTCTGCGAGCGGTATGAGCGATGGCGGACAAGAGGGTCCGACAGGCAGAGATGTATTACTGACCGTTGTTGTTGACGAGGCAGTGCATCATCGCGCTCTATCCATTATCGAACAAGCCGGCGGTATGATCTAGTTTCACCAAATCTATATAAGATGGACAGAGAATTACACTTTAACGGAGAGTGTAGAACCAATCTGAAGAAGCGAAGCGTTCGCCTGAAAGCTTTCGTAAGAAAGCTACTTCGGAAGCATACGCTATCACCGGATTTCTCCCTTTAAGAAAGGAGATGAAGAAATCTGGGGATAACAGCGATCGGAGGATGGTACTACAATCGGAGTGGTATAGTGTAACAAGTATTAGTTCATTTTATATAGATACCTATTTTGAAGGAGGAGCATAACGATGGCAGAACATGAACGTCCAGGCAAGATTTTGACGAAAACGGAAAAGATGAAGCGAATGCAGTCCGCCAAAAATGAGGACGTGGAATTCAGTGCCGAAGCTGCAGATCATGAAGATATAGAGGCTTTGCGCCGAAGCGAAGCCGCCGATCGTCGTCAGGGTCGGGAGATTCATGACTGATGATCGCTCTGCAGTAATTATCGAAGCGGTATTTACGAGTTGGTCCGAGGCTGAATCTGCACGCAGAGCGCTGGAATTGCTGCACCCAAACCAATTGAGTATTGAGAGTTTGAATAACTCATCGTCTTCAGTGGAATCGGGAGCACCTGAGGGCACGGATAACTCGGCCACGGCTCTGATTGGGGGATTCAGTGGTGAGCTGAATGTCCTTTCTCTCATTAGCGATGAGACCGAGGTGTTGTCGGGTGGACAAGTCTATGACGATCCGGATGCTGGCTCTGAAGGCAAGCCCAAGCAAGAAATCTTGCTGACCGTATCCGTATCCAGTGACTCTCTCCCGCAAGCTGCAGAGATGATTACGCAGAACGGTGGACGCTTTTGCTAACAAGTTAATCGAGTGTAGTCATAATGAAAACAGGGTATTCGAGCAGTCAGGCTGCGGGTATCCTGTTTTTGCTGTTTCTTTTACTGCCGCGGTTTTGTACTCCTGCTCGCTTGTGTAGTACAATGGTTGGGATGTTTGAAAAATGAGGAGGAAAAACGAAGTATGTTATGGCATGAACTAACAATACATACCACAGAAGAAGCTGTGGAGATGATTTCGAATTTTTTACATGAAGCGGGTGCTGGAGGGGTCTCGATTGAAGAGTCCGGTACTTTAAATAAAAAACGGGATACGACGTATGGGGAGTTATACGAGTTTCCTTTGAATGATATTCCTGAAGGCTTTGCAGTCATTAAAGGATACTTCTCTGAAGGTACGGACATGGATGCATTGCAAGCTGAAGTAAGTCCACGCATCGAGCAACTTTCCGAATTCGATATCCAAACGGGTGAGGTTCGTTTTGAGACGCGAACAGTGGACGAAAATGACTGGGCGAACGCCTGGAAACAATATTTCAAGCCAGTACGTGTCTCGGAACGTCTAACCATTAAACCGACATGGGAAGAGTATACGCCGGAAAGCCCGAATGAGAAAATTATTGAGCTCGATCCAGGCATGGCGTTTGGTACGGGAACACATCCAACCACCTCGCTTTGTCTGCGTACACTGGAATCAGTCATTCAGGGTGGCGAGGAAGTGATTGACGTAGGTACAGGTTCTGGCATCTTGGCCATAGGAGCTGTCCTTCTCGGTGCAAAACATGTGCTGGCGCTGGACCTCGATCCGGTTGCGGTGGCAAGTGCTAAAGAAAATGTGGAACTGAACGGGCTGGGACAACAAATTACGGTGAAAGAGAGTGATCTGTTGTCTGTTCTGGGCAGTCAGGACCCTGCGCTGGGTGTGAAGCTCCCGGTGAAAGTTATCGTTGCCAACATTTTGGCCGAAATTATTATGCTGTTTGTGGATGATGTCTATCATGCGCTTGAGTCTGGCGGCGTTTATATTACTTCAGGCATTTGGAAAAATAAAGAGCAGCTTGTCCATGATGCGCTCGTTGCTTCCGGCTTCGAAATCAGTTCGGTGCATCGCGATGAGGACTGGATCGCGTTTGTGGCGAGAAAGAGGTAACCGATGGACTTAAACTCGTTCTTTCGTTATCCGCTGGATCAGCTGCCGTTCTTCCTGCTGACCATCCTGATTGCTTTTACGGTCCATGAATTTTCTCATGCGTATTTTGCCAACAAATTCGGTGATCCGACGGCCAAGCTGCTGGGCCGGGTTACTCTCAATCCAGTCGTACACTTTGACTTGTTTGGGGTGCTATTGCTCGTTATTGCTGGATTCGGTTGGGCACGACCTGTTCCAGTGAATCGGGCGAACTTTGACAAACCAAGATTGATGGGTGTTATCGTCTCTGCAGCAGGGCCACTAAGCAATCTGCTGCTCGCGATCATCGGTACGATCATCTATGCGTCCCTGGTTGGTTCGGGGGCATTGGGTGGCATTGAGAATGAACGGTTGCTTACGGCAATCTCCATGTTTTTCTCCATATTTAACTTGACGAACTTTTTCCTTTTTCTCTTTAATCTTATTCCGTTGCCTCCATTGGACGGATATCGAATTCTGGAGGATATTCTGCCGCCTTCAATCAGCCGCAAACTGCAAGGGGTGGAGCAATGGTCCATATTTATTTTCCTGTTGATCCTTGTTATTCCACCATTGCAAAATGCGACGATTCAACCTCTATATCAATTTGCCCAGAATATGTATGTGGATCTGGCAAGGATAATCATCGGTTTATATCGTTAGAAACGTATGGTGTATGGGACTGAAATACTGGTCAGATAGACATAAAAGTTGTATGATCATCTGTGGCGATTGGATTCATGCCTGCCATCAGGCGGGGTGAATTCCAGTCATAACAGGACAGAATGGGTGGATAGACGAATGCAGCGTTATTTTGTATCTGCAGAACAGTTTAATGAACATTCCGTGGTCATCACGGGTGATGATGCGCGCCATATCGGCAAAGTGATGCGTGGTAAACCTGGAGATAAACTGATTGTCAGTGACGGAAACTCCAAAGAAGCTTTGGTGGAGATTGAAAGCATCGAAGCCCAGCAAGTAACAGCGAATATTGTGGAGCCCCTCGAAATGGACCATGAAGCGCGTATACGTGTAACCGTGGCTCAAAGCTTGCCAAAAGGCGATAAGATGGAGACGGTCATCCAAAGATGTACAGAGATCGGAGCGGTTTCATTTGTTCCTTTCCTGTCTGAGCGTACGATTGTGCAATATGATGCCAAGAAAGAAGGCAAACGGTTGGAGCGGTGGCGTAAAATCGCCAAGGAAGCTGCTGAGCAAAGCCATCGGAACCGCATTCCATCCGTTGAGCAGCCACTTTCCTGGAAAGGGCTGCTATCTTCTTTTGAGGGCTACAGTCTGGTATGTTATTGTTATGAAAAGGAAAACGGCAAGCAGTTAAGAGACGCATTGAAGCCGTTTGTGGAGCAGCTTGCACCTGGTGCGAGCGCTGAAGTGTTGATCGTTGTTGGACCTGAGGGCGGATTCTCGGAGAGGGAAACGATTGAAGCCGATCAGGCGGGTGCTGTATCCGTTGGACTGGGCAAACGCATCTTGCGGGCCGAGACAGCCGGAATGGCGGCGCTAACTTGTGTCTTATATGAATCCGGAGAAATGGGGGGAATGTAATTATGCCATCCGTGGCGTTTTACACCTTAGGCTGCAAAGTTAATTTTTATGATACAGAGGCGATTTGGCAATTGTTCAAAAATGAAGGATACGATCAGGTAGACTTTGACGAACAGACAGCGGATGTATACTTGATTAATACTTGTACAGTAACCAATACCGGCGACAAAAAGAGCCGCCAGATTATCCGTCGTGCCATTCGGCGCAACCCGGATGCGATTGTAGCCGTTACAGGCTGTTATGCGCAAACTTCACCGGCAGAAATTCTGGACATCCCTGGTGTGGATCTGGTTATCGGTACACAGGACCGGGACAAAATTTTGCCATATGTCAATGAAATTCAGGAATCACGTCAACCCGTCAATGCTGTGCGTAACATCATGAAAACGCGGGTGTTTGAAGAGATGGACGTACCGGATTTTGCCGATCGTACCCGTGCATTTCTGAAAATCCAAGATGGCTGCAACAACTTCTGTACGTTCTGCATTATTCCGTGGTCGCGTGGACTTTCCCGCAGCCGGGAAGCAAACAGCATCATCCAACAGGCTCATCAACTCGTACACGCCGGGTACAAGGAAATTGTCCTGACAGGCATACATACCGGTGGGTACGGAGATGACATGGAGAATTATGATCTGACGGATCTGCTATGGGACTTGGATAAAGTAGAGGGCCTGGAACGTATTAGAATCAGTTCGATTGAAGCCAGTCAGATTGATGATCGGATGCTGGATGTGATTAAACGTTCAGACAAACTTGTGCGCCACTTCCACATTCCGCTGCAAGCAGGCGATGATACCGTATTGAAACGTATGCGCCGTAAATATACGACCGAAGAGTTTTACAATAAAATGCTTCGCATTCGGGAAGCAATGCCGGATGTAGCAATTACAACCGACGTTATTGTAGGGTTCCCGGGTGAGACGGATGAGATGTTCCGTAATGGCTATGAACTGATGAAGAAAATCGGATTTTCCGAAATGCACGTTTTCCCCTATTCCAAACGAACTGGAACACCGGCAGCACGTATGGAGGATCAGGTGGATGAGGAAGTCAAAAATGCGCGCGTGCATGAACTGATTGAGCTATCCGAGCAAATGCAGCTGGCATACGCCAAGCAATTTGTGGGCCAAGTACTGGATGTCATTCCTGAAGGTGAAGCCAAGGGCCGTGAAGGCAGTGGTAAACTGCACGGTTACAGTGACAACTACATTCAGTTGGTCTTTGATGGTTCCCTGGATATGGTCGGCAAGGTATGCCGTGTCAAAGTGACCGAAGCGGGTGTGAATGAAAGCCAGGCTACGTTGGTTCGTGTGTTGGAGGAAAATCTCAAGTCCGCAGCGATGTAATCGAGGCGTTAGGAACAAGGATTTCATTTCCTTGGGGAGCGTACCCGTGGAGATGAGGTCCTTCTTTTTCCAAAAAAGATGAAGTCAATTCCGTAATGGGGGAGAGCAGCATGAATAAAAAAGAAATTTCGGCAGGCGGAGTCGTCTACCGCACGGGAGAAGACGGAAAGCTCCAAATTCAACTGATTGTAGATCGCTACGGCAAAACGACTCTCGCCAAGGGCAAAATGGAAGCTGGAGAAACGGTAGAACAAACCGCACTGCGTGAGATTCTGGAAGAGACAGGCATGGTCGGCCGAATTGTAGAACCCGTCGATATCATTGCTTATACGTATCAGCATGCTGAGTTTGGTCCGGTGGACAAGGAAGTTCATTATTATCTCGTTGAAGCGGAAAGCGGCGATCTGCAGCCTCAGATTGAAGAAATCAAAGGTGTAGATTGGTACGCTCCGGAAGAAGCTTGGTCCAGACAGCAGCATAGCGGATACGATAATAACGATGACATTTTACGAGTGGCACTGAACAAATTAGGCATTAACGTATAGCTGTTTTCTATTGAGTGACGTATCGCTACTTTTTGTCGAGAGTGAGAGAGTTTCGAACATCAGGCCATGGGTGACTTCGCCACTGGGGTGGAGACCGGTGGTTTTTTGTGCCAAATCGGCAAGTAACAGAACGGCAAGGCAAGCAGTGAACTGGTGACGTTAAAAAGGGTCTGGGCGTGCGCAATCTGCGCCCCGTTATCCGCTGACAGCCAGGCCGAAGCTGCATGCAGCTGGCCGATCAGCGGCATAAATAGCAGCGCTCCCGCAATGTTTAGTACGACATGGGAGGCTGCGACAAATTTGCCTGCGGATGCTCCGCCAGCGGCAGCAATCACGGCGGTGATACAGGTCCCTACGTTCGACCCGATCACAATGGCGATGCCGATCTCCACAGGCAGTACGCCTGTGGCTGCAAGCGTAATCGCCATGCTGATGACGGCTGCGCTGCTATGAATGAGCGCCGTCAGGCAGGCACCTGCCAGAAAGCCCCACCACAAGCTGTCGGCTGAGCGATCCAGAAACCACTGGAATACGCCCAACCTTCGCAGGGGTACGGCAATGGATTGCATCACTTGAATGCCTGTCATAACGAGGGCAAATCCGGCTGAAGCGAGAAAGCTGTATTGCATGGTAGACAGCGTCCGGCGTGTGCGTTCAGGAGCGAGCTGATTTCGTTCACCAAGCACAACTAAGACGGCCCAGCCTGTAAGTGACAAGGCAAGCAGAGGCAGGGAAACCCGTCCGATCTGCAGTCCGACCAGCTCGGTGGTCAGGCACGTCCCGATGTTGGTGCCGAGAATAATGCCAAGTGTGCGTCCGTAGCTAATTAATCTGGCGTTCGCGAGTCCAATGGTGAGCACGGTGACGGCGGTACTGCTTTGCAGCAGGGCTGTAGCGCCCGCACTGAAAGCCATGCCTTTCCAGGGAGCAGAGGTAGCACGGCCCAGCCATCCAGCCAACATGGGCCCGGCCATCCGCTGTAAGGCTGTTTCCATCAGCTTCATCCCGCCAAAAAAGATAAGAAGCCCGTATAGTAAGGGCAGCACAACATCTCTGAACATGAGTTAACATCATTCCTTCCGTGCATATCCTTATTCTCATCCTATGAGTAAATAAGGACAACCATGACAGGCTAACGGAATTCTGAAGTTAACAGCGTTTGAAAGACCGATAAGTTATCTTAATGGTCACCCAAATTACCGCGCCCCTATTCAAAAGATACGGAGATTCTGCAAACGCAGCGAAGGGGATGGAGTTGGAACTGTAGAAGCGAAGTGCTCGCCTTTATCCCTTGATTTTTCCTATAGTGAAATGGAATCAGAAAAATCTGGGGATAACAGCGATCGGAAGGTTGTTCTGTCATCGCAGTGGCAACTGTGGAATTTGAGATTCATCTGTACAACGACGTAACCGCGATCGAAAGTCCGATCCATCCCCGCAGCGGTCATCCCAATTACCGCACCCCTATTCAAAAGATACGGAGATTCTGCAAATGTAGCGGAGGGGATGGAATTGGAACTGTAGAAGCGAAGCGTTCGCCTTTGTCTCCAAATTTTAACCTTCTGAATAATAAATCAATAAAATTTGGAGACAACAGTGATCGAAAGTCCAATCCATCACCGCAGCGGTCACCTTTACACCAAGCCTATCTTTTGAACAATAAATTAAAGGAAGTGGATCTATCTTGCCATCAGTTACACTGGAACGCAGCCGCAAAAAGCGGCTTGAACATGCACATCCATGGATATATAACAATGAAATCGCCTCTGTTGAAGGAAACCCCGAGCCGGGAGATCTGGTCAACGTAATGAATCACCAAGGTCGCTATCTCGCGACAGGGTACTATAATCCTGCATCTCAAATCACAGTGCGAGTCGTGGCCTATCAACCCTTGGAGTTTGAACAGATGGACACCGCGTTTTTTGCAGCGCGTTTCCGCGATTGCTTACGCCACCGGGAGCGTTTTATCCAGGATGGGGAGGCATACCGTCTTGTTTATGGGGAAGCTGATTTTCTGCCTGGACTGATCGTTGACCGTTTTGGCAGCATCCTTGTTGTTCAATTGCTCACATTGGGGATGGACCGTTGCCGCGAAGCGATTGTACAAGCTCTAATTGAAGTGATGCAGCCGGAAGGCATCTATGAACGCAGTGATGTGTCCATTCGTGAACTCGAAGGCTTGGAGCAGACGAAAGGACCATTGTATGGGGATTGCCCGCGTCATGTCACGGTAACGGAGAACGGATTGCTCATTAAGGTGGATATCGTGGAAGGCCAGAAGACAGGGTACTTCTTCGACCAGCGCGAGAATCGTGCAGCCATCGAACCGCTTATGAAGGGTTGGGGTTACAAGAGCGGTATTACGCTCCAACAGACTGAGCAGGATGGTACGCAGCAGCTGCTTCCTGTGAATAAAAGCGGCAAGGTTGTGACGTTCCCTTATTGGGATGGGGCCACTGTGCTGGAATGTTTCTCCCATACCGGCAGCTTCACATTGAACGCCTGCAAATATGGAGCCAAAAAAGTAACCTGCCTGGATATCTCAGAGCATGCGATTGAAAGTGCACGTACCAACGTAGAACTGAACGGGTTTACAGACCGGGTTGAATTTGTCGTTGCGGATGCATTCCAATACTTGCGTGAGCAGGTGAAAGGCCTCGATGAGCGTAACGTACGTGCACGTGCTGGCGAACAGAAAGTGGATACGTCCAAAGCGCTAGCAGCCGGTGGCAAAACATTTGATGTGGTCATCCTCGACCCACCAGCCTTTGCCAAAACGAAATCAGCAGTCAAAGGCGCATGCCGTGGATATAAGGACATCAATCTGCAAGGAATGAAACTGGTGAATGAGGGCGGGTATTTGGTAACGGCAAGCTGTTCATACCACATGCGTCCGGATCTCTTCCTGGAAACCATTGCGGATGCAGCCGAGGATGCAGGCAAAGTGCTTCGTCTAATCGACTGGAAAGCAGCTGGTAAGGATCACCCACAAATTTTGGGGGTAGACGAAGGTCATTACCTGAAATTTGCCATCTTCGAAGTACGCAGCAAAAAGAATTAATCGAGCGATATCAGTATTGGATCGTTCATCTATTTTGGCAAAGAGGGGCTGTCTCAAAAGGAATTCCACTTCGCTCCATGCGCTAACGAACCTATCACATCTTAACAGGTGGATTATCAACGGTTGCCAGATTTAACGAACCTCAGTCACGCTATTCCGTCATCAAACGGTGTCAAAACATAAAAAATGGATCGAATCGCCGAAATAACGTCTCTGTGATTCGTTAGATCTTAGATCTGGGCTAATGGGAGCGCATAGCGTGTCTCAGGTTCATTAGTACAAAATAACGCTAACAAGGGATGTCCTCTGTCATATTCATGACTTATGGGATATCCCCTTTTTGCTATGCTCATGCAAAAGCTCTCTGGAATTGCCGGATAGTGGCAAACGTATGTTCCGAACCAAGTCAGATATGTTATACTGGGAATTAAAATCTTGTTCGTGATGGTTTGGAGGATTAAACATGTCCGTACGCTTTGTTATTGGCCGGGCAGGCAGCGGCAAGAGTGCGCTGATTACCCGGGAAATCACATCCCTGCTTCAAAAGGAACCACAAGGTAAACCACTGATTCTGCTAGTCCCGGAACAGAGTTCGTTTCGAACCGAACAGTCGCTGGTTTCTTCTGGTGCTATTAAAGGTACCATGCGTGCTGAAGTGCTTGGTTTTCGCCGATTGGCCTATCGGGTCATGCAGGAGGCAGGTGGTTCTGCCCGTATTCCCATTGGAGCTGAAGGCAAAAAAATGCTGCTCTACAAAGTGCTCCAGCGTCGTAAGGAAGAATTGAAGCTGTTTGGAGCATCGGGCAGTCAGCTGGGATTTATAGGAGATTTAAATGATTTATACAGTGAGTTTAAACGTTATGAACTTGACCCTACTTCACTGGAAGAAGGACTTTCCGCAATGAATACTTCCTCTTCTGCACCGATTCTGGGAGACAAGCTGCATGACTTGCTTCTTATATACCGTGACTATGAAAAGGAATTAACCGAACTATATATCGATGATGAAGACACGTTGACTGAACTGACAGAGCGATTGCCGGAGAGTAGGTTGCTGCAAGATGCAGAGATCTGGATCGATGGATTTCAGGGATTTACCCCGCAGGAAATGAGTGTCATTGGAAGACTGATGCTGCAAGCTTCTTCCGTTACAATTGCATTGACGTTGGATCGTGCATACGACCACGGCGCACTTCCAGGAGAATTGGAACTGTTCCATCCCACAGCAAGTGCATACGCACGTCTCAAAGGCATGGCCGAGGATCTGGGTGTCCTTAATGAGACAACGGTGCTTCAACCGGAAGTTTTGCCGAGATATGAGGGCAGTCCTGGACTGGCCCATTTGGAGGCTGGCTTTGATCGCAGAGTTCGCTGGAAGAGTGAGGGGCGTGATGCAGGTGTCCGACTTTACGCTGCTGAGAACCGCCGGGCTGAGATGGAAGGAGCACTTCGTGAGATGCGTCGTCTGGCGCAAGATGAAGGTGCGCGTTATCGAGATATGGCAGTGCTTGTTCGTCAGTTGGATACATATGCCGACATTGCTGAGCCCCTATTCAGGGACTATGGCGTGCCTGTCTTTCTGGATCGGAGAAGAAATGAACTACATCATCCATTATCGGAATTTATTCGTTCAGCACTCGATATCGTTCGCCGTCGCTGGCGTTATGAGGATGTATTTCGCTGTGTAAAAACGGATCTGCTGCTTCCACGAGACGGTTCCATCACGCGTGAAGATATGGACCAGCTTGAAAATTATATATTGGCTTGTGGAATTCACGGATACCGCTGGACAGATGGCAAGCCATGGAAGTATGTACCCAGCCTGTCTCTGGAAGACAACGACCAGGATGTCCGCAGCCGGGGCCGGGAGCAGATGCTGTCCTTAATGGAAAAATGCCGAACGGTGATTGTTGACCCGTTGGGTGCTTTTGAGAAACGAATAAGCAAGGCAAAGACAGCTAAAGACCAATGTGCGGCGCTATATAGACTACTGGAAGATGCCGAGATTCCTTGGAAGCTGGATCAGATGTCTGCAGAAGCCAAGGCCCAGGGTGATCCGGAGCGGTCGAGAGAGCATCGTCAAATGTGGGGTGCCGTCCTAGATCTATTAGATCAGATGGTTGATATGATGGGAGCCGAACGGTTGGATATCGATCTGTTTGCAGGGCTGATGGAGACCGGATTGACCGAACTGAAACTGGGACTCGTTCCTCCAGCGCTTGATCAGGTGTTGGTTGGATCGATGGATCGTACACGTCTTCAGGATATCAAGTACGTATTTATTCTGGGTGCAGTAGATGGTGAACTGCCTGCCGTGCCTCAGGATGATGGTGTATTAACCGAGCAGGAACGGCTGCTGTTAACGGAGAGAGGTTTGGGGCTTGGTCCCGGAGCAACAAGACAAATGCTGGACGAACGCTTTCTGATCTATTCAGCCCTGACCGCGGCGAGCAAGCAGTTATGGATGAGTCATCCCGTTGCAGATGATGAAGGGAAAACATTACTGCCCTCGGAAATTGTACGACATGTACGGAAAATGTTCGGTTTGCATGAGCAGCCATTGCTTGCCCAACCGCCGGTTACGGATGCTGAAGAGGTACACTGGTCTTATGTTAACCATCCTGGTCAGAGCCTCTCTTATCTCATTGGACAATTGCGAAGATGGCGCCGTGGAGAAGATATCCCTGAAATGTGGTGGGCGATCTATAACTGGCATGTCTCTCGGGAGACAAGCAGACCTCAGCTGGAGCAATTGCTTGGATCTGTTTTTTATCGCAATCGGGCGTTACCTCTGCGTACCGCTACGAGCCGTAGATTATATGGTACAGAGGTAAGGACGAGTGTCTCCCGAATGGAGCGGTTTGTGGCGTGTCCTTTCTCCCATTTTGCATCCCATGGGCTGCGGCTGAAAGAGCGCCAGCTGTACCGCTTGCAAGCTCCTGATATTGGACAATTGTTCCATGCTGCCTTGAGTCAGCTTGCCATACGTTTGCGTGAGCAGAATCGCAGTTGGGGCAGTCTGTCTCCGGATGAATGTCGGAAGGAAGCGGAGCACACCGTGGAGCAGATTGCACCACAGCTGCAGGGAGAGATTTTGCTTAGCACGAAACGATATGGTTACATCTTCCGGAAGCTGAAGGATATCGTTAGCCGGGCTTCGGTTATTCTGGGTGAACAGTCCAGACGGGGAAGCTTTGAACCGATTGGGCTGGAGCTTGATTTTGGACCAGGCAAACCGCTGCCACCGCTTCGTTTTGAATTGGAAAATGGCTGTGTGATGGAGATTGTCGGGCGTATCGACCGCGTGGATGTGGCTGAAGGAGAGAACGGCTTACTGCTGCGGGTCATTGATTACAAATCGAGCCAGACCGATCTAAAACTGCATGAAGTGTATTATGGCCTGTCATTACAGATGCTCACGTATCTGGAGGTACTGCTCAGTGCTGCCGAGGAGTGGCTTGGAGAATCGGCGATGCCTGGAGGAACACTCTATTTCCATGTGCATAACCCGTTGCTTCAATCCGCGAATGGCATGACTTCTGAGCAGGCAGGTCAAGAACTGCTGAAACGGTTCAAAATGAAAGGCTTGCTGCTTGCGGACCGGGATGCGATCGCTCAAATGGACAATACCCTTGACAAAGGTTACTCAGCCATTATTCCGGTTGCGCTTAAGGCAGATGGCAGCTTTTATAGCAGTGCCGCTGTAGCTACCCCAGAGCAATGGGATACCTTGCTGGCTTCAGTTCGCAGCAATATACGTGAGATTGGCACACGGATTACCGATGGGGATGTGGCGATTGAACCTTACCGTATCCAGCAGGAGGTTGCATGCACCTTCTGTCCGTACAAGCCAGTCTGTCAATTTGATGAAAACATCGAAGGCAATGAATATAATCTGTTATCCAAACCGGGCAAACAGCAAATCTGGGACATGCTGTCTCATGACAAAGGAGGGGAAACATCATGACGAATATGCCAAAACCGGAGGGAAGCTTCTGGAGTGATGACCAATGGAGTGCCATCTCACAGAGTGGGGAAGACATCCTGGTTGCTGCTGCAGCGGGTTCCGGGAAGACAGCCGTATTGGTTGAACGAATTATTCGTAAGATTGCAGACCCTTCCCGCGGATTCAGCGTAGATCGTTTGCTGGTTGCGACATTTACGAAAGCTGCTGCGGCCGAGATGAAGCAGCGGATACGGGAAGCGCTGGAACGTGCACTTGAAGAGCAGCCTGCCGAAGAACATTTGCGCAAACAACTTTCACTACTTGGGCGGGCATCCATTACGACTCTGCATTCATTCTGTATGGAGGTCATTCGTCGTTATTATCAGCAAATTCCGCTAAACCCGGCTTTCCGGATTCTGAATGAAAATGAAGCCGAGATTATGCGGCAGGAATTGTTGGAGCAGTTGTTTGAAGAAAAGTATGGGGAAGAAGACGAAGGCAGTACATTCCGCGAATTGGTGGATTGGTTCAGTGGGGAACGAAACGATGATGCCATGCATCGACTTGTGCAGCGTTTGTATGATTTCTCACGCAGTCATTCCTGGCCGGATCATTGGCTTGCGGAGATGGCCTCTGCTTTTCAGGTGGAAAGTGTCGAGGCACTTGGGCATTCTGCATGGGTTCAGAGTATTTTGCGTGATGCTGCTCTTGCCCTGAGTGGTGCTGCTGGTCTGCTGCGTCAAGGGATCAGCATATCGATGCAGCCGGAAGGTCCGAAACCTTATGCAGATACATTAAAAGAAGATTTGGCAATGGTCGAAGAGCTTCTGTCAGCTGTTGAGGTCATGCCGTGGGAGAGATTGCCTGAAGTGTTTCAGCCAGCAGCTTTTGGCAAGCTGAAGCCTTGCAAAAAGGACCAGACAGACCCGGGGTTACAAGAACAGGTCAAGGAACTGCGTGAGGCTGCGAAAAAAGCCGTTACCGATTTGAAAGGCTCGTTGTTTGGAAGAAGTGCGTTTTCTTTCTGGCAGGAGCTGGAGCAGGCGGCACCACTAATGCAGGAACTGTCCAAGCTGGTCAGTGCATTTGGAGAGCGATATCGACAGGCCAAGCAGGAACGCGGTCAGGTCGATTTCAGTGACCTGGAGCATTACTGTCTTCATATTTTGCGTCATGAGGATTCAACCCCCGAGCTGTCCATGCCTTCGGATGCAGCAATGGAATATCGGGCACGTTTCGATGAAGTGCTGCTGGATGAATATCAGGATACCAATACAGTGCAGGAAGATATCGTCAGACTGATTTCCAGAGAAAATCCAGGAAACCGATTCATGGTCGGTGATGTGAAACAGAGTATTTACCGTTTTCGTCTGGCTGAACCCGGTCTGTTTCTGAACAAGTATCGTCAATACGCAGCGAATTCGGATATGGGAGTGGACGGAGAGAGAGATTCATTGCATGCAGGAAGACGTATTGATCTTGCACGTAACTTCCGCAGTCGTGCAGAAGTCGTCCATTCGGTCAATATGTTATTCAAGCAGCTCATGAATGAAGGGGTAGCCGAGATTGCCTATGATGAACGAGCGCAGCTCGCTTATGGAGCTACTTTCCCGGAAGAGACGCTTGGAGATGAGGCTTACACACCTGAACTCATGCTGATCGATCGTCAAGGCGGAGGACCTGATCTCACGGAAAGCACGGACGAGAATGGGGATGCGCTGCCTTCTGCTGAGTTGGAAAGTGCCGAGCTCGAAACCGCCCAGCTGGAGGCTCGGGCCATCGCTCGCCGTATTCGTGAAATGGTTGGAGATACGGATAAACCAGCCCTCAACGTTTACGATAAAGCCCTCAAATCCATGCGACCTGCGCGTTATGGAGACATTGTTATTTTGCTGCGTTCTGCCCTGATGTGGGCTCCACTCATGATTGAGGAATTCAGACAGCAGGGTATTCCTGCCGGAGGGGAGCAAAGCAAAGGGTATTTCCAGGCGACGGAAGTGGAAGTGATGTTGTCCTTGCTGCAGATTGTGGATAATCCAAGGCAGGATATCCCGCTTGCTTCCGTGCTTCGTTCGCCGATTGTCGGACTAGATGAAGAGGAACTGGCTCAGATTCGCCTTGGGGACAAGCGACAGTCTTTCTATGATGCTGTTGTTTCAGCTACAGGAGCATTCACTAGTTCGTTGAATGTTTTCGGGCAGCATGGTGAGAAAGTTTCAAATTCGAATTCATCTGCAATCCAGCTGCAATGGCCCGAAGTCTGGTCAGAAATGGAACAGGGGCAGCGGGAGTCGGCAGTATCCGCCGAGGCAGACGCTATCGAAGACATACATGAATCCTCTGTTCAGGCAGATACAGATGAGGTTCTGGATGCCGGTACAGATGCAAGTATGGGTGGACGTATAAGCGATGATGCAGATAAGGAAAACGGTACCAGCACAGAGCTGCAACAAAAGTTAATTCGCTTTATGCGTCAGTTGGAACAGTGGCGGCTTGAAGCGAGACAAGGCAGCCTGAGTGAACTCATTTGGCGTATGTATCGGGAAACGGGTTATCTGGACTGGGTTGGTGGCCTACCTGGAGGCATGCAGCGTCAAAGTAATTTGAAGGCTCTATATGATCGCGCGCGGCAATATGAGGAGGCAACGGCCAATCGTGGATTGTTCCGCTTCCTGACTTATGTGTCCAGACTACGTGAGAATGGGGGAGATCTCGGCACCGTAGCAGGTGGTTCTGGTGAGCAGGATAATGCGGTACGCATCATGACAATTCACCGAAGTAAGGGCTTGGAGTTCCCTATTGTTTTTGTCGGGGGCATATCCAAAATGTTCAATCAGCAGGATCTGAATTCGCCGTTTCTGATGCATAAGGAGCTGGGATTTGGCCCGAGGTTTGTAGATCGTGAGAAGCGGGTTGCCTATCCAACCTTGGCGAATCTGGCGATTCGTCGTCGTGCCCAGTTTGAGCTGCTTGCCGAAGAGATGCGGGTGCTCTATGTGGCCCTGACCCGTCCAAAGGAGAAAATGATTCTCGTTGGTACGGTGAAAGATGTTGTTAAAAAGGCAGTGGCTTGGTCTCAGATTAAGGACAGTCCGGAACGGGTATTGCCTGACTATCTTCTTGCAGCCGGACGTAGCTATCTGGACTGGATCGGTCCATCCTTGATGAGACATCCAGACGCAGCTTTGCTGCGTGCACTTGCGGGAGGCACTGATTCATATGCTGCCTGCCTTGTGGATGATGAATCACGTTGGGGCATTTCCGTCATTTCTGCTGATCAAGTATCCCGGGAAATAGTTGTGGATCAGACACTTGGTGAAGAAGACGGCATGACAGAAGTGCGGAAACATCGAATTGCTGCCCTAAAAGCAGTTCAGCCTGTGGAGCTGTTTCCTTCCTCAACTGAAGAAGAGATGATGGAGGACACACAAGATGCAGCTCCACGAGACATCAGTGAGGAAGATGTATCTACAATAGGTCAGCAAGAGGGTGTACAGCTGCTTCGTGAAGTGGATAAACGGCTTTCTTGGACGTATCCTCATCTAGCAGCAACGCAAGTAGCTGCCAGCACATCGGTTACCGAACTGAAGACATTGCTAGCCATGCAGAATCACCAGTCGTTACAGATGATGGAGAAAGTTGAAGAACAATCTGCGTCGTTCGTGGATTCTGAGGGGTATGAAGTGAAGGATGGAGGTTCGTCCTTTAAATTGCACCTGCGTCGTCCCAAATTCATGGAGGAGAAACAATTGACTGGAGCCGAACGAGGAACGGTGTATCATACGTTGATGCAGCATCTTCCTGTAGATGGTTCACCCGTTGATTCGCAAATCGTTGAGCAGACACTTTTGCGGTTAGTTGAGCTCCAGATTTTGCTCCCTCATCAGGCAGAGGTTATTGAGTCTGATCAACTGGCCGGATTTTTCAATACAGAGCCTGGGACAGAACTGTTGCGTGCGGAGTGGGTGAAACGGGAGATCCCGTTTATTTATGGACTCCCGGCACATCATTCTCCTGCGGAATGGCTCCATAATCTGTTACCAGATGCTGGCATGCAAACGTTGGAGGAAGACAGTAAGATGCAGGCATCACTTGAAAATGAGACCGTGCTGGTACAGGGGATTATTGACTGCCTGTATGAAGTGGATGGCGAGCTTGTTTTGCTCGATTACAAGACAGATCGGGTGTTGGAGCATCGGGGTGGACTGGACAAACTGACGGAAAACTATCGTTTCCAGCTGGAGCTGTATGCCCGGGCTATTGAGGATATTCTGGGTCGGAAGGTCGACCGGAAGTGGTTGTACTTTTTTGATGGCGGACATGCTGTGAAATTATAAAGTGAAATTTAAAACGGCGGGATGAATTTGTATCATCGGATTTTGCATGAGAGAGGGGTTGAACGGACGATGCGTATTTTGCACACAGGGGACTGGCATCTAGGGAAAACGCTGGAGGGACGGAGCCGGCTGCGAGAGCAGGAGGATTTTGTGGATGAGCTTGTCAGGCTCGCGGATGAGCAGCAGGCAGATGCCATATTGATGGCTGGAGACGTGTATGATTCTGTAAATCCGCCTGCATCGGCGGAACAGCTTTTTTATGAGGCTGCGGCGCGTCTGACGGAACAAGGGAGACCTCTTGTGGTGATTGCGGGAAACCATGATCAGCCGGAGCGAGTGGCTTCGGTGACCCCGCTTGTGAACAGACAGGGAATTACACTTGTAGGTATGCCTACTTCAGAAGCAGTTACGATCCATGCCAAGCGAACTGGAGAGACTGCGCAGATTGCTGCATTGCCATATCCCTCGGAAGCGCGACTGAACGAACTGCTGACAACGGATGGGGACGAGAATGTGCTTCGTCAGGCTTACAGTCGCCGGGTTGGCATGTTAATGCAGCGTCTGGCTGCTTCTTTTCGTCCGGATACGGTGAATTTGGCGATGAGTCATATTTATGTTCTGGGCGGAGTGGAGAGTGATTCGGAACGTCCCATTCAGGTAGGGGGGGCCTATACGGTCGACCCTTCTGCATTGTCAACAGGTGCGCAATATACAGCACTGGGGCATCTCCATCGTGCGCAGGCAGTAAAAGGTGACGGTGTGATACGGTATAGTGGCTCTCCACTGGCCTACAGTTTCTCCGAAGCGGGGCAGAGCAAGTCCGTCACCATGGTTGATCTGGCACCAGGGGGTGCCGCAAGCGTGGAAGAAGTGCTGTTGACCTCCGGACGTCCACTTGTGCGCTGGAAGGCGCGTGGCGGTCTGGCTGAAGTTTATCGATGGCTGGATGAAGGGCGTGATCCTCAGGCTTTTATTGATATGGAAGTATGGCTGGATGACGCCATGTCTCTGAAAGAAATCCAGCAGCTCCGTAAGTCGCATGACGGGATCATCCATATCCGTCCGGTGTATCCCGAGATGGCAGCCGCAGGGCTTTTGGAGCAACGGTCCGAGCTTCCGGTACATGAGCTTTTCCGCAAATTTTATCAGCGTCAGACAGGTGGGGCATTACCTGAAGACAGTCTGGTTCAACTGTTCCTGGAACTTGTCGATGAGGACGAGCCGGGTGTGCGTGAGGAGGTCGAGGGAAATTGAAGCCGATTTTATTGAAAGTTGCTGGCCTGCAAAGTTATCGGGAGGCTCAGGAGATTGATTTTACCGTATTGACGGAAACGGGACTGTTCGGCATTTTTGGTCCTACAGGCAGTGGGAAGTCTTCTTTGCTCGACGCGATTACGCTGGCGATGTACGGAAAAGTGGAACGTGCGGTTAATGGTACCCAGGGAATCATGAATCACGCTGAGGATTCGTTGTCCGTTGCTTTTACATTTGAACTTGTATCGGCAGAAGGCACAAGAAGATTTCGGGTGGAACGACGTTTCAAACGAAACAATGAGGTTTCGGTGAGCAACACCATCAGCAAATTCATTGAGACCGTCAACGGAGAGGAACAGGTGCTGGCTGATAAACTGGCAGACGTGAACCGATGCGTTGAAGATGTAATCGGATTGAAAATGGATGATTTTACGCGAGCCGTTGTGCTTCCACAAGGTAAATTCGCTGAGTTTCTATCGCTGAAAGGCAGTGAAAGACGCCAGATGCTTCAACGTTTATTCCATTTGGAGAAGTATGGAGATCAGCTTGCCATCAAGCTCAGCCGGCGGGTGAAGGATAATGATATGGTTCATCAGTCATTGGCGGCGGAGCAGCAGGGGCTTGGGAATGCGAGCAAAGAGACGTTGGCAGAAACGGAGCTTCTTCTTCAAGCTGCTGTGAAACAGTCTGAATTGTCACGCAAAACGCTTGATGAAGCGATGAAGGAAGCTGAAGAGCTTGGCAAAGTTCGTGAGTTAAGCCATGAACGTCAAGCTCGTATGGAGGAACACGAAAAGCTGAAAGCACGTTCACCACAGATCGAAGCTGGGGAACAACGGCTGAAACAGGCCGGGGCGGCAGATGCGATCCTCCCTTCATTGCAGACGATGCGTGATGCAGCAGCACAGCAGAAGTTGCGTGAGGATGCAGCCGGCATTGCTCACCAGCAAGCGGTGGAACATGAACGGCTGTCTGTACTGGAAGCCGAGAAGGCCGAAACGGCCCGTGTACAGATGGCTGAGGAAGAACCAAAGTTGCTGCTTCGATTGGAACAGCTGGAACAGGCCAAGGAGTTACAGCGGGAACGTGACGGGCTCCGTGAGGATCGTACACGTCTTAAGCAGCTTTTGGACAAAGGGCAGGCTGAGCAGAGTGTCATCGGACAACAGCTGGAGAAGGAGAAAGAACTACAGCAGCGTGGCCGCAAACGGCGGGAAGAATTACAGGAAAGCCTCAAGCCGAATGAAGTGAAGTCCGAAGAACGCAGACAGCTGCAGGCCGCACTGGAATTGAAGCATCGATTGGATACTGCGGCGGAGCAATTGCGCCAAAACAAGGCTGAGATGGAAGCTAATAAGCAGTCGGCTGAACAGGGGGCAGACAGGCTGAAGCTGGCTGCCCAGGAAGAGAGCCGTCTGAGTGAACAGCGTCAGCATCTGATCGGAAAGGCGGCAATGGGTCTGGAGGCCTTGCTTGCCTGTGAGCAGGACATTGGCCGCGAACAGAGCCTGCTGGCCAAGGCGGAGGAGCAGCTGCGCGGAACCATGCGTGAGCAGGAGCTGCATCGGCTCTCCTCCGCCTTGCGCGCCGAGCTGCGCGACGGCGAGCCATGCCCGGTGTGCGGCTCCGCACACCACCCGCTCCCGGCGGCGCCGCCGGGAGAAGGTCCGCCCGCAGGCGATGCGGACCTGGAACTGCTGCGCAGCCTGCATGCGGAGCTGCAGGAGCTGCAGGAGCTGCGCTTTGGGCTGCGCCAGCAGCTGCACGAACGTCGCAGCCTGCTGACGCAGCTTGGCGCTGCGGCCGGCGAAGCCCCGGCCGCAGCCGAGGCCGCGCCTGCGGCTGCGGAGCCGGAGCCCGCCGGTTCGCCCGTACACGGGCGCTCCCCGGCGGACTGGGCGGAGCGTGCCGCCGCGCTACGCGAAGCCGCGCGGGCGCTGGCCGCAGCCGCAGCGCCGCTGCAAGCGGAAGCCGCCGCGTTGCAGCAGGCGGCTTCAGGCGCGCAGCAGCGCCGCATGGAAGCGGCGGCTGCGCAGGAGGCCGGCCAAGCCGGACTCGCCCAGGCGGAGCGCCGGTTGGCCGAGAGCGAGGCCGCCGCAGCCGCATTGCACGGCCGCTGGGCCGCGGAATTGCCAGGCATCGCCCAAGAGCAGGCCATGGCCCTCCACCAGGCGATGCAGGAGCGCGACGCGCGCGCAGAAGACATCAAGGAACGGCTGAACAAAAGTGTGACGTTCCTTGAGGAAAAGGAACAGCTCGTACAGTCCCTCCAGCAGAAGCTGGTTGAGTTGGACAAACAGCTGATCCAGTGGCAAACGGAATGGCAAGGGAACAGCAAACAGCTCGCCGAGAAGGAAGAACGTTTGCGCCAATGGGTTGGCGAGCAGCGGGTCGAGGATTTGATTGCTGCGGCTCAGACTCGATTGGATGAGCTGCGGAAAATTGCTGCCGATTCAGCCCAGCGTTTCAAGGAAGCGGATGCGTTGAAACAGGAATCGGCCAAGAGGGATGTCATGGCTCATCAAGCAGCAGCCTCGGCAGCAGAGCATTTGCAGCAGGCACAGGAACGCTGGAAGCAATTGCTGGATCAATCGCCATTTGACTCCGAGAGTGCCGTTGTGGAAGCAGCCCTTCCTTCCCAGGAAGCAGAGCGGCTGGCGGCGGAAATTCAGCAGCATCGGGAGCGTGATCGTGAACTTGTTTCCCAATTGCGTGAGCTGGAACAAAAACTGGGCGGTGCTGTTGTATCCGAGGAACAATGGTTGGCATGCACTGAGCGACTGAAGCAGTCTCGTGCAGAGGATGAAGCGGCACTTAGAGCCAAGGCGCGTGCAGAACGGGATCTGGAAGATGTGCAGCAGCGACATGTTCGCTGGACGGAGTTGGAGAACAAACGGGTGGAAGTCAGCCGACAAGGTGAGATGCTTAGCAAACTGCAAGCAGCTTTCAGAGGTAATGCGTTTGTCGAGTATATTGCAGAAGAACAGCTGATGCAGGTCAGTCAGGCTGCTTCACAGCGTCTGCGCTTCCTGACCAAACAACGTTATTCACTTGAGGTGGATTCAGGCGGCGGCTTTGTCATCTGTGATGATGCAAACGGTGGAGTCAAACGTCCGGTGTCCACCTTGTCTGGTGGAGAGACGTTCCTGACCTCGTTGTCACTGGCCCTGGCTCTGTCTGCCCAGATTCAGCTGCGCGGCCAGTACCCGCTGCAATTTTTCTTCCTGGATGAAGGCTTTGGTACACTTGACCCTGAATTGCTGGATACCGTCATTACATCGTTAGAAAAACTGCATGATGACCGTCTTGCCGTCGGTATTATCAGCCACGTTCCGGAGCTGCGAGCACGCTTGCCACGCAAACTTGTAGTTATTCCAGCGGGCGAAGCCGGAGCTGGCTCTCGCGTAGTATTGGAAACATTATAGGAACTTGAACACAGAACACATACGATTGAATGACCCTCGGTTGGGATGCCCTCAGGAACCGGCCGTACAAGGTTGTTCCTGAGGGGGGATCTCTGATTGATTGAGTGTTGTTGGTTTGAATCTCATTATATATATTCGTTGTAACAGTTGAGTGAGATAGCTCACAGATACAGGTTCATCCTGTTGTTATACTACAGTTAAGCCGACAAACTTTATGTTAAGCACCCCGGCGGACGTCTGATCAGGAATAATCCTGGTTAGACGTCCGCGACAGCAGACTTCCGCATGGAAACTGCAACGGGGTGCTTCTTTTTTCTTTTTTAATAGGCACTTATGTTGGAACTCTTGTCATTCACAGTGTCATTTCGCCCAGATCTGAATACCATGAAAGGGTGATGAAGAGCAGAACAGATTCTGGAGGCGATTGATCGTGGAAAAGGTAGAAGCGAAGAAACTGTGTAAGGAACACATGCATCGCTATGTATGTATACAGATGCATGACGGTGCCCATTATGATGGCATCGTGGAAAATGTAGATGATGACATGATTTATTTGGCTGTTCCCGTGGGGCATGAAGCCATGGTTAATCATGCAAACGCAAACTGGGGACCGAATATGATGCCGGTTACTTATCCTGCTCATGCACGGGGATTCTTCCCGGGCTATGGTTACCCCTACCCCTACCCTTATTATGGTTATGGTCGCAGAAGGTTCAATAGGTTGGTACTGCCTCTGATTGGCCTCACTGCCTTAACATTATTACCTTATTATTAATAGAATTGTGTGATGGATTAATACGTGTGATGCGTATAATGACCTTTTTCATCTGTGGTGAACGCTCAGCAGTCCACTAAGATGTGAAAGGTTTTTTTGTTGAAAATTCCGATCTTAGTCACATAGCTGAACAGGTTAAATTGGACGTGAGTTTTCAGTTCCGGTATGATAGAAGGGTATACATAATTTTAAAATCGAAGGAGGGTATGAACAATGGATTGCTTATTTTGCAAAATTGTAGAGGGCAGCATTCCCTCCAATAAGGTACTGGAGAATGACCATGTCATCGTCTTTCATGACATCCATCCCGCTGCACCGACCCATGTACTCGTTATTCCCAAGAAACATATTGCTTCCATGAATGAAGTAACCGCGGAAGACTTGCCATTGATCGGTGAGATTCATTTGGCTGCGCAGGAAGCGGCCAAGCGTCTCGGTGTGGAAGAAACAGGTTACCGACTGATTAATAACTGCGGCAAGGATGGAGAACAGACCGTTCATCATCTGCACTATCATTTGCTTGGTGGGACCCGACTTGGGGTGTTGACAAGTTTGTCAGACTCTCACAAATAAACGATTAAAGTTACTCTAAATCAGGACTGATCCATTTATGCATAAAAGGCATGAATATGGAGCTGAAGTTCACATAAAATAAATGATCATTACGTTAAGGTTGACACCTTTATTACCTTTCGCCTATAATGAAAGGTGATGAACCGTGTTATTGCTCTTGGACGGTCTGGTCGGAGGGAGGGAAAACTGGTGTCTGAAACTAAAGTTCGCAAAAACGAGACTATTGATGCTGCACTTCGTCGTTTTAAACGCTCCATCGCTAAAGATGGCGTATTGGCTGAGGTGAAGAAACGTAAGCATTATGAGAAGCCAAGCGTAAAGCGCAAGAAAAAGTCCGAGGCTGCTCGTAAGAGAAAGTTTTAGGAGGATTTTAACTACATGAATCTTAGCGAACGATTGAACGAAGATATGAAGCAAGCGATGAAGAGTAAGGACAAGTTCAGACTCTCCAACATTCGGTTGATTCGTTCGACGATCAAGAATCTTGAAATAGATTTGAAAAGAGATTTGGATGACAACGAAGTGCTTGATATTCTGAGTCGTGAAATCAAACAGCGCAAAGATGCCCTCCAAGAATTTGACAAAGCGGGCCGTGAAGACCTCGCGGCAAATGCAAAAGCGGAAATTGAAGTACTCATCCAGTACCTTCCCGCACAACTTTCCGAAGAAGAAATTAAAGTTATTGTACAGCAGACCATCCAGGAAACCGGTGCTTCTTCGAAAGCCGAGATGGGGAAAGTTATGGCGGCCCTTATGCCGAAAGTTAAAGGCAAAGCGGACGGCAAACTGGTGAATCAAGCAGTTCAACAATTTCTGCAATAAAGCAAATCAATAAACACCTCCTGACTTGTCAGGGGGTGTTTTTTCCATTTTATATCACTGATACGGTACTCCGTTTCTACAGGAATTTGAAATGTGATCGGAAAGCGCTCATTTGTTCATGGAAATTCACAAATATTGCTTTTAAATGGATAATATATATGATTATGGATTTAAAATGTTGCAATTACTTCCGGTTTCAAATATAATTTTAAGATTTTGAAACGAAATGTTGCATTGTACGTAATAAATACCATAAGCTGGACAGTATAACATTAATGGAAAAGGGGGGACTATTTGTGAAGGGAAAGCGCCGGAAGAAGCTTACGGGGCCATTGATGCTCATGATGCTACTGACGCTGCTGCTTCCTGTCTGGATTGGATCACCGTCAGCGCATGCAGCTGAGAAAAGTGGCGCCGTATATATCATTCCGGTAGATAAACCAATCGAGCAGGGACTTGGCAAGTTTATGGAACGTGGGTTCAAGGAAGCAGAAGAGATGAATGCTGGCCTGATTGTTCTGGATATCAATACGCCGGGAGGGCGTGTCGACACGGCAGAAGAACTAGGTACTTTAATTAAGGAAAGCCCAATTGAAACCGTTGCATTTGTCCGTGGAGATGCTGCCTCGGCCGGAAGTTTTCTGGCTTTGAATGCAGATAAGATCGTAATGTCGCCAGGCAGCATGATTGGTGCGGCAGCGATGGTGGACAGCACGGGTAAACATGTCGATGATCCGAAGTTGGTTGCATTCTGGAAGAGCAAGATGCAGGGCGCGGCTGAGAAAAGTGGCCGTGACGGCAAAATTGCAGCCGGAATGACGGATGTTAACATGGTTGTGGAGATGCCTGAGATTAATAAAACCAAAGAAAAAGGTGAAATTATTGCTCTCTCGGCCGAAGAAGCGCTGAAAGTGGGTTATGCGGACCATATCAGCAACACGCCGGAAGAAGCCGCCGCCTGGCTTGGTTACAGTCAGGATGATGTGTTCACCGTTCAGAGAACAACCGCAGAGAACATATCCACATTTCTCACCAATCCTGTCGTCATGACGGTATTGCTATTCCTCGGAATAGCCGGTGTGATCATTGAGTTGATTGTACCTGGGTTCGGAGTGCCGGGTATTGTTGGTATCGTGTGCTTTGTGCTTTATTTCTCAGGCAATTACATTGCCGGTTTTGCCGGAGCAGAGACATGGGTATTATTCACTGTCGGACTCGTCATGATGATTCTGGAGATGTTTATCCCAAGCTTCGGTATTCTGGGTATTTTGGGATCGATTGCGCTTGTCGCTGGTGTCGTGCGAGCCGCCTATGATACAAGTGATGCATTTATATCGTTAGGTATTGCTTTTGGAGCCGCGCTGGTAGTCATTGCAATCGTTGTTATTCTGTTTAAGGATCGAGGCATATGGAATCGATTCATATTAAGTGACAGGCTGTCTGCTGATCAAGGATACTCTTCGGCGACAGAACGCAAAGAGTTGATCGGTCTGCAGGGTATCAGTTTGACTCCACTTCGTCCTTCGGGAACAGCGATATTTAACGGAGAACGCGTCGATGTGGTGTCGGATGGAGATTTCATTCCGATTGATACACCAATTATTGTGATCAAAGCGGAAGGTACCCGGATTGTGGTTCAACAAGCGTTACCGGTGTAGCCCGCTCTGTTGCCGGAGTTGATTAAAGCTTCGGCAATGTACATAACCATTCTACGGAGGCTGCTAGTGGAGTGGTGTGAATCAATGCACAGCAGCAAAGTTCCACACCGTCTTTATCATGTTTCTTACAAAAATCAAATTGCAAATGGAGGAATTTTGACTATGGAACCAACCTTGATTACGGTTTTGCTCATTGCGGTAGTTGCGATTATCGTATTGAGCGTATTCTTCAGCTTTTTCCCGGTGATGCTCTGGATCTCAGCCCTTGCATCGGGCGTACGCGTGGGGATTATCACGCTGGTAGCGATGAGACTAAGACGTGTAACGCCTAGCCGGATCGTAAATCCACTGATTAAAGCAACTAAAGCCGGACTTCAATTGACAATGAACCAACTGGAGAGTCACTTCCTGGCCGGTGGTAACGTAGACCGAGTTGTTAACGCCCTGATTGCTGCACAACGTGCGAACATTCCACTCGAATTTGAACGTGCAGCAGCGATCGACCTTGCAGGTCGTGACGTATTGCAAGCCGTACAGATGAGTGTAAACCCACGTGTTATTGAAACACCGATTGTTTCTGCGGTAGCCAAAGATGGTATCGAAGTTAAAGTAAGAGCACGGGTTACGGTTCGTGCCAATATTGACCGCCTCGTCGGTGGTGCGGGTGAAGAGACGATTATCGCCCGTGTCGGCGAAGGTATCGTAAGTACGAACGGTTCCTCGAATTCCCATAAAGACGTCCTGGAAAATCCGGATCTCATCTCCCGTACCGTATTGTCCAAAGGTCTGGATGCAGGTACCGCTTTTGAAATCCTGTCTATTGATATCGCGGACGTGGATGTAGGTAAAAACATTGGTGCCTTCCTGCAAACGGAGCAGGCAGAGGCTGACAAACGTATTGCACAGGCGAAAGCGGAAGAACGTCGTGCTATGGCCGTAGCTCAAGAGCAAGAGATGAAAGCGCGCGTAGTGGAAATGAGAGCGCGTGTGGTTGAGTCCGAATCTCAAGTACCTCTGGCAATGTCTGAAGCACTCCGCAGCGGTAAAATTGGTGTAATGGACTACATGAACCTGAAAAACATTGAAGCAGATACTCAAATGCGTAACACATTGGGAAAACCTGGTGAAGGTTCGAACTCCAACGATCAGGGTGATTCCAAAAACGGAAGATAGGCGGTGAGTGCATATGGGCCTATTTGAATGGATTTTTAACAATCTGTATATTGTAGCAGTCATCGCTTTTGCACTCTTTTCCTTCATTGGAAAAGCAGCCAAGTCGGCTGATCCGAATAAAAAGCGTCCAAGTAACGGGATGCCAACGTTTGGAGGGAGTGGTGATTCAGATCGGGATGATCGCTCGCGGGGGAATACTGCACCGCAGCAGTCATCGGCTCCTTCTGATCCCCGCTATGACGAGCAGTATGACGAACGGTACGATGAGCGGTATGAAGATGATCAGTATGAAGATGATCAGTATGATGATCGTTATGATCAAACCTATTCAGAGCCGGCGACGACATCTGCTCGTCCCGTTGATGACGATTTAGGAGGACGGAGTTCTTTGGGTGGAATGGCAAACTCGCTTGAAGAACAAATGAAAGTGATGGAGCAACGACAACGTGAAATTCGAGAGCGACTGGATCGTATTTCTACTGCAAATACACCGGTTGTGTCTGACTCGGGTTGGGATGAAGTTTCATCCAGTGAGTCTGGAACGTCCCAGCTTCGCCGGGAAGACATTCGTACTGGTGTGTTGTGGGCAGAAGTTCTCGGTTCTCCGCGCTCTAAACAACCCTTTGGGACACGAGGCAAACTATAACTTCATATGGTTTTAATAAGTGAAAAGCCGTCTCTGGTGAGCATAATCCCAGACGACGGCTTTTTTCTGTTTAGGCCTCTTTTTATTTTCACATCTAACACGTTCCGTAGTTTTCATAATTTCAGGAATCTGCGCATAAGTTGAACTGTAGAGGAAGGGGGAAGACCTTCGAATGACCCGGATCAGCCGCAAGCTGCGCAGATGGACCAGTGAAGTTCTGGATCTGCCGCAGGACGTGCTTTACGATATGCCACGGTTAACCCTGATCGGCACAAAGCAATTGTATATAGAGAATCATCGTGGTGTCATTCATTTTACACCGGATCGCATCGTTCTGGCTCTCTCACAGGGTCAGTTGGAGATCAAAGGGACTGAACTGATGATTCGAAATATTTTGCCGGATGAAGTAGCTGTTGAAGGAACAATTCTGGATATTCATATGAATGGAGCGGAGGGGAACGGATGAAGCAGCCCAGTCTGTACAAACTGCGCGGAGCAGTCCGAATCACGGTTACTGGGGGGGATATTGAAGCATTAATCAATACGCTGGCAGAGCAGGGACTGGAAGTATGGGACCTGCGTGCCCATGACGGACGCAAGGCAGAAATGAATATTCTGCTACCGCATTTTTTCAGGCTGCGTCCTTTGCTGAAACGGACAGGCTGCCGGGTAAAGGTGACACACCGAAGTGGGTTTCCTTTTTTTGCAGCCCGTTTGCTAAGAAGGAAGTTCTTTCTGGGCGGCATGTTGTTTTTTGTAGCAGCTCTGTTTGCATTGTCATCGATGGTTTGGGATGTAGAAGTGAAAGGCAATGTGACGATTCCCACGGATGAAGTGCTCGCAGCAGCAAAGAAAGAAGGTATCTATCCCTTCCAGTGGGGATTTCGGCTGCAAAGCCAGGACAAGCTCTCCAGACAGCTCGCGCTGGCTCTTCCAGATGTAACCTGGATCGGGGTGAGCAAAGAAGGGACAACCATCACCATCCAGGTTGTGGAGTCAGCACAGCCCAAGCGTGAACCACTGCTGAACCCGAGACACTTGGTCAGTAAAACAGATGCTGTAATCACTCAAATTTATGCCGAGCAGGGGCGCCCTGTCGTGCAGAAGGACATGCGTGTCAAGAAGGGACAGGTCCTGATATCCGGTATTTTGGGAGATGAAGAGAATACAAAGACCATTGTTGCCAAAGGGGAAGTGCGCGGACTGGTATGGCGTGAATATCAAGTCGAAGTCCCTCTTGTGCAGAAACATAATACAATGACTGGAGAAAGCAAGGAACGTTTTTACATTGTGCTGGGGAAATGGGCGGTACAACTCTGGGGATACGGGAATACGCCTTTTACCACATTTGATACCGAAAGTGATCATAAGCCGCTGACCTGGAGATCCTTCACACTTCCCATGGGATGGCTGACAGAGAAAGATTTGGAAACGCGGGAACAAGAGGAGCAGCACACGGTTGAATGGGCTAGAACGAAAGGATTGGAAGGAGCAAGAAACGATATTATCGCTAAAAACGGCAAAGGAACGAAAATTTTAAGCGAAAAAATTTTGCATGAGAAGAAAGAGAATGGTAAAGTTTATATGAAAGTATTATTTGAAGTGGAAGAAAGCATTGCGGAAGAACTTCCGTTAGTCCATAGTCAAGGAGAATGAGGCTATTTGTCAGAGCAAACACGCAGCATACGAATCTCCCTCCAAAGTGCGGGAGAGGGTCAATCTCTTTTTGGACCCCAAGATATTTTTCTGAAACAAATTGAATCCGAGATTCCTGCCCAGATCGCATCCCGTGAAGCGGAGATTGTAATCCATGGCAACATTCAGAATGTAGAATCGCTTGAACAATTATTTGATGTGTTGTTGCAATTGGTACGTAACGGATACGTGTTAACCGAAAGGGACGTTAAGTATGCCATTGAGCTGGCAAAAGAACTGCGTGCAGACCAGCTTCTGGATTTGTTCAAAGGCGAGATTACAACGACGTACCGTGGGAAGCCGATCCGTGTTAAAACGATTGGACAGAAACACTATGTAACTACAATTAAAAAACGTGATGTTGTATTTGGTATCGGTCCTGCCGGTACAGGTAAAACGTATCTTGCTGTTGTGCTGGCTGTGGCAGCACTTAAGGAAGGAAGCGTCAAGCGGATCGTGCTCACAAGACCTGCAGTTGAAGCGGGAGAGAGTCTTGGTTTCTTGCCTGGTGATCTTCAGGAAAAAGTTGATCCTTATTTACGGCCGCTGTATGACGCTTTGTACGATGTTATGGGACAAGAGCAGACTGCGAAAGCACTGGAGCGCGGTTTGATTGAAATTGCACCTCTAGCCTATATGCGGGGACGTACACTGGATGATTCGTTTATTATCCTGGATGAAGCCCAGAATACGACACCGGAGCAGATGAAAATGTTTCTGACCCGTCTCGGTTTTGGCTCCAAAATGGTCATTACTGGTGACGTGACACAAATCGATTTACCGCGCGGCAAAAAGTCGGGGCTTGTGGAGGCAAATACAATCCTGGGCCAAGTGGAAGAGATTGGATTTGTCTATTTTGCCGAGCAAGACGTTGTACGGCACTCCCTCGTCCAGAAAATTATCGTCGCCTATAACCACGCCGCAGAAAATCAAGAATAGAAAGGGATTGTCTCGATGACCTCGAAGGAACTGTCAAAAGGCAAATCTTTTCAAAATAGAGCTACAGGATGGAAGTATAGCGTGTGGGCACGCTATCTTCTGTTTTTGTTTCTGGTGATCCTCTTCTACGTGGGTCTTGCTTCCAAGCTGCTCCCTGAGCGGTATGATATCCAGGAAGGCACACGGAGTGAAGTCAATATTGCTGCGCCCATGCAGATCCCGAATACCAAGGCTACACTGAAAGCGCAAGAAGAAGCTGCTGAACGTGTGCAGCCGATGTTTCAGATCGTGCAGATGCGGAACGAAAATCTGATAACGACTCTGCTTGATCGTATTGATCGACTGAATCAGGATGATCAGATTTCCAGTCAGGACAAGATTGACATCTATCGTGATGAAATACCACAGCGTCAGAAAGACTTTGTTTCCAACTTTATCAACAACAACCGGAAAGCGGGTACATACTCCGAAACTCTGTTGGAAGAGATCAGAAATGTGGTACAGGAGCAGAGCTACCGCATCCCGGAAGAGACATATATCAAAATTTCACGTCTGACTTCGGATGATATTCAGGAGATGAAGGCCGTCGCTCGGGATATCGTCTCCAGATTAATGACCGACCAGATTAGTGAGGCAACAACAGCTCGTGCCAAAGTGGCCGAGATGGTGAGTGTGAGCTCCTTAAGCAAGCGTACGCAGCGTGAGGTTGTGCAGGAGCTTGCTCGTCTTGTAGTGACGTCCAACCGCTTCTACGATGAAGAGGGTACAAAAGAAGCTAAAGTACAGGCTCGTGAGAACACTCAAACGGTGTTTATCAAGCAAGGCGATACGCTTGTTGCCAAGGGTGAGATGATTACCCCGGAGATGTACACCCTTCTGGGCGAGAACGATTTGCTGAAAAACGAAGTGAACTATTGGCCTCAGCTTGGACTACTTATGCTGTCCTGTCTGTTGTCTGCAGCGATTCTCATGTACATTCAGCAATTCAGCGGAACGCATTTCAAATATAATAATGCTCAGCTGCTGATGCTTGTTCTCATATTTATCATTACGATTGTGGTTATGCATGTTACTGCGATACTCCAGACCAGTGAGAATTCATACGTAGGCTTTCTTGCTCCTGTTGCCGTAGGAGCCATGCTAATTGCATTGCTGCTGGATACATCGCTTGCCTTTGTCTGCTCGATTATTATCGGCATGCTGTCGAGCATTATTTTGAATACACATCAGGGTCAGATTTTTGACTTTGAACTTGGATTCTTCGCCGTGTTAGTATCGTTTGTTGCGATCTTCGCCACCCATCGGGCAAGTCAGCGGTCTACGATCCTGAAAGGCGCCATTATGGTTTGTCTTTTCGGATCGATCGCAGTTTTCACGCTGGCTCTGATTGACTCAAGTGACTGGAACCGGACGACAACGCTGTACGGCATCGGATTTGCGTTTGCCGGTGGCGTACTGACCGCCATATTGGTTATTGGGCTGATGCCGTTTTTTGAAACCTCGTTTGGCATCTTGTCTGCGCTGAAACTGGTGGAACTGTCTAATCCTAATCACCCACTATTGCGCAAACTGCTAACAGAGACACCGGGCACATATCACCACAGTGTGATGGTAGGAAACCTTTCAGAAGCCGCCGCGGAGGCAATCGGTGCCAATGGGTTGTTATGTCGGGTCGGCTCGTATTACCATGATATTGGCAAGACCAAGCGACCGATTTATTTTATTGAAAATCAAAACAATATGGAAAATCCGCATGATTCGATTGATCCAAAGCTGAGCAAGTCCATTATCGTGGCTCACGCACGCGATGGTGTGGAAATGCAGAAGGACTACAAGCTGCCAAGGCCTATTCGGGACATTGCTGAGCAGCATCATGGAACAACTTTCCTGCATTATTTCTATCACAAAGCACTGCGTCAGGCTGAGGAAGCAGGAGTAGAACCTGATTTTACGGAAGATGATTTCCGTTATCCGGGTCCCAAGGCTCAGTCCAAAGAGTCGGCAATTGTTGGTATTGCTGACAGCGTGGAAGCTGCGGTTCGTTCCTTACGGAAACCTACTGTGGAACAAGTGGAGTCCATGATCGAAAAGATTATTAAAGGTCGGCTGGACGATCATCAGTTTAACGATTGTGATCTGACGATGCGGGAGCTGGATATCGTCGCCAAGACCCTTAAGGAAACCGTTATGGGCATATTCCACTCCAGGATTGAATATCCGGAAGAAATGAAGAAACCGAAGCCAACCTCGCCTGAAGCAGGTTGATTCGCTAATATGAGAAGACAGGAGTATGAAAGAATGAGTCTTAACCTAGCTTGGAATAATGAACAACAGGATAAAGAAATTACCGAACCGATGATTGCAATGCTGGAACAGCTGCTGAACCTTGCAGGGGAAGCAGAGGGTGTTGCGGACGGGGAAGTAGCCCTGACTTTCGTAGATGATGAGCAGATTCATGAGCTGAACCGTGACTATCGCGGCATTGATCGTCCAACAGATGTATTGTCTTTTGCAATGAATGAGACTGTGGATGAGGAGCTGGATATCATCTACGAACTGGACGAGGATGAGGAAATGGAAG
Organism: Paenibacillus sp. E222; assembly: GCF_013401555.1. Lineage (NCBI taxonomy): Bacteria > Bacillati > Bacillota > Bacilli > Caryophanales > Paenibacillaceae > Paenibacillus > Paenibacillus sp. E222. Next base: position 3,366,870 of record NZ_CP058552.1, read on the forward strand.
AAATGCCTGATGTGCTGGGGGATATTATTATTTCTGTTCCACGGACCATTCTGCAGAGTGAAGAATATGGCCATTCATTTGAACGTGAGCTCGGGTTCCTGTTTGTTCATGGCTTCTTGCATCTGCTTGGATATGATCATCAGGATGAAGCCAGCGAAGCCGAAATGATGGGCAAACAGGAAGCGGTACTCGCCCAAGCCGGGTTGACACGATAATGAAAAGGCGCTCCTGGGGGATGGTATTCCGCAATGCTGCGGAAGGAATCGTATACGGGCTGCGGACTCAGCGGAATGTAAGAGTTCATACAGGAGTCGCCATTTTGATGTGTGCAGCCGGCTTTTTTTTCGGGATTTCCAGAACGGACTGGATGTTTGTATTAACAGCTGTCTTTCTGGTTCTTGTGACGGAGCTGATGAATACAGCAGTGGAAGCTGCGGTAGATCTGGCGCATCCGCATATACATCCGCTGGCAAAAGCGGCGAAGGACACCGCGGCCGGTGCAGTTTTGCTGGCTGCGGTGTTCGCCGTCATCATCGGGTGTGTCGTTTTCATTAAGCCGGTGATGAGCTGGCTGGGTTTGCTCTGATTCTTTTTACAATACACAACAACGATAAAGTTGGACCTTTTTTAAGTTGAACTTCTTAAAAATACACAATAACGGAGAAGACAGAAAAAACCTGGAAAAGCGGAGCGTTCGCCTTTATCATCGGATTTTCACTTTTGGAGAAAGTGAATGAAAAAAATCAGAGGATAACAGCGATTGAAAGGTTATTCTGGCAGCGAAGTGGTCAGTGTATTTGGATTTAGTTGAACTTAATCTATAGGATAGAACTTTATATACACCCCAAAGGGAGAGATTAATTATGGATAATGGTTTATTGATGCAAGAAGCAATTAAGGCACGTACGAAAGCGTATACGCCTTATTCTCATTTTGGTGTAGGTGCAGCTTTGCTTGACAGTGAGGGACATGTGCATCATGGTTGTAATATTGAGAATGCTGCTTATACGCCAGGCAACTGTGCTGAGCGTACAGCTATGTTCAGCGCGATTGCAGGAGGTAAGCAACCACGCAGTTTCAAAGCCATGGCCATTGTAGGAGATACAGACGGCCCGATTGCTCCATGCGGCGTATGTCGTCAAGTAATGTACGAGCTGTGTGAACCGGATATGAAAGTTATTCTGGGTAACTTGAAAGGTGATCTGCAGGAAACTACAGTTGCCGAACTATTGCCATGGGCTTTTGGACCATCTGATCTGAACTCTGCTAAAAAGTAAAAACCAATACATTCCAGGCCTAGGCGCCTGAGGAGGAACATATGAAAAAACAAGCATTCAAATCCGGCTTTGTAGCCATTATTGGACGTCCCAATGTAGGTAAATCCACACTGATGAACCAAGTCATTGGACAGAAGATTGCGATCATGTCGGACAAGCCACAAACGACGCGTAATAAGATTCATGGTGTATATACATCGGAACAACAACAAATCGTTTTCCTGGATACGCCAGGGATTCACAAACGTCAATCCAAGCTCGGCGATTACATGAACCAGACCGCTTTGAACACGCTCGGAGAAGTCGAAGCTGCTCTGTTCCTGATCGATGCCTCGGAAGGCATGGGCGGTGGTGACCGTTATATTGCCGAACAATTGAAAAATGTGCGGACGCCTGTCATTCTTGTCATGAACAAAATTGATAAAATTGAGCCGGAAGCACTGCTTCCGCTGATTGAGGAATATCGCAAGCTGCACAATTTCGCTGAAATCGTACCTGTTTCTGCCATGCTCGGCAGCAATGTAAGCACGTTGCTGGAGCAGCTCGGCAAGTATTTGCCGGAAGGTCCGCAGTACTATCCAGATGACCAGGTCACAGACCATCCAGAGCAGTTTGTTTGTGCCGAGTTAATTCGGGAGAAAATTTTGCAAATGACGCGCGAAGAAGTTCCTCACTCCATTGCAGTAACGATTGAGGATATGAAAGTACAGGACAACGGCGTCGTTTATATTTCAGCCGTCATCTTTGTGGAGCGTGATTCACAAAAAGGGATCATTATCGGAAAACAGGGTGCCTTGCTCAAAGAAGTGGGGAAACGTGCCCGTCAGGATATTCAGAATCTGTTGGGCTCCAAAATCTTCATGGATCTTTGGGTTAAAGTGAAGAAGGACTGGAGAAACCAGGAGCGAGTGCTGAGAGATCTGGGATTCGGTCGCGAATAATAAATGTAGTATCCAGTAATTGCATCACATAGTTTACCTTGCAGGACTCCATCCTATCTGGTAGAAGCAGACGTCATTTCCGAAGAGAGGATGAAATTCCGATGCGAGATTTTTCGTGGAAGGTTTTTGCGATGACGGGGGATGTGGAATCCTATCTGTTGTATGCCGAGGCGTGTGGCTCGGTGGGACAGGACTCTGAACCTGCAAGGGAAGTGATTGAAGATGAAGAAGCCGAAGGTTAATTGGCTAATTCGGGAATGGTTAGGTGACGAGGCATGCTATATAGGGTGGAAGGGATTGTCATCCGCAGCATGGACTACGGCGAGGGGAACAAAATCATTACGCTTTGCACCGAAAGCGGCGGGAAAGTAGGGGTACTCGTCCGCGGTGCCAAAAAGCCCAAAAGCCGACATGCTGCACTGGTGCAGCCATTTACGTACGGTCAATATGTATATTTTCGCAACACCGGTCTGGGGACACTAAACGCAGGTGAGATCATCGAATCTTATCACGAGCTGCGTGAAGATCTGATAAAGGCCTCCTATGCATCTTATGCCTGTGAACTGCTGGATCGTGTGTTGCAGGATGAAGAGACGGGCACGTTCTGGTTCAAACAGTTGAAAGCCTGTCTTCAGGCGTTGAAGGAAGAGAAGGATCCGGTCGTCATCACAAGTCCGTATGAAATGAAAATATTACAGGCAGCCGGGTACGGACCTCAGCTTGATGATTGCATTTCTTGTGGTCACGAACGTCCGGATGAGCAATTATTTGTTAGTCCTAGACTCGGGGGCGTTCTGTGCCGTGCTTGCAAACACTTTGATCCTCCCGCGATGTCCGTTAGTCCGAAGACGTTGAAGCTCTTGCGTCTGTTTGAACAGCTGGATCTGCAAAGGCTTGGTAATATATCGGTGAGCGAAGGCACCCGGGATGAGATCAAAAAAATCATGAGGGCCTTTATGGATCATCAGCTTGGCTTGAATCTCAAATCCCGTTCTTTTCTTGATCAAATGGAAAAGTACGGGATTTGAGTCGTCTTGATACGAAATAATTAATATATCTTGACTTCGTACTTATTTTTATATATTATGAAATATAATTTCTCTTTTGGAGACATGCATTGAACGAGAAAGTAGGAGACTGGATTTATTACATTCAGGAGCAGAAGGGGTCGGTTGACCTTACTAATCTTGTGTGAGCGAGCCGGGGATGGTGGGAGCCGGGTTGAATCGGTCTGTGAAATGGCACTCGGGAGCATGAATGACACGGAAAAGTGGGCTTGAATGAACAGGATCTCCTGTTTATATCTAAGCCAAGTAGGGTGGAACCGCGGGAATAGCTCTCGTCCCTATGTCTGTATAACAGGCGTAGGACGGGGGCTTTTTATTGTCTGTACCGTTCTAGGCTTGTTCACCACAAACCATCGAAAAGGAGCATGATTATGAATTTTCAGCAGATGATCCTCACGCTGCAACAATTCTGGGCCGAGCACAACTGTATTATTGTTCAACCATATGATACGGAAAAAGGGGCAGGTACGATGAATCCGATGACCTTTTTGCGTTCGCTTGGACCCGAGCCTTGGAAAGTAGCTTATGTAGAGCCGTCCCGCCGTCCTTCGGATGGTCGTTATGGAGAAAATCCAAACCGTCTCTATCAGCATCATCAATTCCAGGTTATTATCAAGCCTTCGCCGGACAATATTCAGGAGATTTACCTGGAAAGTCTGAAACAATTGGGCATTGATCCGCTCAAACATGATATTCGGTTTGTTGAAGACAACTGGGAGAACCCTTCCCTCGGCTGTGCGGGTCTTGGCTGGGAAGTATGGCTGGACGGTATGGAGATCACCCAATTTACGTATTTCCAACAAGTCGGTGGGATCGAGACGAACCCGGTAGCGGTTGAGATTACGTATGGTATGGAGCGTCTTGCTTCATACATTCAGGAAAAAGAAAATGTGTTTGAACTGGAATGGGTAGACGGCATTACATATGGTGATGTGTTCCGTCAGCCTGAATTCGAACACTCCAAATATACGTTTGAAGTATCTGATGTCAAAATGTTGTTTACGCTCTTCAACATGCATGAAGAGGAAGCGAACAAGGCAATGGCTCAGAATCTGGTTTTTCCGGCATATGACTATGTGTTGAAATGTTCACATACGTTCAACCTGCTGGATGCGCGAGGAGCAATCAGTGTAACGGAGCGTACCGGGTACATTACCCGTGTGCGTAATCTGGCTCGTCAAGTAGCTGCAACATATGTGGAAGAGCGTGAGAAGCTCGGCTTCCCGCTGATCAAGAAAGGGGGAGCTGAGCATGTCTAAGGATCTGTTGTTTGAAATTGGTCTGGAAGAAGTGCCTGCTCGCTTCATGCGAGCAGCAATTGAACAGCTGCAGGATCGTGTCGTGAAATGGCTGGATGCATCCCGCATTGCTTATGGTGAAGTAAATGCCTATGCCACACCGCGCCGACTGGCTGTTTTGATCAAGGATGTTGCCGAGAAACAGGAGGACGTGGAGGAAGAAGTAAAAGGACCTTCCCGTAAAATAGCTCTGGACGACAGTGGCAACTGGAGTAAAGCCGCACTCGGATTTGCCCGCAGTCAGGGTGTTGAACCGGATCAGTTTACATTCAAGGAATTGAGCGGCGTGGAATATATCTACGCAACCAAGAGCAGCAAAGGCGTGGAAACGTCCTCTGTGATTGGTCAGGGTTTGCTGGCCATACTGCATGCCATGACGTTCCCGAAATTCATGCGTTGGGCTTCGTATGATTTCAAATTTGTACGTCCGATTCGCTGGATTGTCGCTCTGCTGGGCAGCGATGTTATTGAGTTGGAAGTTGCAGGCGTAAAGTCTGGCAATGTAACACGTGGACATCGTTTCCTCGGTAAAGAGGCGGTTATTTCGGATCCCGCTTCGTATGTGGAAGTGCTTCGTTCCGAGCACGTCATTGCAGATATCAAAGAACGTGAGCAAATGATTGTATCCCAGATCCAGGCACTGGCTGCCGAGAAAAAATGGGATATTGCAATCAAGGAAGATTTGCTCGAAGAGGTTCTGTTCCTGGTTGAGACACCAACAGTGCTGTTCGGAACATTCGAATCTTCATTTTTGAATATTCCACAAGAGGTACTGATTACTTCGATGCGTGAGCATCAACGTTATTTCCCGGTGCTTGATAATGATGGACAATTACTTCCATACTTCGTTACGGTTCGTAACGGCGGCAGCGATTCACTGGATGTCATTGCAAAAGGGAACGAAAAGGTACTTCGTGCACGTCTGTCTGATGCCAAGTTCTTCTACGAGGAAGACCAGAAGCTGGAGATCAAGGATGCGTTATCGAAACTGGAAAGTATCGTCTTCCAGGAAGAGCTGGGAACGGTTGGAGATAAAGTTCGCCGTATTCGCAAAATTGCGGATGGTTTGGCTAGCAAACTGCAAGTATCTGATGATGTAGCCGAAGCGGTGAGTCGTTCAGCAGATATCTGCAAATTCGACCTTGTTACACTTATGGTGGGAGAATTCCCTGAACTGCAAGGTGTGATGGGTGAAGATTATGCCCGCAAAGCTGGTGAAAAAGAAGAAGTGGCCAAAGCGGTGTTTGAGCACTATCAGCCACGCTTTGCCGGGGATCAATCTCCTGCTTCGCTCGTTGGTGCTATAGTGAGTGCTGCGGATAAAATGGATACAATTGTAGGTTGTTTCTCGATCAATATCATTCCTACAGGATCTCAAGATCCGTACGCACTGCGCCGTCAGGCAGCAGGTATCGTCCAAATTTTGCTGGATCACAATCTTCCGCTGACATTATCCGATGTATTCGGCGTGGCACTTCAAGTGCATGCTCAGATGAACCTGTTGAAACGTGCGGATGAAGAGGTGCGTAAAGATTTGCAGGACTTCTTCGGTCTTCGTGTGAAAAAACTGTTGTCGGAAACGGTCCGTTATGATGTTGTGGACGCAGTGATTTCTTCCGGATTTGATGATATCAGCGCGGTAGTTCCAAAAGGTGAGGCACTCATGGCAGCTGTTCAAACGGGAGATGCCTTCAAAACAACCGTCGAATCCTTCAACCGTGTGGGTAATCTGGCTGCCAAAGCATCCAATGCTTCGGTTCATGCAGAACTCTTCACTGAAGAAGGAGAGCGCCAGCTGCATGAAGCATGGAGCAAAACCAATGAGGAATATCGTCAGGTATTGTCTCAGCATGCTGCTGCTGAAGCGCTCGCGATTGCATCGGCTTGGAAGGAAGCGATCACCGTATTCTTCGATTCGGTTATGGTTATGGCTGAAGATGAGGCTGTGCGTGCGAATCGTCTGGCATTGCTTGCAGCCATTGACCGGGATCTGAAAGCTTTTGCTGATTTCTCCAAATTGGTCTGGTAGTCTGGTCCTTTTCTGCTCCGGTAGGACAGATCTGCGGCAAAGTATAAATTCAGTATTAAAGAAGGATATATGAGGGTATAAATATACGGAACGGATTGTGAAAAATTTATATTTACAGCCGTTCCGTATTTTAGCCTTTGATTTCCATAGACCGGTCAGAAGGATTTTGACTGGCTGGGGTCGTATATTACAATATGCAGCTATTTTATGAAACCGGGTGGTCTGGCTTTGAGTGAGTTGAATGTACGGCACATTGTTGTGGATGGTGATGCTTGCCCGGTCAAAGCTGAGATCGCTGAAACAGCTCTCCGATTCAAAGTTCCTGTATTGATGGTTTCTTCATTTGACCATTTTCTTCAGGGCGGAGAAGGCGTGCGCACCGTTCAGGTAGATCGAAGTGATCAGAGTGCAGACCTGTACATTGCCAATCACATCAAGCCGTACGATGTGGTCATAACACAGGATTATGGACTGGCGGCGCTCGCACTTGGCAAACGTTGTTATGTTTTATCATTTCGTGGTCGTGAGTTTAATGATCGTGACATTGATTTCATGCTGGATTCCCGTCATACTGCAGCCAAAGCTCGAAAAAGAGGGCATTATGGAAAAGGCCCAAAGCCCTTCACAGAGCAGGATCGGGAAATTTTTCAACATAAACTGACAAAACTTTTGAAAGATTTGCAGGAGAATGTGTAAGTTTATCGAATAATATTTACGTGTTAAAGAGATGAAGGTGGACCAAGATGAGTACCGGACAAGGCGGTATACCCGAAAGCATTATTGAATCGGTGTTACAGCAGCATGATATCGTCGATACGGTGAGCCGATTTGTACATCTGACCAAACAGGGGAAATATATGAAAGGCCTCTGTCCTTTTCATTCTGAGAAGACGCCTTCGTTTACAGTTACGCCAGAGAAACAAATTTTCTATTGCTACGGTTGCGGCACGGGTGGAAATGCCATCAAATTCAGGATGGAAATCGAAGGGTTATCCTTTCCCGAGGCTGTCAAGACGATGGCAGAAGAAAGCCACATTTCAATGGGGGACTGGCAAGGGCGTGAATCGGCTCATGTTAATCCAGAGACTGAACGTTTATTGGAAGCATATGAGCTTACCGCGAAGCTGTACCATTTCTTATTGAAAAATACAGAGCACGGTAAAGTGGCTATGGAATATTTACGCTCACGTGGGTTTAGCGACAAACTCATTGACCAATTCCAGATTGGCTATGCGCCTAATCGCTGGGATACCTTGGTACAATTTCTGGAAAAGCGCGAATTTCCGCTTGAAGAGATGGAAAAGGGTGGTTTACTGTCACCGCGAAACGAAGGTCAGGGGTATGTGGACCGTTTCCGGGACAGGGTCATGTTTCCGATTAATGGCAGGAGCGGTAAGCCGATTGCATTTGCGGGTCGCATTTTGGGAGACGGGCAACCGAAGTACCTCAATTCACCGGAAACCCGGTTATTTAACAAAAGCCGTGTTCTCTACAATCTGCATCATGCCAAAAATGCAATTCGCAAACAAAGGCAGGCCATATTGTTTGAAGGGTATGGCGATGTTATCTCCGCCTGGGATCAGGATATCCAGAACGGTGTAGCGGCAATGGGTACCGCGCTCACTGAGAATCAGGCATTGATGCTTAAAGGCATGTGTGATGAAGTCATCGTATGTTATGACGGCGATCGAGCCGGACAGGCTGCAGCACTCAAAAACTTCCCTATTCTTGAGGAAGCCGGATTGCAGGTCAAAATTGCTCTGATACCGGATGGGCTCGACCCGGATGATTTTATCCGCAAGTATGGTGGTGAACGGTTCCGAAACCAGATTGTGGACGGCGCCGTAACGACTACAAAATTTAAGCTTATAAACCTAAAAAAAAACCATATACTGCTAGAAGGCGGCGGACAAATCGCTTATTCCAAGGAAGCGGTCAAACTTATTGCTCCTTTATCTTCTCCTACAGAACGGGAAGTATATCTTCGGGAACTGGCTGCGGAAGTGGATGTTTCATTTGAAACACTGAAACAGGAGTGTAATGAAGAACGGGAGGCCATGAAAAATAACCTCCAGTATGGGGATAATAACCCGAAAAGGTGGAATAATGGTAGGCAACAAAATAGGCAGGTGCCTACACCCAATCTGTTGCCGGCTTACCACGCTGCTGAACGCAAGCTGCTCTCCTGGATGCTTCAGGATGATGAGGCTGCCCAGTACGTGAATGAGCATCTTGGTGAAGCTTTTAACTTGGATGATCATGCAGCTATTGCTGCTTATCTATATGCCTATTATGCGCAAGGCAAACCGTCGGATACAAGCCGTTTTATGTCTTCGCTGCATGACGACCGACTGGAAAAAACGGTCAGTTCAATCTCGATGATGGATGGTCCAGGTGAATGGAGTATTCAAGTGCTCGACGATTGCATCAGGGAAGTGCTGAAATATCCGCGTAAGAAAGAGTACGACCTGAAAAAAGAAGAAATGATTGCTGCAGAGCGGGCAGGTGATTCTGTACGCGCGGCACAAATTGCAATTGAAATGATTGCCCTAGAGAGACAGTGAACGTCTGAATGTTGGATGTTTCTAGGGAGGAGGGAGTCGAGTTATGGCGAATGATCAGCATACTGAACTAGAAACAGAATTGACGCTGGATCAGGTTAAGGATCAATTGATTGAGTCAGGTAAGAAAAGAGCTTCGTTGAACTACAAGGAAATTATAGAAAAACTCTCCCCGTTTGAGCAAGACGCTGAGCAGATGGATGAGTTCTATGAACAACTGAGCGATCTGGGTATTGATGTTGTGAACGAAAATGATGAAGAGGTAACCCTTCGCCCTAGTGAAGATTCCGAGAACAACACCAGAGAGGGAGACGATGAATTCCACTTTGATGATGATCTGAGCCTTCCACCAGGAATCAAAATCAACGACCCTGTTCGTATGTATCTCAAAGAAATTGGTCGTGTACCTTTGTTGTCTGCGGATGACGAAGTAGAACTGGCTAAACGGATTGAAAACGGGGATGAAGAGGCGAAACGTCGTTTGGCTGAAGCTAACCTTCGTCTCGTGGTCAGTATCGCCAAGCGTTATGTTGGACGTGGCATGTTGTTCCTGGATCTGATTCAGGAAGGTAACATGGGTCTGATCAAAGCTGTTGAGAAGTTCGACCACAAAAAGGGCTATAAATTCAGTACGTATGCGACATGGTGGATTCGCCAAGCGATCACCCGTGCGATTGCGGACCAGGCGCGTACCATACGTATCCCTGTGCATATGGTGGAGACGATCAATAAGCTGATCCGGGTATCCCGTCAGCTGTTGCAGGAACTTGGGCGTGAACCGACACCAGAAGAAATCGCTGCCGAGATGGATCTGAGTGTGGAAAAAGTTCGTGAGATTACGAAGATTGCTCAGGAACCGGTTTCCTTGGAAACACCGATTGGTGAGGAAGATGATTCCCATCTGGGTGATTTCATCGAGGATCAGGAAGCGCTGGCTCCGGCGGATGCTGCTGCTTATGAGCTGCTGAAAGAACAGCTCGAAGATGTCCTGGATACTTTGACTGAGCGTGAAGAGAATGTGCTTCGTCTGCGTTTTGGTCTGGACGATGGACGTACAAGAACGCTGGAAGAAGTGGGCAAGGTATTTGGTGTTACGCGTGAGCGTATTCGTCAGATTGAAGCCAAGGCTCTTCGTAAATTGCGTCACCCTAGCCGCAGTAAACGGCTTAAAGATTTCCTCGAATAAATCACTATGGGAGACTTTCCGCAAGACGCTTAAGCGGCGGCGGGGTCTCCTTTATTTTTAAATTGAACATCTAAATTTCTTGGTTTTGGTAATTCATCCTTGAAATGTTTTATTGGATTTCATTTTATCGCTTTTCGTTGTTCAATGCAAATCAATAAATTAAATGAATGGTGTAGGTGCTTCATGAAACTTTCGAATCGATTACAGCGGATACATGATCAAATTCCCGAAGGCAGCCGCTTGGCTGACATTGGCTCAGACCACGCTTTGCTTCCGGTAGCGGCAGTACGCAGCGGGAAAGCAGTTACTGCAATAGCCGGAGAAGTTAATCCCGGCCCTTATGAAGCTGCACGCAAGCAAGTCAGCGATGCTGGACTGAAGGAACAAATTACAGTACGTCGTGGTGATGGCTTGGATATCATCTCTGCAGGAGAAGTGGACGTTATCACCATTGCCGGTATGGGAGGAGCACTCATTGCCTCCATTCTGGATCGCGGCCTCTCCAAGCTGGATGAGGTCAAGCTTCTCATTTTGCAGCCTAATGTTGGTGAGGATATTCTCAGACGTTGGTTGTTGGAACATCACTGGGTGGTTGTTGCAGAGCAGCTGCTTGAGGAAGATGGCAAAGTGTACGAGATTGTTACAGCAATGCCGAAGGAACTCAGTCCGATTGCCAATGAGGAAGTGTATCGCGCACGACCGCTTGAAGGCGGAGTGGTATTGACATCAGATTTGCTGCTGCGCATGGGGCCTTATTTAACAGACCGTCCTACGGATGTTTTTTTTGCCAAATGGGAGAGCGAAATCGTCAAGCTGCAAAGTGTTGTGCAGTCCATCTCCAAATCCGATCAGGAGTCCTCACGGGACAAGGCGGCTGAGGTGGAGCGTCTTATTGTGAACTTGAAGGAGGTACTCTCATGTTTGCCAAAGGTCAAACTGTAATTCAATTGATGGAGCAGCTTGCTCCCAAACATCTGGCCGTGCCGGACGATCGGATTGGTCTTCAGCTTGGCAGTTTGCAAAAGGAAATTACGCACGTTCTTATCGCGCTTGATGTTACAAACGAAGTTGTAGACGAGGCCATTCGGATTGGAGCCAATCTGATTATTGCGCACCATGCCATCATTTTCCGTCCAGTCAAATCCTTGAATACAGATACACCCATGGGGAAATTGTACGAGAAGCTGATCAAGCATGATATTGCGGTGTACATTAGTCATACCAATCTGGATGTGGCTGAAGGTGGCATGAATGACTGGATGGCCGAGGCCATTGGAATAGAGAGCAAGGAATCACTTGAGGATGTACATACAGATCATTTATTTAAATTGGCTGTATTTGTACCCCGCACCCATCATGAGCAGGTGCTCCAAGCGATCCTCGAAGCCGGCGCTGGCAGTATTGGTCAGTACAATAAGTGCAGCTTCAACACCGAAGGTACAGGTACTTTTGTACCGGGTGAGGGGACACAGCCCTTCATCGGTACAGAGGGACAGATGGAGCGTGTAGAGGAAATGCGGATTGAGACCATTGTACCGCAGAGTCTGCGCAGCAAGGTTATACAAGCGATGCTGAAGGCTCATCCGTATGAGGAAGTGGCCTATGACCTGTATGCAATGGATTTAAAAGGCCGTACGCTGGGTCTGGGGCGCTTGGGACCACTCAAACAACCAAAGACACTCGGTGAGCTGGTGGAGGTCGTTAAGGCCCAACTGGATGTGCCATACGTTAGGGTGGTAGGGGATCTCCATCGGCAGATCAAAAAAGCAGCCGTGCTTGGCGGTTCAGGCAGCCGTTATACCCTTCCAGCACGGTTCAAAGGGGCCGATGTTATCGTAACTGGAGACATTGATTATCATACGGCTCATGATGCGCTGATGGCGGGCATGTGTATTATCGATGTCGGGCATAATGCGGAGAAAATCATGAAACCGAAAACTGCGGACTGGCTGCGTTTACGTTTGGAAGACAAACGTTATGACACACAAGTAAGTGCATCCGAGGTAAACACGGAAGTATTTCAGTTTATCTAAAAGTACTCGGGCTCATGGCTTCCAGTAAGATTAGACTTGTTTGTAAACCCAAATGCCTGTATACTATGTAATGTTGTTCGGAAAGCTTGACAGACAATCGCTGGTGGCCTTCGTTGCCACGAGAGGAAAGTCCGGGCTCCACAGGGCAGGATGCTGGATAACGTCCAGTCAGCGCGAGTTGAAGGATAGTGCCACAGAAATGGACCGCCGATGGCCGGATTTTCCGGCACAGGCAAGGATGGAACCGAGGTGTAAGAGACCCCGAGGAACGCTGGTGACTTCGTTCCTGGTAAACCCCATCTGGAGCAAGACCTAATGGGACACAGTCGACTCTTTGGAGAAGGCAGCCTTAGCCCGAGGTGTGTCTAGGTTGGTCGCTTGAGCTGTGCAGCAATGTATGGCCTAGATAGATGATTGTCGCTTGTGGTGGGAGGGTAGTTCCCGTCTGAACCACGAAGAGCACAGAACCCGGCTTACGGTAAGCTTTCCTAACTACAACACAACAGTAACAAGTGCAGTCCACTATCAGTCAAGGGCCAAACAGAAGGAATTGTATCTGATGTGCCTGACTGATCAGAAGGACGCGATTATATTAAAAAGATTTCCTGCACTCGCAGGTCATATAAATAAGGCGTCAGACTTCGAGATTTCTCGGGTCTGACGCCTTATTTTTGTTGTTATTCGTTGGAATGAGAAACTGTTCCGAATGAAACAGTGGATGACAGTTCGTTACAGTGTAACTACACTATCTGACTGTAATGATGCATGCCAGCGTTGAATGGCACGATCCATACGCTCTACAGCCTCAGGAAGCAGATCTGGATCAGTATGAGTAAAGTTGATCCGCATACGGTTCAGCTCCGGTGTACCCGCATAGAAGGAATCCCCTGGTACAATGCATACTTTCTCCTGAATTCCATACGTGAACAGATTGCTGGCCAGCATGCCCTTAGGCAGTTGCAGCCATAGGAACATTCCGCCTTGAGGTGAGTTCCAAGAGATACCATCCCACGATTTTGCAGCCATGAGTGTGGTCATTTTTTTCATCCGTTGTTCATAATTCAGTGAGATATTGCGAATATGTCCGTCCAGATCGAAAGACTCCAGTAGCGCATGAAGTGCTCTTTGGTCGATGCTGCTGGAGTGCAAATCTGCCCCCTGTTTGGCGCGGGCAGCTATTTTGATTACATCCGGAGCAGCCAGTATCCAGCCAGTACGGAGGCCTGGAGCTACTGTTTTGGAGAATGTACTGGTGTAGATGACATTGGATGGACCCTCATAGGATGCTGCATCCAGCTGCGCCAGTGCAGGGGCATCCAGCTGCTCCGGTTTAAAGCGGATTTCACCATAGGGATCGTCTTCCAGAATCAGTACCCCGTATTTCCGGCACAGATCTACGGCTTGCTGGCGTCTGGCGCGACTCCATACTTTGCCCGACGGGTTGGAGAAGGTAGGGTTAATGTAAACGAGCTTGGGACGATGCAATTGCAGCTGTTCCTCCAGTGATTCAGGCAACATTCCGTCATCATCACAGGCAACACCGCGCGCCTCAGCCTGATAGGAATGAATGACCTGAAGGGCAGCCAGATAGGTTGGTGATTCAACCAATACGCTGTCGCCTGGATCGAGTAAAATGCGGCACACCAGGTCAATGGATTGCTGAGATCCGGTAGTCAGAAGCATATGATCAGGTGAAGCGGGAATGCCCTTGGATTCAAGACGTTCGGCAATTTTGGCACGTAGTGGTCGGAAACCTTCCGTCTCTGCATATTGAAGAGCCGCTGAACCACCCATGAATACCTTTTCGTATGCGTCACGTATGGCTTCAAGCGGGAATGATGACTGGGCAGGTAACCCGCCGGCAAGAGAAATCATTCCAGGCGCCTGTGCAGCCTGCAACATGTCGCGAACGACAGAGGACGGGGTATTTTGTGCCATTTTAGACCAAGGGGTATTCATATTATTCTCATCTCCTGTTATTCACTGTTATACTGATATTATAAACTATCATAGACTGAATGCTGTATAACAGTAAAATGCTGATCATAACAGTTGGGAGGGTGCATGTGTGCATATTGAATTGAAACGGGGAAGCAGCACCAAATTATATGTTCAGATTGCTCTTACACTTGCTGACCGAATAAGGTCTGGACTAATCGAGCCTGGAACCCGTCTGCCGTCGGTTCGTAAAATGACCGCAGATCTGGGCGTCAGCCTGGTCACTGTGTCCAAAGCCTATGCCGAGCTCGAAGCGATACAGTTGGTTACGTGCTCCCAGGGGAAGGGTTGTTATGTACGGGGGGCGCAAGAGCTGGAGATAACGGAGGATATGGAGATGGAGAAGACTCACCGTACCCATGCAAAGAATGAATCCAGCACACCCTGGAACTGGCAGATGGCTCTTGTAGATTATTTGCCTCGAGCACAGCTTTGGAGACATTTTGACGCATCTCCTCAAGTTAAATATGAGCTGCATATGTCGGCAATTCAGCCTGAATTGTTGCCAACACGAGAGATTATCGATAGTGCGTACCGGCTTTCCTCCGATCATCCAGAGCGCATGGCTGCTTATGGTTCCTTTCAGGGAGATCGAGAACTGCGTCAGACGTTTTCCGGGCACTTTGCAGAAAGAGAGTTGCGGGTAATGCCTGAACGGATGCTGATTACGAGCGGTACTCAGCAGGGAATCGATCTTGTCGCGCGTACGTTTGTTGGTCCTGGCGACGTCGTCTACATGGAAGCACCGAGCTATACGGGAGCCATTGATGTGTTCACAAGCAGAGGAGCGAAGATTATTACGGTGCCTATGGATGATGATGGTATGCGTATTGATTTGTTAACCCGGTTATGTGATACATACCCGCCCAAGTTGATATATACCATTCCTACGTTTCACAATCCTACAGGTATTACGATGAGTGCCAAACGGCGTGCGCAACTGCTTAACCTTGCTCAAAGCTATCATTGTCTCATTCTGGAGGATGATCCGTTCGCCGATCTGTATTTCCGTGATCCGCCGCCTGCTTCCATTAAATCCATGGATGGGACGGGCCATGTGATATATATCAAAAGCTTCAGCAAAGTATTATCCCCCGGCTGTCGTGTGGCGTGTGCGGTTGCAGATGGAAGTGTACTCACCCGACTTGTTGCAGCCAAATCCACTGCGGATCTCGGAAGTCCGCTGCTTACACAAAAAGCATTGCAATCTTTCATACAGCATCAATACAGTGAGTATACAGCACGATTGAGGGATGAGTTATATTCCCGACTGCTTGCGGCATCGACGGTACTGGAGGAACATGGTCCTCCCGGGATGTACTGGACTTTGCCTGATGGGGGACTAAACTTATGGCTGCAATTGCCGGATGGCTTGGATATGCATGAGCTGCACCGCCAGTCGCTTGCCGCAGGTGTTTCCTTTTTGCCGGGTTCTGCCTGTTATGTGGGGGAAACGGATACGGCGAGTCTGCGGATTTGCTTTACGGTTACGAAACAGGATCTGTTATGTGAAGGGCTGCGGGTATTATGCAGTGTCATTAAGAACATTACACCGCAACAGGGTGGGGCAACGGCGGACAGGCTCCCGCTTATATAATTTTTCGGAACACGGACATACATCCAATCCACATCGGACTCAGTGCAATACGTTATAGTATCACTTGAAAGGGAGTTGGTTTGAAATGAACCATTTCTGTCCACCGCTTTGTCCGATTGTATGTGACCCAATCCAGGTTGTTGAAGATTACTACATTCCACAAATCGTACCCGTAATTCATCCGATCGAAGTCATCAAAAAACACCACTGTGTACCAATCCATCATCACATGTATCCTGTCGTGGTCAAAGAAGAAGATCCGTGTTATGTTTCAAGCCACAACGGCAAGAAAAAATCCGTGAAAAAATCAGGCAAATCCCGCACAACTTCTCGCAAACGCTAGTCGCAGCGGGTGCCCCGGGGGAATAGGTAACATACCAAAGAGCAGCATACGCCCCGGGGCGCAGCTGCTTTTGTTTTTTTTTATATCCAGTGTACGGTTAGTGTTTGATGTACTTTTTCATGGCATTGTCCATTTGCTGTCTTACATGCTGCGGCCAGAACTGAAGTGGGGCACTGTTCCCAGAGGCCGCCTCCAATGCTTTAAACACATCGATTTGACCATAGCCGTAATACTTGTCGTGACCTGGGTCACCGAGATCAATGACGCTTTGACGCATCAAATCCATGACCTCCGTGTTGGTCAGATCGGGATTTAACGAGCGAATCAAGCCTGCAAGTGCCGCGACATGGGGACTTGCCATAGACGTTCCGGACAAGGCTGCATATTGGTTTTTCGGATACGTACTTGCAATGCTGGACCCGGGGGCCGTCACATCCACGTAATCCCCATAATTGGAATAGGAAGCTTTGTTCATGTCCGGATCCGTGGCGGATACCGCAAATACTTCCGGATAGGCGGCAGGGTATCCCGGACGCTCGGTATTATCGTTACCCGTCGCTGCAATTAATACGATGTCGCGATCAAAAGCGTATTTAATGGCATCATGAAGAAATTGGGCATCGGCGTAATTGCCCAGACTCATGTTAATGACCTTGGCACCATGATCAGCAGCCCAAATGATGCCTTCAGCCACAGCATAGGTTGTGCCTGAACCCGAATTGTCGAGCACTTTAACAGGAAGTACCTTGTTATACCAGCTCATGCCTGCTACACCTTCGTTGTTATTCACAACAGCGCCGATGATGCCTGCTACATGTGTACCATGGCCTACGTCATCAAGTGGTTTGCTCGCTGGATCAACAACGTTATAACCATCCAGCAGCTTGCCCTTCAAATCGGGATGAGTCAGATCGACGCCGGTGTCCACCACGGCAACGATAACATCCTTGTTTCCCTTCGTAATATTCCAGCCACGGTTAGTCTCAATGGCGGGTAGGTTCCATTGGTAGTCGGAAAACAAAATATCATTGGGCACGGTTACATCTTTTTGTTCAGGTACGGTTTCATTGGTTAAATACAAGTAGTGAGGTTCCATATACAGCGGATTCCATTTACGTTCGAAATAGGCATGTAATTGCTCATAATTCATATGTTCTGACCGAAAAACATACGTGTATCCCAGCTTGCGAGCTGATTGAGTCCGCAGATCGGATTTAATGATTCGCATATCCCGTTCACCTGGATCCTGACGGAAACGGATGACGATTTCATTTTCGTAAAAATGACTGGCATTGGCGTTATCATGCCCTGTTTTTACAGTAATTTCTTTCAGGGTGTCGGGGTGTACAGACTCGATTTTGAATTTACCTTCACGCGGATAAGGAATCATACGCAAATTTTTACGCTGATGCTGCTCCACGGCATTTAGTACATTTTGGCTAAACAAAGCGATGACGGCTCGTTCTCCATCCTTAGAGGGCTGACCCATGACAAAAAACTTTTCCTTGCCCAGAGGAAACGAAGAAGATTCGAAGCTTTGACGTTTGTTCACGGCTTTCTTGGCCAAGGCGAGAGAATGTTCCAGCTTTTGCTGTTCCAACTTGCTTCCTTTTGCTGCTGTTTTGTCAAAGTGCCGACTGCGTGATTCTTTGGTATTTATTACATCAATAAAGCGAATATGATCATGTGTTTGTTGAAGCTCTTTAACGTATTGACTTATCTGCACATCATTCATTTGGGAGGTCTTCTCAAGCATGATGCGAAGATGCTGTTTGGCATCCGCACGGGTCAGCATATCGGTTGACTTTACATCCTGAACTTTGAGACGTTGTTTGCTCGCATGCTCCTCGTGTGGAGAATCGGGCATGGCACTTGGAGCAGGAACAGGGCGATTGGACGTCGGAAGCAAAAGCGTCAAGGCAAGTGCGCCCGCACCCGCGGCAATGGCCCAGTTAACCCATTTCGGTCTGGACATAGGGGATGGAACCTCCTCGTTTGTTTTGATAATCATCTAACAGTGCTCTGATTTCATCGTTGTCACTGGATATATCTATCGTTAGGAAAAGCGGTTATTTTTATGCAGGTGAACATCAGGTGAGCTGTGTGTAATGGGCATGTTCAGGGACATAACGGGAAAGCCTGATTAAGGGATACCGCTCGTCATCTTTTTATGGTAGGATAGTACCTGAGAATTCAAGGTCAGGGGAGAATCTCCCGTTGGCCGATCTATATGTAAGGACTTATTTAAGGGGGAGCTACCTTTATGTCAGCAGCCAATGTACAGAAAACATGTGAGTCAACTAGGGAAAAGTTAAAACCGGCTATCGATCGGATTGAAAAATTTTTGAATGAAAATGCCTTGCCTGAACTGGATCAGAATCAGACGGAGGAGTCATCAGCCTTCTACAAAGGATTTCTTTCGGATCTCCGTCATTTGCTCGTTTTTTCTGAAGTTTCTTACGAAAAACTTGGCGTTGTGCTGCGTCGTGCCAATTTTGATGTTGATTTTGCCGAAAAGGCTCTCTATAACACATACCATCAAAGCATCAACAGCTTTTTTTATCCTAAAAATGAATGTTACTCCGAAGATGGAAGATATGCTTACACTGGTCAGGATGCAATCCGTTTCCGTGATAAGCCCATTCGTGCAGTACGGGATGTTATTCTTGAAATATCAAAAACGTACGAAGAATTGCGTGATGATCTGGCCTTTTATGAAAGTGACTACCTGACGCAGCGTCGGATGCAAAACCAACGTAATCACGCGTAAATACATTTTCAACGATATGAGAATTGGACAAAACCGCCCTTGTGGCGGTTTTTTTGCGTTTTTTTAATGGAATTGCGGATGAGGGAGCATGTCATCATCTGGCATTTCGTTGGAGAATAGCCGATTTACAGTGCGGAGACAATAGATGTCGAGGTGATAAAAAAATGAGCCAAGAGAAGCCGATCGTCAAATGCAGTGTCTCGAACTGCAACTTTTGGGGAGAAAACAATTTCTGCCAGGCTGATGCCATTATGATTGACATTGACCAACATGCCACCCGTCGCTTACATGAGGAATTTGCCGGAGAGACCTTTGATTCAGACCATCAAGACTATGCACGTACTTCATCAGCGACATGCTGCCACACATTCAAACCAAAATGAGCAGTCATTCCCATTTATATGGAGGTGCTTTGCATTGAATAATGACCGTAGAGATGATCACCCGTTACAGCGTCCCAAAACGACTCCGTTAGATGAAAAGCAGCGTCAGCGTGTAGATTATCCAAGACGTAGCCACAAGGAAGAGTATGGCGCAGAGGTAGCCCCCACAACAGGTTCTATTCGAACAGAACCTACAGAAAGAACAGATCATACCCCTGTCAAGCGTGAAGATGACGGTGTTATGAAATCTACTGGCCGTATCTCCGGGTATATGGGTCTGGCCTTTGGTATCGCATCCTTATTTATGTGGTCCATCGTCCTTGGTCCAGCCGCAGCGGTACTTGGTTACTATGCTTATGTCAATGGCCGGAAAACGGCTGGTGCATGGTCCATCGGACTTGGCGCAGTGGCAACTCTCAGCTATTTCTTCATGATTCCATTTGCCCGTTAATAAAGCAAAAAGCATATAATGATCTGACAAGCGATATACAAGATCATAACCGAACTGGATATGCTTTGGGTTATTTGCAGCCTTCTGCTTCCACCTTACTAAAAGGGGACTGCAGAGGGTTTTTTCGCATATGCGCAATGATGTTGTATAATCGGTCTATTTTTTTGAAAACAATGGAACCTTCCTGTAAAATAATGTAGAATAAAGTCATAATCTACGTTTACATTATACGGGAGTGAATATAACTCATGCAGATTGATCCGCGCGCGTCGCGGCAGTTGCTGGAACTGCAATTGTCCAATAGTCTCAACGAAACAAATGCATCGGATGGAAATTCCGGTTCAACCGTGGATTTTGCCAGTATGATGGACGGGCTGCTCGGCACGAATTCAAATTCTTCGAACAATAGCGGTACCATAGGCGAAGACGTGAACTCTGCAGTGAGCTCCAAACGGTCCAATGACGGTCTGTTGTGGCTGCAACTGGGCAGCATGTATAACCCGGATGCAAGTTCTGTTTCTTCTTCGAACAGTAATGCGATTTCTTTATCTGCCCTGTTAAATACTGGAGCAGTGGATTCGGGTGCATCTGTACCTACAGATTTTGAATCATTGATTGCTTCAGCAAGTGCCAAATATGGGGTGCCTGAATCTTTGATCAAGGCGGTTATTGATACAGAATCTGGCTTCAATCCGAATGTAGTTTCTTCCGCAGGTGCCAAAGGACTAATGCAGTTGATGGATGGGACGGCAGCAGGGTTGGGGGTAAGCAACGCTTACGATCCCGCTCAAAATATAGATGGTGGTACCAAATACCTTTCTCTCCAGCTCCAGCGTTTTGGTGGAGAGGTGAAGATGGCACTTGCTGCTTATAATGCCGGACCGGGACGGGTTTCGAGTCTGGGCGTATCGAGTGATGCTGAACTGATGAGTGTACTTAATCGTCTTCCTTCAGAAACTCAGGCTTATATTTCCAAAGTGGAGAAGGCGCAGACGAAATATATGGTATAAATGGTATAGACCGAAGAAATGGCAACACAACAGTATGTTCTGGAAGAGATCAAACGCGGGAACAGCACCCTTAAATGTGCTTGGTTCCTGTTTGGTCTTTTTGTGTTGAGCGGGGATCGTGTTACAATGCTCACTGTAGATTCCACAACGAAGAGACAAGGAGGGGAACCTCATTTGAAATATTTTGATTATGCAGCAACGACGCCTCCTCATCCGGATGTCGTTCGAACTATGGCTGAGATTATGGAGGCGCAATATGGAAATCCGTCTTCGATTCATGGATATGGTGAGCGTGCTCATCAGTTGTTACGCCGAGCGCGAGCTGGTTGTGCTGCCGCTATTGATGTGAAACCGGAGGAAATCGTATTTACCTCAGGCGCAACCGAGAGCAACAATCTTGCCATTAAAGGCGCAGCATTGAGGTATCAGTCCCGGGGCAAACATATCATTACAACTGCAACGGAGCATGCTTCGGTATATGAGAGTTTTGTGCAGTTGCAGCAGTGGGGATGGGATGTCACTTGGCTTCCCGTCGATTCCGACGGTCTGGTTAGCGCCCAGCAGGTAATGGATGCCATAAGATCAGATACGGTGCTTGTGAGTCTGATGCATGTGAACAATGAAACGGGAGCAATACATCCAATTGCTGAAATTGGAGTACGACTGAAAAAGGAAGCGCCAAAGGTGCTTTTTCATGTGGATGGTGTGCAGGGTTTTGGCAAGTTGGATGCTAAACCTGCGGAATGGGGCGCGGATCTGTACAGCTTGTCTGCTCACAAGATTCGTGGTCCCAAAGGAGCTGGACTTCTCTACGTACGAAGTGGAGTGGAGCTTACGCCTCTACTGTCCGGGGGGTCCCAAGAGCAGGGGTTGAGAGCGGGAACTGAAAACGTACCTTTGCTTGTGGGTATGGCGAAGGCAATGCGTCTCGCTGCGGAACGTCAGGCTGACTTTGCGCAGCGTACAACGATTTTGCGAGATCGTATTATGCAGGTCATAGATACGATTCCCGGACTTGTGCTAAATAGTCGTAAAGAGGGTGCACCGCACATTGTTCATTTTTCCTATCCTGGAATGAAGGCAGAAGTGGCACTGCATACCCTGGAGCAACTTGGAGTAACTGTTTCTACACAATCTGCCTGCTCTTCGCGATCGGCTGAACCCAGCAGGGTATTGCTCGCCATGGGCAGGGATAATGCTTGTGCTGCTGGTGGATTGCGTATTAGTCTTGGAGATGAACATATAGAAGAAGATGTGGCTCTGCTGGAGCAGGCTTTACATCAGATGGTGGCGCAGCTGCGCCCGTTGGAAAGGCGGATGTGATTTTAGATGAAATATGATATGCTGCTTCTCCGTTTCGGAGAGTTTATGTTAAAAGGAAAAAACCGTGCCCGGTTTGAAAAAACAATCATCACCCAGGTACGTTCCCTGCTCAAACCTTATCCAGGTGCAAGTCTGCGTAAGGAGTTTGGACGGTTGTATGTCGATCTGGGTGGTGAATCTCATACAGAGCTGATTGCTGTGCTGAAACGAGTATTCGGTGTTATGTCGATCAGTCCCGTTAAAGTGACCCCATCTGAAGCTGATCAGATCGTGGAGACTGCCATCGCTTTTATGGATGAGAGGGAGTCTGAATTCAAAGAAGGTACCACATTCAAAGTTAATGCACGGCGTGTATGGAAAGAGTTCCCCAATTCTTCCCATGAAATGAACCATCTCGTAGGTTCTCCTATTCTTCGGAAATTCCAGCAGTTAAGTGTAGACGTGCGTCAACCTGACATTGAACTGCGTGTGGAAATTCGGGATCAGGGCACGTATATCTTCAGTGAGGTGATTCCGGCTGTAGGCGGGTTCCCCCTGGGCACAAATGGAAAAGCAATGCTGTTATTATCGGGTGGCATAGATAGCCCTGTAGCGGCATGGTCTTCGATGCGTAGAGGTCTGGAAGTGGAATGTGTACACTTTTACAGTTATCCGTTCACAAGCCAGCGTGCCAAAGAAAAGGTCATTGATTTGGCGCGTGCACTTGCTGATCATGCAGGCACAATTAAGCTGCATCTGGTTCCTTTTACGGAAATTCAAACAGCATTTACCCAACTGGGACAGGATAACTTGATCATCACACTGATGCGCCGCTCCATGTTACGTATTGCAACCAAGCTGGCTGAACGTGAACGTGCGCTTGCACTGATTACCGGAGATAGTCTGGGACAGGTAGCGAGCCAAACCTTGCCAAGCATGAATGTCATTGGACGTGCGACGGATCTGCCGCTGCTGCGGCCGCTTGTCATGATGGACAAACAGGAAATTATAACTTTATCCAAACAGATCGGAACGTACGATATATCGATTCTGCCATATGAGGATTGTTGTACTCTTTTTGTACCAAAATCCCCCACGACGAACCCAAATCTTCGTATTGTGGATAAAATCGAAGCGACCATGAGTCAGCTGCCGGAATGGGTGGAGCAGGCGGTGGAGAAGACAGAAACCATTACGCTGCATGCAGGTGAAAACTTTATGGTAACCAATCAGCAGGATGAAGCTAATGAAATGAAAGAAGAGTGGTTCTGAGAAACCGTATTCTGGATTGAATAACATAATAAGGACTATGTTATCTTCATGAAGAAAAAGGACTGGCCGATGTAGTTATCGGTCAGTCCTTTTTTATGGTTGTGGCTGATGGGGATTTCACTTAATTAAAGCTTAGGAATAGGAGTGCTGACGCTCTCCACCTGGTTTATTGCTGCTTGCACGTTTGCGATATCCCGCAAATACGACACCACCAGTAACGAGAACGATAAATAAGATTCTCAGTGCAGGATGCTCAGTGAAGAAAGGCACGAGACGGTGTTCCTCTGTAATCATATTGGAAGCCGTATACCCTAGCACGATAGCTCCCAGATAAATGATCCAAGGGAAATGATTAATTAACTTGATAAACAACGTACTGCCCCAAACGATAATAGGCACACTGATCAGCAGTCCGAGTATAACAAGTACCAAGTGCTGCTGTGCTGCACCGGCAACGGCGATGACGTTATCCAGTCCCATGGCAGCATCTGCGATAACAATTGTACGCACAGCTACCCAGAGAGAACTGCCAGCCTTGATATCGGAATGTTCTTCCCCTTGATCTGCCAATAGCTTGTACGCAATCCAAATTAGGAGTAATCCCCCAACAAGGAGCAGCCAAGGCACTTTAAGCAGCCAGAGCACAATCACGGTGGCTACAATGCGAATCAAAAGTGCGCCGCCTGTTCCGTAAAGAATCGCCCTTTTCTGCACAGAAGGGTGCAAATTTCGAGCTGCAAGACCAATCACGATGGCATTATCGCCAGCCAGAATTAGATCAATAAATACAACGTTCAACAACGCTAGCCAAAAAGCGGGGCTAAACAACTCCATACGATGTCACTCCTTCTATATATCCAAACCTGAGAAAGCTTGTTCAACGTTTAAGAATAGCATGGACAACTTTGACATACAAGTTAGAGTGGGGGGATGAGAAGCATGGATACGCTATGGCTGTTGACCGAAATATTAATGATCAATCTGGTTCTGAGTGGAGATAATGCGGTTGTTATCGCACTTGCAAGTAAGGATTTGCCTGCGAGACAGCGCAAGCAGGCAGTATGGTGGGGGGCTTTCGGCGCTGTTGTTTTGCGCTGCTTGTTAACCTTTGCAGCTGTGCTGCTATTGGGGATTCCTTTTATTCAGGCGGCTGGCGGTCTGCTGTTGCTATGGATTGCTGTTAAGCTGCTGCTTCAGAATGAAGATGAAGTACATATTCGTAAAGCGTCCACGACCTGGAAAGCGATCCAAACGATTTTGATTGCTGACTTTGTCATGAGTCTGGATAATGTTCTCGCAATTGCTGCTCTGGCGGATGGGGACTTGGCGCTCACGGTCATCGGAATTGCTATAAGTATTCCGATTGTGGTGTGGGGCAGCGGATTAATTGTCGGTTTGTTGAAGCGGTTTCCGATTCTGGTATTTGCCGGTTCAGGTATTTTGGCCTTCACAGCAGGTGAGATGGTGATGAATGATCCGAAGCTGGGACAGTGGCTTGGCGGCTTGGCAGCTGAGGCGCATACCTTGCTGCCTGCAGCTATGGCTTGTCTTGTAATCGCGATTGGAGGAGCGCATAAGTTCGTTCGTCGAAACGTGTAAATTG
The DNA here is from genome assembly GCF_013401555.1 of Paenibacillus sp. E222. Lineage (NCBI taxonomy): Bacteria > Bacillati > Bacillota > Bacilli > Caryophanales > Paenibacillaceae > Paenibacillus > Paenibacillus sp. E222. Next base: position 3,391,991 of record NZ_CP058552.1, read on the forward strand.
ATTTGAACAAACGGAAATATAAATTGTTCTGGCGAACTGCTCTTTTGGGGCAGTTTTTTTGCTGTGTTTATTTGTTCTAGAGGTATGGGCGAACTTGAATAAGTCATAGACCGATCAGTTTAGGGTAATACAGGATAATGGAGAGAGGCAAAGTACGACATAAGGTGTAGTTTTTTGCATACACATCGGCTACACTAGAAAAAGGCTGGGAACAGTCAGTCATCATGGAATTGTTTATCATTTTAGCTTGCGGGTACATAGCCAAATGTTATAAGAGGTGATTGTAGATGAGGATGAGAAATGAAAAAGCAATCGGAATATTTATTTTTGTTGCAGGTTTAATAATTTTACTCGGCAAACTTGGTGTGTTTGGCTTTATTGGCCGGCACTTCTGGCCTTTGCTCATCTTGTTGCCTGGTATTGCTCTTCATGCATTATATTATGCAAGGCTTACGCCATCATGGTCACTCGTTCCAGCAGGTACGTTAACCGTCTATGGTCTGTTGTTTGGAATCACGAACACATGGGGCAGCGGATTGATGAGCAACCTGTGGCCTGCTTTTTTGCTTGGAATTGCCGTTGGTTTGCTTGAATATGCACTGGCTGATCATCGAAGACCTGCAGTGGTACTTCCGGTTGCATTGGGCGTGGGAATCCTTTCAATTATTTTGTTCGGATTTACAATGCTTCACACCGGTATTATCTATGTGCTGGCGGTAATTTTGATTGTAGGCGGGATATGGTTGCTGTTTGGCCGAGGACGTCAAGGGAGAGGCTGGTAACATTCCCATTGGTCTTTCAAGCGAAATATCTTGATTTTTACCTATGATCAACTATAATATAAGGGATATAGGATGCGTCGGGATATCACCGACGCTTATTTTGGGTGAGTAACCTGCGAATTTGCGGGAAGTTTAGTAGATAAGAATTGAAATTGGAAAGGATATGGATACAAACCATGCATTCAAGAGAACACATTCGCAATATTGCGATTATTGCCCACGTCGACCACGGGAAAACAACGCTCGTCGACAAGTTGCTCCAGCAATCCGGTACTTTCCGTGATCACGAAACGGTACAGGAGCGCGCAATGGACTCCAACGATTTGGAGCGTGAACGCGGTATTACGATTCTGGCTAAAAACACAGCTATTACCTATAAAGATTACCTGATTAACATTGTGGATACACCAGGACACGCCGACTTCGGTGGTGAAGTGGAACGTATCATGAAAATGGTTGACGGCGTATTGCTCGTTGTTGATGCTTATGAAGGCTGTATGCCACAAACGAAATTCGTACTTCGTAAAGCACTGGAGCACAACCTGACACCAATCGTTGTGGTAAACAAAATTGACCGTCCAGCGGCTCGTCCGACTGAGGTTATTGATGAAGTACTGGACCTGTTCATTGAACTGGGTGCCAACGATGAACAACTTGAATTCCCTGTTGTATATGCTTCCGCATTGAACGGAACATCCAGCATGGAAAGTGATCCTGCGAAACAGGACGACAACATGATGGCGATCTACGATACGATCGTTAGTCATATCCCTCACCCAACAGAGAATGTTGAAGAGCCACTTCAATTCCTCGTTACTTTGATGGACTACAATGAATACCTTGGCCGTATTGCCATTGGTCGTGTTAACCGCGGTGTGATCCGTCAAGGACAATCGGTAACGGTTATTATGCGTGATGGTAAGAGCAAAACTGCACGTATCGAGAAACTGTTCGGTTTCCAGGGGCTCAAACGTATTGAGACAGAAGAAGCAGGAGCAGGCGACATCGTTGCGATTGCAGGGATCAAGGACATCAACATTGGTGAAACCATTGCCGACCCTAACAATCCAGAAGCACTTCCAGTTTTGAAAATCGATGAGCCTACCCTGCAAATGACGTTCCTCGTGAACAACAGTCCATTCGCAGGTCGTGAAGGTAAATGGGTAACTTCCCGTAAACTTCGTGAGCGTTTGTTAAAAGAATTGGAAACAGACGTTTCCCTTCGTGTTGACGAAACGGAAAGCCCGGATGCATTTGTCGTTTCCGGACGTGGTGAGCTTCACTTGGGTATCCTGATTGAGAATATGCGTCGTGAAGGATATGAGCTTCAAGTATCCAAACCGGAAGTTATCGTTAAAGAAGTTGACGGTAAGAAAATGGAACCTCTTGAGCGCTTGTTGATTGATATCCCTGAAGAAAGCATGGGTTCCGTAATGGAGAGCCTGGGCGCACGTAAAGCAGAGATGGTTAACATGGTCAACACAGGTAGTGGTCAAGTTCGTCTGGAGTTCCTGATTCCAGCACGTGGTTTGATCGGATATAGCACAAACTTCCTGACATTGACTCGTGGTTACGGTGTGATGAACCATGCATTTGACAGCTACGCTCCAGTAGTATCCGGTCAAGTGGGTGGACGTCACCAAGGTGTACTGATCTCAACTGAAACGGGTACATCTACGTTCTATGGAATGATGGGCGTTGAGGATCGTGGTACTCTCTTCTTGGAGCCGGGTACTGAAATCTACGAAGGTATGATTGTTGGTGAACATACACGTGACAATGATATCGTTGTTAACATCTGCAAAGAAAAACAACTGACTAACGTTCGTTCTTCTGGTAAAGATGATACGGTTAAAATTAAAACTCCGATTATCTTCTCGTTGGAACAGGCGCTTGAATATCTGAATGATGATGAATATTGTGAGATTACACCGAAATCTATTCGTCTTCGTAAGAAGATCCTGAATAAATCCGAGCGTGAACGTGCGGAAAAACAACGCAAAATGGCTTCCAAAGCCTAATCATAACAACAAAATAATTTATATAAGTTAACGTTTGACGGGCCCGGTAAGTAACGAGAGCTTGTACAGCTAAAGTAGTGTAGGGATCAGAATCGATTCTGAAGAAGCGAAGCGTTCGCCTTTATCCCCGGATTTTACCATTGAGTAAATGGATCAAAAAAATCTGGGGATAACAGCGATCGGAAGAACGAGCTGATACCGAAACGGTCACGATGCACGTACTGGTTATCTAAGTTGCTAGAGGGAGTCTCATCAACCAGTTAACTTATATTTAGCATGAACACGAAAGGAGCTGGCTGTGCATGCAAGCATGGTTCGCATCACACCCGATCGTAGCCTACATCGTCATCTTTGTATTGATTACTTACGTTTATAATAAGGTGTTTCGGGTACGTCAGAAATTGCCGCTTGGTAAGGAAATCGTTCTCTATATATTGATGGCGATGGGCACATTCATGCTCCTTGTTTTTCAAATCGACAAGCTGCCCATTATTCAATGTTTGCTGGTCGCAGTTGGTTTGATGCTGTTAGTGAGAGTGCGCTATTTTATCGAAGGTCGTCAAAAGAAAAAAGCGGAAGCTGCCGCTCGAAACTCATAAATTCTGTATAGTATAGACCATCCGTTTTCCTTAGGGAAAGCGGTTGTCTTATATATGGGCCAAAACAGATGTGATAAAGGTGTTGAAGATATGAACTCGAATTCGAATGGACTGCCTCCACGGAGACAGGCACCGACTCAATCCGGCGCTTCTGGATCGAAGAATGGCAAAGGCAAGCAACCAAAGAAGAAGAAACGGATGCGAACCTTTGGCAGACTGGTTTTAAGTTTATTGGCTATTGCAATTTTGGTAGGCGGCGGATATCTCTATTGGGTCTATAATCAGGTAGCGGATACGGGCATTGATAAACCGGTTCCTCCTGGAATGTCTGCCAAAACCAAACCCATTACGATGTTGCTGTTAGGTACGGATAATCGTCCGGAAACAGGTACGTATCTCTCGGATGTGGTTATGGTAGCTTCTCTGAATCCGGAGACCAAGACGGCAACCATTGTATCTTTACCTCGGGACACGCGTATTCAACTGGATGGATATAAAGCGAATAAATTGAATTCTTATTATCCTAAATTTAAAGCACAGGAAAAAACCTCTGGCAAAAATGCAGAGGATCAAATGAAAGAAATGATGAGCAAGTATCTGGATGTGGATATCAATTATACGACTGTCCTGAATTTCCAGGCATTCCGGGATGCGGTCAATGCTGTAGGTGGCGTGGATGTGACAGTGGATAAAAACATGTGTTACAAAGATACGGCCGATGGCACGGATATTAATCTGGTGGCTGGTGCACAGCATTTGGATGGCAAAGAAGCACTTGATTTTGTTCGTTACCGTAAATCGAACTGTAAGCCGAAGACAGATGAATCCAACGACTTTGACCGAAATAAACGTCAGAATCAAGTGTTGAATTCTATGTTGGATCAGTTGAAATCACTGGGAGGCGTCACGAAGATTGGTAAAGTGATTGGTGCTGTTGACAAGAACATGACAACAGACGTGGAATCGGAGCAAATGAAGAACTTCATTTCAACCTACTGGAATATTTCCAAATCGGATGTGCACTACACACCTGTAACCGGAGAGTGGAGAAGTCCATATGTATATATCAACGAAACGGAATTGGCTAATGCCAAACAGGCGTTGAAGGATACACTATCAGGTAAAGTAACAGCATCTCCGACAGCTGAATAACATTCATTCTTTTGGATTGGAAGCGAGTTTGATGGTATGCTATAATAACATCAACAACGAATCAAGAATTGCATAAAGAAGATTAGGGGGCTGGTTGGATGTCCGAAGCCGTCACACAATTGACTGAATCTCTTTTACAGCAATTCAAGAATGAAACTTTTGTGCTCTTAAGCACCGTGGACATTGAATCTGGAGGTCCGACATCCACAGCAATCTCCTGGATTTATGCGGAGAATGCTTCTACTCTTCGTGTGGCGATTGATCATCGTTCGCGTCTCGTGAACAATATGATTGAGAATCCGGTCATTACCGTCACCATTTTTGGAGAAGAGATGGTGTATGCGGTAAACGGACGTGCTTCCGTACGACAAAATCCGTTACAGGATGTTCCGTTTAACATGTGCTGTTTCGACATTTCCATTGAAGCGGTGAGAAACGCCCTTTTTTATGGAGCCCAATTGTCCTCTGTGCCTCAATTTGTCAAAATATATGATCAGCGTGCTGCTGAGAAATTAGATGAGCAGGTTTTTACTGCAATGAAAAAAGCCTAGTGAGAGATCACTGGGCTTTTTGTTGTCTTTTGTCTGAAGAATGCAGTTGCTGCATTTGTTGTTCACGTTTTAGATGTTCATCCGGATTTTGACGGACTTTGACATCTTTCGGGAGTTGGGGAATGATTCGGCCCACCATGTCAGCGAGTTCTGAAGCGAAACCGGATATTGGATGACCTTGACGAATATGCTCGCCAATTTCCTTAATGCGTTCAGTGACATCAGCATCTGCGGTAACAATGGAATCTACACCTTCCGGATCTTTGCGGAGGGCTTCGGCCACAGAGTATTTAATTGTACCTACTCGTGCGCGTTCCAGTTCACCGTCAACATCAATGCCAACTACGGCTGTATTGCCAAGAATGACACAGTTGGCATCTTTGACACCTTCCACTTGCTTGGCAAGTGTTTTGAGGTGGGTGACCCTTTTTTCGTTTGGCATCCGAGCCGCCTTGGTGTTGTCCGTGACGTTTTTCTCATGAACCTCACCCGTATTTTCGGTCAGATGGTCCACAGCAGAAGGGTGCAACCGATCTTCCTGAGTATTGAGCATGTGAGATCCTTTCCGTTGATCTTGCTGAGTTGTAACATTTCCTCCGTAACCATTGGCATGCTGACCTTGCTGCTGTGAGGCATTACGTGTAGAACTGTTGCAGCCTGTAAGTATAAAGATCAGAAGCAGCGTGCAAACCCAATATTTCATAAATGTTCATCCTTTCCTGGAGTTTTTCAGAATGGTTGACAATTATTTTGTCCTAGTCGAATACATTTATGTATGGGAGCATGATTGTCCATGCCGCTGCTGAAAGATCGCACTTATCCATGCCTTTAACGACGCCGCTTTGGAGGGGATTGAATGAAAAAGATTTTTGTATTGGATACGAACGTGCTTCTGCATGACCCCAATGCCATATTTGCCTTTGAGGAACATGAGGTAATCATTCCCGCGGTTGTACTGGAGGAGATCGACTCCAAAAAAAGAAATGCTGATGAAATTGGTCGTAATGCCCGTAACGTATCCAGACTTCTTGATGGGTTGCGTGAACTGGGACATCTGCACAGTGGCGTCCCCTTGGCTAACGGAGGCAATCTGAAAGTGGAACTGAATCACCGCAGTTTTGTGAAAGTACAGGAAATGTTTGGAGAAGTGTCTAACGATAATCGGATTTTGGCCGTCGCCCTGAATTATCAGATTGAGGAAAATGAGAAAGAGGTTGTTGAGCGCCAGGTGGTTCTGGTCAGCAAGGATGTGCTTGTTCGTATCAAAGCGGATGTACTTGGTCTTTTCACACAGGATTACTTGTCAGATCGCACGGCAGGTCTCAGTGAATTATATCCAGGCTATACTGCCCTTAAGGTTCATCCTTCGGTCATTGATGAGTTTTACACATATCGCTTTTTACCGATCAAACCGTTACAGTTGTCTTATTCGCTTTACCCGAATGAATTTGTAATTCTCAAGGATGAGATGGGAACCAATAAATCGGCTTTGCTCAAAGTAAACACAGAGGGAACAAAGCTGGAGCCACTTTTTCTGAGTAATGATAATGTATGGGGCATCAGTGCACGTAACGCGCAACAGCGGATGGCCCTAGAACTGCTCCTGAATGATGACATTCCACTTGTCACGATTACAGGAAAGGCAGGTACGGGCAAAACCTTGTTGGCTCTTGCTGCGGGGTTGCTGAAAGTCGAGGATGATCATAAGTACAAAAAATTATTGATCGCCCGTCCGGTTGTTCCGATGGGGAAAGATATCGGTTATCTTCCTGGAGAGAAAGAAGAAAAGCTGAGACCATGGATGCAACCGATTTATGATAACTTGGAATTTTTGTTTGATACCAAAAAAGCAGGCGACATTGATAAAATTTTGATGGGACTTGGCAGTATTCAGGTGGAGGCACTCACATATATTCGTGGTCGGTCTATACCAGGACAGTTTATCATTATCGATGAAGCACAGAACCTGTCACGTCATGAAGTGAAGACCATTGTATCGAGGGTTGGTGAAGGCAGCAAAATTATTTTGATGGGTGACCCTGAGCAAATAGACCATCCTTATCTGGATTCAGCAAGTAATGGTTTGACGTATATTGTGGAGCGATTCAAGCAAGAGGGAATCAGCGGACACATTATGCTGGAAAAAGGAGAACGTTCCAAGCTGGCGCAGCTTGCGGCGGATTTATTGTAAGGAAACGGAAAGTTATTTCCCGGAAAATGTTTCTATTGAACCGGCTCTTCGAGCCGGTTTTTTTTGCTGAAAAAATAAAAATCAGTTATTGCACAGAACTCGATATGCTCGAGGTATGCAAAATATCAGAAAACTGTTTTTTGGCAGGATAGGACAAGAGCACTACTTATTTGTTACAATGAGTGTTGCAGGAAAAAATTAGGTGAGCAAGGAGGGGAAGTTAATGAAGCGTGGACACCAGGTTATTTTGTTCGCAGTACTGCTGCTTTCGTTAACGATTCTGTCTCCCAGCTTTGATTTTAGAGGTTCACAGCATAATCAGGAGCGAGACCAGGAAAAAGATGCATTTCCCAACACGTCATCACGCAGCGAGGACCAACATGCCCCTTTAGAGATTGTAGTCTCGATGTCAGAGGCAGACTTTAAATCGTTTAAAAAAATGGCCAATGAAGTAGCGACTTCTCAACATGTGGAAATCAGTCTTCGGAATTTGGAGCCGGATACATATAAGCGAGTGCTTGATAACAAATTTTCGGTAGGGGAGAGCGGCGATATTATTCTTCTGGATAGTGCGGAAGTTCAATATCATGCCAAAAAAGGACATCTGTATCCGTTAAACGGTACAACGCTGTCCAAGTCGTTAGGAGGAACGGTGGTTGGCTTGCGGGAATTGACAGAGTGGAATGGTTACCAATGGGGTATGCCGTTTGATTTTGACGCTTATGTACTCGCAGCTCGTTCCCCATTCCTGGACAAAGCCGGTTTGGCAGGTTTACCCGAAAATAAGGAGCAGTGGGTCAAACTTGTACAACAAGCAAAGCAAGACGGAACGGATTTATTAAGTATAAACTTAAATGACCTGCAAGCGGTAAGTGCGTGGTTGAATCAGTTTGAGCCAGGCATGTCCCCGAGTAAAATTAAGAAAGCGCAAACTTCTTCGCAAACGGAGGCGTATCAACAGATTATACAGCTGCTGGATCAGATTCAATCGCATATTACGGCCGAATCAATGAATCCGACGATTTCTGCTTCTGGTGAACAAACGGAGGCTCCTATGGCAGTAACGTTGCTGTCAAGTTTGTTGAGCGTAAATCAAGGTGTGGAAGGTGAACAGGATTCATCGGAGAAGATAGCTTTCAGTGCGTTGGAACCTCTAAGATCAAGAAGTCTTGTTATCGCAGCTGGCTCACTTGAGGCGGAAGAGGCCAGCCGCTGGATTGAAGGAATGACTTCCTCTTCTGTGCAAACGGAATGGTACCAACAGGCTAACTACTTACCAGCAAAGCAACAGGAACTAGATCTTGAGTCACAGAAACTAATAACGAAATATGATACGACGGATGTAAAATCCTGGTTCCCAGCAGAATCTTCACAGACTGTAATGACTGAAAGTCCTATACTAACTCCTGCCTTTCAAAAGAAGATCCAACAACTTCTCGTCGGAGAGATCACGGCTAATCAGTACGTCAAAAGCATTATTGCCTTGCAAAGCTCGTCAGAATGAAATGGCGAGCTTTACTTCAAGTATGCCTTCAGTTGTGGATACCTCTGTGGCTTTGACAAACGACAGAATTTTCTGTGGGTAAAATCCGAGATCGAATTCTCGTTCCAGCATACGACGTGTGGTATCAGGTAGTTCTAACTGATTAAACACAAGTTTATCGACATGAAATCGAATTGAATTCTGAGGTTCATTCTCGACCGTATAATGACCTTCAATGCTTAATTGCAACTGATCACGCTGCCCTGAGGCGGTAATTCGATCTTTGTCGAACTGAAAGGCGAAGTCTTTAAAGATCGGATTCTGCGAACGTAGGAACGTATTTAGCTCATCTTGTCCAATTTGAATGGTATACGTTGTTCCGGTCGTGGAGATGCCGCCGTTTTGTTCCTGGATAAATTGCGGCAGATTCTGCATGGCTGATGCCAATGCTTTGAAATATCGCTTGACCTCGTATATGCCGATGTTCTCCCAATAGATGGTCAACTCATCCATCAGTTTCTGCATGGCTGCAGCATCCCCGCTGGCAGCTACTTTTCCGTCAACTTCTTTCTGTAATGCAAGTACTCGTTCACGTTGATTTTGAAGATTATTTTTAAGTTCAGACAGTTCTGCAGAGGTTTGGTTAATCTGGGCAGACGTTTGCTGCATCGTGCGATATCGATCCTGATACTTGTCCAGCACAGCCTGATCCCTGCCAATAATGATCTGATAGTAATCGTATAGAATGAACAGGTCCTTAATGGATCTTGCTCCCAGTACCGTCATCAAGAGGCTATCACGCTCTCCGACATAGTAGGATCTTACAACTGCACCCGCACGGTCTTGCTGAGTATGTATCTGGTCTTCCTGTTCCTGGAGCTGAATGGATAACGTCTGACGCTGTTCGTCCAGCTGTTTTTGTCTATCTGCAATACGTTCGATTTCATGATCGATTTCGACGATGGATAGGCTCTGTTGCAGTATTTCGCGTGTTTCCTCAGAGGATGGCTCTCCATAGGCATAAGTCCAAGGTAGCTGGATCAAAAATATAATGCATACGATGAAGCCGGGAATGCCGTATCGACGTTTCACCCATCATTCTCCTTTCCATGTGTAATATGTACATACAATGCGAACGGGCTTATCTCTTCCAGACAATATATGAAATAGATACGTGAAATATCCGTAGTGGTTACATAACACAAAGAATAGTCATTTAATCTGAAAACGACAAAAAAGCAATCCGACATTAGCCGGATCGCTTTGATGCTGCTGGCGGATTAGAGCGGCAAATCCATTTGGAATACGGTCCAGTAGCTGAACCCTGTGAATGTCACGATCATATAACCCCAGAAGAGCAATATGTACGTACGTTCCGTAAATTTCAAATATCCCAAAATGACAAAAAACGCAGTCTGCAGGAAAAAAAGCAAAGCCATTTCGACCAGGTCTCCTGCAAAAGCCATCAGGCCAATCGCTAGCGTGAAGAACCCGAGTACCCGAAACATGCGCGCCACGGTAAGTCCTCCTCTCCTATGTACGATCATAGATTGTCTACACAACATTATACCGGGAAAGGAAAAAGGTGTAAACAAAATTGGATATGAAAGCGAATTCTTTTTTTGGCTAAAAAGAGTTAAAGTATGGTTTGTTTTGCATATGTAACGTATGAGTACTCATAAATGTGGAAATACATTTTAGTATGAAATCAATTCTATGAACTCTATGAGAGGCATAAGAATGAATGAAGCAGCTTTTATACCTAATTCACATACCGGGAAATCGGTTATGCGGACGGTTATTTTAGGATGTTGTTAGGAGGGTATTATAGCATGACTGCAGTGAGACAGGATGCTTGGAGTACAGAGGACGATTTGATTTTGGCTGAGGTTACTTTGCGTCATATTCGGGAAGGAAGTACACAACTGGCCGCTTTTGAAGAGGTTGGCGAAAAAATAGGCAGAACTTCTGCCGCTTGCGGTTTTCGCTGGAACAGCTGTGTACGTAAGAAGTATGAGTCTGCTATTAGCAATGCTAAGGCTCAACGACAAAAACGAAGTTATCTCCGCAAACAACCGGCTTTGCTCGGACCACAGGTAGCAGCTTTGTCCACACTGGATACAGAAGAAAATCTGTACAAAGCGGATGGGATTTCGGAAGACTCTCTATCCATTGATGCAGTTATACGATTCTTGCGGCAATGGAAGGGAACTGTACAGGAAAATGGTCGCCAGCTTAAAATGCTTGAGAAAGAGCTTCGTGAAAAAGAGGATGAACTTCATGAACTGCGTTGCGAGAATGATCGTCTGTCTAAGGAAGTAAATGAAGTACAGACCGATTATCGTGTTGTAAACGACGATTATAAAGCTTTGATTCAGATTATGGATCGTGCTCGCAGACTCGCATTTCTGACAGAAGAAGAAGAGGAACTCAAAACGAGATTCAAAATGGACGCCAACGGGAATCTGGAACGAATTGAATAACAAAATGTGTTTGATGTTAAGCATTAGATAAGGGCCCGTCACACCTCCGTTACATAACGGCGGGTATGACGGGTTTTTTGTTTGCCGTTTTTGTTCTATTATAAGTAAAAGCAACTATTGGAGTAGAGGTAGGGATGCAGCATGATCATTGACGTTGTAGGATCAGGGTCACTGGGTCTTTTGTATGGAGGAAAGCTTCAGGACGCAGGCAACGAGGTTCGATTTTGGACCAGAACAGCTGAGCAGGCAAATAAACTGAGTTTAGAAGGATTTAAGGTCATTGAACGAGAGAAAACCATCCAGATATCATCTGAGCATATCCAGGTAAAACCGATTACGGAGTTAACCCGAGTGTGGGAACACTCGCCTGGAGATTGGCTACTATTAATGGTGAAACAGACAGCGATACAGGATGTTATACGTGAACTTGGTCCATTGGAGGCGCGAGTGATGAACATCGCATGTTTCCAAAATGGGGTTGGACATCTGGATTATGTGCAATCCAATATGCCGCATTCCAATGTATATAGCGTCATAACGACAGAAGGGGCGAAACGTCAGCAAGATGGAGTCATCCGTGCGGGTATAGGAGAGACCTGGTTGGGCAAAAGTGCAGATGTACGTATCTCATCTCTAACGCCGATGGATCAAAATGAACCCATTCGTTTACAGGGGCTTTTGCAGCAGGCAGGATTTGGCTGTACAGTGTCGAATGAAATCGATAAGCTGATTTATAGGAAGTTGTTAATCAATGCTGTTATTAACCCTCTTACCGCAATATGGCGTATTCCTAACGGTGAGTTAATCACAAGGGAAGAGCGAATTAGGTTCATGCGTCAGCTGTATGATGAGGCATTGGCAGTATATGAAGGCAGCGGAATACTTATTGATGGGGATGTATGGGAACAAATTCTCTCCGTCTGTCGTTCTACAGCCTCGAATACATCCTCCATGCTGTCGGATGTTTTGCATGGACAACAAACGGAGGTGCAATCCATTAACGGGCAAATCGTAAGTATGGCGTGTCGGTGTGGCCTGTTTGCTCCGACGCATGAAGTACTGCTTCATCTGATTGAAGGTATGCAACCGGAAGGAGTGAGTTAATGGGATTTTTTATTGTACTGAGCATACTGCCGTTCTTTCCGTTTATTCTTGTGTATTGGATCATGTACGGATGGAAGAAAGATAAGCGTGTGGCGTTGAGTTCGGCGATGGATGTAACAACCTTATTTCTTATTTTCTCAGTATCGGCGTTATTCAACTTAACATTTGATTCGAATTTTGGATTTTATTTAACACTTATACTCATACTAATAGCGCTTGGATTCATCGGAGGAGCACAAAATAGGCTCAAAGGTAAGGTCGATGGGGGTAGAATGTTCCGGGCCGTTTGGCGCATGGCTTTTGTCATAATGAGTTTTGGGTATGTTTTGTTTACTATATTTGGATTATTTAGATACTTCATGAAACAGATGTGAGGATACATAACGCAAAAAGGCTAAAAAATGTGTCGATTTTGTCGAAAACTGAAAAAAACATTACTTTCTGAAAAAGTAATGTAGATTTTTTTGACCGGTGGTTGTATAATCTATAAACATATACCACATCAATTTAGGGGGAAAGTGTTAGATGAAAAGGAAAAGTCTATTAGTCCTTTTGACGCTGATTTTGGCGTTCGGTACCGTACTTGCAGCGTGCGGATCGAAAAACGAAGGCACAGGTAACACCGATACTGGTTCTGCAACCGAAGGAAATGGTCTTGCTAAAGATCAAGTCCTGAAAATTAACCTGTCAGCTGAACCTCCTACGTTAGACCCGGCTCAAGCAAAAGACAGCCAAACCAACACTGTTCTGAAATTCTTGTATGAAGGTCTTGTGCGTATCGACGCTGATGGTAAAGAAGCTCCAGGCGTTGCTAAAGACTGGACAATCTCCGAAGATGGTTTGAAATATGTTTTCAACCTGAACCCGGATGCAAAATGGAGCAACGGTGATGCAATCACTGCCGAAGACTTTGTACGTTCTTGGGAACGTGCGTTGAAACCGGAAACAGCTTCTCCATATGCTTACCAATTGTATTACATCAAAGGTGCTGAGGGTTACAACCTGAGCAAAGACGAAACATATAAAGGTACTAAAATCACAGACTTCTCTCAAGTAGGTGTTAAAGCTACTGATGAGCACACGCTGGAAGTAACGTTGGAAAACCCAACACCTTACTTCTTGGGTCTGACAGCATTCTACACGTACTACCCAGTACACAAGTCTGCTGACACGAATGACAAATTCTTCACAGACTACAAAAACATGATCGTTAACGGACCATTCACAATGGATCAATACGCTAAAGGTCAAAAAATCGTCGTGAAGAAAAACGAAGGCTACCATGCAGCTTCCGATATCAAATTGTCTGAAATCAACATGTCCCTGACAAACAGCAGTGCTTCTGAACTGCAAGCTTACAAATCAGGACAATTGGACTACACAGGCGCACCTAACGGTGAAATTCCTTCCGACCAAATTCCTTCTGTAAAAGCGGAATTGCCGGACGAGTTTAAAGCTACTGGTATTGCTAGTACGTACTACTACCAGTTCAACGTTAATGAAGCTCCATTTAACAACGTTAAAATCCGTAAAGCTTTTGCAATGGCTATTGAACGTCAATTGATTGTTGACAAAGTAACACAAGGTGGACAAATTCCAGCTTTCGGCTTTGTACCTCCAGGTATCCGCGGTGAAAACGGCGAATTCCGTGATGAGCACAAAGATGACTACTTCACTGAAAACGTAGAAGAAGCTAAGAAATTGCTTGCTGAAGGTATGAAAGAAGAAGGCTACACAACATTGCCTGCAGTAACATTGATCTATAACACTAGTGACGGTCACGCGAAAATCGCTCTTGCTGTTGCTGATATGTGGAAGAAAAACCTTGGTGTTGACGTGAAAACGGAAAACCAAGAGTGGGGCGTATTCCTTGAGAACCGTCAAAACCAAAACTTCCAAGTGGCTCGTGCAGGTTGGTCTGCGGACTACAACGATCCGTACAACTTCTTGGAAATGTGGACAACAGGCAACACAAACAACGATGCTAAATTCAGCAACGAACAGTTTGACAAAGATGTTAAAGAAACTGTAAAATCGGCTGATCCTGCTACACGTATGGCTGCTTTTGCTGATGCAGAGAAAGTCCTGATTCAAGATGAAATGGCAGTAATGCCAATCTATTACTACACTAATGTATCTTTGACTAAGCCTTACCTGAAAGGCGTACAACTTGATTTCAGTGGAGCGATTGACTTCACTCGTGCATATCTGGAAGAGAAATAAGTTGTTCTGAAGTCTATATGATTACTTCGGGATATATATGTGGAATTCCATATATATCCCGATTTTTTTGTATGTGCACCGATTTTCCTTATAATTCTTGAAATTTCCGATAAATGGATTGGACATTATTCTTGTCTAATTCTACAATCGATTTGTATACAAAATATTGTTTGTGGAGGTGTGCAAGGGTTGGTTAAGTACGTGCTGAAAAAACTGCTATTTATGCTGCTATCGCTTTTCATACTCGCATCAGCAACCTTCTTCCTGATGAAGGCCATTCCGGGTGACCCTTTTACATCCGAGAAAAAAGTATCACCTGAAATCCGGGCACTTTTGGAAGTGAAGTATGGTTTGGACAAACCGATGTATGAACAATACCTGAAGTATATGGGTGGAATCATTCAGGGTGATTTCGGGGTTTCTATGAAATACCTGAATCAGGATGTAACCGGTATGATCACTCAAACGTTTACAGCATCGCTGAAGTTAGGTATCTTTGCGATTATTATCTCAATTGTTGTTGGTGTGTTGTTAGGGCTTATTGCCGCAGTTTACCATCGCAAGCTGATTGATGATATTACGATGATCCTCGCTGTTATCGGGATTGCTGTACCAAGTTTCTTGCTCGCATCCCTGGTGCAGTATGTTTTTGCATTCAAACTCGGCTGGTTTAACGTTATGGGCTTCGATGGCCCACTCGACTATGTGCTTCCGGTTGCAGCACTGTCGGCATCGCCAATTGCCTTTATCGCTCGTTTGACGCGTTCAAGCATGTTGGAAGTATTGCATGCCGATTACATCAAGACAGCCAAGGCCAAAGGTTTAAAATGGCCTGCTATTATGTTTAGACACGTTTTACGGAACGGTATTTTGCCAGTTGTTACTTATGTTGGTCCGATGACAGCAAATATTATCACAGGTTCCGTTGTTATTGAGCAAATCTTTAACATTGGTGGAATTGGTAAAGTGTTCGTAGAGAGTATTACGAATCGTGATTACACGATGATCATGGGAATTACAATCTTCTATGGTATTCTCTTGATGCTTGCGCGTTTCCTGACAGATATTGCTTACGTGTTGATTGATCCTAGAATTAAGCTAGAAAGCCGGAAGGGGGCATAACGTTGTCTGGCACGAATAACAACAATAATGAAACGGCGAACACAGGCCTGGATAGTCAGGCAGCGTTGAAATCGCAAGAGAGTGTATCGCTATTCAAAGACGCTATGTACAGACTTGCAACCAACAAGGCCGCTATGATTAGTTTGGCTGTTCTAGTCCTTGTTGTCATTTTCTCTATGATTGGTCCAACTTCGTTGTTCTCAAGCTATAATTATTATTCCAATGATTTGTTGAATGCCAATGCTGCACCGAGTGCAGAACACTGGTTTGGAACAGATGAACTGGGTCGCGATGTATGGGTAAGAACCTGGGTAGGTGCACGTGTGTCTCTTACTGTAGGTTTGGCGGCTGCTTTGATTGACCTTGTTATCGGGGTCATTTATGGAGCCATTATGGGCTTCTACGGTGGACGTGTTGATGGCATCATGAACAAGTTCTCTGAGATCCTGTACTCCCTGCCTTACATGCTCGTTGTTATCTTGTTGCTGGTTGTATTGGAGCCAAGTCTGACAACGATTATCATTGCACTTACCATCACAGGCTGGATCAGTATGTCTTGGATTGTGCGTGGTGAGATTATGCAGCTCAAAAACAGAGACTTTATCCTTGCTGCTCGTTCGATGGGCGCAAGCACTGGACGTCAACTGTTCCGTCATTTGTTGCCAAATGCTGTCGGACCAATTCTCGTTACATTGACGTTGTCCATCCCAAATGCGATCTTCGCAGAAGCATTTTTGAGCTTCCTCGGATTGGGTGTATCTGCACCTAAGTCCTCTCTTGGATCTATGATCAATGATGCACTTACAGGCTGGACGCTGTATCCTTGGCGGATGTGGTTCCCTGCAGGTTTGATGGTTATGACAATGCTTGCATTTAACTTGCTTGGTGACGGTTTGCGCGACGCGCTTGATCCGAAATTACGTAAATAGAAATAGGAGGTGGGATTATGGAGCCGATTTTAACAGTCAAAGACCTGAGTGTGTCATTTACGACGCGTTCTGGTGAGTTTGATGCCGTTAAAAATGTGAGTTTTGAACTTGGCAAAGGAGAGACGCTGGGGATCGTAGGTGAATCCGGTAGTGGTAAGAGTGTTACTGCCCAAACCATCATGAAATTGATTCCCTCCCCGCCTTCGAAGGTCAAAAGCGGAGAAATTACTTTTCACGGGCAGGACCTGCTGAATAAGACAGATAAACAGATGGAAGCCATCCGTGGTAAAGATATCGGCATGATCTTCCAGGATCCAATGACTTCTTTGAATCCTACCATCAAAATTGGTAAGCAAATTACCGAGGTACTGCGCAAGCATCAGAATATGTCCAAAAAAGACGCTGAAAAAAGCGCATTGGAAATGCTCGAACTTGTAGGCATCAAAAATGCGGAAGTGCGTATGAACCATTATCCGCACCAATTTTCCGGTGGTATGCGCCAGCGTGCTATGATTGCGATTGCCTTGGCATGTCGTCCATCCCTTCTGATTGCGGATGAACCAACAACTGCACTCGACGTAACGATTCAGGCACAAATCCTGGATGTTATGAAGGACATGCAACAAAAACTTGGAACTTCGATCATGCTTATCACACATGACCTTGGAGTAGTCGCAGGAATGTGTGATCGTGTTGTCGTTATGAAGGAAGGCGAAGTTGTCGAAACAGGAACAACTGCTGAAATCTTCAGTAATCCTCAACATCCATACACAATTAAATTGCTGAATGCTCTTCCTCGTCTGGACGAGCCTAAAAAAGAAAAGCCTACTCCAGTTGGTATTATCAAAGGTGCCAACAAGCCGCTGGTTCAAGTGAAGAACCTCAAACAATACTTCAATTTGGGCAAAGGGAATATTCTCAAAGCGGTTAATGATGTTAGCTTTGATATTTTTGAAGGCGAAACACTTGGAGTTGTAGGGGAGTCTGGATGTGGTAAATCCACAACGGGCCGTACAATTCTGCGCCTTTATGAGCCAACAGGCGGAAATGTTAACTTTAATGGAACTGACATCTACAAGCTGTCTCCGCGCAAGATGAAAGAAATGCGTAAAGATATGCAGATGATTTTCCAGGATCCTTATGCATCTTTGAACCCACGTTTCAACGTTATGGATATCATCGGTGAATCTCTTGATATTCACGGTCTGGCATCGAGTAAGGCAGAGCGGAAGAGACGCGTTGAAGAACTGCTGGATCTTGTAGGCCTGAATCCTAGCCATGCACTCCGTTATCCACATGAATTCTCAGGTGGTCAAAGACAACGGATCGGGATTGCCCGTGCATTGGCCGTAGACCCTAAATTCATCATCTGTGATGAGCCGTTGTCTGCATTGGACGTGTCCATTCAGGCTCAGGTCGTTAATTTGCTTGAAGAACTTCAGCAACGCCTCGGTCTGACATACCTGTTCATTGCGCATGACTTGTCCATGGTTAAACATATCAGTGACCGTGTAGCTGTAATGTACATGGGTAAAGTGGTGGAGTTGGCAGAAAGTGAAGAACTTTATGCGAATCCGATTCACCCTTACACCAAAACATTGCTGTCTGCGATCCCTGTACCTGATCCGGAAGTAGAAGCGAGCAAACGTCGCATTTTGCTTCCAGAAGAACAAGCACTTAAGAATGGATCTGGTGGTCCTGTAAATGATCCATACAACCTGCAGAACGCTCAATTGATTGAGGTATCCAAAGGTCACTGGGTTGCAGAACCTTACGTATAAAAAGTACAAATTTCATTTGGACTTATCCATGAATATCAAACCGCCGACTTTGTTCGGCGGTTTTTTATTTTTTGATGCACTTTCTTTTGACGAAGAGGGCTCTCATTCGGTACAATCAAGAAAGGCTCTTTGAAGCAGAATAGGAGGCAGACCTCATGAAAGGTATTACCGAGGCACTCCGCAGCGGAACGCGACTTGCAGAAGACTATGTCTGTTCAAGGGATGCTGCGCGTGGCCTTTACGAGTATGACATTCGCTGGGAATCGGGGCTTCATGCGCGTGCCGAGTGGCTGGACCAATCGGAGAACACACGTATTCCTCGTCAACGTCTGGCAGAGTATCTACGTATATATAATAAACGTGTGAACGATCATGGTGCAGTCCATGAATCCATCACACGTCTCGCGGAACAGGATGCGTTGGTTGTTACGGGAGGACAGCAAAGCGGCCTGCTTACAGGTCCGTTGTTTGTAATTTACAAAGCAGCAAGTGTAGTTGCAGCTGCGCGGGAAGCGGAGAACAGGCTACAACGGCCGGTCGTTCCCGTTTTTTGGATTGCAGGTGAAGACCATGACTGGGATGAAGTCAACCACACATATTTGCCTGACGCCAGCGGTGATATGACGAAGATCAAGTTACAAGGGCGGTTTGCAGGCAGGGATTCTGTGAGTAATGTCCATGTGGAAACAGAGCATTGGATGACTGTGCTGGAGCAGGTGGAACATCTGTTACCGGATACGGTGCACAAACCAGGTTTGATGAAGCTGGTTACGGAAATCCATCAGGCGAGTTCGAACCTGAGTGATGCGTTTGCTCGGTTTATCTCAGCGTTATTTGGCAGCAGTGGACTTATTCTGTTGGATGCTGCGGATCCAGACTTGCGCAGACTAGAGCAGCCTGTATTTGAACGCTTGATTCGTGAAAATGGGACATTACGCCAAGCCTATGCACAGGGGGCCTCCGCATTGGAACAAGCCGGATATGCCATGCCTGCTGAAGTTGCAGAAGATGGGGCCAATCTGTTTTACATACATGAAGGGGCACGATTGCTTCTGATGTTGAAAGACGGCTTGTACAGCGACCGTAAAGGTCTGGTTTCATTTACAGAAGAGCGACTGCTTCAGGAACTGGCTGAACATCCCGAGCGGTTTAGTAACAATGTATTGACCAGGCCATTAATGCAGGATTCCATTTTACCTGTAGCGGCTGTTATTTTGGGTCAAGGTGAAATCGCGTATTGGGGATTGACGCGTGAAGCGTTTGGCCGTTTCGGGCTGCAGATGCCTATCTTGCTTCCACGTCTGTCCTTTACCATCATGGAAGATGTTCATCACAAACATATGGTGCAGTACGGTCTTTCTTTCCAGGACGTTCAATATCATATGGAAGAAAAGAAGGAACAATGGCTGGCACAGCAGGAGACCTTCCAGGTCGATGAACAGTTCGAGCGCGTTCAGCAAGCATTTGCCGATCTATATCGTCCATTGCTTGATCAGATTGCAGAGATCCACCCTGGTCTGGACCGAATTGGAGATACCAATGTAGGCAAGATCAGCGCACAGATGCAATATCTGCAACAGCAGACCCACAAAGCCATTAAAGATAAACACAATGTGAGTCTAAGACACTGGAACGGGATGCAAAACTCACTCTTTCCCATGAACAAACCACAGGAACGAGTACATAACGTACTCTTTTACCTGAACCGTTATGGAACCGAGTGGATCGGACAACTGATTGAAAGTCAGAACGAATTCCGTGGACAACACCAAGTGATCACATTGTAGTGACCTTTTATAATAGAAGGAATAGATAATCTAGGAGGATGAGGAATGACTACCCCTGCATTGCAAAACAGTATCGTTAAGGATATGGGTCTCGCTTCGGAAGGTCATCTGAAAATTGATTGGGTAGAAGCGCATATGCCGGTGTTAAACCGCATTCGGCGCCAATTTGAACAGGATCTTCCGTTTAAAGGGTTGAAAGTAGCCATTTGCCTTCACCTTGAGGCCAAAACAGCTTACCTGGCGAAAGTCATTCAAGCTGGTGGTGCAGAAGTGACGATTACACACAGCAATCCATTGTCAACGCAGGACGACGTTTGTGCTGCTCTGGTGGAAGACGGCGTTACGGTGTATGCCAAACATAATCCAGACCCTGTAGAGTTCAAAGAACTGCAGCTCCGTGCACTTGAAGTGAAACCTGATCTGATTATTGATGACGGTGGAGACTTTGCCACTATTATTGCATCTGAACGTCCTGATCTAGCTGCGACGATTCGTGGCGGAGCAGAGGAAACGACAACGGGCATCATTCGTCTGAAAGCTTTGGCGAAAGAAGGACAATTGCGTTTCCCAATGGTTGCAGTCAATGACGCTTATTGCAAATACTTGTTTGATAACCGTTACGGTACAGGTCAGTCTGCATTCGATGGCATCATCCGTACAACCAATCTGGTCGTTGCAGGAAAGAACGTAGTTGTAGCGGGTTATGGATGGTGTGGTAAAGGTGTAGCGATGCGTGCCAAAGGGCTTGGAGCAAATGTTATCGTAACTGAAATCGATCCTATTAAAGCCGTAGAAGCACATATGGACGGATTTCGTGTCATGACGATGGTGGAAGCTGCCAAATTGGGTGATTTCTTCATCGCTGTTACCGGCAATAAAGACGTGATCACTGGAGAGCATTACGATGTGATGAAAGATGGAGCAATTCTTAGCAATGCGGGTCACTTTGACGTGGAAGTAAACAAACCTGAACTTGCTAAACGTTCCGATTCGATTCGTACCGTACGCCGCAACATTGAAGAATATCGCTTCAAAGATGGCCGTAAGATGTATTTGCTGGCTGAAGGACGTCTCGTAAACCTGGGTGCAGCCGATGGACACCCTGCCGAGATTATGGATACAACGTTTGCTTTGCAAGCGCTGGGTCTGCGTTATGTGAGTGAAAACTATGCGGAACTGGGTAAAACCGTTGTTAATGTACCTTATGACATCGATCAACAGGTTGCCAGCTACAAACTGGAAAGCTTGAATATTGCCATTGACTCCCTGTCCGCCGAGCAGGAAAAATATCTGGACAGCTGGAAATTCTAATAGTCATCCATTAATTACAAGCTGATTAAGTGCTACAAAGGGTTTAAAATAGTTTATTAATGATATGGCTCATATGCGGGTGTACGTACGATTGCCCGTAAGCGGGAAACGTCTTTGATCCTGAGTGACAGGATCAAAGACGTTTTTTTGCGGTTATTAAATTAAAAAAAAGTAAAGCCCGTAAGAAGGGTTTTGATTTTTTTGTGCGAATCTATTATGCTTAGGTGGTGGAAAGTGGGGCAAAGTGGGAGAAACGGGTGAGGAGTGAGTGGGCCAATGTTTATGGGGGAGTTCCAACATAGCATTGATGACAAGGGTCGGGTTATTATTCCGGCTAAATTCCGCGAATCTCTGGGACCGTCTTTCGTTGTCACACGGGGTTTGGACCAGTGTCTTTTCGTGTACCCCATGGAGGAGTGGGGGGTCATGGAACAGAAGCTCAAAGCACTGCCATTGATGAAATCCGATGCTCGTGCGTTTACCCGGTTTTTTTTCTCGGGTGCCACCGAATGTGAATTGGACAAACAGGGCAGGGTAAATTTGCCGGGCAATCTTAGAGAGTATGCCAAGCTGGACAAGGATTGCGTTGTTCTTGGCGTGTCGAACCGGGTGGAGATTTGGAGCAAAGGCATATGGGAGAGTTATTTCAATCAATCCGAAGAAGCATTCAACGACATTGCCGAAAAGCTGGTCGATTTTAATTTTGATCTATAAAGTCAGGAGGGGTGCAGGTTGTTTCACCACATAACCGTACTCAAAGAAGAGGCAACAGAGGGTTTAAACATCAAGCAGGACGGTATATACGTGGACTGCACTTTAGGCGGTGGCGGACACAGCTCCGTGATTGCATCCAAGCTCGGTCCAGGGGGACGTCTGATCGCACTGGATCAGGATGATTGGGCTTTGGATAATGCGCGTGAAAAATTGGCTCCATACGGAGAGCGGATTACATTGGTCAAAACCAATTTCCGTGATCTGGAGCAGGTATTGAAAGAACTGGATGTACCGATGAAAGATGGCGTGCCACAGGTAGATGGAATTTTGTACGATTTGGGGGTATCATCGCCGCAATTCGACGAAGGCGAACGTGGATTTAGCTACAACCACGATGCTCCGTTGGATATGCGTATGGATCAGGACGCGTCTCTTACCGCCAAAGAGATTGTTAACGAATGGCCGGAAGAGGAGATTGCCCGCATTTTGTATCGCTATGGTGAAGAGAAATTCTCTAGAAGAATTGCTCGTGTCATTGTTGAAAAACGAAAGCAGTCCACAATTGAGACTACTGGCGAACTGGTGGAATTGATCAAAGAAGGGATTCCGGCGGCGGCGCGTCGTACCGGAGGACATCCTGCAAAACGCAGCTTTCAGGCATTGCGAATTGCCGTTAATGATGAGCTGGGCGCGTTCGAAGAAGCGTTACATCAGGCCGTTCGGTGCTTGGCACCAGGCGGACGTGTATCTGTTATTACTTTTCACTCACTTGAGGACCGAATTTGCAAACAGATTTTTAGCAGTTATCTGGAGAAATGTACTTGCCCTCCCGATTTCCCGTTATGTGTTTGCGGCGGTAAGGGTGTCTTGCGTTTAGTGAACAGAAAGCCGCTGATTCCAACGGAAACGGAACTGGCCGAAAACTCCCGTGCTCGTTCAGCAAAGCTGCGCGTAGCCGAGAAACTGTAAATCAAGAGCAGAGGAGAGAATCGGAGTATGGCATATACACGTGGTAATCTGGCAGTGAAAGAAAAAGCGTCCCAAGAACGTGTGACCCAGCAGCGGTACAAGGAAACTACCAAAGTGGTGACCCGTCGTACCGGTCTTCCGGCACGCGAGAAATTTTTGTATCTGATTACTCTGTTTGCAGTAATTGTTGTGGGTGGTTTAATGATGTCGCGTTACGCTCAAATCTATGATCTGAATAAGCAGGCACAGACGACGCTGTCTGACGTGAGAGAAGCAGAGAAAACGATTGCAGATCTGCAAGTGGAAAAAGAAAAACTGAACAATCTGGTCATCGAGAATGCTCGCAAACTTGGTTACGTTGAGGCTTCCGGCAAGGATGTCATTTTTGTACCTCGCTCAACAAGTACAACGAACTCGACAGGGACTGAATCGTCCTCGGATACAGCAAATAAGTAGAACATTTTGTATCAAGCTATACAAAGTGCTGAAGCAAAAGAGGTGTACCGATGGTAAAAAGAATAAAGATGCGCACACTGCTTATAGGGGGATGTATTACCCTCTTTTTTCTTGTATTAATAACCCGCATCTTTTTTATTCAGGTTGTTAATGGCGGTATTTGGCAGGAGCGAGCGGCTGGTTTGGTTGAACGCGAACAAACCATCAAGGCCAGTCGTGGGACAATCACAGACCGCAATGGTAACATTTTGGCGACGGATGCGCCTGCTTACACGGTGTCTGTAAACCCAGAGATGATTAACAAGCTTGGAATTGAAGATGTGATTATTGACAAATTATCGAGTTTATTGGGTAAAAGTGAGAGTGAAATGCGAGCACTTGTAACAGCTAAAAAGGAAGATGGGACATTCTTTCAACAACGTGAAGTGCGCAGTGAAGGGTATAAAATTAGCCCAGAACTCGCTGCTAAGGTAGACGAATTTCGCGAAAAACTTCAGGATGACTACAAGGCTAAAAACGCGATTGTCATGACACAGGAGTCGAAGCGATATTATCCGGAAGAAACGCTTGCCTCTCATTTGCTGGGATACATGAGCCGTGATGGCAAAGCGGTTAACGGACTTGAAGTCTCCTATGATGAACAGCTTACAGGTACAGATGGTTATCTGAACTATCAGAAGGACGCCAAAGGGTACAAGCTGCCTGATTCCCAGGACAACTATCTTCCACCGCAGAATGGAAGTAACTTGAAGCTGACGATTGATGATACAATTCAGTACTACATCGAAGATGCAATGAAAGAAGCAGTGGCCCAGTACAATCCACTGAGCATGACTGTTATTGCAGCAGATCCAAACACAATGGAAATCTTAGGAATGGCCAATTGGCCGACCTTTAATCCTAATACGTATGCGGAAACGCCGGATCAGAAAAATTTTATCAACCATGCGATACAATCCATCTATGAACCAGGGTCTACTTTTAAAATTGTTACTCTGGCGGGTGCAGTTGAAGAGAAGTTGTTTGATCCGAATGCTACGTTCGAATCCAAGCGAATCTATATCGGTGGCTATCCCATCAGTGATAACGGTCACGCCTATGGCCGGATTTCCTACTTGGAAGGTGTTAAACGTTCAAGTAACATTGCGTTTGTTAATCTGGGTTATAACATGCTTGGCGGTGAACGTTTGCGTCATTACATAGACCAATTCGGTTTTGGTAAAAAGACGGGTATTGATCTGCCGAGTGAATCAGCATCACCAATCAAGCCGCTGGTTTATAAATCGGAAATTGCCACAGCAGCATATGGCCATGGTCTTGTACAGGTAACTCCAATCCAGCAGGTAGCAGCCGTTTCGGCCATTGCCAACGGTGGGAAACTCATGGAGCCGCACTTGGTGAAGGAGATTATCAATCCAAATGACGGTTCATCCGAAGTGATCAAGCCTAAAGTCGTTCGTCAGGTCATTTCCAAAGAATCTTCCAAACTGGTGAGCGGGTACCTCGAGCAGGTTGTTGCAGATCAGACGATTGGTACAGGACGTAATGCTTACATTGAAGGGTATCGTGTGGCTGGTAAAACCGGTACGGCCAGAAAAGTTGTCAACGGGGATTACAGTAAATCCAAAGACGTCGTTTCGTTTATCGGATTTGCACCCGTAAATAATCCTAAAATTGCGATCCTGGTTGTGATTGACCAGCCGGACGGTGCCAATATTGGCGGGGGGACAGCCGCCGCACCGGTATTTAAAAAGATTGCCAGTCAAGCTCTTCAATATATGGGAGTGCCGAAAGATACGGTGAAAACCACTGACAAAAAGTCTAAAACAACTCCGGTCGTTCAAGCCAAAGCTCCTGATCTGTCAGGTAAGACAGCGAAACAGGCCAGAAGCCAGCTTTTGAACGCAGGAATTGCCTATGAGACACTTGGTCAGGGTGAAAATGTCATTCGCCAATATCCTGTGGCGGGTGCAGCCATGAATCCTGGCCAACGAATCTACCTGTTGACCGAAGAGAGCAGCAAGATGAAGATCCCTGATCTGTCTGGCGAATCTCTCCGGGATGCACTTGAAGTGCTCTCCCTCATGAAAGTGGGCGTGACCGTTAAAGGTGAAGGATATGTGGTGAAGCAAACGGAGCAGGTGGCAGGCGAACAGAGAACGGTTGAGCTTGTGCTGCAGACGGCCAAAGCGGCAGTTACCGGTATAGCAGATGAAGCTCCCGAGTCTTCTGATCCAGCATCAGGAGACGAGACTAACAGTCAGGGGACAGCTGATGGATCGGGGAACACCGAAGAAACGGGCAAAACGGATACTACAAATCCACCTTCAAATGAGACAAAATCGTCTGATAACACATCAGACGAGGCTTCGCTTCCATAGAGATCACAGACAGCTTGTTCTAACCCCCGGTTGTCCTGAATATTCATGAATGGAACACAATCATGATTTTGGGACGAGTGGGGGGATCTTTTCGTGAAGGGGTCAAGCGTAAATCTGCGCCGCAGGTTGTTATGGAGTTTAGTGATTTTAGTTCTGTTATTCTCAGCCTTGGTGATCAGGCTTGCTTATGTACAGTTAGGGAAAGGACCGGAACTATCTGCGAAAGCGGAAGAGTCTTGGCGGCGGAATATTCCTTATTCAGCCAAACGAGGAGAGATCCTGGATCGAAATGGAACCTCTCTCGCCTACAATATAACTACACCAACCATTATGGCGATTCCTGCCCAGGTGAAGGAAGCGGAGACCACAGCAAGAGCACTGGCTCCTTTGCTGGGTATGACCGAAGAGAAAGTGCTGGCAACCATCAAGAAAAGAGAACTAATTGTACGACTACAACCCGGTGGCCGCAAAATTACGATGGAGAAGGCTCAGCACATCCGTGATTTGAAGCTTCCGGGTATCGTTGTTGCTGAGGATAATAAACGCTTTTATCCTTATGATGATCTGGCGGCTCATATTCTTGGTTTTACGGGCATTGATAATCAGGGATTAACGGGTGTAGAGAAAAAGTATGATGATAAACTGAACGGTTTGAATGGCAGTGTGTCCTACTTGTCCGATGCGGCCGGAAGGCTTATGCCGGGCTCATCTGAGAAGTATGTGGAACCAAAGGATGGTCTGAACCTGAAGCTGACTATTGATAAATCGATTCAGTCCATCATGGAGCGGGAGCTGGATCAGGCTATGGTCAAGTTCCAGGCCAACTCGGCGCTTGCCATTGCAATGAACCCTAAGACGGGTGAAATTCTTGGCATGGCCAGTAGACCCGGATATGAACCAGCCGATTATCAGCAATATCCGGCCGAAGTATACAACCGGAATTTACCGATCTGGATGACGTACGAACCAGGTTCAACGTTTAAAATTATTACGCTCGCAGCAGCGCTTGAAGAGAAAAAAGTAAATCTGACGCAGGATCAGTTCTATGATCCCGGATTTGTTGAAGTTGGTGGCGCTCGCCTGCGCTGCTGGAAAAAGGGCGGCCATGGAAGTCAGACCTTCCTGCAAGTTGTGGAGAACTCTTGCAACCCTGGATTTGTTGCACTGGGTCAGAGACTGGGCAAAGAATCATTATTCTCCTATATTAAAGACTTCGGATTCGGTACCAAAACAGGCATCGATCTGAGTGGTGAGGCAAGCGGAATTCTGTTCAAACTGTCACGGGTCGGACCTGTGGAGCTTGCGACCACTGCTTTTGGTCAAGGGGTATCCGTTACGCCGATTCAGCAAGTAGCGGCTGTGTCAGCAGCTATTAATGGTGGTAAACTATACAAGCCATATGTTACAAAGGCTTGGGTTCATCCCGAAACGGGTGAAGTGATGGAAGAGGCCAAGCCGGAACTGGTTCGACAAGTCATCTCGGAAGATACGTCCAAGCAAGTACGTGAAGCACTTGAGAGTGTTGTTGCCAAGGGTACGGGACGTCCGGCGTTTATTGATGGATACCGGGTTGGCGGCAAAACGGGTACAGCCCAGAAAGTAATCAATGGACGTTATTCCTCAACTGAGCATATTGTATCCTTTATCGGTTTTGCTCCGGCGGATGACCCGCAGATTGTGGTGTATACGGCGGTGGATAACCCGAAGGGAATTCAGTTCGGCGGCGTGGTTGCCGCACCGATCGTACAGAACATTCTGGAGGATGCGCTGCATTATATGAATGTTCCGGTTAGGAAGGATCAGGTAGCCAAAGAATACAAGTATGGAGAAACCAAAATCGTGACGGTTCCCGATCTGACAGGAGCTACGGTCGAAGACCTGTATGAGGATCTGAATATGAACTTTATGCTTGTCAAATCCGGTAGCGGAAAATATGTCATTAACCAGGCTCCAAAACCAGGAGCTAGGGTTGATCAGGGTTCTACCATACGCATCTATATGGGTAATGTTCTGAATGATATTCATGATCACACCAAGGAGGAAGGACAAGAGCCCTGATGGGGCTCTTGATCCCCACCGCAACAAAATGCACTGAGTTGCGTTTCATTAATTGGCTGTGTTGACGATATTAGTGATTACAGAGAACTGTTGAAATTGAAGTAAACTTGGAAAAAGTGAGGTTATTCATGTGCTTTTAAAACAACTTTCATCAATGCTGACAACCGCCCGTATCATTGGCGAACCAAATACAGAATGTCAAAACCTACAGACAGATTCTCGCCAGGTACAACCGGGAGATCTGTTTATCTGTCTTCCAGGGCATACGGTTGACGGACATGACTATGCTGAGAAGGCCGTAAATGCTGGAGCTGTCGCTCTGGTTGTGGAACGAGAGCTTGATCTGCCTGTTCCGCAGCTGCTCGTAAAAGACAGCCGTTTCGCTATGGCTGTACTGGCGGATTCCTTTTTTGACTCACCAAGCCGCAAGATGAATATGATTGGTGTAACGGGAACCAACGGAAAAACAACGACTACCTATTTAATTGAAAAAATCATGAGTGACTTTGGTCAAAAAACAGGATTAATCGGAACTATTCAAATGCGCTACGATGGGCGCACGTACCCGATGTCAGGCACTACACCGGAAGCACTTGATCTACAGCGCAGTCTGAACGACATGGTCCAAGCGGGCACGGACTGTTGTGTTATGGAAGTTTCCTCCCACGCTTTGGAGCAAGGTCGGGTGAAGGGAACGGAATTCCGTACGGCTGTATTTACCAATTTGACGCAGGATCATCTGGATTATCATCATTCCATGGAGGAATATCGGGGAGCCAAAGGACTGTTCTTTGCACGGTTGGGTAACGGATATACCACGGATGCTTCTAAGCGCAAATTTGCAGTGATCAACGCAGATGATCCCGCTGCTGCTTATTTTATATCTGTAACGGCAGCTGAAGTCATTACATATGGCATGGAGGAAAATGCGGATGTACGCGCATCCCAAATTTCAATTACCTCGCAAGGTACTTCTTTCCATGTAGATACTTTCAGAGGCAGCACGGATATTCGTTTACGCATGGTAGGCAAATTCAATGTGTACAACGCAATGGCTGCCATAGCTGCTGCTCTGGTAGAAGACATTCCGCTGGAGGAGATCAAACGTAGCTTGGAGACGGTACCCGGCGTAGATGGACGTGTTGAGGCTGTTGACGAAGGACAGTCGTTTGCTGTCATTGTTGACTACGCTCATACTCCAGATGGCTTGGAGAATGTATTGCGGACTGTGAAAGAATTTGCTGAAGGACGTGTGATCTGCGTATTTGGATGTGGTGGTGACCGAGATCGCACGAAGCGGCCTCTAATGGGCAAAATTGCAGCGAAGTATAGCGATATCGTATTTGTTACTTCCGACAATCCGCGGACAGAAGATCCCGATCTGATTCTCAAGGATATTGAACAAGGCCTGATTGAAGATGCCATTCAACCTGATCGTTATACGATGATCGTGGATCGGCGCCAGGCGATTCATGAAGCTATTGAAATGGCAAGCCCTGCCGATGTAGTATTGATTGCGGGCAAGGGGCATGAGACCTATCAAATTATCGGCACAACCAAGACGGACTTTGACGATCGGATCATAGCGAAAGAAGCGATAAGGGGCAAATCCAATTGATAAAAAGAACATTGGCACAAGTGGCCGAGATGTGTGGAGGAACACTAACTGACGTTGCTGCTTATGGTGATGTTGGTGTTGAAGGTGTATTTACAGATTCGCGTAAGCCCGTTCTAGGCAGTCTCTTTATCCCGCTTGTTGGCGAAAGGTTTGACGGACATGAATTTGTGCAAACCTGTGTAGAGAAGGGCGCTGCTGGGGCATTATGGCAAAATGATCATGGAACTGCACCTCAAGGTGCTGTGATTATTGTGGAGGATACCCTGGTTGCATTACAGGAGCTTGCGTCCTCCTATTTAAGAGAAAATAAGGCCTCCGTTGTAGGCATTACTGGCAGCAATGGTAAAACAACAACAAAGGACATTGTGGATGCCATACTGTCTACTACGTTCAAAGTGCATAAGACCCAAGGCAACTTCAATAATCATATTGGTTTGCCGCTTACCGTACTTAGTATGGAACCGGACACAGAGATCGTAATTCTGGAGATGGGCATGAGCGGCCGACGGGAGATTGAAGAATTATCTCTAATCGCCCAGCCGGATGTCGCAATCATCACGAATATTGGTGAATCCCATCTACTTCAACTGGGCTCCCGATTGGAGATCGCTAGGGCAAAAGTTGAAATTGCTGCTGGCATGAAACCAGGCGGATTGTTGATATACAACGGCGACGAACCGTTGATTGAGCAGGTTCTGGCAGAGCCAGAGACTAAGCTGCCTGAAAGACTTCAGCGGTATACATTTGGCTTACAGACGGATAACGATGATTATCCTACTGGAATGATGAATGCAAAGAGCGGGGTCGCGTTTACCACCAAGCAGTCTGGAGAGGGCGCTCTTACACTGCCATTATTGGGTACACATAATGTGGTCAACTGTCTTGCTGCATTAGCGGTTGCCCGTCATTTTGGAGTGGCTGCTGAACAGATTGCAGCAGGACTGTCACGTCTGAAATTAACCGGCATGCGCATCGAGATTATTAACGGTGTCAGTGGTTTGACCATGCTCAATGATGCTTACAACGCTAGTCCAACCTCCATGAGAGCCGCTGTGGATGTACTGGAGGGCCTCAAAGGGTACCGGATCAAAGTAGCCGTGCTCGGTGATATGCTAGAACTGGGTCCTCAGGAGCATGAGCTCCATCGGGAAATCGGTGAATATATCACACCCGACAAAATGAATATGGTGCTGGCTTATGGCCCTTTATCTGCGAGTATCGCAGAAGGAGCAAGACAAAACATGCCAGCAGAAGCCGTACACACTTTTGAGAGCAAGGAAGAATTGACCCGATATCTACTGGAGCATCTCCATTCCAGAGATGTTGTCTTGTTTAAGGCCTCCCGGGGCATGAAGCTGGAGGATGTGGTCGAAGCGCTAAAAATAGCTCCATTACAGAATAGAGTAGACTAGAGGGGTGAACCCATGGATTTTCAGGTATTACTGTTAACAATCGGTGTTTCATTTATTTTGGCGGTGATTGCTGCACCGCTCTTGATTCCGTTGCTGCGTCGAATGAAGTTCGGACAGCAGGTTCGGGAAGATGGGCCACAGAGCCATCTGAAAAAAAGCGGAACACCTACAATGGGCGGAGTAGTTATTTTACTCGCGTTCACATTGGCCTTTTTGAAATTTTCAGCTGTCAAAAATACGGACTTCTACGTCCTGCTGGTGGCTACACTCGGCTTCGGCCTGATCGGTTTTCTGGATGACTACATCAAGATTGTATTCAAACGTTCACTGGGGCTGACAGCTAGACAAAAGATGATTGGTCAGTTGTTCTTCAGTGCCGTGATGTGTTACTTGCTGATCCAGAATGGACACAGCACAGCCATATCGATTCCAGGTACATCAGTCTCCTTCGACTGGACGGGATGGTTCTACTATCCGTTTGTAGTTTTCATGATGCTTGCCATCACGAATGCAGTTAACTTTACCGACGGTCTGGACGGCTTGCTGTCCGGCGTGAGCGCCATCGCATTTGGAGCATTTGCCATTGTAGCGATGCAGGCAACATCCATGCCAGCAGCGGTATGTGCGGCGGCGATGATTGGTGCGGTACTGGGATTCCTGGTATATAACGCACACCCGGCCAAAGTATTTATGGGAGATACAGGCTCACTCGGCATTGGTGGTGCGATTGGTGCCGTTGCTATTGTGACGAAGACAGAACTTCTTTTTGTCATCATTGGCGGTATTTTCGTCATCGAAATCCTGTCCGTCATTATTCAAGTGGTATCATTCAAAACTCGTGGCAAACGCGTATTCAAAATGAGCCCGATTCATCATCACTTTGAATTGAGTGGCTGGTCGGAATGGCGAGTTGTCATTACTTTTTGGGCGGTAGGTGCCATTTTGGCCGCTCTTGGACTTTATCTCAACAAGGGGTTGTAAAAAATGAATCATCCTGAATCATATCGTGGGCAACAAGTGGTCGTGCTTGGACTGGCCAAGAGCGGCGTGCAGGTCGCCAAAGTGCTGGATCGTGCCGGCGCAATCGTTACAGTTAATGATAAAAAAGAGAGAGAACAGTGTCCCGAAGCATCCGAATTGGAGGCTTTGGGAATTTCTGTTGTATGCGGGGGACATCCGGACGATCTGATTCATCGTGATGTGAAGCTTGTAGTCAAAAATCCGGGCATACCTTATCAGGCGCCTCCTGTGCAGCAGGCACTCGCCTTAGGCATAGAAGTGGTGACTGAGGTGGAAGTGGCATATCATCTATGCGCTGCACCTATGATCGGGATTACTGGCTCTAACGGAAAAACGACCACAACAACGTGGGTAGGCAACATGTTGGAGCTTGCCGGTTTGAAACCTATCGTTGCCGGTAATATTGGAACGCCTTTGTGTGAGGCGGCAGAGCAGGCTTCTGCGGATAACTGGATGGTGGTGGAGCTTAGCAGTTTCCAACTGAAAGGCACATCCGATTTCCGTCCGCGCATTGCCAGTTTGCTAAATGTGGCGGAGACTCATTTGGATTACCATGGGGACATGGATGATTATGTGGCTTCCAAAGCAAAAATATTCTCCAACCAGCAACCGGAGGATGTCGCTATCCTGAACTGGGATGATCCGGTATGCCGCGGACTGGTTCCTTATATTAAAGCAAGACTGCTCCCATTCTCACTGACAGAGAAGCTTGAAGCAGGAGTATACGCTGATCCTCCATACGTGGATGGGCAAGAGGATGATGTGAAGCGCCAGGTGATCTATGCAGACGATCAGGGTAACCGTCACGTCATTATTGATGTGGAAGACATCGGAATCCCAGGACGGTTCAATGTGGGAAATGCATTGGCAGCAGTAGCTATTGCTGTGTCCGCTGGAGCCGACCCCTCTGTGCTTGCTGCGCCTCTGGCTGACTTCAAGGGGGTTGAACACCGGCTTGAGTATGTACTTGAACATAATGGAGCGGGCTATTACAACAATTCCAAAGCGACGAACTCCAAAGCAACTGTAATGGCATTAAACTCCTTCAAGGAACCGGTGGTGCTCATTGCGGGCGGACTGGATCGTGGTTCAGATATGATGGAATTGCTGCCGTTGTTCCAGGAGCGGGTGAAAGCTGTGGTTGCTCTTGGAGAGACACGAGAGAAAATTGCCAAGGTCGCGGAACTGGCGGGATTAAAGCAAATTAAGGTCGTCGATAATGAGGAGGACGCTGCCCGAACGTTAACCGCTGCCGTGCAGGAAGCTTCACAGTTTGCAGCTCCAGGTGATGTGGTTTTGTTATCACCGGCGTGTGCAAGCTGGGACATGTTTGCTTCCTATGAAGAGCGGGGACGCATTTTTAAAGAGGCGGCGCATAACTTGTAAGTAGGGGGGTGGAAAAGCCCCTACTTCCATGCAAGGGGTGGCCTCCTGATGAAACAGACGCGACCGGCGCCGGATCTCTGGCTCCTAATTTGTATTCTGGCATTGCTTGCCATCGGCATTATTATGGTATACAGTGCGGGCTCGGTGCTTGCTTTTCATGACTACGGTGATTCATTTTACTTTGTCAAAAGACAGCTGCTGTTCGCCGGACTTGGACTTGCTGCCATGTTTGTTACGGCAAATGTGGACTACCGGGTCTGGAGAAAGTATGCCAAGCCTATACTGATCGCCTGTTTTATCATGCTGATTGCGGTGCTGATTCCTGGCATCGGAGTGGTTCGTGGAGGGGCACGAAGCTGGTTGGGTATTGGCTCATTCGGCATACAACCTTCAGAATTCATGAAACTGGGCATGATCCTGTTTCTGGCTCACTGGTTAAGCAAGGAACCCGGCAAAATCAAAACGTTCACGACGGGGCTTCTGCCACCGCTCGGCTTGATTGGTTTGGCCTTTGGCATTATTATGCTTCAGCCCGATTTAGGGACAGGCACAGTAATGCTGGGTGCATCAATGCTGATTATTTTCACAGCAGGAGCACGGATGAAGCATCTCTTGCTTCTTGCTCTAGGCGGTGTAGCGGGATTTGCCGCGTTGATTGCGGCAGCTCCTTACAGATTGCAGCGAATAACGGCTTTTTTGGACCCGTGGTCTGATCCGCTTGGTGCCGGATATCAAATTATTCAATCTTTATATGCGATCGGCCCGGGAGGACTTGCAGGCTTGGGGCTGGGTATGAGTCGACAAAAATACAGCTACGTACCCGAGCCGCAAACAGATTTTATTTTTTCCATTTTGGCAGAAGAGCTTGGCTTCATTGGTGGAATGATTGTATTATTGCTGTTCCTGGTCCTGGTGTGGAGAGGGATGCGCGTAGCGATGACGGTACCGGATGCTTTTGGCAGCCTTCTGGGCGTAGGCATTGTGGGTATGGTGGCTGTGCAGGTCATTATCAACATTGGCGTCGTGATTGGGCTTATGCCGGTTACGGGGATTACACTCCCACTCATCAGTTATGGTGGTTCATCTCTGACCTTGATGTTGACAGCGTTAGGCATATTATTGAACTTATCCCGTTATGCGAGGTGAATGTACGATGCGAGTCGTTCTAAGCGGTGGCGGTACCGGTGGACATATTTATCCGGCCGTTGCTATAGCAAGACAATGTGAGGCGGAGAACCCCGACTCGACATTTTTATATATTGGTGGTACCCGTGGACTGGAAAGCAAACTGGTGCCACAAGAGAATATTCCGTTTCAATCGATTGATATTACAGGTTTTCGCCGGAAATTGTCCTTTGACAACGTGAAGACTGTGATGAGATTTCTGCAAGGTGTGCGCAAAGCTAAGAAAATGCTCAAGGAATTCAAACCCGATGTTGTCATCGGTACGGGGGGCTATGTGTGTGGGCCTGTTGTATATGCAGCAGCCAAACTTGGTATTCCAAGCGTTATTCATGAGCAGAATGCCATTCCCGGGTTAACGAACAAGTTCCTTACCCGGTATGTAGATACGGTAGCGGTTAGTTTTGAGGGTTCGGAGAAAGCATTCTCTGGAGCCAAAAAAGTCGTGTATACCGGTAATCCAAGAGCTACAACGGTAGCTCAAGCCAGCCGCGATCGTGGATTTGCGACATTGGGTGTGCCCATGGACAGCCGAGTAGTTCTTGTGGTTGGTGGCAGCCGTGGTGCGAAAGCCATTAATAAAGCCATGGTGGATATGGCACCGATGCTGGCCAAGCTTGAAGATGTGCACGTGGTCTACGTGACTGGTGATTCTTATTTTGATGAAACGCGTGAAGCGATCCGCAGTTCCCTTGGAACGATGCCAAATCATCTGCATGTGCTGCCTTACGTACACAACATGCCTGAGGTTCTTGCATGCACGTCGCTGATCGTAAATCGTGCAGGGGCATCATTCCTTGCCGAGATTACATCTCTCGGTATTCCATCTATCCTGATTCCGTCACCTAACGTGACGAATAATCATCAGGAGGCGAATGCTCGTACACTTGAGGGTGGCGGTGCATCCCTTACGATGCTGGAGAAGGATCTGACAGGCCAGGCGCTATATCAAGCGATTGCTGGAATTATGAATGACGAAGCGGCTCGTAAAAGGATGGCTGAAGCCTCCCGGAAACTGGGGAAACCCGATGCAGCCGAGGTGCTTGTGAGCGAGATTCGGCGTCTTGCTGTAGGGCGTTAAAGTGCGTTTTGGGCGATTGTCACACACACGGCGGGACTGACATAAGATACCCTATAAATCGTGACAATCGTTCCATGGCGCCGCAACACGGCCTGCAGCAACCAAAACTGCAGTGCTCATCGGTTTTGAAGTAAAGGAGGATGTTAATATGCAGCAGTGGATATCGTTACTATCCCAGAACAATGTCGGCAAAGTTCTTGAAAACGAGCCGCTAGCCAAATACACCACATGGAAGATCGGCGGTCCTGCAGATGCGCTGATCATACCGGAAAACAAGGAGCAGATGGTCAATCTCATCCAATTGCTGCACAAGCATCAGATCCCATGGATGCAGCTTGGACGGGGTTCAAACATGCTGGTCGCTGACAAGGGAATACGTGGAGTTGTCGTGAAACCGGGAGAAGGCTTTGATTATGCCGAGTTTCACGAGGGCGGGGTAACCGCCGGAGCAGCACATTCCTTTGTTAAACTCAGCGTTGTTGCTGCAAAGAAAGAGTGGACCGGTTTGGAATTTGGCAGCGGCATCCCCGGAACGGTCGGCGGAGCCGTATATATGAATGCTGGTGCCCATGGATCGGATGTGTCACGGATATTTCAATCCGCTGAGATTGTACTGGAGACAGGGGAATTGGTACGTTACAGCAAGGAGGACATGGAATTTGCCTATCGCCACTCTGTTCTGCATGACCGGAGAGGCATCGTGCTGGAAGCTACATTTGCACTCCAGCAAGGAGAACGCAAAGTCATTTCGGAATCGATGGCGGCTTATAAAGACCGTAGACGCCGTACACAGCCACTGCAGATGGCGTGTGCTGGCAGCGTGTTCCGGAATCCACCTGGTGATCATGCCGCCCGCCTGATTGAAGCAGCGGGGTTAAAGGGTATGACACAGGGAGGTGCACAGGTATCCACCATGCATGCCAATTTCATTGTCAATACAGGCCAAGCAACAGCAGAGGACGTTATCACCCTAATGCAGCAGATTCAGAACACTATATCATCTCAAAACGGTATTAACCTGGTACCGGAAGTCTTCGTAGTGGGTGAACGGTAAACCCCGGAGGTGATACATTGGACAAATTGGTGATTGAAGGCGGGAAACCCCTCTCAGGATCCATACGCATCCATGGAGCAAAAAATGCCGCTTTACCGATCATGGCCGCAAGTTTGTTGGCAGACGGAGAAGTTACGCTGCATAACGTTCCACACTTGCTGGACATTGAAGTGATGCTGTATATCCTGGAACGACTTGGATGCACGTGTCGGCATGAACAGGGAACAGTGACGATTGATACGTCGTCCATCCGGTCATATGATGTGCCTGAGGATCTCATGAAGCAGATGCGTTCTTCCATTTTTTTGATGGGTCCATTGCTGGCTAAGTTTGGGCAAGTATCCGTGTACCAGCCAGGTGGCTGTGCCATTGGGGAACGTAAAATTGATCTTCACCTTCGGGGCCTGGAGGCGCTCGGAGCTTCGATTGAAGAACTGGATCAGCAGATCATATGCCGCGGGCGCAAGCTGGTGGGTACAGACATTCATCTGGACTTCCCAAGTGTAGGAGCCACAGAAAATATTATGATGGCTGCTGTTACGG
This sequence comes from Paenibacillus sp. E222, assembly GCF_013401555.1. Classification (NCBI taxonomy): domain Bacteria; kingdom Bacillati; phylum Bacillota; class Bacilli; order Caryophanales; family Paenibacillaceae; genus Paenibacillus; species Paenibacillus sp. E222. The sequence continues at coordinate 3,429,384 of NZ_CP058552.1, forward strand.
CTGAAGGTACAACTACAATATTTAATGCAGCCAGAGAACCAGAGATACAGGATCTGCAACATTTTCTGAATGCAATGGGTGCACGAATTATCGGTGCTGGAACGGACACGATTACCATTAATGGTGTGGAGAAACTCAAGCCTTGCTCTTATGAAATTATACCTGATCGGATCGTTGCAGGAACGGTGATGATTGCAGCCGCAGCAACGAGAGGGAATGTAACGCTTACACACTGCAATCCGGCCCATCTTACTTCCCTTATACATGTGTTGAAGCGTACTGGTGTTCAAATCACAGTCTGCAATGATATAATGACGGTGAGTTGTATGAGCCGTCCCAAATCAGTAGACCGCATTGTGACTTCTCCGTATCCTTCATTTCCAACAGACCTACAGTCTCAGATTATGGTGCTGCTCAGTCTGGCAGACGGTTTCAGTGTGATGAAGGAAACAGTATTCGAGGGTCGGTTCAAACATGTGGATGAGCTGAATGTCATGGGAGCCGATATTTCGGTTGACATGAATGCAGCATTTATCCGTGGCGTTCCCCGTTTGTACGGGGCTACAGTGGAAGCAACCGATCTGCGTGCAGGTGCAGCACTAGTCATTGCTGGCCTTGCTGCCCAGGGAAAAACGGTTGTGGAGCAAGTGCATCATATTGATAGAGGGTATGATCGTATCGAGAAGCTCTTTCAGAGCCTTGGAGCTTCGGTTGAGCGACAGTCCCCCGTTTCGAAGCAGCTGGATTTTGCCAATTAACGTCCTTTGAGTCCCCTTCTTAAGGGAAGGGGGCCGAAGGCTTTGTGGAGCGCGACCTATGCCTAAAAGTCAAATTCCGGTTCTGAAGCAGAATCGGCCCAAACGAAACACAAGCCGTAAAATTGTTTTTATTCTCTTATTTCTTTTTATTGTATTACTTGCTGTACTTTTTTTTCGTTCTTCGATGAGTCGGATTTCGGCAATTGAGATTACGGGTAATGTATACACAACAACTTCGGAGCTGCTGGAGAAAAGCGGTCTGAAGGAGGGCGAACAGTTTTTTGGGACAACCTCTGCTGATGTGATTGAGCGACTGAAAACGATCAAGGCTATATCAACCGTAACTGTGGATAAACAATTCCCCGGCACTATTCTTATCAAGGTGCAGGAATATCCAACGGTTGCGTATGAACTTGGTTCTGACGGTACGCTAAAAGCCATACTGGCAAGCGGGACAAGCTTAACGGTTCCTGCTACCATTGGAGTTGCGGTTGAGAAACCGATTCTGACCCAATGGAAGGCGGATGATCCGCTCAAGGCAAAGCTGAGTGAAGTGTTGGCCAAGATTCCGAATGAACTAACGACGGATATATCGGAGATTATTCCGAATCCTACACCTTCATTCCCGGATCAGATTCGGATGTATACCAAGTCACAGTTTGAAGTGATTACAACCGTTTCTCTATTGTCCGATAAAGTAGAGTATCTCAATCAGGTCATTGAGACCGAACGTCCAGGGAAAATCACGATGCTGGAGGCCGATACGTACGTGCCTTTCATTCCGGATAACCCTGAAGAAGATGCTGAGCCAGGAGCAACTCCCTGATTTCCGCCTTTATTCGGTTGAGCATTATTCAAAACCAGGCGGGATCGGGGTTTAGCCCCTTATATCCAGAGAAAGTTGTTCTTTCTGAGACGAAGAAAAAATGATACACTTGAACTTATGGCACCTGAGTTGCCTCCTTCTTTTTTCTTCAAGGTTTTATGTCTCGCAACCAGATCTTGGCACCCAAAAAAATTGTAGAAAAAAGAGGGAAAGCCTTAAGTGTGTTGAATATGTTTTAAGAGTGTTTAAACCCGAACGTATTTTACTATTTGGAGTCAGGAGGTGCCACAGACTTGAGCAACAATGACATCATTGTTAGTTTGGACATCGGTACATCCAAAATTCGCGCTATTATTGGGGAAATGAATAATGGAACCTTTAATATTATTGGAGTTGGATCTGCCGACTCGGAGGGAATTCGCAAAGGTGTAATCGTAGATATCGATCAGACGGTGCAATCGATCCGCAATGCAGTGGATCATGCAGAACGTATGGTGGGTATTCAAATATCCGAAGTATATGTTGGAATCTCGGGAAATCATATCGGACTGATGAGCAGTCACGGCGTCGTGGCAGTATCTAACGAGGATCGTGAAATCGGAGAAGAAGACATGGAGCGGGTGTTGAAAGCAGCCGAAGTAATTGCGGTTCCACCGGAACGGGAAATTATTGATGTTGTAGCCAAGCAGTACGTTGTTGATGGCTTGGAAGGCATACAGGACCCCCGTGGTATGATTGGTGTTCGTCTGGAAGTGGAGGCGACCATCATTACGGGTGCAAAAACCGCGATACATAATCTTTTGCGCTGCGTGGAAAAAGCGGGTCTGAAAGTAAGTGATTTGGTACTCATGTCACTTGGAGCAGGTCAGCTGGCATTGTCCAAGGATGAAAAAACGATGGGTTCCGTGCTTGTTGATATCGGAGCCGGGGCTACAACCATTGCCATCTTCGAAGAAGACAGTCTCGTTGCCACTTCAACGCTGCCTATCGGCGGGGAGTTCGTAACGAATGACATTGCCTATGGTCTGCGCACATTAACAGATCAAGCCGAAAAGGTTAAACTGAAATATGGCTGCGCATGGCTGGATGATGCTGCTGCGGACGTCATGTTCAAAGTAACACGGATCGGCAGCAACGTAGACAAGGAATTCTCTCAAGAGGATCTGGCGGCTATTATCGAACCGAGGGTTCAGGAAATATTCCAGATGATTTCTCAAGAAGTGAAGCGTCTTGGTTACAATGATCTTCCTGGAGGTTATATACTAACGGGAGGTACGGTCTCTATGCCGGGTGTCCTGCAGGTCGCTCAGCATGAGCTTGCTGCTTCGGTACGAGTCGCGGTGCCGGATTATATCGGTGTACGTGACCCTGGCTTTACGAGCGGAGTCGGCATTTTGCACAGTGTAATCCGCAGTTTGCGTATTCGTCCCTCGATCAACAACGGCGGTGGAAACAACAACAATAATAATAACAACAAAAAACCGACCAACCGTCCTAAGCCGAATCCGGCTCAGGAATCGGAGCAGAAACCAGGTCTGTTCGAACGGCTGAAAAATATGTTCAGCGAATTTATATAAAAGGTTGAATCCATTTCATACAATTCTGAAGCCGTTTGAATGCGCTGGTTCTAAAATAAACGCTTTCGTTCGTCGATATATGAAATTGATTCGGTTCAATCACAAATTGGACGGGCCATCCATGCACATTGAGGGGGAGATGGAATAATATGTTGGAATTTGATTTCGAGATGGAGAGCTTGGCTCAAATTAAAGTCATCGGTGTAGGCGGCGGCGGAAGCAATGCAGTCAACCGAATGATTGAAAATGGTGTACAAGGTGTTGAATTTATTACGGTGAATACGGATGCACAGGCACTACACCTGGCGAAATCCGAGCACAAGTTGCAAATCGGTGATAAATTAACCCGTGGTCTTGGTGCAGGGGCCAACCCGGATGTAGGTAAAAAAGCAGCGGAAGAATCCCGTGATTTGATCATGAACACCTTGAAAGGTGCAGACATGGTATTTGTTACAGCAGGTATGGGCGGCGGTACAGGTACAGGTGCAGCTCCGGTTATTGCCGAAATTGCCAAAGAGTGCGGCGCACTTACCGTGGGTGTAGTTACTCGCCCGTTCACATTTGAAGGACGTAAACGTTCCAGCCATGCAGAGCAAGGTATCGAAGCTCTCAAGGAAAAAGTGGACACGCTAATCGTCATTCCAAATGATCGTTTGCTTGAGATTGTAGACAAAAAGACCCCAATGCTTGAAGCATTCCGTCAAGCAGATAATGTACTTCGTCAAGCCGTACAAGGTATCTCTGACTTGATCGCTGTACCGGGTCTGATCAACCTTGACTTTGCAGACGTCAAAACGATCATGCATGAGCGTGGATCTGCGCTAATGGGTATCGGTGAATCGACTGGCGAGAACCGTGCAGCAGAAGCGGCACGCAAAGCCATCATGAGTCCTTTGCTGGAAACTTCCATCGAAGGTGCACGTGGTGTCATCATGAACATTACGGGCGGCATTAACCTGTCCCTGTATGAAGTCAATGAAGCAGCTGAGATCGTTACGTCAGCTTCCGATCCGGAAGTGAACATGATCTTTGGTGCCATCATTGATGAGGATCTGAAGGAGGAAATCAAAGTGACGGTCATTGCGACTGGCTTTGAAGATAAACCTGCTTCCCCACCACCAGGACGTAAACCGGCTCCAGCAAGTGAGCCTGCGGATAACCGTTCGCCGAATCTGCGTCCGTTCGGAAATCAGCCGAGCAATGATCAGCTGGATATTCCGACATTTTTACGCAATCGTTCACGCAATAATAACAACGATTAATACTCCAATAGATTTCAATGAAGACCCGGTACTCCTGATAGGAGTACCGGGTCTTTTTGTTTTTTTATTATCCTATCACATTGTATTGAACAAATTCTGAACAACGGGTCTGAGCAATTCCGACAAAAAAAGTTGGAACGCTCCCCCCATGATTAGACAGACTTTGAAAAGTGAGCTCCTTATACTTGTGAATATGCTCATGAATATCGGGATAACGTTATTTCGATATGCTGCGCGCAGGCAGGTGAAGAATGTGATTGTATATGTGGATCTTATTTTTTTGACGAACCTGTGTATTGACGGTGCACTCATCGGACTGACGGCCTGGATGCGCAAAACGAAGCTGGTCTGGTGGCGATGGTTGCTGTCCGCAATCGTGGGTGCGCTGTATGTCGTCATGATGTTTGTACCGGAGTTTGATTTTATGTTCACCTTTTTGATCAAGTTTGGATTGTCTCTGGTGATGCTGAGTATTGCATTTGGGTTTAAGGGTCTTCAGGCATTTATGAGGACCTTGGGCACCTTCTATGTAATCAATTTTGTCGCCGCAGGGGGAATTCTGGGTGTTCACTACATGCTGCAGAGCTCTGGGGAATTGTTTAACGGCATTTGGTTTACGGCATCGGGTGGAATGTCTTTTGATTTGAAAATTGCCTTCTGGTTCACGTTTGTCGTCTTTTTTGCCGTGCTTTTTCTATTCAAAGCTGTGCAGAGCTCCAAACGAAAAACAGACCGAATGACAACGTACTTGGGTAAAGTGGAGGTTTTTATTGACGAGGTGACTATTTCTTGTACAGGCCTTCTGGATACAGGAAATCAACTCACAGACCCCCTTTCACGAATGCCCGTCATGGTAATGGAGGTATCATTATGGCAAGACATGCTGCCTGCTGCATGGAAGGGCAGGTTGAAGGATGAGGCGCCGGACAACCTTATCATGGAGCTCGATCAGGAGGATTTTCACTGGCAGGATCGTTTAAGGCTGGTACCTTATCGAGGCATTAACAAAGGAACTGCGTTTATGCTGGCGATGAAGCCAGACCGGGTGAAGGTAACGATGGATGAGATGTGTTTTGATACGACAAAAGTATTAATAGGGTTGGACGGGGGCGTACTGTCATCCGATGGAAAATACCAGGCCGTGATTCACCCTGAGCTTGTGCAAGACGCTGCTTCTGCGCAGTCTACGGCTATCTCTGCGGGAGCAACAGAAAAGCCGCTGAATGTGGTATAGGAGGAACGTACATGCTTGTAAAATGGAAACTGGTGGCGCAGCTGCAGTACTATCGTTTATTATTTCTGCTTGGTTTGAAAAGTGAAGAGATTTATTATATCGGAGGCAGTGAGGCGCTACCGCCCCCCTTAACACGTGAAGAAGAAGAATTTTTGTTGCAAAAGTTGTCTTCAGGGGATTCCGCGATCCGTGCCATGCTGATTGAACGGAACCTTCGACTGGTGGTATACATTGCACGCAAATTCGAAAATACAGGTATCAATATCGAGGATCTGGTCTCCATCGGTGCGATCGGGTTAATTAAAGCCGTTAATACGTTTGACCCGGAAAAGAAAATTAAGCTGGCCACCTATGCTTCCCGTTGTATCGAAAATGAAATTTTGATGTACCTGAGACGTAACAGTAAAATTCGTACAGAAGTTTCTTTTGATGAACCACTCAATATTGATTGGGATGGAAATGAACTATTATTATCGGATGTACTCGGTACGGAGAACGATACAATCTATCGGAATATCGAAGAACAGGTAGACCGGAAGCTTTTGCATAAAGCATTGGAAAAATTAACCGAGCGGGAGCGAATGATTATGGAGCTTCGCTTTGGCTTAACGGATGGGGAAGAAAAGACACAAAAAGATGTCGCCGATCTGCTTGGAATCTCCCAATCCTATATCTCTCGTCTCGAAAAAAGAATCATTAAAAGACTCCGCAAGGAGTTCAACAAGATGGTCTGAACAGGAGCATTTTCTATAATGGGTATTAATGGCAAGGATGCCAAGTGCGAATAAAATAGCCTGCCCCGGAGATAATGTACATTAATGTTTCTCCTTGGGAGGTAAGTCACGATGACCCGAAACAAAGTCGAGATTTGTGGCGTGGACACCGCAAAATTGCCTGTCCTCACCAACATAGAAATGCGGGAATTGTTTCATTCCCTACAGCAACACCATGATCGCTCAGCAAGAGAGAAATTAGTGAATGGCAACCTGCGCCTGGTGCTCAGTGTCATTCAGCGCTTTAACAATCGGGGAGAGTTTGTCGATGATCTGTTCCAGGTTGGATGTATCGGCCTGATGAAAGCCATTGATAATTTTGATTTATCCCAGAATGTCAAATTTTCAACCTACGCGGTGCCGATGATTATCGGTGAAATCCGTCGATACTTGCGCGATAATAACCCCATTCGGGTATCTCGTTCCTTGCGGGACATTGCTTATAAAGCACTTCAGGTGCGTGACAGCCTGACGAATAAAAATTCCCGTGAACCGACGATATTCGAAATTTCTGAGGTACTGAATGTGCCGAAGGAAGATGTGGTTTTTGCATTGGATGCCATTCAAGACCCGGTTTCACTCTTCGAACCGATCTATCATGATGGTGGAGATCCGATCTATGTGATGGATCAGATCAGTGATGACAAAAACAAGGATGTGTCCTGGATTGAGGAAATTGCACTGCGTGAAGCGATGCACCGTCTCGGTCAAAGGGAGAAAATGATTCTGTCGATGCGGTTTTTCGAAGGGAAAACCCAGATGGAAGTGGCTGATGAAATTGGCATTTCCCAGGCGCAGGTATCCCGTCTGGAGAAATCAGCGATACAACAAATGCAGAAACATGTGAAGTCGTAACAAGGGGTTAGCCAGAAGGCGATCAAAGGGTAAAGATATTCCTTTGATCGCCTTTTTGTTTTTTTGATTTCGACATCAGAGGCATTATGAATTGTTCCCTTGCCTTTCGTTCGAAAAAGAGGACATTTTTCGCGTATGAAACATATATTGTATAGAAGCGGAGAACGGGCAGAAGCGGATGAATCGGGGGGCGGGAGCAAATGAAAGTGAGTACAGGTGAACCAGTGGGTAGCGGGATGAAAATTTCGGATTTTCAAACCAAAGATGTAATTAACATTACGGATGGCAAACGTCTGGGTCAGATTAGCGATTTGGAGCTGGATCTGAAGCAGGGACGAATTGAGGCAATTGTTGTGCCAGGTTACAGTCGTTTTATGGGGCTGTTCGGCGGTGGAACGGATCTAGTCATCCCTTGGAGAAACATTGTGAAGATCGGTTCGGATGTGATTTTGGTTAAAATGGATGAAATAAAGGAAAATAACTACGATGAGCGTGACCGTGAAGCCCGCTTGTATGACGAACAGAACGGCCGGATGGACCGGGTGGAACGTATTGAACGGTTGGATCGGAACCAGCGCCGAACGATATAACCGAGACAGAACGGGGTTCATTTGGTACACTGGAAGTTGTGAGGTGAGAAGATGGAACCGTTTATTTTGGATAAGGAAATACGGTCGGGAAGCCAGAACTCAAATGAGGGTCCTGACCCGTTGTTACTATATGTAGAGCCGTGGAAATTGCAGTTTAAGCATATGAAAGCCGGTTTTACGACAAGGCAGGGTGGTGTCGGAAGCACACCTTACGCCAGTCTCAACTGTGCCTATCATGTGGGTGATGATCCGGCTGACGTGCTGAATAATCGCAAACTTGTGGCTGAAAAGCTGGGTTTCCCTTTGGAATCCTGGACATGTGGAGAACAGGTACATGGTAAACATGTCGCTGTAATCACGGCTGAAGATCGGGGTAAAGGTTTGCTGGATCGACAGTCTGCGTTACAGGATACGGATGGGTTAGTCACTAATGTACCTGGTGTGCTGCTGACTTCCTTTTATGCAGATTGTGTACCCCTTTATTTCTATGACCCCGTACAACAAGCGGTGGGGCTTGCTCATGCCGGATGGAAAGGTACAGTTGCTGGTATAGCCGAATCGATGGTCGAAAAGATGGAGCAGGAATATGGAAGTCGCAGACAGGATATCCATGCTGCAATAGGTCCCTCCATTGGGGATTGCTGTTATGAAGTGGATGAAGCGGTTATGCAGCATGTACGGGTTTGGCTGGACCACTCCTCGGGTAATGATGAATACAAGAACTCTGCATCTAATTCAGTATATCGACCTGCCGGAAATGGCAAAACGATGTTAAACTTGAAAGAATGCAATCGACACATTATGATGAAAGCAGGAATATTGCCGGATCATATCGAATGTACAACTTGGTGTACAAGCTGCAATCCCGAGCTATTTTTCTCTTATCGTAAAGAAAATGGCATTACCGGGAGAATGGCGAGCTGGATTGGGCTGGAAGAGAGGTGACCCTCTGTGTCATTGGAGGAGCGTATACAACTGGTAAATCAGAAGATCGAAGCAGCGTGTCAGCGCAGTGGCCGTCAACGTGAAGATGTGAATGTGATTGCTGTCACGAAATACGTCTCACTTGAAACAACTGGAGCTGTGCTGGACCACGGTCTTGAGCATATTGGCGAAAACCGCTGGCAGGATGCACAAGCGAAATGGGAAGCATTCGGTCAGCAGGGAACCTGGCATTTTATCGGTCATTTACAGACGAATAAGGTGAAGGACGTCATCGGTAAATTCCGTTACATACATTCACTGGATCGTTTGTCCCTGGCCAAGGAGTTGGATAAAAAGGCGGCGTCTCTTGGCATCCAGGTGGAAACACTATTGCAGGTGAATATTTCGGGTGAAGAGAGCAAGTTTGGCTTGCAGCCTGAACAGGCGAGTTCCTTTTTGCGCGAAATCAGTTCGTTCAACAACCTGAAGGTCATCGGCCTGATGACCATGGCACCCCATGAGGAAGATCCGGAGCTTACACGTCCCGTATTCCGCGGACTGGGTGAGCTTAGAGACCATTTGAATGGACAAGCTTTGACAGCGGAGCCATTGACCGAGTTGTCGATGGGCATGTCCAATGATTTTGAAGTGGCGATTGAAGAAGGGGCAACCTGGGTTCGGCTTGGATCGATTCTCGTAGGAAAAGAGGAGGGTTCGCAATGGGCGTAATGAATAAGTTTATGAATTTCCTCGGACTTCAGGAAGAGGAAGAGATTGTGGAACGTGAGCGTATGGCGGCACAAGAGGAACATGATCCTGATCAACAGGAAGCTGAAACCTCAAGTCTCGATAAACGTAGAAACCAAAGGGGTAATAATGTGGTGAGCATTCATTCCCAGAAAAATGTTAAAGTCGTCCTTTATGAACCGCGTTCTTATGACGAAGCACAGGAGATTGCTGATCATCTGCGCTCCCATCGTACCGTTGTCGTTAACCTGCAGAGGGTGCGTCAGGATCAGGCACTGCGCGTCATTGATTTCTTGAGTGGCACAGTGTATGCACTGGGCGGCGGTATTTCAAAAATTGGCGGCAACATTTTTCTCTGTACGCCAGACACGGTTGAAATTCAGGGTTCAATTACGGAAATACTGGCTGACAGCGAGCAAGATTATAACAGAATGAGGTGAGCCACTTTTGTATCAGATTGAAAGCGTGTTGTACACGGTATACCAGATTTACTTTTACATGGTCATTGTCTACATATTGATGTCATGGCTTCCCAACGCACGGGAGAGCTTCATCGGTGAATGGCTAGGTAAGTTTGTGGAACCATATTTAAGACCTTTCCGCCGATTTATTCCGCCTTTGTTCGGTGTGTTGGATATTTCACCGATTGTGGCGCTGATCGTTCTTCAACTTGCGCTTAATGGGCTGATCTCCATCCTCCGATACTTTGTTTATTAAGGTAGGGTGAACATAGATGAGCGGTGAAATTTACGAGCATTTTAGTCATGATGAGCGGGATTTTGTGGATAAAGCCTCAGACTGGGTTGAACGGGCAAGTAAGTATCATGACATAAAGCTAACTGACTTTCTTGATCCCAGACAGGTCTTTATTTTACAAACACTTGTGAACCGTCGAGATGATGTACAGATTCGTCTGGATGGTGGTTATGAAGCAGCTGAACGTAAGCGTGCGCTGATTGCACCGGATTATCGATATCTGGACGATGAAGATATGGGTATGCAGGTGATGAGCATTACGTCTGACGATCAGAAAATCAAAGAGCTGGAGCATGGGGACTATATGGGTGCCCTGCTCGGGCTTGGCATGAAGCGTGGCAAGATCGGTGATATTCAAGTGCTGGAGGACGGGTGCCATACGGTGGTGGCGTCGGAAACCGGCGCTTTTTTATCGCTTCAACTGAATCAGGTGCACCGGGTACATGTGTTTACGGAGCTGTTGGCACTGGATCAGCTGAAATGGTCCGAGAGCAAACTGGAGACGATGGACATTACTGTGGCTTCCCTGCGTTTGGATGGCATCTGTGCAGATGTGTATCGGCTTAGTCGCAGTAAAGTTCTCGTTCCGATCAAGGCTGGCCGCTGTCGTGTGAATTGGAAGGTGGAGGAAGATCCGTCCAAAGCGCTGAAGGCGGGAGATGTGGTATCCATTCAAGGATTTGGTCGATTCAAGGTGATGGAACAGGATGGGTTGACCAAAAAGGGACGCTGCCGCGTAAAAATCGGCAAATTTGCCTAAGTGTGTTGCAGGAAAACCCGCTTTCTTGTCGAAATGTTTAAGGTAAAGGTGCAAAAAACATTCGGTGTTTCCGATATACATTAAAGTGCAAAGGTTGATATGACCGCCAAAGGATCAAAGTCTGATCCTGCATTCCGTATTCTTGCCAGGATTGGGCATCACAAATACGGCCCCTTGGGTGGAACCCATATGCTGCAAACCTTCTCAGTCCGGGAAGGAACTTTAACAGGAGGTGGACAGCATGCCATTAACGCCGCTGGACATACACAACAAGGAATTTTCCCGACGCTTGCGCGGGTATGACGAGGATGAGGTCAATGAATTCCTGGATCAAGTCATCAAAGATTACGAAGGCGTCATTCGCGAAAACAAAGAGCTGAGCAATCAGTTGCTGTCCGTTCAGGAGAAGCTTGATCATTTTGCAACGATTGAAGAGACGCTGAGCAAAACGATCATCATTGCGCAGGAAGCTGCGGATGATGTGAAGAACAATGCGAAAAAAGAAGCACAGTTGATCGTGAAGGAAGCCGAGAAAAATGCGGACCGGATCGTAAACGAATCTTTGTCTAAATCACGCAAAATTGCTTTGGAAGTCGAAGAGCTGAAAAAGCAGGCGTCCATCTATCGTGCCCGTTTCCGTACACTTGTGGAAGCACAGCTTGAATTGTTGACTCAGGATGGTTGGGAAGCGCTGGAGAGCCGGGAGCAGGAAGTCCGTGACCGTGAGCGGGAAATGAAGGAAATTTATTAGTCTATCCGCCTGGTTGACTTTTGCCTGTAAAGAGGCTATAACTATATTCATAATGAATAGTGATTCCATGACGGGTTCAGTACGTTATGATCTCATCCCTCAGAGAGTTGGCGTCTGGTGCAAGCCAATGGATGAGTTATAGCCGAATATCTCCCCGGAGAAGTGACGCTGAAGCGGTGAAGGATTGGCCGTGTGTAAGCGAAACCGTGAGCCGAACGTTATATCGGCACCCTGCTGTAGTTAAGCGGGGCATAAGCGCTGTTGATGACAGAGCATACCCAATTTACATTGGATGTGGTTTGTGATGAACAGAATTAGGGTGGTAACGCGAGCATAACCTCGTCCCTTTCCAGGGATGAGGTTTTTTTGTGTCCAAAAAAAGCAGCAAACGTACATGAGGCCCGAAGGTGCCTCAAGGAGAGAGCCCGATGCCGGAGGAGCGAAAGCGTCCGGCACCGGGGTTTCGCTAAGGCGAACGTACATGAGGCCCGAAGGGACCTCAAGGAGAGAGCCCGCCGCCGGAGGAGCGAAAGCGTCCGGCACCGGGGTTTCGCTAAGGCGAACGTACATGAGGCCCGAAGGGACCTCAAGGAGAGAGCCCGCCGCCGGAGGAGCGAAGCGCCCGGCACCGGGTTTCGCTAAGGCGAACGTGCATGAGGCCCGAAGGACCTCAAGGAGAGAGCCCAGCGCCGGAGGAGCGAAGCGCCCGGCACCGGGTTTCGCTAAGGCGAACGTACATGAGGCCCGAAGGGACCTCAAGGAGAGAGCCCGCCGCCGGAGGAGCGAAGCGTGCGGCAACTCCCTTCTCGCGGTAAGGCCCTGCGGCGTTCCCGAAGGGGACAGCCGCAAGAGGGCCGACTCCACCATACACACCCTCGCCAACGCCGCCGCAGTGCCCGCCAAAGACAACCCATTCCGGGTGTCCAGAGGGCGGAGCGCCTATGGGGTCCCCCTTGGTAAGGGGGATTTAGGGGGATTGAAACGCTTTTTGTGGACGGTCCACAATTTAACCAAAGAAAGGGAAGATGATCATCATGCAACGAGTTGACGTCAAAGAGAAAGCACGCGCCAGAGAACTACGCGTGTTAAACAAATGGAAAACGGAGAATACATTCAAAAGATCCATCGAAAACCGCGAAGGCAAGCCAAACTTTGTATTTTACGAGGGACCGCCTACAGCCAACGGTAAACCGCATATCGGTCACGTACTGGGCCGAGTAATCAAGGATTTCGTGGGACGTTATAACACGATGAAAGGTTACCGCGTTGTTCGTAAAGCAGGCTGGGATACACATGGTCTGCCTGTAGAATTGGGTGTTCAGAAAAAGCTGGGCATCTCCCACAAGTGGGAAATCGAAGATTATGGCGTAGAGAAATTCATTAACGAATGTAAAGCGAGCGTGTTCGAATACGAACAACAATGGCGCGATCTGACCGAAGGTATTGGTTACTGGACAGACATGAATAATCCGTATATCACACTCGACAACAATTACATCGAAAGTGTGTGGAACATTCTGGCGACGATTCATGAAAAGGGTCTGCTGTATCGTGGTCACCGTGTGAGTCCGTACTGTCCGTCTTGTCAGACTACACTTAGCTCCCATGAGGTAGCGCAAGGGTACAAAGACGTGAAAGACCTCAGTGCTACAGCCAAATTCAAGCTGGATGACAGCGGCGAATTCGTGCTTGCCTGGACAACAACGCCTTGGACATTGCCTTCACATGTTGCGCTTGCCGTGAACCCGGATATGGACTACTCCCGCGTTCGTCAGGACAACGAAGTATATATCATGGCGACTAATCTTGTTGAGAAAGTCATGAAGGACGCCAAAGGTGAATATGAAGTCATCGGTGCCCTGAAAGGTTCTGACCTGGTTGGCAAAACGTATGATCCTCCGTTCAACTACGTGCAGGCTGAGAAAGCAAACATCATCCTGGGCGCAGGCTTTGTAACTGATGCAAGTGGTACAGGGATTGTACACATGGCACCTGCACATGGTGAAGATGACTATCGTGTATGTCGTGAGAATGGCATCAGCTTTGTGAATATGGTGGACTTGGAAGGCAAGTTTGTGCCGCAGGTAACTGATTTTGCCGGACGTTTTGTTAAGGATTGCGATATTGATATCGTAAGATACCTGTCGGAAAAAGGGCGTTTGTTCAGCAAAGAAAAATATGAGCACAGCTACCCATTCTGCTGGCGTTGTGATACACCACTTCTGTACTATGCAATGGACAGCTGGTTTATCCAAACAACAGCAATCAAGGATCAGCTGATCGCCAATAACAGTGAAGTAGACTGGTACCCGGGCCACGTCCGTGATGGGCGTTTCGGGAAGTTCCTTGAAGATCTCGTGGACTGGAATATCAGCCGTGACCGTTATTGGGGAACGCCACTGAACATCTGGGTATGTGAAGAGACGGGTGAACAATTTGCTCCGCATAGCATCGCTGAACTGCGTGCTCGTGCCATTGGCGACGTGCCTGAGAATCTGGAGCTGCATAAGCCCTATGTAGATGACGTCAAAGTCATGAGCTCTTGTGGTAAATATGAAATGAAACGTACTCCGGAAGTGATCGATGTCTGGTTCGACAGCGGCTCCATGCCGTTTGCCCAGCAGCACTATCCATTTGAAAATAAAGAAATATTTGAACAGCAATATCCGGCAGACATGATCTGTGAAGGAATTGACCAGACGCGCGGCTGGTTCTACAGCTTGCTGGCTGTATCTACACTTTTGACAGGCAAAGCACCTTACAAAGCGGTTATGGCAACAGGCCACGTTCTCGATGAGAACGGACAGAAGATGTCGAAATCCAAAGGTAACGTTATCGATCCTTGGGAAGTTATTGAAGAATACGGTACAGATGCATTCCGGTGGGCTTTGCTGTCTGACAGCGCACCATGGAACAGCAAACGTTTCTCCAAAGGCATCGTGGGCGAAGCGAAATCCAAAATGGTGGATACGCTGGTTAACACCCATGCATTCCTGACGCTGTATGCTACGATTGATGGATTTGATCCACAGGAGCATCCGTTCAAATTGTCTTCACACAATCTGGACCGCTGGATTTTGTCAAGACTGAACAGCCTGATTCTCGTTGTAGAAAAAGCGCTGGCTGTTAACGACTATCTGAACTCTTCCAAAGCCATTGAAGCGTTTGTAGATGAGCTCAGTAACTGGTACATCCGTCGTTCCCGTGACCGTTTCTGGGGCAGCGGATTGACAGAAGACAAACTGGACGCTTACCGTACACTTACCGAGGTGCTGGTGACTACTGCCAAGCTCGTGGCTCCATTCACACCAATGCTTGCAGAAGATATCTATCTGAACCTGACTACTGGTGAGAGTGTGCATATGGATGATTATCCGGCTGCCAATGAAACGCTGATTGACTTGAATCTGGAGCAGGATATGGAGACAGCACGCCGAATCGTGGAACTTGCCCGTAATGTCCGTAACGAAACAGGAATCAAGACACGTCAACCGTTGTCCGAACTGATCGTTTCTCTGGATAAAGGCTTCGATCTGGCAAGTTATGAAGAGATCATCAAGGATGAGATCAATGTCAAAACGATTCGTACCGAGCATGATGATGCAGATTTCGTTGATTTCACTTTGAAGCTGAACCTGAAAGTAGCGGGTAAAAAATACGGTAAAAACGTAGGCTTCCTGCAGAACTTCTTCAAGGGAATGTCAGCAGACGAGACGCGTAAAGTAGTGACAGAAAATCTTCTGAACGTCGTTTCTCCGGAAGGTGAAGAGCTGCAAGTGACGGGTGAAGAACTGCTGGTTGAGAAACAAGCCAAATCCGGTTTTGCCTCGGCATCCGGCTATGGTCTGACGGTAGCCCTCAATACGGAGATCACAACAGAACTCGAACAGGAAGGCTGGGTCCGCGAAGTCATTCGTGCAGTTCAAGACACACGGAAGAAGCTGGATCTGCCGATTGAGAAAAGAGTACGTTTGACGCTGGATGTGGACGCTGCTTTACAAGAAGCGATTCAGGCCTTCGATCATGTGCTGCGTGAGAATGTGCTCGTTACCGAAGTGACCTTCGGTACGAATGATTCGATGCAACGTATTGAAGCCGGAGGTAAAGCCATCGGTGTATATATCGAGGGGTAATACAGTAATTCTCTAATTCTCACGTAAGGCGTTCCTGAAGAAAGGATTGCTTTGTCTGACTTTAACGGGGACAGAGTAACTCTATTTCAAATAGGACAGTATATAGAGACAGACATGCCAACGAGCCTCAGATGCAGGAGAACAATCCTGTGTCCTGGCTCGTTTGGTTTTTCAGCAAATGGGCAATGATTTCTATTGTGCAGACATTCTATATACATCAAAGGAACTGAGTAAATTATGAACGAACAGGATACCCAATCGCCATCAAATTCAGAATCCACAACGCATTCCAAAAATGCGGAGGACAAGATTGAAGAACTTCACAAGCTCACTAACCGGCTCGCCAATGAACTCGAACGTTCACGAATCGCACAGTATACGGAATTATTGAACCGGCCATGGAAGCTGATCGGACTTAATCTGTTGTCTGGCGCCGCAAGGGGCGTGGGGATCGCCATCGGTTTTACTTTTTTTGCAGCAACGATCATTTACGTGTTACAAGTGCTAGGTGCGCTTAATCTGCCCATCGTGGGTGATTACATCGCAGATATTGTACGGATTGTGCAGCGACAGCTGGAATTAAACACTTATTAGGTTACCTGCAGGTTTAATACGAGTCGTCTGATTCGATATCCGGTTCTAACAGGCCATCGCCTTCACGGTTCTCCAGATACTGTCGATATTGCCGATTGCGTACGATGGAGACGTCATGACCGTAGATATCGGTTGCGACAAAGCTCTCATATGCCTCAACGCAGCCCTCCACTTCGTCAGAGGCTTCAATCGCCATAACGTCGTAACTGTCGATGTCCCGTCCCTCAGCCATGGCCGGAGTATTGGAGGTGCCCCAACTTTCAACAATCTGCCATGCGTCTTCACCGTCGAAGCCGTTCTGGTCATCACGTTCATCCAGGCTTGTGCGGCCAAAGGCAGGGGCGAGGAATTCTTCCTCGACAGGGCGATTTTCAGAGACAACGGTTTCCGGTTGATGCTTTTTGCAGTATTTGGTGTAAGGAACAGCTTGCATGCGTTCATAGGGGATAGGTTGCTGACACACGGCGCAAGTTCCATAATGACCTTCTTCGATGGAATGCAGGGCAGAGTCGATGCGCTCCAGTTGAAATTCATCATGCTCCAGCAGGGAAATATCCTTTTCGCGATCATACATCTCAGTAGCTACATCACCCGGATGGTTGTCAATCGGTGATAATTCGCCTGTCTGAAGCTTCATGGAGTCACCAAGACCATAATGTTCGTTCTGCTCCAGTCTATGTTCAATATCACGCTTTTCGGTTATCAGTTGGGAACGTAACGATTGCAGTTGTTTGGCAGTGAAATGTGTCATCATTTTCCCCTTTCTGTTCCGTATGGACTCCGGATTTTGACTCTGTTGTAGGATGTGTCATTTCGTGCAGAATTACAGAAGGGAAATGTTATCGTTTTTGCCATCCGGGCTGCGGCTAACCGCGTCGTGGACGATTTCCAAACAGCTGTGCTACAATGAACAAGTCTGGCGTAAAGCCTGGTATCGTTTGGAAAAGACAAGAACGGAGTGACAAACAAACGTGGTGTATTATATCCTCGCTTTTATCGTATTTTTAATCGATCAGGGAACAAAGTTCCTAATTGCAACCCGGATGGAACTTAGAGATGAAATTCCGGTGATTGGCAACTTCTTTGTCATCACATCACATCGTAACTCAGGTGCAGCTTTTGGTATTTTACAGGATCAACGCTGGTTCTTTATCGTGGTTACACTGGTTGTCGTGGTGGCTTTGGTTTGGTATTTGCAAAAGGTAAAAGATACTCCGCACAAATTGCTGCCCGTAGCGCTTAGTTTGGTGCTTGGGGGAGCTATCGGGAACTTCCTAGATCGGGCTTTGACCGGAGAAGTTGTCGATTTTATCCAGCTTAATTTTGGTAGCTATACGTTTCCCATTTTCAACATAGCCGACTCGGCGATCTGTATCGGTGTGGTACTGATTATTGTGGAAACATTGCTTGAAGGACGGCGCGAGAAAGCAGCCGCAAAGGTCGAAGGGAATGAACATCATGAGTAAATCGCAAAATGAAGAACAGACTAACGGAGACACGTCAACGTATGATGATGAACTCTTGAATGGCAATGATCGTATGGAATGGACGGTTGCCGCTGAACATAATAAAGAACGAATTGACAAATATATTACAGAATCCATGGATAACGTATCGCGCTCCCAAGTTCAATTGTGGATTGGAGACGGATTCGTAACGGTGAACGGGGCTAAAGTCAAAGCTAACACCAAATTATCTCAAGGCGATCTGGTAGAGCTTCTGATCCCTGAGCCAACGACTGTCGAGATTATTGCTGAAGATATTCCACTTGAAGTGGTATATGAGGATAGCGATTTGATCGTTATTAACAAACAGCGCGGCCTTGTTGTTCATCCAGCACCAGGACATACGTCGGGAACACTTGTTAATGCGCTGATGTATCATTGTAAAGATCTGTCAGGCATTAACGGCGAGCTGCGTCCCGGTATTGTGCATCGGATTGATAAGGACACATCAGGTCTAATCATGGCAGCCAAAAATGATCGTGCTCACGCCTCGCTGGCCGCTCAGCTCAAAGAGCATAGTGTGAATAGAAGATATATTGCACTCGTTCATGGGCATCTTAGCCATGATCAAGGTACGATTGATGCACCGATTGGTCGAGATACCAATGATCGCAAAATGTACACCGTTACAGAGCGTAACAGTAAACATGCGGTCACGCATTTTACCGTTAAGGAGCGTATTAACGACTACACGTTGTTGGAACTGAAACTGGAGACCGGGCGAACCCACCAGATTCGTGTTCATATGAAATTTATCGGTCATCCGCTTGTAGGAGATCCGACGTATGGTCGTAACAAAGGGATCAAAATGCAGGGACAGGCCCTGCATGCCGCCATTCTTGGTTTTGTACATCCAACGACCGGAGAATACCTTGAATTTACAGCACCGATTCCGCAGGATATGGAAGAAGTGCTTGCCTCCTTGCGCAGCCGCTGACAGCTCGAGAAAGTACAAATGTTCGGATAATTTGTCCATGGTTTTGAACGCGCAAATGCTTCATATTAAAGTGTAGAAATTTGCGTCAAATGAGGAGATGAACAAAATCATGAGTATTGATAAATATCAGGAAACGTACATTCAGACTAATTTTGCCGACCGTATTGGCGGCTCCAACTATGGTAAAGACACTAACATCTATAAATTCGAGAAAATCAAACGTGCCAAAGCTTCGGCTAAAAAAGATTTTCCCAATGTAGAACTGATTGACCTCGGTGTAGGTGAACCGGACGAAATGGCAGATGCAGGCATCGTAGCTGCATTGGCGGAGCAAGCCTCCAAACCCGAAAACCGTGGTTACGCGGATAACGGTATTCCTGAATTCAAGGAAGCGGCAGCTGCTTACCTGAAAAATGTATTTAATGTTGAAGGTATCGATGCATCAACTGAAATCGTGCATTCCATCGGCTCCAAGCCAGCTTTGGCGATGATGCCTTCTTGCTTCATCAATCCAGGTGATGTAACGATTATGACGGTGCCAGGGTATCCGGTTATGGGTACACACACCAAATACCTGGGTGGCGAAGTGTTCAACATCCAGTTGACCAAGGAGAACAACTTCCTGCCAGATCTGTCGGCTATTCCAGAAGATATTGCGAAACGTGCGAAGTTGCTCTATCTGAACTACCCGAATAACCCGACGGGCGCGAGTGCTACCGTGGAGTTCTTTACGGAAGTGGTTGAATGGGCGAAGAAATACAGCGTAGTCGTTGTGCATGATGCTCCGTACGCAGCACTGACATATGACGGCAAAAAACCGTTCAGCTTCCTGTCTGTACCTGGTGCGAAGGATGTGGGCGTGGAATTGCACTCCCTGTCCAAGTCTTACAACATGACAGGCTGGAGAATTGGTTTTGTTGCAGGTAACCCGCTTGTAGTTAAAGCATTCAGCGACGTAAAAGACAACAATGACTCCGGTCAGTTCATCGCGATCCAGAAGGCTGCTGCCTATGGATTGAACCACCCGGAAATCACGGAAAAAATCGCCGAGAAATATTCCCGTCGTCACGACCTGCTGGTAGCTGCACTGAACGAGCTGGGCTTCCAGGCTGAGAAACCTAAAGGTTCCTTCTTCCTGTATGTTGAAGCTCCAAAAGGTATTGCCGGAGGCCGCCGCTTTGAATCAGGCGAAGACTTCTCCCAGTTCCTGATCCGTGAAAAACTGATCTCTTCGGTGCCTTGGGATGATGCTGGTAACTTTGTTCGTTTCTCCGTTACCTTTGAAGCTAAAGGAGAAGAGGAAGAGAAACGTGTTATTGCTGAAATTAAACGCCGCCTGAGCGACGTGCAATTCGAATTTTAATTAATTCACATCATCATTATGATGTAACGTAAAAGAAAGAAGAGACCGGAAACGGTCTCTTTTTTTTATGCAAAAAAATATAAATTTTCCCTGTAATCCCTTTACAAAATAATACAAGCAACATATGATTAGATCTTTACGTTATTTATATAAGTCAGAAGTTGCTTTTGAAGGGAGTTATGGAAATTGTTATCATCACGTACCAATACTGTGTCCACACCTGCTGCAGGGACAGGCAATACCGTTTCAGGATTGCTTAAATTATTGAGACCCAAACAATGGACCAAAAATTTGTTGTTATTTGCCGCGCTGCTTTTTTCTTTTGAGGAAATTCGGACGGAGACCATTCTATCGACTTTGCTAGGTTTTATTTTATTTAGCCTGGTTGCAGGCTGCGTTTATATTTTAAACGATTATGTAGATCGCGACAGAGATCGTCAGCATCCTGTGAAGATGTTCCGTCCTCTTGCTTCTGGACAGGTCAATCCGGCTCACGCCTTGCTGTTTGGAATTCTGCTGTTGATTCTTTCCGTCGGGACAGCCTTTGTGATGAACTCGTTATTCGGAGTGTTATGTATAGTTTATTTCCTTTTGAATGTGTCGTACTCATTTGTTCTGAAACATCTCGTTATTTTGGATATGATGACCATTGCGGCTGGATTTGTGCTTCGTGCGATTGCGGGCGGTGTGCTGATCCATGTACCATTTACGCCGTGGTTTCTCATCTGTACGATGCTGCTGTCCCTGTTCCTGGCCATTGGCAAACGTAGGAATGAACTTACTCTGCTTGAGGGAAATACCGGTTCACATCGTAAAGTATTGGATAACTACTCGATTACGTTATTGGATCAGTTCAATACCATTGTCACAACCGCGACCATTATCAGCTATTCGCTATTTACCTTCACATCCGATCGCACCATTCATTTAATGTGGACGATTCCTTTGGTCATATACGGCATGTTCCGTTATCTGTATCTGATTCATATGAAGAACCAAGGTGGTTCACCTGATCGAGTTTTGTTTGAGGACA
Source organism: Paenibacillus sp. E222 (assembly GCF_013401555.1). Classification (NCBI taxonomy): domain Bacteria; kingdom Bacillati; phylum Bacillota; class Bacilli; order Caryophanales; family Paenibacillaceae; genus Paenibacillus; species Paenibacillus sp. E222. The sequence goes on from NZ_CP058552.1 coordinate 3,450,762, forward strand.
AGCCCGTCTTGATCACGGTCATTTTGTATGTCATAAGTGTTATTTTGATTTTTGCTATTTTTGAATAAACGTTAGAGTCTGGAAGGCAGAGGGGGATCAGGGTGAAAAGCACGAAAGTCGCCATCTTTGATATTGATAAAACGATTATACGCAGAGATTCCATGTTTCAGTTTGTACATTACGGCGTTCGGCGTTATCCATGGCAGGTATGGAGATTGCCTGTAATTGCATTTCATACCGCGCTGTTCAAGGCAGGTCTGATGACCGTTGAGCGTGTCAAACGTTCCTACTTCAAGAGTATTGAGCGCATGTCTGAAAAAGATCTGGAGCATTTTTTTGATACACGATTGCGTACTGCCATTTTTGCGGAGGCAAGTGTAGAGATGCAGCATCGTAAGGAAGAAGGCTATCATGTATTGCTGGTGACCGCATCTCCACATGCTTATATGAAATATTTTAAAAACTTTCCCTGGGTGGATCATGTCATCGGTACCGATCTGGTTCGTCACTCGAATGGCTATACCTGTAGGATTGAAGGCAGCAATTGCAAGGGGGATGAGAAGGTTCGCCGAATCCAGGCCTATCTGGATGAGAAAAAGATGGTGATTGATTATGATCAATCCTGCTCCTACTCTGACTCCTTATCCGATCTTCCAGTGATGCAGTTGGTGAGTCAGCGATACTTTATTAACAAGCGCGTCCCAGAGATGGAGGCATTGTCGTGGGGGAGATAAAAGGGCGCCATACAGGCAAGTTGTTGATGCTGGTCTCCGCTTTTCTTACAGCGACGGGCCAACTGTTCTGGAAGTGGGGGCTGACCGAGTGGATCTACCTGGGCATCGGCTTTCTGTGTTATGGACTGGGTGCCATTTTGATGATCAAGGCGTTTGCTTTGGAAAAGCTGTCTGTGGCCTATCCTTTGATGTGTGCCAGCTATGTGTTTGCGCTGATCTATGGATACTTTTTGTTAGGAGAAGAAATTACGGTGCAGAAGTTGGCCGCTGTTGTGCTGCTTGGAATCGGGGTGACGTTGACCAGTGTTGATCGATAGCTGGATGATTGCTGTATTAATTGCAATGACCCTGTGTGGAGCGATGGGAGGAGCGGGTTTGAAAGCCTACGCCACCAGTCGCAAAAAGCTGCATGTTCTAATGGGACTTGGATTCTATGGTACAGGTGCGATGCTGAACATTGTATTGTTGAAATTTCTTCCCTTAACGGTTGTGCTGCCTGCCAATGCGTTAACGTATGTGTGGACGCTCATTATAGCGCGCTTTGCCTTTAAGGAAGCAGTGGGTCCTTTGCGCTGGATCGGTGTCGCTTGTATTATGGGCGGGTTGTTTTTATTGGTTTTCTAGAATAATTGAAACTGGATGTGAGCGCATGAAATTTTTGGACTACATATTTTATAATCGCAGAACCAATTGGACGGCATTTGGCCTGTTTGCGGGTTTTGCTCTTTTTTACGGTCTCATGAATGGACCTTACGTAACGTACATAGCAAATCACGCAGAGCTTCTTGGGTCATACACGCCATTTAGTACGACGCAGTTTCCACTTAATTTATTTAATTTCGATCCTTCCATGTATTATGGAGACAACAGTTCTTCGGTGATTCATCCGTTAATTTCCTTCCTTGCGGTTACGCTTGAAGCAGGTGCTCAGCTGCTGGGCGGGAATTGGTTCTTTCTAGTCCTGCAATCACTCGTGAATGCAGGTTCGGTTGTGTTGGTATTTCTGTTTTTGAGTCAAAAAGACAAACAAATCACTACACCGTTACTTTTCGCTGTACTGTTCGGTTTCAGCTCCTATCTGATGTTTACCGCGTTGATTCCGGATTCGTATCCATATGTGCAGTTTGTTATCCTGTTCTCTGTGTTGTATATGCAGTACACCCGTGAGCGCAAAGATATCCGTTATATCCCGAATGCGCTGCTGGCATCCATCAACTTCGGACTGACGTCGACCAACATTGTGCCGTTTGCGGCCGCCATGTTTTTCAATATGCGTACGTGGCGTAACAAGTCTGGTTGGAAAAAGTATATCGGGATTATGGCACTCGCCGTTGCCTTTATCGTAGTATTGACAGGCATCCAATACATCGCGTTTGGCGGTCGAAGTTGGGTAAGTAATTGGCTGCTTGGTATTCAAAATGGGGGAACAAGCTATGCCACTCCATTCCAGTTCGCAGCTCATTGGAAGGCCCTAAGCCTGCTAACGATTAATCCGATGCTGTCACCGAAAGTGCATTTGCTGGACCCGGGCATGGTCGCGTTTGTAACGGATCTGTCCCGTTCCAATCCGATCTATGTTCAGCTCACGGGTATTTTTATCCTGCTGCTGGCGCTCACGGGGTTTATCAAGGGAATCCGTGAACGGGAAGTGTGGACTCTTGTGCCATACATTCTGTTTGCCTTTTTACTTCATATCGTTGTTGGTTTCGGGTTGGCGGTATTTCAATACGATATGTACCTGTATGCAGGACACTATCTGTTTGCGTTTTTCCTCCTCGGTGGGGGCTTCGTCATCAGTCTGCGTCCGGGGATGGGTAAAAAAGTGCTAATAGGCTTGATTATGCTATCTATTCTCGTTACCGCAGGGAACAACATCTATCGTCATGTAGAAACATTAACAACCATCAAGCAGTCCTATGATCAGTTAGAACAGGAACGTACAGTGAAATAATCAGAGGTTTTATTTATCTATATAATGAGACAGGGCCATTGGACTGTAGATCCAATGGCCCTGTCTTGTTTGGCATGATTCATTCGATATGTGCATGTTGGTTTCAAACAAAAGACCCACTGCGTTCATTACGCAGAGGGTCTCAGGGACGCTTTTAAGCAATAATTTTGGTCTTCTTGGCATTCTCGGCTGAACGTTTGGTGAGACTGCTGAGTGGACGTTTCAAAGCAAGTGCAACGATGAGACTCAACGCGATGAACATGCACAACCACAGAATATCCTTAATGGCAGTGGACCACAGGATGCCCCCGACCGACTCACGCAGCAGGCTGATCGCATACGTGAAGGGCATGAACGGATTCAATGCCTGGAAAAAGGACGATGTCATGCTGATCGGGAACGTACCGCCCGAGCTGGAGAACTGGAACACCATGAAGATGATCGCGATCCCTTTTCCAATATTCCCAAAAACGGACAGCAGGGTGTACGTTATGGTGACAAATACGGCACTCACCAGCATGGCAAACAGGACAAACCACAGTTTATCTGCGACATAGGTGCCGAGAATCAAAATATCTCCCAAGCTGACACAGATCGCTTGAAGCAATCCAATCGTTAGAAAAGTGGCAAGACGTCCAAGATACAACTCGTATCCCCTGAACTTGCCGTCTGGATTCTCAGCTTCGGCACGAAGCAGGGAAATCAGCAGCGTTGAGCCGACCCACAAGGACAGCACGCCATAAAATGGTGACATGGCCGATCCATAATTAGGAATCGGGTAAAGCTGCTGTTCCTTGATTTGCACCGGACTTGCTAGGAAAGCACTCTCTTCTTCAATGTCGCCGCGCAAAAGCTTGGCGAGCTCGGCAAACTGGTTATTGCCTTCGACTTCTCTAAGTTTGTCTGCTGCCTTGCTGATGGCATTTTCCAGCGCTGGCAGATCATCACGTACCAGCGTGGCAACACGATGTACTCCTTGTTCGACCTCCGGTAGCTGATTTTGTACAAAATCGGATGCCTTGCTTATCTGTTTCTCGGCATTGGGCAGATCGTTCCGAACAAAATCAGCCGCTTCATTCAGCTTGGTCCCCAGCTTGGGCAGATCGTTTCGTATTAATGAAGACACTGTGTTTAAAGCTTGGATAAAGCCTTCACTTTTATTTGCGAGCGTCTCCGATATCTCATGAATCTTAGATTGTATTTGGGGCAGTTCACTCTGGATTTTGGTCAATTCAGTCTGCCCAAACGTAATCCCTTCTTTGGCTGACGCAAGAATGTCCGCGATATCCGGAATTCGATCTCTTGCTCCCTGTAGTGTATCTGCTGAAGTGGAAAGGATAGACCTCAGCTTATCCGCACCAGCCGCAAGAGCCGGCGATATTTCGCTCTCGTAGGTGTTCATGATATTGCCAATGCCGCTGCTAATGTCCTTGGAGAGAGCATTTAACTGGGCGATGACGTCTGCGGGCGGAGTTGTATTGCGACGCAGAGCATTACTGATAATTCCAGCCAAGCGGACTTGCAACTGAAGTTTATCTGAAATGGTGTTCAGCTGCGTAATTTTATTAGCAAGTGGATGGCTTGGAAGCAAGTTGTCGATTTTGCCCAGTAGTTCTGCCATACTGTCGACGAGTTTTACCGCAATCCCCAAGCGGGCAGCGATCCGGTCCAGATCTTCTGCTGTCGGCAGTTTAGTAAGATCCGTATTCTGCAATTGCCCAAATACGTCTGACGCAGCGTTTGCGATTTGCTGCACCAGCAGCAGGTTTTGCCGGATCACCGGGCCTATAGCCTGAAACGCTTCTTCACTGGAATCCACAAACTGATTCAAGCCTTCGGCCAGCTCAATCCCGTTACCAGCGATTTGGGATACTTTGTCCAGATCTTGCTCTGCGTCCGTTACGATAGAGAGAGCCTTGTCGGTTTTATCCAGGGCCGTTTGGATGACACCTGATACCTGACCAAAGTTTGCATCCACTTCGTGAATGCGTTCTACGGCTTTTTGAATATCGGGAATCCGCCCCTGAATAGCCAACACCTCGGATGCTGCGTCATTAATTTGTGGCCAATACTCCTGCACCTTGAGCACATACTGTGCGGCTTCATTGATTTCCGGCAGCTTTTTTTCGATCTCTACGATCTTTTGAGCATCTTTTACGATACCAGGCATGGCTTTTTCTACTTCCAGTACCTTTTGACCTGCAGCTTGTATCGCCGGAAGATTTTTCTCCAGCGTGAAAATGCCATTCTCCATTTTGCGCAAAGTAGGAAGCTGGGCATTGATCTCAACTCCGGCTTCCTTCAATTTGGTTAGAACAGCCTCACTGACGGCTTCCGTGAAATTTTCATTAATTTGTGTTGTAATCGCAGATACACCAGAGCCTGTGATTTTTGGAGCGATGGCATTAACCTTCTCGTTAACGGTATAGATTACCTCTGGGCGCTCCAGCTTCCCGTCAACGATACCTGTAATTTTGGTTGAAAAGTCCCCGGGAATGAGGAGGCTTGCATAATACTCTCCTGTTTGCACACCACGATCAGCCTCAGCCTGGTCCACAAAAGTCCATCCTAGCTTTTCGTTGTGTTTCAGACTGGACACCAGTTCGTCTCCAATATTAACGTTAGTTCCTGCAACAGTAGCACCCTTGTCCTCGGTTGTCACCGCAATTTTGATCCCTTGGGTATTACTGTACGGGTCCCATACGGATTTCACGTTGACCCAGTCATATACTCCGGGCAGTAAAATAATAGCTACAATTAGAAATATACCTGTGGGAACCTTCAAAATATGTAACCAGTCTGTTTTGTAAACTTGCCAAATGTGACGCATAACTTCCTCCTAAATGTAAATAAATGTAGGTCTTATCTTATTTCTATGTCGCGTATTTGTAAATCCTTATGTATATCGGCTTTATTGAAGCATCAATGAATTGTTTCATGTTTATAAACTTTACCCATTTCACTAGGTACTAATGCAGAGCCTTCATGTATTTCATGTTTCTGGACGTTGAACTCTATAATTAGACTCTGTTCCAACGTTGAATATAGGCAGAGGATTATTTTGGCTGTAAGATTCTCCGCAATTTCCTATGGATAAATATGCAGAATTATTGTATAATTATGAATAACGAATGAAATGTGATGTGTTTGGATGTTTTTCAGCCGAACTGCTGATTCTAAGGGGAATACAGTAGGGGAATTTCGCCTGTGATGTTGAGGTGTTGACAGAGGGTTGTCTTTCTGTCATAATTCATGAAGACAAACGGACATATTGAGTATAGAACCCTGTGAGGTCCTTCAATATGAACGACATGAATAGCACCTTTAAATCAGTCCCGTGAGACTGGCAAGGTAACGTGAACGATACATCGTTTTTTTGCTGCGGCAAATGAAGCGATGCATCCCGAGAGTAAACTTTCTTCAGAGCGGTCTGAAGTTCGGAGACTCCTTGCCAATAAACACGGCAAGGAGTCTTTTTTGTTCTCCTCGTCACGGGGCCATGATCTGAAAGGTAAATCCTGAGGAGGCTGAACGCATGAGCACAGAGACACATGTCATTATGGATGAAACCGCGATCCGCCGCGCATTAACACGGATTGCCCATGAGATTTTGGAGAAAAACAAAGGCATTGAGGGCTGTGTACTGATCGGCATTCGAACACGGGGTGTATACCTCGCAGAACGGATCGCTGCCAAGATTGAAGAAATCGAAGGTACACCGATCCCTTGGGGAGAGCTCGATGTGACCCCTTATCGCGATGATCGCTTGGATGAGAACAAAGCGAATCGCAAGGAACTGTTGACGATGACACCTGAATCACTTTCGATTCATAACAAAAAAGTGATTTTGTTCGATGATGTGCTCTATACCGGACGGACGATTCGCGCAGCGATGGATGCCCTGATGGACTGTGGAAGACCACAGAACATTCAACTGGCGGTTCTCGCAGATCGCGGACACCGGGAACTTCCGATTCGACCTGATTTTATCGGCAAAAATGTGCCGACTTCCAAATCAGAGGAGATCGAGGTTGCACTGATGGAAACGGACGGACAGGACGAAGTCAAGATCATCCAGAACCGGGGGGAACAAGCATGATGATTACACAACCAGCATTGAAGGACCGGAGCTTGCTTGGCCTTAAGGACCTTAGTCGAGATGAGATCGAATCCATTCTGAACAGAGCAGCACACTGGGAAGCGCAGAAGGAGAAACTGGTTCCTGTACTGGAATCCCACTTCGTAGCTAACATGTTCTTCGAGAACAGCACGCGTACTCGCTTCTCATTTGAGATGGCGGAAAAACGTCTGGGTGCACAAGTGCTAAACTTCACGGCGGCTGCATCAAGCGTGGAGAAAGGTGAATCCATCTATGATACGGTACGCACACTGGAGTCCATGGGCATTGACGCAGGGGTGATCCGGTTGAAACCTTCCGGTGTTCTGCAACAACTGGCTCAGAAAGTGAATGTTCCACTAGTGAACGCCGGAGACGGGAATAACGAGCATCCTACACAGGCGCTGCTGGATCTCTACACGATGCGGAAGGCTTTCGGTGAGCTGAAAGGTTTGCGAGTGTCGATCATTGGAGATATCCTGCACAGCCGTGTAGCTCGCTCGAATCTGTGGGCACTGCAAAAGTTTGGTGCAGATGTGCGCTTCTGCGCACCGCAAACGATGCAGGCACCGGAGCTGGCAGAACACGCACCTTATGTAGGTCTGGAAGAAGCACTCAATGCGGATGTAGTCATGATGCTCCGAGTTCAACTGGAACGTCATAAACACGGCCTGATTACTTCGGCTGAGGATTATCGCGAACACTACGGATTGACGGAAGAACGGGCGTCACGCCTGAAACCAAGCACAATCATTATGCACCCTGCTCCTGTGAACCGAAATGTCGAGGTGGATGACGCGGTAGTGGAGAGCGCAGCATCGCGGATCTTCCCGCAGATGGCAAACGGTGTTCCAATCCGCATGGCGGTCATGGAACGTGCGATGAAACTGTAACAGGGTCTGGCTGTGGGTCATAGGCTGACGGGACGGAAGTTCTTATAGAGCAATGTGAGGGTACACGATAAAGAAAATCATCCGGCTTGCCCGGCAAGCCGGACAGAACCGAAGCGGAGGGCAATTATGCTACAGATTATAAAGAACGCGAACATCTTGAATCAACAAGGGGAACTTGAACGGAAAACGATCATTATAGATGAAGGAAAAATTCAAAAGATCGCTGGAGTGGAAGACGAAGCGGTATTGAAAGCAGAGCAATCAGCGCATAGCGTAACGGATGCTTCAGGCAAACTGGTCATTCCCGGTTTGATTGATATGCACGTGCATCTGCGTGAACCTGGATTCGAGCATAAAGAGACGATCGAGACGGGTGCCCGTTCGGCAGCACAAGGCGGTTTTACAACGATTGCATGTATGCCGAACACAAGACCGGTAACCGACAGCGCGGATGTCGTTAAGCTGGTTTTGGATAAAGCCAAAGAAGCCGACCTGGTAAAAGTACTGCCTTATGCAGCTATTACGAAGAACGAGCTTGGACGTGAGCTTACGGATTTCGCCGCATTGAAAGAAGCGGGTGCGATTGGATTCACGGATGATGGTGTGGGCGTTCAAAACGCTCAAATGATGAAAGATGCCATGAGCCTCGCAGCAAGCATGGATATGCCAGTCATCGCTCACTGCGAAGACGACTCATTGGTAGTTGGCGGATATGTGACAGAAGGCGAGTTTTCGAAGCGTCAGGGTATCAAAGGTATCCCGAATGAATCCGAGGCCATCCACGTAGGCCGGGATATCCTGCTTGCAGAAGCAACGGGAGTTCACTACCATGTCTGCCACGTAAGTACGGAGCAGTCGGTTCGCTTGATTCGCCTGGCAAAGTCCATCGGTATTAAAGTAACTGCTGAGGTATGTCCGCACCATCTGGTATTGTCGGATGAAGATATTCCGGGCATGGATGCCAACTGGAAGATGAACCCGCCTCTTCGCTCACCACGCGATGTGCAAGCTTGTATCGAAGGTTTGCTGGACGGAACGCTGGACATGATCGTTACCGATCACGCCCCGCATAGCGAAGAAGAGAAAGCAAAAGGCATGGAGCTGGCACCATTCGGCATCGTTGGATTCGAAACAGCCTTCCCGCTGCTGTACACGAAGTTTGTGGAAACAGGGCTTTGGAGCCTGGACTTCCTCGTGAAACGCATGACAGCTGATCCGGCTCGGGTATTCCGGCTGGATACTGGCAAGCTGGAAGAGGGAGCACCAGCGGATATCACGATGATTGACCTGAACGAGGAAAAAGCGGTTGATCCTGCAACGTTCGCAACCAAAGGAAGAAACACTCCATTCACAGGCTGGAAGTTAAAAGGATGGCCGGTACAGACATGGGTGGACGGGAAAAGCGTGTGGAACAACACGGTACAACAGTAAATCAGTAACTTATTAGATCAATAAATCAATAAACTTTACCTCTTTAATTCTTTTAAAACAACAAGGCTTTATAACTCTAAATCTACAACCTATGCAAAACAACATCTTTAAAACTAACTCGAGGCAAACCATGCCGAGAGTCAAACATACGAAACAAAGAAAAGTTGAATAATGCTTTTGAACATGGACACCAACGTAACTGTGGAGTGGGCAGAAAGAACCCGAAGAAGCAAAGCGTTCGCCTTTATCACCGGATTACTCCATTTGAAGAATGGGATCAAAGTAATCCGGGGATAACAGCGATCAAAGGGTTTTCTGCCCACGGAGCCGCACCAAACGTAACGTCCCCCATGTTCAACTCAAAGTATTCAACGTTGATAAACACAGAGGAGTGAAATGGGATGCAGGCACAGGCAAGATTATTGTTGGAAGACGGCACACTGTTCACCGGGAAAGCATTCGGTGCTGAAGGTGAAACAACAGGTGAGGTCGTTTTTAATACGGGAATTACAGGCTATCAAGAGGTGCTTTCGGATCCTTCTTATTGCGGTCAAATCGTAACCATGACGTATCCACTGATTGGTAACTACGGCATTACGCGTGACGACTTCGAGTCGATTCGTCCGTTCGTACACGGTTTTGTGGTACGTCGTCATGAGCCGACGCCAAGTAACTGGCGTGCGGAATACAGCGTAGACGATTTGCTTAAAGAGTATGGCATCGTAGGGATCAGCGAGATTGATACACGGATGCTGACTCGCCGGATTCGTCACCACGGCACAATGAAAGGAATTCTCACAACAGGATCGAAACCTGTGGAAGAGTTGCTGGAGATGATGGGAGACACCAGCATCGCTGAGCTGCGTAACCAGGTTCCTATGACTTCTACTCAACATGTTTACAACAGCCCGGGAACGGCTGAACGCATTGTATTGGTTGACTACGGTGCAAAAACAGGGATTTTGCGTGAACTCAGCAAACGTAACTGTGACGTTGTCGTAGTTCCGCATGATGTAACAGCGGACGAAATCCGCCGCATGAACCCGGATGGTATTCAGCTGTCCAACGGCCCTGGGGACCCGAAAGACGTTCCTCACGCAGTTAAAATGATCAGTGAACTGCTCGGCGAATTTCCGATCTTCGGAATCTGCCTGGGTCACCAACTGTTCGCACTTGCAGCAGGAGCCGATACAGAGAAACTCAAGTTTGGACACCGCGGCGGAAACCACCCGGTTAAAGAACTGGAGAGCGGACGTTGCTTCATCACATCCCAGAACCACGGTTACACTGTTAATGAAGAATCCGTGAAAAATACGGACCTTGAAGTGACACATATCAACAATAATGATAAGACCATCGAAGGTCTGAAACATAAAACATTCCCGGCGTTTTCGGTTCAGTACCACCCGGAAGCAGCGCCAGGACCATATGATAACAGCTATCTGTTCGACCGCTTTATCGAGATGATTCGGGAGCACAAGATTACTCACCCGCAACAGCCGCGTCAAGCCGTACTGGCAGCCGCAGTGAAAGGAGCACAATAACATGCCGATTAACAAAGATCTCAAAAAAATCCTGGTGATTGGTTCAGGTCCAATCGTCATCGGTCAAGCGGCCGAGTTCGACTATGCCGGTACACAAGCATGCCAGGCACTGAAAGAAGAAGGCGTGGAAGTTGTACTCATCAACAGCAACCCGGCTACGATTATGACGGATACCAACATGGCTGACAAAGTATATATCGAGCCAATCACACTGGATTTTGTAACGCAAATTATTCGCCAGGAACGTCCAGACGGTTTGCTGCCTACCCTTGGCGGTCAAACGGGTCTGAACATGGCTGTAGAACTGGCACGTGCCGGCGTCCTTGAACGTGAGAATGTCAAATTGCTTGGAACACAGCTCACATCCATTGAGAAAGCGGAAGACCGTGACTTGTTCCGTGATCTGATGCGCGAACTGGAGCAGCCTGTGCCTGAGAGTGTCATCGTAACAACACTTGAGGAATCACTTGATTTTGCGAATGAGATTGGTTATCCAATCATCGTCCGTCCAGCCTACACGCTCGGCGGAACAGGCGGCGGGATCTGTGCCAACGAAGAAGAGCTGCGCGAGACAGTTGTAGCAGGTATTCGTTATAGCCCGATCGGTCAATGTTTGGTCGAGAAGAGCATCGCAGGCATGAAGGAAGTCGAGTATGAGGTTATGCGTGACAAAAACGATAACTGTATCGTAGTCTGCAACATGGAAAACTTTGACCCGGTAGGTGTTCATACAGGTGACAGTATCGTTGTGGCACCAAGCCAGACGTTGTCTGACCGTGAATATCAAATGCTGCGCTCAGCTTCCCTGAAAATCATCCGTGCCCTCAACATCGAAGGTGGATGTAACGTACAGTTTGCGCTTGATCCACACAGCTTCCAATACTATGTTATCGAAGTTAACCCACGGGTAAGCCGCTCTTCGGCACTAGCTTCCAAAGCAACGGGCTATCCAATTGCCAAGATGGCTGCCAAAATTGCCATGGGTTACACACTGGACGAAATCGTGAACCCGGTAACGGGCCAAACGTATGCATGCTTTGAGCCAACACTGGACTATATCGTGTGCAAAATCCCACGCTGGCCGTTCGACAAGTTTATCTCGGCAAACCGCAAACTGGGTACACAGATGAAAGCGACAGGCGAAGTTATGGCGATTGGCCGGACATTCGAAGAGTCGATTCATAAAGCTGTACGTTCCCTGGAAATCGGCGTACACCGTCTGTATCTGAAAGATGCCGAAACACTGGATGAAGAAACGCTGAACGAGCGTTTGGTCAAAGCCGACGATGAGCGTATCTTCCTGCTTGCTGAAGCCTTCCGTAGAGGTTATACATTGCAACAGCTTCAGGATCTGACGAAGATTGACTGGTGGTTCCTGGATAAACTCGAAGGGCTGATTCGCTTCGAAGATCGCATTCGCGAGGAATCCGAATTGTCCTCCGAAACTCTCTATCAAGCGAAGCGTCTTGGCTTCACAGACCGTGCTATTGCTGAGCTGCGTGCTGAAGGTCAACCAGGAGGTACGCTAACGAAAGAAGCTGAAGTCAGAGCACGTCGTGAAGAGGAAAACCTTCGCCCAGTCTACAAAATGGTAGATACATGCGCAGCTGAATTTGAAGCAACAACGCCATATTACTACTCTACTTACGAAACTGAGAATGAAGTCATTCCTTCAGATAAGAAAAAAGTAGTTGTACTTGGTTCGGGTCCAATCCGGATCGGTCAAGGGATTGAGTTTGACTACTCGACAGTACACGCAGTATGGGCTCTGCAAAAAGCAGGCTATGAAGCAGTTATCATCAATAACAACCCGGAGACCGTGTCTACGGACTTTAATACATCGGATCGCTTGTACTTTGAACCTCTGTTCTTCGAAGATGTCATGAACGTTATCGAACAAGAACAGCCTGTAGGGGTTATCGTACAGTTTGGTGGTCAAACGGCAATCAACCTGGCAGCACCACTGCGTGCCGCTGGTGTAACGATTCTCGGAACAGATCTGGAAAACATTGATGAGGCAGAGGATCGCAAGAAGTTCGAGCATTTGCTCTCCCGTCTGGAAATTGCACAACCAAAAGGCAAAACAGTCATTTCGGTAGATGATGCAGTTGAAACGGCTCAAAGTCTGGGCTACCCGGTACTGGTTCGTCCTTCCTATGTACTCGGCGGTCGTGCGATGGAGATTGTATACTCCGATGCAGAATTGCTGACATATATGGAGCAGGCGGTTAAAATCAATCCGGAGCATCCGGTCCTGATCGATCGTTACATGATGGGTAAAGAGGTTGAGGTTGACGCGATCTGTGATGGTGAAACGGTATTGATTCCGGGCATCATGGAGCATATCGAGCGCGCAGGTGTTCACTCCGGTGACTCCATCGCGGTTTATCCGCCACAGCACCTGTCCCAGGATCTGAAAGAGAAAATTGTAGAGATTACAATCAAGATTGCAAAAGAACTGAAAACGATCGGTTTGGTTAACATCCAGTTTGTTATCCATGAGGGTCAAGTGTACATCATCGAGGTGAACCCGCGTTCATCCCGTACAGTTCCTTTCTTGAGCAAAGTAACCAACATTCCGATGGCGAACCTGGCAACACAAGCCATTCTGGGTGTGAAGCTGAAAGACCTCGGATATGTCGACGGTCTATGGCCTGAATCGGATCATGTTTCCGTCAAAGTTCCGGTCTTCTCCTTCGCGAAGCTGCGTCGTGTGGAACCAACGCTTGGACCTGAGATGAAATCCACAGGTGAGGTTATGGGTCGTGACCCGAATTACGCCAAAGCGTTGTTCAAAGGTCTTATCGGTGCAGGCATGAAGATCCCGGCCACCGGAGCAATCGTGGTAACGGTAGCGGACAAAGACAAAGAGGAAGCTGTTCCACTGCTTGAAGGTTTCTATAGACTGGGATACAAAATCATGGCTACCGGAGGCACGGCAGCTGCGCTTGAAGCAGCGAACATTCCGGTGACGACGGTGAACAAATTAAGTGAAGGTTCGCCGAACATTCTCGATATGATTCGCAGCGGCGAAGCAAACTTTGTGTTCAACACGCTGACCAAAGGCAAAACTCCGCAGCGTGACGGATTCCGTATTCGTCGTGAGGCGGTAGAGAACGGTATTGTATGTATGACTTCACTGGATACGATCCGTGCCCTGTTGATCATGCTGCAAACGATCAACTTCTCCTCTGAGGCTATGCCAGCACTTGTAAAATAAATAAGACGATTTGTCACTGATCAAGGACATCAGTCAGCCTTCGGGCTGGCGGGATGTCCTTTATATCGGGCAAAAACGGAAAAATCAAGCTTTTGGAAGGAGCGCTGGAATATGAATCACCCGAATTTCAACGAAATGGCTGGCCGTCTGATGGTGGCACTCGATTATCCCGGAGCAGAGCAAGCACAGAAATTGGTACAAGCCTTAGAAGGCATTCCATGTTATCTGAAGGTGGGCATGCAGCTCTTTTACGCCGCTGGCCCGGACTTCATTCGCGAGCTGAAATCGAAGGGATACTCGGTATTCCTTGATGTGAAAATGCATGATATTCCAAACACGGTCCGTGGGGGTGCTGAAAGCATCACCCGATTGGGTGTGGACATGTTTAATGTGCATGCAGCTGGAGGTACAAGCATGATGCGTGCCGCCCGTGAAGGTGCAGAGGCGGCTCTGGCTGCTGATCCTTCTCTTCGCAGACCTGAGATTATTGCGGTTACCCAGCTGACCAGTACAAGTCAGGAAACGATGAATACCGAGATCGGCATCCAGGGCAGCGTTGAGGCAGCAGTAGTCCGTTATGCAGGACTGGCTCGTGAGGCAGGTCTCGATGGCGTCGTTGCTTCCCCGCTGGAAGTACCGGCAATCCGCGCAGCCTGTGGCAGTGATTTTCACACGGTCACACCCGGCATCCGCCCAGCAGGAAGCGGCCTGGGAGACCAGACTCGTGTCCTGACGCCGGGTGAAGCTATTGCCAGAGGCAGCCATTACATCGTTGTAGGTAGACCAATTACAGGCGCTCCCCATCCGCGTGAAGCGGCAGAAACCATTTTGAAGGAGATGTTGAACGCATGATCGAACTTAATGAGATTCCTAACCATATTGCTTCCCAACTGTTGAAAATAAAAGCGGTGGCGCTGCGTCCGCAGCAGCCATTCACCTGGACATCCGGCATCAAATCACCAATCTATTGTGATAACCGTCTAACGATGTCTTATCCTGAGATTCGTAACGACATTGCTGAAGCTTTTGCAGCGATCATTCGTGATCAATACCCCGATGCAGAGGTCATCGCAGGTACTGCAACCGCAGGTATCCCGCATGCTGCCTGGGTGGCGCAAAAGCTGAATTTGCCGATGGCTTACATTCGTGATAAAGCCAAAGGACATGGCAAAGAGAACCTGATTGAAGGTCTGATTACCGAGGGGCAGAAGGTTGTTGTCATTGAAGACCTGATCTCAACAGGTGGCAGTTCAATCAAAGCCGCTGAAGCAGTACGCGTAGCCGGGGCGACTCCACTGGCAGTACTGGCGATTTTCAGTTATCAGCTGGACAAAGGCATTAAAGCTTTTGAAGAAGCGGGAATTCCATTGCAAACCCTGTCCAATTACACAGCTCTGATGGATGTGGCTTTGGCTGAGGGGACAATCCAGGAGAGTGATTTTGAACTGCTCAAATCCTGGCGTGAAGATCCTTCTTCATTTGGTAAATAATATCATTCAAACCGGATTGGACGGTTTGCTTGTGAACGGTATCAAAATTGTAATGATTGCCGCCATAGAGGCAAATTCAGCGAATATTCAAGAGGCATCCCACTCGTTGGGGTGCTTTTTTCGTTTGTTCATCAAAATATTAACTTTTTCACGGGAACGTTGTAAAAAGCTTGTAACTTTTAGTTGTGATCCGTCGTTTATAATGCAGGGTAGTATGGAATAGATTTCTATTTTTAGTGTCTTGATGAAATGAATGGGATATGAAGAAAGGATGATCGTGATTGCTGGCATGAAGAAATTATTTTCCAAAATCAGACCTGCCAAGAGCCAGTCAGGCGAGGACAGTGCAGTCGGACACACGGAGCAGCAGGAACCAGTCGGGCAGGAGGAATCTGCATACATAAGTGAACCACAGAATACATCCATCGACCCGCACGACATAACCAGTGAAACAAGCCAGGAGGAAGTTGCGGTTGCAGCAGCTGAACCTGAAGTGAAGTCCAAGCCCTCCAAGAAGGATCTGTTGCCTCCATATGACGGGCCTGTGCTGGAGGTTCGCAATGTTCATCGCAGTTTCCAGACGGGTAGCCGTATTATTCATGTGCTCAAAGGCATCGATATGGAAGTGAACCCGCAGCAGCTGGTGATGTTAAAAGGGCGGTCAGGCTCAGGGAAAACGACGCTGCTCAATATGCTGGGCGGGCTGGATCAGCCATCCAGTGGAGACATTCTGTTCTCCGGTCAGCCTCTTCAGGATTGGGGTGACCGGCGGCGGACCGCATTGCGGCGCAGAGAAATCGGTTTTATTTTTCAGGCGTATGCGCTGATGCCCTTGTTGTCTGCCTGGGAAAATGTAGAGCTGTCGCTGCGCATGGCGGACGTGCCGCGTTCGGAATGGAAGGACCGTGTAGGTCATTGTCTGGATCTGGTCGGACTAACCAAACGGGTCAAGCACCGTCCATTCGAGATGTCCGGGGGAGAGCAGCAGCGGGTGGCCATCGCCAAGGCGATAGCCCACAGACCGAGATTATTGCTCGCGGATGAGCCGACAGCTGAACTCGATTCCAAAATGGGAGCACAGGTTATGGCTGTATTTCGCAATATTATTGAAGTTGAACAAGTAACGATCTGTATGACTACACACGATCCTACGATTTTGGAGGTTGCGGACCATGTTTATGAAATGGCGGACGGCAGATTTATCAAGTAAAGGGGCCGCTCCGAAGAGGGGGAAACGCGCAGCGCTTATTGTGCTTAGTGCGATAGTGGCTGCAACGATGTCCGGCTGCTCTTTGCTGCCGGCTGAGACAGAGGAAGAAGTACTTCCGCCGATTACACCGCCAACGATCTCCAAGAAGCCGGAATATGAAGTTCGGACGGAGACGCTGGAGAAGAAAGTAAGCGGAAGCGGCAAGATGATGAGCCAGAGGGAAGAAAAGGTGTATTTTACGCTGGACGGTATGCATATCAAAGAGTTGAATGTAAAACCAGGTGATAAAGTGAAAAAAGGTCAACTCCTCGCTGTTCTGGATGTAGAGAGCGTTGAGAAGGAAATTCGGGCCAAAAACCTACAGATTCGCAAATCGGAAGTGCAAATGAAGGAAACGCTTCGTAAACGGGATGAGATGGACCCGGTGGAGTTCGAAGAGTCCACGATTGCCTTTGAAGAGCTTCGTCAGGAACTCGCCGATCTGGAGGATCAATTGGGTAAAGCTACTTTGACCGCTCCATTCGGTGGAACAATCATTGCTGTGCAGGTGGAGAAGGGCGCGGCTGTCAAAGCTTATGACCCGATTGCAACCATAGCAGATACATCCAATCTGGTTGTCGCAGCTACGTTTGCCAAGGAAGATCTGGAGAAGTTCTCGGCTGGCATGAAGGCAGATGTGGATATTAATGGCGCAGGCAAAGTGGCTGGCAAAGTTAAAGTGATGCCTGTAGCCCAAGCGTCGGGAAGTGGAAGTGGAAGTGGTAACGGCGGAGGTTCGGGGGAAGGCGGAACGCCTCCAGCGAAAGAAAGCCTGGATCAATATGTTATCGTCTCGCTGGCGAAAATGCCCAAAGGGGTTGAACGCGGTACACCTCTAACGGTATCGATTGTCACGCAGCGTACAGAGAACGCGATTGTCATTCCTGTATCCGCACTGCGCTCCATCGGTTCAAGAACGTACGTGCAAGTGGTGGAGAGTGATGGAAGCAAGCGTGAAGTGGATGTAGAAGTCGGGCAGCAAACATCCACGGATGTGGAGATTCTGAAAGGTCTGACCGTTGGACAGAAAGTAGTGGGCCGCTAATGGGGCTGCCATTGCTTCGACTGTTGTTCCGCAAAATGTGGAACACTCGCTGGATGACGTTCAGCACACTGATCGGACTGATTGTGGCGGTAGCGTTCACCGTTAGTATTCCGATGTATGCCGATGGTGCGCTGAAGCGGGTCGTGGCCCAGACGCTGCAGGATAACAGTGAGGGACTGCCAGCCGGCTCGTTGCTCATGAGTTACCAGGCACCTGGTGGTGTGAAGACAGACACACGTGGTCTGGAAGAGGTGGATCGATATATTCGCGAGGATGTGCCCCGCGACATCGGTTTTCCTTATCATACGTATGTGAACTCCCGTTCCATCCGCAGCACAGAGGTAAACCCGGAAGACCCAACCAAAGTGGATGCCAGCCGGGTCCGCAGCATGAGTCTGGGTACGATGACAGGCCTGGATGCACAGGTTAATTATTCTGCGGGAGTGAAGCCGGGCAACCAGGTCAAGGACGATACGATTGAAGCGGTCATGCTGGAAGAGGGTATGTATCGTAACGATCTGCATATCGGAGATGTTCTGGAATATCCGATTTACAGCGGTCTCGATATTACGTTGCGTGTGAAGATTATAGGTTCCTTCAAAGCCGATGACCCTAACAGCCCGTATTGGGTACAGGGATTTGACGGGATGATGAACGGACTATATGTGGATGAATCGGTATTTAATAATGTTTTGTTAAAGGAAAAAGGGATCCCTCTTCAGAATTCACGTTGGTATTATGCATTTGATCTGAAAGAGATTCAAACGAGCCAGCTCTCGGGACTGACCTCTGTGCTGGAAAGGCTGGATATCGATCTGTATCAGCGGTTGAAGGATACGAAAGTGGACATCACCTTCGGGGATCTGCTGAAACAATTCCGCAGTCAGAGTCTGCAATTGCAGACCATGCTGTTCACATTGGCAGCACCGATGATTGCGATGGTCTTTTATTTTATTGCCATGAATGCTAGACAGTCGTTACAAAAGCAGGAAAGTGACATCGCAGTTCTGCGCAGTCGCGGAGCTTCTGCGAGGCAGATATTCTCTCTTTATCTGCTTGAAGGGATATTCCTGGGAGCGATTGCTCTTGTCATCGGACCGTTTCTTGGATGGTTTATGGCGAAAAGCATCGGTTCAGCGAGCGGATTTCTGTCGTTCGTGGATCGGAAATCCATTCCAATCGGAATATCCAAAGAAGCCATCCTGCTTGGCCTTATCGCCGTATTGGTGGCCATCATAGCCTCGCTCATTCCGGCAATAACCTATGCGCGTGCGACGATTGTATCGGCCAAGCGTAGGCAGGCACGTACGGACCGAGCGCCGGTATGGCAGCGCTGGTTCCTGGATATTGCGCTGCTGGGGCTCGCTGGATATGGATACTACCTGTTCTATGAACGGCAAATGTTGACGTTCCAGACCGGAATGACGACAGATCAGCTTCAGGTACAGCCGTTTCTGTTCTTTGTACCGGCACTCGCCATCTTTGCACTGGGACTGTTCTTCCTACGGTTGTTCCCGTGGATTTTGAAGCTCATCCAGCTGATCGGGCGCAAGCTTCTCCCGGTTCCACTGTATCTGACACTGACGCAGCTTTCGCGTTCATCATCTTCTTATTATCCTTTGATGATCCTGCTTGTATTGACACTCGGACTTGGTGTGTATAACTCGGCAGCGGCTCGTACGATTGATCTGAACTCGACCGAGCGCACGTTATACCGCTATGGTTCGGATGTTATTATGCAGACGGTATGGGAAGGCACACCTGAAGTTAAGCCAACGGGTTCCGGACAAAATGGAGGTTCAGGCGGCGGACAGCAGGGTGGAGGAAGCGGTAGTGGTGGTGCTGGAGGCGGAGGTAACGGCGGTGGAGGTGGCTCAGGTGGGGGCGGTGGTACTTCACAACCCACGAAGATGATCTATTCCGAGCCACCTTTTGAAGTGTTCCGCAGCCTGAATGGTGTCGAACATGCAGCGAGAGTTTTGCAAACGAAAGGCAACATTATTGTCTCTGGCAAATCAGGCGGACAGGGAATGCTGGTGGGGATCGACAATGTGGATTTTGCCCAAGTGGCGTGGTTCCGCAACGATCTGTTCCCGGCTCATCCTTATAAGTACCTTGACTTGCTTGGAAAATATGAAGGGGCCGTATTGATCTCTTCCAAATTTGCAGACAAATTCAAGCTCAAAACCGGAGACCTCGTCTCCATTGGTGTACAGGGCCAGGCGATTGAATTTGTGGTGTTTGGCATTATCCCTTACTGGCCTGCCCAGTACCCGGATCAGATGCCGTTTTTCATCGCCAATCTGGATTACATCTATGATCAGGTGCCTCTGATTCCATATGAGGTCTGGTTGAAGATGGAGCCGGATGCCAAAGTCGCTCCTTTGATGGAGAAACTTGCAGCAGAAGGCATTGAGTTATCGTCTGTACGCGATGTGCGTACAGAGCTGGTATCCCAGGGCAAACATCCGTCAAGAGGCGGGGTGTTCGGCATACTGAGTCTCGGATTCCTTGTGTCGGTGATTATTTCCCTGATCGGATACATTCTGTATTGGTTCTTTAATCTATCCGGGCGTGTAGTACAGTTCGGTGTTCTGCGGGCAATGGGGTTATCCCGCGCACAATTGAGCGGTATGTTGCTGTTGGAGCAGGTGTTCACCGCGGGGTTATCCATCATTCTGGGTATTGGCATTGGTCAGGTATCCAGTCGTCTGTTCCTGCCCTTCCTGCAAACGACAGATAATGTGTCCGCACAGGTACCTCCGTTCCGAATTGTATTTGAAGAGAAAGATATGCTGCAACTGTATGGTGTGACCGTGGTCATGCTGATCATTGGAGCAACGATGCTGCTGTGGCAAATCCGCAGGCTGCGGGTTCACCAGGCAGTCAAAATGGGAGAGGAGAGGTAAACGTGATCCAATGCGAAGGACTTGTCAAAATTTTTAAATCCAGCGATGTGGAAGTCGTTGCCCTTCAAGGTCTCAATCTGACTGTCAATCAAGGTGAAATGATGGCCATTATCGGCAACAGTGGGAGTGGTAAATCCACATTGCTCAACATTCTGGGTGGACTTGATCGTCCAACAGCCGGTACAGCCGTTGTCGGGGATTGGGATTTGCTGAAAATGACAGACGCCCAATTGGTCGAGTACAAACGTCATACCGTAGGGTTCATATGGCAAAATAACGGCCGTAACTTGCTACCATATCTCACAGCACTGGAAAATGTGGAAACGCCCATGATTTTGGGAGGCAAGCGAGATCGTGCCTATGCCATGCAGCTGCTGGAGTGGGTTGGACTGAAGGATCGGATGCACAACAAGCTGCATCAATTGTCCGGTGGGGAGCAGCAGCGGGTGGCGATTGCCATCTCGCTATCGAATCGCCCCAAGCTGCTGCTTGCCGATGAGCCGACAGGATCGGTGGATTCGGAGACATGTGATACCATCATGGGTATTTTTCGCAAAATGAACAAGGAGCTCGGGGTCACGATTGTAATTGTTACCCATGACTTAACCCTTGCTGGCAAAGTGGACCGGATCGTTGCGATTCGGGACGGCTTGACCAGCACCGAGTTTGTGAAGCGTAATCCGAATCTGGATGACGAGCATGGCTTGTCGGAGGCAGGAGCCCCGGATATTCATGAAGCTTTTGTCATTATTGACCGGGCGGGACGGCTTCAGGTGCCCAAGGAGTATCTGGAGGCGCTGTCCATCGATAATCGTGCGACATTGGAATTTGACGGTGAACGTATTGTCATTACACCGCCAAGATAATTTTAGAGGGGGAATTGGGAGATGAAGAACAGGTTTTGGGGAAAACGGGTGTTGGCCGTGTTGGCTACAGCCAGTCTGGCATTGCCGCTGATTGCGGGTTGTACAGCGAGTGAGTCCAAGGATAACGAGCAGCGTGTATTGCGTGTAGCGACGTTGTGGGGGGGCCAGGATGACAGCTATTTCCGTCAGCAGTTTACCGATGCTTTTGAATTGACACATCCAAATATAACGATTGAAGTTGTACCTGCGGTAGATCAGGGCAGCATGTATGGGTATGGTAACCAGGAAGAGCAGAAGGACGTTCCGGATACGATGGAGAGCTTGAAGAAGATAATGACAGGGGATAATCCGGTAGACGTCATCGTGGCGGATACGGCGACAGTCAAGTCGTTAATTCAGGAAAACATGGTGAAACAACTGGACCCACTGATGCAGGAAGACAAGTTTGACACATCGGATATTGTGCCGAGTGTTCTCGAAGGAATCAAGGATTTGGGAGATCAGAGCATCTACGCTTTGACGCCAACGTTCTCCTCTTCAGCTTTGTTCTATAACAAGGGTATGTTTGAAAAAGCAGGCGTGGAGCCTCCAACGGATAACATGACTTGGGATGATATTTTCAACTTGGGTACACGCCTTACCAAAGGTGAAGGAAAAGACCATGTATTTGGTTTCTCTTTCAGTACCTATCAAGGCGGTTCTCCATACTATACGATGTCGCAGTATTATAACTCTTTGCAGCTGAAAATTTTTGATGACAAAGCGGAGAAAATGACTGTAGATTCTCCTCAGTGGGAGAAAGTATGGAGCACGATAAGCAAACTCGCCTTAGATAAAGTCATCCCTAAAGGAGACGAACCGCAGGATAATCAGGATGAGAGTGGACGTTATAATCCGCTTCAGGGTGATCTGTTCCTGAGTAGCAAAACAGCCATGGTGATTGGAGATTACAGTTACATTAATCAATTGATTGATGCCAATAAAAATGCGGATAAAATGAAAGACTTTACGAAGGTAGACTGGGATGTTGTCACTCCTCCAGTTCATCCGGAGGCTCCTGAAATTGGAGGCAATATTTATCTGAGTAACCTCATGGCCATTAATAGTTCAGCTCAGAACCCTGATGATGCATGGGAATTGATCAAGTATATGAACAGTGAAGACTGGGCGAAAATCAAAGCTCGCAGCAGTTATGAGATGGTTTCCCGTAAGAGCTTCATTAAACCGAAGGATGGTTTGGATTACAACATCCAGGCGTTCTATACACTGAAACCTATACCTCCAACCAATACGAACTTGGATAAGATGTATCAAAAAATGCCGAACCTGTGGCAAGTAAGTGATAAGGGTATGGAATACTTCAATCAAGTTCTTGAGAACAAAAAAACACCAAAAGAAGCGCTTGGTGAATGGGCAGCCAAAGGGAACGAGATGTTGGAGAAGTTGAAAAAGAATCCTAAAGCCACGTTCCAATAAGGTTAGATGATTTTGTGATCAAATCATTTAGAAGCAGCCGCTGGAGATTTATATCTTCGGCGGCTATTTTTATGAAATTGGGGTATTCTACAAAAGCAGGGATAAATGATGACTTCAAGAAAGGACGAGTGGAATGCACTGGGTATATTTCAGCAAATTGTATGCAACTAAATTTCAGGCAGGGTGTCTTGCAAAACGGATGGAGCAGGATGGGTGGATTTACGGCCATAACGAGCCAGCTGAAGTGGAAGTATATCGTTCAAAAAAGGGGCGATATGGCGTACGTTTTATTCCCTAACATTACCCCTTGACTTATATAGTTGGAATGGTGTATATTAATTAAGTCGCTGTTTTAATATTTCTTACTGACGCGGGGTGGAGCAGCCCGGTAGCTCGTCGGGCTCATAACCCG
The DNA here is from genome assembly GCF_013401555.1 of Paenibacillus sp. E222. NCBI lineage: Bacteria > Bacillati > Bacillota > Bacilli > Caryophanales > Paenibacillaceae > Paenibacillus > Paenibacillus sp. E222. The sequence goes on from NZ_CP058552.1 coordinate 3,474,099, forward strand.
AAGGCCGCAGGTTCAAATCCTGCCCCCGCAATTTAGTTTTACTGGATGATTCACAGCCATCATCTGAACGTTATACATTTTTGTTCAGGGCCCTTAGCTCAGTTGGTTAGAGCGGTCGGCTCATAACCGATTGGTCACAGGTTCGAGTCCTGTAGGGCCCATTCTCTCAAAACCCTTGCGTAGCAAGGGTTTTTTTCTGTCTTCATGTAGGATGGAGATAGAGAAGGAAGGATGACAACTTAAAATTATGAATGGTGCTAGTGCTGTTGGTTTTGCAGGGATTTTAACTATATTTATTTTCATTGGTCTGGTAGGTCTGATTTTATATGCTGTGTTTTCGATGGCCATAAAAAGATCTGGTTTAAGGGGGGAAATCTCAGGTTTGAAGCAAGAGGTTCGATTATTAAAAGAGAAAATGGAGAAAAACGATCATAACTTCGATTAAGAAATTCTAAAAAGAAAAATAATTCAAAGTTGAAGATTGTATATTTCAATCAGAATGAAACAGCTAATTTTGCAAAATTTGAAAGCTAAACGAAAGAGGCGCTGCCTTAACAATACGGGCAGTGTCTTTTTCATATGCCCTTTTTTCTAAACATCAGTGTCTGTCCAGGCCATATCTCAAATCTCACATATACTATCCTATCCCCGACAGAAGGAGGTAGATTCCATGAGTCAATTTCTCGATGCTAGAACCTCGCAGAATGCGAGTTTGGCTAACTCTATTGCGATCCCAATCCTCGTAATCAATACACCTCAACTGTTTGGTCAGATTGGTCTGCAAACAGCCGGTGCTGGTGCAAACCCACGGGTACAATTCAAAGGAACTGTTTCAGTGCAGCTTCCATTAGCCCTCGTAGGTGTAACGATAACAATTGTCAGAGGAACCTTGGCAACGGACCCTGTCATCTATTCTGCTACGTCCACATTCAGCTTGAGTGTTCTGGCTCCTCAGGTCATTACGTTCTCTGCGGATGATTTCAATCCACCAATAACACCTCAGTTGACGTACACTGCATTTATCAGCTCTAACTTGCTGGGTACGATCCGTGTAGGTCCTGAGAACTTTGATGGAGCGGTATATTCGGACTAACGTTGAGCGCCCTTGCCAACTGTTCGTTATAGATGGATCGTAAATGTATTAATGAGCAATGCCTGCCTTGATGAAGGCAGGTTTTTTTTATTTCACAAGAGTGTGGTTTAGCACTTCAATGGATCAGGCATCGTTTATGATATAATGCGTTAGAGATTAAGGGAACGGTCGATGAAATTATGAATGGAAAGCAGGTTTTCAACCAATGATGCAAAATGAAGGACAACGATTCCGCTTCAGTGAAGCTCCGGTATGGGACTGGCAGCGGGCATATTATGAACAGAAAGGGCTGCACGCTTGGACAGACAATCAGGTTCCGCAATATATTACAAGTAACCCTATGATTGCAATGGCGTATGCTGAGATGATTTTTGGTTTTCTACAAGATCTCGCCAGCAAAGGAAAGACGGCCGAGATGGTGACCATTCTCGAGCTTGGGGCGGGTGTAGGCCGCTTGGCGCACCAAATTCTGCTCAAACTGATAGAGTTGAAAGATTTTGCAGGCGTGGAGCTGCCTGCTTTTCGATATGTAATGACCGATCTGGTCGAAGATAATGTGTTGGGCTGGAGAGAGCATCCGTCCATGCAATCCTTTATTGAGCAAGGAATACTGGATTTTGCACGTTTTGACGCGATACAGGATACCGAGTTGAATCTGGTGGTGGCGGGTACAGTTATTCGACCAGGCGATCTGAAACAACCCTTGCTGTTGATTGCCAATTACTTTTTTGACAGCATTCCACAGGAATTAATTTATGTCGGTGAGGGTGAGGTATATGAGTGTGACGTACTCGTCCAATCTCCAGAGCATTCTATTCATTCCGAACCAGCTGAGTTACTGGAAAACATGACACTGAGTTATGAATACCGCCGTGCACCTGAGTACAGTGCGGAGAACTATCCGTATCAGGAACTTATCGCATTGTACAAGGAAGAGTTGGAGGATTCGCACATTCTGTTCCCGGCAATCGGTTTGTCCTGCCTCGAACGATTGAACAGGTTATCAGATTCAGGGTATGTGTTGATTACTGCGGACAAAGGGGACCATCGACTGGACAATTGGAAGTTTGCCGAGCCGCCTGAATTCGTACTCCATGGAAGTTTTTCTTTAACGGCGAACTATCATGCCATTCAATATGTAATGGAACAGCAAGGAGCCCACACTCGTTTTACAACACATCATTATAAGGATCTAAACGTGGGATGTATGTTGATGGTGGACGAACCGTTAGGGTACGTGAACACACGGCTGGCGTATCACCGATTTGTTGAACGTTTCGGACCCGATGACTTCTTCAGTATGAAGGAATGGATGGATCATCAGGTAGAGCGGATGGAACTGAAGCAGATTTTACCGTTCTGGCGTCTCGGCGGATATGATGCTGAGTTTTTGATTCATAGTGCCAACCGAATTTCGAACCTGCTACCGGATGCAAGCGATGAGGAAATGCTTGATATTCAGTCTGGAATCCACATCATGTGGTCTTCATATTATGTAATGGAGCGGCTAGGAGATGTAGCGTTTCTTGCAGGTCAGTTGTTATATGGGATGTATATGTATGAGGATGCCAAGCGGTTTCTGGAGCTGTCGTTAGGTGCTGATTCGAAAAAACAGAATTCAGCGGTGCTGTACGATTTGGCTGTGTGCTGTTATGAACTTGAACTGGAAGAAGAAACACTGGCTTACACGCGGAAAGTACTGGCTTTGGAACCTGATCATGAAGAGGCAATGGATTTGCTGAAAAGCTTCGAATGTCTATAAAGATTGAAACTTACTTCCCTTATCATCGTATTATTAGGATGACCACACAAAAATTTCCTGTATACGGAAGAGGAGATGAGTACATGAAAAAGGTTCTGACCATTTTGCTTTATCCACTTGCAGCGGTTGTGGGGGCGTTAGGTGCAAATTCAGCTGCGACTGGTAATTTGGTACTTTTTGCGAAAGATATAGCTACAGATCGAGGTTATGATGGGCAGGAGATTTATGATAGAATTGAACATAGAAACTCCTAACTACATATCATTTAAACTGTAAAAGTAATTGTTGGACGGAGCGATATGCCAAAGAGAATTACTCTTGAAGTGAAGTGTGATGAGCAGGAAGCCTGCCTCTACAACCTTTAAGCCGGTTTCGTACCTGATACAGGTATGAACCGGCTTTTATTCATGAATGGGGGATAAACGTTGAAGATTATTATTGGACAACCCAGGTTGGAACAACAATTGCTGCAGCTCGAAGCTGAATTGAAGCAACATCCTGAAGCGGATATATTGCTCTTTCCTGAAGGTTATCTGAATCAGAACGTGGAAGAGGCCAGTCGTCTGGCTGCTGCATATGGAACGATGATTGTATCAGGTCATCGCAGGTTGGATGAACGTCCCAAGGATCGTTCAATTATCATTAACAAGGCTGGGAAGATTGTGCTGGAGAAAGCGAAGTATACCCCTGCTGAGATCGTTAAGGAACAGGACTGGGTCATAAGCACCTTGTTATGTGATGAGTTGGTGCTGCAAGGTTTTCGCAACGAGAATATTGGCAGTGTGGATATCGTTATGCATTCCATTGGTGTGGGGATGTTCAGTGAAGAGCAGTATACAGAATGGGTTGAAGAAGCACGGCAGATAGCGATACAACATCAATGCATTGTAATGGGGACCAGCCATGCGGACGGTTCATATCGTGACAGTGAAATTTCAATTCCAATCGCCTATTGTATTGCCCCGGATGGTCAAGTAGTTTTGGTGTCCAGAAACGATACGCGTACTCGTTTGATTGTCCTGGATAAGCGAAATACAGCAGACTTTTATCGTGAAGTATCAGGAAATGATGTGAACATTCAAGTCATTCCTTCAGCATAATTCAACTGACAGAATAACATAATGATTGGGCCGGTTAGCTTGCCGTATAGCCCGGTCACTCATGTTCGAATCGACATATATTATGGCATACCTTGAAATTCAAAGGAGGCCAATCAAATGAGTGAAGTTGGATACGGTTGTGGCGGCAGTGTTGGTGGATTTGGCGGATGGACTTCCACAAGCGCAATTCTCGTACTCTTCATCCTGCTCGTAATCATCACTAAATCTTTCTGGGTGTAAGCCACAATAGAACAAGTTGAGGCCCTGGTTTCGTGTATGCTCCGTTGAGACTTCAGCGGGGCTTTTCTGCGTCTCTATGAAAAAAATGATATGATGAAAGAGATTTGACAACCGAAAACAATGTGCTTAAAATCACATAAGAGACTATTAATAGAGATTGAAGGGATAGCAATGCCGTTTATTCGTTTTAAAGGATTCACAGGGCCCCAACTGGAGGAAGTTGTACCCCGTATCACGGAGCAATTTGCTTTGATTACCAAAATTCCGCGGGAGAGAATGAAGGCAGAGCGTCATGACGTACAAGCCCTTACTCCTTCTCCGGCTTCAGTAGAGATTCTGATGTTCCAACGTGATCAGGAGATTCATAATCGGATTGCTTCCTCAATGCAGGCTATTTTGGAAGAAGCGGATTTGCCTGATGTGCATATTTTCTTCAATATACTGTCACCAGCGCTGTATTATAAACAAGGCAAGCCGTTGACAGATTACCGATTGGATTGAGAATAAAAGGGCTGCTCCGATATTGGTCGGAAGCAGCGGAGACGAGCAGATGTGTGCTCGTCTTTTTTTGATGCAATCATTTTACTTTTTGATCCGATTTAACCGGAAAGAGCACAAGGAGGATACAATGAATAAGGCACCGCCAATCAAATACACCAGCCGAACCCCCATTTGATCAGCAACCAGACCGAAGATTATCGTAGATATGCTCATTGCAGTGGAAAGAACAATCCCATGCGCTACGTATACCTTGGACAGGGATTCGACGGGCACACTGCTCTGAAAAGCGGTTTGCTGAGCAACATCGCGGATCTGATAAGCGGGACCCATAAGCACACATAATACCAGAGCAAGCCAAGGAAGGCTGTTTAAACCGTAAGCGATGGTCAGCAAGCTGAAAACCAGAGAGCCTATCTCCATACTGGAAATCAGGTGCTTCTGTATACGTGAGGCCAGGGCGATGGCCAGAATTCCCCCAAGAATAGTGCCGGCAGAATAGCTGGAGTTGATAAGTCCCCACCAACCTTCTTCTTGGCCCAAAGCTTTTTTTACAAAAGCAAGTGTGATAGCGCCGATCCAGATGGAGCCAGCAAGACCCTCAACCAGATCCATGAACGTTATCAGGCGTAACGACCGATTTTTCCACAGGATAAGCCAACCTTCCCTTAGTACATCCCATCTGGAAGTGGATTTCTCGACTTGTTCCTCCTTTTCGCGGGTAAGTGAGCTGATCGTAATCATTAGAAGCAGGACAGCCCAGGTTAAGCTTGTAGCCGCCCAGAATGTTTGTGAAGCCCCCCAGTGCATAACGATGAATCCTGTCATCGCATATCCAATGATCGTCACGGTCTGAGTAGAGAATGAGAGAAAACTATTCGCCTTCACCAGATCTTCTCCTTGAACCAATCGTGGAGTTAATGTGTTTATTAATGGAGATTCCCATCCGTCCAGGAACGAGAGGATCGCTATTCCCACAAGCAGAAGAGGAATGTGAGCAGTTAGATCGGTAAATGCGATGGCAATTCCGGTAATCATCAATGTTTTGGCTAAAGGAATACTAACAATCAGCCTGGAGAATGCGAAACGGTTCACAAGTAATGGTGCAGTAAAGCCTGCGACTATACGCGCTGACATTTGAATGAATGGAAACAGCGCAGCGTAAAGGACAGACCCGGTCTGACCGTAAATAAACGTCGTAATAACCATGATATATATAACATTAATGAGAGAAAGCAGCGTTTTTGCAGCCCAATATGGATAAAATGCGATGTTCATGCTAAGGTGTCCTTTCCACAACGATAATTATATATTACGGGTATCGTTGCAAACGCACCACAAACAAAGTTGTCATTTTCCCGTCATTGAAGCAGCAAAAAAAGCAGCTGTCCCAAGGAACAGCTGTCTTTCTGGTTTCTATTATTCAAGCCACAACGAGCGAAAAAGCGATAAGCAGCATCAACAGACTGGTCATTCTGGTCATCGCCATATAAGGTCTGCTGGGCTCAGCCTCTCCCCGGGAAATCCAGCCATAACGCAAGTACCAGCCAAATTTCGGGAAGCACAGATTGATGATACAAAGTGTCATGAATATAAAAAAGAGGGTTCTCATACCCGATCTTCCTTCCTCATTTTACATGACCGGCTCAAAATTAACGTTTACGTCTTGTGAAAAAGAAAACAAGCAAAATAATAATAATAACGATTAATAAAAATTTCATGAGTGACCTCCTGATGACTTGATAAGTATTTTGAATGTATTTATCAGATATTACCCAAGGAACACATGACTTGAATAACTATGTTACAATTAATTATATTGTTTTTTATATAATCACATACCATTGGTTTATCGATAGCTTCATCAGGAGCGTGAATACAATAAAGTTTGGTGAAATGAAGGAGGAAGCATGACTAAATACAATCAACTCGCTATACAATGGGAATTTATTATCTCTAAGATTAAATCTTCCGTGACCGTAGTCGATGCTACTTTGCCTGATTTCCCGCTAATGTATGTAAATGAATATTTTACCCAATTGACTGGATACAGTGCGGACGAGTCAATTGGACAGAATTGTCGTTTCCTGCAAGGGCCCGATACGGACCCGGAAACCGTACAGAAAATTCGCGAAGCGTTGAAGAAAAAGCAGTCGATCAAGACGGAGATTCTGAACTATACGAAGCGTGGACAGAAGTTCTGGAATGAACTGAATATTGATCCTATTTTCGATGATTCAGGGGAATGTCTGTTTTTTGTAGGGATTCAATACGATATTTCGGAGCGGAAATATGCCGAGCAGCAGTTGCGGATGGCAGCTTCGATGACGGAAATGAACAGTAGGGGACAGCTGGAGTTCATTGGGAAGCTGAACCATGAACTTCGCACGCCGCTGAACGGGATTATGGGCATGATCGAACTTGTCGGCATGGGGGATAACAGTGAGGAGCAGAAAGAGTATCTGGAGCTTGCGCGCCAGTCAGGGGAGGCTCTTCTGAACATTATCAACAATAGTCTTGATATGGCCAAGCTCGGCAGAGGGAAAATGAAAGTGGAGCAAATCGAATTTCAGCCGTTGAAGCTGATTCAACAGATTATTAAAACGCATGAACCCGCGGCGCAGAATAAACGAATTCGCTTGCTCTGTCATGCGGATCTGGCTATTCCTGATGTACTCACGGGTGATCCTCTGCGTCTCCGACAAGTGCTGGATAACCTGCTCAGTAACGCCATTAAATTTACGGAACAAGGTGAAGTGCAATTACAGATAGATGTTGAGGAGCAGCGAGGGGATATCGTTATCCTTGTATTCACTGTTCATGATACGGGAATCGGCATTCCGGATAATAAAATTAATCAATTGTTTGAAGCATTCACGCAGACGGACGTCTCCCACGCACGCAAATTTGGCGGCAGCGGACTTGGACTCAGCATCTGTAAAGAGCTGCTCGAATTGATGAATGGTCAAATTTCGGTGGAGAGTATCGAGGGGAAAGGAACGAAGTTTGAGGTTACCTTGCCTTTACTTCGACAACAGGCGATTCCTAACGTGGGGTAGTCTATACAGAACAGCCGAGCATGTCGGCTGTTTTTTTATGTTTTTTTATATTGTTTAGCGAACTGGCGTTCTGGTATAATTCAAGTGTTGAATGGGGGAGAAACAGCATGAGTAAAAGACGCAGAAGCAGAAAGAGCAAGGGCAAGCAACGATTTAAAAAGCAGATATTGACGCTGGTGGCCATGTTAATGGTAGCTCTCTATGCATGGGTTGGAGGAGAGTGGTCTCTGGATATACCGTCCCAATTCGGGGGAAGCAAAGGGAACGTAGATCATACCATCACATTCCCGGCAGAGCGCTATCCCGAGACGGCCAATCATATCAAGACGGCCATCAAGGCAGGGCATTCGGATGTATGCACCATTGATCGCAGTGGAGCTGAGGGTAATCGGGATTTGTCACTCAAAGGTGTTCCGGTCAAAAAGGGGAAAGATCGGGATGAATGGCCAATGGCGATGTGTGCGGAAGGCGGAGCGGGTGCGGATATCCAATATATTAGCCCCAAAGATAATCGTGGTGCAGGCTCATGGGTGGGAAACCAACTAAGTACATATCCGGATGGAACACGAGTAAAGTTTGTGGTGAAATAACGACAGGCTATGAACGAGAAAGCACTTGATACAGAAGTGTCTTGAGGCTTTGAAAGAGTGTGGTACAAAGTATGGGGCAAAAATAAAACCAGACGTCGATGCGTCTGGTTTTATTTTATGAAGGGCGAAATAAAGATGTCTAATTCACGTATAAATACATGAAATACTTGTTCCCTGTTTACAGATCAGCCGTGCACAACTGCATCCCGCTTAAATGATGAGAGCGGATAGTTAACAAACGAGTGACTTGTTCGACTTCGTCGAATGGAATCCACAGGCTTCCGTGAACTGTCCGTAAGGAAAGAATGGAAGCATCGGCTGTACGTTCCGGAAATCCAGTTACCGTTTGCCCACTTGTATTACGGACGATAATTTGTTGTTTGCGCCGAATGGCAATTTCTACCTCTTTTTTCATATGTCATTGCTCCTGGTTATGGAATAGTAATTCGATATGTCAATAATTTCAATGGTTAATTTGTCTTCTTTATCTAGTCTATCAGAACTAGGTATAGATTTCCAGATCAGAAATTATATTTTACATAGGTGAAAGGACTTATTACATGTGATCCGTTTTTGAAGAAGCAACCAGGGGTTATATAAGGGTAAAAGGAGGGGACGTATAATGACACAATTGCTGATCGGACTTGTACGCACAGAGAATGAAGCCATTATCATGCTGAATAAATTAAAAGAGGAAGGCATAGCAGATAAATATTTGGGCGCGGTAGCCAAAGAACAGGTCAATCTCGAATTGGTAAGCGAGAAGACTGGTTTGCCGATGCCCCTGAAGGGCGCAGGAACAGATGGCGCTTTAGGCGTACTTAAAGGGGTACTTGCTGGTCTGGGCAAACGGATGGATCAGACGATGTCCATCGGAAAAGCGGTACGCAAGCTCGCAGGCAACGAGATTGGAAATGAGACGGATGATCTGGTGCTTACCTTAACAGAAGCAGGGGTCTCCGAAGAAGATGCGAATTACTATGAAGATTGGCTGCTGCAAGGGCATATCCTGGTGGTGGTGGAATGCAGCGAGGAAGAGGCAGACCGAATTGCACCTATTCTTCTTTTTTAGTTTAATTTAAGCCTGATTTTAGGTTTTTTTAATGTTGGGGAGGTATTCTTATTTCACACCTCCCTTAATATAGATGGTTCAAAGAAAGTTCGGGACCGCAACTCGAACTTTCTAGGCACTGCTCGCTAACGCTGGCAGTGCCTGTTTTATTTTTTTTTTGGATAATTTTATCTTAAGGTATTGCAAAGTTATAAATTTCATGGTAAGATATTTCTTGTCGCCAAGAAATACATACCCATGCCGGGGTGGCGGAATTGGCAGACGCACAGGACTTAAAATCCTGCGGTAGGTGACTACCGTACCGGTTCGATCCCGGTCCTCGGCATTATAAACAACCCTGAAATCCCTTGTCTCATAAGGGATTTTTCTTTTTTTTATGGATTTGAAATAGCATGCCTAATTCAAAGGGAACGAGTGGATTTTTCCTCTTTGGGGACGGATTGGGGACGAACTTTAGGATCGAATACATCGAGGTGTGCTGTTGTTTTTCGACTTAACTTCTTGGTGACATGAGCATATGTGTCTGTGGTCACCTGAGATGTCGAGTGTCGCAATCGATGTTGGATCTCCTTTATAGATGCTCCCTGACCTAGCAAATAGGTTGCATTCGTATGACGCAGCCCATGTAGAGACACGTTTCGGAATCCGTTCCGATCACACCATATTTTCCACTGTTGAGATGGTGAAGTGTGGTAATAGGGTTTTCCTGTCCCTGAATGGAACACAAAGTTCCTATCTCCGCCTTTCCATTTCCCCTGTGCCTTTGCCTCAAAACGTAATTTGCGCATGGCTTTGAGATGAACAGCGAGTTGATCCATATACCATTGTGGCATATCTACATAATCGTCGGACGCTTCGTTTTTTGTGTCTGTAATGTCTGCCTGTCCATTCTGGGTATGCGAAATACTCTCATCGATGCGCAAACGGTTATTTACAAAGTCGCAGTCGTCCTCATCCAGCGCAATTAATTCACCACGCCTGAAACCTCCAATAATGGCTCCAAGGAAATAAAGTTTCCAGTGAGTATCGCTATTGATCAATGTATCAATAACCTCAGTGGCTTCCTCTTCTTCGAAAAAGTTCTTCCTGTCCTTTCGGGCTTTCTTGTCTTCCTTACTTACCTGCGGACGCTGAATACCGTCCAAGGGATTCTCATTTAGGACTTTCCATTCTACAGCTCTTTTGAATATGCTCATGGTTACATCATAAATGTATTGAATTGTGCGAGAACTAATGGTCTCTTTACCGCCTCGTTTGTCAATTCGGGCACCAGGCTTCCTTAAATCATTGAAAAGCGTTACGAGCCTCATTGTGGTGATCTCATCAATCCTTAAATGTCCGATGACTGGTAATACATGATTCTCAATTTTAGAACAGTGTGATAAGAACGTCGTCCGCTTTAATCGTGGTTCGGCGTCTTTGGGTTTCCATTCGTTTTCGTAGAACTCTTTGAATGTGAGCTTTGAGGGTGCGATGTAACTGCCGCTAAGAACTTCTTGCTTAAACTTGGCAAGCTCATCATCTAAATAATCTTTGAGCTTTTTAGTTGTTTTCAGTAGTGCCTTGTCTTCGACAGTTATAGTCTTACGTGGGCGATTACGGCTGCCATCATTGTTTAGCCCCAAGTCTACTGTGAGTCGCCACTTGTTTTCCCCTCGTTTTTCTATACTTCCTTTTGCCACTTCTTTCCCTCCGTTTCGAACATCAGTTCTGTTTTTGTGTATGGTAAACAGCCTTGCGGCTGGAAAGCGCAAAGTTACATTTCCAAGTTATGCAGTTGCTTTGGTACGCCGCATCTTAATAAGTAAGCCTCTCGTGTTTCTCCTGATTGGCGCTCAATAGAATGAGTTAGAAGTTTCACTGCAAATATATTGGCTTGTCGTTCATATTTCCCAAGGTTGAAAAATGTATGCTCATCAATCCAGAATTGGCTCATGCCTGAATGGAGTCGATCATGTCCAAGCTCGTGGGCACATACTACACGTTGCCACTCCTCAGACAGGCCATTATGAATAACAATAAACCGCCTTCGTAACCGCTTGTAGTAAAACCCCCTAGTACCAGGATCAAACTCAGCATGTCGGACTAATATGTTCAGACCTTTGGCGATTACAAAAGGATCGTTTGTTTTGAATCTACGAACAAGCTTGTGAATGATGTCATCCAACAGAGTCACCTACTCTTCGTCTTTAGGCTTGTTCTTGCGACCATAAGTTTTCTTGTTTAGTTCTTTAGCTTCCCAAAGCAATCCAGTAAGGATATCCATGGCTCTTTGTCGTTTTTCTTCTGTGATTGGCACGCCATCAAACAAGACGGGTTGATCTTCTTCAAGAATTTTCTTAATGTCCGCTAGATCTTTAGGAGTAGCCCAATCAGGAGACGGCTGCTCTTCTTCCTGATCCATAAAGTAATCGAGTGGTTTACTGAAAAAATTTGCAATTGCTTGAAGTGAATCAATTTGAGGGTGCTTTGTTTGTCCGGAAAGAATCTTAGTAAGACCTGTATAGGAGACACCAGTTTCTTTAGAGAGTCGGTATTTAGTGATACCTTGTTCATCCATTAGTTCTAATATCTTTTCTGCTAAATCCACCTAAAATGCCTCCTATATATGACTCTAATGTGTTATAACTCTATGAAGTTATAATAAAACAGAAAAGGGAGATAAGTCAAGCGATTCAAAGTAAACGGGAGAGAATGTCGGATTTTGTAACTCTTTCGGGTTATAACGCCGATTGTATATAACACCATAGAGTTATAGTATGTGTTCAGGAGGTGATCACATGGGGTTGGAAATCGAAGCAAATATTAAAAGGATGATTGATAAGAAGGAATGGACAATCTACCGCCTATCCAAAGAAAGCGGAGTTGCCGTGTCGGCCCTTTACAACATTGGAAAGAAAAAACAAGGACCATACGCGGAGACATTAGTAAAACTGTCTAATGCCCTGGGATGTACCGTTGATGATTTGGTAAGAGGTCATATCTAAAGTGCATTATAGCACACTTGGAAAGGAGAGTTCTTATGGATAAAATGCTAGGCGCTCTTGAAGATGCTATCAGGTCTATCGTGAATGAGCAAGTGGCCATAGCTGAGAAAAGGCTCAAAGCAGAGTTTTCTGGGCTAATAGACAAAACGCTTGACGTAATCGAAGCAGCAAAGCACATAGGTGTTTCCGAAAAACTGATTTATCGTATGTGCCAGGAAGGAAGAATACCCCATGAACGTTACGGGGCAACCGGTTCAAGAAGACCCTCAATAAAATTCCGTCTTGCTGATTTGGAAACTTGGAGAGCTGAGCAGAGGGCGGCTAATTACTTCAGAAAAGAAGAAAGAGTCCAATAGCAGCATAAGAAACGATGTATTGTGCCAGTAACGATGTGTTGGAACGTGTATGAACTGAAGAAAGGGGTCCAATGAATGGAAACGATCAATTGGTTTGCATGGGTCCACCTAGAAAGCCTGATGCAGTTCCGCGAAAGTGGGTTCGCGATGGATGCAGGCAACTGCTGGTTGGACAAAGAAATATCCGATCTCAAGTTTGATCTTGGAATAGAGGAGGGGGAGAGAGTTGCCGAATCATCAACAGTTGCAACGGCGCATCAGTTTCCTGCAGCAGATGCAAGCTGCCGATCCGGAAACATCGAGTTGGTTCGATGAATCTATCAAGCACCTGATCAATGAAGAATTTAATAAAGAATCTGATTAAGGGGAAATAGTAGTCGCCCTGAAGTCGTATCAAGACAGAACCCCCCGGGCTAAGTATTAAATCAGGTTCTGCCTAACAGGTAATCCCCGGATACATCAAGTGCGTCCGTTAACCGTACAAGATTCTTATGTCTGGGTTCAAACTTTCCGTTCAACCAGCGCTTCACTGTGTGGGGTGATACGTTGGCAATCATGGCTAAGGCTACATGGTCTAAATTGCGATCTTCCATAGCGGCGGCTAACCGTATGGAGAAATCAGAGTTGAAAAAGAAGAAAAAGAAGAAGACACATCACGCTCCATTCGCCCGGAGGGTTCTGCCTTGATACGACGACGATAGGACACTAACAGTTTAGCATATTTTAGGAAGTTGATAGACAAGCAACATTGTACTGGAACATTAATGAAACGGTATGTTGGAACAGTTGGGAAATAGAACTTTGACAAGGAGGTGCAGAGGTGAATAATCAGCGGCGGGAATTACGTAAGCGGCATAACGAAATCTGTAGGAAAATCCTCGACGAAACAGACTTTTATCGGATTAAGGAACTTCAAGTAGTGCGGAAGGAAATAGAAGTAGAGCTTCAGCGTACTGAAGGCGAGCCACCTATAAAAGAGAAAAAGCAAAAGCCGAAACGTCATATTGGGAATTGTCCTTTATGCTTCCGGCGGATCGAGTATGGAGAAAGTTATGTTCAAGTTGGCAAGTTGACTTATTGCAATGATCGACATCTTAAGGAGTACAAAGCTCTTATAAATGAAAAATGACCACGCCTGGACCGCGTAGTCATTGGTTAAACACTTTGGAAAAATTCTACGGCAATCATATCAAATTTCAAATAACAACACAAGGAGGTAAGCGGTGGATATAAACGATTATCTCCGTGAACTGAATACGTCACGTACCAGTGCGGATCAAATGGGCGAGTACGTTAGGCAGATTAAGCGTCTCCGCGAGGAAGCTGATCAGTACGACGAATACTCTCCTGGCGGAATGGTAGAGAAAATCCGTCTGCTTACTGATGCCCACATGATTATGGGTCGTGTTTCGGCTCAGAAGGATGGAGATTACGCCAAGATACACGTATTGCGTGACAACGTTGATGCTGAGGCAAGAGCGACAGCCAAACGCGGTGAGAAGGAAGTAGCTGCTGCACGTGCTACTGCTGATCTTCGAATGATCGAAGCTGATGCGCTGGAACAAAAGGCTTATTGGAAGAACGAGCTTAATTCGGTGAAGGAAAAGATTTATGAGCTGCGCCTACGGGTGCGGATTGAAATGCATATAACAGGAGGCGGAGTACATGGCTGAGTTCGGATATAACCCTGCGCCTAAACCAAAATTTAAGCGCCGTAAGCCCACTCAGGGCCAACACACGGCCATTACGGTCAAAGTGGATAAGGAAGTATACAGACGTTCCAGTGAGGCGGGATACACGAAATGTGAGCGTTGTGGTTGCAGTGTACCGCGTTACCGTTTTGAACGTGCGCACATGATTAATGCAAGCCAGTACGGTACGGGACGTTCACCGTGGAACATCGTCGTCCTATGTGGTCCGAAAACGGCCACGGGAACTTGCCATAACTGGGTGGATGAAACCGCCGATGGTCGGGCGTGGAAAGTGGACAAGCAGGCAGAGCTTTACATTTATTACACAGTCGGAGACGGCAAGCAATTTTGGAAGTAGGACATGCATAGGATGTCCGCAAGATGTCCAACGGACATCCACTGGACAGTGTGCGGATGTCCTGCCCATGTCGGATTGAAGGCGGTGGAAAATTAAAAATGTTATGGATAAAAAGCTACGTAGCGACAGACAGAGACCCCAAAACAGGCAAGTTTTGCCGCCGTACAGGTATGGATAGACCGACTGCGGTGGGGTCATTACACATGTTTTGGTGGTGGGCCGTTGACTGGGCACCAGATGGTAACATCAGCGAAATTGAAGCTGAAGACATTGCCGATGCAATGCATTTTAAAGGCGATCCAAGTGACCTTGTATCTGCTCTATTCTACGCCGGGTATATTGAGGAAACCGAGGAGGGACGCGGGATTGTTAACTGGATGGAGATAGGCGGGAAGCTTATTCAGAACCGTGAAAAAGACGCTGCGCGGAAGGCTGACAAGCGCGAAGAGGAAAAAAAAGCAAAAGCTTCTTCGCCTCCTGTCCAAAAGAAGTCCGACGGAAGTCCAACGGACATCCAACAGAAATCCGGTGCAGAGATAGAGAAAGAGATAGAGATTAAGAAAGATATAAAAGATAAAGATATACCCCCAGATCAAGAAAAAGAGCCAAACCAAGATCAAGATCAAAACCCGAAACCCGAACAGTCCGACAACAGCTCGGCAGCGCCGGATTCGCAAACTGGCAAAACCCCGAAAAAAGGTTCCAAAAAAAAGGAAAAACGGGTGTACGAAGAAGACAGCACGTTTCTGAAAATGGCGAACTATCTGAAAGAAAAAATTGATGGATTCGCGGAAGCAGAAGGTGTTTTGCACTTGACGAAACGCTCGAACATGCAGACATGGGCGGATGATTTCCGGCTGTTGGTCGAAGTTGACGGCCAGGAAGACAAGAATCTCATTCGTGATGTGATGGACTGGCTACCGAAAAGCGTGTTTTGGCGGAAAAATGTCCTATCTGGCAGTAAATTCAGGGAAAAGTTCGGTACTTTGGTTTTGGAGATGCGTTCGGATAAGGCAAAAGGCGGAAAGGGTTCCGGCGGCGCGGGCGGCAAAAGCGGAAAAACACCGATTCCTATCGTTCAAAGTGATACAAACCCTAATTCTGGACCAAGTGATGAAGAGTTTGAGGCACTGATGCGAGCTGCGGAGGCAAATCAGGCGGCAAAGGCGGGTGAACGCTGATGAATCACCGATGGTTGAACCGTCAGGAGGTTGCAAATTGCGGCATTCCCGTATTTGTTCCGAAAGAGGAAGAGATCAACGGTGAATGGGTTATGGGCGGACGCTGGAATTTGCCCCGGCCAATCGGTGACATTCTGCTACCGTATAGCCGTTGCGCGGCACTGGGTTCGCCTGTTCCGGATTTTGAAGAGCCTGCGGGGTATATCTACAACGGCAAGGCCAAGGATCAGTACCGATATGTTCCCTTGTTTTCAAGGGCCATGGAGGAATTGGACTTGGACAAGATAACCCCCCTTGAAAAGAGATCCATAGAGGTGCGGCAGACATACGCCGGTTATGGGTTGCGGCGGGTGATCAAGCCGGGGGCTGTGCTGATCTGTCTGAGCTGCGGCCAGGACATGACCAAATTTATTAATTCACATCACACATGCCCGTACTGCGGATTGGGTGCGGAGCAGTTGACTATATCGCAACGGATCCAAGTTAATTACGAATTGAGAGGGGATACGAACGTGGAGCAAGCAATTGCAAAGTTGAAAGCTGAAATGGATGGAACCGGGACGAACGCCTATATCAAGTTGATTGGAGATTTCCTGATTAAACACATCCAGACGAACCCTGATTCCGCTGAACAGGTGATAGCTGCTGATAAAACAATTGCCAAAAGTTTGTTTGCAATGCAGGCAGAAGCCAAGAAAAAGGCAGTTGGCGGCATGGCTATGCTGACGGACGAAGAAGGTTACGCGGTTGTACTGAAGTATTTCAGCATAGAGGGTGAAGTCGTGGTCGAGAAACAAGAACCGGCAGCGAAACAACCTGATCGTAAATTTGATGTGTCGCTTGACGAACTTTTGTGAGGAGTGATGAACATGGAATACGAGAAATTTATAAGCCATTTTCCTGAAATGATCAGTAAAGCTCTTGTTAGTTATGTGACCGATACGGTTTTGACACAGAGTAGGTATCTATTCATTCGAACTTCAAAAGTTGCAAAAGGGATTCAATCGGCATATTGCACCCATTGTCAGAAGCAGCATTTTCCGGATATCAAGCTGAAGCACAAACAGGATGCAAAGGTAAAGTGTCCACACTGCAAATCTATGTGTGAGGTAAGGGCAGCGGGTTTGGGAAGAAGTCGTATGGTTGATAAGGCTGTTTTGGTCTGGTATGAAAAGTCAATCATAGACCCCCAAGCTATCACCGCTCGTGTTATTGATGTGAGAAGAGACTACAGCGGGAGCTATCTGGATGTGAAAACAGAGTATTGTTCCTCGCATCAATATCTTTTTCTTCCAGGAAGCAGCACGTTCTTCACATATGGTAAGCAAGCGAAGTCAGTCCATTCAGCATTCGATAGATACTTTTCTGGCTACGGTAATTATCCGAAATTTATGTCAACTGCCAACATCCGGAGAGCCGTTAAAGGTACTCCGTTCCAGTATTCAACTTGGGAGACATATACAAAGTATAAAAACCACCGTTATGTTACTGACATGACAGAGTTTTTCGATATGGCTGCACGATATCCTTGTGTTGAGTACTTGACTAAATCAGGCTTCGATAATCTTGTATGGGCGAAACTCTACAAAGATGCTACCTATGGGGCTGTGAATTGGAGAGGAAAGAATCTTCAAAAGGTTCTGCGTTTGGATAAGGCAGAATTGAAGGAGCTTCGTCAGAGCGGCCTTCGTTTGACGGCCTTACAGTTGAGATTTTACCAACGTTTCAGATCAAAGGGGTTACCTGTCAGTTTAGAGGACGCGAAGCTTCTCGGAGATTTACATGTTGGACAGGAGAATTATCTATACAAAACCGCCTGCGAGTTTGCACCTGAAGCTACTGTTCTTAAATATCTTCTAAAGCAGTTGCAAAAGGAACATTATACTTCTGAATACCGAGGATTATATAGCGTTCTGAATGACTGGAGAGATTACCGGGGCCAGTGTGAACAGTTAGGAATGAGTTTGAAAGAGGATCGTTATCTCTTACCTAATGACCTTCATAGGGAACATGCGAAGCTCACCAAGAGAATTAGGATTAAACGAGACGAGGAAGTTGATCGTCAAATCAAATCAAGGTTGGCCAAATTGAAAAAATACGAGTTTCATCACAATGGTCTCCTAATCCGCGCAGCTGAATCATCGGAAGAATTGTTTGAAGAAGGTAAGGCGCTTAAACATTGTGTAGGGGGATACGCAAATAGATATGCTGCAGGTGAAATGTTATTGCTAGTGATCAGACGGGCCAGCGATCCGGATAAGCCATTTTACACGATGGAAGTTAGAGAACATAAAGTCATGCAGTGTAGAGGGTTGAACAATAAGTCTATGACCACCGAAGTTAATGAATTTGTTGATCAATTCATAGCTAAGAAGCTTTTAAATAAAAAGCGCACTCGCGTTGAAGTTACACAATTACATGAGGGGGTAGCAGTATGAGCCAATTAGCCATCCGCACTATCGAGACAATCGCCATTGAGATTAACAGCATTAAGGACCACACCAAACAGATTATGCTTCACAGCTCCATTGAGATTGGGAGAAGACTCACTGAGGCAAAAGAGATGATGCAGCACGGTGAGTGGATGAACTGGTTGGCTGATTCTGTTGATTACAAACAGTCTACGGCCAACAACCTGATGAAGATTTTTAAGGAATACGGATCCGATCAGCTTTCTTTGTTTGGGGATAACGCAAACTCTCAAGCGCTTGGAAATTTGAATTACACTCAGGCAATTGCATTATTGGGAATTCCGGCTGATGAACGCGAGGAGTTTGTTCAGGAGAATGATGTAGACAGCATGTCCACTCGTCAATTAGCCGAAGCAGTGAAAGCCCGTAAAGAGGCAGAGAAGGCCCAGAAGGCAGCAGAGAAAGAATTGAAAAAAGCTCAAGAGGCAATGGAGAAGGAACGAAAGGTACGGGAGAAGCTAGAGATTCAGCAGGCGGACCATGCTCAGATCGTTGAAAACCTGAAAGCAAAAGCGGAAGCTGCTGCAGCTAAGGCAGAAGCTGGTGAGGATGATGGACAAGCTGCTGCGCTCCAAGAAGCTCTTGAGGAAGCGAAACAGCAACATGCTGCATCATTGGCACAGATTAAGCAGCTCGAACAGGAGCTGAAAGCTAAGCCTATTGATGTTCCTGCGATTGTTGAGAAGGTTCCGGCAGAGATCGAGTCTGAATTGGCTGAACTCCGGAAGAAGGTTGCCCAGGGTACGGGGGAAGAGGCTGCTATATTCAAAACAAGCTTCAAGACTCTTGGGGATGCATTCGATAATTTGTTGAATGCACTTGATGTAGTTCAGAAAACAGATGCAGACATGCATGAGAAGTACAAGGGTGCTGTTAAGAAGCTAATAGCAAGAATGGATGAACAATTGGCCTGAAAGGACCCATCCTCCGCTGAGGTAGTGAAGATAGAACGGGCATTAATCCCCTTGATCAGATCAGGATGTGAGGTAGAGCGGATCAAACTTGTTGTCTCTGTTGAAACAGACATTGCACATCACAGGGAGATCCGAACAGCCTGCGGGATGCTGAGGGTGGCCCCTGACGTTTTCGTACCCAAAGGGGTGTCATATCTGATAGAGGAATCATGGAGGCGTACACGTGGGTTTGCGTGGGTCTCTCGAAATACTAAACCATTGCCTACCGAATCATATAAGGGGTGATATACATGATCAAAGCAATAGCATTCAAGGCGAAGGGCAAGGCAGGACGGTACCTGTGTGACGGTATGGATTGCGGTGATTGGTCTGATGTGGATCTGGATACAGAAGTCTTGTCTGATGCCATGATGATCATCCGTCCGGATCTTGCTGAGCCAGGGGAGCAGGACATTGAGGACTTCTTTAGTTTAATCACTCACTTGCCACTCAATAACGATGTCCAGTCAATCAAGGATAATTACGAGCCGGTATCTGTGATACTGACACAAGCTGAGTTGAATAAAGTTAGAGCACGGAATGAATGGTGAGGTGCTGTTATGCCTACAGAGTTTGAATTGGGGGATACAGTAGAATGCCCGGTATGTTGCCGGGTGTTCACCATAACCCGCATCGATGACGAAGAGCTGGATGACTCGGATTTGTATTTTGAACATGTAACAATGTGTGATGGAGGGGAACACCATGGCGAGAATCAGATATTTTAAAAGTGAGTTGGCGGGGGAACTGGTTGAGCTGTTCGAAAGCAGCCATCCAGCCCGAGCTATTGCCGACATATCGGAAAAGAAGCGCATCCGTCCGAAAGCAATCATATCTCAGATTCCCGAGAACGTGTACAGGGAATTGAAGAAGTCTGAGGCGGTGGCAAAATGACCCAACCGACATTAGAAGCCGCACAGGCTAAAATAGACGGTCTGGCGAGGGAGTACTTCAGTGATTCAGACTATGAACTGTTTTGCGCGGTTCTCCTACAACTTGATAAGTACAAAGCACTGGCCGACAGCAACAGAGAGGCTATGTTTATTCAAGACAAGGAGTTTTCCCAACATGCGGAGATCCAGCAAGCAGAAATAGACTCACTTCGCCGTAGTGTTGATTACTGGCAGAGGAAATGCACTCTATTGTTTGTTGAGAATGATCGGCTAGTAAAAGAATCGGAGGAAGGTGCAGAGCATGGAGGCGGTAATACAAATGGAGCTGTTTCCAAATGCAAGTGAGCAAGATATCTTAATGGCTAAAAGATTACTTCAGAGATTTACTCGAATGAAGAGTATAATCCTGGAATTGGCTAAGAAAGATAATCTCACTGAAAAGGAAAATCAAGTGTTAATAGAGTATCGACAAAAGACTACATGTATTGAAATGGCTGTGAGTTTAATTGTTGACGATGCTGTACGTAGAGTGATGGAATTTCGATTCATTAGAGGAAACCCAAGATGGGGAACAATTAAAAGATTTAGCAGTGTGACAGATAGGTCTATAGATCGTCAAATTGTTAGAGGAATTGAGTCAGTTGCAGAGACTCTGAAAATAATTGGAGTGTTGTAAAAAACCTAAATTAAGTATTAAAAAAAGAGGATTGATCAGATCCTCTTTTTTCTTCCCAAAGCTATGAGATTGTTATAATTTCTTATGTAAGAAGTACAACAGCATCCAGCATAGCGAAGCCCACACAAATCCTATTGTCGAGGCATAAAACCCCAACGCAAATAGTGCAAACTCCAGGCAGTTTTTGGTAGTATCTTTCCAACTACTTCTCATAATAACTTCCTCCTTATTTTTACAAGGGCTCCCGCCCAGGTCTGGGGATAGGCTGTCAGCCCTCCCCAGAGTTCAAAGGAAGTCGAATCGAAGTTTGGAACTATGATTACCACGCAAGAACTAATGAGCCTTATGGGATAAAGTGTGAGATACCAATCAAGTCAAGTCACATAGAGAAGAGTTGGCGGTTTACCCTACCAAAAGTAAACCCTTTATGGCGATTCTAAAGTTTGTTACTCAGGACAATCATGCGTTTGGTCAGCCAGTCGAACTGTTACCGAATTTTGAAAAGAAACGCTTGTTATTTTCATATGAGAATCACCTACTTCCTTTCTAGAGAGAGCTTGATTGGTTTCACGCTCATAATTATATTATTATCCAATATCCAAATCAAGGAATTTTAATGGCGAATTACCTCAATCGTGTCTGTAACGCGTCCGTAGTTCGTCGACACAATGTCTGTGGTTCAGACTTAGAC
This sequence comes from Paenibacillus sp. E222, assembly GCF_013401555.1. Lineage (NCBI taxonomy): Bacteria > Bacillati > Bacillota > Bacilli > Caryophanales > Paenibacillaceae > Paenibacillus > Paenibacillus sp. E222. The sequence continues at coordinate 3,495,770 of NZ_CP058552.1, forward strand.
TAGGCACATAGGGAAGGAAACTTCTTCCCCGGTGTGCCTGCCCGTTATCGCAGCGTACTCGGCTGCGCTGTGGGAAGGCGTTCCTTAGACGTGGATCGTCAAGGGTGCAGTGTGGGGATGGGGTTAGATTCCCCGCAGCCGCTCCATCCGGGCGGGATATAAATACGGATACTATTATGGCCTACAGGCAGCAGCTGGCGTTCGAGTCCCGGCAGGGCCAACTACGGTGTTTTCTTCATATCCTTTTTGAAAGCCATCCAACAGCGGGTGGCTTATTTTTTTGTGTAATCCCAAGCGCTTGTAAATATGAAGGGAGGGAATGAAGATGCCGGAATATAAAGCGAGTGAGCTTATCGGTGCAACTGGTTCAGTTACTCGTAGGATTGATATTGTTGATGCTAAGCAAGCGGCAGACGGAACAATCCAAATTCGTGTCGAGGATAGCATGGGTAACGCCTACTGGACCGAACTGGACGGTGACATCTCCATTGATTAGAAGTCCACGATTCGTAGCAATCAAGGAACCGCCAATACCGTACATATCTAAGTTGCAACCTGAGAGGTGCAGAGGTTGCGTCTGGGGTGAATGGGCGGGATCAGTTCAGATGTGCAAGTGGCCACGATGTCAGAAGGAGGTTCAGTATGACAAAGAATCGTAGATGGCTTACATGGTTAACGCCAAAAGGAGTGCGGTCATTAACTGCTGAGCGAGACGAGATACTGAACGTGAAGCTTCTGGCAGTAAGACAAGGGACGTTTTATGTGGAGGAGGAGCGTAAGCGGGAGGTCCGTTCATTGCTTAAACGTGTGCTGGTTCTTAACCAGATGCTCCATTATAACGGCAATAAAGCCACATCGAAGCATTGAAGATTGGATGGAATAATGGAGGAATGAAGTTTGAGGACCATCAGCTAGTTAGTCAATTATATGGTTGGTCTATCCTACTTTAATAGAGGGGGTGAATACTATGCGAGAAGATATTAAAACATCTGAAGGTGTGGCCATCACTCCGGAAGACTTCCAGCGCATTCTTGACAATGCACCAGAAGTTGACCTGAGAGTGGAAGAGGCTGTGCCAGAATCGTTATTGCCTTAAAGAGTATAGCGTTTGAAAGGAATTCGGCTCGGACTTATGTTAGCTAAGAAGTTTACAATGTCTTTTCTTCCGCTATAAGTAGGAATACCGCGTGCGTCCTGTGCCATGAGGATTATTGGCATGGGACCGAATGCGCGTGTCCCGAAAGAACGCATCTGGTCGGCTGTAGACGATATGCTAAGCACGTGAGGCTTAACAACAACGATGCCGAATGTTATTCCTTGCTCTTTAATTACAGCACCTTCAAACTGCATATTCTCACCACCTTTGCTATGAACTGTTACGCATTATCATTCTACACTGTAAGGAATTATCTGGGAAGATGGAAGTTTAATAGGGCTGTTGTTATGAGAACCGTGGTACTGAAATAACTCTTAAGGTGGCATGACGATGTTTAATAAACTACGAGATGCAATATCCCCACGAGACATGTTTCATTGTGGACATTGCAATAAGAAAACACCAGGCCAGTGGTGCCTGCGTTGTACTGATAAGCTACCGAAAGGAACTTACTGGGATAAGGATGGTTATCCATGTAAACCCACTGCAAGGAAGCCTCCGGTTGCTTATGCTCAAGGTGGCATTGTAGAAGGCGCGAGTGCGATAGGCAATGAAGGATCAGAAACAATTGTTCCTCCTTCAATGCTTAGACCACCGAACGGAGGTAGTTCGATCAGTAAACCCCAGGCTTCCGAATGCGAGAAGGAACAGCAGTTGTTCAACAATCGCATGGAGATACTGAACGCTTTGCTTAGAGCCCGATCTACAGGCAACACGGGAAGGTTTAGGAATGGGTTCGACACTCAGATCGAGGAAGTATTGAGCGTCTTGCTCCTTCAAGTTGGCATCATAAGCTCTAAATCACCTGTTTTGGAGCCTGGGGGCATCTTGGGAGAGTGAGGGACGGCGTTTTGGGTCCTTCCCGGGCCGGGGGCGGGGTGCGGGTACGAATGACCCCGATTTACGGCTGTTTTTATTAAAAAAAAATCACTGTGCATTGTGCATTTTGAGGGGGTGTTTGGGGCGTGGAAAATGATGTGAGAATGATCGAAGAAACCTTATGTATCAGTGCTTCATATGCTGCCGAGCTTTTTGGCGTCCATCGGAACACACTTGCACAGTGGGTGAAGTTGGGAATGCCCAAAATCAAGAACGGTTGGTACCCATTAAAAGACTGTCATGATTGGGTCATGGATTACAAGTTAGGCGGCGATGAAGAGGGAGACGAAGAGGGGGAACCCAAGACAGACGCAGCTAAAAAACTAAAACATGAAGCTAGGCTAAAGGAGCAACAGGCCGAAGCTGCTGCATTAAAAAATGCTGTTGCTAGAGGCGAATACGTAAAGCGCGAAGTGGTCATTACCGAACTTCAGCGCTTTTTTACTACGCTGAAACGGTCAATGACTGGTTACAGTCGCCGTGTAGCGATGGAGGTCGCACCTTTTGTTGATCCTGAGACAGTCCGAATAGTGGAACAAAATATAGCGGATTCAACAACTGCAGTTTTGCAGCAGATGTCAGTCCGTGGTGTTTACAGTGCCAAGAAGTCCAGCAAAAAGTAAATGGCCTGACTGGCTAACGGAGGCTTTCCAAGTTCTGCGACCACCTGAAAAGCTGACTGTAGCAGAGTGGGCAGACCGATACAGGGTATTGGATAGCAAAACTTCTGCCGAGCCTGGTCAATGGTCAACAGATAGAACGCCATATCTGCGCGGGATCATGGATGCGTTCACTGATCCGCGAATAGAGGAAATCATTTTCTTGAAACCGACTCAGGTCGGTGGAACGGAATGTCTGAATAACATGTTGGCCTATGTGGTTGCACAAGATCCATCGCCCAGCATGGTCATGTATCCAAATAAAGAGCTGGCACAGTTCACCTCAGAAAATCGTCTACAGCCCATGATGGATTTAAGTCCAGAACTACGACAAAGGTTCAGGCCGGAGGCATCGAAAGACGCAGAGCTTCAGTTTGACGGGATGTACTGCGTCATTGTCGGCGCAAACAGTCCTGCTCAGGTGTCGAGCCGTCCAATTCGGTATCTGTTTATGGATGAGGTGGACAAATACCCGAAATCAGCGGGTAAAGAAGCTGACCCACGTTCACTTGCTAAAGAGCGGACGAAGACATTCCCATTCAACAAGAAGATCATGCAGACATCTACGCCAACAGTTCGAACGGGTCCAATTTGGAAAGCGTGGGAAAGTGCAGACGTCCAGTTGATGTTTTATGTGCCGTGTCCTCACTGCGGCCAGTTCCAGACGTTCAACTTTAAACAGGTGAAATTCGATAAATCACAGGATGTCGAAGTGATTCGGGGTGCGGCTCATTATGAGTGTGAACACTGTAAAGGAATTATTCGCGATGCTCATAAGCCTGCTATGCTTCGTGCAGGACAATGGCGAGATAAAAACGGATCAACCAAATTAAAGCGGCGTACAGGTTTTGGTTTAAATGCGATATACAGCCCTTGGATTCGGTTCGGTGATGTCGCGGCAGAATTCATGACCTCAAAAAGTTCTCCTGAAGAGCTAATGAACTTTGTTAACTCTTGGCTTGCTGAGTGTTGGGAAAATACTCAGATCAAATTAAACAGTGACAAAGTGCTGGAGAAACAGAGTGGTTATGAGGAAGGTATTGTTCCTGATAAAACTATTTTGCTAACTGGCGGTGTCGATGTACAGAAAGATCGTTTTTATTACACAATTCGAGCCTGGAGCGAAGGTATGACAAGCCATAACATCCGGCACGGTGTCCTTGAAACTTGGGCGCAAGTTGAAGAGGTTATGAATATTTCATACTGCACCAGTGATGGTGATGAATATTTCGTGAATTTGTGTGCGATCGACTCAGGTTTCAACACGGATGAAGTATATGATTTTTGCGCCAAAAATAGCGAATGGGCTGTTGCGGTGAAGGGTTCAAGCACGCCACTGCCCAGTAAGTACAAATTATCGCTAATAGATCGTGTTGACAAAGGCGAGTATGGTCTGAGACTTTACAATGTTGATGGAGGCTTTTTCAAGGACTTCATATCCAATCGACTGGTGCGAAAGTCGGATGAAATTGGCGGCTGGTTTGTGTATAACGGTTGCGATCTTGATTATGCCGAGCAAGTCACGGCAGAAGAGAAAGTGATTGAAAAACGAGGTAAGAACGAGGTGGAGGTATGGCGACCTAAAACGTCACATGCTGATAACCATTATCTTGATACAGAAGTGTACGCCGCTTTTGCTGCGGACTGCTTGGGTATCAGGTATATGCGTTATGAAGCGCCGCCTGAGCCGATGCCTGAACCGGAAAAGAAAAAAACGGCGCAAAAATCTTGGATTCAAGGGGGTGAAACTTGGACATGACGAACGAAGAACGATTGATAGAACTGCAAGCGGAACTGGATGAAACAAAAAAAGCTATCCGGGTTATCTTGGGCGGGGCTCAAGAATATCGTATTGGCAGCCGTACGGTGAAGAAGCCGGATATAGGGTTGTTGTATGAAGAACGAACGCGTCTCGAAAGGGAAATCCAGTCGCTTATTGAGGGCAATGGCATCTTCCGGACAGTTTATTTTGAGGGGAGGTGAACAATTTGAATTGGATTGATCGATCGATAGCTACGATTAGCCCGAGATGGGCTTACAAGCGTGCAGCTTGGCGAAGTGGGATGAGTGTATTTGACTCAGGAAGTCGAGGGCGTCTGAATCACGGGTGGAATCCCTCGGGTTCGCCAAACGAGCAGCAGAAACGCGGAGAACGTGCGTTGATTCGTGCCAGAGCTCAGGACTTGGAGCACAACAGCGATATTGTTGGAGGGATTCTGAACGCGTTTGAGCGGAATGTGATTGGAACTGGCATTATGCTGCAAGCGAAGATACCACATGATGTATCTGGTAATGCATCAGGTGAATTGAATCAGGAGATTGAAAGACTCTGGAAAGAATTTTGTAAGCCCGAGAATATAGATATTACAGGAACGCAATCCATGGAAGAAATGACGGAAATGCTTTTGCGTCGTTATAACGTGGATGGCGGTATTTGTGCTGTGAAAGTGTATGTCAATGATTCAGAGTTTCCTTTCAAAATTCAACTACGGTCCGTAGATGAACTAAATACATTGTTGGTTCCTGGTGAGGGTAAGCGGATTGTGGAAGGTATCGAGCTTGATGATTTCAACCGACCAGTCGCGTATCATTTCAAAAAGGCAAGCGATGGTTATTTCCATAATCCAGCTGAATCCGTGCGAATTCCTGCTGAGGACGTTATTTTTCTATTTGACAAGAAAGATCCGCGACAAGTGAGAGAAATTTCAAGACTTGCCACTGCGATGAACCGTATTAAGGATGCCAATCAATACATCGAAGCCATTTCTATTAAAGAGAGGGTTTTAGCATGCATGTCGGTGTTCATTAAAAAAAGCACTCCGACTGGTAGTGTTGGCCGAGGCGTACGCGGGGGTGGAGGTTCAGAAGTCGATTACAGCGGTTTATCCCTCGCACCTGGTATGGTTGGTGAGTTAAACCCAGGCGATGAGGTTCAGACGGTAATTCCAACGGGACAAGCTTCAAACACCCGTGATTTCTTATCGACGTTAGTCCGGATGATAGCTGCTGGGCTCGGGCTTAGTTATGAGGCCGTTTCGCGTGACTTATCTCAGGTCAATTATTCATCAGCTCGGCAAGGATTGATTGAGGATCGGAAACTGTATAAGAAAATGCAAAACATGATCATTAATCGTTTTTTGCGACCGATCTACCTTGAGTTTCTAGAATCTATGTATCTGACAGGTAAGATCGATCTACCGCTACTTGCAGAGAATAAGAAAAAGTATACCGCTCATGTATGGGTTCCGCCGGGAAGCACTTGGATTGACCCACTAAAAGAGGCTAAGGCGAATGAAACGGCATTGAGCTCCAATCAAGATACGCTTGCGCGAATTTGTGCGGAGCGAGGAGAAGATTGGCGGGATGTTGTGATTCAGCGTGCCGCTGAAATAAATCTAATCAATGAATTAATTGGTGAAAAGTCTGGAAAGGGGGCAGGACATAGTGAGCAAGATGAATCCGATGATGATGCGGATGAAGATGCCGATGACGCTGCATAGAAACGGCACCCAGCCGGATGAGAAACAATTTGCGCGTTCGCTGACATTTAGTAGGGATACGCTAGATGAAGATAATCGAACCGTGGAGCTGTCGTTTTCCTCCGAGGCACCTTATGAACGGTATTTTGGTAGTGAAGTATTAAGCCATGACCCCGCTGCGGTTGACCTTACACGGTTGAACGAAGTCGGGGTTTTATTATTTGCTCATGGCCGCGATCAGAACTATGGGCGTATGCCGATCGGAATCATTCAAAAGGTGTGGCTTGATGATTCGGAACGGAAAGCCAGGGCGCTGGTTCAGTTTGATGACGATGCTGATTCTGACAAGGTGTGGCAAAAGGTCAAGAAAGGCATTATCAAAGGGGTATCCGTGGGTTATTCCGTGTCGTCCTGGGAGGAAGTTAAGGCAGGGAAAACATCTGCCAATGGACGTCACACCGGACCGGCATACGTGGCCCTGAAGTGGCAACCGTTTGAAATCAGTATCGAACCGACACCAGCAGATCCATCGGTAGGTGTGGGACGCAGTTTTAATCAAAATGAAGGTGAGGATGACAAGATGAAGGGTTTGAAAATGTTGGCTTTGGCCGCACAAGGATTGGTACACGCACCGGATACAGGTACGGAGCTGGGAGGAACGTCAACTCCTCCAGCAGATAACGGACAACGTGGTAATGCGCCACCAGCAATTGATCCAGCTCAAGCGACACAACAAGGGATTGTTGCTGAACGGGCTCGGGTTACAGAAATTAACACGCTCTGCCGTGATTTTGGCATGGATGCTTCAACATTCATTAATGATGGCAGTACAGTTGCGGTTGTGAAGGATGCCATCCTGCAAAAACAAATTGCGGATAAAGCTCCACAACGTTCATCAGTTCATGTGGGAGCAGAAGACAGTGACAAGTTCCGCGCAGCTGCTTCTGATGCACTTTTGATGCGTGCGGGACGTTCACCTGAAAAGCCAGCTGCAGGAGCTCCAGAGCTCCGGTCCATGCGTATGCGGGATTTGGCAGTGGAATGCTTGCAACGCTCGGGTATTGAGGGGGCTCACCGGATGAGAGATGAGGAACTGTTGAAACGCGCATTGTCTCCAGATACCACATTCCAATCCATCCTCTCAAATGCAGCCAATAAAACTCTGTCTCAGGCATACGCAGAAGCACCAACGACTTTCCAATACTGGACGGGCAAAGGTTCAAACTCAGACTTTAAAGCAGCGGAACACTATCGAATCTCTGAAGCGGGCGAACTGCAACGCACAGCTCAAAATGGGCTCATTCAGTATGACGATGCAATGAAAGATGAAAAAGTAACCAAAGCGGTGCTGACGTATGCAGAGCGCTGGGGTTTTACTCGCGAGGCGTTTATCAATGATGACCTGAGCGTGTTGAGTCGTGTGCCTGCGGCTTATGTTATTGCTGCCAAACGTGGTATTAACAAACTGGTGTACAAGATGATTGCCTCTAATCCGCTTATTTTTGATGGCAAGGCTATGTTTAGTGCTGATCATAATAACCTGGGTACTGCGGGTGGTATTAATACTACTACTATGAGTGAAGGTCGTAAAAAAATGCGGACGCAGAAGGGTATTCGGAATGAAGCAACTTTAAATATTGCTCCAAAATATCTCATTGTTCCAGCTGAACAAGAAACAGCAGCAACTCAATATATTCGTAGTGAAGCCGATCCTGAAGGCAAGCACAGCGGTGTAACAAACGTATTCCGTAACTCTATGGATATCGTAGTGGATGCTGAACTGGATCAGTACTCCGAATTTGCTTGGTACTTGGCTGCTGATCCTAATATCGCTGACACCGTAGAGGTTACTTATCTTCGTGGCCAAGAGGAGCCGACACTTGAAACAGACATTCCTTTTGACCGTTTGGGAATGGATTTCCGGATTTACTTTGATTACGGTGTTACGTTGCTGGATTCCAGAGGTATGTTCATGAATCCAGGACAATAAGGGGGCGCTCCAAATGACGAAGCAAAAGATCCTAAAACAACCTTTAAATTTTGGCGGGCGACTATTTGAGACAGGCGAAAATATCCAGGGGCATATCCCTTTGGATATGGTCGAACTGCTTCAGGGACAAGGCGTACTTGAAGAAATCGAGGAAGCGCAAGAGGAACCAGATGCTACCTCAGACATTACGGATACAACAGAAAAATTCAAAACTGTTGAAGAGTTAGCCGAGCATGTTAAGACGCTGGATGATGCTGAATCTGTTCAAGCCCTGTTGGCCGAAGAACAAGGCAAAGAGAAACCACGAGCGGGAGCAATTAAGCTGCTGGAAGCTCGATTGAAAGAGATTCAAGATGAGCGCGTTTAAGGACATGATTGCAGACGATATCAGCATTTTCATGAATTTGGATGAGAATGCTGAATTGCATACCATATCAACGATAAATAAAGATAACGTCCGAACAGATCGGGAAATTCCAATCATCATTGATATGTATGACATCGACGGCCGTCCTTCCAAGTCGAGCGAGGGAGTATCAGCGCACACGACAATTATTTACGTTGAGGCCAAAGCATTATGGTTTGTTCCTCGTGTGGATCAACTGTTGTTTCTTAATCTCAACCAATACATGATCATTGACGCGTCTCCAGAAGGAGGCATTTGGCGTCTGACGCTGAAGAAAAACGGTATGAGGCCATGAGCGGATTCGTTCATGTGAAAGACAATTTCAAGCAAGTGAATCGGTCATTGAAACAAATGGATAGAGCAGTCAAACAGGCTGTTTTATCCAGCATGAACCGCGCCTCGCAGCGTGCTAAAACGGAAACTGGTCGGAAGGTCAGACAACGTTACATTGTCAAACAAGGTGAAGTTATGCAAACTATCCGATTGCAGAAAGCTTCAGGAGGCAATTTGACGGCTGTTTTAGTGTCAAAAGGCAATAGTATTCCCTTGATCAATTTTAGCGTCAGTCCAAAGAAGAGGCTAAAACGAGCGCCTAAATCTTTAAAAGCAGCTGTATTGCGCGGCGGTGCAAAAAAAGCGATTCCTGGGGCGTTTGTTGCTCGTGCAGGGAATCATGTCGGGGTCTTTGAGCGTGTTGGTACCAAACGGCTACCTATCAAACAGATGCGTGGGCCGGCAGTGCCGTCCATGATCAACCACCCTGAAGTGAGGGAGCATGTGAATGATGTGTACGGAACTGAAATGGTTAAAAGATTGCCGCATGAGCTGGATCGTGCGTTGGGGAGGCTTAAAACGTGACACCAGTTAGTTTGATGGAGAAAATAAAGGTATTTCTCGAAGAGCAGACCAAGGAAATGATGTTCAGTCCTGCACGTCTGAGACCGAATGTGCACTTAGTGGACTTGCCTCCACGCGCGGCGGGGGATTATGAAGAAATTACGGACATCCCTGCTAATCCAATGGATATAGACGAACGTTGGCCGTTTATCATCGTAACTTGGGGGGAGTCCGAAGAAGACGCAACGAGGGAATCACAAATTGGGTTGGTTTTTGGTTGTCACGGTTCAGGGCAGGCCGGATACATGGATCTATTGCATTTGATGGAAACGGTGCGAATTGCTTTATTGCGTGAGACGTATAATGGCTGGCCGTGCAAAATTGAACGTCCATTATCCATGGGGCTGCATGACGAACAGGCTGATCCATATTGGACAGGCTGGATGACAACGACATGGGTTACGCCAACTATTGAAGAGGAGGTATGGAAGGATGTCTACTGAAGAGAACAAAGAAAAAAACGAAGGTGCTAAAGAACAGGCACCAGCGAAAAGAGTAGCAACGGCACGATCCAAAGAGCCGGAACAGTTGATTTATATTGGTCCGTCCATTCGAAAAGATGGAGCATCTGTCCGAACGAATCAAACGTTTATTGGAGGACGCCCGGCATTTTTGCAGGCGTTGTATGATCAAAATCCATTAATGGTTCATTTGTTTGTCCCTGTCAATGAACTTGCAGAATCCACAAAAAAATTAAAGCAGATCGGGAGCATGGTTAATACCGCATATCGATCTATGGGAGAGGTGTAATCAATGACACACGGTGTAAAAACAAGGGAAGAGTTTAACCAGGCTGCACCATCGGGCGCACAGGCTAACACATTACCTGTATATATCGGTGCGGCTCCAGTCCATTTAGCTGCCGATCCTTATGGGGCTACCAATCGCGTGATTTTGGCTTTTAACATGCAAGATTACAAGCGCAAATTGGGGTACGTGGATGATTGGGAGGAATTCCCGCTTTGCGAAGCGGCTTTTGCTCATTTCGACGATGAACAGCAAGGTCCTATTGCATTCGTGAATGTGTTAGATCCGACAAAAGACGTGACGGTTACGGCTCCAGCTTTAGCCACATTGGTTGATGGAGTGTATACGATTGCTGCTGACGGTGTATTGAAAGATAAAGTGCTAGTTACATCTTCAGACAGTGCCACTACGTATGTGCTCAATACGGATTACACACTCACGTTTAACGCACTAGGGCGTCTGATTCTAGCTGTCATTCCAGGTGGAGCGATTACAGGCTCAGATATTTGTGTTGGGTACACAGCACTGAATCCATCTGCTGTTACGGCTAGCCGGATCATTGGAGGTACTGACGTCACAACAGGTGTGCGCACAGGTCTGGAATTGATTGAAGAAGTGTTCCAAGTAACGAAACTCGTTCCGAATCTAATCCTTGCTCCAGGTTACTCAGATGATCCGGTCATTGCAGCAATCATGGAAGCCAAAGCCAGGGACGTTAACGGACTATTCGAGGCGTACGCCGTGACAGACTTGGATGCTAGTCAAAAATACATGGATATTGCCGAGTGGAAGAAGGAAAACGGGTATGACTCCATGTTGAACATCAATACCTATCCGTTATTCACGAATAAAGGGCGCACGTTTCATTCCTCAACCATTGCAGCAGTGCGAATGTTGACAACGGATGGAGCAAATAACGGATTCCCTGTACAAACGCCTTCTAACCAGTCAATCAATGTAGATGGGATGGTTTATAAAGATGGAACGCCTGTCTTCATGCCATATGACCAAGCAAATATGCTTAACGATAATGGCATTGTTACGGCTATTAACTGGCAGGATGGTTATCGGTTATGGGGTAACAAAACAGGTGCATATCCTGAGTTTAAGGATGCCCAGCGGTCATTCATTCCCGTGCGGCGGATGTTCTCATACGTTAAAAACAACTTGGTTCTGAATTATTGGAGCAAGGTAGATAATCCATTAAATAAAAGGTTGGTTGAATCCGTTTTGGATGATGCAAACATTTGGATTAATGGTCTAGTAGGGGCGAATTTGCTAGTCGGTGGTCGAGTTGAATTCAATGGTTCAGATAATCCAGCGGAACAGTTAAGTGCTGGTAGAATGGTCTACCGAGTAATTTTCACGCCACCAGGACCTGCCGAAGAAATTGAATTTATCGTATCTTACGATTCTTCATATTATGCCGCGATGTTTGCAGCGTAAAGAAAGGGGAAACACATGAAAAACATTCCAATCAAGCTAGCGGGTATGACACTGTTTCTGGATGACAACAAAGATAGCTTCGCTACGGGAGATATCACACTTCCATCCCTAACGCCAATGACCACAACTGTATCGGGAATGGGCATCTTAGGAGAAATCGATTTGCCGGATGCAGGACATTATGGTGCAATCCAGATCGGCATTGCTTGGCGAACAATTAATAAAGACGCATTCGCGCTCGTTAGTTCCAGCGTGAAAAAGCTGGAGATTAGAGGGGCCTTCAAGGAATACGATGTGACAGGAACTAAATTTGTAACTAAATCCATCAAGATTGTTATTAAGGGAGTAGGCAAAGGGATTGATTTGGGAACACTTGCTCAAAATGCTGAAACCGGAACGAGCAATACAGTCGAAGTGTTGTATATCAAGATATTCATTGACGGAGACGAAGTTTTTGAGTTGGACAAGTTGGCTTATATCAGTAAAACAAACGGTGTAGACGATCAAGAAGACGTGCGCAAGGCTCTTGGGCTGTAACTATAAGGAGGAATTATCATGGTAGAGCAAGAGAAGAAATTGGAAGATTTGACCGAAGTACAGCAGGCTGGGGTGGTTGTCAAACTATCCCGGCCTATTTTATGGGAAGGTGTAGAATATACGGAACTGCACTTAAATTTCGATGAACTCTCAGGTGACGATATCATTGACGTCGAGGGGGAATTCATCGACTTTATCGCAGGCAAGAAGAACGTTCTTGTATCTATGAAAGATGAACACCCTGCATATCATGCAGTTCTTGCTGCAAAGGCTGCTGGAGTACATCCTAACTTTATGAAAAAACTTAAGGCTCCAGAATTCGTGAAAGTCACAGGTGCTTCAAAGCGTTTTTTGAATCGTATGGGTTAAGGGAAAGTGCAATTAAAAGCGTCATGAAATGGTCAATACGACTATCCCGAGTGGGCGGCGATCCAGCATATTGGATGAGCCGTCCTCTTTGGTTATTAGCGAAATGGATCAGAGCAAACAGTGAATTGTACGAAGAAGAACAAGCGCGTCGGGAGGCGGAAGGTAATGGCCAAACAGTATGAAGTCCGGTTTGAGCTGAATGGTGACATTGATCCTCGCCTGTCGAGGACGTTTGACTCCATCACCAAAGACGTGACAGCTCTGGGTCTGGATTTGGCGGGTCTGCAAAGAACTAAAGGGCTTGTTAAGATAACCAGGGATGCGAACGAGGCTAAAGGTGCATTTCATGAATTGCGCCAAGATGCGAAAGAGTTTGGTGAAGTCTTTGAACGAACGTTACAGTTCACGGGTGCCAAAGCCATTATTGATTCGGCCAGCGGCATGATTGGCGGCATGATTAGTCAGATTGGTTCATTGGATGATGCCGTTCATCAGATGGGAGCTGCAACGGGCGCAACGGCTCAGGACATGGCACAATACAAAGACATTATTCAGGGTATCTATAATTCAAACATTGGAGAAGGGTTCCAAGATATTGGTGATGCACTGGTAAATGTTCGCCAGGTTACCGACTTGGCGGGAGCTGCTTTGGATGATGCAACCAAAAAGGCATTGATCATGAAAGATACTTTTGGTTATGAAGTCAACGAATCTGTCCGTACAGTTGATGCCTTGATGAGAAATATGGGATTAACAGCAGACGAGGCGTTTAACTTAATCGCCCAAGGAACCCAGAAGGGTTTGAACCGTTATGACGATTTGCTCGACACGCTTAATGAATATTCTGTCCAATTTGCGGATGCAGGCTATAATTCTGAAGAATTTTTCTCTGTTTTAGAGTCAGGGGCAAAACGAGGCCTTTGGAATCTAGACAAAATGGGCGATATTCTCAAAGAGTTTAATATTCGGTTGTATAGTGGTGACGACAAGGTGGTTGAATCCCTTCAGCTCCTTTTTGCACCTGAAGGCGTTGAGGAATACATTTACGCCTTGAAGCAGGGCGGTACCAAAACGAAGGAATACGGCGAACTCCTCAAATACGTAAGTAAAGACACGGCTACAGAGTTAGTCAAAAATCTTCAAGGCAATGCACGCAGCTATAAAGTGGCGTCTCAAGCAATCATGGGCATGATGGGCGATAGTGACCAACTGATGGCTGGTCTGTCTGACGGATCAATCAAGGCAAAAGACGCAGTTGTGGACGTTATTGCGGCGCTTGATCGTATTGACGACATCCAAGAACGTAACCAACTCTCCGTTGAATTGTTTGGTACCCAGTATGAGGACTTGCGTAGCACTGCGGTAGAGGCGTTGCAGGACACCAATGGTGAGTTTGATAAGACGCTCGATACCATGAAGGAAATTGAAGAAGTTAAATACAGCAGCTTGACCAAAGAAATTCAAGGGCTCGGCCGAGAATTGATGACTGAACTTGTCATCCCAATCGGTGAAGACCTGATGCCGACATTGCGGGATTTGACCAATTGGGCAAAAGAAAATAAAGATGTTATCAAAATTATTGCCCTTGGTGTACCTACCGCATTACTTGCCAAAAATGCAGTTTCCATAGGTCGGGATTTTGGCAAAGTCGGAAAGACTCTGTTCGACACTACACAAGGTGCTAGCAAATTCAGTACAGCAATCGGTTTTATGACTAACCCTGTCGGCTTAGCTATTGGGGCCGTTGGTGCGCTCACGCTTGGTGTGATGGCATATAAGAAGCACCAGGAAGAAGCACGTCAGGAACTCATTCATATGGGCGATGCATTGAAAGATAGTATGCGTAGTTATGATGAGGTGGCCGATAAAGCTAAGACCACCAATGATTTGGTATGGGAATACAAACACCTGAGCGAAGTTATCGAGGCCAACACGGGGAAATCTAGTGATTTAACGTATCAGAAAGAAAAACTGGTTGAAGTAACCGAAAGGCTTCAAGAACTATACCCACAGACCATTTCCCAATACGATATTGAGAACGGGAAACTGGACGAGAAGGTTAATCTGCTGCTTCGCGCAAGTGATGCGGAGAAAGACCGGATGAAACTGCAGCTTGAACTACAAGCTGCTGAAGGTCGAAGAGATATGGGTGATATGGAAGAACAGATTACTTCCTTGGAATCCCAGACATCTAGCTTGAGAGAGCAAAAAGACGCTTTGGATATTGCTCGTGCCGCTTTTTCTGAATACGAAACGCAGTATATGCGTCTCATGGAAAACGATCCTTCGGAAGAAAGGACTCGTAAGCTTCAGGAATTGCTAGATAAAGCAAACGATGTCGGCGAAACTATTGGGTATTCATTTGGTCATCTCGACCTAATTAGAGGCGTAACCGATGAGATTGACGGTAGGTTAATTAATACACTAGATGAACTCCAAACCAAGTCTGAAGAGTTAAGTTCTGCTAAAGATAGCTATCAGGCTATCTACGATGCTCAGAAAATGTTAATTGAATTGAACCTGGGCGGGACAATCGATGAACAGTCACAGAAATACAAGACATTGTCCGATGACGGAAAGGCCGCTTTTGATAGAGCAGCGAATGCAGTAAAAGATTTGAATGCTCAAATGGATCTGATTCCATCCGAGAAAAAAATAAATATTGTTGCCACCTATCAGACTATCGGCAAACTTCCTACGACGCAAGATATCGTAACCAAATTAAACGGCACACCGATGAAGCAGTATGCAGACGGTGGTATTGCAAAGGAACCGTCTATTTTTGGTGAAGCTGGTCCGGAAATTGCGATTCCACTGAATAACAAACCTCGTTCGCAGGGCTTGCTTGATGAAGCAAACCGGATTATGGGAAGAGATAGCGGGGCGCTTGCTGGATCTTCTAATATTTCGATTGCATTTTCACCAAGTTACTCTATTTCTGGTGGTGATCGTGATCAAGTGAAGGCTCAGGTTGTACAAGCTCAGACCATGGGGATTAACGAGCTGGAAAGTATGCTACGCCAATTGGATCGAAGAAATCAGAGGAGGAGTTTGGTAGGATGACGACTTACAGAACCATCCAAGGGGATACCTGGGACGGAATCGCTTATAAACTTACAGGCAGTTATGATGCCATGCCTGCTCTGATGTATGCCAATCTCGATCATATCCAAACAGTGGTATTTACAGCAGGTGTTGTCCTGGCCGTTCCTGAACTTCAGGCGCAGGAATCAAGCACCCTGCCTTCATGGAGGACGGCCGATGAGTAACCTGGTACAAAAGGGACGCTATGCTGCTGTGTCTCTCTTATTCAACGGGAAAGACGTGGACAAGGACATTGCACCATACTTAATGGACTTTACGTATAACGATGGCTATTCCGGCCAAGGCGACGATATTACTATCCAACTGGATGATCGGGATAGGAAATGGATTAAAGAGTGGGTCCCACATGATGGAGACGAAATTAAAGCAGACATTCTCACTTATCATTGGGACAAGCAGGGAGAAAAGTTGAAGCTTCCATGCGGGAAATTCTATCTCAAGTCGTTCACTTATGGTGGTATGCCAGACACCATCACGATGGAAGCAAGTGCACTGCCTGTCGAGGGGAACAAGTCTAAACAGGAGCAGCGTTCGAAATCATGGGAAAAAGTTCAGCTGAAGACTGTGGCCGCTGAAATTGCCAAACGTGCAAAGCTTTCGCTCGTTTATGAGGCTTCGTCCAATCCATCCTATGAACGCCTGGATCAGACTGAACAAACAGACTTTGAATTTTTGCTTGGTATTGCTGTCAAAGAGGGAATCACCCTTAAAGTCAGCGGTGCCAAGCTTGTTTTGTTTAATGAAGAGAAGTTCGAGAAGGCAGCGGCTGCTTTTGATATCGTTTATGGGAAAGATGATGTCCTGTCATATGATTTTGAGTCCAACAGTGAGAATGCGGCATATGGAAGCTGCGAAGTGGTATACACCATACCCAAAAGCAAGAAAGAGCCAGCAAAAACGGTCAAGGGTATATACAAGCTTCCCAAAGCAGGCAGCTTGCCTGTGCTTCGGGTTAACAAAAGTGTGGAAACGGTGGCTGAGGCCAATAGACTGGCAAAAAACAGCCTACGTGAGCAGAACAAAAAGGCGGGACGCGCTCGCCTGACTTTATCCGGCCATACACGGTATGCGGCAGGCTTGACCGTAAATATTAAAGGTTGGGGCTATTTTGATGGTAAATACATCATCGAGGCCGTTAATCATCGGATCAGTGCCGCAGCTCCATACACCGTGGATCTGGATATCAGAAAAGTATTGGGGTGGTAAGATGATCAGTGCATTAATCAAAGTAGGCGAATGCTCGACCGTGGATTTTGAGTCAGGGACAATTACAGTCACATTTCCGGATAGGGAGGATGTTGTCAGTCGTAGTTTGCCTTTGGTGATTCCGGCCGGATCTGGTCTGTGGAATGGGGTTCCACGTCCTAAGGACATGGTGCTGTGCCTGATGCTCGGTAATGGAGTGAGTAACGGTTTCTGTGCTGGCCGTGTGCCTGATACCTGGTTGGGCAGTCCTGGTCAGGAAGGTTTATTTTTCGAAGACGGGAGCCAAGTTTTCTATGATCTGAATACTGGAGCCTATCACATTAAGGCTAAAAACGTGATCGTAGAGGCTGAAACCGTTTCTATCAAGGCGACAACCGTAAACATTGAGGGAAATCTGGTAGTGACGGGTACTGTTACAGCAGCAAACATAGGGGGTTGATAGCATGGCTTTACCTGATGGGGTTGCTGTTCTTGGAGATATCGTTTTTATTGTCACCAAATATAAAGTACGCACGTTCAGCGATTTTACAAGGACCAGTAACGACCGATGGGCAAACAATGAAATCCTATTGAAAAAACCGCGTTCTCAGTTTTTGGGACCTGGATTGGATACATTCGACTTGAGCGTTTTGGTTGATGCCCGTTTAGGATTAAATCCAAGAAAAGAAGTGGACAAGTTGGTTGCTTATAGTCGTGACGGGAAGATTATGAAATTCAGTATCGGTGGAAAAGGCATGGGCGTAGACAAAGTGAAGATCACAAGTCTCGTCCAGAATTGGCAAAAGCTCGACAATCGCGGGAATCTAATAAGTGCCACATATAACCTGAGTTTGGAGGAGTACATTTCATGAGCGTGTATAACGTTACAGTGGATGACGCTCCGCTCCAATTTGGGTTATCTGGGGTTGAGGAAGTCAAACAGAATATCCGTACCATTATCAAGACAATTATGGGAACTTGCCCGATGCATCGTGACTTTGGTATTGATCCGATCGTTATCGACATGCCCACGCCTGCGGCAGCGGCTTTGCTGGAGGTAGCGGCATTGTCTGCCATAGAGAATTTTGAACCGAGAGTCCTGGTAACGGACATCACGGTTAACATAGATGAAAACAGCCTAGTGCCCATTGTGTACTTTACGTTAAGAGAGGAGGAATAGACATGGTGCTCAAGCTGGTTGAAGATGATCCACAGGTTATTCTAAGTAACATTTTGAGCAAGCACGAGGAAATCACCAAACGAAAAATGCAACCTTCAGATCCTGAGTATCTGAATCTGAGCGCCTTGGCGGCCATTATCGTTCAAGAGCGTGTCCAGATTAACGCAACGTTTAGTCAAAACATGTTGAGATATGCACGCCAGAACGTACTTGATGAGTTCGGGTTAAATAATAGAACGCCTAGGCTACCAGCGGAACCAGCTCGAACCACACTGAGGTTCACGCTTTCTGCACCTCAGACATCAGCAATCATCATCCCTGCTGGAACACGGGTCACTCCGGATGGTAGCGGCGGTGAAATCTACTTCACAACCGAGTCTGTGCTACAGATTTCGATAGGGTCGATTTCTGGCGATGTCGGCGCTGTTTGTTCGGTTTCAGGAACAAGCGGCAATGGATTTATCCCTGGACAGATTAATGCACTCATGGATCCAATTGCTTTTATACAAAGCACGGTAAATGTGACGGAAAGCTCAGGCGGTGCAGATGAAGAAAAGGACGATGCTTATAGAGGACGTATACGCAGCGCTCCAGAATCATACAGCGTAGCGGGTCCAGATGGGGCATATGAATATTGGGCTAAAACAGCAAGTGCGGCCATAATTGACGTTAGTGTGGAATCACCGGCGCCAGTTGAGATATTGCTCACACCGTTGCTTGTGGGCGGTGAGCTGCCAACACAAGATTTACTGGATGCGGTATATGATGCGGTATCAGCTCGTGACGTTCGTCCATTGACGGATCTGGTAAGTGTTCAAGCTCCACAAGTTGTAACGTACAATATCGGCCTGACATACTACATCGCAGTTGAACGGGCTACAGAGGCAGCAACTATTCAAGAGGCAGTGAATGATGCGGTGAATAGTTTTGTCACATGGCAGAAATCAAAGCTCGGGAGGGGCATTAACCCATCTGAGCTTATTTCTCGTGTTATGGCAGCAGGAGCACAGCGTGTTGCTGTTACTGAACCCATATTCACCGAATTGAATAGGACGCAAGTTGCGCGAGAAGGAGCTGTAAATCTGGTTTTTGGAGGTTTGGCCGATGAATGATATTGCGACAGTTGGATTGATTGGAATATTACCACCCAACCTTCAAAGCGATCCGTCATATCGTGCGGCTGCATTGGCAATTCAAGAGGAATTGGAAATCACTAACGCAGCAGTGAAAAGGATGTCAGTGTTTGACCGGATTGATACCCTGAATGATGCTGAAGCTGATGAAATGGCTTGGCAATTACATGTCGATTTCTACGATGTGAGGTTGCCGATACAACAAAAACGGAGCCTGGTAAAGAATGCATATCTATTCCACTTCGCCAAAGGTACACCGGGAGCCGTAGAGGATCTGGTAGCGATCCTTTTTGGTTCTGGTCAAGTAGAGGAGTGGTTTGAGTATGACGGTGAGCGAGGTTATTTCCGGGTACGCACATCCGATCCAAGCGCAACAAACGATAAGGCAGAGGAGTTTATCAAGGCGGTAAATTCGGTGAAGCGAAAAAGCGCTTGGCTAGAGGCGGTAGTCATTGAAGAGACGGTACATGCGAACGATTTATACTATGGAATTGCCGTACACATTGGCGAAACCATAACGATAGGATAGGAGGGTCAGCATGTCATCATGGATTTATGTATTAACTAATAAAGGACGTCAGTTACAGGCAAAGGCTCAGACAGGCGTTAAACTCGAATATACTCGGATGGCAGTTGGCAGCGGAACGCTAGCAGGACAAGCCCTGGCTGCTATGACAGCCCTGATTACGCCAGTAAAGAACTTACCTATTATCAGGCTAAAACATCCACCTGGGGCAACGAGAGCCGTTGTGGGGGCTACCTTAACCAATGCAGATGTACAGACGGGATTCTATTTCCGGGAGATTGGTATTTTTGCAACCGATCCAGACGAGGGTGAAATCTTGTATATGTATGCTAACGCTGGATCTACAGCCGATTACATTGCACCTATTGGTGACGGGGTTATTGAGAAAGACGTCAATATGAACGTGATTGTAGGCTCTGCCACCAACGTTACAGCGATCATTAATGAATCTCTGGTTTACGTCACTTATGACGAACTGGAGGAAGCGTTGGGAAACATCGTTGTTGATGTAAAGGATGCATCAATTACGGAAAAAGGGATCGTGCAACTGTCAAACAAAATTGACGGAGATTCGGAAAAACTTGCACCTACTGAAAAGGCGTTAAATGATGCAAGATTAGCAGCTCAAAAGTACACAGATGATAAGACGTGGCAAAAGTACCCGTTGACCAAGGATAATGGAAGTGTTAAAGAATTACCGAATGGTTACGACTTGAATGACTTGAGCACTGGTGTTTATGCGGTAACAAATCCAACAAACGGCCCAAGAATTGGTTCATTCTTAATCGAAGATTATCCAGGTGATGCAGTATCAAGCGAGAGAACTAATGTTGTTGTTCAAAGGGCGACATCGTTAGAGAGTAGATCAAGCATTTACACCAGAACCAAAGTGACGACAACATGGTACCCTTGGGTATTACAAACACCTGAAGAAGACTTATGGGGGGCGTTATAGATGGCGGTAGTAGCAAAGAGGCTTGCGAAGGGAAATTTCGGTACAGGTTCTGCGGCAAATATTTATACCGCACCTATTGGCTCAACTGTGCTGATCAAGGCGGTAACAATTTGTAATAAACTCTCACAGGCAATTAGTGTAACTTTGCTATTTGCTGGTACTGAAGTTATTTACCAACACACTGTAAAAGCCAATGACACTATCACGATCCCTTTCGTGGATCAAATTATATATGCAGGAGAGTCAATCTCAGGGTTTGCTGGTACGAGCGGTGGTTCAAACTTCGCTACCTACTACATCAGCGGCAAAGAGGTGACATAATGCCAGGGATAGATTTTTTCTCATTGGATAATTCCGGGTTGGATGGACCAGATGGTGTGAAGTATGCAAGTGGATTGCTTACTAATGATAATATTGTAATGACATTTTACAATCCCCAAGGCGGAACGAATACCCAAAATTCATTGACCGTACCGCTGGATTTTTTGCCGGATGTTATCGTTATTAAAAGGAGCGCCGACGCCACACCCGCCTTTCTAACTTACGTAGACACAAAAAGTCCTATGTCTGGGGGATACACTATCTTTAATATGTTCACTACAGAATTTAGGTTGGATGGAGCCGCTGCTTCTATAAGTAAAACTGGTTTTAGATTGCCAGTGTATGCCGGGAACACAGAATACTTTTGGCAAGCGTTTAAAACGAAATAACGATTATGCATAATTAGTTTTTTTTATTATCAGGGTCACAATATATAGAGATAGGAAAGGAGGTGACGCTAAAATGCAAACAGGTCTGAGGATTATATATGATCAAGACGGGGAAATTGTAGCATCATTCTGGCAAGATAGTGGTGGAATTCCGCTCAAAGAGATTACAAAATTAGGGCACATAGACTTTGTGCATGACGAAATCAATTTTAACACTCATCGTATTGTGAAGATTGATCCTGATACAAAGCTACCAGTGGTGGAAAGGATTTATGCCGAACCAACTGCGGAAGAGAAGATGAAGGAATTGGAAGATCAGATTTTGTTGTTGGCCAATGAAAACACAGGAGGGATTTTGTAATGGTAAACGAAGTGGTTGTAAGGATTGCGGCGGAAAGAATTTTGAACAAGGGACTTAATCCGAAAACTGGTCAAGTGTATTTACTTGATGACATCACAAACGCCGATTATCGGCAAGCAGTCGAAGATTACATCCTGGAGAAAACCGAAGGAATTTAACAAGCGTACCCAAGTGGTGCGCTATTTTTATGCCCTCTGGAGTGGTCAGGGGGCTTTTCATATTGAATTCAGGGGGAAAGAAAGTGGATAAGTGGAAAGCATTTTTTGCAGCAACGGGGGCGGCGGTAGTCCCGGTATTTGAATTTTTGTATGGCCGGGATGAGGCGGTAATGGGCTTTATGACAGCCGTTTTGTTTTTTGTCGTCCTTGATTGGATGTCGGGGATCAGCGCGGCCAAGATGGATAATTCCTATGGCAGTCGTTACGGCTTGCAAGGTATCTGGCGGACGTTCTTTGTGCTGCTACTGCCTGCCGGGGGGCATTTGTTGGATGTGGTTTTCCAGATGCCTGGTTTAATCTTCGGGGCATTGTCTATCGGTACGCTATATCATGTGATCCAAAGCATGGTTGCCAACTCGATCAGGGCAGGGTGGGGGGAATGGGTTCCACTCCCTGTATTCAATTGGCTGATTAACTGGGTGAAATCTGAAATGGACAAAAAAATGGAACGGGCTGAGTCTCGTAAAGGAGCGGGTACGGATGCGTAAAATATCTAAAGTAGGAATTGATCTGATTAAATCATTTGAAGGATGCAAACTCACAGCGTACAAGCCAGTGTCCACGGAGCAGTATTGGACAATCGGTTGGGGACATTATGGGGAGGATGTAAAACAAGGTCAGAAGATCACACAGGCGCAGGCTGACGCTATGCTAGTTGCCGATCTTGCTAAATATGAAGCTTATGTCAATAATCCGTCTTACGTGCCAGTTACGGACAAGCTCACACAGAATCAATTCGATGCACTCACAAGCTTTTGCTACAACACTGGCCCGGGAAATCTAAAACAGCTATGTAACGGACGTACAGTAGCCCAGATTGCCTCAAGCATCACCAAGTATAACAAGGCAGGGGGCAATGTATTGAAAGGCTTGGTGCGGCGTAGACAGGCCGAGCTTGATCTTTTCAATACACCTGACACTCAGAAAGCTGAAGCTGAAGACAAGGTAACGGCAATCGTTAATGGAAATCAGATTGAAGGTGCAGTCATGATCAATAATACGGTGCTTATCCCGTTGCGTGCAGCAGGCGACAACATCTCAGGTTCCAAAATCGATTGGAATCAAAAGACTAAAACGGCAACGCTAGATACACCGCAATAATCCCAAGCGATTGGTAATACAAAAGGCCCTATCAGCACATTGCAGCTGGTAGGGTCTATTTGTGCTCTCAGTTTTTTTCGTAAATCTCAGTGAGTTCATTGTATTGTACAATCGCTTTTGAATCATCGCCATTCTGTATACTCTGTGTTAGCGCTGTGAATGCCTCTTTATCATTGGGGTTTACTAACATGATATTTGAACTCATTCCACTGACAATGCTATCCAGGTTCTCGGCCGATACTTTCCCTTCTGCATCAAGATACAGAGCAGCAAACTCTAAAATGATTTGACCAAATCTCTGTTCCGTCTCACTGAGTTGGGTGGCTTTCGGAGGTTCTGAAGCTATTGTTTTTTCATTTCCGTCCAACTCTATGTATAGCTTGCGCAATTCGCTAGTTTTCATATTCTTCATCAAACCTGTAACCTCACTAAAACGTTCCTTGTCTTCACCATCATAGGAACGTAACAGAACATCATTCATTTCAGAGTACAATTGAGCCTGTTCATCACTTATGGATCCTTTTGAATCATAAGAACTCAGGTACTTCTCAACATTCTCGACAAGCTTATTACGTTCCTTGTCACCGCCACATGCGGCCAGAATAACAATGATTCCTAGAAGCAAGATCGTAATCTTTAGCTTATACATGTACATCCTCCTTAGCTTTATGTTTCGTAAGTAGTCTATCAGACCTAGGAAAATGTTTCTAGATATTTTGGGACAATTTACAATATAAACAAACTGAGTTATGATGTATCTATAATCCGAAAGCATCGGTAAAGCCTCTGTTATGTATTCTGGCAGAGGCTCTTTATGATGAGAATATTGAAATCTTTCACTGAGGGGAAATGAAATGCCTAATTATGTGAAATTCAAGAGGGATAAGGTTGATATCTGTAATATTTGTTTACAGAAGAGGCAACTGACTTGGGATCACATCCCTCCAAAAGGTGGAGTTGAATTTACTGAAGTTGAACAATGGAATATCATGCAGCACATGGTTGAGAAAAACACAAAACATATACCGTCTCAAAACGGGGTGAAGTACAGGACTTTGTGTCAAGAGTGTAATAACAGCCTTTTAGGAGCACAATATGATCCTGTTATTAACTCTTTTGCTGAGGATGTTGGTCAATATCTAAAAAGTTCACTTATAATTCCCGAAGTGATCAGATTTAAGACTAAGCCAGTCAAGATTGTTAAAGCTGTTTTAGGTCACTTACTTGCTGCAAAGGGAGAGCTCTCTTTTTCAAACCAAGATGTAGCCTTTAGGGAGTACGTATTAGATCATGATATGAAAGTGCCTAGAGGGTATAAGGTGTTCTATTGGGTGTATCCATTTAACAATATAAGAATTATGCAAAATTTTAGTATGATGAAGGTGAAGGGATCTGAAAGCGGAAGACATGGAATGTTCAGCTTGTTGAAATATTTACCCATTGCTTATTTAGTTACGGATCTCGAATATTACGAAGGTTTAGACGAGCTTACTCAATATTGTATAAATGCTCCAGATACTGAGATGGAAATCCCTATTAGGTTAAATGACTTGAAAAATCAAGTATGGCCTGAAGTAGATGATTATAATGTACTTCTCACCGGGGATGATATAGGCGTTTTTGCTAAGCCTAAAATTAGAATGATTAAACAACGATAAAAAATAATAAGGTTCTGTTGGCTTATGCTGACGGAGCCTTTTTTGCGTGAAAAGTACA
Source organism: Paenibacillus sp. E222 (assembly GCF_013401555.1). NCBI lineage: Bacteria > Bacillati > Bacillota > Bacilli > Caryophanales > Paenibacillaceae > Paenibacillus > Paenibacillus sp. E222. Next base: position 3,520,525 of record NZ_CP058552.1, read on the forward strand.
GAACATATGAATATTTCTCGTCCGTCAGGGGGGTTGTCCTTGGCGGACTATTTTTTTGTTGATTCAAAAACCTATTTGCCTATATACTTACATGTAAGAAACGTACGTTCCCATTCCTGTTCAGCAGCTAAGGAGGTTCGCAACATGAAAAGGTTAAGTCGCAGGGAAGAGGAAGCATTACAGGCTATAAAGGAGTTCTTTAAGGACAACAGGTATCCACCAACAACGAGAGAACTTGGCGATATGATGGGTTTGACCTCGTCCTCAACTGCCCATGGTTACCTGGATCGATTAGAGAAAAAGGGCTACATAAAACGTACTGAAAGCACCCCTAGGGGCATTAAAATTTTGATGGAGGATGAAATCTATGGGGAGTAAATTGAGCGACAACGGAATCTATGAGGGTTCAAGAATGATTCTTCCAGAACACAAAGAGGCGTACCTAGCTCATATGCGGGAACAGGAACGCAGAGGGAAACCGGTTTTGGATGAGCAGGAAGTTCAACTTATTGAGCAGGCAATTTTCGAGTCGTATAAAGAGCAAGTGCCAGTCACATTAACGGTGTTCAACCCGTTTGACGATGAGGATATACGTGGAGTTATTGCATCGGTCGATAGAGGCAGGAGAGCAGTGAAAATCGTCCGAGGGGAAGAAGATTACAGCTGGATTAGGTTAGAGGAAATTACACGCGCAAGCTTATAAGGCTACAAAACACATAGGATCTGAAGTCCGTCAGGGTGCTGTCATGACGGATTTTTGTCATTATTCATCCCAAATTCATCCATTCGTTCTACTCCCTGCTCACCTATACCCGGTAATATGTTGTTTATAGTCGACAAAATAAATATATTATCAGGAACTCTTGTTCCGTGTATGTTATTGTGTATAACTTACTAATAAAGTTAATCGTCCGTTTCATGAAGTGTAGTTTTGTTAAATTTTACCTTCTGGACGTTCGACATGTTACGACACCAGATGTCATAGGAAAAAGGTATTATTTACATACTCAATGTTTAGAACAATTTGTTCTAAACGGGCCGGGGGAGTGCGGTAATACCGCCTCATGTACGCTTAACTTCAAACTCATATAGATCTTCCCATTTACAACCCAGTAAAAGCACGGCGGTATACATATCTTCAGGCAGCATAACTCGTTTACTGTTACAAAAATGGGATATCATTCGCTGAGACCTTCCAGATCGATTTGCATATTCAGTCTGAGACCAGCCATTAGCGGTTATGAGTTCAAGTAGCCTACATCTCCCTCGGGAGATTTCCACTTATTGACCTCCAGTAGCCTATTAATGCCATGATTATATCATTGAAAAGCACTGTGGGTAAACTTGTCAGCAAAGGGCGTGCAGCATGCGATCACACCAAATTGATGTAAACCAGACGCTTAGTTACGATGCAGCAAAAACCCTTGCGCAGATTTTGATTTCTGCACAAGGGTTAGTAAAACCTATTCAAGTCAAAGTAGTTTCACCATCAGTAGAACACTCAATTTTACTTGAGTAAACTTGGGGGCGAGCTGGGGACGATTTGGGGACAGACTGTAGGTCAAACTGTAGAAATCAGTCCAAGCCAGTCCAATTAACCAATGACTTGAAACCTTGATATGACTGCATTTTATACTTCCGTTCTATTCTATATCAATCAGAGCATATGTCTTAAAATCCTGCGGTAGGTGACTACCGTACCGGTTCGATCCCGGTCCTCGGCATCCATTAATAAAAGGAAACTCCTTTATACATAAGGAGTTTCCTTTTTTTTTTATAGTTTTGATTGAATTGCCTGAGTCACAGGGATTGAGCGTCTTTTTTGCCGTTGGGGACGAGATTTAGGATCGAAGACATCGAGTTGTGCTGTTGTTTTGCGACTTAATTTCTTGGTGACGTGAGCATATGTGTCTGTGGTCACCTGGGATGTCGAGTGTCGTAGCTGATGTTGAATCTCTTTAATGGATGCACCCTGACCAAGCAAATAGGTCGCATTTGTATGCAGCAGACCATATTTTCCACTGATGGATAGGGAGGTTGAGTACCCGTCCTTGTATGGAATACAAAGTTTCCATTTGGAGTATGTTCAATTGAGGACAACGTAACCCTTAAATCTATTTCAGAGTAATATGGGGTAACGAAAAAACAGTAAGAAACCGCATGAAAGAGCATGGCGGTTTCTGGATTGCTGATGGCGAAATTGGTGGAAAATAAAATAACAGGCAGTTTCAAATGACTTTGGTTAAGTAAATCTATTTCTGAGCTAGTCAAACTTCGAGATCGTTGCTATTAAGCTCATTAACTTGCATTTACAGTTATGAGGTATTTTACGTAATCACCATTAGGATTAAAAGAATATACAACAGCGGTTCCAAGGGAATTATTAGATGAAACAACTCCCCCACTGCTTATTGAAATAAGGTGTCCACCAGACTGGATTTGAATATTTTGATTAGCGGAGAATAACTTTACAGATGAATTCCTGAGCATGTTGTAATTAACAGTTGCAATCAGTTCCCCTTGAGTTACAACAGAAGAATTAGTTGGTATTTCTTTAGCAAGTACCTGTGAAGATAGCGAAGGAATGGTAAAAATTGAGAGTGTAAGTGTTAATAAAATCAAGACACTTCTTACATTTTTCATAAACATACCTCCTAAAATTAGTATGAGGTTATTATATCACAGTAAAAGTTTGGAAAACAAATATTATTTTTACTTATAAAACAATAATTATAAGTATTCTAGATCCCTTAAATTTAAGCAATAGTTTTATAAGAATGAAGCATCATTCGGGGGGCTGGGGACGAATTTGAGACAGATTGTAGGTCAACCCATAAAAAACAGTCCTAATCAAAACAATACACAAACATCTTAAATCCTTGAAATCGTTCCATTTCAGATCAATCAAAAATTATGTCTTAAAATCCTGCGGTAGGTGACTACCGCTGTACCATTCAGTTCATAAACATTAAAAAACGATAATACATATCAGATGATGCCTGTCGGGCTGCCCATTATGAATTACCAGGATCGATGGTGTATACTATCCGTAGGCATAAATTACCTTTATCTTTGAACTTGAAGAACTCAAGGTTGCATATCAAACTAAACAATTTAATGGACGGAGGACTCGACCCATGTTGAAACAGCTTAAGCCCTATAAGGTGCTGCAGGAACGCAGAATTGAAGAGTTGAAGTCAGATGCGTATCTCCTGGAACATCAGAAATCCGGAGCCAAAATTGTACTCTTATCCAATCAAGATGATAATAAAGTGTTCAGTATCGGTTTCCGTACTCCTCCGGAAGACAATACAGGTGTAGCTCACATTCTGGAACATTCCGTTCTTTGCGGCTCCAAGAAATTTCCGGCCAAGGATTCCTTTGTTGAATTGCTGAAGGGTTCACTCAATACATTTCTGAATGCGATGACCTATCCCGATAAAACGATCTATCCGATTGCAAGTCGGAATGATCATGACTTCCATAACCTGATGGACATTTATCTGGATGCGGTACTCCACACGAATATTTATGATAATGAAAAAATATTTCTGCAAGAGGGTTGGAATTACAATCTGACCTCAGCTGAAGACGAGTTAACCTATAACGGCGTTGTATATAACGAGATGAAGGGTGCTTTTTCTTCACCGGAACGGATTGTACGCAGAGAAGTCCTGAATTCACTTTTTCCGGATACTACATATTCCTGTGAATCAGGCGGATTTCCCGATGCAATTCCTGATCTGACCTATCAAGGCTTGCTGGATTTCCACTCCAGATACTATCATCCATCCAACAGCTTCATTTATTTATATGGGGATATGGATATGGAAGAGAAATTGCAGTGGTTAGATGAGAACTATCTGAATGAATATGATCGAATTGAGATTGATTCTGCAATAAAGCTCCAGCCTGCTTTTGCAGAAAGAGTGGACACCGTGAAGACATATTCTGCCGGAAGTACCGAATCCGAAGTGGATAACAGCTTTTTGACCTACAATGCGGTGATCGGAACAAGTCTGGACAAGGAATTGAATATCTCGTTTCAAATTTTGCTGTACGCACTGCTTAACGCTCCGGGAGCGGTTCTGAAGCAGGCCTTGCTGGATAAGGGCATTGCTAAGGATGTCTATGGCACATATGATGACAGCCTGTATCAGCCAGTGTTCACCGTTGGATTGAAGAAGAGCAATCTGGCAAGCAAAGAAGATTTTCTGGGGACTGTCAAAGAAGTGCTTGAGCGTGTTGTGAAGGAAGGATTTGATCCAAAAGCGCTGCTCGCAGGTATTAATTCCTATGAATTCAACCACCGCGAAGCCGATTATGGAAGAATGCCCAAAGGATTAATCTACGGTTTCTCCTCATTGCAAAGCTGGCTGTATGATGTCGATGCTCCATTTACTCATTTGGAAGCAAATGACGTATTCGCCGAGCTCAGAACGAAGATGACTGAGGGTTACTTCGAAAAGTTGATTGATACGTATTTACTGAAAAATACGCATACTTCCTTCGTTGCTGTCACGCCGGATAAAGGATTGAACGCGCGTAAAGAAGAAGCTTTGAAAGCACATCTGAAATCAGTTCAGGCGGGACTGAGTCAGGAAGAGATTCAGCAGCTCATTCAGAGAACCGAGGCTCTCGCCGAGTACCAGAATGCACCGTCAACCAAGGAGCAACAACAGGTGATTCCGACGTTATCGATAGAGGATATTGAACCGAAAGCATCGACGCTGTATCAGACGGTAAATCAGGTCGAAGGTACAACGGTACTGCACCATAATATCTATACCAACGGGATCGGTTATCTGAGACTGTTGTTCGATATTAAGGAAGTCCCACGGCGTTTGCTGCCGTATGTTGGATTGCTGAAAAGTGTGCTCGGTTACGTCGACACTCAGAATTTCTCATTTAATGAATTGTCGAATGAAATCCATATTCATTCCGGGGGCATTCATAGTGGCATCGGTACGTATGCAAACGCGCATGAGCACCGTGATTTCAAGGCTACGTATGAATTCAACGCCAAAGTGCTGTATGACAAACTTGGATTTGCTTTTGACATGATCAACGAAATTGTGTTTACGTCCAAATTTGATGATTCGAAGCGTTTATATGAGATTATTGCCCAGTTGAAAGGCAACCTGCAGCGCAAGCTGATCAGCGGAGGGCATTCAGCGGGGATTGGTCGATCTACCTCTAAACACTCGGCTGTTGCAGACTTCAGGGAAGCGGTTAGCGGTATTGCCTTTTACCAGTGGCTTGAGGAGCTTCAAGCGAACTTTGAGGCTAGAAAAGAAGAACTGTCGACCAGTCTTCAATCGTTGACCAGCTTTATTTTCAGACCGGAAAACTTGCTTGTAAGTTACACTGCGGATGATCAGGGGTATGAAGGTTTGGAGAAACAGGTATCCGATTTGAAAGCGAAGCTGTTCACCCAGGACGTTGCCAAGGAAAAAGAGGCATTTACACCTGTGCATCACAAAGAAGGATTCAGATCTCCATCTGAAGTCCAATATGTCGTTCAAACAGGTAATTTTATCGATAAAGGGTATTCGTACACCGGCTCGCTTCGTGTCTTGCAGGGGATTTTATCTCTGGATTACTTGTGGAACAATATCAGGGCCAAGGGTGGAGCATACGGGTGCATGTCAGGCTTCAGACGTAATGGAGACAGCTATGTAGCATCGTACCGCGACCCGAATCTCGAAAAAACGTACAAAGTTTATGAAGAGATGCCGCAATACCTGAAGGATTTCAAAGCAGACACACGGGAAATGACGAGATATATCATTGGCGCCATCCAGGACCTCGATACACCAAGAACACCTTATGGCGAAGGATCATTCTCTCTGGAATGTTACCTGTCTAATGTCACTGAAGCCGATCTCCAGAAAGAACGGGATGAAGTGTTAAACACAACAGAAAGTGACATTATAGGTTTTGCCGAAGTGGTATCTTCCATATTGGAACAGCAGCAACGTTGTGTTATCGGTAATGAAAACAAGATTGAGGAACAGAAGCAATTATTTGACGAAACCCTTGATTTGATCAAGAACTAATCGAATGATGCATCTAAATCAAAGTATGAATGAATAAACACATCTGATCCAAACAGGGCGCTTTTATGAGCTGTAATAGCTTATAACTGCCGCCCTTTTCTTGTTATACATGGATTAATTCTCAAACTTAATTCTCAAACAACAATCTAATCAATCAGCTTCTGTTGAGGTTTAGGTAACGGCGAGCATATTATAGATCTTTAACGTGCGTAGATCTTCCTTAGACATTTTCAGTTCGTTATATAACTCCTGATTCTCAGACAAGGGTGTTCGAGAGAATAACATTTTCAAAGCGATGGGCATAAAGGGACGGAAGGAAACGCCTGCCATCAACCCCCACTTTTTCTCGGATTCCTGAAAAGATGCCAGAATGTTAATATACAGATTCTCCAGCGGTGTAGCCTGATTTTTCAGAATCAGCGTGGTGAGTGTGTCGTAATGCTCGGTGTGACCCCAATACATATTTTCGCATTCCTGATAATTCTCAAAATTCTTGACGTTCATATACATCACGGTTCGATAACGATTCGCGTCCGACTGTGCCATCATGTCAATGACACAACGGATGAGGCTGTTGTTGCGTCCATCATAAAAATACGAATAAAACCGTGTGGAATTTTTGAAAAAGCTGGACGGTACCGTATTCATAAGGGGAGAGGCTTGCTTCGGTTCAATATACAGCAGCTGCTCCACCTGAATGTTCAATGAATCAGCAATTTGATGCAGCGTGACTATATCAAGGGTGATATCTCCGCTCTCGTATTTGGACAGAGTAGCTTTACTTTTGTGAATCTGATCCGCCAGCTGCTGAACCGTTAACCCTTTCCATTTGCGGAAATTACGGATTTTCTTGCCCACTTCTTTGTTGATGGTGTTCATATCGGATCTCCTTCTGCTAAGTTTCTTAAGAATATGAGAAAAGGTGAAACCCCTCGGTAAAATCAATCTTTACGAAAAATATAACACTTTTCTCATGAAAAAACCTATTCAGAAGAAACATTAAGATCAATTTGTTTCTTCTGAATAGATTGTATTGCGTTTGATGGAACTTCTGAGCCATGAAATAATGTGACTACCAGAACCTCATCCCAGGATGGAGAACAGAGAGAAAGAGGCGCAGAAGGCTATGAAGTATGATTTTGATGAGATTATCGATCGCACAGGAACCAACGCCATGAATACGGATGGTTTCCGTCAATATATTTTTAATGCAACAGAAGATATGCAATTTCCCTTTAAGGATGAAGAATTTATTCGCATGTGGATTGCAGATATGGAGTTTGCCACACCTCCCGAAATACGGGAAGCAGTTAAGGAGCGTTTGGACCGGAAAATTATGGGGTACTCCCAGGTATTCGATCCCGCATACTACGAAGCTGTCTCCAACTGGATGAACAGATACTACGACTGGTCTTTTCCCAAGGAGCATCTGGAGACATCACATGGAATCATTCCCGCTCTATATGAATTAGTTGAATATATTTGCAAACCAAATGAGAAGGTGCTGATTGTGACACCCTCCTATGGTTATTTCAAATCGGCGTCGGAGCATAACCATCTTGAACTCGTTTGCTCAGATCTGATCAACGAGCAGGGACATTATTCCATAGACTTTGCAGATTTTGAAGCCAAAGCGAGGGATGAACAAGTCACGTTATGTATTTTTTGCAATCCGCATAATCCGTCAGGAAGGGTATGGTCAACAGAAGAGTTACAACGTGTGGGTGAGATCTGTCTGAACCATAACGTATGGGTAATCTCGGATGAAATTCACTGTGACTTGCTGCGTACAGGTAAGACGCATACGCCTCTTGCCAAGCTGTTCCCGGATACGGATCGAATCATTACCTGTATGTCTCCAAGCAAAACGTTCAACATGGCGGGCCTAATGTTCTCGAACGTGATTATTGCCAATGAAGGTCTTCGAACGATCTGGCAGAAACGCCATTATGGGTTCAAAAATCCGCTGAGCATTGCAGCGACTCAAGCGGCTTATGAACATGGCGACGAATGGCTGAAACAGTTGAAAACGTATCTCGACGACAATTTTGCCTTTGTGGATCAGTATGTGAAACGTTATCTGCCACAGGCAGTCTTTCATATTCCGGAGGCTACGTATCTGGCATGGATTGATATTACGGCATACGTCACCACAAATGTAAACCTGCCCTTGTTTTTCGCTGAACAAGCGGGGGTATTACTTGAAGATGGGCATATGTTTGTAGCTAATGGAGGCGGGTGTATCCGCTTGAACCTGGCATGTCCGCGTTCGGTTGTTGAAGAGGGTCTCAGAAGAATAAGCACTCTATTGGTCAATAAAGATGAAGGCGTACCCGTTCAAGTTTGATAAGTTTTCTATAATCAAGGTACTGGTTTGCTTTAACGCTGTAGTACAAAATCAAAGCGTATCAGTTTGCAGTGTTAGCTATTCTATGGTCACTCCCAAGTAACGTTAGTTATACAGGTAACCTATCCCCCTGAGGTACACTTCTGGTCTGCGGTCCCCGGTTATGTTAAAATGGTGGATAGTCTATGAGTCGTAGGATACGGCTCACGCAGGTGGCAGTTCGTTATGTGGACTGCACGGATATGTATTCATCAGGGAAAGGAGCCTTTACATATGTTTGGAAATGATTGGGACTCTGTACTTCAGGAAGAGACTGAAGCCGAGTATTTTAACAACATTCGTTATGCACTCGCCGCCGAGTATAAAACACAGACCATCTTTCCACCCAAGGAAGATTTGTTCTCGGCTCTTAAACTGACCCCGTACCATAAGGTCAAGGCCGTTATTATCGGTCAGGACCCTTATCACGGAGCGGGTCAGGCTCAAGGATTAAGTTTCTCGGTCAGACCGGGGGTGCGCGTTCCTCCTTCTTTGAAAAATATATATAAGGAGCTTCACGCGGATCTGGGTCTGCCGATTCCGAATCACGGATCGCTGGTTCATTGGGCAGAGCAGGGCGTGCTGTTGCTTAATGCGGTTCTGACGGTACGGGAAGGACAGCCGAACTCCCATCAGGGACTAGGTTGGCAGACGTTTACTGACGCTGTCATCCGGGCATTGAATGAACGTTCAGAACCGATGGTATTTATGCTTTGGGGCAGTCATGCCCAGAAGAAAGGGGCATTCATTAACCGGGATAAACACCTGGTGTTGGAGTCTACGCATCCAAGTCCGCTTGCAGCACATCGTGGCTTCCTGGGCAGTCGTCCTTTTTCCAAAGCCAATGAATTTCTGACCTCCAAAGGTATTGAACCGATTGATTGGACGATACCGGAAAACTAGACAAACGGGGGGGCGATGGCATTGCGACATTGGGTAGGACGGAAAGTAGCCGTATATCGTGCAACCGGCATACGAGAGCCACTGAAAGGAACGCTGGTCGAGTGGGATGAAGAAGCGGATTGTGTACGAATCGGACCCAAGCGGATCAAGGTATCGTTCGACAATATCGCAATGATCCGGCCTCTGCCTGAAGAGAGCCTTCCCTTGAAAAAAGCGCGTTCCGAGGTGCATAAGGTTGGATATGTGATGAAAAAGGCCGTACAGTTTGAAAATGCCATCTATTTCAAATCACAGGTTATGATTTGGCGTCGGGCCAAAATTGTAGCATTATCCACAACAATTATACGCCATAATGATGATCAGGTTGAGCTTGCAGACGGCCGGATTCTTCGTAAGGACAAGCATATGTTTGTGGTGCGCTCACGACGTGGAATACGATAAGTCCACGGATATTTAATATTCATTTCATGCAAAGATCATATGGATTTAATGTTCGGCCTTTATAGTAAACAGTATAACAACCCCTTCTAAATGATGTGTACTAAGTATGGGAGCCCGGCCGGCTGCAAACGGTCGGGTTTTTTTTATTCACTTGTGTATGATGTGTGATGTAACATAGTATTTACATTCATGTTGTACACTAATGAAATAGATATCAAGAAGGAGTGAAACCCATTGAAACGTATATGTGTTTTTGCAGGCTCCAACCCGGGAAATCACCCCGATTACACACAGCAGGCTATCAACTTGGGTAAACAGATCGCCGATAGCGGGTACGCACTTGTCTATGGCGGTTCATGTATGGGATTAATGGGTGCCGTCGCGGATGCTGCTCTGGAGCAGGGTGGAGAAGTGATTGGTGTCATGCCGACTGGTTTGTTCCGGGGAGAGGTTGTACATGGAGGCCTTACGCAGCTGATTGAAGTAGGTACGATGCATGAACGCAAGGCAACGATGGCCGAGCTGTCCGACGGATTTGTGGCTCTTCCTGGTGGTATGGGGACATTTGAAGAATTATTCGAGGTTCTATGCTGGGCACAGATCGGCATTCATCGTAAACCTGTCGGTTTGTTAAATGTAAACGGATATTACGAGCCATTGATGAAAATGGTTGATCACAGCGTGCATGAAGGTTTTTCCAATACCTCACATCTTAGTCTATGGAGTCTGGAATCCGATCCGGCTGAACTGTTGAACCGGATGTCATCCTATATTCCGGCACAGTTGACCCAGAAGTGGTCTCAGCTTCAGGATAAGTAACTACCCGCTCCAGCAGAAAACTTTTCGATGTGCCCAAGCAAGTTCCCTCTCCAAACATAGTCTATAGTGTACTTTCTTAAAAGAGGGGAGTGTCACTCATGAGCGAAATCAAAGGCACAGGATACGGTTACGGATACGGTGGGTTTGCCGGTGGAGCATGGACATCAACAGGCGCAATTCTGGTGTTGTTTATCCTGCTCGTTATCATCTCTCGTACATTCATTCTGTAATTCGGTTAGCCATTCCGGGACGGTGACATGGTCGCCGGGGCAACGCCCGATGAAGAAATGGCCTTTCCAAAGAGACGCCGGTATGGCTGGCGTCTCAGGGGAACGGTTTTTTTCTGTCTGCAAAAAAAGAACTCCGTCTCCATGGAAAAGAGAGACAGAGCGGGGCAAGAGGAGTTAGACCGTTACCTCAGCACCACCACCAGGCAAACTGAGTGTTCTCCAGGCAATGTATAGTCCAATTGCGGCTGCAATAAGAGCAAGGATGGCAGCGATAAAAGCCAACTTATCCAGTTGATGTTGTTCTTCAAGAGCAGATGATTGATTACTTGTTTTGTCTGGAACAGAGAGCCCCCGAACAGATGCCTTTTTCATGTGTTGGCGTGGTCCAGGGCGCGTTCTTGTTTTGTTGTTGGGTTTGCCAGAACTGCTTTTGGCAGAAACTCTGAGCAAGGGAGCTTTTTTGGAGGGAGATTTGGGAGATACAGATCTGTTCTTCGTTAGGGGTTTCAATGGGCGACCTCCTTACAGCGGAGTGCAGTTGTCTATGACTGATATTATATTATGTCTGCTTTACAGATTGAGTTCACAAAATGAGTGAATCCCCAGCCCTCCAAGACGTTGCCCTATTCACGGACGGGGCATGCAATTAAACGCTCTGTTAATACAGGTATGACAAACTGCGTTTATAGTGAGAATCATAGAGTTAATGTTGAACTCAGGAGGCGCTGGAATGAAAAAAATAGAAAATATCGCCCATAGGGGAGCATCTGCCGTATGTCCCGAGAATACAATGGTTGCGTTTGAACGAAGTTTTCAGCTTGGAGCGACAGGCATTGAAACGGATGTCCAGCTGTCCAGTGATGGTAGACTGGTACTGATACATGATGAGACGTTAAGCCGCACTGCCGGAGCAGAAGGCTGGGTCAAGGATAAATCGTTTGAAGAATTGCGTACGCTGGACGCAGGAGCTTGGTTCCATGCCGATTTTGCTGGAGAACGTATTCCATCTTTGGATGAATTATTTGATTTGGTTCGTGGGAAAGACATCCTACTTAACCTGGAATTGAAAAATGGTATTGTTAGCTATAAGGGAATGGAAGAAAAGTTGATCCAAGCGATTCGGGATTGGGGCATGGAACAACAGGTGATTCTATCTAGCTTCAATCATGCCTCGTTAGTGAGGTGCAAACGTCTTGCCCCGGAAATTCGCACAGCAATTTTATATATGGAAAAGCTGTACCGCCCATATGATTATGCGGCTAAACTGGAAGCTTCTGCTCTGCATCCCTACAAGGTTGCTGTAACACGAGAAGAAGTTGCTGCTGCTTTGGCTCAGGGAATTGCAACACACCCGTTCACGGTGAATGATCCTGCTGAAATGCAGGAATTGATCGACATGGGTGTTCAGGGAATTATTACGGATGTGCCGGATGTGCTGGCAGCATTGACTGCTGTACATAGTCGTTAAATCATATCTCAAACCAAGGTGCTGCATTGGAGTTCTTATACTCCATGCAGCTTTTTTTAGTACAAAAATTCATTTATGCAATAAACATGTCCCATTTGTCCATTGCCAGAGACAGCTAGTTGACATACAATGGTCTATGGGAATGAGAATCAATATCAGTTATGTATTAATAGAGAGGTGAATGTTATGTACATAGGATGCGTCTACACCACTCATAACAAGGGTGGGGACATATGAGTTCGAAAGTTTCATCAGCAAGTCAACCTACGGAATCACCTACAGCCCAAATACACACTCGTCCCTGGGCTGCCACATTGATCCTGACCGGGGGGATTCTGCTGCTCGCGCTGGGTATGGCGTTGTCCATTTCGTTTGGGGCGGCAGATATCAAGCTGAGCGTGGTATGGGAGGCCATTTTTAACTTTAATCCTGAACTGACTCCGCATCAGATTATATGGGAGATTCGATTACCGCGTATTCTTGGCGGAGCGATGGTGGGTGCCTGCTTCGCAGTAGCCGGTGCCATTATGCAGGGGATGACCCGTAACCCGCTGGCTGATTCCGGGCTGCTCGGACTGAATGCTGGCGCAGGATTTGCGCTTGCTATCTGCTTTGCCTTTTTCCCGGGCATGCCATATATGTATATCATTCTGTACTCCTTCTTGGGTGCAGGACTTGGGGTTCTGTTGGTCTATGGTTTCGGTGCGGCTTCCAAATCCGGACTTACACCTCTCCGGCTCGTTCTGGCGGGGGCGGCAGTGTCAGCGATGCTGTCAGCACTCAGTGAAGGGATTGCACTGTATTTCAAAATTGGACAAGACCTCGCTTTCTGGACAGCGGGCGGTGTAGCCGGCACGAAATGGTCCCAGTTGGAAGTCATGTTCCCTTGGGTTTTGGCTGCGCTTATTGCAGGGATTATTATCTCCCGTTCCATTACGCTGCTTAGCTTGGGGGAAGATATCGCCGTTGGATTGGGTCAACGTACTGGCTTGATCAAACTGGTTGGTCTGATTGTTGTCCTAATCCTCGCAGGTACAGCTGTATCCGTGGTTGGTGCTGTTGGTTTTGTTGGGCTTATCATTCCCCATCTCACACGCAAATTGGTTGGGGTCGATTATCGCTGGATTATTCCATGTTCCGCTGTCATGGGCAGTCTGCTGCTCGTATTCGCGGATCTGGCTGCACGTATGATTAACCCGCCATATGAGACGCCAATTGGCGCCTTGGTTGCCCTAATTGGGGTACCTTTCTTCCTCTATCTGGCGCGTAAAGAAAGGAGGACTCTGTAACGATGGAATCCTCAACTCTGGTTGGAGCAGAACGCAAAAAGAGAACAAAAAGCACCATTGTCATGATTGTACTGGGTGCGTTAATTATTACCGCTTTTATTATCAGTATGAATACAGGGTTCACCCGGCTTTCCCCTCTTGAGGTGATGCGGACCTTGTTTGGCGGTGGGACGGCAAAGCAGGAACTGATCCTGTTTGAATTCCGTTTGCCGCGTATCGTCATTTCGGTTCTTGTCGGTGCGGGACTTGCATTATCCGGTTGTATTCTGCAGGGGGTATCCCGAAATCCTCTGGCTGATCCAGGGATTCTCGGTATCAACGCTGGAGCCGGATTGGTTGTTATGTTGTTTGTCTCCTTCTTCCCGACAACAACGGCGGCTCCTGTATTTTTGCTGCCCATCCTGGCCCTGATCGGGGCAACTTTTGCTGCATTTCTGATTTATGTGCTCTCTTACAAAAAGGGAGAGGGTCTCATGCCTACACGCATGCTGCTTACAGGGATTGGGGTAGCGGCAGGGATCAGCTCAGCCATGATCGTGTTAACACTTCGGCTTAGTCCGGAGAAGTATCAATTTGTAGCCACCTGGATGGCAGGTAGCATCTGGGGTTCCAACTGGAAATTCGTATCTGCATTGCTGCCGTTTCTCATTGTCCTTGTGCCGCTTGTTCTGTATAAAGCCCGTGTGCTTAATGTACTGAACCTTGGGGATCAAACAGCGAGTGGTCTCGGCGCTCCGGTGGAGCGCGAAAGACTGATCCTGCTGGCTGCAGCCGTGGGACTAGCCGGATCATGCGTATCCGTCAGTGGCGGCATTGGTTTTGTGGGTCTAATAGGTCCGCATCTGGCACGTCGTCTCGTGGGACCCAAACATCAGTTCCTTTTGCCTGCATCCGCATTGGTCGGATCATTGCTTGTGCTTGTTGCAGATACGCTGGGACGCGTAATCTTGCAGCCTTCCGAGATTCCGGCAGGTATTCTGGTCGCCATCATTGGTGCCCCGTACTTCCTGTATCTCTTGAGCAAAACGAAATAGAAAGCAATCATGATGGTATGGTTGCTATAAGGAGGGCTTCAGTCCATGCTTCGCCGTTTCTTTGCCTATTACAGGCCTTACAAAAAGCTGTTCATTCTGGACTTTAGCTGCGCGATATTCGTAGCTCTGCTGGAACTGGCCTTCCCGCTGGCAGTTAATAGAGTCGTGGATGACCTTTTGCCAGGGGGACGCTGGGACTGGATATTATGGGCATGTCTTGCGCTGCTCGCGATCTATCTATTAAACTCGTTCCTCAACTTTGTTGTTACATACTGGGGACATAAGCTTGGTATAAACATCGAGACCGATATGCGTAAGGCACTTTTCAATCATGTACAGAAGCTATCATTCCGTTTCTTTGACAATACCAAAACCGGACATCTGGTCTCTCGTATGACCAATGACCTGATGGATATCGGCGAGATTGCCCATCATGGTCCGGAGGATGTATTTATCGCAGTCATGACGTTGATTGGTGCATTCAGCATCATGATGAGTATTAACGGAAATCTGGCCGTGTTAACATTTATCATCGTGCCGCTCATTATTTATCTATCCTTGTATTTTGGCAGCAAAATGTCCAAGGCCTTTAGCCGAATGTTCGGGGATATAGCAGATTTTAACGCACGTGTAGAAAACAATGTAAGTGGTATTCGCGTGGTTCAGGCTTTTGCGAATGAAGAGCATGAAAAAGCACAATTCGCTGTAAACAACAGCCGTTTCCGTCAGACCAAACTGATCGCGTACAAAATCATGGCTTGGAACTCTTCGATCAGTTATATGCTGATGAAGCTGGTATCCCTCTTTGTGCTGGTATGTGGCACATGGTTTGTCATTAATGGCAGTATGAGCTACGGTCAATTTATTGCCTTTATTATGCTGTCCAATGTGTTTCTTACACCTATTCAGAAGATCAACTCCGTTATTGAGACGTATCCAAAAGGGATTGCAGGTTTCAAACGGTATACAGAATTGCTCGATATGGAGCCCGACGTTGAAGATCGACCAGGTGCCGCTACCGTATCTCATCTGCGTGGAGATATCCGTTATGAGCAGGTGACCTTTGGCTATTCGGACCAGGAGCCTGTTCTGAAAGGGATTGATCTGAATATTCACGCTGGTGAAACCGTGGCCCTTGTTGGACCATCCGGTGCAGGGAAAACAACCCTGTGCAGTCTGCTGCCTCGATTCTATGATGTGCTGGAAGGTCGCATCACGATCGATGGTCAGGAGATTCAAGATATGACGCTGGATTCATTGCGCAGTCAGATTGGAATTGTTCAGCAGGACGTGTTCCTGTTCGATGGAACAGTTCGTGAGAATATCGCGTATGGCAAGCTGGATGCAACAGAAGAAGAAATCTGGATGGCAGCTCGTCGTGCACAGATGGAAACACTGATCACTTCCATGCCGGAAGGAATGGACACGTTAATTGGTGAACGCGGTGTGAAGCTGTCCGGCGGACAGAAACAGCGTTTGTCCATTGCGCGTATGTTCCTGAAGAATCCTCCGATTCTAATTTTGGACGAAGCTACATCTGCACTGGATACGGAGACAGAAGCAGCGATCCAGCAATCCCTTGCGGAATTGTCCGAAGGACGGACTACATTGGTCATTGCCCACAGATTGGCTACGATCAAAAATGCGGATCGCATTATTGTGGTTGCCGAGCATGGAATCACAGAGCAGGGGCGTCATGAGGAACTGCTTGCAGCAGGTGGTGTATACAGCCGTCTGCATTATGCACAGTTTGGCGCCTGAACGTAACAGAAAGTTCGTGAACGCTGACTCTGCATAAGAAAGCAGTATATGAATTTAAAAAAGACCCCTTCGTCTACTCATGATCCTGAGTAAGACGAAGGCGTCTTTTTCTACTTTTTATTATCACGTTACTGAGCTTGAGTTGAGGTGGTGGATTCACCTGATTCTGCTTCAGCGGTTGTAGTGGATGGCTCTGCTTTGCTGCTACAGGCTGATAACAGCCCACCAATCAGGGTAATCATGAGTATAAGGGTACTGAGCTTGCGTGTTGCTTTCATCGTTATAGTTCCTCCCGCATAGATTACTTATTGGATAATGATAATCATTTATCTATTTAGTCAATGTGATAAGTTTATTGAAAGCGGGAGGGTAGTACAATGGACAAACAGGCGGAAATCCTTTGTACAAAAATAAGGGGAATTTGAAGGAGAGGAGACAAACGTTATGTTGTACATTTTCATAACCTGGCTAATATTGATTTTAATATTGATTATACTGGCTCAAGGCATCCAAAAGAATTCCAAGGATAGAGAGGGATCTGTTAAACGTTGGCGCGGATGGTTAATCGGACTTTTTATTTTAGGTAGCGTACCATTGGGGTATGCATTATATACGGAGTTACGCGGGGGATATATAGGAGCCAACATCGGGCTGGGATTGGCTTTATTTTTTACCTGGGCATACTGTGCCCTCTTGTTATGCGTGACATTAGTGATCTGGGGAAGGTATGGGTACAAGCAGTACAGAAAGAAGTAATTTTGTTGCCCTCAAGTTTATGATAAACATATGTTTGCATGCAACAATAACCATATATGGAACGTTGAAATTAGAAATAGGTTTTAATAAAGGGGATTTACCTATGTTCCATCTTCGTCGAGCTCTGATATCGCTCTCAATCCTGATCGTATGCCTTACTGGATGTTCAGGACATATCGATTGTAATTCTGTGCAAACTCAAGCGAATACACCAAGTGAAGATGAATTCACTGGTTATGTGGTTGAGCGCAAAGACGATTCCATTCTAGTGGTTGATCCTGCGTATAAAGACTTCGGTGCGAACGGAGGAGAAAGTCGGTATTATCCGGCAAAATGGTTCTCCAATGCGCCTGATCCGCAGATCGGCTCCTATGTTGAGATCTGGACGGATGGCAGCCCCGAAAACGAGCCTTACCCTGGACAAGCCAGAGCGGGAACGATTGCTGTATCCAGTCCGGCCACCCCAGATGGTGCTCATATGAGTGAGGAGGATGCGATTCGGGTTGGACTGTTCACACCAGATGGAGAAAAGATAAGTATTCCTGTGATTGTAGATGTACAATTTTATCAGGATGTAGGGACGTGGACTATTCGCATGAGAGATGCGATGTCAACGACGGAGAATCAAGATGAGATTGAGATCAGAGTAGAGGATGTAGAGCCAGTCGAGTAACAGAGGGAGTATTTCATTTTGCATATCGATAATTAGATAATTAGATGAGAAAGGAAATTTAAATGGATATTAGGGAGTGGCTTCCCCGCGACAAGTCCGATTTTGAAGCGGTGCGTAAGTTAAGTGAATTCGGTAATGAAGAGTTGCGAGATATCATTCCTGAGCTGATGGAGTGGTTGCAAGATGGAAATTGGCCCATTTCGAAATCCGTCGAAGATTTACTTTTAAGATTTGGAGAAGAACTTGTTCCTCATATTCAAAATGTATTTAAAACAAAAGATCCACAGTGGGAATATTTTATGCTCAGTGGTTTAGTCAGTAGATTGCCTTCGCGATATCTAATAGGATTGAAGGTTGATTTGGAAAGAATTTTGAAAAATCCTACAAAAAGTGAGCTGCTTGAGAAATTGGATGAGGTTATAATACCATTGCTGAATAAAATACAATAAAAAGTAGTTCAGTGATTCAGAAAAGTTCATACTAAAGAGCAGTCCTTAGCAACCTTGAACGGCTTAATGCCTTTCGGGGTTGTTTTTTGTCAAAAACAGATCATTCATTAAAGTACAAGCATTATTACATATAACATGAGTGATATTTTGTTTCGGAGTTGGGCTAACGATCTACTTATGTTTAGTCTGCAATCCACGAAAAAACGAACGTATGTTTTACGAATCCGTTGACTTTTTGTGCCAACAACAACTATGCTATTATTGTTGGCACAAAAAGTGAGGTGAAGCAATGTCCGCCAAGAAGATGGGACGTCCGCTGTCTGACAATCCCAAAAGCGAAACGATCAAAATCCGTGTTGATCAAGAAATTATGAACAAGCTCGATGCTTCGGCTGAGAAGCTGAATACGAACCGATCAGACATCGTTCGCAAAGGGATTGAGAGGATTTACGACGAGCTCCAAAAATAGAAAAAGGAAGCAGCGTGAGTCCCGAGAAGAACAGCGCTGCTTCCTATCCCGCAATCACTATGAGAATGAGCTGACTGCATAAATATCCTACCATGTGCAGAACGCTCATTCAAGTCGATGCGAATCCATTTCTGGGAGGATGCACATGAATACAATTTTGGAAGCACTTTATAACGGGCGACTTCGCCCGGATGAGACGATGATGCCGACACATCCTGAATACCAATTATTAGGGCGGCAAATTGCGGCTCTGACAGAACAATGGAAGAATCGATTGAGCGAGGACGAATTCCGTGAGCTTGAACAGTTGTTCGACTTGTGTGGTCAATGTGATGGTATGCATAGCGAAGCTGCATTTATTCAGGGATTTCGACTGGGAGCCAACATGCTGATTGAAGTGATGAGTCAACGTGAGGAGTCGGTTTTGGCGACCTCTGCAAATTGTAGTGTAGGAATAATATGATGGTGTAGAATTTTATTGAAAAAAGAAGGTGTGATTTTGATTTTGTATCAAGGAAAATCAAGAAAATTCATCATTGTGTTGTTATCGTTGTATACTTGTTTAACATTGTATTTCTTATTCCTGGGCTTCGATAGAAGCTCGTCCAGTCCTGATCAGGGCTTGCGATACAGCTTATCCCTTCAAGGAATTCCTTTACATTTTCCAATGGGGAGAGATTTTAAGATTTGGTTTTTTGAAATGGGGAACTTTATAGCATTCATCCCCTTCGGAATGGTCATTCCGCTCCTCTTTCGCTGTGGGTTTATTCGCTTTATCAGTATATTCGTTCTCTGTATTTCGATGTTAGAGACAGTGCAAATGATTTCCCGTTTAGGTGCGTTTGATATAGACGATATCCTGATTAATACTTTAGGGGCTGCCGTGGGATATGGGGCGCAGAGGATAATAAGGCATCATCGGAACACATTAAAAGGACTTATTCGAATCTTCCTGACAGCGATTATTTTTTCAATAGGTACGATCACTGTTGTTGGCGGCCTCAATCATTATTTAGAAAACGTTGACGGAAAAAGTGTTGCACTGAATGAACTTGCTTTGAGTGACGGGGCTGTAGTATGGGATGAAGAACTCTCCAGTTTTACAGTAGGCCAGACAAATGTTGAGCCTAAAATCAATCTGTACAGTAGAGAAATACAAAAAACGAATGAGTTTTCATATCTCTTAAATGGAAAATACAAAAATATGAAAGGTTATTTCGCTATACCGGACGATGTCATCCGAACAGCAAGCCATGAGCCTATTACAATAAGCTTTATCGCCGATGGCACAGAAATCTATTCCTTGATTGTATCAGCGAACAGTGCGGAGAACCATCCTGACTCTTTTCAAACTCCGTTAAAGGGAGTTAAAGAACTGACTATAAAAGTAATAACCGATGGTTCAAATCTGATGACCAAAATAGTGATGTGGGACATTACACTTACAGAGCCAAACACAGGGCAAAAGTTCATCAACAGCATTAAATCCATGTTTTAATACATTAATAAAAGCCCTCGATCCTGCCACTTAAGCAGCAAGATCTGAGGGCTTTATCCATTTTCATGCCATATCAACAACAACAGCTAGTACATCCATTACATAACGCTGCCTTAATCCGCAATATTTCCCGCCATTTTGAGACGACGTGCAATTTCCTGGAAGTCTTCCTGCGAAATGCCTGGGGCGAATTCTTCTTCCACCGGGGGAGCTTCAGGAATCGGATAACCTTCAGGTACGCCTTGAATGACTTCCAGCGGTTGTCCATCTTCGGGGTGTGTCCCTTTCCAGATCTGACTGATCGCAGTAAAGTCTTTATCACTATAGGTATACAGCTTGGTGTGTAGACCTTTTTCTTCGTATTTCCACGCCTCTTTAAAAGATTTGTTGCTCAGGGATGGAATCGGTACCAATTTGGTTACATTCACTCCGGTTGCAATCTCAAGCGCTTTAGCATAAGCGACCACATGCACGCCGCCGCGTACCAGCAAATAGCCAACAACTGCCCGGGCTGCGGGGTGATCGGTCATTTCATAAACCTTCATTTTATGTGTGCGGGCTCCGCATTCGAGGAAAAAGTTATGCAGCAGATCTTCGACCAGATTGCCACTGTTGAAGACATTCGCTCCGGTCCACGGATTGCCCATCGAGTCGAAAGGCATTGCTCCCTGTGCGCCAGCAAGGAAATGATAAGACAGACGTGCATCCTTCACAGAACCGAGTGGTGTATTATCCGGCTCTTTGTAATCGGTAGAACCTCTAAGGCATTTGTTAATACCATGAGACACAAGCTCCACATGACCTAATTCTTCGGCGGTGATACTCATCACCAGATCGTAGAAGGGTTTCAATTTTTCCTTGGAGCGAAAGTTAAAGGATTGATAGAGGTAGTTGTTCAACGTTGACATTTCTCCGAATTTACCACCCAGCAATTCTTGTATCGCTGCCGCTGCATTCGGGTCTGGTCTCTCGACATTGGGGATTTCAATTGCGATTTCATCCATACGTTTGAACATTCGGGTATAACCTCCTCGAAATGATTGCTCAGAATAATGAAGTGATGCTGTCATGGCCTATTACACGTTTATCGGATACGCTAAACCCATAATTTTGCAAATGAGGCTTAAGGCGTATGTAATGATGCCTGCATTTGTTATTTCCAATCCCATGTTATTTATGTACAATCAGGACGAATGAAGTTAAGTATGGTTGTCATTATCTGATTTAAATGAAGGAGAACTGAGAGTGCGCAAACGTTGGATTATGGTGGGATGGGGTGTCCTGCTGCTTGTCGTTTTTGGATGTAGCGATGTTACGGCAGCATATGCAAATTATCCGAGTGAATTGGATCAACAAACACGAGATGAGCTTATAGAAAAGTACGGTTTGGAAAAGCCGGAAGATCCACTACCGCGAAATCTTTTATTGGAGGGTGACTTGGGGATGAGCTTCAAATCACCAATTGAACGGTATAAGATGGCGATTAGTACGATTCAATCGCTCCAGCAACCAATTACGTTTATCATTCGTCTACTGGTGTAAAATAAACTTCTACAGGGCAGGCTAACGTAAACATTGCCCAAGGAGTGAATGATATGAGAATGCTCATCGTAGCCCTGATGACGGTGATACTAAGTTTAAGTGGACTAGCAACAAGTTCAGCAACGGCAATTCCGGATTATGCGAAGTGGGGAATCATTGCAGTGAAGGAAACGCAAACCAAGTACAACGTGGACATCTTGGATTACAAACACATTGGCCGCACCTCGTTAACAGCAGACCAATCCCGTGAACAGTTCAAGTTATGGGTACGTAATAAAGACGGTAAACAATTTGCTGTATTTGTGAATGTCGATTTTAACCCGTCTACCCAGCAGCTGAAAAAAGTACAATTCACGGAATCGGATCGACGTTGAACTGAACAAGAACTGCACAGCAAGAAAGATAGGAACCAGACTTCTCTGTAAAAGGGAGTGAGTCTGGTTTTTTAATTTCAAAAAAATCCTTTTTTTAGTTGTTGAATAAAGAACTTATGTTCGCATATAATAATAAAACAAACACATGTTCTTATTGGAGGGATGATTATGCTAGGGAAATATATTGGTCAGATGGTTGAACTCGTCTACATGGATCGTGCAGGGCATATTACACAGCGGCAGATTCGAATCAACAGTGTGCGGGAAGGGAAGATTAGAGCATCCGCAGGGAAAGAGGGGGCACCCCGAACATTTCTGGAACAAGGTATTCTGGCATGGCGTCCCGTACTCCATAAGGAAGGGAAGGAAGAAATATGCTGAATGATTTTGAACGCAAAATTTTGCGTATTATTGTTAATTATGCGGGGCAGCGTCGCCGGGTGCCACGAATGGATGAGTTGGAGAATAAGACGGGCAGAAGCAAGGCGTTCATTCATGAGTCACTGCTGGAGCTTGAGCGCAGGCAGCATATTGTGTGGGAAAACAAGTCTACGCTGGAAGGCATATTAATTCTGCAAGCATGGGAGCAGGAACAACAGCCCATTCGTAAAAGCCCACCCGCTGGAGATGCCGTGAAATATTTTACCGAATATTAAAACGTAAAAAACGCCAACCCGGAATGCCGGATTGGCGCCATGTGAGGCAGCATACATCTATTAGAAGATAGGAAGTTGATCAAGGTTATTGGTTGGGTCGCCGTCTGCATCACCGCGAATGTACATTTCGCCGTCTCTGCCTTTAAAGACGTTTACACCTGCAATTGCTCCTGCTTTGACTTCTGCCAGTGCTTGTTGGTAGTCCAGCACACGTCCGGATGAAGTTTGGAACGCTGTCAGATCACCGTCACCATTTTTTTGTACTGCTGTGAAGCTTTCGCGTGTCGTTTGATCCATGATGTCACACTCTCCTTATTTGACCAAATAGGAATCTGGTTTCCTCTTTAGCCTGTCCGGATCAAAAAAAAGTATGCATAGCATGGCTTCATATCGCTCGCAGTGATAATTTACAGGCTCTTTTGCATCCGAACATGCAGAATGTCTGCATCATAAAAAGGCTCTTCCGAGATTACTTCATATCCGAGCTTTTCGTAGAACTTCTGCGCCTGGCATTGTGCGTCCAAAACAGAGTAGGAAAGTCCCAATTCGCGTGCCCGTTCTTCCATGGCTAACAGCAGCACACGCCCGTAGCCGAAAGCACGATGAGATTTGAGAACAGCGATACGCTGCATTTTGGCGGTATCCTTGGTGTAATAGATCAGACGCCCTGTAGCTACAGCCTGTCCATCTGTACTTAACAATACGTGATGCACATCAGGGCTGATGATATCATATTGATCGATCTCAATGTCAGCAGGCACCTGCTGCTCGATGACAAAAACATGATTGCGAATATCCAATGCTTCCTGAAGTTGTTCTTCAGTAGTTACATAACTAATCTCAGCTGCCAATTCTATACCTTCTTTCTGCTCTACGCTATCAGACTGAATTATACAAAAAAATGCTTTTCCTGTATAGTTAAGACTGGAACATACTGGGAGAGGAGGGATGAACCATGGGTATGGCAGGAGTGATGGCAATCACCCTTTTAATGGCGGCCGGCATGATTGCTTTGTTGTATTATGTGACCAAGAAGGCGTACTCCAAGAAGTGGGACGAAGATGAGTGAAATGCGACATCCTGTTCCTCAGGGTAAGACTTCAACATTGCCTTGTGGGGAGTACACGTCATGCACAACAGACTTGGAATACACATCCAGCCAAACGGGCAGGTCATCATTCACCTCTTTGGGCTCTTTTAACTGTTGAAATTGTACGGTATGTTCATCCCGTTCCAAACTGCAACCGACAGAAACGTATATTAATGCAACAAGCGCAATCAGACAGGCTACGTTTTTGGCAGTGATAATGAAACGCAGCTTACGTTCTCTCATATTCCTCATATGGAAGTCACCTCGTCATCAAAATGGTAATCATTCCTTTATTGTGCACCAATTCGAATAAAATATTACCAATATAACGATTGACAATGAACACGGTTACTTGGTATGATACTGTTACTTGATTGGCAAACAATTAAATATCATGATCTGTTAGCTCAGCTGGGAGAGCACTATCTTGACAGGGTAGGGGTCAGTGGTTCGAGCCCACTACAGATCATACGTAAAAGTCCTTGCACAGAAAGGGCTTTTTTCTTTGTGGTGGGTGTGGTTTGTTGATTACATTATAATTATGATCAAACGTTCGAGGTCACAGAAAATCAACTTATCAGTTTTAATTAATTTTAAGTTGATCAGACAGGTACAAAATCTCAGGGGAATAATGATTTGAAAAAAAGGATTAGATCTCTAATTTTTCCATCTATATATTTGAACGAATATTTATTAATTGAGTTGGCAAGATCAGAAATAAAAAGTGGGGAATAATAAATGTCTAAGGCATCTCTAATAGCAATTGGTTGTATTGTTTGCACCTTCGGATTTTTAATGAAAGCATCAGGGCAAGTTTGCACATGTTTATCACTAGCTGGACTAACATTTTTTATTGGAGATATGATTCATGCTTCTCGAAGTCTCTCATCAAATACCTTTTCTAAAGTATTAAAGTATGTTGGGTGCTTTATTTATATTATTTCTGCAGCCATAGGAATTTTAGCACTCTTCCCGGAATCTGAAATTTTCCGAATGTGTTATGACATCTTTGGTAATGTAGCAGATTTTTGCAGAATTGATCAAGCCTCTATTGATTCTAAAATTCCTATTATTTCTCTTGGTTGTACAATGATATATATTGCAATACGGATAATGATAGCTGAGCGTAGTGCGGTAATTACAAGATAATAAGGTGAACTTAACCACCAGAACTAGAAAAGGTAGTTTTTTGTATGTTCGAGCCAAAATAGCTGAATGACTATATTACTGATAACAGTAAGACTGAATCCACCAGTCTTGGAGTCTTGTAAGGTTCAAAATCTTCCCTTACTCCACTAATATAGTAACCTTAATTTGCGTTTTGTCACCAATATTAGTCATAGCTTCTCATTGCTCCTACTAGATTACCTTAAATGGTAGGGGCAGTCGTTCGATCACTACGGATTAAAACGACAGAGCCTTACGTAGTAGTCATACCACTGAAGTAGAGAGGGAAAACATCCTTCGCGTCAACCCTTTCACTAATTCTTCTGCAAATCAGCAAGATTCTGTCTACCCCAATCGCAGAGAATCTCCAGCACAGGCATCAGCGTTAATCCTTCACGAGACAAAGAGTATTCTACTTTTGGCGGTAATTGTGGGTACTCTGTACGAATAATTAATTGATCGGCCTCTAATTCCTTCAGTTGAGAGCTTAACATTTTATGTGTAATTCCATCCAAGGCTCTTTTCAATTCTCCATATCGCAATGTTTCTTTTTTCCATAACCAAAACAAAATATGCATTTTCCATTTTCCACCGATCAACGACATGGCATGTGTGAATGGTCTAACGTTTACTTCCTCAGCAGTTTCCATATTCCACTCTCCTTTTAGATAGTATCTACCTTTTAAGTGCATACTATACTCTCATTTCACCCTACTATACAATAACTCATGAAACAGAGACAAGGCTGAACAAGCCTAATAAAAGGAGAGATATGTATGGAAAATAATAATCGTAATTTCTTGCAGCCTTATACATTTGCGAATGGTTTTACGCTGAAAAATAGAGTGGTCATGGCGCCAATGACAACGATGTCCAGTTTCTTCGATGGTTCCATCACCAATGATGAAGTCGATTATTATGCCGAACGGGCGGGTGGCCCTGGGATGATCATTACAGGTGTTGCGTATGTAACCGATGGAGGAAAAGGCTTCGAAGGTGAGCTTTCCATTGCAAGTGATTCTACAGTCAAAGGACTGTCCAAAATTGCAAGAGCCATTCAGAAAGACGGAACGAAAGCCGTTGTACAAATCTTTCATGCAGGGCGCAAAACAAACTCCAAAACGCTAAGAGGTGTACAACCCACCAGTGCGAGTGCAATCGCTGCCGCACATCCAATCGACTCGGAGACGCCGCGTGAATTAACACCTGAGGAAATCGAAAGCATTATTAAGGACTTCGGCAGGGCAACCTTGCGGGCCATACAAGCTGGTTTTGACGGAGTAGAGCTTCACGGGGCCAACACGTATCTGTTGCAGCAATTTTTCTCCGTCAATTCCAATCAACGGTCCGATCAGTGGGGTGGCAGCTTTGAAAATCGTATGCGATTTCCGCTGGCAGTCATTCAGGAGGTTGCATCGGTTATCGATGCCCATGTGGATAAACCCTTCATCCTCGGTTATCGGATTTCACCCGAAGAAATTCATATGCCGGGCATCCAGCTCGAAGACTCCCTGGCTTTTGCCCAGGCTCTGACGAACACTCGGGTTGATTACATTCATTTGTCGATGGGAAGTTACAAACGAACCTCTTTAAACCAACCCGATGACAAGGAGCCGATCTTAACTAAATTCGTTCGGGTTCTGGATCAAAAAAAACCTCTGATCGGTATTGGATCGATTGAGCGGCCGGAAGACGCAGAAGAAGTTGTCAACGCGGGGGCAACTTTGGCTGCACTCGGACGGGAATTGATTCGCGAGCCGAAATGGGTACAGAAGGTAAAAGCAGGCGACCTTGGCAGCATTCGTTACCAAATATCTCCGTCTGATATGGATGAACTGCGCATTCCATTGGCAATGCAGACTTATCTAGAAGGTTCGTTTCGGGAGGTTATGCACTTAACTACCGACAGTCAGGAAGGGACTGATTACCAGAATTCGCTTGCACCGATGGAGGGCTTTGAGAAGAAGATGTAAAAGTTAATATATATTAAGGTGGATTCAACTTTTGGATCATTAATAAATATGTATCAATTACGGAGCAACCATTTCCTTGTATTACATGAGGAAGTGGTTGTTTTTTTATAATAATGATTTACAAACACAATTTAATTGTGTACAATGTAATTGTTAGCAATACAAAAGAGATGTACCTTTACAAAATAAAATCTAAACATACAGAGGAGCCAATACTCATGAAAACATTATATGAAACTACAGTTATTAATACAGGTGGACGTCAAGGGATTGTGCAATCGCCAGATAACGTATTTATGCTTGATGTCGCTGCCCCGCCTGAACTGGGAGGCAAAGTGACGACAGCTACGAATCCAGAGCAATTGTTTGCAGCAGGCTACAGTGCTTGCTTTAATTCGGCGCTGGAGTTTCAGTTGAAGAAACACAAAGTCGAAATTGAGAGAAGCACGGTATCGGCTACGGTTATGCTTGTGACAGACCCTACGGATAATGGTGTGAAACTGGAAGTGGAACTTGAAGTTAAAATTGAAGGTCTGGATGAGGAGACAGCACAGAAATTTGTCAAACTTGCTCATGACTACTGCCCATATTCCAAAGGCATCAAAGGGAACGTCAATGTTACCGTTGGGCTAGCTTAATCATTAAGCCAAGCCAAGTCAATTCAACCGTTAGTTTGAACTTCATTGTTGAAGTCTGAAGCACGTATCTAAAATACGGTCTAAACTACCTGAAGGCCTCCGAGAAATCGGAGGTTTTTTTGATATGCTCTTTAACTTTGCAGCGACAACCAATAAATAGGTAATGAAATCAATTACGATTGAAATATACCCATATGGGGTATATTATAAGAGTAGAAATCGAAAGTTCAAAGGAGTGCAACTCATGAAAAAGTATGCAATGATATTGCTGACTACGGTGATCACGGGCAGTCTGATGTTAAGTGGATGTGGCAAGAATGCTGGGCAGGATAATAGCAGTAGTGACAGTCATGCAATGAGTACAGGAATGATGCACCACTCGGATTCGGGAGAATTACCGGAAGGGCTGCAGGAAAAGAAAAATCCTACATATCCAGTGGGCAGCCAGGCCGTGATGAGTACGGACCATATGGCTGGAATGAAGGGTGCAGAAGCGACCATTGTGGGGGCCTATGAGACGACAGCGTATGCAGTCTCGTACACACCCACCACAGGGGGAGACATTGTGAAAAATCATAAATGGGTGATCCAAGAGGAAATTCAGGACCATACGGATCAACCGTATGCAGCAGGAGCAGAGGTTGTGCTGAATGCTGATCACATGTCTGGAATGAAAGGTGCCAAGGCAACGATTGACTCTGCTGAGCAAACGACGGTATACATGGTTGATTATAACCCGACCACAGGCGGAGATCCGGTGAAGAATCATAAATGGGTCACGGAAGAAGAATTGTCTATTCAATAATATATTTTAATGAATAAACAAATTTTCACTCAATTATGGGTTATACTGGAACTATAAGATTAAAGTTGCTGGAAAGGGGAATGTATATGATGGACTTTAGCAAGCCGCCCCATGCTTCGGAATCACATACACACAAACAGCGCCATGAAGAAAATGAACAACAGCTTTTAGCCGGAGGAAAAAGCATTTGGTGGGAAATCAGCAACTGGCTCATTCTCGCTGGGATACTTGCGGTGATCTTCGTATTGTTTAAGTTCGTTTTCTAGAAAAGATTAAACATTAAAACTTTGGATAAGGGCCATATTACATGGGCTCTTTTTTTTACGCTCGTACATATAAATCATCAACCGAATAACAAATGACAAAAATAAATATTTGTCACGAAAGCAAGAAAGAATTACTTGAAGGCGTGACTGCACAATGGCTTGAAGATGAGATTATCGCGCCTTGGACGGCAATAACTAAGGATCAGAGTTATAACAGAGAGGGCACACGTCATCTAAAAGTATATATAGAAGCATTAATCGCTCGTAAACGTCATTATGCCGAATCCGATGCAGAGTTGTTTGAGATGTACGCACGGGTAACCCAGGAATCAGCAGATATTATCAATAAACATGTGCAGCATCTGGTGCGTCATTTGAGTGAGATCATCCAGCAGGAGAACCCATTCCAATTCAACAACCCAGATGTGCTTGCTGCGGCGATTCTTCAAGCTACCGCTCGTTTTCATCATCCGGCACACGTCTACGAATGGCAAAGCCCTGCAATTGATGCGGAATTTGAGCAGGTGTGGTTGTTGATCGAAAAGGGATTATTACATTTGGAACAAGAGAGGGAGTCATCGTAAATGAAAAAGCTAACAGGTAAAGTGGCCATTGTAACTGGCTCATCCCGGGGATTGGACGTGCTATTGCAGAGCAACTCGCTGAATTGGGCGCAGATGTCGTCATTAACTATGCGAGCAGTCCCGATAAAGCAGAACAGGTGGCAGATATTGCTCGTCAAAAAGGAGTGCGTGCCATTACCGTTCAGGCTGACCTTGCTCGGAAGGAAGATGTGGAGCGTTTATTTTCCGAGACGATTAGCCAGCTTGGAAAAGTTGATATTCTGATCAACAATGCAGGCATCATGAAAACGACGCCTCTGGCAGATGTGACTGAGGAAGAATTCGATCAGCAGTTTGCCATCAATGTTAAAGGTACATTTTTTGCTTGTCAGCAAGCATTGAAACACATGGAGGATCAGGGCCGAATCGTTAACTTCTCCACTTCCGTAAACGGACAGATGTTTCCGGGATACAGCGTGTACGCAGGTACCAAAGGTGCAGTTGAACAGATTACTCGTCAGCTCGCGAAGGAATTTGGCTCCAAACAAATCACCATTAATGCCGTTGCACCAGGTCCGGTGAATACCGAATTGTTTTCAGTCGGAAAGACGGAGCAACAGCTCGAAGGGCTGCGTAAAATGAATGCATTTGGTCGTCTGGGTGAGCCAGAGGACATTGCCAATGTGATCTCTTTCCTTGTCAGTGCAGAGTCGCAATGGGTCACAGGACAGACGCTGCGTGCAAACGGTGGCTTCATTTAATTATATCATGCACGAAGTTTACTCTTTTTGACACACAACCGGGCGAATCCCCATATGATGCATTACATCAGCAAGTAATTGGGGAAATGGGGAATCCGGGATGGCAAAAGCAAAGGGAAAAAAGGCTCCCGTGTTAAAGAGTGACAAACTTCGTGTATCCATGAAGTTGGTTACTTCGGATGTATGTGAGCGCTGCAAGACCCCCTGTACACGAGGAATGGATTATGCAGCACGGATGCGAACCGATGGAGCTGTAGGCAAGGGCGTACCTTGTATATTGACTCGTCATACCTCGTAGTCAGCAGCATAATAAAATTGATCCACAAGAAATTCGCATAATTACGCATTGCCAATAACTATACTATAGGGGCGTCCTTTAACAGGGTACGCCTCTTTTTGATCGTTCCAAGGGGTGGAAAATATTCTGGATAAAAAATGAAAAATGATGAAAAACAGCGCAACTTTGTGGATGAGTCTGCAGTATAAATGTACAACAGCTAGCAGCAGGGGAGGGAATATTGACGGAATGAAATGGAAAAGAATTTTGCTGTGTGTCACGGTATTCTCCTTGCTCGGCGGGTCTTTATTGTTTGCAGATTCAGTGAACGAGAAGATTCGGGTTCTCATAAACGGCAAGGAAGCAGCTGACGGTGGTTATCTGATTGACGGAACGACCTATGTACCTGTAAGGGAAGCGGGCGGAATCGCCAGATGGGATAGCACAAACAAGAGAGTAACGGTTATCAAACCGAATGTACATATTTTTCTCTTCAAGGGAGATACCGTGTTTGGCAACGTGAACGTGGGTAAGTTGAAATTTAATGTGTTCTCACAAGTCGATAGTTTGACAACGGATATAGCTGCTGTAAAGGTGACGATTACCAACCCAAGTGGTGAGGTTAAGGATATTCAATCCCAGGAGCTTAAGACACAGAAGGATAACTTCTGGTTCCGAACGTACGATTTTACGTATGATTTTAGCCGGGCTGGTAAGTACCAAATCGGTTTTTATATTAAAGAAAATGCAAACAGTGGTTATGTGCTGGCAGCCGAGAAAATCATTACCGCGCTGAACGATTGAAGCAAAAATAACCTTGTCGGTTAAATTGACCTGAACCATTGAACATGTTACGATATGCAAGGTTACACAATTTCTATTTATAAAGCGAGGTATATCAATGAGCGATCACACACATGAACACGGCGATGCCTGCGGATGCGGTCAAGACCACGACCACGACCACGAGCATGAAGAAGTTCTTCTGACACTGACAGACGAGAACGGAAATGACGTGGAAATGGTTTTGGTGGAGACGTTTGACGTGGAGAAGCATGTTTATGCGCTCCTGCTGGAACGTAACAATCCTGAAGCTGACGGCATCATTCTGCGTATGGAAGAAGAAGACGAGGAAATGGTGCTCTACAATATTGAAGACGAAGAAGAGTGGACCCGTGTTGAAGCGGCGTACAACGAACTCGTTGCAAGCCAAGAATAGTCATCCTTTTGGAATAAAGCAAGAAGGCTCCTTGATCACAGGGGGCCTTTTGTTTGCTTTTTATTAGGTGTATCTGCTGTTTTTTCTTGTCATAGGGACAGTGAAATAGGTGGGAAAATGCAAACGATACAGCGATCATAAGCCCAAGGCAGGACAAGTATGGGTGGAGAAAAAATAAAAAGGCCAAGCATCCCGCTTGGCCTTAGAGATCGATCAACCTCATTTAGAGGTGGCTGTTCTAGAAAATTGCATCTGCTTCTACGATGACTTTTACGTTAGTTACGCTACGGTCTTCAGGTCCTTTTACAGGCAAACCAACTTCAACATGATCAATGATGTAGTCGATGTTTTCCTGAGTGATAACCTCACCTGGAAGCAGAATCGGAATTCCTGGCGGATAAACGTAGATGAATTCCGAAATAATCCGGCCCGCGGATTCCTTGAAAGGAATGACTTCGGTATCACCATAGAACGCATCACGTGGAGTCAGCATCAGCTGTGGCACATCTGGAACCTTGACCACCAACTCATGAGCTGGATTCACTTGATAATACGTACGGGATAGATCTTGCAGGGCGCTCAGCAAGATTTCTACCGAATCATCCGTATCTCCCGGCGTGATGAGGCAAAGAATATTATACATATCACTGAGCTCCACCTCGATTTTGTAATGCTCACGTAGCCAGTTCTCTGTTTCGTAGCCTGTAATTCCAAGGTGGCGAACATGAACAGTTACTTTGGTTGGGTCGTAATTAAAGGTAGCCTCTGTGCCCAGGAGCTCTCTGCCGAAGCAATACAGACCGTCCATATCATTAATGGAGCGTCTTGCAAACTCAGCCAGATCAATAGCTTTCTGTGCCATCTGATGGCCATTCAGAGCCAGATTACGTCTCGACGTGTCGAGCGAAGCCAGCAGGATGTAAGAAGTCGACGTCGAAGTCAACATACTCAAAATGGTTTGTACACGTTGCGGATTGACATATCCATTCTTCGTGTTCAGGTTAAGTACAGAACTCTGAGTCATGGATCCACCCAGCTTGTGTACACTTGTTGCAGCCATATCAGCCCCGGCGGCCATAGCTGAGAGTGGCAGATCTTCATGGAAATGAATGAGTACGCCATGCGCTTCATCCACAAGTACTGGGACTTGATAGCTATGCGCCAGTTCAACAATTTCTTTCAGATCGGTACATACGCCGAAGTACGTTGGGTTAATGACGAGCAGTGCCTTGGCATCAGGATGACGCTCAAGAGCACGTCGGATCGCGCCCGTAGTGACACCGTGATCGATCCCTAGATTGGCATCCTGCGCAGGAGAGACGAACACAGGTTTCGCTCCTGAGAAAATGATGGCAGACATGACCGACTTATGCACATTACGGGGCACAATAATCTTGTCACCCGGCTCACATACGGACAAAATCATGGTCATGATGGCACTGCTTGTGCCTTGCACACTAAAATAGGTATAATCGGCTCCGAAGGCATCGGCTGCCAGAATCTGCGCTTCCTCAATGACACCGGTTGGCTGATGCAAATCATCTAGCGGTGCGATGTTAATCAAATCTATGGAGAGGGCATTATCGCCGATAAATTCACGAAATTCGGTATCCGTTCCCAATCCTTTTTTATGTCCCGGAATATGAAATTGCACCGGATTGAGTGCCGCGTGATTTTTTAAAGCGGTAAACAGCGGCGTACGGCGGTGATCCATCAGTGCTGTCACAACCTTTCCTAATTATAATTTGTAAGAAAAACGTCTTTCGACGTAAATTCTATGAAGACAGACCGCATATAGCGGATGTTATTCTTGCGATCACGGATTTAAGTTCAGCTTCGCTGAAAACTTATCATATTGTAATCTCAAACAAATTTGAGTATAGCAAATTAAGAACCGAATGCAAGCAGTATTGCTTGACAATTTTTCGAATTGCTGAGATTTGGACACATCCCCGAGGGTTACAGTAAGGATAGGAGATGGGCAAGCGAGCATCGAAAGGGGAAAAAGAATGCAAACCAATACAAAACCAGCCAAAATCTTGCGATCACCTTTTTTTATCGCCATGTGGCTAACGCTTTTTCTAGTTGAAATCATTAAGGGTGCCCTGCTGGTCGCTATTTTGCCCGTGTATATGGACAATATTCTGGGCTTGTCCGCTGGCGTGATTGGTGTGGCCTTTGCCCTTCAATATTTGGGAGATAATCTGTTCCGGGCTCCCTCTGGCTGGGCTGCAGAACGGATTGGGTTCCGCGCGACAATGGTGACGGCCCTAATTTGTACATTAGTTGCTGTAATCATGATTATATTCTTCAAAAGTGCATTTGGACTTGCCATGGCTTGTCTCATTCTTGGAATTGGTACGTCACCCCTTTGGCCTTGCGCCATGACAGGCGTGACCGCGATGTCGGGGCCGCAGAACAAAAACGGTACAGCCATGGGCGCGCTGGAGATGGCGGCTCTTGGGGGCACTGGACTTGGGCCGATCGGCATGAACTGGCTGCTGGAGCGGACGCATCACGATTACCGCACCATTTTCCTGGTGTTGATGGGTGTTGCAATCCTGGTTATTCTGGTCGCCTTAGTTCTACCCGGACGTGTCGTTGTTGAGGGAGAGCATGCGCAAAGTGAGACCAGCCGGGCAGATATGAAATATCCGGCTAAACCGAATATTCTTACGCCTTTCATCCGACTCAAAAACAGTGTCCAGGGCACATTGCAGCGGGTACGCAGCACCCTTAATGTGAATCCGCTCGTATATCCTGCACTGTTTATGCAGTCTTTTGTTATTGGCCTGCTCAGTCCCGTGCTTACGCTATACACTCGCACAGACCTGCACATCTCGCCCAACCTGTACAGCTTGTTGCTGATAGCCGGTGGTGGCATCACGGTCATTGCACTGCTGCCTGTAGGGAAAATGGTAGATCGGTTTGGAACGGCACCGTTCCTGAACATCGGTTTTTTGATGGCAGCAGCAAGTCTGTTTGCTTTTTCTTCCATTACGTCCATTCCTGTTGTGTTCGGCATCGTCATGCTGGTTGGCGTTAGCTATGCGATGATTCTCCCAGCCTGGAATGCGTTTGTAGCCACATTGATTCCCAAAGGAGAACGCGGAGCGATCTGGGGTTTCTTCTTGACCCTTCAGGGATCAGGCATGGTCGTAGGGCCGATTGTATCCGGTCTGCTGTGGGATCACATTAGTCATCCTGCGCCATTTATCGGAAGTGCTGTCGTTATGGCTGGACTTGCTGTTGTGCATTATGTGTTATCCCGTAAACCGTATCGTACAGCTCCTGCCAAATGATGCGATTGAAGTCTGGTAAGGTTGATCTATTAAAAAAGGGAGTTCCAACAACCGTACAGGTTGTGGAACTCCCTTTTTGATTGCTAAAATGCCTCCATTTCGCGGCCATTATATCATGAAAAACGGGAGCTTGCCCCTGTGCATCTGCGGAAAGCTGCGATCCTTCGGATCAATCGGTGAAAAATAGTCAAATAACCAAGTACCCTTACATAAAATGAAGTATAAAATAGGGTAAGCCGATTGAGTAGAAGCGATTGAAGAAGATGGCCGGAGCATCTCCGGTACAGATGGAGGGAGTGCCGTGAATAAGAGTTATGAAGTTGAATATTGCAATCTGGAGCTGCGGTTCAACCGTCGGCATATCCAAAATTTGATCAAAGACCTTATTCGTGAGGGGTATTCACTATATTGGAGCGAGGACGAATCCTTTTTTATTCTGTCAGTCCGCACCGGACGCAAGCTGGTAAAGCTCCGTTTTCAACAGACGCGCAGCGGGAATTACAAGATGACGGGAGATTATATTATCAAGGACGCAAAGCTTGCGGAATGGTTAGAGAAGCTGATTGGGGATACACGCGGGCATGCCGTTGTGAAACGGTTTAAGGATCAACAGATGACCGTGGAGAATATTTTGTTCGGTGAAGTCATTCGTCTCGTTGAAGTATCCGGGTTCAAACAGCGTGTTATTTTTCAAAAGGAACCTGCGCCGACGGCGGAAGAGATGGAAGAAATGTTCCTCTCGCGCGAAGGTGAGGAGCGACTCATGCTGCTGCGCATGGAAGTGGATGATGAACTGGAGCGTCTGTATGCCGCCATTCAGATGGATAATATCGAAAAAGCAAATGCCTGTCGGAAAGTCTTAAAGCAGTTGTCAGGGCACCTGTTGATGCTGGAAGGCTGACATATAACGCTGTATTTATGAAAATACGATGAACACCTCAGGTAATTGGGGTGTTTTATCGCTGTGCGACCATGGTCCGGGGTTCACTTCTATGCGTAAAACCGTTAAAATGGGGGTATTGTTGAGAATTCATTCAATAAAATTAATTGGAGCAAAGGATGGAGGACCAGATGGCGAAACAACAGATCGGTGTCATTGGACTTGCAGTAATGGGCAAAAATTTGGCCCTTAACATTGAAAGCAGAGGTTTCACGGTATCGGTATTTAACCGTTCCCCGGAGAAAACCAACGATCTTCTGAAAGAAGCCGAAGGTAAAAACCTGACAGGCACATTCTCTATTGAAGAGTTTGTGGCATCCCTGGAATCCCCGCGCAAAATCCTGATTATGGTACAAGCTGGTTATGCAACCGACGCTACCATTGAACAACTGCTTCCTCATTTGGATGAGGGCGACATCATTATTGATGGCGGTAACGCATACTTCCCTGACACCCAACGTCGCAGCAAAGAGCTGGAAGACAAAGGCATTCGCTTCATCGGTACAGGTGTATCCGGTGGGGAAGAAGGCGCGTTGAAAGGCCCGGCAATTATGCCAGGTGGACAAGAGAGTGCGTACAAGCTGGTTGAACCGATCCTGACAGCCATTTCGGCCAAAGTCGGGGACGATCCTTGTTGTACATACATCGGACCGGACGGTGCCGGACACTATGTGAAAATGGTGCATAACGGTATCGAGTACGGAGATATGCAGTTGATTGGTGAAGCTTACCACTTGCTCAAATCTGTATTGAACGTATCCGTTGAAGAGTTGCATGAGATCTTCACCGAGTGGAATCAAGGGGAGCTGGACAGCTACCTGATCGAAATCACTGCAGATATCTTCTCCAAATATGATCCAGAAACAGGCAAACCAATGGTTGACGTCATTCTGGACGCGGCTGGACAAAAAGGAACAGGTAAATGGACAAGCCAAAGCGCGTTGGATCTCGGCGTTCCATTGTCCATGATTACGGAATCCGTATTCTCCCGTTTCCTGTCTGCTATGAAGGACGAGCGTGTAGCAGCTAGCAAAATTCTGAATGGACCAGCAACTGAAGCGTTCTCTGGCGACAAAAAAGCGTTCATCGAGAATGTTCGCAAAGCCCTGTTTGCAAGTAAAATCGTATCCTACGCACAAGGCTTTGCCCAAATGCGCGCAGCTTCCGACGAGTATGGCTGGGATCTGAAATACGGCAACATCGCCATGATCTTCCGTGGTGGCTGCATCATCCGTTCCCAGTTCCTGCAAAACATTAAAGAAGCGTATGACAAAGATGCAGCACTGAAAAACCTGCTTCTGGATCCATACTTCCAAAACATTGTTGAATCCTACCAAGGTGCATGGCGTGAAGTTGTAGCTGCTGCGGTAACTCAAGGCGTTCCGGTTCCTGGGTTCTCCAGCGCATTGTCCTACTACGATAGCTACCGTACAGAGCGTTTGCCTGCAAACCTGCTGCAAGCACAACGTGACTACTTTGGCGCTCATACGTTCAAACGTCTGGACAAAGAAGGCGGCTTCCACCACAACTGGATGGAATAGTAGCGTATACGCAAGTCCGTGAAATCTGGCTAAAGTGTCCTGAATGAGGGGCCTTGGCTTGAAGCTAGGCATGGACAGAAGCTTGGAAAGGGGACTTGGAGAGTCGGTTCATACCGATGAGCTCCAGGTCTCTTTTTTATCGTATGTGTAAGCTGATCTGAGTTCGTTGAAATCGTTTGGAGTACATGGACATGCTTCGATATGCTCTGGAATTGCTTGCGGATGCTTATAAGGAAGTCGGTCACTATGGCCTTCCCCCGTCCGCAGGGCTGTGTTATGATAGGACAAAAGTGCTCACGAATTGCTTGAATTAAAGGAGTGTACACCTTGAGCAAGTCTAACAATATTATTCTCATCGGCATGATGGGAACTGGCAAATCAACCGTTGCTGACATGCTCGCACGCGAGCTGGGTTACCGACTGATTGATGTGGACGCCGCGGTGGAAAAAGAGGAAGGCTGTACGATTCCTGAATTGTTCACAGGCAAGGGAGAGACGTATTTTCGCGATGCCGAGAGTCGCATGTTGTGCTCGGTGTTAGAGAAAAAGGCGCAGGTGATTGCAACCGGAGGCGGTGTGGTTCTGCGTTCGGACAACTGTGATGTTATGTCGAAGAACGGCTGGGTGGTTGCCCTGACTGCGGATCCGGCAGTGATCGTAGAACGCGTCAGCGGCTGTGATAACCGTCCGCTCTTGGCAGGCAATGCCGAGGAACGTATTCAGACGATTATGCAGGAACGGAAGGACGCATATCGGTTTGCACATTACACAGTGGATACAACTGAGTTATCCGCTTCTGAAGTGACTCGTTTAATTTTAGCGCATTACCGCGTCTAAGCTTGTAATTATGTGGAGGAAGATATGCCGACGGATTTAAAGTGGTGAATGGGGACGTGTTACCGCAGTAGATTGAAGTGAAAAACGGGCCGATTGGCCCGTTTGACTGACGGTAAGGATCAGAATGCACAGTGGTTATAGAAAAATGCTGAATACAGCTATTTTATCCTAACCTTTAACCCCGATCCTGATGCTCTTTATTCTTCCTCTTGCCATTGCAGCATGCCGCCAACCATATTGGTGCAGCCATCATATCCGAGCTGCTGCAAGTACTCACAGGCACGCTCGCTACGGTATCCACTGCGGCAGATTAGAACAATCTCACCGGACTTTTGAATTTCGGACAGTCTGTCCGGAATCTGTCCAAGCGGGATGTGCTTGGCGCCCTCGATCATGCCTTGTGCGACTTCATCGTCCTCACGGACGTCTATCATCTGCAGCTTCTCTCCCGCCTGCAAACGGCGGCGCAGCTCAGAAGGTTCAATTTCAGCAATTTGTGTCATATTCAGGTCCTCTTTTCTGTATGGACTTAACGCCTATAATGATACCCAAGCGATGTATGGAATGTCAATTTGGCAGTTCAACATCACCGCATGTATCCTGAACCAAATAGGTAACAGGATCATCTAACGAAGCACATTATGATCAATGAAGGAGAATTTCATCCATGGACGTTATCGTTAAACCAACCCCATCTCTGAACGGGGAAATTGGAGCTTTGTCTTCCAAAAACTACACCACACGCTACTTGCTTGCTGCTGCGCTGGCAGATGGCACAAGTACGATCCATTACCCGGCTCATAGTGAAGATAGTGACGCTATGCGCAGATGTATTCGTGATCTTGGAGCGGTTCTTGAAGAAGATGATAGCAAAATCGTTATCCAAGGCTTCGGCAGCCATCCGCGTGATGTGCGTGAATTAAATGTAGGTAATGCGGGTGCAGTACTGCGTTTCCTGATGGGGATAACGGCACTTTGTCCAGAGGTTACGTTTGTAAATACGTACCCGGATTCTCTTGGCAAACGCCCACATGATGACCTGATCGATGCACTTGGTCAGCTCGGCGTTGAGGTGCAGCATGAACAAGGACGCTTGCCAATTACAATCAAAGGGGGTCAGGCCAAGGGTGGACATATCCGTGTATCCGGTTCGGTCAGCTCCCAGTATTTGAGCGCGTTGCTGTTTGTAACTCCTCTTTTGGCCGAAGACAGCACGATTGAAGTATTAAACGACTTGAAATCCAAAGTGGTCATCGGTCAGACGCTGGAAGTATTGGAACAGGCGGGCATCGTCATTCATGCGAGTGATGATTACATGTCCTTCCGCGTACCTGGCGGTCAAGCCTATAAACCGCAAACATATACCGTTCAAGGAGACTATCCGGGTTCAGCTGCAGTCCTCGCGGCAGCGGCTGTTACTCAATCGGATGTTAAAATTTTGCGATTGATGGAACAGAGCAAACAGGGTGAGCGTGCCATTGTTGACGTTCTGCGCATGATGGAAGTGCCGTTGACGCATGAGAACGATGTGGTACATGTTCAAGGAAACGGGAGATTGAAAGCCGTGGAATTCGACGGAGATGCCGCCACAGACGCGGTTTTGGCGATGGTAGCGGCTGCTGTGTTTGCGGAAGGCACCTCACGGTTCTATAATGTAGAGAACTTACGTTACAAGGAATGTGACCGAATTACGGATTATTTGAACGAACTGCGGAAGGCAGGAGCCAATGTAGAGGAACGTCAGGCCGAGATTATCGTACACGGTCGTCCGGAAGGCGTCGAAGGCGGCGTTGAGATTAACGCTCACTACGATCATCGCGTAATTATGGCACTGACCGTTGTTGGTCTGCGTTCCAAAGAACCGCTTCGTATTCGGGATGCACACCATGTAGCCAAGTCTTATCCCCAATATTTCGATCATTTGCAGGCGCTTGGCGCCTCGGTTCAATGGGTAAAAGAGTAAAATAACACGTTTAAGAAGTTGTTCAAAAAACCGCTTCATCCCATCTTCTCGGTACTGAAAACCGGTCTTTTTGAACACGCACTTTAAGCAGAAAAGGATGGTGCTTGAACATGGAATTTAACAATCCTACTCGTGAAGAAATTGGACAAATTTTGCGCAAGGCAGGCAACATTGCAGTCGTCGGCTTATCGGACAAATCAGATCGCACTTCCTATATGGTAGCGGAAGCGATGCAAAGCAGAGGTTATCGCATCATCCCGGTAAATCCACAGGTACAAGGTGAGATTCTCGGTGAGACAGTATATGCAACCCTCGCGGATATCCCTGAGCCGGTAGATATCGTGAACGTATTCCGCCGCGATGAATATTGCGCAGATGTCGCTCGTGAAGCTGCGGCGATCAAAGCAAATGTACTGTGGCTTCAGCTTGGTATCCACAGCGATGAAGCCGTACAGATTGCTGCTGAGAACGGCATGACAGCGGTAACGAATCGTTGTATCAAGGTAGAGGATTCCATCGTTCTGCGCGGTGCTGGACGCGGTTAAATCTCGATCACTTAATCCCGTTAACCTCGAGTTGACGGGATTTTTCTGTTGTATACTTGGAATATTGAATAAATGACCAACAGGTTACTGTTTTGCTTTGACAAAACGTTGCGTAAAGCTTACCATCTAGGATAGAAAGGAGAGGTCGCCATGAATTGGCTCGGATCCTTGCAGCAGCTCGGACGAGCGGTAATGCTGCCTACAATGGTCCTTCCCGCCGCCGCAATTTTGCTGAGTGTTGGCAGTTTGCCCTGGGACGCCTGGGGATTGAAAGTTGTTGGTGAAGTGTCTACCGTGGCCGGACACGGTATTTTTTATTTTTTGCCGTATTTGTTCGCTGTCGGTGTAGCGCTGGGACTCTCCAACCAGGCCGGACAAGCGGGACTCGCTGCTCTGGCTGGTATTGTGATATATGATCAGGTGACTCGCAATTTCGGGGATGGCACCGTTCAACCTGCTTCCTTAATCGGAATTATTCTCGGTGCACTTGCCGGGGTGACGCATAATCGGTTCAAAAGTATTAAACTGCCCGAAATCTTACAGTTTTTCGGTGGTTCCAGGTTTGTTTTGCTCATCGTAGGGCTGTGCTCGGCACTGTTCTCCTTCTTTATGTTATGGATCGCACCCATTTTGCAACATGCATTGAACGCCATCGCCACCTGGGAATACAGTCTCGGCGGTTTTGGGCTGTTTATATATGGGGTCCTGTACAGGGTGTTGGTGGCCTTCGGACTGCATCATCTGCTGAACAATGTGTTCTGGTTCCAACTGGGGACGTATGAAACAGCAGACGGCAATATTGTGCAAGGGGATTTGCCGCGATTTTTTGCGGGTGATCCAACAGCAGGGTATTTTATGGCCGGGTTATTCCCGATCATGATGTTTGCGATTCCAGCGATTGCCTTTGCGATTATTCAGGAGGCAAGGGAAGACCTGAAGCCGAAAATCAAAAAAACATTTCTTACTTCCGCACTTGTTTGTTTTCTGACAGGGGTATCGGAGCAGATTGAGTTTGCCTTTTTGTTTGCGGCACCCTATCTGTTCATCGTGCATGCAGTCATGTCGGGACTTGCGATGTGGATCAGTTACTGGCTTGATATACGCCATGGGTTCTCCTACTCGGCTGGCATTATTGACTACATACTCAATTTCCATCTATCGGAGAATGCTTGGAAGCTCATACCGATTGGCATACTATATGGGTTGGTCTATTATTTCCTGTTTAGGTGGGCGATTCGCACGTTCAAGATTCCAACTCCAGGACGCGAAGAGGGGTCCATGCTGGAAGATTGGGTAGGTAACATTCCTTATCAAGCTCCTCTCATTTTGGAAGCATTGGGCGGGAAAGAAAACATTGTGCAGGTAGAGGCCTGCATTACACGACTTCGACTCACCGTGCATAATGATCGATTAATCGATACAGGTGCAATGAAGAGTATGGGGTCTGCAGGGCTGATCAAGCTGGGTGGCGGTAACGTACAAGTGGTATTTGGCACCTATTCGGAATTAATCCGGGAAGAGATTGCGAAGCTGCTTGAACGGGATCTGCAACAAGTTCTGTTCTGTGCGCCTGTGCAGGGTAAAATGCTGCCGATTGAAGAGGTGCCGGATCAGATATTTGCAGCCAAGCTTGTGGGCGATGGTGTAGCCTTTGTCCCGGAAAAGGGAGAGCTGGTCTCGCCTGTGTACGGAACGATTATGCACATGTATCCGACAATGCATGCCTTGGGCATTTCGACTCGGGAAGGGCTTGAGGTGCTGCTGCATATCGGTATCGACACTTCCCAACTGAAAGGCCACTTTGAAGCCTTTGTTCAGGAAGGGGACACGGTGGAGCCGGGGCAGTTGTTAATCAAGTTTGACCTAGCTGTACTGCGAGCCGAGGCGGCATCGCTGACGACACCAATGGTGATCACGAATCCCGATCGTGTCAAATCATGGAGCTTTGCTCCATTTAAGCAAGTTAAGAAAGGTCAGGCATCCGTTATGTCCGTGGTGCTCTATGACAGGAACGTTGGAGGGGTAGAATGAAGATACAAGGCATCAACGGCGCTGCAGGCATAGCCATCGGCAAAGCATTTGTCCTGCCCAGTTGGGAATGGGATCTGCCGGATCAGAAGATGGATTCAGTGGATCTCGCCCAAGAGTTCGAACGGCTGTACGAGGGCATACGGACATCGAAGGATGAGATTGAATATATCAAGAACGAGTTCAAGGAAGTGGTCGGTCCTGAAGAGTCCAGCATCTTTGATGCGCATCTGGCTATTCTGGAAGATCCGGTGTTCATGAACGAAATTCGCGGCATTATTGAACGGCAGTACAAAGCAGCAGAAGTAGCCGTCAAAGAAGCCATTGATCATTTTGTCACCATGTTCGATCTGCTTGACGACGAGTATATGAAGGAGCGGGCGATCGACATTAAGGATGTGGGTAACCGTCTGTTAAAACATCTGCTGGGCGCACCGGAAATTACGCTCCCATCGGATACCCAGCCTTATATACTCGTGGCCAAAGAGCTGTCGCCCTCTCAATTGGCGCATTTGAATCCAAGCCACGTGCTGGGCATTGTGACACTTATCGGAGGCAAAACGTCACATTCGGCAATTATGGCTCGTGCCCTTGGCATTCCTCTCGTTTCCGGTCTGGAGGCGAGTCTTGGCATGCCGGTAGAGACCGGAGATATGTTGGTTGTCGATGGAGATAACGGCCTCGTCTTTACGGAGCCGGACCGCAAGACGA
Organism: Paenibacillus sp. E222; assembly: GCF_013401555.1. Classification (NCBI taxonomy): domain Bacteria; kingdom Bacillati; phylum Bacillota; class Bacilli; order Caryophanales; family Paenibacillaceae; genus Paenibacillus; species Paenibacillus sp. E222. The sequence goes on from NZ_CP058552.1 coordinate 3,563,958, forward strand.
TTGAACGTTACACGATGATTCGCAGCAAACAACTGAAGAAAAAAGAACAGCTGCAGGTACTTGCAACAGTGGATGCCGTAACTAAAGACGGTTCCGTTCTGCATCTGGCTTCTAACATCAGTTCCGTCAAGGAACTGGATATGGCACTGAAACATGGGGCGAAGGGCGTGGGGTTGTTCCGGACAGAGTTCCTATACATGGACCGTGCTACGTTCCCTGGTGAGCAGGAACAGTATGAGGTCTATCGTCTTGTCGCTGAGAAAACTGCAGGTCAGTCTGTCGTTATTCGTACGCTAGATATTGGTGGTGACAAGCAGCTAGATTACTTTGAACTGCCAGAAGAAGATAATCCATTTCTCGGATATCGTGCGATTCGGATCAGTCTGGACCGCAAAGATCTTTTCAAAACGCAGCTCACAGCCATTCTGCGTGCCAGTGCTGCGGGCAATGTCAAAATTATGTACCCGATGATTTCTTCGGTAGAAGAACTTCAGGAGGCCAATGAAATCCTGCGTGAAGCGATGTCTGATCTGGACGAGCGAGAATTGCCGTACGATCCGCATATTCAGGTGGGCATCATGATTGAGGTTCCCGCAGCGGTGATGATAGCCGATCTGCTTGCCGAGGAAGCTGATTTCTTCAGTATTGGTACCAATGATCTAGTGCAATATGTACTGGCTGTGGACCGAATGAATGAGCAGATTGCACATATGTATCATCCGTATCACCCGGCTGTACTGCGCATGCTTCGTGCAACAGTGGAGGCGGCTCACACGGCAGGCATTGATGTCAGTGTATGCGGAGAGATGGCAGGAGACGAGCGCTCGATTCCCCTATGGCTGGAGCTGGGGATCAGCAATCTGAGCATGTCTCCACAATCTTTGCTGCGTGTGAAGCACAGGGTATTGAATACGACGGCTGCTGCTGCCAAAGAGGCAGCTCATGATTGCTTCACTTTGCGGACAAGTGCAGATATCGAACAGCGTTTGCAGGTCTTCAATGATTCGATGGGCAGTCCGGATGAACAGAGTGGATCGAACGCATCTTGAATAGGATATTTTCAAATAAATACCTTTAAGTGAAAATATTAACTTTTGTATAGTTTTGGAAAATAGTCTTATTTCAACGATAAAGCCCCACGCCATATTGGCGAGGGGCTTTGTTTTATTTTTCAGCAAGGGCATCGCAAAATGCTTTGCCATACGGCGGAAGGTCAGGTGGACGACGAGCTGAAATGATGTGTCCATCCACAACAACGGCTTCATCTTTCCAGATGGCTCCCGCGTTTTCCATGTCATCCCGGATGCCTGGTGTAGAAGTCACCGTAACCCCGTCCAGTATTTTGGCGGATATCAGTACCCAGCCTGCATGACAGATCTGTCCAATCGGCTTACGATCCACATGCATTTCCTTGACGAGTTCAAGTACTTTAGGATAGCGACGAAGCTTGTCCGGTGCCCAGCCGCCGGGTACAAGAATACCATCATATTGTGAACTATCGAGTTCATCAAAACTGTATTCCGCCTCGGCGGGAACACCATATTTACCAATGTAGGTTTTGCCTTTCTTCTCTCCGGCGAGATGCACCTCAGCGCCTTCTTCACGGACACGATGCACCGGATACCACAGTTCCAGATCTTCGAATTCCTCATCGACCAGGGCGATGACTTTTTTGCCTGTTAATCTCATCATCATCTCTCCTTTTGCGGTAATTAGCACATAGCGTCTTTATTGTAACAGATTATCAAGGTGACTTCATCGTCATGCAATCTAGCGATCGGGGAAGCGATTACAACTCAATGAACGCCTACATTCGACAACCTTCTTCTGGAGACGGTGGTAATTTGTGCAACCTATGGTGTATAGCAGGATTTGAGCGGAAATAGGTCGAATGGTATCTGTATAAGAGTATGGAACGAATGGGGTGATGACTGTGCGTAAGACGTGCAGATGCGGACATGTAATGGAACTGGAATTAAGAACGGTGGTATATGCCAAAAAGGTGGAGATTCGTAACGTACCTGTATTTGCTTGTACGGATTGCGTTTCCTATGAAGTGCTTCAGCCGGTCAAGCCGGATTTGAAAGAGTGCATCAGTACACTTGGTGAACAGCCTGCGAAACAGGATGTATCATTTGGAGAGCGAAATGAACTTGCGGATCTCTTTCATGAACAGCTGCTGGCCTGGCCGGACGCTACGGACCGTGAGATGGAGCATCGGATGCAACGTGCTGTGGAGGAGAGAATTAACCTGCTGCTGGATATTATGGGTTACGCCCAAAACTCTAATGATGAAGAATGGATCGAGACAACACAGCGCAGATTAGGTCAATTATCCGGCTTTGTATGGCAGGCGCACTTCTCGAATGCTGTCTAATTTTGACGTGCAAAATGCTTGTTTTCATGAAAATTGGCTTTTTCGCCCGCTTTTTGTTAAGATATCGTAGAGTGAAAACGCTCAACATAGCGGTAATCCTGGTAAAGGGGGATGTATATCAAATGGCTGACATGACTAAAATGACAAGTATTGAACAGCTAAACTCCGCAGTGGAGGCTACCGAGGATCAACCTTTGCTTCTGTTTAAGCACAGTACACGCTGCCCGATCAGTGCGAACGCCTATCAGGAGATGAACAATTATTTGCAAAATAGTCCAAATGAACAAGTGAAATACGGTATCATCTATGTAGTGGAAGACCGCCCTGTATCCAATGAAGCAGCGGACAAGCTGGGTGTTAAGCACGAATCTCCGCAGGCGATTCTAGTCAAAAAGGGAATTCCTGTATGGCATACTTCCCACTCGGATATTACTTCAACCACAATCACGAAAGCACTGCGTGAGTCCTAAAGCCTATTTTAATTGATTAATGCATAAATTTGTCGTAATATAAATCTTAATGAAAATGGTATGAAAATTTACTGGTAATGGAGAGAAGTACTGTGACGGTAACCATTTATGATGTGGCACGTGAAGCCGGTGTCTCTATGGCAACGGTATCACGGGTTGTTAATAATAACCCTAATGTTAAGCCACAGACACGCAAAAAAGTATATGAAGCCATCGATCGGTTGGGATATCGTCCGAATGCGGTAGCCAGAGGTCTGGCGAGCAAGAAGACAACCACGGTCGGGGTCGTTATTCCGGACATTTCGAACTCAACCTTTGCAGAGATTGCTCGCGGAATTGAAGATATTGCGAATATGTATCACTACAACATTATTTTGTGTAACGCGGATAAGAAGAAAGAAAAAGAAATTCGTGTAATTAACACGTTGCTCGAGAAACAAGTGGACGGTCTGCTCTTCATGGGTGGAACTGTGACGGACGAGCACATTCAAGCGTTCCAATCAGCGGCTGTACCGATCGTTCTCTGTGCAACAAGTGACGAGAAGGGCACATACCCTTCTGTAGATATCGATCATGAAGCAGCGGCATTTGACGCTGTAAATACGTTGATCCGTCATGGACACAAGGAAATCGCAATGATCAGTGGTACCCTGCAAGATCCTGCCAACGGTTATGCTCGTTTCCAAGGGTACAAGAAAGCGCTTGAAGCAGCAGGTATGGAATATCAGGAGGATCTCGTACGCATTGGTAACTATCGTTATGAATCCGGTGTGGAAGCGATGAAGTATTTCCTCGGATTGAAGAAAAAACCATCAGCAATCTTCGCTGCAACAGATGAGATGGCAATTGGTGCGATTCACAGCATTCAGGATGAAGGTCTGAAAGTTCCAGATGACTTCTCTATCATTAGTGTGGATAACATTCGTATGGCTTCCATGGTTCGTCCTCAGTTGACTACTGTAGCTCAACCGATGTATGACCTGGGCGCTGTAGCCATGCGTTTGCTGACCAAGCTCATGAAGAAAGAAAACGTGGAGAACCCACGGGTTATCTTGCCGCATGAAACGATTCTTCGTCTGTCTGTAAGCCACGCAGACGTCGTTTAAATCAGGCGTTGAGGTTCATCGTCATTTCTAATTGAAATGGAAGATGATTGAAGAAAGGGAGAAGGCATTCTCTCTACATAGTGGAATGACGAAAGCTCCGGAAACGGAGCTTTTGTGCTGAATGGGCAGAATGTAGAATGCTATATAGGAGGTCAGAACATGCGTGAAACAATCGGTATCATTGGTGCAATGAATGAGGAAGTCGAACTTCTCTTGGCTGGTATGAAACAACTAGAGACTGTAAAACAAACCGGGATTACCTATGTTGCAGGCGAATGGCTGGGTAAACAGATTGTAGTCTGCAAATCAGGCGTGGGGAAAGTAAATGCGGCTGTGACGACACAGATTTTGATTGATCGTTTTCAGGTCAACCGTATTATTTTCACAGGTGTTGCAGGTGCAGTTCATCCAAAGTTGAATATTGGAGATATGGTCATCTCGTCCGAATGTGTACAGCATGATATGGATGTGACTCCACTTGGATTTGAGCGCGGGGTTATTCCTTACCAGGAGACGTCCGCCTTCCCGGCGGAAGCATCCCTTATCGCATTAGCTGAAGAAGCCTGCAAAGCGCAGGGAGCGAACTATCTGATCGGCAAAGTGCTGTCAGGAGATCAATTCATTGCAAGCAAGGATACGGTGAAAATGCTGTATACCGAAATGAATGGGGCATGTGCGGAGATGGAGGGAGCTGCCGTAGCGCAAGTGAGCTACATGAATCGTGTTCCGTTCGTTATACTTCGCGCAATGTCTGACAAGGCGGATGGATCAGCACATGTGAACTTTGCCGAGTTTACGGTGGAGTCTTCCCAGCGCTCTCACCGTATTGTGGAACATATGCTGGAACATATGTAAACCGTTAAGGTTTACGCATGTTGAACATCATAAAGGCTTATAAGCCAACAAAAAACCGCTTATTTCGTAGCAGATCATCCATGATGAACCTGTTTACGAAGAGCGGTTTTTCTATGTATACGTATTGAGAAATCATCCATGTGAATTCGTGATTAGTACATAAAACGATGGCGGAATCGCACGCGGTCGAACTGTTCTTCCGATTCGATGGGCACTTGGCTGCCAATACGGACCATGAGACAGTTTGCCGGATGTGAACAAATCTCGGGATCGTCGGTGGCGTACCAGGTCATGTCTACAGTTTGCATCAATTTTTCCATCATCTTGCGGTAGTCCCACACGGAAAGGGCGCTGCCCTTCAGATCCCAGTGCCAGTAATATTCTGTCGTAAATACGATATATTTCTCCATCTGTTTATTTTCAAACGCAGTGAGCAGCATTTCCCGTCCAATCCCCAGCGATCGATAGGCATCTGCAACCTCAATGGCGCCAAGCTCAATCAAATCAGTCATATTGCCTTCCGACCAACGCTCGCATTCATCAGCATAATGGAAAGTCACATAACCAACAATGGTCTCATTCTCCCGTGCAATGATGATTCGACCTTCAGGCAATGCGGCAATTTCGGACAATGCCTCCTGCTGTTCCGAAGGGCGCCTGAAGGCATCCAGATCGGTATGAAATTCAAGCTGCTTAATCGTCTCAGCCAGAACGGGCCCCTCAATGATGATTCGGTGGCCGGACTTGAAGATGGAACGCATATGATGCTCCTTAATATGCTCCATAGTTCATGCTCCTCTCTCCCCCTACTTATAGAGGTTGTTCAAAAAGTCCGCTTTTGATTACGAAGGATGCCTAGTGGCATCATCAGCATCGAATATGGAATTCAGCCGAAATGTCCGTTGCTCACGTAGTTTTCCCTACGCTCCGCTACTCCATTTCTAGCTTCATCCCATCTTCTTGGTACTGAAAACCGCCCTTTTTAAACACATATTTATAGCAAAAAACCAAAAATTTGAAAAGCCATAGACGATGATTGAAAAGATTTGCTATAATTGCGTAGACAAAAAATGTTCACAAATCAACTGCAGTTTGGGTTCATCGGTTTGGCCTGGCAAGTACATGATGAGAAGTTCTCTCTACTAATGTAAGCGCTAACTGGAAGTTCAGTCAACACAAAGGCAATCAGAAGTGACCCATAATGGGAATCGAAATGTCGAGTTGAAGGAGGCTGGCAAGCATGAGTCAAGCACATGGTGAGATGCTGCAAACGGTTGTGTCTGAATCTAATCTGGGCGATTACACAGAGGCCAGAAGCCGGTTTGATTGGGAATCGGTTGAAAGGCACTTTACGTGGCACGCCAGCGGGAAAGTCAACATGGCGCATGAAGCGATAGATCGTCATGTGCTGGAAGGAAGAGGCGGAAGAACGGCATTATTATACAGCGATGCTTCGCGTGAAGAGGCATACACGTTTGCTGATTTGAGCGAGCAGTCGAGTCGCTTCGGTAACGTTCTGCGCAAATATGGCATAGCCAAGGGAGATCGGGTATTTATTTTTATGCCACGGAGTCCTGAGCTCTATTTTAGTCTGTTAGGCATATTGAAGGTTGGGGCTATTGCAGGTCCGCTATTTGAAGCCTTCATGGAAACTGCGGTGAAGGACCGGCTGGAGGATAGCGGAGCCGTGGCACTGGTAACGACCCCTCAATTACTTGGACGAATCAAACGTTCGGAATTGCCTGAACTGAAGCATATTTTTGTTGTAGGTGGAGGTCCGCAGACGGAAGAAGGTCTTATCGACTTTGATGCAGAGATGTCTGCGGCGTCGGATGATATGGAAGTGGAGTGGCTGACTCGTGAAGACGGTCTGCTCATTCACTATACTTCCGGTTCTACTGGCAAACCGAAAGGTGTTTATCATGTGCAGAATGCGATGATTCAGCATTATTATACCGGCAAGGTTGTACTTGATTTGCGTGAGGATGACGTATACTGGTGCACAGCCGATCCAGGCTGGGTAACAGGTACCTCCTACGGGATTTTTGCACCGTGGTTGAATGGTGTGACCAACGTTATTCGCGGGGGACGTTTCAGTCCGCAAGATTGGTACAGCACCATTGAGAAAAACAAAGTCAGCGTATGGTACAGTGCGCCGACGGCTTTCCGCATGTTGATGGGAGCGGGCGAGGAGACCATTGCACAGCATGATCTGAGCAGTCTTCGTCATGTCATGTCTGTCGGTGAGCCGCTTAATCCAGAAGTGGTCCGTTGGGGCTGGAAAGCCTATGGACAGCGAATTCATGATACCTGGTGGATGACGGAGACGGGGGGACAGTTAATCTGTAACTACCCGGGCATGCCAATCAAACCAGGTTCCATGGGACGTCCTTTACCGGGGATTGAAGCAGCCATTATCGATGATCGAGGACAGGAACTGCCGCCATACAGTATGGGGAACCTGGCTATTCGTACTTCCTGGCCTTCTATGATGGCGAAGATCTGGAATAACCCGGCCAAATACGAGGAGTACTTCCGACTTTCTGGCTGGTATGTATCCGGTGATTCCGCTTATATGGACGAAGATGGCTACTTTTGGTTTCAGGGCCGGATCGATGATGTCATTAACTCTTCCGGTGAACGCATTGGCCCCTTTGAGGTGGAGAGCAAGCTCGTAGAGCACCCTGCGGTAGCAGAGGCAGGCGTTATCGGCAAACCGGATGTAACTCGCGGAGAGATCATCAAGGCCTTTGTGGCACTGCGTGAGGGGTATGAGCCGACACCGGAGCTGAAGGAAGAGATCTATCGATTTGTAAAAGAGGGCTTGTCTGCTCACGCCGCTCCGCGTGAGATTGAGTTCAAGGATAAACTGCCCAAGACCCGCTCCGGCAAGATTATGCGCCGGGTGTTGAAAGCTTGGGAGCTGGATCTGCCAACAGGCGATCTATCGACCATTGAAGATTAAAGAGTAAACCAGCGGATGCAACGTGTCTGCCTGTCCATAATTCAAAGCCTGATCCGTATCTCAATGCGGATCAGGCTTTTTGCTTTGGAGTATCCATGAATAACAAAACCCCATCCTCATGATGCGAGAATGGGGTCAAGAGTGGAGTTAGGATCTCTGTATTACGGTTGGAAATGCACGGCTCCAGACGGCTCAGATTCGCCTATGCTGTTGCTGGCGGATACCTTGAACCATCCACTGGTGGATGCAGGCACTCCGTAGTCCATGGAGGTACCTGAAGTTGTGCCAATTTTGGTGTAAGGGGCTGCCCCTGTCTCACTAAAATATACAGCATAACTTTGAACACCATCTGCTTCCGGATTGGAGGCCCATTGAATGCGCAGTCCTTGGGAGAGCGCCGACACGCTCACTTGGCCTGGTGTAGCTGGAGCCGTAGTTGCGGCGTTCTCATTCGGAGAGTCTTCCGGTGTAACAACTGTTCCCGGAACATTAATCGGTTCATTTATTTCTTCATCTGCAGGAGGCTCTACCATTCCTGCACTGCTAACTGCTGCGCTAGGAGCAGACTCACGACCCGCTACATCCACTGCTGTCACGTAGAACGCAAAGTTTCCACCTTGTGCATATGCGGTAAATGATCTGGACTCACCTGTCAGGACAACCTGCCCCTGATTCTGGAATCCAGCGCCATTTACTGAACGATACAGGCGATAACCAACCACGTCACTTTCAGGTGTTGCATTAAACGTAATCACGGCGTTCCCGTTGGCAACGGAAATTCTCACATTGCCTGGTGCATCCGGTGCTTTGCCGTTATCCGTTCTTGGATCGATCTGTGTCGGCATGTCTGCATCGGCATCTTCCGGCAGGTAATATGCGAGTGATTCGTGACGACTCATGCGTGAGAATGCACTTTGCAGTTCCTTGATGAGATCAGAGATCGGTTTCTTACGTTTGACAACGGTTTTCTCTTTCGTCATATCTCCAGGTGTTTCATCACGCGGAATGTAGTTGACACCATTGTAAGTGATATATTTGGCTTTGGCGACGCCATCATCGCTGTCCTTCGGCACAAATTTGCTATTGAAAATATCAGTGACAAATCGGTCGGTCAGAGAGGTTGGCAATTTGCCACTATAAGCCGATACGGTTCGTGTCTCGATTCCGGATGGTTTCTTGAACGAATCGGTTACGAACATCTCTTTGTCTGTAGCGATAACTTGATTCATGATTTGCGTCCACAGCTGTTGTGCACGTTTCTTCTGTGATTTGGTCTCCAGTGTGTTTACCGGCTGTTTGTATCCAACCCATACACCCAATGTGACATCCGGCGTATAGCCTTCAAACCAGACATCGGCGTAGTTTTGAGTTGAACCCGTTTTGCCTACGATAGGCACACTCTTGGAGTACTTGTAATTTTCACGAACTTTATCGGCTGTACCTTCCGTAATAACGGTGCGAAGCATATCTGTCATCAGGTATGCCGTCTGTTCTGAGAAAGCTTGAACAGGTTCTGCATCGTGTTTATATACGATATTCCCTTTTGAGTCTACAATTTTGCTGATCATATAGGAATCATTGTACACACCCTTGTTGGCAATAGCTCCATAGGCATTAGTGAGCTCTTCAACGGTAACACCGTACTGAAGTCCTCCGAGAACACCAGTCTGGGCTTGATAATCTGCCGGCTGGATGGTGGTAATCCCCAGCTTCTTGGCAAAAGCCCATGATTTGTCGATACCAACTTCTTCGTTGAATAGCTTCAGCGCAGGCACATTCAGCGAGTAGTTGAGTGCTCTACGGGCAGTCACAAGTCCCTGGTAGCGATTGTTGGCATTTTTCGGAATATGGAATCCGGTCTGGCCGTCCTTCAGAATTATCGGTGAATCATCAATAATGGAGGCCGGTTGAACAAGTCCTTCATCCAGTGCAGGCAGATAAGCGGCAATAGGTTTCATAGTTGAACCTGGCTGACGCACCATCTGGGTTGCATAGTTCATCTGCTCATCCTGGAAATCACGGCCTTCAATCATGCCGAGAATGGCGCCTGTTTTATGATTGATCAACATGGCAGCAGTCTGTTCTTTTCCCTTCACGGGATCGTCAGAAGCGAAATTACTGTCATCTTCGGCAATGGTACGCATCGTTTTGTAGATACTCTTGTTGATGGTCGTGTAGATACGATATCCACCTGTACGCAATTGCTGCTGAGCTTCTTCCAGCAGGGCACTGCTTTCTTTTTGCGGTGTATCTGTACCCGTATCCTTGGCTGAATCCGATTTGGCATCCGTGCCTTCAGCTTTATCCGAATTGAGTTGCATCAAAATCTGTGCAGCTTGACGCTCTGTTTCCATCATAAGGTATGGATAAGTATTGTAAGCTTTGATGGTTTTGGGTGCGAGTGAACTCTTGATGTCAAAAGCAAGAGCTTCGTCATACTCGGATTGATTAATTTTGCCCAATTCCAGCATACGGCGCAAGACCAGATGCTGACGATTAATTGCACGCTCAAAATTGTCCTCAACAAAGTCGCCTTTTCCATTAAAGGCAGAATAAGAGGAGGGGAGCTGAGGCAATCCTGCCAGATAGGCAGCCTGAGCCGTGTTTAATGTGCTCAAATCATTAATATTGAACAGTCCTTTGGCAGCTGCCTTGACTCCATATACGTTATATCCACTGGAGCCGTTACCAAAAGGAACCTTGTTCAAATAGGCTGTCATAATTTCATCTTTGGTCAGGAAACGTTCGAGTCGGAGCGAAAGTAAGATTTCTTTCACTTTCCGGTCCTCGGTTCGATCCAAATTGAGGAATACACGCCGGGCCAATTGCTGAGTCAGTGTGCTGCCGCCGGTCTGAACAGATTCTTTTAGCACTTTCTGTTTCACGGCACGGAGCGTTCCGCTCATGTCTACACCTTTATGTTCGTAAAAATGATTGTCTTCAATCGAAATGACTGCATCAATAACGTTCTGCGGGATCTGGTCAGAGGTGACCGGACGCCTGTCTTCTTCTGTTCGTAATTGACCGATCGGACTGCCGTCGGCAAAGTAAGCAAAGCCTGTGATGGAGTTTTCGCTGACTTTTTGTTCAATCAGCGCCCTTGAACGGACGGGTTCGTCTTTTACAATGGAACTGACGTATCCCATCAGAGCACCGCCTACGAATAGTACCCCCATGAATCCCAGGACAACCATCCATTTGACGAAACTACCCAGTCTGCGGGCAAAGCTGCGCTTGCGGACAGGCTGTTCATCGGGCTTTTTCTTATTAACATCAACCATTCAGTGTCTTCCTCCTTTTAACAGCACTTATTATAGCATAAAAAGGCTGGTTTGCATGCCTGAGAAATACAAGCAATGGTCGAAAATTGCCATTCTTTCTTGGATTATAATATATATCATGCGGAATTGAGTTGCATATCATGAGAAGTCGTGGAGAATTTCAGTAAAACGTGGAGGCAGCATGTCTACACCGTTGCTATGGCGGAAAGATGAGTTGAGGGAAAAAGGCCGTAACTGTACATTTCGCACAGTACGGCCTCATGATTTCCTTTTGAAAATGACGTTTTTTTAGAATATAGAAAAGCTTTGCAAATTAGGTCCTGAAACGCTGAATCAGCTCGAGCAGTTCCTGTGTAAGCTTAGCAAGCGCAGCAGAGGCGGCTGTAACTTCTTCCATCGCTGCAAGCTGCTCCTCGGAGGCAGCTGCCACACTTGAGGCGTGATCTGCCGTCTCGTGACCTATGGTTTTGAGCTGTTCCAATGTGGCGTCCACCTGTTGTGATCCAGCAGACATTTGCTCAGCGATGGCGGAGACATCCTCAATCTGGATATTCACATCGGAAATCTGTGAAGAAATAGAGAGGAACAGTTCTCCACTTTCGTTAATTACATCGGCAATATGAAGGACTTCGGAATTTCCTTTTTCCATATTTGTGACAAGGGAGAGTACTTCTTGTTGAACAGTATGAATCAATACTGCGATCTGTTCGGCGGATGTGCGTGACTGTTCGGCCAAATTGCGAATTTCAGATGCTACCACACCGAATCCACGTCCGTGCTCGCCTGCTCGCGAAGCTTCAATTGATGCGTTAAGGGCAAGAAGATTAGTTTGGCGACTTACTTCACTGATCATGTCTGTTATGTTCCCAATCTGCGCCGAACGCTGACGAAAGTTCTCCAGTGCAGACATGGACCCCTGTGCAGAAGAAGTCGCAGAGTCCACCATTCGCATAGCAGACTGAATCTTGTCCGATCCTGCCGCAGTTTGGTCAGCCACGCTTCGCGAAGATTCAGCTACATCTGCTGCGGCTTGTGCAATGCGGCCAATACCTGTCGTAATCTCATTCATGGCACGTGAAGTTTCTTGAAGCTCATGCATTTGCGTGCCGGCTTTTTGAGCAACGTCCTGACCTGTTGAAGCAATGACCTCAGCGGCCTTACCCGTTTCCTCTGCACTGGCTGTCAGCTGTTGGGAAGTGGAACCCACAGATAAAGCATGCTCCGATATCACGGAAATGGTATGGCGGAGCGTATCCATCATCTGATTCAAATGGCCTGACATCACGCCGAACTCATCTTTGGAATAGACAGGAAGCTTCTGTGTAAGATCTCCATCTGCGAGTTGCCCGGCAACCGTATTGACCCGATTCACTTGCCTTACAATGTACAGGATTGTGTAAGTCACAACACCACCAAGCAACAGCAAAGCGAGAAACGCAATGATAACGGACCAGGTCAGGCTATCGTAGAAGGGTTGCAAAATATGACGTTTGGGCAGGGCTGACACGAGATACCAGTTCGAATCCGTTCCTTGCAACTGAGCAGGCTCCGCAATAAACAGTTCTTGCTCTGATCCATCCGTGACGTAAAACTGGCGCTCGCCTGTTTGAATCCGTTTAATGACGTTTTGAATCTCTGTCGGGATTACTGCGTCTTCCTTGGCCAATTCCGGATGGGTTCCATGCGCAGCTATTTTTCCATCACTTGTAATCAGCATCGCGTAGCCGTTATCCGGATTTAGTGAAGATATATTCTGTTGAAAGCGTTCAATGGAGAAGTCGGCTCCGACAATGCCAAGAAACGTATTATTTTCATCCAGTAAAGGCAGGACGATGGAGACAAGCAAAGTTTCCTTTCCAGATACGGTGTAGGTGGTTGGCTCAGACCAGTAGGCGGATTTACTCTTTTTGGGCTCCTGGTAATACCTGCTGGTTTTACCTTCTCCCTCATAGGTCGTCAGAGGTTCCACGTGCAGGGTATTCCCATCACGTATCACGTAAGGAACGAAGCGGCCGGTGTCATCGTCATAAACGGTCTTATTCATATTCTCTGTATCTTTTCCGTCGAACGCATCAGGTTCCCAACCGGTATAAAATCCGAAAACCTTATCATCTTTTTTTAAGTATTGTTCCAGAAGGTGGACGATCTCTTTGCGGTCAAGCGACCCTGTACGAGCCGAATCCACTAATGTGGTACTTATGGTATCAAGGGTGTTTTTCACTTGGTTCATTTCAACCATGAATTCATTTTGGGCTCGGTCTGATGCTTGTGCAGCAACAGTTTCACCGTACTGAACGCTCTTGTCGTAGATCATTTTGGTATTAAATGCAATGAGTGTTCCAATACAGCACAATAATACGACTCCCAGTAACAGTCCGAGTTTGACAGCCAGTTTGCGATCGCTCAGAAACTTTATCATGTGATCCCCCCAGGTTTCTCTTTAGGTGTACGATGTGTTATTCAGTTCTCCGAAAGGGAGTGTATATTTTATATCGTTACTTGGGGGTTCATAATGTATATTCAGGTAAAAAAACACGTAAAAAAACAGCTGCCGAGAAAATCTCGGACAGCTGTTTGGTGTGAAGCTTAATGAAATTGCAACGATTAACGGTTGTAGAACTCGACGATTTGTTTTTCGTCGATGTCTTGGGACAATTCCGAACGCTCAGGCAAACGAATAAATTTACCTTCCAGAGCAGTATCGTTGAATTCTACGTATGCCGGAAGATGCGAACGGTTTTCCAAAGCTTCCTTAACGGAAGAAAGACCGCGGCTTCTTTCACGCAGGCTGATAACGTCGCCAGTGCTTACTTGGTAAGAAGCGATGTCAACTTTTTTGCCGTTTACAGTTACGTGACCGTGGGATACCAACTGACGCGAACCAGCGCGGGAGTTAGCAAATCCAAGGCGGTATACGAGGTTATCAAGGCGGCTCTCAAGCAAGAACATGAAGTTTTCACCCGCGATACCTTGCATTTTTTGCGCTTTAGCAAAGAGAGTGCGGAATTGCTTCTCGCCCAAACCGTACATGTGACGCAGTTTTTGTTTTTCTTGCAATTGCATACCGTAGTTGCTCATTTTTCTCCGTTGGTTTGCTCCGTGCTGACCTGGAGGGAAAGGACGTTTCAATTCTTTGCCTGTTCCGCTCAGGGAAATGCCGAGGCGACGGCTCAATTTAAATTTAGGACCAGTGTAACGTGCCATGTTTAAAGTAGCTCCTTTTTAGTTAAAGTTCATATAGGGCTCTGTTTGCGCTCCAATTTGTTGATGCGGGCTAGGCCACGCATAAGACGATCAGAAAAGTTCAGCCGCTGTCCTGAAAGCAACAAAAAGAATGAGGGTGACACAACCGGTAATGCCCAAATTTAAAGACCCATTAGTAGTCTTCATCAACAATTTATTTTACAGTTTAATAGAACCAAAGTCAAGCTTGTGATAAAAGCAAAAAAACGTCTAAATTTGTCGATAGGTCATTAGGCCCAAAAAAATGGGACAATTTTCTGAAATATGGATGCAAAAAAGCTTTAAAGAGAGTAAAATAGATTGTATCTTAACTTTAAATGATCTTGTACATTAAGGTTATCGCATAGGATTTGCAGGTTTGCGATAACGTCTGCAGATTAATGCATCCGAGTGGATGCAAAAACGGTGCAAAGGAGCGCCTGACATGTTAGAACATCTAAGAAGTAAAACAGCCAGCTTGAATTCGCGAAGTTCGGGCGATTCCGCATCTTCTGCCGCTCCTCACGAAGCGCATATATTTTGGATGCAAAAAATGGACATCACACCTTTTGATTTTTCATATTTGGGGAGCCTGTTGCAGCAAGCATACACCGACTGGCATGCCCAGCGGCGGCCACACTCAGACAGATCATCGATAATATACAACGTATGGAATACAGAAGGGATCTGTATGGGGCAAGGGAATGAAGGGGTTCCATTGCTTGATGTACATTCGACTGTGATGCAATGCCTTGAATCGGGACAGGCCCAGTCGTTACGTGGAACTACTGAAAATGGAGAGTATCATCTAATGGCTGAACCGCTGTTCTCCAGAACAAATAGGGATATGTTTGCTGTCTTCACTGCTGTAACCTACGAGCAAAATCGAGATGACACGTCTGAAGCTGTTGTTCGATCGGAGGCATTGCATTATCGTACCTGCTTTTACCGAAGATTTGAATACATATTTATGACGGATCTATTACATGCTCATGAACAAACGGCTCGTGAAGATCATCGAAGGTCGATTCTGTTCCAAATCGTTCAACGGATGCATGACAAAATGGATGTGGACGCCATATTGGATGAAGTATTTGACAGCATTGACTACTTATATCCAACGACCCGCATGACATTGTATATGTCTCAGGATCAGAGCAGCCTCAACCCACGCATCAAACCGCTGCTTGTTCATGAACGTGGAGAAGACATCTGTGTACAATCGTTCATGGAAGGCAAGCTCATTGTTGTTCGATCGGATGAAGGTGAACATCGTATTCTGGAGGTTGGTCTTCCTCTAAAAGGCAAACAAGGGATCTATGGTGTATTTCATATTGAGATGAATGAGGAGCTAATGGAAGATTCAGATTTGCAGCTGATTACGATGATGGCGGATACAGCAGGAACTGCTTTTGAAAATGCCAAGCTGCACGAACAATCGAATATGTTGATCCAGGAACTTCGTCTAATCAACGATCTGACACAACGTTTGAACAAAAGCCTGCAGCTAATGGAGATCTACCAAATCTCCGAGCAGGAGTTAAAGGACATCTTCCAGGCTGAATCTTGTTGTATTCTGCAATTGAATGATAGTACGAATCACTTCGAAGTGATGTCATCGAATATAAATGAGTTATGTCGCAAAACGTTTCCTATGGACTATGGAATCGCAGGTTTGCTCTATCAAACCGAAGAACCACTCATCCTATCCAATTATGCAAAATACGATAAAGTGTCATCGGTTTTCATGGATCTTACCGGCTCCCTGTCATTGATCGCTTCACCCGTTCGGGTGAATGGGGAAGTGAAGGGTGCCATTTTGCTGGGACATCCGAAAAAGCAGTATTTTTCGTACGATAATTACCGTCTGCTGCAGATGCTGTCCATTCATATTGGACTTGCTCTCTCCAATGCTACCCTCCACGCCGAGGTACGACGTTTGGCAAACCTGGATATGCTGACAGGACTATATGTGAGGCATTACCTGGATACTGTGATCCATGAACGTCAGGCTCACGAATTCTGTGGTTCATTGGTTGTTGTGGACATCGACCAGTTTAAGCAGGTGAATGACACGTTTGGACACCAAACCGGTGATCAGGTATTGAAACAGGTGAGCGACATTGTAACGAGTTCTGTCCGGCCCGAGGACATCTGTGCCAGATGGGGCGGGGAAGAGCTGGCCATCTATATGCCTCAGATTGGTGCTCGTCAGGCACTGGAATATGCAGAAATCATTCGTACCAGGGTTGCTGAAGAGACAAGGCCTTCCGTGACCGTATCCAGCGGTATTGCCGAATGGAACTGGATGGATGAGAAGGTTAGTGTGGAATCGTTATTTTACCGGGCTGATATGGCTCTGTACGATGCGAAGCATGGTGGTCGTAACCGAATCGTCATGGAAAAACAGGAAGTTACACGTTAAGAGAGGACTATTCCGATTTCGGAGTCGTCCTCTCTTTATTTTTTTGAAGAGGCGATGCCAAAGGAAGGAAGTATAAGCAAATAAGGGAGGGGCAGGCTATGGAGAAAGTTTGATGGAAAGGTGGAATAGAATATGTTGAACCGTCGGTATATGCGTGGACTATTGTTAACTCTGAGCATGGTTGTGTTGTGTGCTCCTGGTTGTGGATTGTTAGAGCGGGATCGAACTCCCGAGGAATTATTTTCACTGGCTTTATCAGGAATTGCAGGTAAAGAAAAGCTGAGTTTTGATGGGGAAGCGGGATTGCGACGTGAAAGCAGCGGGCTGTTCGAAAATCAGTTCAAATTTGAGGGCAAACTGGAGGATCATGATCGCTTGACCTTGCAAACGAGGTTGCCTGGAGCTGTAACTGCTGCCGGAACGGGAGTAAATGCTGCTGCTGTTAACAATAATGGGCAACCAAGCGGATTCAGTGCATCTTTTGAACGAAAACGAGGACAATGGATGGCTCTAACTGCCCAACATGAGCCCCTGCGCGGATCGCTGTCCCGTTTTAATCCCATCGCGCAAATGGAAAGTATCGATCGGTTGAACAAAACGATTACGTCCGAGTACGGTTCAGGTCGTCGAACGAAAATACTGCGAATTGAACTCGCGCCGAAAGACGCTAAAACCTTAGCACTCGCACAGCTTAACGACGAGATGGATGCAATCCGGGCAGAATATATGCATAAGGCAGCTGCGGTTAAGGGAGACAAACAGGCGAAGCTGGAGAAGGATTTGAACAAAGTGTGGGAGCAAGGGGAAGCATCGATGCAAGAGATGATGAAACAGGCCGAGGTACAGACGGTGTATCATCTTACCATAGATCGGAAAAGCAGCTTGCCCTTGCGACTTTCCTCCGAAAGCCAGGTGAGCTATAAGGACATGAACAGGAAATTGAATAAAGAAGCTCTTGTCACAGATGTAAACTTCAGGGCTTATGAGTAGATGAGTTGCGGGACTGCCTGCTGACGGGATCGTTGTAGCGTGCTACAATAGTATCGTAATTTACCGTTGTTCAATTCAAGGGATGGCGGATGACAGGAGGAGTTTACACGATGAAGGACCCAAGAATTCAGAAGCTCGCAGCTAATTTGGTGGGCTACTCTGTAGATGTACAGCCCGGCGAGAATGTGCTGGTTGAGATGATCGGCACGGAACGTGATCTGATGAACGCAATCATTGAAGAAGTAGGCAAAAAGGGCGGTAACGTCTTTGTACAGCTGACTGACAAAACAGTACAGCGTGCCATGCTCAAAAATGCAACAGAAGAAATGATGAAAACCTGGGCAGAGATCGATCTGAACCGGATGAAGCAAATGGATTGTTACATCGGTATCCGTGCAGGGGAGAATGTGAATGATCTGTCCGATGTACCGGAAGAGAAAATGAAAATGTACAATTCACTGTATTCCCATCCGGTACATAGCGAGCAGCGGGTAAAACATACAAAATGGGTTGTGCTTCGTTACCCGAATGCAAGTATGGCACAGCTGGCGAATACAAGTACAGAAGCGTTTGAAGATTTCTACTTCGACGTATGTAACCTGGATTACGCTAAAATGGACAAAGCACAGGATTCACTGGCTAACCTGATGAAACGCACGGATAAAGTCCGTATTACTGGACCAGGGACAGATCTGAGCTTCTCCATTAAAGATATCGGCGCAGAGAAATGTTCCGGGCAAAAAAATATTCCGGATGGCGAAGTGTACAGTGCCCCTGTACGTGATTCCGTGAACGGAACGATTAGTTATAACGCGCCAACGTTGTATAACGGCATTACTTTTGAGAATATCAAGTTCACCTTCAAAGACGGTAAAATTGTTGAAGCAACAAGCAACGATACAGACCGCATCAATGAAATTCTGAATTCAGATGATGGCGCTCGTTATATCGGTGAATTCGCCATCGGATTCAATCCGCATATCCTGCACCCGATGAAGGACATTCTGTTTGATGAAAAAATTGCAGGCAGCTTGCACTTTACGCCAGGCCAGGCATATGAAGAAACAGATAACGGAAACCGTTCCTCCATTCACTGGGATCTGGTGTTGATCCAGCGTCCAGACTACGGTGGTGGCGAAATTTATTTTGATGATGTACTGATCCGTAAAGACGGTATTTTCGTTATTCCTGAGCTGGAATGCCTCAATCCGGATAACCTGAAGTAGGAACCGTATTTTGCTGTTGCTAGGAAAGCGGATTCACGGTATCATGTAGTGGTAATTAATAGATGATATCAAAAGTGAAAAGACGGAGGGATTCCTATGTCGAGTAATAACGCAGCGGTAGTTGAAATTGCTCAAACAGCGAGCAAATTTACTTCTTCAATCGTACTTCATTCAGAGAACAAGTATATCGATGTAAAAAGTATTCTCGGGCTGTTTACAACGCTGATCAGCACGCACAGCTATGAACTGCACGTTCATGGCCCGGATGCAGCTGAGGCCAAAGCAGCTATGTCAGAAGTATTTGCCAAACATGGACTGAATGTGAGTATTGCATCCGAGTAATGGCACTAAGAAGCATCTCTGCCTGTTATGGCAGAGATGTTTTTTTGCATGAGATCATTCAGTTGTGCGGCAAGACCTCTCTAAAATAGGGAGATTAGGCAAGAATAAAGCTGTTCATGATCTATGGTTATTTTGGTCAGGTTCTTGTATTAGCTCCTGATTTCGTCTAATATTAGAGGTAGAACGTCTTTACGCGATTTTTGGGACATAGGGGGGAAAAATGCATGACTTCATCTGATCTGCAGGACCAGTTGCACTTGAAAGCGATCAGTCTTCTTCAAGAAGATGCAGATAAAATACAGAAGCTTATTGAAGTACAGATGGAGAATCTGGCTACCCGCTACTGCCCTCTCTATGAGGAAGTATTGGATACACAGATGTATGGGTTCTCCAAGGAAGTCGATTTTGCTGTTCGTGCAGGGCTTCTTCCAGAAGGTGCAGGTAAGCAGCTGGTAAGCGCGCTTGAGCGGAATCTGGCAATTCTATATGAAGCTTTGAACAAGAAGAATGAGCAATAGCCTGCAATAGCGCGGGTCAGAATAGAAGGCATGCAGGTGTTTGCATGCTTTTTTTGTGCGCCTGGATCGGACAGTTCCTCTGATGTGATTCAGGCAAAGGGAATCATAAAAGGCAGTCTGGAAATGCGATTTCCAGGCTGCCTTTTACGCGCTGATTGTTTAGTCAATCATTTAGGGTGATGGGAGTACTGTTATACCAGGAAGAACGATACACCCAAAATAATATACACGACCATGAGGAGCAGACCTTCGTACCAGTTCGTTGAACCGTCCTGAGTGATGGACTTGGCAATAAATACGGCTACGCCTATAGCAACCAGCTCAATCGTTGTAAATACGATGTCCATCGTTCTGCCTGTGAAGAAGCTGACAAAAACGAGTACAGGGGCAACAAAGAGTGCGATTTGCAAACTGCTGCCGACTGCGATCTCCACGGCGGCACCGATTTTGTTTTTCATGGCAAGCATGATGGCTGCACTATGCTCGGCTGCGTTACCGATAATGGCAACGAGGAACGCACCGACGAACAGTTCGCTGAGTCCGAATTGTTCAGTAAACACCTCAAGGGTGCCAACAAGCCATTCACTGACGAAGGCAACCATGACGGTTGCAAGAACGAGATAGAGAATCGATTTTTTCTTGGACCACTCGGGTGCATGTTCATGCGGCAGCTCTTCATCTTCATCCACCGTGACATCTGCGAGATAGTTCTTGTGTGTGACCATGGAAAATACTAACCACGCTATGTAGGCAAGGATCAGTAAGCCTGCGACAATAAGACTGAGTGTATTCGTGTCCTTCTGTGTGATGGAATGGGTGTTCAGGAACACGGCTGGAATAAACAGGGCAATGATGGCTACAATCATCAGGGAGCCGTTTAGGCCGGCAAGCGATACGTTATAATTCTGAATTTTGAACTTGAGTCCTCCGGCAAAGATACTTAGACCAAGCACCAGCAGCAGGTTACCGATAATGGAGCCTGTCAAACTCGCCTTAACCATGTCGAACAATCCTTCTTTGACGAGGAAAATGGCAATGATCAATTCGGCGGCATTGCCGAATGTAGCATTCAAAAATCCGCCTAACCGCTGTCCGGCATAATGGGCTACATTTTCAGTGGCTTTGCCTAAAAAACCGGCCACAAAAATAACCGAAATGGCTGAAATGACGAATTGCAGAATCGAATCCCATTTCAAGTAGTGGGCGACGGCGCTGAGTGCAAAGGTGGCAATCAGCAAAATGGATGAAATTCGGTTTCTCACAACAAACACCTCGGTAACGTATTATTTTGTTTTAAACGATAGTACTAAACACTTATGAGATTATTTTCATATTTCAATATAACCAAATCGTGGTAGGTTGTAAACGCATCTTTTTGAGTTTAATTTGCTTTTTGGGGTCGAAAGGATTTAAAATACGAGTAACGAAGTGAAGGAGGATGTGGCATGGCAGAACAACTTCAACTAGAGGGCGGAAATATCCGGATTGCCGATGACGTAGTGGCGAAAATTGCCGGAATGGCTGCGATGGAGACACCCGGAATTGCCGCAATGTCTGGAGGATTGTCAGAGGGCTGGGCGAAGCGCCTGAGCGGTAAAAACGTACAGAAAGGCGTAGGCGTGGAGGTCGGCCAGCTGGAAGCAGCCATTGACCTGCGCATCATCGTCCTGTACGAGACACCGATTCATGAAGTTTCCCGCATGCTCCAGCAGAACGTAAGAGAAGCGGTAGAGACCATGACCGGGTTACGTGTTGTTGAAGTCAATGTAAAGGTAGAAGGCGTATCTTTCAGAGGCGACGATCTGTAAACTTTAGCAATCCGTGATGGAAGAGCAGCTTTATAATGGCTTGGTTCTTCCATCTTGATAGACAGAGTGTACCGAGTATACGAAACCGAGCTCACACAAAAAGGCTGCGCACCCCACCGGATGCACAGCCTTTTTGGTGTTGCTTTTTTCTATTGAAGGGGTACATGATTCGTTCCGGTAGGAACAGTCCCATTTACCGAATTCGACGGATGGATTCACGTGAACGAAGTGCGGGAGAGGTACGAGTCTGTGTCTGAACTGTCACCGACTTCGTTTTCTCTTCCTTGATAACGTCCAAATTATTGGTACGCGAGATGCTGAGCAAGATACCCATGGCCACCATCATCACAAAGAGTGAGGTACCGCCATAACTGATGAACGGAAGGGTAACCCCTGTCACCGGAATGGTCTGGGTGACGCCCCCAATGTTGATAAAGGCCTGGATTGCAATTAATCCCATAATACCAATACCAACCAGCGTCCCAAATGGATCGGGACAGCGAAGGGAGACGATAATGCCTCGCCAGATGAAGTAAAGGTAGACCAACAGGAACAAGGCAGTTCCAACAAAGCCAAGCTCTTCCCCAATGACGGAGAAAATGAAGTCGTTATAGGCATTGGGCAAATAATGCAGCTTCATCGTACCTTGTCCGATCCCGGAGCCGGTGATGCCTCCATCCCCGATTGCAACAAGGGAACGATAGAGATTAAGACTTCCGCCTGTTTTGTCGGATAAAGGATCAAGAAATGCCTGAATGCGCCCAATTTTGTAGTTCTGTGTAGCTTCCGTAGTTGTGGTGCTATCTGCAGTATCTGAAGAAGACATGGAAGAAAAAAGGGCATTCGCTCCAAGTGCTAATGCTGCTCCCAACACTACGAGCAAAATGGAACCCATAATGTGTTTCATACTTGCTCCACCCGCATAAATGACTAGACCGCACGTCGAAACCAGAATGAAGCAGGTACCAAAATCCGGTTGCAGCATAATCAGTCCTGCAATGAATCCGACAATGACCAGCACAGGAATATATCCTGTCCTAAGATCCCTGAACCGTTCCCCTTTTTTGGTAATCAGTGCAGCGAGGTACAAAATAATGGCGATTTTGGCAAATTCCGCAGGTTGGACACTGAAGCCGATAATTTCAATCCAGCTTCGGGCACCGTTTACCTTCTTGCCTGCAACTAATACAATTAGTAGCAATACCGTGGTAAGTAAGAAAAAGGGTGCATAAAGTTTTTTGTATTTGTTAAATCGGATATTCATGGCAAAAAACATGCCCACTAAACCGATAACCGCCCACATAAGTTGTTTTTTCGTGAAGAACAGGGCATCATTGTTAAAACTTTTATTTGCAATTGCAATGCTGGAACTGGAGCTGAACACCATCACCAGTCCAAAGCCCACCAACAATAAAGTGAGGATTAGCAGTTGAAAATCCGGCGTGCCTCTCTTCGTTTTCGTTTGGGCCGTTTGTTGTTTCATGGTTTGGCCCAGCCTAAGCTTCCAGCAGTTCTTTAAGCTGCTGTAATTTTTGGGCCGCCAGCTTCACGACTGGCTGCGGTACGGTAGAGTCATAATCCAGACCATGCGGAAAGGTTGCTTTTCCAAGATAAACAGCTTCAACTGCGAGAACCGTATCCGGTTTTTCGAGTTTGCCATCGATCGCACGGGTATTAATACGTACAAAGTATTCCGATTTGGTTTGTTCATCTTCAATTTTGTAGTCATATGTAGCACGATAATATTCCCATTGCCACCGGACAAATCCGACTTTCTCGGCGCTCTCATCCAGGTATGCCAAGTCGCTCTTCAAGCCATCCAAGCCTGTATTCTCAAAAATCATAAGCGTCTGATCCTCCTCATAAGCTTCCGAGAGTATAAATCTCGTTCTTTTCTCTAGTTTATGATAGTATGTTTCCCCTTCCCGTGCAAGCTTTCAAGCGGTCATTCGTATCGGTTTTCTTCCAATTCTGCTACAATATACAGCAATAGGTTTCAAGAGGAAGGTTCGGGCTTGATGAAAGTCCCGTATAGAGAGCGAAAGGATGGAGAGACATGACAAATAATATATGGTGGAATGACCTGCAAATCCACATGGTAGAATGGCGTCGTCATCTTCATCGGAATCCTGAGGTTTCCTTTCATGAGGAGAAGACATCCTCTTTTGTAGCGGGTATGCTGGAGAGCTTTGGCGTTGAAGTGAGACGACACGTTGGCGGACACGGGGTTATAGGTACCCTTCGTGGGGACAAGCCGGGACCTGTCGTTATGCTTCGTGCGGATATGGATGCACTTCCGATCCAGGACGAGAAGGACGTTGAATATGCATCACAACAAGCAGGAGCCATGCATGCCTGCGGCCATGATGGTCACATATCCATTTTGCTGGGCACGGCATTGTACTTCAGTCGTCATAAACATGAGATCAAGGGTGAGATTCGCTTTTTGTTCCAACCTGCAGAAGAATTACTTCCAGGTGGGGCGCTCAAGGTCATTGCAGACGGCGGACTGGAAGGGGTAGATGTCATCTATGGTATTCATCTGTGGACCCCGCTTCCTGTAGGCGTGGCAGCAAGTACTCCGGGGCCGATGATGGCAGCGGCAGATGACTTTTATATTGAGATCAAAGGAAAAGGTGGACATGGCGGCATGCCGCAATCCACAGTGGACAGCCTGGTGGCTGGCTCCGCCCTTGTAATGCAATTGCAGACGGTTGTCAGTCGTTCAGTGGACCCTTTGCGTCCCGCAGTATTGACGATTGGCACAATGCAGGCGGGGTCAGCGCAGAATATTATCGCCGAGTTATGCAAAATGACGGGTACGGTGAGAACCTTCGATGAAGAGACACGCAGTATCATGAAAGAACGTATGCATACGATTGTGGCTCAGACCGGAGAGATTTACGGTGCCGAGACGAAGTTGAACTATATTATGGGATATCCTCCTGTTGTGAATGATGAGCAGGAAACGGCACGATTCTTCAAGGAAGCGGTGGATGTATTTGGCGCAGACCATGTACAGAAATCACCGATGCTGATGCCGGCTGAAGATTTCGCTTATTACTTGCAGCAGATTCCTGGCTGCTTTATGTTTGTCGGAGCAGGCAACCCGGAGAAGAATGCCATCTATCCGCATCATCATCCCAAGTTTGACTTTGATGAGGATGCCATGCAGAATGCGGTGAAACTATTTATAGCAATGGCTAAAGGATATACAGCCGAATGATTTGAGTATAGTTGGGCATCCTATTCATACGAAGGTATGGGCAGGGTGCTTTTTTTGTTAGGTTTTTATAATGATTAGGTTAAGGTCGAACTGTTGTACGATACAGGTTCAATTTCGGAAGAAACCGGAACTGGACTTTTTGTGATGCCTGTTATTCGGAAAAACATATAACTCATTTTTAAATTAGGGAGGCAGCGGAATGGAAAAAACGGACGCCTGCATTGTCCAGCGTGATTTTACAGTATTGCTTGAAGTGGGCCATCATGGATTTGACCAAGCCCGAGCTCAATTAGGGATGTATGCCGAACTGGTGAAGACACCCGCGGCTTTTCATACCTATCGTATCACTGCATTATCGTTGTGGAATGCGGCTGCACTCGGATGGAGTGCTGATCAAGTGATAGCAAGTCTGGAATACGTGTCTCGTTGGAATGTTCCTGCCGCCCTGATTCAGGATATCCAGAGAATTATCCATCAATATGGGAAGCTTCAACTGAGGCCAGAAGCGAATCATGGGAGAATGCGTCTCGTGAGTGAAGACGAACGATTGCTGGATGAATTAAGCAGTATGAAGACCATCTCGGCTTTTCGAATGGAACGTGTCGATCCCCATGAGCTTATGCTTGGCGGTGAGCAACGCGGATTGTTGAAGCGGGAATTGACCCGTTTGGGTTATCCGGTGCTGGATTATGCGGGATATCGAGAAGGAACAAGTCTGCCGTTCGAATGGCGAGCTAATACGCTAGGCGACAGTTCTGATGGCTTCCGGTTGCGCCCGTACCAACGAGATGCTGTGGATGCTTTTGAAGGTAGCGAAGGCATGGGAGGAAGTGGTCTGCTTGTTCTTCCCTGCGGTGCAGGCAAAACGGTTATTGGGATGGCTGTATTAGAGCGTTTACAATGTGAATGCCTTATCTTGACCTCGAATACCACATCCGTGCGTCAATGGATTCAGGAATTGCAGGATAAAACAACGATAACGAGTGAACAGATTGGTGAGTATTCCGGTCAGAAAAAACAGGTGAAACCTGTGACCGTGGCTACTTATCAGATTCTTACACATCGAAAATCGAAAGATGCTGATTTTACTCATATCAAATTGCTTAGTGAACGTCAGTGGGGACTTATCATTTATGATGAGGTCCATCTGCTGCCAGCACCTGTATTTCGGGCTACTGCAGATATTCAGGCTACGAGAAGACTGGGATTGACAGCAACATTGGTGCGTGAGGATGGCTGTGAACAGGATGTGTTTTCACTAATTGGTCCGAAACTATATGACATGCCATGGAAAGAATTGGAACAGCAAGGCTGGATTGCTAATGTAGAATGTCAGGAAATACGCATCCCGTTTACTCCTGAACTACGATCAAACTATTTGGAAGCAGAGGTGAAACATCAATTTCGCCTTGCAGCGGAAAATCCGGCCAAATTAGCTGTGATCAAACGGATATTGGACCATCATGAGGGGATGCCAGCGCTTGTCATCGGACAGTATTTGGATCAGCTTGAGAGCATTGCCCGGGAAATTGAAGCGCCGCTCATATCGGGTACGATGTCGCAGCAAGAGCGAGTGAAATGGTTTGCAGCGTTCCGGCGTGGTGAGATCAAAACGATTGTAGTATCCAAAGTTGCCAATTTTGCCGTAGACTTGCCGGATGCTGCTGTTGCACTTGAAATATCCGGAAGTTTCGGTTCAAGGCAGGAAGAAGCCCAGCGATTGGGTCGGATCTTAAGGCCGAAGTCCGGAAAAAATAAAGCTTATTTCTATGCCCTTGTGTCCGAGGACAGTAAGGAACAGGAGTTTGCATTACGTCGTCAGATGTTTCTGGTCGAACAAGGATATGAGTACAAAATCGTTCATGAATTGCAATGAAAAAATGCTGTACATCTCTACTTAAAATTATGGGAAAGGCATGATAAGCAATGCATACACAAGGTAATCTGGATGTGAATTCATTAAAAGAGCTTTCATGCGTTGAAAGAATGGTACTTGGTGTGTTTTTCTGCAAATATGCTGGACAGCCCTTTTCCAACATGTTGACATCAGCAGAGTGGGCTGTGAATGGTCTTAGCAGAGCTGAAGCAGTAACCGCGTTTATAGCGCTTCGGCATAAAGGGTGGATTAAAGCTGTGCGCAAGTCTTGGGGCGAACGCCTGTATTACATACCAGAATCATTACTTTCGTTGTTAACTATTGCCTATGCAGCACGGGTCGGACATTTCGTTCAGCAGAAGGTGAACGTATTACAGAATGATATGACACAAGCTAAGTCCATCTCCAATAATGAAGTCCAGAAAGTGAACATTGTTCGAGAGGGGAAGCCGGATATTGCTGCGGAGCTTCTGCATGTATTGGCTTGGATGGTAAGGGAAGGTCAAGCTCAAGGCGGACTTCCATTAACAAGTAAGGGAACGATCCACAAGAAAATGGTGCAGCGATTAAGTCGAATGACGGTTCTGGACCCTGAAGACTTCGCCGAACTAGGTATTCGTTACGATCATGCGGATGTATATCCAGTCCATGTGGCCCTTGTGATTGATGTACTGCTTAGTCTGGGTTTGATTGAAAAGGCGCATAATCGAATGCATGTGTCATCTGATCGTCTTTATCACTGGTTATCAATGCCGTGGTCTTCAATGCACCGAGAAATTTATAGCATATGTCTGGACCGATATGGTATAGCGCAGCCCAAACTT
Organism: Paenibacillus sp. E222; assembly: GCF_013401555.1. Classification (NCBI taxonomy): domain Bacteria; kingdom Bacillati; phylum Bacillota; class Bacilli; order Caryophanales; family Paenibacillaceae; genus Paenibacillus; species Paenibacillus sp. E222. The sequence continues at coordinate 3,591,469 of NZ_CP058552.1, forward strand.
CAACATTTTCGTCAGCAATTGCTGATGTTTGCTTCACGGGAAAATGAATGGTTGAGTATTGCAGCAGGAACTATATACGGCGACAACAATCCGGAAGAAGCAATTGTAAATAGTGAGAGTGGAGATTCTTTGAGACCATCTTTCTCAACACATATTCGAGGGTGGCTCAATGTTCTGGCAGGTTTGGGATATGGTGAGGTTGGTGAGTCAACTGCGGGAGAGCTTTTTTATCGCTGGCAGATTGATCCTAAACTCTTACTGAACTTGGCAAATGATGAGGCGGAACATGAGGGGGGGAATACCATTTTTGTTCAGCCTGACTTTGAAATTATGGTTCCCCCAGACGTAATTCCTTCGGTTCGCTGGAATTTGGATATTGGTGCAGAGCTTATAAGTCGTGATCGAATGTCCATATACCGGATAACAAAGGAACGAATCGTCGCAGCCTCAGAGATCGGTCTTACAGCGGATGCAATGATAAACTTCCTTAGGCGGTATGCTGCCTCGGGATTGCCTGAGCATGTGGAGCTGGCAATCCAGCAGTGGGGACAGGAGGCAGAACGACTTCACATCGATGCTGGGAAGAACGTTGATGAGGACGAAGCAACGGATACATTCAAGAAAAGGGATACATGGATATATGAATCAAGAAGTGAACTACCTGAGGAGTTGACCCGGACAGAGTCGGACGCCATTGCAGATGAGTCCATTGTCGGGGCAAATGAGTTCAATGTCGGACTTGAGGTGCAGAAGGAACTCTTTTATATTCGTGGGAGGGTAGGGCTCATTCAAGGTGAAACCAATTTGCACACGTATGAACAGGATCATTCCATCACGGAACAGTCGGGGCTGTTTCCCGGATACGGAGAGATCCCGGAGATGTGGCATAACGAGTGGCGGGGATATCATGTGTCCACTGCCCGTCAGATTGCTGCAAAAGCTATTGAATGGCAGACAAAACTGGGTCTGAAGCTGGACAACAATATCGTATACGTGATTCCCGATCAGATTCACGGTCATGAAGATTGGACACTAACCGGATGGTCCATAGCGGATGGTGATACAGATCCCGTAGAACGCCGTACTTTTTCACCTAACGAATGGAACCAGATCCGCCTGATTATTCCGGACCATGCATAAGTTTGATTATCTTTGCCAAAGCAGATCCCATGTTCCCCATATTTCTATTTGCAGGAAAAACTCTTCTTAACTTTTCGGGGATATGATATGATGAAGTAGTCTACGTTAAGTAGAACTTTATATATAGATAGGATGAATTTCATGAGCGTAGCGGAAATGAACACGGTCGATATGGCCCAAGTGTTAACGGGCGCATATGAACTGGGCGACATGATTAACCAATCAGCCGAAGTATCGGATTATTTATATTGGAAGCAGCAAGTGGAGACGAACCCTGAAATTCAGGCGGGAATACGCAAGCTGGACGCCAAAAAGGAACTATTCGAAGAAACCCAGCGTTTTGGGCATTTTCACCCGGACTATCACGCCGCAAAAGATCAGGTCCAGGCTTTGGAGATGGAGTTGGAACGTTTCGAGGCGGTAGCCCGCTTCAAACAGGCGGAGAAGGCATTGGACGATATGTTGTTCCAGATGTCGGAGACGATTGCATTCGCCGTGTCAACGACCATTAAGGTACCGAGCAATGATCCGAATCCGAAGGGCGGCTGCGGTAGCGGAGGCAAGTGCGGTTGTAGCTAAGATGTGATCAGAAAATAAATTCATGACAGACCGGACCTTTCCGAGGCTCCGGTCTCCATTATAGAAAGGCGGGGAAAATGATGTTTGCGGAAAGGACAGGATTCATTATTTGGGTCAGTGATTTGAAAGCGGCTCGTAATCTCGAAAAGTATGGTACCGTTCATTACATCTCCCGCCGTATGCATTATGTCGTCATGTATGTTAATGCAGAGCGGGCAGAAGATACGATGAAAAATGTGAACAGACTTTCCTATGTGCGCAAGGTTGAACGTTCCTACCGGAATGAGATCAAAACAGAGTATGCTAGCAAAACAATGGACAAAACGAGTTTTTACGGGATATAACAAAATGGTTTCGGAATGTACAGTGAACTTGTTGCCACAGTACATTCCGAAACGATTCACCAGAGGGGTCCTTCGGGGCCGCTCTTTTATTGAATTAGGCATAAACTGGATTTTGTGAAAAAAACTGAAGTTACGCCTTGAGGTTGCGGGACTTATGTTGTAATATATTGGGTAAATAAATAGATAGAAAGTCCTATCTGGTGGAGAGTGATTCCCATGCGTGATAAGGTGATGCAACGTTGGAGCACGTATGAGCCTTTTTTCGTGGCTCTTGGAGACAAAAAAGTGGCCGACATCGTCATTACCAATCATGCCAAGATGCGGTATGCAGACCGTATTGAGCCGGCACGTAATGATGATGACCATATTGCGGCATGGTTATGGGAGTGTCTGAAGCAGGACCGTATTACACCATACTACCGTAATGAGCAGGATGTTTACCTGATCGACGAAGATCTGGTTGTGGTTGCTGAATTTTCCGAACTTGAAGGGGAATATGATATTGCTGGCAATCCGCTTCATAAGATGATTGTTGTTACGTTTCTGGGGAAAATGTCCGAGACAATTGAACTGCGGGATTTAAAATCGTATTATTCTTGGCTAAGACATTCAAGACGAATGACTCTTGTCAAGAACAGTCGCAAGCATAAGTAAGTTTGGAATAATCCATATTTTCGAATTGATAGATTCAGGTTACATCGCATGCAGACAAGCTGCATGCTTTTTTTGTTGGAATTCACGAAATCGGCTACAATGGGGAAAGCGTACAGAAGAGGGGCGAAGATATGAATTTTCATCAATTGCATATTTTTTATACCGTAGCAGAGAAGGGAAGTTTTTCAGCGGCTGCGCAAGCACTACATATGACACAACCTGCGGTGACGATGCAGATTCAATCGCTTGAGGATTATTTTGGGACCAAGCTGCTGCATCGTTCTACCAAGAAAATAGAATTATCCGAGGCGGGGCGGACATTACTGCCTCATGCCAAACGCAGTGTAGAGTTGGTCAGACAGACAGATGAGGCGATGTCTGCGTTTACACAAATGCTGCAAGGCCGATTGCAGCTTGGTGCAAGTTTGACGATTGGTGAGTATGTGCTGCCACGCATGCTGGGTCCTTTTGCCCGTCAATACCCGGATATCTCGATCGTTATGAAAGTGATGAATACGACGCAAATTATGGACGATATCTTGAAACATCAGCTTAACTTTGGACTGATTGAAGCCCCGGTTCATCACCCGGATATGATTGTAGAGCCGGTCATGCAGGATGAATTGAAGCTGGTTGTTCCGGCAGGACATGCACTGGCAGATCGTGGTGAAGTAGAGCTGGAAGATGTGCTGAGCTACGCATTTGTACTGCGGGAGAAAGGCTCAGGCACCCGTCAGGTGATGGAGGATCAGCTGCAGAAGAGAAATATAGACCCACAGGACATGAATGTAGTGATGGAACTTGGCAGTACAGGTGCTGTGAAATCTGCCGTAGAAGCGGGTGTGGGCATCACCATGTTATCCCCGTCGTCGGTTCAGCATGAGCTGGCTCTTGGACTGGTTCATATCGTGGATATTCGTGGGCTTGAGTTCAAAAGACAATTCTACGCTATACATCTGAAATCTTCATTACTTCCCTTGTCAGCAGTAGCTTTCCTGAATTATTTACGTCAGCAGGAGCAGACATTATGAGAAGGAAGAGCGGAATAAGAGGATAATATCATTTAGAAATTCGTCCAGCTAATCACTTGATATAAGAAGGAGCTGTTGTTCATATGCATCAATCTAACGGACGTTGTGATCTTCATACGCATAGCCAAGCGTCGGACGGAATGCAGCCACCTGCCGAGAATGTGAAGCTTGCCAAACAAAGGGGTCTGTCTGCGGTTGCGCTGACGGATCACGATACCGTAGCGGGTGTAGCCGAGGCACAGCAGGCTGGCCGTGAATATGGGGTTGACGTTGTGGCAGGAGTAGAGATCAGCACCCGCGCAGGCGGTAAGGATATTCATGTGCTGGGGTATTATGTGAATACAGAAGATGAGAAATTTCTGGATCGACTGCGCGGGCTGCGTGAAGCGAGAGAGGAACGCAATCATCTGATCATTGCCAAGCTGCAGGAGCTTGGACTCGAAATTAGCTGGCAGGAGGTCATTGATGGCCTTGGCCGACCGCTGGAGCCGGATGAAAGCATCGGTAGACCTCATATGGCCGATGTGTTGGTACGGAAAGGATATGCCGCTGATATGAGGGATGCGTTCAATCGTTATCTGGCTGAAGGTCAACCGGGCTTTGTGTCGGTTCCCCGAGTTGCACCAGAAGACGCATGCCAGTGGATTAAAGATGCGGGTGGTGCTGCTGTTATTGCTCATCCTGGTTTATACGGAGACGATGAATTGGTTCGTCGTATTCTGGAGGACTCCCGCCCTGACGGTATTGAAGTGGTTCATTCGGATCATGGACCAGAAGAAGAGCGCAGATATGCGGAGTTGGCACAGGAATTTGGGCTTATTCAAACAGGCGGTTCGGATTACCATGGTGTAAGGCAAGGGGTAGTATTCCACGGGGATCTGGGTAGCAAAACCGTAACCATTGATGTGCTCGATAAACTCCGGGCTGCCGCCGCAAAGTCTTGATTCGGAAACTCTCTTCAGTTGTTGTATGAGACTGGGGTATAAGGGATCGGATGTCATCGTGCTAAAATTGAATATGAAAAAAAGAAAGGACATAGAGATGGGTGAGCGTTAGTCGCTAGCCATGTCTCTATGTCCTTTTGGATTGCCTATAATGGGCTAGGTGATGGAATAATTCACCCATGTGCCGCGAGCAGCCCCAAGGCGTTCAAATAACTGCTGTGCCCGCTCGTTGGTTGCTGCTGTGATCCAAGACATGTAAGCACATCCGTGTTCACGTGTATATCGCTGACAATGTTCAAACAATCTGGCCTCGGCTTCTCCTTCTCTCCAAGCTTCCGTCACAAACAAGTCATTCATAATGGCCACGCGGTTTGCCTTCATCGTGCTGTAGGTAAAATAGAGTGTAGCGAACCCGATGAGTTCACCATCCTGCTCTGCAACGAATTGAACACCAATCTGCTGATCAAGCAGGTTTTTGAACAAAAGCTCGATTGCCTGATCACCAGGCCAGGGGTTGTTATAAAAGCCGACGACATACTCTTGCATTAATGCACTCAGCGGCAGTATATCATTAGGCTGAGTTGGTCTGATATTTAGCGTCATGGGACACATCCTTAGAAGTTAATATATAGATTTCATAATTGAATTATTATACATTAAAATGAATTTATATTCAATCAAGTGGTTCAACTGCATGACGTCCATATTTATTTGAAAACAAAGAAAATCCCCCGGATCGTCTTTTGTTCCGGAGGATTTTCTGTTGCCTAACAGGATTGAAAGCAAACATCTTATCCATTTTTGATCGTGGATGGCAAACTTTTAACCAGTTCTTCGTTCGGCGTCACAAACAGGGTCTTCTGGTGGTCATAAATGACAAAGCCTGGTTTGGAGCCGCTTGGCTTACGCACATGTCGTATAAAGGTGTAGTCCACCGGCACGCTGCTGGATTCTTTGGCCTGACTGAAATATGCCGCGAGTTGTGCAGCTTCCTCCAGCGTTGCTTCGCCAAAGTCTGTGCTGCGAATGACGACATGTGAACCCGGGATGTCTTTGGTATGCAACCAGGTATCATTGGCAGAAGCCAGACGGTTGGTGACATACTCATTTTGCAGGTTATTTTTACCTACGAGAAGTTCAATGCCTTCGGAAGAAGTAAACTGATGCACGGTTGGGCGGTCGTTTTTCTTTTTCTTTTTGCCTTTTTTGTTACGGTCACGAAGATAACCCTGTTGCACTAGCTCTTCGCGAATTTCTTCGATGTCATTCATGGACGCGATAGACAGCTGCTGGAGCAGATTGTCGAGATAGTTGATTTCGTCTTTCGTTTTTCCAAGCTGCTCATGAATAACTGCCAGACTGTTCTTGTATTTGTTATATCGTTTGAAATAACGTTGAGCGTTGTCAGACGGTGTTAGTAATGGGTCAAGCTGAATGGTAATGTTGGCTTGATCTTCATCATAGAAGTTCACAAGCTCCACACTTTTGTCCCCTTTACTAACCTGGTGCAGGGAGGCAAACAACAGCTCACCCCATAATCTGAATTTATCCGCATCGTCGGCTTCCAACAGATCCTTGTTCAGGTTGTCCAGCTTTTTGATGTTTTTGCTGCGCTCATTTTGCAGAAAACGTAGAAGATCGCTCACTCTTTGCTTAACCGTATCCCGCTCAGCCTTGTCTCCGTAATAATCCTCCATACACTTGCTCATCGTGTCATAGGTTTTCTCTGCGTCCTGAATGCTCTGAAGCTGAACGGCTGAGAAAATCATTTTGCCTTTGGCATTTAGCCCGGTTACAGGCGTATAACTATTATCTCTTACTGGCCCCATGATGGACTCAAAAGCAGTCCACAGCGCATCGGCTTCGATTCTAGCATCTTCACCTTCGCTTAGAGCGTGGTCGTCACCTTGATCGGCAGATACCCGAGAGGTAATCTCTCCTGCGATCAGCGGACTAAGACCGCTGAATGAATTCACCAACCAGCGAGAGGCTTCTTCTTCAGTAGCAGTATAGCTATTTCGGAATTCAGTGCTGCTAACTTCCAGTGGATTGCTTTTATGCTGCTCTGGTGGTTCGGTGTACGAAAATCCAGGCATAATGACCCGGTAACTGCTGATGGACGGGGTTACGTGATGAATTCCATCCAGAATCGTTCCTGTTATCGGATCGACCAAAACAATATTACTGTGACGCCCCATCAGTTCAATGATGATCCGTTTGACCGAAACATCCCCCAGTTCATCACGCTGACGCACGTCAATATGAATAATCCGCTCCATGCCAATCTGACGGATATCCTCAATGATCGCGCCCTCGCAGTGCTTGCGCAGCAGCATGCAGAACATCGGAGCTTCAGTGGGGTTAACAAACGTTTTTTCGGTAAAATGCACACGCGGATATGTCGGGCTGGCCGAAATAAGCAATTTGCTATTTCCGCGCTGAGCACGGAGGGTCAGTACAACATCATGGCCGTTAGGTTGATGTATTTTGCTGATTCGTCCGCCCTTGCAGCCTTGCAGTTCATGCACGATAGCTCGTGTTACGATGCCGTCCAATGCCATTTTTTTCAACGTCCTTTCTATCTATAACTGAAATGAACACCGGGATATGTAAAAAAGAACCCGTTGCAGATTCGTATTCGTTTGTATAGCAAAAAATCGGATTGCCACTGTGTACGTAACCACAGACCTTTATTTTAGCTTATTCTGCCCATCAGGGAAAGGATTCGCCATCGGGTGCTAATTAGGGTCCTGTCCGAATACATATAGAGCAGGTAGTTTGTCCGGCATCGCGTACAACCTGTTGATTAGCATAGCCGGTGTAGTATGTGTGACGTTTTACAGAGGAAATACAGACTGGGAGGGAATTTTGAAGCATGGAACATACCAAGTGGCACCAACTAAGCGTTGAAGAGCTTCGTAACACTCTTGGCGTCAGTCTTGAGGAAGGATTAACGGAAGAGACTGCAGCAGAAAAGAGGAAGACTGCCGGTTCGAATGAGCTGAGCGAAGGAAAGCGCATATCTCCAATCACATTATTGCTTAATCAATTTAAGGATTTCATGGTTCTGGTCTTGATGGGGGCCACACTGGTGTCCGGATTGCTTGGAGAATACCTGGATGCTGTAACGATTGTTGCCATCATCGTCCTTAATGCCATTCTTGGTTTTGTACAGGAATTCCGGGCGGAGCGTTCCCTTCGTGCGTTGAAACAATTGTCAGCCCCATTGGCCAAAGTGCTAAGGTCGGGTCAGGAAGTTCATCTTGCAGCCAAACTTCTGGTGCCAGGGGATATTGTGCTTGTGGAAAGCGGTGATCGCATACCTGCCGATGTGCGCTGGCTGTCCACGAACAGCCTCGATGTGGAGGAATCTGCACTTACTGGGGAATCAGTTCCTGTAAGCAAACATTTCCATCCCATAGCTGCGGATGACGTGCCGCTCGGAGATCAGAAGAACATTGGATTCATGGGAACCATGGTTACTCGCGGTACCGCCAAGGGCGTTGTGATCCGGACGGGCATGGATACCGAGATGGGCAAAATCGCCGATCTGATCCAGAATACGGAGGAACAGGAAACACCACTGCAACACAGGCTGGAACAGCTGGGTAAAATTTTGATTTTTGTGGCGCTTGGATTAACCGTTATGGTTGTTGTTGCAGGTATTCTGCATGGACAGCCGGCAGTAGGCATGTTTCTGGCAGGGGTCAGCCTCGCAGTGGCCGCCATACCAGAAGGGTTGCCAGCGATTGTAACGATTGCGCTAGCCCTGGGCGTACAGCGTATGATCAAGCGAAAAGCGATTGTGCGCAAGCTTCCCTCTGTGGAAACCCTTGGTTGTGCCTCGGTCATCTGTTCGGATAAAACGGGTACGTTGACCCAGAACAAGATGACGGTTACGGACGTGTGGCTGGAGGGACGCAGCATCAAGGTCACGGGGGATGGATATGCACCAGAAGGGCAGATGCTGGAGAATGGTCGTACCTTGGAACTGAAGAGTGACCAGACATTGCGGAGAATGCTTCAGATCAGCGCACTTTGTAACAATGCCAGTATTATCGAGAGTGTTGCAGATGAGATGCGGAATAAAAAGAAAGGCAAAGAGACAAATAAGGATAGTAAGAAAGAGGCGAAGAAAGGTACAAAAAAAGATCAAGTTAATGAATCGGTCAAGGAAGAGAGCGTGGTATGGGAGCTGAAAGGCGACCCTACGGAAGGGGCGCTCATAACACTGGCTTCCAAAATGGGGCTTACCCCCGCTGGCCTCAAAGAGCTATATGCACGTGAGCAGGAATTCCCGTTTGACTCTGATCGGAAGCGGATGTCCGTCCTGGTTCATCATCAGGGTGGGCGCATGATCTACACCAAGGGTGCACCGGATGTGCTGATTGGGCAATGCAGCTACATTTTGTGGGAAGGCAATGTTGTACCTTTCACAGGAACGCTGCGGCAGAAAGTCATGGCGGCGAACGAGAATATGGCGGGTTCTGCACTGCGGGTTCTCGGGATGGCTTACCGCGATGTACGGCCGAATGAAAAAGTAGAGAATGAACATGCTGCCGAGAGCCAACTCGTCTTTGTCGGGCTTGCAGGCATGATTGATCCACCGCGGCGTGAGGCACGGGATGCAATTGCGACTTGTCGCAGAGCAGGCATACGCACCGTTATGATTACGGGCGATCATGGCACGACGGCAGAGGCTATCGCCCAGCAGTTGGGTATTCTTCAGCGGGGTGGGTCTTCACTTAGCGGCCAACAATTGGCGGGCATGACGGACGAGCAATTGGATAAACAGGTAGAGGGGATTTACGTATTCTCACGAGTATCGCCTGAGCACAAACTGCGGATTGTAAAATCATTACAGCGTAAAGGGCATGTCGTAGCGATGACTGGAGATGGCGTGAATGACGCACCAGCCATTAAAGCAGCAGACATCGGTATTGCGATGGGAATTACCGGCACGGATGTGACGAAGGAAGCATCGGCGTTAATCCTGAGTGATGATAATTTTTCTACTATAGTAGCTGCAATTGAAGAAGGACGTAATATTTATGAGAACATCCGCAAGTTTATCCGGTATTTGCTGGCATCCAACGTTGGCGAGATTTTAACGATGTTTTTCGCGATGATGATGGGATTGCCGTTGCCACTCGTGCCGATCCAGATTCTGTGGGTCAACCTGGTGACGGATGGCTTGCCAGCAATGGCACTCGGTGTGGATCAGCCGGAAAAAGATCTGATGGAGCACAAGCCACGTGGCTCCAAGGAAAATATTTTTGCCAGACGACTGGGCTGGAAAATTGTCAGTCGGGGTGTATTGATCGGACTTTGCACACTCGGGGCATTCTGGCTTACCCTACAGGCCGCGCCGGATCAACCGGGTCAGCTCATTAAAGCTCAATCTGTAGCCTTTGCTACGCTCGTTTTGGCACAGCTCATTCATGTATTCGACTGCCGTAGTTCACGCTCCATCTTTCATCGGAATCCATTGCAGAACAAGTATCTGGTGTTTGCAGTTATTTCATCCATCGTGCTGATGCTGGCGGTCATGTATGTAGAGCCGCTGCAGCCTATCTTCAAAACCGTACCGCTGGGTATGCGTGAATGGGCGATTTCCATCGTTGCCGCAGGTATTCCAACCTTCCTTATGGGAGTGGGCAGCGTGTGGGGAGGTCGTCGCAACCGTCGCCGCATGGGCCCTGAGCGCTTCGTACCGAAAAGTACAAAGTTTTCGGCATAAAATCAATAGCAATTGCTTATCGTTTTCGTTATGCTATCCTCAAAATGATTCGAGGCGAGATTCCTCGGCATTTTGCAGGATAGCTTTTTTTATTTGGAATGTTGGATATGAATTTTCCGGGTTATCCTGTAGAGGAGCAAGAATAACGCTTTGGCAGCAGACTGCCAAAAGGAGTGGGCAAGGTATGGAATTTACAAAAATGCATGGACTCGGCAACGATTTTATTGTTGTGTTTGGAGAACAACAGCTTCCGGCTGATGCAGCAGAATTAGCTGTAAAATGGTGCAACCGTTTCTTCGGCATCGGCGCGGATGGCCTGGTTTATATACTACCTTCAGAGAAGGCGGATTTTCAGATGCGCATCATGAACTCGGACGGTTCGGAGGCAGAGCAATGCGGCAATGCCATCCGCTGTGTATCCAAATATGTATATGATCATGGTCATGTGACCCAAGAACAGATTACGATTGAAACCATCGGTGCGGGTGTACAACCCGTAAGCTTGAACATTCGTGATGGTAAAGTGGAAACGGTTCGTGTGGATATGGGAGAACCTATCCTGAATGGACTTCAGGTTCCCACCACCGTCGATGCCAACCCGGTGGTAGATCACTCCATTGAAGTGAGTGGACAGGAGTTCAAATTTACGGCAGTCTCTATGGGTAATCCTCATGCAGTCATCTATGTCGATGATGCTGTCAATTTCGATCTCTCGACATGGGGGCCACTTCTTGAAGTTCATCCTATGTTCCCGAAAAAAATCAATGTAGAGTTCGCGACGGTTCGCGATCGCGGATATGTGGACATGCGTGTGTGGGAACGCGGTGCTGGCCCAACACTTGCCTGTGGAACTGGAGCTTGCGCAACACTGGTATCATCCGTTCTGAACGGACATACGGATCGCACAGCGGTGATCAGCCTCAAGGGCGGCGATCTTCATATTGAGTGGAACGAAGCAGACAATCACGTATACATGACTGGGCCTGCCGAAGTTGTTTTCAAGGGAGTCACTTCGTAAAGGATACGTTTAAATGAGGAGGCCTTAGGGCCTCTTTTTTTGCAGTTATATGAATTCCTACTAGTCCAGATGGTTATAGAAACTGAATTTCACGAAAAACCTGTGTTTTTCTTCGTTTTCAGATGTTTTTTGTGTTACATTAGTATGAAATGATCAGTCAGGCGGGGGGAAAAGGGATGAAGGCGGATTTACGCAGTGTAATGCAGGAACGGGTCCTCATAGGGGATGGGGCGATGGGAACTTTCCTGTATCAGATGGGATTCCCGGTAGGGATTTCTTATGAAGAGTTGAACTTGATTTCACCTGAAGTGGTGGCAGATGTGCATCGTCGTTATCGCGATGCGGGTACAGAAATTCATGAAACCAATACGTACTCTGCCAATTACGATAAGTTGTCCAAGTTTGGTCTGGAATCCAAGGTGGAGGATGTAAATCGTGCCGGTGTGCGCATTGCCAAAGAAGTAGCTGGGCCAAACGGTTATGTTCTGGGCGCGGTTGGCTCCATTCGTGGAGGAAAGCGGACGAACGTATCAACAAGTGAATTGAAGCGCTTCTACCAGCAGCAGATTTTTGCACTGCTCGAAGAAGGAGTGGACGGCATTCTGCTCGAAACCTTTTATGATATCGAGGAGATGGATATCGCCCTTCTGCAGGCGCGCAAGCTGAGTGATCTCCCGGTAATTGGACAGTTCGCTGTTGAGGATGTAGGGCATACACTGGATGGATACACGATGCCTGAAGCTTTCCGAATCATGCGTGAGCAAGGGGCTGACGTCATTGGTTTCAACTGCCGTTCCGGTCCAAACGGAATTATGCGGGCGATGGAAACTGTATCAGGCCGTATCGGTGTTCCCATGTCTGTTTACCCGAATGCGGGTGCCGCGGATTACGTCGATGGTCAGTTCCGTTATGGAGCGTCTCCGGAATACTTCGGACAGACCGCAGTGCAATTCGCTGATCTGGGCGCACGTATTATCGGAGGCTGCTGTGGTACGACACCTGATCATATCGCGGCAATTGCCCAGGCTCTTGTTGAGTACACACCTGCTCCGATACTGGAACCTGATCCGTCCGAGTCGAAACCGCGTATCATCTTGCATGAGAATGTAGATGAACGGTCTGGACGGGGTGGGCAGCCTACGATTGTGGATCTGGTCAAACAACGTCATACCGTCATCGTCGAACTTGACCCACCGCGTGATCTCGACATTGCGAAGTTTATGAAAGGTGCCGAGACACTGAAAGCGGCTGGTGCAGATGCATTAACATTGGCTGATAATTCCCTGGCGGTTACCCGGATGAGCAACATGGCTCTAGGTCATCTTGTTCAGGATCGTACTGGATTGCGCCCACTGGTGCATATTGCATGTCGTGACCGGAATCTGATCGGGACACAATCGCACATGATGGGATTTGATGCTCTGGGCATTAATCATGTACTCGCTGTAACAGGTGATCCTGCACGATTTGGTGATTTGCCCGGATCAAGCTCGGTATACGATCTGACTTCATTTGAAATTATACGTATGATCAAACAGTTGAACGACGGCGTGTCCTTCTCCGGTAAACCGCTTAAGCAGAAGGCAGGCTTTGTTATCGGTGCCGCATTTAACCCGAATGTGAAACATCTGGATAAGGCTGTACAGCGTCTTGAGAAAAAGATTGCTTCCGGAGCCGATTATATTATGACACAGCCGGTATACGATCCTGAACTAATCGTAGCCATGCATGAAGCGACCAAGCATCTGGATGTGCCGATCTTCGTAGGGGTAATGCCGTTAGCCAGCGGCCGAAATGCAGAATACCTGCATAATGAGGTTCCGGGTATTCAACTGTCGGATGAAGTTCGCTCCCGGATGGCTGGTCTCGAAGGCGAAGAAGGTCGAGCAATGGGTGTGAAGATCGCCAAGGAGCTTCTGGATGTAGCAACAAAACATTTCAAAGGAATCTATCTAATGACTCCATTTATGTTCTATAGTATGACGGCCGAATTGACCCAATATGTGTGGGAGAAGTCGGAGCATCAATGTCCTACTTGTTTCAACCCTAATAATCAATTACAATAGTGTAACGGATGTGATGCCGATGTCATTCAGTATGACCGGATACGGTCAATCCGCCTTTCATTTTGGAGGCTATAAGGTACAATTGGAAATCAAGTCTGTCAATCATCGTTATTGCGAAGTGATGATGCGTCTCCCAAGAGAGTGGACGTGTTATGAAGACGGATTGAGGAAAAAGGTACAAAGCCGCTTAAAACGTGGGCGGATTGATGTTTATGTAATGAAAGAAAAAGATGAAGACCAGGCTCTTCCCGCTGTTCTGAATGAGCAGGCGGTCAGGGCCTATCTTCAGGCCGCAGAGCAATTGGAGAGCCGCTATGGTATGCAGGGCAAACCGAGTATTATGGATATGCTGGCACTTCCAGATGTCATGGTTCATTCGGATGGGACGAGTTCGCTTCCGGAAGAGCAGAAGGACGAATGGGAGCGTGTCCTGCAGCAGGGGTTGGAAGAGGCTTTATCCGGTCTGGAGCAGATGCGCGCCCGCGAGGGTCTTCATCTGGCCAGTGATCTGGAACGACGTGTCAGTCGTCTGGAATCACTGCATACCGAGATGCTTGCTCTTGCGCCGACTGTGGTGAGTGATCATCGCAACAAGTTAAGACAAAGGCTTACGGAAATGCAGGAAGAAGGCTCTTTCCCTTTTGACGAGCATAAATTGGGTATGGAAATTGCTATGTTTGCCGATCGTTCTAACATAGAGGAAGAGCTTACGCGTCTACTCAGTCACTTTGGACAGAGCAGGGAGCTGCTGAAAAGTGATGAGCCAGTAGGCCGCAAGTTGGACTTTCTTATTCAGGAGATGAATAGGGAAGTCAATACGATTGGATCAAAAGCCAACCATTTGGCTCTGGTGAACCGTGTTGTCGAGATGAAGGCGGAACTGGAGAAAATTCGTGAGCAAGCGGCGAATATCGAATGAACGGTCATATTTCGGCAAAAGAGTCGCATGTATAGGGGGAAGAACCTGATTATGGCAATCAAACTCATTAACATTGGATTCGGTAACATCGTATCGGCGAACCGGATTATATCCATCGTGAGTCCGGAATCGGCGCCGATCAAGAGGATTATACAAGAGGCAAGAGACCGTCATATGCTGATAGACGCAACGTACGGAAGACGTACTCGTGCCGTGATTATTACGGATAGCGATCATGTCATTCTGTCTGCGGTTCAGCCAGAAACGGTCGCCCATCGTCTTTCTTCGAAAGATGATGACAACGACGAATAAAATGGAGTGTAATATGTCTAAGGGATTACTGGTAGTGTTGTCCGGCCCATCTGGGGTCGGGAAGGGTACAGTATGCAGCGCTTTGCGCAAACGGGTGCCGGAATTGATTTATTCTGTCTCGGCAACGACTCGTCAGCCACGTCTGGGTGAGGAACATGGCGTCAATTATTTCTTCAGAAGCCATGAAGAATTCCTGAACATGATTGCTGAAGATCAATTGTTGGAACACGCAGAATATGTAGGGAACTATTACGGAACACCGCGTGATTTTGTGGAGAAAACGATTAACGAAGGCCGGGACATCATTCTTGAGATTGAAGTTCAAGGCGCGTTGAAGGTGAAAGAAAAGTTCCCGGAAGGGATCTTTGTATTTCTGTTGCCTCCTTCATTGGACGAGCTTAAAGATCGCATTCAGGGCCGTGGTACGGAAAGTCAGGCGACGATTGATCACCGGATGTCCGTCGCGGTAGATGAGATCAGTCTGCTGGAGCAGTACGATTACGCTGTCGTTAATGATGAAATTGATTTGGCGTGTAAACGAATAGAAAGCATCATTATCGCCGAACATTGTAAGATCAATAAATAATCCATTTGCCGCCGCAAAATGCGATAATCAGTGGAGAAGCTGTCATAGGATATATGTAGAGCAGCTCCAGTCTGGTTCACGCATACAGCGGTGCACCATGATTCCGTCAGGCAGCGAATTGTGATTATACTAATGCAAAGAGGTGTTTTGTAAATATGCTGTATCCTTCTATTGATGAAATGATGAACAAAGTCGACAGCAAGTATTCCCTTGTTGTTGCCGCTTCCCGCCGGGCAAGACAGCTTCGTGAAGGTGAGAAAACGGATTTGAGAAATGCCAGATCTCATAAACAGGTTGGCGTTGCACTTGAAGAAATTTATGGTGATCTGCTCGTTGTCATCAAAGGACAGGACGAAGAGGAAGAAGAGTAAGCCGCCTGCGGCTGCTCTTCAACTGCATACGGCGCAAGCCGGATTTATTTGACAACCGCGAGGTTGTTATTTTTTTCTCTATTCATCATTATAAACGTCGTATATCGGGGGGATAACCATGTTGAACGGTAAAAAAATCGTGCTTGGTGTGACTGGCGGCATAGCCGCATACAAAGCGGCTACATTATGCAGTAGACTGGTGCAAAAAGGAGCGGACGTTCATGTCATTATGACGGATTCCGCGAAACAGTTTATTACCGAATTAACGCTGCAAACCTTGACCCGAAATGTGGTATATAGTGATACATTTGATGAGCGGGAGCCTTCGGTCGTCTCGCATATCCATCTGGCTGATATGGCCGATCTTGTTCTGGTTGCTCCGGCAACAGCCAATGTCATTGCCAAAATGGCACATGGGATGGCTGATGATATGCTCTCTACAACCTTGCTTGCAACCACTGCTCCGGTGATGATTGCGCCAGCGATGAATGTACATATGTATGATCATCCGGCTGTACAACATAATATGTGCCTGTTAACCGAGCGCGGAACGATGATGATTGAACCAGGTGAAGGTCAACTGGCCTGCGGCTATGTGGGCAAAGGTCGTTTGGAAGAGCCAGAGACGATTGTCGATGTGGTGGAACGTTTTTTTGAACAGCAGGAGTCTGCCAAACGGGAACGTAATGAACAGTTTTCTTTGTTGAGTGGGAAGAAGGTTGTGGTCACTGCAGGAGGTACCATAGAACGAATTGATCCGGTGAGATATATTACCAATGATTCCTCTGGAAAAATGGGTTTTGCCATTGCAGCGACAGCACGTGATCTGGGGGCAGATGTAACTTTAGTTATGGGGAATACCCAGGTTCAGCCGCCAGCCAATGTACATGTGATCCCGGTGCAGTCTGCGCAGGATATGTATGATGCGGTAGCAGGTGAGTGGGATGATGCAGATATCGTGGTTAAGGCCGCAGCTGTTGCGGATTATCGTCCCAAGGAAGTGTACACAGAGAAAATCAAGAAGAAAGGCGATACATTATCGCTTGAACTTATTAAAAATATAGATATTCTTGAAACGCTGGGTAAGCAGAAGAGCCATCAATTTTTGATTGGTTTTGCTGCGGAGACCAATTCATTAGAAATGTATGCACGTGAGAAACTGGAACGGAAAAACTGTGATCTGATCGTAGCCAATGATGTCACCCAGGCGGGTGCCGGATTTGGAACAGATACCAACGCGGTGCACATCTATGACCGTGAAGGTTTGGTGGAAGAGCTTCAGGTGGTTGCCAAGGAAGAGGTAGCTCGCCGGTTGCTTTCGATTGCGGCGGAGCGCATTGCCGGGAGGAATTAATATGGAGATCGCCAAGGTTATTGTCGATGTTCCGGTGAAGGAAACGGACCGGCCGTTTGATTATCTGGTGCCGGAATCCATGCGTGAATGGATTGAAATAGGCAGCAGGGTAGGTGTACCTTTTGGTCATCGGACGGTGCAGGGTTTCGTGATTGATCTGGTGCCTCGCACGGGTACGGAGACTTTCAAACTCAAACCGATTCAGGAATTGCTGGATATCGTTCCACCGTTATCAGAAGATTTGGTTGAATTAGCTGAATGGATGAGTGAACGTTATGCCAGCAACCGCATTTTGTCTTTGCAGGTGATGGTACCGACTGCGTTGAAAGGGAAAGCAGAACGGTACATCTCACTTGGAGATGCCCTGGATGGACAAATGGCAGGTTCAACATCAGGTGAAGAAGTTCTTTTTGTGTGGGGAGAAGAATCGACTTCAGAAAAAGTGCAGCAAGATATTATTCGTTTTGTGAAGAGTCGTGGGCAGGTTCCCCTTCAGCAATTAAGTCGTAAATACCCCAATCATGCTGCGCTGATCAAGAAGTTGTTGCTCAGTGGTGTCCTGCTTGAAAGTCAGGCGATTAAGGACAAGCTGAATAAAAAAACGATGAAATCCATTAATCTAGCTGTGGATGCAGCGGCTGCGGAAGAGGCATTGACTTCATTCCCGGCAAAGGCGCAACGGCAGAAAGAAGTTTTGGCTTTCTTGCTGGAAATGAAAGAACTGTTGCCGATGGCGATGAAAGAATTGCTGTCCACACTTCAGGTATCAGCGGCTACAGTCAAAGGTCTGGAGGAGAAAGGGCTGGTTGTAACGGATGACGTCGAAGTCTTTCGTGATCCTTATCAGGGACGTAAGTTTCGTGCGACCGAGCCACTGAATCTGACCGATGAGCAGCAGCTTGTCTATAACAATATTAATGGTCGATTGCAGGAAAGGCGCCATGGCGTCTTTTTGCTTCATGGTGTAACAGGCAGCGGCAAGACGGAAGTATACCTCCAGACCATTCAGCGCTGTATTGAACAGGATCGGCAGGCGATTGTGCTTGTACCCGAGATTGCATTGACACCGCAGATGGTTGAGCGTTTTAAAGGACGTTTTGGTGATCAGGTTGCCGTGATGCACAGTCGTTTGTCTGGTGGAGAGCGTTATGATGAGTGGCGCAAAATTCGGGAAGGCCAGGTGAAAGTTGCCATTGGCGCCCGTTCAGCAGTCTTTGCTCCGTTCAGTCGTCTTGGTCTGATCATTATGGACGAGGAGCACGAGACTTCATATAAACAGGAAGAAACCCCGAAATATCATGCCCGTGATGTAGCGGTAAAAAGAGCACAGCAGCACCAGGCTGTCGTTGTCCTGGGTTCAGCGACACCTTCACTGGAAAGTTACTATGCTGCTCGTTCGCAGAGCAATGATGATTTTGCACCACTTTTGTTGGAGATGCCGACCCGCGCACTTGGTAATAAGCTGCCGGAGGTACGGATTGTTGATATGCGTGAAGAGTTGAAGGACGGTAATCGCTCGATGTTCAGCCGCGCCTTGCACAAAGGGCTGGAAGAGCGGTTGGAGCGTGGGGAACAGACCGTGCTTTTGCTGAATCGACGCGGCTATTCCACCTTTGTGATGTGTCGCAGTTGTGGTTACGTCGCAGGCTGTCCCGAGTGTGATATTTCATTAACCTATCATCAGCGTTCCAACAATCTTCGTTGTCACTATTGTGGATATGCGGAAGCAGCACCAGAAGTGTGCCCGGATTGTGGCAGCGAGCATATTCGATATTTCGGTACAGGTACGCAGCGGGTAGAGGAAGAATTGGCGAAGTTGTTCCCGGGTATTCGCGTCATTCGGATGGACGTGGATACAACGAGCGAAAAAGGTTCGCATGAGAAGTTATTGAAGCAGTTTCGCGAGAAAAAGGCAGACGTATTGCTCGGTACCCAGATGGTGGCTAAAGGGCTTGATTTTCCTGATGTCACTCTGGTTGGTGTCATTACCGCAGACTCCGCACTCAATTTGCCTGATTTCAGGGCTGCCGAAAAAACATTTCAACTGCTCACCCAGGTGGCGGGTCGTGCAGGTCGACATCAACTGCCGGGCGAGGTATTCGTTCAGTCCTATACACCAGAGCACTATTCGATTGGGCATGCGAGCCAGCATGACTATGTTTCGTTTGTCCGTGAGGAATTATTGCATCGGCGCAATTTGCAGTATCCGCCTTACTGTCGCCTGATTTTGGTGACCTTCTCACATGAGCAGCTTCCGGTACTGATCCGACTGGCTGAGAACTACACACGAATACTGAAAGAAAAGGCAAATGCTGCTGGCTGGTTAGGCAGTTTGGATCGTTTCAGCAATGATGCCTTTGACGTGCTTGGCCCGGTAGCATCACCGATTCCCCGGATCAAGAATAGATACAGATTCCAATGTATGATAAAATGGCGGGGGGATGTCGACGCCATTGGCCTGGCGCTCGCGACGGCCCGGCGCATGGACGACGACGTTCAGGCGCAGAAGCTGCAAATTAGTCTGGATGTAGACCCGCAAATGTTAATGTGAGCATTTGTAGTAAAATGCGGATGTAAACAGGCGGTATAAACATAGATTAAAACAACATGAATGATGGCTCGAACTTAAAATCAGTTTTTGATACCTGCTACATAGCAGAAAATCAGTACTATTTTTGAAATGAGCCTGATGTCCTGAAATTATGATGAGGATTAGGAAGGTGCTTACAACATGTCGATTCGTATTATCGTGAAAGAACCGGATGAGGTACTACACAAAAGAGCTAAAGAAGTAACGAAAGTTACACCCAATGTACAGAAACTGCTGGATGATATGGCAGATACGATGTATGACGCAGAAGGCGTAGGTCTGGCTGCACCACAGGTTGGTATTTTGAAACGGCTTATTGTGATCGATTGCGGAGATGAGCAGGGCCTGATCAAGATGATCAATCCGGAGATTATTGCGAGTGAGGGAGAGCAATTTGGACCCGAAGGATGCTTGAGTATTCCTGGTATTAACGGTGATGTGCGTCGTTTTGAGACAGTTACTGTCAAAGGGTTGGACCGCGAAGGCAAGGAACTGATTATTACGGGCAGCGGACTGTTGTCTCGCGCATTCCAACATGAGATTGACCATTTGGATGGCGTGCTATTTACGGATATTGCTGAAAAGGTGTACGAAATTGCAGCCGATCAAACCGGGCCGCGTCGTAACTAAGGAGTGATCGATTTGAATATTGTTTTTATGGGAACGCCTGAATTTGCAGTTCCGTCTCTCGATATGCTTATTGCCGAGGGATATAACGTGGTTGGGGTAGTCACACAGCCGGATAAACCACAGGGCCGCAAAAAGGTACTAACACCAACACCGGTCAAGGCTGCGGCAGAACGCCACGACCTGCCTGTATTTCAACCAGTGAAACTGCGTGCGCCGGAAGCTGTAGCCCAGTTGGCTGAATGGAAACCGGATCTGATTGTGACTGCGGCTTTTGGGCAGATTCTGCCCAAAGCTGTGCTGGATATGCCCGTTCGCGGTTGTGTGAACGTGCATGGCTCTCTTTTGCCAAAATATCGCGGTGGTGCCCCGATTCAACGTTCCATTATTAATGGAGAGCCGGTGACGGGTGTTACACTGATGTTTATGGCGGAAGGCTTGGATACGGGAGATATGATCTCACGTGTAGAAGTAGCGATTACGGATGAAGATACATCAGGGTCCATGTTTGTAAAGCTCAGCGAAGCGGGCTCCAAACTGCTTCAGGAAGAAATGCCGCGGCTGATTGCAGGTGAAACAACGGCTGTCCCACAGGATGAAGCCGAGGCTTCCTATGCACGTAATCTGACTCGGGATGACGAGAAGATGGACTGGAATCGGACGTCGCGTGAATTGTTCAATCAGATTCGCGGTCTTGTGCCGTTCTCGGGTGCATTCACGATGTGGGATGAGCAGGTCTTCAAGGTATGGGCAGCAACGAATCCGAAGCAGATGGATGTACTCTCGTCTTCCGATGCTGGACAAGCTGAGCCGGGAACGGTGTTACAATTGGGCAAAAACGGCATTGAAGTTCGCACAGGTGACGGTTCTCTCTGGCTTACTGAGGTTCAGCCCGCAGGCAAAAAAGTAATGCAAGCTGCTGACTTTGCCCGTGGTGGTACCCTGAAACCAGGAACGGTGCTGCAATGAGCGGAAATACACCGGGCCGTCCGTCAGGAAATGGTCATAAAGTCGCAGGAAACGCCTCTCGGGGCGGAGGAAACCAGCGTCGTCCGAACACAGGAAAATCGGGTCGTGCAGGACATTCATCTGCATCCCCAGCTTCTGCCAATGGTGCATCACGCTCGGAGCGGCCTAAAACATCTGCTCGTGCACTCGCTGTAAAGGTACTCAGCGCTGTTGAGCAAGAAGGAGCGTACAGCAACCTTGAGCTGAATCGGCGTCTGAAAGAAGCCGAGCTAAGTCCGGCAGATGCTGGGCTGGCTACAGAGTTGGTCTATGGTACGATCGCAAGACGGAATACCCTTGATTATTTTCTGGAACGATATGTAGCCAAAGGTGTATCCAAGCTGCAACCTTGGGTTCGCAGCCTGCTGCGCATCAGCGTGTACCAGATGTTATATCTGGACCGTATTCCGGAACACGCGGTGGTGAGTGAAGCTGTCAATTTGGCTAAGAAATTGGGTCATCAGGGCATCTCCGGTATGGTGAATGGAGTATTGCGGAACATGATTCGCAATCGTGATGAACTGCGTATTCCCGAACATCTGCCTGCAGCTGAACGTATCTCACTGGAGCATTCTCATCCGCTGTGGATGGTCGAACGCTGGATCAGCCAATATGGCGAAGAGACAGCGGAAGCGATCTGTCGTGCGAATAACGAGCCGCCTGCGGTTAGTGTTCGTGTGAACACGACAATGACTACACGTGAGAAACTGATGCAAGAGATGGAGAGTACGGGAGCGATCGTGGAACCTTCTCGACTTAGTCCGGACGGTATTCTCGTTCGCAGTGGTGGTAACATGGCACATACGTCCTGGTATCGGGATGGCTTGCTGTCCGTTCAGGATGAAAGTTCCATGCTTGTAGCTGAGGCCGTTGGGCCTGAAGATGGTCAGACTGTACTGGACTGCTGTGCAGCTCCCGGCGGAAAGACAGCCCATATGGCGGAGAAAATGCAGGACCGTGGACGGATTGTGGCCAATGATGTACATGCTCACAAACGTCAGTTGATCATGGATCAGGCAGATCGTCTGGGACTTAGCTGCATTGATGCTGTGACAGGTGATGCCCTTGATCTGGATAAGCGTTATCCAGAGGAATCCTTTGACCGCATTCTGCTGGATGCGCCATGTTCAGGTCTAGGTGTTATTCGCCGCAAGCCAGATGTCAAATGGACCAAAACTGCGGAAGACATCCAGGATATCTCCAATCTGCAACGTGAACTGCTGGATCGGGTTGCACCGCTATTAAAGCCGGGTGGTGTTCTGGTGTATAGTACGTGTACAATCGAGCCAGCGGAGAATGAGCATAGGATCGCTGACTTTTTGGCTCGGCATCCCGAATACAAGGCGGCTAAAGACTCTGCCTGGTCTGGTATGGAAACAGCTGATTTGAAGGTTGTTAACGGTGGTGTGCAGATTCTGCCACAGTACGCTCACAGTGACGGGTTTTTCATTGCCAGGTTGACAAGGATAGTGGATTAACAGTTTAATAGAGCACTGAAGGATAGCCGCCGAGGGGAACTTCGGCGGATTTCTTTGTGATTAGCCTCAAGGTTTAACATCAGTAAAATGTCATGATAGGGTGCGATGCAGGCATTGAGGTGTTATAATGCATGAAGTAAAGGCATCAAGGGTATACATGGATGTAACGTGGTCTTTGTGATAGAATAGGACGAATGGAAAGAAAAGAAGGAAGACGATCAAAAGAAAAGAAGGAATAGGTGTTGACAACAAAATGAAACCTTTTATATATGATTATTCCCTGGAGGAGCTGCAACAGTGGGCTGTTGAGAACGGGGAGCCGGCTTTTCGCGGTGGTCAGATCTTCGACTGGATTTATGTGAAACGTGTGAATGATTTCAGTGAAATGACGAACCTGTCGAAAGCGCTGCGTGAAAAGCTGACTGAACAATTTGAATTCGTTACACTAACTGAAATTACGAAATTTGAATCCAAGGATGGAACGGTTAAATTCCTGTTCGGTCTGCATGATGATCATGCGATCGAAACAGTTATTATGAAGCACAACTATGGTAACAGCATCTGTGTAACAACACAGGTTGGCTGCCGGATTGGCTGCACGTTCTGTGCATCCACACTGGGTGGACTCAAACGTAACCTTACAGCTGGCGAAATTGTCGCTCAGGTTGTGCAGGCCCAGAAAATTCTGGATGAACGCGGTGAGCGGGTCAGCAGCATCGTAATCATGGGTTCAGGTGAGCCTTTTGAGAACTATGAAGCAACAATGACGTTCCTGCGTATCATGATTCACGAAAAAGGGCTGAATATCGGTCAGCGCCATATTACGGTGTCCACAAGTGGAATCGTACCGAACATTTACAAGTTTGCAGATGAAGATACACAGATTAACCTGGCGATCTCCATCCATGCGCCAAATGATGCATTGCGTTCCAAATTGATGCCGGTAAACCGCCGTTTTCCTTTTGACGATGTAATGGAGTCATTGCGTTATTACTTGGCGAAAACGGGCCGCAGAATTACGTTTGAGTACGCACTTATCGGTGGTGTGAATGATCAGCCGGAACATGCGGCAGAACTGGCAAGTGTGCTTAAGAACATGCTATGCCACGTGAACCTGATTCCGGTCAACCATGTACCTGAGCGTAAGTACGTAAGAACATCCAGAAGCGACATTTTCAATTTTCAGAAGATCCTCTCGGAGCAGGGTGTTAATGTAACCATTCGTCGTGAACAGGGACATGATATTGCTGCCGCTTGCGGTCAGCTTCGTGCAAAGCATATGGAGTTGAGGTGAGAACGTTTTGATCAAAACAGTTCATGTGAGCCATATCGGACGGGTGCGTTCGGTGAATGAAGATTCAGCCTGGATTCGAAATCTTGATACAGGTTATATTCTGGGTATTGTTGCCGATGGTATGGGCGGACATCTTGCAGGAGATACAGCGAGCCGCCTGGCGGTAGAGACGTTGGTGCAGGATCTGGGAACGCTTGAGCCGGGTCTTTCACATGCGTCTTTGTCAGCCGCACTCAGCGATGCTATTTTGCATGCCAACGAAGTGATCTTCCGCACTGCATCCTCGGATGATAATTACCACAACATGGGAACCACCGTGGTTGCGGCCTTATTGAATGATACGGAAGGCGTTATTGGTCACATCGGTGACAGCAGAGCATACAAGATTGCAAACAAACATGTGATCCAGTTGACCGAGGACCATACGCTGGTCAATGAATTGTTCAAAAATGGTCAGATCAGCAAAGAAGATGTCTCTCATCATCCGCGACGCAATGTGCTGACACGTGCACTTGGGACAGACGCTGAAGTGAAGGTGGATCTGGATACCGTCAAGCTGGAAGAAGGCGAAGTTCTTCTCCTGTGCAGTGACGGGCTTAGTAATCTGGTCAGCAATGAGCAGATCATTCAGGTCGCAGGTAATCTGGAACTGGCATTGGAAGATCGGGCGGATCGCTTGCTTCAGCTGGCTTTGCTTGCTGGAGGAGATGACAATATCACGGTGGCATTATTCGAACTGCAAAAGGAAGGTTCCGTGACATCGGAAACGGGGTGTGAGTCATGATTGGGCACCAGCTAGGCGGACGCTATGAAGTGATCGAGCGTGTCGGCGGTGGCGGCATGGCTCTTGTGTACAAGGCCCAGGATCTGTTGCTCAACCGGAACGTTGCCATCAAAGTGTTAAGGCAGCAATTTGTGCATGACGAAGAGTTTATTCGCCGTTTCCGCAGGGAAGCACAGTCTGCAGCATCTCTCTCCCATCCTAACGTGGTCAGTATCTACGATGTGGGGCAGGAAGATGACGTTCATTATATTGTCATGGAATATGTCGAAGGTAAAAACCTGAATGAAATTATTAAAGAGCGGGCGCCTCTGCAGGTGGACGAAGCGGTTCGGATCGCCTCCCAGATTGCAGATGCCCTCGATCATGCACATCATAATCAGATCATTCATCGGGATATCAAACCACATAATATATTGATTGGTCGTAATGGCCGTGTGAAAGTAACGGATTTCGGGATTGCCCGTGCGGTTACGTCCACAACGATTACACAGACCGGCTCCGTAGTTGGTTCCGTACATTACTTCTCACCTGAGCATGCCAAAGGCATCGTGACTGGCGAGAAGTCGGACTTATATTCCCTTGGTATTGTACTCTATCAAATGCTGACTGGGCAGCTTCCGTTCCTGGGAGAGAGTCCGATTAGCGTTGCTTTGAAGCATTTGCAGGAAGAGTTTGATGAACCTCGCAAATTCAATCCGCTTATCCCGCAAAGCGTAGAGAACGTTATTCTGAAATCCATGCGCAAAAATCCGCAGGAGCGTTACCAATCCGCTAAAGAAATGCAGACGGATCTGGAAACCTGCCTGATGCCGGAAAGACGTAATGAAACGAAGATTGATTTTCCGGATGAGGATGATATCGATCAGACCCGTGTTATGCCGGCGATCAAGCCGGAGCCGCGTGGAGTTACATCCACAGGTGCTATACCCGTGATGGAGTCTGACCAAGATAACAACAAGGGCAAACCCAAAACAAAGAACTGGAAAAAGCCAGCGTTGTTGATCTCGTTGACCGTGCTTATTCTTATCGCGATGGTTGGAGTTGTGTGGTACGTGAAAGGCATGCTTGTTGTGCCAGATGTGACTGTACCCAATGTCATTGGCCAAACCGAGGAGAAGGCTCGTCAAATGTTGCAGGATCAAGGGCTTGTGGTCAGTGATACTGTCATCCGGGAGTACAAGGAGGATGTGGAACCAGGTATTGTATTTGACCAGACCCGAAATGAAGGCGACGTGGTCAAAGAAGGCTCTGAGGTCCAGCTGAGTGTTGGCGCGGAAAAAGAGTTGTTGAAGATGATTGATCTCAAAGACCTTTCATATGATGAAGCGGTCAAACAACTTACCAGCCTGGATATCAAAGAGGATCAGATTCAGCGTAAGGATGAATATTCAAATGATAAATCTGCGGGGACGGTTCTATCCCAAACTCCTGGGGTGAATGTAGAATACGATCCGGCAGAGGTTCAGATTGTTCTGACCGTGAGCAAAGGATCCGAAACGATAAAAATGCCGGACTTGAAAAATCTCACGCGAAGCGAGGCTGAGAAAAAGCTCCAAACCGCCGGCTTAATTCTTGCTCAGGTTCAGGAAGAGTCGAGCTACACCGTAGATGAAGGCAAAGTGACACAGCAATGGCCTGTGGAAGCTGGTGCAGAGGTGAATCCTGGTGATAAAATCACCATTTTCATTAGTACTGGATATCCGCCTGAGGCATTGAACTACCCCTATAACATTAACGTTTCGCCAAAAGAAGTAGGAAAGAGCAGCAAAATTCGAATTACTTTCGAGGATGCTCGTGGCAAAAGTCAGGAATGGGGAACCCGGAGCATCAAGTCTGCCCAAACGCTGACAATTCCGCTTGTTCTGGCTCCAAACGTCGATGGTGTTGTCTCTGTCTATCGGGATGGCCAATTCCTGGATACGTACCTGGTGTCCTATATTGATGCCAAAAATGGAACGGTAGTTGTGCCTACCATTGAGCCCGAGAAGGGTGCAGAGCCGCCTCCAACAACGGAGGAGCCTGATCAAGGCGGTGGTGGTGATGAGGGCACTGTAGATACACAACAGGAAGGTGAGCCTGATACACCTGTGGATGGTGAAGTGGACAACGAAGAGGGAGATACTTCTGCGATGAATAAGGATAAGGGTCCCTCCAAAGGCAAAGATAACAAGAAAAAGGAAGTCGTTAACGCATCAAGCCGTCCATAAGGACGGCTTATTGCCGACGTTTAGGGTAAATGTACTGTAAATTAAAAGGAGGGCGACGGAGCTATGCCAGAAGGTATCATCGTTAAAGCGCTAAGCGGTTACTATTATGTCATGCCACTGGAAGACAGCGGGGTGCCTTCGGTTGAAGGCTCCGCCGTTCAATGCCGGGCCAGAGGCATCTTCAGAAAACGGGGTACCTCACCGCTTGTGGGTGACCGTGTCAGCTATATGCTGACAGAGAACGGGGAAGGAACAGTAGATGAAATTCGCAAACGTGAGACGGAGTTAATTCGTCCACCTGTAGCCAATGTAAGTCTGGCTGTTCTGTTATTTTCCGTTAAGGAACCGGATATGAATCTCAATCTGCTGGATAAATTCCTGGTACATATCGAACAAGCCGGACTGGATGCACTAATTGTGCTCACGAAGCAGGACCTGGCTGATCCAGAAAACGATGCCCGTGATACAGTGGCTGAAGTAAAGGCTTTGTACGAGCAAATTGGATATGAAGTTATCTCTACGAGTTCACGAACTGGTGAAGGTAATGAACTGCTCAAGGAACGTCTTGCCGGCAAGATTAGCGTATTCTCCGGGCAATCCGGTGTAGGTAAATCTTCGATGCTGAATGCATTGATGCCAGGTCTAACCCTGGAGACCAGTGCAATCAGCATGCGCCTGGGCCGAGGGAAACACACCACCAGGCACGTGGAGCTCATACCGCTGGATAATGGTGGCTTTGTCGCCGATACGCCGGGATTCAGCCAACTGGACTTCCTGGAGATTGGTGTGGAGGAGTTATCTACTTGTTTCCGGGAGTTCGCTCAATATGCGGATCAGTGTAAGTTCCGAGGCTGTACCCATACGCACGAACCAGGTTGCCGGGTGCTTGCAGCCAAGGCGGAGGGAATGATCTCCGAAAGCCGTTATCAGCATTACGAACAATTCCTTACAGAAATGAAAGACAAAAAGCGGAGGTATTAATATGATTAAAATTGCCCCATCTATTTTATCTGCGGATTTTGCCCGTCTCGGCGCGGAAGTGGCGGAAGCCCAAGCTGCTGGCGGAGACTGGATTCATGTTGATGTCATGGACGGTCATTTCGTCCCTAATATTACGCTTGGACCTGCGATTGTAAAAGCGATCGCTCCACATACAAGTTTGCCGCTTGATGTGCATTTGATGATTGAGAACCCAGAGCGTTATGTGGAGGAATTTGCGAAAGCTGGCGCAGCTGTTATTACGGTTCATGCCGAGGCTTGTGTGCATCTGCACCGGGTTATTCATCTGATCAAGGAACAGGGAGTGAAGGCAGGGGTTGCTCTTAATCCGGGAACTCCGGCAAGTGCAATTCAGGAAGTGCTGGACGATGTGGATATGGTGCTTGTCATGACCGTAAATCCCGGTTTTGGTGGACAGGCCTTCATCTCAGGCACCATGAATAAAATCAAGCAAATTCGTAGCTGGCTGAACGAAAAAGGACGCCATGACGTGCATATTGAAGTGGATGGCGGTATTGCTGCCGACACAGCTCCGCTTGTGGTTGAAGCTGGAGCGGATGTGCTCGTTGCAGGAAGTGCTGTATTTGGACGTGAAGATCGCGCTGCCGCGATTGCCGAAATTCGCAGTAGCTACGGAGGCTGAGCATGAACCTCAAGGAGACGCTGTGGACAATGGGTGCAAGTCTCGTTACGGGACTGGTGCTTGCTATGTTTGCGGTCATTCAATCCCCTTACAATGCGATTACGTCATTGATCGGGGTTGGTGTTGTCATTATGTACTTCCGCAAATTTGACCGTACAGGACTTCGGGTTACTTTTGTGATATTCAGCATACTGTATTACTTATTGAGTGTATTCATGATCGCTGTCTATCAATATATCCCTACCCAAACCTAAATGACCTGATAACCAGGCTCGTCATTGTGGAATAGGGACAAAGGGTTCCGCATAAATATGGTTACATGAGCAGGTTTCTCATGTAGCCTTTTTTGTCGTGTTTAAGGCAAGGAAGGCCTGGAGCATAGGATACGGCGGATGCATGAGCATGATGGGGAGGGTGAAGTATGAAATTTTACACATTCAAACTGCCGAAGTTTTTGGGAGGCTTTGTAAAGGCGATTCTTAATACGTTTCAAAAGAACTGACATGATTAAAAGGTTCCATTGGCGAATACCGCCGCTATGGCTTCAGGATCATCTGGAATTCGGACCTGCGAAGCGCCATGCGGCGGCCATTCACATGCTGATGTGTGTATTCATGATTTTATTTCTGAATACCAAAAAAGCACCTGCAAGGAACAAGGTGCTTTTTGCTTACCCGATTTATAGTAGCTTTGCGTGATTATACGCGAGTCACTTTACCGGCTTTCAGTGCACGGGTGCTTACGTATACACGTTTTGGTTTACCGTTCACGAGAATGCGGACCTTCTGAACGTTTACGCCCCAAGAACGACGGTTACGGTTGTTAGCGTGGGATACGTGGTTACCGGTGCCCGGTTTCTTACCTGTCACATAACATTTGCGAGACATAGATTACACCTCCTATCCTAAAATAACCAGTTGCCCTAAGGAGACACGAATGCCATTCCAGACGGGCTAAATTGTTCTTCCTGACCGCAATGGTCAGGTTCCAGTAGCTAATGGCGTTGTTCAAGCCGGCATAGCCGGATCATTTCCATTACTAAACCTGCATAAAACAATACTTGAATATAATATCATATTGAAAAAAGCTTCGTCAACTGATCCAAAAACTTTATTTATTTCTCCTGTCTAATATAGTACAATGTTGAATAGTCCATAATACAGCGGTGAACAGGCTGTTGCCTCGGGGAAGCCGGAGAAAAAACCGGCCTTAAAGGGTCGGTGGTCTGCTTTTTTGGCAACGCTGTGAGCTGCGGCATTCCATCATTGGCACCAGTCTCCATGCGGCATTCATGCCGGCTCTTGATACCGGTGCATATCCGTATGCCCCGAATTAGGGGTTACAGAGTAATTGCAGGATATCGGTTGCCCGGCCGCCCAGACCGTTAATCCGGCTGACATGTTGTATTATATGCCTTTGCCGGACAAGGTATGGACGAAGAATAACGCGATAAGCGTTTGCGCATGAACAGACCAGATAACATCTTGGTGCAAGATGTTCGTGTATCAAGCTAGGAAGGGGAATTCTCACTTGAGTATACGTTCTTTAAATGGAACAGATTTTACCGCAATGGTACTTGCCGGAGCGGAACAACTTGGACAGCATGCAGAGCACGTCAATTCCCTGAATGTTTTCCCTGTGCCGGATGGCGACACGGGAACGAACATGAATTTGACAATGAGTGCAGGAGTCGCAGAGATTAAACGCAAGAGTTCTGCCTCCATCGGAGAAGCTGCCGGTATTTTATCAAAAGGCCTGCTTATGGGCGCACGGGGGAATTCCGGAGTAATATTATCACAATTGTTCCGTGGATTCAGTCGTTCAGCTGCTCCTTACGAGGAACTGAATACACTCCAGTTTGCCGCAGCCCTGCAGAACGGTGTGGACGCTGCTTATAAAGCCGTAGTGAAACCCGTTGAAGGGACCATTCTTACCGTAGCCAAGGAAGCGGCGAAACATGCCAACTACTACGCAAGACGGACGAATGATATAACTGAATTAATGAATGAAGTATTGTTAAAAGCAAAAGAAGCACTGGCAATGACTCCGGAATTGCTGCCTGTATTGAAACAGGTTGGTGTTGTGGATTCAGGCGGTCAGGGGCTTGTATATATTTACGAAGGCTTCATGGACGTTCTGTTGCAAACGGACGGGGCAAGTCGTACATCCTTCCAGAGAGACGTACAACCAACCGTAGCGGCATCTGCATTGAAACCGGCTGCACCGTCAGAAGTGGTTTCTGCGAAGCCTGCACAGCAGGTAATTGTCCCGGAGATGCCAATGTCTGCCCAGGCGCGACTGGAAACGGAAGATATTGAGTTCCTGTATGACATGGAGTTCTTTATTAACCGCGAGCTTGGAGAGAACGCAGGTGTTACATTTGATGATGAAGCATTCCGGAAAGCGTTGTCAGTTAACGGGGATTCCATCATTATTATTGCTGACGATGAAGTGATTAAGGTTCACGTGCATTCCAAGACACCTGGGGATGTACTAAACCTGGCTCTCCGTTATGGAGAAATCACACAAATTCACATTCTCAATATGCGTGAGCAGCATCGTGATCTGCTGACTGCAGGCATGGACATTGCGCCTTCGCCTGAGCTGTTCGCAGAGATTCCACCTGAAGCGGTGCGCAGTGTGGAAAAAGCCGTGCTCCCAGCAGACGAGATGGCACCATATGGTTTCATCGCGGTATCTTCCGGTGAAGGCATTGCGGAGATTTTCCAAAGTCTTGGCGTGGATGTCGTTCTGTCTGGTGGACAAACGATGAATCCAAGCACCGAGGATTTTGTGAAAGCGGTGCGTTCGATCGCGGCAGAAAAGGTATTTATTTTGCCGAACAACTCCAATATTGTACTTGCTGCCGAGCAGGCCCGAGAGCTGCTGGAAGATGAACGTCGAATTATTGTGATTCCGAGCAAGACGATCCCTCAGGGCATGGCAGCGGCTTTTGCTTTCCAGGAGGATGAATCTGCGGAAACCAATCGTGACCATATGCTTGAGGCAATTAGCCGGGTACAGTCCGGTCAAGTGACTCATGCGGTCAGAGATACACAATATGACGAGCTTGATATCAAAGCGGGACACTACATCGGTATCCACAATTCCAAGATCGTGGCAACGGACGAAAGCATGCTGCATGCATGTGAAGGCCTGCTGCAACAGATGATGGAAAGCGGAGATGAAGTGGTGACGATCCTTGAAGGGGACGAGGCTACCCCTGAGATTACCGCTGCGCTTGTCGCATGGCTTGAAGAACAATATCCTGATGCTGAGGTAGAGGTGCATCTTGGAGGACAGCCGGTTTATTATTATTTGTTCTCTGTAGAGTCCTAATAGAGGTTGTTCAAAAAGTCCCCAGTTAACTTTTTGAACATGCACTAATAGCACTTAAGCAAAGAGGAGGGATCTGATGAGCCACAAGGTTGCGATCGTAACCGATAGCACGGCAGATATACCGGAAGAACTGATCCATAAATACGGGATTCATGTTGTTCCGCTGCGTGTTTTGTTCGGGGAAGAAGCTTATGCAGACGGCGTTGATCTGACTTCGGAACAGTTCTATGCAAAATTGGAGAAGGTATCCGTGCTGCCTACAACCTCACAGCCTTCTCCCACTGATTTTATGAATATCTATAACACATTGTTGGATGAGGACCCGGAGCGGCCCATTGTATCGATTCATTTGTCTTCCGGCATGAGTGGTACCTATCAATCGGCTCTGCTTGGCAAATCGTTGCTGGAACGTGAAGAAGATATAACGGTACTGGATTCGAAGTCTGCATCCTATGGATATGGTTTATTGGTCGTACAGGCTGCCGAGCTTGCTGAACAAGGAAAATCCGCTGCGGAGATCGCTGCGGCTGTAGCCGCCATGCAGCAGAGCCGCAAGCTGTTCTTTCTCGTAGATACATTGGAGTATTTACAGAAAGGCGGTCGGATTGGCAAAGCTGCGGCCATCTTGGGAACACTGCTGAATATTAAACCGATCTTGTCCATTGATGAGGAAGGCGTTATTTACGCAGTGGAGAAAGTCAGAGGTCACAAAAAAGCCATGGCACGCATTATTGAGCTGTTTCAGCAGGATCTGGCGGGTCAACGTGTTAATCTGGCGGTAGGTCATACCGCAGACCCCGGATCAGCGATCGCTTGTGCAGAGCAATTACGCGGGCATTTTACACTGAATGAAGTGGTATATACCAATATTGGGGCCGTCATTGGCAGCCATGTTGGGCCAGGCGTAATTGCCATCTTTATGTGGCCTGTTCCGGAATGAGGGATTAGACATGAAATGGGAAGAAATATCGGTAAAACAAATTAGCGGCGTGAGTGCTCTCAAAGAGGGAGAGCTTCACGCCTTTGGCATCTCTACTGTAAAAGACCTGCTTGAATATTATCCGTTCCGTTATGAGGATTATCGACTGCGTTCGCTCAGTGAAGTGAAGGACGGGGATAAAATTACGGTACAGGGTAAAGTGATGGGCATCCCGGTGTTGCAGCGTTATGGCAAAAAGTCACGCCTTACCTGTAAGGTGATGACGGAAGAATGGATGATCTCAGCCACCTGGTTCAATCGGCATTTTCTGAAGGAGCAGCTTACGCCCAATCGAGAGATTGTTATTACGGGGAAATGGGAACAAAAACGTATGCAGATGACCGTAACGGACTCGGAATTTCCGGATAAAGGGGAAGGACGATCGGGAACGCTGCAGCCTGTGTATTCCGTAACCGGCAAGATTGCGCAGTCCTGGATGCGTAAAACGATTAATCAGGGGTTAGTCCAATTCGGGGAAATGATCCCTGAAATTCTGCCTCACTCCCTCATGAAGAAATATGGATTCATGGCTCGCAAACAGGCGATTGCCGGAATTCACCGTCCGCAGGATAACCGGGAAGGCCAGCAGGCCAGACAACGGATGGTGTATGAGGAGTTATTTTTGTTTCAGCTCAAGATGCAGGCTTACCGTGCATTGAACCGGGATCGTATGGATGGTGTAGTGCACACAACGGATAATACGACGATTCGCGAGTTTGTTCGCAGTTTACCATTTGAACTCACGGATGCGCAGAAGAAGGTAGAGCTTGAAATTCTGCATGATATGCGTTCACCGTATTCGATGAATCGATTGCTGCAGGGAGATGTAGGCTCAGGTAAAACGGTTATTGCGGCGATTGCGCTGTATACAACCGTTCGTTCCGGTTTTCAGGGGGCACTGATGGTGCCTACGGAGATTCTGGCAGAACAGCATATGCGCTCACTGCAAAAGCTGTTTGAACCTTTTGGCGTAACTGTGGGGCTGTTAACGGGTAGCGTAAATGGACGCAAGCGTAAAGATCTGATTGCATCCTTACAGATGGGCATAATCGATATCGTTGTAGGTACACATGCTCTGATCCAGGAGGATGTATTTTTCCGCGATCTGGGTCTTGTCGTTACGGATGAACAGCATCGCTTCGGTGTAAACCAGCGCAGCATTTTGCGGCGTAAAGGGTATAACCCGGATGTGTTAACGATGACGGCGACGCCGATACCGCGAACACTGGCGATTACGGCTTTTGGTGATATTGAGGTATCCACCATCTCGGAACGTCCAAAGGGACGGATTCCAATCTCGACGTACTGGGTCAAGCATGACATGATGGACCGGGTTCTTGGTTTTATTTCGCGAGAAGTGGACCAGGGACGTCAGGCCTATCTGATCTGCCCGCTCATTGAAGAGTCGGAGAAGCTGGATGTACAGAATGCGATTGACCTGCATATCCAGATGCAGCAGAACTTTCCGAAGTACCGTGTAGGTCTGCTGCATGGACGGATGACGGCTGGCGAGAAGGAAGAGATGATGCGTGAATTCTACAGCAACGAAATTCAGCTTCTGGTCTCCACAACGGTTGTGGAGGTCGGTGTCGATGTACCCAACGCTACATTGATGGTTATTATGGATGCGGATCGCTTCGGTTTGTCACAGCTGCATCAGCTTCGTGGTCGGGTCGGGCGGGGTGCTCATGCATCTTATTGTGTGCTCATTGCTGATCCCAAGACAGAGGTTGGGCAGGAGCGCATGAAGGTCATGACGGAAACCGAAGATGGATTCGAAGTATCCCGTCGAGATCTGGATCTGCGGGGACCGGGCGATTTCTTTGGCACCAAGCAAAGTGGATTACCGGAGTTCCGTCTTGCCGACATGGTTGCGGATTTTGCCGTATTGGAGCAGGCGCGAGATGATGTGTCCAGCCTGATTGCGGATGCGAGCTTCTGGACGTCTGTTGACTACGCTCCTTTACGTGACTTTTTACAGCAGCAGCAAGTATTCCAGGGTGATCTGATCGATTAATCGGGGCTGTGGATATGTAGTTTTCCACATTTTCCGTGGGAAAATGTCAAGTGTACAAGCCCTCCTGTCATATGAATAAGAAGTGAGTTCATTATTCAGGAGGTGCTGTACGTTTTGGGTTACCAACAATATGGAATCAGTCCGCAGCTGGTGGAGCGGATCAAAACGAAAATGAAAAATCCCGCTGTCAAAGAGCGTATCAAGAAGTTGATAGATGGGGTCACCAAGTCTGATTTGCAGGATAAGGCAAAAGTAAGAAGACTGGTCAAGTCGTCAGCGGTCATTTTGAACGAGAATTTTTCTGCGGCTCAGGAGGAACAATTTGTTGCTTTTGTTCTCGCGCAGAAGATCGATCCGAACAATACGTTTCATTTGATTAAGCTGTGGGGCATGTTCAGGTAGGGATTCGATGGAATGTTGGGTGGTATAAAATGAACTAAGGGTGTTACACGTGGCCACTCCGAGTGCAGTACCATCTTCCGATCGCTGTTATCCCCGGATTTTTTTGAATTACCCTTTGAAAGGGTAAAATCCGGTGATAAAGGCGAGCGCTTCGCTTCTCCAGATTGGTTCTGCACTCTCCGTTACTGTGTAACTGGGAGTTCATTTTATAAAAACCAAATTACATCGAATGTGTATGAAGTAATTATAGTGGATGGGCGGTTCATAAGTCAGGAAGTTGACTTATGGATCGCCTTTTTGATTTAAATGTAGACGTGTCCTTGGTCCTGAAATGATTTATGCTATGCGTTTTTTATCGTTGTTGAAGCTGAGGTTGTAACGGTGAGATGAAGAGCGTGACCTATGGGGAGACGTATTAACTGTGGCTAACGAACTGAGGTGACGCTATTTGGAGCATTTCTGCCTGATAGAAATTGTAACGAACCTGAGAGGCGCTATTTTCTCAATTCCGGCATGCATACGTTATTTATTGCTGTTTGCGGATGAAATAAGGTCACTGAGGTTCGTTACATTTTCTCGCTCCCCAAAATCACCTTAATAAGGCTTCTGAGGTTCGTTAGAATTTGGAATGACACTGCCGGATATGCTCTTATTTCTTTTTCATGTGCGCAGGAGGGTCGGGGATTGTGGTCATTATGAATACTGCGATGAATGTTGCAATAATGCTGCCGTTATACGGTATTTCTTTGAATATGTAGTCCTGTACAATCAGGATCAGAGTCGAAATACATAAAATGATGTGGAGCATTCGTCCTGATGAGCGTTCGAAATCTTTGGAGCGTTTGGAAATTTGGGATAGGGTGAACCATATGAGACTAAAAAGTAGAAGTGAACCAAGGATCAGGATGGTAAACATGTAAATACACCTTTCTGTGAGGAAAATGAACAGAGCAATTGGAATCTAGATAATAATATGGAGATAAGACAATGCAACAATAATTTCCTGATTATACCACATTATATTTTTAAGCTATAAATTTGTTGGAATAATTTATCCGTAAGCTGGACTAATGAACGTACATATGTATCTTATTTTCACAGGATTGACTTTGCTTTCCTCCTATTGGAGCGGTAAACTGTTGCATACGAGCATACATGGATTTCAAAGTGAGGAAAACGCTGCTGCGATAAGGGGCGTTTATTTTTGACGGATGTGGAGGAAGTCAGATTGACAGAGATGTTTACGATGCTGCTGGGGTTGTTTGAACGGGCGGCACTGCTGATTATATTTTTATTCTTTCTGTCGAGGATACCGCGGTTTAGACAGATTTTGCAAAAGGGAAAATTGAGATGGCAGGAGTACATTGCTGTTACGTTGTTATTCTGTGGATTTGCCATCTTCGGTACCTATACCGGTATTAATGTGGAAGGCTCGCTGGTGAATGTGCGCATTATTGCTGTCATGTCTGGCGGTATTCTGTTCGGGGGGCCTGTGGGCATCATTACCGGGATTGTGTCCGGGGTGCATCGGTATTTAATCGATATGGATGGAGTTACGGCGATCCCGTGCCTGATCACGAGTATTCTGGCAGGTCTGGTCTCCGGGTATATACATAAGTATACGCCTAAGTCGAAGCGCTGGATGATCGGTATTGCGGCGGGAATGATCTGTGAGGCGCTTACGATGCTGCTTATCCTGCTGTATTCCTATCCCGATCCTCTGGGTGCCGATATTGTCTCGAAGATTGCGCTGCCGATGATATTGGGTGAGGTGAATATTGGACTGATCGTGCTGCTGGTGCAGAGTGTGGAAGGGGAAAAGGAAATGATTGCAGCTCGTCAGGCCAAGCTGGCGCTAGAGATTGCGAACAAGACCTTGCCGTACTTCCGTTCCATTGATGAAGACTCTCTGCGTACGATCTGCCGGATTATTCAAGAGGATATTCAGGCGGATGCGGTTGCCATTACGGATACGCGAAATGTACTGGCTTATGTGGGATTTGGTGAGGAACGATATCACATCGGTAATGAAATTATTAGTGAGATGACGAAGAAGACAATCTCCAGTGGAGAGATTACGATCAGCAATGATGTCATTGACGAAAAAACGCCGGATATTCACTCCCTGCTCATTATTCCGCTCAAAGAGCGAGGCGAAGTGACGGGTGCCCTGAAAATCTATTACCGTAAAGCGTACAAGATTACGTATCCGTTGCAAACGATGGCTGTGGGTTTGTCCCAGATTATTTCCACTCAGATGGAAGTATCACGTGTGGAGGAGATCAAGGCTGCCGCCAATAAAGCGGAGCTGCGTGCATTGCAGACCACGATTCATCCTCATTTTCTATTTAATGCGCTGAACGCCATTGCCTCATCGATTCGAACTAAGCCGGATCGGGCGCGTGAGCTGATTGTGAATCTGTCTGGATATATGCGTTATAATCTGGAGCTGTCGGATGAGCTTATTGATATTCATAAGGAGTTGGAGCAGGTCCGCAATTATGTGGAGATCGAGAAGGCGCGCTTCGGCAGCAGGCTTAACGTCATCTATGATATTGATGAGGTGGCTGTGCATATTCCAAGTCTGGTCATTCAGCCGCTTGTGGAAAATGCCATTATCCACGGTATTCTCAAGGTGAAAGGACCCGGGACCGTACGGATTCGGGTACAGGATTATCCTGACTTTGTCCGAATTGGGGTGAGTGATACAGGAGCAGGCATTGGAGCTGACATTATTGAGCGTGTATATCATGACCGGATGCCTGTCAACCAGATCGGATTGTACAACGTGCATCGACGGGTGAAGCTCATTTATGGAAAAGGATTAACGATTACACGGCTGGAGCAAGGAACCGATATTTTATTTGATGTACCCAAAGGAGATGTAGTAACAAGGTGATGAACGGTCGATGAGAGCCCTTATTGTTGAAGATGAAATTCCGGCAAGTGAGGAACTGAATTACTTGATACAGGAACATAGCCAGATTGAAGTGGTAGATTGTCTGGAAGATGGACTGGATGTGCTGAAGTTTTTGCAGGAGCAGGAAGTCGACGTTATTTTTCTCGATATTAATATCCCTTCGCTGGATGGCATGATGCTGGCACATCATATTGGGAAGTTTGCGAGCAAGCCCTATATCGTATTTACAACGGCGTACAAGGAACATGCGGCTGAAGCGTTTGAGCTGGAGGCGTTTGACTATATTCTGAAGCCCTATGATGAGAAACGAATTGCCGCGATGCTGCAAAAACTCGAAACGGCATTCAAACGGGATCATGAGCAGGAGGAACGTGAACGTGGCAGCGACGATGGACAGGCTCACAATACGGCTCAAGCCAACGATGAATGGTCTGCATCACATATGCAGGCGCGGGAATCCAATACCCAGACGGAACGACGCATTAACCTGCTGCGCAATGACAATATTATTGTGACAGATACCGCCGATATTTATTATGCAGAAGCACAAGAAAAAGTAACGAAGGTGTATACCAAAAACGGTGAGTTTACGATGCCGGTCAGTATTTCGGATTTTCACGGCCGATTGCCGCAGGAAACCTTTTTCCGCTGCCATCGCTCTTACGTGGTGAATTTGTCTCAAATTCGTGAAATTGTGCCTTGGTTTAACAATACGTACCTGCTTCGTTTGCGTGATCTGGAGGCTGAAGTGCCCGTTAGCCGGGGCAAAGTCAAAGAATTCAGGCAGCTCATGCGCATCTAGAGGCATTTCATTCCGCATCTGATGCAACTCATGCTCAAATCGGTGTAATGAATCCCCTTTCATGTATGATTAGCTTGTGAACGCATTCATATATATGACATCGGCAAAGGGGAGATCACGATGAAAGCAGCTATTTCATCCGCACCTAATTCAGCATCTACAACTATAAAAATGAACCGCTGGCTTATTGTACTGGGAACTATTATTGTACAAATGGGTCTCGGAACCATCTACACCTGGAGTTTATTTAATCAACCGTTGTCTGATCGTTTCGGATGGGACGTCAGCTCGGTCGCGATAACTTTTTCGATTACCAGCTTTGCTTTGGCATTTGCCACACTATTTGCAGGCCGACTGCAAGAACGATGGGGACTTCGTCGTCTGATTCGGGTAGCGGGTGTGGTGCTTGGTCTGGGACTCGTGCTCAGTTCTCAAGTGAGTTCGTTGACACTGCTCTATATTCTGGCCGGATTTGTGGTTGGATTCGCGGATGGTACGGCGTACATCACTTCCTTGTCCAACCTGATCAAATGGTTCCCTGAGCGAAAAGGTCTGATCTCAGGTATTTCGGTCGGGGCCTTTGGTACGGGCAGTCTGTTGTTCAAATATGTGAACTCGGCATTAATCGGTGCTGTTGGTCCTGCTCAAGCTTTTATGTACTGGGGCATTATTGTATTGGTATTGATTGTAGGCGGCTCGTTCCTGATCCGTGAAGCGGTTGTTCGTGAACAAGCTCCGGCAGCAAGCAGCACAGACGGTGGGAAGCAACAAGTAACACGTCATGATTATACGGTCAAAGAAATGCTGCGTACAAAAGAAGCTTATATGCTGTTCGTTATTTTCTTCACGGCATGTATGAGTGGACTGTATCTGATCGGTATTGTGAAAGACATCGGTGTGCAGTTGGCAGGTCTTAATGTGGCTACAGCTGCCAATGCGGTAGCGATGGTTGCCATCTTTAACACCGCTGGACGTATCATTCTGGGCGCGCTGTCGGATAAAGTAGGACGGATGAAAGTTATTGCCGGAGCACTGCTGGTTACGGCTGTTGCCGTAATGACGCTGAGTCTGGTACCGCTGAGCTTTGGCATCTTCTTCGCCTGTGTGGCCGCTATCGCATTCTGCTTTGGTGGCAATATCACGGTTTTCCCGGCGATTGTAGCAGATTACTTTGGACTGAAAAATCAGAGCAAAAACTACGGCGTGATCTATCAGGGATTTGGATTGGGTGCCTTGGCTGGATCGTTTATCAGCGCCCTGCTGGGTGGATTCCATCTTACCTTTATTGTGATCGCTGTACTGTGTGCCATCTCGCTCTTGCTGGCGTTGATTATTACGCCTCCGGGTCAAGGACGTCGTACACGTCAACGTGAACAGCAGATGAATCTTAACCCTTCATCCCGGGCAAGCTGATCGTAGTGGGGATGACGTTCTATTTTATAAAAAGCAAGCTGGCGGTCTCTACGGAGGCCGCTTTTTGGTATCGGCTCAACCTCAGAGGAATGGAGACTTCTGTACAAGAAGCGGTTGTGTGCAATGCATACTTTGCTTCTGGTATACTCTAGGTGAAATAAAAAGAGCAAGTCCTTGTTAGCCATTTGGAGGAGGTATGTTCGTCATGAATTTCTTGAAATATGCACCATCTGATTTTGCTGATTATTATGCTCTTGTGTCCAATATTGAAGTCATGCAGCAGATTACCGAACGGGCTCTGCCTGAGCATGAAGCTACGGCGGAATTTGAATC
The DNA here is from genome assembly GCF_013401555.1 of Paenibacillus sp. E222. Taxonomy (NCBI): domain Bacteria; kingdom Bacillati; phylum Bacillota; class Bacilli; order Caryophanales; family Paenibacillaceae; genus Paenibacillus; species Paenibacillus sp. E222. Next base: position 3,632,362 of record NZ_CP058552.1, read on the forward strand.
CATGCTGAATTATAATCTCGGCAACAATTGTGGCTATTATCGAATATCTGGTGAAGATGGGGTAGGCATGGCCTACGCCAAACTGATCCCGGATGAAGCCGATCCGTCCCGGGCGGAAATGGGTTACATGATTCTGCCGGAGTATTGGGGGAAAGGACACGGGACTTCCATCGCAGCTCGGCTGATTATTCAGGCACAGGCGGCGGGAATTGGTGTACTCTATGCGGTTATCGATCCATCCAATGCGGCATCACGTCGAATATTGCTCAGACAGAACTTTGTATCCACATGGGTTGGGGATTATCATGGGTTACCTGGCGAGATTCTGGAGCTGAATCTTCAGGTGAAGCGGTAAGGGATCAGGCTTGCGGGTAATACATACCATACCGGGCATTTTGCATCACTTCAATGGGATTTTGTCATTCGGAGGCGTGTGAAATGCTCATACAGAGATTTGGAGGAGATGGAGATGAGCAATGCTGCAATGGAGCGTCTGAACCAGTTGCTGCCGGAATGGCTGGAGACCAGCCGTCTGCACACTGGACAGGGGAAAGTGGCTTCTTATATTCCCGAATTGTTCAAGGCCTCACAGGACGAACTGGGTATACATATCATGAACGCCGAAGGCAATCATGTATCAGCCGGAGATTGTGGTGTCCCGTTTACGATGCAAAGTATCTCCAAGGTATTTACACTTATTCTGGCCCTGATGGATCATGGGGAGGAAGCGGTCTTCTTTAATGTAGGAAAAGAACCTACTGGGGATGATTATGATTCCATGATCAAGCTCGAACTGGTCGAACCGGGTATTCCGTTTAATCCATTGATCAATGCGGGTGCGATTACGGTATCGTCCCTGATTGCCGGGGATTGCAAAGAGGAGAAGTCACGGCGCATTTTGGAATTTTTCCGCAAGCTGGCCAATAATGATCGGCTGGGCTATAACGAGGCGGTGTATCGGTCCGAATCGGAGACAGGCCATCTGAACCGCTCGCTTGGTTATTTTCTGAAGCACAATGGTGTGCTCAAGGATGATGTCGAAGATGTGCTTGCCGTCTATTTCCGCCATTGCTCCATCGAGGTGACTTGTGCGGACCTGGCCCGTATGGCACTGGTGCTTGCTTATGACGGGACAGATCCGATCACCGGGAATGAGCTTATTCCTCGTCGTTATGTGCAGATCGCCAAAACGTTCATGACTACCTGCGGTATGTATAATGCATCAGGCGAATTTGCGATTCAGGTCGGGTTGCCTGCCAAGAGTGGAGTGTCGGGTGGAATTCTGACTCTGGTTCCAGGCCAGTTTGGCATCGGGCTTGTAGGTCCGGCTCTGAATCGGAAAGGAAACAGCATTGCAGGCGTGCATCTGCTTGAGCGTCTTTCCAATGAATTTGACTGGAGTTTGTTCTAAACTAAGAAATCCCCTTACCCTCCTGAGTGGCCGATGAATCGCCATTTCGTCCTTTTGCTTCTTTGGAACGAAATGGTCTGATAGGAATACAGCTTGTCGGCTGCTTCAGTCTTGGTTCAAAACATGTAGGAAAACGGTCCTGCATGGCAACAGCCATGCTGCTTCTATTCCGGTATACCCGCACGCTGGGGTGAATTCGGGATGCTCCCTTTATATCACGTGCATTCGCCTGAGGCTTTGGCTCGCATCATTCATTTGCGAGCACCACATCCGTAATCAGATTCATCTGAATGTCCCGGGTCCCGGTCTCCGTTAACAGTCTGAGAGTGCGGGCAGGGGAGTCCAGTCGAAGCACCTGTCCGGTAAAACGGATATCATCATGTTCATGGAACAGGGTGATGGTGACTGCGTCCCCAAGCAGCATGGAGTTGCTAAGTAAACGGGACATTTCTTCCGCTGCCTGGGCATCCAGGGATGGACGGCTACGGGGAGCGAGTTGCTCCTGATGAATGATGTAGGCTTCCCGGTGTTCGGGAAGCATCATGCGCGACGACTCAAAAATCCCGTTTTGCTGTAATTTTTTACTCATTTATAGTGACCTCCAATTTTATGAGAACGGTCCTGTGCCTGTGCGGACGAGCAGAGCGAGGAGGCCCGCATGATCGCGGTTTCTCCGAACTTGCGCTTGATGTCATCGGTGGCACGTTCCAGTTCTCTTTTGCGTTCACGGTCATCGAACCAGGACAGCTGTACTTCGGAATCGGGCACGAGTCCGGTCAATGACACGCTGATGCGGCGAATGGGTAATCCGTCCCAATGGCGCAGAAACAGAGCTGCCGCTGCATCGTATACTTCATCGGTGATGTTGGTAGGTTCATTCACCTTCATCTGGCGGGAGAAGCCGGTTGGACGATCGTAATCCTGCCCCCGACATCCTACAGAGACGACATTACCCATGAGGGATTTGTCCCGGGAACGCCGGCTGACCAGCTCTGCCAGTTCGAGCAGCACCACCTTGATGTCTGCCCACGATTCATAGTCCCGAGGCAATGTCATCTGATGTCCAATGCCCTGCTGCTGGTGAGCATATGTCCCGGGTTTTACCGGAGAATCATCGATTCCGCGGGCAATACGCCACAGTACCTCACCATTGACACCCCAACGCTCTCTCAGTCGAGACAATGGAGTCTGCGCCAGATCACCGATCGTATGAATCCCCATCTTATAAAGATGCTGCCCCATCCGGGAACCGACCATAAACATGTCTCGAACAGGTTTATTCCACAACGTTTTCTGCATGTCCTTGCGGGGCAGTGTGTAGATGCCTCCTGGGACTTTTTTGGCATACAGGTCACAGGCCATTTTGCTGACTACCTTGGTGTCGCTGATGCCAACGCGGATATAGACGCCAGTCTCTTCCATGACCCTGTCCTGAATGCTGCGGGCAATCGTTTCGGGACTGCCGAACAGATCCAAACTTCCGGTGACATCCAGAAACTGTTCGTCAATGCTATATGGTTCAACCAGATCGGTATAGGACTGAAGGATACGGGTAATGTGTAGGGAAACACGAATATATTCGGCCATCCGGGGACGAATGACGACCACATCAGGACATTTGGCAAGAGCTTCACCCAGTCGTTCTGCAGTAGTAATTCCATAGGACTTGGCGAGTGGGCAGGCGGCCAGAATAATGCCTGAACGGCGTGCAGGATCTCCCGCAACAACAAGCGGACGGTCTCTGTATTCAGGATGTGCAGACTTCTCCACACTGGCATAAAATGACTGGCAATCGGCCAGCATAATGACACGTCCGTCTTTGCGGGGCATAGTACTTCTCTCCTTTTATTCATGATTCGGCTGCTTCTGTGCAGTGATGGGTTTCATTCAGTCAACGTTATTTTACAGTTTATTTACAGTATGGAACAAGTGTTCCTGTTTTATAAGCATATCCGACAATGTCAGATGCGGCAACCGGAATTATTTTGCAATTTGGACACAAATATTGGATGGACCTAATAGAGTCAAAATTTAGGAAATAAGATGTATTTTTTTACATTTCATGTAAGAGATCCGTGACTTCCGGGTGATGACCGGGTGTTCATTGGGCTTTGTGTAAAAGTAATATAGATGGGCACAGTCCTATAGGGGGGGACTGATGTCCTTTTTTCATTTTCTGCACTTTTCAGAAAACCTTGATAGGGCGCGGGTTTTCAAGGATACGTTATCGGACTATAGTATCAATTTTGTAATCTTTATGGTTAATACTGTAAAAATGTCCGCAACTTTAAAATATCATTAGCGTTTAATGGGGTAAGCGTTCAAGCGGAAACAGATCTCGCAATCCGCGTTGCATATAACAATAACGGGTAGAGATGTGCAAGCCTGGAAGAACCTCAAACGGACGGTTAAAGTGGCATATATTCGTGTCCATGGAACATAAGAGCAAGAAGGACTCCTGGATGCTAGTTGATGGCGCATTTTACGAATTATGGGCAGAATGTTGCAGTTCACGTTTGCTTCCATCAGCCTAGTTACAAATGCAGAGTCTTAGAGCTATAGTGAGAACTACACCGCTGACATCTCTACCCAAAGCGGACATCCGATGCGGGATTACCCGCAGACCTTCATGTCATTTAAGATCCGCAGATGAAGCAGGATGCATACTAGAGAGGTGAGCAATTAAGAGCCATGAGCAGACGAAGACGTAGACGCTGGTTGCTAACGATGTTTGTAGGAGCGGCCATAGTGACAGGCGGAATATTTGCCGGATGGCACTATATGCAGCCCCAGCTCGTTACGTACACAGCGGACAATGGCACGGAGATGAAGTTCAAGACCGATGGAGACCGGTTCATGGAATATGGACCCGATGGCGCATGGCGGGAGATGTTCGTGAAAGGTGTGAACCTGGGCGCGACATCACCAGGACATTACCCGGGCGAGTTTCCGTTGACCAAAGAGGATTACTTGAAGTGGTTCCAGCAGATTGAGGATCTGGGGGCCAATGTCATCCGGGTGTACACGGTACATGAGCCGGTTTTTTACAACGCATTGGTTGAGTATAACCGTGGCCGGGAGCAACCGTTATATTTTATACAGGGCATATGGTCGCCGGAAGAAGAGTTGATCGAGAAGCAGGATGCCTATGCTGACCATATTGAGCAGACGTTCAAGCAGGAGATTGAAAAGGCGGTATCGGCTGTATATGGGGATGCGGACATTCCCGATAAACCGGGAGAGTCAAGCGGCAAATACAAGACGAATGCCGGGAAATATCTAATGGCTTGGCATGTGGGGACCGAATGGGACCCTTCGATGGTGAACAACACGAATGAGAGTCACCCCGACGTGCCGCAGTACAAAGGCGTTCATTTTTCCGGGACGCAGGATGCATCACCGTTCGAAAATTGGCTGGCAGAGCTGCTGGACTACACAGCCGTGTTGGAGAAGAAATACGGATGGGAGCATCCGATGACCTTCACCAATTGGGTAACCACCGATGTGCTGGATCATCCGGGCGAGCCGCTGTTCGAAGAGGATTTGGTGAGTGTGGATGCGCGACATATTCAACCGGAAGAGTGGCAGGGCGGATATTTTGCCGCATACCATGTGTACCCTTATTACCCGGACTTGTTCCATACGGACCAGACACTCCAGACCATCAAGGATGAGAACGGCGAGTACAACACGTACAAAAGTTATCTGCGCAAGCTCAAAGCCGAGTTTTCCGATATGCCTGTAATGATTACAGAGTATGGTGTACCGTCTTCGCTTGGGATCTCCCATCTGGGTATGGGGGGTCGGGATCAGGGCGGACATAACGAGGCCGAGCAGGGCGAGATCGACGCATCGCTGACTCAGGATATTTATGATGAGGGGTATGCGGGAGCGATTTTGTTCATGTGGCAGGATGAGTGGTTCAAAAAAACCTGGAACACGATGCCGCTGGAAATTCCAGCTGATCGGCGGGCCTACTGGCTGAACGTGCTGACGAATGAGAAGATGTTCGGTCTGCTCGCCATGGACCCCGGTAAGCAGGAACAGCTGACCATCGACGGGAAACTGGATGACTGGAATGCGCTGAAGAAGGAAGAGGTCACCATCTGGCAAGGTAAGGTAGACGGCATCAAGGAAATGAAAATCACCCATGATGAAGCCTACCTGTACATTGGCATGACGCTGGATCAACCTTTTGACCCGGACCAGACCTTGCTGCGCATCGGAACGGATACGCTGGATGGTGGGAATCAGCCGGGTACGAGACTTCCGGATCGAACGCTGAGTGATGGACTCGAAACGGTGATTACATTGGGGCAGGATGATGAATCACAAGTGGAGATCGCCAAGGACTATGACTTTAACCAGCGCCTCTATGGCAAGGACGGTTACGGGATGCTGACCGAGGAGCAAGAGAATGCGGCAGATCCATTCCATCCATGGAACCTGGCAGTCAGCCTGCGGATGACCCCACCGGATACCCGGTCCGCCCAACCGTTCATGAATGAGCAGGTCGGTACATTGAAACGCGGAACGACAGCTCCAGATCAATCCGATACCGATTCGTTAACCGCCTGGCAATATAACGGTAATCAGGTTGAGATGCGTATTCCATGGATGCTGCTTGGATTCGGTGACCCAAGTTCACTGCAAGCGATCAAGTACGGAGCGCTGAAAGGTGGACGGGAATTCGAAACGGTCGCAGTCAAGGGCGTTACTCTGGTTCCGTGGCTAATGGATCGTTCTACTGGAAATATCTCTTGGCCTGGTGGTGACCAGAAGACACTGGATGTGAAAACATTGCCTATATACAGCTGGCAGCCCTGGGAGCAGGTACAGTACAGTGAACGACTGAAACTGAGCTACGAGGAAATGAAGAAACGGTATGAACAAATTCCAAGTTTTCAGACCGAATAAATGAGTATAAAGGAGGACCTTTTCACATGTTTCCGAATTTGGCTTTGGCTTATCTATTTCTATACATCTGTACGGCGCTTGTCGTTGTAGGTGTAATCCTGCTGTTTGCCATGAAAATGTCCCACAACGGCAAACGGCGCAAGATTGAGTTTTATAAATTAAAGCAGCGTGACTACTTTACGTATCTGCAGACGGCGCTGACAGAGGACAGTCCATTGAAATTGCCACCTGGGAAGCTGGCCCCGCTGGAGCGTCGGGTCATCCAGAGCAAGCTTATTGAATGGATTGATCAGTTCAAGGGCGAGTATCGCAACAAATTGATTGTACTCTGCCGTGAAGCTGGATTTGTAGAGCATGATCTGAAGGAACTGAGTCGTATTCGTTATGGACGCCAGATTGATGCAGCTTATCGATTGGGCGGCATGCGTTGTCCGGAGGCCGTTCCAGGCTTGATGGAATTGCTTAAGGATGAGAAGCCTGGTCCGATGGCGATTATGATTGGTCGTTCGATCGCAAGATGTACGATCCGTCAGGGTGAACTGAAAGACATGCTCGCGCTGCTGCTGACCAAAGGAAAATCGATTCATCATCTGGCAGCAGATATTTTGCTCGAAACCAGTCTGGAACCAAGCAGAATTCTGATTGAGTTGCTGGAAGATCGCAATCCTGACTTTGTCAAAGTGGGACTGGTTGCGATGTGGGGACAAGCTGTGCCGGAAGTGATGCCTGCACTCGACAGACTCGTTGGTGCAGAACATCAGGATGTACGGGCAGAAGCGGTGAAGCTGTACCTTAGCGCAAGTCCGGCACTTCAGGACGAAACCATTCTGAAGCTCATGCAGGATTCGGACCCGGAGGTGCGTGCCGAAGTGGTGCAGGCGCTCGGTTCGAAACATGCGTCAGGCAGCATTCCACTGCTGCGCAAAGCGCTGCGTGATGAAGATTGGGGCGTACGCTATAACAGTGCGGAGAGCCTGGGCAAGCTGGGCGAACCGGGATTTGAAGCCTTGTGTCAAGCCGCTGTGGAGGGCACAGGTGCTGAACGGGAAATTGCAATGCAGCAGATTGAGAGTACGATGCAGCACTCAGGAACAGACCACAAAGCCGTTGACCAGATGATTGCACATAACAAAAAAAGGCTGCTGTATGATCGGTACTTCGGTCCCGTACGTGGGAACCGGACAACAAGCACGAAACGTACAGGTGTGGCTGCGGTAGGAGGGGATTACACTGCTTAGAGATCTACTATTAATCTACGGCATGGTTGCAATCTATTATGTCGTTGCCGTAAATACGCTTTACTTTTCGATTCTGGCCTTATCATTCCGTAACATTTGGACAATCTTCAGGCGTTCGCATTATTCCAAATACAATACGTTGTCAGGCTCGGAGCTGGTACCATCGGTTTCCTTGCTGGTGCCTGCATACAACGAGGAACTGACGATTATTGAAAATGTAAACTGCCTGATGACGCTGAATTATCCAACGTATGAAGTCATCGTGGTGAATGATGGTTCCAGCGATACCACCTTAAAGGTGTTGCTGGAAGAATATCGTCTGAAGCCGGTACCCAACACGAAGATTCGGGGCAAGATTTCCTGTCAGAAAATTCGCGGGATCTACCACAATCCGGAATTCCCCGACCTGTATGTCATTGACAAGGAAAACGGCGGAAAGGCCGATTCCCTCAATGCCGGAATCAACCTGTCTCATTATCCGTTGATTTCTTCCATCGATGCCGACTCTTTGCTGGAGAAGGATGCCCTGATTCGTATGGCTCGCATGTATATGGAGAATCCGGAAGAGACGGTGGCTATTGGTGGGGATGTACGGATAGCTAACGGCTGCAAAATCGAGAATGGGGCAGTGCAGGACGTTTCACTGCCTCGCAAGATTTGGCCAATGTTCCAGTCCATCGAGTATCTCAAAGCCTTTCTCGGCGGACGGATCGGTTGGAGTCACATGAATGGTCTGATCATCGTCTCGGGTGCCTTCGGCATGTTCCGCAAGGATGCGGTTATTGCGGTTGGGGGATACCGGGACGGTTATCCGGGTGAAGACATGAACATTATCATCAAGCTTCACCGTTATATGCTGGAGAACAAATTGAAATACCGCGTAGCTTTCTGCCCTGAAGCCGTGTGCTGGACGCAGGCGCCGGATTCCTACCGGATCTTGTCCAGTCAGCGCAAGCGCTGGGGACGTGGAAATCTGAAGAACATGATCGAGAATCGCGGCATGTTGTTCAACCCGAAATATAAAGTCATGGGCATGCTGACTATGCCGTACAACATCCTTTTTGAAGCGCTGAACCCGTATTTCCGCATTACCGGACTTCTCGCTCTCACGGGATATGTACTGATGGATATGACTCAGTGGCCGATACTTCTTCTGTTTGGATTGCTCAACGTGGTGAGTGGTTATCTGCTGAGTGTGGGAGCACTTGTGCTCGAGGAAATTGCATTCAAGCGGTATAACAAGCTATCGGATCTGGTCAAAATGCTGTTCTACTCCGCTCTGAAATTCGTCGGCTATCATCAGCTCGGCGTGCTGTGGAGATTGCAGGGGCATATCCAGTTCATGCAAAACAATAACTCATGGGGTACCATGACACGCCAAAGCTGGTCCGAAGAAGAGAAGACAAGCGAGGCGGCTTAAGCACAGCGTAATCAAAGTAATACAGCAGAAACAATATAGATAACCGAGGGAGAAGGGTGGAAAAGAACATGCCAAATACGGCGACATTGCAGCGTGAGGCTGCCGTTAATGTGTACCGCAGTGTAGAACAGGGATTGAAAGAAACGGGTGCCGAAACATGCGGCTTAATGTTCATCCATTGTGCAGGGCAGTCTCAGCCGGAGCAGCAGGTCAGGACATATCTGGAGCAGACCAGTGAGTCTGCCTTCCAGGTCTGGCAGGATGGAGCCACACAGGCGATTGCTGTCCTGCTGCCAGGGTTGACACTGGATGAGGTTCATTATGAGGGGCTTCGCATCAAGCATGAATTGCAGGAGACGGTACCTGGTGCCGATCCGCAAATTACGCTGGCAAGTTTCCCGGCAGGTGAGCGTCCTTCAAAGGCAACCATTCAACATATGGCTGAGTCCGCCAAGCTGGTAGACCCGTCGGAGATTCATATCTACACGCTGGACAAGACGGCAGACGAGCCGGAACGAATTTTGATTGTGGATAACGATCCGACGGTACGCGAGTTTCTGCAATTGCGTCTGAAGATGCAGGGGTATGAAACTTATGAAGCGGTGGATGGACTGGCTGCACTGGAACTGATTGAGAAACTCACGCCTGACCTGGTACTGACCGAATTGAATCTGTATGGCATTGATGGCCTGCCGTTCATTCAACATATTCAGAACCTGGATGTGGAGCAGCCGCCCAAAATCGTCGTATTAACGGAACAACGTGTGGAACAAACGATCAGCCAATGCTTCCGCAGCGGAGTCGATGATTATATGACCAAACCGTTCTCACCTGTGGAGCTGGATGCCCGAATCAGGCGCTGCCTGCACTAAATGCAACCACAAGCAAAGCCAAGAGAAGCCAATAGCCTTCATTCATTTTTATCAGCCCAATAAGTACATTTACAGACAAACATCTATCAAATGGATTCGTCAATCAACCAAAAAAATACACTGCCCGGAGGGAATATCATGGAGAATCAACAATTCCACACATTACTGAATGCGATCGAAAATAAAGAAGCGGTGCTCGGCGTGGTCGGGCTCGGTTACGTAGGATTACCACTTGCGGTGGAAATGGTCAATCAGGGTTTCACGGTCATCGGGATTGATCTGGATGCATCCAAAGTGGAGAGCATTTATCAGGGAGATTCCTATATTCACGATATTTCGTCCGATGAATTGAAAAAAGTAATGCAAAGCGGCCGCTTCCAGCCTACAACGGATTACAGCATGCTTCGCGTGATTGACGCGTTGAGCATCTGCGTACCTACACCGCTCAGTGAAAATCAGGACCCGGATACGTCTTATATCGAGACGGTTGTGGATCAGATTAAACTGCACATGAAACCAGGCATGCTGATTACACTGGAGAGCACCACTTATCCGGGTACAACCGAAGAGCTGATCCAGGATGAGCTGGACAAAATCGGACATGAAGCAGGCAAAGACTACTTCCTGTGCTTCTCGCCTGAACGTGTGGACCCGTCCAACGGACGATTCACTACGTTTAATACACCAAAAGTCATCGGGGGCACAACGGAAGCTTGCCTCAAGCTGGGAACAGCGTTGTACAGCAAATATGTTGAAACGGTTGTACCTGTATCTTCACCCAAAGTGGCTGAAATGTCCAAACTGCTTGAAAATACGTTCCGCAGCGTAAACATTGCCTTTGTTAATGAAATGGCCATGATGTGTGATCGTATGGGCATTGATATCTGGGAAGTTATCGATGCAGCTGCGACGAAGCCGTTTGGCTTCATGCCTTTCTATCCGGGCCCTGGCATCGGCGGTCACTGCATTCCGCTTGATCCGATGTATCTGTCCTGGAAGGCCAAAGGATTCCGTTTCTACAGCAAATTCATTGAGCTGGCGCAATCCACCAATGACAATATGCCATATTATGTACTGAACAAAACATCAACCATTCTGAATGAGTATGCGAAATCGGTACGTAAATCCAACATTCTGTTGCTCGGTATGTCGTACAAGCCGAATATTGCCGATCTGCGTGAATCTCCAGGACTGGAAGTCTATGAACTGTTCAAGGAAGGCGGAGCCAATGTCAGCTATTATGATCCACATGCTGAATCGTTCCGGGACAAACATGGCGAGACAGTATATAGCGAAACGTTCAATCTGGAGCAGTTCAAGAAGTACGATTGCATCGTGCTGATCACCAACCACAGCGATTTGCCTTACTTTGATATTGCCGAGATGGGTGTGCCGATTCTGGATACACGTAATGCGTTCAAAACGTATACACATCCGCACATTTACAAGATTGGTCATTCGGTACAGCACCCTGTGCTGGAGCCAAGTGAAGCGTTGCTCGTCTGAGGAATCTAACGAACAAGTGGGGCAAACTGACGGTGAAGGCAAAATGGGCCATCTTGGCCCTGCTGTTCTGCCTGCTTCTTCTGCCCTGGCTACTTAAATGGTTTTCACATGAGGAACACAAAGCGACCTGGCTGTGGGACGCTTCCATTATTGCAGAGCAGACGCCTGAGATTATCTCCTTCTCCAAAGCGCAGGGTGTGGATACCATTTTCCTGCAAATTCAGGATGAGGTACCCGATGCGACTTACCGCGAATTCATCGCGGCTGCACGACAGGCTGAGATTGACGTACATGCCCTTAACGGTCATGCAGACTGGGCCTATACGGAGAAGCGGGAAGAGGGACTTGCGTTTATTGAAAAAGTACGGGCATATAATGCAGCTTCGGCCAAAAATGAACGCTTTGAGGGAATTCAGCTGGATGTGGAGCCTTATCAGCTAAAACGCTGGGAGAACGAGCAGAATAGCGTTATTGCGGAGTGGAGCGACAACATGAAGGCATGGACTCAAGCTGGTAAGGATGCCGGACTTTACATGAGCGCCGCAATCCCTTTCTGGCTGGATGCACGCGAGTCGGCAGAAGGCGGAGGTACATTCAGCCGTTGGGTGATTGATCACTTTGATGCGGTAGCCATCATGGCTTATCGGGATCGTGGTCAGCAGATGTATGATCTGTCCAAGGAAGAGCTGGACGAAGCGGATGAGCTTGGCAAGAAAGTATGGGTTGGAGCCGAACTGGCAGACACGCATGAGGGCGATCATCTAACTTTTTTCAGCAAATCCATCACCAATATGGACGAAGAAATGAAGAAAGTGTTTGATCTTGGCGCTTCTCATTCCTCCTTTGCAGGTGTCGCTGTGCATCATTATGAAGCATGGTATGCAAAGGAAAACGGAATTCCGCTGGCTCGAAAGAGCGAGGAGAAGAAGTAGCGGGTGTTTATAATAGGTGTATGCCGTTTACAGTAAGAGCACTGTCATATGTCATGAGGAAAAGGCAAGTCTCCGGTCAAGGAGGCTTGCCTTTTTGTTTGGGTTTGCTTAGGGTACGCATGGTTTGCGGGCAAATCAGCTTTTGTTTTTCTCGGCCGTTCGATAGCGGTTGGGTGGCAGACCGACCTGCTTTTTGAACGCTTTGGAGAAGGAGAACAGGTCGGGGTAACCCACCGAGTGCGCAACTTCAGTTAACGTTAACGGGGTCTGAACAAGCAGCCGTTTGGCCTGATTCATTTTGAGACGTTGAATGTACTGGACAGGAGACAGGCCGTAGGCTTTGCGGAATTGTTTGGTAAAATGGGTCCGATCCACGCCTGCGTGTGAAGATACACCTTCCACAGTAATGCCGCCAGCAAAGTGAATATCCATGTACTCCTTCCCCTTTTGCAGCCATGGTGTGGCAGAGTCTGGTTGAAGCACTCGGGTAGCGGGAGATTTGGCAATTCGGTCAAACAATCCGAGAAAACGAGTAAGTCGTCCCAGGTCGCTTGCGCCTCCCTGAGGTTTGCGAACCTCTTCCATAAAAGCACGCATGCCACTTGCCGTCTCTGGGGTAAGTACACCTGAGCGATGCGGCGTGTCCGGGGTAAGCCCGATTCGTGTCAGAAGTTCAGCTGCATGTTTTCCATCAAAGGCAATGAAAATTTTGTGCAAAGATTCCTTCGGGTCGGACCAATATTCATGGGTAACCTGTGGATACAGGCAGAAAGCATCACGGGCACGGAGGGAGTACCGATGTCCGTTCTGTATGAAAGTACCCTCGCCCTCCAGAACAAAAATTAAATAATGAAAAGGCGTCGTTCGCGGGCCGATATGATAGTTGCTCTTGGCTATATTACGACCGATTCGAATCGGCCATGCTCCACCGGCTTTCTCGAATTCAGACGGAGTAAAAAAAATAATATCCAAAAACTCGTGGTGGTCCTCCTTCATGCTCTCGATCATCAGGAACACCTCTTTAATATAAGTATAGTTTGTAATCTCTGAAAGTTTCTCTTATAACCTATTATACAGGTGGGTTTTGTAAATATTCAAGATCGAGAAGACCTATTCCTGTGAATTCACCACAAAATGACAAAATGAAATTACCGCGAAATGACATTGATCACAGACAAATCAATTGTTATGATGTCCATACCTATTAAACCAAGTTATTTTATCGGCATTTGGGAGTGTACGTACTTATAAATTGATTAGAAATTAGGCGCACTTTAAAAATAAGGTTTAACGAGTGCGAACGTAGTGGAGGGGACGAAATCGATTCTGGAAGAAACGCAGTGTTCGCCTTTATCTCCGGATTTTCCCCTTGGAAAAGTGAATCAAAAAAATCTGGAGATAACAGCGATCAAAAGAACGATTCGTACCCGGAACGGCCATGTTGCACAACACCGATCTTATTTTTAACATGAGACTTTATTTATTCATAGAAGGGATTGACTTGCGTGAGCGAACAGGAAGAGATGAAGTTTGGTTGGTTTTTGCCTACAGCAGGAGACGGAAAGTATGTGGGGGTTGCCCCGGAGCGGGAGCCGAGCCTGGATTATTTGATTCAAGTGGCGCAGACAGCGGAGACGGCAGGTTTTGAATTTGTATTGATTCCGACAGGGGGAGCCTGTCTGGATGCGTGGGTTGTGGGTTCGGCTGTTATGAGTCACACGAAAACACTGCGTCCGCTTGTCGCCATTCGTCCAGGTCTGGTCACCCCTGTATTGGCGGCGCGTATGGGAGCTGCACTGGATCAACTGTCTGGTGGTCGTGCCATGATCAATGTGGTGACAGGCAGTTCGGTTCGGGATTTGGAGGAACTGGGAGATCCACTGGCTCATGCTCACGATGAACGTTATGAACGGGCGAGCGAGTACATGGAAGTGATGAAGCGTTCATGGACACAATCGGCCGGGCTCAATCTGACCGAGTTTGCCGGAAGTGGTGCTCAATCGAATGAGGAAGCATCCGAAGATAATTCGGAGTTTAACGGTAAGTATTACAATTTTAAAGGTCCGGTAGGCATGCCTGAAACGGTGCAAAAACCGTATCCGCCGTTTTACCTGGGTGGAAGTTCACCGATTGCAAAGCGGGTCGCTGTTGAACACGCAGATACATTCCTCATGTGGGGCGAGCCGCATGACTGGATTCAGGAGCAGATCGAAGAAATTGAAGTCATTCGCGAACAGATCAAAGAGGAAACCGGACAAGATCGCCAGTTGCGTTACGGCATGCGGGCACAGGTACTCATCCGGGATACGGAAGAAGAAGCATGGGCGGCGGCTTGGGAGATTATTAGCAAAGTACCACCAGAGGCCATCGAAAAAGCCAAAGCAGCCTTCGCAGAGACGGATGCAACCAACCAACGCAGGCAGAATGAGCTGCGGGAACTGTCCGAGAAGCAGCAGTTCGTCGTAGGTCCAAACCTGTGGACAGGTTTGTCCGTTGTACGTTCTGGCGGTGCCATCCTCATTGTGGGTACAGCAGAACAGGTCGCAGAACGATTGATGGAATATGGAGATCTGGGCGTGACGACTTTCATTCTGTCCGGTTATCCGCATCTGGAAGAAGCCGAAATTTTCGGCCGCACGGTTATGCCCATCATTCGTGAGAAGTGGAAAACAAGACAGAAGAAGCATTCAGTTACTACCAACTAAATAAGTTCAACTAATCTTTTTATACGAAAACGGAGAGGACAGAAATAACGTGAAGAAGCGAAGCTAAAAGCTTTCTGAAAGAAAGCTACTTCGTAAGCATCATCTCGCCTGAAAGCTTTCTGGAAGAAAGCTGCATCGGAAGCACACGCTATCCCCGGATTTCCACTTTAATTAAGTGATTTAAAAAAAATCTGGGGATAGCAGCGATTGGAAGATGGTTCTGACCGCGTAGTGGTTCAGTGTAAAATCATTGTTTAACTTATATAACATCCTTCAGGAGGTCTTCTTTCATGAGAAAAAAACAAAAATATATCCTGCCCCTAGTCAGTATGCTGGTGATGTCCATCCTGCTGTCTGCCTGCGGCGGCGGGGATAACGCGGCATCAGGAGGGAGCGATTCCTCCGGTTCGGGCAAAGTAACAATCAGCTTCATGCACTGGCGTGGAGAGGATGTGGAAGCACTGAACAAGACGATTGATGCGTTTGAAAAGGAAAATCCGAACATCCATGTGGAAATGCAGACTCTTCCTTCGGACCAATATCAATCCACTGTACAATCCAAAATCAGTGATGGTTCAGTTGGGGATGTATTTGCTTCCTTCCCTGGTGCACAGTTCGAAGCCTTCACCAAAGCCGGATTGTTCACCGATCTGACTGGATCGTCGTTTCTGTCTGCATACAATCCTAAGTTAATTGAAGCAGGCCAGCACGATGGGAAGCAATATGCAATCCCTTATCAACTCGTATACAACGATCCAATCTATAATGTGAAGCTGTTCGAAAAATATGGATTGACACCACCGACGGATTGGGAAGGCTTCCTGGCACTCTGCCAGACGCTGAAAGACAATGGCATTATTCCGATTGCCTTTGCTGGAGCGGACATTGGTCCGGGCCAATTCATGAATACGATGGTGATGAACAATGCGCCGAGTGACGACATTTTTACCAAAGTAGAAGCTGGCGAAGCCAAACTGACGGATGAGTTCTGGGTGAAAACATTAACTCAGATCAAAGAACTGAACGACAAAGGATACTTCCAGCAGGACGCACTGGGCACGAAAGACCCGGCAGCGGGAGCGCTGTTTATTCAGGAAAAAGCAGCGATGCTCGCAAGTGGATCGTATCAACTCGCTCAGAACAAACAGCAAAATCCGAATCTGGAGCAAAAGCTGCTTGCACCGATTACCGTAAGTGCAGATCAGGCGAAGTATGAAGGTGTTCATACCACGACATTTATGCTCGCGGTGAACAGTAAGTCCAAACATCCGGAAGAAGCGAAGAAGTTCATCGAGTTCCTGAGCAATCCGGAAGTGGCTGGTGAATATGCGAACCAGACGGGACAGAATGTAACGGTAAATGATGTGAAGTACGATACACCTGAGCTTCAGGTTGCGGGAGATTGGGCGAGCAAAAAGACCGTGTTCCAGCCACGGTTTACCATCCTGAATGGAGATAATCAGAAAGCAGTGACGAACTCCATTCAGGCTGTGCTGAGCGGCACTTCTCCTGAAGAAGCAGCGCAGCAGGCACAGGCGATCATTGATCAGCATATCGGGAAATAAACGATGAAGAACCGTATTCAGCTATCCCTGTTTCTGTTACCCGGGTTGCTGCTGTACGTTGCACTGTTCGTATTTCCTACATTGACGGGGCTGTTCTACTCCTTTACGGATTGGGACGGGGTATCCCCGTCGTATGCATTTGTAGGGCTGGATAATTACAAGGACAGTCTCAGCAGCATCGTATTCCGCAAAGCATTTGGCAACAACGTGGAGTTCATGTTAACGGTTGTCATTGCGCAAACGTTTATTTCACTTGTTCTGGCGCTGCTCCTGGTACGCAACACCAAGACACGCATTGCACTCCGGGCGCTCTATTTTCTGCCTGCGATTCTGTCCTCCGTATCGGTGGGTCTGATCTGGGCATTTATGTATGATCCTTCGATCGGGCTGATTAACTATGGATTGAACGAGGCAGGTATGGGGAGCATGGCCCACAACTGGATTGGTGATCCGAAGATCGCCATCTACTCGATTGCCGCGGTACAGGTCTGGGCACATGCCGGGCAAATGATGATCGTGTTTATCGCAGGTCTGCAAGGCATTCCGGCAGAGCTGTATGAAGCAGCACGTATGGATGGCGGCAGCAAATGGCAGGTATTCCGTACCGTGACCTGGCCGCTGCTTGCACCTTCGGCAACGATTGTTGTTGCCTATACGACGATTCAATCGTTTAAGGCGTTTGACCTCATTTTCACCATGACGGACGGAGGCCCGAACTACGCTACTGAAATTTTGACGACATATATCTATCACACCGCCTTTGGCAGTTATTCATTTGGCCTCGCTTCTGCGGGTTCGATGATCTTCCTGGTTCTGCTCGCTTTGCTGACGTTATTGCAGTTCAAGGCGCTGCGTGCCGACCGGGTAAGCTATTAACTGTTGGACGGATTGAAGTGCTCGTGAGCAGGGAAGTTGAGAGTACGATGAGTTATTGAACGAGTTGTTGAGTCCATTATGTTGAAATAACTTGAGGGCTGGAATGATTAATTTTAACGGACTCTGGCAGCAGACCTAAGGAAGAAGGGAGGGAATTTATATGTTTTTAAAATGGTTCAACCGCCTGATTTTATTGGTGTACGCGCTGCTGATTATCGTGCCGTTGTACTTTGTATTTGTGTCATCGTTCAAAACGAGCAGCAACTTCTTCATCAGTCCATTTAGCTGGCCGGACCCGTTTACGTGGGATAATCTTACGGGCATGTTCCGCAACCAGCCGATGTGGCAGTATTTCGGGAACAGTCTGGTTGTAACGCTGGGTACGGTTGCGATTGAGTTATTGCTCAGCAGTATGATTGCTTATGCCATTGTCCGCTGGGGCGGCAGCGTGGGCAAAATTGTGTTTGCTTTATTCGTGGCTGGGCTGATCGTTCCTTCCCAAGTGAGCATGCTGCCGATCTATTCCCTGACGCGTACGCTTGGATGGTCGGACAGTCTGACTGGACTCATTGTAGTATCAGCGGCGATGTTAATGCCGGTCTCCGTATTTATGCTGACGGGCTTCATGCGTATGCTGAATGCGGAAATACTGGAAGCGGGCAGTATGGATGGAGCAAGCGAGTGGAGGCTCTACACACGAATTGCACTGCCGCTGGCAGCTCCTTCGCTGGCGGCAACAGCTACGTTCCTGCTCGTTATGGTGTGGAATGATCTGCTCATTCCGATGCTGATGCTCAGCAGTAAATCCAAGCTGACGTTACCACTCGCACTCATGCAGTTCCGTGGGGAATACGTGACGAACTATCCGATGATGCTCACCGGTGTGCTGGTTACAGCCATTCCGATGATTGTGCTGTTCATTCTGCTCCAGCGTTATTTTGTAGCAGGTTTGACAGCGGGTTCACTCAAGGGGTAAGGAATGGGAAGAAGATCAACGGATATGCGTATTTTACATTGATTTCTGGATCATTCTGCATAATAATGGTTTAGTGTCAGAATGACTACATAGAGATCAAGGGAGCTATAGGACATGAGCAAACTGGAAGTATTGCAGAATCCCAAGCAGCGCAAGCTGCTGTTCAGTGCCGGCATGAGCTGGCTGTTTGATGCCATGGAAGTCGGCATGATTTCCTTCATCGTGGCTGCACTCGCCAAGGAATGGAGTCTCAGTCCGGGACAAGTCGGGGTGCTTACGAGTATCAACTCCATCGGTATGGCGCTCGGTGCATTGCTTGCGGGGGCACTTGCGGACCGTTTCGGCCGAAAGGCCATTTTGATGTGGACCCTACTGGTATTTACGATTGCTAGTGGCCTGTCAGCATTGGCGACCGGATTCGCCGTATTGTGTGTACTGCGTCTGATTGCCGGTATCGGCCTCGGCGGGGAGCTGCCCGTTGCATCTACATTGGTATCGGAGTCGATGCCTACAGCAGAACGTGGACGTGCAGTTGTACTGCTGGAGAGTTTCTGGGCAGGTGGCTGGATTGTATCGGCACTCATTGCCAACTTTGTTATCCCGGAATATGGCTGGAGAATTGCTTTTGCCATTGGTGCCGTTCCAGCGTTCTATGCGCTGTATCTGCGCCGTGCCATTCAGGACCCGCCTCGTTACAAGAACAATACCAAGATTAAGAAAATCACGTTCCGCGAAAAGGTAGCCACGGTCTGGTCGGCACCTCATCGCCGCACAACGTTGATGCTCTGGATCTTGTGGTTTACCGTCATTTTCTCTTATTATGGCATGTTCCTGTGGTTGCCGTCGGTTGTTATGGCAAAAGGCTTTACGCTGGTCAAAAGCTTCCAGTACGTGCTGATTATGACGATCGCACAGCTGCCAGGTTACTTCACAGCGGCGTACTTCATTGAGCGGTTTGGCCGCAAATTTGTACTTGTCGTTTATCTTACATTGACAGCAGTAAGTGCGATTGCTTTTGGACTGGCAACAACGGAAGCGACGATCCTGACCGCAGGTATCTGTCTTTCCTTCTTCAATCTGGGAGCTTGGGGCGGTCTGTACGCATACAGTCCGGAATTGTACCCCACTTCCGTTCGTTCAACAGGTGTGGGTCTTGCTACATCGGTAGGCCGGATTGGGGGCGTGCTTGCTCCATTAATGGTTGGTATGCTGGTTCAGCGTGAAGTCGCAATCAGCCTAATTTTCACGATATTCTTCGTGACCATCCTCATTGGCGCTGCGGCTGTGCTGTTCCTGGGCCGGGAAACCAAGGGTCTGGAACTGGCCGAATAAATGTCAATAAATACAACGCAACTTTTGTGCGGGTCTGCCTGCCTACGACTATAACGGGGTGGATAAGCGGCAGAAGGTTGATACAAGAAGAGGCATGACTATGGCGTGACCATGGGCTCATGTCTCTTTTTGCTGTGTTTAGAGTGGATTTTCGCCTGCGCCATCGGTCCGATAGACGTCACTTTTTCTATATCCTATAATGACACTCGGGATGTAGGGCCGTGAGGATTCAGGGGGAAGAAGTGGGATCTGGATTCAGAAAAGTGGAGGTTAATGGAATGATGAAGAACAAACTTGAAATGGATCAAACGTGTGAAATGAATGCAAAGAATATGATGAATGAGAAGAATAAAATGAATGAAAAGCAAATGAAGAGTGGACAGAATAGCGTGTGTGAACGGATACGTGTGATTGAGAATGTCGGAATAAATGTGATGTACAGCTATAATGGCAGCGATAGGATGAATGAGATAAACGGGAGATTTGATGTCATTGATCTTACTCCTGTTAACGAGATGAAAGAGATGAAAGAGATGAAAGAGATGAAGATGACGAGCTATCTCTACAGCCATGATGAAGAGTTTAGATTAGATCGCGGGAATGAGAGGCTTGATCTGCATGCAAGCACTGACCACATGGAACCTATTACCGTCAGCCGGAAAGTCACCCATCGCAGGGGGAGAAAGGCTGGCAAAAGAGCAGGACGAGTCAGCGTGCTTCTCGGTGCCTTCGCGATGGCTCTCGGACTTACGATGGCAGCTCCGTCTGCCGGAGCACAGAAACTGGAGCAGGGCGTTCGCGGTGAACATGTGCTTCAATTGCAGGAGCAATTAAGCGAACTGGGGTATTTTAAAGCTGGATTGACCGGATATTACGGTTCTATTACCAAAGGCGCCGTCCGTAAGTTCCAACAGGCTCAGGGGCTGAGTGCGGATGGGATTGCAGGTCCAGCAACACTGAACAGACTGAACAAGAAAGTTGCAGCCCAAGGTAATACACTGCGCCAGCTCGCGAAGCTGATTCACGGGGAAGCGCGCGGAGAATCCTTTGAAGGACAGGTCGCTGTAGGCGCGGTTGTCTTGAACCGAGTGCATTCTAATGCATTCCCTTCATCAATTCCGAAAGTAATTTTCCAAAAAGGGCAGTTCACGGCCATAGACGATGGACAGTTTAATACAAAACCAACCCAGACTTCCTATCAGGCAGCTCGTAAAGCCTTGAATGGCACCGACCCGACACACGGAGCGCTCTATTATTTTAATCCGAAAATTGCCACTTCGTTGTGGAGTAAGAGCAGACCAACGTTGCTGACGATTGGGCAGCATGATTTTACAAGGTGAGTTAGGTTAAGAGATATTAGTAATAATTAAAATAATGGTGAACCCCGGTTGTGCGCTGCTGAATGCAGACGTGCTGCCGGGGTTCTGTTGGTTTTGGAGGGGAGTGACAGGGATTTCCTCCGCACCTTTAAGTTGCTCTCTAATTGACAATGATTATCGTTATCGAATATAGTCAAATTGAATTATAAAGGGATTTATTACTGAATGTAGCTTCAGTATGTGGTCAAACGGGGGAGAAAAATAGTGAACTGGGAAGAGTATATTCAAATGTGGGACCATTCATCGATTCAGCTGGTGGATATTCGCCAAATTGTAATAAGTAGCGGGGGGAAGCAGCAATATCATCTCCCAGTCAGTAGTTTTATATATATCGTGCAAGGACAAGGCTCCCTTTGGTTGGATGAGGATATACATATATTTAAACGGTTTTATCTACTGCATGCAGGAAAAGGAAGCAGGATCAGGATCGAGGCTGGACAGGATGAGGTGACGTACTATTACATTTTATATAGAGGTAGTATGTCACCCAAAGCTAGCAAAGAAATCCAGAAAAACTATCTCATGAACAACCCTTTTCATCTACCCTATGCCTACCAGCCTCTTGCTCCGGTTAATCTGTATCGTCATGTCGATTCGATGTATGAGGAATGGAACCGAAGACAGGTTTTTGAACGTTTTCATGTGAAAATCTTTTTTTACCAGTTCGTATATACACTCGTCCAGCAGCTTAAGCTTCAAGGAGTTACTTCAAAGGAAAAAGATATGGTAGAAGAGATCATCCAGTACATTCACGAACATTTTAATGAATCTATTTCACTTGAATCCTTGGCTGAACAATGGAATTATAGCATTCAATACTTATCGAAACAGTTCAAACTTCGTACTGGCAGAAGTCCTATCGAATACGTGATTCAGGCGCGGATGGCTAAAGCAAAAGAATTAATGATTCGGACAGATGCCACTGCACAGGAGATTGCTTCAAGTGTAGGTTATAGTGACGTTTTTTATTTTACACGTCTGTTCAAGAAGCAGGTCGGGATGACGCCAGGGCAATATAAAAAGAAAATGAAGGAGAGCTTAGGCGATTCAGATAGTCCATGGGAAGGGTTCGTATCCTCTATGGGCAAACATTCTTCTACTTGTTATGTTATTGATGATAATCATTATCAATACAAAACAGAAGGGGATAGACAGATGTATAGAGGAACAAGATCGAAGATGGTATTAACACTCATGTTATGTTTTACATTGATGCTTGCAGCGTGTACGAATGGGAACTCCAGTCAAAATAATAGCCAGGGGTCAGCAGGCGGAAATTCAAATCAGAGTGCAGAGTCGACTCAAAATATGCCTACCAATGAGGCCAAAGAAGATACGAGCATGCGGAAAGTATCAACGGTCATGGGAGAAGTTAGTGTTCCGGCACATCCCAAACGTGTTGTTGTTGACTGGGATTTAGGGCCAGTCTTGGCTGTAGGGGTAACGCCTGTTGGAGCGTCCAGTACACAAATGAACTTTGCAAAGTTTCTAAAACCTTATTTACCTGACACGGTTCAAGATATTGGTTTGGAGGGGAGCATCTCTTTAAAGAAGGTATTGGATTTGACTCCAGATATCATCATTACATGGAATACAGCGGCCTATGAAAGTTACTCCAAAATTGCACCGACCGTCGTGTTTGAGACAAGCAAGTATTCCACGATTCAAGAAGAAATCACGGCCATGGGCGATATCCTGGGTCGACAAGAAGAAGCTAAAAAGTGGAATGAAGATTTTGAAAAACGTACGGAAGCTGCCCGCAATAAAATCAGAAATGTAATTCCTAAAGATGCAACGATCTCCATTGTGGATTATATTACAGTAGACAAATTTTTGATGGTGATTGGCAATGCAGGCGAGCGTGGAGGAAGAGCTACATACGATATTTTGGGACTAAACCCAACGCCTAAAGTAAAAAGTGAAATCATCGACAAAAAAGAGGACCGTATTGAAGTGTCATGGGAGACTGTAAACGATTATGTAGGCGACTACGTCATTGTGCTTAGTGTTGAAGGCAAAGAGCCACCCAAGCTCCCGGTGACTTGGACATCCTTAGATGCCGTCAAAAATCATCATGTAATTGAGATTGAAATGGAAAAATATTTTGCGGCGGATTCATTCTCATCCCTTTTACAAGCAGAAGATATTGCCGACAAGATCACGAAAATGGCTGCCAGTGCTAAATGATTAAATGCTCCAATTGGATTTAGGCTTTCAATGGCAAACTTGAAACAACGCACACCGATTGAACATCAATGCCTATCGTAGCTTAACTATTTTAGTTAGAGGGTACCATCAAAGTCGCCTACATGGCGGCTTTTTTGGCAACATATTCAAATGTACAATAGTAGAGATTTAGAGATTCTATCCAAATGGATATGGGGGGAAGAAAAAAAGGAATAGAAGATACTATTTAATATGGACTATTAACATAATGATGCTCAAATAAGAATCCAAAGCGTAGGAATAAAGGAGGAGTAGCAAGCGCGCTGCTCTTTTTTATTCGCGTTTAGGAATTTATGGAATATGAGTAAAGTCTTATTTTATATCCTTTTTATTGAATTTAAGGATAATGTATAAACAAACATATTCCTTTCAGAATGCTGCCAGTTTGATTCCAGATGTCATGCAGAAGATTAGCAGGCTCTATCCAGACGGTCAGACATTCAATACGTTTATGGAAAAGAAAAAACTTGGAGCTTATACACTCCAATACCAGGAGACCGACTGGGAGTTTCTGCAGCGATTAGCATCTCATTATCATACGGTATTGATTCCTGTATCAACGGAAAAACGCATTCGTATCTATCTGGGTATACCCGAGCAACGGGATGCAGGCAAGCTGGAAGCAACGCATTACCGCATGTATAAGGACATGCTGGCCTATCAACAAGAAGCGCTAGGTGCTAGTGGCCTTAGTGAACAGGATTATATCCGATATGAAGTTAAGGTACATGACCGAGTTTTGCAACTTGGGGATGAGGTACAGTTTAAAGGGCAAAGACTCAACGTTTTTGAAATTCGGACCGAAATGCAGCAGGGGCTACTTATCCACCATTATGTGCTCGGGCACATGAAATCTGCTTATCAGCGTAAGCGATACAACTCACGCCTTGTCGGTGCATCCATTTCAGGACAGATTATGGGCGTCGTGAGAGATGAGGTTAAAGTCCAGTTGGACTGTGACCAGGAATGGAGTCTGGCCACGGCCAATCTGTTCCCTTACTCCACCATGTATGCTTCGGATGATCAGACTGGGTGGTACTGTATGCCTGAGCAAGGGGATAGTATCCGTCTTTACTTTCCTAATGCAAGGGAGGCGGAAGGCATTGCACTGAGCTCTGTTCGCAAGAAAATACCGGAAGAGGCCATGTCATCACCTTCTTCGTCGCCTGCATCGGCCCAAACTACCCAAACTGGAGGTGGTGGAGGAGGGATCACCACTACGGTTGTTCAGCAGGAGCAATTGCAGCCCATTGTGCAATATGACAAGGATTTAAAAGAAGATCTGATGGCCAATCCCAACACCAAATTCCTACTTACACCGACTGGACAGAAGATTACCTTTGAAGAAGACAAAATCACCATTACTGGAGCCACAGGAGGAGCGACTCTGACGCTGACCAGTGCGGGAACCATTATCCTGAACTGTGAGAACAAGATTACCCTTCAGGCAAGTAAGCAGATTGAAATGGTATCCGAGTCCGTCGTCATGCTAGCTAACCAAATAGATCTGTCAACCAAGGATGGAAACGGCGGCCTAACCATCGACCAAGGCCAGGTTGTCATTAAAGGGATTGAGATCTTAATGAACCAATAAAGACAGTGAGGGGCTAGATCATGCATCAGATGGAGCTGTGGCAGCAGTTCTTGGAACAGGAAGTGCTGCCACTTCGGAATAGCAAGATACAGGAGTTGCACACCTATTATGTTAGGCATCGGCAAGAGATAGTACAGGGAATTGTTCCTCTATTTGACGCCTTCTGTGAACGGGTAAGATTGCAACAAGAACAGGGTGAGCTACAGGCGTGCAGTATGCTGCACGTATCGTTAATGCGGACCAGGCTGAATCAGGGAGATCCGGCTTATATGCTATACGCGAGTGATCGGTACCGTGAGGGGGAGATGCCCGCGAGCGGGTTTCTATACGATGCAAGCTGGATTTATCGTTATATGGAACAGTGGTTCGAGGAATGTGAGAGCAGTCGCAAGAGATATATGAACCGGATTGATCAGGTTGCCCTTCATGCATGGCAAACAGGACAGTTGTATCCTTTTCATGTCTATATGGTACATGCTGTCCGTTATGCAATGGATGACATTCGTAAACTAGATTCATTTCAGAACTTAAACAAGGACATAGAATTTGAAGTTCGTGTTGGTGAATTTCAGGATCATGAGGTGACTGAATCGGTATACCGAATGAATGGGATGCAGCGCAGCTCGATAACTTGTAAGGGTTGGCTGGAGAGCAAGCTGACCAGTGAATACATCTATGAACATATTGCGAGTGTAGATCTTACGCAAGGGGATTATGGGGAAATAGATTTCAATTACGCTCGGTTCGAAGAAGTGAAACTCAGCGGTAGCCACATGGAGGAGACGAGCCTACTGGGAACTCGGTTTATGCGGTGCCAGTGTGATCATGTCAACTTTGGAGAGACGCTTTTGTATGATGCGGACTTTCGAGGGTGTGATCTGAGCAAGGCAAGATTCGATGGTGCTTTGGGTGGCCGCGATACCTTCGTCGATACACATGGACTGTTCTACGGTATGAACGGTGTCCAGTTTCAGGGAGCCAATCTGAATCATGCAAGCTTTCGATATGCGAAAATTGCGGGTGACTTTACAGGTGCACAGCTGGAGCAGGTAGATTTCACCGGGGCTGATCTGGCAGGAAGCCAGATGCTTGTACAAGATCGATTTCGGGTGCAGTTAACTGCTGAACAGCGCGCTGCTATTGAATGGGTGGAGAAGGATTCATGAGTGAAACAAATTACTACGTGATCGAACATGACAGACAGCTTTCTTCCAACGGAGCCAGCCTTCAATGGCCAGAGAGAATGCTTCAAGGTTATGACTATGCTGCTGAAGAGGAAATCGTTTATGTGAAGAGTGGTCAACCCTTTTACTCTTCCAGTATCCTTGCGCAATATCCTTTGCTGCTGCTCAGTGATGAGTTATCCAAGCTCATCATGAAGCTTGCACCTGAGATTACTTCTAAAAGAGTTGTGGTGATGAACCTGGAACAGTATAACCAGTCATTCTATCACTGGATGGATCTGCCGAAGGCGACGTGTATCGCGCCTGATCAAGCCTTGATCCAGAGTGGGCAGGTTATGAGCATAATGGCTGATCTCAGCGGCCTTGAACAAGAACCTGCATTCCTCATTCCGTATTATCGGACTCAGTTGGTGATTGTTCGTCTTGAATTGGCAGAACGTCTACTGCGGGCAGGTATATATGGTTTGAACGTCAGACCGATTCAGATCACAGAAGGAGACATGTAGATGGGAGTTACAGATACAATCTTAACGAAGGATACGCTAAACAAGCTGCTTTCCTCCCCCTGGAGGAGTGAAGATACATATGTAACGGCAGGAGCCTATATGCATTGTACGTTTGGAACCCATGAGGAGGTACTGAACAAGCTGGAGCCCAATGGGGTGTACATAAACGGTAGCCCGATGCTAACGGTCGAGGATTGTGCCACGTCCACTTCTGAGCCAGGGACGATTCACGGTATACCTTATACAAAAATGGGACAGGAAATCGACGGGAACTTATACTCCTTCGGGTATTGCCGGAGTGAGCTGCATCCGATGAAGTTAGCTGAACGTGTCGCAGGACCCAAATCGGATCCTTCGTACATTATTGACCCCGATCCAACAGAACCAACATGTGGACAGGCTATCTACCCTTGTGCCCCTGGAATTATGCCCACCGCCTCGGCTTCTGCTCAAAGCACATTGATGTCAAAGCCTTCGTTAAGTGCACTGATCGAGGCATTGGCAGGGGCAAAGCCCCAGTGGACCAATGGAAGTCCCAATGTGTCCATTCAGGGAGTACCGGCCCTGACCAGTAAGTCCTGCCTGTTCTGTACGTGTGGAGGACAGATACGCTTGTTAACCAATGGCATGGATCCGGCTCCTCCGGAGTTTGCTGTAAGGTAAGGCTGGCATAACGGAGGAGGGTATCGAAATGGATGTTAACTATCAGGGAGATGGATTTGAACTGCAGTGGCCCTACAAGATCAAGGACCTCCGCAGTTTCCGAATTGAGCGAGCTTTCAATGCACATACACGTTGTGTTTTTACAGCCCACATGAGCGAAGAGGAGGCAGAGCAATGCCTCCTCCAGAGTTCCTTTAACGACAGCCTCGTTCTGCAGAAGCCAACGGATGCCAGACCGGAGGGGTGGTTCGCCGGAGGAATTACCAAAGTCGATATACAGATGGAAGACGGTATCCCCCTTTTAGAAGTGGAGGCTTTATCACGTACATATATTATGGATATGAAGCCGCGGAGTCGCTCGTATCAGAACAAGCATCTGACCTATACCGATGCGATTCGGCAGCTGGTTCGGAATTATGCCTCAGGGGATGCCCAGAATATGGCGACAAGTGACCAGGCTTCCATAGGTGCTTTGTTGGTACAGTACGAAGAAACGGATTGGAAATTTCTGAAGCGACTTGCTTCTAGAGTGGGGACGGTCATTTTACCGGACGTATCCATGGATGCACCTCGTGTCTACTTTGGTGTCCCGGACTTATCCTGGGGTAAAGAGCTACATGTCCGGCGTTACAAGGCCATGAAAGATCGAGCTGTCTATGAAGAGCTTCGAGCTAATGCTGAAGGCAAGGATGCCGAGCGGCTAGTGGAAGCCGATTTTGTTAACTACCGAGTAACCAGTGATCAGTATTGCCAAGTTGGCGATGATGTGTCATTTAAGAAACAAATGTGGGTGGTCTCCGAGTCCGTGATCAGCTACTCAGCAGGTTTATTACAGTATGAATACTTGCTGGTAAAACGCCAGAGTTTGCGCCGAAAATCCCGCCGTAATGATAAACTCCAAGGGATGTCTTTGGAAGGACGCGTGATCAAACGCGCAAACAACATGGTGAAGGTGCATTTAGATATCGATGATGCACATGATCAGCAGGGAAATTGGTGGTTTCCTTATTCGGGAGAGGGCAACAATATCTTTCACTGTCTGCCGGATGAGGGGGCTCGCATTAAGGTCTATTTCCCCAGTGGCACAGAGAAAAAGGCGATGGCTATTAATTCGGTTCGTGGCGGCGGCGAGGAAATGAAGAGCCGGACGGTGTTCCAGAAACCTTCCACAAAAGTATTCGAGATGCCTGGTGAGGCCAAAATGCAGCTGGGAGATGACGGGGTATTATTTGAGAAAGGGACCGTTAGCCTGCATCTGGATGGAGGAAATATCACGCTGAATGCCAGCGAGGATCTTCTCGTTGTAGCAGGAAATCAGATTGAAGCCGGCAGTGGGGGTGAAGAGGGAGTTCTCGAATCTCTTCGAATCCGTGCTGAGCAGGAAATTGTACTCCAGACGAATACGGACCAGTATGTTATCCTGAACGGTAACCGGATGGGGATTCAGAGTGCCAAGGTTGACTTCCAGAAGATCGAAGTGGACTTTGTGGATCTTCTAACCGAAGAAGAGCTGGAAGAGTTGTATCTAGATAAGCTCGCTCAAGGAGAAATTGCGAAACAAGAGATCGATCTATCGCTCCAACTCAAGGCTGCAGTTCAGCTAACGAATGGGCAGCGAGCGGATATTCGTAATCAAGTAGCCGAGAAGGCTAAGAGTGATCCGGGAATGAAGGATCAAGCCAAGAACTGGCTGAGCACCATGTCTTCCAATGAACAAAAAACAATCTATCAACAAAAGTATATCAATCAGTCTGCTGCAGAGCCGGAAAAGAAAAGCAAAGCAGAAAAACAGGCCGAACTGGCAAGCCAGCAGAAGGTTTACGACCAGATGGACCAGGATCGAACGGCGATGTACGATTGGAAGCAGCAAGCCAAACAGGTGATGGATCAAGGGCAGCAAGCTGGCAAGTCATCAGAGGAAATCCGTGCAATGATGCCAGCTCCACCAGTGCTGAGCGGTCAAGGCTCCTCCCAACCGGCTGGATCGAGCGGAAAGCCAGGGATGATCCAGCAGTTCGTGGAAGCTACCGGAATCGGGGGCGTATTGGAAAAGATCAGTCCTTGGCTGGAACAGATGGAACTTGCCTATGGCATACCGCAAAAGCCCGACTACTTGAGCAAGCAAACCCAAAAAACGGTATACTTATCCCGATACACATTCGAAGAGCTTATTATTGGTCCCCAAGTATTGATTGCAGAATTCAACATCATATTCGGGGTAGTTGCAATTATAGCGGCGATACCAACAGGTGGAGGATCTCTGTACATGCTGGCTGTAGCCGATGCTGCGCTGGGCGTCTCCATGATTGTGGTCAACGCGGAGAAGCTGAATGATCTGAAAAACGGAAACGCCAATACGAATCCAACGTTTCTTGGAATGGATCAGGAATTGCTGGATAAGTTGGGTATTACGTTGATGGTTGTAAACCTGGCTATGCTGGCCAAGCATGGGTTAAATAAGGCAGCGGACAAGCTGGTGAATAGTAAGAACAGTTCAGCTCTAGGTGATACATGGGCAGCTTGGAAGCAGCAGATTCAACAAGATCCGGCGGCAGCTAGCGGTAAGACTGGACCGAAGACTGCTAAATCCAAGCCTTCCAGAGGGGCGTTGGGCGGTCCTGGTAAGAATAGGCCTTTCGATGAGTTTGATGACTTGCATCTATATGATGAGGCTAGTAAGGGACGGACCAGCACAATTCATAAGGTCGAACCTCCTCCTAAAACTGAGGGGACGGGTGATGGTAGAGACTGGTTTCCAACAAGACAAATCGATCCAGATGCTGAAGGTCATATCATTCAAAGGGTGTCAGAGTTAAAGAGTAGATTATCTAATGGAGCTTTGAATAAGAGTGGATCAAACTTTGCATATGCGGAAGTTGATATTTCAGGGATAAAAAAAGAATTCTATGCACACAGTCAAGTAGATGGACCACCGCCACCACACCAAACTGAAATGAATTACGATGGTTTTTCATTCAAACCACAAGGTGAGATTAGATATCCAGCAGAAGATGCTCCTAATAGTATTGGTAAACTTATACCGAGAAATGGTGATACGGAGCATAAAATTATAAATGATTTGGCAAATCAACTTGGTGAACCAAATCCAAATATAACAGGAAAAATAAAACTATTCACAGAAAATGATACTTGCGCGAGCTGTAATAAAAATATTAGAGATTTTAAAAAGGATTATCCTGGTATTATAATTGAGATAATTCATAATGATGGAAATAAAATTCCTAAAAAATAAGAGGTGTTTTTTATGACATGGCAGTATCAGGATTTAATAGATGAATTCTATTTGGATGTAGAAAAGTACAAAAATGAATATTATAGTCACGATGAAGCAATTAACATTACTTTCAATGAATTTTATTCTGAAAATATTGTTGATGAAATGGAAAGAGCGCTAATATATATTCTATATGCAGAGCTTTCATTGCAAAATCCAAGGATTTACAATAAAACAAAACAAGTTCTTTTACATGAATTAGAGTCAATAGATCTAAATAGAATTAGAAGTCAAATAATAGATGGACAACTAAATCAAGAGCAATTTGAAGAAATATCAATTCGTAAAGATGAGGTAATAAAGAAGCTAAAACTGATGCCTATCGATTCGTGTAATCAGGCGAGATGGTACTATACGGAAATTAGGAATGCAGTTAGTAATTTCTATTTAGAGCTCGTTGCCCAGAATATGGATAGTGATGAGATCATAGATCAGGTGCTGTCAAGATATAAGAGGGGGTGCGATCGAACTCCTAGTGTAAAAATTACAGTGTATATTACTTTGGCTGAAATACTATTGAAGAATAATCAAACTATTTCTAAAGAAATTATTGATGAAATAAGTGGTTTTAAAATGGATTCAATTAATGAGGAACTTAGCTTAGATGAATTAACAGATTTATCAAGAGCCGTTAAGAATGTATTAGAATAATATTCTGGTTCTGATAAAAACAATCTACTCACAATATTACTAATATCACCATAATGTGAGCTAACCGACGTATTGTGGTTTCTTTTTTTTCGCCGCTCCATTCTAAAAAATATAATCATTTAAGTGGCGGCTTTTCAAAAACACCCCACCCAGTGCCGAATGAACCCATCATTCAACCAATAACACATATAACCCATGTAATACCCGTATAAAGATTTCTCGATTTCGGTTGTACGCACATCAAATGCTTTAATTTTATAACCTAAATAACGCTATTCCGTTACGTTGAACAGGTCGATTATGGTCAGATACCACCATGATTGACCTGTTTTTTGTTATGTTCACTTTCGTGCTTTTTTTTCAAATTTACTCGCAACTGTAGATTACCCAGTAGCGTAGTGAGGAAGAGGTAGACAGAATCTAAAGGCTGTATACAATAAATATTAAATCTAGTAAGTTCAAGGCGATGTGTGAAAATTGTGAGCCAATGTACAGTAGTTTTGTATCAATTATAAAAGATTAAGAGGGGTTTTCATTGTATGCACCCAGGCAGTAACAAATATTCTTAGTGAAGCAGGTTGGTTTGCTGAACGTGAAATAGAAATTAAGCATTACGTGGAATTTCTGAAGAATGATGATTACAATATTTTTGAAAGGGCCATACAATTTCTAAAAGAATATGGAGGATTGAAAATTCAATTCAAGAATCCTAGAAAACTGGATCAATATTTAATTTTGAATACTGATCCTGAACATGCAGGAGAATCTATTTTTCGTGAGCTCGCCGCGAGATATGAACAACACTGTAATGAATCATTTGTAATTCTTGGAGAGATCGCCTCTATTGATATGACATGGTACATTGGTTCGTCAGGAAAATTCTATGGTGGCAATGATGATTTTCTTATTTGTTTAGGAGATAACTTTGATGAGGCATTATTTCATGTTGTTTCAGGTGCAAAACTTGATATGATAACTATAGATAGTGACTAATACACTATAACTTGTAAAACACATGTCATTCACCAAAAAAAAGACATGTGTTTTTTCTTTCGTGAAAAGGATGTTATAACTGATGAAAAAAGTGGTGAACTACTGTTCCTAAGTCGGAGATAATGCTGCACTGGTCGTCGTTTATACTAAGAAGTTGAACTTTAGAAGAACGCCAA
This sequence comes from Paenibacillus sp. E222, assembly GCF_013401555.1. Taxonomy (NCBI): domain Bacteria; kingdom Bacillati; phylum Bacillota; class Bacilli; order Caryophanales; family Paenibacillaceae; genus Paenibacillus; species Paenibacillus sp. E222. The sequence goes on from NZ_CP058552.1 coordinate 3,664,779, forward strand.
TACGAATCCAACGTTTCTGGGAATGGATCAGGATTTGCTGGATAAGTTGGGTATTACGTTGATGGTTGTAAACCTGGCTATGCTGGCCAAGCATGGGTTAAATAAGGCAGCGGACAAGCTGGTGAACAGTAAGAACAGTTCGGCGCTCGGAGATACGTGGGCAGCCTGGAAGCAGCAGGTTCAACATGATCCGGCGGTAGCTAGCGGTAAGACTGGACCGAAGACTGCTAAATCCAAGCCTTCCAGAGGGGCGTTGGGCGGTCCTGGTAAGAATAGGCCTTTCGATGAGTTCGACGATACTCGCTTGTATGATGAGGCAAGTAAGGGACGGACCAGCACAATTACTGAGAGGACGGGTAAACATGATTTTATAACAGATCCAGTTGTAATGAAAAAGCACATCATCGTACCAGAAGATGGATTTCAAGCATTCCTCGAGAGGAAATATATCGATATAAGAAAATCAGGTATTGGAGATATTTCCACAGTAGCCAAAAATACAGGATTGACAGAAGAACAGGTCTTGAAGATAAAGAAGCATTTGTTCTTAGACACAAAATAAATATCTGTTGGTGGTAAACCGTACGAAGAGTTATATTTTCAAGCGGATGCAGATATTGCATATGCATGGCAGAAGGCTCAAAAGGGCGAATTGACAGAAGAGGAAAAAGAATGGTTTAGGGAGCTAGCAAATCATGAGATTAAAGAAAAGGAATTTATGGATGGTGGGATGCCTTTAAGAGATCCGTCTACTTGGAACCACGAGGACGAGATATATGATATCGACATTAAAAAAAATGCACATGACAGAGCTAACATAACAGATCCCAATCCACCTTCATTTCCAGGATACGATCAATCAAAAGAATTTAACAAACATTTTGATAAACACATAGATTATTAACTAAGAGGTGAAAAAATGTATCTAGATGAGGCTATAGTAAAAATCAATAATGTGAAATGGGATGTAGTAGGTACAAGCGTATCAAAAGAGGATGTTAAGTTAGCTCGAGAATTTTTAAGGAGATTGGCTCAATTTTTCAAGGAGCAAGCGATTAAACCGAGGCCACCTTTGTTTTCAAATATAGCTCAATTGCTTGGTGACAATGAGGAAGAAATAGTGATCTCAGACTATTGTAACGAAGAAGCTTCAAAGTTTTTAGGTAGAAGCATATATACAGGAAAAATATTTGAATATTATATCCAATTGGCTAATTATGCTGATAAGGATCCAAAATATGCTAAATATATAAATGTATATGAACCCCTAATTAAAATTATTGAAAGAGGAGGTTTATTTGATCTCCGACATCAGTCACTGGATATACAAAATGTTGGACATATGCCATTAAGCGGATGGTTTGAAAAATTTGTAACAAAGGAACCGTTAGACATAGATAATCTGGTTTAAATATTTAAAGAGTCGAGTCTATCAATAACTCTTGCAAACATACGCCGCCCTGCGAGCTAACCGCCTGATATTGATCGGCCGTTGTTTAAAAAACTTTACCCATTGCCGAACGAACCCACCAAGCAACTAATAATCACTTAACCCGTGACATATCCGTAGATAGATTTCTTCATTTTGTTTTTGTTTGTACGCTCATTAACACTTTGAATTTTTACCCTAAATAACGTTACAGCGTTGTATTAAACATGTTGATTATGGTCAGATACCACCATGATCGATGTGTTTTTTACGTCTAACGCCACCATCCATGCACACCATCCATCATCCACTAAGTTGGACGGAGATAACAGAGCCAAGCAAATTCAAAAATCTTGTGATACTAATTAAATTGAACTTGGTCGAACAGTAGCGTACTGTAAATTCAGTGGGGTTTATCGTTACTGGTAAACATGTTACTTAATTAGGATGTGACAAATTCAAGATTCAAAATACGTCCTATGCTTCTGTATGTCTGGTGTGATTCCTGCCTATAGAATGTCTAAACCTATGAAGGGAGAAATCAGCCATGAACCATCCAGGTAAGGAGTGCGTTCAGAAGCTAGGGATAACACATCGAGCGTTTGTTGTTCTGTATGACATCTCAATGGGAATTGCTTGTATGGCTACACCGATTCCATCCCCCGCGCCATCCTGAACGTCATGACGTAACATGGCTGCGATGAATAGACGTTTTGGTTCAGATCCTCCTGGTGCACATGATGTAGCTTCTGATCAACCTTCATTTGAACTCCCAGGAGCATATGACTATTATTCGAAAAAAATTCTTGGGTAATAAAAATAGAGAAGGTGGAGCGCTAATTTTAATCAGGCAATTAAGCGTATTTCTGCAATAGATTGGAGTTGTATTGGAAACAAGCAAGCAAGATCGTATGTTCATATGAGTAAAGAATACTTAAGAAGAGCATCAATATTTTTCCAATATTATCCTGGGCCTTGTAGGTATCCCTTTATTATCATTTCAATTTCGATAACTAAGTCACAAGTGAGTGTTGATGAATTACAAATACTAAAAGAGATTGACAATAGTTATGTTAGAGAAATTGCTACCAGTTATTTAGAGTTAGACGTACTCATTGATGAAGGAAATCAAATTGCTATTGAAAATAAAGATTTGTTTGTGCCAGCAATAAAGCTATATGAAAGAGGTGGCCATTTCTTTATAAGGGCAGGTCTGATATGCGTGATCCAAAATGAAAACAGATTTCAAACAGACCTTAAAGAAAGAAGTGAGAACTTTGGAAAGGTTTGAAAAAGCAGTACAAAGAATTATAAATATTGATTGGAACGTCAGGAGGAAAGACCTTCCTTTACATGCATTACTTGTAACTGAATTTATTAATAGGGGTAACATCTTTAGGGATGTTTATTGCCCTGATAATAAAATACGTAAACCCATATACAGTGCAGCTCAGATTATTGGTGTTAAAGAAGAAATACTGCTTCATATTCAAGAAAAAGTTGAGGAATTGGAATTATTGAAACAAGGTTGGACAGTAGAGTTCTTGTGCAAATATTTTTTAGAGTGGGAGTGGATAATTAGCGTTGGAGAAAAAATTGATGCACGTTTCGAGGCTCTATATGAACCTATAATATTGTTGTTGGAGAGGGGGGTGAGAGTTAGTTACCACCATAATGAGCTTGTTTGTGGAAAATATGGATGGCCTCAAAATGTTTATTCTTTTCCAAGAACAGAATTTAGTGAATTTAACATGGAGAGACTAGATGAAATAGATAGAGTAGTATGATTTATATATTTTTGTTTCTATACTGAATTATATTTTTATTGTTTGTCTATTTCAGAAAAACTATAAACCATTTTGTGTTAGCAGTATACATGTTAAATAAAGTATTAACGCCACGATGCGAGCTTTCCGCTCGTATTGTGGTTTTCTTTTGCCCTTGTCTCAACTCCCACCCAGTGCCGAATGAGTCGGCGGCTAATTTCAAGTAGACTTAACCCTGTAATACCCATATCCGTTATTTCGTTTGTACGCAAATCAAATGCTTCAATGAATGGTATGCTCAGTTTTAATGATATTGAAACTGCCGTAGCATATAATGCAGCTGAAATTCGTGCAACACTTCCTAATGGCATTACATTCAGTATGAAAAGGGGAGTAACCGGCGTGGAAAGGAACAGCTTCTAAAGATTCCTCTATGTCTTCAAATGTTAAACCGACTAAGGCGAAGAATGCACCTAGACCTAAAGATAAAGATGGAATTAAGGCCAGGGATGAAAAAACTTAGTGGACGGGTAATATTATAATTAAACTTGAGTAAAGAGGTAACCCGATCGATCATCCAATAGAAGTACGACAATACGAAAAAATGTCTTCAATGTAATTATATTCTTTCTGGCTTTAATGTTCTTTCTGACATATAGTATTTTATTCAGTAGAGGGGAGTGCACAACAATGGAGGAAATAAATATACTATCGAAAGAAGAAGTTCTTTTAAAAGGTTTAGAATTTACAGGAGATGTTTGTTTTGATGGAGAGTACGGGGACCAAGTTTTTGATAGGTCTATTGAAGATGGAGGAAATCCAGTAACAGGATTAGTTTACGAAAAATATAGCAATGGGAATTTGGCTCACTATTGTTACTATGTGGATGGAGTTCCTGATGGTGATTATGTCACGTATTACTCAGATGGTAAAATAGAAGGATTTAAACGTATGCGTAATGGAGCAATTGCTGGAAAGTCTATTTCTTGGTTCAAGAATGGTGAAATTAGAGCAACATCAGTTTCTTGATGTTTTAAAGTTACTTTCAAAAATGGAAAATAGGAACTGTGAGTAAATGCATTCTGGCCAAGTTCACTACATACTTGTGGTTACTCGTCTAAGGAAATCAATGATTACTTGAACAAATAAATCAATAACAGGATAACAAATTGAAAGGTGATTATAATGGAGCAAATATTAAATCATCCATGGGAAATAAGCGAGAAAGAGGCCATTGTCCTTCAATATAGATTAGCTGAAAAAGTCATTAAACAAGATGAATTTACAGAGGTGAATTATGTTGCTGGAGTTGATGTAGCATATAGTAAACGAAGTGATAGTTTAATTGCTGCAGTAGTTATTTTGGATGTTAATTCGCTAAAACCAGTAGAATCAGTAGTAATTGAAGATAAAGTTAGATTTCCATATGTCCCTGGATTATTCTCATTCAGAGAGTTACCTCCAATTGTTAAGGCGTTTAAGCGAATAAAAATTAAGCCAGATCTAATTGTTTGTGATGGGCAGGGCATTGCTCATCCAAGAAGGTTTGGCTTGGCTTGCCACTTAGGAGTACTTTTAGATACACCAACGATCGGATGTGGGAAAACAAGATTAATAGGAACATTTGTGGAACCCGAATCCCAACGCGGTAGTTATTCACCTTTAATCGATAACAGTGAAGTAATTGGCAAGGTACTGAGAAGTCAAAACAATGTTAAGCCTATTTTCGTGTCAATTGGTCACCGTATCTCTTTAGAAACTTCATGTAATTGGATACTGGAACTTTCACCTAAGTATCGGTTGCCTGAAACCACTAGACAAGCTGACCATCTTGTTAAAACTACTCTAACTTAAGATTATTACTGTACACAGAATGCTAACTGGGTGAATATTCAAAACGGAAAGGTCATCACCAAGTCAGAAGGGGTCAAGAGGCAATTTTAGTCCGCTGGATGTCACAAGGGGTATACTTCCAGTGGTTTCTGATAAATCAATATGAACAAGCTAGGAGGATCGTATATGGAGAAAACGAATATGATGGCTGAATTTATCATTACCGGAGATCATTTCGAACCGAAGTTAATCACAGAACAGATTGGAATCGAACCATCAGGAACCTATATAAAATGAGAACAGATAGATGATAGAGATTTGTATCGAAAAGAAACCTGCTGGTTCTTGGATACGGACTATCAGGAATCTTTTGATGTCAATCAGCAATTGAACTACTTACTCAATCTTTTGGAGCCACATATTGAAATGTTGAAAACCTTGAGAATGAAGCATAATTTGAATTATCTGTTTAGCTTCTCAATCAGAGTCATGAATAATGAAAGCCCTGCGATTTCTATCGCGCAAAAGGCAATCAGTATAGCCTATGACTTGAGTGCAGAGTTTGATTTTGATTTGTATATTCTATAGCAATAGGAATAAGCTTTTTTTTAAAATACATACGTATAAAGAGTGTCATATTATATCATTAGCATACACCTACAGAGAAGAGCAATGGGTACAACTTACTTCTGATCCATAATACCCAGATGAATTGTTGATCACTTTCTTGATAGGGATAACCGGGTACTGGACGTCTCTCACTCACCCTAATGGTAGTTCAAGCACTGGATATCATTGAAACCGAATACGATTTTACAAAGTATATATAAAGAAGGATATAATTAGTTGCTATTTATAAATTTGTACTCGGTTACATCCAAAGAGGGGAGGACGAATATGCCATTTATTGGGGGAATCATTTTAATCTTGATCCTTGCATTTATTCTATGGGCATTAATGATCCCGCTATTCAATAAAATAGGTAGTAGAATTCTGAAAAAGTACGATAAATTCAAACAAGAGGAGAATGGTGATGAAAAATTCAAAGACGTTTAGGGTAGGGGCGATAACGGTTGCATTGGTTATTATCGTGGGAGTATTACTGGTGACTTTCTTTGTAACACGAATTCCTAATGGATATGTCGGGGTTGTATATTCACCCAATGGAGGTGTAAAAGACAGTACACTGAGTCAAGGGTGGAAACTCGTTGGAGCGTTTGATAAAGTGACGAAATATCCGATCCGAATTCAAACGGTTGAGTACAAAGATATTCAAATTGCGACTTCTGATGGAAAAAACATCACAATTGATTTTGCTTATAACTACCAAGTAGAACCAAGTAAAGTATCTTCTATCTTTAATACATTTGGGCCAATTAGCATTCAAGAAATTGAGGATACATATCTCAAAACACGTTTCCGTGACGCAGCTCGTAAAGGTATCTCCAAGTTTACAGTCATTGATGTGTATGGTGAAAAGTCATCCGACGCAGGAGTGGACGTCCAGCAACGTTTTTCTGATGACGTTAAAGAGTTAGGCTTTATTGTATCCAACGTTACTGTAGGTGTTCCTCAACCTGATGCTAAGACTCAGGAAGCCATCGATAAGCGTGTCGAAGCTTCTCAAGAACTGGAACGTAAAACGACTGAACTGGAGATCGCCAAGAAAGAAGCAGAACGTAAGCGCGTGGAAGCGCAAGGTAACGCAGATAAACTATTAATTGAAGCAGAAGGCCAGGCAAAAGCCAATAAAGAGCTTCAACAATCCTTATCGAGTCAACTCGTTGAATATGAAACCATCAAGAAATGGGACGGAGCCCTTCCATATGTAAGTGGGTCCAACACGCCAATGATTCAATTGCCGGGTACTAAAGTAGAGCAAAACAGCGGGGCGGGAAGCGTATCTCCCTAATTAGAGGTTTGAAATGCATGCCTTGCTTTCACATTTAAAGTGTTGAATGCTAATGAACAAGCCGGTCCAATCGTGGGCTGACTTGTTCTTTTTTGAGTGTTTTCAAAGGTACTATGAGTGGAATCAGTTAGCCTTGACATTGGATTCACTTAGCCAATCCTGTACAATGGATAACGACAATAACAACGGTAGATTAAGGATGGATCAGGACGATGAGAATTATTATATCACCAGCTAAAAAGATGAAGATCGATACCGATCATATGGCTATCGCGCAGATGCCGCAATTTATAAACGAATCAGAACAGCTATTAAGTCTGCTTCAAAAGTTATCCTATGACGAGCTCAAAACAATGTGGAAGTGTAACGATGCAATCGCCGAACAGAACGTGGAGCGGATTCGGAATATGAATATAAAAGTAAATCTTACGCCAGCCATCTATGCCTATGAGGGCATTCAGTATCAATATATGGCGCCAGGTGTTTTTCAACATGAGGAACTGGCGTATCTTCAGCAGCATTTACGTATCTTATCCGGTTTTTATGGCATGTTGCGGCCTTTGGATGGGGTTACCCCTTATCGCTTGGAGATGCAGGGCAAGCTGCAAGGTCCAGGTTTCAAATCGCTCTATCAATTTTGGGGAAGCAAACTCGCAGATCAGCTTCAAGCGGAAAGTAACTGCATTCTGAATCTGGCTTCCAAAGAGTATAGCAAAAATATTTTGCCGTTTCTTAATGAGGAAACCCGGTTCATTACATGTGTATTCGGACAAATGGTCGATGGGAAGCTGGTTGAAAAGGCCACCTGGGCCAAGATGGCCAGAGGTGAGATGGTACGGTATATGGCGGAGCATAAGATTACAGATGTGGAAGACGTAAGAAACTTTGATCGGTTAAATTTTGGCTTTTCGGAAGAACGATCTGACGAGAGCACGTATGTATTCATACAAGCAGAGGTAAAGTAGCTAGATGTCCGCTGATCATGTACCAGAATGATAACTATTTCATTTCACTTAAAAGTCGCCAACTGGCGGCTTTTTTATTATTCAGATAATAACTCTAAGTCCTAATCAAAATAGGAAAGGTTAACTCAATTGAAAAAGCATTTGAACTGCATCTATCTTTATTCTGTTTCGAATCAAGATAATTACAGGTTATATTAACTGTTATCTGAAAGGGAAAAGGAAAAAAGTCCCTTAAAGTAGGTGCTAATTAACTATGTCCTAAAATAAGGAAAATGACGATAATGATTTATTAGACTCCATTTACACATCTGTTTAGGAAGGGAATGGAGAAAAAACATAAAGGAGGAATATAAATTCCATGATTTTAAGAAAAGGTTTTATTGTTTTTCTGATGGCTTTGTTGTTGATTGGAACCATGTATCCGACCAGCGGTTATGCGCTTTCGGATCAATCGGATACCATAATAACAACTGAAAGTAGCGCGGGGAATGAAGATGTTACTATGGAGGAATCAGTTTTAACAGACGACGAATATCTGGATGGTATTGATCCAGACGTCCATGAAGAACCGGAAGGTGTAGACGAGGACGTTGAAGATGTAGAAGATGCGCCGACAGTAACTGATGATACATACGGGGAAAACTCTTTCTCTCCTCAAGCTATGGCCATGGCAGACGAAACTTTGACCATGAGCCCTGGAGATTCCTATACGTTCACGAATAACGGAAGTGCGACAAGATCGTTAAGTACGAATGCGGCGACCTCAAGAAGTAGTGCATACGATTACGTTATTTATAGACCAGATGGCAGCATCATGGGCGAAAATATGGACTCTACTAGTGGTTTATCAGTAGGTTCAGGTTATACAGCTGTGATCACCTCGACGGGTCAGAATCCGTTTACTTTAAACGGTATGAATCCCATGTGTTTTCTCAGGATCACATTAAAAAAGGGATCATGAAACTCGGGAAAGATAGATTGTCTATTTTTAACAGTGTAACTAGTAAGATAGGGCAAGTTAATCCTAGTAAAATTAAAATAGGTTCGAACCAGATGTTTACAAAAATCAACGGTCACGATGTAACAATTAGGTTTTTTGCTGACAAGAACGGCACCATAATTAATGTAGATGCCTTTATGGGCAAGTCTACTCGTATTCTTGGTAACCAAATTAATTAGAAATGAGGATTTTGATGAATGATTTGTCCATTCAGAATATTGTCAATGGGTTAGTGAATCAGTCGACTGGAGAGTCCATGGAAGAAGCAGAGAAGTTAATTCTTGACTATTTAAATAAGTTTCCTCAGGACGTAGATGCATGGGCAAGAGTAGTCTTATTGCAAACATTACCTCCTTTTGGAGATTATCAAAGAGCTATATCATTGTTAGATTCGGCAATGGAGTACAATGATAATGTTTCATATTTCACAATACTTTCAAGTTTTTTCAGTGAATGGTTTATGGGTGGAATGAATGATTTCCAACTTGAAAAATTAATGCAATTAAAGAAAAACTCCAGTGATACACAAACGAAAGCCATTATATTGTATTTGATGGCATGGCATTACGAATCTACAAACAAAAATAAGTTTGTTACTCTTGTTGATCAATCAATTAAAACATGTGATTATCTTGTAATGAATTGGCTTGATTTAGGAAGCTATTATTTACAAAATGGAGAAATGGATAAAGGAAAACTATTAATTCAGAGTGGATTGGCTAATGTTAAACTTATTTATAAGGAAGATACATGTTACGAAGATTATGACTCACTAGATGTAATTAGGTTTATTAATGAACGAATTACTGGCGTCTTTATGACGGAGGGAAGATACAATTCAATTGTTAATTTAACAACTACCTAAATTTCTTTTTTGAAAGAGGAATCAGCATAAAAACACAGTTGGTCTATAGTCGATAGAAGAATGCGAATTGATTAAATTCAGGTACTCACACGTTTCAAAGGTTATACAATGGGTACAACTAACCCTTGATTCTTATTTAAAGTATAAATAATTTTTAACTTAAATTTACAAAATGTAATGAATAAGCCAGTCCATTAGCGGGCTGGTTTGTTCGTGTTTGAGTCTTTTCAAAGGACCATGACAAGTGAAGGGGTTTAACATTGGATACACCTGATCAATCCTTTACAATGAATAACGACAATAACAACGGTAGATTAAGGATGGATCAGCACGATGAGAATGATCATATCACCAGCTAAAAAGATGAAGATCGATACCGATCATATGGCTATCGCGCAGATGCCGCAATTTATAAACGAGTCAGAACAGCTATTGAGTTTGCTTCAAAAGTTATCCTATGACGAGCTCAAAACAATGTGGAAGTGTAACGATGCAATCGCCGAACAGAACGTGGAGCGGATTAGGAATATGAATATAAAAGCAAATCTTACGCCAGCCATCTATGCCTATGAGGGCATTCAGTATCAATATATGGCGCCAGGTGTTTTTCAACATGAGGAACTGGCGTATCTTCAGCAGCATTTACGTATCTTATCCGGTTTTTATGGCATGTTGCGGCCTTTGGATGGGGTTACCCCTTATCGCTTGGAGATGCAGGGCAGGCTGCAAGGTCCAGGTTTCAAATCGCTCTATCAGTTCTGGGGCAGCAAGTTGGCAGATCAGCTTCAAGCGGAAAGCAACTGTATTCTGAATCTGGCTTCCAAAGAGTATAGCAAAAATATTTTACCGTTTCTGAGTGAGGAAACCCGGTTCATTACATGTGTATTCGGACAAATGGTCGATGGGAAGCTTGTTGAAAAGGCAACGCGGGCCAAGATGGCCAGAGGTGAGATGGTACGTTATATGGCAGACCGGAAGATTACAGATGTGAGGCATATTAGAAACTTTGATCGGTTAGGTTTTGTTTTCTCAGAAGAGAACTCGGATGAAGGGAATTATGTATTTATATATTCAGAGGGAAAATAGTCATTAGTGTGCCAATTATATATGAGAAGAGTGGTTTATTGTCGTTAATCAAAACGCTGTACAACATGAATCTTGATTTCATATGACATTGGCTTCCTCTGGCATACAAAACTCCCATCATAGTAGAGTTATTTCTACTGTCTACTATGATGGGAGTGTAACAAGAATTACAGTGGGCAGTTTTTCGTATTATATACAGCTAGAAATGTAATCTTTGTTTTCTCGATTTTTAAAATTATGTGAGAGTTGGATTGGTGTCAATGTTTAGCCTCTGGCGTTTCTTCAAGATGGCGTCCCCCCATGTCGTTCCAACACGTTTAAAGCAAATGTCCGCCAGACACTTCAATGTCTTGAGCTGTGACCCAGCCGAAATCATCGGACAATACGTTCACAATGACCTTCGCAAGATCTTCAGGTTGGCCTATTCTGCCAAATACAGATTGCTCAGCCAGTGGTTTGATGAATTCGGGATGCTTATCGAATACGCCATCGCCGAAATTGCTGTGCGTAGGGCCGGGAGAAACGGCGTTGACCCGAATGTTGCGAGGTGCAAGTTCTTTGGCGATATAACGAGTCCATGTGGAGAAGGCTGCTTTTAACGAGCCGTAGGCAGAGTAACCTGGGAATGATTGGTTCTTGGAAGAACTCGTAGTATTAACGATGGCTCCATGATCATCCATAAATCGCACAAGGTGTTGTGTTAAAAAAACGGGTCCTTTAAAGTTCGTATTAAGAATGTTGTCGAAGTATTCTTCGGTCATCTCATTGAACATCATAGGTCCGCCAATACCACCATTATTAACTAAGTAATCAAAAGTCGTTCTGTCCCAGATATCGTTCAGGTACTGTTTGACTTCTAAGGCGAAACCTTCGAATGTTGATATTTGGGTCAGATTTAACTTCAGTGCTACAGCCCGAACTCCTGTATTTTGCTCCACTTCCTTAACGACCGCTTCTGCTCTGTCCTTATAGGAATTATATGTGAGAATCACGCTAATTCCGCGCTTGCCTAGCTCCAGGGCCGTCGCTTTTCCAATGCCATTACTTCCACCTGTTACGATTGCAATTTTCATCATATCCACCCTTTCTTGTGATCGATCTGGACTTTATTTTAGTCTTCTCTGCGGAAATTATATAGATCTAATCACACCTTTAAATTGCCTAAAACCACCACATGTATTTGTAATGAGCAGAGAATATCGTTATTTTATAACATCAGAAGAGCCTAAAAATGCTGCTTCATTTCAGAGCTGTGTTGAGGGATGCAGATTCATTTGATAAGATAGGTGCATGAATAAAATTATGGATGAAATTATCGAATTAATGAAATGTGCAGGTACTCGACCGATTGAAACCGAAGTTCCAGGGCTGAGCATGATTAAGGGAGATATTCCCGCACATCAGCTTGCAGCACTCTACGAGCCGATGATTGGTTTTACGGTTCAAGGAACAAAGATGCTTTCAATCGGGGAGCGCAGAACTACACTGGGAGGCCCCTCATATTATGTTCTGCCGATACATGTTCCTGCAACGGCGAGTGTGCATCCAGATAGGAATGGCGGCCCTTACATGTCTCTTGGTCTTGCGATAAATCAGAATGTTCTTCAACGCTTATTAAGAGATCTGCCTGAAAATCTAATTCCAACTTCTTCTGTGCAGTTCGCAGCTTGTGAGATGGATCTTGAATTCATGGAGGCATGGCTACGCTTATTGCGATTAACTAAGTCAACCAGAGATATTCCCGCTCTTGCACCGGCTTATGAACGTGAAATCCTTTATCGCGTTCTGATGGGACCGCAAGGATGGTATCTGAGACAACTGGGTATGAGGGAAAGTAACTTCGCCAAGATTTCTCAAATTGTAAAATGGTTTCGCGATAATTTTATGAGGCCCATAGACATCAGTGAGATGGCATCAAAATCGGGTATGGCTATAAATACCTTTCATCGTCAGTTTAAAAGTGCAACGGGATTAAGTCCTATTCAATTTCAAAAGCAATTAAGGCTTTTGGAGGCTAGGAACCTCATTGCTTTTGAGGGTTATGCAGTAGCCAGTGCTGCATATCAGGTTGGCTATCAGAGTGCCTCGCAGTTTAATCGCGAATATTCCCGCTTCTTCGGTTTATCTCCAGCTCGAGATACGGAGAAACTAAGACGAATCGAACATGCAAGGGAGTAGACAAGCCTGGGATCATTAGCATTAATCTGGACGGAAACAATGTTCCCATTAAACTGTAGGACCATAGTATGGAAGCTCAACATTGAGAGAGTGGATTCATGAATTGAAATCAGGAGGTTAGCCGGATGAAATTGCCATTAAACTTCTGCTAACATAGTTTTATCCCATATCAAATGAGCGGTGAAAACAGATGAGTACAATTAAAGTTACCCCTGAGCAGTTACATTACTTGTCAGGTCAGGTGGATCAGGCGAGGCAACAATTGGAGCATATTCAAGATAATCTCTCCAGGCAGATTATGTTCCTTCAAGCCATGTGGATGGGTGTGACACAGGAGCGTTTTTATGATGATTTTGCGCGGTCGCGTCCCTTACTACAGAAAGCACTGGAGAGAATGGTGTATACTTCGAAAGAGTTAAAGGATATTGCGACACGGTTTGAGCATGCAGATGCGGAGAAGAGCAGTCTGGGTAGTGTTATTGGTGCTGTTGGTGCGGCAGCAATGATGAAGAGCACAGGGAGTGATGCGGGTTCGGGTGATAAGGGCTACCAGATGGCTCAAATCAATATCTATGGTCGGCTGATGTGGATGCCAGTAAACGAGAATGGTGTTCCCGATCAGGCCTCTCTGCAGGCATATCAGAAGGATCAGGGGCATTTGGATATCAACCGGATGCAAGCAGGTCATGCGGAAGAGCCGGGGGAAGATCTTAATGCTTTACAGATTAAAGCTTTTGAAAATAGAATCCATCCTTTCACAGGCGAGCCTGTATCCGATAAGTATGCTCAGATCATGTTGACTTCTCTGAAGTTCAGTCAGCTATTTATGGCATTTCAGATGGTTCGCGGGAGTATGCCGGGTGGCAAAGGGCCGTTTCGCTTACCTTCTTCTCATCCAGCTGTGGCGAAGATTAAAAAGAATTTGGAAGCGGCTGAATCAAGGAAAGCGAATGGGCAAAAGAAGGGTTCTGAGGTCACAGGGCAAGCTTCTAACATCGGTAGTATAGTTAAAGAAGGAAACAAAACGACATACACCAATCCAGTCGGTAATGTGCTGCATTGGGATGATCAGCATCCCAAAAATATTAATCGAGACATTGATCAATTGTTAAACAGTAAGGACTCAGGAAAAGCAACTGAAGCCAAAGCTGCTTACGCTGTAAGAGAAAGTAAGGAAGTTACAGCCTTCAGCCAAAAAATTCAAAGAGCTGATGGTAATCCTGCAGGAGATTTTGACATAGTAACTAAACATGAGATTATTGAAGTTAAAAAATCATTGAAAGCCATCACAGATGTGGAACAGTTTGATAAATATGTTAATGTAAAACACCAAGATTTCTTTAACTATGATCAGAAAAAAGTTATTTTATATATTGACAAGCCGTTGACTAATCCACATCCGAATGATTTGATAAAATTGGAATTAATCAAATCTAAAGGTGTTACTATTGTGAACTCTTTAGATGAACTCAAGGGGGTATTGAAGTAAAACATGGGGACTTCAGCTGTTATTTTAACAAAGAAAGATAAATATTCTCCAGAGCAGCTTCTAGCTGATACTATTGTTGCAGCTTTTCATGCGGACGCAGCTCTTTATTTCTATAACAATAAAACATATACAAATGAAGGAGAATTTTTGTATACAACGCTGAATATTAATCATAAGTCATTTACAGGGGACAATGAATCCTCATTGATTTTCCATATTCACAGCATTAGTAGCCTAAGCACTGAATTTTATTATCACGAAGATTTAGGTTTAGATCCTAACGAATCACTATGCCAGGTCGGGCACATTGAGGATATCTATGGTAATCAAGAGTTAATACTTCATTTTATTTATGAATATCTCAAGCTGAATCCTGATGATTATTTTTGGATTGCAGACAATGATTGGGTATACAGCCGGGAGGACATACAAAAACTGAAATCTTTACCGTACGACCCGGATTGGTGTTATAAAAATCCCAAAGACTAATTTCTAAGTCATGACAAAGGGAACATAAAGAATGTTGATCCTGCATTCCGATTAATATTTAGGAAGAGATAATTGATGATTCCATAAGAGGAAGATCAGAAAGTGTGTTTTATTGGAGAGTCTCTAGCTATGATTAAGATGTAATCTCAGTCATAGAATATGATGAATTTTATACAATATTTTATGATTTACAGTGAGAATTACGTGGAGAAGCATCCAGAGGGAAAAAGAGGATACTATCAATTTAATAGATGGCGTGAAAAGAAGATTGAATTTTAGTATACCTGCTAATACTCACTTAAAATATTTGTAAGTTAAACAAGTTAGTAATGTATAATTATGAGACATATCTTTTGCACCTCTGCGTAGAGTGGTTGGCGGTACTTCTATTTTACGTAAAGAGTCAAAGGTGTCTCTTTTTACATTTAATGGAACTTTTTTGAGCGAATCCAGTTATTAAGCTTTTTTTTCAATAAGATAATGTCTCAGAACGGAGGTGTTAAGTATGCCGTATGAATTAGGAGGAAGATCGGATAAAAGTGGAAATAAATTTGAAATTCGATGGACAGTAAATCAGATTCTTGAAGTATTAGATGAAAGACTAGATTATATTACATTAGAAGCTCTCGGAGATGACGAGCAAGGAGTTGATATCTGGGTCGGACTAAAGAATGGCACTAGGGAAGCACAGCAATGTAAAGGACGAAATGCGAGTAAAGAATATTGGGATTATGGCACAGCTAATGCAAAAGGAATCTTCACAAATTGGAAGTTCCAATTAGAAAGAAATGAGTCTAACACAGTTTCATTAGTATCTCCGTTAGCATTTACCCTATTAGAAGATCTAATTAATAGAGCAAATAATACAAGCACGTCCCCTCAGGACTTTTATCAATTTCAAATACTTACTGCCAGTAAAGAACTGAGAAGCTTCTTTGATTATTTTTGCAAATCAATGGAATTGATCCCTCAAGTGGATCATGATTTAATAAAGTGCATTTCACTTCTGAAGAGAATATCGTATCGTCAGACTTCAGATAGTGATTTAAAAAGAACGATATTATCCAGAATTAATTACCTTTTTCTGGGTGACGAAAATGAGATATATGAAACGTTGGCTACTTGGGTTATAGACGGAGATATCTTAGGGAAACCAATTACTCCATCCGTAATTTATCAGTTAATTAATGGAAGAAAAATGATTTTAAAAAATCTTGCATTAGACAAACGAATTATCCCACGATTTGAAGAGCTAAATCGTGAATATACCTCTTTATTTCTTCCATTAAATAATAAACTTATAGAAAGAAAGGAGTTTTATGAGAGCAGAAAAGCAATAAGTTCAGGCGAATCATTAATAATACATGGAAAAGCTGGGAGAGGAAAAAGCGGTTGTACAGAAGACATTA
Source organism: Paenibacillus sp. E222 (assembly GCF_013401555.1). Taxonomy (NCBI): domain Bacteria; kingdom Bacillati; phylum Bacillota; class Bacilli; order Caryophanales; family Paenibacillaceae; genus Paenibacillus; species Paenibacillus sp. E222. The sequence continues at coordinate 3,681,200 of NZ_CP058552.1, forward strand.
TTAACTATTGTCAAGAAAATGCTATAACGTTTATAGCTTTAAAATTAGATAAGCGTACTCCAAGTGTAAGTGCTCAGAAATGGGGTGAAGATTTAGGGTTGCCATCTTCTATAGTTCATTGTATCCATAGTGTTTCCAAGACTGAGAGTGCTGTGATTATTTTAGATCAGTTAGATGCACTACGTTGGACTCAAGCACACTCAAGGGATGCTCTATTGGTGTGTACTCAAATTATAGATCAAGTTGAAAGAGTAAATTTAGAAAGAGAAAATAAGATTTCAGTAGTTTTTGTATGTAGAACATATGACTTGGAAAATGATAATAATATTAAATCTCTTTTCAAAACCGATAATAACAAAAAAACAGCTTTGCATTGGAATAAGATTCAAATCAACGAATTGCCCGATGATTCGGTCAAAGTTATTGTCGGTAATCGTTATGAGAACTTGACAAGAAAATTGAAAGAAGTATTACGAGTTCCAAGTAATCTTTATATTTGGAAACACTTGGATAATACTAGTGAATATAATGAATGTTCAACGGCAAATCATCTGGTCTTAGAATGGTGGAGACAATTAGAAAAAAGATGTTTTGAATTTGGACTTAATGAGGGATCTCTTAATGAAACTAAGGAGCAACTGATTAAGCATTTTGATAAATTAGGTAGAATATCTATTCCTATAAATTTATTAAGTGTCAACAGGTCAAGTTTGGAGTTTTTATCTTCAAACGGTTTCCTGATGTTACAAGGAAATAAAATTTCTTTTGCTCATCAATCAATATTAGATTGCTTTTTAGCTGAGATGATGCTGAAACAATATTATGAGAACGAAAACATATTAAATGTTATTGGCGACAAGGAGAAGCAAACACCTGGAAGAAGATATCAAGTTCAGATGATGTTACAAAATTTAGTGGAGTTTGACAGTGCAGATTTTCTTGTTGCTGGACAAAAGATTCTTGCGTCTGAGAATATCCGATACAGTGTCAAGTTTGTTTTTTTTGAAATATTAAATCAACTGGAACATTTAGATCATAATGTACAAAATTATATAATTGATAACTGTGAAAATGAGATGTTTGCTTCTCATATAATTAATAATGTAGTAAATTTCAAACCTCAATATATTAATTTACTTAGAAACAAAGGTATTCTTGATCGATGGTTTGAAGATACAGAGAAGAAACAGACAGTAATTAATCTTTTTATTAGTAAATCACCTGAATATGAAGTAGAAGATGCACTATTTATAGAGAAACATGCATTTCAATCACAAGAAGATGATACTAATTTCATGCGATGTTTCTTACATGATATTAATATGGATATTGACGAGATGTTCGAATTGAGAATGAAATTTTATCGCCGATATCCGAACATGGCAGAAAACTATCTTGACTTTAAGGCAATGCTAAAAAAATGCGAGATGAGAACAATACGGGTGTTTGCATTTCTTTTAGAAAATAAACTGAAGCGTCATGCTCAAACTTTGTATAGATACGAAGAAGAATTTTTACTGGAAGATTCGGAATTTCTAATTCAGGAAGGTAGCGAAGTTATTAATTTACTACTACCTTATGTTCCAACTATAGAGAACGAAATTTCATCTTTTAATGATTGGTCTGCAAGGTATTCACACATAAATGGTCTTGAACGAGCTTGTATTCAGATCATAAAAAAAGCAAATACGGCAATAATTTTATCAAATCCAGAAACATTTTGGGAACGTTATAAAGGATATATGGGTAAAGGAAACGACCTATACAACGAAATTATTTTAGATGGAATGCTCAAATTACCGTATTCATATAGCGATTCTATTATTGAATTTTTATGTGATGATTTTGACAATAACATATTCGATAACACTAGTGGTAACGGAGATCGGCTGTTACTAGCTAAAGAAGTTCTGGCAAGACATTCTGAACACTGTAGTTCACCTATTTTTGAGTTACTAGAAAAGACGGTTATTAGTTATGTATCCCCGTTAGCTAGAAGACTATATCAACGTAGAATTGAATATAACCGAGAGAATAATGGATCGATAGTTTACTGGAGTTTTTGGGGGGACTTACAAAAAGAAATCCTTGAAGCATTGCCATTGAATCAGCTTAGCGAAAAAGCCAAAGATCTGATTCATGTGTTACGGCGAAGATTTAAAAATGAAACTACTTTATATATGTATTCTAACGGACACAGTGGCTCTGTAAGTTCGCCTATTGCTGGGAAGAAGCTTAGTGATAAAAGATGGATTGCTATATTGACTAATCAAAAACTAAGAACAAAAGGTGGTTCGCGTTGGAATGAGGTTCCTGGAGGTTTTCTAGAAAGTTCAATAGAATCCTTTTCAAGTAACTTAAGGACTACCGTTTCTGAAGAACCAGAAAGAATGATAAAGTTATTACTCTCATGTAGTGATACAATACCGGAAATTTACATTGATGCTCTATTCAATGGAGTAGCTCAGAGTAAAACATTTAATAATATTCCATTAGAACTACTAGAATCGATGATTTTGAAATTTTCATTTGACTTCACTTCATATAGAGCAAATTCTGTATGTACAATGATTGAGAAAAGTGATGATGTAAGATGGTCACAGGAGATACTGGATTCACTTAAGGATATTGCAATTAAACACAAAAATCCGGAAATTGGAAAGCCAAATGTGACCAATAATGAAGATAAAGAAATGCGTAGCTTTGATATGTTACAAAGCAATGCAATAAATTGTGTGAGAGGTGAAGCAGCTCAAGCCATAGCTAACTTACTATGGAAAAAAAGTGATCTTTTCAGTGAGTTTAAAGATACCATTGGAAAGTTAGTATCTGATGAAAACCCAGCAGTGAGGTATGCAAGCCTATTCGCTCTATGGCCCTCATACAACATTGATAGGGATTGGGCATCTGAAAAAATCCTTTATCTTTATGAACAAGATTATCGATTAGCTGGATTCCATGATACAAGAAATATGTTTTATTTGTTATATCCACGATATCGTCAAAGAATAATCAATATTATCAAGCAATGTTACAATTCTGAAGACGATCAACTAATTAGATCAGGGGCGCATTGTTTATCTGAAATGTTTATCATTAAAAATGATTTTGTTGATGAAATGGCAAACGTAGATAATATGAGTAAATTACAAGCTGAGGAAATTATTTATATGGTTATGTTGTATTTTGATAAAGAAGAGTACAATGCATTAGCTAAAAATATTATTCTTAAATTTAAAACAAGCACTTTAGATTTAGAAATGCCGATCTCAAGATTATTTTATGATAATTTAATCGATTTGGAGAGAGATAAGGATTTTCTAATTGAACTAATGAGTTCAGATTTGAGTCGTAGAACGTTGCATGCATTTGTAAATTATCTCGAAGAAGAGGCAAAATCGGTAGTTGAATTCAAAGATATAATATTATCAATGAGTCGTCATTTAATTCAGAATGATACTAGAGGATATGAAGGTCTATGGGGTATCCATGATGATATCTCTAAATTAGTTATTGGACTATATGATGAAACTATTGAAGATACGAGAACAGAGATAAAATGTATAGCACAAGAATGTCTAGATATTTGGGATTTAATGTTTGAAAAGCAGATTGGACCTGTGAGAAGACTAAGCCATGAAATGATGCAAAGATAAAAAGAGAGTGAAAGTTTGAGCGAAATAAGACCTGACTGGACTGTTTCCTGTGAACGACTAGTCCAGTTACGTCTTTTTGCTTTGCAAACGTCTTGATGAGCGTGGGATACGAGTCCATTATCATTTTCTTCGCCAAGTATGAATTTTTAGTTTACAAGGATAAGGTTTCCTTACAACCGTCCGATTCAATAGATTATCTTCTAGTCTGATTATAATCAGCCAGCTTAATCAAGAATAGCTTTTGGAATATTCAGTATCCCGTTCGCAGTGTCATAAACACGTTCACCACAGCAAGATAAGCGTAAAATTGGTGTTTGAGGTAAGGTTTAACTTTGGATCAATAAAAAACACTAGTGGATTTCCCGCTAAATTCCCATCTCAGCTCTTCCCTTGATATACAATCTTCATGAGGTGACCTTACCATGAAAGATAACATGTCAAACCTGATCGAGGATTTGTTTCACGGAAACCTGCGGTTGGACGAGTCGATTCATCCTGAGCATGCCGAGTATCAGGAGATCAATCGCCGAATATCGGACCTGATGCAGAACTATAAGACACAGCATACGGAGAACGAATACGATGCATTGGAAGAATTGGTAGACTTAATCGGGCAATCGACGTCCATGTACGTGGAAGCAGCGTTTGAGCAAGGTTTCCGCACAGGCGGTAGGCTGATGATCGAGGTTTTGTGCAGAGCATGAGCGCAAACGATTAACCCAACCTATACGCGAGCAGGGCAGATGTAACCTTTCAAAACCAGCCCTAAAATATTCGAAAACATAAGCAACCAGCATTAACTGTTGATTGCCCGGTCATTCAAAAAACCACAAATCCCCTTATCCATCACCAGCAATCAGGCTGGCATGGAAAGGGGATTTTGTGCCTAATCCTGCACTTATTTACCTACATCTGTCTAACTATAACCTACCTTGCCCCAATATTCGTACCCGCTGGCGTTCCAGACCCAATCAGATCACTACCACCCGCAAGCTTGAGGAAATTGCCCAGCACAGGCGTCCCATCCGCACTGCGTGTCACCGAAGGCACGAGGGACACAAAGTCGGCTGCGCTGGCGAGCAGGCCTTTGTCGTTGACACTCTTTTTGTTCTTCCACCAGACGTTGGTGCTGCTGACGTCGGTTCCGCTGGTTTTGTCGCTGGCGCCGCCTTCGAAGGACAGGTTGTTGGTGAAGATATGTGTGCCTACATCAAAGGCAAAGTTGCTTTGACCATTTTGCCAGGACGTATTGTTTTTTATCTGAATGGAACCGGGATTGCTGTTATAGGTGAAGCCGTGCTTTTTATTTTGAAAAGCAATGCTGTTCTCGACAATATGATTCACTGCGATTTTCTCGCCGCCCAGTTTGAAGCCGTTACCGTCACTGTTGGAGGTGGATGTACCATCCGAAGTCTGCCCGTTGTGATGGGAGATGCTGTTGCGGATCGTCACGACGCCGATGGCGCCAGTATCTGTTTTGCTATAGAGATCCCAGCCATCGTCTACATTATAGGCAGCGATACAACCATCGAACAGGTTGCCAGGACCTACCGTCAATTTGGCAGCAAAACCGTCGGCATCCTCGCCGTCATCCGGGTCATAGTTATCATGGGAATAGGAGCGAATAATCTCGTTATAGGCAGGCCATTCGCTGTTTACCGCAGTCGAAGCATAACGGCCGAGCTGGATGCCAGTATCCCGGTTGTGATGAGCTTCGATCTGTTCCAGGCGATTGTAGCTGCCCCCGATAAAGATACCGTTGTCGCCCGCACCCTTCACTTCAAGTCCTTTGACGAGCCAGTAGTCTCCGAACATTTGCAGCCCGCGATTGGTGGAGGCGAAGGCTTGTGCCGAGAAATCAAAGACAGGCTTTTCCGATCCGTACGCCACCAGATTTTTGCGCTGTCCTGATGTACCACTGTTGCCTCGCTCAATCGTAACCGTTTCCGAGAAGCTGTAGGTGCCGCCGCGCAGATATATCGTTTTGCCCGGTGCGATCTGGGTCAGCGCGTTAGCCAGTGACGTAGGACTCGCAAGGGTTCCGGGATTGCTGGCCGAGCCGCCAGGAGCGACATATAGATCACCTGCGGCGAGTGCAGTGCTGGAGGCAGCCACGGAATCAGAGGAATTTTGCAGTCCGCTATCGATCAATTCCGCCGCACCAGCCGATCCACCGCCGAGTAATAATAGAGGGAACGCGGCACTTAGGCAGATGTGAGTCATTTTCGATTTCAGCGAACGTTGGGATGATGCATGAACAGAAGTAATAGGGAATAATTTCATTAGGCCAACCTCCTTAGTAATTGGGAAATGAAGTCCTAGAGGACACAGGTTCATGGTAAATGCTGTAAACGTTATCATCAATAATCATTTGATCAGATGGACTCAACCTGCTGACAAGCCTCGTATAACTGGTCGAAAATGGAAGTTCATGTGAGCAGCGCATAATCCTGCGCTCAGTTCATGTCCCTCATTTAACAGGGGATCATCTGAAATGAACGTAGGAAGAGCCCCTTTTCCCGGCAAACGGCATGATCCATACCTCTAATCATCTGAAATCAACTTTAAAAATATTTAAAATAGAAGAGCCTCGCGTGATCAGCTCACAGGCTGCTCAGGTTGAAACGCCAAATACCCCCGATAGCAAGCTGCGCAAGCAGTCTTTGCTACCGAGGGTTAATGAACGAGCCCATATGTTTCCTATATAACATGTCCCTTACTTTAAAATACGCCTTAACTAAACCATCCAGTGCTTAATATGGATCTGCTTCATGACTTCGCTTGGCGGCCTGTTCCACTGTGGGCTCATGCTTGGGCTGAACCGTAGCACTGTCATCCGTTGAGACGGAGGATAATCCTTCCGCTACCCGGCGCCCATAATCAGCATCCGCCTGTGTGAAATGGGAGATCATGCGCTCGCGGATATCCGGTTTGCATGTGGCTAAAGCATCTACCAGGTTGCTGATCAGCTCGTCTCGCTCCCAATCTTCAAACGAACGGTAGGTATCCCCGGCTTGTCCGAAATCATTCGTACGTTCGATCTTCTCACGCACTAGCCTGCCCTCCACCAACGGTTCATGTTCCGGGCCGCGTGGTGTAGCTTCTTTTAATCCACCAAGGGAGGATGGCTCGTAGTTCACATGCGGATTCTGACCCGGTGCACGATCCACCTGATATTGCATCTGCCCGCCGCTCTGATTGGTGGCTACCCGCTTTTTCGGTGCATTGACGGGCAGTTGCAGATAGTTGGCCCCCACTCGGTGACGCTGGGTATCCGAGTAGGAGAAGGTGCGGCCTTGCAGCAGTTTGTCATCTGAGAAATCCAGTCCATCCACCAGCACTCCTGTGCCAAACGCTGCTTGTTCCACTTCATTGAAGTAGTCTTCGGGATTGCGGTTTAGGGTCATTTTCCCAACGGGTAAAAACGGAAACTGCTCTGGCGGCCACAGCTTGGTCGGGTCCAGCGGATCAAAATCCAATTCGGGATGCTCGCCATCCTCCATAACCTGAACGCACAACTCCCATTCCGGGTAGTCCCCTTGTTCAATGGCGTGATACAGGTCCAGTGTAGCATGGTTAAAGTTCTGCCCCTGAATATCGCTGGCGTCCTTCTGGAGCAGGTTGTGTATGCCTTGATTGAGCGGTTCCCAATGATATTTAATGAGCACGCCTGTGCCTTCCTGATTTACCCATTTGTATGTATTGACGCCTGACCCCTGCATTTGTCGATAGTTGGCCGGAATTCCCCAAGGGGAGAAGAGAAACGTAATCATATGGGTCGCTTCTGGACTAAGCGAAACAAAATCGAAGAACCGTTCCATATCCTGTGCATTGGTCAACGGGTCTGGCTTGAAGGCATGCACCATATCCGGGAATTTGAGCGGGTCACGAATGAAAAAGATTTTCAGATTGTTGCCCACCAGATCCCAGTTGCCGTCCTCGGTATAGAATTTCACAGCAAATCCGCGCGGGTCCCGAAGCGTCTCTGGTGAATGTCCACCGTGAATAACCGTAGAGAAGCGAACAAATACGGGCGTTTCTTTGCCTTTTTCCTGAAACAGACGTGCGCGTGTATACTTCGATACCGGTTCATCCCCGGCCGTTCCATACGCCTGAAATACGCCATGAGCGCCAGCGCCGCGGGCATGGACTACCCGTTCCGGAATACGTTCGCGGTCAAAATGGGTGATCTTTTCGAGAAAGTGATAATTCTCCAGTGTAGTCGGTCCCCGGCTGCCGACGGTTCGAACATTCTGATTGTCCGTGATGGGATGGCCTTGCCGATCCGTTAATGTCTCAGGTGCCTTGTCTGAGGAATACTCAGGTTGTGAAGACTGATGATTCATGGAGCACCGCCTTTCCTTTTGATGGATTCGAATATATATTTTCCCTGCAAGTCGGTTCTATACATCGTTTTCATTAAAAAAAACTTGTCACCCGCCTCATGGCGTGGGATAATTAACTTTTGCCCAGCGGCCTTTTTTGAACGGAAAATGAAATTTGGACCGCTTGTCTAAGAATGGAGGCTGACCTAGGATTGTCTACACAACGTTATCCTTTTGCATATGATCCGGCAGAGCCCTTTGTATCCCGTCTAGGGGAATGGGTTGCCGATGTTTTTTACGATATTTTGCCAGAGTCCGGCTTCGAGGTACGGGATGAACAGATTTTTATGGCGTACCAGCTCGAACGGGCCTATGGAGATAAAAAGACCATTATGGCTGAGGCTGGTGTGGGAACAGGCAAGACGTTAGTTTATCTGCTCTACGCGGTCTGTTATGCACGTTATACGGGTAAACCGGCGGTGATTGCCTGTGCCGATGAATCTTTGATTGAACAGTTGGTGAAACCGGGCGGAGATATTGCGAAGCTGGCTGCACATCTGGACTTGGAAGTGGACGCACGTCTGGGCAAGTCACCTGACCAATACGTCTGTCTGAACAAATTAAGTGCGATGAGATTTGCGGATGAGGATGCGCCTGTTATTGAAGAAGTGCATGAGAGCCTTCCGGATTTTGTGAATACGCCGGGTACGCTTCAGGCCTTCCATCCGTATGGTGACCGCAAACAGTATCCACATCTGAATGATCGCCAGTGGAACAAAATTAACTGGGACCCTTTTCAAGACTGCTTCGTTTGTCCCAAACGTCAACGCTGCGGTCTGACGCTGTCTCGTGACCATTACCGCCGTTCCAAGGACATCATCATCTGTTCCCATGATTACTACATGGAGCATGTGTGGACCTATGAAGCGCGCAAACGCGAGGGACAATTGCCACTGCTGCCTGATCACAGCTCGGTTGTATTTGACGAAGGACATTTGCTGGAAGAAGCGGCCCTGAACGCACTGAGCTACAAACTGAAACACCGCATCTTCGAGGAACTGGTGACTCGTCTGCTTGAAGGCGAGATTCGTGAATCCCTCGCGGAGCGTGTGGATGAAGCGATTGAGAGCAGTGAACGATTGTTTGCGCTGCTGGATACGTATACGGTAGCCATTCCCGGATCGGAACGGAAAGAAGTGCGGGTAGAACCGCCGCTGCTGCGTGAGATTGAACGTCTGACCAGCGTCTTGGATGCGATTGGCGAAGAATTGGTATTTGAGAGCGGATTGTTCTCGCTGGATGGCTATCAGATGCGTGTCGTGGAAGAACATCTGGACATGATTCAGTCTGCCCTTGCGCTGTTCCGTAAGGAAGATGGGTATATCTGCTGGGCTGAAGAGAGCGAAGACGAGACAACCTTATCGATCATGCCGCGTACCGTGAAGGAAATTCTGAACGAGCGTGTGTTCAATACAGGCATTCCAATTGTCTTCTCATCCGCAACGTTATCTGTGGACAGTTCATTCCGTTATGTGGCAGACAGTCTGGGGATTGATGATTTTGTATCGTTCTCGGTGGCTTCTCCATATGATTACGCGGACAAAATGCAGATGAAGATTACCGATGAAACCGTACCTGGTCACCCGGAAAATGAAAATCGGTTGCGTGACGCCGTGACGCTGCTTCAGGAGAGTGGGGGTCGTGCCCTGATTCTGTTCCGTACGATGGAAGAGCTGCGTGCATTCAAGCAGGACATCGTTCATGTGCCTGAGGCTCAAGGGTTACGCTTTATGTATGAAGGAGATCGGGAGATTAGTGACCTGATCGCGGCGTTCCAGCAGGATGAGGAAAGTGTGCTGTGCTCCGTCAATCTGTGGGAAGGACTGGATGTTCCAGGACCGTCATTATCCAATGTCATGATCTGGTCGCTCCCGTATCCACCACAGGACCCTGTATTCAATGCAAAACGCACAGCGTCAGCTGCACCTTATGAAGAGATCGATCTTCCGTATATGCTCTTGCGTGTGAAGCAAGGTCTCGGACGTCTGATTCGGACAAGCACGGATTCCGGTTCTGCGGTCATTCTCGATGAATCGCTGCATACGAAAAAGGAAGCCAAAGACCGCATTGCGGCTCTGCTTCCCGAAGGTGTAGAATGGACAACCCTGACACACTAATGACTGAATTCTAAATCATACAAAATCGTACTAAATCCTACATGTACATTGGATTATACGTTCTAACCGGGCCGAAATGGCTCCCATCAGAAAAAAGCTCTTGTTCTCTGCGGATGCACCATCCGTATGTGAGCAAGAGCTTATTTTTTATTGTGATGGTTCCTGCAATGTACTTCTATTCTCTTTTTTTGAGGAATTTACCCTCACTCCACATCGCTCCAACATTCTAACGAATCTACCGCACTTTATTAGGGTGATAATGAAGAGATGTAAATTCTAACGAATCTCAGTAACGTTATTCCGACCGAAAATGGCTTTCAACCTGGAAATCGACCCGAATATGGAAAAATAACGTCGCTATGATTCGTTACACGTCAGACCTGCGCAAATAGGAGTGAATAGCGTGTCTCAGGTTCATTAGAAGCAATGAGCGCTAAATGAACACTACATGAGTGAGTACTAAATGAATGCTCATAAGGGGAGGGCCTCTGTCAAGCTTATAACTTATGGGTTCATGACTTTTGGGACATGGAAGCCCCTTTTTGATGTGTACAGATTTATGCTGTGTTAAAAAATACCCATACTCAAATACCGTTCCCCGGTATCAGGCGCAATGCAGAGCACCCGGTGCCCCGGCCCCAGTTCCTTCGCGATGCGAAGGGAGGCCCACACCGAAGCACCAGAGGAAGGGCCGAGCAGCAGCCCTTCCCGGGCAGCAAGCTGCCGCATCGTATCCAGTGCATCCTCATCGGACACTTGGATTATGGCATCCCACACGTCGGTATTCAGAATGTCCGGAATGAACCCCGGACTTGTACCGACGAGCTTGTGGGGTCCGGGCTCGCCGCCGGACAGCACAGGTGAACCTTTTGGCTCTACCGCATAGATACGAATGTCCGGCAGCTGCTTGCGCAGTTCTTCTCCCGTTCCGGTGATCGTACCGCCTGTTCCCGCCGTGGCGATAAAGGCGTCCAGCTTGCCTTCCATCTGCTGCATAATTTCGGGAGCCGTGGTGATCCGGTGAATATCCGGGTTTGCCTGATTCTCGAATTGTTGGGGAATGAAGCTTCCCGGAATGTCGGCCTGGAGCTCTTTGGCCTTGCGAATCGCGCCAGGCATCCGTTCCGCAGCAGGGGTAAGTACGACTTCTGCGCCATAGGCTTTCAGGATGTTGATGCGTTCCTTAGACATGTTGTCCGGCATGATCAGAATAGCCTTATATCCTTTGGCAGCAGCATTCATCGCCAGACCGATGCCAGTATTGCCGCTGGTTGGTTCGATAATGGTTGCGCCGGGAAGCAGCAGGCCTGCCCGTTCAGCCTGAACGATCAGGTTATAGGCGGCACGGTCTTTGACGCTTCCGCTGGGATTGAAATATTCCAGCTTGACGTATACGTCAGCGGAATCACTGCCTGTAAGTCTGTTCAGTCTGACGGCAGGTGTCTGGCCGATCAGTTCGGTAACATCTGCGGCAATGCCTGTATGTGCGGGTGGTTGATTTTTAATTAAATGCAAATTCAAGTCCATGAAGTACAACTCCTTGATTGATAAGACGTTAAAAGCAATTCCAATGAACAAGACTGTCCGCCATTAATGGCAGGCAGGCTTGTTTGCTTATAGAATCCATTTTCATTGCTAGTCTGAACGGAATGTCCAGACAAGTCTATTCTATCTTAATGAACGCACCCTCCCGGGGTCAACCTGTTTCGATTAGGCAGAAGGGTGGGGAGTCTGAGAAGTAAGCGAACGAAGTGGACTAAGAAATGTGAATTCAAACGATAACGGGTACATTAAGCAGATGAATCAGCTATAACGGCTGGGTCAAATCCATATCCAGATGCCGACTAAGCTCTTTTTTGACTTCATTCCGCGCAAACGTCCACAGCATATAGAACCGCTGCAAATATCCTCTGCACAGATACTGGGTCTCGATTCCATCGACTTGCCGCTTCTCCTCCAGAACCTTGACACCACGAGTTCTCATCTGTTTGCGAAGCGTCAGCATTTCCTTGAGTACATCATTCTGAATGCGGGTTAGAGACAGAATGTAGACCTCTGGCATTTTCAGCTGCAACGTATCCAGTGTGCGAATATCCCGTTCAAGCACATCCAGCAGCAGGGTGCGTACAACCATGCTTTTAATCAATCGGTGGTCTTCATCCGCAGGGGATGGGGCGGAAGGGGATGATGACATACTTTCACTTCCTTAACCTTGAATTCGGACATGTTCTTATTTACAGAACGTATGTTCTTATATTATAATCAATATATGCAATGATGATACACAATACAACCGAGAAATATTGGAAGCAGTCCATAAGCGATTTATGCTGAGATTTGAGGAGGTGAAATAGGGACAAGCCTTCTCCAAAATAAGGTATAATTTTTGGGTTTTGCAGGAAACCTAAGGGCATAAAGAAATCGACTTAATGCATCAGAGGAAGAGATGAAGAGCTAGAGCGCTTTTAGACCGTTGGTACTAGCGAAGGTTATGAAGGAATGCGAAAGTGTTGCAACAAAAAAGCCCCTGCCTTGGGTGGCGGGGCTAGATGATCTGCCGAACCAGACGGCAGAGTTGTATATGAGCATGAAGCGGTTAAGCCAGATACTGAGGCTTCTCATAAAGAGCCTCTTTTTCCAGAATCACTTTGTAAGGTCTTTCCTTACCCTTCAGCGAAGGGCCAATCGTAGTCAGCGGTACGGCCGGTTTGTGGAAACGATCTTCTTCCTTGGGTTCCGGAACCGGTCGTGATGATTCGGGCGCAGAACTGAGGCGTACTTTTTTGTCGCTGCCCCAGCGCTTGCTTATTTTTTTCGTTTCCGGTTTCATTCCGGTTCGCCTCCTAACAAATCGTTGATGGCGTTAAACAGATGACGGTTCTCCAAATCCATCTGCTGAAATATCGCCTCATCCGCTTCAATATGTCCAATAATATGAACTGTGATTACATACCTCTTGGCTACAGGATAGCATAGCAGATACTCTTTCTCAAGGTAGTCGTCGTAGAGATTGATCTTGATTTTGTTCTCCAGGTAAGAATCAATAACCAGAATTCGCTTCGGATCATCGGGCGGTTTGTCGTCGTTGGCGGACAAGTTATATTTTCTCCCCGGTTCCCCAACATTACCACATAATTGTTCAATATGACCACTGTCATCTGTACGGTATATGGCAGTCCCGCGCACGGCAAATGGAGGAAGGGAGACAAATGCACTTCGAAGTGCATCGCTCATTCGCTCCAGCATAACTGCATCTGCTTTGCGGGTACGCAGTAACTCCCTGAAGAATCGCAGCAGCTTGAGCAACTGCAACCGGGCTTCGCCCTCAGACCTTTTGTGTTTCTCAATGATTTGTTCCACTTCGGGATCGCTCCATCGTCCCTGTTCTTCGATGCTGTCGGCGATTTTGGAACAGGCCACCGAGACGGCTGGCGCCCATTTCCCATCTGAACGAATTTCGTAAACCAGCGGATTTAAACCTAGTAGATCGGTGGGCATCCGCAGCCCTTCAACTTTTGTGGCATCCTTGATGTCCGTAATATCTTCAGGGAGAATGAAAAAAATACGCTTTCGTCCTAGCCGACCCATAAACAAACCCATTTCCAGCATTGTATTATCACGGACAGAGGCATAGTACTTCCCGCGAATTTTAGATATATCATCCGGATGAAAAATAAAAATGGCAAAGTCAGTCGTACGCACTTCTGTTTCCAGATCGTCCATGGTATAACTGCTTGGATTAAAAACTCCGGAGTACCAAGGGGTAACTTCGGCCGAGAAACGCAAGTTTTCGTGTACTGCGGCTGCAATCGGCTTCGCTTCCAGCGAGCAGCCAATAAAGACTCTTGGCTTTAACGTTTTCATCAATCCGCCTCGCTTAAACGGTAGTGGGAATCAATTGTTATATTATACCATAAACAGCAGAGTAAGTCTGGAAACGTTTATCTGGACCAAGAAAGCCGATTACATCTGCTATAGTGTATGTGCAAGAGGGGAATGATTCCTTTAAAATCCGCGGAAAAATAAAAAATGGACCCAAATTGTCACAGTTGGGTGACTGGACAGTTATATTTGGAAGCTTCAGTCATAGAATGAAGGAGCAGGTAGCACCATTAGGTAGAGAAGCTTGTCCTGGTGTGGCTGTTTGACGGCTCAAGCAGGCCAGAGTGCGCTTTTTGCGCATTTTTGAAGGATCTGCTGTTTCGACCCAATCACATCGGTGTTATATAATAGAAGAACAAGCAAGTTAGCTTAGATTTTTAAACTGAATTGAACATTACACATGTCTATATAAGGTGAACTAAATTTTTACACGAGAACGTAGAGTGCAGAACCCGTCTGGAGAAGCGAAGCGCTCGCCTAAAAGCTTTCTGAAAGAAAGCTGCTTCGAAAGCATAAGCTATTCAACGAATTTTCTCCTTTGGAAAAGGGAATCAAAAAATCCGGGGATAACAGCGATCGAAAGAGGGTACTGCAATCGAAGTGGTTAAGTGTAAAGTTTATATGGTCTTATGCAAGGTGTAATATTCATCAGTTTAATTGGCACAGCTAACCACCAACAGATAGAAAGGATCAGGATACCATGAGTTCCCGAAGGATAATCTCCCCAAGGACGATCTGGAAACGTTACGATCTCTCTTACACTTAGCGCCCCTTGTAGAGTACATCACCGTAAAGAAAAAAAACGGCTGACTCTGCGAAAGAGGGGATTGGAATGAATACTATTCGAAGGACAAATACGATGATTTCTTCCAGGCTTGCCTTTTGCAGGGTACGGTCGGTGCAAACCAACCTTTACAAACTGCGAGGGAACCTGAATGAAGAGAACATCGTTAACCTTACAACAAGTTAAGACAGAGGCGGGAAAGTTCGCCATTATGCTGCTCGGAACATTTATTTTGGCATTTGCCTACTATCACATTAATTTTCAGAATCATTTATCGGAGGGCGGATTTGTCGGTCTGGCCCTGCTTGGAAAGTACGCGACAGGCTTATCACCTGCGATCGGTATGCTGCTGCTGGATATTCCAGTCATGATTCTGGCCTGGTTCATCAAGGGCTGGAAGTTCATGATTCAGGCGCTGCTGGGTGTGGCCGCATTCTCATTGTTCTATGACGGGTTTGAGCGGTACTCCACCCTGGTCATTCCGTTTCACGGTAATCTGTGGATTCCGGCAGTCCTGTCCGGTGTTATCACGGGCGTGGGAGCTGGTATGGTGCTTCGATTCGGAGGCGCGACAGGTGGAGATGACATTCTGGCGGTGCTCATTAGCCGTTGGAAGGGCTGGAAGCTGGGAACGGTTTTCTTTGTCAGCGATGCGTTTGTACTCGGATTGTCGCTTTTCTTTCTACCGGTAAAAGAAACTTTATATACCATTCTGGCCGTATGGATTGCCAGTAAAGTCATTACGTACATGGTCAGTTTCCCGGCTCGCCGGACAGTTACGACCTCAGCTGTGAAGCTGCCTGTATCGACTGCAGCCAAAGTAGTCAGCGGTGCCTCACAACGAGCTCCGGTGGCTAGAGGGGTTTCGCATTAAACGTAAAGATCCCCCTATTCGTAATGAATGTTGTTCGAGTAAGGTGGGCTTGCCTCATACCAAACACAAAGCCCTTTTGCATGCTTGATGGGAATTATTCCATTAGCGGCGAAAGGGCTTTTTTGCTTGCCTTAAGTAAAAAATTGACGTGTACATTTACGATATATCCTATTTTAGAACAGATTTACTCAAGTTTTAGAACAGATCACTCAAGGCTTGATGGAAGAGGCAATTTGTCCATCTTCATTATGGATAATAGCTCGAATGTTCTGTTTTTCACTCTTTTCTTTGGCAGCATCTACAGCCTCTGCTTTGGTTCGGAACGTAGCCAGAGATTTGGATTGACCTTCTTCCTTGATGGCCCAGCCTGAATCGGTAGGAACGACATGAATATTATCATGGCTTTTGGAAGAAGAGACAGGTTCGGAATGACGGCGTGGAGAGGAAGATTTTCCATGGTCCGATTTGCTGTCTGATGAAGATTTGGTAGTCTGCTTCGAACTTTTCGATGTGGGATGATTCTCATCCCATTCTTCCGCTTTGGCAGTAGCGATTGCAATGGAGCGTCCTTCCTCGTAACCGTCATCCAGCAGTGCATTGGCGATTTCAATGGCCTTATCTCTGACACGAGGCTCCAGATTTTTCATGGAAACGGGATAATCCTGTTTGTTCCACGGCATATTGATTCCCTCCTGTACAATATAAGTTATTTGTATATTACCCTTTACCCGGATGAATAAACGATTATTTGTGGAGAACCCTTAAGCGGATGGTATAGTTTTGGTGCATTATACCGTTCAAATTCTTAGTGCTTTTCTATACTTTTATGTGGATGAGGAGTATAATACTTCCAAGCTTGAAAAGTACAGATAGAAGCACATTAGGAAATAGATAAGGAGTTTTACATATGTTTAGTTTGAGCCTAGCCATTCCTATGTTATTTACCATGCTTATTCATGCGGCTGACAGTCTGTCCTATGCGCTGCGTCTTGGGGGATTGCGTACTCGCAGAATCGCGCTGGCCTTGTCCCTGTCCGGAATTTTGCTGCTGGTGTCGCGTACCTCCAATATGGCCCAAGGGCCGATGGTAGGCAATCTCGTGGATACAGCGACGAATGGAGGGAACCCACACTTTGCAGCGCAACTGCACTGGCTGATGGGCGCGGCTACGGTTGGAACAGCCTTGGCGATTATAAGTTTTCCAACGATGGTCAAGCTCGCTTCCCGAATGGTCGTTCATTTTGAGGAGGCAGGATCAATTCCTTCGATGGTTCGAGGTCTGCTAAAACGCAGCAAGATCAAAAACGCGATGTATTATATTACTCCACCATCATGGAAAATGGCAAAACTGTTGGTACACAACGGAATGCCGAGACGTCTTATGACGTTGAACATAGCGGTGACAGCAATCTATACGACTGGAGTCCTGTCCAGTCTGTACGCTGCGTATCTTTATCCAGGGCAGGCTGTAGCTGCTTCGCAATCCACCGGACTCATTAATGGAGTAGCGACCATTTTGTTAACCATCCTGATTGATCCTCGTATTTCGCTGCTTAGCGACAAATCTCTGCGTGGTGAAATTCGGCTGAATCGAATGAATCAGATTTATGGCTGTATGCTTGTATCCCGTTTATTTGGCACATTGCTGGCTCAGTTGTTATTGATTCCATTTGCTTACTGGATCGGCTGGATTGTGAGTATGATGTGATAGAGTAGGAATGCAAAAGTCAAAAGAGGATCTCGGAATTACTCCGATAATCTGTACTTTCGCATCTGAATCCATTCAAGAAAGGGTAGGATCACCATGGAGAGCCCTAGTAAGGAGAGAAGCAGAAGACTGGGTTCTTCATGCATCCAATGGTCTATAGCAACAGCGATAAGAATAAAGAATGTCAGTAGAAAATACCCCAGCTTCGAGCTCTGTTCCGTAATTTTTCTACCCAATTCCTCGTCTTCACGAACATGATCTTGATCTGCCTTTGTTCCCCATGTCACGGTTGACATGAAAAGCATCATGATTGCCCCAAGTGTTACCATTTCGCCGAGTCCAACGGATTTCCCAAAAGCTGTCCGATATATCACCATTCCAAGCACAAGAAGTGCCGATAAACCTGTAATTCCTATTATCCAGTTTCTTGACCTCATCAGGATTTTCTCCTCTCATACATAAATAACTGTTCAATCGTGACCTCCAGTGCTTCTGAGATAGCAAAAGCCAGTGGTAAACTGGGGTCATACTTGTTGTTTTCAATAGCATTAATCGTCTGTCTGCTGACATCACACTGTTCGGCAAGTTTGCCTTGTGAAATGTCTTTCAGCTCACGCAGTACTTTTATCCGATTTTGCATCCACAAACCTCACTTTACATGGCACGATGAACTCAATTGTGTCAAGAACTCTTTACACCTGGATTTTATATGACTGATCATTCGTATGTCAAGAACTCTTTACATCCCAGCGGAGAATGGGCAAAATATACAACCAAAAGAGCAACGGAAAATTTCCGCTGCTCTTTAAGGTAATTCTATGTGAATGTTATCTTATCTTATTTAAACAGTACAGCGTATTCGGCATATCCTTCTTTTTCAAGGTCTTCTTTGGGTACAAAACGAAGGGCAGCGGAATTGATGCAATAACGCATTCCACCAGCTTCGGCAGGGCCGTCGTTGAACAGGTGACCCAGATGGGAATCTCCTTCACGACTTCTCACTTCAGTACGAATCATGAAGTGGCTGAGATCCGTTTTTTCCTTCACATTGTAGTCCCGCAGTGGACGGGTGAAGCTTGGCCAGCCGCAGCCGGAATCGTATTTGTCGGTGGAACTGAACAGTGGCTCACCGGATACGATGTCCACGTAAATTCCGTCACCATGGTGATCCCAGAATTCGTTATGAAACGCAGGTTCAGTTGCGTTGTTCTGGGTAACTTCATATTGCAGCGGCGTCAGACGCTCTTTCAGGCCGTCTTTATCCACTTTGCCGGACCAGTTGCGTTCGATAAAGTCTTCACGTCCAGAACCTTTACGGTACCGTTTATAGTGAGCAGGGTTTTTGTGATGGTAACCTTGGTGATGCTCCTCTGCTTCATAGAACGTTTTCGCTGGCAAAATCGGTGTGAAGATTGGTTTGTCAAAACGTCCGCTTTGTGCCAAAGCTGCTTTGGAAGCTTCTGCGATCTGGCGTTGTTCTTCACTGTGATAGAAGATGGCCGTCTGATAAGATGATCCACGGTCATGGAATTGTCCACCCGTATCCGTTGGGTCGATCTGTTGCCAGAACAATTCAACGAGTTTCTCATATGGGAAGATGGCAGGGTCGAACGTAATTTGAACGGCCTCTACGTGACCTGTCGTTTCCGAGCAGACCTCCTCATATGTTGGGTTCTCCGTATGTCCTCCTGTATATCCCGATACAATCTTATGAATACCGGGTAGTTCCTCGAAGGGGGATACCATACACCAGAAGCACCCGCCTGCAAAAGTTGCTTTTTCACTAGTATGTTGTTCCATGCTATAGTCACTCCATTTCTGATGAAGAATGATATTTTGGCTTACTCTTCTATTATATCCCGAATTGGCAAGCCAACCAAGCAGGATCGTAAAGAGGATGAATCTGAACAGTGTCTGACTATTCCGAATTAGACTTTTTTACGAGAGCGCAAGCGAAACAAGAACAATATTATCGTCATGAACACGAGATAACCGGAAAGGATTAACAGGCTCACCCAGATTGATGATTCTGCTTGTGAACCCGCATAGGCAAAAACAAAAATAGCAGGCAATTTGCCAATCGCTGTCGCAACCATGAACACCCAGAATGGGGTGTAGGTGATGCCTGCATAGATATTAACCGCCATTTGGGGAACGATGGGCAGCAGTCGCATAGACATGATACCCATGAAGGGATGAGCTTCCATCCATGTTGTGAATCGATTCAAAACCCGAATGCGTTCGAGATAGGATCTGGCCTGATTTCTAAATATCGTTCTTGCTCCAGTGTATACAAGCAGTGCAGCAAGCGTAGTGCCAAGCCAGCATATCCAGGCTGCTGTTGCGGTACCGTAACTATAGCCAAAGGCAATAATGACGATTTTGTACGGAATTACGGGTACAAGAGCAAACAACATTGCCATGGCGAGTAAAAGTGGTATGGACTGATGCAGATCGGTCCAGGCCAGCAGTTCATATCTGTAAATAAACGTGACTCCGGCAAGTAAAACATATAGGAGGAGCCATAACCATTTTCGCAAAATCCCAAACGCTCCTTTCAGACCAGGAAGGGCTTATCGTTTCCCAATCCGTATTGCTATCTCTCTAAAGTTTACCACGTTCACCCAAAGGATGGACAATTCGTGCTGGTTCTAGCTGCAATCACTGGCATGTTGGTGTCTGAAGGGTTACACTATAGGACGTAGAAATATAGAACTCATCTGAAGGTGGAATGATCATAATGGAAACAACCAAGCGAACCCGTGCTGCGATCATCGGACTCGGAGATATTGCGCGCAAAGTATATTTGCCGCTGTTGACTGCCCACGCGAACGTGGAAATTACGGGGATTATGAACCGTTCTCCCGAGCCGGTCAAGGAAATACAGCATACTTATAGATTAAACAATGGAACAACGGATATGAAAGAATTGTTGTCCTGGGATCTGGATGCAGTGTTTGTACATACAGCGACAGAAGCTCATTTTGACATCGTTATGCAATGTTTGGAGCGGGGGCTGGCAGTATACGTGGACAAACCGCTGTCTTATACGTTGCGGGAGTCGGAAGAAATGACCGCGTTTGCGGAAGCACAGGGTCTTCTTTTGGCGGTAGGTTTTAACCGGAGATTTGCACCGTTGTATCAAAATGCGAAGGAATGGATGCAGGCTGGACAGGGTTTTGAATCGCTGACAGTTACTAAACATCGGACAGGTATTCAGGATCGTCCATCTGCGGAAACCATCTATGATGATCTGATTCATATCCTTGACCTAATGTTATGGTATTCGGATCACAATGTGCATCTGCTCCATCAATGGATACGTAAAAATGACCTGGACCGACTGTTGCATGCGGCTGGATCAGCCAAGCTGGGCAGAACGGCATATGGGAGATTCGATATGGTACGCCAAGCAGGAGCGGATCTGGAGAAGCTTGAGTTGTATGGCGGGGGAAGATCGGTAGAAGTGCTGAACATGGAAATAGCGAAGTATGAGGAACGCGGTGCTCAAGAACGCAAGGAAACCTTTGGCAGCTGGGAAAGTATTTTGACCCGAAGAGGATTCACGGGAGCGATTGATCAATTTTTGGAAAATCTTGAAACCCCGGATGACTGTGCCATCAGTGCAAGTCATGTCATGGACAGTCATGACCTGGCTGAACAGCTTATCCGCAGTTAATCTTGAAGAAGGTCGTGCGGGAGTGTGATTGAAGCCTTCCGCACCAATGATTCATTAAACGATATTGGAGGAAGTATAATACCATGGATGAATATGAAAAAGAACGCAACAAACAGATTGAGGAAGCTGTAATTGAGACGTATAAACAGGAAGAGGAAATGATGATTCTGGTATTTGCCCAGTGGTGTGTCAATCATGGACTTGATCCGGAAGAGATGTACCAGCAAGCCTACCCGGAACAACTGAGCAACGAGCGTTTGCAGCAGGTGCTGAAGCTAGTTGTATCCAAGGAGGAAGCCGGTGACATTCCGGACGACACTGTATTGGGCGTGTTATCCATGTTTGGCAATGAAGATCTGGCTATGGTTGTATCCGAGGCGATTGCCGCGCGCAAATAAGTTTCGGTTACGGATAATACGTATACGTATTAATGAAGCGATTACATCTGTTCCCGGTGAATGACGCGGAATTCTTTGGGCGACATGCCGAACCGGGAGCGGAATACCCTGTGGAAATACGTATAATTGTTAAAGCCGGAAGATTCGGCTACATGTTCGAGTGTCATTGGACTAAAAATGATCCGTTCCCTGGCCATGTTCAGTCGTACATCCAGTGTATATTGCATAATACTTTTACCAAACGCTTCTTTGAAGAGATGAACTCCCCTTGAAACACTGATTCCAATATGGGTAGCTATATCTTCAAGCTTGAATAGAGAAGAAGCGTTTTCCTCGATGTAACTTTTAATCTCATATGCCACATAGTTGGTATTAGTAATCGTCGGATGCTCCGAGAGCATACGATCCACTTCAAGACAAAGAATTCGCATATAATAACTGGCGATTTCTGGGTAAGGATTGGAAATACGGCGCTGCTCCAGTACGAGCTGACGAAACAGGGTAAGCAGGCTTTCGGTCAGCTGCACCTTGATCCGGTTCGGCCTCTTGTGATGTTTCCACCACTCATCCACCCAGTCCCCATTGAAGAAAATATGGTAATCACCACTCTCCACAAGTCGTTCGCCCATCGGATTTTGCTCTTTGTCTATTCTCAGTTCATATGGCTCATCTGGACTAAACAGAAGCAGATCACCCGCATCAACAAGCGACATCTCGCCGTCTATACGGGCTCGGCAACGTCCGTCCGTCTGGAGCCTCATCAAGTAATTCTTTACTCCCTCAGGATGCAAGCCTATATAAGGTTTGCGATGAAACGAGAAGCCTGCTGTAAGAACCTGGCAGGAATAATCAGTCGGCATTGGCATACTCCTTGCAATTTGAAAATTATGACCAGATAGTTCATGTTTCGATCATATTATTCATTTTAATTGATGCCGAAACGGAATACCATAGTATTAAATTCAAGTGCAACACGTAAGCGCAAAACCTTCAATTACAAATATGCAAGTTACAGGTTCTCACCATTCATAAGGAGATGAACATCACTGTGGAGAAAATGAAAGCGGGCATTATTGGTTGCGGTAACATTAGCGCCATTTATCTAGAGAATTTAAAAGATAATCCTCTCATTGAAGTGGTGGCTGTTGCGGATTTGATCCGTGAACGGGCACAAGAACGAGCTGATGAATTCAATATCGCAAACGTTTACAATGTAGATGAGTTGCTGCAAGATAAGGAGATTGAGCTTGTGCTAAACCTCACGGTTCCTGGCAGTCATGCCCTGACTGATCTGGCTGTGCTTGAAGCAGGCAAACATGTGTATGCCGAGAAACCGTTGGCCATTTCTCTTGAGGATGGTCGCAAGGTAATTGAACTGGCTGAGGAAAAAGGATTGTATGTTGGTTCAGCACCGGATACGTTCCTTGGATCAGGCATTCAGACTGCCCGCAAGGCTATTGAAGAAGGACTGATCGGCAAACCGATTGCGGCAACGTCATTCTTCATGGGTGGAGGGCCGGAGGCTTGGCATCCAAATCCGGAGTTCTTTTATGTCGCTGGTGGCGGACCGATGTTCGATATGGGGCCTTACTATTTGACCGCGCTGATCACCCTCCTTGGACCGATTCGCAGAATCAGTTCTTCAGCAGGTGTACAGATCACAGATCGCGTTATTGGTTCCGGGCCGAAGGAAGGTACACCTCTTGAAGTACAGACGCCAACACATCTGGCAGGAACGATTGATTTTGAGGAAGGTGCCATTGCAACAATGATCACCAGCTTCGATATCCGGGGTGCTTCGGATTTGCCACGGATTGAAATCTACGGTACCGAAGGCACGATGAGCATACCGGACCCCAACTTTTTTAACGGGGAAGTGAAGCTGCGCAGATTCGGTCAGGACACATGGGAGACAGTGACGCCTGCTTTTGAAAGCAGACAGAACGAGCGCGGAATCGGCGTTACCGAAATGGTTGAATCCATTCGAGCCGGACGCGAACACAAGGCCAGTGGCAAGCTCGCCTACCATGTGCTTGAAGCTATGCATGCGTTCCAGCGCTCCTCGCTTGAGGGCAAACACATTCAACTGGAGAGCACTTATCAAGCAGCAGCAGAAAACAATACAGATGAAAATCAGTCAGAGGCTGTACAGTCACACTAATTGATTTCGAAGTGAGGTGAGCCGGTAGATGTTGAAGGTTGGATTACAGCTATATACGGTACGTGATGAACTGGAGCGCGATTTCAAAGGCACACTCGCCAAGGTTGCAGAGCTTGGATATCAAGGCGTTGAGTTCCACAACTTTTACGGGCATAGTCCTGAAGAAGTAAGGGGCATTCTGGATGAATTCGGTCTGGAGATTGTGGGTACACATGTTCAGTACAATAGTCTGCTTGAGGATCTCGATGGGGTGATCGCTTATCACAAAGCCATCGGAAACAAAAATCTGATTGTCCCTTACCTGTCGGAAGAACAACGGCAATGGGATAACGTATTTGCTTCCCTCAATGAGATTGGTGAAAAGTGTGCAGCGCAGGACATGGTGTTAATGTATCACAATCATGATTTTGAATTTACAGAGCAGGTTGAGGGTCAGCCGGCGTTATACGCGATGTATGATACCGTAACCGCTTCCCATCTGCAAGTGGAGCTGGATTCGTGTTGGGCTCACGCCGCAGGATACCCGCCAACGGAAGTCATCGCGAAGTATGCGGGACGTCTGCCGCTGGTTCACTGGAAAGACATGCGTCGTTCAGAAGGCCAAGTCCTGACAGTGGAATTCGGCCAAGGCGAGGTAGATCTGGGGGCTGTAGCTATAGCGTCAGATCAGGCGGGAGCCGAGTGGCTTGTTGTGGAACAGGATGTATGTCAGAATCCTCCACTGCAAAGCATCGAGAGCAGTATGAACTGGATTAGAAAATATGCCGCTAATGGAGGACTTGTTCATGTCTAAAGTACTTAATATCGCCATCGTTGGTTGTGGCGGAATCGCCAAAGGTAAACATATGCCCAGCCTGTCCAAACAATCTCAGGGCCGTATGGTCGCTTTCTGCGACATTGTGAAAGAACGTGCAGAGGAGGCAGCAGCCGAATTCGGTGCTGAGGGAGCCAAAGTATATACGGATTATCACGAGATGCTGAAGGATGAGAGCATTGATGTGGTACACGTGTGTACACCAAATGACTCCCACTCCGTGATCACGGTCGCTTCCCTAGAGGCGGGCAAACATGTAATGTGTGAAAAGCCAATGGCGAAGACGTCTGCACAAGCGCAAGCTATGCTGGAAGCCGCACAACGTACAGGCAAAAAGCTGTCCATTGCGTATCAGAACCGATTCCGCAATGACAGCCAATACCTGAAACAAATGTGTGAAGAAGGCGAGCTGGGCGATATTTATTTCGGTAAGGCGATTGCACTTCGCCGCCGTGCTGTGCCTACCTGGGGTGTGTTCCTTGATGAGGAAAAGCAGGGTGGAGGACCGTTGATTGATATCGGTACACATGCGCTGGACCTGACTCTTTGGCTGATGGATAATTACAAACCGAAGAGTGTAATGGGATCAACGTTCCACAAGCTGGGTCAACGTGAGAATGCGGCCAATGCTTTTGGGCCGTGGGACCCGGAACAATTCAAGGTAGAGGATTCTGCATTCGGCTTTGTGACGATGGAGAATGGGGCTACAATTATTATCGAATCCAGCTGGGCGCTGAACGTTGCTGAATTTGGCGAAGCCAAAACACTGCTTTGTGGAACAGAAGGTGGCGCGGATATGCAGGATGGTCTGCGTATCAATGGCGAGAAACGCAGCCGTCTGTTTGAAACCAAGGTAGATCTGGACGCAGGCGGAGTCGCTTTTTATTCCGGTAGTGCAGAAAATGAAGCGGATCGTGAAGCTAGAATGTGGCTTGAAGCGATCATAGAAGACAAGGATCCAGTTGTAAAACCTGAACAAGCCATCGTGGTTACTCAGATTCTTGAAGCGATCTACGAGTCTGCTCAGACAGGCAAAGCGGTTTATTTCGACTAAACCGACCGGATGTCATTTCCAATGAAATAACCAGTATTCTTACGTTTAATTTCAGGATAGAATAGCTCTTGATTTTCCACAATAACGATACAATCATGTGATCTGAACGGTATTTTTATGCAGTTCATTGTTCATAAAACCAGCAAATAATATGATATTTAATCTAGGGAGGAATCGCACTTGAAACTCGGCGTATTTTTGGTACTATTCGGAGGACGTAAATTGGAGGATGCACTTGACTATGTTGCATCCAAAGGCTTGAAAGCAGTAGAAATCGGAACTGGTGGACATCCCGGAAATGCTCATTGCAAACCGGATGAGCTTCTGAGCAATCCAACAGCATTGAAAAATTTCAAAAATGCAGTAGAATCCCGTGGTCTGACTATCAGCGCATTGAGCTGTCACGGTAACCCGCTCCATCCACAAAAGGATATTGCGAAAGGATTCCACGATGATTTCGTTAAGACAGTAGAACTGGCTGAGAAACTGGAAGTGCCTGTTGTAAATACATTCTCTGGTTGTCCGGGAGACCATGAGGATGCCAAATATCCGAACTGGCCTGTTGCACCATGGCCGAATGACTTCCAGGAAGTTCTTAAATGGCAATGGGACAACAAAGTTATCCCTTACTGGACAGAGTGGGGCAAGTTCGCTGCAGATCACAATGTGAAAGTGGGACTGGAGCTGCACGGTGGATTTTCCGTGCATACACCAGCGACCTTGCTGAGACTGCGTGAAGCAGCAGGCGAAGTGATTGGCGCCAACCTGGATCCAAGCCACATGTGGTGGCAAGGTATTGATCCGGTGCAAGCGATCCACATTCTGGGACGTGAAGGCGCGATTCATCACTTCCATGCGAAAGATACAACTATTGATCCAATTAACGTGAATAAATATGGTGTAACAGATATGCAGGATTATACAAACATGCTTGATCGTGCTTGGCAATTCCGCTCGGTCGGTTATGGTCACGATAACAAAACTTGGGCTGATATTATTAGCGCTCTGCGTCTGGTTGGATATGATTATGTCGTAAGTATTGAACACGAAGATGGTCTGATGTCGGTAGAAGAAGGATTCTCTAAAGCTGTGCAAAATCTCCAACAAGTATTGATTGAAGAACCGCTGGGAGATATGTGGTGGGTTTAGAGTTACACTAGGGGGAAATTGAATATGATTAACGTCACCATTTGGAATGAATTTGTCCATGAGAAAATTCACGATGAAGTAAGGGAAGTCTACCCTGACGGTTTGCACATGGCGTTGGCAAACGGACTGGGAGGCGAAGGCTTCGCCATTCGCACTGCAACACTAGATCAGCCTGAGCACGGATTAAGTGATGAGGTGCTGAATTCTACAGATGTGCTTATATGGTGGGGACATATGGCGCATGATCGTGTGAGCGACGAGATTACACAGAAGGTTGCACAGCGGGTCCTGGATGGTATGGGGTTGATTGTGCTGCACTCTGGTCACTTCTCTAAGCCATTCAAAGCGCTGATGGGCACAAGTTGTGATCTGAAATGGCGTGAAGCCAATGAGCAGGAGATTATCTGGTGTGTGAATCCGTCTCATCCAATTGCTGAGGGCATCAATAGCAAAATAATTCTGGAAAAAGAAGAGATGTACGGGGAATTCTTCGATATTCCAGTGCCGGATGAGCTGGTGTTTGTAAGCAATTTCCAAGGCGGAGAGGTATTCCGGAGCGGATGTACGTTCCTCCGCGGTTCGGGAAAAATCTTCTATTTCCGTCCAGGTCATGAAACATACCCGACCTTCTACAATCCGGAAATTTTAAAAGTGATCAGCAATGGTGTGAAGTGGGCATATCCTACGCGTAACGTTAAGCCGGAATATGGCTTCAGCGAACCTGTAAGATCACTTGGTAACGTGCTGGTTTAAGCTGCAAATTGGCTGTGTGAACGCATAAAATAAATGATATACCAAAGAACCTTTCTCCAAGTCAAGTATGACTGAGGCAGCAAGGTTTTTTTGGTTAATAAAAGGAACTTTTTGGGTAAGATAGCTACATGGGAGTTAGACGATATTTTCCCATGGTTCCGCTGTCCCATGTGATGTATACTGAGTTGTATCATCGAAGTTGGGTTATGCCTCTAAAATTTTAACTTTTTAGCGGCAGACGTTTTCTTTGAGACTTAAATATGTTATTATGAAATATACTAACTAAACGTAAGTTGAGTGATCTCTAAAGAGGTGATTAATGTGGAAGGCCAAGATCTGCGGATGTGTCCGCGCTTTGAGACGGCGTTTTCTTTCTTGGGTAAGCGCTGGAACGGTCTGATTATTCAAACGTTGATGAGTGGTTCGAAGCGATTCAAGGATATCTCCAACCTGATTCCATCGATGAGTGATAAGATGTTGTCAGAACGGATGAAAGATCTGGAAAGCGAAGGAATTCTGATCCGTCATGTCTATCCGGAGACGCCAGTTCGTATTGAATATGAACTGACAGAGAAAGGCAAGGCGCTACAGCCCGTTATGAATCAAATTCAAGACTGGGCAGAGCAGTGGGTTGAGTAGTAACAGCTTCCCCGGCTCAAACTAAAGGAACTGTTGGCATAAAGGCTCTTGGTTTCCAGTGGAAATCAGGAGTTTTTGTCTTCAGGGTTCTGCACATGTTGTCGCGAGTTGTAGTATAATTGTAAATAAAATGGCCGCAGGCGGCCGGAGCGAGGAGGCCACTTGTCATGAGAGAAGAAAGCTTATCCCGTGAAGTACGCTACGGCAAGCAAGATATTGCAGAACTTGAGAGCGCATCCATCCAGGTACATTTAATCTACAAAAAAGCTGCGGAGCTATTTAAACGAACTTCATATTCCCCGTCGGTTAAGGATGATGATGTTGCAGGAGAGAAGACTCATTCTACGAATAGCAATGGTCAGGGAACGGCTCCGGCGGTGCTGCAAAAATGGATTCAGACAGCAAGAGGCTGGAAGTGTATCGGATGTGAATTGAGACAACCCGATTCCAACGGGGGTCAGGCTGAAGCCACCCTTCATGAAGAACGTATGTATCTGGATGTGGGCGAAGGTCGTTTTGTTCAAGCGGAGATGCTGATTCAGGCGATTGTATGGTCACAGTATGAGAAGATCCGCCTGTTTGCGCCCTGGCTGGGTGATGACACCTTCTACACTGTGCAGGAGCTGGATGTGATTGCCCGTTATATTGTACCTACCTATTTCTCCGAACGACCGCTGCATGAGCAGGGCAAGGTATCCAAGGTACACCAGTCATCTGGTCAGATTCCGCTCTATCAGGAATATGTGGATGCACCTTCGTTCTGTGTGCAGGTGGACGGTGGTTTACTTGAAGGGCGTTTGCTGACAGGCGTTTATGTGTCGGAGGAACAGTTCTTTGGGCTCAATCCGTATCTGAAGGATGGAGACGGAGGCCGTACCTACATGCAGGCTTGTGTCCAGTAACGATGCTACTCCAAAGACCTTAATGATAATTAGGAGCCAAAGGGCCTGCTTGCAGGCTCTTTGTGCTGTACAAACCAGTTATGGACGCTGCTGGATGAAAAGTAACGGCATTGACACTTTTTTTGCATGAATTTTGTGCCATAATAGAGGTTATGGACAACAGGGTGAATGATTTTACGCAGGGTGGTGTTACCTACATGAAGAAGAGAATCCCCGGTTACATAGGTATATGTCTGCTTATTCTGGTTATATTAGCCGGGTGTAGCGAGACACAGCCTTCCGAACAGCCAATCGTCAAAGAGACCGAATCGCAGAATACAATTACTGTGGCAGTGGATGGCAGTACCTTTTTGCCTGACGCAACGAAGTCCATTAAGAGAGATTTTAGTGAAGGTCTGACGCTCAAGAAAGCACTGTTGAACAGTGGACTTGTCGATTTTACAGCAGATGGCAAGCGGATCCAATCCGTAGGGGAAGTTTCGCTGGACTCCTCACTTAGCTGGGCAGTCAAACTGAATGGCAAGGATATTGACCCGGAAAATTGGGATATGGAGCTTCATGTCAAAGATGAAGTGATCATATATGTAAAAGCCGCTGACAGTGGGGGAGACGATGTTGTTTATCAAACAACATTGCTCAAGGTGAGCGGTGGAAATATTATGCCGAATCTCAATCGTCAATATGCCGGGGTGTATGTTCAGGAATGTACGGTGCGTGATGTATTAAAGTCCAGTGGCATTGTGAGAATGTCGGAGAACAACAAATTTGTCGTTTCAGTCGAAAATGTGACTCCCCGGATGAACCAACGCTGGATGATCATGGTGAATGACAAGGAACTGATGGAAAACGGTTTGGACATGAAGTTGAATCCTCGTGATGCAGTAAAGCTGGAGTTGACTACTGTATCTTAAGCATAACAAAAGCCCAATCTTCGTCTCGGAAGAAGGGCTTTTTTTTATCTGCATATCAGGTGAATATCAGACGGGGAAAGCGTCAGATTCGGCAAATCTCGTTAGGACACAGTTCACAGTGACAGATGCCCTGGAGCATGTGCAGATCCTTGATGACAATCATGCCGTTGTCGTATTCTATGGCGTCTTTTTTACGCAGATCGCTTAACATACGGTTGACACTTTCACGGGTTGCTCCAATCATATTGGACAGATCTGTGTGTGTTATTTTTTTATGAATCATGACATGCTCTCCATGAGGCTCGCCATAGGAATTGGACAATCGAATTAGCGTGGAGCAGAGAGCGCCCGGTTTGCCATATAACATCAGATCACGGAATTTGGTTTGGGTTAACCGGTGATGAATACCCATCCATTTCATAAAGTCTATCGCAAAGTCACAATGCTGGCAGATCAGCATCTCCAGGTCTTTATGCTCCAGTACACCGATCTCACTGTCCTCCAGTACTTCCGCCGAAAAGCTGTGTTTCGATCCGAAGAACGGATCAGCCTGCCCAATCATATCTCCGGATTGATACATGTACATAATCAGTTCTTTGCCTTCATCCGTGGATTTGGTGATCTGAGCACGGCCCCGTTTCATATAATAAAGTTTGTCAGAGACATCTCCTTCCCAATACAGATGGGTGCCTTCCGGATAGGTTCTGTCCTTCATCGTTACGAGCAGATGGTTGAAATTCGCTTCCGAGAAACAGTTGGTATTTCCGCGTTTTTCCAGTACACTCAGTTGTTCTCTCATAAGTCTATCTCCCCTTTGTGTCCATCGGGCGGCCTTCTGCAGCTTGGACTGGCCCCCGTGGTTCGCCGCAAACCGTTGCCGTCCTGATCAGGGTCATCTCTCGGCCGGGAAGGACGGTACAAATTGCGGTGGTTCAATTTTTAAGTTCAGTATATACCTTATCTTGCTGTTTGAGGGGCATGGAAAGGGGGCAAAAATGGCGAAATTTCAAACATTGTGATTAAATTCACTTTCGGAAGGGGAGGATGAATCTGACAGCCCTATAGTTTAAATAGGAAGTGTAAATGGCTAAGTGAAAGACAGTAAAAAACTTAAATTAAATTTGTTATACTTTGTGAAAAAAATCACATAATTAACTCTTTCCCCATGATACGATGTGAATGTAAAGAAGAGAGACAAACCAATACGAAACCTTTAGGAGGATGAGGGAGATGGCTGTAAAGAACGAAGTCGCCCCAGTAAAAGAACCGACAGCAGGTCAGTATATTCAAACGTTAATTGACAAAGCGAATAAAGCACATGCAGCATTCATGTCCATGGATCAGAAACAGATTGACCGCATCGTGCAAGCGATGGCGCTGGCAGGTCTGGACAAACATATGATGCTCGCCAAGATGGCCGTGGAAGAAACAGGCCGGGGTGTGTATGAGGATAAAATCACCAAAAATATATTTGCAACCGAATATGTGTATCATAGCATCAAATATGACAAAACAGTAGGGGTTATTGAAGATAACGAATACGAAAGCTTCCAGAAAATTGCGGAGCCTGTCGGTATCATCATGGGGATTACCCCGGTAACCAATCCAACATCCACCACGATGTTCAAAGCACTGATTTCCATCAAAACGCGTAACCCGATCATCTTCGGTTTCCACCCATCTGCACAGAACTGTAGCCGGGAAGCTGCCAAAATCCTGCTTGATGCTGCGGTGAAGCATGGTGCTCCAGCGGATTGTATCCAGTGGATTGATGATCCTTCCATGGATCGCACAAACGCGCTGATGAATCATAACGATGTGGCGCTCATTCTGGCAACAGGCGGATCAGGCATGGTGCGGGCGGCATACAGCTGTGGTAAACCGGCACTGGGCGTAGGGCCAGGGAACGTACCTTGCTTTATTGAGAAAAGCGCAGATATCAATCAAGCGGTAACGGATTTGATTTTGTCCAAATCGTTCGATAACGGCATGATCTGTGCCTCCGAGCAAGCAGTCATTATCGAAGAACCGATCTTCGATCAGGTGAAAAAGAAAATGATCGCGAACGGCTGTTACTTCGTGAACAAGGATGAGGCCGCAAAATTGACCGCAGGTGCGATTAATGCTGAGAAATGTGCGGTGAACCCGGCGATTGTTGGTCAATCTGCAGTCAGTATTGCGCAAATGTGCGGTATCGAGGTCCCTGCTGGCACCAAAATTCTCGTAGCCGAGATAGAAGGGGTAGGCACGAAGTTCCCATTGTCGGCTGAGAAACTAAGTCCAGTACTGGCTTGCTACAAAGTGAAAACGGCAGCTGAAGGGATTGAGCGCGCAGCGGAAGTGGTTGCTTTTGGCGGCATGGGTCACTCCTCCGTTATTCATTCGACGAACGAAGAAGTCATTGGCAAATTCGCAGATCGCCTGCAAACCGGCCGGATTATCGTCAATTCTCCATCCACACACGGCGCCATCGGTGACATCTACAACACCAACATGCCGTCACTGACATTGGGCTGCGGATCGTATGGACGTAACTCGACTTCTTCCAACGTAACCGCTGTGAACTTAATCAACGTGAAAAGGGTGGCTCGCCGTACCGTGAATATGCAGTGGTTCAAAGTGCCGAATAAAGTCTACTTCGAAAAAGGTGCAACACAGTATCTTGCCAAAATGCCGGACATCACACGCGTAGCCATTATTACGGATGCGATGATGGTCAAACTCGGCTATGTAGAAAAAGTGGAGCACTATCTGCGTCAACGTCAAATGCCGGTAGCGATTGAAGTGTTCTCTGATGTCGAACCCGATCCGTCCACAACAACGGTAGACCGCGGTACGGAAATGATGCGCCGCTTCCAGCCAGACTGCATTATCGCACTCGGCGGGGGATCACCGATGGATGCTGCCAAAGCGATGTGGCTGTTCTATGAATATCCTGACACAGATTTCAACGATTTGAAGCAAAAATTCATGGATATCCGCAAACGGATTTACAAATATCCACGTCTCGGCGTGAAAGCGAAATTCGTAGCGATCCCGACAACCTCGGGCACAGGTTCGGAAGTAACATCGTTCGCGGTCATCACGGACAAAAATCAAGGCAATACGAAATATCCACTGGCAGACTACGAGTTAACACCAGACGTAGCCATCGTAGACCCGGAATTCGTATACTCTCTGCCTAGAACCGCTGTTGCGGATACAGGTATGGACGTATTGACTCACGCCATCGAAGCATATGTATCCGTCATGGCGAATGATTACACGGATGGACTCGCGATCAAAGCGATTCAACTGGTATTCCAGTATCTCGAGCAATCGGCGCTGCAAGGTGACAAATTGGCTCGTGAGAAAATGCATAATGCTTCGACGATTGCCGGTATGGCTTTTGCCAACGCATTCCTGGGCATTAACCACAGCTTGGCACACAAATGGGGTGGTCAGTACCACACCGCACATGGACGTACCAATGCGATCCTGATGCCACACGTCATTCGCTACAATGCGAAAAAACCGACGAAGTTTGCATCGTTCCCGAAATATTCGCACTTTGTGGCAGATGAGCGTTATGCCGAAATTGCCCGCATTCTGGGATTGCCTGCACGTACGACAGAAGAAGGGGTTACCAGCCTCATCAATGCCATTCGCAAACTGAACAAAACATTGGGGATTGAAGAGTCGTTCCAGGAAATCGGATTCGATGCCAAAGACTTTGAGGCACATGTCGATTATCTGGCAGACCGCGCATTCGAGGACCAATGTACAACAGCCAATCCAAAACTGCCGCTGGTGACTGAACTGGCAGATGTATACCGCAATGCTTTCTACGGCAAGTTTGAATAACAACTAAAGCAGCAGCAGGATTTAGGCAGGTATAGTCAGGGTTCCCCGAAAGGGGAGCCCCGATTGCCGTCTTTTCTGTAAAAGGTTACACGGAATTCGTGATGTTACTTTTAGAACCAGGTAGTCACACCATAACGGAGAGGGCAGAAAAAACTGAAGAAGCGAAGCGTTCGCTTTTAAGCACGATTTCAACCTTCTATGCTATATAGTTTGGACCATACATGTACACGATAACGGAGAGGAGAGAAAAAACCTGAAGAAGCGATAGCGCTCGCCTTTATCCCCGGATTTTACCTTTTATAAAGGGAATCAACAAAATCTGGGGGTAACAGCGATCGGAAGGTTGTTCTATCCTCGGAGTGGCTAGTGTACATATCCTTTCGTTCAAATTATATTGTTCAATCCGGGAAATCGGATTTGAACAGCGATCGGAAGTTGTTCTGCCCGCGCAGTGGATAAGTGTGAATAATTTAGGGTTCAACTTGATACAGCACAGGTGAAGTGAGGATGGTCACAAACTTTGTGATAAAAATCACAGATGATGAAAGAACGAAGACGTATACTGAAAATGTAAGAAAAACATTCATCCGCGGTTCCGGTTCCCAAGTAGAGAGAACATGTTCCGGTTTACATGTGAAATTTATCACATTAATCGCGGCTCTGGGCACAGATGAGACGAGTGAAGCATCCTGTCATGTGTCCGGAAATCCAAATTTGTGGAGGGATTACTATGTCGGTGATCGAAAAAGATGTCAAACAACAAACAGGTTGGAGAAACTTTACCAAAGGAACATGGACGAAATCCGTAGATGTGAATGATTTTCTGGCACGCAACTTATCACCTTACTATGGCGACGAAGCATTTCTTGCAGGTGCAACTCAGAATACGAAAGAGTTATGGGATATCGTTTCTGATCTGACCAAAAAAGAGCGCGATAACGGCGGGGTACTCGATGTTGACGTAAATACGCCAGCGACGATTGTTTCTCACCAACCAGGTTATCTGGATAAATCCAAAGAGCAGATTGTTGGTGTTCAAACAGATGCTCCATTCAAACGTTCCATTCAGCCATTCGGTGGAATTCGCATGATGATTGATGCTTGTGAAGCTTATGGTTTTGAAATGCCTCAAGGCGTCATTGATATATTTACGAACATCCGCAAAACACATAACCAGGGCGTATTTGATGCTTACACATCTGAAATGCGTGCAGCACGTAAAGCAGGGATTATTACCGGTCTGCCTGATGCTTACGGCCGTGGCCGGATCATCGGTGACTATCGCCGGGTAGCTCTGTATGGTGTGGACTTCCTGATTCGAAATAAAAAAGGCGAACTGAATGCACTTGAAGTCGACGTGATTGATGAAGATGTCATTCGCCTGCGTGAAGAACTGTCCGAACAGATTCGTGCATTGCAAGAATTGAAACAACTGGGTGAAATGCACGGTTTCGATATTTCCTTGCCAGCCACAACCGCGAAAGAAGCGTTCCAATGGCTCTACTTTGGTTACCTGGCTGCGATCAAAGAGCAAAACGGTGCGGCGATGTCCTTGGGACGTGTTTCTTCGTTCCTTGATATTTACATCGAACGTGATTTGCAAGAAGGTTTGCTAACTGAAGAACAGGCTCAAGAACTGGTTGACCATTTTGTTATGAAACTGCGGATCGTCAAATTCCTGCGTACACCGGATTATAATGAATTGTTCAGTGGAGACCCAACATGGGTAACGGAATCCATCGGTGGCATGTCCGTAAATGGAGAGACCCGTGTTACGAAAAACAGCTTCCGTTTCCTGCACACCCTGAACAACCTTGGTCCTGCACCTGAGCCGAACCTTACGGTACTTTGGTCCACCAAGCTTCCGGAAGCGTTCAAACAATACTGTACCAAAGTATCCATCGAAACGAGTTCCATCCAGTATGAAAATGATGATCTGATGCGTCCGATCTACGGAGACGATTATGGTATTGCTTGCTGCGTATCTGCGATGAAGATCGGGAAACAAATGCAGTTCTTCGGCGCTCGTGCCAACCTCGCAAAAGCATTGCTGTATGCAATCAATGGTGGTCGTGACGAGAAATCGGGAGCACAGGTTGGACCTGAATATCCGGCGATTACAAGCGAAGTGCTGGATTACAATGAAGTGATGAAACGTTTCAAACCGATGATGGAATGGCTCGCCAAACTGTATATGAACTCACTCAACGTTATTCACTACATGCATGACAAATACAGCTATGAGCGTATTGAAATGGCCCTGCATGACCGCGATATCGTACGTACGATGGCTTGTGGTATCGCTGGTCTCTCGGTTGCAGCAGACTCTCTGAGTGCAATCAAATATGCCAAAGTTAAACCGATCCGCAACGAACAAGGCATCGCAATTGATTTTGAAATTGAAGGTGAATTCCCTTGTTACGGTAACAATGAGGACAGTGTCGACAGCATCGCTGTTGAATTGGTTGAAAGCTTCATGGGCATGATTCGCAAACACAAAGCGTATCGTAATGCGATCCCAACACAGTCTGTACTGACGATCACATCGAACGTGGTTTACGGCAAGAAAACAGGTACAACACCGGATGGCCGTAAAGCAGGCGAACCGTTTGCACCAGGAGCGAACCCAATGCATGGTCGTGACAAAAAAGGTGCACTGGCATCCCTTGGCTCAGTAGCCAAACTGCCGTACGAACACAGCCTTGACGGGATCTCTAATACATTCTCCATCGTGCCTAAAGCACTCGGAAAAGAGTCAGACACACGTAAATCCAATCTGGTTGCCATGATGGACGGTTACTTTGGTCAAGGGGCACACCATCTGAACGTGAACGTATTTGATCGTCAGCAGTTGATTGACGCGATGGATCACCCGGAAAACTATCCGCAGCTGACAGTACGGGTATCCGGTTACGCGGTTAACTTCATCAAACTGACACGTGAGCAACAACTCGATGTCATTAACCGGACCTTCCACGGTTCGATGTAACTCAGGCTTAACTTAACGGTTCAAAGGAGAAGAATCTTCATATTAAACGCACAGCGGATGCGATACAGAAAGGAAGAGGCAGCATGGTTAATGGACATATTCATTCACTCGAAACTTTCGGGACGGTTGACGGCCCAGGCATCCGCTTCGTGCTTTTTATGCAAGGATGTCTGCTCAAATGCCAGTATTGTCACAATCCGGATACATGGGCACTGGATGGTGGCAGGGAAATGAGCGTGGAGGAGGTATTGGCTGAAATCGAGCCATACCTGTCCTACTATCGCAGTTCCGGCGGAGGACTTACGGTATCCGGTGGGGAGCCAACATTACAGGCTCATTTTGTAGCAGAAGTTTTCAAAGAAGCGAAACGCCGCTGGGGATTGCATACTACGCTGGACAGCAACGGTTTTAATGAACCTGATCGGATTCATGATTTGTTGGATAACACAGACCTGGTTTTGTTGGATCTGAAGCACATCAATGATGAGAAACATATCAAGCTGACAGGCAAATCCAACGAGAGAACATTGCGCACCGCACAGTGGTTATCGGACAATGGACGAAAAATGTGGATTCGCCACGTGTATGTGCCAGGGATTCACAATGAGGAAGAAGACTTGCTCAATCTGGGGCGGTTTATTGGAACGCTAAATGGAGTCGAGAAGTTCGAAATCCTGCCTTATCATCAGATGGGTATTTACAAATGGCAGGCGATGGGGAAGGCCTATCCGCTGGATGGCGTTCCTTCTCCAAGTGATGAGGAAGTGCAGCGGGCGTATCGTTTGATTGAACAAGGTCGTGCGGAAACAGCGGGTATGACTTGCTCCAAAAAGTAACTACAGTTGTATACAGTTCTTCCAACCAAGCAGTCTTTGCGAACATGTTTCGCAGGGGCTGTTTTTTTGCTGTTATCGATTGTAAATGCATGATTATTTGTCCAGTGAAGGATTTTATCCCTCCATTGATGAATTGTCATCCTTACGATGTAAGCTACAACTTTTTATAATCAGAGTGTAAAGCCAAATGCTCAATATCTTGAGGAGGGTCATACGAATGAAAAAAGGAATGACATTACTGCTTTCATTATTACTTATCACATCATGGACATTGGCAGGTTGTTCGAGCTCAAGTAACGAACCACAACAGGGAGCAGGCAATGCGCCTGAGGAGACAAGCAAGGAACCGGTTGAGATGCTTCTCCGTCACACCCAGGTGGGGGCCGACAAACAAAAAAGGCTGGCCATTCTGCAGGACGTTGTAGCCAAAGTGGAGAGCGAAGTACCCAACCTGACCTTTACACTGGACGGAGTTGAATCCGATGTAAACCGCAAGGAGAAACTTCGTGGAGAGATGGCAGCGGGCAATCCGCCGGATATCTTCGAATTGTTCGGTAGTCCGGATTCTAAAGTATATGCTAAAGAGGGCATGTTGTTGGATCTCACACCGATCTTGCAAGAGCTGGGCATCCAGGACCAATTTTCATCACTTGAACCATTTACCTATGAAGGCAAAGTGTACGGACTGCCTATTGGTGGATCGGGTGAAGGATTCTTCTACAATAAAGAGTATTTTGCACAAAAGGGTTGGAAAGCGCCTTCAACAATGGCTGAACTGGATAATATGCTCGCTGAGATCAAAGCTGACGGCAAGGTTCCACTCGCTTCTGCTTCCAAAGCAGGCTGGGTTCCACTCATGTTAACGAACCATCTGTGGTCCCGTTACGCTGGTCCTGATATTACGGCGAAGTTTGCAACAGGCGAAGCCAAGTGGACTGATCCAGGCGTTGTTGCAGGATTTGCGAAGCATAAGGAATGGGTGGATAAAGGTTACTTCAAAAAGGTGAGCTTGGCTTTGAATATGCTGAATATACAACTCAATTTACGAGTGGTGAAGCGATTCTGATGTACGACGGAACATGGAAATCATCCGTATTTAAGGAAGGACAGAGCGGTGAATCGCTCATCGGCAAGGTTGGTTTTTTCAATATGCCTCCGGTAGAGAATGGTGCAGGAGATCAAACAGCCTTGATGCGTGACGTCAATAACGGATACGGCTTCTCCGCAGCGGTTGCGGATGATCCTCAGAAGCTGGCAGCGGTTAAAGCCTTTATCAAAAACTTCTACAACGAAGATATGCAAGTGCGTGGACTCGTAGAAGATGGTGTGTTACCAGCCATGAAACTGGATGAAAAAGTGCTGACAGACAGCATCACCGACGATTTGATGAAAGAAATTGTAGCTGTTCTGAATGCGTCCCAGACTTCATTCCCGGCATTTGATGCGCTCGTTCAGGCTGATGTAACGACAGAGATCAGCAATCTGCAAATTCAGAAGCTGATTGGTGGACAAACGACGCCAGAGAAGATGGCCGAAGAATTGCAAAAGGTTCAGGAAGAGGCCAATGCTTCAGTAGAATAAACAATACACGATCATTCAAGCAAAGAAACGTAACTGCTAACACCATGCTGGTTTACCCCGGTTGGAACTCTGCCGGGGTAAAACCCTTGGTCCTTTCTAAAGAATTACACTGCTGAGGAATCTGCTCTATACATGAGCATAAGAAGTTGAAGTCACTGAAGGAGGTAGATCATGAACACTTCACTCCGCAGCCCGCTGATCTATACGTTGTTTGTGTTGCCTGCACTGATCTTGTTTATCATGTTTTTCCTGTATCCTATCGGCAGTTCACTCTATTACAGTCTGACCAGTTGGAATGGGGTATCCGCAGAGCCGCGTTTTGTGGGACTGTCCAATTATGCAAAGGCATTGACAGATGAACGTTTTTGGATTTCAACTCGCAATAACGGTTTCTTTATCGCATTTTCCGTTTTGATCCAGGTACCTATCATTGTGCTGTTTTCCCTGCTCATAGCGAACGTAAAGAAATTGAAGGGTTTGTACAAAACAGCCGTCTTTTTGCCGTCCATTATGTCAACGGCCGTCATCGGTATTCTGTGGGGCTTCATCTATGAGCCTAACATCGGCCTGCTGAATCAGTTACTTGAAACGGTAGGAATTTCGCCGGTCTATTGGCTGTCCGATAATCGGTTCGCAATGATATCCATTCTCGTAACCAATGCTTGGCAGTGGACGGGATTCTATATTGTTATGGTTTTGGCAGCCATTCTGGCTATTCCCAAGGATTTGGATGAAGCGGCAGCCATTGATGGTGCAACAGCCGTACAAAGAGCATTCAAAATTACATTGCCACTTATCAGACCTATCATTTCCGTCGTCATCATGCTGTCCATTGCGGGGGCGATGAAGGCAGCTGATATTGTTCTGGTTATGACCAAAGGTGGGCCTGCAGGCTCTACTGAAGTGCTTGCTACGTATATGATCAAATATGCGATTACCAATTTTAAATACGGCTATGGTAATACGATTGCGGTTCTGATCTTTGCTCTGACGCTTGTGCTCACCGCGGTATATCAGTTGCTGGTGGCGAGACGCAACGAAAGGGTGGAATATTGATGGCAAAGAGCATAAAAGGCAGTATACCTCATGTTTTGTTGATGCTGTATCTACTTGCAATTCTGTTTCCCTTTTTATTCGTAATCTTTTCTTCATTTAAGCAGGATAACAATGAGATCGCACTGAATCCGTTCGGTCTGCCTTCCACATGGGTGTTTAATAACTACGTGGAGGCTTGGGTAAATGCCAAGATTGGAACGTATTTCTGGAACAGTATGTACATTTCGGTCTTGTCCTCAGTTGGAACCATTATACTTGGTGCCATGTTTGCTTTTGCTATAACGCGGATGAGACATCGCAAATGGAGCATGTTTCTGTACAGTCTCATTCTGGCGGGTATGCTGATTCCAAACAATGCGCTCATGCTGCCGATTTACTTGCTTGTCCGCAAGCTCGGCATTCTGGATACTCATCTGGCGCTGATCATTCCTTATGTTGCGAATGCAATTCCGTTCACGATTATTATTTTGGCAGCCTTTATGCGGTCGCTCCCTGGAGAAATTGAGGAAGCCGCTGTTATGGATGGGTTGAGGGCTCCGGGTATCTTTGCTAGAATAGTGATACCCCTTACAGTTCCAGCCATTGTTACGGTGTTTATCGTGAATTTCCTCGGCAACTGGAACGAATTTTTACTCGCCAACTATTTCTTATCCACTGATAAACTGCGTACATTGCCCGTCGGCATGGTCCAGTTTCGTGATCAGTATCAAATGAATTATGCCCAGATGTCAGCAGGCATTGTATATAGTGTTGTACCGGTTGTTGTAATCTACGCCATATTGCAGGAGAAAATCATTGAAGGTGTAACGGCAGGTAGTGTTAAAGGTTAATTAACGATGCGTTATATAGGGAGAACGGGAAATGAACTTGCGGATGAAGCTGGCCATGGCATTTCTGTTGCTCATCATTGTACCGATGTGCACGCTTGGAATCGGCATGTTCTTGGTCACATCACATACGATTGAGAAAAAATACAATCAGCAGTCTGAATATGCACTCCAGGCGATTAGCTATAATATCGAGAATGTTTTTCAGCAGATCAACAATGTCACGGACAATGGCATCGCCACATCGGTATTCCAGATGGCTTTGAACGCCAAAGATCCGAGCAAACAGGATCTTGGAATCGGTAATCAATTGTCGCTGAATGCCAGTCAGCGTAATTTCCGTTCCCTTTTATACAACTACCCATTCATCAGTTATGCCTTCTTGTATGATTTGCGTCCGCGTTCGTCCCAGGACAACCAGATTGTCTCTATATTTACGAAGGAAAATTTTCAAGCACTACCTTTTCAACAATTTAAGGTTCATCCAATATTCAAAGAAATCCAGGAGCTCAACGGCGTGCCCAAATGGCTGGCCCCTCTGGAATATCCTGAACTGACGGGCGTAGAGCCTGTCTTTACTCAGATTCGGTTAGTCAAGGAACTTAGTTATTTTCAGAATATTGGGGTCCTTGTCGTTCAGATTAAAAAAGGGGAGATGGACCGCATCTTCCGCCATCTGCAGATAAGTGATTCTGCACAGGATACTTCGTTCCTGCTGATCAATGAAGAGGGTCTGATCGTATACGATCCTTCCGGACGCTACAGCGGAGAGAAGATGGAGAATCTGGGTGTGCGATCTGGAATTTACGGACCGGGATTCAGCAGCACCAGAGCAGTGTTCGATGGCAGTGAAAGCATCATTTCACAATATCATCTGAAAAACTATAACTGGAGTCTGGTCAGTGTTGCTTCATGGGAAGCATTATCCGCAGAGACGAATGTGTTCGCAGGCTGGTCGATTATTATCATTCTGCTGTGTCTGCTTGCTGCGATGGTTTTCAATGTGTTCTTCATGAACCGGATTACCGGCAATATTGCGGTGCTCGTACGATTCATGAGACGTGTAGATGACGGGGATTTTAATGCCCGGGTCGAAGGAAGTGGCTTTGACGAGATGCAGTTGCTCGCCCAAGGATTCAATGAATTGCTGGATCGGATCGGAGGTCTGTTCCGACGTGTGCGTGCAGAGCAGGAACAGAAGGCCAAGGCAGAACTGCGCGTACTTCAAGCCCAGATCAAACCTCATTTTCTATTTAATACGCTGGAATCTATTAACGGACTAGCCATGAGGGGAGAAGGGCGTAAAGTAAGTGAAATGGTGACACGTCTTGGCAATATGCTGCGGATCAGTATCCAGGATCAGGAGGAGATTTCGCTCAGTGAGGAGCTAAGGCACTTGCAGAGTTATCTTGAGATCCAGCATTACAGGTTCAGTGA
The DNA here is from genome assembly GCF_013401555.1 of Paenibacillus sp. E222. Lineage (NCBI taxonomy): Bacteria > Bacillati > Bacillota > Bacilli > Caryophanales > Paenibacillaceae > Paenibacillus > Paenibacillus sp. E222. Next base: position 3,723,635 of record NZ_CP058552.1, read on the forward strand.
TTTGTTCCGGTATGAGATCGACATTCCGTCTCATCTGTACACATCTTCCATACTCAAGCTTACTCTCCAACCCCTTGTGGAAAATAGTATTCAGCACGGGTTCGAGGGAATTGAATATCAGGGTGTACTTCGGATCAGTGCATTTGTGGAAAGGAATAACTTGGTGCTGCGAGTTGAGGATAATGGTATCGGTATTCCCCAGGAAATGTTGGCTCGATTCGAATACATGGCAGAAGACCCGCCTGAATACATCATGGCTGAGGGAACGAAGCAGCTGTCTTCAATGGCAGAGCGTCGAGGGCTGGGTTTAAGAAGTGTTGCAGATCGGATAAGGATTCAATATGGGGCCGGATACGGAGTGTTTATATGTTCTTCTCCGGGACATGGCACGATCATTCAATGTATTATTCCACAATATGAGCAGGGGGAAGATGAATGAATCTAACCGCGTTGTTGGTTGACGATGAGCTGCCGATTTTGGAGAATTTGAGTTTTATTTTGCCATGGGAAGACATGGGCATTGAAATTGTAGGTACGGCCAGAAGCGGGTCCGAAGCACTGGATAAAGTTGCAGAATGTCACCCTGACATCATGTTATGTGATATTCGCATGCCATCTATGGATGGTCTGGAACTGATTCAAATATTACGTGAGCAAGGTGAAACTTGCGAGATTATTTTGCTGACAGGATATCAGCAGTTCGAGTATGCTCGTACAGCCATTCGTCACAATGTCCATGATTACATATGCAAGCCAATCGATTATCTGGATCTGGAACAGAAATTACGTGAGCTGGCTAGTCAGATTCAGAAGAAACGGTTGGAAGTGGAGGCCGAACGCCACCGCAAATCGGAGATGGAAGTATGGGTAAGGCACAAACATATCATTGACCTGATACGAAAAGAGGAAGATTCATTATATTCTTCCCCTCCTTCTTCCCCCGAACCACAGGCATCTTCGTTACGATATATCCTGCTGCTTATCGATGTGTCGGGTTATTTTAAACATTCGATCGGATGGTCTGGGGCTCGGCATCAAAGCTGGCATGGAATGATCCGTTCCAAACTTAGGGAGATTACAGACCGGATTTGTGCAGGAACTCTGCTGATTTCGGCCCGTAAGGGAGAATGGTGCATGTTGGTGGAGGCGTCAGATGAATGGAGACTGCGAGCAGATGCACTGGCTCAACAGGTTCAGTTGGAACTAGATATGACATTTGAGATAGGTTCAGGCATGAAGACAAGGGTCATTCAGGATGTTATGCCTGTGAAACTGGATGATCAGATGGCTGAGCGATACCGGCACTGTCAGCGATTACTAATCATGAATGATTCTAATCAGCGCAGCGATGCGCTGGAACAAGAATCTGCTGAGCACTCTATGATGTCATCCAAAGAACCTTCCAGCAGGACAACAATGTGGATTACAAAAGAGGATTTGGACTTGATCACCCGCTGGATCAGACAGGGAAATAAACAAGGATTGATAGACCTGCTAGTGAGGCTCAAACATCGAATGAGCGAGCATAAGAGTACGCTGGATGGCGTAGCCGAAAATAGTCTGCGTTTTCTGCTGGTACATATGCTTCGTGAATTGCGCGAAGTACATGTCATGGCTGAACAGGACGAAATACACTTCTGGAGTGCATTGCATTCAGCAACCTCCATCAAGGAATTAATCGAACTGGCAGAGGCACTTGCTTATGTTTGTCATGACAAGAAAAGTGTTCCTCGCCCTTCTGTGTCTGAGTTGATCAGTTCTGCGTGCGAGTATATGAACGCCAGACTGGAATGTGATCTGGGCATTGATGAGGTAGCTGACTGGCTGGGGATCAGTCCGGGTTATTTTTGTCAGCTGTTCAAAAACCAGATGGGTGTAACCTTTGTTGAATATATGACCCATAAGCGGATGGAGAGTGCAGCTTTATTATTGAGTACCACGGAATGGAGTATTACAGCCATTGGAGAAGCGACGGGGTATAAGGAGCGGCGATATTTCTCCAAAGTATTTCATAAACATTTTCACATGAAACCATCCGAATTCAGGTCGAACCAAAGAGCAGGTTCATAATGGGGAGGAAAGCATGCGTATGAATTCGATCGATCAGCTTTCGTTGGAACAGCGGGTAGGACAGCTGTTTATGTGTGGATTCCATGGACAGCATGCGGATGAACAGATCAATCAATTGATCCATGATTATCATGTTGGAGGCGTCATCTATTTCAGACGGAATGTGGAAAGCGTAGACCAGTTAAAACGACTGTCTGCCGACTTGCAAGCGATCGCGGCTGAAGCCGGAGATTTACCCCTGATGATCTCCGTGGATCAGGAGGGCGGGATGGTGGCCCGGATTGACCAAGAGGGAGTGACCCAGGTACCTGGAAACATGGCGCTTGGAGCTACGGGGAATCCCGACTATACCTTGGAATGTGCGCAAATTCTAGGTCATGAGTTAAAAAGCATCGGTATCGATATGAACCTCGCTCCAGTGTTGGATGTGAATAATAACGTTCTTAACCCGGTCATCGGCGTGCGCTCCTATGGCGAGAATGCGGAGAGTGTAGCTGCTCATGGTGCCGCAGCCATCAAAGGGTATCAATCCCGAGGTGTTGCTGCGACAGCCAAACATTTTCCGGGACATGGAGATACAGCGGTGGATTCACATCTGGGTATGGTCACTGTACCTCACGACCGGAACAGACTGGATCAGGTGGAGCTTCTGCCGTTCCATCGCGCTATTGAGGCCGGAGTGGATGCTATCATGACTGCTCACGTCATCTTCCCGGCAATTGAACCGGAGCCGATTCCAGCTACATTGTCCCGTAAAGTATTGACGGGGCTGTTACGCGAAGAAATGGGCTTTGACGGCATTATTATTACAGACTGTCTGGAAATGCATGCGATAGCCAAGCCATATGGTGTGGCCGAGGCAGCCGTTCTTGCCGTTGAGGCAGGTGCTGATCTAATTCTGGTCAGTCACACACTGCAAGATCAAATCTCTGCTGTGGAAGCTGTTGTGGAAGCCGTTCGTACTGGACGAGTGGATGAAGCCACCATTAACCAGGCATTGGAACGTATTATTTCATGGAAGGCAGCACGTTGTGGTCAGTGGGAGCATACGTTTGTCTCCATGGAAGAGGATGATGCTGTGTCGAATGGATCTGATGAGGACGGGATCACGTTCTCAACAAAAGTGAAAGATGAATCATCAAGGTCGCTGGCCTCCATCGAATCCAGGCTGGATGAGATTGCTTCCAATAGCATTACTGTAGTTCAGAATGATGGATTGCTTCCCTTAGACCCTGAAAAGAATGTGTATGTCATCTGGCCGGAGGTTGTGCAACGCACAGAAGTGGATGAACCATGGTCTCACACAGATTCGCTTGGTGTGGCGTTATCGCAGCTGAGAAGCGGAGTTCGGGAGCACAAAATAACGACACAGCCCACTTATGATGAAGCGGACAAGATCCTAAAGGATGTGTCGGAGGAAGATCAAATCATCGTATGTACGTACACTTCCGCAGGCCATCTTCCGAAAGGGCAACATTATTTGGTTCAAAAACTTAGTGAGAAGCATTCCCTGATTGTCGTTGCTCTGCGTAATCCATATGATCTATTGGAGATTCCAAAGCCGGGAAGTTACGTATGTACCTACGAGAACACTCCTGCAGTGGTTCGCGCATTGTCCCACGTCTTAACAGGTGAATTGCAGCCAACCGGACGCTTGCCCGTTAGTTTGCGTTAGCACGTTCGAAATCTCTTAATCTCTAAATCTCTCTGTGGCATGGTGCTTATTCAACCATGTTCTGGAGGGTTTTTTTATTGGAATTTGTGGCTGGTTTTTAAACTGGCTTCACTCCAAAACGAAAGTTTAATAGATAACTATTTTCATAGTATTTTCGCTCGATTAAAAGTTTACAATCGTTATCAAATATTTTTAGCAACTTTTCCCGGTAGTAAGCGTCTAATAGTATGACTTTTTGAGGGGGATATTTATAAAATGGGAGCAGAAGGAGCCAAAGAAAAAGAATGAATTTGAAGAAGAAATTATCCGTACTTACCGCTTTAGCTGTATTCCAAGCGTTTGCAGCGATTCCAGCGAATGCACTGGCAGCCGATCAAAGCGATACAACAACAGTGAATACAGCCAATGTTAAATCCGTGGAGGTTGTGAAGAAAGAACAAACGATCGCGGAATCGGATGTAAAGTCCGGGTCAGATTCAAAACAGTCTGATAACAATGAAGTCGAAGGAACAAACCCGGTGACCAATGAACCAACAGGTACAGACGTTACTCCGGTTGACCCTGTTATAGATCCTGCTGATGAAGAGGATGCGGGAGAGGAAACAACTGTTCCAACAGCTCCAGTTGAGGTTGAGCAACCATCTACAAGCGGTCAATCTGTAGCCGGAAGTAAAGGCGGAGATCTGACACTTTATATGAACAGCAACAAAATGGTGCAAGACGGCAAAACCTATCTTGCCGGACAGCCGATGGCTGTTAAAAATGGCGTATCTTATGTAGCGATCCGCGCACTGGTTGATCGGGTTGGTTATGAAGTGAAATATGATAATACAACCAAAGAAACCATTATTATTAGTGGCGAAGATGAGCTTCGCTTCAAAACGAATAGTAGCGTTTACACAGTTAACGGTGAATCCAGAACGATGAAGGGCCCTGCCTATCAACAAAAAAATACGTTCATGGTGCCACTGACGTCGATTACTCAGGCACTCAACATTACTTATAAAGTGAATCAGTCTGCGAAGACTGTAGTACTGAACCTGAATACCAAACCGGTAGCCAGCTTCACGGTACCAAAAGAGATTTTTGTAGGAGACACGGTGACATACAACACTAAATCCAGCTCTCCCAAGGGATTGGACATCGTCGACGAGCGCTGGACTGGTCGTCAGGATTCGTTTGACCAACCAGGTACATATACGGTAACGTATGCTGTCCAGGATTCGAGCGGGCAATGGAGTGATCCGTATTCTGTTACGATTCAGGTACAGAAACCCAATCTTCCTCCTGTAGCGATGTTTATGACGGACAAGGAAGAATACAAAATGGGTGAAAAGATCACGTACATTGATCAAAGCACCGATGACGAAAATGCTATTGTGAAAACTGAATGGGAAAACAATGCTCTGGCATTCTTTGTTCCGGGACCGAAAACAGTAACGATTACGGTTACGGACAAACATGGTGCTAGTAACAGTTATACCAAGAATGTCAATATCACCAATGAAACACTGTATACTATCTCTGATTTTAATCAGTTGTTCACGCCGGTAGGTGACAAGTTCAGCTTCAACGGCAGTGAAGTTCCTGCCATGGAGAAAGTTCCGTACACTTATTACGATGAACAAAGTGTGCTGATTCGCAGTAACAGCCCGGAAACCGTTAATTCGGAAGGGATTGTGTACAAAGAGACTTCAATCGGTCAGACCCGTTTCATGATTCACCATGTAAATAACACCGGCAAAAACGTGAAAATGTACGTTGTTGCTACGAATAATAATATGTATGCAGCAACATTAGAGCAGCAAAATATGGGCTTCGCAGGTCCTTCGCCATTCGCAACAGTAGCCGGAAGATTATCAATTGAACGTTGGTTCCAGTCTATGCAAGATGGCACTGGAAAATTGAATGTTGTACTGCAGCCAGGAGAAAGCAAATTGATTCTTACTGAACTCAATGCTCTTCCCATGAAGCAAGGGCAAGTTATTTCGCTGTATTCTGATGTTTTCAGCGACTACAGGCTGGATTACAACATTATCATGATCGAAGAAAATAAAGATCCGATGGCCGTATGGTCCACACTGCCTGTTCTGGATCGTGATGGTGTACACAACCGTGGAACGTATCCGAATGCAACACGTGTCATTACGTATGACCAAGAAGTAGGTTCGAAGCCTGCTCGTCTGCCGCTTGGGGATAATGCAAGTGACCCGAATCTGGTCGGCACAGACCCTATGGCCTATACGGAAGCTTCTAACGCGGGTAACTTCGGCGTACTTTACAAAATTACACTGAACAATGTGGCTCCGCGCACACTGATCTCATTCAACCCTCGTGGTGGTAGATACTCGGGTGTGGCACTCGTTAATGGTCAGGTTGTGCAGATTTCGAATAGCAGTAAATCCTTAAGTGCACCAAATGAACAAAGTGTACTCTATCGCACAGGTTCGTACGGCGAAGCTGTAACGATTGTGTTCTCGGCGGCACCAGGAAGCAACCTTCCTGTCAACTTGCTGTTCACACCGCTTCCGACAGAGAAGTAATTACTTCTCCTGTCACCAGGAACGGACGGTTTGGAGTGAAAGTTAATATGCTATATATCCTGTCACCCCAAAAGTCGCCCGAAGGATTAAACTTCTGAACCGTCAGAAGAAAGAGCTGTCCCAAGTCATGCAAGTGACGGGGGCAGCTCTTTTTTAGTTCAGCTTGTAATTAGCGGTATCTAAGCGCTTTCGTTGACTATGAACTTCATTTAAGGCATTATTAGAAGTATATAAATCAAGCATAAGTATCAGCATTTTGCATATTTTGATTCCACACGCTAACGGGTACAATACCTAGACAATTAGAACCACTCCGATCTAGGGATTGCTGGATTGCAGTCGCTCTTTGGATGTATGCAGAATGCTCGTATGACAGGAGGTGTTTTAGGTCATGCTGTCGACAGAACAGATTATTACTACCATGTCCTCGCAGGGGCTCCGCATTACGGATCAGCGGAAAACACTGGCCCGGTTATTTGCCGAATCCCCTGGGTATTTAACACCCAAGGACGTCTATGAATATATGGGGAAAACCTACAGCGGACTGAGTTTTGACACGGTGTACCGGAATTTGCGTGTCATGCAGGAATTGGGTGTGCTGGAACAGGTCATCTTTGAAGATGGGGTGAAGTTCAGAGCACATTGCAGCGAGGATCACCATCATCACCATATGATTTGTCTGAAATGCCAGAAGACATATCCCATCGTTTTTTGCCCGATGCAGCTTGCAGATGCGCCAGAGCAATTCCAGGTTGTCGATCATAAATTTGAAGTTTTCGGGTACTGTAAGGACTGTGTAGAATATATGCCAGCCAAAGTGTCATCCGGACATCAGCACACTCACGGGAAGCACTGACGATGAAGTTATCCCGCAGACTGGTTCAGGCTCCCATTCGGGTGTATCGCAGCTATATCTCTCCATTGAAGCCGCCGACATGTCGTTTCTATCCTACCTGCTCGGCTTACGCGATGGAGGCGATTGAGGTGCACGGTGCGTTCAAAGGATCGCTGCTTGCGGCAAAGCGTATTGCGAAATGCCATCCGTTTCATCCAGGCGGAGTGGATCTGGTGCCGCCGAAGGCTGAAAAGTCTGTGATGGTATCGGATTAACGATTCAATGGTCGTTTTGCCGGTTTGAGTTGATTTAAGATTGCTGTCCACTTGACAAAGGAGGCAGTATTTCAGTATATTTTTCGTATAATGATTTCCAGTGAAGGGATAAGTACAGACACACCCCCAGTGCAGAGAGCCGGATGAGCTGAGAACCGGTCTGGGAGGAGGATGGAATATGGTCCCGGAGGAACCTCTTTCGAGCGTGCAGACGTTGATTAGAACGGCTGTCGTAAGGCTGAGGCGTGATCCAGCGTTAATGGGCGGTCGAAGGACCGGCAGAGCCTGTGGTTTGCGAAAAGCACGGGGAATTTGGGTGGTAACACGTGAGAGCAACTCTCGTCCCATATAGGGACGGGAGTTTTTTGTGTTCTTTTTTAGGCAAAAGCAATGAAAAAGCAGGACCATATGAAGGAGGAGAAGTCATCTATGGCTGATCAAAAAACATTTTATCTGACAACACCGATTTATTATCCGAGTGACAAACTGCATATCGGGCACGCCTACACGACTGTGGCAGGAGATGCGATGGTTCGTTACAAGCGTCTACGCGGTTATGATGCTCACTATCTGACAGGAACCGATGAACATGGGCAGAAGATTGAGCGCAAGGCACAAGAGAAAGGACAGTCACCACAAGCCTTTATAGACGACATCGTAGTTGGCATCAAGGAACTGTGGAACAAACTGGACATTTCCAATGACGACTTCATTCGTACGACGGAAGAGCGCCACAAAACAGTGGTTCAGGATATCTTTGACCGTTTGCTGAAACAAGGGGATATCTACAAGGGTGAGTACGAAGGCTGGTACAGTATCCCGGATGAGACCTATTACACGGAAACCCAACTGGTGGATGTGGAGAAGAATGACAAAGGCGAGATTATCTCGGCTAAAAGTCCGGATAGCGGACATCCGGTGGAGCTGGTCAAAGAAGAATCCTACTTCTTCCGGATGAGCAAGTATGCTGATCGTTTGCTGAAATATTATGAAGAGAATCCGGGTTTTATTCAGCCGGAGTCCCGCAAAAATGAAATGATCAACAACTTCATCAAGCCAGGTCTGGAAGACTTGGCCGTATCCCGGACCACTTTCGAATGGGGCGTCAAAGTTAAAGGCGATCCGAAACACGTTGTATACGTATGGATTGATGCCTTATCCAACTATATTACAGCTCTGGGTTATGGATCATCCGACGAAACACTTTACAACAAATTCTGGCCAGCAGACGTGCATCTGGTAGGTAAAGAAATTGTTCGTTTCCATACGATTTACTGGCCGATTATGCTGATGGCACTGGATCTGCCTTTACCGAAGAAAGTATTCGCTCATGGTTGGCTGTTGATGAAAGACGGCAAAATGTCCAAATCAAAAGGCAATGTTGTTGACCCGGTAACTCTGATTGACCGTTATGGTTTGGATGCACTGCGTTATTACCTGCTGCGTGAAGTTCCATTTGGTTCAGATGGTACGTTTACTCCAGAAAGCTTTGTAGAACGTGTGAACTCCGACCTGGCCAATGACCTTGGAAACCTGTTGAACCGTACGGTAGCCATGGTGGACAAATATTTCGAAGGTAAAGCGCCTGAGTTTACTTCCGGTGTGACTGAATTTGATGCTTCTCTTGAAGAAGCGGGTCTTGCTGCTGTGGAGAAAGTAGAGCAAGCCATGGAAAATCTGCAATTTTCCGTAGCGTTGACAGCGATCAGCCAGTTTGTGAGCCGCAGCAACAAATACATTGACGAGACTCAGCCTTGGGCTCTGGCTCGTGATGAAGCAAAACGCAATGAACTGGCATCGGTAATGTCACATTTAATTGAAAGCTTGCGGATCGCTTCCATCCTCTTGCAACCGTTCCTGACACGTGCTCCGCGCAAAATCTGGGAACAACTCGGCATCCAGGAAGGTGAACTGACGGCTTGGGATTCAGCGAAGCAATGGGGCGTTATTCCGGCTGGCAACGCTTTGCAGAAGGGTGATCCGATCTTCCCACGTCTGGACTCTGAACAGGAGATTGCTTATATTGCTGAAGCAATGACTGGGGGCAAAAAAGTTGAAGCGCAGCCTGAGGCAGCTCAAGCTGATGCTGGAGGCTCTTCTGAACCCGCTCAACCCGTCACAGCACCAGAAGGCAAAGAAGAGATCGGTATTGATGATTTCGCCAAAGTGGAACTGCGTGTCGCTCAAGTCATTGCCTGTGAACCGGTCAAGAAAGCTGATAAATTGCTGAAGTTGCAGCTGGATCTGGGCTATGAGCAACGTCAGGTTGTATCGGGAATCGCGAAGTTTTATTCACCTGAAGATATGGTTGGACGCAAAGTCATCTGTGTGACGAACCTCAAGCCTGTGAAATTGCGCGGTGAACTGTCCCAGGGCATGATTCTGGCCGCATCCCATGGTGACCAGCTTACACTGGCAACGGTACCGGACAATATGCCTAATGGCGCACAAGTGAAATAGGGTTTTGACTGTGTAATCAAGAAATTGATTTATATTGTTGTAATAGAAGGTGGCTCGATGAGAATCGGGTCACTTTTTATTTTGGGATGACATCGCATCTAAGACGAAGAAAACAAGCATATACTGTTATGAACTCCGTGCTCAAGGAAAGAATGAATAGGACAGAGCGGCTTGACAAGTTCGAGCAGGTTACCTATAATTCTTTCAGTAATGTTTACGATTAAGAGATGCGGAGTGAATACTAGTGAAACTTTATTATGGAAGAAATTCAGACCAGGTAAACCGGACTTTAGCGACAGGTAGAAGAAGGCATATGAAATGGTTGCTTAGTGGTCTGCTTGTTCTTAGTTTGCTCATATTGTCGGCATGCGGTCAGAATAATTCGGAGAATGCCAAGCTGGTGGAAGGCAAAGTGAATGTGATCACGAGCTTCTATCCTGTCTATGCGTTTACGGCCACAATTGGCGGAGAAGATGCAAATGTCATTAATTTGCTGCCAACAGGTGTTGAACCACATGACTGGACGCCAAAAAGTCAAGATATTGTAAATACATCCAAAGCCCAGTTATTTCTATACAATGGTGCAGGACTGGAAGGATGGGTCCCCAACTTCCTGAAGTCACTGAATAGCGATACCAAGGTGAAGTCAGTTGCAGTAAGTGAAGGGGTTACTCTATTGACTGCTGAAGGTGATGATGGACACGGTCATGGTGAAGAACAGGTGGATGAACATAGCGACGAACATGCAGATGAAGCGAACGCAGAGGACATTGCAGACCATCATGTGGACCCACATACATGGGTAAGTCCAAAATCGGCAATGGTAATGGCCGAGAATATCAAAAACAGCCTGGTTGAAGTAGACCCTGCACATAAAGAAGGATATGAACAACGCTACGAAGAGCTGCGGACCAAGCTGGAAGCACTGGATCAGCACTTTACGGATGAATTGTCCAACGTACCGAACAAGGAAATTGTCGTATCACACCAAGCCTTTGGGTACCTTGCACGTGATTATGGGTTGACCCAGCATGCTATTATGGGACTTTCTCCAGATGCGGAGCCCACAGGTCAAGATATTGTGAAATTAGCCAAGTTGGTGAAGGATGAAGGGATTAAATACATTTTCTTCGAAGAGCTGGTGTCTGATAAACTGGCGAAAACCCTTGCTAATGAAGCGGGTGTAGAGACCATGGTATTGAATCCGGTAGAAGGTTTAACCAAAGAACAGGCGACCAACGGGGATGATTATTTCACCCTGATGGAGAAAAATTTGCAAAATCTGCTGATCGCATTAAAATAAGATAGACTGAAGGATTCGTTTGCAATCCTTATATATAATGAAGGGCGGCTTTGCCATGCAGCAAATCATGCCATTGTGTCATGATCCAATCATAGAGATCGAGAAACTATCATTTTCCTACGGAGACCAGCGAGTAATTGAAAATCTTGATTTTATGGTCCAGGAAAGGGATTTTGTCGGGATTATCGGTTCAAACGGGGCGGGCAAAACGACATTACTGCGGATGTTGGTTGGACTATTACCTCCAGCCGAGGGAGATATCAAGCTATTCGGACAGTCGATCCGCCGTTTTAAAGATTGGGAACGGATTGGTTATGTTCCGCAAAAAAATGCGTTTAACCCATTGTTCCCTGCGACGGTACGGGAAGTCGTGATGTCCGGCTTGTACAACAACAAGAATATGTTCCGCCGCATGTCTCGTAAATGTCAGCAGCAGTGCACAGATGCCCTGCAAGTGATGCGGATCGAGGATCTAGCGAACAAACGAATTGGACAACTGTCCGGCGGACAGCAACAGCGTGTATTTTTGGCACGGGCGCTTATTAATCACCCTGATCTGTTGATTCTGGATGAACCGACGGTGGGCATTGATGCGGAATCCCAGGCCAGCTTTTTCGAACTGATTACCCATATGCATGAACATCACCGGATGACATTCCTGATGGTATCACATGATATGGATCGGATGGAGAGTTATCTCGGTTCCAAAGCAGCGGTGACGAACGGAAAGATTCATTTCCATGTTCGTCACTCCCATGAGGTGGAAGACTGTGCCGAGACTAATTTGCAGCATACCACCACCCAGGTTCGTTAGACGCGAGTGCGCAACCAGATTAGAGCAAGGCCGAAGGAGTCGTGTGTGTTTTGGAAATATTAATGAGTGATTTTTTTCAGCGGGCGCTGGCGGGTGGATTGCTAATCGGCATCACCGCACCGTTGATCGGATTGTTTCTGGTGCTGCGCCGTTTATCCATGATCGGGGATACCCTGTCACATGTAACGATTGCGGGGGTTGCACTCGGATTCCTGATTGAAGTGTATCCGATTGCGGTGGGACTTATTTTTGCCGTGCTCGCATCATTTGCGATAGAGAAACTTCGCAAGGCTTACAAAAGTTACGCCGAGTTATCGATTGCGATTATCATGTCCGGTGGAGTAGCGCTGGCTTCGTTGTTCTTCACACTGGGCAAAGGATACAATACAGATGTTATGAGTTACCTGTTCGGCAGTATTTATACACTAGACTCCACGGATTTGAAGCTGGTTGGTGTGGTCACGCTGATCGTGGTCATCGTTGTAGCGCTGTTACATAAGGAGTTTTTCCTGCTCAGCTTTGAAGAGGATGCCGCAGCGGTTACCGGATTGCCCGTGAAAGTGCTTAACATGTTGATTACCGTGATGACAGCTCTTGTTATTAGTACGGCGATCAAAATCGTCGGCGCATTGCTAGTATCCGCATTGCTGACCATTCCGGTAGCTGTCAGCTTGCTAATGGCACGAAGTTTCAAATCGGCGATTATATTGTCCGTGGTCATTGGCGAAATTGCTGTGGTCATTGGACTGGTTGTGGCCGGGATCTGGAACCTTGCACCGGGAGCAACGATTGTACTTTTGCTTATCATGATGCTGATTCTTACGATGATTGGAAAAAAAGGGTTCCGAGCCTGAGTCTGAACGTGAGCAAGTGAGCCCCAGGGAAGGGAGACATCCGCTTCATGCCTGATGTTAATGTGTGGCTGGCTTTTGTAGCAGGATTAGCTTCGTTTATATCGCCATGCTGTCTTCCGCTGTATCCTTCGTATCTTTCCTACATTACGGGGATGACGGTACAACGGTTGAAGGATGAACGCAATCAGCGTGAAGTTCGCTTCAAGACATTGACTCACACGCTGGCGTTTATTTTGGGCTTCTCGGCTGTGTTTTATTCGCTCGGGCTGGGAGCCGGATTATTTGGTCAATTTTTCAATGATAACCGTGATCTTATTCGTCAATTATCCGCAATCTTGATTATGTTAATGGGTTTATTTTTGCTTGGTTTGTTCAAACCTCAGTTTCTGATGAAAGAGCGCAAGCTGGATATGAAATGGAAACCAGCGGGTTACTTGGGCTCATTTATTTTTGGCATTGGTTTCTCGGCAGGCTGGTCGCCTTGTATTGGACCGATTTTGACTGCTATCATCGCGATGGCTGCGAGCGAACCAACCACCTGGTTGGCTTTGATTACGGGTTACACGGCCGGATTTGCGTTACCGTTCTTCATTCTGGCCTTTTTCATCGGTTCTACACGCTGGATCTTGCGTTATTCCAATATCATGATGAAAGCCGGGGGCGCATTAATGTTGTTCCTCGGCGTGCTGTTATTCACGGATCAGATGACGAAAATCACGATCTGGCTACAGCAAATTACACCAGACTGGATGATTATCTAGCGCAGAGTAACGACGCTTTTTGTTTTACTCAATTGTTATTTTAAATATGAACAAAGCAGGCTACATGGGAACCAGAACAATTCTGGGACCATGTAACCTGCTTTTTTAATCAATGGCTCTTATCAAAAGTTGCTAATGCCGGCTCTACGCTTAGGTGAAGTAATCAATGTTGGCCAGTGGAAAATGCTCAAAAATGCGCTCGGTTATAAACTCGCGCAGGGCATCCTGCTGATCATCCTTATACACATATTTATATTGTCCCCAGCGGCCCCATTTCATTTTCCGCTTTTCGATATCCATCTCCAGCTTGGTTTTGGGGTATCGCTTCTCGATGGTGGCTTTTGCTGTTTTGGTGAAACGATGCTGGATCATTTCAAAGGTTAGATCCTTGGTTGCTTCTTCGGGAAGTGTGACGGCAAGCTTTTGTAAAAGCTCACTATATCCTTCTTCCCATCCGTCGTACCAAATAATTGGGGCAATAATGAATCCGAGCGGATAACCGGCATGAGCTATTTTGCCTGCAGCTTCAATCCGCTCTTCAAACCGTGAGGTGGCTGGCTCAAAATTTTTGATCACATAATCGGAATTCACACTGAAACGGATACGAGTGTGTCCGTTATGTTTGATGTCTAATAATGGATCGACATGATGATATTTGGTTACAAAGCGAAGTCGCCCATGCTCCTCATCCGCCATAAAACGAATCAGGTCACCGAGATTTCCCGTAATATGCTCCAGACCTACGGGATCGGATGTACACGCTGCTTCAAAACGGGTAAGTTCAGGTGCACGTTCCTCAATGTATCCCTTGGCAGCCTCAATGATCTCTTCGGTGTTTACATAGACACGTACATAGGGCTTGGCCCCAAGTGTTGTTTGAAGATAACAATAATGACAGTGGCCCATACAGCCTGTGGAGATGGGAATGGCATATTCGGCGGAAGGCTTCGATTGGTCAAACTTGAGTGTTTTACGCACGCCGACGACAAGGGTACGCTTCGCCATTCGGTACTTTTCCTGTTCCGTTTCACCAGGGAGATTGGTAATTCGATTGTGGGATGTCGTCATCTGATATGGGATATCTTTAGAAGTAACCCATTCCATAATTCGTTTGCCTTTCTCATATTCCAGCGCACCGGGTTCAAAATACACCAAATCGGGAATAAAGGGTTTAGTGCCTTTTGCTTTGCGAACGGGTGGATGCGCTACACTTGTACTCACGAGATCACTCCTTTCATTACGGAACCTTGCTTAGTTTGCCTCGTTTCGGGAGAAGTCACCCTTGCCAATACTTGCGTAATGGTAACGGATTTGAACCCTGAGAAGCATTTAAAGGACAGGAAATAGTGAATGAATTGTGTTGGACTTGCCAATGCGTATTGATAACATGTATCATTATAAGATAGGGACCAGGCAAGAATATTGTCGGTCAGAGAGAAGAGAGGGAAGCAGATGCCAACGCCCAGTATGGAAGATTATTTGGAGCGTATATACAAATTAATTGATGAAAAGGGCTATGCTCGTGTGTCTGATATAGCTGAAGGTTTGGAAGTACATCCTTCATCGGTGACGAAGATGATCCAAAAGCTGGACAAAGACGAGTACCTGATCTATGAGAAGTACCGCGGGCTGGTACTTACGCCAAAAGGCAAAAAGATGGGCAAACGACTGATGGAGCGCCATCATCTGCTTGAACAATTTTTGACGACGATTGGTGTCCAAGAGGAAAATATATACCAGGATGTTGAAGGAATTGAACACCATCTGAGCTGGGATTCCATTACCTGCATCGAATCTTTGGTTGAATATTTCCGCCAAGATGAGAATCGACTGCGTGATCTTAAAAGTATTCAGGAAGTCATGAGCAATACAGAATCCTAAGCCTTCAAAAGCCAGACTCGCCTGGAAAATCACAATGAATATCCAATCAAAATCAGAGGATGCACCTGCCGCTAAAACGGTAGGTTGCGTCCTTTTGCTTTTTCTTGACCAAAATTTGGCGATTATTCGCAACTTAACAATCATTAGGAGCGTCTATTAAACTAGCAGAATTTGCCGCGAATTTATAATTATTATGGAGGATTGCACTGATGAAGCTTCGTAAAGGATTGATCCTGCTGCTCATTTTTGTTCTGGGTTTACAAACCTCGGGACTGACGGCGCAGGCAGCTAGTCAAAAGGAAATTGTCATTTATTTGGATGGTCAACGTTTGGAATCGGATGTCTCACCTTACATTTTGCCCAAGGTAAATGTAACGATGGTTCCTCTGCGTGTGATTAGCGAAGGACTGGGTGCATCTGTGCTTTGGTCACAGGCTACGCGTACAGTTACAATCAAGAAATCCGATTCAGTCATTACGATGACGAGTGGACGCCAGCAGGCAACAGTGGACAGTACCGTGGTTGATCTTGATGCATCGGTCGAACTGAAGCAAGGTCGTGTCATGGTACCGATTCGATTCGTCAGTGAGAACTTGGGGATTCAGGTCACCTGGAACCAGTCTGAGCAGACGATTAATCTGACCACAGGTAATGCCCCTAATCCTAATCCAGTAACACCAGCAGAGCCTGGAGGGACAGGAACTACGCCAAATACGGATGAGATGCGAGGAGCCTGGATTTCAACGGTAAACGGCGACTGGCCTTCATCTAGTGCCAAAGGAAATGTGGAGAAACAAAAGCTGGAGTTCATTCAGCAGCTTGATACGTTGAAGGATATGGGAATGAATGCTGTATTTGTTCAAGTGCGAGCGAATGGGGATGCGATCTATCCATCAGGTCTTGTACCGTGGAATAGTGTGCTGACAGGTACACAAGGGAAAGACCCCGGATATGATCCACTTGCATTTATGATCGAGGAAGCTCACAAACGGGGTCTTGAGTTCCATGCCTGGTTCAACCCGTTCCGGGCTACCAATTCGGCAACGACAACCGGGCTTGCTGCCAACCATGTATCCAAGCTTCACCCGGACTGGATTGTTAACGCATCAGGCAAGCTGTATATCAACCCAGGCATCCCGGAAGCGAGACAGCATATTATTGACTCCATTATGGAAGTGGTTAATCAGTATGATGTTGATGGCGTACATTTGGATGATTATTTCTATCCTTCCAATGTAACGTTTAATGATGATGCGGCTTTCAAAGCATACAACACCTTGAATACGAGTGACCGTGCAGAATGGCGCCGGGACAACATCAATCAATTCGTCAAGCAGCTTGGAGAGAACATCCACAAGGTGAAAGCTGGCGTTGAATATGGCATTAGCCCATTTGGTGTATGGCGTAATAAATCAGTTGATATGACAGGTTCTGATACAAAGGCAGGAGTAACCGCTTATGACAGCATGAATGCGGATGTGCGGACATGGATTAAGCAGGAGTGGATTGACTATGTTGCACCCCAAGTGTACTGGAGCATGACACTAAGCGCAGCACGATATGACAAGGTGGTTGACTGGTGGGCTAATGAAGTAGCTAATACGGATGTGAAATTGTATATTGGTCACTCGCCTTATAAGCTCGGCACACCGGAAATCGGGTGGCAGACATCACAGGAAATCATTGATCAGCTTATGTATAATGAGAAATATGACACGGTGAAAGGGGACATTTTCTTCAGCTCACAGTACCTGACGAAAAATCCGCTCGGCTTGATCGCCAAATTAAAAGCTTATTATGGATTGTAAAACAATTTAACGTCATATGACCAACCCCTGTTCTCATACAGTGGCAGTAGTAGCATGGACTGCCTGGAGAACGGGGGTTTTATTTGTGTTGATTAATGGAGTATTTGAAGGTGGCGGCGTTAAGGGGATTTCGCTGGCTGGCGCCGTAAAGGGTGCGGAGGATCAAGGTGTTGAGTTCAATCGCGTAGCGGGCACGTCATCGGGCTCCATCGTAGCTGCTTTGCTGGCCGCGGGCTATTCGGCGGAAGAGATGAAAGTCATTATCGAGAATACGCCGTTTGCTTCGTTGCTGCGACGTTCTCCCCTATTTGATACCAAGTGGATCGGACCCGCAGCGAGGCTGTTTTTGAAGAAAGGGTTATATTCTGGGGAAGCACTGGAATGCTGGATTCGGGATATGCTGAAAAAAAAGGGAGTGCGGACGTTTGCTGATTTGCCTCCAGGTAAGTTGCTAATCATTGCATCGGACATTTCCAACGGCACTATTTTGGTGCTTCCAGATGATATCAAACGATTCGGAATTGATCCTTCGAAACTGGAAGTAGCCAAGGCTGTACGTATGAGTTGCAGTATCCCCTATTTTTTCGACCCGGTTGCCATTCGCAGATCCCCGATCCTGTCCAAAGGATTACGCTTTGCGGACCAGTTTGTTTACATCGTCGACGGAGCATTGCTGAGCAATTTTCCACTCTGGTTGTTTGATGGAGAGCGTACAGAACGTGGAGGAGATCTCATCCCTGTAGTCGGTTTTAAAATGGTTGGCAAAATCGAAGGAGAGCCAGCTAAAATCAGAGGGCCTCTAAGTATGCTTCAGGCATTGGTTGAAACGATGCTTACTGCTCATGACGAGCGATATATCGAACAGGTTAATCGTTTCCGAACTGTGAAAATTCCTACCCTTGGAATTAAACCTACAGAATTTAACCTTTCCGTACAGGACAGTACTGCTTTATATCAATCTGGGGTCACTGCTGGTACTGAATTTTTCAGTGGATGGAATACCAAGATATACAGTGAACAGCTGGACAAACAGAAACGAGAGTTAAGAAAGAAACAGGCGGAGACCCCACCGCTGACTCCTGTATAAAAATGAAAAAGCAATTCTCCGCATGTTTGGAGAATTGCTTTTCTGTGTATTTCACCGATATTGGTGCTTTAGTGATACTTAGGTACGTCCTCATCACTTTTACCCTTTTGTCCCTGAATCACTTGGAAAGGATAATCCTTGCGTTTTTTGGTAGAACCGCTACTTTTTCGAGTGCTAGACTGCGCATTAACTTTAGCCATGGTTTTAGCCGATGGTTTAATCTTCGGTGACGATGCCTTGCGTGCCCAACGGCGGGGCGGATATTTATAGAGCAGGAACACAACTCCGAACACGACGAGGGGGATGATAATTTGAGATAAACCTCCACTTCCCAGCCTAGCCAAGATTCCAATAGCAGCGAGTGCAATGAACGTCCAAAATAGGATTGCCTGCTTGTTCATATCATTCACCCTTTCACAGGATCAAGTGTTGCAACAGGAACTTCCGACGTGGCGGATACGTTTGCGAGTTTGGCATCCAATTCACGCATACGGTTAAACGAAGCAATGGATACTTCTACCTGTTCATTCGTTGGCTCTTTGGTTGTCAGCAATTGCAGCCACAGCCCCGGGTATCCGAGATAACGAAGTACAGGGATGTCACGTACCGAGTTGGTCAACTTCAACAATTCGAATGAAATACCGAGTACGACTGGCAACAACAGCAGCCGCTGTCCCATACGCTCCCAGAGGTTATCGTATGTGAAGAGCGAGTACAAAAATACGCCAATAATGACAGTTAACATAATAAAACTACTTCCGCAGCGGTAGTGCAGACGGCTATACTTCTGCACATTCTCTGGTGTAAGCTCTTCTCCGGCTTCATGAGCACTAATGACTTTGTGTTCTGCACCATGGTATTGGAACAGCCGTTTAATCATCGGTGTCTGGGAAATCAGCCACAGATAGGCAAGCAACAGAATCAGCTTAATTCCGCCTTCCAGTAAATTATGCAAAAACTGATTGTCGAATGCATTTTTGAAAAGAAAATTCTCAATAACAACCGGCAACAAGGTAAGCACTATTTTACCAAAGAGGAACGAAAGGATAGCTACTGCGGTGACGCCGATAATCATGCTAAGGCTCCAACCTGAGCCTTCTTTTTCTTTTTGCTTTGCTTTTTCTTCAGGTTCCAGTTCATCATCAGCGTATGCGTCAGCAGAATAATTGAGGTGTTTGCTTCCTTTGACGCTCGAATCTATAATGCTGACAATCCCGCGCAGTAGTGGAATCCGCCGCAATTTCATGACCCAGGACTTGTCTTGCTTGGGAACTTCCAGATACGTAATTTCGCCGTCTTTTCTTCGCACAGCTGTAACGTTGACATGTTTACCGCCGAACATTACGCCCTCAATGACAGCTTGCCCCCCGTAGCTGACAGGCTTGGATTGTTGAGGCAAATTATTCACCTTCCTATTCTGTTCTCGGCCTTCATGGTCGAAGGCAGTTTAATAACCCTATTGTATCGAATTTTGAGAGCAATTTCTAGTTTACGAGTCGATCCATTGATGATGTTGTTATCTTTGTCCTTATTTGTACATACTACCCGATAGAGTTAGGACGAAAATGGAGATTTATTCGCAATTTTGCAAACTGAACATGAAGGAGAATTTTGATGACTGAATACACGGGTGAACGCACATCCCATAAGGAAAATCGACGTGCTGACAAAGGGGAGGAAAAGGACCGCGGGAAACGTCCTACCCAGCGACAAGGCCAGTCACATTATTTCACCAAACCGTTCCCATTTGCAGTGGAGCTAGGTTTCTTCGCAGGTTTTATCTGGGGAGGTTTGCATTGGCTGTCTTATCTGCTTCATTTTACGATTGTGCCACTGGGATTTCTGGCTGAACCGTTTTTCAAGCACAATTTTATCTATACTGCAGCTGGGCATTTGACCGGCTGGCTATTTTTTATTGTCTTTTCGGTCCTCACCTCCCTGATTTACACGTTCACTTTGAAAAAATGGAAAGGACCGATTCCAGGCATGGGATACGGGATTTTATGGTGGCTCATTATCTTTGTTCTGGTAGGTCCCAAACTGGATATGGTGAAGCCTTTAAACCGCTTAACCTGGGATTCGATTATTACCGAATTTTGCTTCTTTTTGTTGTGGGGACTGTTTATTGGCTACACCGTAGCCATGGAGTTTACGGATGAACGGAAACGTGAGCCAGAGAAAGCGGGAGCATAGCCGCAAAAAAGCTTCTCAATCCGGCAATGGCTGTGTTAAAATAGCAGATGGTTATTTGCAGAAAGGGTGGAGCAGCTATGAAACGGATTGTTGTAATCAATGGCCCGAACCTGAACATGCTCGGTGTACGTGAACCCGGCATCTATGGAACGCTTAGTCTGAAGGATATTGAAGACAAAATTCGCAGACAGGCGGAGGAGCTTGGTGTCTCCATCGCTTTTTATCAATCCAATCACGAAGGGGACATCATTGATCGCATTCATGCAGCGATGGGCGATGCAGACGGAATCATGCTGAATGCCGGAGCACTGACCCATTACAGCTATGCTGTGCGTGATGCCATCAATGCCGTAAAAGTTCCTACAGTAGAAGTACATCTATCCAACATTCATGCACGCGAAGCATTCAGACATCATTCAGTAATTGCTGCAGAAACAATCGGGCAAATTGCCGGATTTGGCGAAGTAAGCTATGAACTGGGGCTGCTGGCTCTCGTGCGTCATCTGGACAAACAAACCTGAGCCGGGGACCCGGGAATGTGAGAGAAAGAAGGGTAACCGATGGAAAACAAACGAGTAAATAAGTTGCGTGAGGCCATGCATAAACATGAACTCACAGCTATGCTGATTACAAATCCGATTAACCGTCGTTATATGACGGGTTTTACAGGTTCAGCAGGATATGTGCTGATTACGGAACAGGAAGCTTATCTGCTTACCGATTTCCGTTACATGACACAGGCGCCGCAACAAGCCAAAGGATTTACCGTTGTGGAACATGGACCAAAACCGTTGGAATCCGTACGCGAATTGCTTGCATCGGCAAACATCAAACAGGTCGGCTTTGAGCAGGATCATGTCACCTATGGTACGCATACTGCTTATGCTGAAGCGCTTCAGTCCATTGAATTGAAAGCTGTATCCGGTATAGTGGAGCAACTTCGCATGTTCAAGGACGAAGATGAGATCGCTGTAATGCAAAGAGCTGCGGATCTGGCAGATGCAACATTCAGTCACGTTTTGCAATTCGCAAAAGCGGGTATGACTGAACGTGAAGTGGATTTGGAGATGGAGTTTTTCATGCGCAAACATGGAGCAACTTCCTCTTCGTTCGACACCATTGTGGCATCGGGTGAACGTTCTGCTATGCCTCACGGTGTAGCAAGTGGCAAAGTCATCGGACAAAATGAGTTAATTACATTTGACTTTGGTGCTCTTTTGGATGGATACTGTTCAGATCTGACACGTACCATCGCAACAGGCACACCTGTACCTGAACTGCGTAAAATTTACGATATCGTACTGGAAGCCCAGTTACATACGCTGGCGAACCTGAAACCGGGCATGACCGGACGGGAAGCAGATGCATTGGCACGTGATATCATTGCAGGACACGGATATGGAGAGCAATTTGGACACAGCACAGGCCACGGTCTGGGTATGGAAGTCCATGAGGCTCCTCGTTTGTCCAAGCTTAGCGACGATGTATTGAAACCGGGCATGGTGGTAACCGTTGAACCGGGTATCTACATTGACGGCCTTGGCGGCGTGCGTATCGAGGATGACGTGGTGATTACCGAGACAGGTATTCACATTTTGACGAATTCGGACAAGAAGTTCACCGTAATCGGCTAAATTACAGCCAACGGTGATATAAGACGATTTTTAATTTATAGGTACAGGTTATTGCTGATTGTTATGGACCATTGCAAAAGTAGTGAAGGGAGCGGAATCGATTCTGAAGAAGCGAAGCGCTCGCCTTTGTCTCCTCATTTTAAACCCTATTAAAGTCTAATCGGGAAAATAAGGAGACAACAGCGATCGGAAGAACGATCCGAACCCGTAACGGTCACGTTGCACATGATCATCAATTCAGAATGAACCCACCTTTAAATTAACGCATCGTCTTATATCACCTACTTTTCAACCATATCAGGAGGGATTTTTTGTGATTTCAGTAAACGATTTTAAAACAGGCTTGACCGTACAAGTAGACAACGACATCTATACCGTACTTGATTTCCAACATGTTAAACCAGGTAAAGGCGCTGCCTTCGTACGTTCCAAACTGAAAAACCTGCGCAACGGTAACACCGTTGAGAAAACATTCCGTGCAGGTGAAACCATTGGACGTGCCATCATCGAAAACCGTGGCGTATCCTACCTGTATGCTAGTGGTACAGAGCACACGTTCATGGACAACGAAACTTATGATCAGTTCACACTGACAAGCGACCAATTGGAATGGGAATTGAACTTCCTCAAAGAAA
Organism: Paenibacillus sp. E222; assembly: GCF_013401555.1. Lineage (NCBI taxonomy): Bacteria > Bacillati > Bacillota > Bacilli > Caryophanales > Paenibacillaceae > Paenibacillus > Paenibacillus sp. E222. The sequence continues at coordinate 3,746,463 of NZ_CP058552.1, forward strand.
ACATGAACGTAAAAATCGTTAGCTACCAAGGTGAAATCCTCGGAATCGACTTGCCTACAAGCGTAGAGTTGAAAGTTATCGAAACAGAGCCAAGCGTAAAAGGTAACACGGCACAAGGCGCTACTAAAAACGCAAAAGTGGAAACTGGCTTGAACGTACAAGTGCCATTGTTCATTAACGAAGGCGATGTTCTGCTGATCGATACTCGTGAAGGTAAATACTCTTCCCGCGCGTAACGTTCGCATAATGTAAGCTTAATAAAGCGTTAATTCAACCCTTTGCCGTTTCTCTGGCAAAGGGTTTTTTCGAAAAAAGATTAGCCTATCAGACGCTTTCGTAATATACTGGGTTAAAGTCATTTTTCGGAGAGAATAATGACGGTGGACATCAATTATGCATACTGCACAAGGTAGGGAGTGGATTTGCGTTGTCATTGTACGTCATGAAATTTGGGGGCAGCTCGGTCGGAGATACAGAGCGCATGAAGCGTGTAGCCGGACGTGTTGTAGAAAAAGCGGATGAAGGACATCAGTGTGTAGTCGTGGTTTCGGCCATGGGGGATACCACGGATGATCTGATTGATCAGGCGAAACAGCTGAACAGTGAACTGCCTGCACGTGAGATGGATATGCTTTTGACTACGGGAGAACAGATCTCGATTTCATTGTTATCCATGGCGATTCAGGCACTAGGACGCAAAGCCATTTCATTTACAGGCTGGCAAGCGGGATTCCGGACAGAGCCGGTACACGGCAAAGCACGGATTAACGATATTCATCCGGAACGGGTGAATGAGGCGCTGGCTGAGGGCAACATTGTAATCGTTGCAGGTTTCCAGGGAATGACGGAAGACGGCGAGATTACGACACTTGGCCGCGGGGGATCGGATACAACAGCAGTAGCCTTGGCAGCAGCTATTAAGGCGGATGCTTGTGAGATTTACACGGATGTAGATGGTATCTATTCCACCGATCCGCGGATCGTGAAGGTTGCACGCAAGCTTAAGGAAATTTCGTACGACGAGATGCTGGAACTGGCCAACCTGGGAGCAGCGGTATTGCATCCGCGTGCTGTTGAATACGCGAAGCATTCCGGTGTGCCTTTGATTGTAAGATCCAGCTTTAACCATAATGAAGGAACGGTTGTGAAGGAGGAAGCAACAATGGAACAAGGCGTGGTAGTTAGTGGAATTGCCTATGACAAAAATGTGGCTCGCATCAGTATTCTGGGTGTACCAGACGTACCGGGGGTTCTCGCTGAAGTGTTTGGTGCCCTTGCATCAGAACAGCTGGATGTCGACATTATCGTTCAGAGTGGTGTGATGGACGGTAAAGCAGACTTCTCGTTCTCTGTTGCGCTGTCTGACCGGGAGAACGCACTGCGTGTCATTGAAGCCCTCCATAGCCGCCTGCCTTACCGTGAAGTTACTTCTGAAGAAGACCTGGTGAAAGTCTCCATCGTTGGCGCAGGCATGGTTAGCCATCCGGGTGTTGCTGCGAAGATGTTCAAAGTCATCTCGGGCGAAGGCGTGAGCATCAAGATGGTCAGCACTTCCGAGATCAAGGTATCCTGTGTTATTGACGGAGAGAAGCTTCATGACGTAATTAAGGCGCTGCATACAGCATATGATCTGGATACGGCTGAGCAGGCAGTCATTGGCGGACCGCAAGTTCGCAGATAAAAACAATACAGTTGTAAAGACACACTAAAGGTGTACTGTGTATTCCCATTCGGGATCGCAGTACACCTTTTTAGGTTGTTCACAGCAATTTAAACAGCCGTTCCTTACGTGTTCCTCTGAATGGTTGCATCCGGTTCCCTTCACCCATCTCTGGAACACAGTCCAGCAAGTTCAATTGGGTGCAATACGTTATGTCATGTATCCTCCCTAGCCTTTCCAGCCTTCGACCACCAGCGGATACTCTAACAAGATCGGGTAATTTATCCTCGGCATGAGAGGCAGCCTGATGGAGCGCCAGGCCCAAATCGTTCAGCCTAATGGGGAAAGTGGATTGTCGGTACAACTCCTCGATAATGCTGCCTGCACATAAACCATCTTCCAGCGCGAACTCATCCTGATCCCCTGCGCATAACAATAAAATATCCCGGCGCAGCTCGCACAGAACATCCGCGACAGCCTTCACATTGAGAAATGAGCCTGCGAACACATGTCTAGCCTTGGATGCCTTGATCAGGGCACGTGTACCATCTGTCGTAGTCAGAATAATGGTTTTACCCGCAATATTCGGAGTCATATATTCATAGGGGGAATTGCCCACCTCGAATCCTGTAATTTTTTTATTAAAACGCTCCCCACCACGAATGGCATCCTGCACGTTCAATTGTTTCGCTTGAGGAACAGTTTCTACAGCAATGACGTCCGCTGCATCGTATGCCAGTGCCGTAACGATGGTACTGGTCGTTCGCAACACATCGATGACAACCACACATCGTCCTGCAATATCCATTCTTCGAACTTCATTCACATTACCTACCACATCGACTCGCACTCCCCACAACTCCTTTCTGTATTTGGGGATAGGTGGTTCTGTCCTTTTTATCCCGGAATGAATATCACCTGTCTGCAAGCACTATATGCACTTGGATCTAGACGGGTGCCTAGAACAAGAACAGTAGTCTGATCTATGATTTTTAAACTCTCCTCCCTATTTTGAAGAAAATGATAGAGTTCAGCGTCATAAATTCAATGTACACACATAAACTTGAGATATGAACAAGCACCAGGAACGCAATAAAACCGAATTCAAGGTTGGAGGGGCCTATTCATGATGGTGAACTGGAAGGATCTCTTTCCGGAACCGATTCGAACCATTCTGGGAAGAATGCCGCCCGCTTTATTAGATAAAGTGGAGGAAGTACGTATCCGTGAAGGAAGACCACTGGAAATCAATGCAGGAGACACCTATCACTTCCTCACACCCCAGGGCAGTCCGACTTCGAAGCCTGATGAAGCCTATATTCCTTTAAAAGAGGTAACACACAGGCTGCTGGATCTGATCAGCAATCATTCGCTTTATACATTGGAAGAGGAGCTGCGTAAAGGCTTCATCACTATTCCTGGCGGGCATCGGATTGGACTGGCTGGCCGAACAGTGCTAAGTGGAGGCCGCGTCGAATACCTGCGCGACATCAATGGATTCAATGTCAGGGTGGCCCGAGAAATTCACGGAGTCGCTGATCGGATTTTGCCATATCTGCTGGACATGAAAAGTGGACAGGTCATGCACACCTTAATTCTTTCACCTCCGCAGCAAGGCAAGACCACATTACTGCGGGATCTGGCAAGACAGATTAGCAGTGGAACCAAACTTACGGGTGTCAATGAACTTGTTCAGGGCATGCGTCCACGTCTAAAGGTTGGCATCGTTGATGAGCGGTCCGAAATTGCTGGAAGCTACAAGGGCGTACCTGGATTTGATGTGGGACCTCGTACCGATGTCATGGACGGTTGTCCAAAGGCTGAGGGCATGATGATGATGCTTCGCTCCATGTCTCCCGATGTTCTGATCGTGGACGAGATAGGCCGACCGGAAGATGCGGAGGCGGTCATGGAAGCACTACATGCAGGCGTATCGGTCATCGCCACTGCGCATGGTCGTGATCTGGCCGAGCTTTCTTCCAGACCTGCACTGAGAACCCTGATCGTCGAGCAGATGTTCCAGCGTTATGTACAGCTGCAACGGACGAGCCGGGGCATGACCTTTCGAATGGCCGATGGCAAAATGCGCGGTCTCCAGCAGGCAGAAGTGGGAGGTGAGGCCTTTGGTTAACATGCTCGGTGCCGTCATCATTCTGCTGGCCAGTACCCTAGCCGGATTCTACAAGGCGAGGCAGTATGCCTTGAGGCCAAGACAACTGCGAGAATTAATCGCTGCTCTTCAGCGGTTGATGACAGAGATTAACTACGGGCTGACCCCGTTGCCTGATGCTATGGGGAAAATGGGGGCCCAGACAAAAGAGCCTGTTCGGACGCTGTTCCTCCACGCAGCCAAGCAGATGGAGCCACCTCATGGACACACTGCTCGTGAGAGTCTTCAGTCTGGTATAGAAGAGGCGTGGGGAAGATCAGCCATGAAGGCGGACGAGCGGGAGGTCATGCTGCAATTGAGCTTCAGCCTTGGCACCAGCGATCGTCAGGATCAGACCAAGCACATCTCGTTAGCCATTCAGCAACTAATGCATGAGGAATCCCGCGCCCAAGCCGATCAAATGAAATATGAACGAATGTGCCGCAGTCTCGGGATGCTTGTCGGAGCGTTAATCGTCATTCTGATCTTCTGAAATAGCCGGGATAGTGAGGTGCCAAGGTCATGAATTTAGAAGTGAACGCAATCTTTCAAATTGCGGGCATCGGAATCATCATTGCAATGATTCATACGGTGCTGAAACAAATGGGAAAGGAAGATATGGCTCACTGGGTGACCGTGATCGGATTTGTCGTTGTATTGTTCATGGTGGTCCGAATGCTGGACAGCCTGCTGCAAGAGATCAAATCGATATTTCTTTTTCAATGAAAACGGTCATGAAGCCGGGATGGTGGTGACCTGTGGAAATTATCCAAGTTGTAGGTCTGGCGCTCATCGCAACGGTGCTCATTCTAGTTATCAAAGAACAGAAGCCGATGTTCGCTTTTCTGATAGCTGCTGCTACCGGCATCGTGATCTTCATGCTGCTGATTGGCAAGATTGGCGCGGTGATCGAGGTGTTGAAACGGCTTGCCGAGAATTCAGGCATGGAGAGCATTTATCTGAAAACTGTACTGAAAATTATAGGCATAGCGTACATTGCTGAATTCGGCGCACAGATTGTCAGGGATGCAGGCCAGGAGAGCATTGCTTCTAAAATTGAACTTGCTGGCAAGGTGCTGATCCTTGTACTCGCGATACCCATCATCAGCATTATTATCGAAACCGTCATGAAGCTGATGCCGGTATAGAGGGAGGCGTGCGGACTTCATATGAAAATGATGCATCACAAGCCGCAGTGGCGCCTTACCTTCGTGCTGACGCTGTGTTTTCTATTTGCCATCATGGGACAGGTGGCCGCTGGTTCTCCCTCGGGAGAGTGGATGCAGCAGCAGGCTGACCAGCTTCCCAAGGATCAGGTGGAAAAATACTGGGACCAACTCATGCAACAATACGGCGGTTTTTTTCCGGAAGGAAAAACGCCTTCCTTTATGGATATGTTAATGCCCGGCAATGAAGGGTTTAGCCTGAAGTCGGTGTTTATAGCGATTGGAACCTTCATGCTTCATGAAATTTTATATAACGGCAAGCTTCTGGTCACGATTGTGATGCTGAGTGTGCTGAGCATGATTCTGGAGACGTTGCAGACCGCTTTTGAGAAAAACAATATTAGCAAAATCGCTTATTCCATTTGTTACATGGTCATTATTATCATCGCCATAAACAGCTTCAGTGTGGCGATTGGATACGCCAAGGATGCCATTGCCAGCATGATCAACTTTATGATGGCCATGGTGCCCCTGTTGTTTACACTGCTGGCTTCCATGGGAAATGTCATTACCGTTTCTGTGACTCATCCGCTGATCATTTTCATGATTCATCTGGTCGGTACATTGATCCACATGCTGGTGTTCCCGCTACTCTTTTTCTCAGCCGTATTACATCTCGTCAGTTCCTTGTCCGACAAGTACAAGCTTACACAGCTGGCAGATCTCTTACGGAATATTAGTGTAGCTCTGCTCGGTATACTGCTTACGATGTTCCTGGGCGTAATTTCGGTGCAGGGGGCATCGGGCTCCGTGGCAGATGGTGTCAGTCTGAAAGCGGCGAAGTACATCGCAGGCAACTTTGTCCCCATTGTCGGCAGAACGTTTGCGGATGCAACGGACACGGTGATCACAGCGTCACTCCTGGTGAAAAATGCAATCGGACTAACGGGTGTCATCATCATCTTGTTTTTATGCGCGTTTCCTGCACTTAAAATTCTGACGTTAGCCCTGATCTACAACATAACTGGCGCGATCATGCAACCGTTAGGAGATACGCCGATTGTAGGATGTCTGCAAGCGATAGGTAAAAGCATGCTTTACGTATTTGCAGCACTTGCTGCTGTCGGACTGATGTTTTTTCTGGCAATCACGATCCTACTAACCGCAGGCAATCTGACCGTCATGATGAGATGAGGGGATGCTCGATAGAAAGGGGCTGGAAGGATGGGGTGGCTGAGCAGCTGGCTCCGGGAATTGATCATGATAGTTCTGCTGGCGACTTTCGTGGATATGTTATTGCCCAACAGATCCATGGAACGCTATGTCAAGCTTGTGCTGAGCCTCCTTATCCTGCTAACCCTGTTATCGCCTATAACAAAGCTCTTGAAAAGTGATCCTGTTGGCGAGCTTAAGCGAGCGATGACCGCCATGGATTCGCCATCGGATGGAAATGCAACACTTGAACAGATTTTGGCTCAGGGCAGGCGGCTGCAATCCAATGAACAGGAACAATCGCTGCAATGGACAGCCAAAGAGCTGGCTAACGTAATGAAAGGGCAAATTGAAGAAACAACCGGGGAGCGAGTGCAGTCTGTTGAGGTAAAGCTCGCCATGAGTACTACTAAGCCGGAGACGGACTTGACTTCCTCGGTGGAACTTCCGGTGATCCAGTATGTTTTGGTGGAGATGACAGGTGAGGCAGCAGCGGGGAAAGTCAGCCTCAACACAGATCAGCAGGAAGCAGCGGCAACGACAACACCGATATTCGAATCTGACCCGGAATCCGAAGCCACTGAATCACCTCCAGTAAAGGAGCCAATCCAGATTGGTCAGATTGAGGTCCCTGATGTACAGATCGAGGTGAACAGTGGCAGCAATCATGAAAGTAGCATGGGTAAGGGTAACTCTGGCGAACCGCAAAATGGACAGGGAGCTGACTCCACACCTGTGTCGGGTGGGCAGGCAGAGACAAACTCTCAGCAAGGACAGACGTCCTCCCGATCTGAACGAGCAGTACAAATAATTACGCTATTGACAGAGAAGTGGGATATCGATGCCAACAAAGTACAGGTGAAAGAAAAGAAAAGCGCTTCGGCGCTGTAAGAAGGAGGGTATCCGATGAGGCAATGGCTCAAAAAGATGGAAAGCTGGCTCGGCGGAGGAGAAGGCGGGCAGCGGCGCAGTCAAACCTTTCGCTGGCTGATTATCCTTGGTTTGATCGGTGTCGGAATTATGCTGTTCAACTCTTTCGTCAATGTCAAAAAGATTGATTCCGAAAATATCGGTCGCGAGCCTCCTGATCCGGCTACATCCATGGCATCCATACAGGCGGATCCGACGGATCAGAATCCATTTCAGGCGATAGAGATCGCATTTGAGGACAAGATCAAGGGTGTGCTGGAAAATATCGTTGGTGTGGGAACTGTTGATGTGATGGTGACCGTGGATTCTACAGAGGAGCTTGTTGTACAGCGTAATGTGAAGGATTCGCAGCAGCTCACCGAAGAAACGGATGCAAACGGGGGAAAGCGACATATGACGCAATATACCCGGGATGGCGAAATTATAACGTATGAAATATCAGGGGATCAGACACCGATTGTCACGAAAAAGCTCAAACCGCAGATCCGGGGCGTGCTTGTCGTTGCCAGAGGTGCAGAGAACAAGGTTGTGAAGGACCTGATTACAGATGCTGTGGAAAAAGGACTGAATGTTGCGGCCTACCGGATTTCGGTTGTTCCGCGCAAGCAGGATTAGTCCAGAACATGTATCACAAAATTTGATTGTCATAAGAATGAAGCCAATTCGAGGAGGAAGTTCTAATGAATAACAAACGTCAAACGGTATGGCTCGTATCCATGCTGAGTCTGATGGTCATTTTGTCCGCCTATTACCTGTTCACTGAAGATTCCGGTCCGATTAATACGCCTGTAGCTGACAGCACCCAGGTGGATGGTATGAAGCAAGGAGAAGCGAAGGAAACGGCTGGAATCCTTGATCCGACAGAAGGTCTGGTTGTGAATGAAGTGGTGAATGGCGGCGAAGTTACAGGCACTGAAGGAGATCAAACGGCAGCTGAATCTGTGGATAATCCTGCGGTTGTAGACGGTAAAGAAGCTGGAGACACCGAGAAATCACCAGCTGCGGAATCCGGCGAGAAACAAGGTGAAGCGGGTAAAGGCAGCGAGAAAGGTACAGACAAAGGTACAGACAAAGGCGCAGTAACCACCCCTGAGACAAGTACTGGAACAGAAGGCAGCGCAACGAAAACCGATGAGGACGTTCTCAAAGAGATGGAGGAGCAGAATACGGCAGCGTCTGCGAGCAGCCAGTTCCAGAACTACCAGTGGCAGCGTGAGGAGAGCAACAATCGCAAGTATGAAGAACTTATGACCGTTGCGGGTGATCTGAGCAAAACACCAGAAGAAAATGCCAAAGCAACAGAGCAGCTTCGTACGCTGGAAGAAAAAGAAGCCAAAATCAATGGCATCGAAGAAACCCTGTCACAACAGTTTGCCAATGCCATCGTTCAGGAGGATGCCGACAAGTATAAAGTTGTTGTTCTCAGTGACAAACTGGATGTAAAACAGGCGGTTTCCATTGTGGATCTGGTTATGAAAGAACTGGCTGTATCCCAAAATAAAATCAGCGTGCAATACGTGACAGAACAGTAATCTAAAAAATGGAAAAGTAGCCCCGAGAACTGGATCAGATCTCGGGCTCTTTCCATTTTTAATGATTATGATATAATACATAAAGCCATATGACCGTCCTAGTGAGACTGGCATGATGCCGAAGGAGTGAATAATGGAAATGTTTAAATTGAGTGAGATCAAAGAGCTGATCAAACTGGTAGATGAAAGTTCCGTTCAAGAGTTGGAAATTGAAAACGAAGGATCACGGTTGTCGATTCGCAAACCGGGTAAAACCGAGTATGTTCAGGCAGCTGCTATTCAACCGCAAATGATTGCTGCACCACAGGTGCAACCCGCTGCAGTGGTGGCTGAGGCTGCTCCTCAAGTCGATACTACAAGTCATTTACATAAAATTGTATCCCCGATGGTGGGTACTTTTTACAGAGCTTCCTCGCCGGAAGCGGGTCCTTTTGTAAGCGCTGGTGATAAAGTTGTTGAGAAAACAACGGTATGTATCATTGAGGCGATGAAGCTGATGAACGAGCTTGATGCTGACATCAAGGGAGAAATCGTTGAAGTGCTGGTTGAGAACGGACAGCTGGTTGAGTATGGACAACCCCTGTTCCTGGTGAAACCGGAATAACGGTTATAACCGCATAACGGCAACTGCATGAGCTTCGAAGGAGGACAATAACGAAATGAAATTTCAAAAAATACTGATTGCGAACCGTGGCGAAATTGCGGTACGTATTATTCGTGCCTGTCGTGAAATCGGCATTTCGACGGTAGCAGTCTATTCGGAAGCGGATAAAGACTCCCTGCATGTTCGTCTCGCAGATGAAGCGTATTGTATCGGGCCTACACTTTCGAAAGACAGTTATCTAAACTTCACCAACCTGATGAGTGTAGCTACACTGACAGAATGTGATGCGATCCACCCAGGTTATGGATTCCTGGCAGAGAACGCTGATTTTGCAGAAATCTGTGGTTCCTGCAATATTACGTTCATCGGCCCTTCTCCAGAAGCCATTACCAAAATGGGTGATAAGGCTGTCGCCAAACAAACGATGAAGGATGCAGGTGTTCCTGTCATTCCGGGATCCGACGGTTTGGTTGAAAATATGAATGAAGCCATTATGATTGCTAGAGATATTGGATATCCTGTCATTATCAAAGCTACCGCTGGTGGTGGAGGTAAAGGGATTCGTATTGCTGAAGATGAAGAGGCGCTGATCAAACAAATTACAGCTGCCCAGCAGGAAGCACAGAAAGCTTTCGGCAATGCCGGAGTATATCTGGAGAAATTCCTGACAGGCATGAAGCACGTGGAAATTCAGATCATTGCAGACAAACATGGAAATGCAGTGCATCTGGGCGAGCGTGATTGTTCTGTTCAGCGTCGACGTCAAAAGCTGGTGGAAGAAGCACCTTGTCCAATCATCTCCGAAGATGTGCGTACATTGATGGGAGAAGCCGCAGTAAGGGCAGCGCTTGCGGTGAATTACTCGGGAGCAGGTACACTTGAGTTCTTGCTCAGCCCTAACGGTGAATTCTATTTCATGGAAATGAATACACGTATTCAGGTTGAACACCCTGTAACTGAAATGGTTACTGGCGTGGATTTGATCCGCGAAATGATCTCGGTAGCTGAAGGCAATCCGCTTTCATTCCGTCAGGAAGATGTTGTGATCAATGGCTGGTCCATTGAGTGCCGTATCAACGCAGAAGATCCGGACCGTAATTTTATGCCGTCACCAGGCAAAATTGGTTTCTATCTTGCACCAGGAGGACCGGGTGTACGTGTAGATAGTGCAGCTTATCCGGGATACACGATCTCTCCTTATTATGACTCCATGATCGCCAAATTGATCGTGTGGGGAGCAAACCGTGAAGAGGCTATCGCGAAGATGAAGCGTGCATTGGCTGAATTTGCGATTGAAGGCATTTCCACAACGATTCCTTTTCATCAGAAATTGCTGGAGCATCCAACGTTTGTTCGTGGGGACTTTGATATCAAATTTCTTGAGGAAAATGAGATTTAAAAGGTATATTGGGCTTGTTTGTCATAATGTAGCCCAAATGATATAGTATGTAATAATAAGAGCGCATGTCTCCTGCAGAGGATAAGCCGCCGCACATACGCGGATGAAGTTGCAGGAGTTCCGGTAAAGCCGGACCGGAAGGGTTCTGAAGGCCAGGTAGGCCTGAGCACCAGCGCCCTGACGGATGGCCGCAAACTTATTTCGCGAAAGGTGTGTTGAACAGTTATGAGTACACTGCCGACAGAATTTGAACGAACGGATATCGGTGAAATCCAGATCGCACCTGAAGTTATTGAAGTGATCGCTGGACTGGCTACAGTTGAAGTTAAAGGTGTTGCAGGCATGAGCGGTGGATTCGCTGGTGGATTTGCTGAATTGCTTGGTCGCAAAAACCTTTCCAAAGGCGTTAAGGTTGAAGTAGGTCAGCGTGAAGCTGCTGTGGATGTTTCCGTTATTATTGAATATGGTTACCGTCTGCCACAGGTGGCTACCGAAATTCAACAGAACGTGAAGCGCTCCATTGAGAACATGACAGGATTGAATGTGAATGAAGTGAATGTGCACATTCATGACGTTCAGTTCAAGAGCACCGAGAAAGTGGAAGAAATCGACCTGAACAGTCAGCGCGTAAAATAAAAGAAGACAGATTCCCCCGGCATCACTGCCGGGGGTTATCCCGTCTTGGACAGGTCTTCATAATAACCGTAAGCTTGCACCTGAGGGTTATCCTTTTGCCAAAGGGCAGGTTAAGCCATGTTAGTGAGCAAGGGAGGCTGTGCAGTTCGTGGCTAAAATACTGGATCGGCTTCTGTTGTTTATATACAGCATAAGCGTTGGAGCAATATCGGCAGCAGTCATACTTCTTATCAGTGGTGTGCTGCCTTACGAATTGAATTACCAGCAGGAACAAAACGTCATTATTGCGGCGGTAGTTGCAGCAGCGATTTTGTTTATCCTGAGTTTGCGATTTTTCTACATCTCGGTTCGGCGTGATCGTGCTTCATTGCCATCTGTAGATCAGCGTACTGAGTATGGTGATGTGCAGATTTCGATGGAAACGATTGAAAATCTCTGTCTCAAAGCAACTTCCCGTTTCCGGGGAGTTCGTGATGTCAAAGCTCGTATTCGTGTGGTTGAATCCGGACTGGAGATTATGATCCGTGCAGTAGTGGATGGCGAGACGCCAATCCCGACGCTGACAGCCGAACTGCAGAAGGCAATACATGATCATGTACAGGAGATTACGGGTATCCCGGTTTCTTTTGTCACCGTGTATATTGCCAACGTTACCCAGTCGCCTAACTACAAGAGTCGAGTGGAATGAGGTGAGTTTCACTGATGCTGTGGAGAGAGATTTGGGATAGTCACAGAGGCCGAATTACTGGAATTGTCGGCGGCATCTTTTTTGGATTTCTTTATGTATGGATCGGTTTTTGGGATATGTTGTTCTTTGCACTCTTGGTGTTCATCGGTTATACGTTGGGCAGACGAAGCGACTCGAAGCTGGGCTCGTTCATTCCCTGGAGGGAATGGGGGCAATGGCTTGGTGATCGCTGGCGTCCCTTTAAGTGAGCCACCTGAACCCTGCAATATGTTTCTTCCGAAAATAGAGCTGTAGTTTAGGTTGCCCGTTTTTTGGAGGAAACGATTGCAGGTTTTTTTGTGAAAAGGGATAACAATATAATAAGATCTCTGATTCCATCAAAGATTTTATATTTTAAAATAAGCATGATGACGCTCCACAGGGAGCGCTGCAGGAGGCAGGACATGAAAAGACGTTTGGCAAGGGAAATTGCAGTACAAAGTCTGTATCAGATGGAAATGAATGAAGTGGGCGCAGCTGAAGCCGTGAATATGCTGATCAATGAAGCCGCTGAAGACAATGAAACTGAAGTGGTTATTCATGATGCAGATGTAATGCGTACCTACGTGACCGAAATGGTACAGGGCGCATGGAACAATAAAGAAGCGATTGACGGATTGTTGGTCGATTATTTGAAAGGCTGGCAGATTAGCCGTCTGTCACGTGTAGATCGCCAGATTTTACGGCTTTCCACGTATGAAATGGTGTTCCGTGATGATATTCCGGCAAAAGTATCTGTCAACGAAGCGATTGAATTGTCCAAGTATTTTGGTACAGATGAATCGGGTAAGTTCGTTAACGGCGTACTTGGGCGCATGATTCAGGAAGTCAGCACCATCAAAGCAAAACTGTCTTAAGTTACAATTAACTACAGTGCGTGTTCAAAAAGACCGATTTTCAGTACCGAGAAGATGGGATGAAGCTAGAAATGGAGTAGCGGAGCGTAGGGAAAACTACGTGAGCAACGGACATTTCGGCTGAATTTCATATTCGATGCTGATGATGCCGATAGGCATCCTTCGTAATCAAAAGCTGACTTTTTGAACAACCTCTAAAATATGTTCACATAAGGGAGAGAGAGTACAGTGACAGCATCTATTATTAACGGAAAAGAAGTATCCCAAGAAATGCGCGCAAGCATGACAACAGAAGTGAAACAGCTTAGCGAACAGGGGGTAGTACCTGGCCTGGCTGTTGTGCTCGTCGGGGAAGATCCGGCATCCCAAGTATATGTGCGTAACAAAGAAAAAGCATGTCATGACCTCGGTTTCTATTCCGAAGTTCATCGTTTGGATGCAAGCACGTCCCAAGAGGATCTGCTCGCGTTGGTGGACAAGCTGAACAAACAGGAATCCATTAACGGTATTTTGGTTCAGCTCCCATTGCCGAAACATATCGAAGAGAAAGCGGTGATTGATGCAATCGCCGTGGACAAGGATGTGGACGGATTCCATCCGGTTAATGTGGGGAACCTCGTCATTGGAGACGATAGTTTGTTGCCATGTACGCCTGCGGGCGTGATTGAGCTAATCAAGCGTACGGGTCTCGAAATGTCAGGCAAACATGCCGTAGTTATCGGTCGCAGCAATATTGTGGGCAAACCGGTATCCTTGCTGCTTCAACGTGAGAACGCAACGGTAACGATGTGTCATTCCCGTACAGCGAACATGAAAGAGATCACCCGTCAGGCAGACATTCTTGTGGTTGCTATCGGTCGTGCAAACTTTGTGGATGCCGATTTCGTCAAACCGGGTGCTGTTGTAATCGATGTGGGAATGAACCGCTTGGATAACGGTAAACTGGCAGGGGATGTAGATTTCGAGAGCGTGAAGACGGTATCTGGCCCAATTACTCCAGTTCCTGGTGGCGTTGGTCCAATGACAATTACCATGTTGATGCAAAATACACTGATCGCTGCCAAACGCGCTCACGGATTGGCCTAGGTCGAATCTGTGGCAGATCAAAAGATTTACTCCATCAAAGACCTGAACCGATACATCCGGATGAAACTGGAATCGGATCAGGTACTGTCGGATGTATGGCTGCGCGGAGAGATCTCCAATTTTACACATCACTCCAGCGGTCATATGTATTTTACATTGAAGGACAAGGACAGCCGAATTAAGTCCATTATGTTTGCTTCCCATAATCAACGATTGCCCTTTGTACCGAAGGAGGGTGCAAGGGTTATTGCTCGTGGTAATGTTTCGGTATATGAGCGGGATGGACAATATCAGTTCTATGCCACACACATGCAACCGGACGGTATTGGAAGTCTGTATATGGCCTATGAGCAGCTGAAAAAAAAGCTGGAAGACGAGGGGCTGTTCTCTGCATCACGGAAAAGGCCGATTCCCCGTTTTCCACAGACGATTGGTGTGGTTACTTCACCTACAGGTGCTGCGGTAAGGGATATCATGATTACATTGCAGCGCAGATATCCATCTGCCCAAGTGATTCTATATCCAGTACTCGTTCAAGGTAAAGGTGCGGCTCCATCCATTGTGAAGGCCATCAATAACCTGAACCGAATGGGCGAAGCCGATGTGCTGATTGTTGGACGAGGCGGCGGATCACTGGAGGAGTTATGGGCTTTCAATGAGGAGATCGTGGCAAGAGCAATTGTGGGTTCGGCCATTCCTGTGATTTCAGCGGTTGGGCATGAAACGGATTTTACGATTGCCGATTTTGCTGCTGATCTGCGGGCGGCAACACCTACGGCTGCTGCCGAACTGGCAGTACCCAATCGAGCTGAGCTGCTTGATCAGATCGCTCAGCGCCAGCGTCAGCTGCAGCACAGTTTACGTCAGCGTGCTGTTCATAATCGGGAGAGATTGGCCAGATTGCAACGATCACCTGTGCTTGTGCATCCCAGACGTACCTTAATGCAGCATACGGAGCGGCTGGATATGCTGCAGCAGCGTCTTCTGCGAACTGTAGATACACGTATGAAATGGACGACCGAGAAACAGGAGCGTTTGCGTGCAGCGCTGCAGCGGTTCAATCCTCGTGAACAGGTGAATGCTGCAAGACGGGAGAATGCATCAGCCCGGCGTCAGCTGGAGGTTGCAATCCGATCCATCACGAGAGCGAAGCAGCAGCAGTGGAAATCATCTGTACGTCATTTGGATGCGCTAAGCCCGCTCAAAGTTATGTCACGCGGATACAGCCTTGTATACGACGAGCAGGAGCAACGATTGATCAAATCGATGAAGGATGTACAGCCAGGAGATTCGATAAAGATTAAATTAACAGACGGACAGCTGGACTGTCAGGTTTGGGGAATGAAGGAGGACGACAATACCCATGGCGAATGAACCGGAATTGAATTTTGAAGAGGCAATGGCGGCATTGGAAGACATCGTAGGTCAGCTTGAGCATGGTGATGTTCCACTGGAACAGGCCATCGATTTGTTTCAGCGCGGAATGAAGCTTTCCCAACTTTGTGGTTTGAAGCTGGAACAAGTGGAACGTAAGATCGAGATGATCGTAGAAGAGGATGGGGAACTTCGCAAGAAACCGTTCGGCGCTGCCGTCGACGAAAGCGGTGAAGTCAATGAGTAATCGTCCTTCGTTTGAAATGTATCTTGAGGAAGTTACAGCTGAAGTGACGGGAGAGTTGAGGCAGGCTCTTCCTGTTCACTGGGATGTGCCTCAGTCACTGGTTGACGCGATGCAGTATTCACTTATGGCCGGGGGCAAACGCCTTCGTCCACTTCTGGTCGTTGCTGCGGCGGAAGCCTTCGGTGCACAGCGTACAGCTGCATTGCCGGTAGCCTGCGCCGTGGAGATGGTTCATACGTATTCGTTGATCCACGATGACCTGCCTGCTATGGATAATGACGACTATCGCAGGGGAAAATTAACGAATCACAAAGTGTTTGGTGAAGCGACTGCTATATTGGCTGGCGATGCACTGTTAACGCATGCTTTTTACAGTATTGTTCAGGCAGGTCGTCGCAGCGGTGTGTCAGCAGACGCATTATTGTCCATTGTGGAGGATTTGTCCGAACTGGCAGGAGCAAGAGGCATGGTTGGCGGACAAGTGGCCGATATGGAAGGCGAGCAGGGCATGACAGATCTTGCCCAATTGCAATATATTCATCTGCACAAGACCGGAGATTTAATTGTGTTTTCCCTCATTGCTGGCGCTCGTATTGGTGGTGCGACAGAAGGACAGTTGGAGGCGCTGCGTGTATTTGGCAGAGACCTGGGGCTGGCATTCCAGATTCAGGACGATATTCTGGACCTGACGGGTGACGAGCAGAAAATGGGAAAGAAAACGCAAAGTGATGTGAATCAGCAGAAGGTCACATACCCCTATTTTATTGGCATGGATGCCTCTCTTCAAGAGGTGAAGTCCCTGACGCAATCAGCTAAAGATGCACTTGTTAGAGCGGAGTTACCTGACCCTTCCCGACTGATGGAGATCGCAGATTATCTGATGAGTCGAGATCATTAGTTTTGGTTGAGGGTAACTGTTTCAAATCATTCGGAATCGTGTAATCAATTTAATGTGCTTTTTCTGGGCTTCATGAGGAAGGGTTGGTCCAAGTAGGTATGTGAATACATATTGAGGAAGATCATACGAACCATGCTGGCGAAAATACTCGTTATCTGGAGTAAAGTGCCGTAAATTATGATTCTTGTTCTTTTATGTTATAATGTTTTAATGTTATTTAATAAACTGTGTATATATGGATTACACCAAATCAAACAATCTAGGAAAGCGGGGAGATTCTCGTGCTGCTTCCACAAATTAAACAACCCAGTGATCTAAAGTCGATGTCTCAGGATGATCTTGTTCTTTTGTCGGCAGAGATCCGGCAGTTTCTGATTGAGAAGCTGTCCGTTACAGGGGGCCATCTCGCACCCAACTTAGGAGTGGTTGAGCTCACGGTAGCCCTGCATTATTGCTATAACAGTCCAGTGGACAAAATGATTTTCGATGTAGGGCATCAGGCTTATGTGCACAAGGTTCTAACGGGGCGGATGGATCGCTTCGATACACTGCGTCAGCATAATGGCTTGTGCGGATTTGTTAAACGTAACGAGAGTGAACATGATGTATGGGAAGCGGGCCACAGCAGTACATCGTTATCTGCTGCAATGGGCATGGCGCTTGCCCGTGATCTTAAGGGTGAAAACAATCAGGTTATCGCTATGATCGGGGATGGAGCGCTTACAGGTGGTATGGCCTTTGAAGCTCTCAATCACATTGGTCATGAACAGAAAAAGCTGATGGTTATCCTCAATGATAATGAAATGTCCATTGCTCCGAATGTTGGGGCAATGCATAAATATTTGAGCAAAATTCGTTCGGATCGCCATTATTTGAAAGCCAAGGATGACGTGGAAGGAATGCTCAAAAAAATTCCTGCCATCGGGGATCGTTTGGCCAAATCGGCGAGCTGGATTAAAGATAGTGTCAAATATATGATGGTTCCAGGGGTTCTGTTCGAAGAGCTGGGCTTCACCTATTTGGGACCTATTGATGGACACGACATTCCGAAATTGATTGAAACGTTCAAACAGGCGGATAACGTAGATGGGCCTGTAATGGTTCATGTACTGACAACCAAAGGTAAAGGCTATCAGCCGGCTGAGGCCGATTCACACAAATGGCACGGAATTTCTCCGTACAAAATTGAATCAGGTCAAGTACTCAAAGCTGTGGGCAAACCGATGTATACGGAAGTTTTTGGTAAAACGTTGATTGATCTTGCCAAGCAGGATAAACGAATTGTAGCGGTAACACCGGCCATGCCAACAGGTTCGGGTCTCATTCCTTTCAGTAAGGAATTCCCTGATCGCATGATTGACGTGGGTATTGCCGAACAGCATGCAGCAACCATGTGTGCAGCACTGGCTATGGAAGGGTTAAAGCCGGTATTTGCGGTCTATTCGACATTTATGCAACGTGCGTATGATCAAATTGTACATGATATTTGTCGTCATAACGCCAATGTCATGTTCGCCATTGACCGTGCCGGATTTGTCGGTCCGGATGGTGAAACACATCAAGGTGTGTATGATGTAGCGTTTATGCGTCATATTCCGAATATCGTACTGATGATGCCTAAGGATGAGAATGAACTGCGCCATATGATGAAGACGGCGCTTGAATATAACGAAGGCCCGATTGCTTATCGTTATCCACGAAACAATGTTGTAGGGGTGCCTCTTGACGATGAACTCATTCCGATTCCAATCGGTACATGGGAACAGCTTCGTCCATCAGAAGGCTATGCAATTATCGCTTCGGGATCAATGGTACAGCTTGCTGAAGAAGCTGCCGAAACGGTTAAAAGAGAAGGGATTACGGTTGGTGTAATTAACGCTCGTTTCCTTAAACCGCTTGATGAGCAGATGCTGAGTGATCTGGCAGTTCGAGGCACGAAGTTAATTGTGCTTGAAGAAGCTTCCCAAGCAGGCAGTATGGGCAGTGCAGTTCTGGAGTTTTACGCAGAACAAGGGCTGCATGATGTTCATGTGCAACTGATGGGCATTCCGGATCGATTCATTGAACATGGCAGTATTGAGGATCAAAGAGCTGAAGTGGGACTCACGGTTGAGAATGTGAGTTCGGAGCTGCGCAGCATGGCAGCCCAATCTTCATTTGGTATGTCCAGAACTCGGTTCCCTTCATAACAGGAACAATTAGAGAAACTGGAACACATTATTGATTAATTAGGATTACTAGATGATAGGAGAAAGACATGTCACTCCCGAAAGAACGAATTGATGTTCTGCTGGTTGAGCAGGGATATTACGAAAGTCGTGAGAAGGCAAAAGCTGCAATCATGGCTGGTCTGGTATATGCCAACAATGAGCGGATTGAAAAAGCGGGCATGAAGATTCCACGGGAAGCCGAACTGAAAGTAAAGGGTTCAGTACATCCCTATGTCGGCAGAGGCGGATTAAAGCTTGAAAAAGCGATCCGTCACTTCGATCTCGACATGAATGGACTTGTGATGCTCGATATCGGTTCATCCACTGGTGGATTTACCGATTGTGCCTTACAACATGGCGCATCTCATGTATATGCCATCGACGTAGGTTATAATCAGCTGGATTGGTCACTCCGTAATGATAAACGGGTTACTGTAATGGAAAGAACCAATTTTCGTTATGTGACTCCAGAAGATCTACATGGACCTGTGCCGAATTTTGCCAGTATTGATGTATCTTTTATTTCGCTGAGAATTATTTTGCCACCGTTGCTGGCACTTCTGAAGCAACCGGCAGACATTGTAGCCTTAATTAAACCCCAGTTTGAAGCAGGCCGTGAGAAAGTTGGCAAGTCAGGTGTTGTTCGTGATACTAAGGTTCACAAGGACGTTTTGCAGACGATGCTTCGTTTCGCCAATGAACTTGGATTAAAGCTGAACGGTTTAACATTTTCGCCGATTACAGGCGGAGAAGGCAATATCGAATTTCTCGCTCACTGGCGTCTGGAAGAACCAGAAGCAACACTACAAGAGAACGTTCAGGCTTCACTTGATGCACTTGCAGATCAAGTTGCAATGGAAGCTGCCCATACTTTTACAGGAAACTCATCATAGGATGGGTTTCTTTTCGCTGGAAAGGTGACATTATAAAAGGAAATCGGTTGTCGAAGCTCGAATATGTCTTCGAGGTGAGCGATGATGGATGGGCAATATGACACAATGGTTATTGGTGTACTTGCTGTCTGCTTGATTATTTGGCTGTTCTTTGGCTTTCGTAATTGGGTTAATCGTCCGATTCCGGTAAGCTTGTCGGGTATGCAACTGAATTCAGAAATTCAGGATTCACCGGCAGTCGATCTGCTTGAAGCGGAAGGATATGAAGTCATCGGAGGTAAAATGAAAGTTCCTTTAGCTATTGAAGCGGATGAATCCGTTTATTACAGCAGGCTGTTCATTGATTATGTAGCCGAGCGTGATGATGAGAGATATCTGGTGAAGACGTCCCGTCGCAGGCAACCTCTTGAATTTACTGGGCCCTCCCTGCGCGATCGCTTCCTGTATTATTTATTGTTATATCCCGGCTGTGAAGGGCTGCTGTATGTGGACATGGAGGAATTGGATATCAAGGTCATCAGACTCATGGACTATCAGGAAGACGTGTACGATGGAGATGATCTGGACTAAGGGTACTTATGGAGCCTGAAAGTTGTTTATATAACGAATGAGGAATAATGGATGGCAAACTTTAAGGAAATTAGAATTAGTCATTTGATGCAATACATTGAACTTTTAACTGGAGGCATGTATGAAAGGACAACGACACATTAAGATACGTGAAATCATTAGTCAAAACGAAATTGAAACCCAGGATGATCTGGTTGAAGCTTTGCGGAAATCCGGATTTCAGGTGACTCAAGCCACGGTATCACGGGATATTAAGGAGCTTCTTTTAATCAAGATCCCGATGGATGATGGACGATATAAGTATTCGCTGCCTACAGACCAACGATATAATCCGATTCAGAAACTGAAACGGGCCCTCGTGGATAACTTCTTACACATCGATCATACAAACAATCTGGTCGTGATGAAGTGTTTGCCTGGCACAGCTAACTCCATTGCTGCCTTGCTCGATAATATTGAGTGGACTGAAGTGATGGGCACCATCTGTGGAGATGATACGATACTCATTATCTGCCGGACGGAAAGTAACAGTGTGACCGTAATCGAGCGGATTATGGGTTATATTTCCTAGAATATAATGGTTCAAAAACATAATTTCTGAGTGAGTCATCCGGAGGTGTTTTTGCAGATGTTAGTAACATTGTCGATTCGTAATCTGGCTGTTGTAGAAGAAGTTGATGTGGTTTTCCACCCGGGCTTCCATGTCTTGTCTGGTGAAACGGGAGCAGGTAAATCGATTATTATTGATGCCCTGGGTTTGATTGCAGGTGGACGAAGCTCTGCCGATCTGATCCGTTATGGATGTGAGAAGGCCGAGATGGAGGCTCTGTTTGAAATGGAGCCAAGCCATCCGGTATGGGAAACGCTGGAGAAGCTTGGTATCCATTGTGAGCCGGAGGAGCATCTCGTGATTCGCCGTGAACTGAATACCCAAGGCAAAAGTACATCTCGTATTAACGGCCAATTGGTCAATTTAACGATGCTCCGTGAAGTTGGAGAGAAATTAATTAATATTCACGGACAACATGAACATCAAAGTTTGTTGCGCGCAGAAAGTCATCTGGGGCTTCTGGATACATACGGGGCAGCAATCATCGGTCCAGTCAAAACGGAATATCAGGCACGCTACAGTAAATTTATTACGGCGGAAAAAGAACTGCGTGCACTTCAGGAATCCAGTCAACGTGCGTATCAATTGCTGGACATGTATCGCTTTCAGCTTGAAGAGATTGCAGCGGCTTCTCTAACGCAGGGTGAGGATGAATTACTCGGAGAAGAACGGGTCAAACTATCCCATAGCGAGAAAATGATGGACAGTGTTGCTGGTGCATATGATTTGCTTAGCGGTCAACGTGGGTTAGAAGCTGTAAGTATCGCATTGTCACGAATTGAAGATATATCAGGATATGACAGCAAAGGCTTGCAGCCTATTGTTGAACAGCTCCAGTCTGCATTTTATCAGCTGGAGGACGCGACGTTTCAGTTGCGTGATTATCGGGAGAAGATCGAATTTAACCCGGGTAGATTGGAAGAAGTGGAACAGCGGCTGAATCTGATTTCTGGCCTCAGACGGAAATACGGCGACAGTGTGGAACTTATTTTGAATTATTATGAACAAATTAGCCATGAGACCGACCAGCTGGAGAACAAGGATGAACGTCTGGAGAAGCTGCGTAATGAACGTGACAAATTGCTCAAATTAGTCATGGAGTCTGCGGAGGAGCTCAGCCGGGTTCGTAAACAATGTGCCGAGGAACTTGCAGCGCAGGTGGAGAGTGAGCTAAAGGATCTGCAGATGGAGAGAACGACGTTACGCGTTCAGATTACGCCTTTTGAAGATGCAAAAGGGATTGAATGGAATGGGCGTCGCATTCGTCTTACGCGTCAGGGTGCAGATAATGCAGAATTCCTGATTTCTCCGAATCCAGGTGAGCCTTTACGTCCGCTCGGCAAGATTGCTTCCGGTGGTGAGTTGTCCCGAATGATGCTGGCGATGAAGAGTATTTTCGCACGTCATGACCGGATTCCGGTGTTGATCTTTGACGAGGTGGATACGGGGGTAAGCGGAAGAGCAGCACAATCCATTGCGGAGAAATTATATCGCCTGTCCTCCACTTGCCAAGTATTCTCTATTACTCACTTGCCACAGGTCGCCTGTATGGCGGATCATCAGTATCTCATCGAAAAGCATGTGTATGATGGACGCACGATGACACAAGTGGAGTCGCTGTCAGACGAAGGCAGAGTGAAGGAATTGGCACGTATGCTGGGCGGAGTGGAAATTACAGAAAAAACGCTGCATCATGCACAGGAAATGTTGAATTTGGCGGAAGCCAAAAAAGGGTGAAACGAGCGGCTGGCGTAATGATTGACAGTAATAAAAGCCTGGGGGCGAGGTTATCTTATAGGTACGCAATTGGCGACCACCTTTCGTCAAGCGAAAGAAGCAAAGGGAGTGTGACAGCCATTGAATTCCCCCCTCAGGAAGAAATTGCTAGGTCTTTTATTTGCCTTCTTTCTATGTGTGATCAGCCAGGTCATTCAGCCTGTGCAAAGTTATGCTTCATTGCCTGATGAACTTCAGGTATTTGCAGGCAGGCAAGCTGACGTTCATCTCGCTGTACCGGCTGCTTCAAGCGCTGTTGTGGACCGTCCTGACATCATTGGTTTTGATGGAAAGGAAACTGCGGTCCATGTAACGAAGCAACAACCTTTGCATCTTCATCCCCAACAAACGGGACATGCCAAATTAACGTTGAAGTTGTGGGGCAAAATTCCGGTGAAAACGGTTAACGTAAACGTGATTCCGGATTTGCGTGTAGTACCCGGGGGACAAACCATTGGCGTCAAAGTAAAATCTGCAGGTATTCTGGTTGTGGGGCACCATCTGGTCCGTTCTGGACAAGATGAACGTGTATCCCCTGGAGAATCAGCAGGGATTAAGCTCGGGGACCTGATTACTCATATGGACGGTAAACGTCTTGATGGTGTATCGGGCGTAGCTGAAGCTGTTGAGCTTGCAGGCAAGAGCAAAAAAGGAATTGATGTGGTGTTAAAACGCGGCAAAGAAACAGTTAAGACGCGTTTGACACCGGCTTATGATGCCGAAGACAAAGCCTGGAGGCTGGGATTGTACATTCGTGACTCTGCTGCAGGTGTAGGGACATTAACCTTTTATGCTCCGGATCAGGGCGTATATGGCGCTCTGGGACATGTTATTACGGATATGAACACACAGACCTCCATCGTTGTTGGTAGTGGTCAGATTGTTCAGTCTAATGTAACATCGATCTCCAAGAGTGAGTCCGGTGATCCGGGGGAAAAACGAGCTCATTTCCTGAAAGAAAGCAAAATTCTGGGCAATATTGAACGTAATACGGCTTTTGGTATCTTTGGTAAAATGTCCGGTAATCCTGAACATAGCTTGTATTCAAAAGGCATTCCCGTTGCTTTTTCCCATGAAGTAAAAGAAGGTCCTGCGGAAATTCTCACTGTCGTTGAGGGCCAGCAGGTGGAACGATTCTCGATTGATATTGTACACGTAGCAGACCAATCCGAACCGGCAACCAAAGGCCTGGTGCTTCGAATCACAGATCCGAAGCTGCTGGATAAGACCGGAGGCATTGTGCAAGGCATGAGCGGCAGCCCCATTGTGCAAAACGGTAAACTGATTGGTGCTGTGACCCATGTGTTTGTCAATGATCCGAAATCAGGTTATGGCTGCTTCATTGAGTGGATGCTACAGGATGCAGGAGTCATGATGAAAAAGGAACATGCGAAAAACCTTAAGGCGGGTTAACCTCCTTAAGGTTTTTTTGTCGAATGGAAACATATAATATCGGATAATGAAATAAATTATTTATTATATAGCAATGCGAAAAAAAAATAAAGAAAAATAATTTTCGACAGAAGGAATTTCCTCCCCTGTGTCGAAAATTTAACCTGTAAGGAAATGTACGAAACGATGTTTAAATTAAAGGAGGATACCGTTTTGCAAAAAATTGAGGTATTGCTGGCCGATGATAATCGTGAATTTACGAATTTGCTTGCCGAATATATATCCGAACAGGAAGATATGGAAGTAACCGGAATTGCATACAATGGAGAAGAAGTGCTGCAGTTGCTGGAGCAGACTCGCGATGTACCGGATGTACTCATTCTGGATATTATTATGCCTCACCTGGATGGACTTGGTGTTTTGGAGCGTCTGCGCAACCTGAATCTGTCTCCACAGCCCAAAGTCATTATGCTTACGGCTTTCGGACAAGAGAATATCACGCAGCGTGCCGTGCAACTCGGAGCTTCTTATTACATCCTGAAACCGTTTGACATGGAAGTGCTCGCGAATCGTGTGCGTCAACTGGTGGGCACGCAAACTACGATCTCCACAGGTGGTGGTGGCGGTTCATCGATGTTTATGAACAAGTCCAACGTGGTACCGATGGGTAAACACAAAAATTTGGATGCAAGCATTACGTCCATCATACATGAAATCGGCGTTCCTGCGCATATTAAAGGATATCAGTATTTACGCGAAGCCATCACCATGGTGTATAACAATATCGAAATTTTGGGTGCCATCACCAAAACCCTGTACCCAGCGATTGCCGAAAAGTTCAAAACAACGCCGTCTCGCGTCGAACGAGCCATCCGTCATGCCATTGAAGTGGCTTGGACACGTGGCAACATCGACAGCATCAGCCACCTGTTTGGCTATACGATCAACATCAGCAAGTCGAAACCGACGAATTCCGAATTCATCGCGATGGTTGCTGACAAGCTGAGAATTGAGCATAAGGTGTCCTGAAAGGATCAGGAATAACGATCACCTGAACCCAATAAATACTTATTTACACATAAGCGAACACCACGTTTTTATTGAGTCTTCCAAGACCATTAGAACGTGGTGTTTTTTTGCGCGAATAATATGGAATTCCTTTTTAGAAAAATGAAGCAATCTTTATTAAACAGGAGTGGCTGTAGTGAGGCTTTCTCAGATATAAATTTTTGAATGGTGAAATTTTTTACAAACTTTTACTTGCAGTTAACGCTTTCTCAGCAAGAAAGTGGTACGATGTGACCACTGACAAGATCCACATTATAGGTATAAAGGATGAATTAAATGAAGAGAACGACTTTTTTCTGTACATACATAAATGAACTATACAATTCTCTGAAATATGTACATAAATCACTTCAACATTCTATGCTTAGTTACAGACAATTCACCGGACTGCAAAAAATTATGCGTAATAGAATGCTTACTACATATTTTCAGCCAATTTTGAATCTGCAGGACGGGCGATGTCTTGGATACGAGATATTAAACCGTCCTCCCATATCTGATCTTTTTCCAAATGCAGAATCTTTTTATCAATTCATTGGTCATACGGATCAGGTGTTCACATTTGAACGCTTCTGTCGTGAGATTTCGATTGAAAGATTCAGAGACTCTTTAACTACAGAATGTTATCCCGACAGTACCGTTGTTTTTTTAAATATACATCCTCAAGTTTTAGCGGATTCTACTTACCGCAGCGGAGAAACAATCAGTCTATTGAACAGTTATGGTCTATCCCCTGAGCAAGTGGTCTTCGAGCTAACCGAAAAACAGGCAGTCCAGGACTATGTAGAATTCGAACGCATACTCTCGAATTATCGCTCACAGGGCTTTCGGATTGCCATTGATGATGCGGGTTCCGGGTATAGCAGTCTGAAGGCGATTGTAAGTCTAAAACCTGATTTTATTAAATTGGACAGAGCGCTGATTAGTCGAGTGGATACACATCCGGATCAGCAGCACATTGTTAGAATTCTTAAACAATTTGCTGTCGACTCGGGGACCAGTATCATCGCGGAAGGCATCGAGCGTTACGAGGAAATTCATTTTTTACGACGTGAAGGTATCGAATACGGTCAGGGTTACGCCCTTGGAAGGCCTGACACAGTATTAAGGCCGTCTCCCTTATCTTTTCCCGGGTAATTAAGGATTTAAAAAGTAGATGGTATGGCTAGGTATAGAGGAGGCGAATGGTATATTTACGCAAATAGGTGAGATAGCCGATACGATTCCTGTAGTAGCGCCTGAAACAAAATGTGATATCGTCTACAATCTTTTTAAATCAAATCCCAATCTGGAAGGTGTGGCAGTTATGGGAGAACAAGGGGTGTCATTAATGATGCGAGCTCGTTTCTTCCAGCAGATTGGTACACAGTACGGCTATAATTTGTATATGGGACGCCCGGTGGAACTGGTTATGAACGCGCGGGCACTGGTTGTCGATTACGCTGAACAGATTACGGACGTAAGCGTTCTGGCTATGAATCGATCTGAAGAAGAGTTATACGATCTAGTGCTTATAACAGCTGAAGGCGTTTTGTATGGAGCAGTTAGTATCCGGCGTCTGCTGCTTGCTGTTGCGGATGTTCGAGCCGAGATGGCGATATTCATGAATCCCTTGACAGGTCTTCCAGGTAACCGAATTATAGATGAACGATTGGATCAGTTACTACAGCTTGATTATTTTAGTGTTCTATACATAGATTTGGATCACTTTAAATCCTACAATGATAGCTATGGGTTCAAAATGGGGGATCAGCTTATTCAAGCTACTGCTAACCTGCTCCGGAAGCTTTTTGTTTTTCCAGAGGCTTTTCTTGGCCATATCGGTGGAGACGATTTTATTGTGATATTAAATCATCATGAATTTAGGCACGTTTGTGAAGAGGTGATAACAGGTTTTGAGCAGATCAAGGGAGCGTTTTACAATCAGGAGGACTTGGATAAACAGTATGTTTTGGGCGAAGGGCGTTCTGGACTGAACCGAGCTATCCCGCTTGTATCGGTGTCGATCGCTGTGGTCACGAACCGTAGAAAACAGTATGAAAACATTGATCAAATTGTGAGTGAGGCGACCCGGATTAAAAAAGTATGTAAATCGGTAAATGGCAGCATTATTTGTGGGAATGAGGAAGCCGTATAACCAGTAATGTCGGGAAAAACATTAGATACGGAAAAAACCGTTATTTAAAGGTAGAAGAGACCTGTAAATAACGGTTTTTTATTGGAGAATAGTTATCCATTATGTAATCTAATTAAACCCGAATGCCGAGCGATGTATAGGATGGAACAGGGGATGCATTGGATTGAGTCTCTTGAATTTTTCCTGGGTCTTTATCATTCTGCGTAGCATTGGAAATCTTCGATTTATTTTCAGCTTTGTTCTCTTTATTTACTTCCTGATCTTCATCTGCATGAGATGGTGGAGTAGAATGGATAGCTTTTTGTTGGTACCGGTTGGTTGATTTCTTTTAATTTTTCCCCGATAGACTGATCAACCAACCTTACGGATTTGAGAATCAATCTCTTGGACCATCTCACGTTTCATTTGAAAAACAGTTTGTTCTGCGTTCTCCAGCATCATCGACATGCCCATGTCGTTTCCTGTGTCATAATCGAGAACGATCCGGTCTAAGCGGGTTTCTCCTTCTAATGTTTGAATGGACCCGTGCATGCGATCACGCAAACCAACCAGTTTGCCTAACTGATCATAAGTCTGGCTATGTTTGATTAGATGCCCCATTGCCGGAGCCTGATTTTCGTCAGTGAGCTCAGAGGGTTGAGGCTGTTGTTAATTGGGTTGCTCAGACTGTTACAATTTATTTTTTCTTGTAATCTCCTCACTTTTGATTTGAGCGATTTGATTATCGACCTGTTGGATGAAACTCGTTATAGATTTAACTCGTTCTGCCTTAATTATGGAGTCCAACTGATCATTAGATTTGACAGATTGCAGTTCTTCATTAAGCCTGATTTTTTGTTTCATAAGTCCCTGAATTTCCTTATCTCTACTGGAGACTTGACTCCCTGAGGTGAAGCTGCTTTTGGAGGCAGGTCAAATTGAATTCATAATCTTTTCCCTTTCATAGTTATATCGTGGCTACTTACATATATGAAATGTTACGAGAAGCAAATGAAGATACCCTGACGAATAAGTTGACTTTCACTTGTGTGTTGCTTACTTGTTAATAATAAATGATAATGGTTATCAATGAGTGAAGGACTGTTTAGTCAATTTATTAGACGGAGTTGGGTTAATGAAATGTGGAATAATTATTACATACTCTGGAACTATGCTGCTGTGAGTATTGCGGATATACGTTATATGGAGTTAAGGCCAACTGAGGAGCTAACCTATAAATTTCCTGCGAGCACATTTGTGTTCACCATCCAGGGTAAAGCCTATGTGACCATAAACGACCAGAAGCATGAAGTGAGTCGTTTTTATATTCTCCATGGTGGAAAGGGAAGCGTGCTGCATATTGAAGCTGGACAATCCGGATTGAACCTGTTTTACCTTATGTACAAAGTAAGTCTGCCAAGTGGAGGAAGAACCGATTTGGGCAACATGATGGAGCACATGAACCCATTTCAGCTAACCTATGGTTTTGCCCCCAAGTCACCAATTGTGCTGTTGAGCAAGTAAAACAGATATACACGTTATGGAATCAAAAGAACCCCATACATCATTTTCAGGCAAAAAGCCTGTTTTATCCTTTTGTAGAGCAAGTATCAGCACAAATTCCTCATGCTGCATCTCGCTATTCCGTTACGGATCAGGTCAGCAAAGTCATCGAAATTGTGGAATCATCTTATGCGGAGCCATTGACGTTGCATGTTTTGGCAGAGAAGGTTGGCAGCAGTCCCAGAAGTCTGTCCCGCAAGTTTAAGCAGGCCACGGGTTATAGTCCAATCGATTATTTGATTCAGTTCCGTTTGTTCAAGGCCAAGGAGATGCTGCTGCATACCGACGCTACATTGGATGAGATTGCAGCAGGCATCGGTTATCCGGACGGATATTATCTGGGACGTATGTTCAAAAAACATACAGGTGTTTCTCCACTTCAGTTCAAGGAGAAAACATCTGGACCCCTTAAATGGCCTGATCTGACATCGACCTTGGCGCGAAATGACATTTCCAGTGGAAGAGTGGGAAGGTATGTTTATAACGATGATGATAATCATTATCAATATAAACACGGAGGGTCATTGTACATGAATAGACAGACCAGAACGGGAATGCTGCTTAGTATTTTATTAAGTCTTACTTTACTGCTGAGTGCCTGCTCGCCAGGGGCAACTAGTAATTCTGTTGGAGAAACCGCCGGAAGAAATGGGACTTCGAGTGCCACCAGCACAGTAACGGCAGATAGCCAATCGAGCGCTCCCGTGCCTCGGATCATCTCGACAATTAAGGGAGATATCACGGTACCGGCTGAACCCAAGCGAATTGTAGTTGATTTATATTTGGGAAGCCTGATTGCTCTGGGAATCAAGCCAGTCGGTACACCGGAAATGAATCTGAAGAATCCGTATTTTATCAAATCACTTGAGGGCGTAGAGAATATTGGTGAATACGAAACCATTTCTCTTGAAAAGGTATTGGAACTTCAACCAGACCTGATTGTCACGGGTGATCCTGATTTGTTTGATTCTTTTAGCAAAATTGCGCCTACGCTTGTTATTCCTTATGGAGAGTTGAAAAATACCCATGAAGAAATCGCTTATTTCGGTAAAGCGTTGAACAAAGAAAAAGAGGCTGAGTCATGGTTGGCCGACTACGACGGACGAATTGCGGATGCCAAGAAGCGTGTAAGTGAAGCAATCGACGCAGATGCAGAAGTATCCGTTATGCAATTTTACGATAAAGGACCGTTAGCCTTTGGTGATAATTTTGGGCGTGGAGGTCAGGCTGTGTACAGTGCTCTCGGATTGAATCCTCCGGCAGACAAAAAAGAGATATTAATGAAAGATCAGCTTGTTGAAGTCTCGTCCGAATCCATACCCGAATTTGCCGGTGATTACATTATTCTTACGGCAGACAACCTAACTTTGGAGGAATTGAAATCCAAGCCAGTATGGAGTTCGCTTGATGCCGTTAAGAATGATCGTGTGTTTATCTGGAGTCCGGATCGTTCATGGTACTTTGACCCTATTGCAACGTTGGATCAGACCGAGGAATTGGCAGCTTGGTTCACGAAGACACCGGATCAAAAGTAAATCTTTCGGATCATTGGTTGATGAAATTGAATCCTGGTCAAAATTCAGTTGATAATGAAAATTATTATCATCTATAATGAAGGAATAATAGTGAACCACTATAATGCTCCGGTTAAGGATGGTTTGCAGAATAATGACCTGTACAAGGTCTTTGTTCCTGGTGAGACTGGGATTGGAGAGTAATCGATGCAATTAAACGAACAGATGAATAGCTGGAATCATGCGGCTGTTAAAATTCTGGATATACGCCGGATCGTCATGGAGGCAGGGGAGATACAGGAGTCCTATTTGCTTCCGGCAAACGCTTTTATATACAGCATTCGGGGTGCAGCTCAACTTAAATTGGATGGGAAAACACACGAAGCACAGCGATTCTGTATTCTGCATGGTGGTAAAGGATCATCACTGGATATTCGGGTGAGCGAAAAGTTTGAATATTACTTGCTGTTCTACAGGGCATTCCTTGCGTTCCCAACTCATCGTAAAACATGGCGGTTGTCACAACCTCCTCAGATTGCTCCGTTCTCTTTGCAATATGGATTTACGCCGAGCAATCCTCTTGCTATATTGCGCTATTTTGAAGAACTGGAGAAAGCGTGGGATCAGGCGAGCAGACTGGACTTGCTACAAGTAAAAAGTTTGTTCTACCAATTTATTCATGAGCTGTTGTTTCAATTGGCAGAGCAGGAAGTCAGAACAGTGCTTCCAGACCCTATTGAGCAAACACTTCGCTACATCCAGGAGCATTATAGGGAACAGGTGACTCTGGATTTTCTGGCTGAACAATTCAACTACAGCTCCCGTCATTTATCTATGCAATTTAAAAGAAAGACAGGACACAGTCCGATTGATTATCTCATTCAAACGAGACTGACCAAGGCCCGGAATCTGCTTGTGCGATCCGATGCCACCCTGCGCGAAATCGCGGCAGAAGTGGGATACACGGATGTGTATTATTTCAGCCGTATTTTCAAAAAACATGTGGGCCTGTCCCCCACACTCTATCAGCAGAAAATAAGGAACCAGACCCTGGCAGAGGATCGTCCATTACAATTCTCCGAATCATCCATTGGCTGGAGATGGAAGCGAGGATATATTGATTATGAGAATCATTATCAATATATAGACGGAGGGTCTACATCAATGAAAAGAAGAAAAACAAGCTCCAGCATGATTTTGGTTGCACTTTTAAGCATCACAATGCTTTTATCGGCATGCTCCGCTGGCTCTGCAACAACAACAGTTACGGGGGAAGGTACGAATACGAACTCATCTACGAGCACAGCCGCATCTTCATCATCAGATTCAGGTAGTCAAACGAACAATGAAAATGGAACACGCACGGTCTCCACGGTTAAAGGTGATGTTGTTGTCCCGGCAAATCCTAAACGGGTGGTTGTACTTTATCTTCAAGGAGATGTTGTAGCGCTTGGAATTAAGCCTATTGCGACGTCTGACGTATTTGATGGGGCTGCATATAAGAATGAGCTTGAAGGGGTAAATTCACTAGGCACCTGGTTCGAACCAAACCCTGAGGCTGTCATTGATCTGGACCCGGATTTGATCATTGTTCCTTCAGAAGAGACTTACACGCTATTAAAAGATATTGCACCAACTGTGTATGTCCCATATGAGAAAATGACAACGGAAGAAAGACTTCATAGTATCGCTAGCATTTTCGGCAAAGAACAGGAAGCAGACGTTTTAATCGACAATCTTAACAGTAAAGTTGAAGAGAGCAAGAAAAAACTTGCTGATGCAGGTATACTGGACAAAACGGCCTCCATCGTCGAGGGTGGGCTGAAAGAGATGGTCATTGTAGAAAGTAAGCAATACGGCCGAGGATCTCAGGCTATATACGAGTACTTGGAAATGAAAGCACCTGAAGCGGTCCAGAAAAAAATTGACGTCGTTTCCGACGCTGCAGGTTCGACCTTGTCCATGGAAGTTCTTCCTGAGTATATGGGAGACTACGTGTTTCGTTCGGTATATGAAGGGGCAGATAACCTTAACGATAATCCAATCTGGAATAGCATACCCGCTATCAAAGAAGGCCGTCTAATCGAGATTGATTTTGATTTCTTCTATTACTCGGATATCTATTCCATCAACAAGCAAATCGATTTTGTTGTCGAGCATCTACTCGCAGCTCCCAAAGTAAAGTAATCAACAGATAATCAAACCGATGGTAGTTTTGTATAAGAAATGTTTGAATTTTAGCCATTGTAATTTGATAAGTTTCCCATTAGACTAGGAAAAGAGTGATAATGAGAATCGATATCAAATAGTCGAGTGGTTTGGATCGAACTGATGGAGGTAACTACATGGATCAGCATTTGGAATTATATGATGTAACAATTATCGGCGGGGGACCTGCCGGCATGTATTCTGCATTTTACAGCGGGATGCGTGATATGAAGACCAAGTTGATTGAGGCGAAGGATAGATTGGGTGGTCGCATGCTCTTTTATCCAGAGAAAATGATCTGGGACGTTGGCGGCGTTACCCCGATTCTGTGTGAAAATTTGATTAAACAGCTGGAAGAACAGGCGAGAACGTTTGAGCCAACGATTGTGTTCGAACAGCAAATTGAAGGATTCAAACGTCAGCCTGATGGCACAATTCTGCTGACATCGCATACAGGAGAACAACACTGGACACGTACCGTCATATTGGCGATCGGGTATGGTATATATAAAATGGCCAAACTGGAGCTTGAAGGCGCTGACCGTTATGAGGTTACGAACCTTCACTACACAGTACAGGAGCTTGAACCTTTCCGTGGCAAACGGGTACTGATCTCTGGTGGGGGTGACTCCGCTGTCGATTGGGCCAATGAGCTTGAAGCACTGGCAGAACAAGTGACGGTGGTGCATCGTCGTGACCGCTTTGGTGGATTGGAGCGCAATGTACTGCGGATGAGAGAATCCTCAGTAGATATTCGGACACCATACGCCGTTGATACCCTACATAGTCAAAGTGGTGAGATCATCGAACAGGTGACGATATCCCATGTTGAGACAGGTGAGAGTGAAGTTCTTGATGTGGATGCGATTATCGTCAACCATGGCATGAAGAGTGATTTTGGCCCGATCCGGGATTGGGGACTTGATCTTGGTGAATGGCATGTCACCACAACAGAGAAGCTGCAAACGAATATTCCAGGCGTCTTCGCTGCAGGAGACTTTGTAGATTATGGAAGTAAACTGTATCTGATTGCTGGTACATTTACGGATGCGGCCCTCGCGGTAAACAGTGCAAAACTGTATATGGACCCTGAGGCAGAGAAAGTTGCCTATGTGTCTTCCCATAACAGCCGTTTCAAGGAGAAAAATAAAGCACTTGGTGTTGTGGAAGAATAGAATCTCTTCATATAATTCAACTCCAATTGTTCAAATCAAACGAAGTAGTTCTGGCTGATGTCGGAACTGCTTTTTTTTGTTTCCATTTTCGGTATGAACCTCCTCAAATTGCACAACATAGAACAGGCACCGGAATTGAACATGCATCATCAACTGTCTATAATGAGCCTTAGAAGTGAGGAGAAACATCAAGAAACGTTAAACAGATTAGAGTGGAGTGCACAATTATGAAAAAAGAAATTCAACGTATATCCACATTCATTCATCGGTGGTTCAAAGGCCCTGAGAAAAAACGCATCAAATGGTCGGAAGTCTATCTCGCTGTTGCTGGGAAAATGCACCGACTTCTGGTGGAAGGCCGGCGCGCACGTTCAGCAGCCAGGAGGCTGCATCAGGATTTGCCTATTATCGCTTTGGGCCAGATGAAGCTGGAGCCGGGAGATATTTTATATACGCCAAGTTCGGAATCGACTTATTACGCCGGGCATATGGGGATTATTGGACTCGACGGTAAAGTGTATCACGTACACCCTTATGGACCTGTGTTTGCCGATTCCTTGGAATGGTACGTTACCCGCTTTTATGAGGGGGACCGTTTCATTGTATTTCGTTCCCGTTTGAATCAGGCTGGTGTGAAGGCAGCGCAGTGGGTGCATGATCATTATAAGCAGGTGAAATTCTATCGATTGCAGACGAATCTGCGCAGCATTGAACGAAACTATTGTTCCAAATTTATATATCAGGCGTACCAGTTTACATCTGGACTTGATCTGTGGAGCCGAAAGTTTGTGAAGCTGAATCAGGGATATATCTATCCGTTTCGAATTGAGCGCTCACCCGCGCTGGAGGTTCTTGGAACGTTTTATAAATAAGGCTAGTTAACCGACGGAAGTTCCTTACTTTTACAAGAGGAAGGGGCGGGTTCTGTCGGTTTTTTTTGTATGCATAGAGATCAAAAACAGGAAAAAGGCTCAAAACGTCGAATAGAATATGAGATAGGCATGTACAACTTGGAATCGTATACATAACCAATGCAGGATCAATTTTTGCCTAAACATAAGCAATTCACCCCTTAGAAGGCAAACAAGGAAGAGAGAGAAAGAGATGAAATGGCTCAACTTTATGCGCAGGTTCAAATCAACCTCAAACGTAGTAAACCTATCCGACTATACTCCCAGGAAGGAAAGGAGGTATTATTGTTCCATCTGTAGTAAAAAAGTGAAGTCTATTGTGCATTATGCGACTTCCCAGGGAAATGTTACAGGTGTATGCAGTTCTTGTAAATCATTGGCGGAACATCGAGGAATGTTGCCCCTTTAATAAGGAAGAGATACGCTCAGGAAATAACATTGCTTTGATTTATGAGCGTTTTTGTAGTACATTAGCAAATGTATTCGAAGGAGGATTCTAATGTACTCAGGTAGACAAGACGATACTTTATACATCATGACCTACACCTTAAACAGCGGTATCAAGGGTACGGTTCCACTGTCAAATAAGCAGATTATTGAGTGGCTGGATTGCTACAGAAATGAGAAGCGCTTCGTGACCGAAATCGGCAAGGAGTTTTTTGGATTGAATGCAGGGTTGGTAGCAGATTTCAAAGTTCAGAATCATTTATCGGATTATCAGCAGACGATTATGCCTACACAGCAGCAGGATAACATGGAACGTTTGTCCAGCGCATATAAATCAACTGAGTTATTAATGAAGATTGATTGCAAATGTGGCACGGCATATGTTACGGAATCTCCATATAAGCGCACCAAATGGTATTGCACCAAGTGCAAAGAAATTGTATTTTTGGATGCCAAAAAAGGAATGGTAGAAACGTCGCGTGGCGACGCTTACTACATGACCAACAAATATTTTGTTTCCCGGGACTAGCGGGAGATGAGGTATGGGAAGCATCGCTGTGAGGCGGTGCTTTTTTGTGTACACAGAAAGGGCTAATGACGAAGATAAGGAGAGGTATATTAAGGGTATGCTGGTAAAATGGAGATATAATAAAAAAAGCCCTCAGGGGCTTTTTTTGAAATCTCAGGAAACCTGTAGCAGCAGATACCGCCGATCAGAACCTATAGATTGATCATTGAAAAACTGAATCAGCTCAGCATTCAACTTTGTGAGGAGGAATGAAGCAGCAGCGACAGCGCGGCTCATAAGCTTCTGAATCGCCAATCATGACGACTGGTCCAAGCGTTACAGGCTCTCCATTAACGATACGCTGGGTGAAAGCCGCATCCGGGCTTCCGCATACGGCACAGAATGCCGACAGTTTCTCAATGTCATCCGCCATGGCGAGCAAACCGCCTACATATCCAAATTCCTTGCCACGGTAATCCATATTCAATCCATCCACAATGACATGTTTGCCACAGTAGGCTAGCTCGGAGACCAGTTCCATGATGGCACTGCTGAAAAATTGTACTTCATCAAAGGCAACAACATCAGCATCTTTGGTTTGAGTCAGGATCATTTCTACGGATTCCGGGGTCAATTGCCGGGGAATGGAATGAGCAGGCAGACGATAGCCGATACGGCTAACAATCTCGTCTTGGGCAAACCGATCATCTTCGGCAGGTTTGTAAGCAACGACCTTTTTACGGCCAAATTGAATTAATTTCTGACAACGGCGAATGAGTTCACCGGATTTTTCACTAAACATAGGTCCTGTAATTACGGTAATTCGTCCTGTTTGCACAGTTCTGCTACTCCTCTCACATACGGGATTCAACAAAAAAAAGCGACCATTACAGAGTACCACAAAATCTTTAGTAAGAGCCAGAACTAATCTGAGCAGCTTTGTGTTACTATATGGATTGTTAAGCTGTTGGTTACGGCAGTGTAGTGCATAAGCCAGGAGCGATTGAAAAGAGGTGTTAACGATGAGTGAAGCATTATCCGAATTACAAGAACGATATGAACGTTTGAAAGGACAGTCAGTCCTGGACGAAGCTGCGCAGGCGTTGTTTGCAGACTTGTTCGCTGAAGCGGAGCGGCTGCAAGCCAGTAATCTGACGTTACGCAGAACGATTCTGAAGTCCTCTTCCAAAGAGTCGCGTATGTCTACAAAGCTGCGGGATGCATTATACGAATAACCCGGGGACTACTCCGGGTTCTCTTCTGTCTGCAATTTGCGGGGAAATAGAATACCTGCTGTAATTCTGGCAATCATGGCGAAGGTGAGGCCGATACCTGCAAACATATAGATGACCGTAAAAGCCTTGCCGAATCCGGTCGATGGTACAAAATCCGGGTGTCCCACCGTGGTTAACGTTACTGCGCAGAAGTAGAGGGCATCAATCCAGTGCAGCCCTTCAACGCGGGTATAAAATAACGTGCCCGAGAGAAGTGTCGCCGCAGTTAATACAAACAGAGCCAGGAACTTCTGGTCCTTGAAGGCATGAAAAATGCCTTTAAGCAATCTTTTTAGCGTAATGATAAATGAGACCATGTTGATCCATCCTGTCTATGGAAGAGTGGGCATTGTGCATATTCAAGATGCTAACTCTGAATTTATGCAAAATACGTGTTTGAATAAATAAGCATTATACCTGATCGAGTACCGTATATAAAGGCAGATGTAAAGTTCGGAAGTTGAAATGTTGCGTAGCCAGAAAAAATGACAAAAAGCCCGGACTCAGGAAGTCGTACCGGGCGTCTCTGCTTTGTCGGCTGAGGGTGCGCTTTTTGAACGAAAACGGGGGCCTACATAATTACGCTTGCGGTCACGGAACAGAATCCAGCCTCCCAGAAAACTCATGCCTGCGGCGAACAGGACAAGTCCTCCACCAAAGGAGAGCCATTGAAAACCTGGTGAGATCTGCTCGTTCCCATGCTCGGCATAATACAGGAAAAGGGCATCCTTCATCATCAGAAAACCCTTCATTGCCATTAACCCGGGAATGACCAGAACAATAATCGCCACAAATCGTGCAAAGATCAGTCTAGTATTCATCACCATTAAACTCCTTCTGCCTGAGGTTGAACAGGTTGGCGTAAAATAAAGGTTGCGCTTACAGGTCATACCTGATTCCATCATAGCTTGGTTTCCAGAAGCTGTCCATGCGTTTCAGGCTCAAATTTTGAGTTGACTGCTCAAGGGGAGTACAATGGAATATAGATAACGTCTATGAAAAAGAGAATCATTTGAATTATCATCTTACAAATATATTGAAATTGTATTGAAATTATATGGATAGAGGAGAACATTAAAGATGCCAATTACATGTGATGTTGCCATTCTTGGAGGAGGAACGGGAGGGTACGTTGCTGCCATCCGTGCCGCACAATTAGGAAAACAGGTTGTTATTATCGAGAAGGATAAGCTCGGAGGCACCTGTCTGCATCGTGGCTGTATTCCGAGCAAGGCGTTGCTGCGAAGTGCGGAAGTGTATGCAGAGATCCAAGAGAGCGAAATGTATGGAATTGAAACAGCTGGAGCGACACTTGTATTTCCGAAGGTTCAGGCGCGCAAGGATGCAATTGTGGAGCAGCTTCATCAAGGTGTGCAGTATTTAATGAAAAAAAATAAAATTCAGGTCGTACATGCCAAAGGGCGCGTGATCGGACCTTCCATTTTCTCTCCTCAGAGCGGTGCAGTGGCTGTCGAGTTTGAAGATGGCGAGATGGATACGGTTGTGCCAACCAATCTCATTATTGCTACCGGGTCTCGCCCGCGGGTATTGCCGGGTCTTGAGCCAGACGGCCGATACATCATGAGCAGTGATGAAGCTTTGCGAATGGACGAATTACCGGCATCCCTGATCATTGTTGGTGGTGGCGTGATTGGCCTCGAATGGGCATCCATGCTGAATGATTTTGGCGTCGAAATTACAGTTGTTGAAGCCGCTGCTCATGTATTGCCAGCAGAGGATGAAGATGTAGCGAAGGAAATGCAGAGACTGCTTGGGAAACGCGGTGTTCGCTTCCTAACAGGCGCTAGCGTTCTGACAGAGACATATAGCATACAGAAAGACGGTATTCAGATTGATGTCAAGCTGGGGGATGAGAAGCAAGAGACCCTGAAAGCGGACAAGATGCTGGTGTCGGTTGGGCGTCAGGCCAATGTCGAAAATATCGGACTCGAAAATACGGATATCAAACTCGAACGCGGATTTATTGCTGTGAATCAACATCTGCAAACGGGTGAGGGACATATTTATGCAATCGGCGATGTCATCGGCGGATTACAACTGGCGCATGCAGCGAGCCATGAAGGCATTTTGGCAGTGAATCATCTGGCGGGTGAAACGGTACATGCCGTCGAATCACATCGAATCCCGCGCTGTGTCTATACTCGTCCGGAAGCAGCGAGTATCGGATTCACGGAGCGCGAGGCCAAAGAGCGTGGTTATGAAGTGAAGACAGGCAAGTTTCCGTTCCAGGCGATTGGAAAATCTTTGGTTCATGGAAGTCGGGATGGGTTCGTGAAGGTAATCGCAGATGCCAAGACGAATGATATATTGGGTGTACATATGATCGGTACCCATGTGACGGAACTGATCGCAGAGGCCTCTTTGGCTCAGATGCTGGATGCCACACCGTGGGAAGTGGGACAGACGATCCATCCTCACCCAACTTTGTCGGAAATCATGGGTGAAGCCATGTTGGCAGTAGACGGAAAATCGATTGGAATGTAAGCCGGACAGGCTTATGAGAAAGGTCCTTTCCTTTTTTGGGCAAATGGGATTATAATAAGGTTAAGCCAAGTCTTAGTACCAGGTTATAAGATCGGGTAGTAAGACGGGCATAGGCTTTGATTAAAAGGAGGTACCTCATATGAGTTCAAAAGGTACTGCAGACGCGGTCCATCGGCATGAACAGCTGGGACTTAGCGATGGTGAAGTATTGGATATGTATAAATACATGCTGCTCGCACGCAAGTTTGACGAGCGCTGCTTGCTCTTACAGCGGGCCGGCAAAATTAACTTTCACGTATCCGGTGTAGGACAGGAAGCTGCGCAAGTAGGCGCTGCATTTGGTCTCCACCGGGATCACGATTATTATTTACCGTATTATCGCGATTATGGCTTTGTACTGGCGGTCGGCATGACTCCACGTGAGCTGATGCTGTCTGCTTTTGCGAAGGCGGAAGATCCGAATAGTGGCGGACGGCAAATGCCGGGTCACTTTGGTCACAAAAAGCTGCGGATTGTAACGGGCTCCAGCCCGGTTACCACACAGGTTCCGCACGCTGTAGGGTTTGCACTGGCTGCCAAAATGAAGAAGCAAGAATTCGTTTCTTTTGTAACTTTTGGCGAAGGGTCGAGCAATCAGGGCGATTTCCACGAAGGTGCCAATTTCGCAGGTGTTCATAAACTTCCTGTGATCATTATGTGTGAGAACAATCAGTATGCCATCTCGGTGCCAATCCACAAGCAGCTGAGTGGTAAAATATCGGATCGTGCACTTGGGTACGGGTTCCCCGGACTTCGTGTGGACGGAAACGATGCGCTGGAAGTATACGGTGCAGTCAAAGAAGCTCGCCGCCGCGCAATCGCTGGTGAAGGACCTACGCTTATTGAAGCAATGATGTATCGTTTGTCTCCACACTCTACTTCCGACAATGATCTGGCATACCGGAGCAAGGAAGAGGTTGAAGAGAACTGGAAGAAGGACGGGGTCCTTCGTATGAAGAATTATCTGATTGATTGCGGCATCTGGGATGAAGCCCGGGATGCGGATCTGGCTTCCCAGCTTGCGCTGGAAATGAAAGAAGCGACTGAATACGCAGACAACGCGCCATATCCGAAACCTGAGGACACTCTGACGCACGTTTATGCGGACAGCGAAGAAGGGGGACGGTAATCATGGCGGTTATGGAATATATTGATGCAATCCGTCTCGCGATGAAAGAAGAGATGGAACGGGATGAAAATGTTTTTATCCTTGGTGAAGATGTCGGACTCAAAGGCGGCGTGTTTACTACAACCAAAGGATTACAGGATCAGTTCGGCGAAATGCGTGTCATGGACACACCTTTGTCCGAATCAGCCATTGCAGGTGTAGCCATTGGCGCTGCGATGTACGGTATGAAACCTATTGCCGAGATGCAATATTCGGATTTCATGCTGCCTGCAACGAATCAGATTATTAGTGAAGCGGCCAAAATTCGCTATCGCTCCAACAATGACTGGAGTTGCCCGATTGTTATTCGTGCGCCGATTGGCGGCGGTATTTTTGGTGGGCTGTATCACTCCCAATGTCCTGAATCGATCTTTTTTGGCACACCAGGTCTGAAAATTATTGCTCCATACTCGGCATACGATGCAAAGGGACTGCTCAAAGCAGCGATTCGCGACCCGGACCCGGTTCTCTTTTTTGAAAATAAAAAATGCTACAAGCTGATCAAGGAAGATGTGCCGGAAG
The DNA here is from genome assembly GCF_013401555.1 of Paenibacillus sp. E222. NCBI lineage: Bacteria > Bacillati > Bacillota > Bacilli > Caryophanales > Paenibacillaceae > Paenibacillus > Paenibacillus sp. E222. Next base: position 3,787,409 of record NZ_CP058552.1, read on the forward strand.
ATGATTACATCGTTCCAATCGGTAAAGCCAACGTGCTTCGTGAAGGAGCAGATATTACGGTTATCGGTTATAGCCAGCCACTTCATTTTGTCATGCAGGCTGCCGAGGAGCTGGAGCGTGAGGAAGGCATTACTGCCCACGTACTGGATTTGCGCACATTGCAACCACTTGATCGCGAAGCCATCATTGCATCCGCTCGTCTGACAGGTAAGGTGCTGATCGTGCATGAAGATAATAAAACCGGTGGTGTAGGAGCCGAAGTTGCAGCTATCATCAGTGAAGAATGTCTGTTCGAACTGGATGCTCCAATTCAGCGTCTCTGCGGACCGGATGTACCGGCAATGCCGATTAGCCCAACATTGGAGAAATTCTATATGCTGAGCAAGGATAAAGCCAAGGAAGCGATGCGTACACTCGCCGAGTATTAATTCGTGTAGTGAGATAGTTTAAAAGCAAAGTTTGGAGTGATATAACCAATGAGTATGAAATGGATCGAGGTCATTATGCCGCAGCTGGCGGAATCGCTGGTCTCGGCTACCATTGCCAAATGGTTGAAAAAACCGGGTGACCGGGTTGAACAATACGAACCGATCTGTGAAGTGATTACGGATAAAGTCAACGCAGAGATTCCATCAACCGTTGATGGAATTATGGGTGACCTGTTGGTCGAAGAAGGTACGACCATTGCAGTTGGTGAAGCCATCTGCCGCATGCAGGTAGCTGCTTCTGATGCGGAAGCAGCAGAGCAAGTCACACAAGATTCGCAGCAACAGAATGGTGATCATGTTCATGTTCAACAACGTGCGAATTACGCACCTGCTTCGGATGCAGCGAGTACAACAAGCCATGATCCCAATCAGCCGATGCGTAACCGCTATTCTCCTGCGGTTCAATCCCTTGCAGCTGAATATGGTCTGAACTTGCAGAGCATTCAGGGCACTGGAGCAGGTGGACGGATTACTCGTAAGGATGTACTGGCAGTCATTGCACAGGGGGGGAACGCGGGCGCAGCGTCTGCACAGTCTTCTCCTGAAGCAGGACAGCAGGTCTCTTCGGGAGTGCCTTCTGGTTCTCCTTTCAGCGGATTGAATCGGGGAAATGCAGACTTGGGCGCATCTGCCGGAGAAACCGTTCCAGCAGCCGACGCAGGCGTTCCTGTGAGACATTCCGGCATACATCTGACCGAAAGTCCGAAAATTCCACAAATCGAAGTAGAGGGCGGCGGACAGGGAAGATCCGAATACTTTATCGACGTCACTCCTGTTCGTAATGCCATTGCTCGTAATATGCGCCAAAGTGTATCGGAAATCCCGCACGCGTGGACGATGATCGAAGTGGACGTGACGAATCTGGTGATGCTGCGCAACAAACTCAAGGATGAGTTCAAGCGCAAGGAAGGCATCAACCTGACGTACTTGTCCTTCATGATGAAGGGGGTCGTTAATGCGATTAAAGACTACCCGATCATGAACTCGGTATGGGCTGTTGACAAAATTATTGTCAAACGGGATATCAACCTGTCGATGGCAGTGGGTACAGAAGACTCTGTACTGACACCTGTAATTAAACATGCAGATCAGCGCAACATCGCTGGCCTGGCTCGTGAAATTGATGAGCTTGCACGTAAGACTCGTGAAGGCACGTTGAAGCTGGACCACATGCAGGGCGGAACGTTCACGGTTAACAATACCGGATCATTTGGTTCGATTCTGTCACAACCTATCATTAACTACCCGCAGGCGGCGATTCTTACCTTTGAGTCGATCGTCAAGAAACCTGTGGTCATCAATGACATGATTGCTGTCCGTTCCATGGCGAACCTTTGTCTCTCCCTGGATCATCGGATTCTGGATGGAGTCATTTGCGGACGTTTCCTCCAACGTGTAAAAGAGAATCTTGAAGGATACACGATGGAATCGAACGTGTATTAAGAGAGAGCAAGTGCATCATTTCAATGAGTTACGAAAGATGCCAAGCGCTGAATAGATGGATAATGGGAAAGTGTATGTGCCAGTGGCCGTGCACTTTTCCCGTTTTCTTCAATGAATGCTCATCATGCAATAAACATTGAAACAGAAGGGTGTGGGGGAATCATGAGCAAGCCGCTGGATGTGGTGTACATACCGATGCTTGATTATGAAGAGGCTTGGAACCGCCAGAAAGCGATTGTGCAGCAACTGGATGAGGGAGAAGGCGCGGAACAGATGCTGCTGCTCCAGCATCCGCCAACGTATACGATCGGTTCACAGAACCACCCGGAGCACCTGCTTCTCAGTGAAGATGAGCTGCGGGAGCAAGGCATCTCCTTGTTTCAAATTGACCGTGGCGGTGATATTACGTATCATGGCCCTGGGCAGTTGGTAGGTTACCCGTTACTTGTTCTTGGGCGGGATGAAGCCTTGGATTTACACGGCTATTTACGTCGCCTAGAGCAGGTGATTATTGATTACCTGGCTGATCAGGGTATCGAAGCGGGACGCAAAGAGGCGTACACAGGAGTGTGGATCGGAGATTTGAAAATTGCCGCCATCGGCGTAAAGTTCAATCGGTGTAAACATTGGCGCGGCTTCGTGACGAGTCACGGATTTGCTTTTAATATTACCTCGGGGATTCAGGACGCAGGCTTTCAGGGGATTGTACCTTGCGGGATTGAGCAGTATGGTGTGACCTCATTGGAGGATATTACAGGCAAGACCTATACTGTAGAGCAGGTTGCGCAGGATATCGTTCCATACTTTAACCGTATTTTCCCGTATGAGATTACCTGGATTACAGAAAAAGAAGCCCTTCCCCGTCTGTAAATCAGACAGTACAAAGGCTTCAGGTTTCTATCCGAACAATAAAGGTTCGAGCGCAATGAAAAGGGTGGACCCAATCATGGCGAGCAGCATGAGATAGATAATGATGCGGAACCATTTCTTTTTTTGCATGATGAGAGAACTCCTTTCAACAATTGAATAAACAGACCATAGTAATTGTATTGTACCGTATCGACGAAAGGTAGGAAAGTCCTATGATAAAACAGCAACGTGTTATTGATCATTTTATGGAACTGGTGCAGATTGATAGTGAAACAACCCATGAACAAAATATATCAAAAGTGTTAAAAGAACAGTTTACTCAACTGGGCCTCAGTGTATATGAGGACGACACCATGGAGAAAACTGGACATGGCGCTTGTAATCTCGTGGTTACCTGGGAAGCCGAGAATACTGAAGAAGCAGCACCAATCTTTTTCACATGTCATATGGATACCGTAACGCCTGGACAAGGAATTAAACCTGAGCTGGGTGAAGACGGCTGGATTCGCAGTGATGGCACGACGATTCTGGGTGCAGATGACAAGGCGGGGATTGCCGCTTTGTTTGAAGCGATTCGAGCTATTCAAGAGAACAACATACCTCATGGGAAAATTCAGTTTGTGATTACTGTTGGGGAAGAGTCGGGTCTGGTTGGTGCACGTGCCATGAATCCGAACGATATTGAAGCCGAGTTCGGTTACGCTCTGGATTCCAACGGAGCTGTGGGTACAATCTGTGTGGCAGCTCCGGCGAGAGCCGAAATTCAAATGAACATCTATGGGAAATCCGCACATGCGGGCGTAAATCCGGAAGACGGCATCAGTGCCATTCAAGTGGCGGCCAAAGCAATTGCGGCGATGAAGCTGGGACGGATTGATGATGAGACTACGGCGAACATTGGCAAATTCCAGGGCGGATCAGCACTGAACGTTGTTTGCGATTTTGTGCAGATTGAGGCCGAGGCACGCAGTATTGTGCAGGAGAAGGTAGAGCTTCAAGTGGCCCAGATGCGTGAAGCACTGGAAACGACATGCCGTAAATATGGTGCAACCGCTGAATTCCGCAGTGAGATTCTCTATCCTGCATTTGGCTTCCATGATGAACACGAGGTTGTTCAGCTTGCACAGCGTGCCATTCGGAGCCTGGGGCTGGAGACTAGCACGTTTGCATCCGGTGGTGGCAGTGATGCCAACATCTTCAATGGGTTCAACATACCTACGGTCAACCTGGCTGTAGGCTATGAGGACATCCATACGACGAAAGAACGCATCCGCGCCGAGGATATTGTGAAACTATCTAAAGTGGTTGTGGCTATTATTCAGGAAACGGCTGCAAGTAAAAAGTAATCCAAAGAGACCGAGGGTGAAACTCCCTCGTGCTTCAACTGAAAAGTCCGAATCCGGTACAAACCGAGTTCGGACTTTTTGGCAGAATCATGGTATATTTCATGGGTATTGCAGACCAAGAACAGTATCATTTACGTCCAGCGAGCATATCAACTAATTTGGCATCTGGACCCCACTCACGCACCCATTGCTTGAGTATGAGCTGGACTTGTCTGGCTTGTCCGACCACGTGTACGGATTGCGGTGTTAAATAACTGTTCATTGGTTGTCCCCCTGATTCGCTATATTTGTTTGAAATCGCTATAAGCTCACCATATGCCAAAAAACAAAGGTTTATACGTATAAAGAGAACCAAAATTCGAAGAAGTGGAGTTGAAGAACAGATGAACCCAACCAATCCTAAACATCCTGCCAATCCAAAACTGGACGAAGAGACGATATCGACAAAGCCCATCTTCGAGGGCAAAGTCATTTCCCTTCAGGTCGACACGGTCAAGCTGCCTAACGGTCAGACCGCTACCCGTGAGATCATCCGTCACCCTGGAGCGGTAGCTGTCCTCGCGCTGAATGGCGATCGTATGCTGGTCGTTGATCAGTATCGTCAGGCTATGGGACGTACCGAAGTCGAGATTCCGGCAGGCAAGCTGGACCCGGGAGAAGAACCTGAAGTGGCAGCAGCGCGTGAATTGCGCGAAGAGACTGGTTATGTAGCCAAATCACTGCGGCATTTGCGTTCGTTTTACACTTCGCCAGGATTCGCGGATGAGATCATTCATCTGTACATCGCCGAGGAGCTCGAAGCAGGAGACATGGCTTTGGACGAAGATGAATTTCTTGAAGTGTCCGAGATTACAATTGAAGAGGCTTATCAGTTGATGGATCAGAATCGGATCAGTGATGCCAAAACGATGATGGCAGTGTATGCATGGGATCTTTACAGAACGACAGGACGGTTTTAATGATGAATGAGCAGCAGACAGCGTCTGCAGGGTGGGGGCCTTGTTATGCTGACCTCCATATTCACATTGGGCGAACTTCGCGCGGTGAAGCTGTTAAAATCAGTGGCAGCCGTGATCTGACATTTGAGAACATTGCTAGAGAAGCCTCGGATCGCAAAGGAATCCACCTACTCGGCGTCATTGATTGCCACTCCCCGGTTGTGCAGATGGACATTGAACAGCTGCTTGAGAACGGCACGATGTCCGAGCTTGAGGGAGGAGGCATTGCGTATCAGGACACAACCATCCTGCTGGGTACGGAATTAGAACTGCGTGAGCCAGGAATGCGGGAGTTCCATATGCTGGCCTACTTCCGTGATCTGAAAACCATGAAGTCCTTCACGGACTGGATGAAACGTTATATGAAAAATGTGAACCTGAGCTCACAGCGGGTATATGTACCTGCGCTTGAGATGCAGGGCGAGATAAAGGCGCGTGGCGGGCTTATTGTGCCAGCGCATGCGTTTACCCCGCATAAAGGCATATATGGCAGCACAGCTCCTCGTATGGCTGATGTGCTGGATACGAGCCTGATCGATGCGGTTGAGCTTGGGCTAAGCTCCGATTCATCCATGGCCAGTTATATTCGGGAACTGGATCAAGTTCCTTTTCTAACGAACTCGGATGCTCATTCTCTGGGCAAGATTGGCCGGGAGTACAACCAGTTACAACTCGAGAAGCCTTCCTTTGACGAATTCAACATGGCACTTAAAGGACAAGCAGGCAGAAGCATTACGGCCAATTACGGTTTGAATCCAAGACTTGGAAAATACCACCGAACCTATTGTGCATCCTGTGGAAGCATTATGGACGAGCATGCGATGTCGGCAGAACGTTGTCCATATTGTGGCAGTGTGAAGCTTGTGCAGGGTGTACTCGATCGCATACTGGCAATCGCGGATCGGGAGAGTCCTCAGGTTCCCGCAACCCGACCTGCTTATCACTATCAGGTACCGCTCGAATTCATCCCGGGTTTGGGGAAAGCCAAACTGCGCCAGCTGCTGGATCGCTTTGGTACGGAAATGAACGTATTACATCGTACAAGCGAGGATGAACTTGCAGAGGTCGTTGGACCGGTTCTTGCAGGTCTTATCGTTGCTGCGCGGAATGGTCAACTTGAATTGTCATCTGGTGGTGGGGGCACTTACGGAAAGGTGTCCAGCAAGGAGTAGAGAGGTTTGCGATAGACCCCGTAAAGTGAGTTCGCATCATTTGGTCGGGAACGACATTTTGTCACGGAGAAGGAAGTGGAATCTGGACAAGAAGTCATACGTGTGCATTCCGGTTCATAAGAATGACTATAAGGATTTCACTCGACATCCTTGCAGCATGATAACCGGAAAGGGGACCCGAACCTGTATGCGTTCTGCCTACTTCACATTCAAAGGCCAAACCTCTTTATATGTATTCGTGGCTGTCTTGTTTCTGGTCGGTGTCATTTTTGGCGCCCTGATGGTCAATGCCCTATCTCTTGAACAGCGCCAGGATCTGGAGGGGTACCTCGGTAACTTCTTCATGACGGTACAGCACAGCGGACAGGTGACTGAGACCGGAACCTATTGGGACATTGCCATGCTTCACCTAAAGTGGGTGGGCCTGATCTTCATTCTGGGTTTATCGGTCATCGGCCTGCCGGGCATATTGGTTCTGGATTTTCTGAAAGGAGTGCTCATTGGTTTTACAGTGGGTTACCTTGTTGGACAGTATTCATGGAAAGGGCTGTTATTTGCCCTGGTTTCCATTGCGCCTCATAATTTATTCGTGATTCCGGTACTGCTCATTTGCAGTGTGTCGGCCATGACCTTTTCCTTATACATTATTCGGAACCGTGTGCTGATGCAGCGGACGCCAGGCCGTCAGAAGCCTTTTGCTTCATATATGGTGTTAACTCTCGTTATGGCAGCGCTGCTGTTAGGGGTTGCGTCATTTGAAACATGGGTTACACCTGCGATGATGCGCTGGGTCACACCGATGCTGCTACCGGCTTAGCATTGCGCGTGATCGTGTAAAATGTTGACTTTAATTATGCACTCCCCCTATAATGAAAGAAGTGGGTTAAGTTGCAGTGTGCAGTGATTTCCTAGGGGGAGGGAGAAAATGGAAGCACGGATCGATAAAATTAAGCAGCAACTACAGTCCCAAGGATATAAATTAACGCCCCAGCGGGAAGCCACCGTAAGAGTACTTCTTGAGAATGAAGAAGATCATCTGAGCGCAGAAGACGTATTCATGCTCGTGAAAGAAAAGGCTCCCGAAATCGGTCTGGCAACCGTGTACCGTACCCTCGAACTGCTGAGTGAGCTGCATGTTGTAGAGAAAATCAACTTCGGCGACGGTGTAGCGCGTTATGATCTACGCGGAGATACATCCAAGCATCACCATCATCACTTAATCTGTGTTCAATGCGGAAGTATGGATGAAATACGTGAAGACTGGCTTGGACCGCTTGAAGAGCGACTGGAGCGGGAATTTAACTTTTCGGTAGTAGATCACCGACTGGATTTCCATGGAATTTGTTACCGTTGCAAAGCTAAAAATGACCAGAAGCCCAAAGATGAAGAATAACATAGCATATCTTCAAGCTCTCACCGGCGGTTTTGACGGGAGAGCTTTTTTGGTCCAGCGTGTGATGTGAGGTTTACCCTGAATGTCATATTCCTGCGTTCGTTAACATACCCTGATTCTAGACGAGTCGGATATGAACCAGAAAGGGGTACAACCCATGATTATATCGCTGCGGAGAGGACTCCGTTTTATTCGATTTATTGTATTTTTTGCTGCATTAGTTTATCTGTTCTATCATGTCCTGGATTTGTTCAACGGATGGATCTCACCTGTGGACCAATATCAGATGCCAACAGGAAATGCGGTTAAAGTATTTCAGGAAACGGTATGGCCAAGTAACGGGGAAGGACGTCCTACGATGGCAGAGCGTCTCCGTTTATTCTATTGGTACGGAGAGTAGCTGGACAGCCAGGGATGCAAATACGGAAGCAGGTTGCCCGTGTGGCAGTCCTGTCAGATGAGGAGCGTTGTGCATGAAGCAGACGATACACGCCTATGCCTTATACTTGGAAGAGGATAAAGGGATGTCGAGCAGCACGCTGGAATCGTATCTTCGGGACGTGGACAAGTTCATCGAATTTGCGGATAAAGAATACGGTATCCGGGAAGCGGAGCAGGTGCGCCGGACGCATGTTATCCTGTTTATAGGCCAGCTGAAACAGGCAGGACGTGCGAATGCAACCATTGCCCGCAGCGTCGTATCCCTGCGCTCCTATTTTCATTTTTTGATGCGGCGTGGTGACATATTACAGGACCCTACGTTTGATGTGGAGGCTCCAAAAGCAGACAAGACACCGCCGCAGGTGTTAACCATCCAAGAGATCGAGTTACTGCTCGCGTCCCCTGATACTCATTCACCGCAAGGGGTGCGTGACCGGGCCATGCTGGAATTATTGTATGCGACAGGCATTCGTGTATCCGAACTGATTGCACTGGATGTGCGGGACGTACAGCCAGGCATGCGCTTTATTCGCTGTGGAGGTGCTGGTAAAGAACGAATTTTGCCAATCGGTGCACCAGCAGCAGAGTGGGCAAGTGTTTATGTGAATGAGTACCGCAATCGGCTAATCAAAAATGAGACGGACGAGCAGGCTCTCTTTGTCAACGTGTCTGGTAGACGATTAACCCGGCAGGGCTTCTGGAAGCTGCTCAAAAAAGCAGCGATGGATGCGGGAATCTCGGGTGAAATCACACCACATACGCTGCGTCATTCCTTTGCGGCTCACCTGATTGCCAGTGGGGCAGATACGCGTGCGGTGCAGGACATGCTCGGTCATGTGGAGCAACCTGGGCAACAGTATGGGCATCATGGCCGCAAAACGATGAAAGAGATTTATGAATCTCATCATCCGCGGGCAAAATAGTTTGTACTTGGTTACAAATCTGAAAAAAAGCAGAACAATAGTCCGAATTAGGATAAAATAAATTAAACACATTTAAACGCCGTTATACATAAGCAAATGCATCATTTCAGCGTGTAGTTAGCGCGTAGTTTGGATTGATACCATTTGCGGATACAGACGGATCGTTTCAACTCAAGGGGGAACATCTTATGACAGCATTAAACCAACAGATGATTTTGGAAGCGGCATCTTATATCCAAAGCAAAAGTACGATTAAACCGGAAGTCGGTTTGATTTTAGGTTCAGGACTTGGCATTTTGGCAGAATTGATTGAAGATGGCGTCAGCATCGCTTATCAGGATATTCCGCATTTTCCGGTGTCCACAGTAGAGGGACATGAAGGTGAATTGCTGGTGGGAACCATCAAAGGCCGTCCGGTCGTGATGATGAAGGGTCGTTTCCACATGTACGAAGGATATGGTCCTGAACTTACTGCCTTCCCGGTGCGAGTTATGAAAGAATTGGGTGTAACTTCCTTGCTCGTAACGAACGCTGCAGGTGGAGTGAATACCTCATATGAAGCTGGTGACCTGATGCTGATCTCGGATCATCTGAATCTCACAGGCAAGAATCCGTTAATCGGACCGAATGACTCCGCACTGGGAGTTCGCTTCCCGGATCTGTCCGAAGCATACAGCCGTCGTCTGCGTGCGCTGGCGAAGGATACAGCCGCGTCACAAGGTTTTGATGTACGTGAAGGTGTATACGCAGGTATGCTCGGTCCAAACTACGAGACACCGGCTGAGATCGTGATGCTGCGTACGCTGGGTGCGGATGCTGTCGGCATGTCTACCGTTTCTGAGGTTATCGTAGCACGCCACGCCGGCCTGGAAGTACTCGGTATCTCTTGTATCAGCAACATGGCTGCCGGCATTCTGGACCAGCCGTTGTCCCATGATGAGGTAATGGAGACGACAGAGCGTGTTCGTGAATCGTTCCTGGCCCTTGTACTGGCTGTTATTCCACAAATGTAATTGTAACTGATCAATAAGAAGAGGCGATTTACCTAATGTGATTCATTGGGTGGGTTGCTTCTTTTTTTTCCTAAACGTGCTGCTCAACTGCTCAGTGAGTGCCAGCTCGTATGTTTGTGTTTCACACGGATTACATAAAAAGTTCGGGAAATCATTCTTTACATGGAATAATTTACTTCAATCGGGCCGACAATGATTAGCAGTACATGCATGGAACATGCAGTAAGCAAGTCATTTGAGGAGGTAACCCTAGTGAAGAAACGAATAATGGCATCGTTCATGACCCTTTGTATCCTGCTGCCCTTGATGGCATCAACCGCGCTGGCTGAAGAGACTCCCAAAGCAGCGGGTGGAACCGATTTGGCCCCGTCGGCACGCTCCGCCATTTTGATGGATGCAGATACGGGCACTGTCATTTTTGAAAAAAACAGTCATGATCAGCTGCCTCCGGCGAGCATTACGAAAATTATGACCATGCTGCTCACCATTGAAGCGGTCGACTCTGGCAAGCTGAAGCTGACGGATAAAGTGAGAACGAGTGAATATGCCGCATCGATGGGCGGATCACAGATTTTTCTGGAACCCGGGGAAGAGATGACGGTCGACGATATGCTAAAAGGTATTGCTATGGCTTCCGGTAATGATGCCTCTGTAGCGATGGCTGAGAAACTTGCCGGTTCGGAGGAAGCCTTTGTGCAACTGATGAATGATCGCGCGAAGGAACTCGGCATGAAGGATACGCATTTTGCCAATTGTAACGGCCTGCCGGTAGAAAACCATTATTCTTCCGCCCATGACATTGCGGTCATGAGCCGTGAACTGCTGAAGCATCCGGGGATTACGAAATATACCGGTGCATACCAGGACTACCTTCGTAAAGATAGCGAGAAGCCATTCTGGCTGGTGAATACGAACAAGCTGGTTCGTTTCTACTCCGGTGCGGACGGGTTGAAAACAGGATATACTTCCGAAGCTAAGTTTTGTCTCTCGGCTACCGCGATGAAGGATGGGTTGCGCACAATTGCGGTAGTACTTGGAGAACCGAATACCAAAACACGGAACAGCGAAGTGTCCTCGATGTTTGATTATGCTTTTGGGCAATACACGATGAAAGCTCTGTACAAGTCAGGGGACCTGCTGGGCAGTCTGAAAATTGAAAAAGGTGAAGTTGCCGAATTGCCGCTGAATGCAACGCAAAATTATAGTGTGCTGATGCGCAAAGGTGCGAAATCGGATGAGATCCGTCATGAATTGCTGATGGCCAAAGAAGTGAAAGCTCCGGTCAAAGCAGGTCAGAGTGTCGGTAAGCTAGTCGTCTACCAGGGCAATGAAGTCATCAAGGAATTTGATATAAAGGCTCCGCAGGATGTGGACAAGGCTGGCTGGTGGAAGCTGTTCAAACGCACAACCTCCAATCTGTTTGATTAAACGGCGATTTATGCAGGTTACGTACATCCTTTGAACATATTTTGTAGTTAAATAGGGGTTTTCTTCTAGTTTTGTCGGGGGGCAGGAAAAGCCTTCGGGAACGTAGAAATCCTTGTTCAAGACAGGGAGGAGAGTGAGCAAACGTGAACTTGCATGTGGAAATGGAACATCACCGCGGGATTCTGATTGTACGATTATCCGGGGAGCTGGATCACCATACAGCTGACATGGTACGGATGCAGATGGATGAAGCCATCCAGCGCAGACAATGCGAGCATCTGGTACTCAGCCTGAAAGATCTGCAATTCATGGACAGTTCGGGTTTGGGTGTCATTTTGGGAAGATACAAGCTCATTAAGAATAAAGGCGGCAAGATGGTTGTCTGTGATGTCAATCCGCCAGTGTATCGTTTGCTGGAAATGTCGGGTTTGTTCAAGATTATGCCGATTTACGAAAATGAGGGAACTGCTCTCTCGGGTCTGGAGGTCGTCTCATGAATGAAGGAACGGGGACAAATTTCATGAATCTGCAATTCGCGGCCAAGTCGGAGAACGAATCGTTCGCACGGGTGACGGTTGCTGCCTTCATCTCCCAGCTTGATCCTACGATGGACGAGCTTAGCGATCTGAAGACGGTCATTTCGGAAGCCGTAACGAACAGCATCATCCACGGTTACAACAACAATCCGGAAGGTGTCGTGTCCATTCAAGCGGAGATTCGCGATGACATGATCACCATCATTGTGGAAGACCGCGGTGAAGGCATCGAAGATCTTGAATTGGCGAAACAGCCGCTGTATACGTCCAAACCCGAACTTGAGCGCTCGGGCATGGGCTTCACCATTATGGAAAACTTCATGGATGAATTCGAAGTCAGCAGTGAGCCCGGCAGAGGCACCTCCATCAAGATGAAGAAAAGGATTGAATCCAAGAAAGCATTGTATAATTAGGGGTTGGTGGTCTTATGGATGCTGAAGTGAAACAGTCTTCACAGACCTATTTGGACGATGCCGAGGTCAAACGGCTGATTGCGCTCAGTCAGTCGGGTGACCATGTCGCACGGGATACGCTGGTGAACTGCAACATCAGACTCGTCTGGTCCGTCGTACAACGTTTTATGAACAGGGGATATGAGCCGGAAGATCTGTTCCAGATTGGTTGTATCGGGCTGCTCAAATCGGTGGATAAATTCGATCTCAGTTATGATGTAAAATTCTCCACCTATGCTGTCCCGATGATTATCGGAGAAATTCAGCGCTTCCTGCGGGACGACGGCACCCTTAAGGTCAGTCGTTCACTGAAGGAGATGGCGAATAAAGTCCGCAAGAAAAGGGATGAGTTGTCCAAAAACCTGGACCGTCTGCCCACGATCAAGGAAGTAGCCGCGGAGCTGGGGGTAACCCCGGAGGAAGTTGTTTTTGCCCAAGAAGCGAACAAACCGCCAACCTCCATACATGAGACGGTGTTTGAGAATGATGGCGATCCCATTACACTAATGGACCAGATTGCCGACGAGTCTCAGGAACGGTGGTTTGACAAACTGGCGCTAAACGAAGCGATTGGCGGTCTCAGTGAACGGGAACGGCTGATTGTATATCTCCGGTATTACCGAGATCAGACTCAGTCCGAAGTCGCCAGCAGACTGGGGATATCCCAGGTGCAGGTGTCACGGCTGGAGAAAAAAATACTTCAATCCATCCGCGACCAGATCGCACAGTGATTTTGGATTGCAGACAACAATATTGGTGTTAAACTACCAATATACGACAACTAACAACCTTCTATCGCGCATTAATATGCGAGGAAGGTTATTTGTCGTTAGCCTGAATGGGTTTGGGACGATTCGACTGCAACAATACTATCAATCCAATGATACATACGGTTCCCAGCCATTGAAATAATCCAAAGGGTTCATGTAACCAGATAACAGTGGTGCCAACGGCAGCAAGTGGCTCCGCACTTCCCATTAGACTTGTTTCTTTGGCTGACAAACTTTTTAAACTTTCGATATAGAACCAGAATGCAATCATCGTCCCGAAAATAATGGTGAAGGCCAAATATCCGTAGGTTTCCAAACGCAAGCTGGCAAAGTCCAAGTTCCACGGTGGGTGGATGAGACTCAGTGCAGCACCTCCGATAATCATTGCCCAGCCGACTACCACGAGTGAATCAAACTTTTCAATCAGTTTCACGGCGTAGAGGGTATAGAAGGCAGCGGTGACTCCGGATAACAACCCCCACGAAACTGCGGGTAAAGGCACAGACAATTGGGAGAGAGAACCATTGGTCAGCAGGAGAAAACACCCGCTCAAAGCCAGAATCGCTGATATAACATCCTTTCTAGTCAGAGCAGCCTGTTTTCGCCAGATCATATAGACCATGATCATGACTGGTGATAGATATTGAAGGAGTGTCGCCACCGCGGAGTTGCCATGTTGAATAGACGCCATGTACGTATATTGAACAGCGAGCATCCCGAGTAATCCGAAAATGATTAGCTGCAAGGCTGTTTTTTTCTGCTTCCACATATCGAAAATTTGCGAGCGCCTTGTGGTGAAGGACTGAACCGTCAGCAGCAGTATACCAGCAATCAGCAGTCGAACTGTTACAAACCAGTTGACTTCAATTCCGTATTGTTGAAACAGCTTTTGTGAAACCGTTCCACCAATTCCCCAGCATATCGCTCCTGTAAGAACAAAGAACAGGCCAGATTTTCTAGATCTTTGAATAGATGCTTTCATGGATAGTTCCCTCACCTTAAATATAAGAATAGTGCTATATTAAAATGAAATAGGCTATAATAATATCAATATCGCACAGATAAATATCATTATATTGAGATGAGGAAATATGCTTAAGACAGAATTCAGGATTGATCAAAACGGGAGAGAGCTGACGGAGCATCGTACGGTTACACTGCCTGTGGCATGTTATGAAACCACGATTGTACGTAATGTTCACGGGCATATTCCTTTGCACTGGCATGATGAATTGCAGTTTGTTTTGGTTGTCCAGGGAGAAGCTCTTTTTCATGTGAATGATCAAAAGGTCATTGTGTCGCAAGGCGACGGGCTGTTTATCAACAGTGGTTGTATGCACATGGCAGAGGAACAGGGTAAGAATGATCATTGTATTTATCTTTGCCTTAATGTTTCTCCTCATTTTGTTGTGCCTTCCGAGCTATATTTGAAGTATGTTCATCCTTATATCTCAGCAACCAATTTACCTTATCTTCATATCAAAAGGGAACTTTCCTGGGGAGCTCAAATCCTTAACGGTATTCGACATGTTAAAAAGGACCTGAATGAGCAGGCTCCATTTTACGAAATGAATGTGGCTTCAAGCCTTTTGACGATATGGAAACATCTGATTACAAGCGGATACGCGCTGGAATATGATCCATCCGAAATCATTAGAAGCAAGCGAATGAAGGACATGGTTGAATGGATTCACCTGCACTTCGCTGAACCCATCCAATTGGAGGACATTGCAAGGGCAGGTCAGTTAAGCCGCTCGGAAACCTGCCGTTATTTTAAGCAAATGCTGAAGATAACCCCTGTGCAGTATGTAATCGATTATCGCATCCAAAAGAGCGTGGAGCTGCTACAACTCCAGGAACGCAGTATTACCGAGATTGCTTATGAAGTTGGGTTTAATAGCACGAGCTATTTTATTAATCAGTTTCGCAAAACCATGCAAATCACCCCGTTAAAGTTTAGAAGAGAAATGGTCAATCCATAAGATGTTCTCCTCTCAATAAGTCGCTAAATTAGCGGCTTTTTTTGTTTTTTTGAATTAATCATAAAAGAAATGTAAAAGAGAAAAAGCTGTAATTAATCCAGCTAATAAAATCTTCTACTACCGTCTTCCCTGCATCATTATTGCAGGCCTTTGGAAAAAAAGGGACCCGTGCAGCGGAGGGATGGAATCGGACAAAAGGAGCGAAGCGTGAGGGTTTGTCCCAAGGATACACATAAGCAACTAAGGCGGTAGATTAGACCTGAAGAAGCGAAGTATACTCGAGCGTGTCCAGAGTAAGCAATTGAGCTGTATCCTTAATGTGCGAGAGTGTGTCCTTCATGAACGAGCAAACGCTGACGAATCTGAGGCGTCTTATTCAAGGATTTGGAGCGCTCGCAGAAATCTAAGAAACCTGAGACACGTTATATCAGGATAAACAGTCGCTTGCAGCTCTTTTTCAGGAGATTTTGGGAAATAACGTGTCTGATGTTCTTTACAATTTAAAAAGAGGGCTCAAAGGCCGAATAAGACGTCCTGTGTTCCTTAGAAAATCGTCTGACAATTCGTCAAAATCAGCCAGCCTCAACATTAAGACCTTTGGGACCCTGACATCCATTATGGTATAGGTTGTCTGAATTTGAAGACATACACTAGTAGAAATCAAACCAAAGAATTTGGAGACAACAGCGATCGGAAGGTTGGTCTGCCATCGGAGTTTCTGGATGCTTTTTTCCTCATACCTCACCCCTGAAAGTTTATTGCAGGCCTTTGGAAAAAAAGGGGACGCGTGCAGCGGAGGGATGGAATCGGTCAAAAGGAGCGAAGCGTGAGGGCTCGTCTAAGGATACACATAAGCAACGAAGGCGGCAGATTAGACCTGAAGAAGCGAAGCGTTCGCCTAAAAGCTTTCTGAAAGAAAGCTACTTCGAAAGCCTACACTGTCTCCGAATTTCTACACAAGTAGAAATCAATCAAGAAAATTTGGAGACAACAGCGATCGAAAGGTTGGTCTGCCGTCGGAGTGTCTGCGTGTATCCTCCCCCCCGAACAACAGCGACCGATGGCCGATCCATCTCGAAGCGCCCGCAGGGTCCAACCAACCTTTTTCCAACCAAAATGTAATAAATTTTCACATTCTTCAAATACTAACCTAAATTACGCAGTAAAGGAGTGTTTCGGATGTCCCTGACACCCACTCCAACGGTCTATGTTCGTTTGCGCAGCCGTATTCGTATCCAAAGGGGCCGAAGTATCAAGCTTGGGGATGTAGCTCACTTGCTCACCTCTCCCGAAGAACAGGAAGGGAGGATGCTTGAGCTTGAATTGATGCGTCCCGGACCGGAGGACGGCAATCTGATCCTCATTGATATATTGCAGATTATCCCCGAGATCCGTCGTGCCTTGCCAGATGTCACCGTTGAATTAATCGGATCGGGTCATACGCTAGTTGAGGTGGTTGTGGGAAGTGGCAAGCCTTCCAAATCTCTGTTCATCCTGGTGTGGCTGCTGCTTTTCTTTGGCTCAGCATTGACCATTATGAATTTTCATGCGGACGTAAACATGCAGGAAGTTCAGATTCGAATTGTAGAGATGATTACAGGTCGCCGGGATGAGCATCCGTATCTGTTTCAGGTGGCGTATTCCCTTGGGATCGGGTTTGGCATGGCGGTGTTTTTCAATCATTTATTCAAGAAAAAGTGGAATGAAGAACCTACCCCTTTGGAAGTGGAAATGTTCCTATATCAGCAAAATGTAGACAAGTATGTGGTGATTGAAGAAACCGAACGTATGCATGACGAGGAACGCAGGGAGATGAATGCGGATGAGCGTTCTTAACGGAGCAATCAGCATTGTACTGGGCATTGCGGGGGGGATCGCGGTAGGGAGCGGTGTGATTGCGCTTATTCTCGTGCTTGATATGATCCCCAGACTAGCTCAGCTTACGCGGACCTACGACAAAACCCATTGGTATGAAGGGGCTTTGATTGGAGGTTCGCTGCTTGGTACCGTTGCGGATTTTTGGCACTGGAAAGTGCATGGAGCGCTGTTGCTCAGCCCGATCATCGGACTGTTTTGCGGTGTGTTCATCGGACTGCTTGCGGCGGCACTAACTGAAGTGCTGAATGTACTGCCAGTGCTGGCGAAACGACTGGGCATGAAATCGTATTTATTTGGATTGCTGCTTGCTATGATTTTGGGGAAGATGACAGGTTCACTGTTTGACTTTTTTGTATACCAGCGTTAAAACGTTAGGCCTAAGGAGGATGGGAAATGGACGTAAGATCGGACAACGACGGGCATGACTCCAGCGAAGCAACATCCGAAGAGATGAAGCATAAATCTCCTTATGAGATTCAGGAGGAAGAAGAAAAGAAGGCTTACGATAAAAAGAAGCAAAATGAAATGTCTGACAGTATCGAGGAATCGGTAGAATATTGGCAGGAAAACGACGATATTTCCCCTCGCATGAGTGATAACAAATATACGCTTCAGCAAGTGTTGGGACTTGGAGAGTCCTTTGATGTGAATATGAGGGAAATGGTCTTGGGTGGCAAACACGTTGGATTACTGCTGCTGACTGGGTTTGCGAAGGATGAGATTCTACTTGAAGTGTTAAAAAGGCTAACTTATCTGACACCGGACCAAGTGTCCGGACACGCGTTGAAATCGTATTTTGAATGTTACATTCCTCATATTCAAGTTGAGCGAGTGGAGAAAATGAGCGCCGTCATTAACAAGGTCCTCACAGGCATGAGTGCCATGTTTGTCGAAGGGGACCGTTCTGTCATCATTATGGATACCCGGAGCTATCCGGTGCGTTCCCCGGAGGAACCTTCGCTGGAGAGAGTGGTGCGCGGTTCAAGAGACGGATTTACGGAGACACTTCTGACCAACGTGGCGTTAGTGCGCCGAAGAATACGGGACCCAGGATTAAAATTTGAAATTATGCAGGTCGGACGCAGATCGCAAACGGATGTCTGTGTTGTATATATTGACGATATCGTGGACAAGGTTCAGGTGGATTCCGTTCGTGAAAAAATCAAACGAGTGAATATCGACGGCATCCCTGCTGCTGATAAGCAGCTTGAAGAAGCAATTATTAATAAGGGGTGGCACCCGTATCCATTGGTTCGTTATTCGGAACGGCCGGATGTGACCGCTTCTCATCTGATGGAAGGGCGAGTTGTCATATTTGTAGATACTTCACCCAGTGTGATGATTCTGCCCACGACCTTTTTTGATCTGTGTGAGCATGCGGAGGAGAACAGACAGACCGCTTTTATGGGGACCTATCTGCGATGGGTACGATTCGGGGGCATTTTGATATCCCTTTTCCTGTTGCCTCTGTGGTTACTGATGGTGATTGACCCGGCGATTAAACCCGTTGGTATGGAATTTATCGGTCCACATAAAAATGCAGAGCTTCCTCTAATTCTACAGTTCCTTCTCATTGAATTTGGGGTCGATTTATTACGGATGGCGGCTGTTCATACGCCCACGCCACTCGCGTCGGCCATGGGGTTGATTGCAGCGATTCTGGTTGGAGATATCGCTGTGAAAACGGGTTATTTTGTGGATGAAGTTGTACTGTATATGGCGATAGCCGCAATTGGCATGTTTGCAACTCCCAGTTATGAGCTTGGATTGGCCAATCGCTTGGTGAGGTTGTTTTTGCTGGTGGCCGTGGCGATTTTCAAGGTCCCTGGCTTCGTAGTCGGGACGACGTTCATTATTGTGGCTCTCACCTTGCATCGCTCCTACAACTCTTCGTATCTCTGGCCATTCATACCGTTTAATGCAAAGGCTTTGGGTAACTTTTTGTTCCGTTTGCCGCTGTTGGAAAATAAAAAACGTCCTTCAATCAACAAAACGCGTGACAATACCAAAATGGACAATGATCCGGACGGGGAACTGCAAAAAAGTAAAAAACACAAATGATCTGCCGAAAAATCCATTCTTCTCATTTTCTAATTTGATATACTGGTGTAAAATCATTGGAATAACAGCTGTTCCAGTATATAAAAAAGTGAGGAATGCAGATTATGTATTTACATGGTACAAGTAAAATAAATGCACAGGGACATCTGGAAATTGGCGGAGTCGATACAACCGACTTGAAAGCACAATTTGGAACTCCCCTGTATGTTGTGGACGAGCAATTGGTTCGTGAGCGCTGCAGAGAGTACATGGAAGCGTTCCGTGCTTCAGGTCTGGGCTTCCAGGTTGCTTATGCAAGTAAAGCATTCTGCGTAATGGCGATGTGTGCCCTTGCTGCGGAAGAAGGACTTTCCCTGGATGTTGTATCCGATGGTGAATTGTTCACCGCACTGCAAGCCGGTTTCCCGGCAGAGCGTATTCACTTCCACGGCAACAACAAAACGCTGGAAGAGATCGAAATGGCGCTTGATGCAGAGATTGGCTGCTTCGTTGTGGATAACTTCAATGAACTGCACTTGCTGCAAGCTGTAGCCGCAGACAAAAATCGCAAAGTTAACATTTTGCTGCGTGTGACGCCTGGTGTTGAAGCGCATACGCATGAATATATCTCGACAGGACAAACGGATTCCAAATTTGGTTTCGATATCGGAAACGGAACGGCATTTGAAGCCATTGAATTGGCTTCCAAGCAGTCAAATCTGGTATTGCTCGGTGTACATTCACACATCGGATCACAAATCTTCGAAGTTGAAGGCTTCCAAATGGCCGTTCAACGCGTTGCTGAGTTTGCAGCAGCTGTGTATGAGCGTCTTAACGTGGCATTCAAAGTGGTTAATCTGGGCGGTGGCTTCGGTATCCGCTATATTGATGGAGATACACCACTTGAAGTTTCACAATACGTAAAAGCCATCACGGATGCGGTGAAAAATCATTTTGCTCAAATCGGCTATGCTGTGCCTGAGATCTGGGTTGAACCAGGCCGCAGCATTGTAGGTGAAGCGGGAACAACACTCTATACCGTTGGAACAAGCAAAGATATTCCAGGGGTTCGTAAATACGTTGCTGTGGATGGTGGAATGACAGACAATCCACGTCCAGCACTGTATGAGTCCAAATATGAAGCTGTATTGGCAAACCGTGCAAATGAGGCTGCTCAGGAAACGGTATCTGTTGCTGGTAAATGCTGTGAGAGTGGTGATATGCTGATCTGGGATCTGGACCTGCCTAAAGTGCAAAGCGGCGATCTGCTCGCAGTAGCTTGCACAGGCGCGTACAACTACTCTATGGCAAGCAACTACAACCGGATTCGTCGTCCGGCAGTGGTATTTGTCAAAGACGGTCAAGGCGATGTTGTCGTACGCCGTGAGACGTATCAGGATATCATCCAGAATGACCTGGTGCCTGAGCGCATTGCAAAGCAACCAGTTACCCGTTAATTAAAGGATATCTAACGGAGCTCTATTATGAAGAAGACAAAAAAGGACACTCCTTTTTTGTCTTCTTTTGCATCTTTAGGGCAGGATTTTGAAAAAATCTTGCTGATTATTTTGCGATCAATCCATTTTCAGTGTACACTAAGAAAAGTGCTATAAAGCTTGGCCCAGGGTCATGCGTTCTGGCACCATTAACGATGGTCAATACGAAAGGAGTCATTTACATATGGCGAAACAAGCGAAAATCAAAATGGCAAACGGCGGAGAAGTTGTAATCGATTTGTTCGATCAAGAAGCTCCAAACACAGTAGCAAACTTTGAGAAACTGGCTAACTCCGGTTTCTACAACGGTCTTGTATTCCACCGTGTTATTCCGGGCTTTGTAGCTCAAGGCGGATGCCCTAACGGTTCCGGTGCAGGCGGCCCAGGTTACACAATCAACTGTGAAATCAACCCGAACAAACATGAGCGCGGAACATTGGCTATGGCACATGCAGGCCGTAACACAGGCGGAAGCCAGTTCTACATCTGCTACCAACCGCAACCACATTTGGATGGACAACATACTGTATTTGGTAAAGTAACCAAAGGTATGGAGTTCGTGGACGCTTTCGAAGGTCGCGACAAAATGGAAACTGTTGAAGTAGTAGAAGCTTAATCAATATCCGTATGTAAACCGTTTCGCAATGAGCGAAGCGGTTTTTGTTTACACTTAAGCTTATTAAAAGTTAGTATGTGACAAAAAGGAACAAAAAACAATTGATTTTTTGACGTTAAAGTGCTAACATCCAATTAATAACGCAACGAATCCTTCAGGGCAGGGTGTAATTCCCTACCGGCGGTGATGCAGTATGTGAGGATATCTTTCCAGCATTGATGCAAAGTCCGTGACCCGTCTGCCTGTGGCAGATGGCTGATCTGGTGTAATTCCAGAACCGACAGTATAGTCTGGATGGGAGAAGGAGAGGGTGCCGTCCTTAGGGACCGCATTCCGCAGGAGTGTTGCTGTACAGTTTTTGATGAATTCATTTCCTGTGCAGGGAGAAATCCGGATACTTCCGGCAATCTTCATACATATGCCACATCATAGAAGCTCTTTACCTGTAATTGAAGTTCATTAAGGTATGTGTCTGCTTTCACTTGCCTGAAATGAAGTTTTGGGCGATGTGTTGTTGGCAATGTATCAATAGTACTGCTGGTGACACATGTCTCTCATCATCCCCATCGAACGGTTTGTTCGACGGGGATTTTTTAATATCAGTAAAGTAAAAACTTCGAAGTATGATGCTCTTGATATTGCAAGAAAAAATTCCGCTAAACGCGGTCTGGCTTCCTTGGAGTACTTCGATAGACGTTTTTTCTTATTGGATATGGAACATGCCTCTCTGTTGGAAGGGAGGTCTATAACTTGAGATTTTAACCGTGGGGTGAACGGACTTGGAAATGATTAATGATGAATTTTATATGGCGCTGGCACTGGATATGGCAGAGCGGGCACAAGGACAGACTGGAATCAATCCGGTAGTAGGTTGTGTCGTTGTTAAAGAAGGACGTATCGTGGGCCTCGGAAGTCATCTCAAACGGGGAACGGGTCATGCAGAGGTTCATGCGCTGAACATGGCGGGCAGTGATGCGGAAGGCAGTACAGTATACGTTACGCTTGAACCCTGTAGCCATTATGGCAAGACTCCACCATGCAGTGAACGTCTCATTCATGAGAAAGTGAAACGTGTCGTCGTATGCTGCGAAGATCCGAATCCGCAAGTCTCAGGCAGAGGGATCAGCATGCTGCGTCAACAAGGGATCGAAGTTGAAGTTGGAGTGCTGCGTGAGCGCGGAAGACGGATGAACGAGAAATTCATCAAATACATTACAACAGGTCTCCCCTTTGTAACTTTGAAGACGGCCTCTACTCTGGATGGCAAAATCGCTACGCGTAGCGGTGACAGCAAATGGATCTCTAACGAGTCAGCTCGCGAGATTGTACACGCGCTTCGTCATCGCCATCAAGGAATTATGGTTGGTGTGGAAACGGTCATTGCAGACAATCCCGAACTCACGACTCGCTTGCAAGTGGAAGGGATCAGCCCGGTACGAATTGTGGTCGATTCCAAGCTACGTCTGCCTGTAGGAGCCAAAATGGTTAAGGATGGCCTTGCACCAACCTGGGTGCTTACAACGGATGAGGCGAGCCCTAAAGCCGCTGAGCGGCTTGAGGCCTATGGGGTGGAGATTATACGTTGTGGTCCAGGACCACGTGTTGATCTGCTAAGTGCACTCAGCAAGCTCGGTGAGCGTGAAATTGGTTCGATTCTGCTTGAAGGCGGGGGTACTCTGAATGGTGCCATGCTGGAAGCGCGATTGGTAGATCGACTGCTCATGTTCATTGCTCCGAAAATTGTCGGAGGATACGAAACACCAGGCAGTTTCCGCTTCGAGGGTGTTGAGCGCATGAGTCAGGCGATTCAATTGCATCAGCTGGAAATTGAGCAAGTTGGAGATAATATTAGCATTGGCGGAATTCCGGTTTGGCCTGAATAAATGAATTGATTGAATTAACAATAACGAAATAAATAAAGGAGGCGGTAGCATGTTTACCGGTTTGGTGGAAGAAGTCGGTCAGATCCGGCGTATAGGTCGGAAAGGCGAAGCGATGGTCCTGAATATCGGAGCTTCCGCCATCATGAACGACTTGAAGATTGGCGATAGTGTAGCCGTAAACGGGGTATGCTTAACTGCGACTACCCTGGAGGGTGGCGGTTTTACTGCTGACGTGATGCCTGAGACATATCGACATACCAATCTTAGTCAATTGCAATCCGGAAGCAAAGTTAATCTGGAGCGAGCCATGTTGTCAGGTGGTCGTTTTGGCGGGCATATCGTTCAGGGCCATGTCGATGGCACTGGGGTCATTGGCAGCATTACACGTGACCAGAATGCGATTGTTTTCGAGATCAAACCTGATGATACGCAACTGTTCAAATATCTGATACCCAAAGGGTCTGTAACCCTGGACGGAATTAGTCTGACCGTTGTGCATACTTCACAGACCGCATTCACTGTATCCATTATTCCACACACCATTGGTGAGACCGTATTAAATGTGAAAAAGACGGGGGATACCATCAATATTGAGTGTGATATTTTGGGCAAATATGTGGATCATCTGTTGCACTATGGTAAGGGACATCAGGAGACAGGTACGGGCAAGCCGAGAAGTATCAGTGAGGATTTCCTTGCTAATCACGGATTTGCTTAACAAATCGTAATTGCTTAACTACAAATATAAATTGAAATAGATACTGGAGGGGGACCTATGTCAGAGAAATCCATTCTGAATTCTATTGAGGAAGCCATCTACGATCTCATGCAGGGTAAACCGGTTATTGTGGTGGATGATGAGGATCGGGAGAATGAAGGTGACTTTATCGCTTTGGCGGAAAAGGCTACACCTGAAGTGATCAATTTCATGATTACCGAAGGCAGAGGTCTGGTGTGTGTTCCCATTACGCAGCAACGTGCCGATGAACTCAACCTGAAACCTATGGTCCAGCAAAATACGGACTTTCATGGGACGGCTTTTACCGTCTCTGTAGATCATAAAGATACCACAACGGGCATCTCGGCTCATGAACGCTCCATTACAGTTAAGGGTCTAATTGATCCCGAAGCGAAAAGCGGAGATTTCCGCAAGCCGGGCCACATGTTCCCACTTATTGCTAAAGATGGCGGTGTGCTACGACGCGCGGGCCACACGGAAGCGGCTGTAGATCTCGCCATTATGTGCGGTTCCTATCCGGCAGGTGTAATCTGTGAAGTGATCAAGGAAGATGGCACGATGGCCAGACTTCCGGATCTACAGGAGATCGCCCGCAAGCATGATCTGAAGCTAATCAGCATTCAGGATATGATTCGGTACCGGAATGAGAAGGAACAGCTGGTTCAACGCGAAGTAGCTGTACGTATGCCAACGGACTTTGGTGAATTCCAGGCGGTGGCCTACACCAATGCGGTGGACAACAAGGAGCATGTTGCTTTGGTTAAAGGCGAAATTGATGGTTCGAAGCCTGTATTGGTCCGCGTACACTCCGAATGTCTCACAGGGGATGTTTTCCATTCCCATCGCTGTGACTGTGGTCCACAATTCGATGCAGCTTTGAAACAGATCCATGACGAAGGCAATGGCGTCCTGCTCTATATGAGACAGGAAGGACGAGGCATTGGACTGATCAACAAGCTCAAAGCCTACAAACTGCAAGAAGAAGGTCTGGACACCGTGGATGCCAATCTGAAGCTTGGGTTTGCTGCCGATCTTCGAGATTACGGCATTGGTGCCCAAATTCTCAAGGATCTTGGCGTTCGTCAAATCCGTTTGTTAACCAACAATCCACGCAAAATTAAAGGGCTTGAAGGTTACGGACTTGAAGTGGTGGAACGAGTTCCGATTCAGATGGAAGAGAACGAGGATAATACGGTTTACCTGCACACGAAGCAGGCAAAACTCGGCCATATGCTAAAGTTCGACGATATCGAGCAGAATGAAGAAAAAAACTGAGTAGCTTTTCTGAGTTAAATAAGTGAAATATTTGCCGAAGATCAGCTGCATACATCATATAATACAATTAGGGAGATGACTTGAATGCCACACTTTTTTGAAGGACATTTGGTATCAGAAGGATTAAAATATGGAGTGGTTGTAGGACGTTTTAACGAGTTCATTACAAGCAAATTGCTCAGCGGAGCACTGGATGCGTTCAAACGTCACGGTGTACAAGATAATGAAGTGGATGTAGCGTGGGTTCCAGGAGCTTTTGAAATCCCGTTGATTGCACAAAAAATGGCTGAAAGTGGAAAATATGATGCAGTCATTACGTTGGGGACGGTTATCCGTGGTTCAACAACACATTATGATTATGTGTGTAATGAGATGGCTAAGGGTGTAGCCGCAATTAACCTGAAAACAGGCGTACCTACAATCTTCGGCCTCGTTACAACAGAGAATATTGAACAGGCCATTGAACGTGCTGGAACAAAGGCAGGAAACAAAGGCTGGGATGCAGCTACTGCCGCGATTGAAATGGCGAACTTGACGAAACAGCTAAAATAGTGCTTATTTAATATAGTGCCCTGCTCTGCGCAGACGAAAACGGGAGACCGGATTCGGCGGCTTAGCGGGGGTTTTTATTTTTCTGGCGGGAGGATTCGTCTAGTGACGGTAGTTACATACAAACTGGAGACTTTTGAAGGGCCTTTGGATCTGCTGCTTCATTTGATCGATAAGGCAGAGATTCATATCCAGGATATTCCCATCAGCGATATTACCGATCAATATATGGCGTATCTGCATTCGATGCAGGAGCTGGAGCTGGATATTACGAGTGAATTTTTGGTAATGGCAGCAACATTGCTGTCAATCAAGAGCAAACTATTACTGCCCAAACCACCGGTAATCGAGGATTTTGAGGATTATGCATATATGGAAGATGAAGATTATGATCCACGTGCCGAACTGATTGCACGTCTGATTGAATATCGCAAATACAAGGGAATTGCGCGTCACTTGCACGAACGGGAGTGGGAACGCAGCCTTATTTTCTCCAAAGAGCCCGAGGATTTGCGGCCGTATATGCCTGTAGAAGCACAATCGAATCCGGTAGAGGGTTTGCATACCTCTGATCTGATTGCAGCCTTTCAGAAGGCGCTGCGTAAGGCGGAGAAGCGGACAACCGTAACTCGGATCCAGCGGGATGAAATCTCGGTTAAGGATCGCATTCGCGATGTTATCGGCGCGTTGGAAAGTATGGGACCGGGGGGCAGGCTGTTATTCTCCAAGCTGCTGGATAACCAAATTTATCGGCATGAGATTGTCGTAACTTTTCTGGCGGTGCTGGAGCTGATGAAGATGAAGCAGATTGTCTGTTATCAGGAGCGGATGTTTGAGGATATCGTTATGGAGTGGAGAGGGGAAACAAAGAATCATGGATTTTCCGAAATTGAAATCGATTATTGAAGGCCTGCTGTTTTTGTCCGGAGAAGAAGGTCTGAGTATCAAACAAATCGCCGAGATCGTGGATCAGCGAGCCGAACTGGTATCGGATGCGATCGAGGAAATGATCGCTGAATTTGCCAAGCAGGGACGAGGCGTACAAATTCTTAAAATTGCAGGGGTAGTCCAACTGGGGACATTACCGG
Source organism: Paenibacillus sp. E222 (assembly GCF_013401555.1). NCBI lineage: Bacteria > Bacillati > Bacillota > Bacilli > Caryophanales > Paenibacillaceae > Paenibacillus > Paenibacillus sp. E222. The sequence continues at coordinate 3,814,228 of NZ_CP058552.1, forward strand.
AACATGCAGCTTATTTTGAGAAATTGGCTTATTCACCTGCACGTACCTCTTTATCCCAGGCGGCTTTGGAGACGCTCGCTATTGTGGCGTATCGTCAGCCTATCACGCGGGTGGAGATTGAGGAGATCCGTGGCGTAAAATCCGAACGTGCCATTCATACCCTTGTGAACAAGGATCTCATTCAGGAAGTGGGACGGGCTGAGGCCATTGGACGCCCAATTCTATATGGCACTACCAAGTCCTTCCTGGATTACTTTGGCTTGGCTTCGCTCAAAGATCTGCCTGAGCCAGGGTTGTTTGAAGATTCCGAGAACCTGGAGGAAGAAACACAGCTGCTTTTTGAAAAATTGGATGTGCAGCATGTGGATCTGGATCTTGATAATACAAATCTTGAAGATGATACAAATGCAAACGATATTAATAACGAAGATGATCCTTTGAACTCATAACTTTGCAGTCTGGATCGATCCAAAACCGGTACCCTGTCGGAGGGCCGGTTTTTTTGACGTGGTAAACGGAATGTATTACAAGGTGGTTGTGCAAAGATTAAATGGAATTTTCAGGTCAGACGTGAATTTTTTCCTATATAGAGTGTCATACTAGACGAGAAAAGAATTGAGGGCTTGGAGGTAAGGCCTGTGTGGATTTGGCTTGGAGGAATCGGCTTGTTGATCGCACTGCTTCTTGTCGCAGTCCTCATCTCGTATGTTCATGTGCATTTTACATTCAGGAAACACAATCATGATGATTATGCCAAGATTACGGTTCGTCTGCTATATGGCATTGTGCGTATTAACTATGAAATTCCTAGTATCGTCTTTCGGAATATGAAGGAAGGTTTCCTTGTGAAGACGGAGCAGCGAATGAATCATTCGAGGGGCGAAGCCCAGAGCAACGAGCGTGTTAACAAACGTAAAGTCAAAAAATGGGCTAAGGATGTAAAGATCATGCTCAGGGCAACGGAAGCATTAAAGCTCTGGATCAAGCAAACGCTCACTCGTGTACATATGACTCACTGGTCCTGGTCCACTCGCATTGGCGTCGGCGATGCAGCATATACGGCTGTTCTCATAGGTTGGGTGTGGAGTATCAAGTCGATCATCATTGGATACCTCTCTTATCAAATCCGTTTTGAACAAACGCCAAAGTTACAAGTTGTGCCGGTGTGGGAAGACGAGATGGAGTTCCAAACCGAGCTGGATTGGAAACTAAAGATCCGGATCTCAGCAGTCATGATCGCAGGACTTACGTTGTTAACCCGAGTGCTTCAAGTTGAGGGAGGATGGCGGATGTGGTTCAAACTCCTACAAGAACAACGTCGCAGACGCAAACTAAAGCTCAAGAAACAACACAGTAAATCGCACATATGAGTGCATGTATTGTTCCGTGTTATTTAGCTTTCATGAAAATGATTGCGGGTGCGAGTGGAACAATGGCTCTTGGCTGGATCTATTCGGTAGTTAAAGTGAAGCCGAGTATGCGACAATTTTCTACAGTTTGCTTGCAACTGCCTGGTTTTATTTTGCCGAGTCAGCGGTTTGAAGTATTGAGGTTTAGTTAAATGGCTGGCTTACATAAGTCCCTACAAGTTTGGGGATGATATGGTTAGCTCAAACCTAGCTTAAATTGAAACTGGAGGGAATTCAAATGTCAGATCATCCAATTCAAGGCTTAATGGAAACCGCAATGGAAAATATCAAGGCCATGGTGGATGTCAATACAATCGTGGGCGATGCGGTTGAAACACCTGATGGTACCGTAATTTTGCCGATCAGTAAAGTAGGATTCGGATTCGCTGCGGGTGGCAGTGATTTTCATGTGAGTGATGGAAGCAGCAAAGGTGGAAACGGTGGTAGCAGCGGAAACAGTACTACTGAGCATGCCAGCTCCGCATCAGTTGCCTCACCATTTGGAGGAGGAAGTGGGGGCGGCGTATCCATTCGTCCTATCGCATTCCTGGTAGTTGGCAAACAGGGCGTTCATATCGTGCCGCTTGACAACTCAACGCATCTGTTTGAGAAACTGATCGATTCCACACCGTATGTGATGGACAGAATTCAGGACATGTTCCGCAATCGTAATACAGCACAATCTGCCGAGTCCGGTATTCCTGTCACACCTGATCCTTCTACGTACAGCTAAATGATTCGTCTAAAATCCCTTCCGCAGCGCATGCGAGAGGGATTTTTGCTGTTTTCTAACACTGGGACATACTTCGGGTTGTCCAGACATAAGCTAGTACAAGATTCCAAGTGACCCGGAGGAATGAATCGATGCGAAAATTAATGAAATTTATGGCGTGTATGTTTGTACCTTTGTTTCTGTTTCCCTCTATTGGGCTTGCTGAAGCCCAGGGAACCATACCTGGCCCCTCAAACCATGCGCAAAGCGCTGCTCTCATTGATGTGACTTCAGGCCGAATATTGTACAGCAAGGATGGGGATAAGGAACTCAGAATTGCCAGCTTAACCAAAATCATGACAGCAATTGTTGCGATTGAACACGGTAAACTGGATGACAAAGTAAAGGTAACTTCTTCGGCTTTTGCCAAAGAAGGCTCGTCCATCTATCTCAAGCTGGGTGAAGAAATGACGCTGGAAAATATGCTGTATGGGCTGATGCTGCGATCAGGCAACGATGCGGCCTCGGCGATTGCTGAACATGTCGGTGGATCTGAAGAAGGTTTCGTGCTGTTAATGAACAAAAAGGCAGAGCAAATGGGTCTGACGCATTCCCATTTTATGAATCCCCATGGACTTGATGCAGACGGTCACTACTCTACCGCCAATGATCTGGCACGCTTAACCGCGTATGCGCTCAAGAATCCGGTTTTCAAACGAATTGTAGCTACAGAGAACAAATCAGCTCCAAATCCGAATGAGAGCTGGCAGTACTCCTGGCAAAACAAAAATAAAATGCTGCGGTTGTATGAGGGAGCCGATGGCGTAAAGACCGGATATACCAAAAAGGCGTTCCGTTGTCTCGTCAGCTCGGCTACTCGCAATGGACAACAGCTTGCTGCGGTAACCCTGAACGACGGCGATGACTGGAATGACCATGCTCGCATGCTGGATTTCGGTTTTGAAAACTTCCCTTTGGTGGAAATTGCAAAAAAGGAACAGCCTGTACAGAACACGGATGTAGTCACAGGTCGCGGGTTCACCTATCCTCTGGCGAAGAGTGAGACAGCCTCATTGGCGAAAAAGCTGATTTTACTCGAAAACCGTGCCCAGAAGGGTTCGAAGGGAGATGCAACATCGACAGATCCTTCCTTTGGACTGGCCGGTCGAATTGATATGCAGCTTGACGGAAAACTTGTAGGTTCTATTCCTGTGTATCGCAAAGGAAGTTATATTCCGCCGGAGCCGAAGGCAGAGGATGCAACTCTGGGGGGGATTGGTGAAATTTCTACCTGGGCTTCCGCATGGCGTGCAGTATTAAGCCATTTGTTATCTCCATAATGAGGGGAGGGTTATCCTTTGATCAATGTAATCTGGCTTCTCATGATTGTAACCGGCTTTGCTTTTGCAGCAGCACAAGGCAAAATTGAAATTGTTACACAGGCGGCTTTTGATGGAGCAGCAACCGGAGTAACGGTATGTTTTGGGCTGATCAGTGTGCTCGTGTTCTGGATGGGCATGATGAAAATGGCTGAGGATGCCGGGCTGCTGGGCCGAATTGCGAAGCTGTTGGGTCCGGTTGTTGCCTTTCTGTTCCCGGATGTTCCGCGGAATCATCCAGCTATGGGCTATATTTTATCCAACATGAGTGCCAATCTGCTCGGCCTAGGCAATGCGGCAACCCCAATGGGGATCAAAGCCATGCAGCAGCTGCAAGAGCTGAATCCGGATAAACAAACGGCTTCCCCTGCCATGTGTACTTTGCTGGCTCTGAATACGGCGAGTATCACTATTATCCCGACAACCCTGATAGCTATTCGTCTTAATTATCATTCCGCGAACGCCACGGAAATTGTAGGCACAACGCTAATGGCAACCATTATTGCAACATTTGCAGCCATCGTAGCCGATCGCTGGTACCGAAACAGGGCACTTCACAGGCCGCCGCGTGTACATAAAAGTGATAATCCCGGTATGAAAGGATGAGCAACGTTGTTAACCTTCATCAACTGGATTTCCGTCTGGGCCATTCCGGTTATCATCGCGTTTGTTCCATTATATGCGTTTACCAAAAAGGTCCCGGTCTACGAGTCTTTTGTTGATGGGGCCAAAGATGGTTTCTCTACGGCAATCAGCATTATTCCCCATCTGGTAGGCATGATGGTAGCGATCAGTGTATTCCGTGCCTCCGGTGCATTGGATTATGTGATCAGTCTATTCGCACCACTTGTGTCCTGGATGGGGGTTCCGGGAGAAGTATTGCCACTCGGTATTTTGCGTCCTTTGACCGGGACAGGCTCGCTTGCTTTTACGACAGATCTGATCAAAACGTATGGTCCTGACTCGATGATTGGCCGCATGGCTTCTACGATTCAAGGCAGTACGGATACAACACTATATGTATTGACAGTTTATTTTGGAGCGGTAGGTATACGTAATGGTCGATATGCGCTCAAAGTTGGGTTGTTTTCCGATGTGGTTGGTTTCATTGCTGCCTTGGTCATTTGTTTAATTGTATTTGGGTAAAAAATATGCCCTCTCCTTCCGATATACGAATTATGCTAGAATGAAAGCGGAGGAGAGTGAGAACCATGCAAAAGAGTTGGAAAAGAATGCTCCGCTTTGGGATGTCAGGCATGCTTGCCATTGCGTTGCTTGCAGGACAGACGGGATTGGCTGCGGCTCAAGCCGTTAATACGATTCATTTTACAGGTTACTTCGATAAACAGTTACGTGCTCAGTTGGCCGTTACAGCGGATTCTTTTCCAGTTGTGAACGTACGTCTGGTCAAGCAGGATGAACCCGATACAGTATATTATGATGTAGGTACATCCATACTGATCTCCAAGGATGAGGTGCTAACCAACTATCATGTCATTCAGGATTATGCTGAACTGTCTGATGGGGATGAAGGCACACTTACTGTAGCAAGCCCAGGTCATCTGGACAAGCCGGTTAAAGCGAAAATCGTTAAAACAGATCCGGTGACAGATATGGCATTGCTGAAGCTGGACAAAGAAATCGACGCACAACCGGTGACGTTTGCAAATGCGAAAGATAATCAAATCGTCTATACCATCGGTTTTCCTAAAAATTCCGCCGGGGAACTTGTGCTGTTGGACGAACAATTCCCTTCAACTTTCAATACAATCGCCAAAAGCCGAGTATTTAATTCACAGGATTCGGACGTTCCAGGCAAGAAGGGCATTGGCAGTATCGTAAAATCAGTGGCACAAGGCAATTCAGGTGGCCCTGTTCTGGATCAGAACAATCGGGTTATTGGCATGATGACCTTTGTATACGGAGGACGTACTTATTATATTACTTCCAAAACGTTGCAATCCTTCATTAAAGAAAGTGAATCCCCTGGAAAAAAACAGGTCGTTGTTGCAGGTAAAGTATCCAGCTAACCTTATTCACATTGCATTGGTTACATACGGTTGAAATTGAACGGCTCACCTTAACGCTCCTGTCGCATACAGGCAGTGAGAGGGTGAGCTTTTTTGGACTGAATTTATAGCTAAATGCAGCTTAAAAGGTCTTTACAACCCCTGCGTTAACAAAATCGATGGATTATCCTTGTGATTTCCGGCCTTGATGGGTATCATTAGTGTGAGGTGACATGACAAACATGGAAAGATTACAAAAAATTATCGCACAGGCAGGCATTGCATCCCGCCGCAAGAGCGAGGAACTGATCCTGTCCGGCAAAGTAGAAGTTAACGGGGAGGTCGTAACCGAACTGGGTACGAAAGCGAACCCCGAAGAGGATATGATTACGGTTAATGGTAAACCGATCCGCAGTGAAAAGAAAGTGTACATGATGTTGAACAAACCGAAGGGTGTTATCACAAGTGCTTCAGACCCGGAAGGTCGGAAAATTGTATCCGACTATCTTAAAGGTGTCAAAGAACGTGTGTATCCCGTTGGTCGTCTGGATTATGACACAGAAGGCTTGCTCATTCTGACCAATGATGGTGAATTTGCTCATTTGCTCACGCATCCGAAGCATCACGTACCGAAGACGTATCTGGCAACGGTTAAAGGGGTTCCCCATGGTACTGCCCTGGAGAAATTAAAGACAGGCATTATGCTGGATGACGGCATGACCGCTCCTGCAGAGGTTGAATACAAGGATGTCGATACGGCAGGCAATGAAGCTGTAATCTCCATCACGATTTACGAAGGACGTAACCGTCAGGTTAGACGTATGTTCGAAGCGATTAACCATCCGGTAACACGTCTGAAACGGATTTCGTTTGGTGGCATTTTGCTTCAAAACCTGAAACGGGGACTCACACGCAATCTAACCAAAGAAGAAGTCAACAACCTGATTACGCTCGCAAAATCAGAACCCGCCAAAAAAATGAAAAAAAGGTAATGTGAGGACACATAATTTTCATAAAAGCGCCGCAGTTTTGTGACGGAATTCGCTATAATTGTTCATAGGATGTTCACAGTTGTCCAAGACCGTTATATGCGAATGCTAGTCACTCAAGCTTTTTGCATAAATCCCCGGAGCGACTTTCAATCCGCATGAGTTAGATCGAAATGGTTTTAATCGTCTAATTCTTGTACCCGGGAGCGTTTAGAATCAAATTATGCAAAATGCTGAATTAAAAGGGGAGCAGCACATGGGGAAATCAAGAAGAGCGGTGCAAATCGTCATTTTGTTATTGATCCTGGTGTTGGGCGGATATGCGATTACTACATCGGTATCCGGCTCGAATGGCAAGCCAAAAGAAGGGGACAAGGCTCCTTCTTTTGAACTGCTGGGCCTGGATGGACAAGTTCATACGTCTGAGGAATACAAAGGCAAAGCCATGGTAATCAACTTCTGGGGAACTTGGTGTGAGCCTTGTGTCAAAGAGATGCCTGCGCTACAAGCTCAAGCGGACAAATGGAAGGACCAGGGTGTGCAATTTGTTGGTATCAATGTTGGGGAAGACCAGATGACCGTGGAAAATTTTGTTCGACAGGTGGGCGTTACGTTTCCGATTATGCTCGACCGTGACAAAAACTCGATCCGGGATTTCGGTATATCTCCGATGCCAACGACATTTTTTGTCTCCGACACGGGTAAAATCTCCACCATTCATATCGGTCAACTTGATTTGGACACACTTGACGCTCAAATTTCACAATTGGCGAAACAGCCCTGACAGGAGGTCTAGTCGTGTTCCAAAATACGAAATGTGAGTGCGGACACCAAAATCCGGTGGGCACTGTACTGTGTGAAGCATGCGGCAAGCCGCTGCTGGAGGCCGAGGTCAAATCGGATGAAGTATTGGAAATGCGTTATGATGGCATGGCCCGTCGTTCGCAGCGTACGAATCCCAAAATCATTGACCGCATATGGAACTTTTTTTCATCGGTCAAAATTGCTGTTTACATGATTGTGTTTACGCTTGTAGGTTCCATGCTGGGCACGATCTATCCACAAGAAAGTACATTTCTGAATATTGATCCATCCGTATATTATAAGGACACATACGGTCAATTGGGTCATATCTATTATCTGCTGGGTCTATCCCATACATATGAATCCTGGTGGTTTATTTTGCTACTGGTGCTGATCGGTGCCTCACTGGTCATATGCAGTCTTGACCGGGTACTTCCACTGTACAAAGCGCTGAATAAACAGAAAATACGCAAACACATGCAGTTTCTTACACGCCAGCGACTGGTGTACCAAGGCTCCATAGATGAGGCATCAGAAGACTGGATTAAGAAAGCGGTTACGCCGCTTAAAAAGAAAGGTTACCGTGTGCATACCGAGGGTAGTGCATTGCTGGCTGAGAAGCAGCGATTCAGTCGCTGGGGACCTTATGTTATCCATATCGGCTTGATTATCTTTCTGCTCGCAGTACTTGCCCGAGGACTTCCCGGGCTCAATCTGGATGAGCATGTTGCTTTTCCCGAAGGTGAGATCAAGAAAATACCGAATACCTCCATGTATTTGAAAAATGAACAGTTTAATGTTGAGTTTTACAGTGAAGATGAGGTTCCAGAACAGTTCCGTAATTTGAACAAAACCGTTCCAAAACTGTTTGAAACCAAAGTGGTGTTGTACGAATGTACGGCAGATTGTTCTGATCCTTCGAAAAAACCTCAATTGACCGAGGTGGACCGACATGATGTTCGAGTGAATCATCCACTGAATTACAAGGGATTGAAAGCATATCAGTTTGATTATGATCTGACACCAACGATTCGTTCGGTAACGCCTGATTTGGTCAATGCTCAGACAGGTGAGAAATACGGAGCAATCCAAATTGCTATGGTAGATACACAGCGAACGTTCGAAGCTGGACCTTATAACCTGACTGTAAAAGAAAAATATATGGATTTTGGGCTGGATGAAAATGGAGAACCTAAGTCAAAGTCTCCTTCACCGAATGCGCCCGCCTTTCTATTTAATATCAAGGGACCCAATTTACCTAAAGAGGGAATGCAGTACTTGTATTTTGCGAAGCAGATCGATAAACAGCGTTTTCAACAGGATGCAATTAACGAACAGCTGAATGGAGGAGCCATTCCTTTGCAGCTGGAGGTTGACAGCATGGATAAGGTGGACATTATTCAATCCGTGAGTTACCTCAATATCCGTATTGATAAGGCCATGCCTTTTGTATGGGTTGGGGCAGGAATCGTTATGTTGGGTCTGGTTATGGGCTTTTACTGGCACCACCGACGTATTTGGATTCGGATTGATAATGGACAACTCACCCTAGGCGGCCATACGAACAAAAACTGGTTTGGATTTAGGCGTGAGGTTGCAGCTGTGTTAAAACATATGAATGTGGAAGTGGATGAGAAGTCGTTGGATAACGGGGGGAACCAAACATGAGTTTATTGGATTTCAGCAGCGACGCATTTATCGTATCTTTTTTTCTATATTGTGCCGCATTTATGTTATATGGCGTTGCCGTCATGGGCAAAAAATGGAGTAATCGTGACCCGCAAGCTCATGTAGAACGATGGGGAAAACGAGCCTTTATTGCATCAACGGTTGCACTAGCTGCACATCTTATCTTCTTTGGTACACGCTGGGCTGGAGCAGGCCATATACCCGTAAGTAATATGTATGAGTTTATGAGTTTTTTATCCATGATGATTATGGTCGCATTTATTGTAGTTTACGCCATATATCGTAAGTCGTTGCTAGGACTGTTTGCATTGCCACTAACCATCATTATTATGGCATATGCAGCCGTATTTCCTCAGGAAGTACAGCCGCTGATCCCTGCTTTGCAATCGATATGGCTCAAGATCCATGTGACGTTGGCTGCACTTGGCGAGGCATTCTTCGCCGTAGGCTTTGCGGCAGGATTCATGTACTTGTTACGCACGGTCGACTTCAGTGGCAAGGATAAGTCATCCAGACGCCAGCGAGGATGGGTTGAGTTTACATTAATCACTATCGTCGTTGTGGTTGGGTTTATCGGTTCGGTATTTGCTTTCCGTGCTTCCGGATATGAGGCGGTTTTTGTTCAGGAAACCACGAGCATTGACACAGAGGTACAGGAAAATAGTACAATAGAGAAAGTGATTTATCGTATGCCTCCTATTTTTGCACCTTATAATAGCGAAGTGGAGAGCATAAAACCGTTTCTTGGCATGAAGGAACCTTTACTTGAAACACCTTCCTGGATGAACGGAGTTAATGCTGGGCGCAAACTGAATACGGTGGTCTGGTCTTTGATTGTAGGGCTGATCTTATATGGACTTATTCGTTTAATTGTAAGAAGACCGCTTGGACAAGCTCTGCAGCCGATGCTGGACGGCATTGATGCCGACGATCTCGACGAGATTAGTTATCGCGCAATTGCTATCGGATTCCCGATATTTACATTGGGAGCGTTAATTTTTGCTATGATTTGGGCTCAGATTGCCTGGAGCCGCTTCTGGGGATGGGACCCCAAAGAGGTGTGGGCACTGATAACATGGTTATATTATAGTGTGTACCTGCATTTGCGTTTGTCCAGAGGCTGGCAGGGCCGCAAGTCTGCCTGGCTTGCAGTACTTGGATTTTTGGTCGTTATGTTTACGCTCGTTGGTGTGAACTTGATTATCGCCGGGTTGCATTCTTACGCAGGGGCAGACTAGGATAGGTAGTTTCGTGAAGTTCCCGAGAGAAATCCATGAAACACATACGTAAGCCCCTACGTCCAATGGGGCATTCAAATATTGTTCGCCAGATCGAACATAATAGAAGTGATGAGGAGTTATTGCAAAGGGGCTGGAGTGGAATGGCTGAACATGAGAACCGTATACTAGTCGTGGATGATGAGGAAAGAATCCGACGGCTTTTGAAAATGTATCTCGAAAAAGAAGGTTATGAAATCGATGAAGCAGAGGATGGGGAAACTGCGCTGCGAAAAGCAACTGCTGGTGACTATGGTCTGATTTTGCTTGATGTGATGTTGCCGGGCATGGACGGCGTTGAAGTATGTACCCGTTTGCGTCAGGTGAAATCAACTCCGGTTTTGATGCTTACTGCAAAAGGTGAAGAAATCAACCGCGTTCAGGGCTTTGAAGTTGGAGCAGATGATTATGTCGTTAAACCGTTCAGTCCACGTGAAGTGATTTACCGGGTGAAGGCAATTCTGCGTCGTTCTTCTGCGACAGCATATCTGTCCAAGGAGAGTAATTCAAGCAACAATATCGTATTTCCTCATTTGGTCATCGAACATGATGCTCACCGCGTAACTGCGGGTGGGGAGGAGATCAGTCTAACACCGAAAGAATATGAACTGTTGCATTATCTTGCGACATCTCCAGATAAAGTTTTCTCCAGAGAAGAGCTGCTGAAGGATGTATGGAATTATGAATTCTTTGGTGATCTTCGTACTGTGGATACACATGTGAAGCGTCTTCGCGAGAAGTTAAACAAGGTTTCGCCAGAATCAGCGGCGATGATTACGACGGTGTGGGGTGTGGGTTATAAACTGGAAGTACCGAAGTAGTTTTAGTTTCTGGAGATCGCTGGTCGGGAAGTTATGGATTACGATTATTTGCCTTGTGGGCTGTGTACTCATAGCATTGGGTCTTTTTTTGCTGCCGTATATTGATACGAATTTTGCGGAGTCTGAGTCGAGAGATATCAAACGTTTGTTCACGTATGTTTGTATTATCGGATTCAGCTTAACGACCTTTTTTGCGCTGTTTCTTTTCACGAAAATTACGCAGCCGATGCAGCAGTTAATTCAGGCAGCCAATGCGATTCGGAAAGGTAACTACGGTACGCGTCTCTCCCTTGTAACAAGCGATGAGATTGGAGAATTAGGTAATACATTTAACCATATGGCTGCACAGCTGGAAGATAACATTCGCAACCTTAACCATGAGAAAGAACATCTGGCAAGCGTGCTCCGAAGCATGACCGATGCCGTAGTGACATTCGACGGTGAGGGAAAAGTTATTTTGACAAACCCTCCTGGTGAGAAAATCATGCAGGCTTGGTGTGATTTGGATTGGGCACAGATGGATGAGGGACAGGGTTTGGATAATTCTGTGAATTCTTCACGAGAGGTACCGGAACCACTTGTTCCTTTGTTCAAAATGGTGATGGAGCAAGGTGTCGATCAGAACTCTAACGTGCATGTGCAGCAGGGCGTCTGGTCTGTTCAGATGGCACCTTTGTATGCGGATAGTGTCGTACGAGGCGCGGTAGCTGTGCTTCGTGACGTAACGGAGGAAGTGCGACTGGAGAAGATGCGTCGTGATTTTGTCGCCAACGTATCCCACGAAATACGTACTCCGCTATCCATGATGCAAGGGTACAGTGAAGCTCTTTTGGATGGGATGGCGGCTTCTCCGGAAGAAAGTGAAGAATTAATTCAAGTGATTCATGATGAGTCTTTGCGTATGGGCAGGTTGGTTAAAGATCTGCTTGATCTTGCGCGAATGGAAGCGGGTCATACGGATATGGCCGTGAAGGAAGTGGATCTGATTGAACTATTGGAGCGTGTCTATAGAAAGTTCTCTGTACGTTCCAAAGAACAGGATATCCATCTTCGGTTTGAGTGCAAACAGACTTCGATTGAACTTCACCAGGCTGACGAGGACCGGCTTGAACAGGTATTTACAAATTTGCTGGATAATGCGTTTCGGCATACTCCCTCAGGCAAAAATGTTGTCATATCTGCAGAGCTGTTATCCGATATCCGGACACCTCTAGCTAAAGTGACTGTAAAAGACGAGGGCGTAGGCATTCCGTCTTCTGATCTGCCATTCATCTTTGAACGATTCTACAAAGCAGATAAGGCTCGTGTTCGGGGTGAAAGTGTCGGTACAGGGCTGGGGCTCGCAATTGTAAAAAATATTGTAGATGCACATCACGGTACCATTATCGTTAATAGTGTACTTGGCGAAGGTACAGAGTTTATTTTACAATTTCCTGTGGATTCTTCGAAATAGCCCGAATTCATACAAAAAGTGCGAAAGCACCCTCATGCTGAGGGTGCTTTTTTTGTTGAACAGTACCGTTTAATCTTGTTCAACGTGGAACAAGTATGTTCACTTTTTTTGCATCAAAAAGGTGTCCAAGATAATTTTACCTCTTATGAAACATAAGCTTGAAAAGCGAAGAAGTTAGAGGAGGAGTGGATTAGGCATGTCTGATGAAAGAAAAAGGGTGAATATTAAAGCTTTTTTAGAAGGAAGATCCTTTCGAGCGGGATCACCGTTTATTCCAATTACATCGAGTGAAGTGGAGCAGTTTGAGTCCATTTTGAAAGCACTGGCATTGACTATTCCTGTAGCTGTAAGTCAGCCTACAGCGTCTAATATTCTCGCGTTGCAAAACAGTTTACGGAGTTTGCTCACTTTTGTTAATACCTCTGGTTTTCGAGCTGGGGTGAAAGCGGAGTTACAATCCGTTCTGGAACTAACTATAGCAGGTTCTGAAGTTGTACCTGTAGCCGTCATCAATCTGGCTGGCAACTTGCAAAATTTGCTCGATGATTTGTTAAGTATAACGTTGCTTCTGGAAGTTCCGCCTGCGGAAAAAGATAAACTGGTCGGATTGATTCGCTCCATATCTGTATCCTTGAGTCGTGCTACCAGTTCATTTGGTACATCGGGAACACCCGGTCCTCCAGGCCCCCCGGGAGTTCCAGGAGTTCCAGGAGTTCCAGGTGTTCCCGGAGTCCCAGGTCCGGCTGGCCCAGGGGGGACAGTTGGGCCAGTGGGCCCGGTAGGTCCGGTAGGTCCGGTAGGTCCTCAAGGGCCCCAAGGTGTACCAGGTGCGCAGGGGCTGCCGGGAGTTGGACTGTATGATATATCCGTTTTTGATCCAGCTCAGGCACCTGGCTATGTGCAAGGTCAAGTAGTTTCGTATAACGGCAGTCTTTATGTTGTTAACGTGAATGATCCTACCGGAGTACCGGGAAGTTCTCCAGACTACACGTCGTTTTTGTCAGGAGGAACGACTGGAGCAACAGGGGCAGGTTTTACGGGCTCTATTCCATTCGATCAGGCGCTCGCACCAGGTTATCCGGCAGGACAAATTGTAACATTTGGCGGTAGTACCTATATTACTAATGTGGCATCGCCAACGGGAACACCGGGTAGTTCACCGGATTATACTTTGCTAGCAGCGGCCGGAGTTACTGGAGCCACCGGGGTAACAGGTGTGGGACTCGGTGGTTCTGTTCCGTTTGATCCGGCAGTAGCACCAACGTATCCAGCGGGTCAAGTCGTAACGTTTGATGGCAGCACGTATATTGCAAATGTCGCATCGCCAACGGGAACGCCGGGAACATCCCCTGATTACATATTATTGGCTGGTGCTGGGGCAACGGGTGCGAAAGGGGCAACCGGCGTCGGTGTAACGGGCGCAACCGGAAATACGGGTGTAACGGGAGCCACCGGTGCAGGCCTGACAGGCGTCGTTCCATTCGACCCAGCAGTAGCACCAACGTATCCAGCGGGTCAAGTCGTAACGTTTGATGGCAGCACGTATATTGCAAATGTCGCATCGCCAACGGGAACGCCGGGAACATCCCCGGATTACACGTTGCTGGCTGGTGCTGGGGCAACGGGTGCGAAAGGGGCAACCGGCGTCGGTGTAACGGGCGCAACCGGAAATACGGGTGTAACGGGAGCCACCGGTGCAGGCCTGACAGGCGTCGTTCCATTCGACCCAGCAGTAGCACCAACGTATCCAGCGGGTCAAGTCGTAACGTTTGATGGCAGCACGTATATTGCAAATGTCGCATCGCCAACGGGAACGCCGGGAACATCCCCGGATTACACGTTGCTGGCTGGTGCTGGGGCAACGGGTGCGAAAGGGGCAACCGGCGTCGGTGTAACGGGCGCAACCGGAAATATGGGTGTAACGGGAGCCACCGGTGCAGGCCTGACAGGCGTCGTTCCATTCGACCCAGCAGTAGCACCAACGTATCCAGCGGGTCAAGTCGTAACGTTTGATGGCAGCACGTATATTACGAATGTCGCATCGCCAACAGGCACCCCAAGAACGTCCCCAGATTACACGTTGCTGGCTGGTGCTGGGGCAACGGGTGCGACAGGGGCAACCGGCGTCGGTGTAACGGGCGCAACCGGAAATACGGGTGTAACGGGAGCCACCGGTGCAGGCCTGACAGGCGTCGTTCCATTCGACCCAGCAGTAGCACCAACGTATCCAGCGGGTCAAGTCGTAACGTTTGATGGCAGCACGTATATTACGAATGTCGCATCGCCAACAGGCACCCCAGGAACGTCCCCAGATTACACGTTGCTGGCTGGTGCTGGGGCAACGGGTGCGACAGGGGCAACCGGCGTCGGTGTAACGGGCGCAACCGGAAATACGGGTGTAACGGGAGTCACCGGTGCAGGTTTGACAGGCGTCGTTCCATTCGACCCGGCAGTAGCACCAACATATCCAGCGGGTCAAGTCGTAACGTTTGATGGCAGTACGTATATTGCAAATGTAGCATCGCCAACGGGAACGCCGGGAACATCCCCGGATTATACGTTGCTGGCTGGAGTAGGAGCTACGGGAGCGACAGGGGTTACCGGAGTCGGTGTAACGGGAAGTACCGGAGCCACGGGAGATACGGGAGTAACCGGAGCAACAGGGGTCAGTGTAACCGGAAGTACCGGAACAACCGGAGATACGGGTGTAACTGGGGCGACTGGAGATACAGGAGCTACGGGGGTAACTGGAGCTACAGGGGTCAGTGTAACCGGAAGCACCGGAGCCACGGGAGTAACCGGAGCAACCGGAGCAACCGGAATAATTGGAGTTACGGGAGAGACAGGAATCACCGGAGCCACCGGAGCGACGGGATTAACCGGGGCCACTGGGGTTGCGGGCTTAACGGGTGCAACAGGGGTCAGTGTAACCGGAAGTACCGGAACAACCGGAGATACGGGTGTAACCGGAAGTACCGGAACAACCGGAGATACGGGTGTAACTGGAAGCACAGGAACAACAGGCGTTACGGGGGATACTGGATCAACGGGAGTAACAGGTGCTACTGGAGTGAGCGTCACAGGAGCAACTGGGGCAACTGGAGGTACAGGAGCAACTGGGGCAACTGGAGGTACAGGAGCAACTGGTGATACAGGTGTAACCGGAGCCACTGGAGTTACCGGCGATACAGGGGCTGCGGGGGTAACGGGTGCTACCGGTGTTGGTGTAACAGGAGTAACAGGAGTAACAGGAGCAACTGGTGATACAGGTGTAACCGGAACCACTGGAGTTACCGGTGATACAGGGGCTGCGGGAGTAACGGGTGCAACAGGAGCAACCGGAATAACCGGAGCCACAGGAGCCGGTGTAACTGGAACCACAGGAGCGACAGGCGTTACGGGGGATACTGGATCGACGGGAGTAACAGGTGCTACTGGAGTGAGCGTCACAGGAGCAACTGGGGCAACCGGAGGTACCGGAGCGACGGGTGCAACAGGAGCAACAGGTGCAACAGGAGCAACAGGTGCAACAGGAGCAACTGGTGATACAGGTGTAACCGGAGCCACCGGTGTCAGTGTAACGGGAAGTACTGGGGCAACCGGAGGTACAGGAGCGACGGGTGCAACAGGAGCGACGGGTGCAACAGGAGCAACTGGTGATACAGGTGTAACCGGAGCCACTGGAGTTACCGGCGATACAGGGGCTGCGGGGGTAACGGGTGCTACCGGTGTTGGTGTAACAGGTGCAACAGGAGCAACTGGTGATACAGGTGTAACCGGAGCCACTGGAGTTACCGGTGATACAGGGGCTGCGGGGGTAACGGGTGCTACGGGTGTTGGTGTAACAGGAGTAACAGGAGTAACAGGAGTAACAGGAGTAACAGGAGTAACAGGAGCAACTGGTGATACAGGTGTAACCGGAACCACTGGAGTTACGGGAGAGACAGGAATAACCGGAGCCATTGGGGTTACGGGCTTAACGGGTGCAACAGGAGCAACTGGAATAACTGGAGTTACGGGAGAGACAGGAATAACCGGGGCCACTGGGGTTACTGGCTTAACGGGTGCAACAGGAGCAAGCGGAACAACTGGGGTTACCGGAGCCACAGGAGCCGGTGTAACTGGAAGCACAGGAGCGACAGGCGTTACGGGGGATATTGGATCGACGGGTGCAACAGGAGCCACAGGAACCTCTGTAACATCTAATTCAGCTTTTGGTGAAAACACAAATGGAACCATCCTTGTTATTTTGGGTGGAACACTAATACCATTACCAAACAACCAAAATATAGGCACTGGCATAACCATCAATGGAGCGAATGATACTTTCACTCTTGCCAATGCAGGGCGTTACTATATCTCTTACAAAATAAATCTGACAGCCGCACTTGCTATTCAATCCCGTATATTACTTAACGGGGCAGCAATTCCAGCGAGTGTAGTTTCACCATTACTTTCCCTCAGTCAGTTACAGTCTGACTTTATTGTGACGGTAACTGCTGGAGCTACAATACAGTTCCAATTATTTGGTCTTGTTGCTACAGCTGTCCTCTCTCCACCAGGAGCTACAATAAACATTATTCAATTAAGTTAATGCATGAATTACGATCTTAAAAAAGAAGTTTGAGTTTATAGAAAAGAGGCGACCCAATAAGGGTTCGCCTCTTTTTTATCTTATGAGTGAATAGTCCGACAATAATTAATTCAAAACGATTTCAACGGCTGTATTGATTTCCTGAAGAGCAGCGAGTTGCACCAGAACATCTTTTGGAACTTCTTTGTCAACAGTCAGAATCATGATAGCTGCCCCACCAATGATTTTACGTCCGACTTGCATGGAGGCGATGTTAACTTCGTTCTCTCCAAGCAAAGTCCCAACGCGTCCGATAATCCCCGGTTTATCATTATGCGAAATCAGAATCTGGTGACTTTCGGGAGCAATATCTACTGGGAATTTGTCCAGACGCACGATACGTTCACCGTAACCGGCGAGCAGTGTACCCGCAACACGACGCTCCTCGGCATCCTGAGTCGTCACCAGTGTGACGGTAATCAGATTTGTAAATCCTTTCGTCGCCGACGTTTGGCTAACCACTACGTTGAGATCCCGCACTTTAGCCAAATGCATGGAGTTGACAATATTGGCTTCTCCGCCTAAATGTCTTGCCAGAATACCTTTTACAATGTAACGAGTCAAAGGCGAAGTATCCACTTCCGACAGATCTCCAGCGTAGTCGATCCGAATTTCCTGAACTGCATTTTGAGTGATCTGAGCTGCAAAGCTACCCAGTGTTTCACCCAGTTTAAAGTACGGCTGCAGTTTGTTCATTACAGTTGGGGCTACTGCAGGCATGTTAACTGCGTTTTTGAACGGTTCATTGCGCAGGATATGCAGGACTTGCTCGGATACGTCGATCGCTACATTTTCTTGTGCTTCTACTGTGGATGCACCAAGATGAGGCGTTACAATAATGCTAGGATGATTCAGGAACGGGTGATCAGCAGCGGGTGGTTCGCTCTCGAATACGTCAAATGCTGCACCAGCAACGATACCTCCATCAATTGCTTCTACAAGGGCCATTTCGTCAACGACTCCACCACGGGCACAGTTGATAATACGCATACCTTTTTTCATTACTTCGAATTGTGGGCGGGAAATCATATGGCGTGTCTCAGGTGTTAATGGTGTGTGAACGGTCATAAAGTCGGCATTGCGAATGATGTCATCCACACTAGCCAGCTTAACCTGAAGTTTTTCTGCGCGATCTTGAGTGAGGAACGGGTCGTAAGCCAGGATATCCATTCCGAACGCTTTGGCACGTTTAGCTACTTCGCTACCGATTCGTCCCATACCAAGTACACCCAGCGTTTTATTTCTTAACTCTACACCCAGGAAGGTTTTACGATCCCAAGTACCTTGAATGGTTTTGGCATATGCCTGAGGAATATGTCGTGCCAGTGCCATCATCATGGCAAATGTATGCTCACATGTCGTAATCGTATTACCGTCAGGGGCATTAATAACAATGATACCGCGTTGGGTAGCAGCTTCCAAATCAATGTTATCTACACCAACGCCAGCACGTCCGATGACTTTAAGGTTTGTACCTGCTGTCATAATACGATCTGTTACACGAGTCTGACTTCGAACCAGAAGGGCATCATAATTGCCGATAATTGCAACAAGCTCATCTTCGCTAAGACCTGTTTTCTTCTCAACTACAACATCATTTGCATCCACCAGCTGCTGAATTCCCAGATCACTAATCGGGTCCGACACTAACACTTTGTACATGGTTTCTTCCTCCTTAGGTATGTGTATCTATATCGTCAAGGTTTCACCTCACGAAAGAGGCATTCCTTAAAACCATTAAAACTCTTCCTTCCAACAACGCGGTGTCGCAGTAGAGGAGGAGGGTGTAGCGAATAGGGCGATTTCCACGTTTTTACTCTAAAATAAATCAAAAAACTCTCAATCCACATACTGCTTGCGCAATAAGGGACGAGAGTTGTCGTGGTACCACCCTAATTCACCGCCGTTTCGCAACGACAGTCTTAGCGGTCAATGAAGACCGAAGAGGATAACGGGTCTAAACCGATTGCACCTACTCCAATTTCAATGCAATAACTCAGGAGCGCTCAAGATCATTTGCCTGCCACCGATTTACACCATCCATCGGCTCTCTGTAAGACAAAGCAACATCTTTTTTCCATCATCGTGTTTAACGTGACTAATTTTTTCATAATGTATCATGGCTTACATGAGCATGTCAATAGGCTTAAATGTTTTAATTCGATTTACTAATAAGATTTTCTTCAGTGGAGGAGAAGGCGCATAGATGTAAAGAATTGACTTCCTTGATCGTTCAAAATAGCTCGATTACAAGCTGTTTTGTGAATCGGATTTTAACACATTAATGAACTAATTCAATAGATATCGCTTCGCTTAAAAACCGGGACTTGGGGCAGGCCTTGAACCTATTTGGTTTTTTGGCTATCATTTAGTATACTATCCGATTGGACAACGAATTTGTTATCCATCAAATATAAGTCAAGAGGACAGACACAGGCGATGAAAAAATTAAAGTTTCCCAAGTTCAAGATTCAGAAGGCTGAACCACAGCAACTCACCGAGCGTTTGCTTCTGATCAATCTATACTTTACACAAGGGTTAACTTTGATCATTGGGGTTGTATGGATTTTATTGCAGAAGAGAAATCTTTTTGATGTACTTGCGTTGCCAGACAGTTACCAGTTTATATGGTGGGGGCTTGGTCTTGCTGGCATTATGCTTGTTATGGACTTGATTCTTTCTTATGTTATTCCTCAAGAGAGCATGGACGATGGGGGAATTAATGAGATGCTGTTTCGCAAGCGTCCAATCTGGCACATTGTATGCATAGCGGCCATCGTTGCTGTTTGTGAGGAATTGTTATTTCGTGGAGCCATACAACATGCGTTAGGTCCTTACTGGACAAGTATTTTATTTGCGGTCATCCATATACGCTATTTGCGGCACTGGATTCCGACTGGTTGGGTATTTGTTTCGAGCTATGGATTGGGTTGGATTTATATGCAATCCGGCACATTATGGGCGCCTATATTATGTCATTTTATTATTGATTTGGTGTCTGGATTAGCGATACGTTTTCGGAGGGGATCATGAATCAGCAATTAAGTAGAATGAAGACTTACGGCAGTCAGCGCCATCGTCACTCGGATAAAACAGAGACATCTGAGCGTCCTGAAGCTTCTCAGGTAAATTTGGTTGTTGAATCAGCTGCTGCCTCAGAGGTGGGAGGACTCACACCAATTACCTCGGTCTCCATACCAAGATCACAACGCAAGTCTTATGCATCATCGCTGGAAAGTCCGGTACTTCCCCGGCGGGCTCCAGCACGTGCCAATAAAGTACAAAAGCCATCAGATGAAGTCGTTTCCGAAGCGGGTACACTTCCTACGCGGACTGAGCTTCATCCATCTCGCCGTTTACGTCTCAGTAAACGATTTGTTAACTCGCTCATATTAATATTTGTTTTGCTTACAATCAGTCTGGTTTGGTGGGGGATAAAAGGAGCACCTTCATTGGATACTTTCCTTCCATGGCCATGGTAATACTGGCGTGGATCGTTGCCGTTATTTTGGCCGTGTTTGCCTTGCTGGTTCATATGTGGCGTGAGGCGCACCTTCATCACATTGTTTCAGAAGAGGTTGAAGTTCCGAATTTGCCCTCTTCTTTTGATGGCAGCAAAATCCTGTATGTATCTGATATCCATAAACGCATGCTGAAAAAGAATGACCTGGAACATCTTCGGAATCAGGTGGACTGGGTTATCATTGGGGGAGATGTGGCGGAAAAAGGAATTTCATGGCCCATCGTCAGACATAATATGAGCTTGTTATCTTATATCGCACCTGCCTTTACAGTGTATGGAAACCATGATAAAAGAGCAGGAACTGTGCATCTTGAACGTATATTTCGAGATACGGGCGTTCATCTTTTACAGGATTCTACCGCTTATCTTCGTAAAGGAGAAAGTAAATTATGCCTGGTCGGAATTGATTATCGTTCACGGCGAGGGGATTCGCTGCTTGCAGAATTGGACACCAAAGATTGCAAGATTGCCATCGTCCATGATCCCTTAGAGGCTCTTCATTTGAATGCTCCTGTTGATCTGATATTGAGTGGTCACACACATGGAGGACAATTGGTAATTCCAGGCTTCGGCCCTGTCTTTCTTAACAAAGCGTATCGCTCCGTGTCTAGCGGATGGTTCTCTTTGAAAAAGGATGATAATGATACCGAGCAAGCAGGCAAAATGCTGGTAAGCAGAGGATACGGAACAAATCATTTGCCGTTCAGACTTTGTTGTCCCGCAGAAATGCATATGATTACTTTGCGAGTGCTCTCAAACAAACAGCCTTGATCCGCTTAGGACCAAGGCTGTTTGTTATAAATTTGTAAGTTCCTTCATGTCAATTCCAACTCATCAATGATTGATAGTAAGCAGAATGTTGGGCAAATAATCGATGCTCAGCGTGCTTCCAGTTCAATGGAGCGAGGATCGACAAAAGAGTAGCCTTTCTGTTCAAGTTTGGTTAACAACTCATCCAACGCTTCAACCGTCCATGGCAACTCATGCATCAAAATATTACTGCCTGGATTTAATTGATCGAGCACATTCTGGATCACTTTCTCCGGTTTGTTTTTGGTGCTCTTATCCCAATCCAGTGAACCATTGGACCATGTCATGTATAACATGCCGTTCTTCTTGACTGTGGCCTTTAGTGCATCATTTCCAGAACCGAACGGCGGGCGGAAAAACTGAGGTTCCACACCAATCGTTTCTTTCACAATCTTTTGCACATCGTTTACCTGTTTGGCGGCTGCTGTGGTGGACATTTTTTTCAGATCCTCATGATCCCACGCATGATTTCCTACAACTTGACCACGTTCATGAATGATCTTGAGCAACTCGGGATGACTTTTCACGCGGTAGCCGTTAACAAAAAAAATCGCTTTCGCGTCATGGTTATCCAAGGTATCGATTAATCCATTAATCATTTTTTCTTCTTTGGGCCCATCATCAAATGTCAATAATACAACCTTGCTTTCGCTCGTTTTATCGTTGGGTTTGATGTAGTAATTGGCGTTCATGTGATACGTTTTTTCGATATTATCTTCGGTTGCTTGTGATCCTGAAGTAATATCAGTTCCTTCTTTTTCTGTCGGAGATGTTTCGTCATCACTTGGTGATTCTTGATCCGAATTGGAGTCCGTTGAGGACGAGGAATCCGTGGTTGGTGTTTCACCTGTGCCAGCGGAAGTTGGCTCGTTCTGCTGCTCCTGTGTTGAAGTAACCGAATCATTGCTGGAGTTCGTGGATTCAGGTGTTTTTTCCTCCGTTGTACTACAAGCTGACAACAGCATGCATGCGATCATAATTAAGGCGGTGGTGTGTCTAATCATGATTTCAACTCGCTTTCCTGTATTTATGCGGAATGAGATGACGCACTCCCGCAAACACTAGTTGTGATTTTAACATTAAAAGGAGGTTGGTGTAATGAAGGCGTCATCCTTTTTCTGGGGTGTTGTAATTGGCGTAGCAGCCAGCACTTGGCTGTCCAAAGGTAAAATGTCAATGCTGTCTTCCGGTTCATCCCGCAACATGATGAATCAGGCCAAACACAAAATGATGGAGATGACGTTCCCGGGCATGGACGGATTCAGCTCCAAACCAAACGAACAGAGCGGAGATTCCCACAAAAGCACGCATAAAAAAAGTGCTAAGCCGATCACTCCGCAGGAAAAAGAAGAGAACATGAACATGCTCAAAGATTTTATTCGCTCCAATCCGGATGTTAAACATGAAGTTGAGCAAATTTTAACTCAAACAAACACAACAGTACCGGGTTTATAAACACAAACCTCCCATTAGAATCATCCACAGTCCTGTTTTGATGTGGAATGATTCTTTTTTTGTCGATTTTACTTCGTGCATTTGCAGGTATAAAATGATAACATAACTACATAGATTTATTTTCAGCACATATTGTTTTGTGCTTCATAATCTGTTATAAGACTTGCTTATAAAGGGGAGATCCTGTATGAAAATAGAACGATTAAGTCACGATAAGATACGGATTTTCCTGACCTTTGA
Source organism: Paenibacillus sp. E222 (assembly GCF_013401555.1). Classification (NCBI taxonomy): domain Bacteria; kingdom Bacillati; phylum Bacillota; class Bacilli; order Caryophanales; family Paenibacillaceae; genus Paenibacillus; species Paenibacillus sp. E222. Next base: position 3,837,431 of record NZ_CP058552.1, read on the forward strand.
CGATCTGAGCGAGCGCGGAATACAAAAAGAAGATATGTGGCAGGAAATACCTAAAGTTCATGAACTGTTCACTGAAATGATGGACCAGGCCTATTCCGAACTTGGATTTGATGCTACAGGTCCACTTGCTGTCGAAGTATTCGCACTTCCCGCTCAAGGGATGGTTGTCATTGTCACCCGGGGGAAATATGATCCGCAACAATATGGTTCAGGTAATGAGGATGATTTGCCTGAAGAAGTATATGAGATGGAAGTTACACTTGAGCAGAGCGATTCCATCGTCTACGCATTCAAAGATTTTGAAGTGCTAATTGAGGCTGCACATATGTTGCATCAGCACGTAACGGATGCCGGAAGACTTTATTCCTATAAAGACAAGTGGTTTTTGCATTTTGAACCGGATGACTTGGATTCCACCAAACATGCAGCATTGATTGCCTTGCTTGCTGAATTCGGTGAAGGATCTTCCGTTACCCCTGCCGTCATGGAAGAGTACGGAAAGGTTGTTATGCCTGAACAAGCGGTTGAGGTTATCTGCACCCACTTCAAACGTCAGGATTAAGCTCTAGTTGTAATCGCGTCTTAGTTGGAGGAGGGAATTTCGGTGCTTTTGTTTTCGGTTTTAGCGGCAGCAGTAGCTCCGGGTCTCGCCTTGTTAACATACTTTTATCTGAAAGACCGTTATGACTCTGAACCTCTTCACATGGTATTTCGAGTCTTCCTCATGGGGATTCTGATGGTATTGCCTGTGATGATTATTCAACGTGGCATGATGATCTGGCTTGGAGATAATCCTTATGTTGAAGCCATCCTCATTTCGGGTGGGGTTGAAGAGTTCGTCAAATGGTTTGTGATATACCATATCATCTATAACCACACCGAATTTGACGAGCCTTATGATGGGATTCTATACTCTGTAGCTGTTTCACTCGGATTTGCTACGGTTGAGAATGTGTTGTATGCCTTTGCGGGGAATGCTTCCGTCTCAGCCATGTTCATTCGTGCATTGCTTCCTGTATCGGGTCACGCCATGTTTGCAGTAATTATGGGTTATTACATGGGGCGGGCCAAGTTCTCGGATGGCAAGAAAAAACGTTGGTTTCTTATGCTTTCACTCGTCTTGCCGTTCTTCTGGCATGCCCTTTACGATGTCATTATGAATACGATGGTCAATCATTGGTTGTGGTTCATTGCGCCGTTGATGGCCGGATTATGGTACGGAGCGATGGGCAAAATTACAAGGGCCAACAATCGTTCTCCTTTCCGTTTTGTGAAGCGTGAGGAAGAGATTAAATTATAAAAATACGGACACACTGGTGGACATGGAGCGCAACCTGCGCCTAATGCCCCGGTGTGTTTTTTGTTGCAATAAAATAAAAATTCCCGGGGAAAGACAAATAGAAACGGGGATACGCGTGATGAGAATCAAAATTAAAATCAGATGCAAACAATGCGGAGAACGTTTTACACTGCGAGGCAAGAAGGAAAGAGGAAGAATTGAGACCGGTTTTAAACAGTGTTTGTGTGACAATCGGGACCAGTTCGAAATTGAGGAAGATGGCGGCACAAGCTGGGTGCAATTGAATTAAACAGACCGTTTGGGATCATGCGTGATAAGCCCGTCATTGGACAGACTGGAAATCGCATGCATAAGAGGTCTTTCTTCGATCCACAATAGAGGTAGTGGCTTAGAAGAAAGGAGACTCTACCGATGTATAAACGTTTAAGTTCAGTTATGTTTCCGATATTTGCAGTTCTGTTAATCGGTGCTCTCGTATGGGGTTACCAAGAGAACCAGGAGAAAAATGCAATTCTGATCAAGGCAGAGAATCAATATCAGCGTGCCTTTCACGATTTATCTTTTCATATGGACAAATTGCACTCGGAGATTGGGAATACACTGGCCGTCCATGCTACGTCCCAAGGGATGCATCGCAAAGGTCTGATGAATGTATGGCGACTTACCAGTGAAGCGCAGAATGAGATTAACCAATTGCCGCTTACGATGTTGCCATTCAGTGAAACGGAGGAGTTTCTCTCCCGCATCTCCAACTTTGCTTATCAGGCGTCCATGCGTGATCTGACCAATGAACCTTTAAGTGAGAAAGAAATGGGTAACTTGAAAAAACTGTATGCGAATTCATCCGAGATCACCAAAAATTTGCAGGATGTACAGCAGAAAGTCATTTCCGACCGTTTACGCTGGATGGATGCCGAGTCGGCTATGGCAACGGAAGAGCAAACGATGGACAATACCATCGTGGATGGTTTCCGGACTGTGAACAAAAAGGTACAGGAATATCCTGAACTTGATTGGGGCCCTTCAGTCTCCAGCATTTATGCCAAACGTTCGGTGAAAAAGCTGGATGGTCTACCTGTGACCAAAGAGCAGATCCAAACTAAAGCTGCGAAGTTTTCGAATGCTGAACACGGCAAGATTCAAGTACAGGAAAATGGTAAAGGTACAGACTGGGAATCTTACACAGCCACGATTGATCAATCCAAAGACAGCAAATTGAGTATGGACTTCACGCGTAATGGCGGTCTGCTCATCTCTTACAGTGACACTCGGCCAATCGGAACAAAGAAAGTAACACGTAAGGAAGCTATGGCAAAAGCAGATCATTTCCTTTCCAATAAGGGTTACAAAGATATGAAGGCAGTCAATTATGACGAATTTGGCAATCTCGGTAACCTGACCTATGTCCGTAAACAAGGTGATACCCTGATCTATCCAGAAAAAATGTCTGTTCGGGTTGGCCTTGATAATGGGGATGTTACCGGCTTTCAGGCAAGTGATTTTGTATATGAGCATCAGAAGAAGCGGGAGATTCCAAAAGCAGCGCTCACGGTTGAACAAGCCCGCAAAAAGCTGAATCCGGAATTCAAGGAGAGCTACGCTCGCAAATCACTCATTAAGAATGATTACAGCAAAGAAGTTCTGTGTTACGAATTCGGTGGACGCATCAATGGTGCAAAATATAAAATTTACATCAACGCCGATACAGGTACGGAAGAAGCCGTTGAGGAAATCAAACCGGTGAATGAGACCACATAACATCAAGAGCCGGGATCATGATAAATGAAAATGAATTACTGAAACAGACCACGTAGTGGTCTGTTTTTTGTTGTCCACTATGAGAAAGGTCATGGTATAATAGTCCTTGTACATACGATACGAAGATAAAAAGCTAAGGTGGCGGTGAACAGCTTGTTTCCCAAAATAAATGAAGTTTTATACATCCAGATTGCCTCTGCAGATGAAAAAGAGGAAAGCAAAGAATATAAATCACGCATAGCGGATGTGGATGACAACAGTTTCCTGATCGAAGTTCCGATGCAACAGGGAAGCAGTCGGTTGAAACGGTTGTTTTTTGGTGAGGAATTGTCCATTTCCTATATTACAGAAGACGGGGTTCGTCATTATTTCAACACGTATGTGACCGGATTTGAAGAAGATGTAGTTCGGCTAGTACGAATTCGCAAGCCATTGCCGGACGACATCACCAAAATCCAGCGTCGCAGTTTTCTGCGTGTTCATGCAAACCTTGAAATGGCCATCCAGAGCGAAGATCTAACCCGAGCCGTGGGCTTGACTGAAGATATCGGCGGCGGGGGATTGTCCATTTATGGTGAACCCGGTTTTGTTATTGCGGAAGGGCAGAAGCTCAAGTGCTGGTTGCTTATTCCTTATCGGAATGCAGTGATTGAGCATGCGAATTTTGAAGCTGAAGTGGTTCGGATCAAAACACTGGAGACGGGCAGACAGCTATGCATGTTAAAGTTTGTGCAGATTACGGATTCGGAACGACAGAAGATCATCAAGTTTTGCTTTGAACGGCAATTGGATTATCGCACGAAATAAAGAATGGGGATTGGCTGGGATAAAAAGGTGCAGCAGTGGGCACTGTAATGGAAAAAACGGAGGTTCAGCTTGTGAACAATCGCAATGCATCCCGCAGATACGAGCGCCTGTATTATGTTTTATCCAAACGAATGGAAAGAAGGGCTCTGCTGCTGATTACAGCTCTTCTTGTTCTGCTTGTGATCTATCAGTTATTACTTCTTGTGCCTGATATGAAAAAGAATATGACCTCCATTGATCGTCTGGAAGGAACACCAATTCAGATGCAAACGGTACACGAACAATCACATCACTGATTTGTCTGTTTTTGCATCCATGTGTATAGTGTGGTATAATTTTGACGATGCAGGCAATGCCTGTTTTTTTATTGAGGCTTATCGTTTGAGGAGGAATGCCCCGTTGGCAAGCCAGAACACATCAGAGAACGGGAAGATGAACGTCGCAATTGACGGACCTGCCGGTGCCGGGAAAAGCACGGTGGCCCGATTGGTTGCAGAGGCGCTCGCGTATATATACGTCGATTCTGGCGCAATGTACCGTGCGGTAACCCTGCATATGCTTCGAAAAGGTATTTCACCGGAAGATGTGCCAGAGGTGCTTCAGGAAACCCAAAAGCTGGTCATTGATTTACAACCGGATCCCGACGGACAGAAAGTGTTCTGTAATGGGGAAGATGTTACCTCGGAAATCCGCTCCCGTGAAGTGACGGGAATCGTGTCCCGATATGCGCAAATCGAGGGGCTGCGTACGCAATTGGTGGATACACAGCGGCAAATGGCTTTGCGCAAGGGCGTCGTCATGGATGGACGCGATATCGGAACGACAGTATTGCCCGACGCGGAAGTGAAAATCTTCATGACTGCCAGTGTGGAAGAGCGTGCACTTCGCCGCTTCAAAGAACTGGATCCCTCAGAAGGACTGACGTTGCAGCAGCTTGAGCGAGACATTGCCACCCGTGACAAATTGGATGAAAGTCGGGAAATATCCCCGCTTCGCTGTGCTGAGGACGCTACTGTGCTCGACACAACAGAGATGAGCATCCATGAAGTGGTTGACAAAATCGTGTCTTATTGCACAATGGTCAGAGGAGAGATCGGTCTATGATTTACACATTTTGCAGCACATTACTGCGGATCATTTACACCATTCTTTTCCGCCTGGAGGCAGTTGGACGGGAGAACATCCCGAAAGAAGGCGGCGTACTTTTATGTTCTAATCATATCAGTAACTTTGATCCTCCAACGGTTGGTATCAAGATTCGTCGTCAGGTGCGCTTCATGGCCAAAAGCGAATTGTTTGATATCCCGGTCTTTGGCCGAATTATCAAAGCCGTAGGCGCTTTTCCCGTTAAACGTGGAGGCGTCAGCAAGGAATCCATCAAGACCTCACTCAACATTTTGCGTGACGGTGAAGTGCTTGGTATTTTCCCTTCGGGAAGCCGACACAATGATGGAGGCATCGGCAAAAAAGGGGCAGCGAGTTTCGCTCTCCGAAGTGGTGCTACAGTTATTCCTACTGCTATTATCGGTAACTACAAGGTTTTTCGTAAGATGAAAGTGGTTTATGGAGCACCGGTGAATTTGGACGAGTTCAAGGAAGATCCATCCGGCGATGCGCTGGAGAGAGCGACGGAGAAGATTATGTCCAAAATTAATGAAATGGTGCAAACAGGCGTGCCGAGCAAATAACGGCATCGTCGGACAACTGAGTGCATGTTTCCATTTCTTTGAGGGAAGCTAAGTTAGGCATTCAGTTCTGAAAGTGTTTTGAACTCTGCTACAGGCAGGTTTGAATATAATGGGGTTTTTGAATTGAGGAGGGTATTTGACATGTCGGAAGAAATGAAAAATCAAGAAGCAACCCAAGATGAGTTGGATCAATTCGTTTCCTTGAAAAAAGGAGATACCGTAAAAGGAACCATCGTCAAATTGGAAGATAACCAAGCCTATGTGAGCATTGGATATAAATATGACGGTGTAATTCCAATTCGTGAACTGTCTTCCCTACACGTAGACAGCGCGTCTGATGCAGTTGAAGTTGGACAAGAAGTTGAAGCTAAAGTACTTAGCATCGACGACGAGAAAGAAAAACTCGTTCTGTCCAAACGTGCAATCGACAGCGAAAACGCTTGGGATCAATTGCAAAAGCATTTTGAAGACCAAGACGTATTCGAAGTTGTTGTAGCTGACGTTGTTAAAGGCGGTCTGGTAGCAGACGTGGGCGTACGCGGATTTATCCCGGCTTCCATGGTAGAGCGCCATTTCGTTGAAGATTTCAGCGATTACAAAGGACGCACATTGCGTGTTAAAGTGAAAGAGATCGACCGTGAGAACAACAAAGTGATCCTTTCCCAAAAAGACGTACTTGAGCAAGAATTCGAAGCAAACAAAGCTACGGTTATGGCTGGTTTGCAAGAAGGTCAAGTTATCGAAGGTACAGTACAACGCTTGACTCAATTCGGTGCTTTCGTTGATGTGGGCGGAGTAGACGGATTGGTTCACGTATCCGAGCTGGCTTGGACACACGTTGACAAACCATCGGACGTTCTGTCTGAAGGCGATAAAGTAAACGTTAAAGTGCTGAAAGTTGATCCTGAAAAAGGTAAAATCAGCCTGAGCATGAAAGCTGTTCAACCAGGTCCTTGGGAAACAGCTGGCGACAAATTCAATTCTAGCGATATCGTAACAGGTGTTGTAAAACGTCTGGTTGACTTCGGTGCTTTCGTTGAAATCGCTCCTGGTGTTGAGGGACTTGTGCATATCTCGCAAATCTCCCACAAACATATTGGCACTCCGCACGAAGTGTTGAAAGAAGGACAAGAAGTTCAAGTTAAAATCTTGGATATGAATCCTTCTGAGCAACGTGTAAGCCTGAGCATTAAGGAAACTGAAGAAGCTCCTGCTCAAGCACCAAAATCAGAAAGACCTGCTAGAAACAACGCTCCACGTGAAGAAATCAACAACCCGAACGTTTCCTTGAGCAATCAAGGTCTGAGCATCACGCTCGGCGAGCGCTTCGGTGACAAACTTAGCAAATTCAAATAAGTTAACAATGCATGGTTCTTAGTTATATACTGCATATTTTGCTGAACAATAAAAGCAAGATCGGCGAGCCCCAGCGGGTTCGCCGATTGTTGTTATTGCGAGTATAACGGCATGAAACGTTAGCCAAGACAGGTGTTTTTTGCTATGATGAGTATCGTAAGTATGGACAGGAGGAGTGGAATGTATGGCAAGACCCGTTGTGGCAATTGTCGGGCGACCGAATGTGGGCAAATCCACCATTTTTAATCGGATCATCGGCGACAGATTGGCCATTGTGGAAGACAAGCCGGGCATTACCCGTGACCGTATCTACGGAATCGGCGAATGGAACGGTAAACCATTTAGCATTATCGATACAGGTGGTATCGAAATCGACGGCGAGGACGTCATTTTAAAATCAATCCGGATGCAGGCAGAGCTCGCCATTGAAGAAGCGGATGTTATTGTATTCATGTGTGATGCAAAAGCAGGGATTACGCAATCTGATGAAGAAGTCGCAGAGATGTTGTACCGCTCAGGCAAGCCTATCGTTGTAGCCGTTAACAAAGTGGATAATATCGGGCGCAGTGAGCTCATTTATGAGTTTTATGGATTTGGATTTGGTGATCCAATCGGAGTATCGGGAAGTCATGGTACAGGTGTAGGTGATTTGCTCGACGCCATCGTAGAGAAATTGCCTGAACTTGAGGAAGAGACTTACGATGACGATGTCATTCGTGTAGCTCTGATCGGACGTCCTAACGTGGGTAAATCTTCATTGGTGAACGCCATTTTGGGGGAAGAGCGTGTTATTGTCAGTGATGTTGCTGGAACGACGCGGGACGCGATCGATACACCGTTTGAAAAAGATGGCCAGCGCTATGTGCTGATTGATACAGCAGGTATGCGTAAACGTGGTAAAGTCTATGAAACCACGGAGAAATACAGCGTGATGCGTGCGATGCGTGCTATTGAGCGTGCAGATGTTGTTCTGATTGTTATTAATGGCGAAGAAGGCATTATTGAGCAGGACAAGCATATTGCAGGTTATGCATTTGAAGCAGGCAAAGCCTCCATGTTTGTTGTGAACAAATGGGACGTTGTAGAGAAGTCTGATAAAACAATGAATGAGTTTGAGAAAAAAATTCGGGATCATTTCCTGTTTATGACTTACGCTCCGGTTGTATTTTTGTCAGCTAAGACAAAACAACGCTTACAAAAATTGTTGCCTGTGGTGCAACGTGTGGCCCAGCAGCACTCTATGCGTGTTCAGACGCATCTGCTTAACGATGTAGTGTCTGATGCCGTAGCCATTAATCCGCCACCAACAGATAAAGGACGCAGAATGAGAATCAACTATGTGACTCAGGTTGCCGTTAAACCTCCGACCATGGTTATTTTTGTGAACGATCCGGAATTGATGCACTTTTCTTATGAACGTTACCTGGAGAATAAAATTCGTGCAGCGTTTGATTTTGAAGGGACGCCAATTCGCATATTTACTCGGAGGAAGTCCGACGAAGGTTAGGGGAGAAGTTTGTGATTTTACAAATCGCAGCGATTGTATTGAGCTATCTGCTCGGTTCAATCAGCTTTAGTGTCCTCCTTGCAAAAGCACTACGGGGGATCGATATCCGTCAACACGGAAGCGGAAATGCAGGGGCTACCAATACTTTGCGGATATTGGGTAAAGGACCAGCAATTCTGGTACTGCTGTTGGATGTACTCAAAGGTATTGCGGCCGTTTGGATTGGTGTTTGGTTCAGCAATGGTTCTGATTGGATTCCTGCACTTAGTGGTATAGCTGCCATTGCAGGACATAACTGGCCGCTGTACTTCCGTTTCCGTGGAGGAAAAGGAATTGCGACAGCGATTGGTGTACTCGTGACTCTTGCACTTATTCCTGCGCTATGCGCCGGGGTATTTGCGATCCTGTCCATCGTATTGACACGATATGTTTCATTGGGTTCCCTTATTTTTGTAGCTTTGACACCGCTCTGCATCCTTGTGTTACCCGGATATTCGATGAGTATCTTCTGGGGAAGTCTGATTATTTGTCTGTTTGCGTTCTGGAGACATCGTACCAATATTGCGAAGCTCGCCAAAGGACAGGAAAATAAATTGGGATCGAAAAGCCCTGGAGGGGGAAAACGCGTTGTCTAAAAAAGTTGCTGTTCTGGTTGCGGGCAGTTGGGGTACTGCACTTGCCAGTGTATTGGCTGCCAATCAACTGGATGTGATCATGTGGACACGTGGTGAAGACCAGGCCGCAGAGATCAATACTAAACATACAAACCAACGCTTCCTTCCCGATGCAGAGCTGTCACCCCGTATTCAGGCAACCACGGATATGGCGACGGCAGTTGAAGGGGCTTCTGCTGTGTTAATTGTTGCTCCTTCATCGGCGATGCGTTCGGTAGCTCATCAGCTTAAGGCCTATTACAAACCGGAAATGTTAATCATTCATGCAACCAAGGGATTTGAGACAGAAAGCCTGAAACGCATGTCCACAGTCATTTCGGAAGAACTCGAATGTGAAGAAGGACGTATCGTTGTACTTTCTGGTCCAAGCCATGCGGAAGAAGTGGTTAAGCGTTGCCCAACAACGGTTGTTGTGGCATCACTGGATAAAGCTTCTGCCGAGGCAGCCCAAGGTTTATTTATGAATGCTTATTTCCGTGTGTACACAAATCGAGATATGATCGGTGTAGAACTGGCGGGAGCGTTCAAAAATATTATCGCGCTGGGAGCAGGGATGTCAGACGGGCTTAACTTTGGTGACAATGCCAAAGCAGCGTTGCTAACACGTGGGCTGGCCGAGATCACACGCATCGGTGTGGAGATGGGAGCGAATCCGCTCACGTTCTCCGGACTTGCAGGGATCGGCGATTTGGTCGTGACCGCGACTAGTCAGCATAGTCGTAACTGGAGAGCCGGTTCCTTGCTGGGCAAAGGACAGAAGCTGGACGATGTTTTGAATTCCATGGGCATGGTTGTGGAAGGTATTCGGACCACACAGGCCGCCCACTTTATTTCTCAGAAATATGGTGTGCAAATGCCGATTGCAGATCAGCTTTATCACGTTCTTTTTCAGGAGAGACAGCCGCGGGATGCTGTTGAAGCTTTGATGGGACGTGATCCCAAGACCGAAATGGAAGTCATGACGCTTGAAACCTGGGAGCAGTGGCATTCCTGATGGCAGCGTAGGCAGTTTTCCCGAAATGAGAAGCTTATTCACCTTTTTTGCGGTGCACTCATATTATACACATGAGTATTGCCGGAGGAGGGGAGACGAATGGCTAACAACATTTCCAAGGAAGCGCTGAAAGCGATCAACAAAAAAACAGGGAAATCGATTACGGAAGGTGCCGTCAAGAAATTGGCGAGTACAGTAAAACCGTCCACCATGCAGAATGAAGCTCAGTTGCGCCAACTGATCAAGCAAGTATCCGCCATGGCAAAAGTGCCGGTATCTGAGGATACAGTTCAGGATATCGTGAGTGCCGTCAAAAAAAGCGGATTAAACCCAAACAGTATGGAATCATTAATGAAAATGATGATGAAAAAATAATAGATCGCGCCTGCGTGCAGGCGATCGAGCAAGACAAAAAGACAAGTCGGCATCTGCCGGCTTGCTTTTTGTCTTTTTTTTGGAAAGCTGAGCAATGTTTCGTGTTATAATAGTTGCAATTGTCACAGTGTCAGTGATGAATAACGGACTGAAGGGGAGAACTCTGGATTATGAACGCGATGGACAAGATGTGGCTATCATTGGTCGCAATCCTCATTATGGGACTATCTGTATTCCTGATTACGTTTGCTCGATCCAAAACGAAAGGCATTGTACGGGGGATTCTTTCTTTAATTGCTTTTCTCATTATGCTGATTGGCTTTTTCGGCGGAATAGCTTCTCTGACCTGATCTTTCTCACCTGAGAGATAACATCCGCATAAACACATCATAAGAACTGACACAACGAAAACGGATGAAGGGAAGTGAGCGGATGAGGCCGCATGAAACGGAGGATCGGACAGAGCGCTATCCGGAATTACACGCGGCTTTGCTGGAAACGGCGAAAGCTTGGGATGCAGAGCCTTATACGTGGCTGCTTGGGGGAAGCTGTGGGTTGTTGCTCCAACAGGTGGAATTACAGCAGGCTCCCAGAGATATTGATGTTTACGCTGATATCACCGCCGCGAAGTTGCTTCATAAATCTGCGCCTGGAATGGTGCTGGACGAGCCTGTCGTAGATAAGACGGGACCTTATGCCTCGCTGCTCAGTCATTATCAGGTAGGGACTTGTTCGTTGGAACTGGTTGGTGGTTTCGAAGTATGGTCACGTAAAAGCTGGTACCGCATTGAAATTGAGCATGTATTGGCCAAGTATGCACCTGAAGCCAAAGTGGGTTCTTACACATTGCGTCTAATGCCACTTGCTCATGAGCTGTTATTCAATCTAATGAGAGGCCGTGCCGATCGTTACGAACCCATTGCAAGACAGATTCGGCAGATGCCCGAATTACATCAACCTCTAATGACTTTATTGGGGAAGCAAAATATATGGACAAGCCGATTTAGAGCAGAAGTGGAAGAGCTTGTTGGCTTCGAATGGCCTCAGTAGGTTGGGAGGAAGAATGATGGATTACAATATTACATTTTTACCGCAAAATAAAACGATTCGGCTAAAGCCAGGGGTAACGCTATTAAATGCTGCACGCCGTGCAGGGGTGAAAATAGCAACGCGATGTGATGGAAAGGCAGCCTGCCTGATGTGTAAGGTGAAAGTAGATTCGGAACATCTTGCAGCACTGCATCCTCCAACAGATGCGGAGAGGCGTAAGCTAGGTTCACTGCTGGATGCAGGCACTCGGCTGTCATGTCAGGCGAAGGTTCGGGGATCGGTGACAGTTCATGTTCCGGAGGACCCGCTGAAGGCAGCGATTCGTAAACAATTGGAGCGTCAGCAGCAGGAAGAGGACGATTGGTTCTAAGAATACCTGAGTGGAACGATTCAAGGAGGATACGGATGAACGTGAATATGACGAAGAACGTGAAACCAAGAGGGCAGAGGCGTCATTTGCAGAAGATGTCCTGTCTGCTCTTATTCCTGTTGTTTTCTATCACTGCAACGGGGTGTATGTATCAATCCCAGAGTAATCCCGATCCCAAAATAGCTTATAGGGAAAGCGTAAGCCGTATTCAAACTGCGGTAGAAGCATTCCAACAGGATCAAGGGATTTTGCCCATGGTCAATGCAGATATGGAAACACCGAAATATGAAAAATTCAGAGTTGATCTGTCCAAGCTGAAACAGCAGGGGTATCTGGATGAAATACCGGGCACTGCGTTTGAGAGTGGTGGGAGCGCTTACTTTCTCATTCAGGATGAAGAAGTGAACCCGACTGTCAAAGTCATGGATCTTCAAACGGTACAGAAAGTAAATGATGTTCAACGAATGGTCAATCAGTACAAGTCCGTACATAACAATCAACTGCCAAGTGGGGAAGAACTGTACCCGGGTCTGTACGCTGTAGATATGGAGCAAGCCGCACAGGCGGGTGCCCCAGCGGTTACACTGAATAGTGTATATTCGGGTCAGGAGCTGCCTTTCATGATGGATGATGAGGGCAATGTGTATGTGGATTATGCTTTTGACATTATGCAGGCTGTAGAGAAGTCAGAGAATCCTCCATCGAAAGTGGAAGATATGCGTGATTTCTTGCTGGAGCATTCTTATTTTGTCCCTGTAAAATCGGTTGCCTACACCTGGCAGAATAATACCCCAGTTGCAAGAAAGTAATCATGAGCGTTAATTCGATTCGAATGCACATAATCCAATGAATTGACCTTAAAGTAAAAAAAGAGATATTCCGCATCACGGAATATCTCTTTCTTATATGCTGGTTTATAGTTCATATCATATAGTTCCCATCATATGGCCCACAAGCTATATTTCGATTACTTTGTTTAGACCTCGACTTTATAACTCAAGTCAAGTTCATCGCCGGGTAATCCCCGAATACCCCAATGACTGCGCGGTGTTTCAAAAAGGGTAATCTCCACATCATTAGGCGACAATTTCAACTGTTCATCTATTCGTGTGAATAATTGCTGAATGAGTTCTTTCTTGACTTGATCTGTGCGGCCTTCGAACATGCTGATTTCAATAATGGTGTACCCTGCTGAACGATCAGAGGGAAAAAGAAAATCATCCGTGCTCATGGGAAAGTAGCGTTGAAACTTCTTGTTCTCTGGTAATCCCACAACGTCCATCATAACCGAGTGTATGACTTGTGAAAGCTGTTCTTTCAATGGGTTCAGATGCTCACCTAGTCCATATACTTTAATCTGTGCCACGCTCATCTCACCTTTCTCAGCTCGTTATCTCTGCTCTTCTCTGCTAAAAAATGCCTTACTCTCACATTATACCTCCTGTACGGCTTGAACGGTACCACGAAACCCAAATCAATGATCCGGCATAAAAGCTTCGGCACGCTCATAAAGTAGATTGAAATAAAGACGCGCAGTCCGAGAGCGGGGCGATTCTCTTAAGGCAACTACCTTGAGAAAAAAACAAAAAATACGCGTCATAATGCTGCATACGGATACATAAGATGATACTAGTCCAATTGCATGTACGAGTTAACGCCGCTTTCGCCGGTTTCATCAGAATGCAACGTTCGGCGGCGGACGACTTCCGGGCACTCACAAAGGCGGCTCTACCGTTGCAGGGATTTCAGTCTTCTGATTGAAAAAACGAAGCGGATGCTCTTTAGCATTTTTCCTTCGGAGTAATTTAGGGAGGGGATTTCATTGGAGAAAGTGGACATTTTTAAGGACATTGCCGAGCGGACCGGAGGGGATATCTATCTCGGGGTTGTCGGCGCAGTCCGGACAGGTAAATCAACATTTATCAAACGTTTCATGGAAACGATTGTCTTGCCAAACATCACAAACGAGGCAGACCGCGGGCGGGCAGTTGATGAATTGCCACAGAGCGCAGCTGGCAAAACAATCATGACTACGGAGCCAAAATTCGTACCGAATAACGCGGTTCAAATCAAGGTCGCTGAGGGACTTGATGTCAATGTGCGCCTTGTGGATTGTGTAGGTTACGCGGTGGAAGGAGCCAAGGGATACGAGGATGAGAATGGACCACGCATGATCTCCACGCCTTGGTTCGAAGAACCGATTCCTTTTCAGGAAGCAGCCGAAATTGGCACACGCAAAGTCATTCAGGAGCATTCCACACTGGGTGTGGTGGTCACAACAGATGGCACGATCGCTGAGATTGCCCGGAGTTCATATGTGGAATCAGAGGAACGTGTCATTGCCGAACTGAAGGAAGTGGGCAAACCGTTTGTGCTGGTCATCAACTCCACTCGCCCTCGCAGTGAAGAAGCGCTGCAGTTGCGCAGTGAGCTTGCTGCCAAGTATGACATTCCGGTTATGACACTCAGTGCAGCTACAATGACCGAAGATGATGTAACAGGTGTGCTTCGCGAAGTATTGTATGAGTTCCCTGTGCATGAAGTGAACGTGAATCTGCCGAGCTGGGTGATGGTACTGAATGAAAACCACTGGCTGCGCAGCAACTACGAAAATTCCGTTCGCGACACGGTTAAGGATATCCGCAGGCTGCGTGACGTGGATCGGGTTGTTGCTCAGTTCATGGAATATGAATTCATCGATCGAGCCGGACTGAGCGGCATGAACATGGGGCAGGGTGTGGCAGAAATCGATCTGTATGCACCGGATGAATTATACGATCAGATCCTCGTGGAAGTTGTTGGTATTGAAATTCGAGGCAAGGATCATCTGCTGCAATTGATGCAGGAATTCTCCCATGCGAAGAGGGAGTACGATCGCTTCGCTGAGGCGCTGGAGATGGTCAAAACGACCGGCTACGGTATCGCAGCGCCATCCCTCGCTGAGATGGCACTGGATGAGCCAGAACTCATCCGCCAGGGTACCAAATTCGGCGTCCGCCTGAAAGCAACTGCACCATCCATTCATATGATCCGGGTCGATGTGGAATCGGAGTTTGCACCGATTATCGGAACGGAAAAACAGAGTGAGGAACTGGTGAGGTACTTGATGCAGGACTTCGAGAACGATCCGATCAAGGTATGGGATTCAGATATGTTCGGTCGTTCGCTGCATTCCATCGTGAGAGAAGGCATTCAGGGTAAAATTGCGATGATGCCAGATAACGCACGATACAAATTGCAAGAGACATTGGGACGTATCATTAACGAAGGTTCAGGTGGATTAATCGCCATCATTCTGTAAGTCCAAAAGGCCGTAGGGGTAAACCTCGCGGTCTTTTTCTTGTTTTATTTTCATGATTCTGGATGAACTGGATAAGATACTTTAGTTTCGAATAAAAACTTAGCGAGTTTTAGCTTTAAATTACTAAAACCCATTTACATACTAGGGATTAGCCGTTATATTAATATTCAACTATTGTGATCGAGATCACAGAGAGTGTGAACAGGGGGAGAAAGAGATGAGAGGGAAAAATTCAAAATGGGTATGGTTGAGTGTGCTGCTTGTATTTACATTGGCGCTGTCCGCTTGCGGAATTAAAAAAGAACCTGCTTCAACTACAGCTTCCGGCGCAACGGAGGACAAGCCTCAAACCGAAGCAGTAACAGGTCCACTCAGCGGAAAACGAATTGCACTGATTATGGAATTTAACACAGGTACGTTCTCACAACAATACGTGCAAGGGGTTAAAGAAGAAATCGAAAAATTTGGTGGACAACTGACTACGTTTGTCGCCGATAATGATAAAGCCAAAATGGTTTCGTTGCTCGATAGCGCAATTAACCAGAAATTCGATGCCATTCTAACGGATCATGGGGATTCCTTGCTGACGCCGGGCGTGAAAAAGGCAGTAGAACAAAATATCCCGGTTGTTGTTTTCGATGCAGATATTAACGTTCCGGGAGCAACAGTGTTGTCCCAGGATGATCAGAAGATGGCTGAGCTTACGCTCGAGCAAATGAAAAAAGATATTAACGGACAAGGCAATATCGTAAAAGTATGGGTAGCCGGCTTTGCACCAATGGAACGTCGTCAGATTGCTTATGGCAAGTTCCTGAAAGAGAACCCGGACATCAAGGAGATAGCAACGTTTGGTTCAGCACAGAACCCGGCGCTGGATACACAAGCTAAAATGGAAGCGATTCTGAAACAATATCCAAAAGGTGAAATCACGGCGGTATGGACTGCATGGGATGAGTTCGCTAAAGGTGCGGCGCGTGCCATTCAGCAAGCAGGACGTGACGAGATCAAGGTATATGGTATCGACATGAGTGATGAAGATTTGCAGATGATCCAGGATCCGAAAAACCCTTGGGTAGCTTCCGCAGCGGTTGATCCAACCGACATTGGACGTGTTCAGGTTCGTTATGCATACCAGAAGCTGAATGGGGATGAGACTGAGGATCAAGTGGTTCTCAACCCGGTTTATGTACAGCGTGATGCGCTGCCAGACAAACAAATCTCCACTTCAGAGCTGTCCGAGTATGTGGAGGGCTGGGGAGGAAGTACACAGGGAATCAAGGATTGGATGTCGGAATACGGAGTTACTGCTAAATAAAACAGCGTAACGGGGGCGCGCCACAAGGCGCGCTTTTTCCTACCATGATGAAAAAACTACATGAGAATGTGATACTCCCGGAGGGGAGCGATTGGAGGTTGGCGTCATGAGTACTGCACCGATTCTGCTTCAAATGGAACATATCCACAAGCAGTTTGCAGGCATTCCTGCACTGAAAGACGTGGAGTTCTCCGTCAAAGGTGGGGAAATACACGCGCTGCTTGGTGCGAATGGTGCCGGCAAGAGCACATTGATGAAAATTCTGTCTGGTGCCTATCAACTGGATCAGGGCAGCATCCAATTAAGTGGGCAAACGCTTCATCTAAATTCACCGGGAGATGCCAAAGCGAGTGGAATTCACTGTGTGTATCAAGAGGTAGATGCTGCGTTGGTTCCCCAATTGACAGCTGCCGAGAACATTATGCTGGATCAATTGGCGTCACCTGGCGGAGGTTGGTGGAAAAGTCCGCGGAAACTGCAACAGCGTGCGGCTGAAGCTTTACAGCAATTAGGAGCGGCTATATCCGTTCACAAAAAAGTAGCCGACCTGACGCTCGCGGAGAAGCAGATGATTCTGCTCGCACGTATCCTGATTCAGGATGCCAAGGTCATTATTTTTGATGAACCAACTGCACCGCTAAGCCAGGAAGAAACGGATGCTTTTTTCCGAATTGTTCATTTATTGAAAGAACGCGGTGTGGCATGTATTTTCATTACGCACCGTCTTCCTGAAGTTACGAGTCACTGTGACCGCGTTACCGTTATGAGAGATGGACAACATGTGTTTACGGGTGAGGCAAAAGAGCTTACGATCAATGATCTAGTGACGCAGATGCTCGGAAAACCGTTTGAGGAAGAGTTCCCCAAGACAGAAGCACCGGTAGGTGAAGTGCTGCTGGAAGCAAGAGGACTTCGGCGTGGAGTCCGCGTCAAGGGGGTGGACCTGTCTGTTCGTCGAGGCGAAGTGCTTGCTGTGGTAGGGCTTGTAGGTGCGGGGAAAACGGAATGTTCCCGTTTGTTGATTGGTGCAGATCGGCTGGAGAGTGGAGAGATTCGGCTTAACAATCGTGAGCTCCGTCTTTCCCAACCTGCTGATGCTGCGGCTCTGGGCATTGTCTCTGTGCCTGAGGAACGGCGGAAACAGGGGATTCTGATTGAGGAAAACGTGGAACGGAATTTGAGCTTGCCTTTGCTTGGGCGTCTTAGTAGATTAGGTTTTGTAAGTCGAAAGCGAGAGCGTGAGAATGCGGAATCTTTAGTGCAGCAGCTCGGTATCAAAACATCCTCAGTGCGGCAGGAAGTGAAGTATTTAAGCGGTGGAAATCAGCAAAAGGTGGCCATTGGCAAATGGCTGAATGCCGACGCAGACGTATTTATCTTTGATGAGCCAACAAAAGGTGTGGATATCGGCGCCAAAAGTGACATTTTTCGCATCATTAACGAACTGGCTTTGGCGGGTAAAGCTGTTATCTATTTCACGTGTGAACTGGATGAAGGATTGGGCATAGGTGATCGGATTGCAGTCATGTGTGAAGGGACCATTGTAAAGGAATTCAAACGGGGCGAGACCAATCAAGAACAGCTGCTATACTACGCAAGCGGTGGACAAGAGGTGGAAGCATGAAGGATAAATCATTGGATTTTGCGTTCCGTTATGGCGCGATTATCGTTATTATTGGTGTTATCGCATTTTTCGGTATTAAATTGCCTTATTTCTTCACGTATAGTAACTTGACCGATATTTTGGGTTCAATCTCTATCGTGACATTTGTGGCGATAGGTGTTACCTTATCTCTCATTGTAGACGGATTTGATCTTTCAGTGGGGGCAACCGTCTCGCTGACAACTGTCGTTACCGCTTCATTAATGATTTGGTATCAGCAGCCGCTGGCAGTTGTCATTATCGTCCCACTGATTATTGGGGCTGTGATTGGTTGGCTTAATTCCTTGCTCATTGTGAAACTTCGTATTCCCGATCTGCTGGCTACCCTTGCCACAATGTACATTATCGGTGGAATTCATAAAACGTATGCTCAAGGATACACGATCTATAACCATATGCAGTTTCCAGACGGAAGCAAGGCTGCTGGAGAGATGGATCCTACATTTCTGCAGCTGGGGCAAGGGAAATGGCTGGGAATGCCGATTTCGGTCATCCTGCTGCTCATTGCGGTTATCGGTGTGCATATCTTTTTGACGTATACGAAGTATGGGCGCCAGATGTATGTTACTGGGGGAAATGAAGAAGCGGCACGCCTATCCGGTATTAAGGTGAAAAAGGTGCGTACACTCGCTTATGTAGCTGCTGGAGTGTTTGCTGCAATCGGCGGTATTATCTATGCATCGAAAGTAGGTTCAGGGCAAATTGATGCCGGTTCTCCGTTGTTAATGGAATCTGTGGCCGCTGTGTTTGTCGGATTCTCTGTATTTGGTGCAGGTAAGCCAAACGTGATCGGAACATTCATTGGCTCGGTTCTAATTGGTGTACTGGTGAACGGTTTGACGATGATGAATGTTCAATATTTCACGCATGATATTGTAAAAGGTGGGGTACTCGTGCTTGCTCTGGCCGTTACATTTTACGTGTTAAACCGCAACCGCACTTGAAATTGTGTGCTGTCTGTATTAGTATAAAATTTGTTCGGCGTCTGAAACAACCTTTGTTTCAGGCGACATTCTGCCGGAAATGACTGTTGACCGCAGGCCGAGATTTGTGTTCATCACGCTCAAGATGTACGTAGATTTTTTGTGTATGAACGTATATTTCGCTATAAAACGGAAACACAGTATAACATTCAGGACATTGATTCAGGAGGTGAAAAAACAAATGAACAAATCAGACTTGATTACACACGTGTCTGAAGCGACAGAATTGTCCAAAAAGGATGTAACGAAAGCGGTTGATGCCGTATTCGAAGCAATCTCTGAGGCTCTTCAAAGCGGAGACAAAGTACAATTGGTTGGTTTTGGGAACTTCGAAGTTCGCGAGCGCTCTGCACGTAAAGGACGCAACCCGCAAACAGGTGAAGAAATCGAAATTCCTGCGAGCAAAATTCCTGCATTCAAACCAGGTAAAGCGCTCAAAGACGGAATTAAATAAGATTTCTACATATTCCATATGTCGACAAAAAGACCGTGACTTGTTCACGGCCTTTTCTTTTGTCTTTAATCATTGTTCTTCCTGTCGTTTAGCGACTCCGGTTCATCCGGTTGCTGCGCATAGGCAATCAGAATCAGTTCTTCTCCAGCAGCTGAGGACAGTTGCTGTTCGGTTTCTTTTAACTGGCGAATATGCTCGTCTGTCAGTGCTGCGGGAATGTATTTCATAGAGACTCTCCTTTCTGTGGCTGGATCACTTGTAGTATGACCTGGGAGTAACAGATTATTGCTCTCCATTCACATAAGGGCTGGTTGACAAATGAAACAATCTTAATCATCATTAACGCTATTGAACAAGGAGAGGGGATGTGCGTGATGGATCATCCAACCGGCAGTGATTATATCGTAATTAAGGCGGAGGAGAACGGTGTTCAGGTGATCGGCTTAACCCGAGGTCAGGATACCCGTTTCCACCATACCGAGAAGCTGGATAAGGGAGAAGTCATGTTTGCCCAATTTACCAATCATACTTCCGCCATTAAAATCCGTGGAAAAGCCACGCTGATCACCAAGCATGGACAGATTCAGTCTGAATAATGAAAATTGCAGGCATAGCCTGCTTTTTTTCATTGTACAATGAGGTATGAGCCTTTACCGGACAGACTACACTAACAGGTAAGGGCAGGGAGGCATTTATGAAACCGCGGATGATCGTGACTGCTTCGCTGCTGGCAACGGTTGCGGCGGTCCTTCTGCTTGTTGCCATACAAACCTTACATATGCGTACCTTGGGCGGTGAAAACATACAAGCCGTTTCTGCGACGCAGCATCCCGTCCAGCTAACGGAAGACAACCTGGTGGATGTGCTGAGCACCATGAAATTATCGACACCCATTGCCAGGGTGGAGTGGAAACAATCCATTTTAACGCTTGATCTAAAGGTGACCGGAACCAGCACAAGTTACACCGAAATCTATGGTAATATGGCTACTGTGGCAGATTTGGGCTTTCGAAGTCTGGATAACGTTGAACAGGTCATGCTGCGTGTTATGGCAGAGGATGAATGGCTTCACAAAAGACATTTGTTGATCGCTGCGGATTTTCGACGTGGGGAATGGCCGATGTATGCGATCGAAACGCTTCGAGACTGGAATAGCCCGATCCTCTCCGACGAATTGAAGGACTGGTTTCACATGATGGAGACCGAACTTTGGAAGAAGCAATTCGAAATGTCAAGTCAGGGGTAATAGAATAGCAGGATTCAGTGCGTGCCCGATAAACATATGCTATAATATATAAGATTGTAGTGCAGAAATGGTTTAACAATGCAAAGGCTCGGAGGCTGAGAATGAATTCATATCGCGTACCCCAACTAGCAAAGAAATATACGGATTACGACATGATTCGACAACATACGGAAATCCCATCATTTCCGGATAGCCGGGCTCGTCTGCTGCAGGTATTTGTGGGCCGCACAGACGAAAAGGTGCATGATGAGCTATACGCTCTCGCAACCTCGCTCGTTCAGTTGGCCATGGATACGCATGATCGAATCGATACGATATCCGGAGAGCGTAGAGAAGTGGAGATGCGTTCACGCCAGCTGAATGTTCTTGCCGGAGATTATTTCAGTAGTCGTTTCTATCAGTTGCTTGCCCATGCAGGCAAAATTGAAATGATCGGTAAACTTAGTGGTGCTGTATCCGAAGTGAATGCTCGTAAGATGACGCTGTATGAACGGATGAAAAAGCTTCTCGTTTCGGCTGAAGAATACTTGCGTGAAACAATACAGCTGAAGATGCAGCTGTTTCTTTCTTTTACAGGCATGATTCGCGATGACGAAGCATCACTATGGAACGACCTGTTGACCGAATTCAGCTACTGCGAGGCAATTATGGAAGAGCTGCAGCAGATGAATGACGAACAGAACTTTTATCACAGTTATGCTTTCTGGCATATTTACGAGTATGGTAATGACGACGAGCGGAATATGCTGCGTCAGCCAGAGCCGGATACAAGAGCATGGAGCGGTATGGTGCTGAAGTATCGGATCGGCGAGTTTTTGCTGGACAAGCTTCGTGAGTGTACACACCGTATACAACTGTTGCTGCAAGACGAGGAAGATCAACTGGGCCTGCATGAGATCAATGCAATTCTGGAGCCTTACCTGACGTATTTGCAGCCTTCACATGCGGCAGTAAGGGAAGATTGAGGGGGAGACAGACGAATGGGGAGCGGAGAGACCAAACCTAAAGAAGAATTTGTCCATTCTGTTTTTCAGAGTATAGCCGGTAAATATGACGTCATGAATGATATTCTGAGTTTCCGCAGGCACAAGGCTTGGCGTAAATTCACCATGAAGAAGATGAATATGTCCAAAGGTGATACCGGTCTTGATCTGTGCTGCGGCACATGTGACTGGACGCTCGCGATGGCTGAAGCAAGTGAAACAGGTCACATGCATGGACTGGATTTCAGCAGCAACATGTTAGAGGTGGGACAAACCAAGGTTGACGCTGTAAATCGTCAAAAACAAATTACGTTGGTACAGGGCAATGCGATGTCGCTTCCCTTTGAAGACAATTCATTCGATTATGTGACGATCGGTTTTGGACTGCGTAATGTACCGGATCTGAGACAGGTTCTGTCGGAGATGAAACGTGTAGTGAAACCGGGTGGCATGGTGGTGTGCCTGGAATTGTCCAAGCCGACATGGCAGCCGTTTAAAGGTATTTATTATTTTTATTTTGAACAAGTATTACCCAATCTTGCCAAATTGTTTGCCAAACGTTATGAGCAGTATAAATGGCTGCCGGACTCACTTGCACTTTTTCCAGGAAGAAAGGAACTGGCCGATATTTTCGCTGAAACTGGATTAAAGCAAGTGCAGGCCTATCCTCTGACCGGAGGTATTGCGGCATTGCATATTGGAACCAAGGAGAATCAGCATGTTTAGGAAAATTCGCATCTTTTTAGAAATGATCAAAATTGAACACACGCTTTTCGCTTTACCTTTTGCATTTATGGGAGCCATCCTCGGTTCCATGGTAGTGAATGATACATTCCCGACCTGGATGCAGATTATGTGGGTACTACTGGCTATGATTGGTGCAAGAAGTGCTGCTTTTGGCTTGAACCGCATGATTGACCAGGCCATAGACAAGAAAAATCCACGTACCGCGATGAGAGCAATTCCGGCCGGTTTGTTGAAAAATGGTGAGGTCGTTATTTTTATCATAGTATCATTTGTGCTCTTGTTCTGGGCCTCATCCAACCTTAACGTGTTATCCATGCAGCTGTTGCCGATAGCTGTATTTATGCTGGTATTGTATTCATATACCAAACGTTTCACCTGGTTGTGTCACGTAGTGCTTGGTATGACCATTGGTCTGGCTCCACTTGGGGGTTGGGTAGCGGTAACGGGTACGATGGATTGGACAGCGATTGTGCTGTACGTTACGATTGTGTTCTGGACTGCAGGGTTCGATATCATCTATGCATGTCAGGATCTGGATTTTGATCAGGGCGAGGGTCTTCATTCCATACCTTCCCGTTTTGGTCTTAACAAATCATTGCAGATCGCAAAGTTCTTCCACGTGATTACAGCAATCGGTTTTCTTGCTTTGTTATTGTTGACCGATCTGAGCTGGTGGTATGGTGCCGGAATGCTGATTACTTATGGTATCCTCTTCTATGAACACTATATTGTATCGCCAAATGACATGAGCCGGGTGCAGACCGCATTCTTTACAATGAACAGTGTGCTCAGTCTGGTTGTATTCACATTTACTTTAATTGATCTGGCGGTGAAATAAAGATGCAGCAGCCGGACAATAAACGACTAGTTGTCGGAATTACCGGGGCCAGTGGAAGTATATATGGCATCAGATTAATTGAAACGCTGCTTGATCTTGAATACACCGTGCATCTGGTGATCTCCAATGCTGGGTGGCGTGTATTAAAAGAAGAAATGGACTGGGATGTTGCGAATCGGGACCGTGTACTGGAAGAAAAATTCGGCGGCCGTGCGGGTTCCCTGATCTATCATCCCGTTAGTGATATTGGTGCCTCCATCGCAAGTGGTTCTTTCCTGGCAGAAGGCATGATTATAATGCCGTGCTCCATGGGTACTCTTTCATCCATTGCACAAGGCTCGTCGGACAATCTGATGTCCCGGGCTGCTGATGTCATGATGAAAGAGGGAAGAACGCTGATTTTGGTGCCACGTGAGACGCCACTGCATGCCATCCATCTGGAAAACATGCTGAAGCTCTCACGGCTTGGTGTCCGAATGATTCCGGCCATGCCTGCTTTTTATTACAAACCCCAAACGATGGACGAGTTGATTCTGTTTCTGGTGGGTAAAGTGCTCGATAGTTTGCGCATCCCGCATCAACTGTTTACCAGATGGGGAGAACCGGATGAACGGGGATAGCTTCTGAGTTTCCTTTAATTTTGAATCTGCTGACCGAAATGCAGTGGCAACTCAACTTGCTGTCCCCCAATCCCGGGGTATTGGTGAGCGCTGATGGTGATGTTTGATGGAACCACAGCCTTGACCCATGCTCCGGCAACTTCTGTACTTATGTTTCAGAACAAGTCGCAGAGTTTAATTCCCGGATGTCGGCCTTGACATTCGAAGAAGATTAGTACGTCTTAGAAGAACACAAGCAGGAAAGGCAAGCCCTGGTTTTTCGTTATGCCTGCAGGCCCGACTTGCTGGAGGGGAAGGTAAGCATGGATTTATGGACTGACAATACGCTGACACGGGTGAACGAATGAAACTATTGGATATTTTCGGGTTGTTAAAAAAAGACATGGACTACATTGAAAAAGAGCTGTATCGCAGTGTTCAGGGAGAACAGAAGCTGCTAAGCGAAACGTCACTTCACCTGCTCAAGGCAGGGGGGAAACGTTTGCGTCCGGTATTTGTGTTACTCGGTGGGAAATTTGGTACATACGACATTGAACGTCTGAAGCTGGTAGCGGTTCCGCTGGAACTGATTCATTCGGCTTCTCTGGTTCACGATGATGTTATTGATAACGCCGCGACACGCAGAGGTAAACCAACGGTGAAGTCCAAATGGGATAATCGGATTGCCATGTACACCGGAGATTACATTTACGGCAAGGCGCTTGAAATGACTGCGGGCCTGTGCGATCCGGCGATACACCGTATTCTGGCCAAAGCGATGGTGCAGATGTCCATTGGTGAAATGGAGCAAATTCGGGACTTTTTCAATACGGGACAAAGTGTACGTAATTATCTCTTGCGCATTCGTCGCAAAACGGCGCTTCTTATTGCTGTCAGCTGCCAATTGGGGGCGCTTGCTACTCGTGCGCCGGAACATGTATCTTCGTTGCTGTACACCTACGGTTACAACGTGGGTATGGCGTTCCAGATTCAGGACGATGTGCTTGATCTGGTTGGAACCGAGAAGCAACTGGGCAAGCCTCCAGGCAGTGATATGAAGCAGGGAAATATTACGCTGCCTGTACTGTATGCATTGCAGGAACCCAACTTGCGTGAGCCTTTGCTGGAGGAGATAAGCCGCGTTCAGCACGAGGAGGGACGGGCGAGTGCATCCGATGCGATTGGAATGATTCGCCAAAGTCAAGGAATTGCTAAAGCAGAAGCCTTGGCTGACCGATATATGAAGAAAGCGCTCGATGCTCTGGATCAACTGCCTAACATCAAGACCACCAAAAACTTGCGTGATATCGCTCATTTTGTAGTCAAACGTACGCATTAATATGTTTGGACTTTACTCTGCTATGGACGGCGCCTTTTCATGATGCAGTTTTTCGTGTAGCTGTTCTCACTTAAAAAAATAATGTTCATGTGATATTCCTCATTGGGAGGATTTGGACATGTATGTTACAATCAAAGGGATTGCGTTTACATAATGAAATAACTTTGAACCGTGAGTGAGGAGTGAGCCTATGGATCGTACATTTTTGATGGTGAAGCCGGATGGTGTGCAGCGTGGTTTGATTGGGCGTATCGTTAGCCGTCTGGAAGACAAAGGATTTAAGTTGGTGGCAGGCAAGCTGGTGCAGATGTCTGAAGATCAGGCCAAACGCCATTATGCTGAACATGAGGGGAAACCGTTCTTCGATGATCTGGTTCGTTTTATCACATCTGGACCTGTATTTGCTATGGTCTGGGAAGGTGACGACATCGTGGCGCTTGCGCGCATCGTAATCGGGAAAACCAATGTGAAGGAAGCGGCTCCGGGTACCATTCGCGGAGATTTCGCCAGCCACACACCGCATAATCTGATTCATGGGGCGGATTCACCGGAAAGCGCCACTCGTGAAGCAGCAAACTTCTTTGCTCCGGATGAGCTGGTAACGTACGACAAGAGCATCGCAGCCTGGTTGTAATTTTTTAGCCAGAAGGGTGATACGATGCTGGAGCAGGAACAACTACTAGACCCGGATTACGCCGGATTTATTCGGAAAATCAAAGAGAGCACAGGCATTGATCTTGCTCAATACAAGGAAGGCCAGATGAAAAGACGGCTGACCACACTTCGTAACAAAAACGGATTTCATACGTTTTCTATCTTTTTTGATGCCATGCAAAAGGACAAGTCTCTATTTTATGAGTTTCTGGACCGCATGACCATTAACGTCTCGGAATTTTGGCGCAACCCTAATCGCTGGGAAGTACTGCGGGATGAAATCTTGCCCGAGTTGCTGGGTCCGAAGCGTGGCGTTAAGGTGTGGAGTGCCGCTTGTTCCACAGGCGAAGAACCTTACACGCTGGCGATGATTCTGGACACGATGGGCATTCTTAAGGGAAGCTCCATTACGGCAAGTGACTTGGATGAAGGTGCTCTCGCAAAAGCCAAGGAAGGGCGTTATATGGAACGCTCGCTTAAAGATGTTCCGAAGGAAACGGCCAATCGATACTTCAAGCAGGATGGCTTGGTGTACCGTATTGATGAACAACTGAAAAGTTCAGTTAAGTTCATGAAGCAAAATCTGTTGCTGGATCGTTTTGACGAGGGATATGATCTGATTGTGTGCCGCAATGTCATGATCTATTTTACCGAGGAAGCCAAAAACCTGTTGTATCACAAGTTTGCAACAAGTTTGCGTCCAGGTGGTATTTTGTTCGTGGGCAGTACGGAACAGATTTTCTCCCCAGGACAATATGGTCTGGAGACAGCGGAAACATTCTTTTATCGCAAAAAATAATTTTAATTATTTCATAACCGTCTGGCGTGCACATGTATATGTGTCCAGGCGGTTATTTGCATAATGGATGAATGGATATTTCCCAGACACGTCGGAATCTCAAACAATCACCATTCGAGTCCAATCCATTTTAGGACAAGAAACGACCGGCTTTCTTGTCAAAGCCGGTCAGCTATACTATAATAAGCAAAGAAATTATGGGATTTTAGCAATGTGAAGTTTAACAGTTTAAAGGGGGAACGTATTATGAGTTTACGCTATTTAACCGCAGGGGAGACGCACGGACCCCAATTAACCGCAATTATTGAAGGCTTGCCAAGCAATCTGAATATTGACTTTGAAGAGCTGAATTTTCAGCTTCACCGCCGCCAGAAGGGATATGGCCGTGGACGTCGCATGCAAATTGAGAAGGATCAGGCCAATTTCGTTGGTGGTATCCGTCACGGATATACAACGGGTGCTCCCGTAGCGTTGGTTGTTCAAAATAATGACTGGAAACACTGGCAGAATATTATGAATATTGAGCCGATTGAAGGCAGTGACGAAGAGAAACGTCGCGTTCATCGTCCACGTCCGGGACATGCCGACTTGAATGGCGGGCTCAAATATAACCTGAAAGATTTGCGTAATGTGCTGGAGCGTTCCAGTGCGCGTGAGACAACGGTGCGTGTAGCGTGTGGTGCTATTGCACGTCAATTCCTCGCTGAATTCGGAATCAAAGTAGCTGGACGTGTGTTGCGTATCGGAGAAATTGAAGCTCCTTATCAAGATCTGCCGATCGATGAACTGATCGAAGTGACAGAAGCTTCCTCCGTACGTGTAACTGATGCAGAAACCGAGAAGAAGATGGAAGCCTACATCGACCAGATCAAGCAGGAAGGCGACTCCATCGGTGGAATCGTTGAATGTATCGTTGAAGGTGTGCCTGTGGGTCTTGGTAGCCACGTACAATATGACCGTAAACTGGATGCACGGATTGCTCAGGGCGTAATGTCCATTAACGCATTCAAAGGTGTGGAAATTGGTATCGGGTTCGAAGCCGGAACGATTCGTGGTTCTCAGGTGCATGATGAGATTGTGCATAGTGAAGAGCGTGGTTATCACCGGGCTACCAACCGTTTGGGCGGATTCGAGGGCGGAATGACTAACGGTATGCCAGTTGTGGTACGTGGGGTTATGAAACCTATTCCTACGTTGTACAAACCGCTTCAAAGTGTGGATATCGATACCAAAGAAGCATTTACAGCTCAGGTTGAACGTTCTGATGCATGTGCTGTTCCGGCAGCGAGTGTCGTAATGGAGCATGTGGTAGCCTGGGAAATTGCAAAAGCTTTCCTTGAGAAATTTGGCGGAGACTCCATGGAGGAAATCCGCGCGAACTTTGCCAACTACAATAATCAACTGGAGAATTACTAAGATGCGCCAGCTGACAGTGCAGTTGGAGGAGCGCTCTTATCCAATCCTGATTGGCAGCGGTCTGTTGGCTCAAGCGCCTCAATATTTTGAGCAATATGGCTTAACCAAAAAAAGCCCCTTACTCATTATTACCGATGAGCATGTGGCCCCCAAATACTTGTCTGGTCTGGAACAAACATTGCGTACGGCTGGTTTTACAGTCGTCTCCGCAGTTGTTCCATCGGGTGAAACATCCAAATCCCTTTCGGTATATCAGGATATGATGACTGTCGCCATTGAAGGCAAACTGGATCGCAGTTCGGCGATTGTTGCTCTAGGCGGGGGTGTAGTAGGGGATCTGGCTGGTTTTGTTGCTGCTACATATATGCGTGGAATCAAGTTTGTACAAGTGCCTACGACGATTCTGGCGCATGACAGCAGTGTTGGCGGCAAGGTGGCTGTCAATCATCCGCTGGCTAAAAATATGATCGGTGCATTCCATCAGCCAGAGCTGGTACTTTATGATGTGGATACTCTTCAAACCTTACCGCCACGCGATGTCTCGGCTGGTTTGTCAGAGATGCTGAAGCATGGACTGATTCGTGACGAAGCTTTTGCATACTGGTGTGAGGAGCATGCGGATGAGCTGCTTGCCCTTGATCCGGAAGCTCTGGGATATGGCTTGGAACGAGGCTGTGGTATTAAGGCAGAGATTGTATCGCGTGACGAACGGGAAAATGGAGAACGCGCATTGTTAAATCTGGGTCATACGATTGGTCATGCCATTGAAGCGATTGCCGGTTACGGCGAATTTCTGCATGGTGAAGCCATCTCGATTGGTATGGCGGGTTCGGCATTGCTCGGTGAGAAGTTGGGAGCCCCAGCAGGCCTCTATGACGATACGGTTCGCATGCTGCGTTCACTGCGCCTGCCGGTGACGATGCCAAAACATTTGGATACGGATGCATTAATGGATGCAATGATGCACGACAAAAAGTTCCGTGAAGGCCATATGGTCTTCATTATTCCTGACCGGATCGGCGCTGCCAGAATTGTGAAAGATGTACCGGTATCGGCAGTACGCGACGTCATTGAATTGCTCAAGAAGGGAGATTAAAAGCGATGGTTACTCGGGGAATTCGCGGGGCTACTACGGTCACGCATAATAACGAAGAACATATTTTGAAAGAAACGGCTGTACTATTGCAGGAAATCGTGGATCGTAACGAGATCCAACCCGAAGATATTTGCAGTGTGTGGATTACGATGACTGGAGATTTGGATGCTGCTTTCCCGGCAAAGGCAATTCGCCAGTTGGATGGCTGGGAGCTTGTACCCTTGATGTGTGCGCTGGAAGTTCCGGTTGCAGGCGCCTTGCCACAGTGCATCCGTTTTATGGTACATGTTAACACTGCAAAAGGTCAGAATGAAATCAACCATGTGTATCTTAACGGAGCACAGTCTCTGCGTCCCGATTTGGCGGCACCTTCCAAATCGTAAGATTAGAGTGGTTGTCAAATCATTCGGAATGCTGTATAGTGAGAACCAGTTGAGTAGAGTAGAGATTGAGCTGAGAGCAGCTGAGATGAGTGGAGTATATAGCAGAGTCTAGCGGGTGGTAACCGGAGCAACAGAAGCCGGTCAACTGATTCGCGGTACGTCGTGCTACGGAATTGTTGGAAACAGGATGAAGGAATGCAAACGTGTCTAGCGACATCGTTTTGTTTAGGTATAACACAACCGATATCCTCATGCATTTCATGAAAGAATGAGTGCTATGAATGAGAATAGTGTATACCGGTACATTTCCTTATGATTTGATGGATATAT
Source organism: Paenibacillus sp. E222 (assembly GCF_013401555.1). NCBI lineage: Bacteria > Bacillati > Bacillota > Bacilli > Caryophanales > Paenibacillaceae > Paenibacillus > Paenibacillus sp. E222. The sequence goes on from NZ_CP058552.1 coordinate 3,867,456, forward strand.
ATTACATCAATACAACAGCCTGTGTGATAATTCGGTAAGGATGCATGTATATGGACTTGTTATTTATGAAGCACCAACCTGTTGAAACAGCTTATAACCAAACCTCTACCTGATGGTAGAGGTTTTTTTGTATATTGACTTGTTTCTTCTACCCATATAGGTTCAACTAAACTTTTTACACAAAAACGGAGAGGACAGAAATAACCTGAAGAAGCGGAGCGTTCGCCTTTATCACCGGATTTTCCCTTTAGAAAGGGAATCAAAAAATCTGGGGATAACAGCGATCGGAAGGTTGTTCTGTCATCGGAGTGCTCAGTGTAAACCTCTTTAGTTGAACTTATATAAATCTGAAAGGACGTGATCTGATGATAACGCCAAACGTTAATCAAGTACTGAAAATGTCGAATGAATATAATCTGATTCCGGTAGTCAAACGGATTCTGGCAGACATGGAGACCCCGATTCGGATTTTTCGCCGTTATGCTGACAACGACCGGGCATTTCTGCTGGAAAGTGTGGAGGGTGGAATTCAATGGGCGAGATATTCCTTCATTGGTACAGATCCGTTCCTGATGATCTCCGCCAAAAAAGGCCGGATCGTGGTAGAAGAAGCGGGACAGATTCGAGAACTGCCAGGCAAGCCGATTGAAGAACTCAAAGCGCTGCTGCGTAAGTATCGTAGTCCGAAGGATGATGAACTTCCCCCATTTACAGGCGGGGCCATCGGTTTCTTTGGATACGATCTGCTGCAATATTATGAGAAGCTTCCGGCCCACGCGCTGGATGATCTGAAAATGGATGATATTCGCTTCATGTTCTGTGACCAGATTATCGTGTTTGACCATGTGAAGCAGCAGATGCTGCTCGTGGGCAATGTGCACGTGAAAGACGGTGCAACGGATGATGATATCCGTAAAGCTTATGCTTTAACTTCTGAGAAGCTGGAACAGGCGGCTGAACGCTTGCAGCAGCAAGGACCAGGGGAGAACCTGAACCCGCGTTCCATCCCAGGAGACGTGGAACTGGGAGATATCCAATCCAATCTCACGAAGGAACAGTTTATCGGGAATGTAGAACAGGCCAAAGAGTACATTCGGGCAGGAGATATTTTTCAGGTGGTGTTATCCCAACGTTTCCATATTGATACCGAAGTTTCTCCGCTGCATGTATATCGCGTGCTTCGGACGTTGAATCCATCACCCTACATGTATTATCTGAAGATGGACGATGAAATTATCGTAGGGACTTCACCGGAAGCGTTGGTAAAAGTGGATGGAAACCGCGTAGAGACACGGCCGATTGCGGGAACCCGTCCAAGAGGAGCTACGGAAGCAGAAGATCGTGCATTGGCCGCAGATCTGCTGCAGGATGAGAAGGAACGTGCGGAACATCTGATGCTTGTCGATCTGGGTCGTAATGATCTGGGACGTGTGTCTAACTTCGGAAGTGTGAAATGTGACATGTTCATGGAGATTGAACGATATTCCCACGTCATGCACATGGTGTCCAACGTTACAGGTGAGCTTAGAGAAGACAAGGATTTCTTTGATGCATTTCTTTCATGTTTGCCAGCGGGTACCGTATCAGGTGCGCCGAAGCTGCGTGCGATGGAAATTATCGCCGAACTGGAAAAAGAAGCACGGGGTGCTTATGCAGGTGCAATCGGTTATCTTGGTTTCTCAGGCAACATGGACTCCTGTATTACAATCCGAACGATTATTTTCAAAAAAGGAAAAGCTTATGTGCAGGCTGGAGCCGGAATCGTATGGGATTCGGTGCCTGAGAATGAATATGAAGAAACAGTAAACAAAGCCAAAGCGTTGCTCAAGGCAATTCGTACAGCAGAAGCGATGTTTCCTGCCAAAGAAAAGGATCACACGTTGAAACTTGCCAACGCCGATTATTTTGTTACCCCGGCCACGGCCGCACAAAACTGAGAGAGGAGAGACCGGAAATGAATATGAACCCAGTCATGAATGAAGAATTCGAGCGATCTGTAACTGAAGTTAGTCATGCTGAAGGCATGAAGAATGGCCTTGCCAAAATTTTGGAGGGCAGCCACCTGGAGCAGACAGAAGCGCGCGACCTAATGTACTCTATCATGAGAGGTGAGGCGACTCCGGCTCAAATCGGAGGTTTGCTTATGGGCTTGCGGATGAAGGGGGAAACGGTGGATGAAATCACGGGGTTTGCCGAAGCCATGCGTGGACAGGGCGGACGGATTCTGACGGACGGCAATGGACTGCTGGACACCTGTGGAACAGGTGGTTCAGGGATTCATAAGTTCAACATTTCAACGGCGTCAGCCATCATTGCCTCAGCAGTCTCTGTCCGGGTGGCTAAGCACGGTAATCGCTCTGCCTCAGGCAAGGCGGGCAGTGCGGATGTACTTGAAGCATTGGGCGTGAATATTCATCTGGACGGAGAGCAGGCGAGACAATGTCTCGATGAGATCGGAATCTGTTTTTGTTTTGCTCAGGTGTACCACCCTTCTATGAAACATGCTGCTGCGCCAAGAAAAGAGCTGGGTGTGCGTACGATCTTTAACATGCTCGGACCTCTCACCAATCCTGCGGGAGCGGATCGACAATTGCTTGGTTTATATGACCGCAGCCGGACACCGATGATCGCTGAAGTGTTGAATCGTCTGGGGCTGAAAAGAGCTTTGGTCGTAGCGAGTCATGATGGACTGGATGAAATCAGCATTTCCGCACCTACCCAGGTATCCGAGCTGCGCAATGGTGAAGTGCATACGTATGACATTGATCCACGTGACATGGGATTATCGTTGCATCCGCTGGAATCGGTTCTTGGAGGAGATGCGGCTCAGAATGCCGAAATTATTAAAAGGATCTTCCAGGGAGAACGGAGCGCATACCGCGATGTCGTTCTGTTGAATGCTGGAGCGTGCATCTATGTATCCGGTCTAGCGAATACCATTGCAGAAGGTGTGTTGATGGCAACAGAAGCTGTAGACTCTGGTAAGGCTGCCAGAAAGCTGGAACAGTTAATTCATACAACGGAGGCGTACAGTCATGTATCTTGATCGAATCGTAGCAACCAAACATAAAGAAGTTGAAGTTCTCGCACAAACATTTCAGATGGACGATGCGCTGAAAAAGATAGAGGCATTACCCAATACTCGTGGATTCGAACGTGCTTTATCAGAGAGACGTAATCGTAAACTGGGTCTCATTGCCGAAGTGAAGAAGGCTTCTCCGTCCAAAGGACTGATTCGTCCTGATTTCCATCCGGTAGAGATTGCTTCCGCATACGAACGGGCTGGAGCGGATTGTATATCCGTATTGACCGACGTTTCTTATTTCCAGGGAAATAGCGAATACTTGCAGGCTATTCATGAAGCTGTGAACATACCGCTACTGCGCAAGGATTTTATTATAGATGAGCGACAGATTGCCGAGGCAAGGCTGCTTGGCGCGGATGCCATTTTGCTGATTGCGAGCATTCTGACACCCGAACAGATGCGTCAATATCTGACGTTTGCCAAAAGTCTGGGCCTTGATGCATTAATTGAAGTCCATGACCGTGCAGAGCTGGAGCAGGTACTTGATATTCCGCAAGCAACACTTGTAGGCATCAACAACCGCAACCTGAAAACATTCGAAACCAGTCTCAACACCACGTTGGATTTGATGAACTTGATTCCGGATGGTGTAACATTAATCAGTGAAAGTGGAATTGACGGCCCTCAACCATTGGAATCTCTTATTGAGGCAGGTGTGCATGGTATCCTTGTTGGGGAGCATCTGATGCGCAAGGACGATGTTGAGGCAGCTGTATATGAACTGATGGGAACAAAAGCATGAATGCATTCAATCATGACGGCAAAGGCAGCAGAGACGTGGATCTGCGAAACCGGCCGGCAGCGGCTGTAAAAATATGTGGACTTCAGGACGTTGAAGTGCTAAAATCGATGATAAACTTGCCTGTGGATTACATTGGTGTTGTTTTTGCCCCATCTCGTCGCCGTATTACACCTGAACAGGGTGCCGAGCTAAGAACGGTTCTCTTGGACTGGACGATGTTCGATCGGCCGAAGCTGGCGGGTGTTTTCGTGAATCCCACGCTCGAAGAGCTGGAAAGCATCATGCAGATTTCACGCCTGGATGTCATTCAGCTGCATGGACAGGAATCGCCGGAATTTTGTGAACAGGTGAAGCAGCGCTTCGGTACCGAAGTGTTTAAGGCTTTCTCTTTTCCCAAGGATGAAACAGGTTCATTATCTGACGATACCGCCTTGCTGGCACTTGATCCATATAAAAATGTGGTGGACGCCATATTGCTCGATACGTTTGACCCGCTCTATGGAGGGGGCTCCGGTAAAACCTTTGCCTGGGAACGAATTCCTTTCTATGCCGAATGGGCAAGAAAACATGGAATCGCGTTGTTCGTGGCAGGAGGATTGCAGCCGGATAATGTGCAACAACTGATACAGACATATGCACCGGACGGCGTCGATGTATCCAGCGGCGTAGAGTCCGAAGGTGTGAAGGATATTGCGAAAATTACAGCATTTGTAGAAAGGGTGAAGCAGGCATGACACATCAATTGCCGGATCAACACGGGCGTTTCGGTCCCTTCGGAGGCCGCTTTGTACCTGAGACACTAATGAACGCTCTAATCGAACTGGAGGAAGCGTATAGCCACTTCTCCGAAGACGAGGATTTCAACAAGGAACTGAATTACCTGCTAAGCGAGTATTCTGGACGGGAAACGCCTTTATATCATGCAGAGCAATTGTCCCGCCGCTTGGGTGGACCCAAAATTTATCTGAAACGTGAAGACCTGAACCATACGGGAGCGCACAAGATCAATAACGCTATTGGACAGGGATTGCTGGCTAAACGGATGGGGAAAAAGAAAGTCATCGCTGAAACAGGTGCAGGACAGCATGGTGTTGCCACGGCAACCGTTGCTGCATTGCTAGGGCTTGAATGCAAAGTGTTTATGGGCGAAGAAGATACGCAGCGACAACAATTGAACGTATTTCGGATGAAGCTGCTTGGGGCGGAAGTCATTCCGGTGACATCTGGAACGCGCACATTGAAAGATGCAGGCAACGAAGCACTCCGCTACTGGGTTAGCAATGTGGAAGATACCTTCTACGTGCTTGGATCTGTAGTCGGTCCTCATCCGTATCCAATGATGGTACGTAACTTCCAGCGAGTGATCGGTGATGAGACACGGCGCCAGATTCAGGAGATTGAAGGACGGCTGCCGGATGTGATTGTTGCAGCTGTAGGCGGCGGAAGTAATGCAATCGGCATGTTCTATCCGTTTATTGGCGATCAGGATGTGAAGCTTGTTGGTGTTGAAGCAGCAGGTAAAGGGGTGGACACCGAGTTCCATGCGGCTACGATGAGCAAAGGAACACATGGTGTATTCCAGGGTTCGATGAGTTATCTACTGCAAGATGAATATGGACAGGTTCAGCCAGCCCATTCCATTTCGGCGGGACTTGATTATCCAGGTGTTGGTCCCGAGCATTCCTATCTCAAAGATATTAAACGTGCAAAATATGTCCCGATTACGGACCAGGAGGCATTGGATGCCCTGCAGTTACTGAGCCGAACCGAAGGCATTATCCCTGCTTTGGAGTCAGCCCATGCTGTTGCGCAGGTCATCAAGCTTGCACCTGAACTCAGCGCTGATGATATCGTTGTGATCTGTCTTTCCGGTCGTGGTGATAAAGACGTTGAATCCATTATGAAATATACAGGAGGGGACTTGGCATGAACCTGATGGACCAGACCTTCCAGCAATTGAAAGAACAGAACCGGACAGCACTTATCCCATTCCTTACGGTTGGAGATCCAGATGTAGACACCACGGTAGAAATCATTAAGGAATTGGAACAGGCGGGGGCAGACATTTTGGAGCTCGGTGTTCCCTATTCTGATCCGCTCGCAGATGGACCTGTAATCCAGCGTGCTTCCGAGCGTGCATTGAAAAGCCAGATCACGATTCGGACTTGTATGGAGACAGCGGCAAGAGCGCGTGCTGCGGGTGTAAAACTGCCTTTTGTACTGTTCACCTACTATAATCCGGTATTACAGACGGGACTGGATGTATTTTTTGACGAGTTGATCAAACACGAAATCAGCGGCATGATCATCCCGGATCTTCCGATTGAGGAAGCGGAGGATATGCGACGCCGTGCGGATGCTGCAGGTGTGCATCTGGTTCCGCTCGTAGCTCCTACGTCCAATGCGAGAATCGAGCGTATTGTCACGGGAGCACGTGGTTTCATCTATTGTGTCTCTTCTCTAGGTGTTACGGGAGAGAGAGCTTCCTTTTTCGATGGGGTAGAGAGCTTCATTGAAACTGTAAAGAGTCTTACAGATCTTCCGGTCGCTGTTGGCTTCGGCATTTCCAGTCACGAGCAGGTCGCTCGTTTCTCCCGTATCTGTGACGGCGTTGTTGTAGGCAGTGCTATCGTTCGTCAGGTGGAAGAAGCCATACCTCTTCTTGGAAACCCGGATACACGTCAGGCGGGACTGTTGCAAATTCGCAACTTTGTGGCACAATTAAAAGGATAGGGATTCAATGATGTTACATCCACGGGGCATGCTCAGCACAGGCTGAGGCATGTCCATAACTATTTTAATAACAGGAGGCGGTCGAGTTGAAACCGAAGTCCCAGATTGTCAATCTGCCTGTATATAAACCGGGCAAACCGATTGAAGAAGTGAAACGTGAACTGGGTTTGGAGCAAGTGATTAAGCTGGCCTCCAACGAAAATCCATATGGAAGTTCGCCTGCTGCGCTTGAAGCGATCACCAGAGAGCTGGTCAATGTAAGCATATATCCGGATGGAAGTTCCAAGGAACTGACTGAAGTGCTGGCGAAGCATCTGGGAGTGGAACGGAATAATCTGATCTTTGGTTGTGGATCGGATGAGATCATTGCGTTGATCACTCGTGCATTTTTCCTCCAGGGAGACGAGAACATCATGGCCGACCAGACGTTCTCTGTATACAAAAGTAATGCTGACATCGAAGGTGCTGTCAGCATTGAAGTGCCACTTAAAGATGGAACTCACGACCTGACTTCCATGCTGGCGCAAATCAATGATAAGACCAAAGCAGTTTGGGTGTGTAACCCCAATAACCCAACGGGTACAATTATCTCTGAGCAGGAATTGACGGCATTCCTGGATCGTGTACCTTCTCATGTCATGGTTGTGCTGGATGAAGCCTATTATGAATTTGTAACGGATGAGGCGTATCCACAAAGCATCCCTATGATTGAGCGTTATCCTAACCTGGTCATTTTGCGGACATTCTCCAAAATCTATGGCTTGGCTTCATTGCGTATTGGATACGGTATTGCACGTCCCGAAGTGATCGATCTGATCAACCGCGTGCGTGAGCCGTTTAATACTTCACGCTTTGCTCAGGTTGCCGCAAAAGCAGCGCTGGAGGATCAGGCTTTTGTCCAAGCATGTGCGGAGCGTAATGCAGTAGAGCGAGCGTATTTGCAAAATGAATTCAAGCGGTTAGAATTGCCGTTTTTCCCTTCCCAGGGTAACTTTATCATGGTTGATCTGGATATGCCTTCCGCAACGGCGTTCCAGTCGCTATTAAAACAAGGTATTATTGTTCGTCCTGGATTCGATGTATATCCAACATACATTCGTGTGTCCGTCGGAACATCAGAACAGAACCGTGCGTTCGTCACGGCACTGGAGAACACGCTGGCTGAGAAGGCGGTAGCACGCCCTTAAATCTGGCGACGAAAAGAGTGAGGACCCATGAAATTAAAAATTGCAATGATCGGTGTAGGGCTCATCGGCGGTTCATTGGCGCTTTGCTTTAAAGGCAAGCCCGGTGTAACGGTGATGGGCTATGCCCACCTGCCTGAATTGAAGGACAAGTACATAGCGAGTGGTGTAGTGGATGATGCTACACTCTCCCTGGAGGAAGCGGTACAGGATGCCGACTTTATTTTTTTGTGCGTACCTGTTGGGCTGCTCGAATCATATTTTGAACAGTTGGCCAAGCTTCCCTTGAAAAAGGGATGTATCATTACAGATGTTGGCAGCACAAAGGCGTCCATCGCAGCCTGTGCGGAGCATGTACGCATGAGTGATGCCTACTTTATTGGCGGTCATCCTATGGCCGGATCTGAGCGTGCAGGTGTGGATGCAGCCTCAGCTGTGTTATTCGAGAATGCATACTATGTCTTGACCCCTTCAGAATATGTACCTGAAGAAGCTTACGACAGGTTATCTGATCTTCTTGCGTATACACGTGCCCAGATTGTTCGTGTAGAGCCGCTGCTGCACGATGACATTGTGGGAGCGATCAGTCATTTGCCACATGTCATTGCAGTTGCGCTCGTCAATCAGGTGCGCGAATATAATGAATCGAACCCTTTATATAAAATGCTGGCTGCAGGCGGTTTCCGGGATATTACCCGGATTGCCTCCAGTGATGCCATTGTATGGAGAGATATCCTGCTGAGCAACCGTGAGGTGCTGCTGGGCTTGCTGAAGGACTGGAACAGCCAGATGACGGCTTTCACTGAAATGCTGGAGCAACAAAATGGTGAGGGCATTGAGGAAGCGTTCCGTCAGGCACGCGAGTTCCGCAGCGTGCTGCCAGAACGTCGGAAAGGTATGATCTCGTCGTTGTTTGATCTTTATACGGATGTGCAGGATGCGCCGGGAATGATCGGCAAGATTGCCACCGAGCTTGGGGCGAATGATATTAACTTAAGCAACATGGAAATTATTGAAAACCGGGTCGATGTGCCGGGCATTATGCGTTTGTCGTTCCGGCAGGAAGAAGAAATGGAACGGGCCAAAACGTTGCTGGATTCCCTGGGGTATCAAGTATGGGTTTAGGTTTTTGAAAGGGGGCGAAAGCCCTCTTTTTTATGTTGAAAACCGTCTGTTACAGGATATGTCCTAAAAAAGGACAAAAAAAAGACCGCTTACATAAGCGGCCATTGCTCACGTGGAGCAATACAGTTATTGGATAGGAGTGGAGAGAAACCATACTGTACTTTTATTATATGTATACGTTTTCATTTTGTCAACACTTTGAGTAAAATTGTTTAAAATAATTATAACATTCGTAAATTAAGGAAATATAATCCTTGCTTAAAGTGGAATTGATCCTTATTTGGACAATTGCATGGTAACGAAATTCTTCTGAAATTTTAAATTAATTCTTTATTCGCATAAACTTTTTGAGGCTTTCGTTCGTCCAATATAATAGTGGCTTCACAAAAGGGATCAAATTGAAGTCATGGACGAGAAAATGGCTGCATAATAATGACTGGTCGGGCTTCAATGGAAGCCATGGATTTGCCAGGATGATGCAGACCGTTGTACAATAAATACTGTTAATGTAGAAACGTTGGGGAAATTGCCATTACATAGGGGAATTTGGCGGGAAGGCCTGTTTTGGCGCTGAACGCTGTTTTATGCGGTGAAAACCGCAACTTTTTTGTGCCTGTTCGGTAATACATGGATAGAGTCGAACGGGGAGAAGCACATGGATGGGCGAGGAGGGGTCGCACTCAAATGACGGATTCCCAGTTGATTCGAGAGATCAAGGAAGGTAACCTAGAGTTATATTCCGAGCTGATGAGTCGTTATCAGCGTAAAATACTGGCTTTCGTATATCATATGTTGAAAAGTTCTAATATGGAGCTGCTTGCGGAAGATCTCTGTTCTGAGACTTTCTATAAGGCGTTCCGCAGTCTGCACTCATTCCGAGAGGTGGATGCCTCGTTCTCAACCTGGTTATATACCATTGCGAGAAATACGGTATTGAGTGAGCTTCGCAAACAGCGTAGTGGGAGTGTTCCACTTGAAGAGAGCGGTATTGTACCTGTTGCTCCTTCTGAGAATGCGCCAGAGCATGCTGTATTGCGCAGTGAGCGGGTGATGCTGGTTAGGGATGCAATTAACAATTTACCGGAGAAGCAGCGTTCTGCCATTATACTCCGTGAGTATGATCAACTAGATTACCAGGAGATTGCAAATATTCTTGGGCAGAGCGTTAGTTCTGTGAAATCGTTATTGTTCAGAGCAAGATCAAGCGTAAAAACTCAATTGGAACCTTATTTCTTCGAACCGGTCTACGAGCCATATGAAGGGATGAAGAACCGATGAATTGCAATGAAGCCCAGGAGCTGTTTGCACTGGTCTGGGACTTGCCGGAAGCTCATCCTCAGCGGATTGCATTTCATGCTCATCTCGCTGGTTGTGAAGATTGCTCGCAGCAATTTGAGGTTTGGGAAGAAGCTCAAATTCTGCTGCACAGCATACCGGTCCCAGTGACAGAACAACAGGCAGAGAGAGTAAACCGTAATGTTATGGAACGGATCTATGCGGAGTCTCCATGGCTATTGCCGGAAGAGGCAAAGGTTAATCGTTTCTCTGCTGTGATCCGCAAGCATATGTCTTTGTGGATTGCTGCTTTCCTGGCAATTTTCTTATGCAGCTTTTTGTACATGGCGATGTTTAAGCCAGACGTAACAGAAGCTGAGCAGACCAGCGTGGTCTCTACAGGTATTTTGGAGACAGGGGTAGCGGGCAGTGAGCCTACTTCCTCCGGATTGTACAAGTACAACATGACGGGAGCGGACAGAGGGAGCATTATTGAGCCCTTCGTTGTGAGCATGGGCCCAGCGTATCCTCAGTACTGGATGGCGTTGTCGTTGCTTGCAATTGGTATGGCTCTGTTCTCTCTTGGGCGTATGCATCGTTCAACGAACAAACGCAAACAAGGTGCACGTGCTTAGGTAAAGCTTTCGTTCACCGTATAGAGAAATGAGGGATGAGATGCGGATCGGGCTTATTCGTCACGGCCTAACCGACTGGAATGCGGCAGGACGTATTCAAGGACAGACAGACATACCTCTGAATGCAGAAGGTCGAGAGCAAGCTGAGCGTCTGGGTAGACGTTTGCTTACCGAAGAGTATCGTTGGGACCACATCATAACAAGCGGGCTGTCCAGGGCTCAGGAGACAGGAGAGATCATCTCCGGGCTATTGAATGTTCCTTTGCTGGAGCCAGATGCACGCTTGAAGGAGCGTGCTTTTGGTCAGATTGAAGGTCTGACGTCCGAAGAACGTGTGGCTCGCTGGGGCGCTTCCTGGGAGACGCTGGATCTGGGACAGGAACAGATTGTTGATATTCAGACACGTGCATTGGGCTTTCTGGAGGATTTATGGGAGGCTCATCAGGACCAAAATGTGCTGATTGTCTCCCATGGCGCTTTTTTAGCCAATCTGCTATCAGCTTTGTACAAAGACCGCTATACGGAACGAATTGGAAACCTGTCACTCACGATCCTGGAGAAGGAACGTGACGATTGGAGACCATTGCTTTACAACTGCACACGACACCTTTCATTGGATCTGGCGAAACAACCTGAGTGATTGACTCAGGTTGTTTTTTTTGCATTATGGGCGTTTATTACCATCTTTCTATATGATTTTGAACCTCTCATTCTTCTTCTGAGCAGGCAACTTTGGGCATAGTATGGTTAAAACATAAAAGATTTGCAAAAAAGAGGTTTAGATCATGGGAATTCCGTCAACGATGTTTACAAAACCAAACTACTCCAGGCCCCGAATCAACAGCCAAAAAGTAGTCAAGGGCGAGGCGATGGACCCATGAATCTAGCGGATATGCTTACTTTTGCCGATATCGGCCAGCTTAATCGAATAGCAGACTATTACCAGTGCGAGTGTAAGCCCAATTCCAAACATGAACTCATCCAGAGTATTCTCACTACATTGGGCAGCAGACCATTTTTTGAGCAGCAGGTTCGTGAACTAAACCAGGTAGATCTGCGATTTTTAAACAACTTGCTGTTTGATGCCCGCCAATACTTCGGTATGGAGGAACTTGTCGCCATTGCTCGTCAATCGATGGATAAAAAAGATAGCGAAGCTGGAGCCAGTCCACGTGATCTTATCGTACGGTTCACGAAGAGTGGATGGTTGTTCAATGGCACAACTCAGCAGACCAGATACCTGTATCAGGTACCTAAGGATTTGCAAATGAGATTTCGGGATGTGTTATCCAATCATCTGAAATCAGGCATTGCACAGACGAGCGAGCCTCCCGTTTACAGGGATGAATACCATCTACTCGCGGATGATCTGAAACTGTTTCTCCAATTTGTCCAGCAGCATGAAATAGCACTAAATGCAGAAGGCATGATGTACCGTCGTTCCCAGCAGCAGATCATGGAGCATTTACATGTGAGTGAAGCGTTGGTGGGTAAGGCTGGATGGAGATTCGGTTATGGTCGTTCGTTCAAGGACTACCCCGACCGATTTGCTTTCATCTATGACTACGCTTTTCATCATCGTCTGGTCCGTGAGGAGCAGGGCACGCTGAAATTGTCAGCTTCCGGTGAAGACAAGCTGGGTGCGGAGAAAACAGCCGAGATGATACAGCTATTTCGGTTTTGGTTAAGACTTTATAAAGGTGCTATTCCCAATCTGTCCTCCATTGTGTACTGGACAGGGGAATGTGCAGCTGGCTGGTCCACAGTAGAGTCTTTGTTCCGCCAGATTGGTCCCTACATTCAGCCGTTCTATTATGACACTGCAGAGACAATTTATGACAACAGGATACTTAAAATGATGCTGCACCTAGGCATGCTTCGCATTGGAGAACATGCAGATGGGCGAACAGTACAAATGACAGCATGGGGTTTACGTCTTGCGTCATCCTGTCGCTCGCTGTCCGGGGATATTACGCCCGTTATGTTTGACAAGTGAAGGACAAGTTGCTAAAATCACTCCCAAATTAAGGAGTGATACTTATGATAATTCCATACAAAGGTATGCAACCCCAGTTACACCCTTCGGTATATATGGCTGAAGGCGCCAAACTTATAGGTGATCTGACAATGGGTGAAGAATCTACGATCTGGTTCAATGCTGTGCTGCGCGCCGATCTGGCACCCATTGTGATTGGACGGCGCTGTAATATACAGGATAATGCTGTTGGGCATGTCAACACGGATCAGCCTTTGATTTTGGACGACGATGTGTCGGTGGGGCATTCTGCGATTATCCATGGATGTCGTATCGGAACAGGTTCGCTGATTGGTATGGGCGCTATCCTACTCAATGGAGCCGAAATTGGTGAATATACGCTGATCGGGGCCGGTTCTGTTGTTACTGAAAATACTAAAATACCGCCTTATACTCTTGCTTTGGGCACACCAGCCAAAGTGATACGTGAGTTGACTGACGCAGATCTTGAGCGGATGTCGAGAACTACACTAGGTTATGTTGCCAAAGGAAAGGAGTATAGGAGCTCTTAAATCCGTTTTGGAGGTGCATCCTATTGGATAAAATGAAAGTTACGTATGAAGTCATGTTGGGGCTGGCTGCTGAGATGGTGTGGGACGACGCGCTTCGTAAACAGCGCAGCGAGAAGCTGTATATGGAAATCGATAAGGCATTGGCTACCGGAGACGAAGTAGCTTTCCGGAATCTGACGGATGAACTGAAGGCCATAAACTGATGAGCATGTAAAAATAAATATATAACACAGGAAATGCGTGAAACACGCATTTCTTTTTTTGCGTTTATTACCATTCCTGCACAGAAAAAGTATGAATCTCTGGATTTATAATATACGCTCATATATAATATGGGAATAAAATGGATAGAGAGGGGAATTAGGGAATTGAAATTCAGTGAGATGACTCAAGACAGCTGGGCGGAACTACAACTCTATCTGGATACATGCCTTATTCCATATACAGCCCTGACGGGCAAGCAGTCCCCGGTTGAAGCGACCGAGGCGTTGGAGCGGCTTAGAGATTTTTTGGATATGGTAGAGATTCCGTTCAAAGGGCGTATCATGACTTACCCTGCATTCCATTATGCGTGTCCGGATATGTCAATGGCATTAAATACCTTATCCGAACAAATCAAATCCTCCGGTTTCAAATATGTGGTTATAATGTCATCTGATGGAGAATTGGAACAGACCCAAGTGACTTCAGCTGATTTGGTATTAAGTCGTTCTGTTTTAATTCAAGAGGTTGGAGAAGAGGGGATTTCGCGTTTGGTCGGGGAAAAAATTCGTGAGTTATGGAAAAGATGACCTTCCTATGACAAATGTGACAATTTACCAACATTTTTTTAATAACGCTTACAAATGAACCTTAAAAATGTGTGACAAATTCTTGACGGTGTTCTAGGGCTACTATATGATTATGTATGTTCTAGTAAGTCGTGGAATTTCTGATAATGAAAACGATTGAGAGAGTTGGCTGAAAAAGGGGGTTGGAGACAGTATGAGCAGTGAGCATGACCAGCACGAAGCTTCGATGAAATTGCCAAGCCGCATGGAAATGTCACGCAGGCAGTTTTTGACGTACACGCTTGGTGGAGCTACAGCCTACATGGCCGCCGGTGCAATACTCCCCATGGTCCGTTTTGCGGTGGACCCGATATTGCAGCACAAGGGAGAAGGCACCTCTGTCAAAGTAGCGGAAATCAGCAAAATTACGAATGAACCTCAAGAATTTACGTTTGAATTGAAACAGCAAGACGGTTGGTATTTGAGCAATGCTTCGTTAATCGCCTGGATCAGGAAAGATGAGCAGGGCAAAATTTATGCGCTTTCACCCATTTGTAAACATTTGGGATGTACCGTAGGTTGGAACAGTGATAAGCAATATCCCGACGAATATCATTGTCCATGCCATGGCGCGCATTATGACAAGGAAGGCAAGAATCTTGCCGTAGCCCCGAAGCCGCTTGATGAGTATGTGGTGAAGGAAGATCAGGGTTGGGTTTATCTGGGAGACATTATTCCGAACACCCGAGTCAAATAGGAGGCGTGAACGCAGATGTTTAAAAATGTCTATGACTGGATTGACGAGCGTCTCGATATCACGCCAATTTGGAGGGACGTTGCGGATCATGAAGTTCCAGAGCACGTAAACCCGGCTCATCACTTTTCCGCATTCGTGTACTGCTTTGGTGGATTGACGTTCTTTATCACTGTTATTCAAATTTTGTCAGGGATGTTCCTGACCATGTATTATGTGCCTGATATTATTAATGCTTACGCCAGTGTCGAGTATCTGCAGACTAAAGTAGCCTTCGGCCAAATTGTACGCGGGATGCACCATTGGGGAGCCAGCTTGGTTATCGTTATGATGTTTTTACATACGATGCGTGTGTTCTTTACCGGCTCTTACAAAGCGCCACGCGAGATGAACTGGGTTGTCGGCATGCTGATCTTTTTTGTCATGCTGGGTCTGGGGCTTACCGGGTATCTGTTGCCTTGGGATAACAAAGCCTACTTTGCAACCAAGGTTACGCTTGAGATTGCGAATACGGTTCCTTGGCTGGGACCGATCATTAAGGAATTCCTGCAAGGCGGAACTATTGTAGGTGCGCAGACGTTAACACGGTTCTTTGCCCTGCACGTCTTCTTCCTTCCGGCTGTGCTTCTGGTGCTTCTGGTCGGTCACTTTATTATGATCCGCAGACAGGGCATTTCGGGACCACTATAATCTGAGAAGGGAGGAATCGACATGGCTCACGGACACAAGTCAGATGACCAGGAAAAGATTATCTTCGTCGGGGACTCACGCGTCCGTAAAGGAGCGGGGTTTATAACTCCACCGGATTACACGGCGTATCCCGGCAAATCAGAGGCTTTTATTCCTAACTTCTTGCTGAAGGAATGGATGGTTGGTGTCGTTGTACTGGTTGGTATTCTGGTATTAACGATTTCGGAACCTGCACCACTGGGCTACCCGGCCAATCCAAGTGCATCGGTTATCCCGATGCCGGACTGGTACTTCCTTTTTCTGTATCAGTATTTGAAATACCCATATGCCTCAGGTGATTATGTCCTGCTCGGGGTACTTGGAGTCAGCGGAGTTGCTTTCGGCGCTTTGTTACTGGCCCCTTTTCTGGATACAGGCAAGGAGCGGCGTTTCTACAAACGTCCGATTGCATCATCACTTATGATTCTATCGGTGATGGCCGTTTTCTACCTGACCAATGTTGCGTGGACACACTACGCGCATGAGTTGGAAGCAAGCGGCCAGAAGCCGGAACATATTCAGCGTGAAGAAGAAGCGCGGGAGAAACACGCGCAGGGCCTTCCTACGTCGAATGCGCCAGGTCAGAAAGAAGAAGTGGCGATCGTCGAGAAGGATGACCCTGCAATGGAAACCTTCAAAAAGGCCGGATGTATCGGATGTCATGCGGCAGATATGAAGGGAGCAGGAGGCCCTTCGCTTCGGGGTGTGGGCGACAAACACAGCCAGGAAGAAATCCTGACGATTATCAAAGAAGGATATAACAGCATGCCTGCTCAGTACGACAATGCCATCGCCCAAGGGCTGACAGATGATGACATCAATCACCTGGCAGAATGGCTTGCGAAACAGAAGGCAGAACAGTAAAATCGAAATAAGCAATGAAACCTGATCGTTTATGCGGTCAGGTTTTTTTGAGGCGTTTTTCGCAACATCATTTTTTGGAACGTACAATACATATGATGAAAGGGGCAGAGCCTGTGGCTTTATCGTACTTTTGGAGCCGGGAATTTCTAACGAACCGTTATTTCCTGTGGCTTCTTTTTTGGTGTAACGCATTAGGAACAATATATGGATACATATGGTACGGGGATCAATTGGAGTATACGCTGGCACAGCAACCACTGTGGCAAATTGTGTTTGTGCCGGACAGTCCGACTGCGAGTCTGTTTTTCACACTATCCTTGTTGTGGATTTTGTACAAGCCGAAATCGATGCTTCTGAATCGGATTGGACATGTCGTACAGGCGCTTGCTGTGGTTACTTCGGTAAAATACGGAGTATGGGCAGTCTCCATCATTTTTGCAGGCTGGATGCAGGGGGGCGCACAGAATTGGCAGGATTGGATGTTAATTGCGTCGCATAGCGCCATGGCTATCGAGGCTTTGCTGTATGTGCGATTCTTTGGGTTCCGTTGGGGTGCTCTGGTGATTGCTGCATTATGGACGCTGTTAAACGATACAATGGATTATACCTATGATATCTTCCCTTGGCTGCCTGCATCGCTGATGGACCATCTGGATGGTGTCCGCAATTTCACCGTTGGACTGACGCTAGTGAGCATTCTTTGTGCATGGCTTGCCTTAAGGCAGGCCAAACGGGCCTGATTCATCATGTAAGCTTGTTCTAAGGCACCCTCCCCTGCCATACATTGGTGATGGGAGGGATGTCCATGAAGAGAACGTTCAGGATCAAAACTGGATTTATGGTGGCGTCGTTCATGACTCTATTGTTCTGGACGAACTTATCATACAGCGTATCAGCAGACAGTACAGGTGCGAACGGAAATACAGATCAGCAAGTATCAGCCAAAAATTCAATTGAGCAATTAAATGAAGAAGCGGCCCTGCTGTATCGACATGCCTTGGAGAATGATATTGAAGAGGTTAGAGGCAGTATTTTGCGAATCAGTAAAGGTCTGGAGCATATATCCTTTGAGGGTCAGACGACAGTAGAAGGCATTCATGCCCTATCCGAGACCATTGTTGAAGTGAAAGAAGCTGCGGTCAGGGTGAAAAGTGATGATGCGTCTTTGCAGCAGGCCTCTGCCAAACTTCGACTTGCGGCAGATAGTCTCGCCAACCCGGCCAAACCTTTATGGCTCCAGTATTATAAAATCGTAAAAAATGATATTGATGCGCTGTCAACCGCGGCAGATCAGCAATTAAGTTCGGCGATAATCGCAAGCCGCTACGCCTTGCTGGAGGAGCATTACGAGACCATCCGGCCTGCGGCGATGATCCGCCGTGAACCTTACGAGATCGCCCAACTGGACGCCTGGTTATCTCATACCAAGGGTCTGGCTGAGGCCAAGCAGACTGACATTGCACAATTGAAGAGTATGGTAGCCCACGGTGAAGAGCTGGTAAACCAGTTGTTCGGTCGTGAAAAGGACGAAAGTGCCTTTGTACCGTTTGTTCAGGGGCCTAATCGGAGGGTAGCCGGGTTGCTGATTACTTCCATAATCATAGCAGCGCTAAGTTATGCGGGGTACCGAAAATATCGGGCGCAGCAGCAAGGTATTTTTCCGTTTCGGCGTTAAGCTATTACTGCTATTACTGCCATTAGAATATGACAAAGACCTCTATCTGCAAGGAAGGCCAACCCGTGGCTCTTCTCTTGGGGAGAGAGGTTTTCTTTTGTGTACAAATATAAGGTCAGCTTTCCTTGAACCCTTCTCCATGTACATCATGCACATCGCTAATAATAACAAAAGCTCTTGGGTCAACCGAACGCACAATCGTCTGCAAACGTCGGAATTCCTGCCTGGAAATAACACAGTAAGCAACATGCTTGGCTTGTTTCGAATACGCACCAATGGCGGGAATGAGCGTTACACCGCGGTCCATATCACGGGTAATCAGATCTGCAATTTCGGGTGCATGGTCACTGATGATCATAAATGCGCGAGCCGAGTAGGCTCCTTCCTGAATAAAGTCGATCACTTTAGAGGCGATAAACACAGCTACAAGGGTATACAGTATTTTTTCTTTGGGAATGTAGACGAGGGAGATACCAATAATGATGAAATCGATACCTAATAGAACACGTCCCATACTCCAGCCATATTTTCGATTAAGTATGCGGGCAATAATGTCAGAGCCACCTGTCGTTCCGCCCCAGCGGAATACGATACCAAGGCCTGCCCCCAGGGTAACTCCAGCGTAAAGCGCCGCAAGTAAAAGGTCATTCTGGGTATGAAGCGGTTCAATCCAGCCAAGATGAATCATTTTCTCAAATAACCACAGAAACACCGTAAGTGCTCCTATGCCCACGCCTGTATAGATCATCTGTCTGCCGCCCAAAATCTTGAGCCCCACCAGAAAGAGCGGAATATTAACAACCAAGGTTGTAAGCGAAGGAGAGATGTTGAATGCATAGTTCAGCAGGACCGTAATCCCGGTTACGCCGCCTTCCATAAGCTGGTTGGGGATGATGAAGTACAGAAGTCCAAAGGCATATAATGCCGTACCCAATAGGATGGGGAGAATCAATTTGAATTGAACCCAGGTTTTGGAAGTGCTCATAAGTTCCCTCTCCGTTTTACAAATTAGAATGAGAAAGCAATCATTCCCATCTTAGTATACCTGTTTATCGATTCTTTAAAAATGATTTGTCGTTTATGATGGTGGAAGTGAATCTAAATAACTGATATATTAGGAACAAATACGACACAATTTCAAAAGGAGAATCCGTTCTCATGGAGAAAAGCATTGCAGAAATGCAGCGTGAGGTTGATCTGTATATTTCTCAGTTCAAAGAAGGATACTTCAGCCCGCTGGCCATGCTCGCCCGTATGTCTGAAGAGGTGGGAGAGCTTGCAAGGGAAGTGAATCACGAATTTGGTGAGAAGCCGAAAAAATCTTCCGAAGCAGACAATTCCATTGAGCTTGAGCTCGGGGACATATTATTTATCACGATTTGTTTTGCTAACTCTCTAGGGATCGACCTGGCTGAGGCGCACGACAAAGTCATGCATAAATTTAACACACGCGATGCAAATCGGTGGACGCCAAAAAACACCGATTAGGCGTAGATTACATATGCTGTACCATCACCTCATTGGGGAGGGACAGCTTGGATGATGACACCGGAAGAGTATATGCAGCATGCTTATCGCTGTATTTTGCAAAATGATTTTGAGCAGGCGATTCGTTGGTTTGAATCTGCTATTAATGCTCACCCGGAACATGCGGAGCTCTATTATCGTTGTTCCATTACACATGCCCGCAGTCAACACCTGGCTCCAGCGCTTGAATATGCGCGTAAGGCTGTTGAACTGTCACAGGGGATAGAGGAATATGTTTTGCATTTGCAGACCCTGGAAGCCAAACAGATAAGCCTTCAGGCCAAGGTGCTGCTGGAGCAGGCCGGAGACGGAACGCATGAACGATATGTGCAGGCGGCCGATCTGCTGAAACAGGCGGTTAAACTTGATCCGTTATATGTGGAAGCGCATATCATGCTTGCACTTGCTTACAGCGATCTGAATGAGTTCGATCTTGCAACCCGGTCCGTTCGTGACGCATTGTTACTGGACCCGCAGAATGAGCAACTGCATCTAATGTTACAGGAAATTAAGCAGCGTATGAAGTCCATTCAATAAGGGTCCATTTCATAACGGAATGGATATCTGTTGAAATGGATTCAACCAAACGAACCAACATAGTGAGGAGATGCAGCCAAGATGAGTGAAGTAATAAGAGTTGCCGTAATCGGAGCGGCTGGCCGGATGGGCCGTGAAGTAGTGAAACTGGTGCTTCAAGATCCTGAACTGGAGCTCGCCGCAGCGGTCAACCGCTCCGGAGTAGGCACGGATGCCGGAACACTTGTCGGTCTGCCCGAATGTGGGGTGCTTCTGACCGATGATATCGAGATGGCTTTTGCAGAGACTAAACCACAGGTTATGGTGGACTTCACAGTCCCTCAATACGCCTTTGCCCATACAGAGATTGCCATTCGTCACGGTGTAAGACCTGTTATGGGTGTTACCGGCTTTACGCCGGAGCAGATTGAACAGCTGGACAAGCAGTGTCAGGACAAAGGCATTGGAGGGCTAATCGCCCCGAATTTCTCGATCGGTGCTATTCTGATGATGAGATTTGCCGCACAAGCTGCCAAACATATGCCGAACGTGGAGATCATCGAATATCACGGCGATCAGAAGCTGGATGCTCCTTCAGGTACAGCAATCAAAACAGCCGAGCTAATTGCAGCAAACCGTGAGGAACTTCGTCAGGGCAATCCGAATGAAGAAGAGACGATCGAAGGATCGCGTGGCGGATATTATAATGGATTCCGAATTCATAGTGTACGGTTGCCGGGGGTATTCGCCCAGCAGGAAGTGGTATTTGGAGACTTTGGCCAATCTCTCAAAATTCGTCATGACTCTTATGAACGGGCAGGTTATATGCCTGGTGTTAAGATTGGTGTACAGAAGGTTATGGAATATACAGGACTCATCTACGGATTTGATCACTTTATCGACTAAAAGAGGTAGTTCAAAAAGTCAACTTTTGATCACGAGGTCACTCGAGAAGCGGATACGACATCGAATCTTGAATTCAGCCGGGCCTTCCGTTGCTCACGTAGGTTCGCAAGCACATGCTTCCGAAGCCGTTTTCTCCGAAAACGTGTAGCTCCGCTACTCAGTCCCTAGCTTTATCCAACCTTCTTGGTGCTGAAAACCTGACTTTTTGAACACACACTAAAAGGAGATTGTCATGTTGAAAATCGCATTTATTGCCCATGATCGCAAAAAAGAAGAGATGGTTAACTTCGTGACAGCCTACGAAAATGTATTTACAGACCATCAACTCTACTCGACAGGTACAACAGGTCTTCGTATTATGGAAGGCACCTCATTACAGATCCATCGGTTTGAATCCGGTCCACTGGGCGGGGATCAACAGATCGGAGCTTTGGTTGCGCAAAATGAGATGGATTTGATTATTTTTCTGCGTGATCCATTAATGGCACAGCCGCATGAACCAGATATTAACGCTTTGCTGCGTTTGTGCGATGTACAGGGAATACCGCTTGCTACCAATATTGCAACGGCAGAGATTCTCGTTAAAGCGCTCGATCGCGGTGATTTTGGCTGGAGAGAGCTTGTACATAAATACAAGCCTGAGGGTGGATTGAATTCGGGTGATGCTCAATGAGTTTGGACATTCTCATATTTGGTGCACACGCGGATGATGCAGAGATTGGAATGGCAGGAACGATTGCCAAACATACTGCAGCGGGACTGAAAGTAGGCGTGTGTGATCTGACCCGGGCAGAGATGTCCTCCAACGGGACAGTAGAGCGCAGAGCCGAGGAAGCGGAGCAAGCCTCCCGCGTCCTCGGTCTTTCGTGTCGAAGCAATCTCGGTTTGCCTGATCGGGGACTGTATATGACTCCTGAACACATCGAAGCTGTGACTGCCGAGATACGGCGTCATGCCCCTCGAATCGTGTTTGCGCCTTATTGGGAGGATCGTCACCCGGATCATGTGATGTGCAGCAAGCTGGTGCAGGAGGCTGTCTTTAATGCCAAGCTTAGAAACTATAAGCCGGACATGCCCGCAGTTCAGGTGAAAGAATTGTATTTTTACTTCATTAACGATATCGGACCAACGGATTTGATTGTGGATATTACGGAACACTATGAGCAGAAGGAAAATTCATTGCTCAGTTATCGTTCCCAGTTCGAATTGGGAGAAGGCGCAGTTGCCACTCCATTGACTCAAGGATATATTGAACGTGTAAAAGCCCGGGATTCTTTGCTCGGACAGCGTAGCCTTATTCCATTTGCAGAAGGATTCGCTAGTATTACACCATATGTAGTTCATCAATTTGGCCAAGCTGCCAAGTCATAAAACGATTGAACTTTCTCGTATAAATCATTTATCAATTGCAATTCCGTTGCATTACATCAACCTGCACACGCGGGAGATTAAAGGAGCGTCCACCGGATGGATCAAAAGCTAAAAATTGGTATAACCTGTTATCCGTCCCTCGGAGGGTCTGGCGTTGTCGCAACGGAGCTGGGCAAATTGCTTGCCGAACAGGGTCACCAGGTTCATTTTATTGCCAATAGTATTCCGTTTAGACTGGGTAAATTTCAGAAAAATATTTTCTATCATGAAGTTGAGGTCAACGATTATTACGTCTTCCGTTATCCACCGTATGACCTGTCATTGGCCACGAAAATGGCGCAAGTAGCCAAAGCACAGCAACTGGATCTGCTGCACGTACATTATGCAGTGCCACATGCGGTGTGTGCCTTTTTGGCTAAACAAATGGTGGGTGAGGATTTAAAGGTGGTCACAACGTTACACGGAACAGATATTACCGTACTGGCGCAGGATGAGTCGTTGAAGGATTTGATTCGACTTGCCATCAACGAGAGTGATGCGGTTACGGCCGTTTCCCAGGATTTGATTCGTGAAACGGTTGAATTGCTGGATATAAGACGTCCAATTGATCTGACCTATAACTTTATTGATAAACGAATTTATTATCCGCGTGACGCCGCAAGTCTGCGTAGAGACTTCGCAGCACCTCACGAAAAAATACTGATGCATATCTCCAACTTCCGTCCTGTGAAGAGAACACAGGATGTTGTAGAGGTGTTCCGCCAAGTACAGGAGCAAGTACCTGCCAAACTGTTATTTGTTGGAGAAGGACCGGATTTGCCGAAGATTCAATGGAAGATTAATGAGCTTGGACTGAATGACAAAGTTCATTTCCTGGGTAAGCAGGATGATATTGCTCAAGTCATTTCGATGGCTGATGTGCTTATGCTGCCGTCCGAGAAGGAAAGCTTTGGTCTGGTGGCACTCGAAGCCATGGCTTGTGGCGTACCTACCATTGGTTCACTAGCAGGAGGTATCCCTGAGCTGGTATTGCACGGCAAGACCGGATTTTTGTCTCCAATCGGCGACACGCAATCGATGGCGGAGAACACGATTCGTTTGTTGACAGACGATCGTTTGACTGCGGACTTCAGAGAAGCGTGCTTGAGACGGGCACACCATGATTTCTGTAATGATGCCATTCGGCACGAATATGAACAAATATACTACCGGGTACTGGGACGTGAAGTTCCAAATCTGAAGCCGGTTTGTGGCTGATCGTCAGATAGGATAGTTCCATCTTGGAAATAGTTCTGTGTAAGCCACACCAAGCAACACGTAGTTATGGGGTGAGAGTAAGTGGTTGAATGGACACAGGTAGACCATGAAATGGCAAGACAAAGTGAACAGGTGCTGCGGACATTAAATGAAAAAGGGTACGAGGCCTACTGGGTCGGTGGTTGTGTACGTGATGAACTGCTGGAACGTAGCGTGGATGATATGGATATCACCACGTCCGCTTCCCCTGAGCAAGTCATGGAACTGTTCGCCGATTGCATTCCTACAGGCCTCCAGCATGGAACGGTTACTGTTCGTTCAGGAGGTTTTTACTTTGAAGTTACGACCTTCCGCACCGAATCTGAATATAAGGATAATCGAAGACCCGCTGCCGTTCAATTTGTGCAGGATGTCAAAGAAGATTTGCAGCGGCGTGACTTCACAATGAATGCTCTCGCTATGGATCGAGACGGAAATATCGTTGATCCTTTCGGGGGACAATCGGATATTCAGGATGGGCGGGTCAGATGTGTGGGATCGGCAGCAGAACGCTTTGGTGAAGATGCGCTGCGGATGCTTCGCTGTGTTCGTTTTGCTTCGGTATTTGATTTCAAAATTGCCTACAACACCTGGAAGGGGCTTGTTCATCAAAAGGATCTGCTCCAACATATCGCCATGGAAAGAGTACGTACCGAAATGGTGAAAATGATGGCAGGCCCCCA
Organism: Paenibacillus sp. E222; assembly: GCF_013401555.1. Classification (NCBI taxonomy): domain Bacteria; kingdom Bacillati; phylum Bacillota; class Bacilli; order Caryophanales; family Paenibacillaceae; genus Paenibacillus; species Paenibacillus sp. E222. The sequence goes on from NZ_CP058552.1 coordinate 3,891,873, forward strand.
TCCGCTGCGCGGTCTGGAATTGCTGTTTCGCAGCCAGGCGCTGGAGCATGTGAAAGCACCGATCCATATGGAACGATTCAATAAAGCCCTCATGTGCAATATGGAACAATTGATGGAAGAGAACGTTTTATTGCGCTGGTCCATGATACTGATTGCAGGTCGTTATACCCGAGATGAAGCAGATGCTTTGCTTCGAAAATGGACGTTTTCTAATGACGATCGTTCCCGCATTAGTGGAGTTCTCCAGGTCGAACAGTTAATTCAGACTGTCGTACAGGAGCTGAGGGATGAAGAGACACTACGATCAGAATGGATCGTGACTGTGCTAGCTTGCGGACGTCAGGCAACAGAGGACTGGCTCATCGTTCAACGACTGTTTCCAGCAGGTTGGCGAGATCAAGAGGTTCTGCACGAAGAACAGATCGACATAATACAATCCCGAGGTGCTGCATGGAGTCAATCTATGAAAGTGCATGAACTGAAAGATCTGCAAATTACAGGTGAGAACGTTCTGCAGCTGCTTGGACGTAAGGGTGGACCATGGCTGGGACAATTGATGAAACATCTCTTAAGAGAGACTGCGATCGGAAATATAGCGAATCAGCATGACATGCTGACCAACGAAGTAAAGCGGGTGGCTGCAGATGACAAAGCATGAGGAACTGTTACATATGTTACTGAATGCCGAAGGGGAGTTTGTGTCTGGTGAGGAGATCAGTCGCAACCTTTCCATTAGCCGTACGGCCGTGTGGAAGCACGTAAACAAACTGCGCGATATGGGTTATGAGTTTGAAGCAGTATCTCGCAAAGGGTATCGCTTGGTGACGAAACCGGACAGTATCGATGCTACAGCGCTTCAGCTGGCTCTGGAAACGACGGTGTTTGGTCGGAAGGCGATCATTCTGAATTCCACGTTGTCTACCCAAGGTGATGTTCAGCACATGGCTGAGCAGGGGCAGGGCGAAGGGGCAGTGGTTCTGGCAGAAGAACAGACGGGTGGACGAGGTCGCTTTGGACGTAAATGGTACTCCCCACCTGGACGAGGCATCTGGATGAGTGTTCTAATGCGTCCGGAGCTTGCACTGCAAAATACACCACAGCTTACGTTATTAACGGGTGTGGCGGTGTGTCGTGCCATTCGGTCATATACAGGTGCTGATGCCGGGATTAAATGGCCTAATGATCTTTTTATTGATGGTCGCAAGGTATGCGGGATTCTGCTTGAATCGACTGTTGAAGACCACGAATTACGCTACTGTATCGCAGGCATAGGCGTAGATGTGAACTTTGATCCTAAGGATTATCCTGAGGATCTGAGTTCAATCGCAACTTCACTTAAGATGGAAACGGGACAAACCGTAGACCGAACCAAACTTGCAGCGGCCATTCTCTCAGAATTGGAGCGTTTGTATTTTTTGTATCAAAAGGAAGGGTTCGATGTGATCTCTTCGCTCTGGGAAGCTTTGTCCGTATCCATGAATCGTGAAATTAAGGTGGCTAATCCACAGGGGATCATCGAAGGTACAGCCATAGGCCTTGATTCTTCTGGCGCATTGATTTTGGAGAAGAAAAACGGTGAGCGTGTATCGGTTTACTCCGGTGAAGTTTCATTGGTAAATTAAACAATTTGTCGAATTTACACCGTTAAAATGAACATAAGACGTGAACTTTGGGCAGAACTTTGGTATACTGTGTTCGTGAGGCGATATCGGCTAATGCAGACCGAATTGCACTCCGGCAGTAGTATGCTTTGTTCTGCTTCAAAATGTTGCAGTGACAAGGCAGCAATGGTAATAAAGTGAGTTGTTGGATTCTGCTCTGAGCCGAAGAGGACCGAGACAGAAGGGACGATCGCAAGTGACTCTTTTTTGACTTTTCGGGACTTTTTAGTGGAAACTAAAAGGTTTTTTTGTTGTTTTTAAATTGAAAAGATGAGAGGAGCCATGACGAAAATGGCAAACAAATCAGCGTTGAATATTGTGAAAATGAAAAAATATAAGCAGGACGGCGTGCCGCTTAGCATGATTACAGCTTACGATTATCCGACAGCCCAATTGGCTGAGGAAGCGGGTATCGATCTGATTCTGGTTGGTGATTCACTGGGAAACGTGGTATTGGGTTATAACTCCACCTTGCCTGTTACGATCGACGATATGGTGTACCATACACGCTCTGTGGTACGTGGTGCGGGAAATACGTTTATCGTTGCTGACATGCCCTTCATGACGTATCATGGCAGCCTGGATGAGACGCTCAAAGGTGTTCGTCGCCTGATGCAGGAGGGGCATGCACAAGCAGTCAAGATGGAGGGCGGTCTCGAAATCGCGGATACGGTAAAAGCGGTTGTGCAAGCCGGTGTACCTGTACTTGGACATATCGGACTTACACCACAGTCCGTGAATCAAATTGGCGGTTATCGTATTCAGGGCAAGGATGCTGCAGATGCCAAACGGCTGATGGACGAAGCCAAGGCGCTTGAAGCAGCCGGAGCTTTCGGCATTGTACTAGAGCTGGTTACGGAAGAAGTGGCTAGAGCAATCTCGGAAGAACTGTCTATTCCTACGATTGGTATTGGGGCAGGTAGAGGGTGTGATGGTCAGGTACTGGTATTCCATGATGTGGTTCAGTATGCTTCCCCATACACCCCAAAACGCTTTGTCAAATCGTATGGAGACGTAGGTACATTAATTCGTAATAGCATTGAGTCCTATGTGAAAGAAGTCAAAGATCGCTCATTCCCGGCAGAAGAGCATATATTTACCGCCGCTGACGGCGTTCTGGATCAACTGTATGGACATCGCAAAGAAAAGGTGGAGACGAACGCATGAAAGTGATACGGACAATCGCAGAATTAAGACAAGAACTGAGCTTGAAACGTCAGTCGATTCAGTCCAGAGAGTCCGTTGTAGGACTTGTGCCTACGATGGGATTTCTTCATGATGGCCATGCAAGCTTGATGCAAGCGGCCAAACAACAGAGTGATATCGTGGTTTTGAGCATATTCGTAAATCCCATTCAATTTGGTCCGAATGAAGACTTTGACAGTTACCCTAGGGATGAAGCCAGAGATGTGGAAACAGCACGAGCAAAAGGGGTGGATATCGTATTTATTCCCTCTGTTGAAGAGATGTATCCACAGCCTACACAAACGACCGTATCGGTTTCCCGTTTAACAGATCGCTTGTGCGGTGCTTCTCGTCCAGGGCATTTTGACGGAGTGACTACGGTCGTGTCGAAGCTGTTTAACATTGTACAACCGCAGCGTGCATTTTTTGGCATGAAGGACGCACAGCAGGTAGCTGTGATCCAGCAGATGGTTAACGATTTGAACATGGCAGTTGAGATTGTACCTTGTCCTATCGTTCGTGAAAGTGATGGATTGGCGCTTAGTTCGCGCAACGTGTACCTCAGTACAGAACAGCGTCAGGAAGCTCTCGTTCTGTCCAAGGCGTTACGTGAGGCACAGGAAGCTGTAGATGCGGGGACGGCGTTGACGGCAGCGGATATCCGCGGCATATTGCGTCAGAACATTGAACGTTCACCAATGGCTGTGATTGATTATGCTGAAATTCAGGCTTTTCCAAGTCTGGAGCCACTTGCGGATCAGGAAAAAGTTCATGGTCGTGACGATTTGTTGATCGCACTTGCAGTAAAATTCGGCAAAACAAGATTGATTGACAATATAAGGCTGCAAAAATCGGAGGTACTGTCCCATGTTTAGAACACTAATGAAATCCAAAATTCACCGGGCAACCGTTACGGAAGCAAACCTCAACTATGTGGGTAGCATTACCATTGATGAAGATCTAATGGAAACTTCCGATCTGATGGAAAATGAGAAAGTGCAAATTGTGAATAACAACAATGGCGCACGTTTGGAAACCTATGTCATTCCAGGTCCACGGGGAAGTGGAGTAATCTGCTTGAATGGAGCAGCGGCCCGTCTGGTACAGCCTGGGGATACCGTCATTATCATTTCCTATGCGATGATGTCTCAAGAAGAGGCAAATAATCACAAGCCTACCGTTGTATTTGTGGATGGACAGAATAAACCTGTGCAAACGATGAAGCAAGAAGTTCATGCGACGATTATGTAATCGACTGGTAAGGGGAATGAAATCGCCCCATTCTACAAAAAATGAGTACAGGTCACTGCACTAATCCATTTTTTCAAGGGTGGGGATGCATCGATGTTCCAGCATGTTTTCGCAGAAATGAACGACATGTTAGATGAAATTATCAAGCGCTACCCTTCTGCTGAAGGCCTAAACAAACAGGAATTGCTGCAAAAGTGGAATTTTCTGAAGCGGATGAGTGACGGGATGATTGATGAGTGGCTGATGTTTGAAGAAAAAATGAGCCAGGTAAGGGAAAGGGAGCTGGATAAGCCCGCTACCCTCGAACCTGAACAGGAAGCTGTTACCGCTCTGCCGGAACTGCATCTGGAGTGTTTCAGTCGCGGTCAGGGATATTTCAAACTGCAAATGTACCCGCAGGCGATTATGCAATTTTCCAGGGTTGTGACCGACTATCCAGAAAGTGCATTAACTCGTTTTTACCTGGCTCTTGCTCATCTTAACCTGGAACAAACCGAGGAAGCAGGAATACACTTGCAGCGGATCATGCATCTGAATGGTTCGCCGAGATTGAAGGGGCTGGTGTGTAACGTCCTGGGCTGTATCGAGGCCAAGCTTGCGAACCCTGAAGGTGCATGTTCACTATTTGCTCAGGCGCTTCAGTATGACCCCACGTTGACCGAACCGCTGTATAACATGGAAGCCTGTCGTTTAAACAGCGGAAAATTGCAATATGCAAATCAGCTGACTGCCTTAAATTAAAGGCTATTCGGCGGCAAAAAGACGGTGTTCCCTCCTCTGGCATAGCGGCGGGGACACCGCCTTTTTTGTCAGTTAATTTTCAAATGCCCTTTTTTTTGCTATGCTGTAACATAGACTGGAATGGAAGGGACCGTACATTGCAATGAAATTTGCCGTATTGGATTTCGAAACAACCGGCACGCAGTCCGACGGTGAGATAATACAGGCCGGACTTGCCATCATAGATCATGACTACAGCATAACTCAAATATATAGTTCTTATGTGAACCCAGGTGTACCGATTCCCCCGTTTATTACGGGGTTAACCGGTATTACCGATGAAGATGTGGCGGATGCTCCCTCATTGGAAGAGATGATGATGGAGATGGTTCCGCTGCTTGACGATGTGGTTCTTGTTGGACACAATGTTGCTTTTGATTTTCATTTTCTTCAAAATGCACTTGATCGATGCGGTTATTTGCCATTTACCGGACGGATTCTGGATACGATTGATTTCCTGAAGATTTCGTTCCCGTCACTGGGCTCTTACCAACTCGGTTATGTGTCTTCAGAATTCGGATTTCAGCATGACCGCCCTCATCAGGCAGACAGTGATGCACTTGCCACAGCTTTTGTATTACTGAAGTGTCTAGATGAGCTGCGTGCATTGCCTCTGATCACGATTCAGCGCCTGAGTGACCTGTTTGCACCGGAAGACAGTGACTTGGGTTGGTTCTTCGACGGAATGCGTACTGAGAAGGAAGCAGAGCCGATTCAGGATCTGGATGGTCATACGTATTACCGCCAGCTTGCCTTGAACGTGAGTGACTGGACCGATATAGGCTCACCACGCGATGAGCGAGAAGGTAATCCGCTGGAAGGCGTAAGTTTTGAGCAGTTTATGGATCAGGTTAGAGATAACCTGAAGGAGACGCTGGACCATTATGAGGAGCGTGAGGCGCAAACTCAGATGTTCAGCAGTGTACGACAAGCTTTGGATGAAGAGAAACATCTCTTGATCGAAGCTGGGACAGGTACGGGCAAATCACTTGGTTATTTGCTGCCTGCCATCTATGAAAGTGTGAAACAGGAACAGAAAGTCATGGTCAGCACACATACCATCAACCTGCAGGAGCAATTGAGAGAGCGGGATATTCCTATGCTGACCCAAGTGGTTCCGTTCCCGTTCAAGGCAGCAGTGTTCAAAGGACGTGGGCACTATCTGTGTCTGCGTAAGTTTGAGCATAAAATCAATAAACGTGAATTTGCTACACCGAAAGAGGATTATTTTACAGCGGCTCAGATGATTGTCTGGCTTACCCAGACGGAGACTGGAGACGACGAGGAACTGAATCTAAGCGGGCGCGGAGGAGACTTCTGGGAGACGGTACAGAGCGAGTCTGAATCCTGTCTTGGACGTTCCTGTCCTTGGTTCCGCAAATGTTTCTATCATCGTGCCAAACATGAAGCCGGGCTGTCCGATATCGTCATTACGAATCACTCGAAATTATTTACGGATGTCAAAGCAGCACATCAGCTGCTGCCGGCCTACGAAAGTCTCGTCATCGATGAAGCACATCATCTGGAGGACGTAGCAGGTAAACACCTTGGTCTTCATATGAAATACTTTACGTTGGTTCATACACTGACCCGACTGTTTAAAGATAGCCGTAATGGCCAACTGCCGATGCTTCGTTCTCAATTGTCGGGACATGAAAATTCGGTACAGTGGGGCTCCATGATTGATCAGATGTTCCCGCTTGCTGTCGAAGTCAAGGAGATGTGGGATCGACTAAGCGATACCTTGTTCGGCCTCCTGCCTGAACGCAGCGATGCTTCTCCAGGGGAGACAGGACAATTTTCTCTTAGACTGAAGCCTTCGCAAAAACCAGCCAAATGGCAGGAATTGCAGGATGCTGAAAACCAAATTTATGTCACTCTAGGCGATTTGATTCGTAAAGGCGACAAGCTGCTGCTTGAAGTGAAAGAAGATCAGGACGATTATCAGTCCGATAGTCTGATTACGGATATCTCAGGTCTGCTGAAGGATTTGGCAACGATCAAGGATAACCTGCGTTTCTTCATGCGGATGGATGATGCCAACACCGTGTACTGGATGGAGGCCAGCGGCCAGTTCCGCAGCAAATCACTGCAGCTCTATGCTGTTCCTGTCGATGTCAGTGCCCAATTGAAGGATATGTTCTTTGATAAAAAGAAAAGCGTTGTGCTTACATCGGCTACGCTCTCCGTTGACAAGTCATTTCAATTCATGATCGAACAGTTGGGCTTGCAGGAAGCTGCCGAAAATAACCGTCTGTTGACGTCCATGCTGCCGTCACCGTTCAATTATCGCGATCAGGCTCTGCTCGTCATTCCGCGTGATTTCCCAAGCGTGAAGGGCAGTGTAGGCGATGCCCACTTTGTGGATATGCTCGTACACTCGCTCGCGGAAACGGCTATTGCGACTCGTGGACGCATGATGGTGTTGTTCACCTCCTACCGCATGCTGCGCCAGGTCTATGACCCGCTCAAAGAGGCTTTGTCAGGCAATGAAATATCTTTGCTGGGGCAAGGGGTGGACAGCGGCAGCCGTTCCAAGCTTACACGCCGCTTCCAAGATGCGAAAGCAACGGTGCTTCTTGGCACAAGCAGCTTCTGGGAAGGGGTGGACATTCCAGGAGAGGCTCTGACCTGTCTTGCGATTGTCAGACTGCCATTCCAGCCACCGAATCATCCATTGGTCGAAGCGAAGAGCGAGCTTTTGCAGCAGCAGAAGAAAAACCCGTTTATGAAGCTGTCCGTACCACAAGCTGTCATCCGCTTCAAACAGGGATTTGGCAGACTGGTTCGTACAGGCAAAGACAGAGGCATTGTAATTGTATACGATACACGCGTTATTGAAGCGTATTATGGCAAGTACTTTTTATACTCATTACCTGGTCCCAAAATGGAGCACATGCTCACTGAGCAGATGGTTCCACGCATTTCGGAATGGCTCGAGAGACCCACTGAAGAGCAACAATAACAGATACGCTTTGTAGCTTCCATTATTGCATGACGCCACTGATTGGCTGTAAAATTGAGTAATATCATGTATTCGTTTCATGGATATGCGAGTAAGGCGAATAAAGCAATTATCCATTATATAACAAGGAGCATCCTGTTTAATTCAGAAATCATGTTGCATCGTTTTAGACAGGGTGCTCATCTTTTCATCTATCTATCGTGGCTTTGGTAAGGGGGAGCAATTGAATGAAATCAGATAAAATTTCGGAAGCCGTGGTGCGCAGATTGCCTGTTTACTTGCGTTATTTGAATGAACTGCATCAGCGCGAAGTCAATACGGTTTCTTCACAAGAACTTGGACTGAGGTTGGATTTGAATCCGGCCCAGATTCGTAAAGACTTGGCTTACTTCGGTGACTTTGGTCGTAAAGGAATCGGGTATGACGTTTCATATCTCATCGAGAAAATTCGCCATATTTTAAAAATAGACCAGCAGATCAATGTGGCTCTTGTCGGAGCTGGTAATTTGGGACATGCCTTGTCCAATTACAATGCTTACCTCAAAGACAACATGAAGATTGTCGCTGTATTTGATGCCTATGGTCCGAAGATTGGGAGTCAAATCAACAGTTTGACGGTGCAGCCGATGAATGAATTAACGGATTCGGTCAAAAAGGATAACATACGCATCGGTATCATCACGGTTCCGGATACGGAAGCCCAAAATGTTGCGGATCAGCTGATTGAGTCAGGAATTGAAGCAATTCTTAACTTTGCGCCAACCATCCTGAAGACCCCGCCGCATATTCGCATTCACCATGCCGATTTTACGACGGATTTGCTTAGTCTGGCTTATTACTTGGAGAATGGAAAGGACGACGAGGAAGATGACGACAAATAGATGGGTAATTCACAACGGCAAATTTGCCGTGAGTGAAGGCGCGAATTGGAACGTGGTTCAAGGCTTTATGGTTGTAGAGAATGACAAGATTGTGCATATTGGTGAGACATTGCCGGAAGGAGACGAAAGTCTGACAAAGGTGGACGGAAAAGGACTGTTCTTCTTGCCGGGTCTGATCAATACGCATGGTCATGCGGCCATGTCGCTTCTGAGAGGCCATGGAGACGATCTGGCGTTACAAGTATGGTTGCAGGAGAAAATGTGGCCCATGGAAGCCAAAATGACGTCTGAAGACGTTTATTGGGGTACATCCCTATCCGTGCTTGAAATGTTGAAAGGTGGAACAACAGCTTTCCTGGATATGTATGATCATATGGATCAGGTTGCGAAAGTGGTGGAACAATCCGGCGTTCGGGCTGCTCTGGCACGTGGGGTCATCGGACTTTGCTCAGAAGAAGAACAACTGCGCAAGCTGGAAGAGTCCGCCGCATTTGCTCGTCAATGGAATGGACAAGCAGACGGAAGAATTACAACCGTAATCTCTCCACACGCACCTTACACTTGCCCTCCGGATTACATAGAGAAGCTGGTACAGGTTGCTCATGACCTGAATCTGCCTTTGCATACGCATATGTCTGAAACGCTTCGCGAAGTGGAGCAGAACGTGGCTGATTACGGACTGCGTCCGGTTGCCCATCTGGAGAAACTAGGATTTTTCTCCCGTCCATCTCTGGTTGCACATGCGGTACATCTGAATGATGAAGAGATCGAGATTCTCGCAAAGCATGATGTAGCAGTGTCCCACAATCCAGGCAGTAACCTGAAATTGGCTTCGGGTGTTGCACGTGTGCCTGATCTGTTGAAAGCTGGCGTAACCGTGTCCCTGGGAACAGACGGACCAGCAAGTAACAACAATCTTGACATGTTTGAAGAAATGAGACTGGCTGCCTTGATTCACAAAGGGGTGTCCGGTGACCCTACTGCAGTGCCGGCAGGGGAAGCACTTCTGCTTGGAACTTCATATGGGGCCAAATCTATATTCCTGAACAATACAGGCGCTCTGCAAGTTGGCATGAAGGCTGACTTCATCGCGTTGAACATCGAGCAGGCCCATTTCTATCCGCATACGGACCTGATTTCCCATACGGTCTACTCGGCTTCAGCCAAAGATGTGGAGCATGTGTGGGTGGATGGTAATCAGGTGGTTAAACATGGCGAATGTCTTACGATGGATGAAGAGCGCATTCTGCGTGAGTCTCAACTGGCATTTGACAGTTTGCTGGCCCGTTAATTACAAGGACAGCAGCGTCATAGGGAAAGGAAGTTCGGCTTTTGAAGAAAAAAAAGAAGTGGATATGGATTTCGCTGCTGCTCCTGGTTCTGATTCTGTTTGGACTTCAGCGTTATTATGTCTATGTTACCCAGGATCAGCGCAAGGAAGAGGCGTTGGCCATACAGGCGGCTCAGAAACAGCTGGGGATTACGTCCCACGAAGAGCTGCGTAAGTATGTCTGGGGACAGAAAGACGGCGGAGACAACATATACTGGACCCTGATCGGCAAAAATAAGGATAACCAGGATGTCATGGTATGGATCAAGTTTGATGAGAATAACAAACCGGTGACGGGAGCCAATGCGGTGCACAGTGAACTGTTGAAGAATGGCATGTCTGAAGCTCAGATACGAAATCGGTTCAGCTCTGAAGTTCCCGGTGGAGAGATCAAACGAATCATGCCAGGCGTTGTCAATGGAATCTATGTATGGCAAGTGTATTATAACGATGATACTCACAACTATTATCGGTTTTACCGTTTCAGTAACGGGGAACAGGTGGACCTGGTCTATACGATCCCGAACAGCTAGAATTGGCAGACCTGCTATGGTCTGAAAAGAATAGATTAAAGAACCGGCAGACGGAAACCCGACTGACCGGTTTTTTGACGTACTTTGTTGATCATTTTGGATTTGAATAGTTAAAATTCATATTTTCGCCTTAGATATTGTATATACGATGTGATATACTCAAATATGTATTCAAGGATACATCATACACAAATAAATCCTGTTAGGCACATCACAGGACATTATGTACACATATTCATATTCTTGCCTACAAGTTACAGGATGGGCCAAAATTTAGGAGGGGTAACTCACTTGAAGATAAAAGTATTGCCTATTGCTCTGACTGCCGTCATTTCAGCCGTTGTGTTGTTTGGAGGTTGGTTTGTGTATCGTCATGTGGCTGTGCAAAGCCCAATTGAAAAGATGGTTACCCAGTACGATGGAGTCAATGATGTTCAATTAACTATTAACCGCAATGATGTACAGTTGAAACTTGATCTGCAGCCGGATGTTGATCTGGGCAGATTGGTACAATATATTCACAAAGAAGGACAGACCTTGATTGGCACTCGTTCGTTGAAGCTGGATGTCGTGGATCATTCGAACGAAGCGTTAGAAAGCTGGTGGGGAAGCGCGATGTTTACCGTAGCTCAAGCGATGGAGAACAAGCAATACACCGAGATTACACCGACCTTGTCTAAAATGGCTACGAATGGAATCAAGGTAAATACAGCCATGGATGACAATAATGTATATGTCAGTCTCAGAGATGGAGATGCCAGCAAGTTTATTATTCTGCCGCGTGTGCCCGGTCAGATAGGAGTGTGGCCTAATGCCTAAATGGACGAAAGAAATTGTCATTGGATTTGTACCCGTATTGATTATCTTTCTTGCTTTTATCGGTGTAAACATGATTCCCATTCTGATCGCTGCAATGCTTGTGGGTGCTCTGCTGCTCATGATGCAAATGCGTGGTGGAATTACGGTGGGCGCAGGTCAGGAACGTAAACGCAAGAAAAAAGGACCGTCCAAGCTGACTTTTGAAGAAATCGGTGGTCAGGAGAGTGCCAAGCAGGAACTGCGGGAAGCGCTTGATTTTCTCATTCGACATGAAGAAATTCAGAAGTTTGGTATTCGTCCTTTGAAAGGTATCCTGCTTACTGGCCCTCCAGGAACTGGTAAAACCTTGATGGCCAAAGCTGCTGCTCATTATACCGACTCTGTTTTTGTAGCTGCATCAGGCAGTGAGTTTGTTGAGATGTATGTTGGTGTAGGTGCAGGCAGAATACGGGATTTGTTCCGTGATGCAAGAACACGTGCCGCTAAAGAAAATAAGGAAAATGCCATTATATTTATCGATGAAATTGATGTGATTGGTGGAAAACGGGAAGGTGGACAACAGCGTGAATATGATCAGACGCTGAATCAGCTGTTGACGGAGATGGATGGCATATACTCTTCCGACACACCGCGCATACTTGTGATCGCCGCTACGAACAGAAAAGAAATGCTGGACAGCGCGTTGACACGTCCAGGTCGTTTTGACCGTCATATTCAGGTAGACTTGCCGGATAAGAAAGGCAGACAACACATACTGGAGCTGCATGCAGTCAATAAACCTCTTCTGGAAGGGGTCAGCCTTGAGAAGACAGCAGAAGAATCCTATGGTTTCTCTGGAGCACAGCTGGAAAGTGTGATGAACGAAGCCGCAATTTACGCCATGAGAGACGGGCTGCCTAACATTGAACAGCGTCATCTGTCCCTTGCAATTGATAAGGTAATGATGGGTGAGAAGACAGACCGCGAATCCAGCGTGGAAGAGAAGAAAAGAGTCGCTATCCATGAATTGGGACATGCCATCATGGCTGAACTGGTTCGTCCTGGCAGTGTGAGTCAGGTTGCACTCAGCCCTCGTGGACAGGCCCTGGGATATGTACGTCATAACCCGCAACAAGAGCAATTTCTGTACACGAAGCGCTTCCTTGAAGAGCAAATCATGATTGCCCTTGGAGGTGCAGCAGCGGAGGAAATGTATTACGGTGGACGCAGTACAGGATCACGCAATGACTTTGAGCAGGCAACGAATGTGGTACAGACGATGATGGCTTCCGGGCTCACAACGTTGGGCATTGTTAACATGGATATGGTCACTACGGAAGAATTAATGCGGGAGAACAAATTGATCCTGCAAGACCTGATGGAACAGACCAAACGATTGCTTGAAGAACAGCGGACAATTTTCGACAATTCCCTCGACACATTGCTCAGGGAAGAAGTATTGTCTGGCGATCAATTTCGTTGTCAATTTCGTGACAGCGCCCTTCTACCGGCATAATTTATTTATGTCGGTTATTTTTTTTTACATTTCAGTCGTGCTAAGATATTATTATATGTTGGGTCGAAATTTGTAATTTTCGGCGAACAGGGTACAATAGAGAAATAGAGAACCGAAAGGATGGAGCAGAACCATGTTTTTCAAAAAGATAGGAGTTGTCGGCGGCGGCACGATGGGGCAAGGTATTTCCCAGATGCTTGCAGCCAAAGGACTTGATGTGCTTCTGGTGGAACACACAACGGAGAAGCTGGATCATGCATATAACATGATTGAGACCAACCTCGATAAACAACTGGAGAAATGGGCGATTACAAAGGCTGAGAAGAAATTGATTCTCTCCCGTATTACCAAAGTTGCTCATCTGGCTGAACTCGGAACTTGCGATATGGTCATTGAGACTATTTCTGAAGATCTGGAAGCGAAAAAAGCGGTATTCAGTCAACTGGACCAAGTTTGCCCAAGCAACGTAATTCTTGCAAGTAATACATCCACGCTGAGTTTGACTGAGCTTGCAAGCTCAACCAAATACCCAGAGCGTGTTATTGGTATGCACTTTATTCACCCGGTTTCCCGGGTTGATCTTGTAGAGATTATTCGTGGTCTGAAAACATCCGATAGCACTTTTGCAGAAACGAGACGTTTTGTGGAAGAAGTTGCGGACAAAAAAGGCGTTATGATCTATGAATCACCTGGATTTGTGACGTCCAGACTGATCTGTCTTCTGATCAACGAAGCGCTGCATGTACTGCAGGAAGGTGTCGCTTCCGCTGAAGATATAGATGACGCTATGCGTATCGGATACAATTTCCAGCACGGACCGCTTGAGATGGCAGACCGTTTCGGATTGGATTCGGTAGAAGCTGCACTCGAAAGAATGTTCCGTGAATTCGGTGAATTGAAATATCGTCCTTCCACAGTCCTGAAGAAAATGGTGCGTGCAGGACACCTGGGTGTCAAAACAGGCGAAGGATTCTTCAAGTACGACAAGGATGGTGACCGGCTGTGAAAGTACTCGTAATTAATGCGGGGAGTTCCTCGCTCAAATATCAATTGTATAACATGACGGATGAATCCGTATTGGCAAAAGGTCTGGTAGAGCGGATCGGGATGGATTCTTCCATTCTGACTCATAAACCAACGGGCCGTGAGGATGTTACGGAAGTTAGCGAAATTCTTGAACATACTACAGCGATTCGTAAAGTTATTGACATCCTGACAGACAAAGAAAACGGTGTGCTTGGTTCTGTTGATGAAATTCAGGCTGTTGGACATCGTGTAGTGCATGGTGGTGAAGCATTTAAGGAATCGGCGTTGGTTGATGATGCTTCCAAAGCAGAAATTCGCCGTCTGTTCGATCTGGCTCCACTGCATAACCCTGCAGCAATGATGGGTATTCGTGCGGCTGAATCCAACATGCCAGGCGTACCACAGGTAATGGTCTTTGATACGGCTTTCCATCAAACGATGCCGGAAAAAGCATATCTGTATGCCATTCCACGTGTGCTTTACAAAAAGTATAAAGTGCGTCGTTATGGAGCACATGGTACTTCCCATGATTACGTAAGCAAGGCAGCAGCTGAATATCTCGATCGTCCATTGGAAGATCTGAAGATCATCACATGCCACGTTGGTAATGGTGGTAGCGTAACGGCTGTACAAGGCGGCGTATCCGTGGACACGTCCATGGGCATGACTCCACTCGAAGGATTGATGATGGGAACACGTAGTGGTGACCTAGATCCGGCCATTGTACCTTATGTCATGAACAAGGAAGAACTGAGCGTGAGCGAAGTAAACTCCATGTTGAACAAACATAGTGGACTTCTTGCAATCTCCGGCATCAGCAGCGACATGCGTGAAATCACGGAAGGTATGGAGGCTGGCGATGCTAACTCCACGCTTGCATTCGAGATGTACGAATACCGTCTGCGTAAATACATCGGTTCTTATGCAGCAGCAATGAACGGTGTAGACGTGATCGTATTTACGGCTGGTGTAGGTGAAAACTCTGTTGTTCTTCGCCAAAAAGTATGTGAGCAACTCACGTATCTGGGTGTTGAACTGGATGAAGCGCTGAATGCAATTCGCTCTGGAGAACCACGCCGCATCACAACAGCCAATTCCAAAGTGGACGTTCTCGTAGTTCCCACGAACGAAGAATTGGTGATTGCAAGAGATACACACCGAATCGTATTGAATTCTCTGTAATCTAATTGTAAAGTGAATATAGCATGACAAGGAAGTGCAGGGGACAGGCATATAGCCTGCCCGCTGCATTTTCAAATTCAGGATTCCAAGGAGAGATATATGCATGAGTACGGATTGCGTAATTCGTAATGTGAGTGAGCATGTGGGCGAGACTGTTAAGATCGGCGCCTGGATTAACAACAAACGTTCCAGCGGCAAAATTCAATTTTTGCAACTGCGTGATGGAACCGGATATATTCAAGGGGTAGTCGTTAAAAGTGAAGTCAGCGAAGATATCTGGAATGCTGCGAAGAGCTTGACTCAAGAAAGTTCATTGTATGTAACGGGAATTATCCGTGAAGAACCACGTAGTGCATCCGGTTATGAGATGACGGTTACTGGCGTGGACATTATTCATCTTACTGAAAACTATCCAATTACTCCGAAAGAGCATGGGGTAGACTTCCTGATGGATCATCGCCATCTGTGGCTGCGTTCGACAAAACAACGTGCGATTATGGTTATTCGTGCGGAGATCATCCGCGCTGTTCAGCAGTTCTTTGATGGTAACGGATTCACACAGGTTGATCCTCCGATTCTTACACCTTCATCTGCGGAAGGAACAACGAACTTGTTCCATATCAAATACTTTGATGAAGATGCCTATCTGACACAAAGTGGACAGTTGTATATGGAAGCTGCAGCAATGGCGCTGGGCAAAGTGTACTCCTTCGGTCCTACGTTCCGTGCCGAAAAATCCAAAACACGTCGTCACCTGATCGAGTTCTGGATGATTGAGCCGGAAATGGCGTTTGTGGATCACGAGGAAAGCCTGCGAGTGCAAGAGAAGTTTATTGCTCACGTGGTTCAAACGGTTCTGAAAAACTGCCGTGCTGAACTGGAGTCCATCGGACGTGATGTGTCCAAGCTTGAAAAAATTGTAGCTCCATTCCCGCGCATTACGTATGATGAAGCCATTGAATTCCTGAATGGACAAGGCTTCGATATTCCTTGGGGAGAAGACTTTGGTGCTCCACACGAAACGGCGATTGCCGAGAAATACGAAACACCGGTCTTTATTACCCATTATCCGGCTGGAATCAAGGCATTCTACATGAAACCTGATCCGAATCGTCCTGAAGTGGTCCTCTGTGCAGATATGATCGCACCAGAAGGATACGGAGAGATCATTGGCGGTTCCCAGCGTATTGATGATCCGGAACTGATGCAGCAGCGCTTTGATGAGCATCAGTTGTCGGAAGAGGCATATCAGTGGTATCTGGACTTACGTAAATACGGATCGGTTCCTCACTCCGGCTTCGGTCTGGGATTGGAGCGGACGGTAGCATGGATCTGTGGATTGGATCACGTACGTGAAACAATTGCATTCCCACGTATGCTCTATCGTCTGTACCCTTAATGCTTAACCGCGAGTCCATGGAAGAAACCGGCTCCAAAGCCTGGTTGAACGGAGCAGCTTACGGTATGGCATCAGGGACAGCGCAGCTCCCATATGCTTTATTGCGCTATTATCATCAGCTGGGGTTAAGTGACGCAGAGGTGCTTCTGCTGATTCAATTGTTTGGATTCCGGCAAGTTGAATTCAATGAGTTTCCAACGCTTGAAGAGCTTGCAACCCGTATGGGTCTTGCTCCTGAAGGTATCGCCAGAATGCTGCAGCGTCTTATGAGAGACGGGTACATTCACATTGACGAGCATCGGGATGAAGAGCGTGACATTCAATATGAACGGTATGATCTGCATGGATTATATGCCAAACTAGCAGGATGTACAGCAGAGGATATGGCCGTTGCTCGTAAGCAGCAGCTGGACAGTAATGCATTGCGCCCGGATTCGAACAGTGTTCAAAAAGAAGAGGAAGAACGAAATATGTTCTCTATTTTTGAAAAAGAATTTGGCCGCCCGCTTTCCCCGATGGAATGCGAGACGATATCCGGCTGGCTGGATCAGGATCGCTATCAGGAGGAACTGATTCTCATGGCATTGAAGGAAGCGGTCTTTGCTGGTAAAGTGCATTTTCGCTATATCGACCGAATTCTGCTTGAATGGAGCCGTAACCGCGTGAAGAATGTGCAGGATGCCAAGGCATATACGCAGCGGTTCCGTAACGGTGGACGTTAATACCAATGTTAATTTAAGCAACAATTTCATTCAGAATAAACCAAAAACAGGCCAGAATTTATTCTGTGCCTGTTTTTTTTAGATTATAGAGATGTTAAGTAAGATACGTTAAATTCCTGGTAGGACTGACTTTTCAGGCAATGTGTAACCTTTTTATAAAAAAATAAATGAATACGCAGGGGTCAACAAACAAGTTGTCGTCTATTGTAGTGGAGAGGAGGGGAGAGTCATTGATGAAGCGCGCTTAATCGAACAAATCCGTCAAGGCGATACATCCCAGATACGCTTGTTGATCGAAAAGTACAGTCAGCATGTATACCATGTGGCCTATTCCGTATTGCGGAACGATCAGGATGCACAGGATGCAGCGCAGGAGGCGTTCATTCAGATGGTTAAATCTCTCCCCGATTACCGATCCGAAGGTTTCAAAACGTGGTTAACCCGAATTGCCTTTCACAAAGCAATAGATGCCAAACGCAAGCTGGGCAGACGAAGCGCTGAGGATCTGGGCGGAGAAGAAAAAATAATGAACATGCCCGGTCGTGAAGAAGATGTTCTTGCCCGCCTCGTGCGTGAAGAGCGTCAGGAGAAGTTGCGCGAGCGAATCAACCAGCTGCCTGCCCAGCATAGGGACATTATTACTGCGTATTACTTAAGCGAAAAAAATTATGAGCAGATTGCCCGTGATGCACAGGTAGCAGTGAAAACCGTGGAGTCCCGTCTGTATCGTGCCCGGCAGTGGATTCGAAATCATTGGAAGGAGGATGAGTGGCGTGAGGAATAAAAGGATGTATACCGTCCAGGAATGGACTGATTATATTGAAGGCCGAATGACTGCAGACCAGGCAAGTATGATGGAACAGATGCTTATGGACGTTCCGGAAGCGATGGACAACTATCTCGAAGCACTCGACATTCATCGGGAGCTGCCACAACTGAAGGACCCGGTAGGCTTCGCCGATTCGGTGATGAATCAAATTACGGAAATGCAATCCTCCAAGCCAAAGCGCAAATCGCGTTCTGGACGAAGACGTATCTGGCTGGATCACAAAGTGTTTCATTATGCCGTAGCGGCTTGTCTGACGTTAATCTTCCTCTCCTCGGGATTGTTTGACAAGGTAGCGCCATATCATAAGTTCCAGGACGGTGAGCACAGGGGGTCATTTACGGAAAAGTGGACAGAGGCAGCCACGTCATGGCTGGATCACTTCAAGCCTGGACCATAAATTGTTTCGCATTGCCTGAAAAGAAAGGATGAAGACTGTGCAATCAGATCGTAACAAAATACTTGCATTTTTATTAAACCTGATACCGGGTCTTGGTTTTCTCTATTGGAGGCGGCCTACCAGAGCTGTGGTCTATCCATTACTCTTTTTTGGAACAGGCATTGGCTTCGTCATGTTGGCGTTGTTGACTGATGAGAAGGATTTGATGATTGTCGGGTTCCTGGGAGCCATATTCTTCTGGTGTATCAGCATGCTGGATATGATTATCGTTCTGCTCCGTGCTCCTTCACTACATGATGCCCGATACCATGGATATGGCGCACATTACAGTGGACCGCATCAGGGGGCGGCATATCAGGGAGCATACACTGGGCAGGAAGGTCATCTGGGACAGATGGAGATGGACATGGAGGGGATACATCAGAATCAGAACGGTGAGTATGGCGTGCCTGCGGCTCCTTATGGTCAACCCATGTATCAAAAAGGCAGTGAAAGCGAACGATTTTTTACGATTCTACTTTCTTTTGTTCCAGGTCTGGGACATCTTCATCTCGGACTGTTACATCGCGGTTTATCATTCCTGATGGCGTTCTTTGGCTCATTTGCGATGATGGTATTTGTAGCTTCGATTACGAATGAATCGGTATTTCTGATGTTCTTGCTCATTCTGCCTGTCATCTGGGTATACTGCATGTTTGATGCGGTTCAGCATGTGCATCGCAAACAGGCCGGTGAGGTATTGCAGGATCGTACGTTGTTCGAGGAGCTGGAGATGGGCAGGGCTTCTGGACGGCGAAGCAAAGTGCTGGCAACCCTGTTATCAGCCTTCCCGGGTGCGGGACATCTGTATCTGGGACTGCAAAAAAGAGGCATGCAACTCATGTTCCTGTTTCTCGGCAGTATCTACGTTCTGGACCTGCTTCATTTATCGGTGTTCCTGTTCATGATTCCGTTGATCTGGTTCTACAGCTTCTTTGACGGACTTCAGTGTTCAAGCCGTTATGGCCGTGAACCGTTGACCGATCAACCCATTTTCAAGGATTGGGCTCGTCACCAGCGCCTGATTGGATTCGGAATTGCTGCATTGGGATTGTACTATCTGTTTATCCGCCTGGTCATTCCACAGCTGAATGAAATGTTCCCGAATGCATTTATGACGTACGAGATTCGTTCGTATGTGAACACCGTCATTGTGTCCTTGCTGCTCATTTTTGGCGGTCTGAAGCTGCTGTTTGGCAAGCAGCGCGGTGCGAGTACGAATAGTACGGTTCATCGAACTGATGAGGGAGCAGACAGTCTCTTTTTATTCAAGGATCGGGAGGATCGATTGTAGAACTTTACAGATTTTTTCGATTCCCTTTTCCAAAGGGGAACAAAGAGAATCATAGAAAACAAGGAATTAACCAAACATAAAAACACGCCGTGGGCTATGTCTATCAGCCTTGGCGTGTTTTTGGTTGTGCAGCTTTGATTTCGAATGAATGATTGCTATTTCGTAGCACCCTTCAGTAGAAGTTGACGGTACATCACTTCGAACAGGAACTCGAACGCTTCCAGATGACGTTTCGCTTCAAAAGCATCTTTGCCCCAGGCATAAATCCCGTGATTACGCAGCAAAATTCCCGGTACATTCGCGTCAAGTACACCTGGTACCAATTCAGCGATGGATGGAATATCAGCGAAGTTAGGCAGAACTGGTACACGAATCTCTGCATTTTCTTCCCAGATGTTGAAAGCCTTGATCAATTCGATGCCTTGAATCGGTACGTGTCCATCTGCTCCAAAGAACTCACTGATCAGGTTGTTAAATACGGTATGCACATGGAACACCGCGCCACAGCCGGTTAAACGATAGATTTCGCAGTGAATCAACGTTTCAGCGCTTGGTTTCAGGGTTGTGGTCTCAATGGCTTTACCATGCTTGTCTACAAACAGAAAGTCTTCCGGTGTACGGAGAGATTTGTCTTTGCCTGATGCAGTAACTGCAAAGTAGAATTGCTCCGGGTCGAAGTCGCCCACACGCATTGACAGGTTGCCACTTGTACCAGGGAACCAGTTACGGCTGGCAAACAGCGCTTTGATATCAGCCAGTTCTTCGAGCACCTGACGTTTATGTTCCAATGTAATCTTTTCAAAACCCATCTTTACAGCACTCCTTGTGTTTGCTTCTGTTTCATATCTTTCATAATATCGTAGAAGGTTGTGAATGGGACATGATCCACACCCAGCTCTATACACTTATCCGTCAGGATAGAACGAGAGTAGACAAGATCAGCGATTTTGGCACCTTCAAAATCCGTCAGACTGTCTCCAATGAGGATACGATTATATTGTTCTTCCGGGAATGTACGAATAACCGTCGTTTTACACATGCCGCAGCCGTTCTCACAAGGAGGCCGACATGGATTAGGCCATTCAATACGTATGAATTCATCTGTGAAATCCGCCCCGTTGCAATAAACATGATCCTGTGGAATATCGAATGGAGCGAGCAAAGGCTCGATAAAAAAGTCCATTCCGCCGCTCGTGACATTAAATTCAATGCCCTCGTCCCGAACGTATGCAAGAAATTCGCTGAACCCTTCTCGGATGCCAGCCTGTCCAAGTACAAATTCCACAATCTCATCTTTTTGCGAAGAAGGCAACAGAGCGAACATCGCTCCCACACCTTCGCGAAGCGAAATTCGCTGTTCAATCGTGTCTTTCATAATTGCTTCAATACCTTCGGGTTTAAAATGTTTCATAATCGCTACGATATTGTCCGAAAGGGTGATCGTGCCATCAAAATCACAGAAAATAACTGTTTTTTTATCACTTCTCATCGTTCGCCACCCCACAGATCTATTGCACTTTTCAGTTCGGGATGTTCGACTGCATATTCTGCCAGTGGAATGGAACGTTGGGCTGCCTCGATAGCCTGCAAGAATGCCCGTCCGCCTGCCTCAGTACCCATGGGATGCCCATGAATACCTCCGCCGGCATTAACGATGACATCGGTGCCGAAGTCACGCAGAATAAGAGGTACAAGCCCTGGATGTATACCAGCCGAAGGCACAGGCATGCTGGTTCTGACAGGAAGCTCAGGTGACAGCAACTGTTCTGTAATGGCCATATTCTCTTCCTTCGGCATCGTCACCGATCCGTAAGGGGAAGGGAAGAGCACCAGATCCGCTCCGGCAAGTCGCATCAGCTGTCCCAGCAGGACGGAAGCCGAGATTCCATAGTGTGGTGAAGGATACAGTGCACCTGCAAGCGCAGGGTGAGCCATGATCGGTACGTTGATGTCCGGATCACTGCTTAGTTCGTGCAGCACGTCATATCCGTATGACAAGACATTGAACAACAGCGCATTTGCTCCTGCACCTATCGCGCGTTCAGCCTGTTGTTTCAGGCGTGAGGTAGGTCCAGTTAAATTTGCGGCATAAAGAAGTTTCTTACCCGTTTCCTTGCGTGCCTGTTCCGCAGCTTTCATGCAGACCTCGACTCTTTTCTCAATCGGAGTCAGTTTGTTCTCAAACAGAATTTCATCATCTTTAATCAAGTCTACTCCACCAAGAGCTTGGCGAATAAACTGTTCCCTCAGTTCGTCAGCATCCAGTCCAATGACTGATTTAAAAATACTCATTAACAACGGACGATCATGTACACCTAGCAGATCACGAACACCGTTCAGTCCAAACTTGGGACCAGGGAATGCGCTGAGGAAGCCGTCCGAGAATCCAAGCCGTGTCAGTTTGATGCGTCCATCCATTGAAATTTTGCCAAAGACCGTCACGAGCAGAGCAGGAATATCACGGCTAAAGTTGATATCGGGATAGCCGATGGTAATGTCAGCGTAACGCTCACCCGCAGCCATTCCATCAGCTTCATGTACTTCTACGCTTATGACTTCACCCAGATGCTTCTGCATTGCTTCACGCTGGGCTTGCGGCAACTCCGTCCAGCTACCCACGGTCATGCCGATCGCGATGGACTCGGCCTTCTTGCGAAAGTCTGCATGATCATCATGCAGACGATATGTGGCTGTGCACATGTTATTCATTTTTTAAATCCCCTTCCAAAGCAGCTCCCATCTCCCGTGAGCGCTCTGCACAGCGGTTGACGGCTGCGATTACATTTTCAAAGAAATCTCCCTCGTCCAGCGTTTTTAGTGCTGCCTGAGTTGCACCTCCCGGGGAGGTTACATCA
The DNA here is from genome assembly GCF_013401555.1 of Paenibacillus sp. E222. Lineage (NCBI taxonomy): Bacteria > Bacillati > Bacillota > Bacilli > Caryophanales > Paenibacillaceae > Paenibacillus > Paenibacillus sp. E222. The sequence goes on from NZ_CP058552.1 coordinate 3,914,516, forward strand.
CTACGAAGTTTCATTGGTTCCAAGCCAGTTTGCTGCACCATACGTGAAGCACCCAGCACGGTCTGAACAGTCAGATCGCGGGATTGTTGGCTGGACAAGCCGCCACGAATACCTGCGGCAATCATGGCCTCCATCAAATAGTATACATAAGCCGGACCACTTCCGGAAATACCTGTGAGCACTTCGAGTTTATCTTCAGGCACGATGGTCACGATTCCAACAGCTTCGAACATCGTCATGACTGTACTGCGCTGGTCATCCGTAATTTCTTCAGAGAAGGCAAGTCCGGTTGCGCCAAGCCCGATTGTACTGGACGTATTCGGCATGGTGCGGGCGATCGGTTGCTTGCGTCCCAGCAGGGATTGCATCGTACGGATCGATAATCCGGCAATAACGGAGACGATTAATTGATCCGGAGACAGGAGCGGCCCAAGCTCACGCAGCGCTGCGGCAGCATCCTTCGGTTTCATGCAGAGTACAATAACGGGAGAAGCGGCGAGATGATCCAGCGATTGTGCAGCAGTTCCGGTATGTACGGCATAACGGGTACTGAGCTCCTCCTGACGTTTCTGGTTGCTGCGGTTCAGCATCGTAATATCCTGAGGACGAACGACAAGGCGGGAAATTAATCCGCGCACGATGGCTTCCGCCATCGCACCTGCTCCGTGAAAAGTAATCTTTTGTTGTAATAACGTCTGTTGTTCTTGACTCATATTTATCGTTCCTCCTATATAACTGTAGCTGCGATATTATTGCCGGATTTGTCCATTGCCAGTGATACGGTATTTGGTTGACGTTAATGCAGGCAGACCCATCGGTCCACGAGCATGCAGCTTCTGGGTACTGATCCCAATTTCGGCTCCATAACCGAACTCAAATCCGTCTGTGAAACGTGTGGAAGCATTATGGTATACAGCAGCTGCATCTACATCATGTAAAAAACGTTCTGCATTGCTCGTATCCTTGGTGACGATACACTCTGAATGCTTTGTGCCATAACGTGCGATATGCTCCATCGCTTCATCCAAATTCTGAACTACACGAATATTTAAAATATAATCATTGTACTCTGTCGCATAATCTTCTTCCGTCACAGGAAGGGCAGAGGGAACCAGACGACGAACCGTGTCACACCCCTTCAACAGGACGTTCGCCTCACGGAATTGTTCAGCCAGTGTCGGCAGATGCTCCTCGGCGTAAACAGCGTGCAGCAACAAGGTTTCCATGGAGTTGCATACGGATGGACGCTGTGCCTTGGCATTAACAGCAATCTCCGCTGCCATGACCGGATCGGCAGATTCATCCACATAAGTATGACAGATACCTGCGCCGGTTTCGATCACAGGCACTGTTGCATTGGTGACCACATTGCGGATCAGTGAAGCTCCGCCGCGTGGGATGATGACATCGAGCAGTCCATTTAACTTGAGCATTTCGTCCACGGAGGAACGGTCTGCATCCTCAACAAGCTGCAATGCATCAGCTGGCATGTCTGTTGTTGCCAGTGCCTGATGAAGTACCTCCACAATTTTGCGATTGGAGGAGAGGGCAGAGGAGCCGCCTCGCAGCAGTACAGCGTTGCCTGTTTTGAGGCAAAGTCCCGCTGCATCTACTGTAACATTTGGACGTGCCTCGTATATGATGCCGATTAGACCGATAGGCACTCTCAATTTTTCAACGTGTAATCCGTTCGGACGAGTGAATGTTTCTAGCACTTCGCCTACAGGGTCCTGCAACTCCACGATCTGACGCAGTCCTTCAGCGATGCCGGCGATCCGCTCCTTATTCAAAGCGAGGCGATCCAGCATCGATTCTGGCGTGCCTTGCTGTCTGCCTCGTTCCAGATCGTCAGCGTTTGCTGCAATAATGGAATCCGCTTGCGCAATCAATGCGTCCGCCATGACCAGCAGGGCGTTATTTTTTTGTTCTGTGCTCAGTCGATTCAGCTGTGGAACGACGGCTTGGGCCTTACTCGCTTTTTCCCTGACTTCACTCATTATAAATTCCTCCCATATATAAATTGGAAACAAAAGATTATTTAATGGCTATATCATATGATTTTGAGCAGTACACTCGGTAGGATTATAGGAGTTCTATTTTAACGTAATCCACTCGTCCCGATGAATAACCTCAAGTCGATGGATGCTGTTCAACTGCTTCATTACTTCGCCACTTGGCAGTCCTGCGATGAGGCGTAGCTGGTCATCATCATAATTGACGATACCACGACCGAGCAAGGTGTCATCCATACCCAGCACCTCTACAACATCTCCTGCATGGAAGGTACCCAGCACGCGTTTGACACCTACAGGCAGGAGGCTATGACCACCATGGACCAGTGCTTCTTCGGCACCATTATCCACAACGACGGTGCCGAGCGGAGTAGACATGAAGCCAAGCCATTGCTTTTTACGAGAGAGAGCCGCAAGGCGAGTCTCGAAGTAGGTTCCTTTTCCGGTCCCATCAACTGCCCTCTGCATATCTCCAGGTTCCTTAACACTTCCTACAAAGACAGGTACGCCTCCACGCGTTGCCACTTTGGCTGCATCTACCTTGGATCGCATGCCGCCTGTACCTACGGATGATCCTGAACCGCCAGCATAGGCGTAAATTTCTGCCGTAATTTCGGGGATGCGGTCATAACGAAACGCAGACGGATCTTTTCGCGGATCAGCCGTGTACAGACCGTTGGTATCCGTAAGAATGACCAGATGCTGTGCCTTGACCAGATTCGCTACCAGAGCAGACAGGAGATCATTATCTCCGAACTTCAATTCATCGACAGATACGGTATCATTCTCATTAAAGATTGGAATGACGCGCTGCTTGAGCAGCTCTTCCACCGTCATGCCCGCATTGCCCATACGTTTCCGGCTGTGAAAGTCGGTACGGGTGAGTAGAATTTGTGCTGTAGTAACGCGGTGCGCTGCAAAAGCCTGTTGATATGACTGCATCAGCAAAGCTTGCCCAACAGCCGCTGCAGCTTGTTTTTCATGCAATTGCTTGGGACGCTGGGGGTAACCAATCTCCCGGAATCCGGCAGCTACCGCTCCTGATGTGACCAGAAGAACCTCATGGCCTTGTTCAGCCAAGCCAGCAATTTCTCCGGCAAAAAAAGTAATGGCATTTCGATCAAGTCCGCCTTCTTCCGTAGTAAGCGAACTGCTTCCGATCTTAACTACAATACGTGAGGTCATGTTTTCACTTCCTTAAACAATATTAATGATTGACCCTGGAGCAGACCGTTGGGTACAAAAAAAACTCCCGCCCTTTTAATTAAAAAGGACGAAAGTTCGTTACTTCCGCGGTACCACCTTTATTGATGATTGGATCATCCGGCTTCATGCCCTGTAACAGAAGGCACTGTCCTGTGCATCACAGGCCGCTCAGGGGTAGGTTTCGGAGAGAAGTCGCGGTAAATTCTTGCAGCCGGGTGGAATTTACTCTCTGGGCGCGGCTGATCCTCTCGTACTGGTCCCGTCATCACGTTTCGTTCAATATTTCCTTATAACATACCATGGAAACTTGGCAGATGCAAAGGGGTTATGCACCTGTAAATTACTTGAATAAATTCAACTTGCCAATCCGCTCTACAGCTTCCCTTAATCGATCTTCATCACTTAGTAGCCCTGCGCGCACATAGCCCTCACCATGTGAACCGAAACCAATACCCGGTGCTACCGCGACTTTTGCTTCACGTAGTAACACGTCGGCAAATGAAGCAGAAGTAAAGCCTGCTGGTACAGGCAGCCAGCTAAAGAAGGAACCTCCCGGTTTTGGGGCCAGCCAGCCGATGGCTGAGAGTGCTTCATAGAAAGCATCGCGGCGTGATTCATAACGTGCAACCAGTGAAGTGACACATTCCTGGGAAGACGTAAGTGCTGCCGCAGCAGCGGCCTGGATGCCTCCGAAGAGGCTCACGTAGATATGATCCTGCAGCAGATTGATTTTGGAGATGATCTCTGCATTGCCCAGAGCAAATCCGACACGCCAACCCGCCATATTGTAGGTTTTGGATAATGTGTAGAACTCAATGCCCACTTCTTTGGCACCTGGTGCCTGCAAAAAGCTTACCGGACGATGGCCGTCGAATCCAATTGCACCATAGGCGAAGTCACTGGCTACGACAATTTTATTTTGAATGGCGAACTCTACCGTATCTTTATAGAAGGAAAGCGGGGCTGTTGCCGATGTTGGATTGTTGGGATAGTTCAGGAACATCAGCTTGGCCTTTTCCCGATCCTCGGTAGAGATTGCTTCATAATCAGGCAGAAATGCATTGGACTCCAGCAGTGGCATAAAAGACATGTGCGCTTTTGCCAGTGCCACACCGGACCAATAATCCGGATAACCTGGATCAGGTACGAGACATACGTCGCCAGGATTGAGCAATACCTGAGGTAGCTGGACCAAGCCCGTTTTTCCGCCAAATAAAATCGCAACTTCCGTTTCGGGGTCCAGGTCCACGTTGTAATCTTCCTTATAACGCTTCGCAACGGCTTCCTTCAGGAAAGCATGCCCGCTAAAAGGCGAATATTTGTGATAGAGCGGGTTCTCCGCCGACTCCTGCAATGTTTTAACAATGTGGGGTGGTGTAGGTGTGTCCGGGTTACCCTGACCCAGGTTAATCACGTCATGACCACTTGCGATTTCGCGGTTTACATTTTGAACAAGGGTAGCAAAAAATTGTGTTGGAAGCTGTGTCATTACATCGGATGTAGGTATGGTAAAGGCTGAACGACCCGATGCTTTTGGCTGATTAGTCATGCTATACATCACTCCGGTTATTAAAGATGGCAATATAGTACTCATTAATTTATCACGTCAATCCCGAGCTGTATAGGGGGAAAACACTTCATGAATACTTGAATGGAGCCAATATCCGAGTTTTTGTACAAAACTGAAATGAGGTATTTTAATTTATCCATTGAGATTAGGATAAAGCCTGTTTTATGATAATATTCGATAATGATAATCAATATCATTGATGAAATAGGAACGAAGCACTTATTAGGGGGAGAAATAGAAATGAAAAAGGGTATACGAAATACGGCAGTATTATTGACGGTGACGTGGTTGTCCATGCTTCTGCTTGCTTGCGGAAATCAGGCTTCAACTCCATCTGCCGGAGCGGATGATTCCAGAACGGTCGGTGAAACACAGACAGATGGGGAAAATGGGGATCAGTCCAATCAGGAACAGACGGCATCCGCGGATAACAGTGAGGGTGAAACCCGGATGTTCAAGGACTGGACAGGCCATGAAGTGGAGGTTCCGGTTACGCCAAAGCGTGTGATTTATCATGGTGAAGTTACAGGAGATCTGTTAGCGCTGGGCGTTGTACCTGTAGGTATTCTTCGTCAGAATGGAACGGTATATGATGATCAGGTGGCACAAGCGGAAGATGTGGGTTTCCCTATGAGTGTTGAAAAGGCGCTTACCTTGAATCCTGATCTGATCATTTTCTCGAATAGCGATGAGGCACAATATGATCAAATCTCGAAGGTAGCGCCAACGGTTACCTTTGATTCATTTGCCTCATTGGACGACCGCATGCGTATTCTCGGCGATCTGTTGAACAAAAAGCCGGAAGCGGGAGCTTGGATCACGGCCCATCAAGAAGCAACGGAAGAGATGTGGAAGCAGCTTCATGAGAATGGACTGAAAGAAGGGGAAACGGCTTCGGTATTCACCATGTATCCTGGTAATCGACTGTTTGTCATGGCCGGAGCAGGATTGCCACAGTTGTTATATGGAGCCGATGGGATGAAGCCAACTGCGGAAATTCAGAAAGTGTTAGATGAAGGAATGGGCTTTGCAGAGATTTCTACTGAAAAGCTGCCTGAAATAGCGGGGGATCGCGTATTTATACTGAATCCAGTAACGGATGATGCGAAGCAGTCCACCAAAGAATTGCTGGATAGCCCGATTTGGAAGAAATTGCCTGCTGTAAAAGAAGGAAAAGAATATCGCTTTGATCTGGTTAAGGCTTCAAGTGATGCAACTTCAAGAGAATGGCTTTTGAAAGAGTTGCCGAAACAAATGATTCAATAGTTGTTTATCGATTGATACATCATAATATAGTATTGGATTAAGAACGAGAATGCCGACTATAAAAGAGCCTTCAACATTTCGTTGAAAGCTCTTTTTTTGTGCTGATTACAGCCAGATCTGGATTAATGACAAAAGCTCGCTTATAATCAGTTCATACAGAAATAATGATAATCATTCTCATTTTAAAAAACGAGGTGAACCATCATGCAGGCTTTGAATGCCGATGCGGGAGGGTTGTATTTTTCAGCATTCATGTTTCGGCTGGCTCATCTGGAACAACGAATTGAACCACCAGAGCAGGTGATGCTTGAAGTAACATGCGATAAACATACATTCTTGATCTGCGAAGAAGGGGAAGGTCGCTTATATATAGGATATGAACAGTTTCCCTTTACCACCGGATGTGTTTACCCGCTTTCTCCGAGCGAGGGATACCAAATTGAACATGGAAACCGAATGGAATTGAAATATATGGTGATATCATTTGATGTTATTCATGTGTTGACAGGAGATCCGGAACAGTATACGCGCCCTGTATTCGAACATAGAAATCAATTGAACGGCTATCCTTATGCCCCGTTAAGTGGGCTGCTGGAGCAGATGTATGCCATTCGGGATTATCAAACAGATGCCGAATACAGCCATTTGAATGCACAGTTTCAGAGATGGATGGAGATGGTCATCACCCGGTACACTTCACCAAAAACGGAGCAGAGTATGGAATCCAGACTACACAGTACAATTCAATATGTAGAAGACCATTACGCTGAAGAAATCACAGTAACGAAACTGGCCCGTCTTGCAGATATCCGACCCGTGCAATATACAACCTTGTTCAGACAATTAACCGGCCACAAGCCGCTTGATTATGTGAACCATATACGAATTAAACATGCCAAGGATTGGCTGCGCAAATCCGATGAACCACTTCGGGATATAGCAACCCGGGTGGGCTTTAAGGATGAGTATTATTTTAGCAGGCGTTTTCGTCAAATGACCGGATTATCGCCTCGTCAATATGACCGATCTATTCAGCAACAAACACTGGTTCAGGATTGGTTGGGTCATGATGTGAATATTCCGGCACGGCCGGAGCGAATTATGTTTTATGGTGATTCCGGTGGAGATCTTCAAGTGCTGGGCATAGGTCTATTAGGAGATCAGACATATGATGCGGTTGCCCCGGTTAATGTGGAAGAGGCAGTCCGGATGAGACCAGACCTGATCATTTTCGATAGCACCAACGAACAACAATATGACCAATTTTCCCGAATTGCACCCACACTGGCATACAACTCTCACGCAACGCTGGAAGATCGGATTTGCAGGGTGGGAAGCTGGTTTGGCAAGCAAGCAGAGGCTGAGAAATGGCTCTCCTCCTATCAGGAGCGTATGGAAAAGATGTGGATGAAGATTCATGCTTCAATTGAACCGGGGGAAACGGCGTCCGTATTTACATATCATCGGGGTGCACGATTGTTTGTCATGGGCAATATTGGTCTGGCCTCGCTCTTGTATCATTCGATGGGATTCAGACCCGTTACGAAAGTGAAGGAGGCGCTTGTGGCGGGCAGAGCATATAAGGAGATTTCGTCTGAAGCGATTCGTCAGTATGCGGGTGATCATATATTTGTCTTGGTTCCTGAAGAGGTTATTGCAAGGCAGGCCACAGAGAAGTTGATGCATAGTCCAAGCTGGCGAGCACTTCCAGCCGTGCAGAAGGGGCAAGTGTACGGAGTGGAGGAAACAACATGGAATTTGGGCGATGCAATGACTAGCAACCGTTTGTTAACTTTGTTGCCCGAATTATTATGTAGGAGTTCAGCACGAAAACAGGTTGCAGATGATTGAATGATCAAGCTATGATTACAGGTATTACGGTTCAGAGGAGTGCTGGTTATGACAGAACAACAACAAGGGGAAATGCGTGTAGCCCTGATTCAGGGCGATATTCAGATCGGAGACCCTGAGGCCAACCATAAACATATGCAGTCTTTGCTCGAACGAGCGGTAGAACAGGTTCCCGACTTGGGATTGGCTGTGCTGCCCGAGATGTGGAATACGGGCTATGCTTTGGAACAAATTCATGAGCTTGCTGACCCGGAAGGCCAGAAATCAAGAGAGTGGCTAGCGACTTTTGCCCAAAAACATCGAATCTCCATCGTTGGCGGTTCCATTGCGGAGAAACGTGATGGCCAAATCTTCAATACAATGTACGCCTATAATAGTGAAGGAAATCAGGTGACACGTTACGATAAATTGCATTTGTTCCGCCTGATGGATGAAGAGAAGTATTTGCAGCCTGGTGCAGAACCGGAAATATTCGAATTGGAGAACGGCCTCACCGCTGGAGCTTCGATCTGTTACGATATCCGTTTCCCTGAGCTTGCTCGAACGCTTGCCTTGAACGGAGCCAAAGCATTAATTGTCCCCGCTGAATGGCCGAACCCGCGCTTGCATCATTGGCGCACACTGCTTACAGCAAGGGCCATTGAGAATCAGATGTATGTTATTGCCTGCAATCGCGTTGGGAAAAGCGGAGACACCGAATTTTTCGGGCATTCCCTCATTATTGATCCTTGGGGTGAAATTGTGGCTGAAGGCGGAGAAGGGGAAGAGATTGTGACCGGAATTATTCGTCCTTCGCTTGTGGATGAGGTTCGTGGCCGTATTCCGGTATTCGAAGACCGCAGACCTGGCATTTATTTTGGCAGCAAATAAAAATCTGTAATTTTCCAATAAAGTGTTTATTCATCCGGGAGGCGGGTAATGATAACTATCCCGTCACCAAGGAGGATGATCAATCAATGGACAACCATGTGAAAGATACGCTCAGGAGACTGGAACAGGAAAACACTAGGGTAGATCACTTGAGGCCATTCTTAGAGAATGGGGCAGGAGGGCTATCACCCCCTGAACAATCTGTTCAGGACGAAGGCCGCCTTGTGAATCAACAGAACAGGCTGACAAGTGAACGTAATTTGCGAAAATAAACCGCCAAACTTGAAATTCTTATATGTACGTTTTTACGTTAACAATTCAATGGTGATATCAGCAACATTGTACTGTAACGATGATGTACTGCTAATACCATGTAAGAACTTTATCCTGCGGATGCGGGAGACGAGTATAGAACAAAGGCTTGGCCCTTATGGGTCAAGCCTTTGTTTATTTTATTGCCATGTATGGCGGGCTAGTTCGCTGACTGTCCAATTATTCTCCTTGAGAGAGCTCGGCAACGGTTTGTTGAAACGTATGAATGAACGCCTCCGCGGCTTTGGAGAGAACCCGTCCTTGGCGGTATGCAACGACAAGAGTACGACTGGGAGTTGGCTCGGCCAATGGTACATAAACAGGAATAAATTCACTGCGCGGCGCGCGAGCAATAAAGCGCGGAACGAGCGTAATCCCCATACCTGTAGCCACCAGTGACTGCACCGTCTCAATATTCGTGCTCTCAAACACCACGTTGGGGTCAAACCCGGCTTCTTCACACAGATCAAATGTAAGCTTCCGGAAGCCTTGTCCTTTCTTCAGCACAACAAAGGGTTCATCGCGAAGCTCTTCCATCCGTACTGGAACCGGATGTTCCGGATCTCCTCTACGTGCAAGAGGGTGATTTGGTGGAACAGCCAGATCAATTCGCTCTTCACCAATCGTCACATAAGATAGGCTTGACTCCTGCAATGGGAGCGAGAGAAGGCTTAAGTCGGCCTTGCCACTGGCGGTCAACTTTTCAAGCGTAAGTCCGGAGTCTTCCAGCAACGTTACTTCAATCTCGGGGTAGGCCTGCTGAAATGCGGGAAGCACATGCGGAAGCAGGTGGGAGCCAGTGATCGGCATACTGCCTACAACGACTTTACCTTTACGCAGCTGGGAGATGTCCGACATTTCCTGTCTGAGCAGCTCGACTGCATCAATAATTTTCTGAGCCTGCTCTACAAAAGTCACCCCTGCATGGGTCAACTCCACGGTGCTGGTATTACGCTGAAATAACAGTACACCCAGTTCCTTTTCGAGTTTGGATAGCTGCTGACTTAAAGAAGGCTGGGCAATGTGCAGCTTCTCGGCTGCCCGGGAGAAATTCCGCTCTGCCGCAATTTGCAGCGTATATTGAAGTTGTCTGAATTCCATATCCACACGTCATTCCTTTCGTTATGCCATCATTATATCACTACAGATGAAGAAATCATTATTTTTGCTGAAACGCTTGCACTGCTTAAAAAGAGCTGATATACTGTGTCTGAAAACGCTTAATGGTTTAAACTTACCCGGGTATAACAAGAAAATCGTTTTCAGATGTATTCTTTTTCAGTACAGATAAAGTCCAGCTATTCATATTCTTTTCGTTAATATAATTGAATAATAGTTCATCCAACGATGGCGTGTTACTGTTCGGCAGGCAAGACCTAGATTGGGTGGGAAGAGTTTCTTTTTCCTACCCTATTTAGGTCTTTTTTTGTTCCCAGCAGAAAAAAGGCGGAGGTGCACCATGAATCACAAACAATTAGCCCAATCGATTATGGAGCTGGTTGGTGGCAATGATAATATCAACACGGCAATTCATTGCTCCACCAGGCTCAGACTTACTTTGAAGAACCCTGATTTAGCGAAAACGGCCGAGATCAAAAACCTGGATGGCGTCATCGGCGCAGTGAATAGTGGCGGCCAATACCAGGTAATCATCGGCAATGATGTTGGATATGTCTATAACGAACTTGCCAAGATGGTGGATACCCAGCAATCCAGTGAGGTTCTGGAAAAGAAAAAAGCGGATTACAGTCCCAAAGGTCTGTTTAACACCTTTGCCAGTGTAATTGCAGGCATCTTCCAGCCGATTATCCCGGCCATTGCTGCTTCAGGCATGTTGAAGGCGCTGCTGCTTCTGGCGACCGTGACTGGATTAATGTCCAAAGAAAGTCAGACGTATACCGTTTTGAGTGTTATGTCGGATGCAGCCTTTTATTTTCTTCCGGTCCTGCTGGCCTATTCTAGTGCAAATAAATTCAAGACCAACCCTTTTGTAGCTGTCCTGTTCGCAGGAATCATGCTGCATCCCAATATGATTGGATTGCTTGGCGGTGAAGATCCGGTATCCTTTATCGGATTGCCTGTGGCTTCTGTTCAATATGCATCATCGGTTGTACCGATTATTTTAACAGTCTGGTTTATGTCCTATATCGAACGTTTTGCCGACAAGGTCTCACCAGGACCCGTTAAGATATTCCTTAAACCGTTGATTGTCATTCTGATTGTTGCTCCAATTGCGCTAATTGTACTTGGTCCACTGGGCATGTATCTCGGCACAGGCATGTCCAACCTGATCTACTGGATTCAGGACAAAATTGGCTGGTTGACTGTTGTCATTATGGCGATTCTGATGCCTTTAATTGTGATGTTCGGTATGCACAAAGTGTTTTATCCCATTATTTTCGCAGCACTCGCTTCACCTGGTTACGAGACACTAGTACTGGTTGCCATGCTGGCATCTAATATGGCGCAGGGAGCAGGATCGCTGGCTGTATCGTTCAAAACCAAGGATGTGAAGCTCAAACAAGTCGCGCTGTCTGCGGGCATCTCCGGTGTATTTGGCATCACGGAACCAGCATTGTACGGTGTACATTTAAGACTCAAGAAAACGCTGTTTGCATGCATGATCGGTGCGGGCATCGGGGGATTATTCGCAGGAATTGTGAATCTCAAGGCGTATGCAGCCGTGGGACCAGGGATTGCATCCATGCCTATGTTTATCAGTGAAGACAACATGAACATTATATATGCCATTATTACGATGTTAATCTCCTCCATTATCGCGTTTATTGCAGTGTATGTTATTGGATTTCAGGATGTTGTTCCAGCAGCAGTTCCAGCAACAGACTCTTCGGTAGCAAAAGTGGAAGTAAAACCTGAGATCAGGCCTTCGGCTGGAATCAAATCAAAAAAAATGGTATTTGCGCCACTGGAGGGTACAGTCCTTTCCTTAAGAGAAGTGAAGGATGAGGCTTTCTCCCAAGAGGCAATGGGACAGGGGATGGCGATTCAGCCAAGCATCGGCAAAGTGTTTGCTCCGTTTGATGGTACCGTTGAGACGGTATTTCGTACCAAACATTCGATCGGGTTGAGATCGGTGGATGGGGTGGAACTCCTAATTCATGTAGGACTGGATACTGTGAAATTGAAAGGGCAGCATTTTGATGTAAAAGTAACTGAAGGGGAACCAATCTCCCATGGTCAACTTCTGATGGAGTTTGATCTTGCAGCAATACAAGCCGCAGGTTATGACACCACGACCCCTGTAATTGTGACCAATTCCTCGGATTACCTGGAGGTATTGGGTAATGAATCATCACCAATAACGGGACCGGAGAAACCATTAATTACAGTGTTATAACCGCCCGAAATATCAATGAGAGGCAGGCAGCCAGATATGGAAGTCGTGAAAATACTGAACTCGAGCGTTGTTCTTGCCAGACGTGGCGAGGATGATAAGGAAATTATTGTGATGGGGAAGGGCATCGGCTTCAAGAGCAAACCTGGAGATGTCGTGAATGAGGACGAGATTGAGAAGGTATATGTGCTTGAAAATGAAACAATTTCTTCGGATCTCACCGCTCTGATGAAGGAAACGCCAAAAGAATATCTCATTCTGGCTGACGAAATCATTTCTTATGCCAAACATACATTGTCCCGACATCTGAGTGATCATCTCTACGTCTCATTGACGGATCATCTGTATATGGCGACTAAACGGTTCAAGGACAATATGACCATCCAGAATCGTATGCTTTGGGAAGTAAAGAAGTTCTATCCACAGGAATTCAGCATTGGCATGCATGGTCTGTCTCTCATTCACAATCAGCTTGGTCTCTCCCTGCCTGAAGAAGAAGCGGCCAATATCGCTTTTCATCTCGTCAATGCTCAGCAGAATGATGACAATATGAATCAGGTCATGCTGATGACGGGCACGGTCAAGGATGTACTCAATATTATTAAAATTCATTATCAGGTGGAGCTGGATACACACAGCATTAACTATTCCCGCTTTTTAACCCATTTGCAATTCTTCATTCAGCGACTGTTTGAGCATAAAACGTTAAATACGCAGGATCATGAGCTGTTTGACCAGATTGCGAGCAAATATCCGCAGGAAGAACAATGTGTACAGCTGATCAAAGAGTACATTGAAGCCCGCTTCGAACATACGATTTCTAGCGAAGAAATGATGTACCTGATTATTCATATTAATCGTGTAATGAGTCGCAATTAAGATAGAACCAATCAAGGAGGAATACAAAATGACCAATACAACAAGAACGTTCCCGGAAGGTTTTTTATGGGGAGGAGCCATTGCAGCCAATCAGGCGGAAGGTGCCTGGAATGTGGATGGCAAGGGTCTGTCTACAGCTGATATCGCCATTTATCGAAAAGGTGTTTCCAAGAGTGAGTACAAAAAACATAACGCAATTACGGAAGAACAGATCCAGGAAGCGATGGAATCAACGTCGGACAGAGAATATCCGAAACGCAGGGGCATCGATTTCTACCATCGTTACGAGGAAGACCTAGCCTTGTTTGGGGAAATGGGTCTAAAAACATTGCGTTTGTCCATTGCATGGACACGGATCTTCCCTAATGGGAATGAAACGCAGCCCAATGAAGCCGGTTTGCAATTCTATGATCGTGTCATTGATGGCATGTTAAAGGAGGGCATTGAACCGTTGATTACGTTGTCTCATTATGAGATGCCGATGTATCTGGTCAATCATCATGGGGGATGGACGGATCGCATAGTGGTCGATTACTTTGTTCACTTTTGCCAAACGGTGTTCAATCGATATAAAGACAAAGTGAAATATTGGATTACCTTTAATGAGATTGACAGCATCGTTCGTCACCCGTTTACGAGTGGTGGTATCGTTCCGGATCGTTTCAACAACGTGGAACAAGCTGTATATCAGGCGCTGCATCACCAATTTGTGGCCAGTAGCCTGGCGGTGAAATATTGTCATGAGATCATTCCTGGTTCTCAGATCGGATGTATGCTTACCAAGCTTACGACATATGCCCATACGTGTAACCCCGAAGATGTATTGGTCGCTTCCCGGGATAATCAATTTAATCTTATGTTCACGGATGTTCAGGTCCGTGGGGCATACCCATATTTTACGAAGAGATTGTTTGCTGAAAAAGGGATTGTACTGGATATGCTGGAAGGTGACGAGGAGATTCTGAAAGTGCACACGGTGGACTTTATTTCATTCAGTTATTACATGTCGCTTGTATCGAGTGTTGATGGGGATCGATTGGAACAGGTGAGTGGTAACACTACTGGGGGTGTAAAGAATCCTTATCTGAACACCAATGACTGGGGCTGGCAGATTGATCCGGTAGGTCTGCGCATTTCCCTGAACGAACTTTATAGTCGCTATGGAGTGCCATTATTTATTGTTGAAAATGGGATTGGAGCCGTCGATACGTTCGAAGAAGACGGTAGCATTCAGGATGATTACCGGATCGATTATTTCCGTTCCCATATGGAACAGATGCATGAAGCAATTCTCGATGGAGTCGAATTGATGGGTTACACGAGTTGGGGCATTATTGATCTGATCAGTTATTCTTCCTCCGAAATGGAGAAAAGATATGGTTTTATTTACGTTGATCAGGATAATGACGGTAACGGAACGCTGGAGAGAAAGCGCAAAAAGAGTTTCTTCTGGTACAAAGATGTGATTGCCAATAACGGTTTGTAGAATCCGTGTAGTAGTCTGGCATAATTACAAAACCGCGCATACAGCAATTGATTGTAAAAAGTTAATGAAGACAGCGCAGCCCTGGTATCAGGGCTGTTTTTCTGTTTAACATAAAAAGCATTGACAGCGAAGAGGCTGGAACGTAGTATAGATGTATATGATAATGATAATTGTTATCAACTGAAACCTCTGCGTAGAGCAGTGGTTTATTTGCGCTCCCCTCATTATAGGTTAAACCTATTACATCTATAGATATTATATCTTGGAACAATCAAGGACAGGGTGATATATTTATGTCATTCAAGAGCTTCACTTTTAGAGGAATACAACATGAGGCTCTTCCAAGGACCGAACTTATGATGAGGTGAAAATGATGAGTAAAAAAACGATGTTTGAGAAAATTTGGGAAAATCACGTGATTCATCAGGAAGAAGGCAAACCAAGCATTTTGTATATCGATCTGCATCTGGTGCATGAAGTAACATCCCCGCAGGCGTTTGAAGGTCTGCGTCTGAGCGGCCGTAAAGTTCGTCGCCCTGAGCTGACGTTTGCAACCATGGATCACAACGTTCCAACGAAGGATCGGTTCAACATAACAGATCCAATCTCCAAACAACAAATTGACACCCTTTCACAAAACTGCCGTGACTTTGGCGTAAAACTGTATGACCTGGATACGATTGATCAAGGTGTCGTACACGTTATGGGTCCTGAACTCGGTCTGACTCATCCAGGTAAAACGATTGTATGTGGCGACAGCCACACTTCCACACACGGTGCATTTGGCGCACTCGCATTCGGGATCGGAACGAGTGAAGTAGAGCACGTTATGGCAACTCAATGTTTGCAGCAAGCCAAAGCCAAAACGATGGAAGTCCGTTTTGTCGGCAAACGTAACCCGGGTGTAACGGCGAAGGATATGATTCTCGCAGTCATCGCTAAATACGGTACAGACTTTGCTACTGGATATGTTATTGAATATACAGGTGAGTCGATCCGTGAACTGAGCATGGAAGAGCGTATGACCGTCTGCAACATGTCCATTGAAGGTGGAGCAAGAGCGGGCATGATTGCTCCGGATGAAACAACATTTGAATATCTGCGTGGACGTGAATACGTACCTGCCGATGGCCAATTCGATGAAGCGGTTGCTGCCTGGAAAGAGCTTGTAACTGACGAAGGTGCTGAATTCGACCGTGTGGTTGAAATCGATGTGGAAACATTGATTCCACAAGTAACTTGGGGTACTAGCCCAGGTATGGGAACCGACATTTCTTCGAAAGTTCCTGTCCCGGCTGAACTGCCAACCGAAAACGAACGTAAAGCTGCTGAAAAAGCACTTGAATATATGGGCTTGGAACCTGGAACACCGATCTCCGAAATCCCGGTTGATTATGTATTTATCGGTTCATGCACCAATGGACGGATTGAAGATCTGCGAGCTGCTGCACAGGTAGCCAAAGGTCACACCGTATCCAGCAATGTTACAGCGATCGTTGTACCAGGCTCAGGACGTGTTAAAATTCAGGCGGAAAAAGAAGGTCTGGATAAAATCTTCACGGAAGCTGGATTTGAATGGCGTGATGCAGGATGCAGTATGTGTCTGGCAATGAACCCGGATGTACTGAAACCAGGACAACGTTGTGCTTCGACATCCAACCGTAACTTCGAAGGACGTCAAGGACGCGGAGGACGTACTCACCTTGTATCTCCTGCAATGGCGGCAGCAGCAGCGGTTAAAGGACACTTCGTTGACGTACGTGACTGGAATTTCAAAACGGAAGCAGCTATTTAACTAGGAACGGATTGAAGGGAGAACGAATGATATGGATGAATTCAAAACACTGCAAGGCATCGTTGCACCTGTAGACCGGGTCAATGTAGATACAGATGCAATCATTCCAAAACAATTTTTGAAACGGATCGAACGGACCGGATTTGGACAATTTTTGTTCTATGAATGGCGTTTTGACGAAGAGGGCAACAACAATCCTTCTTTCGAAATGAATAAACCTCGCTACGAAGGAGCATCCATTCTGATCTCACGCGCTAACTTTGGTTGTGGATCTTCTCGTGAGCACGCACCATGGGCGATTATGGATTACGGATTCCGTTGTGTAATTGCACCATCGTATGCGGATATTTTCTACAATAACTGCTTCAAAAACGGCATTTTGCCAATCAAACTGTCGGAAGAGCAGGTAGAAGATCTGTTCCAGCGTACAGCGACTCATGAAGGTTATGAACTGAATGTCAATCTGGAAAACAAAACGATTACAGATGCGCTCGGATTGCATATTGATTTTGATCTGGATGAGCACCGTCGTCAGTTCCTGTTGCAAGGCCTGGATGATATTGGCCTGACACTCCAGCATGATGATGAAATTACCGCTTATGAACAGCGCCACGCGGCAAAGCTGTTTGGACAAACGGCCTCAGTCTAATCTTTCATCTGTAGTTCGTATATCTAACCTCCAATCATGCAGGGAACTTCACCGTTCCTTGGATCGAATTGGAGGTTTTTTTGCATTTGGCAATGAAGCGATTTGTCTTCGAATTGCAGGATAATCCGACTAAATATGACAACGTTGTAACCGGATGAAGTGACAATATCTGATAAACTGATTAGTAGATTATGGAAGGGTAGATAGAGTCGAGTGTTGCACCACAGCGAATCAGGTCGAAGGTTCAAAAGACAAACAGAATGGTGGTAGATGTATGAAGAAATGGTCGGCAGCAGTCTTTGTTTTTCTGTTCCTATGTTTATTTCCTGTCATGGCAAATGCCGATTCGTCTCCCTCGATTGTGCTGGACGGTGTGACCATTAATCAGCCGTCGGGAGCTCCGGCCGAGAATACTGGCAAAATCGTGATGGTGCCCATTCGGATCGTCTCGGAAAACCTCGGTTATCAGGTGAAATGGGAGAAAGCTACCCAGACGGTTCGTATTCTCAAAGGCAACAGCAGTATCCAGATGACGGCAGGCGAAGATGCGGCCACCGTGAATGGAAATCGGGTGAGTCTCGATTCTCCGCCTCTAATTAAACAGGGGACTACACTGGTTCCGTTACGTTTTGTTGGTGAAGGCATGGGCCTTCAGGTGGGATGGGACAATGGAACCAAGACAGTTAGCCTATCTAGCATTCCTCCTGTAGCCGGTACGGAAAGTGAAAATGACCCAGTGGAAGCTCCTGAACCGGATGGTCTGTCAAAGCTTCAAAGCATCAGCTTCGGCGGGGATCGTCTGATCCTGGCGACGAACGGGAAAATCACACCGAAGGTTTCCAGTCTTAGCGAACCTGATCGTATTATCGTAGATCTGCCCGGCACCACGTTTGCCAAGGAGTTCATCCAGGGACAGGCTTCCAATCCGGATGGCAGTGGGACTCTTCTGGTTACGGATTCATCGCTGGTTTCCAAGGTGCGATATGCAATGTTCAGCCAAACGCCTTCAACGGTGCGTGTGGTCCTTGATCTGAGTCAGGTGGCGACAGCCAAATGGTCACTGGGCGAGAACAACGTGTTGCTCGTTGACCTTGCGGCGAGTAATGGAGAACCAACAAGTCAGCCTGCTGTGCCAACCAATGATGGCAAAAAGGTTGTCATTATCGATCCAGGACATGGCGGACGACAGTCGGGAGCCGTCAGTGTGACAGGTGCCTATGAAAAGGACTTTAATTTGGCTGTGGGACTCAAAGTTCAGGCACTTTTGCAACAGCATACGGAGATTCAGACGGTGATTACAAGGCAGGACGATACGGAATTATCCCTGCAGCAGCGTGTGGATATCGCCCAACTGAATCAGGCGGATATTTTTGTGTCGATCCATGGAAACAAGTTTACAACGCCTGTTCCTAATGGAATTGAAACGTTGTACAGTCGTAAGGAAAGTAAGGAATTGGCCGACATTTTGCACAAGCATGTGTTGCCGATTACGGGATTTAAGGACCGGGGAGTCAAAACGGCAAGTCTGCATGTAACCCGTGAAACAACGATGCCCGCAGTTCTGCTTGAACTTGGATTCCTGAGTAATCCAGCTGATGAGGCAATGATGCTGACTGAAGATTATCAGGACAAATGTGCACAGGCCATCGTAGACGGAATTGTTGAATATTTGGGTCTTTAATGTGGATCGTGCGCAAATATGAAGGTCAGGCTAGTGCGTTGTTTCGAGATGCATAATTGATAATTAAGGAAAAATACAGACAATAAAATGTAGAAAAAGCTTGATTTGACAACGTTTTTTTTCTGTTATGTTGGAATATATTCGCAACTTTTGAGAGTGAGAGGCGTCTAATAGGTGTCTGGTAATGCCTCAGTGGTCAGTCGGAGCTGAAGGTTCACAACATGCGGCAAAAAAATATGAGAATGGTAGGGGTGAAGGATGAAGAAGTTCGGTTTTTTGGTACTGTTATTTGTCTTTGGGCTCGTTTTCCCGGGCTATAGTCATGCAGCAGCAGATACGCATATTATCCTAGATGGGAAAGAAATTGTGCAGCCTTCGGATGCCAAAGCGGAAATCATCAATAGCAAAGTGATGGTTCCGATTCGGGTTATTTCGGAGAGCCTGGGATATGGTGTGGACTGGAAACAGGCAACAAGCACCGTGACTATTAGCAAAGACAACACTGCCATGCAGATGATTGTTGGACAGAAGACGGCAACGGTGAACGGCAGTAACGTGAACCTGGATGCCCCGCCACTCGTGAAAAATGGAACTACACTTGTGCCTTTAAGGTTCATTGGTGAGCAAATGGGCCTTAAGGTGGGTTGGAACAATACAACGAAGACGGTAACATTAGTTACCCAGAATTCAGGTTCCGGAAACGGGACAACCACTCCTCCGAACTCTGGTAATGATGGTGGAGGATCGGATCAGGAGGGTCTTGTACTGGTGAACGGCATCAGCTTCAGTGACAACCGCTTTTTGATTGCAACAAGCGGAAATACGAAGCCGAACGTCTTCACGATGACAGGACCGGATCGAATCGTTATAGACTTGCCAAATACCGCATTCGCTGATTCTTTCAGTGAAGGACAAGCTCTGGACAGCAACCAGAATGGACAGCTTGTAGTGAGTGGATATCCGGATGTATCGAAGATTCGTTATTCCTTGTACAGCAATAGTCCTTCTACTCTTCGTTTTGTCATTGATCTGAGCACTGCCAAAGGTTATGACGTGCAAAGTGACTCCGGTCTGGTTATGATTGATCTGAACAAAGAAGGCACTACAACGCCGCAACCTCCTGTTGGAAACAATGGCAAAAAAGTTGTTGTTGTAGACGCTGGACATGGTGATCAGGACCCGGGAGCCATCGGTGTAACCGGCAAGAAGGAAAAAGACTTCAATCTGGCAATGGCTCTGAAAGTAGAAGCATTGCTGAAAAAAGAATCTAACATTGACGTTGTGCTGACGCGCAGCGATGATACATTTTTGGCTTTGAGTGAACGAGTAAAGATCGCAGAAAAATTGAAGGCGGATATCTTTATTTCCATTCATGCGAACAGCGGGTCTGCAGCGGCAAACGGTGTGGAGACGTATTACACCCGTTCGAATAGCAAGGCATTGGCTTCGGTGATGCACAAGTACCTTCTGCAATCATCTGGTCTGAAGGACCGCGGAGTAAAAACGGCAAGTCTCCACGTAACCCGTGAAACAACGATGCCGGCTGTTTTGCTGGAAGCTGGTTTCCTGAGCAACAAGAGTGATGAAGCGGCATTGTTCACTGAAAGTTTCCAGAACAGTGTAGCCAAAGGGATTGTTGCAGGGATCAAGGAGTATCTGGGAATTAAATAAGGGTTCAACCCTTATGATCAGGAGGCGGAGTTAGAATGAACAAAAAATTATGGATTGCAGCGCTGCTGGTAACGGTTATGACAGTTGCTGCTGGATGTGGAAGCAAGCCAACAGCTGCTCCAGCTCCAAATCAGACTCAAGGTGCGGGAACAGAGAATAATGCGTCTGAGAATCAGAATGAGACGGATATTACTGAACCTGTAACCGTGGATCCGGAGGATACAACGACAACGACACCGGGTACAACAGAAGGCACTACGGAGGGTACAACGACTCCATCGGGTGGAACTACTTCAGAGAAGCCTGGAACATCCGAAGGTAATGAGAAGAAAACCATTGATGTGTACTACACAGATCTGGAAGAGTTGGAATTGCACAAAGCAACGGCAGATATTACTTACGCTTCGGATGATGCCAAGTACAAGGCTGCATTTGCAGCGCTGCAACAAAGCAAGGACGATAAACTTGTTCCGCTTTGGGCGAAAGAAATTGAATTGAAATCTGTTCAGTTCAAAGACGGTGCGCTTACCTTGGATATCCATATGCCGGATACAGCACGTCTTGGTGCAGGTGGTGAAGTATTTGCCATTGATGCTTTGAAGCAAACGTTCTTCCAGTTTGATGAAGTCAAATCGCTTGATTTGCTGGTAGACGGCCAGAAATCCGAGAGTTTGATGGGACATGTGGATCTTGAGCATCCAATGACACGATCCGAATAGGTTGTACAGCATGTTGTTTTACCGTGAATCTGCGGAATATCGGCCGTTTTACATGAGAGAGGGGAATCACAGGTGACTTTTAAATATAACAATCCATCACACTCTAAAAAAGTAGTTTCAGCCGTGCTTGCAGGCATGATGGCCCTTAGCGCCGGCGGAGCTGCCATGGCAGCAGAATCAACAGATACGGGGCAAGGCCAGACTGCAACTGTAAGCAATACAGCTGCACCAACCGGTTTGTTCAGTGATATCAAGGTCGGATACTGGGCTGAGAAACATGTGTACAAGCTGGCCTATCAAGGTATTCTTCTCGGTAACAACGGCCTGTTCCGTCCGGGAGACGCGGTAACGCAGCAGGAAGCTGTGACGATGGCGATCCGTTTTATGAACAAGGAGAACCAGTTGAACGACAGCACGGCTACGGCATTACCGACAAATATGGAAGTGGGAAACTATTTCAAGCCATATGTCGCTTTGGCGCTTCAACTGGGACTCATTGATAAAACGGAAGAATCCACTGTGGATGTATCGAAAACATCATGGGGACAGAAACCAGCATCACGTGAATGGATTACGAAATTGCTGATCCGTTCGTTGAACAAAGATGCTGAAGCGAAGGCGCAAAACAACCAATCTACCGGATTTGCTGATAATGATAGTATTTCCGAAAGTGGCAAAGGGTACATCAATCTGGCTGTAAGCCTGGATCTGGCCAAAGGTGTAGATGGCAACAAATTTAATCCAACTGGCTCTGTAACGCGTGCCCAACTCGCTACATTCTTCAGCCGTGGCGAAACGTTAACGGATACGAAGTATGCGAACACATCCACGGGTTATGTAACTGGATTAAAAGATGGGCAGATCACGCTGGTTGTGGACGGAAAAGCTGTCAACTTCGCAGTGAACAGCAGTACACCTTACTTTACAAAAGACAGTGAATCCCGTGCATCGTCTGCGGATGTGAAGCTGTATACAAAAGTTCAGATTGTAGGTACTACCGGTACGGCTTCCTATGTCGAAGTGGTTGATGCTACACCACAGGTAGAAAGCGTTGAAGGTACGTTTGCCCGTTCATTGTCAGGGAATAAAATTGGCTTGTTTGTAGGCGAGAATTATGAAACGTACGGCTATGATGAGGCAACGGCATTTATCGATCAAAACGGAAATGCAATCAAACTGTCTGATATAACAGCAGACAGCACCATTGAAGTACAGCGTGAGACGTTCTCTGCTGACAAAAAGACAGTTGTTATTCGTGTGAAGTCCGGTATTGTCAACAAAAGTGATAGTGGCGTTGTTGCGGAAGTAACGACTGCTGCCAAAACGATCAAGCTTACCAATGCTGCCGGAACTACAGAGCAATATACCTACAACGATAATCTGATCATTCGTTACCAGGACCGAATCCTTTCCCTGGCCGAGCTCAAAGCGGGAAGTGCAGTGAAGTATACGGTGAAAGACAGCATCCTGCAAACGATCGAATTGTCGCAAGGTGTAGAGCAGTCTTTACGCGGTACACTGGTGGAGGTCGGTGGTAACCAATCGACACTGACGTTTAAACGTGAAGGTGGATCATTGGAAGCGAAGCTGCTAGCAGAGAAGCCGGAAGTCGTAATTAATGGAATCCAGGATGCTACGCTGAATGATCTGATTTCGGATGCAACCAATGGGGATCAGGTTGAGCTTACGTTAAATTCTGAAGATCGTGTGACGCGCATTCAAGTGATCGGACGTCAGATGGAGCCAATGAACGGGGTTTCCGTTGTATCCTACAACAGCAAAACAAAAGTATTGACGATTCTCGACAGCAATAAAAAACCGTTTGTGTTCACGCTCGATGACAAAACGAAGCTGGACTACAACACATCGAAGCCTACACTTGCTGGGTTGGAGCCTTTGTTGAATGATGGCCGCAAATTGGATCTGACGTATGTGGGAACTCGTGCGTTATCCGTTAAAGTGATCTACAAATACGAAGGCACAATTAGCAGCATCGATACTGCGGGCAGAAAAATCAGTTTGTTGTCCGGAAGCCAGACGGTAACAGTACCGTACTCTACAGTTCCAACCATCGAGATCTACAACAAATCTGGAGCAAGTCTGAGTGATCTGAAGATCGGTGACAGTGTCACAGTTACGCTGGGTTCGAATCAGGACTATGTGCAAAAAGTGGCTTTGAACACCGTGGCTCAATTTGAAGTAGTCTCTGTAGAGACCAATGGTCGTGTTCGTGTGAAATCGGATTCGCTGACAAGTCAGTTCTACGTTGATCAAGCGGTACTGACAGGGGAAAGCGGTCAGACTATTACGGTCTCGCAGTTGACAGCCGGCAACCTGATTAACGTTACATTTGAGGGAACGACGCCTAAAGCGGTTCAAGTTGTTAAACGTACGCTTGCGGAGGTTACATCTGTTGATGCTTCGTCAGTTACACTGAAACTGTTTAATGGTCAAAGTGAGACGGTTCCTGTTAGTGGTTCTGTAAAAGTGGTCAAATCGGGATCTACATTAACTACTCTTGGCAGTCTTACTGTAGGTGATCGTGTTGAAATGACGAAGGATACGGATAATTCCACCCGTTTCAGAGTGTTGACAGTCATGAGCAAACAGTTCTGGTCTTATGATGGAGTTGGTAACCAAATTTTGGTTAAACGTGAGTCCACATCGGACACGAATTATCGTTTTGCACTGGGTACAGGCGCATTTGTTCACCAGGGTGACAACACTTTAAGCGTGCAATCTCTCAAAGATAATGATAATATTGTATTGTATCTCCTGAACAACGTTGTACTGGAGATACAAAAACAGTAATCGTTTCTTTTCGAGGATCAAAAGAATGACCGTCTTGATGCGGGATCTTTCCCGCATCAGGACGTTTTTTTTGCAAGATTTTTGGGGTCCCCGCAAAGTACTCGAAAGAAGCTTCGAAGTAAGGCTCCACCGCGTGGAGTCATTTTGTGGGAGGTAGCTCTTCATGAATGCAGCCACTGTTAGGCATATACTCGATACAATGGAAGCAATGTTTCCTGATGCACATTGCGAATTAAATCACAGCAACGCGTTTGAATTGACTGTAGCCGTCCTGTTGTCTGCCCAGTGCACCGACGAAACGGTAAACAAGGTAACCGCAGACTTGTTCAAAAAGTACACCAGTCCTGCCGATTATCTGTCTGTTCCTCTCGAAGAGCTGGAGCAGGATATCCGGCGTATCGGCTTGTACCGAAACAAGGCCAAGCATATTCAGAACATGTGCCGAATTTTAATAGAGCAGTATGGCGGTGATGTACCGCAGGAACATGATCAGCTTGTGACGCTCCCTGGTGTCGGGCGGAAAACGGCAAATGTCGTTGTATCCAATGCATTTGGAGTCCCGGCGATTGCGGTGGATACGCATGTTGAACGTGTATCCAAAAGGTTGGCACTGGCAGGTTGGGATGATTCCGTACTTGAGGTCGAGAAAAAACTAATGAAGCGCGTACCCCGGGATGAGTGGACTTTAACCCATCACCGGATCATATTTTTTGGACGCTACCATTGCAAGGCACAAAACCCTCAATGTCATGTCTGTCCATTGCTGGACATATGCAGAGAAGGTAAAAAGCGTATGAAAACGTCCCAAATCAGGAAAGATAAGGAACGTGCCATAACCCCAAAACGAAAAATAAATTAATGAGCAGAAGAGGATGAGTAATCATGAAATGCATTTCCGTGTACACTGACAATTTTGAGGCCTTCTCCGATATTTTCGAACAAATCGTTGAACAGGAAATGGCTGAGAACGAAGAAAAAGAAGTAGAAGGTATCACTGTAAGCCATTCTGGCGATGTGCCTGAACATTATCTGGAGCGTATGTCCACGAAACCAGAAGTGGTTGTCATGAGAGACAAAGGTCGTAACATTACGATTTTGCAGCATGGACAAGTATTTGAAATTTTGCTGCCTTCGATGGAGAACGCTGTTTCTTAAGAGATTTGAAATAATAAGATGTGCTGCTTCTATGTCACAGGTTATCCTTTTGAAGGTGATCCATGGGGCATGGACGCAGCAAGCTTATGGTATCCAATCGTTTCACAGATAAAACCGACAGCATCGGTTTTATTTTTTTATGTGGAGAATTCCAACCGTTCAATTTCAAACTTGATAATGGTAAAATAAATGAATTATAAGATAAAGACATCGGACCAGATGTCAAATTAGAGGAGCCAGGGGGAAGGCCAGTCATGTCCAGAACAGATTACCCAGTAGAGATGGCTAAACCTCTGCTTCCACTGCGAGAAGCGATGGAGCAGACAGGGGACCATACAGCTGTACAGGCTTTAACGGATTTGATCAGTAAGGCGGAAATGAAACAGTTAACGATTGCGTTTTGTGGACACTTCTCGGCAGGCAAATCGAGTCTAATTAATAGTTTATGCGGCAAGCGGGTTCTGCCTTCGAGTCCTGTACCTACAAGTGCGAATGTTGTATCCATCCGCAACGGTGAGCCGAGAGCACTTATTTATACGTCATCGAACGTAAGCGCTGACAATTCAGCGGGAGTACTTGAGGTTTCGCCAGAACAATTGGAAGAGTATTGCAAGAATGGTGGGGCATATACCTCCATTGAAGTATGGGATGACATTCCCTTACTGAAAGATGATGCGGTATTACTTGATACGCCAGGCGTGGATTCGACCGATCAGGGGCACAGCCTTGCAACCCATTCAGCACTGCATCTTGCCGATGTGGTGTTCTATGTGATGGATTATAACCATGTGCAATCGGAAAGCAATCTTTCTTTTGCCAAAAGTCTATCGGATTGGGGCAAACCGTTGTTTCTGATCGTAAACCAGATTGATAAACATCGGGAACGGGAGCTTTCGTTTGACCAATATGTTGAAGGTGTAGAAGCTATTTTTGCTGCCTGGGAAGTTCGGTATGATGGTCTGCTGTTTACTTCACTTCGCGACAAGGAGCATCGTTACAGCCAGTGGCAGCAGCTTCCTCAACTGATTGAACATATGATGAAGGAGAAGGAAGGGTTAATCAAGCACAGCCTTGCGAGCTCTGCGAGCCATGTGACGGAGCAGCATCTGACAAGACAGGCGGAAGAACGCGAAGAGGAAGAGACAGCGCTCCTGGAGGAAGTTGGGGGCAAGGAAGGTATCGAACGCCTGGAACGGGAGTTGGGTCTGCTGGATCAACAGGAAGCCGAACTTCGTTCCAAACCATCGCGTGAACGGGAGAAGTTTCGGGCGGAACTGGAATCCCTTCTGGCGAATGCGAACCTGACCCCGGCTGATATTCGTGCCTCTGCTGCGGCTTATTTGGAGAGCCGTAAACCCGGTTTTCGGGTAGGTTTATTGTTCTCTGGTGGCAAGACAGAGCAGGAGAAACAGCGTCGGGCCGCTGAGCTTGTGAGACTGTTGCAGGATCAGGCCTCAGGACAGGTAGAGGTACATATCCGTACCATGCTCAGACAGCTGGGTGAAGCCCACCAGCTGTGGGGCGCTGAATGGGAGCAGGCGCTGAACGCGGAGCTGCCTGCGGTAGATGAAGCACTGCTGGAGATGAAACGGAGCACTAGCGCAGAAGTATCTCCCGAGTATGTGCTTCAATTCAGCAAAGATATACGGGGCGAGATTGAGGCCCGTTACCGCAGGTCGGCCATGATGCTGGCCGACCGCTTGCTTGAAGCGCTTGGCGCGCAGGGCGAAGCCGCGCTCCAGGCGCTGGACGCCAGCCGCGCAGCGCTGATGGCGCAATCCGCGTCGGCGGCGCGCTACACGGCGCTGCAGCGCGCCGCCGACGCCGAGGCAGCAGGGCTGCGCAGCCTGCTGGCGCCTGCGGGCCCCCTCACCTCCGGGCTGTTGCCGGAGGTGCAGGGCCCGCCCGTGCCCGCGCACGAGCCGGGTGAAGCACCCGGCCCGCACACGGGCACGGCGGAGTCTGTGGCTGCGCAGCCACAGACTCCAGGGGCACCGCCGCCGCGCAAAGCGGCGGTGCCTGGGCAGCCGGCGGCTGGCGCACAGCGCCGCCGGCGCCTGGACGCAGCGGCGGCACGGCTGGAAGCCGCCGCTGCGCTGGTAGAGCCGTACCCCGCCATGGGGTCGGCGGTACGGGATCTGCGTGCCCGCGCGGCTTCGCTTGAGGGCGGCACGTTTACGCTGGCGCTGTTCGGAGCGTTCAGCGCCGGCAAGTCCTCCTTCGCCAACGCGTTGCTGGGCGAAGCTGTGTTACCGGTCTCGCCGCATCCAACGACAGCGGCCATTAACCGGATCATGGCTCCTTCCGGTGGCGCGGAGCATGGAACTGCCCGGGTCCGGATGAAGACCCCGGACGCCTTCCAGGAGGATCTCGCGTACTCCTTCCGCTTGCTTGGACTGGGCGAGCCTGGGGCAGACTGGCAAAAACGCGTCAAAGCCCTTTCACCACAGGATGTGCATCCGGCAGGGCGTCCGCATTACAGCTTTTTGCAGGCAGCCGCAGCAGGCTGGGAGGATACCGCAGCTCAACTCGGCCAGGATGTGCTGGTGGATCTGAACGGATATCGTAACTTTGTCGCGAATGAAAAGAAATCTTGTTTTGTCGACAGTATTGACCTGTACTACAGTTGTGATGTGACAGAACAAGGCATTGTCCTTGTAGATACGCCAGGGGCTGACTCCGTGAATGCCCGTCATACGGGTGTCACTTTCAATTATATGAAGAATGCGGATGCACTCATTTTCGTAACGTACTACAATCATGCCTTCTCTCAGGGAGACCGACAGTTCCTGAATCAATTGGGACGTGTGAAAGACAGCTCGGCGATGGATCAGATGTTCTTTGTAGTTAATGCGAGTGATTTGTCTTCCTCTGAAGAGGAGTTGGAGCAGGTTCTGGACCATGTGAGCACGCAGCTGCGCAGTAATGGCATTCGGGCACCACGTCTCTTTCCTGTATCCAGCATGCTGGCATTGGAAGGCAAGACGGGCAACGATGCGACATTATTGGAGCAATCCGGCTTCATTCGGTTCGAGGAAGAATTTAACCGGTTTGCAGGAAGTGAGCTTGCGGACCTTGCGGTTGGTGGAGCTTCTGAAGAGATCGCACGGGTGATCAAACGACTGAAGACACGTGCCGAGGATGCGACTCAGGGGGAAGAGGTTCTACAGCGACGCCGGGATGAGCTGGGCTCCATCCAGGAACAGTCCCTTCAGAGGGTACATTTGCTCGCGGAACGGTCCATGAAGGCAGAACTGGCTCAGGAAACGGCTGAACTGCTCTTCCATGTGCGGCAGCGCCTGGGCTACCGTTTTGGTCTGTTCATGGCTGAAGCGTTCCATCCATCCGTTCTTCGCGAGGATCGCGGGAATCTGAAAGCAGCATTCGCAGCCTGTGGTCGTGAATTGCTGCGCATGATCGCCATTGAACTGGAGCAGGAACTGCTTGCCACTACACTCAGACTTGAACAGGCGGGTCAGACTTGGCTGCACAAGCAAGTGACCGATTGTGTAGATGAATTGAAACGAGTGTCCGGAGGTATGGATCTGTCGTTGCCGCTGAACGAACGCTGGAGTACACCTGTCCTGGAAGAGGTGCGTCTGGAAGAACCTTCAGGTTGGAAAGCATATCTGAGTTATTTCCGTAATCCGAAGCAGTTCTTCGAAGGAGATGGACGACAGCGGCTGCAGGAGGCACTTGACCCCATAATTAAACAGATGGTGATCGATGTTCTGCCTGACGCGGAGAATAAGCTGGTTCAATTCTATGACAACCAGCTTGGGCAGTCTTTGCGGCATCATTCTCGTCAATTGGAAGAGAGACTTGAGGAGGCCGTGAGTGCCCTTCACGAGACGCTGACCAGTGGAATCCCTGCCGAAGAATGGGAGGGTCTGGCTGTACAACTGGGGCAGATCGAACGTGAATAAAAGGGATTCAAATCCATGTATGTATGGAAACGGTTTTAAAACAAAATGAGTTATACAGCGATATGTTGAAATGTTGTCGTTGTACCCAAAAAGGCCCCTGCCTGTAAAGGCATACAGGGAGCCTTTTTTGGTACGAACAACCTGAAAGGAAGAGAATATTCAAACATTTGATTGATAGGAGGGTATCTACCTCCCTTAATGACGCATTAAGGTGAAAGTAGCCTGAATATGGTCGCTTATTCGCTTTGCCGCGAATGGGGGACGGTGATAAACTTCATAAATGTTCATACTGTTTTTGAACGATATAAGAGGAGGAGAGACATGGATGTTCTCAGGCAATTGCAGATCTTTTTCTGGGAGAAGCGCACGTATTTATTTTTATCGATCTTATGCCTCGCCATAGCGACCGCGCTTGGGCTGGTGTATCCGAACCTGCTAAGGATACTGATTGATGACGTCATCACTCCGCGCAATTTTGAAGACGTTCCCAAACTTGCTTTAACGGTATTAGGTGTCGTTATTTTGAAAGCGGGAATGCAATTTTTACACGGTCTTTTTGGAGGGCGTCTCGGAAACTTCCTGGCTTACCGACTTCGTAACGCTTGTTACGAAAAGCTTCAATTTTTATCCTTCCGGTATTACGACACGGCCAAAACGGGAGACTTGATGTCCCGCCTCACGGGAGATCTCGAAGCGATCCGCAACTTTATCGGATTTGGCTTCGCTCAAATTCTCAACATGGTTCTGATGGTCGTATTCGGCGCAATCATGATGATGACCATGAGTTGGAAGCTTACCTTGCTAACGCTCATATGTATTCCTCTGCTTGCCTTCGTTGCGCTGAGATTCGAATCACGAATTCACCCTGCGTTCCAAGAAATGCGGCTGGCACTCAGCTCTTTGACGACAGCAGTACAGGAGAATATTACAGGTGTACGTACTGTAAAGTCATTTGCACGTGAGCCTCACGAAGTGGAGAAGTTTTCCGTCCGCAACGAGCGTTACAAAACGAACCAGATTCATGCAGCAACCTTATGGAGTCAATATTTTCCGATCATGGAGATTCTCGCTTCGGTCAGCGTAGTTCTTCTGCTCCTCATTGGTGGAAACATGGTTATTCAGAAAACGTTAACACTCGGTGAACTCGTTGCCTTTTTCAGTTTGATCTGGTACATAATCGGTCCAATGTGGAACCTTGGATTCCATATCAACAACTATACGCAATCCAAAGCATCGGGTGAACGGGTGTTGGAACTTTTGAATACGCCGGTAGATGTACAAGAGACAGAAGATCCAGTCATTGTAGAAGCAGATCAAGTCAAAGGGCATGTGACCTTCGAGTCCGTTACCTTTGCCTACGGCAATAAAATGCCGGCAGTGACTGATATTAACTTTGATGCCCCACCAGGCTCTGTCATAGGCTTCCTGGGAGGAACAGGCTCGGGTAAATCAACTATTATTCAGCTCCTGATGCGTGCATACAACGTGAACTCGGGCACCATCAAGCTGGACGGCAAAAATATTAAGGATATTGGCATTCGCAGCCTGCGGAGTCAGATTGCTTCTGTGTTCCAGGAAACGTTCCTGTTCTCATCCAGCATTCGCAACAACATTTCATATGGACTCAAAAATGTAACAATGGACGAAATTATCCGTGCCGCTAAACTGGCGAAAGCCCATGATTTTATCATGGAATTCCCTGAAGGATACGATACGGTTGTAGGGGAGCGTGGAATGGGTTTGTCGGGAGGACAGAAACAGCGGATTGCAATTGCAAGGGCTTTGCTCAAGAATCCGAAAATTCTCGTTCTGGACGATGCAACCAGTGCAGTCGACATGGAAACTGAACATGAAATTCAATCTGGATTCCAGGAAGTCATGCGTGGCAGAACGACGTTTATCATTGCGCATCGGATCTCTTCCCTGCGTCACGCAGATGAGATACTGGTGCTGGATGAAGGACGGGTCGTTCAACGTGGCACACACAAACGTCTTATTGAAGAGCCTGGGCCTTACCGGGACGTATATGAGATTCAATACGCAGATTATATTGCCCGCGGTAAGCGAGAGGCTGGGGAGCAGGTGAATTCATGAGTGCCGAAACGGTAGCCGACAGGCGCGAGGTCAAAGAGACCTCTGACAAGAAAATGAATGAACGTTTTGTATATCAGGACGACGAAATAATTGAAAAACCGTTTAACTGGCGTGAGTTCGGACGTTTGTTCTCGTACATGAAACCTTATGCAAGACAACTTTTGCCACTCATTATTCTAATGATGATTTTGGGTACCATTACGAAATTGTCCGTTCCATTTTTGATCAGTTTGGCGATTGATAAAGCGATTGCACCTGCAACGGGGTTGCCAAGCTTAACGATGCTTTATATTATTGCTGGTTCTGTGCTTGTGTTGTATCTGATTCAATGGGCGGCTAATACGTACCGAATCAAATTGACGAACGTTATCGGGCAACGGGTCATTTACGATCTTCGCTCGGATCTGTTCAAACATATCCAGAAGCTGTCCTTTAACTTCTTTGACAAAAGACCTGCGGGCTCGGTGCTGGTGCGTGTCACCAATGATATCAACTCCCTGCAGGATTTGTTCACTAACGGTGCGGTCAACGTCATGATTGACTGTGTGCAGCTGCTCGGTATTATCGTCATTTTGCTGCTGATCAACTGGAAACTGGGCCTCGCGGTCATTATTACGGTTCCGCTCATGTTTATTATTTCGACCAAACTGCGTGTGCTGATCCGCCGGGCCTGGCAGGATGTACGCATGAAGAACTCCCGTATTAATTCCCACTTGAATGAATCCATTCAGGGGATTCGTGTGACTCAGGCGTATACGCAGGAAAAAGAAAACATGAAGTATTTTGACAACATGAATCTGTCGAGCAAAAAATCATGGGACAGAGCATCGGCCATGAACCAGGGCTTTGGTCCTCTGATTGAAATTACGGGCGGCTTTGGAACGTTAATCCTGTTCTGGTTTGGTGCTTATCTGATTCAAGAGGGGCAGCTGACAATCGGATTGCTTGTAGCCTTTGCCAACTATGTCGGCAACTTCTGGGACCCGATCAACCGTCTGGGACAGATGTACAATCAATTGCTCGTAGCCATGGCTTCCTCCGAACGGATCTTCGAGTTTATGGATGAAGAGCCGAGTATTGCAGATAAACCTGGAGCCAAGCCGCTTGCTTCTATTAAAGGAGATATCGTATTCGACAATGTCGTGTTTGAATATGAGAAGGGCAGACAGGCGCTGAAGGGAATCAGTTTTGCTGCAGGTGCCGGACAATCGATTGCCCTTGTAGGTCATACGGGTTCAGGTAAAAGTACCATTATCAATCTGATCAGCCGGTTCTATGACATCTCTGGCGGACGTCTCACCATTGATGGTCAGGATGTAAGGGATGTAACGGTTGAAAGTCTGCGCAGCCAGATCAGTATTGTGCTGCAGGATACGTTTATCTTCTCTGGCACCATTCGCGATAATATTCGTTTTGGACGACTGGATGCAACCGATGAAGAAGTGGAAGAAGCTGCGAAGGCTGTTAATGCCCATGAATTTATTATGAAGCTGCCGGGTGGATATGATACGGAAGTTGAAGAACGCGGGAATGTATTATCCATGGGCCAAAGGCAATTGTTATCCTTTGCCCGTGCCTTGCTGGCTGACCCTCGAATCTTGATTTTGGATGAAGCGACTGCCAGCATCGACACCGAAACGGAGCTCAAAATTCAGGAGGCTTTGAAAGTGCTGCTGAAAGGAAGAACTTCCTTTATGGTGGCCCACCGTCTCTCCACGATCCGAAATGCGGATAACATTATCGTGCTGGATCATGGTGAAATCAAGGAAGAAGGAAACCATGAGCAACTTATCCAGAAACAAGGAGTTTATAATGGGTTAATAGAAGCTCAATACAGATTTTTGTAAAAATTGATCGAAAAAACACAAAAAATCTTGTAAAATTCACAAGAAAAATAGGGAGCACTCTTGCAATCTTTAACCAAAACCCCGAAAATAGAGAGATAGATATAGAAGATTTCTCTTTGGGAGGATTGGAAAGAACATGTGGGGTGCTCCATTTTCGGCTCAAGCCAAAAAAATGCTGCTACTGGGCAGCGGAGAATTGGGAAAAGAGGTCGTTATTGAGGCCCAGCGACTGGGAGTAGAGACGATCGCTGTTGATCGCTACGAAAACGCACCTGCCATGCAGGTTGCACATCGGTCTTACTGCATCGACATGTTAAATGCCGAAGCTTTGAAGCAATTGATCCGAAAGGAACAACCTCATTACATCGTACCTGAGATTGAAGCAATCGCAACAGAAGCTTTACTCGAGCTTGAGGAAGAAGGATTTTGTGTCGTTCCTACGGCCCGTGCTGCTCGTTTGACGATGGATCGCGAAGGCATCCGCCGTCTGGCAGCCGAACAATTGAACCTTCCGACAGCGGCCTATCTTTTTGCGGACAACCTGGAACAACTTCAGGAAGCTGTTCGTGAATTGGGTACACCATGCGTCATCAAACCACTAATGAGTTCTTCCGGTAAAGGGCAGAGTGTATGCCGCACACCGGATGACGTAGAGAATTGCTGGAACATTGCTCTTTCTGGAGCACGTGGCAAATCCGTACGTGTCATTGTGGAAAGCTTTGTGAAGTTTGACAGCGAAATTACGCTGCTCACGGTTAGATCTGTCTCAGGGACTGTATTTTGTCCTCCGATCGGTCATATTCAGAAAGATGGGGATTATGTCGAATCGTGGCAGCCTCACGCGATGACACCGGAGCAATGGGAGCAAGCTTGTCATATTGCCAAGTTGGTTACCGATGAACTCGGTGGTTATGGACTGTTCGGGGTTGAATTATTCCTGACATCAGATGGAGTTGTGTTCAGCGAGGTATCGCCTCGTCCGCATGATACAGGTATGGTAACCATGGTCACGCAAGATAGTTCCGAGTTTGCGCTGCATGTGCGTGCAATTCTTGGTTTTCCGGTCACAGATGTACATTTACTGACACCGGGAGCTTCAGCAACGCTGAAGGCTAATGATGAAACATCTGACTTTACTGTAGGCGGGATTGAAGAAGCACTGGCGCTTCCTCGTACTCAGGTTCGTGTATTTGGCAAACCTGAGACCAAAGTGGGACGCCGAATGGCCGTAGCGTTAAGTGCCGGCCAAGATGTGGAAGAAGCTCGTAAAACAGCGGTACAAGCCGCTAATATGCTGAAAGTGGAGGTAAATCATGTCCAATAATGTTGAGGCCCCTGTACTGATGATCCGAGAGTGTGAACTGCGAGATGCTGAAGCGGTAACGGGACTGATGCGAGAGGTTAGCTATCCGACAACAGCCAATGTCATGAAAGAGCGCATTGAATGCTTGGAAAGCAATCCAAACGCATGCATGCTTGTTGCCGAAGTGGATGAACAGATTATTGGTGTGATTGGCTTGCAATGTGTGCAAAGTCATGCCTATCCGGAACCTGCCGCCCAAATTACGTCCTTGATTGTAGGGCAAGAACATCGTGGGGGCGGAATTGGCCGTCGTCTGATGGCTCGTGCTGAGGATTGGGGCAGACAGCAAGGTGGGAAACAATTGTTTGTCACCGGAGCGAACCGTGAAGTGACTTCAACAACCTATTCTTTCTACGAGCATATTGGTTTCCAGAAGAGAGGCTATCGTTTCAGTAAAGTCCTTCTATAGAAAAAGAGTTTTATTATATCGCGATCTTCACGTTTTTGGTGTGGTGAATGATAAATAGAAGCTAAGTGGCATTCGGCGAGCATTTCTTGTCCGGATGCCATTTTTTTATGCCGTATTTTAAGGTTGATGGTTGCGATTTTGGCTGATATACCAGCGTTTTAAGAGCAAGTTGCAGGATATGGTGCAATGTACTATAAACCGTCCAAACCCCTTTGAAACAGGTTGAAAAATGACAAAAAAGTTACTTTTCCATAATTTATGGGTTCACAATCTACTATTCAATTGATATACTCCAAGAGTATTAATTACAAAGTTGTCATAACTAATATTTCTAAGGAGATGAATGAATTTGAAGAAGAAATGGATGAAAACCGTCGTAACCAGCAGTCTGACAGCCGTACTCGCCGTAGGGGTTATGCTCCCTGCTTCCGCTTCAGCTGCAGATGCATCATATAAAACAACTACTAAAACTACAACGTATAAAATTACGAGTGCGGAAAGCTTAAAAGCGTACATTGAACAATGGCTGAAAGATAATGGTTACACTGTATCCACTGGCGAAGGGCAAACAACAGTAGAGAAGCCTGCAGCACAGCCTGATCAAACTACGAAGCCAGCTCAACCGACAACACCAGCAAAACCAACTCAAGAAGAGAAACCGGCAACTACACCAGCCAAAGATCCTTCAAATAGTGGAACTGGAACTGGAACAACTACAGGCAACACAGGCAACAGTGGCAGCGAGAGCACACAATCGGATTTTGCAGTTCAAGTCGTAAAACTTGTGAATGCTGAGCGTGCCAAAGCTGGCCTGAGCGCATTGGCTTCCGATGCTCTGTTGGACAAAGTGGCTGTAGCCAAAGTTAAAGATATGAGCAACAACAATTATTTTGATCACCAATCACCGACTTATGGTTCTCCGTTTGACATGATGAAACAATTCGGAGTAACTTACAGCTATGCTGGCGAGAATATCGCAAAAGGGCAAAAAACACCTCAAGAGGTTGTTACTGCCTGGATGAATAGCGAAGGTCACCGTGCGAATATCCTGAACAAAAACTTCACAAAAATCGGTGTTGGATACTATAACGGATATTGGGCTCAAGAATTTATCGGCAAATAATTAATCTTATTGAAGAAAATTCTGATTTTAGTTCAAAAAAAGGTTATGTCATCACAGCTTGAAGCTGTGTGTGACATAGCTTTTTTTTGTAGAAGCATATTTAATATTGAATTCTACTTATATAGCGGCAAAATTTGCAAATTAACGACAGAACATTTATGTTATTTAGAAAAAGCGTCATCTTAATGTAAAATCATTTTAAATTTTAAGTACCCGGCCAGGTGTACATGAGCGGAGATGTGATGAATGAAAAAAAGAAATCTTGATTCAGCGCCATGGATCTGGAGAACCATTAGTACAGTATCCATATTAACAACATTACTGCTGTTATTTGGATTTGGATACGCCATTAAAGACGTTATTTTTCCTGAGGGAGATGCCCAATTAGGTACAGGACAGCAAACAACGTCACCTGCCAAGGAAAACGGACAATCAAAGCCTGCGGTGAATGATGGCAAAATTCGAATGGCTGTGATTGGTGATTCCCTGGCAAGAGGTACAGGGGATGACGAAGGGCTTGGATTTGTAAGACGGGCAGGTAATTTGCTCAAAGATCAGGGATATGATGTGCAGGTGCTGAACAATATGGGTGTGAATGGTTTGAGAACAGACGCATTGTTGAACAAGTTAGATGAACAGGGCGTACGTTATGTCTTACAGCAATCCAACTTTATACTGTTGTCGATCGGAGCCAATGATCTGTTCCAGGGTGGACAGGTTCTCCAGGGAGAAGACGCGCCAACGGCAGAAACACTTGCTGCGGCGTTACCGGAGACGTCGAAGCGTTTGCAGGAGATTTTGAAGAAAGTGAAAGAAATTAACCCTGATGCACAGATTGCCTACATAGGGCTATACAATCCGTTTGGGGATGTGAAAGAACTCAAAGAGCCAGGAAATGCGGTTGTAGCTGCATGGAACGATGCTGCAATGAAGGTTCTGAACAACGAGGACAAGATGACACTTGTGCCTACATTTGATCTGTTTGAAAATCACCTGGGACAGTATTTGTCGTCAGATCATTTTCATCCCAATGGAGAAGGCTACGAGCAGATTGCGGTTCGGATTGCACAGGAATATCAGGCAGGGACTCCAGCAGAAGGGAGCGGAAAATAAATGGCACAAGAACAGACTGATTCCGTATTGTCCGTGCATCATCTGAAGAAAAAGATTGGACGCAAATGGATCATTAAGGATGTCACTTTTGATGTTAAACCAGGTGAAATTTTCGGTTTTCTGGGGCCCAATGGTGCCGGGAAAACAACTACCATCCGGATGTTAGTCGATCTGATTAAACCGACAGAAGGCAAAATTCAAGTCTGCGGATATGATGTCAATCGTGATCCTGAACGGGCCTTGAAATACGTCGGTTCCATTGTTGAAAACCCGGAAGTGTACACGTATTTGACCGGATGGGAGAATCTTGAGCATTTTGCCCGTATGCAGCCCGGTGTAGATAATGACCGTATTCAGGAAGTTGTGGATATTGTACGTCTCGATCAGCGGATTCATGATAAAGTAAGAACCTACTCTCTGGGGATGCGTCAACGACTTGGCATTGCACAGGCATTGCTTGGTCGCCCACGGCTGCTGATTCTGGATGAGCCAACGAACGGACTTGATCCCAAAGGGATTAAGGAACTTCGTGTCTTTATCAAACAGCTTGCAAGCGAAGGCATGGCAGTATTCGTCAGTAGTCATTTGCTCAGCGAGATCCAGCTTCTTTGTGACAGGGTGGCAATTATCAGTGCCGGGCGCGTGCTTGCAGTTGGCGGCGTCAATGAACTGATTGAAGACCATTCCAAATTGGCAATATGGCATGTTACTCCGTTGGAGGAAGGTAAAAAAATGCTGTTGAATGCAGGTGTTTCCCTGGTGGATCGGCCTGCGGATGTTATGGACGATACCATTGTTGCAGGGCTTGGTCTGAATGCGGTCGTTGCTGAAATGCATGAAGATCGGATTCCCGCCTTAGTCCAGCAAATGGTGCAAGCCGGAATTCAGGTTGAAGGAGTGCAGCGGATTCAGCCTACGCTGGAACAGCTATTCTTAAAAATGACAGAAGGTGAATCCATTGAGTAACATCATGCCGCTGATCCGAAACGAAACGATCAAGATGGTAAAGAAAAAACGTCTTTATATTATTTTTATCGTGCTCGCGGTCCTGGTTCCGATGTTTACGTATGCCCAGATGAAATCTGCGGAAAATAATCGTGACAAGTTTGGCGGCGACTGGCGGCTTGAACTGCAACAAGCCATTACGGATAATCAGAACTCGCTTGGCAGTGACCGGGTACCTGAAGAGTACAAAAAGTACAGGACTGTGTACATCCAGCAAATGCAATACTATCTGGAGAATGACATCAATCCGAAGGAG
Organism: Paenibacillus sp. E222; assembly: GCF_013401555.1. Classification (NCBI taxonomy): domain Bacteria; kingdom Bacillati; phylum Bacillota; class Bacilli; order Caryophanales; family Paenibacillaceae; genus Paenibacillus; species Paenibacillus sp. E222. Next base: position 3,952,940 of record NZ_CP058552.1, read on the forward strand.
CCTGGTGGTGTAACTTTTACGCGGGAATTCATGAATAACGCAGTTGGATTGTTTATCCCACTGCTCATTATGGCGATTGCTTCGGATCTGGTATCTGGTGAGCGCACCACAGGTACGATTAAAATGCTTCTGACCCGTCCCGTCAAACGTTGGAAAGTGTTGCTGAGTAAGCTCATCACGTTGATTATGTTCGTGTCGATTATTGTGGTGTCAGCGTACGTTATCTGTTATGTCATCTCGGGAGCGGTATTCGGATATAAAGGTTTCGGTATGCCGATCTTTACCGGATTCAAGGTTGTGGGTACAGATGTCGATATGTCAGCAGTCCATGCTGTGGACCAGTGGTTGTATATGCTAATGCAGGCAGGGCTGATCTGGTTTGTCAGTATCATTGTGGCGATGCTTGCCTTCATGGTCTCTGTATTAGTGCGAAGTACAGCAGCAAGTATTGTCATCATGATGGCAGCACTCATAGCAGGAACTATTCTCACCAGTATGGCGGCATCCTGGCAGTCAGCCAAATATTTGTTTATGGTTAACCTCGAACTTCCGAATTATTTGTCTGGCGGATTGCCACCAATCGAAGGGATGAATTTAGGTTTTTCCCTTATTGTGCTTAGTGTTTGGGGCATTGCTTCACTCTTTGTGTCATTCATTGTCTTTACGAAACGGGATATCTTGAATTAAAATGGACAAGGATAAGAAAACATCTGTTTGCATTTCAGGCATTTTTTTAGTTGCAAGTTAAGAAGGGGGAGCATGAATGGTCGAGCAAATCGATATGTCGGCAGGTTCGACAGGCGGAGGACAAGGGTCTTCAGGCTACGACGCGGACGACATTCAAGTACTTGAAGGACTGGTAGCGGTACGGAAACGGCCGGGGATGTACATCGGCAGCACCAGTACTTCGGGTCTACATCATTTGGTATGGGAAATCGTGGATAACGCTGTCGACGAACATCTCGCCAAATTCTGCTCCAAAATCGATATCACGCTGCATAAGGACGGTTCTGTTACGGTTCAGGATAACGGAAGGGGAATTCCGACAGGTATACATAAAACAGGGATTCCTACTCCCCAGGTCGTGTTTACGATTTTGCACGCAGGCGGAAAGTTCGGTGGATCAGGATATAAAAAATCCGGCGGTTTGCACGGTGTAGGTGCGTCAGTTACAAACGCATTGTCCGAATGGCTTGAAGTCGAGATTTTCCGTGATGGCAAGATTCATCGTCAACGATTCGAGTATTGGCAAGACAAAAAAGGCGTTGAGCATGTCGGAGAACCGGTGTCTGGTCTCGAAGTATTGGGCAATACCAATCGAACGGGAACCAAAGTTACGTTTAAACCGGATATTCGGGTGTTCCAGAACGGCATTCAATTTAATTATGATACACTGGCAGAACGTCTTCAGGAGATTGCTTTTCTGAATTCGGGTCTGAGAATTGTGCTCAAGGACGAACGGTCAGGCAATCAGGATGAGTACATGTACGAAGGCGGAGCAAGCCAGTTTGTTGCTTTTCTTAACGAAAATAAAGATGTGCTGCATGATGTCATTCACTTCTATGCGGAGAAGGATGACATTGAGGTCGAAGTAGCGATTCAGTATAACGCGGGTTATACCGAAACGCTGGCGTCGTTCGTGAACTCGATTCCCACTAGGGGCGGCGGTACACATGAGACCGGATTCAGAGCCGCTTATACACGTGTGATGAATGACTACGCACGGCGTACCAGCATGATCAAAGAAAAAGATAAAAACCTCGAAGGCAATGATCTTCGTGAAGGCATGATGGCGGTCATCAGTGTCAAAATGTCGGAGGTTGAATTCGTAGGCCAAACGAAGGATCAACTCGGTAGCGCTTCCGCACGTAGCGCAGTGGATTCTGTCGTGTCCGAGAATATCCAGCGTTTTTTGGAAGAAAACCCGCAGGTTGCGCAAACGTTGATTCGCAAAGCGGTTCAGGCCTCCAGAGCCAGAGAAGCTGCACGAAAAGCTCGGGATGAGATGCGGACCGGCAAAAAACGCAGTGAAAGCTCCAACCTGAACGGCAAACTGACTCCGGCACAATCCAAGGATTTTACCCGAAATGAACTGTTTATTGTCGAAGGGGATTCCGCAGGGGGTTCAGCCAAACAGGGACGTGATTCCAAGATTCAGGCGATACTCCCGCTTAAGGGTAAACCACTCAATCCGGAAAAAGCGAAATTGGCTGATATCCTCAAAAATGAAGAATATCGTGCCATTACATCGGCCATCGGAGCAGGTATTGGAACCGAATTTGCAGTTGAAGACAGCAATTATTCCAAAATCATAATTATGACAGATGCCGACACAGATGGCGCACATATACAGGTATTGTTGCTGACTTTCTTCTACCGGTATATGAAACCGCTCATTGATGCAGGCAAAATATATATCGCTCAGCCGCCATTATACAAACTCACACGCAAATCAGGAAAAATGGCTAGTGTACGTTATGCCTGGACTGATGAAGAGCTGGCGAATTACATGAAAGAATTTGGAAACAATGTGGAGCTTCAACGTTATAAAGGACTTGGCGAGATGAACCCGGATCAACTGTGGGAGACAACGATGAACCCTGAAACACGCGCATTGCTCAAAGTAGAAATTGTCGATGCAGCAAAAGCGGAACGTCGTGTATCTACACTCATGGGTGATAAGGTTGATCCGCGCAAACGCTGGATTGTAGAGAACGTCGACTTTACAGAGTACGAAGAATAGAAGGTGCTTGGAATGAGTCTATCAGAACAATTTATGCCGGCCTTTCTCGAAGAGGTCGTAGGTGACCGTTTCGGTCGCTACTCCAAATACATTATTCAGGACCGGGCCATTCCCGATGTACGGGATGGATTGAAGCCGGTGCAGCGGCGTATTCTTTACGCTATGTACGATTCAGGTAATACACCGGAGAAACCATATCGGAAGTCCGCAAAAACAGTTGGGGATGTTATGGGTAACTACCATCCTCACGGGGATTCCTCCATTTATGATGGTATGGTACGGATGGCACAGCCATGGAAAATGGGGCATATGCTTGTGGACGGTCATGGAAACTGGGGATCACAGGATGATGACCCGGCAGCGGCCATGCGGTATACGGAGGCCCGTTTGTCGCCCATCGCAATGGAGATGCTTCGCGATATCGAGAAACGGACTGTTCTGTTTAAGGATAATTTTGATAATACGGCCAAAGAACCGGTGGTATTACCATCCCGTTATCCGAATCTGCTGGTCAATGGTGTAAGTGGGATATCGTCTGGTTTTGCTACAGAGATTCCTCCACATAATTTGCGTGAAACCATTGATGCTTGTATTGCCGTAATGGAGAAGCCGTCAATTGAACTGGATGAAATCATGATGTTTATGAAGGGTCCGGATTTTCCAACAGGCGGATTAATCATGGGCGGCGACGGCATTCTGGATGCTTATCGCACAGGTAAAGGACGGATCTATCTCCGCTCCAAAACCGATATCGAGAATATGCGCGGTGGCAAACAACAAATCGTGATTACCGAGATTCCTTATCAGGTCGTAAAATCCCGTTTGGTTACGGCGATGGAGAACATCCGACTGGAGAAAAAGGTTGAAGGCATTGCCGAAGTACGGGATGAGAGTGGGCGTGAAGGCCTGCGTATCGTCGTTGAGCTGAAAAAAGAAGCAGATGCACAAGGGATTTTGGCTTATTTGCTGAAGAAAACCGATCTTCAAGTCACTTACAACTTCAACATGGTTGCGATTGTGAATAAAGCCCCACAGCAATTGGGATTGAAATCAATCCTAGAGGCTTATATTGCCCATCAGCGTGAAGTAGTAACGTTCCGTACCCGCTTTGAGCTGGAGAAGGCGGAAGACCGTGCACATGTGCTGGAAGGTCTGGTAAAAGCTCTTAACATCCTCGATGAGGTCATTGCGGCTATCAAAGCGTCGAAGAACCGTCAGGATGCTCAAAATAACCTGATGTGGATGTTTGGTTTCTCCGAACGACAGGCGGATTCCATTCTCACTTTGCAATTATACCGTTTGACCAACCTGGAGATTACTTCTCTGGAAAAGGAACTCGGCGAACTGATGAAGAAGATCGCGCAATTACGCTCTATTTTGGATAGTGACCGCAAGCTGATCGGAGTCATCCGCAAAGAGCTGATGGAGATTCGTGAGAAATATGGAATTGATCGTCGGTCAGCCATTCAAGGCGAAGTAGAAGAACTCAAGGTTAATCTGGAAGTGCTGGTGAACGCCGAAGATGTATTTGTCACCTTGTCCAAAGAGGGATACATCAAGCGTACAGGCATGCAATCATTCACACGATCCGGCGGGGAACGTAACGCAAGTGGTGTGAAGGAAGGCGATTATATCGCCCAGGTCCTTGAAGTTAACACGCTGGAGAACCTGCTGGTATTTACGCAGAAAGGCCAGTATTTCCTGTTGCCTGTACATCAGGTACCGGAATTCAAGTGGAAAGATCCGGGGACGGCAATCGTCAACGTTATTCCTCTGGCAAAAGACGATCGAATCTCAAGTGTGCTTGCTGTTAAATCCTTCGAAGAGCCGGATCACAGTCTGGTCTTTGTCACCCGCAAAGGGCAGGTTAAACGTACCGAGCTGAAGGAATACGTCACCAAGCGTTCCGGCGCAGTAGCCGCATGCAAAGTTGGCAAGGATGATGAGGTATTATCCGTTCATCTAAGCACAGGTGGCAAAGATATTATGCTGATCACCAAAGAAGCCATGGCTATCCGTTTCCGTGAGGATGAAGTAAATCCGATGGGGCGTGTGTCTGGAGGCGTACGTGGTATTCAGTTAAAAGAAACGGATGAAGTTGTATCTGTTCTGTGGGTGGAAGGCGATGAAGGCGAGGTTGCTATATTGTCTGACTTGGGTTATGGCAAACGCTCGTTACTGCTGGATTATGCTCTGCAGAGCCGTGGCGGCAAGGGACTGGCAACATTTGAATTCAAGGAAGGCAAACGGGTGAAACCGAACGGTAGCCGAATTGCCGGAGCATTCTATTGTCGGGAACAACGAAATGTAACGGTGATGACCAAGGAAGGTCAATCACATCACATTTCTTCCGAAGCTGTACCTATTACTGAACGGAAACATATTGGTAAATTGCTTGTGCATGTGGACAAACAGGATGAAATTGTGGAGCTTATGATGGATCTCACAGAGAATCAGGCAGCTTCTTCGTCCTAATAAGGATTCAATAATGACTTAATAATGACTCTTTGCAGATCAGGGAAACCTGTCATGTGAAGAGTCTTATTTTGTTGTTCCGACGCGGATTACAAGAGGACCTCCATGCGAAGATTAACAACCTTCGTCGATTACGGTCGATCGCTGGGAAATTGAAAAAAGGCAGCAGGAATGCGGCTTTGAAGGGCGAAAACTTAAGCAGGTGAAGTGATAACCGGTTGCAGAGAGGAGCGATTCAAGATGTATAATTCCGATTTTGCCAAGTGCTGGTCAAGGCTGACTAAGGACTACAAGCTGCATATGGATCATGAGCTGGCACCCTCGTTAACAGAGGCACAGCTGGCCGTACTGGAGGTTCTTGAGGATCATGAGAAGATGAAACCTTCCGATCTGATTCCTTTTCTGGCTACAACACCCGCAGCAGTAACGATGTTGTTGGATCGTATGGAGAAAAACGGACTGATTCGCCGGGACCGGGATGATCAGGATCGACGAATTGTATGGATATCCCTATCAGATAAGGGACGCATGGAGACCGAACGGGGAATCACGATTCGTAATGAATTTATGAATTCCGTTCTCAGCAATATTTCAATGCATAACCAGCAGTTGCTGGTTTATCTACTAGGCAAAATGACCACACCAAAAACAAAAGAGCATGCCTTGTCCACATCTTAATTACGATGGACGGATGAACAATAGTAACCATGGAACTCTTGCTTAACATGCAGGAGGGCTGTGGTTATTTTTTTATTGATGCGTACTTTAAAGAGTTTTGCCTGTTTTGGATGGATAAGAATAAAATCTAAAATTTTATATGTAAAGAGTTGACTATGTAAATATTTTTGCTATAATAAGTAATTGTTCCCCTGATATTTCGTGTACGAAATATTATATTCCATAAGTAAAAGGGTGAATTAATGTCTGACACATACGAAGTATTCTACATTATTAATTCGTTTCGGCAGGTCAATCAAATGCTCTTCCGGGTATTCTGGAATGAAAACAAGGAAATTGAGCTCACTTCAATTCAATTCATGGTGTTATCCATTCTGAGAGAGCGCCCTTCAATTGGTATCAATGAAGTGGCTGACCTCTGTCATATGGGCAGCAGCTCCATGAGCGCTGTGGTGGAGCGCCTGGTCAAGGGTGAGTACATTGTGCGAACACGTTCCGACTCGGACCGCCGATCCGTAAAGCTTCAGATTACGGATAAAGGGGAAAAGGCCCAGCAGGAAACACACCGTTTGTGGATGGAGCGGGTGTCACCGATTCTGGATATCCCGAAGGAAGACCTTGAGCACCTGCTAAGAATTCATAATCAAATGATGGAAAAGCTAGAAGGAAGAGAGATGAACAACCAATGAGTACTACTGCAGCAGCAGCGCCATCCTCTGCGATGGACAACATTAAGAAAGGCCCGATTGTGGCCGCATTGTTAATCGGTGCATTCGTCGCCTTCCTGAACCAAACTTTGATGAACGTAGCTCTTCCTAAAATTATGGAGGACCTCGGCATCGGAGCGAATAAAGCCCAATGGCTAACTACGGGTTATATGCTCGTCAATGGTGTGTTGATTCCGGTTACGGCGTATCTGATCGCCAAATTCTCAACACGTCAAATTTTCATTACGGCCATGACGCTCTTTACATTAGGGACCTTGGTCTGTGGTCTAAGTCCGAACTTTGGTATTCTGATGGTCGGTCGTGTTATTCAAGCGGCAGGGGCAGGTATCCTGATGCCTCTGATGACGGTTGTATTCTTGACCATCTTCCCGATTGAGAAGCGTGGTCAGGCTATGGGTACGATGGGGATCGCGATGATTCTCGCTCCTGCCATTGGACCGACACTGTCAGGTTATGTGGTTGAGCATTATTCCTGGAGACTGTTGTTCTATATCATTTTGCCATTCTCCGTGATTGCAACTGCAATCGGTATTGCGTTTGTCAAAAATGTAACACGTCAATCCAAACCTAAATTGGACTATCCAGGTGTTATTTTATCCACACTCGGTTTTGGTAGCTTGTTGTACGGCTTCAGTGATGCGGGTACAGACGGATGGGGCAGTGCAATTGTAATTGCATGTCTGGTCGTAGGGGCCATTTCCCTGATCCTGTTCGTTATTAGACAGATGACAACCGATCATCCGCTGTTGGAGTTCCGTATTTTCAAATACAACATGTATACATTAACAACGATCATTAACATGCTTGTTACGATGGCGATGTTCGCTGGTATGATTTTGCTTCCGATTTTCTTGCAAAATATTCGTGGATTCTCACCGATTGAATCTGGTTTGCTGATGATGCCGGGCGCCATCCTGATGGGGATTATGTCTCCAATCACAGGTCGCATCTTCGATAAAGTCGGAGCACGCTGGTTGTCCGTTGCCGGCCTTGCCATTACCGCTGTCACAACTTGGGGGCTCAGCCGACTGTCGATTGACACTACTTATGGTTACATGATGTTTATCTACACAGCTCGTATGTTCGGTATGTCGATGTTGATGATGCCAATTCAAACAGCGGGTCTGAATCAGCTTCCACAGCGCCTGAATGCACATGGTACAGCGATGTCCAACACATTGCGTACAGTTGCGGGTGCAATTGGTACAGCGATTCTTGTTACGATTATGAGCAGCAAGCTGAAATCCCATCTGGCTGATACTTTGGCAACTGGTCAAATCTCTCCAGATGATAAGGCTGCGATGCTTCGTGCTACTGCAGATGCAACAATTTACGGCGTAAACTATGCGTTTGTTGTAGCGACAGCGATGACTGTAGTTGCACTGCTGCTGGCGTTCTTTATCCGTAAAACAAAACCGGCTACTGAACCTGTAACCACTGAGCAACAAAAAGTGAATGCAACAGCTTAAATCAAACTCGATTACTGTTATTATTCATGTAATAAAGGTCTTATATATACAAAAGAGAGTTCAGGCAGATCACACTGCTTGAACTCTCTTTTTGTTATGCCTTGTTTGGACTTTATTCTTCATCGGTCGATACATCAAGATCAAGTAGGAAGGCAGGACCAGGATCATGACCAAAGAGTCGGAGGTTGATGCTTCCATCCATCTGAAATTCAACGCCCTCGCTAATGAGCTCCGACTCCTGCATCAAACGGGAATGCTCGTCGGGAATGGCTATCAGCCCTTTGGCGTTGACGACGCGGTGCCAGGGAAGGCGCTCCTTCCGGCTCATGGAGTGCAGAATGCGTACAACCTGTCTGGCAGCTCTTGGGCTGCCTGCATGAGCGGCGATCTGTCCATACGTCATGACTTTTCCTTCAGGGATTGCTGCGATGATAGCGACGACCTGTTTCGTAAACGGTGTCATAAGAGTGGCTCTTCCTTTCCATTGGAGTAAAAAACCGTGCCATTCAGATAGGAATCTGGATGACACGGTTGACGGTCGGATTGATCTGATCTTGTGAATGATTATTAAAAATAGATCGATTAATGTTCCGCTTTAAATGATTTATCATACACAGCCGCCGGCCACTCTGCCCATGGGAATTCACGGGGAGGCAGGGATTGCAGCACAATTTCTTCCTTCGTTACCGGGTGGGGAAAAGCAGCGATCGCAGACCAGAGCGCAATTTGTTGTCCGGGCTTATTCACACCTGCACCATACTTTTGATCTCCGAACAGCGGACAGCCCATTTCTTTCATTTGGACCCGGATCTGATGTGATCTGCCTGTGTGCAGCTCGATGTGAACCAGACTGTAACGGTCCGTTTCGCCGATGACCCGATAATCCAGAACAGCATCTTTACCACCAGTTGTACCCTTAGGCACAACAGTAACGGTATTGGTACGCGCATCTTTCAGCAGCGTGTGCTTTAACGTCCCGTGTTGTGCAGGCAGCTTGCCATGTACAACAGCCGCATATATTTTGCGGAAATGACGTCCCCGAACCGTCTCGGATAATCTTGAAGCAGCCTTCGATGTTTTGGCAAAAATCATTGCACCACCAACGGGGCGGTCGAGTCGATGTACTAATCCAAGATAAACGTTACCAGGTTTGTTATATCGCTCTTTCAAATCCTGCTTCAGCAGTGTAAGCAGATCCGGATCACCCGATGCATCTTCCTGGGTAGGCACATTGACTGGTTTCGTAATGCCTAACAAATGATTGTCCTCAAACAGAATCGGAATATTTCCCGTTGTTTGCGAATGTTCGGACATCATCAGGACTCCCAGCGGCCCAAGATGCCGCATGGCAGATCCAGACCACTACGGGTAATGGGAAGACCGATTTCACCTGCTGTAATTTGACCGCCGTATTGAGCAGACATCGTCATTGTCAGCATGTTGCGCAGAACAGTAGACGAAATACCGGTTGTATAGGAATTGACCAGCATGAATAATGGGTTATCGGACAAAATTTCCATACACGATTTCAGGAAAGGGTAGAGGTTCTCTTCCAGCTTCCATGTCTCTCCGTTAGGGCCGCGGCCATAGGAAGGCGGGTCCATAATAATCGCGTCATACCGATTGCCGCGACGTTGTTCGCGTTGTACGAATTTGAATACATCGTCTGTAATGAAACGAACAGGACGATCCGCGAGACCGGATAATTGAACATTCTCTTTAGCCCACTGTACCATGCCTTTAGCGGCATCCACGTGCACAACGGAAGCTCCGGCATAAGCAGCAGCAACAGTTGCACCACCTGTATACGCAAACAGGTTCAATACAGAGATGGGACGGCCTGCTCCAGCAATTTTATCCATCATCCAGCTCCAGTTAGCCGCTTGTTCAGGGAACAGACCGGTATGCTTGAAGCTGGTTGGTTTAATATGAAATTTCAGGTTTTCGTATCCGATGGTCCAGCGTTCCGGGATCGGTTTTTTCATGTCCCAGCTGCCGCCGCCCGAAGAACTGCGGTGATAATGACCGTGAACCTGGCGCCATTCATTGGTTTCTTTTTCAAGGGGCCAAATGATCTGTGGATCGGGTCTGCGCAAAATTACATCGCCCCAGCGCTCCAGCTTTTCGCCGCCTCCTGTATCGATTACTTCATAGTCCTTCCAATTCTTTGCTACGTACATAATGATTTATCCATCCTTCAAAAGTCATTTGGATACTATTGTACAACAAAAAAGGGCCTGTACGCCAGTTAGGGTGGGCACCTGAAAGGGTGAATTGCTTTTCGTGGTGTTGAATTTGGTTCATCCCCATATACTGAATTGGAATAGAAATGAAAATTTAATTTGACAATGATAATCATTATCACATATGATTTTGATAATTTCAAATGTTACTTCTACAGGAACAGTATGACATGATCAATAAAAAGTGAGGGAAAAATAGATGGCTAAATTGTTAGTGGCTTATGCAAGTATGACAGGAAATACGGAAGAGATTGCGGAACTGATCGTCGAAGGAATCAAACAAGGTGGGCATGAAGTGGATCTCAAGTCCGTAACGGATTGCAATGCAGCTGATGTGCTTGATTATGACGGGTTTCTCATTGGCGTATACACGTGGGGAGACGGTGAACTGCCAGATGAATTCCTCGATTTTTACGAAGAGCTGGATGAGCTTGATCTGAGTGGCAAACGGGCAGCGGTGTTCGGAAGTGGCGATACTTCTTATGAGCAGTACTGCGGGGCCGTAGATCTTGCGGCAGCGAAGCTGGTGGAGCGTGGGGCGGAGGTATCTCCAGAGATGCTGAAGATTGAATATAGTCCGATGGAGCAGGAGAAGGATACGTGCCGTGACTTTGGTAAACGTTTTGCTGCTGCCGGATTACAGGTGTCCTAAAAATCATGTTAAGACATAATGTTCAGGCAGCTCTGCAGCCGGGAATGTCAGACACCCCGCTATGTCTGCTTGAAGATTACAGATTGGAAGAGATGCTGCGCAGCCCGCATCGGTTCATCCGCCCGGAACCGGAGGCTGAACAGCGCTCAGCGCTGCAATGGAGACACCGTGTTCAATATGCAGTCAGCCATGCAGTCAATGCTTTTTACAGTTTGGACCCGGAAGTGCGCAAAGAGGTGCCTGTACAGTATTTACTCGAAAAGTGGTGGCCTAGAAAAGCGACCGGATTCGAATCTGTACTTCATTACTGGGATGTAAAAAACAAAATTACGGATGAATTATCCCTTGCAATTGCGATGAACGATGATTTGAAGCATCCGACCATTCTGTTTGAACAATGGCGAACGGAGCTTCCTACCTTGTCGATGCATCTGTCCATGATCTTCCAGGCGGCTTGGCAGCCAGAGGGCTGGGATTCGCTGCTCATCCAAAAATATATGGTTGTCCATGATCCAAACGTCGTTGAGGCGTTCCAGCATATGGTGAGCGTGTTCTGCTGGGAAGCATTTGGCAAGCTGCCAGGCATGATCGAAATTTATTGTTTGCTTGAAGGTCGCAAGATTAGATGTATCCCGGGACGTCAATCGCTTGTCCGATCGATGGACTATATTCGACTGATTCGTGACAGCATTCCGAGCATAGAGAAGGTCGATTCTGACCAATTTACGGTTCAGGACAAAGCGAGAGTGCATGATGAAGTCGATCGGTGGAGAAGTGAGACTGAACCGAAAAAAAACTGGTTGATGTAAAGAATGACAAGGGATGTTGCGAACTATCGTGCAGATTAAGGAGGGATGAGCCATGTCTACCGGTTTGAGACAAGATACAGCAAACGGCAAGAAACGTACAGGAACTTGTGAATTCAGCCCGTTGCCTGTACCGCAGTCGGTGATAAGACGGTTGCTGGATGAAGCAGATCCATCTTTATATGTGATAAGTTCAGAGCCTTGGCGGTTTATGTTGTTTGCCAGTGAAGGCCGTCAACTGTATCTGGAGGCGGTCAGACAGAGTTACCCACCACATTTGGCAGATCGTTACGGGGACTGGGCTACATATCAATATACAGAGGCTATTCCGGCACATCTGGTTGTTGTCGCTCCTTCGAGTGCCAGGGAGGACCATGTATTGCCTGCAAAAGCCTGGAGCAAACGTTTTTGCATCCTGGCAGCAGAACAAGGGTTGAATGCCGTCTGGAAGATCAATGATTATCAACAGCATCCCGTGTTTATGAATTTGATGGGTTTAACGAGTGAGGAAAAGGTATTGGGTGTATTCCACATCGGTTACGGAGACCAGTCTGCACTTCGGGACATCGACGCAGGCAGACCAGCCTCTGAACTGATGACGGTTTACGACCATCTGGTTTAAACGGGGGGATTATCCCTCATTCCTCATTCTTATTTGCCGGTTTTGGCAATAAACTTACGAACGAGCTGACGATAGGATTGATCTGCAGAAACTGCTGAATACAGCCGGTTCGACACGGTGATCGTGTTACCAAAAAAGAAACGTTCGAACTGGGTCTGTCTGCCACCGAAAGATCCTGCTCCAAGCTCCCAGATCAGACGAAACAATGCTGTGCGTTCCTGAGATACCATGTCGGTTCCTCTCAGGTACGTATCCAGGTGTGGTGCGATATCAGAGCGGAATTCTTCTTCCTGAGGCACCATAATTACACCGCTGGAACCCAGGAGCTGCAAGATTTCAATCATCTCTGGATACAGCTTGGGAAATAAAAGGTTTGCTGCCATTAACGGTTTGGGGGCAGGTATTATAAATCCCCGTCCATCATCTATAGCACCGACTTCTGCTGCCAGAGCCAGTGCTTTTAACGATTCAAGACCGGCGAGTACCCTGGCTGTTTTCTCTATCACATGCGTTTCAGCAGCTTGATCGAGCGTGTCAGCGAGTAACTGGATGGTGCCCAGGACAAATTCCGTTTTGGCGATATACCGGCATATGACCTGATGTCCTGCGTGAATGTGAAAATGGCTTCCACTAAAAAGACGGCCAGACAATTCCTCATTACCGGCGAAGAATATCCGTTCATGAGGAACAAGCACATGATCAAAAATGACGATGTTATCCATCTCTTCATACCTGGAACTGAGAGGATAGTTGAAATTGGATTCGGCTGCGTAGGTATCCCGGCAGATCAGACTAATTCCAGGCAGGTCATTCGGTACAGCAAAGGCAAAAGCGAACGGATTTTCATCGTCGAACGGTGCCGGTGAAGGGGAAGGATATACCAGGATTTCGTCTGACGTAGCGGCCTGAGTGGCCATCATGAATGCACCATTGATGATCAGACCTTCTTCAGTGCGATCAACCACTTTGGCGGCAATGGCATCTTCGGTCGCGTCCAATTGTCCCGACATTTTACTGGCATGAGGCTGGATAAAGGCATGGGAGAGGGTAATATCATTATCCCGGCAGTAGGCATAGTAGTTTCTCAGATTTTCGGCGTATTGTGGCGATACTTCTTCAATAATATCTGCTCCGGTATAAAAGGCCATAATTGCTGTGTTCATATAATCGGGTGATCGTCCCAGAAAACCATGGTGAGTCCCTGACCAAATGTTCATTGCTTCTCGGCGTCTGCGCAGGTCATCCACACTGGTTGGAGGCAGAAAGGACATACCGACTGGTTTTCCGTCAGCTGGGGATGCATAAGTCATCGTATCGATCAAATGCGGATCGGACTGAAGATCGTACAGCTTCGCTTGTGTCTGCATCAAACCTGCAAACGCAAAATGTTCAGAACGTTTTCCAGTAACAAGTTCTCCTTTATACCAGCATGGGACCGTCTGGGCATCGATACGTTCGATATACTGTTTGCCACTTTTTACGGGCATCGTTACTCACCTCTATGATCTATTCGTTCATGGGCAGTTTGACTGCTCTCGTAGTGTACGTGAATAGGCAGTCCAATGTGCATGAAGAGAGGGGAGTTCAGATTTTGCAGAAAAGAGCTTGATAATAATTATCATTCTTGTTACAATAGAAAAAGAAAAAGGAACCATACGGCTCCTTTAACTTGTACAATTTGAATTTGTTATTTTACTTCAAAAGTTTTGCAATCCGTTTCAGCGGATTCACTCACTTTTTTGGAACTGTGACTCACGATGTAGATTGAAGATGCGTTGCATTTGTTCTCTTCAGCCCAGTGACGACAGGAGTTAACCTCGCATAATACGTCTTTTGCTATGATTGATAACCTCGCTTTAATTGGATTACAGTCGTTGGTATAAAAGAACATCCGGAATTGGCAAGTTGCCGCTTGCAAATCTGGAAATATTTTGTGCTCTCTCGAGTAAATAGAGGGCTTTTTTGCGTTATACACAACGATGCATATTTAGAATAGCAAATTTTACTACCGCTTGCAACAAATTGGACTGGACTCACGATAAATGATGGACAAGTCACATAAACTTTGCAAAGAGGCCGTCTTATGTTATTATTTAATAGTAATAATTACGATTAAAAGATCATTAAATATAAATGAGAATGAATCGACACGATTTAACCTGGATGACTTCCTGAGACATAGAAGAAGGAGAACGATCAACGATGAGCAAAACCAATCACATAAACCGGATTCCCCGAGCGAAAGGCATCGATATGGCCGCTTTTTATTCGCCGAAAGAGTGTGGCCGCAAGGCAAAGCATATTGTATTCTCTGCAGACAATGCACGGGTTGTGGAGGAGTTTATTACGATTCTCGGTATGAAAGAGCAGTTTGCAGAACATGATGTACCGATGCCGAACAAAATGGTGATGTTTGGTCCACCGGGCACAGGCAAAACCTTAACTGCTTTCCATCTGGCACACCGACTTCAGCTTCCTCTGGTCCTTGTAAGGCTTGATGCCGTTATACACAGCCATCTTGGAGAGACGGGAAGCAATGTCCGTAAATTATTTGAATATGCACGGGCTAACCCCTGTGTGTTATTTCTAGATGAATTTGATGCCGTAGGTCGTACGCGTGAAAGTAATGATGAGGTTAAAGAAATGGCTCGTGTCGTCAATACATTGTTGCAGTGTCTTGATGAATTCGATGGAGACAGTATTCTGGTTGCCGCTACGAATCTGGAGAGACAGCTGGATCATGCGATATGGCGGCGATTTGATACCAAAATGACCTATGGGATTCCGGATGAATCAAGCCGCAGATTATATATTAGCAAGCTGATGGGGCAGTTTGAGCAGGAGAGCCGACTGGAAGAATTCACGTGTGAACGCCTCGCAGGATGCAGTTATGCGGATGTAGAGCAGATTGTCTTAAAAGCTAAGCGGAAAGCCATTATTGCCAACAGCCCATTACATGAGCAATTCATTAATGACGCGTATGCAGAATATATGCCGCGGGTTCTGGCCACATAGCTTGTATATGAATATCAGCAACCACTGTCACATAACGAATAGCCCGGTTCCTGTGAAGGAATGTCGGGCTATTCGTTATTTCAGCAAGCTGCATAGGCCGTTGGGTCTTGTTCTTTGGCAGATGAAGAAAGCCCGTTTATGACATGCATGCATTGATTTGATGCATTGAATTTAGGCGTTAGCCGTTGCGCGGTAAGACGGTTCTTTCTCTGTTTTTTCAGGACCAGACCATCGTGGCAAAGTTAAGGTGAAAAGACTGCCTTCAGGACTGCTGGAGGTTAAGGATAGCTCCCCTCCCTGAGCACGAGCAAGCAAGCGGCTGTAGGTCAGTCCCAGACCCAGCCCACGGGTAAGGCGTTTTTTGATCTCGCCACGGTAAAAACGTTCGAAGATCTTGGGTTGATCTTCTTTAGTGATCCCCATACCGTTATCCTGCACATCAACAAACAAGTTGTCCTCCACCGCGCGCAAACGGATATGAAAGACGGCAGCTTGGTCGGAAGTGGCTGCTTGCAGCCCGTTATTGAGCAGGTTGACAATGATCTGCTGAATCCGAAGGGCATCACCGATGGTATAGAGCGTACCCGATGGTGTATGCAATTCAATCTCGGGAGACTTGTCCTCATAAGCGATTTTCCACTGATAGATAATCTCACTTACCAGCAAATTCAAATCTAAGCGTTCCCGACGAACAGCAACACTTCCAGCGCTCATCGCATTGTAATCCAGCAGGTCAGCGACCATGCGTTCCATCCGTTCGGATTCTTTGAGTGCGATGTCCAGAAATTCCTTTCCTTCCTTCGGACTAACAATATCGTCCCGGACAGCCATCACGAGTCCTTTAATGGACGTTACCGGCGTTTTTAATTCATGGGTTACCCCAGCAAGTGACAGGGCACGCCATTCCTCCAATTGCTGCAAACGAATGGACATCTCGCGAAAAGACTCTACGAGTTCATTCATCTCCCGTTCCCGTGTGTTCAGATCCAAATTCACTTCATAGTTTCCGTTTCGAATCTGCTCCGCGGCATGGGCGACTTGACGAATAGGCCTGGACAGCTTGCGGGACAGGAGGTAGATCGTAAACCAACCACATAGGATTAAAGCAACGAACAGGATGCACACCACCAGCATCGTTTCCGGATTGTATGCAATGGACTTTTTGGATTGCATGACCCACACTTTACCCAGCATCTGATCGTCATCTATCACGTTAACCATCACCCCGGCGAATTTTTTGTTTCTTGGTTCGCGTAGGTCGTCAGACAACCTGTAATACACATCCTGCTGCGTCATTTTCGGTTGGGAATAAATCAATTGATTATTGTTGTCGAGCACCATAATACAAAAGTAATTATCTGTATTGAAAAGCTTGGTACGCTTGTCCACGAGCCTGTCGAGATCCGGAGGAATATACAGGTTGTTTTGTGTTCCTGTGACCTTCTCGGCGATTTCCAGCCCTAACAGCTGGGCCGTTTTGAGACCTTTCTCAATGGAAGTGGTTCTGATCCAGTAGAGTGCCCCTGCAACAATAATGGTGAAACCGATGCAGAGGATTAGAAAATAACGAAGCGTCCAGTAGGACAGAATGGATGTTTTACGTTTTGGTGTATTTCGTTTTAGTTGGCGATCCAAAATTGATACCCCATTCCCCGTAAAGTCCGGATTTCTCCCGTTTCAGGCAGCCAGTGGGATAACGCCTGACGCAGCCGTTTGATCGACAGGTCCACAGCCCGGTCACTTCCGTCATAGTCCATGCCCCATACCTGTTCAATCAGATGGTCCCGGGTGAATGTGCGGTTGGGGTATTCCGACAGAAACAGGAGCAGTGACAAATCACGTGGTGTGAGTGCAACCTTGGCACCGTTCAAAAGTACCTGTTTGGCAGCCAGATCAATGACCAGATTGCCAAAGTAACGTTTGCCTTCACCTTCAGCTGTCCAGTGTGGATTGCGGCGAAGCACAGCATTGACCCTGGCGACCACTTCCTCGGGCACAAAGGGTTTGCTCATATAATCGTCAGCACCGGCATTCAGCCCATTCAGGCGGTCCTGAATATCATCCAGTGCGGTTAACATGATGACGGGACAAGCACTTTTTTCGCGGATGATTCGCAGCAGATCCCAACCGTCCATTCCAGGCAGCATCACATCCAGCAAGACCAAGGAAGGCACATCCGAATCAAATAAAGTTAGGGCAGTGGGCCCATCCGCTGCCTGGCGAACGTCGAATCCCGCTTTTCGAAGATAGGCAGCAAGCACGCGTGCAATGGCTTGTTCATCTTCGACGATAAGTATGGATTTCAAGAAGGTGTCTCCTTTCACTTCAGAAGCTTGTGTACTGATTTTACATGAGCGGAAGCACAATGCCAATGAGGCAATTATTTTCAGAAAAAAATGCGTTATAAGTCATTTCTTGACGTCATCCTGACACATTGGGCTGTTAAGATGCTGATAAATAACCAACTTATACAGTTACCCATTGGAGGAAAATAGAGATGAATAAAAAGACAAAAACATGGATGATCTCAGGCGCGGCAGCAATTGTTATTCTTGGAGGCGGAGGGTACTATTTCGCGAACAGTTACCTGGGCAACAACGTTGAGATTGAACAGGTGCTTCCTGTCAGCACCGCCGCGTCCACTACGGAAGCCGGATCGCACAGTGGTACAAGCGTATCCAACGTTGCAGCGGGAGCAGAGCAGTTAAATGGAGACTGGAACATCAGCGAAGGTTCAAAAGTATATTTCTCGGTCACGACATCCCAGGAGACGGTCAATTTTGCGGACGAGCAGGTCAGTGGTAACCTGACCCTTAATGTTGACGATGCGTCCCAGATGAAAGCGAATGGACAGATCGAGATGAGTGACATTGATTCAGGCAATAGCCAGCGGGATGGACATGTGAAAGAAGCAGATTACTTCGATGTTTCGACCTATCCACAAGCTACATTTACGGCTACCTCATTTGAAGGTGTACCCACGGAGTGGCCGGCAGGACAGACTGTAGACTTTAAAATGAACGGCACCCTAACGGTAAAAGGGATGGAGAAAGAGGTAACGTTTGATGTAAAAGCTGCTTATGAAAATGACCAGGTGTTGTTGTCCGCCACAACGATGGTTACCTTTGAAGATTTTGGTATGGAGAATCCACATTCGGTGGTCCTGTCTACTGAAAATGACATTCAGATCCAACTGGAGCTGAAGCTCAGTAAATAAGCATTTGGGTATGTAAGGCTAAAATCTGTTCTAATCTGCCTAGTGAGGCGGAGGGACAGATTTTTTCTGTTAAGAATGGGAATCGATCCGCGATGAGCAAGGAATTACCATTCGATCTGTTAAAATAACTGCTGTTTCCTTGGCATAATACCGTGTCCTCGATTGTTGTAAAGCGCTTACAATAATAATGGTTTACAACATGCATTGTTCAAGTTGAACCAAACACGATAAGGGGGAGATCAAGCGTGCACAAAAGATACATAAGCGGCTGTCTCGTATTACTGATGTTGTTCTGTGATTTGAATTTGGCAGTTCGACCCGCAGCGGCAGCAGCGAAAGTAAACGTTGCGCTGAATAAGGCGGTTACGGTCAGCTCAGAGGATCTACAATGGGGGGGCAATAAAGAAAACGCGGTGGATGGTAAAGGAGATACAAAATGGAGTGCGAGCAGTCCTACTTCAATAGATCATCCGCATTGGCTGACGGTAAACTTGGGAGCTTCATACAACCTTTCCGGTTTGGAACTAACGTGGAAGGATGCAAATGAGGTTGTGAAGTTTTTGGTTGAAGTGTCTGAGGACGGAAATACATGGACACCTGTGGCAGATCACTCTGCCAATGATAAAGCGGAATCACAGGTCAATCTGGATTTCGAAGCAGAGGCGGTTCAGTATGTGAAGGTCACGATTCCTTATTATGCGGGTACCGACTGGTGGCCTGGCATTTCCGAGCTTCAAATCTGGGGGGAGGAAGAGGTGCGGAACCCGGCAGACATCGAGCATTATGATCAAGTCAACGTGTCTACTGTAAGTCGTACTGCTCCTGTTCTGCCAGAAAAAGTTACGGCACATTACAAGAACGGGAAATCGGGCCTAGTCCCGGTTGCATGGGAGGAAATTAATCCTTCACAATATGCATCAGCAGGCAGCTTTACTGTTACGGGTGACGTATATGGGGCTCCCATTCAACCTGAAGCTACCGTTACGGTAGAAGGATATCGCAGTGATTTTGTCAGAGGTGTGGATATTTCCACGTTAACAGCCATTGAGGATAATGGAGGTTATTATCTGGACAGTAATGGTGCAAAACGCGATCTGCTCGATATTCTCAAAGACCGTGGCGTGAACTATGTGCGGCTTCGGCTGTGGAATGATCCACAGAAGTCCAATGGGTACAACGACAAGGAAGATGTGATTCGTCTGGCCCAGCGGGTAAAGGGGAAAGGTATGAAGGTTTTGCTCGACTTCCATTATTCTGATGAATGGGCACATCCGGGCCAACAGCTTCGTCCAAAGGCCTGGGAAAACCTCTCGTTCGAAGACCTGAAAACTGCGGTGTATAATTACACGCGTGAAGTGGTTGGAGACATGGAGAAAGCAGGCGCCATGCCCGACATGGTTCAGATTGGTAATGAAATCAACAGCGGTGTATTAAACGGGTTGAAAAGTGAAGTCAATTTTGATGAGAACGTAGCATTGCTTAAGCGTGGAGTGGACGGCGTTCGCGATGTCCCTGGTGGAGAACAGGTTCAAATTATGATCCATTTGGCTGAAGGAGGCAAAGCAGATACCTTTGATTGGTATTTCGGCGAATTGGAGAAACGGGATTTGAAATACGATATTATCGGGCTGTCCTATTATCCATTCTGGCATGGGACATTCGCAGATGTGCGCAAAACGATGAATGAAGTATCTGTGAAATATGGAAAAGAAGTCATTATTGCTGAGACGTCCTATCCATTCTCGTATAAAAACGGGGACGCTCATGGCAATATTATTGGCAATCCCGAAACGCTGAATGTCGGAGGGGCGACCTTCCCGGCAACCGTACAGGGACAATATGATGCGATTGCAGGCATTATGGACATGATCTCACAAGTTCCAAATCAGAAGGGAGCGGGGTTCTTCTATTGGGAACCGGCATGGATTGCGGCCAATGTAGGCTGGATTGCTTCCGAGGGAGACGCATGGGAGAATCACGCCATGTTCGATTATGACGAATATCCGGCGAATGGCGGTTACTCGTATGAAGGGCGTGCCCTGCCATCGCTGGATGTGTACAAACGCGGCCTGAACATTCTTCCCGCAGATCGGAAGGAGCTGTCGGCAGCGATTACACGTGCAAAGGCGCTTGAATCCAGTGATTTTACCTCTGAAAGCTGGACCACACTCGCTCCAGCCATTGCAGCAGCCGAGAATACGTACAAATTGGCTTATACATCTGGTGGTGTAACCCAACAGGATACCGACGATGCGACTGCTGCTCTTCATGAGGTAATGCAGAAGCTTGATGTTATAGCGGCGAATCGGAATGCTCTCGAGGCGATCATTGCCGAAGCCAAAACATATAAACAAGCGGACTGGTCTGCTGCAACCTGGGCTGTTCTGACCAAGGCTCTTACTCGTGCAGAACAGATCATGGCAGATCCAAGAGCCACCCAGACCGAGGTGAATACGGCTGCAAAACAAGTGGAAGCAGCCATTCATGGTCTGTCCAATGTAGACAAAACCGAGCTGACACAGTTCATCGGTGAAACCCAGCAGCTGACCGAATCATCATATACACAGCGAAGCTGGGCAAACCTGAAAGCGGCTTTGTCATCGGCTATCACAGTCAGAGACAAGCAGGATGCCATTCAAGCCGAAGTGCAGGAGGCTCTGACAACACTTCAAAAAGCCAATAACAATCTTGTTTTGCTGGAGGCGTTAACAACAGGTAAAACAGCTACCGCATCAAGCAGTGCCGGTACAGGTGGTGGAAAAGACAACTCGCCTGGGGGAGCGATTGACAGTGACCCCACTACTTCATGGGGAACAGACGAAAGTGTGCAAAGTTGGTGGCAAGTGGATCTGGGGGCGACCGCTGTGATCCGCAAGCTGGAAATGTCCATGTGGAGCGGAGGCATTAAATACAAGATCGAAGTATCCAACGATAACAAGAACTTTGTCAAAGTCGTGGATACAACAAGTGATGTGGTTGTTTCCACCAGTCCGAGGCATATCCTGCCCGCAGGCACGGAGGCGCGTTATATTAAACTGACCATTACCGCTGGTTCTCAGTGGGTAGGCTTTATGGATTTTGAAGCTTATGGTATGTTCCCGGCGGACAAATCTGCGTTGGAGACTACCGTGAATTCTGCTGCGATGCTGCAACAAAGTAATTACACGACCGCAAGCTGGAATGGGTTTACACAGGCCCTGTCATTTGCTCGTGTGCTTATGGATGATGCAGAAGCCAGTGCACAGGAAATCAGTGCTGCGGATAACGCGTTGAAAGAGGCTGTTAGTCAGCTTGTAAGGCAAGAGTCAACCCCAGGTCAGCCGTCACAGCCCGGTCAACCTGCGCAGCCTTCCACGCCTGGATCATCGCAGAATTCCGGCAATCCTCCTGTTACGCCGCCTGTTGAATCCGGTAATCCGGCAGAAAGTGGTGTCATTACATTCAAAGGGAAAAGTACCGGAGCGAGCACCTATGTGATTCAACCTGATATGAAGCGGTTGTCTCAAACGATTGAAGGAATGGGAGCAGGGAGCAAAAAGTTAATCTTGATTGCAGATGTTCCTAAAGATGCAAAGGCTACGACCTTTCAGCTCAATGCAAATCAACTTCAGGAATGGGCACGTACTCAGGCATTACAGTCGCTGGAGCTGTCCATGAAACAGACATCTGTCCGCATCCCATTAAGTTTATTGAAGGATGCTCGTAGTGAAGATGGGGATACAATGGATATCGTTCTGGCCGAAGACTCCACAGCAAATCTGTCTGAAGCGCAAAAGAAAGCTGCTGGCAATCGCAACGTGGTCAGTGTGGATCTGTTGTTGAACGGACAGCCTTTACAGTGGACAGATAGATCCATTGAAATTGCGATGTCGAATGTGCAACATTCAAATGCAGAAGACGTTGTGCTGGTCATCCAATCCCTTTTGCCAAATGGTGAAATGAAACCAGTAACCTTTGCTCAATATGATGAAATGACCCAAAGTCTGGCTTTCAAGCCACTTGAATCAGGCCGTTTCGTGATTACTGAAGTGCAGGTGCCGTTGAATGATTTGCAATCCTACTCCTGGGCCATTAAAGAGGTTCAGAATCTGTATGGCAAAGGAATCATTTCAGGCATGACGGATACCCGATTCAGTCCGCAAGGTGAACTGACACGTGCACAATTTCTGCAAATGATCATGAAGGGTATTGGCGAATCACGTTTGCCGGATACATCCACTTCAGCTCCAATGGATGTGAAGAATGATCAGTGGTATTCAGATTCCGTACGCCTTGGTTTGGAGATGGGAATCGTGCAAGGCCGAGCAGACGGTTCGTTTGCAGCTAATGAACGTATTACCCGTGAGGACATGGCGGTGATGTTAAACCGTGCAATACAGATCATGAAGCAGAACACCAGTGCAGCCGTTGATTCAACACCCAACAACACCGCATTTAATGACAACGCAGATATCGCTGAATATGCAAAACAAGCGGTTGCAGCGATGCAGGAGCAAGGCCTGCTTAAAGGAAGGGCAGATGGCTCGTTTGCGCCTAAACTGCATGCTAATCGTGCACAGGGTGCAGTGGCTGTAGCCAGAATGATGGAGCAGATCTATAAATTCTAATTGTATATATGATATAGGGATCGGGTCTTTCTGGCTCGATCCCTATGTTTATGGATTTGAAATGGTAGACAGTTAGTAATCAATTCTGCTATGATTCCAATGACAATGATAACCATTATCACAAAGAGTGTTGAATTATAGGGGGCATCATGTTTATGTTTAAATCCAAATCGATTCTTTCCATTTGCACATTATTCATTGTGTTTACGCTAGTTCTTGCGGGCTGCGGAAATGCAGGAAAGACAACGAATGAAACGAGGAACGGCTCAGGACAGACGACTGAGAATCAGGAATCCACTGGAACCGATACAGCTCAGAATGAATCAGCGGAAAGTGAAACACGCGAATATGAGACGGATAAAGGGACGGTTACTATTTCTGCACATCCGAAACGCATCGTGACCGATTACTACGGGGGCGAAATTCTGTCTGTAGGCGGTAATCTGATTGGTGTGGAGCCAAGTGCCTTTGATAATCCATTTATTAAGGACAAGCTCAAAGACACTTCAGATGTGGGTTATCCGGTGAACGTGGAGAAGACGCTGGAACTAGCGCCTGACTTAATCGTTGTGATGTATGATGATAACTACGAGGAACTTTCCAAAATTGCTCCAACCGTGCATATCCCATATGGTACAGCGACAGATATTTACAAGACCGTTGAGCTGTTTGGTGATTTGATCGGTCAACCGGAGCAGGCGAAGGCGTTCATTGCCGATTATGAGAAAAAGGCGGCAGACGGACGTGAGAAGCTGAAAGGCATCGTGGACGAAAATACGACCGTTGGATTATACGAGTTAACGGACAAAGGAGATCTGTGGATTTTTGGCGACAACGCAGGCCGGGGAGGACAAGTTGTATACAATGCTTTGAAGTTGAAAATGCCGAGCAAGGTAAGCAAAGACAATCAGACTGTACAGCTATCACTCGAAGTATTGCCTGAATACGCTACGGATTACATGTTCATGACGGTGTACGATCCTGAGAAAAAAGGCGAAGCGCTGAAGGAATTCAAACAGTCCAAAGTATGGAACGGTCTGGATGCGGTGAAGAATCACCGATTCTTCGAGAATGATTTTGACACATTCTATCGATATGATCCGATCGCCATTACAGCCCAGATTGATTTGTTTGTTGATCTGATCTTGAAGAGCGCTGAACAAAAAAAATAGGAGTACCAATGTTGATGACACCACCCGCAACGAGTGGATTAAATAGGAAATTTAATTGATTAATAGCCTCGTTAAATTCATTTTGTGCATCGGTAATCGCCAGCTTTGAATAAACTTCTAACGACTTTCTGCTTTCATGATCAGAATAAGGTTGAATCAGCGCGTCATCAATGCTCTGCTTTTTTAGCCAGGCTAATTGAAAGTGACGTAATTTATGTGGTGACAGGTTTTGAGATAATTTGGATTCCTATGAATATTTGGCCAATATCTTGCGGATTTACCTGTCCGTGTACTTTTTCTTCCATGAGGACTCAATCAAAAATGCTTTTTTCTTCTTTTTCATCGGATCTGCGTGCATGGGCAGTAGTTCTTTGGAAGTCTGAAAATGGAACAATGCGATCTTTGCTACCCTTTCCTTTGTTGATTCGAATCTGGCAGTAAAGAAAATCGATGTCTGCCAGCTTGATGCTGGTTAACTCACGGACACCTGCATACATAAGGGTTTTCACGATCATCATGTCCTGAAAATTTTTGTCCTTTCAAAATCACTTCATAGTATCCTTTAATTCTTCTTCTGTCAGCACGTAAGGTAGCTTCTTTGATGATTTTGGAATCTCAATTTCAAGCTTGCTTCTTAATTGCTGAAACAAACTCTTTAAGTAAGCATAGTCCGGGTTCAGCGCGAAGATATTTCGCCAGTTCCCGGGCTTTCTTTTTTGCGGAAACGTTTTTCAATCACACCAGTTCACCTTCCAATGGAATTCTATCCTTCATTTCCAATCGGAATGTGCCATTTCGTTATGAGGTTTTTGTCCCTCGCCCCAAATTTCTGCATTCGTACTTTGAAAATAGCGTTCACTACTTTGGAAATCGTGTTGCGAAGGTTATCCTTATGAATGAATTTGCGCCGGATGTAAAGGAGATCTTTATAGCTTTCACACACGATCACTGCCGCTAACAATCTATAAACCAGTATTTGTTCCCAAACCATAAAGAGATAAGAGCAACCGCTTTTGCAGGGTATCTCGATCTAATTCTCTCGATGGAATGGTCTTGAACAATTCTGTAAACGAAATACGTAAATTAGTTTCCTTCAATATATCCAACAAGCTTGTCATTGGCCAGCGGCGTGCCGCAGTGCAGAAAGCATTAGACAATGCGGCCAAACTTCTCCTCAAGGATCACTTGGAGAGTTGTGTTGTGGACGCTGTACACCACGGAAATCAAGAAAAGGTACTGTCCGATCTAAATAAAGCATTAGAAAATTACATTCGATAGGAAGTGGTTGCTTTGGCAAATGACTTAACGATAGATGACACCACTAACCGGATGGTGTCATCTACGCTGGTACTACCCCAAGTTGATGACTAAAATTTTTTCTGACGTCAGCTCGCATGGTTGTCTTGACAAACGGATCAGTGATCCATTATAATCGGATCACTGATCCATATACAGCATTTGGTGACTGGATCAGTAAAATCCATAAGGTACAGCAATCTGTGCAAATGGGCCAGAGAAGCTGTCCAACACAATGAAAGGGTGTAAATTCATGAGAAAGCTTGAAGGTAAGGTTGCAGTCATCACGGGGGGCGCTACCGGCATCGGCCTCGCCGCAGCAAAACGATTTATCGAGGAGGGCGCCTTCGTCTTCATCTTCGGCCGCAGGCAGGAAGCGCTCGACTCCGCTGTGGCAGAACTTGGGCCCAACGCCCGCGCGGTGAAGGGCTCGGTCTCCGATCTGGCCGACCTCGACCGACTCTACGCGGCGGTGAAGTCCGAGCGCGGAACTCTTGACATCGTCTTCGCCAATGCCGGGGCGGGAAGCCAGCTTCCGCTTGGCGAGATCACCGCTGAGCACATTGACGAAGTCTTCGATACCAATGTGAAGGGTTCTATCTTCACTGTCCAGAAGGCGCTGCCGCTGATGGGCCAGGGAGGTTCGATCATCCTAACGGGATCGAGCGCTGGAACCACGGGCGCCCCGGCAATGAGCGCCTACAGTGCGAGTAAGGCGGCAGTGCGCAACCTCGCGCGGACCTGGGCGGAGGACCTGAAGGGCACCGGCATTCGGGTAAACGTACTGTCGCCCGGAGCGACAGCAACCGAGCTCGCGAAGGAATCGCTAGGCGAGGAGGGCCAAAAAGTCTTCGCCTCGATGACTCCGCTCCAGCGCATGGCTGATCCGGCGGAGATTGGGGCGGTGGCCGCCTTTCTCGCATCATCGGACAGCAGCTTCATGACTGCCAGCGAGGTCGCCGTCGACGGCGGTCTAGCGCAAATCTGACACGCTCGCCTGACCGGACACTCCATTCGATATGCGGAGCCCGTAGGGCGTGTAAACCAAAGGAGAAGAATATATGAGTTACGCAATTATTGGATTCGGTAAGATCGGCCAGGCTCTTGCTAAGGCGTTTGCCCGAAGTGGCATTGAAGTATCCGTTGCAACCACTCGCGACCCGGAAAGCTTTGCATCCGCTGCGGCCGCGATCGGACCAGAGATCATTCCCAAAAAATTGGCAGACGCCGTCAAGGCGGACATCATCTTTCTAGCTGTCCGTTTCGAGTCGCACCCCGATGTCGCGAAGGCGCTCCCCAATTGGCAGGGGAAGACCATCGTCGATGTAACCAATGCCTACGGTGTGCCTCCTGAGGAACTGGGAGGACAGCCTTCTTCCAAGTTCATCGCGCAGGCCTTCACTGGTGGACGATTGGTCAAGGGCTTCAACCATTTGGGGGCTGCCGTCCTTGAGCAAGATCCGGCTGTTCATGGTGGCAGGAGAGTCGTGTTCCTGGCGAGCGACGATGACGGCGCAGCAGCGGAGATTGGTGTGCTTGCGGAAAATCTCGGTTTCGCGCCGATCAAACTTGGCGGGCTTTCGGAAGGCGGACTGCTTGTGCAGGCGCGCGGAAATAGCTGGGGTCAACTGATCTTTAAGGATTTGTTCAAGCTCGACTGATGGATCGTGATCGCAAATTCCGATGCAATCTTGCCTCGTGGACAAGGGGCAGCCACAGTTTGATTGAAGTGGGGGCGACGCCGGTAGACAGACGATTGCCGATCATCTGGCGGAGGAAGATTGAATTTGATATAATGATTTCGATGGAATGTCCCAAAAACAAATCTTTTTGTGGTTTTTACAGATCAAGTTATAACTAGGCGTATGCCGAGAAAAGTCGCGTATTTTGAGTGGGGTGAAACATGATGCGAGCCGACGCCAGAAAAAATTACAGTCATCTACTTGCAGTCGCGCGTGACGTCGTCGCCGAGCATGGTGTTGATGCGTCCATGCGAGATATCGCCCGCCGTGCCGACGTTGGGTTGGCCACATTGCTTCGTCATTTCCCGACGCGGGAAGCCTTGTTCGAAGCGTTGCTGCGTACGAATCTGGAGGCACTGACGCAGAAGGCAGGCGAACTGGAAACGTCGAAACCACCTGACGAAGCGCTCGTGTCCTGGGTTCGCGAACAGGTGGCTTTCGTCCAAAGCTATAGCGGCGTTGTCGCCTTGATGGCGAGCGCCCACGCGGACCCGGACTCCGCACTTTATGCTACATGCGTAGCGGTTCACTCAGCAGGCGAGAGACTATTGCTCCGAGCTCAGACCGAGGGAACGGCTCGCGCCGATATGAATGGGGACGACTTGTTCGCCCTGATATCGGCGCTCGGCTGGCTTGTCGGCCAACCTTCATTCACGCCACGGACCGATCATCTCTTCAATATTATCACGAGTGCCATCTATGCTACCGGAAAATAGCACCCTCCCTGGAGGCCTTAGAGTCTTTCATTGTCGAAATGAAAAGCAAATTCAAATCTGAATAATGTCCTGCAGTTGGGGGCATGCCTCTTTCAGATCGATGCATAAATAAAATCTCGCCAGTACTGGCGGGATTTTATTTTGCTAGGACGAAGCGCCATATTATTATTGCTGAAAATGAATCTTTACTTGCGTAATTTTCGGTTGCGTCTGCGATACTTTGTGTTTCGCTTTAAACTTCTTCTTGATTGCATGTTTAAATCGGGTGGACACAGAGGCAGCTGCGGCGGTTTCGGATCATTGTTATCGTCTTTAACAGCTTTTGCAAAGAGGATGAATTCCAGGCAACTGCAGGCGAATTCAACCGTTTCTTTCGCACCCTGGAAACCCTTGCACCAAGGAATACCCTTTCCCCATTCGACCACGTGATTCACCATTTCCATCCATTGTTGTTGCATTTGTATTCCTCCTCATTATGATTTTGTTACAATATTCTTTTGTCAAAATCTTTAAAGACTCCTAACAGAGATGCGAGAATTTTAAATTTTTTGATGAATATATCGTATCCTTCCTTATAAACACCTCCGATTCTGTATATTCCAGGATTCCATCGCTACTGTGTCTAACCATTCAGGTGCCTGTTTTTCCCGTTATCTAAATAAAGCGAAAAGTTCAAAGTTTACTCCAAAAATCTCAAAAAATATGAGTACCGCAAAAAATTAGGCAGAACTGGCCAACGTGTTACGCGGGGAGCTCGTAGGCTTGATCGAGTCATTTTATGCCTACCGAGCGAACCGGTTCGATTATATAGCTGCCTCTCGATTTATCCATAGAAAATGGACCTGCTTTAAGGCTTCGGCCTAAGGTAGGTCTTTTTTTGATGTAAAAAGCAAAAAAAAAGTTGTTAATGTCATATTGACAATATCAAATCCGTTTGTTATCATTTCGATAATATCATAATGACATTATTAAGAAATGGGGAATGAACGATGTTTGGATTCCGATTCGTGAAGTTTCAACCCAGTGAGTACGTAATGAAAGTGAAGAATGGGCAGGTACAGCGTCAAGGTGTAGGTTTATCCTTTTATTATTATGAGCCAACGACATCGGTGGTGGTTCTGCCTGTATCTTCGGTGGATGTTCCCTTTATGTTCGAAGAAATAACAGCCGATTATCAAACCGTGACAGTTCAGGGTCAACTGAGCTATCGTATCGTTGATTATATGAAAATCACCCAAAGCTTGAACTACACGTACAATTTGCGCAAAAACAGATATATTTCCGACGATCCTGGCAAGTTGGATCAACGTGTAATTACGATCGCCAAGGTGCTGACCAAAAAACATCTGGAGCAAATGCCGCTGAAGGAAGCCATTCAATCGAGTGAACGGCTGGCCAGCAGCATGAAACGGGAAGTGGTGCAGAGTGAGGAACTGGAGAAATTGGGCGTAGAACTGATGAGTTTGTCCATTCTGGCTATTTTGCCCAATAAAGAGACGATGCGTGCACTGGAAGCACAAGCGCGGGAAGAGATTTTGCGTCAAGCCGACGAAGCACTGTATGTACGTCGCAATGCATCCATTGAACAGGAGCGGAAAGTGAAGGAGAATGAGCTAAACACGGAAATTGCCGTGGAGACGAAGAAACAGCAGATTCGAGAAGCGCAATTACATGCCGAGCGTTCGGTGAAACAGAAACAAAATGAGATGGAACAGGAACAGCTCCAATTCAATACCGCGATGGAAGAACGGAAGCAACAGCTCATTGAATTAACGATTGCCAATCAGAATGCCGAAGCTGATGCCAAAGCCTATGAAATTGCTGCCGTGATGAACTCGTTACAACAGGTGGAACCTAGCGTGCTACAGGCAATGGCTAACATGGGTATGAACTCGGATAAACTGATTGCCCTTGCATTCCAGGAACTGGCTGAGAATGCCGGGAAAATTGGACAGCTTAACATTTCGCCGGATCTGCTGCAAGGATTGATGAATCCACCAACAAGAGAGCAGGGAGGTCGGGCACGATGAGACTTGGGAAGGCAAGCCAGACTGTAGCTGCACACACTGGGGGAGGAGAACCCATGACCGAATACAAGTTGATTCTGGTCAAACGCAGAACAAGGCTGGAAGAATTGGTGGTCCGCTATAATACGGTCCAACAAGCCCAATTCTACATTGAACGCTTGGGAGCAGACTTCAGTGATTACCTGGAGGAGGACAGACGTTATCATCATTCGGTGCAGCAGGCTCAGCAGCAGCTCAGCCAACTGGGGCGGGTTCAGACCATTGATCGGGAACATGTGCCCAATTTTATTTTTGGAGCACAGGACATTGTGGTAGTGATCGGACAGGACGGACTGGTTGCCAATACACTCAAGTATGTAACCGAGCAGCCGCTCATTGGTGTAAACCCTGATCCGATGCGTTGGGATGGGGTACTGCTGCCATTTACGGTGGAGGATCTGAGCTTTATTATTCCTGATGTTATTCGTAAACGCCGCTCCCTGAAAGAAGTGACTCTGGCCAAAGTGGAGCTGAATGACGGGCAGTATCTGTATGGCGTCAATGATCTGTTCATTGGCCGGAAGACGCATGTATCCGCTCGTTATGAAGTTCGTATGGGTTTAACGGTAGAACAACAATCCTCGAGCGGAGTGATAGTATCCACGGGAATGGGATCGACGGGCTGGTTCAAAAGTGTGCTGGCAGGTGCTGCTGGAGTCGTGGGCTCGGAAGCGTGGCAGCACATCCAATCGGGTGAAGCATTCATCCCCGATAGAGACAGCAGAAGCTCTCATTCAAACTCGAACCCTGGAGGGAAAGGTTATTCAGAAGCACCTATCGCTGCGACATCATCTGCACAGGGGAGTATGAGCGGCATGAATCACTTCGGCTGGGACGCGCCTTATCTGTATTATACAGTACGTGAACCTTTCCCCAGCCGGACGACAGCAGCCAATCTCGTGTTTGGACAGATTCATCCGAAACAGCCTTTACAGATTGTCTCCCAGATGCCGGAGGATGGCGTTATTTTCAGTGACGGGGTAGAACAGGACTTTCTCGAATTTAATTCCGGGGTAGAAGCTACTATAGGTATAGCGGAGAAGCGTGGGCGGCTGGTAGTCTGACCTTTATTTCCAAACCGTTTTTGGTCATGTCCCCTGTTTTTGTTCTCTATGCTCCGGTTAATGGAGTGATAGATCATATATGAACATGAGAGGGGTCATCCCGGATGTGGACTGCATTCATGTGGGGCGGCATCTCCGCCTCGGCTGTTGTCATTGGAGCACTTGCCGCGCTATTTCTGAAAATTCCGAAACGAGTTATTGGCTGGATTATGGCTTTTGGTACAGGGACCCTGATTGGTGCAGCCGCATTTGAATTGATTGGGGATGCGCTCAATGATGGGGGGATTGTGCCGACGGCGATTGGATTTACCTCAGGGGCCGTAGTGTACACGCTGTTCGATTTGCTCATTTCCAGTAAAGGAGGAGCCGGGCGCAAGCGTTCGGAAAACGCCGGTAACGGAGATTCCAGCCAGAGCGGACTTGGTATTTTTGCAGGGACGGTTATGGATGCCATTCCCGAATCGATCATGCTGGGGGCCAGTCTACTCGCCGGGAACGGTGTCAGTGTGGTGTTGGTTGTTTCTATCTTTGTCAGCAATATTCCTGAGGGCCTCTCCAGTACGGTTGGATTACAACGCAATAAATACACCCGCTCCAGAATTATCCTCATGTGGCTGGGTGTACTGATCATCTCTGCACTTGCAGCTTTGGGCGGATATTTGTTCCTGGAGCAGCTTCCTGATGAGATGGCCGCGGCTATTGGGGCATTTGCCGGAGGGGGCATTATTGCGATGATCTGTTCCACCATGATGCCGGAAGCGTTCGAAGAAGGTGGGCCGGTAGTAGGTTTTATCGCTTCGATGGGATTGCTTGTATCCCTTTTGCTTGACCTTTGATTCATTCAGTTATATGGGAGAGAAGAGTACCTTTCGGATGATGATCTGGAATAAGGTGCTCTTTTTTTACGCTGTGTTTTCTTGTGCTAAGCACTGGAGTTACATATAATTTTAGGTAGAACAACTGGCAAATGTTGAGTGATTGCTTTTAGCGATGGTTAATATGCAGGGGAAAGGCGGGGATTAAAAATGAAACGTTTCGAGGATGAAGGCGCTTATAAATACAGCTTCTACGCTGTTCTTCGCCGGGGAGAGCAGGTCGATGTGAAATGTAAATCATGCGGCGGGCATGCCTTTATTGTCATAGAAGAAGATCATTTGGCATGGAAATGTTTGCAGTGTTACGCTCATGGAATTCAAGGGACGGAATACGATTACATGGCCAAGAACAATTGCGTCCGATGTGAGCGCTGGTTCAATGTTGAAGTGACGGATGAGAAAAAGATAACTCACAAAGCGTCACATATCGAATGCCCGCACTGCGGGACTATTAATCATGTCGAATTACATAAAAAGCGAGCATACCAAGAGTGTTATCCCGATATTCAGGATGGGTGCGATCCTGTGTTTAATATGGAATTGTATTTTCTAGACTATATCAGAGGTAAGGTGCTGTGGGCTGTTAATCGGGAGCATTTAAACTATCTGATCTCATATATTTCGGCTGATTTGCGCGTGAAACCTGGAAATGTACCTTTGAAGACGGCTTCACATTCCATCCCAGCTTATATCAAGAACGCCAAGAACAGGGAGCTAGTTGTCCGCATGTTGACCAAACTTCAGCATAAGACTGGATAAACGGGGATATGGCGAGGCGTAACGTTAAGGAGGACAAACATGAAATTCCGTTTAAAGATTACGATATTTGCAGTGATCATAGGCATATTACTCATTCCAACTTATTTCATTTTACAGACGTATGGTGTGTTTCAAAAAGAGAAGGTACTCTCTGATTATGCTCTGGCTGTCGACGTGAATGGCAAATCCTATGAAGCCTGGCCGCTCATCAACAGTTTTGCGGCCATGGATAAGGAGGAAGACAACAGGCAGTTGTATTACCGTGTAGATATGAATCATATTCAATATCTTTTTCACATCGCGTATCAGGAGTTTGATGTTAAACCGAGTGAAGAGAATCCCTATCTGGCGGGTAAAGTGAGCTATCACTCCACAGAAAATGAATATGTAAAATCCGAAAAGCAATATACCAATGCCAACGATTTTACAACGGCGTTGAATTTTTATAATAAGGACAAAGAGGTGATTTATACTTATCAAAATACTGGAAAAGGGGATGGAAAGCTGGTCCAATCCATTATTCATCAGGGGATGAGTCGTTCTAGCAATGGAGGCAGCGAAGCTGCTCGTGATCCTTATATCAACGTTACGGCTTTGTTCCGTGATAAGTTAGGCATCGATGTGAAGCTGGATGTGGATGAAGAACATAAAGTTGTAACCATTCGAATGAATAAAGCGGAGGCGAGATGATGAATTTATTTGGTGTACATAAAGGACCTACCTATTTGGAAGGTTTGGTTCGGGAGATTTCGGATGTTCAGACTCATGAAGTCGAATGGAAAGGCAAATTGCAAACGAGCGATGGACATGACAAGTTCCATATTTTTTATTATGGTGACTTAACCGATGATGATCTGATAACCTGGCATGATTCGACACCACTCATTGTATATGCAGAGCATACCTTAACAGGGGAACGTTACTTACTCATCGATTCAGCCAAACACGGTTATGATGCCATGCTGTGTGAGACATATCCAGAGGAAGACCTGAATAACAGGCCGCTACGTCCCTATCTGGACGTCGAAGGGGAAGACATATTTGAAGTACAGCTATCTGCCTTTTACAACGTACCGTGGGATGATGAGTTCGGGGAAGATGTGGATGAAGACGGAACCTACGAATTAGTTACGGGAGAGCGCAAGGATTTTGAGCAGGTGAAACGTGACGGATATGATGCATTTGCCATTAGCATTGTAAACCGCAAGGGTGTACTAACCGAAATTGTGCAGGAAGAATTGGCCTAGCCTTAACCTGGCTGAATTGCTAATCGATTGAATGAACTGTCTTGATTGAACGAAACGATCGTAGGGAGATGTCGTGAATGTATATAGTAACTCGTGCGTTGAAGCCCGTACCGGCTAAGGAACTGGATCATTTTGAAGAACAGTATTCCATCTCGTTACCTGCGTCATATCGCCAATGGCTGGAACAATACGGGGAAGGCACGTATACGGGCTGGATGAATGTGCAGCGGCCGGATCAGGAGGTACTGAAACCTTTTGCTGAATATGATTTTTGGATGCACACGGACGACACACCGGTTACTCAGAATCAGCTTCAGGAGTGCATCAGTATCGGCAGTTCGGTGGATGGTGATTTCCTGGCGATTCATCCAGAGGTGAAGGGATTGTTATGGTTCCCGCGTCATGATGAGCATATTATCCTGTGGACGTGCTCAGAAGCTGACTTTGGAGAGACACTGGACCGGATCTATTGCGGATATTACCATCAGGATAAACCGCTGACCCCGGCGTATTTTGAACCGTGGAACGAGCTGCGAAACCATACGTTCTACCACTTGGTTAACGTTGAACGTGGAGGCTCCATGAAAGAACTGGCCGATTTGTGTAAGAGCAGATTCAAATGGGATGCAGTGATGGAAAATGAGTACACATGTAAACTTTTTATGGTCTCCATGGGTGGATATGTACGTTTTAATTATGCGAACGGCAGGGAAATTGCGCTTTTCTATGAAGAGATGCACGGGACGGAAGGTGCGAGGGATCACGATCTGGATCAATTTTTGCTGGCACATCATTGTACAGTCATCAATAGAGGCGGAGTGGAGGAATAACATTTGCGTTGGTTGAAAGAAAATATTGCAGAAACATGGCGTAATGAAGGCAAAAGATACGCAAAAGATGTCAATGCATTTGTACGCAGAGGCATGGCAGGAGAGCAAGTAGATGAATCGGAGCTGGAGGCGGATGGAAGAACCTCGATCAGTACTGAAGTGTGGAATATGGTGAAGCAAGCCAATCTTCAAGGGGATGTGGAACGGCTTCGACTTGAACTGCCTGCTGCAACCTGGCCAATGAACGAACATTTTCAATCTGCCATGCAGGCGGTACGGGTGATTGGTTATCTGGATGCGGAAACAATGGTCTTCACAACCGGCACCTTCACGGAGAATGGCTGTGTATATACGGCTGATCAAGATGGATGGCTGCCTTTCTCTCAGTATACCTTCGCAGGCTGTTCGCCAAATGGTGAAGACTATGCGCTGGCCGGATCGGACGGTATTCATATCATCAGACAACCAGATCGCCATCTGGAAGGACAAGAGCTTGCGGTGTATCGCTGGGAAGATATCCAATCCAGTATTCAGAAGGCTCTGCCGCGCATCGAATCCCTTGCTGACAGCGAGCATCCGGAACGCACACTTGAAGGACTTATTCCTTTTAATGATGGAAAATCCGTTCTTATCTTCTCCAATTATGGAATCTACATGGTAGACCAAGATCAGGTATCCCTGCTTCACCCGGATCCGGCAGAGATCGAAGAATATGAGTTGGAAGATACGCAGATTGATATGGGTCATGCAGCAGTCTCACGGGACGGTCGCTGGATTGCCTACGGCAGCCAGGTCAGTAACCATATGGTACTGGATCGCAAACAAAATAAGACGTATTCCCTTTATCCTGAATCCAGCTATCCTCATTATGCGGTATTCACTGCTGACAGCTCAGAGGTATGGTTTAATGCCTGTCACTTTTATAACGGTGCTACAATACAAGTTCAGCTGGAAACGATCGATGGTAATGAAAATAAAGAAGATTGGCCTGTAATGGATGAGAACGCCCGTGTATACGCTGCAGTGGAATTGGATGCAGGCATGGTGCTTGGTGACGCATATGGATATTTATACTGTGTGAATGGTGACGGGCAGGAAGTGTGGAGACATTTTGTAGGCAGCACCATCTATTCCTTGGCAAGCTCTCCTGACCAGTCCAAACTTGCTGTCGGTACGTTCGGAGGCATGCTGCATATTCTTGATCTGCACTCGGATCAGATGGATGAGTATGGCATAGGCACAGGCACCCTCCGTGAAATTGAGCGCTATGTGTTATGGCGTGGAGAAGAACCTTTACGTTGGTGAACACCAATGATTGTAGATCAAGATTGGATAAAGTAGGGATTGAAATGAAGCGTGAAGAAGCAGTGATTTTGTTGAAATGTCATGCCTTTACTTACGATGATCTGAATCATTCGAAGATGGAAACCGGTTTTCTTGGTAGCTTGCGCCCCTTTCGCGGTAACCTGAATGAAGAAAATTTTCATGAACTCATGGAAATCCTGCATGTCTTGGCTCCTGAACTAAAACAACCTACGTTGGATCGTGAAGTTATGGCTTCACTATGGGGAATCACCCACCTAGGACGTGCTTGGGCTGTCGAACCTGAAGGCATGTTGCAGAGTAACAACTTGATCACAGATGATCAAGTTGCGTTGATGGAACGTTGGCTGGATCTGTTTTCCTACGCTGTTATGGTCCTGATCGAAGGCGGAGGGGAAGAAGAGGCATTCTGGGGATATCAGGAATATGTACGGGAACGGGTAGAGAAGAGTTGAAAAGGGAGGGATCCATCATGACATCTGAAATGAATGCAAAATGGAATGAATTGTTCGATACGCTGAATGAGCTTTTGAACGAAAAAATCCAAGATGATGAAATTCGGCAGTTATACGACGAATACCAGCATCAGGAGGGTGCTTCTGAGCAAAGTCTAACCGCATTTGAAACGGAGTATGGCGTCCGGCTGCCGGAGGATTTCCGTGCCTTCTATAAGCGTAAGGACGGGAGTGGTTATGCATTTCATATCTTGTATCCGGGTGATGCGGAGGCAGAGGAATGTACTCCGTTTTATCTGATGTCGTTGAAGGAAATTCGGGAAACCAAACAATACTTCTGTGAAGTAGATGAGAAGTTGGATGAGTACTATTCTGCGGAAGAGATCAGCAAACTGGACCCGGAGATTAAGCCTTACTTATTCCATAAAGCGTGGATTCCTTTTGCAACGATGGCGGGAGGCTCCCTGTATTTGATGCTAGATTTTGATCCGACAGAGAAAGGAACCCACGGGCAAGTGATTATGTATGTGCATGATCCGGACTTTGTTTATTATGTGTCGGAGACGTTTATAGATCTGTTGGAGATGTCCAATCGTAATCTGAAGATCATGGATGAGATTGAATATTGAGCAGGCAGAGAGCCGTTCAAATGAAGGGAATCATGAAGTGTAACAAAAAGTTAACAAGGACAGGAGCTGCCGGTGGCAGCTCCTGTATTGCCCTTTTACGATTAGAAACGATGGCCGTGGAAACCTCCGCCAGGTCCACCAGGTCCACCAGGTCCTCCGCCATGTGGTCCGCCCGGATAGCCGCCTCCAGGAAATGGGCCGTGCGGACCTCCCGGGTAACCGCCATGCCATCCTGGGCCTCCGATATGTCCGATGGGAAAGGGCAGTGGAAACGGTACGATGGGTGGATAGGGATAAGGGTAGGGGTAGGGGTAGGGCGGCGGTGGATAATAAGGGTAAGGATAACCCGCAGTTGGCGGGATAGGAACTGAACCAGGTCCGTATGCCATGTTGCATGCCTCCAGTGTTTAATTGATGATATTAGCCTATGCAGCGATGCAATGGAGTGACACAGAGGGGTTAATAGAACGTGGTATGGGTGAAGGGGGATATGATGTGGTTGCTGTATCGTTTCATACTGATCCAAGAGGCGCTGCCTATGAACATTTAATTGACGAGTTGATTGAGAAAACAGATCGTTTTTTGCTGGTGGACAGAGGAAGATACGATGACCACGAAATACCAGGGGTTTCAAGAGTATTGCAGAGACTGAAGCCTTACCTTATTGAAAGCTGTACGATGGAAGAAATGATAATGCAAAGTGGAGCCATGTATTCAGAGGGGATCTATTACATATATCGCTGTACACCGAAATCAGGGCAGATCCTTAAGGAAGAAGCAAATCGTTTTCATGACTGGTTGTACCCATCACTGCCGGATGATCTTTGTTTTTTGAAAGAGGATGGGAGCGATTTTTTCTCTAGTGTTGCTCATGAGAACATATATGGAATGGGGATTACACAAGAAGAAGCTAGTGAGTTTAAACATTAGTTATTCTGGCATACGCGAGCTTCCTCCTGAGCTGGAGAAGCTGGAGAATCTGCGTTATCTGGGTGTGACGAACAGCTTAATTGAAGAGACTCCTGAATTTGTGTCGCGGATGACTTGGTTGCAGCATGTGGACTTGTCCTGTACATGAGTAGGCGTCAGTTCGGAAGAGATTTTGGCGAAAAAAGATGATGAATAACAACAACAAACCAATCCTGACGAGGCTTCCTGTGTCAGGATTGGTTTGTTCTGTAAATGTATCTTCCTCAGAAATGGGCTCACGCATAGTAGCCCAGAGCATAAGCTGGCGTATAGGTTATCACCTAAACCGAGAGCGAAGGGCAGGCGTTTTATTTTGGCAACTTCCTATATGGACTATACCTTACCAACCACCCAATTTACATTTGACGTGAACCAGAATCCTTTCTTCAAAAAAGACGGAAATAACTATATTAACTTTCTCTCCATTCATCAATTAAACACATTGGGAAACGTATCCTTGCTGGATATTTTTCTTAGCACAGGCAATGTGGTTGAACCTCATATTCATCAGAATGCAACCGAGCTGGTGTATTGCATCAGTGGTTCCGCCGTCGTTTCCCTCATCAATCCGTTTACCAATGAGTTGTTAAACTTTACGATTACTCCGGGTCAAGTAGCGAATGTTCCACAAGGTTGGTGGCACTATGAAATTGCAACGGTAGATCAGACCCACCTGCTCGCTATCTTCGATGCGCCGGTTCCTGAAGCTATATTTGGTTCGGATATTTTACGACTGACACCTGCCAGTATTCTGGCCCATACGTATTGTTTGGATGAGAATAAGGTAAAGGATACACTTGCTCCCATTCAAAAAACGGTAATTGTTGGGCCGCCAGTGGACTGTGTAACTCAAGTTTCTCCGGCAACAAACATTCCTGACTCGAATAGCCATCCCAACGTTCAGCCTTATGTGAATCGACTTCCATATTGGGGAACCTGGGTTGATCCCCGTATTATCCACGAACCCGGTTGTCCGTATTATACCGAACCTCCTATGAGCACGGATAATCAAGGGTAAGTGACTGATATAAGGCGTTTAAGTGGGGTTCATCCCAGTACATTGTCACAAGTGAAAGTATAGAAATTATACAAAAAAAGAAGCGTCCGAGTTCGGAGGAACGCTTCTTTTTTTGTCCATTTGTTTTCCATAGTTGTTTTCCATTTATGATGTATAGTTTCTTCCCAATCCAAGCTCCGTCAATAACTGACGATAAGCGATCGAGGTACGGTCTGCGGGAATATGCGCTTCAGCATGCAGATCCAGTGGTAAATCCTCTGGCTTTTGGGATTCCACCATTTCTCGATCTTCCTCAAATACTTGCAAATTAAACTTGATTGTATCTTCAATTGGAGCATCCTTGTCAAAGTTACGGGTAATCGGACAGAACAATCGCGTAAAACGTGCGGAGATGGGAGAGGCACAGTTGAGAATGTTTAGCTTGTCGTTCTCTGGGAAGTGAACGGTAAGTGATGCGGCGAATGGTGGAAATACGCGGAATTCACGCAGCCACTGAAAACCCTCGGGTGCCACGTTGTCCTGCCCTTTGCCATAGTTGCTGACAGAACTCCAGTATTCGGCAAGCAGTTCATTGCCTTCTCGTTTTACTTTGTACTGGGGTACTTCCGTGTTGTTCCGGTCCCCGAACGTCTCGGTATGCACGTAGGCAAAATGGGATACATCCAGAAATCCTTCCATTTGACGTCCGGCAGAACCTGCGATATCAAAGTTAGGAGGAAGGATATTCATATAATCCGGATCATCCCATCCCGGGAATGCAGGAATCTGCTCGTCGGTACCTGCGAGTGAAGTCCAGATCAAGCCATAACGTTCAACCGCAGGATATACGATAAGTTTCAGTTTGGGAGAGATTTTGGAGCTCGGGTGTGCAGGTACGGCGGTGCATTTACCCTCACAGTTGTAACGGAAACCATGATATGGGCAGACAATTTCCCCATTTTCTACCCAACCTTTACTGAGCGGAGCACCACGGTGAAAACAAAGATCCTTGGCAACGACAACTTTGTCATTGCTGCGATACAGGACCAAGCGGACATCAAGCAATTGAGCGGAAAGTGGTTTATCTGTCACTTCGCCTGCCTGGGCAACTGGATACCAATATTGAGATAGTACATGCCAGTCTTCAGGGGAGAACGTGCAGCCGCGAGGCAGTTCGGATGTAAGTGGAGGATTGGAATTGGAAGTTATCATGGAAGTCACTCCTTGCTAGGATAATGAATCGTTCATTTTTTATGTCAGGAAAGTTTACTTTGTAGCTGTATGTTACTACTCTTTTGTTTCGTGTATCAATATGTATCCTGATTATTTGTTCAAAATCACAAACAAAACATCAAACAGCTAACATAAATACGGAAAAATCTTGTTTATACATAACGCATTACGTGAACTATATTCATACCTAGCAAGGTCCATTCAGGTTACTCATCTTAACTTTGCCGAGTTAAATTCTGTGCCCAAAATATGCTGAAGAAATTTTTTTATAGAAAAGTGTCACAGATGTGAGCCTTGATTTGTCTTCAGGTTGTAGACCAAAATACGGAGGCGAATGCAATGAGTTTAAGAGTGAATTATAGAAGGGCTAACCCGGGTGCTTTCAAAGCAATGATGGCATTGGAGCAGCACATTTCGGGTCAGTTTAAAGACAAGCCATTATATGAGCTGCTGAAAATCCGTGTCTCGCAAATCAATGGCTGTGCGTTCTGTCTCGATATGCATGCCAAAGATCTGTTGAAGCTTGGAGATTATGCCGATCACATTTTGCTGCTGAGTGTGTGGCGCGAGGTGCCTTTGTTTACGGAAAAAGAACGTGTTATGCTGGAGCTGGCTGAAGCAGTAACACTTATTTCGGAGCAAGGCGTACCACTTGAATTGTATGAAAAAGTTAGAGAGCATTTCAGTGAGGCCGAACTGGTGGATCTGATCATGGCGATTAATACCATTAATAGCTGGAACCGGATTGCCATTACAACAGGGATGTACCCTGGCTGCTTTGAATAAGTAAACTTTCGACCATCTGCCAGAGGAGGCCATCTCATGCAATTCAATTCCCTCACCAATGAGCCAGAAGTGTCTTCTCTGGAAGTTGGTGAATTGTATATTCGTTACAAAGCCTACGCCTTTTCCATTGCTTATCGCATGCTTGGCAGTGTTGTGGAGGCTGAAGATATGGTGCAGGATTGTTTTACGGAACTTCAGAGCAAGTCTCTTGATGATATCCGTAATGCCAAGTCCTATATTGCTAAACTAATCGTAAACCGAAGTCTGAACCTATTAAATTCTGCCCGTAATCAAAGGGAAAGCTATGTTGGAGAATGGCTTCCCGAGCCAATGAGTGACAGTGAAATGGGTAACATCCCGGAAGAAACTGTGCAGCAGAAGGAGATGATTTCCTACGCTTATCTGGTTATGCTGGAACAGCTTTCCCCGATGG
Source organism: Paenibacillus sp. E222 (assembly GCF_013401555.1). NCBI lineage: Bacteria > Bacillati > Bacillota > Bacilli > Caryophanales > Paenibacillaceae > Paenibacillus > Paenibacillus sp. E222. The sequence goes on from NZ_CP058552.1 coordinate 3,994,787, forward strand.
AGCGAGCCGTTTTGGTGCTTCGTGAGGCATTCCAGTATGATTATACGGAAATAGCGGAGTGGCTGGGCAAATCAGAAAGCAACTGCCGTCAGATCTTTAGCCGGGCGAGACGTAAGCTTCCCGACAGACCTTTGCCGATGGAACAGAGTTCTGCGAATTATGCTGCAAAGGAGCAATTGCTGGCTCGTTTTACAACCGCTTTTCTAAATTATGATGTCTCCGAGATGCTCGAGCTTCTTGCTGAACAACCCGTATTTACGGCAGATGGCGGTGGACGTGTGCATACGGTTATGAAAACGATGAGAGTTCGTAAGGGCGTACTTGCCTTGTTGACCTCTCGCCGGGTGCTTACCCGATTGCGAGAACGAGAGTGGGTGCCCACATTTATTAACGGAGAGCAACACCTTGCGTTACTGGAAAACGGACAGTTGTCCGAAGTGCTGTGTTTGGAGCTGGACTCTCTTGGAGAGCGAATAAAGGGGTTCTATCTTGTTGTGAATCCAGACAAACTTACATCGGTATCGAGATAATACTTTTTTGGAATGGAATTAGTAGGGCTCAAGGCTTGCTAAAGCGGCACATCCTGTAAAGAGGAGTGCCGCTTCTTTTTTATTTATTAATCATTGGCAAACAGGCTTTCAACATGGTCAGTGATTTCTTTGATTTCTGGGGTAAGTTCGTCGTTACTCTTATCGAGAAGATGCAAAATCTTATCCACTGTATCCAGAAGTACACTCTTCGTGTTAGGCTCCCTATTTGCCACAGCCTTCTCGTATGCTTTTTTCACTTCTGGATCGATAGTACGAATTTCTTCTTCCGTGTACCAGTTATAGGCGGGAGAGTTATCACTTCCATAAAACAGGTAATCAACATACAGCGAATTCTTAACTGCTGACGTACGATTAGAGCTTGGGAAGTTGTTCAGGAAAGCCTCCTTCTCTAGAGTACGCCGGATGAGTTCATCCCAGGTTATGATAAAGGCCGCATCGGAAGTTGTGGGCTGGTTGGATTCCGCAGCCATAATATCAATGTAAGCAAAAATGTCAGGTTTCACGTAGGGCTGAAACTTTTTGTACATCTCATAATTGATGATGGGATAGTATAGACCTTCACTGGTTTCCAGTTTGAATCCCAGATCGGAAGCTTCCTGCAAGAGCTTGCGAACCGTCGGATCTTTAATCACTTTGAGCAGACTGCTATATGTAAGCTTTTGTTCATAACCTATGCTGGAATGGGCTTCATAGAGAACACTTTGAAACAGTTCCGTATACATTTTTTGATCCAAGTCAGCCAGTCTGATCTTTTGCAAATTCTCCAGTTGAAGGGTCATCAAGGTAGCCTGCCAAGGGCCGACTTCATCGATATGATTCAATAGATATTTACGTGCCTGATCCAGGCTGGGTGTGGATTTCACTGCATTTTTTGAAAATATTTGAAATTGTTGATATACCGTTTTGGAAGCTGGGTCAGGTGCAGCCAATGTAGTTTGAGATGTTGTCAGAGTTGCACAGATGGCTGTAAAGCTTAATGTGATGGCCAGAAAACCAAGTTTAATCGATGGATTCAATCGCATCCAAAAACCTCCCATGTTACATGATGAGTAGTGTGACCACATTCTGATTAAACCAGTTTCTGGTAATTGAATCAAGGTAGAATTCCTTAAAAATAAAATGTGTTACCCAAGGTAGCTGCAACATTGGATGATTCTGGAAACAACAAAGAACAGCATCTTTCAACCTTGAGTGGGTTGAAGATACTGTTCTTTGTTGTTCAAACTCATTTTATATTAATGAAGGGGCGGTTTATTATGGGTTGGCATCTGAGGTGCACCATTTGCTGGAACGTATGCCTGAAGCATCTGCGTGGTATCATTTGCATTTAGCTGAGGCACTTGATAATAAGCGTTTTGATTTTGATACATGAAAATTTCGTAGGCCATCTCGATAAACTGTTGAACCTGCGAAGCGATGACTCGGCGCACGGCTCCATTCGTAATTTCAGGAGCAGACATAGCCAGCAAGGAGGCGTGAGACTTAATCAGTCCCAGCATATGACCGCTGATGCCTGCATCTTTCACATCCGAAAGGGATTGGTTTGGCTTTTTTGGAGCGGACGGCTTCAGGCCATATACAGGAGGTACGATGTTTGGAATCATGTAGGTTGCAGTCTCTTGCTGCGGTTTGTGTCCAGTCGAGAAACATTCTGCAGTCAAATTGTATTGGGACAACATGAAGTTGTATTGACGATCAAGGATATCCAACAGTTCGTTGTCTTGTACAAACGTCCTGAAGATCATGTATTGATCCAACACGTTGATGGCTCCTGACAGAATTTCATGCATATCGAACATTTCATGTCCGCCATGGTTCATCTGAGGTGTGAAGCCAGGATTTGCATTAGTTGCAGGTTGCATTCGGTTTGGAGGCTGTATTGAATTTGGATTCATTGTGAATTTGATTCTCCTTTGGGAAATGGTATGATCTTAGTATGGTCTTCAACAGTAAAATTATGTAATGTGTGTTGGTTTTAAGCGAAAATAGAGACAGGTATGGTGGTGGTTGGATGGAAACCGATTGGAGTGTTCCCAAAGCGTTATTCGTTAAACATTATGGGAGCGCTGTTCAGATGCATCGTGGTGGAGTTTATACAGAGTATAAGCAATGGGATGTGCCGCAGGAGCTGGAGCAGACATGGATGGATGAAAGAATAGTTCAGTTAACCTCTGAATTATCTATAATGAACTGGGACGCGATTGATGAGCTTACGTCAATTGCCAGATATCATGCGAATCCGCTAATTATTAATGCAATCACAGCATTCGCATCAAGACAACTGACGAGTGCGGACAGTATGGTGCGTCTGATGTATGCGGAACGTGTGATTGAGTTGATTAAGCGATATGAATCGATTATTCCGGTGCATAAGCTGCGTGAAGCCTATCAACTGACAATGAACTTGTTGGAGGATGTAGTAACGAAACCGTTGGTGCTTGATCCGGGACATGAACTACAGCAATATGGGTTAAAGGATAAACGTGGACTGAATCTGCGTGTGGAAAAGAACAAGGAAGAGATCATCCGATATTTTCGGAACTGAATGTATTTCATTGAATCAAGCGAGGTAAATATCATTGAGAAAATTGAACTATATCAAAATATTTATTTTCCTTAGTGTGGTCACAGTGGTGACTATAGGTTTGTATTACGCGGCAGCGGATTGGCTGGAGCAGCGCTATTTTCGCTTCCTTATCTGGAATCTGTTTTTGGGCTGGATTCCGTTTGTATTCTCCTATGTGGCCTATGGCTTTAGCCATGCTAAATGGAAAGGGGCAGCAGGGTTTGCCGTTGCAAGCGGACTGCTCTGGCTATTGTTCTTTCCGAACTCGTCTTACATTGTAACGGATCTTGTTCACCTGACGGCACGCAGTTCCCGCTATTATGACGGCGGCAATGGATTGGACTACAAGTACTGGTATGATTTAATTGTGGTCTTGATGTTCGTTTGGACAGGTTTATTGCTCGGATTTCTGTCGATGTATCAGCTTCAGGAAGTGATTCATCACAAAATGGGGCGATGGGTTTCATGGATCTTTGTGCTTGGAGGTTGTGCTCTGGGAAGTTACGGTGTCCTGCTGGGACGTGTTTATCGCCTGAACAGCTGGGATGCGTTAACCAATCGAGAGACGCTGGTTGAACTTATGCATGAGAGTGTAAGTCGTCCATCGCTGGCTTTCTGTATGTTCTTTGGTACGTTTATTCTTACGATTTACGCAACGTTATACTATCTAATTAATACAAGAACTTTCCGTGATAGGAAGACGGAGGTCGGAAGTTCGGAGGCTGATCTGCAAAGCTTGTGATATACAAGAGTATGGCATGTCTAGTTCTAATAAAGCTAAACAAATAACCCTCAACTATTCGGGAACACGCCCAAATGGTTGGGGGTTATTTATTATCCATTAAACGAAACGTAAGAATGTTATAGGCATTTTAACAGTTCAGGTGCAATCCGTTTGGGGAATACATCCAGCGGAGGTTTTTCCTTCTTTCGTTTGTCATTGGTGAGCACGGCAACGAGTTCCAGAGCCGGGACGATATATACAAATTGACCGCCAAATCCACGGGCGTAGTAATAGTGAAGTATGGGAGCGGGCTGTTCCGCAACCTGAGCTTCGGAAGTTTCGTTGGTGTAGGCATCCACCCACCAATGCCAAGCGTAACTGCCATGATTGGGTGGGGTAACTGGAATGGCAGGTTTTGTAGAGCGGCTAACAAGATCACTCGAAATCAGCGACTGCCCGTCCCACATGCCTTGTTGCAAAAACAGTTGTCCGAATTTCAGTAAATCCTTCGGCAACATCTTTAAGCCGAACCCCCCGGTATGTACCCCCTGTGGGTCGCTTTCCCATTCATACTGTTGAATTCCCAGTGGGCAAAATAGATAACGTTCCGCAAACTCAGCTACGGACATACCTGTACTATGCATGAGGATGGCAGACAATATCTGTGATACCCCTGAATTGTATTCCATATATGTACCTGGCACATGACTTAAGCGTTGCTCCAGCGCAAAATTCACCCAGTGATCTGTACGCGTCATACGCGGAAATGAATTCTGTCCTCCGAATTCATCCCAGTTGAAGCCAGCCGTCATGGTTAATAACTGCTCCAACGTTATTTCCGGTTTGCGGGGGTCAGGGTCTGATATCAGCTGTGGGAAGAAGGTGGAGATCGGCGTGTCAGCCTCAGGCAGCACCCCTTGATCCATAGCAATACAGATGAGCGCGGACAGCACACTTTTGGTACAGGAATTGACTTTGGCAATATGGGTTGCTGCTTCTTGATTGCGGTAGTGCTCGTATATGATCTCACCACGTACGCTGACTAAACAACTGCGCAGATCCAGCGGCGGGATCATTGGATGCAACATGGATGGTATGGATGAAGGATTCATAGTGTCCTTTCTTATCGGGGACTTGTCCCATAAATTGAGTGTTCATTAGAAAAGGTTTGAATCATTATCTTAGCATATGAATAAATAAGTTCTCAATTCATCGACCTCAGGCTCTGGGAGTAGTAAGAACTGGACCGCAGACTGATTCAGATGTTCATATTTATTGGTACAATCGGGGCACATAATAAATGGGGTTATTTTACAGAAAAAAAGGAACATGAGCTTTGGTCCGTAGGGTTTGACATATCGGTAAAAGTAATTACATAAAGTGTACCTGATTATTCCAAAGTAGTGTTCCATGCAAAGGAGCTAGTGGTTATTCATGCTATTACGTATGCTGAGAAATGATCTTATGAGGAAAAAAGGAATCAACATCGCTCTATTTGTTTTTATTTTACTAGCGGCTTTACTTGTTTCTTCAGGTACAAGAATGATTATGGAGCTAACAAGTTCAATTCACCATTTATTTACAGAATCGAAGACACCTCATGTTGTGCAAATGCACGCAGGGAAACTGGATGAAATGAAGGTGAATGAGTGGGCACAGGCCAATGAGATGGTAGATAAACACCAGATCGTAGAAATGATTAACATAGACGGTGCTCATTTGTTTTTTGGAGACGAGGCTGAGAAAAACAGCATCATGGATCTTGATTTTGTTGTACAAAATCAGGATTTTGATGTTCTGCTGAATCTGGATAGTGAGATAGTGCAGGTGAATGATGGAGAAATTGCGGTTCCCGTTTATTATTTGCAGCAAAAGAAATTGAGCATTGGTGACCCTATTCATATTAAAGACGGTTCTTTCAGCAGAACATACAAGATCGTGGATTTTGTACGTGATGCTCAAATGAATCCATCGATCATTCACTCCAAACGTTTTGTCATCAGTCAGGGTGAATTCCAAGCCTTGAAACAAAATACGGGAGAGTCGGAGTATCTGATTGAATTTCGACTTAGAGATTCCAAGATGATCAGCGAGTTTACCCAAGCCTATCAAAATACGAGTTTACCGAACGCTGGTCCTGTGGTGAACTACAATCTGTTTCAGTTGTTGAATGCTTTGACCGATGGGGTTGTGGCGGCTGTAGTCATTCTGGTCAGTTTGATATTGATTGTGATCGCTGTACTCTGCATTCGTTTCACTATGCTCGCTACCATTGAAGAGGATTATCGAGAGATTAGCGTCATGAAAGCTATCGGCATATCTGAGCGTAATATTAAGAAACTCTACTTGAGTAAATATGTTGTTATGGCAGGATTGGGCTCTATCTCAGGTTTTCTTGCATCACTATGGATTAACAATCTGTTCATGTCCAATATGATACTCTACATAGGGGCAGCTCCCAAAACATGGCTGCATTACGGCATAACATTGTTTGCGGCTGTCTTCATTTTTGCCATCGTTGTATTTTTCTGCAACCGTGTGCTTCGGCGTTTTAATTACATTTCAGCCGTTGAAGCATTACGTTCGGGCAGTATGGGTGAGACGAGAATAAGTCAAAACAGACTGAACCTTTCCCAAAATCGGTGGTTATCGGTTCCGGTTTTTCTGAGTTTAAAAGAAGTCATCCAACGAATGAAAATGTTCCGTTTGCTGTTGTTTGTGTTTATTATAAGTTCATTTATTATCATCGTACCTATAAATTTCCTCCATACTTTACAAGCTCCTAGCTTTATTTCTTACATGGGTGTAGGTCAAAGCGATATGCGTATTGATCTGAGACACTCTGAAGATATCGAACAGCGTTACGCTGAATTAATTGATTATGTTCAAAAGGATAAGAACGTACTTCGATACTCACCTCTTGTCACAAGCCAATTCAAAGTGTTGAACAGTGAAGGTAGCTATGATCATTTGAGCGTAGAGACAGGTGACTTTGATGTTTTTCCTTTGTCTTACGTGAATGGCGAGGCACCGAAAAATGAAAATGAAATTGCTTTGTCTGATGCGAACAGTAAAGACATGGAGAAGAAGACAGGAGATTCCTTGGTACTGATCGTAAATGGACAGGGAAAAAAAATGATAGTCAGTGGTGTATATCAGGATGTGACCAACGGTGGAAAGACTGCCAAAGCACGGCTGCCCTATAACAAGGATCGTGTGCTCTGGTATGTCGTAAGTTTGGATTTGAAAGATGACGGTAGTAAAATCTCAGATAAAATTGCGGAATATGAGCAAGCGTTCTCACCTGCAAAGGTGACCGATTTAAAAGGCTACTTATATCAAACACTTGGAGGAACGATTCATCAGCTTAAGCTGGTTGCGGTGTTGGCGCTTGTTGTAGCAGTATTGGTTACTATCCTGATCACATCATTATTCCTGAAAATGGTTGTCGCAAAGGACAGCGGTGATATCGCGATTTTCAGAAGTTTGGGATTTGGCCTCTCCACAATTAAATACAAATATGTATCGATGTCCCTTATTGTTTTGGGTGTTGGGGTCCTTGTAGGAACGATACTATCAAATACGGCAGGTGAGTGGTTGATCAGTGCAATAATGGCTTCTTTCGGGGCGTCCAATATCGTTTTTGTCATTGACCCGCTACAAGCGTACGTACTTTGTCCGCTGCTGCTGGCAGCAACGATTATCTGTACCGCTCTAATCAGTATTCAATCCATCAAAGAATCCAGCATTTCCAAAATGATTATCGAATAGGGGGACAACCATGACTATAATCCTGGAAGCCAAAAACGTGAACAAATCGTACAGTACTGGTGAGCATGAGAAGCATCCTATTTTGAAGGATATTAATTTTCAATTGAAGAAGGGCGAATTTGTCTCCATTATGGGTCCATCGGGCTCAGGAAAATCAACCTTGTTATACAATGTCAGCGGCATGGATCAGGTAAGTAGCGGGAGTGTTTATTTTGCTGGCAAGAAAATTTCGGAGTTCTCAGAGAAAGAATTGGCACAGCTTCGCTTGAATAAGATGGGCTTTATATTTCAGAACATACATCTGTTGAAAAATCTGAATCTACTCGACAATATCATTCTTTCTGCCTATCTGGCCAAAAAAAGTAGTAGAGATTCCATTAATAAACGAGCGCTCAATCTGATGGAAAAAATGGGGATTGATGAACTAGCCAACCACAATATCACCCAGGCATCGGGTGGACAGTTGCAACGGTTCGCCATTTGCAGGGCACTGATCAATCAGCCTGATATTCTGTTTGGCGACGAACCCACTGGGGCACTGAATTCACGTTCAACCAGTGAAATTATGGATATTCTAGGAGATATTAATGCTTCTGGAACGACCATATTAATGGTTACCCATGACGTCAAGGTCGCCGCGCGATCTGAACGGGTTTTATTCATGATGGACGGCAAACTGGTGGCAGATCGTAATATGGGCAAGTTCAACAAGCAGCATGATCTTAAAGCGAGAGAGAGCAGCTTAGGTAAGTGGCTTGCGGATCACGGGTTCTAACACGGTTTATTGGAGAGGAGCTTAACCAATGAAACAGACGGAACACAGGTCATTTGGCAAATTTCTGATCGTATGGTTCGGACAGCTCATATCTACCATGGGAATCGGAATGACGGCATTCTCCCTTGGTGTTTACGCATTTGAGAAAACCCATATGGCGACAGCTGTGGCACTGATTACACTATTTACCTTTTTGCCTAATATCCTGTTGCGTCCTATAGGTGGAGTCCTTGCAGATCGTTTTGACCGGCGCATGATGATGGTCATAGGTGATCTTGGTTCTGCCGGTGGTCTCGTTTTTATCTGGATCATGATCCTGACGGGGGAGATTGAACTATGGCATCTGTATGTTGGTGTTGCTTTCAGTTCCATATTCTCGGCCATTCAAAGTCCAGCGTACAAGGCTTCAGCTACCGATTTGCTTGATAAAGATCAATATTCAAAGGGCAGTGGCTTGGTTCAGCTCGCCGAATCATCCAAGTTTCTATTTTCACCCATAATAGCGGGCATTCTGCTCAGTATAACAACCATTGAAGTCATTCTAGTCATTAATATGTTGACGTATCTGGTTGCCATTCTAGCGGTGCTTGCTATTCGGAAAAGCATTAAAGCAGCGCGAAGCGATGCCGAGAGGAAGCCTTGGCTTGCTGAACTTAACGAAGGCTGGATTGAAGTCACGACAAGTAAAGGCGTGCTGCTCCTTGTTATTATTATTTCGATTGTCACGTTCTATCTGGGATTCCTCGAGACGCTCATTGGTCCTATGATCTTATCATTTTCGGATTCAAGGACACTTGGAACATTTCAATCTGTGAGCGCGATCGGCATGCTGATCAGCAGTCTGTGTATTGGCATGTTCACCCTAAGTAAAAAATATTCAAAAATACTTGTTCTGGGTCTGGTTCTATCCGGATTATCATTCTCCCTCTTGGGGGTTTCCACCAATATTTATTTCATTATCTTTGCAGGCTTCCTGTTTTTGGCCTCCCTGCCTTTTGTCAACATGAGTGCAGACGTATTGGTGCGCAATAACATATCCAACGAGAAACAAGGCAGGGTGTGGGGAATCATCGGCATTTTATCACAATTGGGTTTTATTGTATCCTACAGCCTTGCAGGATTTTTGGCAGACCGTGTCTTTAACCCGCTTTTGGTGGAAGGTGGAGCACTTGCTTCGACCGTAGGATCATATATCGGCGTTGGTCCGGGAAGAGGCATTGCGTTGTTGTTTATTATTGCAGGAATATTTGTTATCGCTATTGCAGCTATCACTTCTCAACTTAAATCCATTAAGGGGTTAGAGAAGGGGATTGATATTGTGTCAACAGACCCAACGAATTTAGCGCATGATTGAGTTGATGTGATGTAGTTTAAAGGATGATATTGGCCCCGGAACTTTATGTTTCGGGGTTGGTGTGTATGAAAGGCTTTAGGACTGGAATCATGATTTTGGTAGAGGGTTTGTACAAATGAAAAGGATAGCAGGTATACTAGTAGTAACGAGCATCAGGGGCTTTTATTTGTGTAGATATTAACCAGGGGGAGGTTACACCTTTGTTCAAAATCGGAAATCAAGGTACGTTTGAAACGTTGCCTGATGAAGCTATGGCGATTTACAAGGGAGATGTTATTGCTGTAGAAGAATTCATTAAACATGGTATGGATCTTGAAAAAGAGATTACGCTCAGCAAATACATAGCATTGACACCATTGGATATTGCCCTAATCACCAATCAACTTCCAGTCATTAAGGTTTTGGTGGAGCGCGGAGTGAACCTGAACGTGAAGGATAATCCAGCAATCCTCAAAGCGGTCAGATATGGCGGGGAAGAGCTCATCCGATATTTGCATCAGAAGGGTGCCAAGTTGAACAGTTTGAGCAAGGTGAAGTCGAATGCATATGATGAAGCCTATTACGGTAACAAAAAGAATATCGCAGTGCTGAAGGACCTCGGACTGGATATTCAAAAATATGGTGGAAAAACACTGCGAAGAGCAGTGTCAGATCACGATCTGCAAACCATTCAGTATTTACTGGATGAGGGTGTAGATATTAACTATAATGAGCCGGATATGGTGTATCCATACAAGGCTACACCGCTTACGGTAGCTGCTCGCAACAACAATATGAAGATGGTTCAATTTCTGGTAGAGCGTGGAGCGGATGTAACTATTCAAGAGAAGGATGGGGAGCGGGCGTATACGATTGCGGTCAGTCAGAAGAATGCGGAAATGGCAGAGTATTTGAAATCTCATGAGCCGCAAGACTTTCACAGTCTGAGCAATAAATTGCATGTGCTCAAATCGTACAAGCTGCCTGATGTATTAATCCGTTTTCTAACGGAAGGTCCGCGCAGAATCGACTTGCCGGACAATCCATCCGGCGTGGGATACATCGAATTCTTCCATCTGATCGATACGGTAGAGATGAAGCTGGGCAGACAGAAACTGCTGCGCATATCCTCTGACGTGGATCAGTACTCCCATATCCTGATCGTCTGGAACCCGAGCAAAAAAATGATTGGGTTCGCTGACATTGAACATCAGGAGATTGGAAATATATGCACGTTCCCTGAATTTCTAGCTGACCCGGGTGAGAAGATCACAGAATTCTTCGATCAAATGTAGCTAAGCATGGATGCAATTATTAAATATTTATTCACTGATATATATAAATTAACAAGAAAGAGCCGGATTCGAATGAATCCGGTTTTTTTTTTTTTTTGTATTACTTGTTCGATTGTTTAGAATTTGCAATACAAATTAGAAATCCCTCAACAGATCAAACACCTCATATAACGCCTCATGGTTAACTTTAATAGTACTCTCATTACCAAGTTCCTGTTCCAGTTGATCAAGCAAGCTCGCAAGAACAACATAGATTTCTTCACGTTCAACCGTTTCAATAAAGCCAGTTTTAGCATCCATTTTGTTGAAGGTTTGTGTGTAGTTTTCAAACATGGAAAATAGCTGTTTCTGGATAACTTCGTTGCTTATCTGGCTTTGAGCCAGCTGACGAATTTTCTTGAGACATTGTTTATACAGTTGTGCTGCCTTCTTGGCATGAGCAGACTTTATATGATCCCGTCCGTCCCAGTCTCGAAAAGGATTCGTTAGATTCTCTGCGAGCCATTCCGGTTTTCGCGGTTTACTGATTTCGAGTTCGAGCCCGGCTGCGGCTGCTTTTTTATATCTCGTTTTAATTGATTTGGCGGCTTCTGCTGGCAAACTGGTTAGCCATAGTTTCGATAGCTTAGGGAATTGTTCTGGGTTAGGGAACTGTTCTCCAATGAATCCGAACAAGTCATATGTACTAAATTCCTGTAACGCCTTCAAATGCTGAATGGATTCAAGTTGAATCAGACTGCCTGGTTTACCCCACAAACGCAATTCCGTAAGTTCCGGATAACGTTTCACAAGGGGGGCTAAATCCAGCTCTGTGATTTCTCTAATATGTAAGCCATCCAGACGTGGAACTCCGTTGATATGTGGCAGACTCGCAGCAACATTCAATGTTAACCATTTTCCATCCTCATGAGCATCAATACAAAGGCTGGCAGACAGGTTTCCTGTAAAATTCAGACTTTTCATCTTGGTATTCAAAGTGAGACGTTCCAATCCGCTGACATCGATGACGAGTTTGGTCAAATGACTTTTACTGAGGTCCAGCGACTTTTGACCGTGGTTCGTGATATGGAGTTCATTGATAATCGGCTCCTTGGTTAGGAAGGGTATCAGTGATTCCGGATATCCGTCCATTTGAATATTTGTCAAACAAGGCAGTTTGGCAAGTTCGGCCACATCTTCTTCAGACCTCGGCTTGAAATTGCGTATTACACTCGAATTGCGTCTCATCATCTGATGGCCAACCGAGATCTCTTCAAAGTCTTCAGCGGCTTTCTTAAACCGTATTCTTCTTGTTTCATCAATGGCATCCCATTGACGTTGCCGGTACAGACTGTCCCCAATCAGCCATCCTCCGCTATAACTATTTGTCTGTTCAGTGACAAGCGGAGGGATATTACCTGCCAGAATAAAATTGGAAGGGACATTGGCATTCACAAAGGTATGATCCAGCCGATTTTTCCAGAAATAAAAGCTGCAAATGAGCGGTTTCATCTGATGAAGTTCCGTTTCATCGGGCCGCTGATCTCCTGTCCAGTCCAATTGCAGGATTGCAGCAAGCTGGCGTGATCCCTTACTCCCGGTTTCTTTCAGGCCAGTTACCTGGCAGGCAGCATATTGTTGTAAATTTTCGACGTATACACAGTATATGTCTCCGACCGTTGGGACCATGATGTGCTCCTTTCGTTTTGCATAAATCAATGCTAAGCTTCTTGTAAACTAGAGATTTTGCAAAAATGATAATAAAAGAATTATATCAAAGGCGTTCGATCACATCCATTTTGGATAGAGCCATATTTGAATCGATAGAAATCTGAATATCTAAGGGAGGTTATTTATGACTACAGGTATTAGCCGTAATAAAACGCTGGGTGAATTTTTGAAATCTCGGAGGAGCCGGATTCAGCCAGAGCAAGCCGGGATCACTCCAGTTAAGTGAGGAAGAGAAGGACCATCTATTTCGTTTATGGGACCCCAATGCAGAGCATGTATTCCCTGCCTCCGATTCACATCTCGAAGCGAGATGGCGGAGCATCATTATTCAACTTGCTTACCCGTTTTCGAATGAAAGTAAAGATCCCTGGTACTCGCAGTCTGGAGAGAGTTCATGAGAATCTGGGTGCATTGCAGGTTTCTTTCACCAAGGATGAATGGGCTGAGATTGAACGAATATCTCCTAAAGGATTTGCCGCAGGGGGAAGATACCCGGGACTTGCCTAATATAAAGCAAGACTATAGATAAAACACTTAACGCCCCAGACCTGTTTTCAGAAAAGGGTGTTTTTGTGTTTTACTTGAGAGTGGATGATTTTCACCTAATTGACAGATGAAATTACTCGGCTGGATAAAAATTGCAATGGAACCGTGTCCTCGGTATTATCTCCGCTAATTAACGCATACAGTACAACAATGAGATGTACGCCTACAAGGAGGAAACAGCGGTATGACTAATCCGATTCTGCAAGCCCCGAATGTTCAGCTGGCGGCCGATTCGACAGCGGTGTTGAATTATCAGCGTGATTCGCGCAATTATATTACCCAGTTATTTGGACCGCAGCTGCCTACGATCAAAAATGGATTCTTCAATGTACACATGAGCAAAGGTATTATTGTGCAGCCACACTGGCATACAAATGTGACCGAGATGGTCGTTCTGATCAACGGGGAAATTACCACCTCTGTCTACGATCCGTTCAAGCGGGAGCGGATTAGTTATCACTTGAAGCCAGGTCAGGTTTCGATATTCCCTCAAGGATGGTTTCACTGGTTTGTGGCGGAGACTGATGAAGTACACCTGTTGACGATTTTTGATCAACCTACACCGGACATTGTGCTCGGGGCAGATTTCCTGGTTGCAACGCCGCCTGAAGTTGCCCATCGTGCATACTGCATTGATGAGGAGGCATACGCAAAGGCAGTAGCATCAATTAAAAATGACGCTATTTTGGGACCACCGATTGGCTGTGTGGATTCTGTTTCCGATCAGGCAATCAAAGCATCCAAATCCTCCAAAAACTCAAAGGGATAACATCAACACGTTCTCCTATCCAATGACCGATTCAGGTCCGTGACCGGAACATTTTCCGAGTACGGGCCTATGTTTTGTTCCAATTAACACATTCCGAATTCTCTGTTAAGATAGGCATAACACTGGTTTGTTACAGTAGTAGCACTCAAAGAATCTGGAGGGACGATCCATGACCATGACTGAGCAGGAAATGCTGGAAACTGCGATGAGCTATGCACCTGTATTGATGTTTGATCGCAATGAACCCTTTTACCCTGATTTTGTAGGCGTTTCCATTTTGGATCAATCAGGACCTTCACCGTCATTCCAGCGTGAAATTCATTTTCCGGTTGAGGCGGTCCAATATGTGATTGAATTTTCGATTTGGTGGGATTATGAAATTGGACATTTGTACGAAATGGAGCATGTGTGGATATATGTGGGTCATGATGGTGAAGTCGTGGACTGTGAAGCCAGCTTCCATGGCAAAGTACTTCGGGGATTGCTGAAGGATCGAGTGAATGTGGTTGGACGCCATGTGTATCTATACTCGCAGCCAGGCAAACATGCTTTTTCTCCGATCCCTGTGGTGTTTGAACTTCTGCCAGATTTGTATAGTGCAGCAGGCGCCAATGCGGGGTGTGACGGTCTGCTCGTGAACGAGATGTTCAAAGGTTATTTCGAAACCAATGAAGAGATTGATGCCAGCGTGCGGAGTTTCCTGCAGACTAAGGCGTTTGTTCCCTCTATGGAGTTTGAAGAGTTTTTGCTTGAGCCGAGTCTATTCATGCCCTGGGAGCAACTGTTTGCTATGATTCCTGAGAGAATTGAGAGTAGATTGAGAGAACTTGAATCAGGTAGAGTTGGCAGGTTGTTTACTTAGGAAAATGAATATAACAAAAAGTGCTTCATCATCTTTTTAGGATGACGAGGCACTTTTTTTGTAAACCAGTAGAACAACGAGTTTCTTAATCTGCTTTGAAAATGAGATCCATAAACCGGTTGGCTGCCAGGGAAATCGGCATATTACGTTTTGTCATGATGCCCACATGCGAAGGGGGCAGGGCAACATCCAGCTGAATTTCGAAGAGAGAACCTTCTTCCAGCTCTTTGGAAATAAATTCACGGGTGACATACGATATGCCCAATCCCCGCCGTGCAAATTCAATTAACAAATCGACACTGCCGACCTCAATCTCGGGCTTGAGGGTATAGCCATAGCTGTTGAACAGCTCCGTGATCGCCATCCGAACCCGGCTGTTTCTGGAGAAAAGAATCAGTTGATGCTCCAGCAGCATGTCCAATGTCATAACTTTATCCTTCAGTTGAGCATAACGTTCACCCGCAACGAAGCAGTCTTTGAGCTGGATACTTTCCCTGACCTCAAGCTGTGGATCAACAATGGGCATCCGCACAACACCCAAATCAATTTTACCTTCTTTCAGAAAGGTAATGACTTCCGGCGTTGTCCCATGACTTAGATGCAGCTTGATGTTAGGGTAGAGCACATGGAATTCTTCCAGATAGGACAGCATGTAATGCTTGAACAGCGAATCACTGCCACCAATCCGTAGTTCTCCGTTGTCTAAACTCTTCAATGCAGCCATTTTCTCCTCGGCCAGCGAGATCAAAATCTGTGATTGTTCAATATACGAATAAAGACTTACACCTTCCTGTGTTAGCGCAACTCCCTTGGAGTTCCGGTAAAACAACGTGAGACCAAAGCTTTCTTCCAGCTGTTTAATGGCATGACTGACACTTGGTTGAGTAATATATAGCGCTTTGGCGGCTTGGGTCAAACTGCCTGTTTTGGCAGCCCAATAGAATACCTTATATAATTCATAATTTGTCGTCATAGATATTGTCTATAGCTCCTGTGAAATATATTAATTACTTGTATGGCTATAAAACGTATTATAGTGTAACTACAGCAAAGAAACCAGAGTTACTTGGAAGGAGAATAGTGAGATGGAACCAACGAGCATTATTTTATTTGGTGCGACTGGCGATTTAGCCAAAAGAAAAATATATCCAGCCTTATATAATTTATACATTGAGCAGAAACTTCCGGCATCCTTCTCGCTGATTGGTTTGGGACGCAGAGAATGGTCTGATGAATTCTTTCAGGCACAAGTGGAAAAATCATTAAATGAATTTTCCAGACGCCCGGCTGATCCCCAAGTTGTGAAATCTTTCGTGCAGGCTTTCCGCTACAGTGTATTGAATATAAGCCATAAGGAAGATTATATAGAGCTGTTAAATTTGGTTGAACAAAGAGAGGCTGAACTTGGCATTCCGTCCAATCGTCTGTTCTACCTTTCGGTTGGTCCAGAATTCTTTGAACCCATTGCAGAGAACATTCAGGAAAGTGGACTTGGATCAACTGAGGGCTGGAAACGCCTTGTGATCGAGAAGCCATTTGGACATGATCTGCAATCGGCTCGTGACCTCAATCGCAAATTAAGCGAAGCGTTCACCGAAGAAGAAATTTATCGAATTGACCACTATTTGGGCAAACCGATGGTACAGCGTCTTGAAACCTTGCATCAGAGCAATCCGATCATGAAGGCGTTGTGGAACAACCGTTACATCTCCAATGTGCAGATCACCGCTAATGAGACTGTTGGTGTGGAAGAACGGGCATCCTATTATGATCATGTAGGCGCCGTGCGTGACATGTTCCAGAATCATATGCTGCAATTGCTTATGATGATGGCGATCCAGCTTCCGTATAACAGCACCTCGGAAAAAGTCGGTTTGAAGAAAAAACACATCATGGAATCAATCCAGCCACTGCAAAAGCAAAACGTGGGTGCAAGTGTCATTCGCGGACAGTATGCTGAAGGAAACATCCAAGGCAAATCCGTTAACGGATATGCAGCTGAGCCGGGTGTTGCCGAGAATACGATGAATGATACGTTTATTGCTGCCAAATTGCAGATTGATGACTTCTTCTGGCGCGGAGTACCATTCTATATCCGTACCGGTAAACGAATGAAGGAGAAATCCACTCGTATCGTCATCGAATTCAAGGAACCATCCGGACAGTCCAACGTGGTTAACGGTTCCAAACCGAATCTGCTTGTGATTGAGATGAGTCCTGACCAGAGCATGACGCTGCAGCTGAATGCGAGCGACCCGCAAAACAAAGGGGAGTTCAAGCCGGTTCATATTGATCTGTCACCAGATCGCGAGGATCTGGCGGAGGCTTATGAGAACTTGATTCATGATGCATTGCATGGTGATCCAACGTTCTTTGCTCATTGGGATGAAGTAGAACTGTCTTGGGCTTGGGTACAACCTATTCTGGATGCATTCCAGGAGAATTTGCTCCCACTTCATCTGTACCCGGCGGGAAGCTATGGACCCGCAGAGTCCGATGCGATGCTCGCTGCGGAAGGGCACCACTGGTGGTTTGATCAACCTGCCGATCAGCAGGCTGAAGATGATATTGAAGTTCCTATGGCTGTTAATGCTAATCTGTAACCTAAAAAACATATCCTTTGGAGGTAATTGAATATGAAATTTTTCATCGATACAGCAAACTTGGTAGACATCAAAAAAGCTTACAAAATCGGCGTCCTGTCTGGTGTAACAACAAACCCGTCATTGGTAGCCAAAGAAGGCGTGAAATTCGAAGACCGCATTGAAGAAATTTTGCGTGAAGTACCTGAAGTTGAATCCGTATCTGCGGAAGTAACACCAGATGCGATCACAGCTGAAGAGATGATTGCTCAAGCAGACGAACTGATCAAAATCAATAACAACGACAAAAACATCACCATCAAGCTGCCAATGACACTTGCAGGACTGGAAGCTTGCCGTTACCTGACCAAAAAAGGCGTGAAAACCAACGTAACGTTGATCTTCACCGTGAACCAGGCGCTGCTTGCTGCTCGTGCAGGTGCAACATATGTATCCCCGTTCCTGGGACGTCTGGATGACATCTCCGAAGATGGCGTTCAATTGGTTGCTAAAGTTGCTGAGCTGTTCCGTACACATAACCTGGATGCACAGATTATTGCGGCTTCTGTAAGACATCCGGACCACGTTACACGTGTAGCAATGGCAGGAGCACATATCGCTACTGTTCCATTCTCCGTCATTGAACAAATCTCCAAACACCCGCTGACAGATCAAGGCATGGAGAAATTCGCAGCAGACTGGAAAAAAACGGTTCAATAATAAAGGATTGTTGATTTCCAATTTTAAACTACTATATATAAAGAGTATTGGGAGGACATAATGAGTAAACAACAGATCGGTGTCATCGGACTTGCAGTAATGGGTAAGAACCTTGCCCTTAATATTGAAAGCAAAGGATTCTCCGTATCGGTATATAACCGTTCCCCGGAGAAAACGAACGATCTTCTGAAAGAAGCCGAAGGCAAAAACCTGACAGGCGCATTCACGATTGAAGAGTTCGTAGCTTCCCTGGAATCCCCGCGCAAAATCCTGATCATGGTGCAAGCAGGTAAAGCAACGGACGCTACCATTGAACAACTGCTGCCACACTTGGACGAAGGGGACATCATCATTGATGGAGGAAACGCATACTTCCCTGACACCCAACGCCGCAGCAAAGATCTGGAAGCCAAAGGTTTCCGTTTCATCGGTGCGGGTGTATCCGGTGGGGAAGAAGGCGCGTTGAAAGGCCCGGCAATCATGCCAGGTGGACAAGAAAGTGCTTATCAGTTGGTAGAACCGATCCTTACAGCGATTTCGGCCAAAGTAGGCGATGACGCCTGCAGCACATATATCGGACCAGATGGTGCCGGACACTATGTGAAAATGGTGCACAACGGTATCGAGTATGGAGATATGCAGTTGATCGGTGAAGCATATCACTTGCTCAAATCCGTGCTGAATGTGTCCGTTGAAGAATTGCATGCAATCTTCTCTGAATGGAACCAAGGTGAGCTGGATAGCTACCTGATTGAAATCACAGCAGACATCTTCTCCAAATACGATCCGGAAACCGGCAAACCCATGGTTGATGTCATTCTGGATGCAGCTGGACAAAAAGGAACAGGTAAATGGACAAGCCAAAGCGCGTTGGATCTCGGCGTACCATTGTCCATGATTACGGAATCCGTATTCTCCCGCTTCTTGTCTGCGATGAAAGATGAGCGTGTGGCAGCAAGCAAAATCTTGAATGGACCTGCGGTTGAAGCATTCTCTGGCGATAAAAAAGCGTTCATCGAGAATGTGCGCAAAGCCCTCTTTGCAAGTAAAATCGTATCTTATGCACAAGGTTTTGCTCAAATGCGTGCAGCTTCAGACGAATATGGCTGGGATCTGAAATACGGCAACATCGCCATGATCTTCCGCGGTGGCTGCATCATCCGTTCGCAATTCCTGCAAAACATCAAAGAAGCATATGACAAGGATGCAGCATTGAAAAACCTGCTGCTGGACCCATACTTCCAAAATATTGTTGAATCCTACCAAGGTGCTTGGCGTGAAGTCGTTGCAGCTGCGGTAACTCAAGGAATTCCGGTTCCTGGATTCTCCAGCGCGTTGTCTTACTATGACAGCTACCGCACTGAGCGTTTGCCTGCGAACCTGCTGCAAGCACAACGTGACTACTTTGGCGCTCACACATTCAAACGTGTGGACAAAGAAGGTTCATTCCACTTCCAATGGATGGACACTAACGAGTAATATGTAATTCGGGATCATTCAGCATTCCTGTGTTCGTTCATGATGTTATTCAGTCATGAGCGGACGCAGGAATGTTTTTTTTATTCAGATGACATGCTATGGGTTGACGTATCGGCTGATATATATGATTGGAATTCAAGTATCCCAAATTGTAATAAAATGTACGCATCTGAGGAATGGAAACAGATGTCCTGTCCCCTTTAAGTACGTTATACTTGTTCAGATGGACTGGAATTCGGTTAAGAGAAAATTCAGCAATCAACTTATTGACGTGGAGGTTAGCGGAGGCATGTTCGTACTTGCAGGCATCTTGTTTTTGATTGTGTACGGTTTATTAGTGTTTTACATAGGATGGAGCGGGTGGAGCTGGATGAAGCCGGTTGTATCTGCGAGATTTCGTTGGTTTTACATCGTTGCGCTTGTATTCCTTGCAATTTCATTTATACTGGCAAGATTGTTTGGAAGTGTTTCCTTCCTGAGTGTTATTGGTTCGTATTGGCTTGCAATCTTTTCTCTGCTGTTATTAATTTTGCCAGTGGTTCATCTAACGCTATGGTTACTTAGACTAACGCGTATTCCAAGACATTACGCTCATAAATGGGCAGGTGTGGCCACCCTTGTACTTTTGCTGTCTACGCTGGGTTACGGTATCTATAACGCTTATAGTCCAGTCGTAAGACAATACAGCATTCAGATTGATAAAAAAGTGGAAGGTGTAGACAGCCTCAACATTGTTATGGCTGCAGATATGCACTTTGGTCTGTTGTCCGGCCCTGCACACGCTAAACGTATGGTGGAAGAAATTAACGCACTGAAGCCGGATTTGGTGCTGTATCCTGGTGATATTATCGATGACAACCTGGATATGTACCTCAAGAGTGGGATTGCGGATATTATCAGCGGCATTCAGGCCCCTTACGGAGTGTACGCTTCACTGGGCAATCATGACAAGTATAATGGTCCGATCGAGGATCTGATTGCTGCTCTGGAGAAGAGTAATATGCAAGTTCTGTATGATGATAAAATTACATTGGACGATAAGATTACGCTGATTGGACGGAAAGACCGGACAGAGAAGGATCGTGCAGAAGTAGCGACGTTGATGCAGGATACCGACTTGAGCAAGCCTGTGCTCATGATGGATCACCAGCCTTATGATTTGGATATTGCGGAACAGAACAACGTAGATTTGGTTGTATCTGGCCACACCCATCGTGGTCAGATCGCCCCCGCTCAGTTTATTACTAAGGCCATCTACGAGAATGATTGGGGTTATCTGCAAAAAGGGTCCATGCACTCTATCGTCACCTCTGGATTTGGCTTCTGGGGACCTCCGATTCGAACAAGCAGTCGATCCGAGATTGTACAGATTCATGTGACGTTCCAGCAATAATCAGCGATAATAGTAACTATGAGCCCTTCCGTCGAAGGGCTCATAGTTGTAGTTGTACTCCATTCCAAAAGACGACGGATAGACTGTTTTCAGGTGATTGCTTTTATACAAGGCCCTTGTATCCTGTTGTATCTCCAGATGGCTGACTAATTCCGCACACCGTTCGATGGCTGAACCTCAAGCGAATAGAATACCCCTTTTTTGTTGATTTCCCCGACAACGGTAGCAGCTCCTTTTTTCGTAAAGGTGTACTTATTTTCTTTAATTGTGACCGTATAGCCTTTCAGTTGGATGCCAAAAAGGGATTTTACTTTCGGTGATGCAGCGGACAAGGCTTGTGATTTGCTCAGCTTAGGTTTGGCGAAGGATTTGTTGAAATCCTTGTACCCGCTCCAGTCCTTGCCAAAATCATTTTGGATTGCCCACACCTTGCCTGTCTTGGCTCCAATAAATACATGATTAATATCACCGTCATCGCGATAGTTCCAGAAGGAGTCTTTTCCTTTTTGCTGACGCAGCACAAAATCAAACGCCTTCGTTTGTGAAATGCCCAAAGTTTTCAATGCGTTTCTGGCTTTGTTGGTCAGGGAAGCATCAGCGTTTTGCAGGGCGTACGTGAAACTGGCTGTAATTTCATTGTTGTTGTCTACATCGATGTAAACACTTTGATGTTCTCCCCAGATTACCCAATAGTTATTGAGCCCGCCTTCTTTGCCTGTATTATTGACCCGCCACACGGCATCAGGCTTGAAGGTTTGCTTGGGGTCAAACGATTTCAGAAAGGTGTCTATTTTGAGACGAAGCGCATTATCCATAAATGTATGTATATCTGAAGCTCGGTAGATCAGGACGGTCGACTCTACACGGTCTTCTTTTTCATTATAGACCTGCGAAGATGTAGCGGTTGCGGCTCCCTTAACGATGCCTTCCACCGACAACTCGTCATCGCCCAGCCCTGGACTGGAACTGGTGAATTGCACCGTCTGTTTACCTACCAAAGCTGTGATGGCTTCGGTTAATCGTTTCATCGCTGTTTCATTGAGATTCAGGGGAGCCTGGGTATTTGCTATTACTGCTGAGGAATTGCTCTGCGTTGCTGCGGATATGGGGGTTGCGGATAATAGCAGGGTTATGGCTGCAAGAGTTGCTGTAACGGATTTGAATTTGTTCATTGTAAAGAATCCTCCTGTTTGTTTAATTGATAAAAGGTAAACAATAAAGCTTATATTCCTTTTGACGTGGAATTTAAGGGGAATGTTGCATGTATATGGAATGTAGTGAATTAGCAGTGGTAGCATTTTGGGTTGACACCGTTTTCAGGTTGTGATAAATTATACCCGAGGCTTGTTACCGGTAATGCGGGCAAAACCACTATGGAAATGATTTTTATTATTTCTATTTTGGTTTTGCCCTTTTTTGATCCTCAAAAAAAACAGGTGGGTCCAACATGATTATTAAACAGATATTTAATAACAATATTGTCAGTACCGTGGATGACAAAAATCAGGAACTGCTGATCCTCGGCCGGGGTATCGGATTTAAGTTCAAGGCGGGCGATGAGATTGATGAAGAACGGATTGAGAAAGTCTTCCGGCTTCAGGATGCATCGATCTATGAGAAGTTCAAGTCCATCGTCACAGAAGTGCCGATTGAAATCCTGCAGGCGACAGATGATATTGTGACACTGGCACGTACGCAATTGAACAAAACCATCAGTGACGGGATTTATGTCTCACTGTCGGATCACATTCATTTTGCTGTCCAGCGTTTGGAAAAGGGAATGATTACACGAAATCCGCTCTCTTGGGAAGTGCAGCATTTCTACAAGGCCGAGTTCGACGTGGCCCGGGAAGCGCTCACCCTGCTGAAGGAAAGACTGGATGTGGAGTTTCCCAAAGATGAAATTTGCAACATAGCGCTGCATTTCATCAATGCCGAAGTCAATGATTCCATGAACGACGTCACCCATTTGATGCAGCTGCTGCAAGAGATTATGAACATTATCAAATATCACTTCAATGTTGAATTGGATGAAGATAGCGTCAACTATTTCCGTTTCATTACTCATTTGAAGTATTTCTGCCAACGGGTAATTACTCACTCTTCACACGACGATGCGGAGGAGTATTTATATGAAGTTGTACGGAAAAACTATCCCGAAACCTTCAAATGTATCGGCAAGATTGAAACATTTATCCATAAGAACTACCAGTATGATATGACGCATTCGGAACAGTTGTATCTGACCCTTCATCTGGAGCGGTTAATGAAACCGAAGCGTGAGCAATGAATGATAAGAACATGAACCAGAACCTAACTAAATATCAAATGGGCTTGTTACTGTTCAATCAGGCAATACCCGAATGAATGACACGTAGAAGACGTGGCTATTTGTTCGGGTATTTTTTATTGGAAAAATGAGGAGGAAACGATCATGAAACATCAGGAAACGGCACAGGAAATCATCAAAGCCGTTGGGGGAACAAACAATATCAACTCGGTATATCATTGCGTCACACGACTGAGATTTGATCTGAAAAATAACGATAAAGTGGATAATAACTCACTCAAGAAGCTGGATAAAGTCATGGGAACGAATATCTCTGGAGATCAATTCCAGGTGATTATCGGGAATGACGTATCCAAAGTATTCGATGCTATGGTGAAGGAACATCCGGCAATACAGCAAAGTACAGAAAATAAACAAGCTAAACCGGAAAAAAATAAAAATGTAATTCTCAATATTTTTGAGACGATCGCAGGTGTCTTCGCACCAATGCTGCCAGCAATTACAGCTGCGGGTATGCTCAAAGGATTGCTTGCATTATTCGTATCTCTGGAGTGGATGTCAGCAGGTACTGACACGTACCGTATTCTTTCAGCCATTGGGGATGGCGTATTCTACTTCCTTCCGCTGCTAATTGCGGTTAGTGCCGCTCGCAAATTCGGCAGTAATCCGTTTGTAGCCATTGCGCTAAGTACTGCGCTGATGTATCCCGATATGGGCGCATTGCTATCCAGCGGTGAATCGGTTGCGTTTATTGGCATTCCGGTAACGGCTGTCAGTTATGCCTCATCGGTTATTCCGATTTTGCTTGCCGTATGGTTAATGTCTTATGTTGAGAAATGGGTTGACCGCGTTATCCCGGCAGCATTGAAGCTGCTGCTTGTGCCACTGATTACCTTGCTTGTTATGGTTCCGGTAACACTGATTGCGATCGGTCCACTGGGTACATTTGTAGGTAGTGGCTTGTCCGGTGGTATTAACTGGCTGCTGAACGAAGGCGGATTAATTGCAGGTATTGTTCTTGGAGGCGCGATGGCGCTCATTATTATGACAGGTATGCACTATGCGCTCGTACCGATCATCCTGAGCAATATTGCTACATTAGGCTTCGATAAATTCTTGCCACTGACGTTCATCTCCAATATGGGACAGGCCGGAGCGACGTTGGGCGTATTCTTCCGTGCAAAAGACAAAAAGCTCAAAACCGTTGCATTGTCGACCAGCTTTACAGCTCTGATGGGTGTAACCGAGCCAGCTATGTACGGCGTGAACATGAAATATAAAAAACCGTTCGCTGCTGCGATGATTGGTAGTGCCGTGGGTGGCGGATTCGCTCTTGCTTTTGGAGCCAAAGCTTATGTGCTTGCGGGTAACGGTGGTCTTCCGGGTCTGCCATCCCTGATCGGACAAACCTTCTGGTACTCCTTTGGCGGTATGATACTTGCCTTTGTAGTAGGTGCAATTGTGTCTACTGTGTTCGGGATCAAGGAAGAAGAGGGTGATGCAGAGGCGTTGGCTCAATTCTCACCAGGCGCTTCTGCGGCACCGGCGGCGGCACCTTCCAGCAATGCTGCAAACGTGAACGTGGACGATATGGGTGCTCCAATACCAACGAATGATGCGGTAGCCATCGCACCGATGACGGGTAAAGCAATCGCACTTAAAGAAGTTAATGATCCAACGTTTGGCGATGAATTGATGGGTAAAGGTGTGGCATTTGTTCCAACGGTGGGCGAACTGGTGTCACCAGTTACAGGTACCGTCATGAATGTGTTCAAAACGAAACACGCGATCGTGGTCCGCAGTGATAACGGAATGGAGCTTCTGATCCATGTGGGGATTAACACCGTGAAACTGCGCGGACAGTATTTTGAAGCCCATGTCGCTACGGGAGCACGTGTACAGGTAGGAGACAAGTTACTCACGTTTGAACTTGATCAAATTGCCAAGGAATATGACATTACAACGGCGATGGTCGTTACGAATACAGCAGATTACAAGCAGGTTCTGCCTGTGAAATTGGGTGCAATTTCGATCGGTGAAGAAGTATTGAAGGCTGAAATTTAAAGCCGAAAGACGAACTTAAGACGACATCCATAAGAAGAGGAGAGATATGCATGATCAATCGACAAGGGTTTCCAGAAGGTTTTCTGTGGGGCGGCGCAATTGCCGCCAACCAGGCTGAAGGTGGATTTGATGCAGGGGGTAAAGGCTGGTCCACAGCGGATATGGTTCCTTATTTTGAGAAAAAGGATTACACCAACCTTAGAGAACTGATGCACGTGACCAGTGCAACGGTTGAGAAAGCGATGGCTCATCACAGTGCGAAGGGATACCCGAAGCGTTACGGTATTGATTTCTATCACCGCTTCAAAGAGGACATTGCGTTATTCGCTGAGCTTGGTTTCAAGACATTCCGTCTTTCCATCAACTGGCCGCGTATTTTCCCGAACGGGTACGATGCTGAGCCGAATGAAGAAGGATTGCGTTTCTATGATGAAGTGTTCGACGAATTGCGGAAGCACCATATCGAACCTCTCGTGACGCTCTCTCACTATGAAATGCCGATGTCATTGGTATTGAAGTACAATGGCTGGGCAGGACGGGAAGTGATCGGGCATTTTGTAAGATACGCCGAGACCGTGATGAATCGCTACAAAGACAAGGTGAAATACTGGCTGACGTTTAATGAGATCAACACAACCATTATTGAGCCATTCACGGGTGGAGGCATCATTGAAGATCGTGTCGATAATGTGATGCAAGCTTCCTATCAAGCACTTCACCATCAGTTTGTTGCCAGCAGTCTGGTAACGCAGAAGGCGCGTC
Organism: Paenibacillus sp. E222; assembly: GCF_013401555.1. Classification (NCBI taxonomy): domain Bacteria; kingdom Bacillati; phylum Bacillota; class Bacilli; order Caryophanales; family Paenibacillaceae; genus Paenibacillus; species Paenibacillus sp. E222. The sequence goes on from NZ_CP058552.1 coordinate 4,020,979, forward strand.
AGATTAACCCTGATTTCCAGATTGGCTGTATGCTTGCGCGCATGATTCACTACCCGGCCACGTCAAAGCCGGAGGATGTACTGCAAGCTCAGATCGATAATCAGCTGAACCTGCTGCATACCGACGTACAGGTGCGAGGCAGTTATCCTACCTTCATGGCTCGTTATTGGGCTGAGCATGGCATTTCCATTGCGATGGAAGCTGGAGACGAAGCGATTATGAAAGAACATACGGTTGATTTCATCTCGTTCAGCTATTACACATCGCTGGTATCCGCAGTGAATCCGGAGGAATATGGGGTAACTGGGGGCAACCTGTACAGTACGATTAAGAACCCGAACCTGGAGCGTACAGAATGGGGCTGGCAGCTTGATCCGATCGGACTTCGTGTGGCGTTGAAAGAGCTGTATGATCGTTATCAACTGCCGTTGTTTGTCGTGGAGAACGGACTTGGTGCCAAGGATACAGTTGAGGCCGATGGTTCCATTCATGATGATTATCGGATTGATTATCTGAGAAAACATATTATACAAATGAAAGAAGCAGTCATGGATGGGGTAGACCTTATGGGGTATACCAACTGGGGTGCGATTGATATCATCAGTGCGTCCACTTCTGAAATGTCCAAGCGTTATGGCGTAATCTACGTCGATCAGGACGACAACGGACAAGGCACATTGAATCGCTATAAGAAAAAGAGCTTTGGTTGGTATCAGAACGTCATCGCTACGAATGGCGAAGATTTGGGCTGATTTCGGGGGCAGTCCTTGCGCAGCAGTTATTGCGGCGCAGGGGCTGCTTTTTATTTTGAGGTCAAAAAGGATAGCGCTGTTACATTGATGATGATATACTGTGATCCTATTGGAGGGGATAAAGATGAAGAAACCTATTATTGCTGTAGATATGGATGACACCATATGTCATCTGGTCAAGCGAGCCATCTATCATAACAATATCCATTTCCCAACCCATCCGCTGCGATATGAGGATATGATACATTGGGATACATCCCATTTGCGCCATCCGGATTGTACACATGATGTATTTTACGGTCGACCAGGGCTGTTTGAGGAACTGGAGATTTACGATGAATATGTGGTAGAAGAGGTGGAAAAGCTCCATCAAGCCTATGATCTGCTGATCCTAACCGCGGCTGAGCCCAAAACGGTTGTAGAGAAGTGGAATTGGCTCCAGAAGCATATGCCATACATATCTCCAGAACAGTTTATAACCTGTAAACGGAAGAACTTGATTAACTTCGATCTGTTAATTGATGATGGAGCACATAACCTGATACCTGCGATGAATGACGGAAAAAAAGTCATCTGTATCCCTCATCCTTGGAATATAAATGAACGGGAGCAGCATCAGTTTCCGTTGATGACGTCTTGGAAAGGTGCAAAGGCTTATGTAGATCGTCTGCTTGAAACAGAACAGGAAGAAAGCCGATTTTATCCAATAAAGGGATGAACCCAGAGAAGGAACGGAAGGTAGGAACACTTAATTCAATGGTTCTGCTCTGAAGTTCCTGCGATAGCCCTGCGGGGTTTCTCCTGTAATTCGTTTAAAGACGGCGTAAAATGAATCTACATCCCGGTAACCTACAAGTTCAGCAATTAAACTGACTTTATGTTGTGAATTCTTCAGCAATTCACAGCTTTTTTGTATGCGCAAATGTTGCAGGTAAGAACCAAACGTCCGCCCGGTATGGGTCACGAACATGCGTCCAATATGTCTTTCGCTCCAACCAGAAATATTCACCAGTTCGCTTAAACGGATTCGTTCGTGAACATGCTGGTCCAGGTAATGAAGAATATGTTCCATATCAGTCGCATGTTCCTTCACATTACAGGTAGCTTGATGAAACTGTCTGTACGTTGTCACGACGAGTTGGCTAACAAGCGTGTACAGGATCGTGGAAGAACCGATTCCCGGAACGGCAGATTCACGGTACAGCTTTACCATTAATTCCTCCAGCAGTTGGCTATAATCTGTGATGGATACATAAGGAATTCGATTCATCTCCAGGTCTGTCAGATGGTTTTGAATCTCAGTCTCCTGAATCATAATGGACAAGGTGTGGATCAGTTCGGAATTGAACAGACAGTTATAGATAATGAGTGGATGCTCTGATACATTTGCGGTAGCCGGACGGAACACATGAGGTACGCCGACCGGAATGACAAATAACATGCCTTTGTGTACCGGAATAATATCGTCACCAATGTGATGAAAGCCCTTTCCTTCTGCCACATAACTATACTCAACAAACTCGTGTGCGTGAAAAGGAACCACAAAATCCTCGGAACATCGGTTCACGAACAGCTTCAGATTATTTTGAAAAAAGGATTCGCTCTTGAACAGTTGTATGGTTGGATTCACGAGACAGCCTCCTTGGTTGGAATGACCAGATTACCGGGTTAAACTGTCCTCATTGCCGGGTATTTCCGATCACAGAATCGATATAATTATATCGTAACCTTGAATAGGAAACCACGATGGAAAGGGATGTTTCTCTGATGTTGACCGTAAGTCATCTGCGTTGTGAGTATAGAATAAATCCGATTGGACTAGATATCACGTCGCCCAGATTAAGCTGGCATTTGCAATCCGATCACAGAAATTGTGTACAGTCAGATTATCAAATTCAGTTGTCACGGACGGAAGATTTTGCTCAGATGGAATGGGATTCTGGCAAAAAAAGCTCTGATCAGTCCATTCATGTTGAACTGGATCAATGGGTGCCCGAAGCACGAACCCGTTACTATTATCACATTCGTGCCTGGGATCGTGCAGGAGATGAATCAGACTGGTCGGAGACAGCGTATTTCGAGACGGGATTCATGGGTAGGGAAGATGCCTGGCAGGCGGAGTGGATCACAGTCGATCCTTCCTCTCAGCAGGATGAGTCTTGCCCACGACTGCGTACCTTGTTTGAACTGATAAAGCCTGTAACATCGGCAAGAATTTATGTGACAGCACTTGGATTGTATGAACTTCATCTGAATAACCAGAGAGTGGGTGAAGCATACTTCACCCCCGGCTGGACCAGTTATAGTAAGCGATTGCAGTATCAGGTCTATGATGTTACCGATCAGCTTCAGAATGGACAGAATATACTCGGTGCTTATCTGGGAGATGGCTGGTACAAAGGACATTTGGGATGGGAGAAAAAGCAGAAGATATACGGTACGAACGCAGGCTTGCTGCTGGAACTTCATATTCATTATACCGATGGTTCAGAAGAACGTATTATTTCGGATCGAAACTGGAAGAGTTCCCCCAGCGCCATTCGCAGCTCGGACATTTATATGGGCGAAACGTATGATGCACGTATGGAATCTGAATGGCAGGATTCATCCTCAGTCCAATGGTCGCCAGTACGTGTGCTGGATTACTCGAAGGAGATTATTATTGCACAAGAGAACGTTCCCGTAACGCCAATAGAGCAAATTAAACCGATTGCTTTGCTTACAACTCCACTGGGAGAGCGTGTGCTGGATATGGGACAGAATATGGTCGGTTGGGTAAGATTCAGCATTCAGGGTGAAACGGGGCACACCGTTGAGTTGCTACATGCCGAGATATTGGATCATAAGGGTAATTTCTACACTGAAAACCTGCGTGGGGCAACGCAGTGCATTCGTTATACCCTAAAAGGCGGTGCAGTAGAGACGTACGAGCCACGTTTCACATTTCAGGGATTCCGTTATGTGAAGTTGATTGGATTCCCGGACGAGATTCGGCTCGAGGATTTCACCGGTGTAGTGCTGCATTCCAATATGGAGCGAACCGGTGATTTTAAAAGTTCCAGTTCACTCGTGAATCAGCTTCATCACAATATATTGTGGGGGCAAAAAGGGAATTTCCTTGACGTACCGACAGATTGTCCGCAGCGGGATGAGCGGCTGGGCTGGACGGGAGACGCACAGATGTTTATACGCACATCCTCATATCTGATGAACACAGCGCCTTTTTTCACCAAATGGCTGAGGGATCTGCAGTCCGATCAGGGAGAGGATGGAGGCATTCCTTTCTATGTTCCTGATTTGAGGAGCTCGACGTCAGACGGATGGGGGGATACGAATCATTCTTCCGCTGCCTGGGGGGATGCCGCAGTGATCTGTCCATGGACGATCTACGAGATGTACGGGGATGTCAGGCTGTTGGCCGAGCAATATGACAGCATGAAGCGCTGGATTAATTACATTCATGCTCAAGGAGAGAATCCTTACTTGTGGAATACTGGTTTCCACTTTGGGGATTGGCTCGGGCTGGATTCCAAGCCGGACAGCTATATTGGAGCTACAGATAAGGATTTCGTAGCAACTGCATTCTATGCTTATTCGGTTTCTCTAACACGGAAGGCTGCTGAGGTGTTGGGGCATACAGAAGATGTAACTTATTATGATAAGCTGCATGACAACATTGTTGCTGCATTTCAAAATGAATTTGTGACACCTGCGGGCAAACTTGCAGTCCCCACACAGACCGCGCATGTGCTTGCTTTGCATTTTGACCTATTGGATTCTACAGCTCGGAAACGGACCATTGATCAATTGGGAAAACTGGTTGCGGATGCAGGAAACCACTTGACCACCGGTTTTGTTGGAACACCTTATCTGAATCCGGTATTGAGTGATACGGGGCATCATGATCTGGCCTATACGCTGCTCTTTCAGGAAGACTATCCATCCTGGTTATATCAAGTGACACAAGGTGCGACTACGGTTTGGGAGCATTGGGACGGAATCAGGGAGGATGGCAGTCTGTGGAGTGCAGACATGAATTCGTTCAACCATTATGCTTACGGCGCCATAGGGGAGTGGTTATATCGTTATGTTGCCGGAATTAACACAGATGAGCAAGAGCCAGGGTTCCGCATCGTACACATTGAACCCAAACCAGGACCTGGACTGGAGTGGGTGGAAGCGAGCTTCAAGACCATGTACGGTTCTGTCACATCCAACTGGTATCACCGCGATAATAACGAGATGCAGGTACATGTGACCATTCCTGCCAATACGACGGGCACGGTCCTTCTTCCTGGAGCAGATGTGCAGACGGTTGTGGAGAACGGAAAAGCTTTGGATCAAGTAGCGGACATTCATGAAATTCTAACGCAGGGATCAGATGTACGAATTGCTCTGGGCTCAGGAAGCTACCAATTCACATACAAGGTACTTGAAGCGGATCAGGAAGTCCACGCACAACAGGTGGAGTCAGTATAACTGGGTGTATTAGAGGAATCTGCCAACAGGATCGTGAACTAATATAATAGTGAAAGCTGGACCCGAGTAGAGGATCTGCACACGCAGGTTCTCTTTTTTTTTACTTGGAAAGAGACACTTTTCAGCATTTCGATACGAGGCTCAAAAATTAATGATGCAATGAAGGGAGAAGGCTATATTTGACGACTGGAAAAATATTAGGTATTGCATACAATGTCATTCCTGTATCCAATGTTGAACAGTCCGCCGCTTGGTTTGTCAACCATTTTGGATTTAATATTAGACAGCCAAGAGAAGGCTATATCAGCCTTTTTAGAGACAATAGACCGATTCTCGATCTGATTGAAAGTGATCATGATTCCAGAGCCGTATTCCAAGTGAAGCAGAAAAAGAGATGGGTGATCACCTTTTTCACGGACGATATCGTTAAACTCCATACTGAACTCACTGCTGGTCATGTCCGTGTTGGGAAAGTTAGTGATGAGGGCATATACGGAAAGTTTTTTACTTTTGAAGATCTGGACGGTAATCTGTTCGACGTCTGGGAGCATCACGACTGTGAATTAATATATTAGGGTGAAGGAGCATAGCAATATCAATATGAGTAAGGAGGACGTATGCAGAATGAGCAAAGAAAAAGTCAGACTGGTTAAACCTTCAGCTGAATACAAAGAAGCGTATGTAGCATTTTATGAAGATTGGGTTGCAAGCGGAGAATCAATGGTACCGTGGGTCATTACGAAAGAGCCTTATCCTTATGAAGAGATGTTAGCTTTTTTGGAACGCAGCGAACAAGGCATCGATATCCCGGAAGGCTGGGTCAGAGACAGTACATACTGGCTCGTGACGGAGAGTGAGCGAGTTGTTGGAGCCGTAAATATACGACATGAATTGAATGAGAAGCTGTTCCATAGCGGAGGGCATATTGGTTATGGAATTCGTCCAGGCGAGCGACAGAATGGATACGGTGCGGAGATCCTCAAGCTTTCCTTGGAAATTACCAAACATCTCGGAATTACCAAAGTATTAGTCGTATGTAACGCCCATAATGAGGCATCCAGAAGAGTTATTCTTCGTAACGGGGGCATTCAGGACCAAGACTATGTAGAGCCTGACGGAAATATCGTTGAGCGGTTCTGGATAGGTAAATAGCTAATGTCGAATAATGCTGAAAATTGGGGTGATTTAACGAAAATAATATAGATTATGATTGTATTACTAACGTTTGCTGATTAAAATAAAGCTTAGAATCTGGATTGCGGCCGGAAACTATCATCCTATCAGGCATAAGTGAGGTTTTACTATGAATCAACCGGTTAATCGGCCCCGGCATATTGAGTATCTGGATCTCTATCGTGCTTTTGCAATTATGGCAGTGGTCGCCATTCATGCGACTTCAACAGCCGTTGCACATTATCCCAAGCACACGTTGGATCATAACTTTTATTATTTTTGGAACAGCTTTCTGCAATTCGCCGTACCTGCATTTTTGTTCTTGTCCTCATTGGTGTTGTTTTATAATTACAGCTCCAAGATGAAGGAAAAGGGCTGGATGCTCGCTTTTTATAAAAAGCGATTATTTTATGTTTTTGTGCCTTATCTGGCCTGGTCACTCATTTATTTTATCGTCAAACAATGGCTAGCAGGCAAAGAGCCTCTGGCACATGTGAAGCAGTTCTCGGAGCAATTGTTAACGGGTACTGCACATACGCATTTATATTTTTTTCTGATTATTTTGCAATTTTATGTGGTTTTTCCACTGCTTCTTTCGTTAACACGTTACCGTTTATTTAATCGATATTTACCGTTGTTCTTTATTGCGGCGCAGGCTGTTTTTTACGCACTGCATTTGCAGTTTCATTTCTCACGGATGGGGAGTTTGCTGCCCAGTTACCTGATTGTTATTGGATTCGGTGCTTGGATTGGGTTGAACTTCGATGCGGCATTGAAGAAATTGTTCTCGTACCGTTATGTGCTGATTGCTGCATTGTTGAGCGGAGGAGCAGTCTTTATTTACGGCAATACTTATATAAAAACGGCTTTCGCCGCAACTCCGGCGCTAACCTATACGCTGCTATTTCTATTCCGTAATCTGTTTACCCTCTCAGCCTGCTTACTCTTACTGATCGTATGTGAACGAATAGGTGCATGGAACCAGAATGGATCTAATCGGACAACTCGCATTCTGAACTCTTTGGGTACGGTGGCGTTTGGTGTATTTTTAATACACCCATTAGTGCTTTTGTTCTGGAGAAGAGAGCTTTCCGTGGAACTCGCTCCACACTTCAGCCTGGGCATTATGCTGTCTTATGTTGTGGCAATTCTGCTCTCATGGATGATTGCCATGGGACTTAGAAGAATGAAGTGGGGATGGGTTCTGATCGGACGTTAACGTTGGGTAGACTGTGAAATGATGAATATAAAGTGAAGCCGAAAAGAGAGATTTCAAGCCCTGTAATTTTCAGTGGATGACTTGAAATCTCTTTTTTATTTGTCCAAGAGGCGTTATTATGGACTAATGTCCAGAAAATTCAAGTAATGGTATACATATCGTTGATGTCAGGAGTGATGGGATGAAGTTTATCATTATTTTTGGTCCACAGGCTGTGGGGAAAATGACGGTGGGTCAGGAATTGGAGAAGATCACCGATCTGAAATTGTTTCACAATCATATGACGATTGAACTGGTGTCACCTTATTTCAGTTATGGTACACCTCAAGGAAAGAGACTTGTTAATCTGTTCCGTCAGGAGATTTTTGAAGAAGTGGCGAAGAGTGAGCTGCCCGGTTTGATTTTTACATTTGTGTGGGCATTCGATATAAAAGAGGATTGGGAGTACATACGCAAAGTCAGTGCGTTGTTCGAGTCCAGAGGTGCAGAGGTATATTATGTTGAACTGGAGGCTGATCCGACCGAACGAGTGGAGCGTAACAAGAGTCCACATCGGCTGCTGCACAAAGCAACGAAGCGTAATATCGAATGGTCTGAGCAGGACCTGCTTTCGAGTATGGAGAAATATCGGTTGAACTCAGAGCCCGGAGAAATTACGCATGAGCATTATATTCGGATTAATAACACCAATAAGAGCCCGAAAGACGTGGCGCAGCTAATCCAAGAACGATTCAAACTGTAATTATAAGGGGAGGCGAATAAAGTATGTATCTCATTTTGGCTCTAATAGTAGGATTTGTTCTGTGTCTTCTGTTCCCATATGGTACGATTTTGGTAGGTGCTATTATATTTGCACTTGTTGCAGACAATTATCGTCAGACCATGAGTATGCGCGAGGATATTCGTTCCATTAAGCATCATCTAGGACTGATGCACAAGGGTGAAGCGGAAGAGTACCAGATCGATAAACAGTTAACCGATATGGATCACTTGGACTCGGATCAGTTGAAGATCATTAATCGAAGAATTGAAGCAGAGCTGGAGAAGGAAAGCAAAAAGAATAAATCATGATCAAACACTACACGAAAAGGGAAAAGGATTGGCATGTTACGCCGTTGACTGATGATAGTCTTGAGATGATATATGTCTGCGAAAAAAGTGAGCAAATCGTGACAAAATAATAATAATTAATTTTTTTGTATGCCATTTTTCATCATTCGGACACATTAAGTCCTCCTCTAGGGAGGGCTTTTTTTGTTTATTTATGATCGGAATTCAGCAGGATTTTAAGAGGCGGATAATCAAAAAAATAGCGAATAAGTGCAAGCGCTTTTAATCTGGAATGACGCTAAAATGTTCATAAACGTACTTATTAATTTTGGTTTATAAGTGGACGAAGTGGAAGGTGAGTAGTAGGCTGTCTGACACAGATCTGGTGCAGGCAGGTATTGAAATTATCGATCTAATGCTCTCTGTGTAAGTATAATTCACTGGATAAAACGTCATGCTAAGGGCGTGGTTTGTGAGGGAAGGTAAATAGATGCAGATTCGATATGCGCAAACAGAAAAAATACAAAGCGACTAAACAGTTCCATTTAGACATTCAAAAAATGGTTGTTAGGGGTAAAGCATCATCGATTTTTATGTTGCACAATGTAGAAAAATGTAATACCATGAACGCACATATAGTTAACATTGATGTGAAATGGGCAAGGCCAGTGACCTCGTAGAAGGTACGGTTTGCCTTTTTCTGTATATTGGAGTGGATAAAGTGAAGATCGAGAAGGTGTTAAACAATAATGCTGTAGTTGCGATGAAAGACGAACGTGAAGTCATTGTCATTGGCCGGGGAATTGCTTTTCAGAAGCGAGCCGGTGATGAGGTGTCCGAGCAGCATATTGATAAGATATTTACTTTACAGAATGAAAATATTCAGGAAAATTTCAAGGCATTAATCGCGAGCATACCACTGGAATACATGAAAGTGTCTGAGGAGATTATTGCCTATGCCAAGCTGAAACTGGGCAAGAAGCTCAATGAGAGCATCTACCTGCATCTGACAGATCATATTCATTTTGCCATTGAACGTTATCGTAACAATCTGCCCATCCGTAATGGATTGCTCTGGGAGACCAAGCAGCTTTACAAGGATGAATATGAGGTAGGGCTGGAAGCGCTAAATATGATTTGTGATCAGTTTGGTGTGCTTTTGCCGGAAGATGAGGCGGGTTTTATGGCACTTCATTTTGTGAATGCAGCACTAAACGAAGAGATGCCTAACATTCGAAGTATGACGCAGGTCATGCAGGAGATTCTGACGATCATCAAATATCATTTCAAAATGGACTTTGACGAGAACTCACTGAATTATTATCGATTTGTGACCCATCTGAAGTTTTTCGCTCAACGGCTGGTAAAAGGCAAGCATTACAAGAGTAACAACGACGATGAGTTATTCGAGATGATTCAGAAAAAGTATCCAGAAGCGCACAAGTGCTCGGAGAAAATTCGAAAATTCATTGAAAACAACTACACGTATCAACTGACTAACGAAGAAATGATGTATTTAACCATTCATATTGAGCGTGTGGTACATGCCACATCTGAGTAACGATATTACAAAATAAAGATTCTTAAAAAAACGCTTGCAATAGTTCAGAAGTTATTATATTATGAATCCATAAAGTAAGCGCATACATCAATCGGATTGTAACTGTTCAATCAGGCAATTCCGATACTTCCGACCACTCTGGTCCGTAAAGATGGGTTGCAACTTACTTTAAGATGAAGTTGTTAGTGTAACAACTGAATATCGCTGTGTACAGCCTTACAGGGTTGCAACCGTTAAGGGCAAAACCTGAATTGCTGAATATCACGACTTGTTTCCGGATTTTTCGGTACGTTGTGTATGTTCAGTAGTTCAGGTTTTCTTTGTTTCACAAGCATCGGGAGTCTACTTAGAGAGGGAGAATTACTATGAACTACGATCAACTGGCCAAAGACATTTTGTCTGGTGTAGGTGGAGCTAAAAACGTAAACAGTGTATTCCATTGCGTAACCAGATTGCGTTTTAAACTCAAAGATGAAAGCGTTGCTAAAACGGAAGAACTTAAAAATCTGCCGGGTGTCATTACCGTTATGCAGAGTGGTGGACAGTATCAGGTCGTAATCGGCAATGAAGTGCCGGATGTATATAAAGCCGTAGTAAAGGCAGGTAACTTGTCTGCTGAAGGTCAAGTAGATGAGACAGATTCAGATTCAGGTCCAAAAGGCAGTTTGTTTAACCGCTTTGTAGATATGATTTCTGGTGTATTTACTCCAGTGCTTGGATTACTCGCAGCGACGGGAATGATTAAAGGTTTCACTGCTATGTTCGTGTCCTTGGGTTGGGTAGACAATACTGCTGGTACGTATGCATTATTAAATGCCATTGGGGATTGTTTATTCTACTTCTTCCCGATCTTCCTTGGATACACAGCTATTAAAAAATTCGGTGGAAGTCCATTCCTAGGTATGGCCATTGGTGCATCATTAGTCTATCCAACACTTGCAGGAATTCGTGCTGGAGAACCGTTGTACACTTTATTTGCAGGCACACTGTTCGAATCACCGATTCGGATCGAGTTTCTAGGTATACCGGTTATTTTAATGGATTATGCTTCATCCGTTATTCCGATTATCTTAGCAACGTTCTTTGCGGTCAAAATCGAACGTTTCTTCAAAAAGGTTATGCCTAAAGTAGTCAGCAATTTCCTAGTTCCATTTTGTACTTTACTAGTTATTGTACCACTTACGTTCTTGGTAATTGGGCCGGTTGCGACATGGGCGGGTCAACTGTTAGGTGCATTTACATCTTCGATTTACGGACTGAGCCCTTTACTTACAGGACTTGTAATCGGCGGTTTGTGGCAAGTATTCGTCTTGTTTGGACTCCACTGGGGACTCGTTCCATTGGCATTCGTTAACCTTGCAACGCTTGGTTATGATTCGATTCTGGCATTGTCATTTGCAGCTTCCTTTGCTCAAATCGGTGCAGTGCTTGCGGTTATTCTGAAAACGAAAAGTCAAAAAATAAAAACACTCGGTGCACCTGCGTTTATATCTGGTATTTTCGGTGTCACTGAACCAGCGATTTACGGCGTAACATTGCCACTGAAAAAACCGTTTATCATGAGCTGTATTGCTGGTGGTATTGGTGGTGGTATCCTTGGTTTTGCCGGAACTAAAGGTTATATAATTGGTGGTCTTGGAATCTTCGGTTATCCGAGCTATGTAAGTCCTACAGAGGGTATGAATTCCGTATTCTTCTGGACGGTTGCAGCAACCATTATTGCATTCATCCTTGGTTTCATCTTGACGTATGTTGTTGGTTTCAAAGATCCGGTGGACAAAGCGGCTACACCAGCTCCAGCCCCGGTACTCGATCCAAACCCGAACAACAGATATGAAATTTTCAGCCCAATGGCTGGTGAAGTGGTTGAACTGAAAGAGATCAATGATGTTACCTTTGCAGGAGAGCATATGGGTAAAGGGATTGCGATTCGTCCAACCAGCGGCAGAGTTGTATCTCCAATCACGGGAGTTGTACAAACGGTATATCGCACCAAACACGCTATTGGACTTGTAACGGATGATGGTGTTGAGATGCTGATTCATATCGGACAGGATACCGTGCAATTGAAAGGTCAGCATTTCACAGCTCATGTAAAAGATGGCGACCGTGTTAATGTGGGCGATCTGATTATGGAATTTGATCTGCAAGCGATCAAGGATGCCGGGTATGAGACAGTTACACCGATTATTATTACGAACACGTCCAATTATCTGGATGTAGTGGGCACGAAAGATGCATCTGTGAAAGAGAAAGATAAATTGATCACAGTGCTCGGTTAATTAAACGTTCATTATGGATAGGAGGCAGATGTGAATGTATGAAAAATTAACAGCCTTCCCGGAGAATTTTCTCTGGGGAGGAGCAACGGCAGCGAATCAGCTTGAAGGAGCCTATCTTGAAAGTGGCAAAGGGTTAACTACAGTCGACCTGATCCCCACAGGGGCTAATCGCTTCCCTATTGCTTTGGGTAATCTCGATTCATATGAGCCGAAAGATGGAGAGTTTTATCCTTCGCATGAAGCGATTGATTTTTACCATCGGTATAAAGAAGACATTGCGCTATTCGCGGAAATGGGATTCAAGTGCTTCAGAATGTCCATTGCCTGGGCACGGATTTTCCCTAATGGTGATGACGCTGAGCCGAATGAGGCAGGATTGCAGTTTTACGATGATGTCTTCGACGAATTGTTGAAATACAATATTGAACCTGTGGTCACCATCTGTCACTTTGATGTCCCTGTGCATCTGGTCGAAACATATGGCGGTTGGAAGAACCGTAAGATGATTGGTTTCTTTGAGACTTATGCAAAGACTTTGTTTAATCGTTACAAGGACAAGGTCAAATACTGGATGACGTTTAATGAAATCAATATGCTGCTGCATCTTCCGTACATTGGAGCTGGTATTGTTCTTCAGGAAGGTGAGAATAAAGAGCAGGTTCTCTATCAGGCAGCGCATCATGAATTGGTTGCGAGTGCTCTGGCTGTAAAGGCCTGTCATGAGATCATTCCAGGTGCACAGATTGGCTGCATGCTAGCAGCGGGCATGGTTTATCCGTACACTTCCAATCCAGACGATGTATGGAAAGCCATGGAGCAGGATCGGGAGTCGTTCTTTTTTATCGATGTTCAGTCCAAAGGAGCGTATCCTGGGTATACGAAGCGTTTCTTCAGAGAAAACGAGATCGTCATTGATATGCAGCCGGAAGATGCAGATATTCTCATGCAGAATACAGTTGACTATATTGGATTCAGTTATTACGCCAGTCGCTGTACAAGTACCGATCCAGAGATTTTGAAGGATTCGACCGAAGGTAATGTGTTTGGTTCAGTGAAAAATCCGTATCTTCAAGCTTCCGAATGGGGCTGGACGATTGATCCGAAGGGTCTTCGAATTACCTGCAACCAGCTGTATGACCGTTATGGTAAACCATTGTTTATTGTGGAAAATGGACTTGGCGCAACGGATGTGTTGCTGGAGGATGATACCGTTGAAGACGATTATCGTATCGACTATCTGAATCGTCATTTTGCCGAGATGGCTGAAGCCATTCAGGACGGGGTTGAGCTTTTGGGTTACACGAGCTGGGGACCGATTGATCTGGTCAGTGCGGGTACCGGGGAGATGAAAAAGCGATACGGTTACATTTATGTAGACCGGAACAATGACGGAAGCGGCACACTTCGCAGAGTGAAAAAGAAAAGTTTCCATTGGTATAAAGAGGTTATTGCCAATAATGGAGCGCAATATTTTTAACTCCAGGTGTAGTCCCTTTTGAGTATACGAAGAGCAGTCTCGTTGACGCGGGATTGCTCTTTGCTTATAGGGATGAATTTGACTCATGATTTGTTTCACATATATAATCAAGAGATCAAGAGAATCTTGTCACTTAAGAAGGGAGGAGCATCCAATCATGAAGAAAAAATCACTTGCATTTATATCTACGGGATATGGATACTCCACTGCTGTCTTTTTCTAGAATCTATTCCAAGGGAGAAGTGCGCCCAAATTAGGAAGAAAACTAGGGAATAACGCAGAAAAATCTTAAGAATGACGAGGTAATCAACATGAAAATCGACAAAATTACTAGAAAAAATCCAGCTAATATGCCAGCTCCTGTAGGACAGTACACGCATATTACAAGAATTCCGAGGAATGCAGAGTTGTTCGTGACGTCGGGTCAAATTGGAGCAGATCGTAGCGGACACTTTCCAGAAAGTCTGAATGAACAAGTCACGAATACATTCAATAATATTAAAACAGTACTCGAATCCGAGCATTTAGATGCCGAACATATTATCAAAGTTAACATATGGGCAACGGAGAAAATCGATTGGGATTTCTTATACGCTGAGTGGGGACAATTATTCAGTCATGATTATCCTGCGATGACAATTGGATATATTACGGAATTAGGTTTACCAGAAATTAAAATTGAAATCGAAATTTGGGCAGCAAAAGTGTAGAACCAATTAAACTTATTTAAACCATGGAGCTTCAATAGAAGCACCATGGTTTTTTTTGGTTTCTTTATTCGTGAGAAATGGTATGGCGATCATCCATGCCATTATGAGTGAATGTAAATGTTATGGCACTTGCAGACTCTGATAGGCATTCAGTCGCCCATACGTCCAGTAGACACCGGAGCCGGATACGGGATCGGATGCGAAGCATAGGGCATCGCGAATCTGGGCATTGGTTTTCCCTTGAGCAGCCAGTAATGCAGCCACTCCCGCTACATGGGGAGCCGCCATGGACGTTCCGCTTAGATAAGCATAGGAGCCGCCCAGGTATGTGGACAAAATGCTATCACCCGGTGCAGCCATATCTACCCACGATCCATAGTTTGAGAAATTCGATTTGAGATCGGAAGGATTGGTTGAAGCTACCGCAATGACGTTGGGATAAGATGCAGGTACAATCGGATACGAAGTATTATCATTACCTGCTGCCGCGATGATGACAGCGCCCCGATCCCATGCATATTGCACGGCAGCTTGAAGGAAAGCTTCTCCCGTTGGCCCACCGAGACTCAGGTTAACGACTTGAATACCGTTGTTGGCCGCGTAAACAAGTCCGTTTCCGACGTTGCCCGTTGTACCTTGTCCATTGTTGTCCAACACTCGTAGCGGGACAATCGAAGCGAGCGGTGCCACACCAGCAATGCCAACTCCATTATTGGTTATAGAAGCTGCAATTCCAGCTACATGGGTGCCGTGCCCGTTACCATCTTCGGGAATACTATCATAATTAACGTAATCGTATCCGGGAAGGAGCTTGCCAGCAAGCTCAGGGTGGTTTAACTGCACGCCAGTGTCAATGATCGCGATTTTCACCGAGCTGTTACTCTGGGAAATATCCCAGGCAGCAGGAGCATTGATTTTTGGTAGATTGTACTGGTAAGGAAAAAACGGGTCATTTGGCGTAAATGATGCCTGTAGGTAGTAGTTCGGTTCAGCGTGCTCGATGAGCACATGGTCCTTGTAGTGCTTCAACATACGCTGCATTTTCTTTCTTGATTAAATGCGATACCAGCCCAGATCTTCATACGTTTCGGCTACGTTACATTTTGCTTTTTTATGCAGAGTGTACATCTCGTCGGATGTCGTACCTTCCTTGAACTTGATTAACAGCTGCTTGGGTGCGTGGGGATGAAACTTTTTGGCTGCAAGTTTATCTTCCACATAACGATATACGAACCCAATGGCCAGCAGAGCTGCAGCAGAGATTCCTAGCGATAACCACATATGTTCTCCTCCCTCGAATTTTGATTGATGACACGCCTTATCGTATGCAATCCCTATCAAATCGCGCGGGCTTTCTTTTATTTTGGTTAGTCGTTTAGATAGATTGATAGGAAGAGTTTATTTCGGTAGAATTGTAAACAGAGAGCGAACTTGCGCTTAGTTGGATTCGTATACGGAGCTGAAAAGGGGCTCGAAACTAAAGATAAGGAATGTGGATTTTATGACACACCTTCAGGCCACACCGAGAGTGATAGCTATTCAGGAACACCAAATGAATGATGCAATTGATTTTGCCATGCGTGTTCGCAAAGAAGTATTTCCAATGCTGGATCATGGGAAATTACCTGTAGATCTGGAGCAATTCAAAGAACGTTATCTGGATGCAGCCGATGCTATATTTCTGGTTGCTGTCACCGAAGACAAAGAGATTGTGGGTTCCATTGGCATCCTGCCTTATAATGGGCGTATCGAAGTTCTGAATGGACGATATCCTGAGCAGTCTGCTGCCGAAATTGTGAAATGTTATGTGGATTCTAAATATCGCAGATACGGTATCGGTTCACTCCTCGTAAGAGAACTGGAGAACGTGGTGGCAGAACTGCACTATACAACGTTGTATTTGCATACACATCGCTTTTTGCCTGGAGCCGTGGATTTCTGGAAACGTCAGGGATATGTGGTTGTAGTGGAGCAGGACGATGATTGGCAGACGGTGCATATGGACAAATTGCTGCAAAATAAGTGATTATGACTATGATTACTTTGATGTACGAACTGTGGATACCGAAGGGAAGATAGCGTGATGCGCTTGGATTACTTTAATGGGGGATACGAGATGAGTACAACGAATCGAAAGATTGTTTTTATAGATATTGATGGCACATTGGTAGATGATGACGGTAATATTCCGTTGTCTGCACAACAGGCGTGCAAACAGGCACGTGAAAATGGACATTTGCTCTATTTATGTACAGGGCGATCGAAGGCGGAAATCTACGAATCGATATGGGATGTAGGATTTGACGGTCTGATCGGTGCCGGTGGTGGATATGTTGAATTCGGTCAGGATGTGCTGTATCACAAAAGGGTAACGGCAGAAGATGTACGGCATATGGTCGCTTTCTTCAATGAACACCAGATTGACTTCTACCTGGAATCGAATTCGGCCTTGTACGCAAGCCCCAATCTTCAACCTCATCTGGAACGTCGTATCTATGGTGATGTGGAGAATGATCCGAATGCCAGAGCAAAAAAAGAACAAAAGCCGCATCCGTTTATTGCCGGTTTGACTTATGGTGAAGCTGATTTATACAAGGACGACGTGAACAAAGTTTGTTTTCTGGAAAGCTCCACAATTCCATTCGATCGAATCAAGCAGGAGTTCGAAGGCAAATTCGAAGTCATTCAGTGCACGGTGCCCATCTTCGGGGAAGGAAGCGGTGAACTGATGATCCCGGGCATTCATAAAGCCATTGCAATTGCAGATCTGTTGGAGCATCTGGATATGTCACGTGAAGATACACTCGCCATTGGGGACGGCATGAATGATGCCGAGATGCTGGAGTATTGTGCTGTAGGGATTGCGATGGGTAATGCCAAGCCAGGTCTCAAAGCCATTGCAGATGATATAACTGGAACTATTGAAGAAGATGGTTTATACCACAGTTTTGTAAAATATGGATTGATTGAGGCCTAATCAACCCCAAACGAGTGGAAGAGGTGAAACCCATGTCGGAAGGAATAAAAGTGGAGCTGGAAATTAGTGCATTCGGTCAGGAAACCGTGCCATCGTACGATGATTCTTTTCGTAAACATGAGATCGCAAGAACTCGGATTTTACCTAAAGAAACAACTTTAGCGCAACTGGAAGAGATGGTGAAGGAAATGATGGCAGAGATCAAAGAGGATTTTCAGCAACCCGAACAGTTATTAGCCAAAGTAACCTTAAGAGCCAAAGAAACGGATGGGGTATTGAAATATTTGGGTTAGGGCGAATGTTAAGCTGATGAATATGAAGGAGAGGATTACATATTTTCTCCCATCTGACCGATATAAAATAGGTATGCCTATAGACCAGAAAACGAAAGGAGTGCAGAACATGGATATTGCAGCATTATCAATGGCTATGAGTCAAGTCTCAGTGGCACAGTCGGCGAGCTTGCAAGTCATGTCCATGTCGAAAGACATGGCAGAGCAGCAAGGTCAGCAACTAACAGAAATGTTAAAGTCGGTTCCTGCTCCTCATCCCAATCTGGGTGGAAGTCTGGATATTTCGGTCTAGAAGATATTTGAGTTTTCGTTCTCGCGTTAAATATGCAGCAAGCAGAACCCAAACGGCTTCAATTCCAAGGAATTGAAGCCGTTTGGGTTGTTTATTTTCGTTTTAGATGATTTCCTACAAGCTTGGCGATCTGCCTTTCAACGGAAGTGTCTCTTTCAGCGTCCATAACTCATCGTAACTGGAAATCTGAAGATCGGCTTTGGATAAGTCCTGGTCACCTGATCCCGGATTACGGTATCCGATGCAGCGCATACCTGCACTTTTGGCGGCCTGAACTCCATTGCGCGAATCCTCAATGACGAGACAGTTCGAAGGGGATGCTCCAATCATTTCAGCTGTAGTCAGGAAAATATCCGGAGCCGGTTTGCCGTTTGTAACTTCCTCACCTGTCATTCGGACCTCAAAGTATTTTCCAAGTCCGGTCTTGTCCATGATCAGGTCGATCAGTGCACGTGGAGATGAAGAAGCAACGGCTATCGGAATGTGCTGCTCATGCAGCCAGCTTAACCAGCGTTCAACGGAAGGCATGGCTGTTAGCTTCGGGTGAGCCAGCATCGTCTGCATCACATTATGTTGATGGTAGGCGAGGGCTTCTTCCACGGTAGCCGTCAACTGGTGCTTGTCCAATACTTGCCGCCACATCGATTCCAGCGTGACTCCAACATAGGTGTGATGTTCTTCCTCCGTCATCTTCGCGCCGAAATGGGCAAAAGAGCTGCGTTCAATCTCGAAATAAATCGGTTCGCTGTCAATCAGTACGCCATCCATGTCAAAAATGACCGCCTGAATGCTGTCATCCTTCGACTCTCCCAGCCCTTCAAACTCCTTGTTTGCTACCATATGTTGTATTCCTCCTCCAGGATTCTGTAAGCAATTATCTCTAATTTATCTCAATTATGATGAACTTGCTACATTAGATACTGGAACCGCTGGATTGCAGCACCACTTTGATCGCATGTGAAGAAGCTTGAAGTGTACGCCCCTGAATATCGCAGCCAAGCGTGCGGAATGCTTCTTCGTAATCCTCCAACGGGAACGAGTGGGTGATAATTTTTTTCGCCGGGATAATCTGTTGCTCAATCATGTAATGTGCTGTTGCGAATGTGCCCAGGGAGTCGATGGAGCCAATGATTTTCAGACTGCGGTCCACAACTTCCTTGGGATTGAACGAAGTGTTTCCATCTCTCAGACCGACCAGCATGAGATAACCGCCGCTGGCGAGTTGCGAAAGCACTTGTGTACCCACGACACCTGTCGTATCCACAATCATATCAACCTGATTGGTTGTGGGTGCCAGTGATTCTATCGCATTTTCAAAGGATGAATGAACCTCCCATCGGTCCGGTGCAATCGAACCTGCAATAGCCAGACGTTCTTCCGAGATGTCGACGAGACAGCCAGTGACACCTTTGGAAGCGAGGGCATAGCTGTAAAGAATGCCAATCGGGCCCGCACCGAGGATAATGGTTCTAAAATTCGGCAGCAGATGGATCTGATTAATACCTGTAAGCATGCAGCTCAGAGGTTCGGTCAGCGTCGCTTCCTCGTAACTCACATGGTCCTTCAATTTATACAAAAAGCGATCCTCGGTTACATAATAATCCGTAAATGTACCGTCAGCGCTCACACCTGTCTCTGTAACCGATTTATGTGTGCAGTGATTTTGTCTGCCTGTTCTGCACATGTCGCATTGCCCGCAATAATAGGTAGGATCGATGACAACCCGGTCGCCCGGTTGTAGTGTTGTTACAGCAGAGCCCACAGCAATGACTTCCCCGGCAGACTCATGACCAAGAATGACGGAAGGAACCGCATGATATTTACCGCTGACAATACCGAGGTCGGTACCGCACACACCTGTTGCCCGGATTCGAACCAATACTTGATTGTCTCTTGCGATTTCCGGAACAGGTCGTTCTTCAAGCACTACATCCCAGGCCGATTTGTATACCAATGCTAACATGTGAAAACCTCCTTATTATAATATGAAATGTAACTATAGCGATTCATTTTAAAAACAGTTTCTGACAAGATACGAAAGTAGTGAAGGGGACGAAATCGATTCTGGAGAAGCGGAGCGTTCGCCTTTATCAACGGATTTTTCCCTTGGAAAAGGGAAATCAAAAAAATCCGGGGATAACAGCGATCAGAAGAACGATTCGTAACCGAAACGACCACTACGAGCAATGGCATTGAAATGTTTTAATGGACGCTGGCAAGCACCGAATCGAGTCGCTCTACAATTTCAACCAACTCATCTTCTGTTGTGGTTAGCGATGGTCTGACCTTAACTACGTTCCCGAAGCCATAACGTGACCCTCTTAAAATCAGATGCTCATCCGTGAAGGCACGGTCAATAATGGCGTTGGTTTTATCCGTATCCGGTTCATTATTGTCACCCACCATTTCTAATCCCCACATCAGCCCGACTCCGCGAGCTTCACCGATGCTTGGATATTTCATGGCCAAATCTTGCAGTAATCCACCTAAAATTTCACCTTTGCGTTTCACGTCATCCAGGAATCCAGGTTCGGATACAACCTCCAGGGTAGATTTGGCAGCGGTTACGGAGATCAGATTGCTTCCTG
Organism: Paenibacillus sp. E222; assembly: GCF_013401555.1. Taxonomy (NCBI): domain Bacteria; kingdom Bacillati; phylum Bacillota; class Bacilli; order Caryophanales; family Paenibacillaceae; genus Paenibacillus; species Paenibacillus sp. E222. The sequence goes on from NZ_CP058552.1 coordinate 4,041,832, forward strand.
AGGTGAAGGAATGTTCATGCTTTTCCAGTACATTCAATCGGGACTGCATCAATACCGCAGCAACAGGTACACCGATTCCGCCGAGACCTTTGGCAAGGGTAATCATGTCTGGCTGGATATCGAACAGTTCGCTGGCGAACATATATCCAGTACGTCCGATTCCGGTCTGCACTTCGTCGGCAATAAGAATGATGTTGTACTCATCACACAGTTTACGCAGGCGCTTGAAATATCCTGCAGGAGGAATGATATTGCCGCCATTGCCGAGGATTGGTTCAATAATCATGCAGGCGACTGAGCCGGAGCTCGCATATTCTATAGCATCGGAGATAGCTTCAACGCATTGATATCCGCAGTCTCCGTTTGGAGATTTGAATGGGCAACGATAGCAGTATGGTGCAGGTACATGAACGGAGTTGGCAACAGCCGAGTTGGGGAAACGTTTACGCCGGAAGGCATTTCCCGAAATCCCGGTTGCAAATTGGGTCTGCCCATGATGGGACAGGTACAGGCTGATAATGTCTGTGGATTGCGTGTATTTCTGTGCAATTTTGGTGGCACATTCATTGGCGGTTGAACCCGTAATATCCCGCATCCATCCGGCATTAATGTCGTTTGGAGCATATTCAATCAGATGATCGAGCACTTCATCCACATACGGTTCTGTGAAGGAGGAAGACATATGCGTCAGATTGCCGACTTGTTCCTGAATTTTGCTCACGACATGCGGGTGATTGTAGCCCAGTGACAGGTTAAATGTACCGGATACGCCATCCAGATATTCAACGCCAGCATCGTCAATCAACTTAATCCCTTGTCCGGTTCTGAAGCGGTTTTTGGTTAAAGTTTGCATACGATTCCCTCCATAAATGTAATGTACTAGCCTGAACGATGATCAATAATTCCGGATTACGCAGGCATCACCCCTCTCAGGATGCAACGTTTAAATCTCTTTACTCTGATGTGCGAGAGTTCCACTTACGCTGCTGTTCCTTACATTCCAGAGATGAGAGAGTACGAGAGTGAGGAGCAGAATCAGACAAAATCCGGCCAAAATCCAGACCGTGTTCACTACAGGCCACGTACTCATGCTCCATCCGGTGACATACTGTAGAATGGCGCCACCGATGCCGCCTGAGGCAATCAGGATGCTGGTTGTGCGCTCAGTCATGCCCGGGATCAGAATGTTGGCATAGACCAGTGCGATACAGAACAGTCCTGACATGAACAATCCAGTTCCGAAGATTAGCAGATATGTTGCCCATTGGCCTGTAACGAACACCATGGCAACGGCGAACAGAAGTGTTCCTACCGTACTCCAGATCAGGAAAGGCATGTAGTTGACGGCCTCGGCAATTTTTCCCGAAAAAAGACGACCGATAATCATGGCAATCCATAGAATGGATACGCTGAGTGAAGCGACGGATTCCTGCAACTGCAAACGTTCGACCAGGATGGAAGGCAGGAAGTTCATCAGGCCTAACTCCAGACCCATGTAAACGAAGAAGAAGATGACGAAAATGGTGAGCAGCCCCAGATGTTTTCTGGAATACTGGGCCCTGCCCGTTGCATGTCCAACGGTATTTTCACCAGCTTGTTTCAGATAAGAAGCGGCGGAGGTGGGCATGGTTACCCATAGCAGAATGAGAATAAGGGATAACGCGGAAACGGTATAAAACGTAAGATGCCAAAGATCCAGCCAAATGTATAAGGCAGCGACTGCCGGAATGAGAAGTGCTCCGAGGGCAAAGTACACATCAAGCTTGGACATGGCGACTGCTTTCTGATTTTCCGTAAATTCTATCGTAAACGCACCAACGGAGGGTTCAATGATGCCAGACCCAAACCCGACAATAATGGTTAGAAGAAGAACAACTGTCCAGGATGGCAAAAATCCGAGAACGGCATAGGCGGCCACAATACAGATCAGTGCGATGGTTAACATGGATTTTCTGCCGATGCGGGCAGTCATGGAAGGAGCAACAAGCACCCCGACAAGAAAACCGAGGAACTGCAGAAACAACAAAAATCCGCCATCACTATAACCACGCTCGTAATGTGTCAATAAAACGGGTAGAAGTGCACCGAGTACAACGCTGGTTATGCCGATTAACAGATAAAAACCGCAGCTTAAAGCGAAAATTCTTCTCATAAGTTGTCCTCCTAAGATGGATATAAATTTTATATTATGTAAATAATGTTTCTTTCGTATATAACTTATACCATAATTATGCAATTGTACATGCTTTTTATTGTAAAATAATGTTAACTTTTGACGAATGAATGATCTTTCTCACACAATGTTCAACCTAAAACGATTTCGTGTCGAAACAAAAAAAGTTTCTTGTCAGTAATAGACAGGAAACTTCTTGACGTTCGGGAACATTAATCCGAATATGATTTAACTTAAGCAATCGTCCCCACTAAGCAGTCTGCACGAAGAAAATCCCATCCAAGGGAGCCTGAGCAGATGCAGGGCCAGTTCGTAATAACAAATATCCGGTTGCATCGGAAAGTCCCAGTATATCCTGATAGGGATCGGGGAAATCCGCGGAATAAATCTGACCTACGAATTGATAGTCCTCTAACAAATGGCTAATTCCATTTACACCGTTAGGTAGCATGGAAGAGAAAAATGAAAAGGCAGGGAAATCCTGTTCCTCAATCTCCATTTCCGTCAATCTTACTCCGCATAAAGGAATGGATTGAATGGGACATACGGAAGTCAGTGGCTCTGAAGTTACGGATACGTATGTACTTCCAGCGAGAATATTCTCCTTCCACTCCAGCTCATCTCCCGCATAGGTTACCTGATCCAAAAAGTAATCTGAAGCGGAATAAGTGGAGAAGACCGAGATATACTTATCCGGTGGCAAAGAAGAAAGGATATGGTGCTGTTGTAAAAGTGTATTGCAATCGATGGAGAACAAATGCAACAAGGGCTGGCCCTCCGAATTAAGCGGCCAATTCGTAACATATGCAACTTCTCCGCCAATCCATATGCCAGTATTCTGGTTCAGAACATCAGGGTCAATTAAAAGTTGGGTAACTTTGTGCATGGGAAACTCCTTTTTATCTGGATTAAGCTGTTTATACAAACATCAATCATCAAATTTGACCGGCCGGTACGTTTAATCTTTGACTTGAATCACGTGTCCAAACAGCTTGTGCGCTTTGTCCCAATCGACGCCAAGTTTACCTTGCCAGCCGGCCCAAGGCATCTGCATATCAGAGCGGCCTTTGGTATTGTTAAGCTGCAACTCACCGTTCAGGATATGCTCGTTGTTGGTCCAATGGTCTGTACTTAGGGAGAGAACCTGATTGGGCAGCACACCTACCCTGGACAGCGCTTGAAGAATACTTCGACGAATCCCGGCGTGTCCTTTGACCAATTTCTCTGCAGTGAGTCGTTTCTCAAATTTTCCCGGGGATTCTTCGGCGTCAGCTTGATCCAGCATGTAAAGCAGTTGATTGAATGTGCTGATATCCTCGGAAGTCGCTTTAATGGGTCCTTGCTCAAGTAAGGTGACAAACTCTGTCAGATCGGCGTATGCACCTACGCTTGACCCACTGTAATCATAACCCTGGTGGAGGGCGTATCGGATACTGGATAGATTCTTCCAGCTCTCATCACTATGACTGAAACCGCAAACTCTGCAAGCAAGAAATTGTTCGGTCTCTTCGTAAGCATGCGCCTGCGAGTGAGTCATCATATGGTAGCTTGCGAGCGTAGATATGCCTCGTGGATAACTGCCTCCGACCCCTGCAATAAATGCTTGGGTAATCGTGGACCAGGAAAGACGTTCATTCTGCTGGAAAGCGATTAGTTGTTGAATGATATTATCATGGTGGATTAACTCCAGATCATTAGCCACCCAACCTTGTGCAGCCAGTAGCTCCTGTTCGGCTGGAGTTAGTGTATCCGTTTGATAGATCATTACTTCTCGTGCTCTGTCATAATCACCATTGGTGTGTAGATATAACTTTTTAAGCACTCTCATGCACTTTTTGTCCATGGTTAACTCCTTTCCAAAGTTAATTTTTAATCTCCTATGTACTTACGTATAACAATTCATTTGCTTCGTTTCATTATAAGTGAGATGATGTGGGATGAAAATCAGTACAAGGTACTAACCCATTGAACGGAGAAGATGAACTGACAACATGAACTTGCTAATGGACCAGCGGCAATATTACAGATGAGAAGTGGTGGAGCATGCGAATTAACAAATACATCAGTGAAACGGGATATTGCTCCCGCAGGGAAACGAACCGATTAATTGCAGCCGGGCGCATCACGATTAATGGCAAGGTATGTGAAAAAGGTGCGGACGTAGAGCCTGAGGATATCGTGCTCATCGACGGTAAGGAGATTCCTTACAATGATCGCGAGCCTGTTTACCTTGCTCTGAATAAACCTATCGGCATTGTCTGCACCGCAGCGGAACAGGTGGAGGGAAACATCATTCAGTATGTGAATTATCCCTCGCGTATCTTTGCGATTGGCAGGCTGGATAAGGCGTCCGAGGGTTTGATTTTTCTGACGAATGACGGAGATATTGTGAACAAGATGATGCGTTCGGAGCATAACCACGACAAGGAATACGTAGTGACCGTCGACAAACCTGTGACAGACGAATTCGTACGGGCGATGTCGCAAGGGGTTGAGATTCTGGACGTGGTGACGAAGCCGTGTGAGGTATATCAGCAGCATAGTGAGAACGTATTTCGTATCATTTTGACTCAGGGGCTTAATCTGCAAATCCGCAGAATGTGCAAGGCTCTGGGTTACAGAGTACTCAAGCTGGAGCGCATCCGAATTATGAATGTTACGCTGGATGGACTGGAACGTGGACAATGGAGACATCTGAAGAAGCAGGAGTTGGAGAACCTTCTATCCATGTTGAATTAGGGAAAGGCATCGAAGCAATGTCCCCGGCAAAATGAGGAGAGGCACTAATCCGTCATGGATTAATGCCTCTTTCTTGAGTTATGGACGATGAAGTCTTATATTATTGAAGTTTTGGCAACGGATTACGCATTCTTTTTCTTTGTACTTTCTTCTCTGATATAAATGACCCGAGCAACGTTAATAGAGCTCCGAGCAGCGTTATCCAGGTAATCCGTTCATGTAGAATCAGTGCAGAAGCGACGACAGTTATGACTGGCACCAAATAAATGTACACACTTGTTTTGACGGCTCCCAGCAGACTCACTGCCCGGTTCCAGGTTACAAAACATAAGGCCGAGGCACCCAGCCCGAGAAAGAGAAGATTCGAGAGGTTGGCCATGTTGGCGAAGCGCCCAAGATCGAAGTGGAATTCGAACAGGAACAAAGCCGGCAGCATGAATAATAGTCCATAAAAAAATACTTTGCGTGTTGCACCGATGGTGTGATAGGGAAGTTCACCTATTTTGCGCATGATTACTGAGTAGATCGCCCACACAGCAGGTGCTACGAAAGCGAGCAGATCGCCCAGCGGATTTAGTTGCAGAATGAAACTGCCGTTGAATCCAATCAGGATAATGCCAGTCAAGGCAATGGCGAAGCCTACAATAAACCGCTTGTGCAATGTCTCTCCATCCAGAAAGAAATGTGCAAGGACTGCCGTAAAGAAGGGGGCAATTGAAACAATAACACCTACATTGGAAGCGAGGGTGTACACCAGTGCAATATTTTCAATAAGAAAATATAACGTAACTCCGCATACTCCAGCACCGATAAACAGCATTTCTTCTCGGAGCGAGGTAATTCGCATCAACCGTGGATAGATCAGGAAGAGCACTACATAGCCAATCACGAAACGGAAAAAGAGAATTTCCACCGGGGTGAAATCGATCAGCAGCACCTTAGTGGAGATAAACGTTGTTCCCCAGATCAGGATCGTAAGTAAGGCCAGCAGGTGTCCAGTGGAGGGTTTGTTCTGACCTGTCATGACAGATCATCCGCTGTGCGATTTGAATCCACTTCATGGTTGAAGATGCGTCTGTATTGCTTGGGTGTCAAGCCAATCAGCTTTTTGAAAAAATTCGTAAAGTGACTCTGGTCACTGAAACCGGTCTGCGCGGCGACCTCAATTGGGAGATTGCCTTGTTCCAATAGACGTTTGGCCTGATTGATGCGAATCGTTTCCAGGTAGCGGTAGGGAGATATCCCTTTTTGACGGGTAAATAAACGCAACAGATGATACTTGCTCAGTCCTGTTAACTCGACCAGCTGGTTCAGCGTAATGCTCTCCATATAATGAGTCTCTATGTACTCGCATATACGTCTGATCTCGATGGTGACGTCCTGGGCAGAAACGGGTGGATCGGCATCCGCATATTCTCTCATCAGTTGTTCCAGCAGAAAGAGCAGCAGCTCTTCTTTGTGAAAGTCAGCTTGCTCTTCCAAAATCATCTGATGCAGTTCGTGTAAGGAACCAACATGTTCGCTTTGGTAGAGAACAGGAGAAGTAAATCGGGGCAAGTAATCTTGTCCTGTAATTTCCTGTACATACTGGTGCATGACCTCAGGTTGAATGTTGATGCAGCGATAATCCAGAGTTCTGCCGTCCACCTGTTCGCAGGCATGGGGATCATGCGGATTAAAAATAATCATGTCTCCAGTGTTCAGCATATATTCTTCGTTATTACATACGAGATGGCGCTTGCCTTGCTCAATAAATCCGATGACGTAATAGTCATGAAAATGATTGGGGAATTTCTGCATAATGCCTTCGAATTGATAGGCTTCGAGCTGTAAATCGGTATCGAACACGACGGTTCGCACTTCGCGAGTCACCTGCTGCACCTTCTTTCTGGTAAGTTAAATGTCATTATAATATGAAAAGAAGGAACTTTCTTGGACGATATTGCTCGCTTTGTTTTGTTCAAACATGTAAAAAAGCCAAAATACCCGCTGTCCCTAACTAGATGGATGACGAGTATTTTGGTTCAATTATAGCTCATTTAATGGATAACCATATGAATTTGAACCGAAATTATTCTTATAGCAACGTAGCAAGTGCTTCTGGTGAAAAGGCCTGAATTTCATTCACACGGCCATCACGGATTTTCACGGCCCACGTCGGATCAGCAAGTAGTGCGCGTCCAACGGCAACCAGATCAAATTCCTCCTGTTCCAACCGATGAAGAAGATCATCCAAATCCTTATGTCCTGCACCTTTACCTTCCGTATAGAGACTGGTGAATTCATTATCCAGACCGACAGAGCCCACAGCTATCGTTGGTTTGCCTGTCAGTTTTTTCACCCAGCCAGCAAATCCAAGTTTCGAACTATCAAATTCCGGCTCCCAGAAACGTCGGGTAGAGCAGTGGAATATATCGACGCCGGCCTCTACCAGCACATTCAGGAATTGCTCCAGCTTATCCGGTGTGTCCAGCGGTTTGACGTCATAATCACTCATTTTCCACTGCGACAAACGGATGGCAATCGGATAATCGGGACCCACGGCTGTACGAATGGCTTGAATAAGTTCGGTAGCGAATTGCGTTCGCTTGATAAGATCGCCGCCATAGCGGTCTGTCCGTGTATTTGTTCTGTCCCAGAAGAATTGGTCAACCAGGTAACCATGTGCTCCTTGAATTTCAATGCCGTCAAACCCAAGCCGTTTGGCATGAACTGCTGCGTCCACAAAAGCTTGAATGATGTTGACGATTTCCGCCTCGGTCATTGGTGCACCGGTCAAGTTTCCCTCAAGATCAATACCGGACGGCCCAATGGACGGAACTTCCGGATAAGGCTGTGATCCCGCTGGACGAGCCATACCCATATGCCAGAGCTGTGGAAAAATCTTGCCCCCGGCTTCATGGACTTGTCTGACGACTTCTGCCCAGCCGTTTAATGCTTCTTCGCCATGAAAACGGGGCACGCGTGGTTCGCTGGTTGCCGCCGGATGGTCAATAGTTACACCTTCGGTAATAATAAGTCCGACACCATTTTCGGCACGTCTGCGATAATAAGCTGCTACATCGGAGCCTGGCACACCATCTGGTGAGAAAGCCCGACCCATTGCGGGCATAACGATACGTGACTGCAGGGTTAAATGATGAATTGTATAAGGTTGAAACAGTTTTTCCGTCGATTGGACTTGTTGCTGCTGATGATTACTCAAGTCAAACACCTCCATAATAGTGCACCTCCAAGCGGGGTACGAGTGCAATAGTATCAATGGAGAATGCCTGTATCAACCGACGATTTAACCAATGTGTTGCTTAAGCGAAGCGACCATAATAATGTTGGTTTAACCCTGAATTACTTGTTGACCTAACAGGAGCTATTTATAATAGAGGCATTGAGAAGGTTGATTACAAGATCGATTAAAAGGGGTACTTTGTATATGTCAGGTGAGTTTTCTCCAAATCCCAATGACCCGCGGGTGATTCGAACCCGTCAATTAATTCAGGATGCGTTTTTTTATCATTTGAATAAAAAGGATTTCTCTGCTATCACGGTTCAGGATATTACGCAAAAAGCGACGATTAACCGGGCCACATTTTATGCCCATTTTGCAGACAAATATGAACTGCTTGAATCCGTTTTGTCCTATGCTTTCCAAGAATATGTGCTCAAACAGATTGATGTAGAGGCACATTTGACCGAAGAGACCTTGAAGCAACTGGTGATCTCGTTATGTAATTATCATGATTCAAGCAACCAGTGTATCAAGAAATATGAGTCCGTAGCGCCAATCTTTGAGGAAAACATTAAGGCTCAGTTAGAAAAGCTTGTTCTGGAGCTTGCCATGAGTCAAACACATGGTGCGGAGCCACCCAGAACATTGGCGTATTTGGCAACGATGCTGAGCTGGTCGATCTATGGGGTGACGTATCGTTGGAATCTGGAGGAGAGGCAGGAATCCCCGGCTGAGTTGGCCGAGCGAGTGGTGCCGTTTATGATGAATGGAACAGGTTTGCTGAATTAACGAACGGTAGAATTGAAGGATAGAGGATATCTATAAGGATAAGGGTAGAGAGAAAGAGCAGATGGGATCTGCTCTTTTTGTTTTGATAATATCGATAGAACTTATAGTAAAGATGACATATCCATATAAGCATTTACGTCAGATGTAATTACCTAGACAACTTCATCGGAAGGCTTGTTAAAGATTGTCCGGCCGCAGAAGCGGTCAGGTTTTCCTCCAGATTGAATCCTTGCACGGGTTCAATGCTGGTGAACGTTTTGAGAAATGCGGTCAGTACAATTTTGGCCTCTAGACGGGCCAGAGGAGCCCCCAGACAGAAGTGAGTACCAAAACCAAACGCAAGCTGTTTATTATTGTTCGCTCGATGAATATTCAAAGTGAACGGATCTTCGAACATGGTCTCATCCATATTGGCTGCACTCATCCACGCCACGATAGCGTCTCCCTTTTTCAGTTTAACTCCGAGCAGATCGTTATCCTCTTTGACCATACGGTCCATTTTGCTGATGTGAAAGCGATATCTCAGCATTTCCTCTACCGCGGCGGGGACAAGCTCAAGGTTATCCCTGAGTTCGGCATACAATTCCGGTTGGTCATACAGAAGAGCATAGAACGAGTTGGCCAGCAGGTTGCTTGTGGTTTCTATGTCGGCTCCCAGAATAAACATGGTGGTTCGCACGATCTCTTCATCCGTAAAGTGCTCGCCATCCAATTCCACCTGAATCAGGTCCGATATGATATCTTCTCCCAGATTGGACCTTTTGGACACAACGAAGGGATACAAGTACTTGAAATATTCTTCCCCGGCTATCTTTTTCATTTCGTTAATTTGATCAAAAGTGGCATCGGTAGTAGGCATAAACATGGTGTCCACCCAATCCTTGAACAAATGACGATCTTTGGAAGGAATGCCGAGCAGGTCCGACATGATAATGACAGGAAACATGCTTGTATAAGCTTCAACAATGTCCACTTCTGATTGACCTTCAAATTCGCTGATCAGCTCTTCAGCCACAGCCTCGATTCTCGGTTCCCAGAGCTTGAGACTTCTGGGTGTAAATGCACTTGCCAGCAATGATCTCCGCTTGCGATGTTCCGGCGGATCTACGTTGTGAATATCCAGCTTGTCCGGCATGTGATGCTCACTGTCCGCACCTTCTTCTTCACTTGAATATCCCACGTTAACAATAGATCTTTTTCTCACACTGGAGAAGTGCTCGTGATCATTAAGCACGGTTTTGACAAGATCATACCTGAATACATGCCAGGAATCGGTCTCTTCATTGTAGATGACGGGTTCCTGATTCAACATGCTGCGATACCAACGGTAGGGACTGAATTCTTCTTCTTTCGATTGGAAATTCGTGATTTCAGACAGAGAAATAATAGAGCTCTTCGTCATTCGTTTCGCCTCCTTGGTTGGTCTCATTGACAAATATAACAAACAAGAGTACTTTAATTCAAGTAGTTTAAATTGAGATAACAAGGTGGAATAGAGAGTGAAGAACATACTGAAGCACGGTGGAGTCAAGGCAGGCATATTTATGATCGTTTTTTACCAAATTGTAATGTTGACCGTTTTCATGTCGGGGTATAGCGCAATCCCCAAAAATGTAACGAATCTTACGGTCGCTATTGTCAACGAAGACCAGCAATCCGGAACTGAATTTGTACAAAAGTTGCAAGAACAATTGCCATTTAAAGTCGTTACCAACGAATCATTAGAACAGGCGAAGACGGGGCTGGAAGACCGGGATATTCATATGATCATACGTATACCGGGTGATTTTACGGAGAAACTGTCTGAACAGGACGGTAAAGCTCAGTTACAATACCTGATTAATGAATCGAACCCAACAACAATCACGAGCTCCATGAAAAATGTGGCAGCTGAAATCACCGCGCAGATGGGTGCACAGGTTCAGGCACAGAGCTTCGAGGGTGTGTTGAGCAGTATGCAAATTCCTGCCGAGCAATCGAAACAGATTGTGGAATCCACTATGGGCAAAGTGTCATCCGACATCGTTCTGAGCAATCCGCAGCCAGCAGGCATGCAGAATCAGATGGCACCGATGTTCATCACCATGGCGCTCTATGTTGGAGCCATGATCTATGCGATGCAAAGCATTGGCGGAATGAAGCAGCTGCAAGGACAAATGGGGAAATGGAACGCATTTTTTGCAATGCGAGGTACGAATTTGCTTGTTTCCATCGTTGCTCCACTCGTAGGGATCGGCATTTATTTTATGGTGCAGGGGTATGGCGTGGACGTGTTTATGAAAATGTGGATGGTCCACAGTTTACAGCTGTTTGTGTCAATTGAGTTCACCAGCATCTTTATCATGCTTCTCGGTCAAGGCGGAATGCTGGTCAATATGATATTTGTACTCAGCCAGTCCATTGCAAACGGGACGTCCATGTCACCGGAGATGATGCCAGCATATTTCAAATTCGTGAGTCAAATTACACCGATGTTCTATTCAACACATCTGGATTATAATATTCTCTTTGGCGGAGGGAAGACGGTAGAATATGCGGTTGGACTGGCATTGGTGGGCTTGGGAGCCTTTGTGATCAATACAGCCATTCATCATTTCAAAAAAGCCAAACAGACTGATATAACACAGGAGCCTGTACAACAGCCCGTTATGATATAAAATAGAAGTGATAAGGGTAGGCGATCAGGAAGAAGCTGTACCCTTGGAAGAGCAGAATGGGGGCAGTCACAATGTCGATTCAAATTTTTATACTCGGTGCACTAAGTGAGGGGAATTGTTATCCCTATGATATTAAGAAACGAATTGGGAAACATCTGGATCAAACGGATGCCAAGATTACGGAAGGCACCATTTATTATAATTTTGAAGTGTTGCTGAAGAAGGGCCTGATCGAGAAGGTTGAAACGATTCAGACTGAAAATCGACCGGATAAAACGACATATGGAATCACCGAAAAAGGACGTCAGTCCCTTGAAGAGAGCATATATAAGGTGTTTCAGAAGTTTACGAATGTACAGTCCTTATACGCTGCGTTGGTTCATTTGGATAAGGTGGATAATCAGAAAATCGCATATTTGATTGAGGATATTATTGAGAAGATGAATAAGAGGCTGGAATACATTGATTCTCATACACCTCAGGAGATTGATGTGCAGGAGGATCTGAAAGATGCACTCCTGTTAATGCGAGATCATGCCTACCACTCTATTCAAAGTGATATAATCTGGCTACAGAAGCTGCTGCATCATGTTCAGAGCAGAGTATTAAAAAGCTGAATAACTTGTTAAAGGAATGAGGAGGAGAAAATGATGTATGAACATTTGGTCGCATTTAAATTGAACGATAAAATCACTACGGTCAAACAGCAAGAATTGGTGGCTCAATTGCTCGCTTTACAGGAACAAATTCCTGGAATTGTGGATCTGACCGCAGGCGTTAATGTAACAGAGGAGACGGATCATATTCAGGGCTTCACACTTGGCCTGAGAGTGACGTTTGAAGATCAGGAGGCACTGCGTGCTTATGGCCCGCATCCTGCACATCAGGCATTTGTAACCTCTCTGAATGAGTGGGTGGAGAATGTAATTGTGGTCGATTATCCGATCCCCTCAAGATGAGGGGCTTGGAATCACTGGTTGCCTGAAATAGCTGTTTAATGGTTTATTGAAATAACAAAAAGCACTGAACCCGGTTCAGTGCTTTTTGTTATTTATCAGTGTTTCTGATGTTATCCCTCATATGGTAAAAACCGCGTAGATTTTCCAGGTGTTATCATCCATTTTCTTGAGCCTATACAACCCGTCTAATGAAATGGTTTCTTCGTTTAGGTCCTTACCTGCATTGATGCTCGTTTTAATTTTGCCGCCATTCGCTTCCAATACGGCATATTGATTGGAGCGCTCCACAATGGAGAAAACAGGTTTGGAGATCCAATCAATATCCATCTGGCTTTGCTCATCCAGAGCGGATGTCAGATCTTCAAGTGAAGTGAGATTAAAGGAGAGCTGATAACCGGTGTAATATGTAGCATAGATATCAGACACTTGATTGTAGCTGTGTTCAGACATCGACGTAATCTCCTGTTCGGTTGCGTTGGAAGCCAGAGTAATCAGTTCAGTTGTATCAGGAAGCTGGGTTTGTTCCAAACGTAAAGCCCGCTCTAGCATGACAACCGATTGGGCGCGAGTGGCTTTCGCAAACGGTTGAAACGTGGTGGTCGTCATACCCGAAACGATCCCTGCTTGACTTGCTTTTGCAATGGCCGAGGCTGCGTAATAGTTGGGGACATCCTTAAAGGTTTTGGCAGAGCCTCCAAATTGGATGGAGCTGGAGAAAGTCCGTACAACCATAACGGCAATATCTCCGCGGGTGATAGGGAGATCTGGACCAAATTCAGTACTGGATATGCCTCCAACTACGCCAAGTGAACTAGCGATCCGGACCGCATCGGCATACCATTTGCCTGCGTTCACATCATTAAAGGCTTTCCCTTGAGCAGTGCTATGTAGCCCTGCCGCCTGTACAAGAATAGAAACAAATTCTGCACGGGTAATGGGATGATTGGGCTTGAGAGCCACTTCGCCAGTACTTAGGGGATACCCGTTTAGTAAATCAGCATTAACGAAGTTGTCAAGGGTATCGTATGCCCAGTGATCGTCAATGTCTGTTGGATAGTATAAGTCCAACGATTTGTAGGAATCGGCAGCAGCGGCCTTATTCCAAGGACAGGCTAGTAACACTAAAAGCATGGTTAAGTAAAATAGGGTGATACCTTTAAAATTTTGTCTCATCTAGGAAGTTCCTCCCGAATTTCTCAAATTTGCCGTTAATCATCATAACAGAGATCAAGAGATTGATCTAAAGGAAATCTTTACTACTAAATCGTGACGTGTATTTATCCTTGGCGAAGAAGTATGAAGAGTGCAACGTTATTCAACTTTTGTTGTTATATTAACTGACATATAATAGGTCGATTATGTGTTAATTTTGTATAAGAAGCATAAAAAGACTGAATCTATTTATATTTTGTAACAATTCCGCAACATGAATCATGGAACTTGAAGCAATTGTTTATATAATGTGAATTAACATAACATGATTTTTGCAGCGGTAAAGTGATTCTAAATTACAGGGGGCAGGTAGGGATGAGAGAAACCAAGAGAATGAGGATTTTTTCACTGGGAATTCAGCACGTATTGGCGATGTATGCCGGGGCCATTTTGGTTCCGCTGCTTGTGGGGAGGGCGCTAAACCTGACTGCAGAACAATTGGCGTACCTGGTATCGATTGACCTGTTAACCTGTGGTATCGCGACATGGCTTCAAGCACGTAAAGGGAAGCACTTGGGGATTGGCTTGCCAGCAGTTCTTGGAAGCTCATTTGTTGCTGTGACTCCCATGATTGCGATTGGATCACAATATGGAATTCCGGCCATTTACGGTTCCATCATAGCAGCAGGGATATTCATCGTAATATGTGCTGTCTTCTTTAGTAAAATCGTCAAACTGTTTCCTCCCGTCGTGATTGGAACAGTCGTAACCATTATTGGTCTGGCGTTGATTCCAACCGGCATCAAAAACATGGCAGGCGGAGCAAACAGCGAAAATTTCGGAAGTCTGGACAATCTGGCTCTCTCTTTCGGGGTGCTGCTCTTCATTCTGGTGCTGAATCGATATGCTCGCGGCTTTGTCAAATCCCTCGCAGTCCTCCTTGGTATTATTGTGGGTACCCTCGTCGCTGCCCTCATGGGGAAAGTGAATTTCAGCTCTGTACAGGAAGCCTCCTGGTTCCATTTGCCCCAGCCCTTTTATTTTGGATGGCCTACCTTCGAAATCGGTCCGATCATTACCATGATTATTGTCGGCACCGTTGTCATTATCGAATCTACAGGTGTGTTTATGGCCTTGAGCAAAATCTGTGATCAACCGATTAACGAAAAGGATTTGGCACGAGGATACCGCGCAGAAGGTCTGGCATTTGTACTTGGTGGTATCTTCAATGCTTTTCCGTATAACACATTTGCTCAGAATGTCGGTTTGGTTCAGCTCTCCAAAGTGAAAACGACCAATGTGGTTGTTGCAGCCGGAGGTATTCTGATTTTTCTTGGACTGATCCCCAAAGTTGCGGCATTCGCAACGATTATTCCCAGCGCGGTACTCGGCGGGGCAACGGTTGTTCTGTTCGGCATGGTAGTCTCATCCGGGATTAAAATGCTGCAACAGGTGGATTTCAGCAAGCAAACGAATCTGTTAATTGTTGCTTGTTCGGTATCGCTCGGCCTTGGCGTTACGGCTGTACCTGATCTGTTTGTCCAGCTGCCTCAAAGTATTCGCATTATTGTTAGTGATGGTATTATCACAGGTAGTCTGTGTGCCATCCTTCTCAATATCTTCTTTAACCTTGGATTAAAAAAAGAGAGTCTGCCCGTACAGCCTGTACAGGCTCAAGAAGCACATACGTAAAATTGTCTTGTTACCAGGTATGCGATCTGAATAAATGGAACAGACCCAAGATGGTATTCATTGAGGTGGAATGATCGGAATGACACCCCTCGCAGTGAACCTTTTGGGTCTTTATGTTGGGTAAACTGCAGAGTCCGTAGAGTAAAATCGGGTATTTTTATTCAACATACCCCGGAAGCTTTTCCCCTGTGATAAGTTCGAAAAGTTTGGCAGATTTCTTCTTAGTTAATTGAACATAAGTAGGCTTGCTTTCAATAATGATTTCAACTTGATCCTGATTAGGACTGATCCAGAGGCTATAGATGACACTTTTATCTGAGGAATCTGTGTTCTTTTTCTCGAAAAAGAATTTATAATCCGGAGGCCGTACCATATCCGCTATAGTATTGTTCGATGGGATAGAGGCGGTGATGTTCCTGATGGCTTGCACCTGTGCTGGATCGGTAATTTTTCTATACAGGGTGTATTGATTGGAGTTCTCAACCGGTTGTTGAACGATAACCTGATTTCCCTTTGATTGTATGTTGTCCGCTGAACACCCGGTAAGGCACATAAATAAAAGCGTCACACAGCCAATCACATAGATATATTTTCTCAATCTGATCCCCCCTTGAAACTTAAACGGTGCCTGGGGTATGAAAGTTACAGCAGGATGAATGCAAAAGGGATATAAATATGCTAAAGTTTCATCATGAACATGCTACATGTTCTTCCCGTTGAATTTCCATGCGACTACATAAATGAGCATTGGTTCACAAGGCTAAAATAAAACGAAGAGATATCCTGATATCGCTTGGTTACAGAAAAGGAGTTGTGATTACCATGCAACAAGAAACGTTGAAAAAAGGCTGGCACTTTGACAATAGTTATGGACGTTTGCCACAGACCTTTTTTACAAATCAGGGTGCGGTACCTGTTCAATCACCAAAATTGATCATCTTCAATACATTGCTTGCAGCCAGCCTGGGGCTGAATGTTGAGGCACTGAACACTGATGAAGTAGCGGAGGTGTTTGCAGGAAACCTGATTCCGGAAGGTGCCGAGCCTCTGGCTCAGGCCTATGCAGGTCATCAGTTCGGCAATTTTAACATGCTTGGTGATGGACGGGCTTTGCTGCTGGGAGAACAGATCACGCCACAAGGCGAGCGAGTGGACATCCAGCTGAAAGGTTCGGGAAGAACCCCATATTCTCGTGGAGGCGATGGACGTGCTGCCGTTGGACCCATGCTGCGAGAGTATATTATTAGTGAAGCGATGTATGCACTGGGGATTCCAACAACGCGAAGTTTGGCGGTTGTGTCTACTGGAGAAAACATTACACGTGAAACAGAGCGCCCTGGTGCAATCCTGACACGAGTAGCTTCAAGTCATTTGCGTGTAGCAACCTTCCAATACGCAGCCAGATGGGGATCAATTGATGAGCTCAGAGCATTGGCGGACTATACACTGAAACGGCACTTTCCCGATGTTGCCGAAGCCGACAATCGCTATCTGCAGCTGCTTCAGGAAGTCATCCAGCGGCAGGCTTCACTTATTGCTAAGTGGCAGCAGGTTGGTTTCATTCATGGCGTAATGAATACGGATAATATGGCCATCAGTGGTGAAACCATCGATTATGGGCCGTGTGCATTTATGGATGCCTACAATCCAGCGACAGTATTTAGCTCCATTGACACGCAAGGTCGATATGCTTATGGAAATCAACCGTATATTGGCGGCTGGAATCTGGCTCGATTTGCCGAGACGCTACTGCCACTGCTGCATGAGGATGAAGATCAGGCTGTACAAATCGCCCAGGATGCCATTGCACAATTCTCTGAATTGTATCATCACCACTGGCTCTCGGGAATGCGGAGCAAACTGGGCTTGTTTAATGAAGAGGCTGAGGATGAAGTGCTAATCAGGGATCTTCTTGAATTGATGGAGAAGCATACTGCAGATTACACAAATACGTTTCTCGCACTAACCTTTGATACGCTTAACGGATCTCCCTTGTTCGACACTTCAGAGTTTGCAGAATGGAATGAGCGTCGCCAGGCAAGATTGGGCAGACAACAGGAAGGGAAAGAAGAATCGCAGCAATTGATGAAGTCTAACAACCCTGCGGTGATTCCTCGTAATCATCGGGTGGAAGAAGCACTGGACCGAGCAGAGAATCACGGGGATCTTAGTGTGATGGAGAAACTTCTTGCAGTTCTTTCCAACCCGTTTGCACATTCTACCGAACAGGCTGAGTACGCGGAACTGCCTACGCAGTGCGATACCTCCTACCGGACTTTTTGTGGAACCTGATTGAAAAATTGTTATGAAGAGGCTGCCATTGGCAGCTTTTTCATTATCATGTCGAAAGGAGATTTTATGTCCAACATACGAAGCAAACCAGAGATTGCAAAAACTCTTTTTCAGTTGCTTGAGCGCACATCCTTCCGCAGGCAGGAGATGGAGAACTATGTTAACCGCTTGTTTGAGAGCCATAAATGGGAAGGTGTTCCATATGTAGAGAGTGAAAAGAATGCATATATAGTTCGTATATACGAGCGTGGCATGGTCATGTTGGAAAAAAGAATGAAACAGACAGAAGAAGTAATCTACTGGCTGCTGGAGGATATCATTTTTACGGCAGCGCATGTGGAATTGCTGAAACGATATGGTGTGGATAATAAACAGACACACTTGAATTACACAAACGCAGTGACGCAAGAATTGACCCAAAGTGTTGAGAAGGCTTTCCAACAGCTCGGTGATCCTTACTTGTATTGGCATCAGACGGGTAAACGGCATGATCTGGAGAGGCTGGAACCAAGAAAAGAGAGGTGATTGACGTGAGTGAACAGGATATTAATGATGTGTGGTATGAATATGCGTTAACCTTTGTGGGGAAAAAGAATGAATCCGCTCAGGGCTGGGCTGCGTTAACAACGAATGAACAGGAAATTGCTGCTTTATGGCTGCTAGAGGTGGATGTCTTTAACGGTGGTTTTGTTCAATTTTTCTGCAACTGGGGAGAAGAGGCGTACCTTTATGCGTTGCGGGCATTACATACGATTGGTGCGACTCAAGTGTTGGATATCATTAAGTCAGCATACGGCTGCATTGAGCATTTGGAAGAGGATGAAAGACTTACCGGACTGTGGGATATTCCTAAGTTTCTAACATCAGAGGAGGAACACCAGCTGGATACGCTGGATCAGCAATTTTGGAATAATGAAGATCAGATTGCAGAAAAGGCATATGCATATTATCACAGGAAGTTGAACATGATGTCTTTATAAGTTAGGCATAGGCGCTCATCTGTTGCTCTATCTAAAGTTTAAATACTTGGTCTTGCAATGATATTAACGTTCGGCTATACTGGCTATAAATTGAATACATGAATTACGTTGATAGAGCGCAGTAGCGGCTTTGTCCCTGTTACAGAAAGTCAGGGGTTGATGGAACCTGATACATACAAGGGCTGCGAATTACACTCTGGAGTACTTGGGTAATGCCAAGCGGAATGGCAAACGATATTTTGCTGAAAGCGGTATGGACAGCGTGTGAGTTGTTGTCTGTGCAAGTTGGGTGGTACCACGGTTATGATAATCGTCCCTATGTCTATTGAAGACAAGGCGGCGATTTTTTTGTGTCCAAAAAAGGCTCACCTGGCTTAGCTCCTTGTGAATTCACGTTTAACGTAGATCATGGCCTAATACCATTGCATAGAGAAGGGGTTGTTTGTTTTGAATATTATTGATGAACTGGAATGGCGTGACGCCATTAATCAACAGACGGATGCGGAGGGTCTGCGTGAGCTGACCGAGACGACGTCGGTTTCATTGTACTGCGGGGTTGACCCTACAGGAGACAGCATGCATATCGGACATTTGATCCCGTTCATGATGCTGAAACGTTTCCAACTTGCTGGGCACCGTCCAGTGATTCTAATTGGTGGGGCAACAGGAACCATTGGTGATCCAAGTGGTCGTCAATCGGAACGTTCCCTGCAAACGTTGGAAGAGGTACAGGCCAATGTGGATGCTCTGACTGCACAAATGAAAAAGCTCTTTGTAACGGATGGCGACAATCAGGTACGTATGGTCAATAACTACGACTGGACACACAAAATCAATGTAATTGAATTTTTGCGTGACTACGGTAAAAACTTTAATCTCAACACGATGCTGGCTAAAGATGTAGTTGCGAGCAGACTGGAAGACGGAATTTCGTTTACCGAGTTCTCCTACCAGATTCTCCAATCGCTCGATTACCTGCACCTGTTCCAACATGAGGGTGTACAGCTGCAAATCGGTGGTTCCGATCAATGGGGCAACATTACAAGCGGTCTGGACCTGATCCGTAAAAAAGAAGGGCCAGAAGCTAAAGCTTACGGTCTGACGATCCCGCTTATGCTCAAATCCGACGGTACGAAATTCGGTAAATCTGCAGGCGGTTCCATCTGGCTGGATGCGAATAAAACGACTCCATTCGAATTCTACCAGTTCTGGGCGAACACGGATGACCGTGATGTAATTAAATACCTGAAGTACTTCACGTTCCTAAGCAAAGAAGAGATTGAAGCTTTGGCTGAAAAGGTAGAAGCGGAGCCGCACAAGCGTGAAGCACAAAAGGCACTCGCTGAAGAAATGACGAAATTTGTTCACGGCGACGATATGCTGGAGCAGGCGAAACGCATTACCGCAGCACTCTTCAGCGGAGATATTCGTTCCCTTACAGCCGACGAAATCGAGCAGGGATTCAAAGAAATGCCGACCTTCGAAACCGATGGTGAAGCGAAAAATATTGTAGATTGGCTCGTGGATCTTGGCCTGGAACCATCCAAACGTCAGGCGCGTGAGGATGTCACCAAAGGGGCTATCTCCATGAATGGTGAGAAAGTGACGGAGCTGGAATTCACGGTCTCTGCAGAGCACGCAATCGGCGGTAAATTCATCATTATCCGCAAAGGCAAGAAAAACTACAGTCTGGTGAAATTGAAATAGCCACAGGATTGTAGTATGAATCTTGGGAAGGTAATAGCGAAGGCATTATCTTCCCAAACAACACCAAAAAAGGACCGTCCCCAATCATGTCATTGACATCATGGAGACGGCCCTTTTTATATGCCATCCGCAAATGGCTTATTCATTTATTGATTCACAATCGCTGTGATCTCTTCATCCAGATCCAGTCTTACATTCTCACGGTAAGCCCGAATGTCGTATTCACTGTGCAGGTAGCGCAGGATCGCTTCGATCATGTTGGATTCGACCAGATACTGACTGCGGCCTTGAATCCAGACTTCAGCGGAATATCCCGTATCTTCTTCCCAGCTCAGTTCCACATTGACATCGGTTGGGCGAACACCCTTGCGTTCAGCCATGTGAATACAGATCGCGTTGACAATTTCATCCATACTCAGAACCATAGAGATTAGTACCGTCCGTTTCTGTTACGGTCATCATCATCACGATCATTACGGCGGTCATAACGACCATCTGCTGCTGGTTTACGGCGATTCGTAATGGCTCTGAACAGGGCCATTGCCAGCATTACGATCAGCATGATTGCAGCTACGTTTACGAGCAATCCAAGAATGTTACCCAGAGCGCCCATGCCACCGAACAATCCGCCGAACATCATACCAGCAAGACCACCCAGCATCATACCTTTCATGAATCCACCGCCACCACCGAAGAATCCGCCACGGTTCGTTGTAGCTGCTCCATTGCTGGAGTTGTTATTCGTATTCGATTTACTCACATTACTGTTGGAATCGGATTTCTTAGGTGTGTTGGTATAACTTTTGGTTCCCGATTTGAAACCGCCACCACGTCTAGCGTCAGCAGAATCCGGATTCGCGACTCCGACTGTTGCAAACAGCAATGTAAAGGCCATGAAAACCATCATGAGATGTTTAATTCCGAATTTTTTCTTCATTGTAAAGATCGAACCCCCCGATAAATTTGTTTGATTACCCCAAAAATGGGCCTTACTCAAGTAATACGGTCAACTTGCAGGAACGTTTCAAATTTTGTTTATTTTTCTGAAATACTTGGACAAGGGTCCTGAATTGCCGCTTGACCATCCAGTAGCTGGGTTACCCAGTTACACCATTCGATACCCGTTTGTGCGTTCATCAACCCTTTTTGTACCAGAATGTAACTTCCGAATTCCCGACTGCCTACTCGCAAATGATCCTGAGGGATTCGGGACTTCAAATCTTCGAAATAACGGATGCGTTCCATGAACCAGTTTTTGCGCTCATTCAAAATGCGTCTCATGCTTCCGTCTTCCGCAATGCCTACACATAAAATGCGCAGATTGAACTCGTCGCGCGTAACTGGAGCGGTAACGGGAGTGGTCATCCATCCCAGCAGTTTTTCAATACCTTTCTCCGTGACTGCATACATTTTCTTGTCTGGTTTGTCAGACTGTTGTACCCAGCGGGAGGCTAAAAGCTCATCGTTTTCCATTTTGGAGAGGAGGGGATAGATCTGACTGTGTTTAGCCTGCCAATGCGGCTGGATCTTCAGCATTAGATCATAACCTGATGACTCCTCGCGGGTAAGAAGCCCGAGCAATCCGTAGGAAAGTATGTTCATGCACATGTCTCCTTAATATTAGGGCTGGGCCAGCGAAAACAAAGCAAATTGTTCTCATTGACCGCTTTCATAAAAGTGTACACTGAAACTGTATGGTTTGACAACCTGACAGAACAACTGCCTCAATTTAGACAAAAAAAGAGTGCGGACCCTGAGGTCCGCACCCAAAACCATTTAGAGAGATGTCTGTTGCCCGTACCCATCTGCGACAAGATCAAGTTCACCCGTGTAGGAGTCGATGACCATGCCGTGAACGGGTACAGTAGGTGGAAGCAATGGATGTTTCTTAATCACTTCCACAGTATGTTTTACCCCCTCTTCAACGCTGTCAAACCCGCGTAGCCACTTTTGTAAACGTATGCCCGAGTTCTCCAGTGTGCTCATGACTTCCTCGGATACACCCCGTTCAACCATATGTCCAATCATAGTCTCTGCATGCAGGGAAGCCATACCGCATTCCGTATGTCCAACAACCAGTACTTCATCGGCACCAAGCTCATAGATGGCAACGAGAACACTACGCATAACAGACCCGAAAGGTTGAGAGATGATTGCGCCAGCGTTTTTGATGATTTTCACATCGCCATTTTTCAGGTTCATGGCCTTGGGCAGCATTTCCACCAGACGGGTATCCATACAAGTGATGATGACCATCTTTTTGGTTGGGAATTTGCCAGCCGTATACTTTTCGTATTCTTTAGTCTCGACAAATGATTTGTTGTAAGCCAGAATCTCTTGAATGTTGTTCATGTCCATTGCCTCCTGTTATCCAATACGATGAGCACGGCCACTTGCATTAAATGCAGCTTGTCCTACGCCCTTTGGTTTTTTATTATACCACGGTCAACAAATTGCATTATTCCTCGGTTTGGAGGAATAATGCAATTTGTATCTGTTAAAAGTTGATTATACGCAATGCAAAAAGTATCATCAATAGGGAAACCAACATTTTTTGAAGAGGTGGACGTTAACCATGGAACAACAAACACAGCAACAGCTGGAATCCTTCCGTAATCTGGCTCGCAAAATTAAGAGTTATCATGAAGCCATTGGTTTGCTTCACTGGGATCTGCGCACAGGTGCGCCCAAAAAAGGTGTCCCGACACGTTCGGAAACACTTGGCATGCTGTCGACCGAAGCATTCAAACTGCAAACCTCAGCTGACATGAAATCCTACCTGGATACATTAACAAGTCCAGCGGTGCTGGAACAGCTGGAAGATATCGATCGCCGTCAGGTGGAAGATTGCCAGAAAGAATATAATCGCAGTCAGTCCGTACCACCGGAAAAAGTACAAGCGTATACCGTACTTACCGCCAAATCGGAAACGGCTTGGGAAGATGCCAAGCATAATAGCGATTTTGCAGGTTTCTCGCCCTACCTTACCGATATTGTGAAGCTCAAACAAGAGTTCATTGACTACTGGGGTGTGAAAGATACTCGTTATGATACCCTTCTTGACATGTATGAGCCAGAACTGACGGTAGAAAAGGTGGATGCAGTATTTGCCCGTCTCAAAGCCCGCTTGGTGCCTCTGCAAGAGAAGATCAATGCGTCGGCCAACAAACCGGAGACAGAGTTCTTGAACCAGCTGTTTGACAAGGATCAACAGGAGAAATTCAGTTTGTTTATTCTGGGACAAATGGGTTACGATTTTGAAGCCGGCAGACTCGATGAGAGTGTTCACCCGTTCGCAACGGGCCTGAATCCAGGAGATGTGCGGATCACGACAAACTATTTGCAGGATGATGTGACGAGTGCGGTCTTCAGTTCACTACACGAAGGCGGACACGCCCTGTATGAGCAAAATATTGACGACAGCCTGGCTGGTACTCTTCTTGCCGAAGGAACGTCCATGGGAATCCACGAATCCCAGTCGCGTCTTTGGGAAAATATGATTGGCCGCAGTCTTCCATTCTGGACGCGCTATTATAAAGATCTGCAACAGCACTTCCCTCAATTAAACGAGGTTGAGTTAGAAGATTTTTATCGGGCAATTAACCGGGTTGAAAGCTCTCTGATCCGGATTGAGGCAGATGAGCTGACGTACAATCTGCACATCATCATTCGTTATGAAATTGAGAAAATGCTGTTTAACGAAGGCCTGGAAGTTAAGGACCTGCCGGAGACCTGGAATGCAAAATACAAGGAATATCTTGGCGTTGTGCCGCCGAATGATGGTCTGGGTGTGCTTCAGGATGTGCACTGGTCGGGTGGTGACTTTGGTTACTTTGCTTCTTACTCGCTCGGCAACATGTATGCTGCACAGATTCTACATACACTGCGCAAAGAAATGCCGGAGTTCGATGCCCATATTGCTGAAGGTAACCTGATTCCAATCAAGGAATGGTTGACTGACAAAATTTATCGTTATGGCAAAAGCCGCACTCCTTCCGAACTGATTGTGGCCGTAACGGGTGAAGAGTTGAATCCGGACTATTTGGCCGATTATCTGGAAGCGAAATATACCGAGATTTACAAGCTGTAGTACAGCTATAACATCATCATCTAACTCTTGAAGAGCGGGGCGTCTTTGCCCGGCTCTTCTTTTGCATGCAAGTTCTTAACCTTTTGCTGGGCATCAGCATATCCATAGTAGAGAAAACAGCTGAAACCAGTGAAGGAGGGAAATATCATGAAATACACGCCCTGGTTCATCCGGGCCATCGTCATTTTGCTCATTATCATCGTAGCTCTCACCAGCTGCAATAGAGATAAGGATGAAACCAAAATTACGATTGGTGAGGTCACACGTTCTGTGTTTTACGCGCCTGAGTATGTGGCCGTGGCCCAAGGTTTTTTTAAGGAACAGGGGCTTGAAGTGGACATTCAGACGACGGCTGGCGGAGACAAAACGATGGCTGCATTGCTTGCAGGCTCAGTAGATATCGCACTGGTCGGAGCAGAGACGTCTATTTATGTCTATCAACAAGGCGCAGAAGATCCGGTCATTAACTTTGCCCAACTTACACAGACGGACGGAACGTTCCTGTTTGCCCGCAATCCCGAAGGCGACTTCAATTGGGATCAATTGAAACAGAGTACATTCCTTGGACAAAGAAAAGGCGGTATGCCTCAAATGGCAGGCGAATTCACGCTGAAAAAACATGGCATTGATCCGCAGAAAGATCTGGAACTGATTCAAAATGTGGATTTTGCCAACATCGCTTCTGCATTTGCTTCAGGTACGGGGGATTATGTACAGCTGTTTGAACCTCAGGCGTCCATTTTTGAGAAAGAGGGCCGCGGCAAGGTTGTAGCCTCGTTTGGAACGGAAAGTGGTCATCTGCCTTATACGGTCTTCATGACCAAACAAAGTTATATCAACGACAACAAAGACATTGTACAGAAGTTCACTAACGGCTTGCACAAAGCACAAGCATGGGTGGATTCCCACACCGCTGAAGAGATTGCTGAAGTCATCAAACCTTATTTCAAAGATATCGATCCAGCCATTCTGGTAAGCAGTGTGAACCGTTACAAGGAACAGGGCACCTATGCAACCGATCCAATCATTGATGAAGACGAATGGAATAACTTGCTGGACGTCATGAGTGCTGCGGGAGAATTGAAACAGCGTGTGGATTCTCAATCGATTGTGGATAATTCCTATGCAGAACAAGCAGCATCAGCGAAGTAACCAGGTATTCAGGAAAGGACGTGAGCATGTATGCCTGAATCCGAAACGGTGATCAGACTGGAAGGAATTTCGCAAGTTTATGTCAGCGAGCGTGAAGCATCACTGGTTATCGAAAATTTGAATCTTCAGGTCGAGCAAGGAGAGTTCGTTAGTCTTGTCGGCCCAAGCGGATGTGGTAAAACGACATTGCTGTCGATCATCGCCGGGCTGCTCACACCGACCGCAGGCGAGGTCAAGGTTAAAGGGAAACGCATCGAAGGTCCGTCTGCCCAGATCGGCTATATGCTGCAACAGGATTATCTGTTTCCATGGCGCACCATTTTGGATAATGCCCTGATCGGACTTGAACTGACAGGTACGCTCAATGAACAGAGTCGTGAGCGCACACGTGAGCTGCTGGCAGGTATGGGTCTGGCTGGCACCGAAGCCCAGTATCCTTCCGAGTTATCCGGGGGCATGAGGCAACGGGTGGCTTTGGTACGTACACTGGCTACGGACCCGGGAATACTGTTGCTGGATGAACCCTTTTCCGCACTCGATTATCAAACCAAGCTGCAGCTGGAGGATCTGGTCTCGGACACATTGAAGAAATCCGGCAAAACCTCGGTGCTTGTTACCCATGATCTGTCGGAAGCTATTGCCGTCAGTGACCGCGTCATCGTGCTTGATCGCAATCCGGGGCGCATTCGGAAGCAGTTTATCATTCCCGAAGATCTGCGGAACGCACAGCCTTTTCACGCGAGGGAGCAGCCAGGGTTCAATGAGCTGTTCCAGGCGTTATGGAGTGAACTGGATCAGTCCGGAGGAGGTGAGAAGAACGGGTGAATCAGACGAACCAGAAGCAGGAGATGCGTGATGATTGGATGAGACAGCTGCACCAAAGTCATATTCAACAGGTTGCCAGATGGCGACATAAAGTGCTGGCGGTGCAGCTGTCCATGCTGGTGTTTATGTTTTTGCTGTGGGAACTGGCGGGAAGGTTGCGCTGGATTGATGTGCTTTTGTTCAGTTATCCGAGCAAAATTTTCAATCAGATCTGGAAGGACATCGTCAGTGGAGAACTATGGGCGCATGTTGGGGTAACCGTTGGGGAAACGGCAGTCGGCTTTTTGCTG
Source organism: Paenibacillus sp. E222 (assembly GCF_013401555.1). Lineage (NCBI taxonomy): Bacteria > Bacillati > Bacillota > Bacilli > Caryophanales > Paenibacillaceae > Paenibacillus > Paenibacillus sp. E222. Next base: position 4,068,555 of record NZ_CP058552.1, read on the forward strand.
GGGACACTCGTCGGAACACTGCTTGCGGTTCTGATCTGGTGGTCTCCTTTTTTGTCCAAAGTGCTTGATCCCTATATGGTTGTGTTCAACAGCATGCCCAAAGTAGCGCTGGGTCCAATCTTTATCGTTATGTTTGGTGCAGGATTTACGGCCATTGTCATGACGACGTTATCCATTACAGTCATTATTACTACACTTGTCGTGTATAACAGCTTTAATGAAGTAGATCAGAACTATATTAAGGTTATCCGTACGTTTGGTGGCGATCGCTCCGAGATTTTCAGCAAAGTCGTATTGCCCGCTTCGTTTCCTGCCATTGTCTCTACCTTAAAAGTAAACGTGGGCATGGCCTGGGTCGGTGTGATTGTGGGTGAATTTCTGGTCGCCAAGCAGGGATTGGGCTATCTGATCATTTATGGATTTCAAGTGTTCAACTTTACCCTTGTTTTATCGAGCTTGTTGATTATTGCGGCTGTAGCCACAGCGATGTACCAACTCGTTGTATATGTAGAACGAAAGCTGCTGGCAGGACGCAGGTAATTCTGCACAGCATGTGTGTGCAAAATAGAACGCTTCATGATATGTATACAATTTCACAAGAGGTGTCACGTTGCCGGAACCCGTAAAATCAAGTACCATACTAATACGAATATTCCGCGCAGTCCGGAATGAATGCGACGATTGGAGAAGAGGGCCCAGAGGCTTCTGTCGCATCAAACAAATTGCCAGCGTCCCTCATCCGGGGCGCGTTATTGAGACCGACATGCATATGCGTGTCGGTTGATGTCGTTTATGAGTGTAGAAGCGAATTGCGATATGCGGTTGTTTCGAAATGATTCTTTTGATTAGATAAGAAATGGTTTTTGGCAGGATGTGTAATACTAAGGATATGAGATATGACGATACACGCTGTCAGGCATTGGACAAGCGCTCACCTGGATAGGTATGGCTCGCTGGCTTTGACATTTTTGCAGCTTAGAGGAGAGGGAGTTAGATGGGTTTTAGGGTAATTAAAACCGCAATAGCCGCGCTGATGGCCGTGCTGATTGCGGACTGGTGCGGCTTGCCCGGACCAACATCGGCGGGCTTGTTAGCCATACTCGGCGTTGATGTGACACGAAAAAGAAGTATTCGCACCATATCTGCGAGATTTTTCGCTTCCGTAGTGGGGCTTTTATTTGCAAGTGTACTTTTTCACTTTCTTGGCTTCCATTATTGGGTGCTGGCGGTCTACATACTGATTGCATTCCCGGTTATCGTTCGGGCCGGATTCAAGGAAGGCATTGTGACGGGTTCTGTCGTGGTGTTCCGGGTATTTAGCGGCGGTGAAATGGACGTACAGGTGGTTTTGATCCAAATTGGGCTGCTGTTGATTGGTCTCGGTTCCGCGATGGTTGTCAATCTGGCCTATATGCCGGCTGCGGACCCGCAGATGCTGCGTATTCGCAAAAGAATTGATGAATTATTCTCGGTTATCTTCAAGGAGTTTGCAGCCACGCTGCGCAATCCAAACGAAGTATGGGCAGGAAAAGAGCTTATTGAAGCCGACAAGGCTGTACTGGGCGGCATTGAAGCGGCCAAACGTTCATTGGAGAATCAGGTCATCCACCCGAATGAGGGATGGAGTGTTTACTTTTATATGCGCAAAACGCAATTGGATTCCATCCAGCATATGATGCATCTGGTATCCCAGATCTATCAGAAGATGCCGCACGCCGAAATGGTATCGGAGCTGTTCGACCAGCTCAGTCAGGATGTGCTCACTGAATCTTACACTGGACGTACAGAAAAACTTCTCGCAGATGTGCAAGAAGAATTCAAGCAAATGGAATTGCCGGATACAAGGGAAGAATTCGAGATTCGTTCCGCGATTCTCCAGCTGTGCCGGGAACTCGCGCTGTATCTGAAAATAGCCAAGAAGGACAAAGCACCGTCTCCGGTATCGGACCGGTCCCAATCTACAAATGAATAATAGAAAATAGTTGTCACCCTAGACGGATGCCCTGCATACACTTGTAAAGAATGATTGTATGGAGGAGGTTTAAAGATGTCATTGAGTCATAAACATCAATGTAGAGAGATCATCACGAAGGCGATCTGCGGCAAAGGTCGTAAGTTCTCTACCGTAACACATACCGTGACTCCGCCACATGGTCCGACCAGTATTTTGGGGGCTTGGATTATCAACCACCAATATGAAGCCGTATCAGCGGGGGACGGAATTGAAGTTATTGGTACTTACGATATCAACATTTGGTATTCCTATGACAAAAATTCACAGACGGATGTAGCCAAAGAAACGGTGTCGTATGTAGAACATGTGCCTTTGTCCTATCTGGACCCGAAACACCGGGCCGCCACTGTGGAGGTATCTGCGGATGCAACGCAGGAACCAAGCTGTGTGGAAGCCACGGTGTCGGCAGGTGGAGGCAGCGTAATTATCCGGGTGGAACGGGAATTCGCTGTTGAACTGGTCGCCGAGACCAAAGTTTGTGTGAAAGTGTGCACGGATGGCTGTGGAGATTACGAAGACAAGGATTATGACTACGGCAGTGGTGATGGAGATTATGATGATCTCGATCCCGACCTGCTTGACGATGAGCTGTAAGCTCAGCGATCCGGATTCATAAACTTAAGGTATTATATGCGCCGCGAGCGGCAGTGAAGAGGGCGTAAGCCCTCTTTTTTCATTTTGGGCGACAATTGGGAGGAGGGACAGGATGAATGTGATCGATGAGGCCGAGGAGGCGGTGCGCCGATATGAACGCATGCTCCCTCGTGAACGGGCAGATCGACTGAAACGATCCGGAATTGAAGTACTGGCATCGCAGGGCAGGCGTGACCGGGAGTTGGGTCTGCGTGTACGTTACGATGTGGAGATATGCTGTCTGCAAGCGATTCGCATCAAACGTAGGGACACCAGTGGCATGGGGGGAGCGCAAGAACGTGTGCTGGATCGTGAAGCGGCATCAACGTTATTCAAACGCATTGAACGGCTGGCCATCAAAGCATTGTATACGGTTGGACTGGATCACGGCGCTGTAAGACTGGAAGCGTCAGGAAAGAGCGGTTGTGCTGTCATCTCGATTGACCCAAGGCCATGGAAGGGCATGACGGATCTCTCTGCCATGTACCGTGCAGGCTGGGAACAGCTTCAGACCGAACTGGATGAAGAGCGGCTTCGTAATGCAGCCCCCATCCTTGGAATGGACCCTGAATTCCTGCTTGTGCAGATGCCAGAATCCAAAATCGTGCCCGCCTCCAGATTTCTCGAACGAACAGGTGTAGCTGGTTGTGACTCCGTAACGATCAATGGACGACGAATATATCCTGTAGCCGAACTGCGACCTGCCCCCAGCTCCGAGCCGCGTGAATTGTTGGCTCATCTGATGAGAGCTTTTGTGGCCGCATCGCGCAGTATTAGTGATCACTCGCTAATCTGGCAGGCAGGGGGAATGCCCCAGCGCGGCTTGCCACTCGGCGGACATATTCATTTCAGTGGCGTTACACTAAACGGGGAGCTGCTGCGTGCACTTGACAATTATCTGGCGCTGCCGCTTGCCGTTCTTCAGGACCCACGAGGTTCGGGCAGGCGTCCACGTTATGGGGTATTGGGTGATTTTCGACTGAAATCTTACGGTGGATTCGAATACCGCACGTTACCTAGTTTTCTGGTATCTCCTCTGGTTGCCAAAGGTGTTGTTGCTCTGGCTGGTCTTATCGCGAGAGGCTACCATCAGCTGAGTCAACGACCTTTGTCGAAGGCTGCAATTCATACTGCCTTTTATGAAGGAAACCGTGAAGTAATGCAGGCGCATATTCCGGCATTACTGGATGATCTGACGCAAATGGATGGTTATAACCGCTATGAACGCTACGCCGCTCCATTAATTAGCCAGCTAAGACTGGGCAGGACGTGGGATGAGAGTCGGGATATACGCAAACTCTGGAATATTCGAGCAGGTTCATGAAGAGTGGGCACTTTTTTGGTATAATGAGAAATAAGTTGATTTTGATCATCGTTACGGAAGAAATGGAACAGCAACCTGTGAGGGAAGCGGCAGATGCCGAAACATGAGGCGGTGGCACGAATAAGTTGCCTGACCGCCTTATTGCTCCTTCCGGGACTGCTTTCTCTTCCTGACAACATTGGAACGGATGGAGGATACTCATGGCTCAGTATACGCCAATGATTCAACAATATTTGCAAGTGAAGGCCGAAGCGCAGGACGCTTTTCTTTTTTTTAGATTAGGTGATTTCTATGAAATGTTCTTTGAAGATGCAGTTAATGCTTCTCGTGAGCTAGAAATTACATTAACAGCACGCGCAGGTGGGGGAGAAGACAAAATCCCGATGTGCGGTGTGCCTTATCATTCGGCTGACAATTACATACAGCGCTTGATTGAAAAAGGATACAAAGTAGCCATCTGCGAGCAGATGGAAGATCCGACAGTAACCAAAGGCATGGTACGGCGAGAAATTGTACGAGTTATAACACCCGGAACGGTAATGGAAGGCAAGACCTTGGGGGATAAGTCCAATAACTATATGGTTTGCCTGACAGGGAACCAGAACACCATTGCACTGGCTGCCTGTGACTTGTCCACAGGGGAGCTCTACGTCACCTCTGTTCCATACTCGCAAGAGTGGCTTAAGGATGAGATCGGGATCTACGAACCTTCGGAGCTGGTGGGTGATGCTGCGTTGCTGGATACGGTGGCTGTCCAGTCATCTCCAATTGGTCGGCCTGTAGTATACACACCATGGACGAAGAGTAAGGAAGATTTGGTGCGTCAGCAATTCGGCGAAGCGGTATGGGCACGTTTGGAGCCTGAACGTCAAGCCTGTATAGCGCGGCTGTTCTCCTATTTAAGTGAGACACAGAAACGTTCACTTGGACAATTGACACAGGTTTCAACGTATGAGCCGGATCACTTTATGATTCTGGACCCCTTCACTCGGCGTAACCTGGAACTGGTGGAAACCGTACGTGAACGTTCGAAAAAAGGTTCACTGCTCTGGCTCCTGGATCGCACAGAGACGTCCATGGGTGCCCGGATGCTGCGCCGTTGGGTGGATAAACCCTTGCTGCAAAAAGGCAAAATTAATGAACGTCTGGAAGCGGTAGATACGCTGTATAACCAGTTTATATTGCGGGAAGATCTGCGTGCAGAACTCAAAGACATCTACGATCTGGAACGCCTGGTGGGGCGGATTGCCTTCGGTAACGCCAACGGTCGGGATCTGAATGCACTGAAGATGTCACTGGACAAAATTCCAGGGCTACGTCAATATTGTGCAGATTCGCCTTCCAAGACGCTGCAGCACATTGCTGGCATTATGGATGATTGCAGTGATCTGCGAGATGCAATCGGTCAGGCTATCGTTGATGAACCGCCTGTATCTGTGCGTGATGGCGGCTTAATTCGTGAAGGGTACCACGAGCGGCTGGATGAGCTCCGGGAAGCCTCGGTGAATGGTAAGCAGTGGATTGCTGAACTGGAAGCCAGAGAGCGTGAAGCGACTGGCATTCGCTCGCTGAAAATCGGTTACAACAAAGTATTTGGGTACTATATTGAAATTACCAAGTCGAACCTGGCTTCTCTGCCAGAAGGCCGTTACGAACGGAAACAAACGCTTGCGAATGCTGAGCGTTATATTACACCGGAACTGAAAGAAAAAGAGACGCTGATTCTGGAAGCTCAGGACAAGATGGTCGATATTGAGTACGGCTTGTTCGCGGAATTACGGGAACGGCTCAATCAGGAGATCGCCAGGCTGCAGAAGCTGGCTGAGCTGGTCGCGGAGATTGATGTGTATCAATCCTTTGCCGTCATCAGTGCAGAACGCAATTTCGTACGGCCTACATTGACCGATGGTTACGATCTGGTCGTGGAGCAGGGGCGCCATCCGGTGGTTGAAGCAGTGATGCGAGATGGAGCTTTCATTGCCAACAATACTGCGATGCAGAAGGAAGAGGCGCGCATTCTGCTGATTACCGGTCCGAATATGGCGGGGAAAAGTACGTATATGCGGCAGGTGGCGCTGATTTCGATTCTGGCGCAGATCGGCTGTTTCGTGCCAGCTGGGCAAGCTGAAGTGCCGATTATGGATCGTATTTTTACACGGATTGGTGCGGCAGACGATCTCATCGGCGGACAAAGTACGTTTATGGTGGAGATGGCCGACATTCAGGTCATGACGGACAAAGCAACACCACGCAGTCTGATTATTATTGATGAATTGGGTCGGGGAACGTCTACCAGTGAGGGAATGGCGATTGCCCAGTCTGTCATCGAATATGTGCATGATATCATTGGGTGCAAAGCGCTTGTATCAACCCATTTCCATGAGCTTGCTCATCTGGAAGAGAGTTTGGACAAGCTGGCGAATTACTCCATGGCCGTTCAGGAGAGTGGGGACAAGGTTAATTTCCTGCGTAAATTGATCGCCGGGGCTGCCAGCAGCAGCTACGGAATCTATTGCGCACGGCTTGCAGGTCTGCCGGACAGCATCATTGAGCGGGCGAATGGCTTGTTACACGGTTTCGAACATGCGGCCGCTCAGGTTGCGGTTGGAAGTGAATTTGCCGGGAAGGACAAGCAGCAACGTGATGACCATGATCAGCGCGTGGAGTTCCAGCCGACAGATCATTCCTCATTAATCCGTGAAGGTGAGTCTGCGGAAACTGTTGAATTGGCTGTTGCAACTGAAGCTCCAGAACAGAAACAACAGGACAAAAAACAAATTGGGAAGCAGCAGTCAGTCTCCAAACATGCTGATGTGGTTCAACTGTCCATCTTTGGGGATGAAGAGCCAAGTGTAACTCCGAAAACGGAGGTTGTTGCCCTTGACAAGCCTGCCCGGGAGTTTATTCGTAATATGAAGGATATTGATGTAATGAACATGACGCCACTTCAGGCGATGCAAATACTGAATGATCTCAAATTAAAGGCACAGCAATTATCCTGAGTATAGGGGAGGGGAAATCCTGTGGAGAAAATTCATGTGCTTGATGAACATATTGCCAACCAGATTGCGGCAGGTGAGGTGGTCGAACGGCCAGCTTCAGTCGTTAAGGAGCTGCTCGAAAACTCGGTGGATGCAGGCGCCTCCAAAATTGATGTTACGGTGGAAGAGGGCGGACTGCTCCGTATTCGGGTCAAAGACAATGGTTCCGGTATCGAACCGGAGGATATGGAAAAGGCCTTCTATCGTCATGCAACCAGTAAAATAGCTCATGGCCGCGATCTGTTCCAGATCACAAGTCTTGGATTCAGGGGAGAGGCCTTGGCGAGTATTGCCGCTGTCTCCAAGGTGGAAGTGTTATCGGCCAGCGGGAATGACGGGCGAGGGCGCCGAATCGTGATTGAGGGCGGTAAACTTCTCTCACATGAGGATGAAACCTCACCCCAAGGCACGGACTTTGAGGTAAAAGAACTATTTTTCAATACGCCAGCTAGGCTTAAATATATGAAAACGATCCAGACTGAGTTGGGGCATATCTCGGATGTTCTCTATCGCATGGCGATGTCTCATCCGAATATCTCGTTCACGCTGCGACATAATGAAAATACGCTGCTTCAGACGCTGGGCAATGGGGATCTGCTGCAAGTGGTTGCGGCAATCTACGGTACAAGTGCCGCCAAAGCGATGCTCCCCATTCAGGGAGAGAGTCTGGACTATCATGTGAGTGGGCTGATCAGTTTGCCGGAATGGACTCGTGCGAATCGTGGCGGCATGTCGACCATTGTAAATGGACGATTTATTCGAAATTATGGGCTCAACCAGGCTATTTTGAAGGCGTATCATACGCTGCTGCCCATTAATCGGTTCCCGCTTGTCGTGGTGCAATTGGAAATGCATCCGTCCCTGGTTGATGTGAACGTGCATCCGGCGAAGCTGGAGGTTCGTTTCAGCAAGGAAGCGGAGCTGTACGAGTTTGTGGAAACGACACTGCGTGGAATCTTGCGGAAGGAAGTGCTCATTCCACAGGTAACCAAGCAGCAAATCAGACGTGGAGATAACAGTTCCTTTATCCAGGAACAATTTCTGTTCCCCAGAGGTCCTCTAAAGGACGAAACAGAATCCGCGGGGTATGGGCAACAGGGTCCATTAGGGATAACTGCTGGCCTCGATAAAACGACTTCAGAGGACGATGATCTGGATGCTCCGGCTGATGTGCAATCACTTTCTGATGGAAAAGGTGAGGGCCAGATGCTGCCTTTGCCTGAAGCTCCACCCGAGATACCACCAGCCTATGATCCATTTGGGATGTTAAGCGGGGACCCAGGCTCTAATGATGTTCTGAAGCAAAATTATAGTCCTGACGAAAATTCCCATAGTGATCCAGCTTCTGCTGTGGGTGGAAATACCGGTGCTGCTACAGATCGTGCTGCGCAAGATGCCATACCTTCAACTGAGGATAAGGGGATATCGACTTCACACGCTCAGGCTTCTACGTATCGTTCCAATTCGGTGAATTCTCCGGTCAGAGAAGGACGTTCATCGTATAATCCATCTGCGGTGGCTGCAAAAGGAGAGCGAAGCTGGAAGGCTCCAAATTTACCGGATTCGGCAAGGTTGGCATCCGCCGTTAAGTCGGATGCTTCTATGCCTGCGTTTCCCGAACTAAGCCTGATTGGGCAGCATCACGGGACGTACTTGATTGCACAAAATCAAGATGGTCTATATCTGATTGATCAGCATGCGGCTCATGAACGGGTGAATTATGAGTATTACTACGAGCAGTTTGGCAATCCGGCTCAGGCTTCGCAGGAGCTGCTGCTGCCCATTACACTGGAGTTCACACCATCCGAGACCGAAAAGCTCAAAACAAGACTGGCTTGGTTCGAGCAGGCGGGTGTGTACTTGGAACATTTCGGTGGGCAAACTTTCCGGGTCCGTTCCCATCCGTTCTGGTTCCCCAAGGGGGACGAGAAAGACATTATTGAAGAGATGTCAGAATGGGTGCTGAGTGAACGTAGTATTGATGTTGCCAAGATGCGAGAAGCGGCGTCTATTATGTGCTCTTGCAAGGCTTCTATTAAAGCCAATCAGAAATTGACGGATCAGGAGGCGGAAGTGTTGATTCAACGCCTGGGTTCCTGCCGTCAACCGTATACTTGTCCACATGGGAGACCGATTGTGGTGTCATTTTCAACCTATGATCTGGAGAAATTGTTCAAACGGGTCATGTAGCTATTTAGGAGGAAGTTATGTATATTACAACCGGTGAAAAGGAAGCAGGCCACCTTGTGGAACGTGCACGAAACCTGGCGGAAACAACAGGAGGGACCTATGTACCGCGCAAAAAAATGTCTTTACCTGCACTGACTGCACATTATGGGATAGATGAAATTGTAGTTGTGCTTCAGGGCAAAGTTCGTTTATTTCGTCCGGATTCACCGCTGCTTGAGTTTCACCCCAGTATGGGATTTGTTCGGGCCAAACGTGTGTTAAATGGAGAAGCTGATCCGATGCTGGACGCAGGGGCGATCCTGGAAGGGGATACCGTTATCGATTGTACAGCAGGATTGGGCACCGATGCACTGGTATTCTCGGTTGCTGTAGGCAAAAGCGGTCGGGTCATCGCCTGTGAAAGCTCACTCCCACTGTACACCTTATTGGTAGAAGGCATGTCTCAATACGAGAGCATTAAGCCTGCGGTAAACGAAGCTTTCCGGCGTATTGAGCTGCGGCATGCGAATCATCTCGATTTGCTGCGTTCCTTGCCAGACCGAAGCTGTGACACGGTATATTTCGATCCGATGTTTCGTGAACCAATGCTTGATTCAAGCGCCATACAGCCTTTGCGAGATTATGCAAATCCAAGTGCACTGGATGAACAGAGTATTATTGAAGCGAAACGAGTTGCCCGCAAGCGGGTAGTGATGAAAGAGAAGCGCGGCAGCGCAGAGTTTACGAGACTCGGTTTTGAAGTGCACGACCGGGGCAATGCAAAAACACTGTACGGAGTGATTAATGTTGAAAGCGGAAGTTAAACCGAAGCTGCTTGTGCTGGTCGGACCAACAGCAGTAGGCAAAACGAGAATGAGTATTGAGCTTGCACAGGCGTTCAATTGCGAGATTATTTCGGGGGATTCCATGCAAGTATATCGCGAAATGGATATCGGGACAGCCAAAATTACTCGCGATGAAATGAAGGGTGTGCCCCATCACCTCATCGACATCCATGAACCGGAATACCCCTATTCCGTGGCGGAATTTCAGGAAAGCTGTACACGTCTGATTGGGGAAATCCATGAGCGCGGCAAGTTGCCTTTTATTGTTGGTGGTACGGGTCTGTATGTGGAATCGGTATGTTATGGCTTTCAATTCTCGGACAGCGGCTCGGATGAAGCGTTCCGGGATGAACAGTTTCGTTATGCAGAGCAACATGGCCCGCAGGCGTTACATGATAAGCTGAGGGTCATTGATCCGGTTAGTGCAGAACGACTGCATCCGAATGACCAGCGCCGAATTGTTCGTGCACTGGAGATCTATCACCTTACTGGTGAGAAGTTGTCCGAGCAGCTGGCTTCCCAGAAAAAAGAGTCTCCATATGACCTGCTTATTGTGGGTTTGACCATGGATCGTCAGAAGCTGTATGCCCGCGTGGAAGAGCGAATTGATCTTATGATCGAGCAGGGTCTGGTAGATGAGGTCAAGTCCTTACTGGAGCGCGGCGTAGCGAGAGGGCATATCTCCATGCAGGGGCTCGGTTATAAGGAAATTGCGGCTTATCTTCAGGGTGAAGTAAGCTGGGATGCTGCGGTGGAGTGGCTGAAAAGGGATACGCGTCGTTTTGCCAAGCGGCAATTGTCCTGGTTCCGTCATATGAAGGACATCGAATGGGTGGATATGACGGAAACCGAAGATTTTGCAGGGAATTATGCCGAAGTATGTGAGATGATCAAACGCAAGTTTGACTGAATATAGAAGGTGGAATTTGCCATCTTTTTAGGACTTTAGAACCTCTATCTTTTAGCAATAAAAGGTAGAGGTTTTTACTTTTTTATATAAAACAATGTCAATATATGAGGAAATAATCGGAGATCTATACAAATTTAAACAAAGAAACTCATTGTGAAAAAATAACATAAATATTAAAATGTATTCAAATGACAGGCTAATTGATTTTGATTCTAAGCTAAAGTGGGAAGGGGGAAGATTTTATGAGTGCAGAACCGAGCGGAGTGGCAAGTTTATATCTCTTTTTCTCAGGGTTATTTGGAATTGGCTTTGCCATTGGAGGTCTTATCGCCTTAATTTGGTTAATTATCGTTCTAATCAATACCAATACATACCTGAAACTCTTAATCAATGATAGAAAAAATCGGAAAAATATTACGTTATTCAGAGAAAAAGAGAAACCGTATACAGATCCGGAAAATTAGAAGGGAATCGTGGGGAAAGGTAGAATTTGTCCCTCTTTTGCAATTCTGACAAGCGGTGTATAATGGATAAGTCCTCTAGTTGCAAGCGAAGCTCAGGCATAGGTGCAAAATAGCAGGCAAGGGGTTTTTGTGGATTATATGAATCCGTTCATGATATAATAGCACGAAAGCTACTCAGCGATATTGAATATTACTTAATCACGAATTCAAATGAACCAATGGGGGTACGGCTAATGAACAAGTCCATCAACATCCAAGATACGTTCTTGAACCAACTGCGGAAAGAAAACATTCCAGCTACGGTCTATCTGACCAATGGCTTTCAAATCCGCGGAACGATCAAGGCATTTGACAATTTTACGATCGTCATTGACAGCGACGGACGCCAGCAAATGGTCTACAAGCACGCCATCTCCACGTTCACGCCGCAACGCAGCGTATCGCTGATGCAGCAAGATAATAGCGGCGAAGCTTAAAAAATTACGAAACCTTTTTATCAACCATTTCGTCTACAAGTATAGGAATTGAAACAGAGCAACCTGAATAAGGGTTGTTCTTTTCATTCCGGGCAAAATAAGCTCAATGGAGCTTGAGCCAGCAGACGAATAGAAATTATGCAATTGAAAGGGAGTCAGGAGGTAACATGCCAAACGATCCGTTGTCGAGGTCTAACAATCGCAACAGTAATAACAAGTCAACCAAAAAAGCGAAGCCAAAGACCTCTAAAAAGAAAAAAATTACGGGTAAACGCGTTGGATGGACACTGTTTTTCACCATGGCCATCGCCATATTCTGTGCACTGGGTGGATATTTATTTATTATGGTGAGTGGCGAAAATCTGCTCAAAGCCAACATGGACAAAACAACAATTAATGAAACTTCAAAAGTATATGACCGCAACGGCCAGTTAATGGGCGAGTTGTCCATTCAGAAGCTGGAGCCGGTCAAAGAAGAAGATATTCCGGATTTAGTAAAGGAAGCTTTTGTTGCTACGGAGGATAAACGATTCTACGAGCATCAGGGCGTGGATATCTGGTCCATCGGACGTGCGGCGGTAAAAGACGTCATGGCCCGCTCCATGGTGGAAGGTGGCAGTACGCTGACACAGCAGCTTGCGAAAAATATGTTCTTGTCCCGTGACAAGACCTTCTTCCGTAAAGCGACGGAGGTTTCCATTGCAATGGCATTGGAACGCAAGTACACAAAAGACGAAATTCTGACGATGTATCTGAACCGGATTTTCTTTGGTCATCAGCGTTATGGAATTAAGGCAGCGTCTGAATTTTATTTTGGGGTGTCTGACCTTAATGAGCTGAAGATTTGGCAAATTGCTACGCTGGCTGCGATGCCTAAAGGGCCTTCTGCCTATAACCCGCTGAGCAATCCCAACGATTCCAAGGCCCGTCGTGGTGTGGTATTGCAGCTGATGTATGAGCAAGGTTACATCACCAAGGCGGAAATGGATGAAGCCAAAGAAGTAGATTATGATTATACACCGCCTGAAAAAGAGCAGAAATATCAAGCCTTTATCGACTATGTTCTTCGTGAAGCAGAGAAAGTGACTGGTAAAACGGAGGATGATCTGAATATCGGCGGGTACAAAATTTACACGACGATGGATGCTCAGGCTCAAACAGCCATGGAGAGTGCGTTCTCGGATGATAGTTTGTTTGAGTCAAGCAAAGATGATCAGCAGGTTCAAGGCTCCATGGTAATTATGAACCATGAAAATGGCAGTCTTGTCGCCTTGCTGGGCGGACGGGATTATCAAACGAAGGGCTATAGCCGGGTAACACAGAGCCGCAGACAGCCTGGATCGGCATTCAAACCGATTGTGAGTTATGCACCGGCTCTTGAATCAGGTAATTACAATGCAAACTCACCTCTCAGTAATGAAAAGCAATGCTTCGGGAATTACTGTCCGGGTAACTTGCATGGGTATTCTTCAACCATTAGCATGACGGATGCCATTACAAAATCGGAGAACATCCCGGCAGTATGGCTCCTGAACAAAATTGGTGTGAATACAGGTGTTCAGTTTGCCAAAAGCGTAGGTATCCAGCTTACGGATGAAGACAAAAACCTGGCGATTGCGCTGGGGGGGCTTAGTAAAGGTACGAATACGCTGGAAATGGCGCAAGCCTATAGCGCATTCGCCAATCTGGGTGAGTACCAGCAGGCGTATTCCATTAAGGAAATTAAGGATAGCGCGGGGAAAACGACCTATAAACACGATAAATCGGAAACAACGCGTGTCATGAGTGAGCAGAATGCGTATTCCCTGACTCAGATGCTGCAAAATGTAGTAAATGACGGTACAGGTCGTTCGGCGCGTCTGGATCGACCGGTTGCAGGTAAAACGGGAACCGTTCAAAGTGGTATTTCCGGCAACAGTTCCAACCGTGATGTTTGGTTTGTCGGATACACGCCAGAATGGACAGCTGCCGTATGGATGGGTTACGACAGTCCCGATGCAACCCATATGCTCAAGAATAGCAGTAAGCTGTCAGCTGCGTTCTTTGCCAAAGTAATGGGGGATGCATTGAAAGGCGTTCCTGTGAAGGACTTCAAAGCTCCAGCAGGAGCCCAGACACCTCCGCCGGAAAAAGAACCGGAACAACCAACACTTTCAGTGAGTGGTTTGAATGGTGCGTATGATCCATCTACGCAAACTGTATCGCTGAATTGGACTTCAACGGGAGATTCCTCGACACAGTATCGGATTTACAGAAAAGAAACATCTGAGGGACAGTTCACTCACCTCATTGATGCTGTTGGTTCGACCAGTGCGCAGGATCTAAGTGCACTCCCTGGTCTCACTTATGAGTATTATGTGACAGCCTATGATCTGGCTTCAGGACAAGAGACGGATCCGTCCAATACCATATCGCTGATGATTGAAGCAGAGGAATTGGAACCACAACAGCCAGATACGGGCACGGAGCCAGGAACGGAACCGGGTACAGAGCAGCCAGGAACAGAAAATCCAGACAACGGTTTGCCGGGGAATGGAGGTTCTGAGGGTAACAATGGCAATGGAAATGAAAATGGCAACAATGGCAACAATGGTAACGGGAATAATGGAAATAACGGCGGGACAGGTCAAGGGAACGGACAGACCGGAGAAGGAAATACACCACCAGGACAGGGAACAACAGAACCTGGAGGTACCGGTGAAGGTTCCAATGATGGGTCTGTAACAACACCGGGTGAAGTAGTCACGCCACCAGATAGTGGGAACAACGGTAACAGTGGAGAAACGAATGCACCGACAGATTCTCAAGCTGGAACTGGCGGTTAACAAGAATAAGCCGCATTAAATAATTACAACCAAAAACCTGCTCCCCTCATATTGGGGAAGCAGGTTTTTGGTGTTTGTAACATTTGAAGTTGAACGAGAGCGCTCTAACAGATGAGGCAAAGCTTGATTTTGAGTGTATAACTTAAATATGGTAAGCTGTAACTATTCGTAATACGTTGTGCAAAGCGGATTTCGGGACTTGTGGAATCGGTAATGCGGACGTTATTCGCTGTTCACCAATATCAGCAGGTCACGGACCTGTGGTCGGCAAAGAGGGGTTCGTATGAAACGGAAATTCGGGGACCGCGCGAACTGGCGCCGGATTACGAACCGACAATTTACATGCCGGTTCGTTCAATCCAAAATTTTTACGGGTTACATTACGTTGTATACGATACAAGATTTGAAAGAGCCTTTATGGAAAACCTATGGAGGGAGCACCTTCTGCATTGCGGATAAAGGTTATTCCTGGTTGCAGTATTATCCGAAAGGCGAGCATTTTGTTGTTACGGCCATGTTTGACGATCAGGAGCGGATTGTTGAATGGTACATTGATACATGCCGCAGCCAGGGCATAACCGATCAGGGTGTCCCGTGGTTTGATGATCTGTATCTGGATGTCGTTGTCCTCAAAGATGGAGAAATATTTTTGCTGGACGAGGATGAACTTGAAGATGCTCTTTCACGTAAGCACATTACGACGGGGGATTATGATCTGGCGAACCGGACAGCAAAGGATTTGTTGCATGCCATTGATGCACATGTGTTTCCATATTTCCAACTGTCCTTGAAGCATAGACAAACCCTGTTTGAGAATGGGGAGTTCCGAAAAAATATTCAGATTTGAGTCATGGAAAAGTTACAGAATTCTTCTCCATCCTTCTAATATTAGAGCACCTGATAGAATACATTAATAATCAGGAGAGTTCAGCCCGATAAAATAGAGGTGATGGCGAATGAACGGACGGGTCATGGCTGCAGGAGGGCAACCGGGAGGCAGACCATCCAGACAAATTAATGTTGTTTTGCGTAACCAGGAACCTCAGATGCTGGTCAAAGAAGAAGAGACAGCCATACAAGCAGCAAAAGGCTTAGCTAAACATGCGCATTTTCAAGAAATTCAAGGTGAGTTAGAGCAACTGGTTGGACTGGAAAATATCAAGGATTTAGTATTTGAAATCTATGCTTTCTTACAGATTGCCCAGATGCGTACCGAGGCTGGATTGATCAGTGGGGCGCACGTGTATCATATGATTTTCAAAGGCAATCCGGGAACCGGAAAAACAACGGTAGCACGAATTGTTGCGAAGCTTTTTCAGAAGATGGGTGTATTGAGTAAGGGTCACTTGATTGAAGTGGAACGTGCAGACTTGGTCGGAGAATACATTGGGCATACGGCACAGAAAACCAGAGACTTGGTCAAGAAGGCATTGGGCGGAATTTTGTTTATTGACGAGGCGTACAGTCTGGCTCGCGGGGGCGAGAAGGATTTTGGGAAGGAAGCGATCGACACTCTTGTGAAGTCAATGGAAGATAATAAGAATCAATTTATCCTCATTTTGGCGGGATACTCGGAAGAGATTGATTTTTTTCTACAGACGAATCCCGGATTACCTTCCCGTTTTCCGATTCAGGTTGAATTTCCAGACTATAGCATTGATCAATTGATTCAAATCTCCGAGATTATGGCCAAGGAACGTGACTATATTCTCATGCCACAGACCATACTCAAACTAAAGCAGCATCTGCTTCAGGAAAAAAATGAATCTCTTCATGCGTTCAGCAACGCCCGATATGTCCGAAATGCCATTGAACGATCGATACGCCATCAGGCAGTTCGACTATTGGAACAGTATACCCAAGGGAGTCCGGGAAAACTGGAGCTGATGACCATTCGCACAGAGGATTTGAAGTTTGAGCAAAAGTAAGCGATAATATAATTTTTAATGCAGCCGGCCGGGTTAACCGGTTCGGCTTAAAGCATGCCATGTAAGCATGGTGGCACAGAATATATACGGAAACGTAAGTAGAAGGAGTGAATATACACGATGACAAATGGCACACATGATACAGATATGGTGAAGAAGGATCGCGCTGTGTTGGTGAGTCTGGTTACCGATGAGGTCAAACGTTCGGGTATTAACCCGGAGTACTCCCTTGAGGAGTTGGTAAAGCTCGCCGAGACGGCAGGTGTGGAAGTGCTGAGTGTATTGTCACAGAACCTGAAAACCCGGGACACCAAATGGTTCATTGGTAAGGGGAAAGTGGAAGAACTTCGTGCAGTAGCTGAGGAAATGGGAGCAACAACAGCTATTTTTGACCAGGAACTGTCCGGTGCTCAAGTTCGTAACCTGGAAGAAGCGTTGGATCTCAAAATTATTGACCGTACCCAACTGATTTTGGATATCTTTGCGCAGCGTGCCAACACGAGAGAAGGTATTATCCAAGTTGAACTGGCTCAGTTGAGCTATTTGCTGCCACGTTTGTCGGGTCACGGCAAGAATTTGTCCAGACTTGGCGGCGGAATTGGAACGCGGGGTCCGGGTGAAAGTAAACTGGAGACAGATCGTCGACATATTCGTGGTCGCATTGATGACTTGAAGCGTCATTTGGAAGAAGTGACACGTCATCGCAAGCTGCACCGGGAGCGTCGCAAAAAGACGGGGATCGTTCAGGTAGCGCTTGTAGGTTATACGAATGCGGGTAAATCCACCTTGCTTAAACAATTAACGGCGGCAGATGTGTATATTCAAGACCAGCTGTTTGCCACACTGGATCCAACCTCTCGGACGATGGAACTGCCAAGTGGTAAAGAAATTGTACTCACAGATACGGTTGGCTTTATACAGAACCTTCCTCATGATCTGATTGCGGCTTTCCGTGCAACGCTGGAGGAAGTGAATGAAGCGGACCTTATATTACATGTGGTCGATGCATCGTCTGCAATGCGTGAAGATCAGATGAAAACGGTACACACCATTTTGCAGCAACTGGGTTCAGGGGACAAGCCTCAATTGGTATTGTATAACAAAAAGGATGCTTGTACGCCGGAGCAGCTTGAAATGCTTCCTTTGGATAAAGAACATATCAAAGTGAGCGCTCTGGATGCTGATGACTTGCAGAAAATTCGGGAGCTTATTCAGGCTGAATTGACCGGAGACACGAAACGGTTCCGTATTCCGGCTGAGCGTGGAGATCTTACGTCTGTACTTTACAAAATTGGTGATGTGGTTGAGACCACATTTGAAGATAATGATGTAATTTATGAAGTGGAACTGCAAAAAGGCGAATATGAGAAATTCGGTTATTTACTTGAAGATTTCATACAACTGTAACATCGATGACATATTTGTATGATAAGTTGACACGATAATTGATATTTGACGTCAGATTCGTGCTATGAAGGGGAATGAAGCAAGATGGCAAGCTTTGATTCAGAGATTATTGAACTTCAACAACAGGTTGAACGCCAGATTGAGGGGCAATTGCAACAGATTGATCGGATCACCGATCATAACCAGTGGAAAGTAATCAATGCGTTTCAACGCAGAAAAGTCAGTGATTTTCACTTTGCGGGTTCAACGGGTTACGCGTATAACGATCGCGGGCGTGAGGTGCTTGATGAAGTATATGCCGATGTGTTTGGTGCAGAGGCGGCACTGGTGCGTCCGCATTTTGCATCAGGTACACATACTATTGCTACAGCTTTGTTCGGTGTGCTCCGTCCAGGTGACGAGTTGTTGTACATTACGGGTAAGCCCTATGACACATTGCATAAAGTCATTGGCAAGCCTGGTGATGGAACAGGATCGTTACGGGATTTCGGCATTGGTTATCAAGAGACGGCTCTGTTAGAAGATGGCGGAGTAGATTGGGCAGCGGTCGAGAAAAGCATCCATGCAGCGACAAAAGTCATTGGCATTCAGCGCTCCAGAGGATATGATTGGAGATCTTCCTTCTGTATTGAGGAAATCGCTGATATGGTTGCACGTGTAAAGGCGATCAAGGAAGATGTCATCGTATTTGTGGATAACTGTTATGGTGAATTCACGGAGGAACATGAACCAACTGAAATCGGGGTAGACCTGATGGCAGGATCACTGATTAAGAATCCCGGTGGAGGTCTGGCGGAAACCGGAGGATACATATGCGGGAAGGAAAAGTACGTACAATTGGCAGCCTATCGTCTGACTGCTCCCGGAATTGGCGGTGAGGTTGGTGCGATGTTGGGAACAACTCGTGGCATCTACCAAGGACTTTACATGGCTCCGACAATTGTGGGACAGGCCATTAAAGGGAGTATATTCGCTGCAGCGATGTTTGCTGCATCCGGATTTGTAACCAAACCGGCATGGAACGAAATGCGTACAGATCTGATTCAAGCTGTTCAATTCAGTTCGGCCGAGCATTTAATTGCCTTTGTGCAAGGAATACAGCGGGCTGCTGCAGTAGATAGCCATGTTGTTCCTGAACCGTGGGACATGCCGGGTTACGAGCATCCTGTCATCATGGCGGCAGGTACGTTTATACAGGGCGGAAGCCTTGAATTATCTGCAGATGCGCCTATCCGTGAGCCTTATATTGGCTATATGCAGGGCGGTTTAACGTACTCTCATGTTAAATATGGCGTTTTGATGGCACTACAGACCATGAAAGAACGTAAATTATTGTGAGTTTATCTAACACATCATTGACACTTAGTAATAACTAAATGTACAATAGAGTGAAGAATAGATGACTGGAAGGTTGATGAATGATGGGTGACGAAATTCGCAGAAATATGGCCTTATTCCCGATAGGTATTGTAATGAAACTAACGGATCTGTCCGCGCGTCAGATTCGTTATTATGAGCAGCACAGTTTGATTGTTCCTGCGAGAACGTCAGGTAATCAGCGTTTGTTCTCTTTCAATGACGTAGAACGATTGCTGGAAATCAAGGCTCTGATTGAAAAAGGAGTTAACATTGCGGGCATTAAACAAGTGATGAATCCTGTATCCAAAGAGTCAGAAGAAGCAACGGTTATTACAGCCGATACGGAAGTGAAACGCAGAGAGCTGTCGGACTCCCAACTGCATCGTCTGCTTAAACAACAACTGGTGTCAGGTAAGAGACCTGGACAAGTATCTCTCATCCAGGGAGAGCTTTCCCGATTCTTTAATAAAAAATAAGTTCGTATAACCTCGTAGGTCAGGGGAAATCCTGCTTTTGGGTAGGAGGACTCCTTGACCCGTGCAATATTCTAATGTACAAATATAACAGGCAAGCCAAATACGCAGAGAAGAAAGGGAGAGGGTATCGTGAGTTTTACTAAAGAAGACATACTACGCATCTCAAAAGAAGAGAATGTACGATTCATTCGTTTGCAATTTACCGATCTGCTTGGATCAATCAAAAACGTTGAGATCCCTGTGAGCCAGCTTACCAAGGCTCTGGACAATAAAATGATGTTTGATGGATCTTCCATTGAAGGTTATGTGCGTATTGAAGAGTCCGACATGTACCTCTATCCTGATCTTGATTCTTGGCTCATTTTCCCTTGGGTAGCCGAGAACCGTGTTGCTCGACTGATTTGCGACGTATATCTTCCGGATGGTAATCCGTTTCCAGGAGATCCGCGTGGCATCTTGAAACGAAACCTGAAAGAAGCCGAAGAAATGGGATTCACTTCCTTCAACGTCGGTCCTGAACCAGAGTTCTTCTTGTTCAAAACAGACGAAAAAGGAAACCCGACTAACGAACTGAATGACCAAGGTGGATATTTCGACCTTGCGCCTACGGATCTTGGTGAAAACTGTCGTCGTGACATCGTTATCACACTTGAAGAAATGGGCTTTGAGATCGAAGCTTCCCACCATGAGGTAGCTCCAGGTCAGCATGAGATCGACTTTAAATATGCTGATGCTCTTAAAGCAGCAGACCAGATCCAAACGTTCAAACTTGTTGTTAAAACGATTGCACGTCAGCATGGTCTACATGCTACCTTTATGCCGAAACCGCTGTTTGGTATGAACGGTTCCGGTATGCACTGTAACCAATCCTTGTTCCAAGGTAAAGTGAACGCATTCGTAGACGAGTCGGACGAGCTGGGTCTGAGCAAAACTGCACGTCACTTCATGGCTGGAACTTTGAAGCATGCGCGTGCGTTTGCAGCAATTACGAACCCAACTGTGAACTCATACAAACGTCTTGTACCAGGTTATGAAGCCCCTTGTTATGTAGCATGGTCCGCCAGTAACCGTAGCCCAATGATCCGTATTCCAGCTTCCCGTGGTCTGAGTACACGTGTTGAGGTTCGTAATCCGGATCCGGCTGCTAACCCTTACTTGGCTTTGGCTGTTTTATTGAAAGCAGGTCTGGACGGAATCAAACGTGAGCTTTCCTTACCAGCTCCGATTGACCGCAACATCTACATCATGTCAGAAGAAGAGCGTGTGGAAGAAGGCATTCCAAGCTTGCCAGCTGACCTGAAAGAAGCATTGAACGAATTGATCCGCAGCGAAGTTATCTGTGATGCTCTCGGCGACCACGCCCTGGCTCACTTCTACGAGCTGAAAGAAATTGAGTGGGATATGTATCGTACACAAGTCCACCAATGGGAACGCGATCAATATATCACGTTGTACTAATTAAAAAAACCTTGTAACTACGGGGTTTTGAAGGAATGAGCCGGGGGACGTTTGGAGGGAATTGCACTTCTATTGAGGTTGCGTCCCCCAAACGTCCCCCGGTTTTTGATTTTCTGATCCAAAAATACGGGAAGTGTACTCTCCATACTTATCAATGTTCCGCTTTTCTAGCTTTTTAGAAATATGAGCATACACATCGGATGTAATTTGCACACTGCCATGCCCAAGCTGCTCTTGTACAAATTTGATGTCAGCCCCAGCTTCTAGCATGATCACAGCATAGGTATGTCTCAAGGAATGAATTGTTAATTCCTCACTCAAACCAGCCTTTCTCAAAATTCTCTTTGAAGCATTAAAGAGACTAGATTTAGGCATCGGACTACCATCATTTCCTGCACAAGACCAGGTTTAAATCGTGTCTGTACATTGACTCCCCTAAATTGATCTTATTTTGATTCTGCCATGAAGCATGATATCTCAAATCATTTATGATTCCGTTACTTACGCTAATTGTGCGGGTAGAATTTCCGGTTTTTGTATCTCCGAAAAGTTCGTCCTCGTCTTCAGCTTGAAAATCGAGTGTTTCATCCACGTATCACTAGCGATCATATGGTTCACCTACTAAATGAAATACAAAAGTATATGAACGGTGGATTGGTTTACATCCCTAAATCAAAAGGTTTGCGTAAAAAATGGGGTGAAAATTCAGGCAGCAGAAAAATTTTGAATCTTAGAAATGATGAAATCCGGCAAAAGTTTCTCGATGGTGACACTATCGATCAACTTTCAGATCGATTTTGCCTTTCAAGCGATACTATTAAAAAGATCGTTTATACAAAATAATAGTTTAACAAAAGTCGCATTGGAAGAAATTCTAATGTGACTTTTTTGTGTATAGTATAGTTTAAATTGTTTACTACATATTTTTAAGCTTTTACTATCGTTACAATAACATATAAAAGAAGTAGTTGATTTTACTTCATAAAAACTGCAGGGGGATAACAAATGAATGATTTTTTTAGATTTGATACTGATGAAGAACGGCGGGCGTTATTAATCAGAGCAAGGAAAGTCGCTTTATCTGCAATTCGAAAGTATGCCTTAGAATGGGATAGCATCCAGTTTATTCAACTATCCGATACGATCACGTATAAAATTGAAACCAGTACAGATAACAATTATTTACTTCGCATTCATTCGGACCGATTAAGCAGAGAGGAAATTCGTTCGGAACTCCTACTGTTACAAGCACTGAACAAATCGAAAGATCTAAATGTACCAGAAGGGATGGCAAGTTGTGATGGTATTTATGTATTGGACATCGAAACAGAGATAGGATATAGGCGCCCTTATGTAACGATGATGCGGTGGATAGAGGGTGAAAAAGCAGCAGGTGAATTTACAGATAGTCAAGCATATAATATAGGTGTATTGATGAGCAGGCTCCATGCAGCAGCAAAGGATTTCAATCCACCTTCTGATTTTGTAAGACCTACTTGGGGAGTAGAAAGTTTTAAACGTGAAATGGGTAAGTTGGAACTTTACTATGAACGTTTTTTATCCGAAGAGGGATGGAAGCTGTATCAAGATGCAGCTGAGAAGGTTGTATCCCAACTTACCACTATGCATCCAAGTGAACATAACTATGGGCTCATTCATGCTGATTTACATACCGGTAATATGGTTTTTAAGGATAATGAACCCTATCCGATTGATTTTGGAAGATGTGGGTACGGATATTATCTCTACGATATGGCAGGCACCATATTGGAGCTTTGGCCAAAGCATCGATGGATGCTTATCCAAGGTTATGAGAGTATTAGGAAGTTGGAAACGGACTATATTCGGGATCTGGAATGTTTTTTTGTCATGTTCATGATCGAGAATTGCTGCCATCACTCCTCTGATCCAAGAGAAACAACCAGTTTAATCGATGAACAAAAGTATGCCCAAGCATACATAAGAGAATATTTAAATGGTAATCCATTTTTATTCGAAGTGATCGAGCCTGTAAATGTGGATTAATACTAACCGATAACGGGCTAAAATAATGATATCTTATGGTGATGATTTACAATAGGTCGCTGTTTAGAGTGTTTGTTCATATCATCAAGTTTTAAAAACGTGAGCTATGACTTCGAGTTTATATAAGATCTACTTGTGTACTTAGCGCTGAAACTTTTCTGTTTATTATGAAGATTTATACTTATTCATGAAGTTTGTCCGATCCAGTTGTTCTTCAGCTTCTCTAGTTCCCCTTCATTTTCGGGGTATATTTTGACGGAGCTGTTTGGGTCGTTTCGTGATTTTTTAAACTGGCATTGAGTTGGAATGAAGGCGACTCGAATTGGTGGGTCGTCTTTTTTCTTTTCTAGGGGCTTGATGGTTTGCGCCGGATGTTCAGGTCAGCGAGATGCCAAATACGGTTGAGGCATTATGGAATATCGAGCTTTTATATGGAAAGCATCCGTCCTATACGGAGAGTAGGTATGCGGTAAAGTTAACAACAAAGCTGGAGGGGGAGCTTCGAAGTGCTCCTTGGTCATCGATTTGAGGGATAAGTTCGATGAGTTCCTCAGAGATTTTAATGTTTTTGGAAGTATGGAGAAGGCAGAGCTGCATCAAACCATTGATTATGTGAAGCTTTAAACTTCATATTCTGCAGAATTAGCATAATGTATTTATTAAGAACCCCTTTTATATCTTTAAAGCCTCTAATCCAATTGGACACTCGAAGCCACCTCAGATACACTAAATGAAATGAGGAGAGCGTCCATGAAAAGATGGAAACGGGGAGGTTACAGTCCCATCACACACGTTGAAAACAGCATTAATCAATCCTCAGTATGATCCTTTACAGACTTACGTTTCTCGGTTGGAGCGTCCAGAATGGGTAGCTGTAGGAATGATGGGAAAACTTCTGATAAGAAATGATGGCACATGTCGAGAGAACGGGTACTGTATAGAACGTTATTTCATTTTTTTGTATATGTAAAACCGCTTTACAGCGGTGTAAGCGTAAGTTAATCAAATTATCGAACAGAGCAGTAAAATGTTGTTGTTGAAAGATGTAAAAAGGAAAAGCTTTTAGTTAGAATCTGAAAAAGATATTTTAAAGGAATCAACAAAAAACGAGCCTTAGTAACTGAGGCTCGTTTGTGCAGAAGCCACTATTGGCTCCAAAAGTTGTGATTGGTTTAAGACAGTGGTTTCTCACTGACCAAATAGCGATAACAATTCTACCCTATTTCAGAGAATTTGACCATACTTTAGCTTTATAGTTATTGTCCTTGGTTCGAGACCAGAACCGTGCTGGAATGGACAAAAACTTAGTCCGATTGCCGATTAGATATAAATCTAAGCATTGAGCATATCACTTAAAACCTCATTAAGTACCGTAACACATGTAAATGGGCCTTGCAGGGCCAGAATAACGTACAGTTCAATTACGGCCATCCAGACCTAAGTTTGGATGAGAAGGAAAAGAGTTTCGACCAGTAGGCCCGTATCGTCAATAGTTATTAAAAAAACCAAGTTCTTTTGCTTCTTCGACGTTAATGCCTAACCCAAAGTGTCTATCTCTATTTTTCCTTATATCTTTAAACTTATGTAAACCAAAATGCGTCCTCTTAATCCATAAGGTATAATTTTATAGTAAATGATTCTTTCAGTTAGCAATATAACTTAAAATCTATAGGAGACTCTAATGGCCATTGAACAGTATAGTGATATTTTATTGGACTCAGCTCCACAGGTGTCTCAGGCTAACTACACTTACAGACAAAGTGCGAATGTCCTTTTCAATTTCATGCCTAAACTTGAATACCTGAAAAGTAAATTAAGCAAAAAAGCAATGATTCCGAGATTTTATGAAGAGAATATCACATACTTGGATTTGACCGAGATGGATAAAGTTGCATTTCCTATGGTTTGTTTCTGTGATATTCATCTAAACAAATTAACGTACCATATGGGAGGCACCAATAGCTCTGATGGATATGGGCGATACGGAATTGGTATGAGCAAGATGTGGGGCATCCAAGAAGGTGTTCAACCGATTAGTTATATGAATAGTTCATCGGCTTTACTCTCTGACTTCAAAACAGCATTCAAACATGCTATGGAACAAATGCGTGATGGTACTGGGGATGAAATCCTTCATAATCAATTGGCAACACAACTGCTTTTTATCAAACCATTAAACGGAGAAATGGCAAAGCAAAGAGGGACTTCTTTCGAACACATTTCTAAGAATTTTCATGATGAGAGGGAATGGAGATTCGTCCCCAATTTTAGTGATGTATATACAGATTTGAGTTTGATAATTCCACAATCGGTTTTGGTGAATAATTTGAACAATGTGGTATGTAATGCATACTCAGACGGCATTGAACAAAAAGAAGAACTGTGGTTGAAATTTGATTATGATAAGATTGAATATCTAATCGTGGATACGGTTGAAGATCGAGATAATTTAATTCATTTCATCATGAATGATTTACACACTGATCAAACCACAAAATATATTCTAATCTCTAAAATTATGGTATTTACTCAATTAGAGAAGGATTGGTGAAACATGTTTTCCAACTTTAAAGAATCATTTAAAAAATCAGACGGTCGTATAATCCCAAAAGAAATCGTTGAGTCTCTCAACAAAAGGTTGCCTGATGGTCTTATATATAAGCGAGTAGCTAATGACCTGGTTGTTGCAGTGCCTAGTGAAGGTAGGGCTATGCAGATGTCTGCCAATATCAAAATCCCTGAAAGTTTAAGAATCTACAAACCGGAGGAACTTTTCGATATAATCTATAGAAGTCAAACTGAACTTAAAATTGATAAAAATGTGCCAGTTAAAATAAACGGGATCGAGATACCATTAGATGAAGCGGCATTAGCTCCTTTATTAGCAAGTGAAAATACTGAATTCTACTTACAGCCAAAGCCATTCCCGCCACCTCACGTAGTTGAATTTTCTGGATATGGGCACACTAGATCTCTAACTATGCAAAGGCAGCCGCTTGCTGATCTTAATAAAACGCTATTAAAAAATATAGATAATGACGGTCTGCAGGTATCCATGACAGTACTTGAAGATATAGAAACACTTCAATTTTCCTTTAATTTTAATCTCCAAAAAGTTAATTCCATCGATGAATTATTAAGTGTTTTATTAGTATATCAGGCATTTATTCAAGGCGACGGGCAGGTAGTTGGAATGAGATTACCCCCTTCGCCAATCAACGATGTAGAGAGTGGGACATTGAATGAACTATTAACGTTTTGGAAAAAGATGAAAAGTGTTGAGAACAAGTTGGGAGTCCATTTTTCACTAGATTTGCCTCTTAGTGATGAGGAAGACATCTGGTTAATTAAACTGTACTCGTCCTTTGTAAAAGAAGTGCCGTTCAGAGAAAATATTAAGTATACTTCGATTACATTCGATCCTCCTGAGGATTTTGATAAAGATCGGTTAATCAGTCAAACCGCCGGTTTTACATTTGTGCAGCCTGAGAATATTAATTTACTTGAGGTAGATCTGGAATTGTTTGCAGTGATGGGCGTATATAATTTGCGTATTTCAGATATAATTCCTAGTATAAAAGAGCAAGGTAAGTTGGAATGTATACTTGAAAATAAGTCCTCTCAGAAAAGCTTTCGATCAATGAGATACTTTAAGACGTATGAAGAGGCTTTGGAGTTTCAAAAGAACATAAGACCACTTCATGAGGCCAGAGATTTGTTCAGCATTTTTGAAGAAAATAAATAACTTTATCTTAGTGAGCAGTTTTACTCTAATGTGTAGATTCAATTGGATTGATTTTTTCATATCGTGATAAGATCGATCTAATTTATAATATTGACTAACTAATATAGAGAATGGTGAATAGATGCTACTACGTAAGCGGCATGACACGATGATGGACCTTGAAGTATTTTATGACGACGTGATTCGGTAGTAGCGGTTTAATCTGGTGTTATTCAAATTTGGCCAATTTATTATGGCTGCCTTCATTGGCAGCCTTTCCAGTGCTTCATGAAGGATATACCATAGTTCTCATTTTTGTTTTCATTTTCCGAAAGTTAGTATTGAAGTGATTTGAATAATAGCCACAGGAAACAGTCGTTTACCGCGGTGGTGGTTATCTTGCACCGAATTTTGGATGGAGTCAGCTCGTAGTTCTCAAAAAGTTGTAACTTTATATCACATTAAAAGCCGCTAACTCGTTTTATATGCAAACTATAGAAGGAGTAATTGCTATGAGAACATTATCTTGCGTCGTCATCGGTGCCGAGTATGCGGGAATACATGCCATTAAAGAAATCCGAAAATTGTGGGGGGACAAGAACATGATCCGATTGCCGATTAGAAGTATATCTATTCTAACTCTGCCTGCTAAGTCATTAAGCTAACGGGCAGGTTAACGTAGGAAAATAGATATGGACGTGACTGAAACGGAGCTTTTAAATCTATATAGATTGAACTTGAAAATATCTTATAAGGGAAGAGAGACGGAGGAGAAGTTAGAAAATGTAGGAGCGATAGCGTCCGCCTTTGTCACCGGATTTCTACCGTGAATATCTGGGAACAACAGCGGCCGGAAGTAGAAGCATTCACTGGAGTCACGCTAATTCCAGAATAAAAAAAATCAGGAGCCATTGTCGAAAACAATGGCTCCTTCTTTATGAAATTACTATTATGATAAACTTGATGGAACATCAGTATCAGTCGGGTTTTCATCTTTTTCATTTAAGAGCAACGAATTGGGATACGATTTAAGAAATGTTGATTCATCTACTTTTAAAAAAAACTCGCCTTCAAAAATTAGTTGATTCGTATTAGGTCCGATTTGATCTAACTTTCTTGCTATCTCAGATTCCTTAAAGATACTTTGTTCATCTGCTCGCAAGAACATGCCATGAGGTGTATATAGTTGACTAAAATACCCTTTTGTGAGTTTTGATTCTACGGATTCTACGATTTTTACTGATTCTTCGAATTTTACGGATTTTACGTTATTTGTTGAAAAATTAGTGTTAACAGGATTTTCAACTGTCTTATTTACAGTTTCCATTTCTGGATTGGTGTCTGCTTTTGAATTCGATATTAATTCCACTCCTGAAATAATAGTCACTGCAAAGGCTATTAAATATATTTTTTTAAACATATTATCCTCGCCCTTTCTATACCAACAATTATTTCCTACTTTAAAACATTATATTCACTAAAATGGTAAGGGCCTATTTGGCTTTGCAGTACAACTAGTTTCCGAAACAAAATCCCGACTCATGGCAGCTCATTTCGCGCAGGACACCTATTGAACTAACGGGAAACGATAGCGTAATAAAACCAAGAAAGCAGCTGATCACTTTGATCAGTTGCTTTAATTCAACTAACGGGCAGGTCACTGGAATAAAAAGGGGTTTGCATTGATGATATAGAACTATTTTAATGACCAATATTTTTGAGGTGAGATTAAGTAGTGATAAACATACAACCTATAGATTTGCATAGCGTTAAAGACGGGGAGATTATCAACGGACTTATCTACATCACTGATTACACACCAAAGACAGATGCGGCAGGTAAGGCACCTATATACGGTACTTGTCATTACTACGGTAAGACAATAGGTTTCAAGATTTGTGACGAGTACCTTCAGAACAATCTCAACATCAACAACCTTGTAGGGGCTATTGCCTTGATTAAAGGCAATGTTGATTCCTACAACGATAAAATCGAGTTGACATTAACAGAAATAAACTTCCAGCACGGTGTAACGGATATCAATATCTTTTACAAGCGAGTAGATGTGGAATCGGTTTTCAAAAGTTTCGTGCAATTTGTAAACAGTAACCTCACTCAGCCCGCTGCAACTCTATTATTCGGCATTTTTCAGAAGGAAAATTTGTTCGATCCGTTCAAGGTTACTTGGGCGGGTGCGAAGATGCATGACGCTCAGATCGGTGGTTTGATGAACCATACGATGAAGATGCTTCGTCTTGCTAGAACCTTGATCGAAAATGATTCTCGACTAGCTCCTTGGGCTGATTTACTCTACCTGAGCATTATCCTTCATGTTATAGGTAAGGTGTTAGAAATTGAAGATGGTGTTTACACAGAGTTGTCCTATATAAGTCACAGGGTTTTTGGTGCTGAGATCACTATGAGAAATAAAGATGAAATCGTGGTGACGTTTGGCGAGAAGTTTTATTACGATATTATCTCAGTTCAGTTGGGGCATCACGGTGAATTTGCCGATAAGCCAGTAACCATTTGGGCTTACATCGTTCACCTCATTGACATGCTTGAAGCTCACACTACAGGATTCTTAGACAAGTTGGAGAATGGCGACTTTAAGACTAAGAATGGTCAGAAGACGGTGTATGTCAACTCGTCCAATCTGGTCGTATAGAAGGCGTATCTGATGTATCGATAGATAAGTTACCTTCATTTCTTCCCCTCTGGCAAATGATGTTGGAACGAAAGGGTTTGGTAAAGATTGATTCCGCCTAACGGGTTAACTAAGAGATGCCGTTAATAATCTTATGTATCAATACCTTTGAGCTTACCGGCTGGATAGCGACCGGCGGTGATGAACTTGATAGTTGAAATTGATGGTTATTTTGAAAATGTACTTATCATCGGCAAGACATGTTCAATTTCGGAATTAAAAAGGAAATATAAAAAAGGCAAAACCCGTTGTACAGACATAAGTAAATTTGCAGATATTTTTTGTAGGATGATTTTTGTTTTATTGAGCTAACGTTTCCCGTTAGTTCAATGTCTTGGCGCATAAATACGGTCAGTATCCGTATCAATTACAACATCTGGCCTAGGGTCTTGATGAGATCGTGAAGCAAGCTCGCAGCCGAATAGACAACTTCTCGTATCCGCTAGGCGAAGGGTTGGGAAGCTATAGCCGATCTGCGTACGATGCCCTTCTCGCTAAACTCGACCATGCGGAGGAATTATCTACCGACGCAAGTTTGACGGAAGAGCAATTCAACGAAGAACGGAGTTCCCTTGCCGAGCTGGAAGCCGCTCTGTTAGCTTCGCTCAATAGTACGCAAGATGGCGTGTTTTATAACGCTTATCGGGATTTCTCCAGCGATGAGACGGGTAAATACCCATTTGGCTTTAACATCGAAGACCTGACCAATGGCGCTACCGCAACAGTTCAGGAAGAGGAAGGAAATAAATTCCTTCGGTTGACCACAACCGCTACCGCAGGCAAAGCCAACCTGTTCCTGCCTTATCTGGGTGAGGTGACAGCTGGGGCAGATCAACGCATTGTTATCGAATATCGCGCACGATTAAACACCAACTTCCAGTACGCCAATGGCGCTATGACGAGGAACGACAGCGGGACTAGCAATTATTCTATGGTCTCTGCGTTTGAAGGGCAAGCTGATCGTGCAGGATGGCGCTTCCAAGAAGACCGTCCAAAACTACACCATTAACACGTGGTACAAAATTAAAATGGTAGCCAACTGGGATGCCAAGACTTATACCGTCTATATCAACGATAATCCTGATCCGGTCGCTACTGACTTCGTTTTCCGCCATACGGGCAGCAACAAGCTGACCGGCCAGCGGTTTGGCATCGACGGCTATGCCAACGCGTCCATCGACTTTGACGATTTCAAAGTGATGGTTACCGGAGGAGCTAAGGCAACTCCTGTTGGACTTGGGTCAAGTAATGAAACAGCGGCAGGCGCTAACGATGGAACCATCACGGGCGTGAACGCCTCTATGGAATGATCTTCGGACAATGGGAGCACGTGGTCCATTGTAAAGGGGGATACTCTGCACAATCCGGCTCCGGGAACTTATTGGATTCGTTACCGTGAGATCGATGACTATAAAGCCAGTGCCCATGTGGAGTTAACCATCAAAGGTTATGATCAACCGACGAACCCCTCTGGGCGGAGGTGGATCTAGCAGCTCTACCAACACGTCTACAACAGTCAAAAACGAGGACGGCAGTACGACAACCATCGTTACGAATAAGACAACCGGTACAGTAACCGAGACCACCACTTGGCCTAATGGAGTTAAAGTGAAACGATCACGACTTCCCTTGCGGAAGTAACCGCCAATGTCCATCTACCAGAAGGCGTGGCAGATGCGCGGATTACGATCCCCGCGAAAAATGCCTCTGCTTCGACTGTAGCCTTACGGTCAGGGAAGACGGCTCCTGAAAAATCATTGGAGACTCTGTTCTAACCAAAGATGGAGTGAGCTTTATAGCCAAAGGCGATATGACGGTTAAATTGATCGACAACAAGATTACCTTCAAGGATGTGCCTGACAGCTATTGGGCGGCCGAAGCGATAACCTTTGCCGCCAGCCGAGAACTGTTCCTTGGAACGGGGCAAGGCGTATTTATTCCGGGTGAATCCATGAGCCGTGCCATGTTCTTTACTGTGTTGGCTCGCCTCGACGACGTTGAGACCGAAGGCGGTGCGAATTGGTACACCAAGGCGCAAAACTGGTCTGTAACGGCCGGGATTAGCGACGGCAGCGCCCCGGATGCAGCCATTACCAGGGAGCAATTGATCACTCTTTTGCCCGGTACGCCGACAACCTGCAACAAGCGGCAACGGTAAGAGCTATGCCGACAGCGGCGAGGTTTCCGTTTGGGCAAAGGAAGCGATGAACTGGCTGTGGCGCAAGGGATCATGAACGGCAAGCCGGGGAACCTTCTGGCGCCTGCAAGCAGCGTCACTCGAGCTGAAGTATCTGCCATACTTGCCCGCTTTATAACTTCGCGCTAGCTAGGCATCACCCGTAAAGAGCCTTGAGCAATCAAGGCTTTTTACGGGTTTCTTTCGGATTACTTATATCACCACGATTTTAAGTTATTACAAAATTCATTTAAATGAGTACATTTTTATAATTTCCCCGGTAGCTATAATGAAAATATGAGAGCTCCTCTTAATACAGCCGGAAGGAGGGAAAGAAATGAAAGCGGTTTTAGAACAAGACTACGCTTCAATTAAGAAGAAAAATAAATTTCTTCACAACGTCAAAAGAGACAAATGGTTATACGCTCTTTTACTGCTGCCCTTTGCCTATATCCTGATCTTCAAGTATGCCCCGATCTACGGCGTTGTTATGGCCTTTCAAGATTACAATATTTTTGCGGGAATACAGGGGAGTGAGTGGGTTGGATTGGATGTGTTTGAGTTCATTTTCCAGCAGGACAGCTTCTACCGTGCGCTCAAGAATACGCTGCTGCTGAATGTTTATGACTTGATCGCGGGCTTCCCAGCGCCGATTATTCTAGCGATTTTGCTCAATGAAGTGAGAATGGTGAAATTTAAGAAAATAACGCAAACCGTATTATATCTGCCTCACTTTTTATCCTGGGTGATTATCGGCGGCATGGTCTATCTGATGTTCTCCAACAGCGGCATGGTCAACACGTTCCTGGCGAACCTGGGCCTTGTGAAGATCGAGTTTCTGTCGCAGAAGGTGCCTTGGTTAATGACTTATATCTCGGTTGGCGTATGGCAGCATATCGGCTGGGGAACGATCATCTATCTGGCGGCAATGACGGGAATCAACAAGGAATTGTACGAGGCCTCCGATATTGACGGATGCAGCAGACTTCGCAAAGTATGGCATATTACGCTGCCCGGCATTAAGTCAACGATCAATATTTTGCTGATACTCCAGATTGGCAGAATGGTTTCCATAGGGTTTGATCGACCGTTTGTAATGGGCAATTCATTAGTCAGCGATTACTCCGACGTGATCAGTACATTCGTATACAGAGTTGGTATTAGTTCGGGGGATTTCTCCCAAGCGACTGCGGTAGGATTGTTCCAATCCGTCGTTGGCCTAATCCTGCTGATGGGTGCTAACTATATCGCGAAGAAATTGGGTGAGGATGGGATATGGTGAGCATGGCGAGCAGTTTAGGCAAAAAGAAAAAAATGAGCGTGGCGGATATCGTCATTATCGTATTTATCGTGACGTTATCCTTCACGTGTATCGTTCCGTTCCTCTATATGATTGCGCTTTCCTTAAGCTCCAACGAAGCGATTATCTCTCAAAAGGTAGGGCTGTGGCCGGTGGGCTTCACCCTCGAAACGTACAAAACCATCTTAAGCGACGGGGAGATGCTGTATACGCTTGGTTACAGTATTCTGCTTACGGTTTTCTACACCGTAGTATGTATGTTCCTGACCATTTGCGGAGCGTATCCGCTGACGAAAAAGCGGCTGATGGGAAGAAACTTTATCTTGTCGGCATTGGTCTTCACCATGTATTTCAGCGGTGGTTTGATTCCTTCTTATATACTGGTTAAAAACCTGGGGATGATGAACACGGTGTGGAGCTTGGTGTTGCCGGGCGCCATGAGCGTGTTTAACCTAATCATCCTGAAGACGTTCTTCACCAATCTTCCAGAAAGTCTGGAAGAATCGGCTGCGATTGATGGCTGTTCGGATCTGGGCATTCTCATGAAAATCGTGCTTCCTCTGTCGCTGCCCTCGATCGCCACGTTAAGCCTCTTTTATGCGGTGGACAGATGGAACGGTTTCCAGGATGCCCTGTTCTACATTACGGATAAAAATCTGTATCCGATGCAGATGAAGCTGTACCAGATCATTTCGGCCAATCAGCAGCTGGACAGCCAGCAAGGCGGAGAAGGAAGCGCCGGCTCCTTCATTGTGCCCGAGTCATTGAAAGCGGCCAGCGTTATGTTTACGACCATACCGATCCTGCTCATCTATCCCAAGCTGCAGAAGTATTTCGTAGACGGCGTAATGACGGGAGCCATTAAGGGCTGATAAGGAAAATTCGGATGGAAAGGGGTGATTGCCGGGCTGGGCTGGTGGATGTAAAGAGGCTTTGCGATAAGAATCAGTTCATATCTATCATTTGAAAGGGTGGTTTTGAGTGAATACTGGTATAAAGAAAAAAGCAGCCATTCTGTTTAGTACAGCGCTGCTTGCCGGTGTTATGGCAGGCTGCGGTGGGAATAACGGCAATAATGAACCGGCGGCATCAAACGGTGGATCCCCGGCAGCAGAATCATCTTCTGGTCCCGTTGAAACCTTGACTGTAGAAGTGTTCGATAGAGGGATTCAAGGACAGCCGGACTTGAATAACAACACGTGGACCAAATACGTCAACGAAAAATTCGGTAAGCCTAATAACGCCGTCGTAAAATTTGTTTCCGTGCCTCGTTCCCAGGAAGTCGACAAGCTGAACGTACTCATGGCTGCCAACGAAGCGCCAGATATTTCCTTCACCTACGACGGTACGACCGTAACCCGTTTTGCCAAAAACAATGGCCTTTATACGCTGGACGAATTGCTCGAGAAGGATGGCCAGCAATTGAAAGCTTATCTCGGCGATACCGTTCTTGACTACGGGAAATACGATGGCAAACAGGTCTCCATCCCGGCGAAGCGGACTTTGCTTGCCTGGAACGGATTGTTTATCCGCAAAGATTGGCTCGATAAGCTTGGACTGCCCGTTCCGACGAACAAGGACGAATTGTACGATACGCTCGTTGCCTTCCGCGACAAGAACCCCGGCAATGTAAATGGCGTCATTCCGTGGGCGACTGCGGCTGCCGGCATGAACTACACCTTTGGCAATCTGGTTCCATCCTTCTGGAGTCCTATGTCGGAGGAAGAATTCGTTACCACCACCAACTGGCTGAAGCCCGGCAACAAGGATGCGTATAAATGGCTGAATAAGCTGTACGCGGAAAAACTGATCAGCCCCGACTTTGCTTTGGACAAAACGGCTAAGCAGGCGGATGCCGACGTAACGAACGGCAAGGTAGGCTTCTATGGGGCCAACTGGGATTATCCGATGGTGCAAAAAATTCGCGAGCCGCTGAAACAAAATGCGCCGGACGCGAACTATGTTCCGATCGATGCCTTCAAGAACGCGGAAGGAAAATATATCAAAGAGACGTATAATGAAAACGGACTTTTCTCTTTTATTCCGAAAAGCAGCAAACATGCGGAACTGGCTATGAAGTATCTGAACTGGATGGCCGATCCGGAAGTGTTGTTCTTCCTGCAGTTCGGCGAAAAAGGCGTCAACCACACGATGGTAGACGGCATCCCGCAAGGGATTGCGCAAACCGGCGAAAATATGCAGATGAGCAATCTCAATCTGGATTATACGCTCGTTGTTAACGGCGCGGAGCTGGGCGACACCGAAAAGAATGTCAAAACGTACGCGGCAGCCTTGGCGACCGGAGATAAAGACTATGAGAAAATGGCTGTTGATTCCTATAAGATCAACACGACAGACGGCTATACCGGCTTTTACTATGGTGTCCCGAACGAAGCCAGCATCAAATACGGCAAAACGCTGGGTGATATGAACAAGCAAATGACGGATCGGCTGATTGTTGTCAAGCCGGCCGAATTCGACGCCTTGTATGACAAGCTGGTGAAAGAATATATGGACGCTGGCGGTAAAGCGGTTCAAGAAGAGAACGTGAAGCATTACAGAGAAATTAAAGAGAGCAGCAAGTAATTCATAAGATACGGATAAACCCATCGTTTGCTAATGACCGTGGTTTATCCTATTTTAGATTGCTATTACCGGGAAGCTTTGCTATCATTTCGAAGAAATCCACAAGTTCAGGAGGATACCCATGTACAAGGTCATGATTATTGATGATGAGTCGTGGGCGATTAAAGGAATTCGCAACGCCTTTGACTGGGATAATTACGGTTTTGAAATTATAGGCCAATTTACAAGCGCTTACAAAGCGTGGGATGCTATTCTAGCAGAGAAACCTGACTTGGTATTTACGGATATACGCATGCCGGACCTTTCCGGACTTGATCTCATGAAGAGAGCCAAATCGCATAATCTGGACACTGAGTTTGTCGTCGTTAGCGGATACGCGGAATTTAAATATGCCCAGGAAGCGCTGCGCTTCGGCGCGCTTAATTATTTCCTGAAGCCTTTGGATGTAGATATGGCAGATTCATTTATTGAGGAGCTTGCCATGCATTTCTCCAAAAGAAGCGCGGCACGCAATCAGCTCCTTCTGGATGCGCTGACCTCGCCCAATGAGGAGGAGATCAAACGTTATTTGCCTCTTCCGGGTAGCGGGGAGGTATGTTACTACCAAGTGCTTTCTATCGATTTCGCAGGCGGCAACAAGGATTTCGGAAAGCTGCTCTCTTTGGAAGAAAAGCCTGTTACGGCTGTGGTCGTTGAATCCGGAACGAGTAAAAGGCTGATTGTTCTGATAACGGAACATAAAGCTTGTTTGGAAGAACTTTGGGATGAATTAGTCGCGAACAATACTGGCATGAATACGGTGGGCGTCAGCAGCATTTCCAGTCAGCTAACGCATATGAGCAAGCTGATTAAAGAGGCGGATCTGTCTGCCTCACAGGTTTTTTTGAACGAAATTGGAAGGGTCGTTCATTACGAACCGAAGGTTCATTTGGTGAAACCATGTATCGAAGAGATTAATCGGATCGTTCGGGAGGACCAGCCTGGCGACATGGATGCGTACTTAAACGGGCTGCAGGCATACTTCAAAGAACAGCAGCTCGGCATGAGCGAGGTTGTCTACTTATGGAACCAGGCAGTCGGGATCCTTATAAACGCCTACGCCGAAGAATTGAAGGATATGGAAATGGAATTCCTCAATTATTCCGAGATTAAAGAACGATTCGAACACTTCGAATCTTTGTGCAGCTTTTTGCATGACGTCCTCGCTTCCATTACGCAAGGGAACAACCGACCGTTGCAGGAAGGGGACATTGTATCTTGCTTTAACCGAATGGTAGCCTATATCGACGGTCACTATGAACAGAAATTGTATTTGAAAGATTTGTCCGCCCAGTTCTATATTAATCAGGTGTATTGCTGTCAATTATTCAAGAAAAATTTGGGCAAAACCTTCTCCAAATACGTGTCGGAGCTCAGGATTAAGAAAGCCCGCGAGTTGTTGAGGAAAACGGACCTGTCGATCGAGGAGATCGCCATTCAGACTGGGTATGTGGAATACTACTATTTCAATAAGGTTTTCAAGAAACATTGCGGAATAACGCCTTCTAAATTCAGAAAAAGCAGTTAACGATGAACGGAGCGGCAGGCCATGAAGACCAGTAGACTGAAATTGAAACATCAGATATGGCTTATCTTTTATTTCGCTATCGTTATATTTACAGTCATGGTGTTGTATTTCTTCAATAGCTTCTCTCATCTAACCCAGAATAGGGCCGCCAATTTTGGAAACCAAATGATAGAGCAAACGCGAAGCAAGATTGATACCGTGTTTAATGATATCCGGGTCAGCACCGGCATTGCGGTCAACAGCAAACTGATTCAGGAATATACCGTAGTGGATGATGATTACAAAAGGGCGTTTGATAGCGGTAATTATGCACTGGATCTCATGGATTATATGAGATCCTTTAATTCGTATGTGAGCGGAATTGTCATTGATGACGTTCGGGGGAAGCAGCTTTACAGTCTGGATTCCTCGGGCGGCGATATTTTCTTTCTAAAACGTTACGAAAGCTTTATCCGGACGTATAAGAAGGACCCTTCGCTTCGGGAAAAGGGGCAGTTCACCACTACTTTAAAAGACGATAGCACGGGATCGGAACAGTTTTTTTATATCGCGCCGATTTTGGAATCTATTGGTGGCATCTATTTCTCGCAAATAACGGGTTACTTCACCGTAATGGTTAATATGGACAAGCTTCAGGGGCTTGTGGAAAATACGGAATTGACGCCGCACTCCACTTTGTACATTCTGGACAGCCAGGATGAGGTTATTGCGTCCACGAATGCCAAGACACGAGGCATGTTGTTCAAGGATGTACTGTCTATGAATAAGGACAACCTGCTTAACGGCGTGAACACAACCATCGACGGGGAACGTATTCTCGTTCAGGTCAAAGGTTTGGAGCAGGCGGATGGGTGGCGAATTGTTAGTTTGATTCCGGTTCATGAACTAACTGCGGACATGAACCCTATGAGGAAGGTCAGCATTATCGTGGGGATCGGGATTATTCTCATTCTGATTATGATGGGCATTTTCTTCATGAATAGCCTGATGAATCCGGTGATGGGGCTTGTTATGGATATGAAGAGGGTAGGGAGAAGGGACAGGGGCTTCCGAATTAAAGTCCGCTCTACCAATGAAGTAGGCTCGCTGGCTCGCGATATCAATCGGATGATGGATGAGATGGAGGAAATGACAAGGGATATGTTTAATACCCAAGCCAGATTGTACAAATCCGAGCTCAGCCAGAAGCAAGCGGAGTTTTCTGCCCTGCAGAGCCAGATCAACCCGCATTTCCTGTATAATACGCTGAATTGCATCAGCAGCATCGGATTGGAATACGGAAGCAGGGAAATCGCGCAAATGACGTCAAGCATGTCCAAAATTTTCCGGTACAGCATCAAGCAAGATGAGCTTGTGCAGATCAAGGAAGAAGTGGACTGTATTCAGGCCTATATAAAGATTATCTCTATTCGGTATGATAATAAATTCTCTATGAACGTGGATGTGGAAGAGCGGCTGCTTGAGTTGAGAACTCCCAAGATGATTCTCCAGCCTATTGTCGAGAATTCCGTCTATCACGGGCTCGAGCGGATGGACCAAGGGGGGCGGCTAGAGGTTACCGGGAGCATGGATGAGCAGGGGGATGTGTGCTTCTGTATCAGGGATACCGGAAAAGGAATGGAACCGGAGGAACTGGCCGCTCTCCAGGCTAAGCTGGACACGGATTATCCGGAACGCGCGCAAGACGGCCAACCGTCGCAAAGCATCGGATTAACCAATATCCATAACAGGCTTCGGCTCCTTTTCGGAGAGCGCTATGGGATCACCATAGAAAGCCGGATTGGCTATGGAACAACTGTAGTCGTTAAGATTCCGTCATTGGAATAGCAGGCAACTAGTAAAGGCCTGAATGGCGTATTCAGGCCTTTACCTTTATTCAGCGGGCTGAATCCGGATCGACGCTTGCGACAGGCAGTTGGTTATCATGAGATCCACTCCTCCGTCAGGGTGGCTTGTGCATACGACTTCGCATCCTGTGCAGTTAGCCTCGTATTCGAATCCTTCGGCCAGATTGACCCGTATATGAAAGGGCTGATCGGATTGTCCGGCGTAATGAAACTCTGCCTCATATTCCGTAAAGTCATCCTTAATGCGTTGCTGCAGCATCCAGACGTTAAAGCCTGTCGTAACCTTACCCAACTGATAATAGGACGCAAACCAATTGATGACAGGCGCCGATAACCCTCCGAAGTGATGCCAGCCTGCGCCGCGTCCCGACTGCACGATAAAATGCTCGTAACAATTGTAAGTGGCTTCGTTCTCGCGTTTCCATAATTCCAGCGCCGTGTTTGCAATACGGTAAGCGAGGTCCGGATAACCGTAATCGAACATCGTTTTCCAGAAAAACCACTGATGAGGCATCCAGACCGCACCGTTCCAATAACCGTCTGCCCGATAATACGGGGCGCTTTGATCAACGGTGGATAAGCCGATTGGCGTCCAGAAACGTTGTTCGTCAAACAAGGCTTCAATCAGACGCCGGGCACGGTCTTTGCTGCAGATCCCTGCCAGGAGTGGGTATAAACCATCCATCCCCCTATTGTAATTCGCTCCGGAGCCGTGATGCAGAAGACCTTCGTATTCTCCTTTTTCGTTATGCAGCACATAGCCGTAATAGCCGGTCTCCTCATCCCAGGCATAAGCGTCAAGGGCATTGCTCCATCTACGGATATCCTTCTCGTATTCCTGGATGTCTATATCCCAATCATCAGAAGATGCCGCCGCCATCCTAAGGATTTTGGCGATTCGTATGAGCTGACTCGTCGTAATGACGGGAGCTGCTTTATTTTCTAATTTTTGCTCATGCACGTATTTTTGAGGAGGGTAGTCATCCCATCCCCCGGAGTTATAGAAATAATCCCAGGTTTGAAGCAGACCGGTTTGAAATACGTCCGTTGTTGAACCATTCAATTTGCCTGCAAGGAATAAGTAGTATTGCCGTAATCTCGGGTAGAAATAGTTAAGGAACTCTGGAGACTGCTTGCGGTTCCATAACTCGTGGAACAAATAATGCTGCACGGGAACCGGGCTGCCGTGATGAATAAAGGCTGCTTCAGGATCTCCCGGCTCCGTCATATAAGCATTTAAGCAATCAATCGCCCGGCTGTCATCGAGATCGGCGAAGCCAAGTCCGATAAACCCGGAATCCCATGTATACAGGGAATCCCACCATCTCCCCGGCGTGTTGTGACGAATAAATTGTCGCTTGGTGTAGACCGGGAAAACCGTATTAGTCAGCAAGGTCGCCCGCATGAGCTGCTGGCTGAAGGAATATCGGTCGCCCGAAGGATAAGCGGGAGGAGACTCCAGCTTTTTGCGTTCCGCTAGATAGATAGACTCGCAGCTGCTGGCATCCAATGCAAAGCATGCCAGACGGGCATGTACTTCTTCCAAAGTCCCGCCGCACACCAATCCGTGAAGAACAAGGGATGAAGCCGGGTTTAGGGGAATAGGACGCATAAACACATTCGTATAATTTCCTTTTCCGTTGCCTTGCAAAATAGCATTCACATGATTGTGCACCGTGTGACGGGCGAAATGATCAAGCTCGTCCGTTCTGAACTGTCTGATCTCCGCATCGGGATAATTCCACAACAAGCCGTAATAGCAGGGGTTATCCGGATAATGAAGAATAAGACTGCCGGGAACGGGACCTTCCAGTAGTTTCGGTTCCAAGCCCCAAGGGAGATACACGAACGCAACCTCTTCGGAAGTCTGCTGCTCGACAAGCGTAAAGCCGTCAAGAACAAGCGGGTTAGCACTCCGCGTGCGAAGACTAACGGCAACTTTTCCTGCAGGCAAGTTCCCGATATGCAGTTCTGACAACGTTAAGCTGCCGGATGGTTCCAGATGAAGCCGGTACTTCTGCTCCCCGAGCCGAAGCTCGAGCTCCGCTCCTCGAATGGCTTGACCGCGCAGCAGGAACACGGCGTCCTTCAGGGAGGTCTCGAGGTTTATCTCATATCGGAGCAGATCTCCGGGATCCGTTCCGAATGAACCGCCAACAGCCGATCCGCCCGTAAAATGCTGTCCGCGAATTTCCCCGCGCGCCAATCCGGCGTAGACAAGACCGTTTGCAGGCCGTGGCTTGGCAAAGATCAATTCCTTGTAATCCAGCGCATTTACCCATTTTGCTCCATCAGGAAGCCGTGCTTCCGCGAAGATTTGGACTTCGCCGTGTCCCGGCAGCCGGGGAGGCTGGAGCGAAGCCATCGCGTGCAACACCAGATTTTGCGGATACTCCGTTTGATTGGCGAAGTTAAGGCGGATAAGCCGACTCTGCTCATCAATCCGGCTGAACGATATATCCGCGTAGACGCGGTCCTTCCATTCGAGTTCATGACGATGGGAGAAATGGCTGAAATCCGGCGAAGCCTCCCAGGGATGATAGCCGGATTCCCATAAGACATTAGGAATGTCTATTTTTCGCCGATAGAATCCGGGCATTAAGCTTAAATCAAATCGAACGCCTTTCGACGGATCGTTAATGTGGGAGATACCTATATATTGCTTGGCATAAGGTCCCCAGGAAGGCAGGTTCAAGTCATGATTATTGGAAAGACGCTGATAGTCATTCATGTCGGACGGCTCCTTCGGCTATGGCATTTTCTCTTTATTGTAAAGGCAAGGTGCCCGAAAAAGCCTCTTGATAGCCGATTCCTTTGTCTTGAAAACGGACATTCATGATACGATAAAGGCACTATAGCCAATGTGGAGGCAGGAAAATGACGGTGAGTTTCAGTGCTTATGACAGGGAACAGGTCGATTACGCCGATCCATATTTTCGCATGAAAATATGGAAGATTAACCACCAAAGTTTAACCTCCGAGGAATACGGACCATGGCACTATCATGAGGAAGTGGAGTGGATTGCTGTTCTGAAGGGCACGATGGCCATTGAAACAACGAATCATCATTATCCGCTGCAAGGCGGCGACGTGATGCTGTTAGGCTCAAATGAGCTTCATCGATCCTATAAATACGGAACTTCCGAACTGATTTACATCGTGTGCCACGTTGATATGACCGCTTTTATGGACCCGTCCCTGCTGACGTATTATGCGGCTTTTACGGGCAAATCCGCCAATCTGACGACGCTGTACGAGCCGTTAAGCAAGTCCGGCTCAAAGGGACAAGCCTTGGAGTTGCTCAATAGAATGCTTCAGGATATTACGGCCAAGAAAAGAGGATACGAGCTCGCCGTTAATGCCAGCTTCAAAATGCTTTTGTATACGCTGATTCAAATCGATGACAGGAAGGTTATTGCGCCGATGGACCCGCATCTGGCGGAAAAACTGCGGCCTGCGTTAGCGCTGATTGAGCAGCAGCTCGAGACATCCTGCCTGATCGCCGATATCGGCAAAGAGTTGAATTACAACGGCAGTTATTTTTCCAAGCTGTTTAAGAGAGGAATGGGAATGACGTTTACGTCTTATGTGCAAATGCGGAGGATGAAGCGGGCCGCGCAGCTTCTACTCACGGAGTCTTGGTCGGTAACCGAAATCAGCGGCAGAGTGGGATTTGCAAGCCCGGCTCAATTTTATCAGTTGTTTAGAAGACATTTTGGTTGCTCCCCGAAGCAGTTTATATGCCGTCATGGACGGGATAACGGATCGATAGGGGAATATTCGCTCATGCAATGGGAAAGCGGAGACTGATGCGTTTTTACCGCAGAAAACAAAAAAAATCAGCCCTTATTCCTTATGGAATAACGCTGGACTCGTATAGCTATTTTTGGACCCACGATAAATACATAAATGAACAAGCAAATGATGGATCGGCTGATTGTTGTCAAGCTTCTCACAACTTCCGGGAGTTTGCGCCGAGCCGTCGCCTGGCGTCGCATGTAGCTGCCTACTGGACGGTGGATTTCCTGCCGGTACCGGGAAATCCGGGGCATCGAGTCATCCCCGATGGCTGTGTCGATATTACAGTGGACCTGCTCGCTTCATCAAGCAGGCAGGCCGCTTATGTCGTAGGGCTAACGACACAAGTCGAAGTTATGAACTTTACAATAGCACGCTCGGTATGGGGCATCCGGCTTTATTCGGAGTCGGCCCGCACGATCCTGAAGTCTCCAATATCGACATTAGCGGCAAATCGTGTGTTTTTGGAGGATCTCTGGGGACAAGAGGCTCTGGATTGGGTCGAAAAGCTGCTGACTGCCCAATCGTTACCAGACAGGATCGAGGTCGTCGAGCAGCAATTGGGCCAAATACTGGCTGCGACCGAGGCGCCTGCTCCCACTTTGGTCTACCAGAGCATGCAGTATATATACGAGGTCAAAGGTAATCTTTCCGTAACGGATTTGGCGGATAAAGTGAATTTCAGCGAGAGGCATCTGCGAAGGGCTTTTGAACTGGAGCTTGGCCTAAGCCCGAAGGAGATGCTCGGAATCGTCCGCTTTCAAAGCGTTCTTGAGGAATTGAACAGCGGAGACTATTTCAGCTTGACGGATTTGGCCCTTCAACACGGGTACTACGATCAGTCACACTTCGCTGGCGTTTTTAAACGATATTACGGACTTCCACTTAAACGGCTGACCAAGCAGGAGTGAGGAAGTCCGTTTTTACTATTTTGCAATGAGGGACAATTACTATAATGGGATTGAAAATCAAACAAGGAGAGGGGAGCTGCAAAGCATGACGGTAAAGTTGAAACGAGTCGCGATTTACGTAGAAGAGATGAAGAGGTCGTTGGATTTTTATAGCGTGCTGGGGCTGGTTATTCCGGACGGCGCAGACGAAGCGCATCACGTAGACGTGGAGCAAGAAGGAATTGTGTTTGCATTCGATATGCTGGAATCGGTAAAGAGTGTTTTTGAAGGCTGGGAAGATCCTGTCGGCTACCGGACCGAGCTCGCTTTTCAGTTCTCCAGCAACGAAGCGCTGGACGACGTGTACCGTCAGTTGACGATGCTTGGGTATAACGGATTCCTCGAGCCGCGAGATACACCGTGGGGAGAGCGATATGCGATCATTAAGGACCCCGATAACAATTTAATCAGTCTCGTCGCTTAGCGAAGAGAAGGAATGCGCCATTAAACAACTAGCAAATGGGAAGCACTTATGGATTGGCCAA
The DNA here is from genome assembly GCF_013401555.1 of Paenibacillus sp. E222. Classification (NCBI taxonomy): domain Bacteria; kingdom Bacillati; phylum Bacillota; class Bacilli; order Caryophanales; family Paenibacillaceae; genus Paenibacillus; species Paenibacillus sp. E222. The sequence continues at coordinate 4,113,049 of NZ_CP058552.1, forward strand.
CCTTTCGATCCATCTGTTTCTCACTCTATTTACACTGCTTTACATTGAACATAAATAGCCCATTGCCATGTAAAATTGGAAAATAAAAGCTTCCAAATTACGGTGATGGGCTCATTTGCATTTTTCAAAGTACTACACTACATTAGACTCCTACCGTCGTCGCTGAACTGATATGATATTGTACGTAAAGTCGACGAATTGGGTCGTGTTGTTATTCCAATCGAATTGCGCCGTACCCTTGGTATTGGCGAGAATGATGCTCTGGAGATCTATGTAGACGGCGAGCGTATTATGCTTAAGAAATACGAGCCTGCTTGTATCTTCTGCGGCAATGCAGAAAACGTATCCTATTTCAAAGGCAAAATTGTTTGCCATAATTGTTTATCTGCAGAAAAATAGTACCTATCAGAAGCGGCTGTTGAGCTAATGCAACTTTAGTTAAATAACCCATTACCGGCGGGGAATCCAAAGTATTCAAATCCAACTAGCGAAAACAAACAATTCAAAAAATATGTAGACCAGTTGTAGCTCGATTAAAAATATAAAAAAAATCAGCGTTACCGAATTAAAACGGTAACGCTGATTTTTTTTTTGGACAGCAGGAGTGCATTTTTATCATCTCTTCAAATCTTTATTTTTTTGCAAAAATCATTTATAGAATTACATTTTAATCAAAATTCATGAGCGTATAATACTTTACATGAGATCTCTGTTTAAGATTACCGACAGAGACTCCTGTCGAATCACATTTGTGCTGTGCGGAGACCACATGGCCGTAGAGAAAGATTTCAAGGAACAATGCGTGTCAATTCATAATCGGGATTACAGGACAAGACTACGCATCCATATCAGCTAGGCAGCAGTGGCGAAGACAGCTTCTAGGAGGAGGTCAATATGTAACGATTGATTCAATAGGTGATTCAGTAATGAACCATTCAAATTCCATTAATTTGTAAGCGCTATCTTGTAACGAGGGGAGTAAACTGTCAAGTCAACTACAGAAGGAGGTTGTATTATGAAAAAAACTAAAAAATCTAATTATGTATTGTTTTGCTTTTCGATTGTATTTTGCTTGATTGTATCTTTACCGGGACTAGCAAATGCTGCTCCAATTCACGCTGGTCCACAATTTGTGGATGGCTATTATGCAGATCCTGACGTACAGATATATAATGGCACATATTGGGTGTATCCGACTCGTTCGACTCAAGTTGGTGAATCCGACACTGGCGCAAAATCGGTGGACATCTTCTCTTCAACAGACATGGTCAATTGGACCAAATACTCGAATGTCATAAGCTCGGCCAATATATCATGGTTGCAACACTCCTTGTGGGCGCCGAGCGGGGCTTATCGCGATGGGAAATACTACATCTATTTTGCTGCTAACGCAATCAATGGCGATGGACAATTAGGCGGAATAGGCGTTGCGGTCGCTGATAATCCACAAGGTCCATATACCGATGCGATTGGCGCCCCCCTTATCAACGTTGTACGAAATGGTGCAGGCCCAATGGATCAAGATGTATTTATAGATGATGACGGTCAAGCGTACATGTATTATGGCAGTTGGGGCGAGTGTAATGTTGTAAAACTTAACGCGGACATGAAGTCTTTGGGAACATGGTCTGACGGAACCGTCTATAAGAAAGTTACGCCCACTAAAACGGGCGATAATGATTATTTTGAGGCGCCTAAAGTGTTCAAGAGAAACGGGATATACTATTTGACTTATGCTGCAGGCGTTTGGGCAGATTCATCTTATAAGGTCATGTATGCAACGTCCAGCTCTGTAACAGGACCATTTGTACCGCAAGGTATTATGTTACATACCGATACGACAACAGCAGATGGACCTGGTCATAACGGTATTGTTCAATCACCTACAACAAATGATTGGTACATTTTTTACCATAAGCGTTATCTGAGCAGTTCACAACGCGTACTGGCATTTGATAAATTTGAGTTTAATGCTGATAATACGATAAAACCAGTCGAAATGTCAGAAGAAGATACCTTTGATGACAGTACTGATACGGGATGGACCAAATATGGCGGTGCATGGACCGTATCTGGCGGCCAGTATAATGTAGCATCAAATCCGGGTGCCAAGGCACTTTTGGATACCAATTTCTCAGATGTAATTTATGAAGCTGATGTGACACCGGGGTCAACCGGCAATGCGGGTCTGGTATTTAGAGTATCCAATCCTGGAACGGGTGCGGATGCTTACCAAGGCTACTATGCTGGACTCGATGTTCCCAATCAGAAGGTTTTGATCGGAAAGGCTAACAACAATTGGACATCGCTTTCCACTGCTTCTATGAGCTTAACGGCTAATACAAAGTATCATGTTAAAATCGTCGCACAAGATGCTTCCATAAAGGTCTATGTTGATGATATGACGATACCTAAGATTAATGTAACGGATGCGACCTATATTGGGGGCAGTGTTGGTCTTAGAACGTATGATTCAGCTGCCAAATTTGATAATATTTCAGTTCAAAGCAGCCGATATGAAACAGAAAATTTATTTGTAAGCGCAACCTCTGGCGACAAACACACCATGTTTGGGAATGGAACCGGTCGAGACCTAAATTTGAGCGGTGGATTTGGAACTGCACTAGACGCCAATGCAGTCAACGACTTTGTGACATACACGGTGAATGTGCCCGAAGCGCGAAGCTATAGTGTAAGGGTCGGCGTGAAAAAGGGAGCGAACAGAGGGCAGTTTCAATTGTCTGTAAACGATGTCAGTCATGGTCTGATTCAGGATTTATATTCCTCTGCATTTAACTATGTAGAACTGAATGTTGCTACTATCACCTTCAGCTCGGCAGGCGATAAATCTTTTAAGTTTAACGTTGCAGGTAAAAATGGCTCAAGTTCAGACTACGATCTGTTAATTGATTACATTAAACTAATACCAAACTGAAGCAAAAATGCAAAGGTATATGTAATTAGAAGTTAAGCAAAACACCTATGCCTATAGCGAGGCCACTGAAAAGTAAACTAATCAAATCGATCTGCACCAGGACGCATACCGATAGCAGATCAACAATTACGTGAGGCAGCTGCCGGCCAAAAGCTGGCCGCGCGTAGCCGTGAGCCAGTTGCAGGGAGTCTCGGCCGGCAGAGGAGGCATACTGACGATGAAAGCATTTATTCTTTACCGAGATGGTGTAATTAATGTTGGTAGCAGCATTAACAAGAAGAAGGAGTTTATCCTGATTGCTGGTGTACCTGAGGTTAAATACGGAATTTGTGAAAATGTCTGCGAAAAATCAAGCAATCAATGGAGCTGACCGTAAAGATCTTAAAGCGGTTGTTGCAATTATGATGAAATATTTTGTCTTTTTAATGCATTGAGCTAGAATTGAAGTGTCAGACTAGAACTACACACACAAACGAAATAAGCCTCCGTTTCCACGGGTACCGTGGAAACGGAGGCTATTTGTTGTATAACGGGCAAAGGGTAACTCCAACCAGAATGGGTGGGTACAAATATACCGATATTGGATGGTTATTTTTAGCGTTTTTTCGTTTATCATTTTGATCAAATCAGAATTAAATAAGGGAGTGAGTTCGGTTTATGAAAACATCAAATGACGAAAAGATATCCAAGGTCGAGATCATCAAGCGGTAGGGCCGTCATCTAGGGGCACAATAAAGGAAGCGTTGCAGGACGAAGAACCGTATTTTTCCGAGGATAATATTCAAGTGCTCAAGTTTCATGGCGTCTATCAGCAGGATGATCGGGATTTACGGGCACAGCTTAAGATAGAGGGGAAGGAGCGGCATTACAGCATGATGATCCGCGCCCGCATTCCGGGCGATGTGCTAACTTCGGATCAATATCTCGTCTTTAACAAGCTGGCGGATGAGTATACAGATTACAAAAATATGCTCATCACCACCCGCCAAACCTTGCAGCTTCACGGAATTCTCAAGGGTGATTTGAAAACGACGCTCAAGAAAGCAGGAGTAGGTGAACATTTTGCCTAAAGGATTGTCAGGGCGAAAGGTCGCCATCACCGGCTCACGCAAAATACAGGAGCTCGGTGAGATTATTGAGCGGCAGGGCGGTGAGGTGATCGTTCGTCCGCAGCAGGGTTTGCTTGTGCTGCAAGAGCGGGAATTGGAACGGGACTTATTTCGTCTGCTCGAAAGCGGCACGGATTGGACCATCTTCACAACAGGGACGGGACTTGGAGCTCTGCCGGACAAGGCGCGCAACTGATCGTGTTCCCCGAGATATTCCTGCCCGGGTATCCGCGGGGTCTCAGCTTCGGTATGCGTGTTGGCAGCCGTACAGTGGAAGGGAGAAAAGATTGGCAGCGCTACTGGGAAAGTTCGATTGACGTTCCGGGATCCGAAACTGAAATGTTGGGCCAATTGGCAAAAGAATTGGGAGTTTATTTGATTATCGGCGTGGTAGAGAGGGATCAGGAGTTCAGTACGGGCACTTTGTATAATGTTTTATATCAGGCCGGACGGGACTTTACTGGGCAAGCACCGTAAGCTGGTTCCTACCGGCTCCGAACGTATCCTGTGGGGGCAAGGGGATGGCAGTACGTTAAATGTCATCGATACCCCGTTCGGCAGAATAGGTGGCTTGATTTCAAATTGTAGATTGGAAAAGCACAGAACTATAACAAAAAACACTTCAACTCCACAATTAGGAGCACCTGCTTTTAAAAACCTTGATTGATAAATAGAAAAGGTCCTGAATCGTTAGGTTGGAATACCAAACGACTCAGGACCTTTTTTGTTGGAGAGATATTAAGCTGCTAACTTGGATGCATCTTTTATATTGGACTTACGGGTAAGAGGTATAAATAATAGGATAGATAAGAACCCAAGTAACAAGAAGACAATTCCTACCCACATGACGCTTTGAATACCCATGCCATTGATAAATGCACCACTAACCATTGTACCAATGGTAACTCCAAGATTTGAAAACGCTACGAACAGACCGTTAGAGAAGTCTGGTGCTTCGGGCGCGGATGAAGTGATCATGTACTGGGAGATATTAAGGCCAAAAGTAAACAATACGCCCCAGAAAGCAATAAGAAGTATCATGGGAACAGTAAACGATCCGAGCAAGAATAGTACCAAATAACTACCAACAAACACGAGTGGATAGACAAAGGCAGTCTTTAACGCATTATTTGTAAGTAATTTACCTGCGAGTAAATTACCTATCATCCCTGTTAAACCAAATAGAATAAGCATTAAGCTAATCGTATTTGAAGACATTTCCGTTACACGCCCAAGGTACTCTGCAAAGAAGCTGAATGTTGCATACATACCAGAAAGGATAAAGATTGCACCAAAGATGGCTGCCCAAACAACACCTTTCTTCAAAATACGAACCTGTGAACCATAAGACTGTTTTTGTTTCACGGGAAGGGAAGGGACAAAGAGAAGAATGGCCAAGAATGTTAAAGCATTTACAACAGCAAAGAATAACATCGCTATCTCAAGATTCGCATAGTCCGCAATGAAAGAGGCAATTGGAATTCCAATAATCATACCCGCGGTGAGACCCATGAATACACGACCGATTGCTTTTGGAGCCATTTCTGGACTAACTGAGGAAGCAGCTGCAGTAAAGGCAACAGACACGTAAACCGGATGTAGGAATGCAGGAACAATTCTTGCTATTAAGGCTATTGTAAAATTGGGGGCAAACATAGAAACAACGTTACTAACCACAAATAGCCCGATAGCAAGAAGCATAACACCTTTACGGTTAAATCCTGAGAATAACAATGGCAAGATAGGACCTGAAATTGCAACTGCGAGTGCGAATAGGCTAACAAGCAGGCCTGCAGTTGAAACGCTAACTCCAAAGTTTTCAGCAATGAGTGGCAATATCCCGATAATGCCCATCTCTGTATTAATGATTCCAAAAATCCCTAAAGCTAGGATGAAAATAAAAAATGCTTTTGATTTGGTAACAGACACAATATTCACTCCTATTTATATTATTTTGTATAACTACTGTGAAAATGAAAAAAGATATACTGGTATTTTTCTATTAGGAATCAATCTATACTCAAAGATTCATCAGAGCATCTTCCCGATTTGTAAAATTAGCAAAATAACAATGGTAGGCTTAATCCCAGGCAAAGTAATATGCCATATTTTACGAAGCCTGCTCGCCAGCCTTGCGTCTCCGAATGGTCCATTCCGCCGCCAAGAAAAGAAGTACGATCGTTCCTATAACACTCGCCGTACCTCGTAGCTCATTCCCAGCGCGTTGATGAAGAGAAGCATAAGCGTATGTATTATCTGATTTGTAAAGCAGAACGCGTAGCTGCGGATCATCCAGCGGCGGTGGTTTTCAACCCGTCCTTGTCGAATATGCAAGTATGCGTTCACTGTTATAAATATCTAAATGATATTAAGCAAATTGAAGGCTACACTCACGATCTTGCCTCCGGTCGCAAAAGGAGCCATATAGCCTGATGTGATGCATACGGCCAGTACGGCGACGACATAGACGTAGCCGAGAATACGATGCATCTTCCGGTACTTACGGAGCTTGGCACTAGCAAAGTTTATGACTCCCGCAGCGATTGCGATGCAGGCGAAGATGACGTGAACGTTCAGCATAGTTAGCCAGACAGGTAAATTCATCGGACGGATGAGCTTGGTCTTGTGGCTCAAAAAAACCGACGCATCCGGATCCAGGGCGAAACGATTCAAGAGCGTCCAGAAGACGAAGGCTGCAGCAACGATAATCAGGAGGCGGAAAGCACTTTTAGTGTTCATCAGCCTGGGCGCGTTACCTATCAATCGGCGAGAATCACGTTGACTGCGCAACCGGGCAAAATGGAAACCGGCGAATGTGAACAGTGAAATGAAAAAACAGCAATTAAGCGAGAACAAGAGACTGCGACTAATCGTCATGGCGCAACTCCATTACATGTTATTTAGAGTCATCAGCGCCACCTTGAAAACTCTCCAGTCTGATGGTCGTTATGAGTCACCAAGATAACCGGAAAAGATGACTCGTCTTTCTTTTATAAAACTAACTATCAACTTAATTACGCATAACTCTTGTTAGGCGTAATCTATACACAGGAACAAATGTTTGGTATACTATGAATATACGTTTTTAACAAATATGTCATATTTGGAGGTAACTTATGCACAATGATGAACGGAAACGTCTTTATGAAAAAACAGAAATTAAAATGGATCAATTACCTTGGTATGCTAAGGAATATATCATTCGTAACCTTCGTAAAAGGTCACCTAATACTCTATTAGGTTATTGTTCAGATTACATCTCTTTTTTGGATTGGTTGAGTTCAGAGGGATTCTATAATGGAACTAGACTCGATTGTCCTCTTTCTACACTGGAGTCTTTACGCGTAGACGATGTTGAACGGTACAAAGACTTTCTTTCAATAAAACATGAAAACTCATTGGATACTATAGCCAGAAAGATCGCCTCTCTAAAGTCATTGTTTCAGTACCTATCTGTACTTTCCGAGGATGAAAATGGATACCCATACATAAAGCGCAATGTAATGGTCAAAATTGAGACGGAAAAAGAAAAGATTACTGTAATGGCAAAAGCAGATCGAATTAAGGATAAAATCCTCCGTGATGAAGAGATTTTTGAGTTCAGAGAATTCATTGCTGAAGGATTTCAGATCGTATGCAAAGACAATAAACGAATTCTGAATTCCCACTTGAAGAACAAAGACCGTGATTTAGCATTCGTAAGTCTTATTCTTGGTTCAGGTCTACGAGTGTCTGAAGCTCTGTCCCTTGACCTTCCTGATATAGACTGGCTTAAAGGCAAGGTCTTGGTTAACAGAAAAGGTAATAAGAAAGATTCAGTACCTGTAAGTAATATTGCATTGGATGATTTAAAGTCATATTTGGCCTTTCGTCAAACCAATTATGGTGTAGATGACAAACAAGAAGCAATCTTTCTTTCACTTCCTACTGGACCTCACGGGAAAGTAAGCCGATTAACTGTTAGGGCTTCACAAAAAATGCTCGATCGCTATGTGAGTTCTTTTGGAAAGCCGGCACTGACAATTCACAAGTTAAGACATACATTTGCAACCAAGTATCATAAGGAAAACAAAGATCTTGCCTCGTTAAAGGATCAACTTGGCCATTCCGATTTAAACACAACTATGATTTACACACACGTTGGAGAAGAAGAACGCCGTGAATCTGTAAATAGAGCAGATAGCTTAAACAGGTGATAACTTGGTTCGGGACCTCAAACAAAAAATCACTTATGGAAAGGAGATTTTACAAGACCATGCACAAAACACAATACGCCGAACCCATCTTCCGAGACCGGCGTATTACGCTAGTCATCAAGTAAATCGCATTCACATCTCCTAAATCTTTTGTTATGAAACTTCTTGGGATCTTTGTTATTGTTCCTTACATTACCCACCGAAGAATCCACCTTATGCACGCATCTCTTCTGCTGCAAATGGTCTGAGAAGTCCTGTAACGCTCTTCTTGTCCTTTTCTCTGCTTAACCACTCTGCTTCATCATGCGGACTAATTATGGCCGGCATACGGTTATGGATTTCAGCCATAAGACTGTTGGGCTCTGTGAAGCTGCGTGCGTTTCAAGTTAGCTTACGCTCTTATTGTAGCGAAAAGGCAGGTCCAAACGTATGTCAGCAAGGAAGCCGTTTGTTTTTGGTCACCCTTTTTTCTAGAAGACTTGAACGACTTCATGAATGCCATCCACTTCTTCAAAAATGGCACGTTCAATGCCAGCCTTCAATGTGATCGTTGCGCTAGGACAGCCGTTGCACTCTCCCAAGAATTTTAATTTAGCCACTCCATTCTTAACTTGAACCAATTCGGCATCTCCACCATCGCGGTTTAAATAAGGACGCAGTTTTCTCAATACATCATCTACATCTTTGAACAATTCCTCAGAATCTCTCATTTCATGACTCCTTTCATAGAGGCTGTGTTATCAGCTTCACCGTTCGCATTTTCTCTAATTCATCAATCATGTCTTGATAAAACTTAACTCTTCACCTGGAATAACTTTCTAGAAATCGGAAGTACCGATCTTGCTCCTGCTTATGCAGCTTTCCGTACAGTGCATATAAACCCTGCTCTTTTGACGCTTGCAGGTAGAATCAAGAAGCAATGCAGCAGTGTTACTTGGCGATTTTTGCGAAATATTCTAATGTTCTAACCAGTTGCGCGGTGTAAGACATTTCATTATCGTACCAGGCTACAGTTTTCACTAGTTGCTGGTCGCCAACTGTTAGAACTTTTGTTTGAGTGGCATCAAAAAGAGACCCGAATGTCATTCCTCTAACATCGGAAGATACGATCTCGTCCTCAGTATATCCGTATGTTTCTGGATCTGATGCTTTTCTCATAACGGCATTAACTTCTTCAACCGTAACCTTCGTGTTCAAAACAGCTACGAGTTCTGTTACGGAGCCTGTTGCTACAGGTACACGCTGAGATGCACCATCAAGTTTCCCCTTCAATTCAGGAAGAACGAGGCCTATGGCTTTAGCAGCGCCGGTGGAGTAAGGAACAATGTTCTCTGCTGCAGCCCGTGCTGCGCGGAAGTTTCCTTTTGAATCTGGCGCATCAAGGGTATTCTGGTTGCCTGTATAGGCGTGAACGGTTGTCATCAACCCGGATTGAATTCCAAATTTATCGTTCAGAGCTTTAGCCATGGGAGCCAGACTGACCGTTGTGCAAGAAGCACCGGAAATGACGGTTTCCGTTCCGTCCAGTGTTTCATGGTTTACGTTATACACGATGGTCTTCATGTCGGCTGTTGCCGGAGCAGAAATAACAACTTTATTTGCTCCGCCTTTCAGGTGAAGCTCGGCCTTTTCTTTGGTGGTGAAGAAACCTGTACATTCAAGCACGATATCTACGCCGAGCTCGCCCCAAGGAATCTCTTCGGGATTACGGTTAGCCAGTACTTTAATTTCTTTGCCGTTAACAGTAAAGGCTCCATCATGAACTTCGATGTCTCCATGGAAAGTGCCTTGCGTAGTATCATATTTGAGCAGATGAGCCAGCATTTTTGCGTCAGTCAGATCGTTGATGGCCACAACCTCGATATTGCCCACCTCTTGAATTCGACGAAAAGCGAGTCTTCCGATCCGCCCAAAACCGTTAATGCCTACTTTTACACTCATTGAATAAACCTCCTGTTTTCGTTCGAAATCCATTCCATATTATTTTGTCCAATAGAACTTAAAGGTAAGCATTGACCCGAAGCCAAACAAGCTTGCCTTTGGAATGGGTTTGTTTTAAAATAAAAGATACCGATCGGTATCTTTATTATATCAGGATTTGATACATTGGCAAGGCTTCGGCCGTAAAATTTTGATATAATGTTAGATTGGAATAAGGTCATTCGGAGGAACCCATGAAAAAAGGAGATCGAACAAGAGAGCACATTATTATGAAATCGGCAGCAATCTTTAATCAGAGAGGATATGCCGGTACATCGTTAAACGATATTATTGCCGATACCGGGATTAAGAAGGGGGGCATCTATCGGCATTTTACAAGTAAAGATGAAATTGCGCTTGAAGCCTACAACTACGCCGCCAGTAATGTTATCAGCAAATTTGCTGAGGCGGTCGACCGGGAGCAATCTGCGTCAGGGAGATTACTTGCTTTTTTTCGTGTTTATGAAGATGTTGTTGGTAATCCACCATTTGTTGGCGGATGTCCTATGCAGAATACAGCAGTAGAAAGTGACGATACTCATGTGGAGCTTCGAGATCAGGCAAGACAAGGGCTGCATAACCATTTGGATATGATAAAGAGTATAATTCTTAACGGGATAAATAGTGGGGAGTTTAAGGAGGATTTAAATGCGGATGCTCTTGCTTCATTTGCCTTTTCCTTGCTCGAAGGAGGCATTTTACTCAGCAAGTTAGATGGGGATAATAAGCATATGCAAATGAATACAGCATCCTTTGCATTTTATTTACAGAATTGTTGTTTGAAAAATAGTTAATCAGTTGTGCTTGGAAGCGTAGAGAGAATAAGATGCTTATATGATCTCTCTCAACATTTTGGAGGTATATCCCCATCCTCGAAATCCCTTCCACTGCTGGAAGGCAGCCTTCCGCCAATAACAAATATAACTTATATACGGTGAATTTCCGCGCAACATCGACGTAGTGCATCTCGCTTAGTAGGGAAGGATGGTTTCTTCCGGAATCAATATATTGAAGAATGCTGGATATTGAAGTAGGCTTTTTCATGAGGCCGCCTCGTTTCGGGAGATTGCAGGGGTACAACAATTTACCGAATGAGGCGGCTTTTTTACCTTTTTTGGCTAACTAACAGGCTTTGCCCAAAACAGCCATCTTTCCGCGTTCCAATCATAGATGATATCGCTGCCCCATTTCTCTTCGAGCTTCGTCGCTTGGAACTCGCGGTTTAACACATTGTGTTGAACGGGCAGCTTATTATTGGAGAACCATACACTGTGTCATGGTTAATCTTCAGTTCTCGGGTGACATCTGTCATCGTTTGGACGCTTTCATTAATATGTTGTACTGTCTAACACCTGAAGGCCTCGTCATACATAGGTTTTATCATGGTGCACATTCACCTTCGTGACTTTTGTGCCACGAACTGATGCCACAGCGTATATAACAAGCGCTGTCCAAATGAGTGCAAAACCGACGAGAAGGGTAGACGAAACCGATTCCTTGAACACAAATACGCTCAGTAACAGCATGATTGTCGGCCCGATGTATTGTACGAATCCGAGTGTGGAAAACGCCATGCGGGCGGCTGCTCGTGCAAAGAAGAACAGCGGCAGTGCCGTTACTACGCCCGAAAGGAGTAGTTCGATGAACATGGACGGAGGCAGTGTCCATGCCATCGCCTTGCCCACGGATGCCAAATAGACCCAGTACCCGAGCGCAATGGGTAGAACTACAACTGTCTCCGACAACAAGCCTACAGAAGCGTTTAGCACAATCTTCTTTTTCGCAAGGCCGTATAAGCCAAACGACGCAGCCAGCGAGATTGCGACCCACGGAAATCGCCCATAGTCGATTGCGATAATGAGCACCGCCGCGCCAGCGACGGCAATCGCGAGCCACTGGCCACGATTCGGCTTCTCACGAAGGAAGACGATTGCTAGTAACACGTTCAGCAGCGGGTTTAAATAATAGCCGAGGCTTGTCTCAACGACATGGTTGTTATTGACAGCCCAGATGAAGATGAGCCAATTAGCAGCGATCAACAGTCCGCTGGCGGTGAGTGATAGCAGGAGCGTACGGCTAGTCACAATCCGCTTCATATCACCCCAGCGGCGCTGGACGGTGACGAGAATACCCATGAAGACAAACGACCAGACAACCCTGTGTGATAAAATCTCGCCTGCAGGCACATCATTAAACAACTTCCAATAAAGCGGGAGAACTCCCCACATGATATAAGCGATAATAGCGTTGATTAACCCATTATTCATAATCAATTTCCTTCTTCCCGCTCCGATTCTGAGTGCAATCTGCTCAGTCCCCCGTAGCGCCAATTAATTGTAACTCAATTTGTTTCATCTTATAAAAATAGCCTTTTTGCTCCATCAATTCGGAATACGAACCCGTTTCTACTACCCCTCCTTGCTCCATAACGACGATTCTATCCATTCCTTCCAAACCGTTAAGCCGGTGACAGATTAGCAGAAGCGTATCTTCGGACGCCTGCTCGTATAGGTACGTCAAAACACGTTGCTCTGTCACATAGTCCAGCGAAGACGTCGGCTCATCCAGTAGCCATAGCTTTCCCTTGCGAAGTATGGCCCGCGCCAGGGCCAACCGCTGTTTTTCGCCTTCCGATAAATTTACTCCCTTTTCGTACACGGGATCCGTTAACGAGATGGTCGGCAATTGCACTTTAGCGAGAATATCCAACAGGTCGCCGTCAGAATGATTCTCACCATCCATGAGCAAGTTATCCCGGATCGTTCCCCGGAAAAAATGGCTTTGCTGCAGCACGACACTAGCCGTTTTCCAAATGCTCGACTCCTCCAGTTCCTGTACTGATATGCCGCTCAGTCGCAAATCCCCAGCCGTTGGCGTACGTAGCTTGAGTAACAACTCAATCAGCGTAGACTTTCCCGAACCGCTAGGTCCGACAATCGCTGTTTTAGATCCTGGTGGAATTTGCAACGAAAAGTTCTTTAATGCTGGTCTCCACTCGTCTTCATATTGAAATGAAACGCCGGATAGTTCAATAGAAACGGCATGCTCGGTATTTAACGTACAACTTGGCAGAACCGGCTGCATTGCAGGAGTCAATACTGCTTCCGTCAGCCGCTTGGCTGCATGTTCGCTATCTTGCTTATATGCTGGCAACGTGGCCATAGTCGCTGCTTCTTCAAATACAGTTAATGAGGCCATGACAAGCATAGCCAGATATACGCCAGCTAGCATTCCATCCGATATCAGATAAGCACCAAGGGCCAACACCCCCCAGGAAATCAGATATGTGACAAAGGCATGCATCGTTTGTCCACGTAGCAGTTGTCCGGCCGCTCGCTGCTGCTCGGCTGCCAATGTAGCAGAAGCTTGGCGAAGTTGCTGTTCCCGCTGCGCAAGCTGCCCATAAACTTTAAGATCCCGGAAACCATACAACACCTCTGTTACTTCCGTAGACAACAGCGCTCGCTGCTTGCGAACATGCCCATTGATTTTCCGATATCCTAGTAATACGATTCCCGGCACGACCAATACGGTTCCCAGCATACCGAGTAGCATCAAGCAAGCCATCCAGAAAGAAAAGGAGGCGGTAGCCAGCATTGTCGTCAAGAACACCATGACAACAATGATCGGCGGATACGCGACGCGTAAAAAATAGTGCTGCAAACTCTCTACATCCCCAACGATTCGTGCAAGCAGATCCCCGCTTCGGTTTTTATTTAAAATGCCTGGCGTTAAGGGAATGAGCTTGGCAAAAAAGGATGATCGCAAACGGCTAAGCATAGAGAATGTCGCTCGGTGTGAATATAAGCGCTCGCCATAACGACTCACCGCTCGAAGTAAACCAAGCAGCTTGACCAACGAAGTAAGTACGATCAGCGTATAAAGCGGAGGTGCAAACACCGTTTGCGAAATCAGATAGCCGCTCGCAGAAAAGAGGATCACACCGGCAATACCGGCGACAAATCCGCCTAAAATCGAAAGAATAATATCTTTGCGCTCCCGAATCATAGATTGGAACAAAATAGCCAACTCGTTCATCCCGGCACCCCTTTGCGTTGGACATCGACCATCTCTGCATACGCAGGCAGGCGTTTAATAAGCTCGTCGTGATGTCCCGAGCCCATTAGGACGCCATGGTCCATAAACAAAATGTTGTCCGCATTTCGAATGGTATACAATCGGTGAGCCACCGTAATCATCGTCGCCGATTTTGCCAAGGTTCCAATCGAATGTTGCAGGATGCTCTCGGTGTGAAGATCGAGTCCGACGGTCGGCTCATCGAACAAAATAATGGAAGGTCGCTTCAAAAAAGCCCGCGCTACGGCAAGCCGTTGCTTTTCCCCACCGGATAGTCCTCTACCGCCTTCACCGACGGGGGTATCAAATCCCTGCTCCAGTTGGGATACAACCTGCGAAAGACCCGCGTCCGCAGCCGCTGCCTCAATTTCAGCCCTGGAGACTTTCCGCCCGGCACCGATTGCGATATTATCAGCGAAGGTACCTGCAAAAATGTAAGGATGCTGCGTAATGTAGCTGATATGTTCGAACCATATCGTCTCATTCTGTTGAGTAAGCGGGTTTCCACTCACTAGAATGGTCCCCGACACCGGTCTTAGTAAACCCGCTATAAGATGGAGCAAGGTTGTTTTACCGGATCCGCTATGACCAACAAGGGCAATATGATCTCCTGGTCGAATTGTGATCGAACCTGTATTCAGCTCAAATGAGTCAGGTGCATACTGAAACCGGACATTGTCCAGTTCAATGGTGGGCGGCATTGGAAACAGCTTCTTCGGAAATGTCTGGAGCCCTACCGGCTGATCCTTCAGATCGTTTCTATCGTTCGTGTCCGCGAGCATGGTTTCAACCTTGCGAACCGCCCCCATACTGGTTCGCCCATTGTGAAAGGCTGTTCCCGAACTCTTTAGTAAGCTGTAAAATTCGGGCACGAGCAACAATACAAAAAAGGCCGTGTGAAACGACATCGATTTGAAAACAAGGAGCTGAATGGCCAGTTCGAGAGCAACAATCCCGATGCTCAGCATCACAATTGATTCCAGCATGAGGGTATTCGTAAACGCAATCTTCAAAATATCCATTGTGGCATCACGGTATCTTAAGCTACTACGTTCGATTTCTTGCTGCTGATGGCGGGCCCGTCCGAATATTTTTAACGTAACGAGCCCTTGAAGAGAATCTAGAAATGTACCGGAAAATTCAGCCAACTGCGCATACTTTTCTTCTGATTTATTTTTTGTTTTCAGCCCTACCAAAATCATAAAAATCGGTATAAACGGTGCTGTAACCAGCATGATAATACCTGAATTGGCATGTTGGGTAAACGAAACGACTAAAATCAGAATGGGGATAATGACCATTTCCACCATACGCGGCATGTATTGACTGAAATAACTATCCGCCTCATCCACAGCATCCAGCGCAATGCTGACCTTTCCCCCCGTTTGCCCTTGAAGAGAGGAAGGCATGGAAGCATGCATGAAATTTTCAAGCACGGCTGCTCGCATATTTATTTTGGCGGTTGCTGCCATTTGCAAACCAACTGTCGCGTTCCCTAATGACAACAGTGTACGCATCGTCATCACGACCAGTAGGATGCCAAGTAGTAGGGCAACCGATGATAAAGATGCTTTCTCTACAAAGATCTGCTGGACGGCTTCGGCCAGCAGTGCAGCCTGACTTACAATCGCGGCGCCTAGTGCGAGCGAGATGAATGACAGGTAAATGAGACGTTTGCGTTGCGCGGTCAACTGTATAGCAATCAAGCTTCTTTTCTCCTTCACCAAACTCAACTCCTTTTATGGTAGTAGCCTGCGAGTAATCAGCCTACTTTTTCCCTTTCACGTAATCCGCATCAAATAGAAACAGCTTGAAAACCAAAATAAGAGAAGGAATTAATAGACACATACCCCCGATAAATACGACAACCAGCGCGAAGCCCATTGAGGATGAGGTAACGCTGCTTTGAATCGTAATGTAGGGATCAAGAATATAGGGATACTGCCCAATCCCGTAAGCGAAAAAGGCACAGAGAAATTGCAGCATGATGCAAACAAATGCTACCCCATAGCGACGGCCGCGGTATAACAGCCACAACGCAATGATGAAAAAGGTAACAGAAAGTGCTAACAGCCACCATAAATCCATCATATTTTGATAGTGCCGCTCATTGTGTTGCCCCAAATAGATAAAGGCCGTCAGGGCGATAATAATCGTCGGTGTGCTCCAGAACAGCGCATAGGTCCGCATAAGCTTTAGGGCAGCTTTGTCCTCTGCTCGTGAAGCGTAAAACGTCAAAAAACAGGCACTAATAAACAAAACAGACACAATCGCCAATCCAACGATGCTCCACGATAATGGATTGGTTAATAAAGCCCAGTAATCCAGAGAAACCGTCTGATCCTGCTTCAAGATAAAGCCGCCTTCAGACAGGGTCAGCGCCACGGACAATGAAGCCGGGATCAGCAAACCCGTTGCGCCGTACAAAAACAGATAGACAATATTATTTTTGGACCCATAGTTTTCAAATGCATAGAACGAGCCACGAATAGCAAGCAGCACGATTGCGACACTCCCTGGAACAATAAGCGCCGAGCCATAATAATACGCTGTATCCGGAAAAAATCCGATCATGCCGATGTAGAAAAAGACGAAAAACACATTTGTGATCTCCCATACGGGTGACAAATAACGAGAAATCAGACGATTAATGAGGTGGTCCTGCTTGGTCAGGCGGGCATAAAAGGCAAAGAAACCTGCTCCAAAGTCAATGGAGGCTAAAATAAGATAACCGTACAAAAACAGCCAAAGTACTGAAATTCCAATCAAATCATAACTCATCAGGCATGCGCATCCTTCCCGGACCTCTTGTTACCCGCATGCTGTGCCCACTTCTCCATCTCAGTTTCTGCCGGATTATTGTGGAATAAGCGCCGAAGAACAAGAACACTAACCGCGCCTAATACGATGTAAAGAAGAAGGAAGAGGAAAAAAAGAATTCTCACGCTGGGCGATGTCGTCGCCGCTTCTTCTACACGCATATATCCTCGTAGAATCCACGGCTGCCGCCCCAACTCGGCGTAAAACCAGCCCAACTCGACTCCCAAAAATGCGAGCGGCGCACCTAGAGCAATAATGCGGAGCAGCCATTTATTGTGCTCATTGCGTTTTTTCCAGAATGTAAATAGGAAATACAGAACGGATATGCCCAATAACGCAAACCCTATGCCAGCCATCAAATCAAAAAAATAATGCACAAGGAGCGGAGGTTGTTCATCTGGAGAAAATTCATTCAGACCTGTTACTTTCGCATTAAAATTTCCAAAAGCCAGGAAGCTGAGAATCTTCGGCAGGTGAATTGCGCCAATAATTTTATGCTCGGCATTAAGCCACCCCAATAGAATCAAATCCGCGCCGCTCTCGGTCTCAAAATGCCATTCCGCAGCAGCTAGCTTTTCCGGCTGATGCTCGGCCAAGAACTTGGCAGACGCATCTCCAGCTACTGTGTTTAGCAATCCGAATAACATAACAACGGCCATCATAAGCTTTAACGCTTTTTTGTGGTATCCAGTAACCCCTTTTCTAAGCATCGTAAAAGCCGCAATTCCTGCTAGCAGAGCCGCTCCTGTTAAGTAGGCTGAGCTTAATACATGGAACACTTTGGAGAACGTCGCCGTATTCAGCATCGCTTGCACAGGGTTAACGGCTGTAAATTGTCCACCTTGCATTGTGAATCCCCCAGGTTGGTTCATAAAACCATTCACAGTCGTAATAAAAACAGCAGACATTCCTGCCCCTAAGACAATGGGGAGTGTGAGCAGCCAATGAATATAGGGATTCTTGAACCGATCCCACGTATACAGATAA
This sequence comes from Paenibacillus sp. E222, assembly GCF_013401555.1. Taxonomy (NCBI): domain Bacteria; kingdom Bacillati; phylum Bacillota; class Bacilli; order Caryophanales; family Paenibacillaceae; genus Paenibacillus; species Paenibacillus sp. E222. Next base: position 4,131,153 of record NZ_CP058552.1, read on the forward strand.
ATGCCTAAAAAGATAGCTTCAAAAAAGAATGCAAATACCTCCATGAATAACGGAAGTGCAATAACGTTCCCTGCCAATTTCATAAAATTCGGCCATACCAATGCCAGTTGCAGTGAAATTGCCGTGCCTGTTACGACACCAACTGCGACGGATATAACAAACCCCCGCGCCCACCTCTTAGCCATCAGTGTGTAATGAGAATCTTGCTTGCGGATGCCGATGAACTCAGCAATCGCGATCATGAGAGGGATACCGACACCAATCGTCGCGAATATCATATGGAACCCTAGTGTCATTCCTGTCACCAGCCTGCTCCATAGTACCGTATCAATTCCCATTCCTTACGACCTCCCTTCCAAAGCCATTTGTAATTTGTGTTGATTATATATCTGTCCCTCAGCAATCTGGTTTTACGAATTTGGCGAACCGAGAACGATTAAATGCGTTCTCCGCTGAGTTCAGCTCCTTGAGTGTGTCGCGTAGGTTTATAAACATAATGTCTGCCTTCTGGCCGACGATGGCATACATTGCCAAGCTGCCTTCCATCCGGGATTCGACCGCCATAACGACAATCCGTTGGTCCTGGAGACGTCTAAAAAGGTATTTAAACAACATAAAGACGTGACTGGATTGACCGTTATCAGCGACCAAGGATGCCAATACACGTCTCATGCATAACACGACATGCTGCCACAGGTTGGCACACAATCAACATGTCGTTGGGGGCAGTTGTCTTGATGGGTTCGTGATGGGCACGCCTCCTCGTCAAACCCGCGTCCGCTTAGGCTTGAGGCAGCACTGCCTTGAAGACGATTTCGATTAGTTGCTCTGGGAAGCCCAGTCTCGGTACGCCGATCAAATTGCTGGCGACCTGAGGCCGCGGCGTCCCGTAGACTTCTTTCCGAACCTTGCCTGCGACCGCAAACGCCGCATCGACATCGAGGACGTAGAGCGTATCTTCAACCACGTGGTCGAAGGTGGCCCCGAATTGTGCTAGGATCTTCGCGGCATTGGCATAGGTTACCCGCATCTGCTCCTCCATCATCGAGAAGTCGGCCGGCTTCCCAGATTCATCGAGCACCGCGGGGAAGACCATCGCCCCATTTTCGTCGTGGCTGAGTTGGCCGGAAACATGGATCGTGTTTCCGATCTTGATTGCTTGTGCATAACCGTAAGCGTCTTCCGCCGGCACACCATGATAGGCGGCCTCTTTACCATTCGTTGCGTTCGTATTCGTCATCTTCTTATCTCCTTTTCGTATACGCTGACTCGGATATCCGAGCCGCTTTTTCTTGTGAGCCGATTGCATTGTCGTTGCTGATGGATAACATTATGCTCAGGAACCGTTCTTTTTTTATACACCAGCAACGATTACTGGACATATGAGCGCAGCGCCGCTTATGAGGGGTTAAGTTTTTGGATGACTCCCCGAGTGAGATCCCCCCTTAGGATTCAACTGCAATCAGAAATGGCTGAGTGACGAATTCAGCATACTTCTTAGCCAGTTTTTCAAGAGCTTCGTCATTTACTTCTATAACACCACTAATTTCAAAGGAGGGTTTATAAAGCATTTTTACACGATTTGCAGAAGCCTGGAAGGGTCTCAGCAGCTCGCTATAAGAATATTGATGGAATCCGCCGGCTTGATAAGCTTCACGAACACCGCCGGTTGAAATGGCCAGCCGCAGTTCCTTACCTTCCAGCTTATTTCCTCCCGGCCCGTACGCCCAGCCGCTGCCCCATACTTTGTCCAGCCATTTTTTCAACAAGTAAGGAGCGCTGTACCAGTAAAATGGGAATTGAAGTACAATCCGGTCGTAATTTTCCAAAAGTTGGCGTTCTTTTTCCACGTCGATTTGTTCGTCAGGGTAAGCTTCATACAGCAGGTGGACAGTGACTTCTTCATGTATTAATAGTTCTTCGGTCAGCCGTTTATTTATTCTTGAGCTATTTAAGTTAGGATGGGTTACAATGACCAATGTTTTTTCCGTCTGGTTTGTCATCAATCTAAGTTTCTCCTTATCCGGGTTGATTTTTTGTTAAGTTTCCTCGATACTTTGCAATTGGGTTTATATTTTCGAAATGGACCTAGAACTGTCACGAAATATAAAAAAATTAAAAATCCGTGAAGCATAATTTAGCCCTTCACACGTTCAGCAACTCTGTCAAGCCAGCAGGTGTGAGTATGTTGCCAACGTAAAACTGGCCGAATTCTCCGAAGCGTGCGCTAGTCTCGTCGAACCGCATCTCATAGACGAGCTTCTTAAACTGCAGCGGATCGTCGGCAAACAGTGTAACACCCCACTCCCAATCGTCGAAGCCGACCGAGCCGGTGATAATCTGCTTGACCTTGCCTGCATAAGTGCGGCCGATCATACCGTGACTGCGCATGAAGTTTTTGCGCTCCTCCAGAGAAAGCATGTACCAGTTATCGTTAAGCATGCGTCGCTTGTTCATAGGGTAAAAGCAGATATGTTTCGCCTTGGGTAAGATTGGCTTAAGGCGAGCGGCTACTTCGGGAACTTGCATCGGATCGGAGCCGGGAGGGGCTAAATAATTGCTCAGCTCGACGACACTGACGTACGAGTAAACTGGTTTTACGAATTTTGCGAACCGAGAACGATTAAATGCGTTCTCCGCTGAGTTCAGCTCCTCGAGTGTCTCGCGTAGGTTTATAAACATAATGTCTGCCTTCTGGCCTACGATGGCGTACATTGCCAAGCTGCCCTCCATCCGGGATTCGACCGCCGACCATTCATAGATTAGCGTCATCAAATCATGCTTTGCATACTCGCGTTCCTCTGTGGTTGCACTTTCCCAGGCAAGCCAGTCGATGGTGCGGAAATCATGCAGTGCATACCAACCCTCTATCGTTTCTGTTGCTTCACTCATCTTACTTCAACTCCCCTGGTTGTTTTGTCTTATCCAATAGCTTTCTTTTTTTTGAATTTCATTTCTTGATCTTAGAACAAAGAGTGATTTCATCCTGATAAGGAGTTGCTGCATCTAATGTAACGGGACTATAGTCGAACTGTCGTGTTTTAAGAAATGATGATTTATCATCATACACTTGATCGACCATGCAGTCTTTCTTCTCAAGATTTGATTTGAGAAGCATTTGAATGCGTCTATCCCGAGCAACAATGAGAATTTTAGTTCCGTATTTTAACAAATATATAATCACTTCCTTGTCCTTGCGTGCACTACAAATTCATTATGTGACAACTCTTTAATTCGGCGAAAAAAAGGTCAGATCAGTTCAACGCCTTTAAAATCTACTTTTCAGTCATTCTCAAGTCCTCCTATAAGTTTTAGTTATTCCAAAAAGGTAATAACTCTCATGAAAACAAAATGGCTCGGCGCTATTTCATTCTAGAACAGCTTGTTGTACAATAAAAGATACCGAACGGTACCTTTTATTGTATCATGATTCTATTGAAAGGCAAGACCGGAATCGTATGTTCGATTTTTTCGTGACAGGATTAAAGCTGGGGAGTTTAGGGGGATCTGGATTTAAGGAGTTTTGCTCAGTAAATTGGATAGGCTAACAAGCGCGTGCTAATGAATATAACATTCTTCTCGTCTTATTTGCAGGAATGCTGTTTCGCAAGGAAACACGAGTAGATGGAACAACCATTGTGCGTATATGTATGACAAAATGGTGAGCTATATCGAAGGAGTAGCAGAAAGAGCTTGTCGAACGGGGCTTGTGAATAATGCAGGAATCACCCGAGTCTGGTGCTAAAGCTGCTGGTTTTCGAGTGCTTTCTTATTGAGAAAAACGGATAGGTGGTTATTTATTTGGATGCAGTGAATATAGAAAATAAACCAGAAAGTAAAAGACCGACTTTGGCGCTATTAGCGCTGACAATCGGGGCATTTGCGATTGGAATGACTGAATTTATTATTATGGGGTTACTTCCTGAAGTGGCCGAAAGCTTGCAGGTGTCCATCCCCTCAGCAGGGCTACTCATTACCGGATATGCACTGGGTGTGGCTATAGGAGCTCCTATCATCACAGTCGCCACTCATCGAATGAAGCGAAAGCAGTTGCTTCTTTTTCTTATGATTCTGTTCATATCAGGTAATGCATTGGCTGCTCTTGCACCGAACTATGGAGTATTAATGGTAGCTCGTATCGTGGCTGCATTAACTCATGGGTCCTTTTTTGGCGTTGGATCTGTTATTGCAGCTGGACTGGTTCCTAAGGAAAAACGGGCTGGAGCTATTGCAATCATGTTTACCGGTCTGACACTTGCAAATATTCTTGGCGTTCCGATCGGTACATTTATTGGTCAAGCCTTTGGATGGAGATCCACTTTTTGGGCGATCACTATCCTAGGTCTGATTGCTTTGATTGGGATTGCCGTGCTCGTTCCAAAAGTAGAATCAGCTTTATCGAACCTTAAGCAGGAGCTTAGTGTACTGCGTAAGCCAACCGTTTATATTGCTCTTTTGATGACGACGTTTGGTAATGGAGGGCTCTTTACGGTATTCACTTATATTTCACCGATTTTAACTGATATTACTAAGTTCCCGGTGAATTCGGTTTCTTACATCCTTGTTTTATTCGGGATCGGCATCACGCTTGGGAATATTATCGGAGGCAAGCTGGCTGACCGCAAATTAATGCCGTCTCTCCTCGGGATACTCGTTGTGTTGGCCATAGTTTTGGCATTATTCTCAATTACGGATCAGCATAAAGTGCCTGCTTTGATTACTATTTTTATATTAGGAATGGCTGCTTTTGGAATTATACCAGGATTGCAGCTTCATATGCTGAATATGGCCAAAGAAGCTCCAACGCTGGCGTCGACTTTAAATGTTGCGGCTTTTAACCTGGGTAATGCGTTTGGTGCGTATATCGGAGGCTTGGTTATAGATTTACAATTTGGGGGAGGCCTAACAGCCGTTCCTTGGGTTGCTTCCATCGTAACCGGCGTGGGAATTTTATTTACTCTCTGGAGTGTTCAACAACAAAAGAAAAGTACTAGGCCGTAATTTTAGGGTAAGCTTTGCTTATCGTCCATGAGAAATCGTGGGTCTTATAGAGACAGACTTTGATGGGGGATTGCTCGTGTTTGCCACAATCACTGAATCAAGATGGATTTTCAGCGTCCGTACGGGAAACGGATATAGTCGCGTCGGGAACTGGGGTTTTATTGAATGTCAGGAGGGGATTGGCACCAATATAGCATCGCTATAGACAAACTAAGTAGCTGTGCTATATTGGTCGCATGAATACACACGACGCTCTACTCAATGCGGCTTTACAAGTTCTCGAGGAAGAGGGCGAGGCACAGTTCACAACCCGCTCCGTCTGCGCAATAGCGAAGGTGACCGCACCGACGCTGTACCATCACTTCGGCAGCGCCGACGGGCTACTGAGCGCCGCCATTAAGGAAGCATTTGCTCAGTTTCTTGAGAGTAAAAGGACTGCTACGCAATCCTTCGATCCGGTTATGGCACTACGCGAAGGCTGGGACGATTACGTGCGCTTCGCGGCGGCTCGTCCACGGCTCTACGGGGTGATGATGGGCCGCGTTCTCAACGATGCTGAAATTCCCGCCGACGAGCAGGCATTTGCGCTCCTCATCCAACGCATCGCGGCCATCGCTGCTGAGGGTCGGCTCAGGCCGACGGTGGAGGTGGCTGCTGATCTCATGTGGGCATCTGCGAATGCTGCATCCCTACTATACGTCACAGCTCGGCTACGCAAAGCGGTGCCACCCACTTTAGAAATCCTGGAGCAAATTCGTGAGGGGGCCATACGGTCCATCCTACATCCTGAACAGAAAGGACGAACACAATGAAAATTCTTGTCACGGGAGGTACTGGTCTGCTAGGCGGTCGCCTAATCCCGAAGCTCATAGAGGACGGTCACGAGATTTTCGCACTCACACGCTCCATATCATCTCACGCCAAACTCAAGTCCATGGGTGCTACGCCAGTCGATGCCGATCTCGAAAGCAGCACGCCACTCATATTGCCGGTGATTGATGCGGTTGTGCACGCAGCAGCACTGTTCCGCTTTTCAGGGCCTCGCGAACCCCTCTTTCGTACCAACGTTGATGGAACCGTAGCCTTGTTGAAGGCAGCCGAGTCCGCCGGTGCGAAGACATTTGTCTACATCAGTGCAGCGGGAATCCTCATGGATAATGGCGGTACTCCCAAACGCAACGTTGATGAAAGCACGCCGATTTTCCCGAACCACTTCTCCGCCTACCTGGCAAGCAAGGCACGGGCCGAATCGATGGTTCTGGCAGCTAACAAACCTGGCTTTCGCACCATCGCGCTTCGCCCGCCGGCTATCTGGGGGCCGGGTGATCCGTTTAGTCAAGGGCTTCCCGAAGCAGTCAGATCTGGACAGTTCGCCTTCATCAACCGCGGAGACTATGCTTTTGCAACCTGCCACGTGGACAATGTGGTAGAAGCGATACAATGCACACTCACACGCGGAGAAGGCGGTCATGCCTTCTTCATCAAAGACCAGGAAGGGCAGACTTTCCGTGAGTTCGTCACCTCGCTCGCGAACTTACAGGGCTTGTCCATCAATAAGCTGCATTCGATGCCCTACTGGCTTGCCTCTGCCATTGGCCGGCTGCTCGACACTATCTGGGCCGTCACGCGGAAGGACGGGGATCCGCCGATCTCACGCTCGATGATACGCATGATCGGGCGTGAGTTCACAGTCAACGATGCCGCTGCACGTCGAGAGTTGGGCTATGTCGGAAGAACTTTGCGTGATGCGGGCTTGCAAAGCTATGAGGAAACATCTGCTCGACGATAGTGCTTTGGAGGGCGAACGCAGACAATCGCCGGTTAGTCGTTCTACGGACTTGCCCCCTTTTGTCGATATAGCAGACAGCAGAGAAAAGAACGTACTTGAAACAAGTAATATGAAGTTCTTAAAGATCAAGGGGCAATAAAGGTAACATTAAGATCTGATGATTACTTCCTTGGATATTTCTCTATAAATAATTTAGAATATAGTATGGAAACAAGGACAAGCCATATGAAGCAAACTCCACATGGCTTGTCCTTGTATTATTTGTAACGACTAAGATCAAAGCGACTGACTGCCAGGATAAAGGCAATTGTCAACTGTTGTTTGCAATTTGGATCAATGGTGCCATTTCGTTTAGCGTATTTATTTATAAATCCCATAACGGATAATCAATCTGGCTTCAGCTTCTTTGTCACCTTGTTGTGCTAAATGAAGCAGATTAGATACGCTATTCATATTTATCCTCCTTAATACGAAATGAAAAATAGCTTTAATTCGAAAGAAAAAAGCAGCGATGCCGCCAATAGCCAGAAAAGGAGCCAGTGGCAATGCTGTTTGTTTAGTATCTTGAAAGCCGAAGCGGAAACTGCTGGCAACAGCAATCAGCAGCACCAGCGTCAACCCGCCGATAATGCTTTGCAGTGTGCCATAGAGTGGAGCTAATATAACGCCGCAAGCAGCCATCAGCTTGTTGTGTGTGTTTTCAAACTGCACTTTTGTTGACAACTCCAGAGCATGATCCGGAAAATAAACCTGTAATGAAAAGGGATGAGCAAGGAGTAGAGTGTAAAGGCTCAGTAGAGCGCAAGCCCATGCATGGGCTGTAGATAGAATAGAATAAGCGGGGACCGTTGTCCCCGCCCTCCATATTGAAAAGTAAACTATCCGGGCAAAATGGCTTCGATTTGCTCCAGCTCTTCTGCACTAAGTTCCGGTGCATTCAAGGAGGCGACCGCATCCTCAATTTGGCTTACCTTGCTGGCTCCAATCAGGGCGGAAGTCACTCTGCCGCCGCGAAGCACCCAGGAGAGAGCCAACTGCGACATTTTCTGTCCGCGAGCAGCGGCAAGATCGTTCAGTTTCCGTACTTTACCGAGGACATCATCCGTAAGCTCTTTTTCAGAAAGGAAGACACTTGGTCCGGCGGCACGGGAATCGGCTGCGATGCCGTTTAGATAACGGTCAGTCAGGATGCCTTTTTCCAGCGGTGAGAACACGATGCTTCCAATACCTTCTTCGTCCAGTACATCCTGCAAGCCGCCTTCAATCCAGCGGGACAGCATCGAGTAATTCGGCTGATGAATCAGGCATGGAGTTCCGAGCTGGCGCAGGATTTGCGATGCTTTGCGGGTATCTTCCGCACTGTAATTCGAAATGCCGACATACAGGGCCTTGCCTTGGCGAACAAGCAGATCCAATGCAGACATCGTTTCTTCCAGCGGCGTGTTAGGGTCTGGGCGGTGGTGGTAGTAAATGTCTACATAATCCAGTCCCATCCGTTGCAAGCTTTGATCCAGACTGGATACGAGATATTTCTTGGAGCCCCATTCTCCGTAAGGGCCTGGCCACATATAATATCCGGCTTTGCTGGAGATAATCAGTTCATCACGATAAGCGGCTAAATCCTTCTTCAGGATTTGTCCGAAAGTCTCTTCTGCGGAACCGGCAGGAGGCCCGTAGTTGTTGGATAAATCAAAATGGGTGATTCCCAGATCAAAGGCTCTTCTCACCATAGCTCTGCCGTTCTCGAAGTTATCGATCCCGCCAAAGTTATGCCACAGACCTAGCGAAATAGCTGGCAGGAGCAGGCCACTGCGGCCAGTACGGTTATATGTCATCTTGTCATATCGGGTGGAGCTGGCATTATACATGAATGTTCCTCCTAAATGTGATTTGAAACGTGATCCTTTGAAGCACTTGGAAAAGCCGTTTTTTCCGGAAGCGCATACTTTTGTTGGATCTAGCGCAATCTTCATCATAAAGCTGCATTCGTTTCAAGTTTGGTTTACGCTCTTATTGTAGCGAAAAGGCAGGTCCAAACGTATGTCAGCAAGGAAGTAGTTTGTTTGGTCACCCTTTCTCTAGAAGACTTGAACGACTTCATGAATGCCATCTACTTCTTCAAAAATGGCACGTTCTATGCCAGCCTTCAATGTGATCGTTGCACTAGGACAGCCGTTGCACTCTCCCAAGAATTTTAGTTTAGCCACTCCATCCTTAACTTGAACCAATTCGGCATCTCCACCATCGCGGTTTAAATAAGGACGCAGTTTTCTCAATACATCATCTACATCTTTGAACAATTCCTCAGAATCTCTCATTTCATGACTCCTTTCATAGAGGCTGTGTTATCAGCTTCACCGTTCGCATTTTCTCTAATTCATCAATCATGTCTTGATAAAACTTAACTCTTCACCTGGAATAACTTTCTAGAAATCGGAAGTACCGATCTTGCTCCTGCTTATGCAGCTTTCCGTACAGTGCATATAAACCCTGCTCTTTTGACGCTTGCAGGTAGAATCAAGAAGCAATGCAGCAGTGTTACTTGGCGATTTTTGCGAAATATTCTAATGTTCTAACCAGTTGCGCGGTGTAAGACATTTCATTATCGTACCAGGCTACAGTTTTCACTAGTTGCTGGTCGCCAACTGTTAGAACTTTTGTTTGAGTGGCATCAAAAAGAGACCCGAATGTCATTCCTCTAACATCGGAAGATACGATCTCGTCCTCCGTGTATCCGTATGTTTCTGGATCTGATACTTCTCTCATAGCGGCGTTAACTTCCTCAACCGTTACCTTCGTGTTCAAAATGGCTACGAGTTCTGTTACGGAGCCTGTTGGCACAGGTACACGCTGAGATGCACCATCAAGTTTGCCCTTCAGTTCAGGAAGAACGAGGCCAATGGCTTTAGCAGCACCGGTGGAGTAAGGAACAATGTTCTCTGCTGCAGCCCGTGCTGCGCGGAAGTTTCCTTTTGAATCTGGCGCATCAAGGGTATTCTGGTTGCCTGTATAGGCGTGAACGGTTGTCATCAACCCGGATTGAATTCCAAATTTATCGTTCAGAGCTTTAGCCATGGGAGCCAGACTGACCGTTGTGCAAGAAGCACCGGAAATGACGGTTTCCGTTCCGTCCAGTGTTTCATGGTTTACGTTATACACGATGGTCTTCATGTCGGCTGTTGCCGGAGCGGAAATAACAACTTTATTTGCTCCGCCTTTCAGGTGAAGCTCGGCCTTTTCTTTGGTGGTGAAGAAACCTGTACATTCGAGTACGATATCTACGTCAAGCTCGCCCCATGGGATTTCTTCAGGGTTGCGGTGAGCCAGCACTTTAATTTCTTGACCGTTAACAGTAAAGGCTCCAACATGAACTTCGATATCACCATAGAAAGTGCCTTGTGTAGTATCATATTTGAGCAGATGCGCCAGCATTTTTGCGTCAGTTAAATCGTTTATCGCTACAACCTCGATATTTTCCACATCTTGAATTCGACGGAAAGCGAGTCTACCGATTCGCCCAAAACCATTAATGCCTACTTTTATACTCATTGAATAAACCTCCTGTTTTCGTTCGAAATCCATTCCCCATTTTTTTGTCCAATTTGCCTTTGGAATGGTTTGTTTTTAAAAAAAAAGATACCGATCGGTACCTTTATTATATCAAGATTTATGACATTGGCAAGGTTTCGGCCGTAAAATTTGATATAATGTTAGATTAGAATAAGATCATTCGGAGGAAGCTATGAAAAAAGGAGATCGAACAAGAGAGCACATTATTATGAAATCGGCAGCAATCTTTAATCAAAGAGGTTATGCCGGTACATCGTTAAATGATATTATTGCCGACACCGGGATTAAGAAGGGGGGCATCTATCGACATTTTACAAATAAAGATGAGATTGCGCTTGAAGCCTACAACTACGCCGCCAGTATAGTTGTCAGCAAATTTGCTGAGGCGGTCGAACGGGAGCAGTCTGCGTCAGGGCGGTTACTTGCTTTTTTTAGTGTTTATGAAGATGTTGTTGGTAATCCACCATTTGTTGGCGGATGCCCTATGCAGAATACAGCAGTAGAAAGTGACGATACTCATACGGAACTTCGAGATCGGGCAAGACAAGGGCTGCATAACCATTTGGATATGATAAAGAGTATAATTCTTAACGGAATATATAGTGGGGAGTTTAAGGAGGATATGAATGCGGATGCACTTGCTTCATTTGCCTTTTCCTTGCTCGAAGGAGGCATTTTACTCAGCAAGTTAGATGGGGATAATAAGCATATGCAAATGAATACAGCATGCTTTGCATTCTATTTACAGAATTGTTGTTTGAAAAATAGTTAATCAGTTGTGCTTAGAAGCGTAGAGAGAATATGATGCTTTATGATCTCCCTCAACATTTTGGAGGTATATCGACATAAAAGTATTTGTAGCTGGTCTACCGGGGTTATTGACCGTATGCAGACTCAACCGGTTTTTGGAAAGGGCCTTGTTTTTCCCTAACTGGCAGATCAAATCTTGCTCAATGCTTCCCTAAGGGACGTTCGCATACCCGTGGCGTTGGAAGGGTAAAGGTGGTATGATCGCGGAACCGAATGACAAAGCACTACCGATTTTCTTGTTTCTGGTAGCGGTCAAACTGTTTAGGTTTGCCATATGACCGGTCTGCGACTAGGATGTACTCCGGGTCCAGCAAATGAGGGCAACGTTTTAAATCGGGCTTATATCCAGTTGTTTCGGAACATTGACTGCTTCATATTCTTTTGCAAAACACAGTTCCTGAGAGTTCGTTATGTAATCTTGTTTAAGCTTCCCAAGTTCACTAAGAACGTGATTAATTTTCAGATCGTATTTTGAGTTATGTGCCTGAATAATTTGTAATTGCTCCAGAGTACCTACATAGACTTGATATGATTCTTGTTGAACTTGCTCATAGAGCTGAACTATTATCTTGTATTTAGAAGTTTTTAGCACCCATTTATGTAGCTTATTAAACTCTTGTTTTATTTTTTTGTGGACTTCAAAGGGATCTCCCTTATCAAAATAAGCCTTATTTTGCATAGTTTATAAACTATAGCCCCGAAGTCAAAATAAAACTCAGTACCAGACGTATAACGAATGGTACTGAGCAATTTATAGTCATTTAGGGGGATTAAGTAAAAAAGCTTACTTTCTTGCCTTTGAAATACCTACTACTAAACTGATGATAGTAGCGCTAAGTAAATTTAGCATATGATCGATTTCATCCCAAGATTTATGTCGTACTAACATATTAAAACCAATAAATACTAAGCTGCAGAGTATGAAGAATCCTAAGAAGTTTTTGAGAAAAATTTTCAAATTCATTTTCAATCCGCCACATACCCGCTCAAAAATTTCGTTGCGGTTGTACGGTCTAATTCATTCGTACGGGCTGAATTACTATAAAAAATAGTGTCCCATTTAGATCCGACAATGACAGTTGTTGCGACTAAGGATTTTTTTTCTGCATACCGCCGTTTATAATATACAAGTGGAATTTGGTCTTGAACAATGGTAAGAGCCATAGTACCTATAACTGATGTTGCAACTGCAGCTGAGGGGTTTGCGGCGGTCGCTAACCCAATAAGTAAGGCTGTCACTGCAGTGACAGTATATCTTTCTATCTTGCTACTACCATCAACCCATGAACCGTAATACCAGGCAGATACAGCACCTCCCATATAACTATCAAAAGGGGTAATCAGATCGCCTCTATCAGGACGCATAGGGATATTGGGGATAGTTGAGAGATCGGTTGGATCGACACCAAAATTTTGTGTTTCTGTTTCAGTTACTCCATTCTCATTAGTAGTAACTTGGAAAAGAGAGTTCTGAGTATCGATGATAGCATTTTGAGTTGCATGCTTAACGAATTCTCCTTCAGCGTTTTTCACATAAATAGTGCTGTCAACCTCAGTAAAATCCTTATTAGCTCTTTCTTCAACTTTATACGTATCTCCATTGCTTTCATAGGTATATACAAGATGCGCGTCTCCCGGTTTTCCTTCTAAGAAAATAAAGTTTTGTTTTTCTTGTGAAAGTTGACTTACGCTAGCTTCCAGTGCATTTGGAGCTGCAAGCATCACCGTAGGAACAACAACCTCAAGGCACAGTGCGATGGATAAAGCAGCTGTAATTAATTTTTTCACAGATAGAATCTCCCTTCGACTTCCAATTGTTTTAGTTGAGAAAAACTCCCTAAATGACTATATTTTCTATTTTATAACATTAAATACGCTTAATTGTATTCATTATGTAATTACAATGTTAATTATGGTTTTTAATTACAATCGATAATGAAGATAAAAAAAGGCAGACAAATGTCTGCCATTTTTCATGTTATTGAAATGTAAGCTTGCAGCTTTTTATTTTCATTAAGCAATTGCTTTATTTTAGTGGATTTAATAGTTAAATAGTTTTTCAAAATCGAATTCTCTTCGTTCATTCGCTGGTTTTTTAAAGATAAAGTCTCTATCTCTGAGACTAATTTATCTCATATTCGTGCCTTGCAGGCAAGGGCAAGACCAGCTTCGTCGATCTGCGAGATATCGGGGAAGCCGCCTCATCTATTGATTTGTTGAACATTTAAAAATGATTTTTTCTAGGACGAGCCTTACGGTTTGTCCTTTTTTTGTTGCTATAAGGAGGTATCAGTAATGAACATCAGAATCGTGCCAACCGATCATATTTACGCAGTAGCTTATAACCCGTAGATAGACCTTCAGCCTGGCGATCCAGAATATGTGAAACTTCGACCAAACTTTTGAGTTCAGTCGAGAACTTTCCTGAATATATATGATTTTCGACGTACTCTTGAACTAAGATGTGCTCCAGTGGTATAATAATTTTATAAATTATTCCTTAACTCCTAAACTCCCATTTTGCTGGAGACAAGGGTCTATCCGTCACTTTGACTTTGGTCTTCACAGAGTTACAAAGTAGGGTAGCTTGTATCGAAAGAACAAGTCTAGTGTAACACCTCAACCTATATCTCCGTTCTGATAAAGACAGAAATGAAGAGAGGATAAAATGTAGGACAAAAGGCTAAAGCCAATGAAGTTCCGCAGCTCCCGTTTGCTGGAGACAAGGAATGAAGAGTACCGAAAGGCTCTTGGAAAAGCAATGTTACTGAGTTTTAAAAGCCAATTTTTGCATGGATTCGTCCGTGCGGAGATCGGCTTTTTTGCGTTTCATTAAAAATCGAGAGGATGATTAAAATGTTTAAACTGTTCAGAGGTAAAGATGCAAAAAGTACGATTCATACAGCGGTAGGTGGGTTCCTCCATGAAGAGAAAAAACGTCATAAAAATGCTGTGGCTTTCTTCAGATGATGGCCGGAGTAACTGTTTATGTCGCTGTAGAAGTATGGGGAACCGCTGAAACAGAAGTGAAAATCAGTGATACCGTCCGTTTCGATATGGAAACTCAAAGTTTCTTTTACAAAACGGACGGAAATGAAATTAACGTGCAGGCTCTTAAAGGACAACCTTTTTGGCAAAGCGTGCAGCAAGTAATGGTCTTTGGACAAGATTTGCTGGATGATATTAAAGAACGTGAAGAAGGTCGTAAGCAGTTGGTATCCAACATTGCTGACCTGACACAACAAATGAATGAAAGTTCAATCGTTGTACCGAGAGTGAAAATGTTTCGTGTATAGCTTGAACAATACAGAAAAGCCGATTTTATGCATGTATCCCATGCGATGAAATCGGCTTTCTCAATTTAATAAGGAAAGTGATATGAAATGAGAAATAATTGGAGAGTTTGTCGAGAACCAGTATCTCATTCAATCGAACGTGTTTTTGATAACTACATGTTAGGCAGAATGACTCGTTTGGAATACTGCCAGCGCGTTGGATATCTGTTGCAGATGAAGGAGGTAAGGTAGGATGAAAACAGTGAAATTTACATATGACCCGCTGGCGCTTGTACGTATTGTCCTTCAGCGGCATGTTGAAGAGAATATTCAAGGAAAGTTTTATAAAGCAAAGCAATTTGCTTGTTATGAATACTTGTCTAAACTGTCGGATGAATCTTTGGAAAACTTGCTCAGGGAGTACACTAAACGACACAATCTTGACCTCATTACGTTGGAAAATTGGAAGCAAGATGGTGAACTCATCTTCGAGATTATTTTTGAACAAGAGGTTTATAGGCAATTGGAAATCGACTTCAAAAAAAGAGGTTTTGGGGCTACTGGTCTTGGTGTACTTGATGTCGGGAATAACGTTCTCTACGATATGTGGATTTGTCCAGCACTGGAGTACGATTCGACATATCGTGGAAAAGTCTTACCCACGATACGCAAAGGCATTGGATAAAATGTACATTTATGAAAGACTTGAAGAGTTTGATGGGGTCACCCGTGAGGAGTTGGAGCACTTTATCACAACCAACTTTGAACTTTATGGTGGCAGCAAGCCAGTCAAAGACTATCTGTAAGCAAGCATATAATGTTGATCTGAACACTTGAACAACTTTCAAGTGTTCTTCTTTATTCCAAAAACGAGGAGGTTTTTTCATTGAACTCAATTTTAAAAGATGCTGTTGTGGTTGCGGCTGGTCAAGGGGATGCAATTGGATTTTTAACTTGGAACTCCTTATCTAATATGCTAATCACGCCTGAAGACTTGAAACAGAAGCTTACCGATACAGGGCTGGGAGAAGGCTGGATGCCAAATGCAATTCGTCTACCAGACGCTTTTAGAAGAGCGACCAGTGAAAAGTTTAAACGGGAGATGTCGCCCGGTGTATATGAGAACTACATGTTTAGAGAAGTGGCATCGACAAGTTCTTTCGTGCAACTTAATTTGGTTTGCGAAACGGTGGATACCAAAGGGAGAAGGTTGAACTACATCCCGGATGTAGGATCGCTAGTATTGGATCGGAAAACGGAGAAGGTAGATGCCAGTTACGTCTCTTCCATGGCGCAGCAACTCGTTAGTAATGCTGCCCTACAATTTGATATCTTCCGAAACAACTATGGGTCTACTACATTACGAACCGTGATTACGAATGCTTTAAAGAGTATGTCACCAACCCCAGTAAGGCCATCTGGAGGTGTCTATTTTGTTCCAGCACAATTTGATGGAAACTTGGATGCACTGATCCGCTTTATTGTTTCACTTGAAAAAGGGGAAGCGGAGAAGGTTCCTGTCATGAACACGTTGGATATGAAAAACATGGTGACTCGGAAATTGATGGATCATCTCCGTTCAACACTGGCTGCTTGTGAGAACGGGGTAGAGAATCAACTCAAGAAGAATGATTTAAAAGCTATTCTTGAGGATGCGAAAAATGTGGTGAGCAACTTTAAAGACTACGAAATTATTGTTACAGGGAATTTGCAAGAAATGGAGGCTTATGTTGCGCTCATCCGTAAGAGAGTTGCGGATGCATTAGCAAATATGGCCGATTGAGTTTCACATTGTCTTGTTGAACGGAGCTACCCCTATTTCTTTTTAGGTTCAGCTCTTTTTAATTTCTAAAACCAATATATGGAGGACTTAAATATGAAAATTAAAAATATTCAAAATGCGTTGTCACAACAATATGCAGAACGTGAAGAAGTCATTGAAGGGCTTATGGTAGCCATGATTGCTCGTCAACATGCCCTTTTGATTGGACCGCCCGGAACAGGAAAGAGCGCAATGGTGAGTGATTTGACCAAGCGTATTACAGGAGCCAATTATTTTCAATGGCTGTCTGACACGCTTCAGTACACCAGAGGAGCTATTTGGACCTGTATCTTTGAAAGAATTGGAACAGGGTGTGTACAAGCGGAACACGGCTGGCAAATTACCAACGGCACATACATCCTTTCTCGATGAGATTTTTAAAGCGAATAGTGCCATTTTGAATGCACTTTTGACACTCATTAATGAAAGGATATTTTACAATGATGGCGCGCCAGCACAAGTTCCGCTCATGTCACTCATTGGCAGCTCAAATGAGTATCCTGAGGAAGGGGAAGGACTGGAGGCATTGTTCGACCGATTTCTACTGAGATTTGAGGTTAACTATATCGGAGAGGATCAGTCTTTTGTATCCATGTTGAAAGGATCTCCACCATCTCCTGCGGATATGAATATTGAAGAACTGTTTCAACTTCAATTTTTTAGTGACACGGTAGTGATTCCTGATGAGGTTTTTGATGCCTTGAGCAAAATTAGGAGAGAACTGATGGATGAAGGGATTCGTCCTTCGGATCGACGTTTTAAACAGACTCTCTCTGTGATCCGCGCGAAGGCCGTACTTGCTGGCAGAGATAAGGCTATCTTGGAAGACCTCATGATTCTCAAGAACAGTTTGTGGGAAAAACCGGAACAACGCGATAAGGTCATGAAAATCGTGCGGAACTATGCTCAGGATGCGGTGAAGACACGTATTCAAGGAATTGAAGCTGAAACAGCAGATATTATGAAAAATTTGGATCAGTCCAGTAATTCTACGGACGTTGCTGTTGAAAGTACGAAGAAACTGAAATCGTTGGTCAATGAGCTGAAAAAACTTCAAAAAGAACAACCAAACAGATCAGAAATTGAGAGTACGATTACAACTGTTCAAAGCTCTTTGAGTGGTATCGCGTCACAAGTGTTGGGAGTGTAGCAGATGAAGGAACCTATGAAATCTGTTTTAAACACAGATGCATATGACCGTAGACGATTTGGACAGTTAATGGAAATGTCGGACAGCCTCAAGAAAATTGGAAAAGAGGGGAAAAACATATTCCCCTTGATCCAACCTTTAATGAGTGATCTATGGGCCGGGTTGTTCAAAATGAAGCCAGAGCTACTTGATGAGGTTCCTGAAGAAATTGGAATGAACCATCAGCTCATGAAAAAAGTCATGACTGATCAAGGATATCTGGATTTTCGTGAGTTTACTCGCTTGGATGATCTGGCAGCAGCCATTGGCACAACGAAATACAGTGAAACCGTTCTTGGATGGTTAAAAGAGCAGGCTAAGCAAGATCAAGACTTGGCAGAAGCTTTAAAGAAGCTCATTCAAGGAGAAAAGGGAGCTTCCCAGCAAGCTACAGATGCTTTATCCGCAGCACTTAATCAGAACGGTTCTCAATTATCACAAATGCTCGCTCAGGCTGCTGATGAGGCGGTAGAGACTAAAGAAAATGTGAAATCTATTTTAGGTGGAATACAGGCCGGAAGTGGTGACAGTGAGCTGAAGAAGGTTCCTTTAAAAGAGCAATTATTTCTTGCTGAAAAGTTGAGTCATAATAAGAATTTGAAGGAAATCGCAAAATGGGCAGGACGAATGAAGGTCATTGCGAATCGTAAACAGCGTTCTAAACATAAGGATGCGATTGATCGGAATGGAATTCGGCAAGGGAGTGATATTGAGCAACTGCTGCCGATGGAGCTGGGCAGTTACGCCAGCCCCATTAGCAAATTGGATTTCTTACGCCGATATGCGGAATGTCAAACTCTTCAGTATGATACGAAGGGAAAAGAGCATCTCGGTAAAGGGCCAATCATCCTGTGTCTAGATCAATCTGGTAGTATGAAGGATCAGGATACTATTTCCAAGGGATTCGCTTTGGCACTCATGAGCATTGCTCGGAAACAGAGAAGGGATTTTGCGTGGATTCCGTTTTCCTCACATGCTTCTGATGCAATCATCTATGAGCGAGGAAAAATTGAAGTGCAAGATATGATTCAGCTTGCTACCGTTTTTCTTGACGGAGGTACGAATTTTGTACAACCCTTAAACAAAGCAAGCGAAGTCATTAAACAAAGTCGATTTAATCAAGCAGATGTTATTTTTGTTACTGATGGGGAAGCGCATGTAAATCATGATTTTTTAAAAGCGTGGACTAGCTTGAAGGAACAAAAAGGATTTTCTGTCTTGTCCTTGTTATTAGGGAAAGAATCCATTCATGGAGTAGACGGATTCTCTGATCGAATTGTTCGAGCCTCGTCGTTTGAGGATCAATCTATAGAGCAGGCTTTTGATATATGACCAAAGAACAGGGCGTGTACAATGCGTCCTGTTTTCTTAATATGAGGAGGATACAAGTATGAAAAGGTCAAGTATTCAGAGAACTACAAAAAGTCTTTTAAATATACGTGAACGTATTCGATTTGATTTGCCATTCCAACGCAACAGCGTGTGGAAGAATGATCGACGCTCGTACCTGGTCGATTCCGTCATTAGGGATCGCTACATCCCAAATATTCTCGTTTGGAATAACGGAGACGGATATATCTGGGTTATTGATGGTAGACAGCGTTGGGAGTCAGTTTTCTTCTTTGCCGATGGCGATTACAAGTTGAGTAATGGAACAGCGGATCTCAATGGTGAGTCGATTGCCGGTAAACGACATCTGTCGGTGACAAGAACATGTTCCCATTGAAGTCTGATATGCTCCCCTCATAGTAACCGTAGAAAGTTTTGTTTTTTTCTACTGTCTACTATGAGGGGAGCATATCAGTCGCTAATTTAGCGGCTTTTTTATTTTATCGGTACAAGTTCTTGTCCCGAGCCAAGGACAAGAACTTGTACCGATTGCCGGAATGGACAAGAACATCGTCCGATTACCGATTAGATGAATAGCTAAGTGTGGGTAGTGAGTCCTTTTGATCGACTAACAGACTAAATGGTGGATTACAATCATAAAGCAGCTGCTTCAACTGTTGAATGACAAGAACATAGTCACGGGAGCCATTAAAATTACAAGAGGGCTCTACCTTTAGTTTAGTTGACTGTGATGAGAGTACTCCGGATGAAGAAAACGATCTAAGCCAGGATTCCATTGAAGAACAACTGGACCTTCCGCTTAAAGAAATGGAGAAAATGTTGATTGGTTTAAAGGTTAAATTGAATATTAGGCTTTCTTCGCAAGATTGGGTCCAAGAGATTGTCAGTATACCATTTATCATTCAGGAGGTTGCCTTCAGTTATAAGACAATTCATGGACTGGAACTGCAGCTCAATGGCTTTGAACAGTTTCAAGTTTCAGTTCATAAAGACTATCATTCCAGTGCAGACTGATACGTCGGGGCGATTCTCTATTTCGTCCGCAGGTACGTATGGCGATGCTATCCTGGATGTGAACCTAAGAACGGAAGGGATGATCTATTACATCGGGGTCAAAAGAGGCACTATGAACGCGTCGGATTATTCAAGCTAAGAAAAAACTCCCCACGAACGCGTTTGTAAACTCAATATCAATAGAAAAGAAGCCTCCGATTCGGTTCGGAGGCTTCTTCGTGTCGAGAAAGTCCGACTTGAGCAAAATTCAGTGAACGCAAAGGTTGAGGGACAAGAACATTTAGCGGCCTCATTAATTTTATAATGGAATGTTGTGCACTAAGCAGGAATGTCGCCAAGAAATAGCTGATAATGCAGGGTTTGAGTTCGGTGATGTGGTAGCAGAAGGCACTATCGGTTAGACATAGACGCCAAGCAGTTGGACTGTGGTTTTGATATGATACGGCAATCGGTACAAGTTTAAAGCGATTACGAATAGTTGGATGTTTACGATCACTTAGTATAGATGAAATATTTATTACGTACGATACGCAGAATTTGTTTGGAGATAATTTAGACATTTACTCGAAAGCTTCAGGAGATTATTAAAACAGAAATGGGGTGACCCACTGCGATTGGGCTAGGAGATAACATACTCC
This sequence comes from Paenibacillus sp. E222, assembly GCF_013401555.1. Classification (NCBI taxonomy): domain Bacteria; kingdom Bacillati; phylum Bacillota; class Bacilli; order Caryophanales; family Paenibacillaceae; genus Paenibacillus; species Paenibacillus sp. E222. The sequence continues at coordinate 4,151,611 of NZ_CP058552.1, forward strand.
AGAGCAAGATAGCACTCTATATTCTGGACAAATATCGAAGCGACTGGTTTCATTGATGAAGTAAGCTATGAGACATTTCCGCAGAAAATTTGGAACCATCCCGTCCGCGAGTGCTGGGGTGTTGGAGGGAGGAAGGAACGAAACTTAGCCCGTATGGGCATTTATACTATTGGGGGCCTGGTCAATGCAACTTAGCGACCATGAAAGCACGTTTTGGGATCATCGGTGAACAGCTTGTAATACACAGCCGAGGAATTGACCTAACGCATCCTTTCCATGACCTGATTTAAATAATAATGTCATCAGTCAGAAAAGTTTTGGAAGTGGTATTACCTTAATGAGGACTATAACCATGCTGAAGACGTCATTCCCGTCATTTTGGTAAATTTCTGCATCGGTTCAAAGACATTCTCTCGTTGTCCGGTTTTTTATCAGTAAAAGTTCGTTAGACTAACCTAGGGCAAAAACTTGCAGGGATTAGAAAAAACAAAATAATAAGTACAAAGAAAAAAGTGAACTATTTGGACATTATAGAATTTGATCAAAAAATTTGAGATTCATCTGGCGATTATTCCTTTCGTGTGAGAATGATTAGCTCAGTTGGGTTATTTTTCTATGCCTCGATTTTTTCATAAGAACTACTCACTGTCCAGTTAATTACGTTAATGAACTAAAATCAATTTGTAATGTTCTTTCCATATATTATTAAGATTAGATTTACTTTGTTAGGAAACAATAAGTTTGCAATATAATACCTCAATTGCAATTGAAATCGACAATCCAGAAACTCAATACAGGAGGAATAGAAATGCAATATTCACACGAGAATTTTCACGATTCTGAAACAAATCTTGAACAAAATAGTTTTATGGTTGATGATGATAACGGTGGTACAGCAACTTTAGAAAGAGTTCGTGTTGCACAAGAAGTAATTGAATTAACAAAAGAGGATGGTCCAAAGCAGTGGCATGTGAAGAACAGGGCAAAAGTGTTTATGTGCAAAAAAGCTGGGGGACAATATCCATGCGATTGCCCTGGTGTTAATTTATTTGTTGAAATCAAAAAGTCTAATGATCAAAGTATTATATTTAGTGGGGAAGTTGCAACAAATATAGATAGAAAATTCGATTTCGATATTGATGTTACTATCTCTAATCAAGATACTGCTCCCGGCTCGATGTATGTTCACCTTGAAGAACAATAATTTACTAACCGTAAGAGCTGTTGATTGACTCCCAATTGGTAATCCTATGGAAGCCGATAGCCTTCAAAATTCTAAATTGTCTATGCGCGCCTACGAGCGCTGACAGGCCACAAGCATTGAAACTTACCTTGAGATCATCCCTGATTGCGCGGGGTTATTAATCTAACAACTATTTTTCCCATTCATTTGGTGTCATTAACCGGGGCGCTGTCGAGTAGTTTAAAATAATTAGCTGCTTTCTTTGATCACTTAACGGGCATAGTTATAGAAGAAGTTATTGGAGATCTTCTTTTGAAGGAAGATTTTAAATTGAAGAACTATGATTTTTCCTGACAACAGCGTCTTGGTGTTCGTACCCCGTGAGATCCGAACAAAAGTCCATTGGCCTATGTAGGAGGATTAGTTATGAATGGTAGAATAATAAATAAGACAAATGAAATTTTATGTGTGTATGGTGGAGATCCGGTAGGCGGTTTTGATAATAGTTGTTTTCCTTTAAAACCAGGTGAAGCAACTTCTTCAAATTTCGATTGTGACGGATTTTTTGTTCCAAATGATAGACATGTCGGACAGGTATCATTTCCTGCACAAAAAGGTCCAGCAGCTGTTAAAATAAAGGACTATCAAACACTTACTGTTACTCAAGATGGAAACTTCTACCTTTTGGATTCACACAATTGGGGTATTTACCGGGCTGGTGAATTAAATTGGGCAATATATAATACTGATTATGCCTATACTGTTCGATGGGCTAGTCAGTATGGTAGCAACAGACCTATCGAAAGATATCTTAATCACGAATTGCCCGTTGGCGAACGTAACGGAGAGTTTGGAACAGAGATCCCTATCTAAACTCAAAAACCACAAAATCCCATGTAGTGCACCCCTTAGAATAGACATTGGAAAAACCCCCGGGTTTAGAGGATGAATTCTAGGGGGTGTATTTTTATGGGACAGAAATTTAAAACGTATTCCTTTGAACTGAAAAAGGAAGCTATACAGGAAAGATATCAGATCATGGACAAGGTAGCATCCTACGGAGATGTCCAAAAACTCGCTCGTGTGTTTGGGGTTTCCCGAAGTGGGTATTACGCGTATTTAAAGCGTAAACGAGTGGATCGCGATGCGAATGCGAAAAAACAGGTACTTCGAGCCTATCAGCGTTATGGCGGAAAATATGGTACAGCGGTAACGATGATTATGTTTGCAGATTATGATGCTTCTGCCACTATATCTTCAAAATGCCCGCGGCTATACAGCAATTGAAGCAGGCCTGCTTATGCTTCCCGGAGCACTCATCATGGGTTTTCTGATGCCTGTTACAGGTAGGCTGTTTGATCGCTTCGGAGCCAAGCGGAAGTATTATTGGGCAGCTTATTACGATCGGTACGACCCTAGGCTTTATTAACCTGACGGAATCGACGAGCTATATCTTTCTGCTACTAATGTCGTCTGCGAGACGAATTGGGATGGGAATGCTTATGATGCCTATTCAAACAGTGGGATTGAATGAGCTGTCGGCTAAGTTAAACGGTCATGGAACGGCTATTACTAATACTATACGCCAGGTTGCCGGAGCGATCGGAACATCCTTGCTCGTAACGGTTATGTCTTCGCAGACACGAGCCATTGGAATAAAATAGCAGCTTCAGGGGCCGCATTGACAGACAAATTGAAACTGGGAGCAATGATACAAGGTATCAACGATTCGTATCTTGTTCTTGTAGGCATTGGTATCCTTGGTTTGGTTCTGTCGTTCTTCATCAAGCGTACGGGGGAAGATGCTGAACTAAGCAACACTTTGGCAGAAAATTAGGCGGGAGATGAGCATCCATTTTCGAAAATGGCGATAAAGTAGGGCACCTGGGGACGCTTAAAAGACTTCTAGTGATTTCGAGTTGGCAAATGATCAATGTTCTATTTGGTGAAATGAATGTGTCGATGGAACCATAGGCATGTGCTTAGAATAAGTTACTGTTAGTTCTAACAATAACTTTAAAGGAGCAAACGTAATGGGAAATTGTTATATCGAATACAAGGATGGTAGACCACCTGTCTGCGGGCAAGCATCGTCCAAACAAGTTTGTTTTAATACTGCAGCATTAAAAAATGTAAAGTCTGCTGCTTGGTATGATAACCAGCCATGTCCATCTTACTTTCTACCCTCAATACTATTATCCAATGCCTCCAGCTCATTATTATTATCATCCTGTCCCTGAAGTAATGATGAATCCACAAGATTCTAACATTATGACAATATCAGTGGTTACTAATCCAGCTCTAGCTCAGGGATGGCAGGCACTGTGTAATGGTCATTTCGGAGGATGGTATGGTCAATGTAGAACTAATAGCGCTGATGCTAAAGCAGATGCAGATGAACATAATAGGACATCACACGGTGGAGAAAGATGGGCTACTTATGTAAAACGCTCATGTTAATTAGGTTCAAAGACGAGATTTAGTAGTCTCGTCTTTTTATTTGAGGTGGTGAAATGGAGAACTACTGAATTGCATGCTGGACTGCCGTGATTTACTTATGTTTATTTTAAAATTTAATGTGATGGCTGCCTTGCAGATCAGCACAATTATGAATGAGTTATTTGCTTCCAACACTATTCACGTTCACATAGTGAATTTCAATGCACAAGTCCTCAAATATATAAACTCTCGTGCAGAAGATGCCATTGAGATCCTTCGAGTTATGTTTAAACCCTGCTACCATAGCTCCGTTTCCCATTGATTCTTTGTATAACCGGCCAATCCACCCATGACGGCAGGACATTTGTTTTTACTCTACTTACTTGGTTACTTTTTAAGATAATTACGGGTGGAACGGTTAACGTTAAAAGTGATACTAACTACTACAACTCATTTTGGAGCTTTGGAGGGATCCGTAATGCGTATATAGTATCTAATTTCCGGTAAATCAAGATTGCCATCACCAACTATACTATAAATGGGATTGTAAATATCTATGTCATTGTTAATTGTCATTGCTATATCCATGCGATTAAATACAACATTTTTTGATTGGTACCAAGAAGAAGAAGCAGGATCTATCTTATGCCATGCTGTTTTTAAATTTGACATTGCTAGGGCTGATGAGTAGTTGTCCAAGTGAAAAATTGGTATTGTGTAGTCATTTGTACCATTTTGTAATCTATCATTTTTATTTTGATGCCATATTTTTGCTCCGGTTTGCAAAGAGTAAATACACGTCGTGTTCTCTTTTTCTCCCAAAAAATCACAATGCATACTAATGGTATGTTTAGGGGGAATTTCAATTAGAATTGTATTTACAATATCAAGTTTATTTTTATCATCAGGTCCGAATCCAGGTTGGTATTTAAATGCGTCCATATACACTCTCCCTTCGTAAATTCTAGATTGACTGAATAAACTCACACATCATTATTTGTGAATGACGTTTATGAGCAGATTGCTGATCGACATTAATGAATTCAAGCATAATTTTCATGTATAAAGTCTATCCAGCTTATAAAAAGCTTATTCATGAATAAGCTCTCACGGGAAGTTTCGTTCAGTTGGTTTTAGAGATACTATAAGCGCAATTGGCTGTTTCCGGGCGGTGCTGGCGGAAAGGGCAACTGATGTTGCACCAAAAATGGACAAGAACATGGTGTTTGCTGGGAAAGGGGAAATCTCGAAAGCTGCGTATAGCGTTAAGAACAAACATAACCTCTATCTCATGACGCTTCTTCTTTTTTAGGAAGTGCGTGTGTTCAGTGATACGCATCACATCATTAAAGGGAAGCATTTGTCGAGTAACACTCGGTTCGAGATCCTTTGCAAAAAGAACAAATGGGAGGATGCCCTCCATTCGTTAAGCGGAATAGGTGACCCTATTCAGTTGGAGGAGGGGTGACCGATACGGGGTATGAGAAGCCGGTAGAGTTTCGTTCCATGACGTCAATACCGATCAGTTCTCATGGAGTGGTAGTTGACAGTTCCTATGAGCGGGATATCTACAACGAATGCCATTGTCAGCAGCGGCAGATTATCCGGCCGCCGTACAACCTAAAGTATTATCCGACTTGGAATGGCATGTTGCCTGATGGCTTATTCCTGGATACGTCTCCGGAAACAATCGTCGAGATATTTGGAATGTCAGAGTATCATGAGCGGAAGCTTCAAAAGACTGCACATTTTACTCAGCTGAAGGGATTTAAGAAGAAGCCGTATTCATTCTGGTATAGGAAGCTTATAGTAGGGGAGTGACATCAAATAATAAAATGAATAAAAAATGTTATATGGGGACACAATATTTTCTAGTTAACAAAAATTGAAAACAAAAAATAATTCATGTAGGAAAACTAAAAACAAAAAAATGCCCTGTAGCAAAATAAAGGATTTGTACAAGTGTTGAGGGACCAGAACATGGTCCCATTGAAGTCGCTAATTTAGCGGCTTTTTTAATTTATCGGTACAAGTTCTTGTCCTGAGCCAAGGACAAGAACTAGTCCGATTGCCGATTAGATGAATATCTAAGTGAGGAGTTTTATAACCGTTAATTCATTAAACTAACGGGTAGGATAGTTTAAGATCATTCCTGAATCGTACCACAAGGAAGGGCAAGTTTTTTATTGTACTACACACCGATTAACTCGTTCTTTAGAATAGGACGTAACCTCTTTTGAACAGAGGTTGTCCACTAACTTGAAAAACTCTTCTGACGATAAATCCTTTTGTCGCTGGAGCCAAAGACGAAATAAGGAAAGGGAGGTTGACAGGTAAAACTCAATCAAATATGGCGTTAAGGAAGGGTTTTGCGGAACATTTAATTAACCGATTTAGAGTGATTTCTTTTTTAAGCGTTTTAAAAAACGGGGACTTCCATAAACACCTAAAAGGGCATTGAGAACCAAAAGATGTTCTTTTTTTGTCCAGACAATGGAGCGCATCTTGAACCGCATGCATCGATAGCTCTTTTTTCGCCAATTCTTCTTTTATGTCGCTCAATAAGTCATTTTCGAGAGCATCTAACAATTCGTATATATCAGAGTAAAGTATTGATAAAAGGTGCTACGGTTATATCCTGACTTATTCGCGATTTCCTGAACTAAAATTTTCTCGATTGGTTTTTGGCTATATAACTCACAAAAAACTCCAGCAGAGGTGTGGGGAAGGCAAGCTTGATCCAGCTGTTTCTGAACAGGAAACAGCTTCCGATCTATCCTGTCAAGAACGGAGAAGGCTGGCTGCTCATCGAGCATCAGTCGGTGGAAGAGCTGCAATTGATGATAACACCGGAAGGAGCAGCGATGATTACCCATGCTGGGAAGAGGCTTGGAAATATGTTGACTTGACGGAAGTGAACGAGGATGAAGCTGCGCACGATCAGTTCTTCGATGAATTCGACAGTTACCCGCAAACGAAAATAGGAGGATACGCATCCTATATCCAGTCACCGGTTTCCTTAGAAGATTTTCAGTTTATCATGCAGATCGGAAGCGAGGAAAAGCCGGGAGTTATGGTGGGTGACAACGGGGACGATGTACTGTTAAGGTCTCGTTCGAATGGTGAATGGCACATGCATTGGGATTGTTATTGAGGGTTTGACGGCCAGATAAGATAATCTGGCGATAAAAAGCAGATTTTTCTACCCAATGGGAAGTAAATAAGTTGAAGCGGCTAATCTGAAAGTTTAGCCATGGACCCGGGGAAATTGAGAGTGAAAAGAGGAATTATACAGCAATAGGTAGAAGTTCTTGTCCTTTAATGGTACAAGTGTACAAGTTCATAACGAATTATCTTCTGATGCACAATTTGAATTCCTTACGTACAACTTCACAGTGACCCAGTTTAGTGAATGTACTTTTGAGCTTTAATAGTAATTTCTTGTTTTACTCATGAATATAACCCTGCAATAATATCTATTGATTGATTCCTTTATTTAACTTAAAATGAAATCTGAAACTAAGTATATAAGGGGATACATATGAGAAAAGCATTATTGTTAGTTATGTTATTTACTTTAATTTTTCCAGTCCAAGTGTTTGCAGCAAGATCAATGTCTACTAGTGAGATTGAAAGAATTTATTTTGAGGACTACAAAGACAATGTAAAAGAGATTAAGAAGGCACAAAAAAAACTCAAAGTAGTATTAGGTACAGAAGTTGCTTCACTCACAGAAAAATTAAAACAGGCGACAGTAAAGTACAACCAAGCAGTAAAAAATAAATCAAGTAAAAACTCAATCGAAGTCTTGAAAAAGGAGAAAGAAAAGATCAAAAAGGACCTTGCTGCTGCCAAAAAACAGTTGGCAGAAATGATTAAAAGTTATACAAGAGAAAGCAATTTTCTACTAAAAAGTATAGCTGAACAAAAAACTGAACTTGTTAAATTCATTAAGGATCATTACGATGGTAAAGACAAGTTGACTGAAAATCAATTTAACAAAGAGGCATTGAATAAATTAAACGAAATAAATCAAAGTTTCGAACTTGCAATCGAATATCTTAATGAAGCGTACATATATTAATAGCCAGCAGACAACAGAAAACTGTTGTCTTTTTTATTTGAAGCAAATGATAGAAATGTAAATGTAATAAAAAGCAAGCAAACATACATTGTTTGTAATATAAAGAATTAGAAGATTTGGATTGAAAAACATAAGTTTTAGGCTATTACAGTAAACGTTGGGCCATTGAAACCTATTTTTGTACGGCGAAAGTTCAGCTGGACATGGATCGTTACCAGGTTCGCTCGGCAAAGGCCATTGACTGTTACTTGCCTTCCATCGACGATGGTGTGAAATGGATTACTTATGATGAAGTAAACCCTCCTATTTTCCCTGGAAGCGTATCTGTAAGAGTTAGAGTTAAAGCTGATCCAGTTAGTCAGGTTCCATCTGGGAAAACGAAGTTTGTTAGCTTTGTAGAAAATGTAGCAATGTATATTCGTATTAATGATGCTAGTAACACATTTGAAAAAGCGTATATATCATCAGCAATGGAGTATTCCTCAAATGACGGAGAAACGTGGACTACGTATAATGAGGCAAATCCACCACAATTCCCTGGAGACCTTACGATCCTTCTTCGCGAAAGTGCAAACGATTTTCTTCCAGCAGGACCAGCCAAAAGTTTTACATTCACATCTAATGTTTATGTCCTAACTGGAAACAATTCGCTATCCACGTCATTGTCGACGCTTGAATATTCTCGGAATGGTGGAGAGTGGGTTGCATTGAATGTGGATCAAGTAGTACCCATGCAATCCGGTGACGTTGTACAAGTTCGAGAAGCGGCTCGTGATCCATTCCCAGCAGGAACGCCAACATCTTATGATTACTAATTTCATAAAGTGAAGAGAATGTTCAGTTTTAGAAGAACCCCAATCATTATATTTTTGATTTGGGTTCTTGTTTTAAAATGTTGAAGTAAGCCAAATAAAATTTCATTAGATAAGCCGATTAATTAAACAACTGCGAATTTACTAGTGATTACTGGTTCAAATCAAACCTAATTTTAAATGAAGTTCCTAAAAGGGCCGCGTTAATTTAGAACCTTTTTTTGTTGTTCGTATAAAAAGTTAGCTTATAATTCTGCGAAATTAAATTGTTTAAGTATTTTTGCAGAAAAATGCATTGACCGATGGTAGAATAATCCATATCATTACCTATATAGATGATAAAGACATAAAAAATGGATTTTTATCAGTGGAGGTGAAATCATCCTTGGAAGTGAAAACTCAACAAACAATTCGGGCAGAGTTGTTAAATTACATAGAAGAAAATCAAATGCTTGTTTATCATTTTGCTGAAATATCGGGTATAAATTCTGGAACTCTTAGTCGCTTTATCAATGGTTCTCAGCTCATTCCGATTAAAGCTCTTGATAGAATGACATACACGATGGGACTTGAAGAGGGCACTTTTTATGATCTATATGTAGATGAGCTGCTGCTTGATCCATCAACAGACTGGAGAAGGTTACGGCCGTTTCTAACTAGATGCTCACAGTTAAATAAACTATTCTGTATTGAAAAAGTTGTTGATCTTATGTTGGAGAAATCTTACTATATTTCTTCACTATTTGATTTTGCTGAATCTCTGTATGAGGGAGGCAATACCACGGCATCACTTCTTATCTATAAAAAAGTCTCAGAAGGAGAACGTTATCAGCATGCCGAAAGGTTAGCTGTGTGTCAATATAGAATCTTCAAATTATCACTAGGGAATGATCAGCATATCAATTATGAACTTGCTCTTGTATTCGAACCTTTTGTCACAAGGTTGGGTGAATTAGAACAACTTGATGCTATAAAAGATCTCGTTAACTTGTATGTTTCTTTGCAGAAATGGGAGAAAGCAAAACAATTAAGCACTGAAATGGGACGAATAGCTAGAATACAATACGATTTAAAACATAAAAGGAAAGTAAATGAAATCAGTGTGAGTGGACCTAAAAAAGTGTTATTTGGGTATATTTTGTATTCGCATTTGATATTAGGGACAGTAGCTGAAGAGGCTCGGGATTTCAATGAAGCTTTTTATCATTTAGAAAAATATGAGGATCACAGTTGGATCGTTGAAACCGACGCTGCAGCCGAGCAAACAAAGAAACAATTTTTAGTCTGGGCCACCGCGAATAGAATGCTTTATAGAATAATGACAGGGGATATCCAATTAATTGAGAATTATGTAGATTCTTTGGCTAGCAACGATAACGAAATACTTCTGGCTCTATTCAAAGTTGTGAAAGCTGCGCTGAAATACTCCTGTAATATCGACCATATTTTAGAGCGCTATAACGAAATGATTCAAAACCAGGTAATCTCCCAGAAAAAGGTGGGGACATATACTTCTCAAGTAATTAACGACAGATTTGTGATTTTCTTAGCTGATTTAGCTGAATATTATATTAGATCTCTACGCCCTAATATTGGTATAATCTTTGTGTTAGATAGTTTGGCAATATCTGCTAAACTAAATAATGATGCTTATCTGGTCAGATGCTTCTGCTTATTTGAGAAATTGAGGCATTCAGCAACAGTGGATCAACTAGATAAGTATAAAGCAATTTTAAAGGAGGGCGAATTAGTTATATGAAGAAGATAATGATCGTTTCTTTGGCTGTGACTTTAGCAATTTTGGTAATTGCTCCATTTAATCAGGTATCAGCTGATAACTACGAAGTTATTCCAAAAAAAGATATTTCCATAATAAAAACGAGCTCACATGGTGCTGGCGGTTGGTAAAACAGAATAGTAATGTCCAAAACCTCCTTGGATGGAGGTTTTTTAATTGTCTTTTTTGTATATATTCACCAATCTGAAATTTGAATAGAAAGAGTTAGGATTAGTTATAGAGGTGATTTTGTTATGTCTACTAATCCTACAATTAAAGAAAAAATAGAAGAAGAGAGGGATGTCTTAAACAAGTTAGTTAACATATATGGTATTGAACATCCTTTGGTTATCAGACAATCCGAACTATTAGATGAATTAATAAATCAACACAACAATGATACAAAAACATCATCCAGTTAGATCCGTGTGCTTAGTGAATTATGATATAGAGTAATGGAGCCGTGGGAATCGTGGAACATTAATCAAGCTCTTGCTCAGGTTAAAGGGTTAAAGCCATAAATAAAATTCAGGTGTATTTGTATGAAAGAAAACTATGATCCTAAAATGGATAATTATTTTTCACGACTTATAAGAATGGTGAGAAATTATTGATAGTAGTAAGGTTAAAAACTCACTACTCATGTATCTTGCAGTTTATCGTTTGAATATAAGTTCTACTACGGGTCTGGTTACATAATTTTTAATTGATTACAACGTTTATTGATCCACAAATAGAGCATAAAATGCTTTCATTCATTTGAAGTGTTTAAGGGTAGGCAAGTTTTTTATTCACAGCAAAAATAATGCTCTCATGACTAGAAAAGAAATTCAAATACTAAGCCTGGCATCATGGAGGACAGTAAATGAACAATCACACAATTTATTTCCCATGGGATATACAGAAGCGAAGTGCAGAGTGCTATGTAAGAGCGATTATAAAAGAGTTTGAACTACCGCTGCCTTTAAAGATTAATTTAATCTTACCCTCAAACGAGTACATTTTAGAAATCGAGGTTTGAGTTTATATGTGTAATAAAATTCTATATGCTGAGCCCTGAAAGCATCAGGATGACCCAAAATATAAAGATCACTTAACAAGCGTTCTGAAGAAGATGTTGAGCGTTAAGTAATTAGAGGAGGTACTGAATCTACTCCGTGTCCGTTTAACCTCGCATGTTGGTGGACAAGAGGACTTCATCTTCCTACTTAATAAATTAATCAAGGTTTAACCTAAGAGCACCCAAACGGGTGCTTTTCTCTATGAGCAAAAGTAGATTCAACATGGCTTACGAAACAGAGGGTTCTGTCGTCATCAGAAACAAAGGGACGGTATGGGCGTGGCTGGCGCAAATAAAATTTCTATCGTAACAGGAGAGACAAACTTACCTGCACTGGGTGACGGCAGGATCAATTATGTGACGGCTTATGCTCTAGGTCGGCAAAGCAAGAGGAGTTGATACTTAGTTTATGCTTTGCATAATTGAACAAAAATAAGACTCTCACGAAACTAAGTCGAAAGAGTCTTATTTGTCTTATCGTGGTAATTCACCTGAACCTACATATTTATCTTTCTTACTATTCCACTTATAGCTTGCAACTGCGATCTTCCAACCACCTTCTGGATAGTAATTCTTCCACATTTGAATTATTTCCCCGGTTTTCGAAATCTCTATTCCAACATCACCCATAACAGATAACTTCTTTTTAAGAGTACCATTCTGATATTTATAAACGAGCAGTTCTGTATTTGATGGTAAATAGTCAAGAGTAACAGCTACATGCTTTTCTTTAGCCGAAACATTGAGGATTTGGATTGTTGGTTCTTCATCGCTATAGTAATTTGTATCTATAAGTACTATGACACCTTTGGAATTAATAAGATAAAAATTGCCTGATTCAGTGATCAATAAGTGTTCCTTCTTTTTGTCTACGTTTAGGTCTACTGACTTACTGACCTTTACCTGCTCCCGTGGGAATTTCTTTTCTAACAGAGTCTTTGGATTTACAGTAGCAGCCTCGATGTAAGATGCGTTAAATATGAATCCAAACATTGTAATGGCACATAGTAGAGCTGTTACTCGTTTCATAGTAGTCTCCTTTATAAATTACTTATCGTTTGCGTCACTAGCACTAAACATAATTCCGATCGTTTCCGAACCAAGTACAGTGTATCGTATTCCGTTTACTTCGGTTGATTCATCAACTGTACTCCAGTCAACTCCTTCATCCAGTATATGCATATCTGAAAGGATATTTGCGACAGAACTTGCGGGCACATCGGGATTAACAGAAAGAATAACTAAACCGATAGCTAGAACAATATCAGCTCCAGATGTCATGGTTCCATTTCCTTGACCGATCATTGTAACATCTCGTACAGAACCATCAGCTTTGTTAATGGAACCAGTGATACCTATGTAATCTGTAATGATATACTGAAATACATCCTGAACTGCTCCTTTTTGTATCTCAAGTTTCTTCCCTATTTTTAATTTCGAATTTCCGATTTCCTGAGCACGTTTGTTAAATGACTTTCGAAATTCTTCAGGTGTCATATTTAAACTTCCAGGGATCTCTAGTTCCTTCTGATCTTGCTTCTTTACATTTTCTTTTGCTACCTTTACTTCCTGGGTTTTAGCAACTGATTTTTCAGTTACAATAGTCTCTGACTTGCTTTCAGTCGGGATCGATACTTCGGTTGATGCAACCTCGTCTTTTTTAGAATTCTCCTCATCTTTGTTTCCAAAAATCCCTGCAACTATAATCACAACAATAAGCCAAAACCACCATTTTTTCTGAATAGGCTTTTTCAATCTTCTTCCTCCTGATATAGTAATAATTAACAACATAAAATAGTCTATCAGACCCAGGAAAATGTGGCTATATTTAAATTGGAACAATTTACAGCCACTATATTTAAATCCGATAGCATCGGTGAAAAGGTTCCACTAGTATAACGCTGGTGGAACCTTTTTTTTATTTAACAGATATTTTACACATTTCCCCTTACTTCGACATTGGAAATATAATACTATGATCCAGTAACATAAATACAAATATTTGGAGGTATTGGAATGATTGCGTCTATGAAAAAGAAATTGGTATTAGCTATGTCGACTTCCGTACTCGCTCTATCATTTGTTATTGCTCCAATCTCCGCATTTGCTAGCACACCGAATCCTGTTGACAGAGCAAAGATTGAAACGCCAGTTGTTACTCCACAACCAGTTGATGATGGCACTGTTACGACAATGGGATTCAAAAAATCAGCCTTTGTATTTGCTCTAAAGCATGGAGGGGAACTGCTCGAAGATTTGTTAGAATATCTAGGTAAAAAAGAGTATGCTGATTATGTGAAAGAAAATCGTTTATCTATCGCGAACTTTATAGAAGAGACTGAACTAGTAGTAGAGAAAAACTTAATTGGATTTTTAATATTCGAATGCAGTATTCCACAAGGTGCAGCGACAGTAATAGCTAAGGCTATTATGTTTATTGCATTTTAAATAATTTACAAGGTGGGAATGGAATGAATGTAGATGAACAGCTTGAGCTTTTGAAATATCAAATCAAGCTCATTAGAACAGTGGTTGCCTCGGATGAACATCCATATTTCATGTTCCTACTTGATCACGATTTTAATGAAAAGCAAACTCGTTCTTTGACTGATGTGTTATACATATTTAACCGCAGGCTAAAAGCACAAACTAGTGCAAGAGACGAACAAATGGAGCATTTTCACAGGGAGAAGATAGAAGATATAAAGGAAAGAAATAAATTCTTTTCAGTTCCTGATGATTTCCTATTGAGTGATTCTCCACCAACATATGATGAGTTCGTATCTCTTGTGAAGTTGATAGCGCCGGCAGATGTTAACCCATCATATCTTTTGAAATCTCTTCAGATGCAAGAGATGTATGTTAATCTATGTGAACATCTGTTAAAACAACAAAATTGAATCGGTAAAAGACACTGCTGGCATAATGCTGGCAGTGTCTTTTTTTGTTCACATATATATTTTTATCAAGCAACGTGTTCAGTTCTTATTTATCTGCAGCTGAGCTGCAGCTTTGCGGCATGTTCAGCCTACTTCTCTAATCAAATCCTCGTTGTTATTACGTACGTTACCTACTCCCTTTGGTACTTCGTATGCGCGCATCTCTGATGCTTGATACGGCTTCAACAGACCGAGCAACGACTGAACATCATCATTATCTCTTCCAAGCCATTCCGCCTCGTCCTCTGGACGCAGGATAACCGGCATACGATTGTGGATGTCTTCCATCAGTTCATTGGGCTGAGTAGTAATGATGGTGCATGTGCTGAGCTTATTGCCGTCCGGATCCGCCCAGGTATCATAAAGGCCAGCCAATGAAAAGATACTTTCATCCTTCATCAGTATGCGCATCGGCTGTTTGTCTGTCCCTTCTTTCTTCCACTCGTAGAATCCGCTGCATGGGATGATACAACGCTTGGAGCTGATCAGTCGTTTAAAGGCCGGCTTTTCATTTAGTGTCTCAGCTCGAGCGTTAATCATCTTGTTACCGATCTTGTCATCCTTGGCCCAAACGGGTACCAGTCCCCATCGGAGTGAGCCCAGCCTATTGCCGTCTTTGCTCCCTATAATGGTGGGGATGTACTGCATAGGTGCAGCGTTGTAATTAGGCTTGTACTCAAATCCATCTGCAATAGATGCATAGTACCGGTCTAATATAGCTTCAATGGGGTCAGTGATTGTAAATCTACCACACATACAAAACACCTCCTGTATTGTCTTTGCAATATATAATCACACAATAAATTGATCAAACATTGGTTTATGGAGTAATCCTGAAGATTGAAAAATACATTAAAAAATCTCAATCCAATTATATCGTTTTGCCATAAAGGATAGATGCGGTAAGTTATGGGTTAGGAGGTGTGTGATTATCCTAATTATGTAACGAATGTTACATGAATACATGTAAAAAATATAGTATTGTTGTTTGTGTAATACATATAAAATACTAGGAGATGATCTTGTGGCTTTGAAAAAAATCTTAACTGCTTCTGTTTTGTCTCTTGCGCTTTTGTCTATATCGGTGCCAGTAATGGCAAGCCAAGCTTCAGATGTAACGATTATGAACAAACAAAAAAGTGTGACCGTTTATCAAGATTACCCATCAAATGCTAATATTCCTTCAACCTATTTTTATACTGATGCCGATCATTATTATGGCACTCTTCAAAGAACGAATATCGTTCAAGTTACTCCATCACAAGTAAGAGCCTATTATTCAGGAATTGTTACACAAGATTCCGGTTTCTAAACTTACTAAAGGAAAACCCGCCAACTACTAAGGTTAGCGGGTTTTTGCTAATCCCAAATAATTCTACGATCTTGATGCACTTCAAACTGGTTACCTACTCTGTTGCCTGCATCTCTATTGTCTGAAGAACTTATGAATTTATTCAATATCTGCTCCATACCTGCCTTCAAGAATAAAATTACATAACATGGTGTAAGCTATTATTACTCTCTCCTATGAGTGCTACTATAAATGTACCTGGTCTGCTCGACTGGTTTTTTTTGTTGTTTATAAAAGAACAAATGTTCGCATATAATGAATTCGAGGTGGTTAACATGTTGACAGATTATCAACGTAAGGTCCTACGGATCTTGTACAACTACAGTGGTGGGCGGCGACGGCTGCCTACAATCCATAAATTGACTGTTAAAACGGGTAAGCATAAGCCAGACGTCATGGCTGCCCTGGACGCTCTTATAGCCTCGGAATACATACATTGGGATGACAAGTCAGATACGGCTAGTATCGTTATTTTGGAAGACTGGGAACGAGAGTCTGAGCTGCCTAAGCTTCCTAAGGCACCGTCGCCGGCGCAGCCAAATGATTTAAGCTATTGGACTGAATACTGAGGAGGAATGCAATGTGTCGAGCAAATTGACGGCTAACGGGATCTTTGAAGGATCTCGCATTATTCTTCCAGAACATCGGGAAGCATACTTAAACGAAATGAAGGAACAAGAGAGACGGGGGAAGCCTGCCTTGGATGAACAGGAAATGCAGCTCATTGAGGAAGCGATCCTGGAATCTTACCAAGAATGCCGCTCTGTTACGTTGACTGTATTTAACCCATTTGATGACGAGATTATGCGGGGCGTTGTGACATCGATCGATAAGCCAAACAGGAGAATTAAACTTGTACGCGCTGATGAGGATTATAGTTGGATCAAGATCGAAGAAATTACTGCGGCAAGCCGATAATTGATAGAGCCCCAAGGGATTACTCCAGGGGCTCAGTTTTTTTCCTTCTATTATATAGGGTTGTTTCGGACATATGATTTGTAATCCATCGGAGCTGTACTGACGGTTCATTTGAAGTTCGGGGACATCCCCCAACTCGTCCCCCAAACGTCCCTCAAGTCATGCAAAGCTATGATTGAATACGAGCTTTTGTTTCTATTGGATTCCATATTTAGCGCTTATATAATGAAAGAAACAATAATATGAAGCCATCGTACATAAATCGTACCCAAGTCCACCAATGGGAACGCGATTAATATATCACGTTGTACTAATAGCTGAATCCCTTGGCGCTCTAGCGCTGAGGGGTTTTTCTTTTTGTGGGCGGGGGATATAAAGAAGCTAGGTAGAATATTATTCTACCTAGCTTTATATATATAGGAGCTCAGTCCTTAATTTCTGATAAATAGTACTCATATAACTCATCAATAGAAGAGCCAGAAAGTAAGTGAGTGGCTGCTTCAATTGATTCTCTTTTCCAATCAAACCAGCGCATTTCTTTTAACTTCATGATTTCTTCTTCTGAGAAACGCTTTCTAACTTCTTTTGCAGGATTTCCACCAACTATCGTGTAAGGGGCGACATCTTTTGTTACAATTGAGCCTGCTGCAACAATCGCACCTTCACCAATGGTAACACCAGGCATAATCATGGCATTCATGCCGATCCATGCATCGCTTTCTATAATGGTATCTCCCTTGGGTGAGAAGGAACGGCTAATTTGATTAGCGAACGGATAAACCGTGATCCACTCCGCATGGTGATTGTTATTTCCTCCCATAAGAATAACGACACCGGCTGCGATACATACATAATTACCAATAATTAATCGATCTATTTGCCAACCAAATTCCTCAATTGGGTTGAATAAGCTCCTCGATTTTTCATCTCCCCATAAATATCTTACGCATCCATCTTCAAAAGATGAATGGTTATCGTAATAACCAGAGTAATAGGAGTAATCGCCAACATCAATTAATGGATTGGTTACAATGTCCTTTAAATACTTAATTTCGGACCAGTGATTAAAGTGGTTTATATTCATTTTAAATTCCTCGCTTCTAAGTTATATTTCTGAGTAACTTAGAAGCGTGATGCGGTAGCCACATTCTTTAGTTTTTTTAGACGACGAATCATCTGAATCATCCTTCCTTAAGATATGAGGGCCATTGTAGCAATGACCTCTTTTTTTGTCAATCCTATTCTCGTAAACATATGCAGTAAGTATCCTGATTCCAAGTATATATCAAGTGTATTTAATGAAGAGAAAATTCAGGAAGAAATAACATAGGCAGAAACCGTGTGTGCTATCGAGAACGATTACTATCTCACGTTGTAGTAGATCAGGGACCGAAACAAAAAGGTAAAGGGAAAGCTGGTATTCGTAGTGTAGGTCTTGGCATCTTAGCATTGAGGTTTTATGTAGACAATAAGAACGAGAATGGTTAATTAAATTTTGATTATATCGTTGAAGCGAAAGTACATATTAATTGTTTCCTCTATTTCAACAGTATCTATATGTTGATAGTTTCATATAATTGCGTTATAATTCATTTATGTTTTTAGAAATTAAATTTTGAACAATTAATTGGAGATGTTAATATGGAACAAGAGAAGCAACTGGTTTCCGCACAGCGGACATTTTTTTATACAGGTCAAACGAAGTCTATTGAGTACCGTATTCGTGCTCTTCAGCAATTAAGACAAGGAATTGAGAAATATCAGCAACGTATTCTTGACGCACTCCGTGCGGATCTAAATAAATCTGAAACAGAGGCTTATGGCTCCGAGATTCGAATTGTGTTGGGTGAACTGGATTTTGCATTGGAACACTTGGAGGAATGGGCAACACCAAAACCTGTGCCTACAAATTCTGCTATACCTGATGGTACAAGCCTAATTTATCCAGAACCTTATGGAGTTGCTCTTATTATTGCACCATGGAACTATCCGTTCCAGCTGGCTTTCGGCCCTCTAATTGGAGCCATTGCTGCGGGTAACTGTGCTATTATTAAGCCGTCTGAATTAACTCCAGCCGTATCACGTCTGACTTATAATTTGATTCATGAGATATTTCCTAGTGAGTACCTGGCAGTTATGGAAGGAGAAGTCGAGACCAGTACAGCATTGCTGAAAGAAAAGTTTGATTATATTTTCTTTACAGGCAGTACAGGTGTTGGCCGCATTGTTATGAAGGCAGCTGCTGAGCATTTGACTCCAGTTACGTTAGAACTAGGGGGTAAGAGCCCAGTCATAGTTCATCAGGATGCGGATTTGAAGCTGGCGGCTCAGCGCATTGTTCGTGGTAAATTTCTGAATGCTGGGCAAACCTGTGTCGCTCCTGACTATTTGCTTGTACATGAGGATGTACATGACAAATTAGTGGAATTGATCGGTGCAGAAATTCAGGACAAATTTGGAGACGATGTGTTGCAAAATGCTGATTTTCCGCACATTGTCAACGCACGTAACTTTGATCGTTTAGCGGTGTTACTCCAAGATGGCAAAGCAGTGATTGGTGGACGATCTGAACGTGATCAGCTGCTCATTGAACCAACAGTACTGGGGGAAGTGGATTGGAAATCCCCAGTGATGCAAGAGGAGATCTTTGGTCCAATTCTTCCTGTGTTTAAGTATACTGATCTTAACCCGATGCTAGATGAGATTGTTCGCCGTCCAAAACCACTGGCATTATATCTCTTCACGCAAGATGAAAATCTGCAGAATCAGGTTCTGAATCAAGTATCTTTTGGTGGTGGTTGTATTAATGACACATTGTCTCATATGACATCACATTATCTTCCATTCGGCGGCGTAGGAGAAAGTGGAATGGGTTCTTACCATGGTCAACAGAGTTTTGATGTGTTCTCTCATCATAAGAGCATTCTTAAACGCAGCGAATAGTTGTTAATGTAGAACAATATAAGTAATATGTAGAAAAAAAGAGGTTGTCCCGTTGAACGGGACAACCTCTTTAAGTATCTTATTGTGAAACAGTGAACAATAAGATACATATTAATGAATATCACGGAAAAGGCCAATGACTTTGCCCAGGATGCTAACGTGTTTCAAACGCAATGGTTCAAAAGTCGAATTTTCCGGTTGAAGACGAATATGATCTTTTTCTTTGTAGAACGTTTTTACCGTTGCTTCATCGTCTTCAGTCATGGCTACTACGATGTCGCCGTTATCCGCAGTTTGCTGCTGACGTACGATAACATAGTCTCCGTTAACAATGCCTGCTTCAACCATACTGTCTCCCACGACCGAAAGCATAAATACTTTCTGATCGCCTACATAATGCGTAGGAAGAGGGAAGTAATCTTCGATATTTTCTGTTGCTGTGATTGGAACCCCTGCAGTAACTTTACCCACGACTGGAATGCGAGCAACGCTGTGAGCAAACTGATGTGAATGCTCTGACTCTTCCTGGCTGAGAAGTTCAATGGCTCTTGGTTTGGTTGGGTCGCGTCTAATCAGACCTTTCTTCTCCAAACGATCCAGATGTCCATGTACTGTAGAGCTGGAAGCCAACCCAACGGCCTCACCAATTTCGCGTACGGAAGGAGGATACCCCTTCAACCGGACTTCATTGCGTATAAACTCCAGAATAGCCTGTTGCCTGCTGGATATCTTCGACATACCGTATCAACCCCATTTTAGTAACGTTTGGGAAAATTATAACATAGAACCTCCGTTCGTACAAACATAAGTTCTAAATAAAATGCCATAAAATCAATGTTTTTTTTGCAAATTAAGATGAAAAATTTCTTTTAGTCTAATCAAATACTGCAAATGACAGTTCCCATACAATAGAAGAAAGATAATGGAATGTAGGATGTTACAAAAAAAAGCGAACAATTGTTCTAAAAAGTTATTGTACAAAACAAGTGTTCGTGTTATATTGATTTTAACGGATAGGAACAAACGTTTGGAGGTCGATATTTAATGAGATATTCTACTTATCAAAGCATTTACGAACCGGTGCATTCAGAAGTGGTTGAAACGAACATAAGGAATTTTAAGAAGGTTTTTGCAAAAGGTAATGTCCCAACATGGGTCTTGAAATTAATAATCGTAAGCTTAATTATACTGGTTGGATGCAGTACAGTATTGACAGTGTTTGCTGGTAATGAAAATGATCTGTTGCCTGGCGGGAAGATAGCAGTTTCACAAGGAGATACACTATGGAGTATATCATTGAATCACAAACCGGAAACAATGGATACACGTATATATATAGAAGCAATTAAGAAAGTCAATCAACTTGGATCAACTTCAATACAAGTGGGGCAAGTCTTAATACTGCCTCAATTCACACAATAAAACTGCATATTCACACGCATTAATGCGTGTCAGCTTGACAAGCTGCCCTTATCATGTCAAAGTTAATATGACTTTGTATTTTTGGAGGGGACAAGCTTGGATATAGATAGTCTGGTAGCACGTATTAATGAATTGGCTCGCAAGCAAAAATCTACTGGATTGACAGAGGAAGAGCTCGCTGAACGTGCCAAGCTTAGAGAAATCTATTTGAATAACATTCGAAGCAATTTCAGACAACAACTGGATTCGATTGAAATCGTAGATGATGAGAACGATCAAGGCCACCAAGGCAAACTCAAACATTAAGGAAACCTAATGATATCATTATGATATTTAGGTTTCTTCCTGTTATCTAGAGGTTGCAAATTATAGGGGGAAATGTTGGTTTACTGTTATGTAAGCCGATACAAAGAACATCTAAGGGGGATTCTCATGTCGCGTTCGTTCGAGAGAACGGTTCGGAAAAATTCTAAGCAGTTGAATCAGCAACGTAAAAAAAGCGGTCAACCGATTTCAGGTACACCAGGTGAGGAAGTATTTAAAGGACGCAGCCTTCTGTTTCCTATTTTTCTGATCGGACTAGCATTCCTGTACCTCTTTATGAGTACATTTCTTGTCAAAGCTCCGATGACCACCTGGGACTGGGTGACCATGTTGCTGTATGTATTTTTGGCAGTCATCTTCATGCTCCGTCGTCCTTATGTCAAAATAGGAAGTAACCGGATTTTGACGACAAAAGGGAACCGTGAGCGTTCAATTGGAGTCGACGATATCGTGAAATTCAGATTTGAGCCAGGCACGGTTGTGATTGAGCATAATGCACGAGGTAAGAGATGGGTATTTACCAAACTACTCAATCGTTATGATACCGATGCAATCACTGAGCGTCTTCTGAAATTCGCCAAAGCACATCAAATCACCGTGGAAACATACGAGAAAAAGTAATTTTGCATAAAGGGGAAGATGACCGAAATGGCGTTAAAAGCGATTTTGTTCGACCTGGATGATACTTTGCTGTGGGATGAGCGCAGTGTTCGAGAAGCCTTTCATGAGACTTGCCTGATCGCTGCTCAAGAGACTGGTGTTAAACCCGAAGAACTTGAAGAAGCTGTTCGTAATGAGGCACGTAATCTGTATGAGTCTTATGAAACTTTTTCGTTTACCAAAATGATTGGGATTAACCCGTTTGAAGGTCTTTGGGCTAACTTCACGGGTGGGGATCAGCCGGAATTTCGCCAGTTGGAGCAGCTTGCACCTGCATATCGTAAAGAGTCATGGCGTCGTGGCTTGTTAAAGCTGGGTGTTGATCGTGAAGATCTGGCGGAACAACTCGCCTCACAATTTGGGGCAGAGCGGAGATCAAGACCCCATGTCTATGAAGAAACGATGGAAACGTTGAGTCATCTACAAGGGAAGTTCAAGCTTTTGCTTTTAACCAACGGCTGTCCTGCTTTACAACAAGAGAAGCTTGATGGCGTTCCTGAATTGGCTCCTT
Organism: Paenibacillus sp. E222; assembly: GCF_013401555.1. NCBI lineage: Bacteria > Bacillati > Bacillota > Bacilli > Caryophanales > Paenibacillaceae > Paenibacillus > Paenibacillus sp. E222. Next base: position 4,174,034 of record NZ_CP058552.1, read on the forward strand.
TTTTTGACGAAATTATTATCTCGGGTACATTCGGTAAAGGAAAACCTGATCCTTCGATCTTCGAGCACGCATTGAGTAAGCTGGGAGTGCAACCTGAGGAGAGTTTAATGGTTGGAGATAAGCTTACGACTGATATTCGTGGAGCGTTGTCTGCAGGTATTCAATCTGTTTGGATTAACCGTGAGAACAAAGAGAATACCGAATCGTATGTGCCTGACCATCAAATCAAGCATTTATCCGAATTGGAACGAATCATTGCTGAATTCTCAATTAGTGCATCATAAATCGTTTTTTTCTTGTACTGCTCAAACATTGTTAGGTTTTATGAGATGTATTTTATCCATAAAACCTAACAATGTTTTTTTGTTTTGGGACAGCTTGAACTGAACCGTAATTACGAAATATAAAATTTTTTATTAAAAGTTATTGATATTATAGAACTGCTGATTTAGAATATAACTAACATACTAGTACAACTAGTATGCGAAGAAATGCAGCGGATATCTGTGACTTACTCGAATGAAGTGAAACAGGAGTTATTCGCTCTAATTTTGCTTTCTATTGTAAGCGCTTTAAATAATTTAAGAAAGCCACTTAATTCAGTAAAAACAACAGGTAGTGGTTAGTAACAAAATGATGGTAAGCATCTTAACCGATATGTATCTCTAGTGATTGCCAGAATTGATACCGCTTACATTATTGATTTTGTAGTGGGGGTGAAGTTCATCTAAATACTTGTCTTCTACAAAAGGAAGAGATGATAAGACTTGACCGAAAACGCTTTTAGTTTATCAAGCTAAGGATCGGAGTGAAATAATATATGGAGTCTGAAACCGCTAAAACTACACTAACGATGATATCTTTACGTAAAGAAAGCAGGTTAAGAACGGCTGCAGCTCTGCTTCGCAAAGATTGGCAGCTGTACTCGCTGTTAATTCTTCCAATTATCTATCTTATTATTTTCAAATACGGGCCAATGCTTGGTAATGTAATCGCCTTTAGACGATTTGTACCGGGAGGCAGTATTTTTGGAGAGACGTGGGTTGGATTCAGGTATTTTCAGATGTTCATTCAAGATCCAACCTTTTGGAAAGTATTTGGAAACACACTTATGCTCGGTGGACTTGCGTTACTTTTCACCTTCCCAGTTCCGATCATTTTTGCATTGCTGCTGAATGAGGTGAAAAGCAACCGCTTCAAAAAGTTTGTGCAGACCGCATCGTATCTTCCGCACTTCTTGTCCATCGTCATCGTTGCCGGAATGATTCTGCAATTAACGGCAGTTAATGGCTCAATTAACGGAATGGTATCATTTTTTACCGGAGACAGCATTCCTTTCATGCAGCGAGCCGAATGGTTCAGAACAATCTATATCACTTCTGAGGTTTGGCAAGGAATGGGGTGGGGAGCCATTCTATATTTGGCTGCATTGACAACCATTGATGATTCTTTGTATGAGGCTGCGCGGATTGATGGTGCGAACCGTTGGAAGCAGACCCTCCATATAACCATACCGGGTATTCTCCCAACGATCGTTACATTGCTGATTTTGAACATGGGTAATTTCCTTGCGGTTGGATTTGAGAAAATCTTGCTCCTTTACAATCCGCTGATCTACGAGACATCTGACGTGATTTCTACTTATCTGTACCGGGTAGGTTTGCAGTCGAGCAATTTCAGCTATGCTACCGCCATTGGGTTGTTCGAATCCATTATTGGGCTGATCCTGGTATTCTCGGTTAATGCAATTTCACGCAGGCTGACACAACGAAGCTTGTGGTAAAGGAGGAGCAATATGCTGGAGTCAAAATCATACAAAGTATTTAAAGTGTTCAATGCCATCTTTTTGCTGCTTGTGGTGTTCATCACGCTCTATCCGTTTCTGAATGTTGTGGCCCAATCCTTCAGTAGCGAGGCTTATATTAATTCAGGCAAGGTGAGCATTATCCCAAGAGGATTTAATGTTGAAACCTACAAGACGATCTCTCGTGACAGCATGTTCTGGACCAACTATAAAAACACAATTATATATACGGTTGTAGGTACTTTAATTTCCATGTTCATGACGACGATTTTCGCTTATGCCTTGTCCAAGAAAAGATTAATGGGACGAAAGTTTTTGACGATGTTTGCAGTTTTCACGATGTTTTTCAGTGGCGGCTTGATTCCTAACTATGTCTTGATTAACTCTCTAGGCTTCAATAATACGATGTGGGCACTGGTTGTGCCTGGTGCAATCAGCATTTATAACATGTTAATTATGAAATCATTTTTCGAAAACATGCCTGAGGAGCTTGAGGAAGCGGCAGCAATCGACGGTTTGAATACGTACGGCATTTTGTTGCGGATCATTCTACCGCTGAGTAAAGCTGTCATGGCAACGATGGTTCTGTTTTACGCTGTAGGACACTGGAATTCATGGTTTCCCGCATTTCTGTATCTCGACAAAAAGGAACTGTTCCCAGTAACAATCTACTTGCGTAATATGATCGCCGGCGCGACTGGTGGGGCTTCCGCGGGAGCATCAGCAGATAATTTGACTCAGATCGCTGCGAATATTAAATCGGTCACCATGGTACTTACCATTCTTCCTATTCTGACCATCTATCCTTTCGTCCAAAGATATTTTGTAACCGGTATCATGTTGGGATCTGTTAAGCAGTAAAACAGTAATCCTAAAACGATATAGTTCAACATCTTGATTGTAAGCCAATCTAAACCACATGCAGGGGGAGAATTGAATGAAACAGAGACCACGTAAGCTGGTAGGCAAGATGGTATTGGCAACAATGATGAGTGTCGTTCTGGCAGCATGTAGCAGCGGAGCTGGTGGAGACAAAGTCGAACCAGAATCCAAGGGAGCCATGGAATCCTATGGTGTAGGGCAGACCTTTAAAGCCACTGAACCGTTTAATCTATCTATTCTGTACAGTGACCAGCCTGCATACCCGTACAAGAAAGATTGGCTCCTGTTCCAAAAAATCTCGGAAAAAACCGGAGTTACGCTTGATCCTACCATCGTACCGATGAGTGACTATCCCCAGAAAAGATCTCTTTTGATCAGCTCTGGAGATGCTCCACTGGTTATTCCGAAAACCTATCCAGGTGAAGAAGCGGCTTTTGTATCCTCGGGTGCGATTTTGCCAGTGAGTGACTATGTTGATTTGATGCCTAATTTCAAGGATAAAATAGAGAAATGGGGACTTGAGGATGAGCTGGAGGGCCTTCGACAAGAAGATGGGAAATATTATGTACTTCCAGGTTTACACGAAGAGGTATGGCCAGACTATACGCTTATTGTGAGAACTGATATTTTTGAGAAAAATAACATTGCCATTCCGAAGACATGGGATGAATTGTATGAGGCTGCCAAAAAGCTGAAAGAAATTTATCCGGATTCCATTCCATTCTCTGATCGATTCAAGTTCAATAGTACGCTGGGTATTGCAGCTATTGGTTTTGGGACAAAAGCTGGATGGGGATTCGGTAATGGTCTGACATATCAGGCAGACAAGGATGAATTTGTATACACGGCTACAACACCGGAATATAAAGATATGTTAACTTACTTCAACAAGCTTGTATCGGAAGGACTTCTGGATAAGGAAAGCTTCACGCAAGACGATGATCAGGCTACACAAAAATTCGTTTCTGGTAAATCATTCATGATCAATGGTAACTCACAAACGTTAGTACTGCACCGTAATGACATGAATAAAACATTGGGAGAAGGGAATTTCTCCATCGCCAAAATTACGGTCCCTGGTGGTCCAAAAGGCCAACTGATGTCTGGCTCCAGACTTGAAAACGGTGTCATGATTTCCGGGAAAATTAAAGACAGCGAAAACTTTAAAGCAACCATGCAATTTATTGACTGGTTATATTATAGTGATGAAGGTCAGGAATTTGCTAAATGGGGTGTTGAAGGCGAAACCTTCACCAAAAAGGACGGCGTTCGTAAACTGGCAGAAGACGTGAATTATAACGGATTGAATCCGAAGGGCACGAAAGATTTGCGTATAGATTACGGCTTCTCTGGTGGTGTGTTTGCATATGGAGGCACGACAGATTTGCTGCAATCCATGTTTAGTGAGGAAGAACTGAAATTCCAACAAGACATGAAAGATACAAAAGAAGTGATTCCTGCAGAGCCACCAATTCCTTACTCGGATATCGATCGTGAACAAGTCACGCTGCTCAGTACACCACTCAAGGATTTTTCGGATCAAAATACACTTAAATTCATTTTGGGAGAACGCAAACTTACCGAGTTTGATGCATTTGTAAAAGAATTGGAAAGCCAAGGATTGTCTCAATATATGCAGCTTGCCAACGACACGTATAAGAAGTACAAAGAAAACAAGCAACAGTAGTTCTGAATTGAAATTTGCCCATTGCCGTTTCACTGAGGGAATTTTAGTGGAGCGGCAAATTGTGCTAAGATGGATGAATACGGCTGAGAGGAAGAGGTTACGGAATGTCACTTAATCAAAAGATTAGAGGTTCGACCCGGGATTATTCATACAATCTGATAAAGGAACGAATTCTGCACCTTGAACTTGAGCCTGGTACCAAGATTTCCGAGAAGGAAATTGCCGATGAATTGCAAGTAAGCAGAACGCCAGTACGTGAAGCATTCATGAAGCTTGCCGAAGAAGAATTACTGGATATCATTCCACAGAGTGGAACCATCGTGTCCCATATTAATCTGGAGCATGTTGAAGAAGGCAGGTTTATGAGAGAGAAGATGGAGAAGGAAATTGTTACTCTGGCTTGTACTTCTTTTCCGGAAGAATTCAGATTCAGACTTGAAACCAATATTGCCATGCAGGAAGTATGTATAGGAAAAAATAACTTCTATCGGCTTTTTGAACTGGATGAAGAGTTTCATCAAATATTGTTTCAAGGCACAGGAAAAATGAGAAGTTGGAAAATGCTGCAGCAGCTCAATATTCCCTTTAATCGCCTTCGTTTGTTACGCCTGTCTGAAGATTCCGATGCAGAGGTTATTATTTCACAACACAAAGAAATATACCGACTCATCACGGAACGTGAAACCGAGCGAGCTGTTAAGGTTATGGAAGCTCATCTCAGACTCGTTGTTGTTGAACAAGAGAAGATGAAGGCCAAATATCCGCATTATTTTATATAAAACATCAAATGTTGTATACTTTCTCCATATGCAGAAACCCCTGTTCGAAATGAACAGGGGTTTGTTGAGCAAATGATAGAATTTGCTAATTAGGCTTGTTTGATAAACGTTGGATCAGGGTACGGATCTGCGATCCAGCCATCTTTTTCAATGAACAGCCGCACGGCAATGATTTGTTTATTCTCCATCAATGTGAAGAAGTGTGGGGTGTTCTCAGGTACCGAGATAACGTCTCCAGGAGACAATTCTACATTAAAGTAACCTACATCATCTGTAGCTTTGATGACAAAGATTCCTTTGCCGGCTACAATTGCACGGATTTCATCTTCAGCATGAGTGTGAATCTCTTCAAATTTGGCAAGCTTCTCTTCAATATCTGGTGTTTGTTCTGATAACGTTATTACATCCCAGATTTGGTATCCGCGACGTGCAGCCAAGTCTCTGATTTCATAGTCATATGTTTTTAGGACTTCTTCTTTTTGTTCATCTGTGAGTCCAAAGTTGTTTTGCAGATCAGTGTTTAATTTTGACGCGTCCCATTTTTCAAATAAAACATCATATTTGTTTAAGAAATTTCGAACATTTTCGTCTCCAGTGATACGTTCGTTCGTATTTCGGATTACAATTTCAGCCATGTTCTTTCCCTCTTTTCCACTTGGTTTAATCGCTATTATATCGGATTCCTCTATTTTTGTCGATTCACAAATTGATTCGAACTTCAACAAAAACCGCCAGGGGACTGATCAAACCCGATCTTTCACATTAAGTTAGTTTCTGTTAAACTAAGATTTAACGTTTTGCGGAGGTGACGATATTGGATAAGCTTAGCTTACATGATGCATTAAAACAACGAATATTGATCCTCGACGGTGCAATGGGGACAATGATTCAGCAGGTTGAACTCACAGGCGCAGATTTTGGCGGAGAAGACCTGGATGGGTGTAATGAAATGCTTGTACTTACACGTCCAGAGCTGATCCAGCGTATTCATGAGGAATATCTGGAAGCCGGTGCTGACTTGATTGAAACAAATACGTTTGGTGCAACTTCAGTTGTACTTGCTGAATATGACATTCAGGACCGTGCACGTGAAATTAATCTCGAAGCAGCCAGAATTGCAAAAGCGGCCGCGGATCGATTCTCGACACCGGAGTCTCCACGTTATGTGGTCGGCGCTATGGGCCCTACTACCAAAACGCTGTCTGTAACAGGTGGAGTAACGTTCCAAGAACTCATCGACAGTTATTTTGAGCAAGCGCTTGCTTTAATTGAGGGAGGCGTTGATGCGCTGCTGCTTGAAACCTCACAAGATACGCTTAATGTAAAAGCAGGTAGCATTGGAATTCAACAGGCATTCGAGCAAAGTGGTATCAAGCTTCCCTTGATGATCTCAGGAACGATCGAACCGATGGGTACAACCCTCGCTGGTCAGAATATTGAGTCTTTTTATATATCCTTAGAACACCTTAACCCAATTTCAGTGGGACTAAACTGTGCTACAGGTCCGGAATTCATGCGTGACCATATTCGCTCGCTTTCCGGGATGGCTTCAGTTGCGGTAAGTTGTTATCCAAATGCAGGTCTTCCGGATGAGAACGGTAATTACCATGAATCCCCTGATTCGCTTGCTCAGAAAATCGGCGCTTTTGCCGAGCAGGGCTGGTTGAACATTGCGGGTGGCTGCTGTGGGACAACACCTGCACATATTCGGGCAATGCGGGATACACTTGCCAAGTACCCTCCAAGAGAAATGAATGGAACACATCCACCAGCATTGTCGGGAATTGATCCAGTCTACGTTGAACAGGACAATCGCCCTTACATGGTTGGGGAACGTACGAACGTACTTGGATCACGGAAATTCAAGCGTCTTATTGTTGAAGGGAAATATGAAGAAGCTTCGGAAATTGCTCGGGCTCAGGTGAAAAATGGGGCACATGTTGTCGACGTTTGTGTTCAAGACCCGGACCGTGAAGAAGCCGAAGATATGGAGAAATTCCTTGAACTTGTTGTCAAAAAAGTAAAGGTGCCACTTATGATCGATACGACGGATGCAGCCGTTATCGATCTTGCACTGCAATACTCTCAAGGTAAAGCGATAATTAACTCCATTAACCTTGAGGACGGCGAGGAAAAGTTCGAGCTGGTCACTCCGCTCTTGCATAAATATGGCGGTGCTGTCGTTGTCGGAACGATTGATGAACGTGGTCAGGCCATTAGTCGTGAGGACAAGCTGGAGGTAGCCAAGCGATCTTACGATTTGCTGGTGAACAAATATGGGTTAAAAGCAGAAGACCTAATTTTTGACACCCTGGTGTTTCCAGTAGGGACGGGCGATGAACAGTATATCGGTTCCGCCAAAGAAACAATTGAAGGTATTCGTGTCATTAAAGAAGCGATGCCTGAATGTCATACGATACTGGGGATCAGTAACATTTCATTTGGATTGCCTGAAGCAGGGCGTGAAGTGCTGAACTCTGTATTTTTATATGAGTGTACCAAAGCAGGTCTCGATTATGCCATCGTTAATACAGAGAAGCTGGAGCGTTATGCATCCATTCCGGAAGAAGAGCGCAGACTCTCGGAAGAGCTGTTATATAATACGAATGACGAGACACTGGCTGCTTTCGTAGCGGCGTTCCGTAACAAAAAGGTCGAGAAAAAAGAAAAGATTTCGAACCTGTCGTTGGAAGAACGTCTCGCATCCTATGTTGTTGAAGGAAGTAAAGAAGGCTTGCTGCCCGATCTGGAGCAGGCACTGACCAAATATACAGCCCTTGAAGTAATCAATGGACCGCTGATGCGGGGCATGGAAGAAGTAGGGCGACTGTTTAACAATAATGAGTTGATCGTAGCAGAGGTGCTTCAGAGCGCGGAAGTCATGAAGGCTTCGGTAGCTTATTTGGAACAGTTCATGGAGAAGAATGAGACGTCAGTTAAAGGGAAAATTATTCTGGCGACGGTCAAGGGCGATGTACACGACATCGGCAAAAACCTTGTGGAGATCATCCTTTCCAATAACGGTTACCGGATCATTAATTTGGGTATAAAAGTACCACCAGAGCGAATTATCGAGGCGTACAGAGAAGAAAAAGTCGATGCGATCGGTCTATCCGGTCTGTTGGTAAAATCGGCGCAGCAGATGATTCTTACCGCTCAGGACTTGCGTACAGCAGGAATTGATGTACCTATTATGGTTGGTGGAGCGGCATTGACACGCAAATTCACCAAGAATCGTATACGCCCGGAATATAACGGCATGGTTGTATATGCAAAAGATGCGATGGACGGTCTGGATTTGGCCAACAAGCTCATGAACCCAAGCACTCGTGAAGTGATGCAGCTGGAGATGGACGCAGAAAAAGAGGCGGACGCAGCTGGTGCAGAAACCGTTACCTCACTTCCTGAGCTTACACGGGTAGAACGTTCGGATATCGCAATAGACAACCCGGTCCTTGTTCCGCCGGATCTGGAACGACATGTTATGCGAAATTATCCGCTATCACACATCTTACCGTATGTGAACATGCAGATGTTGCTAGGTCACCATCTTGGTTTGCGTGGCTCAGTAGAGCAGTTGCTTGCTTCGGGTGATCAGAAAGCTACTGACCTGAAAGCGGTAGTGGATGATATTATGCAGGAAGCTGTTCGTGACGGGATTATTCAGGCTCATGCGATGTATCGTTTCTTCCCTGCTCAGTCCAGCGGTAACAGCGTCATTATCTATGACCCGGAGGATACAAGCAATATCCTGCATACATTCACGTTCCCTCGTCAAAAAGTTGAACCATACCTCTGCCTGTCCGATTTCTTGAAGCCAGTGGAATCCGGACAAATGGATTACGTTGGTTTCATGGTCGTTACGGCTGGGCACGGTGTACGGGAGTTATCGACAGCTTGGAAGGAGCAAGGTGATTATCTTCGCTCACATGCTCTGCAATCCGTAGCGCTTGAAGTAGCAGAGGGATTAGCTGAGCGGGTTCATCATATGATGAGAGATATCTGGGGATTCCCGGATCCAGCACAGATGACCATGAAGCAGCGTCATGGAGCACGCTATCAGGGAATCAGGGTATCATTCGGATATCCGGCTTGTCCCGATTTGGAAGACCAAGGGCCGCTTTTCAAGTTGTTACAGCCTGAGGATATTGGTGTGGAATTGACTGAAGGTTTCATGATGGAACCTGAAGCATCCGTATCAGCGATGGTATTCAGCCACCCGCAAGCGAAGTATTTTAACGTGGATAAGGCTTAAAAGTAAAAGGTCAGGCAAAGCCCTCCGCATTGTCGGAGGCTTTTTGCTGGCAGCAGAAAGAGGTGCGATCCAGATGGAACTATATTTCCTGGGAACTAACGCTGGTGTACCGACGCTTCAGCGGAATGTAACTTCCATAGGGCTGCGCATGTTGGATGAGCGTAGAGCATTGTGGTTGTTTGACTGCGGGGAAGGAACCCAGCATCAGATTTTAAGTTCTCCGCTTAAATTGAGCAAATTGGAGAAAATATTTATAACCCATTTACATGGAGATCATGTATTTGGACTTCCAGGTCTGCTCTCCAGCAGAGCATATCAGGGTGGTACTACGCCGTTAACGGTGTATGGTCCGCCAGGAACTGAACGAATGATCATGACAACCATGGAGCTGAGTCAATCACGTCTAAACTATGATCTAAGCATTGTAGAGCATACAGGCGGAGTGCTTTTCGAAGACGAGAGCTTCATTGTGGAATCTGCGTTGCTGGAACATCGTATCGACAGTTATGGGTATCGGATTACCGAAAAGGATCGTCCGGGCAGTCTGGATCCTGCAAAACTGGCTGAGTATGGCCTGAAGCCAGGGCCGCTATTTGGTCGCTTGAAGCGGGGAGAAACGATTACCCTCGACAACGGGGACTTCCTTCGCCCAGAAGATGTGTTGGGTGCACCCAAGCGAGGGATGGTCATTACCATCTTGGGAGATACGCGTCCATGTGAAAATGTACAGCCACTTGCACTAAATGCGGATGTTCTTGTGCACGAAGCTACGTTTCTGCATGATTTGGCTGATACGGCTCATGAGTACTATCATAGTACATCGAAGCAAGCGGCTGAGGCGGCAAGAGCGGCAGGTGCAGGACAGCTGATCATGACCCATTTTAGCTCTCGTTACAAAGATGAGGATCAGCTGCAGCCACTTCTGGAAGAAGCACAGTCGATATTCCCGAATACAACACTTGCGATTGAGCACGAGCTTATTCCAGTTGTTCACCGTAAGAGCGAATCCTAATGGTGGATGTGCGAAACAGTACAGCCAAACACGACGGAAGAAGAAGCCGTTAATTGCACGGGACTGAGGGGAAGTTACTCCCGAGGTCCCTTTTGCAATCTGGCCGGAAAGCGTGTAGGATGGGCAATATGAGCAGGGAAATGATTCAAATTATTTTCCGGGAAAGCGCAGGAAATGACAAGCTTGTACAGAAGGCGCGCGGGGCCAGACGTCTGTGTTCGATTCGGTTCGACGTGTTACGTGCAGATGCGAGCTAGCTATTTTCTTGTACTGTATACATAGGTTGGCATTGAAGTTCGAGGCAAATGGTTAATGACATGAAATGTTAATGAAATAAAGAAAGGAAGTGCTGTATATGATTAAGGCCTATCTGATCGACCTGGACGGTACGCTCTATCATGGCAGACATCGTATCGAAGGAGCCGATAAGCTTATTCAGACATTGAATGAACAAGGCATGCCTTATTTGTTTGTGACTAATAATTCTTCGCGTACTCCGCAAGGTGTGGCAGATCATCTGAACGGGATGGGTATCCCTGCCGATGCATCACAGGTATGTACTTCTGCGGTGGCGGCTGCGGAATACGTGGCCCAAGAGTCTCCAGGTGCGAAAGTGGCTTGTATCGGAGAAGAGGGGCTGTTGCAAGCTATAGAAGCTGCAGGGCTTACACTAACGGATGATGAACCTGAATACGTAATACAAGGGATTGATCGTGAATTTTCCTATCATAAATTGACCAAAGCGCTCCGCTGGATCAACGGTGGTTCTAAATCTGTCATGACCAACCCGGACTTGCAACTTCCTTCTGATGATGGACTTACGCCAGGAGCGGGAACGATTGGGGCAGCGATAGAAGCTGCAACCGGAGTTCACCCTACCGTCATTGGCAAACCTTCAAGTATTATTATGAAGTCTGCCATTAGCCGATTGAACTTAAAGTCTGATGAAGTTGCTGTAATCGGAGACAATATGCGTACAGATATTGCGGCAGGAGCTGCGGCAGGATGCGAGACAATGCTGGTTCTTACCGGAATAACGACACGAGACAATATGGATAGTCACATCCAGGCGACCAAGGTTCGTCCTGATCATGTGTTTGAAGATTTGCATAAACTGATTGAGTGGCTGTCGCAGACGACAAGCCAAGCATCCAAGAAGGGGTAGATGTACGATGCCAGAATTGCCGGAAATGGAAAACTACCGGACCTTGCTGTCCGAGAAAATACTCGATTTGCCGATTACAGGTGTGGTGGTTAACCGTGAAAAGTCGATTAATATCGATCCTGATGTGTTCACACGTGAACTGACAGGCAATCGTATCATATTTGTAGAGCGCCGGGCCAAACATCTGATCTTTCACCTGGCTAATGGTAAGCGGCTTGTCCTGCACCTCATGCTGGGTGGAATGATTTTCTGGGGCACAGAAGCTGAACGTCCTGATCGCTCCACTCAAGTGGAAATTCAGTTTGGAGAATATACGTTATTCTTTATCGGGCTCCGTTTAGGATATCTGCATCTGCTTACTTCCAAAGAGACGGAAGAGGCTATGTCTGACCTTGGACCTGAACCTCTTGATCGGCGCATGAATGCAGAACGTTTTGCTGCCCTGTTGAAAGGACGTCGGGGGACACTCAAAACTACACTGGTCAACCAGCACATTATTGCAGGCATCGGAAATTGTTATTCAGATGAGATTGCATTTGCAGCAGGCCTGAGACCAAGCTCCAAGACGCAAAATATTGCCGCTTCGCCTGAACTCACAGCACGTTTGTACCATTCTGTGCAATCCGTGTTGCGGGAAGCTGCATCGGAAGGCGGTTATATGGAAATGCCGCTGATGCAGGGAGACACCAAGACGGGAAGTTTTGACGAGCAGTGTCGAGTGTATGATCGTGAAGGGGAAACTTGCCCTCGTTGTGGGGGAACGATAGCACGCGTGGAAATTACGGGCAAGAAGGCTTTTTTCTGTCCGGATTGCCAGCATGAGGCCTAAAAGCGGAATCGGGGCACATGTCAGCACCAGAGGTGGATTTCTACAGGCAGCCAAACGGGCATATGATATGGGGGCTACGGCATTTCAATATTTTCCGAAGAACCCGCGGAGCCTTGGCTTGAAAGAACTGGACCTCAAAGATGCTGAACAGTGTCGGGATTGGTGTGAGACGCAAGGGATATCTTCCATTGCCCACTCACCCTATCCCACGAATCCGGCTTTGGGCAGAACCCGAGGAGAGGCGGGTTTTCATGCAACCATCGCATCGATACAAAATGATCTGCATATTGCAGATGCCTGTGGTTCAGTAGGGACTGTAGTTCACTTTGGACATCTCAAGAGCAATGAACCACTTGAAGGATATCAGAATCTCATATCCTGTCTGGATACCGCTTTAGCAGATTGGAATGGACAGGCTAAGGTTCTGCTTGAAAATCAGGCTGGAGATCATGGTCCCATGGGGACAACGATGGAAGAATTGATACAGATTCGTAAGCTAAGCCGGTATCCTGAACATATTGCTTTTTGTTTTGACACGTGTCATGCTTTTGCTTCAGGCATGTGGACGTCAGGCAATGAGACATCCATGCTGGAGAAAGGCAGATTGTTGGGATATTGGGATGCTCTTGCGGCTGTTCACTTTAATGATTCGAAATATCCTTCCGGTTCATGCAAGGACAGACATGCACGGATTGGACAGGGTTATATAGGAAAAAAAGCGATGCAGGAACTGTTATGTGCGCCTGAATTTCAGCAAGCAGTAGTTGTGCTGGAAACCGAATCAGGCGAAGATGGAACACACCGTGGAGACATTGAGCTCATGCGTTCCTGGCTTTAAATGGGGAGAGGAGCGATTGTAATGCATGTTTTTTTGGATGATTACCGGGCATGTCCGAAAGGGTTTGTTTTGGCTACCAATGCAGAAGAGTGCCTGATGCTGCTTAGAGAAGGTGATGTGGACATTCTATCTCTGGATTATGAATTGGGTCCAGATTCGCCGAATGGCGGAGAAGTTGCTGCTTCGATCGTCCGGGAAGGTTTGTTTCCACGTCAGATCTATTTGCACACGTCCAGCATGTATGGCAAACGTCAAATGTACGAATTGTTGTACAGCAATAAACCAGACTCTGTCACCGTCCATAATGGTCCGATGTCGGGTGAGGTTATGCTTCGTGTTGCTGCAGGAGAAGAAAGCTGATGAAGCCGATTACGACCAAAATGTTAATGCGTGGAGTATGGGAAGGCATGCCTCAGGCTGTATTTATCTATACCCCGCTGTGCGGAACTTGCGCAGCAGCACGTCGAATGCTTGAGATCGCCGAACATCTGCTGCCCGAAGGGATTCTGACCGAGATGAATATTCACGATATCCCGGAACTTGTTCAGCAGTTTCAGATTTCAAGCGTGCCTGCGGTTATGCTGTTTGATGGAGAACATGATGTGCCCAGAATGGTCTATCGGATGAACTCTGTTGAGCATCTGTTAGGGGAAATCCGAAAGGCGGTGCTAAAATGAGTGTAATCTCGATGGAGCATGTCTCTCTTAGACGGGAAGACAATCAGATTCTGGATGACGTTCATCTGCATGTTAAAAAAGGCGAGCATTGGGTGATTCTTGGGCGCAATGGTTCAGGTAAAACAACGCTGCTGGAAATGATGAATGGATATATGTTTCCCAGTCAGGGGCGCATTGAAGTATTGGGCAACCTTTATGGTCAATGTGACGTGCGGGAGGTACGGAAAGAGATTGGTTATATCAGTCAGACATTGATTGAGAAGCTGACACCTCGAGATCCGGTATGGGAAGTTGTCGCAACAGGAGCTTATGCTTTTTTGCGTTTCTATCAGACGATTCCGGATGATGTGAAAGCCAAAGCGATGAAACTGCTTGATGAAATGGGCTTTGCAAAACTGGCTAATCATCCGCTCGGCACCCTTTCTCAAGGGGAACGCAAAAAAGTAATGCTGGCTCGTTCATTGATGGCAGATCCCAAATTGCTGATTATGGACGAGCCTTGTGCTGGACTTGATTTATATGAACGTGAGAAAATGCTAGCCGAAATTGATCGATTGCGTAAGCGTAATATCACTGTCGTTTATGTAACGCATCACGTTGAAGAGATCGTACCTTTGTTCACACATGTGGCCTTGATCCGCGATGGACGTATTGCTGCGGCAGGTCCCAAACATGAAGTTTTAACACAAGATACAATTAAGCATACGTACGATGTTCCGGTTGATATCCAGTGGGATGATGGACGTCCCTGGATCCGCGTACGTTCTGGAGGGTAACACATTTTGAGTACACAGTCATCTTGGGGTGAAGGAGACTTCTCCCGTTTTATCTGCACAGCCAATCATGGCTTTGCGCCCTATGCTCAGGAGGAATTGCGCCGTACGTTTGGGGCAGTTAAGAGCACGGTACTCGTACCAGGTGAAATTCTGCTTGCCGGTCTTCCGATTGCGGAAGAAGAGGTAGCGATCAAGCTTTTGGAAGAAAGCCCGACGTTTTTACGTCATATTCAACCTGTTCAATTTCAGGAAAATACGGAAGATTCAGCGCAAGCAATGGAAAAATTGATTTCATTTGTGTTGAACCATACGGAGTTAACAGGCACTAAAGTTGCATTGCAGGTTCGTAAAACCGAAGGTGCCTTCTGGCAGGAAAACGCTGCTTCATTGAAACAGCTCTTGACTGAGAAGCTGGATGACCTTGGCTGTGAGTGGGTTGTCCGTGATGCGGATCATGTTATATCTGTCTTCGTTGCGGATGATATGTTATATGCCGGTGTATCCAGACCTGATCAAAATCTGTCGGACTGGAGTGGCGGAGCAGTTCGTTTTCAGAAGGAAGAGGGACAAATCTCTCGGGCCAAATTCAAATTGCTTGAAGCGGAGCAGACATTCGGCATCGACTTTACTTCTTTTCACAAAGCATTGGACATCGGTGCTGCACCAGGTGGATGGACCTCTTTCCTGCTTGAGCGCGGGCTTGAAGTTACAGCTGTTGATCCGGCCAAGATGGATGCAACCCTGCTGGAATCGCCAAAGCTCACCTTTTTGAAAAAAAATGCAGGTGATGTACGTTTCCGTGAAGGAGAATTTGATCTGCTCGTATGTGATATGAGCTGGAGTCCCAAGCTGATGAGCCGTCTTATATCAGACCTGTTTTATAGCCTTCAATCAGGGGGAACAGCAGTTGTGACCGTGAAGTTACTGCATAAGAAGCCGCTTGCGTTGATTAAAGAAGTCATCGATACATTTGAGCGCTCCCGGATGCAGATTCAGCGTTCCAAACAGTTGTTTCACAACCGTGAAGAAATCACGCTATATATGATTAAGTATTAAGATATTAAAGGCATTAAATTTTATGCTTTACAATACCTTATTGCCTATACTATAATGATACCAATATTAACCATAACAAGTTGAGGGAAAGCATCCCGAAGTGAAGAGTCCGGATATCCGGTCTGTTCCACTTCGGTGAAGCTTTCCCTTTTTTGTTATGCATACAAGGAGGAGTCTATATGAGATATCCGGCCAGGCTCGAGCGTGGAAGCCTGCTGGGAGGAAGATATCGTATCGTATCCATTCTCGGTTCGGGTGGAATGAGCCATGTATATGAAGCAGAGGATTTGAAATTACCAGGCAGAACCTGGGCGATCAAAGAAAGCGTGACGGCGATGCCATACGAAGGCAGTATGGAGTCTGAAGCTGCTCTCCTGACATCTCTGAGGCATCCCAGATTGCCGCAAATCGTAGATTTTTTTGTCCCGGATGAGCACGGGTATACCTATCTTGTGATGGAGTACATTGAGGGGTTGACACTTAGTGACTATTTCAAGCAATGTCGCGGGAAGATTCCGCTTGAACATATGACGGAGTTTGTGCTTCAGTTGCTGGATGTATTAAGTTATTTGCACAGTCTGGACCCGCCTGTCATCTACCGGGATTTGAAACCATCCAACATTATGATTACACCGGAACATGAAGTCAGACTAATTGATTTTGGGATAGCGCGGAGTTATAAAGCACAAAGAGTCGATGATACGGTTAAATTGGGAACGGCCGGCTTCGCTGCACCCGAACAATATGGTTCAGGGCAGACGGATGCACGTTCTGACCTGTACGGGCTTGGAGCATTGCTGCTCTATCTCATGACTTGTGGGACATATACGGAATGGATTCAGGGAGTAGAGAGTTCCATTCGCAGTGATGCTCCGCGTACCTATATTCCTGTTGTGAGAAGGCTGTTGCGATTGAATCCGAATGAACGCTTTCAATCGGCTGATGAAGTTCGTAAGGAGCTGCTGCGCAGACCGGGAATAGCGTCTGTAAGTTCAGAAACGACAGTGACGATAAGCGGAGGGACCAGAGTAATCGCTTTGACGGGGGCATCATCTGGAGTTGGAGTTACGCATACGGCCATAGCCATCAGTCACTATCTGGAGCGGCAGAACTTCAAAGTGGCCATAATCGAGATGTCACCACGTTCCCAATCGTTTGCACGGATTCAACAAGTGGCGCATGCAGGTAAACCCGTGCCAGCAGGCAGACAGTTTGCAGTAGATGGTGTACATTACTGGAAACAATCGGGACGTGCAGACATCCTATCTTTATTGGGAGGCAGCTATCAGTTCATTGTGATGGATCTGGGCAGTGGTCAGGATCAGAACCGGCTAGAAGAGTTTCTCAGAGCCGACTTGCCCATTGTTATAGGTTCGGGTGCCGAATGGAGACAAGCGGAGATTGGATCTTTTGTCCGTTCACACAATCGGTACCCAAGAGACAAATGGATCTACTGTCTGCCACTGGCAGCAGCTGACGCCGTTCAGCGCATGCGCAAAACGTTGGACACTTCGAGTGTATATGGATTGCCTTTACATATCGATCCCTTTGATCGTGAACCACAGGTGGATAAGGTTTTTGCTCATATTCTGACTCATATGATTGGGCAGCTTCCTAAGAAACGTTCATTCTTTGCAAGAAAAAGAGTACATGATTAGAAGAGATTGCGAAAGGAGAGCCTCTTTTGTCTAAATTAAGAAAACAAAGCCGTCAACTGATTTATGCTGGGCTGACGGGAGCAGGAGCAATCGGTTTGCTGTTTGGGGCATATGTCATTTACAATGTCAAAACCATGAGTGATACGAGGGCTGAAGTGGAGGCCCGTTATTCATCAGCCTACGAACAAAAAGAAGCTGAATTGATGCAGCAGTGGAACTCAGGGGCACAGGGATGGGTGACAATACGGGATGTTGAAGCAGGAGAGCCGATATTGCCCGAGGATATCAAACTCATAGCCGTTCCAGATGCACAGGCACCAAGGAATCTGTGGTCCAGCTCCAAGCAGATGGATGGTCAAGTGGCGAAAATAGAATTAAAAAAGGGAACTGCCATTACAACTGAAATGGTGTATGAAGATACCCCGGCACCGCCGGATTTAAGAAACCGTGAACTACAGGTTGTGTTATTACCTTCTTCACTTATTAAGGGAGACATCATTGATATTCGTATTCAGTTTCCAACGGGTCAAGACTACATTCTCCTGTCCAAAAAGAAAGTCGAAAGATTAAATGCAGCTACACTATGGATTACGATGACGGAGGAGGAGATCCTGTCCCTTTCAAGTGCAATTGTAGATGCCTATTTACATAAAGCTTCAATCTATGCCTTAACCTACGTAGAACCACAGTTCCAGACACCAGCGATCCCGACATACCCTGCCAACAATGAGGTGTTAAAACTGCTGGAGAGTGATCCTAATCTTGTGCGGCGGGCTGAAGTCGAGTTGGCGCGGCAGGTACGAAGTTCGTTAGAAAGCTCACTCGCCGCATCCATCTCAGCGCCCTCCCAAGGTGTGGAGCAGGACGTTGCGCAGTCCTCCGTTTCATATAATAGTCGCCCTGGAGCGAATAACTCTTCATCTACTGATGGGGTCATCTGGAATGACGGTTCAGGTAACGGTGGAGCGACTGGAAGTGGCAGCAATGATTCTTCTGCGTCAGCTTCGAGTACGGATGAGCAGAAAAGCTTGCTGACGGGCGGGGAGTAAAACGCAGGAAGAACAATTAATATTCATTTAACAACGTATAAAAGTAACATGAAGGAGCTTTGATAGCTATGCAAACATGGATTTTTGCCGGGTTATGCGAGAAGAATGACCTGATGCTGTACCTTTGCAAAATACTAGCCTCCTCCGGTAAACGTGTCTTGCTTGTTGATGGAACATTACAACAGAAATATGGATACGGCGTTGGGGAAAGTCAGCAATCTCTGCGTATTACAGAATTTGAAGGTTTTGATATCGCATGTCAGTTCGTAACTTCAACAGCGGTTGAGAGTCATCTTGAAGCGAATGGCGAGAAATTGGAGAGTTATGATTACGTTCTTTACGACATGGAAACATCGCACTTTGCATCACGTGAACTATGGCTCATGGCAGATACTCGTGTCTGGGTCAGTGACTATGAACGTTACAATCTAGAACGGGGCAAAGGGTGGCTCAAGCGTTTGCTTGAGGAGCAGTCCCTGCCAGCAGAACTACCATTTCAGCGCATTTTGATTAATGCCGTTGATTGCAAACTGGAAGCTCGATATTTGTGGGCGTATCTGGAAGACAGCCCATTTGTATGGACAGGAGAATCGCTGATATTGCCTTGGGATGAACTGACTGCAGCAGTCAAACTGGAAAACGAGCATCATCGTCGTATTCGCCTGGGGCCATTGTCACGGAACTATAAAAGATCGCTATGCAGGTTAGTGGAGCAGTTGACCGGATGGGAAAATGTCCAGAGTCGCAGGGCCATTAAAGAAGCTGAAAGGATGAGGGCATGAGCAGCATTACGTTTTGGAGTCCTTTTGCAGGAACAGGCAGCACCTCAAGTGCGCTAATCAGCGCCTATGCGATGGCACTACAATATAGGACAAGAATTTTACTTGTAAATACAGGTCCAGTCGGGAGCAGCACAGAAGCTGCCCTTCCACCTAAAGAAATAGAGGACACGGGATCAGCATTCACGTTTGAGGAAGGGGGTTGGGATGCTGTGGAACGGCTGCATACCAGCGGGAGTCTGAACAAGCATAATTTGAGGGACTACACCAAGCCGCTCCTCAAAGATCGTCTGGATTTGTTGACTGGCAGGATTAACAGGCTGGAGCGTTCCTCAGAAGAGCATGTAGAGACATTAAAAACGCTGCTGCACGTAGCCAATGAATATTATGATCTAGTTCTACTGGATGCAGACCGTGCAGGTATACGTGACCAGGTTCTGCTGGATCAAGCCGACTATGTTGTGGTGAACCTAAATCAAAATATGAGGGATCTGGAGTATTTTTTTGAAAAGATCAGACCCGAAAGCCTGGGGGATCAGAAGCTGCATGTCGTACTGAATAAGTATGACCCACATTCACGCGCAACCATTACCAATATTCGTCGGCGTTTTCGATACAAAGGATCGATATCGGTGTTGCCGTATACCACCGGATTTCTGGATGCCTTCAATCGTCGTGATGCGGCAGCGTACTTGCAATTGGAAGGTCTGAGCAACAATAAAGATATGCGTAAAGGGAGCTTTGCCGCAAGTATGGCTGAACTTGCTCGCCTCATTATGGACGGGGCGGGGATGCGAACCGTACTAAAGAGGTTGGAAAGGGGAGCCTGAACTCTGATGCTCTGGAATACCCTATGGTTAATTTTAGTTTTGCTGTTATGCCTTGCGTATGTTTGGTTCAAGTTCAGAGCTTCCCATCGTGAAAAGAATAACCGTGCTCCTGAGCGCGAATCCTTCACAATTGAATTGCTGACGGAGAAAGTAAAGAACTCGCTTCATGAGCTTAGTCATAGTCAACTTGCGGATGTCGGATTACATGAAGAAGAGTATCGGCGAAGAATCAATCAGCGTGCCGAGATGCGCAAGGCGCTTAAAGGTTGTGTATCAGGAAGCATCAGTGACAAAACATATGTCAAAAATCTGATAGGTGATCTGCTTACCCGCAGCCTAGGACTGAATAAGTCAAATATCGATGAAGTCATTTATTTTGGAGACACTGAGTTACTGACGGTTCAGGATCAATTCGAAATCGTGTTTTATCTATACCGGCAGCAATTTGGTGTCGATGCTTTGTCGCGCATGATAGACACTTATGATCTTGGCAGACTGAGGCTGGGTGAAGGTGCAGACGACGGAGGAAGTTACTATATCTCCGAGGAGGATATCCGATATGTGTTTGAATGTGAGTACAGAGAGCTTGGCTTCAGAGAAAAAACGGATATCATCGTTCAACGGATCTACCAACATTACAAAGGCTTCTCGGTGGTTGATGAAATAAGAGATCAACGAATAGATGGCGTTAGTGGTGGTGTGAGCGGCATGCTGGATGCCCTTCAGGATATGGGGCTACGGCAGCCAGCTTCGTGGAATGATCTGCTCGCGGATGGACTTGAAGATGCTCCCCTCGAAGAACCGCTTAGTGGAATGGAAAGTGTCTGGATTTTCTATAAAGGTAAGTCCATTCATCTGCCCTTCCTGTCATTTGGCAGTATCCGTGAACTGAAGAGGGTATGTCAAAATATTTATAAATACAACTATCCGGGACAGCTTTCGGAAGCGAATGGATATAAGGTAAACGAGATGAAGGACGGATCACGCGTCGTTGTTGTGCGTCCTCCCTTTGCCGAATCATGGGCATTCTTTGTCCGGAAATTCGATATTCCTAATGCTTCACTTGAACAGCTGATTACTGGTAACAACGCAGATTTGCCAATCAATTTGCTGCAGTATTTGATGAAAGGCAGTAGAATTACAGCTGTAACAGGAGCACAGGGGTCGGGTAAAACGACGCTTCTTATGGCAATGGTCAAGCATATTTATGCTTCATATACCCTGCGTGTACAGGAGATGGCTTTCGAGTTACAGCTGCGGCGTATATACAGTCGACGTAACATTCTAAGCTTCCGGGAGACCGAGCACATATCTGGTCAACAGGGACTGGATTTACAGAAAAAGACCGATGGTACTGTAAATATTCTCGGTGAGGTCGCAAGTGACGAAGTAGCCGCATGGATGATTCAGATGTCCCAGGTTGCCAGTCTGTTCACCCTGTTTACCCATCATGCCAAAACGTTTCGTGATCTCGTCTTCTCCCTCCGTAATTCACTGCTCAAAACAGGTATGTTCCAACATGAACATATTGCCGAGGAGCAAGTCGTAAGTGTCATTAATTTTGATGTACATATGAAAAAGGACGCAGAGGGTCGAAGATATATCGAACGAATCACGGAGTGTCTGCCACGTGCGAATAAAGGGGATAGCGTGGAAGAACGGGCTGGATTTTCGTTTCGCAATGTGATCGAGTATAGAGATGGCAATTACGTCGTCACAGCTCCGATCTCCATAGGAAGTATTACGGATATGCGGGAGCAGATGACACTACAAGACGCTGCGCTGTTTGAGCAGTTCATCAAGCAACATTGGGGTGATACCTATGACCGTTAAGCTTGTTCTTCTGTTGGTGCTGGGGATATGTGCAGGTGGCTTGATAATCACGCTACTTGTACTGAACCTGTTACGTCACAGAGGAGGTGACTCTGCAACTAAATCCATAGGGATCGCTACACTTAACGGCAATCGTATGCTGCGGTGGGGATCGTTCCTGTTACAGTCTTATCGCTGGGGCATGAAAGTGCCGCTGCTCTCTGCGTATATTTTGCAAGTACAGAAACGTATTTCATTCCGGCATGTTGGAGATGAACCAGCATTAAGACGAATGAGTATGAGCGTGGTTCTAATGATCCTCGGAGGATACGGAAGTATCAGTGTAATTCTTTTCCTTATGCAGCCGGGTATCGCCTTTGTCATATTGTCGGTACTCTGCGCTGTCGTTCTGAACAGCCTTGTACTGGATATGTGTTTGAATCGTATGGAGAAACGACTGTTGGTACAGATGCTGGACCTGTTTGCCGACGTGAGACATCGGTATCATCAGCATGGAATGGTAGAGGAAGCACTGTATGAAGCAGCGGAAGCAGGTAAAGGAGAGGCTGCTGATCAAGTGCTGTTGATCTATGAAGCATTGACTTCTATCGATCCGAACGAAGCTTTGGAACGGTACTATGAGATTGCGCCGAATCGCTTTCTTAAAGGTTTTGCCGGTATTTCATATATGGTGATGGAGTTCGGAGATAAAGACAGAGCACAAGGTTCGATTTACTTGAAAGGCCTGGGGAATCTGACGCAGGAAATTCATCTTGAGATTTTGCGGAGGGACAAACTGGACTATCTGTTAAAAGGGTTGAATATCATCGCCCTGGCCCCCGTCCTGTTCACAGCTCCAATTGAACGTTGGGCTAGGGGAAGTTTTCCAACTATGGATGAATTCTATCGCAGCAAAATCGGGTTTGTAACCAAAATATCGATCTACGTCATTATCATACTTGCCTACCTGCTTTTGCAAAGACTTCAGCAGTATGATGAAACCCGCTATCGGACAGGACGCAAACACTCCAGAATGGATCAGTTCCTATACAAGCAGACGTTCATTCGAAAGGTGGCGATGTTGTTTGCGCCCAAACCTGGCAGTACCAATTACAGTCAAACCGTAAGACTGATGCGGGAAAGCAGCTCGGAACTGAAATATGAATGGCTGGCTATACGAAGGCTGATGTTATTTGCAAGTTGTTTTGTGCTGACCATTGGCTGTGTCTTGGTGCTGCATCAGGTTGAACGAAATCATATCTTATATGATCCCGTGAGAGATGACCGGATGTTTGGAGCGATGGGAGAGGAGGAGTTAAAGCAGGCTACAGAAAAGACAAGCTTGGATAAAGCTGTACTCGAGCGCATCGAAATGAAGCGGGGTGCAACTTTTGATGAGATTTCGAAAGCATTGCAGTCCGTAAATCCCGTGCAACTGGATCATGACACACAGACTGAAACTATTGCACGCATTCTGCAGAAGCTGGAAGGCTATAACAAGCAATACCTCCACTGGTGGGAATTAATTATTGCAATGTTGGTAGGTATAACGGGTTATCACATGCCGATCTGGCTAATGATGTTCCAGCGCAAGATGAGAAGTATGGACATGAGGCATGAAATCTATCAGTTTCAGACGGTTATCTCGATCTTGCGAGAGATGGACCGTATGTCTGTAGAGGAGATATTGGAATGGCTCAATCGCTTTGCTGTTATTTTCAAAAGGCCGCTGCAAAAATGTCTGCTGCACTTTGAACATGGGCCTGAGCATGCACTTGAACAGTTGAAAGAAGAAGCAGGTCTGCCTGAATTTCAGCGTCTGGTTGATAAGCTGCAACTTGCACTTGGGAAAATTTCGATTCGAGAAGCATTTGATGATCTGGAAAGCATGATGGCCTTTTATTTTGAACAAAGGAAGCAGGAATACACCAAGATGATTGATGTTAAAGCATCATGGGGAAGAATGATCGGGTTTACACCGATGTATGCCCTGATCTTCCTCTATCTGGTCATTCCGCTGGTAGGTATGAGTTTCCTGCAAATGAACATTTATTATGAACAGATTCAGAAACTGTAACGACCATTACGTCACAGTCTGAAATAAATTAAAAACGATACAGGAGGATTTATCATGAACAATGCATCAAGCGCTTTAAAGGTGGCAGCAGGCATCTTTCTGACCATCGCCCTTATTACAATTGTAGTTCTGTTGTTTATTTCGGCTCAGGAGGCGACCAAAACAGCGCAAAACAATTTTGCCGATATCCAGACCGAATTGTCCCAAGCTGCATTTACGGTATATGACGGAACTACCATTAGTGGGTCACAAGTCACAAACGCGCTGCGTAAATATGCGGACAAAGACCAGTTCGGGATTCAAGTGATTACAGGTAAAAATAAAGGAGGACAATGGTACGGTAATCAGTTGAACATCTCCCAGGATCTCAATAATGCAGATTATGGTTCTGTTATTAAACCTGACGAGAAAGTGGGTGTTATCAACCAGACCATGAGTGAAAAAGACAATCAATATGTCAATCCAAGTGGTAAATTCAAAGCAATTATCGTAAAAGACAAATCCAATGTGGTAAGAGGGCTTATTTTCCAGCAATCCTGACAGGAGTTGGTTTAACATGTCCCAGAATACACAGCAGCTCATGTTGTTCTGTACGGCGGTTGTCCTATTTGTGACAGCCTGCCTGTACGGGCAGCAGAATGTTCGAATTCTATCAGACGCTTTGAATCACTTGGTACAGACGACAGCAGACATGGAAGGACGGTTGAATACCACGCTGCATATAAGCGAGCCAATCCGTTATAGTGGTGCGGAAGTGTTACACACTGTGAGGCAAATGACAGGGACAACAGTCAGCGTGCAGGTGGACGGGATTGCATATGTCATTGATCCCCTTGTAAACAGAAAAGAAACTATTCCTGTCCAGCTTGCTGCATCGTATACACCCAAGTTCATAAGAAGTGAGGCTGGCGAACTGCTGAAGATTGCATTTTGGAAGGAGGCCAGTACACCTTGATTAATGCTGCATCCAAGCTGCTTGCTGTTTTGCTGGCAGTGATTTTGCTTTATGTTTACCCGGCAGCAGAAACTGCTGATCGACAGGATGACATGGCACGTATGACCGTAGTTCAGACGGTTACCCGTTTTGTTGATGCGGTCAGAACAAAGGGATACATTTCCCCTGCCATGTATGCAGAGTTCGAAGAACAGATGGCTCGAACGGGGAACGTCTATGAGATTTCTATGGAGCACTTGCACAAAAAATATGTTCCTCATTACTCAGATCCAATGGATCAGAGCACATTCTCTGGTACCTATGAAACTGTACAAGATGGCTACTATGCAGCCCAAATTAAAGCAAAGCTGTTTCCTTCGTCCGGTGTGCAGGCTTTAGACGATCCTGGGCGCAGATATACACTGGCAATGGGGGATTTCTTCACAGTAACCATCAAAAATACCAATCGCACACCTGCCATGCTGATTCGTGAGTGGTTGAACGGGTCTGCACAGGCTGCGGCGGTGTTTACCACATATGGAGGTATGGTGCTTAATGAAGATTACTGATCTCTCCATTGTATTTGTACTTATCTTTTCACCTATATTCTGGGTTATCTCTCACAATACAAACAGTGTTCAAGAGGCTCAATATTTAAGCGATCGGTATAAGATGGCACTTCAGAGTGCCGTACTGGATGCAGGGGCTGTGATGCATCAAAATGAGAAGCAAAACGATGAAGCAGGATATGATTCGACCAAATTTGTAAAAGCGGACAAAGAGCTCGCCTTAGCTACGTTTACCCAAACAATGGCGCTAAATATGGGGATTTTAAATGATCCTGCTGCTATACGGGCCATGTTCAATTACATTCCAGCATTAGTCGTGCTGGATTATGATGGTTATTATATTTTTGCGATCGAAACAGAAATGACCGGAAAACTTGAAGAGTCATTCCGGCAAGTTTGGAGTCCCAAAAAGCCCTATACATATTCTGATTCAAATGGTAACAGTATTAATTTCACACTCGATGGGTATGTGTATGCCTATGACGCAGGTTTGGGCAAGTGGGTGGAGGGTTTCCAGAAAGAATTGGCCTCCAGCACGCAAATCCCCCTGCTTCAGAATGCCGAGACGTTTGAGCAGGTCAGACGAAGCCGGATCGTGACAAGTGTGCAGGAAGATTTGGCAGATGTTATTAACCGTCATAATGAGTTTGCAAGAAGGAATGGTGTTTCCTATACCTTTACCATGCCTTTGATTTCTCAGGAAGACTGGTACAATTCAATTAATGACACGGGGCTTATGGCGTTTATTCAGGGAATTCCTGTAGGTAATCAAAAGTTTAACAACTATGCCATTGGTGGTGGCAGACTGGTGAAGAAAACGGCGATTGTTGGCGGAGTTGATCCGGTAAGTGCGATTAAATACTATTACCCATCCACATGTAACAATGGTTACAGAGCTGAAGAAGTGTTTACAAATGCCAAACAAGCGGCAGCGCAAGGGTATTTTGAGTATAGCTGTTCAAATAATTAAAGGCAGTTTATATGAAATATAAAAGCGAGGTTGCATGAGATGTTTGCATTACTTTCAGAAAAGGCGACACCTGTGCTAAAATAGGGTTTCGGAACGATAGTAATGTCCAATAGATAGGAGCAACCTCATCTTATGAGTTTATTGTCAGTAGAGAACGTGAGTCATAATTTTGGAGACCGCACGTTATTTAAAAATGTATCTTTTCGTTTACTTGCCGGAGAGCGTGTAGGCCTTGTTGGTGCTAATGGTGTGGGAAAGTCCACACTGATGAACATCCTTACCGGGAAATTGTTAAAGGACGAAGGGAAGGTCGAATGGACCCCCAAAGTTCGTTATGGATATCTGGATCAGCATACCAAGCTCACACCTGGAAAAACGATTCGTGATGTGCTTAAGGATGCGTTTCAGCCCTTGCTTGAGTTGGAAAAAGAAATGATGTCCATTACCGATCAGATGGCAGACGCCGATCCGGACAAACTCGAATTGTTGCTGGAAGAAATGGGTGACATTCAGGAGCAATTGGAGCAAGGTGACTTTTATCTGATTGATGTGAAAGTGGAAGAGATGGCAAATGGACTGGGCTTGTCCGCCATCGGTCTGGATCGTGACGTTGCCGCGCTTAGTGGTGGTCAACGTACGAAGGTATTGCTTGCCAAGCTTTTACTGGAAAAACCAACTGCTCTTTTGCTGGATGAGCCAACGAACTATCTTGATGTGGAACACATTGAATGGCTGACGCGTTACCTTAAGGATTACCCGTATGCGTTTATTCTGATTTCGCATGATACGGAGTTTATGAATGAGGTCGTTAACGTTATTTATCATCTGGAATTTGCCAAGTTGACGCGTTATGCAGCGAACTATAACAAATTCCTTGAAATGGCCGACATGAATAAGGCGCAGCATATTGATGCTTATGAGAAACAGCAGGAGTATATCAAGAAGCAGGAAGATTTCATCCAGCGGAACAAAGCCCGTGCTTCTACTTCCGGTCGTGCCAAGAGCCGTGAGAAGCAGCTCGGCAAGATCGAACGGATCGATCGTCCAGACGAAGCGGCCAAACCCACATTTAAATTCAAGGATGCCCGGGCGAGTAGTAAAACCGTCTTTGAGGGCATTGATTTTGAAATTGGATATTCGTATGCATTATTGCCCAAAATGACGATGACGATTGAGCGTGGCGAGAAAATTGCCATTGTTGGCTGTAACGGTGTAGGTAAATCCACACTGCTCAAGACCATCTTGGGAAAAATCCCACCAATCAGCGGTAAGACTTTCTTGGGTGACTATTTGGAGACAGCCTATTTCGAACAGGAAGTACGTGCAGGAAACATTACCCCGATTGAAGATGTGTGGAATGAATTTTCTCATCTGACACAGAATGAAGTCCGGGGGCATCTCGCACGTTGTGGATTGAAAAATGAGCATATCACCCGTCCGCTTAACGCGCTTAGTGGTGGTGAACAAGCCAAAGTTCGTTTGTGTAAACTTCTGATGCGTGAAAGTAACTGGATTTTGTTCGATGAGCCTACAAACCATTTGGATGTAACGGCCAAAGCAGAGCTGAAACGTGCCTTGCAAGAATTCAAGGGTACCGTGCTGCTCGTATCCCATGAACCTGATTTTTATGAAGATTGGGTTACCAAAACGTGGGATGTTGAAGCTTGGTCCGAGAAACAATAACGTAATAAATGGAAATGTACGGTGACAAAAAAAGGTGTCTATGGTAACATAGGCTACAGCTTCATATGAACACTAGGGGGGCCGCACGATGCGGCTGAGATGGAAGAATGCGATTCCGGACCCTTTGTACCTGATCTGGATCATACCAGCGTAGGGAAGTGGCGCGTTTCAGCTAATGACAAAGGGCGTTATCGATAACTTTGCGATATGGCCTGCAAGATGATTCATGCGGTTTCTAAGTATACAGCGTTGCGACTATGTTGGTTTCTGTAGTTGTTATGCATTATGTATATATAGAGTAATCCCATGCGACAGTCATTCAGTTGATCCATGAATTCTAAATTCGTGGCCACTCCCCTACGGGAGTGGCTTTTTTGTTGTTTTATATCCGCTTAAATCATACAAGAGGAGGGTGAACAGGACGGAAATCTTCCACGAACAGTTAACAACACGATTATTCGAACTGCATGTGGTTTCACCAGGTACAGGAGACTTGGACTCTTTTCTGAATATTGCTAAGGATATATGGCGGTGGGTCGATTATATCCACATACGGGAAAAAAAGCTGCCCCTTGAGCAACAGATGTATTGGGCGCAAAGTCTCAGAACACGAGGTGTCCCATTTAACCGAATCATTCTGAATGGCTCCACTCAGCTTGATCATCATGCGTTGCTTGGTGGTGTGCATTGGGGTCAAGCAGTTATTCGGAAATACGATAAGGATGTGTTGAGGAGAAACAATCGGCTTCGCGTAGGAGTATCGGTTCATTCTCTGGAAGAAGCAAAAGTTGCAGAAGAACGTGGAGCGGATTATCTCTTTTACGGGCATGTATATGCCTCACCCAGTAAACCAAATTTCGAGCCCAGGGGACTTGCTTCGTTAGCAGAGGTATGCGCTAAAGTTTCAATTCCGGTCATCGCGATTGGTGGGATTGCAACGGAGAATATTGCTGCCATTCGAACTGCTGGTGCCCGTGGAGCCGCTGTGATTTCGTCGATTTGGACGAATGATCAGCCGGAACTGGCTGCCGCTGCATTGCGACTGGCGATTACGGATTCAGAGAAATACGCCGAACCAAGGAGATGATGCCATGAGAAAGGAAGCAAGAAGCCGAAGCGGGAATCGTTCAGGGTATCATCCAGGCACAGTATCGAGGAGTAAAGTTGGAGCAGAATTTCGAGGCAAGCTTCATGCAGAAACCATTATTGTAGGCGGAGGCGTTATCGGTTGTGCTATCGCATGTGAACTCGCTACCCGAGGTTATGACGTTCTTCTGGTTGAGCGTGCTCGGATCGCTGGTGGAACTTCCTGTGCAGCCGCAGGCATGCTTGCCGCTGACAGTGAGGAATTTACTCATGCTGTGATGGCAAAGCTTGCCCGGCAGAGCAGAGCTTTGCTTCATGAGCAGAAGGAACGAATCAGTGCGCTTAGCGGCGTTGAAATGGGGCTGCAACAGCAAGGTTTTATTACTCCTTTTCGCTCATACAGTGAGGTCAGCAGTTACAAGAATAATCGATGGTCTACCTTATCTACAGAACATATTTGGTGGGATCGTGTCGCTGTCCAACAGGAAGCTTCATGGTTAAACAGGGATACGTATGGAGCATTTTACAGACCTTCCGAGAGCGAGGTTCTTCCTGTCAGCTTAACGCAGGCTTATGTCAGATCGGCTCAAGCCATGGGTGCAAGGGTGATGGAAGGTGTACAGGATGTCCGTTTGCATACGGATGTGAATGGAGTGCAAGGGATCGAGACTTCAATAGGAACGATGACATCGAGAAATGTCATTATTGCTACAGGGTTACATGGTGAAGAATTGATGAGACATGTGGGTCTGAAATCGCCTGTTTTACCAGTAAAGGGAGAGATTGCAGCCGTGCAGTTTTCACCTCACCATGCCGGGTACAGGCCAGACAAAACGGTGTATGCAGAGGATATATATATTGTTCCCAAAGCTAATGGAGAAGTATGGATCGGTGCAACAAGCCTTCCTGGAAGAACAGATATGAACGTTTCGGTGCAAGGCATTCAGAAGCTGCTTGCAGCTGCAACAAACTGGATACCTGGCATAAAGGAAGCCCATTTTATCCGAGCGTGGGCGGGTGTCCGTCCTTCGACTCCGGATGGATTGCCTTATGTGGGGGCTTGCGAAAGTGTTCCCGGTTTATTCGCTGCTTTTGGACACTATCGTAACGGCATATTGCTTAGTGCGATTACAGCGAGCCTCATGGCTGACTTGATTTGTGGCAAAACCTCGGAAGAGCTGGGGATTCAGGACCTTAGTCCAGAACGTTTGAACACAAAGGAGATGTTGCAGTGAATATCATTGTCAACGGACAAACCATGCAAATTGAAGATAGCTTAAATCGTGTGGACAAATTGCTCCATTCATTTAATTTGCAAGTAAAAACCGTCGTGGTTGAGTTGAATCGTCAAATTTTAACGCGGGAATATCATGAAACGACCACTTTAAGAGACGGAGACCGAATTGAAATTGTACATTTTGTGGGAGGCGGTTGAATCATGTTGAGGATTGGGAGTTATACGTTTGAGTCAAGATTGCTTATGGGTACAGGCAAATTTTCGGACTTGGAAGTGCAGAGCCAGGCGGTTGAAGCCTCAGGTACGGAAGTATTAACGTTCGCCGTTCGGCGTTTGAATCTGGAAGAGCGCAACAAACAGCACTTTCTGGACACCCTGGACTTGAAAAGGTATACCCTTCTACCTAATACAGCGGGTGCTTCAACAGCAGAGGAAGCTGTGCGAATCGCTGAACTTGCTCGAGCGTCAGGGCTTTGTGATATGATAAAAGTAGAAGTTATCGGCGATGGAATCACTTTGCTTCCTGACCCAATTGAAACCTATAAAGCTTGCGAAATTTTGCTTGAAAAAGGCTTTACGGTACTGCCTTATATCTCGGACGATGTTATGCTGGCCAAACGATTGCAACTACTCGGCGTACATGCTGTTATGCCTGGGGCTTCACCGATAGGGGCGGGAAGAGGCATTATTAATCCCTATAACCTGGAGATTATTATTGAACAAGCCGTCGTTCCTGTTATTGTGGATGCAGGACTTCGAGCACCTAAAGATGCTGCTTATGCGATGGAGCTGGGAGCTGACGGTGTTTTGTTGAATACGGCTGTGTCCGGATCCGGAGATCCGGTGAAGATGGCGAAGGCAATGCGATTGGGGGTTGAAGCAGGTAGACTGGCTTATGAGGCAGGCATGATTCCCGTTAAGCGCTATGCAGCAGCGAGCAGTCCCGCGGAAGGAATGGTTCACACATGACTAATCAGACACGATCTTCTGAACAGGGAGACCGCTATTCCAGACAGGAACGGTATGCACCTATCGGTAAAGAAGGTCAACATCGATTGAATAACAGCAGAGTATTAATTGTTGGAGCGGGCGCGCTTGGTACGGGCATTGCTGAAACGCTGGTACGTTCAGGAATTGGCCATATCACCATTGCAGATCGTGACTATGTGGAGTGGAGCAACCTGCAGAGACAGCAATTATATATCGAGCAAGACGCCATTCAGCGAATGCCCAAAGCGATGGCAGCAAAGAAGCGCCTATCTGACATTAATTCTACTGTTGAGGTTGTAGCCAAAGTGATGGACGTCAGAGTAGACGAACTGGAGGAACTGGTTCAGAATGCAGACTTGATCATGGATGCCACAGATAATTTTGATACCCGGCTATTAATAAATGATATGTCTCAAAAGTATCGTATTCCCTGGATTTACGGCGGATGTGTGGGCAGTTATGGAATTACCTACACATTTCTACCTGGCGAAACACCTTGTTTGAACTGCTTATTAGGTGAGGTTCCGTTAGGTGGGGACACCTGTGATACGTCAGGCATTATTCCTCAGGCGGTGCAGATGGTTACAGCTAATCAGACTGCGGAAGCGATGAAGTTTCTCAGTGGTAATTCAGGTGCGCTGAGACGCAAATTGTTATCATTCGATGTGTGGAGAAATGAATACATATCCATTAACGTCGATGGTGCCCGGAAAGAAGATTGTCCATCCTGCGGAGCAAAGGCTAACTATCCGTACCTCTCTGCCTCAAACTTGGAAAAAACCGACGTACTATGTGGCAGAGATACAGTACAGATTCGCCCTTCACGGCGAATGAATCTGGATCTACAGCATACGGCTGATCGCCTCGTTAAGCTGGAGGAAGGCCGCGTGGAGGCTAATCCGTTTTTGGTTTCTTTTACAACTGGAGCGCACAGGATGGTCATTTTTCAGGATGGTCGCGTCCTTGTTCATGGCACAAAAGATACGGCAGAGGCGCGTACGCTGGTTCATCGGTACTTTGGTTAAAGAAGAAAATGAATGTTCCGAGTCCGTTCCTTCCGGGAATGGACTTTTTCATTTTACGGCATGATAACTATACAACAATGCTGCGATACACAACGGTCACAAGATTGTGGAGTTCAAGTGTAATTTAAACCAACAAATATGTAGCAGCGTATAAGACAGGCCGGGTGAAAAAAATGAAAACATCCATATTACTGGTTGGCAGGGGCGAGCTGGTATCTTCTACTCAAGGCATACTGTGTGCTGAAGGCTACCAAGTCGAGCAAATGGAATGGACAGATCTGAACCGTCTTTCTGAACTAACACTCACGAATCTCAATATGATCATATTAATAAATGAAGGATGCCATGAAGCTACCCTAAAAAATGGACTGGAGTCCTTCGTACACATAGGAGTTACTTCTCCATTGCTTGTCATAACTCCCAAGATATCGCCTGAATTAATTGTGGAATTGCTCGATTATGGCGCTAACGATGTGATGGAAGCACCTATTCACGATAAGGTGATGATGGCCAGAATACGGAATCTTTTACGTGTGTTCTCGCATACATCACAGGAAGATGAAGAAGTCATTGTAGTGCATGATCTCAAGGTTAATCTGCGTTCACGTCGCGTAAGTCGTGCAGGTGAATATCTGGTGTTGACTCCGAAAGAATACGAATTGCTGGAGTTCTTGGCGCGTCATGTGAACGAGGCATGTCCCCGGAGTGTTATTTTGAGGGAAGTATGGGGATATGATTTTGCAATGGATACGAATGTGGTAGATGTGTATATCAAACATTTAAGGGTAAAGGTAGATAAGGGAAGGAGCGTCAAATTAATTCATACCGTGCGTGGAGTCGGTTATATGCTTCATACCCAATAAAAGCGGTCGTATCGCCGCGGCTAACGAATTGCCTGTTTTCCACATAACTCCTGTTTGAGCTGAGAATTTCATTGGGTAAATATAAAAGGACCGGTCATTAGATCCGGCCCTACTCGCTTCTTTATCTTCAAAATATGAGCTACAGTACGCGGCGAGCTTTAATATATGTTTTTTTCCAGTTCCCCGAGTTCAAGTCGGAAAGAGTTACACCTGGTGATCCGTACGTGTGCAGAATTTTTCCGTCGCCTGCATATACGCCTACGTGAGTAATATTGGAGCCTGTGGAGCGACTACCGCTGGAGAAGAAGACCAGATCTCCAACTTGCAGATTAGCTTTAGATACAGCTACGCCTTCTTTGGATTGCTTAACGGATGTACGTGGCAAATCAACACCATACTTTTTAAAGATGTATTTCATAAATGAAGAGCAGTCAAAATTTTGTGTAGTTGAAGTTGAAGCGCCAAATTTATATGGAGTTCCTGTAAAGGTTTTACCATAGTTCACAATTTGTTGTCCTGTGGATACAGAAGCGCTTGCTGCCTGTGCAACAGGTGCATTCGTCATTAATACAGCTCCAAAACCTAGTGTAGCGCACAACCCGACGGTTACGGCCTTTTGGACAAAGATGTTTGTTTTCATGTGAGTACCTCCAAAATTCGTTTTCGTTTAGTTGCTAGAGTGAGTATAACAGCTTTGTAACAGCCTAGAAATTGGATGGAACCTGATCATCCTTAGGGCCGCAACAGTTTGGGTTTGTTTATTAAAATACCATTAAAAATGTCAAAAAATTAATCATTGACGAGCCTTGAACGTTACAAATATAGAAAAGACCCTTGATATATCAAGGGTCTTTGATGTTTTATTTGATTATTTTTAATCTAAATCATAGGTTACAAAAACGTAATAAGTATAAGCGGAAGGTTAATCTTTGCTTTGAATAATGAGTAATAACCCGCTATCGATTGAGACGGTGCCAGTCTTTCCGAGCAGTTTGTTGCTAATCCCCAATGATTGACCCATACGTATAGTTGCTTGATCAAGCGGGTACATGAAACCTTCCAGCGTAATACCTGTTACTTCATTAGTGAGTGGGAGCAGGGAGATGTACTCATATCCACGGTCTTCCACATCAGCTTCGGAGGTCGTTAGCATCATATAATTGTGTTCATCCTGCAGAGTGCAGGAAATATGATGCTGCATAGCGCGGACCATAATATGTACGTTAGCCAGTGTATGATCCATGCGAGTGCCCGTTGCACCCAACATAAGAATGTCAGACGGCTCGAGATCCAACGCTATTTCAAATGCCATCTCGGTATCCGTCAAATCCTTATGCACCGGATCGCAGGTGATTATCCGTTCGCTGTGATCTCGTACACTCTCCCGTTCCTGCTCGGTAATGGAATCAAAATCTCCTACTGCGATATGTGGCTGTACCCCGTTTTCTATTAAGAATAACGCCCCACGATCGGCCGCGATAATAAGGTCATCTTTACCGATTTCATTTAGAAATTGGGGAGAGAGATTTCCGCCCGTAAAAATAACAACTCGTTTCTTAGTCATTCTATTTCATCCTTCCTGATCAATAAAAAACAATTCACTTCTAATTAAGGTGTTAATATGATGCAAAAATCATTCACAAAACCAGTATAATCCACAAAATGTGGTTGCACAATTTCGGCATGCGCGGATACAATGGGTAGAGCAACATGGAGATGACTTGAAAAGTGAGGTTTGAACAGGTTGGACTTGCACATTTTTGAAGTATTCAGCATTATAGGTACCATCGCATTTGCAATGTCCGGAGCTTTCGTGGCAATGGAAGAAGAGTATGATATTTTGGGCGTGCTGGTGCTGGGTCTGGTGACCGCATTCGGAGGGGGAGTCATTCGTAATGTTCTCATTGGTGTACCCGTAACGATGCTGTGGAGCCAGGGAATGCTGATTATGCTCGCTCTTATATCTGTCGCGATTGCGTTTGTACTTCCTCTTAAGTGGATTGGTCACTGGAAGCGGACTGAAGCGCTGTTCGATGCGATTGGACTTGCAGCATTTGCGATTCAAGGGGCGTTATACGCGGCCGATATGGGACATCCCATTAGTGCGGTTATTGTAGCCGCAGTAATGACCGGTATAGGCGGAGGGATCATTCGTGATCTGCTGGCAGGAAGAAAGCCGTTAGTACTGCGCGATGAAATTTATGCTGTTTGGGCTATAACAGCTGGTTTCGCCATAGGTATGGGATGGTTTACAACGAACGCTGGACTGTTAATATGCTTCGCCGCAGTTGTGTTCTTCCGGATGTGCTCTGTTCATTATAAATGGAAGCTGCCACGTCGTTCACTGGTACAAACGGAGAGTGTAAAACCTCAGACAGCACCAGCGCCACTTAACCGCACCTTGAGTAAGGGGGAATAACATGATTAACGTTTTGTTTGTATGTTTGGGCAATATATGCCGCTCGCCGATGGCTGAGGCTGTCCTCCGTCATAAAGTGAGTGAAAGAGGACTTGATCAGCAAATTTCAGTGGACTCCGCAGGTACAGGTGACTGGCATGTTGGCAAACCTCCGCATGAGGGGACTAGAACATTGCTGGATTCCTATAAAATTTCTTATGCCAATATGGCGGCAAGACAATTTGCGAGTGCGGACTTCACACATTTTGATTACATTATATGCATGGATGATTCCAACGCAGCTAACGTAAGAAGTGTAACAGGTGGTGCCGATGCGGAAATTATCAAGATGATGGATCTGCTGCCGGACGAGACGCTCCGTGAAGTACCTGATCCGTATTATACGGGGAATTTTGAAGAAGTGTACAGGCTGGTTGATGCAGGTTGTGACGTGTTGCTGGATCGGATTGAAAAGGAACATTCTTTGATATAACATCGGTTACATTTGCTTGGAATGACAAGTGAGATACAACAGAAGAAGCCGGGCGGACAAGCAGGAGAACCTGCTTCTTTTTTGAGTGTTGATGTAAGCGGTATCATGCGATTGCAAAACAAAAGCGGCATTTCAGCCGCCCTGTTCAATGATCGAATTAATTTTCCTGAAAAAAGTAAAGCAATGCTTCCGGCAGCTCGTTCTGCCAGAATCCCCATTGGTGATGCCCGTCTTTCTCCTGATAGGAGACAAGCGCACCTCGTTTTTCAAGCAAATCACGGGTATCCCGGTTCAATTGAACAAAGTCATACGTGCCGGTGTCTGCTTCAAAGGCAGTCTCCTGCAAACCAACAATCATCCAGATCGACAACCAGGACAAGTCTTCAGCTGCAGCGTAGATTTCCTGGGAAGCGGAGTAGAACGCTCCGGACATGCTGATGACACGTGTGAACAGGTCAGGATAGAGTAGAGCAAGATGAAGCGAAACGCTGCCACCCAATGAGTCGCCGGCAAGAACACGTTCCTGCGGAGAGCGGCGCACAGGATATTTCTCTTCTACATAGGGAATAATCTCTTCAGCGAAGCATGAGGTATACGCCTTGAACCGATCGCCGAAAGGGGCGTATTCCTGAGTTCTTACTGACACGTCAACCTGAACTCCTACTATAATGAAAGGTTCGGCTCCCTCGTCCAGAATGATACGGTTGGCAGTGGTGGCGATACGTCCAAAGTTGAAAAATTCTTCACCGTCCTGACAATAAACGACAGGGTAGGATAACAATTCGTTATAACCTGGGGGAAGATAAATTCGTAGTGTTCGCTTCTCTCCGAGATAGCGGCTCTCAATCTCTTCCTTCACAATCGTGCGTTTCAAATAGCGGGAATCCGTCATAAAACGTCACCTTTCTCGGTTAATTTTTGCATTCGACCGCGCAATACGGTAAGATTAACCTTGTGCGGGGATAGGTCAAATACGCAAACATGTATTATGCTGTTATACCAATATTAAGCCCCTGTTATACATACAATCCGGAAGGAAACATAAAAAAGTTACGGATATCTTTGACGTATGCAGTGAAACAGGTGTATAATAATATTATAACAGCGGAACTTGATATTCAAATTTTTTGTTGAGGTGAAGAAAAAAATGAGCAAGGTTCCTTATGAAGTATATACGGAGGATGTAGAAGCTCTGTCCGTGCTGTCTCCTGACGGCGAAATCGTTAACAAAGACATGATGCCTAAACTTTCCGACGATCAATTAAAAGAAATTATGTACCGCATGGTATTTACCCGTACTTGGGATGACCGTGCAGTAAACCTGGGCCGTCAAGGTCGTCTTGGTTTCTATGCTCCAGTATCTGGTCAAGAAGCTACAATGGTTGGTAGTGAATTTGCAATTGAAAAAGAAGACTTTGTATGTCCTGGCTATCGCGACATTCCGCAACTCGTGTGGCATGGACTTCCTCTTTATCAAGCGTTCCTGTACTCCCGTGGACACCAACATGGTGGACAAATCCCGGATGGCGTTAATGTGTTGATGCCGCAAATCATCATTGGTGCACAAATCCTGCACGCAATGGGTATTGCTATGGGTTACAAATTGAAGAAACAAAAACAAGTTGTAATTACGTACACAGGTGATGGTGGTTCTTCAGAAGGTGACTTCTACGAAGGTCTGAACTACGCTGGTGTTTACAAATTGCCTGTTATTTTCTTCGTACAAAACAATGGTTATGCCATCACAACTCCTTTTGCAAAACAAACGGCAGCTCTGTCCATCGCTCACAAAGCGGTAGCAGCGGGTATCAAAGGTGTTAAAGTTGACGGTATGGACATCTTCGCAGTTATCAAAGCGGTTCAGGAAGCTGCTGAACGTGGTCGTAACGGCGAAGGCGCAACTCTGATCGAAGCAGTAACTTACCGTTTCCGTCCTCACTCCCTTTCTGACGATGCTTCCAAGTATCGTACGAAAGAAGAAGAGGCTGAGTGGAGCGTAAAAGATCCAATCGCGCGTTTTGCTAAATATCTGGAGAAAAAAGGTCTGTGGACTGAAGAAGATACAGCACGTGTGAAAGAAGAAGCAAAAGCAAAAGTGAACGAAGAGATCAAAAAAGCGGAAAAAACCGAGAAAATGACGATTTCAGGCTTGATCGACAGCATGTTCGAACAAACGCCTAAGCACTTGGAAGAGCAAAAAGCTGATTTCCAATAAGTTTTTTCCGATAAAGCATAAACATCCGGGACGGGTTCCGGTGTCCCGGTATACATGTATGAATTCAAATGTGAACTGTCAATGTTTAAGGAGGAAATGAAGCAAATGGCACAAATGAACATGAAAGAAGCAATCCGTGATGCGCTTCGCGTTGAGTTGAAACGTGATCCTAACGTTCTGCTTTTCGGTGAAGACGTAGGTAATGTAGGCGGCGTTTTCCGTGTAACGGAAGGTCTGCAAAAAGAGTTTGGCGAAGAGCGTGTATTTGATACTCCACTCGCTGAGTCCGCTATTGGCGGTCTGGCTGTAGGTTTGGGTGTTCAAGGCTTCCGTCCGGTTGCCGAGATCCAATTCGTTGGTTTTATCTTCGAAGCCCTTGACCAAATGGTAGTTCAAGCAGCTCGTATGCGTTTCCGCTCCGGCGGTAAATACAATTCTCCAATCGTATTCCGTACACCATTCGGTGGCGGTGTAAAAGCGGCAGAATTGCATACAGATTCCCTTGAAGGTTTGCTTACACAAACTCCGGGGATCAAAGTGGTAGTTCCTTCTAACCCTTACGATGCAAAAGGTCTGATGATCGCTTCTATTCGCGACAACGACCCTGTATTCTTCATGGAGCACTTGAACTTGTACCATGCATTCCGTGCAGAAGTACCTGAAGAAGATTACACTGTTGAGCTGGGCAAAGCGAACGTTGTTCGTGAAGGTTCTGATGTAACGATCATTACTTACGGTATGATGGTTCACACTTCTGTGAAAGCAGCAGAAGAGCTCGAAAAACAAGGAATCAA
Organism: Paenibacillus sp. E222; assembly: GCF_013401555.1. NCBI lineage: Bacteria > Bacillati > Bacillota > Bacilli > Caryophanales > Paenibacillaceae > Paenibacillus > Paenibacillus sp. E222. The sequence goes on from NZ_CP058552.1 coordinate 4,213,256, forward strand.
AGTTGAAGTTATCGACCTTCGTACGGTTAGCCCGATCGACATCGATACGATCGTTGCTTCCATTAAGAAAACAAATCGTGCAATTGTTGTACAGGAAGCTCAAAAGAGCGCAGGTGTTGCAGCTGAAGTCATTGCCCAAATCAATGAAAAAGCAATCCTGCACTTGGAAGCACCGGTTCTGCGTGTAGCTGGTCCGGATACTGTATATCCATTTGCACAAATTGAAGATACATGGCTTCCTAACCCAGCGCGTATCGTTGCTGCGGTTAACAAAGTCGTAAATTTCTAATTTAATCATCTGACATGCCGCAAGGCGCAGTATGGTGATCCACACCGCAGCGCAAGCTGCACTGTAAACAGCCATTAGCCCCTTGAGTAACAGTTTATTGCACTAGCAGTAACGGTTGTTTCTTGGAGTTAAGGGTTTTTTTCAGGATTGAGACATAATCAAGGAGGTTTTTCAGTTGGCTAAATTTGAATACAAATTCCCTGAACTGGGCGAAGGCCTTCACGAAGGCGAAATCATCAAGATGCACATCAAAGTCGGTGATAAAGTAACTGACGACGATATCATCATGGAAGTACAGAATGACAAAGCGGTCGTTGAAGTACCTTGTCCGGTTAACGGCACAGTAACAGAAGTATTCGCAAAAGATGGCCAAGTTTGCCACGTTGGCGAAGTTGTTGCAATCATCGACGCTGAAGGCGAGCTTCCTGAGCAAGACGACGCTCCTGCAGGCGAGCAAGAAAAAGATGCAGCTCAAGGTGGAGCTGACACAAGCGGTTCTTCCGCAGCAGCTTCCAGCTCGGATGCAGCAAAAGAAGGCGGAAACAACAGCGTTCCGGCAGTACCTGCCAAAGACGTTCTGGCAACACCAAGCGTGCGCAAATTTGCCCGCGAACAAGGCGTAGACATCGCTCAGGTTAACGGTACTGGCAACAACGGTAAAGTTACCAAAGAAGATGTTGAATCCTTCAAAAACGGTGGCGGTTCTTCCGCAGCGGCATCTTCCGCAGCTCCGGCTCAAGAAGAGAAAAAATCCGCAGCACCAGCAGCAGCTGCAGCTGATCAACGTGTGGAAGAAGAGCGCGTACCATTCAAAGGTATCCGTAAAGCAATTGCCAATGCGATGGTTAAATCGGCTTACACAGCACCTCACGTTACAATCATGGACGAAGTGGACGTAACTGAGCTGGTTGCTTTCCGTACTCGCATGAAACCTATTGCTGAGAAAAAAGGTACAAAAGTTACTTATCTGCCATTCATCGTTAAAGCTCTGGTTGCAGCTTCCCGTGAGTTCCCAGCATTGAACGCTATGATTGATGAAGAAGCTAATGAAATTGTATACAAAAAATACTACAACATCGGTATCGCTACAGATACAGACAACGGCCTGATCGTTCCTGTTATCAAAGATGCTGATCGTAAATCCATCTGGATGATCGCTGATTCCATTCGTGATCTGGCAGCTCGTGGCCGCGATGGCAAATTGAGCGCGAACGAAATGAGAGGAAGCACAATCTCCATCAGTAACATCGGTTCTGCTGGCGGTATGTTCTTCACTCCGATCATCAACTTCCCTGAAGTTGCAATTCTCGGAACTGGACGCATCAGCGAAAAAGCCGTTATCAAAAATGGCGAAGTTGTTGCAGCACCTGTAATGGCTCTTTCCCTGAGCTTCGACCACCGTATCATCGATGGCGCAACAGCACAAAACTTTATGAATTACATTAAACAGCTGCTCGCTAACCCTGAGCTGCTTGTTATGGAGGTGTAAGATATGGTAGTAGGCGACGCTTCTCTCAATATCGACACATTAGTAATTGGTGCGGGTCCTGGTGGCTATGTAGCTGCCATCCGTGCTGCTCAACTGGGCCAAAGCGTATTGATCGTAGACAAATCCGAACTGGGTGGCGTTTGTTTGAACCGTGGATGTATTCCATCCAAAGCCCTGATCTCGGCTGCACACCAATATGAGTCTGCATTGCACGGCGAAGCTTTTGGTATCTCTGCTGAGAACGTAAAAGTGGACTTCAGCAAAACTCAAGAATTCAAAAACGGCGTTGTTAAGAAAATGACTGGCGGCGTAGCTGGTTTGCTCAAAGGCAACAAAGTTGAAGTTTTCAACGGTGAGTGCATGTTCATCAACGAAAACGAAGCCCGTGTATTCAATGATCACGAGTCTCCGCGTTACAAATTCAAAAATGCAATCATTGCAACAGGTTCCCGTCCAATCGAGCTGAAACCTTTCCCGTTTGGCGGACGCATTCTGTCTTCGACAGAAGCTCTGAACTTGCCTGAAGTTCCAAAAAGCATGATCGTTATCGGTGGCGGTTATATCGGTGCTGAGCTTGGTCAAATGTACTCCAAATTCGGTGCAAAAGTAACAATCATCGAAGGTTTGGATACGGTACTGCCAGGTTTCGATAAAGACATGACTAGCCTCGTAGCTAAAAACATGAAGAAAACAGGCATCGAAATCGTAACGGGTGCAAAAGCTGAAAGTGCTGAGCAAACGGATAAAGATGTAACTGTTAAATATTCTGTAAACGGTGAATCCAAAGAAGTAACTGCAGATTACCTGCTCGTTACTGTTGGACGTCGTCCTAACACAGACGGAGAGCTTGGTCTGGACCTGATTGGCGTAGACGTTGACGAGCGTGGATTCGTTAAAGTTGATCACCAAGGCCGCACTAGCATTCCTCACATCTTTGCAATCGGTGATATCGTATCCGGTCTGGCACTTGCCCACAAAGCTTCTTATGAAGGTAAAGTGGCTGCTGAAGCGATCGCAGGACAACCATCTGTAGTTGACTACAAATGTATGCCGGCAGTTGTGTTCACAGATCCTGAGTGCTCCAGCGTAGGTTACACTGAGAAAGAAGCTAAAGAAAAAGGCTACAAAGTAAAAGCTGGCAAATTCCCTTATGCGGGTAATGGCCGTGCTGTATCTTTGAACCACGCTGAAGGCTTCGTGAAAATCGTTGCTGACGAAGAAAGCGGCCTCGTGTTGGGTTGCCAAATCGTAGGTCTGGAAGCTTCCAACCTGATTGCTGAGCTTGGTCTCGCAATCGAAATGGGTGCTACTCTGGAAGATTTGGCGCTGACTATTCACGCTCACCCAACTTTGGGCGAAATCGTGATGGAAGCTGCGGAACTGGTTATGGGTCACCCGATCCACATCATTTCCCGCTAATATCGTCTAAGCTTCGGATTCGTCCGGCATTATACGTAAATCAGAAGAGACGAATGACGTTAACGCGTTGTTCGTCTCTTTTTTCTGAGCAAAAGCCGAGAAATTCAAGATACCAGTGTATATGATATGATGAAAAGTTACACACTCAAAAGGTTTAGTGAATTGATTTTATCCAACAACTCAATTGTGGTACACTGTAGTAATGATCAGTTATGATGTGGCTCCAAGCCAATCACGGTCTATATATTTAGTATTTAAGTTAGTTAAACTAACCTTTTACACGAGAACGTAGAGGACAGAAAAAACCTGAAGAAGCGGAGCTAAAAGCTTTCTGAAGGAAAGCTGCATCGGAAGCATACGCTTCGCCTTTATCCCCGGATTTTATACTTTTGGAAAAGGAAATCAAAAAAATCTGGTGATAACAGCGATCGGAAGGTTGTTCTGTCATCGGAGTGGTAAGTGTAAATATTCTTTAGTTTAGTATGAAAAAAAAGTGCGAGGGGAATATAATTTGAAAAACTATCTCGATTTATTACAGGATATCTTGGATACAGGTGTGCATAAAGGAGATCGCACCGGAACTGGAACACAGTCGGTATTTGGCAGACAGCTCCGTTATGATTTGTCCGAAGGGTTCCCGCTGGTAACAACCAAACGAATCCATCTGAAATCAGTCATTCATGAGTTGTTGTGGTTTTTGAGTGGGGATACGAACATAGCCTATCTGAAGGAAAACGGTGTGAAGATCTGGGACGATTGGGCCGACGAGAATGGCGACCTGGGTCCGGTATATGGATCACAATGGCGTACTTGGGAAGCACCTAACGGAGAGAAGATCGATCAGATTGCTGCTGTTATTGATTCGATCAAAAATAATCCGGATTCACGGCGTCACCTCGTTAGCGCCTGGAATGTGGCGGAGATTAACCACATGAAACTGCCTCCTTGTCATTTCGCGTTTCAGTTCTACGTGGCTGAGGGTAAACTATCATGTATGCTTACCATGCGTTCTGTAGATACGTTCCTCGGACTGCCATTTAACATTGCCAGCTATGCGCTGCTGACACATATGATTGCACAGCAGTGTGATCTTGAAGTGGGAGAGTTCATCTGGTCCGGTGGGGACGTTCATATCTACTCAAACCATGTGGAACAAGTGAAAACTCAGCTGGAGCGTGAGCCATTTGCGCTGCCTAAGTTGGTAATCAAGCGCAAGCCGGATTCCATTTTCGATTATACGTTTGATGATTTTGAGTTTGAGAACTATCAGCATCATCCGGGTATTAAAGCTCCGATTGCAGTATAAGTGCGTGATTTGGAGCAATCTCTAAACAGACACGGATTGAAGGAGTGTGTAATCTTTGAGCATTGAACTTGTATGGGCGATGGGCGAGAATGGTGTCATTGGTTTGAATAATTCCATTCCGTGGCGTTTGCCTAAAGATATGGCCTTTTTCAAGCAACGTACGTTAAACAAAACAATTATTATGGGACGCAATACATGGGAGTCCTTTGGGGGAAAACCGCTTCCGCAACGCCGGAATATTGTCGTAACCAGAGATCTGAACTACAAAGCAAATCAGGCTGAAGTGGTGCATTCGATTGAAGAGGGTCTGGAAGTTACAAAAGGCGAAGAGCTTTGCGTTATTGGCGGCTCCCAGGTCTATCGTGAGTTTTTGCCGCTCGCAGATCGTCTGGTGGTGACCAAAATTCATGAGGATTTTGAGGGGGATACCTTTTTCCCGGAAGTGGATTGGTCGGAGTGGGAGCTAACAGAACAGATCGAAGGCGAGCAAGATGAAAAAAATGTTTATGCGTATACGTTTGAGTTCTATGAACGAAAACAGTAAAAGGGACATAAAATGAAGTAGAAGAGCCCCAACATGCGCTATTTACGAAATAGAAGGGCGCTGATTTGCGAAACATTCGTGAACAGCGTTTTTTCTTTTAAAAATTAAATGAAATAATTATGAAATGACATATAAATAACATAAAGGTGACGCTGTATTAACAGAAGTATGAATATAATACATAGCCTCTAAAACACTCTGTGGTAAAAAAGTATAAAAAATGTAGGATTTCACCGTTGTAAAGTCCTAAAATGAGATATTATTCGGATTTTCTGGCGTAAAATAGCATAAACTGTTGTTTTTAATGACAAATTACCTCACATTCAAATGACGTTTCGATCGTTTTTCCTTTAAATAAACGCCTAATTTCAAATAGCCATACCTTAGAAATAACCATTTTAAGGGTATTGACCATGGGTAGACTTGGACGATATGATGTATAAAATACAAATAATTATTCGGATAATCCATTTAATATTCAGCATGCAAAGTGCTACTATAATTGAAATATCTTCGAGAAGATTTTGTGATACAATATACAAAAACTCAAACATGAGTAATCCATTTCATATAGAACCATGCAGATGAAGGGATTAAGACAAGAACGGATGGGGGAAAACGTAAGATGTCTACACCTACTGGATTTATGGAATACAAACGGCAGCTGCCTGCGGACCGCCAACCAGCGGAGCGGGTTAAGGATTGGGAAGAGTTTCATAAACATATGGCTGAAGAAGAGCTCAGAACACAAGGTGCACGATGCATGGATTGTGGTACCCCGTATTGCCATACAGGTATAGATATGACTGGCGGAACGTCGGGCTGCCCTGTGCATAACCTGATTCCAGAATGGAATAATCTGGTGTATCGTGGTTTGTGGAGAGAAGCGCTTGACCGTCTGCACAAAACGAATAATTTCCCTGAGTTTACAGGTCGTGTCTGTCCTGCTCCTTGTGAAGGGTCATGTACAGTGGGACTGATCGGTGAACCTGTAACCATCAAAACGATTGAAGAAGCGATTATTGAAAAGGGTTTTGAAGAAGGATGGGTGGTTCCCCAGCCTCCGGAGAAACGTACGGGTAAACGTGTAGCAGTTGTAGGTTCAGGTCCTGCGGGACTGGCTACTGCAGCTCAGTTGAACAAAGCGGGTCACTCAGTGACGGTATACGAGCGCTCTGACCGTGTCGGCGGTTTGCTGATGTATGGTATCCCTACCATGAAATTGGACAAAAACGTCGTTCAGCGTCGTGTTGATTTATTGGAAGCAGAAGGCATTCAATTTGTAACTAACACGGAGATCGGTAAAGATATTGCTGCGCAGCAACTGGTGGATGATTATGATGCGGTTGTTCTGTGTGGCGGTGCAACCAAACCACGTGAGTTCAACATTGAAGGCAGTGACTTGAAAGGCGTACACTACGCGATGGATTTCCTGAATGGCAGTATCAAAAGTTACCTGGACTCCAATCTGGAGGATGGAAACTATCTGTCCGCACAGGACAAGGATGTTATCGTCATCGGTGGCGGGGATACTGGTTCCGACTGTGTAGCTACATCGCTTCGCCATGGTTGTCGAAGCATTACACAATTTGGTACACATACTCAGGCTCCTATGGAACGTGATCGCATTAATAACCCTTGGCCGCAATTCCCGAACGTATATACTCTTGATTATGCACAGGAAGAAGCGAAAGCATTGTTCGGTGACGATCCGCGTGAGTTCTCCATCATGACAACCAAATTTGTGGGTGACGATGAGGGTAACCTCAAAGAACTTCACACCGTTCAAATTGAACGTATTGTAGATGAGACAGGACGTAAAATCTATCAGCCTATTCCGGGTACAGAGCGCGTCTTCCCAGCTCAAATGGCCATGATTGCTATCGGTTTTGACGGACCGGAACAGACTTTGGTGGAACAACTTGGACTTGCAACAGACCGTCGTACCAACGTTAAGGCACGTTACGGCAAATACAATACCAATGTGGATAAAGTATTTGCAGCAGGTGACATGCGTCGTGGTCAAAGTCTGGTTGTATGGGCAATTAATGAAGGTCGTGAAGCTGCCCGTGAAGTGGACAAATACTTGATGGGTTCTACAGTTCTCGTATAATGAGTTAATGAGCGACAAGTGGATATGTATTTGCAATTATGAATAGAATATATAACTGATACAACAAAACTCTCGCAATTAGCGGGGGTTTTTTGTTGTTTTATGAGATCCAGAGACGTTCAGCAACAATTATTTTAGACAACTGTGAGGTATAGCATTGCTTTTTATCTCATAAAGATTTATTATTACATTATAATTATTATAAATAAGAAATGTAATGACACTTCATTGAAAACTACACGAATTGTGAAATTATAATATCCGGAGGTGCAATCTTTATGGCAAGTAACCGGGACAAATCCATTTCAGAACAGATTAATGACATTAAAAAACAGTTGGTTGCAAAAGGTTATAAGCTGACGCAGCAACGAGAAGTTACGGTACGTGTGCTACTTGAGCATGAGAAGGATCATTTTAGCGCAGAGGAAGTATTTCTGCTGGTCAAGGAACAATTCCCCGAGATTGGCTTGGCTACAGTATATCGTACGCTTGAACTGCTTAGTGATCTTCAGGTCGTAGAAAAGATAAACTTTGGGGACGGTGCTGCGCGCTTCGACTTGCGAAGTACGGATGGCTCACACCACCATCATCACTTGATTTGCACAGAGTGTGGCACTGTAGAAGAGATTATGGAGGATGGCTTGCTTCGTTTGGAACAACAAATTGAGCGGCAGTACGGATTTGCGGTTACAGACCATCGGCTTGATTTTCAGGGCGTATGCAAAGAGTGCAGAGCAAAGCAGGCTTTGAATGAACAGGCAGCAGGGTAAATCCAATTGGGGAGGATGCTCCCGCAACCAAAATCTGATATAATAAGTTTCAGAAGCAAGGGGCTTCCGTGGGCGGAAGGCCCCTTTTTGCCGTCATGTGGACGGTGAAGGAGGAGAGATGGACGGATGAAGACACTGGTTATTGCGGAAAAGCCCGACATGGGCCGAACCATTGCCGCCGTCATAGAACCAAGAGCCAAGAACAATCGCAATTATTTGGAAGGTGAGCATTACATTATCACCTGGGCGATTGGCCATCTATTGGGACTTGCTGAACCGGATGCCTATGATTCAAAGTACAAGCGCTGGAATATCGGCGATCTGCCGATCATTCCGGATCAGTTCAAGATTGTACCCAACCCCAGAACGAAAGATCAACTGAAAATGATCGGAGAACTTGCGAAAAGAGCCTCGGCCATCGTTAATGCTTGTGATGCAGGGCGAGAGGGACAGTATATTTTTGCCTTAATTCAACAGCAGTTGAAGCTGCCTCAGCCTGTCAAACGTCTCTGGATATCGGATCTGACCGCAGAGAGTATTAAACGTGGTTTTGACGGTTTGAAAGACGCCTCGGAATTTGAGAATTTGACCCATGCTGCCCGGGCTCGTAGTGAAGCGGATTGGTTGATTGGCATGAATGCGTCCCGGGCTTTCACTACACGACATAATGCCTTGCTCTCTGTAGGCCGGGTGCAGACCCCGGTACTGGCCTTGATCTATGATCGGGAAATGGAGATTGAAGCGTTCCAGTCCCAGACCTTTTATGAAGTAGCCGCATGGTTTCGTCAGGAAGGAGTGGAGTACAGGGGATTACGTCAAGGAGACAAGCTGACCGACCCCGCCGTGGCTGAATCGATTGCGACCAGTGTGAAGGGGAAGAAGGGACAGATTACCAAGTACGAAGCAAAACAGACCAAGGAGTATCCATACCGGTTGTATGATCTGACCCTTTTGCAGCGTGAAGCAAATGCCAAGTATGGATATGGGGCGAAGAAAACGTTGGATATTGCACAGGCGCTTTATGAGAAACATAAGGTGATCTCTTATCCACGGACAAATTCAAACTACGTTACGGAACAGAATATTGAAGGGATGCACAAAACGCTGAATTTGCTTAAAAACGGACCTTATAGTGAGCTGGCGCAAGGAGCGAAACCTGAACTTGTTCATAAAGGAAACAAAGGTGTATGTAACCCGTCCAGAGTTGAGGATCACCATGCGATCCTGCCTACATTGAAACGACCGGGTACGTTATCCAAGGATGAGCAGAATATCTATGATCTGATCGTAAGACGTTTCTTATCCCATTTCTATCCGCCAGCAGAGTACAAGCAGCATACCGTGCTCACTGACGTTGAGAAGCACCAGTTCAAGACCTCTGTGAAAGAACTGCTGTCACTGGGGTGGAAGGTGGTACTGGGATCTTCAGATCAGGAGCAGACAGGCAAGAAAAAAACAAAGAAAAATAGCAACGAAGAAGAGGAAGCAGAGGAATGGACGGATAAGGCTTTTGCCGTTCAACCTGAGTTGCCTGTTCAATGTACCAAAAGTGAATTCAAGGAGAAGGCGACCCAGCCTCCCAAAAGTTACACTGAGGGAACGTTGCTGAAAGCAATGGAGAGTGCAGGGAAACAGATCGAGAATGAAGAGCTGCGTGATGCGATGAAAGACAGTGGACTGGGTACACCTGCGACACGTGCGGCAACGATAGAACGACTTAAAAACGTGGGTTACATTACGATGCAGGGTAAAAAGATGCAACTGACGTTGAAGGGCCGGACAGCCATTGAATTGATCCGCAAGGCAGGCGTAGATCTGTTAACCTCGCCTGAAATGACAGGTCAGTGGGAAAGAAGATTGTATCAAATTTCCAAAGGTGAAGCGGGCCAGGACAAGTTTATGGAGAACGTCAAGAAATTTACGATGTCCATTATTGATAAAGTACGTGTGCAGGCACCGGCACCAGCGGATGCTTTTGGTGAAGATACACGTGGAGGACGGGGGAAAGGCAAGGGAGCCAAAACCCAGAAAACCAGCAACAGAACAACTTCCACCAAGACATCAGGTACTGGCTCAAGTACCCGTGCAGGTTCGAAGACTTCACGTCAAACGTCGGAAACGTCATCCAGAACTGGCAGTGTCGCGAACGCGACGGCACAAACTCGATCTTCGACTTCCAGTCAACCGGGCGTTCGTGAAACGCTGGCATCTTGTCCATCACCGGGTTGCACCGGTCAGATTATTGAAGGCAAGAAAGGTTATGGCTGTACACGCTTTAAGGAAGGCTGCGGGTTTGTCATTTGGAAAGAGTACGTCGGCAAAAAAATCACCAGTACGATGTTGAAAGCGTTGATTGAAAAGGGGAGTACTCAGGTACTGGCTTTTAAACGAAAAGACGGAAGTACGGTGAAGGCTCGTATTATTTTGCAGGATAAGGCAACAGGCAAACTATCTGCGGAAAAGCAGGATGCATAAGGCTTTGGATGTAAAAGCAGAAAGAAAAACGTGCAGCCTGATATACCAGTGCAAATTCAAATATTATTAAACCAATAAGAAAAGGACCCTTACCCAAGGGTCCTTTTCTGTTGCTGCTGTTGTATATTTTCATGGATGACCTTCGGTACCTCTTCCAGGGCCGTGATGGTATACATCGATGTCTCGGGATTAGGTTGAAGCTCCACCATATTGTATTGCCATTCGTTAGGCTGCTTGATATATATGCTATGGATACCAGCCGTCACTGCTGGCATGATATCTGTGCGCAGTGAGTTACCAATCATCCACGTTGCACGACGATCAAACGGGCCATTTGAGAGAATCCCTTCCAGCGCTTCAATGTTCTTATGCTGCCGAATGTAGATCCGGTCATCGAAATAAGCCGAGAGCTTCATCTGGTCAATCTTCCGCTGCTGAATTACGGTTTCTCCTCCTGTGTACAGATACAGGGCATGTCCAGCTGACTTAAGATTCTCCAGCGTTTCGACCATATGCGGATAAGGCTCAACCTCTTGGTCATATACACTCATTCCTAATTTGGTGAGGTAAGACTCTTCTTGATGAGAGGTTGGCTTTGAGAACTTCTGGGAGAAGTAACGGTAAGTATCAATAAGGGATTGCGGGAAATGGTGACTTGCAAATCCCAGTTTGTTAACCCCGGTTACATCGATCTCCAGCTGCTTTTCCCTAATTTGTTGAACCGTTAGGGCATGTCCGTCAAACCACTCCTGCATGTTCTCGAAGAATTCACCAAGCACCAGGTTGAAATATTTATTGCAGTACACGAGTGTATCATCGAGATCAAACAAAATATGTTGTTTTATTATTTTCATATCCAATTCACTCCTTGCAGCAGCAGCACAGTTGTTCATATTTTTATATGCGAATATAGGATTCCAGGAACATGTTCAATTCAGATACGCCATCCGGTCGAATACTGTATTTCTCTTTCCGATTACTGCCGAGCAGATGGGTTCGCAGCAGTCCAGCGATGCGCAGTGCCATAACCTGATCTTTAACCATATCCTCGTCTTTGCCCAACTCTTCACACATTTCGGCGAGCGACTTCGGTTCACCTGACACGTAGCGGAGCAGACGGAGTCTTTCCGGATCAGCCAGGGCATGTGTGAAACGAAGCAGACAGGTCGGTGGTTGGTCTTCATCCTCTTCCGGTGCGTCTACAGGATACTGCATGATCATCATGCCCTCATAGAAGCAGTACATATTAATAGGACGGTTGTGGACGGTTGGAAACAGGATAACTTCATCCAGTCCAGGCATCGGTTCAACCAGAACACCCGCAGTAGCGTATTCAATAAGGAGTTCAGGCCCCATTTTATCAAGCAGTACGCGTTTCTCTTCAGCGTCTTCCTCGAGCCAGGTACGATAATCCTCACTCATATTCTGGCAGTAATGCTGATCCCAGAGTCGTAAAAGTGGCACATAGCTATCCCGAATACGTGTAGATTCTTCTATTGTAAGATGGGGAAGCAGAACAGATACGCGTGCGAACAGCTCTTCGGCTGTCAGTCCAGCAAGCATATCCAGAAAATCAATATTCTCATTAGAAGTGTTCCGATAGGCCGCCCATGCAAATAATACATCAAAGTCATCAAAAGGCCAGGTGGCAGCAGGTGCGAGCGCTGCTCGAACATTGGAACTTAGTTTGCCTTCCACCTCAATGATCCATTCGGGGCCAACATCCAGATGTTGAATCCATTTCTTCGTTACATAGACCAAAAAGCTGTTGAGCATTTCATATATCGGTGAAACATCGATTTTAACGTGATAAGCCATATGATGCAGAATCCTCCCGTCACATCTAAATGTACGCAGCGACTTAAGTACTATTATGGCTTGTTTTGCAGGGCGTTGTCCACTATAATGTTCAAGTCCGGGGCAAAACCCCAGGCTTAACCATGCATGATCAATAGAATAGATATAACATCTGAAAGGTCGTCAGTGATGGCGATTTTTCTTTGTATGCTTGCAGGAGGAATGATTTTTGTGTCATCTATAACCACCCCCAAATTATCACATTCTACATCAAACTATCTCATTCTGATTACCGTTATTGTTGTGGCGGGGATCAGTCAGGGCCTTTTATTACCGGTGCTCTCGATTTTTTTGGAGCAAAAGGGAGTCTCACCGGGTTTAAACGGATTGAATGCAGCCGCACTGTACGTTGGCTCTTTTGCCATGACCTTGGTGGCCGAACGATTGCTGGGAGCTATTGGTTTCAAAAAGCTGATTATCGGCGGACTGTTATTTGTCATGATTCCCCTGATTCTGTTTCCTTATTTTCCGGATATCAAAATTTGGTTCATATTGCGTCTCGTCGTCGGAATCGGGGATAGTGCACTCCATTATTCTGCCCAATTATGGGTACTACTGGTGACCGCACCCGAAAAACGCGGACGTTACATCTCTTTATATGGAATGTCTTATGGTTTAGGATTCAGTATTGGCCCATTGGGAATCAAACTGCTTGGGTTTGGAGATGCCGTTCCATTCTGGGTATTATTCGTGTGTATGGCTGCTGTGCTTATCCTTGTATTAATGAAGCTTCCCGATACGAAGCCGGAAAAGGCTGAACATGGACAACTGCCTGAACGCCGTTTCCGTCGGAGCCTGGGTTGGGCGTGGTATGCGCTGTTGCCTGCGTTATTGTACGGGTACATGGAAGCCGGGATGAACAGCAATTTTCCGGTATACGGACTGCGTATTGGTCTGGATGCCAATCAGATATCGTCCTTGCTGCCTTTTGTCGGAATTGGTGGTCTGTTCCTGCAATTACCGCTAGGCATGTTGAGTGACCGTTATGGACGTAAGCAAACATTAATGTTTGCTGGTATTACTGGGGGGATCATCTTCATGCTGGTTCCTGTTGCGGGCACACATTTCTGGTGGACACTTGTGCTGTTGACCATAGCAGGAGGTCTGGTAGGTTCATTTTTCTCGCTTGGCCTGGCTTATGCCGCAGATATTTTGCCAAAAGCGCTGCTGCCTGCAGCGAACGTGGTGGCCTCATTTCATTTTACAATTGGAAGCATCATTGGACCGAATCTGGGTGGGCAAGTGATCAACTGGATTTCACCAGGAAGCATGTTTATTTTGCTTGGATTCATGTATCTTCTTTTTGGTGCAGCAGGTGTATTATTTCGTCGTAAACCTATGCTCGAATCTGTGGTAAAATAGAAGCTGGTGTTCGCATGGAAATTGATGTCCATTTCCGAGTACACTAGTAGTAGGGAAAAACATGGACAAGAGGAGACATCGCGATGATCAGAGTTGAGGGTTTAAGCAAATCCGTTGGAGCGGACCGGGTTCCGGTTCTGCGGGATATACGGTTCGATATGCAACAGGGAGAAATGATCGGTGTAGTAGGCTCGAGTGGCAGCGGGAAAAGCATGCTGCTTAAATGCCTTGCTATGATGGAAAAATGGGATAGTGGTCAATTTACGGTGGACGGCGCCGAGATTATAAAAGAAGGTTGGTCCGGAAAACGGAAAATTAAACGGGAATGGGCATACTTGGAACAGAATCCGCAATTGTATCCGAGACGTACAGCTTTGAAAAATGTATTGATCGGTCGGTCTGGTCAAACCCCTTTGTGGAGAATGGTAACAGGTATGGTTCGTTCGGATGATTATATGGGTGCGATGGATTATCTGGAAGGGCTCGGATTGCTGGATAAAGCACACCAGACGGCAGAGAAGCTCAGTGGTGGCGAGAAGCAGCGTGTTGCAATTGCCAGAGCGCTCGCGCATGGTGCCAAAGTTGTTTTGGCAGATGAGCCTGTCATCGGACTTGATCCTCATACCGCAGATACGGTGCTGGAAACGCTGCGCAAATTGTGCGAAGAGGAACGAGCTACCGTGATAGCAGTATTGCCGATTGAAATGGCAGAGAAACATGCGACCCGCATCTGGGGTCTTGCGGAAGGCAAAATTGCTTTTGATATACGTGGACGTCGCTTGACACAACAAGAAAAAAATATGATTTAAACTATTGAAAAGAGTGATGAATTTGCTTAATTCACGGTGGGGGCGCCTGTTAGCGGGGGGAGCAGCTATAATTGTACTCGGCTCCGTTCTTAGCGGATGCACTGTCCTGAGTGATCCCAAGCTTTTAATGAAACAACCGATGATGTCGATGGACAAGGAGAGACTTCTTACTATTGTACAGAAAGAACAACCCCCTGAAAGCCAATTAATTCGGCCCAAAGACTTGAACAACACAAGCATGATACGGGTGGCAGATTTGGATGGGGATGGAACCCGAGAAGCCATTGTTTTCTACGAAACTCCGAGCGAAAATGTGCGGATTCACGGCATGCTTCTCGAAGAACAGGGTGATACCTGGGTGAAAAAACTTACTTTTGATGTTCCAGGAAATACCTTGCAATCGTTTAAACTGCTGGACATCACAAACGATGGCAATCCTGATATTGTTCTTGGAGTGAGCCTTGAAGCGCAGAAAGCCTTAATGGCCTATTCCTATAAAGGAGGGGCCCTTGAACAGGTGATGGGCGGTGTACCTTATAATGAATTAATTATTGATGATTTGCAAGGGAATCCTTTGGATCTGAACGGGGACAAAAAAAATGATTTTGCAATCGTTTCGCTCAATACTAGCGGATTTGCCTCCATTGCTCTATATCAATATGATGATGGCAGCTTCAAGGAAGTAGACCGAATACAAACAGACTATACAGTAAAAGAATTTTATAATGCACTTGGTGGTCAAATTGCCAAAGATAAAGTGGGCTTTCTATTGGATGCTGAATTGGACGACCGAAGTACGTTTACACAGATTGTGTATGTAAAAGACAACAAACTGGTGTATGCATTCAATTCCCCTGATCAAACTTATAGAGATGACAAAATTTTAAGCGGTGATTTTAATAATGATGGTATTATTGAATTTGGATTGAAGGAAACACCCAGAGGCTGGGAACATTACGTATTTGATGCTCGGATGTGGTTCTATACTTTCTATCAATGGAATGGTAAGGATGGTAAAGATTTCGTATCCTTCCAGTATCGTGATGATGCGAATGCATTCCATCTTAACCTGAAAACGGATTGGTACGGAAAAGTTACGATAGATACCAAATCAGAAAAGGGGAAATATATTCGTTTCAAAATGATTGATACGGATGAAACGGTGGGTGAAATTAAATATTTCACACTTACGCAGTGGGAACAAGACAAGGGTAAAGGGTGGAAAGAAATTACCAAATCAAATGATCGAGTGATTGCCTATCGTAGCGCACAATCTGCGAATAACGATGGTGGATTACTGGACAATATGTCGCATCTGAACAGAAAGGACGAACTTAATGAGTAAAGTACTTATTCTTGAGGATGAAGAATCCATCCGCAGTTTTATTGTTATCAATTTGAAGAGAAACGGGTTCGAAGTGCTTGAAGCGGGGGACGGACATGAAGCGCTTCGTATTTTACAATCCGTACCAGATATTGACTTGGCTTTGCTGGATGTCATGGTTCCTGGAATTGACGGTTTTGAAGTGTGTCGACGAATCCGTGAAACGAATGAACGTCTAGGAATTATTTTCCTGACAGCCAAAGTGCAAGAGCAGGACAAGGTATATGCGCTATCCGTTGGGGCAGATGATCACGTAAGTAAGCCGTTTAGTCCAACCGAGCTTATTGCACGTATACAATCTTTGCTTCGCCGGGTCAATGTTCACCGGGAGACAGCTGCAAAGGTAACGTTCCAATCAGGGCCGTTCTCGCTCGATCTGATCTCCAAGCAATTCAAGAAACAAAATGAATTAATTGAGTTAACACCAACTGAATTTTCCTTGATTCAATTTTTCCTAGAAAAAGAAAACACACCACTCAGTCGTGATGTGCTGCTGGATCATGTGTGGGGCAAAGAGTATATGGGTGATCCCAAAATCGTGGACGTAAACATTCGCCGCTTGCGTCAGAAAATTGAAAACAATCCTTCCGAACCTGAGTACCTGCAGACTGTATGGGGACACGGGTACAAATGGAAGGGCCGGGATCAATGATCAAAAAAGGCATCACACGGCAGATCGTACTACATTACTTTATTGTAGTTTTTCTGGCTCTGCTGTTGGTCGAATTCGTATTTTTGATTGCAGTGCAAAGGTATTATTACGAGAGTATTTATAATACGATTAATCAGCAGATTACTTCGACGAATGATTTTAAAGAGACGTTATCTCGTACGGACGAGGCTAATAATTTATCGTATTTGCTCGCCAATTTACAATTGGGTAGTACCGAGCTGCAAATCCTTGATATGGATGGCCGAGTCTTAGCTAGTTCAACTGCTTTTGAGTCCGAGCATGCCGTTCTTCAAACGAGTGATATATCACAGGCCATGAACGGAAGCATAGGCCGTTGGGTGGGTAGACAACCCCTTACGGGTGAGCAAGTCATGGCTGTATCCCACAAGCTAGATTTGGGTGGCGAAAATACGTATATTGTGAGGTATCTCACCTCGCTGGATATGGTTAATTCCAAGCTTCTGGTTATGGGACTGCTTGCCGTTGCTGTAGGCGTGGCTGTACTAGTCATTGTTTTAATTATCAGTATCGGAATGGCGAATTCAATTGTGCGACCCCTCAATAACATTACAGCCGTTTCGGCTCAAATGGCCCGGGGACGTCTGGATGTCAGAGTTAAAGGGAATTACAAGCACGAGCTTGGTGAACTTGCATCTACATTGAATTTCATGGCACATGAGATTGTACGCAGTAACCAGATTAAAGACGATTTTATTTCATCTATTTCGCATGAATTGCGGACACCTCTGACCAGTATCAAAGGGTGGAGCGAAACCCTGGATTCAGGCGGGTATGATCCCGATGAAACGAGAATTGGAATGAGTATTATATCCAAAGAAACCGAGCGATTGATCGGTCTTGTTGAAGAAATGCTCGATTTCTCCAAATTGCAGCAAAATCAGATGAAGCTTGTAAAAGGCTCGGTCAGCATTCGAGAAATTGTTCAGGAAACGATGTTGAACGTCTGGGCCAAAGCGGAGCAAAAGCAAGTACATCTCAAGCTGGACACAGATGAGACGCGTGCGTTTAACGTATTTGGGGATGGCAATAGGCTGAAACAGGTCTTTCTTAATCTGGTTGACAACGCGATTAAATTTTCTCATGAGAATTCGTGGATTTTCCTTTCTGTCAAAGAAGAGAAGGGTCAGATCATAGCTGCTGTTCAGGATACGGGTATTGGTATCAGTGAAGAACATTTAATCAAGGTACGTGACCGGTTCTTCCAGGTAAATCACCAAAACGGGGGGACTGGGCTGGGGCTTGCCATTACGCAGGAACTTGTGGAACTGCATGACGGCACAATCACGATTCAGAGTGAGCTTGGGTCGGGAACTACAGTTACCGTTTCTTTACCAGCATTACCTGAAGAAGAGGCTGTGGTGAGTGAAGCTCATAAGCATAACAATGACTCTGAAGAAGTTCAGGAGACACAGGCCCAGCAGACAGAGTCCGATAAGGAAGAAACATAATCTTTTGTTGGCAACATTAAGGCTGCGTATTATTGCTTGAAATAATGTTGGGATTTACCGTACCAAAAAGGCGAGCCATATGGCTCGCCTTTTCTTTATGCTTTATGAAGAAAGTTCACCAGCGCGCAAACGCCCGCTTTTTTCATAAACATCTTTCAGTATACGCACAGGTTGCGTGCGCACAGCCGGTTTGGCGGAAACAATCTCATTCGGTCCAACAACCACGATTTCATCCGCCGTGCCTTTGACAATGGCGCCGTCTTTGATGATGGCACCTTCACCAATGATGGCGCGTTCGATGTGAACACCGCGACCTACCCGTGCATTTGGCATAATCACGCTATCTTTAACCTCAGAACCTTTACCAACCTCGGCTCCGCAGAAAATAACAGAACGTTCCGCACGGCCATCAATAGCGCAGGATTCATGGATCATGGAGTGCAGGAGCTCAGCGCGTGTATGACGTGCTTTGAATGCACTCGGTTTAGTTCTCCAGTCACGAGTAAACATCGGCCAATCTTCTTTTTGCAGGCTCCAGTCTTCATCGTTATGAAGCAGATCCATGTGCGCATCCCATAAACTCTTCACGGTACCCACGTCTTTCCAATAACCATTGAAGTTATATACGAAGAGAGGGGTATTTTCATTCAACATTTGAGGAATCACATCTTTACCGAAGTCATGGCTGGATTCCGGATTTGCGGCATCTTCGATTAAGTGGCGCTTCAGGTATTCCCATTTGAACATGTAAATGCCCATGGAAGCCAGATTGCTTTTTGGTTCGGCCGGTTTCTCGGCAAACTCAGTCACTCTCAGATTCTCATCCGCGGCCATAATGCCGAAGCGATGGGCTTCCTCCCAAGGAACCTCCATAACGGAAATGGTCGCTACCGCTTCATTGGCTGTATGAGCTTCCAGCATTTCACGATAATTCATATGATAAATATGGTCGCCCGACAAAATTAGAACATTTTCGGGGTTTTGTTGGTCAATATAGTCCATATTTTTATAAATAGCATCCGCGGTTCCCAAGTATTCGTCATTTCCTGTATGATAAGATGGAAGTAAGGAAATTCCTGCCTCACTTGAAGTACCATGTCCCCAAGGTTCTCCTCCACCAATGTGATCATGTAATGAATCAGCTTGATACTGCGTCAGAACACCTACGGTGTCGATTCCTGAGTTTACGCAGTTGCTGAGAGGAAAATCGATAATCCGGTAGTGCCCGCCAAACGGTACAGCGGGTTTTGCGATACTTGAGGTTAAAGGGGCTAATCGCTTCCCTTCTCCTCCCGCCAACAGCATAGCGATGCAATCTTTATTAAACATAATCGTTTCCCTCCCAAGATATTTGTCCAGTGTAGTACATACATAAACGCAATGCGGAGCTATTGAAACGATGTATACTGTAAAAATCCTGAAAAATTACAACATTTTTTTACACACCGCATTTTTCTTTTCAACTTGGCTAGAATGGGGTAATGGTTAATGTTATATCTATTTTCTGGAGAAGAAGGTGATCTCTTGGCCATTCAACCGTTAACAAACCCGGAAATTTCGCCGGAGCACATTTATTTGTTTCATGAAGGAAACCTTCATCACAGTTATCGAATAATGGGCGCACAGCCTGCGATCGAAGATCATCGTCAGGGGTACCGTTTTACTGTGTGGGCTCCGAATGCCACAGAAGTAGGACTGGCTTTAGATCGTAATGGATGGAAAGGTGAACAGGAACCTTTATATAAGATACCCGATTCTGGATTTTGGAGTCGTTTTATTCCGGAAATCAGTGAAGGAACTTTATACAAATTCCGTATATTAACGGAAGATGGTACCGAATTGCTGAAAGCTGACCCTTATGCTTTCCAGGCGGAAGTACGTCCGCGTACGGCATCCGTCACCAGCTCCATTGAAGGTTACAAATGGAATGATGGCGCGTGGAGACGCAAACAACGAGGCGTGTATAACAAACCTCTACATATTTATGAAATGCATGCTGGAACCTGGAAACGGAAAGAAGACGGAACTCTGTACAGTTATCGTGAACTTGCAGACTTGCTTGTTCCTTATTTATTGGAGATGAAATATACCCATGTTGAGATGATGCCCCTGAGTGAACATCCTTACGATCTTTCGTGGGGGTATCAAAATACAGGATTTTATGCGCCAACCAGCCGTTATGGGCAACCTAAAGATCTGATGTATCTGATTGATACGCTACATCAGGCAGGAATAGGCGTATTGCTCGATTGGGTCCCTGCACATTTTGCCAAGGATGCTCATGGCTTGCGTTTGTTTGATGGAACGCCTTTGTATGAATATGCAGACCCACTGTTAGCAGAGAGACCAGGCTGGGGCACCCTCAGCTTTGACTACTCTAAACCAGAGATTCGTTCGTTCTTGATCTCTAATGCGTTGTACTGGATGGAGATGTACCATTTCGACGGACTGCGGGTTGACGCCGTAACCAGCATGCTTAAGTTGGATTTCGAAAAGCGGCCAGGACAATACCGAACGAATAACGAAGGTGGCCTGGAGAACAAGGAAGCTGTTGCTTTTTTGCAGCAGTTGAATGAAACGGTCTTCAAGTACTTTCCCTATGCACTGATGATGGCAGAAGAATCCAGTGCATGGCCGATGGTTACTTCGCCAGTAGATCAGGGTGGGTTAGGGTTTAACTACAAATGGAACATGGGTTGGATGAACGATACCCTTGACTACATGGAATCGGATTTTCACGAGCGTCCTTCCAAACATCATTTGCTGACATTCCCGGTCGTATACTCCTTTGCAGAAAATTACGTGCTTCCTCTGTCGCATGACGAGGTCGTTCATGGCAAAAAGTCGCTCCTAGACAAGATGCCAGGAACATACGAGCAGAAGTTTGCCGGCATGCGTGCCTTTATGGGGTACTTTATGACCTTCCCAGGCAAAAAACTGCTGTTTATGGGTGGAGAATTCGGCCAGTTTATCGAATGGAAAGACGAGGATCAACTGGACTGGTTTTTGCTGAACTACGACAGTCACCGTAAACTCCACAAGTTTGAACGGGATCTGTCCGAGCTATACTTGGGCGAAAAAGCTTTGTGGGAGCTTGATCATTCCTTTGACGGTTATGAATGGATCACTCCGGATGATCAGGACCAAAGTGTCATTTCATATGTGCGCAAAGGAAAAAAACCTGCGGATACACTCCTTGTGCTCATTAACTTTCAGCCAGTCAAGCGGGAGCGTTACCGGATTGGTGTCATGCGTCCCGGTATGTATACCGAAGTTCTGAACAGTGATCATTCCGATTACGGCGGATCAGGCATTATCAATGATATGCAGCTTACTACTGAAAAGATTCCTTTTCATGGGCAACCACATAGTCTGGAAGTTGTTTTGCCACCGCTAAGCGTAGTTATTTTAAAAAAGAACACACGTCGGAAAACGGATGCATTGCCCCTTGAAGTTCAATCCGTCAGAGAAAAAGCCAGTACCACTAAAACCAGTAAAACAAAAGATAGCACTACAGTTAAACCCAAAAGGAGGACGAAGGCATGAATATTCTATTTGCTGCTGCTGAAGTACATCCATTTATCAAAACAGGAGGCCTTGCTGACGTCATCGGCGCATTACCACAGGCATTAAAGAAAAGTGGGGCAGATGTTCGTGTTATTTTACCCAAATACAAGGGCATTGCGGGTGAGTATAAAGAAGCGATGGAGCCTGTCATCACAACAGATGTTCCTCTGGGTTGGCGCAGACCTTATTGTGGAATCGAGATGCTGGTTCATGACGGAATTCCTGTCTACTTTGTAGACAATGAATACTATTTTGGACGAGATGGCGTGTATGGGTATATGGATGACGGGGAGCGTTTTGCCTTCTTCAATCGTGCTGTTCTCGAGGTGCTGCCGCAAATTGAATTCAAGCCGGATGTGCTGCACAGTCACGATTGGCATGCAGGCATGATTCCTTTATTACTGGAGGCTCATTATGCGCATGATTCCTTCTACAGTGACATGAAAACCGTTTTTACGATACATAACCTGTTATATCAAGGTGTGTTTCCACATGATTTATTCAGTGATCTGCTTGAGCTGGATGATCGGTATTTCACGGTGGATGGGGCAGAATATTATGGCAATGTCAATTTTCTCAAAGCAGGAATCGTTTTTGCGGATCATGTAACAACTGTCAGCCCTACCTACGCCAAGGAAGTGCAAACTTCCTATTATGGCTATGGTCTGGATGGGTTGCTCAGCTCATTGGGCGATCGTTTCAGTGGGATTGTGAACGGTATTGATACCAAGAGTTACAACCCCGCAACGGATCATAAAATTGCGGTTAAATACAGAACCAGCCTGTCCAAGAAAATCGAGAACAAGATCGAGCTGCAAAAGGAATTAGGATTGCCTGTACGTCCGGATGCTCCACTAATGGTGATGGTTACAAGGCTTGTGGATTCCAAAGGGTTGGATCTGGTGTGTCGTGTATTGGATGAATTATTGTATTATGACGACATTCAGTTCGCAGTATTGGGTACTGGGGATCCGGCTTATGAGCACTGGTTCCGTGAGGCAGCTAATCGTTATCCGCTAAAAATGTCTGCTCAGATTACGTTTAATGATGGGTTATCCCGCCGTTTTTATGCAGGCAGTGATCTGTTCCTGATGCCATCGAGGTTCGAGCCATGTGGCATTAGCCAGCTGCTTGCACTCCGTTATGGCAGTGTACCGCTTGTCCGGGAAACAGGGGGTCTGAACGATACGGTGCAGGCATACAATGAATTCAGCGGAGAGGGGAATGGATTCTCCTTCACCAGCTTTAACGCACATGATATGATGAACACCATTCGCCGTGCTGAAGAATTTTACCGTCAGCCCGAGCACTGGAAAAAAATCGTGAAAAATGCAATGAGCGGAGATTATAGCTGGAACGTCTCAGCAGAAGAGTATATGGATATTTATCGCCGCATAATGCTTGAATCTGTGAAATAGATTTGCACAAATCAGCCGCAGTATATTCGTACTGTGGCTTTTTTGTACGATCATAAGGAGGAGGCGAATTTAAAATGAACAACTACATTAATTTTACCTCTACTTACAATCCTAATTTGCAGGCTTTAAGCAGTGCCGACGGGTATGATTCCGTCAAAATGAATGAAATGTTTGGCCAGATCATGGGTAATATCGCCTCTGTACAATCCACGCTGACAGGTAGCCATATTGATGTAAGGAATTTTGCTCCCGGAGATGGAAGCGATCAGACAGCTCAGATCAAAGCTTTTTTTGACTCGGCACAGGAAGGTGACGTTTTATTATTTACATCAGGGCACTATAAAGTTGTTAAGACGGGCTGGTTTTATACGTTTAGCGGCAGATCCGTCATCATCAAGGCACTGCCAGGTGCAATATTGGAGGTCTCGGATCAAGGACTCCGAATTGAAGGAAGCAATCATGTAGAAATTAGTGGTTTAACCTTGGTTCGCACGACTCAAGCAGGTTGGAGTAAAAACAAGACAGGGCTTAACATCGAGAATTCGAGCAATGTACTATTGCAGCATAATGATATTAGTAAATTTACCGATGGCATTGGAGTGAATGGTTCCAGCAGTCAAGACAATCCCGCCCGAAATGTCGTCATAAGAAACAATAAGCTTCATCACTTGGGAGAAGAGCCGATTGCAGTTCGGAGTCATTTGGTTTTTGTGGTGATTCGTGAGAATGACTGTTACCGCTATCTGGGGGATGGCATCCTGGTCAAGGGAACATGGCATGTTTCGATCACCGACAACTTTCTGCACACTCCTGTATTATCCAGTGATTCAGATTTTGCTTCTTTTTCAGGCGGACAACAGGTAAATAATATGCCTACAGTCGGTGGTGGGATTACCTGTAACAATGAGGGAGGAGAGACTGGAGCCAAAAACCTGCACATACATGGCAATAGCCTGATTGGAACAGCATTTGGTGTGGGGCTTATCGGTTTTGAAGGCGCATTTGTAACCTCCAATGTCTTTAAGGATATCAAAATCACGTCTGTTATTTCAGTATCTTTCCTTCCCTCCCAATATAATCCTAATGACTTAAGCAACCATCTGTTTGTAATCCAGGGTAACCTGATCGACACCATCTCCAGGTCAAGTGCTACTGCTGCCATAGAAGCGAAAACCAGTACGGGTCCAGAAGGCATGGACATCGGAGTTATATCAGACAACATTATTATTCCTAGAGGTAAACACTGGGGAATTGTGGCGGATGGTCATATTATCGTAAAAGGCAATTATATTGCCCAAGCGGGCATTGCCATGGATATCGCTAATGGAGTGATTGCATCAAGCAACATCATTGAGCCTGGCTTTGAAACGACCAATCCTGACCGGATGGTCAGTCTGCATAATGATTGTACCTTTTCTCATAATTCAGTTGCAGGAAAAGGTACATGTATTCAATTACGTGGCTCCAACAATATCATTACTGGAAATCGCTTAAAATATGAGGGAACATGGTGGGCAGTGCATCTGGACATGGTTAATAACACGGTGGAGGGCAATATCATAACAGATAACATGCTGATGGTTGCGGCAAGTGCGGCGGGACGTTATCTCTTTGGCGCAAGTCCCTTCACAAACGGGAAAAACATAGTTGTAGATCTAGTTAAGGATAATAATGGAACGTTATATCAATTCGTAAATGAAATGGTCATGCAGGGTCCGAATTCTACGCGGTGGAGAATCACCATAGATGCGAAAGGGGATTTGAAAACGACGAAGTTATAGCTTCAGTAAAGTCTTCGTCAGAAAACTCCTGAAGCATCTAATGATCCATTAAAGGGTCGTTCCATATTTCAGGAGTTTTCTGGCAAGTATTAGCTCGGTTCCAATTGTCTATACAAAATGCGGTATCCATAAGGATCAAGTTTAATATTCATCATGCCATTGGTGGGAACAACAGCATCTTCGGTTAAGGCATCTTTCCAGTCCATGGTTTCCATTGGATGTGACAGGGTACGTTCTTGCGGAGTATTGTTCATCCACACCGTAAAGTGGAGAGTGTCATCCATACGTTCATATATGATGCATGGATCGTTGTGATCGGCCTTCAGAAAACGGAAGCGGCCTTTGCGCAGAGACTCATTACTTTTCCGCAAATCAATCATCAGACGGTAGAAGTCATAAAGCTCCTGATCTTGCTTGGCAGGATCCCATTGCATGCATTTACGACAATCCGGATCACCTTCTCCACGTATACCCACCTCATCCCCATAGAATATACAGGGCGTACCAATATAAGTGAAAAGAAACACAACCGACAATTTTAATCTGCGTTTGTCTTCTCCAGCTCGGGTAAGCAGACGTGGGGTGTCATGACTGCACAGCATGTTGAAGATGACTTCATTCGTCTGTTGCGGGTAACGCATAATGAGTGATCCCATCTCGTTAGCGAAGTTATACCCATCCATCGAACCACAGAAGAACTCAAGCACCTTGTCAGCAAAAGGGTAGTTCATTACGGAATCAAATTGATCTCCCATGAGCCAGGTGAGGGAATCACTCCATACTTCGCCTACAATATAGGCTTCCGGATTGGCGGTTTTGACCACTTTGCGGAAATCGCGCCAGAAATGGTTATCCACTTCATTCGCAACATCGAGTCGCCAACCGTCGAGTTTAATCTCCTTGATCCAGTATTCAGCCACATCAAGCAAATAGTCTTTTACTTCGGGATTAGCAGTGTTGAACTTGGGCATATTGCCATAAAATCCAAATGTATCGTAGGTTGGGATACCATCCTTGATCTGCACCGGATATTCATTGATATGGAACCAGTCTGCATATTTGGAATTTTTGCCGTTCTTCAGTACATCCTGAAAAGGAGGGAAGTCTTCGCTGCAATGGTTAAAAACCGCGTCAAGCATGACCCGGATTCCACGGCGATGACATTGTTCCGCCACTTCTTTGAGTAGCTCATTATCCCCGAAATGAGGATCTACTTTTTTATAATCAACGGTATCGTATTTATGGTAGGAGTTTGCTTGAAACAGCGGGGTAAAGTAAATGGCATTAACACCGAGCTTAGTCAGATCATC
The DNA here is from genome assembly GCF_013401555.1 of Paenibacillus sp. E222. Lineage (NCBI taxonomy): Bacteria > Bacillati > Bacillota > Bacilli > Caryophanales > Paenibacillaceae > Paenibacillus > Paenibacillus sp. E222. The sequence continues at coordinate 4,239,291 of NZ_CP058552.1, forward strand.
CAGGTGATTGAGCACCCCCTGCAGGTCTCCGCCAAAGTAGTTATCCAGTTCAGGTCGGCCACCCCATTCCTGGGTTCCTTCAGGGTTCAGGTCGGGATTGCCATTGGCAAACCTTTCGGTCATGATTTGGTAGAACACGGCTTCTTTGGCCCATTCGGGAACCTTAAACACATCGATTTCATGAATATAGGAAAATTCATAATATCCTCCGGTAGGATATGGCTGAGCATAATGAATTCCGTTATCAGCCAGATAAATATTTTCGGTACCAGCGGTAATGCGGAAGATGTATGTCAGGCGCTTGAATTTGGGCTTAACTGCAGTTTCCCAGTAATCAAACATACTGTCGGAAGCCGCTTTCTCCAGTTGAATTTCTTTATAGGTTCCATTCCAATCATATTTATCACCAGTCAGTGCAGTCACATATTGCACATCGTTTCTCTTCGTTCGTACACGCAGGTGAATCGTCGAGGGATTATAAGCATAGGCCCATTTATCGCGGGGAACGTGATACATCGCTTCGAGCAGCATGACAACACCTCCTGAACTCAAGATACAGTTATAGCTATAAATAACCAAGTTAGAGAGCATATGAACCATAAGTGCGGTCGCTAAATGTAAGAATTTCAACATTTTTCAATGTTTTCTTTTCACAGCATCTCCACCTTGTGTCCGTATATACGTACTTTTCAAAACAAAAAAAGGTGCCCCTTAAGACCTGAAATGCAGGTCATGGGGAACACCCTAGGTTAATATACAACAGTTCACGAAAAACTTAGCGACTCGCTTGCTTAAACTCTGTTTGAATGGTTTGCAGCAGCTCAGGCTGTGTAAGAACATCATAAGCAGTTGCAGCAATTGCCTTGGCTCCAAGGATCATACCATCCAGGGCCCGTTCCTGAAGCGCCAGATCACGGAATTCAATGGAATGAAGCGTATGAACTTCGTCCACAACACGGATATACGGATGGATTGCAGGACAACGCAAGGATACGTTACCGATATCCATGGAACCATGGTCGTTGCCACTGACGATCTCTTCTTGAGAAATGCCGAGTTCAAGCAGATTAGCACTGAATGCAGCAGATAACGATTCATTCGTGACCATCTCATCATAGGATGTCTCGTAATTGGATGTCACAAGCCGGCATCCGGTTTGCAGAGCAGAACCTTCCGCAATCTGAATTACACGTTGAGTGAGAATATTCAACTCTTTTCTCGTTGAGGCACGTACATAGAATTGAGCAGAAGCGTAGTCAGGAATGATGTTGGCTGCCTGTCCTCCGCTGTTGATAACCCCGTGGATACGAACCGTACTTTTCACTTGTTGACGGAACGCATTAATGCCATTAAACGTCTGGATAACCGCATCCAGGGCATTGATGCCTTCATGTGGACTTGCAGCAGCATGCGAAGATTTCCCATGGAATTCAAATTGTACGGCATCAATAGCCAGGGAGCTGCCAGATTTCTCATACGCGTAATAAGGATGCGCCATCAGTGCGATATCACAGTCATCGAATAAACCCGCTTCAGCCATAGGCACTTTGGCCCCACGTGTTTCTTCCGCTGGTGTACCGAACACTTTCAATGTTCCGCCCACTTCATCCAGTATGGACTTCAGACCTACCGCAGCTCCGAGGCTCATCATGCAGATCAGATGGTGCCCACAAGCATGACCGATTTCCGGTAGTGCGTCGTATTCACATAACAGGGCAATGGTCGGACCTGGCTTGGATGCAGCATACGTACCGATGAATGCGGTGTCCAAGCCCAGGACAGGAGCTTCTACGGAAAAACCATGGTATGCAAGCTCTTCTTTTAACCGGGCAGAGGCGAGGTATTCTTCATTCCCAAGTTCGGGATTCGCACCAATGTATGATGAAATCTCTTTAAAACGGGAAGCATATTGATCAATTACAGTGAAAATTTGTGTTTTGGTATGTGTCATGCTGGACTCCTTAAGCAAAAATGAAAATAATTCAATAATTATATCATAGTTGCGGTTATTTTTCAGAAACTAGTCAGGATTTGTAATGTCGAAATGCATTGCATAATCATGCATTCTACTTTATAATGACTCAGGCATCAACAACAGAAAGCATACAAAGTATTATAAGGGGAGAACAGGGTTGAAATTGATTAGTCGTTACACCATGATGCTGCTAGCTCTTGTGGTCTTGTTAACTACGGTTGCACCTGTTGCGTCGGCAACGGGAACTACAGGCAATTCAGGCAGTAAAAAGCTGGTGCTCGGTACAAGTGCCGATTTTGCACCATATGAATTCCATAAAGTGATTGATGGTAAAGACCAAATCGTCGGATTTGATATTTCGATTGCTAAAGAAATTGCTGCGGATCTAGGCGCAGAGCTTGTAATAGAGGATATGGGTTTTGACGGACTTCTTCCTGCGTTACAGAGTGGTCGTGTGGATATGGTCATCTCTGGAATGACGCCAACGGATGAGCGTAGACAAAGCATTGACTTCTCCGATACCTATTATAAATCCAAGCAAGTCATCATGATTCGCAATGCGGATAAAGATAAATATCCAACCATGGCTGATCTGGAAAATGAAAAAATTGGTGTCCAAAAGGGCTCCATTCAGGAAACGATTGGCCAGGGAATCCCCGGCGCAAAACTGACAGCACTTGATAAAATATCTGATATCGTACTGCAATTGCAGACCAATCGTGTAAATGCTGCAATCGTTGAGGATACGGTAGCTGCCGGTTACCTGGATGATGTGATTGGACTAGCTCCGGCTATTCCGGATGAAGAGCAGGCCGAAGCGGCAATCGGGATTCGTAAGGGCAATACGGAATTGCTGAATGCAGTGAACGGAACGCTCGAACGTCTGAAAAGCGAAAATAAAATCGATCAGATGGTCACTGAAGCAAGCCAGTTGATGGCAGACAAGGTGAAAAAAGATCAAAACATTTTTCAAGTGTTCTGGCAATACAAAAGCTTTTATGCAACAGGTGTGGGTTACACCCTATTACTGTCTGCACTCGGTGTAATATTCGGGGTAATTATCGGTTTGATCATCTGTCTGTTACGTCTGCATGACGTCTCAATTCTGCGTTGGATTGGAACAGCTTACGTTGAAGTTATTCGTGGTACACCAATGCTGGTTCAATTGATGATTATCTATTACGGGCTTGCCTTGACGTTCGGTATTACATTTTCGCCGCTTCAGGCGGGGATTATCACACTATCCATTAATAGTGGTGCCTATCTTGCGGAGATTTTCCGTGCTGGTATACAGGGTGTGGATCGCGGCCAACTGGAAGCAGCTCGTTCCCTAGGAATGGGCAGAGGTGCGGCCATGCGCTTCATCGTGCTCCCACAAGCGTTCAAAGCGGTGTTGCCGGCGATCGGTAATGAGTTCGTGACCATTATCAAGGAATCCTCCATTATCTCGGTTATCGGTATGGTGGACATTATGTACCAGGCAAGTGTGGTCAAAAATATTACGTATCAAGGGATGAATCCATTCCTGATTGCGGCAGCCATCTACTTTGTGCTGACGTTCATTTTGTCCAAACTGCTGGGTCGACTGGAAAGGAAGTTGGGTGCAAGTGATAGACGTTAGACAATTATATAAATCCTATGATAAGAACGAAGTGCTTAAAGGCATTAACGTAACGATTGGCAAAGGCGAGGTTGTCGTGGTCATCGGTCCGTCCGGATCGGGGAAAAGTACCTTTTTGCGTTGTCTGAACTTACTGGAGAAACCTACTTCCGGTGAGATTAACTTTGAGGGAGTTTCGATCACTGACCCGAAACACAACATTAATGCAACTCGTGAAAAAATGGGGATGGTATTCCAGCATTTCAATCTGTTTCCGCACAAAACGGTGCAGCAGAACATTACGATTGCTCCCATTAAAGTGAAGAAACAGCCTGCACATGAAGCGGAACAAATCTGTGCAGATTTGCTCAAGACGGTGGGCCTCTCTGACAAAAAAGACGCCTATCCAAATCAGCTGTCCGGTGGACAGAAACAACGGATAGCTATTGCAAGAGCGCTCGCGATGCAGCCGCATGTCATGCTCTTTGACGAGCCAACGTCTGCACTGGACCCTGAAATGGTGGGTGAAGTCCTGGATGTTATGAAGCGGCTTGCAGAGGGCGGCATGACCATGGTTATTGTGACGCATGAGATGGGCTTCGCACGCGAAGTGGGTGACCGCATCCTGTTTATGGATGGCGGGGTAATTGTAGAAGAAGGAACGCCTGCTGAAGTGTTCGGTGAGCCCAAGCATGCACGTACACGTGACTTCCTTGCTAAAGTGCTCTAATACATCCAAGTTATTCAGGATGAAGATCAGGATGAAATTGCAAAATCTATACTTTGGATGAGAATTTCATCCCCTCATACATCCCTGTCGACGACCCGTCGGCAGGGATTGTTTTGTTATGTAAGGAAACGCACGGATTAACATAAAAAGTAACGTTTCTGTCATCAGCGATATAAGCTCAAATAGACATTTTTTTGAAAAAAACCGCTTAGATTCAGCCATGATGTTGAAGTGAATTAGACAGATGGTAACATTTACTACGACTCTTGGTTACAAAATTGTGATATATTTGTTCCTGCCGAAACTTCCGGAGTTGGGAGTGCGGGGGATGTAACGATGCAGAGTGTGCTTGGGGAAGAATCATTTGCACACGGCTTGGGGTGAATTAGGGCTACATATATTTGAATGTAATTGAACCTATAGGGTGGTTTCCTCCATCCGAATCCGACAACTAACTTCGCAGGCATAATGAGGGAGGAAGACCATGATTAACAAGAAACGTATAGCCAAAACAGCAACAGCTTTGCTGACAGCAGCAATGCTCATTCAGGCCGTTCCGGCTCATGCTGATTCAGTTCATGTGGCCAAAGAAGGGGATACCTTCTACACCTTATCCAAACAATATGGAGTTGGACTTAACGCTCTGATCAAAGCGAACAATGACATTTCAGCTTACAACATTTATGGTGGTTTGAAAATTACGATTCCTGGTAAAACAGTGAACACAGCTTCGGCTGCAGCAGCTAAAACAATCACTACTGCAAGTCTTGACGTTAACGCGGATAGTAAAGTTGTACAAGCCTGGGGAAAAACGTTTGATTACAGCAAAGCGGTCGACGTAAAAGCAACAGCATACTCCTCGGATGCTTCCGAAAATGGAGGATGGGGTGCTGTGGACTACTTCGGTAACCCGCTCGAATTGGGCACTATTGCAGTAGACCCAAGCATTATTCCATTGGGAACTAAGGTACTGGTGACAGGTCATACACACCCAGGACTGCCCAAACAGGCATTTGTTGCTACCGCTCGTGATGTGGGCAGCGCCATTAAAGGCCATAAGATCGATATCTTTATTCCTGGCAGCAAACAATCCGTGAGCACATTTGGTATTCAGGATGTTGAACTTTACATTTTGAAATAAAAATCAAAGCGTAGCTGCACATCATCATATGTGATTCCAACTAAATCTAAATTAAACAGTAAAGGGTGTCCCTTAATCACGAGAATGTGATTGAAGGGCACCCTTTTGAATATCCGACTTCTGGATTCTTTGACCTATTTGCCCTTTGGCAGTTCCAGCATTTCGTCCAAAGTCACCAGCTCGTACCCGCGGTTACGCAATTCCTCGATAACTTCAGGCAACGCCTCGATGGAACCACTCAGCTTCGATCCGACACCGCCTCCTGCATGCTGAAGAACAATGGAACCCGGTTTGACGGCGGACAGGATGTTTTTTTTGACTTCCTCTTTGGAGAGGCCCTTCCAGTCCAGGGAATCGACATTCCAGTTCACAATGCTGTAATGCTGTTTGGCTGCCCATTGCAGCTGCTGTTCGTTAATGTCGCCATAAGGTGGACGTATCATTTTGGGTGTGTACCCCACCAGATCCCGAATAATATCCCCGGTATGTAAGATTTGTTTGCGAAATGCATTCATGGTCAGCTTACTGAACTCCGGGTGATTGTAGCTGTGATTGCCAACAATATGCCCTTCCTTCACCATGCGTTTCACTAAATCCGGATGTTTCTCGGCGCGATGTCCCACAATGAAAAACGTAGCCCGCACCTTGTATTTCTTTAGAATATCCAACACCTTCGGGGTGAACCGTGGATCAGGTACGTCATCGAAAGTCAGCGCGACCTTTTTTGTCGAAGGGCCATTCGTTTTGAATGTATCCGCATATTTCTGTCTGAGCTGTCCCAGCGTCAGCTGCTCCTCTTCGGAAGAATTAGACTTCGAAGCAGGTTCGGTTTGCGGGCTTGAAGAAGCCCATAACTGAGCAGGAGCGTAACTTCCTCCCAGAAGAATGACCATGATGGATAACATGATGAGGCGTATACGCATGTTAGTGCCTCCTTTTCCCAAATTGCGCTCTCTTTGGTATGCCCGGGGCCATCCGTATTTATGCATGTTGTGAGATGTTTCATTGCTGATTCAGAAAATCAAAGCCATAATTCCACCATATATATAGAAAAGGACAGGTGGAGCAGGATGAATACATACGACTTAAATTCCGTTCGGTTACAGGTGATCGAAGCAGGAGAAGATAAGGTTTTTATAGTAACAGGAGGCAGATCACACATTGGAGCAGTAGCGACTTTTTATCCAGATCGTGAACGGGTGAGTGGAGCTACGGTGCATATTCCAGGACATAAAGAACAAGAACTGTGTGAAAGACTGGCACGTAAGGCTGCCCTGCATTTAAAGGTAACCGTCACTGTGATTATGGGGATTCACTTTGACGCCATTACGCGGATGCAGATTGATGAGATTGTGCAGACTGCAGAGAAGCTGCTTGATGAGGAGCTGTGCCAAACGGGTCGACTAATTCAATAGTTCGATGTAAGCAAAATAGGCTAAAATCGTTTTTTATGATTTTTTTTGTTAAAATTGAAACGAGTAGAACATTGCCACGTATGTATGATTATATACAAGGATGAACTATCGACTAGGAGGAATACCATAATGTCCATTTTCAAACGATTACGCGATTTAACCATGTCTAACATTAACTCTATTATTGACAAGGCAGAAGATCCGATCAAGATGACGGATCAATATATCCGGGATATGCAGGAAGATCTTGAAGATGCGGAGAAAGCTGTTGCTGCACAGATTGCCATTGAGAAGAAATTCAAGCAGCTGTTCGAAGAACAAGAAGCTCTCGTGAAGAAACGTGAGGAACAAGCACATACAGCAGCACGTGCACAGAATATGGATTTGGCCCGTCGGGCACTGGAAGAGAAAAAAGTCGCTGAAGAGAAGATGGCCGAATACAAAACAAGCTATGATCAAAACAAGGCTTCTGCCGATAACCTTCGTGGCAAGCTGGACGAAATGCGCAAACAATTGACTCAAATGAAAAATAAACGCGAAACATTGGTTGCACGCTACAACGCGGCAAAAGCTCAAACCGAAATCAACAAGGCGCTGAACGGATTTAGCTCCGATACTGCAAGTGCCGGCATGAAGCGTATGGAAGAAAAAATGATGCAGATGGAAGCTCAGGCTGAAGCCAGCAATGAGATGTCGTCCAAAGGTAAATCGCTGGACGATGAGTTCGAGAAGCTGGGTAAGGATCAGGCTGTTGAGGATGAACTGGCAGCATTGATGAAGCAATACGAAAATAAGAACTAAACCTTGTAAGCAAGCAGGGGCACCAGCGGAGGAGAGACCAGCGTTTCTCCTTCGCTTTTAATTGCGGTTCATGTTGAAATGTGGGGGCTATGTAAATGGATTTGAACATTTTGGCAATGCTGGTCTGGACGTTATCGGGTTCGGTTTTGCTGTTTGTCTTGATGTATGTGGATTCTTTGTTCACGAAGTATAAGGATTTTGCCGAAGTGAAGGCCGGCAATATGGCCGTTACGACACGTATGGTTATGAAGCTGTTTGCTCAGGGATACGTACTCGCCACCTCCATTTCGACAGCGGGTCATCTTGGAGAAGCGTTGCTTGTATCCGTTGTTTCCTTTGTCATTTTGCTGATTCTGGAGAGTGTGGTTCACTTTATGATTCGGAGATGGGCCAACCTGGATCTGGATACGGGAATACAGCAGGGCAAGACAGGTTACGGTTTGTTCTCGGGTGCCCTACATATCGTGGGCGCATTAATTATTGCAGCTTGTTTATAAGATAAAGAACAGGAGTAATGGGCATGAGTGTGTGGAAACGGATTAAAGGGATAATAGCCAAACCTGAACCGCCTAAGGCAGAGAAAACTATGCTTCAGCTGGCACCTGGTGATATCTGTGAGGTTTCGCTGGTCACCTATGAAGTTGTTGGGCGGGTACATCATCGAGCACGGAATGCGGCTGTCCTCACGTTGCAGGATGGTACGGCAATCCGACATTTGCATATTGAAGAACGGGAAATGACCCGGTATGCCCTCTATACACCCATTGATGGACGTCTCGATGCACCGGATGAGGTGCCTACATTGCTGGATCTGGATGGACGTGCGTATCATCTGGAGGAAGAATACGGAGGAATGGTAACCACTGCAGGCAGGACACCCTATGGTCAGGCGGGGGAACAATTAGTATGGCAATATCAGTCTGATGATAACATGCTTTTGCGTGTGGAGTGGCAAGACAGAAGATTTACACTGTATGAGGGTGAGTCCATTCTTCCTGCGGATATCAAAGTGATTCGTTCGAGCTAGGAGAGGTTCCAATGAAAAAGCGCTTGGCACATGGATTAAAATTAATGCTGGTCCTCAGCCTTGTGATGTCGCTGCTGTCCGCGTGCGGAGCACCTTCCGTTCAGGACACATATCCGCTTGAATCGGTCAGCGGCAGTGGTAACACGACATCCTATGTGTACCGAGCTGCCGAACGTACCGTTCCAGAGGTCGCTCAGGAATTATCTGAACAGCGGAAGCCGGATCAGATCTCGGCGGAAAATACAGAGCGGATGTTCCTGGTGTATCAGGACCAGTATTATCATTTGCAGCAAGACCCGAATAAAGTGGAAGACACCTTGGTTGAGGTGGATTCCAAGGAATATGTTCGGCAGAATTATGATTCGTCCTTTTTGCAAGGCTACTTAACCGCAACATTAATCGGTAATTTGTTTGATTCGTTCGGGGGTAGAGGGTCCGGTACGTATCGGGGTTATACGAACAAGGACACGTACAAGCCAAGAGAAGGCTCCTATCGGACACCGACGAGCAGCGATAAAAAGGTGGCTCCACCGATTACCGTTGACCGAAAAGGGTCAATTACCCGGCGTGGCAGCGATAAGGATTCGAGCGTAGGGTCCGGTGGAGGATTATTCAGCCGAAATAAGGAACAAAGCAAAGGCACAATTGATCGTAATAAGAGCAGTGGCGGCCTTGGAGGATTGTTTGATTCACCGAAGAGCTCTTATAAAAAGCCCAAAACGAGGGTTGGCGGTGGCCGAATCATGAGGCGTAGGTAGCACTTCTCATGAAAGGGACCCGCAATATTAAATCATTCGCAGAAGAACAGTGAAAAGGTAAGGTGGAGCGAGCTATGCCACTGAACATGACCTTGGACGCTGTTCTTTTTGTTTTACGATTTGCGGACATGATGAGACTTTCGAACACGAGGAATGGTTGTGGCAGGTTGTTTGCGAATCCAGCGGATATAAGGAGCGATGCGCTCATCTTGCCTTAGTGCCTGTATTCCAGTTAAACCTAAGGTCATAATATCACGATTGGTATATAGGGAATGAATTTGTTTGTGGCAAGAGATACAAAGATCGGCAGTAGGCATGTGCGTTCCGCCCATTTCTTTTGGTGTCAGGTGATGGACGGTTGTCTCGACAGGCTCCCTTCCACATAATTCGCATCGTTGGTTCACATACGTCAGCTCCTTTTCTCTTACATATTATGGTCTGTCCATTCGTCTTTCATGTGAATGGGTTGTTGGAGAGTACTTGTCATGACCTGGCTTTCGGGCTACACTTTTTAAGATGAACAAATGACCCAGGGAGGTTCTATCGCCATTGAAAATAAATTCACATTCAACGGATATGACGACTTCGAAATTTATCCGTAAAGCTATACAAGTACCGGATGCGCAGGCGAAAGTTGCTGCTCATGTCAGTTCGGGTTCAATAGAAAAGGTAACACTTGAGCAAGCACATGGTCGAACGCTTGCTGAGACAATTCATGCTCCCCATCCTTACCCATTCTTTCGTCGTTCCGGAATGGATGGATTTGCGATTCTAAGTTCGGATACGATTGAAGCATCCAGCGAGCAGCAGATTTGGTTCCGTATCATTGATGAAATTCCATGCGGGTATATATCGGATCTTACGATTACATCGGGTACAGCTGCTCGGATCATGACAGGAGCTCAGGTACCGGAAGGTGCAGATGCTGTTGTTATGATGGAGATGACTGAAAGTAAAGAAGAGCATGGGGAACAATGGATTGGCCTGAAGCGCCATATTCAGCCGGAAGCCAACATTACGCCGATTGGATTGGAGGTATATGAGGGGCAATTGCTGCTTGAAGCAGGAACGATTATTCAGGCAGGTGAACAATCCGTGCTGGCGACATTCGGCGTAGGTCAAGTGCCTGTATACAAACGCCCCAAGGTAGCCATTTTTGCAACAGGTTCAGAATTATTGGAAGTGGACGAGCCGCTGCAACCCGGGCGTATTCGGAACAGTAACAGCTATATGCTTCGTTCTCTGGTCGTTGAAGCGGGGGGCGAGCCGGTTATGTATGGTTCGATTGCTGATGACGTAGATACTGCACGTACGAAGCTTGCAGAAGCGCTTGAACATAATGATATGGTGGTCACAACAGGTGGGGTATCGGTTGGAGATTATGATATTATGGGGGATTTGGTTCGGGAAGGGAATATGGAGATGCTGTTTAATAAAGTGACCATGCGTCCCGGCAGTGTTACGACGGCTGCTGTGATTAATGACAAGCTGCTCTTTGCGCTTTCGGGCAATCCGGGAGCTTGTTTTGTTGGCTTTGAGTTATTTGTTCGGCCAACGATCCGTATGATTCAGGCCGATGCTCATCCATATTTGGAAGAATGGACAGCCATTTTGGATGATGACTATACCAAGGTGAACAATTTTACGCGATTTGTACGCGGACGGACTGAGATACGTAACGGAATGGTGTATGCTAAACCTTCTGCCGCGCGTGTGGATGAATCCAGTGTCATGATTACCATTAAAGACAGCGATTGCCTGATCGTTGTTCCGCCCGAGAAAAAAGGCATTCCTGCTGGTGAACAGGTTCGAATTCTCAGACTTCCTACGGGTCATGTCAGGTAGGTCATACATGGCTGAAACAAGCATCACTTCACCACATATCATGCAGATTGTTGGATATAAAAACACAGGCAAAAGCACTTTAATTGCTGCGCTTACCAGGTCCCTTACCTTTGCTGGACGAAAAGTGGCTGTAATTAAACATGATGGACATGATCATTTTGAGATGGATCACGAAGGAACCGATTCCTACAGCTTTGCTCAGGCAGGGGCTGATGCAGTCGTTGTTTTGTCAGAGAAACGTACCGCACTCATTGAAAGACAAGCAACGTCGTTGGAAGACATGATAAACTATCTGTCAAGGTATGACTGGATTCTAATTGAGGGATACAAACAAGCTCCTTACCCCAAATTGGTCATGGTCCGTGAAGAGAAAGATCTCTCTCTAATGGAGACGTTACAGGATGCAGTCGGGATTGTTTCATGGCTGACGGATGACAAGAGGGAATGTGTGGAGAAAAGTGGGGATCTCGTTTGGCATTCTGTTCATGAGGCAGAGGATATAGCAAGATGGCTGGTTTCGCTTGAATGTCATGAAGAGAAAAGAAGATTATGACGAAATAATTATTATGTAAACTGAATGGCATGAAATGTAAGGAAAAGAGTATGTTTTCATTAATTTTGTGAATGAATTAAAATGGAAAAAGCGATCCTTGCAGGACATTTTCCTGAAAGAATCGCTTTTTTTAAGTTACCATGTAATGGATCTAATGAATCGGCATGCTGAGCAGCATAAATAGGCTACATCCCATCATCTGTGCGACGTTCAATGGCTTCAGACATCGTTTTATCCGTGAGGTGCGCGTAAATTTCGGTTGTTTCCGTAGAAGCGTGTCCAAGCTGTTCCTTCGTTTTATAGATATCATTTTGCAAATAATAGTCTGTGGCAAAAGAATGGCGCAATTTATGAACAGTCAGATACGGCTTGCCGAATTGTTTGGCGTACTTCATGATCATAGCCTGTATGGCCCGTTTGGTCATCCGACTTCCTTCTGAATCTCCATTGCGAAGAGCGATAAACAGCCCTTTTTCCCGTTTGGGTGTACGGTAACGTGATTGGCGCAGATTGATATAAGTTGCGAGTTCATCCTTGGCTTGTTCTCTAAAATACACGGGCGTCTTAAACGTCTCATCATTATTACCTTTGCGATATACATACAGCAGCTTATTGTTGAGATCCAGATCATCCACGTTCAGGTTCACCACTTCAGATACACGCAAACCCGAATTCAGAATGAGACTGGCGATACAGGCATCTCGTTCTTTGTTTAGCTCATGTGAGTAAATTGCCTGTTTGTTCTTTTCCATATCTACGGCATATCCTTCAAGGATGTATCCGATAAATTCCAGTAACTCTTCTTCCTCCAGAAGTTTACCCTTTAGTTTGGCTGCTGTATCTTTGGGTTTATGGGTGCGTTTGATCTCAATCTTCGCCATAATGTTTCGTTTCAGCAGGGGGTAGAAATCTTCATCTTCTGCAATCTGACTCAAATAATGAAAGAGCGAACGAAGGGAAGAAAGCTTGCGGGATACCGTGATTCTGGAGTTGGCTCCTTCACGCTTGGTGGCCAGAAATAATCGATAAGATGTTACTGATTCCATTCGAAGGACTTCCAGCTCAGTCAATGTAACTTCCTTATTGGAGCTTGCCTCGGATAATCCTTCCGCACGCAACCAGCCAAAGAAAGCTTCGTAATCCCTTAAATATTCAAGCAGCGTAGAAGGAGATAAGTCGGGTAATTTATAGTCAATGAATTGCTGAACGAACCACGGCATGGAAGGCAGTTTGTCATCCAGCTTGCGTCGGTCGATCTCTTTTTGCACATTGGTCAAGTTCGGCACCCCCATGTTAAAATAATTTCTAAAATATGCTATATCCTAGTTTACCATATTTAGATCGTCACAGCCTGATCACGGAACCGGAATAATCCAATTCATGCTTCCTTGCCCTTGGCGGTGTAAAGCTTTAAAGTATGAGTTATAAGTAGAGCAGAGGAGGTGAACCGGATGAATATAAAAATAGAGCTGGTTCCCCGGGAACGCAGTCAGGTGATTCGGCACTTAATGCAATTTTATCTGTATGATTTTACTAAATATTTGAATATTGATGTGGATAGTAACGGTATTTTCCCGGAGTATCCCGGATTGGACGCTTTTTGGTCAGAGGAAGACCGCAAGTTTCCTTTTTTGATTACAAGTGATGAGGCACCAGCAGGGTTTGCATTAGTAGAGCGTTGTGAACCTGGCAGCAAAGATAATGACTACTACTTGACCGAGTTTTTTGTAATGCAGAAATACCGGCGTAGTGGAGTGGGTACCCGGGCCGCTTATGAGCTGTTTGAACGTTTTCCTGGAAGGTGGAAAGTAACCCAGGTGCGGAACAATGTCATTGCTCAGGCATTCTGGCGAAAAATCATTGGAGAATACACGGGAGGCCGCTTTCGTGAGAAATTTCATCCTGAACTGGGGAACCCGAGTCAGTTCTTCGTAACCTGATTTAACGGATGTACCGAGTTGGAGGAAATAAAGTAGGACAACAAGTGGGTGTAATACCCAACATAAGGGTAATACATACCGAAAACTATTTTGTACTATATGAACTTTCATTATCTGTAACCAAATTCACAAGGCTTGGAGGAAATGATCCATGGAACTGCGTAATTACGGAAACACTGGCATGAAAGTAAGTACACTTGGGTTTGGTGGAGCGGAGATCGGAAAGGACGTATCCAAAGCAGATGTAGAAATATTGCTAAACAGTGCGTTGGATGCAGGGTTAAACGTCATTGACACGGCTGAATGTTATGGGGATAGTGAAGAGTTAATTGGAGATGTGCTATCACATCGCAGAGATGATTATTATTTGTTTACCAAATGTGGACATGCCGCCGGGATCGATGGCCCGGATTGGGACGCCAAAGTACTAGAGCAAACGATTGACCGTAGCCTTAGAAGACTAAAAACGGAATACGTGGATGTCATCCACCTTCATAGTTGCTCTGAAGAAGTACTTCGGCAAGGAGCGGTTATAGAAGTGCTGCAGCGAGCCAAGGAAGCTGGGAAAACAAGGTTTATTGGATATAGCGGCGATACAACGGATGCCCTTTATGCCATTCAGACAGGTGTGTTCGACAGCTTGGAAACCTCGCTGAACATTGCAGATCAGGAAGCTATCGAACTGACGTTGCCTGAGGCAAGAAAGAGAAATATGGGTGTTATCGCCAAACGTCCCATTGCCAATGCGGCATGGACGTATGACTCGCTTTCAGAAGAAGCGTATCCCTATGTATACTGGAAACGCTTAACTGAACTTGGTTATGGTTTTCTGGGTGAAGATGCACAAACAGCCGTTGAAACGGCTTTACGTTTTACGCTCAGTACAAAAGGGGTAGACACGGCAATTGTGGGTACAGCTAAACCTAACCGTTGGCAGCAAAATGCGGATCTCGTCGCCAAAGGAGCTCTGAGTAAGGAGTTATATGACGAGATTAGAGAACGTTGGAAAGAAATAGCGGGAGCTGACTGGATTGGACGAACTTGATTCTATCAGCTATAAAAATAGCATGATAATTACAAAGTCGCCTTAAAGGCGGCTTTTTTTATTGGCAACAACCTTATATTTTCACTATATGAAAAATTCACAATAACAAAAGCGTACTTGCTATGTCCACAGGGAGGGGGTGCTTCCGCCAGATTTTTACCCAAGAATTAAGGGAGAATTTAAACGTATAGCTACAAATGTTAACTCACGGCAGCTTGCCTTCGCACACTATATTATTATTTCAATATATGAAAAATTCACAATAGTAAGATTAATTTACGCTCCCCAGTTCATACCTGCATCCCTACTACACCATCCCACCAACTCGTTATAACGAACTGCCTTATCCTCGGCTTCATGTCAACACTGATTTGGAATTAATAGTGCAAGATTTAGAGGTTAAATGAGATGGCCGAAATAAAATGTAAAACCAATCTACGGATAAGCAGAAAGAAATCCCTATGCGGGGCTGTGCGCCCCGCGTAGGGATTTGGTAGGGTCATATGCTTAGAGCGATGTATAGTCACGAATAATGAAATCTATGACACGCTTTCCCCAATTCGAGGTTTCCGATCCTTGTTCATTCCAATCGTAGGAGATGAGTGCTTTCCACAAAGCCCAACCACGGGCACGATCAACCGTATCTTGGTCAACATTCATGCAGTTTAAGAATATATTACGACTTACATCATCAAAAAAGTTCCATGCCATTACAAGATCACTTGAAGGATCGCCCACGCCCATAGTTCCAAAATCAATGACTCCGCATAGTCGTCCATCTTGCACGAGCAGATTGCCTACTGCAACATCACCATGGAGCCATAACGGGGACGCCTGATAATTCGTTGCCAGCGCAAGCTCCCATATTTCAGTGATGAGCTTTGAATCGTATTGGCCGGATACCTTTTCAATGACGGTCCTTGTATCTGTATCGTAGACCGATAAGTTTCCGCCGCGATGAAAATTTTGAATGCCTGCGGGTATACCGTAACTAGCATCAATGGCTTGGAGTTCCCTTAGAAATGTAGCGAGGTCTTCGGCAAATACGCTGAGATCGAGTACGTTAGTATGCGAGACGGTCTCGCCTGCGATCCATTGGTTGATTGACCAGGGAAGGGGATATTCGTCCGAGGGCTCACCTTTGGCAATGGGAGCTGGAATGGGCAAGGACAGTTGAGGTTGGAAAACTGGAAGCCACTTCAGTTCTTTTTCTACAGCAGAGGCGTAACGTTCGTGACTCGGTAAACGAATCGTCATTTCGTCTCCCAATCGATAGGTGCGGTTATCGTGCCCGCTTTTTTCTACAGGTGTTATCGTTAAACCCTTCCACTTCGGAAATTGACTATCGACTAATTGACGAACCAGTTCATTCGTAATTTCAATCATGTTCTCGCCTCATTTTCTATTAAATGGGTGGCTTTAAACGCTAGTACATAAATTTTAACAATTTGTCTTGATCTTATCAAAGGGAGAAAATCGTCCAAAACAAAATGAGGAAGTTCGACCCTGTGAGGCCGCTAAAATAGCGGTTTTTTAGTGGCTAGAAGCCTTGTTGGTGAGGGCGAAATCACAGGTTTTTATCCCTTGACATAAAATGTCATTATAAAGATAATAATTGTAACTTTGGAAGAGGGAGGAGAAATCAACACCAAGCTCAGGTTTGATTTGAATGGTATGTAAGCGTAATAATTTCGGTTGTACCCTCACACAATGATCACTTTAAAGGAGTGTAGTCATGTACGATAAAATCGTAGATATTTTGTGCGCTATCAAAGAAGACCAACCGGAACTACGCCAATCCCTGTCCCCAGCAACGGATCTGAATAACGATATTGGTCTCGATTCTCTGCAAATGATCCAGTTTATGCTCAAAGTCGAGGATCAATTGAACGTAATTATTGACTATGACGAATTCGATTATGAACATCTTCAGTCGATCGACACATTTATAACCTTTCTGAAAAGCTGCCAGTCGCAAGAGCAATTATTGTACGAAGATGTCCAGAATTGAGGCCGCGGTGATTCCAAGAATTGTTATGGGCACGTTTGACCCTGAAACGCGATGGAGGGATCCGGACTTAGCCAAGTTACCTGCTATGCCTGACAAGGACAGGGAATCCATTGTCTTATGTATGGACGAGCTGTTGTTTCCATTTTGCGGGCCAGACGATATCCTCTACACCCGCTGCAAAATCGATCAAAAGCTGTACGAATATCTAAACGGGTTAGGTTTTTCCTTTCGCAGCCGTTATCACTTTGATTTGAACGATGAGAAGAGGACCCTGCCCGAACCGGACATTTTCAAGCAGTGCATGTTCAGTCTTGCTTCAGACAATCAACAGCGTGAAGAGATCTTGACCCACAACGAAAAACAGCTCTCTCCTTATGCCATTACGGCTGATACGGAGGAGTACCTGCGTGCCGAAGGATCGTTGGGTTCTTTGCCCGACCTTGAGACGGTTAAACGTGTAAATTCCAAATTCTACTCTAACCGACTGGTGAACAGAATCGGAGAGAAGTGTTATGGCACGGAAGTGAACAGT
This sequence comes from Paenibacillus sp. E222, assembly GCF_013401555.1. Lineage (NCBI taxonomy): Bacteria > Bacillati > Bacillota > Bacilli > Caryophanales > Paenibacillaceae > Paenibacillus > Paenibacillus sp. E222. Next base: position 4,256,664 of record NZ_CP058552.1, read on the forward strand.
GTAGTAGAAGTGCAGGCTGTCGGAAATACGCTGCTGAAGCGAGGGGCGTATTTGCTGAAAGATCCATTCGGTGTTTCCGGCAAGGGCAATATGCTCATTGAAAATGAAGCCATGCAGCGAAGGATAGCAGAGCATCTGGACAAGCAGGAGAGAAGAGGATTGCGCTCGCAATTCCTGCTGGAACCACTGCTGAGAAAAGAGATTGATTTCAGCTCACACTGGTTCATTCGTAAGAGCGGGGAGAGAGATTTCATTTCCGTTCAGCGAATGATAAATCAGCAGCAGAATTACGGCGGTTCTATTAGAGCAGATGAGACTTTGCTTCTTCTGCTGGAGAGCGCGGGTTATTTTGATACGATGGAAAAGGCACTTCGGGTATTATTCGAGGATGGATACCATGGCTTCGTGTGCTTCGACTCCATGATTCTGGAGGATGGCGATATCGTACCCATTGTTGAGATTAACGCCCGCAAGTCCATGGGTCTTATTAATGCTTATCTCGATAAAGGCTGGAAAACGTACGGCCATAGCGGCCTTCTTACCTTCCTCTCTCTCGGTCTACCTGAAGGCTTCACGTTCGGAAAGTTGCTCGACGCCTTGCATGTATCCGGTCTTCTATTCAAAGGGCAAGGTGAGTACGGAATTATGCCTATTTCATCTAACACCGTAATGGTGAATGATATTCTGACCTCACGGCGTATAGCCGAGGGAATCCAGAGTCATCGTGGTATGCCGAAGGGACGATTGTATATCTCGGTGGTGGGCCGTGATGACGAACATCGCAATGAACTGATCGTAAGTCTGAGACAGGTACTCGCTGACTTGTCTATTAAAGTGTACAACTAATTCTGGAATGCGGAGGCTGCGCATGAATTCATCTTCGGTTACCCTGCTTGCGTCGGGCAATTCGCTTGGTGCATACATTCCGGCTATGCATCTGAACACTTACCTGCAAGATAGAGGTGTTCGAACGGACGTTTACGTTCTGGAGAACCTGTATCATGAAGGAATCAGAGGCAAGATTAATTCCACCAAAAAAGCATTTCATGCCGATTTCTCTGTTGCCCTTATGGGGCATAAACTGGCCAAGCCTGTAGACTCTTCCCTGAACGAAGCGGAAGTCCAGTTGCTGTTGGATGGATGGATACGTGATGGGGTATCTCATTTTGCTGTGTTTACCGGTTTTTGGCTCCCGGTCCTGGAGAGGTACAAAGCCATTGCACCTTCGTCTCTGGATATTCAACTGATTCGTTTGGATGTGTGCGATACGCCCTCGTTTAAAGTACACAGGTCCTTGTATCCGGACTACGATAATGTCTGGCTTTACGAGCCTTCAAGGTTGTATCCAGATTATTATATTGCCTCCAATGAAAAGGAAGTCCTGCCTTATGCACAGCGAGACGGACGCATTCTGGTCCATGGCGGCGGCTGGGGCATAGGAACGTACGCGTCAACGATTGCAGAGCTTCGTCAATGTAATTACTTGCTGGATGTGATCGTCTATGATCCTTCCGAGGTCGAGGAAGACGATGGTAGCACACGTTACTTCGGAACTGAGGCTTCATGGAACCCGTGGAGTCGGGATGCCCAAGGGCGGCATTCGTTTCCGCCAATGAACCAATATGTACGTGAAGATGGCATTCTTCGGGCAATTCCGCTCCGTGATTACTCTGCTTACACGCATCTGATGCGCAATTGTGCTGCCATTATCAGCAAGCCAGGAGGAGCGACGCTTAACGATTCGTTGTCCTGCGGAATACCTTTTGTCATGTTAGAGCCGTTTGGCGACCATGAGCTTCAGAATTCAAACTATTGGGAATCCTGTGGTTTCGGTATTCGATTCGCGGAATGGAAAGCCCTGGATTACTCGGAACAACATCTCGAAGAAATGTACGGACATTTGCTGGAGCAGCGATCAAAAATCAATCATTTGGGGAGGAAAACGCATGCAGCCGAAAACAGCAGTTACGTTTGATAAGCTGACATTCCAAAATATGAAAAGAACCCTCGTTCCGCTCGCCGAAACGGGAAGGAAACGCCGGGAGGACCCGACATATGCCGCACCCGTGCCTTATGAGATCGGAATCAAGCTTAATAACGGCTGTAACCTTCGCTGCAAACATTGCTTTGAATGGAATCCAGATGGCTTCCATCACGGCTTTGCCAGTGAAGTGAAAAGAGACGAAATCGAGATTCCCGTCGTGGAGAAACTGCTCGCCGAAACGAGAGAACGCAAATCACGTGTGTTCCTGTGGGGCGGAGAACCGCTATTCTACTCCAAGTTCGATGAACTGGCAGAACTGCTGGCTAAGGAAGACCGGCATACAACCATTTGTACAAACGCAATTCTCATTGAACAAAAGCTGGATTCCATTTTGAAAATGTCTAAGAATTTAGTCATGCTGGTCAGCCTGGAAGGATTCGAGAAGGAGAATGACGCGATTCGGGGCAAAGGCACGTTCAAAAAAGTGATTCACGCCATACAGCTGCTGTTGGATCTGCAAAAGCAGGGCTTGTACAAAGGCAAAGTGTCCGTAGCTCTGACCGTAAATGACCAGATGGTTGATCAGTTGTATAGCTTGATGGAATTCTTTGAAGAGTTGGGTGTTGATTCCGTGTACTTCTGCTTCCCATGGTACATCCCTTCCGATACGGCGGAAAAAATGGACACCTACTTTGATGCGCACTTTCCGCACCTGGCCTCCCGCTTTGCGAGCGACCACAAGAACAGCTGGCACTCTTTCACGTTTCACATCTCACCGGATCGTTACGACACATTAATCGAGGAATTTAAACGAGTTAATTCACGAGTGTGGAATGTACGTATCCGCTATCAGCCTGCGCTGGAGCCCGAAGAGGTAGAAGATTTTATTCGGGGTAGCGAAAAGCCGGCCATGAATCGGACCAAGTGTTTTTCGATCTCCAATCGGATGGACGTGATGCCAGACGGTAAGGTCAATCCATGCAAATTTTTTCCGGAATTCAGTGTCGGTAATTTATATGAAGAAAGTGTGACCGATATTTTCCACGGTGAGGATCTGCGAAAACAACGCGAGGTTCTGGCCTGCGGCCTGACACCGATTTGCTCCAAATGCGTGCTTTTGTATAACAACGGAGTTTAATCGCTTTAACTTTAAGCCGCCAATATGGAAAAACATGCAATCATTCAGGAGGAGCGGGGATGGACTTTATCCGTGTACGAGAACTGCACAAATCGTTCGTATATTACCGGAAAGAAGCAGGACTCAAACATTCACTGAAAAACCTGTTTGCTCGCAAATCACTTGTGAAGGAAGCGGTTAAATCCGTTTCCTTTGATATCGGCCCCGGAGAGTGCGTTGGATTTCTGGGACCGAACGGAGCAGGTAAAACCACAACGCTCAAAATGTTGTCGGGCATTCTATATCCGACAAGCGGAGAAGCCGACGTACTGGGATATGTGCCTTGGGAGCGAAAGAACGAGTTCAAACGGCTGTTCTCCATTGTAATGGGTCAGAAAAATCAACTTTGGTGGGACCTTCCCGCCAGCGATTCGATTTATTTGAACAAATGTATATATGACGTCGAGGATGATGTCTATCGTCGAATTCTTGCCGAACTGTCAGAGATGCTTGATGTGCAAGATCTGCTGGATGTACAGGTTCGCAGACTGTCCTTGGGTGAACGTATGAAAATGGAGCTAATCGCTGCTCTGATCCACCGACCGAAGCTGCTGTATCTCGACGAGCCGACGATCGGCCTGGATTTCCCCTCTCAGAAGAGGGTGCGGGAATTTCTGAAATACTATAATGAGCAGTTTGGCGCCACGATCCTGCTAACGAGCCACTACATGAAGGACGTGGAGGACCTGTGCAAGCGAACAATTATCATTAATGAAGGAACTCTTCTGTATGACGGAGATCTTCATAAGATTAACGATCTGTTTGGCGAGCACAAAATTGTAAAGCTGCAGTTCTCGGAGCCGGTTGCCGAGCAGCGGCTGGCCAAATTCGGAAAAATAATCAGCGCAGACGACTACAGTGTTGTTCTGGAGCTGCCCAAGCACCGACTAAAAGAAGTGTCACGTGCTATGCTCGATTCGTTTCCGATTGTTGACTGGACGATTGAGGACGTGCCGATCGAGGAGAGTATCTCCATGCTCTACCAAAAGGAATCCGTCGGATGAGTGGACGCAGATTGTATACGGCTGTATTTTCGATGGGTGTGCAGCAATCGATGGAATACCGATTTCACTTCTTTCTCGGTCTTCTCGGCTCCGCGTTTCCGATTCTTGTTCAGTATTTTATATGGACAGCGGTGTACCAGCACTCCGGGGAAACGGCATTATTCTCGTATTCATATCATCAGATCATTTTGTATACGATCTTGGCGGGTTTGGTCTCCAAGCTGATCGCTACCCAGTTCGAGCACCAGATTGTCGATGATATCAAGAACGGCGGTCTCAATAAGTATTTGATCAAACCGGTCAGCTACTTCGGATATCGGCTGGTATCCTTTTTCGGACAGAAGGCGATCTATTACGGTGTTACAGCGGTGCTTCTTGTCGGGATTATCTGGATCTCATCTGCGGGTGGTGTGCTTGAGTTCCAGGTCATACGGCTGATCTTGTTCGTCGTTACGTTGTCGGGGGCGCTTTTGCTCAATTTCTTGATCTCCTACTGTATCTGTGCAAGTGCTTTTTATCTAAATGAAATCTCTTATTTTTTCGTTATTACGAGTCTGCTTGTGAATATTCTGAGCGGAGGTATGTTCCCATTAGAGATTTTCGGGGATTCGATCGTGGAGGCACTTCAGTACACGCCGTTTCCATATACCATTTATTTTCCAGTCAATGTGCTCAGCGGCAAAACGGAGGTGGCGGCGATGTATCAAGGATTGCTCATCCAGTTCGGCTGGATACTCCTGTTCTTCTGGCTATCCCGTCTAACGTGGCGCATATCCATGAAGAAATATTCAGCGGTTGGGGGGTAGCGTAGATCCCATATGTTTAGAGCCATGAGAAAATACGCACATTTGTATGGCATGTTCATTAAAAATTGTCTCATTGCCCAGATGGAGTTTCGAGGCAATTTCATGATGAGCCTGCTCGTGGAATCCGTCTACCTGCTCGCCAAACTGTTATATGTACTCGTTGTGTTCCGTACCGATCTTCACGTCGATGGCATACCACCGGAAGGGCTGCTTCTATTTATAGGCATGCACACCGTGGTGACAGGCATGTATGTCGGGCTGTTTTTTACCAATTTTACGAAAATTCCGGAATATATTAAGGACGGCTCGCTTGATCTAATGCTAACGAAGCCGGTTTCTCTTCAATTTATGGCTTCTTTGCGTTATGTCGATCTGGCGCTGCCAATCCCCGATATTTTAGTTGGTTTCGTCATGATTGGCATTGGCTGGCATGCGATGGACATCCCCCTGACGTTTCTCCAGCTAGTCGGGTTTATGCTGCTGTTATTCGTCTCCGTTATCATCACATACTGTCTAATGATTATCCCTGCATTGCTGTCATTTCGGTTCGTTCAGACGGGCTCTGCATCGGAGATCGCTCATTCCGCTTGGGACGCCAACAATTTTCCAATGGCGATATACCCAACTTGGGTCCGGCGGATCGGTACCTTTGTCATTCCGCTGTTCCTGATTACCAACTTCGGACCGCTGTTCCTGCTAGGACAGCTCAGCTGGCTCTATACAGGACTGGCGCTGGTCGCTTCGCTGATACTCTTCACAGTTATACGATTGCTCTGGAAACAGGCTGTGAAGGGATATAGCAGTGCAAGCAGTTAAGGGGGAGAAAAATGAATGCTCTTCAGCTGCCCGTGTTAAATCCGCCGCTTAAAGGATTTCTGCGGTGGGCTTACACGCTTTCGATTACCAGTGCACATGAGGAAACGATTCCTTGGTATTACAGCAATTTCATTCAGTTGTCCTGCAAGAAAACCTTTCTGGAGGATGGCAGACAGTTTTATATCGATTTTTTTCGGGGCCAACCCAACGAACTGAATTTCAATAATCCATTTCTACTCACATGCTCTGTGAATTACACAATTCTGGAGCATTTGGCGCTGGACGCCTGGCCCCAATTTTTCACCGATCAGATTCGCAACGGCTATTATTGTGTCGTGTTTTTGGACGAAGCGAAGCTAACGCCAGCGGCGGCCTATCAGCAGGAACCGTTTCCGCATCATCTTTTTCTGTACGGTTTTGATTGGGACAATCGTTTTTTTGATGCTTCCATGTTCGACCATACGGGAGTTTACCGCAATGTACAGATTCCGTTCAAGGAGTTCCTGGATGCTATCCATTCCATGAGACATCTGCTCAGAGAGGGACTCACCGCGGATCATCACACTTATTTTTACAAATACGAGCCGCATTCTCCTTATCCTTTCGATAGAATCGTAGCGCTCGACCAACTGCATGATTACCTGAACGGAGAGACTCATCTGAATCGTATTAATTACAATCCTGATAACGAACAGGCTTTTGGAATTAACGTCTACGACTATTTGCAAATGTACTATGATGCGGTAGAGAGCAACGATCCTCGTCTCGGTGACCGTAACGATGTGAGGCATCTTCATGTGCTCTGGGAGCACAAAAAAATGATGAGTGAACGGATTGCCTACTTGATCGAGGAGGGGATGATCCCTTACGACGAAGAACTTGTGAACGGTTATCAGGATATAACCACAAGGGCAATGAAGCTAAGAGATCAATACATCCGTCATGAAATTCGTGAAGACAAGGCTGTGTTTGCGAGGATAAAACTCCGGTTGGAACAATTCCGCAAGGAAGAGCCGGTTCTGCTGCAAAGACTGATTTCATGGCTGGAAAAGTAAATAAAGAAGGCCATTCCTCTGGGAGGAACAGCCTTCTTTATTTATATTCATAGGTTATACGTTAGCCCTATTATAATTCTTTATCACTTATTCAAATTTGAAATCATCATCCGTCAGAGGTTCTACATTCAGAGTACGAATATACCCGTTGCCTTTTTTAGAGAAAAAGTCATGCTGTTTGGTATGTGTACTGATTCCATTTAATACAATCGGGTTGACTTCCTCGTCTTCAAATAATGGCTCAAAACCGAGGTTCATCATCGCTTTGTTAGCGTTATAACGAAGGAATGCTTCGACTTCTTCGGTCAAATGAATAGGGGTATATAATTCCTTCGTATATTTCAACTCATTTTGATGAAGAAGCTGTACTAGATCAACCAAACCTTGATACACATCGTTCCGCTGCGTTTCATCAAAGCTTGCGTATATTTCCTGGGCCAGCACGCCCACATATACACCGTGAATACTTTCATCCCTTAGAATCAGATCAATGATCTCACCACTGCATGTGAGTTTGCCTTGTCCAGCTAAATAGAGTGGATAGAAAAATCCGCTGTAAAACAAATAACTTTCCAAAAGAACGGAGGCCGCCATAGCCATATACAGATCTTTTGAAGTTTCAATATTCATGTAATACTGACGTATAATCGTCGCTTTGGTTTGCAGATATGGATTTTCTTCCACCCATTTAAATACACTGTCAATTTCTTCGGTTGATGCCAACGTGGTAAAAATACTGCTGTATGATTTCGCATGAATTTGTTCCATCATCGCCATAAAACTAAGTACAGCTTTGCGTTGCAGTCCATCGACATGCTCCATAATCTGCGGCATACCTACACCGCCCTGGATTGTATCCAGAAGGGTTAAGCCTCCCAAAACTTTCATATAAGCGTCTTTTTCTACATCACTGAGCATGCCCCAGGTCATTTTATCATCGGATAAAGGAATCTCGTCATCGGTCCAAAATTGCATAATATTCTGATTCCAGAACATCAGGGTGAAATCATCATCCGCCCGATTCCAGTTCACAGCTTGAATTGCCGGCATGGTATATCAAACTCCAATCGTAATACCCTAAAGGGAAATTTGTTTATATTGAACAAGCAATGCATTCTTCCATCGTCAGCTTGTTGGTTCTTGTGTAATACAAAGATTTCAACCCTTTATGAGCAGCATACAGATAGCAGCGAGCCAACTCTCGCGTGGTTACATCACTGTTTACATGCAGAATGGTTGAGATGCCTTGGTCCACATGCGGCTGAATCTCCGCAATCAAATCAATCACCTTGAATTGATCCATTTGATACGCTGATTTGTAATAGAAGACGTTATCCTTTTGCAAATAGGGCATTGGATAATACGTGGTTGAATTGGCATAGGTCCGTGTCTCAATCTGTTCTACGATCGGCATGACACTGGATGTTGCGTTTTGGATATAAGAGATGCTGGCCGTTGGAGCAATAGCCATGCGATAGGCATGGTAGAGACCATTTTTCATCACTTTAGACTTAAGCTGGTTCCAATCCTCGGGAGACGGAACAGCAATGCCGGTAAACAATTCTTGTACTTTCGATGTGGTGGGACGGTAATCCGTAGTCACATAACGATCAAAATATACGCCAGTCGCATAATCCGACTGCTCAAATCCATAGAACCGTTGACCCGTTTGAACTGCAAACTCCATACTTTTCTCCAGAGAATGATAATTCATGGTCATAAAGAAGGTACGTACAAAATCCTTGGCCTCCGAGCTTTCATAAGCAATCCTGTTTTTGGCTAAGTAACCGTGCAGGTTCATGGCTCCCAAGCCAACGGAATGCATCTCGGAATTGGCTTTAGCCACACCGGGAGCATTGGCAACATGCGTCATGTCGCTGACGGAGGTCAGTGCAATCATGCCCTCATGCACGGATTCCTTGATCTTGCCACTCTCCATAACATTAACAATATTGAGGGAGGCCAGGTTGCAGCTGATATCTTTGCGGATAATATCCGGTTGACCATAGTCTGTAATTTCAGAAGTCTCCTGGAGCTGGAAGATCTCTGTGCAGAGGTTGGACATTTTGACTTGTCCTACGTTTTTCAAGGCATGTGCTTGATTGGCATTGGTTTTATTAATGATGTAGGGATAGCCGGATTCAAGTTGAGTCATCGCTATTTTGGTCAGCATATCCCGTGCGCTGAGCGATTTTTTCTTCTTCACCCGGTCGTCAGCCAGCAAGGTATCATACATTACGTCCAGATCCATATCATCCAAATGTGTTCCATACGCCTTATAAACACTATAAGGTGCGAAGAGATACAGAGGCTCATTATCTTGAGCCAGCTTATAGAAACGATTAGGAACAATAAGTCCGATAGAGAGAGTTTTCAGCCGGATTTTCTCATCCGCATTGATTTTTTTGCTATCCAGCAGTTCCATAACGTCCCAACCGAAAATATTATAGTATGCTGCACCAGAACCTTTACGTTGACCCATCTGATCGGCGTAGGAGAAGCCGTCTTCCATCAGCTTGAGAACAGGCGTGATGCCTTTAGCAGCACCTTCAACTCCTTTAATGACTTCACCACGAGCACGCAACTTCGACAGATTGACAGCAACGCCACCACCGATTTTGGATAACTGCATACACGTGTTTAGGACATAGTTTATGGAGTTCAGTGAATCATCCATTTCAAGCAGGAAGCAAGAAACCAGTTCACCGCGCCGACTTTTTCCCGCATTCAGGAAAGTGGGGGTTGCCGGTTGAATACGCTGCTCCATCATCGAACGGGACAGCAAACAAGCCGTATCAAAGTGTCCACGACCCAGATGAAGTGCAGCGGCGGCTACCCGATCTGCATATTGCTCAAGGTATGTTTTGCGGTCATATGTTCTCAACGCATAATCAGTATAGAATTTGGACGCTGCCATATAGGAAGGAAAGGTATACTGATAGCCACGCGTAATTTCAAATACGGTTCTAACTTCGTCAGCTGTATAGGAAGCATAGAAATCCTCGTAATAATCATGATCAATCATGAATTTGACCTGATCATCAATGTTGGCAAATGCCATACTTTTATCTTTAATTTCTTTCATAAACTCCTCTACAGCCTCTTTATCCTTATGTAACTGGAAGAAGCCATCAGAGTTGCGTTTTAGCAGCATGTTATTTAATTCAATATGACGCAATGCGGCTCACCTCCTGTTTAAAATACTCCACGTCTTTCTTGGAACCTGATAATTCAAATTTACTAATAACCGGGACGTTATAAGATGCAGAGATCAAATCTGCACTTTTGGCAAAACGCTCACCCCAGTTACGATTACCGCTGGCGGCCACGCCAATCAGGTATTCAGAGTTTTTTTGTAAAAAAGAAGACACCTTATCAGGTATCTGCCCAAAACCTGTTGTATATGTCACAAGTACGTACGGTTCATCAATCGTCATTTGATTTTGAATCTGTACTGCTGGCAGTTGAAGCTTGGAAATAAACCTCTTAACATTCCCGGTTATCGAATCATACACAATTAGCACGATCATTATCCTCCTTGACAAATGAACGGTGATCAGAAATAAACACTATATATAGATTATATTTTCAATTTTATATCAATATATAGAATTGTCAATTGCATATCGGTATCGATTTTGTGAAAAAACCTCATGAATGGGCTCTATTACTAGGCTTAAAAAATTTGTGGCTTAGTAGATATCCATATTCGAATGCACGATATTTGGTGCATGCGAGAATTATGATTGACAGCCGTCACAGGAGAGAAATCAACCTGAACATCATCGTTCATACATTGTCTACAATTCAGAGATAGATTATCAAAAGGCATGGCTCTATGGAGTCATGCCTTTTGAGTACGTTGAAGGTATGCTGATTACATCAAGTTCACTCACTGGCTTGAGGCTTTATGAAGAGAAACTAAGAAAATGATCTAATATCGCAAAGATTTGGAGGTAAGACATGAACGGGACCCTGCAGCAAAATAGAATATTGATTGTAGATGATGATAAACGGGTCCGTGGACTTCTTCGCATGTATTTGGAGAAAGAACAATTTATCGTTGAGGAGGCTTCGCTGGGCTGGCAAGCCTTAAGCAAGCTTCATCATGACTCGTATGCCATGATCATTCTGGATTGGATTCTCCCCGATATTAAGGGGATTGAAATATGCCAATATCTACGGACCAACTTAAGCATACCCGTCATGTTTCTGACAGCCAAGTCAGAAGAGGGGAATCGGCTTGAAGCTTTCAAAGCCGGGGCGGATGACTTTGTCATGAAACCGTTCAGTCCGAGGGAAGTTGTGCTGCGCATCAAAACCATGATGGCTCGTTATAACGGATTAATCAAACCTGCGTCAAAAGACCATTCAGCAAGCGAGGTGTTGATCTCCTCTATTTTAATCAATCCTACTTCCCGAAGAGTCACAGTAGAAGACGAGGAGATTCATATGACTCCCAAAGAATTTGATTTGCTTTATCATCTGGCGACACACGCGGAAATCGCATTCTCCAGGCAGGATTTGCTGAGAATTGTTTGGAAAGTGGAGCATGAGGAAGATCTGGATTATCGAACCGTAGATACCCATGTAAAACGGTTGCGGGACAAACTCTCCGAACATGTGCCGAATCGGGAAGATCTGATTCAAACCCTGTGGGGGTTCGGTTATATTCTTCGTCTGCCTCACTGATGCTTATCTTGAAGTTCAGGAGGGGAACATGTCTTATAAACAAATCAAGTGGATGATCTTGCTGATTCCCACCTTAACCGTTGCTCTCTGGGAATATGTACGACATCGGTTTCTACTCCCTTATATATCAATGGATTTGGGCAACTGGCTAACACCTGTCATTGTGTATGTAGTGAGTATAACGTTGTTAACTCGGTTGTTTCTTATCCTGGAACGAATTCAAAAAGAGCTGGAGCATGAGCGTGAAGCCAAAGCCGCATTTGAATCTCGGGAAAAGATGGCCAAGGAACTTCATGATGGAATCGCCCAATCCCTTTTTTTATTATCGGTGAAAGTAGGGCGTTTGGAGGAACAAGCCAAGCAGGATCAACAGCTGGACGATGTGTATTCGATTAAAAAAACGGTTCATGAAGTCAATCGTTATGTACGCCAGGCCATTGCCGATTTACGTTATGATCCTAACGTTGACAACACCTTCACTATGAACGAATCGATTACACTACTTGGTCAAGTTCGAAGAATTGTCAAAGATATCCCCGTCCGAATCGAACTGGATTGGAACATCCCGGATGATACATTTACGGACAAAGAGAAAGTAGAACTGCTCGCTTGTATTCGGGAAGCCCTCTTTAATATTCAAAAGCATGCATCAGCTTCCCAAGGATGGATTCAGGGAAACGGGTACAAGAATTGCTGGAATATCACGATTCGAGATAATGGAAAAGGATTTGAGATGAACCCCTTTGAACGAAAGGATCGATATGGACTGAAAATTATGAGAGAGCGGATGAATGAACTGAACTTTAACATGCAATTCCGAAGGGAGCAGCAGCTTACTGTTGTCGAATTTTCAAAGGATGGTGAGATGTTATGAGCCATACTCGCGTACTTGTTGTAGACGACCACGCTCATGCGAGAGAAGCCATATGTGAAATTTTATCCATGGATCCCGGCTTCGAAGTGATTGGCGTCGTATCGGACGGTCAACAGGCGATTGACTATACAGAACAATGGCTTCCCGACTTAATCCTCATGGACATTCAGATGCCCATTATGAACGGTCTTGAAGCAACACAGCGGATCAAATTAGCCTTTCCTTATGTGAAAATTGTCATGATTACCGTCTCGGATGATGTACTCCACCTTCTGGAAGCGTTGAAGCGGGGAGCTCAGGGTTACTTGCTCAAAAATCTGGAACCGTCCATGTGGCTGGCATATCTTCATTCCATTGTTACAGAAGAAGCTCCATTGAGCCGCGAGGTGGCTTACCAAATCCTGAAGGATGTCTCACTCACGGAGAAAAAAGAACCTGACGTTCCACTAACGACAAGGGAAAAGGATATTCTGTATGGCGTGGCTGCAGGGTGGACGAACAAAGAAATCGCTGTGAATTATACGATTTCAGAATATACGGTCAAGAATCATTTGAAAAACATTTTGCAAAAGCTGCAGGTTCAAAATCGTGTTCAACTGACACGTTACGCATTGGAGCAAGGGCTTATTACAGACCACAATCGTCTGTAGTAAGCTTTTTTTACTAGATCGGAGCGTTCTTTCGGTTTCTATGTATAAGTGGATGTCACTTTCTCTGCTTTTCACCACCATGACCTCACAAATTGGACACAAAACGTCCAGCTCTATAGCCAGATTGAGCTATATGGTAAAAATTTGTTTTTATGTACACTATGAGCAGTGTGCTTCATGAAGGAGGTTATGATGTTAAACGGACGGATTGTCCTGGGCTTGTTGCTGCTTGTGGGTATACTGGCGATCCCGTTATCTTACTCACTTGACTCTGCGAACGCTGCTTCTGATACCAAAGACGCTATTCCACTCCAGCCAATCATTGATGGTTCTAAACCTGGAGAAGTGCTTGTGCTTGAGCCGGGTATTTATTCTGGTCCCGTAAGTATAGACAAGAATATATCCATTCGAGGAGATTCATCGGTAACGGTATTGAATATGGAAGCTGATTCCACGATTACCATTCGTTCAGATGGAGTGACTTTGCAGGGGTTCACGGTTCAACATTTAACGAACGAACCCACTGCTGCGATTCTGGTTGAAGGAGATCGTGTAGAGATCACGGGCCTGGATATTCAGAGTCAAAGTTTTGGAATCGTGCTGCGGGGTTCCGTCGACGGGCTCATACAAGGCAATACCATTTCATGGGCTGGACCGGAGTCTGCTTCCAGTGGTCAAAAGGGGAATGGCATTGATCTGTACAATTCCCATCGCACCCACATCGAAGACAACCAAATTACGGGTATGCGGGACGGGATCTACCTGGAGAATAGTCGCAATCTTACGGTTAAGGCTAATACGCTGTTACATACCAGATATGGCATTCATTGTATGTATATTGATGGTTCTTCTGTTATGGACAATGTGGGGGAGAACAACAGTACCGGAGCCATGGTCATGGGTGTCAAGAATACGGTTGTATCGGGAAATTCCTTTCGCAAACAGAACGAAAATGTGCATTCACAAGGGATTTTGTTGTATGACGTACAGCAATCTTCGGTTCATAACAATGTCGTGGAAGGTAATCGTGTTGGCATGAACATTGCTGAATCCTCAGGAAATGAAATTCGCGGCAATGCGGTGCTCCGGAATTTCATCGGAATTCAGCTCGTTCTTGCGGAGGATAATCAGTTTACCAGAAACCAATTTGTTTCGAATGTGATTGAAGCTTCAGCGATGGACAGCCGGAACAATGAGATGAAGGAAAATTATTGGGATTCCTTTCAGGGTCTTGACCTGAACAATGATGGAATTAGTGAACTGTCTTATGGGATTAATCCATTTTATGAGCAAGTGGTCAACCGAAATTCGGCCTATCAACTTTTCTTTCAATCTCCAGGCATGATCTTTATGAGCAGCTTGTTTACGGAAGGCAAGGCAGAGTGGACAAGCGACAGATCGCCGTTAATGAGTATGGAAGCGCAATCAAAGACGACGAAGACAGGTACAAAAGCAGTCAAAGAGACAACTGCGGTTTGGATCATTGGATGCATTCTACTGGGCCTAGCTACTTTTATTATGATCAAAATGGGGGTATTACGAAAATGAGAATGAAAACACATTGGAAAACAGTGATGGTGCTTCTCTTTGGGGTGCTGTTATTAACAGCTTGCGGAAAAAAATACGAGGCATTGCCTATTAATGAAGACGTGGATATCTGTGCCATTTGCAAAATGCAGGTGAAAGATGATGCCTATGCCACGCAGCTTACCACAAAAGACGGTAAAAATTATAAATTTGATGACATTGGTTGTATGCATCAGTGGAAAGAAGAGAACGGAACAGATAATATCGGGATGGATTTTGTTCGTGATTATAATGACAAGGAATGGATTGAGTACAGCAAAGCCACTTATGTATATGATGCTTCACTGCGTACACCCATGGCTTACGGCATCCTCAATTTCAAGGATAAAGCCTCCGCGGAAGCTTTTGTAGCTGAGCAGGGTGTAGGAACGATCATGACCGCTGAAGACCTCGCTTCTCACGACTGGAAACAGAATACCGAAATGATGGATATGATGGGTGAGGGTGAGCACGGGCATTCCGAAGAGGGAATGGGTGAAGGTATGCATGAAGAAACGCATGGGGAAAGTGAATCAACGGAAGAATCAGGCCACAAGTAATGAACAATGAAGATGGTGATGCATGATGGGAGATATGTTCCAAGTCGTTCGACGAGAAATGAAAATGGGCTTTCGCAACCCCTGGTCATATTCATTTTTGATTCTTTTCTGCGTGTTTAGCCTGAGTTTGTTAATCATTAATTCTCAGAATTTTGTAGCAGGCTACTCTGGCACGACAGGTTCCATGTTAAATCTCATTCTTTATCTGTTGCCGCTGATGACCCTCTTTCTGGGCTCGTTCTCGTTGACTTCTGAAAAAGAAGAGGGCAGCTGGCAGCTGTTGTCCACTTACCCCATCGGTACGATGTCTTTTATTGTTGGCAAATATCTCGGTCTGTCCGTTGTATTAATAACGATAGTTACATTTGGTTATGGCCTGATGGGAATTCTCAGCGGATGGATGGACAGCCCTTTAAATGTCATGACATACCTTTTATTTCTGGTATTCTCCTGTGGACTGGTGCTGCTATTTTTGACGATTGCACTGTTTATCGGTTCGTTATCCAAAAATCGCTGGCAAGCGTTAACGATATCCGTATCCGTTTGGTTTTTTGCGGTGATCGGATGGCCTACGCTTCTAATCTCCGTGTTGGGTCTCATGCCTTATCAGTGGGTAAAACCTTTACTCACTGTTCTAACCTTCATCAATCCGGCTGAGCTGGTACGTTTGTTTGTGGTGATTAAACTTGGCGGGGGCTCTATTCTGGGACCTGAATATTATCAGTGGGTAGATTGGTTACAGCCATCGAGCGGGAGCTGGATTTTTATGGGGATATGCCTGCTGTGGATTGCATGTTCGATCGTGGCAGTATACGGGATATGGGAAAGGGGGCGTTCCCATGGATAACGTGGAAGCAGAGATTGTTGGACTGTGTAAATCCATAAAAAAACAACAGATTGTTGAGGATATATCCTTTCGCGTTTCTTCCGGTCATGTGCTTGCCTTATGCGGAGGAAATGGGGCCGGAAAAAGCACCGTTCTGCGTATGCTCGCAGGTATTCTTCAACCTACCTCGGGTGAAATCATTGTAAACAAGATGCGCTGGTCCAAAGAACGAAAGCGATATTCGGAACAGATCGGATATATGCCGGATGATTATCATTTCAACCAGGGTCTGACGGCAGAGGAAGTGCTTCAGTTCTGGGCAGCGTTTAGGAAAGTGCCCAAAGAGCGAGTAACGGAAGTGCTAACCATGGTAGGCTTGGCCGATCAAAAAAAGAAACGAGTCACGACCTTTTCCAAAGGTATGCGGCAGCGTGTGTTATTTGCCCAGGCTCTGCTGGCCAAGCCTCCGCTGCTGATCATGGATGAGCCGACGAATGGACTAGACCCTTTCTGGATGCAGGAGTTTGCAAATCTGATAAAACAGATCAAGGAGGAGGGGCATATGGTTGTGTTCTCCACCCACCAGCTTGAGATTGCAGATGATATTGCAGATCACATTGTTTTTATGAATCAGGGACGTAATGTGGGAGATGGCTCTACTGAGAAGTTTCGAGAGCAGTTTGGGTCGCTTCATGCTGCTTTTCATCATAGTCTTGGCTTAAAATGAAGGTGAATCGATTGGAAATAAAGAGTAGAAAAATGAGTGCGAAAATGAGACGTTTGCTTACTATCCTGATTGGAATGGCTGCTGTGCTGGTCGCGGCGTGGGCCATTTATCAGGGGACTTCATCATCCGAGTCCAAAAGGACCAGTGCTATTGAAGCAGGCGTAATTGCCCCCGAATTCACTGCGGTTAACTCAGCAGGAGAACAGGTGAAGCTCTCCGATTATCGGGGCAAAGTCGTCATGATTAACTTCTGGGCTTCATGGTGCACGCCCTGTGTGAGGGAAATGCCAATGATTAATCAGATCGCTCAGACATATCAAAACGATGTAGAGACCCTGTTTGTCAACGTGGGGGAAGCGAAGGGCACCATTCGTGAATTTATGGAGAAACAGCAATTCGATTTCCCTGTTATCATTGATGTGACCGGAAAGGTCTCCGGTCTATATCGGATCACCGGGTTGCCAGCGACCATGATCATAGATCAGGAAGGTATATTCAGTCACATTCTGCTCGGTGAGTTGACCAAGGATATTCCCTTGCAGCAATGGCTGGAGCAGACGGTACAGCAAAAGAATTGAGCTTTGCAAGATGTATGCTTATGTACAAAACAAGTCGAGAAGTCGCTATAGGAGCGGCTTTTTTTGTTTTATTTGTAAGCTGCAATGAGAATCCAGGCAAACGTGAACGGTTTTTCCGAACATCTTGCATGCATAGTAGAATGGAAAATCGCAATACCACGGTTGTGCCTGATGAATCAATAGCCCCTTTGGGTGCTTTTAATGCTTTTCACCGAGTTGTCAGAAAGAGTTGATCCTTTCTTGAACATTTAGGGACGAAGACGTGTCAGTGATTGAATTGCTAATTCACAAAGATATAATAATTTTAACTATTAGGTCCCGTTAAGTACTTTGGCCCTTCAGTATCAGGTAAAACACAGCTCGCCAACCCATGCTCAGTCCAGTTACTATGTGGCAATACACAATGATGGTGTGGTAAAGCTTCCTTCGTCTCTTACTTTGTGAAAAAATTCTCTTTGTACATACAACGATGGAGGAATGGTTTGTAGATAAACTCTGAATCAGTCTAGTGGGCTTCTATCAACCTGATATAGAACGCAGTCCGAGGGCTGACTGACCTAATAAGTAAAAGATTCAAATCAGTACAAATATCGAACAGAGTTTGAAAGGAGGCAGTAAAGTATGGCAATCGATACGGTGATGTGGAGCAAGCTGGTGACAGGTATGACACTGGGCTTCCACGCTATTTTTGCGACACTTGGCGTCGGTATACCCCTAATGATCGCAATTGCTGAGTTCATGGGGATTCGCAAGAAGGATCCTCATTACACACTGATGGCAAAGAGGTGGTCAAGAGGGTTTGTCATTTCTGTGGCGGTTGGTGTGGTGACCGGTACTGCGATTTCACTGCAGCTGGCCCTGGTGTGGCCGAATTTTATGAAACTGGCAGGTAATGTCATTGCACTTCCGTTATTTATGGAAGTATTCGCGTTCTTTTTTGAAGCCATCTTCCTGGGCATTTATTTGTATACGTGGGATCGATTCAAAAATCCATACATCCACTGGCTGCTGACGATTCCCATTGTCACCGGTGCAGGGATGTCGGCTGTGTTTATTACGACGGTGAACGGCTTCATGAACCAGCCTGGAGGCTTTGTGATGGAAGCAGGCCAATTCACAGCGGTTAACCCGGTGCAGGCGATGCTGAATACGGCGACGTTCTCCAAGGTGTTTCATGTATTAAGCTCGGCCTATTTGACAGGAGCTGCTCTGTTGGCCGGAATTGCAGCCTTTGCAATGCTGAGAAAAGGGGCGTCTGCCTACCACAAAAAAGCCTTGAATCTCATGATGGCGGTGGTTCTGCTATTCGGCTTACTAAACACGTTAGCGGGAGATGTGTCCGCCAAGTTTCTGGCTGAGCATCAGCCGGAGAAACTTGCAGCAGCAGAATGGCATTTTGAGACGGAAAGTGGCGCAGATTTGATTTTATTGGGATGGCTGAATGCGGAGCATGAAATTATAGGGGCTCTTCACCTGCCGAAACTGCTCAGCTTCCTGGCCTTTAGTGACTTTAATGCCGAAGTAACTGGACTGGAGGAGTTTCCGAAGGACGAATGGCCGCCGCTGCTCGTTCACTACCTGTTTGATTTAATGGCGGGAATCGGATTTACGCTGCTGGTTATCTCGGTTCTGTATTTCCTGTTTGTGTTCTGGAAAAAGCGCAATGAGCTGAACAAGTGGCTGCTTGGGATTATAGCGCTAGGCGCACCGATGGCTTTTCTCGGGGTTGAGCTGGGCTGGTTCTATGCTGAACTTGGACGACAGCCGTGGATTATCCGGGGATATATGCGTGTAGAGGAAGCCGCTACTTCATCACCCAACATCAGAATGATCTTTTTCTTCTTCCTGCTTCTTTACATTGTTCTGGGAGTGATGTGTGTTCTCGTACTAAGACGTTTGTTCAACAATAATCCGGCAGAAGTCGAGATGGAGAAATGGATGAAGGAGAAGCGCAATCCGTCTACAGAAAAGGGTGAGCGTACATGAGTTACGAACTGATTGGCATCTCGGTGCTCTGGCTGTTCTTGTATGGCTATTTAATAGTAGCCTCTATTGATTTCGGGGCGGGTTTCTTTGCCTTTTATGCACGCCTGACGAAACAGGATCACCTGATTAATCGTCTGATCTCCCGTTATTTATCACCGGTATGGGAGATTACGAATGTATTTTTTGTCTTTTTCTACATTGGCATCGTTGGATTCTTTCCCGACACGGCTTATTATTACGGATCAGCGCTGCTCGTACCGGGCAGTATTGCTGTCATTTTGCTCGCCATTCGTGGGTCGTTTTATGCCTTTGAGAACTATGGTTCCAAAAATAATATCGTGTACCTGTTTCTATATGGAGCTTCGGGATTGCTTATTCCCGCTTCGCTATCAGTGGCGCTAACGCTGTCTGAAGGTGGTTTTATCGTGAAGCAGGGTTCGACGGTTTCGCTGGATTACTGGACGCTGTTTACCAATCCGTTATCCTGGAGCATCGTTGGACTGGCGATTGTGTCTGTATTATTTATTAGCAGCTCGTTTCTGGCCTTCTATGCGTCGCGGGCAGAGGATCACGCTGCATTGAAGCTGGTACGGACCTATGCCCTGTTCTGGAGCACACCGACGATTATCATCGCACTGACTGCATTTATTTATTTGGGACAGCACAATGAGCGACATTTTCAAAATATGATGGATTTATGGTGGCTGCTTGCACTTTCCGTTGCCTTCTTCATGATAGCGATGTGGCTGATCTATAACGGACGCCGCTACGGATTAGCGTTTATATGCATCATGCTGCAATTTTTCTGTGCCTTTTTCGCTTACGGAATTGGTCAATATCCTTATATCCTTGATCCGTTCATTACAATTCAAAACAGTGTAACCTCACCAGCAATGGGCTTCGCACTGGTTGTTGTCTTTATCGGTGGCATGTGTATGTTGATTCCTTCCTTGATTCTGGTTTTCAGACTGTTTCTGTTTGATGCGGACTATGTTAAGGGAAAAAAATAAATTGAATTCATTATGCGATGTAAGGGAGTAATCTCACAGGTTCATAGAAAGGAGGAAAGTGAACATGAAGAGGAAAACAAGCCTGATCTCTCAACAAATGTCTGGCCAGCGAAAACGTCTTTCGCTCCTCGCGGTCATTTCACTTGGGCTGGGTGCAGCGATTGTAAGTCAGGCTGCGCTGCTTGCTGAAGCTGTGCAACGGATTTTCGTGGAGAAGGCTTCCCTTTCGTCGGTCGTCATGCTGCTCGGGATACTTCTGGCTGTCATGGTCATACGTACAGGATTGTCTTATGGGAACGGAAAAGTTGGTTTGCATATGGCTGCCAGTGCGAAGACGAATATGCGGGCAGCCGTTCTGGAACATTTGACCCATGCGTCGATGCCATCAACCCTTCATGGCCAAACAGGCGGAAAGGTCAGTGTTGCTCTGGATGCTGTGGATGAGGCTGACAGTTATTTCAGTCAGTATATGCCGCGTATGATGGAGGCTGCCATCATTCCGATTCTGATTTTGGTGGTAACGTTTATGCAGCATGCCAACGCAGGCTTCATTATGCTGTTTACGGCCCCGTTTATCCCCTTGTTCATGATTTTGGTGGGACTGAAGACGAAAAATAAATCAGAGGAGAAATATGCGCAGCTGGCTGAGTTCTCCGGTACGTTTCTGGATTCTCTTCAAGGGCTCGTTTCGTTGAAAATATTTGGACGCGTTCACCGTCAGCAGCAGGAGATTGAGCGCACCAGCCTGGGTTACCGGGATGCCACGATGGGCATTTTGCGGATTGCGTTTACCAATACGTTTATGCTGGAATCGATCGTCATGCTAAGTATCGGTATCGTCGCTCTCGAACTGGCAATCCAGCTGCTTGTATTCAAATCGATGTCGTTCCACACCGCGTTTCTCGTGCTGCTGCTTGTTCCCGAGTTTTACAGTTTGTTGAAAAATACGGGGACGGCTTTTCACAGCGGGCGCACAAGTATGGGAGCGGTTCGTAAGGTAGAGCAGATGCTTGAGGAAACGGCTGGAGAGAACAAATCGTCAGATGGCAAAGAAGGATCAGGCACATCCGATGGGATTGACGAGGTTGATAACACGGATCGGATGGAAAGGGAGAACGGGATAGGGACATTGCAAATGGACCGTTCCAATGACAGTTCCATGCCGCCATCCATCATTTTGAACCATCTCCGTTTTCGATATTCGCCTGAATCATTCGAACTTGAAACTGGCCGGGTCCAGCTTAATCCGGGAGAACACATTGCTATTGTCGGCAAAAGCGGCTCAGGGAAAACGACATTGCTGCATCTCATTACGGGTTTGCTGAAGCCAGCATCAGGAGAAGTTCTGGTAAATGGACAGCCGTTATCCAAATATGATGAGGCTGTATGGTTCGAACAGGTTAGCTACATTACACAGCATCCGTATATTTTTGCAGGTACATTTGCTGAGAACATTGCGATCGGAGCGGGTCGGACCGTGTCCAGGACGGAAATTGAGCAGGCGGCAGAGGATGCCGGGCTTGCCGAACTTGCTGCCCAGTTGGAGCATGGCTTCGATACCTTGGTTGGAGAAGGGGGACGAGGTCTGTCTGGCGGGGAAAAGCAGCGACTTGCCTTGGCACGTGCTTTCTTGAAGCGTCCATCCATCATATTGTTTGATGAACCCACGGTGGGACTGGATCTGCGCACGGAGCAGATATTGCAACGTTCGATTGCCAGATTGGCTGACAAGGCGACGATGATTACAGTGGCTCACCGGTTATATACCATTCAACATGCCGATTGTATATTGTTTATGGACAACGGTGTGCTAGTGGATTCGGGACGGCATGAAGAGCTTATGGCGCGCCTACCCCAGTATGCCGAGATGATTGAGGTTCAACGAAAGGGGGGCTTAGCATGAATGAACTAGCGATTTTGTCCAAAGCCATGATTCAGGAGCGCAAGGATATCATCTTTTCCATTCTAGGTGGGTTTATTGCAGGGATTGCAGGAGTAGCCCTCTTCTCTGCGAGCGGATATCTGATTTCACAAACGGTCTTTGCGCCACCGCTGTATACCTTAATTGTACTCACCTCGCTGGTCAAGTTGCTTGGACTGCTTCGGGCAGCGAGTCGTTACGGGGAGCGTTTGTATTCCCACCGGGCTACCTTCTCTATGCTTAGCCGTTTGCGTACCTCCTTTTTTGCGAAGCTCATTCCTTTAACGCCGGGAATATTGAACAAAAAGCGAAGCGGGGACCTGCTAGCCCGCATTGTTGGGGATGTGGAGAGCCTGCAACATTATTTTTTGCGAGTTGCTTATCCACCGATCATTGTTGTCATGGTTTTTTTGGCGACAGTGTTGTTTACTTCTGCCTTTTCATTCTGGATTGCGGTTTTGTTTGTAGTAGGTATGCTCACAACGGCATTGGTTGTACCGGGAATAGTTTTGCTTGGACAGCGAAAAATGCATGGTCGTGTTCGCGAGCAACGGGCGCTGCTTTCCACGGAAGTCACCGAAGTATTGTATGGATTCCGGGATTTGAAAGTGTACGGACAACTGGCTCAGCGAGAGCAGCAGCTGCAGCAGGCTTCTGCTGCGTTGACGGACCAGCAGCAAAGGGCTGCCGGACACCTCCTGCGCGGGCAATCCATGCATGCTTTGGTTACGTTCCTTATTTCCTGGGGCGTGCTGACACTTGGTGCTTATCTGATTATTGATGGAGCGCTGGCTGGCGTGTTTCTTGCAATGCTGGTCATGGCCTCACTAACCGTATTCGAAGAAGCTGCGGCAATGGCGACATTACCTTTGTATAAGCAGGATAGCGAACACGCAGCCACGCGACTGACGGAAACGATACAGACCTCCGACAGGCAGCGTGTGTCTACGCAGCCAAAAGGGGCGTTATCTGACAATCAGGCTATTTCGCTTGATCTGTGCGATGTTACGTTTCAATATGAAGGGGAGTGGAGACCGGCGTTAAAGGACATTTCGCTGCATATTGTACCCGGCTCCAAAACGGCGATTGTTGGACCGAGCGGATCAGGCAAATCAACGATGATTGAATTGCTGCTTAAACTGCGAACACCTACGACTGGGGAGATCCGATTAAATGACATTTCGGTGAAGGAATTGGAGGAGGCGAGCATTTGGCAGACGGCAAATGTCGTGTTGCAGCAAAGTCATTTCTTCCGGGGAACGATCCGGGAAAACCTGCTGTTGAATGATGATGAACATTCGGATGAGCAACTGTTGGATGTGCTGGCGAAAGTGCAGCTGCCCAATACATCATTGACCGATGTAGTATATGAAAAAGGGGAAAACCTGTCGGACGGCGAAAAGCAGAGGCTGGCTCTGGCACGGGTCATGCTTCGCAAGGGACGGTTATGGCTTCTCGACGAACCAACTTCCTCCATGGATTACGTTACAGAAGAACGAGTGATGAAACATCTCTATGCACAAGCAGCCGAGGATACGCTTCTCTTGATCTGTCATCGGCTTACCGGTCTGGAAGAGATGGATCGGATTGTGGTTATGGAACAGGGAACGATAGTGGAAACAGGCTCCTATACGGAGTTAATGGAGCAAAAAGGTTATTTTTATGAGATGAAGAAGATCGAGCGGCAAATGATCGGAGAAGCCGAAGGGTAAGAGAATAAGGTATACACGGATGTGAATGAGAGTCATGGCAGTTTAAACATTCGCCATACCAAAAAATACACTCGCACACGTTTACACTGTGTGAGTGTATTTTTAGTTTCAAACCCGAAAATGAATGAGGACAAGCATCAATCAAATGAAGCTTTGATTAAACAACTTGTGCTCCAGTACAACAGACCTTAATGGCCTCCTGTATTGGAAGCCCAGACAGGATACCAGCCTGCACTCGGTGTTTCTGTATTGTAAAGCACCAAATTGCCGTCATTTTGAACGATGAGCACGTTACCTCTGAGGTTGGGTGGCACATTGTCGGCTCCATAGTACGATGTAGACCATGCCTTGTTGTCTGACGTCCAGTAAGGTGTGTTTTGGGGATCCTGAAGTACTAGTTTTCCACTCCAATAATCAATCTTGAAATGATTTATTCTCGTGTCACTGGTCTTGGTGTTCCATAACATCGTGCGTGTGCGGTTATCCCAGAGCTGTAGGTCGCCGTAGACGCTGTATTGCAGTGAAAACCTGACGTTGTTGGATACGAGTGGAATCGAGTTGTTATACATGATGTCGTAAATGAGGCGGTCTCCAGCCGCAGACGCTGAAGGAGCGATGGGGAGCAAAAACATGAAAATTGCAGCAAATAGCAAAACGGCTTTTTTCATAAGATCCTCTTTTCTGGGATATATTTTAAATTACATACCAAATATATCATATCTACCTATCAAAATTGTATAAAATTTCAAGTGAGCTGAAAATATTTTTGGATGCGTATTTATGTGAAAATAATTCATTTAACAACTAGTTTTAAACCTATTAACATGATAGGATCATCTAAATCCCCAGGTTAGCCACATCTATCAAATCGATGTCAGATTCACGAGCTTTCTTCAAGCTCATGTAAAGATTTGCCCCAGCAATCAGGGGTGTCGGAGAGCGATATGTGGGTTCCAAAATAATGAATTAAATAAATTTTTAAAGATCACTTGATTTTTTGCAATGTATCTGATATTGTAAGACCTGTGATTTTGGAAAGCAGATATATCAACGTAAATCAGGTCTTTCCAGCAGATAATTTTTGACCACTTCTCTTAAGGAAGTTAAGGCCATACGGACAGCCGGGTCAAACGCCGATTGGCAACTTATGTTGCCTTATTGATTGAGTTAAAAGCTCAAATTTTATAAGTTGGTTACTTTACAACCAGTGCATCTGCACATCAACTTGTGAAACGGTCAATAAGAGTGGTAAAGGCGAATTATTTGCTATATAGACTCTGATCTGATATTGATATACATGAAGAAGCTTTCCGCTAGAGGAGTTCTCTTGAACTTTTTTAGTTATGGGAACTTTGCGTCTTTTTAATGATGTATATCGACAAGCAAGTGTGATGATGCGCGTTTGGGGCATTTTTCACCTTGCTTTTTTTGTTGGTTCAGAACGGGCGAAAAGTTGAAAAATGAGAAAAATAATGAAGTTAAAATTTAAAAAAATTCATATTGGGTTAGGAGAATGGAAAATGGGAAAAGCACTAATCATCGGCGCCGGCGGCGTAGCTTCAGTAGCAGTTCATAAATGCGTTCAAAACAGCGAAGTATTTGAGGAAATCTGTATCGCAAGTCGTACGAAATCCAAATGTGACGATCTTAAAGCCAAGCTGGACGGCGGTAAAACAAAAATTACGACAGCTCAAGTGGATGCCGACAACGTTGACGAACTGATCGCCCTCATCAACGAAGTTAAACCGGATATTGTCATGAACCTGGCCTTGCCTTACCAAGACCTGACAATCATGGATGCTTGCCTTGCAACGAAAACGAACTACATGGATACAGCGAACTATGAGCCGGAAGATACGGCAAAATTTGAATACAAATGGCAATGGGATTACAAAGAGCGTTTTGAAAAAGCAGGAATTACAGCTCTGCTCGGCAGCGGATTTGACCCAGGTGTTACGGGTGTATTCTCTGCTTATGCCCTGAAGCATTACTTTGACGAGATCGAATATATTGACATTCTGGACTGCAACGGTGGGGATCACGGCTACCCGTTCGCAACAAACTTCAACCCTGAAATCAACATCCGCGAAGTTTCGGCTAACGGAAGATATTGGGAAAAAGGCGAATGGATCGAAACAAAACCAATGGAAATTAAACGTGTCTATGACTTCAAAGAAGTTGGCGAGAAAGACATGTATCTGCTTTATCATGAAGAGCTGGAGTCCCTGGCTAAAAACATGCCTGGTCTGAAACGTATCCGTTTCTTCATGACATTTGGTCAAAGCTACCTTACGCACTTGAAAGCACTTGAAAATGTGGGCATGACTTCGATCGAACCTATCGAATACGAAGGCAAACAAATTATTCCTTTGCAATTCCTGAAGGCGGTATTGCCAGATCCGGCGTCCCTTGGACCACGTACTGTGGGTAAAACGAACATCGGCTGCATTTTCAAAGGTAAAAAAGACGGCAAAGACAAAACGTACTACGTGTACAACATTTGCGATCACCAAGAATGCTACAAAGAAGTTGGTTCCCAAGCCATCTCTTACACAACAGGTGTTCCAGCGATGATTGGTGCAGCAATGGTGATGACGGGCAAATGGAACAAACCAGGCGTATACAACGTGGAAGAGTTCAATCCAGATCCATTCATGGAAGAGTTGAACAAATGGGGTCTCCCATGGGTTGAAGACTTCAACCCGGTACTCGTTGACGAACTGCCAGAAGAAGTCAAAGAATCGGAGCTCGTTCGTTAAGATGCGGTTTGAGCAATTACCGACACCATGTTTTGTTGTTGACGAAGGACTTATCGAAAGAAATCTCAAAATCCTGAACGGTGTTATGCAGCGTACAGGAGCCAAAATCGTGCTGGCTCAGAAAGCATTTTCCATGACCACGATGTATCCGCTCATTGGAGAATATCTGAGCGGTGCAACGGCAAGCGGGCTGTATGAAGCCCGCCTGGGCCATGAGGAGATGGGCAAAGAGAACCACGTCTTTGCCCCGGCCTATCGCGAAGATGAGATTGATGAAATCCTTTCGATTACCGATCATATTATCTTCAATTCATTCTCCCAACTGGAGAAGTTCAAGGGCAAAGCGCTTCAGGCTGGTCGAAAAGTAGGCCTGCGTATTAACCCTGAATGCTCGACTCAGGAGGGGCATGAGATTTACGATCCATGTTCTCCTGGTTCAAGGTTCGGCGCAAAGCATGAAGATTTCCGTGCGGAGCTGCTGGAAGGAGTCTCCGGACTGCATTTCCATACCTTGTGCCAGCAAAATTCAGACGATCTGGAAACGACGCTGAATGCGGTAGAAGAGAAGTTTGGACAATGGCTGCCACAAATGGAATGGATCAACTTCGGCGGTGGACACCATATCACACGCGAGGATTACGACATTCCAAGACTGGAAGCCTGCATCAAACGCATGCAGGAAAAATATGGTCTGGAGGTATATCTGGAGCCGGGCGAAGCAGTTGCGCTGAACGCGGGCTTCCTGGTGACTTCCGTTCTCGATTTCCACAAGAACGGTATGGACATTGCTATTCTGGATACCTCGGCCACATGCCACATGCCGGACGTGCTGGAAATGCCGTATCGCCCACCGCTTATCGGTTCGGGAGAAGCAGGAGAAAAACCTCACCTGTATCGTCTGGGTGGACAAACTTGTCTGTCGGGTGATGTGATCGGCGATTATTCGTTTGATCAACCGCTCAAAACGGGTGACAGATTGGTATTTGAAGACATGGCGATCTACTCCATGGTCAAAACCAATACATTTAACGGCATGCCGTTACCAGCCATCGCAGTAAAAAGAAAAGATGGTGATTGCGAAGTGGTTCGCGAGTTCGGCTATCAGGATTTCAAAATGAGATTGGCTTAATACTTTTTACAGATATAGCAAAAGCAAAAGGGAACCTGACCACAGGTTCCCTTTTGACGTTTACCATAGGATGGGTAAACGGTTGGTATTTATGATTCATCGTTGGGTTTCGAGGCTGCTCTCGCGGCATACGGAAAAATCGGTTCTTTCAATTCGAACTCATAGGTTAATCCATTTACAATACCGACGACGCTTTCGCTGTCATATAACTCAAGCAAAAATCCAGCCATTTGTTCTGCTGTATGGAATTGGGGAACACGGCCCTCATATTCGAACTGGTCCAGATCAAAAGCACGTTCCGCAAATTCCGTTTCCGTTGCCGCAGGCGCAAGTACTTTGGCTTGCATTGCTGCACGCTTTCCTTTTAATTCCTGTGCGAGCCCTTCCGTAAAGGCACTTACATAGAACTTTGTTGCACAGTAGGTTACTGCATCCGCCACGATCGTATATCCACCTCCAGAGGAGATGTTAATAATCTGTGTGCCCTCAACCTCTGCATAATCACGTACATAGAGGGAAGAAAGAATGGTTAATGCTTCTATATTCAGATGAAGCATCTGTTCGATTTTAGGTAGATGCTGTTCACCAACCGAAGCAAAATTTCCGAACCCTGCGTTGTTAATCCATGTCTCGATTGAGTACTGATGGAGACTTTCATAAAATGCATGGACATTGGCAGCGATGGACAGATCCACCGTGCGAATGACGATGTCCAAATCAGAATCAATTTCAGTTACTTTCGATTTTAACTTCTCCAGTTCGTCGGTTCTGCGTGCAGCCAGGATCAAATGTTTGCCGCGAGCCGCAAAAGCCAAAGCTGCTTCATAGCCAATGCCCGAACTGGCACCGGTAATCACTGTATACTTCATGGATATTCCTCCTGGATTCGGTTCATTATTTATTGTGATATGACTACGAGTTGATTATACTGATTAGAGCTTACTCTAAGTCAAGCGGAATATAGAAGGAGGATCACTATGCATACAATCGGTGAAGTGGCTGAACTACTCGGTATCAGTACCCACACATTGCGTTATTATGAGAAGGAGCAGATTATCATACCGCTCCGTGATGCTAGTGGAGATAGACGATACAACGAATCACATCTGAATTGGTTGCAATTTGTAATCAAACTAAAAGAGACTCAAATGCCCATCGCTATCATCAAAAAGTACGCATCCTTATATCAGGAAGGTGAGCATACGGCTGCAGAGCGTTTGAAGTTGCTGGAAGAGCACAAAGAGGCGATTCAACAGCAGATGCACACACTTCACGCAGCAGATCAGATGCTGGAGAATAAAATTACGGCATATCGAGTATCAATCGGGAAATAATGTAATCTGATCGAGGAAACGAGCAGAGCGAATTCAGTGGTTGCCTATGTGACGATATATTGCCAAAATAGTGAATTTTGTTATAGACTATTTTTTATGTTTGTTCATCAAGGGGGAAAAGGAATGAATCAAAGGAACGTGCAAAAGTCTAACAAACTGAAAATTATCTCCAAAGTGTTATTGATTATGATCGGGGCTTTTATTACCTCGTATGGTCTGGAAGCTGTATTAATTCCAAATAATGTATCAGACGGTGGTGTGACAGGTCTTAGTATCGTGGGTTCACAACTGTTTGGTTTACCGTTAGGGATGCTGATTGGTATCATCAACATTCCATTTGTATGGTTAGGCTACAAACAAATAGGTAAGAGCTTTGCTATTTACTCCATTATCGGTATTGCCTCGCTAGCTGTGGGTACAAGCCTTATGCACCATGTACCAACGATTATTCAAGGGGATACACTGTTAATTACCGTTGTAGGCGGGATTATTATCGGTTTTGGTATGGGTTTGGCGCTGCGTAATGGTGGGGCATTGGATGGAATCGATATGTTGGCTGTCCTGCTTTCACGAAAATTACCTTTTGGAACCAGTGATCTAATCTTATTCTTGAACATGTTTGTCTTTATTGTCGTATCAACTGTATTTGGTCTGCAAGGGGCGATCCTGTCCGCACTTGCTTATTACATCGCTTCCAAAGTGATACATATTGTTGAGGAAGGTTTGAGCGGCTCCAAAACCTTTAAAATTATTACCAATCAACCGGAGATCATGGTCGAAACCATTCGTGACCGATTAGGTCGTGGAGCAACGTATACCGATGCTTACGGCGGGTATACCAATGAACAATTCAAAGAGATTACCTGCGTAATCAACCGTATGGAGGAAAGCAAAATCAAGGATATCATTCACGAAATTGATCCCAATGCTTTTATTGTAGTATATGACGTAGCCGAAGTGAAGGGCGGCAATTTCAAAAAGAAAGATATTCACTAATCACTACAATGAGCAGGAGTTAATGTCGGGGAGTACAGATGTAACATACATAAAAGTCGCTAATATAGCGGCTTTTTTTGTTTTAAGTGTAGAAGCTATGGCATCAAGTCGTCTCCAATAACTTTTACCCTTTGAAGTTCATCATGCTTTGGCAATCCGCAGCTGTATTTCGGTCAGAAATTGCTCGGTAATGATCGTATCACGATTATCAATTTCATAAATTTCAAAAGGATCACCCATTGCACGGAATCCATTGTCATTCGCATAAGCAACGACCTCAAGCATTTTTTCATAACTTTGACGGTAGTTACCCCGATAAAAGAGGGACAGATACTCACCAGCTGGCAGCATGTAATCATAATTGATCGTTCTGGCTTCGTCAGGATTAAAAATAAAGAAGACGGAGTTAAAGACATCCCTTACGCCATGCTTTAATTCCTCAAGGGACACGGATGCACCATATAATTGGTTGCCGAAGTCCGGAATGTGACTTTTATGCTTTTGATGCAGTTTCTTAATGGCGTAATCCATCTCCTCATCCCTCGTTATACGTGTATTGAGCTGAAGACACGGCCGGTCAGGATACGTTTTGATGGAGAAAACTCCTGTCTGAATTTTGCTGGCATCAGTTAACACCTTTATTCTGCCCTGAATCATACGCTGCGTGGTTTCGAGTTTGGCTATTTGTTTCTTAATTAGTTCCTGTTCAGTGAACAACAATTGAAGCGTATTTTCGACACTTTGCTCATCCAAATACGCCTTGATCTGTTGCATCGTAAAATCCAACTGGCGCAGGTCCCGGATGATATTCAGCTTATACATATCCTGAAGGCTATACAGACGATACCCGTTTCCGTCTCGCCGAGGCTCCAGCAGCCCTAATTTCTCGTAATAACGCAGTGCATCAACACCTATTCCGTAAAGCTTCGAGATTTCATTGATTTTATAATCATTTTTCATCGGTTTTCTTCCTCATTTATACTCAGCTAATATATGCGTGTGCGTATGCCGAAGGCGCGCCATACACTTCCTTATACAGTAATTCTCTCACCATTTCAAATTGTGTCGGGGTCAACTTTGTCGGATAACTCATGATCTGTAAAGGTAAGGTTTGCTGCCTGACAGCCCGAAGGGGCGGCTGAACATAAGAATGATCCCCCAGGCAGAATCCCAGGCGCTCATAAAATCCGATTCTTCTCCGCTTTAGCTCATCTTCTGGTAATTCAACTTCCAATATAACCGGCTTGGCTGACTGGTTCATGAAACGCTCCATTAACCACTTGCCAATGCCGCCTCCACGAATGTTCGGGGAAACAGCCAAATGCTCAACATATCTGAACGACTCGAACTCCCAGCCTGCGAGAAAACCAATCACGTCATTCTGCTCATTTTCCTCTGTAAGAAGGCGATAGCATGAATGGGACAACAGTTTCTTCTGTTCTGAATATTCCCGGTATTCGGCTTCGGGAAATGATTGCTTCATAATTTCAAACACGTGGTCAAACTGTTTTTGCAACAGCATCTTTATCCACTCCTGATTCGTAAAGCCATATTTGATATACAACACGATAAACCCTGGTACGATACCAGAGTCAAGCTATATGGCGGAGTCACAATATCTAAAAGTTTACTTATCGCAACTTTTTTTGGCCGAGGTCAAACTCTTTCGTTGTACAGACATTGTTTTACTTGGTTCAAAACGTTTCTCTAGACCCACACAACATCGTGATGATACCATCGTACAAGTGCTAGAAAACAGTTGGAATCAGGGGGATTACGTTTCGTGGAGCAAATAAAGTACGACAACTTAAAATTGGGTGAAAAGGGAGCAATCATCAGTATTATTGCTTATATTGGTTTGACTGCAATTAAAATGATGATCGGTTATATGTCTAATTCAGAAGCTTTAAAAGCCGATGGGTTAAACAATGCTACCGATATTATTGCTTCGATCGCGGTTCTTATCGGTCTGAGACTTGCTCAACGACCTGCTGATCAAGATCATACATACGGACATTGGAAAGCTGAGACTGTTGCCTCACTGGTTGCGTCTTTCATAATGATGGTAGTTGGGTTACAAGTGCTTTACGGAGCGATTACATCCGTATTCGAGGGGAAAAGCGAATCTCCGGACCTCATCGCAGCCTGGACAGGCATTTTCTGTGCCGCTGTGATGTATCTGGTTTACAGATATAACAAAAGACTTGCTTTGAAGATCAAGAGCCAGGCGGTTATGGCAGCTGCAAAAGACAATATCTCGGATGCCTGGGTTAGTATAGGGATAGTTGTAGGGATTATTGGTTCCCAATTCGGCCTGCCATGGCTCGACCCATTAACAGCAGTAGCGGTGGGCATCCTAATATGTAAAACCGCCTGGGACATTTTTCGGGAAGCTACACACCATCTTACAGATGGATTTGACGAAGAGCTAATCAAGGAATACAGGAGTACAATTGCCAATGTGGACGGGGTAGAGGCAGTTAAGGATTTAAGAGCACGGAATTATGGTAATAATGCCGTTGTCGATGTGGTCATTCTGGTACGATCGGATTTGGATCTGCAGAAAGCTCATGATATTTCAACAAATGTAGAAGACGAGCTGTTAAAAGAGCATGAGGTGTACACTGTTCATGTTCACGTTGAACCAGACTCTGACGAAGCCTCTAACGAAGTACTTATATTATAAAATAGGAGCGGCACATATGAGAACGTTCCAGTAAATATGAATGTAGTCTCTTCTTGACGTAAGACAGAACAGGTAGCCCTTCGGCTACCTGTTTTTTAGTTGGAAGGGTCACCAAACATGTCCTTTTGATTTCTTTTGCGGAAACTTCTCGGAGATTCACCGACCGTTTTGGTAAATAGAATCGTAAAGTAGTTTGGGTTCTCGTAACCCACCAACTTGGAGATTTCCCATACTTTTTTCTTGGTCGAAACCAACAATCGGGTCGCTTCTCCCATTCTTCGCTGAATGAGGTAATGATAGGGGGAGATGCCGTAGCAATTTTTATACATATGAATCAAGTAGTAGAAATCGATATGGAATTGGTCAGCCAAGTCCTTGAGCTTAATATGTTGACGGTAGTTTGTATCCAAATAATCTTTGATGCTTTCAGCGAGGGTGTTGCTGCGAACGATCTCATTGGCTGCGCGCTGGTGCTGAGACATGCGATCGATAATCAGCAGAACGGCATTCAGCAGATGATGAGAGATAGAGTTGTATCCTTCTTCCCGGATTGAAAATTCATTGAACATGGTCTGCATTAACGACCGAATCTCTTCCGAATAACGATTGGCACGAACAACAGGATCACTACCAGGAGGAACAACCCAATCGTTGTTGGCACGGGCACCCTCTTTGAAACGAAAGCCGCAATAAAAGGTGGATAAAGGGAATTCCGGGTCCGATCGTTCCTCGTGAAGCGTTCCTTTGTTATATACAAGAACATCTCCCTTTTGAGCGGAGTGCTTTGTACCATCAATCGTGAACGAGCCCTGACCCTCATTCACATAAATAATCTCATGCAAATCGTCATGCTTATGGGTCGGAAAACTCCAATGGGGATTGTCTGCCAACTTCCCTACATAAATAATAAGGCAATCTTGATCTTCATGCAGTCGATCGGACTCATGGTGTGTATTCATTAATGTCTTCCCTTCAGGATTCTGTGGTGAAATGACAACATACATAATGTTTTGGATGAAGATCACAACAACCTTGATTGTCGCGTAGCATGTCTGACAGTACAATTTCACTATTCAATAATATGTACTATATATCGGATGGAAGGGATGTGAAAGCAAAATTTGTTAAGAATGGAATCCGTTTAAGAAAATGAAACGCTTGCAACATTAGAGAGAATTGTGAGGGCTTATTCTTGACTAGAAAAAGAGAAAATTTACTTATTTTAACACTTACACTGGTTAGCTTTGTATTGGGAACAACCGAATACGTAATTGTAGGCGTATTAAAGGAAATCGAAACCTATCTGAAAGTATCGCTGGCTGCCGCAGGCGCGCTCGTATCCGGCTTTGCGATTGCCTATGCGATCGGGACACCGTTTGCCGTTGCGTTCTTGGCCAAAATCCCCCGAAGAAACTCCATTTTAATCGGGTTTGCAGTCGTGCTGGTCTTGAACGTACTTACCATTTTCTCAACGACATTCTATTCCTTGATGGTTATTCGGATCATTTCAGCCGTAGCATGTGGACTTACGATATCCCTTTCGATCTCAATTGCAAGCGATGCAGTCAACCGGGAACGAAGAGGGGAAGCGATCGCCTGGATACTGGGCGGCTTTTCCATTGCCAATGTGCTTGGCGTTCCGCTTGGCACCTTCATCGGACAGCATCTGAACTGGTCCATGACGTTTGTTGTTACGGCATGCATCGGGGCCGTGCCATTCCTATTCATGTTTCGGATACTTCCAAGGCAAACAACGACCATTGCCGGTTCATTCAGTGATCAGATGGCGCTATTTATGAAGCCGCGCATATTGCTGGCCTGCTTGATTCCGGTTCTTGGAAACAGTTGTATTTTTGTAATCTTTACGTATATTACTCCGCTGCTGGGGCAGTCCATGGGTATACCTGCACGCTGGATTAGCGCTGTACTCCTCATTTACGGTGCCTGCAGCATACTAAGCAATTGGATCGGTGCCAAAATAGCCAAAGGCGATTTCTTGCCCAAGCTCAAGTGGCTTTTCGTCATTCAGGCAGTCATCTTTCTTGGACTCAGCTTCACCGTGTCTCACCAGTGGCTGGGCTTGGCGTTCCTGTTCCTGATCGGTTGCCTGTCATCATCCATGAGCGCGGCGTCCCAGCTCTATCTGTTCGACGTCTCTGGAGCAATCGCGCCGAATTCCAGACCGTTCGCATCCACGCTGCTGCCCGTGGCGGCAAACGTGGGGATAGCCCTCGGCTCCGGAGTTGGCGGGCTTGCTGTCAATTTAGGTGGTGTGAAGTGGGTGCCACCAGTAGCTGTGATACTAGCTCTGATGGCTTTTGTGATCACAGCGATCTGCCAGCGATCCATTCAATTGAAGCCAGAGGGAGCCACCGCTCCTAAAGTAGACTACTCGATTCCAAGTACCAATTAGTAACCCCTGAAGTCTGCTTCTTTGGTCAAGAAGTGTGACTTTTCATTTAGTAACCTAATTGTAACGACATAATCATACATGTTCGAGCACGGAAAGCCGCTAATGTAGCGGCTTTTTTTGTTTTTCAGATACATTTCTTTAACAAAAATTACAGTGTAAATAAGCTAAACAGCGTCTTTCTTCCATGGATCACTTTTTTGTTCAAAAACAGAAGTGAAAAGGAAGCATTCGAAAAAAACGGTTGACGAAGGAAGATATCCTGTATAGAATGAAGCCGTGATTTAGTAAATTAGTAATTTAGTAAATTACTAAATAAAAAGTTGGAGAATAGGAGGAATAAAAATGAAAGAAGCAGTTGCTTTATGATGAAATGAATAGTGAACGGATGCGTACGTTAGCAAAAATCTTAAAGGATATGGGGTATTAACATGTTTGCCAATCCATATGTTCGAACAATTATCCTTTCCCGGGTACTCTTGCAGCTCGGAATTTGGATCCGGAATTATGCCGTTCTTCTTTATGTTTCCGAATTGACGCATAATAACCCGGTTGATATATCACTGATTTCGGTAGCGGAATTTTCACCGATCTTTATATTTGGGTTGATTGGTGGTACTTTTGCCGATCGATGGCGACCGAAAAAAACAATGGTATGGAGCGATTTATTATCAGGTTTGTCCGTTGGTATTGTACTGCTAGCGGTCATGAATGGTGGATGGATTGCACTTCTAATTGGATCTTTCGTTTCTGCCAGCTTGTCACAGTTTTCTCAGCCTTCGGCGATGAAACTGTACAAACGCCATGTACCAGCCGAACAATTACAGGGCGTCATGGCCATGTCCCAAACGCTTGTTGCTGTCTTTATGGTTTTGGGGCCAGTCATCGGCACGTTTATTTTCATTAAGTTTGGCATTAGCGTATCCCTCATCCTGACAGCGGTCATGTTTCTGGGCTCTTCGCTTGTATTATTATCGCTTCCCCGAGATGTAGAGGAGGAGAAATCAGGGAATAGTGGCGGCTTCGTTAAAGAGCTCACGGATGGCCTGCGTTATATCGGGGCGAATAAATCCTTGAGAACACTTGGATTAACTTTCTCGGCAGTTGGTTTGGCATCAGGACTGACTCAGCCGCTTCAGCTCTTTCTTGTCATTGAAAATTTGGGCCAGGATAAAGAGTTCTTGCAATGGCTGGTGATGGCGAATGGGGCAGCCATGTTGGTCGGAGGTGCTGTGATCATGGCGATCGCTAAAAAAGTCAAGCCACAGGTATTGCTTTTAGTCGGCTTACTTGTTAATGCAATCTGTACGGTTGGAATGGGTGCATCAACACAAATTTGGTTAACCATTATTCTGCTCGTAATCAGCGGTTTGTTCTTCCCGTGTATCCAAGGTGGAATTCAGACGCTTCTTGTGCGGAATACGGAAGGGGCATTTATTGGCCGGGTATCCGGAGCGATCATGCCGATTTTTATGGGAATGATGGTAATTGGCATGCTTACCTCCGGATATCTCAAGGATATGTTTTCCTTGCTTAGTGTATTTATAGCGAGTGGTTTTTTTGTGATAATCGGTGCGTTATTATTGCTACCTATTGTCATTGAAAGAAGAAATAAAGCCGAGGAAACTCCATCATCATGACGGAAAGGGAAATGAAACGATAAGGAGAGAGACACATGGATATGAATAAGCGCAGGGAGCTGCTGGAGGAGTACAAACAGATCAAGACATATATGGGCGTAGCCCAAATTAAAAACAAAATTAACGGTAAGATCTATATCGACAGCTATCCCAACTTGAAAAACAAATGGTTTACTCTGCAGATGCAGCTGGATCAAGGACGATTTGCGAATGCCGAGTTACAAAAAGAATGGAGAGAATTTGGAGAAGAGGCATTCACTTATGAGGTTCTGGAACAGAAGGACATCGATAAGGTGATGGATATGCGTTGGGAACAAAAACAAATCCTGAAGCCGTGGCTTCAGAAGTTACAGCCTTACGGAGACAAGGGCTATAATAGACCTCCAAAGAATTAAATCATCTAAGAGGAAACTGATTTGACTAACGCTTAAAATCAAGATAAGATGAAACCGTGGTTTAGTAAATTAGTAAAAAGGTAAACGGAATGAGGGAATGAAATTG
The DNA here is from genome assembly GCF_013401555.1 of Paenibacillus sp. E222. Taxonomy (NCBI): domain Bacteria; kingdom Bacillati; phylum Bacillota; class Bacilli; order Caryophanales; family Paenibacillaceae; genus Paenibacillus; species Paenibacillus sp. E222. Next base: position 4,294,063 of record NZ_CP058552.1, read on the forward strand.
AAAATACCTACAACGTTAAAACATAAACCTGTTGTCGTATCGGATAATTATGAAAAGGTTGACGGCCGGATGGCCGGGAACACCGACGCCAAAGGTCTTTCCCTGGGATTGGCCCAGTGGAACGATAGAGGAAAGGTTGATATTTCAGCCAAGGTATGGAGATACACCGGAGAAAAGTGGTCCAGACAATCCGAGGAACTACCTCTCCATCGCGTGCTGGATTTGTCCATTCTGATCTGTCGGTCTTTGGAACATTTTCGCGAGGCTTATAGATATGAAAATTTATATGACCCAGAGCAGCCTGTCATCGATCGTGTTGGACTGCAAGGGGACGCAATGTCCGTGGAAATCTGTACGGACAATGAGAGAATAAATGAAGATATTAAGCTGTTCAGCCAAGCTCTGAGTGATGACGATGAAATGATCGGCGAGCGTTTGCGTACATTATCCAAGATATTAAAGGATATGGGTTATTAAAAAGGAAACGTCATCCTCAAGTGGATGGAGTAAAAAGAGCCTAGACGTCTACAGATGTCTAGGCTTTTTGTTATGAGTCGAATACAACGCGTAATTAGTTAGCAATGAAATTACCCATTCGATTGCTTTTATGAATCTCTTCCGTTCCAGCATCGAGAGCAGTCCTGTAATAAGCACGTTTATGTTCAATGACTTCCATAGTTTTTCTAAGTTCTTCCATCTGCGCTTCTACACTCGCCTTGCGTTCTGTAAACATGTCATATCGCTCCTGCAAAGTAGAATCCCCCTCGGAACACCATGCAATAAAATCTTTGATATCCTTAATCGGCATCCCGGTAGATTTCAGACATTGAATGATCTTTAAAAAATCGATGTCCGATTCTTTGAAGTTTCGAGCTCCGCCAGGGGTACGTTCTACAAAAGGCATGAGTCCTTCCTTGTCGTAGTAACGCAAGGTATATACGGTTAGATTCAATTCTTTAGCAACTTCGCTAATTGAATATGTCATTTATTTTCCCCTTTTCTTACTAGTATAGACTTCGAGCTAACTCTAGGATTATCTTTTGGGATTTTACCACGCAGTTTGCAGGATGTCAAAGTTTCTAAAAAGGGTTGACTTAGAGTTAACTAGAGGGATTAAGATCGTTTTGCAAGAGAAAAGGAAGAATGACAATCTTAGGAGGTTTTATGATGATAACTGCTAAAGCACGAGCTGTTGATGGTCCGGACCAATCGTTCCGGGCAGCTGAGATTAAACGACGCGATCTTGATTTGCACGATGTCCTGATCGAGATTAAATATGCCGGCATCTGCCACTCTGACATCCATACTGCTCACGGCGAATGGGGTCCCGTAAACTATCCGCTCGTACCTGGCCATGAAATCGCAGGAATTGTTACCGATGTAGGAGCCGAGGTTTCAAAGTATAAAGTTGGTGACCGAGTAGGGGTTGGATGCATGGTTGACTCCTGTGGCGAATGTGAGAACTGCCGCCAAGGAGAAGAGCAGTACTGTCTCAAAGGAAATGTTCCCACCTACGCGGGTGTTGATAAATACGGCGAACCTACTCAAGGTGGGTACTCCACTCACATCGTCGTAACCGAGGAGTTCATCGTTCGTATTCCGGACAACATTGAGCTGGATGTCGCTGCACCACTCCTATGTGCAGGTATTACAACATACTCGCCGTTAAATCATTGGGGAGCTGGACCAGGTAAAAAAATAGCGATTGTAGGTATGGGTGGTCTAGGTCACATGGCTGTTAAAATTGCACATGCCATGGGCGCAGAAGTAACTGTCCTGTCACAATCATTGAAGAAAAAAGAGGATGGTTTGCAATTCGGTGCAGATCATTATTATGCCACAAGCGAACCAGAAACGTTTGCCAAACTCGCCGGGTCGTTTGATCTGATTATTAACACGGTCAGTGCAAATATCGACATCAATGCTTACTTCTCACTGCTCACTCTGGATGGCACACTGGTTAATGTAGGTGCTCCTGGGGAGCCGTTGGCAGTAAACGTAATGTCCCTCATCGGTCACCGTCGTTCATTTGCAGGTTCAATGATCGGTGGCATCCGTGAGACTCAGGAAATGCTTGATTTCTGTGCAGAACATAATATTGTTCCTATGATCGAAGTCATTTCAGCTGACCAAATTGACGAGGCATACCAACGTGTATTAGCTTCAGATGTGAAGTACAGATTCGTAATCGACACGAGCACAATTTAAGTTGTTTTTAAGTAGTCTGTAAAGACCTTTACCATGTGATCTATCTATAATTAGAAAATAGAAAATCCAATCGCTAATAACATGCGATTGGATTTTTCTTCTTTATGACGAAGGAGACGGTAAGAAACCATTTGAAAAATGAGCTGTTGTATTAATCTGAAACGACTAATCCATCAAAGTTCTCAGGGCCTACACGGATCGTACCCAGCAAGTTGGAGCTTACGAATGCAGTGTATGTCAATTGAGGGGTAATTGGCGGATTGAAATCGTCAGCAGAGAACGTAATGATTTGAGGAGCCAAAATACTCAAATCAAATGTGGAAGTTGCTGAGTAAATTACAGGATCAGTTGACAAGGTACCTCTTACAATAGTAATCGTAATTCCGACAAGAGCTAATGGTAATTGTACAGAAATGGTTCCTTTAAATTGAACTCTAGGGTTAGTACCTGCACCTGCGGTTTGAAGACCAATTTGACCAAACAATTGTGGCGTGTTGATTACCAGGATCGGAATAGCAATTGAGTTGGCCAAACTTGCATTTTGCGATGTTCTCGCATCAAGAAACGTTGTCATTGAATCTACCTCCTAGTCAGTGGGATAGGATAGTATATTCGAAGGTTACTAGTATGCTTGGACTTCTGAATATAATCAAAAAAAAGGCATCTTATTCAACTAACGGGCAGAATCGGTTGAAGTGTGGTAATGTAATGAACATATAATGTGACTTAGTTGAGGAGGATTGGAAATGAAAGATTCGGTTCTAAAGTTCTATGATGAGATTGCAGAAGACTATCATCTTATTTTTGCGGATTGGGATCAATCCATTGCACAGCAAGCGCGGATTCTCGACCAAGTCATCCAATCCAAGTTCACTTTTTCTGCTACAAATACCGTTTCACTTTTGGATTGCTCCTGTGGTATAGGAACACAAGCAATTGGACTGGCGAAATACGAGTATAACGTGAGTGCGACTGACGTAAGTCCTGATTCGGTAAAAAGAGCTGAGAAAGAAGCCGCAGCCCGCGGGGTTAACATAAACTTTGGCGTAGCCGATTTTCGCTCGTTGGATACAGATGTATGGGGAGCTTTTGATATCGTTCTATCCGCAGACAATGCTATTCCTCATCTACTTACAGACGGAGATTTACATAAGGCATTTCAAAATATATATGCAAAGCTTAATCGGAATGGTTTGTTCATAGCTACCATAAGAGATTACGATGCATTGGTAAAAGAGAAGCCATCAACCACGCAGCCGCGTGTTCTAGATGAGGGGAAGAGGATTGTTTTTCAGGTATGGGATTGGGCCGCAGACGGGAAAACGTATACAACTAACCAGTTTATTGTGCAAGAAATGAACGGTGAATGGAAAACAAAACATAATAGCACGCCATACAGAGCATTGTTGCGAGAAGAGATGAACAACGTATTAAGTTCGACTGGTTTTACGGATGTAGAGTGGCATTTCCTTGCGGACACGGGCTATTACCAGCCTATGGTGACAGCTCGGAAATTGTAAGATTCATATGTAAAAAGGAACGAAGCAGCCTCGAAAAGAAGCTTGCATTCGTTCCTTTTTTGAGTAAATTAATACCATTAACCGACTTGAACCGTTGGGCGAATGATCATTTCGTTAATTGCTACATCCGATGGTTGCTCAATTGCAAATGCGATTGCACGTGCGATGTTATCTTCATCAATAGCGGATTTGTAGAACTCATCTAAGCCTGCTTTGGACTAAGGATCACTTGTCGTTTCCAGTAACTCGCTGCTGACAGCGCCTGGAGAAATATTGGTGTAAGAATTACAACTTTACCCGCAATATTAGACATATTCAGCTTCATTCCTTTCTTTTAAATCTCTCTGCCTCAGAGCGCATTGTACCACTCATCATTCACAGGTTCTAACCATTCCGTCTGTCCAGGTGTCATAGCCAGATGCACAAACCAGCTATCGGCTGTTGCCCCATGCCAGTGCTTCACGTTAGGAGGAATATTTACAATATCTCCGGTTTTAAGCAATCGTGCGGGTTTACCTTCTTCTTGGTACCAGCCTTCACCACCTGTAATGAGTAATACTTGACCTACAACGTGTGAATGCCAATTATTGCGTGCTCCCGGCGCGAAAGTGACATTTCCAATGCTAGTGTTAAGTGGAGTTTCATCTGTAAAGACCATCTCCAGATATGCGTCTCCAATAAAATTGGCTTCTACTTTTTTTCCCAGCGGGAAGATAGTGCTGTTACTCAAATGTTCGTTTGTCATAATGGTTACCTGCTTTCTATTTTATTTATAAATGTCTTTTGCAATATTGAACGCAGACCATGCCTTAGGCCAGCCCACATAGAAGGAAAGGTGAGTAATCATTTCAGCCACTTCATGACGAGCTATTCCATTTTCCTTTGCTTTATGAAGGTGGGGGGTTAATTGTTCAAAATTTCCGCCGGCAATAAGTGCAGAGAGGGTAATCATACTGCGATCACGACTGGATAATTGTTCTACTCTTGACCATACCTCGCCAAACAGAATATCGTCATTCAACTCTGCAAATTTGGGGGCGAATTCACCCAATATATCTCGTCCAGCAGTTTGTTTTTTTTCCATAGCTACGTGATCCTCCATTCGCTATTCGTTTGAGAATTCTTTAGAATTTCCTTCTACTCGATAAGTCATCCGCAATCCGTTATGTTCCATTTGTTCGACTCTTATCCATTCAAAATGAACGGAGGTGCGAGATAAGCATCGGGCACTATTAATTTACATTCATACAATAATGAACATATATCTATTATTATATAAGAGAGAAGCGTATAATCAATTGTTGGATTCATTGAATTTTTTCATTAATAAACAGAGAGGTATGTGTTGTAAATAAACGTTAAGAGAGCATGAACAAAAAACGCTTTGGGAGTTGAATCCCCAAAAGCGCCCTAAGTTTATTTCTATTTAAATACCAATGGTCATCCTTTGACTGCTCCCGCAGTAAGTCCGCTAACGATATATTTCTGTCCAAACAAGTAGAGGATAAACACAGGAAGTGAAGTCAGTACAAGATTCGCAAAAATCAAATTCCAATCTCGGCTGTATTTGCCGTAAAAATTATAGATCGAAAGCGGCATCGTCCACGTTGAGCTATTCGTAAGGAAGTACACCGGAATCGTAATATCATTCCATACCGACATAAACACCATGATGGCTACCGTTGCGTTAACGGGCAGAATAAGCGGTGTAACGATACGGAAAAACACGCCGAATACGCTGGCACCTTCCAGAAATGCAACCTCGTCCAGTGCTTTCGGAATGGTTTTGATAAATCCACTGTACAAAAATACGCTAAAAGCGGTATTAAGCGCCGCGTAGATCAGGATGACACTTGATATGCTGCCGTAAAACCCCAATCCCTGCACAACCCGAATCGTCGTAATGATCGACATTGGTGCAATCAATCCCATGAAGAAATACATATAGATTGTGTTTGAAAGTTTGGTGTCCCGGCGTGCCAGAATGAAGGACGCTGCTGAAGAAGCGACAATGTTGATGATGGACGATATTCCCGTAATCCAGATGCTGTTCAGGAATGCTCTGGACAGACCGCCTTCTTCAAATACCCGGACATAGTTTGAGAACTGCCATTTATCCGGCAAACTTAAGGAGAAGCTGAGCACTTCAGCACTTGTTTTGAATGAACCCAGAATTAGAATTACCAGCGGCAACAGAATGAGCAGAGAGGCCAGCAGCAGAAATCCTTCAACAACATAGTTGCGAATAGCGAGTTTGCGAGTATATCCCATGTTATTCCGTAACCTCCTTACGCCGCATGAAGATCAATAGCGGTATAGCAATAATCGTAACGACCACAAACAGAAGTGTGTTAACTGCGGTGCCCAGACCCCAGTTTCCTTCACCGAAAGAACGGAGAATGATGGTACCCACAACTTGTGAAGCGTTGCCTGGGCCACCGCCGGTCATGACATACACTTCCGAGAATACTTTAAGCCCGCCAATCAGTGTCAACATCAGATTAATATTGATGGCTGGCAGCAGCAGAGGCAGCGTAATTTTGAAAAAACTTTTCCAGGAGCTTGCTCCGTCAATCTTAGCGGCTTCATAATATTCTTGAGAAATAGATTGCAAACCAGCCAGATAGATGGCCATTTGGAATCCGGCGCTTTGCCAGATGGATACGATCGCAATCGTCCAGATGACAAGGGAAGGATTGGTCAACCAAGCCTGGCTTAATGAATGTAATCCGACTGCTTCCAATACTCGATTGATCGTACCTTCTGTACGCAGCATTGGTGTGAACAGGATGCTGATGACCAGAATGCTCAGTATGGAAGGGGAGTAGAAAATCGCGCGCAGCAGGTTCTTCGTTTTTAATCTCATGTTTAGCGCCACGGCAAGCAGCAAACCAATAATGTTTTTGCCAGCAACCGTAACAACGGCAAAAATGGCTGTATTTTTAAGCGCCAAAATAAGCGTTTTGTCCGAGAAAATTTTCTCAAAATTATCCCATCCAATAAACTTCAGATCAATCCGATCCAGCCGCCAATCCGTAAAAGAGTAATAGAAAGCAGCAATCGCTGGAACGACAAAAAAGATGGAGTAGATAAGCAGTGCCGGAAATACCATGTAATACGAATATAAATTTTTAGCCCTTTTCATGTCTCACACTCCGTTATGGCTAGGCAGCACATCATTCAGGAATGACATACTGCCCTGTATTTCAATTCTTAGAAACCGGAAACGCCTTTATCCTGCATCAGTTGACTGAACTTCTCATCCCAGGATTTTAATACTTCCTCCGGTGTCAAACCGCCAGCGAATTGATCCTGTAACAGCCTATACAGCTCACTGCGATCAACCAGCATGTAAGCATCGGTGGTTAATACGGTTTTCTTAGGGAGAATGTAATTGTCAACGATATCCTGTTTGTAAGCAGGCAACTCCGGTGTAGTAACATCGCTAAAATTAGATACATATCCTTTGGCATCAACGATCTGTTGTGCAATTTCCTTGGAGGCGATAAAGTCCAGGAACTGTTTGGCTTCGTCCAAATGCTTAGCCTTTTTCGGAATGAACAGCTGTCCTCCAAGAGGACTTGCACCCAGTTTGGCATCATCGGAAGACGGAATCGGGAATACGCCGAGTTCCATGCTTGGATCCTGCTCTGCTACGCCTTCGATTAACCAATCTCCCATAAACATCATGGCGACTTCCTTGTTCAGGAATTTGCCAACGGCCATGTCATAGCTGTCGCTAAGCACATCCGTATTGGTATATCCTTTGGTGTACACTTCATATTGCTGCTCCAAAAACGTTTTAAACTCAGGAATATCGGACCATTTTTTCTTGTTGCTGTTGAGCTCATCGAAAAAAGAAGGATCGTTTTTGGCTACAAAATCGGCAAATGCTGCTGCAGGCCAGATGTTCGCAGCCCAAGCATCTTTATAGGGCATGAATACCGGAGTAATGCCGCCAGCTTTAATTTTTTCACAAATAGCCAAAAATTGTTCGTAACTTGTAGGGATGGACAGACCCAGGTCAGCAAAAATCTGTTTGTTGTAAACAACACCTTGCATGCCCGTGTCCTGGCTGACATGGAAGCTGTAGATATGGCCGGCAGCGGAGAGCACATCTTTGTTTACAATTCTGCTGGCCCAGGACTCGTTATCCAGAATTTCAAAATTTCGCTCAAGATTCAGATCCGTAATCGCACTGGCCAAATTGTATTGAATGATGTCGGGTGTTTCATCGACAGCCAGCTTGGTTTGCAGCACGGTCGTTGTTTGCTCAGCCGGAATGAGCTGCAGATTGACAGAAATATTTGTCTGCTTTTCAAACTCATCGAGAATATCCTGCTGGATAAAGGCAGAATCCTGTGAACTCTTCGAAATCGCTAATTCCAGTGTGACCTTGCTGTTCTTATTGCCATTGCTTGCGGACGTGACGGAATCAGTGCCACCTGATCCGCAAGCGGTCAGTGAAATGGACAACAAGCTTGCCAGTACCATGGATGCTGCTTTTTTTCTTTTATGCATTTTCAACGCAAATCCCCCTCTGAAACATGTAATGAATCCGTTTACAAGTCCAATTATAAAATCCACTTCTTCTCCGGTACATGTCTGTGCTTGAATATTTATGTGTAAAATCCTGAACTTGAAATCGCTATCATTTCATTCAAACCCATGCTACATTAAGACATGATCCAGACGAGTTGTACGGCATGACAAGACAGGAGGCTTCGCGAAGCATGGCTAAACTTATACATAGAGCCACACAATTCAGCTTGCAGACAAAAGTATTTTTGACATTTCTGGCCCTTCTTTTATTCGTGCTGGGCTGTTTTATCGTTTACGTGAACCTGGTCGTTATCCGCCCGCTTACACAAAAAACGGAGGAGGATACACTGATCACGGCCACCAAGGTACGAGAACAGGTTGACCTGTACGTAGAGCAGCAAAACCAGATGTCCCAGCGCATATTGTCCAATAAGGACATCTTCACAACGATGGACAAGAGCTCTTCAGCCCCAAGCAATTATGAACGACTGAACCAGATTCGGAAACTAAAAGATATCATGTTTCAAGCCATTGGCCCCAGCATGAACATCAAGGACATGTCCATTTATGATAAACAAGGTGTGCTGCTCACATCGTATCTGGGTTCAGGGCATCCTCCAACGATCCTGAGTACCCTGACGGAAAAAAGCAGGAGTGGACGAGAGTGGACCGGGAACGGTTTTATCCTGCTTCGAGAGGCAGACACGATCTCATTTCTCCGTACGGTCAACGATCAGAATGGCAAGCTATATGGATATCTTAGTATTCAAATGGATCAAGCTTACATTCAAAACCTTACGGAAGGAATTACAGCAGGAGATGTATTCATTTTGAACAAGCAAGGTGAGCAAATGACTGGCTCGGAAGCGAGAAAGAACGCTTTGACATGGAAAGAGCCATTATCCGATGAAGGACTGGCAGTTGATGAACAAAATAATTACGTTACGCATTCTACATCTCACCAGACGGGTTGGATTACTTTTATAATAACGCCGAAAGATTCGGTTTTAGGCTCGATCCGTTCCGTTCAAAGCATGTCCATTTTGCTGATTACTGCCTTAATGCTTATTTCTTTCGTGTACATTTTCTTCTCTACACGCAACCTGTTGCTTCCTATTCGCAAGCTTCGCAGCCAGATTTGGCGCATTAACTACAGCAATATGAAACTGAAAGTCGATGATCGGCCTAAAAATAACGACCTGCTGCTGTTGAATGAAGCTTTTCAGGACTTGATGGAGCGTTTACAGCAGTCCATTGACCGTGAGAAGAAGGCATTACATGAAGAAGTCACTGCACGGAATTCCGCATTACAAGCTCAGATTGCTCCCCATTTTCTTCATAACGTCCTTTATTTGATCAGTATTGCTGCTCAAGAGGGAAGAACCCGGGTCGTGTCTGATATGTGCAAACATCTGTCAGACAGTTTACGTTATATTGTTTCATCCCCTTATGCACATGTGACGATGACGGAGGAGCTTGAGCATACGAGACATTATTTGTCGTTGGTACAGCAAAAGTATGAAGAGGATTTGGAATGGAGCATCCATGCTGATGATCTGACGAGTGAAATCCGGCTGCCGCGGCTGGTTATTCAGCCTTTCGTTGAAAATTGCATTGAGCATGCTTTCTTCAATACTACGCCTCCCTGGCGTATCCAAATTACCGTAAAGCAGTATAACGGATTATGGGCTCTGGAGATTAAAGACAACGGAGAAGGCTTCCCGCCAAATAAAATAGAAGAGATTTTGTCCAATATTCAGAAGTCCGGCTCCGGAATGAATCAATCCTCCGATCGTCAGACAGCTCTTGGCAACATGGGGATCGTTAATAGCGTCAATCGGCTTAAACTGATGTATAGCAATCGACTTTTATTTAATATGTACAACAGTCATTCTGACGAGGAAAAAGGAGCAACCATTCAAATCATCGGATCGATGACGAGCGATTTTTACTGAGCACAGGAGGGATAGACCATGTACAAAATCATGATTGTTGAGGATAGCAAACCTATATTGCGCAATATTAAAATGCTGTTGGATAAGCTGAACTTTCCCGTTCACGTGGCAGTTACAGCCACGAATGGGGAAGAGGCGCTGGAAGCACTTCGGAAGCAGCCAATCGATCTTTTGTTGACAGACATACGAATGCCCAAGATGGATGGTTTATCACTAATTGAGCAGGCAAAGCTTGCCCAGCCGGAGTTGAAGGTTATTCTAATTAGCGGGTATAGCGATTTTGAATATACACGAAAAGCATTGAATTTGCAGGTGTTCGACTATTTGCTGAAGCCCGTCGAACCTGATGCTCTGGAGGAAGTCATGGGCAGAGTTATTAAACATCTCGATCAATCGAGGTCCAGAAACTTTCATGAGCTGCAGGAGATCGTTGATCCCCATAGTTATGCTGAACTTAAGCCAGGAGAACATGCTGCTTTTCTGGCCCCAATGATGATTATTCTGCGCAGACAGCCCTTCACCTCGGAACGGGAACGATGGGGACAAAAGACGTTACAGGCTTCTTTAGAAGAGTTTTTTGCTCCTCGTCCATTTAAAGTGTTTCTAAGTCAAACTCCGCAGCAATTCATCGTTTTTGTAAACAGAGGAATTCTTGATTTGTATTCTTCTGTACATGAATGTCTCGAATCGTTGCGGCGTCATTTGGTTGCACAAGGTATGGACACAACCATTGGTGGGCAGCTGCTATGGTCGGAATCTGTTAATCTGTCGGAGCTTTATCACCACATATCGTCCATTTTATCGATGCATCAGCGATTGAATAATGGATTGGTGCTGGATAGCGGAAATCCCGTCTCCATAGCAAGAACTGAGTCAGGTTGCCTGGATGCTGCATTGGAATCTGCTTTTGTCCACATGATACAAGCTCATCAGAAGGAACAGTTTGTCCTTAAGCTGTCCGAATTGATGAATCAATGGTCAGAGGAAAACGTGCATGTAAAAGAATTGGAACGTTTTATCGGACTAATAGTGGATACATTTGCACATTTGGTTGAAGAGCAGGGGGCGGGAATTCGGCTTGGGCTGGAGCTTAGAGCAAAAAAACTAAGGGATGAAGAGACATATGGCGATTTTTGCCGTGAATTAACGGAATGGATTGGACAATGTTTTGATATGCTGCAATCCTATGGTCGGAAAAGCAGAGAAGATCTGTTTGAGCAAATAGATGAGTATATCCAACGGAACAAGTATACCCAGATATCCATCAATGACATTGCAATGAAGTTTCATGTCAGCCCCTCTTACGTTAGCAGAGTCATTAAAAACGCAACACAAGTTACGTTTGTTCAGTATTATACAAACCTTAGAATTAAGGAAGCCTGCAGACTGATGGAATGCCAACCCGAGATGAAGTTTAAGGAGTTATCGGATGTGCTATCATTCAGTGATCAGCATTATTTCTCCAAGGTATTTAAGGAATACACGGGATTCAGTCCCACAGAATACAAAGAAAAATTGCTTAAATAGTCCATTCAAAGAAAAGCACATTAAAATTTCGAAAACGTTTGCTATGTATTTTGATCTGCTTGGTCTCACTATTTTATGTTGCAAACGATACAAATTAGGAGTAGATTAAGATTATAAATTATGTTGTATTTGCGACAAAAAAATATAAATATGTTGTGGATTCATAGAAGGAGAGATACATCACAATGACAGTTGAAATACGAGCTTGCCGTCGCGAGGATTTACAAAAACTGCAAGAAATAGGTATAGAAACATTCAATGATACATTTAAGGATCAGAATTCCCCTGACAATATGAGAGCTTATCTGGAAAAAGCATTTAACGCTAAACAATTGGAAGATGAACTGTCTAATAGCTGTTCAGACTTCTTTTTCGTCTACTACAATGATGAACTTGCCGGATATCTAAAAGTGAACAGAGATGGCGCCCAATCCGAAAAAATGAGTGATGCTTCACTAGAAATTGAGAGAATTTATATCAGGAAACCATTTCAAAAAAATGGACTGGGTAAATATCTGTTAAATAAAGCCATGGAGACCGCTTTGGAGCACAACAAGAAGCAGGTCTGGCTAGGAGTATGGGAAAAGAATGACAATGCGATTGATTTTTACAGGAAGATGGGGTTTGTTCAAACGGGCTCTCACTCTTTTTATATGGGGGACGAGGAACAATTCGATTTTATCATGATCAAAACCCTGTAGTAATCGTACCGATCCTAAAAAAATTGTATGAATTGTTTAAAGTTGCTTTCTATTAGATATGGTCAATGCATGTGAATGGTCGTATATTAATACTATGTGGGTTATGTGCATAAACACAGATTCACGATGTGCAATGATAAACGATTCTACATTAAAGGACGGGGAAATATGGACTTTAAACCGCTTGCTTCATTTATTGACCGCATCACATCATGGAGAATTCCGTGGGCAGAGGTCCTTGTGATGCATCAAAATGATACCGTTTTCCGTTACCGCAATGGTTACGCCAATCTGGAGGAGCAAACGCCCATTGGTGATGGGGCGATCTTCAATCTCTACTCCATGACGAAAATTATGACCTGTGTGGCAGCGCTTCAACTTGTAGAGAGAGGGCAAATGCTGCTGAGCGATCCGTTGTCCGACTATCTGCCGGAGTATGCCGAGATGACGGTAAAGAAAACATTATCGAACGGCGAGGTCAGACTGGAAAAAGCGACAAGGGCGATTACGGTACGCGACTTGTTTACGATGACTGCCGGGTTCTCCTATGACATTGGCTCGCCAAGCATTCAGGAAGCTGTGCAAAGCACTAACGGTACATTACCGACGAGAGACTTTGCGAAAGCGCTCGCCAAGGAACCCCTTTTGTTTGAGCCAGGTACGCATTGGAACTATAGCATGTGTCATGATGTGCTCGGAGCTTTGGTGGAGGTTGTGAGTGGCAGACGATTTGGTACATATCTGCAAGAAGAAATTACCGGACCGCTAGGTATGAACGATACGGCTTTCGATCTGAACGAGGAACAGAAGACGCGTCTGATTCCACAGTATGCTTACAATGATGAGCTTGAAAAAGCCGTACGCATGGACGGAAACGGGTTCCGGGTAGGCACGGATTTGGAGAGCGGCGGTGCCGGGCTGTTGTCTACCGTTAGCGATTATGCACTGTTCCTAAATGCGCTGACTGGACGCGGGACGAGTCCGCAAGGCGTGCGCATTCTGTCACAGGCTTCAGTGGAGCTTATGCGCACTGACCATCTGAACGATCTGACCCGTGGTGATTACTCATGGGATCATATGGGCGGGTATGGTTACGGGCTGGGTGTACGTACGCATGTCTCCAAGGCGGGCAGCGGTTCGTTAAGCCCGCTTGGTGAATTTGGATGGAGTGGGGCTGCCGGCTGCATGGCCATTATTGATCCAGATTCCGAACTCACTGTCATGTATGCGCAGCATTTGCTCAACAGTCAGGAGCCTTACATTCAGCGCCGTTTGCGTAATGTTGTTTACTCCTGCTTGTAAGACGGAAGTGGAATCTGACGAGTATTCGTACAATAGGAAACAAACAGGGACGCGACCAATGTCGCGCCCCTGTTATTATTTTTTTATTTTTTTTAAACTACGATTCGAGGGTATTTGAGAACTTTCGAGAGCTTACGCGATTAACCATATAAATGCCGATGGACACGAACAGCAATGCGATTAGGTTTTTGAGTTCCATAATCGTTTCTCCCAAAAACAACGCCGATAGCAATGCACCAAACACTGGGATAAGGAAGTTATAGACAGATACTTTTCCCACTTTGTTATATTTCAGAAGCAGATTCCACAAGCAAAATGCAGCTGATGAAAGTAAAACTAAGTAAATCAAGATGCCTGTTGATTCAAGTGTAAAATGCGTAACCCGACCGCCAAGCAGAAGTCCAAGTATGGTGAGTGCCAGTCCGCCGACAAACAGGCTAATTCCGGTAATAACGAGGACGTCGATGGAGCCTGTTAAGTGCTTTGCATAGATGGCCGTAATGGAAAAAATAAGAGCCGCAATAATAACGAAACCTTCACCTGAGAGAGAGAAAGAGAATTCCAGCAGATTGGAGTGAAAATTAACAATAACTACGCCAATGAATCCTAGCAAACAGCCGACTACTTTATTTTTGCTGAGTTTATCATTTTTATATAAAAAATGAGCTAGAACCACACTGAAAAAAGTCGTTGTCGCATTCATGATCGAACCTTTGACACCTGTTGTATTGGCTACACCCACATAAAAAAACATATACTGCAGACCCGTTTGGAACACGCCAAGCAAGATTAAACTTGAAAATTGTTTTCCAGACAGATTAAACTTCCGTTTACTCATGACACGAAACAGGAATAGGAGCAGTAATCCTGCTAAAATAAATCGATAACCCGCAAATACAAATTTTGATGGAATATCTTCCGCCAGGATGTCAAAAGCACTATATCCAAGCTTAATAAACGGGTAGGCACTTCCCCATAACAAGCAACAAATACTTGCAACTAAAGTTACAAATAAAGGATCGCTAAATTTGATCGGTTTCTCCATAGCTTTTATCTCATTCACTTTCAATCTTCTCCTCGCATGATATGTATATGTGTACGGGCTGATTGCACCTCACTGACCATATCACAAACTGCTAGTAGCTGTAACAAAAAAATGTAAAGACTATTTCTACAGAAAAGAGGCCTTAATCTTTTCAGTCATTGCTACATTGCGGTTCGTATTTTAACGTCATGAAAAAATGCCAATAGAAAAGAAACCCAACCTCATTTAAGGGTAGGCTGCTTTTCTATTGGCTTTCTACATCTATGACATAGAAGAGGCTTTCACGATAGTATCTAGTGGATCAAAAAAAGAACCGAGGTAATGTTCCTCGGTTCTTTGATATTGTATATGAACAAATACAATGATATAATCAAAACACACTTTTTTAATGTTGTTATTCATAATTATCTCATCTTATATTTAAATCTTATCATGGCGGTAAACTCTTTGTCAAATGTTTTTTTCTCAATTTACTGGTTAGGGGAGATACCGAATGAGTTCCTGGGTTATCGGATTACAGGAAACGGAAAAATTGCAGCTTGCGCTCGCTGGTGGAAAAGGATTCAATCTAGCGAAGTTATCAAAGGTGGAAGGGGTAAAGGTTCCCGATGGATTTTGTGTTACAACCGTCGGATATCAAAAAGCCGTTGAACAAAACGAAACGTATCAAACTTTGCTGGATCAACTATCCTTGTTAAAAGCTGAAGAACGAGAGAAGATTAGTGAAATCAGCAGGAAGATCAGGGAACTTATAATAGGCGCAGACATTCCTGCCGATGTTGAACATGAAGTTGCTCATTATCTTTCCACATTTGGAGAGGGTCATGCGTATGCAGTACGATCCAGTGCGACCGCTGAAGATTTACCACATGCTTCTTTTGCGGGTCAACAAGATACCTACTTAAATATCATCGGGAAAGAAGCAATCATGCACCATATCAGCAAATGTTGGGCTTCCCTGTTTACCGATCGGGCGGTAATCTACCGTATGCAAAATGGATTTGACCATGGTCAGGTTTACTTGTCCGTTATCATTCAAAAGATGATATTCCCAACGGCCTCAGGGATTTTATTTACGGCTGATCCGGTCACATCCAACCGGAAACTGTTATCTATCGACGCAAGTTTTGGACTTGGTGAGGCGCTGGTGTCCGGCCTGGTATCTGCTGATTGTTATAAAGTACGGGAAGGTGAAATTGTCGACAAGACGATAGCCCTCAAAACGTTGGCTATGTATGGACAGAAAGATGGTGGAACGTATACACATCAGATCGATCCCGTGCTGCAAAAGACGCAAACACTTACCGATCAACAAATTATGGAACTGGCACGCATAGGAAGACAGATCGAAGCTCATTTTGGTTTCCCGCAAGATATAGAATGGTGTTTGGCGGATGATACGTTTTATATAGTCCAAAGTCGGCCAATTACAACGTTATACCCGATTCCTGAAGCAAATGACCAGGAAAATCATGTGTACCTCTCTGTTGGTCACCAACAAATGATGACTGATCCTATGAAACCGCTGGGCTTATCCTTCTTTCTGTTAACAACTCCGGCACCCATGCGTATAGCTGGTGGAAGATTGTTTGTTGATATTACGCCTAGGCTGGCTTCGCCTGTCATGAGAGAAAACTTCATAAATACCATGGGACAATCCGATCCGCTCCTTAAGGACGCACTTACAACTGTAGTCAAGCGCCAGAATTTCATAAAATCGATACCAGTTGATCATCCTGCACCAACTCCACCTAATAACAATGAACAGAGCGCGTCTAATGGTTTTCAAGCACATATTGAAAATGAATCAACCATCGTCTCTGATTTGATTAAGAGCAATCAAGCCTCAGTAGAAGAGCTAAAACGTAACATCCAAAACAAGTCTGGATTGGATTTGTTTGATTTTATCCTTGAAGATCTGCAAGAATTGAAGAGATTTCTATCTGACCCACGAAGTTCAAATGTATTTATGACTGCCATGAAGGCTTCAGCATGGATCAATGAAAACATGAAAGAGTGGTTGGGTGAGAACAATGCAGCGGATACGCTGTCTCAATCGGTACCTAACAATATCACTTCCGAAATGGGTCTCGCATTACTGGATGTTGCAGATGTGATTCGTCCTTATCCGGAAGTCATTGCTTATTTACAGCATGTGAAAGAGGATGACTTTATGGATGAACTGGCTAAGGTTGAGGGTGGACAGGAAGCAAGGGACGCTATCCAGGATTATCTGGACAAATACGGCATGAGATGTGCCGGAGAAATCGATCTGACCAGAACCCGTTGGATTGAAAAACCCATTACACTTGTGCCATTGATTCTGGGTAACATCAAAAACTTTGAGCCTAATGCAAGCAAACGGAAATTTGAGCAGGGAAGACAGGAAGCGTTGAAGAAAGAACAAGAAATATTAGATCGGTTGAAGTTATTGCCTGACGGTGAACAAAAAGCCAAGGAAACGAAACGAATGATTGACTTGGTTCGCAACTTCATCGGGTATCGGGAATATCCCAAATACGGCATGATCAATCGTTACTTCGTCTATAAACAGGCTTTATTGAAAGAAGCCGAACGACTTGCACAAGCGGGTGTTATTGCCGAAAAAGAAGATATATATTTTCTCACTTTTGAAGAACTTCGTGAAGTTGTACACACCAATAATCTGGATGAGAAGATCATTACTCAACGAAAAGGTGATTACAAAATCTATGATAAGCTAACGCCACCTCGTGTGCTCACGTCTGATGGTGAAATCATTACAGGTGAGTATAAGCGTGAAAATCTGCCAGCCGATGCTATTATGGGGCTGCCTGTTTCTTCCGGGGTGATCGAGGGCCGAGCACGTGTCATTTTCAATATTGAAGATGCTGATCTGGAAGATGGAGATATACTAGTGACTCCGTATACGGATCCGAGCTGGACACCATTATTTGTTTCTATAAAAGGCCTAGTTACCGAAGTGGGTGGACTGATGACCCATGGAGCTGTAATTGCGCGTGAATATGGCTTGCCAGCGATTGTTGGAGTGGAGAAGGCAACCCATCGAATAAAAGATGGGCAGCGAATTCGGGTACATGGAACCGAAGGATATATCGAAATATTGTGAATAAACGACCGTTGCCTGGTATATACATTGCCGGGTGACGGTCGCTGTGTAAAATGACTTATATGTGAATTCAATTACGAATCAGAGCACTTAATTCTGCCTGAAAAACCTTCTCATTATTTTGGTTAAAAGTAGTGAGCAGCACGGTGACAATTCCACCACTACTCCTTCTTGGAGCCAATTCCATCACTTCAGCTAGAACTCTAATTTCATCATCTGGAAACACAGGTTTGATAAACTTTATATTATTCATACCTGTTCCTGCGACAACCTCTTCACCATATATCCCGAGTTCCACCCATAGCTTGAAGGACGTGCTCATCGTCTGCATACCCGAAGCAATGAGGCTGCCGAAGCGGCCTTCTTTGGCTTTGGCCTCATCTATATGCATATATTGAGGATCATAGATTTTTGCAAAATCAATAATATCCTTCTTTGACAATTGAATAGAATTGGTTCTATAGGACTTGCCTATAACATACTCGTTAAATTTCAATGATGTACACCTCCGTATATCTACTCTAATGGATAGGTCGAATGTAAAGCAAGCAGTGCTCAACTTGAACATGTATCTTAATGTTCTATTATAACCATTCCGCGCATTGATTTAGTATCGATGTTTCAGTTCACCCTCGAAGGAAGTTGTTTAATTTTGATTGAATATATAGATTGGTTCAAGGTGACGCTATGGCATAGTGTTACTGCGTTAAGTAGGTCTTTATCTGATGACTAGGATAAATTTCCAGTCATAAAAGGATTGTCAAACTGAAATAAATATGATATTTTCATATCTGTAACCGGTTACACATAGGAGTGAACGTTCATGACAACAATAAAAGATGTAGCTAACTTGGCTGGCGTTTCGGTAGCCACCGTATCCAGGGTCATTAATGAAAGAGGTTATGTTCATGCGGACACTCGCAAGAAAGTGGAGGAAGCGGTTAAGCAACTTAACTTCTCTCCCAATGAGGTGGCCCGCTCTTTATACAAGCGCAAGTCCAAATTGATTGGCCTGCTGTTACCCGATATTGCAAACCCTTACTTTCCGCAGCTTGCACGCGGTGTAGAGGACCGGATGCAGGAGCAGGAATTCAGACTGATTTTCGGAAATAGTGATGAGGATGAACAGAAGGAAAAGGATTACATCCAGACTTTTATCCAGAATAATGTAGTCGGCGTAATCTCTTCAACGAATTACCCTCACTCTTCAATATATGAGAACTTGAAGATCCCCGTGGTGTTTCTTGACAGAACACCTCTGGACAGTCCCTCCGTATATGCGGATGGCAGAGAGGGTGGACGTCTGGCTGCACGGGAGATTATCAAGCGCGGAAGCCGCCGAATTACGGTTATGCAGGGGCCGGCAAATATCAAACCCGCGCAGGACCGTTTTGAAGGCGCAATCGAGAGCATACGTCAGGCCGGCCTGGATTACCGTGTAATCCAAACGACATCCTTTTCCTTTAACGATGTTGGGTTATGGGCGGACGAGCTTTTTAGCAAGTACGGCGATACAGACGGAGTCATTGCCAGTAATGACATCGCAGCTATGGCGGTACTGCACGAGGCATTGCGCATCGGTAAAAAAGTTCCGGAGGACATGCAGATTATCGGCTTCGACGATATTCCGATGAGCAGCCTGCTATCACCGGCATTGTCGACCATTCGCCAACCGGCATACGAGATGGGAAGAGAAGCTGCCGGTTTGCTTATCAAACTGGTGGAACAAGCTCCAATCGAAAACAAACACATACAGCTTCCGGTCAGTTTCATTGAACGGGGCACAACAAGAAAGGTGAATTCAGATGGCTAAAATATGCGTTATTGGCAGCAGCTCCATGGATCTGGTTGTTACTTCCTCAAGACGGCCTGGGGCGGGTGAAACCGTCCTTGGCGACAGCTTCAAAACAGTTCCTGGCGGCAAAGGAGCAAATCAGGCAGTCGCTGCCGCAAGACTGGGGGCCGACGTTTCCATGATCGGCAGAGTGGGTGATGATGCTTTTGGTACAGCCATTTTAAATAATTTCAAAGCAAATGGTGTAAATACGCAGAATGTGAAACCGGTTACACATATGGAGAGCGGCACAGCTCATATCGTGCTGGCTGAAGGTGATAATAGTATCGTGGTGGTTGAAGCGGCAAATCGCGAAGTTACACCAGCCTATGTTGATGAAGCGGCAGAAGTGATCCAACGTGCAGATATTGTACTGATTCAGCAGGAAATTCCGGAGGAAACCGTTGTTCGTGTCAGCGAGATTTGCGCTCAAAGCGGAACTCCACTGTTATTGAATCCTGCACCTGCAAGGAAAGTACCGGATGAGGTCATTGACAAAGCTGCTTATATCACGCCGAACGAGCATGAGGCCGAGATATTGTTTCAGGGCATGACTCCGGCTGAGGCGCTGCGCAAATATCCAAACAAGTTGTTTATTACGGAGGGCAGCAACGGGGTTCGATATTTTGACGGCGAACAGGAGATCGTTGTACCTACTTATAAAGTGGAACCAGTGGATACAACCGGAGCGGGTGATACGTTCAACGCCGCATTTGCAGTCGCTCTAGCGGAAGGGAAACCGTTACAAGACAGCATTAGATTCGCCAACCGGGCTGCATCGCTATCCGTGACCAAGTTCGGCGCACAAGGAGGCATGCCAACACGGGGTGAAGTGGAGGCAAGCCTGAAATGAAGAAGCAGGGAATATTGAACAGTCACATCTCCAAGGTGTTATCTGATCTGGGTCATACGGACATGATTGTCATCGCGGATGCTGGCCTTCCGGTTCCAGACGGTGTACTCAAAATCGATTTGTCCCTGAAACTGGGGACACCCAGTTTTCAAGAGGTCGTGGAGCTTATTGCGGACGATATGGTCGTTGAGAAAGTGATTCTGGCAGCAGAGATCCAAGCAGGGAATCCAGAAGCTTTGCAATTTATGACCGAGAAATTTGGCGATGGAGCCATTGACGTTTCCATCAATCATGAACAATTCAAGGCGTTGACCCGGAATGCCAAAGTCGTCATTCGTACGGGCGAAGCTACGCCGTATGCCAATTGCATCTTACAATCGGGCGTCATTTTCGGTTAAAAGGGGGACGGTATCATGCTTATTCAGATGCAAGACATATATAAAGCGTTTGGCACCAACCAAGTGCTAAGCGGGGTAGATTTCGAACTGAAAGAAGGCGAGGTTCATGCCTTGATGGGAGAGAACGGGGCCGGCAAATCCACGTTAATGAACATTTTGATTGGTCTTCACGGGCGTGATCAGGGAACCATTTCTATTGACGGTAAAGAAACCTATTTTGCCAATCCGAAGGAAGCCGAGAAGATGGGACTTGCTTTTATCCACCAAGAGTTGAACGTTTGGCCGGAAATGACGGTGCTTGATAATCTCTTCATCGGTAAGGAAATAACTTCATCTATAGGGTTGCTAAATACAAGACAAATGAAAGCGCTTGCCACCGAGCAGTTTGCCAAGCTTTCCGTGCAGATCCCGCTGGATCGTCCTGCCGGGGAATGTTCTGTCGGACAGCAGCAAATGATTGAAATTGCCAAGGCACTCATGACCGATGCTAAAGTCATCATTATGGATGAGCCCACGGCGGCGCTTACGGAGCGGGAGATTCAGAAGTTGTTCGGCGTGATCACTTCGCTTAAGAAAAATGGTGTTTCCATCGTATATATCTCGCACCGGATGGAGGAGATTTTCACCATTTGCGACCGGATTACAATCATGCGTGACGGCAAAACGGTAGACACCAAGACGATTCCGGAGACCAGTTTTGACGAAGTGGTGCGGAAGATGGTTGGACGGGAACTCACGGAACGATATCCGGCACGAAATCCTTCGTACGGTGAAGTAGTCCTTGAAGTACGGGACGCAAGCAGCAAAGGATTGTTCCAGAATATCAGCTTTACGGTGAGAGCAGGCGAGATTCTCGGGTTCTCCGGATTGATGGGTTCGGGACGGACAGAGATCATGCGGGCAATCTTCGGTCTGGAATCTCTGGATGGTGGCGAGATCATGATTCGAGGCAAAAAGGTTCATATTCGGAAGCCAGCGGATGCGGTTAAACATGGAATTGGATTTATTACGGAAGACCGCAAGGATGAAGGCTTGGTGCTTGATTTCTCCATTCGTGAGAATATGGCTTTACCCAATCTGTTCAGCTTCTCAAGTAAAGGGTTCATCTCGACTCAGAAAGAACAGGAATTTGTGGATACGCTCATCAAACGTTTGCAAATCAAGACACAATCCTCTGAGACGGCAGCACGAAACCTGTCAGGGGGCAACCAGCAGAAGGTGGTTATCGCCAAATGGGTCGGCATTGGCCCAAGTGTACTTATCCTGGATGAGCCAACACGAGGCGTGGACGTTGGAGCCAAACGAGAAATTTATCAGTTGATGAACGAGCTGACTGACCGCGGGGTTGCCATCATTATGGTATCTTCCGAGCTGCCTGAAGTGCTCGGCATGAGCGATCGAATCGCGGTAGTGCATGAGGGACACATTAGCGGTGAACTGGCAAAAGAAGAGGCAACACAGGAAAACATTATGACATTGGCTACAGGGGGACAATGATATGACAACTTTGCAGGAAAACCAACCCGCCAAAAGCGGCTTCCGTCTAACGAATCTGACACAGAAATTAGGTCCGTTGCTCGGACTGATCATTTTGATTATCATCGTATCGGTATTGAATCCAAGCTTTTTGGAACCGCTTAACATCTTGAATCTATTGCGTCAGGTTTCGATTAACGCGTTGATTGCTTTTGGCATGACATTTGTCATTCTGACTGGCGGCATCGACTTGTCGGTTGGCTCCATTCTGGCGTTATCTAGCGCCTTTGTAGCCAATATGATGCTGTCCGGCCTGGACCCGATTCTGTCAATCATTATTGGTGTTGCGCTCGGCGGAGTCATGGGTATGGTGAACGGGCTGATGATAACGAAGGGCAAGATGGCTCCGTTTATTGCTACATTAGCAACGATGACGGTGTTCCGGGGATTAACGCTGGTATATACAAACGGTAATCCGATAACCGGATTGGGCGATAGCCTGCTGTTCCAACTGTTCGGTCGTGGTTATATGCTAGGCATACCGGTTCCAGCAATCACAATGCTCATTACATTCGTAATATTGTGGACGATTTTGCATAAAACAGCTTTCGGTCGTAAAACGTACGCACTTGGGGGCAATGAGAAAGCGTCCATTATCTCAGGTATTAAAGTGCATCGCGTAAAAATCATGATTTATTCCCTGGTAGGTATGCTGTCAGCGCTGGCAGGCGCAATCCTGACCTCCCGTCTGAATTCTGCGCAGCCTACGGCAGGGACTTCATATGAACTGGACGCCATCGCAGCTGTTGTTCTGGGTGGAACAAGCCTGTCAGGTGGTAGAGGACGGATCGTCGGCACACTGATTGGGGTCCTGATTATCGGCGTGCTGAACAATGGTTTGAACCTGCTCGGAGTAAACTCGTTTTATCAAATGGTTGTAAAAGGTGTCGTTATTGCCATCGCTGTCCTGCTGGACCGCAAGAAAACGGCTTAAGGAGAGAAGCGAACATGAAAAAACTAACCATATTGCTTGTAAGCGTAATGATGATCGTTCTGGCAGGATGCTCTCTGGAGCCTCCGGGTTGGGCTAAGCCCGACTCTGCCGGAAGCAATGGACAGAAAAAAATCGGCCTGTCGGTCTCCACGTTGAATAATCCATTCTTTGTTTCCCTTAAGGACGGAGTCGTTGCAGAAGCCAAAAAACAAGGAATTCAGGTCATTGTGGTTGATGCTCAAAATGATTCAGCCAAACAAACGAATGATGTGGACGACCTGATTCAACAGGGCGTGGATGCCCTTCTGATTAACCCTGCGGATTCCGCGGCAATCTCTACGGCTGTACAATCGGCTAATAGTGTGGGTATTCCTGTGATTACACTTGACCGTTCGGCCGACAAAGGCGACGTGGCCGCATTGGTCGCATCCGATAACGTCAAAGGTGGGCAAATGGCGGCGGAATATTTCGTAGAACATCTTGGCGAAGGAGCAAAGGTGATCGAACTTGAGGGTGTACCCGGAGCCTCTGCAACAAGAGAGCGGGGGAAAGGTTTTCACGAGATTGCTGATCAAAAACTGAATGTGGTTGCAAAGCAGTCTGCCGATTTCGATCGTTCCAAAGGTTTGAATGTCATGGAGAATCTGCTGCAGGGCAATCCTGATGTACAGGCGGTATTTGCCCATAACGACGAGATGGCGCTGGGCGCGATTGAAGCAATTCAAAGTTCTGGTAAAGACATTCCCGTAATTGGATTTGACGGCAACGATGATGCGATCAAATCCATTAAAGACGGAAAGCTGACGGCAACAGTCGCTCAACAGCCAGTACTAATTGGCCAGCTGGCGGTGCAAGCTGCTTTGGATGTGCTGGATGGCAAGCAGGTAGAGAAATCAATTCCGGCTGAATTGAAGCTGGTGACCAAGGAAAACGCGAACAATTAATTTAACCAATACATCCCGTTCTGGACATTATGTCTAGGGCGGGATTTTCATTTTATCCATCTGCTATGGTGGAGAAGACAGTTAACATTGAAACCTGCATTAGTTTGTGCCCGTTATAATATTGATCACATCTCGCGGGGCATGTAAATTAGTTTTATGCATGAGAAAAGGAGAGGTAGCGCTACATGGAAAATGTATCAGAAGAAGAAAAATTGCTATCCATTCAAGCTTTCCAATCGACCATACGCAAATCCGAAAACGCCTTGACTAATTTGACTCAGAAAGGGAATAACACTACTTTATTAAATAAACGACTCAATGCCTTAAACATTGGTTTGGCAATGCTGGAAACGGTTTGGAATCAAGAAGCTCATCAGTACACCAAGGAAGAGTTAGCAGAAGCTCGAAATGTTCTGAATGGTTTATTCCCGTCACTTGAGAACAGTTATAGTAAGTCGAGAGCGGGCAGCCCTCAAAAGACGCTTTTAAGAAGAAGAATTAAAGCATTCGAATTAGCTGTTCAGGCCATGGATGATCATCTTGCGAATAAATAAAAAAAATCTTCTTTTGCACATGTCATCCCTGTAATCTGTCCACTTGTTCAATTCCAGTTTGCCGATGGTTCACTTCATTGTATAATGATTATTCGAGGTGATGAGGATGGCAAGATCCAAAGAATTTGAAGTTAATGAAGTATTAGATAAAGCAATACAATTGTTCTGGACCCAAGGATATGAGAAAACATCAATGCAAGATTTGGTTGGATATATGGGCATTCACCGCAGAAGTATCTATGATACATTCGGGGATAAGCATGCTCTCTTTATGAAAGCTCTTGAACGATATGAAACGAAGCAGACCAACAAAATGAGGTTTCTAATTGGTACCCAAAAACCAATCAAAGAGATTATTCGGGCATTGTTTGAGTCAACAATAAGAAATGAAGGACAACCTCTAGGCTGTTTTCTTGTAAACTCAGGCGTGGAACTGGGCGTGTTGGATCCTGAAGTTGCATCCTTGGTTAATGAGAGTTACTTGCGAACAGAGGAATTCTTGAGAAACCTTATTCTGGAAGGCCAGCAAAAGGGTGAAATCAAGGCTGACGTTGACCCTGTAGTTATTTCTCATTATTTGATGAATGCATGGGTGGGGATACGTACGTTGGTTAAGACCACTACGGATCAGCAAAAGTTAAAAAATATTGTGGATATGACACTATCCGTTTTAGATTGAACGCGGAGTTCCAACATGGAAGGCAAAGAGGGCGTTGCCTCCATGGAGGCTGGTTTGTTTTAGTGATACAGGTTCTTGTCCAGTTACGTTATGGAGAACTTGTATCGCATGTCTGGCAAAACTCATAGTTCCCTGTTCCAACATCATGATATAGTCGTCAGAAAATAATTCTTTACTGTTCGTTCTAGAAATGCTATTCTAAATAGCAAGTTAGATCTAACTGTTTTTTTGTAATATTGAGAATGATCGTTCTAAAATGTTTTTTGAAAGCTTATCTATACTAAAATACATGTTGAGAAGGAGAAAATAGGATGAAGTATACAGTTATTACAGGTGCAAGTTCAGGAATTGGATATGAGACTGCATTGGCGTTTGCTGCACGAGGCAAAAATTTAATCTTGGTCGCTAGAAGATTGGACAAATTAGAAGAACTCAAATTAGCCATTCAGAAAATTGATGCTACAGTACATGTTATTGTGCATACAAGTGATCTATCGGATACAACTCAGGCATACACACTTTATAACACGCTGAAGGAATACCATATTGAGACTTGGATTAACAATGCGGGGCTCGGTGAAGGTTCTTTTGTAGCAGAACAGAATCTGGAGAAAGTTGAAACGATGCTGCGTGTGAACATAGAGTCCCTGACGATCCTTTCTACACTCTATGTGCGAGATTATGCAGACGTTGAGGGAACTCAGTTAATTAACGTTGCATCCGCACTTGGATATGCCATTGCTGTTGGAAGTGTTGCGTATTCGGCATCGAAATATTACGTTAGTGCTTTCACAGAAGGGCTTGCCAAAGAACTTGAAATAAAAGGTGCAAAACTAAAAGCAAAAGTACTGGCTCCAGCTATTACGGAAACGGAATTTGTGAAGAAATCATTAGATACAGAAGATTTTGATTACAAAGCTAACATGTCTAAATACCACACCGCCAAAGAAATGGCAGGCTTCATGTTAGATCTATATGATAATAACGAAGTCGTAGGGATTGTAGACCTGAACTACAATTTTAATCTGAGAAGCCCAATCTATCCAATCATAGGAGATTTGCATTAATATGCCATAATGGTGGTGAGCATAATGTAACGGAACCCTTCAGGGATTCAGCTTCCATTTATGAATGAAAATAATTGATAAATGACATCATAAAGAAGTAGTATAATTCTAATTTTCCAGAGGAGGTAATCTTTTATGGCTCGCCAGAAAAAAAGGCAGGAAGCTGCTTGGAAGTCACGAAAGCAAGAACAGCATCCTCATGGTAAAATCAAATCGCTTAAGCAATTATCAAGCGAATATGATGAGAAACATACTACGATTTAAACAAATGACTGCCTGTGAAGTTTGCGGGCAGTTGTCACTACAACTGCCGCACATATTACCATATAAAGTCGCTAATTTAGCGGCTATTTTTATTTTAATTTATAATCAATCCAACTTGTTCCCCACATAATGAAAAGATTGAATGTGTGTTTTAGACAGTTCGATCACATTATAGATAAACGCCTCCCGTGATTCACGAAATCCGCTTAATATCCAATTGTTCAATAATCCAAAAAAGCCGTACGCTGTATAGTACTTAAAATACTCCATGTTAACAGGCATATCGTTGATCGTCTCGAAAATAAACTGCTCCTCATAGATTTTCAGGATTGTCTGTGGGAAACCTGTATGCAGACCTGGTAACGTGTCATCATATCGAATCAGTTCGAAGAAGTCTCGGTTTTCATAGACATAATCGACAATTTGAAAGGATTCCGAATTTAGCTTGGTGGTGTAGACCTTTTGACCGTGAGAATAAGGCTTGCCTACGGCGAACCTCAGACCTTCGAGCTTCGTATTCAACAATTCTTCGGCGAGCACGAATTTATCTTGATAGTGTAAATAAAAGGTACTGCGATTGTAACACGCCTGATCAACGATATCTTTGACAGAGACGGCATGATAGCCTTTTTTCTTAATGAGCTGGATCAGGGCGGTTTTAAGATGCTCCTCGGTTCGATTACGCTGTTGAGATTTCAAAAATTGTTCATCATTCATTCATAAAAACTCCTATTAAAATAGACATTAATTCACTAAGTGTCTATGTAGTAAACACATCATTAAATCTTAATGATTGGATTGTTACAATTTTAAGCATACAATTATATTTGTAAACGTCATATAGCACATATGCGAATAGGTGCTATTCAAAATAGTATACTGGAGGATTTAATCATGGGCAAACTTCAAGACAAAGTGGCAGTTATTACGGGAGGGGCATCCGGAATCGGCGCAGCGACAGCACGCTTATTCGTTTCCGAAGGAGCCAAAGTGGTCTTGGTAGACCTGAATGAAGAAAAAGGAAAGGCGTTTGAGCAAGAACTGAAAGCGCTTAAAGCTGATGCTCTGTTTTTTAAAGCAAACATTACGAGTGAACAAGAGGTTGCTGAGATTTTCAAAAAAACCGTAGAGGTTTTCGGTAAAGTGGATATCGTATTTAACAATGCAGGAATCGGACGTGTTCATCCTTCGCATGAGCTTGAATATGCTGAATGGCGCAATACGGTGAATGTAGATCTGGATGGCGTATTCTTGGTCGCACGTGAAGCGATCCGAGAAATGCTCAAAATTGGCGGTGGGACTATCGTCAACACGGCTTCCATGTACGGATGGGTTGGTTCACCTGGTTCTGCAGCCTACAATGCAGCAAAAGGTGGCGTTGTGAACCTGACTCGTTCGCTCGCGCTGGAGTATGCTGAGGAAAATATTCGGGTGAACGCACTTTGCCCTGGTTTCATCGATACACCGATTATTCCAGAAGAGAGCAAGCAGGCCCTTTCTGCGGCAACACCAATGAAGCGGCTCGGTCAAGCAGATGAAATGGCCAAAGCCGTACTGTTCCTAGCTAGCGACGATTCATCCTATATGACAGGAAATAGCCTGATCGTGGATGGAGGATACACAGCCCAATAAGAGGGTTAAATTTTCTCGAAAATCAATGGATTCGCATATGGATTAACAGATTGAAAGCCGCAAAATTGCGGCTTTTTTTCGTCCATATATTTGCAAAAATTGATACATATGCTATGTTTACAATGAAAGCGCCATCATGAGTAAACAGAGGAATCATTCTTTATCATATTTTAACATGGGAAGGAAGATGATGATGATTTTGCTCAAAAAGACAGGCGTATTAATGCTGGCATTGACTCTGCTTCTTGGAATGATGACAGTACCCGTTCATGCAGATTCACCGCTTTTCACGATCGAAAGCGAAAACGCTTTACTTTCCTCTGATCTTCAAGTAACAACAGAAATTTACGGACAACCCAAGCCTGGATTTTCTGGAAGTGGATTTGTCTGGATGCAGAATTCCGGCACGATAACCTTCACTGTGACTGTCCCGGAAACGGGCATGTATGCAATTTCCACCCGATACATGCAGGAGCTAAGTGCTGACGGCCGACTTCAATATCTATCCGTTAATGGCGTTACCAAAGGCTCGTATATGCTGCCATATACAACAACTTGGTCTGATTTTAATTTTGGTTACCACAAGCTGAACCAGGGAACTAACACGATACAGTTAAAGGCTGGTTGGGGATTCGCTTATTTTGACACCTTCACTGTGGATTATGCCAATCTTGATCCCCTGGATGTTCAGCCTGTCCTTACTGACTCCCAAGCCACACCGGAAACACAGCTTCTGATGAATTATTTAACGGAGGTTTATGGCAATCATATTATCTCTGGCCAGCAGGAGATATACGGTGGTGGAAACGATGGCAATACGGAGCTGGAGTTTGATTGGATTCATAATTTAACCGGGAAGTATCCAGCTATCCGAGGATTTGATTTTATGAACTATAATCCACTCTACGGATGGGAAGACGGTACGACCGATCGAATGATCGATTGGGTGAATAACCGCAATGGAATTGCGACAGCTTCCTGGCATATCAACGTGCCCCGAAATTTCACGACCTACCAGCTTGGGGATCATGTAGATTGGAAGGAGGCTACGTATAAACCAACAGAAACCAATTTTAATACAGCTAACGCCGTAATTCCTGGTACAAAAGAATATCAATACGTAATGAGTACGATTGATGATCTGGCGGAACAACTGCTGATTCTGCAAGATAACAATGTGCCCGTTCTTTTCCGGCCTTATCATGAGGCGGAGGGCAACGGCGGTCTGAATGGGGAAGGCGCCTGGTTCTGGTGGGCTTCCGCAGGTGCAGATGTGTACAAACAGCTGTGGGATATGCTTTACACTGAACTTACAGAGACGTACGGTTTGCACAACTTGATTTGGACTTACAACAGCTACGTATATAACACTTCTCCTGCATGGTATCCTGGCGACGATCAGGTGGATATTGTCGGTTATGATAAATACAATACGATCTACAACCGCAATGACGGTTTGTCCGGCGTACCGAATGAGGATGCCATTACCTCGATCTTCTATCAACTGGTTGATTTAACGGACGGCAAGAAAATGGTGGCCATGACAGAGAATGACACCGTCCCAAGTGTACAGAATCTGACAGAGGAAAAATCGGGATGGCTCTACTTCTGCCCATGGTATGGCGAGCATCTCATGAGTTCAGCCTTTAATTATCCAGCAACTCTGAAAACGCTTTATCAAAGCGATTATGTCATTACGCTGGATGAACTGCCTAATTTGAAGGTTAACAATCCTACAT
The DNA here is from genome assembly GCF_013401555.1 of Paenibacillus sp. E222. Taxonomy (NCBI): domain Bacteria; kingdom Bacillati; phylum Bacillota; class Bacilli; order Caryophanales; family Paenibacillaceae; genus Paenibacillus; species Paenibacillus sp. E222. The sequence continues at coordinate 4,324,406 of NZ_CP058552.1, forward strand.
CCAACGCGTCCCTCACACCTACAACCGTTGAATTTGACAAACACATGCCCAATCCAAGCGACAAGGCCATAACCGTGAACTTTAACGGTAATACGTTAACCGGTCTACGGATAGGTATCTCACCATTGACTGCAAATCAGGATTATACGTTAAGCGGAAGCACGTTGCTGCTGAAAAAAGAATTTTTGGCCGGACTATCGGTCGGCGAACATTCCATCGTTTTTGATTTTAATCAAGGGCAGGATCCTGTATTAAAAGTTAAAATTGTTGATTCAACACCAAGCACAAGTGCTATGATTTCGCCCGTGAATGCAGCATTTGATAAAGCAGCGAATCTAGCGCAGGATATTTCCTTAACGCTTACCTTAAACGGAAAACAGCTTACAAGCATAACGAATGGGAATTATACTCTTGTATCGGGCCAGGACTATACGGCATCAAGCACTGCCATCGTTCTGCACAAATCCTATCTCTCCACGCTGCCGCTGAGTCAGAATACGATAACATTTCATTTTAACGGAGGAAATAACGCTGTTCTTACGGTAAACGTAGTGGACAGCAGTGTTACTGCACCCTCTGGGGCTTTGACAATCCAAGCCTTTAACGGCAATACAAGTACGTCTACCAACGGAATCTCACCTAAATTCAAAGTGGTCAATACCGGTAATTCGGCGATTCAGTTGAGTGATGTAAAGCTCCGGTATTACTATACGATTGACGGGGAAGAAGCGCAGAGTTTCTGGTCTGACTGGGCCAGTATCGGGAGTGCAAATGTAACCAGCAAATTCGTTAAATTGGCAACGCCGGTTGCGGGAGCGGATTATGTTTTGGAAATTGGTTTTACGAATTCTGCCGGAACGCTTAATGCCGGACAAAGCGCTGAAATTCAAGCACGGTTCTCCAAAAATAACTGGTCCAATTACAACCAGGCTAACGATTACTCGTTTAAGGCGTCCAGTACTCAGTTCGCAAACCATGAACAGGTTACCGGGTATATCAATGGTCAACTGGCGTGGGGGATTGAGCCGTAAGAATGCAATCATAATAAAGGTTGGAGCTGGGATCATCCCTGCTCCAACCTTTTTGTGTTGAGATGGCCGAAAGCCGTGAGAAACGAATATAAAGAGGAGTATACAGAAGGAACATGTTATGATAGGGAGGATGCTAATTTTTCAGAAGGAGATCAAAATCAATGGTTGTAAAAAAATGGTTAGGTGCTTTACTTTTTATTCTGGCAACCCTCCTGTTTACAGGCTGCTCACTCGATACGGTTTCATTAAACGGCTCATCTCAAGAGAATGCAACTCTAACGCAATTTGATGAAGTAGCCAAGTATATTTCGGAGCATAATGAACTTCCGGAAAATTATATAACCAAGAAAGAAGCTAGAGAATTAGGATGGGAGCCTAGTAAAGGTAATTTGGAAAAAGTGGCTCCAGGCAAAAGCATTGGCGGTGACGTATTTCAAAATCGAGAAGGGCTGTTGCCCAAGAAAAAGGGAAGAACTTGGTACGAAGCAGATATTAACTATTCGGGAGGAACACGGGGGAGTGATCGGATTTTATATTCCAATGATGGATTAATCTATAAAACAACCGATCATTACCGTACGTTTGAGCAAATTGAATAGGGGAAGGGTGATCATATGAAAACAGTAGTCATCAATGGAAAGGACATTCATGGAAAAGAACAATTACATGACGTCCTTCAGACCAGTCTTGAATTAGGTCAAACGTATGGGCGGAATTTGGACGCATTATGGGATTGCCTGACTGGATTTGTCCCGATGCCACTTACCATTCAGTGGATTAATTTTGATGCAAGCCGAAATTTGCTTGGAGAGTACGCAGATCAGTTGCTGGACCTGATGCATGAAGCGGAAGAAGAGCTGGGAGGATTTACATTGGAATTAAGAGATTGAACAATTTCTGAATCGGATCATGGTTTGTGACGAATGAACACAACAAAAGCGTGATTGAAAAATGAAATTTTAAGCAATTAAGCATTTAAGCATTTAACCATTTAACTTTTAAAAGTTAAATGGTTTTTTTTATTTGTTTAAGAAAATTTCACAGAAGCACTTGCAAAAGAACGAAGATGATCTAGGTTGTTGCCAGCATTATTCTGAAGCAATTGGTAAATAATATAATTAAAACTAAGGGAGAATAACCGGCATGCATCGTAAGCAAAATTTAAAGATGAAAAAGGTTGATTTATCACATTTAGAACAATATAGTCAGCTGTTACGTTATGTATTTCAGGTTACTCATAATGATCTTCACAAACATGGCTGGAAAGAAAGCGAAATTCTCCATGAAAAGTCACCTGTCCTACAACAAGCAGATGTTCTTGGATGGTTCGATGGCGAAAAACTGATTTCTCAGGTATCCATATATCCATTTGAGGTTCGAATATTTAACCAAACATACGCTATGGGGGGGGTCACTGGTGTGGGGACTTTTCCGGAATATTCGGGTCAAGGCTTAATGAATAAACTGCTGCTGCAAGCTCTCACCAATATGCGTGCAAAGAAACAATCCATTTCGTACTTGTATCCTTATTCCATACCGTATTATCGCCGTAAAGGATGGGAAATCATTTCTGATAAAATCGTGTTTGAGGTTCAAGACTTCCAATTACCCAAAAACAAACCTGTTCCTGGCGATGTGGCACGTGTAGAACCGGACAGCGAAGATGTGAAGGTGGCTTATGAACGCTTTTCAATGCAAACCCATGGAGCCATGCTGCGGAAAGAACTGGCGTGGAGTGAGTACTGGCGGTGGGATTCAGATGATTTAACTGCAGCTGTCTATTATGGTGAAGACGGACAACCGGATGGCTACATTTTATATTGGATTGAAGAAGAAGTGTTCCACGTCAAAGATATGATCTTCATTCACGAAGAAGCACGAAGTGGACTATGGAATTTCATTAGTGCGCATTTTTCAATGATATCTAAAGTGGTAGGCAATATTCATACCGATGAACAGCTTGCTTTTTTGCTGGAAGATGCGGATATTAAGGAAACCATTTCACCTTACTTTATGGCACGGATCGTGGACATTGAGCAATTTATTTCAAAATATCCGTTCAAACCCGCAGCGATGGATAGAGAGTGGACCTTTACTTTGCAAGATCCTTTGCTGTCATGGAATCAAGGCACATTTACTCTAAACATTGAACCGAATGGAAGCGGAAGAGTAATTCGGAGCCAAAATCGACGTAGTGAAGACAGCATAAATATCCAAACCATGACGACCATGTTGTTAGGCTATAAACGTCCTGAGTATTTGCATAAGATTGGCCGGATTAAATGTGATCCAGAAACGCTTGATTTGTTAGAAGATGCTATTGAGCAGCAGGCACCATACTTTTCGGATTACTTTTAATATTCAATGTAGTGATCGGCATCCCCTGATGAATGGTGAATTTGCTGTATCTAGTTCTAAAATGCGGAGATCTGTGTTTAAAATTAAAACAACCAGTATCGATGTATCGATACTGGTTGTTTTTTTATTTCCAGTCGATGATGTCTCAAATTATCAGACTGGATGTATTCATAAATCGTAGCCAGATATGTGCTTGTTTAAGAAGGTACGACCATCTCTGCGAGTGTATTCGCCAACCTTTGTTTTGCTTGTTCCGATGCGGCAGTCAGCGGCAGACGCAGTTTTGCAGAGGCAATCAGCTGTTGCTGAGCAAGCCACCATTTGATCGAGGCTGGAGCAGGTTCTGCAAACACGTCACTAATCAGCGGCTGCAGCTGCATAAAGCTGTCTCTTGATGCATTCACGTCACCAGATACAAAGCGTTGATACACATCCACATACCGCTGGGTATGAATATTAGCAGATGCTACCATCCCGCCTGCAGCACCTTGACATAACATCGCATGGAAATACGCATCCTCACCGCAAAGTACAGGCTTCGTCTCATATTGGGTTAGCGCCAGCAGCAGATCCAAACCGCCAGTGCTGTCCTTCAGCCCAATAACCCCATCCAGATCCATGACTTTTCTCATCGTATCCAAGGTCATGCGACTACCGGTTCGAGCCGGAATCTCATAGACTAGAATCGGCAATCCGGTCCGGGACGCGTTGGAAAAATGCTCTAGAATCCCTCTTTGCGTCGGTCTGTTGTAGTAGGGAGTGACCACCAGAGCAGCATCTGCACCTAATTCAGCGGCCATTTCGGTCCGATGAACCGTCGAATAGGTATCATTTGTTCCTGTTCCCACGACGAGAGGGATGGTTTTGTTCAGACTTGTCAAAATCTCTTTCGTTACTTCCACCATCTGCTTTACTTCATCCCAGGAGACAGTTGGAGATTCTCCAGTCGTGCCGTTTACGACCAATCCCTGAATGTCGTGTTTGGCAAGATGAGTAACATATTTGCGATACGATTCAATGTCGAGCTTGCTATCATCCGAAAAAGGGGCAATTACCGGTATATAAATTCCTTGAACATGTTGTTCATTCATCATAATCAACTACCTCTTCCCGTTATATTGAAACTAATGTAACATAGGAATCAGCATCACAGTTACCTATAACAAATGATAGTTGTCATCAATATTTTCGATGAGGTGAGCAAGTTGGATTTAATCTATCTTCAGACGTTCAGAGAAGTCGCAATTCGTGAGAGCTTCACCAGAGCCGCAGAGGTGCTGGGTTATGCACAATCCAGTGTGACTACGCAAATTCAGAAGCTGGAAAAAGCATATCAGGTCAAACTGTTTGAACGCTACAGCAATAACAAGATTCGTCTGACTTCTGCCGGGGAAGAGCTGTTCAAGCTTGCCGGACAGATGTTGGAATTGTTTGAGCAGTCCAAGGAAAAAATGGCGAAGCAGGGTGGCGGCTCCTTAACAATCGGTACGATGGACTCTATCGCTTCTTACTTTTTACCTCCATATATGCAAGCCACCCGTAAGGAATACCCGGAACTGAACATACGATTGCATACGAATCGTGAGGGGTTGATTTTGCATCAGGTTAGGGAGGGTGAAGCCGATATCGGGCTTATTCTCGCAGATGATTCGAGCGATCCGGCATTGCAGTGGATTACTATTCGCCAAGAACCGCTTTTGCTGATCGTGCATCCACAGCATCCGCTGATCGCCAAAACGCAGATTGAATTGAATGATCTAAAGGATATGGAATGGATCATGCCTGAAGATACCTGTAATTACAGGCAGCTGCTTGAAAGAGTGCTTCGCGCAAATTCAATTCCTTATCGAATCGGTCTGGAACTTGGCAATCCGGAAGCGATCAAAAGAAGTATTAAGTCAGGTGAGGGCATTTCGATTCTGCCGCAAATGGCTGTAATGGAGGAAATCGAGCGGGGGGAGCTGAAAGCCCTACCCCTTGAACATGCAGAGCTTCAACTTGAAATTCAGCTCGTTCTTCATCCGAAGAAATGGGTATCCAACGCACTGCACGATTTTATGGAAAGCTTGAAGAAGTAAAGCACTAACTATATGGACCCGGTTAAGAAAAGGAGGGATTATGTTGCAGCAGCTCTTTAACGCTCTGATTAAGCAGGATGTAAAGCCGTTTCTTTCCAATTACGGTTATACAAAGAAGGGTTTGAATTTCAGTAGAAAAGCAGAGGAGCTTATCTACATGTTCAATTTCCAAAAATCCTCTGGAAATTCGGCAGACAATGTCATGTTTTATGTGAACTGTGGCATTTATTCAGCGGAGTTGGCGCAAATCCAGTCGAAAGAGATTTTGACTGCACCCCATGAATCCGAGTGTCATTTCAGAGCAAGAATCGGGGAAATTGCCCGGGCCGTTCCGGATCGATTCGCTGTTACTCCCGATACAAATAGGGATGATTTAATAAAAATGCTGCTACCCGGGTTGGAAGATGTGATTCACTTATATGATACGATGACCAGTGCCAGATCCATTGTGGATTATTACATATCGGGCCCATTTTTGCATCTGGGTGAAGAGAGTTTTCATCTACTTCTGAAATCCGGGGATGTAACAGCCGCTAACCATTATTTGAAGGCTTTGCATGGAAAGTATGGAGCAGAACATCGATGGACCATATTTGAAAATAAATACAAGGCCATATTCGATACATATGGAGTGAAATTCGATATGTTATAAGCTTGGACATGAAGGACTGCATGGAATCATTTTTTTAACGGAAAATAAACAAAACGAAAGCCCATTGACCGAACTGGTCAACGGGCTTTTTTGTACGATCTTTAACACTTGACGATGTTGAATGCAAGCGAAGCTTATTAATTACATTCCAGATCAAGACTTGGAGTTGGAATGATCTTTAGCATTAAGTGTAGCAATCAGTTTCTCGCCCTCAACGTCCAGATTTGGTAGAATGCGATCCAGCCATTTTGGAAGTGACCAAGCCTTGTCACCGAAAATAGCCATGATGGCAGGAACCAATCCCATCCGAATAATGAAAGCATCAATCAGAATGCCTACAGCTAATGTGAAACCAATCTGTTTGATCATGACGTCATCTGTGAAGATAAACCCAGCAAATACCGAAACCATGATCACCGCTGCGGCAACAACCACGCGACTTACCTGGTTATAACCATGAACAACAGACTCAGTTCCTCTATGACCGTGTACGTATGATTCCCGCATCGAGCTGACAAGGAAGACCTGATAGTCCATTGCCAAGCCATACAGGATACCTGTCACGATGATCGGCATAAAGCTCAGCAGCGGGCCACCGGTGTCGAAACCAAAGAGCGAATGGAGCCAGCCCCACTGGAATACAGCAGTAGTGATCCCGAACGTTGCCAGAATGCTAAGAAGGAAGCCGATCGTTGCTTTAATTGGAACAATAATCGAACGAAATACCAAAAGCAGGATGATCAGCGACAGCAGGATAATAATTCCCACATAGATCGGGAATACCTGTGCCAATTTGGATGACATATCAATGTTAACGGCGGTGAGTCCGGTAACACCAATCTTAACGTCATTCATCTTTGCCACGCTTGATTCAGCAGATCGCAGCTCAGTCACCAGATCCTTGGTGATTTTATCGTTGGGACCCGTTTCAGGAATAAGACTAAAGATAGCCAGATCTTCTGTCATGCCTAGTGGTGTCACCTGTGCAACGTTATTTTGGCTTTGAAGTTCCTTCATGAGATTGCCCAAGAGTTCCGGAGTCACCTGAGCGGAAGAGTTATTAGGTTCTGCGACCAGAATAAGTGGTCCGTTAAATCCTTCTCCGAAGCCTTCGGATATGGCGTCATAACTTTGTCTTGCTGTGGTGTCCAGATTTGCTGAAGAAGCTCCCGGGATGCCCATTTCCATTTTTGTTATAGGTGTGGCCGCTGCCCCAAGAAGTACGACAATGGCAATAATTGTGATCCAACGATACTTGATAACGAATTTAACCCATCTGTGAGCGATCCCACGGTCAGCCGCTTTAGGATGTTTTGTGCTTTTCTCGCGTGCTTTAGGGGAACAGATGCGTTCACCCACCAATCCAAGTAAAGCGGGCAATAGAGTAAGGGCAACAAATACATTAATAAGAACGGTAGCTGCGGCAACTAAAGCCATCGTAGATAAGAATGTGAGACCGATGACAAGCATACCGCACAGTGCAATAATGACGGTTAATCCTGCAAAAAATACTGCGCTGCCCGAAGTTCCAATGGCTCTTGCTGTCGCCTCTTGTGCGCTCAAACGTTGATCAATAATCATTCGCCGCTGGCGATTGACAATGAATAGAGCATAATCGATTCCGACGGCCAGACCAACCATTAGAGCCAGAACGGAAGTGACACTTGGCATTTCTATAAACTTGGAGATTGAGAACGCTCCACCTACTCCAATGGCAACGCCGAGGAGTGCAGTGACCAGAGGCAGACCTGCCGCAACGACGGAACCCAGGGTGATTAGCAAAACAATAACAGCAATGATCAGTCCGATAATCTCTGCCGATCCGACACCGATCGCTACCGTTTTGAGCGTTTCGCCTGGTAGCACGGTGATGTTGGTTCCTTGCTGGGCAGTCATCACAGAGTCAATTACAGAATCAAATACATCTTGAGTAATTGCAGACTGCTCAATGGTGAACTGAAATTGGAACAGAGCAATTTTGCCGTCAGAAGAGAGAAGGACACCAGGTACAGGAACGCCATCCACCATAAGAGGACCATAGGGGGGAGGAGAGGCTGTAGTGGATTGCTGCATATTGGCAGCCTGAGCCATGTCGGCAGATGCACCCGAACTGCTAGCTTCAGCTGCATAATCCGCAGGATTAAGCACATCGTTCAATCCGTAAACTTCACTGACAGCTTTCATTATTGCAGTCAAACGTTCAGGTGTATCCAAACGCTCGCTGTCAGGTGCTTTGAACACAACACTTCCTTGGCCGCCGGAGGCCGCTGGTAATTCTTTAGCTAATTGATCCAAGACTTTCTGTGATTCAGTGCCTTCAATTTTCATTTCAGAACTGATATGAACACCATTGATACTGATCATAGAAACGACAATACCCAGAATCAATACCCAACCAATGATGAAATACCCGGGTTTGCGAAAAGCGGTTTTCCCCACTCTGTATAATAATGTAGACATATATCTATTTTACACTCCCTCTATGGTGAATATAAATTGCTTAGCTCATCAGAATCCTTTGCGCAAATAACTAAACATAGTTTCTAAAAACTCATCGAATGCTACCGCTTCAGTGCTTGGATGGTCATTCTTCTTTTGTCCCGGGAGCAGCACATTAAGTCTTCCGTCAATTAAAGGAAGAATGATCCCGTAAACTGCGTTTATAAGAAGATAAGTATATACCTCGTCATCATTTCCGTTAGACAAGTCTAACAATGTTTCTTGAGCTTTCGTCTGCATCTGGTGCACTACCCCGAGGAAATGCGGTTCCAAGACAGGATATTTTTGGGAAAGCAACAAAAGTTCACGCAATCTTCCTATGAGATCCGCTGTAAGCTGCATCTGGATGAGTTGATACAGAACGTCAAGCAATGAGGTATTTGGGGGAATCTGGGTGAGCAAATTCTCGAACTCAGTCGTGTTATGAACAGCTGTAGCTCCCCTCGCAACTGCTTCTTCCTTGCATGTGAAATAGTTTGCGAAAGTTCTTCTGGAGTAACCGGCTTTTTGCACGATATCTTCAACAACAAAGCCGTCCAGACCGTGTTCAAGTGCAAGTTCAAATGCTGCAATCGCTAGAGATTGCTCTGTCGCTTCTTTTTTTAAATGTCGCAAAGTTGGTTTGGTCATCATTTTCCGCTATGCGTACACCTCCAACATGGTTGTTACTTGGGGAAGCAATCGTAATTTGTTGACTTCATTTTGGGTTCACACGACTCCTCTCTCAGGATCATCTTAACTTAAATTTGCCCTTTAGGCAAATTTGCTCAAAGGGAAATTTTATGCCTGCACCATATACGTAAAAACGTCGACCTTTGTTCAGGTTGAAGGTCCTAGTTTCGAAATGTATTATGGAATGACAGAGCATTAAATCAGCGTGCTGCATCAAACAGGCTCGCTTATTAGAAAGCCAAATAAAGGAGGTGCCGCATGAGTTCCATTCTAAACGTTATAGAAAAGCTAAAGTTGAACGTTTTGAATATTGAAGATGTTCCCGAATCATTTAGTTCGGATGTATATAAACTTGGTCTTGCTAGTGGAGAAGACGTTTATGTAAAGATTCCATTTAACAAGGATAAGCTTTTTCGTGAATTTCAGATGCTTGAAACATTGAAGGATGTCTTACCTGTTCCTAAGGTATTGGACATTTGGTATGGGGATGAAATTACTACGGGGGCGTTGCTTCTTTCGGCAATTCAAGGTGTGCCTTGTACAGAAAATATGGATGAAAAGCTGTATTTTCAAATGGGTGTTTATCATGCAATGCTTCATGAGGTAAAAACGCCAGGAAAAGTGGAAAGAGCCCTGCAAAGAGCTCCTCGATCCAGCATTGTATGAACGATGCATTCTTCATTTTGACGGCGTTTTCTCTGCTTTACCTGATCCTGACGGACCCTGTTTTGTACATATGGATTTTCGACCTGGAAATATATTGGTGAATAGCAACAAGGTCGTTGGTATTATTGATTTCGAAAGTGCTCGTGGTGGTTCCTCTGAAATAGATTTCACTAAAATCAATAGATATATTTGGGAAGTTAACCCGAGAACAAAATCCCCGTACGTTGAAGGTTATCAAACCATTCGGACCATGTTAAATCTCGAAATCGTATTGCCATTCTATAATTTTTATGATGCTTTTAGCGCCGTGGTTTGGTGTAAAAACAGAGGCGTTGAAAAAAATCAATCGTTCCTTCAGGAAAATATAGAAGTTTTGAAGAAATCAGTAGGTCATTGAATAAACGTTCAACAGGTTTGGCCGGTTTTCCTAAACGGAAAGAATCCATTCTGCAATGTCATGTATCACTTTTTTATCTACATGTTGTGCAACTTTGTACTCTTTTTTCATTTTTAATATCTCTCCATAAACAGCTGGCATGAATAAATGATTTAAGTTGGGGTAAAGTTTAAACGTTACATGTGGCTTTTCACCCAATAAGTCTTTGTAAGCCTGAAAATCTTTGTCTACGGATACATGAAAATCTTGATCTCCTTGCAAAATGAGCACGGGTTTATCTAATACGTTAAGGTAATTAATGGAGGGATGTTCTCCCATCTCTTTGAAGTAGAAGGCTCTAGAATATTTCCCCAAAATCACAGTTGATTTCGCTTCTTCATCACTTAATGTATAAATTTTATCAAATTTAGCTGATAGCGCTCCTATTTGTTTCTTCGCAATCATTTTCAAAAACATATTCAATGAGTCTAAAACATCGTTGTTTTGATCCATCAGAATCTCTTCTAACTTCCGTGGAGACCCACCCATAATAATGATGCCAGCAAAATGTCCACCTTCTGCATCAATTCGTGGAGCTAACATCCCGCCTAAACTATGACCTATAATGAATATTTGGTTGGTATCAATACGTGGGTCATTGCGTAATAAATCTGCTGCGAGGATAGCATCTTCAATCGTTTCTTCTTTAACGGATAATCCGGTATCGTATTCCCAAAACCTCCGATCAGCATGTTTATTCTATAAACCTATTCATTTTTTGAACTAGTCGTTGATATTCGGGTAATTCATGTAACGAATCGAACGCTGGATTCAGCAGAACATCCCTCATCATGCTATTCTTGATAACTTGCTCGCTGCGTGGGGCGGAGACGTCGAAATCTTTCAGCCACGGATCAATCAGGTCAAAAAAGGGATCACCACGAAGCTCAAAAGGGAAGAATCCTTCCACGCAGGTATCCACATATTTTTCAAGAAATTCAATTGATTTCTCAGGGAATTTGTTCACGCAATATAGATGAGCCCCTAGTGCGTAAAGCAAGACGACATTGTTCGGATTTAGCCGCTCCATATTAAAGATTCATGCAAAATCGGACGCTCTCATAAAAGCTGCTTCGGCTTTTTCGACATTATTAATATTTAATTGAAGGACGTTCAGCAGCCCTTGAAAGACTGCCATACTGTGCTGATACAGTTCAGCCTGCAAGGTTTCTTTGGCTTTGTCGATGTTGCCCATAAGCTGATATGCCTGTGAAATTAACTGGCCCTTTGGCATCATAGGCCGAACAGTCTCCCCAAGCAAATCTAACGCCCGCTGCGGGTCCCTTAGTGCCAGACAACAAATCGACTGGTACAAAACCGCCTCGTTGGAAAGCTGCATATCGCCACTTTCGCCCTGAATCCGTTCACACAGGGTCACGGTTTCGTTAAGAAGAGTCTCTTTTTGCTCTTGTGTTGTCGCCAGCATGAAGTGATTGGTGTACAGCTTAACCATTTGCAATAAAAGCGGAAAGCAGGCGTAATATTTTTTGATGACCGCCCTACATTCAGTGATTACTTCTTCAAAAGGGAAGGCTGCAAAATTATTGGCCAGTCGGGTGTACAGCTTTGCGATGTCCGACTGCTCCATTTGCGGCGAATAACCCATCAATTCATCAATGCTAATGTTAAAATAGGTCGCAAGCCGTGGCAGAAAAGTGATGTCAGGATAGCTTTGTCCCGTTTCCCACTTGGAAACGGACGCTTTGGAAACACCGATAAATGCAGCAACTGCATCCTGTGTTAATCCTTTTTCTCTGCGTTTTGCTACAAGAATCGATGCAAGATTAATTTCGTTCATCAACGTCACCTCTGCTTATGATTATACGGTTTATAAAATCAACTCCCAAGCGACTTGTCGTTGACTTATGTTAAAAAAATCAACTATTGGGAAACTTGATAGGAGAAGGGTCAAATCTCGCTAAGGAGCAGAACATATGAGGAAAGTATCCAACATCTTTGTTCGTTGTATTGTTTTTTGTATTCTAATGCTAAATCTAAGCGGTCTAGCCTATGCAGAACCTGACACAGTGAATGAGGAGCAATTTAAACCTTTATCTTTAACGTTACTTAATCCGTCCATACAGCTGGCGATTACTAAGTATTATCAAGAAATTCAGAAGCCGCAGCCAAGTTATGGTTTGTATGATATGAAGGTTCTGGAACTACAAAGGAAATCGCCTGGAGGTTATGCCTTTCGAGTGGTTGTTGAAGTCAGCACTTACTATGGTCCACACAATCCTCCAAATGCGAAGGAGTTCATTACATTCGATATCGATACGGGTAAAGTTAAGTTAATTCAATATATCCATAGGAGCGACTAACTTTTGATCATGAGATGGTTCGAAGTAATTATATTTATGCTATACTGGCAACGTAAAAGGGAGGTGCTTTACTGATGGAGAATCTGTTAAGATTGTCTGTGACTCGCTTCACTTGTGCAAAGCCAGTATTGGAGAAGCGTTACTTTGCATGGGGTTAAATCTTTTCTAACGCTAAATAAGCTTATCTAATATTGTGGCTTTGCACCTTATTTTCAAAAATAAGGAGTGAAGCAGAGTGAAATATACAAACGCTAAAAAAATATTGCCCGAAAAGTTAATAATAATGATTCAAGAGTATGTCCAGGGAGAAGTGATTTACATTCCGAAACAGGAAAAGGAATATAACCATTGGGGAAGCTTGAGTGGCGGAAGGCAGTGGTTAGATCACCGAAATGCCAATATTAGACAAGCTTTTAAGAAAAATAGCAGCATTGAACAGCTTGCTAAGGACTACTTTCTCTCTATCGAAACCATTAAGAAAATTGTTTATTCCAAAAATAAGTAGTACACGGCACTGATGAAGAAACTCATCAGTGCTTTTTTAGGTCAAAAACGATTCTAACTTATTGTTTTCATTTAAATAGCTTATTGCGTTCTTTACAATAGGATTAGGCAGAAGAGGAGTCGATTAAGAGAGCGAGGAAACGGTGAATATGAATGAACCAAAAAGCAGAAGCAGACATCTGATCGATCAGGAGATAATAGATGCGATTGAATTAATTCCAACCACCGATCTTTCCGCTGCCACACTAATGGAAGCACGGAAAAGTCAAACAAAAATGATGCCGCAAATCGATGTAACACAGTTGTTTCCGGTCACATTCGAAGAATGGGCAGTACCAAGTTATTTTGGTGGTCCTGATATTCGTATAGAAATTATTAAACCCCGCCAACCAAAGTACAGTAAGATGCCGTTATATTATTCGATTCACGGTGGGGGAATGGTTATGGGCAGTCCAGTCGGTGAACGCCAAAGCAATGCGGCACTGGCTGTGCAACATGGTTTTTGCTGTGTATCGGTTTACTATCGGCTAGCGCCAGAACATATCCAGCCAAGTCAATTACAGGATTGTTATTCAGGCTTGAAATGGTGTATTGAACATGCCGAGGAATTAGGGATAGATACTAAGAAAGTTGCACTTGCTGGCAGCAGTGCTGGTGGTGGTTTAGCGGCGGGGTTAGCCCTGTACATTCGCGACCAGAAGGAATTCGACATCCATCATCTAAGATTGCGCAGCCCAATGCTTGATGACCGTACAAGTATTTTGCCAGACCATCCTTATGCCGGCGAGTTTGTTTGGACCAAAAAAAGCAATTATTTCGGCTGGAAATCAGTCTTAGGTCACGAACCCGGACAAAAGGAAACAAATGAGTATTACGTGCCAGCGCGTGCCAAATCTCTTGCCGGTTTACCACCCACTTATATGAGCATAGGCAGCGTTGATCTGTTCATAGACGAAACCTTATTATTTGCCAAACAACTAGCTTTTGACGGTGTATTGATCGAATTGCAAGTACTTCCTGGATATCATCATTTGGCTCCAATGTTTCCGAATGCACATTTTTCTCAAATAGGTGCCACCTCTAGTGAGTATGCCTTGTTGAAAGCTCTGGAGTTACTTTGATTATAAGACTAATTTAGAAGTAGCTTCGAGTGTAGAGACAACAGGGCGGCAAAAAGTACAGATGACATGAGTTAGCGTGTTGAACGATAAAAAGTCGCATTGATGCGGCTTTTTTTTGATTTGTCGTGAGGCACGGACCTAACCTTTAGCCGTCCAACCATAGTTTAGATAATTGTGCATTCAGATTTGTAACTTGTGTATTTAAATTTAATTCCCTCAATAGTGCGAGTGTTCTGGCTGTCCGTTTGGCTTCAGAGTATTTCCTGAAAATGGCTGAACATCATTAATACTCAAAAAGGCAGGCCGATTTCCGGTTTGCCATTTTGCTATGCAAACGTATAATGAAAGCTTGAAGGGAGCGGACTGCCATGACCATCGAAGCCAGCTTTCGCCGGGCCAATCACATATGCAATCGTTATATTACTAAGGTAGAGCAAACAGGGCTTTCATTGTCCATTTTGTATTGGGGATTCATGCCCGACCATTTTGATAATGCCTTCCATCGACATTCCTTTTTTGAGGCTTGTTATGTGGTAGACGGTGAAGGAAGCTACATAGAACAAAACCAGCATTATGCTTTAAATAAAGGAACAGCATTTCTATCTCTTCCAGGCGTATGGCATCAAATTCGCAGTCAGACCGGACTGACACTTTCTTATGTGGCTTTCGAACTGGATGAGGCCAATACAGATGTTTATTATACTGAATCCTTCCGTCGTCTTGCTGAGCTTGGGCAAAGCGTAGCCCAGCAAGCGAACCTTACGCCGACTGGCCATTTATGGCAAGCGCTCATTACTTCTTTCGACAAGCCTGGGGCAACTCTTCCTCTTGCTGTAAAGCAAATTTCCGCTTCTCTGCTATTATCGATAGCAGATTTGCACGTTCCGACTCGAACAGACTCGGCCGACACGGTAGAGCAGCCCGTGGAACCAAATACGTTGTTCCGCCAGGCCAAACGGTACATTGATGATAATTTGATCAATGAGCTTACACTTATGACGGTGTCAAGGCACCTCCACATTTCGTCCCGCCATCTGACCCGGTTGTTCCAGGAAAATTTGGGGCAGTCCTTTGTCCACTACATTCAGGAACGACGTGTTCAGCAAGCCACTGGGCTCCTGTTAAATGAACAGACACCAATTAAAGACATCGCACTCCAGTGCGGGTTCCAATCCGTACATTATTTTACCCGGATATTCACCCGTGAGCTTGGTGTTTCCCCGGCCAAATTCCGACGCAATCAGTTTGCCGAAGGCCGCTCTGGAAAAATGCACTACCCACCCCGAATGTCCTGATCGTACAAAAACACAGCTTGATCGTTTAAAGACAGCACCTCCAACTCCCTATACAATGATGAACATAAATCGATATAGAGTTGGAGGTTTTAAATATGCCCCGAATAACCCCTTTGGCCTTTCAAAACAACCCCGTTAATTTCATCCGGATTCAGCCCGACCAAGAGATCGAATCGGGGATCTGGAATGGATATGAAGAATGGCTTGATCAAATTTGGCCCGAATGTGTACAGAATGATATGCTTCCTTTTTATATGGTCATTGACGGTACGCATGGCGCCGCATTCAGCGAATGTCTGGAATTACTTCGGTCGCGCTGCCAGCTAGAGAGCAGGGTTTTAATTGAAATAGACAGCGCTGATTATTTAAAGTCTTCTGCAGATTTGCTTCAGCAGTTTCACCCTTATCTGACGGATAACCGTGCTTTTGGCGTTGTGGCCTCGGACGTCAGCGTTAAGGATTATTTCCGGCCACATGCACAGTCGGTCTGGCTCAGTGATGTAGACGATCAACTTCGATTTTATCATTCCGCTGAACATGCAGAGGCCCAGTCGCCAAACGTAGAGCAGTTAGCTCCCATCGTTGTGACCTATGGGCCAGGCTCTGGCTTCCTTTCTACAGCATCAGGTTTAGCGAACGTTTCTCTGTTTTGCGACTTATCCAGAGAGGCACAGCAGAAACTGCATCAGCAGGGGATGGGTTCTTTGGGGTTAGGCCCTTGCCGGGATACGGTCGAAACCTATAAACAGGCCTTGTTTCTGGAGTGGCCCGTCTGGGAGGAATATCGCAAACGTCACTTGTATGACTTTGACTACTACGTGGATGCGAACAACCGGGAACGACCCGTTTTGGTCACCGTCCGCATGCTGCGCCTACTATTGGCTTCAGCAGCCCGGCAGCCTTTTCGAGTAAAGCCCTTTTTTGCACCGGGGATTTGGGGCGGACAGTATTTAAAAGAACTATGCGACCTGCCTAAGGATTGGAATAACTGCGCATGGGGGTTTGAACCTATCGCACCGGAGAACACGCTATTAATCGGTTATCGGGATTTTATAGTGGAGCTTCCTTTCCCGCTGCTGCTGTCCGCTCATCCAGAAGCAATTATGGGCGAGCGCAATGTGCAGCTGTTTGGCGACTATTTTCCAATCCGGTTTGATTATCTCGATACGATCGACGGGGATCATCTGTCTTTGCAGGTCCACCCCCAGCAGGCTTACATCGAGCAGACCTTTAACGAGACGATGACGCAGCAGGAATCCTATTACATTATGGAGCAGAAGGAAGGCGCTAAACCTTTTGTGGGATTAGGCTTCACGGAGGGAACAACCGGAGAGGAGATGCTTCAGGCGGTTGAATTCGCCCATACTACGGGAAAACCGCTGAAGATCCCAGAATTTGTGAACATTTGGAATGCGAATAAGGGTGATCTGTTTCTGATCCCGCCAGGAGCCGTACATTTTTCGGGCAAAAACAATCTGGTGCTGGAGATCTCTTCGACAACCTGGTGGTTTACCTTCAAAATATACGACCATTTGCGGCTGGATAGAGACGGGCGGCCGCGTCCGATCAACGGTGATCATGCCAGAGCCAACATGCAGGAACTGTTTGACACGGATTACGTTCAGAAGCATTTGATAGCGGTTCCAAAAGAAAGCCGTGTACAGGGAGACAGCAGGGAAGAGCTGCTGGGCGAACGGGAGGATCTGCTTTTTCAGATCAAAAGATTAAAGCTGGACGGAGAGTGGATCGACGATACGGCTGGAGAGTTTGTTATGTTCAACCTCGTAGAAGGTGATCGTGTGCGTCTGACCCCGCTGGATGATGAGGCAGCGGCTGTGGAGTGGGGGTATGCCGAGGCGTATATCGTTCCTGCTTCCGTCGGAGGTTTCCGCCTGGAGTCTCTGGGTGAACGATCGTGCACTCTGATCCGGGCACAGGTATCGCCAGACTGGAGCATGCCTCTGCTTCCGCATCACTGGAAATCTGGTGAGCATCTATGAAACCTGACGTCACGATTGCTATTGATGCCGGGGGGACCTTTTTGAAGGGTGCCGTTGTACTAAGTGACGGGAATCTTCTGCCACAACTTTATGTCAAAAGGTCATCGCACTCCGACAGTAGCGCGTATGAAATTGCCTCCAATCTGGCTGGCGTGATCCAGGAGCTTGCTGCTGCATACGTCGCCTACATGGAGAGGCTAAGTACCGATAAAGGGACCCGGGTCACTTTTGCCAATTTTCACATCGGTTTTGCTTTCCCCGGCCCTTTTGAATACGACACAGGTGTTTCCCGTATCCAGGGATTGAATAAATACGGGCAGCTTTATGAATTCAATCTAAAAACACTGCTGCGGTGTGAATTAACGGCGCTTGCAGCGGAGCCCACTGCTCCTACATGGATGACCCGGCTTGCTGCCGCAGATATTCGTTTTGGCAATGATGCTGCCTTGTTCGCTCTGGGGGTCAGCAGGCTTTATCCTCAGGAAAGATTGCTTTGCCTTACATTGGGAACGGGCCTCGGCTCCGCTTTTGTTGAGAATCGGTCTATTGTCAGCGGAAAATGGGGAATTCCCGACTCAGGCATGTTGTATGCCGAGCAATATAACGGAGGAACCGTGGATGATCTGTTCGGAAGCCGAGGCATTTTGGCCTTGGCAGATAGCCATGCTGCTCGAAGGCAGGGAGAGGATGTGTACCAACTGGCGATAGCGGCTAGACAGGGGATTTCCTCCGCCATCCGTGTATGGCAGCTTTACGGCCAGCGGCTTGGGGAAATGCTGCGTCCGTACGTGGCAGAGTTTCGCCCCGCTCGTCTGATCCTGGGGGGACAAATTGCCGAAACCCTTGATTTATTTGGCGGCGCGCTTTCGGAAGCGCTCTTGCCCGAGAGGATCGCTCAGCATAATGAGAAACATTTGCAGGAGCATGTGTTCCACGGGATTTTCCAGCTCGTAAAAGGTACCTAATCCACCAACAAAGGAGAAAATAACGATGACACTCGAACAACAAATTAAACAGGCCGCCATCCCGACGCTTGATCGGAAATGGAAAATATACGTCATTCACCATTCCCATACTGACATTGGTTATACCGACCGGCAGGAGAAGATTGAACAATATCATATCGATTTTATCCGTCAGGCGCTGCGTATTGTTAATGATGCTCATAACGGTGTAAGCCCCGAGTGGAAAGGGTTCCGTTGGACCTGTGAGACCTTCTGGGCTGTGGAGCAATTCCTGAAGCAGGCTCAAGACGAGGAAAAAGTTGCATTTGCCGATGCCGTGCGGCGTGGCGATATCGAGCTCTCCGGCACATATTTGAATATGACCGAGCTGCCCGACCTACAGCTGCTGAACAAAATACACAGCAAGGCTCAGACATATGCCGAATCTATCGGTCACCCAATAGACAGTGCGATGACAGCGGATATCAACGGCTACAGCTGGGGATATGCCGATAGCCTGCTGAATAACGGAATCGGACATTTATTCAGCTGTATACATACTCATCACGGCATGTATGCGTTGGGCCGCAAGCAGTCCCCTTTCTGGTGGGAAGCTCCAAGTGGGGAACGCCTGCTGGTCTGGAATGGAGACCACTACATGCTTGGCAACGAGCTTGGCTTCTGCCCTGGTGCGCTTGGCAAATACATGATTCGTGATGAATTCGGCCACAGACTTGTGGAACCGGGGAACATTCATGATCAAATTGCCAATATTCGTATCCACCGATACTTGGCCCAGCTTGAGGCCGAGCAGTATCCGTATGATTTCGTGCCAATGATGCTGTCCGGATTGCCCACAGACAACGGATCGCCCAATAGCGCAATCATGGAATGGATTGAGGCGTGGAACCGTCAAAACGGTGAGGAAATTTCCGTGGAGATGAGTACGTTGAGCGGCTTTTTTGCCCGCTTGAAGGAGGAAGGGACGGATGATCTGCCTGTGCATAAAGGGGATTGGCCGGACTGGTGGTCGGACGGTGTAAGCTCCACACCGATGCACACCCAGATTTACCGTGATGCACAGCGGACACTTCGCAAGGTGGAAAAGCTCGACCCTGAACAGAAAAGTGTTAGTCTCCAGGAAATCGAGGCTGTAGAGCAGGCGCTTACTCTTTATGCCGAACACACTTGGGGGTATCACTCCTCTGTGTATGAACCGTGGCACAAAAATGTACAGATGCTTGAGGTTCGCAAGACAGCTCACGCTGCAGAGGCAAGCAGGCTTGCTTACCGCGCGCTGGATCAGGTGCTGCTTGCCGATAATGCCGCCACCTTGTACCCGGGGCGTCCTTATCGCTTCAAGGTTACGAACGTGTCGGAGCGGGAGGTAACGGAGTTGGTTCAGTTGAAGCTTGAAGGATGGGAACCGGATGAGCTATTGAACGGAGTAGAAGTAATCCGGGAGGACACAGGACAGGTGCTGATCCAGCAGTCAAGTCACCCGCAGACGATTATTGCAGAGCTTAAGCTCCAAGGCATGGAGAGCTGCATACTGATCCTGCGCCCACTCCTGGCAGCCCAGAATACTCTTCTTTCCTTAACGTCAACCTCCAATTCGAAGCTGATCGGCGCTGACCAGGTGTACGATATGGAGGGTATGTATTCCTTAACGACAGGCGGACAGCAAGCGCCGATCTCCGTTTGCCAAACGGGGCTGGAGTCACCTTATGTACGCTTGACTTGGTCGAAAGAGCGCGGCATCGTGTCGTGGATCGATAAGGAGACAGGACGCGAACTGCTGAAAGCGGATGATCTGTATGGGGCGTTTACACCCATCTATGAGGTGACCAATCCAGCGAATCCTGCGAATGCTTCTCAGGTATGGAGCGTCCGTTCCAAAATGGGACGCAACCGTAAAGGCCTTAACGTGGAGCGTTCGGTTGGTCAGCTCATCTCTGTGCGCACGGTGGATAATGGACCGTTGTATGCTACCGTTGAGCTTGGTTATCAGCTCAAGGGCATCGCCTATTTTTCACTGCATTTGCAGATCTATACCCGTCAAAACCGGATGGATATTTCGGCGCGGTTCCATAAAGAGAGCATCTGGAATCCGGAGAACGTTTATCTGGCCCTGCCGTTCACCGCGGGAGGCACCGGGCCAGTTACCCTGTTTGCCGACAAGCCAGGAGGCCTCGTTCGCCCTTGGAAGGATCAGATTCCGGGAACTTGCCTGGATTATTCCGCTGTACAGTCGGGCATTGCCTGGCAGGATCATGACCGCAGCCTGCTGCTTGCCGTCCCGGATACGCCGCTTATGCAATGGGGGACGCTGGATTACGGAACAAGAAAGGTCCACACCCAGCAAGCACCTGACGCCCAACCAGAAGTCTATGCCTGGCTGATGACGAATTATTGGGAAACGAATTTCAAAGCGACCTTGGGCGGCTTCTATGAGTTTCAATATCATATTTCGGCGGGTGGCAGACTTCCGGTTGAAGATATGGCCGCAGCTCTGCATGCGTTGAACGAACCATTTGTGGTTACCCGGGTTAATGAAAAATAAAGATAACACATAGCAGATATAAACTTATGGTCGATAAAACAACAACCAGCAGGCTTCCACATGGAGGCTTGCTGGTTGTTGGCGTTTCGGTCTTTTAGTTCGCGTAAGATTACGTGTTTTTGCTTAATGATGTTGTTAAAGCTGAAATGTATTTAAACCTACTCTTGAGCTGCCTCCAGCTCAGCAATTTGCGCTTTGTATTGCTTCAGAAGGTCGGCAAGGGAAGTCTTGATTGCAGCTTCATCCTTAGCTGTTACGGCCTTATTCAAATTCGCTTGGGCTGAGAAGAATGCACTGGCAGCTGTAGTACCGCTAAATTGAAGACTTTGAGCATCCGCTATAACCGCGCTAGTTGTTCCGGTTGTTTTTTCGGCTTTTACTCCCTCAACTAAGGTAAGTTTGCCTTCCTCAACCTTCAAGGCCTGCATTTCTTTGATCTCACCTGGTTTGGCGTTTTCGGAAACTTTCTTCCATTCGTCAGAGTCTACGTCAACAGCAACCAAAGTGGCCATTACTTGGGATATAGAGTTTTGTGAAAGCAGTTTATTGTAACGGGCCAACGTTTTTTTCCATTCGCTTACTGTTTCTGGCGCGTACTTTTTGGCGAGCTCCACTGGATTAGCCAATGTAAAGGCTGCAATGGCGGATTTTGCTTCTTTCAAGGTAGCTGTTCCGTTTGTAACAGCATTTGCGTTAGCGGCACTGTCGGCATTCGCGACAATCGGTGCGGAGATCGCAGTGAGCAGCAGGGCGGACAGGGCAACATTTCTGAATTTGAAACTGTAGTTCATTTCGTAACACTCCTTATGATTTGGTTTGTCTTACAGTTATCAATTTACCGAAGGAGTGTGGCACAATATTGGTGTAATTGTGGAAAAACAATGGCAAAGCTCTTCCCATATAAATACCTTTGGTATACTCACTATAGAGAAAAGTACAGGAGGCCCCGTTCATGAATAACGATTACCTCATCGCGGTTGTAGACGATGACGAGAATATACGTACGCTGATTCAAGCTTATTTGCACAAGGAGAACTATCGAACGATAGGCCTCGCTAATGCCGAGGATGCCTGGTCTTTATATAGAATAAGTCCACCGAGCATGTGGGTGATGGATATTATGCTGCCCGGAATGGATGGCTATGAATTGTGCAAACGCATCCGTAGTGAAGGAGAGGTTCCCATTATTATGATCTCGGCGAAGGATAATGAAGTGGACAAAATACTTGGCCTTGAGCTGGGCAGTGACGATTATCTAGTGAAGCCGTTCAGCCCACGTGAGCTGGTGGCCCGCATCAAGCGGCAGCTGGAACGTTGGATTAGACTTACCGGTGCGGAAGAAAGAGCTGTTGTAAGCGAAGCTGTGACGCCACGAATCGATACCGGAGAGCTTCAATTAATGTTGGAAGAGAGGCGGGCCATATGGCGAGGGGAAGAAGTGGACCTGACCAGCAAAGAGTTCACCATGCTCAAGGTACTGGCTGAACATCCGAATCGAGCGTTTACGAGGGACGAGCTGCTCAGTTTTGTCTGGGGAGAAGATTATTTTGGCAGTGACCGTGCCGTGGATCATTTGATTAAGCGGATTCGCAAAAAGATGGAGGAACTTCCCGTCGAATCGGTATGGGGACACGGGTATCGCATGCGTACAGATCGGAGTGAAGTTTAATATGAAACTAGTCCATCAGATTAACCTTGCGTTCGGATTGTCACTGATTCTGATCCTCTCCGTCACGGCCGTTTTACTTCATTATGTGCTTCTGGATCATTTCATTGGAACAGAGAAGAATGATCTCAAGACGTTAAGTACAGCAATGTCCGCTTCAATAACGACGGGGGATATCAAAATGAGTCCTGTACTTACCACTGGATCTGCTGTCACGATGCCTAATTCGAATATGACGGGTATGCAGTCTGTCCAGTTGGTAACAGGAGAAGTTACGAGTGCTCCTTCAACACTCATTCCTGCGGATGTTGAAGCCTTTGTCACTGATTTTAACGGAAATGTGCTGTCAGGGACATTGTCTGTGAGTGGTACAACCGGAATGGCGAGCAGTAACACATTGACTGAAGCCGTACCAGCAAACTTGTCGAAATACACAGCGGTCACTTCGTCCAGCATCAAGGACCTGTGGAAGGGAACGGATGGGCGCTATGTGATGGACGTCAGCCCCATCCCCCAAGGAACTCTGACTCTGCTGACTCCCATGAGCAAGATCAAAGCAATCGAACAGGCGCTTCTGGGTCGTCTCATCCTGGTGATCTGTATCGTTGGGGCCATGATGTTCCTGCTTAGTCTGTTTATTACGAAAAGGCTAATTCAGCCCTTGATGAATCTGAAGCAGGAACTTAAGAAGGTCAAACAACGTCATTTCACGGATGTACAGCGGGTCAAGGCCGGCGGTGAGATTGGAGCTGTCGCACAGGCGGTATATGAGATGGCGGGTGAACTGAACAGGTTCAATGAGGTGCAGAAGCAGTTTTTCCAGAATGCATCCCATGAGCTGAAGACGCCTCTGATGTCCATTGCAGGTTATGCGGAGGGCATTCGGGATGGAATCTTTGAAGGTGAGAACGTTCGTAAAGGGCTGGACGTGATTCTTGGGGAGAGCGGCAGATTAGGAAAGATTGTTACCGAAATGACGCTGCTTGCGAAGCTGGATAGTGAAGAGGATATCTTCAAACCTTCTAAGGTCAGTCTGAACGAATTGTTGACGGAAACGTCTGAACGTGTCAATCCGCTGCTTGTAAAGAAAGGACTTACACTCCATATCGCATGCCCGGAGAATAAGGAGCTGTTCATCATGGCTGATCAGGATAAACTGCTGCAGGCACTGCTCAACGTCGTGACGAATGCTGCAAGGTACGCCAAAGAAGAAATTCACATCACTGCGAACTTGGAAAAAGGGAAGATCACGCTATCCGTCACGGATGACGGTCCCGGCTTTCCGCAGGAGCTGCTGCCCACCTTATTCCACCGTTTTGTCAAAGGAAAAGACGGTGAGTCCGGACTGGGCCTGGCGATTGCCCGGGCCATTGTGGAACGCTGCGGCGGGCTGATTCAGGCCACCAACCGTAAGGAGGGAGGAGCTGTAATCTCGTTCGGCTTCCCTGCGGCTCAGCGTGTCTGAAAGAAAAGGACAGCAACTATGCCCTTCTAGTTACACCAAACCTCGAAGTGAGAGAAATAGTGGAAATGCACAAAGGGAAGGGGTTCGTGTCGCCAATCGCCAATATAAATACTCCGCTTAAGTTGCTTTGTGTATACCCTGCTCTCCCTGCATATAGGGGGAGCTTTTTTGTGTTTTGGTTACGGATCAGATGGCACGCTTGTATATCATCACATGAATGCTATGCTTTGAATTCCCTACGGCAGCAGCGATTCCTTATTCATTGTCGCGTTTTTACGGAAATCTAGCGGAGCTTGATTATAGTATTTTTTGAACTGATGGTAGAAGTGGCTGACGTTCTCAAATCCCGCTTCCAGTGCAATCTCAAGCACACGAAGCTCAGTTGTGAGCAGCAAGTTTTTGGCTACATTCAGCCGAAGCTGATTAATATACTCTGTTGGTGTCTGATTCAGATATTGACGAAAGGCACGGTTCACATGACCAACGCTTCGACCTGACAATTCATAGAGGGCATGAAGACCACGAATCATGTTTTCTTTCAGCTGCATTTTGGAGATCGCATGCTCAAGCCACAGCGGGAGAATGGGTTGTTCAATGGTTTCCAATTCAAAGAAATGCTGCGTAAAAATCTGAATAATCAACCCTTTTGCGTATACGCGAGCCTTCTTCTTATCCACTGTGGAGAGCATCATAATCCGTTCAAAGCTTCGAACCATCTCTGTCATTTCTAACTGAGATAACATGGCAATCTGGGGAACGGGAGCCTGCAAGAGTCCTTGCGCATACTTCTGTTCATTCAAGTAGGCCAAAGCTTCTTCTATTACTGCGGATCGACACGGGCTATTCAGAAAACGGCAGTCCTGAGTGCCTTCCGGTTCATAACGGTGAATATCATGCGGTCGAATAAAGACAAGGCAGCCCGGCCTTAAATGCTGGGTTGTTCCATTGACGATATGTTGGCACTGCCCTTCACTTAGAATGAAGAACTCGTAAAAGTCATGGGTATGCTCGGGTGACACTTTCGATAAGGAATCGACCCAGAACGGATCTACGAGCAGGTCGGGATGGATGTGAGTAGACGCTGTGTATTTGATCATGGCTCGAACCTCTCCAATTATTGTTAATGTCAAAATAGCACACGAATTCCGTGAACACAACATAAGAAAGTATGGAGACCTCTTGATAGAATGAAATAGATTACAAAGACATCAGGAGGTATCACAAATGTTGCTTATCGATCTCAATGGCAGGTGGCAAATGAAGAGAGTGGATCATGCCGAATGGCTTCCGGCGACGGTTCCAGGTTCGGTCTTTAATGATTTGCTTCAAGCTGGACAAATGGAAGACCCTTACTACCGCGAGCAAGAGCAGGCGGCACTTGAACTGTGCAATTATGATTATGAATACAAACACTCTTTTGAAGTGAGCGCAGCGGATCTTAAGCATGACCGGATCATCCTGTTATGTGAAGGGTTGGATACGATTGGCGAATTGTTTCTAAATGAAATGAATATCGCAAATGTAAGTAACATGCACAGTACTTATGAAATCGATATTACCTCCTTTATCAAACAAGGTGAAAATACCATACACATTATTCTTCGTTCCCCTGTGGAGTATGTACTGCGTAAACAAGCCGAGCGCCCGTTGATTAACTGCAGTGATGCAGTGGAAGGAATCTCCCATTTGCGTAAAGCACACTCCATGTTCGGTTGGGATTGGGGTCCACAATTACCTGATTTGGGAATCTGGCGAAATATCTCCATTCAAGGCTATGATCATGCCCGTTTGGAAGATGTCTACATTACACAGATGCATAGCGAAGGAAAGGTAACCTTAGATGTTCGCGTAAGGGCATCTGGTTGGGTCCAAGAAGAGCGGGAGATCACGGTCACATTAGATACTCCTTCCGGGGAGACATTGAAAGGATGCACGTCTGTCGTGAATGATGCGAATCATCATATCTGGATTGAAGTGGACCATCCCGAGTTATGGTGGCCGAATGGTCTGGGCAAACAGCCATTGTATCAGCTGAGCATTGCGCTTATGGAACAAGGCGTGGAGTTGGATCGTGATGTTAAGCGCATTGGACTGAGAACATTAACTGTGAAGCAAGAGCAGGATCAGTGGGGGGAGTCCTTCGAATTCGAAGTGAACGGTGTATCTTTTTTCTCGATGGGTGCTGACTATATTCCGGAAGATAACATCTTGCCTCGCTGTAGCCCAGATCGGACAGAACGATTGATCAAGAGCTGTGCGCAAGCCCATTTCAATACAATTCGTGTCTGGGGTGGCGGACATTATCCGGAGAATTACTTTTATGATTTGTGCGACGAATACGGCTTGATTGTATGGCAGGACTTGATGTATGCCTGCGGTGTATATGAACTGACTGAGGAATTCAAGAAATCAATTACAAAAGAGACCATCGATAACATGAAACGCTTGCGTCATTATGCCTCATTGGGAATCTGGTGTGGAAACAATGAGCAGGAGATGGCTTGGGTTGAATGGGACTGGGCGAAGAAAACATCCTTACAGTTACAAGCAGACTATATTAAGCAATATGAAGTATTACTTCCGGCTATTGCGAAGGAATATGATCCGAACACGTTCTACTGGTTAGCTTCACCTTCATCCAAAGGCAGCTTTGACAATCCAAACGATGAAAATTACGGAGACATGCATTACTGGGATGTGTGGCATGGCAAGAAACCTTTTACCGAATTCCGCACATTGTTCCCGCGCTACATGTCCGAATTCGGATTGCAATCCTTTCCGAATCACAAGACCATAGAGACGTTTACGTTGCAGGAAGACCGCAATATCTTCTCTCCGGTCATGGAATCTCATCAGAAGAATGGTACGGGCAATGAGAAAATTCTGTATTACATCGGGGAGACGTATCGCTTGCCAAAAGATTTCAATTCCCTGTTATACGCTTCACAGCTCATTCAGGCTGAAGGTATCTCATGTGGGGTAGAGCATTGGCGCAGACATCGTGGACGCTGTATGGGAGCACTGTACTGGCAGTTGAATGATTGCTGGCCTGTTGCTTCCTGGTCCAGTATCGATTACTTTGGTCGCTGGAAAGCACTGCATTATGCAGCCAAACGCTTTTTCGCGCCTGTTCTTGTATCGGCTCGGGAAGATGGTTCAAAGGTAGAACTTCACGTATCGAATGAGAGTAGGAGTGCTGTAAAAGGAGAATTGAAATGGAGGCTCATGGATTCGCAATCCAATGAAATCGTAGCTTCTTCAAAAGTGATTGATTTGAAAGCGTTATCAACCTCATTATTCGAACAGCTTGATTTCACTGAGATGCTCAATACAACTGCCAAGAAACGGAATACGTATTTACAGTTTTCCTTTGAGGTGGGTGGTGAAGTTGTCAGCGAAGGTACAGTGTTATTTGTGAAGCCAAAGCATTTTGATTTTATTGATCCTGCAATTGAGACCACGATGACGGAAGAAAAGGATCGTTTTGTTATTACGGTTGATTCGAAAGCCTTTGCACGGTTTGTGGAGCTGGATTTCAGTGAATTAGACGGTATTTTCAGTAACAATTATTTTGACTTGTTAGCAGGTGAAAGAAAGACCATTTCTCTGAGGAAAGATGATCTCAACAAACTGGCATCCCTTGAAGAACTGCAATCACAGCTAATCGTACGCAGCGTATTTGATTTGTAAGTTGTTCCTTCGCTTTTTTTCTGATATTGCCAATCCAATCGCTAGAAATCCGATCGTTGTTGTATGTTACCGCTTTCAATTTATCTCTATACTGATGGCAGAGGTGGTTAAATGATTGAACGACTGGCAAAATACCGTTGGCAATATGTAATGATCCTCCCTGGTGCGATTCTGCTGCTTCTCTTCAGCTACATTCCGATGGTGGGCATCCAGGTGGCATTCAAGGATTTTCACATCGGCAGCACGATGTGGAGTAGTGAATGGGTTGGTTTGGAAAACTTCTCATTCTTGCAAGATGAACAGTTCTGGATTGTGGTGAAGAATACAATTTACATCGCGATTCTCAAGTTTGTGTTTGGATTTCCAGCTCCTATTATTTTGGCATTGCTTATCAATGAGGTGAAAAACAACAAATACAAGCGGTTTGTCCAATCCGTTAGTTATCTTCCGCATTTCTTTTCGTGGATCGTGGTGGCTTACATTCTGCAATCCCTGCTGACGTTGGACGGCGGATTGGTCAATCAGTTGATAGAGAAGCTCGGGGGAGATTCAATCTTTTTCTTGGGATCCACGGAGTGGTTCCGGCCCATGATCGTAGTGAGCGGTTTATGGAAGGAGATTGGCTGGAATACGATCTTGTATCTGGCGGCAATTACAACGATTGACCCGCAGCTCTATGAAGCCGCTAGGGTGGAAGGAGCAGGACGGCTCGCACAAATTCGCAACATAACCCTGCCGGGTATCATGCCGACCATCTCCATCGTGTTGATTCTCAGTATGCCTGGACTGATTGCAGTAGGCATGGATCAAATCTATCCTCTGATGAATCCGGCCAATCAGCCAGTCGCGGATGTGCTAGACACATATATTTTACGCAACGGCTTGCAGCAAGGTTATTTTGGAATGGCCACTGCAGTGGGTCTCCTTTCTTCGGTCATCAGTCTGGTGTTGGTACTGTGCACCAATCAGATGGCGCGAAAGTTCAACGGAGAGGGGCTTTGGTAATATGAGAACTTCTATGAGGGAACGGGTGGGCCAGACAATTATTGTGTTTCTATTGGCCCTTCTCTGTATCTCGGTAATCTATCCATTCACGTATATGCTCGCCGTTTCCTTGAACGTTGGCAGCGATGCGGCAAAGGGTGGTGTCTATCTGTGGCCTAGAGAGTTTACTTTGTACAATTACGAGGTTGTGCTTGGGAATTCGGTTATTCAACATGCCTACTTAATTACGATATCCCGTACAATCGTAGGCACTTTTGTCGGCTTACTCATCACACTTCTTGCGGCTTATGGCTTGTCCTACCGGCAGCTTCCTTTCAGGAAATCCCTCCTGGGATACGTGCTGATTACGATGCTGTTTAGTGGGGGATTAATCCCTTTGTATATCCAGCTTAATCACTTGTCATTATTAAACTCATTCTGGGTGTATATCATTCCGTCCGCGTTTTCGGCGTGGAATATGTTTGTGATGATGAAATTCATCCAGGGGATTCCGGAAGCACTGATCGAATCGGCTGAGATGGATGGTGCCAATCCTGTCCGCATTCTCTTCGTTATTATTATGCCGCTTTCGAAACCCATGCTTGCAGCCATTGGCCTTTTTACTGCAGTGGCGCACTGGAATGACTGGTTTTCTGGCGCATTTTATGTTTCAGATCAGAATCTGATTCCGGTTCAAACGTTTTTGCAACAATTGCTGTCTGCCCAGGATATCTCGACTGTCCTCGGGTCCAACAATAATCAGGAAGCGCTTGCCCGGGGCACCATGCTCTCTAACGTTACACTGATGTCCATCAAAATGGCGACAGTTATGGTAAGCGCGCTTCCGATCCTGTGTGTGTACCCATTCCTGCAAAAGTATTTTGTAAAAGGTGTGCTTATCGGCTCAGTAAAAGGATAACCCAATGAAAAATGAAAAATGAAGCAACAGAATGGGTTTTCTAATCCTACAATTTCAAAATAACCGAGGGGGACGTATGTGATGAGTTTACGTCAACAAAAGGGAAGAAAACTGGCGCTATTATCCTTGGCTCTACTGATGTTTGGGATAACGGCATGCTCAAGCAGCAGCACAGAGAGTGGCAGCAGTTCTGCAAATTCATTTAAGCTATGGCTGGGCTGGAATGCAACAATTAATAACCAAAGTATGGTCCAAATGTATTGGAAAGAAAAGGAGCCGGGCATAGACGTTCGGCTGGAGGCTACGCAGGGCGATGTAATGACAGAGCTGAACCTGAAATTGAATACCGGTGGCTTTGATGATGCAGCTCTGTTCTCACGTAGTGATGTCGTGACCACTGCGATGACGCGTTCGGGCAGCGTTCTTCCGCTGGAACAATACTTCGATATGCCGGATAAATATCCCGGGTTGGCTTCCATTCCGAAAATCTATCTCGATCAAATGAAAGCTTCGGACGGACATATCTATTCCATTCCGACATGGTTTGATCAAAATCCCGATGATCCTTGGCCCGGTTGGGCTTCCTACGGCTGGTTTGTCCGTACAGATGTACTGGAGAAAACCGGCATGACGATGGATGATTTGAAATCGTTGGAAGGTATAGAGAAATATTTGAGATTGTCTGCTGAGCAGAAGGATGAAAACGGGAAACCATTGATTCCTCTTAGTTTTCTGTCTGACGCAAGCGATGAAAATGTCATCCTGAGTACATTTGGCGTTACGGTCAGCACAGCGGGCGGCGTCATTCCAGTAGAGAAGCAAGGCAATGATTATCAGTTTATCTATGACAATCCACAATATAAAGCGGCTTACCAATGGATGAACCACATGTTCCGGGAAGGGCTTCTGGATCACGAAGCGATTACAGACAAGAAGGAGCGTTACAAAGAGAAAAACAAATCCGGACGTGTAGCCATGAATGCAGGTGGTTTCTTTAATATGGACGCCCAGTTATGGGAGGTTCTCGATGGGCCAACCGATCCGGCATGGTACTATGATGTCATTCCCTATCCGAAAGTGGATGGCGTGAGTGAGATTGGCGCTAATCAGATTATCAATCCTTATCCTGCCAATGACGTTTTTATCAATAAAAATACTAAAAATCTCGATTCCATTCTTGCTTTCTTCGATTACACACTACAGCCAAAGCCCGAACAGCAGCAGGTCGTGAATGAAGGTCCGCCAGGAGTGTTCTGGGATTGGGTGGATAAACCGTTAGGAAAATGGGTGTACACGGACGAGAAATATAAAGCTTTGCATGACTCTGGAGATCAAGCGAAGAAGGCAAGCACGACGCCAGAGCTTTACGCGGCTTCTTCCTATAGTAACGACTGGTATCCATGGTGGAATTATGGGGTTACTGAACCAAAAGGAAGATTCAAAACGATCGAATTCACCGAAAAGATTGGCAAAATGGGTGGGACCCGGGTTGCTGAAAACTACGATATGGTGAAAGCCAAACCGGGTGGCTTATGGGAGAAGTATTTGCCTGAACTCGATAATGTGCGAAAAGAGTACAAAGCCAAGCTGATTATGGCTAAGGATGACTCACAATTTGAACAGGCTTGGAATGATTTCCAGGCTGCACTGGAAAAACGAGCACATTGGAGTGAGCTCAAACAGGAATGGCATGAGGAGCTTTAAGGCAAGCAGTAATTAGGAGACGGGGACTGTCGAACGTGGCAGTTCCCTTTTGGTATAAAAAAGTATACAATATCACAAATGCTATCCTACAGAACAAAAGTGTCTGAAGTGGCTCCATATTTCCAGGCGTTATCTAATAAATAGGTGCAATGTATGCATTTCGGTGCTAGACTACCAGTAAGAATCATTGTAAAGAAGGAGAGGAAAAGGATGATTAAACATTTAGGTCGCATTAATGAATTGGCGAAAAAAGAGCGTGAAGAAGGCTTAACCAATGCGGAACGAGTTGAACAACAAGTATTACGAGAAGATTATTTACGGGAAATTCGTGGGCAAGTTCTAAACACTTTTTCAGTGCTTACCATACTTGATCCAGATGGAAATGATGTAACACCGGACAAAGTACGAAACGAAAAGGGAATCAGTTTGTAAGGAAAATAAAGGTTGTTGGAAGAACGAAAAGCCTCCGAGTATTCATTGACAGAAATGGTGTGGATAAATACACTTGCTTTGTAGTTGATTTCGTAGGATGCTTTTTATACACTTTATAAATATTCATTATAAAGGTATTGTATAAAGTGTGTTTTATTATTAATCTTAGCAGTTTGATTGATTTCATGTATCGAAGTATCTATAACAGGAGTTGATAACATGACTGAAGAAGAACGAATTTTTGATGGGATCTTATTTAGCCCCGGCCATCCTGACCTTAAGGCGATTAAGCTGCGCTCTCACAATCTTAGCAGTCAATACAGTCGTACTTTTGAGGATCAGACGGAGGAGCGCGAAGCATTACTCATGCAGATTCTGGGTCGAAAAGGAGAGCGTTGTTTTATACAAGGTCCCATTTTCTTTCATTATGGCGTTCACACAGAAATCGGCAACCATTTTTTTGCGAACTACAATTTGACCGTTCAGGATGATGCTAAGGTTACTATTGGTGATCATGTCAGCTTTGGACCTAATGTGACCATTGTTACACCGGTTCACCCTTTCATAGCTTCAGAACGTCGACAAATGCTCGACCAAAACGGGGAACCCAAGTCGCTCTGTTATGCTAAACCTGTCACCATCGGAAATGATGTTTGGATTTCGGCTAACGTCACCGTATGCGGCGGTGTTACCATCGGTGACGGATGTGTCATTGGTGCAGGAAGCGTAGTGACCCAAGATATCCCTGAGGGTTCTTTTGCAGCGGGTGTACCCTGCAGAGTCATTCGTCCCATCACAGAATCGGACAGCATGCGTTATAAACCGGAAGTCCTGGCTGATTGCAGCGTAATTGAATAAAAAGTGCTTAACGGTTTGTTTGTTTTTAGTTGGAAAAAGCAGTTCGTATGATGTGTCCCACTATCTTGGATATAAAATTTTCCCATTAAAAGTCGCTAATATAGCGGCTTTTTTGTTTTAACATTGTAAGTTCTTGTTTCATTCCAGGATAAGTCCTTGTAACGATTAACGATTCGGAGTATTCACTCAGTGACAGGGTATAGAAATATGTGGTAAAATGTGACTACGGAGAATTGATTTGAGTAACCTAATTCAATGGAGTTGATATAAGATGGAGGACAAACAATTTAAGATTGGTCTATCTAAGAAAGACGGTCAGCTCGGCTTCGTTTTTACCCGTGGAGGGCCGCGTGAGGGTGCAGGAAGAAAGGGTATCGGCGTGACAAAGAAGGTTTCCTTAACTCTAACTGAAGAGATTTGGGAAGAAGTTGATCGTGAGTGTCAAGATCTAGAGATCTCTCGGTCTTCCTTTTTAAGGAATTTGATTGAGGCCTATTATGACGCTAATAAAAAAGGCAGGTGAATAAGTTGTTAGTACACTTATCAAGAGATTTATTAGCTAAGTCTATTCAGCATGTCTTTAAGGCTTTATCGAATAATAATCAGGGAGTCTTGTCCGGGTTGTACATATATGCAGGAAGCAAAGAGGTCGTTTTTAGCGGTAGTAATGCCAGTCTAACGGTTCAGCATAGGGCTTGTATTACTGATAATAACAAGATTCATATTGTTAAGGAGGGGAGCATTGTCTGCCCAGCCAAGTATCTATATGAAATCATTCGTAAATTGAATGATGGAAATGTGGTCTTGGAGGTGAACGAGCAACTTTTACTAAGTATTACTTCTGGGAACACACGTGTTTGCCTGAGCGGAATGTCGCCTATTGACTCCCCATTTATTCCTACAACATATCATCAATACACAGGTAAAAGCATAGATGTATCGTCCAGCTTATTAAAGTCTTTGATCAAACAGGTAGTCGTGGCAGTTTCAACATCTGAGGCGAAACCGATTTTGACGGGAGTATCGCTGGAGGTTCAAGGAAATCAGCTTACTATGGTCGCTACAGACGGGGTTATTAGAATGGCCTCACGGTCAATCTGTATTGAGAACAGAAGAGAATTTTTCGGAAGTGCTGTAATTCCTGGTGTTAACTTAATGGAGATCGTCAAACTGTTGGACGATGAAGGCGACGGAATGGTAACCATA
Source organism: Paenibacillus sp. E222 (assembly GCF_013401555.1). NCBI lineage: Bacteria > Bacillati > Bacillota > Bacilli > Caryophanales > Paenibacillaceae > Paenibacillus > Paenibacillus sp. E222. The sequence continues at coordinate 4,358,470 of NZ_CP058552.1, forward strand.
CAACTAAGCCATCATGAGATCAGGTTTATAGCGCAAAATCAGATTATTGAATCGGTGTTAATCGAAGGTTTATACCCATCAACCAGAAATCTTGTTCCAACTACTTATGTCTCCGAGATTATCTTGAATGTCAAATCATTTAGGCAAGTAATTGACCGCGTATTTGTGTTGGCTGATCATCATTTAATTACAATACATGTTTCAGAGAAGAGGATGGAGCTTATATCAAGTACGTCTGAGATTGGTGATGTAAGAGATGAGCTTCTTTTGGAAGATAAGAACGGAGAAAATTTTATTATTACGATTAATGCGAAGTATCTTCTAAGTACGTTACGGTGTATTGAATCAGATAGCATACGAATACGGTATGCTGGTAAAAAAAGTCCCCTTGTTTTGCTTCCAGCTTTGGACAATAGCACATGGCTGTTCTTGTTGAACCCTGTTATGACAAGGATAAACGACAGATTTTAAAATGTTATTTAAGTGATCATTCAAAGACCGCATTGTCTTCTAGAGATTGTACTAGACAGAAACGTTTTAGAAGTAAATGAATTGAAGTATGTAGAAGAAGGGGAGATAAATAATCATATAGCTGCGGTCTAAGACCGCCATTCATAATATAGAAAACGCCCAATTTTTTTAGAAAGATTGGGCGTTTTATTTTAATTTATAAATAACTAATACCGGGCGGTTAAGCCTGTGAGCAGCGTTCTAAAGTAAACTCTGTGACGTTACGTGTTATTTTTTAAATATTTTCTAATGCACTAGATTCTCTAAATCTGGCTGCAATTTGTTACGAAGAATATACAGCATGATAGCTCCAACAAGAAACGCGACGACATCCGCAATGACAAGTGACCATACAACCCCGTGGAAGCCGTTAAGCTGGTTGGCGATATAGAGTACAGGAATCAGCGTAATTCCTTGAATGACTGACATAACAAACGCGGCGGTTCCTTGCGCTGTTGCTTGGAAGATCCCCACAAACAACGAAGTCATTCCTGTAATGAACAAGGATAGGAACGTCACATGCAGAATGTAGCTACCCATTTCAATTAATTGCGGGTCATTCGTAAATAAACCAATTAAGTGGTCGGAAATCAAATAGACGACAACGCCGAACACAACAGCTAACGCCAAAATCGCTTTGATCGTAAATCCAATGGTATGTTTCATACGTAATTTATTCGCTGTAAAAGAGAAGGCAATCAACGGCACAACCCCCTCGCATAAGCCCATCAGTATAAACTCAGGAAATTGCAACAAACGTGATGAAATTCCGTACCCCGCTACGGCCTGATCTCCATACTCGACAAGAAAATGGTTCAAAATGAGCGACATTGCACCCAAGAAGATACTCATGATAAAGACGGGAACACCGATTTTGAACACATTACTCATAATTTCCTTGGAAGCCTTGAACCATTTTACGGAGACAGTCAAGAATTGGCTTTTATATCCCATATGGAATGCGTAAAAAACACTGGCAACCAAGTTAGAAATGACTGTTGCAGAAGCAACGCCGATTACACCCCAATGGAAGATGAAGATGACGATCGCATCAATAATAATATTTACAACCACACTGAGAATCATACCGATCATGGATGTGATTGCTGCACCCTCCGAGCGCACGATATTCTCCAGCGTGAAGAATAATATGACGAATGGTGAACCGATAAGCATAATCGTGACATAGTCTTTTGTAAATCCAAAGGATTCAGGCGTTGCACCCAGACTATGAACAATGGGATTGATCAGCGGGAGGCCGACGGCCATTACGATAAGACCAAGAACTAAACTGCTGTAAAAGGCGAATGAAGAAACATGTTTTATATCCTCATATCTTTTTTCTCCTAACAAACGGGAGATGAATGTACCGCTGCCCATACCAATCAAGTTGCCGAGCGCCATAATCACGGCGAATAACGGCAAGGTTAGCGCGAGTGCGGTTAACATGGCAGTATTGCCTAATGTACCAAGGAAATAGGCGTTTAGGATAGAATAAATGACACTCATTGACGTACCTAACATCATCGGTACAGCGAAGTGAGCTACGGCTTTTGCGATCGGTGCTTTTTCAAAATAATGGAGGTTTTCTGCATCCATGTGGAGTCACTACTTTCTTTGTTTATTTTTTGAAATGAATTGGAATGCGAATGATATTCCAATTTCCAATCTAACAGTGTTAGTTTGTGCCTTACAGTGTTAGATGGTATCATGAACTTATGAACCTGTAAAGCATAATCTTACACTGTTAGATAAAAGGGCGGATACGGATGAAAAAACAACAGCCTCAGATTTCGGAGGATAAGATTTTGGAAGCCTCTTGGGAGCTTCTTGGAGATGAAGGTATTGAGAAATTCAGTATGAGGCGATTGGCTGATCGGCTGGGTATTCAGGCTCCTTCTCTGTACTGGTACTTTAAGAGCAAGCAGCATCTCTACCAGCATCTGGCCAACCAGATATCGAAAATGATCCTGAACGAATTCCAATCCGATGGGGACTGGAAGGTGCAAATGGAGGGCCTTGCGATATCGATACGGAGTGTACTCCGCCGTTATCCCTGCTCCACGCAGCTTATGATGCAGACGCTGCCCCATGAGCCGGACATGATTCGCTTCACCAACCGTATGCTGCTCTGCATGGAATCGACGCCACTTGAGCAAGAGCAGAAATTGCAAGCCGTTCTTACGCTTGTGAACTATGTGTTCTTCTTCGTTCTGGATAATTATGAGCATCAGCGCACGGTCTCCGTCATGATTAAGAATCAGGGAGAGCTTCCGGGCGTGGAGATGATCCAGCTACTCGACTCCATGAGCGAGACGGAAGCAGGACTGTTCCGGAGAATGCACAAGGGCGGGTTGTTTGAGATGATGGGGAGCGATGGAGCGTTTGAGTTCGGCTTGAAGCTGATTTTGTCGGGAATTGAACAGGTGATTAAGGAACAAGGGAATTAGAATGTAAACAAAACCGTACATCCGGAAATCGGATGTGCGGTTTTTGATACGGCATATTGTTAATGTTATCTTGCACCGTTGCTGTCAAAATCGACTTGATGATGCGGGACTGCTCAGCAACAATCCTTTTGAGGAAAATCGTTTATAAACATATTCTTTTGAATTATTATTAATTAGGATCTATAGAGAAAGAACAGAAGGAATTTTTACATGAATTTGGCTGAAATCGGTTACAGAAATATATTGAATGCAACACATATAAGGAGGACAGCTAGCGTACATGAGTTTATATCTGGAAATCCCTGAACTTGACAAACGGCTCCCATTTCGAAGCTTTATTCATACAGGGGATGTGCTCTGTTATCCTCACTGGCATAAGGAAATTGAAATTATTTATGTTACCCAGGGAAGCCTGGATTTGGGATTGAATGACAAGGTAATCCGTCTGAAGCAGGGGGAAGTCCAATTCATTAATGGCGGTGACGTCCACTTTTTTTTGTCATCCCCTGATAGTGAGCGAATTGTTATTCAATTTGACTTGAGTCTGTTCCAAGACGTATCCACACTAATTTACGATGATCGGTCGCTTCGTGACATTTTTACTCAAATAGAGCAATCCAGCAGGAACTGGCCTCGTGAAACGGCAACCAAGCTTCTTCCTCTTCTGCAAGACATAAGCACAGAAGATTACGAGCGCAAAGAAGGTTATGCATATATGATCAAGGCCAAACTTTATGAAATGTTGACTTTTATTCTAAGAGAAGTACCAAGGGGGAGTGAGAAACATCGACCCCAAATCTCGGAAAATATCCTGATTCCGACCAAAGAAATGCTATTTAAGCTGGAACGAATTTTTGAATATGTAGAAAGCCATTACCAAGAATCAATTATACTAAAAGACGTAGCCGACTATATAGGGTTCAGTCCTTATTATTTCACTAAGTTTTTCAAGAAAAATACAGGTATGACCTTTGTAACATTTCTAAATGAATATCGACTTAATAAAGCGAAATGGATTTTGCTCAATGAAAATTATTCGATTACCGAAATAGCAGAGCAAGCCGGATTCAATAGCGTTAAGACGTTTCATCACTTCTTCAAGGAAGCGACGGGCACATCGCCTTTAAAGTATCGCATGACAATATCCGGGAATAAAACAGCAAGAAAATAGGAAGATAGTCTTTTATGAGACTTGTATGATAAGGGTATTAAATTAAGTTGAGGTGCTATACATCTTGCATACATCAAGGTCGCAGCCACTCATCTTTTTTACATAAAGTTTGCTGTGAGAGTTCTATCATATTGGCATATTCCAAAAAGGAAGGACGATGAAGATGAATAACCGAATTTATAATATAGCAATTGTTGGCTTTGGGGGGATGGGCAGTTATCATTGCCAGTTAATTGAGCCTGTATCACAGATTTCCGTCATCGGGGTATACGATACGGTTGAATATCGGATGGAATTGGGAAAGGAAGCCGGCTATAAAACATACGCAAGTCTGGATGCTGTTCTGACAGATGAGCTGGTGGATATCGTTTTAATTGCTACACCTAATGATGTTCACAAAGAAATAGCCATTCAAGCTCTGCAGGCGGGTAAACATGTCATTTGCGAAAAACCGGTTACAATAACCAGCAAGGATTTTAATGATATCGTCAAGGTAGCGAACGAGGAGAGCCGTGTATTTACAGTCCATCAAAATCGCCGCTGGGATGAAGATTTCCTGACGGCCAAGGACATCATCGATAAAAAGACTTTGGGCGAGCTCTTCCATTTGGAATCCCGAGTTCAAGGAGCCAACGGCATTCCTGGCGACTGGCGCCAGCTGAAAGATTACGGTGGAGGTATGCTGCTGGATTGGGGCGTGCATTTGCTGGACCAATTGCTGCAGATTACAGATAGCCAAATTGAAAGTGTGACCGCTAATTTAAGTTATATTTTGGGAACCGAAGTGGATGATGGTTTTACGAGTTATATAACGTTTAAAGATGGCCTTACGGCACTTATTGAAGTGGGAACAACCAATTACGTGAAGTTACCGAGATGGTATCTCAAAGGAACGGAAGGTACAGCAGTGATTAGGGACTGGGATTTAAGTGGAGAGATTATCACTCGGAATCCGGATGTTGCTCATATAGAGCCGAAACCGATCCAAGCGGGGCAGGGATTGACCAAAACGATGGCACCGCCGTCCGAACTGTCTACACTAAAGTTTGCGATTGAAAAGCCGGAATTGAAGGAGCAAAGCTTCTATGAAAATTTCGTCTCTGTACTCGAAGGGAAATCTGAGATTGCAATTAAGAATGATGAAGTTCACAGAGTGCTTGTACTGATTGAGACTATTTTTGAGGCAGCCGAGACCAAAAGTGTGATCCATAGAAGTATTTAACATACTTTCAGTTGCTGTATATATTATTGATGCTTTAAAACGTGTAAGCCGTCATCATGACGGCCTTTTGTCTGTCTACATTTTCCGGTAAGTTTAATTGTTGTCAAAAGAAGCTCCGCTCTATGATGAATCCCAATCGCATTTTAATTGTCAAAGTCGCTATTTTAGCGGCTTTTTATTATTTTATCGTACAAATCCATATCCGTCCTTGAGAGCAAGAGGTTGGTCGGTCATCCGTTAGAAAATTATCTAAATTTAAAATTTACAACAAAATGTGACCAAATGCCGTCCTTGAGAGTGTTAGAGATATAAAGGAGGGCAGAACAACCATGCAGCGATCAATGCCCCAACGGGGAGATCATATGATGAAAGTCTATGAAACTTACGCGGATACGCTGTTCCGGATCGCGATGGTGCATCTTGGCAGGCGAGAGGACGCGGAGGAAGCCACTCAGGATACCTTCATCAAGTTAATGGAAAAAGCCCCTACGTTCAACGATGCAGAACATCAGAAAGCATGGTTGATCCGGGTCATCACCAATCATTGTAAATCCTTATTAGGCAAAGGCTGGCGCAAACGGGAGGTCAAGCTGGAGGGAGCAGATTCCCTTACGACAGACAACCCCGAAGATCAGGCACTGATTGAACTCGTGCTGTCACTGCCCGTCAAGTATAGATCGGTGGTTCATTTGTACTATTACGAAGATTATCCGATCCGGGAAATCGGCGAGATCCTGCAGATCAGCGAGTCTGCGGTGAAGATGCGATTGAAGCGGGGAAGACAGCTGTTAAAACTGGAGCTGGAAGGAGCAGAACCCCAATGAACGAGGAACAATTTAAACGTAACTATAAGAAAGCGGTGGACCATATGAGAACAAACGACCAAATGAAAAAACGGATAGAAGAAACATTGAACACACAACGCCATGAACAAAAGCACCAGCGAAAAACGCTATATATTGCAGCAAGCGTCGTCATCGCTGCCAGTGTTGGACTTGCGGCGCCAAGCATATGGCAGCAAGTGAATGGACCGACTGCGCCAGCGACGCAGGTGGCACAGGTCACTCCGGGCGCGTCATTCGACCCGGTGGTGATTCCGAAGACAGAGCTGCCGGATTCCAAGGATGGCGTGAAGGCCGATATGCTTCAACTGGTGGTTTATCAGGGCAACGTCTATACACAGTCTGCTACATCGCTTGACGGTACGGATGCTCTTGCTCTGCGAGGCGAGAAGCTGGGTACTACGACTGGCGGCATTCATGAGCTGAGTGGAAAGGATGAGTACAGAGAACTTGCCTCCAACATAGGAGAAGCGGACATCTATGCGGTCAATGGCTACGACACGAATTTCCGCATCATGTCTTACACCGAGATCGATGGTCAGGGGCATGCCCAACTGTTTGACCAGAGCAACGGCATCACTATCGGCAGCGGCGAAGACCTGATCGGCAAGCTTCACCTCGAGGGCAACGTCGCTTCGGCGCAGTGGGAGACCTTCGCCAGCTGGAACAATGGCTTGCAGCAGCTGCAGCCGCTCGCAGCAGACAAAGCGCTGAACAGCTTTATCTCAGCGCTATACGCTGCCAAACCGGTAGCAACAAGCCCTGAACTGGAAGAGCGTCTTTACGGGCAGGAAGATCGCAAGATCATCTACCTGACGCTCGAAGATAAGACGCAGGTCCAATTAGTCCTATTTGGGGAAGGTCTGGTGCGTTATGGCAATGTACCGGTATTCTTCGAAATCAAGAAAGCTGCCTTCCAAGCGTTCTGGAACAACTTGGGTGAGTAATAATCATGGGGTTTGACTCAACAAATCCAATAAAGCAACTCCACCAATCGGATTTTTTTGACTGATGAAATTTCTAATGATAATTGAAATATTTAAATTCCGATTTCGATTAATATTACTTTCTATCATGAAACACCTCACCTTGAATATTCAAGGTGAGGTGTTTTGGTAGTATAGGCGTCCATTGTCATTCCAATTGCCATACATTTTATTTTGTTTGGTGTTTGTTATAAATTTATCTAATCTTTTGTTAAATAACTCAGGTTGAGTTTTATAGCTTTGGATGGTGTCGATTCGAATTCTTTTATAAATATCTGGAAATGCAGAGAAATTCTGATACACTTTCGTGTCCTCTTTCAACCTCTGCAAAATTATAGGGTCGATTTTAAATGATTCGTAACTGAGAGCAGGGAGAGCCTTTCGACCTTCATCTGTCATTAATCCCAGCGTTTCAAGGCGACGTGCCCGTTCTTTATTCAATTCAGTCCACGAACTTTTTTTGCTTCGAGGAGATAACCTTTGAGCTAATTGAGTCTCGGAAATTTTCTTTTTTTGCCCATCAATCCATCCAAAACACAAGGCTTCTTCAACAGCATCCAGATACAGCAACGTACCTGGTGTTGATTTCATACTCACCACGACCCAGCAAGAATTTTCAGTCAGGCAATGTTCTTGAAACCAAGATCTCAATTCGCTTTTTGACTTTGCTGGCAGCAGTTCATTAAGTAGCATTAGCAATTACGCTATCCAGGAATGTGTTAGCGTCGCTATTAAACTTCCAAACGATACCAAATTTATCCACCAACATTCCGAAGCAGGATGACCAAGGCATCTCTGATAATGGCATGATCACATAGCCGCCTTCAGACAAATTAGTAAAGTAGTTTTTCATTGCCTGTTTATCATCAATAATGATACTAATGATTACATTGTTGCCTTTAACCAGCTCACCCGTTACATTCTTCATCGAAGGAAGAAGATCCGACATCATTATTTTTCCACCAGCGAATTCTAACGATGACTCCATAATCATGTTCAACTCATTTTCTGGCAAAGGGTAGTTTGGATCTTGTGAAAAATCCTTGAATTTCACTTTTTTTACCTCACTTGCGTTTAAAGCTTCCGAATAAAACGCGATGACCTGCTCGGTGTTCCCATCAAAATTTAAATATGCAATAACGGACATGATAAAACCTCCTTCTTGTAATACATGAAGTGTAAGCTATAATAGGTGACAGCTAGATTGTCACCTATTAGCTTTGTTCAAAAATTATATTTTAAAGAGGACTATCGTGAATAAAATTGAACGATTAATATCCATCATTATGATCTTGCTGCAAAAGAATGTAGTATCAGCTACCGAATTCGCAAAATTATTCAATGTGTCCAAAAGAACGATTCTACGTGATATGGAAACACTTGGATTATCTAACATTCCCATTTATGCTATAAATGGAGTGAACGGCGGATACGGGATTATGGATGAATACAAAATAGACAAACGACTTTTAAGCAGCAAAGATTTAGAAAATATACTAACTGCACTGGGCGGATTGGGAAAAATTCTATTTAGTGACGAAGTAGAATCAACGCTTAAAAAGATTGAATCAATGATAGGTTCAACGACTTTGGGAGGTACCATTCAACTGTCTTTTTATAATTGGGATGGTCGTCCTGAAATTGTGCAAATCTTAAAGACTTGTCAGGAAACAATAGAGCAAGAAAGGTTACTTACATTCGATTATATAGATCAAAGTGGGGCCAAGTCGCAGAGACGGGTCGAGCCATACCAGCTTCATTTTAGTGAAATGAGTTGGTATTTGAAGGGGTTTTGTTTAGATCGAATGGAGTATCGAACGTTTAAATTGTCCAGAACGGATAATCTGAATATCGATATTAATACATTTGTTGCTAGGGATTTTATGACTGAACAGAAAACAGAGCAATATTATCAACCGAATCTAATTACAATTAAAGTATTGATCTCGCATCGAATAAAAGATCAATTTATTGAAAGATACGGTCAAAAAAGGATTGAAGCTTACAATTCTGAACTCCTTATAGCCGAAATAGATTTGCCGCAAAACCACTTTGGATTTCGGTTTTTAGCTAGTTTCGGGACGGATTTGCAAATCATAGAACCTAAAGCATATGTTGAAGAGTTCCGAGAGTTCCTAAATGCTATGATAAATAAATATTCCTAAGAGCTCATTCTTATTTATGTTTAGTGTTTCTGCTTTGTATAGGGTTGTTTCTTTTTATGAAAAGAAGGAGGTACTTCGTTATGGAAAAAGCGATCTACTTAATTACAGGCGTAATGGCTTCTGGTAAGTCAACAGTGTCGGAGCTGCTGGCTTCCAAGCTGGGAAAAGCCGTGCATCTGCGTGGTGATATATTCCGTCGCATGATTGTATCCGGCCGCGAAGACATGTCCGCTGAACCGTCGGATGAAGCAGTCCGTCAATTATATTTGCGTTATCGGTTAGCCGCAAATGCCGCAAAAACCTATTATGAGAATGATTTTTCTGTAGTTTTGCAGGATAATTACTATGGTGCGGAATTAGTCTATATGATGGAGCAGTTAAAGGATCACCCGGTTCGGTTAGTTGTGCTGTGTCCGAAGGTAGAGGTAGTAAAAGAACGTGAAAAATCAAGAGGAAAGGTCGGGTACACTGCCTTTACGGTAGAGAATTTGTATTCAGACTTTTTGAAGGAAACGCCTCAAATCGGATTTTGGCTGGACAGTTCGGAGCAGTCCCCTGAGCAAACAGTAAATGAAATTTTACAGCACTATAGATGAGAACCAATGATGAATTTGAAGGCGCAAAAAGTCACAGAATGCTCCGTATATGTAATTTTTCAAACTTTGTACAATGCAGAATAATCATTAAAATAGGCAATAATAAAGTCCCGGAAATTTCTGGCCGAAGAAGATAAATATCTATCCTTCACCCAAGATAGTCCTACTGGATAGGTAGGATTAATATCCGCGATTCTGACGTAATTCAAATCCAACGTTCTACAGACTGAAATAGGGAGTAGCGCGATACCCTGGTTGACCTTAATAATTTCCGCCAGTAAATGAGAATCCACCTCGAAAATAATTTTGGGAGTGAATCCTGCTTTTTTGCAAAGCTCGGTTGTAAAAAAGCTATATTCCTCATTATTAGCAAGGGCAATAAAAGATTCATCGGCCACTTTACTTAACGAAATTTCAGATTTTGTCGCAAACTTGTGAGTGAATGGTAAAACCAGCACGATATCTTCATTAATAAGGACACAACTTTCAATCTCATCGTCCGCCATAGGTGGACCTGCGATCCCCAAATCAATATCCCCTTTTTTTAAGCTTGCAAGGATGTCATTTCTAGCTCCGAGTCCCTGTTGAATATTGGTATCCGGCCACTGGGTAATGTACCTGCTGATCAATCCGGATAGGAATCTGGGATTTGAAATCGATATTTTGATGGTATGGTCAATTGCCATATCCTTCGTCTGTATTTCCATTCTTGCATTTTCAATTTCGGTGAAAATCCTGTTGACATGGTTCAAGAGGATTTTTCCGGATGCATTCAATTGTATATTTCTCCCTTTCCGATCAAATAAGGTTGTACCCAACTCATCCTCAAGTCTCTTTATCGTCAAGCTTAAAGAAGGCTGAGCAATATTTAATTGTTCGGCAGCCTTAGAAATATGCTCTGTATAAGCGACGGTCTGAAAGTATTTCAATTGAAGCAGCTCCACTATAGTGCACCCCATATATTTATTATAATAAATGAGTTTATATATTATCATGTATTAGATTAAATGTAAAATGAGATGTAAAATGGATTCTGTAATCATTCATTTCGATATAAATCAGACAACAAAATGAAGAAATTAGAGATCGGAAGGTGTCGTTCAGATGAGAAAGGAAGAAGTGGTTAAGCAATTTACAACTCCGCTGGATGCAGGAGCATATCCTTTGGGACCTTATCGTTTTTATAATCGCGAATACCTGAACATTTTATATAGAACTGATCTGGAACGCTTAAGAAAAATCGTTCCGGAGCCATTGGAGGTTACCTCTCCGCTTGTAAGGTTTGAGATTATGAAAATGCCGGATGTAACAGGCCTTGGTTCCTATACAGAGTGTGGTCAAGTGATACCTGTGAGCTATGATGGGGAGGAAGGAGATTATCTCCACGCAATGTACGTAGACAGTTTTCCTGCAATCGCATCAGGCAGGGAAATAGGTGCCTTTCCTAAAAAAATGGGCAAACCCAGTTTGTATGTAGATTCCGACACATTGGTTGGACTTATGGATTATGGCTCTTTGAGAGTGGCTACCGCGACTATGGGATATAAGCATTTTCCGCTTGATCATTCGGAGGCGCTGCAAGAGATTGTTAAACCAAATTATATGCTGAAAAAGATGCCTGGTTATGACGGATATCCAAGAATCTGTGAATTGGTACGGAGCCAAATTACGGATATTAAAATACAGGGTGCCTGGTCAGGCCCTGCAAGACTGGAGCTATTCGCTCATGCTCTTGCGCCGATGGCAGATTTGCCAGTACTTGAGGTTGTTTCGGCTTCCCATATCATCACAGAGCTTTCGCTGCCTTCTCCAACAGTTATATATGATTATTTAGCTGATGAAAAATAAACGTCATTAAAAGCATTCAAAAAAAGCATTCAAACAGAAAAGGTAGGGGAATTCCATATGAGAATTGCAATTTTAGGAGCAGGTTCCTTAGGAACCATCGCTGGTGCATATATTGCTGCCGGCGGACAAGATGTAGAGTTGATCGATGTCTATCAAGCACATGTGGACGCATTAAACCAGACAGGGGCCCAAATTACTGGCACTACGGATTTTCAGGCAAAGGTGAAGGCCATTACTCCTGACGAGATGTCAGGAACTTATGATTTAGTCTTGCTTCTAACTAAACAGCTATATAACGAGTCTGTTCTAAAAGACCTGTTGCCGTATTTAGATGACCAAAGTGTTGTGCTTTCCTTGCAAAACGGTATCCCTGAAGAAAAAGTAGCTTCCATTGTTGGCCGTGAACGGGTCATTGCCGGATCTGTTGAATTTGGTGCTACGTTTATTGAACCGGGAGTATCAAGACTTACAACAGAGTTCAATCGCTTTAAGCAGTACGCTTTTCAAATTGGCGAATTAAATGGGGAAACAACCGAAAGAATTCAACAGATCCAATCTATACTAGACCTTGTGGGTGGAACACATATTTCCGATAACCTGGTGGGCACGAAGTGGTCTAAATTGCTTATTAACAATGCATTTAGCGGCCTATCTGCAGCACTAAACGTGGAGTATGGCGTTGTGCTTGATCATGATATTAGTATTGTAAGTGCCGTTCATATTGCCGATGAAACGATCAAAGTTGGACACGCCAATGGTGTGAAATTTGCCACGATGGGTGGCTTTGATATTGAATCTTTGGAAATACAGAGTGATAAGGATCTCCCGGAACGAATTAAAACACTTCGGGTTCTCATGGAGTCCTCCAGACTGTTAAAAGCAAGCATGCTACAGGATCTCGAAAAGCAGCGGAAGACCGAAATTGATTATATCAATGGAGTAGTTCCACGGTCAGCTTTAGGCAAACAAATCTCAACACCTTATAATGATATGGTTGTAAGATTAGTTAAACAAGCGGAAGAATCTCAAACTGTGCCCGATTTCGAGACTAATATTAAGTTCTTTGAAGAGCTTAACAATAACAGATGATATAAGCGATTTGTAGATCGCCAGAAAACGTGTTGAGGAGATCATTCCTCAATGCGTTTTTTTATCGTTAAACGATACCTTATAGTTCAGGAGAATTGGGATAATGTTCCATAGTAGATCTCAGTAGAAACAGCAGATAATAAAAGCATGATCTAAGTTCAAAGTTATTTGGTTTTAACTATCCAATACTTAAGGGCAAAATAAGCTTAATCTCTCTTGTACACCTGCTGCAATTTCTTCTGGCATCTCCTTAACCTGGATATCTCCACCCAAGAAAAGCAACCAATTGGTTATTTCGGTTAATTCTTCTGCATGATGAACGTTGATAAACGTCTTTATAACGGCTGTAGTTTGGTAAGGGTTCGTATAAGAAAGTGAAAGCTTTAAAGGATGATACTTCTTGAACTGTGCAATCGCCTTTGGACCAAGTTCGAGGACAAGGTTGATCACTTCTTCCTGCTTACTTAATTTTTCTAAAATCTTTTTCTTGCTTACCTTTTTCTTCGTAGGAAAGGGTTCAATATGGGTGACATTGTCGACAGATAGAATCCGTCTCTTTTCTTCCTCTAAGTCGAAGCCTTCAATGATCCACAGGCTTTTTTCACGATAAAGGTGTAGAAGATAAATGGGATACGAATTTATTTCCCTTTCTTCCTGGACGGTAACCAACAAATGGCTCTCTATAAGAAGAAGCTGGATGAGTTTTTCCAACATAGGGTGGGGCAGGTCTGACAGATCAAGCAAGTCGGGATTATGGGGGTTGGTCCCTTCAAAAAGCAATATTTGATTCAAAAGAACAAGGTCATCTTGCTGATTTTCGGAGATAAGGCCCAGTAACTTTTCGGTTAAAGACTGACGGCTCTTTAGATAAGGGAGTTGTTGATTTCTAGTTGCCATAAAGGCGAGAAAAAGAGCTTTGATCTCATTATCGGTAAAGCGGACCGTGGGCAGGACAGAGTTGTTCATGACAAAATAACCCCCATCCCTCCCAACTTCAGCGACAAGTGGCATGCCCATAGCTTCAATTTCTCGGATATCGCGAATAGCGGTCGAACGAGAGATGTTAAATTCCCGCATGAGTTCAGAAATGGTAAAGTGTGCGCGGTTGTTGATATACCTCATAATGATATTAATTCGTTCAACTTTTTTCATCGGGTCCCCCTAAACAGTATCATAATTTGACATGATTTAAGGTTATTATAAACCCATCAAGTGAAAAGACAAATGCATTGATAAATTTAAAGAGGATGGTGTTACGAATGAGTAATTATAATTTTGAGGAAAAAGACAGTTTTATCGTTTTGGGTATTGGAACTGAGCTTAAGAGCAATTACACAGACTTTGCTGGGATTAACAAAGAAAAGGCGGATTTTTGGTCGGCTGTGAAAGAAGATGGAAGCCTGGATGCTTTAAAAGCTATAGCGACCAATGACTATATTTTTGCCGTGAACGAAGCGGTGAATAACAAGATGATGCATTATGCTGGTGTCATGACAGAAGAAACACTGCCAGAAGCAACCAGAGTGATCCAATTCCCTAAAGGAGAATACTTGATCGTTAAGGGGGAAGGAGCAACATCTGATGAGTTAAATAATAACCTTACTGGCGTTGCTTTTGGTCAAGTTCTACCAGCGGAAACGAATTATGCTTATGTTGGTGGACCAAATACTACGGTTGAGATGGGGCAACGAAACGGCTTGGTATTTGGTGAAATATGGATTCCTGTTGTTAAGAAATAAGGTGAAGGAGAGATCGGCATGTCGTATATCGTTGATTTTAAAAATGTGTCTACGGTCGGATTAGAGTCCTCACCAGTAGCAGCAGCGCTTGCAGGTTTGCGTGCGAATGAAGCTCGTTATTTTATGAACAAATACAAGCATGAATTTACGGTTGTTCCTGCTAGCGAAAGTCAGGACACCCTTGATTATGTAACACGAATTTTGAAGGAAGAACGTGATATTGAATTTGCGGCCAAGCCTTTGGAGACGTCGGCTTTTCAAGTGGAAAACATTCGAATTTCCTACGTCTTTTATGAAGATGGTCTTGGACTCAATGTCATGTATACGGTGGATGACCCTAAGAAGCGGGCCGTGGGTTTTAAGCTTTCCGAGGGGATGGAAGTTCCAGCGGAGTTGGAAGGCAAGTTTAAGTTTGCCAGACAGAAATCCAAGTTAGCTGGAACCATTCGGGGATCATTTTTTGTAATTAAGAAAGAGTATTGATATTGAAGTGGGCAAAAGCGCATGTGAAAGAAGCAGAACATAGCCCCATTGAAAGTCGCTGATTAGCGGCTTTTTTTGTTTTATTTTATCGGTGCAGCTAGCTTTGGAGAATTTCTTTCTTAGTTTCATCTAAAAAAGCAGATAGTGCCGGTGTTATGAGGGTGTTTGAATGAAAATCTCCAGCAAGTGAATATCCAAGTTGACCCTCCTTTAGAACACAATCTATCTGAAATCATGATATGTAACATCTGATTTACGGATTATACAAGATGGATAAACTCGATGTAAACTATAAAGAATGGAATCCGAATTTGATGGGGAGGGAACCTTAGATGCCTATTCAATTAAACAATAAGCTCTGTGAAAGCTTAAATATTCGTTACCCAATCGTTCTGGCGGGGATGGCCGGTATTGCAAACATGGCACCCCTAGTGGCTGCGGTTTCTAATGCAGGTGGGTTAGGGACGTTAGGCGCTGCGTATATGAGTCCTGAGGAACTAAGAGGCGCTATACACGAGATCAAAAAACGGACGCAAGCACCGTTTGCCGTGAATATTTTTGCTCATGTTGGACCGGATCACTATACGAATTTTGATGCGGTAAACGAAGAGTTGAACCCAATTCGGGAGTCTTTAGGTGTGAAGCAGCGTGCTCAAGATGAGCTACGTACACCCAATCATTTTGAAGAGCAGTTTGACATCCTGCTGGACGAAAAAGTTCCGATGATTAGTACAACGTTTGGACTACTTTCTGAGCACCATATGCAGAAGGCAATATCGTTAGGCATCAAAATCATGAGTATGGTCACAACGGTAGAGGAAGCGATTCAAGCGGAGAAGCGTGGATGTGATGTCATTGTTGCACAAGGTAGTGAAGCAGGAGGGCATCGAGGAACTTTTGATGTATCATCTCAGCCCAGTGGAGCAAACATCGGAACCATGGCACTTGTCCCACAAATTGTAGATCACGTCCATATTCCAGTCATTGCTGCCGGCGGTATTATGGATGGCAGAGGACTTGTGGCTTCACTCGCTTTGGGAGCGCAAGGGGTGCAAATGGGGACGCGTTTCTTGACATCGGTAGAGTCTGGCGCACATGAGGTATATAAACGTGCATTGCTTGATAGCACAGAGGAAAGTACTGTAATTACAAATGCCTTTTCTGGACGGCCAGCGCGTGGCATCAAGAACGACTTTATACAACATTGGGAAGCATCCAGCATTAAGCCGCTGACCTTTCCTACCCAAAATACATTAACTCGCGAGATTAGAAATGCTTCTGCTAAGCAAAATAATCCGGAATATATGGCCCTTTGGGCAGGTCAGGGAACGAGAATGTTAACAGATAACCAATCTGCAGGCGATATCATTATTCAAATTGTAGAAGAAGCCAGAACTATCCTTCAGTTGTAATTATAGGGTTATATCCAGTGAATATCGATCACGAAGTACCAACAAATGGTGAAGCTCATGTCCAACCAAAATATAGGCGATTGATCGAGCCGAAGCAGGGTTATCACTGACGATCCCTCTGCAGAGCCAAGCTTCCGGCGTGAGATGACGGAGCATAAGAATGGTTGAGCGGCGTGTGACGGCATATTCTTCGTTCAAATCGGCTACCGTATACGTATTGAAGGGTTGGCTCTGCATAAGCACGTCCTGATCGTAGCCAGGATGATTCGCTTTGTCGCCTCTGGCGATGCGGAGCAATCGGCCGCTCATGATACGTTCGTTATCCAGTAGGTGACCGATGACCTCCTTCACGCTCCATTTGCCTTCGGAGTAGCGATAATTTGCTTGCTCCTCTGTTAATGAAGAAAGCAAAGTTTGTACGATGTGGGCCTGCTGCTCTAACCGTTCAATGATATTCCCTTCAGGAACAAGCCGGATGTACCCTTCATAAAAAGCTGCATATTCCTCTGTAGTTGGTCTTTCAACCATATAAATACCTCCTTTGAGATTCATATTTCTGGATTATATTCTAGCATATATCTTACTTCAAGCATTGAAATTGATCCTTCCGCTATATGGGCCGAAGGGCCTTTTGATGTGATTGGAGCAGTTATATGATTTGGTTGTTCCACTTTCAATCCGTACGTCGTATCCCTTTTTGTTGAGCAAATTTCTCCAAAATCGAAAAATCCTCTGTCACTTCTTTGAATGGGAGCGTGTCCAGCACCTGTTGCCGGTAACTCTTTTTTGCCGCTGCGCTGAGACGGGAGTCTAGTATGCTGAGTATGCCTAGATCCGTTTCACTACGAATCAAGCGTCCCGTTCCTTGCCGTAACCGGAGAAGCATATCCGGGACAAACACCTCCATGAACGGATTTTCCGATACAGATGCCTTATATTCATAAATTGGATCGGAAGGGACAGGGAAGGGCAGACGGAAAATAATGACCTGCGAAAGATCGGGCCCCTCGATATTCACACCTTCCCAGAATACCCCGGTACCCAGGAGCACACCTTTGCTTTTCCTGAATTCGGTGATGACACTGTCCTGGGAAGATCCTTCTTTCTGAACATGAACTGCCCATGTGTATTCATCAGGACTTGAAATCAGCTTCTTATGAATGTACTTCATGTCTTCCTTTGCTGAAAAAAGGACAATGGTTCTGCCTTGTGTTAAATTACAGAGCTGAACCAATTCGTTGTAGGCCGCTTCAAGATAGTTTTCGCGCTGTTCATGCTGGTAATAGGGAACGTTGTTCGAGATGTACATCATGGCATGATTGGTGTAGTCAAAAGGGGAGGATTTGCGATCCATAAAATCACCCTTATAACCGAGGGACTGCGTCAAATAAGAGTATTGTTCCTCCAGTGTCTCCCCGCCTTGGCACAGCGTTGCCGACGTTAAGATAACAGGCGCCTTGCCGTTAAATAAAGCGTACTTCAGAAATTGGCTTATATCTTTGGGACAGATGCTGATCGTGGCTACTCCCAAGGGACTGCTTGCCCATATGAGATAGTTATCCTCTAATTCAGCCAAGACACGGATGAGAGTTATAAGCGCGTTTATAGCTTCAAAAGCGTCATCAATCTCCCGCTCGTGACGAGAGGTCAAAATGGAAAGGCGAAGACTGAGATCTTTCAAATCGTTCGAGATTTGGTTTAACGGTATTCCTTTGATCTCCGACACTTTTATACGGTCGCTATCCTGCTTGGCATGGTGGAGCAGATCTGCATTTACCTGTTTGAAGATGCGTTCAATACATTTTTTTATAAACTTGGTTTGTGAGAAGATACTTTTATCCCCGGACTGCTTCGTGAGAAGCTGCACAGTGTTATCCAGAGTGCGGCAAACTCCCCGATAAGTAAACTCAAGCGTTCTGGCATCTCGAACTTTCGCTTCCAGATTATGCGCTTCATCAATGACGATCAGAGCCGGCTGTTCCGAGATGATGCTTTTGGTTCCTTCTTTTTTCTTCATCAAATCCCGTATGAGCAGGTCCTGGTTCACAATAATAAAATCAATCTCATGAGCCTTTGCATTTAATTTAGCTCTCATATCGTAAAACAAGCACGCATTTTTATGATGGCAACGTTCAAATTTGCAATCATTTACGGAAAAGTTGGACCAATCCGCATCACTAATTCCAGCTTTAATATCCGCTCTTTCATCAATTTCATAATCTAATATGCGCTGGGCAAGGGTAGACAGTGAGGTGTTCGGATCATCAGGCCTGATCCATTCCGCTGCCCTGCTTCGGCAGGCATACTGGCCCATTCCTTTCCCAACGACAGAGCGAACCGTTGTGAAGCCCAGCCGACTACCAATGACTCTTAAATCTTTATGTATCTGTTCCGAAAGCTGAATGGAGGATGTAGCTATAATGACCGGTTTCTGGGACATTTGATTCATGAGCAGGCTTGGGATCAGGTAGCCAAAAGACTTGCCAATTCCGACACCAGCTTCAATCATGGCGTTATACCCATGGATATAAGCATCGGCTATATCAAGAGACATCTCTTGCTGCCCGATTCGCTCTCTAAGGCCAATTCGAGGAAACCGATCATAGATTCGGAAGATGGCGTTAACCAAAGATCGTTCGATTTCCTTTTCCGATTCCCGTTTATTGATCTTATAGAGATCATTTAACCAGTTAATAACGAGCGCCCCCTTCCAAATGAAAGATCCTGTTGTAGGAATTTTTTAGTCAAACTGTAATTATCTTAGATGGTGAGATAACAGTCAAGTCTTCATCGGGGTTAATTATGTACCCAAGCGATAATAACAGCGACTCAACGCAACAAAACGTATATCCATAGCGTCTATTCATCTTACAAAGAACATCAACAGGAGTGGAATAGATGCAACTAAAAATGATGGCGATATTCGGTGCTGTTCTCGGCTCTATGCTCATATGGGCAGGAAGTGTAGATGCGGAAGAACGTTTTACCGATCTGCAGCATTCGAAGTGGGCAGAAGACGGTATCGAGTATATGGCTGAACGAGGAACAGTCGCAGGATATGGAAATGGAATATTTAAGCCCCAAGGGCTGGTAACAAGGGCGCAAGCCGTCACGTTTATGGTGCGGGAGCTGTATCCTCAACAGCTGGAGAAACCGGTGGAAGGTACAACGACTTATTCGGATGTTCCGGCAACTCACCCCTTTTATCAGGAAATCGCGTTAGCATCAAAAAATGGACTTGCCAGCGGATTTCCTGGTGGCTCCTTCCGTCCGGATGCACCGCTTAGCCGCGCCGAAACTGCAGCATTCCTTACGCGTGCGTATTCACTCTTGGAAGGCAAGCAACCTGCCAATTGGTCAGATACGAAACAACATTGGGCTGAGGCACCCATTCAGATCTTGAGCTCCAACGGCTTGGTCGGCGGATATTCGGATGGTACTTATCGTCCGAATCAAACGGTCACGCGAGCGGAATATGCTGTATTTATGTCACGTGTGATTCGATTCGAACGGGAAGCAGCCATTCGTACACAAGATTGGGACAAGCTGATATCCTATATGACCGTAAGCGAGCAAGTCGGCCAGATGCTTATGCCTGACATTAGGCAATGGAACGGTAAAGTGACCACGATCGTTCATGAGGGATTGAAAAGCACCATTCATGATCAAGATTTGGGCGGGCTTATTCTTTTTGACAAAAATATTGTGGATATCAGGCAGCTTACAACGTTCACACATGACATGCAAAGAGAAGCCGGCGACATTCCTTTATTTCTTAGCATCGACCAAGAAGGGGGCGTCGTTAAGCGGATACCGGGCGGGACGAATCTGCCGGGACAGATGGCGCTTGGCGCAACGGGAGACACGGCACTGGCCGAAGCGGCTGGTCAGCTGACAGGGGAGGAGCTGAAGGCACTGGGGATACAGATCAACTTTGCGCCAGTGCTCGACATTAACAGCAATCCAGACAATCCAATCATTGGCATACGATCGTTTGGCTCAGACGCGGATTTGGTGACGCGGCTTGGTCTCGCAACGATAAAGGGTCTACAGCAATCCGGGGTGATCGCGGCAGTCAAACATTTCCCAGGGCACGGGGATACAACCGTAGACTCCCATCTCGGTATGCCTGTGCTAACACATAACCGCGCACGACTTGATGCGGTAGAATTAAAACCATTTCGGGATGCGATTGAAAACGGGGTCGAGATGATCATGACTGCACACATTGCTTTCCCGGCCATTGATAACGAGCATGTTACTTCACTCAAAGACGGAAAGAGTGTGCCCATACCTGCCACCTTATCCAAAAAGGTGCTGACCGGACTGCTTCGGGGGGAGCTGGGATATGAAGGTCTGATCATTTCTGACGCCTTTACCATGAATGCGATCGCGGAGCATTTTGGGGAGAATAAAGCCGTGGAACGTGCTGTTTCCGCAGGTGTTGATATCATCCTTATGCCAAAAGATCCGGCTGCTGCCCATCAAACGTTGGTGAACGCAGTGAAGAGCGGGAAGATCCCGGACGAAACCATTCATGCTTCAGTAAAGCGAATTTTGGAGCTGAAAGCCAAATATGGTTTGTTTGAACGCAGCCAGACTCTAGCGCAAAAGCTAAATGCGCTTAACGGTGTCATTGGATCAAAGCAGCATCGGGCGGTGGAGCAGGAAATTGCCGAGCGAGCGGTCACCGTATTGGCCGGCCGTGAGGGTGGACTTCCGGATCAAATTCAACAAGGCGACCGGGTCGTTATTCTCGCAGCCGAACAGGAACAGGCAAAGCAGCTTGAACAGCAACTGATACAAGCTACAGGTAACCTATCCTTAAAGACAGAAATTTCTCTTATTGGACAAGGGAAGATGAATGAAGCCCTTCAGGCGATTGGACAGGCGGACTACGTCATTCTTGCTTCTTACCAGTTCCGCAACGTGGCCAGTGAGTTCGGATGGTCTGATTATCAAACCTTGATTGATACGATGAACAGGCGTAATCAGCGTTACTCCCTATTGTCGCTTGGCAACCCGTACGAGATGATTTATTTGCAGAATGTGCGATCAGGGCTTGCTGTGTATGGAAAGCAGGAGCCCAATACGTTAGCAGGGATCAAAGTGCTGGTTGGTCAACGGAAAGCTGAGGGCAAGTTACCTGTGAGAACGGAGTAAAGCACGATTAATGCTGTTGAAAAAGACTGATTCCAAATACGGAATCAGTCTTTTTGTATTTTGATCTTTGATCCCGCCGGTCACGTTATGCCTCATGTAATTCCTTGCTACCTACAAAATAAGGAGTAGAGTTATAATTAACTTAATCTGGAGGTGGTAAAGCGTGAGATTAGAAGAATTGTTCACGGTACATGTGAACATTGGGAAATCAATTGAATTACATAACAGCGTGGATGAATCGGTTGTCATGATTACATTTACAGGGAACGTGACCGGAAAGTATTTTGAGGGATTGGTGCTTGATGGAGGAGTGGATACTCAGATTATCAGGGAACAGGGGAATTACCACACGCTATCAGCAAGGTACATGCTCCAAGGAACGGACTACACAGGACAGACCTGCCAAATTTATATCGAAAACAACGGAAACATGGATAAAACGCTGAAAACTGCATTATTTCGTACTGCTCCCAAAATGGTTACAAACAGTAAGGCCTTATCTTTTCTCAACAATGATACGCTCGTTAGTGAAGGTTATTCAACGGCGACAGGTGTGGATATAAAAATATACAGGAAACTGTTATAACTCCGATCATATAAAATCCAAATGGATAGCAACCAGACCAGAATCGGAAGAAGGACGCTATGGTAAGGAAGGACGCAAGATTATTTGAAATTCTTGTAATAAACCAAATGGTCTGTCCACTCATCGTTTTCGTATATAAATCCTTTGCGAACACATTCAAATTCCATGCCTACACGTTCTGCAAGTTTTATAGAAGGGGTATTATCCAAATTAATATGGGCTTCTATACGATGGAATTTCAAATGTTCAAATGCAATATGAAGAGCTTCATTCACGGCTTCTTTGCCGTAGCCTGTTCTCCAATACTGATTATGGATGGTATATCCGAAGCTTGCCCATTGAAAATCCGCTCTTGCTAAAGTCGCAATATCAATCATACCCAGATGTGTACCATCTTCCTTTCTAAATACACCAAATACATAAACGGCATCTGTACACGCTAACTTTTGGTGTCGATCTACGAGTTGATGAAACCAATCCGGTGTACATTCGCTCATATCCATTTTCCCTTGATCGTGGCGGTGTTGGGAAGGGAGACGGTTTTCAAATGCATTTAACCAATTTTCATAATCGTCTTTCTTTAAAGGTCTTATTATTAATCGTTCTGTCTCTGAAATATAATCAAATTGTTCTGCATTCAATACCAAGTGACATCTCCTCTGAATTATCTTTTTTCATTAACATAATTAAGCAATCCAAGTTTATCATAGGATGCATCTGTTGAGAACAGGAACGAAAGGGACATCCATCTGATTAGAAATCATAATTCAAAGGGCGGCTAGACATCTTTGCAATAATTGGATTAATGGTAAAATAGTGAAAATGGTCATGTTGGAGGAAGGATGCTCATGTATAAACTGATGATCGTAGAGGATGAACTGCTCATGCGGGTTGGAATTCGTTCCATGCTGAATTGGGAAGAGTATAATTTCTATGTTGCTGGTGAAGCGGGGAACGGGAAGGAAGCGTTGGAACTTGCGCTAGAAGTGACCCCTGATCTAATTATTACCGATATCAAGATGCCGATTATGGATGGGTTAGAGCTCATACAAGAGGCATCTTGTTTACTGAAAAGCTGCAAATATGTCATCCTGAGTAATTTTGATGAATTTCATTATGCAAAAGAGGCATTGAAGCTTGGGGCTGTAGACTACTTGATTAAAAGTGAGATTACAGAAACCTCTTTAGTTGATTTGCTTTCCACCATTGAAGAAAAACTAAAAAGGGAACGTGGCACGCAGACCAACATACCATTTATGACACATGACCATTCCAAGAGCCTGAGACATCTCAAAGATAGCTTCTTTCAAGATGTTGTAAGCGGATTCATAGATGAAAAAGATATGGCTGCCAAAGCTGAAGAAATGCATTTACGTATACGATCAGACAAGTTGGTGGTCATCCAGTTTGTTGTGAATTATTACGAGGAGGCGAAGAGGAAATATGTCGAGAAGGGAGAAAAACTACTTCGATTCTCTATTCTGAATATTATGGAAGAGATCATTCCATCCAAATGGGAGAAAGAGATTTTTGTGGAAAGCTCATCTGAATATTGGGTTATTGTCAATGTTCTTCCTGGGAGTGAGTCTGTACAAGCCGATCTAAACAAACTATGTAATAAGCTTCAGTCTTCAATCAAGGATTTTATGAATCTGTCGCTCTCAGCGGGTGTAAGTACAATCGTTTCCGGTTTCCATGGCATAAGAAAGGCGTGTCGAGAAGCGGAATTCGCTCTAAGGCAAAGTTTCTTTAAAGGCAGTAACCAGATACTGTATTACGCGGACGTGATTCAAGCTCCAGTTCGGAAAGAAGTGAATGGAATGCTCAGTCCGGAGCAAGAACGAAATTTCCTCAAATTATGGGTGAGTAAAGATAACCAAAAGGCGGAGGAATTCCTTGAAGAAATTCGCTCTAACCTGGAGGTGCAAGAAGCAGATGAGAGCAGTATTCGCAAGCAATATATCAGGGTGATGGAGACCATACACTCCCATCTCTCACGAGCTATTGAACGAGGCAGGCCTTCCTTTACCGAGAGATCGCCTTACGAAATCGTTTTAAAGGGAGAGTATTGGGAGGATATTCACCAGGATATGCTGGCTCATATTGCGTATTACTTTAAAACCGATTCCCTGATTATGCAGGAGCGTTCTTACACAGACCTCGCCATTGAGTTAATGGACAAGTATTATGCCGAGGATATTTCGTTGCAAAGTATCGCTAGCCAGATCCGTGTCAATCCTTCGTATCTCAGCCGATTGTTTAAGCAGGAAAAAGGAGAGAATTTTATCACGTACCTGACACGAGTTCGGATTGAACATGCCAAGGCTTATCTATTGAGCAGGGAAATGAGAGTATATGAAATTGCCCACAAGGTGGGCTACCATAATTACACGTACTTCAGTAAGATTTTCAAAAAATCGGTAGGATTCACTCCTGAGGAATATCGAGAACGACAGCAGGAATTCATGTAATCCGTGAATAGAGGTGCAGCATATGAGGCATTCCGGGCTCTTCCCAATCAAGTACAAAATCATGGTGATATGCATTACAGTCATCATTCTTCCCGTACTTGTGATGACGATCAATTCGTATTATTCCTCTGAGCGATTATTGGCACAGAATTATACCAATCTGCTCACCGATCTGGCCAAGCAGACGAATATTCGCATTGATGAGTTCCTAAAGGAGATTGAGAAAATCACACTGCTTGCCAGCAATGGACTGAGCGACAATTTATCTGCAACCCATGAAGGAAGCTTTCCGATCCAGGATTTCCTGCGAGAGGGTGATGAACAAAATGAGATTGCCGCATACAATATTTTGATGAATTATATCATGATGAAGGATCGCGTATTTTCCATTTACCTCTATAATTTGAATGGGGGACAAGATCTGTTCGTCAGTCCTAACCAGCCTATTGACCCGGACTTCAAAGTGGCGAACGAATTGTGGTTTAAAAAATTCATGCATGATAATGATCGAACCATCACATTGACCACCCGAATCGATGAGCAATTGGAGAATAAAATTCTGGCAGTGTCACACGCTCGTAAAATTCATGATGTGGCTAGCGGGGAACTGCTCGGCGTCATTGTCGTCAGCATTGATATAAAGTTCATCGAAATCGTTAATCGTAACTTGCAGGAAGGGCTGCGTTCCAGATTCATGATCGTTGATGAGAATGACAAAATCGTATATAACGTGAATGAACGATTAATCGGTACATTGTTCCGGGACAACGTTCGTCCTCCCGAATCATTAAATGTTGTGGTGACCAGTCCACTTAGTCAGCAGAAATGGACTACTTATTTATACATGCCTTTGGATGAGCTTACTGCCGACGGCAAAATATTAGGGCATAATCTGGTGACACTGTCCATTGTCCTGGTTCTTTTTGCTGCCATTATTTCGATTTTTCTATCTCATGTCATCACCACCCCTATCAAGAAGCTGCTCAGCAATATCTCTTTGGTCGAGAAGGGGCAGTTTGAACAAGTTGAACATATTCGTTCTCGCGATGAGATTGGGCATTTATCGGTTCGATTTAACAAGATGTCACATGAATTGAAGCGTATGGTTGAGCGGATGCAGCAGGAAGAGATAGAGAAAGCAAAGGCCGAGATGCGTGCGCTTCATGATCAGATCAAGCCTCATTTTCTGTATAATACTTTGGGTTCAGTGAAATGGATCGCCTCCATGCAGCAGGCTGACAAAATCGTGGAAATGACTGATGCATTAATCTCGATGCTTCGTTATGCCACAAGATCCGATGGAACACTTGTGACGATTCGTGAGGAAATCGATAATATTGCGAATTACGTGACGATTCAGAATGTCAGGTACTACGACTGTATTCAGATGAAATATGAGATTGAGGATAGACTGCTCGATTATCATATGCCCAAAATGATTCTGCAGCCCATTGTGGAGAATGCGATCTTTCACGGTCTGGCCGAGCTTGAAGAAGACGGAGTCATTACCATTCGGATTCAACCACGTGGCAGTGATATTGTGATCGAAGTCTGCGATAATGGCATTGGTATGGATCAACATACGATCCAGAACTTTATGGAAGACAAGCTCGAACCAGATAAAGGAACAGGAATCGGCCTGCATAATGTGCAGCGGCGTATTCAACTTCATTTTGGCAAGCCTTATGGAATGCAGGTGGCAAGTCAGATTGGAGAAGGTACGACTTTTACCATTCTGCTACCTGCTATCACCGAAACAACGTAGTCATAGAAGTAATCATGCATATGTTGACAATCCTAGAACGATTTTAAGTATGTATCAGAGGGTAAACACACCGAAAGGGGATGTCCCATAAGTCATGAATATGACAGGAACACCCCTTGTTCGTGTTATTTTGTGTTAATGAACCTGAGACACGCTATTCGCTTCCATTGGCCCAGATCTGAGATCTTAGGAATGACAGAGACGTTATTTCGTCGATTCGGTTGATTTTTCAGGTTTTGACAACGTTTTATGACGAAATAGCTTTACGGAGGTTCGTTAAATCTTGCAAGCGCTGATGATCCGCCTTTTAAGGTGTGGTAGGTTCGTTAGCGCTTGGAGCAAGCCGGAATTCCTTTTGAGACAGCCCTTTCTATTATCCTTTGACGCTACCGAGTACCAAACCCTTGGTAAAGTATTTTTGCAAGAACGGATAAACGAGCAAAATCGGAATGGCACCTAAGAACATTTGAGCGGCGCGCCCAGTTCTGGCGTTCATCATCGATAACAATTGAGTATAGTCTGATCCAGATTTCAGCATGATTTGCTCAAAGCTCTGCAGCAGGGTCTGCAGGTAGCTTTGTAGTGGATAATTGGCTGGATTGTTCATATAGATAATGCCATCGAACCATGAATTCCAATGGCCGACGATACTGAACAAACCGACCGTTGCGAGAGCGGGCTTGAGGAGCGGCAATAGAATACGAAGCAATACCTGCACAGGCCCGGCACCGTCGATGATCGCTGATTCTTCAATCTCCTCTGGCAAACCTCTAATGAAATTCATAAGAATAATCATACTAAACACGGGCAGAGCTCCGGGCAGAATCAGAGACCAAATCGAATCAATCAATCCCATTTTGACGACCACCAGATAGGTAGGAATCAATCCTCCGCTAAATAACATGGTCACAATGAAAAATCCTATATAGATATTACGGCCCATCAATTTTTGTTTGGATTTGGATAATGGATAGGCGGTGAGCACGATCAGCACCAGATTTACCAACGTTCCGAGAACGGTTCGTTGGATCGCCACCCAGAGAGAGGAGAAAAATGACCCTCCAGTTAATGCAAATTCATAAGCCTTAGTCGTGAATTCGACGGGCCAGAACGTAACACTTCCCGCGGATACAGCGGAACTGCTGCTGAATGAAACAGCCAACAGGTTGATAAATGGGAGGATACAGAGTAGGGAAATTAGAAGCAATATCGTGTAGTTTAGGATATGGAACACAAGCCTGCTCATACTTTTATCATAGATCATAATGAACGTTCCTCCTTAGAAGATGCGATAGCCGGCTACCCTGTAGGCCAGGAAGTACGATACGGCAACGAGAACACTGGAAATGATGGATTTAAATAATCCGACAGCGGTACCAATCGAATATTGTGCCTGCTGAATTCCCAGACGGTATACATAGGTATCAATAATATCTCCCGTCTGATACACGACAGGGGAATACAGGTTATAGATTTGATCAAATCCGGCATTGAGGACGTTACCCAGTGACAACACAGTCATTAAAACAATCGTTGGCATGAGAAGGGGTAATGTGATGTAGATGGTCTGTTTCCATCGTTTGGCTCCATCAATTACCGCGGCCTCATATAGACCAGGGTCAATACTGGTTAGGGCTGCTAGATATACAACCGTGCCGAATCCAAAGCCTTTCCAGATATCACTCACGATCATAGTCCAAGGGAATATGGACGGTGTGCCCAGAAAAGAGATCGGTGCAATCCCCAATACGCCTAGAAATGTATTGATGATGCCATCGGAGCTAAGTATATCCAGCATGATGCCAGCCATAATGACCCAAGAGAGGAAGTTCGGAATGTATACGAGTGTTTGAAATGTACGTTTGATTCCACTGTGCAGTACCTCGTTAAGCAGTAATGCAAAAATAACAGGCACGATAATGCCGCCGATAATCTTGAAGACGGACATATACAGCGTATTCCAGATGGTTCTTACGAAGTTCGGCTGACTAAATACATGTGAAAAATTGTCCCATCCAACCCATGGAGAGTTAAAGCCGAGACCCGGATTGTATTTTTGAAATGCAATAATAAGCCCATAAAAAGGGATATAGCTAAAGATGAAGACCAAGACCAGGCTCGGGATCAACATAAGATGGTAGGGACTCTGCTGCTTCCATTTTCTCAGCATTCATATTCCTCCGTTCTTGGTGTACCACATTTGTAACCGTTATCAAGAAAGGACGAGAACACTCCCGTCCATTCTTGGAAACGGCACTTTTATTTGCCGTAGGCATCATTAACTGCCTGAGTTGCTTCATCGCCTCCGGCTGCTCGCCAATTCTGGACGACAACATCGAAATAATCGATACGTTCACTACCCATGATAATCTTGGTGAAGCCTTCTGTCAGGATATCATCCAGCGTTGTACCATAGCTTGACAGCACCTCCGGTGAAACACCCCATAGTGCCGTCTTAATGTAGTTCTCGCTATCGAGTACTTTCTTAGCCAGACCATACGCATTCTTTGGAGCACCTTGTTGCAAATAATCACCGACTGCTCCCGGTGTTGCATTCTTCATAAACTCAACACTGTTGTTATATTTCTGCCACATTCCCGAAGTAGTGAGTCCACTGGTATCCTCGGATTGAAGGGCTGCTGATACAGCCTCGAACTGCTCGTAATCTGAATTCGGATTAAGCACACGGAACGCCCCGACCACATGGGCAATATCATTGTCTAGCAAAGCAGAGAGTGTTTCTTTGGACTCCTTGCCATTTCCTTCATCAACGATATAAGCATAGTCATTCAAAATCTTGATCACTTCTTGAGGGCTCTTGAATCCTTTTTTCATGACAATATAATTGTTGTTGGCGAAGAAGATGGATTGTTTCGCTTCCTTTCCATCAATGGTAGGGATGATATACGGATAAAAGATCGCGTCCTTACCCAGATTGGCTACTGTATCAACACCAGGATTATAACCCCACCACTGGTAATAAGGCTGTACGCCCACTTTGCCGGCTACGATATCCGCGTTCATCGCATTAAAGTCTTTGATTGCAAATTCCGGATCAATAATGCCTTGCTTGTACCATTCCGACCACTCAGCCAGTGCATTCTTCATCTCAGGCTGGACTGAGCCATATACTAATTTCCCGCTGGCATCTTCCATCCACATATCTGGATGTGCATTCCAAGCAATGGCGAGCAGGTTGAGGTAATCGAGCGATTGATCTACTGCTATGCCATATCCGCCGTGCTTTTCTATAAATTTCAGTGCAATGTTCTTGATGTCTTCCACCGATTTCGGATCTTGGAGACCCAGTTCTTCTTTCCAATCGTTCCGAATCCAGATGAAATCTGGTTGATCAATTAATCCCCAGTGCATCTGCGGTATCCCGTACAGCTTGCCGTCCTTCTTACCAGACTCATAGCTGTCCGCGTCCGTTTCCATGTAGCCTTTGAGACGTTCTGAAGCGTGTTGTTCAAAGACATCGGTAAGGTCCATTACCATGTCTGCTTCGACTAGCTGCCTTAATTGTGATGGATTAACCCTAAACACGTCGGGGAGATCATTCGATGCTATAGCCAAATTCAATTTGGTATCATACTCATCGCTGACCCAGTCTGTTTTGACATCGATATTAAACTGCTCTTTGTATCGCTTGATCCACACATTGTTTGTAATATCATCGCCCTTTGGATATTTGGCAGAAGAATATTCTGACGTCACGGTGTGAATGGTTGTTATTCCGCCCTCGTTGGCATCCGAATCGGTATTGGATGTACTTTTCTCGGTGCTGCTTCCATTCGTACAGGCGGCGACCAATAGGATCGACAGGCATAAAGACAACAGTAAAGTCTTGGTTTTCTTGTTCATTTCCTTTCCCCCTTAAGCGTCATATGTGAATACGTTTTCTTGAAAATAGTCTAAACGAGAAAGGGAGAACAGGATATAAAGGTTATTGACGAGAATTCGCATGTTTTTTTACTTTTGGGTTAAAGCGGAGAAATGATCAAAGTGGTTTGTGCACTTTTTTTACTTTTCACCCAATCATTTTTTACTCATGGCCCAAAGACGACGACCCAGATATTTTGATTCGGTATTATTACGTGGCAGCGGTATTAACAAAAACAATAGAATAATCTGGAATTTTAGGATAAGATATATACATCTGAACAAAAAGGAGCGAATTTCAATGACTAACAAGGTGATTGTGCTTTAGGTTCACAGAAGGATATTTGCGGCATGGGAATTCCTTTTGTGGACATTGCAATGCGGGAGATCGTCCCGACAATGTTTACTGGAGGAGATCATTATTAACTTTAACGAAGCTGTTAACATCAGCAATACGCACGTACTGGAATGGGTATCCGAGCTGTTTCATCTGGAGGGTTACAACATTCAGCTTATTCCACCTCATGAGGGTGGGCGGAATGTCGTTTACACCTGTGAGCAAGAGGGGTGTGAATCGCTAATTCTCCGAGTGTCTTTTTTGCCTGACAGAAACCGCGAAGATTATATTGCGGAACTGGAATATGTCCAGTATCTGTTTGATCATGGAGCCAGCGTTTCGAATGTGGTGAGTTCCAAGAAAGGCAATCTGTTGGAAGAGATCACTTATGAAGAGCATACGTTTTTTGTCAGCCTGTTTCACAAGGCCAAGGGAAAGTTGCTGGTAGAAAATAATTATCAGTACCGGGAAGGTGTTCCAATTACCGAGTACTACTATAATTGCGGTAAAGTCCTGGGCAAAATGCATCAGCTATCCAAAAGCTATGTTCCCGTTCATCGCAGGCATCATTTTTTTGACAATTACAAAGTTGAATATATCGAGAGGTTGGTCCCTGAATCTTTCTCTCTGCTTAAGGAGAAGATGGTTGAGCTCCTGAATACCTTAAAAGGTTTGAATACAAATCAGGAAACATTCGGGATGATCCATTTCGATTATAACGATGGGAATTACTCGATCGATTTTGATACCGGCCACATCACGGTGTATGATTTCGATAATTCATGCTTTGGCTGGTATATGTATGACCTGGCAGATCTATGGACACACGGTGTGGGCTGGATACAATTCGAACCTGACGCCGGGAAACGTAATGCGTTCATGAATGATTATTTTGAAACCGCCCTCGCTGGTTATACTTCCGAAACCAAGATCGAAGATTCGATGTTGGAGAAGCTGCCTTTATTTATTCAAGTCACCCTCTTGGAGAATATCCTAGGTCAATTGGAGGAAATGCAGCATACTGGCGAAGAACCGGAAGATAACGAAGAAGTGTTGTATCTCATTAAATGTCTGGAAGAGGGTATACCGTACAGGGGATTTTTCCATGACATGTATTCGAGTGAAGCACCCTTTACGTTATGAGGACCGCTGAAGTGACATACAACTGAAGCATGAATAACCATTGATTCAAAGAGGCAGCCGGCATAGACCGGTTGCCTCTTTGTTTAGCTACGACACTCTATTCAAATTTGGAAGGAGGCACGTTGTAAAATTTTTTAAATGCCTTGGAAAAGGTGAAGGGATCGGGATAGCCCAGAAATCCGGCAATTTGCTGAATCGTATATTTTTTCTCGTACAGATAGTCACGTGCCCGGTTCATCTTGATTTGATTGATATACTGTCCCGGCGTAATACCCAGAATTTTCTTGAACAAAGAAATAAAATATTTCTCTGAGATACCTGCAATGGCCGCAAGCTCGTTAACTCGGATGACACGATGCAGATTCGCATCCACGTATGGGAATACGTTCTGCAGAACCTCCAGACTTCCTTCCGTTTTCCGCGGTTTTCGGTCTTTTAGAAATTCACCGTTATATAGACCTTGCCCATGAAGCTCCAAAATTTTGGCAATCACCAGAAGCAGAGAAGCCTTCAAGTAGAGTGGACTTCCGGCAGCTCCGCTGTTCTGCTTGAACCTTCGATAGGACGAGGTGAACAGCGTTGATTCCTCCCGAATAAGGTTGCCTGGTACGATGCCCGGCAGTTGAAACTCGCCCAGAATTCGCTTTTGCTCAGCAATGCTGAAATCAAAGTGCATGTATATGAATCGGCACTCTCCAGTCGTGGAAGCAAGATAGGGCATATCTGGATAAAAAAATACAACGTCACCCGGATCCGCCATATGTTCGATCCCATCGATGGTAATCTTGACGGAGCCTGCTGTAATGAACCACAGATCATAATCGGAATGTGACTTGTGCTCAATCCAATGGCTGTCATGAGTTTGTTCCAAATAAGAGCTCATGCGAAGTGTGATATACTCCGAAAGTTCATCGATTATACTCATATTTACAGTCCCTGTATGCATTGGATTCAATTCATTCCTCTCTACTTTATGACATCCTTCGATTTATAACTAATATAACCAAGGCTTTATCTCATGCTAATCATCGTACCATATGACATGTATTGAAAACTATCACACATTCCGATCTCAGGCCACTCCCCTATAATGAACTTATATCGTGAAGAGGAGGGGTTCGTAATGAATGGTACAAACATACAGCACCCAAAGGTAGTCGTAATTGGAGCAGGCAGCCTGTTTTTCGGTCGTCAATCCATCTGGCAGATGGTTCACTCACCATACTTGAACCAGGGAACTTTGGCCTTAGTGGATACGGACGAGGAACGGCTCTCGAAAATGGTAACACTAGCAGAGATGGTCGCCCGGGAGAACAACGTATCCTTAAAGATTGAGGGCTCGGTGGACCGAAGACAAGTGCTGCCGGGAGCTGACTTCGTTGTGCTTAGCTTTGCAGAGCAATCAGTCAAATACCGGGGAATTGACTGCCAAGTCTCTCTAAAATACGGCATTCGTATGTGTTCTGGCGATACGATTGGACCGGGTGGAATCTTTCGCGCGATGAGGGAACTGCCAGTTATTATGGAATGCGCCAAAGATATTGAGGAGCTGTGTCCTGATGCCTGGGTGATTAATTATATTAACCCGTCTACCGTTCATGGCATCGCGTTACATCGCTATGCGCCGAAGCTCAAATCGTTTGCGCTATGCGATAGTCATCATATGCCGCATAAGAAAGCCTATTATGCTGTAAGAGCCGGAATCATCGAAAAGACAGATGAGTTCACCCGTGAGATTGACCGGAAATTCGATTTCCGCATCGCTGGTGTCAATCATTTTACTTGGCTGCTTAAAGCGGAATTCGAAGGAAAAAATGTGATGCCCCTAATCGCGGAAGCTATGCGCAAAATGGCAGGTGATGAAAACAACGGCGGTGATCGCGGCGCAAAAGCTATTTTTAACGATGCGATTACCTATGAACTGTATGATATTTTTGGAATTATCCCCACTTGCACAGCGCATACGAAGGAATATGTTCGGTATTGGCAAGGTCTCGGCAAGACTACAGACACAATCCCGCCATTATCCATCTGGGAGACAGAGGACAGGTATCAGCGTCACGATGAAATGTGGAGTCAGGTCGATGACTTTCTTACGGGAACTATCCCGATTGCCGATTACATGAGCACCTTTGGCCCGGATCATGCGACGGATATCATTGAGAACATGGTAGGAAATTTGGGGAAGAAATTTTTCATCAATACGCTTAATCAAGGCGCGGTAACCAATATGAATGCCGATTCGTTCCTGGAAGTGCTGTGCGACGTGGGCATGGATGGGGTAAAGCCAGTTCATGTAGGCGAGATGCCGCGCGGTGTAAGAGGTATGCAAGAACTTGTACTGGATACACATGAGCTGACGGTCGAAGCAGTTCTGGAACAGAGCTACGAGAAGCTGAGAAGGGCGATGCTCACCGATCCACTCGTGAATTCCATCAGTGACGCGGACAAAATCATTCATGAATTGTTGGAACTGGAGCGTGATATGATTCCCGACGTCTGGTACAAGGACAGACTGCAGTA
The DNA here is from genome assembly GCF_013401555.1 of Paenibacillus sp. E222. Classification (NCBI taxonomy): domain Bacteria; kingdom Bacillati; phylum Bacillota; class Bacilli; order Caryophanales; family Paenibacillaceae; genus Paenibacillus; species Paenibacillus sp. E222. The sequence goes on from NZ_CP058552.1 coordinate 4,392,853, forward strand.
TAGCTAATAAATAGATAACGATATAAGACCACGTAGTTTCCTTCAGAAGGATTAGCGTGGTCTTTGGTTTTATTATGAAATCCTATTTCATTTAAAAGATAAAGAAGAATAAAAAAAGCTTATTGTAGCAGCGATTTATAACCATTGGATAATAATGACATTGACATGTGCGGCTTTTTCTAAAATAATAAACGTAATTGAATACTGGTACCTTTAATTCAGTCCAGAGAGGCTGGCAAGGGCAGCGGATTTTATAATCACGCGGGAATCAGGGCATATCCCCTCAGGGATGCTCTGCGTCTTCGCGCGGATTATGATGCAAAAAGAGGCTACTTGTCAGCACGTAACTTGACGAGTAGCCTCTTTTTTCTGCTTTTTTTGGTATCAGATACACTTTAAGCTGGAGGTATTCTGATGAGTAAACAAGATCAAGAGTTTTCATGGCAAGAGGTGCCAAAATCGCAGAGAAACCAATTTTGGAAGACGTTGTCCGTCATGCTGGGTTTCACCTTCTTCTCGGCAAGCATGCTGGCAGGGGGAACGCTTGGAGTCAGCTTGACGTTCATCGAGTTCATTGGCATCGTGCTGGCCGGCAATCTGGTGCTCGGCATCTATACAGGAGCACTGGCGCATATCGCTGCCAAGACGGGCCTTTCCACACATTTACTTGCTAAATATGCGTTCGGTGCGAAAGGATCGTACCTGCCATCGTTCCTGCTGGGCTTTACACAGGTCGGATGGTTCGGGGTAGGCGTGGCCATGTTCGCAATTCCGGTTGCTAAAGCGATGGATTGGAACGTGTACCTGCTGATCTTACTGTTTGGTTTTGCTATGACGGCGTCAGCCATCTTCGGTATGAAGTCGCTTGTCATCTTGGGTTATATTGCGGTTCCGGCAATTGCTATTCTCGGCGGTTACTCCATGTTCGAAGGGGCAGGATCGCTGGGAGGTTTACAAGGGTTGCTTGATTACACGCCGACAGAGACACTCACCGCGGCAGCAGCATTAACCATTTGTATCGGATCATTCATTAGTGGCGGAACGCTGACGCCCGATTTTGCCCGGTTTGCCCAGACGTCCAAGCAGGCGGTTACCGCAACGGTGATTGCCTTCTTCCTGGGTAACTCGCTAATGTTCCTGTTCGGGGCAGTTGGTGCAATGGCTTATAACCTGGCTGATATCTCGGAGGTTATGTTCCTGCAAGGCTTGCTCATTCCCGCAATCATCGTTCTTGGACTCAATATCTGGACAACCAACGATAATGCCTTGTACGCCTCCGGATTAGGTTTTGCCAACATCACTAAAATTTCGAAAAAGTTCTTCGTCATCGTAAACGGTATTGTGGGTACTGTATTTGCCATGTGGATGTACAACAATTTCGTCAGCTTCCTGAATGTGCTGGGTGCAGCGGTACCGTCCATTGGGGCGATCATCATCGCGGACTACTTCTTCGTGAAGCGCAGAAACTATAAACCGTTTGCCGAGATGAGTTTCAAAACGGTAAACTGGGTAGCGATGGTGGCTTGGGCCATCGGCGTTGCGTTTGCCCAGCTGGCTCCAGGAGTAACACCACTGAATGCACTGCTCGGTACGGCGGTGGCCTACATCGTGTTGATGCTGATCGTTCCTAACAAAGAATCCAACCTAGAAAAGGGGAAAATAAATGATTATAACGAACGCAAAATTGCGGGGTAAAGAAGGTCTATGGAATATCGTCGTGAAGGACGGGAAATTCGAACAAATTACGCGTGAGCAGCAGGCTACTGCAAATGAGGAAGTACTTGACGTCAACGGTTCACTTGTACTGCCGCCATTCATTGAGCCTCACATCCATCTGGATACAACGTTAACGGCTGGCGAGCCGGAGTGGAATTTGAGCGGAACGCTGTTTGAAGGCATTCAGCGCTGGTCGGAACGCAAAGCATTCTTGACGCATGAAGATGTTAAAACCCGCTCCAAAACAGCACTGAAATGGCAAATGGCGCAAGGAATCCAACATGTGCGGACACATGTGGACGTTACAGATCCAAGCTTGACGGCAGTCAAAGCGATGCTTGAAGTAAAAGAAGAGATGGCACCTTACATCGACATCCAGCTTGTGGCTTTCCCGCAGGAAGGTATTCATTCCTACCCGAACGGTGCAGAACTGCTGGAAGAGTCACTGAAAATGGGCGTTGACGTGGTCGGCGGCATTCCGCACTTCGAATTCACAAGAGAATACGGCGTCGATTCGATGAAGGTTGCCTTTGACCTTGCTGAAAAATACGACCGTCTAATCGACATCCATTGCGACGAGATCGATGACGAGCAATCCCGCTTTGTGGAAGTTGTTGCGAAGGAAGCCTACGAGCGCGGACTGGGCTCTCGCACAACGGCAAGTCACACGACGGCGATGGGGTCTTATAATGACGCATATACGTACAAATTGTTCAGATTGCTGAAGATGGCTGACCTCAATTTCGTCTCTAATCCGCTGGTCAACATTCACCTGCAAGGACGCTTCGACACGTATCCAAAAAGAAGAGGTCTGACTCGCGTCAAAGAACTTCAGGAAGCTGGTCTTAACGTGTGTTTTGGTCATGATGACATTTTTGATCCATGGTATCCGCTAGGAACGGGCAACATGCTCCAAGTACTGCACATGGGTATTCATGCTTCGCAGTTGCTGGGTTATGATCAAATCGTGAATTCAGTTGATCTCATAACAAAAAACAGCGCAAGAACGTTGCACATCGAGGATGTATACGGCATTGAAGAAGGAAAGCCTGCCAACTTCATCGTTCTTGAAGCAGAGAACGAATATGAGGCTGTTCGCAAACAGGCTGGTGTACTCTACTCGTACAGAGGTGGACGCAAAATCGCGGAAACAAAACCGCGAGATATGTCCATCATTTTGGAGAGCGGTACAGAGAAGGTTACTTTCAATAAATAATGAAGAAAATATTACCCATTAAAAGTCGCTATTTTAGCGGCTTTTTTAGTTTAGAAGATGAGGTGTAATTAGAGGGAAATCAAATGGAGGACATGGTACAAACTGGGATGGCTTCGAATTGAAAGTATTGGAGTTCGTGACAGAGTTATAGTTGAAATTTTGGAAAGATTTAACGTATATTTAGGATTGATCTTTATGCTATAGACAGAGGTGATTGATTGAGCACATCAAAAAAGCGCATCCAATTAATTGATGGACTGCGCGGATTCAGTCTGGCCGGTATCGTGCTGGCGAATATGCTGGCTTTCCAATACGGAATGTTCGGCCAGAGTAAGCCCCAACTATTCGGAATCGGTGGTGTAGACCAGGCATTTCTCTCGTTTCTGCAGATCACTGTGGTAGGTAGTTTTATGCCGATCTTTGCCTTCATGTTCGGCTTCGGTATGATCAAACTGTCAGAAAGCCTTCAATCGCGAGATTTACGACCAAAGTGTCATCTTGCCCGGCGTTTTCTACTACTGTTTGGTATCGGATTGCTGCACATAACCTATCTTTGGGAAGGGGACATTTTATCGTTTTACGGTGTACTCGGTTTCTTTCTGCTGATGTTCCTGAATCGAAAGCCAAAAACGCTGCTCATTTGGGCGGTACTGCTACTTGTCGGAGCAGGGCTGCTAGGTTTGCCGGCATCCAATCCAATGAATCCGCTATCTATTGAATCCATTCATATGGAGAACTACATCATTCAAAGTCAGGATGTATACGGTAATGGCAACTACGAGGAGATCAGGGATTTCAGCAATAACGGCGATCCATTCGGTGGGGATTTGGATGTGTCATTTGCCTTGTTGGCCCTGGTATTAGCCCCGCTAATGACGGTACCGATGTTTTTGCTTGGTATGCACGCTGCCAGAAAGGGCACGTTTAGCAATCCTCAGGCAATGAGGCATATGTATTTACGTCGTGCCTCGTTCTTGATTCCAGTTGGTTTGATACTCAAAGCATACGGTGTGTTGGCGCCACAATTTGGTGCGGAAGGATGGCCCGGAATCGGAATCGGCGGGACGCTCGGGGGAATGTTGCTTGCACTCGGATACATTTACGCATTTGCAATGTTATACGCAGGTAGTCGCCGTTATAGCCTGATGCGCAGGTTTGAGGCGGTCGGCCGTCTCTCACTGACGAATTACCTGATGCAGAGTGTCATCTGTACGACTATTTTTTATGGTTACGGTCTAGGTCTGTTTGGGCGTGCTGGAGTAATCATTGGAGCAATTATTGCACTTGCTGTCTATGGTACTCAATTATGGCTCAGTCCGTTATATCTTATGAAATTTAGCAGTGGGCCAGTAGAGTATCTCCTTCGGATCTGGACATATCTATCTTGGAAAGGACAGCCAAGAAAGAAGAAAAGATCGAACACGAATTTGCAAGATAGTGCTCCTAGAGTGCACTGAGCATAAAACGTTGATACAAATGCACAAAGAAGGCCTTTCTGTTAAAAGAAGGGTACCTTTGTGCCGCAGCAATCATCGACCAAAGCATGAACCCTAAAGTATGTCTCAACAACGCTCTAAAAAGCGATACATCCCGATATAGTGTCTCAGGTTCCTTAGATTTCTGACATCTTGACCGCACGTGAACCACACATTTTGCACATTCAGAATGTAGCGAGTCTAATACATAAGCTAACTATTATAGTGCGGGCAGCGTTAAGGTATACGAAATGAAAGATGCAGCGTATACATCCGACTGTTTCCACTCGGACTTGAAAGGATCGTTATGGTGCTAAAAATAATTAATTTTCTTCTGTTATTGCTGATCATTTGGGTAGCAATCCTATATCCTTTTCGTTTTGCTTGGTTTGAAGGCTTAAAACAGATTCCTGAAGATCTTCATGGTGTTTATTTACTTTTCTTGTTCTTTGGATATCTTATATGTTCATCTGGTATGGGACTTTTAGTTGGGAAGATGTGTTTTAAACGAAAAGAACAGTAAACCATTTGAGGGCATCTTTTGTATTCAGCTAGGAGGGCAATGGTTGTAACATAGTGAGTCATGCCCGACTAGCTGAAGTTGGAGGGAGGGGCAGAGGTCCTTTTGGCAGATGCCTCTCCAATTCGGAAAACTTGAAAAGCTCGACAATGCTCCTTCTAACAAATGATGATCTTCTTGTACTGCATTTTTGAAACGAGGTTCCTTACAATGCAGCTGTGACAGCATTTTTTAATTTGGATACGCCTGCCTGTAATTGAACATCTGACAAATGTGCAAATGATAAATAGATACCATACTTCGTACCGTCAGACGTTGAACTGCTGACCTCTGAGTATATAACCCCTTCCGATCTAGCCGCTGCCCGAAAGACTTCATAAGTGGATGCATCACCTCGCCACCAGCCAAACACGTGCAGACCGGCTTCATTTTCCACCCAGTCAAACCATGTTGAGAGTTGTTGGTTCAAAAGTTTGAGTAACAGATGAAATTTGCGGCTGTACAAACGATTCATCCTACGCAGATGACGCTCATATTGGCCGCTTGTCATAAATGCAGCTAATGCGCGCTGCTCGATCAGATTGACGGGTCTAGGCTCGTATAATGCCTGTGCTTTTCGAAAGGTGTCTGCCAAAGTGGGAGGAAGAACCACATAGCCAAGCCTTACTTCTAAAGGCAAGGTTTTGGTGAAGCTGCCCAGGTAGATTACGCGCCCCGCTTTATCCAGTGTTTTTAGCGGTTCAACATGCATTCCACGATATCGGAATTCACTATCATAATCATCCTCGACAATCATGGCATCCTGACGATGTGCCCAGTCCAGCAAGGTTTGTCTGCGTTCAAGGCTGAGCATCTCGCCAGTAGGAAATTGTCGTGACGGCGTCACAAACAACATACGTGCTTCCCAGTTTTGAGGAACAACGCCTTGACCGTCGAGATTGGCTTCAATCAACTTTGCACCCGCAGCCACAATGGCTTTAGAAATCCCGATATAACAAGGACTTTCGGTCACGACATGATCCCCGGGATCTGCAAGTAATTGAGTGAGTAGAGCTATAGCTTGCATAGAACCGGCAGTCACTGCAATATGATCTGCATCGACTTGAATCCCCCGCATTCTCCGAAGGTAGGCCGCAATGGCTTCTCTCAATTTCGGATCTCCGGTTGAACTAACAAAAGCAGAGGTTGTTTTCGTGTGATGCTCGCGATTTCGGATCTCTGCATACAATCGATTGTTCCATTCATCGTAAGGGAATTTGGATAAATCAGGCTGGTATTTGCTAAAGTCAATCACGTCGTCGATTTCTTTTCTGGAATCACTTGCTTGTGCATTGGTTTGTGAATTCCTTTGAGTGGTCTGCTGTTCAAACTGCTGAATACGATTCCCCCAGGCTGATAAGTGATGAGTGCATGCTTTCTCGGTGGACGCATCATTGCTTAAATCCAACTGATAAGCAACAAAGGTTCCTCTCCCATGCTCGGAATGAATATAACCTTGAGCAGTCAACGTATCATACACCTGATTCACTGTTCCGCGGGAAATGTGATACGTCGCAGCTAACTCTCGTGTAGATGGTAACTTCTCGCCATGCACCAGGTTACCTTCTTGAATAGCATCACGAATTGCTTGATAAAGAGCCTTCATCTTGGTATATTTTCGGTTCAAATATGAAGTGTAAGCTACATGAAATTGCATATGCCCTCCAGAGGTTATTTGATAAGTGGTACAATAAAAACCGAAAATATTGGATCTTTTTACTTGTCCATTCTCATTTTATACTAAATCATAGGTTGAAGTGAAACAATAAAGTTAAATAGGAGGAATACAATCATGCAAACAGGTACAGATCGTGTAAAAAGAGGAATGGCTGAGATGCAAAAAGGCGGCGTCATCATGGACGTCATGAATGCAGAGCAAGCTAAAATCGCTGAAGCAGCGGGCGCAACAGCTGTTATGGCTCTTGAACGGGTTCCCTCCGATATTCGCGCAGCTGGCGGTGTAGCTCGCATGGCAGATCCAACCATCGTGGAAGAGGTTATGAAGGTTGTGTCTATTCCGGTTATGGCCAAGGCTCGTATCGGTCATTACATAGAGGCCAAGGTGCTTGAATCTCTGGGTGTGGATTACCTTGACGAAAGTGAAGTTCTTACGCCTGCAGACGAAGTGTTCCACATCGATAAACAGGAGTTCACTGTACCCTTTGTATGTGGAGCCAAAGATTTGGGAGAGGCGCTGCGTCGTATTGGCGAAGGCGCATCGATGATTCGTACCAAAGGTGAGCCTGGAACGGGCAACATCGTTGAGGCAGTTCGTCATATGCGTCTGATTAACAGCCAGATCCGCAAAGTGCAAAACATGTCCAAGGATGAGTTATACGCTGAAGCAAAAAATCTGGGCGTAGCTTATGAATTACTGCGTGATGTACATGAAAATGGAAAACTTCCTGTCGTTAACTTTGCAGCAGGCGGTGTAGCCACTCCGGCAGACGCAGCACTAATGATGCATCTGGGAGCAGACGGTGTGTTTGTAGGGTCCGGTATTTTCAAATCAGATAGCCCTGAGAAATTCGCTCGTGCAATCGTTGAAGCTACAACACATTATACGGATTACAAACTGATTGCTGAAGTATCCAAAAACTTGGGCGCCCCTATGAAAGGCATTGAAATTTCTAAATTGTCTCCAGAGGAGCGCATGTCCAACCGCGGTTGGTAAGTGTGAATAGAACAGCGGATGTAAAGTAGTGTTATGATGCTGCACAGCGCTGTAGATGAGTATTGAGATTGATAAACAGAAATAAGTGCTCGATAACTATTGAACAGTTAGACCGTTAATCTGAAAAGGTTAACGGTTTTTTTGTGCATTTTAGGGTCTGAATCATGCGTTTCATCTCAATACAGCCCTTAAACCTGTGATAAAATAGTATATTTGAGAGTGAAATTCAGCGTCGATGTCAAGAAAGGCGGATGTTCAAACATGTTCCATGTTGCAATCTGTGATGACGAGGAGAACCAAAGAGAACTTGTGAAAACGATGCTTATCTCCTTATCTCTAAAAACGAATATTGATTTTCAAATTACATTATTTGCATCAGGTGAGCAGCTCGTCTCACATTATAAAAACGTTGGGGACACGTTTCATATCCTCATTATGGATGTGGAGATGAGCGGAATGAACGGAATCCAGACAGCCAAAGAAATCAGGAAGATGAAGTATCTGGACGTGCAAATCATGTTTCTGACCAGCTATCCCGAGTATATGGTGGAGAGCTTTGATGTGGTTACTTTTCAATATCTGATCAAACCAATCCTGCCGCAGATCTTCGAGGAGAAAATGATCAAGCTGTGCCAATATTTCAAAGCGTTGGACAAAAAGTATGTACTGATTAAGTCAGACTATGAAGAGCTTCTGTTGAAATACGATGATATTCTCTGGATTGAGGTTATGAAGAGTTTGACGATCAAGAACAAATTAAAATTTGTGACTCAGGAAAATGCGTATGAGAGCAAAGGCATCCTATCCGGTTACGCTGCCGCTTTGAAAGATCATGGTTTCTTGCAAATTCATCGATCGATTATCATCAACCTGCTGCATGTTCAGAAGTTTGCCGGTACCCAGGTCATCATGTTAAATGGTACGGAATTGCCCATAGGCCGCTCCAAAGTCAAGGAAGTCAAGGATGCTTATACCAAATATATGATCATGAGGATTCAGTGATATGGATATGTACGTAAACTTGTCTGTCTTCGTCGTTCCTTTACTTATGGCATTCCAGGTGAATTTTTATTTCAATTCCGTGCTGGGCAAGTCCAGACAAAAGCCATACAGAGTAATTTATTTCATTATATTTGTTGTACTGGGATATTTCTATTGGGTATCTTCATTTTCACCTGTCGTATCGTCCGCTTTTGCTTTGTTACTCATCTTCAGCCTGGCACAATCCTATGAGGTGGAATTCATCATAAAACTGGCTTTTACCATCCTCTATGCTGTACTGCTCACAACGGTAAATTACATTGCCGTATATATTATGAGTGCGATCGATTCTACGGATTATAGTATATGGGATCATTTCAACGTGGATTATCATTGGGTGTTCTCCAAAGTAGTATTGCTTGGTTGCAGTATTATGTTCATTGTTATTCAGATTGTGCGTTTGATTGCCAAACGGAGAAGTTTCGCTATGCATTATCGTTATTATCTCTTGTTTCTGATCGTTCCCACCATTACGATCTATCAGATCAATGTAGCCTCGACTTATAGTGAAAAAAACATATACTATGTCGTTTCCGTGCTGGGCTCCCTTTTTCTAAATGTGTTCATTGTTTATGTATTCGATAATATGGTGGAAAAGGTTCAGCTCGCGAATGAAAATGCTCAATTACAGCGTCAGATGGATTACCAGGATGCCAACTATGAGAAAACAGTGCACAGTTTCAAAAATGTAAAAAACATCATCCATGATATCAATCAGCAGTTCCTGTACATTGAGGAGTGTATTAAGCAAAACAAGCTTGATGCGGCAGGCGATCATATTAAACTCACGCTGAATAAGATTGAAGGAGCGTACCAACGGGTAAATTCCGGCAATCTTGTTATTGATGCTCTTGTTACGAATACGATTGCATTGGGGCAGGCCAACGGGATCAAAATCGACACCCGTATTCAACTTCATTCACAACATATCCATATTGACCGTTATGATCTGTGTGTTGTGCTCGGCAATATGTTGGATAATGCGATCGAAGCTTCCAAGAAAGTCAGACATGCCGAAGACCGATACATCCTGGTCGCAATTCACTCCACGGCGTCTGCACTTGTAATCCAGATTCTGAATCAGGTGGAGCAGAAAGTGACTCACCTCAAGAGTGAGAAGCCCAACCCGGAGTATCATGGGATCGGCCTAACCAACATTTCGAGAATGTGCGAAAAGTATGGTGGACATATGAGTATTGAGAATCAACATCGGACGTTTAATAACATGGTCGTGCTTCCTTTTGACATGAGAAGTCACTGAACATACCGTTCGGGGATTGTTTTTTTCCATTCAGGGTTCGTTATCGCTCTATATGCTTCGTCCCCGATATGATGAATGCAATCATATGCACAGTATCATAAGGGAGGAAGTTATTATTATGAAGAAACTAATCAGTATGTTATGTACGGCTGTACTTGTTGTCATGCCGATGACAGATGTCAGGGCAGAGGGAAACAAGATGGGAGCGATTGAGGATCAGGCTGGGCGACTTGCCACAGAGATGGTGCAGAATTATGGTGTCACAGGTATGCAGTATGCGATCATGGATGAAGGGAAGATCATTTTGTCCGATAGTGTTGGATTCCAGGACAAGGCATCCCAGAAACCAGTCGACAAGGATACCATGTTTGGAATAGGCTCGGTTAGCAAAATGGTTGTCACAGCTGCCACCATGATGTTGGTCGATTCCGGTAAAGTGGATCTGGACCAGCCCCTCACTTCGTATATTAAAGATTTTGAAATGGCGGATGACCGATATACCCAAATAACGCCACGCATGCTTATGAATCATTCTTCCGGGCTCTATGGTACCCATTATGGAAACAGTATGTTATTTGACGATAATGATACCCGCAATCATGATGAATTACTGCTCAAACTAAAGTCAGAAAAATTAAAATCAAACCCTGGAGCTTATTCCGTATACTGTAATGATGGCTTTCAGTTGCTTGAGATACTGGTTGAACGGGTGAGTGGATTAAGCTACAGCGAATTTATTGCCAAGTTCATCAGCAATCCGTTACAGTTGCATGCAACCAAGACACCACTTGATTCTTTTGATAGAAAACAATTATCTGAAACCTATTGGCCTACGATTAAAACGAAACTGCCTGTTGAAAATGCCAATATCATTGGTACAGGTGGAATCTACTCGACCGCAGAAGAATTAAGTCGATTCGCTGAAGTATTGATAGGAAACAAACCGGATATTCTGTCCAAAACCTCAGTAGAGTCCATGCAAAATCATGAATATCGTCGAGGAATATGGGTGTCAGAAGAGCGAAATACCTTCAACTATGGTCTTGGATGGGATGCGGTAGCACTTGCACCGTTCAGCGATTATGGCATTACCGCACTTACCAAAGGTGGAGACACCATGTTGTTTCATGCCTCGTTAATCACTATACCGGAACATGATATATCGATGGCGGTTCTTTCTTCGGGCGGGTCTTCTGTCTATAATCAGCTGTTTGCCACTAAAGTTCTGCTGGAGGTTCTTGAGGAACAAGGCATCATCGACGAGATAGAGCCTGATGAGACATTCTCACCACCTGTCAAAACGAAGATGCCTTCGGAATTGACGGCGTATTCCGGTCTCTATGGTACGGTAGGTGCAACCCTTGATATAGAGATTAAGAATGGCGAACTCTCACTTCCGGCTATGCAGGGAGGACTTATCCCGGAGCAGAATTACGTGTACACGGGTGGAGGGGAGTTTACGAGTAACGACGGAAGCGTGAAGATCAGCTTCGAGAAAGAAAGCAATGACAAGGTATATCTTAAAGTTCAGGCGCATATCACGCTGCCCGGATTAGGCCAAACCGTGATGAACACTTATGATTATCAAAAATTGGAAAATAATTCGCTGGATACAGCATCGAAAGAGAGATGGAAGGCTAGAAACGGTTCGAAATATTATGCGTTGGATGAAAAGATAACGTCGATCTTCTATCTGCTCCCAACGATGCTGATCAAAAACCTGTCCGTAGATGTGGAAAGCGGATATGCGAATGGTACCCGAGTTGTTGATCCGGATAATGCAGAGAATGTCGTTCAGATTCCTGTTATGAACGGAAGAGATGCATTCGATCTGCATTTCCGCACGAAGAACGAAGCGGAGTACTTAACTCAGGATGGACAGGAGTATATTGCGGAGGAGGCCATTACACCAATCTTTGGTGGCAAAACAGGCATCACCACCATTCCGGCAAACGGTCAAGCTCGGTGGTATGCCATCGATTCCCGCTCGGCGAACAAAACGTTAACGGTGGATACTCCGGAGAGCGGAGGTTATGCCGTATATAACGCTGAAGGTGAAGTGGTTCAATTTTCGAAAGCAACGAATCAAGAATCAACGGTGCTTCCCAAAGGTGGTTTTATCGTCTTTGGTGGTGAAGCGGGAGATGTCTTCAAGATTCAACTAAAATGATTGCATAAGGAAAAAGGATTCCATTTGAAAATATCGGGTTCTGAGCGTAGGTTGCTCGTGATCCGATATTTTTCTTTTTTTATACGCCCAAACACAACCAGATTCTCCTTCATAGGCTATATGGAATCAGCCTAATTTGTTATTGGAAAATACATGTTTTAATGACTAAGGAGTTGGATAAATACGTGATTTCAAAAGTGAAGCTTACAGGGCGAGTGGTGTTTAAAGGTGACCCTGGTTATGAAGTGGCTCGGAAGAACTGGGACCCGCATACGGACAGATTCCCTAAAGTGTTTGTGTTCGCTCAAAAAACACAGGATGTAGCCAATGCGATAAGATGGGCGCGCCAAAATAAGGTGCCTATTCGTCCGAGAAGTGGGAGGCACGCATTAGAGTCCAACCTTTCACAAGTCAATGGTGGTATAGTCATCGACGTTAGCGAAATGAAGAGAATCAAGTTAAACAAAAAAAGCGGAACGGCCGTCGTTGAGACAGGTAATCGGGTAGGAAGAATCGTGGATACGTTGGCTCGACAAGGATATATGTCCCCATTTGGTGACAGTCCAACGGTTGGAATTGGTGGAATAACACCTGGTGGCGGAATTGGTCCACTGCAAAGAACAACGGGTCTCATCTGTGATAATCTAATCGAGCTCGAAATGGTTGACGCTAAAGGGCGGATTATTCGGGCGAACAAAAAGCAAAATTCCGATCTTCTCTGGGCTACACGTGGCGGCGGAGGCGGTAACTTCGGTGTATACACTAAATATAAATTCAAGGTGCGGCGCTCTCCAGCCAAAGCTACTGTATTTAGTATCACATGGCCATGGGATCAGTTCGAAAAAGTCGTGAAGAAATGGCAAGTATGGGCACCTAAAGCCAGTACCAAGCTGGGAAGTGAATTAAGTGTTGGTCCCAAAAAAGGCGGAAATGTTAGCATGCTTGGGGTATACCTCGGTTCAAAGAGTGAAGCCCTCCGTCAGTTGGAACCCATTCTTAGCGTAGGAACACCTACCAAAAAAAGCATTCTGTACCTGCCATACAGGGCAGCCACGAAGTTTTTGCTGGCCCCGGATCCTGTGCTCACCCAAAAATACAGCAACCAGTTTTCCAGTGGCTTCGGCAGACGCCCGTTCCCGGATAAAGCCTTCAAAGTCATGCGTGAGTTTCTGGAAAATGCAGAGGGAGGTACACCAGCCGGTTTCTATTTCCTTAACTGGGGTGGTGCTGTAAGTCGAGTTGCTCCTCAAGCCACTGCGTTTTACTGGCGAAAAGCTGAATTTTATGTGGAATGGAACAGCTCATGGGTGAAGCCATCGCATGCAGCTAAAAATATTGCTTTGACTCGGAACACGAGAACGAAATTGCAGCCTTATATTGTAGGGGCCTACATTAACGTACCAGACCAAGGTATTAAAAATCCAGGGCCGACCTATTATGGCAAGAACTACGCCAGATTAAGAAAAGTAAAAGCGAAATACGATCCGAAAAATGTATTTAATAACCCGCAAAGTATTCCACCAGCTAGATTAAAATAGGGTACGATTTCAAACCGTTAATTCTGAGAAGAGTTAACGGTTTTTTGACCTTTCTAATCGTTGTATTTACTATTTGTTGTATTTATTATTTATTGTAGAGTAAGATGTAAAAAAATAATATTCATACTGAATCGGGGTTCAGGCAATGTATTTCAAGGGGGTAAAAGATGGATTACACTTCGTCAATTGAAGCGGCATTAAAGGCGGAGCGCCCTAAATATACCGCCATAGCGGCGGGGCGACGTCATACCATTGGTCTTAGATCGGACGGAACGGTAACGGCAGTGGGGGATCATAAAGTTGGCCAATGTGATGTAAGCAGCTGGCGCGATATTGTGGCGATAGCGGCTGGTAATGTTCATATGGCGACGAACACAGGTAATGCGCATACCATCGGCCTAACGTCTCACGGCACGGTAGTGGCGGTGGGCTGGAATAAACATGAGCAATGCGAGGTAAGCGATTGGCGCAATATTGTAGCAATTGCTGCGGGGTGGCGTCGTACCGTCGGGCTGAAATCGGATGGCACGGTGATTGCTGTGGGACGAAATAATGAAGGCGAATGCGATGTAAGCAGCTGGCGTGATATGGTTGCGGTAGCCGCGGGAGACTGGCATACCGCCGGGCTTAAATCAGATGGTACTGTGACGATTGTGGGCAATAATCAATATGGCCAATGTGATGTAAGCGGTTGGAGCGACATCGTGGAGGTAGCGGCAGGGTACCTCCATACCGTGGGGCTTACATCGGGTGGCACTGTGGTTGCCGTGGGTGGAAATAAACATGGCCAATGCGAAGTAAGCAACTGGCGTGGTATTACGGCGATAGCGGCAGGCAGTAATCATACCATTGGCCTTCAATCGGACGGTACGGTGGTGGCCGTGGGATGGAATAAGTACGATCAATGCAATGTAGGTAACTGGAGTGACATTGTGGCGATAGCTGCGGGTTGTGCTCATACTCTTGGCATTAAATCAGACGGCACGGTGGTGGTTGTGGGTGATAATGAATATGGTCAATGTGATGTAAGAGGTTGGTGTGGTTAATTGCACCGGCTTTTTTTGTTTTATACGGATTTGCTGCTAGAAACGACTGGCCTGGAGGGAATGAATAGTGGACAGGCAGTTAAAATGTCACAATGGAATGTGATTAACGATAATTCGCAACCTTTTAATATGATAATAGTTATCATTCTCATTTACGTCATTCGACATTTGCTGTATACTGACAATGACTATGATACATAATGGCCAAAGTGAAAAAGGAAAGGGAGAGATTTTGAATGTTTTTATCCGTAAAAAAAGGAGCAATTCTATGTTTAATGACTGCACTTGTTCTTGTGCTTGCAGCTTGCTCCAGTAGTAATGGCAGCAGCAAAGCTGCAAACACTAGCTCACAGGAAGCAGTGACGGATAGCGATACGAATGCTTCAACAGATGGGCAAAAAACGGATGCGGATGCTACAGGCGCAGCTCAAACAATATACCCAATCGTTGTTTCAAACTATACAACTGAAAACGGCACCTGGGTGGCAAAGGAACAAACCTTCGATAAAGCACCTGAACGAGTGGTTGCCAATACACAAGGTGCAGCGGAGTTATTAATTCGTCTTGGTTTAACTGACAAGATTGTTGGCGTAGCAGCGCTGTTTGGCAATGTGCCTGAGGATATTGCTGAAGATTTCAAAAAAATTCCTGTGCTATCTGAAGGTTATGTAGGTAAAGAAGTAACCATTGGTGCTTCGCCTGATCTGGTTATGGGGCGCGGGGGATTGTTTGAAGATGCAGATTGGGGCGTTGGCACTGTAAACAGTCTGAATGAGATGAATATCAAAACCTTTGTACAAAGTACCAGTGTTACTGATGCAAAATTAGATAATCTATACAAGGATATCACTGAGCTAGGTGAAATATTTAATGTACAAGCGAATGCAGCGTCTTATATCGAACAGCTCAAAGCACGTGAGAAAGCATTAGCGGCTCGAGCAAGCGCTGAAACGATCAACTATGCATCTTTTTTTGATAATGGTGATGGAACCATTGGAGTGTACAACGGAAATGGAGATACATTTATTGAAAGTGCCATGTCATTAATCAATATGCATAATATGCTGATTAACGAAGAAGGCACGCTCAGTTTGGAGAAGCTAATCGAGATCAATCCAGATGCCATGATTATTTCTAAATATGCTGGCGGTATTGATCCGGAACAAACGATTGAAAAGCTGCTAACCAACAAGCAATTGCAAAGCATTAACGCGATTAAAAACAAGAAAATTTACGTTATTGATTTCAATAACTTCTGGGGTTACGGGGATTCTATCTTCACAGGAGTTGAAGCACTCGCAGATGATCTGAACTTGTAAGAGCAGATGCGCTTGCTTGATCACCATGCATGCAATTAATATCATGTTTATTTTAACGGCAGAACAGTAATTTACTGGGCTGTCGTTTTCTTTTTAATAGGATCAAAGCATTGAAACAGGAAAAGCCCATCCTCTTCATATTCGGGAAGAGAAGGGCTTGGCCGCATTCATGATTATGCTAGATGTTTTAGCAGAGGATCCCGATCATAGCGTTTCATCTTTCATATCGGCTACTTTTATCACGGGATAGGTTTGAACTGCACGGTCCAACGTTTGTTTCTCCATCAGTTTTCCATCCAAGATAACCGCGGATATGCTTGTTGTATTTCGAATATCCTCTAACGGATTTTTATCAAGAATTACGAGATCAGCAAGTTTTCCTTTTTCTACGGTGCCCAGTTCCTGCTCTCTTTCCAAATATCGTGCCGGATTCAACGTTGCTGACTGCAAGGCCTGAAGTGGGGTGAGGCCGCTTTTAACTAGCCATTCAAGTTCATCATGCAAGGAAATGCCGTATATAAAGTTAGTCATTTCGTAACTGGAATCGGTGCCTGCAAGCATGGGCACGCCGGCATCATTTAATTTTTTGACCATGCCCGGCGTTAGGGAATTGATGGCCTCCATTAATTCAGTTTGTTCCGGAGGGGTGGCGCGAATCACTTCGGCCCATTGCTTCTGCACGGCCGTAGGTACGTATTTGGACCGCGGATCGATTTCGGTTTTGGCCATATTCAAATAGGTAACCATGGTCGGTACAGGCCAGACACCTTTTTCTTTGAATTTGCGGAACAGCTTGCTGGCCTTGACGGAGTCATAGGCTTGGGAAGCCTCGATCTCTGCCAGCGAATAACCAAGCAAATCACTCATGTCGGCATTTTTGAAAAGTTCGTCCTCGATGCTCGAAGTGGCAATAAATAAGCCGTGTAGGTGTTCTATGCTCTTAAATCCTAGCTGAACGGCTTCGCTGGCCCGAACCTCTACCGGTAAATGACCGACAACTGGCAAACCGTACTTATTCGCTTCGTCCATAACCTCCAGAAACAGAGGACGCGGCAACCAAGAGTATACTTTGATATGATCCGCGCCTTTTGCCACATTCAGACGTACGGCTTCCCGCGCTTGTTCCTCTGTGCTCAAGTAGAACATGTGCGGAGCCTCGTCAGCCGGACCTCCATTTAGAGTCGAACCCGCATAGACAAGACGTGGGGCAGGCATTCCCGCTTGAATACTCGTTTTCCATATATCGACGTTCTTTAAAGCCGCCCCCATCTCCCGTACTCCGGTCACTCCATTAGCCAGAAAGAGAGGGAAAGCATTTTTATAGTTATCTTCCAGATGGACATGCATGTCCCACAAACCAGGAATGACGTATTGGCCCTTAGCATCACGTACCTGTGCGTAATCGGGGATGGCCGTTTGACTGCTGTTTCCAATGTGACTGATCTTGTTATCCTTAATGATAATGGTCTGATCGCTGGTTAACTTTCCGGACCTTACGTCTACAATCGTCGCATGCTCAAGTGCTAACGTCAGCCTTGTCGCAGGTTCAATGCTTGCATAACCGGTACCTGTACCGCATACTAACACAATCCATAATGCCATGAACCCAACTATGTACTTCTTGAAGCTGCCCAATTCTCTCGTTAAACTCATTGTTGTCCTCCTCATAGATATGAATGATATCAATCGATAACTTCATTGTAGAGTGTGAATCCTGATTTTTTATTAATTCATTCTTACAAAAAGCTTACATTTGAAAGGGAGGAGGATTTGTTATATAAAGGTCAACAAAAGCAATCCAAATAGGGAGCGTAGTGTCATGATTAACTGACACTACGCTCCCTAAATCGACTAACTACGATGGGCAATTCATCTGGAAGGGGGAAAGTTCGCTTATACCACGGTGATCGTTCCATAATACATGTACATGCCACAATTAAAGTTGTAAGTTCCAGGTTTCAAATCTTTTAGGGTAACGAAGTTATCTCCTTTTTCAAGATACACATCTATCCCTAAATCTTTGGACTGAACACTTCTTATACATGTATAACCCGAATGTTTTATGAAATTTATTTTTGTCGGAACTCCTGCTTTTACTTCAATATTCTCTTGACTAAAACCATCTGATTTTATGTCGACTGATACAATCTGAACTCCTGAATTTTCTTGAAGAGAATTAGCTTGCTCACTCTGCGACTCTTGTGATTTGGTGGCCGATGTTTCATTCGGTTGATATTGGTAAAATAACGTTGCACCTACAGATACAACTCCAAAAGTGACCGTTAGTATTCCTGCAATAAACGGCATCCCTATACCACTTTTATTTGTTTTATCGTTAGTATCCGTTTCTTGATTCGCCAATTGAAGAGCAACGCTCAAAATAAAAACAAATAGAATGTCAACAAAGATCATCATGATATAAGAAGGACCAACCATTGCCCCGAGCATTGCGCCCATCATGCCACCCATAATTCCTGCCAACATGCCATCCAAAGTTGCCAATAGACTGATAGGTTTGCCTGTGAAGTACCCGGCTGCCAAGCCAAACAATATAGCGGTAATGGATGGGACTGTTAAATCACGTGGAAACACAATGCCTAATTGTACACCAAGTGCAAGGCTTGACATCATGCCAACGGTCATAGCGATCATCATGCCAGGCATACCCGCAAGTTTTTCTTTACGCTTATATGCTTTTAGAACAATGAATGCTGAAAATAGTACAACCATAACCATACTTAATATCGCTAATACCACAATCTTATCCTCCCAATATCCTTACATACAGTAATGATGTGTAGTTATCTACTCATTGACATTACGATCAAGAACATTCATCTCATGTACTAATATATCAGAATTATCATAACATCATGACAATTGTCACAGACAAGTTCAATGGATTGTCGCAATAGTATGAAGATAATTTGACATTTTGCTGATGCCTCTTTCTATAAATTAATTTATAGTTAAAATTTTAGACATTAAAATTTTAATTCGATATTATTGGATGGATTGAGAAGCAGTAAGGGAAGAAGATTACCATAAGCGGAGAGCAACATGGGTGTATGCAGTCTGAATCGTCCAAAAGTACAGGTAGCCGAGCAAACAAATGATTGTAGTTCATCTTGTTCCAATTAACCTGGAATAGGTCTGATTAACATGAAATTCTTGGAACAAATGTAAACCAATAGTTTTATGTTCACTTTGAATTAAAATTGACAAGAAGACTTGTGCATTATAATATAAGCATGTGCTTATGTATAGAAAAGGAGGTAAGTGATATGAATTCTATTCAAGAAGCATCAGATAAGTTAAAATTGCTTGGGGATAAGACTCGTCTGACGATACTTACACTCCTCAAAGAACGTGAATGGTGTGTGTGTGAGTTTGTAGACATACTGGACATGTCACAACCTGGGATCAGTCAGCATTTGCGCAAGTTAAAGGATCAAGGCTTGGTCAGAGAGAATAAACGTGGACAATGGGTATACTACTCTTTGAATGTTGAGGATACACCTTATATTAAATCTGTGTTGGAATTTATGCCAGATTCTGCAGCCATTCTTAAGGCATTGAATAAAGAGAACATTTCATCCGTATGTAATTAATTTTTAAGCAATATATAAGTATATTGTTATATGATTATGCGATGGAATTCATTTGATCGGAGGCGTACATGATTGTTTTCTACTTTTCTAGCTTGCATTATCTTTTTAATAACGTTAGTGCTCGTCATCTGGCAGCCTAAAAACCTGTCCATAGGGTGGTCTGCTTGCGGCGGAGCAATTCTGGCGTTACTTGTAGGCGTAGTTCATTTCCAGGATGTTTGGGATGTTACGCAAATGGTATGGAACGCCACGCTTGCTTTTGTGGCCATTATTATCATCTCATTGGTTTTGGACCGTATCGGTTTCTTTGAATGGGCAGCTTTACATATGGCGAAGGCAGCTCATGGCAGAGGTGTTCGGATGTTTGTATACGTCTCCCTCTTAGGAGCTGTAGTTTCTGCTTTCTTTGCCAATGACGGAGGAGCATTGATTCTGACCCCAATTGTTCTGGCTATGGTCCGCGCACTGAATTTTGATGAGAAAAAAGTGTTTCCCTTCATTATTGCCAGCGGATTTATTGCGGATACAACTTCATTGCCATTGGTTGTAAGTAACCTAGTAAACATCGTATCTGCCGATTTCTTCGGTATTACGTTCATGGAGTATGTAGGCAGAATGTTTATTCCGAATCTGTTTTCACTGGCTGCAAGTATCGGTGTGTTATATCTCTTTTTCAGGAAAAGCATTCCCAAACGGTTTGATGCAAGTGAATTGAAAGCACCTGTAACAGCGATCAAAGATCTGAAGATGTTCAGGTTGTCATGGATTGTACTTGGCATCCTGCTCGTCGGTTACTTTGGCAGTGAATTAGTCGGTGTGCCTGTATCTATTGTGGCAGGAGTCGTGGCTATATTCTTCCTGATTATGGCTTCTCGTAGCTCTGCTGTACCGACTAAAGTAGTCGTTAAGGAAGCGCCTTGGGCAATCGTATTCTTCTCTATCGGTATGTATGTCGTGGTCTATGGCTTGCGTAACGTGGGTCTGACGGATCTGCTGGCCGTAGCCATCCAGGCCGTGGCAGATCAAGGATTGTTTGTCGCAACGATTGGTATGGGCTTTATTGCTGCGATCATTTCATCTCTGATGAACAATATGCCTACGGTTTTGATTGACGCACTCGCCATTGACGCAACAACGGCTACGGGGACCGTTCGGGAGGCGTTGATCTACGCCAATATTATTGGTTCCGATCTAGGTCCCAAGATTACACCGATTGGTTCACTGGCAACACTGCTCTGGCTTCATGTGCTTAGCACCAAAGGCGTCAAGATTTCATGGGGCACCTACTTTAAGACAGGTATCATTATCACAGTTCCTACTCTACTTATTACGCTAGTGGGTCTCTATCTGTGGTTAAGCATTCTATAAATTCAAACAACGAGGAGAAGATGATGAACATGAGCAAGAAAACACTTTACTTCCTATGCACAGGCAACTCGTGTCGGAGCCAAATGGCTGAAGGTTGGGCCAAGAAATATCTGAGTGAGGACTGGAACATCTATAGTGCAGGAATCGAAGCTCACGGTTTGAATCCAAAAGCAGTAGAAGCGATGAACGAAGTAGGTATCGATATTTCAAGCCAGACATCGGACATTATTGACTCCGAGTTACTGAACAGTGCAGATTTCGTCGTCACATTATGCGGGGATGCGGCAGATAAATGTCCAATGACCCCTCCACAAGTGAAGCGAGAACACTGGGGATTCGATGATCCCGCGAAAGCGCAAGGTACAGAAGAGGAGAAATGGGCTGTATTCCAAAAGGTTCGTGACCAGATTGGGGAGCGCATAAAGACGTTTGGTGAAACTGGAAAATAACATGAAAAGCCGGGAGTAACTTTACCCGGCTTTTCGAATTTGAAAGGATATTTTAAATGAAACTTCAATGGATCTACTCAATATCATATTTCTTGAGCAAGTTTTGTTGAGATAGATTTACCTGATCATCGTAAAGCGTATTCCCTACAATTTCACTGAGATGAATATATACCCGGTCGATTAGATTGAAATTATACCTAACATGTAAGTTTAGAGGAGAGAAAAAATGGAGCCTGCTATCTTAAAGATAGTAGGCTCCATTTATATTATATATTCTTTAATTTTGTCAGTATTGTTTTTGATCAAATGGTTTTCATTAATTTACTGCGGGTTTTGTTTTAGGTTTACCCTGATGATTTTTTAGAGCCTCGACAGGTTCATCTTTGACTTCCGCACGTTTAATGAAGAAAACTAATATTAAGGCGACAATATTAATGCCAAGTGCGATATAGAAGGAATATTGAATTCCGGCGAGCAACGCTTCCTGGGTTAACAAAGCTTTATTGGCTGCTGTCAAGGTTGTTGGGTCAACACCCGTCATTAAATCTTCCGCTTTTGTTTTGGTCACCGAATTCATGATCGTAATCAGAATAGCCGTACCAATCGAACCGGACACTTGCTGAGCAGTATTGTTGACAGCTGTACCATGTGGATTTAAGCGTGTTGGCAATTGATTCAGGCCGTTAGTCATAATAGGCATCATCACCATGGCCATACCAAACATACGCAGAGTGTACACAAGGATAATATAAGTGTGCGTAGAGTCAATTTGCAGGTTTGCCAGCATGTACGTTGATATCGCTGTAATCGTAAGTCCAATTACGCCGAGAACCCGTGGACCATATTTATCAAATAGTCTACCTGTAATAGGTGACATAATCCCCATGATGATTGCACCTGGCAGCATCATTAAACCTGAATCAAGTGGTGTGATACCTCTTACGTTTTGTACGTATGCCGGTGTTAAAATCATTCCGGAGAACATCGCTACTGCGTTTACAATCGCAATAACAGAGCCAAGGGCAAACATCGGATACTTGTAAACCCGTAAATCCAACAAGGGTGTTTCCATTTTCAATTGACGCACAACGAAGGCGATCAGGGAAATAGCTCCAACGATTAAAGTGATTAAGACGACTTGATCAGTCCAGCCATCTGAACTTGCAGAGCTGAAACCATATAACAAACCACCAAAACCGATGGAAGATAATATGATCGAGAAATAGTCCAGTGTTGCATTTTTGTTTTGCTGCATTACATTTTTGGATTTCCAAATCCCTAATAATAAGCTAATGACGGCTAACGGTAAAATCATTTCGAAAAGTAAACGCCAGTCATAATATTCTACAATGAAACCTGATAATGTGGGCCCGATTGCTGGGGCGGTAATCATAACTAATCCGAAAATACCCATTGCTGTTCCGCGTTTTTCTCGTGGGAAACTTACCAGCATAATATTCATTAACAGGGGTCCCATTACTGAAGAGCCTGCTGCTTGAACCATTCTTCCTGTAAGTAATAAACCAAAGTTTGGTGCAACGGCTGCTATGGCCGTACCTAAAGTGAAAATGGTCATGGAAGTAATGAACAAACTTCTATTGGAGAAACGTGTTAATAAAAATGCTGACGCCGGAATTAATATACCACTGACCAGCATATAGCCAGTAGATAGCCACTGAATCGTGGAATAGTCTTTAATGTTCAAATCCACCATAATGGATGGCAGCGCTACATTTAAGAGCGAGTTATTTAGAAATGAAACAAATGCACCAATAAAAAGAATGGCAATCATTAAATAGGGTGGTTTTTTTTCCTGTAAAGCTGAATCCATATATTTGTTTTCTCCTTTTTTGACACTTCATTTGATCCCTTAGCTCGTTTAAATATATGTGTATAAATATATCTATCTATTAAATTTTTTTAAATCCTCTTTTTAGCAGTTCCATCTGCTCACCATAATTTTTTAAAGCTTCTTCATAGGTCAAATCCTTTACGAACACTTGAATCAGGTTATCAAAGGTTACAGCTATAATGATTTTTAAAATATGCTGCAATTCTCGTTCACCTTGTATATTTAAAGTTTCCGTGTTCATTAACTCAATGATAGGTAAAAGCTGATTTTCCCGGTTTTCTTCATAAATATTATTTGTAAATGTTTTCTCTGTTTTATAATTCATGTTTAAAAAAGCATTTCTAAAAAAGTTTTTGTGTTCTTGATTAGTGTGATTCTGAATCATAAATTGAAATGAATCGATAAAAGCTTCGAATACATCTCCGTTGTTCTCTTTTAAAGCTGCAATAAATCGGTCATTATTTTTCTGCGAGGACTGGTTCAACAGATAATAATACAGATCCTCTTTTTCCTCGAAATACTGATAAAAACTTCCTCTGGAGATTCCCGCGTCTTTGATAATATTGGCGATGGACGCTTCGTGTAATGGAACTCGTGAAAATTCCCTTTTGGCACATTGAATTAACGTGTCCTGTTTTTCTTTCGATAAGTGAAAAAATGTTTTTTTGGGCAAATATGATCCTCCAATCTTAATGAGTGACACTGTGTCACAATTGATGATTAATGAATTATATATGACACCAATGTTATACGTCAACAATAAAAGTGACACCGTGTCATATGTGGGGAAAAGGTGCATTCGAACAAAAGACCGCCAACCACTTAAGGTTGACGGTCTTCGTATCTCAACAGAAAAATGTTCTAGAACAAACAGGCTTTAGTGATAATGACCAGAAGAATAAACAGAACCAAAATTGCTCCGGTAGAAGTCCATCCAGGGTATCCGCATCCACCTACTCCAACTCCACCAACATTTTCTCCGCATCCATAGCCCATCTTTAATTCCTCCTTTAAATTAAGGTACAGCATAAGATATGCAGATTAATATGTTGAGCGTGGGTATTATGGAACTGAAGTAATAAAAGGATCAGGAATATGTTGCACTTGCCTGCTATATTTGCCCGGAGAGACTCCGGTAATTTTGGTAAAGGTTCGAATAAAATTGGCATAATCGCGAAACCCCGATTGGAAGCAGGCCTCCGTTATACTCATCCCCCCGGACAGGTAATATCTGGCCAGTTCAATACGACGGTTCAATATGTAAGAGCGGATCGTTAGTCCGGTATGCTTTTTAAACTGGCGGCTGATATACGTGCTGTTCAGATAAAAAGCCTCGGCAAGCTTGCGAAGCGTTATTTCCTGGGAGATGTGCGCTTCAATATATTCCATTGTTTTGCGTACCATCTCTGGCATGATATCGACGGGTATAGAGGTTTTATTGTGGAACGAATGGTTAATCAACACCAACAACTGTGCAATAACTGCGTTGGTCTTAACATCTGCTCCATATACATCTGAGTCAAGCAATTCCTCCAGCTCGCTAGTTAAATGCAAAATCTGCTTCATGTGATATTCATCTAGGTGAACGATGTTTTCTTGTCCCTTTGGACGATTATCAAAACATGCGGATAGGTTGGTTGATAATGTCGACAACTGACACAGATACGTTTTTTTTAGATTTATCGTAATTCGTTCATATTCGGTTTCATCCAAAATAAAGGCACGGTGCATTTCCTCAGGAGACATGATAAGCAAATCCCCCGGCTCCAGATGATAACATCGGTTCTCCACATAAAAGTTGACATTGCCGCGAATAAACAGGTAGATCTCGTATGCATCATGGCGATGATAGATTGTTTCCAATGGATACGTAGTTACGCGATGCAGATATAAAAGCTCGGACTGGATGGGATCGTAAAAATATTCAGTGGATCCGTTCATGTAGCACCTCCTTGTCCTTTCGCGCAATAAATAGAGCGGAATACGCAATGAAAATGTATTCAGCTTTACCTTAAAATGTAATCATCCTAACATAAATGCGTCTTCTACTGCAAGCGTTTTCCTGCGTATTGGGACTGGATCAGGAAAATCGCAGAGCGGGGAAAAGATGTACATCCAACCTAAATGGAGGAACGATTGATGAACTACAATTCTGCTTCAAATGCGAGTGAACAAACGGAACAGAGTCATCCATCTCCAGCTGCTGTGAAGTTCAGTAAGGCCATAGGGAAACTTCCACCCAATAACAATCCTTTGGTTGCCCATAAATTTGGAGCCGATCCGTATGCTCTGGTGTTCGAGGGTCGTGTCTATCTGTACATGACGAGTGATAAGCTGGAATATGATTCGGAGGGCAATCCGCAGAAAAACAGTTTTCACTCGATCAATCGCATAACAGTCATCTCTTCAGACGACTTGGTTAACTGGACCGATCATGGGGAGATTCATGTGGCAGGGCCTCAAGGCGCAGCCACATGGGCCATTCAATCCTGGGCACCAGCCGCTGCACATCAGATCATCGACGGGCAGGATCGATTTTTTCTTTATTTTTCTAACAATGCCAGCGGCATCGGTGTATTGTCCGCCCCGAGTCCGGTCGGGCCTTGGTTAGATCCTATTGGAAAAGCGCTCATTACCAGAGATACTCCGGGTGTTGAAGATGTAACGTGGCTGTTCGATCCGGCCGTGCTGGTAGACGATGATCACAGAGCTTATATCTATTTTGGAGGAGGTATACCGGAAGGGAGAGCGGAGAGGCCGGATACCGCAAGAGTTATGCCGTTGGGTGAAGATATGACCAGTGTGGTTGGACGCGCGAGGGTTATCCCCGCTCCGTACATGTTTGAGGATGCGGGGATTCACAAATTCAACAATATTTATTACTTTACCTACTGTTCTAACTTTGACGAGGGTATTCGTCCGGAGGGCAGTCCGCCACCCGGTGAAATTGCTTACATGACGAGCAGCCAGCCCATGGGTCCATGGACCTACAGAGGAACAATCCTGCGCAATCCGGGACACTTTTTTGGCGTTGGCGGCAACAACCATCATGCCATTTTTCAATTTTTGGAGCACTGGTACATTGCTTATCATGCCCAGACGTTATCGCAGGCGATGGAAGTTCCTGATGGTTATCGTTCCACACATCTGAACCGGATTAGCTTCAGCGAAGTTGATGACCGCATTAACGAGGTGGCCGCAGATTATGAAGGTGTTGAACAGATCAAGCTGTTCAATCCTTATCAGCGGGTAGCTGCTGCCACAATGGGATGGAGTGCAGGGGTGAAGACGGAGCGATTATGTACACGGGACACTGCGGATGCTGCCGTTTCTGACGTTGTCGTTACCGTGATGGAAAGAGGCAGCTGGATTGCGTTATCGAAGGTTGATTTTGGCAATGAAGGGGCAGCATGTTTTACAGCTTCAATCTTCAATGAAGGCGAGGGGGCGGTGCTGGAGCTTCATCTGGATCGCCCCGACGGACTGCTGATTGGCCAGCTTGTGATTCCGGCATCGGGTGGATCACCTGGATCGGACATATCAGCTCGATGGAAAGAGCATTCTACTGGAATTACAGATGCACAGGGAGTTCATGACATTTATATGGTGGTTGGGGGAGCATCCGGCAAGCAAGGCATCAGTATCAGGGAATGGAGTTTTGAATAAGCAAGTGTAAAACTGGACCCGAAGTCCCGTTTGCCCCATCAAAGCGTCGGGAAGCAATATTGAATACAATCCATACGATATTGTTTTGTCTGATGACCGTTTTTATTGTCCTTCAGCCGGAGGGCATTCTGGAATAGGAAATAATCGGGACACATATGATCATGAACCTGTTTAAAAGTGCAGGAATCAAGGATGTGAAGTGCTAATCATCTCCCGCAGGCCCGGCACGAGATGCAGAATAAGCTTAACCGCGAGGAAGCGACCTCGGATCTCATCGGCTGGATTACCAAGCATCAATAAAGCAGGCAGGAAGCGTGGATAAAGCAGGAAGCGTCGTAAAGACTCGTATAAAGTCTCGTAAATGCTTTATCGCAAATTTTTCGTCTGATTCAGACGATCATGAATTAGATGTCTAGATCAGCCAGAAGAGCTCCAGTCTGGCTGATCTTTTCTGTTGAATGCCTCCTGTTGAACGCCTTATGAACGGCGGATTGCATATGCGTGCATGTCCTATAATCGGGAAGCGGATTTGCGATATGCACGCGGTGTGCAGCCTGTAATTTGTCTGAATTGTCTGGAGAAATGCTCCACATTTCGATATCCGCAAAGCTCGCTGATGTCTGAAATTCTGGATCGGCCGTGGATGAGCCTTTCTTTGGCGAGGCGTATTCTGGACTGAATGACATCGTCCATGCAGGAGATGCCGAATACAGCTTTGTATAACGACTGAAGGTAGCCTGAACTTAGATGAACATAATCGGCCATTGCCGAAACCGTCCATTCGTGGCCTGGATGGTGATTGATGGCTTTGCGCAAATTCAGCAGATTTTGATAATGCGGTGTATTTCCTGCCGATTGCGAGGCTTCGACCAGCTTGTTGAACATGATGCGAAACAAATAGTCAATGGACAGCTCACGGTAATCGCAATGAAGAAAGTTTTCCGTAGCCAGCAATTGGAATAGCTGATGACAATAGCCGGGGTCAGGAAGCGGGATCGGAATGCCTAGAGGAAGCGTTGTTTCCAGTATATATGATTCCTCAGAACGGAATCGCACCCAATCATTGACGTATTGATCCGAGCAGGCACGATACATCACTTTTTGATGGGGTGGATACAGCACGGCACAATTGGCAGGGTAGGCTTTGATCTCTCCATGGACCCAGAACTCCGCAGGGGTCTGTGTGAGAATAAGCAGCCAGAAATCATGCCCTTCCGGTATGTCATAGATGAAATCATTCGGGTGAGCGGCGTCATAGCCGACATAGAAAATGGTAGTCATCGCTATCTCCAATCTTGGAATAGATCAAATTTGCGTCAGCATATATCATTCTTTGAGGCGTCTTTCTATTTTATAATTTCATAATAATAAGCGTTAAGAATGCGCTATCAAAACATGATATTATTTGCCGCCGATAGTTGTTCCGTCTTTGAATTGATCAATAAGGCAGCTTCTAAAGTCATGATATCAGAAAAGTGCAGGAAATATAATACAGACAGGGGCGAACAGGCAGATGCATGCAAATCCAATTATTTGGGCCGATTATCCGGATCTCGATGTGATTCGGGTTGAAGACACATATTATATGGTCAGCACAACGATGCATATGATGCCAGGCTGCGTCATCCTGCGTTCCTATGACCTAACCCATTGGGAAGTGGCTACGCATGTGTACGACAGACTTGACGATACACCCGCGCAGCGGCTGGAGCAAGGCAGGCAGATTTACAGCAAAGGCATGTGGGCAGCATCGCTTCGATATCACAAGCATAAGTTCTATGTCATTTTTGTGGCAAACGATACCCATAAGACATATCTGTACACGTCCGATACGATCTCGGGTCCCTGGACCAAGCAGTATGTGGAAGGCTTTTATCATGATTGCTCCCTGTTTTTCGACGAAGATGACCGAATTTACCTGGTGCACGGCAATGCCGAGATTCATTTGACCGAGTTAAGCTCTGATCTGTCCGGACCCAAGCCCGGTGGAGCACAGCGCATGATCGTAAAAGACAAAGAGCCTTATTTCCTTGGTTACGAAGGGGCTCATTTCTACAAAATCAACGGCAAGTATTATGTATTTCTGATCCACATATCCAAGGCTTCCGGCCGGAGAACACAGGCATGTTATATGGCGGATTCCCTGGAAGACGCATTTGTTGGCGGGGAAGTGTTTAACGATGATATGGGCTACTTTAATTCAGGTGTTGCCCAGGGGGGAATCGTCGATACGCCGGATGGCGACTGGTATGCCATGCTGTTTCAGGATCACGGGGCGGTTGGGCGCGTCCCTGTGCTGGTCCCCCTGCACTTTGAGAACGATATCCCGGTGTTCGCCAGGGAAGCGCCAAAAGAGATCGCAGTGCCAAGCACGAGACCGGATCACGTCTACAAACCTTTGGTTGACAGCGATGATTTTCACTACGAAGTGAATGAAGAGGGGAAAGTACAGCTCAAGGATGTTTGGCAATGGAACCATACCCCGAATGATGCGCTCTGGTCCGTGACGGACCAGCCTGGCGTGTATCGGATTCAAACCGCGCACATCAGCCCCAATCTGACCTTTGCGGTTAATACGCTGACGCAGCGTGCGATGGGCCCCGCCTGTGAAGCAATGGTTACACTGGATGGCAGCCGGCTGAAGGAGGGTGATTATGCAGGTTTGTGTTTTCTGATCGGTACATACGGTTTAATTGCGCTGACGAAGAACGAAGGGCGATTTTACCTGGTCATGCTGGCAAGAGAAAGTGAGGATTCATCGATATTTGGCAATCTGATTGATGCGGAACCTGCCACCGAGCATGCACGGATACCTGTTTCAGGATCAGTGGTTACGCTCAAGGCTTTTGGCAACTTCGTGGACAATCAGGACGAGTGTACGTTCTCCTATCTGGAGGGGGCAGAGTGGAGGCAGCTTGGCATTTCACACAAGATGATTTATAAGCTGGATCATTTTATGGGCTGCCGAATCGGATTGTTTTTATATTCGACGAGAGTGACCGGGGGTATCGCTGATTTTTCGAATTTTAAATATGATGTGATCGTGTCGGAGGACGAGAACAAACCTGTATAGAAGTCGCCGAGCCGGCGGCTTTTTTTATGATATCAGAACGGTTGATCTTCGAAGCTTTCGTTTCCTGATATTCCAAGAAGAACTTCTGCTAAATACGGTCCGACTTCTCTGAAGGACTTCGCTAGATGTTTTTCTTGCAATAGAACAGGTATTTCTGCTTCAACTGGAGCTTTTTATTGTACAATTATAAAAAGATTCCAATATTGGAAATGATATTTTACAGACGAATCGGGGTGCATGATGTGCGTATTGCTGCTTTAACCAAAACAAAGTGGGTCGTCATTCTTTTGCTCAGTGCATGTATACCAACAGACCATACGAGCGGATATTCGGTACAACGCCTGGCAGTCGTGGATGAGCAGCCATCCGGGAATCATTCCATTTTCGAAAAATACAGTTCTCCTGTAGAAGTATCTTTTGTCAGGGAGGCCGGGGATGATCTGGAGCGGATGATCAGCCAGCTGCCGGGAGAGACACTGCTGGACAATCGCTGGACCCGGTTATATGAGCAAGATCTGGGGATTAAACTTCGCTATGACTGGATTGCCAAAGGAGACGTGTACGGTCAGAAGCTGGGTGTTTCCCTTGCTTCCGGACGCATTCCGGACGTTGTTAAGGTGAATCCGTACCAATTAAGGCAGCTGAGCAATGCGGGGCTGATCCAGGATCTGTCCGAGGTGTACACAACGTATGCATCGCCGTTTGCGAAGAGCATATTGGAGGCAGAAGGAAGCGGACCGTTTGATGCCGCTACCATTGATGGCAAGCTGATGGCGATACCGGAAACGGCCTCCTCCATCGAGACAGCCCAGTACTTGTGGGTCAGAACCGATTGGCTTGAACGTCTGGGACTTCAACCACCCGAGACGATGGAGGACGTGCTTGATATTTCGAAAGCGTTTACAATAGAGGACCCTGACGGCAACGGTGAACCTGACACCTACGGCCTTGCGCTAACCAATCATCTGTGGGACCCGGTGATGGGGGTTGCCGGTCTGATGGCCGGATATGGGGCATACCCGAATATATGGATCAAAGATGCAGATGGCAAGCTCGTTTATGGCGGCATCCAGCCTGAAGTCCGGGAAGCGCTTCAGGTTCTGCAAACGATGTACCTGGAGGGACAGCTTGATCCCGAATTTAGCTATAAAAAGGGTACGCAAGCCGTTCGTCTGATCAAAGATGGGAAAATCGGCATGCTGTACGGAGAACAGTGGACACCCTTCATGATCCAGTCGAGCCGAGAGGACGATGCAGAAGCGGATTGGCAAGCATACCCCATAGTAGCCGAATCTGGCAGGCAAATTAAAGTACCACTTCGCACCAATGCTTGGCAATATTTCGCCGTCAGGAAGGGTTACGCTCATCCTGAAGTGGTGATGAAGCTCATGAATCTTCATTTGCAGACGAACTGGGGCGAGCAGGCGCAGTACGAAACGTACTACAATGACGATTCCAAGGCGGTGTGGATGCTTTCGCCGGTGACTCCCTTTCCGGGCACCAAAAATCTCGACGCTTATCGGCAAATTCGGGAGGGTCAGCGATCCGGCAATCTTGCTGTTCTTCAGGATGAAGCATCCGCTATTCAAAAAAGAATCGAAGCCTATGTGACTCAAGATGTCGAAAGCGGCTGGGGCTGGAATCAAACCTACGGTCCAACAGGCGCTTTCAGCATAGCCGATGGCTACGAGCGTAACGGACAGCTTTTATACGACCAATTCACGGGGGGAATTACCGAAACGATGATCGATCGGCAGATGATTCTTAATGATCTTCAGCTTGAAGCATACATGAACATTATTCTGGGAAGACCGATTGAAGAGTTCGACCAGTTTGTGAAGAATTGGCTCAAATTAGGCGGAGAACAGATCACAACGGAGGTTAATACGTGGCTCAAAACCAAAACAGCACTGGAACGCTGACCGTTCCTCAAGGGTGTATTCATTTGCAAAATGTGCAAACGAACCATCCGGCCTGTTGCGATGGAGGGGGATGTGTTGCTTAAATTCCCTGCCCAATCCTGGCGCAGCAGCATTTTTGCCCGGCTGGTTGTAACCTATCTGATCTTTGTTCTTCCGCTGATTCTGCTGGGCCTGTATCTGTACAACTGGAGCTATGACAACGCTAGTCAGGAAATATCCTCTTCAACAGAAAGACGGCTTGCCCGATATCTGGATGATTTGAATCGGGAAATCGAATGGCTGGAGCTGCAGCAGTTCGATATCGTTGAGGACAGGAAACTGAACAGGCTCGCCATTCTGTGGGGCATGATGGATCAGGTAGAGCGCCGCGATACTTTGAACTATTTGTCCGAGCGGCTGGCTACGTTCAAGAACAGCAGTGCTTACATCAAGAACGTTCATGTGCATATCCGCACGATTGGCAAGAGCATCTCGGCCACCCATGGCATCGATGATTATGACAAAGCTTCCTATGAATACTTCAGCTCCGGCAAGCAGGGAAAAGGCACTCGCTTTACGGTGAAGGAGGGCACCATGAACCTAAGTGCCGTGCGCCTGACTGGCAAAAAGGGAGAGGAACCGCTGTTTGCCGTCCAGGTCGAGCTGGATACAGAGCAATTTCAAAATGCACTAACCCAGCTTAATCTGTACCCGGACAGCGGCTCTTTTCTTATTGAGGAAAAGACGGGTCATATTATCACAGACCGATCGAAGCGTGATTTTATCCTTCCGTACTATCGTGATCACATTGTCGAGCGCAATCCTGGCGGCTTTCAGGTAAAGGTGGAGGGTACACGCTATTATGTGAGCCAGAGCGATATGAGTTCATTGGGCTTGTCGGTAGCAACGTACTTGCCGGAGGAAAGTGTGAAGAGGCCCTTAAGCAAGTTCTATCATTGGGCCTGGCTGTTTGCAGTGACATCTTTCGTCGCGATATCGGCTTATCTCTATTCCAGCTACAGGCTCATTCATATTCCACTGCTGCTGCTCGTCAAAAGATTTAAAAAAATGGAGACCGGTGTGCTGGATATCCCCATCGTGCACAAGCGCAAGGATGAGTTTGGCTTCCTGTACACCCGGTTCAATCAGATGCTTGAGAAGCTTCAGCTGCTGATTGATCGGGATTTCAAAAAGACAATGATGATGCAGCGCGCCGAATTGAAGCAGCTTCAGTCGCAGATTAATCCTCACTTTTTGTACAACAGCTTTTTCATTATCAATTCGCTCGCAAGAACGGGGGATACAGCGCGCATTGAGCAATTTGCCAACATGCTTGGCGAGTATTTCAGGTTCATTACGCGAAACGAAACAGATCATGTAAGTCTTGATGAGGAAGCTGCCCATTCGCGCGTGTATACGGAAATTCAGAAGCTGCGTTTTTCCAGACGAATACAGGCCGACTTTGGGGAGCTGCCACCGGATATGAAGCGCATTTGTGTTCCAAGGTTAATCATACAACCTATCATTGAGAATGCGTATGAGCACAGTCTTGAGAAAAAGACGGATCAGGGCATGCTTCGAGTCCGGTTCAGCATGAAGGAGCATATCGCAGAAATCATTGTGGAGGACAATGGGCACGAGTTGAAGGATCAACAGATTCATGCGCTTCAGCAGCGCTTGCTTGAAGACGGCAGTTCGGATGAAATGACCGGACTCATGAATATTCATCGGCGCCTGGTGCTGACATTCGGTGAAGGAAGCGGCCTGTTTTTGACCAGAAGCGAGCAGATGCAGGGGTTGAAGGTCACGATCCGAATTCAAATGGAAGGAAGGGAAGACGGATGTATCGACTTTTGATTGTGGATGATGAGGAAATTATTACAGACAGTCTCTACGAAACCTTTGTAAGCCATATGCCCGAACGGCTTGATGTATGCAAGGCTTATTCAGCCAAGGAGGCTTTAACATGGATGGAACGCTCAAGGATCGATATCGTGTTGACAGACATTCGTATGCCTGGCATGAGCGGTCTTGAACTGACAGAGCAGATCCAGGCGTACTGGTCACACTGCCGCGTTATTTTCCTCACTGGATACAGCGACTTTAATTATGCCTACAAGGCATTTCAAATGCCGAATGTACGTTATTTGCTCAAAACCGAAGGGTATGACAAGATCATGGCTGTGGTTGAGGAAGTGATGCAAGAGATTCGGCAGAGTCACCGCATGCACGAATTGCTGCAGCAGTCCCATGAGGTCACCTGTCAGCTGGCGGAGCTCCAGCAGGAAGAGTATCTGCGGAACCTGCTTCAGAACTGCACAGCATATACAGCGGGATCAAGTGAGATTCAGGATGAATGGACCAGGCGTGACATTGGTTTGCATTCCTCGGCCCCTGTGTACGTTGTGCTGGGCCGATTGGATTATAAGGATAAACCTCTGCATGCGGAGCGCGCTCAGATTCAGGCATCAGCACGAAAGATCGGTTCTTCCCTGTTGGATGAGCACACCTATCATGCCAGCGTGGCAGACCATTATGGAGATGTGGTGTGGCTGATTCAATCCAAACAGCCAGAAGCGGAGCCAGCCCATTCCCTGGTCCGATATCTGGAGGGCACACTCGAATTGGTACAGGAAGCCTGCATGGCTTCGCTTGGCATATCTGTGGCTTTTGCGTTAAGCGGGAAAAGCTGCAACTGGTCTGACATTACCCGGCAATACGAGCGATTAAGGCAGCTGCATTGGATGAAGATCGGAGACGGCATTTCCATGGTGCTCACCGATCATGAAGATGCTTTGCCGAATCCGGACCATAGGGAGCTTACACGGGTCAGCAGCCGAATTGAGGTGATGTCAGGGTATTTGGAAACCGGGCGAATCCAGCAATTTTACGAAGTGTTTGAAGAGCTGGTCAATGAACTGCTTCAACAGGATGTGACGATGGAGAGGGCAATGGAAACCTATTATAATCTAGCGCTGCACCTGTATTCGACCATCAATCGATGGGGACTGCATCAGGATATTCCCGATCAGCGCAGATTGCTTCGTCTGAGCGAGTATGCGTCTATGAAGGACGCGGTGCAGGTGCTGTATCAGGCAACTGACCAGCTCGTGCGCTTCAAGGGCTTGGATGAGCAGGAGCGAGCAAATGCGGTCATTCATTCCCTGTGTACTTACATCAAGGAACATCTGGAAGAAGACCTTTCCCTGGTGAGACTGGCGGAGCTTCATCATTTCAATCCATCCTATCTCTCCCGTTTCTTCAAACAGGAGATGGGGATCAACCTCTCTGAATTTATTGACGAGTTGAAAGTTCGAAGGTCAAAGGAGCTGCTGCGGAATAGCGATCTCATGGTTCGGGAGGTTGCACTCCAGGTTGGTTATGAGGCAGCGCATTCCTTCACCCGCTTTTTCAAAAAAGTGACAGGCATGACTCCCCAGGAATTTAGGGAATCTCTTTTGGTTCGTTAAAATAGAAGTGAATATGAACAGAAGCAAGACCTCAGGTGAGATGAACCTGTGGTCTTGCTTCTGTTTTTGTTATCCGAATCGTAAAAGGGGCTGCTCCAAAACTATGCGGTGAACGTTTGTTGCTTTCGATAGACATTGGGGCTTTCCCCGGTATATGCTCTGAATTTTTTATAAAACCAGTCTGTATCCGTATATCCAACCTCGCTGGCAATTTCGTAAATCCGCAAATTGGTGGATATCAACAGAAGCTTGGCTTTTTCCATCCGCTGCTGCATTAAATAATGATTAAAGGATATGTTCTCTTCCATTTTGAATTTTTGACCAAGATAGGCACAATTGAAATGAAGCATGTCGGAAATCTTCTTCAGTGTAATGTCACTGCTCAGATG
The DNA here is from genome assembly GCF_013401555.1 of Paenibacillus sp. E222. NCBI lineage: Bacteria > Bacillati > Bacillota > Bacilli > Caryophanales > Paenibacillaceae > Paenibacillus > Paenibacillus sp. E222. The sequence goes on from NZ_CP058552.1 coordinate 4,428,647, forward strand.
ATCACGTACATATGCTTTTACAATCTTGATCACCTGGCCGGAATGCAGATGTTTACCTTCCAGATGAATAGGTGATTTGAAGGTGGATGGAAATCTCTTCGCGGGCTCCGCGTCCAGCCTGAGCTTGAGCTGATCCAGACTGTTGAGGAGGGCGGAGGCCCGGACGGGGCCTGGCAAATAATCGCTGACCTGATACGCCAAAGCTTTGCGTACAAGCCTGAAATGATCCACTCCGCCCATGAAAAGGATCGGAATCTGGCTTTTCTTTCGAATATAGTGGCATACCCACAAACCTGCAGCAGCACATCCTCCCGTGTTCACGAGTACGACAGAAAATTCCCGCTCTGCCAAAGCCAGCAAAGCGGCTTGCGCAGAGACTACACAATCTCCGATGGCATAATCGGATCTGTAGCGCCCCAGCAGCTTCTGTAATTCTCCGCAAGCATGGCGGTTGAAATCCACAAGCAAGATGTTATGCATGAAGGAAACCTCACTTTCGCTTGATTTGAATCCCTCTGAGCCTCAAACCCTCTCGAAACCAGTATGACTCATGTCTTTATTTCATTATGGGAATAAAAGAAAGCGCATACAATGTGCATTTCTTTGCAGATGGTCCATTTGTTTACCAATTAATGTTGAAAATACGCTAACTTGGATTCAAATTGCCAAAACCTATATTTTGACAGGGTAAACACCTTTACTTTAACAGGTTGTTAACGCTTTCATTCAAGAGCTACACTTTTGATGGAAAACGGTAAGCCATATTCAAGGGGGGACAACGATGAGAAAAAATACGTTCATGATGATTAGCCTTGTTCTTGTAATGTTTCTGTTGATTACCGCGTGCAGTACCGGCTCCAGCGCACAGACAGAGCCAGAAACGAAAGCACCGCAGGAGGAGCAGACTACGAACGAAACAGAACCCAAGAATGAGACATCAACGCCGGAGATGGATTTTGACATGGGGGGAAGAACGATTAAGGTGGTTGCCTGGTGGAACATGGAAATGACCGATAGCAACCCGGACAACATTCAGCGCATCGAGAATCTGGAAGCACTCAAGAAAAAGCACAACTTTAACATCGAATACATTTCGATCGATTTTGGCGAGTACCAGGAGAAGGTCGTGGCCTCCCTGATGGCGGGAGAACCGCTAGGGGACATTGTTCGGCTGGGCAAAAGCTACGCTATCCCGGCATTGACCAAGCAAGATCTGTTATGGCCAGTGGATGAGTATACCAAGAACGATAAAGTGTTTAACCAGAAAACGACCAACCAATACATGCAGTATGAAGGCAGGGGTTATGGATTTACCGAGGATCAATCTTCATTTATCAGTGGTATTTTTTATAATCGCACACTTATGCAGGAACTCGGCATGAAGCCGCTGCAGGAATATGTGGACGAAGATCAGTGGAACTGGGATACGTTTATTGAAGTAGCCAAAAAGGCAAACAAGGACCGCAATAACGACGGCAAGCTCGATACCTGGGGATTAGCCCAAAGGGGACTGCTTGAACCGGTGCTGTATTCCAACGAAGCCTCACTGACCAATGGTGACAAGCAAAATCTGGATGATCCAAAAACAAAAGAAGCACTGAGCTTTGTTTCCAGAATGGCTACCGAGCAAGTCGGCAGAGCCTCGGAAGGCGGGGATTGGACTGAACCTGCCACGTTTTTCCGTCAGGGCAATACGTTGATGTATTCGGGCGCCATGTACGAGATCGAAGGTATCAAAACAGATATGCAGGACTATGATATCGGCTTCCTGCCTTTCCCGAAAGGACCAAGTGCAACCGCGTACCACTCTGGCGAGTCGCAATATCAGGCACTGACGATTCCGAAAGCAGTTGAGCATCCAGAGCAGTTAATGTATATCTGGGAAAAAATCAACGAGATCGATTCAATTTACGATTACCCCGGACAATCAACCCTGGAGACCCACTTGGCGGACGAAGCTGACATCGAAAATGCCAGAACAGTTGCCGAAGGCATGCTGGTGCTTGATCACAATACGTTCCCGTCACTTCCTTTCTGGGATTTCAACGGTGAGCTGGTCGATGGTGTTTCCGTTTCAACCGTCATTGAAAAATACAAGGCGCCGTTCCAGGCTGCTATCGATGAGGTATACAAACCAAAGAAATGATGCGGTTCTCTCCGGAACGGATGCAAGGCCCTATACGCACTGTCCCGGAGAGTGATACAGCTTAGCCATGCTCCACGCCAGAAGGAAGGGGGACATTTTGGAACATGCGGTCACGAAAGAAAAAAGGACTGATCCTGCTGCTCGTCATTGCGTTGATCTTCTCCATATGGAGCATTTACCCTGCGCGGGATCGCGGTCCGGGTATAGCTCAGGCGCGCGAGGATTTTGAAGCCGTATCAGGTACAGACGACCCACGCAGCTATGAGCATTACCTTTCCAATTACACAGATGCAGCCAAGCCGGAGCAGGCTGTGCGAATCGAAGGAGAATCCTTCATTCACGCTGCCGACGGTGAGTTCGAGACTGTCGATGGATATGCCGGACTGGACGGGAAAGCGGTCATCACCCCGGAAGCTGGCACTATCAGCTGGGAAGTCCCTGTACAGGCGAGCGGTTTATACCAGATCCGCATTCATTATTATTCTGTCACGGGCAAAAGCTCCGGCATTGAACGGAAGCTGACCCTTAACGGTGAGGTTCCTTTCAGGGGAGCCGATGTGCTGTTATTTGACAGGGCATGGGGGAACCGGGAAGACAGCGTGCGAAGGGATGATCGCGGCAATGATCTCAGGCCACGGCAGGTGGAGAAGCCCGTTTGGCAGCTTGCCGCCTTCAAGGACAGCGCCGGTTACTTCGAGGAGCCGTACCAGTTTTATTTTGAAAAGGGAAAACAAAAGCTGTCACTGACCTCGCTGCGCGAAAGCATGGCGATCGATTATATCGAGCTGTACCAGGAAGAGAACATTCCGTCTTACGCAGAGCTGCAGACCGCTTATGCATCGGCCGGATTGAAGCCGGCTGAAGCTGTCATGCTCAAGGTACAGGGAGAACAGGCGGTGAGTAAATCGTCACCAACCCTTGCACCGATCTCGGATCGGTCGAGTCCTTCCCTCGAGCCCTACGATGTATCCAAAATCCGGATCAATGCTATTGGAGGCACCAACTGGAAGCTGCCCGGCGAATGGATCGAATGGGATGTAGACGTGCCGGAGGATGGCCTGTACCAGATTGCGCTCAAGGTGAAGCAGGACCAGCTTCGCGGTGTGTATGCGACACGAAGCCTGATGATTGACGGCAAGGTTCCATTTAAGGAAGTGGAACGTATTCGCTTTACCTACAGCCCCGAATGGCAGACACGGGTACTGGGCGAAAGCGAGCCTTACCTGTTCCGGCTCTCAAAAGGAACACATCGCTTGCGAATGACGGTTACGTTGGGGGATATCGCTCCGCTGCTGCGAACGGTGGAATCCAGCGTGCTGGATCTTAATGAAATGTACCGCAAAATTTTGATGATTACATCCAACAAGCCTGATCCTTTGAGGGATTACCAGCTTGAACAGCGCATTCCCGAGATGACCGAGGTATTCAAGCGGCAGGCAGGCATCCTCCGTTCGGTTGCCAACTATTTGGAGCAGGCGACAGGTGAGCAAAGCGACAAGGTAGCCGTACTGCATGCGATGGTCGTTCAGCTGGAGGATATGGCGGCAAGACCGGAAACGGTGCCCAAACGTCTGGATACCTTCAAGATCAATGTGGGCGGGTTGGGAACATGGATTCTATCCGTTCGTGAACAGCCTATTGCACTGGATTACCTCCTGGTGTCCTCACCGGATCAGAAGCTGCCAGAGGCCGGGGCTACTCTGCTGCAGCAAATGAAGCACGAAGTGGGTGCCTACGTCGCTTCCTATACCGAGGATTATGACAGCATCGGCAACACGGAGCTGAAAAAGGATTCCATCACGGTATGGATTACGACCGGACGTGACCAGGCTCAGGTGCTGAAAGGTCTGATTGATGAATCTTTCACACCGGAAACGGATATTTCCGTGCAGCTGCGACTTGTTCCGCCCAATATCCTGCTGCCTGCGACGCTGGCTGGAGAAGGCCCGGATGTAGCGATGCAGATGGGCGAGGATATTCCGGTCAATTACGCGATGCGTAATGCGGCAGCCGACCTGAGCGGATTCCCGGACTTTGAGCAGGTTGCAAGCCGATTTCGGGAGAGTGGACTGACGCCTTACCGCTATAACAATGGGGTCTATGCTCTTCCAGAGCAGCAGCATTTTCCAATGCTGTTCTATCGCAAGGATGTCCTGAACGAGCTTGGCCTCGAGCCGCCCAAAACATGGCAGGACGTGTATAATGCCATCTCGGTGCTGCAAAAGCACAATATGGAGTTCTATTTGCCAATCGAGGATACAACAAACAATGCCAACATGATACCCAACGCAACCTTCGCCATGCTCTTATATCAGAACGATGGCGAGTTCTATTCGGAAGATCAAAAGGAGAGCGCGCTGGATTCGGAAATTTCCATGGATGCGTTCAAGCGGTGGACGCAATTTTATACCAATTACAAATTTCCGCTTAAAGCTGATTTTCCAAACCGTTTCCGTACCGGGGAGATGCCGCTTGGCATTGCAGATTACACAACCTACAACATGTTGACCGTTATGGCTCCCGAGATCCGCAATCTGTGGGATTTCACCATCGTTCCGGGCACGCAGCTGGCGGACGGTTCTGTAAGACATGAGGTTGCAAGCACGACAAGTGCGGTCATGATGCTGGAAAACGCGAAGAACAAGGAGGCTGCATGGTCGTTCATGAAATGGTGGACCGACAAGCAGACCCAGATTGAATATGGCAGGGAAATGGAGGGACTGATGGGGGCCGCGGCGCGTTATCCAACCGCTAATATCGAAGCATTGGAGCAGCTGCCCTGGCCGGTCAAGGATTATCAAAACCTGGAGCAGCAGTGGGAATGGGTAAAGGGCATTCCCCAGGTACCCGGCGGATATTTTACGGGCCGGCATCTCGACAACGCGTTCCGCAAGGTGGTCAATGCGAACGAAAATCCGCGCGAAGCCTTGTCTGACTACGTCCTGTACATTGACGATGAAATCGAGCTCAAGCGCAAGGAATTCAATCTGAAGTAGAAGGAAGGGAGGGTAACGGTTGCAAGCAGAAACCACCAAGGCACCCGCTGCGCCTGCCATTAACGCCAGGCAGGCGAGCAGGTGGTCCCTTTTGAAAAGGGATTTGTACCTAAGCAGACATTATTACGTACTGATGGCACCGTTTATGCTGATCTTTTTCTTGTTTACGGTCATTCCGGTCGGCCTCTCGCTTGGCCTCAGTTTTTTTCATTTCAACATGCTGGAGCTGCCCCGATTTGTCGGCTGGCAAAATTATTCGCGGCTGTTCCTGAACGACGATGTTTTTTTGATCGCTCTTAAAAATACGCTGCTGTTTGCCGTTATTACGGGTCCTGTCAGCTATATTGCCTGCTTTTTGTTTGCGTGGATCATCAACGAGTTGTCGCCCAAAATTCGGGCCGTCATGACACTTGTGTTCTATGCGCCTTCCATTTCAGGCAACGTTTTTTTCATCTGGCTGATCATTTTTTCGGGAGACAGCTATGGATATATGAACGGTTTTCTGATGCGCCTCGGCGTTATTCTGGAGCCGATCCTATGGCTTGCAAACGAGAAGTACGTGCTGGCGATCGTCATCCTCGTACAGCTGTGGCTCAGCCTTGGCACGAGCTTCCTCGCCTTCATTGCGGGCCTCCAGACGATCGACCGATCGCTGGTTGAAGCGGGTACTGTGGATGGTATCAAGAACCGCTGGCAGGAGCTATGGTACATTACACTGCCTTCTATGAGACCGCAGCTTATGTTCGGCGCCGTTATGCAGATTACGGCCTCGTTCGCCGTAGCCGAAATCTCCATCGCGCTGGCTGGTTTTCCCAGCGTCAATTATGCGGCACATACCGTCGTAACACATCTGATGGATTATGGCACCATTCGGTTTGAGATGGGATATGCGTCCGCCATTGCGACCGTTTTGTTCGCCATGATGCTCGGAACGAACATTTTGACACAAAAAATGCTGAGAAAGATAGGTGAATGACAATGACCAGCAAGGTACGCGCCGTCTTCGGCATGTCCAGAAAACTGAATCGGTCATTTACCGTCAGCCTGATGCTGTTTGCACTGCTGGCTCTGTTCGGGTCATTCATGGTATTGCCGTTGATCTATACGGTTAACAACGCCTTTAAACCACTAGATGAGCTGTTTATTTTTCCGCCGCGCTTCTGGGTGAACAATCCGACGATGGAAAATTTCGCGGACCTGATCAATCTGATGGGCAACTCCTGGGTTCCTCTATCCAGATACATTGCCAATACGCTGATTATTACGCTGCTTGGAACGGCAGGCCATATCCTGCTGGCTTCCGCAGCAGCGTACCCGCTGGCCAAATACCGGTTTCCCGGTTCAAAGGTGCTGTTTACCATCGTCATCCTGTCCCTGATGTTCTCACCACACGTCACGGCGATTCCGAACTACATGGTGATGTCCTGGCTAGGATGGATCAACACACATGCCTCCATTATTGTGCCTTCACTCGCTTTTTCCCTGGGACTCTTCCTGATGAAGCAGTTCATGGAGCAAATACCGGATGCGCTGCTGGAGGCCGCAAAAATCGACGGGGCCAACGAATACCGGATATTCTGGAGTATCGTAATGCCTAACGTGAAGCCAGCCTGGCTCACGCTTATGATTTTGCAGTTTCCGGCGCTGTGGGGGACCGATGGCGGAAGCTTCATTTACAGTGAAAATCTGAAAACGCTGCATTATGCGCTCAGTCAGATTACCCAGGGAGGAATTGCCCGTGCAGGTGTCGGCGCTGCGGTAGCGCTTCTGCTCATGATCGTGCCGATCGTCCTGTTCATCATCTCCCAGAGCAGTGTCATGCAGACGATGGCAACTTCCGGTATGAAAGAGTAGAAGGGGGGCAGCGACATATTGAAAAACATGTGGAAAAAATGCGGATGGCTCACGATGGGTCTTGCCTGCCTCCTGTGTTTGGGAAATGCAGCGGCAACGGCATTTGCCGATGGTCAGACGGATGCGTACAACTACTCCTACTGGGGAGAGGCGGTTAGCTCTCCTGCTGCGTATGAGGCAACCCGAATAGTGTCGGGCACCGAGCTGAAGATTGGCACATTCAAAGAACCAAACGACATGCATGTCACAGCCGATGAGCGGGTTTATGTGCTGGATTCAGGCAACAGCCGAATTGTCGAGCTGGATCGGGAATTGAAGCTGATACGGGTTATCGATTCATTTGATCATGATGGAAAGAAGGATTATTTCAAAAATCCTCAGGGATTGTACGTATCCGTTGATGGGCAGCTGCTCGTTGCGGATTCGGATCATCAGCGGGTGGTTCATCTGGATAAGCAGGGGCAGTTGATTAAAATTGTGGATCAGCCGCAATCTGACCTGCTGAAAGCGGACTTTCAATTCAAGCCGCTCCGGGTTGTTATGGATCAAGGCGAACGGATTTACGTCATGGCAGAAGGTGTTTTTGACGGCTTCATGGAGTTTAATTCCGACGGCTCCTTTGCCTCCTTTATCGGAGCCAACAGAGTCTCAGTTGACCCGGTGGAGTATCTCTGGAAACGATTCGCAACCCGTCAGCAGCGCAGCCAGATGGTCATGTTCACGCCGACCGAATTCACCAATATGGACATTGACGAAGAAGGTTTCATTTATGCAACGAGCGGGGACTTGAAGGGATTGCCGATCAAGAAACTGAATGCGCAGGGTGCGGACATCCTGAGAAGGGAAGGTTACTATCCGCCGCAGGGGGATTTGCTGTACACGAATGAGAAAGGTCCTTCCCGGCTGGTTGATGTGGACGTAGGGGACAGCGATATGTATTCCGTGCTTGATGCCAAGATGGGGCGGGTGTTTACCTATAACGGAGATGGATATCTGCTCCACATGTTCGGAGGTATCGGGAACCGGTTGGGCCAATTCAACACCCCAGTTTCGCTGGAGCGTGCGGGAGACCGAATGCTAGTGTTGGACAAAGCACTAGGCGAGATTACCGTGTTTCAAACGACAGAATACGGACGCACACTGCATGAAGCGGTTCGAAGTTATTTTAATGGAGACGAGGAAGGCTCAGCGGCAAGTTTTGCAAAGGCTGCAGATATGAATGCCAATCTTGAGTATGCCTATGCTGGCATCGGAAAGGCGCTGCTGCGCCAGAAGGATTATGCGCAATCTGCGCAATATTTTAAGCGAAGCATGGAGCGGGAAGGGTATTCCAAAGCGTTTCTCCTGTTTCGCAAAGAGCTGCTCCGCGAGCATTTCTCATGGATCATGTCCGGACTGTTTCTGATTGTTGCCGTGCTGGTAACCGTGACCATCGTTCGCAGACAGAGAAGGGGGACAACAAATGCAGGCATCAAGTAGACAGCTGATCCAATATCCGCTGCATCTCATATTTCATCCGTTTGACGGGTATTGGGAGCTGAAATACGAGCGAAATCAGAGAACAACGCTCATGATCGCTTTGGCTATTTTGGGCTTGTTAACGGTAACAACGATCCTTCAGGCCCAGTACAGCGGATTCCTAGTCAATTTTAACAACCCGAAACGATTGAACAGCCTGCTGGAAATCGTCTATGTCATTGTTCCGGTGCTGTTCTGGTGTACAGCAAACTGGTCACTGACCACGCTGATGGATGGAGAGGGCAAATTCTCGGAAATTTTCATGTCCACATGTTTTGCACTGGTTCCACTGATTTTGATTCAGTTTCCATGGATTTGGCTCAGCCTGATCATTTCCGGGCAGGAAACCGCCTTTTATTATTTCTTTAACATGGCTGCCACGGCCTGGACGGTATACCTGTTATTTGTCGGCAATATGACGGTGCATCAATATACACCCGCCAAAACGGTGCTGACCATGCTTCTGACGCTGGTTGCCATGGCCTTCATGGCATTTCTCTGCCTGCTGTTCTTCAGTCTGGTGCAGCAGATTGTGTCCTTTGCAGCCACCATCTATCAGGAACTTGTACTCCGGGGCTAAGGAAGGAGAATGGAGATGAATTTGTACGTCGCTAAAAAAATGATCGCGATCCTGCTCGTATTCGGCCTGCTTCTTGGCGGGTGTCAGACCGCTTCCATGCCTGAAGCCAGGATGTCTGCGAACTCGGATGAACCAGCGGAAGTGCCTGCGCTGCCGCCCGGGGAGAAGTTGGCCTCATCCTTCAACGATACACGTCTGCCTGGCATGATCGGGCTTGCCCAGAATGAAGCGCTGCAGCTGTTCATCCAGGAAGAGACAGCCGAGATTGCGGTAATTCACAAGCAAAGCGGGCAGATCTGGCGCAGCAATCCGGAAGAGCGCAATCTGGATACGCTTGCGGCGGGAATCAACAAGGACCTGCTGTCTTCGCAGGCCAAGCTCAGCTTTTATAACAGTCTGGGACAGAACAGCTCGGTTAACTCCTATACGGATAGTGTTGCCCACCAGCAGATCAGCTACGAAGCATTGCCAAACGGCGTAAGGGTGAACTACCAGTTTGGCAGCAATGAGAGCTCCATAGAGGATCTGCCTGTGAAAATCAGCAAGGAACGCTTCGAGCAGAAGCTGCTTGCCGCGCTCGATAAGGCCGGGCAGCGTGCCTTGAAGGTCGGCTATGCGGAGGACAAGGACGAAGGCATCTATGTCCGAATCGACAAGGCGATGCAGGGACTTCAGCTAACGCGTGCACTCAAGGCTTTCGAGACAGCTGGTTACACGCCCGAGGACCTTCAACTGGACAATGCCGAGCATGGCATTGAGCAGGAAAAAAGTGGACCACGCATGTTTATGTTATCCATCGAATACGGGCTGGATGACGAAGCACTGGTTGTACGCGTGCCGGCATCCGGCATTCATTTTCCGGAACAATACCCAATCAACAGCATATCCGTGCTGGATTATTTCGGTGCTGGTGCAGCGGAGGATGAAGGCTCCCTGTTTGTACCCGATGGTTCAGGAGCGCTCATTCATTTCAATAATGGCAAGGTTCAATATCCCGCCTATCAGCAGGACGTGTATGGACCGGACCTGACGATGAAACTACGTGAAGTGGACTCGACTGAGGAAAAGGCCAGGATGCCGGTCTTCGGACTGATTCGCAAGGGCGGTGCGTTCCTGGGCATCATCGAGGAAGGTGCAGCTACAGCGGTGGTTAATGCGGATATCAGCGGCAAGCTGAACAGCTACAACAATGTGTATCCGAGCTTTTACGTTGTGAACAAAAGCGATGTGACGCTTCAGGCGAGCGACATGGTACGGACATTGCCCAAGTTTCAAAAGAAGCCAACGGTATCCGATTTTGTCGTTCGTTACGCCTTTGCGGGAGCAGAGCAGGCCTCCTATTCCGGTCTTGCCTCCCTGTATCGGGACTATTTAACCCGGACAGACGGCCTTCCTGCGAAGCAAACGGCTGAGGGAGAAAAGGGCATTCCGTTTTACCTGAAGCTTGTCGGCAGTATGACCACCAAAAAACACCTGATGGGTATACCTTACGAATCGAATGAGGCGTTGACCACGTTTGACGAGGCACAGCAAATCTTGTCCGAGCTCCAGGAAAAACAAGTATCCAACATTCAGGTGCGCTACGCGGGCTGGTTCAACGGAGGACTCCTTCATCGGCTGCCGGATTCCATCAAGGTGGACGGAGCGGTGGGAGGACGAAAAGGCATGCAGGCGTTTAGCGACTATGCCCGTGAGGCCGGGATCGGCTTTTATCCTGATGTAGCGGTCCTGAACGTGCATGCGAAGAACGGCTTCAAGCCTTCTTCCGAAGCTTCCCGATCGCTCACGCAGGAGCCAGCGGTTCTATATCCGATGGACCCGGCAAGACAGCGGCGTGACCGGAATCGACAACCGGCATATATCCTTTCTCCGAACCTGCTGGGTAACGTAACAGAAGACATGCTAAAAGCGATCAAGCCATATAAGGCAGGCGGATTGTCCCTGCGTGATCTGGCGGAGCAGCTGAACAGCGATATGAATCCGAAAAAGCTGCTGGATCGCACCGGAGCACAAGCAGCTGTCACGGAGGCATTGAAGCAGATTAATCAGCAGGGGATGCCAGTGGTCGCCGAAGGCGGTAATGCGTATGCGCTGCCGTACGTGACGGGTCTCACAGATGCGCCGATGTCCAGCAGCCGCTTCAAGCTGGAGGATGAAGAGATTCCGTTCTTCCAGCTGGTTGTTCACGGTGGCATCAGCTACACCGGAGCTGCCTACAATCTGTCAACGTATACTGATGCGAGACAATATGTTCTGAAGCTTGTTGAGTATGGAGCAAGTCCCTATTTCACTTGGTTCAACGCGCCGAACCATATCGTGAAGGAAACGGATTACGATGATCTGTATGCCGCCCATTATGAGCAGTGGTTGGACCTGGCAGCCGAGATGTATGAAGAGGTTAATGAGGCCAATCGTCGATTCGCCGGGCTGAACATGGTAGCACATGAAAAGCTGGCTGAAGGCGTATTTCAAACGACATACGAAAACGGAGGCTTCGCTCTGGTGAATTATAACGACTTCCCGGTGCAGGCAGCTGGCCGAACTGTGGAAGCGAAAAGTTATGTGACAGGTGGTGAGCAGCTCTGAAAGCGCTACTGAAATGGAAGTGGGGACGTCGGACCTATGCCCAGCAGAAGGCGGCCTGGGGAGTGATCTATGTGCTTCCCTGGCTTATCGGCTTTGTCCTGTTCTTTTTTGTTCCGCTGCTGGCTTCCCTGCGTTACAGTCTAAGCTCAATTCAGGCGAACGCGCAGGGTATATCCATCCAGTTCACTGGTCTCGCCAACTATATTCAGGCGCTGACGGTCAATACCAGCTTCAACCGGGCGCTGATCGAATCCATAACGGATGTGCTCGTCAATGTGCCGCTGATCGTCATATTCAGCCTGTTCCTTGCCGTCATTCTCAATCAGAAGTTTCCGGGGCGGGCCATAGCGCGGTCTATCTTTTTCCTGCCGGTGATTTTGGCATCAGGCGTCATCATGGCGCTGGATAGCACCAGTCTGATCGAGGCCGTTAACCAGAGCAGTACGGGTGGCAGCGCTCTGGGTACCTTTGAAATCGAAAACCTGATGCTGGACGCAGGGTTAAGCGAGTGGGTAGTCATGTATCTGAGCGGCGCGGTTGACCGTATTTACCAGATCGTCAGTCAATCTGGCGTGCAGATTCTTATCTTTTTGGCAGGCATCCAAACCATTTCGCCCCAGCTGTACGAGGCATCCAAAATGGAAGGAGCCACGGGATATGAAGCTTTTTGGAAAATTACGTTCCCCATGGTCAGCCCGCTTATTTTCGTTAATGTGATCTATACCATCGTCGATTCCTTTGCCAGCAATGCCATGACTACGCTGATTCGAGATACGGGCTTTGTCAAATTTGATTTTGGACTGAGCTCAGCCATGGCGTGGGTCTACTTCGTGGCGATTGCCGTTATTCTGATCGTGGTATCGCTTATTTTCTCCAAACGTGTCTTCTATCAAGATTAGAAAGGAGGTTGTTCGGATTGATGATATCAAGGCTGTTGTCGCTTGAGCAGTGGAAAAGCTGGCTGTGGTCTGTTGTGCGGTTCACGCTCATTACCGGGCTCTCCTTCGTGATCCTGTTCCCGATATTTCAGAAAATATCGACATCCATTAAGGATAAGAGCGACCTGTATTCGGCTGTCGTGGTCTGGATTCCGCAAAACTTCTCCATCGACAATTTCAAGCAGGCCATTCGAGTCATGGATTATTGGGCCACGCTGCTCAATACGTTTGCACTGTCTGCCACTACGACCATTTTGACGACGCTTTCCTGCGCACTCGCCGGATATGGGTTTGCCCGCTTGAAATTCAAAGGAAGCAATCTGTTGTTTGCCGGAGTCATCTTGACCATTCTGGTTCCGCCAACGACCATCTTGATTCCGGTGTACCTAAACTTGAAGAGCTTTGATCTGATGGGGCTGATGACATTGATCGCCGGCAAGCCCGTAAATCTGCTGAATACGTACTGGCCGTTTATCCTGACAGCCATAACCGCCAATTCGCTCAAGGCAGGGCTGTATATTTTCATCTTCCGCCAGTTCTTCAGAGGCATTCCTAAGGAAGTGGAGGAAGCGGCTTACGTTGATGGTGCTGGCATCAGCCGCACCTTTGTACGCATCATGCTGCCCAATGCGGTCCCTTCCATTGTGACCGTGCTGTTATTTTCCTTCGTGTGGCAATGGAATGACAGCTTCTATACGACAACCTACCTGACATCCAGCAAAGTGATGTCAACCCAGCTGTCCTCGCTGCCGTATAATCTGGCCCAGCAGGTCAGCGACGGTGCATCCAAAGCCGATCCTTTTTATCTAAGCATGATACAGGATACAGGTATTTTACTGGCCATCTTGCCTTTAATTATCATTTACTTGTTTGTACAGCGTTACTTCGTGGAGAGCGTTGAACGCACGGGCATCGTTGGATGATGCTTCTCCATCGGAAGGGGCTTCAAGGGAGAGTCCCAATACAGTCCAGTGAAGGAGGTGATGCTGTCTGTTTTCACGTTTCACCATTCAAGCTCAGGAGGGATTATGTTGAAGAAGATGTTGAATTACTGTAAATTTATGCTCATTCTGGCCTTGCTGCTGTCCATCACGCCACTCGGATCGGGTCGCGCGGACGCGTGGGTTGGCATGCCCATGGGCAAGCTTCATGTGAGTGGGAAAAATCTGGTCAACAGCAGCAACCAGCCAGTCTTGCTGAGTGGGTGGCATCAGCCTTCTGGTGCCTATTGGACTTACCAGAACAGCAACTATTATCTCACTCGAAACGGCAACAATCGCCATGCCGCAACGCTGGCTTATCTCAAGGACATTACCGATACATTTACGAGCACCAGTCCGAAATACGGAAGCAGCCACGGCTGGAACATGAATCAGATTCGTCTGTTTATCGACCGTGAGGATATGGGCGATGTAGCAGCAGGTACTTACAATTTTGCCGGTGTACAAACGGTAACGCAGAACGTCATTATCCCTTATATCCAATATGCAAAAACGAAAGGCGTCTATGTTACACTCGGACTTGACTTCACATTGAAGGATGATCAAGCTACGACCGCAGCCAATCTGCAAAAGTTCAATCAGATCTGGGGTTATCTCGCTTCTCGCCCGGAAATTAAAAGCGCAGACAACGTACACTTCGAGCTGATCAATGAGCCGGTTAAATCGTACGCTAACGGTCATTGGGGCGGCTACAACGGCGAGAACGACTTCGTGGACCACTGGAATGATCTGCGCAATTTCCAGAACTCCATCATCTCAACCATCCGCAGCCAAGGCGCGGATAATGTCATCTGGGCCGCTGGTTTGGGATATAACCAATTCTACAGTCTTACAGCAAGCCATCCTTTGACAGACCCGCTGAACAATTACGGTTATGCCGTTCACTGGTATCCGGGGTACGGAGCGTATGACAACATGTCGATTCTGCAAGATCAGTGGAATACGAATGTGAAGGCTGCGGCTGATAAATATCCGATTAACATCACCGAAGTCACGTGGTTCAAAAAGAAAGCAGGCGATTCCGAATACTGGAATCTGTTCAACGGCAGCAATGAAGGCTTTGGCAACAATACAAAGACCATTTTCAACGCGGCAGGCAATGTCAGTATCGCAGCACATATGAACGGATTCATTTTGGATGCCGGGGAACGAAGCTCCTTTGCCGATCCAACGGCAGGCTTGAAATGGGACGGTGATGCTTCACGGAGTGCAATGGGACGTTTTTTGTTTAATTGGTTCTATGAACGCGCACAGTCTTATCCAAATGGTGGCACTCCATCAACCGGATTGACACCGGGAGCGACATACAAGATTGTGGCCAGACATTCTGGCAAAGTTATCGATGTCCCGGGTGGGGTAAATGAGAACAATTTGCAGCTTCAGCAATGGTCGGATCTGGGTGGCAATCCTCAAAAGTGGGTCCTGACCCAGATTGCTAATGGAATTTACAGTTTGACGAGCGTGAATTCGCCGGATAAGGTGATCGATATCCGTAATGGGACCAGTAACAACGGAGAGGCAGTTCAGCTCATGAGCAATTTGAATACCACTGCACAGCACTTCAAAATCAATGATCTGGGCAATGGATACTGGAGTATTATAAACGTAAACAGTAACAAGGCTGTTGAGGTCACAGGTTCCTCAACGGCAGACGGTGCCAAATTGCAGCAAAACGATTTTACAAACGCAACCAACCAGCAATGGAAATTTGTCGCCGTAAACTAAGAGAATGCAGGGGCACCCTGAACCGTCATTTATTAACGGACAGGATGTCCCCTGTTAATTGCCACACGGTGATATAAGGACAAGCGTGAGTGACAAAGGTAACCATCCCTTTTCATTCATGCTTTTTTTGCGTTTATATCAGTCTGTATATGAACCAGAAGAGAGATGAATAGAGATGAATAAAACCATTTGTATCATAAAAAAGGTATGATAACGATAAATCCGCAATTGTACGCTAAGGAAGAAGGTGTACCTACCCCAGGCCCTAATGCAAGGCGTATCATCATATTACTGTATTTGTAAACGCTTACTATAAAAAAGGGAGGGTACATATGAAGCGTTTATGGTCCAAATTTTCACCGGTATTCCGCAGATTTATGATTTCCTACTTTATCATTCTGATGATTCCCCAGATCGCGGGCTATGCCTCTTACAAGGCATCAATTGAAGTGGCCAGGACGAGCTCTATCGAAAACAGTCTGAAATCATTGAATCTGGGAAAGGAAATTATTGAACGAAACCTCCTGCAGGTAGAGGCCTTCACGAGGCAGCTTGCAATCAACCAGGATTTGTACCGCCTGATTGCCGATCCCAAGCCGCTGGATTCGAACAATGTTTACGGCGTGGGACGCATGCAGCGCAGCCTGTCCATGTACAGCAGCACGAACGACTATCTGTCCCATTTTTTTATTTACATTCCGAACTACAATGTCATCATCACGCCCACGACCGTTTTTTACCGACCTGAGCATTACTACGCCGCGAATCAACTTGAAGGCATGACGTTTGAGGAATGGAGCGAGCATATTTTGAAGAAACCGCATTTGAACGAGATCATGCCGCTTCGAAACTACAAGCGGGAGATTCGCAATAACGTTCTTGTTGACGCTCCAGCGATCACGTTTCTGCAATCTCTTCCGCTGAACAGCTTCAATAAACCGCAGGCTACGATTGGCGTCATGATTGATGAGGACCAGATGGCCGGTCTGACGCAAAATATCGTGGAGCAGTATGGCGGTTGGACGCTGGTGACGGATTCGGAGGGGAACATTATATTCTCGCGTGGCATCGATGGAGCGGAGGCAGAACGATTAAAAGACATGCCTGCCGACAAGCACGATAAAGTCACGCCTATGGGCAATGGTCGTCTGCTCATTTCCATCAAGTCGGATCTGAACGGCTGGAACTATGCCGCTGGCATTCCCGAGAGTGCGCTCATGGTCACAGCAGACCGGATCAAACAGGTTACCTTTACCTTTACACTGGCAACGCTCGGGCTTGGGCTGTTGATCGGGCTTTTGCTGGCTTACCGGAACAGCGCGCCGATTCACCGACTCCTGTCCGTGTTCCGGGATCAGGATATCGCATTACCCGGTAAGATCCGCAACGAGTACGATTTTCTGGCGAGCAACATCACCAGCCTGATTATGAACAATCATCTGCTGGAGAGCGCATTGAACGAGCAGCTTCCGCTGCTGCGCGACGGGTTTATCAAACGCCTTCTGACGGGCGAGTTCTACACAACGGGCGAGCTCGAGGCTGTCTCTTCCCAGACAGGCGTATCCCTTATCAGCAGCCAGGGCTTCGTAGGAATTGTGAAGGTAGACGGTTATGGAAGACCCGACAGCGGGGAGATTATTCAGGAGCTGAGCATTGCCAGATTAATCGTAAGGCAGGCTCTGATTGATTGGGATTCTGATGTTCTGGTAACCGATTGGGGGACGGATCAGATCGCATTTGTGCATTCAGTCCCTGGAGAGCATGAGCACACAGAGGAAACCTTGGGGACGTTCGAAGCCGAACTGCAAAGCCTGATCGCTTCCGTGTACCGGGATTACCGGGTATCAACCAGGATCGGGATGGGTTCTCCGTATCACGTATGGAACGACATCGGCCGCTCGTTCAATGAAGCGAGGCAAGCACTTGAATACGCCATTCATATTGGATCGGAGAACATGGTGCGATTCGAGGATGCCGTGAAAGAAACAGAGATGTATTATTATCCGATCGAGTCCGAGCAGCGGCTGCTGAATACGCTCAAGGCGGGTGAATTCGAGGAATCGAGCCGTATTCTGGACCAGCTGTTCAGCCGGAACTTCGAGGAGCGGGAGCTGTCGTATGACATGACGCAGCAGTTCATCATGGAGCTGAAGGGAACATTTCTGAAGGTGGCCGAGCCCAAAATATTGCTGGACGAATCACTCATCGAGCAATTCAAAAGCCGGGTAGCTGCCGTGTTGACAACAGATAGCGTTGCTGTGCTTCGGGATAAATTCAATCAGCTGACGCAAGACATCTGTCTGGACGTGCAGCGGAAGAAATCCGACATGCATGCGGACATTGTGAACGGAATTATCCGTTATATCCAGTCGAGGTACGACGATGCGAGCTTGACGCTGTACCGGATTGCGGAACAGATCGGCAAGCCGGAAAAGTATATCTCACAGCTGTTCAAAGAACATACCGGAGAGAATCTTTCGGAGTATGTCGAACTGGTTCGGATTAACAAGGCGGCAGAGCTGCTGCGGGAAAGCAGTCAGACGGTTGATGAAATTGCAGTACAAGCCGGATATAACAGCGCGCATTCGTTCCGCAGAGCGTTCAAGCGGGTTCGAGGGGTGTCGCCGAGCACGTTCCGGCAGATCGAAGATAACGGAGGGCGAAGCTGAGAATGGAGTAGTAACAAGGCTATCCGTCGATAAAAACTGGAATCGTACCCCATCGGTCCAAGTGTACCTTTACGAGCCGGGACGCGCAATCTTATGATTACGATCAAGAAAGCGCTAACAAAAAAGGGGTCTGCCTGATGGCATCGACCACCGCATGGGGGGATGAATCTGAGAACGACAATTTCCAATGCCAATTCGGATGTGAGGCAGCGCAGGCGCTCGGCGGTCAAGCATGCCGTATCCAAAAGTCTGAGAAGGCACTGGCAGCTTTATCTGCTAGTCCTTCCACCCGTCGTATACTTCATCATCTTCAAGTATGTACCGATGGCTAACGCGGTCCTGGCATTCAAGGACTACAACGTCATCAAGGGGATATGGGGCAGCCCGTGGGTGGGGACCAAGTATTTTGAAATGCTTTTCCGAAATCCCGCGTTCGCCACCCTGATCAAAAACACGCTGTATATTTCTTTCTATCAGTTAATCGTTGGTTTTCCGGTGCCGATCCTGCTGGCCCTGGCGCTGAACGAGATCAAGAGCGCAAGATTCAAGAAAACCGTTCAAATGGTCACCTATGCGCCTTATTTTATTTCGACGGTTGTTATGGTATCAATCATCATGCTGTTTCTTTCCCCGCGGCTTGGCATCGTGAATACGATTGCAGGCGCACTGGGCTTTGAAGCGGTGAATTTTCTGGGTGAGCCGGGATTGTTTCGCTCCATTTACGTGTTCTCGGACGTGTGGCAGAGCATGGGATATTCGGCAGTTATCTATTTGGCGGCGCTTTCCGGCATCGACCCTTCCCTGTACGAAGCAGCCAGGGTTGATGGTGCTAGTCGGTTTCAGAAAATAGTGAACGTCGATCTGCCTGGCATACTGCCCGCGGCGGTTATTATCCTCATTTTAAGTGTAGGCAACATTATGGCGGTTGGGTTTGAGAAAATCTATCTGCTCCAAAACCCGCTGAACCTGTCGGCTTCGGAAATTATCTCCACCTACGTGTACAAAATGGGGCTGCTGAACGCCAATTACAGTTTTGCCACGGCCGTCGGCCTCTTTAATTCATTGATCAACCTGATCCTGCTGTTGACTGTGAATGCAGCCGCCAAGCGATTGTCCAATACAAGCCTGTGGTAATGCAATACGCCCTTGAAAGGAGGAAGTCCATACGATGAGCGAGTTACAATCGCATCCAAGCCGTTTGGTGGATAAACGAAAGCACACGATCAGGGAGTCCTTTGGGGACCGCGTGTTCATGACAGTCACCTACATCATTCTGACCGTGGTTCTGATTGCAGTGCTCTATCCGCTGATCTATATTTTAAGCTCGTCCCTAAGCAGCCCGGCTGCTGTCTCTTCGGGGAAAGTCTGGCTGTGGCCGGTTGACATTACGCTGGCCGGATACAAGGCGGTATTGCAGAACGATCAGGTAATTACCGGATATGCCAATTCACTGTTCTACACCGCATGCGGCACGCTGATCAGCGTAGCTTTAACGATCATGATCGCTTATCCGCTTTCCAAAAAAACTTTTGTCGGGCGCAGCCCTCTTATGATGTTCATCACGTTCACCATGCTCTTCTCCGGCGGTTTGATTCCGACCTATCTCGTGGTCAAATCGATGGGATTGATTGATACCCGCTGGGCGCTGCTGATTCCAAATGCTATCTGGGTGTGGCAGGTTATCATTGCGCGCACCTTTTTTCAGAACTCCATTCCTGAGGAGCTGTCCGAGGCAGCCGACATTGACGGGTGCAGTGATATCAGATTTATTTTCAGCGTCATTCTGCCGCTGGCAAAGCCCATTGTCGCCGTTCTGTCGCTGATGTATGCGGTCGGGCAGTGGAATGCGTACTTCGATGCGTTGATCTATTTGAAATCACAATCGCTCTATCCACTGCAGCTGATTCTGCGCAGCATCCTCATCCTGAACAACGGCACCGGAAACATCGACGCCGGGGAAATGGTAAAGATGCAGCAGATGGCGGAATTAATGAAGTTTTCATTGATCGTCATGGCAAGCTTGCCAGTGCTGGTGATCTACCCGTTTGTTCAGCGGTATTTCGTGCAGGGCATGCTGATTGGCTCTGTCAAAGGTTGACTGATTACAATCATCGATAAGGGAGAGGATATTTTTGAGAAAATCAGGATCCATCATGCTTGTGTGCCTGCTTCTTCTTAGTGTGGCGCTGGCGGGGTGCTCGTCAAGCAATCGCGGCAACGGGGAGAAGGGCGATGCTTCCTCCGGCGACAAAGTATCCATCAACGTTTTTGCGCATCAAGGCTCGGATACCAATCTGCAAACGAACAAGTTTACGAAAAAGATGGAAGACAAATTCAACATCCAGTTCCATTGGACGACGGTTCCCTTTGACGGAGCTGCTGAAAAGAGGCAGATCTCACTTGCCTCGGGCGATTATCCCGACCTGTACCTGCTCATTCCTTGGGTAGACCGCTTCTCGCAAACGGACTTGCTGAAATTCGGCCAGCAGGGCGTTATTCTGCCGCTTAACGACCTGATCGACAAGTACGCTCCAAACATCAAGAAGGTGCTTGACAGCAACGAATATTATAAAGCGATGAATACAGCTCCTGATGGCAACATCTACGGTCTGACCGGCTTAAACGAATGCTTTCACTGCTCCTATCCGAATAAAATGTGGGTTAATACAAAATGGCTGAAACAACTCGGGTTATCCGAACCCGGAACGACGGATGAATTCAAGGCGGTGCTCGAAGCGTTCAAAACCAAGGACCCGAATGGCAACGG
This sequence comes from Paenibacillus sp. E222, assembly GCF_013401555.1. Taxonomy (NCBI): domain Bacteria; kingdom Bacillati; phylum Bacillota; class Bacilli; order Caryophanales; family Paenibacillaceae; genus Paenibacillus; species Paenibacillus sp. E222. Next base: position 4,449,427 of record NZ_CP058552.1, read on the forward strand.
AAAGGCGGACGAAGTACCGCTTAGCGGGTCCATTGAAAATTTTGGCGTGCACATCATTCCGTACCTGATGAACGGGTTCATTTACGATGATGACAGAACATATCTTGTTGTGAATAACGGCAAGGTCGATACGGCAGCGAGCAAACCGGAGTGGAAGGAAGGACTCACTTATATTAAATCGCTATACGATGAAGGTCTGATCGATCCCGGCGCCTTTACACAAAATTCGGGGGCATTCAAGAAGATTGGCGATAACGCCGATGCGCAGCTGCTAGGAGCAGGCGCAGCCATGCACCCGGCCCTTTTTGTGAATACGGATGAGGGCTCGCCGTACGGCAAGGACTACAACGCGATTCCTCCGCTGCAAGGACCACATGCGAACTATGCAACCTACAACTATCCGATTGATCCCGGAGCATCGTTTGTGCTGACGAACAAGGCCAGCGAGCAAACGCAAATCGCAGCTATTCAATTGCTGGATTACCTCTATACGCAAGAAGGTGCGATGAGTGCTTATCTTGGCGAGGAAGGCACCAGCTGGCGCAAGCCGCAGGAAGGTGAGGTCGCGCTGAACGATCAGATCCAGCCGCTCTACAAGTCGATTCCGCTCGCCTCTGGAGAAGAGCCGCGTAATGACAGCTGGGGAGCGATGAGTCAGTACAACCATCACCGGGCATACCGCGACGCGGAAGTACAGGGCACGGACATTTATGCAAGCGACGGATATGAGCGCCGTCTGTATGAAGCAACATTGCTGATGGAAGGTAAGGAGCCCAAAAACGTATTCCCTCACTGGGCGCTGTGGGTCGACCCTGCAAGTGCTGATGAAGTGAGCATGATGCAGACCAATCTCAAGGATTATATTGACCAGAACGCCCTGCAATTCATCACGGGGGCAAAGAGCCTGGATAAGGATTGGGAGGATTACGTGAAAGGGTTGGAGGGACTCAACATCCAGCGTTATGTGGAGATCATGCAATCGTCTTACGATTCCTCGTCTATTTCCAAGTAACTGAATGTAATTTCCAGAATGCACGAGCGCCAGGTAGAAGCTTATCCATTGATTATGGAATCGATGTGTCCGGTTTGTTTGCCAATTTTAGCTTGGATGAAGTGAGGTTGACACCTGTGTGAAGCATAGCAATAATTCCGGCTGCCCGTGGTCATGAATAAAACGGACCAAGCTCGCATCTGCGAACCAGGTCCGTTTTTTTGTTCTTTCCATTCTTTGTACAATCTTTGCTTTCTTACTGCGACGAATGGGTTTATTTCAGCTTCCCGGCACGTATGTCATCCGTCATGCCAGGATAAGGTGCTATGGAGATCAGTTTCTCATTGTTGATGCCTGCATTTTCAATAAATGTTATATCGGCAAATTCGGGAACGACGTATTTCGGATAGGTCTCATATTTTTCTCGTGAATCAATCATAAGATCGATATAGTCGTTCTGGTAACAGACCGTGATTTCCGGATGATCATGCACCCATTTCGGGAAAAAAATAATGCCGTGCATCCGCATTTCGTTCGGCATGAAGTTTAGGGCAACATCCGTGCCTGTCGGCTCGGTCCACGCTACTTTATAAACGCCCTTCGTCAACTTCACAACGTTTGCTTCCTGATCGCGCACCCAGCGACCTGCAACCATGCCGCTATGAATGCGATAATCGATAGTATGATCGTTTTTGATATAGATTTCGTATTCCCAGCCGTTTTCGTAAGTATATATCATGTGGCTCCCAGTGAAGCCTTGCAGTGCCTCTTTCGTCTCCATATCCATGTGCTCCTTTCCTTATCAAAGGTTGAATAAATTCCTTCCTTGCCCAAGCTCAAAGCGCCAAGCGGTCAACAATCTATGTATGCCGATGATGAAGCAATTATGCTTGAGGCATAAGTCTGCGGGCCAGGACAGCTGGATGACAATCAACTCATACATATTAATACATACAATAACGTCCGCTCAAAGCCAGAAGACTGAAGAAGTACAGACAATTGTCATAGTATCGGCGGACACCTTGGCGTAATGGCGTATTCCAGAACTGATGCACGAACGGGTTAGCATGCGGCCCGTCGGCGGCCAGAGAAGCCATGGCATTGGTGGCGAGCAATCCGATGGGGTGCAGAGACAGTTCATCAAATGGCTGACCCTCAATCGTGTAACGGCGATAATCCGATACTTCAATTTCGCTGAAAAATGCCTGGATACGATTGGACTGCGCCACCTGCCAGCGATCCTTGCGGAACCATTCCCAGTCGAGGGCTATGTTGGCCGCTACCCGGTAAGCATCACTGTAGAAATGCCGGAAATCGCCATGGTGCTGAGGTGGTGCAGGCGTTCCGTCAAAATTTGCATATTCAGGCGAAAGTCCGGTTACCGGATGACAGGCTTTATGCAGATAAGCCCGACTCTCGGCGGCAGCTTCGTTCCAGAACGATTGATCACACTCATCTGCGTATTTGGCGAACAGTTCGTAAAAATGGGGCAGGTGATAGGACGGGTCGCTGAATGGTGATTCCGGTATGAATTTAATCAGTTTGGTTTCGGGGTCCCACATCGGATCGCCAACGCCGTTCTCCCCTTGATGTACGCAGGCATGCAGTATTTTCCGCGCTTGTACGGCATAATCATAAGGCTCTGGACCGTCGCCCCACCGATTGGAGGCGAAGAACAGGGCCATAGCGAAAAATTCCTCACCGTCAGGGGCAGGTCCCTGAGATATCCGGGTTCCATCCGGCTTGCAATGCCATGCAAAATAATCCTTGTATCGGCCTTCGGTATGCTGCATATACGTTTTCGAGAAATTCCAGAGTCGATTGAACTCTTCTTTTTTGTCCATTTGCACAGCCATCATCATCCCGTAAGACATGCCCTCCGAGCGCACATCCAGATTGCCGGTGTCGAGTACATATCCTTTGTCCTCACCCATCGGGTAATAGATTCGCGTATCGGCATCTCCATAAAACAATTCGGTCCACGTTTTATCCAGCTTTTCCGTAATTTCGCTGTCGTCATAGCCCAGTTCAAGAAACAGATTCCGGTATGTTCCCGTGTAAAATGCACCTTTGTCCGTGATGGTCATTCGCTTCCTCCTTGGTATCTCGATTTAGTCAAATTATAACATGACAAATACTAACCAAATTAAAGCGCTTTCCAGAAAAAATATAGGTAATTCCAACCGAGTATTCTCTTCGCTTGATTTTCATTGTATGTTAAAACAAAAAACTATACTTTATCAGGGAGAAAAGCAAGTTATCGTCAGGTTGATGGTACATAATGTAAGCGTTACACTTTAAGGTGAAAGGGTAAAAGACTGCGTTCCATTGACTGACCGTGCCTGTTGCTTGTTTCTCTCCATTGTTCTTCTCAAGTGTCTGCTTCTTTCTTCACATTTGTTACAGGAAAGGGTGATGGATGTCCATGCTCAACAATTCAGCGGATTCGGCAAATGAAAAGGAAGTTCCAACGGCACCGCGTGACCCGGTTGGGGTTGCTGAAGCTGTGAATGAGCCACCGGTTGATTCCGAGTCACAGGCGTATCGCAATATGATTGCCAAATCTCTTTTGAGCAAAGGGAATAACACCAGATTGAAGGCTGCTATCGAAAAAGCAAAAGGCGGCGAGCCCGTGACCATCGCTTATATTGGCGGTTCGATTACCCACGGCGCAGGGGCCATGCCTCTTCATCTCAATTGTTACGCCTATCGCTCGTTTGAAATTTTCAAGCGCATGTTCGCTCCATCTGAGGACAGTCCAATTCGTCTAATCAAAGCAGGCGTAGGCGGCACGCCGTCACAGCTGGGCATCATTCGCTATGACCGGGATGTGCTTAGGGACGGGACAGTCCAGCCGGATATTGTCATTCTGGAGTTTGCAGTAAATGATGCAGACGATGAGACCCAAGGCATTTGTTACGAGAGTCTGGTGTTAAAGGCGCTTGATGCAGATAACAAGCCAGCCGTCATTTTGCTGTTCAGCGTGTTTGAGAATGACTGGAATCTTCAGGATCGGCTGGCTCCTGTTGGCTGGCACTATAATTTGCCTATGGTGAGTGTAAAGGATGCTGTGGTGGAGCAATTCCACTGGACACTGGAACAGGGCCATGTCATTTCCAAAAAGCAATTTTTCTACGACATCTACCATCCGACCAATGCCGGGCATCATATTATGGCTGATTGTCTGGGCTGGCTGTTCGACGTAACCGATCAATCTGCCCTGGACGGGGAGGATGAAGACAGTACGAATGAAAGGCCGCCGCTAATTGGGGACCATTTTGTCGGCACAAAGCTGCTGGACCGTCTGAATGGGGACAGTATCGCCCGGATTGAGGCGGGTGGGTTTCGGGAGACGGACACCGATCTGCAACTGACGGAGATGGATGATCATGCATACGGTACACCACTATTTCCCAACAACTGGATGCACACGGGGCAGAACGTAACGGGCCATGCCAGCTTTAAGCTAATCCTGCGGAGCAAACGACTTATTTTGGTATTTAAGGATTCCGGCAGAGCCGATTTCGGGACAGCTAATATCAGGGTGGATGGTGCACTGGTGAGGACGGCTGACCCGCATCTAGTGAACTGGACGCATTGCCATGCTGTAATCCTGTACGATGAAGAACATTCCAGAGAGCATACTGTGGAGATTGCAATGGCTGAAGGCCATGAGGACAAACGATTTACGATTTTGGGATTTGGTTTTGTTGATTAGCCGCAACATCATGTTAAGCCGGAACGAAAGACGTATGTTGGGAAAGGAGAATGATGATGATAATAACTACGGCACCGGAAGGGTATGACCAGTACAGGGAAAACATACGGCATGGCAACATTGAAATGGTGGAATATTTCTCGGCAACGGTAGGGAATTCGCGCAAAACCATGGTGTATACTCCACCCGGATATTCCGTTGAATATACCTATAATGTGCTTTATCTTTTGCATGGGATCGGTGGAGACGAAGCCGAATGGCATAATCATGCCAATCCACAAGTGATTCTCGACAATCTGTACGACGATAACAAGCTTGAACCGATGATTGTCGTTTTTCCTAATGGCCGCGCAATGCCAAACGACAGGGCTGAGGGAGATCTGTTTGATCCGGAGAAAATAAAAGCATTCGAGACGTTTGAGTCCGATTTACTTCACGATTTAATTCCTTTTATTGAATCGAATTACCATGTACGGACGAAAAGGGAGAACCGGGCAATTGCAGGATTGTCCATGGGCGGAGGCCAGTCTTTAAATATCGGATTGAAAAATTTAAACCATTTTGCCTGGATCGGTGCGTTCTCCGCAGCTCCAAACACCAAAGCCCCGGAGCTGCTTCTCCCGCATCCATCAGAAGCGTCATCGCTTCTTCGATTGCTCTGGTTGTCCTGCGGTGACCAAGACAACCTCAAGCAAATCAGCGAACAGATGCACGCTTATTTGGCACAGCACGAAGTACCTCATATTTGGTATGAGGAGAGCGGTGGACATGATTGGCCTTTATGGAAGAATGATCTGTATCAATATTCCAAATTAATTTTTCAATATTAAAAGAATTGGATAGACAAACCTTGAGATTTCACCAAGAAACAGACAAGAACAAAAAGACAGGAGCATTCCTACTGTGGCTGAGACAGGGGAGCGCTTTTGTCTTTTTGTTCTGGTTTTGACAAGGTATATGAAGACGAAGATCCCTTTTTTTAAGCTTACGATTGGTTCCTACTTTAATGCAGCTGTGAATGTGGTAACACTCTGGGCAGGAAGTTGAGCAGTAAAAGAATTGTTAGTGATGTTAATGGAAGATCCGGCTGCCAGATTTCTTGTGCTGTCCGTAATCCAGGAAGATACGGTTGAGGCGTTCCCGTTTTGCAATACGAACTTTTGGTTTACAGCGGAAGTACCTCGGTTGATTGCTACGATAACCACCTTGTTATCTCCTTTGTATGCAGAGATAAACGTTTGGGTATCCGGATTTTTCGTCGCCTCAACTCTTACAAAGCCTGGGCGAACAAACTTGGAAAAATGGGCCATGTTATATCCCCGCTTGCTAATAGTGCCATCCTCTTTCATGGGTCCGTATTGTCTACGAATATACCACCACACATACGCCTGGAAATCTGCCTCTACCATTGCATTATGGATGTGATAGGAGACATCCAGCGCTTCTGGCCAATTATCTGCTGAGTTCGCATTACTATTAGGGTAGTATACCTCCGACATCCAAAGTTCCTTGCCAGCACCTTTTTGTTTAAAAAGTGGGTAAGGGAAATTGTTAAACTGTGTACCATACGTATGTGCACCCAGAATGTCCATGTTTGCTAAAGCTTGAGGATCATTCAGTATGGGGTCTGACATTTCTTTCAAGTAAGAGAAGGATTCTGGCGCCATTACTTTTGCTCCTGTAATGGAGCCTGCATAATCTTTCATGAATCGAAGCATCTCCTGAGGTGTCCACCATGTCCAATCATGCGCATAATCCGGTTCATTTTGCACGGAGATTGCATAGAGATTAACACCGTTGGATTTCATGTAAGAAACAAAGTCGTTAAGATGCTGGGAATACGCTGCATATTTGTCGTATTTAAGGCGCTTGGCTGCAGTGTCTCCATTACGATTGAATGTTTCCACCATATCACTTGGGGGATTCCATGGTGACGCAAAGACGATCGCCCCCAGCTCGATGGCTCGTTTCGCGGTAGGCACTTCTTTATACCAATTGTTTTTGTTTTCATCAATATACACACGCAAAATCGAAAAACCTAGCTGATTTTGTCCATTACCGAATGCCGTATCTCTTTGTGCTGATGTCAAATCTCCAATCCAGGCCGGATGATTGATTCCCCCAAATCCCTTGATAAGCTGCTTTTCAGAGGACAAGTTCACAGTAACATCGCTGGCAGCCGAAGCCTGAATTGGAGTTAAGATCAGCGGCAAGGCAGTCAGGATGGCCAACAGAATACTAATTGACTTCTTTAATTTGAATAACAACACTACACTCTCCTCTAAACTAAATTTTTCAACCTGAACAAGCAAGCCTAGACTTATTTTGAGACCTATTTTGGGCCAATCATTTTCTTGTATCACCTTCTTTTTTTTACAAAAACATATAAAAGATATGGAATTATTTATATGTTTTTGTAATGTTATGAATTTAATTCTACGGGAATAAATAAGAGATTTAAACCGGACAGATTCCAGTTTTTGAGCACAGAAGAGAGATTGATTGTTGTTCTGATCAGGTATGATTTGGCTATAATAGTTCGTTTCGAGCTGAGAAGCTTGTTACAAGCATGTGCCAAAACAGGCTTAATGCTGGCGTAACCAGTTTATTACGATGTCTTACTGCATAGATCGTTCTAACCGGAGTCCAATCGGGAATAGGGCAGGCTTTGAGTTCTCCTTTTTGCAGCTCCTGAATAATGGAGGCTTCAGATACCATGCCAATACCAAGATTAAGGCGAACAATGGATTTCAATGCCTCGGAACCGGATATTTCAATGGCGTGGGTGAACTGGACCCCATGTGCTTCCGCCCATTGATCAATCAGCGTGCGACTGCTTGAGCCCTCCTCATGAGCAACGAGCGGATATGCCTGCAAATCCATGGGGTGAACGATACTTTGGCGAGCCAGCGGATGCTCGGGATGGAAAATAATGACCAGATCATCCTTCATCAGTGGTTCAAAGATCAGATCCGCATCATCCGGGGAAGTATGGGAGATAACGCCCACATCCAATTCGAAATATTTTATTTTCTCCATTATGTAGCGTGCCGGTTTTACATCAAGACTCAGGAGCAGATTATGCTGCTGTTTGAAATCGGATAACAAGGATGGAAGCATATATGTGGCGGGTGTATGGGTACTTCCGATCAGCAATCGACCAGTTTCGGAGCCCCTGTGGTCGTCCAGAGTGCGGAGCATTTCCTCGTTCAGGGCAACAATCTGACTGGCATAGTGGTACAGTGCCTTGCCAGCTTCCGTCAATTTGATGACATGATAGGTTTTGGTATGAAACAGGGCAATCCCGGCGTCCTCCTGCAGTTTGTTCAAATGGAATGTCACTGTCGGTTGTGTAATATTCAGCTTATGTGCGACTAAGTACAGCTTTTGCAATTCCACGACGTAGACAAACACCTTCAATTGCTGCAAATTCATCCGTTAACGTCTCCTTTTGGCCTAAACATTGATAATATCTATATTATCATATAATACATTAATATCATTTAAATTAGCGTTTACTTTCCCCTAATATGAATCTCCAATAATAGCTTTAGGATGAAGATAGATTCAACAAGCAACATATTTGAGGGGGAGAATGATGAATAACATTTGGCGAAAAAGATTAAGCGGAATGAGCTTGCTGCTCGTACTGGTTACGGCAGGATGCGGAGGAGGAACGATAACAACAGGGAGTGGATCATCTAACGGCGAAACTGCCGCACCGGTCTCTTCTACAGCTGAAGGCAGCAGCTCACTTGCCCAGGAGGACACAGGTGAGACCATCTATTTATATGGGAATGACTTTGTGGATATTGTGGCACCTGAATTTGCCAAACAGACCGGATACAAAATAGAGGCTGTACATTATGGCGGCGGAGAGGCTCTGGCCAAAATTGAAGCCGAGCAGGGCAATCCACAGTGGGATGTTGTCATGATGGACGGTCACGGATCGATTCGCAGCCTGGCAGACAGGGGATTTCTGATGACGGACTGGACTCCTGATCATATCGGTAACCTGACCGAATACGGCTCCTCGCTGGTTCCCGAGGACCACGCGTATACTCCAATCAGTATTCATGCATCTGCGGTTATCGCTTATAACACCAACCGTCTTACCAAGGAGCAGGCGCCGAAGACCTGGGATGAGTTTTTTGAATATAAGGGCACCGCAGGTCAGGCTGATCCGGCGGTTGCGGCACCTGCATATCCGCTCGTTTCTGCACTGTTTTATAAGTGGGGCATTGATCAGGGAGAGCAAAGGTATGCACAAATGATGGGCAATGGTCTCAGAGTTTATCCCAAAAACGGTCCTCTGGGCAGTGCCCTTGTCTCAGGGGAAATCGATATTGCAGCGCTCCAGGAGAGCAATGCTTATGACCTGAAGTTATCGGGAGAACCCGTTGAACTGGTCTGGCCGGAAGAAGGTGCACCGGGAAGCTTACGTGTTGCTGCCATCAGCAAACAGACCAAGAACCCTGCCGCTGCTAAGGCTTTTGTAGAGTTCATGCTTGAACCGGAAACGCAGCAGATGTTAGCTTCCCTCGATTCATCCGACAGCTTCTTTACCCCATTGGTAAAGGGAGTAGAAGCGAGGAAGGAACGCGAGACGAATGCAACTTTCATTCTTCCGCCAGCTGAATGGGCCGCCGAACACGAGGTACAGATCAAAACCTGGTTTGCTGACCAGAACGTAAATTAAGAGGAACAACCTATGAAAAACTCTGGAACACGTTGGGGAGTCGGCGTAGCGCTTCTGTTATTCATCATAATTTTTCTGCCGCTGCTTGCGGTTCTGTTGAACGCGATATTGCCCGGCTTGTTTTTTGGCAACATACAGTTTCAGGGCTTCGGACTACTCGGAGAGATATTTCACCGACCCTTGTGGCGACAGTCCTTGCTTAACTCCGTGTGGCTTGGGATAGGAACTGCACTTCTGGGCACGTTGATTGGAGCCTCGCTAGCTATGGTAAGGGCGCGCTGGAACTTTGCATCAGGGCGTCTGCTGGATGCCGGAGTCTGGCTGCTGCTCATCGCGCCTTCGTTCATGCTGGCTCAAGGATGGGTGCTGTTTGCTGGTGCTGACGGACTTGCCAGCCGATTGCTCGGTATGAACTGGGTGACAGCTGCTCTGTTTCAACCTTCCGGGCTTATGGTCATTATGGCCCTGAGCAAATTTCCGCTGGCTTATCTGACGGTTCTTGCTGCAACGGAATGGAATGTCAGCCAATACGGACATGCTGCCCGTTTGAATGGCGCTCACCCATGGACGGTATGGCGCACGGTGGAGTTACCACTTGCGGCTCCTTCCATTGTAGCGGGAGCTACGCTGGTATTTATAGATACTGTCGGTGATTTTGGTCTGCCAGCGGCATTGTCCACGGTCTACCGATTTCCTACACTGACATATTCAATCTATTCTGCCATCTATCAATCTCCTGTTCGTTTTGATATGGCCGGAGTACTTGCTTTTTATCTGGTCGTCCTATTGGCAATGGCCATGACTGTTCTGCTATGGTCTCTGCGCAGATCCAGGTTTGATTTCTTGAATGCGAGAGCGGTCAGAATGATTAAGGTTAGACCGAAGAGCACACTGTTTCTGAATGGAGTAACCATTGTATTTTTAATGATGAGTATCGGCATTCCGGTGGGAAGCAGTCTATGCGTTTCCTTGATGAAAAAGGCTGGTAACAAATTGGTTTGGCCAAATTTGACCCTTGATCATTATTTTTCCCTGTTTGCAGCGTCCTCTACGGACCACAAGCAGCTCAGTTTTTTTGAAGGCATGCTCCATTCATTGACGATTGCTGCAATCGCAGCAGGCATCAGTATCATCATTGGATTCATCGTGGCTTATGTCCTTACATTTACGGAATTTAAAATGAAGGGCTGGCTGCAGTTATTCTCGATCATATCGCTGGCTGTGCCGGGGATTGTGATGGGAATCGGTTACATTTTTGTCTGGAATCAAAAGTGGCTGGAGACATTCAATCTGCACCTCTATGGGTCTCCCTCGCTGCTTGTGATCGCAGTTATTGCAGGTGCTGTTCCATACGCCGTACGTGTTCAGTTGGGCTCTTTCGGCACCATCTCGTCCTCTATCCTGAATGCCGCGGCAGTGCAGGGAGCAGGAACATTGGCTCGAATGCTGCACATTGTTCTTCCCTTGGTACGCAGATCATTGCTGCTTGCCGTCCTGACGGCCTTTGGCACAAGTGTATTCGATCTTGCTTTGACTTCCATGCTGCAGCCGGCCAATTATGTGCTGATGCCGCTTGTGATTGATCAAGCCTTTGAGTTTGGTCGTTATGGGTATGCAACGGCAGCAACTGTTCTGAGTGGAGGGATGGTTCTCCTGATCATTGTACTCATTCAATTTACAGGAGAGGCCATATTTAAGTGGAGCGATCGTCGAGAGAGAAACAGAACCAAGATTCAGGAAAGGCATACCCATACGGTACAACAAGGAGGCTCACCATATGAATTCAATTCTTAAACTGGAAGGGGTGCACAAGTCCTTCGATAAACAGGTTGTACTCAGGCCGATGTCTTTTGCCCTGAATCATGGGGAGAGGATCTGCATTCTCGGACCTTCGGGATGTGGAAAATCCACCCTGCTGCAACTGATTGCGGGACTGTTAAGAGTGGATGGAGGAAGCATTGAAATGGATGGTAAAAGCGTGGACACCAGACATCAGTACATCCCTCCAGAAAAACGTCCGGTAAACATGGTGTTCCAGGATTATGCGCTGTGGCCGCATATGACCATTCGCCAGAATATCGAGTACGGTATGAAACGCGGCAAAATCGGCTCCACTGTTCGTAATCAGCGAGTGGATCGACTGCAAGCGATGCTGCAGTTGGACGGGCTGCTGGACCGTCTGCCCTCCCAATGCTCGGGTGGGCAGCAGCAACGCGCCGGAATGGCGCGTGCACTGGCAACGGAACCTTCCATACTGCTTATGGACGAACCGTTATCCAATCTTGATGTGAAGCTGAGGACTGAGATGCGAAGTGAATTGGGGAGACTTTTGTCGGATCTGGAAACCACAGTGCTCTATGTTACCCATGACATGCTGGAGGCTTTTACTTTGGCTGACCGGATTTTGGTGCTTCGTGAAGGACGAATTGATCAGTTTGCCGAACCTCAGCAATTATTTACGCGTCCGGCAACGCCTTGGGTTGCCCGCTTAATGGGATACCATAATCGAATTAACGGGATCTATACAATAGGAGCATCATCCGTCATGATTGCAGGCCGGTGTATTGCAGGGAGGATGATAGATCCAGGACTTGGCGGACAGGCAGCCATTATTATGCTTCACCCGGAGCAATTAAAGCTTCGAGCAACAGACGAGGAAGGAAATCATAATGAGATCAGGGGTACGGTTATACAAACCATTTTTGAAGGCATACACTGGAGAGTAATTATCGCAACAGAGGATCATCAACGTATTCATGCGTTTCATGCTGAACCTCTGGAACTGGGCTCGGCATGCTGGGTTCAATGTTCCCCAGAGCAAACGATGATCTATCGGGGAGGAGCACACACGGAAGATGAGTAGACTGCTGGCCGTGTCTGATATACACGGACATGGACATCTTCTGAAGCAGCTGCTGGCTGCTTCAGGTTATAATCCTGACAAGGACTGCCTCGTTTTGTTGGGAGATTACGTGAATAAGGGGCCGGATTCCTGGGGAACGCTCCAGCTGGTGCATGATCTGACCCAAAAAGGTGCCATTGCCTTACAAGGGAATAATGAACGCAAGTGGCTGCGTTCCATGCCTGATTCAATCCCGGCAAGCCATGATGAGATCGCAAATGTCCGCAAATTTTTGGATCAAATGCCGTTATGGTATATATGTGATTCCTATTTGTTCGTACATGCTGGTATTCGTCCTGGAATTCCGCTAGACCATCAAACCGCTGAAGATCTGACCGAGATCAGACAGCCCTTTTTTGAAAGCCCGGTTAACCCTGAATATACAATTGTATTTGGTCATACCTCGACGTACCGCTTTCTTGTTCCGCCGTGGCAAATATGGATTGGAGCAGGCAAAATGGGGATTGATACTGGAGCCGGTCACGGATATTATGTCAGTCTGATCGATCTTACACATCGCTTGCAATGGTACATTTCTGTCCATTCTCCATCGACTGTCAGATGTTCTGTCATCCCCGGCTCATCCGGGGGACTGGAAGACAAGAGCATATATTCATAGACTGCAAAACAAAACAACCGTTCCTGACGGCTTATATTTTCCTTGTGGGCGTTATAAAAAATCGATTTGATTTTATGGAACATAATTGAAGGTATTCCAATAAGGTTGAAGAATACCCTAATAGAAATAGAATATAAATTATAAAGGGGAATGAAATGCGTAAACGTCTTACTAAAAATATACCGATATGGTTCCTTTTTGTCACGATCGTGGTATTTATTCTGCTATGTATTAATTTTGTTGAAATGAACACTAGAATTAATATGCTTGCAATGGTAATTTTGAGCATTGCTAATACATTTCGATTGTGGAAGAATGAACGTCAGTTAGCTCTGATTTTTCTGTTGCTAAGTGTTCTGTGTACGTTCTTTCTTATCAAGTCTTTAGTTTTATATTGATTGAGGAACAGGAAATAGTCATTCGTGATATGATGGAAAGTCTAAAAGCCGATAAACACCACTGCTTCTGTGTGTTTATGGGCTTTTCTTAAACGTTTTGAGATTACTGAGTTCTAGTTCTAATACTTTATTTTTGATGCAACATTCTAAAGAGTCTAAGTTGGAAGTTGAACAGGGAATGAAAATATTTTGACATTCTGATTTAAATATCGTAATATTACGATATAACGATTCAGGAGGGGTAATTTTGAATACTGAAGCTTTTGATAGCACTAATCTAAAACTGTTCGACGAGCCTGCTAATTTACTGAAAGCTCTATCTCATCCGATTCGTCTGTGCATTGTGCGCGGGTTGATGCGAAAAAAGAAATGCAATGTTTCATATATGCAGGAGTGTCTGGATCTCCCGCAATCAACAGTGTCTCAGCATTTGCAGAAGCTACGCAGTGCAGGTATTGTAGCGACTGAGCGCAATGGCCTTGAAGTAAATTATGTGCTTGCCGACCAACGGATTGAACAGATGATACCTATTTTGTTTGGAGAGGAAGATTGTGAATCATGAGCAAAAAAGTACTGATTGTAGGCGGAGTAGCGGGTGGTGCATCAGCAGCTGCCCGTCTGCGCCGTCTGGATGAACATGCCGAAATTATCATATTTGAAAAAGGACCCTATATATCGTTTGCCAATTGCGGCTTACCTTATTATATTGGTGGCTCGATCGAGGATCGAGAACGTCTGCTGGTACAAACGCCTAAAGGTATGGCTGATCGTTTTAATATTGATGTACGTACTCGAAGCGAGATCGTCGCTGTTGATCCGCATACTCGTACAGTTCAGGTAGAAAGCCAGGAGCGTGGTCGATATGAAGAAAGCTATGACGAATTGATTTTGTCACCAGGTGCCAAGCCAATCGTTCCTGATCTGCCGGGTAAGGATAATCCACTGATTTATACGGTGCGCAGCATTCCTGATATTGATCGGATCAAGAAGCAAATAAGTTCGTCTAACAACGCATCATCAATTGTTATTGGTGGAGGATTTATTGGTGTTGAAATGGCAGAAAATTTGAAGGAAGCCGGGTTGGATGTGACGTTGGTAGAGGGGAATGGTCAGCTGCTCACCCCATTTGATGCTGAGCTGGCAGCAGCCTTGGCACAGGAAATGGAGCAAAATGGGGTAAAGCTGTTGTTTTCCCAGCGTGTTCAGGGCTTTCGTTCACTTGAGCAGGGAATTGGTGTCGAGCTTGTTGATGGTCGTGTTCTGACAGCTGACATGGTTATTCTTGCAATCGGTGTAACTCCAGATACAGCTTTTCTGAGAAATAGCGGAGTTTCCCTGGGAACACGTGGACATATTATGGTGAACGATGCACTCGAAAGCAGTGTGCCACATATCTATGCTGTTGGCGATGCGATCGAAGTAACTGACACCATTCATGGCACAAAGACAGCTATTCCGCTTGCTGGACCTGCCAACAAACAGGGACGCATTGTTGCAGATCGTATTGCCGGACTAAGCTCCATCTACAAAGGAACACAAGGGACAGCCATTATTAAAGTGTTTGGAATGACCGGGGCAGCTACAGGCAGTAATGAGAAAACACTAAAACGTCTCGGCATCGAGTATCGAACTGTAATCGTGCATCCTGCATCTCATGCATCGTATTATCCCGGTTCCAGCGCGATTACGCTGAAACTGCTGTTTACACCGACAGGTAAAATTTTAGGCGCACAAGCAGTTGGTTATGACGGAGTGGATAAACGGATTGATGACATTGCTGTAGCCATTCATTTTGGGGGTCACATCAGTGATTTGACAGAGCTTGAGTTGAGTTATGCGCCACCGTATTCCTCTGCAAAAGATCCGGTTAATATGGCTGGTTATGCAGCTGAAAATATCATGGCAGGGCGTGTTGAAACGTTCACCTATGATCAGCTATCTGAACGCCAGCCGGAGCAATCAATACTGCTGGATGTACGCAGTGAGCTGGAGCATCGCAATGGGAATATTCCAGGTTCAATAAATATTTCAGTGGATGAGCTTCGTCAGCGTTTAGATGAATTAGACCCAACCAAAGATATTTGGGTATACTGCCAGGTTGGTCTGCGTGGATATACAGCTTCGCAAATTTTGCGACAACATGGCTTTAAGGTGAAAAATCTGAGTGGAGGTTATAAAACATACCGCCAAGCGCAATTTCGGCCCGCTCCAATTTCTACCGGCAACGACGTAAATAATGACGGACAAGATCAGAACAATAATTCGAAACATGCTGTAGTAAAGGAAAGAGAGCTTCCCAACCCAACCTCTGCACAGCCACAGCGTATCGATAACGAGTTGAACGTGTGCGGTTTAAGTTGCCCCGGCCCGCTGATTCAACTCAAGCAGAAAATGGATCAACTATCGAATGGAGAGACCCTGCGGGTGAAAGCTTCCGATCCAGGATTTTATGAAGATGTGAAAGCATGGGCAACCATGTCTGGCTCCTCACTCCTACACTTGGAACGATCCAAAGGCGGCACTATTGAAGCTGTTATTGCGAAGAATATCGCGCAGCCCGTATCTTCAGCTATGGAAACTCCTAAAGAGGAGCCTGCCAGCACGATGGTTGTCTTCAGTGGTGATCTGGATAAAGCGATTGCTTCTCTTATTATTGCAAATGGGGCAGCAGCAAGTGGACGTAAAGTAACCATGTTCTTCACTTTCTGGGGATTGAATATTATCCGTAAGCATCAGCCACAGCCTGTATCCAAAACAATGATCGGCCGCATGTTTGACATGATGTTACCGCGCGGCAGCCACAAGCTTGGCATGTCCAAAATGAATATGCTCGGCGTTGGTCCGAAGATTATCCGCAGCGTTATGAAGAATAATAATGTTGCTTCTCTGGAAGAACTGATGCAGACCGCAACTGCGCAGGGAGTTGAGTTTGTCGCTTGCCAGATGTCCATGGATTTAATGGGGATTCAGCGTGAAGAATTAATGGATTCGGTTAACATTGGTGGAGTGGGTTATTATCTGGGGCAGGCAGCTCAGGCAAATCATAATCTATTTATTTAAAAATCGGTGTATTAGTAAACCATTCAACTGTTCAGTGACATGTATTATCTTAAAAAGATAAAAGGCAAAAGCCCCTTCGTTTCTGAAGGGGCTTTGTTTCGTTTATTACATTACCTTTGGACGAAACGTAGTGGGCTGTTTATGCGGGCTCAGTCGAGCTAGTGCTTCCTTCATTTTTAGGTTCCATCAAAAGGATATGACATTCCTTTTCGGCGGAAGGTTTGATCTCGAGTCCCCTCTGGACAATAAACATCTCATCTTTGAATATTCTCACCTGACCATCACAAAAATCAATGATCATCTCGCCTTCAATCACGAAAAATAACTTATCGGTTTCGTGATGAACATGCCATTCATATTCCCCGGCAATTTTAACGATTTTAAATTGATAGTCATTCATTTCACCTATTAATTGGGGGGACCAATTATCGTTTATTTTAGATAGTTCCTCGCTTAGTTTAATCGCTTGATAATGAATAATAATCCCTCCTTGTTGTACCTTCAGTATTCTGATGCATACGCAATTCAAGACATGATGATGTTGTTTCCTTGGTCTACCATAAGTATACGGATTTAATTTTGGATATAAAATGGATGCCTGTTGAAGTTAGCATGGATTATTGATGAACTTCCGTCGATATTCAGTAGGAGAAAAGCCAAATTCTTTCTTGAACACTTTACTGAAATAAAAGGGGTCAGCGATTCCAACCGTTTGTGCAATTTGCTGTACTGGCATATCGCTTGTAAATAGCATTTTTTGCGCTATGTTAAGACGGTGTTTTAATAGATATTCTGCCGGTCCTAACTTGAAAAGGAATGTGTGCAAAATGTTCTGCTAACTGATTCACGTCTATTTTCACGTTGCGTACCTCATTTCGATAATAGGTTGCTGATGATTCTGCGATTTATCCGGGTATAACTCATCTTACATTATTGATAACGATTATCATTGTCAACTTATAAAATGAAAAAACACATCACTTGGGTAATTTTAACAGGGAATATGAGGACACATCGTCGAATACGTAAAATATGTTGGTCGCCTTGTGCCTATTTACTGTAAATGAGGCAAACCATAAACTTCGAGGAACGTTTTTTTCTTCTGATCTTTAAGCAAGTTAATGTATCTTCCCAGCCAATAGAACGTAATAGAAGTAACTATTCTGATATCGAGGTGATTAAATGAAAGCTGTAAGTAAGTTGCTGGTCCTATGTATGATTCCTCTATTATTGTCTGCCTGCTTACACAACGCGGAAAGTAACCACCCGACCATTAATTCGGAACTGAGTCCTCCAGTTGAAATTTCATTGGAAGAGGCGGAAGCTAGAACCCCGTTTGAAATCCAACAACCGTCAGTGCCTTTCCAAGTTACTCAAAAATCAGCAAGGATTTTAGATACCAATGGTAAATTTGATGCAGTAGAAATCACGTATGCCAATCCCGATGAAGGATTGAACCTGATCATTATGATTACAAACTCACAGGTTGATACGCCTCCGAATGGAAAGAAAGGTCTAAAATTATCTAATGGTTCGCAAACGTGGGACCAAGGGGACGGACATGTAAGTGCCGTCTATTGGAGAAACGAGGGGTTAACTTACTCTCTTGTTTCAGGGAAAAATAACAATCTTGAACCGTTATACGATTACCAAACATTAATTGAAATAGCAAATACAATAATATGATTTTGATATGCTGAATGGTTATGGTAAAGGGGAGATCGATGTTAGAACGGATGATTAATGATGGTAGCCAATCAGGTCACACCTCATCTATAGTTAAATAAAATCAAGAAGGCAGATGATCAAACGTGATCGAATGCCTTTTTTTGGTTCGTCGAAACTACTTTTTAAAGTTTTTTATTTACAAAGTAGTTTCGTTATTGTATATTCAGGACATAAAAAAGGTGAATTTTTCCATAAAATCATTTAGGTATGGGGGTGTAGGAGACAAACAACAATCCAATTGGAATTTTTGATACTCCGTACAGAGCGACTACAATTGGTATTATGCTGGTTCTGACAACTGTAGCTTTTGAGGGACTGGCTATCACGACAATTGCCTCGAAAATGGCACAAAGCTTGCAGGGCATTCATTTGTACGGTTGGATTTTCAGCGCATTTTTGTTATCGCAGCTTGTAGGAACCTTGGTCATGGGTCAGCAGGTTGACAAGCGCGGCGTTTTTACATCCATGCTTGTGTCGTGTAGTGTTTTTGTGCTAGGTACCATAGTTGCGGCTGTTTCTTTGAATATGGATATGCTTATTGCAGGAAGAGCCCTTCAAGGGTTTGGAGCGGGAGCTTTGATCACATGTGTTTATACCTGTGTAACATTACATTATCCAGATGCTCTTCGTACTCAAATCTTAGCTGCATTCTCCATGGCATTTGTTCTGCCTTCGTTAATCGGGCCTTATGTGGCAGGGCTTATTGCCTCCTATATCTCTTGGCGGTTTGTTTTCTGGATCGTTCTACCCTTGCTTGTATTGGCAATAAGTCTCACATTTCGCTCTTTTCGTGATCTGCAGCTTCGTCAAGCTCTGACTGGTTCAGCCCAAACAGCCAACTCGAAGATTATCCATGCGATTTTACTTGCCATTGGAACGGGATTGTTACTCACAGGGCTCGGGATGATAACCGATTGGAAAGGAATAGTACTGACTTTTGGTGGGTTATTCATCATGATCTCGCTAATGCACAAGTTGCTTCCAATAGGCACTTTCACGGTGGAAAAAGGGTTGCCGGCAACTTTGGTTTCCAGAGGGCTGTATGTTGCTTGTTATTTTACAACGGAGAGTTTTGTGATCCTGGCACTGACCGAAGTGAAGGGGTTATCATCAGATCTCGCGGGCCTGCTTGTTGCAGCAGGGTCTCTGAGCTGGTCCGCAGCAGCGTGGTTGCAAGCCAAGCTTGATGCACGAGATTATGGTCATGGCCGAAAGCGCAGAGTTATGGTGGGAATTGGGATTATGGTCGCTGGAACTATACTTGTGATCCTAGCCCTTATCTTTTCAAGCGGTGGAATTATACTCATCCTAATCTCACAAATGATTACGGGGTTCGGTGTTGGATTGGCCAACCCTACAACTGCGGCTATCGCTTTACAACATGCCGAGTCTGGGAAAGAGGGAGCAATGTCCGCGGATCTCCAATTTGTGGATTCCTTCTATATGGGTGTAAGCATTGGAGTTGGCGGTGCTCTAATTGCTTTGTCCGAAACTTTACAGTGGGGCATATCGACAGGCGTTTTGATGGTGTTAACGCTCCAATTACTCTTTGTTTTATCAAGTTTCTTAGCATCCTTAAGAATTACGGAACTTGTTCATCAAAAACATCATTCATTAAGCGATGCGAAGGATTCGCTTCCCATGTAATGGAAAACGGATACATCGCAAAATACATCATGAAGAACGGGGGTACTTATTGAAATTGGGAGGTGGAAAAGATGGCACGTGTGTTGGTTGTAATTACTCCGGCTGAAGGCCATGTGAATCCGTCGTTAGGATTAGTTACTCAGTTGAGGAACAATGGCGAGGAAGTTGTCTATGTGTGCACGGAGGAGTACCGTTCCCGAATTGAACAAAGCGGAGCCCAGTTAATTACCTATCCATTTCCGCAAGATGCCTTCTCGCATGATCCAGTACTGAAGCCACAGGAGTACAAGCATTCTTATCAATTCATTTATATGATGGTAGGCGGTATCATTCGGAGGGTGATCCCCGCTGTGCTTCGAGCGATAGAACATCAAAAGTTCGATTATTTGATCTTTGATTCCCTGATGGGCTGGGGTGGGACTATTCTTGCCGAAAAGCTGGGAATTCCAGCGGTGTGTTCGATTGCCTCCTTTGCTTTCGCAGAGCCCTTAGGTTCTGGCCAAGATTTGAATGAGAAGGATGATGCCGATACGATGGAACTGTATGAGGCCACGATGAAGATAACGCGTGAGTTGGCCCAAGAGTTCCAAGTGAATATTCCAGCCATGGAAGAGATTCCGGCACATGCAGGTCGGTTAAAGCTCGTGTATACAAGCCGTTATTTTCAGCCGCAGGCAGAAAAGCTGGATGATAGTTTTATTTTCACGGGTCCTTCGATCATACCGCGTCAAGATGCTCCGACCTTCTCGTTCGAGCTGCTTCGTGAACGTTACCCGCAAACGGTGTACATTGCCATGGGAACCATTATAAATAAAAACCTGGATTTTTATCAGCTTTGCTTTGAAGCATTTGGGGATTTGCCGGTGAATGTTGTACTATCTTCTGGAAAATACACCGATATGGAGCCACTGGCTGATCGAATTCCAGATAATTTTATCGTCAAGCCATACATCGCACAGTTGGATATGCTGCAGCATACGGATGTTTTTATTACACATGCCGGAATGAACAGCACTAGTGAGGCGCTTTATTACAACGTTCCATTGGTGATGATTCCATTAACGTCGGATCAGCCTCTTGTAGCCAGTCGGGTAGAGGAGCTGGGCGCGGGTATCACTTTAGATAAGCATAACCTCACCACAACTGGTTTGAGAGAGGCATTAGCAGAAGTACTAAGAAACCCTCTTTATAAACAGCAGGCTTACCTCATCGGCGAATCTTTACGGCAGGCCGGTGGTTATAAGCGAGCCGCCGATACAATTATGAATCATTTTGCTAAGGTCTAATCTTCATATTCCATAATCGTATATAGTACCATTCAAAGTCGCTGAATTAGCGGCTTTTTTTGCTTTAAGGAACCAAGTTATTGTCCCATAATAAACAAGAAAATAGTGCAAAAGAGTACTTGATATTACATGAAATTCAAAAGTTTTATCTTTAGGACAAGACTTATCTTAATAATTTTCTCCACGATAATAGCGCTCCAGTTTGTGATCCAGATGAACGAGCTGCGCTTTTTTCTGCTCGATATCTTCCAACAGCTTTTGCCTTTGATCTTGAATCAGTTTGGTTCTTTCAGGCAGAGTTGAGGTTCCTTCATTTACCTTGTCATAATACGTTTTAATGTCCTCCACACTCATCCCCGTTTCGCGAAGACATTTGATAAAAACCAGCCAATTCAGATCATCTTCCGTGTAAAGACGGTTATTCTGCTCACTGCGCGCAGCAGGCTTCAACAGGCCCTTTCTTTCGTAAAAACGTATCGCCCCGACAGCGATATCGACTTTCTTCGCTACTTCTCCAATTGTTAACATGCTAACCCTCTTTTATCAAAATTTATGGTTGACCTACACTAAGTGTAGCATAGTAACTTATACATTGTTAATGAAAATCAAATTAGAGAAAAGAGGATTCACATGAAAAAAATCGCTTTTGTAACTGGAGCAAATAAAGGTATCGGATTTGAAATCGTTAAGCAGTTAGGTCAGGCCGGCTGGAAAGTCCTCCTTGGTGCACGCAGCGCTGAACGGGGGGAAGCGGCTGTTTCCGAGTTAATTTCCGAGGGGTTAGACATAGAGTTTGTGCAAATCGATATGAGTGACTTGGAAAGCATCAAAAGGTCGGCCGATACGATTACTAAGGATTATCCGGACTTCAAACTTCTGATCAATAATGCGGGTATGCCTGGTGCTTTCTCGCGTTCATTTACGGATACCAAAGAGGAGGATCTGAGGAACGCTTTCGAAGTCAACTTTTTCGGAACCTTCCGTCTGAACCAGCGTTTGTTCCCGTTAATCAAAGATAACGAAGGCACAATCGTTAATGTATCGACCGACATGGCTTCGCTGGATCATATGCAAAATACGGGATTTACTTTAAACGCATTTGACTATAATTCATCCAAAACCGCCAACAACGCCATGACAGTTTCGATGGCATATGAACTCAAAAGCAGCAGGGCTCAAGTATTTGCGGTAACGCCTGGATTCACATCAACAGACCTTAACGGTAATGCCGAAGGCGGTAAATCAAAAGAAGCAGCTGCTGCGATAATCGTGGGTTATGCGACAGATGGCAAACATCATAACGGAGAGTTCTTGGATGAGAAGGGCGTGTACGCCTGGTAATGCAGATCTGCAAAACGATGGTATCGTAAAATACGTTGTTACTCGTTAAAAAACAGACGTATTAAACCGGGTACTCGCTTGGGGCACCCCGTAATACGTCTGTTCTTTTTTTAATAATGAAGAGATATGGGACGACATATGGAGTGGTCTTTATTTTAAAATAACCAAATATTCTTCCCAAGGTCCCACCTCCGAATCGTTTCTTTTGGCCATTATCCAAACGATCTTTGCGATGTGTGTTAAATCATGATCAGCCCATGCAGCAATTCATTCGTTATGAAGTGATCAGTCAATTAACCACTCCGATTGGAGAATGGCATACTGATACTCGTCCACCCAGTTTCCTTTTGACATGTAATTTTGCAACATATGCCCTTCACGCCTCATGCCTAAGCGTTCAAGAACGCGAATGGATTTGTCATTCCGTACATCCGTAAATGCAATCACCTTGTGTTTGCCCAGTGTTTTAAAAATATAATCCAACAATGCCTTTAGCGCTTCATGGATATATCCATGCCCTTGATGCTCAGGTGAGAGAGTGAACCCAATCTCTACAATTCTCGGTTCATTAAGGGGTGTATGCAGAGCGCAATCTCCAATAAGCAGATCCGAATCCGCTAAGGCAAGAGCGAATTGAAACCATGTACCTGGCTGATTAGGAGTGTGGTTCATTTGCTTGTCAACAAACAATTCGGCATCCTCATACGAATAGTTCTCCCAGGATTGGAACTGGGAAATGGTTGGATTTGCTCGGTACTCGTAGAAAGGCAGCGTATCCTGCAAGCCAAATTGCCTAATATGTAGACGATCTGTTACTGCATATACCTGTGACTTCTTCATATTTTCTATCTCCGTTCTGAAAAGTAATTTAATTGGAGTATATACGCTTTTTTTTCTTTCTTAATAATATTATCTTACTAACACAGTAAATAAAAGTGAATGCAATAGAGCTTCAGTAACAGCATTTCTCTTGTTATTCGCAAGCTAATGTTTTATATTGACATAATAGTAGGTCAAAAAAAGAGGTGATCCGACGAGATGACTCCACGCACGAAAGAACAAAACGAAGAAATCCGGCTGCGGCGTCTGGCGCAAATCCGTAAAGCCGCTGCCGATGTGTTTTTGAATAAAGGGCCTTTACTGGAAATCCGAGATGTGGCCGCTCAGGCTGGACTCGGGTATGGCACGGTATATCATTATTACAGCAATAAGGGCGATTTGCTCAACGATCTCCTGTGGGACGCATTGGAGCGGGCCGAGGGATGGCCAGATGCCCCGCGCGATTCGGCTTTGGGCGAGGAGCCAGCGAGTGGGCCCTTCGTCTTGGGTGCTGCCGTGCACACCGGGAATGCGATTGCGACGAATTCCAGCCGGGAAAGCCATGAAACGACCGCTTCCGCAGAACTTGGCCCCGTCGCGGCAGCCAGCGTCCAGTTGCTGCAGCTTTGGGCGGAGGACCACGCCCTATACTTGCTGCATAAGCTGGCTGTTGAGGGTTTTGCCTCGCTACCTGAAGCTCGATCAGCCACACTCTTGGCCGCTTTTCGGCATGAAGTGGTTGCGCCATTTGCCGCGCTGGTGGACACCGGGCATGCGTCAGACGGGGATGCCGCTTCCGGCGGGAAAGCGGCGGAGCAGCCCTATGGACTGCAGCGCGCGGAAATGCTGCTGGCCGCCTTGGTTGGCTGCGCCTCGCTATCGATGCGTCGCGACAAGCTGCACGAAGAGGCGATGGATATCGTCCGGATATTAAAATTATAGGATGGATGAGGAGTGAATAAACAAAAGATGATCATTATAAAATCACCTAGGGAAATTGAAGAAATGAAGCCGGCGAGCCAAATCGTTGCGGACTGCTACCGCGAGGTGACCAAACTCATTGAGCCCGGCATCACCACGCTAGAAATCAATGATTTTGTTGCCAGACACATCACCAAGCTGGGTGGCAAGCAGTTTACGAAAGGGTATAATGGTTTTCCCGCCGAAACCTGCATTTCGATCAACGATGTCGTAGCCCACGGCATTCCCTCGAACCGGGTTCTTCAGGACGGTGACTTGCTGAAACTCGACATCGTCGCGGAATACGGAGGATGGTTTGGCGACTCGTGCATGAGCTATGCGGTGGGCAATATTCGGCCGGAAGCGCAAAAATTAATGAAGGTGACAAAGGAATGCTTGGATCTGGGAATTGCCCAGGCTGTACCCGGGGGCCGACTCGGCGATATAACGTCGGCGATTCAAAAGCATGCGGAAGCTCACGGGTATTCGGTCGTACGCGATCTGTTGGCGCACGGAATCGGTCGGAGCCTACACGAGGAACCGACCTATGAGCATATCGGCGTAGCCGGCAAAGGCATTCGATTAAAAGAAGGCATGGTGTTTACCATTGAACCGATGATTAACGAAGGTACGTTCCGTATCACGATCGACGAAGATCATTGGACGGCGAGAACGGCCGACGGCAAGTTGTCGGCACAATATGAGCATACGATCGCAATCACGTCGGATGGACCGCTGATTTTAACGGCTCAGTAATAAATTTATGAATCTAAGAAAACCGCGTTGTTATGCGGTTTTTTTATTATGACTTGGGTATCATGCCCAGGATAGCGCAATTGTTAAGTGATAATATCATTTAGTAATATAGAAGAATCTAGCCATACGTAATACTTAAGTTACATGGGGATTTCTTACAGGGAGGTTACTTACAATGCATTATGACGTAATCGTAATAGGAGCAGGTTCAATGGGGATGGCGGCGGGTTATTTTTTATCCAAGAGTGGGAAAAGTACATTATTAATCGATTCTTTTAACCCGCCCCATAACAAAGGCAGTCATCACGGAGAGACGAGAATCATTCGACACGCGTATGGTGAAGGTGAAAATTATGTTCCGTTGGCGCTCAAGTCTCAAGAATTATGGAATGACTTAGCAAAAGTGTCGGGAAAACAGTTATTTCTCCCTACCGGGGTTCTAAACGTGGGTTACGAGAAAACAGATTTTATCCAAAATATCATTTCAAGCTCAAAAACATATTCATTGCCACTTGAAATTTTAGATTCCATTGAAGTAAATAAGCGCTGGCCAGGCATCACTTTACCGAACAACTACATCGGCTGTTACGAACCAACTTCAGGAGTGCTGAAATGTGAGGAGTGCATCGAAGCCTATCGAGAACTCGCAGAGCAGAACGGAGCGACCATCATAACCAATAGCAAAGTAAAAGAAATCATGGTTCATGATCAAAGAGTTAACATCAAAACCGATGATCATACTTTTAGCGCAGATGCATTAGTAGTTTCGGCAGGGGCCTGGTCAGGAAGTCTTCTTTCCATGTTGGATCTAAATCTTCCTCTTAACCCTATAAGAAAAACATTTGCCTGGTTTGATACTAATGAAGATTTATATAATCATAAGGAGTTCCCAGCCTTTTCCTTCGAAACATCTAACGGACATTATTATGGTTTCCCAAGCATCGATGGTTCCGGATTAAAATTAGGCCGACATGATGGAGGAGATACAATCGATCCAGATGAAGCCATCCAGGGATTTGGTGAACTAAAGGAAGACACAACAGATTTAAAACAATTTTTACATCACTATATGCCCTCTGCACAAGAATTGAAGTTCGGTAAAACGTGTATGTACACAATGACTCCTGACGAAGATTTCATTATCGATACACATCCTAACTATCCTAACGTTGCCATTGCATCCGGTTTCTCAGGACATGGCTTTAAATTCAGCAGTGTAGTTGGACAGATTTTAAGTGATTTGATTATATCAGGGAAAACGGAACATAACATTTCTACATTTTCAATCAATCGATTTTAAGAATCCATTCAAGAGAATCTTTACGAGCTGCCCCTCGTATGCCGTGCGAAAACAATCTAGCGATAAAAAGATAAAAAGACCGGTCTTCTTTTAATAGAAGTTTGGTCTTTTTTGCATTTACAGAATATTAACACGATGCAGATACGGATTTGATTTTTAACCCGTAACATAAGTATTAGATGTGGGAACGGTCCCACATTCAGGGGAAGTGTATCACGCAAGTCATCAATATAACGGAATAATGAAAGGTGGTGCGGCGCAATGAAGCTGCTGGATCTGCAAGGATACGCATCTCCCGAGGATTCCAAAACACATATCCGCATTCCTTTTGAATTGGAAGAGGGCTGTGGAAAGCTGAACCTGCGACTACAATATACGCCGAAAACGCTCGAGAATCGGGAGAAGGCGCTACGGCTGCTCAAGGACAGTTACGATCTATACATTTTGCCGCAAAATCGGGAATACGCGATTGCCAATGCCGACCATCATCTCCCTCTGAAAAATCTGATCACACTCTCGCTGGATGATGCGCGGGGATACCGAGGGGCGTGCCACCGCCAAGACGAGGTGCAGGATCTATACGTATCGGAGGGAGAAGCTTCTCCCGGCCTAATGGCGGGCGAGCTGGTTCCGGGGCCTTGGAGCGTCACATTAAGCCTGCACTGCATCGTGACCGATACGTGCGCTTATCGGCTGGAAGTCTGGACGACAGAGGAGGACTCGATATGAAGTGGTTCGCCTGTGAACTGCATACGCATACGCTGCACAGCGATGGCAGTCAGACGCTGGGAGAACTGGCAGCGGGAGCAGCTAATCTGGGCTTCGACGCCATCGCGCTGACCGATCACAACACGATGTCCGGTTTGAGCGGCAAAGCAGAAATCGAGCAGAAATACGGACTACGAATCATCCCCGGCATGGAATGGACAACTTTTCACGGCCATATGGTGACGATCGGACTGAGCGCTTTTGCTGATTGGCGTCAAGCGAATCGGGATGGAATCGATGAGGGGATCGAGAACGTGCATCGCCTTGGTGGAATCGCTGGGCTTGCTCATCCCTTCCGGATCGGAAGTCCGGCGTGTACGGGTTGTTTCTGGGAATACGAGATTGGGAACTGGTCCGCCGTTGATTACATTGAAGTCTGGTCCGGCACGTTCCCTTCCATTCAGACGAACAATCGGCGTGCATTTGATCTGTGGACGGAGAAACTGAATGAAGGATATCGGATCGCGGCCACTTCAGGCAGGGACTGGCATGCGCAGGGCGAGACAGACGATCCGATCTCGGTGACTTACCTCGGCATCGAGGACGACGCAGTGGCGGGGAACGGGGATTCGACAGCCCTTTCGCTCCATGAAGAAATGCTTATCCAAGCGCTGCGAGAAGGGCGCGCGTCCGTAACGATAGGTCCTCTGCTGACCCTGACACTGGCCGCTGGAGGTGCAATCTATGCAATCGGCTCTACGTTTCCAACGGCAGACGAGAGACGGGAAACTGCAGAGGAGCCGATCCGGGCGAACTTGACGCTGGACTTCTCGGTCCGCACCGGACTGTGGTCGCTACCGAACCAGGTCTGCAAATTGAAGCTGTATTCCAATCTGGGCGAGGAGCTTAACCTTGAAGTTCCGTCTTCATCGGACGGACAGATGATGCAACTCGAAGCCCAACTGAGGGAGTCAGCTCCAGATATTCCCCGCAGGTGGATTCGCGCCGAGCTATGGGGAACCGTACGAGGAGCCCATGTGCTGATCGCCTTTACCAACGCGATCTATTTCGAAGAAGGAGGATACTCGCGATGAACAAATTCCCGCTGATCACAGCCCATACTGGCTGCATGAGCCATCCCGATCATTCTTTCGAGTCACTTGAGGCGGCGCTAAGACTTGGCGTAGATATTTACGAAGACGATATCCGTTCCACTCGGGACGGCGTACCGGTGCTCGCCCACGATGAAG
Organism: Paenibacillus sp. E222; assembly: GCF_013401555.1. Lineage (NCBI taxonomy): Bacteria > Bacillati > Bacillota > Bacilli > Caryophanales > Paenibacillaceae > Paenibacillus > Paenibacillus sp. E222. The sequence continues at coordinate 4,477,609 of NZ_CP058552.1, forward strand.
ATATCACTTTGGCAGATGGGAGCTGCGGCAGTCTTACAGAAATGACACTGAAGGAGTTGAACACCGCTAGACTAGCGCCCGTTCCGACGCTTCAGGATGTGCTTGAGCAGATACGCTCAGCCGGTAAAATGATGAATCTGGATATCAAAACAGACAGCGCTCTGGAGCCGGTGTCCGCCTTGATTGAACGGATGGGGATGACGGAGATGGTGTTCTTCAGCGGCTGCGAATATGAGACGGCCCTCCAAGCCGGTCGATACGCTCCAAGCATCCGCAGACTGCTTAATGTGAACATGCAAAGCTTCAGGAGTCTGAGCTGCGACGAGGCAGTGTTCAAGGCGTGTGCAAATGCTCACGAAGCCGGCTGCTTTGGGATTAACGTGCCGTATCAGGTCGTTCAGCCAGAACTTATGGAAGCTGTGCGGCGGAATGGTCTGGCTATCTACGTCTGGACGGTTACGGAGGCGGACGACATGCGGCGACTTGCACAGTTGGGCGTTGACTCGATAACAACCCGTGATCCGGCGAAGCTGATTGCTGTCCGGGAAGAGACGGATTTTGCAAAGGAGAATAGGGATTGGACAATAAGCTGAATCATAGTTTGCGGGAGCTGGCCCAACTGGCCGGTGTATCGAAATCGACCGCTTCTCGGGTGATCTCCGGAAACGGATATGCGAGTCCTGAAGTCCGGGATCGCGTCCTGAAGGCGGTCGAGCAGCTTCGCTACAAGCCGAGCGCCGTCGCCCGGGCGATGGTTGCCAAGCGTACGTACAACATCGGAGTCATCGTTTTCCGTGACAGGCTGCCGATTGTGTCCCACACGCTGTATGGCAGAATCATTGACGAGATACTGATGTCCGCTGAAGAGATGGGCTACTCGATTTTCCTGAAGACCGATAGGGAAATGTCGCTGCGCTCCACCGATTATATGCTGGAACAGCGTGTGGATGGACTCATTCTGGTCAGCCGGCTGCAGAAGAACGTCATCGATTACGTCAAAAACTTCAATATCCCTTATCTGATGGTGAACGGATCGACGGAAGATCCGGACGTCGTACATCTTGTGAGCAACGATGAAGCCGGTGGAGAACGAGCGGCACAGCATTTATATGACTGCGGACACCGCAAATTCTTTATCATCGCCGGACCGAGCGAGCATCGGAGCCACTCGCTGCGATTGGAGGGCTTCCGAAAGCGGCTTGAATCCCTCGGTGTTAGTTCTGAACAGGACGGGTTTACCATTGCCGAGTCGTCGGAATCAAGCTTCGATTCCGGTCGGAAGTTGATGGAGGAGCATTATGTGGCCTTCCGGGAGGGACGATACAGCGCTCTGTTCAGTACAAATGACATGCTTGCACTGGGGGCGATGAAGGTGCTGATGGAGCGCGGCGTCCGCGTTCCGGAGGAAGTATCCGTTATGGGCTACGACAATACCGAAGTGGCCGGCATGTACCACCCATCGCTGACTACCGTCAGCGTGGATGCGTCTGGTATCGGCCGAGACGCGGTATCGATTCTGGATCGCCTGATTAGCGGCGAGGGGAGCGTGCCGCGACTGATTGAATACGAAAGCGAAGTGATTGTTCGTCAATCGACGAATGGAAGGGAGGACGGAACATGTCTTGGTACTGGAAACACGTAGGTCCGAGAAGAATAATCGAATTTGTGTTGCTGACCGTGTTCGCCATTTTTTTCGCGGGTCCGCTGGTCAATCTGCTAGTGCTTGCCTTTAGTGAAAAGTGGAATTATCCGGATATTCTGCCCCAGGTATGGGGCTTCAAATGGTGGGAGTTCGTACTGGCGAAGGACGATATTGTCTCGTCGATCTCATTGTCGTTCCTCATTGCTACTCTGGTGACCTTGCTGTCCATCGTCGTCTGCATCCCAGCAGCGTATGCCTTCGCAAGACTCCAGTTTCCGCTGAAGCGGATGTTCCTGTTCTCGTTCCTGCTGACGCACGCTTTTCCGAAAATGGGGTTGTACGTCTCCATCGCAGTTCTTTTCTACCGGATTGGACTGATGAATACGCTGCTCGGCGTTGTGCTGATCCATATGATCAATGTGCTGATGTTCATGACCTGGATTCCGACCTCCGCCTTTCGCAACGTGCACCAGGCGCAAGAAGAATCAGCGCGGGATGTTGGGGCAAGCCCGTTCAAAGTGTTCCGCAGCATCACCCTGCCAATGGCAATGCCCGGCATCATGGTCGCTTCGATCTTCACGTTCCTCAATTCGCTTGACGAAGCTCAGGGCACGTTCCTGGTCGGCATTCCCGATTACAAAACAATGCCAATCGTCATGTACTCCATTATTTCCGACTTTCCGAGCAGCGCAGGAGCCGTATTCTCCATCATTCTGACGCTGCCGACCATTATTCTGCTGGTGGCAGCCCAGCGGCTGGTGAGCGCGGACGTGCTGGCAAGCGGTTTTCAAATGAAATAAACATGTTTCGGTCGATATATCGAAGCAAAGGGAGGCAGAAGTATGCAGTTGTCTGTACGAGAGTTAGCCAAACGCTACAAAACGGGTGATGGTGTCAGCGGCATCAACATCGATATCAAAAAAGGCGAGCTGGTCACCCTTCTTGGTCCCTCCGGGTGCGGGAAAACTACTGTACTCCGAAGCATCGGCGGGTTTCTCGAACCGGACTCCGGTGACATCCTGATCGAGGGCAAGAGTGTCATTCAACTGCCACCGGAGAAACGGCCGACCTCGATGGTGTTCCAGAGCTATAACTTGTGGTCGCATATGTCGGTATATGACAATCTGGCTTTCGGCCTGAAAATCCGCAAAATGCCGAAGGAAGAGATCCGCACGGCGGTCGAGGATGCGCTCAAGCTGGTCCGATTGTCAGGTTTCGAGAAGAAATATCCGGCAGAGCTTTCGGGTGGACAGCAGCAGCGGGTTGCGCTGGCGCGGTCTCTGCTGCTGAATCCGGCGGTACTGCTATTGGACGAGCCTTTCTCGGCGTTGGACGCCAAGTTGCGGCACGAAATGCGTGAGGAGCTGCGTGAGATCCAAATGAAGACCGGGCTGACAATGGTCTTTGTCACGCATGATCAGGAAGAAGCGTTGTCGTTGTCCGACCGCATTATCGTCATGAATCACGGGCGCATCGAGCAAATTGCTCATCCGCAGCAGATTTACGATGAGCCCGCTTCACTATATGTCGCCGGTTTTATAGGCAAAATGAATTTCCTTAAGGGGGTGGCGGAAGGGGAGAGCATCCGGGTTGGACATCTTCGCCTGCCGAACGAGAAGGGGTTAAGCGGACAGGTGACGGCTGCGGTCCGACCGGAAGACGTACAGGTGAGCAGTACTACGATGGGAGAAGGTACTTTGGCGGGCAAGGTCAAGCAGGTCATGATTCTCGGACATTACGCCGAAGTTACCGTGGAACTGGTGGAATTCGGCATTATACGTGCTTTTCTGAACAAGGAATTCGTTGAGCAGCTGCAGGTAGGAAAAGACGTCGGCGTCTCGATCTCGAAAATGACCGGATTCCCGGTCGATGAATCGAACTGAGGAGGATGAATGATATGCGTATGAAAAAGCCATTTTTATCATTGTTGACTGTTGTGGGATTATCAGTGTCATTGCTGGCCGGGTGTGGGAACGGAAGCGAGATTAAAAGTACAACTACCACCGGAGGGAGCGCTGCTGCATCGAGCGATCCGGTGAAATTTAACTTCTACTTTACGGGCTCTCAGAACGTCAAGGATCTGTGGGATTCGCTGGAGCCGATGTTTGAGAAACAGCATCCGGATATCGACGTGAACCTGGTTTATATCCCGTCCGGTACTGGCGCTGAGCCGACCTACGACCGGATCGTGGCTGCCAAGAAAGCGGGTAAGGGCTCAGGAGACATTGACCTGTACGAGGACGGAATCACCTCCGTCGCGCAGGGCACCAAGGATGGTGTTTGGGAGCAGCTGAACGAGAAGGACATTCCTAATCTGAGCAAAGTCAACACAGACACGATGAAGGATGTGGACAACTTCGCAGTTCCGTATCGTTCGTCCGCCGTGGTTCTGGCCTATGACAGCAGCAAAATCTCCAATCCGCCAACTACGCTGGACGAGCTGCTGCAGTGGATCAAAGCCAATCCTGAGCAGTTCGCCTATAATGACCCGTCAACGGGTGGTTCCGGCAGCTCGTTCGTGCAGACGATTGTCTACAAGGACCTGCCGGAAGAAGACATTCACAACTCCGATCCGGCGATCATGGAGAAGTGGGACGGCGGTTTCGACACGCTCAAAGAAATCGGACCGTATGTCTACGGCCAGGGCATCTATCCGAAGAAAAACCAGGGCACGCTGGATCTGTTGATGAATGGCGAAGTGTCCATAATTCCGGCCTGGTCGGACATGGTGTTGCAGCAGCTGAACGAAGGTTTGTTGCCGGATACAATTAAGATGCAGCAGATCACACCGGGCTTCAACGGCGGACCAACGTACCTGATGGTCAACCAGGAGTCGGACAAGAAGGAAGCGATCAATGAATTCCTGAACTTTGTCCTGTCCCCTGAAGCGCAGGAAGTAATCGTTGACAAAATGAATGGTTTCCCGGGCATTGAGCTCTCCAACATGTCACAGGAGATGCAGAATAAATTCGACGGTGTGGCCGAAGGCTTCCGCACGTTCAACATCGGGGATCTGGGCACGGAGATTAACAAACGCTGGCAGAGCGACGTTGCCGCGAAATGAGTAAGGAAACCAGACAGTCGATCACAGGCCTGGCGATGGTGCTCCCCTCCTTCGCCATCCTCTTGATCGTCGTCATAATCCCGATTGTTCAATCCTTCATCATGAGTCTGAGCAACAGTTCGGGTGGATACGATCTGAGCCGCTATACCTATCTGTTCACTGATAAAGGGATGCGCAGCAATATCGTATTTACACTTCGGGTGACTGCCATTACGTGTGTTGCCGTAATTTTGATCAGCTACACGTTGGCAATCTACATGCGCTTCAATCAGGGGCCAATCGTTAATCTGATTCGTAAAACGTACATGATCCCGCTGTTCATCCCTGGTGTCATTGCAACTTATGGTCTGATCAACTTGCTCGGCAACCATGGCTGGCTCGCCCGCATGCTTGAGGTGGTCGGAATCACGCTGCCACGCATCATCTTTGACGAGAAAGGAATCATCATCGCCAACCTGTGGTTCAACATTCCATTTACGACGATGCTGCTCAGTTCCGCGCTGTCGGGCATTCCTTCATCGATCATTGAAAGTGCAAAGGACGTGGGTGTAGGCAGACTGACGCTATTTACCCGGTTTATTTTCCCACTGTCGTACAAGACATTTCTTGTTGCCCTGACCTTTGTCTTCATGGGGGTCATCGGCTCTTTCACTGCGCCCTATCTGATCGGAGCCAACTCTCCGCAGATGCTTGGTGTCTCCATGCAGCAGGTATTCAGCGTTTTCCAGGAGCGCGAACAAGCCGCAGCGATTGCTTTCTTCTCATTCTTGCTGTGCTCGGTGCTGGGTGCTTTCTACATCCGGTCGATGGCGGAGGAGGAGAAGGCGAAGATATAGATGGGGGTATAGATTATTCATTGTTGAAGAGTCTGAAAAGTTACAGCGCTCCTTTATTAGGGAGCGCTTTTTTGGTGCAAAGACATGAACGAATTTCTTCACCATCTCTCTTTGTTAAGTAGTCAGATCAAGACGGATCATACCCGCTTCTTATACACTCTCATTGCGAAGATATATGCTACAACCAAGATCCCGACACACCAGGCAAGCGCGACCCATATATCATTGCCTACCGGCTGACCCAACATTAGTGCCCGGATCGCTTCCACGATGGAGGTTACCGGTTGATTTTCGGCAAAGGCTCGAACGACAGAAGGCATCGACTCGGTTGGTACAAAAGCAGAACTGATAAAAGGCAGGAATATAATCGGGTAGGAGAAGGCGCTTGCGCCATCCACAGATTTGGCGGACAGTCCGGCAATTGCCGCGACCCAGGTTAATGCCAGCGTAAACAGAGTGAGTATGCCAGCTACCCCAAGCCATGACAGTATCCCTGCGGGTGAACGAAAGCCCATAACGAGCGCTACGAGAATGATGACTATCACCGACAAAAAGTTGGATAACAGAGAGGTCAGCACATGTCCCCATAATAAGGTGGAACGTGAAATCGGCATGGAGTGAAACCGCTCGAATATGCCCCGCTGCACATCAATGAACAGACGGTATGACGTGTAGGATATACCGCTAGCTATAGCAATCAATAGTATACCCGGCAGTAGATAATTTACATAATTATCGGTTCCGGTATGAATGGCTCCACCAAACACATAGACGAACAGCAGCATAAACGCGATGGGCATAATGGTGACCGTAATAATGGTGTCCATACTGCGGAAAATATGCCGCATGGAACGTCCAAGCATAACGCTCATATCGCTAAAAAAGTGTTTTTTCACCGTTTCCATTTAGTTTGCCTCCTTTATGCCGATGATTGCGAGGAATATATCCTCCAATGTTGGCTGTTTTTCCACATACTCGACCTTTGTAGACGGGATCAACTTTTTTAGATCCGAGAGTGTTCCGCTAGCGATAATCCTGCCTTCATGCAGAATGGCAATTCGATCGGCAAGCTGTTCCGCTTCTTCTAAATACTGCGTGGTCAGGAATACCGTCGTACCTCCGGCCGACAGCTCCTTTACAATCTTCCAAACCTCTATACGTGCTTCGGGGTCAAGTCCAGTCGTTGGCTCGTCAAGGAAAATGATCTGCGGTTTTCCCACAAGGCTCAAGGCGATGTCGAGTCTGCGGCGCATACCACCAGAATAAGTAGACACCCTGCGGTCGGCGGCATCTGTCAGGCCAAAACGTGTAAGCAAATCGTCCGCAACCTGACGGGGATTTTGGAGGTATCGAAGTTTGGCAATCATGATCAGATTTTCTCGTCCGGTTAAAATCTCGTCTACGGCGGCAAATTGCCCAGTCAAACTGATCGCTTGCCGCACATTGTCGGGTTTGGTTTCCACATCGAACCCGTTTACGGTGGCGGTTCCGCTATCTTTTTTGAGCAGCGTGGTGAGGATTTTGACAACGGTTGTTTTGCCCGCACCGTTGGAGCCGAGCAGGGCGAAGATGCTCCCTTTTTCCACCTCGAAATCAACGCCCTTAAGGACTTGCAGTTGCTTGAAGGATTTTTGCAGGCCATTCACATGAATTGACTTGTTTTGCATGGGATCCCCTCCTTAGATAACCGTAACTTTTGACAAATTGGCATCCATGCCTTTAAGGGCGGCATACGTCAGTTTATCCATCATCGCACCGTCAAAGCAGATGGTTTTGATAATACGGTAATATTTTTTAGACCACGAAGATGTCGGGAAAGAGACGTTCTTAAGTGTCGCATTTTTAAACGAAACTTCGTTCAGTGCTGCCTTATCAAACTTGACACCGATAAAAGTTTGCCCGTCAAAACACATCCCTCCCAGATCGGAAGATTTGAACTCCACGCCGTCAAAGATACAGTTTTGAAAAATGGTTTTTCTAAGATCGGTCAAGGAGAACGTGACGTCGGTCAGTCTTACACCTGTGAATTTTGCTCCGTCCAGTCCCGACTTGCTGAAGATTGTGCGTACAAGGATCGATCGATTGAAGCTCACATTTCCTAGGTCTAGGGTGGATAGGTTGCAATCAGTCAAATTTGCGCCGTCGAAATTGGCATCCCGCACATCGCTGCTGGCAAACGAGCTGCCGGTCAAGTCGGCGTTCGTGAAATTAGAGCCTCGCAACGCGCTGGACTTAAATTGTCCTTTATGGGCGATAACGCCCGCAAAGTCGCTTGTTGGTAGGTTACTCGCGTTAAAGTTCGTCACCACCTGCCGCTCCAGAGAGCGGGAGAGGTTGGCGACCTCCTGTACTGTTTGCTCAATATCACCGATGCTCTCTATGGTCATCTCAAAAGCAGTTTCATCATCCTTGCCCTCGGCTTTGAGATCACGGAACCTCTCCTGCAAATCGGAGTGAAGGTCTGCTTTCAATTCGGTGACGCTTTTCACCTCATCGTACGGTGCGAAAACGCCATTCAAATAGTGGGTTAACTTCTCATTCATAACCTCAACACTCCCTATAATAAGTTTTCAAGAACACGCTTGGCGTACTCCCAGTTGTCTTTGTTACTGGCATGCGTTGCCTTACCCTTTTCAGTAATCCTGAAATATTTACGACGTCCACCTTGAGATTCATCGCCCCAATACCACTCGATATCGCCCTCCGCTTCAAGTCGCCGAACGCTGGAGTACATGGTGGCTTCTTTTAATTCGTACTCACCACCCGAGCGCTCGGCAATCATTTTGACAATCTCGTACCCGTATCTGTCAGCTTCGGATAAGAGCCGTAATATCATCGTATCGGTATGGCCGCGTAGTAGGTCGGATGTAATTTTATTCTGGCTCATGTAATCACCTCGCATCTGTATAATACGACACACTACTGTGACTGTCAAGGTAGTATTACGAACAAAATACCTTGATTGAAAATTTGATTTTTCAGAACGATATTTAAAAGGGATTAACTTTCCAGAATGAGCCGGAAATTCGCTTTAATTTTAGCAGGAGGTTACGGAATCAATTGGTTAATTTTAGCATTATCAAACTGAGACAAAATTTGCTAAAGTAATCTAAAGTTACTCTAACTAATTACAGCTATGCTGGCGGAGGATAGGACGAAGTATGAGGAAGTTTTTGAGTGAGCAGTCCATTGAGGCATTTAGATCGATCATTAATTACAATCCGGATGCCATCTTCATTGTTTCCAACGAAGCAAAGATCGTTGAAGTGAATGAAGGGGTTACAGAGTGTTTAGGTTATAAAAAGGAAGAAATTATGGGTTCATCTTACAAAGATATATTTTGTCTACATCAGCTTGATTTGATTAGCCAGTTTTTCTTTGAAGTTTTAAAGGGTGCATCCTGTCAATACGTTGCCGAAGCTTATCATAAAAATGGAAATATCGTTCATTTGCAAATTAAGCAAGTTCCCTTGTTCTTTGAAGGCAAGGTCAATGGTATTTTTGGAGTAGCTAAAAACATTACTGAGCAAAGGCAGTTGCTCACGGCCTTGAAAGAAAGTGAAGAGCGATATCGATTGTTAGCAGAAAACTCCCTTGATCTTATCCAACTGATTAATCTTGACGGTATTGTGGAGTATGCTTCTCCTTCTCACAAAATGGTACTTGGATTTGATCCAAAAGAATACATAGGCAAATGGGTATTCTATCAACCGAATGATGAAGTAGATGAGAATTTTCGTACGATTTTTATGAGTATGTTGCTTTTACAAAAGCCCTTTACCTATGAGATACAGCGTCAGCATGAACAGGGATTTCCAGTATGGTTAGAGTTAAAAGGAACACCGATGTTCGATGAGTCCGGTGATTTTAAAAATATGATGCTTGTCGGAAGAGAAATAACAGAACGAAAAAAGTACCAAATACAATTGGAGCAATTAAGTTATCATGATGCCTTAACTGGAGCACCTAACCGAAGATTTCTTAATAAAATGTTAAGTGATGCCTTGAGTGGAGAAAAAACAGATGTGGGTCAGCTGGCTGTCATGTTTGCAGATCTAGACAATTTTAAGCAGATTAATGATACATTAGGGCATGATGCTGGGGATGAGTTGCTTCGTCAATTTGTAAAGAGGGCTGGAGCTTACCTTCGAGAACACGAGGTTTTGACCAGAATGGGTGGTGACGAATTCGTATTTGTAATTCCCCAAGTTCAATCCTCCTCAGACGTCAGGCAAATGGCTGAAGATATCTTAGAATCGTTGCAACTTCCCTGGAATATAGACGGGCAGGAGCTCTATACTACTTCCAGCATAGGAATTGCCTTTTATGAGAAACACGACACAGTAAAAGAACTGCTTCAAAAAGCAGATGCGGCTCTCTATCTTGCTAAAGCGGAAGGGAAAAATACATATCGCATATTCTCCTTCCTTGACTCGTCAATTTCCTAGTGCGAATACCGCACGTATGTCTCATTCGCACAGGCAAGTAGTCCACTTCTCGCGTAAACTGAAGTAGATCAGTAGAGCGAGGTGAAAATCCATGGCTAAAACCAACGAAATACGCCTTAAGGCAAAGCGGTATAAGGCCCGGCCCGTCTGCGTGACTCTTCATAATGGTGAAACGTACATCGGTTACATTTCTGACGTCAATAGCGGAGGCGTGGTGCTTACCGGAGGAGGCAAAGTATCGCGCACAGCGACCACAGGGGACAGTTCCCAGCGTTCCAATAAAAAGGTCGTTTCACGCAGCAAAAACGGTCGTCCTCAGAACCGGAAACGGGTAAATGGTACACGCAAACCATCTACCCGCTCGCGCGCAGTATCACGTGCGCAGGTTTCGTCCTTTCTACCGATGATGGGCTCGCTGTTTGGCGGGCTTGGTGGTGCGGCTTCGGCTGGAGGTATACTTGGAGGTGGAATGCGGCTATTTGGCATGATCCAGCAATTCATGCCGGTCATGAAAATGGGCTACGGCATGATCAAATCCATCCATCCGTTTATGGGTGCCGTCAAAGGTCTGATGGCTCCACCTAGTCAGGCCGAAGAGGAAGAGGCCTAATTCGAAATTCAGCCCCTTTGACGTAAGGGGCTTTTCTTTTTTAGTGTCAAGGTGTTATTGATAAATCGAGTTTTTAAAAAAAGTTGCGAAGCTTTGACCATTTGGATATGATTATCTAATTGGTTGTTTCAGCTTATACATTTAATTGATGATAAAAGATAGTGAGGTCAGAAAACAATGATTGCAAAAACAGAAGAAGACTTTAATGGTTTGAAGGAAATTGGCAGAATTGTTGCCTTTATTAGAGATGAATTGGTACAAAGAACAGTTCCTGGCATAACGACGAAGGAACTTGATGATATAGCTGGAGAGCTTTTTGAGAAAGAAGGCGCAGTCTCAGCTCCAAAAAGTGCATATAATTTCCCTGGCTTTACTTGCATTAGTGTTAATGAAGAAGTGGCACATGGTATTCCGGGGCAGCGGGTTATTCAAGAAGGAGATCTAGTCAATATAGATGTCTCTGGCTCGAAGAATGGCTATTTCGCTGATACAGGAATCTCGTTTGTAGTAGGCGAAGGAGACGAAGTATTAACGAAAATATGCGATGTTGCTAAACTGGCATTTGAAGCAGGTCTTAAGAAAGCAAAACCTGGATCCAAAAAAAGCGGCATCGGAAAAGCGGTATTCTTAACAGCAAAACAGCATGGATTAACCGTTATTAAAAATCTTACAGGACATGGTGTTGGACGTAACATACACGAAGCACCTGACCATATTTATAATTATAACGATACATCGGATGATGAGTTATTAAAAGAAGGCATGGTTATTGCATTCGAACCATTTATCTCAACTTTAGAAGAACAGGTGTATCAAAAAGAAGACGAATGGACCTTTGCTACAGAAAAAAGCTATGTAGCTCAAATCGAACATACGATTATCCTTACTAAAAATGGTCCAATCATTGTCACACAATAATGAATCAAAAGCATGTTCTAAGGTCGATTCCCCAACTGGGAAATCGGCTTTTTTTGATGCCCTGTAACAAAACGATTCGAGGTAGGAGGGAATGAGCTATATGGAATGATGTACAATAATAATATCGAGGAACAAAAACTACAATTGTTAAATTGTGATGAGGAGCGGATGGAGTTTGAACAGAACAGTCATACTGGAGCGTCTTCAATCACAGATCTGCGAGGGAAATCACATCATCGGTGTCTCAACAGGCACGGGGATTACAGCCAAGTATGCAGCTCAGAGTGGAGCGGATTTTATATTAATGCTGAACTCCGGCAAGTTTCGCCAGATGGGCAGGAGCTCTCTAGCCGGCTTTTTGCCGTTTTGCAACAGTAATGATATGGTGATGGATTTTGCGTCAAGAGAAATTGTGCCGCTGGTGAGGCATTCTCCCGTACTCTTTGGACTGAATGCGAATGATCCAACCATAGAAATAGCTGATTATATAGAGGAAATCAAGAGGAGAGGGTTTTCGGGAGTCAACAACTATCCTACGGTCGGCTTGATCGACGGATTATTCAGAGAGGCTCTGGAGGAAGACGGAATTCGTTATGACATCGAGGTTGAGGCCATACGCCTGGCCCATCGACAGGATTTGTTTACGGTGGCGTTCGTATTTGATGAGCTTCAGGCGGCCCAGATGATTGAAGCGGGGGCAGATGTAATCTGTGCTCATCTCGGCCTGACCGAAGGCGGGTTATTGGGTGCACGGAAGGTTGTATCCTTGGAGGCCGCCAAATCAAAGGCACTGCGTATTTTTGATACCTGCAATCAGCTTAAGCCGGATTTGATCAAGATGATTTATGGCGGTCCGGTAAAGACGCCGGTCGATGTCCAGTACATGTATAGCGACAACACAGACATTATGGGCTATATTGGCGGGTCTGCTTTTGAACGAATTCCTTCTGAGAAGTCGATTACGGTAATTACTCGCGATTTTAAACGCCTGGGTAAACTGGATGAGGACGATTTTATGGTCAAAATGCTGAAAGGCATCACTCACCATTATGATTACGTTGAGTTTGTCAAAGAGTATGTCGCGCAAAACTACAACAGTGAAATTGTTTTTTCGGATCTGGCCAAGGTTGCTCATGTTTCCCGCAGCTACTTGAGTAGTTTGTTTAAAAAGGAGGTTGGCTGCAGCTTTCAGACCTATCTGGTGAGCTTCCGCATCAATAAAGCCGTCACGCTTCTTCATGCGCCGCAGTTTCAATTATCCGAAGTGGCCGGGATGGTTGGGTATCCCAATTACGCACAATTCAGCAAAATGTTTAAAAAGCTTAAGGGCTGCTCCCCCAAAAAGTACAGATCTAACCTAAGCACAAAAACATAGAACATAAAAGCGTTTTCATAAATAAACAGGACCAGTATGATGAAGTTATAACGATCGTACTGGTTTTTCTGTTAGCCAAAAAAATCAGCGTGCTACCTGCGATCGAGCTTGGTTTCTAAAGAGTCATACGAGGAGGCCGTGGAATGAAAACCGTCGCAATCATTGGAACGTTTGATACAAAGGGTGACGAATACCTTTACATCAAGAGCATTGCAGAGGAGCTTGGGTTGGGGACATTGATGATTCATACAGGTGTATTTGAATCGTCCTTTGTTCCGGATGTGTCCAATCAGGAAGTCGCCCACGCCGCAGGCATGGTCATAGAAGAACTTGCGGCAAAGAAGGATCGGGCTTTGGCTACAGAGGTTTTGTCCATAGGATTGAAGAAGCTGGTGCCACAGTTGTACAAACAAGGTAAATTTGACGGAGTCATTTCCTTTGGTGGGACTGGTGGGACCTCACTGGTCACACCTGCCATGAGAGCTCTGCCGATTGGTGTCCCTAAGGTGATGGTATCCACCGTTGCTTCTGGAAACACAGCTCCATACGTAGGCACGAGTGATATTGTCATGATTCCGTCTGTGGTGGATGTAGCAGGATTGAACTCCATTTCTACAAAAATATTTACAAATGCATTATTTGCGATGGCGGGCATGCTCAAGTTTGAGCATACGCATAAACCGGATAAAAAGCCGCTGGTTGCAGCTACGATGTTTGGGGTGACAACACCATGTGTGACAGCGGCAAGAAAATATTTGGAGGAGCGGGGCTACGAGGTGCTTGTGTTCCACGCCACGGGCATCGGAGGGCAGTCGATGGAGGCGTTGATTGAAGCAGGCTTTATTGAAGGGGTATTGGACTTGACGACGACGGAGTGGGCAGATGAAATCATCGGCGGTGTCTTAACTGCGGGGCCGAATCGCTTGGAGGCTGCAGGCCACAATCGCATTCCGCAGGTAGTCTCGGTAGGCGCTTTGGATATGTGCAATTTTGGGCCGAGCGATACGGTGCCTGAGAAATTCAAGGATCATACCTTCTATCAGCATAATCCGACGGTAACTCTGATGAGAACCACGGTGGAAGAGAATGAGCAGATCGGCAGGAAGCTTGCGGAGAAGCTGAACATGGCAAAGGAACGCACCGTGCTAATGCTGCCCCTTAGAGGCGTATCCGCAATTGATGTGGAGGGGGAGCCTTTCTACGGACCGGAGGAGGACCGGATGTTGTTTGATACCCTGCGCCAGCATGTCGATCGCACAATTGTTGAAGTGATTGAAATGGATTGCGCCATCAACGATCCAGCCTTTGCAGAGGCCGCAGCACAAAAGCTGATCGCTCTCATGACATCAAATTCCTAATCAATCCAATAAGGAGGATAACGAAATGAATAAGCTGAACAGATCAGAAATTATGGACAAATTTAGGGAAGAGGTAAAGCAGGGTAAAATTCTACTAGGTGTCGGGGCAGGAACAGGCATTACGGCGAAGAGCAGTGAAGCGGGCGGAGCAGATATGTTGATCGTATACAATTCCGGCCGGTATAGAATGGCGGGCCGCGGATCGCTGGCGGGCTTGCTCTCCTATGGAGATGCCAATCAAATCGTCGTTGAGATGGGTGCCGAGGTGCTGCCCGTCGTCAAACATACGCCTGTTCTGGCAGGGGTGTGCGGCACCGACCCTTTCCGAATAATGGAGGTATACCTGAAGCAGCTGAAGGAGCAGGGCTTCAGCGGAGTTCAAAACTTCCCAACCGTTGGTTTGATTGATGGGGTGTTCAGACAAAACCTGGAGGAAACCGGTATGGGGTACGATCTGGAGGTTGAAATGATCCGTATCGCCCATGAATTGGATTTGCTGACTACGCCGTATGTTTTTGATCCTGCTCAGGCAAAGGCCATGGCGGAGGCGGGGGCTGACATTTTGGTAGCACACATGGGGTTGACGACCAAGGGCTCCATTGGTGCAAAAACAGCACTGACCCTGGACGACTGTGTGCAACGAATTGAGGCTATTATTGAAGCAGGACGGGCTGTGAACCCGGAAATCATGATTATTTGCCACGGTGGACCCATTGCAGAGCCGGAGGATGCGGCTTATGTCATTGAGAGAACGAAGGGCATTGATGGATTCTTCGGCGCATCCAGCATTGAGCGTTTTGCGGCAGAGAAAGGTATTACACAGCAGACGGAGTCCTTCAAATCAATTCGGAAATAGTATTCAACCTAACGACAGTCAATTATTTGGCTGTCGTTTTTTTATCCATAGGGGAAGAGGAGACTCCCAACTCATCATAATAGCGCTTACAAATTACTGTTGCGATTAGCCCTAATGTTCAGTAAATTGGGAGGTATACACCGATGGGAGGGCTGAACAACAATCATGTTGACCAGATGGCTGCGACGAATTACGCCAGGTACGTTTAAACACCGAATACTATTTTCGTTTCTGTTATTCCTCCTGACGCCTATAGCCATATTGGTTCTCTACAACTTCCGAGAAACGGAAGTTATGCTCCAGCGGGATGCTTCGGACATTAACGTCAAGCAACTCGAAGGCATCAAAGCCGATCTTATTGATTTGATGAGTCTTGTGATGAAGACTGGGATGCTGCTGGATCAGGATTCTGTTCTCCGCGAAGTGATGCAGAAGCCGGAATTATATGATGCCATCCATCGAAAGCGAATTGTGGAAAATAAATTTGCTAGTATTGAAAACAGTTTTTTCCTTACGGGAGCTACCGTATTTTATACATTGATCGATTTAAAAGGAAACGCTTACACTTCGTATACACCGCAGAATTCTTTGAATTATGCCCGCATCAGTTCCGAGCCCTGGGTACAGGAGCTGAAGAGGACTGACGGACAACGGTACGTATGGAAATCCAATGATTTGACGACCGGCATTCGTGAGAGAAAAGGAAATCGGATGCTGAGCCTTTACGAAGTCCTACGTGACGACGGACTGAAACCATTCGCTTATGGACGTTTTAGTATTGATTATGAAGCATGGTTTCAGGAAAAAACGGAGGAAAATACATTCGGCAGCGATAGGGAAGGAGCCTATTTTCTAATGGATGGATATGGGAATATTATGCTTCAGTCCAAGTCGGGGGACAACGTACCCTCTACCGTGTCATCTGCTATTACAGCAGCAAGTCATAGCCAGGGACAGGATACCTCCTCCCAATCCATTGTGAACGATCATATGATGTATACCTATAGCAAGATTCAAGAGCTTGACGGTTATCTTGTGAAAAAGATTCCCCTATCCTTGTTATTCGAAGAAGTGAACAAACAGAAGCTGAGGTTCTATACCGTATATGGGGCCATCCTGCTGCTGTTTGTGCTGCTGACTTATTTCATTTCTTCAACCGTTACCGGTCCTTTAAAGCACCTTCAACGAAAGATGGAGACAACCGTAAAATTGAATTTGAAGACAAAGCTGCCGGAACAAGGCAGAGGTGAATTGCTGGCGCTAACCCGAAGCTTCAATTTCATGATCGCAGACATCAATAATCTGTTGGAACAGTTAAAGCTTGAGGAGCGGCAAAAGCAGTTTGTCCGATTTCAGGTGTTGCTTGGTCAGATGAATCCTCATTTTCTGCTGAATACGCTGAATACAATCAAGAGCATAGCACTGGATAAGGATGAAGATGAGATTTACGAGATTTGTGTATCGCTAGGAAAAATATTAGAAACTACGCTGAATCTGGAGGTTGATCTTATTCTTCTGAAGGAGGAGATTGTGCTAATTGAATCCTATATGGATATTCAACGGAAACGGTTTGGACATGGCATCGAGCTCCATTATGAAGTTTCCAGGGATCTGGAGTATGCACTGATTCCGAAATTTTGTCTGCAGCCGCTGGTAGAAAATTCGTTGATTCACGGGTTTGGACAATCACAGCTTGAGGGGCGGATCGACATTCGTGCATCAATCCAACATTCGCTGCTTATTTTGGAGGTTGCAGATAATGGCATTGGAATGAAAAAATCCCAGGCGAATCAGTCCTACCGGAAACGAAAAAGCATTGGTGTACAAAACCTTCGCGAGAGCTTGGAGCTTATGTTTAAGAACCAGCCAACAGGACTTCGGATAGAGTCGACGGACGAAGGAACGCAGGTCATCATGCATTTCCCATTATTGTTATCCAAACCATATTTGAAGGAGGGGAGCACCATTGTGGCGCACATTGATCGTTGAAGATGAACAATACGCAAGAGCAAGCTTGCGCAAATTGTTTACAAAGGCGAATATCCCGTTTGAAATTATCGGTGAGGCGGTAAATGGCGAGGAAGGTTTGCAGTTGATTCGGGAACTGCAGCCCGATGTTGTCATTTCCGACATTTTCATGCCGCTAATGGATGGCATCCGTTTACTCCAGCTCACGAGAAAGGAAGGACATGAATGCAGATTCGTTATGTTGACGGCAGTAAGTGAATTCGAGTATGCCAGACAAGCATTGGAATACGGGGCTTCAGGTTATTTGATGAAACTTTCTCTGGATTTGAAGGAACTGAAGCAAACCATGGACAAAGTAGCCGGAGAGCTGACGAGAATGGATAAGCTTCGCCTGGCAGATAAATGGTTCCCGGATAAGACTGTCCAAGAACCAACAAATCATCGAGAGCTGAACCGAATGATTACTTACATTGAGGAGCATTTCGCCGAGGATGTGACATTAAAGAGATTGGCTGAATATGTTCGCATGGATGCCAGTTACATTAGTGACTTATTCAAGAAGAAGATGGGGATCACGATGACGCATTTTATTCAGAACCGCCGCGTTCAAGCAGCGAAAATGCTGCTGACAGAGACGGAGAAAACGGTGAGTGAAATTGGCAGGTTGGTAGGCTTCGAGAACGACAATTATTTCATTAAAATATTCAAGCGGTGGTGCGGGTTGACTCCAAATGAATACCGGAAAGAACAAAAAAACGTTCTATGAATATCCAAACACCGTTCATACCCCCAATGTCAGGCTGGTGATAAAGTTAAAGACGTAGCAAGCAGCTTATCAACTTGATAAGGGGGACTGTAAATGAAATATAGAAATTGGTTAAAGGCAGCTTTGATTACGACTTTGACAGCTTCGATGCTCAGCGCATGCGGAGGGGCTAACAACGAAGGAGCGAGTGCGGGATCGGCGAATCAAAATGCTGGTGAGACCATTAATCTCACACTTTGGGGAGCTGTTCCTGCCGAGGCAGGACCTCAAGAAGTGATTGACAGCTGGAACAAAGAAAATCCTGACATTCAGGTCGAGTACTTCCGTTATGTAAATGATGACCCCGGCAACCTGAAGCTGGATACGGCGCTCATGACGGGTCAGGACGCAGACTTGTTCGTCAACTACGCGATTAACCGTTTACAGAAACGTGTTGATGCAGGAGTCGCTTTGGATCTGAGCAGCAGAACTGATTACAACATCGACGAGCAAATGGGGGTAGACGCCGCTCAATGGAAAATCGGGGATAAGTATTATGGCATTCCGACAAAGAAAAACATGTTATTCATCTGGCTTAACAAAAGCATGCTGGATGAAGCCGGTCTTCCGATTCCTCCCGTTGATTGGACATGGGATGACTTGAGGGAATATTCGAAAGCGCTAACAAAATCAAATGTGTACGGTCTTATGCAGCATGATGCTGCCTTTACCGCTGCAATTGACGGTACCATTGCGGGCCTTGGCGTAACCACGCCGGAAGGAACATCTAACTTCAATAATGATCTTTGGAAAAAGCAGCTTCAAATCGTGCATGACATGATGTTTGTAGACAATTCGACACCCGAATATGGTGAACAAGTAACCAGCAAAATGCCGGTAGATACAATGTTCCTCAAAGGGGAGGCAGCGATGTTAGCCGCAGGAGAATTTATTTTCCGCAACGCCAATAACCTGAAGGAATTTCCGCATGACTTCAAAATCGCATTCGCTACAATTCCGAAAGTATCTGCCGATCAAAAGGACTATAAATATGCTGGCGGTTTAGGTGACATGCTCTCCGTTAATGCAAAATCCAAGCATCAGGATGCGGCATGGAAATTCGCAAAGTGGTATGCGGACGGCGGAATGTTGCCGATGGCGAGCGGAGGACGTCTTCCATCCTCGAAGAGCGTCGATAACAAGCAGGCGATGGACCTGCTGCTCAAGGGTGTTGAAGACAAATACGATACAGAGTCGATGAATAGCGTTGTGTTCGGAGAGTTCCCATCATTCCAGCTAAATGTACCGCAGCAAGCGCTGGATGCCCGCAAGGAAGAATACGAGAAATACTTCCTGAATGAGCAGGATATCGATACAACGCTTAAGAATATGGCCAAACGCCATCAGGAATATATCAAATAATCAAATAATCGAATATTGACAATATCCCTAAGAGAGAAGAAGGATTCTTCGCTTCCGTCTTCTCTCTTTGCTGTATTTAAAAAGTTCCATACGAGAAGAAAGGCGGCGTTTTCTGTGAAAAGGAACAGCTGGATTCGGAAACAAGGCTGGGTGGGCTACGTATTTATTTTGCCTAATATGCTCGGTATCCTCGCATTTTTTATTCTGCCAGCCTTGTACTCCTTCTTTATGATGTTCACGGACTATCAATTCGCCAATCCGAATTGGACGTTCACCGGGTTAGATAATATCAAACGCCTTTTTGGTGATGATCAGTTCTATGCTTCAATTAAATATACAATCATATTCCTGATGTCCGTTCCGGTCTCATTGGCAATTGCATTTCTCGTTGCTCTTGTGCTTAACCGGAGCGTGTATTTGAAAGGATTGCTTAGAGGCATGTTCTTCCTGCCATATATCTCTAGCGGTGTTGCCGTTGCTTTTGTATGGATGCTGCTGTTCCAGCCGTCCCAGGGGCCGATTAATGAAGTGCTTCGCTTTATCGGCATTGTATCGCCTCCCGGCTGGTTCGCTGATTCGAGTTCGGCGATGTATGCCATTGACGTCGTGCAGATATGGTTTATGTTAGGCTACAACATGATTATCTATCTGGCAGCCCTGCAGGAGATTTCGACCGAGCAACTTGAAGCCGCACGTATCGACGGTGCAGGGAAAGCGACTATTACATGGAGGATTGTATGGCCGCTTGTTAGTCCAACGACATTTATGCTACTGATTACGGGGCTGATTATGACGGTCAAATCCTTCTCTCTCATCCAAGCGATTACGGGCGGCGGCCCAAGCGGAAGCACCACGATTCTGTCGCTGTTCGTCTACAAAACGGCATTTAGCTATTATGAGATGGGCTATGCATCAACCATTTCCTGGTTCCTGTTTGCAGTTATTCTTGTCATTACCATAATCCAATGGGTCGGCCAAAAACGCTGGGTCCATTACTAGAGAGGAGCTGGCCTATGTTTAGAACAACGAAGACACGCTCGGTTAAGCTTTCTGTCACGATCCTCATGTTAATTGCAGGGTTGTTTATGATTGTTCCTTTTCTATGGATGCTCAGTACTTCCTTCCAGACCCCGAGTGAAGTATTCCGTCAATGGCTTCCTTCGAAGCTCGACTGGACCAGCCATAAGCGAATCTGGACGGGGAACTATAATTTTCTCCCTTATTATTTGAACTCCATTAAGATTGCTGTGATTGGTACAGCTGGTGCTGTTTTTTTGTCGGCCTTTGCTGCTTATGGCTTCGCCCGTACGGAATTTAAAGGACGTAATACTCTCTTCATCGTGTATCTATCCATGATGATGATTCCTCCTCAAGTCGTTTTTGTTCCGAAGTTTATCCTGTTTAACTGGCTTCATATTTATAACACACATTGGGCATTAATTCTGCCAGCCATGTTCTCGATATTTGGTGTATTTATGCTCCGTCAATTCTTTCTCAGTATTCCGAACGAGATTACAGAATCTGCATTACTCGATGGTGCGGGTCATTTTCGGATTTTCTTCAAGCTGGTGTTACCGTTAGCCAAACCAGCGCTTGCAACGTTTGCGATTATCGATTTTTCCTGGCAGTGGAATGATTATGAGAATGCTCTGGTTTTCCTGCAGAGTCCAAAGCTTTATACAATTCCGCTTGGTTTACAAAATTTCGTTCTGGAAAACAACGTTGACTATAACGGCATGATGGCAGCTTCTTCCGCAGCGATTATCCCTATGATTTTAATCTTTCTGCTTGGTCAGAAATATATTATTCAAGGCGTATCCAGTTCAGCTGTAAAAGGCTAATTCAAAGGAGGCTTATATAATGAGACGCGAAAAACTATTATTCGATGTTACGGTCATTGGCGGAGGACTTTCCGGGATTTGTGCCGCTATTGCAGCGGCAAGATTAGGTCAAAAGGTTGCACTTGTGCATAATCGTCCTGTACTTGGCGGCAATTCCAGCTCCGAGGTACGTGTATGGGTATGCGGTGCAACGGGGCATGGCGTGAATCGTTATGCACGGGAGACCGGCATTATGGGTGAATTATTCATTCAGAATCAACAACGGAATCCGGAAGGCAACCCTTATTTGTGGGACGTTACTTTGCTGGAGGCAGTAAGAGCCGAACCTAATCTCACTTTGTTTATGAATACAGATGTTAGAGAAGTAGAAGCAGACGGTGAGAAGGATGCAAGGATAATTCGTAGCGTGAAAGGCTGGATGATGGGCTCCGAGCGTGAGATTACGTTTGAAAGTGAGATGTTCCTTGACTGTACAGGTGACGGACTCGTCGGATTTCTCGCTGGAGCAGCATACCGGATTGGCCGTGAAGCCCGTCATGAGTTCGGGGAAGAATGGGCACCGGAAGTTGCTGATGATATTACGCTTGGCAGCACACTGCTGTTCTATACGAAAGATACCGGAAAACCGGTACGGTTTGTAGCCCCATCGTTTGCTAAAGACATTACGACAACCCCCATTCCGCTAAAGCGTGTGATCCGCAGTGGAGATTCGGGCTGTCATTACTGGTGGATTGAATGGGGCGGAGAGCTGGATACGGTACATGAGAATGAGCAGATTCGGGATGAGTTATGGTCTGTTATTTATGGCGTTTGGGATTATATTAAGAACTCCGGCAAGTTTCAGGCCGAGGAGATGACGTTGGAATGGGTGGGCTCGATTCCAGGCAAACGCGAATACCGCCGCTTCCTTGGTGATACGATTCTGACGCAAAATGATGTTATCTCTCAACGCCCATTCGACGACCGCGTCGCCTTTGGCGGTTGGTCCATCGACCTGCATCCCCCACAAGGGATGTATGCAAGCGAGAGCGGCTCCAAGCATCTGCATGCAGATGGCATTTATCATATTCCGTTTGGGAGCCTGTATTCCCGCAATGTCAGCAATCTGCTGTTTGCGGGACGTAATATCAGTGCATCGCATGTTGCATTCGGAACAACCCGCGTCATGGCAACTTGTGCGGTAATGGGAGAAGCCGCAGGTGTAGGCGCTGCCTTGTCGGTAATTAAAGGTATCACGCCTCGTGAGCTGCGTGAGCAGCATTTAACCGAATTGCAGCAAACGATGTTGCGGACCGATGCCTCAATTATAGGACTGAGAAATATGGATTCCGCTGACATTGCGAGAAAGGGGACCATCACGGCTTCAAGCACGATGACCCGAATTTCGATCAACGAACCTTCGGAGGAGTACCGGCTGGTCGCTGACGTTGGATGGCTGTTCCCGACCGAGGGTGGAATTGAAGGATTTAGGCTGTTGGTCTCTGCCCGAGAAGCGACAAGTTTGACTATTGAACTGTGGGACACAGGTCGCCATGAGAATTATGTACCGGCAAACTTCAAGCAAGCTTTGGACATCCAAGTCGATGTAGGTGAGGAGCAATGGTTGGATGTGCCTGCAGACAGTGCAATGATTGGAGGCGATCCTTGCAATGTATTTGTCATTGTTCGGGCGAATGAAGCAGTTAGTCTCTACACATCAGCTGTCCCGATAAGTGGTGTCCTCGCCTTTGAGAGAGGGGTCAAACCAATAGTCAGCTCCGATCTGGAGGATCATCAGCCAAATCAGCCAATTATCGAATGGTCGATGAAGCGCCTTGTCCGAAAGCCATTTTGTTTTGCAGTTGAGACTGGCGCGTATTCACCTGATAAAGTCATCAACGGCTATGTTCGTCCGTTTGGCGGTCCACAGCTGTGGGTATCAGAACCCATCGCTAATGGCCGTGAAGAATGGGTTGAAGTCAACCTTCCAGAACCAGTGGATATTCGGGAAATTCACCTTACTTTTAATGACGATGTTAATGAGGATTTGATCAATTTGCATCATCATGAAACACCGTTTCTGACCATTCCGGAGTTGGTTAAGAGCTATGAGGTGCAGGCTTATATTAATGGGCAATGGGAACGTATTGCTGGTGATAACCATAACCTTACTCGCAAAAAGATTCATCGTCTTGAGAATCCGATACTATCCAAACGGATTAGGGTCATCATCAAGGAAACGCACGGGGGCGATCGGGCAGAAGTGTACGAAATTCGACTATATGTTTCTCATAGATGACGGCCCCCGTTTTCCGCAGGTAGCATCCATAAATTGATGGTTGGCCGATATCTCGCCTTCTTCTCCTGAATTCTCATCGTATGGAAAAGAATCTTGATAAACGATATACTAGCTTATAATTGCTTTTTTGTTGAGGTGAATATCAAATGGAAGAAGTCGATGAATCCAAACAACTTGTATTACAAATTGGTGCTGCCTTAAAAAGGTACAGAAAAGAAAACAACATGAGCTTAGATGACTTAGCGGAATTGACAGGCGTGAGCAAACTTACTTTGGGAAATATCGAACGTGGAGAGACAAATCCAACTTTGGCGATGATCTGGAAAATTTCCAAAGGCATATCTTTACCACTCTTGGCTTTGTTCAAATCAGAAGAGCCTGTAAGTTTGTATCGAGCCGGCGAAGGACTGCGTTTTTCTAATGAACAAAAAAATTGGGTTATTGAGCCCGTCTTTAAAAATGCTAGCAGCGATATTGAAATGTGTCGGGCTTACATACAGCCCAATAGCTCCTATCACCCTGAAGGACATCATGTGAATACAACTGAAATTGCGACCGTAATGACGGGATCTATTGAAATTCAAGTCAATGAAGAGATTCACACATTGAATCAATACGATACGATTAGTTTCCGTGCTGATTCTCCACACTCTTATACCAATCATACCAATAGTGAAACCGTGCTGCATATAGCCTTGAAGTATGGTTTCTAAAAGTAGCATATTTTCGCTTATGAAAACAACTCCGAATTCCATCACCGGAATTCAGAGTTGTTTTTGTTTTTCAGAAGATTAAATTATAATATAAAATACTTATTGTAAATAATGATATATTATAATATACTTTTGTTGTCCGCGCGGATCATATTACAACATTTTTATAATCAGCAGAGAACAAATAGTACCTGTAATTTCAGGAAGGAGTAATGGAGATGCTGAACAATCAAAATACAAAAGCCCTACCATCCTCTATAGGGTTTATCATTCTTGGCATTATTTTTATTGCTGCTAATTTACGTACTCCCTTAACATCAGTGGGTCCTTTAGTGAGTCTAATAAGGGATGACGTTCATATTTCAAATACATTAGCGGGCTTGATAACGACTTTACCCTTGCTTGCCTTTGCTTTATTATCACCTCTAGTACCCAAATTAGGCCGAAAATATGGGGTGGAACGTATCATTTTGCTTGCCCTAATTTTTTTGACAATTGGTATTGTAATACGTTCTTTATCTGGTGAAGCCAATCTGTATATTGGAACAGCCATTCTCGGATTTGCAATTGCCATATGTAATGTATTATTGCCAAGTATAATCAAAAGAGATTTCCCTAATAAAATTGGCTCTATGACAGGTCTCTACTCTGTTTCAATGTGTTTATGTGGAGCCATCGCATCAGGAATCAGTGTACCGCTAGCAGTGAACGCAGGTCTTAAATGGCAGGGAGCGTTAGGAATATGGGGGATTCTAAGTTTTGTAGCCATTCTCTGTTGGTTACCCCAATTAAGAAATCAATCGAAGCCAACAGTCACGACAAGTCAACAGAGGGCCAGTAACGATGTGAGTGTTTGGCGTTCCCCTCTTGCATGGCAAGTAACCTTGTTTATGGGTATACAGTCTATGGTTTTCTATGTGTTAATCGCATGGTTACCTGAAATTTTAAAGCAGCAAGGAATTGATTCGACCCAATCAGGTTGGTACCTCTCGATAATGCAATTAGCACTGCTTCCATTTACATTTATTGTTCCTGTTATTGCAGGGCGCATGTCTAGCCAACGTTTGTTAGTGGTTATCACTACCATTTTGCTTTTGACGGGAACGCTCGGGCTTCTTTACGGAAGCTCCAATATCATATTATTGTGGATCATATTACTGGGAATTGGTGGGGGCTTCGCCTTTAGTTTATCCATGATGTTTTTCGGGTTACGCACTGAAAATGCACATCAAGCTGCGGAACTGTCTGGCATGGCGCAATCGATCGGATATCTTCTTGCCGCAATTGGTCCTGCCCTTATAGGATATCTGCATGATGCGACAAATAGTTGGGATATGCCGCTTTTCATTTTGCTTGGCGCTTCGGTCTTACTCTTGTTAGCCGGAATGGGGGCAGCAAGAAACCGTTTTGTAGGTAGCGGAAGTAGTTATGAGCTGCCACGGAAAGGATGATAACGATGTTTAACAAAATTATTGTGGCCATTGATCAAGCTGAAATAACGAACAAACTTCTCAATGCAACCGTTGAAATAGCCCGAGACAAACAAAGCCAAGTTACCTTGGTTAATGTTAGTCAGGAATATGTATCGAATGGTATGACCTATTTACCAGAGAATTTCTTGGAAGAAATATTGAACGAAATGAAGAAAGCGAGTCTGGAAAAGTTGCAACAAGCCAAATCCAAATTAAAATCTGTGGGGATTAACTCAGAAACAGTTCTTCTTAAGGGAGATCCTTCACATGAAATATTAAAATATGCAAAGGATACTGAGCAGCAACTTATTATAATTGGAAGCCGGGGGCTAAGTGGCATAAAAGAAATGATGCTTGGAAGTGTCAGCCACAAGGTTTCACAGTTGTCAAAATGCCCAGTCCTCATTGTGCACTAAATCATTAGAAAACTGCAAGGCTGATGCATTAATAGTCTCGCCCCCTACTAGAGCAAAACTATACTTTGTTCTAGTAGGGGGCGATGATTGTTTTTAAACGAACTTTGGTTTCATTATGAAGCGGATAAGCTTATCCAGTGGTTATGCGCCCAACCCCCTTTTTAAAATATATGATTTGACTTACAGTTAACTCTATGTCTTATACTCCGATTAGGAAAGAAAAATAAGTGGCTTTTCTGGAGTAGGGCATTTACAATTTGTTAGGATAAACAGGATGTGGGGTGTGAACAGGGGATAGGTAATGCTAAATGGATTGTAATGACGATTCAAATAAACTAAATCACGTAATGAATTGGAGATTTAATCAACAATGATGAAGAGCAAGAGCAATAATTGGAATGTATTTGGCCTGGCATTGCTGCTGGGTTTATTTTCAACATTAGGTCCATTTACGATTGATATGTATTTACCGGCTTTCCCTGAGATTGCAGGGAATTTCAATACAAGCGCATCACTTGTTCAGTTTAGTCTTACTGCTTGTTTATTAGGGTTAGGTATGGGACAACTCGTTATGGGTCCTTTGAGTGATGCTCACGGTAGACGCAAACCGTTGTTAATCTCCATGGCGGCCTATATTATTTGCTCCTTGGCGTGCGCATATGCTCCTAATATCGGGCTCTTGATTTTGTTTCGTTTCACTCAAGGATTTGCGGCCTCAGCAGGGATTGTCATTTCTCGTGCGATAGCTAGGGACCTTTATAGTGGACATGAACTTACTAAATTCTTCTCTTTGCTGCTGCTTGTAGGGAATTTAGGGCCCTTGGCAGCACCGATCGCTGGAAGTGGTATTCTTTCATTCACGTCATGGATTGGTGTGTTTATCTCACTCTCATTTTTGGGCGTTTTCTTATTAATAATGACCAAATGGAGTTTGAAAGAGTCCAACCCGCCTGAACGACGTATGGCTCCCGACTTCAAGCAGCAGTTGGGGAATTACAAAACGCTTCTACGTGACCGCAAATTTGTTGGTTATATGCTGGCACAGGGAATCATGACGGCTGGCGTCTTTGCATATGTAGCGGGAACACCATTTATTTACCAAAATATTTATGGAGTCACACCAACTGTATTTGCTATATTATTTGCCTCGAACGGGATCAGCTTGATTATCGGTTCTCAAATCGTGGGACGGTTGGCACAACGTATACCGGAGCAGACCCTTCTATTAGCTGGACTCTGGCTTGCTTTGGCGGCAAGCGCTGCTGCATTGGTGGTAACTATAGTTCATGGTCCGCTGTTCGCTTTGGTCATTCCATTGTTCTTCTTCGTTTGCTCCATAGGGATTACGTCTACTGCGGCTTTCCCGCTTGCCATGGAGAGTCAAGCCAAGATGGCTGGAAGTGCAGCAGCACTGCTCGGAGTTGTTCCTTTCCTTCTAGGTGCCCTCGTTGCTCCTCTGGTTGGTATCGCAGGTGAAGACACTGCTGTCCCGTTAGGACTCACTTTATTAATGACGAGTCTTGTTGCGATTCTTACTTACTTCCTACTCGTTAAAAACATCTCGCATCAAACCCCACAACATGCTCAGTCTGATCCTGACTTTAATTGAGAATATGAGGGTTCCACCCTGTTGAATACAGAAAACCGTTGAACTTTAATTTAAAGACTCAACGGTTTTTCTATTGTGTGTAATGAAGGAAAGACGGCAAAGAAATTTCGAAAGGTTAGCCCTTCGGGATCTTCCGATAGCTGGAAGGGGAGTATCCCGATATTTTTTTGAAGAGGCGGGAGAAATAATAGGGATCACTAATGCCCACTGCATAGCTGACTTCCTTAATACTCAGTTCGGTAAGATCCAGAAGATGACCAGCC
Organism: Paenibacillus sp. E222; assembly: GCF_013401555.1. Taxonomy (NCBI): domain Bacteria; kingdom Bacillati; phylum Bacillota; class Bacilli; order Caryophanales; family Paenibacillaceae; genus Paenibacillus; species Paenibacillus sp. E222. Next base: position 4,505,443 of record NZ_CP058552.1, read on the forward strand.
CGCTGAATCTTGAGCCGGAGGAAATATTCGATCGGAGCGACACCCGTTTCAGAATTAAACAGAAAGATCAGGTGCTGCTTCGATACCCCGACATGCATAGCCAACTCTGTAAGAGAAATAGAGTCGCTCATATGTACATTCATGTATTGAATTGCCTGTTCCAGGTAAGATTCACGTTTCTTCTCTTGTGCTGATTTGACGGCATTTAAGCCAATCCCGGAAAGCAACTGTCTTGTCGTTTGGGCCACATGTATGTGGGTAATCAGAGCATATGTCCGCTCGGCCAGCATTTCATAAGTAGGGACGAACCATTCCATTAAACGGGCTTTGCCGCTTGGCGATAAAGAGAGAGAGGCGTTAGACAAACCAAACATCTTCACCAATCGATTCGCATGGCTGCCTTTGAAATGAAACCAGTAGATACTCCATGGATTCTTCTGCATTGCCCCGTAACAATGTGCAGTTTCGGGTGGGATGATCATCATATCTCCCTGCTGCATCATCATTCGCTCTCCATGATTCAGCTCAACCCATCCTTCTCCCGCTTCACAAAAAATGAAAATATGTGATGGACTGCCTTCCAGACGTTCCCTGAAATGATACTGAGCGTTGGGAAAATAGCCGATATCCGTAATGAATAAGGTAGAGGTCAGTTCTTCTTGTTCCAGTTCTTTCATCCAATATTCCGGAAGTACATATAGCTTCTGCTCTTCAAATCCCTCACGCTTGCGAATATGGGCTGGCCCCATTCCAGTTACCCCCGTAATTCATAATTAGAATAAGAATATAATCCATCAATACCCGCATTTCGTCAATTGGAACCTGCCTTGCCAGCATATACAGTATAACTATCAAGACAAGGGAGGCAGTTCTGACATGAAGCATGAGGCTGTGGATCATAAGCTGGAGGTGGGTCCAACCGGGTCCAATCAGGTACAAGTGTGGGAAACCAGCGTGTTGATACCAACGTATGAGGCGGGTGAAGCTGACCCGAATCCTATGTTTCTGGAGAAAAGAGTTTATCAGGGAAGCTCCGGTCGTGTATATCCGCATCCAGTGATCGAGAGTATCTCGGATGTGAAGCATAATAAAAATTACAAATTGGTTATTCTGGAGAATCCATATATCCGTATTGAGATCATGCCGGAAATCGGCGGCAGAATCTACCGCGCGCTTGACAAGACGAACAATTATGATTTTGTCTATTATAACCGTGTTATTAAGCCTGCGCTGGTGGGCCTTGCTGGTCCTTGGATCTCCGGAGGAATTGAATTTAACTGGCCTCAGCACCACCGCCCTAATACATTTGGTCCGGTTGAATACAAATACGAGGAAAATGACGATGGCAGTGCTACAGTATGGGTAAGTGAGATTGACCGGATGTACGGCACAAAAGTAACGGCAGCCTTCAAGCTCTATCCAGACAAAGCCTACTTGGAGATCCATGCTCAATTATACAACCGGACACCTGAGCCGCAGACCTTCCTGTGGTGGGCGAATCCGGCTGTAGCGGTTAATGAATATACGCAATCCGTGTTTCCTCCAGACGTAACGGCTGTATTTGATCATGGCAAAAGGGATGTCTCGCGTTTCCCAATCGCGACCGGGACCTATTACAAACAGGATTATTCGGAAGGCGTAGATATTTCACGGTATAAAAACATCCCGGTTCCGACTTCGTACATGGCTTATAAATCCGATTATAATTTTGTCGGCGCATACGATCACGGCGTAGAGGCCGGATTGCTGCATGTGGCGAATCATCATATTTCTCCTGGCAAGAAACAATGGACCTGGGGAAATGGGGAGTTCGGTCAGGCGTGGGACCGTCAATTGACCGATGAAGACGGCCCGTACATTGAACTCATGACTGGAGTGTACACAGACAATCAGCCCGACTTTACATGGCTGCATCCCTACGAGGAGAAGACCTTCACCCAGTATTTCATGCCCTACAAAAACATCGGTGTCGTAAAAAATGCCTCCATCGAAGCAGCCATCAATCTGGAAGTGGATGCTGAAGCCGGAGAGGCAGTAATCAAGGTATATGCCACATCTGAACTTGAACATGCCCTTGTGGAGTTAAGCGGAGCAGCAACCCGATATCTACAGGAAACGCTTGAATTGTCCCCGGTAAAGGTTTACCAGAAGGTTATACCGCTGGAGAGCGGGGAGCAGGAGCATGATTTGAAGCTTTCTGTCCGAAATAGGGAAGGCAGGCTGCTGATTTCCTATCAACCGAAACGTAAGGATATTGAGCGCGTCCCTGATGCTGCCAGACCACTGGTGGCACCGGAAGAACTGCATTCAACCGAAGAACTGTACTTGGCTGGTCAGCATCTGGAGCAATATCGTCATGCTACGTTTGAGCCTGAAGCCTACTATCTGGAAGGCTTGAAGCGGGACAACGGAGATATCCGGTTGAATGTAGCTTATGGAACGTTACTGCTTCGCCGTGGATTATATATAGACAGCGAGCCGTATTTCCGTAAAGCGATGGAGCGGTTGACCTGGCGTAATCCGAATCCTTATGACAGCGAGGCATACTACCAGCTGGGGGTAGCACTGCGTGGCCAAGGCCGTTTGGATGAAGCGTTTGCTGCTTTTCACAAATCGGTATGGTCGGCAGCATGGCAGGATGCAGGGTACTTCTCACTTGCTCAGATTTCCACCTTGAAAGGCCAGTACGTCGAGGCAATGGAACAGGTTGAGCGTTCACTCATCCGCAATTCCCGAAACTACAAAGCGCGTAATCTGAAAGCCGCATTGCTACGCAAGCTTGGGTTGTTTGATAAAGCAAAGGGCTATGCACTTGAAACCCTGGAATTGGATGTTGCGGATTTTGGAGCTTATAATGAATTGGCATTGGCTTATTCAGCCTTGGGAGATAAGGATGCTGCACAGGGTATTTTGTCTGAATTACAGCAATTGATGAGAAATGATGCTCACAACTACCTGAATGTCATCGCAGACTATATGAACAGCGGTCTCTACGAAGAAGCCATTGAAGTAGGGGAAAGAATAGTGAATCCGGAGAATTCCGTCTATCCGATGCTGTATTATGCACTCGCTGCATTATATGAACGTACCGGACAACATGAGCATGCTCAAGAAGCTCGCCGTAAGGGACAATGGGCTGATCCAATCTATTGTTTCCCGAACACGTTGTTTGAACATGAGCTGCTGGTAAGTGCAGTTCATGCTAATCCGGAGGACGATAAGGCTCATTACTATCTGGGAAATTTCTATTATGACAAGAAACGGCCTATCGAGGCGATTGCCAGCTGGGAGCGGTCCCGCGAACTCCGCAATGATTATCCGACGGTACACCGCAACTTGGGGTTGGCCTATTACAACAAGCAGAACAACCCGCAAGCGGCCCTAACTTCGCTTGAGATGGCCTTTGCTTGTGCACCGCATGATGGTCGTATCTTCTATGAACTGGATCAGCTGCGTAAGAAGCTCGCATGGTCAATAGACGAACGCCTAAATATGCTTGAAGAGCGGCGAGATCTGGTTGAGAAGCGGGATGATCTGTATGTGGAATACGTAACCTTGCTAAACAATCTTAAACGTTATCAAGAGGCAATCGCTGCCTTGTCTCTGCGCAATTTCCATCCGTGGGAAGGTGGAGAGGGGAAAGTGACCGGGCAATATAAGTTGGCTCATACCGAGCTTGGTAAACAAGCGCTGCAAAACGGTCATTATGAAGCAGCAGCTCAGCATTTACAACAAGCATTAGTCTATCCGTTGAATCTGGGAGAAGGTAAGTTGGAAGGAACTCAGGAGAATAATATTTATTATTATCTCGGCATGGCCTACGAAGGTCTGCAGCGGGAATCAGAAGCCATCGCTAGTTACACCATAGCTTCACAGGGTTTGGCAGAGCCGACAAGTGCGTTGTTCTACAACGATCAGCCGCCAGAAATGATCTTTTACCAAGGGTTGGCCTGGTTGAAGCTCCGTAACGAGAAGGAAGCCAAGCGTCGCTTCAATAAACTAATTGATTATGCTGAAAAGCATATTTTTGACGATATCCAAATGGATTATTTTGCTGTATCCTTGCCGGATTTCCTGGTATTTGAGGATGATTTGAACCAGCGCAATGTAATCCATTGTCGATACATGAGAGGCTTGGGACTTCTGGGGCTTGGCCGTGACGAAGAAGCCGGAACCGAACTTGAGTTGGTTCTGAAAATGGAGCCAGCTCATCAAGGGGCAATGGTTCATAGAGGGTATCCCCGGCAATGGCGTGAAGGATTTCAACCTTGATGATTCCTCAAATAACATTGTCCATTGGTTGGGTCACAGAGGGAAAAATCTGTATTGCTAAAAACTAAAAAGAGGGTGTAATGATAATGGATGTAGCGCTTAGCAAGTTACCAAGCAAACTAACCATCACAATGTGGGATTTCTCCTGGTACACCATGACCTTACCGGGAGAACCATACAGCGACCTAGAGACGAGATTTAAGGAAGCGGTAGAGAGGGGCTACAATACGATCCGAATCTGTGCGATGCCCTTCTTATTGTTTACGGCGGAAGGCAAACGGTCGGGCCCGTTACACTTCGGTAGTCTTGGTGAGATCGGACAGCGGACACGCTGGTACAGCTGTCGGGGCGGCGCCGAGCTGGATGGGCATGCGCATTTGCTGGAGTTGTTCAGACAGGCCAAGGCCCATGGCTGTTATATCATGCTGTCTTCGTGGGAATATCAGCAGAGCCCCAGCTTTCTGGCTTTTCCCGGGTTGCGCGATGAGCTGGCTGCCATAGCTCCGGAGGAGCGATTTATGGCTATTGCGAGATCCATGGATCAGCTTATCCGGTATATAAAAGCAGAAGGATACGATAAGCAGATCGTCTACGCGGAGCTGCATAATGAGGTGGAGTTCGGGCAATTGACCGAGATTGGAACCGCTCAAGGTATTGCCCCGTCCAATGTACCGGCACTAGTGGAAGCCATGCAGCCTTATATTGAAGAGGCCGTAGGTTATCTTAGAAGTGTGCACCCGGATATCCTGATGACAGCAAGCTATACACTAAATGAAGCCTATCCCAAATCCTATGTAGCGGGAAATTTACAGGTTGCACATTTTCATCTCTATATCAAAGGGGTATTGAGTGAATTAACCGAAGCGGCAGGACTTGAGGGTGACCAGGCACCTTTTCCCGGCGCATTCGTCCAATCGCTCCTGCGGGAGGATGCGCCTCCATTTGAAGAGTACTCGCTACCCCGTGGCCAAGAATGGAGGATGGAAGGAAATCCGGTAGGGCTTAGACTGCTTTATCTGCATGACTGGGTGGAGCCAGACCAATGGGATCTTTTTTTATATGACAATTACAGTAAACATAAGCTGGCAATGCTGCAAAAGGCAGATATGCGCTTGGAGGAAGCTCATGAATGGGCGGCTCATTCCGGGTTGCCAGTCGTTATAGGGGAAGGATACGTTGGTTATACGCCGCTGTTAGCGGGATTCGAGGAGGGGCCTGTGGGGAAATTTATTGCAGAGTACGCGCTGCGAAAAGGAATGGCTCTGGGCTTCTGGGGAATGACTCTATGCTCTAACTGTGCACCGCATCATCCATTCTGGGATGATATCGCCTGGCAACAGAAATGGAACCGCTATATTCTTGATTCGAAATAGCAGTTATATTAGGCAGGAACCAAACTTGATCTGCGCCTCTTATCAGAAACGTCGTACATCAGAGGGAATACTTAACTATATTCGTACACTACGACTAAAGGAAGAAAATAAGAAAAAAAAGTCACTCCCCTAGATTTTCATCTGAATTAATTTCTTATTATTGGATTGGCCAAAATTTATGATTTCATAAGGGCTACATCCCACTTTTGCATTATCAGGTTAGCCAGAATCTTCTGGTTAGCCTTTTTGTCGATTGAATAACATGGTACTAGATGATAATGTGAATTAAGGGAGAGGCTTCCTCAATGGAGGGAATATATTATTTGAATCGAGGTTCTGAATATGAAGGTAAAACGAATTGTTACCAATATTCATACGGAGAACGTTGCAGCAGCAAAAAGCTTTTATCAGGACGTGCTTGAACTTGATTCATTGATGAATCAGGGTTGGATTGAAACCTACGGATTACTTGGGGAGGATAACGTTCAAATAAGTATTGCCACACAAGGTGGCTCCAATACACCTACACCTGATCTTTCGATTGAAGTCGATGATGTTGATGTAGTGTACGAACGCATGAAAAGCGCTGGTTATACAATAGAATATGAACTTACGGATGAGCCTTGGGGAGTTCGTCGATTCTATGTCCGTGATCCATTTGGTAAGTTAATCAACATTCTTGCCCATAGACATGGCTGTTCAAATTAAATCATTTTCTTTAAAAAGTATTGTTTATTGGCTTGAAGTATTGGTATTCTTTTCTTGGATGTTATGATTTAATAAATATCTTAATTTCGAGGAGTACGCTGACACATAATTGAAACAGAGAGATTAATGTTTGTGTCCAAGGTAAAAGCAGATTATTCATCACTATTAACGGGGGGAAACAAGAATGATGAATGTTTTGTTGGTGGATGATGAGCCATGGGTACTGGAAGGTCTACGAACAATGGTAAATTGGAACAAATACGGTTTTCAAATTTGTGGAGAGGCCGAGAACGGAAATGCTGCTTGGGCCATTATTGAGGATCTTCAGCCAGACCTGGTATTTACAGATATTCATATGCCTTCCGTTAGTGGACTTGAGCTGATTGGCCGTTCGATGCAAAAACTAGCCAAACCGCCGCGATTTGTCATATTAAGCGGATACGATAGCTTCGATTATGCGAAAACAGCGCTGGAACAGCGTGTGGAGGATTATTTACTCAAACCCATTGATGAGGTTGAGATTGAAAACGTATTAGAACAGATGAGTCTTAAAATTCAGAACGAGCTTGTCTCAGAGAAATTGCATCAACACGAGCGTACTTTATATGTAAATTGTTTGTTCAACCGCCTGTTTCAAGGGGAGGACAGCAGCGAACTGCAAGCCGAAGTGGAAAGTTTATTGCAAATGGAGGGTCATGAGAACATGGCCTGTCTTTTAATTGAGACGGATTCATGCAATGAGGAAATACAGTCACACGTACAGCGTTTTGCAAGCGATCATCACTATGAATTTTTTATGGATGCTGAAGGAAGAATGGGTGTGTTTGCTGCTGAAATTGAAGATTCTTTGAGCTGGCTTGAGAGGTTAGGGGGAAACCTGTTTGAGATGTACTCCGATCATGCATCGATCATTATGGCATTTGGATATCATTCAGGTGGAGTAGGCGCTATGCGGACGGTATATGAAAAAGCATTATCTACGCTAAAATGGAAGCGTTATCAGAAAGGGAGCGGTATTTTTCACGATCAAGATTTGCCACGAAATGGTAGCATCGCAACCGTAAACCAAAAAGCTTTGACTAATCTGTTTAGAACTATTTTAACAGGTGAAGAGGATGGGCTGGAGAGAGGCGTGCAAGAGCTGCTTGCGAATCCAGACCGGGGGTTACCTGTGTCGGATATAGAATATGTTCGTGTACAATTGCTCGCCCTTGAAATGGGAGTTCTCAAGCAGCTGAAGGAGCTGGATGGAGATGTTGACAGGTTTGTGTTGCAGTTGCAACCTATGTTAGGAGGCTTAACTGATATTGACTCTTATCCTGCATTTCGGGAATATGCGCTTATATTAAGTCTCAACGCTTTGAGAGCTCTTCAGGAGCAGCGGAAAGAAAAAGAATGCAGCACGATTTTTCGTGTGGTGCAATATGTTAACCAGGAGTTTCGGGAGAAGCTGCAGCTCCAGGAACTTGCACAGAAATTTCATATGAATGCCAACTATTTGGGGCAAGCCTTCAAACAGCAGACGGGTAAGTCTTTTCGGGAATATCTGAATGATAAACGGATCGAGGAAGCCAAGAGGCTGCTTCGTCAGAGCTGTTCCAGCATAGCCGAAGTTGCGGTCCATTCAGGGTACCCCAATGCCGATTATTTTGTAAGTCAGTTCAAACGAATGACGGGGATGGCTCCTTCTGCATACCGGAAACAACTGTAGATACACTCGACAAGTAACAAATGAAGGATGGCGATGGAAGATATGCTTAAAAAAATCCGATTTCGCGGCATCGTGAACGATATTCCTTTGAACTACAAGTTTATGCTGATCTATGTTTTTGGTATTTTGCTTCCAATCATAGCAAGCAATTATTTGTTCATGGATCGGATGTCGGGGCTAATCAAGGAGCGGGAAGAACAGAATTTGCAAATCTCACTGGGGCGGGCCAGAAAGGATATTCACACCATGATTGACGGGGGGGTAGCTGTCAGTCACGCCTTAATCACGGACAAGCTGTTGTCTGAATCTATGGATCGTGTATACAATGGCCAGCTGGATTTCTACAATACATTCGACGAGCAGCTGCGCCATCGGATGACTTCCTATATTCCCGTGAACAATCAGATTCAGCGAATCGGCATCTACACGGATAACCCAACCATTGTGTCAGGAGGGGACTATTATTATCTGGGCAGCTCAATGAAAACCAGTGCCTGGTACAGACAATGGGAAAAGGCAGGGGAAACACTAAGTGTGCTCGCTTATCGCGATCAGGCGGTGAATGATCGCGCGGCGACCTCGTCTTATTTTAGCGTGATTGAAAAAATGGACTATTACAACGCAGACAACTCTTACAAGAAGTTGGTACGCATTGATTTTTACCTGAATCGGTTCTATGACGTTATTGCAAGAGAGAAAAGTTCGCTGGACCTGTATCTGGTCAACGCCGAGAATCAAATTATCGTGTCCACAGATGACAAGTATCAGGGCGAGGTAGGTAGTGATTATGCGTTATTCGATACGAGCAAGGCGGCAGACCAGGACCTACATATCGTCCCGATTGGCAATGCCAGCTATGTGAAAGGTTGGAAGCTCATTGGCGTGCCTCAGGAAACACGTGTCAAACAAGCAATGCTTTCCATGAAACTATATTACGGCATGCTGGCCGGTATCATTACTTTGGTTACCTCCATCTTCATCTATGTCATGCTGCGTTCATACAATTATCGAGTGAAGCGTCTGTCCAGACATATGCAAAAGGTGGGTAACGAGAAATTTGATCTGATCAACATTGATGGTGGACAGGATGAAATAGGTCATCTGATTCGTAATTTCAATATGATGACCGCACAGATCCATTCCTTGATCAATAATGTGTACAAGCTTGAAATTCAGCAGCGGAGCCAGGAAGCTGAGCGCATTCGCGCTGAGCTGAATTTGCTGCAAAGCCAAATGAATCCCCATTTTTTATTCAATACGCTCAATGCGCTGCTGGTGGTCAGCACCAAAAACAATTATGCGGATGTTAAGGATATTATCAAGGACCTATCCAAGCTGCTTCGCCGTCTGTTGAATTGGAAGGACGATGTGGTCACCCTGGAAGAAGAGATGAGTTTTACGGTCATGTATCTGGGAATTGAAAAATTCCGTTTTCGAGACAAGTTTGAATTTTACATTGATATTAGCGATGAGGCGAGTCAGTATAGAATTCCCAAAATGAGTATCCAGCAATTGGCCGAGAATGCATGTAAACACGGAATTCAGGCTATTGAGGGGCTCGGCTATGTGAAAATTAAAGCGGAAGTTGTGAGCGAGCGCCTGCGCGTCGTTGTATCTGATAATGGTAAGGGCATGAACAAGGAACGGTTACAAGAGGTTCTGTATCATATGCGAAGCAAGGAGGAGAGCGGGGAGAGTAATATTGGCATACGTAACGTATATCGCCGTCTTGAATTGTATTATGACGATAAAGTGAATTTTAACCTGGTGAGCAGAATAGGTGAGGGGACAGAGGTCTCATTCGAAATACCGTTGCAACTGCTAGAGCATCAGGGTAAAGAGGGAGGTAGAGACAATGGCATTTAAAGTGCTGCTGATTGATGATGAACCATGGGCGCTAGAGGGCTTGGAGCTGGTGATTCCATGGGAAAGTCTTGGCTTTGAGGTAGGCGCTTTGTGCGGCAATGGTGCGGAAGGATTAAAACGAATGGAAGAGCTAAAGCCCGATCTTGTTGTGGTGGATATTCATATGCCAATCATGAATGGACTTGAAATGATTGAAGAATGGCGGCGTAGAGGTAACTGGTCGACCAAGTTCATTATTCTTACGGGGTACAGCGATTTTGAGTTTGCGCGAAAAGCGCTTAAATTCAAAGTTTCCGGTTATCTCTTAAAGCCATTGGACGAGGAACAGGCGGAGTCCGAAATTCGTATGATGGGCAAGGAACTGATGAAGGAGCAAGAGCAGCTTTATATTGGGCAGATCGCATTGAGAGAGCAGGAGATTTTGACAATGAAGGAGGCTTTATTAGGCAAAGTGCTGTCAGCAGAAGGGACTCAATTAATGGACTCACTGTCCCGGTCAGCTGAATCCTGGAATGTCTGCCTGGTTCAGGTGTCGGAGAAAGACTTTGGCCAGTGGAGCAGTCTTGCTTCAGAGGTTATGAACGGACGGCATGTTATTTATATCATTCGTATGCGAAATGATCTCGTATCTATTGTGTTCGGCGATGTTTCCCCCGGGCCGCAGAGAACGAGCGACAATTTAAGAAAACAATTAGAAGCACTGGCTCGCCGTCTGGCGGGCTTTCGTACATATATGGCGATTGGCTCAACCGAATCCTCTCTTCATCACATCAGCAACTCCCGTATAACAGCAGAGAAGGCGCTGCTGCACGCCTTTTATGAAGTGGAAGGGAACAGCATATTGGATTATACCGATCTCCAGAACCATGATTTTCAAAGGCATTACCAACAGGTTGAACTGATTGAGCGAGTGCTGGGAGCACTTCAGCTCATTGATTACAATAACTACCAGTCCGCTGTGGAGTTTATAGAGCAATCTTTTCGACAGATGCGGGTCCATCCGGATGAGGCTCGGAAATTTGTAATTTACCTTCTTCATGAAATTCGGGCTTACATGAGGGCGCAAATGGCTGAAGATTCAGAGAATTACCGTTTGTTCGAAATCCCGGATCTGGATGAAGCACTGTTAACCTTTGATGATTTGATCGGCATGCTGCATTCGTGCGGTAGAGTCTGCTTTGAGTTATTGCTTAAAGAGAGCGTATTCGAAGCGCAGGGTATTGTGCAGGATATCAACGACTACATACATGCGCATTTCCGGGAGGCATTGACGATTAAGATGCTGTCTGAACGTTTCTTCCTGCATCCGGCTTACTTAGGGCAACTGTTGATACGCAAAAATGGAATCGGCTTCAATGAACTGCTTCATAACCTGAGGGTTGAGGAGGCATGTCGGTTGCTACAGATGAATCAGTACAAAAATAGCGAGGTCTCGGAAAAGGTTGGATACGCCAATTACCATCATTTTTTAAAACAGTTTGAGAAACGCATGGGAATGTCTCCTACCGAATATAAGAAAAACGTCTAGCAACGTACCTTCTAGGAAGCCAGACCGCGTATCGTAGAAGTTTTTCTTGATATGTCAGGAAGCATTGCTCTGAAGTTTAACCATTTCAAGATATGATAAGAAAACCTGAGCTTTTCTCGGAAAGAGCTATAATTCGAATATAGTTTCCATGTAGATGTAAATTTATAATTAAATTATTCAAATGAAAGGGCTTTCATGCAGTAAGACCAAACTTTGGAGGTGCTTTATGGGGGACAACAAAAAATCATTCTTCCGTATGGGGGCAACGTTGTTATTGTCGTTGAGCGTTGTGCTAGCAGGTTGCTCAAGTGGCAATTCAGGCAGCGGAGAAGAGAGCAGTAAAGGTAGTGAGGTGGGGGCTGACAATCCGTTAGAAATCTCGGTATTCCTGAACGAGGCCGGACAACAGCCAACTGCTGACAACAAAATTTACAAAAAAATCAAAGATGAGCTTGGCGTTACATTCAAATTTGAATTTTTGGCCGGCGACAAAAACCAGAAGCTCGGCGTCATGATTGCAGGAGGAGATTATCCGGATCTCATCTCTGCGGATACCAAGCTGACAGCAGCCGGCTCGGTCATTCCGTTGGAAGACCTGATCGAGGAGCATGCGCCTAATCTGAAGAAGCACTATGAGAAGTACTGGAATCAGATGAAGGACCCTAACGATGGACACATTTACTACCTGCCAAACTACGGCGCATACAACGGCGAAGTGGCGGATACTTACTACAGCGGACCTGCCTTTTGGATTCAAAAAGCCGTGTTGAAAGAGTTCGGTTATCCGACGCCAAAAACACTGGACGAATACTTTGACTTGATCGCGAAATACAAGGAAAAGTATCCAACTATTGACGGCAAACCGACAGTCGGTTTCGAGGTATTGAACTATGATTGGAAAAACTGGGGCTTGCTGAACCCGCCGCAGCATTTGATCGGTCATCCGAATGATGGTGGAGTGGTCGTCAACGATGGCAAGGCAGAGATCTTTGCAGACAAGGATTATGCCAAAAAATACTATCAGAAGCTAAATGAAATCAATGCCCAAGGCTTGCTTGATAAGGAAGCGTTTGCACAGAACTACGACCAATATATGGCCAAATTGTCCAGTGGGGCCGTACTCGGCATGTTCGATCAACACTGGAATTTCCAAAGCGCGGAAGATTCACTTATAACGCAAGACAAAATTGAACGCACTTATGTAGGTTTCCCGCTTGTGTATGACAGCAGCACCAAAGACTATTATCGTGACCGCGCAGCACTGAATCTCAACAATGGTTTCGGTATTACCGTGAGTGCCAAAGACCCTGTAAAAATCCTCAAAGTGCTCGACAAACTGATGGAGGAAGAATGGCAGAAAACACTCACTTGGGGCATTGTGGATGAAGACTATTATGTCAATGAAGAAGGCCGCTTCATGAAGACACAAGAGCAGCGCGACAATGCAGCAGATGCTGCCTGGAAACTGGCCAATAAAGCAGATGCTTTCTATGGAACCGCACCGAAGATGGAAGGTTACTTCAGCGATGGCAACGCGACTTCAGCAAGCAATCAGCCGGAAGAATATCAAGCCAGCTTGAGACCGTTTGATAAGGAAGTTTTGGACGCCTACGGTTTCAAAAGCTATGTCGATTTCTTCAGTGCTCCACCAGAGAATCCGGTGACTTACCCTGCTTGGTCTGTCGATGTGGTAGAGGGATCTCCAGCCAAGATTGCCAATACGAAGTTGAACGAGTTGTCAACCAAATATTTGCCGAAAGCGATTTTGGCTAACACGTCTGAATTCGACAGTGTATGGAGCGAATACGTTTCCGAAATTCAAAAGCTGGATATCAAAACGTATGAAGATCGTATCAATGAAGTATTGCAGTGGAGAATCGATAACTGGTCTGTAAAGTAAGAAATTGCTGTCAGGAAGGAAGGATACCTTCCTTCCTGATTTTTTGAAGAACATATCGCTGGACGTTATTCCTTTCAATATAAAGATGGATAGGAGCCTGATATTATGGAGGAAATTGTAGTGGGTACCAAGCCGCTCCGCCCGAAGAAAAAACCGAAAATTAGGCGGATTACTTGGCAAAATATCAAAGCACAGAGACAGCTCATATGGATGTCGGTTCCTCTGCTTGCGTACATTATCATCTTTGCTTATGTACCTGTCTGGGGTTGGACGATGGCCTTTCAGGATTACAAACCGGCCAGAAGTTTCTCGCAACAAACGTGGGTAGGGTTCAAGCATTTTCAATTTTTGTTCACTGATGACAATTTCTTGCGCGTGCTTCGCAATACGCTTGCCATGAGTATCATCAACATGATTTTAGGTTTCGTTACAGCCATCGTTTTGGCCTTGTTACTCAATGAGATCAAGAAGATCATGTGGAAGCGGACGGTACAAACCATCTCTTATCTTCCTCACTTCTTATCATGGATTATCGTTACCGGCATCGTAGCGACATCGCTTGCTTCTGACGGCATTATCAACGATATCCTCATGAAACTGCACTTAATCAACGAGCCGATCTTGTGGCTGACGGAAGGGAAGTATTTCTGGGGCGTTGTTGCAAGTTCTCATATTTGGAAAGAAGTCGGATGGAGCACCATTATTTATTTGGCGGCCATGGCCTCTATTGATCCGGCACAGTATGAAGCTGCCGATATTGATGGAGCCAATCGATATCAAAAAATGTGGAATGTCACCTTGCCAGGAATCAAGCCTACCATTGTCATCCTGTTGATTATGTCGATTGGACATATTCTAGAAGCTGGCTTCGAGGTTCAGTATTTGCTGGGTAACGGGTTGGTTGTTGACTGGGCAGAAACGATTGATATCTTCGTGCTCAAATACGGGATTGCACAGGGCAACTATTCGCTCGCAACTGCAGGCGGAATATTCAAGACCGTGGTCAGCATTACAATGTTACTTGTAGCGAATTGGACCGCCAAGCGGCTTGGGGAAGAGAGGCTGTTATAATGACGAAAAAAACACCATTGTCTGGTTTAGGAAATACAGCGGCGCTTTCCGTTCGCCGCCCGGGTGGCAGAGGCATTGAACCGTTTCTGTTCAATACCTTTAACACGATCTTCATGGTTCTGTTGGTAATTGTGACGTTGTATCCATTTTTGAACACGATTGTGGTTTCGTTTAATGCAGGGAATGACACCATTCGAGGAGGCTTATATTTGTGGCCCCGCGATTTCACCATGCAGAATTACAAAGCCGTATTTGCATCAGGCACAATCTATAACGCATTTTTGGTTTCCGTTGCACGTACAGTACTATCTACCATTCTGAACATTTTCTTGACCACCATGCTGGCTTACACGCTGAGTCGGCGTGATTATATTTTCCGCAAGCTGATTACGACCATTTTTGTGCTGACGATGTATTTCAATGCAGGGCTAATTCCGGGGTACTTCCTGATGAAGGATCTGCATTTGATTAATTCCTTCTGGGTGTATGTCCTGCCTTCATTGATTAGTGCGTTTAACCTGATCGTCATTCGTACTTATATATACACGATCCCCGAAAGCTTGATTGAATCAGCCAAAATCGACGGAGCAGGAGATTTCAGAATTTTCTGGAGAATTATTTTTCCACTGTGCAAACCTGTGCTGGCGACTATTGCGCTCTTTGTCGCGGTCGGCGCGTGGAATTCCTGGTTCGATGCATTTCTGTACACGTCATCACGTCAAGAGCTCAGCACATTGCAATACGAACTGATGAAGCTGTTGTCTTCCAGTATGAACGCCAACAGTAATCCTTCCGTTGCCAACGGTGTGGGGGTGGAGCATTCAACACAGGTAACGCCAATTTCCATTCGTGCTGCTGTTACAATTGTCGCTTCTGTTCCGATCTTGCTGGTGTATCCGTTTATGCAAAAATACTTTGTCGTTGGACTAAATGTAGGGAGTGTGAAGGAATAGATGTCACAGATTCAATCACAACTGATCCGTTATGCCAATCCGATTCTTCCCGGATTTTATCCGGATCCCAGCATCGTGAAGGCGGAAGAATATTTTTACCTCATATGCAGTTCATTTGAGTACTTTCCCGGAGTGCCGATCTTTCGGAGCCGGGATCTGATTCACTGGGAGCAGATTGGTAATGTATTGGACCGGGTCAGCCAGCTGGATTTGACCGGACAGAAAAGCTCGGACGGGATTTATGCTCCTGCACTGCGTTACCATAAAGGTACATTTTATATGATTACGACAGATGTGAGAGGCATCGGCAATTTCTACGTGACGGCAACCGACCCTGCAGGCCCCTGGTCCGATCCAATTCGCATTCCATTTGGTGGAATCGACCCTTCTCTGTTTTTTGACGACGACGGCAAAGTATACGTGACCGCTCAACAAGGCGCCGATTACGATTCTCATGCCATCCAGTACGAGATTGACATCACCACAGGTGAGGCGCTCTCTGAACCACAAGTTGTCTGGCATGGGGATGGAGGGCCATGGACCGAAGGACCGCATCTATACAAAATCAATGGGTTGTATTATATGATGTCTGCTTCAGGCGGGACGGCGAAGGAGCATCGTGAGATCATCGGTCGAAGCGATCGACCTTATGGTCCGTTCGAACGCTATCCTGAGCCCATCCTGACCCATCGCCATCTGGATCATCCCATTCAGTATTTGGGTCATGCCGATCTGGTGGAGGATCATCAAGGAGACTGGTGGGCCGTTTTCCTTGGCGTGCGTTTGACGGAGGACGGGTATAGCGTGCTTGGACGTGAAACCTTTCTCGCACCGGTCGTCTGGAACGATGGGTGGCCCCACATTGATAACAATGAAGGAATAGTGAGTCTGGATATGAAGGTCCAGCGTTTGCCAATGGCATCACCTTCTTTGTCCCAGAGTCATACAGCCATCGTTGTCGGAAGGGACGAATTCGACGGAGAACTTGGGCCGCAATGGATGTTTGTGCGCAACCCTTCAGAAGGGACATGCTCGCTTACGGAAAAACCAGGTTTCCTAACGCTGTATGGTCAGGCAGGAGGGCTTGGAGACGTAGGTCAGATTACGTTTGTTGGCCGCAGGCAGCAGCATATTCATGCCAGCTTTACGACCTGTCTGACATTCATGCCGGTTGCGGATGGAGAAGAAGCGGGACTGTGCGTTCGACGGGATGAGGATGCACACTATGAGCTTGGCATAAGCAGGTTGGATGGGCGAAACGTACTCTTTGCTCGCTTAACGGTGCGAGGAGAGTCGAACATGGTGCATGAGCGCGAGATTGGGACGGAGCAGTTATGGCTTCGAATTGAATCGACAGAGAAGGAATACAGATTGATATATTCTGAGGATGGACAGGACTGGACATTCTTGTGTGCAGGCTCGGCACGTGCCATATCTCCGGAGGATTTTGTACACAAAATGTGCTTTACCGGATCGGTGGTCGGACTATATGCTACCGGCAATGGTCAGGCAAGCAGCACACCTGCGTATTTTGATTGGTTCGAGTACTCAGTCTGATTCAGTCGCTAATAAACGATGCGAAAAAGGGAATTCAGAGGAGGGAAATCATGAGTTCGTTTCGAGAAGAGGCACCACTGAAGGAATTGTACAAGGATGCGTTCCACATTGGAGCAGCGGTGAATCCGAAGACGATTGAAAGCCAGCGTTCATTGCTTGCCTATCACTTCAACAGCCTGACGGCAGAAAATGAAATGAAATTCTCCAGTGTGCATCCACAGCAGGAACGGTATACGTTTGAGGATGCGGATATCATCGCTTCTTTTGCCAGAGAGCAGGGCATGGCGCTGCGCGGTCACACGCTGGTCTGGCACAACCAGACTCCGGATTGGCTGTTCGAGAATGAAACTGGGGGACAGGTGGAGCGAAGTGTATTGCTGGAGCGATTGAAGGCTCACATTCAAACCGTCGTTGGCAGATATAAGGACGTTATCTATGCTTGGGATGTTGTAAACGAGGTTATATCCGATGATGCGGATGACGAAAACGCATTCCTGCGCCCATCCAAATGGCTGGATATCGCCGGAGAGGATTTTATTGCCAAAGCGTTCGAATTCGCCCATGAAGCAGATCCGCAGGCGCTGTTATTCTATAACGATTATAACGAATCTGATCCGCATAAGCGGGAACGCATCTATCGGCTTGTTCGTTCATTACTCGATCAAGGCGTGCCGATTCATGGCGTTGGTCTGCAGGCACACTGGAATCTGTATGATCCGTCCCTGGAAGATATACGCGCCGCGATTGAGCGGTATGCGCAGCTTGGCCTGCAGCTTCAACTCACCGAACTGGATGTGTCGGTATTTCGCTTTGAAGACAGGCGTACAGATCTCGTTCAGCCATCGCAAGAAATGCTGGAATTGCAAGCTGAGCGATACGAATCTATCTTCCGCCTTCTCCACGAATATAAGGAACATATTAGCGCTGTGACCTTCTGGGGGGCTGCCGATGATTACACCTGGCTCGATAATTTCCCTGTCCGAGGGCGTAAAAACTGGCCATTCCTGTTCGATGAGCTGCATCGTCCGAAGGAAGCCTATCAGCGCGTTGCGCGAATCGCTGTACCCAAGTGAGGTGAACGGATTAATATCGTTTAACCCCTAGCAGTCTCGAAGAACTGTCCGAGGCTGCATATCTTTTGGAAGGAGCTATTTGTATGAGCGAATTGCCTAAACCGCATCAACCTTTAGTTACGCATATATTCACTGCTGATCCTTCAGCGCATGTGTTCGAGGATCGCATTTATATTTATCCATCCCATGATCTGGATCACGACGGTCCGGTGAATGACAACGGAGATCAGTACAAGATGGAGGATTATCATGTGCTGTCTATGGCGGATATAGATTCACCCGTGACGGATCATGGCGAAGCGCTGCATGTGAAGGATGTCCCTTGGGCGTCCAGTCAGATGTGGGCCCCGGATGCTGCGTATAGAAAAGGCACCTATTATTTGTTTTTCCCGGCTCGGGATCATGATGGCATTTTCTGCTCCGGCGATCGGACCAAGAGTTGCGAAGCTGAGTGAAGATATGCTCTCAATGGCGTCGGAGGCGTTGGAGATATCCATCGTGGATCAGGAAGGGCAGCCGCTGACCGCTGGGGACGAGGATCGCAGATATTTTGAAGGACCATGGATGCACAAGTATAACGGGAAATATTATCTGTCTTACTCCACAGGAACGACGCACAAGCTGGTGTACGCCATCGGTGACAATCCCATGGGGCCGTTTACATTCCAAGGCACGATTTTGCCTCCGGTCATGGGCTGGACAACGCATCATTCGATTGTACAATTCCGGGAGAAGTGGTATTTGTTTTATCACGACTGCTCCCTTTCCGGCGGCATCGATTACAAGCGCTGCGTAAAATTTGCCGAGTTGACGTACAACCCGGATGGCACCATTCGCATGATTGAACCATACCCAGAGAAGTGAAATGGGACCCCGTGTCCTTTCACTTAACCGTAGATCCGTGCTGAAACAGCAGTGATATTGTATCGTACCTTACAGTTATAATTGGGAAAGATTCCATAAAGCAATTAAATTAACTAAAACTCCGTGCCAAAGCACGGAGTTTTAGTTTTATTATGAAAGTAGGTTGAATCAGATTAACCTGGTTGCTGCGAACCATTAAACCACACGGATTTGATCGACAAGGTATCCGAGATATCAGTGGTTGGATCACCTTCTACGAGAATAAGATCAGCACGCGCACCTTCGGTAATACGGCCGCGATCGTGAAGACCAAAGCAACGGGCCGGTTTCGAAGTGGCCGACTGAAGAGCTTCGATCGGAGTGAACCCAGCCTTGACCAGCAGCTGCATTTCATGGTGGACACTTGCCCCATGAGCAAGGCCGCCAAGGTTTGGAACGGGAACTGGCGCGACATCCGTCCCTACCAGAATATCAACACCGGCTCGGTGAAGGTCCATCACATTCTGAAAGCTGTTCTCCATATTGCCCTGAGGGAACGTATTGAAGCTTGAGTTCAAAATATCGATCCAGTCTGGGCTTAATTTGGAATGAACACGGGGATCATTGGCCAAGTCGGATGCCGGATTTCCGATAATCGATGAATTCAACACCAAGCACGGTGTAACAAAAGCGCCTGAACCAGCTATGGATTTCACTAACTCGGAGGTGTACTCCGGTCTGTCGATAAACAAGTGGCCCAAACCGTCGACCCCAAAATCAATGGCTTGTTGCGATGAAAGGGCCGTCAAGACGTGGGCGATGACCAGCTTCTCGAACTTGTGGGCTTCGGTCACGGCTGTTTTTAGAATCTCATCGCTTAATACAGGCAGGCCAGGTGCACCCATGACTGTTCCTTCTTCAATCATGATCTTAATATAGTCGGCCCCATTCTCTACTTGGGTATGGACATGTTTAATCGCTTCTTCGACTGTTGTCACTTGCGGTATTTCATCGTGATCGTGAGCGTATGCAGCTAACATTGCTTCGCGATCTTCTTCCGATAACTTCTCTAGTTCCTTTAATACAAATTCAGGTATTTCATCTCCATCCGGAAGTAATTCATCCGGATGTCCGCCCGGAGCGGTGATCGCTGTGCCAGCAGAACGGACATCTGCGATGTCATTCACGTTTTTCAATTGAATTTCGCGCCCTCGTTTAGTAAAATCACCGTTCATTTCGAGTTCAGTGGTAACGCCGAATTTTAGAGCATCTCGTAAACCGCCGATGGAAGTGTGGACATGCGCATCAATCAGACCAGGCATTAAAGTCGCAT
Organism: Paenibacillus sp. E222; assembly: GCF_013401555.1. NCBI lineage: Bacteria > Bacillati > Bacillota > Bacilli > Caryophanales > Paenibacillaceae > Paenibacillus > Paenibacillus sp. E222. Next base: position 4,525,631 of record NZ_CP058552.1, read on the forward strand.
TTTCTCCATCGATAATCGTTGCATCATCCGGAAGGTCTCCACCGACTGAAACGATAGACTCCCCTTTAATGACGACATGTCTGGGCGCAATGATTTGCTCTCCATCAAAGATACGTACATTTGTAATCGCCGTAACTTGTTCTAACGCAGCATTTTGAGTTACCTTCTCCATTTGAAATCCTCCCAAGTGTTTGTTTGTGAACAATTCGAATCATAACTGTTAGCTTTCTAACTGTCAACAAGCTAATGTTTTTTTGACAAGCCAATAGGATCGCTGTATAGTTTATTTACTTACAATTAGATTCCTAACAATCACTGGGGGGACGATTATGAAATCCCGAAAGGAAACACCTTATCTGGATTTATTTCAGATTATCGGTCTTAAGTTAAAGAAAAGAGCGGACGAGAGTATAAAAGAGCTGGGCTTAAACGCTCAACAAGGGAAAGTAATCGATTATATTTACGAAAACCAAAATAGTCATATTATTCAAATGGATCTCGCAGATCGGTTTCATCTAAGTCGGCCCAGCATTACAAGTATGCTTCAAGCTCTAGAGCAAAAAGGGTTAATCGAGCGTAAAATCCCTGCCAATAATGAACGACAAAAAAACATATACGTACTGCCAAAAGCGGTTGAACTGATTGAAGACTTCCAAGACTCTTTCCAAAAGGTGGAGGAAGAAATCGTCCAAGTCCTTACCGACGAAGAGAGGCAAGTATTAAAGAAATTATTGATCAAAATTAATGAGACGATATAAAGAAGGCGATATTTAATTCGCTTGTATTGCGCTCCAACAACCGTCTCTGGTTATCGTCAATGAAATGATTATCCGCCTATTGATCCCACGACCGGCAAAGTGACCCCAGATAGAACGGGTCGGACTAAACTCAGCCTTAGTGAAAGCTCGTTACTGCATGCAAAAAATGAAAAGGGGCCAAGATGACATTATGGTTTACCATAAAATGTCATCTCGGCCCCTTCTATACGTCTCCCACAGTTATTAAAAATGACCAGATGTGAGCATTCGTTCTCTGGAAAGACGTGTGAGCGATAGCACAACTTCCTGTGCGGAGTCATAATCCTGATTCGACAATGCCTTCAGCGTATCCCTATTAATCCCAATGGCACTATAATGTTTGATATGAGGAGTAAGCTTGAAACGTACGATGGCATACATACACAGCTTATCTTTAAAGGAATCAAATGTACTGAGCATTACGCCGTTTCCGAGTGATGCTAGAATTTCTCGCATAAATAAAAAATGATGCTCTATATAAGAGGCATAGTCATTATTTTGTTCTGCGACCCGTTGTAATTCCACATGGACAGAAAGTGATTCGAGATTGACATTAATGTCTCTTTTCTCATCTTTCATTGCCTGAAAACAGTAAAAGAGCATCGATTGAATTTGTTCATTGAGATCAAGAAATTCAATTACGCTCACTTCCTTGACGAGCACTCCACGATTTTTGAGCGCAACAATATATCCTTCCGATTCAAGACGGGCTATAGCATGACGGACGGGTGTTCGGCTCATTTGAAATTCTTCTGCCAGTTCATTCTCTGAAAGCAATGTTCCCGGCATTAGCTCGCCGCTAACCATTCGTTCACGAAGAAGCAGATAAGCTGTATCTGCCAGCGAGTTTGTTTTCATATATGTATTTCCCTTCTATCCTGACGTAGATTCACTTTACCAGTCTTCTTAAAACTAATCTGTGCTATTCCATAGTAACAGTACATGAAGAGGGGCTGCAACCTATCTGAACATTTTACAAATTTCCTGATATTGTGACACATTCTTCTTACATTCAACTTGTATCCTACTTGTGTACCGATAAATCAAAACATCGATTTTAGGAGGCTCACATGTTGGAAACGAATAAACGCAAAGGTCATCTAGGTTTGATTTTTTCTCTTGTGCTCATGCTTGTCATCCTGTCTGGTTGTGGAACCACCGCAAATTCAAGCGAAGGTGAGGCTGGAATGCCGGAAGTGATTCGAATCGGAATTATGCCAAGCGAAGAAGGCGAGATGAACCGTTCACAGGAACAACTTGCAAAAGATATTACCGAAGCAACCGGTATCCCTGCTGAAATATTTGTAGCTGAAGATTATAACATGGTTATTGAAGCCCTGCGTGCAGGCAAGATCGAAATCGGACTAATCGGACCATTCGGGTACATCATCGCTACGGAACGCGCCAATGCGAAACTGCTCGTTCGGTCTGAGAGTGATCAGCAATCCAATACCGTAATCCTTGTCCGTAATGACTCCCCTTATCAAAGCGTAAAAGATCTTAAAGGAAAGGATTTCTTGTTTGCAGATCCGGCATCAACATCGGGAAATTTGTATCCACGTGCCACACTGATGAAAGAGCTTGGTTTATCGAATAAAGAATTGGATTCCTTTTTTGGCAGTGTAGCGTTCTCAGGTGGACATGACAAATCGCTGCTTGCACTGGCTAACGGCAGTACTGACGCAATCGGTACATCGAGTCTCATGCTGCCAATGATGGCAGAATCGGGACTGGTAAAAGAGGAAGATTTCCGTGTCATTGCTGAATCCGACCCTATCGTTGGAGGAGCACCATTACTATATCGTCAAGACTTGCCAGAGGAATTAGTTAAACAACTGCGTGAGCTTATGCTGGAATATCACACGAAAAATCCTAGTTTCTTGGAAAGTGTGGGGGCCGCCCGTTTTGTAGAAGGAAGTGATAGTGACTTTGATCCGATTCGACAGGTTGCCAAAGATCTCGATATGTCTCCTGAGGAGCTGCTGAGAAAGTAGAGTTCAGAAATGAGAGATAAGGAGGATTTTAGTATGACACTTTTACAAGTGGAAGGGTTATCTAAAGTATATCCCGACGGAACAAAAGCGCTCGATAACATAAACCTGCAGATCAACCAAGGTGAGTTCGTCGTTGTTATTGGACCAAGCGGTGCGGGGAAGAGTACGCTGCTGCGCAGCCTGAACCGCATGATCGAACCAACCAACGGAAAGATCCAGTTTAAAGGCCGTGAAACCGTAGGAATCAAAGGCAAAAAGCTGCGTGAACTGCGTCGCCACATGGGCATGATTTTTCAGGGATACAATCTTGTTACTCGTGTGTCCGTTCTTAAAAACGTACTTCATGGCCGATTAGGATACATGAATGCATTTAAGGGAGCCCTGGGCTTATACTCCAAAGCAGATACGGAGGCCGCAAAGGGGATGCTGCAGCGTGTCGGCCTATTTGAGCAGATGTACAAGCGGGCAGATGAGCTTAGTGGTGGTCAGCAGCAGAGGGTGGGCATAGCCCGGGCTCTCTCCCAAAAACCGGATTTGATTCTGGCGGATGAACCCATAGCGAGTCTGGACCCTGCTTCCTCGGAGACGATTATGCATTATTTGTATACGATCTGCAAAGAGGAAGGGATTGCCTGCCTATGCAATTTGCATCAGGTGGATATCGCCAAGAAATACGCTACTCGTATTATTGGTATCCATAAGGGGACGAAGGTATTTGACGGAACACCCGAAGAGCTTACGGACGATATGATCCGGCTAATCTACAACCAGACCAGTCCCAAAGTGAAGGAGACAGCCTGACATGAATGCGGTACAGATACAATCCGCCCGAAAAATGAAACGTACTCAGACGATATTGTTTTTTATTGTGTTACTGGGTCTCATTATTTGGTCTTCAATAGGTGCAGAATTTTCGTTTGGTGCCCTGTTTTCAGGGATAGGTGAAAGCTTCCGTTTTATATTTTTCGATTTTCTTCCACCTGATTTTTCATCGCTTTCCCAGCTCATTGAACCTGCCTTGCAGACCCTTTATATGAGTGTGGTCGCGATGGTAATTGGATCGGTTATCGCGGGGATGTTGTCTTTTCTTGCAGCGGCAACAACAAGTCCTCATCCTTACCTGCAAATAGGTGTTCGAGCAGCTACCTCGCTGTTTCGGAATATTCCGGTACTCATCTGGACCATTTTGCTGGTGGCAGCATTCGGATTGGGTGCAGTTGTTGGCACGATGTCCCTGATTCTAATCTCAATCGGTATGCTGACTCGTTCCTTTGCCGAGGTGCTTGAAGAGATTGACATGGGGCAGGTGGAAGCAGTTCGGGCAGCTGGTGGGAGTTATTTTCAAGTGTTGTCTCAAGCTGTAGTTCCTCAATTTTTACCCGGATTTATCGGCTGGAGCCTGTACAACTTTGAAATCAACGTACGCGCCTCTACGATTGTCGGAATGGTTGGAGGTGGAGGTCTCGGATTTATTTTGCAATCGAAATTGAAATTGTTCCAGTACCAAGAAGCAAGCATGGCGGTTCTACTCGTGCTCGTTATCGTCCTCATCGTTGAAATGATCACCAATCGCGTAAGGGAGCGAATTATATGAGTATGCAAATGAATGATTTTAAACCGTCCTTTACTGTGCTCACTTCAATGGCAGAACCGCCTAAGCCGAAAAAAAACAAGCTGGTTATGATTGGGCTCCCGCTTATCGCCGTTCTGTTTGTGTTCAGTCTTGTTCAGCTTCATTTCGACTATTCCAAAATCGCACAAGGCTTTACGAAGCTTGGCGGTTACATGGGTACCATGTTTCCTCCTGATGTCTCGGCTTGGCGCCATGTTTTGCTTGCTGCTATAGAATCGTTGCAAGTTGCCATTATCGGATCGGTGCTTGGAATTGTCGTCGCTTTCTTTCTGTCCTTTTTAGCTGCGAGCAATTTGACGCCACATCCAATGATCGCCTGGATCATCCTAAGCGCTGCATCTCTGCTTCGGGCGATTCCTACGATCGTGTGGGCCCTTATATTTATCGTGTCCGTCGGTCTTGGTCCGCTTCCTGGTGTTCTTGCGATTGCCGTTTCTGCATCAGGCATGCTTGTTAAGGTGTTTGCCCAGTCACTTGAAGAAATGGACAAAGGCGTGCTCGAAGCTATGCAGTCTACTGGTGCGAGCTGGCTGCAAATTGTCATGCAAGGCATTTTACCTACAGTAAAAACAGCTTTCATTGCCTGGTGTGTGCTGCAGCTGGAAGGAGGTATCGCTGAATCTACTATTCTAGGCGCAGTTGGTGCGGGCGGTATCGGATATGAAATGACTCATGCGATGAAATCATACAATTTCGCAGCCGCTTTGTTTGTGGGCTTGGTCGTTTTTGTTATGGTATTCAGTGTTGAATTCGTGGCAAACCGCTATAAAATGAAACTCAAAATACGACAGAACTAAGTTGAAATATCATCACAGAAGCGAAAGCTCTACGAGGAGGAAATATGATGTCAACATCTAAACCACTTTTACAAGGTCCACTAGTACAGGCAAAATACAGCGATAATAACGTATTTACCCTTGCTTGGAATACAGCAGAGAATGTAAAAGCAGAGGCGATCTACCATTCCAATCATCCGGAATTCGATGAACTGAGCAGTACGTTGCTGGAGGTACGTATAGAGCCCATTGGAGCAACTTTCACAAGAACACTATCGCCAGGCCGCAGCTATTATCACGTGAAGTTCAAGGACGGTTCTGTGTCTACGATACAAGATCGTATGATTTATACGGATGGCATTATTAATTTCCGTGATATGGGCGGATATCACACAGAAGATGGACGAACTACCCGATGGGGCATGCTGCTGCGTTCTGCTGATCTGCATGAGCTCGGTGACCAGGATCTTCAGACTGCTGAAGCTCTCGGCATAGATTGGATTTGTGATCTGCGTAGCGAATTCGAAGTGGCGAGTCGTCCAAGCCCTGTAATCGGAAAAGCAATGAACTCGAACATTCCTTTTATGGCAGAAGCAAACCCGGAAGAAATGCAGAAGATTGCGTTTGACTTAAACGTAGGCTATAAAGCTATGATTTTAAATACGGAAAAATGTTCGCTTATCCTTCAGGAGCTATTAAAAGAAGGCCGCAGCACCTCCTTGTTCCACTGCGCCGCAGGTAAAGATCGGACAGGTGTAGTATGTGCAGTTATCCTTCTTACCTTGGGCGTACCTCGGGAGGTAGTTATTGAAGACTACGAGCTAACGAATCTAGCGGTGGACGGGCTTATGCAGCGCTTCCTGTCGGATACTAACAAAGTGTATATGGACCAGATGCCTGAATTAGAGGGCAATATTCCGGATATGATGAAAGCAGCCTTTATACAGGCTGCACTTGAAGCCATTGATGAGAACTATGGTTCTTTCGAAAAATATCTTCACGAGGGACTTGGCATCACGGAGCAAGAAAGAACTACGCTTCAAAATAGATATTTAGTTTGATAGTAGATTTAACGCTATGCATACCAGTAGCAGACTTTTCCCCTTCTTACCGAGAAGGGGGGGAAGTCTGCTACTGTTGGATTGAACTAATGAGTGGGATAGTTTAAGCTTATTCACACTGGTTTATTATAGATCGTATTTAAACACATTAAAAAGCCGATTCTTTCCTTATGGAGGAATCGACTTTTCTTTATCAAAAAAACTCTTTATCAAAAAAACATGATGACAATCCAATTAAATTGAAACAGGGTGGGGAAATGGATAAGGGATTTACATTAGCCAGTCAACTATTAACGCTGCTTGATACAGAACAAAGATGGTTTACTTTGGCCGAAGTTGAAAAGAGTCTAGGTATCTCAGATAAAACCATACGTAAGATGGTTGAAGAAATCAGCAAGCAATTACCCCCTACGGTTACCATAGAAGTTTCTAGAGGAAAGGGAATCGTTCTTCGGCGTGATGGACGAAGTGAGACGATGAGTGAAGTCATTTCTACGATGTTCAGACAAACCATTTTTTATCGACTGATGAATGTATTGTTCACGAATATGGATCGACTGTCCGTGGAGGAGCTAGCCGGAGTTATGTTTATGAGTACCTCATCGTTGAAGAAACTGATTGTACAATTAAATAATAATGACCTAAAAGCGTATAAGTTACGCATTACGTATTCAACCCCGACAATTAAAGGGAATGAAATGAATATTCGATATTTCTATTGGAAGTTATATTGTGATGCGTATGAGTTCACAGGATGGCCTTTTGCGAATGTCGATTTTGCATATATCAATCAATTAATTACGAATACAGAGAATGAGAAAAATATTGTGTATTTTATCAATTCCAAACGGAGATTGTCTTTTTTGTTGGCCATTGTTGTGGAAAGAGTAGCTAAAGGGAAATGCTTAAAAATCGACGAAAGTGCTTACCCCTGGGAAAAGGGAATGTTTTATATGCCCGTGAAGACCCTCGCCAAGAGTCTTGGAGATAAGCTTTCCATTGATTTTCCCCATAGTGAAATTTACTTTATGCAATCCCTGGTCAGTCTCAGCCAATATCATTATTATGAAGGATCAGAAATAACGCCGATGAAAGAAGTTGAATTGCATAAGGACAAAGAAGAATATCAAATGGGTAATCTGCTTCTAAGGCTACTAGCCAAAGTATACCCTAACTTGGAGATGGAAGAACGATTTCTATTGGAGATATACGCATTCTTTGACAAGTTATTAATCGATAATGCAATTCCTGAATGGATGATGATATCAAAAAGTAATTTAACGGCGTACGTTCAAAAGGAATGCCAGCAGCTTTATCAAGAACTGCAAACTTGCATGCAAACGTGGAGTAAAGCTTATCCTGCCGTCTTGTATAATCATTTTCATTTAACCAAGCTAACCTTAATTGTTCGTTCAAGTTTACGTTATAAAAGAAAAAGGGCCTTCTTGGTGATTGGAGAAGAATTTTCAATTCGTCATTACATAGCGGATTTGATCAAGAAGGAAATTGGGGATCAGCTGATCATCAATACTTCCATAATGAAAGGGCTCTCCGACGAAATGATGCAGAAACATCAGATTGATTTTGTCATTAGTAATATCCCGGTAACATTGCAGACCGTGCCTGTTGTTATTATTTCTACGATCCCGTCTAAAAGAGATCTGGACAATATTCGTAAAGAACTGCTTTTATAATTTGATCAATTATTTCCCGTATCCTCCGTAAGATTTTGGTCTAGTTTGTTATGCTGAAAAATCTTATGCTCAATGTACTTTCCGAACTGATTTTCTGAAGACAACGGAAGAGATTTCGGTAAGACGGGTTCAACATTGAAAGTAGGAGGCAGAAATATGAGTAGGCATTTAGGCGCAAAAAAAGGAGATATAGCGGACATCGTTTTGCTTCCGGGAGATCCTTTGCGTGCAAAATTTGTAGCAGAACACTTTCTAGATGAGGCCAATTGTTATAACGAAGTAAGAGGAATGTACGGGTACACCGGATTATACGAGGGGAAACGCGTATCGGTTCAAGGGACAGGGATGGGAAATCCATCGATGAGTATCTATGCAACAGAATTAATCGTCGATTATGAAGTGAAGAAATTGATTCGTATTGGTACATGTGGCGCGATGCAGAAAAACATTAATATCCGCGATATTATAATAGCCCAATCCGTGTCTTCGGATAGTAATATGACGGATAAGATCTTCCATGGCTGTAATTATGCACCTACAGCAGATTTCTCATTGTTAATGAAAGCGTATCAACAAGCACAAGCTAAACAAGTAAATGTCTTTGTCGGCAATATCTATAACTCCGATGAATTCTACCGTGAGAGCTTAGATCGACTTCACAAGTTTATGGATTTTGGTGTATTAGGAGTTGAAATGGAAAGCACAGCCTTATATACGTTAGCCGCTAAATATGGTGTGAGAGCGCTATCCATTTTGACAGTAGGCAGTCAACTGTTAACACAGGAGCACTTAACTCATCAAGAAAGTGAACAATCATTTTATGAAATGGTCGAAATCGCTCTTAACACAGCCATTGAGAGCTAATCTATCAATACGAGTACGGGTGCAAGAAAAGAGAGTGAGTAAGAAATGAAGGAAATACTATCTGGATTGCAGTGGATGATGTTTATGATCGCAGGTGCAATTGCTGCGCCAATTGCTATCGCAGATTTATATAACCTAACACCTTTGGAGGCTTCTGGACTCATCCAGAGCACACTGATTACTTTAGGAATAGCTGGATTTTTACAAGGCGTCATCGGCCATAAATTCCCTATTCATGAAGGTCCAGCAGGATTATGGTGGAGCATTTTCACCATTTACGCAAGTTTAGTGGGGGGATTGTATTCTTCGAGTATTGCTGCCCTGCAAGCTTTAAGCGCGGGAATGATCTGTAGTGGAGTTTTATTTATCCTAATCTCAGCATTTAAGCTAATGGATAAAATCGCTCGTCTATTTACGCCAACGGTCACTTTTATATATTTGCTCTTATTGATCTTTCAATTAAGCGGTTCTTTTATGAAAGGTATGATGGGGATCACGTCAAGCCACACCTTGTTAGATGTTAAAGTGTTCGTGCTGAGTGTGATTGTGATTTGCATTACCTTTGGGTTAGGGAACAGTCGCTTTGTTTTGCTGCGCCAATTTTCAGTAATAATCAGTATATCGATAGGCTGCTTATTGTTTATCATATGCGACAAGATGCCGGTGATTTCACCGGCGGATACGCTATTTAAACTGCCCCAAATATTTCCTTTTGGAAGTCCAAGATTTGATAGCGGGACAGCCACAACTGCCTTTCTATTAACACTATTATTAATAACCAATGCGCTTGCGTCTATTCGGTTGATGGAGACCGTTATGAAACAAAAGAAATTGGATTATAACCGTTATTTGCGTGCCGGATTTGCTTCTGGCATTACCCATTTTATTGGTGGCAGTTTCGGAGCGATTGGTTCAGTGCCTATTTCAGGAGCGGCGGGATATGTTGAACAAACAGGAATGAGGGAACAGAAATCGTTTTTAATTGGATGCATCTTAGTCATCTCTGTATCCTTGTTTCCGCCAATAATGAACGTAATATCCGGTATCCCAGCGCCTATAGGTTATGCCGTTACATTCGTCATCTTTGTGAAGATGGTTGGATTATCGCTGAAGGAATTGAAGAAGGTTCTGCATGAAGAACGAACATGTATTGTTAGCGGAGTTTCTCTTCTAGTTGGTGTGGGTTTAATGTTTATTCCTACATCCGCTACGAGCCATTTATCTCCGATTGTAATAGCCATTTTGAATAATGGGTTAATTTGCGGAAGTCTATTGGCGATTATTTTGGAACAAGCGTTAATGTGGAAAGATGCAAATCGATATGAGGATTGCAAAAAAAGTATCGATAATTTGGAGGGTTAATTATGCATTATCTAATTTCTGTTGTTGGTCTGGTTATTGTTCTATTATTGGCCTGGCTTGCGAGTAATAATAAGCGGAAAATCAAATATCGTCCAATCATCATAATGATTGTTATTCAGTTAGCTTTGGGATTAATTATACTAAAAACGAGTATAGGCGAATTCTTAATCAAAGGGTTTGCCGATAGTTTTTCGAAATTACTCGGATATGCCAACGAAGGAACGAACTTTGTTTTTGGTGGGATTGCCAATGAAGGAGCTCATACCTTTTTCCTGTTTGTGTTGATGCCAATTGTCTTCATGTCAGCATTAATAGGAATCCTGCAACATTACAAAATACTGCCGTTCATTATCAAGTATATTGGTCTGGTGCTAAGTAAAGTAAATGGCATGGGAAAATTGGAATCTTATAATGCGGTTGCAGCCGCAATTGTAGGACAAAATGAAGTATTTATTTCTGTGAAAAATCAACTTGGATTATTGCCAAAACATCGCTTGTATACATTATGTGCATCTGCAATGTCGACGGTATCGATGTCCATTGTTGGTTCATATATGACGATGCTGGAACCTAAATATGTAGTAGCTGCATTAATATTAAACCTATTTGGCGGCTTTATCATTGCATCCATCATTAACCCGTATGAAGTTACAGCTAAAGAAGATATTGTTGAAGTTCAGGAAGAGGGCAAACAAACGTTTTTTGAAATGCTGGGCGAATATATTATGGACGGCTTTAAAGTAGCCATTGTAGTGGGAGTAATGTTAGTTGGTTTTGTTGGAATCATTGCTTTAATTAACGGGGTCTTCAGCGGCATATTTGGTATCTCGTTTCAAGGAGTTCTAGGGTATGTCTTTGCACCAATTGCCTTTATGATCGGAGTGCCATGGCATGAAGCGGTTCATGCGGGGAGTATTATGGCAACGAAGCTGGTTGCGAATGAATTTGTTGCGATGCTTGACTTTGTTAAGATTCAAGACGGTTTAAGCGGGCGTACTACTGCCATTGTTTCCGTTTTTCTAATCTCATTTGCTAACTTTGGGTCCATTGGTACTATCGTGGGTGCAGTAAAAGGGCTGAATGAAAAACAGGGGAATATTGTTGCACGTTTTGGATTGAAGCTGTTATATGGAGCCACACTTGTAAGCGTTTTATCTGCTATAATTATCGGAATTATATTTTAAGGTAAATCATTTTTCTTTTGAATACAAGTGAACTCGAAATAAGATTGTTCCAAAAGGACGGTTGATGTCGAGGGACACAAAAATTATCACATTACTTAAAAGCCGCGTAACTGCGGCTTTTTTATATATTGATGTTAAACCGTAGGACAAGAACATGAATCGTTAGCCGGGGGGATTATAGAATATGACTCTGGGTTTCAAGACAGGGCATGAAAGAAATGAAACGTGATATTCTCTTCATGGAGCATGATTTGCGAGAAGAGGCAATGGTTTAGAAATTTGATGAAGTAAGCTAAGTGTACAACATTTTACTCGTTGGAGTATAAATTAACAATTATGTAAAATAGCTAGAAAAACTGTTTTATCTAAGAATGTTCGAATAAGGACATCTGGTGAGCAAACAGTAATTTTTATTTCGATTTTTATAAAACTGCTCTATACTTAATATTATTTTGAATTTATTATGAATTGAGAAGAGATTACATTATTCGATAAAATAAAGGTATGGTGACAAAATGGAAAAGCAAAACTTGGACTGGAGTAACCTCGGATTCAATTACAGAAAGACTGAGAAACGATATGTGTCAAATTTTATAGACGGAAAATGGGATGATGGAATTTTAACAGAGGATACCAATGTAGTCCTCAACGAATCGGCAGGCGTTCTTCAATATGCGCAGACATGTTTTGAAGGTTTAAAAGCCTACACCACCCAAGACGGACAAATTGCAATTTTTCGTCCCGATTTAAATGCACAGCGCATGGAGGATTCCGCCACAAGACTTCATATGCAGCCCTTTCCAAAGGATAGGTTTATAGATGCTATTGTCGAGACCGTAAAAGCAAATGCATCATATGTACCACCGTATGGCTCTGGTGCCACACTATACATACGGCCTTCTCTATTCGGAAGTGGCCCTGTAATTGGGATTAAACCTTCTGAAGAGTATCAGTTTAGAGTGTTTACTACACCAGTAGGTCCTTATTTTAAAGGAGGAGCTAAGCCCCTTACCCTCTGTGTTAGTGATTATGATCGTGCTGCGCCATATGGTACAGGACATATCAAAGCAGGATTGAATTATGCCATGAGTCTTCATGCGCTAAGAACAGCCCAACAAAATGGCTTTGATGAAAATATGTATTTGGATGCTGCAACCAGAACCAAGGTTGAAGAAACAGGCGGGGCCAATTTTATCTTTATAACCAAAGACAATAAAGTTGTTACACCCAAGTCGGAAAGTATTCTTCCGTCCATCACCAGACGTTCTTTGATGGTAGTTGCTGAGAAATATCTTGGCCTTGAAGTGGAGGAAAGGGAAGTTCTTTTCGAAGAGGTAAAAGATTTTGCAGAATGTGGTTTGTGTGGAACAGCAGCTGTTATTTCTCCTGTCGGTAAAATAGATGACCATGGTAAAGAAATTTATTTCCCAAGTGGGATGTCCGAAATGGGGCCTATTTCAAAGAAACTGCTTGAAACTCTTACTGGTATCCAGATGGGAGTTCTCCCGGCACCAGAAGGCTGGATTAAAAACATTACTATTGGCGGGGCTTGATTCCCTGCTTTTTTCCATTTAAAGGTAGGGGGCGTAGAAGAATTGCTGAGTGCTGCACATGACGTGAAAACTGTACATGTACACATTGAAGCAAAATCGTGTAAAAGGATGTAAACCAGTGGGATTGTCATGTATTCAATACTTATTTTGAGTTACACGTATTATTTATTTGACAACGATTACATGATTCGTTACAATACAGCTAAATAAGGAGTGTCACTGATTCGATCAGGCACCACCTCAGTCTCCATTTCACAAGTGTATACTTGTGTTCGAAGACGATGGTGGTGCTTTTCTCATATAGGGGGTGAAGGCAGCATGAAATTCAAAAAGTCACTGAACAACAATATCGCCCTTGCAGAAGATGACGAAGGTTGCGAAGTCATTGTAATAGGTACTGGCATTGGTTTCAAAAAAGCGAAAGGGCAACCCCTTGATCGCGACAAGATCCAAAAAATGTTCAGAATTGGAGCCAATGACAAATACCAGCGGATCGAGCAGTTTTTTAACGACATTCCTCTGCAAGTCATTGATATAACCGATCAGATTATAGAAATGGGTCAAGAGAAGATTGGGAAAAAGCTTAACGATTCATTGCTGTTGACCCTTGCGGATCATATACATTTTGCACTGGAACGCCATAAAAGCGGGATGGATGTTCAGAATCCCCTTCACTGGGACATTCGGCATCTGTATCCTGTGGAATATCTTGTAGGTGAACAAGCCGTTAACCGGATAAACGAAGCTTTTTGCGTGACGATGTCCCATAGCGAAGCAAGTTCCATTGCATTGCACTTCGTGAATTCGCAGATCGATTCAGGCGGCATGAACCAAACGATCAAGATTACTAAAATGATTAATGACAGCCTGGAGATTATGTCCCATCATTTCGGCATCGCGCTGGATCAGAAATCTGTGAACTATTCCAGATTCATCACTCATTTGCGCTACTTCATCGTCCGCCAAATGAATCGGGAGGTACTTTCGTTCAAAGATCAGCATTTCTTGTATGCCGTGCTATCGGAAAGGTACCCTTCAAGCTTCCAATGTGCGCAAAAAATAAAGGAGTTTATGGAACGGCAGCATGAGTTCACGATTACTCCTGATGAGATGGTTTACCTAATGATTCACATCGAGAGAGTGACGTCGCATTCCGATGCGGACTGAACATCACGTTTGAATAAATAGAATATGGAGTGTTACTGATTCGATCAGGCACCACCAAATGTTACCGACTCTGCACATGCAGAGGACAGGTTTAGCATTTGGTTTTTTTTTCGCCAAAAACAGAGGAGGAATCAGCATGAACCACAGGGAGTTGTCCGCGGAGATCATCCAGTTAACAGGAGGAGAAGAAAACATCATACAGGCCTGGCACTGCATCACCAGACTCCGCTTCAATGTTAAGGATGAGAAGAAGGTTCAACTGGAGCAGATTAAAAAACTGAATGGTGTCCTGGGTGCCCAGTTTCAGAACGATCAATTCCAGGTCGTCATCGGAAATAACGTCGCTGCGGTATATGCGGAATTGGAGGGTCAACTGAAGCAGGACACCTCTACCGAGAAGGACAAACAGGCTCCGCGCTCCAGAGGCATCAACGCCGTTCTGGATACCATCTCGGGCATATTCACACCGATTCTGCCGGCTATTGTAGGCACTGGTATGCTCAAAGGAATTCTGGCATTGCTGGTGACCTTGGGACTGTTGCACGAAACCAGTGGCGAATATCAGATCTTGTCCTCCATTGGCAATGCTGCTTTTTATTTCTTGCCTTTCCTGCTAGCGGTGTCATCCGCACGCAAATTCAAGGTGAACGAGTATATCGCTCTGACGCTTGCAGGGACGCTGTTATATCCGACCATTCTGGATGCTTTCAATGCCAATCATCTTGAACCGATTCGTTTCCTTTCGCTCCCGGTTTCGATCGTGAATTATACGCAGTCCGTCATACCGATTATTCTGGGTGTGTGGTTGCTTAGCTACGTGTATCGCTGGGTGGACAAGGTTATTCCAGGGCCGGTAAAAGTTATTTTTACATCGATGATTGTTCTGGTCATTACGGTGCCGGTTCTGTTGATTGCCATCGGCCCGTTAGGTACTTACATCGGTACTTATTTGGAAATGGGTACATCGTGGCTCTTCGCCCATTCCGGTCCTTTGACGGGAATTATCCTTGGCGGTTTGATGCCATTAATCGTCATGACAGGCATGCACTATGCATTTTTTCCGAGCACACTGCAAAATTTGAGCAAACTTGGTTATGACGTGCTTTTGTTGCCCATCAACCTCGTCACCAACATGAGTCAGGCTGGCGCGGTAATGGCGGTGTTTCTCAAAACGAAAAATCCAAACATGAAGTCGATTGCACTGTCGAGTGGCATTTCCGCTTTACTGGGCATTACGGAACCTGCGTTGTACGGAGTTACGCTAAAGTTGAAAAAACCGTTCTACGCATCACTCGTTGGTGGAGCCGCAGGCGGTGGGTTTATAACAGCAGTTGGCCTGAAATGTTTTGGATTTGCTGTTCCGGGATTGCTGTCACTGCCGTTATACATCGACCCGAAGGGTGGGATGTCCAACTTGTGGTATGCGTTAATTGGAGTCGCTATCAGTTTCGTCATTTCGTTTATCTTGACTCTGATGCTGAAATGGGATGATTCTGAGCCACAGCCTTCGGTATCGTTAGACCCCCCATCGATGGAAGTGAAACCTGAAACCTCGCCGAAGGAAAACAAATTGCCTGTCACGGTTCACTCCATTGAAGAGAAGAAAGGTGAGGTACAGAGTCCGCTGACCGGGGAACTTGTCCCACTTGCAGAGCTTCCAGACAAAACATTTGCAGATGAGTTGACAGGTAAAGGAATTGCGATCAGACCGACAGAAGGCAAAGTGACCGCACCTTTTGACGGAATAGTCACGATGGTAGCCAAAAGCAAACATGCGATTATGCTTCAATCCATGGATGGGATTGATATACTCATCCACGTTGGACTAAACACGGTCTCGCTCAAAGGCAAGTTCTTTGATGTCAAAGTAGAAGCTGGACAAGAAGTCCGCTTGGGCGATCCGCTTATTGAATTCGATCTGGAGAGCATCAAAGCAGCGGGACTGGACATTGTTTCACCAGTTATTGTGACGAATACGCCGGATTATCTGGATGTTGTGCCAGTGCATGTGAAGGGGGTGATTTCAATGAATGAATTGCTTCTAGTCACGGTTCGCTAAATGTTTTATCACATTTATCATATGAAGTCATCTTAATTTCAAACTCAAACTATTATATCAAAGGAGCACAACCATCATGACAAAACAAGAAACTAAACAAGCATTCCCAGCAGGCTTTTTGTGGGGAGGCGCTACAGCAGCCAATCAGTTGGAGGGAGCATTTGATGCTGATGGGAAAGGGCTGTCCACTTCGGACATGGCTCCATTCGTACCCAAGGAACTTCGCAATGGCAAGGATTTTACCTTTGATGTCAATTCTGTTGAGCTTGAAGAGTTCCTGGGAGGAAACACAGATGTGTATTTCCCGAAGCGCAACGGGGTAGATTTCTATCATCGTTATAAAGAAGACATTGCCATGTTCGCCGAGATGGGATTCAAGGTATTACGGATCTCTATGGCATGGACACGCATTTTCCCTACAGGGGAGGAAGAGGTTCCTAATGAAGCAGGTCTGGCGTTCTATGACAATGTGCTGGAAGAACTCTTGAAGCATAATATCGAACCGCTCGTGACCATCTCCCATTACGAAATGCCTGTACATCTCACTCAGAAATACAATGGTTGGGAAGACCGCAGACTCATTGACCTGTATCTGAAATTCGCCAACACCCTGTTTGACCGTTATAAAGACAAAGTAAAATATTGGATTACGTTTAATGAAATGAACATGATCCTTACAAGCCTGTATACGGGTGGCGGTATCCTTGAGGATAAAATCAAAGGCAGCAAAGAGCAGGTTGCCTATCAAGCGACGCATCACCAGTTTGTAGCGAGCGCACTCGCTGTAAAAAGCGGTAAAGAGAAGATGCCAAACGCCCAAATCGGCTGCATGATTTGCCGTCTGGAAACGTACGCTGCATCAAGCAAACCGGAGGACGTTCTGCAAACGCTGAAGGAAGATCAGATGAATCTGTTCTATCCAGAGGTTCAGGCACGGGGCGAATACCCATCTTACATGAATCGATATTTTGAGGAGAACGGGATTAAGCTGGTGAAGGAACCTGAGGATGATGCGATTATTAAAGATAACACGGTCGATTTCATTGCATTCAGCTATTATATGACTTATATCGGAAAATACGATCCGAATGACAACAGCAATTCCGGCATGCTGGTTAGTCAAGTGAAAAACCCTCACCTGGAAGTGACTGAATGGGGTTGGCCAATCGATCCAATCGGTCTTCGTGTTGCACTGAACCGTTTGTACGATCGTTATCGGATGCCTTTATTTATCGTTGAGAATGGCCTTGGTGCTACCGACAAACTGGAGGAAGACGGCTCCATTCATGACACATACCGGATCGACTATCTGCGTCGCCACATCGAGCAAATGAGAGAAGCGGTAGCAGATGGTGTAGATTTGATGGGCTTCACAAGCTGGGGACCCATCGACATTATTAGCTGTTCCACATCTGAAATGGGTAAACGTTATGGCTTCATTTATGTAGATCAAGACAATGCCGGGAATGGTACGCTGCAAAGATACCGCAAAGACTCGTTTGACTGGTATAAACAAGTTATTGAAAGTAATGGACAAATCTTATAACAAGCATAAAACATCTGTGCAAGACAGCCGATCCATGGACCGGCTGTCTTTGGTTTAAGGGCTATTATTTTTTCTGAAACGAATGAATAATTAATATCATATGTGTAAGTTTAGTAAATTTCTTGATCAAATCGGTTGATTCGTTGACCGAGGCATGACCAAATGTACTAACTCAATAACCCCCAACGAAAAGCATAAGCAACGACCTGTGTCCGATTTTTTGCACGCAGCTTGGACATCAAGCTGCTTACATAATCTCTCACAGTATATTCGCTGAGGAACAACAAGGAAGCGATTTTTTTGTTGTCGTATCCTTCCGCCAGAAGTTCGAGAACGGTGGACTCCCTTTCTGTTAAGGCGATGGCCATCGTTTTGGCGGTGTTTTCCTTCTCTTTTCTGGATAAAAACAAACCAATTCTCTTTCCCGCTTGTTCAAGCAAATCGAGTTCGCCCTTCGTACAATCAAATGAATCCCCCATTTGGTCAAAAGTGACCCAGCCATACAATTGCTGCTCGTGGGCAATCGGTATAAATATGATCGAAGACAACTGAAATAACTGGATATGCTCGTCCCTTAGATAAGGTTTTGGATTTTTCAAGTAGATCGGTCTCTTGGAGTTAAAGATTAGATTTTGCTCGGTCAATTGTCCTTTCATACTCTGAATTTTCGGAAGTTCTTCACCAATGACCCCATAGAACTGGTTGGACCAAGGTACATAGGCATAGAAGACACAACGTTTATAATTGAAATACTTCTCACATTTTTTCAGGATAAAGGCTAAATCTGAAGCTCCGGAAGAACTGACTAGGAGTTGGTTTAACTGATCCAGCAAGCGCAGGTTTCTTAATTCGTCATTTTCCTCCGTTCCTTGATTAACAGACTCCGTATCAGCCCACTTATGAAAGCTATGCATCAGATAAGAAAAGACAGATAACAGGAACATTAGAGGGTCCAACATCCGTTGATGTTTCAGTTGTATTAATAGTGTTAGTAAAGCTTTTTCCAATATAATTTGAAGCCATTGTAAGCTTGCCATATTTAAAATAGTTAGCTGGGATTGAACCCAGGTATCCAAATAAGAAGAATAATGATTATCCAAATGATCCAAGTCTGAATAAGTAAACATTTGAAAAAAGGATCTCATCAGTACTTCCGTTTCGTTCCGATGTATTTCAGGGATGTTAGCTTCCGAAATCAAGTAAATGTTTGTATTTTCTTCGAGCTGTTTGCTGTGCGTTTTGAAAAATAATACAAATTCCTGAAAAGTCATTTCACCAT
Source organism: Paenibacillus sp. E222 (assembly GCF_013401555.1). Taxonomy (NCBI): domain Bacteria; kingdom Bacillati; phylum Bacillota; class Bacilli; order Caryophanales; family Paenibacillaceae; genus Paenibacillus; species Paenibacillus sp. E222. The sequence continues at coordinate 4,544,600 of NZ_CP058552.1, forward strand.
ATGGATGAAAATGTTGGGTCATAATAAGCCGTTCCCTTCCAATGAAATACCCTACAAATGGAGGGTATACAATCCATTATTACACAGAACCTTATAGGATAGTATTTCAAAATTAAAGGAGTAAGATTGAAGAGTACTGATTATTGAATCTTACTAATGATGAAACGGAGCGGTTGAATCTTATGAAATTACATGCAAAAGTAGCTATTGTTACAGGCGGTGCCAGTGGAATTGGTGAGGCCACGGTTCGCCTTTTCGCAAAAGAAGGAGCAAAAGTGGTCATTGCTGACTATTCTGAACATGGTAAAGAGCTAGCTGCCGAACTTAATGGAGAAGGTCATGATACGTTATTTGTCAAAACAGATGTGACTAAAGAAGAAGATATTAAACACATGATTAAGGAAACTGTTGAGAAATATGGCAAGCTGGATATTATGTATGCAAATGCAGGGGTTGCCGATGACGAAATCGCTGATGTATTGTCTTATGATAAATGGAAACGCACAATCGATATTAACTTGTCGGGTGTATTTCTTTCCGATAAATATGCTATTGAGCAGTTCCTTAAGCAGGGAAATGGCGGAATTATTGTTAATGCTGGCTCGATCCACAGCTTTGTTGCATTGCCTAAAACGACAGCTTATGCTTCAGCAAAAGGAGGCGTTAAACTGTTAACTCAGAATTTATGTACTGCTTATGCAAGCGAGGGAATTCGTGTCAACGCGGTATGTCCTGGATACATTGAAACGCCTTTGTTGAAAAACGTAGATGCAAAGAGCAAAGAATATTTAACTTCACTTCATCCACAGGGCAGACTTGGAAGACCAGAAGAAGTAGCTAAAGCTGTGTTGTTCCTAGCCAGCGATGATGCTAGCTTCGTGAATGGTACGACCTTGCTTGTTGATGGCGGCTATACCGCGCATTAATTTAGTTGAGATGTAGGATGAATTTATCTGAAAACAGATGATCAAATCGAAATAAACCTCTAATCATTGAAAAATTCATTCATGATTAGAGGTTTTCTTTTACATACGGCGGAGGCTATAGAAGCTTCCTAAATTACCCTTTGACAGAGCATTAAGGTTTGCTGCATACTGACTTTATAAAGTTATTTTATAAAGAGGGTTACAAAACGCACTGGATACATTTAGAAAGGATCAATGGAGATACAGGAGGTGAGCGTTATGGTATATATAATTTTAGCAGCTATCATTTGGATTGGAGCATATGCGGCTTTGAAATTGTCGAGTCAGCCTATAGAAGTGAAGCCCATTCGATCCATTAATGATTTCTTTGAATAACTAAAGGAATTTCCATAGATACTTAATAAGTTTTCTTTATAAAGAAAAGTGAACGGACCCTGATGTGACTAAGAGCAGGCAGAAGTGACTGGCAGCAAATGTTGTGAATTTAGCAGAATCCCTAAAACAATACTTCATTTGGGGGATTTGTTCTTTTGAATTCTGGTTCGAACATGTTTTCATTCAGAAGCACCCTATGAATAAACGCCGGCGACCTTAACAGGTGACCGGCGCTTCACTTATTTTTTCGGCATTTTACTCTCATCCATGTATAGCAGGTTCCAGCGGTGACCGTCCAGGTCGGCAAATCCTGCGCCGTACATCCAGCCGTCGCTTTCACTCGGTTTGCCAAAGATGCTTCCTCCGGCAAACTCCACTTTTTGAATAAAGGTATCTATTTCTTCTCTGCTTTCAGCGCCAATGGAGAATATTACTTCTGCGCTATGGGAAGTATCTGCTGTTTTTGAACCTGTAAATTTCTCAAACGCTGACTCCGGGAACAATAGAATCGCTGTTTGACCTATGGAAAGCTTGGCTCTTTCGTTCCCAACGCTCACCGCTTGGAATCCAATTTCATTGAAAAAGGCAGTTGACCTCTCAACATCTTTGACCGGCAGGTTAATCCAGATCTCTTGTGGCATGGTTATAGCCTCCTAAAATAAAATTAACTAAGCTTAATATACTCTACTTCTGGTAGCAGATGCGAATCTTATCAAAGAAATAAATGAATGTTATTATTATGAATATTGAACAAATGGAGGGATGGACATAGATAAGAAGAAGTACTTTATCCTGATGCCACCGATGTTAATCATTGGACTGTTTATAATTTACTTTCTTACAGCAAATCAGAGAGCTTATGTATTCTTAGTTCCTATTGTATTTTGGTTGACATACTATATCTGGGTATTTGTTGAAAGAAAACAAGATAAAAAAATAGAATAAGAAATTATAGGTTGAGAGGTGTTAAAATGTTTTCGCATCGCTTGCTTACTCACGATACAATTATTGAATTATTGCCCAACATTAATACAGAACAGAATCTGCTTTTTTATAGTTATTTAACGCAACGTAAGGATAAGGCTCAATATGTTGGTCAATTTATGAATAGCCAACTTACAGCTGTATTAGCTTATTTTAGCGAACTATCTTTTCCTGCATTTTCTTTCTTCCGAGTGGAAGATCAGGACATCTTTTTGCCAGAACTAATTGCTTTTACAAGAGAAACTATCCAACTTGACGAAAGTGCTGTATGTGGCACGATACTCTGTCAACGAGACCTTGAACTTTTTCAATCCTGCGGACTCATCAAAGGAATTCCTCAGCGTTTTTTAACTATGAAACATCAGGATGAATCGAAACTCCTTGAAGCTCACATTGCAAAAAAGATAAATGAAAATGAATATTCTAAGGTAATTGATTTTTTACATAGTGGGGAAATGAGTTTTTTTACAAGGAGTGAGTTAGAGAATTACCCTTTTCTTGGAATTAAGGAAGGGGAGGATTTCATCGCTGTTGGCGGCTACCATTTTTATGACTCTCAGCTAGTAGAGCTTGGGAACATTGTTACCAGGTTAGATTACAGAGGCAGAGGATTAGCTAAACGCCTAACAAGTGAATTGACACACCTCGGTAAAAAACGGTCACCAGATGTTTATCTGGGCGTTTTAGCAAATAACGTGCCTGCTGTTCGCTTATATAAAGGCTTGGGGTATCAAACAACAATGGAACTTTATATTGTCAATTTTACTTTATTCACAACAAAAATATAATTCGATGTATAGTCGCTACTTTAGCGGCTTTTTTTGTTTGATTGGTACAAGAACTAAATTCATTGTAACTTACTCTAAAAAACGAATGAATATTCCCTATCATCTCTATATAGTTCGTAAATAACTGTGAACAATACGTTAATTCATTGACAATGAGTGATATATTTATTAAAATTCGAAAGGGCATCAGGGTAAAGCAGATATGAGTATCCTTATCATTGGTTTAGAATCTTAGCTTTTTAATCCTAATGACGAATATAGGAGCGGTAATATTACAATCCTATGACGATGATTAGGATTTTTTTATTTTTAGCTTTGGTGAATAATTTGAAAGTTGGAGGCTGGCTTTAATCATGGACAATTGGTTCAAACTAAAAGAAAGAGGCACGACCGTTTCAACAGAGATCATCGCAGGGATTACAACATTTTTCACGATGGTATACATCGTAATCGTAAACCCAGGAATACTCAGCAGCACGGGCATGGACTTTAACGGAGTATTCATTGCTACAGTGTTGGCGAGTATTGTGGCGACGTTGATCATGGGAATCGGGTCCAATTATCCGATCGTTATAGCGCCTGGTATGGGTCTGAATGCATTCTTTGCTTATAGTGTAGTTGCTGGATATGGCGTGTCTTGGCAGGTTGCACTGGGAGCGGTATTTATAGCAGGGCTTTTGTTTATTATTTTATCGCTTACTTCATTTCGTTACATGCTGCTTGATGCCATTCCTGCGAACCTTAAGCACGCGATAACAGCAGGGATTGGATTGTTTATTACAACGGTAGGCCTGCAAAATTCCGGGATTATTGCTGATTCCGAATCCAATTTGATTACGATCGGGAACTTGGCAGAACCTATGACTTACTTGACCATAATCGGATTAATTATCACTGTTGTGCTTATGGCTTACAATGTAAAAGGTTATCTGTTCATCGGAATGGTGGTAACAGCGATTCTTGCCTGGATCATGGGGCTGTTTCAAATGCCGGAGTCGATTGTATCCTTGCCACAAGGCCTCACGTCAACGGCTTTCCAATTGGATTTGGCAGGCGTATTCTCTAATGGTTTGTATACCATCATATTTACGTTCCTGTTGATTACGCTGTTTGATACGACGGGGACGATGCTCGGCGTTGCTGAACAAGCAGGGCTGCTGAAGGAAGGTAAATTTCCGCGCTCACGCGGCGCCCTATTGGCAGATGCCGTTGGGACTACCACTGGCGCTTTGCTTGGAACGAGCCCAACATCGGCTTATATCGAGTCCAGCACAGGGGTGGCTGCAGGAGGAAGAACAGGACTGACGGCGGTAACGGTAAGTGTACTACTTGCTCTTACTTTGTTCTTTACACCAATCGTAAGTGTCATATCAGGTATCCCGGCGATCACTTCTCCGGCACTGATTATTGTTGGTTACTTTATGATTAGCGTAATCAGCAAAATCAATTGGAAGGATCTCGAAGAAACATTTCCTGCCTTTTTGATTATCATCCTTACTCCGTTGACGCACAGTATTGCGACAGGCATCGGTGTTGGCTTCATTTTCTATCCGGTACTCAAGCTGCTTCGCGGAAAGGGCAAGGATGTTCATCCGATATTCTACATTTTTGCGGTATTGTTCTTCATCCAGCTTGTATTCCTGGACCACTAAGAAACGGTTTAATCACAAAAAGGAGAACTGCTTATATAAAGGCAGCTCTCCTTTTTTATATGAAACCCTCTTTTCAATCCTGTAGAGAAGAATTATTCTTCGTATTTAATACCTCAAATGCTTCCTTTAAAAAATCCATGGTATGCTTAGGCACCAACGCCTCATAGGGTTTTACGCTTTTATTCAGTTCTTCGTTATTTACCTCGTCATTGAACATGAGATTACGTAATGGAGTATCTGCACATATGCCATGCAACTGCTGCTGTATGATAGGATGATCTGGTGTAAGATCATTTACGATAGCCCGATGGACAAGCAATAACAAATTGTAAAATCGTCCATCCATATGGGTTTGCTTAGAGATATCCTCTGGAAACACCTGATCAATAATATCTATAGAGACATACTTTTGAAGCAGCTTTTTTTGAGCCTCCTCAACACGCATGGAATTCATAAGTAACATGAGTATTTCAGAGTTTGATTCATTGAGTTGATCTTGCTCGGTTAACAATTGGACTCGTTCAATGAGTGCTAAAGAACAATCAATGGCTTCCCTCCGCTGTCGAAGTAATTGTTCTTGAACTCTAATGATTTCATGGAAAGAATATTTCGGATTTTCCAAACAGACTTTAATCTCGTTTAAGGAAAGACCTAGACTTTGCAATAGTTGGATTTCATGAAGCCTTTTAAAGTCCGCATCCACATATATATAATGATCTTTTTCATTTTTCTGTGAGGGGACTAATATTCCAAGTTGTCGATAATGTCGTAAGGTACGAACCGTCGTATCTGCCAGCTTTGCAAATTTACTTGCCGTTAATCTCATCTAAAATTCCTCTTTTCCAAAATCATTTCTTGTATTTTTTCGCCAGAATCATTCCAATACAGGTATTATAAATCCCATGGGCAAGCATTGACGGGATTAACGAGCCGGTAAAATAAAAGAGTAGTGCAAAAATCAAACCATTTACAAATACACCTGTGAGGATACCAGTGGCTCCTTTATATTGGGGAACATGTATTACCCAAAATAGAAAAGTGCTTATTAGGATAACGAGCCAATCCACAATTATAGAGTATCCAATACATAATCCGATCAGGACACCTCTAAAAAAGAATTCTTCAAACACCCCACCACCTATTGCAGATAAAGCTATACCACTTGGTTGGATCATTATTTTTTTGATCAGATCTGATCCCTCGGTTTTGGGGAGTTCTGTTCTGGTTTTGATGAATGCAACTAGAACAATAGTTGTTATAACCAAACTAGAAATAAGACCAATGAGTACTGCGGATAAAATACTAATCTCGTTTGGTATAAATAGGTCAGCTATAAATGGTAACATATCTCCCCGTTTGAATATCCAAATAAAAACCAATCCGATAAAAAGAAATGATGTTAGCGTTAGTGATGCTCTCAACAGTATTTTGTACTGTTCCTTTGCCGTGGTGTCAGTCATAATTAAACTCCTTTTATCTGTTTTTTTTCATTATAGATTGTGACGTAGCGTCCCCCGCAACATTTGCTTTTTGTTTAAAAAAACAAAGTTCCTGTCCCAAATGGAGGGCAAAACTTGGGGTCATAACTGATTAGGTGTAAAAAATAATGAATATAATTATGCTTACGGGCAATTCTAACCTCTAGAAATGAATGAAGAAGTATCCAGGATGAGGAGGGGATAGTTATGACCTACACGCCAGCTTTATTGATCATAGATATACAGATCGGATCATTTATGGATCCTCTCTTTATACATAACAGTGAAAAATTATTAGATAATATCAAACAACTTATTACGTGGGCCCACATAAGTAAGATTCCAGTCATACTTACGCAGCATAATGGGAAATTAGGGACGCTTACCTCAAAAAATTCCTCAGGGTGGAGTCTTCATCCCGCCTTACCCTTGATCGCTCAAGATGTGAAAATTGAAAAGAACTTTCCAGATTCATTTCAAGATACCACCCTTGAATCCCATTTAACTCATCTAGGGGTTAATCAACTGGTTGTCGCGGGAATTCAGACTGAGATATGTGTTGATGCGACATGTCGTAGAGCATTTAGCTTGGGATATGACGTTATTTTAGCAAAAGATGCTCACAGTACCGCGGACTCTTCCGTTTTAATTGCAGATCAAATCATTACACATCATAATATTCTTCTACAAAACTGGTTTGTTTCTTTAAGCGATACCCAGGATATCATAATGTCGGTTTCAAGATAAACAAGGAATCAACCCGGTCTCTGGATGTCCAATTAAATAAAAGTGACTTGAAAAGAATTGAAGCCGAAATTCCGGAGAATGAAAAAGCAGGTGGGAGTTTTCCGTAGATAAATTTTAAAAATGGTGTTGTGGTCCGTCCATAAGTTAATAGATAATTCAAGACCTTGAGGGTGCTAAACTCTCAAGGTCTTTCTTATTTTCTCTCTCCCAGCATCGAATGAATAAAAACCACGCTGAAATCGATCCATAATTTACAAGTTTACTAGAAACTTTTTCCTGAATCTAGCGTCTATACTATGACTTTTTGAGAGTATAACAATTACTTGGGAGCAGAAGGAGATAAAGACAACGCATGAATATGAAAAAGAAATTATCCATTTTTACCGCTTTAGCCGTTTTACAAGCATTTGCAGTCGGTTCAGTGAATGCGCAGTCAGCACCGCAGGATGACACATCGTCAGTAAATACGGCCAAAGTAGAATCGGTTGAGGTATTAAAGCAGGAGCAGCCGATTGCTGAGCGTGAAGTAAAGACAGGGAGCAGTAATGCATCTGCCATTACACCGTCTTCTGAAGGGAAGAAAACTGAAAATCCAACAGACACTGAGGCAACACGTACAACAGATATCGAGAAACCCGCTATAGATGGGGGAGAGACGACTACAAACGAAACAAGCACGAAACCTGTAACTCAAGAGGGAACTCCTGAGGATGCTGAAACGCCAGCTACGCCTGCTCAAATAGAGCAGCCATCCATTGATGGAAATTCTGCTGTAGCAGCAGGCGGCAATCTGACGTTGTACATGAATAGTAACAAGATGGAGCAGGATGGGAAAACGTATCTGGCTGGCCAGCCAATGACTGTAAAAAACGGCGTATCCTATGTTGCGATCCGTGCACTGGTGGACCGTGTGGGATACGGGGTCAAATACGATAACAAGACCAAAGAAACGATCATCATTAGTGGTGATAATGAGCTCCGATTCAAAACCAACAGCACGGTCTATACCGTAAATGGAGAGTCCAGAACGATGAAAGGCCCTGCTTATCAGCAAAAAAATACGTTCATGGTGCCGTTAACTTCCATTACTCAAGCTCTGAACATCACCTATAAAGTGAATCAGTCGGCTAAAACGGTTGTGCTGAATCTCAATACTAAACCCGTTGCAAGCTTTGTGATTACACAAAAGGAAATTTTTGCTGGCGATAAGGTGGACTATGTGACTTCTTCCAGTTCTCCAAATGGCTTGGATATCCTAGACGAACGCTGGACAGGTCGTCAGGATTCGTTTGATCAAGCGGGTACATATACGATTTCATATCAAGTACAGGATTCAAACGGCCAATGGAGCGATCCCTATTCGATGACGATTCAAGTTTTGAGTCCTAATCTTCCTCCTGTAGCCATGTTCACCACAGACAAGGAACAGTATAAAATGGGTGAGAAAATAACATACATCGACCAAAGTACAGATGATGAAAACAGTATTGATAAAACGGTATGGGAGAATAATTCGCTGGCTTTCTTTGAACCCGGTCCAAAAACGGTGACACTCACCGTTACTGACAATCACGGCGCGACGAACACGTACTCCAAAGTTATAACTATAACCAATGAGACATTATATTCATTTTCCGATTTCAATTTACTCTTCACGCCGGTAGGACAGAAATTTACCTTTAACGGTGGCGAAGTAACTTCCATGGAAAAAGTGTCTTATACGTACACGGATGAGCCAAGTTTGTTGATCCGCAGCAACAGTCCGGAAACGGTTAATACGGAAGGAATCGTGTATAAAGAATCATCTTCAGGGCAGACCCGTTTCATGATTCACCACGTGAACAATACGGGAAAAAGAGTGAAGATGTATGTAATTGCAACAAATAACAACCTAAATCCGGCAGTATTCGAACAACAAAATATGGGCTTTGCTGGGCCTACACCGTATGCTACCGTAGCTGGGAAATTGTCGATTGATAAATGGTTCAAGTCAATTCAGACCCGGGCGGATCAAAAGAAAGAAGTTATTCAACCTGGAGAAAGCAAACTGATTTTGACCGAACTAAATAAAACTCCAATCAAAGAAGGACAAGTGATCTCACTCTATTCGGATGCTTATAGTGATTATACCCTTGACTATAACGTTATCCTGGTCGAAGAAAATAAAGATCCGTTCGAGACTTTACCAATGCTGCCTGTGCTTGATCGTGACGGTGTGCACAACCGTGGAACGTATCCGAATGCGACTCGTATCATTACGTATGATCAGCTAGTGGGAGCCGAACCTGCTCGTCTGCCACTGGGTGATAACGCAAGCGATCCCAATCTGGTTGGAACAGATCCAATGGCTTACACAGACGCATCCAACGCGGGTAATTTTGGCGTATTGTACAAAATCACGCTGAATAATGTGGCTCCGCGTACGTTAATCTCATTTAACCCTCGTGGAGGGAAGTACTCAGGAGTGGCTCTAGTAAACAATCAGGTTGTATCCATTGCCGATGGTAACGTTGCTGTTAGCAATTCAAGTGAACAAAGCGTTCTTTACCGCACAGGGGCATATGGAGAGAGCGTAACGATTCTTTTCTCTGCCGCGCCAGGAAGCAACCTGCCGGTTAATCTACTCTTTACACCGCTCCCATCGGAGAAGTGATGAAGTTGTTTCACATAAGCTAGAGCGGGAACGAATGATTTGGCTGGTGTGTTAATGATCGAAAGAAGGGACTCCATATGGAGTCCCTTCTTATCACGGGGCAATAAGAGGACATACGGAATGGATACCGCTTAAAAAGTTACGATAGAACCGCTTATTTCTACTGAGGAGGAATCAAATTCCGATGAATGTAGTCGTCAAGTTGATACGTGAATTCAAAGAGCGCGATACCCGGCGTTTGTTGAAAGATTATCGAGACAAAGTGGAGCTTATCAGGAAACGGAGTTTGGAAGCTTGGGACAATCAGCGGCTGCAAGCGGAATCCCTTCGGCTGCAAAATGAGGCAAAATCAGGCACGTCTTTGGATGAGCTGCTTGTTGATGCTTATGCGCTAGTCTGCGAGGCTGCGAAGAGAACACTCAGATTACAGCCTTACGATGTCCAGATTATGGCTGCTATCGCTTTGCACGAGAGATTTTTGATCGAACAGCATACCGGTGAAGGAAAAACACTCTCTGCTGTTATGCCTGCTTATCTAAACGCATTGACCGGCAAAGGCGTTCATGTGCTCACATTTAACGACTACTTGGCAAATCGAGATGCAGAGTGGATGGGCCCAATCTACCGCTTCCTTGGGTTAACGGTAAGCTCGGTTCAAGCGGGCATGAGTTTGCTCGAAAAACGGGAAGCTTACGCCAAGGATATAACCTATGTTACGGCTAAAGAAGCAGGGTTTGATTATTTGCGCGACACAATCGCATTCAATGAAGCTGATACCGTACACCGTCCTTTCCACTACGTCATCGTCGACGAAGCGGATTCACTGCTTCTTGATGAAGCGCGGGTGCCGCTAGTCATTAGTGGCGATTCGAGTGCTTCCAAGAATGACGGCATTCTTTTCGCAGAAGTGGCCCGGCAGCTGCAGCCAGCAGAGCATTACGATTTTGACGAGTTCAAGCGGAACGTTTACTTGAATGATGCGGGTGCTGCAAAAGCGGAGTTGCTGCTGGGATGCGGTAATTTGTACGATAGCCATAATAGTCATTTGTTAACGTCATTGAATTGTGCGCTGCATGTGGAATCGTTATTAAAAAAAGACGTCGATTACATCGTCCGGCACGGTGAAATTGAGCTAATCGAAGAACATACCGGCCGTGTGGCCGAGAACAGGTATTTGCCGGACGGGCTTCAAGCTGCACTGGTGGCGAAAGAAGGGTTGCAGTGGAAGGCTGGTGGTAGAATCCTCGGTACGATCACCATTCAACACTTCATTAGCCTGTATTCGGGAATTTGCGGAATGACGGCTACGGCGCACGCTTCAGCAATGGAATTCGAGGATATCTATGCACTGCAGGTCGTGCAAATTCCGCCGAACCAGCCAAACATACGGATCGACCACAAACATCGGATTTACACCCATAAAGAAGCCAAATATAAGGCGCTTGTACAAGAAATATCTTCCGTCCATAGGGTGGGACGCCCCATTCTTATTGGTACGTCAAGCGTCGAGGAATCTGACATGCTGGCGGAGGCACTTGCGGTTGCCGGAGTACCTTGCCAGGTTCTGAATGCAAAAAACGATGCAAAAGAAGCCGAAATCATCGCTAAAGCGGGAGAAATCGGGGCCGTAACGGTATCTACGAATATGGCAGGGCGCGGCGTCGACATTCGTCTCGGCGGCGGTAATCCTGCTCAGGCAGAAGTGGTTGCCAAGCTGGGCGGATTATACGTAATAGGTACACATGTGAACGAAAGCATGCGAATTGATAACCAGCTGCGCGGGCGTTCCGGCCGCCAAGGCGACCCGGGAGCTTCCGTATTTTATATAAGCCTGGAAGACGAGTTGATGCTTCGCTTTGGCATTCATAGACTGTTTCGCGCTCCCAGGCAGGACGAGGTTCTTGATGATCCGGCGCTCCGCAGCAAAATCGAGCATATTCAGCGCGTTATTATAGGTCAAAACTTCGATATTCAGCGGGAATTGAACTGTTATTCGGATATGGTGGAGGATCAGAGGCGAATTCTATACGAGGAGCGGCTCGGAATTTTGAAAGGCGAGAGACCGATGAGCTCATCGGAGCAGCGGGTACGGCTTTTTTATATCGACGAGTTATGGGCTGACCATCTGGCATACGTTTCTTACATTCGCGAAAGCATCCATCTCCAGAGCATTACCAGTCGCAACCCGATCGACGAGTTTCATACGCAAATCACCCAAGCATTCGAGCAAATTCCGGCTAAAATAGATCATGAGTCGGCGAATATGCTTAGAAAACTTGGAGGTTCGAATGATCCGGCGAAATGGGAAGAGTTCGGTCTGAAGAGTCCTATTTCGACTCGAACCTATATGATCAACGATCAATACAGCCAAGATAAGCGCAGCTCATGGACCGGAACGACGGTATTTGCTTTTTGGGGCAGTAAGATTTTGAAACTGTTACTGAGGCCAGTATATAGGATGTCAAAATAGTGATGGGAGTGTGACGATCGATGAACAATAGAGAACGGTTTACGAGCCGGGTCGATTCGTATTTAAAATACCGCCCGAGTTACCCAAAAGAGGCTATTGACCATTTGTATGAGGTCGTCGGTTTACGTGCGAGCAGTAATATAGCAGACATCGGTTCAGGTACTGGCATCATCTCAAAGTTGCTTCTGGAACGCGGAAGCTATGTAATCGCGGTCGAGCCAAATCAGGCAATGCGTGAGGCCGCCGAGCAAATGTTAGAAAGTAATCCGCAATTCCAGAGTATAGAAGGTTCCGCAGAATCTACTGGATTACCTGATCAGTCGGTTGATTTTATTGTCTGCGCTCAGGCATTTCACTGGTTCGATCGCTCTGCAACCCAAATCGAGTTTCGCAGAATTCTAAGGCCAGGTGGGAGAGTAATACTCATCTGGAACTCACGTCTTACAAACGGTACTCCGTTTCGTGAAGAGTACAATCATCTGCTTCATACTTACGGAACCGACTACGAAAAAGTCAATCATAAAAATATTTCTCAGACGATGCTGCTCTCTTTTTTCAAGGAAGGTTCAATGCATGAAATGCGAGTCAGAATGAGTCAGCAGTTCGATTTTGAGGGCTTGAAAGGCCGGTTGCTGTCCTCTTCCTACAGCCCTGCACCCGGGCATGCAAATTATGATCCCATGATGAAAGAACTGCGGAATCTATTCAATAGGAATAATCAAGATGGTATTGTTGAATTCGATTATGAGACTGAGATTTTTTGGGGAGAAGTATAGTTCTTCAAAATGATACCCAGCTATGCATAGCTATGCCTGAGCTGAGTAGTGATGAAATCGATTCATGTAAATGCCATTCAGCTTCTGATCTCGGGAATAGAGCATATGATTACCGGATCAGAAAAATGCCGCTTATCTTTGAATGGATAAGCGGCATTTTCATTATTTATTCAAATCTTGAGGGCTTAAATAGACTTCTACAGCGTCCCGCTATCCAGATATTCGGCATATCAAGGCAGCTCCCCGTACACAGAAAAATCCCTTTAAACCTATTTCCATTATGCCTGCTTCGTTTTCAGACGAATAACGTTCCACGACGCTTTGTTCAGCACAGCTTGTACGTTACCCTGATCAACCTTGGTATGTCCTCCGTTGTGCGGAACAACGTTATGCGGGTTCGCTTTGGTATTGATGGCCTTTAGATCGTCGTTCTCCAGCACGATATGCTCAATGAATGTAGTTTCCCCGAAAGAACGAAGATCCACTTGAAGCTCCATCTGTTCTTCCAGATGTCTGTTCACCGCAAAGATGGTGATCATGCCGTTTTCTTCATCATGCACGCTGATCGCTTCAAGGTAAGGTACGTCCGTAAAGTCTTTGGAATCATACTTCGGCGAAGATACGACAGACTGAAGCACAGTACCGCGACCGAAGTTGGATGCATGCATGAACGGGAAATAGGTCGTCTGGAACCAGATCGCTCCGTTGTTCTCTGTCATGATTGGCGCAATGACATTGATTAACTGTGCAAGGCAGGCCATCTTCACACGGTCTGCATGTTTGAGGAGTGTAATCACGTAACAGCCTACCGCCAGGGCATCTTCATGTGTGTATACATCTTCGAATTCAGGCGGTGCAATCTGCCAGCGCTCTTCAGCTCGGCTTGTGCCAATGGACTTCCAGACATTCCATTCGTCAAGGGACAGCATCAATTTCTTTTTGCTGCGTTTCTTGGCTTGCACATAGTCACAGATCGATGCCACACTGTCAATGAATTGGTCCAGATCCAGCGATGTAGCCAGGAAATTATATGTGTTGTCATTGTTATTGTTGTAGTAAGCATGCAAGGACAAGTAATCCACATTTTCATAGGACAGGTCGAGAACAGTCGCTTCCCACTCTGCAAACGTGCTCATGCCCCGGCTGGAACTGCCGCACGCTACAAGTTCAATATTCGGATCAACCCATTTCATCGCCTTCGCCGTTTCATTCGCAATGCGGCCGTATTCATGCGCGGTCATTGCACCAATTTGCCAAGGCCCGTCCATTTCGTTACCAAGGCACCACGTTTTGAATTTGTGAGGCTCTTTATACCCATGGGAAATTCGCAAATCACTCCAATAGGTGCCCGAAGGATGGTTGCAGTATTCCACCAGGTTTCTTGCGGCATCAATGCCTCGGGTACCGAGATTGACCGCCATCATGACCTCGGTTCCGACCAGCTTGGCCCAATCCGCGAATTCGTTGGTGCCAACCGCATTGGTTTCAATGGTCCACCAGGCCAGCTCAAGTCTGCGTTTCCGCTCTGCTACCGGTCCAACACCATCTTCCCAATTGTAACCGGATACGAAATTTCCACCTGGATAACGGATAATGGGCACATTCAGCGCTTTGATGGCTTCGATAGCGTCTTGGCGGAAACCTTGTTCATTCGCCGTGGGATGACCAGGGTCATAAATACCGCCATAGACAGCACGTCCCAAATGTTCAACGAAGGAGCCATACAGACGTGGATCGACTTCGGCTACCTGAAAATCTTTATCAATAAGCATTTTGGATGTAAGCAAAATGAAAACCTCCATAGGATTGAATTCGCCAAATAGCAAAATCAATTCATTGATTTGTTAGTTAATATGTATCATAATGCAACTATAGGAGCAAGTTTGTTTTGCAGAGTTCGCAAAATAGCGAATTCAATATAAGGAGAGTGAGATTGATGATGCTTGGCACAGATGCATCTTCGCTAGTCATTTATGAGGCGCTGGCAAGCGAAGCGCGGTTAAATATTGTTCGGTTATTGCTGTTGAACAGAGAAATGCACATTAATGCGCTCTCCAAGGAGCTTTATTTGAGTAAAGCCATCGTAAGTACCCATGTGAGCAAGCTGCAAAAGGCCGGAATTGTAGGCAGCCGAATGAAGCGGGAGAACGGTGGCACATATAAATATTGTTTTATTCAGCAAGAGTTCATGCTCATCAATCTGTCACCCGAACCGCTCGATGTCCCATACCATGAGGTATCCATTCCGGTTGGACAATATACGGATTACGAAGCGTGGCCGACATGCGGGATTGCAACGACGACCCAAATGATTGGACAATATGACACACCCGCATGCTTCATGGACCCGGACCGGGTGAATGCAGGCATACTCTGGTTGGCACGAGGTTTTCTCGAATATAAGATACCTAATTATCTGTACAAAGATCAGGTACTGCGTGAAATTGAAATTTCACTGGAGCTTGGATCGGAGGCTCCGCAAGTCAATGAGAACTGGCCTTCGGACATCCGTTTTGTCCTTAATGGCCATCACCTCGGAACGTGGACAAGCCCTGGTGATTTTGGCGACCGCAAGGGTAAACTGACACCGCAATGGTGGCATTCCGACGTGAACCAGTACGGCGTACTGAAAGTGCTTCGTATCAATGCAGAAGGTACCTTTATCGACGGTCAGCGCATCTCGGATGTCCGCATTCACGATCTGGATCTCCAAGCCGCAACGTATTGGACCATTCAATTAAGTCCTGAAGAAGGGGTACCCGGCCGGGGTGGACTTACGCTGTTTGGAAAGGGATTCGGGAACTACGACCAGGACATTTTGATTCGGTACTATTACGAGGGTGCTCTGTTATAAATCAGATCGAAAAATGTATAGCTGGAGGGTAGACCTTCTTCAATTGCTTTTGATACAAAGGTGTATAACTTTAATAATTCCTGTTTTGGCTGGTACATGTATGAGTATTTCCAAACCGTGCTCTCCGGAATACGGTTATGGACAATTTCAGTTGTTCTTTTGGTAAGAATAAAGGATTGGCATGATTGCTCAAGAAGGTGCTCAGCCTTATACGAATGAAACTAACATATCTTTAAAAATGAATATACATTCTTTAAAGTTTGCTATAGTTCACTTCAGGTGGAATATATAAAATGGAAACAACACCCATGTAAGCGTTTTATATTAGGTGGGTGAATTTGAATGGAGGTGTATGATGAAAAGGAAGACATGGTGGACGTTAACGATTTCGGGAGTGGTTTCATTATTTCTTTCGGTAAGCGCTTTCGCAGGGTATGTATTTTGGGAGCCGCTAACGTACCACAACCCGAGCACCTGGCAAAAGGCGGATGGTTATTCCAACGGTTCAATGTTTAATTGCACCTGGCGAGCGAACAATGCAAACTTTACGAGTGATGGTAAGCTGAGACTGAGCTTGACCAGCCCGTCCAACAACAAATTTGATTGTGGTGAATATCGATCAACCAATTCTCAAGGATATGGTCTGTATGAGGTAAGTATGAAACCTGCCAAAAACACAGGCATTGTCTCTTCATTTTTCACGTATACCGGACCTGCTCACGGAACGCAATGGGATGAGATTGATATTGAATTCTTGGGAAAAGACACTACCAAAGTACAGTTCAATTATTACACCAATGGTGTCGGCAATCATGAGAAGATCGTTAATTTGGGATTTGATGCATCTCAGGGCTTCCACACCTACGCGTTTGATTGGCAACCAGGCCATATCAAGTGGTACGTGGATGGCGTTCTGAAACATACGGCCACAACGAACATTCCAACGACGCCTGGTAAAATTATGATGAATCTGTGGAACGGAACGGGCGTGGACAGCTGGCTGGGGTCTTACAACGGAGCTAACCCGCTGTATGCTGAATATGACTGGGTGAAATATACAAGTAATTAGAGTGATCCATTTGCAAGAAGGCGATAAACGAAGAGGATAAGAGGAGAGGGGCGTATGTCGCTGTCCTCTTTTTTGCATGTTATTTTAGACATTTCATAAGGACCATTGCACTAATGCAACATCCATATCCATTTTCCAATATCCTAAATTAATGCAATAAATGTTGTAATATTAGTATGGGCATGCACCTGGATCATTCATTATGATGGATTCTGTAGACAACACCATTACATAGACAGGGGGAAACATAAGTTGGTAACAAGCAAAAAGAAAAAGATCGGTGGTTTGGCTTTGGCAGGAATGTTCGCGCTTTCAGCAGTGCTGAGCGGCTGTAACAGTGGAGCAAGTAAAGAGGCTGCACCGAGCACACCGAGTGCTACACTGGAATTGAAGGACGGTAAGTATGATCCACCCGTAAAACTTACTTATTTGCGTCCTTGGGGACCTGAAATCAAATTCAAATCTGGTGAAGATCAGGACAATAACGTGCACACGAAATGGGCGAAAGACAAGCTCGGCATTGAATTGAAAAATCAATGGGTCTCACCATCCACAAACAACGCGTTTGAAACGAAGCTTCGTCTGTCGCTGGCTTCCAATGCAGAAATGCCGGACATTATCTCGTATCGCGGCGACTTTAATCTGGCACGTGAGTTGATTGAAACGGGCAAGTTCGTTGATGCAGGTGAATTGTTTGATCAATATGCAAGTGATACCTGGAAAGCCGCAGTGAATGAAGATCCTTCCGTATGGTATCCGTACATGCAGGATGGTAAACGAATTGGTATTCCGATTCTCGATTACTCCTATAATAGTGATCCAGTGATGTGGATTCGCGAGGATTGGATGAAGAAGTTTAATTTGAAAGCACCTGAAACGCTGGCTGATCTTGAAGTAATTATGGAAACGTTTACGAATAAAGACCCGGATGGCAATGGTAAAAAAGACACATACGGTCTCACCATCGGATTCAAAAACTGGTTGAGCACATGGATGTCTGATGCTGGCTGGATCTTCGGAGCCTACGGCACGATGCCAAATCAGTGGAATCTGAACGCAGAAGGAAAACTGGAGTACGGCTCTGTAAACCCTGGAGCAAAACAAGCCTTGGCAACACTGGCTGACTGGATGAGCAAAGGATACATTCCAGAAGAAGCAGGGGTATATGATGAAACCAAAGCAGCAGAAGAGTTTACAGCAGGTAAAGCGGGGATTGTTGTCGGACCTCACTGGATGCCGTCATGGCCGCTCGAAGATGTGAAGAAAAACAATCCGGAAGCGGAGTACAAAGCTTACCCGATTCCATCTGGACCTGATGGCAAGGCAGGCAGACGCGGTACCGCGAACGACAACGGTGTAATTCTGATTAACAAAGATATGAAGAACCCAGAAGTCTTTTTCACATATCAAAACTATCTATTTGATCACTATGCCAATCCAAAAGCAGGTGATGAATTTGAAAATGGCTTTGCTGAAGGATATGACTGGGCAATGAAAGACGGCAAAGTAACAACGGATGCTAGTGTGACAGGCGGTTATGCACCTGAGAAATACACATTAACGTTTGATGGTGCACGTATCCCGAGTCTGAATATGGCTACGCTTGCGAAGTTTGCTAACGGTGAAGAAGCAACAACACCTTTCGAGAAAAAACTCAAATCTGGCGTACCGGCACCAATGGTGGAAGCGGCCAAGATTGTTCAGGATCAAAAAGATATTGCATTAAAACAGATGTTCACAGGTGCGCCAACGATGTCGATGCAAATGAATAACGACATCTTAACCAAAATGGAAAAAGATACGTTCTCTCAGATCATTTATGGTAAAGCTCCAATCGACGCATTCGATACGTTCGTAGAGAAATGGAATTCTTCAGGTGGAGATCAAAATACGAAGGAAGTTAATGAGTGGTATCAATCCGTAACTAGCGGCAAGTAAGCTGGAGAAAAACAGAGCAATAGAGAAAAGGCCTTGCTGGAGTAAGATCCGGCAAGGCCTTTTGATGTGTTAATCTAATCTTTTACGAGAATTGACGAAATTTATTCGTGATGCTTAAATCAGGCAGGCAGCTAAGTAGGGTTTCGAAAACATCATATCAAACAGGCAGGTTCTCTCTGTATTCCTGTGGAGTCAAATCGTAAAACTTCTTGAACACCCGAATGAAATAAGCGGTGTTGTTGTACCCGACAAGCTCGGCAATTTCAAATACTTTGGCGCTGGACGAGCGCAAATAATATGCTGCTTTTTCCATCCGCAATCGATATACATAAGCTGTTAACGCCTCGCCGGTCTCGGTTTTATACACTTTGGACAAATATACCGGGTGCAGGTGAACATGCTCGGCAATTGCCGGGAGTGAGACATCTGATGCGAGATGCTGATCCACAAAGCTTTTGACACTTCGAACGATGGTGCTGTGATTGTCCTTCAGCTCTTGTTCAGCATCCTCACTGATCGAATACAGTGTTCGTATGGACCAGTCCTTCAGCTGCTGTGCTGTGGCATATACAGGAGCTTGGAAGTACTTATAGGATTCAGCAGGCAGAACAGAAGAAATCTGTTTGCCATTCTTATGAATGATATAAGCAAAAGCTCCGGCCAACGCGTGATAGACCTCAATGGTTGTTTCGGCAATATCGTGATGCTGTCCTGACTCCAGTAATTCTTCAAAAATAACTTCAATTTTCTGCTCTACCGCATCAAACCGTCCCGCTTCCAGCAGACTGATCAATGTCGGTGGATTGTAAAGGGATCGAATGGCAGGCAGGGGATGTACATCCTTGTCATCAGATGCGGTGATAAACAGCCCCTGTGCCTGACCCATACGCTTCCGCATGGACCGAACCGCACTTTCATAGATTGCTCCGATCTCATAAGGGAACTTGCCCCAATGGGAGACGGAGATCGAGATGGCCCCTTTGAGGTACAACTGAACATTGGTCTGAATCTGCGCCGCATAATGCTCCAGCAATGTCTGGGGTTTCTCCTCTTTGTTCATGCTCTGCACTGCGCCCCTCTTAACACTGACCAGAACCACCAGATAATCATGCACGTCCCGTGTGTGCCAGATGTGAAAATGATGCTGCATCACTTCACTGATGATATTGCTAATGGCGTACTGCATCAGTGACAGATCGTGATCTCCCATCTCGGACAGATGCTCCTCCATGCGAATGACCAGCATGCCGAGCTCCTCGCCGATGGAGTAGGGCAGTTCAAGCAGTTCCAGCTTGTCCGCCAGCGCAGAAGGAGAGTAGGTTTTGCCTGTAAGTAATTCGTGAAGCATGGTGGACTGCAGCAGTGGCAGATTATCCTGAAACGCATGCAAAGCCCGTTGATAGGATGCGGCGGTTTCCCACTTTTGTTTGATCCGATCGACCAGTCGTTGCACGGTTTCAATCAGGTCCTCATCACTCACGGGTTTCAGCAAATAATCAAAGCTTTCCTGAGCCATCGCTTGCTTGGCATATTCAAAGTCGGCAAAACCCGACAGTAAAATGGTTTGCACATGAGGCCACTTCTCGTGAATGGTCGTAATCAAATCAATGCCGGACATCTCTGGCATACGAATGTCGGTGATCACAATATCGATATCATGGTTTTCCATAATTT
Source organism: Paenibacillus sp. E222 (assembly GCF_013401555.1). NCBI lineage: Bacteria > Bacillati > Bacillota > Bacilli > Caryophanales > Paenibacillaceae > Paenibacillus > Paenibacillus sp. E222. Next base: position 4,564,984 of record NZ_CP058552.1, read on the forward strand.
CAAGTGCGACAGCACCGGATAATGCCTCGTGCACCGTACTGATTCCGCAGCTTTCCCAAGAGATCGTTTCAGCCAGTGTTTCTACGACGGATCGTTCATCGTCTACTAATAAAATTTGTAACATGTACTTCACCTACTCGTTGATATTGTTGTACCATGTGATGCTCACTTTGACTCCGCCGCGTGACCCATGTTCATAACTCAGACCCGCTCGTTCACCATACAAAAAAGACAAACGCTGATGAACATTCCAGGTCCCGCATCCTATGCTGCCGTCAAGCGGTTTGTGCAAATTATTGGTTAACTCTTGCATCTGATTTTCTGTCATACCCCGTCCGCTGTCCTCCACAGTTATCGTGCTCAATTCATCCGTATGATGGCCTGTAATCGTAATATGCCCATCTTCTGTACGAGGTTCGATGCCGTGAATGATAGCGTTCTCAACGATCGGCTGCAGGGTTAATCGGGGTAATGTTTTATGCAGCATATCATCTGGCACATCCATCGTAAAATGCATTCGTTCCAGCCTGAGCGCCTGTATTTCCAGGTAATTTTTCACCATCGTAAGCTCTTCCTTGATCGTTGCCTGATCATTCTCCGATCTGGTTATGTAACGGTAATACTCACCCAAATTAAGCGCCATCGCCACAACGGCCTTTTCATTTTTCATTCTTGCCATATTTTTAATATAGAAGAGACAGTTGTACAGAAAATGCGGATTAATCTGTGATTGCAACTGCTTCAGCGTAGCTTCACGTCTTCTAAGCTGCTCCTCATATACGTTCTCTATCAGCTCTTGAATCCGCTGGGCCATGATGTTAAATCGTGCAAACAACAAACTGAACTCATTACGAGAAGTATAGTGCAAACGAACGGAAAAATCTCCAGTCGATAATCGATTCGTTCCCTTAACAAGCTGAAGCAATGGGAGCTGAACACTGCGATACAGTACATATAACACCACCACACTCATGGCAATCAGAACGGCGATGGAAGCATAAAAGAGATTACGGCTGTTAGTAATGGGCCCTAAAATCTGCTGCATCGGTACATAATCCACGTAGTACCATCCAAGACTGCCCGATTGAATATACGAGACATAGTACTCCGTGTGGTCAAGGGTCGCGGTAAATCCGCCTTTACCCGAAAGTTCCGTCGCTTTGAGCTTGGACTGGATCGCATTCAAGGTGTCATTTGCGCTGCTGTTGCTTATTAAGCCCAGATCGGGATGGAACATAAAGGGGTCACCTTTGTTATTCAGCTTGTTCTGATCGAGCATAGCGATTAAATGATGTACCGGGAAACTGATCTTGGTGATAAGTCTGGATTTTCCCGGAGTATCCATAGCCGTTGTGGGGTCCGTTGTGTACCACTCAAACTGCTCATGTGTATAAGCCCAGGATTTTGAAAGCGGCTTGGAAAATTCATCCTTCCTGTATGGGATATAAGCATAATAATCCGTGGAAATGACTTTTTGCAACCTTGGAAAATACAGTGTAATCGTCGAATGCCATTTGCTGGCGGCGTTATACAAATTTATTTTTTCGAGAATAGCGCTTCCAACCTTGACACGTTCATAGGGGATATCTTTATAGTCCGGACGCTGGTACTCCTGAATGCTGGAATCCTGTCCAATGGATATGCCATATAGAGAAAGTTGGTAAATATTGGATTCTACAGAATCGGCAAAAGTGGATAGATGATTCATCGTATTATTCTGGATTTCGTGCTCAATTACACGCACACTTTCTCTGTTGGAGTAAGTGTAGAGGAATAACACCAGGATGAGCAACATGACAAACAGCAATGTGATTTTGGTAAAGACATTCAAACGGGCGAACAACGCTCAACCTCCTTAACTCATTAAAATATTGTTATCGTTGTTGCAATATTAGGATATAGATCGCAAATGGGCGTTGCTATAATTTTAATATACAAGTTCACGCGCACTTGTAAAATACAAAATTGATAACATGGGGGATGTTGGGGTGAAGGAACATACGTTAGAGACGCCGCGCAAACGGCGGGCCATCAAGGTAAAACAGCGCTGGAATATGCAACGAAACTGGTCCTTGCATTTGATGCTTGTTCCAGCGGTTTTGCTGGCAATCATTTTTCAGTACATACCAATGGGAGGCATTGTCATTGCTTTTCAGGATTTCAAACCTTATCTGGGATTTACCGAATCCAAATGGGTAGGTTGGGATAATTTCAAATATTTGTTCCTGTATCCAGATGTGGGGCAAGTGATCTGGAACACGCTGGTAATTGCATTTTTTAAAATTATTGCCGGGTTAATCGCTCCGTTCCTGTTCGCCGTTCTGTTAAACGAAGTTCGCCTGGTCGCTTTTAAAAGGGTCAGTCAAACACTCGTTTATCTGCCGCACTTTCTCTCATGGGTTATCCTCGGCGGGATTTTGCTGGATATCCTTTCTCCGCAAGGAGGCATGGTGAACAAGCTTGTTGTTGCCTTGGGTGGAGACCCGATATTTTTCCTGGGAGATGGAACGTGGTTTCGGATAACACTGATTGTCAGTGATGTGTGGAAGGAATTTGGTTTTGGCACAATTGTATTTTTGGCTTCTCTCTCGGGCATCAACCCGGCATTATACGAAGCTGCTGAGGTGGATGGAGCGAACCGGTTCAAGCAGACCCTGCATATTACGTTTCCTGCGTTGATGCCGATCACCATCGTACTGATGACCCTTTCCATCGGAAATATTCTGAATGCGGGATTCGATCAGGTGTTCAACCTGTACAATCCGCTTGTGTATGACAAAGGCGACATCATTGATACGTTCGTATATCGACTCGGTATCCTGAACGGCAAAATGAGCTTTGCCACAGCTGTAGGATTGTTCAAATCGGTGGTGGCGACAATTCTGATCGTTATTTCATATCGACTCGCTTACAAACTGGCTAACTATCGCGTGTTCTAGAGAGGAGAAAAGGGCTTGTATTACAAAACAAAAGGCTATCGAGTATTCAGCATATTTAATTATATCTTTCTCGGCGTATTATCGTTGCTGTGCATATTGCCCATTATTCATATTTTGGCCGTCTCGTTCAGCAGCATGGCGCCAGCCTCATCCAATCTCGTCAGCTTCTGGCCGATTGGATTCACCACCGACGCTTATGTGAAGACATTTGGCAATTCCAATTTTATTAACTCCTTGCTGGTCTCGGTGAAACGAACGGTGATTGCGACCATCATTGGCATGGTTATTATGCTGCTTACGGCATTTCCGCTCTCGAAGGAAGATATCAGCTTCAAGGGCCGTTCGATCTACACATGGTTTTTCGTTTTTACCATTTTGTTCAGTGGGGGCCTGATCCCCAGTTACATTCTGATTCAGAAGCTGGGACTTATGGATACGATCTGGGCACTGATTCTGCCAGGAGCACTGTCCGTATGGAATGTTATTCTCATGATGAATTTCTTCCGCGGTCTGCCCAAGGAACTGGAGGAAGCAGCCTATCTAGATGGGGCGGGTCATATCAAGACTCTGGCGCTGGTCTACGTGCCGCTGTCTCTTCCGGCCATTGCTACGCTGTCCCTTTTCACTATGGTAGGTCAGTGGAATTCCTGGTTTGACGGTATGATCTATATGTCGGACGTGAAAAATTATCCACTGGCTTCCTTACTGCAGACGATTATCGTGCAGCAGGATCTTAGTAAAATCAACGTAGATCCGTCCATGCTGGAGAACGTCTCCCAGCGTACGGTTCGTGCAGCGCAAATCTTTATAGGGGCTTTGCCTATTTTGCTGGTGTATCCATTTTTACAACGCTTTTTCGTTAAAGGCATCGTTATCGGGGCAGTGAAAGAATAGCATGGCCGTGCAAGTAACAACACATAAGGGGAGGAATACGGGTGAAAAAAGGATTGGCTTGTCTCTTGGCAGGAAGCATGATGGTTTCACTACTATATCCGGCAATGGCCGGAGCAGACAGCGCAACAAAGCAAGCGAAGGGAATGGAGCAGGTGCAGGCGAACAGCCTGCATTCCATACCCTATCGGGACATGACGGCCCACTGGGCAGAACAAGCAGTGACACAGATGCAGGAGCTTGCTGTGATTCAAGGTTATACGGACGGCACGTTCAAGCCGAATGAACGCATCAGCCGCGCCGAGTTTGTTATGATGCTGGACCGGATAATGGGCTTTGCTCGCGGGCAAGAATCAGCGTCTGTATCTTTTTCCGACCTGAATGAAAACGATTGGTATTATGAAGCACTGGTTAGAGCGAATAGCGCAGGAATAATACTGGGCACTGTTGCTGGACAGCTGTCACCCAATCAACCCGTGACCAGACAGGATGCCGCAGTTATGGCTGACCGAGCGTTCCAACTATCAACAGGCCAGGAAGATGAGCACGTGCTGACTCGTTTTACAGATGCGAAACAAGTGGCAGACTACGCCAAAAAAGCGTTCAGTTATTTCATTCAGGAGAAAATTGTAAACGGATACAATAACCAATTGGCTCCGACTGCCGACATTACGAGAGCAGAGGCAGCAACGCTGATATCCAACATGATTAAGGATGTGAAAAGCAGCCCGGGCACGTATGAGTCAAGCGTTGATGGCAACCTGGTCGTTCGATCAGCTGATGTCACCCTCCAAAACATGACCGTTGGCGGCAATCTATTGCTGGCCGAAGGGATTGGCGAAGGTACAGTGACGCTTGATGGGGTGACGGTTACGGGAAGTGTCATCATCAAAGGTGGAGGAAGCCATTCCATTAATATTCGTAATACCCAACTGAAACGAGTGGTGGTGGACAACGCTTCGGGACCGGTACATGTGAATATCACGGGTAACAGCCTGATTGAAGAAATGATTATTCTACGCAAAGCGACGGTTGAATTGTCTGACGAGAGCGTCATTGCTGCATTAAGCGTGAACAGCAAAGCTCGGCATACCCGGATTGATGCAAAAGGAAAAATCAAACTGCTCAATGTGGAAGCGGAAAACGTGCTTGTTAACGGGAAAGAGGTCACAACAGGCCAGCACAGTGTTAATATGACGCTGGGTAATGATCAGCCAGCAGCATCAAGACCTCCTACACCTGGAAACGGTAACGGTTCAAATGGTTCCACGCCTTCGAATCCGGGTGGACAGAGCCCTTCTGTTCCTGGTAATCCTGTGGGAGAGAAGCCCATTCCGGCAACGATGATCCCGAACAAGGATTGGGAAATGATCTGGAATGACGAATTTAGCAGTTCAGCTATCGATGCATCCAAGTGGACTGTTCAGGATACAGGACTTGTCTACAACAATGAATTGCAATATTACAGCCCTGACAATACACGCATCGTCAAGGACGGGGATCGCAATGTACTGCAAATTGAGGCCAAACGGGAGCAAAAAAGCGGCAAGTCGTTTACCTCAGGCAAACTGATGACGATGGGAAAAGGGGACTGGACCTACGGTAAAGTTGTCGTTCGGGCAAAGCTGCCGGTGCAGCAGGGCATGTGGCCAGCTATCTGGATGATGCCTACGGATGAAGCGCATTATGGCGGATGGCCAGCTTCAGGTGAGATCGATATTATGGAACTGATCGGTGGCAAAAATAAAGACCATGAAGTGTACAGCACCATCCACTATGATGCCGTCAAGTCTGACGGTTCGCATGGGCATGATCAAGGCAAGTTTACTCTTCCTGCTGGCGAGTCATTTGCAGATGATTACCATGATTTTCAGGTGGAATGGCTGCCTGGCATGATTCGTTTCTATGTGGATGGCAAGCTTCATCATCAGGTGAATGATTGGCAGACGACTGCTGCAGGTCAGCCGGAGAGCTATACCTTCCCTGCACCCTTCGACAGACCGTTCTATTTGATCCTCAATCTCGCGGTGGGCGGAGACTGGCCGGGATCACCTGAGAACGAATTTGTCTCCGAGAAGATGAATGTTGACTTTGTTCGGGTGTACTCTTATAAAAAAATAAACGACTGGCCGGACGTGACTTCAAGTCCAATGGAGCCTGAACGGCAACGTGCTCCGCAAGCAGACGGCAACGAAATCTATAATGAACGCTTCACTGAAGGCTCCGATGCAGCCGGAGTGCCGAACGAATGGAAGTTTATTGCAAATGCAGACGGAGCTGGTGCAGTTGAAATCGTTGACGATGAACAGAAGGGCAAGGCTGCGAAAGTGACCATCTCCCAGGCGGGCACCGAGAGTTATTCCGTACAATTGACGCAAATGCCGATCTATATGAAGAAAAATAAAAAGTATAAAGTAGAGTTCGATGCCAAAGCATCCGTTAACCGTGATCTTCGCTCCAAAGTAACACAATTTGAGAAAAGCTGGACGAATTACTCCGGTGAAAAAACCTTCTCATTGACCACTGAATGGCAGCCGTTCGAATACACATTTAATATGCGGGATGGCGCAGACAATAATGCTCGATTAGAATTCAATCTGGGCCTGGATGAAGGGACAGTCCTGTTGTCCAATGTCAGACTGACGGAGATAGGAGAGGCTGATCCGATCCCTGTGGAGCGGAAAGCATTACCGGATGGGAATTATGTTTATAACGGTACGTTTGATCAAGGCAAGGAACGACTTGGCTTCTGGTCCAAGCAGATTCAACCTGATGCTGAAGCTCAGATTTCCGTCAACAATTTCCTGAAGTTCCCGATCATGGAGCGGCAGCTCGTGGTTGATGTGAAACAAACGAATGGCGAACCCGGTCAAGTTGCTGTCGTGCAGCCTGATATGAAACTGGAAGGTGGCACAACCTACGGATTCTCTTTTGATGCCAAGGCCGATGTATCTCGCACGATGGATGTGGAGTTGTCTACCGCTGAGGGTCATGACGTACAGATACATCAAGGACAACTCATTCAGATTAGTCAAGAAATGAAGAATTATACGGGTGAGATTGTGATTGGAGAGGGCCCGGCTGCAGCAACGTCTGAACTGAAATTATTATTTGGCAGTTCTGCAGGAAAGGTCTACGTCGATAACGTTCGCCTGACGAAACGGGGAAAGCCTGTATCGATCCAGAAGTATGCACATATTCCTGCAACAGAAGCGTGGCTCATGCAAGGCTTGCAACTCGAAAACTCCGATGAAGGCGGCAAACATGTCAGCTACATGGACGAAGGTGATCTGCTGCAATTCAAAATAGACGGGGCGAACGATGGAGAGTACGTCTTCTCCACACGGATGGCAAGTGCCAAAGCTGATTCAAAAGTTCGATTCAGTGTCAAGGATGAACAAGGTACAACGGTGGCCACCTCACAGCTGGTGCTTGGAGATACAGGTGGTTGGCAGACCTATAAAACCATATATTTCCCAGCGGTTTCCCTGAAAGCCGGGGCAGTGTACTACGTTAATTTTGAAGGGAATGAATACAATACACGCTGGCTGGACGTCTCGCAGAACATACTTCAGAACGGGGAGCTGACTTCAGATCGAAGTGGTTGGGAATTGATCCCCCCTGATCTCGAGGTATCCAATGGAGAAGATGGAGGTATTAGCATCAATTTGCCGGGAACAAGTGAGAACTGGTGGGAAGTGTTATTGCAGCAGGGGAAACTTGTGCTGGAGGGAAGAAAAACGTATCGTTTAAGCTTTGAGGCATCAGCAACCGCTCCAAAATCCATGCAAGTGGTAGTGTCGCAGGGGAACGGCGAAGACACAAAGTATATGGATGAAACGGTAAACCTGACAGAAACCAAACAATCATATGTATATACCTTTGGGATGGGGGAGCAAGGGGATTCAGCTGCCTTGTTGAACTTTGGTCTCGGCACCGCTTCGGCAGGAGAGCATAACGTATCCATTCAAAATGTAATGTTGTACGAAGTGAATCCTGGTGCGGATCAAGGGGGACAGCCGGTACATGTCAATCTGATTCCGAATGGCGACTTTGCAAAAGGCAGCGAAGGATGGTTTAAACATTCTGACGGGAATAGCGAAGAACTGGTATTCCAAGTTGCGAATCAGAAGCTGCAAGCTCAAATCGGTCAGGCGGGAACTAATCCGTGGGATCGACAGATTATTAATGAAGGTTTTGCAATGCAACAGGGATATAAATACAAACTGACGTTCAAAGCCAAAGCGGATAAACCGCGTAAAATGGGCCTAGGCATCGGTTGGGTTGACGTTCCCGCAGGATATGCATGGCACGGATTTTTTGGTGAACAAGTGGACTTGTCTACCACGGAGCGGGAGTATACCTTCATATTTGATACTACCGAGCCGAGCTATGCGAACAGCCGCCTCGTGTTTGATATGGGCAACATTAGTGGTGTCGAAGACGGGAATACAGCGATTATGTTATCGGATGTGAGTCTCATCCTGATGGGGCCAACACAATAAAATGGCATAATTTTTAATAATGAGTTTGTTACACTAAAGAATGCATTGCAAGTCAAGGGAAAATAATATAGCCCTCCATCAAGTGCATGAAAGAGATCCATTTAACATTTTCACTATCATAACGATGAGATTTTTAGCAAACAAGCACGTTTATCCTTTGGGGATGAACAGTGCTTGTTTGTATTTTGGGAAGATAAGCTGAGTATAAAAGAATATGAAGATCCATTCATGATTTGTCGGTATAAGTTCCGGTACGCATCGCTTGTTCAGTTTAGTCTCATTGCTTGTTTATTAGGCTAGTACGGCCTACATACATAAAATCTTATAAGAAATTCTTGAAATTTCAGAAATTTATCCGTTAGGCGGGTGCTAATATACAAATACAAACAAAGACGAGGTGATGATATGCAAGTGAAATTGGCAGCGGACGCCATTCCTCTCTCCAAAAAGCGGAAGTCATGGATAAGGACGATCCAAAAATATAAAGTGATGTATGCTCTCTTATTACCAGCATTAATTTACTTTGCCGTATTCAAATACATCCCTATGGCGGGAATATTGATTGCTTTTAAAAACTACAACCTGGCTTTGGGAGTATGGGATAGCCCATGGGTGGGATTCAAAAATTTTACGGATTTTATGAACGGCGTTTATTTCTGGGACATCATGAAAAATACGATTGTTATATCGCTGTATAAGCTATTGTTCGGTTTCTCCGCTCCCATCGTACTTGCTTTATTGCTCAATGAAGTTCATACCCAATGGTTTAAGAAAATCGTACAAACCATTACTTATTTACCCCACTTTTTGTCTTGGGTCATTGTATATGGATTGATGGTAGCATTATTAGCCCCAGGCGATGGCCTTTTTAATATGATTTTGAAGGAAAGTGGTTTTCAGCCCATTTCATTTCTAACGGAGCCTGCTTGGGGAAGACTGCTGGTCATCACATCTGAAATATGGAAGGACATTGGATGGGGAGCGATACTGTACCTCGCCGCATTAGCAGGTATTGATCCAAGCTTATATGAAGCGGCTCGAATGGATGGTGCTTCCAAATGGAGACAGCTCTGGCATATCACTTTACCCGGCATTCGAGGAGTCATTATTCTGATGCTGATCCTTAAATTAAGCCATATTCTGGATGCTGGCTTTGACCAAATATTCATGTTTGCCAACACCTTTAACCAGGAGAAGATCGACATTATCGACACATGGGTATACCGTGAGGGGTTGGAGCGTCTTAAGATTGGCTTGGCTACTGCTGTAGGATTGTTTAAAGCTGTCATTGGATTTGCTTTAGTGTTGGCGGCCAATAAGCTCGCCAAAAAATTCGATGGGCAAATTTGGTGAGGTGGTTTTTAATATGATCAATTTGACAATCGGGGAAAAAGTCTGGCAATCCGTCGTTTATGTTATTCTTATTTTTCTATCCCTACTTTGCTTACTGCCCTTTCTATATGTAATTGCTGTCTCAGTGACGCCAGAATCGGAAGTATTAAGGAGAGGGATTGTGATTATACCAGAATCTTTTACCTTTCTGGCTTATAAAGAAGTCTTCATCTCTCATGGGATCTGGCAGGCGTATAAAATTACGTTGTTTCGAACAATTGTAGGCACTGCGTTAAATGTGTTTTTTACGGTCTTAGCAGCTTATCCGTTATCCAAAAAATATTTGCCGGGACGCAGTCCGTTTTTACTATTCATTGTGTTTACCATGATGTTTAGTGGGGGGTTAATTCCGACTTATCTACTAATTCGCTCTCTCGGGTTGCTAAACAGTCCGTGGGTATTGATTATTCCAAATCTCATTAGTGCATTTAATCTGGTGATCATTAAAGGCTTTTTTGAGCAATTGCCTGGTGAAATCGAGGAATCAGCGAGGGTTGACGGTGCAAGTGAACTTCAATCGTTATGGCGGATCATTTTACCTCTGTCTTTGCCCGTCATTTCCACCATTTCTTTATTTTACGCAGTGGGGCATTGGAACAGTTATTTTGATGCTATTGTTTATATCAATGATTCCAACCTCATGCCGCTTCAAGTCGTCTTGCGCAACATCCTGCTTAACGTTGCAACACAAAGCGCTGAGTCGCTCGCCAATTCCGGAGCTGTAAGTACGTTCGCTGTACAGATGGCTACCGTTGTTGTGACTACGATTCCGATTTTAATCGTTTACCCATTTTTACAAAAGCATTTTACCAAAGGTGTGCTCTTGGGATCCGTTAAAGGTTAAAAGGTGTTCCAACCTAACTTATTACGGTGAAACCGTGATAATATACAAGCAAAGGAGAGGTCAATATGCAGCGTAAGAAGATTTCATTTGCTATTCTGTCGGCAATCTTAGGATTGGGTACGCTACTGTCAGGATGTGGGGGAAATGAAGAAGTTACATCGACAGCTTCGGGTAATTCGCAAGGGCAATCTGGCCAGTTTGCAACCAAAATGAAAATCTCAATGTTTAACCAAGGCACTTTCAATGCTGCTGCTCCGGTACCTCCACGTGATGAAGATGTTCAACGTCAAATGTTGGAAAAAGAGATGAACATCGACTTGGATATGATGATTCCTCAAGCTGGGCAAGCAACAACCAAACTGAATACACTCATTGCAGGCGGAGATATTCCAGATTTGATCTTCTTGAAGAGTCGGGCTGATCTTGCGCAATATTACGACCAAGGCGTTCTTGCGGATTTGACACCGTATCTGGATCAATTCCCTGAATTAAAGAAACGGTTTGGCAACGACTCCTGGGAAGCAATGTCCTATCAAGGAAAAACGATTGGAGTTCCAGGCTATGATAATGTAAACGGTATCAGTCGAAGCTTCTTTATCCGCAATGATTGGCTGAAAAAGCTGAATATGGAGGTACCAACGACACCGGATGAGTTGTTCGAAGTTATGAAAGCCTTTACAGAGAAAGATCCGGACGGGAATGGTAAAAACGATACGTACGGATTCATCGGCGGTATGAATAAAGAAGGTAATCTGCAAACCTACGGCTTCGATAGCTTGATGTGGATGTTTGGTGTCAATCCTCCTTCGGCCGTTGAGATAAAAGATAATGAACCGATATTCCTGTTTATTGATCCAAAAATGAAAGAGGCGCTTGCTTACATTAACAAAATGATGGCAGCCAAAGTGGTAGACCCAGACTGGGTGACGATGAATTCGCCTGATCTGTTGGATCAAAAGATGTTTAAGGGTAAAGTTGGCTTCATGATCAGAGATGCCCGCAGGCTGGAGCCGGATTATCAGCAGAAAATGAAAGAAATTAGTGGCGAGGTGCCGGAATGGATTGTTATTCCTCCGATGAAAGGTCCTTACGGTGATCAAATTGTAGAGAGAAAATCGTTCCAAGGCAATTCATGGGCCATTTCCGCGAAAGCGGATAAGGACAAAATCATTCGGATCTTGTCCATGCTGAATTATCTCTTTACGGACGAAGAAGCTTATCCGAACTTTGCATACGGAATTAAAGGGATTCATTGGGACGTGGTGGACGGCAAGATCAAAAATAAAACCTCCGAGTTATCGAAGGAAATGAAAGAGAAGTACCTGTGGGTCGATCATTATAGAATGCCGCGCCGTGGTGATGATGCGGAGTACTTCAGCTTCCAGAATCCGAAGACGGCGGAAGCTTTCAAGGATAATCAGCAATATGTGGGGCCAACGCTGCCCGGAAATTTATTGACCCCTGACCCCAGCGATACCTTGGATGCTGACCGCACACGTTTCATTAATGAAAGTTTAGTTAAATTTATGACGGGCAAAGAGCCTCTTTCCAACTGGGACAATTTCCTCCAAACGTTGGATACCAAGTTTGACATGCAGAAATATAAGGAAACAGCAATCCAGCAATTTAAAGAAGCCGACCTTATCAAGTAAAATAAATAAACGAAGAGAGTGGCTATTCGTAGCCCCTCTCTTTATTAGCATATGCTATTCTTAGTTTAAAACGGAACTAAAAGGAAGATGATCGATGCGAAGAAGAATCAGCTTGCCTTTAAAATTATTTTTTATCGTGTTTGCCTTTGTATTAGGGTGCATCATCTTGATAAGCCAATTGTCTTATCGCTATGTCCAAAAGGAAATAAGAACCAATGACATTTTTTACACCAATCAAATCCTTGACAAGGTAGACCAGTACTTCACTGTTAATTTTTCCTCCTTCCAAACGATGCTCTTCTCAGTCGAAACATCAGTGAAAGCCAATATTGACAATACGGAAGTGATTAAAAAGCAATTAAGAGAACTGTATGAACTCAATAGTAATTACGTCAGTAATATTTATTTGATCAAAAGCGATTTATCCATTCTAGGCGGAAGTACAGCTACTCGAATATTCGATGAACCTTTAACTGAGAGAGAACCTTTGTTTGATGCGGCTGATAAGAACAGAAGGACTACCTTTATTAGTGAACCATACAAATCGAAGTATTCTGGCTGGACCGTTACGATGGTTCGATATCTGAACGGTGCTCCGTTTCCAATGGCCATTGCGGTTGACTTGGATCTAAATGCCATTGAGGAAACCTTGTTCAAGATTAATAAACAAGAACAAATGAATCTGGCTCTGATCACCGCGACAGGTAAAATCATTGCCGGATTTTCTGAAAATAAAGGACTACTGAATATTCAAGATCATACGTTTTCGATCGGAGAAACGTCAGCGGAACAAATTCTTGATACGACAGAAACAAGTCTTCAACTGCATACCAAGGATGGCATTCCGGTCTCCCTTCTGAAAAAACCGACGGAGAAATTCAACTGGACCATAATCTCGATCAATGATGAATCACGCTTGAAAGCAGCTTTGTCCAGATTGGAAACCTATTATATTGAGCTTCTAGCTGCAGGTCTTCTCTTAAGTTTGTTCATTTCTTTTTTGGTTGCCAAATATATAAGAAAACCACTTTATACGCTCAAAACAAAAATGAAGCAGGTGGAACAAGGCATCCTCACAACGACAATAACAATTAATCGAAACGATGAGTTTGGCGATCTTTCACGAGCATTCGATCGTATGCTGCAACAAATTGTGGAACTGATTCGGGGGGCTGAGCTTCATAATGAACTTGAGCGGAAGCTGGAAATCCAGGTGTTACAGTCTCAAATTAACCCTCATTTTCTGTATAACACACTTGGTTCGATCAGCAATGTCATACGTCTCGGACAAATAGAGAAAGTAGATGTGGTGATCGGGTCGCTCATTTCATTATTGGAATACGGGATAGACGATGCTTCAGAGAAGGTTTCCCTACGCCAGGAATTACGCAATGTAGCGGACTATATCGAGATCCAGAACATTCGGTATAACCGAAACTTCCACTTGATTGAAAATATCGAAGCAGGGTTAATGGATTTCCCTGTTTTTCGAATGCTGCTGCAGCCTCTTGTGGAGAATAGTATCTTCCATGGTTATAACGGAGGGGGAATTGAGGGGCCTATTACGATTCATGCGTACAGGGAGGACGGCATCGTCATCATCGAAGTTGTTGATCAAGGTGAGGGAATTCCAGCTGATAAAATAAAGCATATTTTAATCTCTGAACCGAGTGAAGAGGAAGTAAAAAGAAAACGAATCGGGCTGAACAATATTCATGGCCGAATAAGACTTCACTACGGCGATCAATTCGGACTGCAAATCATTAGCATACCTAAGGAAATAACCCGTGTACGCGCTGTATTCCCGGCAGAATTGCAAAAAGGAGATGCATAATGATGAGAGACTATACCTGCTTCATTGTTGACGATGAAGACCTGATCATTCAACGATTGGAATTGTTTTTTAATGAACTCTCTCATAGGGATAAGCGATTTGTTCTAGTGGGCAAAGCGAATAATGGGCTGAATGGGGTCGAGGAGATCATAAAACTGAAGCCGGACATCGTCATATCCGATATCGTTATGCCGCGAATGGACGGAATCTCCATGATTGAGCAGCTCAAGAGGGAGCTCCCCCATACGCAATACATACTTTTGACCGCCTATTCATCCTTTGAATACGCCCAGCGAGCGATTCAAGCCAACGTATTGGAGTACATTGTAAAGGTTCCCTTGCGGGAAGCGGATTTGAATCGAGCTTTGGATAAGGCAGCCGGAATTTTAAATGAGTTTAAGAAAAAAGAAGCGGAATTTCAATCGTTAAATGTATCCGTCCTTGAAAATAAATATAGAGTGCGCAAGCAATTTTTTAACGAACTGATCAGAGGCGAAATTCCTTCTCATCGGGCATCGGATTTTGCTAATCGCATGCAGTTTCATTTCTTTCAAGCCAACTATTGCTGCTTCATCGTTGAAATGAATACGTATGAAAGTTTTCGAAACGAATACGCTGCCTCAGATCAAAACATCTTGAAATATGCGATTACGAATATCATCGAAGAAACGGTGATGAATGGTGGCAGTGGGGTAGCTGCGGATCTGTCCGATAATCGTTTTATTGGCTTTCTATCCTGGGAAAATAACCGCAGTGATATGGAAACGGAATATGCTTGCCTATCCTTGGGAGGGCAGATCGTATCTCATTTGCATCAATATTTGAATCAAAGGGTATCTGTCGCTTTTGGTGGTCCACACCGAGGCTGGGAATCGATCAAACAGGCGTACACGGAAGCTAAAAATGTGAGTGAGGATTTCTATTATCATACCGAAAAAGTAGTCAAAACACCGATGCATCGGTTCCAATACCATAATGACAAAAAAGCAGACTTTCAGCAGAAACTGGCTGATTTTCTTATCCGGCTGAAACGAAAGATTTCCAAGGAAGAGCTGGACAATGCACTTGCCGAGCTGTTGCACTTTGTTTCGGACCATAAAATCCACAAGTCCATCATGGCGCCCATGATTAGAGACTTGTACAGAGAAATTACCGTAAAGTTTAAATTGGGGAACAAGCTGACTACGGAAGCAGCTGAATTCCCTATGGAATATATGGCATTTCAAGAACAACTCGCTTATATTGGCGACTTCACATTTGAATACGTGCACTCGGGCCAACGATTACATCGTGCAGAAATCATGAGTGCTATGCATTTTATAGAGAAAAACTTGAAACAACGCTTAACGTTGGAGGCAATTGCGGAGGAAGTGAATCTAGCGCCATCGTATTTTAGCAGCTTATTCAAAAAAACAATGAACGAAGGCGTGATCAGCTACATCAACCGTAAAAAAATCCATCTCGCTCTCGAGTTGTTAAACGTCCGGGATTATTCTTTATTGGAATTGTGCGAGGAAGTAGGTATCGTCAATGAAGGTTATTTCTGCAAACTGTTTAAAGAATATACGGGTGATACACCTAAGCAATATCGGATAAAAATGACACGGTACGAGTCCAAATAAGGATGCAAAAAATGTATGATTTTTTCGCGAAATCCTGTAAAAAAAAAGGCGCCAAAACCATTACCATGATAGGAGCATCTAATCATGGAGGTTATCAAAATGGAGCTTATGAAAGCAGATGTAACCGTCGTAGGTGGAGGTATTGCAGGGATATGCGCTGCCATTGCAGCTGCACGCCAAGGTCTGCAGGTTTCACTTATTAATGATCGGCCGGTGCTTGGGGGAAATGCGAGCAGCGAGGTCAGAGTTCATATCAACGGGTCGGCATATCTCGGAAATAGTCCATCCTATTATGCCCGCGAGGGCGGGTTGGTAGAAGAACTCAAGCTGAAGATCTTTCATTATAATCCGTTATACAACAAGAAGCTTATGCTTTCGCTTTCGGATACGGTCTTGCTCGACATGGTTTATGATGAGCCTAACATTTCTCTGTTTCTGAATACATGTGTACATGAAACGGGCATCGAGAACGGCAGAATCAAGTGGGTGGAGGGCCTTCAATTAGCTTCCGAAAGAAAATTTCGTTTTGAAAGCCCAACCTATATCGATTGCTCTGGTGATGGAATTGTTGGATACCAAGCAGGTGCTGACTTCCGATGGGGAAGAGAGGCGAAGCATGAATACAAGGAGGAGCTTGCTCCAGAAGTGGCGGATCATTACACGATGGGGGATACGATTCTGTTTCAAGCCCGTGACGTAAACTATTCCGTTCCTTACAAAAGGCCTGGCTTTGCGTATGATATCACGAAGCTGGAGTTTTTCGAGAGAATCAAAAAAGGAATAAACCATCGGTCTTTTCCAAGGAAAATCAATGGACTTGGCGGATTGTGGTGGCTGGAATACGGCGGACATATGGATATTATCAAGAATAATGAAGACATCGCATTGGAACTGCGGAAATTGGTGTATGGAATCTGGGATTATATCAAAAATAGCGGTGAGTTTGATGATGTAGACAATCTCATCTTGGATTATGTATGCCCGATTCCGGGAAAGCGGGAGTCGAGACGTTTTATCGGGGAACACATGCTGTCTCAGAACGATCTTACACAAAAGACTCATTTCGAAGATGCTGTATCCGTCGGAGGCTGGTATATGGATCTGCATGCGAATAAAGGCATCTACGATGAGGGGCCGGCTACAGCGTGGAATTTCGTGCCGGGATTGTATAATATCCCTTTCCGCAGCTTATTTTCACGCAATATTCCCAATCTCATGTTCGCTGGCCGCAATATAAGCGCTACCCATGTAGCTTTTGGGTCTACAAGGGTGATGGCGACCTGTGGTTGTATGGGGCAGGCGGTAGGAACAGCTGCTGCGTTATGCGTAAAATATGATACAGACCCCGCGGACATCGTCAAAGCGCATATGGGTGAGCTTCAGACGCAGCTGCTTCGAGACGGGCAAACGATTGTAGGGCTTCAAGAGCCGTTGGACCCTTATTTCGCTGACGGATTAACGATTCGTGCCTCGTCTCAGCGAAGCTATGAACATCTTCATCCTACCGAAGAGATCTCCTTGGACAAAGCGTTATGTTTGGTCTTGCCGATCCAGACATCCGTGGCTGAAAGTGTGCAGATCAAAATTAAAAATAGATCCGAGCATTCGGAAACGTTGCAAGTGAAGCTGTTTGGCGGGGAACGGAAGGAAAACTATATTCCAGCCAGCGAGCTGAAAGGCTACAACTTGATGATTTCAGCGGGGCACGATGACTGGATTACACTGGATTTGGGCTGTCAGAAGCCTGCTGACGATAAAATCTACATCGTATTGGAAGGTACAGCGAGCCTTGACGTATATGGTAATGAAGAAAAAATGACAGGAGCGGTGAGCTTCTATTATAGACCGGAAGAGCCATCCAGACTGAAGAAATTCAACAGAAGCATTTGCTTCAAGGATCTGATGCCATCCCAGGATATGTATAATCCCGCGAATGTCGTCAACGGCTTCTCCAGACCTTATGGTCTGCCGAACGGCTGGATTTCTGAACGTTCGGAAGGACAGGAGTGGTTGGAATTTGGTTTTGCAAGCCCCAAGAATCTGGATGAAATCCATCTTGTTTTCAATTCGCAGCTGAATTTGGAGCATTTCGACGATCCGATCGAGCCGTTGATTCAAGATTATGATGTGATCTTAACCTTAGAAGACGGAACCGAGAGTGAAATGAATATCCGTGGTAATTATCTTTCGTTGAATAAACATCAGGTGCATGCAAAAGGTGTAACCCGAGTCCGATTTGATTTCTGTGCAACGTATGGTTCGCCTTATTATGAAGTGTTTGCTGTCAAATTTTTTGCTCCTAAAAACGCTAAGTGAGGGCGGGTGAAGTCACGATGAAGGAATTTTTCCCTCGAAGAGGGCTGCCTAATGTCATTCAAAAGTTGGAAAATGGGGAGACAGTAACAATTGTCTATTTTGGCGGCAGTAATACGCGTTCTGAAGGATACAGGGTCATGACGGCGGATTGGCTGCGAGGGCAATATCCCCATGCAGATATCCGCTCTGTGAACGCAGGCATTGATGGGACAGGATCGGACCTCGGCTGCGCCCGTTTGGAGACAGATGTACTGCGTCATCAGCCTGATCTCGTGTTTGTTGAATTTGTTGGAAACGATGGGGGAGTTCCCGAATCCAAAGCACGGATCGAAGGTATTGTCCGACAGATTCGCAAGCACAGCCGTTTTACGGATGTCCTGTTTGTGTATACGGTTAAGGAACGGGATTTGACCTCATTTCAATCCGGCCAATACCAGAAGGGCGCTCGTATGCAAGAGGAAGTCGCCGACTATTACGGCATTCCTTCGATTCATCTGGGCGTAGCAGTCAGTCAATTGGTTTTGGATGGAAAGCTCATTTTCACCTTAAGAGCAGACGTATCTATTCCCGAAGCCGTTATTTTTACGCATGATTCGATCCATCCAACGATTCCCGAAGGACATCAGATTTACACAGATACAATCACCCGGTCGTTTGAGAAAATCAGAGAGCTTCGAGATCACGTAGGAAAAGTCGAACATCACTTGCCGGAGGAGCCTTTGGTCCCGGCCAACCCTTGGGAGTATGCAACCATGCTGCCACTGGATCGTCTTACTCATTTTTCCGCGGGGTGGTCTTACATGACCCCTGATGATTTTGCTTTAGTGCGCGAGTATGATTGGTTGTTCCCCGGTCTATGGCGAGCAGTCGATCCCGGAGAGACGATCACAGTGGAGTTTGAGGGAACCCACATCGGATTATTCGATATTGGGGGGCCGGATTCCGGCAGATTGAAGGTGACGGTGGATGGAGGGGAACCCTTTCTTATCGATCGATTCACATCATATAACGATCATAATCGAAATCAATATGTTTTCTTACCGGAGCTACCAAATGGGAAACATAAAGTTCGCTTCGAAATTGATCACGAGAAGACTGACAAAGCGGCCGTATTTGAGGCTAGCGGCAATGAACGAAGTATGGAGCACGTGCGGCAGCATCCAGCTTGGTATGATCAAACGGTCATTCAGCTTGGTAAGTTACTATTGGTGCAGCCGCCATTATAATTGATTAGTCCTTTTGGAACACTTGGAAGACCTATATTCTATCTGACTGCAACTGAGCAATCAATTAGGATGTAGGTTTCTTTTTTTACTTAAAATCATATAAGAAATTCTTAAAATGAAAGAAATTTCACCGTGATGTAACATGCTAAGATAAAAACGACAGAGCGGGATTAGCCAGAAGACTAGGTTAATTGCTTTTTTACGATCATTCGAGCAAGAGGCAATGCATTTATGGAAGCGTTATCATTAATAGGAGAGGCTGTGAGTTGTATGGTCAAAAGGAAGCTTTTTTTCTTCATCGTTTTCATGTTGACGATCGTAGTTCCTTCCAGCCTGATCGGAATAAGGGCCGCTTATGCGGAGACCTTACCTTATCAGACCATTATCATCGATGACGGGAGCATTAAGATTAATGATGTTGTGACACCTGATGCGGGTAACGAGAACAATGGATATTCGGCTCCAAATTGGACCACAAGCACAGGGGTGAAGGGGTATGATCTTTCAAGCACCCAATATACGAGTACAGCAGGCAGAACGATCACATGGAATCCACGCTTGGAAGCAGGAACCGCGAAAATATCTTTCTATAAGCTGGATTGGGCGGATAAGGCTGATAGCAATGTGAAAATCGAAATTGTTCATAATGGAACGACGGATGTAGTCTTTATGGATCTAAGACCCTCATCTGGCGCTCCAGCAGGTTGGGTTGATTTGGGAGAGTACTATTTTTCCGGAGTTGGTGAAGAATTCGTTAAATTGACTCGGTCTACCGGCACCACGAACACGATCCTTACGCGTGCGGATGCGGTCAAGTTCGAAGGGAATATAAGGCAGAAAGAACCACATAAGACGATCATCATTGATGATGGAAGCCTCACAATTGATAATGTCGTCACTGTTGATTCAGGCAATGTCAATAACGGGTTCTCCGCTCCTTATTGGACCACAAGCGCAGGAGTGAAGGGATACAATAATTCCAGTTCCAAATACACAGACGCTGTAGGTAGAACGATCACATGGAATCCGCGCTTGGAAGCAGGGACGGCGAGAATATCGTTCTATAAGCTGGATTGGGCGGATAAAGCAGACAGTAATGTGAAAATTGAGATTGTTCATAACGGGATAACGGATGTCAAGTTTATGGATCTAAGACCTTCGTCAGGTCCATCGGTTGGATGGGTGGATCTCGGGGAGTATGAGTTTAGTGGTAATGATAGCGAATTTGTCAGGCTGACTCGAACGCAACCTACGACGGGGACAATTATTACACGGGCCGATGCAGTCAAGTTCGAAGGAAATATCCGACAGCAAGCACCACCGTTGCCCCCGCTGCGGAGCCGCACATTAGCGAATCTCAGTTACACGGAAAAAGGCAGCATCGAAAATGCTAACTATAAGGCGACCTTCTATGAGGCAGCATGGGATGGGGGCAAATCCATCGTTCGTGACATGTTCTACAAGAACACGGACACGGGAAACTGGATGCCGATTAATAATGTATCGGAAAGACTTGAGGAGCAATGGGTTTTATTGGATGGGAATGCGGGCAGCCGAACCAATTACTACGATACGATGAACAAACGCTGGATTACATTCGACGAGGTCCATTTTCCAGACAGCCACACGGCGGTATTAACCGATTCTACGCATGGCAGTGATTACGATTTTGAAGTGAACTGGTCCATGGCAGGGGATAAACCAGATGTTTCCTTTGCTTTTACACCTCGCCGCGACGGCAATTATGTTATAGGATATCAGTCCTTCACAACAGAGGCAGTCTCGGGCATCAATGAAGTGTTAAATGGATTCAGGTCCCATGCCAAAATGGTAGGTACGGTGGAATCAACAAGCTTGAGAGAGCTGAGCGCTCCGATGAGCCTGGTTGAGAAAAATGATGGTTCGGGAAATCCATTGACGTATGGTGTTTTTGTACCTTCGGCAGAGCTTCCGATTGAATTTGAACCGACGGGAGGCGTTACGAAACAACGGCTTGGCATGAGCCTGGTCAACAACGAAGGCAGCGTGCAGCCAATCCTGTATGCGCCTCAATTAGGGACTTATTCGCAAATGACCGCAGAAAGCACTTATCAATTTCATATGGGGCTAATCGCTCAAAAAAGCAATCTGTATGAGTCCTACGCGGATATTCTTCGCAATGAGTACGGTTATTCAGCATACCGGGAAAATGTGTCAGATCAGTCGCTCACTGACGCGATGTTCAATATGATCGATTTGCTTAAGATTGAGCCGCAAGGGGACGACTCTGTCAATTATGTCCCGTCACCCAGCGGGTGGTGGAGCCGTGCCAAGGGCTTTATTGATATCGAAAACGAGGATAGCGTCCGAACAAGCTCGAATGCGGTTCTTTTGGGGGCTTACTATTTGACTGGGGATGACCAGCTATACGATACGAGAGCACTGCCGTCCGTCCAGTATGGCGTATCGCGAAACGGTATCGGTTGGTCGCCGACCCAGAAGAAAGTTTACGGTGTGCCTTCCTTATGGAAAATGGCTACTCTGCCGTTCGATGTTTCAAGCGTAGCCGCCGTCAATCAGATGATGGGCACTTCGGCAGGAATTGGGGCGCTGGCACAGGAAGAGTACCTCATGCGTGATCCTGACCAGAAAGACCGGGGGCCTGTCATTCAACCCCTGATGATGTATCGTATGACAGGAGAGGCCCAGTATTTGCAGGCTGCCAAGGATGCAGCCGATAGTTATATCTTGCAATATATCGATACGCCTGCAACCGTGGATGTGAGTAAAAATGAGTTCATTTATTATTATAGCAAGCTGTGGATGGAGATCTTGGAGCTATATGAGGAAACTCAAGATCCCAAATATTTGAATGCCGCTTATAAGGAAGCCAAACGGTATGCAACCATGTTCGTTGCTCGTCCAGTTCCTGAAGGAAACGTTACGATTCCGCAGCCAGAGACGTATAATTACGCGGAGTCGTTCCATTGGCCGGAAAGTGGTAAATTTCAATATCCTAGGCTCAAGCTTCCAGAAGATATAGCTGGAGGCGTTCAAGCTGCGAGTTGGCTGGTTTCACCGAGCGGATTGACGTTTGAAGCAGGAAGTACAACCGGCTATTATCGGATGAATGCTCAGGAAGCTCCATTCATGCTGAGATTGTCGCTTTATACAGGGGATAAACTGCTGCAGGATATTGCTCATAATGCGGTTATTGGCCGATATTCCAGTTATCCAGGTTATTACTATAAGGGTTTCGCCGTTAGTCAACTTGAATCAGACTTTCCGCTGGAAGGCCCCAGCGGGGCTACATCCATCTATTACCACCATATTCCGGGGCAGCTTGGGCAAACGATGGATTATTTGATCAGCGAACAATCATTAAAATCGAACGGGAGTATTACATTTCCTTCCGTATTTGAAACGAATTTTTTATGGTTCAAATATCACCTCTATGGGAATAAACCAGGTCAATTTTATGGCAATTCCGACGTTTGGCTTTGGATGCCCAAGGGGATTATTAAGACCAACCATCCTCAATTGAATTGGATAACGGGTGAGAGCGGTGATAAATTCTACATCGGGCTAAGCAATGCATCGTCAGAAGAAATTCAGACTCCGATTGAATTGAATGAACAAATCATTGGATTCAACCCAACACAGGATTATACCGTAACGATCATCCGCGACAATGGTACACCAGAGCAAGCAGTTATGAGTGGCGGAATCATTCAAGCCACGGTTTCAGGCAAGGGCATCACCGCTATCATTGTAGAAGGACTTAACATTGATGTGCCGCTGCATCAGGTTAGAACGGCTGAACCATCGGATGCAAGCTATTTCTTTGATACCCACAGTCCAATTGATGCGGTTAAAGGCATGCTGATGGTTAAACCCGACGAAACGGTCTATGATGCATATGTGCAGGCCAAAACGACGAAACCAGCGACAATCCATTATTCCTTGGATGGCGGGGCTACGTATACAACCGTCCCAGATACGATATACCCGATGGAATGGTCGATACGGGTGAATGATTTATCCCAAACCTTCACGTATTACGTGGAATCAGAGGGGAAACAGACCCGCAAGCGGACACTTTATCTGCCTGATCAGGTTACGGAAACTCCAGTCCAACCCGATGGGCAGGAGAGTTCATCTATCATAGTGGATAATACGGAGGCGGAGACAGAAGGCGTCTGGATAAGGGATACGACGGCTGACAACTATTACTATGATAACTATGTGTATGCCAAATCTACGGCTGGCACAGCGACAAGCAAAATGAGATGGCGGCCTGAGCTGCCGGAAAGTGTCACTTACAGTGTGTATTACAAGATTCCGCAAATCACCGCTGCGAGTGAAAATTGGACAACGAATGCCTCATTTACCGTGTATTACAGCGGAGGCTCCGAGACGGTTACTGTTGATGAGACAGCAGCGAATGGTACTTGGGTGCACCTAGGGGATTATCCTTTTGCTGCAGGCGATAGCGGGTACGTGGAACTAACCAACAAGGCCAACAAGTCTCGGGTCGTTGCCGATGCGATCATGTGGGTGGACGCGAACCAGATACCGCAATTGGAGTCTGCTGTGATCCTGTCTGATCGGAACGAGCTGCAGATGACTCAAACCGCACAGCTGAGCGTAACCGGCTATTTGGATAACGGTTTGATCGGTGATCTAACACAGGCCAATGTACAGTATTTCGTTGATCGTACGGATCTGGCCGAAGTGGATAGCAGTGGCTTGTTGACCCTTCTAAATCTCGATGGGGATACGAATCACATTGAGGTATGGGCCACAGTAACGATTGATGGTGTGACCTTAACCACACCACCTTTGAACATCACGATTAAGGACCTAACGGTTATCGTGGACAGTACAAATACAACTGGGTTGTACACGACAGAAGGGTCTTGGAGTCAAAGCAATTTAGCCGGATACAAAATTGGGGTTAAATCCCGTTACTCAACAGTTGAAGGATCATCCGCAACTTGGAAAGGCCAGTTTCCAGAGGGGAAATATACGGTCTCGATCTACAAGCTCGTCCATACGACGGGTAACGATAATCATGTCAAAGTGGAAGTGAAGCATAAGACGGGTACCGAGGTCACCTATATCGATGCAACGGTCGGCTCATCGGGTTGGGTTAATCTAGGAACGTTCGACTTTACGGGTGACGGCAGCGAGTATGTCCGGTTAACCAGGGTTACGCCTACAACGGTAGACCCGCCAACGCTTCCTGCAGATATGATCTATACGAGGGCTGATGCAGTTATGTTCGAACGGCATTCCGATGATTCGGAGCTGCTTGCAAATGAAGCTCAAGGTGAACCGACACTTTCTGAATAATGGCAGTGAATTGCGAATGGAAGTGGAACTAAGGTAAGTAATGTTAAACAAATGATTGTAAAATAACATAAGAGCCGAGTGGATGAGAACGATCCATTCGGCTTTTTTGTTGAGTAATGGCGTATATCAGTATCTTCAGAAAGGATTCAGTTACAAGAACTCCAGGTTAATCATTAAATTCAACAAATACATGCATATTTCGATCTACTCCTGCGATCCCGGTTGTTTGTTTAATATCCAAAAATTCAAGTCGTTCTTCCCATTCAACTCTTTCATGATCCGATTCATCTGCGTAATATTCAAAAATATACGTTAAGACAAATGCATTAATGGTGGAGACTCCGTTCTTCAATTGTACCCACTCTTGAGGGATAACAACTTGATTCTGCTCAGCTAAGACCGTATTCCCCGAGAAATTGAGAATTAGCTCTTGTCCTTGATTTTTAATTGTCGTTATTTTTTTCTTACCATCCCATGTAATTATTGCTGCGGTTGATTTAAATATATCCTTCACTGGAATATATATCGATTGATACGTCGTTGTAGTTAGCTTGTTGTCATGCGTTACATTTAAGATGGATTTTTTTAGTAAAGGGCTGTACATATTCGCCGCACGTTCATCAAAGGTTAGTTCCCTTGCAGATTGGTCCTTGGCAGATGCAATGGACGCTGAACTGACAACAAAAGTTAATATTAACAATAAAGAAATAGCTCGCTTCATTTCGATGCCCCCTAAAGTAATATGGTTTACATGACATTAACGCTACAAAGCGGATGAATGTTTCTTTTAAATCCAGTTTTTGCAGATTTTACGAGTTGTCTTCAGAGTCGGCTACTTTGCCTGACAGATGGGTTTATTGCACATATAATGAAACGTTTCGAATTTATATTTATAAATAAACCTTGTTAAAATCAACATTTGTAAGCGTTTTATTTTTTTTGTTTACCGAAATGGTAAATTTATGATAACATATACACGAAACGTTTCGAGTTCATTTGAAGGGAGAAAATCATGAAAAAAATAAAAGTTTTTAGTTTTATTTTAACTTGCTGTCTGTTGGCTAATTTAACTTTAACTTCTATGGTTTCAGCGAAAGACTCAAGCAATCTAAATGGATTTCGAGCAGAATTGAAAGCGATTGCAAATAAGACTTATACGTTTTTTGAGGACTATACAGATCAGAACACCGGCTTGACTTACGATGAAGTACGGCTCACTGAAAACGAGACAGAAGAAGCTAAACGGACTTCGCCCACAAATATCGCAATGTATATGATGAGTACCGTTTCAGCCCAACAATTGGGTATTATTTCAAAGAAAGAAGCTGTACATCGCCTGCAAACGACTTTAAATTCGCTTGAAAAGTTAGAAAAGTGGAACGGACTATTCTATAACTGGTATAACACGGATGACGGTTCAGTGAAGAAAGATTGGGGACAATTTATTTCCCAAGTCGATAATGGCTGGTTATCCGCAGGTTTAATGGTCGTTGGGCAAGCCTATGAAGAACTTCATGGGCAAACAAGCAAGTTGGTTGAAAATATGAATTATACACCGCTATATGATCCTGAAGTCGGTCAATTTCGCGGAGGTTATGATGTGGCTAAAGGCGCGCTGACAGAGCACCATTATGGGATGTTTTATACGGAACCACGCTTAGCCAGCTATATTGCGATTGGGAAAGGTGACGTTCCCCAAGATCATTGGTGGAAGATGTATCGCACCTTGCCTCAAGAATGGGATTGGCAAGCTCAGATTCCCCAAGGCAAATCCGTTAAGTACGATGGAGTGGATGTGTTTGAAGGAAGTTATGTATACAAGGATAAAAAGTTCGTGCCAAGCTGGGGAGGCAGTATGTTTGAGGCTCTTATGCCTGGTATGGTCATAAAGGAAAAAGAACTGGGTACTCAAGCTTTGGGCTTGAACAACCAACGTCATGTCGAATTGCAAATCGAATATGCCAAAGAAAAAGGGTATGCCGCATGGGGCTTTTCACCTTCTGCAACTCCGACAGGTTACAGTGAGTTTGCAGCAACGCCGTTAGGTACCTCAGGTTACAAAGATGGAGCAACGGTAACAGCACACGCAACATTCCTTGCCCTGGATTATGCTCCTGAAGCTGTTCGAAAGAACATCAAAGCTTTAAAGAACTTCAAAATGGTTGGCAAATACGGGTTCTATGACTCCGTTAATGTTGAAACTGGTGAAATTGCCAAGGCCTATTTGGCACTGGATCAAGGGATGATTATGGTGTCGATCGCTAACTATCTTCAAGATGGCGTTATACGCGATTATTTTCACAGTGATGTGATAGGGCAGACGCCAGAAGAATTATTGAAAAAAGAAGTTTTTTCCATTCAATAAAGGGTTGCTTTAGATTAGAGCAAGTTCACTCAACGGAATGGGACGAAGATAAAAGGATGGGCGGAACGAAGCAGGGTATCGGCATGCTTCGTTCCGTTTTTGCGTTTACCATTGATAATGAAGTCGTAGATCGATTGGATTATGAAATTTACGTTGCAGGTGCTGGCGAAGACAGGGTGATCCCCCGATCACCGATGAAAATATCGTATCCGGAAAAAGAAAAGGTATTCACAACGGCGATTTTAAGACTTACGTTGTGGTGCATAAGCGCAAAGAAAGACGCGTACGCCTTCAGTGATAATACGTTTAGTTTGTTCCTCCTCTAATATTCCGATTTTTCCCGGTTGATTGAATACCAATAAAAACGTTAATGCAGCGAAGTGCTTTGCAGCCATTTTAGGGTCAATCACATCGAGCAATCCGTTTTGTCCAAAAGCTGTAAACCTCCTGATAATCCCCTCTTCAGTTGCGTTATCCAGCCTTTCAAAAAACGAGTCTGGCAGGTTGGCAGCTTCCACCATAACCAGACGAATCAAAGCCTTGTAATCGGACGAACCATTCGCAGAAGCTACGATTTGTTCACAAAATAAGGTGAGCGCCTGCTCAAGATCCTCGAATTCCAGGAGGTGGTCTGAAATCCCTTGCTCAATCATATCCAGAACCGCCGAACTGGATTCTTCAACAACGGCAAGCAGTAGGTTCTGTTTGTCGCCATAATAATCATAAACTGTCCGTTTGGAAACTCCCGCTTTAGTTGCGACCGCATCGACGCTGGAACGATCAAACCCTTCTGAAAGAAACAGCTCTCGTGCCGCCGCAATTATTTTAGCTCGTTTTTCTGAAGAGCCTTTGCGGATTTTCTTATTTTCCGTATTATCCATTCTTACGTTTCCCCCTGTATAGGTATACTTTCAGAAATTGATTAGAGCCCTGCTTTACAAATTACACTGTACGGTGTAGTGTAACAAATGTAGCATATCAAATCAATGATCAAGGAGGTTTTTATCCATGAATACCATACCGTCTGTTGTTGATGTTCTCATTGTCGGGGCCGGACCCACAGGGCTTACACTTGCCTGCGAACTTGCCCGTCGAAACGTCAACCATCGTATTATTGATCGAAGCACCGTGTATAACGTTGCATCTCGCGCCAAAGGAATCCAGCCTCGCTCGCTTGAAGTCGTCGATGATTTGGAAGCCGTTCACTACATTGTTGATACAGGTGTTGTGGACTTACCTGTTCGTTATTATACCGCAGATGGCAGAAGTGTGGAGAAGCCGACTATTACCGTTGCAGCCAGCGCCGAACTTGAGACACCCTATCGTGATCCGGTCTGGATTGCTCAATTTGATGTGGAAAAAGCGTTGCGCGACCGATATGCAGTATTTGGCGGTCAAATTGAGTTGGGCATGGAAGCTGTAGGGCTTGTTCAGGATGTGGATGGTGTATCGGTAACCGTGAATACACCACAAGGAGAAGAGCAAATTCGTGCTCTTTATGTAGTCGGCGCTGACGGGGGCAAAAGCAATATCCGCAAATTTATTCACTTACCGCTGGTTGGGGAAACACATGATCATGAGCGATGGTATCTTGGCGATGTACGATTGGAAGGGTTAGATCGTGACCATATTCATATCTGGACTTCTTCGGAGGGGATGGTCGGGGTGACACCGCTGCCGAAATCCGATATTTGGCAGCTGCAGGCTACAATTCCGGCAGACATTGAAGAACCAGAACAGCCGTCGTTAGAGATGTATCAGGCTATGTTTGACCGTCGCGCCGGGGCCGGACGTGTTCAGCTCACGGATGCTTCCTGGCTGTCCATCTACCGCGTCAACGTTCGTATGGTTGAATGTTACCGCAATGGCCGGGTCTTCCTTGCCGGTGATGCTGCTCATGTTCATTCTCCGGCCGGCGGTCAAGGCATGAATACGGGGATTCAGGACGCATACAACCTCGGCTGGAAGCTGGCGGCTGTCATACGCGGAGCGGACACCGCCTTGCTCGACACGTACGATGAAGAGCGCCGCCCAGTGGCTCAAGCCGTGCTCAAAGACAGCACAAAGAAGATGGGAGGCGTCATAGGAACGGCGACAGAAGGCGGAGGGTTGTCCCAATCCTTGAGCACCATATCCGACGATCTGACGAGCGGGCTTCTCATTTCCTATCGGTCTAGTTCGCTTACCCGTCCGTCTGCTCGAACAAATGCTACCCGTTCACTTCCTGGAGATCGTGCTCCTAATGCTACGGGACTGCAAGGCACCGGGTTTGCAGGAAATGTCTTTGACCTCTTGCGCGGCCCACACTGGACGCTTTTGGCTTTTACAAACTACATCGATCCTTCTCTGAAGAACTTTACCAACGACGAACTCCATTTGCATTATATCCTGCCATCGAAGGTGGAGGCGTTGGAAGGCATAATAGACACAGCAGGCAATGCCTATCGAATTTACGATGTCGCAAGTAAAGAACTTGTATTGATTCGTCCTGACGGTTATATCGCACTGCGCACCTCCCTTGATGATATCGCATCGATCCTGAATTACTTGATTTTGTGTGGCATATCATAGGATCGAACGACCCAAGGCTCTGCCAGAGTCATGCCGAATTGCTTTGCGATGGGCGAGGCCGCAGGTGCGGCTGCGGCAATTCTGGCGGAGAAAGGCTCACGCCAAACACGCTAGTGACCATCTGGAAATAAATCAAAAATTAGTGATGCCCACCAGCTCCATAAATTGTGAGAGAGCACTTGTCATGTACGAGTCACGTCGTCTTATAAACACCGTGGGCACTTTTCCATACGATTCCGGTAATGGATGACAGCTGATTTTCCCCTGCTCTATGCGTGATTCAACCATAGACACGGGTAAAACAGTGACTCCTAGCCCGTTCTCGACACATTTAAGAACACCCTCTAGTGTGCCGTATTCCATGACCTTCATAGAAGCATAACCATTATCCTCTAGCCATCGCTGCCAGCGTCCCAAATAGATGCAATGCGCGAATGACGAAAGCAGTGGTTCATGTAAAATCGATTCTAATTGAAAGGGCTCGGGAGAGAAACTCGTAATCAAAACTAGAGATTCTTCAAAGACAGGGTATTCAACAATCTCCGGATGAAGAATGGGTCCATCCACAAATGCACCGTCTACCTTATATTCGAGAATGGTACTTACTTGATCTACGGTAGGTGCCATATATAAGCTTAATTCTACTTGTGGAAATTTCTTGTGATATTGTGTGAAGATCAATGGCAATCGTGTAGAAGCAGTTGACTCCATAGCTCCAATGCGCAAGGTTCCCCGCGGGGCAGAAGAAAGTTTAACTGCCTCAATCGCTTCCTCGAAATCATAAAGCAACTTGTTTACATGCGGCAACAGCTCACGTCCTGCAGGCGTTAAGGATACCTTTTTATGATATCGATATAACAGAGGAACGCCCAATTCTTGCTCAAGACGTTGTATTCGTGCAGTAACGTTGGACTGTACATAATTCAATTTCTCAGCAGCCTTGGTGATGCTTTGTTCAATGGCTACTGCCTTAAACACTTCCAAAGACCTAATATCCAAAACAGCCCTCTCCTTTTGCATCACATATTATGATGATCTATATACTTTTATTTGATTTTACGTGATGCATCATAGGATGTAAACTTAATGAATCAGAGGGATTAACACCATTGCCAATGGGTTGAAAAAGGAGTGTTTAATATGAGTTACCAACCTATTAATTTTGAAGAGAAATTATCTAAGTTCAATGAACATTGGTCTCCGAAAGTTATTGGTGAAATGAATGATTATCAGTTTAAATTGGTTAAAATCAAAGGAGATTTTGTATGGCACGATCATCAAGATACCGATGAGGTATTTATCGTGATCAAAGGGGAGATGTTTATCTATTTCCGCGATGGCCAAGTAAAGATTTCCCAAGGGGAGATGTTTATTGTACCAAGAGGAGTCGAACACAAAACGTTTGCTCAACAGGAATGTCATATCATGATGGTTGAGCCTAGGGGCGTAGTAAACACTGGCGAGACAGAGTCAGAATTAACAGCAGTCAATGATATTTGGATCTAATGAAGTTGATGAAACAACACAAACATACTGTCAGGATACAAGAATAATGTTCCATTGAAAGTCGCTAATGCAGCGGCTTTTTTTATGGAATTAAGAGCTTGTTGCGAGGTGAAGAAAGTATAACCGAAATGAACGATTACATAGCCATTATATATGGAAGGATTTGAATATATCCATTGCGAAAAGGATTGGCTATAATGCAATACGTTACGGAAAACACTATTCTAAATCCTTCTGTGTGGAAAATGGTTACCGTGACAGCTCTTCTGTGGGATATATCATTCACAATGCTTCTAAAAGATTACGAAGGTGAAGCAATCCTGGAGGAATTACCGATTGTAACGAGAAGAATTTGGATGTTGATAACATTCGTTATTTTGATGGGGCCACTTTACTATGGGCTGTTCAGATATTCTTTTTCATAAATGGTGCCCGTAACCTCCACAATTTTATTTGTCCATCCAAGAAAGCTTGCTTAGAAATATCTGGAAACCCTTTTCAATAATATCTGTAGAACCGATAATCGCATCTAACTTTCCTCTTTTCAAAAAATCATTTCTTGTATTTTCTCACCAGTATGATTTCAATAGACAAGATTTTAAATTACATAGGTAAGATTGACGGAATTAGACCCATGATCATTGCGTTAGTAATGCTATCAACAGTATTTTATACTGTTCCTTTACATGGGTTTCAGGCATAATTAGAACTCCTTTTATCTATTTTTTTCATCATAGAATGTGACGTAGCGTCCCCCGCAAAATGAAAAGCCTCTACACCCTTGACTTTCCCCTGCACGGGAAACTGTATACTCGCATTATGTTATAGATTGGAGATGATATTTTGTTCAAAATCAGTGTGTTTTCCAGGCTAAGCAAGGTCTCTTTAAAAACACTGCGCTATTATGACCAGATTGGCATACTTAAGCCGAGAAAAGTGGATCACGATACGGGTTATCGTTACTATTCCGCAGATCAGCTTCTTGAGCTCAACCGAATCTTGATCTATAAGGAATTGGGTTTCACCTTGCCCCAAATTACACAGTTGCTCCAGGAAGAAATTACATTGGAGAATATTCAAGGCATGTTTAGGTTGAAAAGAAGCGAAATCCAACAAATCATCGATACAGAACAAGCCAAACTTGTCAGGATTGAGGAGCGTATGAAGCTTATAGAAGAAGAGGGACAGGTCGAAACAGGTCAAGAGATCCGAATCAAAGCAGAAGGTGCTCAGCCGTTTCTTTTTCAGAAAGCATGCGGCAGAGAAGAGGACATTCCGACTTTGTTTCGTAAGTTTGATCAGTTCGTAACAAAGGAAATTCGCCAATGGATTCAAGGTCCTCAGGTTGTGTTGTGGAGAGACATTGACGGAAAAGAGGATGAGTTTGAGTTCGAAGTTGGTTATTTTTTAACCTGTGAGCTGCAATCATTCCCGGAGCCGTTTCAACTGCGGACTCTTCCTCCTGAACCGATGATGGCTACGATGGCTTTTCATTCAAATTCCAAGTTTGATGGGGCGGCCTGTGTTCATCTGGCGAAATGGATTGAGAAAAACAACTATCAGATCAAGGAAGATGAATCGGGTAGGGAACTATATTTGCCGTTATCTCCAGAACAAGAGGCACAATTTATCGAAATCCAAATTCCAATACGAAATAGATAACTGAAGAAGGTGGAGTGGAATACATTGAAAAATAAAGGAATCATCTATGTAATGGCACTGGCTGTTTTTCTGATTGGAACCATTGAATACATTATTACTGGAGTCATTGAAATGATCGCTGCGGACTTGCAAGTATCTACTTCCGAAGCAGGGTTACTGGTGACCGTGTTTGCTCTCGCAGCGGCCATAATTGCTCCGATATTGATTGCATTAACCATAAATATGGATCGCAAGAAGTTGCTGATGGCTACCCTCAGTGTATTTATTGCCAGCAACGGACTAATGCTCGTCGATCTTACCTATGAAACGATACTTTGGGTACGAATGATTCAAGGGGCTAGTGGAGGTATCTCTACCGTTGTAGCTATGGCAGTAGCGACACGACTCGTGGAAAAAGAAAAACGAGGCAATGCCATTGGTATCATTTTGATGGGGCTTAGCAGCTCGCTAGTGCTCGGTGTTCCCATAGGCACATTTTTTAGTGAGATGTTTGGATGGAGAGCTCTATTTGTTTTCATCGGTTTGTTAAGTGTTCTTCCGTTACTGATCATCTATAAAAAGATTCCGGCAATCAAAGAAGAAGAAAAGGTTACCCTCACCATGCAGCTTACCATTTTAAAAAATCCAACCATTCTGACTGCCTTGGTTATTACGTTATTGTATGTTGGCGGTTATGCTACACTGTTTACCTATATTACGCCTTTCTTGCAAGCTACATCCTCTCTGTCCATGGCCGAAATAAGCGGTGTTCTGTTTCTGGCGGGGATTTGCAGCTTTGTCGGATCAAAAGTGGGCGGGCAATTGGCAGATGCAAAGGGGTCAAAGTTTACCATTGGCCTCGGACTGATGTTACAGGGCGTGACTCTTCTTTTATTCGCTCTAGCGGGTGTGCATCTGGTGGTTCTACTCTTGGTGTTAATGATTTTTATGTTAGCCACGTGGAGCATTTCCCCTGCCCAGCAACTATATCTGGTTACTCTAGCACCACGAAATCCGGATATTGCCCTTAGCGTAAATACGTCGTTTATCCAATTTGGTTTTGCACTGGGATCTGGATTAGGAGGGCTCGTCATCCGTCATACATCTGTTCTGTATTTGAATTGGCTGGGTTTTGCCGCTGTAAGCATAGCTTTTCTTTTTGCCATCGTATTATTCAAAAAAATGAGCAGTTCTAATCTCAACTCTAAAGGGGTTTCTTTATAGTCAGGGGCTGGAGCGGAACAGTTTCGAACCAGGAATTGAATAACGTTTGGCAACATTATGTATTTGTAGCGCGTCCATATAAGTAAGCACTTTAAAGGGGAGGATTATAATCAAAGTAAAATATTTGCATTGTATTCTCAGCATTATACTGATTTTTCTAACATCAGCTTGCTACAGCAAAGTGACTAGCACAGGTTCACAGGATGATCTTATTGAAGCCTATCGTGTAGCGTTGGATGAATTGATTTCATATGATACAGTTCTTAATACCAATATGGAGTACATTTCCCTGGTTTGGAATGAGGGAGTTACTTTAAAAAGCTCTGATAAGCAAGTCATTGAGGAATCCCTGCAAAAAGAATATAACGTAACGATGTACAACTACACTTATGAACAATTAATAGAGGAGAAGTTATATGCCCAGCAGAAAACTACGCTAAGAGGCATTCTTTTAACGATTGAAAAGCAGCAGCAATCTAACAACCCAGATGAGATGACGATTGAGGTCAGTAAGTATCGTGCAAACGAAGGAGCAGTCGCTTTAGACATGAAACTAGCTTGTCAGGAAGGGCAATGGAAGGTCGTTGAATATGGTATGATCAGAGAAAGTTAGGGAACAACTAATTTCCCCATTCAATAGTGGGTAACCAACACAAAGAACACTTCGAACTGCATTAGCTGCTTATGACAAATAATAAAGAGCATGTGTGTATGAATACGAAGGTAAAATCGCTACTTTAGCGGCTTTTTTATTTGAATCAAGTCAGCAATCAGGCACTATGATTTTATTCCTTTATATATAGGTAAAGCAGATAAAAAAGAGGGGAAGCATGCAATCATAAGTTGTACAAAATACTCCCCATTTGCAAGGAACCGTTATGGTGTCGAATTTGCATTGTAGTACAATACCAGATTGCCATCATGTATAGTTATATCCACTTTAGACGTTGTATAAAGTGTTTTCTGAATGGGGACAGTATGAAAACGGAAGGTGGATGAGAAATGTACCGTTTGTTCATGTTGTTACCCTTTATTTTTTTATTGATTACACCATTACATTCTTATGCTTCCCCTGTTTCTGAAGATCCTCTTATAAATGATCTCCGTAAAGGAGGGTATATCCTTTATGTTCGTCATGGGGAAGCAACTTTAGGAGAGGATCAACAAGATCTTAGTCTAACGGATTGTTCCACTCAAAGGAATTTAAGTGCTAGAGGTATGGATCAAGCAAAGAAGTATGGTGAAGCCATTCGAAAGCTCCATATACCCGTTACTTTTCCAGTTGAATCGAGTCCACTTTGTAGAACTGTGCAAACTGCGGAAGCTGCTTTTGGCAAACCCAATGTAACTGTAAATGAATTTTGGATGAACATATACGAACTAAGCAAGAACATCAATACAGAGGATGCACAGAATATCATTCAAGCCTTTACAAATGAAGTTGAACGTATAACTCCTAATACATCCAATAGGGTTATCATAGCTCACTCTTTTCCACAGGATATGGGTTTAGGGGACATTCCATATATGGGGACAGTAATATTAAAACCGCTGGGAAATCATATGGGGTATGAGATCGTTAAAAGGTTGACTCTGGAGGATGTACTACGTCTAGCTGAGATGCAGTAGTTTAAACTGTTGGATACAGCACAATCTGTTCAGGACAAAATGATACCGTGAAAGTTTCACATTACCTAAATCATATGAGATTCAAAGGAATTTACTGAGGCATTCAAATCTTACAGGAAGCATATGATTGATTACAAACTGCGGTGCCGAATAAGGTACCGTAGTTTCTTTGTTTTGCGATTCGAGCGTAACATGGTTGGGCTGATAATGGAAATTAACTTCCAGTAGCACTGATCAAATTGGAATATAGCTATAGATGATCTCGTTTTAATCGGATAATATAATCTTAAAAGGGGGGGGAGAAGTCGATAATGATAAGTTCATTGATAAATTCCTTGAGTTTATTGAAGCTAATGGCCTTAACGCTTTCCACTCGAATTTGAAAGGATCTTTATTTTGAGAAAAACAATTAATTATGTTCTTTTGTTAATGATTATCTGGGTAGCATTACTGTATCCTTTTCGTTCTGCTTGGTTTGTAGGTGCAAATCAGATTGCTGAAGATCTTCATGGAGTATATTTACTTTTCTTGTTCTTTGGATATCTTATTTGTTCATCTGGTATGGGACTTATTCTTGGCAAGATGTTTTTTAAACGAAAAGAACAGTAATAACAAAAAGTATCGTTCGATAGAAAGCGTGACTTTTGTCCGTCGCAAAGTCATTTACGTGTCACTACCCTTTAGCCGTATTGCAAAGCTAGTAATTCCGTACATAAGACCTTCTGCAAGGAAAGTAATTGTCTTCGAGAAACGCTAAAATATAATACTGGGCAGACGGACGCATCGTAGAGGCGCTCGAGGAGGTGGCTGACATTATAAATAACCATTGGAAATTAGCGATGCAGAGGACGTTTTTGCATAATGTTGAACCTCTTTAGAATTATTCGTTGAATACAGGTTATAGCTTTTAACATCCGAAAAGCAAAAAACAAGACGCTAATATGACAAGGTTACTATGCACCATAAATATTTAGCAGGTATAAAACCAATTGATTTTTCATTTTAATAAGCATGGCCCGTTCTGAAATTTGTTGGTAATGATACATGTTGATGGATAAATCTCCATTCGCCATGTTCGCTTATATAGCCATCGGTTTGACGAGTAAGAAAGCTGGCAGATGGAGAACCATTCTCATATCAAAATGCAGAAAAATGTCGAATAAAGTGATTGCTAACTAATTTGTTGTGTGATATTATGATCCAGTAAACGTTTACATCAAAAGCGAATTGAATATTAGCAGTGTTTGGCTGTTACTGGTAAAGCAGGCATGACCAAAATGATTTTGCATTTTCCTTATGTGAGTAGGGGAAGGCATATCGTTTTGGTCTTTTTTATATCCAAATTCAGAAATGGGGCAAAGGTATGGATTATCGCAAGTTGGGACAAGAGATTACGGAATTGGTTGGAACGAAGGATAATATCGCTCGGCTTACGCACTGCGCAACCCGACTGCGGTTCGAACTTCACGATATCTCCAAAGCGGAGACAGAAAAACTTAAAGCACTCCCAGGAGTCATTACCGTTGTGAACAATGGTGGACAATACCAGGTTGTCGTGGGCAATGAGGTACAGCAGGTCTACCGAGTTATCACTCAACAGATGGGTTCAGCAACTCGAAGTGCGGACACCACATCAGCTTCTGGCAAAAATAACGGACCAAAACAAAAACAGAGCTGGATCTCCAGATTCATCAGCGTGATCTCAACGACATTTACTCCGGTCATTCCGGCAATCATTGGCGCGGGTATGATCAAAGCGATATTAGCCGTACTTGTGCTGACAGGCCTCGTAACGACGGAAAGCCAAAACTACTATATCCTTAATACCATTGCAGACGCGGCGTTTTATTTCATGCCTATTCTGCTGGCTTATGGAGCTTCCATTAAGTTTGAAACAAGTCCAATTCTGGCGATGACCGTTGCCGGCGTGTTATTACACCCGGGATGGAGCGCCCTGATGGCGGAAGGAAAAGACGTGTTTTTCATCGGTGTGCCAGTTCGACTAACCGACTATGCAGGCTCCGTCCTGCCGATTATTATTGTTGTTTGGCTCATGTCTTACATTGAACGTTTCGCGGATCGAGTATCACCTTCCATGATCAAATTTTTCACGAAACCGATGATTGTGCTGTTGATTACAGCACCACTTGCATTAGTGGCCATCGGCCCTTTCGGAACATACCTGAATGATCTGGTGGCGATGGGTGCAGAAGCAATTAATGCCAGAGCCAGTTGGCTGATTCCTTTGTTAATGGGCACTTTGCAACCGTTCCTGATCGTGACAGGCACTGCATGGGCGATGACGCCGATTGCAACTAGCCAACTGACCAAAAATGGATATGAAATGATCAACGGTCCGGGAATGCTTGCGTCCAATATTGCTCAAGGTGGGGCCACGCTTGCTGTAGCATTAAAAACAAAAAACAAAAAACTGAAACAGCTCGCTGCTTCATCCGGTTTCACCGCTGTGCTGGGCATCACGGAACCATCCTTGTACGGCGTAACGCTGAAACTGAAGAAACCCTTAATTGCCGCAATGATCGGTGGTGGTGTAGCAGGGATATATGCTGGTCTGACTGGATTAGTACGTTATGCCTTCGTGTCTCCAGGGCTTGCCGCGTTACCTGCCTTCATTGGCAGCAATCCGATGAACATCGTTCATGCCATTGTGACTTGTCTAATCGCTTTTGTCGTTACCTTTGCTCTGACATGGATCATTGGTTTTGAAGATCCAGTGGACGATGAAGAAGAAGGCAACACCAACGTTAACGATGACAAGCCACTTTCCGGGCAGCCTGTTCAAGACAACAGCCCAAGCACAAAGTCTTCTACAATAACAAATGCAAATGTACCGAGCCAAAATGAATTACTCCCACTTACGATCGCCAGCCCGATGCAAGGGGAATTAGTCCATCTAGACCGTGTACCAGACGATGTCTTCTCTTTGGGATTACTGGGTAAAGGCGCTGCCATTATTCCTGCCAAAGGAGAACTGTATGCACCAATCGCAGGTGAAGTAACGGCTTTCATGGACTCCAAACATGCAGTCAAATTAAATGGTTATGATGGAGAAGAGGTGCTCATTCATATTGGAGTGGATACCGTCAACTTGAAGGGGAGACATTTCGACTCATCCATTAAAGTAGGGGATCGGGTACAACGGGGGGACTTATTGATCCGCTTTGATATCGATGCCATCAAGACGGAAGGCTACGAAGTCATAACCCCGATCATTATCGCCAATTCGGATCATTTCTCGGACATTAAGCTGGAGAAGCAGAGTCCTGTGGAGGTTGGAGCGACGATTATCCACCTTACCTAACAACCGTAATACGGTCCTATATATATGTAGATCAACATTAAGATGAAGGAGTGCTTGAGATGTTATATCAACACATCAAACCATTCCCCAATGATTTTCTGTGGGGAGGCTCTACCTCGGCCTATCAAGTGGAGGGAGCCTGGAACGAAGATGGCAAAGGTCTGTCCGTGATTGATATGTGTGATCATCCGGCCGGAACCGCCGATTTCACAGTAGCGAGCGATCACTATCACCGA
The DNA here is from genome assembly GCF_013401555.1 of Paenibacillus sp. E222. Lineage (NCBI taxonomy): Bacteria > Bacillati > Bacillota > Bacilli > Caryophanales > Paenibacillaceae > Paenibacillus > Paenibacillus sp. E222. The sequence goes on from NZ_CP058552.1 coordinate 4,604,033, forward strand.
TTCAGAGAAGACGTGAAGCTTTTTGCAGAGATGGGTCTCAAAGCGTATCGTTTTTCCATTGCATGGACTCGAATCTTGCCTTCAGGCGTAGGGGCTATTAATGAGAAAGGCCTCGATTTTTATCACCAATTGATTGACGAGTTGCTGTTACATGGCATTGAACCCATTGTCACCATGTACCATTTCGACCTCCCCTACGAGCTTGAGAAAACCGGAGGATGGAACAACCGGGGGACGATCGATGCCTTTGTCGAGTACGGGCGTATCTTGTTTGAGCAATACGGGCATAAAGTGAAATATTGGTTGACCATTAATGAGCAAAATACGATGATTCTTCATCCAGGTGCTATTGGTACACCGAAGGGCGGACGTTTGCCTTCCAGTAAGGAACTGTATCAGCAAAATCATCACATGTTTGTGGCTCAAGGCAGAACAATGCGACTATTTCATGATATGCTCCCGCACGGCAAGATCGGTCCTGCATTAAACATGACTTCCATGTACCAGGCAACCTCCAGGCCAGCAGATGCAATCGCTTCACATAACTGGGAGACCATTCGTGGATGGGGGTTTCTCGACTTATCGGTGTGGGGACGGTATAATCCATTATTCTGGAGTTATTTGCAGGAACGTGGCATCGAGCCGATTATTGAGCAGGACGACATGGAAGACATCCAGTCAGGCCATCCCGATCTTGTAGCGATCAATTATTACTCAACGGCAACCATTGCCGCCAGTACGGGCGATGCGTCGGATGTTACAGCTCGTGCGGGTGATCAGCAAATTATGCTTGGCGAGCAGGGAGTGTACCGTGCCGCAGAGAATCCTTATACGAAAAAAACAAAATATGGCTGGGTCATTGACCCGGTTGGCCTAAGGCTGACATTGCGTAAGGTAAGTGAACGATATGATCTCCCGATTTTAATTACGGAAAATGGCATAGGAGCTCCAGATGTACTGGAAGCAGATCACACTGTCAACGACACGTACCGAATTGATTTTATCGAGAAACACCTGGAACAGATCAGACTCGCTCTAACGGATGGGGTGGATGTGATTGGTTATTGCCCTTGGTCCGTTATTGATGTAGTAAGCACCCATCAGGGTTATGGGAAACGCTACGGCATGATTTATGTAAACCGTGGTGAACAGGATCTGAAAGACTTGAAACGTTTGAAGAAGAAAAGCTTCTCGTGGTATCAAGAGGTCATTAAACAAAATGGTAGATGTATCGGAAATTCGGATCAGGCGGTCACGAAAGAATAAAGGATCGTGATGAAAGCATGAGAGTAATCAAAATATTGAATAACAGCTTGCTACTGACCAAAGATGAACAGGGGCAAGAAGTGATTGTCATGGGCAAAGGTTTGGCATTCAAAGGTAAAGTCGGTGAGTGTCTCGAAGAGGAGCATATCCAGAAACGATTCATTCTGCAAAATAATCCGTCTGCTCAGGCTTACGTACGAACCATCGAAAACATGCCAGAAAAACATGTGAATGTCATAAACAAACTGATTTCCAATGCAAAAGAAAAGCTGTCTCTTGACGATCAAATCTTCTTTACGCTTATGGATCACTTGTCTTTTGCCATTGAACGATGGAAAAAAGGTGTATCATTACAGAATCGCATGTTGTGGGAGATCCAGAGGTTTCATCCCGTCGAATTCGAACTGGGCATGGAAGCCGTCCACATGTTGAATCAAGAACTTGGCATTGAGCTTACGGAAGAGGAAGCAGGGAATATCGCGTTTCATTTTGTGAATGCCCAAACACATGAGCAGAATATGGAGCGCACCATGCAATCCGTTAAGATGTTAAAAGATATTTTTAACCTGATTCAATATAGCTTTGATATGCAATTGAACAAAAACTCCATCCATTATGTGAGACTCGTCACACACCTACAATTTTTCATCCAGCGTTTACAAGAGGGTCGGCTGGGCAATTCGCCGAAAGATTTCATCTTTCAGCACATGGTGAAGGAGCATCCGCTTGAATACAAATGCGCGGAGATGATCAAAACCTATGTGCAAAACATGCTGGATATCTCCATATCAAACGAGGAATTATTATATTTGATGATTCACATTGCTCGAATTGTGCAGGAGGAACAGGGTCACGAGGAACGATTATAAAACAAAAGTTATATTGATTTACTTATGGCACGCGATTCTTTGAATATCTGATGCCCTTGATTTCTAGTATGTTTATATGCCTGTTAGCAGACAGGAAAAAATGATTCTTTCTAACGATGACCGTTTTCTCGTATTCTATCGGGAAACGGTCTTTTTTTTGCAAAAATCTATTCGTATGGTACCTTACTCATCGAACCTTTGCGAACGGACTCCAGCTTCCTCAACTCATATGACATTGACAAATGATAACATTTTATTATCATAATTGGGAATTTTCTATATGTAAGCGCTATCTTAAAAATTATAATTTATGTATCTGGATGTTAATCCGTTCAGAAATACTTAGACCAAATCAAGAGGAGGAATTGTATGAAACGGTTACGTCAATGGAATATTGCAGCCTTGGTTCTTGTGCTCGTACTCGGTATGTTTCCATTTTCGAATGTCTCACATGCAGCCCAGGCAGTTACGGAAGTGGAGGAAAGTCATTTGAGCACAAACTTTGAAGACGGTACACTTCAGGGATGGACTCCACGTATAGGTAACGAAAGACTGACAGTGACACAGCAGGAAGCACACGAAGGTCAGTCCAGTATGCTGGTTGCCAACCGTGAGCGTTCCTATCAAGGAGCGATGTTATCCATGAAAGATCTGCTTGAGCGTAACCAAGAGTACGAAATTACGGCATATGTAAGACTTACCCAGGAGCCCACCACGGATCAAACGCTACAGCTCACCACATATAAAAAAACAACTGCCGAAAGCTGGAACCCGATCGGCAGCGTGAAGATTGCCAAGGCGGAATGGAATACATGGCACAAGATCACCGGAAAATTTCAGTATAGCGATGATCCCGCTGAATTGAATTTGTCCATCGAAACACCCTACATCTCTGATGATAGCGTAGATACGTTATCGTTCTATGTGGATGATGTATCATTTACTATGGCAGAGCAACTGGAGATTGAAGAAGATATTCTGTCTCTGAATGATCTGTATCAAGATGATTTCCCCATTGGTGCGGCAGTGTATCGCTGGCAGTTGGAAGGCGCATACGGACAACTGCTCACAAAGCACTTTAACAGCTTGACCGCAACCTATGAGATGAAACCAAAGTACATGTCTCCTTCCGAAGGTGTTTATGAGTTCGAGGCAGCCGATCAATATGTTCAGTTCGCCGAGAAGCATGGTATGGGTGTACGCGGACATGCGTTGTTGTGGCATATTGATGCCGCAGAGTGGATGCTAAAGGATCGTCAGGGTAACCCTGCAAGTAGAGAATTACTGCTTGCCCGGATTCAGGATTACGTTGAAACCGTCATGACCCGATACAAAGGCAAGATCTATGCCTGGGATGTGGTAAACGAGGCGATTGCGGATAGCAATGGTGATGCCAACGGTTTACGTAAAAGTCCCTTTTATGAACTAATTGGTCCGGATTACATTGAAAAGACCTATGAATTCGCTCGTGCAGCCGATCCGGATGCCAAATTACACTACAACGAATACTTCACGGAAATCCCTGAGAAAAGAGAACATATGTATAAGTTGGTCAAACGACTGAAAGAGAAAGGGCTCATCGATGGTGTGGGTTTGCAATCTATCGCACTATAACCTGGAATCCCCGCCCATCGAGGAAATTGAAAAAACGATCAACATGTTCGCCGAACTTGGATTGGATATTCAGATCACGGAACTGGATGTGGATAGCGGAATTCCATTTGGTGAAGAGATGTCGGATGAAGTTGCGGTAAAACAGGCGTATCGTTATAAGGAATTGTTGGATTTGTACAAAAAACACAAAGATCACATTTCTTCCGTTACCTTATGGGGGTTGCAGGATGAGAAGTCTTACAACAACCAGGCTATGCTGTTTGATTCAGCCTTGAAGGCCAAAAAAGCATACTGGGGACTCGTCGATGAATCCAGCTTGCCTGTGTTGACGCAGAGAGCCGTATCTTTTCAGGTAAACCAGATATTAAAAAACAGTCACAAGATCCGCTCTGGAACAAAGCGGTGTCTACTACATTGAAGGGCAACTTTTCGGGATCAGCCAGTTTTCGCACCTTATGGGATCAAAGTAACTTGTATATCCTTGTGGATGTTCGGGATGCGAAGGCAGATGTGAATGACAGAGTAGATATCTTCGTCGATCACAATAATGGCAAGACCACTTCCTATGAAGCAGATGACCGACACGTAATCATTAAGCGTTTGGGCAAAGCTGAGGGCGCGGAGCCACGTTCATATCGTGTACGCGAGACAAAAAACGGATATTCGGTTGAATTGTCCATTCCATGGGGTGGTATCCAAGTCGGATCAGAATATGAAGCCGGCTTGGATATCCGTGTGACTGATGGCGGTGCAAGTGGGACACAGCCTTATAATCCACTGTACTGGAATGATCGAACACAATCACAGGAACAAGATACAAGCAAATACGGCGTGATTCAACTCGCCCCTATGCCCAAATCTGCACAAGCTGTGCAAGGGATTGTTCAGATTGATGGGAAGAAAGACGCCCTATGGAATAAGGCTGTACCCTTTGAGGTAAAACGGTTGAATCAGACTGAAGGTGCAGAAGCAGTGGCTCACGCAATATGGTCAGGTGAGTATCTATATCTGCTGGTCGACGTCACTGATCCAAATATCATAAGAGATAGTATTAACCCATGGGACCAGGATTCGGTTGAGATTTTCCTGGACGAAAATCACCAGCGCACACCGTATTTTCAATATGATGATGCCCAGTTCAGAATCAGTGCAGACAATGTAGGAACCTTTGCAGGCAGTGCCTCACCCGGACGTCTTGTAAGCGCTGTGAAGAAAACGAATAAAGGATATCTCGTAGAAGCCAGAATCAAGTTACATTCACTAACACCCAAAGCAGGAAATGTTCTTGGTTTGGATCTTCAAATTAACGACAACCAGGGCGGAGGCAAGCAGAACGTAGCCAAATGGAATGATAAGACCAATGAAAGCTGGAGAAACACTTCCCAGTACGGAATACTCACTTTTGTTGGAAAAAACAAACACGGGGATTAAATCTTTTGCCGTAGTAGCAAGAATGAAAACCATCATAACAGTTGTTCAGTGGCGGATTGATTCCATTTTATATTCTGATTCAGAAGCTGAATTTGTTGAACACGATGTGGGTGATGATTCTCCCTGAAGCGGTATCCATCTGGAACATGATCCTGTTGTTGAATTTTTTTCGCAACGTCCCCAAAGAGCTGGAAGAGGTCGCCTTCGTTGATGGAGCTGGTTACTTTCGAACTTTGATTCTTGTGTTATTACCTGTGTCGATGGCAGCCTACAAAGGATTCCGTAGCTGTTTCCGGTATTGAAGAACTTGGTAAAAACTCAAATCCATCCGTTTCGAAAGCAGGGATGACTGTGTATAGCCTTGTATCTGGAACTCTGACAATTATGTATCAGTAATTGGGGTGGCGGCACAAAATATTTCTGTGGGTAGTCCAGTAATTACAATAAAAGTGTAGAGGCAACTCCTTATATTCCTTAACTTAATGAAAAGGATTATCAAGCCCGCTTGTATAGCGGGCTATTGTCGATGGATAATAATATTATTCCATTCAAAGTCGTTATATAGCAATCTAGTTGACGGCAGGTACGATTTCGTTATGCACGCCGATTTCACATATGGCTGAATTGCTTTACAATAAGCTTAGAACCTGGTTCTACCCGAAGGCAAGCCGTTTTAAAAAAGCTCAAGGAGGGTTTCTCGTACATACGGTCAAAGAGCTGCCAAGATAATGCGACTCACCGAGTACGCCGTGATATCATTGGTGTCTTTTGTGGAAGTAACCACGGCTATGCGCTCATCTCTAAGACATTGAATTGAAAGTAATCTTTGAATGTTTTGACCAGCAGGATTGTTATTTGAATCCAGAGAGATCAACTGGTATACCTTTTTGTTACCGGACATTACCTCATCGAAGTAGTAGACGTTACCGATCTGACTTATTTAAGTAAATAAGCGTTTAATTGGAGGGTTTGTTATGTATAAATTGGTGAAAATAGCCGCTTATATATTGATGGCTTGTGGAGCCTTATATCCTATGGGGATTTTCTCTAAAGAAAGTTTGTATTTTACATTGTATCCGGGGTTGTTACTATTATTATCCACGAATGTATTTTCAGTTGTCATGAAACCCAAAACTGAAAGCAAGTAAAAGAAAGACTAAACGTAGAAAACAGATCTTTAAGCTAACGGTAGGTTATTGTAACTCCAGAAATAATAAAAGGGAACAAGTGTTCTTTACATATGTTATATATGAGTGATATACTCGAAACGAAACGGAAACAAGTGAAATTTAAATAAATCTATTTTTTAGAGGCAGACCTGAGGTTGGGAGTCTGTTTCTTTTTCTTTGAGCTAACATGCAGGTAAGTAGGTTGAATGAATATGGCGTGAAGGAACCAATCATTACGGTGTTGGACGTAACTTGGTTAATAACAGTTGAATTTAAAATTTGGAGGCATATTATGAAGCAATATAAAGTGGTATACCCACATCTTTCAAATTATCCTGATCCAATTGTTTTAGCTATAGGAGATGTCGTTATATACGGCAGAGAAGATACTGAATTTCCAAACTGGATTTTTTGTGAAGCAATCCATTCGAAAAAGAGAGGCTGGGTACCAAAACAAATATTAAGTAAACCAACTGAGGAAAACAAAGCGACTGTGTTAGCACACTATTCCGCATACGAATTGACTGTTACTCCTGGTATGTTAGTTGAAAAAGAATTTGAACTTAATGAATGGAGTTTTGTTCATACCACACATGGTGAGAAGGGGTGGGTACCTAATAGGGTATTAGTTATTAGATTGGGCGAAAATGATCACATTAAACGAAGTAAAAGAGAGGTTCGTACTTATGACAATAACGTTTAGGAAACTAAGTGAGCTATCGATCGAGGAAAATGTACGTATTTGGAATCTAGGATTCGAGGGTTATTTTATACAGATTGTTATGACGATTGAGGCTTTGATGACTAGGATTGTTAACGAAGGACTTTCTTTGGAGAATTCACTCGCTATTTATGTGGATGGTGAACCTGCAGGGTTTGTCATGAATGGATTTCGTGACGTAGATGGAAAGAAAGTGGCATGGAACGGTGGCACAGGTATTGCGCCTACATTTAGAGGACAGGGCATTGGCAGAGCGCTCATGTTAAGAAATCTAGAGTTGTACCGAGAACAAGGCGTGGAGATTGCGATACTTGAAGCACTCACCCAGAATGAGAGTGCGATCAAGCTATATCAGTATGTGGGGTATGAAATTACGGATCGATTAATGATTTTACAACATACGGGTACAATAGATCCCCAACTACTGAAGCGATCTGTTGCGCATCCCTTTTCTATCACCAAAGGATTGCCCCGTGATGTATACGCGCTAGACTTTTATCGAGGTTTATCTGCTTGGCAGACACAATGGCCTAGCATGAAGGAGGGTGAATCTATAATCATTAGACAAGATAGCGAGCCTGTATGCTATGCATTGTATAAGCGAACATTTGATCAAGAGGGTAAATTGGTAACCATTTCGCTCTATCAATGTGAGGTCCTTCCTGGACGGGACGATGCAGAGGAGATTTATAAGCTTGCTCTCAGTGAATTGTTCGCCCCGTTAGACTATGTATGCAGGCGAGGGACAGCTAATTTGCGTAAATCCAATCAACTTTTGAACGATCTATTGATAAAATTAGGTTTCACAACAAATGTTGAGCAAGTGCTCATGATGCGAAATATGGATCTTAGATGAAATCATTTTTTTAGTTTCGTTGTCTATAAAATGGCCTGGATTTATTTTGTAACGCAAGGATTTATTGTCTGGGGTTAGGGTACATTTTTATGCGCTTACTTATGGAGCAGATCATTTGGGAGGATTATGAAAATTAGTTAATGCAAGAAAAATTTTAAATGAAGAAAGCAACCCCTCCGCTATTTTCAGCGTGAGGGCCCCGTTAATTGTCAATTGCAGTACTTTTTTTGGTTCGTTCCGCCAATTCAGTTATTGACTTAATGTCTTGATCAGTTAATAGATCTAGAAAATACTTGCGTATTGCCTTTGAGACAATGGGAAGGGCTTCATCCAAGGCGGACTTTCCGGCGGAAGTAATAATGACTTGCACACCACGTTCTGTGTCTAGTGGTTTCCTCAGAACTAGACCTCTTTTTTCCATACGCGTTAGATGATGAGATAATCGGCTCTTATCCCAGTCCATCGAGTCAGCTAGTTCCTGTTGGCGAAGTTTACCATCTCCAAATTGGACTAAACGGTCTAATACTCCAAAATCACCTTCTGATAGTCCTGTATATTCAGACATTTCCTTTACAACGCGACCGAAGACTCGTTTAAAGGAGCCTTTCCACGTATTCCATATTCGCATTTCGTCTTCGTTTAGTTCGTTAATATCCATGCGAATATAATACCATGGTTGACACGTCAACCACAAGATGTTACAGTTTGTTTTGTGAGTTGACATATCAACCAAAGAGATGAAATTATCTTTAGGTTGATATGTCAACCTACGAAGATTATAAAGATTTGCAAAGAAGCAAAGGAAGGAGAAAAAACGGATGAAAAAGCGGCTCGAGTTCGTTGACTTTAAACGCAGACCCTGCCAATTCGCATCGTGAAATGTTCGGCGCCGTTTATAGTCCGTCTAAAACCGCTCTCAATGCGATTACACTTGCTTTCGCAATCAGAACTTGAGTCCACAAGCATTAAGGTCAACGCTGTATGCCCGGGCTTCATCGATAAGGCGTAACGCCTGCCCTACAAATATAAGGAGTGTGTTATTAAATGGAATATGTGAAACTGGGACAAAGCGGTTTGGATGTTTCGAAATTAAGTCTTGGAACCATGAGCTTCGGCGTACCTGAACGCGGCAATACCCCATGGTCATTGAATGAAGAGGACAGTAGACCGATCATTAAAGAAGCAATCGAAATGGGCATTAATTTTTTTAGTACTGCTAATATGTATTCTGACGGAACAAGTGAAGAAATTCTTGGACGTGCATTAAAGGATTTCGCCAGTCGTGATGAAACCGTCATCGCTACAAAGGTATTTGTTCCGATGCGCAAAGGTCCGAATGCAATGGGGCTTTCCCGTAAAGCCATCATGAATGAAATTGATAACAGTCTAAAACGGCTTGGAACAGACTACGTCGATTTGTACCAGATCCATAGGTGGGATCCTAATACACCAATTGAGGAGACAATGGAGGCTCTTCACGATTTAGTTAAGTCGGGAAAGGTTAGATATATCGGAGCATCTTCCATGTTGGCATGGCAATTTGCCAAAGCGCAGCATGTCGCGGAGCGCAATGGCTGGACACGTTTCGTTTCCATGGAAAATAGACTTAACTTGCTTTATCGTGAAGAAGAAAGAGAAATGCTCCCCCTTTGCAAAGATGAGGGGGTTGGTATCACTCCTTACCTACCTTTGGCGGCAGGACGGTTAACCCGGGAGTGGAATGAGCAGACCTCGCGATCCGAGAATGACCAAATAGCAAAAGCGTTGTTTATTAAAACGGAAGAAGCTGATCGCAAAGTTGCAGAAAGAGTTGCGGAAGTTGCAGCTAACCGAGGGATCCCGCGCGCACAAGTTGCTCTTGCATGGTTGCTGCAAAAGGAAGAGGTCACAGCACCAATAATCGGTTCGACCAAAATCAGCCATCTCGAAGATGCGGTTTCAGCGTTATCGGTTAAATTAACGCCTGAAGAAATTACCCGTTTAGAAGAACTTTATATACCACATGCATTAGTATAAATTGGACACATATCTTTTACTAAGATACCGTTCTGTATCGACATCCTCACGAACATCGATTCTATAAGCTAAAACTTTTGTAATAAACTCTTCTTGGGTGCGATCCTTGAAGAGTTTATTCGCTTTTTCGATGTGACAAGCAGTTGAAAACATTTGAGAGCCGACTAAAAAAAGGTAAACCTGGTTTCAGGCATACCTTATAGGCAAAATGGCGGGGAACTTTCTGGAATAACCCCTAATCTATTGAACTTAGATTGAATGATCGATAGCGCAAAAAATACGGCTTTATCCAACGCAAAAAGCGAAAGATTTCGAACCTGTGCTGAAACGGATTTTGGATGAGTTCAGCCTTCAGATTACGAATTGTTTGTCCGAAAGCGATAAACAGCAGTTTGCGGACCTGCTGAAAAAAATTTACGACAGCAAACAGGGTTAGATGATCAAGGTCATAGCTACTGACACGGATATTGCCGGAAAAGAATGGCTCATAACCACGATCGGGTACCTGGAACTTGCCGGGCAATCGGGATCAGGTTCTCGGCTATGTTACTCGCAGCCGCGATTTGCCTGACCGTACCTGCTTGTCGGCATGTTTCCGGCTTGCTTGAACGGGTCTGTATAAAAACTGGGTTCGATCCGTTATACCAGATTGGGTTTGTAGGTATACTCCGCTTCTTTTAATTCCCTTTACATAGCAGCAGTTGATTCAGCTACATTGTTTTTCTTTGTAAGTGGCTTTTTCCTCAATGTTCGATCATATAAATAAGGTTTTCCGTGATATTCCCATGCATTCTTTTGCTTCTCCTTTTTATGTACATCAACTTTTATCTCCAAATTAGCAACATTACTCTGGAATTCAGAAGCAATTCGTTTACACCATTTTAATCCACTTTCTTCAGAGGCACTAAAATGAACGCGTAAAAGAAACCCATTAACCGTTAATTCAAACTTATATAAATTCATATTATGTAATCCTTTCTAAGTGGGAATATAATCTAGAACAAAACACTATAACTACATAATAACAGGAACATACGTTCTGTAAAAGTGGTATTTATATTAGCACTTAATTATTGAAGGTAGGAGCATTACTATTTTTCATACTTATAAACACTTTGGAGGTCGATGGGTTGGGTTGGGTTGATGGTCAGACGAGAAGTGGACTAGATTGTGTGAGGGAATAACGGGTTTTTGCTTTTGAAAAATCATTATGTATTTATCATGCGTTTATATTGATTCTATAGCACAGATGCTTACGATTAGGTGTAGTCTTTTGTTTTATTGTAAACGCTATGTCTATAATAATTTAATACGAGGGGAGGAGAAGTCGATTCGGTATCTATACGAGTTTATACAGCATCAGGACGACCTACCCATGAAGCTCTTTGTAAACAGCGTGAAACATGTTGATTTTCATTGGCATAAGGAAGTTGAAATTGTGTATGTCCTTCAAGGCTCAATCATCATGTATTTGGATCAAAAGCAGTACACGCTTCATGAAGATGATGTAATCGTGGTCAATAGCATGTCTGTCCATAAGATTGAACGGACCAATCAAGACAATGTACTTCTGACATTGCAGTTCGGTCCAGAATTGCTGAACACTAATGCGTCTATCTCCTGTAATTCTGCTCTGAATAATGATGGGGATAAATTACGTTTAACTAGCATCAAACAAAACCTCGCTCAAATGGTATGGGAGATCAACAAAAAAACGAAGGGTTATCGAAGCTACACGATAGGCAGACTGCAGATGTTATGTGGATGCCTTTTGCGATATTTTTCCGATGGGACAAATCTGGATGCAGAGGAGAGCAGCAAGGAGTACGATTATAAAAGACTGAACAGGGTCCTTGCGTACATTGACAGCCACTACAGTGAGAAGATTACGCTACAAGACATGGCTGCTTATGAGCATTTGAGCTTGCATTATTTCTCCCATTTTTTTACCGATAAAATCGGAATCCCCTTCCAAAAATACTTAACGCTCATTCGCTTGGAGAAATCCCAGGCACAACTGGCAGGGAGTGAGAAAAAAATTTCGGAAATCGCGCTGGATTGTGGTTTCGCCAATGTAAAGCTGTTCAACAAATACTTCAAAGAAAAGTACGGCTGCACGCCCGGCTCCTACCGCGAAGCTTCGCTCGCGCCAGAATCACCCAATACGAACCAGAACCGAAAGCCCAAAACATACGAGGAATCTTCAAGCGGGGATTATTATGAGATGGACACGTTAAACGCGATGGGATCATTGTATCGGTATCTGGACGAGAAATCGGAAACGCAGCAGGTGCCGCTTCCACCAACGAAAGCCTTGATGGAAGAGCAACATCATATCGAGATACGGAAAGACCACACTACAGTTCTTTATGAGAAACACTGGAATATTACCATGACTGCCGGCAGAGCAGCAGAAGGTTTGCGCGAAGATTGGCGGAGGCAGTTGGCCGAATTGAGGGCGCGAATTCCGTTTCGTTACATCCGGTTTCATGGCATATTCAATGATGAGATGATGGTGTACAGCGAGAATGAGGATGGAACACCAGTCTACAACTGGTCTTACGTGGACAAGCTCTATGATTTCCTTCTGGATCAGGGGATCCGGCCATTTGTGGAGTTAAGTTTCATGCCGAGTCTACTTGCGAGGTCCAATGAAACGATATTTCAGTGGAAAGGGAATATCAGTCCTCCGTCCGATCCCGCCCGATGGGAAGCACTTGTCAGTGAATTTATTCGCCATTGTTTGAATCGATATGGAGCGCAAGAAGTGAAGAAGTGGTATTTCGAAGTGTGGAACGAGCCTGACCTGGCAGGAGTCTGTTGGGCAGGGAGCAAGGAAGAATACTTTGCTTTTTATGAATCCACCGTTTGTGCGATCAAATCGGTGTTGATCGAACTGAAAGCAGGAGGCCCTGCCATGGGTTACGGCTCCCTCTGGAACGATACTTGGACTGAAGAGTTTTTGGCATATTGCCAAAAACGTGAAGTGCCCCTAGACTTCTTTTCGTTCCATATTTATTCGGAGTATCCGAAACTTAAAATTGATGAAGATCGTCTGACGAAGATTATGCCGCCTTCTTTTTATAAGGAAAGCATTGAACGTTTACGGGGAAAAATGAATGCGTCATCGTATGGCCATGTTGAGCTTCATGTGACGGAGTGGAATTTTTCACTGTATGACCGAAACTTGCTGCACGATACGATGTTTATGGCTCCTTTTGTTATCTACCAAACCATGAATACGCTCGGCGACGTAAAGGCGATGGCTTTCTGGTCCTTTACTGACGTATTCGAAGAAAGCATCGTTCCTGCTTCTCCGTTCTATGGAGGTTTTGGTCTGATCAATCGTGACGGGCTGAAAAAGCCGGCGTATTATGCGTTTGAGCTAATGCAAAAGCTGGGGGACGAGCTGCTTGTAAAGGGAAACGGTTATGTCGGAACTCGAAAAAGTGACGGAAGCATACAGTTCCTGTTCTATCACTACGTACATGTAGATCAGCTGTTTGCGAGTGGAGATTGGTCGGAATTATCTAGTTCATCGCGTTATGACGTGTTTGAGGAAAAAGGAATCAAGGCATTTGAACTTTCGTTACATATGCTTTCAGGAACGTATAAATGCACCAGTTATCGACTGGATCGGGAGCACGGATCGGTATTTGACGAGTGGATCCGTATGGGTTCACCAGATTCTTTAACAGCCGAAGAGATCTCCTATTTAAACGGCAGAAGCGGTCCGGTAATCCGGTCAGAAATCGTGCAGGGTGAACATTGGTACAAAGAAATTTTGCTCCCGCCGCATGGTATAACGCTGCTTACCCTCGATCGGCAGTACTAAATGATTGTGTAATCTTCAACTGAAGGCATCCTTTCCGAAAGGGAGGGGTGTTTTTTGTTGTTTAATTCCAGCTGAAGCAGACAAGATAGAACTAAAGGCATGAAGAGGACAAAAAACGAACCAAGATGCGGCAAGTTACAACAAGAAAGCGTTAACATGAAACTTTATACTATGGTTATAGCAGCTAAGAGGAAAGTAGGGGGAGTTTGGATGAAGCGTTTTATGAAATGGATGACAGAATCGTTTGCGCCCAGATTGGAGGCGTTTACGAACAATATTTGGGTTTCGTCGATTCAAGAAGCGATCATGGTCGCTATTCCGATGATTTTTATCGGTTCGATCATTACATTAATTTCGATTTTGCAGGATTTCATTCCGGGAATGCCGGACCTGACACCCATAACGACATTCAGTTTTGGTTTGTTGGGTCTGTTTATTGCTTTTTTGACGCCGTATGTAGTCATGGAAAAAAAGGATCGCCACAAAATTAAGCTGCTTGCGGGGATGTCAGGGGTCTCCCTGTTCGTTATGCTTCTTAATCCGAGCGTGAATGAAGATGGAACCATTCAGTTCATCCTTGAACGATTTGGTCCTTCCGGTATGATCACGGCGCTTTTGGTGGGGGTATTTGTTGCACTTGTCATGAATGTATGCAATAAATTCTCGTTTTTCAAAAAAGGATCATCTCTTCCCGAGTTCATCATGGATTGGTTCGACTTTCTCGTCCCTATTGCTTTGGTGTTAACTTCTGGATGGCTGCTCGTATACCAGCTTCATTTCGATATCTTTGCACTGATCGTAAGCGTGTTCGAACCCATCAATGCGATGGGGCAAAGCCTGACTGGGTTTGTATTGTTTAACTTCATCGGTGTTGTGCTCTATTCCTTCGGCGTAAGTCCATGGGTCATGACACCGATCTGGTACGCCATATGGATACCCGCAATCGAAGAGAATGCTGCTCTCGTCGCAGCAGGACAAGATCCAGTCAATATCAATACTTTCGAAACCTTCTTCTCCGGCTGGCTTGGTATTGGGGGAATGGGTGCAACCTTGCCACTTGTTGTCTGGTTCCTGCTAGCAAGATCGAAAAAATTAAAGTCTGTCGGCAAGGCGACTATTATCCCTTCCTTGTTCAATATTAACGAGCCAGTCGTGTACGGAGCACCGATTGCTTTTAATCCGCTGCTCATGGTACCGATGTGGATCAACGGACTCATCACGCCGATTATTGTGTATTTGGCGTTAGATATGGGTTTTGCAAGAATTCCGAGCCAAATCTTTCAATTGTGGTATACGCCAATCGGACTGTCAACCTACATTATGTCCGGCGTCAACGGACTCATTTTGCTGGCGGTAATCCTGCTGATTGTATTCGTTGTCTGGTTCCCGTTTTTCAAACTATATGACGCTCAAGAACTGAAAAAGGAACAGGAACAAAACTGATTAAAAAGGATGGATTGACATGAACAAATCGATTAATGAATTGCTGACGGAAATGACTCTTAGCGAAAAAGCCTCAATCTGCGCGGGATTAAATATGTGGATGACCAAAGGAATTGAGCGGTTAAATATCCCGCCCGTTCATATGTATGACGGAACTAACGGGATTCGTAAAACGAACAGTGACGAAGAAATGGGAATTACGACAGAGAATGTTCCCGCGACCTGTTACCCAACGGGTTCTGCGATAGGCTCCTCTTGGAATACGGATTTGTTGTATGAGGTTGGAGTCGCGCTAGGTCGTGAATCGAAGGCCATGGATGTCGAGTTACTGCTCGGACCGGGAGTCAACATGAAAAGAACACCGCTTGGCGGAAGAAATTTTGAGTACTATTCGGAAGATCCATGTTTGACAGGTGAACTTGGTGCATCATTCATCAACGGTATCCAAAGCGAGGGGGTGGGAGCTTCACTCAAACACTTTGCTGGTAACAATCAGGAGTTTGAGAAAATGGTAACCAGTTCGGAAATAGACGAGCGGACACTGCGCGAGATTTACCTTAGTGCTTTTGAACGTATCATCAAAAAATCTGATCCATGGACGGTTATGTGTTCCTATAACTTGTTGAATGGAACGTATACAAGCGAGAATGAACATCTGCTGAATGACATTTTGAGAGAAGAATGGGGTTACGAAGGTGTTGTTCTGTCCGACTGGACTGCCGTTAATGACCGGATTCGCGGCCTGAAGGCTGGACTTGATCTTGAAATGCCGGGTCCTGCTCATTACAATACCAAAGCGATCGTGGAAGCCATTCAGAACGGGACTCTTTCCGAAGAACAGCTGAATCGGAGTGTTGCCCGCATTTTGAAGCTGGTCGAGCGGGTGACGAGCAACCAAGCCACAGACTCTTCCGGAGATCAAAACTATCATGCCCTTGCACGTAAAGCGGCAGCCGAAAGTATTGTCCTTCTAAAAAACGAAAACGCGATTCTTCCGCTGCAGCCGGATTCGATCTCGTCGATTGCTGTAATTGGACGGTTTGCCAAGAAACCTAGGATTCAGGGGGCGGGCAGTGCAAAGGTAACCCCTACTAGAGTCGACATTCCTTGGGATGAAATAAAGGAGCTGGCCGGAGGCTCGGTAACATTGGGTTACGCTGAAGGTTACCCGGAGGATGACTCCATTCAGGAAGACTTGATTAAGGAAAGTGTATCTTTGGCCATGAATTCCGACGTGGCAGTCCTGTTCGTTGGCCAACCGGAATATGCCGAATCGGAGATGCGCGATCTGAAGAGCATCGATCTTCCGGAGCATCAAGTGAAGTTAATTCAGGCGGTTGCAGCGGTTCAGCCTAAGTGCATCGTGGTAACAAGCAGTGGCTCCGCTCTTGTCATGCGTCCATGGGTTCAGCTTGTACCTGGTGTTGTTCATTCTTGGTTGTCGGGCCAAGGGATGGGGAGAGCCATCGCAGAAGTATTGTTTGGACAGGAGAACCCTTCAGGCAAAT
This sequence comes from Paenibacillus sp. E222, assembly GCF_013401555.1. Classification (NCBI taxonomy): domain Bacteria; kingdom Bacillati; phylum Bacillota; class Bacilli; order Caryophanales; family Paenibacillaceae; genus Paenibacillus; species Paenibacillus sp. E222. The sequence goes on from NZ_CP058552.1 coordinate 4,620,761, forward strand.
TATCCGAGACCTTCCCAGTGAAGTTGTCGGATAACCCGTCCCATATGCGGATTCGGGGAGAAAACGGCAAACTGTATTATCGCGAAGGCCTATTTGTAGGCTACCGATATTACGACCGTAAAGAACTTGCACCACAATTCCCGTTCGGTCATGGTTTGTCCTACACTTCGTTTTCATATACGGACCTCGAAGTAGCTCAAGTGGAGAAAGGGGTTACGGTGTCCTTTCAACTGAAAAACACGGGCAAGCAAAAAGGGAAGGAAGTTGTTCAATTATACGTGCATGATGAGGAATGCAATTGGACCCGTCCAGAGAAGGAATTAAAAGCTTTTGCCAAAATCGAGCTTGAGCCAGGCGAAAAACGCAGAATCGTCTTCGAGCTTGAAGAGAGAGACTTCTCATACTACAACACCAAGTATAACCGTTGGGTTGCAGAGAGTGGATTTTTCCAAATCGCACTGGGTAGCTCATCCCGAGACATTCGGATCACCGAACGTTTGCATTGCAACTTCGGAAAGGAAGAAGTCACGTTCCACAAGTTCAGCTTGCTCAGCGAATGGTTGAGCGATTCCGTGGCAAAAAAAGTGTTAGAAGAGTGCCTGGATGAAATGAACGAGCATGTAACGGACAAGGTGTATCTAAACGAAGAATTCGTTGGATTCTGGGAGGACTTCCCTGTGGTGAAATTGTTCCAGATGTTTGGGCAAAATTGGATGATTGATCGGTCGCCTGACGAGGTGATTCAAGAACTTATTGATCGTGTTGAGAAGGCACGGTAATCTTACTTCCTTTAAAAACCATCTTTTTATAGATAGTTTTTTTCTTTAACACTTCGTATGGTTAGTAAACTGCTTCTCTCGTTTCACTGTGTCCTTCATCTTTCTTTTTGCGACAAGTATACACAAAAACAGGAGGGAAGCTGAAGGGCACAAATTGAATTTTCTCAATATCGAATAAGTCAGCTAATCGTTTCTTCATATGAAGTGAGTACTGGTACAAAACTAGTGTGCCTCCAGGTCGGAGCGCTGTATGAATCTGTGACAGGATGTTTTGTCTCATTTCTCTGGAAAAATTAAAAAAGGGCAGTCCGCAAATGATGCTATCCAACTGATGGATATGTTCTTGATTGATCCTTTTCAAAAGATAGGATGCATTCGAATGGAACATGAATTCAGGATATGTTTTCTTCAGATTACTTCTCATTTTGGGGTCTCTTTCAAATAAAAACACGGATGCGGATTTCGGTAATTCTGCTTTCATTAGACGTGTGACGGCACCTGTTCCTGGCCCCAGCTCAGCAATGATTCTAACCTCATCCCATCGTACACACTGGACGATTTTACGGGCTAGAAATTTGGAACTGGGCAGGAGACTGCCTACTCGTTTGGGGTTCCTCAGAAATCCTTGCAGGAAAAGAAACGGTTCGGATGTTTTCATCGCGGTATCCTCCATGGTTGCATTCAATGATATTCTCTTGTTGATATAGAAATCATAATGAAAAAAACTAAGGAATTAATAAGCATAATTCTGAAGAAAATCTAAAGATTACATTAGCAAAGCGATACTACTACGTTCAAGACAAAAAGCCTTGCCAATTTATCATGGGAAGAGAGCCGTGCATGCCGGTGTGAAGGAGAGCTCTAATTGATTACCAATATTGAGGATAACGCAACGAACAGAAACGGCCTGCGTCTAATAGGTGGTTGGAAAAATATGAAAGGAGTGGAATGCGAAAGATGACAGCATTATTTTCACATAAGCCCGAAGGATACGAATGTCCATTTTGTTGTGTTTGGGGGATCGAACGCCCCAATCAGGGAACAAAAGAAAGGGATATCATCTATCAGAATGAAAAGGTAACTGCATTTATAGCGAGCAAATGGTGGCCAAAAAATAAAGGACATGTTCTTGTTATTCCGAATCAACATTTCGAGAACATCTTTTACCTCCCTGCGGATTACGCTGTTGAAATTCACCGCGCGGCTCAACTTACAGCATTTGCAATGAAAAGTACATATGGATGTGAAGGGATTTCTACGCGGCAACATAATGAGCCTGCTGGCAATCAAGACGTGTGGCATTATCATCTCCATGTTTACCCTAGATATATGAATGATCAACTTTATCTGTCAAAGGGTTCTCCATCTGATCTAGATGAACGCGCTTTTTATGCAGATAAGCTGCGTTCTTGGATAAAGGAAAACATTTAAGATCTAGCAGGCGAATGATAACTCTAGTCGGAAATGAATCTGAGATTACGTGGGCCCTACAAGAGAAAAATAAGGTTCTTTCATTAAGCTAACAGGAAACGATATCTCAATAAAACTAATGAGTAGTCTGCAATTCTGCAGGCTGCTCATTTGATAAAAAAAAACGATGTATGACTTCGCTCCTGGAGAGGGGCTAGGCATACATCGTTAAAATGGGGGGGGGAACTCCAGCCTGCATATGCTACTCTAGAATGTATTTGGCAATGGTTTCACTCATCTGGATATAGAATGTATTTGCATCGTGAAAACGAACATCGGCTTGGTGAAAAAGTGCGTCATCGATTACAAAAGAGTTTTTTATTTTTAGTGTGTTAGAGTCCAGAATATAGTAGGCGGCTTTCTTAGGCTCCGGTTTAGATGAATCATACCAAGCTTGTGTTTTGTCGACGGCTCCGAAGACAATGCTCTGATCATTTAGTCGTTGTAACAGTCCTTGTGCAGGTAAATCAGTAAACGTCTTGGTCGCAATCAATTGATTGTTAGTATTGTACAGACTAAGCTTATTTTTCTCTTGAATCAGATAATTATTTCCTAAGGATACGTACAAAGAATCGTACATATTATGCGCATACGTTGTACCGAAAACGGCATTCTGTGCTGGCTTAGGCAATGGTCTGATCCATTTGTGTTCCCCGTTAGGCTTATAGCCGTGCAAGGTTTCCACTTCCATCTTTGCATCGTAGATGGGAACAATCACAGTTCCGCCACTTAGAACTTCAAAGTCAGCATGCACAATATTGACGTGATCCTGCGGTTGGACAGCGGAAATAATCTTCTTTCCTGTAGGAATGGAGTAAATATCAATTGTCGTCGTGTTTCTCGGAGCATCAGAATTTAACAAACCGACGTAGTTCCCCTGAATATGTCTTACGTGGCCAGGAAACTCCCTTTTGATAAGCGGCTTGCCTTCCTTTGTATAAAGAGTAATCACACTGGTGTCTTTTGTGAAAGTAATCACGGCTATGCGCCCATCTTCTAGGATATTGAATTGAAAGTGCTCTTTGAATGTTTTGACCCATCGTGGCTTGTTATTTGAATCCAGAGAGATCAACTGGTATACCTTCTTGTTACCGGAATTTACCTCATCGAAGTAGTAGACGTTACCGCTCTGATCTATTTCAAACGAATTGTAGGGCATAGGCGATTTATGAATCCACTTCTGTTTTCCAGTTTTGTCGTCTATCGCTAGTAAGGAGTGTACGGATTTAGTTTTGCCGGTAGAGCGATCTGACTGATACAAGAATGTATATGCAGTTTGAGAGTTAGTCTGTTCTGATACGATCGGGTAGAAGATATTTCCTGTGAAATAATAGTTCTTACTATGTATTTGGGTTGTCGTATCGGTAGGTACGTCATAGGTCCACTCTGGCTTTGGAAGTTGCTTGTAATCAGAAGCAGATACTGAAGTGGCGATGGGGACTAAGGAAATAGTAATGAACGTTGTTAGAGTAGTGATTAGAAAAGTACGTTTGGTGATCCTTTTCATGATATGAGTTCCTCCTAGTCTCGATGTAATGGTCGATATTCTTCTAAAAATGGGATGATCTTGTCTGGTTTATAGCTTGTCGCCACATCAATGGGAGATGTACCTCTTAAATTTGTGACATGGATATTAGTTCCGCGATCTATGAAGTACCCAATATCTACTGGTTCTTTGCCTGGCACCACCTGTTTGGAATGGTTCCATAATAAAGCTAAAATCTTAAGCGAAAACTATAAACTCAACAATGTTTTTTTTACATTCCTCCTTTCTTTTGGTAAAATCAACCTTTCAATTATAACATATAATGTACATGCTTCCCCAATCCGGAACAAAAAGTAGTGATGATTAAAAAGAGGAGGGCAATGCAAAATGGAGTTCAAATTTGGGAACGTTTCTATTCTTCTCCCCCCTTTACACATTACAATTATCGGAATCATTATTTTTTTCTTTTTAGTAAGGTGGAGCAAGCACTTAGAAACAAGACGTTTTACAGTTTTCTTTTACTTTTTGATCAGTACTTCCATTATTCCAATTTATTCTCGTTATACAACAGAAGGTGTCTTTCAGCTGTGGATTCCCTTAGGATTTATAGTGATCTTTCTGTACTTGTTTCGCAGCAAAAGATATCATCCATCTAAAATGAAAGCGAGTATTTTAGGGCTTTCCGTAGCAATATACCAGTTAATTCTTCAATATGTCGGATAGATTTTGATATTTCTCCTCCACTATTAAGGCTCAAAAAGCGATTCTGTAGCAATAATTCATACATTTTAATGGAATGGAGTGGTTGGTTGGATAATTTCCGAATTGTGTATATATGCACTGAAGAGAAAAGGCATGCACTATTCTGTGTATGCTTGTCGCAGGACAAGAACATTATTACATTCAAAGTCCCTATTTTAGGGGCTTTTTTTGATTTGAGGAACTAAGTTCATATCCAAAGATGAGCACAGTTACAAGGTAGAATTAGAAAATTGTAAGGTAGATAAAGCAAAACCCCGCCGTCTGAATCGACAGGTAACGGGGTTTTTATTATTATGAATCTGATTTACGGACTTCGATCTGAAATTGATCAGAATATGATTTGAGGTTCCCTGCAAGGCTGGCGAGCTGGCCGGATATGTTCGACAATTCGTTGGCCGATCGCTGCTGCTCCACAGCACTTGCAGTGACTTCTTCGGCCATGGCTGAAGTTTCCTCGGTTGCGGAAGCAATATAGCTCAAGTGCTGCTCCACTTCCTGACGAATAGAGTGCATATCCACCGTACGGCTTTCCAAACGTTGAGCCAGCTCATGCACTTCGTTCGATAAACGGCTAACCTGTCTGAACGTCTGGAGGCAATCAGCGATCTGTTCTTCCTGCTCCTTGACCGCCACCATATTCGCATCAAAATGACTGCCCATACGATGTATCTCTTGAACAAATGAACTCAGGATTTCATCAATCTCCTGAATCGAACGTTCGGATTGCTGAGCGAGCTGTCCCATTTCACCAGCAACGACCGCAAAGCCTTTTCCCGCTTCGCCAGCGCGGGCTGCCTCGATTGAAGCATTCAGCGATAGAATTTGAGTTTGTTTTAAAATGTTGTGTATTTGTCCGCTAATGGAGGAAGCGAGTTCCGATTGAGTCGTCAGTGAACTGGAAATTTCCTGCTGATGCTCAACACGCTTCGCATTCTCGCGGCTCTTTTCAAGCAGAACCTCATGTTCATGTGTAACTTGTACTTGCACGGCAGATAACTGCTCTGAAGTATGGGTAAACTGTTGCACATATGAACCTACTTCATCCATTATTTTGCCGAGACTCTCTGAGTGCTGGACGGATTGTTCTGTCTCTTCGGCCTGTTTCGTAGACCCTATGGCAATTTCTTCGATCGCTCTGGAAAGTTCTTCGGTCTGACGCAGGTTCGTTTGAGCCGTTTCCGCAATATTTTTCGAGGAATGCTGCAAGGTATTGGATCCTTGCTGTATTCCCAACAGAATGTTCGTCAATTGGGCAACCATGACATTAATCAAATCACTGATGTCACCGAGCTGATCGTTTGTCATATGTTTGGACACGACTTTGAGATTCCCATCAGCAACCTGTTCGAGGCTTGACTTAATATCGCGCACTTGTCCGAGAATGCCCCTTACTACGAATAGCATCATAACCAAAGATAGAACGAGTACAACCACAAAAATCGGGATAATGGTCCGATAAGCATTATTCAAGGATGTCTCGGAGACTTGGTTCACTGCTGCAGCAGAAATATCAATGCCCAGATAGCCAATAATAGTACCTTGCGAATCCTTGATTGGTGTAAAGGAGGACAATAGCTGTCCCCAGGTTGGATCATCTACAATGCCCGTTGTGACGACTTCACCACTTAACAAGCGTTCCTGAATCTGGGGTTTGAATTCCATTGCAGTCCCGTAAGGGCTGTATTCCTTATCGTCCCAATCTGCTCCATCCACGGTGTAGATCCACCCGTCTGAAGTTTTGTTATACATATAAACGTATAAGGCTCCCGATTGAAGCCTAACTTTAACGAGTTCGTCTCTAAGACTTTTGTATTCGTTGCTCTCCTCTGAAGCAGTAGAGGATAAAGTCGTGATTAATTCCGATTCCTGACCTAGTTGAGAGGCAGTATTCACTGCCAGCTGCTGATTGTTATGCTGCATGGTCATTAATGATGCATTTTCACTAGAGTCGATAGTGGTCCACATGATTAGACCGCCCATGGCCAGCAGCGGAACCAGAATGATCAAATACAGTTTGAACCTTAAATCCATCTTTTTTTTGCGAGTCTGTCTCACGTTCTGTTCCCCCTTGGAAGTAATAAATAATATGGTTATTGTATAACCCCATACTATTTATCGTAATATTGAAGGGGGAAATGAAGACTAATCCTAAATTTGTATATACATATAGGTTGAAGTGCAGAAAACTCTTGGGATTGGATAAACGTCCAGGCTGCTTTTTCGTCCATGTTTTAGATGAATCTTCATTATCGTACGCAGTGGTTGATTCTGAAAATTGTCCAACAAGCCACCATTCTATAGAAAGTATTTGAATTTCGAAGTGGGGGTGAGGGCAACAAATGGATTGTACTTGGTGGTAAACAGTGTTACTCTAAAAGTCTGTGTTTAACAATACATTTAATATTAGCCACCATTTTAGTTATAAAGAAAGGTAACACTATGATAAAAGTTGATAACTTATCCTTCTCGTTTCCACAAAAAGAACTATATAATAACATTTCATTTACGCTTGAAGAGGCACAACATTGCGCTTTTATCGGAACAAGCGGCAGTGGGAAAAGTACACTGATCGATATCCTGATGGATCCTGAACGATATTTGTTCGAGGGCAAGTTAGAGATAGACCCCGATTGCAGAATTGGGTATGTGAGTCAGTTCTCGCAAGTCGAGAAAACGAAAGAAATGACCGTTTTTGAATATATCGGAGAAGAATTCATCAAGTTACAAGATGAAATCACAGCTATGTATGCGGAGATGGCCACCACGTCGGATATGGATGCGCTGCTTGAAAAGGTTCAATTGGCTTTGGATGCCTTCGAGGCGATGGATGGGGATAATTACGAAAACACCATTAATAAGCAGCTAAACCTGGCCAACCTCATGAAGCTAAAAGACCTTGATGTATCCGAATTAAGCGGCGGGGAATTCAAACTTATTCAAGTAATGAAGGAAATGCTGAATCGTCCAGACTTAATGATCATGGACGAACCCGATGTATTTCTAGACTTTGAAAACCTGAATGCACTTAAAAAATTGATTAATTCCCACAAGGGAATGCTTCTCGTTGTTACGCACAATCGCTATCTTTTGAATCATTGTTTCAATAAAATAATACACCTTGAAAACACGGAGATCCAAGAGTTTGACGGGCGATACATCGACTATAACTTCTCGTTGCTTCAGACGAAGATCGAGCTGCAAGAAATTGCGGTAGCTGAAGCTGAAGAAATTGAGAGGTACGATCATATCATCGACAATCTTAGAGAGATCGCCACGTATAATTCGGAAGCCTCCAGAGGCAGAGCGTTAAAAGCCAGAGTCAAGTTTCAAGAGAGATTGGAAGCGCGTCGAATAAAAGAACCATTTGTTGATATCAAGCAGCCGAATATCCGTTTTGGCATCGAAAAGGAAATGGAAGACCCCGTTGTGGTTAACGTCAATAACTATAGCGTTTCCTTTGACGAATTACTTTTGGAAAATGTGAACTTTGAGATCAAATCGACAGATAAAATAGCCCTGATCGGTCCAAACGGTACCGGGAAAACGACGTTACTCCGCGAAATCTTCCAAAATAATCAGGATTCTATTGAAATAAATGCTGATGCTACAGTGGCTTATTTATCTCAGTTTCAAGGCGAAATGCTCAAGGATTCGAATACCATACTAAACGACTTTATTGATGCTGGGTTTCAAACTTATGATGAGATTAGATTGCATCTTTTGGACTATGGCTTTGAAGGAGAAATCCTTGATCAAAAGATAGAGTCTTTATCTGGTGGAGAAAAAAACATGCTTCAATTGGCTAAAGTTTCTGCCAGTCAAGCCAACGTATTGCTGCTTGATGAACCAACAAGCCATTTAGACATCTATTCACAAATCGCATTGGAGAAAGCTATTGAGGACTACAAAGGTGCGATTCTCATGATTTCTCATGATTTCTATTCTGTTGTAAATGGTATGGATTATGTTTTAATTATTGAGGACAAAACGATTAACAAGATGAGTATACAAGAATTTAGAGAGATGATTTATGCGAGTCATTTTGATGAAAACTATCTAGAAACGGAACAAAAGAAAAAGTCTGTTGAAATGAAAATCGAATTGGCTTTAAAAGATACTAATTTTGAACTTGCCAAAGTTTTGGTTGATGAGCTAGAAGAGCTAATTAAGTTCCTTTAAAGTGAATTAGTCTGAGTTCAACGATGAATATGATATTCCCATTTGAAGTCGCTATTATAGCGGCTTTTTATATTGACGGAATGGACAAGAATATAGGGCGATTACCGATTAGATATGGGGCAGATGTCGTAGTCTCTGAACTTGAATCTTTCAAAAATCCAGTAAGCTTGAAATCTCTGCAGAATTCTATCAAAACTATCTTGGACTGGTTCGTTCACAGGCTGGGCCACCTCATGCTGTAGTCTTCGAAACAAAGCCTATTGCATTTGCTCTTCGTGACCTGTTGCCTGAAACAGAACTCGGTTCAGGTACTCAGCCTGGACTTGGTGTCGCTCTGTGGCTTCATGCCCCCAATACGCAAGAAATCCACAACAAGCTTATTGCAGCAGGCGTAAAGATTACGTCTTCACCAATAGATGGACCATTCGGACGAACTTTTACATTTGCCGACCCAGACGGTTACCTAGTTACCCTTCACAGTAAAGCTTAATACGAAAGTGTATCTGGCTTAACAATAGTGATAACTTTTTCTGTCACAGTGAGCCAAATGTTATTACAACATTAAGACCTTATTACTAAAAGTTGTTTTCTCCCCATACGGTTGACAGGTGAAATGATAAATCCTGTTACTGTGAGGGGAGTTTTTTCATGTTGAAGAATTAACAGCTATGTTGGGTACGAAAGGGGATCTAAAGATATGAGACGGAGGCCTGGGTTCACAGAATCTAATATTTTTACAATCGATACTATAGAGTATTTAATAGGTGATATAGATTATTCCAAATATGGGTTATGATATTCTTAAGTGGAAGATATAATGCTTTGAATTTCTGTGTACAAGAGGTGGAAAAACAACTATGAAAAATAGAAATATAACAGGTATTGCAGTGGCCATAATTTATTGTGTTGTTCTTTATGTTTATTTAACTGATGCCCCTCCTGGTGAAGCTCCAAATAATCCGCTATGGGTATATTCCTTGTTTCCACTTGGAGTTGTTGTAATTACCTCTCTTTTTGATTATGTGATCAAGTTCGATTTCTTCAGAAAAAGAAAAAAGAAGAAGTAGTAGAAAAGAGTAAAAAATGAATGGTGTCGCGGAACAAGAACATTCTTCCATTCAAAGTCGCTATTATAGCGGCTTTTTTGTTTTAAGGAACCAAGTTCATGTCCCAAGATGAGGACATGAATATGTACCATTGTGATTTGTTGTGTCTCTGTATTAGTCCTCGGAGAAGAAGATATATATGTAAAGCATACAAGTCGCGCTTAACAATGAAATAACATTTTACAGGTACAATATTTTAGAGTACATAAAGTCTAGTTATTATGCGGACAGAGGAGAGGTTCGATTGGAATTCACAGTAAGTAGCTCTGAATTATTGGATAGTATTTTCAAAGCTGCACCGTTTTTTGCCCAGCTTTGCCAGAAAGAAGATATTGCGCTAGCTATCGCCGACAAAGAGAAATTGATATTTTATTCGCCAGACCGCAGCAATCCGCTGGATGTAAAACCCGGTTCACTGATCTCGAAAGGTCAAGGTATTGAAATAGCGATGACGACCAGACAGATGGTCATCAAGTCTATAGGGCAGTTCCTAGTCCTGAGACTATTTTCTTTAATTGAACAAGCTCCTATCGCGAATGCGAGAGAACTTGTTCAGATTAAAAGTTTTCTCAATCAAAGGACGGTCGTAACGCAAGTCTATAAAAATCTGCCCAGCCATAAGCGTTTGTCTGCATTCCTATTAAACGTTTATCGTAGTAAGTGGACTGGTTTAGATGGTACAAAAAGAATACAGCCCGTTTATCTCTAAGCCATTGTTCTGTTTCTTGGGTCATTAGAATTCGTTTGTTTGCTTCTGGCTCGTTTTCGATCTTATGCAATCTAATGTTTAGATGCTCATAAACCTCCGGGGATAGGTGCCTACGTACGACGTGACGATCGTCAAACATAAGACGTAAAAAAGAAATAACCGAATTATCATCAACAACAGCGTTAGCTAATACAAGATCGGCAGCATCGATAATCTCTGGACGAATAAACTCTTCGTAATCTCGAACTTCTACGTTAATTTTCACTCCATATATAGCGCATTGCTCGCTAAACCAGCGAGCGTTTCGTTCCAAGGAATCACCCAATATATGATAGGTCAGAATTGATAGTGTTTGTTGTGGATGAACGGGTGGTCCTTCTAGAAAATTTGGTTCTGATTTTAAGTAGCTGGGACCATAATTCAGATAGTCATGCTTTAACATTTGTTCAGAGATGATGCTCCAATCAGGAAAAAAACTATAAGCAGGGCTATAGGTATGATTATTGAGATCTGCATTCATGCGATGTGGATTGGCTACAAGACTAAGCCAATGTCGAAAATCGTCAGATTCTAGAGGTCCTGGCTTGTTTAGTTGAAATGTCATATAAGTGCATCCTGTTTCTATTCTTTCAATGTCAGGAGGTTGATTGTTTCGTGGGTGAAGTTGAAATGGATGAATATAGGGAAGCGTGTCCCCAGCTAATTCCCTTAGCGGCAATGAACGATAACGGGTTTCCGGTAAGATCCACAGTTCAACCCGATCCAGCTGAGCTCGTCCCGAAAAATAAGCAGGAAAGGCTTCAAGAACAATTTGGGAGTCATCGTTTTCTACCACTCGGAACGGGCCACTTCCAATGGGAAGACGTGCAAATTCCCCAGGTGAACGTTTGGCCGAAGAGAGGGGGAGGATTGAAGCACGTGGAGAAGCAAGCAGTTGTGGAAGAAGGTGATAAGGTCGTCTTAGACTAATTTTAACACAGTATGGGCCTATGGCCCTGATTTTATCTATTGGAAGCTCAGTCCATTCTGTTCGCCCAAATTTTGTTGAAGTTAATCGTTCAAGAGTATAGACAACATCCTTCGCATGGAGTTCGGTATTATCATGAAAGAGTATCCCTTTACGTATGTAAAAAGTCCATGTACTCTCAGTATTATCGGTTTCCCAGTAATAAGCCAAATGAGGAAGGATTTCGTTATTGTCATCATTCTTGATAAGAAGCGTATCAAAGAGTTGCCGGGCCATATGCCACTCCGTACGCCGAAGTGTAAAAGCCGGATCTAAATTAGTCATACTTCGATAAAAGGGAAGACGCAGCGTGTCTAATTGATAATGTTCATTCTTATCTACGCGGTAACCATACTGTCCCTCTAGCCACTGTACAAATCTGCCACGTATTACATCGTCCACGTGGTGGTTCTCAAGTAATCGTATTCCATCATGAAACCTTCCTTTAATCGTTGCCTCCTGGGCAAGTGCGAGCACTACTTCCGCTTCCGAAGTTAATATAGTCAGCGTTGAGCGATTACCTCGTCCGCGTCCTGGAGACCATGCAATCCACCCAGCCGTACATAAACGACGGATGATCCACTTTACATTACGTGGTGTGCAGTTCCATACTGTGCCCAACTCCTGTAATGTCGTCTTGTGTGAAATCTGTGCTTCGAGCGTGCTAAACAATTTTTTGAGATTGAAGAAATGTTCAGATAACTGCAGAAGATTCACCTCCAAATAAAAGGGGAAGTTTAAAATTTAAAACTATACTCTTTTTATTTCCCTTATTTTAACTACAATCATAACATACGAACCATAAGTGCAGCTAAATAGGAAGGAGAATGTTATGGAAATGAAGCCATGATCATCATCGGCAAGCTTTAATAAAGGCAAAGGAGTGTATCAGAGAATGGTTCACTGTTCACGAAGAAAGAGGTGGCTGTGTTGACTAACGAAGACTCAGGTCGTATAGGTGCAGTTAAAGATCATTATTTTCTCGCTATTGGTGCGGCCGTTTTGGTCACCTTGCTGTGGTCGACATCCTACATCTTAAATAAGATAGCGTTTCAACATACTATTGGACCTTTTACTTTAGCTGGATTACGATACGCCGTTTCTACAATCACTTTGGTACTCATTAGGTTGATTTTGGTAAATCGAAAAAATATAGCACCAGAAGTGGATCTTCAAAAGAAAAGAGGCCGTATCAAATTACAACCATATTATATCGTTGTTCTTGGAGTAACTGGATATATGATGGCACAGGGACTGCAATACGCGGGGCAAATGCTGGTCACCCCAACACAAACGAGCATGGTACTTTCAGTTGGTAACACTGCGGCTTTAATTATACTAGATGTTTTTTGGCTCAGAGAGTTACGTGGTCGCTCATCTTTTTTAGGCATATTGGTAGCAATGACTGGAGTTGTCGTTTTCTATTTCCCTTGGGATTTTGGGGGAAGCCACTTTAGTGGAATTGTTCTAATACTCGCTTCTTGTGCTGGATATGCTATCCATCTGGCATTAACGAGGCACTTACTTAAAAACGAAAAAGCGAATCTGGGTGATCTAGTTCTCATGCCCATGGCGATTGGTGCCTTTGGGATGTTAATAATCGGACTCATTTTTGAAGGTTTACCAAGCATCTCTTGGCCACTTGTTGGTATCATACTTTGGCTGGGGATTATTAATGGTTCATTTGCATTCTCCTTATGGACTTGGACTCAAAAGCACTTGCGAGCCTATGAAAATAGTCTAATCAACAATTTGATGTTATTGGAGGTAGCTGTATTGGATGTTCTCATCTTACATCGTAATTTATCGGTTATTGAGGTCTTGGGACTACTAATGGTAGGATTGGCTGTAGTATTCGTGCAAATATACTCTCATTTAAAAAGACCTACTCAGTAATTTTCTTAGGTTTTAAACAGTTAAAAAGTTCGAATCTTAAATATATATAAAAACAGGATTGCAAATCTTATGGTTTACCTGATGTTCTGGAGATAAGGGATATAAAACTGCCATCCATTAAGAAAGACGATAGGATGATGCTTAAGGTACGAAATGCTTTGATTAATACATTTAACTATAAGGTTGGTGATCATGTTATTGGAAGTTGTTTCGGATCTCATGCGGAATACGTTTGTCCTCGTCAGAATGTACTAACTTTTATGCCGAAAAATGTAGACATAGACTTTTTAAGTCAACTGATGAAGGATTACAAAATAAAATCTTTTATTGAGAAGTGCTAACCTTTAGAGCAGATCATAGAGGATCATAGACATATGGAAAGCGGACGAACAAAGGGGAAGATTGTACTTAAACTGTAGTTGTGTTTATTCAACTAACAGTATATTAACGCAACGTGCCTACGATGCCTGGACCCGGATTTTCTGGAGATGAGCGGGGAGAATCAGGAGCTCGAGAAGTGGTATTTGTGGGGCGCGGGGAAATTTCGACTTCATGAATGACTACCCCCATTAAATAAGTGTCGAGAGACAAAAAAGGCTCCCATTAAAGTTGCTATTTTAGCGGTACAAGTGATTTACTGAAACTCTGAAGGCTGGTTTATGGTCAAAATTGATCGGAAGTATATCAACTAGAACTATGAACCCACCAATAAACACTTTAGCAAAGAAATGGAGAGGATAGTGAATATGATTTTTGGATCAAAGGGCGAGGAAACGCCGAGATCATAGATTGTGCTGATTTGTTTAGGGAGTTCTTTATTAGCAACATTGCTCCTGTTATTTATTCTAATCGATATTTTGTGATAAAGGTTTTCTTTTTTTATGGCAGGAAAAAGGTAATCTGAGCACGAAATATGTTGATGATTATGCTAAAAAAGTTGCTTTGTGCACAATGATGTACCCAAAGCTGGATGTGCTTGAACAAAGAGAAAGGTGTGCCACTAATCATGAAAGAACCGTCTGAACACCTCATTGCCATGCTGGGTCAGCCTTACGATTCCAGGCGTGTTCAACAAGTATTGCAATCCTTCGGTGTCAAACGTATACCGAAGGCGAGCGGTTATTTTAGTGACGACATTATTTGGTCTGTAAAGTCATCTATCCGCCTTGACGTTTATCGCTCCCCGAAACTTCATGAACTGACTGGACGTGACGATCTGAACACGGATGAATGGATGATCGGGGCCGTCCATTTTCTAGCTCCTGGCTCGGATGACCGAATCCATACCCCGTTTCCAGGACAGCTTCCTGCAGGAATGACAATGAATTCAACGCCAGATGAGTTGATTCGTGAATACGGTCAACCTGCATTGTATGAAGAAGGGGATTGGCTCGGGGGCACCGGTCCGTTTCTGGCATGGCGCGAATCCGGTATCAATGTCGCCATTGAGTATGAAACGAACGAGGACGGCAGTGCAATGACTTGTTATACTGCCTGTTTAGTTGGATGCATCGGCGCTTGGCGAAAGGATTACCCGGAGGTTTTTGTTCCCTGAAGACATCAAAAAAAGAAGCAGCGACGCTGGACTGCACCCCATGGTATGACAGAGACCAACCATGGGGGTGCAGTCCATGCACTCTTGTCTAACTACAACTGATTAATTTGAAGTTCGGAATAAAAGGAGTATTCCCGGATTCAGTTAATTCAAAGTGGAAACTATATTATAATGACCTGTTTCGCGATATTGAGATTATTGGCTAATGCTCATGGGAAACGTCAACCTGAAAAGTCCGTTACCCTGAACAATTAATCAATACCTGTCTGGATATGTTTAATAGTCAACAATTGCCTTTGTCGGAGCTGGAGTTTACCTTCAATCAACTGGACTGGCTGTATACTTTCATCAGTGCTAAGGAGCAAACAGAGCATCGAGGGGATGAGGCAGCGGCGATGATTAACCAGGTCTCCGAACAATTTATTCAGTTCATTTTGTGTAAATCCGCTGAGGAAGAACCTTATGGAGATTTGCATAGTTTATGCGGTGCTGTATGTGCCTTGGCACTTGTTCAATCCGTGCTTCCCGAACAGGTAATCAGTGACCGAATCTTGAATAAAGTACTGGACCGTAGGCCCTTTATTTAAGGGTAATACAGAAATTCTGACGAAATTGAGATAGGACAGGTATCAGTTGATGCCTGTCTTTTTGTTTTTTGCTCCCGAGAGGAAGCCGGTGATAGATGCAAAGGGTACCTTAATGCCATCATTCCATTAATCTGGCAGCATGTTGTTCCCGATATTGCTGGTCCTGCGTAGCTGGCAATGTCATAGCTCGGTCGATTTTCCGTATTCATGAACAAGAGCGAATAATAATTAAGATTTTCAATGTATTTCAAAATTCCAATAATTGTAATCTTGTGGTGAGGAGCGTGAATCATTTTGTACCACATGCATTCTCACCGAAAAAAGAATCCTGATCCAGATTTCTACCTCATTCTCGAACGTTGTACGGTTTAAAATACAAATTGCCGGTCGTATGATTTTCTAGTTGCAGGGTAAGATAACAACCATATGATGGTTTTGATTACTTTAATAAAGGAGAAGACCATGGTTGAAAAACACGACCCTCAAATGAAAAATCATCAAATGTCTACATGGCTTGATGATTTAAAACAGAAATTAAACCATATGGATGATGCCGAAATCATTGAGCACAGAATAGGTACCGGTGCTTCAGTCCATCTTTTATTTATAAAAACGTTAATTGATCAAGAGCGTTTAAACGAGGCGATTCTTCAGCCACTTCAGCGATCTGCTGGCCATTCGGTTTCATCATGCATAATCAATTCCAAAGTTTCTGAAGTTATATCGATTGAAGATGCTGGGCAAAAAATAATGCAAGGATTTATTCTTCTATACGATTCAGTCAACGATCAATGGCTAGGCGTACAATTGGAAAATCCTCTTGGTCGGGCAGTTGAACCTTCCCAAACGGAAACTGTTATATATGGAGCGAAAGACAGCTTCAGCGAACAAATCGATAAAAACATTACAATGTTGCGCAGGCGTTTGCCTATAACGACATTAAAAACGGAAAGCTTCACTATCGGATCACTAAGTAAAACGAAGGTTGTGTTAATGTACATAGACGGAATAATTAATCCGGAATTTGTTTCCCTTGCAAGAGAGAAAATTGAAAGTGTGGATTTCGATCAGTTTTTAGACTCCGCACAGCTTGCAGCTTTTATTGAAGATCATAACCATACAGTCTTTCCGCAGTTTCTACAAACGGATCGGCCGGATGCCTGTGCGTACGCCTTAGGTGAGGGTAAGCTGACTCTATTAGTCTCCAATTCACCGTTTGCCTTAATTTGTCCCATTACATTATTTCATCTATTTCAATCGCCAGAAGACTACTTCCTTCGTTGGCCGGTAGCCAGTTTTTTACGTTTAATGAGGTATGGAAGTTTTATTATTTCTTTGACGATGATTCCTTTTTATGTTGCGTTAACGACATTTCATTACCAAATGGTTCCACTACCGATTCTCTTCGTATTATTGGAATCGAGAAGCAAATTGCCCTTTACTCCGTTTGTGGAAGGAATTTTCATGATCGTAACGCTGGAAATCATCAAAGAAGCAAGTTTGCGAATGCCGACCAAAACCAGTCAAACTTTAGGGGTTATTGGTGGTATTGTCATTGGACAAGCAGCTGTAGAAGCAGGCTTTGCAAGTAAAGTATTAATTGTTTTGATGGGTATATCCGCTATTGCTTTCTTTTTAGTTCCCAATTATCAAATGACAAAATCCATGGTTCTGTTGCAAGTGCTTCTTCTTATCCTTGCATCGTTTCTTGGGTTGCCGGGAATCGTGATCGGGCTGATCGGGATTCTTGCACATATCCATGCATTAACGTCATTAGGTCAACCTTATTTAGCGCCGCTTTCTCCTTTTTATGGAAAGGATTGGATTGACCTCTTTATTCGCGGACCTTTGATTTGGATGAAAACGCGTCCGAATAATCTAAAACCACTACAGAAATGGCGACAGGAGAAGATGAAGAAATGAAGACTTTATCCTTATTCAATCAAACTTTCACCCTTGGCGGCATCCATTTCCTTTTATTGGTCAATCGCACGCAAATGCATTACTTTATTTTAATCATGCCGGTTTATTTGGTTCATTCGTATATGGTTTGGGGAATTGTCGCCTTGGGGTTACTGTCCCAACTTAATTTGATGATGCTGTGCAAATGGTTTACTTCCAGTTATGCAAAGAGAGGCTATCAAGGAATTGTACAGCTTTTTGGGAAACGGACAGTTCAAGTTTTCGCAATATTTGGTTTTTTGATCATATTGTTAAAAATCTCAATCATAACACTGGGTTACGTTGAAATGCTCCATAATTTTATTTATCCATCAATGAATAAAAAGTGGCTGATCTTTTTTATTCTTTCGATCAGCTTATTTGTGGCTTCACATGGAATGGAGAAAACATTGCGGTTTGTCGTCATCGCCTTTTTTTGTGGGGCTTGGATCTTAATCATGTTTATACCTTTTTTCTTTCCGCCGATTGCAAATTACCGCGATTTATATCCTCTAATACCCACCGAATGGTCTGGACAATCATGGCAGGGTTTGTTGTTTATTTGGTCGGCATTTTCCGGTCCAGTATATTTGGTCTTTATGGTTCCATGGTTAAGCTCCAATCAAAAAATATCGAAATATCTTGTCATTGGAAACATGCTGACGATTATCGAATATTCATTATTATTCATTGCTACGGTATTGTTTTACGGTTCGAACTTCTTAAACAAGATCAATTTTCCGGTAGTATATATGGGAAGATACATTCAAACGAGCGGTTTAGAACGAATCGATTACATACTTATCTCTTTCCATATGTTTAATTATGTATTTGACATTTCAATTCTTCTGTTGTGTTTTTATGGAGCAGGAAGAGTCTTTATGAAAAAAATGAATGCACGCACAACTCGGATCGGATTATTGTCGAGTTGGTTCGTCATTTTGATAAGTATCATCATAATGGATCAATGGTTATGGCAAACGGTTCCGGGTCAAAAGATGTTACTGAACATTCAAATTTGGCTCGGCGCAATCATTTATTTACTTGTTCCTACGATCCTTTTCACTGTGGTTAAACGAAAGGAGAGTATGTAGGCATGATACCATACAAGCATTATGGTTTATTGGCGATTGTAAGCCTTATGTGGATAGTCGGTTGCTCTTCTCCATATGTCGAGAACAATATGATCGAAGAGATCGCTCCGGTAGTTTTCTGGTCGATTGACAAGGGGACGGAAGGAAAGTTTAAAATCAGCACTTTAGTACCACCACTCATCAAAGAAAAAAAACGATTTCTCTCCAAGGAAGTTGATCTGTTAAAGCAGGGAGGCAAGGAGTTTAATTTAATTTATTATCGAGAATTGAAGCAGGGACAGCTGCGAATGTTATTAATCAATGAGGAACTGGCAAAAGAAGGTGGCATTGAAAAGCTGATCAATACGATATTGGTTGATCCCGATATTTCAATGCGTGTCTATTTATTGATTGTCAGAGGCGATTTTGATGAATACATAAAAAATCAATTGACGAAGCAAGAAAACCAAGATTATTTTCTTTATCGGATGTTAAAGCATTACGAGGAGCATAACCAAGGTGAAATGAGCATTGTCAATATTCATCAATTTATGAAGATGTTATATTCCCCTCTTAAGGATCCGATCGTGCCGGTTTTTCATGCGGATAAGAACAATTTCAATTACGTAGGAACGGCCTTCTTCCGAAATGATAAAGAAGTAATGGTCACTCAAGACGTAAGCGATGAAATTTTTCAACTTCTGGATAACGATCATTTCTTGAAAGTTTTGGCCATTCCAAAGTTATCTATCAGTTTAGGACGTGTTCGATCCAATATTCGCATGAAACTATCGAGTGACTATTCATCCTTGTCTTTACATGTAGGATTGAAAGGAAGAATTGAGGAATACCAGGGAGAAAAGAATATTCAAAGCGAGGAACCATTGGAACATTTAATTCATGAGATTGAGGTATACCTTGAGGAACAAACGTCAGAATTATTAAAAAGTATGCAACGGTTGAAAGTGGATCCCTTAGAGGTCGGAACACATTCACTTAAGCCGTTTTCTAAAGAACTAACGGAAGAGCAATGGTTGAAATATTGGGGAAATATGAAAATTAATGTTGACTTCGACATCAAAATACAGCCTTTAATTAATGTTGAACGGCTGTCGTGATTCAAAACAAGACAATCATTCCGAGCCGCTTGATATAAGCGGTTTTTGTTTGCAAAAAAATGGATGACTCTTGTGTAAATACGCTAGATACAGGGTTATCTACTGCTACGAAGGGACTGAGCCAGCCGAAGTGGGAGCTAGCATGCTCTTTGCTGATACTTTTTATTGATACTTCGATGAATTATAGAGTCCAAACACTGATTTATACGTCATGTGAGAATAAAGAGATTTTAATCGAAACAAAATAACACATTCGTCCATATGATATTAAAAATTAATAAAATCACTTTTTCCCATATAAGATGTAACTCTAAATAACATTAAAACCTCAATGCTCTGGTTCACTTTCGGATAAGCCAATTCACGATCCACTTGGAGAATGCGACAAACAGCAGCTGATCAGAAAATCAGCTGCTGTTTTCATTAAACGAACGGGCAGGATATCAGGGAAATAAGTGGAATTTTACATGATATGTTTTAAGCATTCACGAATGGATCGATTAGTTGGTCGTCAAAATTTACGATTGAAATAATTAAGAAGCTACTTAAATTATAAATGAAAGAAGGGATAGAAGATGATACGAGAAATCAAGTATACTATCAATTATCTCGATCGCCCTTGCAGAAGCAATTTACTGAAGAGATTCTTACCGAAGCAACAAAGCGATATGACATTAATAATGACACTGTTCGTTTATTAGGGGGTATGAAAGCTTTGTTTATGAATACCAGAAAAACAATGCATTTTTCATCTTAAAAATCTCACATACAATTAGAAGATCAAGAAATAATATACGGGGTGAAATTGAATTTTTAAATTTTTTGTCCAATAAAGGACTGGCAGTTTCAAATGCTGTTCCATCGACCAGGGGTAATATGGCCGAAGAAATTGCTGCAGAAAATGGTTCGTTCCTAGCCATTTCATACGAAATGGCTCTTGGGAAAGAAGTGTCGGATGCAGATTGGAATGAATCGCCTTACGAAAAATGGGGCGAATTTCTGGGGAAAATCCATCATGCCACTAAGGGTTATAAATGGAGCAATCCGGCGTTTAAACGACAGACCTGGGACCAAGAAGTTCAATTAAAGGCGGAGAAAAACCTGCGACCTGATGATGTAATGATTTCAATTCTAAAAGAAAGATTAACAAGCTTAATTCTCTGCCCAAGTCCAAAGATACATACGGTTTGACTCACACTGATTTTCATCAAAGTAATTTTTATCTGCATAACGGAGACATTTATTTGTTCGATTTTGATGATTGCGGTTATACGTATTTCGTAAACGATATTGGGATTACATTGTATTATGCACTTTCTTATCCGTTTAAGGAATTTGAAAATAAAACGGAATATTATAAATTGTTTTTCCGCCATTTTATGAAAGGATATCTGAAGGAAAATACAATGTGTCAAATTTAAATGAAGAATCAATGAACTGGTTAAAAGAGCTTCAACGAGTAGCCGCTTCTGATGACCCTATGCTGCCGATTGATTTTGTTCAAGAATTAAAAAAACATTTATAATAGTATTTATTAACCTGGGAGCATCACATTTCACTAACGGGAAACGATAGTTCAAAATGACCTGTAGAGGAAATTAAGAATGTATCCGAGATAGACCAGCTATACTTGAAGAAATTCCGAATAAGAGGTAAGTATGATGAACACATTAAAATGGTTTCAGAACTGGTATCTTGAAAACTGTAATGGTGATTGGGAGCATTCATACGGTGTGAAAATTGATACTGTGGATAATCCCGGTTGGTCTGTCGAAATCGACTTGACAGATACTTATTTAGAAGACGTACCGTTTGAGTCAATTGAAGAAGAGAGAAATGAAGAAGATTGGTTCTATTGTATTGTGAGAGATGGAGTGTTTCACGGTGCAGGGGGAGCAACAAATTTAGAAGAGATACTAGATTCCTTTAAAACTTGGGTTTTGAGTTTGGAAAGAAGTTAATTATGCAGTAACCGAAGATGAGACATTGAAAGGTCCTTGGAGATAGTGAAGGGAGACACAAGGTGTATAGTTACAACGAATTCACCGAAGATTTAAATCTCGGACATGAAATAGAATTTATCTTGAATGATACTCATTTCTTAATCAGTTATAATGTAAGTGGTTGTTACTGTATTAAGGAAAATGAAGAAGCACAAGTTATGTACGAATCAGTTGAACAACTATTAAATCAAGTTAAGATTAATGGTAAAACATTAAAAAGTTTATGGGGAAATATCATTGTGAGTGACGTGTTTTGACTGAAATTAATCAAAAGGCCATTTCATGTAAACAAATAAAACAATCTTGATTTTTAAACCCCTGTTGATATTATCTTAGAATCAACGGGGGTTTTTATTGCATGCTTAAATCAGCGCAAATGCGCAGAAACTATGGGATAAGGGCAATTCAATAGGTAAACACCAAAAATCACGCCAGTGGGAGTCATATAAGGAGAGGATCAAAATGTATCTAAAAGAATTTGATTTAGATATACCATATATTGTTGATGATGAAAATATTGAATCTATAATAAAAAAACAAAAATGTGAGTACCACGAAGCAACAAAATTAGATTATGAGTTGAATTGGAAATGGAAGAGACGTTCATTCAGATTGGAAACTCGCTGTATTACAGCGATGTATGAACGTTTATTTGGGAAGTACAAAACGAAAGATTGTTGGAAAGTCCTAATAGAATGTGTAGAAAACATTTCGGACGAAAGGATTGTTAACGATTCAGGTGTGTGTTCGGTGCCAATCCAATGTAGTTTGAATGACTTCGATGCAAAAAGTGAGTTGGAGAAAAAAAGACTACGCTTCGACTGCTAATGGATGGGATAGAAAAACTTGCTCTAAGTAACAATTGGGACATTAAACCATTTCAAGATATCGCTTTGCAAATAGAGCAGTTAGGTTATGTTAATGAATGGACTTGGAAGAAAAACATCAAGAGCCCTAATAAGAAGTACTATGCTGAAGTCATATGCCATCATAATGTAGAAAGCATGGATATATTTATATCTATTTTACAACGAGATGGTACTCAAGTACTTTTAGAGAAGGTCATTTCAGAGCAACCAGATGAATTCGCTTATGCTAGACATTTAGGCGACCTTAAATGGGTATCTGATTTTGAAGTTGCTTTGATTAATAAAAAAGGCACTGGAAAGTTTTTGGCAACCCTAGAGCATTAATTATTTTGTCATTAGAAAGAGAGGTGTCGCGGGACAAGAACTTATTCCTATTGAAGTAAATCCATTCAATGAAATTTGTTCATATATGAGGAACTGGAGTATGATGGGGAAGGCAATGCTGATCATCACCATATAATAAATAATTTTATTTTTATTGTTAACCATACAGTAAAGAGTTACCAAAAACCTAATGCTTTTCTTCTTAGCTATTGTTCAAAAGGATTTCCCTTGGAAATTCCCTATAAAATCAATACCACATAACTTCCTTGAAGGGGGACATCTGTTTTGGATGAGCAATTTTTAGATCTACTGGCCGAGAAATATGATACGGAAGAAAAAATCATAACAGAGATCATCAACCTCGAAGCGATCTCCAATCTGCCGAAGGGAACTGAGCATTTTGTCAGTGATTTGCATGGGGAGTTTCAGGCTTTTCAGCATGTACTAAGAAACGGTTCAGGTACGGTAAAAGAGAAAATCAAAGAGTTATTCCGGAAGGTTTGGACGGATCAAGAAATCAATGATTTTGCGGCGTTGGTCTATTATCCGGAAGAAAAAATAAAGCTGGTCATAGGGGAGCTGAGCAATAAACAGGCTCTGAACCAGTGGTACAGACAAACGATTGAACACATGCTTAAGCTTATTTCTTACGCCTCTTCCAAGTATACACGCTCGAAATTGCGTAAAGCTCTGCCGGAGCAGTATGTATATATTGTAGAAGAGCTTCTATACAAGACGGATTCGACCAACAATAAAGATCCTTATTACGAGGAAATATATCGGCAAATTATATCTTTGGGCCAGGCGGACAATCTCATAATCGGCCTTGCTTATACGACCCAGCGCCTGGTGGTTGACCATCTTCATGTGGTTGGCGATATTTATGATCGGGGGCCGGACCCCGATAAAATTATGGATACGTTAATCAACTACCATTCTGTAGACATTCAGTGGGGGAACCATGATGTGCTCTGGATAGGCGCCTACGCAGGTTCTCTGGTCTGCCTTGCGAATATTATCCGGATCTGCGCCAGATACGACAATCTGGATATCATCGAAGATGTATACGGAATCAATCTTCGCCCACTGCTAAACTTGGCGGAGAAATACTATGAGGACAATCTATCGTTCAGACCTAAGCTACAGGCTGGTCATAACCTATCGGAGCAGGAAATTCTGCAGATCACCAAAATTCATCAAGCCATTGCCATGATCCAGTTTAAACTTGAAATCCCGATTATCAAGAGACGCCCATACTTTAATATGTCTGAAAGACTTTTGCTGGAGCAGGTTGATTACGACAAAAATGAAATCAACATCTGCGGCAAAACATACCTGCTGGAAAACACCTGTTTCGCAACCGTAAATCCGCAGAAGCCTGAACAATTGCTGGAGGAAGAACGCCAGGTGATGGAAAAG
Organism: Paenibacillus sp. E222; assembly: GCF_013401555.1. Taxonomy (NCBI): domain Bacteria; kingdom Bacillati; phylum Bacillota; class Bacilli; order Caryophanales; family Paenibacillaceae; genus Paenibacillus; species Paenibacillus sp. E222. Next base: position 4,645,043 of record NZ_CP058552.1, read on the forward strand.
CTGCTGTTCTCCGTTCAGCATTCCGAAAAGCTGGCCAGACATATGAACTTTCTTATGAAAAAGGGCAGCCTTTATTTAAAATACAACGGGAATTTGTTAATCCATGGCTGTATTCCTTTGGATGAAGAAGGAAATATGGAAGAAATGCAGATTGAAGACAAGACGTATGCGGGCCGTCAGTTGCTCGATGTTTTTGAAGATCACTTACGTTACGCCTTTGCCCATCCGGAAGAGACAGAAGATCTGGCGACGGATATGGTATGGTACATCTGGACAGGGGAATGTTCCTCGCTCTTTGGAAAGAGAGAAATGACCACTTTTGAACGGTATTTTATCCAAGATAAAGAAGCACATAAGGAGAGAAAGAACCCTTACTACCATTTACGTGAAAATGAAGAGATCACTCGAAAAATTTTGCAGGAGTTTGATTTGAATCCAGATCACGGACATGTCATTAACGGTCACACGCCAGTCAAAGAAAGTCGTGGAGAGAGTCCTGTTAAAGCAAACGGAAAAATGATCGTGATTGACGGCGGTTTTTCCAAAGCCTATCAGTCCACAACGGGCATTGCCGGATATACCTTGTTGTACAATTCCTTTGGCATGCAGCTCGTCGCCCATCAGAAATTTAATTCAAAAGAAGATGTGTTATGTAACGGAACGGACGTGTTATCTCTAAAAAGATTGGTGGACAAAGAACTGGAGCGGAAGCTGGTGAGGGAAACCAATGTCGGGGAGAAGCTGCTGCGGAAAATCTCAAACTTGAAGGATCTATTAGAATATCGCTACATGAAATGAAACGATTGCTCAAAGTACACACCCGGATCAACCGTTTGAGTGCATTTGACGTAAACGCTCGTATTGGGCAGGGAAATCATCATACCCTGCCTTGCGAGCCTTTTCTTTTTTATAGAGTGATTTGACACAAAGCAGGGCATAGTGAAGGTTGGCTGAAGCCAGAAAAGTCACCAGTTAAGCTCGCTGCTATAGGCCTCCAACTGGCAATATAGGTGTGGTGTATCGCAACGAGCACGTCATCGAATAGAAGCTTTAAGCACTGAAACCCTTTCTTTTATTATGACGTTAATCGATAAGAAGATGATTATAGCACCTTCCCAAAGTTCGCTCTCCGTTAGACCAGCTTCTAGTTCACCACACGTAATATGAGGTTTTATTCAGGTTTACAGATCAATTTTCCAGTTACCCATCATTTTGGCGACTTCTGGATCGCGGTACGATAAGAAAAGACTCTCCCGTGTATCCAGCGCCGAAATTTGTTCAATATCTTCGGTACTCAACTCAAAATCGAATATGTTGAAATTTTCGACGATCCGCTCTTTATTCACTGATTTTGGAATTACAACGATTTCACGCTGAACAAGCCAACGCAACACGACCTGTGCGACAGACTTACTGTGTTTTACGGCAATCGATGTCAGCACTTCGTTGCCAAACATGTTATTAAGCCCTTCAGCGAACGGAGCCCATGACTGATGTTGAACTCCTTGTTCTTTCATAAAGGTAGCGCTCTCGGTTTGCTGATAGAACGGGTGCGTTTCGACCTGGTTAACAGCTGGCACAATTTCATTGTGCACGATAAGGTCCATCAGACGGTCGGGCAGGAAGTTACTGACACCGATCGCCTTGATTTTACCTTCACTATACAGTTCTTCCATTGCACGCCAAGCGCCGTAGTAATCGCCAAACGGCTGGTGAATTAGATATAAATCGAGATAATCTAACTGTAGCTTACTCAAGGATTTGGTGAAAGCCAGCTTAGCACTCTCGTAACTGGCATCCTGAACCCAGAGTTTGGTCGTGATGAACAGCTCCTCACGTGGCACGCCACTGCGCTTAATCGCACGTCCAACCGCTTCCTCATTCAAATAACCGGATGCAGTGTCAATCAACCGATAACCTGCCATCAGCGCTTCATATACTGCATTCTCGCATGCTTCAGCATCTGGAACTTGGTAAACACCAAAGCCGATCATCGGCATTTTCACACCATTGTTTAATGTTACGGTTTGCATTGTAATTCCTCCTAATGTTTAAATGTAGTATGCAACAGCCCTTAGATTCAAAATTTGGGCACCTCAACAGGGCTTTCCCTTAATGGTATAGTTGCATTACAATAAACCTATCACCTTCGTGTTACACGAAGGCAAGCATACTTCGCAATTTATTTTTTCAAGGAGGTCTTCTCATGCACACCGTCAAAGAAGCCGCGCAGATAACAGGACTTACCGAGCATGCTATTCGCTTTTATACAGATAAAGGCTTGGTGCCAAGTGTACAGCGCAATCAGAATAATATTCGAATGTTTGACGAAGAATCAATCAACTGGTTACATGGGATTAAATGTCTCAAACAATCCGGGATGCCGATCGAAATCATTAAGATATATGTTGATTTCTGTCTCGAAGGAGATTCAACGATTCCACAACGTTACACACTTATGATGGAGCATAGGGAAGCAGCTCTTGCCAAGTTTGAAGAAGCCAAACAGCACTTAGCTCATTTGGAAGAAAAAACTGCTCTATATCAAGCAATAATGGAGAACCGATCCCTAGACACAACCAATCCCGCAAACTGGGATAGAATTAAACACATGCATGGAGACGTATTTTATGCTTCCTCTGCTGGTGAGGTCTAAAATATAAAAGGGTGGATAGACAGCTAACGAAATTAAAAAGCTGCTGAGATTGGTATCATTGAAGGTAAGGGAGTAGGGGACGATCAATTTTCATTGCATCAAAACATCATAACTGATTGAGCTTGCTTTCAGGCTCCTCACCATTTTCTACACGTTTTATATTCTTGATAAAGAAATCATATCTTGTTTTATGATAATTCCGACCATCAGGCATTCCTGCTGTATGGGGAGTAAGTATCACATTACCCAGATTCCGGAGCTCACTATCAATAGGAAGCGGTTCAGATTCAAAAACATCCAGGCATGCGCCTGAAATATCCCTGTTTTTTAATGCATCAATCAAGTCTCTTTCGTTGACAATGCCGCCGCGGGCTGTATTGATAAAAAGAGAGGTATTCTTCATTTTTTTGAATGCCGTTTTGTTGATCAGCTGTTTGGTTTGCTGATTCAAGGGTACATGTACACTGACTATGTCCGATGTGCTTACAAGAGTATCGAAATCCGTCAATTTCACAAAACCGTCCGATTGTACAATGGCAGTTCTCGCATACGCCAGCACATTCATATCAAAAACCTTGCAAAACGCAGCTACTTTTTTTCCGATAGCGCCCAAACCAATAATCCCAATCGTTTTGCCTTTTAATTCACTGCTTGTATAGTCCAATTGATTTTCATCCATCTTGTTTTTCATGAAAGTATCAAGAAAAGGTATGTTTTTATAGTAAGAAAATATCAACGCCATTACGTGTTCGGCCACTGCCTGGGCATTCACTCCTGCAGCATTGGCCACCCAAATGCCGAGCTGTGTACAGGCAGGGACATCCACATTATCAAATCCTGCACCCGTCTGTATCAATTTTAATTTTTTGGCGTTTGAAAGCAGGCTGTGATCCACTTTAATATGTTCAGGAATGATTACCTGGCAATCTTCAATATGATGCATCATTTCTTCTCCGGGCGGGACAATTACGACGTTCCAGTCTTGTGGAAAACACCTTTCATAACCGATACCATTCTTAGAATAAAACCCGTTTGATGCTCGTCATTTTATCCTTTTAATTCAATTTTATCAAGATAATCTTATCACGTTCTATTGAACCGGAATGGACTAGAACATAATTCGATTTTTGATTAGAAGAATATCTAATTTAATCGCAAGAAATCGATCAGTTGTTTTATACGTTGCCAAGCATTTTCGCATCCCTTGATAAGAACGTTAGGGAAGTATGGAAGAGTCTAGATAAACAATATACTAGCTATATAGTTTTTTTGTTGAGGTGAATTTCAAATGGATGAAATCGATGAATCAAAACAAATTGTATTACAAATTGGCGGTGCATTGAAAAAGTACAGAAAAGAAAAAAACATGACCTTAGACGATTTATCGGAATTAACAGGCGCTGTGGGTATGTTTTACTAAAACATACGGATTTCACATCTGCAGTGCGCGCAGTAACAAACCCTGCTGATCCATTGTTAAATCCAGAAATATGGATTGCTGATCTTCAACAGAGAATGGCTCAGTCAACAGATCATGATCTTAGCAGACCTTCCTCGTCTAACCTTCATGTCAACGAGCAGCGCACATTCGAAAAAAAGGAATACGAGCAATTACACGAAATTTTCGTTACCGGGCATACCGCTCTCCTCCGTGCACCGTTCCACAGACGTTTATTGGCTATTATGATCATAGGCATACTCCTATCTCTATTGGTAATCATTTTCAAAGATCATCTTTCACTAGATTCAATTGAAAGATTCTCACCTTTACTCATTATGGCCATGCTAAATCTGACAGTAGGCAGCCAGATTTGTAAGGCTCTATTCTGCCATTGTGATAAGCCGCTGATGCGCTATCCATTTTACCGTCAGCATGCGAAGCAGCACTTTCTGTTAAGATTTAGAAGTATATTAAGCATAAATCTAAATTTAGGTTCTTGTTTAGCAGTTCTGAAAAAACTCTTTTACAATCTTTGTCAGTACGTTATAATACAAACACCAAGCAAATTACCCAACAAAAAAGTGAAATACTGTAATTGATTTATGAAGTCTAAGTTACTAAAAGCGGAACATCGTGTTGGGTAATGGACACCTGTAAATAAATATGGGAGGTATGGGTTATGATCAAGAAGAAACTTTCCGCAGTTCTCAGCACAGCTTTAATCGTTTCTATGCTGACTACTGGCGTGATCGTCGCTATCCAAGGTAAAACAACGTTAGAGGTAGCGAAGACAGCAGGAGATAAAAAGGTTGAAGTGATTAAAGGTATTCAAAGCGCCTGATGCAAATTTAAGGGAATTAGAACACTCCAACAGTGTTGGTAACTAAAGAAAACTTCAGCTTGGTTAACCTAGCTGAGGTTTTTTCATTATCATTATGTATTGATGCAGATGGCCATTGGTGACAATGATTGGGACAACTGGACGAGGTTGAAAGCAAATGGAGAGGAGATGGCGGCAAGCCTGCCAGAAGTCGAACTCGTAAAAAGCATCCTGCAAGGATCTGTTCGTACTACGAGAAAAAAAAAAAAGAGGACAAGCCCTACCAAGGTGGACGTGATCGCTTGCGCAAACAAACTGTTACATCACATTTTCGCCATCTTGCAAAAGGGCAGCCCTATCAAACATAATTTTTTCTTCATATAAAGGGAGTGCTGATATAAGACTAACACGCCTCCAGGCTTTAATACCGTAGTGATCTGAGAAAGGATATATTCTCTCATTTCCCTTGAAAAATTAAAAAACGGTAATCCGCAAATAATGCAATCAAGCTGATGGACACGCTCTTGATTCATTCTTTTCAATAAATAGGATGCATTGGAATGGAACATGAAATCAGGATATTCCACCCTAAGATGATTCCTCATGTTTTTGTCTCTTTCAAACAAAACACTGTTGCTGAGTTTGCTAAGTTTTCTTTCATTTCGTGGTATTCATTGACATGTTCCAATCGAGCTCTGAAAGATGAAGGGACGAGTTAAGGTAAATATCACTTGACGTTGGAAGGCAAGTTTAACTGGAACGTAAATACGTTATGCGTATGTTGAAGCGTCAAGGTACCTTGATGTAGCTCCGCAATATTTTTTGCTATCGAAAGACCCAGACCTGAACCCGTTTGAATGCCTTCGCTGCTTCTTGAATAATCCACCTTATAAAAACGATCAAACAGTTTGTCTTTTTGCTCCATTGTGAGCGGCGCACTTTTATTTTCGACTTCAATGGTAATGTGCTCATGGTGCATACTCATTCGAATGTGAATCTCACCAGGTTTAAAGGAATACTTCAGAGCGTTCATGAGAAGATTATCGATAGCCCGAGCAATCTTATCACTATCCACGCAGGCCATAATGGGGGCATTGCCGATCTCTTTCTCGATATGGATACCATTCTCCTGAGCTAAAGGTTCAAATTCAAACAACAACTGGTCTAATAGCTGATATAGGTCAACCTTTTTTAAATCCAATTGGGTATCTACTGAGGTTAGACGCGTGTATTCAAATAGATCATCGAGCAGCTTCTTTAGATGCGTTGCTTTGTTATAGGTGTTCTGAATGAAGCGGTCATACTCTGCTTTGTCTTGAAATGATTCTGTTCTAAGAAGCTCAATATAGCCGATGATACTGGTAAGCGGTGTGCGCAGGTCATGAGAGATACCCGTAATCATGTCCATCTTGGATTTCTCCAGCTCACGCTCCTTAATGATCTGCATCTGCAACTGTTCAGTCATATGATTGATATTGGAAGCGACACGTCCAAGTTCATCTTGTCGATTGACGGGTACACGGTAGTCCAGATTGCCCTCCGAAATGAATTGAAGCCCTTGCTCCAAGTGAATGATATCTTTAACCATTCGACGTGTTAAAAATAGAAAGGTTAAGATAAAAGTTAATATGAAAATTGGAGCAATAACATACGGAAGCGAATTGCGGAACCAGGCTTGCTCCCAGGCTTTGAAAACATCTATAGATAGGTAAATGAGCATATTATTGAAGCCAGCTGCAGCAATGGTACTCAAAATGATTCGGATCAAAATGTTAACCTGAATTTTCTTCTTTCGAGTTCGATGAGAAGCGTTAGATCGTTTAATCAATTTTATAACCCACTCCCCATACCGTTTTAATATACTGAGGTTCTCGTGGATTCACTTCCAGCTTTTCTCGCAGGTTACGAATATGAACCATCACCGTATTATCTGAATACCCGTAAGGTTCTTTCCATACGGTTTCGTAAATCTTCTCGGAGCTAAATACTTGTCCAGGATGGCTGGCAAGCAACACCAAAATAGAAAACTCCAGTGGTGTAAGCGAAATGTCATTTTCTTTGAGCTTCACGGAATGTTTACTTGTATCAATGACAAGGTCCTTGATCAGGATAAGTGAATTGAATTCAGCTTTGCCAATCAGTGTTTGACGTCGTAACTGAGCTTTAACGCGAGCCAGTAATTCTAGCGGATTAAACGGTTTGACCATGTAATCGTCAGCCCCGGTAGTCAGGCCTGTGATTTTATCTATGTCTTCTTCCTTGGCGGATAACATAATAATCGGAGTGGATGATACTTCTCTTATTTTGAAGCAGGCTTTGATTCCATCCATAATAGGCATCATGACATCCAGTATTATGAGTTGGACCGATGTTGTTTTAATAATATTTAGCGCTTCTTCACCATTGGCTGCTTCAATGACATGATATCCTTCGTTACGTAAATAGACATGAATGACATCACGGATATCGGGTTCATCATCAACCACGAGAACGGTATTCACAATTCAACACTCCTTTTATGACCTGTTTTAAATTGATTTATATTTCTTATAAAGGGGATAATATTCAGTGTAAACGATAGTCTAAGATGTTTAAATTGTTTCCTTTTTGCGACAGACATAAACGAACGCAGGTGGGATATTCAAAGGCACTAATTCTATTTTTTCGATGATAAAGTGCTCGGATAATATTTTTTTCATTTGAAGTGAATATTGAAAGGCGATGAATAACCCTCCAGGTTTGAGTGCCATACAGATCTGTTCTACCAACGTATTTCTTAATTCAGGCTCAAAGTTGAAGAAGGGCAATCCGCTAAAAATGTAATCCAGTTGCTGAACGCCCTCTTGATTCATGGATTCTACTAATCGAGCGGCATCTGGATAACAGGAGTATTCAGGGTATGCGGTGTGCAGATTATTTCTCATTGTTTCGTTCATCTCAAACAATAGGACTTTAGTGGAGTCCTGCACCTTTTGTTGAATATAACGAGTGATAGCACCTGTACCCGATCCGAGTTCGGCCACTGCTTTTGCCTCTAGCCAAGACGCTTGATTCACCATATTGTTGGCAAGAAACCGCGAACTGGGTATGATGCTGCCAACATGTTTAGGACTTTGAAGAAAGCTTTTCAGAAATAAAATGGGTTCATTGGAATTCATGTTTGTGGTTCCTCCGTATATGTGATGGTAAGTTATCAGACCAAGTTAGAAATGGAATAATTGAAGCGTGGATAGAATGGGAACGCCAAAGTAGATGCCCGCTGTAAAATACGTTATGGTCCATAGCAAAGCACTGGAATATGAGATGAGGGCAAATTTCCGATACTGCACGCCGCTCATTCCAATAAGCAAAGGGAGAACATATCGCACGATTGGAATGAATAAACCGAGGCACATCGCCCAATTGCCGCGTTTATTTAGAATCAGTTCAGCCTTGACGAAGTGTTTATGATGTTGAAATCTGTGTTTTATCTTGGTTCCGAATAACTTCCCTGCAAAATAAGCAAAGGTAATGGCCGTTAACAGTCCTGATAAAATACAGAAGTATGTGATCCACGAATGGATAACTCCCGTGTGGCTTAAAATGGCACCACTGATAATCGTGATTTCATTCGGAATTGGAATGCCGAAAGGCCCTAATGAGAAGGCAAAATAAAAAATCAGATATCCATACTGGTGAAGTAGCTCTAAGATCGTATTACTGATCATTGTTTTGCCTCCTCTCTTGTTGATATAGAAATCATAATGAAAAAAACTAAGGAATTAATGATCATATTTCTGAAGAAAATCTAAAGAATACATAAGTAAAGCCAAACAACTACGCTGAAGACAAAAAAGTCTTTCCAATTTACTGGAAAGACTTGATGAGGTGCATATATTCAGGAGCGGTAATCAAGTGACACGGGTATCATTAGAAGATAATCGAGCATATTGAAATAAATCATTGATTAACTTGCGTAATTGGGATGCCGCAGTATAGATTTCATTTAGAATCTGCACATATTCTTCTTTGTCTTGATATGATTTTAATAACTCTACGTTTCCGATGATATCCGCCAGAGGTTTGTGCAACTCATTGGTTATTTTTTCGATCCATTCTCTTTTGGAGATCTCTTCCTCACGTTCCTTTATCATCTGCTCTTGTAGATACTCCACCATGGAATTGACCTGAAACGAGAACCCCCTTAACTCAATGAGCAGCATTGGAGGTACTCGATGGTTCAAGTTCCCCTCCGATATGACTTGTATCGCACTCTCCAAACTCATGATTTCTCTAACGACGTGATGAGTCAAAATGAAAAAAGATAATACAAAGATAACAGTGAATATGATCGGAATAAGGTATGCCAGGTGAAATTGAAATTCATACAGTTTACCTAGAGGATGGAATGCAGCAAGCAAAAATGTAAACATAAAGGTCATGAAGAAGGCAACTAATAAACTGAAACCAAAACTGATGATAATATTCATACGAATACTATTTTTTCGGAGCAGCCATGGTAAATGAATTGTCAATGTTCATATCACTCCATTTTATGAGATGAGATCGAAATGCGGGCAATGCCCGCCAACCGGAAACAAAGCTCTCCGACCAGAATACCACCCGCAATATCTGCCGCTACATGTTGTTTCACGAGCACGGTTGATACCATAATAAGAATGGAAAGGGTGGAAGTCATCGCCCATATGGCTCGTCTAAATACACGCGTTCCTCTAAGAATCAGGTAACTGGTGAGCACATGAATACTTGGAAAACAGTTGTATGGTTGATCTTGACTGTAGATGTAACTGACCATAGTGTAGATAAAGCCTTTTTCATTCCGTATATCCGGCCGATCAATCGCTGTCTGGAACAGAGCGAAGAAAATGTACGAGATCACCAGACCGCTGCAAAGTGCGATTAACGTTTGAAAGTAGGTTCTCTTGTCCTTGAATGCAAGTGCTATTAATGCACCTGTAATGAACGGGTACCATAATACATATAGGATGATAAAGGATGGGACAAAAGGGATCATGTGGTCCAGACTTGTTGCAAGACTATTGACATGATCACCAGGCCGATTTAATACACCGTAGAAAATATTTAATATTGGAACTGCTGAAAGCCAAATCAGTGAAAGCCATGCTGATTTAGTGTATGAATGATTAGAAAGCTTCAAATGCTCAACTCCTATACGGATTTATTAACGTATCCATAGTAGAGATAAACTCTGAAGAACTTGAAAGGAATTTTCTAAAGAAATTCTGAATATGGAGTGAAGTTTGTCTCGAAAAGGAGCGGAAAAAGCATTGCAGCTACCGAAATTGACCGATAGCGCAGAGATAATTTCTAAAAAAACTTTACCGATTATTCTGATGACAAGAAGGAACAAGGGCAAATGCTAAAGAAAGAATCTAATAGAAGCATCTCCACCAGGATGCCATTGAGCTGTTTTGTAGGTCTCCGTTCGAGAAGCCTGTAAAGCATAAAGGTATGTGGAGCAGTAAGAAATGATGGAATGTATTATTTAGGACAGAGAGGTGCATTGAAATTAATTTTCATTTAAATGAAGCTATTGAAATTTTGGAGCGCACGCCGCAAACTCTGGAACGTTTCTTATCTGGTCTGTCTGAAGGATGGCTGCAAAGCAATGAAGGTGAAGGAACCTGGAATACACACGAAGTGGTTGAACACTTCATTGAAGCAGAGAAGCATAACTGGATTCCGCGAGTGGAATCCATTTTATTCGAAGGGGAAAACCATCTGTTTCCTGCATTTGACCGCTTCTCCCACTTGAAGAACATTTCTAAAAGAACCGTTGAAGAGGCCCTGCAAGAGTTCGGCAGCATCAGAATGAAGAACCTCTCCAAGCTAAAGGAGTTCCTTCAATCAACTTCCTATCTTGAAAAGACTGGCCTACATCCGGAATTCGGCATCGTTAAGTTGAAGGAGCTGCTCTCTGCATGGGTCGTTCATGATTTTACGCATATGGCGCAAATTGTTAGGGTGATGGCAGAGAGATACAGAACTGATGTTGGACCTTGGAGTGCATATCTGGGCATTTTGAAAAGGAATTGATTTTCTTGAGCAACCAAAGTACGAACTTTCCACTTTGTTGAAGTGATGAAGGATAAGATTCACATTGAGAAATCAGCCGTGGACAACATACTCTGATTAAAGTCGCTAATGTAGCGACTTTTTATTTTACCGTTACACGATCGTGTCCAAGCTAAGGACAATAACTGATTTGCTAGCAAATACGTCCGGTTCAAGGATTGTTCCGTTTGCCTTAATAAAGAAAGATGAAACTCCCTTCGGCAGATTTATGAGAATCCCAAAAATTGGTATGCAAAAAAATGCATATAGTGGTACTTAAAACATTCAAAAGGTTCATGTTAGCATAAATCTAACAGCATGCTGTTCAACTATACAACAATTTGATGATCCAGCAGGAGCAATGGTTTGAGGTTGGAATGGAAGGGGAGCATATGAATGTAACAGATCCCGCAATGAACAAAACAGGCAAGCTGCCTTACGTTCTTGCGATATCATTTATTCTATTGATGGTTAGTTTATCCGTATGGTTACAACATGCAGAGATTATTTTACCAGAGGTTGCAGCAATGGCTATAGCCATGTGGGTATACAGAGAACCAGGGTGGATCAGACGTCCTTCCGTCATTTTCATTGCACCGACCGTAACTGCTGCGATCGGTCTGGGCATGAATCAGTTCCAAACCAATTATCCGATAAAGGTAATGCTTACTCTATCTATAATGATGTTATTTCTGAGATTAATACACTCGAATCTTGCACCCGCCATTGCTACAGGTCTATTACCACTTGCTATTCATACAGAAGATTGGTCATTTGTATCAATTGTCTTTGTGTTCACACTGACCTTAATGGCCGGAGTTGTCGTGTTTCAGCTCCATAAAAATCTCGCAGCAAAGTCGAAGGTCCAATACAAATACATGGTAATCTTCTTAGCCATTTCACTATGCTGGCTCTGTATTTGCTGGTTACTGGGTTATGAACAGATGGCAGTGATTCCACCTATTTTTGTTGTGGTTTACGAATCGCTCCAAAAGCCGATCTACACAGCAAAAATGGCGTTTAAGCAAGGATTTACCCTAACCCTATCTGCATCCGTTGGCGTTCTCATTGTTATACAGGTGGATTCGCCGGTTCTGGCTGCGTTCATTGATATGTTTTTAGTCGTCGTGATAACACGCCTTTTTCATGTCCGAATTCCTGCCTTATACGCTATACCGCTACTAACCTTTGTATTTCCTGAAGATAAAGTTTGGAGTTTACCTCTTGTCACACTTTTTGCAAGTCTGTTTATGTTTAGCTTTGTATTGTTATACAAGTATGGGGAAAAGAGGACTTTGAACCGTAAAAATAAGGGTAGCAGCCGGAGTTCTGTGTCGCCATCATAATTAATAAATAACTCGGATTCATGGGCAGAAAGCTAAACTTGGAGGATAAACGTATGTTATTTGGCCTGATTGCAGCACTATGTTTTGGTTTATCGGACTTTATGGTTACCCAGGCCACCAGAAAGGTTCAAACTTTGCCTGCCCTGCTGGGGATTCAGTTCATTGCCTCACTCCTGCTGGGAGGGTATGTACTTACACAATCACCTCATATTGATCAAAACTCCATGGTATGGATTGGAATAGCAGGCATCAGTGTAGTCAACTTTGTAGGTACATTATTGTTATATCGAGCTTTTGAAAAGGGAACCTTGTCCATCGTTTCTCCCATCGGCTCTGGATTTGCTGTGGTGACTGCCATTCTCGCTTTTATTGGCGGTGAACGATTGCCTTTCAATTCAATTATCGGTGTCATGCTGCTGATCATTGGTGTGTTGACGGTAACGAGATCAAGCAAAAGCGTCGGACAACAAGTGACGTTGTCGGGCATACCAGAAGCCATTATCGCCTCAATCTGCATCGGTTTTTATTTTTGGGCGATCGGATACATTACTCCTCATCTGGGCGTGATTCTTCCTGTACTCGTCACACGGATCATACAATTTTTCTGTGCGTTTGTACTTCTACGGGTAAAAAGAATTCAACTCCCGCGCATAGGCCTGTCTACCGGTCTGATTCTGGTTGCAGCAGCCCTGCTGGATACAGGAGCTTTACTCTCTTTTAATATGGGACAATCCGTTGATTATACAACGAGCACAACAGCACTTACTTCATTATATAGTGTCGTTACCATACTTATGGCCGGCTTGATTTTAAAAGAAAAGCTGACGAAAAGCCAATGGGCGGGCATTGCTATTATTCTACTCGGGGTCATTATCGTAAGCATCTAGAAAGGATTATAAGATGGACAGAGTGCATACCGTTTATTCATTGATCACCAATCCGAACGATTCACATCTATTAATGGTTCAAAACATAGTCTCAGAGGCGTGGTCTCTTCCGGGAGGTAAAGTTGAACCTTATGAAACGTTAGAAGTCGCTGCTATTCGTGAAGTATGCGAGGAAACCGGCTTACATGTACAGCTCAAAGGAGTAGTAGCTATTAATGAGTATCAAAAGAGAGATGGTTCAGAACACGGGATATGTGTAACCTTCAAGGCATGTATTGTGAGCGGAGCAGAGAGCATTTCAAGACCAGATGAGATCAGACAAATAGCCTGGATTCGTCTTGAAGAAGCGGATGCGCTAATGCCATTTTATGAGGAAAGTCTACAAGAAATCGTCAGGAAAAATGTGCAGGTATCCTATTTCGATGAAGGAATCATCTGATTGTACAATGAAATGAATGTTAATAAAGGAAGGGCAGAGGCCCTTCCTTTTTACTTGCATTTTTTAGACAGTCAGGTTAGCTGATCATAACGGCTTACTGTCTTATATAAATTGCGCAAGAGTTTGAACCCCTTCGGTAATCTGTGCCTCGTTTACATTGCCAAACCCCATGATAAGACTCTCGTTGTACTGATCTTTGCGAATGGTATATCGCTCGGCAGGGTAGATTTTGATACGATGCTCCTCAAGCTCCATTGCAGTCAGAAGATCAGCGTTTCGGCCTGGCCAAGTTGCAATAAGATGCAACCCCGCAGCATCACCCGATATGTGTACCTTTTCTCCAAACGTCTCCGTTAACGCCGTAATCAGGTGAGTTCTTCGTTTATTATAGATTCGTTTCATCCGCAAAATATGACGTTTCAGATGCCCTTCGTTCATAAAGCGGGCTAAAGTTAATTGCGATAAGGCAGGACATTGCATATCATTCGTACGTTTTAGCTGCACGATCGGGTCTACCAGCTCTTGCGGAGCTACAATATAACCAAGCCTTAGTGCAGGGAACATATTTTTACTAAACGTCCCTACGTAGATTACCCGCTCTGCATCAAGCTCACGCAAGGCATGAACAGGCATCCCGCCATAACGAAACTCACTATCATAATCATCCTCTATAATGTAAGCCCCTGAGCTTCGAGCATAGTCAAGTAATTGGAGGCGTCTGCTGATCGACAGAATACTCCCGAACGGAAATTGATGAGAAGGTGTCACAAAGATACATCTGGGCTTCACATCGGTTGGCAGCTGCTCTACACACAGACCATTGTCATCGACGGGCACAGGTATAATTCGGGAGTTCGTTTCAGCGAAAAGGTTATAAATAAATGTTGCCGTGGGGTCCTCTATTGCAACAGTTTCACCAGGCCTTAATAAAAGCTTGCTGAGTATCGAAAAAGCCTGGGTTGCACCAGCCGTGACGATAATTTGCGAAGGTAGACAGTGAAGGCCTTTGATATGGAGAAGATGCTCACAAATGGCTTGCCGAAGCTCAATGTCGCCAGCCATATCCTCCTGGTACCCCAGCATAGAAGGGGGAAGGTCATGATACACATCCATTGCAGCTCTTTTCCATTTCTGAAAAGGAACATGCTCAAGAGCAGGAAAGCTGGGACGAAAATCGATAGATGGTAAGTGATTCTCAGCTGCAGGGGAGACATTCTCATTCCTGGCAACAAGTTCTTCAGGCTGTATATGTAGTGGTCTGCTTGTCCCTATATCTCTTACAAAGGTTCCCGAACCTTGTTTGCCTTCCAGAAATCCTTCAGCTGTTAACTGCTCGTATACCTCGACAATAAGGGCACGTGAGACCCCAAGTTCTTTGGCAAGCTCCCGAGTGGAGGGAAGGGAAGTTCCTGCCTGGTAACTGCCTTGCATAATTCGGTCTCTAATAAACGAGTATACCTGTCTGGTTTTCGTTTCGTTTCGTCCGGGTTGCATGAGGGATCTCCTTTTTAATGAATTGGTATGGTGAAAACATGTCTAAAATGGCTCTAATGTTAACCAATATATCATGCTATCATAAATCATGCCAATTCCAAATCCAACAGAAAGAAGTTAATCTCATGAGAAACCGTAGAACCAACAGCCTTGGAGCACCCACGATGAGCATAGCGCCTGAGACGGTATCTCCCATACCAATCCACAAAGACTACGTATTGAATCGTTGGCTGTGCGTTACGGCACTTTTTATGGCATCGCTCAATTTGAGACCCGTCGTTGCATCCATTGCACCTGTTTTGGAAAGCATTCAACATGATCTTGGCCTAAGTGGTGCTGTATCCAGCTTGCTCGTTTCTATTCCGGTGTTATGTATGGGAATACTCGCTCCGTTCTCTGTAAAATTAAGTGAAAGGCTCGGTATTGAGCGAGTCATCACCTGGTCCTTGATGCTGATCGGAGGGAGCACGCTTTTACGCCTGTTTATCCATTCCGCTTCATTGTTATTTTTGACTACATTGTTATCCGGGATTGGTATTGCGATGATGGGACCTTTGTTATCCGGCTTTATTAAAAAGCATATGGCTGACAGTGCACCCTCCATGATTGCCATCTACTCCATGGCTTTAGCATTGGGGGCAGCACTTGGTTCAAGCCTTACTTCACCCTTGCATTGGAAGCTACATTCTTGGCAAATGTCACTGTCATTCTGGCTGATACCTGTCATTCTGGCTTTGCCATTATGGTTCAATGTGCTGAAACGACAGTCTTTGAGTCCTAAAGCTGATTCGTCAATTTTACTTGGGAAATCATTGGAAATACCTTGGCATAAGGGAAAAGCATGGATTCTAGCTGTACAATTCGGGTTGTTATCTCTCGTATTTTATTCCCTTCTAGCCTGGCTTCCCTTAATGCTCATTGCGGCAGGTGCATCTATGCTTCACGCTGGAATTATGGTGACCTTGTTCGCTTTGATACAAATTCCAAGTGGTGCTGTTGTACAGCAGCTTCTCAAAATGCATGCTTCAAGACGGAGCTGGCTCATCGTATCCTCCCTGATGCAAGCCGCTGGTCTGTTGCTTATCTTCTGTTCGACTTATCTATGGTTTGCTGTGGTAATCTGTGGTTTGGGATCAGGTATGCTGTTTGCACTGCTTAATTTGCTTCCGGTTGAAATGACCTCCTCCCCTGAAGAGGCGGCCTCTTGGGCAGCCATGATTCAGTGTATAGGATTTCTGATTGGAGCGGCCGGCCCTTTGTTAACGGGCTATCTACATGATCGTATGGGTCATTTTAATGCAGGAATATTGGCAATGGTATTCATTTCTATAGCTATGGGGATTATATCCTTATCTATGGTATCTAGAAAAAATTCAAAAAATAAGATTCGTTGATGTGCTCAAAAAGATCGAGAAATGTCTCAATATTAGAACATAAAAAATGAAACTTGGAGGTCTATATTTATGAAGATTTTCGTTGCTGGTGCAAGTGGTGTTATTGGTAGACTGCTGCTGCCGCAATTAATACAGGCTGGTCACGAAGTTATTGGCATGACGCGGAAAGAAGAGCAAAGAGAGGCCATTGAACAGTTAGGAGCCAAAGCCATTCTTGCAGATGTGTTTGATCGAGGACAAATGGTGGAAATTCTAAATGAAGTTAAACCTGATGTTGTTATTCATCAATTAACCTCATTAAGTCAAGGCAGTTCGGCAGAAAATGCGCGCATACGAATTGAAGGAACACGAAATTTGGTAGATGCAGCAAAACAGGCGAAGGTACAAAAAATCATCGCACAGAGTATTTCTTGGGCATATGAACCTGGCACGACTCCTGCGACGGAAGAAACAGCATTGGACATGGATGCTCCTATGCCTAGACATACTACAATTCACGGAGTATTGGCTCTGGAGGAAGCCGTAAAAGAAATGCCTGCGTATGTCATTTTGCGATATGGCACTCTGTATGGACCTGCAACTTGGTATGCTAAAAATGGGGATATAGCAGAGAAGATCAGTATCAAAGAAGTAAAGGCAACGGATGGGGTATCATCTTTTGTTCATGTCGAAGATGCTGCGAATGCTGCTTTGCTGGCGCTGGATTGGCCAACGGGTACGTATAACATTGTGGATGATGAACCAGCTAAAGGGACAGACTGGCTCCCTGTATACGCTCAAGCCTTGGGTGCACCAGCACCAGATATTCAATCGGGAGCAAGCCCGTGGGAGAGAGGGGCCTCGAACCGCAAAGCCAAGAACGAATGCGGGTGGATTCCTCAATATCCCACATGGAGAACAGGCTTTTCCAAGTCTTTACGATAACCTCCACATGATTAGTTATGGCCCTATATCGGAAACATCAACTTTCTAACAATCTAAACAATCTTTGCAATGAAATAACACTTGTTTCAAACAAAGAAAGCAGCTGACCAGGTGATCAACTGCTTTCTTTGTTTTATATTTCATAACTCAGTAACCTGAAATGGGAATAAGTCTGAACTATTTGATGGCTTGGTCAGTTACCAACCCAAAAAGTATGACGATGAACCAAATAGCAATCAGCTTTAGTATAATACAATCAAAGGTGGACTACCCCACAAAATAGTGAAATACTGAAATCATCGTTTCTTCACGTGTTCATCCGCTTTGTGCATAACAGATAACAGAGGAAGGGATCTTTTTAAAATGTTATTTTGGTTACTTCCTTTACTTGAGATACAAAATTTAAGCGCTGATAAAAAACTGGAGGGGAATGAAATGCTGGAATTAGAGTTTACAACTATAGTGGAGTGGGATGAAGCATTATGGGCGCGGATGGAGCGAATTTATCATGAGGCTTTTCCAAGCGGGGCGAAGACAAAAGCGATTTTGCGCAATATGCTGCACAGGGGAATTGGTTACTTACACACGGGCATGCATCAAGGAGAAGTGGTTGCGATGGCTGTTACTGGACTGGAGGGGAAGGCAGCGAACCGCATCCTGATCATCGATTACCTCGCGGTTGAACAGAAGCTGCGCGGGTCGGGCATCGGGTCTTGGATGCTGGAGCAACTCAGAGTCTGGGGGTTAAGAGAACACGGGATCAATGGTATGATTATCGAGGCGGAGTCCGGGAAAACCGAGGCTCATCAGGAACGCATTCAGTTCTGGCAGCGCAACGGGTTCATTTTAACCTCCTATGTTCATCAATATAGAATGGTTCCAGAGTCGTATCAGGCCATGATGCTGCCCCTGGATGGAAGCATACATGTACCTGATGATGGTGAAGCACTATTTCATTATATCAATGCTTTTCATAAGGTTGCTTACCGGAAGAGTTAGACCAACATTTATTATGTCAACGATGCCTGAAATATGAGAAAGCCGATAAACGCGTAATAGGTTTATCGGCTTTGTGTTTGTACGACTAACTCTTTGAAATGCGTTTATCAGCAACCGCTTAGTTATGTCACTTGTTGCTGGTCTTCTTGATCAAGTCCACGCCATCGTATGCCAGACTTTCTACACTTGCTTCCTTCTGCAGTAAGTAATGATCAAAAAAGTTCTTTGAATAGTCTGTAACCAGATTTCGCATCTCCACAGCATCCCGTTCGCCTCTGAGTCCCTCATTAGCATAGGTAAACAGGATGTCGCAGTAATCTAGATGCGCAACACGATCAACAGAGAAATAATAGGTTGCCATGCTATTGTTAGCGCCAATTATCGCATTCATATTATAGTTAGGTTCACAAAACAGTAACAAGAAGGGTTTCTTAAGGTCGCTGTCCTGAAGGCCGAACGCACCGCTATCCAAGCCAATCCTGCAGGCGAACCGGTCGTCGTCCCGGCAAACCATCGCCGTCGTTAGCCCTCCATAAGAATGTCCGATTATGCCTATGCCGATGTCAAGCAACAATCTGCCCTTAAAGATGGAATTCAGCTCTCCAGAGTCCAGTTTGTAAAGACAATCGGCAACATACCTTACATCTTCTGCCTGTAATTCGCTATACTCTGTTAACTTGGCAAGGATCGGCAGTGCAAGCACTTTACGGCACATCTCTATGGCAGTTTCCTCGTCAGGCCGCATCTCCATCTTACCAGCCAACGCCAGCATCTCCGGATCTTCAGAAAGCGCTGTAATGGCATTCGAAAAACCCGTTGATACATTAAACAGGCGCCCATCTTTACGCTTATACATTGTGCTATTCTGATGGCCGATGCTTACCACAATATATCCGATGCTTGCCAAGTCTGTACAGATCACTGTACCCCATTCTGGAGAAACGCCCCCGCCGCAAACATAGAATAACACCGGATAGCGCTTTTCCTTCCCGGAGAGAGCAAGGTCGTCGTAGCACTGAGTCTTGATATCTATAGAGAAAAAATCCTCCCCTTTAAGATATGCAGTGACAAGTGACTGCTCCTTCAACATTTCGTAGACTTCAGGAAACATGTACGTTGATGTCGTCTTACCTTCGTTACTATCGGACGGATAGTACACAAACGCTGTCAGTTCTCTTTTGGAGCGATCTGATGCGGTGTACTCCAAATCCATCTGGGTTCGACCGACAGTATACTCGCCAATTGGTTCTGGAAATGCGTCATAAGTTCTCATATTCTTGTTCCCCTTTCATTAATAAAAGTGGAAAATGTGAAGTACGTAGATTGCGCTATGAGCGTTTTTCAAAACTGCGAACCGATTACATCCGATCTTCAGTGAATCCTGTCTACTCCTTGGTTTTCTTGAGATCACTAACCATTTCAGAATATGTATGATCTTCAAGCAGCCCATGACTCATAAAGTCAGCAAAGTACTTGCTAAGCTTATGTTGCAGCGTAGAATCCTTAATATCGAATTCCCTAAAAAACATGACTAAATTAAACTGCATGGACTCAAACATAAAAGAAATCAGGTCATCGTCAATATCCGGTCTTAGATATCCATCAACCCTCATTCGGCGTAAAATGTCCTTGATTAAGGGGAATGACTCGCCCTTCAGCACATTCAGATATACTTTAAGCAAAGTGTTTTCAGGAATGTTTAAAAATGTTTGAATGAGTTTGATTTCCAACTCATTCAGCGGCTCGGTCACAGTGTCACTAACGTTACCAAATAAGGTAGTCAGGAAAAACCGGTAAAGTGAATCTTCATTACTGTTATTAAAATACGCAGCTCTTTTCTGGGTAACATTACGTACCAATAGACAATAAAGGTCATCCTTGTCTTCAAAATACCGATAAAATGTTCCGGGGTGCATGGACAATCGATCCAAAACCATCTTCATCGTAATGTCTTCGTAATCATTATCAACAAAAAGATGCATAGCGTTATTAGAGATTTCTCCGCGCCTTGCTTCATCTAAACGAAAGAAAGAATTTTTGGGCATAGAATACTCCTTTATTCAAAGTGTGAACTGATTCACACTATATCGATAATCAATTCACATGTCAAGTCGTATCGAAATTAGGAATATTAGTGATTGAAACTACTGCTATGTTCATTAACATGAGGTATTTTAAATTTGTTACAATATGTATAAAGTGAAAATATGAAAGTTGGTTATTAAGGTACCGCTACAATTCAGCAGCGCAATTACTTCGAGCGGGTGATAGGGTGATAGGGATGAGAAGACTGGAGTCTGGTATGACAGTAGACAACGAAATATTTACCGATATTGTCAGGTATGAACACGAAACGATAAGCGAAACGACCATAACAAATTCGAATGTTGGTTCACCTATATTTTGGAGCTGTAACCTGCATCATCTTGTATTTAGTACCTGCGATCTTACAAATGCGAGATTTTTTGCCAGTAGTACGATTGATCATTGTACATTTATTCGTTCCGACTTGCGCTCTGTTGGCATTGCCAGGAACGAAGCTGTTTTCACCAATTGCGAATTCACCGCCTGCGATATGAGAGGCATGACATTGGAGAATGCTACGTTTATCGACTGTACTTTTTATAAATGTAGATTTAGTGACCGGATTTTACAAGCGGCGAATATCGTCAATTGTTCCTTTACCGGCAAGCTAGTAGATATTACGTTTGAGGGAGATGGCCAACAAAAGCTAATCGCCAATTTTGAAAACTGCATCCTTGATGGTGTTCGTTTTGTGGGCTGTGACCTGACGCAATGTATTCCGCCAAAATCAAAAAACCATTTGTATGTAGAACAGGTATCCTCACGTGTAAAAAATGCTTTGAAGAAGATAGACGATGACCCTAATCTATCTGACGATGATCGGAAAGTACTAGTACGCAATCTGCGCAAGCTTGAGCATATGGAACAATATATTTTTAACACGGCGCATATGAAGAAAATATATGGGGATGTTTTTGTTGAGCGATTTTTCAGCAGTCTGGAATAATGCGTAAACAACTCGGCCGCGGAAAAATGTTGAGGGACACGAACATATTCCCCTTGACGATTAGGTATAAATAGTCGAAGGTATTTTGATAAATATTTAATAATTTGATTATTTTTTTGCATAATTTTATCCTAGTCGTAAAAAATAAGTAAGGATAATATTCATGAACGCTCAGTGAAAGATATATATAAATAATTGGGAATTGCACGTAACAGGCTATTAGCTTAAAGGAGTGTTATAAAAATGAAAGCAGTTGTGATTAATCAGTATGGGAGTAAAGAAGAGTTAGTTGAGCAGGAAGTGAATAAACCAAGTGCAGAAGCCAATCAAGTGGTTGTAAAACTAGAGGCTACATCCATTAATCCAATCGATTGGAAATTAAGAGAGGGTTACTTGAAAGAAATGTTTGATTGGGAATTTCCTATTATCTTAGGTTGGGATGTAGCTGGAGTCATAACTGAAATTGGTTTAAACGTTACGAAGTGGAAAGTTGGGGACCGAGTATTCAGTCGTCCTGAAACAACTCGTTTTGGTACGTATGCTGAGTATACTGCAGTTGATGAGCACCTACTGGCAAAACTACCCGATTCAATCTCATATGAGGAGGCTGCGGCTGTACCTTTAGCTGGTTTAACAGCATGGCAGGCATTGTTTACTCATGGCCATTTAGAAGAAGGCGAAACTGTACTTATTCACGCTGGCGCTGGTGGTGTAGGTATTTATGCCATTCAATTAGCAAAGTATGCCGGCGCTCATGTTATTACAACAGCAAGTGAAAAAAATCATGAACTTCTCTATTCATTAGGTGCTGATCAAGTCATTGATTACAAAAAGGAAAACTTTGAAGAGATTCTAAAAGATATCGATTTAGTGTTCGACACGATGGGTGGAGAAGTAGCTGAGAATAGCTATAAGGTGCTTAAGCCAAATATCGGAAGACTGATTACCATTGTTGGTGAACCGAATCATGATATGGCTAAGTCTCACAATGTATCAGCAAAGGGGATTTGGCTACAACCAGATGGTGATCAATTGCAGAGAATGGCAGATCTGATGGAACAGAAAAAGATTAAGTCGATTGTAGGGGCAACATTCCCTTTTAGTAGACAGGGTATTTATGATGCACATGCTTTGAGTGAGACTCACCACGCTGTAGGTAAAATTGTCATTACATTTTAAAAAAGGAAAAAAACGATAAATATTAAAATAGTGTTGTGGGACAGGAACATGATCCCATTGAAAGTCGCTAATTTAGCGGCTTTTTTTAATTTTTTTCGGTATAGCAAGAATCAAAACTTTACCTAAAGAAACAACGTTAGAACATCTAAATTGAATGTGAATTACATAATGATTTAGAATAAATAATTTCAAGTTTAAAGTTGATGAATCATATAAATGTTGTATTTATGATTATAAAATTAGAGGAGATATTCAACGAAAGTATGTGAAAATTTAATTTTATTAGGACTTTTGTTAATGGAAAAATCTTTGACATAAGCCCTGATGGGAGAAGGGAATGATGTTTGCATGAACAGCAAGGAAACCAACGATGCTTCGTACGAAAGTGTGACAGATGAGCAGCTTCAGGATCAGTTGAAATATTATAAAGAACGAGCTCCAGAGTATGATGACTGGTGGTACCGTCGAGGCACATTTAATCAAGGCGACGAAGCCAACCAAATTTGGTTCGATGAGATCCGTACGATTAAGGAAGCTTTTAAAGCTGAACATTTTCATGGTGACTTTCTTGAACTTGCGGCGGGGACGGGCACTTGGAGTAGTCTGTTTTTAAAAGATGCCCTTATATTGACCCTTGTAGACGGTTCCGAAGAAATGCTTTCGCATAATCCGGTGGCATCTGAACCCAATGTAAGAACGATCATTGCAGATCTTTTCAGTTGGTCTCCGGATCAGTTATACGATTCAGTTGCTTTTACTTTTTGGATATCTCATTTACCCAGAGAGAGACTGGCAAGCTTCTTCACCATGGTATCACGCTGTTTGAAGCCCGGAGGGAAAATGTTTTTTATCGATGATCGAGAAGTAGCAGGAACCCGTGAGTCCCATGTAGTGGGGACATCTGGGCAAACGATGGTTCGGAAGCTTAATAATGGTGATCATGCTACTATAGTGAAGAATTTCTTTGACGATAAAGAGATCGAGCAAATTGCTGCTAGTGTGGGAATTGAATTGCATGTCCATTGCACCCCTAAGTACTTTCAGTATGGGATAGGGTCCAAAACTGTCTAAAGCCAAAACTGTCTAAAGCAGCAATTATCTCATACTTAATGTAGAAATCACTGAACTAACGGAGCACTTAAGTTGAACAAATAAAGGAGCAGTATCGCCGGCGGCGACTGCTCCTTTATTACGCTAATAGGCTTTTGATGATCCTGTAGTGCTCATGCTTACCAAATTGGCCAAAAGAGCCAGCCCAGGAAACAACTTACCACCGATTGCCGTCGTTTGCCCTCCAAAGCCCTATCGTCGAGCAGATGTTTCCTCATAGCTTTGCAAGCCGGCGTCGCGCAAAGTTCTTCCGACATAACCCAACTCTCGACGTGCAGCGGCATCGTTGACGGTGAACTCACGCCCAATCATGCGTATCATCGAGCGTGAGATCGGCGGATCGCCGTCTTTCCGTGTGACGGCCCAGATCGTGTCGAACAGCCGGCCAATGGCAGAGACGAGCCAGTAGGACAGCGAACGCATCTTATCGATGGACAAGCCCTGCAAGTTCGCAAGCGAGGCGACAAACTCACGGAAAGTCTGCCCTTCCTGATCCTTGATAAAGTAGGCATGGCCGCCTTCTCCGTGTTCAAGAGCGCATTGTATGGCTTCAACCACATTGTCCACATGGCAGGTTGAAAAAGGGTAATCACCGCGGTCGATGAACGCGAACTGTCCAGATCTGACTGCTTCGGGAAGCGCTCGGCTAAACGGATCACCAGGCCCCCAGATAGCCGGTGGGCGAAGCGCGATCGTGCGAAAGCCGGGTTTATTGGCTGCCAGAACCAAAGAATCTGCCCGTGCCTTGCTCGCCAGATAGGCGGAGAAGTGATTCGGGAAAGTCGGCGCGCTTTCATCAGCGTCGCGGATAAGCGTACCGCCGTTATCCATGTGGATCCCTGCCGCACTGATGTAGACGAATGTCTTCGCACGGGCGGACTCAGCTGCCTTCAGCAAAGCTGCGGTGCCATCGACGTTGGTACGGAAGAAGGGTTCGCGAGGCCCTGAAAAGCGGAAAAGGGCAGCCGCATGCACAACTGCATCGATCATCGGTAAAACGATTGGCGTGCTGCTTTCGAGATCGGCATCGACCGGCGTCGCACCCATGGCCTTGAGTTTGGCGTGAGCTGATACAGAGCGTGTGAAGGCGAAAATCTGGTGACCATCCTCCACGAGCTTTGGGATCAGGCGGCCACCGAGCAGGCCGGTGCCTCCCGTGACGAGAATTTTCAAAGTAAATCATCCTTTCGGTTCGGAATTCAGGATATTCCGCCTGGCGGCGCCGTGGATTGATGGTATAGCTCAACCGCCGCGCCTCCGGTCAAAACCAGACTAATGCCGAACAATCGATCATCGTACTGTAGAGCGCATTCTTCATAGAATTTTCTTTCTCTCCATCTTACGATTATTTATCTAGCGATCTTAGCGAAGTGCTCCAGCGTACGAACCAATTGGGCTGTATAAGACATTTCGTTATCGTACCAAGCTGCGGTTTTCACCAATTGATGGTCACCGACAGTCAGAACTTTCGTCTGGGTGGCGTCGAAAAGCGAACCGAATGTGATGCCTTTGATATCGGAAGATACAATTTCGTCTTCCGTGTAGCCGAACGTTTCTGGATCGGAAGCTTCTTTCATAGCAGCGTTAACTTGCTCAACTGTTACCTTTGTACTCAAAACGGCAACGAGTTCAGTAACAGAACCTGTTGGTACAGGTACACGTTGAGATGCCCCATCCAGTTTGCCCTTTAGTTCCGGGAGAACCAGACCAATGGCTTTTGCGGCACCGGTGGAGTAAGGCACGATGTTCTCCGCTGAGGCGCGCGCAGCTCGGAAATCGCCTTTTGGATCCGGAGCGTCAAGCGTGTTTTGGTTACCCGTGTAGGCGTGAACGGTCGTCATCAGCCCGGATTGGATACCAAACTTGTCGTGCAGAGCTTTAGCCATAGGGGCCAGGCAGTTGGTTGTGCAGGAAGCGCCGGAAATAACGGTTTCCGTTCCGTCCAGTGTGTCATGGTTTACATTGTAAACGATCGTTTTCATGTCGCCTGTAGCAGGGGCGGAAATGACGACTTTCTTCGCTCCGCCTTTCAGGTGAAGCTCGGCCTTCTCTTTCGTAGTGAAGAAGCCTGTACATTCGAGAACAATATCAACGCCAAGCTCTCCCCAAGGAAGTTCTTCAGGATTCCGCTTAGCCAAAACCTTAACCTCTTTGCCGTTTACTTTGAAGGCTCCGTCATTTACTTCGATGTCACCCTGAAAAGTACCTTGCGTCGTATCGTATTTGAGCAGATGAGCTAACATTTTAGCGTTCGTAAGGTCGTTAATCGCTACCACCTCGACGCCTTCCACATCTTGAATTCGGCGAAAAGCGATTCGTCCGATTCGTCCAAAACCGTTTATACCTACTTTTACAGTCATTGAAAAATCCCCCTATGAGTTTTATTTATTCCAATAAGCGAACGCTAGTGATGATATAAAAATGGGCCAGCGCTATTTCATTCTAGAATGGCCTGTTGTATAATATAAAAAGAAACCGATCGGTATTTTTATATTAGCATGATATTAGTGAATTGCAAGGCGAATTGAATAATTCATTTAAAACAAATGAAATAAAAAAAGGTTCATACGGAGGAACTCATGAAAAAAGGAGACAGAACACGGGAACATATCATTATGAAATCGGCTGAAATTTTTAACCAGAGAGGATATGCGGGTACATCGCTAAACGATATTATTGCCGACACAGGAATTAAGAAGGGGGGCATCTATCGACATTTTGCCAGTAAAGACGAGATAGCGCTTGAAGCCTACAATTATGCTGCCAGTATGGTCGCCAGTAAATTTTCTGAAGCGGTCGATCAAGAGCAGTCTGCGTCAGGAAAGTTGGTTGCTTTTTTTCGTGTTTATGAGAATGTCGTCCACGATCCCCCATTTATCGGCGGATGTCCCATGCAGAATACAGCTGTAGAAAGTGACGATACGCATTTGGAGCTTTGTGGTCAGGCAAGGCAAGGGATGCATAACTTCTTGGATATGATGAAAAGTATTATTCGTGACGGCATTCAAGCTGGGGAGTTCAGGGAGGATCTGGATGTGGATGCGCTAGCATCATTTGCATTTTCCTTGTTGGAGGGAGGGATTTTACTCAGCAAGTTGGATGGGGATAACAAGCACATGCTAATGAATAAAAAAATCTTCTCGTCCTATTTGCAGCAATGCTGCTTAAAGATCGGTTAATCTGTCTTATGCAATAGCCCGAACGGGTGGTTTTTTATATTTTTCACGCAGTTGTAAGAAAGAATGCTTTTTTGTTGCAGTAATGTCGAGGAACAAAAACATATTCCCATTGAAGTCGCTATTTTAGCGGCTTTTTTATGTTATCGGTACAAGTTCTTGTCCCGAGCTAAGGCTAAGAAATTGTACCATTGATGACAAGAACATGCTACAGTCTTCAGAGTTCACTGGATTCGTTAAAGGAAGTACGATCGCAGAAAAAAGAGTTATAACCGGGCTAAAGAACAGGGCATCTGCTAGGCCTGACAGACATCTGATGCAATTGACGATCTATTCATTAGTGCGAGTGACAACAAATGTTTTAGATTGTCATCAATAAATTGATTATCGGTACTGTTGATTCCACGACCGGCAAAATGGCCCCAGATCGATTGAATTGGTTTCAAGACAGCATTAGGTATACGCTTAGCTTCGTACTTATTATCGTCCGCTGTGCACCAAATGTTACATAAAAAAAACCAAAGTTCCGATCGGAACTTTGGTTTTTTTTATGTACTTGCGTGTAATAGAACAAGGAGAAGCTTGTACTACAATTCTCGAAGAAAAGACAGGGACACTTTCTAACGAGATCAACAAGATACATTACGTGCCCGGAACTTCAGGCTGCAAGTTTTCATGTTCCTCCAGCAGTCGTTTCAGCTTTTGGCGCTGCCGTTTTTCCTTCTGACGTCGCTCTCTGTCCTCGGACTGCAGTGCCTTGAGCAGGGAGAAACACATCCCGATAAGGACAACAGCGAACGGCAGAGCAGCAACTATGGAGGCCGTCTGAAGGCCGTTCAATCCACCACTGATCAGCAACACTACCGCAATAGCGGACTGCATGATTCCCCAAGTTAATTTCACTCTTGTACTCGGGTTCATCTTGCCATCTGTAGTCAGCATGCCAAGCACAAAGGTAGCCGAATCAGCCGACGTAATAAAGAAGATCATAATCAGGAGAGTAGCGATAAATGCTACGATCGTGCCTAAAGGCAACTGCTCCAACATAAGGAATAAAGCGGTTGTCGCATCTTCCTTGACGGCTTCCGCCAGATGGGATGCATTGAACAATTCCATGTGAAGTCCTGTTCCGCCGAAGACGGAGAACCAGACAAATCCGAAAAGGCTTGGAATAACCATGACGTAAATTACAAATTCCTTTATGGTTCTTCCTTTGGATACCCTTGCGATAAAAGTACCGACAAAGGGAGCCCAAGCGATCCACCATGCCCAGTAAAATAACGTCCATGTTCCAATCCAGGTTTCTCTTGAGAACGGCGTCAATCTCAAACTCATATTAATAATATTCTGCATATAACTGCCCAGGGTTGTTGTGAAGGTGTCAAATATAAAAGAAGTTGGTCCAGTTACCAACACAAACACCATCAACAGCACCGCTATAACGAGGTTGGTGTTGCTCAGAATCTTAATCCCTTTATCCAGTCCGGAGGTTGCCGAGATTAGAAACAGTACGGTTACAACTGAGATAATGACAACTTGGGTCATAACCGAGTTAGGAATACCGAATAAGTGATTCAGCCCCCCACCGATCTGAAGTGCACCCAATCCAAGCGAAGTCGCAACACCAAAGATGGTGGAGATAACCGCCAGAATATCAATGAACTTGCCAAGCCAGCCTGCGGCAAGACGCTCACCAATCAGAGGGATAAAGGTGGAACTGATCAGCCCTTTGTATCCTTTCCGGAACTGGAAGTAAGCAAGCGCTAAACCGATGACGGTATAGATCGCCCAAGGATGCAGCCCCCAGTGGAAAAAGGAATAACGCATGGAAAGTCTTGCTGCCTGCGCAGTTCCGGCTTCTGCTCCTTCCGGTGCAGATAAATAGTGGGACAGGGGCTCGGCAACTCCCCAGAAAACCAGTCCGATTCCCATACCAGCGCTAAACAGCATGGATAGCCAGGAAATCGTAGAATATTCCGGTTCATCATCGTCATCCCCTAGCCTGATCCCGCCAAATCGGCTGAATGCCAGATAGAAAGCAAAGATCAGGAAGAACAGTGTCGCTAACAAATAAAACCAGCCAAAATTGTGAATAGAGAAGTTGTAGGCAACGTTAGCCACATCCGCCAGCTGATCAGGGGCGACGGCCCCCCATATTGCAAACAGTGCAACGATGATAATTGTGATGGTAAATACCATGAAGAGACCTCCGTTATGTAATCTTCATCCAAATTTTCCTTAGTATGTGCTAGTCCAGCTAGTAATCATTCGGAAAGCCAGCTGTTGATAAAATAAAACAAACCGCCGTGTATTGAAACAGGTGTGGTAAAAGTCCTCTTTTTCAGAGGGAAGGATTTATCAATTTTCGATCTCCCTTAAGGAGAGGAAATGTTGAATAAAAAATGATAACAAGGGGGAGAGTAGGGAGAAAAAGGTGGAAGAGCCATGTACCGTGTATCCGTTTTTGTCATCAGTCTTTTATTGTTCTTTGGAGCAAATCATACAGTCGAAGCATCGGAAATTCCCACAGCTTCTCTCATAAATGATCTACAAAAAGGTGGTTACATCCTTTATGTCCGACATGGAGATGCAACAGTGGGAGTAGATCAACCAGATTTTAGTCTGACAGATTGCTCTACACAGAGGAATTTAAGTGCGGTTGGAAAGGAACAGGCAGAGAAGTATGGTCATGCTATTCGGAAACTAAATATCCCTGTCCACTTCCCCGTGAAAGCAAGCCCCCTTTGTCGAACTCTCCAAACTGCTCAGATTGCTTTTGGTGCACAAAATGTTAAAGAAAATACATTTTGGTTAAACATATATAAACTCAGTCAAAATCTGGACACGGAAAATATAAACAGCACAATTCAAGCATTTACAAATGAAGTGGAGCAAACCGCTTCAACGAATTCGAACAGGCTTATTGTAGCTCACTCTTTTCCTAGCGGTCTGGGATTAGGAGAACTCTCGAGTATGGAGACAGTCATTATTAAACCACTGGGAGACCATAAAGGGTATCAAGTTGTTGGAAAATTGAAATTAGAAGATGTTTTACAGCAAGCTGGAATGTCTTAGATGTCGAGGGACAAGAAGAACATATTCTCATTCAAGTCGCTATTTTGGCGGCTTTTTTTATCGTTTCCTGATGGAAGGGCAAGAACTAAATCAAATGATTTAAATGAGCTTGGGCCTACAATAGTTAGTGAGGGAGAGAAGGGCTAACTCTTGTAGAGTTAAGTTAAATAAAACCATCCTCTTTGAAAAAGGAAGTAATATTTTTGACTGCGTGGTCAATAACTGATATATTAATTGCATGAGCAGACCAAGAGAATTTGATGTCGATCGTGTATTACACCAGTCTATGGAAGTGTTCTGGAATCAAGGCTTCAAAGCAACTTCTTATGAGGACCTTACGCGTACTACAGGAGTCAAAAAGCAAAGTTTATACTGTGTTTATAAAGACAAACGATCGTTGTTCCTGAAGGCGTTGGCACTCTACCGTGAACAGGTCATAGCGAAACTGAAGGAGATTGAAGCGCTGGATTCGTCACCCGGTGATAAACTGGATGCCTTACGGTATTCACTTTTAGATGGTGAAAAAGGCTGCCAAGGGTGTCTACTTGTGAATGCATCACTCGAATTCGGAACAGATGACGAGCAGGTCACACGCGAAGCTGAGCTCATGGCAGAAGAGATTCAACTGATATTAGAGAAAATCATAAGCAGTGGCCAGAAACAGCAGTTAATTTCCAACCGGTTTACGAGTATAGAGCTTGCATCTTATCTATATAACACCATTCTTGGTGTGAGAGTTATGGAGAAATCAGGTTCATCCCGTGAACAGATCGAGACGGTTCTGCGTACTTCATTTGGCATGATCATGTCTTGATCTTTTTTTTGTGAAATTCTTGACTACGAAGTCAAAAATAATGGAAGGCGGAATAATACACCACGAAACCTTGAAGGAGGTGGGGCTTTTCGATAAAAATCGTGTATTGATTCATTTGGAAGTAACGTCTAGCTGTTAACCAGGTTTGTAGCTGTTTAACATCTCCTAGGTCAATTTATATAAAACGAAATATGTGGAGGTTATTATGAATTATTCTCAATCCGTAGAAGCATTGTTCCAACCTATAGAGTTAGGTCACCTGAAGTTATCCAATCGAATCGTAATGGCGCCGATGACGCGTCAGTTTTCTCCGGACGGTATCCCGGGTTCGAATGTTGCGGGCTATTACCGCCGCAGGGCAGAGAACGCAGTGGGGCTTATTGTAACGGAAGGGACAATAATTAATCACCCGGATGCATCCAATCAAGCCAATGTACCGCACTTTTATGGGGAAGCTGCAATGAATGGCTGGGCACATGTTGTATCTGAAGTACACGAAGCTGGCGGTCGAATTATTCCACAGATCTGGCATATGGGAGCCAAAGGTCATGTTAATGATTATTCGGAAGCTGAGATTGCTACAATCGTTCAGGAATTCGCAAAAGCAGCCTCGGAAGCGAAACGTGTTGGGTTCGATGGTGTTGAAATCCATGGAGCACACGGCTATCTGATCGACCAATTCCTGTATGAGAAAACCAACTCTCGTACGGATCGTTATGGTGGAGATATGATGGCTCGCACACGTTTTGCAGTTGAAGTGATCGAGGCTTGCCGTGAAGTAGTGGGACCGGAATTCCCGATTGTACTGCGTTTATCTCAGTGGAAAACAGATGATTATCAGGCTAAATTGGCTGAAACACCGGAATTACTGGAGCAGCTTCTCGCACCGTTGGTTCAAGCTGGAGTCGATATCTTCCACTGTTCCACACGCCGTTTCTGGGAGCCGGAATTCGAAGGATCTGATCTGAATTTTGCTGGATGGACCAAAAAACTGACTGGCAAACCGACAATCACCGTTGGATCGATTGGTCTTGATGGTGACTTTACAAGTCTGTTCACAGAGGGTAAAGGCGCAAGTAACGTCGGTATCGATGGATTGGTACAGCGACTTCAGAATAATGAGTTTGATCTGGTTGCTGTAGGACGTGCTCTTCTGGTCGACCCTGAATGGGCTAAGAAAATTCAAGATGGACGTACCGATGATCTGGTTCCATTTACAAGAGAAGCGATGACTGTACTTACTTAATTGCAGTTATACTCATTAGGAATACGTGTCTTTATAAAGAAAAGCAGTAACAGACCAATGTAGCGATTGGCCTGACCTCATTACGTGAGACAAATCAAAACACCTTCAAGACAATGAAACCTTATCGTAAAATAAGGAAATTATCTTGGGGGTGTTTTTGTAATGGCAACCAGAGTGAGTTATCCCATGAAATTAAAGATGAATGTCGAGGGACAAGAACTTGTACCGATTGTCGGAAGGGACAAGAACATAGATTAACTACCGATTAGTTAAGCTCTAAATAAACATGATAGCTATAATAACTGATTGAGCTTGCTTTCAGGCTCTTCACCATTTTCTACACGTTTTATATTCTTGATAAAGAAATCATATCTTTTTTCATGAAATTTTCGACCATCAGGCATTCCTGCTGTATGGGGAGTAAGTATCACATTACTCAGATTCCTGAGCTCACTATTAATAGGAAGTGGTTCAGATTCAAACACGTCCAGGCATGCGCCTGAAATATCCCCGTTTTTTAATGCATCAATCAAGTCTCTTTCGTTGACAATCCCGCCGCGCGATGTATTGATAAAAAGAGTGGTATTCTTCATTTTCTTGAATGCAGCTTTGTTGATCAGCTGTTTGGTTTGTTGATTCAAGGGTACATGTACACTGACTATGTCAGATGTGCTAATAAGAGTATCGAAATCCGCCATTTTCACAGAATCGTCCGATTGTGCATTGGCATCTCTCGCATAAGCCAGCACATTCATATCAAAGACCCTGCAAAACGCAGCTACTTTTTTTCCGATAGCGCCCAAACCGATAATCCCCATCGTTTTGCCTTTTAATTCACTCCCTGTATAGTCCAATTGATTTTCATCCATCTTGTTTTTCATGAAAGAATCAAGAAACGGTATGTTTTTATAGTATGATAACATCAGTGCCATTACGTGCTCGGCCACTGCCTGTGCATTCACTCCTGCAGCATTGGCCACCCAAATGCCGAATTGTGTACAAGTAGGGACATCTACATTATCAAACCCTGCACCCGTCTGTACCAATTTTAATTTTTTTGCGATAGAAAGCAGGCTGTGATCTATTTTAATATGTTCAGGGATGATTACATGGCAATCTTCGATATGATGCAGCATTTCTTCTCCGGGCGGGACAACTACAACCTTCCATTCTTGCGGAAAACACCTCGCAATATTTGATTTTGAGGTCTCGTTAAAATAGCCAACTATTAGAATCTTCATTGGTAAACCACCTTTCATAGCCTATACCATTCTTCTACCATTCTTTGAATAAAACTTATAACCAATATACGCAGCATCAAACTGTAGCTCACCGTCCATTGGAAAATCAAGATTCATACTCTTTGATTTTATGGCTGTATTTCCCATTTATCAACTGATTCTTCTACGATGAATGCTTTCGGTCCTTTTATGTGTATCCTGTACCTTGGCCAACGATGGCTGGAATAATATGAAAGCCGCCAAACACCGGCCCCTTAGCCCCAGCAGTTCCGTTTAAGCAGGAACCGATAACACCCGCAATTACGTTCCCAAGTACAACCGACCGGTAAGTCCCGCCCTATCAAGTTGCCGCTTAACCAGCCAATAAGTCCACCAACAATGAGTACCCAGAGCAGATCCATGGATTGTTCTCCTTTCTTCGGGTTTATTACAAGTTATGTAGGCTAGTGAAATGTACCTCATCTTCAAGTTGGTGGAGGAATCTAAAGTGTCTGTGCTAAGATGAGGGTGAATTATGATTCAAGCTGGGGAACAAGGCTAGATAGGGGTGTACATTTGAAGAAAATCCTAGTCATTGATGATGAAATCGCAATTCGAGATTTAATTGAGCTCGTACTGAGAAGAGAAAACTACGTCGTTCAAACGGCTGAAAACGGTAAAATAGCCCTGCAGCTGCTGGATACTTTTGGGCCGGACCTGGTGGTGCTTGACTTGATGCTCCCTGACTGCTCCGGATATGACCTGTGCAAAGAAATAACCGGAAAACGTACCGTTCCTGTGATCATGCTCTCTGCCAAAAATGAGGTAATCGACAAGGTGCTGGGACTAGAGCTAGGGGCGGAAGATTACATGACCAAACCCTTTGATAATCGCGAATTGCTCGCTCGGATCAAAGTGATTCTGAGAAGAAACGAGAGCAAGGAGGAATCAAGTGAAGGAACAGAGGTGACATCTACACGCATCATTCATGAAGAGCTTACTTTTGACCTGGAGAGCCGGAGAGTGCTGAAAAATGATGTTCCCGTCTCTTTAACGGCCAAAGAGTTTAAAATTCTGGAAACGTTACTCAAAAGACCAGACAAAATCTTTACCCGGGATGAACTGCTGCAGATCGGATGGGGATATGACTTTATGGGAGACAGCCGCAGTGTGGATATGACCATCATGCGATTACGGAAGAAGCTGGAGGATAACGCGGACGAACCGAAGTATGTCAGGACGATCTATGGATTTGGCTATCAACTTGGAGGTGGCGAGGCCTGAAGTATGCAACCCGGTTACTGCTGAATTATTTATTTTTCTCCGTGTTGTCTTTTGGCATCATCATTTTTGCGGTAAATAAAGCTATTGATTACTACAGCTTCGTTACCATTGAGAAACAGATGATGGAGAAGGCAGATCTATCCGAGTTGTCCTTCCGTGAGGTGTTGGCACAGCATAGGTCATCGTCAGGAGAGCCCCAGACCAAGGAAATTGTCAGACTTGCTCTGGAGAAGCTGAAAGCTTCAGGCAAGGAAGTACGTATCTATGACAGCTCCAAGCACTTGCTGGGCTTGGCTGTGGATGGCATCATCATTAATGATGGCAAGCCTCTTATTTTTGAAAAGAATATTGATAAAGCCCTGAGCGGCAGTTACGCCTACACCGTCACGGAAGATCATTTGCTTTATTTTGCGACTCCCATTCAGGATCAATTCTACGAAAACGCTTATGTGTATGAGTTCGTGGAGGACATTTCCTACTTTTATGCGATCATGGATCAAATCCGTTATATCCTGTTTGTAGGTGCAGGCGGATTTATTGTGCTGATTACGTTATCCAGTCTATGGATTGCCCGCAACACAACCAAGCCGATTAAGATACTGCTTAGCGCTGCGCAAAGTTTCTCCAGACAGGAGTTTCGGAGAGTTCATCTCAAACGGAAGGATGAGCTGGGCATGCTGGCAGATGGGCTGGATTCGATGGGGCGACAGCTTCATGATTACATTCAGTACCAGAAACAATTTGTCTCCAACGTCTCTCACGAGTTAAAAACACCCTTGGCAGCCATTCGTGGTTTCTCTCAATACTTGGTGGAAGGGGAGACTGAGAACAAGGAGCTTCAAAAAATCTATGCTCATCTGCTGCAGGAATCGGATCGGCTCACCCGCTTGATTAATGAACTGTTATTACTATCCCGATTCGATAAGGCTGGTGCTAACGATTTGGAAGTCGAGAAGACGGAAATGAACGAACTGATTCAGCAAGTCGCAATGAATATGGGAGCCAAGGCTAAGGGTAAAGGGATAGAGATCAGAGTTAGTCAGGCGGAGGAAGAAACGGATGATGAGGGTACGGCGAGAGTTCATGCCAACGTAAATCCAATGCTGATGTCCCATGCGATCGCCAATCTTATGGACAATGCCATCAAATATTCAGGCAGTCCATCGCTGATCGAATTGAGGTTGGAACATACGCCAAGCGAAGTAGTTATACGGATATGTGATCAAGGCATAGGCATTGCGGGCGATGAGCTGGAGCGAGTGCAGGAACGTTTTTACCGGGCGAAAAATGCAAGCACAGCAAATGGTTCAGGTCTTGGACTTTCCATTTGCAAAGAGATCGTAGAGCGGTTTAATGGATATATCGACATCGAAAGTCAACTGGGAAAAGGGACGACCGTTACAATTGTTTTGCCTCGTGCGTAGCCCTGCATCTAAATCCAAGCCTAAATAAGTAACGTTACAAGATTGGTACATTTCTGTTATGAGACTAACAAATGTTTTATTTATAATCACTTCATAAGAACAAATCACACATTTTATGGAGGGATCATGATGAAATTAACAATGAAAGCTGCAGGTTTTATACTGCTGAGTATTTTACTAACGATGGCACTAACGGGCTGTCAGTCCAGTGGTGCCAAGTCGCCAGAAGCGGCTCAGAACTCGGCTGGAAAAAACACGTCGAACGAACAGGCCAAAGGGGAAGGAACATCAAATTCTAATGCGCCTGCTTCAGAAAATTCGGAAGGACAGAGTACTGAAGCTATTAAGGAAGGTTCGATGGAAAAGGAAGGCAATGTGGTGCTGAAGGAGCTTGCTTTTGTCTATAATGAGCAAACCATTGCGATTTCGGATACAGCGAATGAAGATCAGATGGAACAGATGCTGGGCAAACCGGAGAACCTGAAATCTCATACGTACACTGCCGACGATGGAACAAAGATGGATACGTTAATCGGTTTTACAGAAAAGGTTTATACGTATCCTGGTCTGGAGATTAAAACCATCAGTATACCGGAGGGGAAACAAGACTCCATCTTTCATATCGAAATTACGGATCCTAAGTACGCGACAGTGAGAAACATTAAAGCAGGAGATAGCCTGGATACACTCAAAAATGCCTATCCTGAGGGGAAACTACTTGGAGATGGAGCCCCTAATGAGGAGGATGACTTCCGTTACGAGCCATCCAATTATGTGGATGTGATGTCGTTTCATATCAAGGATGCCAAGGTGGAGAGCATACAGATCTATAGCCTTCTGGACTAATATTTAGTTAGCGATGTTGGTAAGCCATTCATATGGGGTGACCATTTATGGCATAAGGATCCCTTTAAATAAGGCAATTCTGAAATAGGCTTACGACCGATTCCAAAAATTTCTACATGGGAATCGGTCGTTTAAATTTAGAATTGATAATGTACTTCATCGGCAGCAACTCTTATCGAAGGAGAAGAACATAGGTAAATAGGTAAGTACTGGTGACCTCAAATACGATCAGTCAGGTTATTCATTCATGAGAGATATAACCGGGCTAAAGAACAGGGCATCTGCTAGGCCTGACAGACATCTGATGCAATTGACGATCTATTCATTAGTGCGAAGTGACAACAAATGTTTTAGATTGTCATCAATAAATTGATTATCGGTACTGTTGATTCCACGACCGGCAAAATGGCCCCAGATCGATTGAATTGGTTTCAAGACAGCATGAGGTATACGCTTAGCCTCGTATTCATTATCGTCCGCTGTGCAGAAGAGATCCGTGCTTCCCGGCATGATACAGGCAAGAGCTTTTATGCTCTGAAGTGCCTTGTCAAAGTCTCCTTTATAGGAAGGGTTTGCACTAATATCAGCATGTTGGCCTGTCCATAACATTGCCAGAACATTATGAGGATCCATATTCATAAAGCTATCTTCCCAGACACCGGCTACAAAATCCTCCAATGTGTCAAATCCCATCTCACGGTATAGCTCTTCTCTATAAAACGCATGTGATAGTCCCCAGCCCGCATACACCCGTCCAACGGCGCGCATGTCTGCAGATGTCAATTGATTCAGTTTACTTGAGTCGAAACCGACTGCAGATAGCAGGGAAGATTTTACACCTTCCAGAACTACATATGTGTGTGGCCAAGGTTTGGCGATGCCTCCGAAAGGTGCGATTCGTTCGACCATCTCCGGGTAACTAGCCCCCCATTGAAATGCCTGAATGCCGCCCATAGACCACCCGACGACGAGAGCAATCTTTTGAATACCAAATTTCTCGGTCAGCAGTCGGTGCTGTAATCGAACGTTGTCATAGATAGTTACCAGTGGAAAGTTAGCCCGATCGAATGGAGGAGGCGTGTTACTGGGAGAGGAAGATAGCCCATTGCCCAGCAAATTGGGAACGATAATAAAATATTTCTCTGGATCGAGTGCCATCCCGCTGCCAATGAGCCATTCATTCTGAACATGCTGATCTCCAAAAGCTGTTGGGTAGACAATAACATTGTCCTTCTGTTCATTTAGTTTTCCGTAAGTTTTATAAGCGAGATAAGCGTTTGGTAACGTCACTTCGGATTGTAAGATGACATCACCCAAATTAAAAATTTCATAATCCATCGTATAGTCGCTCCCTTCAAAATGAAAAACCACATGCTCACTGTGATCTCTTGTGCTTAGTATAGAGCCGTGATAGTCTCATTAAAAGTGAATGAAATTCAAGTCAGCATTCAATAAAATTGAAAGATGATGGGAGAACATCAATGGAATTTCGCCAACTGAATACGTTTTGCACGGTTGCAACAACATTAAATTTCACGCGGGCAGCAGAAGTGCTGAGCTACGTTCCTTCCAACGTCACGATGCAAATTAAAGCATTGGAAGATGAGCTAGGTGTGCGCCTCTTTGATCGGTTGGGCAAGCAACTCGCGCTCACAACTGCGGGTAAACGCTTTTTAACACACGCCCAAGGCGTTCTTGAAAAAATGGACGAAGCTCGTAGTGCTGTCCGTGATAATGAAAAACTAAGTGGTACCTTAACGATAAGTGCGAATGAGGTTATTTGCTCCTACCGTCTTCCACCTGTCTTCAAACGGTTTCGTTCGCAGCATCCGGGAGTTCGTCTAATCTTCCGCTCAGTTCCGAATCAAGAGATCAAGCAAACGCTCTTTGAGGGAACCACGGATATCGTTTATATGCTAGACGAACCTATTCGCTCGAGTGGACTTTCCGTGGAACCTTTGCTGGAAGAACATTTCCGATTGTTAGCTGCTCCAGATCACCCACTCGCCAAACGGACTGTGCTGCAATTGGAAGATTTTCATGAAGAAGTGTTCCTGACGAATGAGAAGGGTTGTCCATATCGAACGATGTTTGACCGGTCTTTTGAGAAAGAGGGCATAGATAACATCACGTATCTAGAGTTTCAAAGTGCCGAAGCTATTAAACAATGTGCGATCTCCGGAATCGGCATCGGTTTTCTTCCTGAAATCGTTGTAGAAGCCGAAGTTGAACGCGGAGAACTTGTTGTCCTCCCATGGCAAATTCCGGACTTGCGGGTGTATACACAGATGTTGTGGCATAAAGACAAATGGCTTTCACCAATCATGTTATCGTTTATTGAAGCAGCAAGGGAAGCTTTTCGTTTACAGAATGAGAATAAACCGTTCATTCATACTATCTGCACATAGTTGGCATTACACTGGTTTAAGCGAAGTTTCATCTCCGGAAGGAGTCATAAGTCAAAGAGAGAAATTAAACTGGTATGCCGGCAATCCGTCAGTTACTGATAAAGTAATTAATCGTGATCAGATCTGTTAAAAAGTTTACCCTCGGGACAAGTAATATCAACAAAATAAATGTAAATACACAGAAAATCAATGTGTAAAAAAGAGAGGCAGCATTAAACGAAATGTGGTATTATGCCCTCATGGTAAACAGTGAATAAAGAGGGCATGTTACAATGAACTCAAACACTGGATATCGGAAGGGATTTTGTTATGTCAACGAAGAAAGGTCAAACCGCTTTAGGCAAGGAAGCAAATTAAGGTGTATATTTCTTTATACAGCACGGAACGTTTCCAAAACAAATTGAGCGACATCTCCCCGATTGAATTTCGAGAAAAAGTCGCCTCATAATAAAATCTCTTTTTTTATTGTCTACTTGACGGGGCTATGACCATCGTAGTTACGCTTTTTTAGAAAAACAAGTTTACCAACCACACTCGTGTTGAAAACAGGACCCGTTGAATTCGACGGTATTTAAGCATGCAGGAAGGGGGATAATCGTGAATTACCAGTGGAAAAAACAGTTAGAGGAGCATAGAAATAAGCGGCGAGAAGACATTATTCAAGGCGCGCAGCAGTTGTTTATCGAACGGGGGTTGTATTCGGTAACGCTCAAAGATATTGTCGAGTTCTGCGGCGTTAGCAAAGTAACGCTTTATAAATATT
This sequence comes from Paenibacillus sp. E222, assembly GCF_013401555.1. Lineage (NCBI taxonomy): Bacteria > Bacillati > Bacillota > Bacilli > Caryophanales > Paenibacillaceae > Paenibacillus > Paenibacillus sp. E222. Next base: position 4,685,094 of record NZ_CP058552.1, read on the forward strand.
TCCGATCTTTCGATGAGATTGTAATTGAAGTTCAAATCAATGTTTTAACCGATTTTTGGAGAGCTGTTACAAATAATTTACCCGAGGGAAACAATGGTTTTGAAAAAATTGGGCACCTGCTGAGGCAAATGATAGGCACTTCGAAGCAATATGCCAGTTATGTGCGGTTTATAGCCATGTTCGATACAAAATATCATGAAAATTATGCTGATGAATTCCTTGAAGGTCGATTTATATCCTTCATGAGAAGCCGCACCCATCCATATTACGAGCTACTTGAAGAAGGGATTCGGGACGGATCGATTCGAAGCGATATCGAGGTACAAATATTAACGTTTACATTAAGTAATGTCGTAATGGCTACCTTGCAACGTATGATTTTAAGAGGCAAGGTACTGCATTTGGACCAAGGAGTCGAACCTGATGTTGTTCTGGATCATATGTTAGATATGGCATTAACCTTTCTGAAGCCTCAAGCATTGAAATGAGCAATTCTACTAAAATAATGTCAATAAATGTAGATGTCCTTCTGGTATTAGAGGGCATCTCTTTTTTTTGCTTTCTTATCCCCGTCACTCCCTCCTCTATTAATGCATAAAAAAACCGCGAATTCGAAGTGTCCTGTTAATGACTGCGTTGCGTCCTATTTTTTATATTATCTTTACAATCAGATGACGTTTCCATAACATATGATCTCTATAATCATAAAAGTGTACTAGTGGTAAACAGGTGTTTACTAGTGGTAAACATAAATAAAATGAATGAGGTTAAAACAACAAGAAAGGAAAAAGCACATGAACTTAATAAGCGGAAGGAAGAGGAAGGGCAGGCTAAAACCATACATCCCGCTGTATCTGATGATGCTGCCAGGACTCATTTACATTGTAATCAATAATTACTTGCCTATGTTTGGCTTGATTATTGCCTTCAAAGATTACAATTACAGCGAAGGAATCATAGGTAGCGATTGGGTAGGGTTTGAAAATTTTAAATATTTATTTAAAACAACAGATGCACTTACGATCACCAGAAACACAATTTTATACAATATTTCCTTTATTTTTCTTAATTTGATCATTGCAGTTGGCGTAGCGATTCTTCTCAATGAGGTGAAGAAAAGGTTCTTATCCCGCTTCTATCAAAGCGCTATCTTGCTGCCTTACCTGATTTCTATGGTCATTGTAGGATATCTAGTGTATGCGATGCTGAGTACGGAAACGGGCTTCTTAAACAATACGATTCTTCCGGTACTAGGCCTGTCTGATATTTCATGGTATAGCGAACCGGAATATTGGCCCTACATTTTGACTCTCGTACATGTATGGAAAAGTGCAGGTTACTTATGTATTGTTTATTTGGCCGCGATCATCGGAATTGATCCAGAATATTACGAGGCCGCAATCATTGACGGAGCAAGCAAATGGAGACAGATCAAAAGTATCACAATTCCGCTCATTATGCCGGTTATTACAGTTATGACATTGCTTCAGATCGGGCGTATTTTTTACTCGGATTTTGGACTGTTCTATCAGGTACCACTTAATACAGGAGCATTGCAATCAACGACGAACGTGATCGATACGTACGTTTACCGTGCGCTGATGACGTCGGGTGATATAGGTATGTCCTCAGCAGCAGGATTGTATCAATCGTTTGTCGGTTTTGTACTTGTATTATTGTCAAACTATATCGTTAGGAAGATAAACAGTGACAATGCATTAATTTAAAGGAGTGAAAACTGCTTGAAAGGTAGAAATTCGATATGGCAGTGGAGTGTTAACATCATTCTGATGATCATTGCGCTCTCGTGTATCTTGCCATTTATCTTGTTGTTCATTTCTTCTATAACAGACGAACAGTCGATTGTACTTCATGGATATTCCTTTTTCCCGGAGGCATACAGCTTATCTGCCTATCGTTATTTATGGAATGATATCGAAACAATACTTCGATCTTATGGAATTACGATTATGGTTACGGTGATTGGAACGGTCATCAGCATGATCATTACTTCTATGTTGGCATATCCGTTGACACGTAAGGACATGCCCTTGAACAAATTTTGGTCATTCTTCATATTCTTCACCATGTTGTTTAATGGCGGTCTCGTGCCCACGTATTTGGTTTATACGCAATTGTTTGATTTGAAAAACACATTGTTTGCGCTCATCATACCAGGACTTTTGACTAATGCTTTTTACGTCATGTTGATGCGCACTTTTTTTTCGAACTCTATTCCAGCTCCTGTTATGGAATCCGCCAAAATTGACGGTGCAGGAGAATTCGTAACGTTTGTCCGGATTGTGCTGCCCCTATCCCTTCCGATTCTGGCGACCGTCGGATTGTTTCAAACGATACACTATTGGAACGACTGGTTTAACGGCATGATTTATATAACGGACAGTAAGCTGTACAGTCTGCAGAACATGTTAAACCGGATTCTGCTAGACATCCAATTTTTGAGCAATAGCAATTTCTCCGGAACTCAATTCGACTCATCCGCAAACATACCGACGGAGACGGTACGTATGGCGATGGCAGTCATCGGGATTATCCCGCTTCTAATTGTGTACCCTTTCTTCCAAAAGTTTTTCGTAAAAGGACTTACAATCGGATCGGTAAAAGGGTAAGGCTACTTCCGGCAAACGCCGGTTAGCATAAAGGTGGAAATTATTAGGAGGGTTTCAGTGTGGCTATGAAAAGAAGGATCATGCAGTCTGGGCTGGCAATTGTTATGACGTCGGTAATGGTGTTGGCAGGTTGTTCCACAAAGAGCGAGGAAACGTCAAGTTCTTCAGCTAGCAGTGAGTCGCCGTATGAGGTAGTGATGGCATTTCCCGGAAACGACCAGAAGGATTTGCTAGCCGTCCAGGATGAAATGAACAAGATCACGAAGGAGAAATTCAATACAACCGTCAAATTGACGCCGATTAGCGTCAGCGCATGGCAGCAGCAGACCAATCTTATGCTCGCAGGCAATGAGAAGGTGGATCTGATGCTTACGTACGCTAACACGTACGGTACGCAAGTGGCAAAAGGTCAATTGCTTCCGCTTGACGATCTCGTGGAAAAACACGGATCGGGAATAAAAAAGGCGTTGGAGCCCTATCAACTCGCTGCGACCAAAATTGGCGACAAAACTTACGCCATTCCGACTGCGAGAGATATGGCTGCTAACTACGGCATCGTGATGCGCAAAGATCTTGTGGAAAAGTACAAGATCGATTTGAGCAACATTAAAACGCTCAACGATATGGATGCGGTCTTTCAAGTCATTAAGAATAACGAGCCGAATATGTCGCCAGTCGTCCCAAGAAGTCCCGGGCTCTCCATATTTACCGGCGGTTATGTTACTTACGACAGCTTAGGTGATGGAATCGGCGTACTACCGAACTACGATAATAATATGAAAGTCATGGATTGGTATGAAACGCCGGAATATGCAGATCAATTGAACGTATTGCGAAGATGGTTCCAGGCTGGTTTCATACCGAAGGATGCCGCGACAAGCAAGGCGGACGGCAGGGAATTGGTCAAGGCGAATAAAGCGTTTTCCTACTTCGCTAATATGAAGCCCGGATTTGACGCGCAGGAATCGAGACGTGTCGGCAAACCGATGGTATCCGTTCAAATGACGCCTGCTTACTCGACCACAGGGTTTATTGACTTAATGATGTGGTCGATTCCGAAAAACTCGAAAGACCCTGACAGAGCGATGATGTTCCTCGACCAGCTGTATTCCGACAAGCAGTTGTATAACTTGTTGGCATGGGGAATCGAAGGGAAGCATTACGTGAAGAAATCGGATAACGTGATTGATTATCCACAAGGCGTTGATGTCAAGAACACGTCCTATAATTTCAATGCGCCATGGATGTTCGGCAATCAGTTCCTATCCTACACATGGTCGACGGAAGATCCGGACGGTCTGAAGAAATTAGATGAATTCAATAAGAGCGCGAAAAAATCAAAAGCACTGGGCTTCATCTATAATGTGGATCCGGTGAAAACGGAAATGGCTTCGGTCAATAACGTGTTAACCGAATTCAGCATAGGATTGGAAACGGGTACGTTGGATCCGGTCGAGAACTTGCCGATATTTATCAGTAAATTAAAAGCTTCGGGCATCGATAAGATTATAAGCGAAAAACAGAAGCAGCTTGACGAATGGGCGAAAACCCAGAAATAGTTTAAGCGCATAAAGGAGCCGCTGCATATGAGAACTAGGGAAAATTTTGACCGAAACTGGATGTTTCATTTCGGTGAGGTTGGAAAGATCGTCAAGACGGTGAAAAAAGCAGGCATGATCGCGGGGTTGACAAATGCACTGGGGGAAGAGAAACATGAGCCATTTGCGATCGGCGAAGCTGCACGTATCATCCAGAACATCGCTCGAGAATATCTGGGAGATCCGAACTTCGATCTTACCCAAATGTACGGTTCGGATACACCCAAGGATAAGACCACCGGCTGGGTGAGCGTCGATCTGCCACATGATTGGCGGTTAGAACAGCCGTACAACCCGGAACGCGGTGGCGCGTTTCAAGGTTATCTGCCCAATGGAGTGGGCTATTACCGCAAGGTCTTTGAAATTCCACAGGAGGATGAAGGCAAGAAGATCATCATTGAATTTGACGGAGTGATGCGGAACAGCTCAGTTTGGGTGAATGGATGCTTCGTCGGCGATCATCTCAGCGGCTACACTAGCTTTCATTATGACATCACGGACTTGCTGAAATATGGGGATGAGGAAGGGGATAATGTAATCCTGATCCGAACGGATACAACCGGCGGAGATGAAGGCTGGTGGTATGAAGGCGGAGGCATCTACCGCCATGTCTGGTTAACCAAATATGATTACTTACATGTGGACCGCTGGGGAACCTTTATCAGAACTGAGCAAGTTGACAATGAAATGGCCGCGGTTACGATCGAAACGACGGTAAGCAACGAATATCCGCAGACGATGAAGTACGGCATCCGAACGAGTATTCTGAATCCGGTTGGGGAGCTCGTTGCCATCACGGAAACCGACTGTGAAACGCTGGGAATCGACAAACAAACGGTTCTTCAATCGGTTAAAGTAGCGAAGCCGCTGCTCTGGTCGCAGGACACGCCGCATCTGTATGAGGCCGTGACTGAACTTCTTCATGGAGGTCAAATTATCGACACGTATCGGACCGTTTTCGGGATCCGTACGGTGGAATACCGACGGGACGGATTATACCTGAATGGCAAGTATGTACAAGTGAAAGGCACCTGCAATCACCAGGATTTCGCTGGCGTGGGCATCGCGCTGCCGGACCGTGTGCATGAATATAAAATTAAACGCTTGCTGGAAATGGGCTGTAACGCTTACCGTTGTGCCCATCATCCGCCCGCCCCGGAGCTGCTGGATGCCTGCGACAGACTTGGGATGCTGGTCATGAACGAGAACCGGATCACGGAGAGTACGGAGATCAAGCTTGATGATCTGAAATCGATGCTGTATCGTGACCGCAACCATCCAAGTATCTTTATGTGGAGTCTCGGTAATGAAGAGAAGATCAGCGGCAGTTATCAAGCCAATCGGATGCTGAGGCGCACGAAGGATTTGGCAAAACGAATCGATCCCACCCGTCCTGTTACAGCGGCCAATCTAAGTCAGAAAGGCATGGACGTCGATGTCAATGGCGTTAATTATGGCGAGACCGTAATAGGAGGCCAATCGATCGGTGAATGGTTCCAATCCCATCCGGAATCCAAAGTGCTGAATACGGAGAATGTCTCCTTCTTCTCTGCAAGAGGCGTCTATGAGGATGACCCGGAAGGTGGAAGATGCTCCAGCTACGGATCGAGATATCATATGTCCGGTAAGGAGATGGATGTAGGAAATCTGGGCGGAGCTGGTGGTACGTCAACGCCTGAACGAAGCTGGCGCTATTTCTTGAATAATCGTTTTTCGGGTGGGTTATTCATCTGGACAGGTTTTGATTATCGCGGGGAGACGACGCCATTTCAGTGGCCGTCCGTGCTATCGCATTTCGGGATTCTCGATTATTGCGGATTTGCAAAGGACTCTTACTATTTCTATCAATCGATCTGGAAGGATGAGCCTATCGTTCATCTTATGCCGCATTGGAACTGGTCAGACCGGCTGGGACAGCAAGTAGAGGTTCGCGTGTATACCAACTGCAGCGAAGTGGAGCTGATACTGAACGGCCAAACCCTGGGCAAGAAGAAAGCGGATGCTGAAGCGGGTGAGATCACATTATCGTGGCAAGTAGCCTATGAACCCGGAATTCTCGAAGCCATTGCTTATCGGGATGGCGTGGTGGTAGCAATAGAGCGAAAAGAAACTACGACGGACGCGTACGCGATTCACTTGGAGGCTAACTGCTCTGAACTGCTCGCCGATGGCCAGGATGTCTCCATAGTCACAGTCTCAGTAAGGGATCAATCGGGAAGAGTGGTGCCCATTGCCAGTAATCAGATACAATTCCGTATTACGGGTAAAGGGAGGCTGCTTGGTCTGGGGAACGGAGATCCAGGATGCCATGAGTCGGATCGAGGAAATACGAGAAGCGTGTTCAATGGCTACGCCATGGCCTTGATTCAGTCACTGGATGAGGCAGGAGAGATACGCATTGAGGCGTCTTCGGAAGGGTTAGTGCCGGCCTTATTGACCCTTCGATCCCGGAAAGACCTATAGAATTGAATGATCAGTGATTATTGAAAGAATAGAATAATAATTTCGCTAAAGAGGTGCAGCTATGTCAACAAGTCAATTTACCGCATTTCCCGCCAATCGAGTCATTCCCTTGGAAGGCGTGCATAATTTCCGAGATATGGGAGGCTATCGAACGTCCGATGGCCGCACCGTAAAATACGGCCTATTCTTTCGTTCCGATCATTTGACCGGTTTAACGGAGCAGGATTTAACATTCTTGCAAACGTTGAATATCAAAACGGTATTCGATTACCGCGGAGATCGTGAATCGCACATCATGCCGGACCCGGTTCTCCCTAATGCAAAAAATGTACGGATACCGGCGAACACGGAGGATCAGCATGAACATATGAATTTTCCGGACGCTCCTGAAGGGGAGGATACGCAAGGCCATCTTATGAAAGCATTGGTTAAAAGTGACTTCTTCAAAAGTTTCAGCGCAGAAACCTACATGACGGAATTGTATATGAAACTTCCAATTACCAATCCTTCGTACAAACATTTGATGGAAGCCATTCAGGATCCGGATCGATTGGGGCTGCTGCATCATTGTACGTCAGGCAAAGACCGTACCGGGGTTGGAGCCGCGCTCATCTTACTTGCGCTGGGTATCCCTGAACAAACGGTTATGGAAGACTATCTCTTAAGCAATGAGACGTTGCAAACGTTCAACAGAACCCTTCTTGAAAGGCTGGCTGAACATGCGGACGAAGCGATTTTGCAAAATTTGAACCATATCCTCACGGTTAACGAAGCGTTTTTGTCTGCCGCTTTGGGATCGATCAAGAGTACTTATGGAGGGTATGATGCATATTTTAAAGAGGAGTTCGGTTTGGACAAGCCCAAACGGGAGGCTCTGCAAAGATTCTGCTTGGTATAAAGGGAAGAGAGATGTCTCATTTTAACTGCGTTAATCTTCCTGAGTAATGTGGATTGGTACTTCTTTGGTTTGCCGAAAAGAAAACATATCACAATGCACGTAGACGCTTGCAGTGCGATGTGGGTAAGAATGCGCCGGACTTTGCATGGTTGAAACCGCCATATATCATTCATGCTGGGAACACTTATATACAGGGATTTGTACTTTTTTAATATTGAAATTTGGGGGAAACAAAATTGGTGGATTTAGAAGCAAAACCTTTTTATTTGCGGGAAAAAGATATTCAGTGGGTCAATGAAACGCTGGCTGCGATGGATGTGAAGGATAAGGTCGGGCAGCTGTTTTGTCCGATCGGGATAACGGATGACCGCGAACAGCTGAAAACGCTCATCGAAACGATAAAACCGGGAGGCATCTTGTTCCGACCAGATTCAGGTAAGAAAAGTCAAGAAGTACACCGTTTTTTGCAGGAACATTCTAAGGTGCCGTTGCTCATTGCAGCTAATCTCGAGTCCGGAGGCAACGGAATTGCTTCTGACGGTACTTTTTTCGGCAGACAGCTGCAAGTGGCGGCGACGGATAATGAAGAGATGGCATATAAATTAGGGCTTGTAGCCGGGAGAGAAGGTCGTGCCGTCGGCTGCAATTGGGCGTTTGCTCCGGTTGTCGATATCGATCTCAACTTCCGTAATCCGATCACGAATGTTCGGACGTTCGGTTCCGACCCAGCTCGAGTTGCAAGGATGGCAAAGGCGTATACCGAAGGTATTCAGAAGAGCGGCGTGGCCGCATCGATCAAGCATTTCCCCGGCGATGGGGTGGACGAGCGCGACCAGCATTTGTTGACTACCGTTAATTCGCTGTCTGTGGACGAGTGGGAATCGACCTTCGGCATAGTGTACCGGGAGCTGATCGAAGCGGGGGCTGAGACCGTTATGGCTGGTCATATCATGCTTCCTGGTTATTCGCGAAAACTTGTGCCCGGCATTGCCGACGAGGAACTGATGCCTGCTACGCTTTCACCCGAACTGATCGGAACGCTGCTTCGGCAGCAGCTTGGTTTTAACGGTCTCGTTGTGACGGACGCTACGCCGATGGCTGGTTTTATGATGGCTGAAAAGCGCGAGCTCGCTGTGCCAAAATCGATCGCCGCCGGCTGCGACATGTTCCTGTTCAACAAAAATATACGCGAAGATTTCCATTATATGATGAAGGGGCTCGAAAGCGGGATCTTGACGATGGAAAGACTAGATGAAGCGGTCACGCGCATTTTGGCGCTCAAAGCATCGCTTGGCTTGGATAAGCAGCAGCAGGAGGGAACGCTTGTTCCTGGTCCGGAAGAGCTGTCCATCTTGCAATGTGAAGAGCATAAACAATGGGCGAAGTGGTGTGCAGATCAATCGGTCACACTCGTCAAAGATACGCAGCAACTGCTCCCGATCGCTGTCGATTCGCATAAACGCATGCTGTTATATGTGCTTGGAGACGAAGGAAGTCATCGCAGTACGTCGATTGCACCTTACATGATTGCTAAATTAGAAGCAGAAGGGTTTGACGTCACTGTTTTCGACAATAAAAATGTGGACTTCAGTGCAGTGTTTAGCGGCGTGGAGGAGCTGCGTGAAAAATATGATTTGGCGCTCTACGTGGCTAACATCGAGACGGCAAGTAACCGGACAACGGTGCGTATCGATTGGGAGCCGCTGCTCGCCGCGGATGTTCCTTGGTTTGTGCGGGAGCTCCCGACGGCGTTCGTTTCTGTCTCAAGTCCATATCATCTTCTCGATGTGCCGCAGGTACAAACGTATATTAACGCATATTCGGGCAGTGAGACGATTATTGATGCAGTTATCGAAAAGCTGCTAGGCAGATCGGATTTTAAAGGCATAAGCCCGGTAAACCCATTCTGCGACTGCTGGGAAGCGAAGCGGTAGGAAGAACCTGTTGGAGGAATTATGAAAATAGAAGCGGTTATTTTTGATTTGGACGGTGTGCTCGTACATACCGACCATTTCCACTATCTGGCATGGAAGAGGATGTGTAGCGAGGAAGGCATCCCTTTCGACGAGTCGGTTAACTATAGGCTACGGGGCGTAAGCCGTATGGCTTGCATGGACATCATTATGGAGAAGGCGGCTCGTGCATATTCGTCGCGGGAGAAAATGCAGTTGGCCGAGGGGAAAAACGATTACTACAAAGACCACCTGCAATCTTTATCTGACGCGGACATGCCTTCTGGAGTCTTAGATACTCTGGATAGGCTGCGTGAAAAAGGATTAAAGTTGGCGATTGGATCCTCTAGCAAAAACGCTCCCTTTATTATTGAGCGGCTTGGAATTTCGCATATGTTCGATGCTGTCGTGGACGGTAATGAAATTCGCTGCAGCAAGCCGGATCCCGAAGTATTTTTGCTGGCGGCAAGTAAATTGGGGGTGCGCGTGGACCGCTGCTTGGTCGTGGAAGATGCGGAAGCTGGCGTAGAAGCGGCGTTCAGAGGTGGCATGTGGGTCGCGGCCATCGGCAAGGCCTGTATAAGCAATCTAGCCGATTATCATATCGGCCATATCGAAGAATTGCAATCCATTACTGCAAGCAGATGAAGGTAGGGAAAGGGTAGAAAACGATCCGAAAATTATATGAAATTCAAGAGAGGACGGTGTATGCAGGAATATATTCGCAGCTGGAGCGGCAATCAATGTATACTACGCCTAGTACATTCATTCTCGTTTTCAAATTACTGAGAATATCTATACGGAGTCAATACTAGAGGAAATCAAGATATTTATCTGTACATCATTCTCAATCTACCCAACAATCTCATATGGCAGGTTTGCCGGCAAGTAAGGACGGCAACATTGGCAATAAAACAGGAGCAGTTACCTCAGGCAGGCAACACTGCTCCTTGTTATATATAGAATTATCCTTTCAAACACCCTGTTTGATTAAACTCCAGATGCGTTCAAACCGCTCTTGGTAGTCTGGTGAATTCCAGGATTCTTTAAAAGAGGGAAGACTAAACACCGCAAAAGCAGATAGGATTGCCTCTGCCCGTTCAAAGTGAGGATCGTTATAAGCCATAAACCCATCAATAATGTGATATGAATCCCAGAGCACATCCCTTAATACCAATGGATTACTGTCCACATATTGTGTATTCAAAGCGAACATTTTGGGATTCTCATTATAAGCGCGTTTTTGGCATTCACAAATGCCCAAAGCCAATCGTGGAGCACTTCCTGTGGTGAGGCCAAATGAGCCATGTTTATACTGATTTGTTCTGAAATCATCCGATTGAACCAGTCTTTAGCTACGGCTGCCCAGAGTTCTTGTTTATTTTTAAAATGCTTATAAAGTGCTGCATGGGTGATATTCAATTCATCCGCTATTTGTGAGAGTGTCACTTCGGATTTCCCCGTGCCCTCAATTAATGCCTCGGCGGTTTCAATAATAAGCTGCTGCGTGATTTTAGCCCTTTGTTATGGCAGGTGAATATGGGGCATTTTGAAGCGAGCAGTTACTGCTATACCCCAGTATCACACCGTTTTGCCAACCCTTCTTTCGTTAATTAGTCTTTACCAACCGATAATATTAGAAGTTCCGTCCATAATAGGGGCGAAGACTAGACTGATCTCATCAATTAAACCTTCATTTAGAAAGGAACCATTGATTACACCTCCACCTTCAAGTAACACTTGATCAGTACCTAAGAACGGAAGGAACGACCTATTACATCACGATCAAAAGACCCACTATGAACGCGTCGGATTATTCAAGCTAAGAAAAAAAAGTCCCCACGAACGCGATCGCAAACTCAACATCAAAAGACGAAGAAGCCTCCGACCCGGTTCGGAGGCTTCTTCGTGTCGAGAAAGTCCGACTTGGTGCAAAATGAAAGAGTGAAGGGAGAAATTCAGTGAAGACATTAGGGTGTCGGGGGACAAGAACATGTTCCTATTGCCGATTAGGTGTATATTTAATCGGTATTTTGCTGTTAATTCATTAAACTAACGGGCAGATTACTTCCCGGAGGCATTGGAGCAGCCGACCTCACGGGAAGTAGTTGCAAAAATCCTCTACGCGGCGGCCGAGCTGCATACCCGTTACAAGGATCGCAAGGGTTGTCTGGGCATTCACGGCGCCTTGGCCGGCTCGGACGAAGCCGAACCAATTCGGCGAGCTCTGATTGATGCGCGTGCGGATGGAGAGGCATCGCTGCGTGCCCGTTTCGAACGGGCAAAGCAGGAAGGCGACCTGCCGGAAAATGCTAATGCTGCAGTCCTGGCTGCATACGTAATGACGGTGCTTCATGGTATGGCTGTTCAAGCCAGGGCTGACTTCTGTCGTGAAATGCTGGAAGCTATTGAGGAGCAGGCGCTATCGACATGGCCCAGTGGTAAATCTATATGACGTGTAGAATTGAGGGCGCTGAAGGTAAGCGCCCTCAATTCTTTTTAAAGTAGGTTCTTCAGTTTTCGCGGGAAACCTTATCATAAATAAGGGCAAGTTTTTTGCTGACTTATTCGTGCAGAAATTGCAAGGTATTCATTTTTTATTTCCGATAAAATTTACCTTGAAGGGTGGGAACACGATGGATTTAATCTTGTTGAGCAGAGGAAATTTTTGGTTATGCCAAACAATTAGTTAAAATCGAATTAGTATAACTTCGAGAAGTAACATTCATTGTATAATGGGTTTTATTTCCAATGTAAGCCGAGGTACATTAAAGCTTTTGTTCAAGAATACGTTCGCGTCCACCTGATGGCCAACACTACTCTTCAGAAAATGATCCTCATTGGGACAATAAAGAAATTTTCAAAGCTACACACGATACTAACTTGCTTGTTTACGTGGCCTGTTCAATCTTCGGAATAACTTTAAGTGGAAAAAGAGACGATTTCCCACTTAATCTTTTTGAAGTAGTAGAGGTTCGATGGCTATCGCTATGCGTATTCGTAAGCTTTCAGCTGGATCTTTGAGTTTCACACCCAGCAGTTTTTCACACTTTTCCAGTCGATACACCACCGTATTTCGATGAACGAAAAGTTGCTTGGATGTTTCGACAAGCTGGCATTGTGTATCGTAAAAAGCGTTCAAGGTGCGCAGCAGCTCTTTTTTTTCATGTTCATCTGCAACTTGCAGCAATCCGTTCAAGGTCGCTTCATAAAATTGTTTCAGTTCGTTGTGGGGAAGCATATGGAATAAATATCCGATATCCTTTGCTTGGTAAGATTGGACGAATTGCTTTCGTTTTAGCCAGTAGCCGAATTGCATTGCATTAACGGCTTCTGTATAAGAATGTCGAACGCCGAGTACATTTGTTGCAGGTTTACCAATGCCGATAGAGAGACTCAGTCCAGTCTCATGATGGAGCTCTCTAAGTAATCCTGACAGCTGCTCGGTGAGTTTTGCCTCATCCCACCCCGACTCAGGGATAGATAGCAGAAGACAGTAGGTATCATGTTTGGTAAACATGACGAAGGAATGTTCTAACACACCAAAAAGACGTTTGATGTGCTCGTATTGCTCCTCTTGCTCCGTGATATTATCTCCTTTCGGAGACGTCGAACCCTCGTATTTAGGAAATCTTTGATGCATGTGATGCACCTCGTCATTACGCATGGTCAGTACGACGCATGCATGCCCCTTGATAAGTCCATATCTCTTGCCGCGGTTCAGCGCCTCCTGCTCAGAAGTGATGTATCCCTCGATCAGATCGGAAAAAAACTCGTTCTTGTGTCTGCGGGAGCGCTCCTTGACAGCCTGTGATTTGGTCAGCTCCATTCCAATGACGTTGGAGGCCTGCTCGAGCGTCAGACCGAAAAGGCCAGTCCATTGATCCGGCGAATGAAAGGATAACAAATAGCCTTCGTGGCGGTAAGTCTTTACTGGATATACCAGCATACAGCAACGTTCCCGGACTGATGTGTCGATGAAGCACAACGAAGTGGGGTTAGAAATATCGGGCAAGTCTTGAAGTGTAGTTACTGCGGCCGTAGTGAGCTCAGCAACACCTGTATTCTGGTTGGAGGCGGAGATGGTTTGCCATTTGTTGTTTAACAGGATGACTGGGGATGAGAACAGTTTGGACAGGGAATCGATAATGCCGGAAATTCCTTTGCCGCGCATGATCATTTCAGAGAATTTTTTGTGGATGCTGAGTGCATATTGCAGTTCGTCGCTCTTATTGTTCAGAATAACACTGGTCGATCGCTGTAAAATTTCGCCGAGGGATAGACGGACATCGGAAATTTCGATGATGGGAAATTCGTTCTGCTCCGCTTCCCTAAGGATGTCATCGGGGATCGGCAATTCAAAGCGCCTGGTTTTGATGGCCAAGCCCGAGCAATGAAGACGCTGCATGTCCCTGATCAGATGAATGAACATGTCTGGCTGCTGCTTCATGAAAAAGCCGTTGGTCAGCAAGAGCTCGTTGGGCCTCAGAAACCGAATGATATCCGGACAGTCCATAATGTTGACCGTTTGAACCTCGCGTACTAAACCCTTATGCCCCGTGATCACTCTAGCATCATCGTAAATGCTGTTATTCAACAAATCTGTCAGCAGCACATCGACCCATCCCTTTCTGGAACAAGTTGTTTTGTTGTTAAGTAATATAACACTATGATCATGGAGAGTAAATATCTTTGGTTTGATCATCCAATATTGCTAATTATTTTTATCCTTTTCATCCAATGATTTCTTATAAGGAGTGAATTATGCTTAAAGTGTTTCTTGCGTGTAATAAAAGCGTACATGGATGGAGGTTGTAATGATTGATCTTCTTATCACGGATACGGTGTTGTCCGGGGGTGTAAGGCGAATGGATGTCGGGATATCCTCAGGCAAGATTGCATTTATCGCGCCATGCGGGGAAAGGAAAACGGAAGCGTCTTGTGTAGTGCAGGGCAAAGGGGGCTTATTGCTGCCGGGCTTTGTCGAGCCGCATATTCATTTGGAAAAAGCATATTTGCTGGATTCCATGGATCGGGAGGCGGAGTCTCTCCAGGATGCGATTCGGATAACAGCCAAACTGAAAAGTTCATTCACGAAGGAGGACATGTACCAGCGCTCGCTGGCTGTCATTCGGGAAGCCGTCAGGAATGGTGTAACCCATATGCGCTGCCATGCAGAGGTTGATCCGGTTCTCGGACTCAGAGCTATCGAATCTGCTCTTCGTCTCAAACAATCCTTAAGACATCTACTGGATTTACAGGTAGTTGCCTTTCCCCAAGAAGGGGTGTTTAAGATTCCAGGGACTGCTGGGCTGATGGAAGAGGCCATTCGTATGGGAGCCGATGTGATTGGAGGAATCACTTATCAGGATGCAGACCTGGGGGAGCACTTGGATTTTGCATTTGGTCTGGCAGGGAAGTACGGAAAACCGCTGGATTTTCACGCGGATTTCTCGGTCAATTCCAACGACCGTGCCGTTGTGGAAATTGCAAAAAGGACAATTGCTGCAGGAATGCAGGGGCATGTAGCCGCCGGACATGTAACCTCGCTCGGTTCCCTCCCAGAACACGAAGCTTTGGCTATCGGAGAGCTTCTGTGTCATGCCGGGATCAGCGTCATTACGCTGCCGATGACTGACCTCTTTCTGAATGGAAGAGAAGGCCCAGAAGGTTATCATAGAGGTCTGACTCCCGTGAAACTGATGCAGGATTGTGGAGTGAATGTGGCAATTGGCGTCAATAATGTGCGCAATCCATTCACACCGTTTGGCAAGGCAGACCCGATTGAGGCCGCCTGGCTATTGGCCGTCACTTCGTACATGGGCAGCAAACGGGATGCGCTCATCTTGACTAACATGCTGACGCATAACGCGGCACAGGCGTTAGGCATTGAAAATTATGGTGTTAAGGTCGGCGCTCCGGCTGATATGGTATTGTTCCGAGAGCGGTCGGAAAGGGAAGTGCTGCTTAATAAACCGGAGGCCCGCACGGTCTGGAAATCGGGATTACAGGTAGCTTGTACTGACTCAAAACCTTTGGAATTACCGTGGTTGTCGGATGAGATCGAAACAATCTGATTATGATGTAAGGGGATGGAGTTATGGAGAAAGGGTTAACACTCGTAAAAAATGTCAAATGGTCGGAAAACCTGTTCGATCTAACGATTGATCAAGCAACAGGAATTATTGTCAGAATTGAGAATGCCGGAACTGATGGTGGTCTCGCATCTGTAAATATTGCCGATAGGGCGACAAGCGTCATTGACGCGGATGGGCTCCACTATGTACCGCCAATGGCAGATATGCATACCCATCTGGACAAGCATTTTATCGGTGAGCCGTGGAAGTCTTTGCAGCCGTTTGTCACGCTGCCCGGACAGTTGGAATTTGAGAAAAGCATGTTGGCGGAACTACCGACCGGGGCGGGAGAACGTGCGAAACGAATGTTGGATTTAATGCTTGCCCAAGGTACAACGACAATCCGCACACACGTTGACGTGGATCCGCAAATTGGCCTCTCTCATCTTGAGGAGATCTTGGAAGTGCGTGAGATATACCAAGGACGCATCGATATGGAAATTGTGGCGTTCCCCCAGCAAGGCCTGCTTCGATCTGACTCCGTTTCCGTTATGCGGCAAGCGCTTCGTGCTGGAGCTAACTATGTTGGTGGTGTGGATCCGGCCGGACTGGACCGCCGGGTGGATGCCAGTCTGGAAGCCATGTTTGAACTTGCGACAGAATTCTCTGCGGGCATCGACTTGCATCTGCATGACCCGAGTCATCTCGGAATATACACGATCAGCCGCTTCGCCGAACTGACAGAACAAGCCGGTATGTCCGGCCGTACCGCGGTAAGCCATGCCTATTGTTTGGGCCAGGTTGGGGAAACGGAGGTGCGCTCACTCGCAGAAAGGTTGTGTGCGACCGGCGTAGCCATCATGACGAGTGTGCCCATTGACAGGCCTATGCCCCCTATCAAACTGTTGATGGAAACGGGAGTATCCGTGCATATCGGTTCCGATAACATTTTGGATTCATGGAGCCCATTCGGAAATGGCGATATGCTCTCCCGTGGGTCACGTCTCGCTGAAGCATCCGGTTGGGTGGAAGACTTCTGGCTGTTAGAAACGTACAAGCTTATATCCAATGCGCCATTAACTCCAAAAGTGGGTGAACGAGGCACTTTCTCGTTGGTAAATGCCATAAATGCCATGCATGCGTTGGCGGCGGCACCTTCACGCGAAGCTGTATTTTCGGGAGGTGTGCTTGTTGGTGGTCGAATGTTTCCGAACAGTAGACAGATGGCAGCCATCCATTCGTAACAATCTTTAATATACATGAAGCAGCGCATCCTTTTTCAGGTGCGTTGCTTTTTGGCATGAAAAGGCTGATCAGATGACGTATAAAACGTTGCTTAATGCAATTTATGTGATAATACATGACACTTAAATTTAGACAGCCTTTTCTTTTGGTGTAATAATCCAAATGAAATCATTTTTTTTAGTGAATCACACCAATGACTGAGGCTTCCTTACATCGTATTATTCTTATAAGAACAATTCCGAGTCACATAAACTGACATTAACAGAATAGGAGGGATATTGGAGGAGTTACAAAAACCAAACATCATTGTTACGAACAGGGGGAGAGAGACATGCGTCGAGGTTTCCATGCAAACCGCATCCAAAACATCAGAAAGCATGGGCTGTTATTGGTCATGATTTTGCCAGGCATTGTCTATCTGTTCATCAACAATTACTTGCCCATGTTCGGCATTGTGATTGCGTTCAAAGATATCAATTTTGCAAAAGGAATCTGGGGAAGTGACTGGGTAGGCTTCGATAATTTCGCCTATCTGTTCCAAACACAGGATGCTTGGGTGATTACCCGAAACACGTTACTCTACAACGGTGCATTTATCGTGCTTGGAACAGTACTCTCCATAGCTGTGGCCGTATTGTTGAACGAGGTAAAAAAGCGATTCGCCTCCCGACTGTACCAAAGCATCATTTTGCTGCCCTATCTGATCTCGATGGTCATTGTCGCTTACTTGGTTCTGGCATTGCTCAACGAAGAAAACGGATTCGTTAACCATTACGTGCTTCCTTTGCTGGGGATTGACCCCGTGTCGTGGTATGCGGATTCCGGTAAATGGCCCTTTATATTAAGCGTCGTATATCTGTGGAAAAACGTCGGTTATACATGCATTGTTTATCTGGCCTCAATCGTAGGCATCAGCCAGGAATATTATGAATCCGCTACGCTGGACGGAGCATCCAAGTGGAGGCAAGTCTGGAGCATTACCCTTCCTCTGCTTAAACCTACGATGGTTATTATGGTACTTCTTGCAGTGGGACGCATCTTCAATTCCGATTTCGGATTGTTCTATCAGGTTCCGCTGAATTCGGGTGCACTGCAAACGACTACAGATGTCATTGACACATACGTTTATCGTGGATTGATGACTTTCGGGGATTTCGGAATGTCATCCGCTGCCGGACTTTATCAGTCCATAGTCGGTTTTCTGTTAGTATGGACGACCAATGCGATTGTTCGTCGCAAAAACCGGGATTTGGCGCTGTTTTAGCTAAGGGGGGAGGACAACATGTATTCAAATAGGATTTATCAAATGGCTGTTCACCTCGTGCTCATCATGATGGCAATCGCTGCAGTGTTTCCGTTTATACTTCTGATATCCGCTTCCCTAACCGAGGAACAAGCCATTATCAGGGATGGTTATGGTTTGTTTCCGGCTCAATTCAGCTTCGATGCTTATGTGTATCTGTTTAATCAGTATTCGTTGATTTTGCGGTCGTATGGAATTACGGCATTCATCACGGGCGTGGGCACGATCGTTGGGTTGCTGATCACAACCCTGGTCGCTTATCCGCTATCTAGAAATGTGCTTCCATTTCGTTCGTTCCTGTCATTCTTCGTATTTTTCACCCTGCTTTTCAATGGGGGGCTGGTGCCGATGTATCTGGTTTATACGGACCTCTTCCATTTGAAAGATACCATCTGGTCGCTAATCATCCCGAATTTACTGACCAACGGGTTCTACATTTTGTTGATGCGCAGTTTCTTTTCCACGTCCATTCCCGGCGAAGTCGTGGAGTCGGCCTATGTGGATGGAGCCAACGAATGGGTTATTTATTGCAAAATCGTTCTCCCGCTTGCTCTCCCAAGCCTGGCAACCATTGGTCTGATGCTCATGATTTCGTATTGGAACGATTGGTTTAACGGTCTGATCTTCATCAATGACGGAAGCCTCTACAGCATTCAAAACCTTCTTAATCGAATGTTGTCTGATGTCCAGTACTTGCAGCAAAACAGTTTGTCTGGCCAGACGGCTGTTGTCTCATCCGTACCTCTCGGCAGTGTGAGAATGGCTATTGCCGTAATCGGCGTGTTGCCGCTGATCGCAGCGTATCCGTTTTTCCAGAAATTCTTCGTCAAGGGATTGACTATTGGTGCCGTAAAAGGTTAGTCATGCTTCGTATCCGAGATGTCACATCCAAAAGCAAACATGGGGAGTGAATGAAGATGTTCAGAAAAAGATTACCTGCGGGTTTCATAAAGGTAATGTCCTTAATTTGTGCGGCCCCTCTATTGTTGGCGGCATGCGGAAATCCAGACAGTAAGGATGGAGTAGAACTTGGTAAAGCTTCAGCAACAGACATGTACGAAGTGGTCATGACGTATCCGGCTTTTGGGGATGTAACGGATGTTAAGGAAATTCAGGAAGCCATCAGTGATATTACAGCGGAAAAGGTAGGCGCCACTGTGAAGCTCTTGCCTGTTAATGGATCTAACTATGCCAATCAAATGAACTTGATGCTGGCGGGCAGCGAGAAACTGGATCTGGTGTATACCAGCGTTTGGTTCGGCCTTGAATCCCAAATCGGCAGGGGGCAGTTACTGCCCATGGAAGAATCATTGAATGAATTCGGTAAAAAGATACTGGAGGCTGTTCCGGAGGAAGCTGCAGAAGCCGGGAAGATGAATGGCGAAACATATGGCGTTCCCAGCATTAAAGCTTGGGCACTTTCTCCCAGTTTGGTGATGGACAAAGAGCTTGCAGATAAGCATGATATTGACCTTAGCGCCATAAAAACCTGGAATGATATCTCTGCTGTATTGCAGCGTATCAAGGACAATGAGCCGGGTGTCACGCCAATTGTCAGCTATACCTCGCAGGAAACACCCGGACAAGCCATGCTGAATTTTGATCCATTGGGAACAGCACCTGGCGTACTGGATTTTGGCGGGGAGGACTTCACCGTGCAGAATCTTTTTGCGACTTCGCGGTTCTCCACAATGGCTGACCTGATGCGTAATTGGTACCAAAAAGGTTATTTCAGCAAAGACGTGGCAACGTCACAGGAAACGGGGTCCAATCTGATCAAGGCAGGCAAAGCCTTCTCGTATATCCGGAATATCAATGAGTGTTACTCGGAATCGCTTGCGGCTAGGACCGAACTAGTATGCGTACCCCTTGAGGACTCGTATATGACGCGTAATAGCGTAGCTTCGAACATGATGTCTTTGGCAAGGAACAGTGAGCAGCCGGATAAGGCGATTCAAGTATTGGAACTGTTTTACTCGGACGAAGCAGTCATTAATCTGTTTACCAACGGTATTGAGGGCAAGCATTATGTTAAGCGGGATAATGACCTGATCGGCAAGCCGGAAGGTGTTACTGCAACAGGATACGATTCAAACCAATATGCCGTGGGGAACAATTTCCTGTCCTATATATGGGAAGGGAACGATCCTGACATGTGGGATCACTTGAAAGGTGAAAACGAGAGTGCCGTAAAATCAAGGGCGATGGGCTTCAGCTTCGACATCAATCCGGTCAAAACCCAAATTACCGCGGTGGCCAACGTCCAAAACCAGTATGATGCAGGCTTTCAGACAGGAACTTTTGACCCGTCAGAACTGGGTGCTTATATCGACAAACTAAAGAATGCAGGCGTAGAGAAAATATTGACGGAAAAGCAAAACCAGTTAAACCAATGGCTTGAAAATAAATAGAAGGAGCTGATCATACATGTTTAATCCTGTCATTGATGTTCACCACCATATCATCTCTAAAGAAATGCAACGAAAGCAGCGGGAGCTGGGAATGGAGATTCCAAGTTTTATGCCGAAGTGGACGCCCGAGATCGGGATGCAAAAAATGGATGTATGTGACATCTCGTTTTCATTCCTTTCAGCCCCGTCAGACCTGACGATCATCGACCAATCTTCTGCCAATGCGTTGGCACGTAAAATGAATGAAGAGCTCGCATCGTATGCTCAACTTCATCCTGAACGGTATGGTGCGTTTGCAACACTTCCACTACCGAATCCCGAAGCGGCCATGGAAGAAACCTTGTATGCATTTGATGTTCTCGGGATGGATGGAGTTGCAATGCTGACAAGTTATCAGGGGAAATATTTAAGCCATCCGGATTACACCGAATTGTTAACCGAATTAGATCGGCGCAGTGCTGTTGTGTTTCTGCACCCCATCCTCATACCGCAAAAAATCGCTGGGCTTAGTCCTGCACTGCTTGAGGGCACCTTCGATACGACGCGGGCCGTCACTACGATGGCTGTTCATCGCATTTTTGACCAATATCCATCCATTACATTCATTCTTCCCCATACAGGGGGCATGGTTCCGTATATCAAATGGAGAATTGCGCTTGCCGCCATTGGGCAAGATTCGATTCAGGTTGAAACAACGCCGGAACAATTTCAAGCCGAAATAGCCAAACTGGACCACCTTTACTATGATTCCACGTTGAACCTCGGCACAATCCAAAAGTTGATTGCGCCTGATCGGATTTTGTTCGGAGCGGACATACCATGGCCAGCGGACAGCGTCCTTCGTATACAGCGGGAGTCGGTATTCCATGAAGCACAGCAGATCAGCGAAGAAAACGCGAAGATGATCGCTTATGGCAATGCCTTTCGTCTATTTCCCCGCATTTCTAAGCTTTTTGATATAGAGAAAAAGTTAATTTAAAGTGACAGGAAACGATTAACCAATAATATAAAGAAAGCAGCGGATCAAAGTGATCGGCTGCTTTTATTCAGCTATTATTTTAAGTGGCGATTTAGATCTATATGAACGTGTTGGGTTTCCAGGAAACTTTTTATCAGTTAAGTTTGGATCACTTTCAAAATCTCCTAATGGTTCTACAATGTAGATTCTTTCTTTTGCATTGAATCTTGCCAATTCAGCACCCCATTTGGCAGCATTTAATGTTGCAGTAAAGTATATATAGTTAGAATTTTTTTCTTGGTAATTTGATAAGAATTGGTGTTCTAATAAATCACCAATTTGCAGTTCTGCTTTTGTACCATGAAAAAAAGGACCTTGATCTATGATCACTTTTTTGTCATCCATACTGATGTGGAAGATGGGCATCCGAACCATTAGAGCCTGGCGAATACGCCTCTTTCTAAATTAAGAAGTAAGTGGGGTGGTTAATGGAGAGGTCATCTGGAGAGTCGCAAATGGGCTCGACAATTCGCCGGTAACCGTCAACTCGCACAGTACTCAAAAGGATATCGGAAACGGAATGACCCTGCCTAGGGATTTCACAGAGGCTTGGGAGATCGAAGTGGTTATCCTCGATATCTGCACAGAAGTATGCAGAAGAGCCCGCAAAAAGGGGCTGATGGGTAGTATCGTATCCGTGAATGTGTCTGGAGCGGATTTTGACCACCCAACGGGTTTTAACAGGCAGGTTAAACTGTCTGATCCTACAAACATAACTGTTGATGTGTGCAAGATAGCCAAACGCATATTTCATCAACACTGGGACGGGCAACCTGTACGCCGTGTAGGCGTATCCCTTTCTCAATTATCCAACGCGGATACATTTCAACTATCGTTTTTGATGATCAGGAGCAAAAACGAGCCATTGATCAGGTGATGGACGACATTAAGGATCGATTTGGCGATATTGCCATTCTACGAGCGAGCTCCATTACGGCTGCCGGTCAAGCGATAGATAGAGCATCTAAAATTAGGGGGCATTACAAATGAGCAAAAAACTGGAGGCCAATGGATTAAGGGAATCGAGCCGCATGATGCTTGCACAACATAAAGAACGAATTATACAGCATCGTACTTGAGTTCACTATCAAGCGAAACCTCTGATCCATGAAGATGAGTGACTGAGTTTAACAATAAATTATTCCGTAAGAGGTTTACTTTCATAAAATGACACTATTGTGGAGCAAAGTGAAAGTAGATGTAACCTTAATGCTAACTGAACATATAAACGTTGATATTACTGATATGCCCAGATCACCACATTAAATTATCTCTATGGGGGGATTAAAATGAGTAAAACGAATGAAGAGTTTATTAAACAACAGCGAGTTGGCGACCTCCCGAAAGTGAAACTCATGGCTCCTTCGTTAGATGGTGGTCCTGATCGCGAAGTGACCGTTGTTTACCAGCGTACGGGGCATATATTTGAACAGAACAGCTATGATATCGTAGGAGCATATGTACAAAATCCTACGTAATATTAATATGTAAGTTTTGTTGACCAAGCTATGAAGCTACAGTACTTTTATATAGTGTTACACATCATATACGGACATCCACAAAAAGAGAGTGTGGGAGGTCCTTTTTTTGTGGCAGAAAATGATTGTGGCGGTGAGGCAAGTGGGATCCTATTTTCATATATTTTGTCCCGAAGGAGTGACCAGTAAATACAGACTGATTGTTTACGATTCTAAGAAGGAGCCCTTTATTCCGTTGACCGAGTATGATCGCGATCAGATAAAGCGAATAAATGAGAGTTCAATTTTAGTATATCTAAACACCTTAAGACGTTCTTCTATTGGATTGAAAAGAAAAGCAGCTATAAGGGGGGCAATCGTTCAATGGGATGGTGAACCCAAAGGCGTTAAGGAAGCCGTAAGACAATATTTAATTAAAGAGATACATTGTAAAGTTCGAGGCAGAGAAAATCATGGAGGTATTCACATGACGAGTAAAAGTTCAAAAACTGTCAAGGGACAAGAACTTGTACCAATTACCGGAATGGACAAGAACATAGTCCGATTTTCGATTAGATGTATATCTAAACATTGATGACGTATATTTAATACTTCATTAAGTACCATAATGGGTTGGTTAGGTAGTAATAAAGTCGAAATACCGACTGAAACGAGCTGTTGAGGACAAGTACTTGTACTGATTGCCGAATTACACAAGAATATAATCCCATTTCCGATTAGGTGAATATCTAAGTGTGAGTGAGTAGTGAGTCTCTTTTAAAGACTAACAGGCAAATGGTTGGATTAAGATCAACGCTACGAAGTATTTCCACTGGAACTGTAATCCCATTTGGAATGGATAAAACAAGCTCGGTTAATAAGCACTTTAATAATGAAAAGGTGTCGAAATTTATAGAGGTCATTAAGCTCGGAAAGATGCCATGCTACGATCTCGTTATTATATAAATCCTAAATGAAAGAAAGATATACCAACGTTTTCTAGTATGTATACAGGGTGATGTCTGGTAACCGCCTAGAAGACAAATGCTTCTTTATTTACACAGTTACTCAAGATACACGAGTCTCACATATTTCACAATACTTCTACACATGGCTTTGGCAGTTTGAAATGGCTAGGAGGTGACTGATTTAAGATAGGAAATCAACTTATACTTGGTGGTGACAAGATTTTTAGCTAATTCACTTAACAATGATGATTTTTTTGTCTGGAATCCGTATAAAATCTTATATTTTGCTTTAAAGCAAAAAAATGTAACAAAAAAGAAGGAATTTCAACTATTTAGTAGAATTATATTCAATATATTATAAAAAATTCCAGAGAGGCTGGTGTGATATGGATAGTGCTGTACTTACGTATGATCCCTTACATCCGGACACTTTAGAGAATCCTTATCCAATCTACAAAAAATTAAGGGAAACCACGCCAATATTTTGGCATGAGAGAATGAAATCTTGGGTCTTGACTCGGCATGATGACTGCATGAAGGTTTTACAAGATTCTGATTTGTTTGCATTAGATATGAGAAGAGTTGGAGTGGAAATTTCAGATGTTCGAAAAAATTTACAGTCATTAGACCCTCCGGAAAATGGACCTTTAAGAGCTCTAATGATGAAGGCTTTCAAGTCGCAAGATATTGAGAATATTAGGGCGAAAATACGTACTTCTATAAATAGTACCTTTCAAAAGCAGGAAACGTATAAGGAATTTGATTGGATGAAAGAGGTGTCTGCTCCTCTTGCTTTAAGCTTGACTTCTATATTACTAGGAGTGGAAGAACCAGAATTGGAACTATACATGGAGATTTCTGATGCTATTGCATACCAAATGGATTCAGGATTGTCCCCTGAAAATTTTGAGCCTGGAGAACAAGCAAGAAAAAAATTAAACGAGCTAGTTGATTTATGGTTTGAGTCAAACGCTACGACCGGTATACTGCCGTATATTAGAGCGAACAGCGAAAAAGCCAATGTGCCAAGTTACTATATTAGAAATACAACCGGTACTATGTTTAATGCTAGCTTCGGTACTTTATATGCTACGTTTGGTAATGTGGTACTCGCTTTAATAAACAATCCTGAAATTCTTCAAAGTTTCAAAGACGAATCATTATTTTCATCTGGAATTGATGAGTTAGTAAGGTTTGATGGCCCAGCACAGGGGACGAGTCGATTTGCTACAAGAGACACTGTAATTAGGGGCACAGCAATAAAAAAGGGAGATATTGTACTAACTTTATTGGCTGCAGCGAATCGAGACCCCCTTGCATTTCCAGAACCAGATAAGATTATTTTAAATAGAACAAATAATAAGCACTTAGGGTTTGGTTGGGGCCCTCATACTTGCGTAGGCACTTTATTTGGGAAGTTGGCAATAGGCGAATTAATCCATTCTCTGCTTTCTGAATCAAGATGTCTTGAGTTAGTTCGTACTCCTACAAGAAGGAATACAGCAACGGTTAGGTGCATCGACGAACTCCCAGTGTTATTTAGTAACATTTAATTATTTTGATTCATACAATCTTTCTACTTGAAGGAGGTGATATCTATGATCTATACACATTAAGAGTGTTTGAGTATTACTTCAAACGGAGGTGAATACTATGATCTACACGCACTAATAATTCTCAATAGTAATACTTCTATGGAGGTGATTACTATGATTTACACGCATTAATTTAACATAACAAAAATGAGCCAGAGTCAGACAGTACATAATTATGTTAGTCTGGCTCTGAATATTTTGTTTTAAAAATATAAACAGGAGTGATTAATAGATGAAATTAAATAGCTTTGATGACTGGTCTCCTTTAAAGGAGATAATTGTTGGAACAGCCCAAAACTACATATCGCATGAAAGAGATCTATCGTTTGATATATTCTTTCATGAAAACCTTTTTAAATCGGACTGGGCATATCCCCGTTTAAATAAGTCGTCCAAAGAGGTGAATGATCTCAACTGGCAAATCAAACAAAAGTATGTTGAGGAACTCAATGAAGACGTGGAAGATCTTGTGAATTTACTAAAAAAATTCGATGTAACTGTTCATCGACCTATGATTTTACCGTTTAATCCACAAAATATCAAAGGACTTGGGTGGGAAAGTGCACCAGTACCAGCTCTAAACGTTCGTGATAACACTTTAATTTTGGGAGATGAAATCATTGAAACTCCTCCAGCTATTAGATCTAGGTATTTAGAAACTAGATTGTTAGCTCCAATATTTATGAAGTACTTTGAAGCCGGCGCGACTTGGACCACCATGCCTAGACCAATTTTAACAGACATGTCTTTTGATCTTTCCTATGCACGTGATTTAGAGACTACATTAGGTGGGCCTACTGAACCTATTGAAGATCCCGAAAGTTCTCCTTATGATGTGGGATTTGAGATGATGCTCGATGGTGCGCAGTGTTTAAGATTAGGTAAAGATATTATCGTTAATATTGCAAACCAAAATCATAAATTAGCCTGTGACTGGCTTGAAAGACATGTCGAGAACCGTTATAGAATTCACAGAGTTTATCGGATGAGTGATAACCATATTGATAGTATGTTGTTAGCACTTAGACCAGGAGTTTTTCTAGCTAGACATAAAGATCTAAAAGATTTACTTCCTGAACCGTTTAAAAAATGGAAAATGATAGTACCTCCAGAACCAAGCGCAACCAACTTTCCTACTTATGATGATGGCGATTTATTATTAACAAGTCCCTATATAGATTTGAATGTTCTATCAGTTAATCCAGAAACTGTACTAGTGAATGAGGTATGTGTTGATTTAATAAAGACACTTGAAAAAGAAGGATTTACAGTTGTCCCGGTAAAACATCGTCACCGTAGACTTTTTGGAGGAGGGTTCCACTGTTTTACTCTTGATACAGTAAGGGACGGTGGGCTGGAGGACTACACAATATGAAAATAATAATCGGAAATCATATTGAACATTCAATACTAAAATTGAGCAACGATGATCGCATCTTTTCGCAACGAGTTATTTGGTTTGCTGAAGATGGAGATTTAATCATTCTACCATCTAAACCAGACATGCAATTCCTACAGCATGTTACATCTCTAACTGGGGTGGATGCAAACAGCCTTAAGTTTTTCGTTACGTCTAATAACAAATCCAATGAAAAACATTTTGATCCCCAGGCTTTATATGAGGAACAATTTATAAACAGCATTCGAAAAGAAATAAATAATGTAACTCAGGTATTACCAATGTGGCCATCACCTGCTATTGCACACTTTGTAGAGAAACTTAGCTTATCAGATAAATTACAAGGCGCATCCTTTTTCTTACAAAATGGAGTTGAACTGGTTAATAACAAAGCTTATTTTAGGGTATTTGCTACGGCAGCAGGCGCACCTATTGCAGATGGAAGGGTTTGCCACTCAATTGAAGAAGCTGAACTAGCAATACGAAATCTATTGTCAATTAATGATGCGGTAATGATTAAACAGGCACACAATGGAGCAGGAGCGGGGAATGAGTTGCTTATAAGAGATAAAAGTCTGGGAGTAGGTCATGTAGGGGCAGTTCATATGCATGTACTGAGTACAGCTAATGACCCTATTAAAAGTTATTTAGACTCGCGTTGGAACTGGGCTTCTGCAAATGGAAAGAGGCCTGTTATTATAGAAGAGTTCATTCCAGATGCAAAAACAATATATGCTGAATTTTTTGCTAACGATGAAGGTGTTTATTTTACGGGTTCAGGACGTTTAGGATATACTAATCAAAGGCTTGTTACAGAAATAGCTCCTTTAAGAGGTATCTCAAAGGAAGTAGAAACAAAATTAACAACTTATGGTGAATCACTTGCCAAGTTCTATCAATCCATTGGATATCGTGGTTATTTGTCTGCTGATGCAGTTATAGAAAAAGATGATAACATAGTATTCACTGAGGTAAACTCTCGCGTAGGCGGTTCTCTGCATGTTTATGATTCAATAGCTAATAAAGTAGTTAAAGCTAAAGAAGAGCCAGAAAGAACTGTAGTTCAATATCACTCCCCACTCAATTGGACACCTGTTGCTTTTGAAACTTTTCACCAATTTTTAGAAGACAATAATCTACTTTATGACTCTTCAAAACGTAAAGGAATTTTAATATCCTTACCGATTCTACTTGAGGTAGGTGGATACGTGAGTTTTTGTATTGTTTATGAAAATGAACAAGAAGAGAAGCAATATTACAGTTTATTGGATAATCATTTTAGCACAAAAAAACTCTATCTTTGAGATCTAACTAGCAAATGATTGTTATTGGAATACTAATTTAAAATATTGGTCAACTACACATGGTAGCCCTCTTAGGGTTCTTTGTGTTTTCAGAGGTTCATAAAAACCTAATAAAATTATGGTATGATTGCCTCACCTAGATTTGTGATGCAGTCATACCATAATGACTAAAGTGAACTGTCCTATTACTGAGTAAGATCCGAAGAACTTGCCTCAACCTTTTCAATTTTAGAATTATCATAAACTTTATAAAGTCTTATATATACGAGAGCACTCAAAGCAGCAAGAATTAGTATTGTACTGAATATCCCAATAGGGGATATCCATTCAGACATAAATACAGTTACAGGGGCTAAAAACCTACCAATTGTGAACTGCAATCGTGATGCTCCCATATATTTCCCTCTTGCATTTTCGGGTGCATAGTCAGCTATAAAATTATCAATGACAGGTGCTCTAACAATCTCACCGAAAGTAAAAACAATTGTAAGTAAAAATAGAATCCAAATGTTTGTGGTAAAACCTAATAAAAATGTTCCTACACCAGCGAGAACAGCTGAAAGTATAAAAACATTTTTATCACTCCACTTCGATAACCACTTCGTTACAGGGAGGACAAAGAATACAAATAAGAGTCCATTCAAACCCAGCATCCAACCTAATATTTCACTACTATTGAGCGATAAGTTAAAGTTATTCCAATTAAACAGATCTTGAGCTGGAACATAATCATTCACATAAATCGCTAAATATAAATCTAATTGCATTGTAATTATGACTCCAAGTACTCCACCAAAGAGATATAATAAGAATGGTTTATCACGAAAAATTGTTCCATAACCGCTCCATTCTTCTTTGAATGCAGCTTTGAAAGTAGTTTTTTCTAATCTTTTCAGTTCGTGGTTTGGCATGGATTCGTATACTTTTAAATAAATTGCAAGTGCATATAATAACATTACAATAGCACATGTCCACAGTAATTCACTTCGATAATTGAAGAAGAAAAATGCCCCAAGTGCTGGCCCAAGTACTGCTCCTATATTTTTAGCGGTAATAAACGTTGCAAAAACCTGTCTTCTTTCTTGAGGAGGAGTTAAATCAGCGACCATTGCATCACTCGCCGGGCCATAAACAGCGCCCCCTAGACCTATCCCTATAAAAGATATGTAACTTATCCAATCATTACCTGTAACAGCAAATCCGACAAACATTATGGCTTGGATTGAGGCACCCAATAACATTACAAATCGTCTACCCATTTTATCCGCGAGATATCCTCCTAATATGTTTCCGAAGATTGAGATTAAAGGAGGGACTGTCATCAATAATCCCGCAATGTGATTTCCTAAAGATTGACTGAAGTAAATCGTGATAAAGGGAAAATACATCCAGTAAAGTAAGTTAAATATGGTTTCCGCACTGAGCCGTATCTTTAAGTTTAAATCCCATGACTTTATTTTCATTCAATTACCTCACTTTTTTAATTTTTTTAACTGTCTGGAAAATATCGGTAGATTAAATATAGCCAGAACCCAGAAAAAAATATAGACTTTTTTTTATTTTTTTTCTATAATAATAATGTAAAAACAATATAATACATTTTTATATTCAAATGACCCAAAAAAAGAACAAATGTTCTTTTCTGCGAAAAAATTATTCATGAATCCCACCTAAAGCAAAGCTGACTTGCTCTAATCATCTGGCATGACAAGTCATCTATATTGTGAATTGTTTTGAGACAAAATGTTAACCCTTTGAAGTCGCTAAATTAGCGGCTTTTTATTACATTCGGTACAAGTTTGTATCCCGAGCCAAGCACCTGATAAATTATTATAGTTACGATTTAATCCTAGAAGGATGGTACGATAATGATCAGTCTTAAACGTATGACCGCTTGCTTAGTTTTAGCCGCATTACTATTGGGATCTACAACTGCAGTAGCCGAATCCGAGATGCAGGAGCAGAATGACAAAAATATAGCCACTTTGATGTGGAGGGGAATTCCTGGCAGAAAACATGAACGAGCACTGGGCCAAGCGTCTCTTTCAATGGGGTATCTCTGAAAATATAATTAATGGATATTCCAATTACAGCTCTAAGCCTGATCAAGTAATAACAGAGGCTGAATTCCTCAAGATGTTATACAGAGCAATGAGTATGGCTATTCCAAATGCAAGTGCAAATAGTGCATACCTACCCAGTGAGAGTTGGACAGAAGGTCTCTACAGGGTAGCTAAGCGATATAACCATCCGACAACTGGAGAAAACAACTTTGCGATGAGAATGCAGTCCATTACCAAACTACGTGCTGCCGAAATTATCAGTGCAACTCAAGGGGTTCATTATACTGGCCAATATGCTGTCGCCTATCTGATCGTACATGGATTACCAACAGTGAAGCTAATATTCCAAAGCAGTTTGATGAGGAAGGTACACTTACGAGGGCAGAAGCACTTTAATGGATACGCAAGCTTGCTTTTCATGGAAGACTTAAGATCTATGAAAGACCAAAAGTTTCTACAGATCTCAGTCTTCTTCCTGATCTGATAGACATATCTTCTGAAGTAATTCCTGATTTTAGTACAGAGCCTGTTACTGATGAGGATTTTAATTTGTACATTCTTGGCGATTCTCCAGAACTTAGATTTGGAGATTCGAAAAAATCAATTGATGTACAATTCGGAGAATCTAAAGGAAAGAATATTTTTGATTCTGATACATATCCGTTATTCACTGCACACTTTAACCAGAGTGGAGAGTTAGATGGTTGGAAAACCGACTCATACATGCAATACTCACCTAATACAGCTTCTTCACTACTTACAAAAAAAGGAATTGTATTGGGTGAAAGTACCTTATCAGATATTATAGATCGATATGGGTCATCTGGAGTGAGCGGTCAAGGCATCATAGAGTATTTTTATAAGAAGATGAGCGATGGCACCTATCAGGATATTTCAATCTATGATCCAATCCAAAATATTGAAGTTGTGTATACGATCACGTTTATTGTCGATGATGAAACCCAGGTACTCTATCATATAATGGTAACATCTTTAAAAACTGCTTTAAATTATTGATAGATCTTTGTGTTATTAAATTATCGGAAAATGAAAGAAAGCAGCTGATCAAAGTTGAACTGCACCCCAATTGTTAGACACCATCTAACAATTGGAGGTGCAGTTTTTTTGTCAAAATTTAATTCAGACTTGAAAATAGAAGCTATTCATCAATATTTATCAGGAAATGAAGGGATTAAAAGCATTGCGAAATCCTTAGGAATTAATCATGAAATCCTGCGTATGTGGATCAAGCAATACGAATATCACGGTTTAAAAGCTTTTGAAAAAACCTATACAGCTTACTCTCTAACCTATAAACTAGACGTACTCAACTATATGAACGAAAATGGGACGTCTCCAAATGAAGCTGCGGTCATTTTCAATATCTCTTCTCCAGGGGTTATTCGAAGGTGGCGCAGTCAGTTCAATGAAAATGGGATCGACGCCCTAAAACCAAAGATAAAGGGGCGTCATTGTATGACGGATAAGAATAAAAAAGGACTTCAAAAGCAAGAACCTGCTGAGGGATCGACTGAAGCTCTACAAGCTGAATTAGAACGTTTGCGTATGGAAAACGCCTACTTAAAAAAGTTGAATGCCTTAGTTCAAAACAAGGAAAAATCACCAAACAAGACAAAGCGCAAGTCGTCTATGAATTAAGGCTTGAATTCCCGGTGGTTGCATTATTAGCGTTCGCTGAAGTCCCACGTAGTACCTTCTATTACTGGGTGAAGCAGTTTGACAAGCCCGATCTAGACGCAGACCTGAAACTCCTTATTCAATCCATTTATGAGGAACATCACGGGCGTTATGGATATCGTCGTATCTGTGATGAACTAGTTAATCGTGGACATCGAGTTAACCATAAAAAAGTACTGCGTATCATGAAAGAATTAGGCTTGAAATCAGTGGTGCGTATGAAGAAATATCGTTCCTATAAAGGAACTGTAGGTAAATTGCACCCAACGTACTGGATCGTAATTTTCTAGCAAAAAAACCAAATGAGAAATGGGTTACGGATATTACAGAGTTCAAATTGTTTGGAGAAAAGATGTATTTATCACCTGTTCTGGACTTGTATAACGGTGAGATTATTACGTACACAGTAGGGTCTCGCCCTACGTATTCCTTAGTCTCCGAGATGCTAAATAAAGCCTTTAAACGCTTGTCCAACGAGGATAAACTCCTCCTGCACTCGGATCAAGGCTGGCACTACCAGATGAAACAGTATCGACAGGCTTTAAAGGGACAAGCGATTACCCAGAGCATGTCACGCAAAGGGAATTGTTATGATAACGCAGTAATGGAGAACTTCTTTGGCATTATGAAGTCAGAGTTTTTTTATCTTCATGAATTTGAAAGTGTAGATCACTTCAAACAAGAGCTAGCACGATACATGGATTACTACAATCACAAACGCATCAAGTCAAAATTAAAAGGCATGAGTCCGGTACAATACCGGGCTCATGCCCAACAAATTGCATAAAAATATTTGTCTAACTTTAAGGGGTCACTTCAAGTGATCGGCTGCTTTTATTCAGCTAACGGGCAGGTTATATCGTTTTAGAAGAGTTCTACTAGTAACTTATAAGTCCAACTCCATTTTTTGTTTTTCGTAGGCTAGCTTCAAATTGCTATTCATTCTTGCCAAACACTCATAGGGTCCCATGGCTTGATTTGATTACCATATTTTCCGGCCAAAAAAACTTTCATGTCTTCCAGCTTAGCAGGCACCTCGTTCCAAATTGGAAGGGGAGGTAACCCTCGTTTGCTTTTCAATAGGATGTCCACTGTAACATACAAGCGTTCTGGCTGAATCCAATGAAGGAAGCGGGAAATATCAATTTGCTTGGTCAGGGACAAGGCATCAATTTCGTCATTGTAATACTTGTTGAACTCGCTGATCAGGTTCAGGAGGTAGTCTCTCTGCTCCTTCACGAAGTCCAGGCCGCAGATGGCGCCATGTCCTGGAATAACGATTTCGGGTTTAATTTCATCAATAATGCGGTCAAGCACTTTAACCCAATTGAGGGTTCCCTCTTCACTGTATGCCGTACACCCGTTAAACACGACATCGCCGGCGAACAGCACTTTTTCTTTTGGCATCCACAGCAGCAAGTCACTGTCAGAGTGGGCCGGAGCAACGTTGTAAATCATGACTTCCGTATCGCCAAGACGGATGTTGATATCGTCCTTTATCTCAATATTTGGGAGCACCCATTCTACGCCTTTCAGGTCGAATCCTTCAAATTCCGCTGCAAAAAACCGCTCGCCCGAAGTAGATTCCGGAGAATCCTTTCCTCTTCTGATGACGCTGTCCATCCAGGCAATATTTTCAGTAAGACGCTCTCTGGACGCTTCCTTGTGCATAATAATGCAAGCATCTTCAAACACTTTGTTTCCCCAGGCATGGTCGCTATTATAGTGCGAGTTCACCACATATGCGGGAGAGCCACCGTTGCTTACTTCCTTAAAAGTCTCCCGCATTTCCCGCGCATGGAACAAATCGAAGAACGTGTCATACACTAGCCCTTCACCCTTGTTGATGAACCCGGCATTGGCCCAACTGATCCCGCGATACGGCGAAATACCGGCAAAGACATCATCTGCGACTTCAAAAAATTTAACGCGAGGTTTTTGAATAATACGTCCATACTTCATAAAAATTCTCCTTCGTGTATATGTTTTTTTTGGTAAGTCATACTGACTATGTCCTCATTATAGAAAATGGAAAACAGAAATGCAAGCATGTACTTGCATGCATTAATTCCATACTGTATGCTACTAACAGAACAACATCACACTACATGGATGGAGGCGCTGCAACATGAAACTAGTAACCTTTCAAACCAATACATCCCAGGAACCTTTGTTTGGGTTTGTAATTAACGAGAGATTTGTCGTGTCTTTTGCTGCAATCATGAAAAAGCAGGGAACATTCGTTGACAGTCTTGAAAGTATGGAAAGCTATCTTCATTATTTGCCGGCAAGTTATGATGCCGCTAAGGAAATGATGCAATATGCTGTCAAACAGTTGCATCAATTCAATGAAAATGAAATCAGCCCGATTGCAGCCGTAAACCTGCTACCGCCGGTTCCGAATCCGGCTGCGCTTATCGATTTCGGGCTGACGCCAAGACATCTGAGAAATGCTGGCGTAAATCTGCTGCAAAGAGAATATACAGGGCCGGAAAGAGAAGAGCTTACAAGTAAAATTTCTGAAAAATTCCAGCAAGATCCGAATAAAGTAACTTTCAGTTATTATAAGTGTAACCATAATGCATTAATTGGCGATGGGGATACGATTCATTGGCCTTCGTACTCATCCTACCTGGATATCGAGCCGGAGCTGGCCTTTGTTACAGGGAAGGGGAACTGTATTGCAGGTTATGTTATTTTTAACGACAGTACTGTCCGCGATGTGCAGTGGCTGGATTTCCAGGCGATGACCGGACCGACGCGCTGCAAAGATTTCGATCGCAGCAAAGGAATAGGACCATTTCTGGTAACGCCGGATGAAATCGACAACCCGCTGGCATTGGATGTGGATGTACGCATCGGGGAGAGATTGCACTGGAAGGGAAGCACATCCGAGTATTCTGCACACCCTGCAAAAGTGATAGAGGAGGTTCTCAAAGTTTTCACGCCACTCCCGGGCACGATTATAGGAATGGGGACGATCCCGGATTGCTGCGCAATCGAGACCGAAGAATGGCTGTTGCCCTCTGACCGAATCCAGATTACATTTGATAAATTAGGCACGCTCACGCAATTGGTGCCTGATCATGTCAAGATTACGGAACCAAGCCGCTGGGAAAAAAGAAGCGATTTACCTTAAATAAACGTTTATAAAAATGATGAATCCCTACCCTGCTGCATATACAAAACTTGTAGTAGAATAGGTTTAACATATGCAAAAGGAGAAATACAATGCAAACTTCAGACAGAATCATTGAAGCCGCGACACGGCTCATCAAAAAGAAGGGCTATCGGGGAGTAAGCACCAAAGCCATTGCAACGGAAGCTAAAGTCAATGAATCTACGATTTTCCGGCAATTTGGAAGCAAGCAAGGCATATTGGAAGCCATCATTGAAAGACATTCGGATATTCCGCAATTTGAGAAGTTGTTAAAAGAGGACGCGACCGATAATCCGGAAGTCGATCTGCTGAATGTAAGTCAACAGTACCGATTGTTTTTCCATAAAAATGCGGACATCATTTTGATTGGCATCCGCGACAAAGGAATGTTTCCCGAATTGGACAGAGTGCTGGCCGATCCGCCGGTGAAGCTGCACTCCTTGCTGGTTGAATATTTTGAACGCTTGCAGAAGAAAAAAGTTATAGCCAGACAGGATGAGCGCCTTGCCGCCATGTCTTTTCTCTCGATGTGCTACGGATTTCAGATGAGCGAGCTGATTCACGGGCAATATCAGTCCCAACTCGTCACCGAGGAAGATTTCTACAAGCACAGTGTTTCATTGTTTGTAAAAGGAATTTTGTCTCAGTCATAAGCTTTGTTGATTTATTTAAATATGCGAAAGATTGCTTTTGCTCGACTGGGTACTTGGCTGTTGCCATACCGTGGAACCTCTTCATCTCAGCATTTTTATACTCAATGACGACAGAACGCTATCAACTAGGATGGAACAAATTAATAGCAGTATGCGCGGGCGGCGGAGCAGTAGAACGTCTAGTCGAATCATTGCAAGATATCGCTCCTGATGTTGCTAACTACATTATCGAGTTTGCATTTGGCGATATTTATTCCGGAGTAGAGACATCACAAGAGCAGGAATGTTTTAACTATTAGTGTCGAGGGACAAGCACATTGTCCCACTTAGGTTCGAGGAACCG
Organism: Paenibacillus sp. E222; assembly: GCF_013401555.1. NCBI lineage: Bacteria > Bacillati > Bacillota > Bacilli > Caryophanales > Paenibacillaceae > Paenibacillus > Paenibacillus sp. E222. The sequence goes on from NZ_CP058552.1 coordinate 4,721,329, forward strand.
CAATGTTGTGACAAAGAACTGACCGACTGGATTCTTAAAGATGAGTAAGAAAGAGATGTAACTGCGGCACTTTCTCCGCTTACGCATTGATTTAAAGTTACTCCAAAGAGAATCCGTTCCCAAAAGTTATACGGGAAATAGGAGTAAGAGCCCACCTAAGTATTAGGTGGGCTCTTTTAGTTATTTTTATTTGAAGAAGGATTTTTCTAAAGAGCAACATAAATGAGGTTGTTTATTTAGTAATTTCGGAGATAAAATTCGATCGGTACTCTCATGGAGAAGATCACCTTGGGATAAGCACTTATGTTCAGTATTATAACTACATATATCTTAAAACAGAAGATTCTATTTTCTGGCACGGGTGCTTGTAGGGGAGAATACCTTGTTGGAGGAGATATATTTCATTATTTTCTGAAGATAAGCACAAAAAAGGCATCTCCTGAAGGAGATGCTTTTTTTGCTTGAGTAAAAACATTGTTAGGGTTGCTACTGGGCATTATTCGTCCTAAATCGAGGAAGTATAAATAAATTACTCTCTTTTTTCATTATCTAATCGCCGACGAAATACCACAGCCGAAACAGCAAATATAATAAAAGATAATGTTGAAGCAGCAGTAACCATCTTCAACACATTTCCTATTGGGGGGTTAAACAACAGAGCAATTGAGATGATTAAAACAGCACCTGTTAAACCCATTCCCAAAATCGAGATCGCTAAAATCTTGTTCATCAAATCACCTCACAGGGGATATTACACCATTTAAAGAGACTGCCCTGAAAATTAAAGAGTTAGGGTATGTAAATGAGTGGGTCTGGAAGAAACTGAACGAGTACAATGGCTAACAATCTCATCGAGTGAATAGTCATATTAACGAATCATAAAATTGTTGAACGAGTTTAAGCGACATTTATTTAGGCTGGAAAGCTTCAACTGCGAGATCGTGCAGCAGATAAGAAGAAGTTTAAAACGATTTATAATAAAAAGCCAGCGCTTAAATGTTGGCTTTTTCTTCATATGTAAAGATAGATAAACTGAATTCGAAATCATTTATTTCTAAGAATAGAGGCGAATGTATGAGCAACCCGAATATAATAACTTTATGTCAATGTACAAAAATGTCGAGGGACAAGAACATATTCCCTAGCACACTGAGATTTGGTTTTACCCCATGTTTCGTTCGATACGCAAAGCAAATAGCCCCCACGAATGGACGGGGCTAAGATTTGAATATTCAATTTACACTCCATAGTTATACGATCCTGCACGTTCTACGATTATATTCCAGTCTTCTTCTTCAAAAAGGAGGTTGTTCTCATCCTCGGGTTCGCCGATCTGTACTTCAAGGAAGACCAACCTGGTTTCAGCGAAAATAGAATAGACGCTCTCCGAGATCATCGCGAACTGAGTGCCCAGAGTCATCTGTGTGACCTGTCCGTTGATAAGCAATTGACCGCTGCCTGCAAGTACCGTCCACGCTCTACATCCTGCCCGGTGCCATTTCAACCCGATATGTTTGCCCGGTAGAACGGTTATGTTTAATGTGGTTACAGTTGTATTTTCATCTTCTACCGAACTCTCAATGACACGATAACTGCCCCAGGTTGCTTCACCATACATCGGTTTTAATGGCAAGTTGCCCAATTGCGCTTTAATTTCATTTGAATTATTTTTGTTGGCAATGAGAATGCCGTCCGGACTTGCGGCAGCGATAATACCTGGCACGCCAATGACTTGGATGGGGTAGGGAAGCTCGTTAATAATATAGGAATCGGAGGAAGAGCCCGAGATTCCACCGTGTCCGATTACATGGGAATCTAACTCTGCGCACAGCGTATCCCAGCTTCCGATATCTTGCCATACTCCCTTATAAGGCAGGACTACGGCCCGCTGTGCCTTTTCTGCAACATGCTTGTCAAAACTGCGTTCAGGCAACGCTTCATACAGGGACGACAATTGATCATAATGAACCGGCAGCCCCATTTTTTTAATATGGGATATCATAAACTCGACGGTGAACGCATACACACCGCAGTTCCATAGTGCCCCACGTTGTAGCAGAGTTTCAGCAATAGTGGCTTCGGGTTTTTCTATAAATTGTGTTATGGGCGCATAAGCATTACGTTCTTCCCCACCCGGCAGGATGTATCCATACTGCTCTGAAGCATGTGTAGGCCTTGTCCCAATTAAAGCGATATCGGCTTGAGAATGTTTCAAGATGTCCGGCAGTAATTGGAAGTTGCTGAAAAAATCTTCACCTGCGAACACATCAGCTGGCGCGATACAGATCACATCGTCATCTTTGGCCATCCGGAAGGATTGCAGATATAACGTCGCTAAGGCCGCCGCAGTAAAAGTGCCTCGTTTATAAGGTTCCCCGATTACTGGTATTTTGCCTTGAGTATGTCGAGCCGTAATATTAGCCTGATCCTGATGTGAAATAATGAGCGTTGAATCCGTTAGGCATGAACTGTCAAGCTGGCGGCATACTCTGCTGATCATGGATTCCCTACCTCCAGCGGGTGATGGAAGTATATCTATGAACAGCTTGGAGCGAAGCTCATTGGATAACGGCCAGAGCCTTTTGCCAGAGCCGCCGCACAGCAGTACGATATGCATGGGCTTCCTCCTTAAGCTCAGGGAGCTTTACTATAGATTTTCCGTTTATGAAAGGAAAGAGAACGGTATTTAAGAGCCAGATTACGGATTTGTTGCTCTTTTAACGAAGAAGCGTTCACATTCAGACTTTTATTCATGGAACTTCTAAGGACCATGCTGCCTGGGTTCTTCGTATACATAAAATTGGCATACGTTTCATACTCGGAGAAACCAAACTGCTTCTTCTTATTGATATTGGAGATGATCGCTTTGTACCAAGGCAGCTTATGAACCGCTTCGATTTTCTGTTTTAAGGCAGAGAGTTTCGATTTGTCGAACAGCATATAATGGGTGACAAAAGAGCGCGGGCGCGGAGCTTTCATGCCTAACAACTTACGGTAGGTATTGAAATATTCCGGCTGGCTCCAGTCACGGCAGTAAAATACTGTTTTGCCTTCTACAAGAAATGAATGAGGTTTAATCAGTACGGTATCCGCATCCATGACTAGAAAGTATTTTGCCTTCACAATGGAATCTCCGTTCATTTTGAGCAGCTGCTGATATAACCAGCCTGACCGATTCCATCGGGAGGACTGGTAGTGTATCTCGTTTTTGGTTATAGGCAGGACGGATCGCTCATTAACAAAAATACAGTTTTTACGGGAACAAAGTTCTCTGATTTTGGTGCTGACCGGAGAAACAATATAAATGCCTCCAATGGGATGTTTTACATAACGGCGAATGTTATTGATGACGAGGGGAAGGGTAGCCAAATCTTTCTCTATCGCTGGTATAAGAACATCAATCTTAGGCGCATTATTCAACCGGATTCCAGGCTCGACGGACATCTTCTCAACTCCTTGCACAAATCGTGATGACTTATTATATGGTATGTGTGCAAAAGTGTTTTGGTCAGGGCATGTGCAAATATACATTTTTTACGAATAGGGCTTTTGTTGAGGGTTCCTTTATCGGTATTACATATAATGCATGCAGGATCTTGATCAAACAGCGAGCTTTGATGCGGTGGCTGAAGGGAGAGTTTACGACATGGGAGTTGATAAATTGCAGCCGTTAAGAAGCAAATGGTTAAAAACAAAATTGATCATTAATAATGAATCAATTAAACCGTTTATCCCCGACACACAGAAATATAACAAAACGAATCTGAAATCCATGATCAGCAAATATGGAATGGTCTATGTCAAACCCGAGAGAGGTACTTTCGGGATGGGTGTTATTAAGGCCGAGATGGACAGTCATCAACATTTTGTCTATCAGATAGAGCAAAAACGCCTGACGTTTGACAGCTTTGAATCGTTTTATAGCAGTCTGACTCGTTTGGTGCATAAAAGAAGTTATCTGATTCAGAGAGGAATCCATCTGCTTAAGCACAATAACAGACGTTTTGACATCCGAGTCATGATACAGCTAAGCCCGACCAAACATTGGGAAGCTACCGGAATCATAGGGCGACTGGGTCATCCAAAGAAAATCGTAACCAATTATCATAGTGGTGGTACACCGATGGATATTCACAAGCTGCTACAATCGCATGCATCCACAAAACGCAGAAATAAACTGGTTCAGGAGATGAATGAGCTTAGCCTGCGCATAGCTCGTCATATGAAAAAAAAGTACCCGTATCTAATGCAAATCGGTGTGGATATCGGCCTTGATCACAGTCTGAAACCCTGGATTATAGAGGTAAATGTCAAACCGGACCCATTTATATTCAATCAATTAAAGGATAAGACGATGTATCGCAAGGTAATACGATATTACCGCCATGCTTTCCCCAAAAAAACAGAATAACAGACCGGTTTTTTCATAGGAATGGATGGAGAAGGTTTCAAGCTCAAGAGTCGCCAATATGGCGACTTTTGAGCTTGAACTGCCTTTTAGGGTCTGATAATGTATCGTAATACATGGTGGAGAGCTTCGATGTCATCACCTTTCAATATCTGATTAAGCCAATTCAGCCGCAAGTTTTCGAGGAAAAGATGTTGCTTTGGGAGTTATTCTTGATGGTCCTTTGAAAGATGCTGTAGTGAGTAGAGAAAGTGACTTAGTGTTGAGTATTGTAGAGGGACAAGAACCTGTTAGCTTCGTTCAAGGAGTACTTGCGTGTCGGGCTGCGCGACAATGTGTTGCCGCCGATGGTGTCGAACACGACATCGACTCCACGGCCCCCCGTTTATCGCATGATGGCGTCGACATTCTTCAAAAGAAACGAGTGTCTATTATATTGAAGAGGCAGCTATTGCTACAGGCGAACATGATGATCCGAACAGCGCTGTTGGCATGGGTAATGCTAGCACCTTAAGGAGTTTATAGCTATGGAACTGTAGTGGTCAGGAGAGCCTAACCTCGGCAAGCGCTTCCGTACGGAGTCATCTCATTGCGTTTGCCGCGGAAGAATCCCGTTTGAACCGGGGTAAATCGATTGATTTAAAGGAATAAGCAAAAGAAATAATGGCTGCACAAGAAGTTCCGAGCAGCAAAAGATATAAGCAAAGATTTAGTAGCGATTGCTTCCGGGAATGGGGGAAGCAATCGCTATGTTTTTTTGCGGATATTTTTATTTTTTGTCCGCCACATGTGTACAATAAATAAAAAAGATGATACATTGAAATTAGTTTAATTCCTTTTATAACAGGTTTTTTTGAAGAATACTATGTCTCCTGTACGAGGACATACGTATATCGAGGAGGGAATGGAATGTCAAGTCAAGCATTGGACCAATTTTTAAGTTCGAGCATCGAAGATCTAAAGACTAAAGGTCTATATAACGTCATTGATACGCTGCAGGGTGCAAATGGTCCTGTTATTCGTATCGACGGAAAGTCCCTAATCAATTTGTCTTCCAATAACTATTTGGGACTGGCAACAGATTACCGCCTGATTGATGCTTCAGTTAAGGCGTCGCAGACATACGGGGCAGGCGCAGGGGCTGTGAGAACAATTAATGGTACGATGGATCTTCATATTGAGCTTGAAGAAAAACTGGCCCGTTTCAAAAAAACGGAAGCCGTTATCGTGTATCAATCGGGATTTAACTGCAATATGGCTGCTATATCCGCGGTAATGGACCAGCATGATGCGATTTTATCCGATGAGCTGAACCACGCTTCGATTATTGATGGCTGCCGCCTGTCGAGAGCCAAGGTGATTCGCTTTAAGCATTCGGATATGAATGATTTAAGACAGAAGGCAAAAGAGGCCAAGGAATCCGGTCAGTACCATAAAATTATGGTCATCTCCGATGGGGTTTTCTCCATGGATGGTGATATAGCAAAGCTGCCCGAAATCGTGAAAATAGCTGAAGAATTCGATCTGATTACTTATGTGGATGATGCCCACGGTTCGGGCGTTCTCGGAGCAGGTGCGGGAACCGTGAAGCATTTTGGATTGTCCGACCGCATTGACTTTCAAATTGGTACTCTTTCCAAGGCGATCGGCGTTGTCGGCGGTTATGTGGCGGGTAAAAAACAACTGATCGAATGGTTGAAGCTGAGAAGCCGTCCGTTTCTGTTCTCGACATCGCTACCTCCGGCTGTAATCGCTTCTTGCAGTGCTTCTGTCGACATTTTGATGAATGACAAAGAGCTGATCGAAAGGCTGTGGGAGAACGGCAATGCTTTGAAAAATGGCCTGAGCCAGCTTGGATATGATGTAGGCCAAAGCGAAACGCCAATCACACCTTGTATCATTGGCGATGAAGTAACCACTCAGCAGTTCAGCAAACGGCTCTATGAAGAAGGCGTTTACGCCAAGGCAATCCTGTTTCCGACGGTTCCGAAAGGAACGGGAAGAATACGCAACATGCCGACAGCTGCCCATACCAGGGAGATGCTCGACCAGGTGATCTCCGTTTATGAGAAAGTTGGCAAGGAAATGAAGCTGATTTAGCTGCATTCGCGGGAGTATATTTCGGGAGGAATGTCTTATGGACAAGATTTTGGTGACTGGGGCACTGGGCCAAATCGGTTCTGAGTTAGTTGTTAAATTACGTGAAATTTATGGTGTGGATCACGTTGTTGCTACGGATCTCAGGTCATCAGCCCACGAAATTACCCGATCAGGGCCATTCGAGCTGCTGGACGTGACGAATGATAAGGCGATGTTCGAAATCGCCAAGCGGTACGAAGTGGATACCGTCATCCATTTGGCTGCGCTGCTGTCGGCTACTGCTGAGGAGAAACCGCTGCTTGCCTGGAATTTGAATATGGGCGGATTGATGAATGCACTTGAAGTATCCAGGGAGCTCGGCTGCCAATTTTTCACTCCAAGCTCCATTGGATCTTTTGGGCCTTCGACTCCGAAAGACAATACCCCGCAGGATACGATCCAGCGGCCCAATACGATGTACGGTGTGAACAAAGTGTCCGGCGAACTGCTTTGTGATTATTATTTTCACAAATACGGCCTGGATACGAGGGGGCTGCGATTCCCGGGTTTGATATCTTATATGACGCCTCCCGGCGGAGGAACGACGGATTACGCCGTGGAAATTTATTACGCAGCCGTGACGGCTGGTCGGTATACATCTTATATCGCCAAGGACACAAACATGGACATGATGTATATGCCGGATGCCCTGAATGCTATCATCGAATTGATGGAAGCGGATTCATCCCGGTTGATGCACCGAAATTCATTTAATGTCACCGCAATGAGCGTCGATCCGGAGGCGATCGCTGCAGCGATTCGGGATGAGTTTCCCGGCTTTATCCTCGATTATGACGTTGATCCGAAGAGACAGGCGATTGCCGATAGCTGGCCGCATTCCATTGATGCGACGGCAGCGAAAACAGAATGGGGATTTCTTCCCCGCTACGACCTGAAGGCCATGACGAAGGATATGCTTTCACAGCTAAGCGAGAGACAAATGCTTCGCAAGGCTTAAAGTGATTATGAATTCGCTGTGCAAAGCCAGTTGAAATACAAAAGAAGCTGCATCAAGAGGTTTGGCGTTACCCGGACCTTTTGTTGCAGCTTCTTTTTCACCCTCCAGCCCGGACATTTCGGTATCTGTGGCTTATAAGATAAAGAACACGGCATAAAGTTTGCAACAGGACGGACCGAGGCATGCAAAATTAAAACACAGAAGTGAAAGAAAGGGAGCTGTTTATGTCGCGGGACAAGAACATGTTCTCATTGCGATAGGCGTTTTTCTAATCGTTATTTTGCCTGTTAGTTCATTTATAGATATAATGCAGATGTACAATGACACAAAGTTACCAAACAAGAGAACCCTTTGAGCCACATTAATAAAAGAATAAAATGATAGTTTCATTAATCAAGCAAGGAGTGTGCATATAATGGGTTCATTTTCGAAAGAAACAAAAGATAATTCTTACGTAGTAATTCCGTCAGAAAATGTAACTAAGATACAATTTGGAGATCCGTGTTATAACGGTTATCAACTAGCTGGGCAAGAATTCTGGGAATTAACGGGTGTCTCTTATACCACTGAAGTATCTTCGTTAGAAGTTCGTAAATACCAATACCATATGGCAGGACATCTGCATCATGCCTTATTACCGCTTAGCAAGCTGCTATAAGTTAATTTTGTATTTTGAAGAAGGAAGGGAATAACCTTGCAGGAGTACTACTTGACGCCTATAGAAATAGTAGCGATCGGTTGGGTTGTAGCACATTTTTTAAGGTAGTTCCTTTGTTACATGACAGTCTAATTGAAATGGGTATTAAAGAAGGTGTGACTCATACTACTGATGATATAGTTTCAGATGATACGATTTCACACGTTGCTCTAATAGCCGTTTACAAAAAAATGGGATTTACGTTGATAATAGAAAGTTACATATGGACTATATAGAAACAATGAAAAGATAATTTCATTGAAGGAGGTTCGGGATGAGAAACGAAGAATGTTGTCCTGAATGTGGAGGAACAAAATTTGGGGAGGGCAAGTCGCACGGCGAAGCTAGGGTATATCCTATGAAAAAGATGCTAACATTAGGATCAGATGTTACTCATGTAATTTGTATAACGTGTGGATTTATTTTAAAAAGTTTTGTTAAAGAGCCACATAAATTTGAGGATAATAAATAAAATTGTACTGCAAGAAAGGGGACCAACAGATCAAGTTCTAACTCTGCTCAGTTAAATAAAGACTAAAGGGCATAATTGCATGAAAGTAGGGAACTTTAAAAAAATTCAGTCTTTGTTGTCGAGGGTCAAGAACATGATCCCATTCAAGTCGCTATTTTAGCGGCTTTTTTATTTTATCGGTACAAGTTCGTGTCCCAAGCCAAGGACAAGAACTTGTACCGATTACCGTATTGAACAAGAACATGTTCCTACTCCCGATTAGATGTATATCCCAAAAAAGCACATGTAGTTAAAACTTGAATAGGCAGCATTGGAGGGACGGTTTTACATTTTTTAGAATACCTAAATCTAAAAAAATAGGAAGGAACCTTTTTTAATTGTTACCACCTCGGAAAGTTACCAAGCCGTTGTACCCACAGATAAGACACAGGTTCAGAATAAGGACATTCTTATAAAAACAATAGTTTAATCTTTAATGACAACAAACAACTGTTCTTAAAACGGTTGTTTTGTTGTTAACACCCAATAGTTACATTCTGGTTCCTATCTAATAAAAAGGTGCCTACTTTTCAAGTAGCATGAGAAATTTTAAGATAAAAAGAAAGGCGGTTCATGCATAGTGTGATCGTTCAATTAACTGATTAAGTGGGAGATTAAACGAAAGTAATTGAGGGGATGGTAACATCATGCCGATTGAAATCAAAGACATTGTGTCTAAGAAAATATTAAGTGAAGTAAAGGGTTATCTTGATATTGGTTTTACTCATTCGCTAAATCCCTATACAGGTTGTGCATTTGCTTGCGAATACTGTTACGTCAGAGAAATGCCAATTCAAAAGTTTAAGGATATTCCTTGGGGATTGTGGGTGGATGTCAAGAAAAATGCAGCAGAAAACTATGTAAGGGAAGTCTCTCTTCTAAGACGCAAAAATAAACCCATAAGTATATTCATGTCATCAGCCACAGATCCTTATCAACCTGTAGAGCAGAGGGCAAACATTACAAGAAGCCTATTGGAAGAAATGGATAAAAACCCACCAGATTCACTTCAAATTCAAACTAGAAGCCCTCTGGTTGCCAGAGACCTTGATATACTACTTAAATTAAAGGAAAAATGTCGGATTCTGGTTTCAATGACAATCGAGACAGATCGCGAAGATGTGAAACGAATTTTTTCACCCTATGCTCCTGGAATAGATTTAAGAGTTAAAGCCTTGAAAAAGATAAATGACGCAGGGATATATACACAAGTATCTATTTCCCCAGTGCTACCTTTTTCACCTAATTTCGCTAACATGATACAAGGTATAACTGATCGAATTTGGATTGATACGCTACTGATAGGTGATGGTCAAATGGGGATGAGATCTGAGCGTTTAAAAATGCCAAAATTATTTGCTGCGAACGGCTGGGACAAATGGTACGAGAAAAGCATTCATCTGAAAGTGGAAAAATATTTTAAGGCAAGATTTCCATCTGAAATCATTCATGTATCTAAAAACAGCGCATATCCATTTTGATTTTATATAGCCATTCATTTTGTGAGGATCTTGCCCGTTTTTTCTTCATGCAATAGAAATATTGCAGAAACTGGTGTTCGAAGATCAACTTTCTCTTACGAGTCAATGGAGGACGCATGAGTCCTCCATTGACTTAACTTGAAGATGAAAATACAGGGTTTATGATTCCATGGGAATAATAGAGGAGCTTATTTTATTTTGAAATGACGTTGGATTAACACTTCGACTTCATTCACTCTGATGAATATCGTCTGGAAGTTCATCATTGAGTTTCTGGTATCCAAGGCCCCATGTCTCCATAGAGAATATAATTGGCTTCAGTGAATTTCCTAAATCACTTAAACTGTATTCGACTCTCGGAGGAACTTCTGCAAACACCGTACGAATGACAATTCCATCCTCTTCCATTGAACGTAAATTTTCAGTGAGAACCTTTTGACTGATCTCCGGGATACTTTTACGAAGTTCTCCGAATCGTTGAGTCCCCTTCAAAAGATCCCTCATAACCAATAACTTCCACTTGTTACCTATCAAGCCAACTGTCGTTGCCACAGGACACAACGGCAACTCTTTTTTTGAAATCACTACATTATCGCCTCCAATAGTTACTATTAGGTTCCTATATAACAAAAAGGTGCCTACTTTCAAAACGAATACATTGCTTATATTATAATTCTGTCGATGAGAAAAGCAAATGAAAATGAATGAAAGGAGGAGGGAGTTTGCAAGAAAGTTTATGGATGCAACTGAGTGACTATTTTTCGAATCATATGTTAACGTTCTTGAATTCTTGGAAAGAGCATTTAAAGATCAGTTTATTGGCATTGATGGGTTCTACACTTATCGGGATTGCATTAGGTACCTTATCAACTAAATACAATCGTTCCGAAAAATGGATCATCTCGTTATTCCAAACATTACGAATCGTTCCCAGCCTAGCGATCTTACTTCTGTTGCTTCCTATCATGGGTACTGGAATTAGGCCCGCCCTTGTTGCTCTCATTATTTTAGGAATCCCTCCTATCTTAATGAATACAGTATCCGGGTTACAAAGTGTGTCCTTGTCTTTACTTGAATCTGCACAAGGTGTAGGGATGTCTGAACGACAAATCCGATGGAAAATCCAATTTCCAGTGGCTGGACCATTGATATTGACAGGGATTAAAACCGCTGCGATTGAAATTATCGCCAGCGCCACTTTGGCTGCCAAAATTGGAGCTGGTGGATTAGGAGAAATTATTTTTACCGGTTTAGGACTCAATCGAACGGATTTACTTTTAATTGGTGGTATTTCAGTAGCGATTCTGGCTATTGGTATAGGATTTATTTTAGATCTGTCTGAACGTGTATTGTTTAGATATAAATTCTTGCAAAGGTAGGGTCCACACAAATGAAAAAGAACATAAAGAAAAAATTGGTTTTAACCATTTCAATCACACTTGTTTTGTCCATAATTTTGAGTGCATGTGGTAATAAAACGAATAATCATGGATCTACTATACGAATTGGTTCAAAAGACTTTACTGAGAATTTAATTGTCGGGGAGCTATATGCTTTGGCTTTGGAGAACGCGGGATACCAAGTAGAGCGTGTTCCTAATATTGCGGGTTCCATCATTCATTCATCGATTGTTAATAACGATATCGATATGTATCCAGAGTACACAGGTACGGGGTTGTTGGCCGTATTACAGATGGATTTGATGACAGATCCGGATGAAGTGTATACAAAAGTCAAGGAAGAGTACAAAAAGCAATTTAATATCTCATGGCTCGATTATTCAAAAGCAAATGATGGAGCGGGTCTCGTTATTCGAACGGAAGTATCACAAAAATTAGGGATCAAGACCATTACTGACTTGCAAAAACATGCCGGTGAGATTCGATTTGCTTCCCAAGGAGAGGTTGACCGGCGCGCTGACGGTATTCCAGCATTGGAGAAAGTGTATGGCAAGCTCAATTGGAAATCATCCAAAGTATATGATAACAGTTTGAAATATGAAGTGCTTAGAAACAATGAGGCTGATGTTGCGCCTGCATATACCACTGAAGGTCAGTTGGTGAACAAAGACGAGTTCACCCTATTGGAAGATGACAAACAAGTATGGCCACCTTATAACTTGGCGCCTGTTATCCGTGATAATGTGCTCTCAACGGATCCCGGCATCGCTGAAGTGATCAATAAGGTTAGTTCGGTATTGGATACAGACACCGTAACCGCACTAAACGCAAAAGTGGACGTAGACAAAGAAGAATATGAAGATGTGGCAAAAGAATTTTATGATTCCATTAAATAAGGATGGCGTTAACATGACTCCAACAGCAATCGAATTCCATGATGTGAGCAAAACATATTCAGATTCCAATGCATATGCAGTTGATCATGTGAACTTGTCGATAAGTGAAGGGGAGTTTATTACAATCCTCGGCTCCTCTGGATCAGGAAAGACAACTTTATTGAAGATGGTGAATCGGCTTAACGATCCTTCCCACGGGATTATTAAAATATTTGGCGAGGATATCGCTCGAGTTGATCCTGTAAAACTTAGAAGAAAAATTGGCTATGTTATTCAGCAAGTAGGCTTGTTCCCCCACATCAATATTGAACAAAATATTGCTACTGTTCCTCGTCTTTTGAAATGGGACAAAAAGAAAATCGAAGATCGGGTACAAGAATTGTTAGCTTTGGTTGGGTTAGATTCAGAGAACTTCAAACGACGTTATCCTTCACAATTGTCCGGAGGACAGCAACAGAGAATCGGTCTTGCGCGAGCATTAGCAACCGATCCCAAAATTATGCTGCTGGATGAACCCTTTGGGGCCTTGGACGCTATTACGCGCTTAAATCTCCAGGATGAACTCTTAAAGATTCATGGGGGAATGAAAAAAACCTTTTTGTTCGTGACTCACGATATTAATGAAGCATTCAAGCTGGGAACCAGGGTTATGATTATGAATCGGGGTAAGGTTTGTCAATTCGATACCCCGAGAGAAATTGTAACTCATCCTGCAGATGATTTTGTGTACTCACTCATTCAATCTTCGAAGGAGCAAGAACGTTTCTGGGGGAACTTAACATGATCGACTATGCCATTAAGCATCCGGATAAGTTGGGAAATGCATTGTTGGAGCATGTGGAGATTCTCATTTTGACCATGCTGCTCTCTGTGATCATTGCAATCGTCTTAACCATCTTAGCTCTGGCCTCTGATAAGGTATCTAGATCACTCATTTACATGTTTTCAATCTTGTATTCCATTCCGAGCTTGGCTTTGTTTGCAATCATGATCCCTGTGACCGGATTGGGGAAAACGACAGCCATTACCGTGCTCATTGCCTATAACCAATATATCCTTCTACGTCAGTTTATTGCAGCTTTGAAACATGTTGAACCATCTGTTATTGAAGCTGCTACTGGGGTAGGTATGAGCCGATTTCAGATCTTATTTCAAGTCCAGGTACCCTTGGCAATCAAGCCTCTGTTTACTGGCCTTCGACTTGCTTCGGTAACAACCATTAGCATGGCAACCATCGCTGCCTTCATTAATGCAGGAGGGCTAGGTACGATATTAAATGATGGATTACGGACCATGAATATCGATAAGATTTTGTGGGGGGGCTTATTGTCAGCAGGACTTGCCATTGTGACGAACGCAATATTCATGCTGTTTGAGAAACGAATATATTTGAGATCGGAGAGATAAATAATGAAGGCAGTTGTATTGGAAAGGGTCTGTACCCCAAAAGAACTACAGATCACTGAAGTACCTATTCCTATAGTCAAACCTGGGTGGGTACTTGTAAAAATCAGGGCGTTTGGAATAAATCGCTCCGAAATGTTCACTAGACAGGGGCATTCACCGTCCGTTCAATTCCCGCGTATTATTGGGATCGAATGCGTAGGGGAGATTGAAGATCCTTCAGATAGCACATTTATAAAGGGAACGACCGTCGCTTCATTAATGGGAGGGTTAGGCCGTGCATTTGACGGAAGTTATGCTGAATATGCACTTATACCTTCGGACCAAGTGTATCCTATTCCTAGCGATATGAAATGGACTGAACTTGCAGCGATACCAGAAATGTATTATACCGCGTATGCATCCTTATTTGAATGTCTTCAATTGACTTCAGGAGAGATGCTACTTATTCGTGGTGGGACAAGTTCCGTAGGCTTAGCAGCACTTCAGCTAGCTAAGAGTGTAGGAGCAAAAGTTATATCAACGACTCGAGACAAAGAGAAATTTGCACTTCTCCAACAAGCTGGAGCAGACTATGCACTGCTCGATAATGAACATTTGAGAGAACAGGTGTGTGCTATTGCTCCAAATGGGGTAAACAAGGTTCTAGAGTTGGTTGGTACAACGACGGTAAAGGAGTCCTTGCAATTCATCTCAGAACGAGGGATTTGTTGCATGTCAGGAATATTAGGAGATGAATGGACTCTTGATGCCTTTGAACCTTTAGTGGATATACCCTCAGGTATATATTTCACAGCGTTCACCAGTGAAGTTATCAAAGAAAGTACACTGATCTCTTTATTTGAGCATATTCAAAAACAAGGTATAGTCCCACCTATTGCCCGAGTCTTTACACTCGAGGAGATTGGAAAGGCACATCTTTTAATGGAAAGTAACACCGCAAACGGTAAGATTGTTATATCCAATGACATTTGCACATGAAAATAGAAAGGGGTTTAAATATGACGATTACAGAAAACAAACAATTGATGTATCGTTTCACGAACTTCATTAATACGGCAAGCAAAGAACTTGCTGAAGAATTGATTGCTCAAGATGCTGTTTTTTATGTACCTATGCAAAAAGAACCAATGAATGGTCCAAGTGGTTATCTCTCCATAATTCATATGATGAGATCTGGTTTTTCCGATATACAATGGACTGTTAAGGAGCTGGTAGCAGAAGGGGATCTAATAGCAGCTCATTTTGTCATGAAGGGCACACAAGACGGAGAGTTTCTCGGGTTTCCACCAACGAGAAAGAAAATTGAAGTAAATGCAATGAATTTTTATCGGATCTCTAATGATCAAATTATTGAAGAGTATGGTCAACCCGATATGCTTGGTTTGCTCCAACAAATAGGGGCAATTCCAAAAGCATAATTACATCTCCTCTTGTAAATAAATGAAGTGATCTCAGAAAATGTCGCTATAAAAGCGGCATTTTTTTGAGATCATGTGACTTGATTAAGAAATAATTGTCGAGGGACAAGAACATAGTCCGATTACCGATTAGGTGTCATGAGATTTTATCATTCGCTAATGAAATTTTTAAACATTTACCTTTTTGGTACTTTAGGTGTACTCATTTCTCTGGGATTAGATAGGTTAATTGCAGCACAAGGATATGCCAAAACAGCCATTCATATTTGTTGCTGCTGTTGTGAACAGTATCCTAGAGAGAGGGGCCAAAAGCTTTCTGCTTCAGAAAATAGACGGACGTCCAAATTATTTAATGGCTTAAATAATCCGTGTTTTTAGCAGACGAAGGTAACTCTGTTCATGGAACAACTATTAAACTCTAGACTAGAATGGATTACAAAGAATAGTGGACCAACTAAAATTAGGTAGTGATCTAAGTGTCAACAGATTAGATAAGTAACGCAAAGCAAAGCAAAGGTATGAGTGCCTTTGCTTTAACTTAGAAAGAAGGGTGTCGTAAAAATTAACAAGGTATCATTCCCGATGCGTGCTTGTTGTCGGACCTCTCATCTATTAAGTTCTTTTATGTGGATCTATGATTGAAGCGCTGCACAAGCGAGAATCTCGTCGGTAGTGCGTAATCGGCCAATACGTGGAAAGATGACTTTGCTTACGTGCTCATGTTCTGCCTCGCTGAATCCGGTCATTGCGTCTATTGCAAAAATCACTTGATACCCATGAGCAAATGCTTCTCGCGCAGTTGTATCAACCCCAATTCCTGAAGCAATTCCGCAGAGTATGATCGTAGTAATGCCTCTCCGGCGTAACTGCTGATCCAGATCCGTCCCGTAAAATGCACCCCACTGACGCTTAGTAATTAGATGGTCGTTAGTAGTGACTCCAATTTCAGGCACAATTTCATCCCATCCAGGTACCAGATTGATCGCTGGGGGTTCTTGATCCAGCAGCGGATGGGGCATATCTTTGAAATCTTTCGAAGAAACACGTACGAGTCCAACGAAGGCACCAACCTCACGGAAAGTTTGAACCATGGCAGCGGCACGTTCGACAACTTGTTCTGCTGAATGAGGGGCGTACTGGTTTCCGATCCATTTCTGCAGATCGATTACGATTAATGCCGTTTTAGAAAATTGATATAAATGCTCTTTCATGTTAATCACACTCCAATTTCAATTTGATCATCCTTAATAGTAAGTTCATAAAATTGAACTTTTATTCATTGACTTGGTGTTCATAATTTTGTACTATTAGTTCAAAGTTGTCAAGAGGGGATGCTTGAGCATGAGCGTAACGAAGCAAGATATCATTTATTCGGCTTCTAAAATGTTTAACGAAAAAGGTTACCTGGGAACATCCATTCAGGAAATCGCCCAGGACTGTT
The DNA here is from genome assembly GCF_013401555.1 of Paenibacillus sp. E222. Lineage (NCBI taxonomy): Bacteria > Bacillati > Bacillota > Bacilli > Caryophanales > Paenibacillaceae > Paenibacillus > Paenibacillus sp. E222. The sequence continues at coordinate 4,738,085 of NZ_CP058552.1, forward strand.
CCATAGCAAAGGGCTCCGTTTACAAATATTTTCCTTCTAAAGAGGATTTGTTGTGTGAGGTTTTCGACCATTGCCAAATGGCTTATTTTGATCGGGCTGAACGTTTGAAAGATATCGGAAAGGGGAGCCCTCAGGAGAGACTAGTGGATCAGATTGTATTTCGTTTTCAGTATTTCATGGAATATCGTCATATTATGGTGGATTTCATTGATCTACCAATTACGCAGTACGAAACATTCCGCAAATTGAGAAATCACGTTCGCGAGCGAATGATGGAGTGGCACAGATCATGGCTTTTAGAAGTCTACGGCCCTAAAATTCAGCCGTTTCTCTGGGATTTGATCTTTATTTACCGGTCTTTTATTAAAGATTATCTGCAGCGCGTCATCTCCGAAGAGAATCTATTGTCCGTTGAGGATACAGCTTGGTTTATCGTTGATAAGATGGATGCGTTAGTCAACCACATGTCCAAGTCAGGTTCGAATGGACTGCTCGGGCAAAGCGCATATGATACCTTTATTCATTCAGGCTCAAACGACTGGAACGGTGAAAAAGAACGGATTACCGAAGAGTTGCTCGGCAGAGTGATTGCTATTATTGAGGCTTGGAAGGGTGGGGCAGAACGCCGTAAGGAATTGCAAGAAATTGTTCAATTGTTGAATAGCGAGATTGCTCAGACTGAGCCAAAGAGATCGGTTATTCAAGCGTTATGTGCTTACTTGGAACAAGAGAAAGAACTAAGAAGTTCAGTTATTCAGTTAAAGCAAATCGTCCTAGCATAGGTAAGGAATATTGGTGTTAGTTAGAGAAATGTGAATATTCCAATGATGATAACTATAGCTGTATATTTAAAAAAGGTTGAACAATTGTTGCTAAATCACTTCAAAGGGTAGTTCTAATGAAAGCTATCCTGCTCTTAAATAGAGCAGGGGCTCGATCTACTCGATAGGAACGTTCTTGAACACAACCGATTTGTAAAGATGAACGGCATTCGGAAGCTGTAGCTTGATACTCCTGCCCAAAAAGAGCGATGTTGCGTGAAGCCCGCGTGCGGTTAATGGTGGCATGGATGATTTTCCGTTCGTATGCGAAAGTTGAGTCATTCATAAAATCCTTCAGTAGATTTTCTCAAACTGCTGAATTGATCCAGATCATGACCGAACCAGACTTGGGAATTCGTACGGGCAGCCAATGTACGAATTTTCTCTACTGTGTTTCGATAGCCGATCAAATCATAAATTATCCCAGGCGGCTTGACAGGAGGACCAAAACTTTCCGAAGTATAGATGGCATCGGAAGATAGAATGATTCCGCCGGTTTCTGGCATGTCGATCTGGAGACCCAACATTCCCCATGTATGACCGCTTCCGAAATTCAAGATTTTGATACCATCCACCAGATCCAAATTGTCTTCTCCCGGTTTGATCGTTTTCCATTGCAGCTGGTTTTTGATCCATGCGTCAATATCAGCCCACACATAGGCTCCTTCTTTTTCATTGCGGGCGTAGGTCTGCAGTGCTCCGTTAAACTCATCCTCATGGACGATAATGGTCGCGTTCGTGAACAATTCGAGGCATCCTGCATGGTCCAGATGCAAATGGGAGGCAACAACATACTTGATGTCTTCGGGTCTAACCTTAAGCTGCTCCAATCGGTTATGCAGGTAACATTCCTCGCTTGCCACCCATGGAGACGACAGTTGGGTCGATTGTGTCCAGCGCCCTTGAGCGCCCATTGAGTTTGGGTTGCAGGCTGTATCAAACAAGATTTTCCCCTCAGGATGATCGATCAATACCGTATAAATTGGAAACTCCACAAATTGTGTCTGGGCATTCGGATTATTAATTGTTGCTGGATTATGCATGGAGATGATCCAATTTTTATCCATGCTCATTCGACCGTTATCCAATACATATAGCTTGGGATGCATCTTAATAATATTTGTCATGTTTATTTACCTACCTATCGAAGTAATCCAGTACAAGGTAACCCCTTTCGGGAGCACATCTCCTTGGAACACCCGGTTTTGCCCTTGAGCGGTGTCTTTGCTATGGCAGATCTAGCTCAAGCTGTTCAGTACTGGTATAGACATACAGTAATACAAAAAATAAAATGATATAAGTAGGCACTTTAAAGTGTCCTGGGAATTTCATAGAGCACTAGGAGGGAAACTATTTGGTACATTCATCCATAACTAAACAATCTGATATTTCGTTATCCAATTGCGGCTATAGCAAGGTTCTTGACATTATCTCTAACAAGTGGACTGCACTTGTTATATATGCCATGGAAAACGGTAAAATCAGATATGGAGAAATGCTACGGAGAGTTGAAGGGATATCTAAAAAAATGCTTACCCAGACGGTACGCAAGCTGGAACGTGATGGATTGGTCCAACGACACATTACGCCTACAGTACCTCCAAGTGTGGAATATTCTCTAACAACATTAGGGGAAACATTGCTCAAACCGATGAAAGAGTTAAGGCAGTGGGGAAGAGAAAATTTCACTCGAGTTGTAGAGGCGAGGGTTAAGTTTGACGTTGCTTATACTACTGGTTCAAGTGAAGCCGACAGATAAATTGATGGACTTTACAGTACTTGAAGTATCACGTTGTAGTAGCGTAGTTTTGGATATCCGCTAGACCTTGGAAGACTCATTGAAGAGGCTGAAAACGGACTATTTCAATTTGCCTAACGAGCACCGCATTATCCGGCCATGCCGAGATTCTTGAAGGGGAGCTGCCATTTGGGCCGAAGATTACCCCGTAGATGATTACTGTCGAGGGACAAGAACATGATCCCATTGAAGTCGCTATTTTAGCGGCTTTTTATTTTATCGGTAGAAGTTCTTGTCCCAAGCCAAGGACAAGAACTTCTACCGATTGCCGATTAGATGAATATCTACACATTGAGTGAATACGCATAAACTTAGGAATTCTTGGAACAAATTTTATGGGTGGATTCTTGCTCGTAAGCTCGCCGCCGCAGTCCACCTCGTAAAGGTGGCGGACTCGCGGGGGGCCCGATGCATAATAAAAATCAAATATATTAATCTACACTGTCCAAAAGGATGCAAAGCAACAGAAGTGCCAATGCAGATGAAGAATAAACAAACGTATAACATATAAAAATGTGGGATTGATTTGACGAAGTAAGTTGAGTGTGATAGCATTTGGTTTAATTTAAAACGAAAAGGCTATGATGAGAAATAGTAAGTATTAGGGATTTCACAGAGAGAAGATGGTTGGTGCGAATCTTCATTGAACTAATAGTGAAGCAGTCTCGGAGCTGTGAACCGAACAGAGGAATCTCAGTAGGCTTCAACGGAGTTCCACCGTTATTCAGGAAACAATATCGGAGATATCCCGTATTGATTGAGTGCAGAGAAATCTGAATTTAGGTGGTACCACGGACATAATCGTTCGCCCTAAGTTGACATGTAATATGTCAGCTTAGGGCTTTTTTGTTTTATTCTTTTTCGTTTAAACATATGTAAAAACATTTTCCAAGAATAAATAATAATTAAAATGGAGGCATTGAGCATGGTTAAAATGACACCAGATGAGTTAAGAAAATCATACATTGACTTTATGAAAGGAATAGGGGCAAGCCAAGTACCCTCTTCTAGCTTGTTACCAGAAAATGATCCCTCAACGCTTTTTACGGGAAGTGGAATGCAACCTATGGTTCCATATTTATTGGGGGAAAAGCATCCAATAGGCAATGACATTGCTAATATTCAGAAGTGTTTAAGGACAGGCGATATTGATGAAGTAGGAGATACGTCGCATCTGACATTTTTTGAAATGGTAGGTCGATGGGAGTTTAAAGCAAATGAAGATCACTATAAGAAAAAGCAAATCGATGCCGTTTGGAATTGGCATATTAAAGAATTAGGAATTGATCCTGACAGACTATATATCAGTGTTTTTATAGGAAGTGATGATTTGAATATACAGAAAGATACGGAAACCATTCAAATCTGGTCAGAAAAATTTAAATCAGTAGGTATAGAACCTATCGTTGAAGATAATCCGTATCAATATGGGGTATCTAGAGGTGGGAAAATATTCTTATATGATGAAAAAGAAAATTGGTGGAGCCGATCCGGAAGTCCATTGAATATGCCTGTTGGTGAACCCGGTGGGCCTGATAGTGAAATGTTCTACGATCTTGAGCCAGACGGTGATTCACTGGATCATCCTGCTTCTGAAAGCGAGAGGTTTTTAGAAATTGGGAACAACGTATTTATGTGTTACAAAAAAGAAGACACAGGATTTGTAAAAATGAAAAATCCCAATATTGATTATGGAGGCGGATTAGAAAGGGTTGCAACAGCCCTTAATGGTGACAAGGATATTTATAATACGGCTTTCTTCCTTAATCCCAAGAAAAAATTGATGGAGTTAAGTGGTAAACAATATACTGACGATTTAAAGTCGTTTAGAATCATACTTGATCATGTGAGAGCGGCTACTTTTCTAATTAATGATGGTGCGGAGCCAGCTAATAGTGATGCAGGGTATATAACAAGAAGGTTATTAAGAAGGGCGATTCGTGCAGGTAAAAAAATAGGTATACACGGAAGTTTTGTGGGTGAGTTGTCTGAAGTTTATATCGATGAAGCAACAGCTTATGAAGATTTGATCGGTAATAAAAAGAAAGTTATCGAAATAGTAAATAAGGAAGAAAATCTTTTCTATAGAACTTTACAGCAAGGAGAATTTGAAATACAAAAACATCTTAAGAATAAGGGTAAAGTTACAGGTGCAGATGCCTTTTATTTTTACGAAACATATGGGTTTCCCTTGGAGTTGACGGAAGAGTTTCTAACTGAAAGTGGATATAGGATGGAGGACAAGGCGTCTTATATAGAGGCGGCAAACAAACATGCTGAAAAGAGCAGAACTGCTTCTGTGGGTAAATTTAAAGGTGGACTCGCTGAACATTCAACAGAAACGACAGCCCTGCACACGGTATCTCATTTATTACTTGCTGGTTTAAGGGAAGTTTTAGGTGATCATGTTCATCAACAAGGAAGTAATATTACTTCAGAACGATTACGGTTTGACTTCAACCATGATGAAAAACTTACGCCAGAGCAAATAGCTGAGGTGGAAAAGTATGTGAATGATGCGATTTCATCAAAAGCAGTTACCTATATTTCAGAGCTGTCTAAAATTGAAGCGAAAGAAAGTAATGTTGAAGGGAATTTTTGGGATAAATATCCGGATATCGTTAAGGTGTATACAATCAAAGATAACGAAGGGAAAGTTTGGAGTCGAGAAGTATGTGGAGGACCTCATGTAGAAGATACAACAAACTTAGGAAAGTTCAGTATTAAAAAAGAACAATCTTCTGCTGCTGGAGTTAGAAGGATTAAAGGAGTAATTAATAAAAACGCGGAACAATAGCTGATGTTTTAGGATTACCATTTGTAACAACGTTATGAGTTGCCGGGAATCCAGGATGAATGATAAAGCCGGCACTCGAAGAGGGTTTGACATCGCTTGGCCTTTCCGTTGGCGGTACCGGAGAACAGTATTCAAAGAAAAAGAGCTGGAGCAAGCCCCTGACTGAACTGGATTTATCCATTCCTAGTTAAGGTACCCGTCCAGCTCTTTTTTTCGCATTTGAATCTTGAATAAGGATAAACAACTCAGGCATTTTGAGCAATCATTTCCCGTTAGTTTAATCGTCTTGAAAATTATCTGATTTAAACAGACCATGTAATAGCATTGATAAAAACAGACAGAATATATGGCAAGGGAGGTGGATTTAATCAACACATATACTATAATAATGGAAATAAAATAAGGGATGGTGTTTCTCAATTGAAAACTTTTTATTGTGATCTGGAAATAACCTTAGATGTCATTGGCGGAAAGTGGAGACCTCTTATACTGTATTACTTAATAAAAGGTCCTAAACGGACCGGTGAATTGAAAAGGCTCATTCCATCAATTTCTCAGAAAATGTTAGTACAGTCATTGCGGGAGTTGGAGAGTCATAATTTGATTATAAGAAAAATGTACAATCAGGTACCACCAAAAGTGGAATATGCAATATCAGAAATGGGTATGTCACTTGAACCCACTTTGCGAGCTCTTTGTAATTGGGGTCAGGATTATGCAGAGAAGACATGGAACAAGGATGAATATCGGAGATTAAATGTAGAATAGAGTAATTTAAAAAATCAATTTATGCTGCATTTTATCACAATTATCACTTTTTGGTTACTATATAACCAAAAAGTACGTACTATTTTAAAAGTGATACATAGTACATAATGAGACTTGTGACCATGAAGAAAATAAAAAAATTAATAGGAGGAGTGTTCTAACAATGTCAACAAACAGCAGTCAAATAATTCTCAATATACGTTTTAAAATTAAGCCTGGTAAGAAAGAAGCTTTCCGTGAAAGTCTATTTGCAATGATTAGCAACTTCAAGAGTGAACCTACCTTTGTCAATGCGATCGTCTCCGATGATCTTGATCATTCTGATGATCTTGTCATCTATGAGATCTGGCAGGGTACAAGAGAAAGTTGGATTCGACACGAACTTAATAAACCTTATCGTGCTGAGTATGAAGGTGCACTTACCAACCTAATTGATGATAGAATCGTAAGCTGGCTTGAACCAGTCGGTGAATGGGGAAGTACACTGACGAATGTAAGACGGTAAGTTTCTTAAAGGTAAGGATTATCACTTGCAATCCATTCTGTAACCTCCAAATTAGAATTTTTACAAATAATCTCTGAATATTACAACGTGAAACAACAGTCGCTCGATGTACTGCCAAACTTAATCAATGGAAGAGTTCTTGCTAGCTTCACGATAAAAGATGATGTGGACGATATGATAACCTTTTTTTTGATCATAATGTAACTTATATAGTTACATTATGATCAACTTACCTTGCCGTGGTCCCGAAACGCTCTCAGAGCTGGTAAGCTCGCTCGGTACTGGCGCAAAATCTGGAACACCTTTAGAAGCAGCTGAGCAGGACTTTGTAATTTTGAGCGTAATGTGGCCGCAAATGCCTATTGCTTTGTCCATGGTTCCTGACTGGACAGGCCGTGTTCTTATTGATGCTACCAACCGTTTTGAAAATATGGAACCTTTCGTTGGTGAATTATCAGGAAAGAATTCGAGTGAAATCGTAGCGCAATATGCTCCGGGTGCTCGGGTAATCAAAGCTTTTAACAGTGTTCCGATGGAATGGATTAAGAATTACACGGAAGAGAAGCCGAAGACTAGGACTTTTAGTCAATCATATGGTCATAAAACAAGTGAATGATCCGGAAGTCGTGATTGGTTTCTAGTTATAAGATAAAAGCATTAATAAAAGTACAAAGGGGTTATTCATATGGGTAAAATACTTATTACTGGAGCAACAGGTAATCTCGGCAGCAGGACACTAGAGCTTCTTCTTAAAAAAGTTCCGTCAAATCAGGTCGCTGTATTGGTACGTGATCCGGAATCTGAAAAAATGAAAAAGTTTGTTAAAGAAGGTATAGAAGCTCACCAGGGCGACTATTTTGATTATAACTCACTTCTGCGAGCTTTTAATGGTGTTGAAAAAGTTATGCTTATTTCCGCGCAAGCATTTACCGACCGCAATACGCAACATTTCAATGTCATCGCAGCTGCAAAACAGGCTGGTGTCAAACAAGTGATTTTCACGTCGATCATACGAAGAAAAAATTCAAATCTTATTGTGCCCGAAGTATCGATGTCAGACTTATTTGCTGAACAAACGCTTAAAGCATCCGGATTAGATTATACCATTTTGCGGAATCCACCGTATCTTGAAGTCATGACTTCGTATTTCGGAGATGCGCTTAAAGTTGGCGTGCGAGTACCCGCGGGTTCCGGTAAAGTAGCCGCTGCATCTCTGGACGATTTGGCGGCAGCCAACGTAGCCGTTCTCACTCAAAACGGGCACGAAAATAAGTCATATACTTTAAGTGGTAGCGAGGGAGGCTCTTTTGCGGACATTGCTGAGGCCCTCTCGGAGATTAATGAGATAAATATTCCTTATGAGGCAATTAGCGAAAAAGAATATATAGATACCATGGTAGCGAATGGCTTGCCTGTTCTTATGACTGATTTCGTATTAGGTTGGGTGCGAGCAATCAACACTGGAGAATTCTCGGAGACGTCTGGAGATCTTGAACGTCTGATTGGCCGAAAACCAATAACGTATAAAGAATTCTTTAAAATCAAATCGCCTTTCTAAAATTGAAGATTGAAAGCTGGCATGTTACTAACTTAATTCTATGAAAAGTTTAGAGTTATTTGCAAGGAAGACATACTATGGGCCGCAAAGGCAAAGTACCATCAGAATCGCTTCTGTGATCCTCAAGAGGTTCTCGATGTGAAGTTCACGACTTTTGACTACAAGCTCGCCATAGGCGATGTATTGGTCAGAGTTACAAGGAGCACATTTCCAGCTAATCGCCGCAAAGTACTCCGAACCTTCAATTAACTCCTCAACGCGATGGTCCAAACTGTTGAATATAAGATACTTCAATAATCTGTTGAAGTTTTTATGATGAGAAAAATTTTTTAGCCGCTAATCCATAAATATGTGGATTAGCGGTTCTTTGCTATTCTTCAAGAGTAAAGGATATCTGTCGCGGGATAAGAACATTGTTCCATTGCCGAAATGGATAAGAACATTGTGTCATTTCGGATTAGGTAGTTATCTAAATAGCAGCATGATGGAGTTCACTTGGCTAGAAAAAAACACATGGATTTAAGAATTCGCGTGAATAACGATTTTTTTGTATCAGGAATTAGGTTTCTTTCGATCAAAGGTAAAGACTATACAAGTCATCAGGTGATGTTGTGAAAACGGGGATTAGTGGTCAACGGTTAAATAAAAATGGTACATTCCCACGAGCAAATAGCCAAGTGAATAAATGGAATAAAGATGCAGGAAGTATAACATTCGAAGCAAAAGTGGTGAAAACTAACATGCGTAACAGACAGGAAGCCCTCGATTGGGAGAAAGCGAATGCTATGAGTCTATTGAAAAAAGGCAATTCAATGAGTAGACATCTACAACCACGTCCATGGGAAAAATAGAGGGAGATGAGTGTATTGTATCTAAAAGCAATTGATCTAGATTTCCCTTATATAATTGATGATGAAAATGTCGAATCAACTGCGACAAAAAAGGATTAAAAGTTAAATTGGAAATGGAAACGGAAACGGCGTTTATTAAGTTTGCAGACGCGTTGTATAACTGCTATGTTTGAACGTTTAATCGGAAAACAAAAAACGAAAGATTGTTGGAAAATTCTTGTGGATTGCGTTGAAAACATTTCGGATGAGAGGATTATTAATTCAGGAGTCTGTGTAGTTTAAATTAAATTTAATTTAGATGACTTCAGCGTAAAAAATGAGACAGAGAAAAAAACGACGCTCCAACTGCTTATGAAGTATCAAGAGTCCTAAAAAGAACTATAGTGCTAAGGTTATTTGTCAACACAATGTAGAAAGCATGGATATATACCTTTCTATTATGCACCGAGACGGAACACAAATACTGTTAGAAAAAGTGATTTCAGAAAATCCGAATGAATTCGCCTATGCTAGGCATCTAGGTGAGCTTAAATGGATATCTGATTCTGAAGTTGCTTTAATTGATGAAGATAATGATGGGATGGTTTCAATAAATCTAGAGAATAAAATAAATTATTAAAAAATCGACAACACGACGGGGGCCTGGGAGGCGGCATTGCTGATTGGAATCGCCTTACCGGCCATCGACGAAGTTTCAAAATTAAGGAAGGGGAAATCTTATTGATGAATGAGCACGGTTGAGTAATCTACACGTTTCTATTTTAGCGGCTTTTTTATTTTATCGATACAAGTTCTTGTCCCAAGCCAAGGACAAGAACTTGTATCGATTGCCGGAATGGACAAGAACATGCTCCGAGTACCGAATAGATGTATATCTAAATAATAAAATTGAAATTTTGGTAAGGACGGTAATAAACTTCGGGATGGCAGTCTTACACATGGTTCTAAGGCGGTAGAGAGTGGCCTATGAGGATCGAATTCAATGGTCAAAGCAAGAATTACACTTGAGTCGCATCATGCGGATATGGAAAGTCTCGAGAATGTTTGGGGAATAGTAATTCATTATGAACAGAAATGGAGCGTAGAGGAATGAAAGTATTATCTATGATTCAACCATGGGCGACTCTGCTTGTCCAAGGCGAGACTCTCTATGAAACCAGATCCTGGAAGACCCGGTATCGCGGTCCGTTGGCCATTCATGCAAGCCAGAAAGTCGATAAGTTAGCCTGCAAACATGAACCGATACGTTCTTTACTCGCCAAGAATGGCTATACGGAACAAAACCTCCCTACGGGGGTTATCCTTGCAACTTGCGAGCTTTCAAATTGTTACCAAGTCATTGACGCTAATCATACGTCAGCCATTCTGGATTGCGGGAAGGTTGTGTCAGGTAAGGACATCCTGTTAGGTGATTACAGTCCAGGTTATTTTGCGTGGGAAATAGTGGGTTTCCGTCTGCTGAAGACCTATATTCCAGTGAAGGGAAAACTGGGACTATGGGAATATCCGATAGACGAAGAGTTGATGATATAACCTATGTAAAAAATTAATTAATGGGGGTTCTGACATTATTACTCATTCGCCTTAACCCTAGGTAATCTGGATTATCGCCAGGAACAGGATGGCTCCGTTTCCTTGGTTAACCCATCTACAGGCGATACTGAATATATCATATACAAACCGTTAATGTATGATTCCTTTATACCTGAAGGCTATCAACAAGTAGAGGGGGTTAATGCTTACCCTGAAGAATCTCTTTCCTTCGATATTCACTATGAATTGAAAGAAAAAAAAGGGACAGTTATACATTGATGTAATCCCCAGTCTGGCGTAGCTTAATGACGCGTCACGTGTATACCCAGTCACCATAGACCCGACCATTATCAAATTTCAACCGACATACCCAATATACGTAGTGCTTTTCCGAAACAAACTGGAGCAACAGACACAACACTAGGAGTAGGTCTATATAAAGACGCTACTAGCTCAAATATCATTCGTTCACTCATTCAATTTGATACATCGACGATCCCACAAGGAGCAAAGGTTCTAACGGCTGACTTGAACCTCTGGTTAGCGTCCGTTTCGAATAATACCAATGTGGACATCACACTGAATAGTGTCAATAAAGCATGGACGGAATACTCGGCATCTTGGATGTATGCAGATGCTACAAACTTGTGGAGTAAACAGGGAGGAGACTTCAATTCTTCGCAAGTGGCTACAACTACAGTTGGTCCTTGTGTCAATGTCGAGGGACAAGAACATAGTCCGATTTCCGATTAGATGGATATATAAACAAAATGTTAAACATCATTAAGCGGCATAATTTAGGATAGTTTTTACATTCTTACGAACAAAAAACTTGATAAGAGATAAAAAAGGGGCTAGGTATTTCAGAATCGAAATTTTGGTACTGGAACTAGTCGATGCTGAGGAGAATAACTTGCACCGATTGCTGAATTGGAAAATTCCGATTAGAAAGGTGAAGTTATAAAAAAGAAACCGACCTTATTTCGATTTCAGTAGAATTTAAGGTCGGTTTGTTTTAGTGAAGGGACACTACCAATAACGAAGTAAGATAACTCAATATTTCATGGAGACATTAATTTCAACAAATTTCTTTACTAAACCTAACTGTTAATTATGCTTTTGATATTTTTAATTATTCCAAAGTGCATTGCTTCATGGTAAATCAGAAAACCTAGTAATTGTTCTACATTTGTAAAGATAAGTCCTGTAGAAGACTTGTAATGAGGATTGATTTCTTCTTTCAATTTGTTTGAAAGTATCGATTCAACCCTTTCAATTTGTTCAGTTAACAAGTTAATTAATTGAGACAACGTTGGAGGCTCTATATTCCAATCAGTCGGTTTAGTTCCTGGATCAAACAAATTACTAAAATTAGCAGGATATTTGGTTTCTTCCCCAGTAAGTTGGAAAGCGAACTTCTCATGTATGACATACATGTGGCCTAGATTCCATTTTATATTGTTTTTCAAACCTGTTGGAATTATTTCCGAGACAGAGTCATTTATATTCCTCACATAATCAACTGCCTGACGGCGAACAAAACCTAATTGATCTGTGACAAAATTGCTCATGACATTTACCTCCCATAAAGCTGCTAAAAATCCTTAAGAAAAAATCACTTGTATTTTGGTGAGAAGAAATTCCGTCAGTATACTAAAAAACACTTTTGTGTCAGTAACCAGAGTTGCTTTCAGAAACATAAGTTGAGACTCGTTGTGACAGATTTGCCAACGTACGTTCGAAATAGGATTCATCATGAAGTGCTCTACTCAAAATTAATCCCCCTTGGATACTAGCAATTGTTTCCTCTGAAATTTGGTCTGCAGTCTCTTTAGAGATACCTGTTTGAACTAGTGCCGCGCTTAAGGCTTCAATCCATCTTATAAAATATTGCCGAATTACAGCAGCGAATCGATCTCTTGTTTCGTCCAAAGCGAATGCACCAATAAGGCATATACGCTGACCAGATTGAAAATAAGTATCGACCTCTTGCCACATATGGTCAATGGCTGCCCGGGGTTCATTCTTTTCGAGCGGTTCAAAAATGTTCTTGATAAACCATTGATCAATATGAGCAAGAATTTCAGCAGCCATCTCATCTTTTCCACCCGGAAAGAAATAATATAAGCTTCCTTTAGATAGACCTGTACGGGCTGTAATTTTACTTAAAGATGCACCCTCATAACCTAATTCACGAAATACCTCAGTAACGAGAGGGATAACATCAGATTTTTCAAAAACAGTGCGCGTCATAGGTTTAACTCACTTAGGCTTGGGTGTTCAGCGGGGCGCGTGCCGAGAGGCCAATGAAATTTTCGTTCCTCTTCCTTAATCGGCATGTCATTAATCGAAGCAAATCTACGCTTCATCAAGCCGTCGTCAGCGAATTCCCAATTCTCGTTTCCATACGATCTGAACCAATTGCCACTATCATCATGCCATTCATATGCGAATCTAACTGCAATACGGTTATACGTAAATGACCAAAGCTCCTTGATAAGGCGATAGTCCAGTTCTTTGGCCCATTTTCGAGTTAATAAAGAGACAATTTCTTGGCGGCCTGTTATAAATTCGCTCCGATTTCTCCAATAACAATCCTCAGTATATACAAGTGAGACGCGCTGAGGGTCTCGGCTATTCCAGCTGTCTTCTGCCATACGGGTTTTTTGGATTGCTGTCTCACGAGTGAATGGGGGAGTTAAATTATTCATTAAATTTTCCTCACTTTCTATACCGTTTGTATTAATATAAACCGATCGGTTTATAAATGCAAGTTTACATCCGAAATTTAATACAAATTTCGAATCGGTTCAGATTCATAATGTACCAAGTAGCCATCAATCATATGCATAATGGCTCTTTTTGTGCATTACCAATGATCAAGAGGGTGTTCATTCTTCATATGCATATCCTATGAAATAATGAAAAAGCAGGACGTCTCCCCTATAGGAGGCGTTCTACTTTTTCTCTCATTTTGTTTTTTTAGCTAAAGTCATCCGTAGAATTTAAATTAACCTTGCAAAAATTCGATCAATGCTGCATTAAATTGTTCAGAATGGGTCGCATTGAATCCGTGTGGTCCACCTTCGACAACGACCAGTTGGCTGCCAGGGATGGATTCATGAGTACGTTGTCCGCTCACCTCCAAAGGCACAATGGCATCTGAATCGCCATGGATAACCAGTGTTGGAATGTTGAACTTCTCCAGATCCTGACGGAAATCAGTAAGGGCAAAGGCAGCAATACAATCCAATGTGCCTTTAGGTGAAGCCAGAGCTGCAATATCACGGTTATAGATACGGAATGGCTCGCTCACAAGGTTTGTACGGTCTCCAGCAGCGAAAAAGTTGCTTGTAAAACCATCCAGGAATGCTAGCCGATCCGCTTTTACCCCGTTTTGGAATTCTGCAATCGTATCATCATCCAATCCTCCTTGAGGATTATCTTCGGTTATATAGAGATAAGGGGGAACCGCTCCCGCAAATACGGCTTTAGAAACACGTTCTGTTCCGTAGGTTCCCACATAACGTGCAACTTCGCCGCCACCCATGGAGAATCCGACTAATGTGGCATCACGCAGATCAAGGTGCAGTATCAATTTATGCAAATCCGAAGCAAATGAATCATAGTCATAACCATCCCAAGGTTGAGAAGACTGACCGAATCCACGACGGTCATATGTGATAACACGGTAGCCCGCTTCAATTAGGGCAGGAACTTGTTTCTCCCAGGATCGCCCACTCAAAGGCCATCCATGAATCAGAATAATTGGTTTTCCCGCACCATGATCTTCATAATACAGTTCAATTGGTTGTTCATTCTCAAAACCTACATTTACTTTAGACATGAAAAATACCTCCATTAGTTATTATATTTTTGTTTATACAGAAGCTATAAGCTCAGAAACATGAAGGGGGCTTGTTCATGGATCGCCTCACTCTATGTACTGCTTGTATTAGTATAAACCGATTGGTTTACACTTGCAAGTTCATATCTTTTGTGGTCTTCGTTTCATTCCGTTCGGGCTGCATGAGGGAACTCCTTTTATTCTAAATTGGTATGATCAATATGTATAAAAAATGGATCTAATGGAGACCAATACATCATGTTATTATAAATCATGCTAAATCCAATTCCGATAGAAAGAATTCAACTGCATGAGAAACCCTAGAACCAAAAACTTGGGACTGTCTGCAGGATCGTATGGGCAATTTTAATGCAGGAGGATTGGCCATGGTATTTATCTCTATAGCGCTGGGCATCCTTTTCCATAATATGTCGAAAGAAGATTCATTGCTTGTATTCAAAAGATAATCAGAAATGTCTAAACAAAATTAAAATGCCTAGGAGATTTATATCTATGAAAATTTTCGTTGCTGGTGCAAGTGGAGTAATTGGGAAATTGTTGCTTCCGCAACTTGTGCAGGCTGGACACGAAGTCATTACTTGATTAGCAGCTTATTTCTAAATGGTAAAGAGATATTAATCTTTCTAAATGCAAAATAAATTGAATTCTCAAGTCCGTTATTCGGTAAAACTTGTATCAAGAGATAAACCCAGGAAGCGCCAAAAGGTGTCGAGGTGCCCAGATCGCGTCAGTGCTGGCAGCTGACCGACATGGGCCGAAAAGCTCTACTCAAATGAGTTCCGTCTGCAGATGCACGATGAGCATCTTGTCAAATTATATTTACTAACCAAGAGAAACCAGAGCCGCTTTTGCATTTGATTCGAAAAAGACAGGAAAGATTCATCTGATTTCTAAACGCAATTAAAGAGACACAGACGGGCAGCTGATGGGAGGTTCGAATGAAGACTTTTCCTTCGCGTGACCACTGTTTTTTCAGCGCTACAGTATCGGATTCGTGGAAATAGTTCGGGATTGGTGCGACCAAGCGGAGGCATCCCTGTCTCCCCAGAAAATAAGAAAACTTCTAACCACAAGGAGGAATCCGTATGCTAAACGGAACACAGGCTACTGCCAAAAAACCGGCAACAGTAACGTTTGTCCAGGTTTTGATGTACTTGGCGGCGGCCGTAAATATTGTGAATGGCATGTACTCGCTAGGCAGTGAGGGGACTGTTAAGAAATTGCTATGCTTGGCCATGATCGTCGTTGGCTCCGCCTCCATATGGGTCGGAGCCCGTCTTAACGATCGTCATCCGTCCCGGCGCAGTTATGCGATCTCACTGTCTATCGTGATAATCATGCTGAGACTTATCGAATTTGCCATCTTGCAAAATATCGGTTTTTTGATAGGTGTTATTTTGCCGGTGGTCATTATTTGGAGGTTAAGTAGTCTTGAAGCAAAAAAATGGTTTGGCTTAACATGACATTTGACAATCGCCAAGCTCAGAGCCAAGCCACATAGGAGGGTTACTAAAACCATGGAACTGATCAAGCGTTTACTGTTATTCATCCTTGCTATTATCGTTATCGTTCCGTAGCCACAGTTACTCGGCTACCCCTCTCTCTTCCTGTACGTTTCCCAAAAATGTAGTTTCTGACGTGTCAACAACTGGTATCGGGCAAACGAAAGTCGGTAAGTGGTCCATCACGGATCATGTGCAATATACGGAAGCGAATGATCATATTCGTCTAGCTTATCGGACATACGTTCCCACTAGACTGAAGGCCATGGTCATTTTTTATCACGGTTCTGGTGCAAATAGCGCAGCGGGCTATCAGCCGATAGGGGAGGAGATGAGTCAAAATTTCAGAATAGTGACATATTTACCGGACATTAGAGGCCATGGCTTATCTGAAGGACCCCGGGGGGATGCCCCAAGCGTTCAACAGGTGTATAACGATGTCACAAGCATCATTGACGCTGCGCATCGCCAATTTCCTTCCGTGCCAGTTTTTTTAGGTGGACATTCCGCGGGAGCGGGATTAGTGGTCAATTATATCAATTCGCCGCATCCGGAAGTTGTGAATGCCTATTTGTTCATCTCACCGGATTTTGGTCCAAATAGTCCAATTAAAGGAAGCTGATCAATGTGATCGGTTGTTTTTTTCAACTGTCGAGCTGTCGAGGGACAAGAACATGGTCCCTTTGAAGTCGCTATTTTAGCGGCTTTTTTTATTTTATCGGTAGAAGTTCTTGTCCCGAGCGAAGGACAAGAACTTCTACCGATTGCCGATTAGATGTAAGTTAAAGTAACAAAACACAAATGATTCTCGACTAGCTTCTTGTGCTGATTTACTCTACCTGAGCATTATGTTTTTTGTGCATCAAAGTTGACAGGAGTTTCACAATAAAATATAATTAATATAGTAACTAACTAAAATATATTAACAATATTTTATTAATAGAACATAGATTTCACAAAGGCGAGAAAAGAGGATGAACATGGAACAATACCGGATCGATGCAAACAATGGTTTAGAGTTTGGACTATATACATTGGGGGATCATTTAGCAAATCCTGAGACTGGGAATCGGATATCAGCCAAACAGCGTATTCAGGAAATTATTGAATTGGCGAAGCTTGCCGAGGAAGCAGGCATTGAATTTTTTAGTGTTGGAGAGAGTCATCAAGAATATTTTGCAACTCAGGCCCACACCGTTGTGCTGGCAGCAATAGCACAGGCTACAACAAAAATGAAAATAGGCAGCTCATCTACAATTATAAGCACTTCTGATCCAGTAAGGGTGTACGAAGACTTTGCAACGATTGATCTTATATCCAATGGTCGGGTTGAGATTATTGCAGGTCGTGCCTCTCGAGTAGGGTTATATCAGTTATTAGGATATGATCTCAACGATTATGAGGAGTTATTCGAAGAAAAGTTTGATTTGTTATTGAAGATAAACGAAAATGAAGTGCTGAATTGGAAAGGCGAATATCGTGCTCCTCTTAACCAAGCAAGAATTCTCCCACGACCTGAAGAAGGGTATCTACCTATATGGAGAGCCGTAGGGGGAACTCCTGCCAGTGCAATTAAAGCAGGCGTTGCAGGAGTTCCTATGTTTTTGGCTCATCTAGGAGGACCTGCAGTGTTATTTAAAAGATCAATCGATGCTTATCGAGAAGCTGCACGTCAAAATGGACATGATCCGTTGAAATTACCTGTAGCAACCGCCGGATTCTTTTACGTGGATGAAACGACACAAAAGGCTCAAAAAGCTTATTATCCTTATATCAATGAGGGAATGAAACTTACCAATGGACGTGGGTTTCCAAAACAGGCATTTGCACAAGGAGCTGACTCCCGTGATGTTATGAATATTGGCAGCCCACAAGAAATCATTGAGAAGATACTATACCAGCACGAACTCTTTGGGCATCAGAGATATATTGCACAAATGGATTTTGGTGGAGTTCCTTTTAAGAACTTAATGAAGAACATCGATATCATTGGCAAAGAAATTTTACCCGCTATAAAGAAGCATACTGCAAAAAAATAAGACATTGGAGGTCAAAAGTATGAAAGTTGTCGTATTGTCCGGTTCGAGGATCGGCTCCAAAACCAGAATTGCTATGAATTACACCGTAAGCTCTATCCACAAAAAGTACCCGGATTCAGATGTCACACTGTTAGATCTGGCACTCTTCAATGTCCAATTCAGTGATGGACGGAATTATATGGAGTATGAAGGAGACACGAAATTCGTCATCCAAATGATTATGGAGGCAGATGTAATTGTGATCGGAACCCCTATTTTTCAAGCCTCCATTCCAGCAACACTCAAGAATATTTTTGATCTGGCACCTGAAAAAGCATTCCAAGGGAAGGTTGTAAGCATGATCATTACGGCAGGCTCTCAGCGACACTTCCTGGTTGCAGAACAACAATTAAAACCTATTCTGACCTTCATGAAAGCCCAAATTGTACAAACCTATGTATTCATAGAAGAAAAAGATTTCCTTCGTAAAGAGCTCGTGAATGATGATGTCTTATTTCGTATAGACCGCTTAGTGGAAGACACCTTCATATTAGCAGAGACTTACACCAAAATCCGAGAAGCTGAAGAAGCGAAATATGGATTTTAAAGGAGCAAATGATGATGACTTATAAGGATATTACGGCTGAGTCGTTGTCTCCTGACAACAGATCCGTTGGTGAGTTAGTGATACAGGGAGATATGGAGAGAATTACACAACTGTATGGGCACCCATATACTATTAAGGGGACCGTGGTGCATGGTCAAGCACTGGGAAGAACGCTAGGCTATCCAACCATAAATCTTGGAGGGGAAGCTGACCTCTATGTATCTCCAAAACCCGGAATCTATTTCGGGACTTCAGTAATATTGGAAGGAGATCGGGAGAATGAGCAATATAACGCCATAATAAGCGCTGGTTACCGTCCTACTGTGGGTGGAGAATCTTATTTTATTGAAGCCTTTTTATTAGACTATTCAGGCGATTTGTACGGGCGGAACGTATCACTTCAATTTTTAAAATATGTGAGGGAAGAAATTACGTTTGCCAGTCTTGACGAGTTAATCATACAAATGAAATTAGATGAACAGCGCGCCAGAGATTACTTTAGCCATAGAAACCCACTGAATAAACAGTGATACAGGTTAGTTTAACTACTTACCGGGAAGAAAAAGAGACATTTAAAAGTGTCGCGGGACAAGAACATTGTTCCATACAAGTCGCTATTATAGCGGCTTTTTTTGTTTTAGGAACCGAATTCTTGTCCCAAACTGAGGACAAGAACATTGTGTCAAATCCGATAAGATGGTGACCTAGACAAATTTACACTTGTTACTTAGACTTTAGAAACCGTCCTCATTACCGATTTTATGAGTATCTAATATTTAAAAATGCTCTGGCCAACATACAGATGAAGTTCGAGAAGGTGAGGTTGTACAGCGTTTCATCCGTGAGGGAGATAAATAATTTGTTAAGTTCATCACGGTTGGGGGGAATAAAAAGTAGAAAAGAGAGGCAATGGCTGATCATTGCAAAAATTCATATTGTGGTGATCGACATTAGGATTGTCGGTACGAGAAAGTACTAGGAGTTTCAGGGATAGGTCGGCTTATTATGGATCTTGTGAGATGCTTAGCTGGCTTGCAGAAGAGGAACGTAATGGCATTAAGCAAGCACAGGCTGAGGGCATTGCTGAAGCCAAGAAAAAAGGTAAACACTTGGGGCGGTCACAAATGAATTTGAGTACACTTACACCAGGTCAGTCCTGAATGCCGAGTATCTCAACTGGAAGAATAATGAGCTGTCAGCTGTAAAATTTATGAGGAGCAGGCAGTCAAGTTATAGTCCTTATCTGAGTAGCTAGCAGAGGCGCTGGAATAAGACGTAGGGTAAACGAGCGTACCCAGTAAGAAAAGGATAAGAGCTAATGATATGATTCTATAAGTTGGAATCTGTCTAATCAAATTTATTACCTCCCAAAATTTAGTATGAACTGAGTATACCATTGTAAAAATTTAGTGCTAGTTAGGAGGTTAGCAAATATGTACCTTTTTATCCTTTTATCACGACTTTAATCTCTGGATTTCTGGGTTTTATGGTCTACAAATTTTCTAATATAAAGATCGGGATCGTTGTGACATTAATAATTTCTATTTTAATAGCGTATATGTTTATGGATTTATATGCTTTTTTGGGGGTTATAGGAGGATTATTGTTTTATTTCTTATTAATGCAACGTCAATTAGTTTTTCTCTGATCGAAGGTAAGGAC
This sequence comes from Paenibacillus sp. E222, assembly GCF_013401555.1. Classification (NCBI taxonomy): domain Bacteria; kingdom Bacillati; phylum Bacillota; class Bacilli; order Caryophanales; family Paenibacillaceae; genus Paenibacillus; species Paenibacillus sp. E222. Next base: position 4,758,373 of record NZ_CP058552.1, read on the forward strand.
TAGGTTATCGTTGAAAGTGTAAAGGAAGTGGTACCAATGGTTGATAAGAATCTTTATCTGTTTCATAAAACTAATGGGCAGGTTAGCGTGAAGGTATGATAAGATAAATTTGAATATATTTACAATAATAAGGGGGTATAAGACATTTTTAATTCTACGGGGCAATGATTGAGTGAATGACCCTAATCATTAAATGAGAGGTGAAAAAATGAAGAAAATGTATATTGGTGCAATTGTTTTATTGCTCTTAAGTGTCCCAGTCGCAACATTTGCAGCGAATAGTGTATCGGAGAAAATTAGTATTAAAATCAACAATACAGAAATAAAAACAAAAACTGATGTGGAGCCCACAATAATCAACAACCGATTGTATGTCCCGGTTAATATATTTAGGGACGCCGGCTTTTCAGTATCCTTTAAGAATTCAACGCTCACCATGGTCAATAGAAATCTCTACTATGCTAAAAACCTAGAGGAACTAAATGCTTTTCATTATACCTTCATCAATCATTTTCAGAAAATAGATCAGGAGATAACGAATATCCTTGGGAATCTGTTATTGCAAAATGAAATTGATACCACAAAATTAATGGAGTTAATCCGTTATGTTGAAATAGAATCTAAGGGCTTTAATACTGAAAATTTCACTCCTATCATGGATTATTCTTCTTCGTTTGCTTTTGCCAGTGCAAATGAAAGTATAAATGCTTACAAAGAAGCTGTTAACTCACTTATCACGTACACTGAAGATGAGAAAAAGGAAGATTTAGAACGTTTTTATGCTCAGCGTGAAATTGCTCTCAAATATTATGCTGACTTCTCATACGATTTTGATCTTGTTTTCAAACGAAGTTATTTTAATGTGATAAAATATTGAAATAACCTTCAATGTTAAAAGATTACAACTATAATAACCTACTGTTAAGGGGAATAGCCTTTACAGTAGGTTTGTTTGATTAAAGCTATTAGCGTAATGAGGCATGATTTAACAAAGCGATCGGTGGAGCAGTGGATTGTCTTATAAGGGGGATTGAAAGCATATTACGCTCTGCTTTATGACGCTGTTGAGCTACCGGGAAACGATAACTCAATGTTACCAAGAAAGCAGCTGATCCATATGATCGGCTGCTTTTGTTCAACTAAAGAATTATGGAAACGTTCAGAGGAAATGACGGGAAATAAATTCTAATGGTAATAACTAAAGGATGATATGATGAACGAAATGATCAGAATTGATTCGATCTCTTCCTTACATGAGCATTTGGGGTATGATGACAAACCCAAACATGTTTTCATCCGGATTTGATGTCGAGGTATAGGAACATGGTCCCGTTAAAGTCGCTATTTTAGCGGCTTTTTTGTTTTATCGGTACAAGTTCTTGTCCCGAGTCAAGGACAAGAACTTGTACCGATTGCCGAAATGGACAAGAACATGTTCCGATTACCGATTAGATGTTTATCTAATCGAGATTTCTAGCTTTTTTATTAAGCTAACGGTCAGGTTAGCTCAACAACTTTTGGAGACATGGATTTATTATTATACGTAGCTGGTTAGTATGGTGATTTGAGGGTCTTCTTTCAGTCAGTTGATTCCTTATGGAAGGATGGCTAAGTTAGAAATTAAGAAGGGTGCTCGCAAATGACTGAGCTGTTAGCACCGTTGTCCGAAAGCTAGGGATTGCTCACTTCTTGGACCAACTTGCTATCACGCTTGATAATCGCTATTGGGTGTATCGTGTCCGAAATGGCCATTGCGAGATCGTAATCGAAGATTTTCTGGAAAAAGCTGTTGAATGATTGGTGATATTCAAGAATTACTTCATCATCTTCCGTTCCTTGAGGATAATTCGATGAGTGCGGCGCACTGCTCCTTGTTTTATATAGATATCATATCAAACACCCTGTTTGATTAAACTCCAGATGCGTTCAAACCGCTCTTGGTAGTCTGGTGAATTCCAGGATTCTTTAAAAGAGGGAAGACTAAACACTGCAAAAGCAGATAGGATTGCCTCTGCCCGTTCAAAGTGAGGATCGTTATAATCCATAAACCTATCAATAATTTGATATGAATCCCAGAGCACATCACGTAATACCATTGGATTACTGTCCACATATTGTGTATTCAAAGCGAACATTTTGGGATTCTCGTTATAAGCGCGTTTTTTGGCATTCACAAATGCCCAAAGCCAATCGTGGAGCACTTCCTGAGGTGAGGCCGAGTTAGCCATGTTTATACTGATTTGTTCTGAAATCATGAGATTGAACCAGTCTTTAGCTACAGCTGCCCAGAGTTCTTGTTTATTTTTAAAATGCTTATAGAGTGCTGCATGAGTGATATTCAATTCATCCGCTATTTGTGAGAGCGTCACTTCGGATTTCTCCGTGCGCTCAATTAATGCCTCGGCGGTTTCAATAATAAGCTGCTGCGTGATTTTAGCCATTTGTATTGGCAGGTGAATATGAGGCTTTTTGAAGCGAGCAGTTACTGCCATACCCCAGTCTCACACCGTGCTGCCTACCCTTCTTTCGTTCATTAGTCTTTACCAACCGGTAATCATACCTTCAATTTATTTTAGCATATAAAATATATAGTAACAAATGTTGACTTTTGTAACCAATAATATTATGCTTGCTTCGCAAGTTACAAAACCAAACAAATGTTACTTGGTAAATTGCGTATAGGAGGATATTTTTATGAAAGCAGCACAAATTACTAAATATTCAAAACAGTTTAAAGTTGAAGTGCGCGATATCCCAGTCCCGGAAATAACGGATTACGAAGTTTTGGTTAAGGTGAAAGCTGCGGCGGTTAACCACTTGGAACTGCTTATCGCGACTGGAAGCGTGAAGTTAATCCAGGACTATGAGTTCCCACTGACACTCGGTAATGAGCTCACAGGTATTGTTGAGAAGATTGGCAAGAACGTCACGGGTTTCCAAGTTGGTGATGCTGTTTATTCACGCCTGCCGCTGCAAAAAATCGGGGCGTTTGCCGAATACGCGGCGATTCATGCGGATGCCATCGCATCCCTACCGGGTAATCTGGATTTTGTAACCGGTGCGGCTGCACCTCTAACAGGATTGACTGCCTATCAAAGTTTGCATGAAGAGCTAACACCAAAAGCTGGCGAAAGCTTGTTCATTCCGGGCGGCTCTGGTTCATTTGGCCAAATGGCTATTCCTATCGCCAAAAGCATGGGGCTTAAGGTCATCGTTAGCGGAAGTCCAACAGCACGCGAACGTACAATGGCCGCTGGAGCTGATCAATACATTAATTACACGACTGAGAACTATTGGGAACGACTTCGCGATCTTGATTATGTGATCGATACCTTGGGACCCAGTGAATTTGATCATGAACTCTCCATTATTAAACCAGGCGGTCATCTTCTGTCTCTAAGGACAGGCCCTAATAAACGTTTCGCCAAAACAATGGGCTTGCCGGGCTGGAAACAAAAGCTATTCCATATTGCCGGGGCCAAGTATGATCACAAAGCAAAGAAAAAGAAGATCGAATATCATTTTGTCTTTGTACGCAGCGATGGAGAGCAATTACGGAAAATTACTAAGATTATTGAAGAGAACCGGATTGTTCCCGCGGTGGACCCCACAGAGTTCCACATTGAAGATATCAATGAAGCTCTAAATCTTGTTGCAACAGGTCATCCTAAAGGGAAAGTTATTATCCGATTTTAAAGAAAGGGGGTGATGATCATGAAATTGAAAGGCAGAACCATTCTGGTGACCGGCGGTACGTCTGGAATCGGCTTTGCTTTTGCGAAGCGTTTGCTCGATATGGGGAATACGGTAATCATAACTGGGCGCTCGCAACAACGAATCGACCAGGTTGTAAAAAACAATCCGGGCCTTATCGGCATAGTGGCTGATGTTAGTGATCCCAATAGTGTAGAGTATCTTGCGAAAGAACTAACCATTCACTATCCCAAACTGGATATTATTATGAATAATGCAGGTATTATACACGAATTCGACTTGTTTGATGAAACAGTCACTTACGAGCACCTTACTGCAGAAATTGCCACAAATTTGAACGGGACAATCTACACGACCAAGGCATTGTTACCCCTGTTAGCTAAACAACAGGAGGCAATGATTGTTAACATGAGTTCTCTACTTGCCAATATCACTATTGCCAACGCACCTACGTATTCTGCTACAAAAGCTGGCATTCACATGTTTAGTGATGCGTTACGTGAGCAAATTCGGGCTAAGGGTAAAAACATCCATGTAGTGGAACTTTGTCCACCGGTTATTTCCGAAACCAATCTCACAGACACTTTTGACGAAGGCTTCTTGAATAAGATCATTTCTTTGCCATTAGAGAATCTTGTACATGTGGGTATTAAAGGGATGGAAAAAAATAAACTTCGAGTGAATGCAGGGTTTACGAAAGTTATGCGCTTTTCCATGAAGTTCGCTCCAGATTTCATCACACATACTTGGGGGCGAATGCTCCTTAAATCAAAGCAGTAAGCATTAATAAGTGATGACATCTTTAAAATTATTTACCGATCGTTCTCAATATGTTATATTGAATAACAGGGAGGGAACCGAATGGCAAGGAGTAAGGAATTCGAAGAGAATGTAGTATTAGATAAGGCGATGAAGCTTTTCTGGGAACAGGGTTACGAGAAGACATCGATAACGGACTTAGTGGAGCATATGGGGATTCACCGAAGAAGTTTATATGACACTTTTAGCGACAAGCACACGCTGTTTCTGAAAGCGATGGACCGATTTCACGATAAATTAAGTGCTGGGCTTGCAGGAGAGGTTAAACGCTCAAAGACTGCTGCGGAGGCATTACAGCTTATTTTCAGTTCCGTAATCTGGAGTGAAGATGACTCACCTTCCGGTTGTTTGATGGTAAATTCAGCTGTGGAATTGGCAATGCGGGATACCGAAGTAGATACAAAGACCAGAGATTTGTTTGCTTTATCAGAACAGTTGTTTAAAGATATTATTTGGTGGGGACAGCAGAATGGAGAGTTTAGCGTTGATTTTAGTGCTGAAGACCAAGCGGAACATCTGCATGCTGTTTATGTAGGGATAAGAGTAATGACAAGAACCTCCATACCCACGGAAAAATTGCAGCATATAGCCGATGCATCGATTCAACTGCTAATTAAATAATGATTAAAGATCCGACTAAGATAGTATGATTGTATCATTCCCTATGCCTTTTCTAGTATGATCGTTCTTAAATCGTTTATCTATCCTTCATCAAAATAAACTTTCATAAACGGTGCTTTATTCTCCTATTATTAGAATGATCATTCTTGAATGATTCAGCCTTTGGACGCCCGATTTTATAATGAATGATTACCATCAAAAAACAAAAAAAGGAGCTAATACAATGAACATTTCTGAACAAGTCGCATTTGTTACTGGAGCAAACAGGGGGCTTGGCCGCCAGCTTACGCTTGAACTTCTATCTAGAGGGGCTAAGGTTTACGCAGGGGCAAGAAATCCCGAGACGATCGATATTCCAGGGGTTACACCTGTAAAGCTTGATGTAACCAATCCTCAAGAGGTAGCAGCAGCTGCCAGTCTTGCTAAGGACGTTACCCTTTTAATCAACAATGCAGGATCATCTACAGGCGCTTCTCTGCTGGAAGGGGATGTGGAAAAAATCCAGCTGGAATTGGATACGCATTTCTTCGGTACGTTATCCATGGTTCGCGCTTTTGCCCCGGTTATCGAAAACAACGGTGGAGGTACGGTGCTGAATATTCTTTCCGCATTATCTTGGTTCAGTGGCGGAACTGCGGGTGCTTATACTGCTGCGAAGGCTGCAGCTTGGGCATTGACGAACGATCTGCGTTTGAATTTGTACCCTCGTCAGATTAGAGTTGCAGGCTTACATGTAGGATTTATGGAGACAGACATGACAGCCGGTGTAGATGCTCCCAAATCGAACCCTTCGGATGTTGCGAGAATGGCTATTGATGGCATCGAAAGCGACAGCTTTGAGATTCTTGCCGATGATAACAGTCGAATGATTCAAGCTGGACTTTCCGGTGGAGTTGCTACTCTATACCCGCATCTTTCTTAATTACAAGTACTGTTTTGAACTAAACATTGAAGAGGAGTGTACAGAATGAACAAATTGTGGAGTGAAACCAAAGTCGGTAACCTGAAATTGCCGCATCGTTTAGCTATGGCACCGATGACACGCAGCAGAGCAGAAGAAGACGGTACGCCGGGTGAATTAACCTCCCTTTATTATGCACAAAGAGCATCGATGGGGCTTCTAATTACGGAAGGTGCACAACCATCCGATGATGGTCAAGGATACCTGTGGTCACCAGGGATCTATACGGAACATCATATTGAAGGGTGGAAAAAAGTCACGGATGCCGTTCATGCAGCAGGCGGATTTATGTTCATCCAGTTAATGCATGCTGGCCGGATGTCACATCCCGACAATACCCCCCATCATCGTCAGCCCGTTGCGCCGTCAGCGATTGCTCCCGGTGTACAGATGTTTACTGCTAAAGGAATGCAGGACATCCCAGTTCCGCGCGAGTTAAGCAAAGAGGATATTCAGACGACTATTGCCGATTTCCGTAAGGCAGCAGCAGCAGCTATTGAAGCCGGTGCAGACGGCGTTGAAATTCACGGAGCAAATGGATATCTCATTAATCAATTTATTGGTGAAAATTCGAATACACGGACGGATGAGTATGGAGGATCGATCGAAAACCGGGCCCGTTTCGCGATTGAAGTGACGAAAGCCGTTGTAGAAGAAATTGGCGCAGAAAGAACAGGCTTCCGTATTTCACCGGGAACACCTCTTGGAGGAATTCAGGATGGGAAACAAGGACCTGAACTGTATCTCTACCTGGTCCAACAATTAGCGAAGCTGGATTTGGCTTACCTTCATGTGATGCATCTTGGAAATGAAAAGCTGCTCCAGAGCGTCCGCTCCATTTGGACCAATCCACTATTAGTCAACCGGGCAGGACGTGCTCTGGAGGATCTGAGTGTCGATCTTGACAACGGCATAGCTGATATCATACCAGTTGGTGCATGGTCATTAGCTAATCCGGATTTAGTAGAGCGCCTTAAAACAGGGGCTCCACTAAATGAGGCAGATCCTACAACCTTCTTCGCGGGGGGAAGCAAAGGTTACACGGACTATCCTACCTTGAAAGAATTAGAAGCACACAAGAGCTAAGGAGTAGTTACATCAAAAAAAGCAAAGAATGCAGTATTTTACAGAAATCTATGGCGTACAGACTTCACACAGGGGGATGGAGCAATGAGCCCAAGTCCCATATTTGGAAATTCAGGTATTGGTATGCTCTGAACGAGAACAGAGCGGAGGCAGAGGAGCATTCCCCAAGGGGATCATAAGCTGAGGGGATTTATTTTTTTCTTCATTAAGCTACTCGTAGATATTCGTTAGGAGATAAACCCTGATTGTTCTTCATTTCTCCAAACAAAGTGCGCGCTTACGACTAGAACGTAAATAAAACGAATACGAGGAAGTCTCATATTGGGAGATCTCTCGTATTCGTCTTTTTAGTCAGCATACTTGTTTATAATCGTATGAGCAGCCTCATCCGCTATTTGAAAAGCCTGCTCTCGTGAAATACTGAAATCAAGCAGCAACATTTTGGGCCATAGCACTTGCCCAGCAATTAGACTCATAAATTCATTGGCCGTTTTTGACGCATCCGGCAGATTTATATTACCCAATTGAACTTCATCTACTAAATATTGCGTCAATTTCTGATGCACGGCGCCTTCGCCCAGTTCATAATGAAAAAGACTGAGCTCGGGGAACTGCTTGGCTTCTGCAATGACGACACGGAATAAAGGAGCCATTCCATCACGAGTCAGCACGCATGCGTAGTCTCGTCCGAACTTTATTAATCCTTGCAGGGGAGAGCCGAGCACCGGTAGAAAGTCCCATTCGGGATCAAGCTCCCAAAAATGCTTGACGATGGTTTCAAAAATCAATTCCTTCGTCGGGAAATGATTGAAAAGTGTACCTGTAGAGAGACCAGCAAGTTTTGCAATCTGAGCTAAAGTAGTACGCGCATACCCTTTTTCAAAAAAAAGTTCTTGTGCAGCGGCAATCGCGCACGCCCTTTTTTCTTCCTTTATACGTTCATGGTAAGTTGATTTTGTTCCCATAATTCCACTCCAAAGTTGGATTTAAGTCTTATCAGAGGGATAGCACCCTTTTCTCTACTATACAACAGTTGATCGTGTTCTAAAAGAAAAAGCTGCCTAAGCACCCTCGGAGGGCTTAAGCAGCAATAGGGCTAACATATTAGAGAATCGTTTGAGCGCCATCCAGAACCAAGTCAACGCCAATGGTGAAGCGGGACTCATCCGAAGCCAGATAAACAACAGCTTTGGCAATCTCTTCGGCAGTACCCATGCGTCCAGCCGGAATCCCGTCACGAATGCGGTTAATAACCATCTCACGAATTTCGTCAGACACGCCAAGCTTGTTCTTATCGTAAAGCGGGGTATCAATCGGTCCAGGACTCACCGTATTGAAGCGAATTCCGTGAGACGATAATAAGTCGGAATTCCAGGCTTTGGTCAGGGTGGAAATGGCACCTTTAGTAGCCGCATAAGCGTTGGAATGTGCATATCCGGCATGAGAACTGCTCGATCCCATTAAAACGACAGAGGATGGGTTCGCCATCACTGGAGTCAATGCCTGCATTAAGAAAAATGGAGCTTTTACGTTGATGGCAAACAAGCGGTCAAAGGCTTCTTCATCGATTTGCTCGAATGGACGCCAGTCAGATACGCCTGCGTTTAAAAAGGCAATATCCAGTTTGCCAAAATGTTGTTCAACGCGTTCAGCCAGTTGAAGTTGAGCGTTGAGGTCTCGGGAATCTGCCTGAAGCACAAGGACTTGATTTCCGAGTTCCTTTTGTGTTTTTTCTACATTTGCCGGGGTTACTCCGGTGACAATCAATTCAGCGCCTTCAGCCAGAAATTGTTTGGCTGTCTCCAAGCCAATTCCGCTGGTGCCACCCGTAATAAGTGCTCGTTTACCATTAAGTCTAGTCATGTTAAAACCTCCATCGCAAGATACTTACAAGGACAAATATAAGCGAATAATAATGTTAAGTCAAGTAACTCAACTTTATTTATTTTTTCTTATGTGCTAAGATCACTTTGAGAACAGCATACTCTGAATACAGAGATAAAGAAGTTTTTTTATTCGTTTAGAGAAAGTGAGAGATGGACACGAACAAATGAGGGAATAGTCCTGATGGGACATCAGCTAAATAGGTTAGGTTCAACGTCTGAAGATCGTTATCAAGTAGGAGAATCCGGGAGGTCTGCCAGTGTCTAAATTAGATACAAATACTCGTACAGAAGAGTATTTGTATCTATAGGAAATCGGCTCCCGTTTGCGATTGAAGTCACGAAAACCAATCGCTGAATAATTTGGTTCAGAGAATAGAAGAAGGTTGATAAGATTTTGAACTCTTATGCAACTCTTTTTGACAATGTTGGGTTATATCATGACTATTAATGTCTCTATGGAAGGTGAGTATACATTGAAAACAATGGTAATTATCGGTGCAGGACCAGGTCTGGGATTCTCGCTGGCCAAGACTTTTGGAAAAAACGGTTTCCGTATCGCCTTAGTTTCAAGAACACAGGAGAAATTGGACAAATATGCAGAGCAGCTTGGTGAGATGGGAATTGAAGCTCAGGGTTTTGCTGCCGATATCACTAACAAAATGCAACTTATGAGAGCTTTTCAAGAAATTAAGAATACGTTCGGTACATATCGATGTCTTGGAGTTTAGCCCGCATAGTGGAAATGTTACTACAACATCTGTTCTGGAAACGACTGATGAGAGCGCACTTCAATTTTTTAACACTGTTGTCATCGGAGCTATTAATACAGCTAGACAAGTCTTTCCAGAAATGATTGAACGGGGTGAAGGAGCTCTTCTTTTCACAAGCGATCTTTCCGCAATGAGTCCAAGCTCTATGTTTGGAAATTCAGGTATTGCCATGTCAGGACTCCGAAACTATATTCTTAGTTTACACGAGCGTTTGCTTCCTCTTGGAGTATTTGTGGGTCATTTATCCATTAGTCCTTTAATCAAACAGGGTACAAGTTTTGATCCCGATCAAGTGGCTGAGGCTTGGTACAATCTGTATGATAAAAGAACAGAGGTAGAGGATACTTTTCCTAAGGGAATCATGCAATTTATCAACAAATAAATAAATGCTAGGACTTATATAAATCCTGACTATATTAGACGTTTTTTAGTAACCATAACACGCGTGTTGAATATCTAATTTATGTAAATCGAAATCAACGGGCAATTGTTCCGTAAGAAACAAACGAAAAAAACGAATAAATGAAAGCTCTACATGTTTGGGTACGTTCATTTTTGCCGACTCATAGAGACTTTTGAGGATAACATAAGCGATTAAAGCGCCATATAACTGACCATAAACGGCATTTTCGTTGTTCCAAATAAGGTGGGCACATTCAGATTTTGCTTAATCCAACGGAAAAAGAGTTCGACTTCCCAGCGAGCTTTATACATTTGAGCAATTTGCTCACCGCTAACCTCCATTAAATCGGTAGCCACTCGAATTTCTCGACCCTCGTAATCCTTAAAAAACCATCACCCGGTGACGTTCCTGACTACGATTTTGGGGCGTACCTAGCTGGCATGAAATGTCCCGGATCACACCAGAATCCTTCGATGGATGTCTACGCAGGGAGCGAGGCTGGTGCAAATAAACGTTATCTCGGAGCCTGACCACATAAGACTGGTTGCTGGTTTTGAAGCGATCCAGTCGCTCGATTTTTCCATAGGCTCGATCCATGATCATAATGAAGTCGGGGTGGACAAGCTGCTCTGAAAACTTTCCATTCCCGAAGGAGGAGAAAAAGTACCTTGTCAACGTACCGAGGAATTCAGGTCATTTATGACCTTGGGTTTCTTTTCTACATTCTGCTAATCGGGCGAATCCAGGTGAATCGCCATCTTGTTCATGTTCAGTACGGATGCCGTCATCAGCGCTGCTTCCAAACGTTAGACAGCCCTTGGACGATTGTCGATCCGGGTACTGGCGGCGGTACAACACCAACCAACCCAGGTACTGGTAATGAAGGTGGCACCGCGCCGACTACTCCAGCAACACCAGGAACTGGTGGGGCGGTTACAAACCCATCATCTGGGGGAGTACGACAAGTGGAACCAACGCCAATGGAGGAACAGAAGTTAATGGAACAGTAACAATTCCAGGACCCAAAGGTGACAATGAAGTTGAAGTTATTCCTGAAGAAGAAACAGAGCCTAAAACCTATTCTGATATAGATGGTAGTTATGCAAAGGAAGCAATTCTTTCTCTAGCTTCAAAAGGAATTGTTAAAGGTTACGCCGACGGGACTTTTGGGATCAAGAAGGAAGTAACCAGAGCTGAATTTGCAATCATTCTAAATCGTGCCTTGAGGTACACATCGTCATCACAGTATGCTGGAACGTTTAAAGATATCGATCCAGAAGCTTGGTATGTGTCAGAGCTTAACTCGGCCATTGAAAATAATTATACCTGGTCATATTCCCCCGTTCAGTAGGAAAAGTAATAGAAGAGAGCGCTTCAAAGAAATATATTGAAACGTTTCCAACTTGGTGTTATGATGGATTTCATCAGAGAGATAGGCGGGGGGGTTAGATGTCAAGTATTAAAGATGTAGCCAGCTTAGCTGGTGTAGCTGTGGGAACCGTGTCCCGTGTTATTAACAATTCGGGCGCCGTTAAACCCGCAACACGCAGAAAAGTCGAGAAGGCCATACAAGAGTTAAATTATATCCCTAATGAGATTGCCCGAAACTTCAAAATGCGGAAGTCCAAGATGGTAGCCCTGCTGCTCCCGAGTATCTGGCATCCTTTTTTTTCCGAACTGGCTTATTACATTGAAGATGAGCTGGATCGGGAAGGTTTCAAGCTCATGCTGTGCAATAGCGGTGGCAAACCTGAAAAGGAATTATATTATCTTGATATGCTGCAGCAAAACAAAGTGGCGGGTATTGTCGGCATTACGTACAACGATATCGAAAATTATGTCAGCAATGACATTCCGATTGTCAGTATCGATAGACACTTCAACAAGAAAATTACATGTGTTACGTCGGACAATTATGAAGGAGGGCGCCTGGCGTTAAGGGAACTTGTCAAAGCAGGAGCCAAAAAACCGGCTTTTATGGGGAGTGTCACTTCTGTTTTCAGTGAAACCATGAATCGGAGAGAAGGTTTCATTCAGGAAGCCAGAACCATGGGGGTTGACTACGTTGTATACGAGAAGCCAGACCCGGTTTTGGACGATGATGCCTATTATGATGAGTTTCTAAAAGAGCATGGGGATGTGGATGGTATTTTTGCCATTACGGATATGTTCGCCGCCAAATATATAGAAAGAGCCGGCAGGCTGGGCATTAGCGTTCCGGAGGATGTAAAGGTCATCGGATATGATGGCATTCAGGATCATCCTTATTTCCATCCAATATTGTCAACGATCAGACAACCTGTAGAGGAGATGGCACGTACGGCGATCAGGCTGCTCTACCAAAAGATCGATGGGGAAACATTGGACCGGGAAGTTTATCGTCTTCCAGTCATATTTAGACAAGGTGAAACGACTTGATGGTTCCTGAGAACAAAAAGCTTCACCCTTTTAAGTAGTTTAGAAAAACATCAGCAGCCACGGCCGCTTCACCGGGTGGATTAGCCGGGTGACGTTTTTCTCATGTTAAATTGGAAACGTTTCAATTAATGTGGAAGCGCTTCATATAAATTGGAAACGTTTCAATAACAAATAGTAATTTTATGATGAAAGGGAGTATGACGGTGATTTCACGAGATTCCGGAGGAGAACAAACCCTGATCAAAGAAAATCGCAAAACTTGGAGTCGAATTAAACGCAACTATGAACTGTACCTGTTCCTGCTGCCGATCATTCTGGTTTATCTCCTGTTCAAGTACTACCCGATGTACGGAGTACAAATTGCATTTAAGGATTTTTCACCAAGCCAGGGCATTTGGGGCAGTGAATGGGTGGGGTTCCGGCATTTTATTGATTTTTTCAATTCTTATAACTTCTGGACGATCATGAAAAATACGCTAACACTCAGTTTTCTATCGCTTGTGTTCAGCTTCCCGGCTCCTATTATTATCGCAATTATGCTGAATCAGATGCTGGGTAAGGGATACAAGAAATTTATCCAGACCGTCATTTATGCGCCACACTTTATTTCTACCGTTGTACTCGTCGGTATGCTCCATGTTTTCTTATCGCCAAACAGCGGAATCGTGAACCTCATCATTTCCTGGTTCGGTGGAGAACCGATTCTATTCATGGCTGACGAAGGCTGGTTTCGTCCTTTATACATTTTGTCCGGGGTATGGCAAGAGACCGGTTTCGCCACCATTATTTACCTGGCTGCGCTTGCCGGGGTTAATCCCGAATTGCATGAAGCCGCGATTATGGATGGAGCCAGCAAATGGAAGCGTGTATGGTATGTGGACATTCCGTCGATCTTGCCGACAATTGTCATCCTGCTCATTCTCGCACTCGGGAACGTCATGAGCATCGGTTTTGAGAAAGCATTTCTAATGCAAAGTGACCTGAATTATGCAACCTCCAATATTATTCCGACCTATGTATATGAATTGGGGATTCAGAAGGCGCAGTACAGCTTTTCTACAGCGGTCGGACTGTTCAACTCCGTCATCAATATCATCCTGATTGTCACCGTTAACCGAATTGCCAAAAAATTAACCGAAACCAGTTTGTGGTAGGGGGGATTGACTTTGAACCAATTTTTGAAGAGAAAAAGCAGAGGAGACGCATGGTTTGACGCTATCAACTATTTCTTCTTGACCGTCGTTATGCTGCTTGTATTATTTCCGCTGTATTTTGTGCTGATTGCTTCATTTAGTGATCCCAATCTAATTTATTCAGGGGAAGTATGGTTATTACCAAAGGGATTCACGCTCGACGGCTATGAACGAATATTCAATGACTCCTCCATATGGATCGGGTATGCGAACTCCATATTATACGCTGGCGTAGGAACCTTGATCGGAGTAGCGGTTACCGTATTTGCAGCTTATCCGTTAGCACGGAAGGATCTGGTTGGAAGGTCGGTCATCATGTGGTTTTTACTGATCACCATGTTTTTTAGCGGCGGGTTGATTCCGACATATTTGTTAATCAAGGATCTTCACATGCTGAATACGATCTGGGCGCTTGTGATCCCGGGTGCCGGTGGCATAATGAACGTCATTATCGTAAGGACCTTCTTTCAGTCCTCCATCCCGGATGAAATGAGGGAAGCAGCGTCGATCGACGGATGTTCAAACACCAGATTTTTCTGGAGTATTGTGTTGCCTTTATCCAAGTCCATTTTAGCTGTCATGGTGCTGTATCACGTCGTCGGCTTCTGGAATGGTTTCTTTGACGCTTTGATCTATTTGAACGACGAAAGCAAATATCCGCTACAACTGGTGCTTCGCAATATTCTCGTCCAGAACCAAGTAAACTCCGGCATGATGGTGGATGTCGAATCCTACGCAGCGAAGATGCGCGTAACGGAACTGATTAAATATGGAGTCATCATGGTATCCAGTCTGCCGCTGCTGATATTGTATCCTTTCCTGCAAAAGTACTTTGTCAAAGGCGTAATGATCGGCTCGATCAAGGGATGATGTTGTCATGGTACTTGAAAGGGGGGATGTGCAGCAGAATCGATATATCTGCATCCAGACCACTATAGAGTAAGACCAGGTAAGATATTCAACTTGTGGAATGATCTTGAGGGAGGTTATGCACGATGAAATCTGTATTCAAAAGAGCAGGAATTCTTATGATGGCTGGTGCTTTTGCGCTGAGTGGATGTTCAGGAGACTCCAAGAATCAGTCGGAAAATTCCGCTGCGAGTTTTAACAAAACGGGTCTTCCGATTGTGAATGAACCGGTATCGTTAAGGATGGTATCCCCGAAAGCTGCTTTGGCACCAGAGTATTCTCAAATGGAAATCTTCAAGAAGCTGGAAGAGCAAACCAACGTTAAGATCGAGTGGGAGAACATTCCGGATACCGACTTTACCGAGAAGAAAAATTTGTTGCTGGCCAGCGGAGATTTGCCTGACGCTTTTTACGGAGCAGGATTCTCGGATTACGAACTGGTCAAATACGGTGATGACGGGACCATTCTTCCATTGGAGGATTTAATCGATCAATATGCGCCTAACCTGAAAGCGCTTTTAGAACGCAGACCTGACATCAAATCCTCGATCACGGCACCGGATGGGCATATTTACGGACTGCCTTCTTGGGAAGAGAACAATCTTGGAACAAACCCCTTCTTTCACGTTATCAATAAAAATTGGCTCGACAAGCTGGGGCTGAAAATGCCGCAGACACTGGATGAATATACGGAAGCATTAGTTGCCTTTAAAACACAGGATCCAAACGGTAACGGCAAGGCCGACGAAATTCCGCTGAGCTTTATGCATATGCAGTGGTGTATGGACATTGCTGGGATATTCGGAGCATTCGGACTTCCGGATAACATGGAACATCGGGTCGTCCGGGACGGAAAAGTGATCTTTACTGCTACGCAGCCTGAATATAAGGAAGCGTTGAAATATTTTAATGAAAAATGGTATAAGCAGGGCTTGATTGATCCTGAATCGTTCACCCAGGACGCTGCTCAGTATCTGGCCAAAGGGAAAACAACAGTCGAAACGCTCGGCTCCTATATCTGGTGGGAAGTCGATGAGGTGGTCGGAACGGAGCGAAGCGAAGATTATGCTCTGCTGTCCCCGCTCAAAGGACCGGACGGGGATCAATCGATCGGTCGGGGCAACGGTGGCGGCCCAGGACGCGGTGCTTTCGTGATTACTAAAGAGAACCAGAATCCGGAAATCACAATGCGTTGGATCGACCAGCAGTATGAACCGTACATGGCTGCTCAAATCCACTGGGGTCCGCTGGATGTCGTATTCAAGAAGGACGAAAATGGGAAATTGGTGAACCTGCCGATTCCTGAGGGCACTTCCGCGGGCGAATTCCGTCAAAAAGTGGCTCCAGGCGCAGGCGGCCCTGGCGTCATAACCATCGAAGATTTGGGAAAAGTAGTTGATCTGGAGCCTAGAGCCCAGCAGCGCGTTAAAGACTTGGAGAAATATTACGATCCCTATATGGAAGAGGAAAACTACCCAAGTATCTTCTTTGAGCCAGAGGAGCTGGACAAAATCAATCGAATCGAGCCCGAATTGATTAAATATGTAAATACCCAGCGAGGAAAATTCATTGTTGATGGCGGCGTGGATGAGCAGTGGGACAGCTATGTGAAGAACCTGGATAAGATGGGATTGAACGAATTGATGGAGATCTATCAAAAGGGGCTGGATCGTTATAACGCAAGTTTAAACAAATAATTAATCAAATCGATGATCATGGAATTAACAAGACGGGAAGGGGCTCTTCAATCTATGTCGAAGACTGAGGAAATGAATAAGGTAATGGAGTCAAATAAACAGCTTATGGATGAGAGATATAGACCGGGATATCATTTTTCGCCTCCATCCCATTGGATGAACGATCCGAACGGATTAGTCTATTATGAGGGAGAATATCATCTGTTTTATCAACATCATCCCTATAGTAATAAATGGGGGCCGATGCACTGGGGCCATGCCTTAAGCCATGATTTGATTCATTGGCAACATGAACCTATCGCTCTGTTCCCTGACGAGCATGGAGCCATTTTTTCTGGTTGCTGTGTGGTTGACTTTAATAACAGCAGCGGACTGTTCGCGGGCTCTCATGGATTGATTGCGATCTTTACCCAAGCGGATACTTGTCCAAAGACAGGGCAGCCGCGCCAGCGGCAAAGCTTGGCTTACAGCAGCGATAAAGGCAGAACCTGGCATAAATATGAGGGGAATCCGATTCTTGCCGATATGGATCTGGTAGACTTCCGGGACCCGAAAGTGTTCTGGCATGCACAAAGTGAGCGGTGGGTTATGACCATTGTAGCGGGAGATCATGCTCGGTTTTATGGGTCGGAAAATTTGCGTGAATGGACATTAACAGGGGAATTCGGGCAAAAGGAAGGCTCGCATGACGGCGTTTGGGAATGCCCGGATCTCTTTGAATTGCCAATCGATGACAGTGGACGTTCCAAATGGGTACTTATCATTAGCATTGGGGATAACCCTGCCTTTCCGGAAGGATCACGCACGCAATATTTTATCGGAGAGTTCGACGGCAATACATTCATCAACGACAATTCGGCTGATCATATCATGTGGTTGGATCACGGTCGGGACAACTATGCAGGGGTCACCTGGTCGGATATGCATGAACAAGACGGACGACGTGTGATCATCGGTTGGATGAGCAACTGGAAATATGCAAACGAGACGCCAACCGGAGACTGGAGAGGCGCAATGACTCTGCCTCGCGCCCTGTCACTGACCAGTCGGGACGAGGGCATTGAGTTAACCCAAATGCCTGTCCGGGAAATAGAACAGCTGCGGAAAGAGTCGAAAAGCTGGTCTGATGTCACGGTTACGCAGGATGTCCCGTTTATGATAAAGACAAAGGATGATCTACTGGAGATTGAAGCGGACATCGATATTCGGACTGCGGGCGAGGTTCATATCAAAATGCAATCGTCCGGGCAGAGTGAAACAATCATCGGCTATGACCCTGTGCGTCAATGGCTATTCATCGATCGTTTCAAATCGGGCATAACAGACTTCCATCCTTCGTTTGCATGTCAGCATGGAGTTAGGCTGGCTCCGGAAAACGGGAAAATTAAGCTGCATATCTGGCTGGATCGCAATTCGCTTGAAGTGTATGCGAATGAAGGCCTGGTTGTGCTGACGGATCAAATTTTTCCGGTTGCCCAGGTAGATCATATTTCAATAAGTACGGAATCAGGGCAGTTTGTACTGAATTCGCTGTATGTCCATACACTTCAGTCTATTCATATTTCCAATAACAACACAGGAAATACATCGAGGAGGGATGAATCGTGAACCAAATACCCAACAATCAGGGTTTGATTATGTCTTGGGCCTTCGATGAAGGAACCGGAGCCAGCACGATGGAGAGCGTCTCCCAAGATCGGGATGATATTCAGTACGTATTTACACAAGCGGAGTTTACCGAACCGTGCGATCCGCAGTGGAGAAAGGGAGTTTTGGGAAACGGACTCCTCTTCGACGGCTACTCTACTTATATTGCCCATCCGCTCAATGAGGGAGATGCGAATGGCGGGCCGCAATATCTTTCTGCGCTAAGCATCGGAGTATGGGTAGCACCGCGCTCGTATGAATGGGGAGATGAGGGCAAGTTGTCCGCCATTGTGAATCGCTACAACACGGATCGCAAGCAGGGTTATCTGTTTGGCATGTTTCGTCATGGCACCTGGTCCTTCCAAGTCGGTCTTGAAGGGGGCAGATGGAAGGAAGTTTGGTCGTCGGATGGCCATGAACTGCCTAAGAATGAGTGGTCTTACGTGAGTGCCGTGTTCGATGGGGACCAAGGGGAAATGAAGCTGTATTTGAATGGCAATGAAATTGCTTCGGCCGTCTTGCCTCGTGGTTCCCGCTTGGCCGAGGCTGTGGGCGAGGATCTGCTCATCGGCAAAAATAATCACGGCAACCTGCTGGCGGGAGTATTCAGCCTGCACATGTTTAGCGGTATCATCGATGAGCTCAAGATTTATAATCGGCCTCTGAGCGCGGACGAGGTGGCCACTTCCTATCGGCATGTGCTGGACACCGCCCATGGAGGAAGCCATCCACAATTAACGTATGATGAGATCAAGCTGGATCGGACGCCACTGCTGCCGGATCGGCATAGACCGCAGTATCATGTCAGCCCGCCGGCTCATTGGATGAACGAGCCCCATGCGCCGATCTATTTTGACGGGCATTATCATTTATTCTATCAGCATAACCCCCTTGGGCCGTTTTTTCATCAGATCCATTGGGGACATTGGGTAAGTAAGGATCTGGTGCATTGGCTTGATCTTCCTGTGGCATTAGCCCCTGAAAATGATCAGCTCGCACCGGACGGGATATGGTCGGGAAGCGCGACATATGATGCAGACGGCCTGCCTGTCTTATTCTTTACGGCGGGCAATGACAGTGCTTCGCCCAATCAGAGCGTGGCGCTTGCCCGAAGCACCTATTCCCGGGATGGAGATCCGGATTTGGTTCACTGGGTCAAACACGGGGAGCCGTTGATCGTGCAGAAGAAGGGTATGGGCGTATTCGGAGATTTCCGGGATCCGTTCGTGTGGAAGGACGATGACGAATGGTTTGCCTTGGTCGGCTCTGGGATCGAAGGCGAAGGTGGAGCAGCGCTCGCATTTGCATCACAGGATATGCTGAATTGGACGTACAAAGGGCCATTATTTAAAGCGGATATTCAGAAATTCCCTTATCTCGGACCCATCTGGGAGCTTCCTGTGCTTCTTCCCCTTGGAAGCGACAAGCAGGGAGTGAACAAGCATCTTCTATTGGTGAGTCCAGTGGGACAGGGAGCTGATGTCGAGGTATTCTATTGGATAGGGAAGCTTGACAAACAAAATCTATCATTCATTCCCGATCAAGAGGAGCCGCAATTGATTGACGTCGGTGATTTCCATTTTACCGGTCCGAGCGGAATGGTTGATCCGAAGACCGGCCGAAAAATTGTGTTTACGATAGCGCAAGGTGACCGGACGTCCGAGCTGGAATATCAATCGGGCTGGGCTCATAATGGCGGCTTGCCGTTAAGCGTGTATTTGAGGGATGACGGACGGCTGGGAATGGAGCCGATTGAAGAGCTCCAATCCTTGCGTGGTGCCAAGCGGTTATCACTCCGGGACAAATCATTGGCTGAGGCAAATATGCTGCTGGGGGATGTACAAGGAGACATGCTTGAGATTCAACTGGAGATGGAGCCTGGCAGTGCCAAACGACTCGGCATCAAGGTCCGGTGTACGCCGGATAACGAAGAAGAAACCCTGCTGTATTATGATTGGAACCAATCGATGCTCTTGGTTGATCGAACGAAAACGACGCTTCATCCGGGAGAAAAGTGCCGAGGGATCCAAGGCGGTAAGCTGGAACTGCTAGGGGAGAATTTAAAGCTTCATATTTATTTGGACCGCTCCATGGTCGAAGCCTATGCAAACGGATTGAAAAGTCTGACGACCCGGGTGTATCCAAGCCGTAAAGATGCTTTGGGGCTTGAGATCTGGGGAGATGGGGAATTGTTGGTTAAATCGATGGATATATGGGAGATGAAATCCATTTGGTAAAAAGAGCGCTTTAGGCGCTCCTTACACCCTTTGGATAAAGGGAGCAAATCTCGAAAAATTTGTACTCTGCAGTTTGGAAGCGCTTCACATATACGTTTATCTTTTCTCTCCTTCCTTCATGACTATTCATCCTTGTTACAGGGAGAGCATGTCGAAATGCGGTATCGATGTTTTCTGAATATGAAATCATGGAGGAGGATCTTGAATGAGGAACGTAAGAACAAGGGAAACCAGGATCTCCAGAATGGTCATATGGGTATTGGTTCTCCAGCTTGTTGCTCCAGGAATAGCGGCTGCAGCCGATATTCCTGGAGTAGATGCTCGGGAGGCGTTAACCCCTAAGGCTGACGAGGGGTTATCAGTTACGGATACAGTCTATCAAATCCAGAATCCAAGCTTCGAAACCGGGGATATGTCAGGCTGGACGGTTGTAAGAGGCCAAGCGTTTGGTCAGGACAGCGTATCAGACGAAACCACTTGGTGGGCGGAACAAATTCCGTACAATCAGGAAGGTACTTATCATTTAAATGGCTGGAAGCATGACGAGGCTGCAACCGGCGTTCTCCGCTCCAGCACCTTCGAGCTGGGTGGCAGCGGCTGGATCAGCTTCAAGCTTGGCGGTGCCAAAAATCCAAACAAGGCATATGTAAATATCGTGGAAGCCGAGACGGGGCAAGTCATTGCCCGGTATGGCAATAGCGCCTTCGCTGACGTTGGCTTCCCAAATCCCGATCAGGGCTTGCGGCTTGCCAATATGGAGCAATATAAGGCGAATCTTTCCGAATATTTGGGCAAAAAGCTGTATGTGGAGATCGTTGACAATGCAACCTCGGATTGGGGCGTGATCTTTGCGGACGCCTTCTTTATGTACCATGAAGCCGAGCCGGCCGTAGGAATTGCCGCCACGGATATCAAGCCGGATTTCAAACGCTATCAAATCGAAAATCCCGGCTTTGAAACAGGGAATTTAACAGGCTGGACGGTTGTAGAAGGCGAGGCGTTTGGTCCGAACAGCGTGTCGGACGAAACAACCTATTGGGTTGAAGAAATCCCGTATAACCAGGAAGGCAGTTATCATTTAAACGGATTGAAGTATAACGAGGCTGCGACAGGTAAGCTTCGTTCCAGCACCTTCGAGCTGGGCGGAACAGGCTGGATTACCTTCAGATTGGGCGGAGGCAAGCATACGGATCAAGTGTATGTGAGCGTCATCAATGCGGACACAGGTGAACTGATTGCCAGGTACGGTAACACCGAATTTAACGAGTCGGGGTTCCCGAATCCGGCACAGGGCCTGAGGCTCGCGAATATGGAGCAATATAAAGCCGATCTCTCCAAGTATATCGGCAAGAAGCTGTATGTGGAGATCGTTGATAATGGGCACTCGGATTGGGGAGTAATCTTTGCGGACGCCTTCAACACCTTCAATGAACTCGTACCGGAAGAAGGAGTTATGGCAGATAACATTATGCCGACGGAAATCCAGAATCCCAGCTTTGAAACCGGAAATTTAGAGAACTGGACCGCCCAGGGCAACGCTTTTCAAGTAAACAATGAAGCTCAAGCGGGTAAAGAAGGCAACTATTTTGCCAAATCCTCCTTGGAAGGACAGGGCTCGATTATCTCTAGCACCTTCACGCTTCAGGGAACCGGGACTATTAACTTCACTGTTTTGGACATCGTCAATCCGCAGCATGCCTACGTCGCATTATATGATGCCAGTACTGACACGTTGCTTGAGAAGACCGGGGATGTCAGTACGAATAAGAAGATTTCCTGGAAAATGCAGCAATACTATAACAAGCGGCTTTATATCAAGGTTATCGATCAATCCAATCAAGCTCGTATTTCCGTTGATGCTTTTCAAGCTCATGGTACGGGTACCATTTTTCACATGAGTCTTGATGAAGACGCAGGAAAAAAGGCGCTTGAGAAAGTAAGCAATATTGAACACGATGTGAACTATGTATTTAACAACGCCAGATACATGGACTCCAAGGAACCGAGATGGACTCCGCGCGGAGTAAAAGGCGGCGCCCTGCTGTTCGATGGATACTCAAATAATATCGAGGTCAATGCAAAGAATGCAGTTCCTGTAAGTGACGCGTTAACGCTTGAAACTTGGGTCGCGCCGCGCAGCTACGAATGGGGAGATGGAAACAAGCTGTCTGCAATCGTGAACCAGTCCGATCAGGATAAGGCGGAAGGCTTCGCGCTTGGCATGTACCGGCACGGTACATGGTCCATGCAGGTCGGAATTGGCGGCCAGTGGATTCAGGTATGGGTAAAAGATCATCCACTCGAAAAGTACAAATGGAATTATGTGGCGGCTACGTTCGACAAAAAGGATGGAATGATCAAGTTGTACCTGAACGGTGAGGAAGTGGCTTCCCAAGCGACCCCTGTCAACGTTCCGATCACACCCTCTACCGAAAACCTGATCATTGGTAAACATAATAAACCGGTAGAGTTGGCGGGGTTGTTCTCTTACAATATGTTCTCTGGACTCATTGATGAAGTGAAGCTGCAAAACAAAGTCCTCACTGATCAGGAGATCCTTGCTGAGTATGAGAATGTGAAGTCGCTTCACGGCGGTTCGGTCCCGGAAATTCCGAATGGCGATATTGATGAGGATCCAAGTGTGTTTGATGGCGATCAGCATCGTCCTCAGTACCATGCGATGCCTCCACAAAACTGGATGAATGAAGCGCATGCGCCGATTTATTATAACGGCAAATACCATTTGTTTTATCAGCATAACCCGCAAGGTCCATACTGGCATCAAATCCATTGGGGACATTGGGTGAGTGACGATATGGTACATTGGGAAAATGTGAGGCCTGCTCTTGCCCCCGAAGCGGGCACCCTTGATCCAGACGGCGCATGGTCAGGCAGTGCAGCGTATGATCGAGACGGCAATCCTGTTCTGTTCTATACTGCCGGCAATGACTCCCTGTCGCCGAATCAAAGAACAGGGCTGGCGACTCCGACAGATTTGTCCGACCCCAATCTGGAACAATGGGTGAAATATCCTGATCCGGTGACGGAACAGAACGGGAACGGCATCCATAACGAGTTCCGCGATCCGTTCGTTTGGTATGACGAAGAGGTGGATAAGTGGTATCAGTTAGTGACATCCGGTCTTCAAGACTTCAGCAGCGGCACAGCTTTGGTGTATGTGTCCGACGACATGTACAACTGGGAGTATAAGGGGCCTTTATTCGTTAGCGACAGAAGCCTGTATCCGGAGCTCGGTACGGTATGGGAACTGCCGGTATTGCTGCCGTTAGGCAAGGATAGCGCAGGCAATCAAAAGTATATTTTCATGATCAATCCTCATGAGAAACCGGAGCAAGTGCCTCCAGCGAACGATGTGCAAAGAGATGTTGAGGTCTTTTATTGGATAGGCACCTGGGACCGGGATCACTTCAAATTTATTCCCGACCAGGAGGCACCCTCCAAAATGGATGTGGGCGATGGCTATTTAACCGCAGAGAGCGGTATGGTCACACCTGACGGAAGAACGGTCGTTTACTCCATGGTGCAAAATGTAAGAACGCCGCAAGCTGAATATCAAGCCGGATGGGCTCATAATCTGGCACTGCCAGTTTCCCTAAGCCTAGACGACCATGATCAATTGCGCATTGAGCCCATTCAAGAATTGCAGAGTCTCCGGGGAGATAAGGTAGTTGATTTCTCGGACAAAAATCTGGCTGCCGCCAATCAATTGATTCAAAATGTCAAAGGCGACATGCTGGAGATTGTGATGGAAGTTGATCCGGGCGAAGCCCAGAAATTTGGGCTCAAGGTGCGGCGCTCCGATAATGGCCAAGAAGAGACGCTGATTTATTATGACAAGACAAACGGGACCTTTAATGTAGATCGGACAAAAAGCAGCATTGATCCGGATGTACGCGTGGATGGTATTCAAGGCGGATACGTGGATTTGGACGGAGAGAACCTGAAGCTCCATATTTTCCTCGATCGCTCGGTTGTTGAAGCCTTTGCCAATTACAAGAAAAAGCTGACAACCCGCGTCTATGTAGGCAGATACGACGCCTTGGGCTTGCAGGTCTGGGGCGACAACGATATAACGGTCAAGTCAATGGAAGTATGGAATATGAATGCCTTGACGGGTGAACCGGCTGCTCCGGTCGATGTGCCTGACAACTGGGACAACTCCGTATACACCGATATTACGGACCTGCCTAACCATGATTTTGCCACAGGCGACTTAACAGGCTGGATAACGGAAGGAGAGGCCTTCCAGAATGTCCATGTGACCGATACCCAGTTTTTCTGGGACACGATTTATTTCAACCCGTCGCATAAAATTCCGGGAGGCTATCATTTGTGGGGCTTCAATGAGGAAGCCGGCGGCGACAGTTTAACGGGAACGCTTAAATCACAGAACTTCATCCTTGGCGGGAACGGTAAACTCAATTTTCTGGTCAGCGGCGGACGCGATATCGATAAACTGTATGTTGCGCTGGTACGGGTATCGGACGGCAAAGAGTTATTCAAAGAAACCGCCACCAATTATGAAGAGTATCAACGGAAGATTTGGGATGCGTCCGCGTATATCGGTGAGGAGCTTTACATCAAGGTGGTTGACCAATCCACAGGTGGTTTTGGACATATTAACGTCGATGATTTCAATGTACCTGTTAAGGTGAATAACCCCACTAATCCAAATAATCCGACCAATTCAATCGACCCAGCCGGTCCTACCAGCCCTCCGAATAACTCTGTGGTCACCGCAAACAAACCGAGCAAGTCAGAGCAGCTTGTCATTCGAAATGGAGAAGGAAGAACGGCAGGTGGGTTCCCGGTCAGAACATCGGCCAACGATGAAAAGAACGCTCTGAAGATCAGACAGTGATGCAGAGATCGAAATTCCCGCAGAGATATTGAAGGATTTGCAGGGAATGGATAAGTGTGCCGGAAGCAAGAATAAAGCGGATATATCCGCTTTATGAGAGGTCTATGACTTCAAATTATCGCAGTATGGAGAAGATCAACAGGTAAGAAAGGAGGGAGTATACAGTATGACTCAAGCCAAGCAAGAGCAGCCATCTTATTTATATAAGGACCTTGTGAGAAGACTGTATGACTTTGAATCGCTGGCGGTACCGCCGCAGGCGGGTGAGAAATCGGGGTGCTTCTCAAGCTTTGACCGAAGTTCTGTTTATAATGCCGAGACAGGCTTATACGAGAATTGGGGCGCCAATGATGACGGAGGGGGCTTCATTCGCAAGGAAGGGGACAGCATCGTCGCTATGGAACTTAGCGGTCCTGGCGTGATCTGGAGATTCTGGTCTGCGCTTCCGGAGGATGGACATATCCGGATTTATATTGATCATGCCGATACCCCTGTGATCAATCAGCCCTTCCGGGATTATTTTGAAAAATTCAACCAGGAAGGGCCCCCGGCCAATTTTCCGAATCTGTCGCCAACATTATCCCGCGGAAGAAACAGCTTTATTCCGATCTCCTTTCAAAAACATTGCAAGGTGCTGTTGGATAAAGGTTGGGGCGCTTATTACCACATCACTTATACTTCATTCCCTTCCGAAGTCAAACTGCCGTCTTTTGATGGTAGCATCGACAAGGAGTCAGCTATTGCACTGGCCGAAGCGGATCGGGTATTACAGCAAAGAGGAATCGATTCTTCCTTGAATACGGAAGGGTCTTCCCTCGAGAACGTTACGGTATCCGTACCAGCAGGGGGCAAGGCAGTGCTTTTTGATAAAAAGGGGGCCGGCGCCATCTCCATGATCCGGATCAGGACTGACCTTGGACGAAAGAGCGAGGAACAGCAGCGGATCTTGGTTAGGCAGTTGGCCATCTCAATGAAATGGGACAATGGAGTAGATCCCTCCGTATGGGCTCCACTGGGTGATTTTTTTGGAAGCGCTCCCGGCATCAAGCCGTACCGCTCACTGCCTCTGGGTATGAACGAACATGAAATGTACAGTTATTGGTACATGCCATTCTCGGAAGGCGCCAGGATCGAAATTGAAAATGATGGAACGCAGCCGTGTGAGATATCAGCTGATATCCGTTATTTTCCCTTAACAACATCTCATACTGACGATCTCCTGCGTTTTCATGCGAAATGGCATCGGGACGATTATCTGGATATGGACGTGGAGCGCTTCAAGGAAGGCGGGGATCGCTGGCCGGATTGGCCTCTGCTGCTGACGAAAGGCCGGGGAAGGTTCTGCGGCGTTCACCTTCACGTGTACAATACCTGGGAGAAACCCGATGAGGAAGCCGAAACCTGGTGGTATGGGCGTTGGGATCGAAAAACGATTGATTGGTGGTGGGGAGAAGGGGACGAGAAATTTTTCGTGGATGGCGAATCCTTTCCGTCCACATTCGGAACGGGCAGCGAGGACTATATCGGCTATGCCTGGGCGGCTGAGCCTCCCTTCCCGATGTTTGACAGTGCTTTCGCCAGTCAGCCGTTTATCGAATTGGATGCGAACGGACATACCTCGGTTAGCCGATTTCATATTTGTGATAACATTCCCTTCATGAACTCCTTCGAGGGATTTATTGAAAAATATAAAGAGAATCAATGGGGCCCAAATAACCAATGTTTGTATGCCTCCACGGTTTATTGGTATCAGGAGCGGTGCACAAGCGATGATTATAGGCCTGTTTCAGTCAATGACCGCTTAGTTACTTTAAACACCAGGAGGCATAAAAGATGAAGGAATTTTTCTATCGGCCGGATAACGCATGGGTAGGAGACGTTATTCCATATTATGAGGACGGGGAGTTTAAGCTGTTCTATCTGCACGGATGGAGAGATAACTACCGGGAGGACCTCGATCACGGCTGGTATCTTGTCGGAACGAAGGATTTTGTGAATTATCGGGAAGAAGGAGCTTGCCAGATCGAAGGCGGCACCGGTCACGTTCTGAAAGTGGACGGCATCTACCATATGTTCTATTGCATATTTCCTGAAGGCAAGCAGTTGGTATGTCATGCGATAAGCAGAGACTTCAAGACATGGGAGGCGATCCCTGAGGATTCCTTTACCGCTGACGACCGAATATATGAGCTATCCGATTGGCGTGATCCCTTCGTATTCTGGAATGAAGAGGAAGGCCAGTACTGGATGTTGCTTGCAGCGATGGCAAAAGGGCCAACTAATCGAAAGGGATGCACCGCGCTGCTGTCATCCAAGGATCTTAAAGCTTGGGAGTACCGCGAGCCCCTGTACTCGCCAAATCTTCACGTGGGGGCTCACGAATGTCCCGATTTGTTTCGGATCGGAGATTGGTGGTATTTGATCTACTCCTCTTATACCGGACGATTCGCGACCTTTTACCGGATGAGCCGTTCCCTGGAAGGCCCTTGGATTACTCCAAAGGAAGATACCTTCGACGGTCGTGCCTACTATGCTGCCAAATCCGTTTCAGACGGTGAGAAGCGCTATCTGTTTGGATGGAATCCGACGAAGAATGACGATTTATTCGGGTGGAATCCGCAGAAGTCCCTTGGCAAGGATTACGACACTTGGGACTGGGGCGGGAATCTGATTGTGCATGAAATCGTTCAGCGGGCGGATGGAACCCTTGGCGTAAAAGTACCGGAAACGGTTGATGCCGCTTTCGTCAAAACGCTGCCTGTTCAATTCAATGGTATTATTGGAGAGTGGGAGTTCGCAGACGGATCGATCTCTTGCGAGTCACCGTATAGGTTTGCCGGTTGTACAACTTCGGAAGATTTACCCGATCAATGTAAAATATCGGCTGTTGTCTCATTCTCTGAACAAACTCAAGGTGTTGGGCTGATGCTCCGGACAAAAGTCACTCTAGATGCGGCCTATTATGTCACGCTGGAACCACAGCGGAACCGCATTAGCTTTCGGGGGGCGATTATGCAGTCGGAAGAGGGGGGGAAGACGTTCCCTTATGAGGTTGAGCTGGAACGCCCCGTTCAGCTTATTCCCAATCGTCCTTATGAAATCAAAGTGTATATTGACGGATCGATATGCGAAATTTACGTGGACGATGAAATTGCGATGAGTGCCAGAATGTATGATATTCTTCAAGGGAACCTGGGCTTGTTCGTCAGTCAAGGCAGTGCTCAACTCAGCAATGTGAAAATTGCGATCAGAGAATAATATGGGAAAAGTCGAGCAGGGGACCCAATAAGAGTTCCTTGCTCGACTTTTTGAATTAAACTCTCGGAGTGCATTCCTGTCGAGGGATAAGAACATGGTCCCATTAAAGTCGCTATTTTAGCGGCTTTTTTATTTTATCGGTACAAGTTCTTGTCCCAAGCCAAGGACAAGAACTTGTACCGATTGCCGGAATGGACAAGAACATCGTCCGATTACCGATTAGATGTATATCTAACGATTAGCACATGCACTCAAAATCTCATTAAGCCTAAAAAAATCGCCAATTATTTATTCAAATTCCTCAAATTAATTATTTCCGCCGTACATTTTACCGAAGTCTTCCATCTTTTCAAGGACGGGGAGTAACTTCATTCCTTTGTCTGTTAATGAATACTCAACCTTTGGAGGAACTTCCGGATAAACATCACGTCGAATAACGCCATCATTCTCTAGTTCCTTAAGTTGCTTGGTAAGAGAGCCTTGAGAAAGATCTCCAAGGAATTTTTTGATATCCGAATAACGGCGTGTTTCATTTTTTAGGAACCACAGTATAAAGTACTTCCAACGTCCGGAAAGAACATTCTGGGCAAAGGCTATTGCGTACATATCACTTTTTTCATCCATAAACTCTTGTTCAAATCCATCATTACAGACTTTCATTGATATCTCTCCTAATCTGTAGGTACAAAAAAATGTACTAGGTTCATTTAAATTGCCCTCTTTGCAAACGAAACGGATACACTTATGATTGGATCAACAACCAAAACAAAATCATTTTAGTTTGGCTAAAGTGTCAAAATATAAACTCATTTTGGTTTTATAGTTAGCAAGCTAAGTAATAAGTATATTTTTTAATTCTATATTTAGCAAGCTAAATAATAAGTGTGAAAACAGAAAGGAGTACCTGATGTGAATACATCAATCGGACTAAAGCTTTCAATTTTAGACTTTGTCCATATCTATAACGGTA
Organism: Paenibacillus sp. E222; assembly: GCF_013401555.1. Classification (NCBI taxonomy): domain Bacteria; kingdom Bacillati; phylum Bacillota; class Bacilli; order Caryophanales; family Paenibacillaceae; genus Paenibacillus; species Paenibacillus sp. E222. Next base: position 4,787,844 of record NZ_CP058552.1, read on the forward strand.
CCTCGGCTACGGAGAGTCTTCAGAACGTGACAGATATGGTTCAACTAGCAGAGCAGTGGGGGTTCAACAGGTATTGGTTCACTGAACACCATAACACAACAACTTTGATGAGTACTTCACCAGACTTACTGAGTCTGCACGCAGCATCTCACACTAAAAGCATTCGGGTAGGTTCTGGAGGAATCATGTTACCAAATCATAGCCCTTTGAAAGTCATGGAGAACTTTACGCTTCTTGAAGGATTACATCCAGGGCGTGTAGATCTCGGGATTGGCCGAGCCTCAGGTACGGATGGCAGAACCATGTGGGCATTGTTAAGATCCCAAGAATTAATGGAAGTGAATGATTTTCCAGAGCAATTAGATAACTTGCTTTCCTTCTTTGCCCGTGACTTTAAAGCCAACCACCCGTTAAATCACATCCATCCTCCGGGGGATCATTCAATGGTTCCGGATATGTTTATGCTGGGATCTAGCGAGGGCGGATTACATTTTGCCTTGGAAAAAGGATTAGGGTTTGTATTCGCAGCTCATTTGGCACCACAACGCGCTATTCCTGTGTTGAGAGCTTATCGTTCGAATTTTAAGCCCTCGTCCTATTTAACTGAACCTCAAAGTATGTTAGCGACGATCGTTATTACAGCTGAAACGGAGGAAGAGGCTAAATATACCGCGGGGCCGGCGGAATTAATGTGGGCACAGATGAGTACAGGGGAGAGAAATCTTACTTTTCCTACACCGGAAGAAGCCAAAAATCACCGATACACGCCTCATGAAGAGCTGGCTAGGGAACGTAATAATGATCGCTTTGTGATTGGAAGTGTTAGACAAGTTGCAGAGCAGCTCAGTCAGCTTTCGAAAGCAAGTTTAGTGGATGAAATCATGATTGCAGACTTTTACCCCAATCAAGAGAGCCGTAAGAAAGGGCATGAATTGTTGGCCAAAGAATTAGGCTTATCACAGGAAAATAAGCGAGCACGTGAAAAGGAGAGCATTCAACCATGGAAAAAAGAATACTTAAAATAGGAGGAATTATTGATGGCGTGGGTTGGAATTACTCGGGGTGGAGACACCCTGATATTCCAGCTGATGCCAGTGAAAATATTGAGTATTACGTACAGAAAGCCTTACAACTTGAACAGGGAAAGTTTGATCTCATCTTTTTGGCAGACGTAAGTCATATTGGACCGGGCATGATTCCACACTATCTAAGCATGTTTGAGGGCGTATCCATTTTGTCTGCACTAAGTATGGTAACACACTCCATTGGCTTGGGCGCAACCATAGCGACTTCATATGCTGATCCATTTACGGTTGCCAGACAAATCGCTTCACTCGACAAGATTAGCAAGGGCCGAGCAGGATGGAATGCAATTACATCGAATTCTGGAGGATTAGCCAATTACAGTCGGTCCCATTTAAGAAAAGCAGATCTTTATCCCATGCAAAAAGAGTTTCTAGAGATTGTTGAAGGCCTCTGGGATTCGTATGAAGATGATGCATTTATACGTGATAAGGAACGAGGGATATTTTATGATCCGAGTAAAATGTATTCCTTAGATTATACTGGGAATTACTTTTCCGTAGAGGGACCGTTAAATATCAGTCGATCGAGGCAAGGCAGACCCGTGGTCTTTCAAGCGGGTACTTCCCCGGAGTTCATGGATAATGCTGCACAGCATGCGGAAGTTATCATGGCTCCTGGACATGATTTGGAATACCTCAAAGCATTCACTGCTGAACTGAAACGTAGAGTACAAAATCAGGGCCGTTCACCACATGACCTGTTGATGATGCCTTCTCACAATCCGATCGTTGGTAGAACGGAAAAAGAAGCCCTGGAAAAGCTAAGGGAAATCGAATCATGGATGCCTAAAGGTTATGGAATGCCTAAACCGGGGTTGATCGGATCGGCGGAGCACGTTGCTGAACAAATCGAACATTGGTATCGAGAAGGCGTCATGGATATCTTGCTCATTAGACAAGATCATCCAGCAGGATTTAAGGACTTCATTAAATTAGTTGTTCCCATCTTGCAAGATAAAGGCATATTCCGCAAGGAATATGAGGACGACACACTTCGGGGGAATTTAGGTTTACCTTACCCTGAGAATAAATACACGAAGTAAATATTAAAATTCGTTTAACAAGAGGAGATATTAATGATGAAAAACCGAATTACAGAACTACTTGGTATTGAATATCCTATTATTTCAGCTGCGATGACATGGGTTAATTCTGCAGAATTTGCTGCAGCAATGAATTAATATAAGTGATTGATCCGCCAAAGAACAGGAGCGGCTGAGAGAATATATTTAAAATAAGGGAGATGTTTTACATTGAGTAATAAAATTCGTACAGGAATCATAGGGGCTTCCATTAATAATGGGTGGGCGAGTGGTACACATATTCCAGCTATAGAGCATTTGGATGAGTTTGAGCTTACAGCAGTGGGTACGAGCAATATGGCAAGTGCGAAGAAAAGCGCAGAAGCGTTCTACGCAGATCACGGCTTTGATAACATGGAGAAGCTGGCTCAACATCCTAAAGTGGACATGGTCGTTGTCAGTATTAACGTCAAGGAACATTTTAGCGCCGTTAAAGCCATCGTGCCTGCTGGAAAACCGATCTATTGTGAATGGCCACTGGGATCGAATACAGTTGAAGCACTTGAAATGCAGGAATGGGTAGCGTCCGCAAAATTACCAAATGCGATTGGATTACAGGCCAGACAAGCCCCAGCCGTTCAGTATGTGAAAGATTTATTAGCAGAAGGTTATGTGGGTAAAGTGTTATCTGCCAATTTAAAGATCTCCATTGATGCCATGGGTGGCGTGAGTGATAAGTCCAATGCCTACCTGTTTGATCGGAAGATAGGAGGAAACTTGCTGACCATTGTAGGTGGACATAATCTGGATGCATTTACCTACATGCTTGGAGACTTTACCGAACTTTCTGCTCTCACAGCACAGCAGTTTCCTGAAGTTGAATTGGTGGATATTCAGAAAACTATTAAGAAGACGACAGATGATCAGATACTGATTGCTGGAAAATTAACGAGTGGTGCCGCTGCCAGTGTTCATATTCAAGGTGGCGTTAAACACCAGACAGGACTTACCCTTGAAATTTTCGGAGATCAGGGAACGATCGTACTGAGTGCGCCCGCATCCATTCAATTTGGATCACACCAACTACGCGGTGCAGGAGCTACTGACAACGAACTTCATGAACTAACTATTCCCGATTCCTATTACTGGGGCCCACAATCTCTAAAAAATGACTCCGGATTTGTTCTGAATATGGCTCAGGCTTATCGTAAATTCGCACAAGATATTCAAGAAGGTACAACCTTAGCACCTACTTTTGCTGATGCGGTGAAACTTCATCAATTACTAGATGCCATTGAAAAATCAGCACAGACGGGTGAACGCCAATACTTTTAACCTAAAAAACACAAGAATCCGCAGCACTCAATCACATTGTTGCTGCGGATTCTTATTGGTTAGGATTATGCATCATCTAAAGGTACAAAAAGTTGTACTAAGTTCATCCATATTGCCCTCTTTGCAGATGCAACAAATATATTTATGATAGTGTCAATGTTACTGAACAGTAAAATCATTTAACATTTAATTAGCAGGCTAATTATTTTCGGAACTAAAATAAGTGATTTCCACTATGGTGTTGCGGATTTCGATGTGCACATCTTGCAGGAGCGCGGTTTGTACCACAAGGAATATGAAATAAACGGATAGAGGAGAGGATTTTAATGAATCAGACACTTGAGTTGCTTCATAACCATACATCGTTTCGTTCTTATACATCTCAACCCCTGACTGAGGAACAGATCAATGCGATCTTTCAGGCAGCGAATCAAACTTCATCATTCAGTCTCTTACAGGCCGTTTCCATTATTCGAATCACTGATCCGGTGACTCGGAAAAAAGTCAGAAACCTTTCAGTCAATCAACCTTATATTGAAGAAGCGGCTGAGTTTTGGATTTTCTGTGCAGATTTTAATCGCAATCATCAAATTGCCCCAGAAGTGGATATTGAATATATAGAATTTCTGTTAATTGGTTCGTTCGACGCCGGACTAGTGGCGCAAAATGCGTTAACAGCTGCCGAATCTTTGGGACTTGGCGGTGTGTTTATTGGTGGGGTTAGAGCTAATATTAACGAACTATCTGAAGTATTAAATTTACCGAAATATGTGATTCCTTTGGTGGGATTATGCATAGGTACTCCAGCTGGAGATAAACCTGATCTGAAACCTCGCCTACCGCAATCTATGGTGTTGCTTGAAAATCATTACAGTTCTCTTAATCAAGAAAAACTAGCAACTTATGATGAAACGATGTTGAAGTATTATGAAAATCGACCGACAAGAGCCCCTTTCACTGTGAAAAAAGTAAAGGGATGGAGTAACCACATCCAGGATCATCTCCAGAGAAGTATTCAACCTCAAATGATGAGTTATTTGAACAAGCAAGGATTTGCAAAAAAATAGGTTTATGACAAAGCTGAATTTCCTGAACTTTAGAGCTACCGATAATAGCGGTAGCTCTCTAAGGTAAATTGACAACTGTAATTTATCGTGATAAATTTAGCGGGCTAAATATTATTTGAATGACAGGAAGGGATAATTTATGACAGATGCGGTTGATTGTGATATTCGACAGTCATTAGATCGAATTTCTTCCCAGATGCGTCGGAATTATAGTGAGTCTCTTAGAGAACTTAATCTCTATGTGGGGCAAGATAATTTGTTGTATCGTCTATGGTTGGGTGATGGGGTAACCCAGATGCAGCTTTGTGAACACTTGAAATGTGAACCACCTACAGTAACGAACATGGTTAAATCATTAGAGCAGAACGGTTTTATATATCGTAAACGTGATGTAGAAGATGCGCGGATCATGCGTATCTATCTAACGGACAAAGGACAAGAATTAGAAAAGCCGGTCGATATTAAATGGAGGGAACAGCAGGAGAAATTGCTTCAATCGATTTCGACGGAAGAACGGTTGATACTAAGAAAACTCATGCAACAAATGGAGAGGAATATAGTGTGACTCTCTATTCTTTTGATTTATACTTAGTAAACTAAATATAAATCATTAAATTTCCACATGTACTCATGTCGAGTGACAAGAACATAACTTGGTTCCTTCATTTCATTGGACTCTGAACAAGATTTGGATCTGGATAACCCGCTGAATCGAAATGGGTACAGCTACGGAGTAAATAATCCTATTACATTTGTGGATGCTTATAAGCTTTGACTTCTAACTTCAGTAACTCTATCAATTAGCAATTTTCGTCAGCCGCCATATCAACATGAAAGCGCCAAACGTAATATTTATACTATGAAGTCTTATACACCTCATGTTGCGATGCTGATCAGAAGAAGCATTCAGGAATGATGAAAAGAAAGTATTACAAAAATCAGTTGAAGCATATGTGAAAAGATTAAATTTTTTGAGCCGTTAATCTGTGCAATGATGATTAACGGCTTTTGGTTGTCGCAAAAAGGTAAGGAGGAAGGCAATGGAACAATGTTCTAACACTACTACATGGACGTCAGGGTCAGAAGCAATCACCTGTCCAAGGACAAGAACATTGTGTCATTGCGGATTAGATTTTTACCTAAATAGTATCATGATGAAGATCACGTGGCTAGAAAAAAGCACATGAATTTAAAAATTCGCGTGAATAGAGATAAATGCATTTTTAGCGAAAGAGATGCAGGTAGGACGCCGTCCTGTCCAATCATGGGCAAACATAAAGAGCCGCGCGGTAGAAAATCTTACTGAAAGGTTGCACAAATTGCTAAAATGCTCTCTGAATCTGGTTTCAATGTCGTAAGTGGTGGGGGGCCAGGCGGCATGGAAGCAACACACCTTGGGGCACTTTTTGCTGGTTGATCAGAAGAATCCCTTACTACTGCCATCGAAAAATTAGCAAAAAAGCCATACGATGAATTTCCGAAAAACATGAAAGACATTATAAGTAAAGACGGAAAAAGTATTAACGAGGAATTATTAACTAATCTGCACGGATGGATGCTTCCAGCTTGGGAAATTGCTAATGATCTAAAGAACCACCTAACACCAATAAATCGAAGTTTAGCTGTTCCAACGTGGCATTATGGTCATGAACCATTTACTCCGTTTGCCACTCATGTCGCAAAATACTTTCTCAATAGCATATGGGAGGATGTTCTTGTAACCCTTGCTTCCTGCGGGATCATATTCTCAGAGGGGAGGGGAGGAACGATCCAGGAGGTATTCCAGGATGCTGCCCAAGTTTATTACCGTGAGACAGATAATGGTGAAAAAAACACAGCTCCAATTACTTCAATGATTTTTCTAGATTGCAAGTTTTGGTCAATTCCTGAAACTCCAGATGGTAAACCTCACATGCCTGTACTGGATTTGCTTCATCAACTCTTTGTGGTTACAGGAAATATGGTAGGAGAGTTGGTTGGTTTTAAAGTAGACAAGTTAAATAATCCCCTTCGAGCAAGGATTAAATTTGACGAAACTGGCAGAGTTGGTTATGTGGAACTTGAAGATCTTCATCATTTTGCAAATGAGTAATCAAATAGGATTTGATTCTTTCTCTATTATTGCAGAAGATTAAGCTAGATGGAATGATGTGCGTTCTACAACGGGAAGCCTTTCGAATATACTAGTTACACGAAAAAAGCCGTCATTCATCTCTTGACGGCTTTTTTCATTTGAAAGTCATCTCATGACCCTAGACTCTTTGCGATATATGCTTCATCTTTGAAGGGATTTATTACATCACCTACAGGCTCAATCTCAAGATATCGAAGTTTAAAAGGATCCTCTTTAATAGCAGTTTAATGTCGTAGCATGTCTGAGAGGAAAAGTGAACTATATAATCGTTTCTTGGTGGGAAACGATCGGTAATCTTTATCTGGAACTGTCTTACTTATCAGCAGTATAATGCAATGACAGTAGATGGAACTTAAAAGGAAAGCTAATCAGGTCAATCATGGGAAGAAATTTTTTTAAAAAAAATATAGAGTATAAGATGTTAAGCGACCCAGATGAAACGGATCAAGAAATGATCGGTAACGGGTATATAAAAGTTACAGACGCTCAGTTTGACAAAGCATTCAATTGCTATCCACATCTAATAAACAATGAGATTACTTACAGAGATGTTCTGAAAGAAATAGAGGAACTATCGTAGAGCACTCAGTGGAGAGGTATAATTGACGGCAAAATTAGTGCAGCTTTAATGTCGAGGGACAAGAACATGTTCCCATTGAAGTCGCTATTTTAGCGGCTTTTTTATTTTATCGGTACAAGTTCTTGTCCCAAGTCAAGGACAAGAACATAGTCCGATTGCCGATTAGGCGTATATCTAATCGGCAACTTGCTCTTCGTTTCATTAAACTAACGGGCAGTTATGCGTAACTTCCAAGGAATGTAAACATCTAAATAACGTAAGGAACGAGGAGGCAGACAATTCATGGGTGGAACGAATGTTTGGGATGCGGAGTGGGAGGTTAACGAAGAGCAGGCGCGGACGCTGATCGGCAGACAATTCCCTCAGCTGTCATCGAAGCAAGTGAAGCGATTGGGCTGGGGCTGGGACAATACGGTTTTTCTCATCGGTGACGAGTACGTGTTCCGGTTTCCAAGAAGATCTATTGCAGTTGGCTCGATTCGTATGGAAGGGAAGCTGCTGCCGAAGTTGGAAGCATATATGACCATCCCCTATCCGAAACCGTTGTTTTATGGCGAAGCAAGTGACGAATACCCGGCACCATTTCTTGGCTATGCCTACGTGCCAGGAGATTTCCCAATCGGTTTGACGGAAGAACGCCGGGCTTTATCGGCAGAGACGCTGGCGAAATTTTTGCGGAGATTGCATGAGTTTCCGCTGCAGACGGCGCTGAAGTGCGGAGTTCAGCAAGATCATCGAAACTTGACGGACATAGCATCGCGCAAAGTGAAATTGGAAGGATTTCTATCGAAGGTGGTTGAACACTTGTCGCCGGAGGAGTCCGGTGTGATCGAAGCGTATATTAGCAGGCTGCAAAAGGACCGTGTCGAGGCGGTGAATGCAGTGCTACATGGCGATCTTCATTTCAAAAATATGCTTGTGAATGAGAACGGGATCGTTTCCGGCATCATTGATTGGGGCGATCTGAGCGTAGGCCATCCGGCTTGCGATTTGAGCGTTGCTTATAGCTTTTTACCACCTTACGCTCGCGGCGTGTTTTTCGAAATGTACGGAGGAGCGGACGAGGAAACGAAGCTGCTGGCGCGGCTGATCGCGGTATACATCCCCATACTGATCTTAATGCAAGCGGTCGATGACGGGAATGAAGCGATTGCGGCAGAGGCAAAATCCAACATCATGCGGGCACTGTCGGATTAGGCTCATTATTTCGTTGCGGCTATGGGGCTATGGCTATCGGCACCATTTTGTCGTTTAAAGGCAGCGATAAGGTACGATCCGCCTTCTCTGACGCCGTTCTTGTCCAGCTACAGCAATAGGTACACGATTGCGTCTTCCAATCTGCTATAGCTAATTATAGGCAAAATTGGACCGAAAAATTTCATTTGCCATAGTCGCCGAACTCCATGTGGCGACCATCCCATTAAAGTCGGTTCGATAAAGCCGCTATTCTCATCGGATGAACCGCCGTATATGATTTCTCCTTTGCCTTTCTCAATGAAGGCATTTCAACCGGTTGAAATGCCTCGCGCTCACAATGCGGCCATAATCACAGCTTTTGACGATTTCCGAACCAAAGAACTGCTTAATCGTCAGGATCAATTCGCTGATTAGCTCCACCTTCACCAATTCATGGACGAGCACATAATCGAGTGCCACGCAAGTTTGGCCCGAATTGACCATTTTCCCGCTGAAGTTTACGTAACCTAGCTGCTCTGAATCAATCTATATTTTCTTCAAACGATTTGTTTTCAAGCTTTTTAATATATTCATGGGTAGCGAGTCTCCAAAAAATCAACTTTTATTTCTTCGATGCAGGACGTCCAAGACGTTCAGAGAGGGCAGCCATAAATTTACGTGTGACAAAACGGGCACTATTGGAGATCCAGTAATTGCCGACACCGTCTATCACATAGATACGGTTTTTCTCAAGTCCACGAAAGGCGGTCTTTACAACAGACTGAGGAGTACCCGTAACGTTTATTGGCAAATTCGTAGCATCGACCTTATCGAAAAATCCTGTTTTGGTCGCTCCTGGACATAGTGCCATAACACGAATTCCCAAGTGTTTGTTCTCTGCCCAGAGTGATTCCGAGAAAGAAAGTACAAATGCTTTGGTAGCGGCATAAGCCCCCATATATGGAAATGGATAAAAAGCTAAAAAAGAAGAAACATTAACGATAATTCCATCCTTCTGTTGCTGCATGTAGGGTAAAAACTGAGCCGTCATATCCATGAGTGAGGTGATATTCAGATCAACCATCTCGCGATAACGTTCCATAGAGGTTTCTTCAAACCGGCCGTCTGTTCCGAATCCTGCATTGTTAATCAAAATGTTCACCTTAAGTCCAAGCTCCTTAACCTTTTCGGCCAGTTCTTCAGCAGCCCCCAGCTTTGAAAGATCACTGACTAGAGGGTAAGTATTAACTCCATAAGTAGCCTTTAAATCTTTGGCAAGTAACTCAAGTTTATCCTTCGAACGTGCAACCACAATGACATGACTGCCTCTTGCAGCAAGCTCTCTTGCGTAGGCCTCTCCTATACCAGATGAAGCACCTGTGACCAGAGCGACTTTACCTTTATAAATAATCATTAATATGACCTCCTGATTAATAAGGTTTTATGTTGTTTGTTAAAAGTTTAGAAAATATTTTCTAAATAAAATATACGTATTGAGGCTGTAGTTGTCAATAATATAGAATTTTAATTCTTTTTCCTGTGTTTTTTTTCTGATAATCACAGGAAATATCTATTTTCCATCGATTTTGTGGAATTTTTATTCTAAAATTGACATCGTTATTTTTCAGATCTATAATTTTGATAGAAAATATTTTCCGAAAAGGAGGGGTGAACATGGGTAAGCGAGAGGATATTAGAATTGCAGCGCTGGATTTAATCATTGAGGAGGGCATACAGTCCGTTACTTTCCCAAAAATTTTCAAACGAGCCAATGTTGGCTCCAGCACCTTCTATAATTATTATAAAAACAAAGAAGAGCTAGTTAATGAGCTATATAAAAGTGTACTCATGCACATGGGAGAAGTGATCATGACCGGCTATGACCCTAATCTCACAGTCTATGAACGAACCAAGGGAATTCTGAGACACATGGTGGATTACGGGCTGAATTACCCAAAAGAAATTCTGTTTCTGGAAGGATATAGCGATTCTCCTTACATCGACGAAGAAGTGAGAAATATGATGAATCCTGCGATGATTGAAATTTTTGCTGTTATCGAAGAAGGTCAGAAGCAGGGCATCATCAGCGAAATGAATCCAATGTTTTGCTGTCATCTCATCAAAGGCATGGTTGCTACTTCAATAAGGGGGTATTTGGGAGGAAAATACCCTTTTGGCGAGGAGCAGATTCGGCAAACATTGGATGCGTGCTGGAGAGCCATTAAGGTCTAGCTTCTGATATCATATTAAAACATAGAAAAGGATTCACCAGGTTTGCACCGTAATTTGATCCGCAATAAATGCCTTTGGGAGAAGTAATAGATAGTTTAGTAGAAAAACAGAATGTTATTGTAGTATTAGGATTTTTGCGTAGGTAAGGAAGAAACAACTGCTAAACGAATAAGCTGTTGCGGGACAAGAACATTGTTCCATTCAAAGTCGCTATTATAGCGGCTTTTTTGTTTTAAGGAACCAAGTTCTTGTCCTAAACTGAGGACAAGAACTTGGTTCCTTTGCCGAAAAGGACAAGAACATTGTGTCATTGCGGATTAGATTGTTATCTAAATATTATCATGACAGAACTAATGTTAAGGTCCTCAGGATTCACCATGTGATTGTTAACCCCAGGTGTGGCGGGAAAAAGCACATTAATATAAGACTTTGCCGTTTAAAAACATTTGGAATTAAGTAAATAGTTACATTTGGATGATAATTCGACTGAAAGATAACTTGTTTGAGCATTTTTGTTCAATCTGAATACTGGTTGCTCATTCGAAATTGACCCAAACTTTTCAACCAGGCCAATTCGCGGGGAGCTCTGACCGGTTACCAGGAATCGAGGCTCCTAGGTATACCCTAGACCTTTTTTAAATTTGTCTCTCGGGAGACATTAAATGCCTAAACATAAGTCCCAGCTTTAAGAGCAGCAGATGATCGGTATTCTTCATATCCAGGTTCAGCAGCCCCGAAATTTTCTCCAGCCTGTACAGTACTGTGTTGCGATGGATATATAGCTCACGTGCAGTTTCATTCACTTGGCCGTTGTTGGCGAAATAGGCTTCAAGTGTGTGCATCATCTCGCTGGTGTATTCCTCTTCTTTGTCCAGCAGTGGACGGAATAAATAAGAGCAATACCTGACCATGACCTCCTGTGGAATATGCTTGAAGAGATAAATAAATTCCAGGTCAGCAAACATGACAACCGGTTCGCTTAAACCAAGCTCCGTACTGATTCTCTCAGCATCCCCGCACTCCCGGAAGCCGTCGATGAACTCCTCCATGCCCGTTCTTACTTTACTGATAAAACATGTCCTTGTTCCGTGGTCCCATGAATGCATCAAATCCGCATACAAACGTACCGAATCCTCATACTTCCTTCGATCCTTGGCCTCTTCTTCTAGAAGGGGGAAGAGTGAATATATGCGGTTCATCACATAAAAATGATGGGATTCCAAGGAGGATGTTTTGGGATGATCCTGAAGCCTATTCTGAATCTCCCTCAGTTTGCGCTTCTGACTTTCATGGTCCCAAGCATCCGCTCTTGAGGAAGATACCATGCATACGTAAGGCGTGCTCCAAAATTTGCTTCCCAATGCTTCGGCAAATTCGAGCACCGTTTTCAAAGAGGCATTCCCCTTTAAGTAACGTTCCATGGCCGTGCCAAGACGACTGCCTGCCGCAGTAGCCTCCTGATTCTGGATGACCTCCAGATGATAGGAAAGAATAACGGCAGCTTGGTGAAAAATGCCCTCCATTTC